>NZ_BMRF01000001.1 GCF_014648495.1 Actinomadura cremea
CCCTCGCCGCCGCCATCACCTGCTACAAGAAACTCGCCAAACTCTCCACGTGAGACACCCTCTAACCCTGAACACCGACACGTTCGCCTGGAAAGGACACCCGTGCCCGAGACGCATTACGTAACCGGTGCGGGGATGTTGAGGGCGTACCGGATCAGCCCGCCCATAATAGGTGAAGTCGATCATTTCCACGCCCCTTTCTTCGTTCCTCACATCTGCGGCGCGTACGCAGCGGCCGTCCCCGTCCAGGTGACGGGCGGCTCGCGCGGGCGCCGTGCGTGAACGAGCGGGTGGCCCCACCTCGCCAATGCACGTCGAGTCCCCGCGGGCTGCAGCCGCTGAAGGGGGCCGGGCACACGCTCGTGCGATCCGGGCACCGAGCGGGCGATACAGCTCACGCCCAGTCGCGGCCCTTCGCCCACGCCATGGTCACCTATGGCTCAACGGCAGGTGGTGACGGACCAAGTCCCACATGCCGGTTCCGCGGCTCCAGGTCGGCCGACGTGCAGGACGCTCGCATCCTTCGCATCTGAAGTATCGATCACCAGGTCAAGGTCAAAGCTCGGCAATTCCTGTCGACGGCGGGGAGAAATTCGGGCCTTGAGGCGGTGCTTCATTAGTGCCGGTCGAGACACCTGCAGAGGCGGTGCGGTCCGGGGCTGACGGTTCACCCGGTCCCCACCGCGTTTCGCCCGTCCACACAACTTCCCTTCTGAAGGAGGACGCCCACACCCGGGCCGCACCGCCTCTCCAGGGGGTCTCGACCGGCAGCCGAAGACCCGACCTCGTTCAGGGAGGCGCTGCCATGTCCAACCGACCACACCCGTCCAGCACCAGCGAACCGTCACGCAAACAGCCGCACGCCCCCCACGCCGCGTCCCGGGGCTGCCGGGGGCCGCGTCCAGCATCCGGACGAGTGCGGCTGACCACGGCGTCGGGGCTGTGGACCGGAGGCTGCGCGCTCACCGCGCTCCTGGTTCCCGGCGTCGCGGATGCGAGCACGAGTCTGGCGGCGGCCGAGTCGCTGGACGAGGTGATCGACAATCTGCGGACTGTGATCGTGGGGTTGCTGGTGGGGTTGGCGACGCTGTTCGCCACGATCGGCGGTGTCCGCTACATCCTGGCCGGTGGCGACCCCGGCGAGGTGGAGGCGGCCAAGAAGACGCTGCGGTACGCGGCGATCGGGTACGCCATCGCCGTTCTGGCGCCGGTGCTGGTGAACCTGCTGCAGCAGGTCGTGGGCGAACCCTCGTGACGGCCCACCGCGCCGCGCGGATGCGGCCGGTGGTGCGGGGCGTGCTGGCCACCATGGCCGTGCTCGGTGCCGTGCTGGCGCTGGGGGCGGTGACGCCTGCGCTGGCAGCCCCGCCGCCCGGCCCGTCACCGTCGGCGAGCCCGTCACCGTCGGGAGGCAGCCCGGCCTCGCCGCCCGGTGGCGCGCCCACGGCACCGGCGCCGTTGCTGACTCCCTGGCAACCGGGCCTCCCTTTGCCCACCGTCCAGCCCACCACCCCGCCTACTTCGCAGCCCTTACTGGAGCCCACTGCGCCACCGGTTTCGCCGCCCGCTTCACCTCCCGCTTCTTCGGGTGCCGGCGGGGCCGTTCCGCCCGGCGCCGGTGAGGAGGGGGCGGGGTGCGGGTTCATGGACGTGGGCTGCAAGGCCAAGGAGGCGGTCAACGGCTGGTTCGCCGACCTGGTGTCCTCGGCCGCCGAACCGGTGTTCGACCTGCTGGGCGCCACCGTGCTCGGGACGCCGGAGATCGACGAGCCGGGCATGGTGCGGGCGCGGGAGCTGTGGGAGGTGTCCCGGACGATCGCCAACACCTGCTTCGTGCTGGTGGTCACGGTCGGTGGCGTGCTGCTGATGGCCGGGCACACCCTGCCCGGTACCGAACTCACCCCCGGGCAGCTCATCGCGCGGATCGTGGGTGCGTTCCTGGCCTCGAACCTGAGCCTGATCCTGATCGGGCACGCGATCACGCTCGCCAACGGCCTGTCGAACGCGTTCTTGACCACCGGGCGGGAGGCGATCGATCCGAGTGTTGTGGCCGACCAGGTCGCCGGGTACATCGCCGCGCAGCTGGTGCCGGTCAACCTGTTCCCGGTGCTGGTGGCGCTGGGTGCGGTGGCGCTGGCGTTGTGCGTGGTGTTCATCTACATCGTGCGGATCGCGATCACGATGGTGCTGATCGCGGCGGCGCCGCTCGCGCTGATGTTCCATGCGCTTCCGGCGACGGACGGGCTGGCGCGGTTGTGGTGGCGGGGCGTCAGCGGGATCCTTGCGATCCAGGTGGTGCAGGCGCTGGTGCTGGCGACCGCGGTCCGGCTGCTGTTCACCGAGACCGACGACACCGGCGACTCGGTGTTCGGGATGCCGTCGATCGGGGACTTCACCGACCTGCTGCTGGCGGTGTGCCTGCTGTGGGTGATGGTCCGCGTCCCCGCCTGGGTCGCCCGCACCGTGTGGCGCCCCGCCCAGCCCCGCCTGCTGGGCAGCGTGTTCAAAAGCCTCGTGCTGTACCGCGGGATGCGCGCCCTCGGCGGCCTCATGACACGCCGGAAACCCGCCCCCGCCTGGTGGACACCACCACCTCCACCACCGCCTCCACCGCCTCCGCCTCCGCCTCCGCCTCGGCCGGGGCCGCGTCCGCTTCCCGGGCCGCGGCCGCCGCTGGCACTACCCGCCGGTCCAGCACCGGCCCCGGCCTCGCCTGCCGGTACCGCACCCGATCCCGATCCCGGCAGTGATCCGAGAGGTCGCCCGATGCAGCTCGCGTTTCCGATCCCCGCCCAGTCCAGGAAACCCGCCGCCAAACGGCACGTTCAGCTGGCGCTGCCGGTCCCGATCAGCCGGGTTCCGCGACCGCCCACCCCCAAAGCAGCTCCCGCGCCTTCGGGAGCGGCGCGGCCTGGGGTGCGGTCACGGCAGCCGATGCTGCCCGGCATGCCCCGGCGGCCGGTGCCGCACCGGCAGCTGACCTTGTGGACCGAACCGCCCAAGACCAGGAGACGCCGATGACCAGCCCGCATGATGCGCAGCCGATGAGTGTGAAGATCCCCGCCGACATCGACCGTCCCGACAAGATCCTCTACGGCCTCACCTTCCGCCAAGTCGCGATCCTGGGCGGCACGGGGGCGGTCCTGCTGTGGGCGCTGCTCGCCCTACAGGCGGTACTGCCGTTCCCGGTACTGGCGGGTCTGCTCCTGCCCGTGGCGGCGGGCGGGTGCGTGCTGGCGGTCGCACGCCGGGACGGGATGAACCTGGACCGGTTCGCGGTCGCCGCCGCCGACCACCTGCGCCGCCCCCGTAATCGCGTGACCTCCGGTGCGGGGGTGGAGGCGCCGCCGTCGTGGTGCCGGATGCGGGGACGCCTGCCCGCCCCGCTGCGGCTCCCGGTCCGCGCCGTCCGCAGCGATGGGGCGTTGGAGCTGGCCGAGGGCGGCACGGCGGTGATCGTCCGGGCCGGGACGGTCGCGTTCGGGCTGCGCACCCCCGGTGAGCAGGCGTCGCTGGTCTCGGTGTTCGGGCGGTGGCTGAACTCCCTGGACGCGCCCGTGCAGATCGTGGTGCAGGCCCGCCCGATCGACCTCACCGGCCTCGCCGAACACCTCACCCGGCTCGCGCCCGAACTGCCCGACCCGGCGCTGGAACAGGCCGCCACCGACCATGCCGCGTTCCTCACCGAACTGGGCGGCGCACACGAGCTGCTCGTCCGCCAGGTCCTCATCGTGACCACCGACACCACCCAAGCCCAACCCGCGGGCAGGCTGCCCTGGCTCAAAGCCCGCCGCGAGCGCGCCGTCCGGGACGCCGGCGCGACGGTGGCGTTGCGGCGCGCCGAGGAGACCGTCCACGCCCTGACCGCGCTCGGCGTCACCGCCGAAGTCCTGGACGCCGACGCCTGCACCGCCGTGCTCGCCGAAGCACTGTCCCCAGGCGAACCCCCACCTGTGGACAACGCCGCCCCCGACGAAGTCATCACCGGCAAGGAGGCTCCCTAATGCGGCATCGGATCCTAGGTAGAAGCGCAGCGCACCACCCGACGCCCGACATGTCGGACGCCAGCACCGGTCTCGACGGCGACGCAGACACCAGCGGGTTCGGGCCGTCGGCGTTGCGGGTGAACGCCAAGAGCCTCGAGCTGCCCGGCGGAGTGTGCGCGTCGTTCGCGGTGGCCGGCTACCCACGCGAGGTCGGCGCCGGATGGCTCGAACCGCTGCTGACCTACCCCGGGCGCCTCGACGTGTCCCTTCACATCGAGCCGGTCCCGCCGCTGATCGCGGCGCAGCGGCTCCGCCGCCAGCTCGCCCGGCTGGAGTCGGCGTCCCGCGCTGATGCGCAGCGGGGTCGGCTGGCCGACTTCGCCGCCGAGGCCGCAGCCGATGACGCCGCCGACCTCGCCGCGTCCCTCGCCCGCGGCTACGGCCGCCTGTTCCGCATCGGCCTCTACCTGACCGTCCACGCCCACGAACACGAACTGCTTGAGGCGGAGGTGCAGCGGGTGCGGGCGCTGGCGGCGTCGCTGCTGCTGGACGCCCAGCCCACCACCTTCCGCGCGTTGCAGGGCTGGACCAGCACTCTCCCTCTCGGGAAGGACACGGTGAAGGTGCGGCGGGCGTTCGACACCGCCGCGCTGGCGGCGGCGTTCCCGTTCACCTCACCCGACCTGCAACCCCACCTCGCCGACACCCCCGTGCTGTACGGGCTCAACGCGTACTCGTCCGGGGTGGTGGTGTGGGACCGGTTCGCCCAGGACAACTACAACTCCGTCACCATCGCCCGCTCGGGCGCCGGCAAGTCCTACTTCACCAAACTCGAAGCGCTCCGCCTGCTGTATCAGGGCGTGCAGGTCATGGTCGTCGATCCCGAGGACGAGTACCGCCGTCTCGCGGGCGCGGTGGGCGGCACCCACATCGCCCTCGGCGCGCCGGGCGTGTGCTTCAACCCCTTCGACCTCCCGCAAGGGCAGGGCGAAGACACCCTCATCCGCCGGGCCCTGTTCGTCCAGACGCTGGTGACGGCGATGCTGGGGGAACCGCCGCCACCAGCGATGCGTGCCGTCCTCGACCGGGCCGTCCTCGCCGCCTACAGCTCGCGTGGCATCACCGCCGACCCGCGCACCTGGAAGCGCGCGGCGCCGCTACTGGCCGACCTCACTGCGCAGCTCGATTACATCGCGCAGACCGGCACGCCGGAGGCGGCGCATGCGGCCGACTTGGCGGCGCGGCTGGCGCCGTACGTGACCGGGTCGTACCGCGGGTTGTTCGCCGGGCCGACCACCACCCGCCCCGACGGGCACCTCATCGTCTTCTCGCTGCGGGACCTGCCCGAAGAGACCCGCACCGTCGGGATGCTGCTCGCCCTGGACGCCATCTGGCGAACAGTCGCCGACCCTACCGATCGGCGCCGTCGCCTGGTCGTGGTCGATGAGGCGTGGATGCTCATGCACCAGGACGAAGGCGCCCAGTTCCTGTACCGGCTGGCCAAGTCCGCCCGCAAGCACTGGGCCGGGCTCGCGGTCGTCACCCAGGACGCCGCCGACCTGCTCTCCTCCGACCTCGGGCGGGCGGTCATCGCCAACTCCGCCACCCAAATCCTGCTGCGCCAAGCACCGCAGGTCGCCGACCAGATCGCTGCGGCGTTCGACCTCACCGACGTGGAGAAGGCGTTCCTGCTCGCCGCCGACCGCGGCCAAGGACTGCTGTGCGGCACCGCGACCGGCTCCGACCGCGCCGCGTTCTCCGCCCTCGCCAGCCCCCAGGAACATCGGCTCACCACGACCGACCCCGCCGAACTCGCCGAACTCGCCGAACTCGCCGACGGCAACGACAACAACGAAAAGAGCATGCTGTGAACGACTGGACTGTGAGCCCGGACACCGGGAGCGAGCTGTTCGATCTGCTTTCCGAGTTGGCGGACGTGCAGCAGTTCGGCGGGCTCCTGATCGACTACGGGCCCGCCGCGTCGGCGGGGCTTCTGGCGGGTGCGGGTGCGGGTGCGCTGGCCGGGGTCCGCAACCTCCTCTGGCGGTGGCGTCACGACCGTCTGGTCCCCGGTGCCCGCGTGATTGAGGTCGCGGTCCCGCCCAAGGTCGAGCCCGCCGGTGCCGCGGCGTGGTGGGCGCATCTGGTCGGTCTCACCGCTCCCGCGTGGAAGCGGATGCTGTTCGGGCAGCCGCATGTGGCGTTCGAGTACGTCGCCGACCACGACGGCGTCCGCTTCCGCGTCTGGGTTCCCGGGGTGGTCCCGCCCGGGGTGGTGGAGAAGACGATCCGTTCGGACTGGCCCGGCGCCACCCTCACCACCCGCCAAGCCGCCCCGCCCCTGCCGCTGGACGCCGAGGCGGTGGGCGGGCGCCTGGTCCTGGGCCGCCCGGACCACTATCCGCTCAACAGCAGCCACGACAGCGACCCGCTACGGGGACTGCTGGGGGCGGCGTCCGGGCTGGCCAACGGCGAGTACCTGACCGTGCAGATCCTCGCCCGCCCCGTCAGCGGGCACCGGCGGCTGCGCCGGGCCCACCGCGCGGCCTCGGCACTGCGCAGGGGACGCTCGGCCACACCGCAAAGCGCACTGTTCGACCTGCTCACGCCCGGATCAGCGCACCGCACCGCCACCGGTGAGGTGTCCCGGCTGCATCCCGAACGCACCGAAGAGGTCCGCGCGATCCTGGCTAAAGCGTCCCAGCCCAGGTTCGAGGTCGCAATTCGCTACGGCGTCGCGACCCGCAACGCCGATGAGGCGGAGGCGGGATGGTTGCAGGCCCATGCCCACGAGACGGCCTCGGCGTTCGCGATGTTCACCTCTGGGCACCAGCACCTGCAACGGCGCCGCCTTCACCGGCCCGCGGAAAGGTTGGCGGCGCGGCGCCTGGACTGCGGCTTCCTGTTGTCGGTCCGTGAACTCGCCGCTCTGGCGCATCTGCCGCACGACCTGGCCGCGCCCGGCGTCACCCGCGCCGGGGCCCGCCCCACTCCGCCCTCGCCCGCCATCCCGGCCGGCGGGCCGGGCATCCGGCTGCTCGGCGACTCCGAGGCACCCGCGCCCCGTCCGGTCGGCCTCAGCGTCGTCGGCGCCCGCCAGCATTTGCACGTTCTCGGCCAGACCGGCGTCGGTAAGTCGACGTTCCTGGCCAACCTCGTCCTCGCCGACGCGGCAGCCGGGCGCGGTGCGCTGGTCATCGACCCCAAGGGCGACCTGATCGTCGATGTCCTGGACCGGTTGCCCGAGCATGCCGTGGGGCGGACGGTGGTGTTCGACCCCGCCGACCACGGCCCGCCCCCGTGCCTGAACGTGCTGGCCGGCAGCGATCCGGCGTTCGCGAGCGAGTCGATCGTCACCACCTTCCGCCGCTGCTTCTCCTCCGCCTGGGGGCCGCGGCTGGACGACCTGCTGCGCTCGGCCTGCCTCACCCTCACCCGCGTCAACGGGCAGCGCGCCACTCTCGCCGACGTCCCGCGCCTTCTCCTGGACACCCCTTACCGGGCGCGGCTGACGGGCCGACTGTCCGATGAGCTGCTGCGCGGGTTCTGGGAGTCCTACGACGAGCTCACCCCGGCCGCGCGGGCGTCGTTGATCAGCCCGGTGATGAACAAGCTCCGCGCCGTGCTGCTGCGCCCGTTCGTCCGCGACGCCCTGTCCGGCGCCACCTCCACCGTCGACGTCGGCCGCACCCTCGACACCGGCGGACTGATCCTTGCCCGGCTGCCCAAGGGGGTGCTCGGGGAGGATGCCGTCCGGCTCCTGGGGTCGCTGCTGCTCGCCCACACCTGGCAGGCCATCACCCCACGCGCCCGGCTGTCGGAGCATGAGCGGCGGGACGCCGCCGCCTACATCGACGAGGCCCACAACTTCCTCAACCTGCCCGGGTCGGTCACCGACATCCTCGCCGAAGCCCGCGCCTACCGGCTCAGCCTCGTCCTTGCCCACCAGCATCTCTCTCAGTTGCCCAAAGACCTGCGCGAAGCGGTGTCCGCCGACGCCCGCAACAAGATCTACTTCGCCGCCTCGCCCGAGGACGCCACCGACCTGGCCCGCCACACCGCGCCGCTGCTGGGCCCGCACGACCTGTCCCACCTGGCTGCCTACCAAGCCGCCGGGCGCCTCATGGACGGCAACACGCCCACCCCGGCGTTCACCTTCCGCACCCGTCCTCTGCCCGACCGGGTCTCCGGTCGGGCCGTCGCCGTCCGCCGCGCCTCGCGCGAGCGGTACGCGTCCGGACGGCGCCACAGGCACGTTCCCGCCGTCGGGCTCCGCACCCTGGAACCGCCCCAATCCTCCGGGGCAGCCGACGACACGGCAGAACTCACCGAGGAGGGCCGGTGACGGCGGCCAAGACCACCAAGAACCGCCTGCGGACACCTCAACCGCGCCCGGCGAAACTGACGCCGGAGCTGATGGCGGAGCTGGCCTACCGGCTCACCGCACGCGACCGGGAGCTACTGGCCCTGGTGTGGGAACACCGCGTGCTGACCACCGGGCAGCTCACCGCCGTGTTCTTCCCCACCCCCGAACGCGCCCGCCAGCGCCTCAACCGCCTCCACCAGCTGCAGGCCCTGCAAAGGTTCCGGCCCTGGACGCCGATCGGGTCCAGGCCCTGGCACTGGGTCCTCGGCCGCACCGGCGCCCACGTCCTGGCCATCGAGTATGGCCAGACCCTCACCGAGTTCGGCTACCGGACCGACACCGCGACGGCCTTCTCGGTGTCTTCGCGCCTGGGCCACCAGGTCGGCGTCAACGACTTCTTCACCTGCCTGCACGCCCACGCCCGCGCGCGTGCCGACGGCACCGTCTTGGCCGAGTGGTGGTCCGAGCGGCGCTGCGCCGCCCAATGGGGCGACCTCGCCCGCCCCGACGCGTTCGGCCGCTGGATCGAACCCCGCACCGAAACAGGCGACGAAGGCGACGGGGCAGCGGAAACGCTGGACTTCTTCCTCGAGCACGACACCGGCACCGAGACCCTCGTCCGTGTCACCCGTAAGCTCGCCGGCTACGCCGATCTGGCCGAGGCAACCGGCACCACCACACCGGTGCTGTTCTGGCTCCCCAGCACCAGACGCGAAGCCAACCTCCGCCGCCTCCTCGAAACACCGGAGGTGCCGGTCGCCACCGCCGTCCACACCCCAGCGGGCGCGCCCGAAGGACCCGCCGGCCCCGTCTGGTTGCCCGTTGGTGCCGCCGGGCCGCGGCGCCGCCTGGCCGAACTCGCCGACCTCTGGTTGACCGCCCGCCCGGCGAAGGTCGAGACGTCCTGATGCCCGTCATCGTCGGGGCGGCGGCCCTCGTCCTGGTGCTCGTCGCCGTTTTCGTCGCGGTCCTGAGCATGGTCCTGCCCAGCTCGTCCGCTGGGTGTACGCCACCACCCGGACGGGGGGCGGCCGCCGACATCCCGGCCGACTACCTGCGCCTTTACGTGCAGGCCGGGAACCGGGACGGGATCGGGTGGCACGTGCTGGCCGCCGTCGGCAAGGCCGAGTCCGACCACGGGCGCGGGCCCGGCTCGGGCATCCGTTCGGGGACCAATCACGCGGGCGCCGCCGGGCCCATGCAGTTCTGCTCAGCACCTGGGCGGCGTTCGGTGTCGACGGCAACGGTGACGATCGTAAGGACGTCTACGATCCCGCTGACGCGATCCCCGGCGCCGCTCGCTACCTCAAGCACAACGGCGCACCGGAGAAGATCCGCACGGCGCTGTTCGCCTACAACCGCTCCGACGCCTACGTCGAGAAGGTCCTGCGGCAAGCAGCCGTCTACGCCGAAGCAGGCTCGGCGGACGCCGCAGGCGAACAGGCGTGCCTCGGCGCGGGCGGGACCGTGGCTCCACCGACCGAGGCCGCCGCCGAGGCGCTCGCCTTCGCCCGCGCCCAGCTCGGCAAACCCTACGTCTGGGGCGCCGAAGGCCCCGGCGCGTTCGACTGCTCGGGGCTGACCTACGCCGCCTACCGCGCCGCCGCAATCACCATCCCGCGCGTGTCCGGCGACCAGTGGCGTCACGGGCACCGGGTCCCCCGAGGACGAGAGCAGCCAGGTGACCTGGTGTTCTTCGACTCCGGCCCCGGTTCCTCGCGCTCCAATCCCGGACACGTCGGCCTGGTCATCGCTCCGGGAAAGATGATCGCCGCCCCGCACTCCGGAACGGTCGTGCAGATCCAGTCCTACGAACGCGACACCCTTCTCGGCTTCACCCGCCCCACCGCCCACCGGTGACCGACAGAGGCGACTCGGCGCGCCTTCTCTAATGCCGCCGTCTCGGAACACACACCCCACATCAGAGGGAACGAACGCGCGAAGGAGTACACGGTGACCGACCGCCTCATCCGGCTGACGACCGCTCTCGCCGTGATCGCCGTCGCCACCGTGGCCGCAGTCATCTCCTACACCCACGCCCACGAGCTCGTCCGAGCCCACGGTGAAACCTGCGCCACCGCACGGCTGGTACCGCTCACCATCGACGGCCTCATCTGGGCCGCGTCCATGGTCATCCTGGACGCCAGCCGCCACCACCGACCGATCCCCGCCCTGGCCAAATGGAGCCTTGCCGCCGGAATCGTCGCGACCGTCGGAGCCAACGTGGCGCACGGCGCCGCCCACGGCCCCATCGGCGCCCTCGTCGGCGCCTGGCCGGCTCTGGCCCTGGTCGGGTCGTTCGAGCTGCTGATGACCCTTACCCGCACCGCCGTGTCCGGCGCCGCCTCGAAGCGCCAGTGCGCCGCATCGGAACCGCCCGAGCCTGCGAGCACCGAAGTGGAGCAACCGACGGACCAAGCAGTGGAGCCGACGGCGGAACAGACGGTGGAGCAGGTGCTGCTGGCCGAGTACCGGGCGAGCCTGCACGGGCCCGGCCGCCCCCTCTCCCAGCGCTACCTGGCCGAGAAACACGGACTCGACCGCCGCAAAGTCAAAAAGATCATCGCCGAGACCCGGCCTGCTTCAAACACTGCACCTACCCGCCACTTCGCTGAGTGACATTCATGACCCGAATCGTAGTCATCCTTGTGAAACGGGGTCCTGTGAACAACCGCCTCGCCGCCGTCGGCGGCGGCTTGGCCCGTCCGGTGATTTCGCCTCCGGTGCCCTCACCACTGCGCAGCCGGCTGCGGCCGTTCCGTCGCCTCCGGGCGAGTCGACCGCCCGCAGCCACCTCGCCGTCCTCACCCTCCGGCCGAGGGATCCGATGAGGGGTTACGACCTCGAGAAGGTTCCCGCACTGGATCGAGCACGGCGGCAACTGCGGCACCCGTGAGACGGTCCTCCAGCGCGACGGCGACAACGTCAATGTCGGCTCGGACTGCTATCCGACGAGCGGCTCCTGGTGCAGCCACACGACGGCGCCACTTGGCCCCAGGCGTCCGACATCGACATCGACCACATGGTGGCGCTGGCCGAGGCGTGGCGGTCCGGGGCGTCGAGTTGGACGCCGTCCGCCGTCAGGGGGTCGCCAACGACCTGAGCAGTTCCCAGCTCTGGGCGGTCACCGACAACGTCAACCAGTCCAAGAGCGACCAGGACCCGGCCGAGTGGAAGCCGTCCCCCACGTCCTTCCACTGCGTGTACGCCCGGTCGTGGATCGAGGTGAAGTACCGCTACGGCCTCACCGGCATGCTCAACCGCTGCTGACGTAGCGGGCACGCCGCCCCAAGATGCTGAGATCCCGCGTCATCAGCGCCAGCTCGGCGCCGTTCGTCCGATGTGGACACGGCGGTTCGTGCGGTGCAGTGGTCATGCATTAACCGTGGCCTCGGCACCGCACGACCGTCCCCTCAAACCGAACCTGTGGATAACTCCCGCAAGAACGACCGACTCCCTCGCCAGGGCTCGCATGGGTTCAGCTCCGCCGCACGGCAGACGAGCGGGGACCGAACGCGAACGGAGGCCCGGCAACGGCTCCCGTGCCGTGCTCCTGGCACGGTTGAGCGCATCTTCGGGATGAGGCCACTACAGGGATCATGGCAGGTTCCCGGTGTCTGACCATGCCGGAACACAGCGAGCGCCCGGGGCGGCGGCCGTCGGGCCGCCGCCCCGGGCGTCATCATCGGTTCCTTCGGCGGCCAGAGCGCGCCGTTCGCGCCCTAGCCGCCGAAGGTCACCTGATCGGATGGTTGTGGATGAACACCGAGCCGTCGGCCAGGACCTCCAGGCGGCGCGTGTCGCCGTCCACCACCTCCTGGGCGACCTTCCACGTCCTCGGATCGGCTCTGCGCACCGACACCGGGCCGCTCCGGCCGGACGCGCGCCGAGGCGGCGCCGCCTTCGCGTCCCCGGATCGACCGCCGCGCCGGTCCGGCTCGGGGAGCTTGCCGGGCTCGACGGTGGCGTTACCGAAGTTGAGGCGGAGCAGGTCGTACAGGTCGGGCCTGGACTTTCCAGTCATTGTTCCCCTTAGAAGGTCGTTCGAGATGGTGAGACGCCACCGGATGGACGGTCGGCGACGTCGGCGGGCTGGCCGGTCACCGGGCCGGTGCGTTTGGTGCGGTGCGCCGGTCCGGGGCGGGGTCGGAGCCGATGCTGCGGCGCATGACACGGTTCGGTGTCATGGAGACCGTGCGCGTGCGACTTCGGCCAGGCGTACGCCTCGGCGCCACCCCAGGTACTTCGCTCCACCGAGGACCTCCCTCGTGATCATGGCCCGGTGTGCGGTCCGGTTCGGGATGGACACCCGGTAGCGGCCGTGAACGGGCCGCTACCGGGTGCACGCCATCACGCGTTACGGCGTGCGCGGGTCGACGGTGCCGGTGCGGTCAGGCGGCGCCTGGGCATCGGTGGCGCCGTTCCCGTCGGGGTCCCCATTGCGGTCGCTGCCGGGGTCGCTGCCGGGGTCGAGGTTGAGGATCCGGCGCAGGACGTCATTGTGTGTCTCGCCTGCGCGTGTTTGAGCCTCCAACCAGGCGCGTACCTCTTTGTCGATGTGGATGATCCGGGTCATCTGATGTTCCTTTCGATCATGCGGCGTGGCCTGCTCATGGCGCGCCGCTCGGTGGTGGTTGAGTCCGGGGTTGGGGGCGGTGCCCGCGCCCGCTCCGGGCCCTCCCGTGGGCGGGCGAGGCGGCCGGTCACTCGGCGCAGGCGGGTAGGTCGCCCAGGTCGCCGTGCAGGATCGTCATCGCCCGGGCGTACCGTTCGAATTCGGCGGGTTCGCCTGTGGCCAGGTGCCGCAGGCAGATCTCGGTGGCGGCGTCCAGCGCCTTGTCCAGCGGCACGCCCTTGGTCCGGTGGACGTGCTCGGCGGCGGCAGCGACGGCGATGTTGATGCGATCGACGATCCGCTGGGCCGCAGCGCGGACGGCGGGCATCTGCTCGGGGGCGACGTCTTTGAGGAGCTGGTCGCGCAGGGTCGTGGTGCGGTTCGGCGTCACCATCGGGAAGTTCCTTTCGTGGACGTGTGGGCCGCCTGTCGGTTCGGGTTCCGGACGGGGCGCCCGGTACGACCCGTAAGGGCCGTACCGGGCACCGGTCGGTCAGGCGTTGCGCAGGGCGCGGGCTGCGGCGGTGCCGATGGTGTCGGCGGCCTGGGCGGGGTCGGGCAGGACCGCCACGTGGGCGCCGTCCATCGGGTCGTCGTCTTCGGACGGGGCGAGCCACAGCACCGCGCACCCGGCGGCGGTGAGGCGGTCGATGCGCTTCTGCCCGTCGGCGGGTTGCTTGCCTTTGAAAACGCCGTCGGAGACGACCACCAGAAGGCGGGCGGCGCCCGGACGCGTCAACTCCAGGGCGGCGTCGAGGGCGTCGACGGCCTCGACGAAGTCTTCGCGTGAGTCGTTGGCCTCGAAGGTCGAGACACCCGCCGGTCTCTGCCCAGGACGGGTGACCGGGCGGACGCTCGCCCCGAAGATGACCGTGGCCGAGTCGGCGTCGGGGACATGCGCGGCGGCGCTGGCGATGATCCACGCGGCCGACGCGACCGGATCGGCGAACGCCTTCATCGAGCCGGACACGTCGCAGGCGATGCCGATGCGCAGCGGCGGCGCGGGCACGTGGCGGCGGGTCGTTTGGGTGAACGGTTCGGCGGTCGGGACGGCACCGGCGGCGCGCTGGGCGTCGGCGGCCAGCGCGCCGCGCATGCTGAGCCGTCCGGGCGGTGTGGGCGAGGTGCGCACGGTGGTGACCCGGTCGCGGTGCGCGGCGGACCGCAACCGCCGCGCCAACTGCCGGGCGGCGGCCTTCTCGTCCGCGCGCGGCGGGCGGGTACCGGTGATCGCGGTAACGCCCCAGCGTCCGCCGTCGATGCGGCTGGCCGCGAACACCCGCCCGGCGGCCTTCCTAGCGTTTTCCCGCGCCTCCCGCTCACGGCGCCGCTCCTCACTTTTACCCGTGGCAGAACCCGACCCGCCGGTCGACGCGGCGGCGGTGGTGGACTCAACGGCGGTGAGGGCCGTGCCGATCGCCTTGGCCAGCGCAGACGAGGTACCCGAACCGTCGGAGGCGTCCGGGGTGGGTGCGGGCTGGTCGGGGTCGGTGCCGATGATTCGGCACCACCGCCGTCCGAGGTCCAGCATCGCCTCGGCGTCGGTGTCGTCGGTGGCGAAGGCGATGTGCCACAGCGCGGCCAACGCGCTCAGCCGGGTCGGTCCGAGCACGTCGAGGATGGTGGCGCGCAACGTGTCGGTTTCGGTGCCGGTGAGGATTGCGGCGTCGGTGCGGGCCAGCAGCAGCGCGGCGGCGCGTCCGGCGTTCCACGGCGTCATCGGCGCCGACAGCGCCCCGGACGGAACAGTGGACGGGGCGGTGGACGGCGGCGGGGGTGTGGTGTGCGGTGTGGTGAAGTCGGCCAGAATGAGATGGACGGCGGCGGCGCGCAGCCAGGGACGGTCGGCGGGGCGGCGGCGCAACTGCGCCGCCTCGATGCGCGACTCTTCCAGCGCCATGGCCGCGTCGGTGGCGGCGGCGGGTGCGCCGTCGGGAACGTTCCAGCGGGTGTGGGTGGCGTGTGCCGCCTCGTGTACCAGCACGCCCCACAGCGCCGGGTAGCGTTTCCGGTCGGCGGGAAGGGTCGGGTCACACGAACCGGGCGGCGGGTCGAGGTGACTTCCGTCGAGTTCGATGGTGGCGAGTGCGGGCATGAAGCAGCCCGGTGCGCCCTGCCCGAGGCCAGGTGCGCACTTGACGGCGAGGTCTTCGCGGTCGGTGAGGTCGGTGACGGCGTCGGTGAACGCCGCCGACAGCCTCAACCACGCACCGCGCGAAGCCCGCACCGGCGCCGATGTGGGCGCGGTGGGTGCGGCGCCTGATGCCGGGACGGTTCCGGGAGCGGCAGTAGTGGACGGTGCGGCGGGCGCGGGTACTGGGACAACGTGAGCGACCATGAGCGGTGCCTCCTGCGTACGGATAGCGGGCGGTTCCCGGAAACGGGGGCGGGGGGTACGGGGGGCGGCGCGGGTCACATCTGAGCGCCCAACGCCAGGGGTGACACCGCGCGTCCGTACACCGACGACACGACCTCGGCGACCACGTCGCGGTCTTCTTCGGGCGCAACGCCGAGAAGGTTGGACACCGCCGCGTCCGTGCCGAGGACACCGGCGATCTTGTGGAAGTTGATCAGTTCGCGCAGTTGCGGCGCCCAGGCGATCTCCCCTGACCGGACGCGGCGGGAAAGGTTGCGCGCGACCTTCACGGCGCGGGCGTCGATGTCGAGCGTGCGGGCCAGGTCATAGTCGGTCGACACCCGGATCTGAGCCGCGAACCGGGACGCCAGCGCCTCGGTCAGCACCGCGCCGTGAACCCCGGGGTTGTGCCCGGCGACCACGTAGAACCCCTCGGCGGCGGTGATCGTCTCGCCCTTGTGCGCCTTGACGGTGATCTGACGGCGCCCGTCCATGGCCGGATACACCACGGCCAGCACCTTCGGCGAGATGAGCGTGGCGTCATCGATGAGCAGGGCGCGGCCCTCGGTCATCGCGGTCACCAGCGGCCCGTAGACGAACTCGTAGCCGCCGCCGGGCGCCTGGGTGTACTCACCGACGAAATCGGCGACGGCGGTGTCACCGTCCCCGGCCACCGTGATCAGGTCCGGGAATGCTGCCTCGACCAGGGATGTCTTCCCGGTCCCCGGTGGCCCGTACAGCATCGCGGGAATGGACGCGTCTCGTAGCCGCTGCAGCGCGGCGACGTCGGGAAGGTCGGCGAGTCTGCGCGGGTGGTAGGTCTGGCCGTTCGGCCGCACCACCGCCTTTCCCATCCCCGGTGCCGGTGTCGGGGTGGCCGGACGGGACGTCGCCGTAGCGGCGGGCGCGGGCGCGGGGGTGCGGGACGGCGCCGACCGCGCGCCCGCACCCCCGCCACCGCGACCGGTCCCGCCGGTGCGTGTGGCGCCGTCGGTGACGGCGTCGGCGGTGGTGGCGGTGGCGCGGTAGCGACGCGGCGCCGTCATCACCTGTTCGGCCTGTCCCCGGTCGGTCAGCACCGACAGCGCGTTACCGACCGCACCGGATGACCGGCCCAGAACCCGGGCGATCTCCCCCGGTGTGGACGCGGTGCCCGGTGCGGTGGCCAGGTGAGCGGCGACGCGCCGCCGCAACTCACCCGGCGCCAGACGGCCACCGGACGGCGCCGGAACCGGCACGGGCGCGCCCGCCGGAGCGGTAGTCCGTGCGGCGGTCGGGGCGGGGTTGGTGGTGGGTGCGGTGGTCATGTTCTCTCCTATGAGGTGGGGGGGTTGCCGGGGGCGGGCGGTGACGGCGCCCGCCCCGGGATCACGGCGACGGACGGACGGTCAGCGGGCGGCGGTGGTGAAGCGGCGCGGGCGGTCGCACACCAGCTCGGCCTCACCGGCCTCGGCGAGCCGGTCCAGGGCGTTGGACACCGCACCGGCCGAATGCCCGATCACCTTCGCGATCTCATGCGGCGTGAACTCCTTCTCGGGGTGCGCGGTCAGGTGGGCGGCGACCTTCGCGCGCATCTCACCCGGCGCCGAACGCGGCTGCCCCAAACCGGTGCGCGGGCGCCCGACCGCCGCCGCGCGCACCAGCCGCCGCGCCTTCCCCGACCCGCTGTAGACACCCTCGACCGCCGCCATGGCGCCCGCACCGTCCCCGCCGTCCAAGGCCTCCAGCGCCGCCGTGACCGCCGCGCTCATCGAGGTGAGCGCGGCACGCGCCTCGGCGACCGCCGCCGCGTCCATGCCCACATCACCGGTGCTCGCCGAATCTCCGGTACAGGTCGCGTCAGCACCAGAGGTGTCCGTCGCGGGGGCGTCCGTCGCGGGGGCGTCCGGGTCGGCAGGCGTGGGGTTTGGCTCCTCGGTGGCGGGCGCGGTGTCGGCGGTTCCGGCGGACGCGTCGGTGCCGGTGCCAGGGTCGGCGGAGTCGGGGGCGACGGCGGTCCATGCGTCGGGGAGCCGCTTACCGCCGTCCCGCCCGCCGCGCTCCCGGACCGCGCGGCCCTCACCCTCCAGGTGCGCCAGCGTCCGCGCGGCAAGCGACTTGCTGACAGCCGCCCCCACCGCGATCGCGGCGACGGTCGCGCCCGGATTCGCCGTCAACGCGTCCCACACCGCCCCAGCCGCGCCCGACGGGCGCGCCCCTACCGCGACACCGGCGGCGCCGTCCAGGGCGTTCTGCGTCCCGGTGGCGCCGTTCCCGGCGGTGGTGTTCGTGGTGTTCTTCGCGGCCATTTCGTCTCCCCATTTCATTGATCGCGGCCACCGGATTTCCGGCGCCGTTCGCGTTCATCACTACGTCGACCATTTCTCGACGCGACACGAATGGGCAAGCATCTCCGGCCGCTTTTTATTCACCTCAACGGCTGAACCCCCTTACCGAATCCCCTAAACCCAAGCCACCGTCAATCCAAAAATCCCGAATCGATACCCCCGCCGAACCGGCCCTCGCGTCCACCATTCATCTTTTAGACAGGGTTCCGTCCCGGAAAGGCCCACCGGCGCCGGAGACATCCGGCGTCTCTTCTCGCCGCCGATCACGCGCTCCCCGCCGCGACCGCGCGGCACGACCGTGCGGCACGTGAGGCGCGGCTCGGGGACTCCTCGGACTCTTCCCCGCAGGGGTCGGACAGGACGGAGAGCGCGGGCATGAGCGGGCATGGGCCGATGGCCCGGAGGTAGAAGGAGACCTGTGGCAGCGGGGCGGGCAGGCCAGCAGATCCAGCAGGCGCCGTCCTATTACGAGGAGTTCTCCTCCTTAGGAGTCGGGCCCGCGAACAGAAGATTCGAAACCGCGACGACCTGCACGAACACGCCCGCCCAGGTCTACCGTTCATAGAAGAGCCCCCAAAAAGAACACCGAAAAGAAGACTGAAAAGAACCCCGAAAAGACAGCCGCCTTCCGCACAGGAGGGAGGCAGGGGACGGATCATCAGATAACCGTTAAAAGGGCGGTCCCGCCCGCGCCTCCCCATGGGATCGGGAGGCGCGAACGGGACCTGTCGCCGAGGCGATTCGCCTACTCTTGGGCGTGAGGGCCCAGCCTGCTAGGTCCAGGCTGGGCCCGCCTACGACGCCAGCGGTACCTCCCGCACGGGCCCGGTGCCCTGCGCGGGTCCGGCCTGCGGGGTGCGGCGCAGGTCCACCTCCGCCCACACCGTGTGCCCGATGAGGGGGCTGCCGTAGATCCCGATCGCGGTCGCGAGCCGGGACACCATTAGCAGCCCACGCCCGCCCACGCGCGGCTCGCAGTTCGGGTTCTCCGACCGTACGGAGGGGACGCAACCGCCGCCCAGATCCTGCACCCCGATGCGGGACTTCTCGCCGAGACCGATCTCCAGGCCGAACCACCCCTGCGCTGCCCCCGACCGCGAATGACGCACCGCGTTGCCGGCCAGCTCGGCCACCACCACCGCCACGTCCTCCTCACGGCCCGAACCCTCGAACAGCCCCGCCGCGAACACCCGCGCCACCGTCACCTGATCCGCCCGGCCGGGGAAGACCCGACGCCACCGCATCGGCTCCGAACCCCACAGCCACTCACCCGGCGAGGGCACGCTCCAGCTCGCACTTCCCATCCTCGTTCCCCTTTCCTCGATGTCGTCTCGATGGGCACCGTCGCCTCGATGACGCCGTCCGCCGCCGCTAACGCGGCCCGGACGCGCAAACGAACGACACAAACACGATTGGCGCTCGACTCGACACACACCGTCAAGTCCCCGTGTACGGGCAGGCCATCAGAACCGTCACCACGCGTTCGGCGGCCCGCCGGGATGCGCACGGGACATCGCAAGCGTGGACAGCGGGGGCAGCCCAAAGTCCTGCCAGCCCGGATCAAGACGCCCCGACGACGTGGGCCCCCGGCGGCCAATGCACCGGGGCCACGTGGGCGAAACACCTGGTCAGGCGCCTCGCGACACACTGACGTGCGCCGACCTATGCCGCCGCCCTGCAGGGCGCGGCCACCGGCCGCGTCACGGGCATTTCGGCCACGCCGTGGAGGCCGGCAGCGGTTCGAACACATGCCCGCGCTACGCCGTTCGCGTTCCAGGGGACCCTGTGCACGTGTTTGCGCAGGTCAACGCAATTTCGAACACGGCCGCCGGAGAAGGCGAACACTCTGTTCGCCGCGGAGGTGTCCATCTGGTGTTCGCGCCATGAGCCATACCTGACGGCATCATCCGACCGGGTGGCCCTCGAAGAGGCTTACATGACCGGCCAGACCACCAGCAGCCGGGGGAAGGAGCGTTCCTCAGCCAGCACCGCAGGGCGGCCAAGCCGCGGTCCGCCGACTCCTTGCAAGATCAATACCCATCAACCACTCGTGTGCGAAGCCGCAGGTCAGCCGGATTTCATACACGTACCTCAGCTTGACCTGCCCACGCCCACAACCACGGTCAACTGATGTCTGTCCAGGTCAGCGCACTTTCAGGCACCGGATGGACACAGCCACCGGCATAGCGGTTGTTCATCCGCTGCCCAGGACGCGCCTGCCTGGGGGTGCATACCTGACGGCGTCACTCCCGTCACGACCTTCAGGGGGCCGTCATGACCTACCCGCGCACCACTCGCCAGGCCACCGGCAACACCAACGCCGTCGCGAGCACTACCGCCAGCGGCAACGCTTTGGCCATCGCCGAGCGGTCCTTCCGGCTTCTAGTCAGCGGAACTGACCCTCTGGCTCTCAACGGCGCCGCGATCGGGCACGGCCTACCGCCCCGACCGGTGAATCTGGGAGAGCTGCGGGCACTGCTTCTCGGTCCGGAGACGGGGGATGAGCTCAAAGACGCCGTCTGGCAGGAACTCGTGCACAGGTCCCGGTCTGAGGGGCCGGCGTGGATCGTCGGATGCGCTGGTGTGGCGATGCCTGGGCTGAAGAACACCGCTGCACGGGTGCTTAGAACCAGCCCGGAGCGATTCGCCGACGACATCGTGTCCGAGTTGCTGACCGAGTTCGTCGCGCAGCTGGCACGTATCGACCTCGATCGCCCGCACATCGCCGCACGCCTGATGCTGTGGGCGCGCAAGGGGGCGCTACGAGCCCGCGGGCGGGAAGCCCGGCTGGTGCCGTGCGACCCGCAGGAACTGCCCGGCGACCCGGTCAGCACCAGCGGCGATCCCCTGGAACTGCTTCTGGAGGCCGTCCGCCAAGGCGTCATCACCTCGTCCGACGCCGAACTCGTCATCACCACCCGGCTGGAGGGCGTCGCGGTGCAGGACATCGCCCGGGGACACGGCGTGGCCGCACGCCGGCTGTACAAGCAGCGACGAACCGCAGAGGAACGCATCATCGCCGCACTCCACGATGGCCGACTCTGCGGACCATCCCTCTGAATGTCGCCACCATGCCACATCGGCGACACAACACCAGCAGGCATTCATTTCGACGCACATAGGACATGCACGCATACAGCGAGAGCCTACTTGGGCACCTATGTACCACGACTTGCCTTCAAGGCAACGCGAAGTCGGAGCGAGAAACACGCCTCGCTCCTAACATCGCAGCGCGCGTTCATGACGTCGAGTGATCGTGTGCGGCACGGGCGTGGACCGACGGCAGCCAGGACCCCAGGGAGCCCAACTTGAGCAAGCAGGCACGGGAAATGATCAAGATCATGCCTCGACGGTGGATTCTGCCCGTGGCCGCCGTGCTCTTGTCGGCGGGATGCGCTGATGAGGGGGCCGCCGTTCCGCTGCCGACGGCGGCCAGCTCGCGGCCTGCTTCACCGTCACCTCAGCCCGAGGCCGAGGCGATCAAACACTCCTACGCAGAGTTCATCGCGATCCTCGACCGCGCAGACTCCTTGCCAGCGAACACCCGCAGGCGAGAACTCGCGGCCTACATGACCGATCCTCAACTATCCCGGGTCCTTAATCGCGTCAAAGAAATGAGGAAGGAAGGCATCACTGCCTACGGCAGCACGACCGGATACGTAAAAAGTGTGCATGTGGACAGAAACGAGGCGGTCCTACTCGGCTGCCAGGACGGCAGCCGTTCCGGGATCATGCATTCGGGAACTCAGAAGAAGATCAATCGCGGCGTCCCAAAAGAAGGAGTGAAGGCGTATTTGTCCAAGGGTCCTGATGGGCGGTGGCGCATCTCGAAGATGGTCTCTCAGGGGGAAGGCTGCTGAAAGCCATGATGAGCACCGCACTGATGCTCTTCTTGAGCACCGCAACTCCCATTGCCTCGTTCGCGGCTGTGCCTCCTCCACGAGATCCGTTGCCGCCGGTCACCAACAAGTACAGCTACTTGTTCGGCGCCGAGCAGGACGGAAGACCGGCCAGCCCCACTCGCGAACCTGAAGGGATGGCTGCAGGGGCCGTGGCTTCGGAGGGCGATGAGGCGCAGTCAATCGGGCCTCATGAATGCAGGACTGTAGGAGAGGACGTCCAGGTCTGCACGCCCGCTTCTGGGGAGGAGGGCGGCTCGAAGGTGTCGCCTGCGGAGTTGGCGATGGCGGAGTGGGCGCGGTTGCCGATTCCCATTCCGGAGGTGCGTACGGCTCCGCCGCGGCGGGATGCCGGGCTGGTGGGTTTGCCGGAGTGGTTCTGGGTGGCGAACTGGGGGTCGTTGAGCGAGCGGGTTTCGGCCGGTGAGGTGTGGGCCGAGGTGAACGCCGTCCCGCAGCGGATGACGGTCGAGCCCGGTGATGGACGGCAAGCGGTCGGTTGTTCGGGGCCGGGAACAGCGTATGACCCGTCCAAGCCGGTGGCCTCGCAACGCACGGATTGTTCGTATACCTACGCGCGTTCGTCGGTCGCGGAGCCGGGGGGCGCTTACCCGGTGCGGGTGTCGGTGGTGTGGGGCGGGACGTGGCGGGGGTCGGACGGGTCCGGCGGGGTGTTGCCGCCGTTGAGTCGTTCGACGAGTTTCCGGTTGCGGATCGCTGAGGCCCAAGGCTTGTACGGGAAGGGGTGACATGACATCGAGCGGCAGGACGCTGCCGAGGCCGGGTTCGTCGCGGTCGGCTTCGACGAGGCCGAAGGACGGGGGCGTCGGTGCGGGGAGGCGGTTGGGGCGGCAGCGGCGGCCGGGGTGGATCGTGGCCGGGGTGATGCTCGTTGCTCTGGCGGTACTGACGAATGTCTACCTGGTCCGGTCGTCGAGCGACCGGGTGTCGGTGGTGCGGCTGGTGCGTGACGTTCCGGTGGGACACGAACTCGTCCGGGCCGATCTGGACACCGCCTGGGTGGCGGTGGATTCAGTGGTCTCGACGGTTCCCGGCCGGCAGTTGCCGCAGGTCGTAGGAAAGCGCGTCGCGGTCGGGCTCCGCGCAGGCACGTTGCTGGCGGCGTCGCAGTTGACGGTGCAGGCGGCTCCTGGGCCCGGGCAGGCGTTGGTGACCGTGCCGCTGAAGGCGAGCGCGGTGCCGTTGGGACTGGCGCCCGGTTGGCGGGTGCGCGTGGTGTTCACCGCGGGTGGGCAGGGCCAGGGCGCCAGGGAGGTCACCGCTCAGCCTCGCTCGCAGGCGACCGCGCCGGGCGACGTCGCGGCAGTGGTCGATCAGGTGGGCGAGCCGGATGCTACTGGGCTGGTGACGGTGTCGTTGCTGGTGCCGGAGGCGGCCAGCAGCGCGGTGGCTCGGCAGGCGACGGCTGAGTTGGTCGTGCTCGTGGTGACCGAAAGGCGGGGTTGAGGATGGCCGTGTACTGCGTGCTGTCGCCGGGTGGTTCGCCGGGGGTGACGACGACCGCGCTGGGGCTGGCTTTGGCTTGGCCGGGGAAGGTGCTGCTGGCCGAGTGCGATCCGATGGGGCGCCGGGTGCTGCCGGGATACATGGCGGACCGGCTGCGGGGACCCGCCGGCCCGGGTTTACTCGGCCTGGCAACTGCGGCGCAGGCGGAACCGCACGTGTCCGCGCCGCTGGAGAAGTACGTGGTCCCGATCCTCGAGGACGGCGATGTCGCGCTGTTGCACGGAGTCCGCGACCCTCGGCACGCAGCGCAGCTCACTGCGGCCTGGCCCCTGCTGGCGCGAGCGCTGACGGACCGTGAGGGGGACGTGATCGCCGATCTGGGTCGGGCGGGTGGCGCGGAAACGGCGGTGCCGCTCGTGGAGGCCGCGAACGCGGTGGTTGTGGTGCTCAAGCCGACGTTGGCGCAGGTCGACGCTGCGGCGCCGCGGCTGGATGTGCTGCGGACTGTGGTGGGCAATCGCGGGACGCTCGGGTTGTGTCTGGTCGCGGACGGCCCGTACAGCGCGGCCGAGGTCGAGCGAGTGTTGAAGGTGCCCGTGCTGGCCGAATTGCCGTGCTCACCCGCCGATGCGCGGGTTCTGTCCGACGGAGCCCGCCCGCGCAGGACGTTCCGTGGCTCGCTGCTCGTACGGTCCTTCGACCGTCTGGGAACGCGGCTTCGCGAGGTCGTCGAGGAGTCCATGCCGCCGACCGCAGCAGCTGACGGCGCGTCCTCAACGGCTGGGCGGACGGTGGCGGGGCGCGCGACACACCTCGTTTCGATGGGAGGACGCTAGTGAACCAATCGACGCGGGTTCCCGATCGTTCATCGGGCGTCGTTCCTCACCCGCGCGTTGGTCAGGTGGACGGTTGGGCTGCCATCCGCGAGGTGTCGGCGCAGCTGGTGGACGTGCTGACCGACGGCGTGGACCGGGCTCGGGCGCGGCAATTGGTCGAGGCGCAGGTGCAGGTGTGGGCGCATGAGCAGATGTCGGCGGGGCGGACGGTGCCGGTCGAGGTGCAGCGGCAGGTGGCGCGGCTGGTGTTCGATCGCCGGTTCGGGCTCGGGCCGTTGCAGCCGTTCCTGGACAGCGCGGACGTGGAGAACATCGTCGTCAACGGCTGCCGGGAGACCTGGGTGACCTACACCAGCGGGGTGAAGGAGCCGGGTCCGGCGGTGGCCGAGACCGACGAGGACCTGGTCGAGTGGGTGCAGCTGCTCGCGCGGCGCGGCAACACTGGTCGGGAGTTCTCGCACGCGTCGCCGTTGCTGGACGTGGCGTTGCCGGGCGGGGTGCGGCTGGCGGTGGTGGGGTGGGTGTCGCGGCGGCCGCATCTGGCGATCCGGGTGCACCGCCTGGTCGACATCACCCTGAGGCAGCTCACCACCCGGGGCACGTTGTCGCCGTCGTTGGAGCGGTTCTTGTCGGCGGCGGTGCGGGCGCGGCGGAACATCATCGTGTGCGGGGAGGTCAACACCGGCAAGACCACGCTGGTGCGGGCGCTCGCGGGTGAGATCCCGGCGGCCGAGCGGGTGATCACGCTGGAGAGCGACTTCGAGCTGTTCCTGGACGACCCTTCCCTGGCGCATCGGCACCCCGATGTGGTGGCGATGGAGGCGCGCCAGGCCAATGCCGAGGGCGCCGGGCAGGTGCGGTTGCAGGATCTGGTGCCGGCGTGCCTGCGGCTGAACCCCGACCGGGTGATCGTGGGCGAGGCCCGTCACGGGGAGCTGGCGCCGATGCTGGAGGTGATGTACTCCGGGGCGCGCGGCTCGATGTGCACCCTGCACGTCCACCGTCCCGAGCATGTGTTCAACCGGGTGGTGCAGCTCGGCCGCCGCGCCGATCTGGGATTGTCGGCCGGGGATCTTCATCTGATGTTCGGTCTGGCTGAGCCGCTGGTGGTGTATCTGCGGCGCGACCCGGCCAGCAACGACCGATTCGTCTCCCAGGTGATGGAGGTCGGCCCGCCCGCGGACTCAGCCGAGCCGACCCGCAACCACATCTTCGTCCCCGGCCAGGACGGCCGAGCAACCCCGGCGGGCGGGCACGTCAGTGCCGCGCTGCTGGACGACTTGTCCGTCTGCGGTTTCGACCCGGACCTGCTGGCCGCCGAACCCGTCGTGGTGGGCGGTGGTTGGTCATGATGGGCCTGTTAGCCGCGTTCACCGGCCTGTGCGGCGCCGTCGGCGTCCTCGTGCTCGGCGCCGGGGTCCGGGGCATTGATACCACTGACCGGGGAGGGCGTCCGCCGTCGCGGCTGCAGTTGCTGGTGCGTTCACCGGCGTGGCCAGGGCGGCGGAACCGGTTGCTGGCCGGGGTCGGCGCGGGGCTGGTGGTGTTGCTGCTGACCGGGTGGCCGGTGGCCGCGCTGGCGGTCGCGGCCGGTGCGTATGCGTTGCCGCCGATGCTGTCGGGACGTGCGCCGCAGCGGCGGATCGCCCGGCTGGAGGCGCTGGCGCAGTGGTCGCGGCGGCTGGCGGAGATGATCGGCGCGAGCCGCGGCCTGGAGCAGGCGCTGGCCGACAGCCTCCGCGTCGCCCCCGCCCCGATCCGTCCACAGGTGGAGGTGCTGGCGGGGCGGTTGAACAACCACGCCGGGACCGAGCAGGCGCTGCGGTGCTTCGCCGACGACCTCGACGACCCGATCGGTGACCTGATCGCGTGCGCGCTGATCCTGGCGGCCCGCCGCCGCGGCCCCGGCACCCGTGAAGCGCTCGGGCTGCTGGCCGACGCCGTCGAGCACGAGGTCATCGTCCGCCGCGACGTCGAGGCCGAGCGGGCGAGCCTGCGCACCACGCTGCTCGTCATCGTGGCGTCCGTCGGCGTGCTGAGCCTGCTGTTCGCGACCTCGCAGACGCTCGCCGACCCCTACGGCGCCCCGCTCGGGCAGGCCGTGCTCGCGGTCGTCGCCGGAATCTACGCGGCGGGGCTGTGGTGGATGCGGCGGCTATCGGTCCTGTCGACCGGCGCCCGTTTCCTCCACGGCCACGCCACGATCCTCGGGACGGAGGTGCCACGGTGACCGTCCTCGCCGCGGCTGCCGGCTGCCTGGGCGCGATCGGCCTCGTGCTCGTCGTCCGCGAACTGCGTCCGGCGCCCCCACGGTTGGACGCCGCCTTGGCCCGGATCCAGCCCACACCCCTGCAGTCCGTCATGCCATCGGTCGAAGCGGACGGCGGTAGTGAGCGTCTGGGCCGGTGGCTGGCCGAGCATCTGACGCGTCCGGCCGGGATGCTCGCCGTGCCGCGAGCCGATCTGGCTCTGCTGGGACGTACCGTCGAGCGGTTCATGCTCGAAAAGCTGGCACTCTTCCTCACCGGCCTGGCCACCCCCACGCTGTTCGCCGCGCTCGTCACGATCATCGGGGGTTCGCCGTCTTGGATGTTTCCCGTGCTGGTCGGGCTGGCGCTGGCGGTGGTGCTGGCGATGGTCCCGGACTACAACGTCCGCTCCACCACCCGACAGCTGCGCCGCGACTTCCGCTACGCCTTCACCTCCTACCTCCAGCTCGTCGTCCTGGAACGCGAAGCCGGCGCCGCCCTCAACGCCGCGCTGGAGGAACCGGCGAAGATCACCGACGGGTGGCCGTTCCAGCGCGTCCACCAAGCCCTGTCCCGTGCCCGGCACGCCCAGCAGCAGCCCTGGCGCGCGCTGGCCGACCTGGGCGAGGAGATCAACGTGCCCGACCTGGTCGACCTCGCCCATACCGCGCAGATCGCCGGGGGCGAGGGCGCCAAGATGCACGACGTCCTGGTCGCCAAGATCGGCTCGATGCGGCACGAAGCCTCGGCCAACGCACGCTCGGACGCCAACGCCCGCACCACCGCGATGTGGGTGCCGACCTCGCTACTCATGCTCGGCTTCGTGATCCTGATCGGCTTCCCGTTCTTCTCCAAACTCCTGGCAGCCGGCTGAACCACCCAGCACACATTCGGGGGAACCATGCACAAGCTCACCACCGCGGCCACACGCCTCGCGGTCGCCGCACTCAACCATCGCGCCCGCCTGCTCGCCACCATGCGCGAACACCCTGACCGTGGCTCGAGCACGGTCGAGACGATCATCATCGTCGCCGGGTTCGCCGGGCTCGCCTTCACCATCTACCTCGCCGCCTCGGAGAAGGTCGAAGGCTGGATCGACAAGATCCCCGGAGCCACCGGCCCATGACGACGCACAGGCTCTGGTGGCGACTGGACACAGGATCGGCGACCGTCGCCATCGCGATCGTGTTCCCAGCCGTCGGCCTGCTGTTCCTCGCCCTGGCCCAAGCGGTACTGGTGTCGGTCGCACGCGGCATCGCCCTCGCCGCCGCCGAAGAAGGACTCCGCGTCGCCCGCGCCTACGAGCACACACCGGCCCAGGGGCGCTCCGCGGCCGAGGCGTTCGCCGACGCCGAGCCCGTCCTACGAGCCCCCAGCGTCACGGTGACGGACGGGGCGACCGTCACCGTCCGCGTGAACGGCCGAGCGCCTTCGCTGTTGCCCGGCGTCCACATCGACATCAGCCGCACCGCCCGCGGTCCCCGTGAACGCTTCACCGTCCCGGGACAACCATGACCGGCCTCCTCAGCGCGCGCGTCGAACGGCTGCGCCGGTCACCGGATGCGGGCAACGCGGTCGTCGAGGTCGCCATCCTCGCCCCGCTTTTCATCCTTTTCCTGGCCGGGCTGCTGATCGCCATGCGCATCCAGCACGGCAGCGCTACCGTCGCCCAGGCCTCCGCCGACGCCGCCCGCCAAGCGTCCATCGCCCGCACCCCCGTTCAGGCCCAAGCTGCCGCGACCGCCAGCGCGCTGGCCACCCTGCGCAACCGCGATCTGCACTGCACGCCGCAGGTGCGGCTCGACCTGGTCGGCTTCGCCCGTCCGGTGGGCGAGTCCGGAACTGTGTCCGCGCACGTCACCTGCCGGGTCCGGCTCGCCGACATCGCGCTACCGGGAATGCCCATGTCGCGCACCGTCACCAAGACCCACCGCTCTCCCATCGACCCGTATCGAGGCCGGTGAACCCATGACGACGACCCGACGCCGACGATCGAGTCGAGGCACGCGGCGCCCAGACGAGGGCAGCGTCAGCATCTTCGCCGTCATCATCACCCTGGTCGTGGTGGTGTTTTTCGGCGCCGTCGTCGACTTCGAACGCAAACTCCAAGCCCGCCAGGACGCCACCACCGCCGCGCAGGAAGCCGCCCGCGCCGGCGCCGGACGCGTCGACCTCGACTGCGCCTACTCCAGCGGACGCTTCGTCGTGGACCGCGAGGCTGCGGTCCACGCCGCCCGCCGCTACCTGAAGACCGGCGGCTACGCCGGCACCGTCACCGCCGTCGGCGAACACGCCATCCGCGTCCAGGTCACCGTCAACAAACCCGCGATGTTCCTGCCGGTCATCGGCATCACCACCCTGCGCGCCGAAGCCACCGCGACCGCGAACCTCACCACCGGAGTGGAAGGACCCCAGCAACGATGAACCAAACCCGTACAGGCGAGATCATCCGGGGAATCGCGGCGCTACTGCTGTTCGGCGTCCTGCTGCTCGGGTTCCCGATCGGCCTGTACACGGTCGCCGGATCACCGATCCCAGCCGAGCCACCGTCCTGGGACCAGGTCACCACAGCGGTGATGCTCCCCGACACCGACCACCGCCTGTTCCTGGGCGCCGTCCGGCTGCTGGGCTGGTCCGCCTGGCTGCTGTTCACCATCATCACCGGCATCGAAACGGTCGGCTACCTAGCCGGACGGACCACGCCATCATTTCCACGTCCCGCCCGCCCCATGCAGCTACTGGCTCGCGACATGATCGCCGCGGCGGCCCTTCTGTTCAGCACTGGTGCAACGCTCACCAGCCCGGCGGCCGCCGCCGTCCAGACCGTTAGCACCGACGCTCGCCCGACCGTCCCCGGACAAGGCATTGCCGGGCAAAGCCCGACCGCAGACGACCTTGAAGATCGGGAACCGCTCCTCGGCGATGCGGCTCAGCCCCGGCGTCCCATTCCCGCTCCTGCGGACCGGCGAATCCACATCGTCGAGCAAGGAGACACCCTCTGGGACATCTCTCAGCGCGCTTACGGATCCGGTTCTGCCTACCCCGAGATTTTCGAAGCCAGCCGACCCATCGACCAACCCGACGGCGTACCGTCCCTCACCGGTCCCGACCGCCTGCACCCCGGCCAACACCTTCGTCTGCCCCAACTCAGACAGCGCGACTCCGCGCTCGAGAAGGAACCCAGGAAGGCGTCTTCGGAGAGAAGCGATGCCCAGCATCCGCGCCGCGATAAGAGCGGCCAGGCGCCCGCGGAAACCGGGACGGGCAAGGACCCGGCGGCCGCGGAGCACTCGCACTCGCCGTCGCAGGTACCGAGCCCGGTCGTCGCTCCGCCACCACCGCCTGCGACCAGCGCACCCCCGTCCCCCGCCCAGTCGGCGGCTCTGCCCGCCAACCAGGACGACACCTCGTTCGCCATCACGCTGCGCTCGGGGTCCTACATTGGGATCGGCCTCGCCGCCGCACTCAGCATCGCCCTGGCCGCAACCCGCCTGCACCGACGCCGACGCCACCAGCCGGGCCACCTCGACTCACCGGCGCCGACCCCGCCCCCGGTCGCCGAGGCCCGCAAAGCACACCTGGACACCTGCACCGAACGCCAGGTCCCGATTCCCACCGATGCAAAACTCATCGAGCGCGACCGTGTTGCCCCGGCTCCCGATCACATCACCATGGGCGTCCGGGCAGGGTCGCTCGTCACCGTGCCACTGCCGGGGCTCAGCATCGGCCTGACCGGTCCAGGCGCGCCTGCCACAGCCCGGGCACTCGCCACCGAACTGCTCGCCAAGGCTTCCCGGGACCGGGTCGAACTGCTCATCCCCCAGCCCGACACCGAGGTCATCTTTCCCCACGGCGACGTGGCAGAGCGCGCCCGCTCATTGCCCGGACTGACGATCACTCCGTCCGTCAACGCCGCCATCGCGCACCTGGAAGCCGAGATTCTGCGCCGGGCCCGTCTTCTGGAAACCACCGAGGAACCCGACCTGGACGCCTTGCGCGCCGCCGATCCCGCCGAGCCCCTTCCCACCCTCCTGCTGACCGCCTCCGTGCCCGAGCACGACGCCTCGACCCTGCAGGCCATCGTCCAGCTCGGACACCGCTACGGCATCGGGGCCTTCATTCTCGGCCCGTGGCCGGCCGGGACCAGCCTGCACATCACCGGTGACGCCACCGTCACCGACGCCCAAGGCCCGCTCGCCGACACCCTGGCCGGCGCACACCTGTTCCACCTGACCGCCGAAGACGCCTTGGGCATGCTCCACACCCTTCACACCGCCACCGGCGCGGACGCGACCTCTGAGCAGGCCGATTCCAAGACGCCGCCTTCCGATGCCCCCGAACTCGGCCAAGACATCAAAGTCGCCCCGATTCCAGCGCCACGCGCCGCCGCCGAAGAACAACAACCCCCCGTTCGCCTGCAACTGCTCGGACCGGTCAGGCTTCTCACCGCCGACGGACCGATCAACACCGGCCTACGCCGTAGCGCCCGCGAACTGCTCGCCTACCTCGCCCTGCACCCAGACGGAATCACCCGCGACCAGTGCATCGACGCACTGTCACCCGACCACGACCCCAACGCCGAAGCCGCAGCCGCCATGCTCTTCCAGTCGGCCATGGGCAACATTCGCAAAGTCCTACGCACCGCCACCGGCCTGCGCACACCCATGTTCGTCATCCGGGCCGCCGACCGCTACCACCTCGACCCCAACCTCATCGACGTCGACCTATGGCACCTGGCCAACACCCTCACCCAAGCCAGGCAAGCAACCAACGACGCCAACCGGGTCGCGGCACTCCAGCCGGTCATCACCCTCTACACCGGCGAGTTCGCAAGCGACCTCACCCACCCATGGGCCGAAAACCACCGCGAACACCTACACCGCACCGCACTCGACGCCATCGCCCGCCTCGCCCAACTCCTCCAAGACGACCACCCCGACCAAGCCCTGGCAGCACTCGAACACGCCATCGCCCAAGACCCCTACGCCGAACCGCTCTACCGGACGATCATGCAACTCCAAGCACGCCTCGGACACCCCGACGCCGTCAAGCGCACCTACCGGCTGCTCACCGAACACCTCACGACCCTCGACGTCGAACCCGACGACCAGACCCACCGGCTCTTCGCAGAACTCCAGCGTCCCAGCACCCGATGACCCAAAGGCTCTAGGCGTAGTTTCCTCTGCAGGAGAACGCTGATCACGCGGTCGGCCGTACGGGTCTGTCCGATCCCCGTAGGGTCCCGACCTCGATGGTCGCGGCGCTAGCCAGGCTGGAGGGCGAGGTCGAGCGAAGCTGTGATCTGCCGTAGTTCTCGGAGGATGAGCGCCGCCACGGATAGTTCTCCAGGGCGGTACGAACCACCTCGCCGCGGACCCGCCGGCCCCTGGCGGTCAGGATCAGTACGCGGGTGCGGAGCTTGACCGGGTCCACTGCGCGCTCCGATTCAGGCGGGGTACCGGGTGGCCTCGTCGACCTTCACGCTGTCCGAGTCCGCTATCACCTGGGGCTTGGGCGAAACTTCCTGTCCGGTCACCAGGTCCTGCAAGGGAGTGCGCGGTGGAAGGGCCCGCCACCGGTCCGTCCCGCTCTGGCTGCTGCGCCGCTGTTCCTCACTCATGGGGCCATTATGCGTTTCCGACGGTCTCGGACACAGCCGCCCATTGGGAAGTCGAACTTCCCTGCAGGCAAGTGGCTTGAAGACCAGCTCCACATTCCTCGCCCTGGAACCAGGAAACGTCCATCCCGTGCAGGCGACGGCACCGCGCCGAGGGTGCGCAACTTCCCTAGAAGCCGCACCCACAAAGTGCGGGCCCTTTCTACGTCGGTGACTCAGCAGCCGCACCCCCGGTTCGGCGAGCCGGAGACGGTCTACCCAAAATCTTAAATAAACGTTACTGTCTGCTTGCGCTGGTTTCGGCGATCAGAGGAGAGCGATGCCCTTGGAGGGCTGCGCGACCGCGAGCTGCTTCGCTCCGACCGGTCTGGATAGGGCCGCATGCCGGCACCGACTGAAGCCCGTGAGGACCGCCCCGGAACGCAAGGTCCGGCTCATACGGCCCCACCGCGGTTACCGCGGTGCCGGTGGGCGCCACGTGCGTAAACCCTCGATGACAGGCCCCGAGAAGGGAACCCATGAAACGCGCCAAACCATGGCTGGTGGCGATCGCCTCGCTTGCTATCACCACCACCGCGTTTACCGGCACCGCCTCAGCAGCGCCATCCGGTCCCGCCAAGCCCGCACAGGGCAAGCTCCTGACGACCCTGTCACCCGAGACACTGCCCGCGGCCGCCCCGGCGCCCGCCCTCGGCCAAACGCCGATCGACCGTGAAAAGCACTGCGCTCCCACCGTGCCCGGCTCCAAGGAGCGCGCCACCGGAGCGGTCAAGGAATGCGTGCAGGTCGCACCGGCGACCGCCGACGCGCGCAACTCCTCAACCCGGTCGGCGCCTGCCGCAGCCGTCACCTGCGGCGCACCCCCGGACTACTGGAGCTGGTCACGCCACGGATACTGCTTCAACGACTTCCGGTTCACCTACACCCTCTACGACGCCGACGGGACCGTCACCGGCACCGGAGAAGTCAGCCTCACCAGCAAGGCCGAGCTCAACGCGACCAGCCGATGGTGGAACCAAGAGTTCACCGCCACGGTCACCAAACTGACCGGGAACGTCTCCAGCATCGTCTTCGACCTCGAGGCGTCCTGCGACAACGGCTGCGGCATGATCAACAAGAGTCCGTGGCCCGCCAAGGTCCTGAACCTGGGGCAGAGCGTGACCGGCCACGTCACCTTCGACACCATCGTGTCCAGCGGACAGTCGACCATGGTGACGCCGACATTCCACTATCGGATGTTCCAAATCGGAGACACACCCGGCGACTTCGACTTCAGCTTCCCCTTCCCCCAGAAAGTCCGCTGCGACGCCGAGGTGGTCTCCACTCCCGGCTGCGTGATCTCTGCTTCCCCCGCGACCCTGCATCTTCCGATCTCGCAGTATGGGGCCGCCGCCGTCACCTACTGGTACGCCCAGACCCAGCTGATCGACCACTGGGGCGCTTCGGACAGCCCGCTCATGCGGATGGCCAGCAAGGCCGGGGCCGAAGCCAACCGTGCACGGACCTGCGGCAGCCATAGCAGCGACCCCTTCGTCCCCTTGCCGCAGTACATCCCGCAGGACTCCTGCGATGAGTACCCCTTCGCCGCCACCTACCAAGGCGGCAGCGACGGCGGCCAATGCGCGGAGATCATGCCGAACCTCGAGGACGGCCAATGGGTGTTCTACGTGCCCAATGGGGTGCCGACGGGCAACGAGCCCTGCGTCCGAGGCCACGTCTCACTGCCCGTGAACCAGGCGGCCGGCGGAAAGTACGGCAACTTCGTCCAGAACGAACGCGTCCTTGACACCGAGAAGTTCAAGGTGAGCGTCACCCAATAGCACCATCTGGCACGCCGCGCCCCGGGGCTGATCAGTCTCGGGGCGCGGCGCGTGAATGCCTGGCCGAGAGAAGAAACCCGACTTGGTCGCCACCCTCGTTCAGGCGCTCGTCCCGGCTCGGCACTGGCCCCGCCTTCACCTGCACCGCCCGGCCAATGCGCCAAACCCGGGGCGGCTCTCGACAGGCCGAGGGTTGGTGAGGGTGCGAGTCGGCCTTGAACGGGCGACGCTCCCCGCACCCCGTCCGCACCGGTCAGACCAGCACGTTTTCCGAATCGTCCAGCCACAGCACCTGGGCGCCCGCCGATATCGTCATTCCGCACCGGCTCCGCGCAGGCCGCCCCCCATGCCACCCACCGGCCGTAAACATCGGCGACCTCCTCCAACAGCCGACGTGGCCCAGCCTGCTGCACCCGGTGCTCACCCGTCCCAGTCTGGACGCACCATGCCGACGACACCCCGTCCACGTCGCCGAGCGACATCTCGAACCGGCCGCTGGCGGTGCGGGGCGCCGCCATCACGTCCGGGAGCAGCCCCGCGATCATGCGTCCGGATCATCACACACCACCCGCCTCGGATCCAGCCTCGTCACCGACTCGTCCGCGCACGTCCACACCTCGCAGCGGTCCCCGAAGCCCGTGCGCTGGCTCCGCAGCATCATGTAGTCCGCGCCAGCCGCCCCACCGCCCCGCGAGTCTGCGCCACCCACGCATATGGCACCGCCGTGACCCCGCACGTCACGTGCACCGCATCCCACGGCTCCCGGCCGTCGACCCCCGCGGCACCGTCACCGTCGCGGACGTCAACGTCGAAGCCGTGCAGGTGCGACCGCTCGCTGGCCTGCGCCACGAGCACCAGATCGACCTCCACGGTCGTGACCCGTGCGCCAAGGGCTGCCAGCAACGCCGCCGTCCACCCCGTGCCGGTGCCGATCCGAGCACGGTGGCAAGACTGGCGTCTCGCTTCAAGGGAGCGGGGCGCCGGTGCATCACGCACCTAGGCTGCCCCGGCGCCGTGCCTGGTGGCGATTTCGTTGATTCGTTCGGCGGTCTTGAAGTCGAGTTCTGTCACGACGTCTCCGGCGGTATGCGTGGTCATCGCGAACCGTAGCCGGTCCCATCGAATGTCGATGTCGGGCCGGTGTTCCAGCTCGATCGCAGCGGTGGCGATCTCTGCGACGATGCGCATCGCAAGGTCGTACTCGACCGCAAAGGTCCGGGTGATTTCGGCGGTATCGCCCGCCCAGCCGGTGGCGGCGAGGCGTTCGGCGACCTGCTCGGCGGTGAGGGGCGTCCTCAGCGTCACGTGTCCTCCAAAGGGGCGAGCATCTCCGAGAGCAGCCGACCGGGCTGCTCTTCCGCCCACGGTCTCATGCGCATCTGGAGCCCTCGCAGTTCGCGGACCATCCGTACCGATCCTGTTCCCTTGGCGGCCTGGACGACGTCGCCCGCGATCGTCACGGCGTATTCCGGCTCGCCCTTTAGCGCGTACGCCTGGGCCTGCCGCGCCCGGAACACCCCGACGTCCCGGCGGGCGCCAGCAGCCGACAGTTCCGGCATGATCCGGTCCCAGATCTCTAGAGCCTCGCTCGCGCGGCCGAGCCGCACCAGGCACGTCGCGTGCTGAATGTCGAGGTAATGCGGGGTCAGGCACGCCGTGCCCCACGGATAGTCGTCGTCAACGCGATCGACGAGGGGCGCGGCCTGGTCGATCAACCTCGTGCACTGATCGCGGGCGACCTCGTTTGCGACGAGCGACACGCCGTGCGCCATCTGCTGCAACGCCAACACTCGCACCTTGGGCGCGAGCATGTCGGCGTGGGCGAGCGCGGAGCCGACGAGGTCTATGACGCCGTGCCCGTCGAGGAGGTCAGCATGCAGCATGGCTTTGCCGTGCAGTGCGAACGCCACGATGTGCGGGTCGTGAGAGCGGTGCGCGCGCTCAAGCATCACGTCGTGCCAGTACACAGCGCGTCCGATATCGCCAGAATCCTGGTAGAGCCATCCGAGAAACCCGGCGTACCCGGCCGCCAGCGACCACATCCGCGGTCGGAGCGTTCCGCGCGCGGCGTTCGCCAGGTCGCACAGCAGCTCGTATTGAGCCAGGCCAGTCGGGATTAGGCGGAGCGGGCCGAGGTGCCGGTCGGCGCGGTAGTGCCCGGCAAGCTGATCGCGGAAGTAGTCAGCGAGTTCGGGCGCCACCGGCCCCTTATGCGTGGACGCGGCCCCGTCCGCGGCGGCAAGGCCGCGCGCAGCCAACTCGACGTGCGCTGCGCGTTTAGCCGGCAGGCGCGGCCTGAGGGCCACGAGAGTGCCGCCCGCATCGAGTAGCCCGTCAAGCCGCTCGGCGATCTCATGTGATGGCCGAGCCTTGCGCCCGTTGACCAGTTTCGAAAGGTAGCCATCATCGCACGGGACGAGCGCCGCCAGCTTGCGCTGGCTGATACCGCGCTCGGTCATTAGCGCACGCAACTTCTCGCCGAAGGTCATTACTTCCATCGGTACCCGTTTCACCCCGGGATGCCTGCTGCCTAGGTGCTGCCCCGCCCTGTGGTCAGCGGTCAGCACCTTTCACGGTAACGGCGGATGCGGTCGGCTGGTGCGCGAAAGGTGTCACCTGACACACAGCGGCCCCGGGCCTTAGGCGCTCACCAGGAGGACCGGGGCCTGACCAGGAAGAGGTCCTGGCTGTGAAAAGCGTACTTGCGCTGCGAGGCCCATCCCACAGAGCCGTGCCCAAGCATGACATCCCGCAGTTCACCGTCCGACAGCTCAGTGAAGATCAGTGGGAGGCCGAGGTCACCTACGAGCTGACCGACTTCATGCTCTCGGTGGGCGGCCGCGCGGTGCCGCACGCCGAGACGGTGTCCGATCTGGAGCTAATCGCGGTTGCTGAGCGAGGCCGCGCCAGCATAGGCCGGGCGGCCGAGGCTCAGTTGCGTAAGGAGTACCGTCCATGAACACTCCTTACAGCCCTGGCGTGGAGATGTATCCGCGGCAATACGCGTCCGTGGCTGTGCTCGCGGAGCGGCTCTCCAAGCGTGGCCTAATCGTCAAACGGATCGGCGACTCGCAGTACAACCAGATCTCCGTCGGCGTCCCCGGTGTTGAGGAAGTGGCCGTAGTCGAGTGGAAGCCCCGCCCCGACGACCCTGGCGCCCATGACCAATTGTGGTGGTGGGTGAACGACGAGCCGGTCGAACCGGTTGATTCGCCCGACGCGACGAACCGCGTCGTCGAGGCCGTGCGGCTCGCTGAGGGCGAGGCCGGTTGCGATGGGTAAACCCGCCGAGCAGACCCACACCAGCGCGCTGATTAAGGGCGCCGCCGCGTACGAGCTGCTGATGGGCGCGGTCGGCACCGAGACGAGTCCGTCCGAGGACTACGACCGCGTCACGTACCCGTCCGGCGAACCGGACAAGCCAGTAGAGCAGGCCCGAGCGGCGAAAACCGCGCCCGCCGAGTAAGCCGCCGGAGCCCGGGCTGCAGTCCCAACGCCGCCGCGGCGGCCGTAGCACGAAAGTGCCGGGCCACGGCCCCATCCCTGATCGCGCCTAGAGAGACCCTCCGATGCTCGAAATCTTCCGCCGCGCCAAGCGGCTCCATGTGGTCATCACGATCGCCCGCGATCTGAACGTCCGCCCAAAGGCCGAGGGGACCTGATGCTCGAACGCTTCGACGACTTGGCCTCCGCCCTCCTCGCCGCCGACCAGCACGCCGGCGACCTCGCCGCCCAACTGGTGCCCGGCATCACCGATGCGGCCCGCCACCCCTGGGCGTTCCTCACCCGCGCCGTCCACCACCTCGCCGAGGAGGCGAAGATCCAGCAGTTCCTGCACATCGGGACGGGGCCGTCGACCGGCGACAACGCGCACGCCGTTGCGCAGCGCGCCGCCCCTGCCTCCCGGATCGGCTACGTCTACAACGCCCCCGTTGCTCTCTCCCACGCGCGAGTGCTGCTGCTCACCAGCACGCCGCAGGGGGCCACCGCCTGTATCAGCTCCGACGCCCGCCACATCATCACAATCATGCGCGAGGCGAGCGAGGTTGGGGACGACTCCGGCGCGGACCGGTCCGCTGCTGGGCTGTTCCTCGGCGGCGTCGGCCGGATCAGGACGGGGAGGCCGTGATGGACGAGGCTGCCGTCCCCCTTCCGCACATCGATTACCCCTCGGGGTTCACTCCGGATGTGCCGAGCTGGCCTCGGGTCTGGAACTACTGGCTCGGCGGCAAGGACAATTTCCCGGCGGACCGCCGGTACGGGGACGAGGTCGCACGCATCATGCCCGGGATCAGGCATCAGGCACGCGCCCACCGCTACTGGGTCTGCCGGGTCTTGAGGTTCTTGGCCATTGAGGGGATCGATCAGTTCCTCCAGGTGGGGGGCGTGTTCCCGCAGAACGAAGACGATCCGGAACAAATCACGCGCAGGGTCCGGCCGGGTTCGCAGTTCGTCTACGCCGACAGCGACCCGCTCGTGCTGGCGCATACGCGGGCGCTGAAGTGCTATCCGCCGGGCAACGGCTGCGAGGTGGTGAACGCGCCCCCCGAGGACGCGGACGCGATCGTGGCGTGGGCCGCGATGTACCTGGATTTCGATCGGCCCGCCGCGGTGCTGCTGCCCGGAATCTTGCACCTGCTCCCCGGCGACATTGCCCGTGACCTGGTGGCGGCCTTGGCCGACGCCGTGGCGCCGGGGAGCTGGATCGCGCTCGCGCACCCGGCCGGCCTGGTGGCGCCCCGCGAGATGCGGCAGGCGGCTGCTCGGTTCGAGGACTGCGGCGGCGGCACATTCACCCTTCGGCTGCCCGAGGAGGTCGCAAACCTTCTGCATGGCCTGGAGCTGATCCCGCCGGGCGTCGTCGAGGTCGGGGCGTGGCGTCCCGACCTCAATGACCGGCAGCACGTGCCCGTGGACCAGGTCGGCGCCCTCGCCCGCCCCTGACGGCCCCTGTTCATTCTCTGCGACAAGGAGTTGCTGTGGCCTGGGCAAATGACCGGCCTGCTCCCTCTGATCACCACCGCCCGCGCCCCGGCTGGCGGGTACGCCTCGCCCACTGGCTTGCACCGTCGGTGCTCCCGTCGGCCGCCGATGGCTTTGACGGCGGTGCCGCGGAGGCCTCCGTGTGGCGGGGTCTGTCCGGGCAGTTGGCGCTGCGCCTGGGGGTTTTGGCCGAGCAGGTGCGCCCGCCGCTGGACGAGCTGGAGGCCGACGAGGAGGACCCGGAGCGCACACGGTTGCTGTACGAGGTCGACCACGGCATCGCCCGGATGCGGCGGATCGCACGGGACATGCTCGTGCTGACCGATGTGCACGTCGACGCTCTCGGGACCGGTGCGACGTCCCTGCTGGACGTGGTCCGTGTCGCGGCCGGAGGCATCGAGTACTACCAGCGCGTTCGGATCGGCCATGTGGTCGACGTGGCAGTGCCGGGCTACGCCGCCGATGACCTCGCTGCGGTGCTGGCCGCGCTGCTGGACAACGCCACCCGCTACTCGCCGGGACCAGCGCTCATCGGCTGCCGCCTTTTCGCCGACGGCAGCATGATGATCCAGGTCGACGACGACGGCCACGGCGTCGACCCCGCATGGTCTGAGCGGCTCAACCGTGCACTCTCCGGGCCGGTCCCCCCGGTCGGCGCCAATACCAGCTTGCAGACCGGGCTGGCTGTCGTGCACCGCTTGGCTCGCAAGCACGGCCTGCGGGTCGCGCTCGCCCACCGCGGTTCGCCCGGCGCAACGGGCGGACGGGGCACGTCCGCTTTCGTCATCATCCACCGGGAACTGCTGGACTCCGCAGGGCCCGCCGCTCCACCACCCGCCACCGCCGCAGCGGCGTCCGGGACGGCACACCCGGCTGCTCCCGCCCCGGTCGGCGCCGCCGGTTCATCAGCCCGCCCCCCGCATGCAGTTCCGGGCGGCTGGCCGGAATCCCCACGCCGGGATCACCGACCGGGTGGAACGGTGCATGGGCTCCCGCGCCGCTCCCCCAGCCCCCTCCGTCCCGCCCGCTCTGCCACCCAGCAAGTCGCTCCTGCACGCCCTGGGCCGGTGTTGTCGACGTCCTTCGCCGACGACATCGCTGCGTTTAACGGCCCCGGCCCCTGCCAGTTTGATCGTGAGGAAGGACCGACGTCATGACCCCCGACGCGACCGGCGAACCGACCCTGACCTCACCGAAGGACTTCGCCTGGCTCGTCAACGACTTCGTTGACTCCACCCCCGGCGTGACCGACGCACTGATCGTCTCCTGCGACGGGCTGGTCCTGATCGCCTCCCGCGCCCTGCCCGGCGACCAGGCGGACACGCTGTCGGCGATGGCCGCCGGCCTGCTCAGCCTCGGCGGCAACATCGCCGACAACGCCGACCGCGGGACGTGCGAGCACATCATGCTCCGGCTCACCCACGGCCACTTCTTGTTCATGCGCATCGGGCAGTTCGCCGGGCTGGCCGTGCTCACCGACACCGGCGCCGCCCTCGGCCCGGTCGCGCACCGCATGACCCGGCTGGTCACCGGCACCGGCCACGCCCTGACCCCGCAACTACGCGACGACCTGCACCGCCACACCATCCACCGGGCGCACGCATGACCGCCCACTGGCCGGGCGCCCACCGGTGGGTACGGCCGTACGTGGTGACCGGCGGCCGCGTCGAAGCCCCCCGCCAGGTGCTGCCGCACACCCTCGTAGCGGCACCCGGCCACGATCCCGCCTACGCCGCCCGGCTACTGCCCGAGTCCCGCCGCCTGTACGACCGCGCGCACCACGCCACCGTCACCACCGGACCCAAATCGCTGGCCGAGCTGTCGGCGCACTGCCGCGTGCCCGTCGGCGCCGCCCGCGTCCTGCTCACCGACCTGGCCGCTGCCGGGGCCGTGCAGATCGGCTCCGACACCGACGTCTACAGCCCCCGCCTGCTCGAAAGGATCCTCGATGGCCTCTACCAGCTCACCTGACCGCCCTGCCCGCATGAAACCCACCTCAACGGATGTGCGTCACCAGATCACCGCACACCTGGACAGGATCCGCTCCGTCGTCGACGACGAGCTGCTGCCGCCGCTTTTGCTGCTGGGCACCAGCGAACGCGTCGGCTCGAACTGGCTGTCGGACATGCTGCGCCCGTTCATGGACCAGCACAACGAGCCGTTCCGCCAGCAGCTCGCCGCCGCCAACCCGCTGTCGGCGCTGGCCACCAGCCCGGCCCGGCTCGGCCACGCCGCCCGGCGGCTCGGGCCGCTGGGCCGGTACTGGCTCACGGTGTTCACCGTCGGCAAGCACACCCCGGTCCGGCAGGTCATCAAGGAGACCAACCTACTGTTCGCGCTGCCGAACCTGCTGGGGCTGTTCCCCGACTCCCCGGCGGCGGTCCTGACTCGCAGCCCCTTGGGGGTCGCGGACTCCTTCCGCCGCGGCGACCTGTTCCGCCGCTGGGACTACCGGGCCCGCTACCGACAGATCACCAGCGTCGCCGCCGGCGGCCCCTACCGGGTCCTGGTCCCCAACGACGACCCGGCCGACCTGGTCGCCTTGGTGCGGCTGCAGGTCCTCAACACGCTGCTGCTGGCCACCGCACTCGGTGACCGGCACGTGGCCCAGATCGGGTACGAGACATCGGTGCTCGACCCCGGCACCGCCTGGCGCACTGTGGCCGACCTGGCCCCCGAGCTCCCCGCCGCAGCACCGTCCGGCAGCGGTGAGCAGGCCGGTGTCGAGCAGGACTTCGCTACCACGCACGCCAAGACCCGCCTGGTGGCGCACCTGACCGCGGCCGACGCCAACCTGGTCCAGGCCGCCACCGCCACCTGCCTGACGGCCGCCCGCTCCATCGCCGACCCGTCGGTGGTGGCGACGGCGGCGGGCTGGCTCACCGGCGCCCACCTCTACACCCTCGCGGCCCCGCCTCCGGCCGCCGTGCGCAACCACCCCGGCAAGGCCAGGCTGGCCCCGCCCCCGCCTGCCGCAGAGTCGGTTCCGCTGCGTTTCGTCGAATGCTCCGGAACATGGTGGCGCAACCTGCTGGTGTCCAACGCCGACTACGCCGCGTTCCTCACCGAGCTCGACGCCGCCGGGCTCGGCAACGTCCACCACGGCGTCCACCTGCTGGTCTGCCAGATGCCGCACGAGCGCGGCGGGGGCCTGCAGCACGACGCGGCGAACCGCCGGTGGACGGTCAGCCCCGGCTACGAGCAGCGCCCCGCGTATTGGGTGACCTGGATCGGCGCCGCCGCGTTCGCCGCCCGCCACGGCGCCGCGCTCCCCACCCGTGCCGAGCTGCTCACCGCCACCGCCGGTGACGGCGGCTGCCTCGACCGGCTCCCTGACCCAGTGCGGGAGCGCAACGCGGCCTACCGGTTCGGTGACGTCACGCCGGTCACCGAACCCGGTCTGTGCGTCGACGCGGTCCACCACCTGGTGGGCAACCTGCAGGTGTGGTGCGCCGACGGCCCCGCCACCGCGCCCGGCCCGGCGGTGCGGTGGCTGCACGGCGCCGCCTGGAACACCCCGGCCACCCCGCGCGAAGTCCACCGGCCCCGGCACCGGCACCTCACCGGCTGCTCACGCGGCGTCGGGATCCGGCTCGTCGCCCGCCCCGGTCTGGCCGCCGTCCCACCTGAGCGGATCGCTGCGGTGCTCAATGCCTGGATCGGCGGCCTAGACGATGAGGAACCCCCGTCCCGGCCCGACGAGCGGCTCATCGCGGCGTTGACCGGCCTGGCCGCGCATCAGGGCCGCTTGGCTTCACAGGCCGATGGCCGACTTGGGGCCCATGTAGGTGCCGACGCCCGGCCAGCCCTGGCGGGCCAGCTCAACGAACCGGTCGCTGAACCCCAGCCCCGGCAGCTTGTCCAACGCCACGAACTCCACGCCGCGGATCGGGCGGGTGTCGGCGCCGACCTCGACGTCTCCGGCGGTGCCGCCCACCCGGCGGGTCTCGAACGTCATGTGCACGACGTGGGTGTCGCCGCCGGGGAGGTGGTCGCAGACGTACAGCAGCCGTCCCGGTTCGACGGCCAGGCCGGTCTCTTCCCGCACCTCCCGGACGAGGGCGTCGGCGAGCGGCTCCCCGTGCTCGACCTTTCCGCCCGGGAGAGACCAGGCTCGGCCGGTGTCGGTGTCCTGGTCCAGCAGCAGGATCCGGCCGTCCTCGACCAGGATCGCGGTGACTCTGACAGCGATGGGTGCGCCCATCCCGGCACCGTATCCGGGGATGAGTCTCAATGACCGGCGAACGACTCGCTCACGTCGTGGTCGCTGCGGGCGGCCTGGGGACTCGTGTCGCCCCTTGGGCCCGCTACCTGCCTAAGGAGTACCTCCCGGTCGGCGGGCGGCCCGGCATCGTCCACGTCCTGGAGGAGGCCGCCGAACTCGGCCCCGCGCACGCCGTGGTCGTCTACCACCCCTACTACGAGGCGTTCGCGGCCTGGGCCCGCGAGAGCCTCGCCGTGTCCGGACGCGCCCGTTACCTGGGCGCCGCTCGCCGGCCGCTCACCGAGAGCCCCGACGACCCGGCACCCGCCCATTCGAGAGTCGACCTGGTGCCGCAGCGCGGCCCCTACGGCGACCTCACCTCGGTTCTCAACGCCGCCGACCACCTCGGCGACCCCGACGAGTTGTTCGTCGCGTTCAGCGACAACCTCTACCCCGGCGCCCACGCCTTGCGCCGGCTCCGGGACCAGCCGCTGGCCCCGTGCGTCCTGGCACGGCCCTACCGGCCCGACCTCGCCGCGGCCCGGGGAGTGATCATCGTCGAGGCCCATCACATGGCCGGACTCGCCGAGAACCCCGACGCAGCAACCGCCCGCCGCTTGGAACAGCGATACGGCACGAAGAACCTGCTGCTGCTCGAGGGACGAGCGCGCCTCACCCGCGACTTCGTCGACTACGCACGGCACCACAGTGCCTCCACGGGCGCAGAGCCCAAGCTCGCGCTGACCCTCGCGGCATACGCGCGGGCTCATCGGGTCGGTGTGGTCGTGACCGACCGGCCGGTCATCGACCTGGGCTCTCCGGCCGAGCCCGCTCTTCTCGCCACTCGGTGAACTTCTGGAAGTGCCCGAGGCGGCGCCGGACGCTCTACCCTCCAGGTGGGGCGTCCGGACTCCAACGTCCGCGGTGGCCGACTCCGGTGTGTTTTGGCGTGCACCGCACGACCCTCCGGCCCTCGCGCTGACAGTCCAGGCAGTGGAGGGTCTGGTGGCCCTGACTTGGCCCACGCCGACGGGCACGTGCACGGCGACCGACCGACGAGGTCCTCTCTCGGCCGAAGCTCATGCCTGAACGGGCAGGTATGTGGCATGCGGGCAGGATGGAGGGCACCTCGGTGCAGGTCAGCAGCGGTCCAGCATCTCCCCCAGCGCCGTCTTCTCCGCCGAGTCCATGGTAAGTCCGTACAGGTGTTTCACCTCGATCCACGACCGCGCGTACGTGCAGTGGAACGAGGTGAGCGGCGGCTTCCACTCGGCCGGGTCCTTGTCGCCCTTGCCCTGGTTCACGGTGTCGGTGACCGCCCACAGCTGCGAGCTGCTCAGGTCGTTGGCGAACGCGCGGCGGCGTTGCGTCGTCCAGGCCGAGGCGCCCGACCGCCATGCCTCGGCCAGCGCCACCATGTGGTCGATATCGATGTCGGACGCCTTGGTCCAGGTGGCGCCGTCGTACGGGCTCGTCCACGAGCCCGACGTCGGGTAGCAGTTCGAGCCGACCGTTACGTTCTGGCCGTCGCGCTTTAGCACGACCTCGCGGGTGTTGCAGTTGCTTCCCTGGTCGGACCAGTGCGGGAACTTGTCCCGGTCGTATCCGGTGTTCGTCCCTTCGGGCTCGACCTTCAGCGCGGCAAGCTGGGTGCGGGCCTGCTCCGCACCGGGCGGTGGCGGCGGGGCTGCGGATACGGCGGCCGTGCAGGACATGGTGGCGGCTGCGGCCAAAACGACGGACGACAGTGCGGGAACACGCATGGGGTCTCCGTTCGGCGAGGGATGTGCCCGGGTCAGCATCGTCGATCACAACCAGCACGGTCCGCCGCTTCACGGATTCTCAGAGGCGCAGGCCACAGCCCTGTAGCTATGACGCCACGGCCCCTCTAGCGCTCACCCACCACCCTCATGAGCTTTCGTTCAAGGTTGATCCAGAGTTCTGCTGTGCTGGGCAGCAACCCGGCGGCGCGATCTTCTCAGCCGGCGCCCCACCGCGCAGCCGACGTGATCAAGTTTCGAGCGTGACGCCTGATCAGGATGGTTGGTTGACGCGTCGTCCCCTGCTGGCCATCACCGTCGGCTACCGGCCGGTCGCCAGTAGAACTGGTGCCTGAACCAACCACGGGGAGGCCCATGTGAAAAGAGTTCTCGCGACTGCGGCGGCCGCGGTGACGGCGCTCGGGGCGATGGCGGTGCCGGCGGAGGCCGCGTCGCCGGTGCAGATCTACCGGGTGTACTTCGACTCGCCGGGCAAGGACACCAGGTCGAACTCGTCGCTGAACGGTGAGTGGGTGCAGCTGTACAACGCCACGTCCACGGCGCGGCAGCTGAAGGGTGTGAAGCTGCGGGACAAGACGGGCTACACCTACACGTTCGGGTCGTTCAAGCTGGGGGCCCGCAAGTCGGTGTACATCCACACGGGCAAGGGCTCGAACACGGCGACGCACCGGTACTGGGGCCGGACGGGGTACGTGTGGAACAACACCGGTGACAGCGCGTACCTGCTCTACCCGAGCGGCAAGACGGCCGACTCATGCTCCTGGTCGAGCACGGGGTCTTCGAAGTACTGCTGACCCCTGCGGGCGCCCGGGCTCTCGGCGCGTGACAGCCAAGGAGCCCGGGATCTCGGCCACCGCGTTTCCGCTCAGCTTCGGTCACGGCAGTCACGCCCTGAGCGCGGGACGAGTCGCGTCGACCAGAACGTACGCTGGCGGAACTCGAACCGGCACCAACCCGGCGGCACGCCGGACCGCACGGCCATGTTGGCGCGATAGGCGGCCGACTGGCCGGGGAGGGTGTTCCACGGCGGAGACAGGCTGATCCTTTATCCCGTCCACGGCCGCGCCCGGAACAAATGGCCCTCGTGCTGGCCATGGCGACGGGAAAACGGTTTGAACTCCGGCCCCGACGACTGGGGTGCCACGGTGGACGTGTACAGGTTCGCCCCACAGCAACGTGGCCCAGGGGCGTGCACGCAATCCGTGCATGGTTCAGTACGCCAGGGTGGCGATCGTGCGGTTTCCCTTCACAGCGGACATCGGATGCTTCCCAGGTAGGTAGGACGGCGGAGCGTGCGGCAGTCCTCGGCGACGGCCGTCAGCGTGTGCCTACCTACGGTTTCCTTCCGACTCCGCCGACGACGTCTCTAGCCTGCGGTGCCCCGGGGTGGCCGAGTTCGGGGCGCCATAGCGGTACGGGAACGATTCCCGGCTCGATCAACTGCAAGCCCTCGAAGAACCGGGCGATCTGCTCGGGGCTGCGCAGCCGGTAGGGCACGGCACCGGTCTCGTCGTAGCCTTGCTGCGCCCGGTTGAACTCCTCGTTGGTGTCGGCGCCATCGTTGAGGGCGAGGAAGCTTCCCGTGGGCAGCGCATCCAGGAGTTGCGACACGATCGTGCGGGCTTGGTCGTGGTCGGTGATGTGGCCGAGGACGCCCATGAACAGCAGGCCGATCGGTTCGCTGAAGTCCAGCAGTTGCGTGGCCTGCTCGAGGATCCGGTCAGGTTCACGCATGTCGGCGTCGATGTAGTCGGTGGAGCCTTCCGGGGTCCCGACGAGGAGGGCATGGGCGTGGGCGAGGACGAGCGGATCGTTGTCGACGTAGACGACGCGGCATTCCCGCGCGAGGGTCTGGGCGACCTGGTGCGTGTTGTCCTCGGTGGGCAGGCCGGTGCCGACGTCGAGGAACTGCCGGATCCCCGCTTCGCCGACGAGGTACCGGATCGCGCGGCCGAGGAAGGCCCGTTCTGTTTGCGCCAGGTCGAAAATTCCAGGGAATAGGCGGGCGTAGTCGTCACCTGCCTGCTGATCGATGGCGAAGTTGTCCTTGCCTCCGAGCCAGTAGTTCCAGATGCGGGCCGAGTGCGGAACGCTGGTTTCGATCCCGCGCATGAGGTCTTTTTCGGCCTCAGCCAGGAACTCTTCGTCGCTCGCCATGGGTGATCTCCAGGTCCAGGTCGCCTGCGCCAGCCCTCCCATCACATCAGATGCTTCGATTCATTGCACGGCTTGGCGACCTCCTGGCAGAGGCCGGTCAGAGGAGATCACGTAGAAAGCGAGCACTTTCGTGGGGCGGCAGCGCATCGATCAGGTATGTGGCGAAGACGGAAGTGAAGTAACTGACGTCACGATTATGAGTGGGGTAGAGCCCGTGCGCGCGCTGTTCAAGAAACACCATGTCGTTGATATGGGATTCGGGGAACCTCATGATCGTGAGCGGGCCGTCCACAACAACGTTGCTGGCCCTGTCGGCTGGTATCACCTGGATGGTGATGTTGCTCTGCTGCACCAGGCTCAGCAGGTGCCGCACCTGCGTCCGCAGCACCGGCCGGCTGCCCGGATCCGCATGGAGCACACGTTCATGGAGGATGATCCATAGCTTCGGCGCATCCGGGCGGTGCAGGATTTCCTGGCGGCACAGCCGCAGATCTACTCTGCGCTGCAGCTCATCCTCCGAGCAGTCGGGCAGCTCGCGGGCGATGACGAGCCGAGCGTATTCGCCGGTCTGCAGCAGACTGGGTATGCACAGTGGCGCATAAGTTCTGATCTCTGCCAGTTCCGGCTCTGCTGTTACATAGAGCTCGAACCAGTCCGGAACGACATCCCGATAGGCTCGCCAAGGTGCGTGGCGGCTACGCCTCCGCAATTCGTCGAAGAACTGATCATCGACGTCTCGCATGCTGCGCCGCCCCGGGGTGCCCGCCGAGGCTGCGGGCACCGGGAACCGGGGAAGGTTGAGGTCGGCTTCCCAGTCGCCTCGTGCCACTTCGCCGGAATCCGGCTCGACGCCCAGGACATCAGGGGTGCCGGCGGGTCGTCCGCCGACGTGCTGGACGCGTTGGCTCGGTACCACCAACTCGACCCGTGCAGCGTCCATGTGCCGGTGACGATCTCGCAGGTCGTCCAGTGTGAACATGCCGCCCGTATCGCGTTTCCTTTCTTCGGCCAACCGGTACAGGGTCGCCCACAGCGACTCGAGCAGTTCCCACCTGGGGACCCGGCGGAGGGACTTGGTGAACAGGTTGTGAGCCGTTGAGTGCGGGACCTTCGTGACCGGGACGCCGCACACCCGATGGCCGGATTCCTCGAGTTCCCGAGATTTGTTCTCGATTGCCTGATAGCTCACCTTTCCCACTATGCGGCGATTGTGCACCAGCACCCGGATCACTTCGTCGAAGTGGCGCATGCGAACTTTGTCCATCTTGACCGTCCCTCCTCGGGGCATTGCGGACCCATGGAACCGGCATGATGCCACCTTCCCCCGGGACGGACCGGTCACATGACACATTTTACGGTTCGGGGTATACGCACCCCCAGGCACACGTCGATAGTGCATCGGGCGGTCAACCGTCATGACCCGGGAGCATCCCGGATGAATCTCGGATGTACTGGACGGTAACTCTCGCGCATCCGAGGTCCATCCAGGGTTAAGCGTTCTCCGGTTATCGCCGGCGGCGAGCAGTCAGCGTGGTCCTCGCCCTCACCTGACCGCTGTGGAAGGCAGACTGTTGATCGACTACCGGACCGAACTGTCCGCGAACTCTTCTGGCTTTAACGAGCCCCAAATGGCCGGCGACCTGACCGTCGAGGACGCTTATCTGGCCCTCGCACTGGTCACAGTCTGGGCTCTACGCACTGGGCGGCCGCTACCGACGGTTCCCCTCAGCGAACTGACAACCGCGGAACTGGAGCACTTTTGGACTGACGAGCAGATGCTATGCGAGGTCGACTCCAGCCATCCCTGCCCACACCATTGACATGGGGACGACCCTCGCGCGAGACGCATATAGGTAACATGACCCTGCCCTCATCCTCTCCATCGAAATCTGTAGCACGCATGCCCATCCGAACCGACCAAGTGAGTCCGCCCCCATGAATACGACCCTGATCGCGCTCGACATTCCAAACTTCGGCGACAAGCGCCGCACCCACGACGTCCAACGCCTCCTGCGCCACAACATGTACAGCATGGTGGCCGAGTCGTTCGCCATGACCGGGCTGCCCTGGCAGGAGTGCCACCGCGAAGACCGCGGCGACGGCGCCTTGATCATCGCGCCGCCGACGGCACGGTCGTTCCACGCCCTCGACCCCCTGGCACATCACCTCGCCGCCCTGCTGCGCCGCGCCAACCGGCTCACCAACGACATCACTCGCCTTCGGCTGCGCATGGCCGTCCACAGCGGCGAAGTTCATCACGACGCACACGGAGTACTGGGCCACGCTGTGACCCATCTCTTCCGGCTGCTGGACGCTCCGGCGTTCAAACAGGCCATGAGCACCGCCCCAGACTCCGACCTCGGCATGCTGGTCTCCGACCACCTCTACTGCGCCGCCGTCGCCGACGACGCCGTCAACCAAGACGCATACTGCCTCCTGCGCGTGGACTGCAAGGAAACCCGCAACGTCAAGGCACACCTCTGGCTGCCGCCACGGCGCTGCTGAGGACTTTCAATCGGCTCACTGCACTCGCGGGTCCCCTCCGATGCGAACGCGAGGGCGGGCGTTGTGGAGCAGGGCCCGACGGCCCATCCCCCGGGAAGTGTCCCTATGGGATTCGTCAAGCCGCTCGGGCGGCGGGTTTGCGTGTGGGCTGGTAGGACTGCTTGTCGCGGAGCATGGCGTAGATGACGTCTGAGCGGCGGCGGGCCAGGCAGATGAGGGCGGCGTTGTGTTTCTTGCCCTCGGCTCGTTTGCGGTCGTAGTAGGCCCTGCTCAGCGGGTCAGAGAGGGAGGCAAACGCGGACAGGAACATGGCGCGTTCAAGGGCCTTGTTGCCGCCTTTGGGTGGGTGTTCGCCCTTGATGAACGATCCGGAGCGGCGGGTGGCGGGCGCCAGGCCGACGTGGGCGGCCAGGTGCCCGGGAGTGGCGAACGCGGAGATGTCACCGATCTTCAGCAGGATCCCCGGACCGGGATCGAGGTCGAGGTAATGATTTGTACGGGTCAGCGCTCGGGCACTTCCCATTCGGCGCGCTGGCCAGGAGGGCGTGGTGTCGTGTCCTCGCCGTAGACCTTCACCCGGACGGCGCCGCCGTCGGCGACGACGAGGCCCAATGGGGCGTCGTCGAATTCCAGGGTCATGCCGGCTGTGAGGGGGCCTTGAAAGATGACGCTGCCGGTGACGGGGTTCCGGACCGCTGCTTCCGTGGTGTCGGTCGCAACGATCACCAGGGGGACGTCCTCGTAGGGCTCCGATGACTGCGGCTGTGGCGGCTGCTGCGGCGGCTGCGAGTTGTAGAGGTGGTCCCAGGCGAGCCAGCCGCCGCCGGTCACAAGGGCCAGGCACACGGCTGCCACAAGTGCGGTGAAAGGTCTCCGCTGGAACAGGTACGAGCGGGATGCGCCTGCCGGATCGGGGATGCTCGCCCGGGCTGGGCGCCCTGGGCCACCCGGTGGATTGGGCATCGGGTGCTCTGGTGCCTTGTCCCCGGCGGCCGAGGGGTCGGCTGCGGACGAGGCCGGCCTGGCGCCATCGGTCATGCCCGCGGGTTGTCCGCGGGCGATCTGCGGCGGCGCGGTGTGCTGCCGCAGAGCGGTGGCGGTGTGGGCGGCGGTGGGCCGCCGGTCGGGGTCAATGTGCATGAGGTCGCGCAGCAGGGGCTTGAGGAGACGGGCCCGGGTGGGGGCGGCGGGCTCGCCGCGGGAGACGGCCAGCAACAGCGCCGCGGTCGTGGTGCCGGTGAAGGCGGGGCGGCCCTCAACGGCGGCGTACAGGGTGGCGCCCAGGGACCAGACATCCGAGGCGGCTGTGGCCTCGCGATCGTTGACCTGCTCGGGAGCCATGTAGGCGGGGGAACCCAGCAGAGCGCCGCTGGCGGTCAGAGTGGTCTCTCCGGCGACGGCGGCGATCCCGAAATCGGTGACCACCGCCCGCGGGCCTTCCAGCAGGATGTTGGAGGGCTTGATGTCGCGGTGCACGATCTGCGCCTGATGCGCAGCCGCCAGCGCCTCAGCGATCTGCGCGCCGATCCGGGCGGCCCGCACCTCCTCCAGCGGGCCGTCGCCGCTGATGACCTCGGCCAGGGAAGGGCCCCGCACAAGTTCCATCACGATCCAGGGCAGGCCGTCCTCGCCGTGGAACTGGTCGTAGACGGTGATGACGCTGGGGTGCTTGAGCGCCCCTACCGCCCGCGCCTCCCGCTCCATACGCGCCACCAATTGCCCGCGCAGTCGGGCGTCGCCCCTCAGAGGAAGCTTGAGCTGCTTGAGCGCCACCTCCCGGCCGATGCGCTCATCGTGGGCACGCCAGACAGCGCCCATCCCGCCCTCGCCCAGCACCTCCACCAGCCGGTACCGGCCAGCCACGACTGTTCCCACATCCGATGTCACAGCGGCACATAACCACACCGACACCGTTCTGGCACCCGCAGGCAGGGCGCTGGGCAAAAGATGTCGAGAACCGATCATGGATTCTTGGACACCCGGGCGTACTCGTCCACGCGGCTTTCGCCCGCAAGGAAGAATGCGCCCGCATCGATGCCGCCGATCTGGCGCTGACCGCCCCCACCGGGGCGCTGCGGCTGCACGGCAAGAGCGATCAGGTCCGCACCGTCCCCCTCCCCGCCGTCGCTCGCACCCGGCTGGCGGCGTGGCTGGACGAGCGCCGCGACGACGGGCCGCTGTGGACCGGGCAGCGCGGCCCCCTCACCATCTCCGGCATCGTCCAGGCCGTCCTGGCCGCCGGCGCCGCCGCCGGGATCGCGGGGCTGCGCCCGCACCGGCTCCGCCACACCTTCGCCACCCGCCTCCGGGAGGGCGGACCCGACCCCGCTCAGATCCAGGCCCTGCTCGGCCACGCCTCCCTGGACACCACCGCCCGCTACTTCCGCTCCGGCACCGCCGAACAAGCCGCCGTGATCGAACGCTTCTTCGCCCCGTGACATCGCCGGGCTTCCCGGAGGGGCCCGGTTACCGGCGTGTGCCGCAAAGCCGCGCCCAGGGCCCGACAACAGCAGCCCGGGTCGGGCGACCGGCAGTGCGGGACGCGGTGTCACGGCTGCCGATCGCGGGTGCGGAAGGGGGCAATGCGTAGCGCTCGCCCTCGTCGCCGATGAGGTCGGCGCCGAGGTCTTCGGCCATCCGGGCGATCTGCCGCACGGCCGGTTCGTCCAGTCGGCCGCTGACCACGATCCGCGACTCGTACCCAGGCCAGGCTGACGTCGGTGTCGCCGCGGGCGGTGTAGGTGAACACTGGTTGCTCGCCGTTGTGAGCCCAGGTGAGGGTGCCGTCCTCGCTCAGGTGGCGGTGCCGGCGTGCGTAGGCTTCCCACTCTTGCGGGGATATGGGCTGCTGCGGGCTGTCGAACCAGTCCGGCGCTCGTGTGATGTGCAGGTCGTACCCCATCCCCGCGGTCCCCCACAAGGTCGGCGCAACGCCGCAAAGCTACTGGGGCGTGGGCAGGAGGTACGGCGACCGAATACCCAGACAGACCGGGACCACCATGTAGTCATCCGGGATGCCGGTGACGCTTGATCGGCACTCGGCGTCGGCTCACTGCCAGGGTCAGCCCCGGGGGTGCGTCGGCTGGTGGTGCAGCACCCGCGCAGGAGTTGGTCGCGTTCCGGAAGCGGCCAGATACGGCGTATCAGCGGCGGGTGGCGGTCGGGGGCGCGATGATCGGTGGCAAGGCGGACGTAGCCGCCGGGTGCCGGTGCCGCGGGAGGCGTGATGGGTGATCGAGCAGGCCGGCAGGCGGTTGCGGCTGCGGCGGGTGTGCTGGTGGGTGCGGTGGTGAACGTGGCGACGGGCATGCTGACCCAGCAGTGGGGCCTGGCGTGGCTGGCGGCGACGGCGGCGTTCGTCGCGTCGGGGGGCGCTCTGCTGGCCTGGCTGACCTTCCGCGCGGCGGCGGGCCCAGAACCGGCGCCTGCGGTGGGGGTTGAGGCGTCGGGAGACGGCTCGATCGCGGCGGGCGGCTCGGTGACCGGGTCCTCGACGAAGGTGGCACGGCCTCCCGCGGGCCAAGGGCCGCCGGCGCCGCCGTCGGCGGCGGCTGATCCTGGGGTCAGAGCGCCGGGGCTGGGGGCAATCGCCGCGGGCAAGGACGTGGAGGATTCCCGCACCGAGGTCACCGGGGACGACCCGGCGGCGGCGTGAGGTTCCGCCGCAAGTCAGGCCCCGCTTCCAGCGAGCCGGGCAGGGACAGGACGCCTCAGGACGAGTGGGTCGAGGCGTCGGGTGCCGGGGCGATGGCCGCCAAGGGCGACATCGTCAACTCCTCCACGCACGTGCATCAGGCGGTGCCGCTGCCGCGGGCCGACCTGGTGGCCCCGCCGCGCGGGTTGCCGCCCGCCGTGCCGCCGCTGGCAGGCGGGTTCGTCGGGCGGGGCGGGAAGCTGGCGGAGCTGGACGCGGCGCTGGCGGGTCCGGGCGGAACGGTGGTGCAGGCGGTGCACGGGCTGAGCGGGGTGGGCAAGAGCGCGCTGGCCGCGCACTGGGCCCTCCAGCACGCCGACGCCCATGTCCTGACGTGGTGGATTACCGCCGATTCGGCCGAGAGCATCGTTGCGGGGCTGGCCGATCTGGCCGGGATGCTGGTGCCGGAGATGACCCGCACCGCCCCTGCGGGGGCGGTGCCGCTAGAGGAGCGGGCGGGCTGGGCGCGGCGGTGGCTGGCCACCCACACCAGCTGGCTGGTGGTTTTGGACAACGTCACCCGCCCCGGCGATGTGGCCGAGCTGGTGGCCGGTGCTCCCGGGGGCCGGTTCCTGCTCACCAGCCGGCTGCGGGAGGGGTGGCACGACATCGTTCCCGCGCTGATCGAACTGGACGTGCTCAGCCCGGCCGAAGCACACGACCTGCTGACCGGCACCCTCACCACCAGCCGCCCGGCAACCGCGGCGGACCTGGAGGGCGTGGCCGAGGTGTGTGAGCAGCTCGGCCACCTGCCGCTGGCGGTCAAGCAGGCCGCCGCGTTCATGGCCGAGACCGCCACCACCCCCCGCGACTACCGGCGGCTGCTGGGCGAATATCCCGCCGAGCTGTACGCCCACGGCCCCGCCGGCGCAGACGGCGACCGCACCGTGGCGCGCGTCTGGCACGCCACCCTCGACCATCTGGCCGCCGAGACGCCGCAGGCCGGGCCGGTGCTGCGGGTGCTGGCCTGGTTCGCCCCCGACCACATCCCCCGCCCCCTGCTGGACCCGCTCGCCGACCAGTGGGGCGGCCCGGTCACCGTGCGCCGGGCGGTGGGACGGCTGGCCGCCTACAACATGATCACCCTCACCCCCCGCCAGGACGGGGACGTCATCGGTGTGCACCGGCTGGTCCAGGCCCTCGCCCGCATCCCCGACCCCGCCGACCCCCACCGCCGCCACGACGCCATCGCCACCGCACGCCAACAAGCCACCCACACCCTCAACCACCATCGCCCCGCCGACCCCAAGGACCCGAGCGGATGGCCGACCTGGCAGACCCTGCTCCCCCACATCGACGCCCTGACCACACACGCGCCCCCCGACACCGACACCAACGCCACCGACCTACTCCTCACCAGCACCGGGCGGTTCCTCGACGGGCAGGGCGCCACCCACCGCGCGATCACCTACCACCAGCGCTCCCTGACCACCGCCCAACGCCTCTACGGACCCGACCACCCCTTTACGCTGACCTCGCGCGACAACCTGGCCTACGCCTACAAGTCGGCCGGGGATCTGGGGCGGGCGATCCCGATGTACGAGCAGACCCTGAACGACTACGTGCGGGTGCTGGGGCCCGAGCACCCCACTACACGGACAGTGCGGGAGAACCTTTTTGCAGCCAGGGGAGAAGGTCCGGACGAGGACTGACCATCACAAGGCCACCCCTGGCGGCGTCTCACATAATGCCAATTATGTGAGAGCACGGCCCGGACAACGGGGCGCTAGATGATCAACTGAGTTGTTCAAGAGCTGATACGGCGGGGGACCATTGCAGCCGTGGCCTCGGCGGCCTCTCTGAACACCTTGGGGATCACTGAGGCGTAGATGTCGGCGGTGAACGAGGATCGGGCATGGCCGAGCGTCTCGCTGATCACCTTCATCTCGACTCCTGCGGCCAGCGACAGCGTGGCAGCGCCATGACGCAGATCATGGAACCGGACGGGCGGGAGTGGCCCACCTTCGACTGTCGCCAGTATCTGGTCTTCATCGATCTGGTGCTGGCTCCCGATCTGCGGAAGGATCCATCCCTCGACGAGGTAGCGATGCCTGATCGTCTCGTACCTGGACACGAGGAAATCGAAGCGTTGGGAGATCCAGGCAGGTCGTAGTGGCGTCCCGTCCGGCCGTGTGAAGACCAGGCCCGAGTCGGTCCACGCGGGGCCCGTCATGCGCTTTTCGTTCTCCTGCTGGGCCCTCCATCCCCGCAGAATGGTGGTCGTCGCCGAGTCGAGCGCAACGATGCGGTCGCCTGCGTCTGACTTGGTGTCCTCGGAGTCGTCGTCCGGTCTGGTCTCTCGGACGGTGAGGATGCCCGTGTCCAGGTCGAGGTCGCTCCAGGGCAGGCCGGCCACCTCGGCCCGGCGCAGACCTCGAAGGGCCACGAGATGGAAGAGCGCGTACAGGCGTTCCGACGGCTGGATGAAGTCGAGGAAGGCACCGGTCTGTGCCGGTGTCCACACCATGACCGGAGCCGGGACGGTTCCGTTCTCCTCCCAGCGTTGGACCCGCGCGGCCGTCCACACCAGCGGCCTGCGGCGCGGCATCCGCGGCAGCTCGACGTGCTCGGCCGGGTTGTGGGTGAGGTACTTCTTCTTGACCGCCGAGTTCATCGCCGAGTTCAAGACCGCATGGATGCGCCTGATGCGGGCGGGCGAGAGCGGCTTGGTCTGCTTCTTGCCGCGCGTCTCCCCCTGAAGCAACTTCCTTGTCGAGTCGGCTCGGGCGTCGATGAGCCGGCTCAGCATGTCGCTGCGTTGCTCGCCGGGCGGCAGCGGTCGATTGATCTTGAGCATCGCGGCATAGAGCTCGCTCACGTGGTGGTCTCGGAGGTCGACCAGCCGTAGATGCCCGAGCCCGGGTTCGAGGTAGAGCCCGACCGCCTCGCGGTAGCTGTTCAGCGTGGAGCCTTTGAGGCCGATCTTGCCGTTGAGCCAGAGCTGCAGCCATTGACTGACCGTCAACTGGTGATCGAGCGCGCCTGCGGTCGGCCGCAGGCCGGCGAGTACCTGAACCAGCTGCTGTTCGGCCTCTTCCTTAGTGCTGAAGGGGCCGATCTGCGGTCGCCGTCGCTTGCCGTTCCCGGTTCGGGGAGCGTCGTATCGGAACCACCAGGACCCGTGCCCCGTCTTCTTGAGTTGCGGGCACTTGGCCCCGTATCTTTTGCCTGTCTCGGGATCGGAGCAGCAACACCGCTTGTACACGGTTCCCTTCACAACGTCACCCCCCGCTGGTGGCGAGTTGAGCTGCGTGAACGCACCGAACGGTGTTCCCCTGCGGTCTCTATTCACGCGTGGGCCCAAGCGGGTTGCGTCATGCTGCCTCGTGACCGCTGCGCTCGAGTCTGCAGTTCCCTTGGTGCTGTTGCCTCATCGGAACGAGCGTCAGCGGCGGTGGCTGCTGGCGCGCGAGGTCCGGCTGCTGGGGGCAGGGAGGTGGGCGGGCGGTGGCCCAGATTGCCGGTGTGGGCGGGGCCACCGTTCGCACGGGTGTGTACAGGTTGGAAACGGCGCGGCCCGCGCCCGGAGGGCCGGATTCGGCACACCGCTCACCGCGGACGACCCGGACCAGGTCGAGGCCCCTGTCGGCCAGCAGAACCTTACGGTCTTATGCACGCTCCGCCTAACGTCACGACGCCCCCCTGAATAGCGGGCGGCCTTGGCCCACCCGCGATCTTCTGAGCCGTGAGAACTGGTGCGGTCATTCCTGACGTCCGTCGTCCTCGGGATGGTTACTGTTGACATCGAGTCGAACGCGTTGTCGGGAGGCCGGCCGGTGTCTGAGGAGATCACGGCTCACTACGAGCAGTTGGCGAGCCGCTACGACGAGAACTGGACCCACAGCCCTGAGTTCATCGGCTGGATGAGCGGCCGCATCGCGGACCGGCTCGTTCCCCGGCCCGGCGACCGGGTGGCCGACGTCGGTTGCGGAACCGGGTTGTTCACCCGTGGCCTCGTCGAGCGAGCCGGGCAGGTCGTCTGCGTGGATCCGTCAGCCCGGATGCTCGCCCAACTTCCGGACGACGATGCCTATGTCCCGATCGAGGCGTCGGCGGAGGACGTGGCGGACGGGCGTGCGGCTCTCCCGCATGACGAGTTCGACGTGATCCTGGTGAAGGAAGCGATCCATCATGTCCGCGAGCGCTCCTCCGCCTTGAGGGGGCTTGCGGGGCTGCTGGGGCCCGGTGGGCGGTTGTTGGTCGTGATGTTGCCGACGACGATCGGCTATCCCCTGTTCGGCCGGGCGTTGGAGGCCTTCGAGGAGCATCAGCCCGATCCTGCCGACATCGCCGAATACATGGAACGGGCGGGCTTGCAGGCTCATCTAACCTACGACTCCTTTCCGCTGTCGTTCACCAAGGAGCGCTATTTGCGGATGGTCCGTAATCGCTACATGTCGCTGCTGTCGATGTTCGACGATTCCGAACTGGAGGAGGGCGTCGCGGAGATCGACCGGGCGCACCCTGGAGATGTCCTGAAGTTCCCGGACCGGTTCGCCTTCGTCCTCGGAAGGAAGGCATGAGCGCCGACCTCGACACCAGGCTGAATCGGCTCAAGGATGAACTCGAAGATCACTCCCGCATCGCCAGCCATCTCGGCCTGGACTTCGAGCGGCCGATCCGGTCGCTCGGCGACGGCTATCCGGAGAATTCGATCTCGCTGGTCGGGAAGATCACCGAACGGATCCTTAAGGAGTTGTGGACGCACCACAACGTTCCCGGGGACCCTTCCGGAAAGTCGCTCAGCGAACTGATCCGCGGCTGCCGATCACACATCACCAGCAGCACGGTGCTGGACGCCCTGCGCGACATCCAGATCCTCCGCAATCGCTCCGCACATGACGGCTATTCGATTGCGGAGGAGGACGCGCTCACCTCGATCCGGCGGCTGCTCGACGTCCTGACCTGGTTCACCACTACCGGAAGCCAGGTGCTCACCGGGGACGTGCCGAGGCTGGTGCCCGCCGTTGCGAAGAAGGCCGAGTTCCTCGCCGGTCTCTACCTCACGATGGGCTACAAGTCCGTCAAGCGCTTCGAATTGACCCAGCACACCGTCTACCAGCTGTTCACCCGCGAGCGCGGGTTGCGCATCGAGTACGTGGAGCTGTTGCTCAGCCGCGGCACCGACGAGGTGCGGCAGGTCCTGGGGAGCACGGGGGGAGAGCTTCTGCAGACGCGGCTGCCCAAGCTGACCCGGTTCCTGATCCTCGATCCCGCCGACGATCCGATCGTCAACGAGTTCGAGGACTACCGCGTCGTCACCTACGACCGGTTCATGGACACCATCGTCAACCCCGAAGCCCACAACGCCTCCTTCCCGCCCGTCCCTCCCCCCGAAGCCGGTGAGCGGGTGCCGCTGTCCGGGGAGTTGCTCAACGCGGACGAGCATTCGGGCAACATGGCGCTGTCCCAGGTCGGGGACGCCTACGACCTGCTGGCCCAGACCGCCGTGTCCGGCGGCAACGTCCTGGTCGTGGGGCGGTCCGGCAGCGGGAAGACGGTCCTGCTGCAACGTCTGGTCTCGGCCGGCCATGACTCCGACGTTCGCCGGTATCGCTTCTACTTCGACATGAGCCTGAAGAGGCCGGACGAGAGCTTCCCCGACTTCGTCACCCGCACCCTCGCACCGTGCATGGCCGTGGACGCCATCCGGGTCTTCGACGTCTTCCACTACTTCGCCCGCTCCGGCTCGGTGGTGTGCGCCCTCGACGGCATCGACGAAGCCGTGACCGAGCACACCCTGGCCGGATTCGTGGAGCTGTTCACCGAACTGGCTCAAGTGCTCTCGGCCGAATCAACGGTCGTGATGACTTCCCGGATGTCCTTTCTGGAGGACTCCCCTCAGGTCCGCCGGCTGCTCGACGGCACCACGCTGCTGTCGGAACGTCTCGTCCAGCACCTGTACGCCCAAGGCGTCGACCCGCTCAAGGTTCCACGGTTCTCCGCGCTGCGGCTGCATGAGAACACCTCGCCGCTGGAAACGCGCCTGTCCCGGACGCTGGCCTCACAAGGGTCCCTGCCCGAGTTGCTGTGGACACACATCCAGCACACCGTGGCCGAGGCCGACCTCACCGACCGGGTTCCGCAGTTGGTCGCCTACTTCGGCCGGGCCGAGTTCGAAGATCGCACCGTCTTCACCCTCGTCGAGCTGTGCAACGAGTTCGGCATCGAAAGCTTCGCGGCAGGGCGCATCGACTTCGAGTCCTTCCGCCTGAAGCCGCTGTTCCGTCCGGCCGGCGCCGACTGCGTCGCGTTCGCCCACTCCGCCTACCAGGAGTTGCTCGCCGCCGAGCACCTGCGGACCGCCGGCGCCGAGGTCCTTACCGCTCCGGCCCGCATCACCGAGCAACTGCGGTCCTTCCTGCACCACCGCTCCCGCGACACCCCCGGCACCGACGACTGTGTCCTGCCCGCCGCGACCTACCTTGTCGGGCCGTCCCATCACCTGATGCTCCGCGAGGTCACCGGCTCGGTGCGCTTCGACCGGTACGCCGTCACCGTGCGCCGATACAACGCCTTCCTCGCCGCCGTCGAGCGGCACGGCTCGGGGCAGTGGGACCATCCGGACATGCCGCAGGACGCTTCCCACCTGCCGTGGGTCGAACGGCTCCGGGTGCCCGACTACTACACCGACCCCGACTACGCCGAGCATCCCGCTATCTGCGTGAGCTGGTGGAGCGCCTACGCGTTCGCCCGCTTCGAAGGAAAACGGCTCCCCACCTCCACCGAATGGGAAGCCGCCGCTCGAGGCCGCGACGGGCGCCTGTTCCCCTGGGGCGACGCCATCGACCTGCAAGCGGTCAACTGCGCCGACGCCTACAGCGACCGCCCCCTCATCACCTACGAGACCTGGCTGGAAGAACACGACCGAGGCACCCTGCACGACGCGTTCCCCCGCCCGGTCGACGCCCACGACCGCAACCGCTCCCCCTTCGGCGTCCACCAGATGGCCGGCAATGTCTGGGAGCGAACCTCCACCATGGTGCCCGAACGGGGCGAAGCAGTGATCTGCGGCGGGTCGTTCGACAACCCCTACCGAGCCGTCCAAGCCTCCTCCAAGGGCCTCGCCCGGCTCGGCGTCTCCAGCAACGCCGTCGGATTCCGCTGCGTGGAGGACCTATGACCCAGCTGCAGCAGCACTTCGGCAACGTCGTCGATCGCCGTCCCCACGGCACCGGCTACCGCAACCGGATGGGCACATATGTCGTCCGCGACTCCGAAACCGGCCAGGACTACGCCTTCTCCTACGTCGACATCGTCACCGAAGGGTTCCGCACCGTCCACGTCGGCGAACGCGTCCGATTCATGACCGACTCCGAGCATCCCGGCACAGCCGTCTACGTAATCCGGCTCGACCTGCCCGATGTGGAGGCCCACTACTGATGAGCCGACCGGCCCGCCAGGCCATCGTCGCCGTCTACCGCGCCACCTTCACCACCACCCCCGACTGGGACGAAGGCCCACTGCCGCTCGTCCACGACGGGGTCCGCGCCGACGCCGCCGGACGCAGCACCTACTACCCCTCTCGGACCGCCCGCTCGCTGTACGGAACACCGGGAACCCCCCGCCGCTGGCACAAACCGGTGCACGAACGGCTCGGCGGCGTCACCGTGCTGGGCCTGGAAGCCCTGCGTCTGACCAACGAACCCGGAGCCGGCGGCCTCGTCATCGTGCATCTGGCACCCGGCGCGCTGGGCTGCGTGGACACCGTCTGCGCCCTTGCCGGACGCAACGACACCCCCCTTGAGGGCTATGACGTCGCCCGGCTCATCGGCGACCAGGTCCAGCTCGCCCCCAGCCCTCCGTTCACCCTCACGTTCGTCACTTCGCGCAACTGGCGATACCCGCGCCTCTACGGCCATCCTCGCTACCTTCGCTGGCCGTCCCTGGACCAGTGGCAGTGGTCGCTCGCCTCCCGCAGCAGAAACCGCGACCAGCCGCCCGACCCGCGAATCACCCGGCTGCCCGAGCAAGAACGCATCTGGCTGTCCGCCGACTGGTGCGGCCTCGTCCTGCGCGAAGGAATGGTGCTGACCGGTACCCGCCCTGACCGCGGCGAGACCGACCCCTACTACAACCACGCCGCCCTATACGCCCGAACAATCTACCTCGACGCCATCCTCATCGGCCTGCTCCAACTCCACGGCATCAACCAACTCGAAGACACGCTCGCCGAGGCACTCGACGGCGACGCGCCCGCAGACGCGATGCCTCGGCTGGAGCGCCGAATCGCGGCCTTCCGTCATCAGCTGTGGTGGCAACACTTGTCCGCTCACGGGGCACCCAACCAGATCCTGGAAGCCTTCCACCGTCACCACCGACTCCCGGACCGTTTCAACCAGATCCTCGCCGAGATCAACGACTTCAACCGCCTCACCCGCGAGGACGAAGCCCGCCACGTCAACGGCACCGTGTTGCTGTTCACCCTGGCCACCGTCCCCGCCGGAACCGCCCTGGCACTCCTTCAAGTCCTCGGCAGAAAAGACCTCTGGGTCTTCATCGCCGTCTTCGTTACGTGCGTCGTCTTCACCGGCCTGCTGCTGGCAACACGCCCAGCCCGAACAGTGGTGCGCTCGATCCGCCGCTCTCGGAAGCCAGACGAACTCCCCGGAACGTGACACCGCCCCAGGGCTCATCGCCTCCTGCAAGGCGCCTGTAGCCCCGAGGAGGGGGTTCCCCGAAGTGTGGACACCGGTTGTGCTGGCGCCCACCGCGCCCATCGCCTGAACGACCCCGAGCCGGGGTTGGGTCGCTCCGCGACCCAACCCACCTCACGAGAGATTCCGCTTAACCCTGGTTAGCCTCTATCTTTCGCGGGGCTGAGGGTGACATAGGCGAGCAGGAGCCGGATCTGCCCGTCGGCTTACTCCTTTATGGCGACCAACTCCTTGGTCGTGGCCAGCAGGGTTCGGAGCCGGGGTCGCTGCCGTTCCACACCGCGTCCAGGTTTGCGACGAAGTCGGCGCTGGCTTCCTCGACTCCGGCGATCGCGGCGCCGAACGCTCTGGCAACTGGTACCGAGGGGCAGTGTGAGGAGCGCGAATGGAGGTGGCGCGGGTGGTTCCTCGAGGGCCGGGCGCCGTGGCCGTGAGTTGCGGGCCGGGCTCCGTGTTCAGCACATCGGCCCGTTACACAGCTACAAGACCGATGCATGCCACATTGGGACTGGATGCTTCCTTTTAGCATCTAATGAAGGTAGGCATCAGGTAATGTCAGATAACGGGTGCCCGATTTGCGGGGACAAGTCTGTACCCCATGTCGCGCCCCTGGGCGACCGTCGCCAGGCCAAGCAGACATGCTGCGCCTGGCCGCGATCATCGCGGTGTGTTCTCGTACCGGCGATCTCTAGAAGTGTCAGAGCAGTGGACTAGCGTCGGACCAACTACTGTGGGCAAGGTATGAGGGGTGAGAACGTGACGGAACTGATGAGTCGGAGCGCCATTGAAGTCTTGCAGGATCTTCACTCACGCCTCGACCTGGGATTTCGTCATCTGCATGCGAGCCGTGAGCAACTCACCCCCGCTGCCCCGGTGTTCGCGCTTGAGCATGACCTCAGCGACGCTGATCTTGAACTCCTGAAGAATGCAGTCCGCTTGGCGGTGCAGCAGGGCTTCTCTGCCACGTCCGGGCAGTGGTGGCTACCGTTCGTTGTTTACGCTGCTGAGTCGGGTCATGAGTACGCTGGCGGAGAGTACTGGCGGACGTTCGAGGACTCGACGCCCGGATGGCGTGAGAACGGCGACCGGAACCGCATCCGGGGATGGTTCGAGAGATTCGCCGACGCCTATGGTGGTGCCCAGCCGCAGGGAGCCTTCGCCAAGCGCTTCGGCATCATCGCCTGGCCGACCACGCATGCCGTTCTGCCGGTATACCTGCAGCGCAACCTCGCGCGGCTCCTCTACGACTTCCGCACGGGCCTGACGGCGCAGTTGCTAGAGGATCCCAGCACCCTAGGTGAGCGCCTGGCGGCTCGCACCGGCTCCTTTCCTGAGCGGTTCCGCTATTTCTGCCACAACACGGTCCTGCTCGGACACGTATCCGTCGCCCTGCTCTCCGGGGAGGAGGACGAGTCTCCGTACTTGCTCCGATCTACGCTCCACAAGGTGGTCACCGGGCTGTCGCGCGAACGCCAATCACAGCAGTGGCTCAGCACGGCCCGCCGGACAGCCGGCCAGGTCCGCTCGAGAGCGCAGGGATTCATCCCGGTGCCGTGCAAGCCGACTTGGCCGTCGCAGTTGGAACGGCTTCCGAGGCCGAGCGACCCTCGCCTTCTTCTGCGCCGGACCCAGGGCGGGTGGCAGGTGCTCGCGGAACTCCCGGACTTAAGCTCGCTGGTCACTCGCCTGCCGCACTTGTCTGACGAATTGCGCAGCCGGCGACCCAGCATCGCTGGTGCCGCACGACGCTACCTTGCAAGGGGGCAGTTGCTCTACCCCGGCCAGGAGGTGCTACTCGCCCGCTGGCCCCAATCGCAGGAGCCTTTCATACGCCTGGACCGTGCGACGGACCCGGTCAACCATCTCATAGCTGACCAGTGCGCCGTAGGCAGCGGACCTGCCTGGCTGTTCCGCCTGCGGACACCGGGCCTGGCGGTTGAGGTCAAAGGCAAGGTCATGCATCCCGGCTCCCCGTACATACTGGTCACGGAAGAAGACGCCCCCGTCCCTGCGCTTCCGGCCGCTACTGAGATCCCAATACAAGCCGCCGGGGTACGTGCCTTCGACATCACCGTCCCTGATGCTGTCAGCGATAGTTACGCGGCAGCTTTCGCCGGAGTCGGGGTCTCGCTTGCCGCGAAGTTTGCGATTAGACCCGTGGGCATCGTCGCTAGTGCGTGGGATGGACAAGGCGCTGTCGAGTGGCTGGCCGGGGAGTCTGGAATGATCGGCATCTACTCTGAACAGACCCCGGAGACTTGCGTCGTCACGCTGGACGGACGGTCCCAGACACTGCCGTGGCCGGACGGGAAGCACGATCTCCTGCTGCGGTTGGACGACCTGAGCGTCGGGACGTACAAGGTGGCCGTTGCGCTCATGGCCAACAACGGTAAGACCATCACAAGCGGCCATATTGTTGTAACCGTCCGTGATCCAAAGGCTCGCCCAGACAGCGCCGCGGCAGGTGAGGGCATTAGGCTGCTGGCTGATCCGACCCAACCGACACTCAGCGACGTGTGGGACGGCCGCGCTGAGATAACCATCGACGGGCCGTCCTGCAGCCCAGCGATACTCACAGTCACCCTGCTTTCGGACACAGGTAAGGAACTATCGGAGTTTTCGCAGGAGATCAGCCTGCCGGTGACTCCCGAAGACTGGACCCGGACGGCTGCGGGCATCCGGGCAGACCAGCGTTTCAAGAGCCACTATGACGACGCGCAGAGCACTCGGATCACGGTCTCGCGATCGGGGATCGGATTTGCCGTTCTTACCTGCGACCGGGGCTTCCAGCCGCTGCAGTGGCGCGTGGCGCGCTGCCACGACGGAAGCTACGTCGCTCGCCTGATTGACCGCACCGACGGTACGCAGGCAGTAGCCCAGATGTTCACGGTTAATAAGCCACTCGTTCCGATCCCGTGCCCCCCATCGAACGAGATCCCCGTGCCCGCACAAGGAGGCCTGCTCCGGGCCACTGCGGGCCAGGCGACTGCAGCGACCTTGCTGCCGACCCGGCCAACCGAGATCGTGACGTTGCGAAACACGGCCCCCGTGGTCAAGCGCAGCAGTCGCAACTCGGACGAGGTAATACGCCTAGCGGAAATTCACCTGGCGTGGGCAATGGCTCACCGACCTGCGGACCCGTTCGCCAGACGCCAGTGCGACATGGTGCTGGATGCAATAGCCATGGAAACAGCTTCGCTGATCGGCAAGTCGTACTGGGCCAGGGTCGAGCGCAGGATGGAGCACGCCTCGGACCTGACTGACTTCATCGGTGATATGGAGACCTCGGTTGGTGAAATCCCCAGCCACAGGCAACTGGCCAACCGAATCGCACGCAGCCTCTGGCAATGGGAAACCCCAGAAGCTCTGCTGGCTGGCTTCTCGGAGGCCCTGGCTGGCACCATCCGGGCACGCGATAGCTCGGAGGATCAGACCACCGCGCGCTTCGTGCTGACCCTGGCGGACCAACCCGGGCACATCCTGACCGGCTGGCGTCCTCCCGAGTGCAAGGACCTCCTCACCAAGGTCTTGGCGTCCCCCGTGCTACTGCGCGCAGCACGCTTCGCTGTCTTGGGCGCACGCGCCTTTCACGGGGCTGTCACACCCGGAGGACCATGGTGAAAATATCAATCGCGTCGCATGAGGAGTGTGGGGAACTCGCGGTCTCGGTGCTGGACGTTGATGAGGCCGCTGACTTGTTCTCGCTCGAAGGGCTAACGGCGTCACTCCGGCGCGCGGCGTCGTTCCTGTGCCCTGCTTCTCCCCGACAGCTCATCGACGCGGTACTCGAAGTCGTGTGCCCCTTGCTCCCGGATGGCGGCCGACCCTCGGGGAACGACCTCGCTGACCTGCTCGATCTCCTCGTCTCTGCTGGAGATCTGCTTGAGCTTCGGAAGCCCGGTGACACCCCGGGGCGTCTCCTGTATCTTGGGCCGCCGTCGTATATCGAGCGGCAGCCGGGCCAGTACCTACTGCTCGGCATCCGCCCTTTCGGCGCGCCGCTCATAAGCTCAGACCTCGCGGGAGAGGTCCAGTATGAGGGCCACACACGGTCGATCGACCTCGCCCCGACCGAGGCAGAAGCGCAGCTGTCGGCGCTCGGCTTCCGCGCGATCCACCCCAACCAGTGGATACGGCGGCCGCCGGAGATGGAGCCGAGTGAACAGATCAGCCGCATCCGAGAGCGGATCTCTGCAGCTGGCCCTGCCGGGGCCGTCGAGGGAATGACAGTGATCGACCCCGCGGCGAAGGTCACCTACTACCGGGGGCGCTGGAGACCTCTTGTGGGCTCCGACTCCGGTCTGTTCGTGGCGCGACGGCCGCAGGACTACGGGGCAGACTTGTGGTGCGTGGTCCTGGTCAGCGAGGGGACGCCCCTCCGGCTCATCGACTTGCCTGTCGATGACCCTGCGGCGCCGGGCCACGACGAGGCCTGGCGTGTTCAGGCAGCACTGGACGCTGTGGGCGGCAGTCCCCAGGTGTTTCGTACCGGCCCTTGCTCGGCTACCAGCGCGGGGAGGACGGTCGACTTCTTCTCACCGCTGCCGCAGTGGGCCGAGCGGAATCTCGAACTCGCCGGAATGCCAGTTCCCCGGACTGCCGGGGCGCTGCGCTCGTATCGTATCCCTGAGGCCGCGATCCAGAGCCTCGCCCACTTCCTTACCAACATGCTGTGGATGCGTCAGATAACGACGGAGGGGCGGAATGACGCCTGAGGCGGCGACCATATCGGAGACGACCGAGAAAATCCAGGCCGCTCTCCGCGACTACATTGAGGCGACCTACCACGTCGGCCACCCGACGCTGATCAAGCAGCGCCAGGAACTCTTGGCCCAAGAGGGCGTCCTCTTTCGAGAGCCTTTCATCGAAAGCACCTCCCGGTACCAGCCGGGGAGGCGCTTCGCCAGCCTCGATCTCGACGACCCTGTCCAGGATCTCCTGCAGGCTCTCACTGCTCCGGCTGGGGAGCTGAAGCGTGCCCTGTACGATCCGCCGTACACCCATCAGGCAGACGCGCTGGAGTGGGCCACCCGGGATGGAATGAGCCTGGCGGTCACCACGGGAACCGGCTCGGGCAAAACCGAATCTTTTCTCCTACCAATGGTGGCCAAGCTCGCTGGCGAGGCCGCCAGGGCGCCTGAGTCCTTCCAGGCGCCCGCGGTCCGCGCACTCATTCTGTATCCGATGAACGCACTGGTCAACGACCAATTGGGGCGGCTACGCCTGCTTCTGGGTGACCCCCGGGTCACGACGCGGTTCCAGGCTTGGGCGGGACGCCCACCTCGGTTCGCCCGTTACACCAGTCGGACACTTTACCCGGGTGTCCGCAGCCGGAAGAAGGACACGCAGCGGCTAAAGCCGATCGAGGACTTCTACATATTGTTGCTCGACGAGGCGGCCGACAAGACGTCGCCCGGCCACGCAAGCGCGGTCGCCCTAATAAAGAAACTTAAGGCCCGCGGCAAATGGCCGGCCAAACCTGACCTCAAGGCCTGGTACGGGACGAAGAACGCCCGCTGGCAGAACGCGGCCGGGGAATTTGTCCGGGCAGTCACACTCCCAGAGGACCCAGAGCTTCTGACCCGCCACGAGGTTTTGCAGTCACCACCAGACGTCCTCATCACGAACTACTCGATGCTCGAGTACATGCTCATGCGCCCGCTAGAGCGGCCCGTCTTCGACATGACGCGGGCGTGGCTGGAAAAGAACCCCGAAGAGAAGTTCCTTCTGATCATCGATGAGGCGCACCTATACCGGGGAGCGGCGGGAGCGGAGGTGGCACTGCTGCTGCGGCGGCTGCGGGCGCGGCTCAATATACCTGCCGAACGTCTGCAGGTGATCGCTACCAGCGCCAGCTTCGCCAGCCCCGAATACGCGCGCGAGTTTACTGCACAGCTATCCGGTAAGGAGGTCGAAAATTTTCGAACCGTGCAAGGCCAACTCGCCGAGCGGTCCCCAGCGGGGCCGGGAAGCATGCTCGATGCCGAGGCGCTCGCCGCCGTGCCCCTCAGAAAGTTCTACACCGGCGAAAACGATGAGGCGCGTACCGATGCCGTACGCGACTTCCTCGAATTCCGAGGAGTCAAACCCAGGCCGGAGGGCTCCACGGGCGAGTTGCTGGTCACCGCGCTTAGCAGTTACCCCCCGATGGGACTCCTGGTCAACGAGACCATGCGCCAGGCCCGCCCTGTCAGCGAGCTCAGTGCCCTCCTGTTTCCCGACGCCGATGCGGCGCTCGCCGACAGGGCCGCGTCAGCGCTGGTAGCGCTCGGCAGCGCCGCGCGGACATCGCCTGAGGAGGCCGGGCTGCTGCCGTGCCGGGTTCACGCATTCTTTCGAGGCCTCCCGGGACTTTGGGCGTGCCTCGACCCGGACTGCCCAGAGGTCGACCGCCGGGCGCACCCGGTCCCAGGTCCGGTCGGCAAGTTGTACGCGCAGCCGCGGGCTGCATGCACCTGCGGTACCCGAGTCTTCGAGCTCTTCACCTGCCGCCATTGCGGCTCGGCCTACGCCCGCGCGTACACCAACGACCTCGCAAGCCCGGGGTTTCTGTGGAATGAACCTGGCGTGCCGTTCCTGTCGGCGGGCGGGTCCGTCGACGAGTTGTCCGCACTCGACCTGCTCCTGGAGGAGCCGTCGGTCGGCGACGTCGAGCCGGCCGATCTCGACCTGGTTACCGGACGGCTCCATCCGTACGAACCTGGCGACCGCGTCCGCGGCGTATTCATCCCGAGACACCGTACGGGGGAGACAGTCAAGGGAATCGACGACGACCAGGACCAGACCTCGGCCGACGGCGCGTTCAAACCATGCGGAGTGTGTGGACAGGTGGCCGGGTTCGGTCGCTCATCCGTACAGGACCACCAGACCAAAGGTGATCAACCTTTTCAGGCGCTGATCACCCGCCAACTTGAGGTCCAGCCGCCGGGCCAAGAGCCCTACGGCAACTTCGCGCCGCTGCGGGGCCGGAAGGTGCTCGCGTTCTCCGATTCACGCCAGGTTGCCGCGCGTCTCGCGCCCAACTTGCAGAGCTACGCGATGCGCGACGTCATTCGCCCCCTGATCCTACGGGGATGGAGCGACCTCGCGGCCCAGGAACTAATGGCTGGCCAGCTCAGCCTGGAGCAATTGTTCCTAGCCGTCATGGTCGGCGCGAAGCGGCTATCGGTGCGGCTTCGCCCGGAACTCCGCCCGACGGAGTCGATGCAGGCGTTTGACGACGTCAGCAGAGCGATCGATGACGGGGCCCTCAAGGGCAACCTCGGTGCCCTCACTCAACTGCTGTTGTTGAACGCCCAGCCGCCAATGTCGCTGCTGCGCACTATCTACTCCACGCTGACGGACAAGTACTACGGGCTTGGGGCACTTGGCCTTGCTTCTCTGCAAGAGCGGGAGTCGCAGAGGGCCAAGCTGCTCACTGACCTGCCAGCCCTCGATAGTATGGATTCCGATGAACAAAAACTTGCCCTGGTGCGGCTGTGGCTCGCACAGTGGGCGACAGCGACGCGCGGCGTTTGGTTCCCGTGGATGACCGACGGCGAGTGGTGGCGCGTAAAAGGTGGCGTAAAGTCCCACTCCGGCAAGTTCAGGCTCATTCAGACTTGGCTGCCGTCCGGGGCCGCTAAGAAGCAGTTCGAGGCGCAGTGGGTACCGGTCCTGCTGAATACGTTCTGCGAGAACCGAGGCGGCATGTATCGCCTGCTCGCTGGCAAGGTAGCGCTGGAACTCGGTGGGATGTGGGGGTACTGCGAGCGGTGCCGGTATACCCAGAGGCCCTTCCCCGGAATCGAGATCTGCGTGAGCTGTGGTGCTCCTCAGGTCCGGACTCTGGACCCGGCTGCAGACCCGGTGTTCAGGGCACGTAAAGGCTACTACCGGGCTAGTTCGGAACGAGCCTTGGCGAACCCACCGGAGCCTCCAACGAGCATCATCGCGGCTGAGCACACTGCCCAACTTAACGCCGCCCAATCCAGCGAGGTTTTCTCGAAAGCGGAGGAGCACGAGCTTCTCTTCCAGGATGTCGACCTCGGAGCCCGTCCCGGTGAACCGCCGCGGGCTGCGATCGACGTGCTGTCTTGTACGACCACAATGGAAGTCGGCATCGACATCGGCACCCTGTCCGGGGTGGCATTGCGGAACATGCCGCCGTCCCGCGCCAACTACCAGCAGCGGGCCGGCCGGGCCGGGCGGCGGGGTAACGCAGTCGCCACCGTGCTCGCATTCGGCAGCGCCGACACCCACGACGATCAATACTTCCGCAACCCGGACCAGATGATTCGTGGCTCAGTCGATGATCCGAGGCTGACACTGGACAATGACGAGATCGCCCGCCGCCACGTCACCGCCTACCTGCTGCAGCGGTACCACCAGGACCGCCTGCCGGATATCGACCCCGACGAGCAGCCGCAACTCTTTGAGGTCCTCGGCACCGTCGAGGCATTCACCCGGCCCACGTCCCCGCTAAGTCGCCCGGACCTGGAGGAGTGGCTGAGGGCGAGCCAGGACGCGTTGCGTGGCGAGGTCAGCGCCTGGCTGCCCGCAGAACTCCCCGCCCCTGCTCGGGACTCGCTCTTCGACGGAATCGTCACCCAGACCCTGAAGGAGATCGATAAGGCGCTCGACCTCGATCCGGATGGCACCCTGCCGGAATCATCGGAAGGCGACTCGGCGCCCGAGCAGGTCGAGGTCGAAGCCGAAGGTCCTGCCGAGGACGGCGCCGAGCCGAGCACCCGCAGGAGCCAGACAAACCTGCTAGACCGGCTGCTGTACAAAGGGGTTCTGCCCCGGTACGCGTTCCCGACCGACGTCGTGTCCTTCTACGTCTTCGACCAGGACAGGTCGAAGACGTTCCGAGCTGAGTTCCAGTACGAGTCGAGCCAGGGGCTCACTGTGGCGCTGACCCAGTATGCGCCGGGCAAGGTCGTCTGGATCGACAACAAGGAATGGACCTCTGGCGCGCTCTACGCGCCGGTTCGGAAAGAACTCAGCCAGGCATGGCACGGCAGGCTCCTGTACTTCGAGTGCAAGGTCTGCCACTACGCGAAACACTTGTCCCACAGCGAGGCCAGCCGAGGCGATACTCGCAACTGCCCAGCGTGCGGCGCTGAGCAGATGTTCGGCCAGGCAATGAACTGGCTCCGGCCTCCGGGCTTCGCCCATCGAGTGTCGACGGACCCCGGCACCAGCCCCGACGACGCCCCAGTGCGCAGTTACGCCACCAGGGCCAAGCTGATGGCCCCGGGACCGACCACAGAGTCCGAGTGGGAGCAGGTCACTGATCGGCTGGAGGAAACTTACCGGCGCGAGACTCTACTGGTGACAAACACGGGTCCGCGCGGCAAGGGCTACAACTTCTGCACGATCTGCGGACTGATCGAGCCCACTGCTGGCGAGGCCGGCGACGTCAACGGGACACACCCCAAGCCGTACCCAGACGAGAAGGACCCGGCCTGCCCGGGGTCGCGCTCCACTAGCGGCTTGGTACTTGGTACAGACTTCATCTCGGACGTGCTGCTCGTCCGCCTCAAGGTTGAGTCGCCGGCCACGCTCAAGGCACAGTATTTGGCGACGCACATCGCCCTGCGCTCGGTTGCCGAGGCAATGACGATCGCGTCGGCGCACATGCTCGAGATCGAGGCGACTGAGTTGCAAGCCGAGTACCGGCCGGCGCTCACCGCTCTCGGGCCACTGGGGCAGGAGGCGGAGATTTACCTGTATGACACCCTTGCCGGCGGCGCCGGGTTCACACGACAGATCCGCGACTACGGCCTGGACATCTTCAAGCACACCCTCGAACGACTGGAGAACTGCCCGGCCGACTGTGACGCGTCCTGCTATCAGTGCCTGCGCAGCTTCCGGAACCGGTTCGAGCACGGACTGCTCGACCGGCATGTTGGGGCGAGCTTGCTGGGCTATCTGTTGCACGGCACGCTGCCCCCAATGGATCCGGCTCGCATGTCCCGCTCAGCGGACAGGCTGTACAAGGATCTAGTCAACCTCGGCATTGACGGCATCAGCCGGAACGAGGTAATCGACGTTCCGAGTATCGGGCCGGTGGATGCGCCGATCCTCGCAACGCGGGGCGCCCAGCAGTGGATCATCGGGGTACACGGTCCACTCACCCACGACCTGGCCCCGGACCCGAAACTCCAGGAGGCTAAGGAGTACAACACCAGCGTGCGCGTTCTCCTCATCGACGACACCGAGATCACCCACAGTCTGCCATCTGCGAGCCAGCGGGTCATCGGGGAAATAGCACGACCACCAGGGAGTCCCACTCGAGACGGGGATGGAGTCGTCCGTGGCGGTCCTCCCCCGTCGCCCTCGCACTAAAACTTCCTCCCTCAGGGCAATCAGGAAATACCCGCGCTGGGTACGCGCTCGCCCGTGCTAACTACCCGGATCTGTGGGACGGCCGCGGCTAAGCGATGACTTGCGAGGCAGACCCGTGTCGGCGCGCCGGCGCCCACCGTTTCCGGTGGGCGCCCCGGATTCGCACGCTGACGGCCTCGCACCTGCGACTGAAAAGGTCGGGTGGTGGATCTGTACGCGTCGCCAAGGCCGGGGCGCGCACCACGGACTACAAGAGCGGGGTCGAGGAGCCCAATCATGCGGAGCAAATCCGACTATATGCGCTGCTATGAAACCTCGGCCTGGACACGAACCCCCGCAGACGCCCGGGCGTCGCCCTTACCGCCGCCTACTCCGGCCGCGACACCGCGATTCCTGTTCCGGGTCGAATGGCTCAGGCCGCCGGGTGCCTGCTGGGCGAGGCTGCCCCTCGCCCAGGCTCCGCCCACGTCCTCCCTCCCCCTACGGGCGCCCCTGGGCGAGATTCTCCGCGCCGCCGGCGCCGCACTGCTGCTGGGCCGTGCACGCGAACGTCGCACGGCGCGGCAGCCTATGTCCTGCCCTGGACAACGGCGTCGAGTTGCACGGCGACCACCTACTGGTGGCCGCCGGACGACGCCCGCGCGTGGCCGGGATCGGCCTGGAGATCGTCGGCGTGGAAGCCAGCGGGCACAGATTCCGGTCGACGCGTAGCTACGGGCCAAGAGCGGCACGGCTAACCCGGTAAGGCCATCTACGATGGCCTTACCGGTCGTCGTCTACACCGACCCGCAGGCGGCCGCGGTTGGCGCCAGCCAGGGCCGGTTCACTGCCACCGCCCCGGTGTCGGAGGTGCCCAGGACCATCACCTACTCCCACACCTACGCCCGATCCAACGGATCCTGCCCCTGCTGTCCGACGGCGATTGACTGACCGCGCCCCACGCGCTTGGCCCTGAGGCCAGCGATTGGCTGCAGCGGGCCACCCACGCCATTCGCGCGTGGGCCTGCTCGCGGTGCTGCGCGACACCACTCAGCCCTCCCGAATCCCCCCGAGATTTACCGTGTCGCCGCAGCCCTCAAGGCACCCCATAACACGATCACAGAGACGCACGCCTCGTCGTGATCCGTCTGCTCAATCAAGCAGGCGGATCATGGCGACAACCTCAGGGTGACCGGCTTGCGGTATGGGGCGAACCCGTTTCGCAGTGCTCACCTGCTCGGCAGTCCTGACGGCGGACTCGGCGGCCGTTTGCTCAGCGTCGTCCTTGGCCCCTGCGCGGTTACTTAGGCCTCCATTGCATGGCGAGGCTCGCCGGGCGTCGGCCAGCCACGAATCGTCCCCGCCGGGCGTAGCGTACACGGGCCTCATGGCAGGCCTGGCCGCGACGTTCCGGCGTCGCGTACGTGCCGCCGCACGCACGAATAAGACCCTGGCGGCGAGGGCCGTTCACGCGTATGGGAAGCCGCTTCCGTGTTTCCTGTTTCACCCGGGCCCGGGTGACGGGTGACGCCGCGCCGCGCGTCCCAAGCCTCCTCAAAAAAGGGTGTCCTCCGGATCAGGCAGGAGCGGGAGAGTAACGCGAGCACCGTGGCTTACAGGGCGGTCAACGTGGTGCCGGGATACTTTCGCCAGCACGTCCTGCGACTGGATGCGGCGCGCGAGCCAGCGTCGCATCCACCAGCCGGAGATCTTTTCTATATCATCGTCAGCTTCCGGAGAAAAAATGTAGTCCGGTTCGTCTTCCGCGTCGATCAGGTACGGGAGAAGATTACTGACCAGGCTGACCCCGTATACGATGCGCTGCCGACCGTGCTGAAGCAGCACGTCCGCGGGCCAGCCAAGCAAATCTAGTCCCGCCCTGACCTTGCGCAGTTTCGGGTTCACTCCCTCGCCGAAAATGCTGTTGACGCGGACGCCGGTCTTGCTTTGCTCGGCCAACCGGACCAGCGCAGTGACCGACTCGGTGGACAGGTGAGATGTTCCGTACGATTTGGACCTGCCGAGTTCGCAGAACCGGATGTCCGCCGTGCCCCCCAGGACCTCAGCTGGCACCCGGATCCGGTTGTACTGGCTCGATCCCGAGCCATATAGCGAGGTCGTGCCAAGAAACACGAGGTTGGTGCGACGCTGGATGGGGCGGCCCGCCATGGCGGAGGCGATCTCACTCTCATACCCAGAGTACTTGTCTCGATAGGCGCGCACGGCGGCCGGGCTAGCCGCCAGCATGCTGACAAGTTTCCCGCCGAGGATCGCGTTGTAAGGGGCGACCGCTCCGCATACCGAGAGGTCGGCGATCTCGGTGCCAACTGACTCGGCTTTCGCGCGGCGGAGTATCGCGGCGATCGCGCGCCGTCCCTGGGGGTCTACGAGGGCCTTGCGGAGTCCGTCGCCGGTCGGGTTTGGCGACAGAAACGGGATGAGGGCAGCGCGAGCGCGCAGGAGGTCGGCCAGCGCCAGGCACCGTTTGCTGCGGAACAGGTCTGTCTCGGCCCGCTGTTGCCATGTGGCGGTGTTCCCCTTGGACTTGCTCTTGAAGTCGGCCTGGCGCACGAATCGGTGATGGTCACGCCGTCTGGCCTGGGCCTCCTTAACCAACTGTTCGATCGACTCCGGCGTCGGAGCGTCCCACAGGGACGGCCAGTACAGGCCGTCCTGGAGAAGGTCGTCCACATAGAGCTCGCTGAGCCCACGTTCCAGTCGCCTGGCGGCCCATCGGGCCATGCGGGGGGTCGGCTCGTCGACCAGCCCAGCAAGGAAGGGTTCGGGCTGCCAGCCTATCCAGTGATCTCGTTCGCTGATCTGGACGATGGCGCTGCTAAGCGCCGCGATCCCTATGACTGGGTGAAACGGCGCGGCCCGGTCACGGACCAGTAGCGGTAGGGCTCGGCCCGGGGTGGTGGCGTAGTAGTTGGTCCACGTGTGGCGGAAGTACCGCCAGATGTCGGTCAGAAGCAGGCCAGTGTGCTGGCACCGCTCACCTGTGGCGACCGGCTGGATATAGGGGTCGACGGCTGCCCGTAGGGCCGACGGGTCAATGGTTGACTGTGTGGCGGCCTGCTCCAGTGCAACCTTCAACTCCCGGCCATCCCGCATCAGGCTAAAGACTGAGACGAACCTGCCGCGGAACTCACGGGGTCTCTCCATGGCGGCGACGAACCGGCGCACCGAAGGCTGCGACAACTGCTCGTTCCGCCTGACCAGTTCCTGCCTGCGTACCCGCTCCTTCTCCACTGCGGGATCGGCCACGGATGCCTCCGGCAGAACCCACACCTCGCCGTCCGCGCGGACTGCCCAGCCTTGCCCTGCAAGATCACAAAGAACATGCGCGGCCGCGGTCAAGTTCGCCTGCCCGACACTGACGCAGGCACGCCTGGCTGCCTCGACATCCGTGTCGACGCCGTCCGGGGACTCGGAGATCGCTCGGGCTAGGCCAGTGAAAGCCGCCCGCTCGGCCTGGCCCCACGCCGCCGGGGCAGAAAGCAGGTACCAGTTGTCGTCTGTCATCTCACCCATTCATGAAAGTAGCGAGCACGTCCGCCCAAGTCTGCCTGAAACGCCGACCGTTCACGCGCCCGGCCCGAGGCCATGTGCTGACCTCCGCGCGCGCCGCTGCGAGGACGGTCAGGGCGACCTGCTTGGCAACATCCTGATCCCTGGGCGACTCGCTCATGGCTAGCGGACCGTACAGATCCCGATACAGAGGGTGGCGATGGTTCAACAGGAGCGACAATTGCCCGTCCCGCACCACGATGTCGAAGGCCTGGGTGTTGGGGAGGTCGGTTACGACGATCTGATAAGGACCGGAACTGGCTGCCTTCCTGTGCCGACTGGCGTCGAGGACGTGTCCAACGCCCTCCGGGATAGCGTCCTTCCGCGGGGGCATCGGCGGGAGCGCCGCATCCGCCCGTCCCGCCTGCTTTTCCGCTGCGCCGAGCGGGACTACCGACCTGACCATCTCGAACTGTCTACGCACCCGGTTGTTGAGGGCTCGCGCGATGGGCTCCAGGTCCGACCCGAGCATCTCCAGCAAATCTCTGCGTGGCGAGATCGCCTGCTTGGAATTCGTGATCCCGAACAGTTCGTCGAGCGCTGGTTCGAAGCTAACCTCGCACCGCCACCAGTCATCGTAGTTCTCGCGCCTTTTCTCACCCATGAAGAACCAGCCGCGGTCGATTTCGCGACCGGCGCGCACCACCGATACGCATGGCGCGTTCGTGACCCCACGCACCTTTTTCTCTTCCACCGAAAGGTCGTGCCATTTGTCAACGGGAAGCTGGCTGAAGCGGACGGATATTTTTCCTTTTTTACAGGAGCCAGGGACACGATAGATGAGAGTTTCTCCAAATTGTCTCCCCCCCGTCCACGCCGAGCCGTCCAGCAGGCACAGCGGGTCGTGCGCGAGAACTTCTCTGCCGTTTATAGTCAGACGAAGGTCGGATATTAGAAAGTGGCGATATATTCTGCCCAGATCTTCTTCGAGTCTCCTCGCCAGTGCTGAAGGCCGGCGGTATTCCACCCGGTCGCACCGGAGTAGACGCACGAGGGTGCCACTTGCCGCAGTGCTCCCTGGTGGGCGCGGGACCGCCTGCACGCAGGGCAGGGCATCCTCGCCCCGGACAGTAATCTGGTCGAGGTCCAGCACGCTACGAAGACACTGTGACCCCCGCCACGTGTACACCTCGACCCTCCTGCCGCGACTAAGAGTTCCGTTCGGCAGCCCCATCCCGTAGCGGCCCAGCGAGGACCGGTCGTTGAACCTGCTCGAGCCGCCGAACATTAGAGCCGTAGCTAGGGTATCCGCATCCATTCCCTCGCCGTCATCGGTTACCGCGATCTCGACGGGCATCCGAGAGTCCCTCCCGGACGACAACTCCACTTCCACGTTACCGGCGCCAGCCTGAATCGAATTGTCGATAAGCTCCGCCATGACCAGAGCGGTGCTCTTATATCCCGTGTCCCGCGTAGCCAGAAGAAAGTTGAGGGGATTAACCAGGCCCTGCACATGCCTCACGATAGAATCCTGTCCAGGGAGTTCGCGTGTCATTCTCTCTCGGTTCCTTTCGGTTTGCCAATAACGTGAACCCATGCTTGTTTCTGCACTGCATCCCCCACATTATATTGCCGCAATCCCCGACGTCGAGCAACGCCGACATTGCCATTCTCGCAATTAATGCGATTCTGGTCATTTCCGGCAAGAGTCGTAAGTCGGTACGCGTCCTAACAGCTTCTGTGAGCTGGTCAGGTCCTGCCGGTGTGCCCGATTTAATCTCGGTGACTTGACTGTCGATCACGGTGGGGTGTCCGCCGCTCAACCACCGTCGTATGAACAGCTGGTGGCGTTGGTGGTGGAGTTGTCGGCCCGGCCGGAGGAGACGCCCGCGCGGCTGGCCGAGGCGGACGCCCGGATCGCTGAGTTTGGGCGCAGTTGGGCAAGAACTCTTCCAATATTTCCAAGCCGCCGCCCTCGAACGGGCAAGCCAAGCCGGCGCCCAGGTTGCCGCGTGATAAGGGCGGGCGGCGGTCGGGTGGGCAGGCCGGGCGCAGGGGGCAGACGCTGTGTCAGGTCACCGGTCCCGATCGGCGCTGGCAGCATGTGCCTCGGTGCTGCCCTGGCCGGGGCGCTCGAGGTCTTGGTGGAACGGCGGCGGGTGTTCGACATTGCGCCGATCGAGGTGACCAAGCTTCAGTTGGCCAAGCGCCGGTGCGGGCACGGGTCGGTGACCAGCGTGAAGGCACCGGCGCAGTAGGGCCCGAACGTCGCCGCGATCGTCATCCATCTCTACGTGGGTCAGTTCCTGTCCACAGACCGCACCGCCAAGGCCCTAGCCAAGTTGTTCGGCACCCCGATCTCAGCCGGACAGCCGCGGCGATGACCGCACGGGCCGCAGCCGACCCCGCCGCCTTCACCGCCCGGACGCGCGGGCGGCTCTTCCGGGCGCCGGTGGCGCACTTCGACGAGACCGCGTTGCTGGTCACGGGCCGACTGCACCTGGGTGCACTCGGCTTCCACCGGCGAGTACACCCCGATCACGGTGCACGACAAGCGCGGCCCCGGGCCGGCGCCGCTGGCGTCCTGCCGCACTTCATTGGCGTGGCCGTGCACGACGGCTGGGCGCCCTATGACACCTACACCAGGCCACCCACGCTCGCTGCAACGCCCACCTGCTGCGCGAACTGCGGGCCGTCCTCGACCATCACCACGCCGGCGGCGGTGTAGGTTTCTGGTTTTGGGGCCGAGCAGGCCGCCGACGCGCTGCGCACCATAAAGCGTCTGGTGGATGAGGGGCTCATTCGTGACAGCACCTTGAACGGCATCGACACGGTCAAGTTGACCGCCGCCAAGCACGCCTTCCGGTCCGCCGCCCGCCTGGGCGCCAAAGCGACCGCAGTCCGCCACCGACCTGTAGAAAGACCACAACGCTCTGGCCCGCCGACTGCTGGACCGTCCCCACACCCAGACCGGCGTCATGGGCGAACCTCTCCTGGCCGCGGGGATCGCGATCGAACAGCACCGCCAGCTGCTCGGCCAACTCTAGGCTGGTTCGGATCCGCGCCGGATCGATGGAAACCACCCGCACCACCCCGGGCATTCGGAATCATTCGGAATCCCAGCAAACACCCCCGGCCTCCACCAGGCCACCCGAACGGGATCACCCGTCATCGCCGAACGGCATCGAACCCGAATGATCCATCGGCACATGCTGCTCTCACCCCGCACCAAACCGAAGGGACCCACCGCGGTGAGCAGCAACCTCCACCCCCGCCACAACGACCTCCAGCCCGGCCACGACCAGCCGGGCGAGCCCGACGCCCCGCGCGATGTACTGGCCGCCCTGATCACCACGGCCACCGCCACCTGGCAGGCCACCCTCCGCCTGACGATCGTCTGCACCGCGCTCGCGCTGCCGGCCACCGTCATCCTCGTCCTGTTCCTGCTCATCCGATGACCACGCCCGATCGAGCGCGCACGAACCGCGACCGCACGACCCCGGCCGACGTCCTCCACCGGGCATCGGCCGGGGCGGGCGGTCCGGCTTTCCTCGCCACCCGGCCCCCGCACGCTCCCGGGCCGTCGGTGGTCACCAGCCGCCCCCGTAGTGGGAGTGCACGATCGCGGCGGCGTCGGCCGCGACCGCGGCGGTCCTGGGAAGTGCGGGTGACCTCGATCGAATCGGACGTGGTCCATCCGAACATCACGCGCGTCTATGTGAGGTGAGTGAATCCGCGGACCTGCCCATGGAATTTTCGGAGCCCTTGGCTCCGCCCGCCGAGGAGTCCGCAGGGTCTGCGGTGCCGCAGACCCTCGTGCCGACCCCCGACGAGGTGAACAGTCTCCCCGCCGATCGGCGGCTGGAACTCCTGGAACTGCAACGTCAGCGCGAGGACACCGAGCGTGAGCGGCGGCGGCAGAGCAAGCACCAGTGGTTCAACAGCATCGGCATTCTGATCGGTGTCCTTGCCGTCATCGCCGGTCTGATCACCAGCTTCATCACCTGGCGCATCGGCCAAGACCAGCTGAGCGCCACCAGAGAAGGACAGGTCACCGACCGCTACGCCAAGGCGGTCGAGCAGCTCAGCTCGGATGAGCGCGAGGTTCGTACTGCCGCCGTCTTCGCCTTGGAACGCATCGGCCGCGACTCGCCTCGGGACCGGCGTGCCATCACCCATGTCCTGGCCGCGTACATCCGCGAACGCGACCCCGAGCCGAAGGTTCAAGACGACGCGCTCCCCCCTGAGCCCGATGTGGATGTCGCTTCTGCCCTCACCGCCCTGGGGCGTCTGCACAAATCGCTCAGGACCCCTTTTGAGGTTGACCCCCTCGCCCTTCAAAAGATCCGCGTACCCGGCGCTCGTCTCCGGCTCGCGAGCCTATACGAAGCGGACCTCAGCGAAGCGAACCTGCACGATGTGACGCTAAACAGCGTTGACATGCGCACGGCGGAACTGACTAGCGCACACCTAAGCTCGGCCAACCTGGAAAAGGTAGACCTGCGTGGAGCAAACCTGAGTAACGCGAACCTGAACGGGGCGACCCTGATTGACACTAATGCACGTGACGCGTACTTGTCATCCATAGATCTTAGCGGCGCTAATATCTTCAACGTTGACTTTCAGGGCGCCGATCTGAGCTTTGCATACCTGAGCGATGCGTCCATGAGTGGATGGCTCGGCATTGCCGATATAAAAGACGCTTTGGACTACTCGAAGGAGCGCAATACGGATCGGGTGAACCTGAGCCGAGCCGACCTAGATATGGCGGACCTGTCCGAAGCGTACATGCCCCTGGCGATCGCCGTCGGCGCCCGCTTTCGCAGCGCCAAGCTCCGCAAAGCCAACCTGCTATTTGCAGACATGCGCATGGCGGACCTGATCGGAGCGGACCTGTCCGGGGCGAAGCTGTTCAAAGCAAAACTGTCCGGAGCGGACCTGTCCGGAGCGGACCTCTCCGGAGCAGACCTCTCCGGAGCAGACCTCTCCGAAGCAGACCTCTCCGAAGCAAATCTGAGCGGGGCAACATTGAAAGGCATCAAAGGGATGACCACAGCCGAGGTACGTGAAATCGCTCGTACCGACGCGACTACCCGCTTCAGTTAACCCCGCCCCCAAGGCTCGGTTCGTCGCCCGCCGAGCGTTCGATCGTAAGGAACCCCGCGTCAGAGCCAGGTTCGTTGGGGCTTCGGCGTTGCTACCGGGACCCGAATTCTTCTTACCAAATGAGTGAATGAGATCACGCGCCCGGACGTGGGCCGCCCTCACCGAGATGGCCGGCATCGACGACGACCTGTACCCAGCTTCCGGCACGCGTTCGGTGGATTTCGTCACGCGTTCAGTGGATTTCGTGACGCCGGTCGCATCACCCTTTTCGTGACGATGGTGCGTGACGAAAAAGGGGGCGGGCGGTGGCGACGGTGTGCGCGACGTGTGGCGGCCCGGTGGTGGCCCGGGGCCGGGGCCGGGGCCGACTGGCGAAGTTCTGCAGCCCGGCGTGCAAGGCGAAGGCGTATCGCGTCCGCAAGCTGGCCAGTGCCGGCGACATTGCCCGGACGGTCTCACCAGGCACGGCCCCGCCCGTCAACGGCGGTGCTGCGCCCGCCGCGCCCTCGGCGATGTCACCGCGCGTGGATCGGCCGGAGTCGCTGACCGAGGCGCGGATCCGAGTGCAGTTGCGAGCCCAGCCCGGGGGGCGCGCCATCGACGTGCCCTCGGCCGCCAGTGACGCCCGTGCCGTTGCCGCCGACGTCGCCGAGGCCGCCGCGCAACTGGCCGTCGCGGACCTCCAGGAGGATCCGCATGACCGAGACCGGCACCGCGCACCTGATACTGGCGCTCTCCAAGCTCGGCTACGGCGCGCATTCGGCGATCGGCGAGTCGTGGGAATGGCGCCTGGCCCCCGACCTGCCCGGCGGCGGGCCCGCACTGGAGATCCACACCGGCGGCGCCCCGACCCTCGCCCGCGCCGCCGACGTCGGCCGGGTCGCCGCCGTCCTGGCCGGAGATATCCGGCTGCCCTGATTTGCAGGCCGACGAGCTCGTGAGCCGCCACGCCTACGCCGAGACCCCACCCCGGGTGGAGTACGAGCTCACCGACCTCGGGCGGCCCCTGTTCGTGCCCTGTCCGCGATCCTGGTCTGAGCGCAAGAGCACCGGGCCCCGCCACAGGCCAACCCGCCGATCTGCGGGTCGGGCTGCGGCAGGTGGAGAAACGGCGGCGGGCCTGGCGCGAGGGCGGGGCCGAGGCGCTGCGGTCCAAGGGCCCGCACGGACGCCCGCGGCTGGACCAGGCGGCCTTCGCGCGGCTGGAGGCCGAGCTGAACCGCGGCCCCGCCGCCCACGGATACGCCCACGACCAGCGGTGGACGCTGAACCGGGTCGCCGAGGTGATCCGCCGGCTGTTCGGCATCGACTACACCCGGCCCGGGGTGTCGCTGCTGCTGCGCCGCAACGGCTGGTCGGTGCAGGTCCCCGGACGCCGCGCCATCGAACGCGACGACCAGGCGATCGAGGTGTGGAAAGAGCAGGTGCGGCCGCAAGTGGAAACACCGCGGCGAACCTGGGCGCCTGGATCTGCCTCGAAGACGAGGCCGGTCAAAGGCTCAGACCGCCCAACGGACGCACCTAAACCCGCCGGGGACACCGCCCGCAGGTGAGGGTGCACGGCGGTGAGCACGGCTCACGGGTGTCGGTCGCCGGGATGGTCTGCTGCCGGCCCGGCCACCGCTCCCGGCTGATCTACCGGATCCACCGCTACCGCCGCCGCAAAGACGAACGCGCCGGGTCCACCCTTGCCGAGTACAAGCGCATGCTCCAGGCCGCCCACCAGCAGCCGCCGGGCGGGAAGATCGTGCTGGTGTGGGACAACCTCGGCATCCACCACTCCAAGGCCATGCGCGCGTTCATCGATGAACACGCCGACTGGCTCACGGTGTTTCTACCTGCCCGCATACGCCCCCGAGCTGAATCCGGCCGAGACGGTGTGGTCGCTGCTGAAACGCTCCATGGCCAACTTCCTCGCCACCAATCTGGACGACCTCGCCGGCATGATCAAGCACCGGCTCAAGGTCATCCAGCACCACCCCGGCGTGATCGACGGCTCCCCCCTGGCCTCTTTCTCAACATCACACCCGCCATCACCAATTAACCCTGGTTAGCGCGCCAGGCGTGCTGTCTGTTCTGCTCAGTCCCGCCGTGCTATGCCTCTGCCATAAAGCTGTCTGCTCGTCCACTCAAAGCGACATGAGCTAAATAAGATCGTCCTCACCCAGTTCGACTTGCTGTCTGTGACCAAGAACGTTGAGACCGATCAAACCAAGATCGCGGAGATTTGCGGGCGCGTCAGCGGTCGCAACCATCTTTCCAAAGTCCACCACGATCTTTGGAGCATCGTCGCGATTTGAGGGACGCATTTCGAGGGCGGGAACGTAATAGTTGTCTTCTACCGCATCGGTAATCATCTCAATGTCCCTATAAACATCACTACTGCTTTCGGCGGAGATGTTTAGCCTTCGAGCCAGCCCTTGTAGGGTAACAGAGAGGATTGGGTAATCTGAAACGACTCGCTGCAGTTCATCCCAGCGCGCAGAGGGTTTGTCGTTCCCTCGATTTCTTGTCTTTCTTCCGTCAACAGCCAGGTGAAGTCGCCAGGCCCCTATTGTGAGACATAGCATCCGGGCATGCATGGACCACCCCTCATGATTGGTGTCGGAATCGACGTCAATCACGTCTGCATTAATCTCGAGCGAAGCACGCCTGGCACTCCAGGAGTCGAGGTTAGCTTTTACGAGAGGCGTGAGATCAAGCCCGAGAAAGCTCGACCACATGGACTCGAGTCGCTCCAGGGACATCATTGAGCCTATGTGGGCCCAGAAAGTAGGACTCGTAGTGACATCGCGGCGCCTCAGAAGGTATGGGATCAGCACCCGCAACTCCGCATCTGAGAGCCGCCCACGTACCGCAGCCCCAAGAAGACTCTCCGGATCATCATCCAGGTCCGACTGAGAAAGCAGAGAGATATCTCCCGATAGACCCATTCGAAGAATCTGCGATGCACGCGTTAGTCGAGCAGCGGCGTCACTTAGGAACAGATCATCAACCAGACCGGTAAACGAATCTACGTTTCTGATTTCCTCATCCAAATCCCTTGCGGGACGGATCTGGTCACGTATTCGACTTGCAGTCCCCTCAGCAATGATCCCGCGGCCACCGCGCATCACATTGGAGCGGAACAGGTTCAGTAGAGGCGCATCTGCCGCTCCTACCTGTTCTGTTATCGCAACTCCAGTATAATCCTCTTCCGCCCCCACGATGCTGTCCAGCGCCGGCACATTGGTCAGAAGCAAGCGAGGAGCATCTTCAACTTCTTGGGTCACTTCATCCAACGTCCTATCATCGACATTGCCTTGAAGGGCCAAGACTACTGGCCCTAGTTCAGCCAATGCGGGTACATCTCGCCCAATCCGCGCAGACCGAAAGGTGGTACGCAAAAATACATCGCGAGAGGCCGACTTGCCAGCCTCTTTCCAATTAAGAACGATATCTGGAATGAAGCTATGATTAAAATAATCTGTTGTCTTGATTCTGATGTTCGGATCAAGTTTTTCAAGTTCGGCGATGACGATGTTTTTTACACTCGAGATCAACTCTTCGCCGCGGGGCGCATTCATGGCATCCGCGAGCGCGGTACTGACATCGCTCATTTTCGCCCCTTGCGATCCAAAACCTCTTGAACCTTATACAGCTCTTGTCGAGTCAGTAGAAGTTCGTGCTGCCTCGGAGAAAGAACTTGCAGCCATAGGCGCTTGGATACTGTGCGTAGAATGTCCTCGTCGATAGAGTTTCCGGCGAGAGCCTCCGGATATTCCTTTAGGGCTTTCCTTATTTCTTCATGATTTGTCAGCTTTTTCCATTTACTCTGACTAAAAGGATGCCACGTGACCCACATGAACTCGCCACCAGCATCCATTTGTTGAACTATGTTACGCGCGGTGGCGCTATAAGCATTGGCCAAATGTTCACTATACTCAGTGGGTTGATTTCCTACTACTGTATAATTTTTCACTTCCACGTAAAGTGGAGTCTTTCTCTCCAGCCAATAACCCATCAAGTCGTATCGTTTGCGGGCGCCATCGAGACGGACGAGCGTAGTCATCTTCTCGTGCTCGTAAACATTAAATGGCATCTCAAGGTGTGTCGTACTTTCGAGCCATTGCTTTGCGAGCATAGCGCCTTCCTCGCCATCGCGATGTGAGGATTCCGCTGACATGAGAGTCAACACTAAGCGACTGAGGCGTAGGTGGCTACACCTTCCGACTGATTTGAGAGGTCTTCTTAACCTCCATCTCGGCAAGAGTAAGACTTCGGACGGACTCGGCAACTCGAACATATGTTCCAGGTAGGACAGTGTCTAGCGTCGATCTTTCGTGAGGTGGGTTGGGTCGCGGAGCGACCCAACCCACCTTTGTTCTCGGCGGTGGCTCAGCGTGATGCCCGACTGTCGCGTCGGGTGGGCGGGGTTCCACGGGCCCGGGATGTTCTCCTTCCTCCGTTGACGGGTCGACTCGGCCTGGTCTGGGCGCCGGGAGCTTCTGCAGACGCACGATCGTGGCGGCGGCCCGGTTGGTTTAGGTCCGATGGCGGGCCAGCCGGAACCGCCGACCCCCGCGTGCCAGGCGGGCGGCGGCCGAGAAGACGCACAGGCGCAGCCGCTTGGGTTCCCAGTGGCGGGCGGGATGATCGCCGAATGCGAGCATCTGGGCCCAGGCGGTCAGGTCGGCTGGGATCGCAACGAGTCCGAGCCACAACCGGTTGACCTCGAAGCCGTGCAGGGGCAGGTCGCGCAGCCGGTGTCCTTGGCGCAACGGATGCGGTCCTCGCAGCGCGCTGGACCTGCGCTTGGGCAAACGCCGGGTCCAACACCGCCGACGTCCACATGATTCGGCAGGAGGGTCCCACGGTTTCGTCGACTGGGCCACCCGCCGGCGGCTAAAGTACTCGATCCGCCGAGGCGATGACCCCAGGAGACCCCGGCGGATCAGGTGAACGAGACCGAATACGTCCTCGCCAAAGCCCTCAAGGTACTCCGCTACTCGTCCCACCCCCCGTAGTAGTCGGGAGCCGGCCTGGCCTCCGCCACGACGTCGCGGTCGCTGGACCGCGCGCCGCACCAGAGGAGCACTCTGATATCCGGCGGAAGGCCGTCATTCGGCCGTACGCCGGTGATCCGTTCGGTGAGGATCTTGTAGGCGAGCTTCTCGGGGTTGCCACCGAAGCGCTCCTCGCCGACGGAGTCGTCATACTCGTCATCCCGCCAGGGCCCTCCGAGTTGGTCAGCGATCTCGATGGCGTAGGTGTAGATGGGCACGCCGACGAGCCGTACGTAGGGGCGGCCGTGCTTGGTGAAGACGATGTCCTCACCATGTGCAGCTCGTTCAGCGAGAACACCGAGATGGGCGCGGGCCTCGCGGAGCGGGTATTCGAAAGTCATAGCCGGAGGGTACACAGTGTTGGTTGTGTACACAACGCGAGGTCAAGCTTTTGATCCGTAGGTTGTGGGTTCGAGTCCCACGCGACCCACCACCCCTGACCAGGGCAAACGCCTGCGCCCGGGAGCATCGGGTATCACGCCTGAGGCCCGCCTGAGGCCGTCCTGTGGCCAGACTCAGGGGCGTCCGTCCCCGTCTCGCCGGGTTTCAGAGGCGTCGCCACCAGCCCAGTGAGCGGGCAGCAATCGAGTGCGTGTCCGGCCTCGTCCGGGCGGATGCGATGGCGATGTTCGGTTGGCCCTTTCGGTGGTGACGACTCAGGACTCGGAGCGGAAGCTCTTGATCACGTGGCCAACGCCGTGATCATCTGCTGCGTCCTGATCATCACGATCCCCTTCGGCATCGCGTCGTTCCGGATCGCCAACTACGCGCTCTGGCCGTTCAGCAGGACACTGGTCCGGCGCACAGACGCGGGCGCAGCGTCGACCATCGGCAACGTCATCTGGGTGATCTTCGCCAGATGGTGGCTGGCGCTAGGTGTACTCGGTCATGATCTTGATGACAGTCGGGTGATGGGGGGCTTGCCGCCGAGGGCCGAGTGGGGACGGTTGGTGTTGTAGTACTCGAGCCATGGGGCCAGGGCCTGCCGCAGCGCTACTTGCATGAGCAGGGGCAGCCACCCATATGACCGGCGGCCCCTTCTACGACGCTGAGGCTGGTGGCGGTTCCTCTGGCGTGCCCTTCGACCCGGTCAGGTCAGCGCCGAGCGTATTTCCCAGGTAGGCGCCGCTCAAATTCGTTCTGGTGAGGTTCGCGCCGGTCAGCTTGGCTCCTGCCAGCCCCGCGCCGTGCAGGTCCGCGCCACTCAGGTCTACACCGCTCAGGTCTGTGCCAAGGGCCGCGCCGCGCAGCTCGGCACGGCGCAGGCTTGCGCCTTCTAGATCCGCGTTGTTGAAGATCGCATTGTTCAGGATCGCGTCGTTCAGAATCGTGCGCTTGAGGTTCGCGCCCGTCAGGTCCACGCCGCCGTGAAGGATCACGCCGGTGAGGTCTTTGCCATGAAAGTCCACATGACTCAGATCGAGCCCATGAAGAGGGTCCAAATTACCGACAGGCCCCCCGTTTCGCCCAGCGGGAAAGAGAACGGTGAGAGCTGTCTGGACGTCGACTGCCAGGCGCGTGGAGTCGGAGCCGGGCGGGGCCTTGTCTTGGGCGTGAAGGCGGATATATGCGCTGAGGACGTTGGCGATGCTGGGGCGGTCTCGGGGAGAGTCGACGGCAATGCGCTGCAGGGCGTAGATCGCGCCGAGACGGACCTCGGCCTTGTTGGAGCCGAGGTCGCTGACGGCGGTGGCGTACCGGCCAGTGATCTGCTGCTGGCGTGCATCCTCGAGTTGGTCTTGACCGTTGCGCAGAGTCAAGGCGGTAGCGATCAGGCTGGCGCCGGTGAAGACCACGCCGATCAGGAGCACCAAACCGTTGAGCCACTGGTGCTTGCGGCCATGGTGCTGTTCCAGGAGCGCCAGCCGGTCGACGACATCCAACGCGTCGAGCTCAGCCTGTGTTGGCCGCTTGATCTGCGGCTGGCGTTCGTTCGGGCCACGTCGCAGCATTCGTCGCCTCACTGTCCAGTGACGGGGCGGCAGGGTTGCGCACCCGGGTGGGGGTGGAGCGGCCTCTTGGGGCTGGCGCCGACGGGGTCATGAACCCGGCTTCCGCCATATGCCTGTGCGGTTTGGCCGGGCCACCCACTCCTTCGTGAATGTAATCATACAAGCACACACCGTTACTAGATGTGTTTTCGCGCAATCAGCCCCAGGCTGTGCACGCGATTTCGACATGGCAGATGCGCGGGATGAGTTGCCTGGAAGACGGGTTGAGCAAGTCAGGCGTCGTCGCCAAGGACTCCTGCTGGCGCTCCACGGCGGCGCCCTCCGGCGGGCGGCCACCCGGGGGCTGCTCCGCCCGAGGGCGCTGCAGTATGGGGTGCCGGACTATGCCCGGGCGCCGGTCACAGGGCGCGTTTGGTCTCGGAGATCTGGGCGCCCGGGATCGGATACCACTTGTTCGGGGCCTTGCGCCGACGTCCCTCCACCCTCATCAGCACTCCGGCCTGTTCGAGCTTGACCACCGCCGCCCGGACGGAGCTGTTGGGGATGCCAGTGATCTCCTCGATTTCGATGACGGTCGCACCGGGATTGTCGGTGACGGCCTTGCGGACCCCGGTGGCCACGCTGGATCGTCGTTCTTCGACGCGCTTGAGGTCTTCCTCGGTGGGCGGTATCACCATGTCGATGATCCGGCGCAGGGCCTCGGTCGTTTCGAGTCCTTGGCCCCTCGCCCCTGCTTCGAGGCGCTCCTTGCGTTCTACGCCGATCCGCACGTTGAGGTGCCCTTTCAGCGAGTCGGCGCGCTTACTCCGCGGCGACGGTTCCTCGTGAGCCATGACGTTGAGTCCCCTCGTTCGGGTTCGGCGGGCCCGCTCGCCGGTTCGCCGTGCAGGCGGGGGTCGGTGGCGGGCTCGGTCCACCGACTTGAACTCCCATGGACACCTACCACGCCGCTGACCGGTCCTGTTCGCTCGTTGTTCGCTCGGCGGTTTCGAAACGGGGCGGCACGTAGCGGGATGTGGCGGCATGGAGAGGGTGCTGGATGCGGACAGATTGGTATAGTGCAACCCTGAGAGCGCTGCTCTGATAAGAGAGCTTCGGCTTTTAATCCGTAGGTTGTGGGTTCGAGTCCCACGCGACCCACCACCCCTGACCAGGGCAAATGCCGTCTACGGCGGCCTTGGCTGCTCCCACCTGGGGCCACACTAAGGCCGCCCTGGGTCCCGGGCGTTTCGGACACAGCGGACGGCCACCTGGCCTCTCGCCTGGCCGACACTTCGCCTGTCCCCTGGGCATGTCTAATCACCGCATCGACTCTGAGTCGGTCGACACGCGAGGCGTATTCGGTTAGCCCTTCAAACGTCGACGATGAGGAACGATGGAGCCAAAGGCTCTAGAAGTGCGCAGTCACAGCCTGACACCGGGGTTCAGGGGCGATGCGGGCGACCTATCTGGCGTGCAGGATGGGCCGACGAGGCTCCCGATCGCGATGCTCTCTTCCTGCGGCGGCGCTTCTTGCGGCTGGGTGCTCGACGGCGGGTCCGGTCGGTACCCGGAATCAAGCCTCGCGCTTTCATGACGTGGGCGGCGGTCTTCTCCGCAGCACGGTGGGCGACCTCGGGAAGGACGGAGGTGTAGGTGTCGGCGGTCAGCACGATGCTGGAATGGCCGAGCATGTCCTGCACCACCTTCAACTCCACCCCCGCTGCCAAAGCGAGAGTGGCGGCACCGTGCCGCAGGTCGTGCAGCCGGATCGGCGGCAAGCCGTGCTCGGCAATCAGCGTGCGGAAGATGCAACTGAGCCGGTCCGGCCCCAGAGGATCGCCGACGGGGCGGGTGATGACGTAACCACTGTCACGATAACCGTGCCCTGCCTGCTGCTGTTCGCTCCGCTGGAGATCGCGGTGAGCGCGCAGGGCCGCGACCGTGGTGCGGTCCAGGGCAATGACGCGGGCACTGGAGGCGGTCTTGGGCGGGCACACCGCCAGATGGCCTTGATGCTGCTGGATTTGCTGCGAAATGACCGCGACGCCCTGCTCCAGGTCCACATCGCACCAGCGCAGCCCGGCCGCTTCCCCGTGCCGCAACCCGCGCAGGGCGATCAGGTGATACGCGGCGTAGAGACGGTGGTCACCGATGGCGTGGAGGAACTCGGCGGTCTGCGCCACCGTCCACACCGCGACCGGCGGACGCTCCCCCGTCCGCTGCCAGTGCTCGACCCGCGCCGCGGTCCACACGACCGCACGCGGACGCCGAGCAGGCGGCAACTCCACCCGTGCGGCTGGATTGTCGGAGATCAGGCCCCGGCGGAGCGCGGCGTTGAGGGCGGTGCGCAGCGTCGCCCGGATCCGGTTCAAGGTGGCCGCCGTCAACGGCCTTCCTTGACGCTCGTGATCGCGGGCGATGCGCGCGAACATCGCCTGCAAGTGGGGGACCGACAGTTCGGCCAGCGCCACCGTGCCCAGGTACGAGGCGAGGTAGAGACGGACGTGGCTCGCGTACCCGTCGACGGTGGACGCCGCACCGGTGCGGGTGGCGAGCCAGTGCGTGAGCCACTCACCCACAGTGACTAGCCCCTGGCCCGAATCTGACGGCGCCCGGAGGCAGGCCAGAGCTTCTTCAGCGGCCTTCCTGGTGGTGAAGCCGCCGCGGCGGATCCGCCGACGACGGCCATCAGGACCGGCCGACAACTCGACCCGTAGGTACCAGCTCCCATGCCGTCGGCCGGCCGCCATGTTCGGGAAGCGGTCGCCCCACGCCTTCCCCGTTTGCGGATCCACGCACCCGCACCGCCGATAGACGCCACCGACACTCTTCGTAATCGCCATGCACGGTTCGTACACCGAGGAACTAGATCGTTGCGAGCTTCTTGCCAACCTCCTCAGCAGAACAGGTGTGCCGCATCGGAACGATCAGGATGCTTCTCCGCCGTGTCTGCGACAACCAGTCAATGCGCAGGGGCTCACCCGTTTTCGTGGGCTGGCCGGCCGGCTGACTGCTGGGACACGGTTTCAGAACGGGGTTCGTCAGTGGGGTCGTCAACCTGCGGCGGCTTGGTCGGGATGGGTTCGGGGCGTTGGAGGATCGCCACGGCGTCCTTGACGCGGCCGAGGTCGATGAGGTGCCAGGCCAGGACGCTGCCGACAACGTCCGCATCCGGTTCAAGGAGGGCGATGGCCTCCTCGATGCGTCCGGCGTCGGCCAGCAGCTCGGCGATGGCCCAAGTGTCGCGCTCGGGATGTGCCATCGCCAGGTCGATCGCCTCCTCGCGGCGGCCGCACGCGATCAGCAGAGGGAGCCGTATCCGGAAGAACTCCCATCCCTCTTCGCCGTCGCGCTCCTTGAGAGCGTCAAGATACGCCAGGCCGTCCTCGGGTCGGTTCTGGTCGGCATAGTGAGTGCACAGCATGTCGACGATCCAGTCCTCCTCCCCGCCGGGCGCGTCCGCGAGCGAGCGCAGCACCTCCGTCGCCTCCTCGCCCCGCCCGTGCCGCACCAACAGCTCCACGAGACGAACGGCCCCGTGGTTCCTACCGAACCCTGAACGCCCCGGCTGCCGGTACACCGCGATCGCGCCCTCCACGTCACCACACTCCTCCAGCACCTCCGCAAGACACTGCGCGGCGGTCCCGAGGGACTCGACCGCCGCATACGCACGCAGCTCCTCGATCCGGTCATGCCGTGCCAGTAGGTCGGCGAGTTGGTCTCGGCCGTTGACCGAGGTGGTTTCCCGGGTGTGCAGCAAGGCGATCGCCTCCTCGACGCGGCCCTGGCGTTCACGGATCGCCGCGAGCAGGCCGACGGCGTTGAAGGGTTCGATCCTGCGGCGGCCGCACGACCGGTCGTCGCAACTCCGGGGCGCATCGATTCGGGCGGTCAGCAGGGCGGCGGCGTCCTCGTCCCGTCCCGCAGCCTCGGCGACGTCGACCAGGACGCCAGCCAGCCACGCATCCGCGACGTGCGGGCGCAGCAGAGTGAACGCCTCATCGGCGCGGCCATGCCGGGCGAGCAGACGCGCGACGAACCCCAGCGCCGAACGCTCCCCCGCCTCCGCATGCGGACGGGCCAGCACGATCGCCTCATCGCCCCTGCCCCACTCCTCCAACATCCCCGCCACGGCCTCGACGGCCTTCCACCATCCCGTGGCGACATACGGGGCAAGCACCGCCAACGCTTCTGCTCGCCGCCCTTGTTCGGTGAGCAGTCGCGCCTGCTCTCGAGCGCAGAACCACTCCCCCTGGCCGGCCTGGAACGCCACCTCATCGGTATGGCCGAGCTCAACCAGCCGCGAAACCAGATGCGGAGGAATGCAAGCAGCGTAAGTCCTGGTCCTGTAATCAAGATCAGCGGCATCCATGGACGTGCACCCTAGCCTCCGCCTCGGACGTGATTTTGAGGCCCATTCAGCGCACTGACGTCGTCGCTGTGCCACCCGCTAATTGAGGGGCTCCGGACAATGCCGACCTGCGGATTCCGCCAGAGCCGGAAGCTTCTCCCGTGGGCCCTCACCCGTGGTCTACCGAGGCTCGGTGAGCGGGTACCTGTCGCCGTCCTGACCCGGCTCCCGGGGGTCCAGCGGCTCGGCGCGGTTGACGATGAGCATGTCGGCGACGAGGTCGGCCACCTCGCCGTCCGGGCCGCGGCCGATCCTGGTCGGGTACGATCCGTCGCCCCATCCGGCGGGGAACACGATCAGGTTGGCGCCCGTCGCGGGGTCGGTGAGTTCGGGGGTCTGGTCGTCCTCGTCAGCGCCGAACTTCTCCTCAAGGGCCTTGTCCGCGATGCTCGCCAGGGCCTCCACGGCTGTAGCGTCCACGAAGCATCCGAGCCCGGAATCGACGCCGAAGCCGAAGAACTGTCCCTCCCCCAGCACGCGGGGGTCCTGGCTTTCGAGCAGCGCAAGTTCCCAGCCGGTCACGGGCACGTCGCGGACGGCGAGCCGGGCCGCGGCCATCCGCCGGTGTTCCGGCTCGGCGTCCAACCGAACCCAGGACAGCATCAGGTCGTACTCGCCCGGCAGGATCGCCGTTGTGAACGGTTCGGCGCCGCCCTCCAGCCAACCGGGGTCGGCGGCCGCGACCCTGCCGGACGGCATCCGCAGTGTCCCGGCCCGGCGGACCTCGACGGTGACCTCGTCGCCGGAATCGAGCCGGAACCGCGAGCCGTTAAGGAGGACCCGGTCCAGGTTCCGGGGGGCCAGCGGGCGGGGCGGCCGCCAGGGCCGCACTTCGGCGGGGAGTCCGTCGCCTTCGGCCGGGGACACATCTCGCAGGACAGGCTTTTCGGCGAGTTTCCAGTCGCGATCGCTCAGGAGAGCGGCGAAACAGCTCCAGTCGCCGAACTCGGGGACGTCCACCCAGTAGTCCTCCGGGACGATCTCGCTGCCGGTGTCACGTCGGCCGCCGGCGTCACCGCCCGGCTCGTCCTGCAGCCACATCCGCCCGTCCAGGTGGACGACCCAGGTCCGGCGCGCCGCGTTCCCGTCGAACTCGGGCTGCTCGGCGTTCGCGTACGTCCACGAGAGCATCCGCTGGATGAAGAAGCGGCCTTCGGCCAGCAGACGCCCTTCGACCTGGAAGTCGCGGCGCAGTTCCTCGTCCAGCAGCCAGGTCGAGCAGTAATGCTCCGCCCACGCGATCTCGACGACCGCGACCGGCCCGTCGGCCGAGGACAGCAGGACGGCGTACTGTTCGCCCGCGCGGTCCCGCGTCCGGGCCCGGCTCGTCGACAGCGGCCCCACCGCCGTACGGGTCGCCGGGTCCCAACCCTCGCAGTAGAAGACGTCGAGTTCAGCCACGTTCATGCAGGTTCCCGTCTCGTGGGGTGTGGCCGAGGACGCTACCGACCTGTTGTGACATTCAGGGAAACCTGCCACACCGGGCACCTCCTCGTGACAGCACGGCACGGGCTCCGCCCGGACGTTACGGGCGGGACTCACGCGCAAGGAGACTACGTAGCGTTGAGAAACGCGGCAGTCCGCCGATCGAGTTCACCCTGGAGCCGGGCCAGACCATCCACCTGGAGATCGCCCCGGGAGGCAACGGTCTCCAGGCCTGGCATGTGTACACGGCGAGAAGCTATCCGCGGCTGACGCTCTTGACGTCCGCTGACTGAGCGAGCCCGGCAGGGGGCGTCGATATCCCGCCCCCTGGCTGCATAGGTGCATGCCGCCCGGGCGACTTGCGGCTTACGCCATAGTGACGTGCATGCCGCCCTCGGCCAGGACGTCGAGGATCCCGGCGAACAGGTCGCAGGGCTCGCCGTCGGGTGTCAGGGTTTGGGACAGGTGCTCACGTGCGGTCGCGGCGTCTCGCCAGAGCAGGGTCGCGGGGGCGGTGTATCCAAAGGTGCCGCCCAGGCAGTCGTCCAGGGCTGCCAGGCAGCCGCCGAAGTAGCCGCCCGGCCCGTTCACCGCCTCGCCCAACGCCAGGAAGAGGCCCGGTTCGTCTGTGACGTGCCGACCGTCGAGTTCGTAGGCGCGACCGGCCGGACGATCGCGGTGAGAGAGCCGACAGCCTCGTCCTCGGACGAGATCGAGCCAGGCCGCACGGTGCCGGGTGTCGAGGTCGGCCCAGGTGTTCGGAGTGTCGGGCGGTCCGGTGAACCACCGCTCCCAAAGGGGCCGAAGGTGGTCGGGAACGGGCGTGAAGCCCCTTCCGTCGAGTTCCAGGTCGATCAAGTCCGTTCCGGTGGAGGATGGGTGCCAGGTTTTGACCTTGGCCCTCTGCACCCGGTCGGTGAGCAGCTCCCCCTGGTCGTCCCGTATCTCCAGGGCGATCTCCTCCAGGTTCAGCGCCCGCCGGGTGCCCTTCGCCAGCGCCGCCCGCAACCGGCCACTGGGGGCCAGCCCCCGCAGGACGAGCGGAGGCGTGATCTGTTCGGGCGGCAGGATCCGAGCGAATTCGACACAAAAGCCGAGCCACCGGTACTCGTCGTGCACGCGGACGCGGCCCCGATACCCCTCGGGCGGGCCTTCGTAATCGTCGAGGCCAGTAAGCACGAGACCGCCCATCCCCGGGTGCCGCCCCAGGCTTCGGGCGTCCTCCAGCAGCCAGGGGCCGAACGCGTCGTCGTCCGGCAGCAGCCACACCCGGTCACCGACCCAGCCCTGTATTTCGGCGCCTTCCGGGGCCCAGCCGAACAGCTCGTACGTCCCGCATTCGGGCTTGCCGAACAGACCGTCCACCGCGGCGCACATGCCCAAGACGTGGTCGTCGTCCGTATCTACCAGTGCAAACCGCCCGTGCCCGCGATGCTCCATGGTGTGAATCATGCCCGGACGTGCCTTCGCGACAAAGCACGTTTCCGGGGCTCGTCCAGTCACTGGACGGTCCCGCCTGCGACTCGAAGTTCAGCGTCCGAGCGATCCGTTACAGTCGGTGCATGCCGCTGACCCGGTTGGCTGTAACCGACGACGGTGACGTGCTGGGGCTTGCAGGGCCCGGGGCGGATAGGTTCACCGCCGGAGGCGCCGATGTCTCCGACGGACCGGACAGCACCGTGATCGTCGCGAACGCCGGAGACGATCTGGACGCCAGCGGAGTGCGCAACCGCGACACCTTCACACTCGTCGGACCCGTGCCTGGCAATGTCGCAGACCGGCTCCTGAGCAATTGGGGCGTCACCCCATGGTCACGGACCCGCTGGGAGTCGCACCCGGTCCATCTATTCGTCCGAATACCAGTGGGGCTGCTGTACCTCGGCACAGGACGGTACGCGCGGGCCCATAGCAGCCGCGATCAGCGCACGCTCGAAGATTGCCACCTGGCGATCGATCCGCCGCTGGATCTCGATGTGCTCGACCGGGTGCGTCCACCCAGCACGCCCACCGCACTGCCCGGGTTGGAATGGCTGGACCACCTCGACGGCGACCGCGCCGCCGCTCTGCGGATGTTCACCGAAGGCTGGCACCCGGCCCCCTTCGGCGAGCCCGAACCCTCCACGGTCACCGATGTCCCGACGACTCTGGCCGAGTTCTACCGGCTCGCCCACGGACGGCCGCACGTCCTGGGCGTCCAGAATTCCATCCGTCCCCCAGCCGAACTGCGCACCGACCACGAGGGCCTACTGGAGTTCGGCCTCGAGAGCCAGGGCGGTTTCGTCTGGGCACTGGACCCGAGCGAGGACGATCCGGTCGTGTGGACCATCGAGGACCCCACATGCCGACATCGCGAACGCGAGCGATTGAGCGGCTTTCTCATCCAGTTCTCGCTGTACGAGGCCGTGATGTGCTCTTTCTACCGGGCCTGGACGGACTGGGTCCCGTGGCCGGTCGCCCACCGGCTGACGGGCACGCTGCGCCGCGTACCGCTCCGAACATGGATGTGGCCGCTGTTCCAAACCTCGTTTTACGTCGCACCCGGACTGATCATTGAGACCGCCGACGACCCCGAAGACGAACAGTGCCAGATCTCCGCCGGCGCCGCGCACCACAGCGTCCTCCGCCCCTTCGCAGACCTCGACATCCCATGGACACGCTTCGACGGCTGAACGCCCGACAACGGTCGTGTTCGCTCGTTGTTCGCTCGGCGGTTTTGGACCGGGGCGGCACGTAGCGGGATGTGGCGGCATGGAGATGGTGCTGGATGCGGACAGACTGGTACATGGCAACCCTGAGAGCGCCGCTCTGATATGAGAGCTCCGGACTTTTAATCCGTAGGTTGTGGGTTCGAGTCCCACGCGACCCACCACCCCTGACCAGGGCAAACGCGAGATTGCCCTGGTTTGCCCCCCGCCCGGCTCGTCCGGCTATGTCCCCGTGTTCGCTCGAAGTTCGCTCGTCGGTCGCGCCCCGCCCTCCAGGCCTGCCCCACCTCCCCCATCCAACGTCCAGACCGCCCAATAACATGCGTGCCGACATCCTCATGACACAGCCGCCGCCCGGACGACAGCACACATCCGCGGCCACCGCACCGTCGAGGACCAGCACGGTCAACACTCTCAAGCCCCGAGCAGGAGCCCGTGAACACACCTACATCCCGGCCCCCGCCATCACCGGCGTGAACCCCAGCTCGGGGCCGGCCTTGCGGGTGAGGACAGGTCGTCATCACCGGCACCGGATTCAACGCCGCGGCCCTCACGGTGAAGATCCGCGGGACGACCGTCCCGGCCTCCGGCTACACCGTGGACTCCGCCACACAGATCACGGTCGACGCTTGGCCTGCAGGGTCGGCCGGGGCCAAACAGGTCACCGTCACCACGACCGGCGATACATCGGCCCCAGCGACCTATACCTACAGCTGAGCAGCACCTGAACTGCTGCCCTGATCCGACTGGGGCCGCGGCGTGCGGGACGCCGTGGAACGGGCGGCGGCCGCCGCCGGCACGGACGAGGTCATCGCCGAGCTGCCGCACGAGCTCGGTCCCCTGCTCGAGAACCGGTTCGTGGGCGGGCGGGAATTGTCGGGCGGGCGGTGGCAGCAGCTCGCGGCCGCCCGCGATTTCTACCGGGACGCGCCGCTGCTGATCTGCGACGAGCCGACCGCGGCGCTCGACGCGCGCGCCGAGCACCACCTCTTCGAGCAGATCCGCGAGCACGGCCGCACCGTCCTGCTGATCACGCACCGGCTCGCGAGCGTCCGGCACGCCGACCGCATCTACGTGCTCGACGGCGGCCGGATCACCGGGCACGGCACCCACCGCGAGCTCATGGCCGAGGACGGGCTCTACGCCGAGCTGTACGGGCTCCAGGCGTCCGCCTACCGGGCGCAGGGGCAGCCGGAGAGCGCCGCCGCGGGCGGGCAGCGTCCCACCGGGCATGAAGCGGTCATCTGACCGGGCACCGGCCGCCGTGGCCGGACGCTGGGCGCGGCCGGAAGCGGACATCTGTTCCAGCCCCCAACTGGGGCACCCTCCAAGGCACCCGCCTTTGTCTGACCGCTCTCGGCCCATAGCCGAGCATTACGGCCCATAAGGCAAGATTTCCGAACCCCCGAACCGCGCCGGGTTGGCGCCGATTAGATGATCGCCCCCAGGAAAACGATCGCAAGAGCGACAGTCTCGCCCGCAACAATGGCCACAATGAATGAACGCCAAGGAATCTCAATTCCATTTTGATAGTCCATAGCTGGCATCTCGGGGGATGCGTTCTGGCGATAAGTTCGGACTTCTTTCAGGCGCCGGGCCGCCTCTTGGTGGGTTGGATACCCGGTAAAGCCACCGAGAGTGGACGAGCCATAATGAATCGACTGAACGACCTTTTTCCTTGACTTTTGGTCGAATATTTTTATTACAAGCCCTTGATTGACCTCGATCTCTTCGATCGCTTGCCACGGTATCCTGTGAACGCGAAATGCATTTGGCACCACAACGCCCAGGGGAGTGATCTGAATTTGACATCCCCAGCAAAACATCCAGATCAACCAGTTCTGCAGTGCAAGGATCAAGCCAATAGACAACGCATCGGGCAGGCCGAGAGATTCTCCCACAAAGAGCAGAAAGAAAAATAGGTCGAAAGCGATGATGCCGACGACCCCTCCTGCATGCAGGAGGGGTCGTCCAACTTTTTCAGTCGCCGATGACGAGGGATGGATAACTTCGCACTCCTACTCCGATGAGCAGGCCAGGCGATCCTGTGCCTGCGTTGATGGACATGCTATACGACGTCCGTCCCATGTTCACCGGAGTTCGCTCCGCATGGCGCCAGTGGGCCCTGCCCCAGGATCTACTGATCGCCGAACTTTGCCAGCCTCCGCTGGCGCCCCACTTGCCACTCGGAATGGCCTTGCCGAGGTAGCCACCGCCTGCGCTGAGAGCGAGGTCGAATCCTAGTTGCTTCAAGGCCGCCTCATCTGTGAAATCGCCACCGGCGCGTTTAACGTTCATGCCATAAGAGGCGAGCGCCAGACTTGCTCCGACGACTACGCAGGCACCAGCGGACACGACGAGGCAGACTCCAAATCCGATTGCGGATCCGATCTTGGATATCGTTCCCCAGTGGCGGTCGATAAAGTTTCCCGCCGCTTTCGTTGCGTCCCAGGCACGTCCGACGTTGGCCGAAATATTACGGGCAACCGGGTTGGATTTGACCGCTCTCTTCAGCTTGCATTTCCAGCCGCACGTGTTGACCTGCGGGGCTTTTCGTGGCTTGAGGTTGGGGTTGTAGGTGTAGTGGTATCGAGATGGATTGTATTGGGCCGGTGTTCCTCGGTAGACGTGTCCTCCGGGGTTGGGTTCGCCTCCGATGCCTCGTGGATCACCGTCGTTGCCGGGGGCGTGGCAGGAGATCGGTCCCATGATGGGGTTGACGTCGCGGCACAGGCCGGTGGCGTCGTTGAAGGTGATGGGGCTGTTGCCGGCGTAGGCGTAGCCGTTGAGGGATTGCTCGTCGTCGAGGTTGATGAGCGGGTCGACGGTGATGAAGCGGCCTGTGGCGGGGTCGTATTCGCGGGCGCCGAGGTGGACCAGGCCGGTGCCGGGGTCATTGGTGCCGCCCACGAATCCCTTTTCGTCGGGCCAGGTGGTGTGCTCGTCGACGCCGCGGAGGGTGCCGAAGGGGGTGTAGCGGCGCTGGATAGTGGTTTGGGTGGCGGCGTCGATGGCGAGCTGGCTGGTGCCTTGGTGGTCGGGGGCCAGGAATTGGACGTCGCTGCCGGTTCGCATGGCGATGGTCTGGTCGCCGAGTGTGTAGTAGCGGGTGCCTTGCGCGGTGGCTGCGCCGTTGTGCAGGCGCAGTTCCATTCCGGGGAGGTAGAGGGTGGTGCCGGTGGGGTCCTTGCGCAGGAGACGGTCGCCGTCGGCGGTGTAGATGAAGGAGGTGTCGTTGGCGCCTTCGGTGATCTTGGCGAGGTTGCCCTCTGGGTCCCATTCGAGGGTTTGGGTGGTGCTGCCGACTGTGCGGGTGGTCATGTTGCCGGCGTCGTCATAGCCGAAGCTGTCGGTGCGGGTGCCTTCGCCGCCGGTCTGGGCCACGCCGGTCAGCTTGTTGCCGGTGGTGGACGTGGTGTAGGTGCGGGTGGTGTCGGCTTCGCCGCTGAGGTTCCCCCCGTTGCACGGACACCTGAGGTGAGGTCACTCGGCGGTGTCTGAGGGCAGGTCGAGCCCTTCGAACGTGACGGGGCTGTGCATTCCGATACTAGAATGCCGCCTATACGGATTATACCAGCACTCAACCCATTCGAATACAGCACCGGCGAGTTCTTCACGGGTCTTCCAGGTGCGGGCGTCGAGCAACTCCAGTTGCATCGTCCCCCAGAACGATTCCATCATCGAATTGTCGTAGCAGTCACCGACCGTGCCCATCGAGCCGAGCAACCCGGCATCCCGCAGGCGCTTCCCGAAAGCCCAGGACGTGTATTGCGTGCCGTGATCGGAATGCAGAATGGTCGAACCGGCCGGCGGGTTGCGCCGTGTCACGGCCATCGCCAGGGCATTGACGACGAGATCGGTGTCCTGGCGGGAGTCGATCGACCAGCCGATGATCCGCCGCGAATAGGCGTCCATGACCGCTGCGCAGTACAGCTTCCCTTCTTCGGTCGGGTGCTCGGTGATATCGGTCAGCCAGAGCCGGTCCGGGCCGGCGACGACGAAGCGTCGCTGCACCAGGTCCTCCTCGGTCGCCTGATGCACCGGGTTGCGGCGGCCCCTGCGCCGGTAGACGCCCTGCAGCCCGGCGTGGCGCATCAGCCGTTCGACCCGTTTTCGGTTGACCCGTTCGCCCAGCCCCAGCGTCAGTTCCGCGTGCACACGGGGCGAGCCGTAACTGCCTCGAGAATCGGCGTGTATTTCACGGATCATCTTCATCAGTTCCTGGTTCCGCAACGCGCGGGGCGGCTCGGGCCGGCCGAGCCAGTCGTAATATCCCGACGTGGAGACGTTCAATACTCGGCAGGCCACCGCGACCGGGATGGAGTCGGCGGCGAGTTCGCGGACCAGCGAGTAGATTACTTTGGGAGCACGTTTTCCCGGGCGAAGTACGCGGCCGCCCGTTTGAGGATCTCGTTCTCTGTCTCCAGTTGCCGGTTGCGCCGCCGCAGCTCGGCGAGTTCCTTCTTCTCCGCGGTGGTCAGGCGGTCACTACCGTCCTTCCCTCCGGAGCTTTTGTCGTCGGCATCGGCCTGGTTCACCCAGTTCTGCAGGCAGGACCGGCTGATGCCCAGATCCTTGGCCAGCTGGACCATGGACTTGTCGCCCTGGCGTGCCAGCTCGACCGCGCGGCGGCGGAACTCGGGCGGGTGTGGTGACGGCATGGCGAACATCCTTCCTGATGATCGCCGGTGACCTCAGGTCAGCAGTCCGTGCTCCGGGGGGAACCTCACACCCTCGCCAAGGGTGCTTAGCCCCAGGCAGCCCTCGCCTTGCCCCAGAGCCTCATCGAAAGCACGCCCCGGCGCCGCGTTTCTGCAGGCCGGCGTCGTAGGACTCAGTGTGGCTCAGCGACGGTTCACGATCTCCGGTCAGACGCCCATTCCCGGTCGGGAATTGTCAGCAGGGGGCGCACGGCGGAGCCTGGGTCTCTCGTTCAGATGCCGAGGAGACAGATGATCCACGTTGATGCGCAGGTTCTAGCCGGTCGGTACATCTCGCTGTGGACGGAGCCGGATGCCGGGCTCCGCAGGTCGCAGATCGAGGCGTTGTGGATGGTGGACGGTCGGCATGTACTGCGGCCGCCGCAGCAGATCCGGGACATCGCCGCGGAGTTGGGGTTCGACCACACGACACTTGAGGCCCATGGGTACGACGCGATCGAGACGCGGGTGCTGCGCAGCTACGACAAGTTCGTGGCCGGCGGGGCGTACACCTTCCGGGTCCGTGAGGATGCGGTACGGCTGGATGAGACGGTCCACTTCACCTGGGAGATGGCGGACCTCGCTCAGGGTACGGTCGCGGGAGGGGGCCGGGAGGTGCTGGTTCTGGCCGCGAACGGGCTGATCAGCGTCGACTACATGTTCCCCGGGCTGTGAGGGCGGCGGCGGTCGGCCGGTCGGCGGGCAGGAAGGCTTCCAGTTTCAGCTCGGCGAGGGTGATGTCGACGGCTGTGGCGAAGGTCGTCACGGTCGTCATCAGGTGCAGCTCCCCGAGACTGCTGTCCAGGTGGAGGGGGACGGCGAACCCCAGGTGGTCGCCGTCCGGCTCGCCGGTGACGTGGGGCGCGAGTTCGGTGCGCAGTTCGGGGCCGACACGTTGCAGGACATGCCGGGCCCATTGGTCGAAGTTGCGGATGCGTCCGGCGATCCCGTCGGGATGCAGCGCCAGCCGGTAGATGTTGGTCCCCGGGCCGACCAGCTCGGGGGCCGCGCCCTCGGTGATGACATCCATCGCCTCGTTAGCCGCGATCAGGTCACCGTGCCGATCGACCACCAGGGCCGGATACGGCAGATGCCCGTCGAGGATGTGCGTGATCGCCTCTCGCACCGGGGCCAGCACCGGAGCGTCCAGCCCGCTCTCGGGGTACGCGGGCGCGTACCCGGCGGCCGCCAGCAGCGCGTTGCGGTCCCGCAGCGGCAGTCCCATCGACTCGGCCAGCCGTACGACCATCCCCCGCCCGGGCGCGGAACGCCCGGACTCCAGAAAGCTCAGATACCGCTGCGTGGTGCCCGCGTGGGTGGCCAGCTCGAGCTGGCTCATCCGGCAGTGCCCGCGCCAGTGCCGCAACGCGCCGGGGAACTCCATGATCCTCATTCTCCAGCACCGCTTTGCGGTCTGCCATTCCCCGCAAGGAATTGAGCTGATTCCCGGTAGCGGCCAGCATCGTTGGCATGGAAAACCCTATCGACCAAGCCCCTGTCGCCATCGGTGTGCTCCTGCCGACCGGCCAGGCCCAGTGGGGCGCCGGCGGCGATCCCGGCGACCTGGTCCGCTTCGCCGTCACCGCCGAGCGACTCGGCTTCGACTCGCTGTTCGTCAACGACTCACTGATCAGCCCCCGCATCGAAGCGCTGACCATGCTGGCCGCCCTCGCCCCGGCCACCGAACGTGTCACCCTGGGCACCGGCGCGCTCCTACCGGTGCTGCGTCGGCCGATCCAGACCGCCGAGGCGCTGGCCTCGATCGACCTGCTGTCCGGGGGGCGGCTGGCGGTCGCGGTCGGTGCGGGTTTCCCCGGCCGGTTCGGCCGCCCTCTGCACACCTGGTCGCAGGTTCCCTGGGAACACCGTTTCACCCGGCTCGACGAGACGGTCGCGCTCTGGCGAGCCCTGTGGAACGGTGCGGCCAGCTTCCACGGCGAACTGCTGTCGTTCTCCGAGCTCCCGCCCGCGACCCGCCCCCACCGCACGGGCGGCCCGCCCGTCTGGCTCGGAGGCTCCACCCGCAGCGCGCTGGCCCGTACCGGCCGCCACTACGACGGCTGGCTGCCGTACCCACCCGACCCCGCCGACTACACCGCCGGGTTGCACGCCGTCCATGACGCCGCGACCACCGCTGACCGCGACACCGGCCGCATCACCCCGGCCCTGTTCGTCACCGTACACATCGGCCCAGACGGCCGCGGACCTCTCGACGCCTATGCACGAGCCACCTACGGCATGCCGCTCACCGGCCTGGAAAAGATCCAAGCCGTCATTACCGGCACCGCCGTCCAGGTCACCGCCGCCCTCACCCGCTACATCGCCGCCGGCGCCCGCCACCTCATTCTTCGCCCGGCCGCACTCGACCTCGCCGACCAGCACTCCCAGATCGAACAGATCGCCGCTATCCTGCCCGCCCTCCGCCAAACGCCTGAAGCGTCCCGGGTCGGATGGAGGCTCGATTCCGGCCTCGGCGCCAAACCACGGTTCGCGAATTGATCGCTGAGGCCGTCAGCCGGCGCTCATGCCTGTGCAGTGCCCATGGCAGGCACGGACGGAGCGCGCGCATCAAGGGTGTGCTGTTTCAGGAGTCCTCCCACCATGGCCGGGTGTCCTTGTGGGCGACGTAGTCGCGGAAGTCCATGTTGGCGAGCTCCAGGTTGCAGGCCATCCGTCCGACCATGCGGAGAGGAATTACGGCGGGCTGTCCCGGGGTGTCGTACAGGTCGACGACGGTCAGCGGCCGTTCGGGCTCGGTGAAGGTTCTGGTATCGGCGAGCGCGACCAGCGTGGTGTGCTTCTCGGGCGGGACCAGGGCGGGGACCTGGCCCGGCCGCAAATCCTCGAGAGCCCGGTCGTCGACGACCAACGCCTCCAGCGGCGGGTTCTCCACGTCGCTCTCGTCCGGGTCCGCCTTGTGGGCCGCGTCCAACTCGGCGAGCAGGCTCTGCCAGCCTTCCTCATCGTCGAAGGAGGTACGGACGAGCAAAGAAGCGGCTGTGGAGGGCAGTGCCGGGAAGGCTCGCTGCGACGTCCGCACCGGCGCGGGGAAGGCCGGTCGGCCCCAATCGCCCTGATACATCCCGCTCGCGTCCATCTTCTGCACCAGATGATCGAAGGTGAGTCCGCCGCCCAGCAACGCGGTCAGGACCTCGCCGAGGCGATCCGATCGGACCCGAACACCGCGGCCGGGTATCGTCGCCAGATCCACCAGGAGCGGGCCGCCACCGCCGTACGCCACCGAACCGTCCGCCAAGACGATGACCGGCGATGCCGGGCCACCCGCCGGGACGAGCGCCGGCACATTCCCACCGTGCAGGAAGTCCCATCCGGTGTTCTCGACCAACCGGATCCGTACCTCGCTACCCTTGATGACGAGCCCATCGCCATCGTGGCGCGCCCCGATTTCGTTGAGCAGGCTGCCCCACAGCGCCTTGCCGTCCCTATAGCGGGTACAAACCAACAACACCTCGCCATCCACCGGCGCGGGAAGTACGGGAAAGAACATGGCTCGCCTCCGAAGGCTGCGGCCGACCCATGGCGTCGGTTCACCGACCATGGTGACCGCCGGGTAGGACATCTTGGCCGTGACTGCGCCGCATTCCCGACAGGCCAGCAAGCGCCCGTCGCTCGAATAGAGTCGGCGGCATGTCGCTGACCCGGTTGGCCGTGACCGATGCTGGTGATCCGCTGGCCCTCGCGGGGCCGGGGGCGGAGATGTTCACCGCCGGGAGCGCCGATGTCGCCGTCGGGCCGCGGTCGTGCCGGGCTCGATGCCAGGGGCGTTGTTGGTGTCGGAGCTGATGGTCATGGGGCTCTCCTTCCTGGCCGGGGCGGTTGTCTGAGGGAGAGGTTGCGGCCAGGACCGGCCGCCTGTTCTGCAAGCCGGGCGATGCGGGCGGACCGGTCGCTAATCTCCAAGGCAGCGTTGGTGCCCGGACCGCCCGCAGCGGGCGCCCTGGGCGGCTGCGGGCGGGGCCGTCCGTCCTCTCCGGCGGGGGCCAGCGGTGGTGCGCGGTGAGAGGCGGTGGGCGGTGGCGGTGTCGCGCCAGGCGTTGGCGTGGTGGCGGGCGATGCGGGCGCTGGAGGACCGCGCCCGCGGCAGCCGCGCCCGCGCTGGGCTGCCAGCGTCGCGGCGGCAGGCCGCCGCGGAGCTGGGCAGAGACCCTTACCGGGTGCAGATCAGTGGGCAGTGGATCAGCGAGTGGCTACCCCGCGATCCTGAACGGATGCAGGTCCCGCGGCACGGGGACGCCGGTATCGAGGCGTCGGTGTGGGCGCTGATCCGGCTGTGGAGTGCTTGGGCCGGTGATCGGGTGCCCGACCGGCGGTCGTGGATGCAGATTCTGGAGGACGCCCAGCCCCAACGCACCGGCCGCACCGCCTCCCTCGGCGGGACCCCCACCCCGGGTAATGCCTCCTGCGGTGAGCCCGTCAGCGGATCCGGTGCCGGGACGGTGCCGGTGGTGTATCTGCCCTACCGGGCCGAGGAGACCTTTGTGGGCCGCGCCGAGGAACTGGCCCGCCTGGACGCCGTCTTCGGCGACGGCGCGGACACCGTGGTGGTGCCCTCCCGCAGCCGGTCCTCGGCGGTGGGGGCGGTGCACGGGCTGGGCGGGATCGGCAAGTCCACCCTGGCCGCGTACTGAACCTATACCCGGCTGGACGAGCACACGGTGACCTGGTGGATCACCGCCGATTCCGCCGACGCCCTGCAGGAAGGCCTGGCGGGGCTGGCCGCCCCGCCCGGCCGCGCCGGGCGGCCGCTGGATGAGCTCACCGAACACGCTCTGGCCTGGCTGTCGTCCCAGGACGGCTGGCTGCTGGTGCTGGACAACGTCACCCGTCCCGACGACCTGCGGGCACTGCTGGGACGGACCGCCGGGGACGCGTCCTGATCACCAGCAGGATGGCCACCGGCTGGCAGCAGGTCACCGGCCGGCTGATCCCCCTGGACGTGCTCGACCTGGACGAAGCGGTCCAACTGCTGACCGCCGCCATCGTCCCCGCACGCCTTCGCACCACCGCATCCAACGACGCCCCCGACAGTCTCCCTGGCACTGCCGCTGGCGGCGGCGAGAGCGCCGGGCAGGACCGAGGCGGAGATGAAGGCGGCCACCGAGGTATGCCGCGAGCTGGGGTGCCTGCCACTGGCCATCGAACAGGCCGCCGCGTTCATGTCCGAAACCGCCACGTCGCCCCGGGAGTACCTGCGGCTGCTCGGCGAGTATCCCGCCGAGCTGTACGCTCACGGCCCCGCCGGCACAGGCGCCGACCGCACCGTGGCGCGGGTGTGGCACGCCGCCCTGGACCACCTGGCCGCCGAAACGCCACAGGCCGGGCCGGTGCTGCGGGTGCTGGCCTGGTTCGCCCCCGACCACATTCCCCGCAATCTATTGGACCCGCTCGCCGACGGGTGGGGCGGCCCGATCGCGCTGCACCGCTCGGTCGGGCGGCTGGCCGCCTACAGCATGATTACCCTCACCCGGTCCAGGGCCAGGACGTCATCGGGGTGCACCGGCTGGTCCACGCCCTCGCCCGCATCCCCGACCCCGCCGACCCCCACCGCGACCCCGGCGACATCGCCACCGCCCGCGAGCAGGCCACCTACACCCTCAATCATCAATGCCTCACTGAGGATCCCCACCACCCCGGCGGCTGGCCGACCTGGCGCACGCTGCTCCCCCACATCGACGCCCTGACCTCGCATGCATCCCCCGACACCGACACCGACGTCACCGACCTCCTGCTCAGCGCAACCGGGCGGTTCCTCCACTGGCAAGGCGCCGGCCCCCCGCGCGGTCACCTACCACCAGCGCTCCCTGACCACCGCCCAGCGCCTCCACGGCCCCGACCACCCCTCCACGTTGGGCTCGCGCAACAACCTGGCCACCGCCTACGAGGCGACGGGGGATCTGGAGCGGGCGATCCCGCTGTTCGAACAGACCCTGGCCGACCGGGAGCGGGTGCTGGACGCCGACCACCCCGACACCCTGACCTCGCGTAACAACCTGGCCAGCGCCTACGAGACGGCAGGGGATCTCAAGCGGGCGATCCCGCTATTCGAACAGACCCTAGACGCCTTTGTGCGGGTGCGTGGTCGTGCTCGTCGCACGTCCCGGTTCCACGCACGCCGAGCAGGTCGCGCTCGGCCGCGTCCTGATGCGGCAGTGGCTGACCCTCGCCACACTCGGCTACACGACGCACCCGCTCAGCCAGATCATCGACGCCGAGCGGACCAAGCAGCGGCTGGCCCTCCTCCTGGACATCGCCGATCCGTCCCGCCTGAGCGCCGTCTTCCGCGTCGGCCGGCCGACCGTGGACCCGCCCGTCTCCGCCCGCCTGCGCTAGATCGTTGATGGGGGTTTGAACCGGCCGCGGGCATGGCGAAGGGCGCCCGTGATCAGCTCGGCCTTGGGTGAGGTGGCCGGCTATGGCATGGACGAGTCGCACCACGCCTTCTACTGGGGCGCCAAGCTCATGTTGATCACCACTGCCGAGGGGGCGGTGTGCGCCTTCAGCCTGGCCCACCCCAAGGAACTGGACGTGCAGCAGGCGGTCCGCCTGCTGCACGTCCAGCGGGCCCCGCCGGGGCCGTGCCCGATCGTGTGCGACAAGGGATTCGCCGGGGCCGAAGTGGAGAAGGCCGCTGCGGATCTGGGCCATGTACTGATCCGCCCCGCCGACGGACGGGGGCGGGGCGGCCGGGTCGTAGCGGAAGACCGCGGGATCGCCGGGGAGGCGTTCGGGAGAGCGTCCCGCCGGGCCCGAGGCACCGGTGCTCCTCGACGGCCGGTGGTGGCCGGTCGCCGGTCTCCTGCCGGCCGACGCCGCCGCCCGTCCAGATCCGGGCGGAGTGGCCCCGCGGCGCGCATGAGGTGCACGCGATTCGGGCGGCCAGGCGAAATCTGCGGCACCGTGCCGTAACCGCACTCCGGGCCGAACGAATGACCGGCTTTCCGGCCGCGGCCCTTCGCCCCGGCCGTCCGCGCGACGCCGAACGGCGGTGACGGACGTCCGGGCCGCCCCCCCGACCGAGATGAGGGCGAAGCCTGTATCTCTAGAGGGGGCAAAAGGGGGCGATGTTCTCATGGTGGGGCCGGTCGAGCTGTGCGGGAGAGAGCCGGAGGTCGCGGCGGTCGCGGAACTGCTCGCCGGGGCGCGGCGCGGCGAGAGCGCGGCGCTGGTGCTGCGCGGGGAGCCGGGCATCGGCAAGACCGCCCTCCTCGACCACGCCGCCGCGACCGCCGGGGGCATGCGGACGCTCCGCGGGACGGGCGTCGAGTTCGAGGCGGAACTGCCGTACTCGGGCCTCCAGTTGCTGCTGCGTCCGGCCCTGGGGCGCCTCTCCGCGCTGCCCGCGCCGCAGCGCGCGGCGCTGGAGGCGGCGTGCGGCCTCGGTGAGGGAGGCGGCGCCGACCCGATGCTGGTGGGGCTCGCCGTGCTGTCCGTCCTCACCGACCATGCGGGGACGGACGGGGCGCTCTGCCTGGTCGACGACGCGCAGTGGCTCGACCGGGCCTCGCGGGACGCGCTGCTGTTCGCCGCGCGGCGCCTGCGGGCCGAGGGCGTGGTCATGCTCTTCACCGTCCGGGACGGCGAGGGCGGCTTCCCCGCGGCGGGCCTGCCGGAGCTGCGGCTGGCCGGACTGGCGCCGGAGGCGGCGGCCGCCCTGCTCGACCGGTCCCCGCTCGACCCCGCCCTGCGCTACCGGCTGCTCGCCGAGGCGGGCGGGAACCCGCTTGCGCTGCTGGAGCTGCCGGTCGCGCTGGCCGCCGAGGGCGGCGGGACGTTCGCGCCGCGCGCGCTCCCGCTGACCGACCGGCTGCGGCTGGCCTTCCACGGCCAGGTCGGCCGGATGCCGGAGGCGTGCCAGAGCGTGCTGCTGGCGGCGGCGGCCGAGGAGTCCGGCGAGGTGGCGGTGATCCTGCGCGCCGCCGCCGCGCTGGGCGCGACCGTCGAGGCGCTGGCCCCCGCCGAGCGGGCCGGGCTGGTGCTGCGCGGGGACGCCGACGGCACGATCCGCTTCCGCCACCCGCTGGTCCGCGCCGCCGTCTACCAGCGGGCGCCGCTCGCGCGGCGGCTCGCCGCGCACCGCGCGCTCGCCGCCGCCCTCGACGCGCCCGAGCACGCCGACCGCCGGGCGTGGCACCTGGCGGCCGCCGCCACCGGACCCGACGACGAGGTCGCCGCGGCGCTCGAACGCACCGCCGTCCGCGCCCGGGAACGCAGCGGCCACAAGGCCGCGGCGGCGGCGTACGAGCAGGCCGCGCGGCTGAGCGCCGGGCCCGGCGACCGGGCCCGGCGCGAGGCGCTGGCGGCGGAGGCGGCCCTGGAGGCGGGCGACCTGGAACGTGCCAGGGCCCTGGGGACGCGCGCGGCCCGGCGGCTGGACGGGGATCCGGTCGCGACCGCGCGGAACGCCGCCGTCCGGGCGCACGCCGACTTCTGGCAGGGGTCCTACGCCGCCGCGCACCGGGCGCTGCTGGACGGCGCCGCGCTCGTCCGCGACACCGCCCCGGAGCGGGCCGCCGCGCTGCTGGTCCAGGCCGTCCACCCGTCCTGGTACCTGGGCGAGCGGGCGCTCGCGGAGACGCTGGACCGGCTGACCGCGCTGCCGCTGGACGGCGCGAGCCCGTACGCGCCGATCGGCCCCTTCCTCGCCCACCTCGACCGCGACCGGGCGGGACGGCCGCCGGGGCTGGGCGGCACCGAATCCGAGGTGCGGCGGCGCGGCGGCGTCCCCGACCAGGTCCTGATGATCATGTGCGGTGCCGCGCTCGCGCTGGGGCAGGACGCCGACGCGCACGCGCTGGCGACCGGGCTGGCCGCCGAGCAGCGCGCCCGGGGCGGCGCCGGACGGCTGCCGACCGTGCTGTTCTTCGTGGCGGAGGGCGAGGTGTTCACCGGACGGCATCCGGACGCGCTCGCCACGGCGTCCGAGGCCCTGGGGCTCGCCCGCGCCACCGGGCAGCGGCAGTGGGTCGGCCAGTTCGGCAGCGTGCTCGCCTACCTCGACGCGGTGCGGGGACGGGAGGCGGACTGCCGCCGGAACGCCGAGGACGGGCTCGCCGGGACCGCCGTCGGCGGCGTGTCGCCCGGCGCGCCGTGGGCGCACTGGTCGCTCGGGCTGCTGGACCTCGGGCTCGGCCGCGCCGAGGCGGCGCTCGCCCGCTTCGAGCGGCTGGCCCGCGAGCCGATGCGCCATCACATCTGCGCCACCCGCGCCACCCCCGACCTGGTGGAATCGGCCGTCCGGGTGGGGACGCCGGAGCGCGCCGCGGAGCCGCTGGAGCGCTTCGAGCGGTGGGCGGCGTCGGTGCGGCTGCCGTGGTCGGACGCGCTGGTGCTGCGCTGCCGCGCGCTGCTCGCCGCCGACGACCGGGCCGAGGCGCTCTACGCCGAGGCTCTGCGGCTGCACGACCGGGACGACCGCGCGCTGGAGCACGCCAGGACCGCGCTGCTCTACGGCGAGTGGCTGCGCCGGGCCCGGCGCAAGGCCGAGGCGCGCGGGCGGCTGCAGGACGCGCTGGACGTCTTCGACCGGCTCGGCATGCGCCCGTGGGCCGAGCGCGCCCGCGGCGAGCTCACCGCGACGGGCGTCCCGGACCGGGGCGCGCGGGCCGGCGGCGCGGCCGCCGCCCTCACCCCGCAGGAGCTCCAGATCGTGCGGCTCGCGGCGCGCGGCCTGTCCAACCGCGACATCGCGGCGCAGCTGTTCCTCAGCCACCGGACGGTCGGCTACCACCTCTACAAGGCGTATCCGAAGCTCGGCGTCGCCTCCCGGGGCGAGCTGAGGGACGCCGCCGGCCGGCTCGGGCTGTGAGAGGCTGCTCCGGTGGCGGCTCCCGACCAGGTACTTCCCGGACAGGTCCTTCCCGTGGACGTCGACGAGGTCCCGGCGGTCGACATCGGTCCCGGGGTCCGCGCCCGGCTGCTCCCGGGCATGCCGGGCATCCGGACGTGGGTGATCGACCTCGACCCGGGCGCCGAATGGCCGGAACTCGACGTGCACGAGACCTACGGCGAGGCGTACTTCGTCGTGCGCGGCGAGCTCATCGAGGGGGGCCGCGTCCACGGGCCGGGCACCTACGTGGCGTTCGGCCCGGGGACGAGCCACCGGCCCCGCAGCGAGACCGGTGTGCGCGCGTTCGGGTTCAACTACGACGTCCTTCCCGACGAGCCCGCCTGACGAACCGGCCGTACGGCCGCGGCCGTGCAGGTCATCCGGCGGCGAGCGCCTCGCGCATGGCCCGCGCGGCGGGGGCCGGGTCGTAGCCGTCGGGGACGCCCTCGACCAGGACGATGTCGCCCTCGATGTGCCGCGAGCGCAGCGGCGCGATCTCCCGGTACGCGGGCGAGTCCCACCAGGCACGCGCCTCGGCGATCCCGGGGAAGCCGATCATCACGACGGCTCCGGGCCAGCCGCCCTCCAGCACCTCGTGGGCGGTGAGGTGCACGAGGTAGCGGCCGCCGTAGGGCGCGAAGGTGCCGGGCAGGCGCTCGATGTAGTCCGCGATCTCCGGGTGCGGAGGGGCGTCCTGCAGGTGGGCGATGACGTAGGCGGTCACGGTTTCCTCCTCGGATTCGGTGTGGACGGCGGGGGCGGGTACGCCGCCCGCCCCCTCGGGGACCGGTCAGGCTCCGGCCGGGACCCGGTCGAGGAAGCCGAGCACCTGGCGGATCCGCCCGTCCTCGCCCAGCACCGCGACGTCGAACCCGATGACGACGGGCTCGCCGCCCTCCGGGCCCAGGTGCCAGGTGAACCGGGCGATGTCGTGGTGGGCGTCCACCGCGCCGCCGAGGCTGAAGACCAGCCCGCCGAACTGGGCCTGGACGGCCGCGATGGTGGCGTCGAGCCCGTCCGTGCCCCGGACGGACGCGAGCGGGTCGGTGTAGACGGCGTCCTCGGCGAAGACCTCCGCCAGGACGGCCCGCCGCGCGGCGGCGTCGGTCTCGTTCCACGCGGCGAGGTAGCGCTGGACCAGCTCGGTGATGTCGCTCATCTGCTTCTCCCTGGGGTGTGCTCTCTCTTGTGATCACCAAGCTAGGGAGGCGGGACGAACGAGGAATCTGACGTGCTTAGGTACTTTCGCCCGAGGCGCGGACCGCCGCTCGGCGGGGGTCAGGGGGAGGTGAGCAGCAGGGGCGAGGTGATGAAGGTGCTTCCCTCCGCCCAGATGCGTCCGCTCGGCGCGACGGAGACGTCGTGCACCCAGGTGGGGATAGGGGTGTGAACGTCTGCCAGGCGCCGTCCGCGTGGCGCAGGAGCGGCGCGGGGCCGTAGATGGTGCCGCGGTCGAGGACGACGAGGGGGTTGCCGTCCTTGTACAGCCGCACCTTCCAGCCGTAACCGTCGAGGGCGTCGTCGGCGGGGGCGGCGGCCCGTTCCAGCGCAGGACGAGCGAGTCCACGCGTCCGGAGGCGGTGTTGTAGCGGCAGCCGCCGCCCCACGCCTCGGCGTCCGATGCTGGCCCCCGCCCGGGGCCACAGAAACGGAAGCGGGACGTCTCGCAGCGCGGCGGGCGGGGATTCCGCGTGGACGGTGGGGACGGGGGCCAGGGCGACGATCGCGACGGCGGCGGCGAACCGGACGTGGAGTCTTTCCAGGCCGGACATCATCCCGCCCACCTCCACTGGAAAAGTCTCACCGGCCGGTAGCGGCCGCCGGCCAAGGGGCGATCTGTCCCGTTCGTGCGCGCGCTGCGCTGCGCTGACGAGCCGTTCGCCTGGCGTCCATCCGGGGGCGATGGGGTCGACGATGCCCCATCGTGATCAAGGAGGGACGCATGCGTTCGCTCTTCTCCGCCGCCCTGGCCGGCGTGCTCGCGCTGGCCTTCGCGGCGCCCGCCGCGGCCGGGACGCGGCCGGACGTCGACCTCGGCAGCCCGCTGCCGCAGGCCCACGCCCACAACGACTACCACCACGAGCGTCCGTTGCTGGACGCCCTGGAGCACGGGTTCACCAGCGTCGAGGCCGACGTGTGGCTCGTCGACGGCGAGCTGCTCGTGGCGCACGACGCCTGGGAGCTGCCCGAGGCGGGCACGTTCGAGGACCTGTACCTGGACCCGCTCACGGACCTGGTCAAGGGCAAGGGCCGCAGCGTGTACCCCGGGTGGAACGGGACGTTCCAGCTCCTGGTGGACCTCAAGACCGACGCCGAGTCCACGTACGCCGCCGTCGAGGCCGAACTGGCCGAGCACGGGCGGATCCTGGCCCGGTACCAGCGCGGGAAGGTGCACCGCGGGCCCGTCCAGGCCGTCATCAGCGGCAACCGCCCGCTGGAGACCATGCGGGCGGCCGAGCGGCGGTACGGGTTCTACGACGGGCGGTCCGGCGACCTCGGCGGCCCCCTCGACGCGCGCCTGATGCCGCTGGTCAGCGACAACTGGAACAACCTGTTCACCTGGCAGGGCGCCGGCCCGATGCCCGCCGCCGAGCGGGAGAAACTGCACGGGATGGTGGACGCCGCGCACCGGGCCGGTCAGCGCATCCGGTTCTGGGCGACCCCCGACGCGCCGGGTCCCGCGCGGGACGCCGTCTGGACGGAGCTGCGGGCCGCGGGCGTGGACCACATCAACACCGACGACCTGCCCGGCCTGCGAGAGTTCCTCACCCGCTGACGGCTACCCGCTCGGTTCGCGTCCCGCGGACCGGTCCCGTTTCGCCTCGTCCTCCAGCAGGGGGCCGAGGAGAAACGGGATCTGGTCCGTGAGGACGATCGAGGTGGCGCTGCGGCGGACGCCCGGGCAGGCGAGGATCGAGTCGATCACCTCGTGGAGCTGCTAGCCGTTCGGGGCGACCGCGCGCACGCCTCCCGTAGGTGCCAGGCACCCGTTCGCGCTGACCACCATCGCCGCGACGCGCACGTGTTCGAAGCGGTGGAATGGGCTCCGCAGTCACGCCGGGCGCCTCGCAGCGTGTTCGTCAGTTACCACGCCCAGCACCTCGGCGCCTGTGCCGCGTCGACTAAGAGGCGGTTGAAGCTCGGGGCTTACGGTCGGCCGATCTGGAGAGGGTTACCGCGGTCGAAGGTCCAGACCGGACACTCTGCGGCGGCGAACATGGCCAAGCTGGACCGGGCCCCGGGACCCAGCGCGTGATCGATGCCGGACATGAGCAGAGCGTTGGACTCCTGCCTGCGATAGAGCATGTGCTCGATCAGCGCCGAACCCCCGAAACGCTCCTCCAACGGCACATCCACCCGGACCTCGTCGAAGTAGTCGTAGCTGACATACGCCGTACCGCTGGGCAAAGTCGTAGGCCTGGGACACAGCGCGCAACCGGCGAAAGGCCGTTGAAGGCCACACGGGATCAATCCGCCCATAGTGACCGGCTGGGCGGTCGGGCGGCGGACGAGGGCGCACTGACGATCTCGCGCTTCAGCAGGGGAGGCCGCCTATCTCGACGGCAAGGTCAGTGCGAATGAGCCTTCTCGTGAGCCTCTTCGAGCGAAAATCCCGCCAGGAGCGCCGAGACCCCGCTCGCGAAGTTGGAGCACTCGAAGATGTCCTTGTGCGGGCAGGTCAAGCCATGGGCAATGGCGGTGCGTGCCGCCTGAGCCTGGGCAATCCGTTGATCCAGCTCGGTGAGCTTGCGTCGGTACAGCTCCCGCCAGCCGTCGCCGGCCGGCGAACGAGACGCGATGAACGCTTTGACCTCCCGCAACGTGAAACCGACGTTTCGCAGGGACCAGCCCGACCGCCGATGGCGGATAACGCCGTTGGCCCGAGACACGGGCCGGCGCCGGTAGGCAGGCCGAGCTCCTCCCAAACGAGGACGGCGGTACCTGTCGAACTCGTCGGTACCTTGCACGGGCCCGCGCCATCACCCCACCTCACCCACCTCATCGGCCTGACCTGCTGAAACCGTCCGCCGGACGGCCCCGGGAACCCGAGGCCGGTACGCGTCCGCGCACCGGCGGCAGACAATCACGTCGCCCGATCTCCGAAAACCTGTGCCGATCGAGGTAGATATTCGCGGCGGGGTGGGGTAGTGTTCCTGTCATCGAAGAGGAACAAGTCCATGAGACGCGGCAGATGACGAACTGCCCGAGCAGATGGATGGCGCGGGCCGGGCGGGCCGGGGTCAACGCAGTGGAAGGGACTCCGGCCGCCGGCCGCGCACCCGGCGGCCAACGGGCCGCCGGCGGCACGAAGGCAAGTGGCAACACCGCAGGAAGCACAGGTAGAGAGAACACGGAAGGAGTCTCGGCACCATCGGGATCGCCCGTTGCAGGCTCCAGTCACGCCGCGCGGGTACCGCAGCCCCACGGATTGGACGGTGGTCTACGGTCACGCATCCGCGATCCCCGCGTCCCCGCCTCGGGCGGTCGGCGCGGAAGTCAACCGGCCACGGTGCCGGATAGATGGTGTTGTACCTCATGGCCCCGGCGCCGCCTTAGGCGCCGGGGCCCACGTCGTTTCCCCCTGCACGTATCCCGGCACGCGTCCGGCAGGTAACGCCCATGACAGTACGGAAGGTTCTATGAGAGCACCTCAGCCGATCAGGCCCGGCGCCCGCCCGGCACACCGCGACCCGCATTCCGCCCGGCCCGGTCCGGCGCCAGACGCCCCCGACACCGGGGCCGGCAAGCTGGACGACAAGCTGGACGACGAGGACTACCCCGCCTACAGCATGGGCCGGGCCGCCGAAATCCTCGGCGTCACCCCGGGGTTCCTGCGCGGCCTGGACGCCGCCAAGCTGTTCGTCCCGCAACGCTCGCCCGGCGGCCACCGCCGCTACTCCCGCTACCAGCTCCGCCTGGCCCAGCGCGCCCGCGACATGGTCGACCAGGGCACCGCCCTGGACGCGGCCTGCCGCATCATCATCCTGGAAGACCAGCTCACCGAAGCCCAGCGCATCAACGCCCAGCTCCAGCAGCGCATCGATCAGGCCCCCCAGCCGTAACCCCGGGCCAAGAAGCTCGGAGGGGCCGGCCCCCGGGGCCCGGGACCGTCGCGACCGGTCGGGACCGTGCCCGTAGGTGCGGGGGACCGCGGGACCCGGCGGCTGTGGTGTAGGGTCGGTATCAATGGTTGTAGTCGAGTTTTGCGAACGTGGAAACGCCCGCGGAGTTCTGTCAGCGGGCGTTTCGTCATTTGGGGGGTCTCTCCAGACGGGCGTACGGCCAGCAGCCCGGGTCACGCGGCCGCGTTGATCCGTACCGTCCGAAGGAGACGCTCATGACTCAGGGAACCGTGAAGTGGTTCAACGCCGACAAGGGGTTCGGGTTCATCGCCCCCGCTGACGGCACCGCCGACATCTTCGTTCACCAGTCGGTGATCGACAGCGACGGCTTCCGCACCCTCGCAGAGGACCAGAAGGTGGAGTTCACCTCCGTCCGCGGCCCCAAGGGCATGCAGGCCGACATGGTCCGCGCGCTCTAACGACGCGCGCCACGAACAGATCGCCGACGGGCAGGTCCGCCAAGCGGGCCTGCCCGTCGGCGTGACCGGGCAAATCACAGGGATGACGCCGACGGCGGCCGCGACTTCGACTTCCTCAAGGACGTCACCCGGCTGCGTGAACGCGAATGTGATCGCCGCGACCTGGCCGAGGCGATCATCCGCCGCGTCGGGCAACTCGCCGATGCCGACGCCCGCCACCCCGTGGCCGCGAACCCTGCACTTGCCGAAAACTACGTCCGTGCAGGTCAAGCAGCATGCTCGTACTCGTTGAGGATGCCGCCCAGACGTTGTCTTCTTCGGATGTTCAGGTGGGCGATCTGATCTGGTTCGGTGATCGGCGGAGGCAGTAGCTTCAGCGGGCGTACGTTAGCGATGCCCTGATGAGGCCGATGCTCGTTGTAAAAGGTCTCGAGCTCGCGAAGTGCGTGGAGCAGGTGCCTCTGGTTCCAGATCAGAGTGCGGTCGAGCAGTTCGCGGCGGCAGGTCTGCACCCACCGCTCCATCACCGCGTTCATCCTCGGCATCCGCACCCCGGTCAGCACCGTCTGGATGCCGGCATCGGCCAGGACGGCATCGAACAGAGGTCAGAAAACTTGCCGTCCCCGGTCGCGGATCAAGAACCGTGCCCTGCAGCCGGCGTCCTGAAGGTCCATGACCAGGTTCCGCGCCGCCTGCGTCACCCACCCTGCGGTCGGATGAGCGGTGGCGCCCAGAACCCGGACGCGGCGCGTGTGATGCTCGATGACCGCCGGCCTGTCCTTGCGACTGATCAAGTCCCCGTGCCGGAGCCACCCCCTGCACGCCTCACCTGCACGGACGTAATTGTCGGCAGGCACAGGGTGCTCCTTTCGCGCGGGTGCCGCGTCTCGGGTGTAGCAGCGACAGCCAGGTGGGGGGGCGACGGTTCAGCTGGCCGCGTCGGCCAGGGATTCCAGGTCGGCGAGGATTTCGGATGCGGTGACGGGGTCCAGGTCGCCGAGCCGCAGGGTGCCGTCGTCGGCGCCGATTTCGACGTCGCGGAGTGTCTGGGTGTCTCCCTCGGCCATGTGCCCGATGCCGAAGCCCGGGGTGAGGCCGATGTACACCCAGCGGTCGGGAGCGAACCGGTAGGAGAGGTCAATCACTCCTCCTCCGTCGCCCGGTTCGCCGGGTTCCCAGCCGCGCCGGACGAGCGCGAGCAGCGCCGCCATCGGGACCGTCAGGCCCTCGAACCGCCGCAGCCGGGAGCCGTTCCGTTCTTCCTCGGTCGGCACGTACGCGGGACGCGCGAGCTGCTCGAACGGCTGGAGGATCTCGTAGTCGGCGAACGCTTCCGACCAGCCCCGCAGCGATCCGGTGTCCAGGTGCAGCGGATGCACGACACCGACCCGCGCGCCTTCGGGGAGGACGAACGCGCCGTCTTCGAGGTCTGCAAGTGTGCGATCTTCCGCGACGCGGAACGCCGTCGCACCGGTGTCGTCCTCGGCAACCCACAGCAGTCGTCGCGTGAGGTGCACGGTCAGCGGGTGCTGGGCGAAGTACCGGCGGAACTCGGCAGGGGTCCACCGCGCGCCGGTCACCATCGCCCGTTCCAGCCGCTGGATCCGCTCCGCCGCCACCGCCCGGACGTCCTTGCGGAGCGCGGAGAACGCCGTCCGGGCCGCCGGGGCGAGTACGGGGTCGTCCTTGGCCCCCGGCTTGGGCGGTGTTGCGCGGCGGCGTCCGGAAGTGTCGGTGACGAACGGACGGAGCCGCTCGTCGAACCCGACGGTGAACCGGCGCGGGCCGTAGTCGAGTGTCATCGAACCGTCCGGGGCGAGTCCAAGGGCGGGGACGAGCCGGTCGGCGAGTTGCTCGGCGTCCAGGCCGCGCTCGCGCGCGACCCGGTCGACGCGGGTGGCGGCTCGGTCCCGCAGGGTCCGCGACCGCGCCTTGTTCGCGAGCGTCTGCAGGTGCGTCAGGGCGAGGTCGGAGCCGAGGTCGGCCAGGACGTCCAGGCTCGCGGCGGCGTACCGGTGCCCGCCGGGGCCCTGCCAGGCCCGGATCAGTGGTGCGAGCTCCCGCACGGCGCCATCGTCGCCGGACCGGCCGAGTTGTATCAGCGCCCACTTGTCCTTGGCAGGCGTGCCCGCGTCCACCCACCGCCGGAACACCGCGACGCCGAACTCGGCCAGCGACGCGGCGTCGAACGCGTCGCGGACCCGCTCCGGCGCGTACCCGGCCGGTGTCCCCAGCAGTTCCAGCAGTGACCGGACGGCGCCGGCGGGCAGTGCGCGGTCGCGCCCGTGCAGGAGGATCGGCGGGAACGCCGCCGGGTCGAACGCGCCGAGCCTCGGCCGCCGCGCCAGTCCCGTCTGGAACGGGTGCGCGGCCAGCAGCCCCCGCAGTTCCCGGGCCGCCTCGGGGAACGCGTCCGCGACGGCGTCCGCGCCGTGTTCGGCGGCGATGCGGCGCAGGGCCGTCTCGGCGGCGGTGCGCGGAGATCCGCCGGGACATCCCACATCGCGGTGCCGGCGTCCGGCGGCGCGCCGCGGTCCCGGCCGCGCCGCACACCGCCTCGTCGCGGATGCATCCGCCGGAGCCACGCGGCCGGGATCGTCAGGATGTTCTCCTCCACAAGCCACACCGTAGGGAGACGTTCCGACAAACCTGATCAAGCGGCCGGACTCAGGACCGCGAGGACCCGGAGACGAGGACCGGATCCAGATCGCCGAACACGGGCGCGTCCTCGGGACGTGCGCCGACGAGCCGAACCTCCCCCCAGGACGTCGTCGCCGTTGCCCCACCGGCTGTGCGCCTTGACGCGGTGACCGCCCGGCAGCGTTCGCGCCCACGCCTCACCGCGTACTTCCCGAGGCGACACCGGTCGCGTTCGGTCATATGGAGGCCCCGGAAAACCGGGTGAGACGTCCGCTGCGGCGCTCCTGTTCCGTTGATGCGCCGAATTCCAGCAGACCCGGAAGCGCCCCGGCGCTCGCATACAGCCGGCGGCATGTCGCCGACCCGGTTGGCTCGTGACCGGTGACGGTGCTCCACAGGCCCTCGCGGGGGGCCGGGTGCGGACGTGGTCACCGCCGACGGCGCCGATGTCGCCGTCGGGCCGGACGGAACCGTGATCGTCGCGCGGGTCAGGGACGGTCTGGACGCCGGCGGGGTGCGCAACCGCAGCACGTTCGCGCTCGTCGGCCCCATGCCGGGTGAGGTGGACGCCCGGTTCCTGGGCGGCTGGCCCAGCGAACCGTGGCTGCGATCCGACGGGACCGAGTCGCAGCCAATCCCCCTGTCCGTCTGGGTTCGGGAGGGCGCTTTCCATCTCGGTACGGTCGAGCAGTCGCGGAGCGGTTGGAGCACTGATCCGTACACGCTCGAGGACTGCCTCCACGCATCGACCGCCGTTGGATTTCTCTGGAGGGAGAGGGGTCCCGTGTGGGGAAGAAGGTCTTGGACCGCCCTGACGAAGTCGGAGGCTAGGTCGCACCGACTTCAACCCGCGGGTCGAAAGTGGGTGACCGGCCCGACCGCCCCCGTCAGTGGGGTCGTCAACCTGCAGCAGCTCGGTCGGAACGGGTACGGGGCGTTGGAGGATCACCACGGCGTCCTTGACGCGGCCGAGGTCGATGAGGTGCCGGGCCAGGATGCTGCCGACAACGTCTTCATCCGGTTCAAGGAGAGCGATGGCCTCATCGGTGCGTCCGGCGTCGTCCGGCAGCTCGGCGATGGCCCAGGTGTCGCGCTCGGGACGTGCCATCGCCAACTCGATCGCCTCCTCGCGGCGACCGCTGCAGGCCGTCGTCGTCGAGGTCCATCGGTCCGACATGAGCAAGCGGGGCGCGGACTGCCGAGTCGTGCGTCGAGCCGACGGCAAGGTGGCGTGCCCCGGGTACCCGCCGAGATTCACGTCGTGGAGACGCCACCCGCCGCGCGGCGGAACCTCGTCGCGAGGCGATCGAACGCCGCCGCGAGCCCGTCTCCGTCGATCACCTCGATGTCGACGTCGAGCTGTGCCATCCACAGCGCGAGCCGGTCTGGGTCGTCGGAACCCAGTTCGACATGGCACGTGGACTCGTCGACCACCTCGATATCGACCGGGATGGGGGTCTTCGCGGCGAGCTTGGCGGCGAGCTTGGCGGCGGGAGCATGCACGAGTACCCGGGCGCGGTACTTCCAGGCCGCCTTGCTGACGCGTCCGACGACGTACTCGACGACATGGTCCTCCGGGATCACGCGCGGCTGGAACCGCGCACCCGTCGGTGCGTGCGGGCCCATGCGGTCGACGCGGAAGACCCGCCAGTCGTCACGGTCGAGATCCCACGCGAGCAGGTACCAGAGCGGCCCCCAGCTCACCAGCCGTTGCGGTTCGGTGTGGCGGGCCGCTTCGCTGCCCCCGGGCTTGGTGTATCCGAACCGGAGCCGTTCATGGCCGCGGATCGCGGCAGCGACCGCGCCGAGAACCGAGAGGTCGAGCGGTTTGGCCCCTGGAACGACGCTCGTCGCCTCACGTACCGCCTCGACGCGCCGACGCAGGCGCGAGGGCAGCACCTGCTCCAGCTTCGCGAGCGCGGTGAGCGATGTCTCTTCGACGCCGAGCCTTTGGGTCGCGACCGCGCCCAGTCCGACCGCGACGGCGACGGCTTCGTCGTCGTCGAGCAGCAGCGGGGGCATCGCCGTCCCGGCGGCCAGCCGGTACCCTCCCGCGACGCCGGGGCGCGCGTCCACGGGATAGCCGAGCGACCGCAGCTTGCCGATGTCGGCGCGCACGGTCCTCGTGCTCACATCGAGCCGGCCGGCGAGCTCGGCGCTCGTCCAGTCGCGCTTGAGCTGGAGCAATGACAGCAGTTCGAGCAGGCGGGCCGAGGTCTCCAACATGTTCTCCATCATTCAGCAATTGCGGAAGCCAACCTGCCGCATTGCCTGGGAACGTCGGTGTCATGAACGAGAACAACGCACTCACACCGTTCCGCATCGGCATCCCGCAGGCCGACATCGACGACCTGCGCAACCGGCTGGCACACACGCGCTGGCCGATCCCCGTGCCGGGCCGAGACGGTCGCACCGACTTCAGCCGCGGCATCCCGGTGGCGTACCTGAAGGAGCTCGCCGAGTACTGGCGCGACGGGTTCGACTGGCGTGCGCAGGAGGAGAAGCTCAACGAGTACGAGCAGTTCACGACGGTCGTCGACGGCCAGACGTTCCACGTCGTCCACGCGCGATCGACGAACCCGAAGGCCACCCCGCTGATCCTGAACCACGGCTGGCCGGGCTCGTTCGTCGAGTACCAGCGACTCGTCCCGCTGCTGACCGACGAGTTCCACGTGGTCATCCCGTCGCTGCCCGGCTTCGGGTTCTCCACCCCGCTGTCAGGGACCGGCTGGGAGCTGGCGCGCACGACGGAGGCCTACGCCGAGATCATGACGCGTCTCGGCCACGAGAGGTTCGCGGCCCACGGCACCGACATCGGCTCGGGCACCACCGGCCGCCTCGCGATGCTCTACCCGGAGCGCGTCATCGGCACGCACATCGGCAGCGACCCCCGGTGGCTCGGGTTGGTCGGCGACAAGTTCCCTTACCCCGACGGTCTGTCCGATGACGAGATCGCCCAGATCGAGGCAGTGCGCACCGAGGACGCGGCCGAGCGCGGGTATCTCGCGATGCAGAACCACCGTCCCGACACGATCGGCGCGGCACTCACCGACTCGCCGGTCGGTCAGCTCGCATGGATCGCCGAGAAGTTCAAGACCAGGACCAGCGGCGCCTACCGGACGCCGGACGAGACGGTCGACCGCGACCAGCTCCTCACGAACATCAGCCTGTACTGGTTCACCCGCAGCGGCGCCTCGAGCGCCCAGTTCTACTACGAGTCCGAGCACTCCGGAATCGACTTGGTCATGGCCTCCGCCGTGCCCTCCGGATGGGCCGTGTTCGACACCCACCCGCTCATCCGCCGCGTGATGGACCCGTCCAAGGCGATCGGCCACTGGAGCGAGTTCACCGAGGGCGGCCACTTCCCCGCGATGGAGGAGCCGGAGCTGCTCGCGGACGACATCCGCACCTTCTTCCGCGGCATTTCCTGACTGCGCGCCAAGGCCGGCCGACCATGTGAAGACTCATTCAAGGCCCGGCCGGGCCGACACCTCCAGGGCCTCGTCGCAAACCCGGCGACGTTCAGCGACGCCTCGATCTCGGCCCACTCGTGAACTTGCTCTTCGCAGTTCAGGGTGTACGGCCCTACTGCTCCTGCGGGCTTGCCTGCGCTGATGCGACCGCGTTCCGCCGACTCGACGAGTTCGGTCTCGAAGTCACCGGGCAGCGCCTCGAGCGCGACCGTGCGGTGCCGGCCTGCCGGGTCGTCGCACCGGATCAACGGTGCCGGCGCTGCGGCTGTGAAGACGTACCTCGTGACACCGTGACCCGGCGGCTGGCGCACGACCGCTGGGCTGGCGTCCGTCGGCGGCGGGCCGTCGCTTGAACGTCGCTGGTCGTCGACGTCGCCGGCGATGGCCTGCGCCGCCGGAGATCGGCGAGCGAACGGCCCACCGTTGCCCTCCGCCGTCGTCGGCGCAGGCCGTCACCATCGCCGGGTTTGCCTACGTGGGCCGGGGGCGTCACCGAAAGCGGGGCCGTCCCGTCAACGGCCTTCCTTGAACCCACCGCCGTACGGGTCGCCGGGTCCCGGCCCTCGCATAAGAAGACGTCGAGTTCGTCAAGGTTCATACAGGTTCCCCTTCGTGGTCGGTGTGACCGGGGACGCTATCGACCTACTGCGACATTCGGCGGAAGCCTGTCGCCCCGGATACCCCCACCTCGTAACGGCACAGCACGAGTCCCGCCCGGAGCTGAACCGGGCAGACCAGCCATCTGAAGGTCGCTCCCTGAGGCAACGGTCCGCAGGTCTGCCGACTGAACAAGCCCGACGCGGACATCGATCAGCCGCAACCCCTTGACCGCGTAGGGGGCCTACCGCCCAGGCAGATTGCGAATCACGCCAGAGTGACGTGCATGCCACCCCCGGCGAGGACGTCGGGCACCTCGGCGAACAGGTCGAACGGCTCACCGTCGGGTGTCAGGGTCTGGGACAGGTGCTCGCGCGCGGTCGCGGCGTCTCGCCAGACCAAGGTCGCGGGGGCGGTGTACCCAAAGGTTCCGCCCAGACAGTCGTGGACGGCTTCCAGGCAGCCGCCGAAGTAGCCGCCCGGCCCGTTCACCGCCTCGCCGAGCGCCAGGTAGAGAGCCGGCTCGTCGGTGACGTGGCGGCCGTCGAGCTCGTAGGCGTGACCGGGCGAACGGTCGCGGTGGGCGCGCCGGCAGCCTCGGTTTCGGACGAGATCGAGCCAGGCCTTGCGGTGCCGTGTGTCGAGGTCGCCCAGGTGTTCGGAGTGTCGGGCGGCCCGGTGGACCACCGCTCCCAGAGGGGCCGGAGGTATTCGGGGACGGGGGTGAAGCCTCCCCCTTCGAGTTCCAGGTCGATCAGGCCGGTCCCGGTGGAGGATGGGCGCCAAGCGTTGACTCTGAACCAGAACAGCCGGTCGGTAAGCAGCTGCCCTTGGTCGCTGGTCCGGTTGGCCGTGATCAATGTGGTGATCTGCTGGGTCTCGCGGGGCCGGAGGCGGATGTGCTCACCGTGGGCGGCGCTGATGTCGCCGTCGGACGGGACGGCGCCGTGATCGTCGCAGCGGCCGGGGATGACCTGGACGCCGGTGGGGTGCGCAACCGCAGCACGTTCCCGCTCGCCGGGCCCGTGCCGGGTGAGGTGGCCGCCCGGTTCCTGGGTGGCCTGGTCCAGCGAACCGTGGCTGCAATCCGGGCCTGAGTCGCAGCCGATCCCCCTGTTCGCGGCCCAGTCGATCGCCCCGCCAGCGGCCATGGTCCTTGGCGATCAGCTCGACCGGGGCCACCGCCTGGCGCACCCGGGGGTCGTCGTCCGGCAGATGTCTCAGCAGGAACGCGTCCACGGTCGGCACGTCGAGCGTCGTGGGCAGGTCCGGGCCGAACACCTCGGTCGCCGGGACGACGCGGTCGGTGATCGTCGAGACGGAGGCACCGAGGAACAGGCGGAAGCAGCCCGGCCGGAACGCGACGCCGAAGACGTGGAAGGTGTGGCGCTGCTACCTGGTCCACGCACTCCGCAGCTCACGAACGTCCCGCTCCACGCGGCAAAGTGTATGTCGCCTTTGTCCAATACCCTTCCGGCCCGGGCCGCTTAGCGTCGCTGCCATGCCACATCTGTCCAACGCTGCCGAGGCCATGGCCGCAGTCGCCCGCACCATCACCGACGACCAGCTCGCCAACAAGACCCCGTGCACGGAGTACGACGTGCGGGCACTGGTCAACCACCTCCTGTTCTGGGGCCCGTCGCTCGCCGGCGGCGGCCGCAAGGAGTCCGTTCCGCAGCCGGCGGGCACCGAGTCCGAGGTGGACCTGGCGGCCGGCGACTGGCGCGGCCGCCTGCTCGACCTGCTGGACGACATCACGTCGTCGTGGGCGCCGCCGAGCGCCTGGGAGGGCGAGACGAGCATGGGCACACCGCAGACGCTGCCCGCGCCCGTCTTGGGCGACATGATCGTCGGCGAGCTGGCCATGCACGCCTGGGACCTGGCGGTCGCGACCGGGCAGCGGCTGGAACTGCCCGCCGACCTGCTGACGCATCTGCACGACACGGTGTTCGCCGGCGTGGAGCAGGGGCGGGAGATGGGCATGTACGGACCGGAAGTCGCGGTGCCGGCCGACGCACCCGCCTTGGACCGCATCCTCGGCCTGACCGGCCGTGATCCCGCCTGGGCGTAGTCACCGACTGGTGGTGTCGGCCACATCGGGCGCGAGCCGGCGAAGCGTGGTGTGGTGGCGCCGACGGTCCTCGCAGCGCTCACCGGCTACTGGGAACGCAACAGCCCCAACCCCGAACCCGCGAAAGCGACCGGACCACGCCGCTACCAGCACGGCGCCTCGGCCGCGGGACGGGCGCTGCTGAAAATCCGCGTGACATAGGCAACGCGTCGCGCCAGCCCCACCTCCGTGCCGGATCAACTCCGCTCGTGGGAATCGTCGTCGCCCCACCCGGCGTCGCGGTCGTCGCCGAGCAGGTCGTTCACCTCGTCCTCGGTGAGGACTTCGCGCGCATCGTCCAGGCGCGTCATGGTGCCGACCCGGCCGCGCGCGGCGCCGTCCGCCGCGCCGCGCGGGCCGGGGACGGTGGCGGGCCGTGGGACGTGGCGGCGGGAGTCCATGTCGAGGCGGAACGTGCCGTACGGGGTGACTTTCGACCGAACAGCGCCGTCAGGCCGCGCCGATCCTTCTCGCTCAGCCGGTTCGCCCACACCGGTTCGGCGTTGCGGACCAGCAACACCTGGCCGCCGGTCGCGTCTCGGCCCCGCCGGGTCGACTGTATGAAGATCCGCGAGTACACCGTCGAACGAGCCGTCCGATGCCCGATCAAAGCTTCGCTCGGCCACTGGCCCCGCCACCTCGGCCAAGGGGGCACGGGGCATGGCCAGATCGGTGGTGGTCAGGACCAGGGCGACGGTGTAGTCGATGAGGCGATCGCGGACCGGTGCCGGCGCCGGCACGGCCGTCCGCCCGAGCGCGACAGCCTGTACGAGGTGGACGCGGCCTCGGGCGCGGCCTTGCGTCCCATGTAGGGCGCCTTGAGCCATGCGGCCTACACGGCGGCGCGCACGGGCCGGGGGCATCCCGTGAGTCAGGCCTTGGCGCGCTGCTGCTTGAGGCGGAGTTCCTCCTTGCGGACTTCGGCTTGGACGGCTTGCTCGCGTTCCAGCCAGTCGGGCCTTTCGGCCTTCAGGTTCTCGATCTCGGCCGTGGTGAGGGGGCCCGTGATGCCGGCGCGGGCCAGACCTGAGACGGAGACGCGGAGCTTTGCGGCGACGACCTGGCGGGGGTGGGGACCTTCACGGCGCAGGTTCGCCAGCCACGTGGGCGGGTCGGCTTGGAGCGCGTTCAATTCGTCCCGGGAGACAGGACCTTCCTGGAACTCGGCGGGTGCTGCCGACAGCAGGATCCCCAGCTTCTTGGCCGCGGTCGCGGACTTCATGGTCTGCGGGGTCTTTGCTTTGGACGTGCCCATGACCTCAAGGGTAGCCAGCGGGAGGGAACTGTCTGGACGTGACTAGGGTGGCGGAGTGAGCGATGGTGAGTTCCGGCTGGCCTACGTGCCGGGCGTGACGCCCGGGAAGTGGGCGGGGGTGTGGGCCGAGCGGGTCCGGGAGGTGCCGCTTCGCCTGCTGCAGGTTCCGGCGACCGAGGCCGTCCCCCTGCTGCGGAACGGTGGCGTGGACGCGGCGTTCGTACGCCTGCCGATCGACCGCGAGGCCCTCCATGTGATCCCGCTGTACCTGGAGACGACCGTGGTGGTGGTGCCAAAGGATCACGCGGTGGCCGCAGTGGAGGAGGTGGAGCTCGCCGATCTCGCCGACGAGGACGTGTTCGAGCCACTCGACGAGGTCTTGACCTGGGACGACCGCCCCGGGCAACCTGCCTTCACCCGTCCTGAGAGCACCGCCGGCGCGATCGAGTTGGTGGCGTCGGGAGTCGGCGTCCTGCTGCTCCCGCAGTCTCTGGCCCGCCTCCACCACCGCAAAGACCTCACCTACCGAACCGTGACCGACGCTCCGCAGTCCCAGATCGGCCTGGCCTGGCTCGAGGCCGTGACGACCGACCTGATGGAGGAGCTGATCGGCATCGTCCGCGGCCGCACCCCCAACAGCTCCCGTGGCCGCAATCCCCGGCAACAGCCCGCCCGTAAAAAGCCACCGCAACAGCGCCCCGTCCCCAAGCACCGCCGCCAGAAGCGCCGCCGGAGGTGACGGGAGTCGCGCTCACCGACAACACCCCGCCATCCCTCTTCGAAGGCCCGGACGAGTGAACTCGTCCGGTTCGATGATCTGTGTAGGCACCGGCGTCAGCGGGCAAGCGTTGGCGATGCCCTGGTGAGGCCGATGCTCGTTGTACGAAGGTCCTGAACTCGCGGAAGGCGTGGAGCAGGTGCCGCTGGTTCCAGATCTGGGTTCGGTCGAGGAGTTCGCGAACCGACCTCACGAAAGATCGAGGCTCGCACACGACCGCAAAACCGGGGGAACATCAGCGTGTCCGCGCAACGGGGGGAAGCTCCAGATGTCGACAGAAGCACGGTGACACGATCGTAGAGCCCGACATGTCATTTGCTCGGCTGGGGAACCTTGCAGTTGGCGGTGGGGTTGAGACCGATGTAGTTGAGCGGACCGGAGGCCAAGGTGATTCCGATCGTGGCGATTTTGGCGCAGCTGCCGTCGAATTGGGCGTAGTAGTTGCGCTGTCCCGCGGCTAGCGCTCCTATGATCAGCCAGGCGACGAGCATCCACCGTCTGGACCTCATCGCTACCTCCGGTGACCGCTTCGCCGACCCTGGGTACGACAGTAACGACAAGATCGTGCATAGTTAAGCAAGTCGGGCCGGGTGTGTCACGTCACCGCCGTCTCGCGCGGCCGCTGTGCTCTCGACGACGCTCTGCCCACCACAGCCGGGTTCTCGGTGATGAGGCCGTACCGCAGCGCGGTGTTCAGCGCGCTGCGCAGCGTGCTCGCGTGTCAGGTCGAGCTCGGCACCGCTGGGCAGGCGAACGTCTCGAGCAGATGACCCAGGCCCCGGCGTGACCAAGCTCGCGCAGATGCGCATCTAGCCGAGGGCATCCCTCGGCTTGCCCGGCAGGAGTTTCAGCGCGCCACGGGAGACGCCGACGCACAGTGCCGTGGGGACGAGCACTGCGAGCGCTGCGAGCAGGCTCGCCAGGAGCGGGTTCGCGATGGACGCGTCGGTGGCCAGGGCCACGAGGAACACGTAGACCATGGCCAGGGCTCCGGCTGCGGCCGAGGCGGCGAGCCACCTGGTGAGCAGGCGTCCGCTCTTCGCGGCCGCCTCTCCGATGACGCTGGCCGGTATGAACAGCAGCGGTACCAGGACGACGCCCACGACGCCGGCGAGCAGCACCAGGAAAGGTCCCGCCAGCGGGCCGCCGGTGTCCGTGTCGGTGACGACCGCGTACGCGAGAAGACCGGCGTAGATGACGACGCCTTGCAGGGCGAACGCCAAACAGGCGACTACCGCACCGACCAAGTGCCCGCCGACTCTCACGAACACAACGCCCTCCCCATCAGCGCACCGAGCGGATCGGGTCGCCAGTTCGGCTCTGTGAATGCCCGGATCATGATCGTACCGAGCGTCCGGTGGCGCCGGACCTGCGACCGGGCCGTACCGCTCGGCGGCACGCACCTCCTGCTGAGGGCAGGGTGGCGGAACCCATGCCCAACGTGGACGCGGCGGCGTTGCCCGCGTTCCCGCCGGAAACCCGCCTGGGCTCGCGGCACTGCCTGATCAGCGGGGCCCGAGCAGGCGACCGCCACAGCCGTGCAGGACGAGCTGATCGAGGAATTCCTCGGAGCCGGCGCCTACCTGTTCACGGTGCCGATGTACAACCTGACGATGCCGTCGGTGTTCAAGGCCTGGCTGGACCAGATCGTCGTCTTCGGCCGGACCGTCGACCGCGAGGGTCCGTCCCAGGCCACCGGACGCCCGGCGGTGCTGATCTCCGCCCGGGGCGGTAGTTACGGCCCGGGCGCGCCCAAGCACGGCTTCGACTACGTCGTGCCGGCTCTCGAGGCGCTGCTCGGACGGGACGAGCTGTTGGGACTCGATGTCACCACAGTGATCCCTGAGCTGACCATGGCACCCCACACACCGGCCCTGGCGTCTCTTCTCCCAATGCACGAGGCGTCCATGGCCGACGCCCACGACCGTGCCCGCGCACTCGCCGAAAGGATCGCCCTCGGCAGCGGCCCTCTCCGCCGGAACGTGCGTGGTTCGCTGAGCCAAAGGTCCCCGCACCCGAGAACTCGCCGTTCGGAGGGATGCACTGCTCCCTCGTAAGAGGGAGGGCGGAGCTCGCTCCCGTCGGTGATGACCTTCCGGCTGGTGAAAATACAGGGTTAAGGGCGTAAACATCCCTTGCCAAGGAGCCCCCGGATGAACCCGCGTATCGCCTTCATCGCCGCCCCACTGCTCACCCTCGCCTACGGCGTGATCCGGATCCTTGACGGGCTCGACGGTAGTCGCGGCCCCGGTATCGCCTGGACCGCCGGCCATCTGGCCTTCATCGCGGCGATGGGGTTGTTCGTGCACATCTTCTGGCGGATGCGCCGGATGGCGGGGGGCAACGCCCTGTCCACGGTGATCGCGGGGATCGCCACCGCCGGCGCCCTGGCTCTGATCACGCAGTTCACCATCGACGTCGTGGCCGGGCTGTTGTCCGCCGACAACCTGAGCATGAGCCTTCTCATCCGTGATATCCGCGGCACCCCGGGGGTCACCCTCGCGGCCTACGACATCGGGCCGTACCTGTTCTACATCGGCCAGTTCGCTCTCGTCGTCCAGCTCGCCGTCATGCGCCGGATCAAGATGTGGACGCCCTTCCTGGTCCTGGTCGACCTCGTCATGCCCAACATCGACAAGGACCTCATCCCGCTCGGCGCCATCCTCCTGCTCGTCTCCTTCGCCTCCATCTCCCACCGAGGCACCCCGGCCGTCTCCCGCCCGGTTCCCCCTGCTGCCGAGCCCGTCGCGGCCCGGGTATGACGATGCACCCTGACCGGCAGGCCCTCTGGCCTGCCGTTCTCGTGGCTGCTACGCCCTGTGATCAAGCGGTGGATCCGCATGGGCGGCCAGCGTCCCGGGAGGTGATCGGCGCGTATCCGGGGACGGCGCCGTACTCCGAGGCCGCGGTGTCGCGGAACAACTGCGACAGCCCGGAGATCCGCTGGATGCGAGAGACGGGGCCCATGGGCCTGCCTGTCTTCTCGGCGCACGAGGTGCCTGGCTGGTCCAGGCGGTGGCCCCCAGGTCAGGTCGAGGTACGTGACGACGCGGTCGTGACGGGGCGGGCACACGAGGGGACTCGACCAGAGCGGCGTGGACGATCGCCTGGTCGTCACCGGGCAGGCGAACGTCCGGCGTTTGCTGAGCGCTCAGGCGACGTTGGTGTTCTGCATGGCGCTGATCCACCAGGTGCCGTCCTGCTTGACCGCCACCACCGTGCCGTGGTTGGCGAAAGCGCCCTTTGGGGTGGCGGTGTCCTGGCGAAGGTGGAGGATCGCGAGGTCGGGAGCCGGGGAGGAGATGCTCAGGATCTTGATGCGGGTCGTCCAGCCGGTGACGGGGCCGTCCAGCCGGGCTGTGTGGTACTCGAACAGGTTGCGCCAGCCGCGCAGGATCGTGCCGTCGGGGACGATCACGACGGCGTCGTCGCTGAACGGGCCGTCGAGCACCGCGGGGTTCTTCTGGTTGAAGCCGGTCTCGATCTGGGCGACGAGCTGTTCCAGGTCTCGCGCGTCCGACTCGCCGGCGAACGAACCGTACACGGTGGGGCGATCGGTCATGATGATGCACCTCTCTCGGATGTCAGGCGTGGGCGAGCACGGACAGGATGGCTTGTTCGGACAGGGCGCCGCTGGTCGCGGGCCGGTCGGCGAACTGGAGGACGGGAACGCCGCGGATTCCCGAGCGGCGGACCCGGTCGAGGTCGGCGCGGGTCCGTTCGGCTCCCTCGTCGCTCCACCGGACGCCGGCCTCGGCCGCGAGGCGCTGGAGCGTGTCGAGGTCGGCGACGTTGAGTTCGTCGGTGTGGTGGGCGCGGAAGAGGCGCTCGACCATCTGCTCGCCCAGCCCTTGGCCGCTCGCGAGGGCGACGAGGCGGTGCGCCTGGAAGGTGTTGGAGAAAACCGCCTTGTCGTGCCGGAGGACCAGGCCCTCCTGCGCCGCCAGCTCGGTGATCTCGGCCACGGCCTGGGCGGGGTCGACGCCGAGCGCCTTGCGCAGCACCTCCACCTTGGGCTCGCCCTCCGTGGTCGCCTCGGGGGCCAGCTGGAAGGGGTGGAAGACGACCTCCGCCCGTCCGCCGTCGGCGCGGAAGCGGGTCAGGGCCCGCTGGAGCCGGGTGAAGGCGAAGTAGGACCACACGCAGGGGATGTCGAAGGTGAAGCCGACCTTGATGCTCGTGCCGTTGTCGTTCATGTCCTGAACGGTAGGAGTGCGCCAGGGGGCATGGCCTCTGTCATGTGACTGGGTTCGGATGACCTGGGCGGAAGACCCAGTCACATGACAGAGGAGGCCCTCGCCACGGCGCTCCTAACGTCGTCCTCATCAACCCGGCCTGACGAGGAGACGCGAGATGCTGAACGTGGCGATCATCATTGGCAGCACCAGGGAAGGCCGGTTCGGGCCCGTCGTAGCCGACTGGTTCGTCGAGCAGGCGAAGGCGAGCGAGGACGTCGGCCTCGACGTGATCGACCTGGCCGGGGTGGACCTGCCGCTGGAGCTGCCGCCGAGCGTGCCTCCCGCGCCGCAGCTGACGGAGCTGTCGCGGCGGCTGCACGCGGCGGACGCCTTCGTGTTCGTGACGCCCGAGTACAACCGGAGCTTCCCCGCCTCGGTGAAGAATCTCATCGACTGGCACTACGCCGAATGGCGGGCCAAGCCGGTGGGCTTCGTCTCGTACGGTTCGATGTCGGGCGGTCAGCATGCGATCCAGGCGTTGCGCGCGGTCTTCGCCGAGCTGCACGCGGTCACGATCAGGGACACGATCAGCTTCGTCCCCCCCTGGAACCACTTCGACGAGGACGGCCGGCTTCTCGACCCGGCGGGCCCGGAGCGGGCCGCCACGGCGCTGCTGGATCGGCTCGGTTGGTGGGGGCGCGTGCTGAAGACCGCCAGGGCCGAGCACCCGTACGGGAGCTGACCGGTGAAGGCGATCAGGCAGCACGCCTTCGGTGGGGCGGACGTGCTGGTCCATGAGGACATCGCCGAGCCGCGGCCCGGTCCGGGCCAGGTGCGGATCAAGGTGGCGGCGGCGGGGGTGTCCCGGCTGGATCTGGCCGTGCGCGCCGGCGTCCATCCGTGGTCGCCCGCGTTGCCGATGGTCTCCGGCAGGGAGGTGGCGGGCGTGGTGGAGGTGCTCGGCGACGGTGTGGCGGCGCGCTGGCTGGGCCGCCGGGTCGTCACGTGCCTGGGCCTGGGCAGTGGGGGCTATGCCGAGCTTGCCGTACGCGAGGTCGCGGCGGTGCACGAGATCGATCCTGAGGTGTCGGACGAGGCGGCCGTGGCGGCCGTCGTGACCGGACGGGCCGCCGTCGGCGTCCTGGACGCGGCCCGCAGCGCCACCGAGGGCGTGCGCATCGCCCAGGACACCGGCCAGAGCCACAACCTGGCCTTCCTCTGGGGAGTCCTCGCCCATCTCGCTGCGATCGAGGGCGACCAGGAGCGTTGCCGGCGGCTGACCGCTGAGATGGCGGCCCGCGGCGCCGCACCCAGCCACTCGCGCGCCTCCGCCATCACCGCCCTGCTCGACCTGGGGCTGGGCAGGCACGAGGCCGCGCTGGAGACCCTGTCGACGACGGTGGCGGGCCCCAACAAACCGGGCACCGTGCACAGCCTTCCCGACCTGGTCGAGGCTGCGGCGCGCGCCGGCCGGCCGGAGCTCGGACGCGACGCCGCCCGCCGCTACATCGACTGGGCCGAGCCCTCCGGCCACCCCTGGGCCCAGGCGATCGCCGCCCGGTGCGCCGCGCTGATCGACGGTGACGAGGCGACCTGGGCGCATGCCGTACAGCTGGACGCGCGGGACGGCGGCCCGCCGTTCGAACGGGCCCGCACCGAACTCCTGCACGGCGAGTGGCTGCGCAGGCGACACCGCCGGATCGACGCCCGCGGCAGGCTGAGATCGGCGCTGGACGGCTTTGAACGGCTGGGCGCCCAGCCGTGGGCCGCCCGCGCCGCGGCCGAGCTCCGCGCCACCGGCGAGAGCCTGACCGTGCGCGCCGAGGACGCCGACCCGTTCGCCCGCCTCACCCCCCAAGAGCTTCAGGTGGTACGGCTGGCCGCCACGGGCCTGACCAACAGGGACATCGGCGCCCAACTCTTCCTCAGCCCGCGGACCGTCGGCTACCACCTCTACAACGCCTACCCCAAGCTCGGCGTCACCTCGCGCGGCGAGCTCTCGTCGCTCCTGGCCACCACCACGGATCTGTTGCCCCAAGGCGCTTCTAGACGCTCAATGAGCAATCAGGTTGCCAACCCACGAGAGTGATATTGAACATATCGCGTGCAATGGCTCGATGACTTCCATGATCGGCGATCACGTCGGTACATTGACTCGGCCACTCATCAGACTTGATAACGAGGTGACCATGGGCGTTCTGTCGCACTCCTTCAATCTTGGTAACCGCATATCCCGAACGCGCCCTCGCGCCGTTGGTGTGCTGACTTTGGGAGTGCTGGCGGTTTCCGCGCTCACGGCTTCGGCTTCGGCAGAAGAAATGCCCATGCGGCATGCGGGCTGGTCGATGGACGACGCCGAGGGTCCGGTTGCGCGGGCCGTAGCGGCCAGTGGTGTAGCGAACCCGGACGCCGATCTGAGGTTTTCGCCCGGAGTGCGATTCGGGGAGCCGGGCAATCTGGCCCCCGGAATGGCCACCGACAAAGCGGTCCGACTGAACGGCCACCAGGAGTTCGGCCAGGTCGAACCCATGGTGGACACCAGCGAGCGGTTCATGTTCTCCACTTGGGTCAAACTCGCTTCCTCCGATGGAGACCAGATCGCCGTCAGTCAGGCCGCAGCGGACGGCAGCGTGTTCGAACTCGGCTGGGTCGGGGGCCGCTGGACGTTCCGGCACCTCACCGCCGATGGCGAGGTCATCGCATCGGTGAACCGGGACATGGCGCAAGCCGCCGATGGGACACCGTGGACCGCGCACTGGGTTTCCCTAATGGGCGGATACGATCCGGAAACCGGCGAGATCTGGCTGCGCACGCAGGCCAGTGGCTCCTACGACGTGTGCGTTCCCGGGCAGCCGTGGAACTGCTACGCCGCGAAACTAATGCCTGAGGAGTTCAACGTGACGCCGACCGGGTGGACTCCCTCACCCGGTTGCGGCCCCCTGTTGTTCGGCGCGTCGTCCAGCGGCGGCGACCGGCATTCCTACTGGAACGGCTGGCTCGATGACTCCCAGCTGTGGCCTCTGACCTACACCGACGAGCCCCAACTGCGCGCGATCTATGGCGATACGGTGATCTCTGCGCCCTAACCGGCTCGATGAAGCGTTTACGCCACTCGGCCACCGTCGGCACCGACACGCCCGACTCGGTGGCGACCCGGGTGTTGAAGGCTTCCGGTTCGGCACACGCCAGCACGATCCGGCGGCGCAGTGCATACGCCTGCGTCGAGGTGGCCGCACGCGCACCGCGCAGTAACTCCGCTCGTTCGGTTTCGCTCCCCGTCAACGGAGTCTTTGGTCTGCCTGTCCTTGCCACACCCCAACATATATTCATGTAACGAATTTCGGGTGCAGAACAGTGGCGCGACCCACAGACGCCGGGTTGCGGGGCGGTCGGAAACGCCGCCCACAGACCGCCCCGCAACCCGGCATCCTCGCGACACGAGGCCCCCGGCGCGCCGCGCCGGGGGCCTCGTCGCGTCCCGGGCGTCCCCCGCGCCCGTCCCGCCCCGCGCGGACCGTCTGTCCGACCATGGTCACGAACCTTTACAGACATCGATGTCTATGTGAGGCTCAGGGCGCGCTCGTCTCATACTCGCACCAAGTCCGCAAGGACCCCGTCACAGAAGGACGCCATGCAATCGCTTTGCAGACGTGCTTTGACCCTGACAGCGGCACCGCTCGTCGCCCTCCTCATGCTCGCCGCCGGTCTGGCCGCCACGGCCGAGCCGGCCAGAGCCGACGACGACACCGGCTGGACGTTCGCCACCGCGAACGGACGCCGGCTCGACGTCCAGAACGGCAACACCGGCAACGGCGTGTTCGTCGTCGCCAACAACGCCCCCGGCCATCACCAGAACTGGAGCCTCGCCCCGCTCGGCGACGGCGAGTTCCAGGTCGTGAACAACACCACCGGCAAGTGCCTTACCGAAACGTTCCCGATGACGCAGCAGTCCTGCGGCGGGGCCGCGCAGGAGTGGCACTTCCGCCCGGTCACCGGCAAGGCCGACACGTTCATGCTGGTCCGCAGCAACAACGATCGCTGCCTCGACATCGTCCAGAACGCCCAGTACTCCGACGCCTGGACGCAGGTCTACGGCTGCAACGGCAGCACGGCGCAGCAATGGATCGTCACGGCGGACAAGCAGCCGAAGGCGATGGCGCTCGCCACCGAGTACTACGCGCACCTGTGCTCCACCGACACCTCGACCTGCTCCTGGACGGAGACGTCGGAGGGCGAGCCCCGGGCGCTGCCGCGCGAGAAGGCGTCCTCGGTCTGGTTCAACGACACCTCTGAGAACGTCAGCCAGATCTTCACGATCGTCTACCGCAGTGGCTGGTCACAGAGCTTCTCCTCCGGAGTCTCCACCTCCGTGGGCGTCACCAACCCGATCCAGGCGATGGTCTCCGCCCAGTTGAGCGGGACGGTCACCTACCAGTCGGACGAGTCGGAGATCAACGGCGTGGTGGCCACGGTGCCGCCGCAGGAGTACGGATGGGTCGACTTCGCGGCGGTCGCGAAGGACGTCACCGGCACCTGGACCTTCGACCGGGGCGGCTTCCCCTGGACGACGGACGGCACGGTGACGGTTCCGGTCGTCGACTCCCCGGCCGGCAGCACCATGTACGTCGCGCACACCGGCCCGACCCCGCCGGGCGCGACACCTCCGGAGGATGACGGCGAGCCCGCCGTACAGACCTTCGCCACCAGCGCCACCGGCACCCTCGATCTTCCGCCCGGCACCCAGGTCGCTCCCCACGAGAACGGGATCAAGATCACCGATTCGAGTGGGCGCCAGATCATGACCATGCTGCCCGGAAAGTTGACCGACACCGCGGGCGTGACACACGAATACGACATCTCCGTGAGCGGGAACACGGTGACGCAAACGATCGAAGGCGCCACCGGAGACACGATCGAGGGCACGGAGAGCATGCCGGTCGTCACCGTGGGCCCCGGCGTCCTCCCGGCTTCGGCGCTGAAGACCGGAGCCCGCTCCAAGGCCCCGGCGGTCGTCCTGAACGACTATCCCATCTCGGCTTGTGACGAGAACGACGACGGCCGTTGCGATGAGGAAGAGAAGAAGAAGTACGAAAAGCAACTGCAGGACGCCGAAGACTGGAGCGAGTGCGTGGCCAAGGCGGCGATCGCGACAGGCGTCGCGGGAGCCTTCGCCGGCGCTTTCGGCGGGCCGGGCGTGATCGTGGGGGGCCTCGCCGGGTGGGCCGGCGGCGCCGCCGGCGGCATGATCGTGTGCAGCATCTAAGGCTCGTTCAACAAGTCCTGTGGTGGGGTTTGTTGAACAACCGGGTTCGTTGTCGGTGCCTGTCCGGCGTGACCAGCGCCTCGCCCGTGGTGGGCGGGGTGGTTCATCCGGGGGCGGCACCGTACTGATCCGGGTCGCCGAGCAGAGGCCGCCCGTCCCCGGACCCGCCGGTTGCGGCGGGTCCGGGGACGGGCGGCTGCCGTGTTCCCCTCCCCGGTGCCGGGTGCGGGGACGGACTGCTGGACACCGGCGGCGCGCTCGGCGACCCGGGTTTCCCGGCCCCGCCCGCGCCGCTGACCCTCCTGGGCATCGGCACCGCCCCGCTCACCCTGGTCGCCGCCCCCGGCCACCGCTTGTGCGGGCGCACCGGGCTGTCTCCCGATGACCTGTCCGGTGAACGGCTGCTGGTCGACGTCCCCGGCTGCTCGTTCTACATGGCCGCCGACAAGGCCCTCGGCCCCGGGCCGGAGCGGGTGCCGGTTCGGCCGTCCGGACGAGTGCGGTTCGAGCCCCGTCGCGGCTGCGGCACGGCGGGGCTCGGCGCCCTGGGTGCGGTTTCCGGTGCCTCGGTCGGCCGGGCCGTCTTCGTTCGGTGGTTCAGCGAAGGGTGGGGGCGGGCTCCTCGGTGGCGGGGGTGGCCGGGGTGGTGCGGGGAAGGCTCAGGGCGGCGAGGATGCCCGCCAGGGTGAGCACGGCCGCGACGTAGACCGCGTTGCGCAGGCCGTCGGAGGTGGCGGCGCGGAGGGCCTCGCCGGTCAGGTCGGCGAGCCCGGAGGTGGAGACGCTCACCAGGACGGCCAGGCCCAGGCTGGTCCCGATCTGGAGGGCGGTGTTGGCCATGCCCCCGGCGGCGCCCTGGTCCTCGTCGGCCACGCCGGTCCCGGAGGTGCCGAACATGGTCGGGTAGATCATCCCCATGCCGCAGCCGTACACGACCAGGCCGGCGAGGATCGTCCAGTACGAGCCGTCCGCGCGCATGCCGGCGGCCAGCAGCGCGCCGCCGCCGGAGCCCAGCAGGAGGGCGATGATCAGTGTCGTGCGGGCGCCGATGCGGATGATCAGGCGCTCGGCGACGAAGTTGGCGATCCCGATGACCACCGAGAGGCTCAGGAACGCCAGCCCGCCCTGCAGCGCCGAGTAGCCGAGCGCGTCCTGGAAGTAGAGGGTGAGGAAGTAGACGAGGTTCTGCATGGTGATGCCGAAGGTGAGGATCACCAGCAGGCCGGCGCGCAGGTGGGGGTTGCCGAACAGCCGCAGCGGCATCAGCGGGTTCGCGGTGCGCGCCTCGATGAGCACGAACGCGGTCAGCAGCGCCACCGCGAGGACGGCGGAGGCGACGACGGAGGGCGCGGTCCAGCCGGCCTCGGGGCCCTGGGCGATGGCGAAGACCAGCAGGGTCAGCCCGGCCGTGCCGGTCATGGCGCCCGGGATGTCGAAGCCGCGTCCCCGTTCGCGCGCACCGTCCGGGTCGAGCAGGACGAACGCGCCCGCGGTGCCCGCCACGACCAGCGGCACGTTCACCAGGAACACCGCCTCCCAGCCGAACGCGTGGGTCAGGACCCCGCCGAGCAGCGCGCCCAGGCTCAGCCCGCCCGCGCCGGCCATGGCCCACACGGCCAGTGCCCGGACACGTGCGGGGCCTTCGGCGAACTTGGTGGTGACCAGGGAGAGTGTGGCGGGGAACAGGACGGCCCCGCCGATTCCCTGGAGGGCCCGCGCGGCGATCAGCGTCGCGGGCGTGGTCGCCAGGCCGCCCAGCAGGGACGCGGCGCCGAACAGCAGCATCCCCAGTACGAACATGCGGCGGCGGCCCAGCAGGTCCGCCGAGCGGCCGCCCAGCAGCAGGAAGCCGCCGAAGAAGATGGCGTAGGCGCTGACCACCCACTGGGTGGCGTGACCGGACAGCCCCACCTCGCGTGCGATGTCGGGCAGCGCCACGTACACGATGGTGAAGTCGAGCGAAGTGATCAGGCTGGAGAAGGCCAGCAGGCCGAGGACCCGGCGCGGCCTGTTGCCGGTGGTCGCTTTCTCTTTCATCGCGGACTCCTAGGAAGGTTCGGGCAGGGCTCAGGTCACGCCGCGTAGGGGCGTTCGGCGCGGGCGTCCCGCAGGGTGCGGGCCCACCAGGTCAGCTGGTCGAGCAGGCTCTCGGCCGCCGCGCGGCAACCCGCCGCGTCGATCGGGCGGCCGTGGTCGTCGAACCTGTCCCGGCAGGAGTGGAAGCTGACCGTGTTGCGGACGGTGACGGCGTGGAGTTCGGCGAGGACCTGCCGCAGGTGCTCGACGGCGCGCAGGCCACCGGAGGTTCCGCCGTAGGAGACGAAGCCGACGGGTTTGGCCTGCCATTCGTCGACGTACCAGTCGATGGCCGTCTTGAGCGAGGCGGGGAAGCTGCGGTTGTACTCGGGTGTCACGATCACGAACGCGTCGGCCCCGGCCAGCCGTTCTCCCAGCTCCCGTACCGGTTCGGGCACCTCGGAGGGCCCCGCGTCGTCGGCCGCGAGCACGCCGGGCAGGGCGATCTCGGCGAGGTCGACGACGTCGAGGGCGAGGTCGGGTCGCCGGACGGCCTCCCCGGCGAACCATCCGGCCACCGTGGGGCCGAACCGGCGGGCCCGGGTGCTGCCGATGATCACGGCGAGGTTCAGGGGTCCGGTCACGGTCATCGCGCTCTCCTTTCGGAACGTCCTGTGCGGCTCAGTGGGTCGAGCATGTCGACGGGCACTTATCCGGCGCTTACCGCGCGCTTTCCGCGGGCGACGGCTGGGGGTAAGCCGACCCCTCTCCCGGGGAGGAACCGCCCGATATCGTGGGGACATGCGTTTCGGGGTGCTCGGGCCGCTGGGGGTATGGACGGCGGACGGCGTCCCGGTGGCGGTGCGCGGGGCGAAGGTCCGCGCGCTGCTGGCCGTCCTGATCGGGCATGAGGGACGGCCGGTGCCGGTGGACCGGCTGATCGACGATCTGTGGGGCGACGCGCCACCGCGCAATCCGGCCGGGGCGCTGCAGGTCAAGGTCTCGCGGCTGCGCCGGGCCCTGGACGAGGCCGAGCCCGGCGCCCGGGACCTGCTGTCGTTCGAGGAGGCTCTCGGGTACCGGCTACGGGTGGAACCCGAGGACGTGGACGCGACGCGGTTCACCCGCCTGCTGGCGCGGGCGCGCGAGGCCCCCGCACCGCGGTCGACGGCGGGCCTGCTGACGGAGGCGCTGGAGCTGTGGCGCGGGCCGGCCTACGCCGACTTCGCCGACGCGGAGTTCGCGCGGCCGGCCATCGCGTTCCTGGAGGAGCAGCGGATCACCGCCCTCGAGGAACGGGCGGAGGCGCGCCTGGAGCTCGGCGAGCCGGGCGCGCCGGTGGGCGAGCTGGGGGACCTGGTGGAACGCCATCCGCTGCGCGAACGCCTCCGCGCCGCGTACATGCGCGCCCTGTACGGCACCGGGCGGCAGAGCGAGGCGCTGGAGACCTACGCCGACCTCCGGGGTCGCCTGCGCGAGGAGCTGGGCCTGGACCCCGGCCCGGAGATCGCCGAGCTCCACCGGCGGATCCTCGAGCAGGACTCCGCCCTGGCCACCGCGCCCGGTAAGCCTCCGCGGACGAACCTTCCCGCGCAGATCAGCGAGCTGGTCGGGCGCGAGGAGGCGATCGCCCAGGTCGAGGCGCTGCTGCGGTCCGCGCGGTTGGTCGCCCTCACCGGCCCCGGCGGTGTCGGCAAGACGCGGCTGGCCCTGGAGACCGCCGCGCGGGCCGCCGCGGACCATCCGGACGGCGTGTGGCTCGTCGAGCTGGCCGGCCTCGAACCGACGGCCGGGGCGCCGGGGGTCGACCGGCTCGCGGAGACCGTCATCGCCGTGCTCGACATCCGCGACGACACCGCGCCGGGCATGCCGCGTTCCGGCGTACCCGCCGATCCGGTCGAACGGCTCGCCGGGGCGCTGCGGACCCGCCGGGCGCTGCTCGTCCTGGACAACTGCGAGCACGTGATCGACGCGGTCGCCGCGTTGAGCGAGCGGCTCCTGCGAGCGGCGCCGGAGGTGCGGATCCTCGCCACCGGCCAGGAGGCCCTGGGTCTCGCCGGGGAGTCGGTCTGGCCGGTCCCGCCGCTGGAGTCGCCCCATTCCCCGGCCGACAGCGGGCCCGCGGCCCTCCGGAGGTTCAGCGCCGTCCGGCTGTTCGAGGCGCGCGCGGCGGCCGCCGTTGCGGGGTTCGCCGTCGACGCCGCCAACGCCCGCGCGGTCGCGGCGATCTGCCGCCGGCTGGACGGCGTCCCGCTGGCCCTGGAGCTGGCCGCCACCCGCCTGCGCGCGCTGGACGTCCACGACCTGGCCGAACGGCTCGATGACCGGTTCCGGCTGCTGTCCTCGGGACACCGCGGCGCCCCGGCCCGGCAGCGGACACTGCGCGCGATGATCGACTGGAGCTGGGAGCTGCTGTCGGAGCCCGAACGCCTCGTCCTGCGGCGGCTCGCGGTGCACGTGGAGGGCTGCGCGCTGGAGGCGGCCGAGGAGGTCTGCGCGGCCGTCGGCGACGTGGCGCCCGAGGACGTCCTCGACCTGCTCGCCCGCCTCGTCGACCGGTCGATGGTGGTCCGGACCGGGGCCGCGGGCGGGACCCGCTACCGGCTGCTGGAATCGGTCGCGGCCTACGCTCTGGACCGCCTGGAGGAGGCCGGCGAGACCGAGCGGGTCCGCCTCCGGCACCTGACCTTCCACACCGAGCTGGCCGAACGCGCGGCGCCGCGGCTACACGGCCCCGACCAGCGTCGCTGGCTTCGGCGCCTGGACGCCGAGCACGGCAACCTGCGCGCGGCGCTCGAGGGGGCCGTGCGGCGGCACGACGCCGGCCTCGCGCTGCGTCTGGTCAACGCGCTGGCCTGGTACTGGTACCTGCGCGGCAGGATCGGCGAGGGACGGCGCGCGTTCGCGATGGCCCTCGGCATCCGGGCCGAGGCCCCCGCCGCGGCGAGGGCACGGGCCGAGGCATGGCGGACCGGCCTGGACCTGCTGGGCGAGAACGCAGGGGACTTCCGTACGCCTGAGACCATCGCCGACCCGGGCGAACGCGCCAGAGCGGAGTGGTTCCTCAGCGACGTGCTGCTCGGCGCCGGCGATCTGGCCCTCAGCCGGGACCTGGCGGGACGGGCGCTGCCGGTGCTCCGGCGGCTCGGCGACCGCTGGGGCACCGCCGCGGCCCTGGCCACCGAGGCCAACCACGCGCTCGTCCGCGGCGACCTCGGCACGCTCGAACGGTCCGGAGAGGAGAGCCTGGCGATATTCGGGGAGCTGGGAGACCGGTGGGGGCAGGTCCAGGCCATCGACCTGCTCGGCCGGCTCGCGGAGATCAGGGGCGAGCATCGCAGGTCGGCCGATCTCTACCGCGACGGACTCCGGCTCGCCGAGGAGCTCGGGCTGTGGCTGCAGGTCTCGCTGCTCCAGTCCGGGCTCGGCCGGATCGCCCTGCTGACGGGCGACCATGCCGAGTCGGACCGGCGCCACGAGCGGGGCCGGAGCCTCGCCGCCGAGCACGGCTACCGCCCCGGCGAGGCCTTCGCCCTCACCGGCCTGGCCCTCACCGCCCGCCGCGCGGGCCGCCTCGACGACGCCGAGGCCCACATGCGCGACGCTCTCGCCTGGGAACGCGAGGTGCGGTACGCGCCGGGGATCGCGCTCGGGCTGGCCGAGCTCGGCTTCACCGCCGAGCAGCGCGGGGACGCCGCGGCGGCCGGGGAACTCCACCGGGAGGGCCTCGCCGTCGCACGGGAAACCGGTGACCCCAGGGCGATCGCGCTCGCCCTCGAAGGTCTGGCCGGAACGGCGGCCCTGTCGGGCGCCCCCGCGGAAGCGGCACGGCTCCTCGGCGAAGCCGCCGCCCTGCGCGAGTCCGCGGGCGCGCCCCTGCCCCCCGAGGAACGCGGAGACGTCGACCGCGTCACGGCCACGGTGCGGTCCGCCCTCGGCGACGACGCCTTCGCCACGGCCTTCACCGAGGGTCACGCCACACCCCGCGCTCACGGCGTCCAGCCGAGCGCGCACCCGCCGGTCATCGTTCGGCGTGTCGGCTGAGTGGTTCGAGTCGTCCCGCCGGCTTGAACTCCCATGGCGCCTCGGTTCACGGGGCGTTGGTGAGCCAGTCGTGGAATCCGGAGGGCCGGTGGATCCCGATGACGCCGTGCTCGTACAGCCCCCACCCTTCGAGCGGGGGCTTGCCCTCTTCGCGCCAGACCGCCCGCCCGACGCTGTCGGTCAGGCCGAAGGGGACGCGTCCGACGATCTGCGGGTCGGTCATGTCGTAGGTGACGCGCTCGCTCCACCCTTCACCCCGCCACTGGCCGTGCGTCCAGTCGGAGTCGCCGCCGTATCCGCCGCCGACGTGGATGGCGAGAGGCAGGAGCGACTCGAGTTCGACGCGGACGTCGGTCCCGTCGGGGGTGCGGAATGCGAGGGTGCCGGTCAGAGGTGTGCGGGTGCCGGTTCGGTAGTTCGTGGTGACGAGCGGCCAGCCGAGCTGCTCGGTCCGTCCGTCCGGCCAGACGCGGTGGCAGTCGTTGAGGATGCGGTTCCCGTCGGGTTCCTCCTGGAGGATGATGATCACCGCGAAGTCGTCGAAGGCGATGGGGGTGTAGAGCCACCACATGCCGTCGAACGGCGGTTCCCCGGGCGCGCCCGCCGGCTCGCTCTCGCCGACCGGCCGGATGCCCCAGGAGCGGTCCCGGGTGCCGCGCCAGGTGTCCGGCGTGATGGCGTACTCCTGGCCGTCGACCACCAGGCTGCCCTCCCAGGAGCCGACCTGGGCGAAGCGCTGGGCGTCGAGCGTCGCGCGGTGACCGCCGGCGCGCATGACGTGCCGCTGCTCGGGGATCGCGGGGAAGAGCCCGCGCCAGGTCATGTCGAGGGAGATGCCCTCGGTCTCCTCGATGACCAGCCGTGACGTCTTGAGCGGCTCGATGACCTCGATCCGGTAGTTGCCGCAGTGCTGGTTGAGCCGGTCGCTGTCCAGCCTGTCACCGAAGTGCAGTGCCGTCTGCCGGTCGCCGCGCCGAAGGAGGAAGAAGGCGTCCTTGGTGCCGAGGTTCGGGTAGTAGCCGATCCCGGTGATCATCATGAGGTCGCCGGTGCGGTCGTGGGCGTTCCAGTACGAGCGGTCGTAGAAGTTGCGGTCGCTGCCGACCCACTCGATGGGGGCGGGGATCTGGTGGATCGGGAACTCGTCGAGCGGGAAGACGCCGGGCACCTCGGGCATGTGCGGAACCTCCAGGACTATGCGGTGGCGGGAGGGGACGGGGCGGGGGCGCGGTCCAGCAGCGTGACGGTGCCGCGGTCGCCGTCGACCCGGACCCGGTCGCCGGTGCGGAGCACGCGGGTGGCGCCCTGGGTGTTGACCACGCAGGGCAGGCCGTACTCGCGGGCGACGACGGCGCCGTGGGAGACCGAGCTGCCGATGTCGGTGACGAGCGCGGCGATCAGGGTGAAGTACGGCGTCCAGCCGACGTCGGTCACGGGCGCGACGAGGACCTCGCCGGGGCGCAGGTCCCGAGCCTGCGCGACCGTCGTCGCGACCCGGACGGTCCCCTCCGCGACCCCGCCGCACGCGGGACGGCCGACGATCACCCCGTCCTCGACGCCCTCCGGGGGTCCGGGCCGGGTCGGAACGGGCTTGCCGACGGAGACGTCCGGGAACTCGAGCCGGGCCTGGAACGGAAGCGCCGCCCGTCGCGCCGCGGCGCGGTCGACCAGGTCCCGGACGTCGCCGGTGCCCACCAGGGCCGGGAGCTCCGACCGGTCGAAGAAGAACACCAGGTCCGCATCGGGCAGTCTCCCGGACGCGGCCAACCGCTCGCCCAGCAGGCGATAGCCGCGGCCGAGCAGGTGGGCGACCAGGACCATGCGCGACTTGGTCGCCTCGCGTCCGCGTGCCCCGGCCCGCGCCAGGCGGGCCATCGCCCGCACCGTCCGGGAGGCGCCGTCCCGCGGCGGTGCCGGAGCCGGTCGGACGGCGTCGCCGGCGTCCAGGCGGGCACGGAGCATGGCCTGCATGATCGTGCCGAGCCCGTCCGGGTCGTCCCGCCATGACCGATCACGCATGCACAGCTCCCGGTAGCCCCGGTGGCCGTGGCGCCGCAGGAACTCGTTGAACGTGCGGCCGATCGGACCGGTGCCTCCGGTCAGCCCGGTCACGGCCTCGGCGGCGTCCCGTTCGAGGAACGCCTCGGCCGCCGCCGGGTCCCCGGCCAGGCGGCCCACCACGTCGTCCAGGTGCTCCAGCATGACGGCGCTCTCGACGTCGGCGGCGCCGGCCATCATCGCGGCGGCCCGGGAGCGCCCCTCGTCCTCGCCCCGGCCCGCACGGACCGCTTCGCGCGTCACCGCCTGCTCGAGCACGTTCGCGGCGACGGCGGACCGCGAGGAGGACCGGACGTGGGTGAGCGTGGCCTCGTTGTAGAGCTCGATCCCCGCGTCGAGCTCCGCGAGCAGAGCCGCCGGCTCCGCGGCGGACGGCGCCTCGAATCGTGCCAGCTCGCGGTCCAGACGGCGGATCGCGCGCCCGGCCGAGAGCGCGAACGCCGTCAGCCGCACGGTGTTGACCAGGCGACGGGCGAACGGCTTCGGCGGCTTCGGCACCAGCTCGTCCACGACCCTGCCCGCGATCGAGAGCGAGTACTGCTCGAGGGAGTTGCCGAGGATCCCCGAGCTCAGGGCCGTGCCTTCGGTCATGTTGAGGAACAGGTGGCCCGAGAAGTAGCCCAGCTGCAGCCAGCGGTCCTCTCGGTAGGCGTCCTGGAAACCGCCGGCGACCTGGACCATCTGCATCGCGTACTCGATCGCCTGGCCGCTGACGGACGCCGTGAGCGGGCAGAAGGCACCGGGCATCATCTCGCCGATGTTGCACCGGGTGTAGACGTGGTCCTCGCCCGCGACCGTGCTGTCCATCTCGTTCAGGTCACCGGGCAGGGTGGTGATCGGCCGCGCCTGGAGCCAGCGGATCCCGCCGGTCCGGTCGATCGCCCATTCGAGGTCGAGGGGCATCCCCCACCGCGCCTCCGCGGCCCGCGCGCCGGCCGCGACGGCCGTCACCTCGTCATCGGTGAGCGCCGGACTCGACGCGGTCTGGCGGTCGACGATCCGTCCGGCGGGGTCGAGCTCGTAGTGGTCCGAGCTCGCGGAGCCGTCGACCAGCGACTCCCCCAGGCCGGGGACCGCGTCGACCACGCAGAGGTCGCGCCGGCCGCCGGCCGGATCCGCGGTGAACACGACACCGGCGGCGCGCGCGTCCACCATCTCCTGGACCACGAGGTGCATCGCGCCGGTGCTCCCGTCGCCCGGCCGGTAGGCGCCCGGCCGGTAGGCGGCCGCCCGCTCCGCGGACGCTCCGGCCGCGCAGTGCCGGATCGCGGCGAGGAGTTCGCCGTACCCGTTCACGTCCAGGACCGACTCGTACTGGCCGGCGAAGGAGCTCTCGAGGCCGTCCTCGCCCGAAGCCGAGGAGCGCACCGCGACCGCGCCCGTCCCGTCCGGGGCGGCCATCCGGGCGTGGCGCGCTTCGAGCCCGGCGGGGAGGTCGCCGGCATCGGCGTTCGCGATGACGAAGGCGGCGGGCACCGGGAAACCGGCGGCGGCCAGCCTCGCGAGGCCGAGGGCCTTGCCGCCGTACCTCGCGTCGATGACGTCCGACAACTCGACCAGCTCACTCCGCGGCTGCTGCACGGCAGTTACGTTACACTTTGCTCGAAAATGAACAACCCCACCGGAAGACCTCGTGACGCCCGCATCGACGGCGCCGTCCTGGACGCCGCCGCCGCGCTCCTGACGGAGGTCGGCTACGCCGAAGTGACCGTGGCCGCGATCGCCGACCGCGCCGGCACGTCCCGGCCCGCGGTCTATCGGCGCTGGCCGAGCAAGGCCCACCTCATCCACGAGGCGACCTTCCGCGACAACGTCACCGCCGCCCCCCTGCGGACGGGCTCGTTCGCCGAAGACCTGCGCGAGCTGGTGAGACGGATCGCGGAACTCCTGACCACTCCGCTGGCCCGGATCGCCGTTCCCGGCCTGATCGCCGAAGCCGCGACCGACCCGGTCCTCCACCGGCGCGTCCTCGAGCGGTTCTCCGCCGAGGGGTGGCGCGGCCTCGACGCCGACCTCGACGCGGCCGTCCGGAGCGGAGAACTCGACGCCGACGTCGACACGGTCGTGATCCTGGAGATGATCATCGGCTCCGCGCTGGCCGCGACGCTGATCAGAGGGCCCGACGGCCTCACCGCGGGCTGGGTCGACAGGACCACCCGCATCCTCCTCAACGGCGTGCGGCCCGCGGATCGCCCGGGACCGTCCTGACGATCCCGGGTCCGAACACCACTACCGCGGAAGCGGAGCCGGCACGCTCATGGGGTTCTGCTCAGTTCGGTCGCGAGGGCGGCGATCGTCTCCTTCGGGTGGGTCGATCCGGGGAAGTAGGCGCAGACCCGCTCGGCCACGTCGCCGAACCGGGCCTTGATCTCCGCGGCGCACTCGGCGGGCGTTCCGACGACCGCCAGAGTCCGCATCACCGTGTCGTCGATCAGACCGATCATGGCCATGATGTCGCCGGTCTTCGACAGCGCGTTCAGCTCGGGTTGCAGGTCCCCCCAGCCCTCGATCTCCAGGACCGGCCTGTACGCCGGGGTCGAGCCGTAGAACGCGAGCAGCCCCTTCACCCCGAACGCCGCGGCCTCGATCTCCTCGGGAGTGTCGCCCATCGCGACGATCGCCTGCGGATACAGGTCGATCCGCTCGCGCCCCGCCGACTCCAGCCCCTCGGCCACAGCCGGGAGAGTGCGCTCGCGGAAGTGCCGGTGGCTGTGGAACGGCATCACCAGCAGGCCGTCGGCGACCTCGGCCGCGGTCCGGGTCATCACCGGGCCCAGCGCGCCGAGCAGGACCGGCGGAACGCCGTACGGGTTCGGCCCGGGGACGAACGTCGCGGGCATCAGGGTGTGCCTGGTGAACTCGCCGCGGAAGTCGAGCGGCGTACCGTCCTGCCAGGAGTTCAGGATCGCCTTCACCGCGAGCACCGTCTCGCGCATCCGGGCGGCCGGCCTGCTCCAGGTCGAGCCGTACCGCTTCTCGATGTGCGGCCTGATCTGCGAGCCCAGTCCGAGCCGGAACCGGCCCTTGCTCAGCAGTTGCAGGTCGTAGGCCATGTTGGCCAGGTTCATCGGGCTGCGGGGAATCGCGATCGCGACGTTGGTCATCAGGTCGGTCGACGGTACGTCCGCCGAGCCGGCCGCGACGATCAGCGGCAGGAACACGTCGTGCGGGCCCTCGAAGGTGAACAGGCCGTCCACCCCGGCGGCGATCAGCGCGCGGGCACGCTGCGCCGCCTCGTCCGGCCGGCCGTCCAGTTGCACATCGAGCTTCATTGACCGATCTCCGTTCCGCCCGACGCCACGTGTCCGCGGGCGATGAGGTCCGATGTCACCGCCGGCCCGCCGGCGCCCGCCGCTCATCCTGCCGCGAACCGGACGGACCGGCCTAGTCGAAGTCGGTGCCTTTTCGCTGCTCCTGTTAGCGGACGGGGTAGGCGTGCAGGATCGTTTCTGATGCAAGGGGTCTCCTCAGCCGCTGGGGAAGGTCCGGGACGGCGGGGGCGTCGTTCGTCCATTCGGCGTCGAGGTAGTGGACGGTGCCCGTCGCCCCGCCCTTCCGCTCCGCGTCGGCGGTGATCTGCTCGGCGAGGACCTGGGACGTCTCCGGGTCGATGATCAGCCGGATTCCGGTGCCGCCGGACTGCGGGGTCGTCCGCGTGAACTCCAGCGCGACGCCCTTCCGGCCGAGCCCGTCGGCGGCCTCGCCCGCGGAGCAGGCGTCGGGCCGCTCGGCCAGGACGCGGAACGCGGCCGCCCGCACCTCGGGTTGACCGGCTGCCCGGTGAGCAGGCCGACGAACGCCTCCGGCAGGTAGCCCTCACGGGTGATGGGCGCCCTGCCCGTCTCGGCGTCCGGCGCGGTCCGCGGGACGTTGCGTTCCGCGAGCGCCTTCAGCTTCCCGGCTCCGCGGCGGCGGCGAGCATGATCGTCTGCGCGGTGGGGCCTGCGCGGGCCGTGCCGTGTCGTAGTCGTCCCGCCGGTCGAACGCGGCGGGGAACGTCTCCGCCGCCACGTCGCCGGCGGCCGCACGTCAGGCGGACGGCCGACCGGCGGCCCGCTGGACGGCTCGTCAGAAGCGGAACGCCTCGACGAACCGGTGGAGGAGCTCGGGCTCGCCCTCCACCCGCACGCTGCCGTCGGCGAGTGCCTGTCGGGGGGTCTTGGCGCCGGTCATCAGGGCGTGGACGCCCTGGTCGTTCCGCCTCTCGACGACGAGGTCCGGGGCCGGGTGCGGACCGATGCCGACCGTCAGGGCTCCGGCGGTGATCTGGATGCGCAGGGTGAACTCGCCCATGCGCACCTCGTAGCCGACGGTGGCGTCCCGGGCCGCGTCCGGGCGGTAGGTGGTGCGGAAGGCCATGGCGACCGACTCGGCGGTGACGGCCTCGCCGGGGCGGGGCTCGGTCATCGTGCGGGCGCCCCAGCGGCCGAGCGCGATCAGCGCCGGTTCCAGGTCGCGCCCGTAGTCGGTGAGCTCGTAGACGATCGCGCGCTCGGGGCGGGGCAGCGCGCGGCGGACGACCAGGCCCGCCTCCTCGAGTTGCTTGAGGCGGGTCGAAAGGATGTTGGTCGGGATGGCCACCAGCCCCTTGCGCAGGTCGGTGTAGCGCTTCGGGCCCGACAGCAGGTCGCGGACGATCAGCAGCGTCCAGCGTTCGCCGATCATCTCCAACGCGCGCGCCAGGCCGCAGAACTGTCCGTACTCACGAGCCGCCATGCAGCACATCCTACAGCGAACTTCAGTTGACAAAGCTTGCTTGCAAAAGACAAGCTTACTGCCATTCGGCCACCCGGCCGGTCCACCGGGTGGCGTGCTCGACCCGGCCGGCCGGGCCGGGCCGGCCTTCGTCCCTCCGACCGGAACCACCGACCAAGGAGCTTCTCGTGACCCACACGATCCGCCCTCCGGCCGCCACCGTCCGTCCCGCGCACGCCGTCCGTCCGGCGGCCCGGCCGCTGCTGGGCGGAGCGATGGCCGCGGGTCCGCTCTTCCTGGTGACGGGCGTGGCCCAAGGGCTGCTCCGTGACGGCTACGACTTCACCCGCAACGCCATCAGCCAGCTCAGCCTCGGTGACCTGGGCTGGATCCAGCAGACGAGTTTCGCGCTCACCGGAGTGCTGATCATCGCCGGCGCGGTCGGCCTGCGGCAGGTGCTGGACGGCGGGCCCGGCGGCGCCTGGGCGCCCAGGCTCATCGCCGTGTTCGGGGCCTCGTTCCTGGTCAGCGCGGTGTTCAGCGCCGACCCCGGCGCCGGCTTCCCCGCCGGCGCCGCCGAAGGCCCGGCCGCGTCGCTCAGCACGAGCGGCGCCGTCCACATGCTCGGGGGCATGGTCGGTTACCTGGCGCTGTGCGCGGCGTTCCTCGTGCTGGCCCGGCGCTTCGCGGTCCAGGGCCGGCGCGGCTGGGCCGTGGTCTCCAGGATCGTTCCGGTGGCGGTCCTGGCCGGTTTCGCCGGCTCTGCCACCAGCGTGCCGGCCTTCACCGCGGGCGCGGCGCTGGGCCTCCTGTGGCTCACCGCGACGACCGCGCGCCTCGCCACCGCACCGTCGACCGAACGGTGAACACCGGACCCGCACGGCCCTCGCCCGACCCCTCCACCCGAGAACGGAGCCCCAGACCATGACCGCACCGGCCAAAGGCGACCCCGCCAGCTACTTCCCCGCGATCGAGGCCAAGTACGGCCGCCCCGTCCAGGAATGGATCGACCTCATCGACTCCTCGCCCTTGACCAGGCACATGGAACTCGTCGGCTGGCTCAAGACCGAACACGGCCTCGGGCACGGCCACGCCAACGCTCTGGTCGCCCACACCCTCGCCGGCAGGAAGTAAGGCCGCCGGTCCCGTGAGGCCCAGGGAAGGAATCACGAAATGATCTTTGTTGCGGGCGCCACCGGCAACGTGGGTTCGGAGGTCGTGCGCGCACTGGCCGCCGCGGGCGCGACGGTCCGGGCGCTGGTCCGCGAACCGGGGAAGGCCCGGCTGCCGGAAGGGGTCGAGGCGGTGTCCGGGGACCTCGACCGGCCCGGCACGCTGACGGGCGCGTTGAAGGGCGCGCGTGCCGCGTTCCTGCTGCCCGGCTACGCCGACATGCCCGGGCTGCTGGCCGAGGCCCGCCGGGCCGGCGTGGAACACGTCGTGCTGCTGTCGGGCGGTTCGGCCGGGAGCGGCGACATGACCAACGCGGTCACGCGCTACATGGTGCTGTCCGAGGCGGCCGTCCGGGAGTCGGGAGTGCCGTGGACGTTCCTGCGGCCGAGCGGCTTCATGTCCAACGCGCTGCGGTGGCTGCCGCAGATCCAGGCGGGGGACGGGATCCGGGTCCCGTTCCCGGACGTGGCGGTGGCGTGCGTGGACCCGTTCGACCTGGGCGCGGTCGCGGCGCGGGCGCTGCTCGGCGACGGGTACCGGGGCGAGATCCTCTGGCCGACCGGACCGGAGGCGCTGCTGCCCGCCGACCAGGTCGCCGTCCTCGCCAGGGTGCTCGGGCGGGACCTGCGCGCCGTCGGTCTGTCGGACGAGCAGGCCCGCGCCGAGATGACCGCCGCCATGCCGGCGGAGTACGTCGACGCGTTCTTCGACTTCTACGTCGACGGCTCGCTCGACGAGTCGATCGTCCGCCCGACCGTGCTGGAGGTGACCGGACGGGCGCCTCGGACGTTCGAGGAGTGGGCGAACGCGCACGCCGACGGCTTCCGCGGGTGACCGCGGCGATGGCTGCCACGGCTCTGCGGCTGCGGCGCCTGCTCGTCGCGTCCACCGCCGCATTCGCTCTCGTTCCGTCGGCGGGCTGTTCCGACGCCGGCGAGCACGCGGCGACCGGCCCGTCCCGGGAACCGGCACCGCCCCCGCGCGCCGGCACGGTGTCGGGGCTGCTGCCGCCGGTGCGCGCCTACGTCGACGCCGTCGCGGGCGGGGATCTGGACGCGCTCGCCGGAGCGTTCGCCGAGGACGCCGTCCTGATCGACGTCGGCCGCCGCTTCGACGGCCGCGACGCCATCCGCGGCTGGGCGGACGCCGAGGTCATCGGCGGGACCCTCGCGGTGACCGCGGTCGTCGAGAACCGGCCCGGCCGTCAACGCCTGCTGGTGCGTTTCGCGCCCGGAGGCACCGGCGGTTTCGCGGCCCACTACACCTTCACCGTTTCGGGGTCGCTCATCACCAGGGCGGAACTCACCTACGCCGATTAAGCCGATGAAAGCGAGATATTCATGACATCCACCCAGAAAGTCACCTTCCCCAGCGAAGGTGTGTCCCTGACCGGACGTCTGTTCCTGCCGGGCGGCGACGCCCCGGCGCCCGGCATCGTGGTCGCCGGCACCTGGACCAGCGTCAAGGAGCTGATGGCCGATCGGTACGCCGAACGCCTCGCCGACCGCGGATGCGCGGCGCTCTCGTTCGACTTCACCGGCTTCGGAGAGTCCGGCGGCGAGCCCCGCGACGTCGAATCACCGGAACTGAAGATCCGCGACATCCGCAACGCCGTGACGTTCCTCGCCGGGCATCCGGCCGTGGACGGCGCGCGCCTCGGCGCGCTGGGGGGCCGACGGCAACCAGAACCTCCCCGCACTCGCCGCCGCCCGCCCCTGAGACGCGGCACTCCACCGTTCCTTCGAGGATCCACGCGGTCGCGCACACCCGCTCCGCGCTCCGTCCACGCCGTGGGCGCCGGGACCGGTGAGCGCGACCGCGCGGGTGCACTCTGTGGCGCCGCGCGGGTGCACCCTGTGGCGCCGCGCGGCGTCACAGGGTGCGGTCGCGGGCGTGCTGGGCGGCGCCGTTGCCGGTGATGAGCCACAGGGTGGTGAGGTCGTCGACGAGGGTGTCGAGGGGAACGTCGAGGGTGCCGTTGACCCAGGCGAGGATGGTCTCGGCGGTGCCTCCGACGACGAACGGGGGCGCGACGCGGGCGAGGCTGTCGACGGCGAGTTCGACGCCGTGGATGGTGCGGGCGTGGTCGACGAGGATCCGGGTCAGGCCCTGCACGACGGTGGTGCGGTGCCGCAGGACCTCCGGCGGCCCGGCGGTGGCGCCGAACAGGACGCGGGCTTTGCGGGGGTCGTCGGCCAGGGCGTGCACGACGGCGCTGATGCTGGCGCGGGCCTGGTCGCGCAGGGGGCGGCCGGCGAAGGCGGCGAAGGCGGTGAGGGCGGCGTGGCCGACCTCCTCGGCGATCCGGTCGATCGCGGCCGAGGCGAGTTCGTCGAGGCCGGTGAAGCTCTCGTAGAAGTAGCGCTTGTTGAGCCCGGCGGCGGTGCACAGGTGAGCGACGGTCGCGGACCGCCATTCGCCGGACGCCATGGCGGTGAGGGCCGCGTCGATGAGCCGCAGGCGCCGTCCGGTCCTGCGTTCGTCCCCGGACCGGCCGCCGTAGGCGCGCCGCTGAGCCGTCTCGTCTGCCACGTGACCCATGCTCGCATCCGGCGGGCCCGGCATTGACAGCTCCACCGCCTCATCTGGTACAAAAAAGTACCAGATAGGGACCTGGAGGTTCGCATGACCGCTGTACGTGCCCCGGCCGGTGAGTCCGGCCCGGTCGGCGAGGACGTGACGTCGGGTGATCCGCTGCTGGACGAGCTGCGGGCGCTCGCGGCCCGCTCACCGTCCCGTGCCCGCGTCGCGGGATGGGAGTACCTGCGGGAACTGTCCCGCAAGGACGACAGGGCGGCGATCTCCGCGCTGTTCGCTCGCGGCCTTCCCCCGGGACGGATCGACGGGAAGCTGGAAGGGCTCATCGTGGGCCGGCTGTTCGGAGTGCCGGAGGCCGCCCTGGCGAATCCGCTCATCGCGATCAACCCGACCTGGATGGGCAAGACCTTCGACGCCGCGTCCGGGAAGGGCTTCAACCGGCTGGTTCCGCTGGCCCGGTACGCGATGCGGGCGGTCGCCCCGGCCTACGGCGGGCTGCGCAGGGTCGGCGACGCGATGGAAGGGTTCGACTTCGACTACGCGCCGGGCACCGGACTGATCGAGCCCCGCATCCCGGTCATGGCGCTGGACTACGGCGTGCCCGAGTACCGCAACCCCAGCGTGCGCACCTTCCCGATCAGGCGCACCCGCGACGAGTTCGTCGAGCTGCTGCCCGGTCTGTACCTGGGCCGTGCGCTGCTGGCGATGCGCGGGGGCGGGATCCGCACCATCGCCCACTTCGCCCTGCGCGAGCCGGTCGCCGGGCTACAGGCATGATCGGTCTGAACGGCGCGGTCGTGTGCGTGACCGGCGGCGCCCGGGGGATCGGCCGTGCCACCGCCGCCCTGCTGGCCGAGCGGGGCGCCCGGGTGTGGATCGGTGACGTGGACGCCGACGCGGTCGCCGCGACCGCCGCCGACCTCGGCGTCACCGGTCACCCCCTGGACGTCACCGACCCGTCGTCCTTCCGCGCCTTCCTGGACGCGGCCCGCACCGACGGGCCGGTCGACATGCTGGTGAACAACGCCGGGATCATGCGGCTGGGGGCCTTCACCGACCAGTCGCTGGCCGGTCACCACCGCGAGATCGCCGTCAACCTGACCGGGGTCGTCAACGGCGTGCACCTCGCCCTGCCCGCCATGACCGCGCGCGGGCGCGGCCACATCGTGAACGTGGCGTCCATGGCGGGCAAGGTGACCACACCGGGGATCGCGGTCTACTGCGCCACGAAGTTCGCCGTGGCCGCGCTGTCGCGGGCGGTGCGCGCGGAACTGCACGGCACCGGCGTCACCCTCACCACGATCCTTCCCGCGGCCACCAGGACCGAGCTGACCGCGGGCGTCTCCCTCGACCTGCAGCCGACCCTGACCCCCGAGGACGTCGCCGAAGCGATCGTCACCAGCGCCCGGCACGGCCGCCGCGAGGTCACCGTGCCGCGCTGGCTCGCCCCCGTCGGCTCACTCGAGCAGGCCCTCCCCGAACCCGCTCTGGAGACCCTCAAGCGGGTCGTCACCCGCCACCGCCCGCCCGGCGACTACGACGCGGACCAGCGCCGGGCCTATCTCGACCGCGCCGGACCCTGATCCCAAGCCCGGCCAGGAGCCCCAAGCCATCGACGGCGAACGCGAGCAAGGAGCGGCCATGCAGATGACCGACCCCGCAGACACCCCCACCCACATCGACCTCAGCGATCTGCGGTTCTGGGCCAGGCCGCTCCCCGAACGGGACGCGGCGTTCCGCGAACTGCGAGACCGTCCGGAACCCGTGCGGTTCACGTTGCCCAAGGTGCCGTTCCTGCAGCGCAGCCCCGGCTACTGGGCGGTGGTGCGGCACGCTGACATCGTCGAGATCAGCAGGCACCCGGAGGTGTTCAGCAGCGAGCCCAGCGCCACCAGTCCGACCGACATGCCCGCCTGGATGGGCAAGTACTTCACCTCGATGATCGACATGGACGACCCGCGGCACGCCAAGATCCGCCGGGTCGTCGCCCGTGCCTTCAGCCCCAGGATGCTCGCCAAGACCGAGGACGACATCGCCCGCCGCGCCGCCCGCATCGTCGACGAGCTCATCGCGCGGGGACCGTGCGACTTCGTCGCCCACGCCGCCGTCCGGCTCCCGGTCGAGGTCATCTGCGACATGCTCGGCATCCCCGCCCGCCACCACGAGCGGATGGTCGCTCTCACCAACACCATCGTCGGCTACAGCGACCCCGAATACGTCGGCACCGCCGTCGCCTACGACCGGGACGCTCTCAGCGTCAGCCGGGCGGGCACCGTCCGGATGCTCGGCACCGTCGCCCTGGCGGGCTGGGAGCTGCACCGCCTCGCCGCCCGGATCGGCCGGCAACGGCGCGACCGCCCCACCGGCGACCTGACCTCGGCCCTGGTCAGCGCCAACATCGACGGGGAGCGATTGTCACCGCGCGAGTTCGCCGCGTTCTTCCTGCTCCTGGTCGTCGCGGGAAACGAGACCACCCGCACCGCCCTGGCCCACGGCCTGAAACTGCTCACCGACCATCCCGACCAGCGCGCCCTGCTCCTGGCCGACTTCGACCAGCGCATCGGCGGCGCGATCGAAGAGATCATCCGGTTCAGTTCGCCGGTCATCTTCATGCGCCGCAACGTCACCCGCGACCACGAAGTCGGCGGGCACCTGTTCCGCAAGGGCGACAAGCTCATCCTGTTCTACGGGTCCGGCAACCGCGACGAAGCGGTCTTCTCCGATCCCGACCGCTTCGACATCACTCGCTCGCCCAACCCCCACGTCGGATTCGGCGGTCCCGGCCCCCATTTCTGCCTCGGCGCCAACCTCGCCCGCCGCGAGATCACCGTCATGTTCCGCGAACTGCTCACCCGCCTCCCCGACATCACCGCCGGTGAACCCGACCGGCTCCTGTCCGGATTCATCAACGGCTACAAGCGCCTGCCCTGCACCTTCACCCCGCCCGAGGCCATCGGTCCGTGACGGGAGCAGCCCCCGGGCCGACGAGGACGGCGACCCGCCAAGGACCGGGCGTCGGCGTCCTCAGTCGTCACGAAGGCCGAGGTGCCGCAGTGCGGCGTCGAGGCATCGGCGGAGACCGCCCGCGTCCGGGGCCACGGCGGTGAGGAGCACGCCGGGGCCGGGAAGCGGGGCGACGACGCCGTGCGCTCCCGTCGGGAGGCCGTCGAGGAGCCGGGTGTCGGGTGGGCGGTCCCGGTAGGCGGGGTCGATGACGAGGAGCTGGCCGACGGCGCGGTTGCCGCCCAGGACGGCCGGCCCGTCCCAACCGGGGGCTCCGGGACCGAAGTCGGTGTGCTGGTCCAGCAGTGTCCGCTCGCCATGCCGGACGGTGAGGCGGCCGGTCAGCCGTCCCGTCCGCTCGTGCGCACGGCCGAGGATCTGCTGCTCGCTCAGCACGAGCCGGGCGGTGGGCGCCAGGTCGATCCGGACGTGCTGGCGCAGGTCGCTGCCCGCGGCCGAGATGACGGGTTCGGGAAGCCAGTGAAGTCGCGCGGACCGCGCCACGCGCAGCGTGACGTCGTGGACGGCGTGGCCGGGTGTGCGACCGGGCAGGGCGACCGTGGCGGCGGCCGAGGAGACGTGGAGGTCGGCGCCCGGCCCGATGACGGCCTCGGTGCGCAGCCGGTCCCCGTTGTGCGGGGCGCTCATCGTGTTCAGGAGGCAGAGGCGCGCCTGGGAGCCGCGGGAGCGGAGACGGCGGAGGGCGAACGGGCCGTCGCCGTGGAGCAGGGGAAGGTCGGTGACCCCGTCGGTGGCGTCGGCCGTGATGCGGGCGGTGGCGGTCACGCCGTAGGGGACGCGTTCAGCCGGGGCGGGACGCGATGCGCGGTGGAGGGACGGTGCCGTCGTCATGCTCTGGCCGTGGCCTGTTCGGCGACGCGGTGGCGGATCCAGTCGGCCACGGGTTCGATGCCGTGGTCGGCCTTGACGCTGGTGAGGACGACGGGCAGGGAGCCGCGCGCGGCCTTGGCGTCGCGTTCCATGGCGGCGAGGTCGGCGCCGACGTGGGGCGCCAGGTCGGTCTTGTTGATGACCAGAAGGTCCGCGTTGGTGACGCCGGGGCCGCCCTTGCGGGGGATGTCGTCGCCGCCGGCGACGTCGATGAGGAAGATCTGGTGGTCGACCAGCCCCCTGGAGAAGGTGGCGGTGAGGTTGTCTCCGCCGGATTCGATCAGGACGAGGTCGAGGGACGGGAACCGGTCCTGCAGGTCTTCGACGGCTTCGAGGTTGGCGGAGATGTCGTCGCGGATGGCGGTGTGCGGGCAGGCGCCGGTCTCCACGGCGCTGATCCGCTCGGACGGCAGCACCGCCAGGCGCAGCAGGGCCTCGGCGTCCTCGCGGGTGTAGATGTCGTTGGTCACCACGGCGATGGAGAGGGTGTCGCGCAGCCGCCCGCACAGGGCCGCGACGGTGGCGGTCTTGCCGGCCCCCACCGGCCCGCCCAGGCCGATGCGCAGCGCGCGTGGACGGTCGTTCGGGCGTCCCGCCGTGGGCTGCAGGGCGTCCGGCAGTGCGGGATCGGTGTGGTGCAGGTGCATGGCGCTCCCAGTGGTGTCGGCCGTGCTCTCGGTCGGCGGTGTTCAACCGGCGAACAGGCGCACCGGCCAGGCCGCGTGCTGTTCGGCGGTGATGTCGAGCAGCGGCGCGGACGCGGCCGGAAGCGCGTCCGTCCCGTCCGCGGGGACGCGGGCGGCGTGTTCGGCCGCCCGCACGGCGACCTCCTCGACGTCGGCGGCGAGGCGGGCGGTGACGGCGGTCGCCTGGAAGGGGTCGAGCCCGAGCAGGCGGACCGCGGCGGTGACCGGGCCGCAGACGGTGTCGTAGGCGGCGGCCAGCGCGGCGTCCGGCGGGGACAGTCCGGCCGCGCGGGCGGCGAGGCCCAGCACGACGGGATGGTGCGCGCCGTCCGGACGGGCCGCGGCGAGTTCGTCGAGCTCGGGACCGGGCCAGGTGACGCGCGCCGCGCGCATCAGCTGCCGGCCGAGCTTGCGGGCGGTCCGGCGCAGTGCCGGGGTCGGGGTGCGCGCGTCGGCGGCGTCGTCCAGCGGCAGCGGGTCGTGCCCGCCGGCCGCCGCGGCGGTCAGGGCCGCGGCGACCAGGCCGGTGGTGTGGAGCCGCCCGCGGCAGAAGTCCTCGAGGGTCGCGGGGTCGTGGACGCGTCCGGCCGCGATGGCGGCCTCGGCCCCTCCGGAGTGCGCGTGCCCTCCGGAGGGGAACCGGCCGTCACCGAGGATCAGCAGTGCCGCGGAACTCATCGTCGCTCCAGGGACGGTGCCGGTCAGAACAGGAAGTAGCGCTGGGCCATGGGAAGTTCGTCGCGGTACTCCGGCGAGACGGCGTCCTCGCCGACCTCCACCCCGACGTCCCCGGTGCGGTCGTCCTGCTCGCTCCTTCCGCCGCTGCCCTCGATGACGACGGTGAAGCTGCTGGAGTCGACCTCGATGCGGGGGGTGGCGTCGTTCTCGCGCATGTCGGCCTTGGACAGCCCGCGCGTGCCGGTGATGGTCTCGAACGCCTTCCGGAGCCCGGGGACGTCGCCGCCGAACTGCTCGGAGACGAAGTTGACCGAGTTCCCGCCCGGAGCGCGTCCCAGCGCGCCGAACATGCGGCGGGGCAGGATCGGCTGCGGGGTGGGGATGGAGGCGTTGGCGTCGCCGACCTGGGCGTAGGCGATCTGCCCTCCCTTGATCACCAGGTGCGGCTTGACGCCGAAGAACGCCGGTTCCCACAAGACCAGGTCAGCGAGCTTGTGCTTCTCCACCGAGCCGACCTTGTGGGCGATGCCCTGGGCGATGGCCGGGTTGATGGTGTACTTGGCCACGTACCGGCGGGCCCGCAGGTTGTCGGCGGCCCCGTCGCCGACCAGGGGGCCGCGCCGCAGCTTCATCACGTGCGCGGTCTGCCAGGTGCGCGTGATCATCTCGCCGATGCGCCCCATGGCCTGGGCGTCCGAGGACATGATCGAGATGGCGCCCATGTCGTGCAGGACGTCCTCGGCCGCCATCGTGGACGGGCGGATGCGGGAGTCGGCGAAGGCCAGGTCCTCCTTGACCTTCGGGTTGAGGTGATGGCAGACCATCACCATGTCGATGTGCTCGGTGACGGTGTTGACCGTCAGCGGACGGGTCGGGTTGGTGGACGCGGGCAGCACCCGCGGCCAGGACGCCATCTCGATCATGTCCGGGGCGTGCCCGCCGCCCGCCCCTTCGACGTGGAAGGCGTGGATGCAGCGATCGCCGATGGCCTCCTTGGTGCTCTCCAGGAAGCCGGCCTCGTTGAGGGTGTCGGCGTGGATCGCCAGCTGCACTCCCGACTCCTCGCACACCTCCAGGCAGGCGTCGATGACGGCCGGGGTGGCGCCCCAGTCCTCGTGGACCTTGAAGCCCATGACGCCCGCGCGGAGCTGGTCGCGCATGGAGTCGCGGGACATCGTCGCGCCCTGCCCGAGCAGCCCGATGTTGACCGGGGAGCCGTCCAGCGCCTCCAGCATCGAGGCGATGTGCCACGAGCCCGACGTGACGGTGGTGGCCTTGGTGCCCTCGGCCGGGCCGGTGCCGCCGCCGATGAGCGTCGTGACGCCCGAGGCGAGCGCCTCGTCGATCTGCTCGGGACAGATGAAGTGGACGTGCGTGTCCACGCCGCCGGCGGTGAGGATCTTGCCGTTGCCGGAGATGATCTCGGTTTCGGGGCCGATCACGATGTCGGTGGCGATGGGGTGATCGTCGTGCCGCCGGTCCATGGTCTCGGGGTTGTACGCCTTGCCGAGGGCCTCGACGCGGCCGTCCCGCAGCGCGACATCGGCCTTGACGACGCCCCAGTGGTCCAGGACCACCACCCCGGTGATCACGGTGTCCGGGGCGCCGTCCAGGCGCCGCGTGCAGGACTGGCCCATCGACTCGCGGATCACCTTGCCGCCGCCGAACACCACCTCGTCCCCGCTGTGGCCCGGACCTCCCGCCCAGTCCTCCTTGATCTCGATCCACAGTCCGGTGTCGGCGAGCCGGATCCGGTCGCCCGCGGTCGGTCCGTACAGGTCGGCGTACTCGGCGCGCTCCAGCCGGGGACGGCACACCTCGGGCTCAGCCATCGAGTTCACCTCCGACGAGCCCGCGCAGGCCCAGGACGATCCGGTCTCCCCGCAAGGGCACCAGGTCCACCTCGACCCGGCAGGCCGTCTCGAAGCGGCGCGACTTGCCGGCCGGGATGTTCAGGCGCTTGCCGTACGCGCAGTCCCGATCGGGCGCCGTGTCCGTCACCGGAACCGGCCGGATCTCCAGCGCGGGGTTGACCTCGTAGAAGTGGTAGTGGGAGCCGACCTGCACCGCCCGGTCCCCGATGTTGCGCACCTCGACCCGCGTCACCGGGTGCCCTTCGTTGACCTCCACCGGCGCGGCCGTCTCGGGATGTTCCACCTGACCCGGACCCGCGACGTCGGCCCGCGCGGGGATGGGGTCGGTGATGGTCACCAGCTTGGTGCCGTCCGGGAACGTCGCCTCCACCTGGACCATCTCGACCATCTCCGGCACGCCCTGCATCACCTCCTGGCGAGTGAGCACGCCGCGCCCGGACGACATCAGCTCGCGCACGGTCCGGCCGTCCCTCGCCCCTTCGAGCACGTGCGCGGTCAGCAGCGCGACCACCTCGGGGTAGTTCAGCCGGAGTCCCCGAGCCCGGCGCTTGGCGGCCACATCGGCGGCCACGTGGATCATCAGGCGTTCCTGCTCGTGAGGGGTCAGATGCACATCTTCTCCCTGACTCATTCCATTTCGCGCGATCACACCGCTGGACCAGCTCGTTCGCGAATGCGCGCCTTGGGCGCTCTCCGGAATTCGGGTCCCGACCGGCGATACCGCACCTCGTCGAAGTCAAATATTCACTTAGGGTGACATCGGTCGGAAGGCGCCGTCCGGCCACTCTCGACTCACCGTTCCGAAACGCAACACTGGCCACCTCCCCCTCGGGCCGAGGCGTCCGCCCCGGCTGCGTCGGACCTGCGATCGCATCCTCCGGCTCAGGTCCATCGCCGCCGCTCCCGAGATGGCCGGAGTCTCGATCCCGAACGGCACGCCCGGTCGCGACGAGCCTGGCCGCCGGTGCTCGCAATGACGCCGAGCGGGGTCGCCGGCCGCGCATGCCCGGACGACCGACCGTGGGGCGCGGGTTCGACCCCCACGCGACCCACCGGCCAGGAGCCTGCCGTGGCTCCCGGTCGAGATGCCGATTTCCTGCCGCGGCGCCGCTCGTCATGACCGGGTGGTCGCTGACCAGCGCCTCCGGCATCGAGAACCGTGCGACCGCGGGCCCGGAGATCGCGCTCCACCCTCATCTGAACCGAAACTCCCCCGTTTCGTTACAAATCCGTACGCAAGCCTCAACAGTCATCGCCGTAACGTCTCCTGGCTCGCCCCGCCATTTCGGGCGAATCGCCATCTTTTGCCAGGAGGTTGTGCGTTGCGGCGTACCTTGTTCATCGCCGCCTGCGCCGTCGTCACCGCGACGACGGCGCCGGCGGTCCCAGCCTCGGCCTTGCCGAACCAGGCTTCCGGCCAAGCCTCCGAGTACGTCGTCCTCTACAAGGACGGCGTCTCGCTCACCGATGCCCGCGCCGCCGTCGAGGCGGCCGGAGGCACGATCGTCCGCGAGAACACCGACATCGGTCTGGCGACCGTCCGGTCCACCGACACCGGATTCGCGGCGCAGGCCCGGCGGCAGGGCGCCCTGGACGGCGCGGCCACCAACCGGGTGATCGGCCGGGCCCCCAAGACCGGCAAGGTCGCCGAGCAGTTCGCCGTGGAGAAGGAGGGCCGGGGCCAGACCACCGGCACCACGACCGTCGGGCGCGGGAAGAAGGGCGAGGAGCCCCTCGCGAACCTGCAGTGGGACATGAAGCAGATCCACGCCACGGCCAAGGGCTCGTACAGGGTCGAGCCCGGTGACCGGCGTGTCACCGTCGGGGTCATCGACACCGGCATCGACGGCTCCCACCCGGACATCGAGCCCAACTTCAACCGGGCGCTGAGCCGCAACTTCACCACCGACATCCCGGTCGACGCCAACGGCGCGGAGGTCGACGGCCCCTGCGCCGACGAGCCGGACAAGTCCTGCAACGACCCGGCGGACGTGGACGAGAACGAGCACGGCACCCACGTCGCCTCGACGATCGCCTCGCCCCGCAACGGTCTCGGCATGGCCGGCGTCGCGCCCAACGTGTCGCTCGTCAACCTGCGCGCGGGCCAGGACTCCGGTTACTTCTTCCTGCAGCCCACGGTCGACGCGCTCACCTACGCGGGCAAGCACGGCATCGACGTGGTCAACATGAGTTACTACATCGACCCGTGGCTGTTCAACTGCGCGAACAACCCCGCGGACTCCCCGGCCGACCAGGCCGAGCAGCAAACGGTCATCAAGGCGACGAACCGGGCGCTGAACTTCGCGCACCGGCACGGCGTCACCCTGGTCGCCGCCGCGGGCAACGAGGCGATCGACTACACCAAGACCAATATCGACGCGGCCAGCCCGGACTTCGCCTCGGAGCCCGGCGAGCAGCCCTACGAGCGCACGATTCCGGCGAGCTGCCTCTCCCTGCCCGGCGAAGGCGACCACGTCATCCCGGTCTCCTCGACCGGGATCAGCAAGCGCAAGGCCTACTACTCCAGCTTCGGCAAGGGCTACATCACGGTCGCGGCGCCCGGCGGCGACAAGTACGACACCGCCGACCAGAAGCTCGACGACAAGGCCGGCATCTGGGCCGCCTACCCCGTGTCGATCGCGCGTGAACGGGGCGAGCTGAACGCCGACGGCACGCCCAACACCCCGCGGGTGGTGCGCAGCTGCAAGGGCGGCGACTGCGCGTACTACCAGTCGATCCAGGGCACCTCGATGGCCTCGCCGCACGCGGCGGGCGTCGCGGCACTGATCGTCAGCAGGTACGGCAAGCGCGACAGGGCCAACGGGGGGCTCACCCTGGCCCCGGCGGCCGTCCGGTCGATCCTGACCGGCACCGCGACCGCGACCGCGTGCCCGCCGACCGGCTCGTACACCTACACCCGGCACGTCAAGCAGGCGGACGGCTCGTTCCAGGAAGTCGTGACCACGCACGCCTGTGAGGGCTCGAAGCGCCACAACGGGTTCTACGGCGCCGGCATCGTCGACGCGTTCGACGCCGTCAGGCGCTGACCGCGTCCGTCAGTGCGCACGTACGTGGCCCCCGACCCGCCAGGTCGGGGGCCACGTTGCCGACCGGGATGCGGCCCCGCCCACTCGCCCGCGCCGTGGGAGATCGTCGGCCGGTCATCGGAGGCGCAGGATCACGCCAAGGGTCAACGCGATCCCGTGATCTCGTCGTAGACGTCGATAACCCGCGACGCGTATTGCGCAGACGTGTATTCAAAGGCCAGGTTCTGCGCGTTGACTCCCAGCTCCTTCCTGATGTCCGGACGTTCCAGGAGATGAATCAGGGCCGCACCGAAACCGTCGACCGAGTCAGCGACATATCCGGTGTGGCCGTTCCGCACCACGCCTTCGAGTTGGGTGTCCAGGACGACCGCCGGGACCCCCGCCAACGCCGCTTCGGCGATGACGAGCCCCTGCGTCTCGGTCAGTGACGGGTGGGCGAGTACGCCGCAGGAGCCGAGCAGGTGCCCCACGTGTTCCGGAGGGGCGGGTCCCGTGAACGCCACGGCGTGCGTGATGCCGAGCGCTCTGACCAGACGCTCGTACGCTGCCCTGCGACCGTCCCCGATGATGTTCAACTTGGCGTCCGGGACGGCCGGCAGCACCTCACGGGCCAGTGTGCGCAGCAGTGTTTCGACGTTCTTCTCCGAAGAGATACGGCCCACGTATGCGATGACCGACTCACCATGATGCATGAGCTGCTGCATCGCCTGTAGTCGCCGCATCGACGGGCGGTCCAGCGGCCCGTGGCGTACGGCCGCACTGGGAATGACGCAGGGGGCGCAGGTAGGCACCATCTCCAGCACCGCCGACGCGGTCTTCTCCGACGGCACGATGATCCGCTCGAAGGGCGCCGCCACACTCGACAACATCTGCCGGTAATGCGGCGTGATGTTATCTCCGGCCAGCGTCGCCAGGGCCGTCCTTCCCAGCGTCTTCGCGGTTCCGGGAACGTTGTGGGGCAGGAGGCTGTTCGCGTATATGACCGGGATCCCCAGCTTGAGGACCGGGTACGCCTCCCGGTACGCCAGCAGGTCCGTGTGCCAGGTGAGTACGCATTTCAATCCCGACCGTCGGCAGTGTTTCGCCGCCTGCAGGCCCAAGGAACCCAGCGTGTGGATGTGGACCACGTCGGGTTTGTGGTGCTGGACTACCCGCGCAAGCGCCTTCGGTGACAACCAGCCGAACCTGTAGCCTCCCTGCCCCGTCGCGAAGGAGGGCGCGAGGTAGGTGGCATGCCGTTCGGCGGGCATCGGCGTCCCCGCGCGGGGAGCGAGCACCGCAACGTCATGGCCCGCCTCGTGAAGACCGGCGGCCAAGGACGCGACAGAGGTCGCGACGCCGTCCCTGTTCGGCGGATAGTTGTCCGAGACGAGCAGAACACGCATTGATCACTCCAAACGGGGAATCGGACCGACCTCCTTCGTCTCGCTCGGCGGACGGCGAGAAGAAGTGCTCCCGGCACACGGAGCTCGGTGCAAGAACCACACACGGCGCCTCGGTCATGCGGTCATAAGGTGGTGCGCCTCGGCCGCGAAGTCAGGTGGTTCTCGCGCCCGGCGGCGGACGGGACGGCGACCACCGCCGCGTCCGCCGACCGGGCCGCAAGGGCGAAGAGTGCCTCACGGTGCGGGCGGGCGGCCGCCTCGGCGAGGCTTCGCCGCATCGATCTCGCACTCATCGCTCATCGCGAACGTGCGAATCCGCGAGAGCAGCCGCCATGAGGACACCTCTTCGAGATCGGTACATGCTGCCGAGAAGCGGTGCGGCCACCGGCCTTCAGCCGAGGAACGTCGCAAGCATCTCAGGCCGTCCTCGACAGCAGGCTATCCACTGCCGCTCGTCCCCACGATGCGATCACCCAATGACATCGGCCGAAATGGACGATCCGGGCCGCGACCGGGATGCCGTCCGGCTGGAACAGGCGGTGCAGGTGGCTGACGGAGATGTGGTGCGCGGCCCGCCGGGTGGTCCTGGTCGCCGTGCCGGACCCGGACGACGCGGACGACGCGGCGCCGGTGGCCGTCCGGCTGGTCCGGGAAGGCGCGGCCCTGGTGGAGTTGTGCGGCGGGTTCGGCGCCGACGTCGCCGCCCGGGTGCACGCCGTTGGTCGGCCACGACGAGGTCCGCATGATGTACCAGGCCCAGATCGGCATGCCGGGCAAGACGTGCGACACCGTGCCGTAGCGCGTCAGCGTTCCTCCGCAGATCGGCCCGAGTGAGGCGCGCCACGTCGCGCCACGTCGCGTCCCGGCGGTCCGCGGTGCCCCCCGCGTCAGGGCGGCGTCACGACCACCTTGCCGCGGGCGTGCCCCTCGCCGACGTGGCGCAGTGCCTCGGGTACCTCGTCGAGTGCGAAGGTGCGGTCGATGTGGACGGCGATCCCGCCCGCGACGCAGAGGTCGGCGAGCGGCCCGAACCGCTCGGGTCCCGGACGCACGACGAGAACGCCCATCCTCCGCCCGGTGAGCCGGGCGGCGATCGAGCCGATCGTCGCGACGCCGAGCATGACCGGCACGGGGCCGCCCACGCACCGGTAGCGGCCGCCGCGGGCCAGCGCCCGCCCGCAGGCGAGCGGCGAGCGGGAGGCGACGAGATCCAGCACGAGGTCGTACCGCTCGCCGGTCCGGGCGAAGTCGTGCGTCCGGTAGTCGATCACCTCGTCGGCGCCCAGCGACCGCATGAAGTCGAGCTTGGCGGCGTTGTCGACACCGGTCACATGGGCGCCGGCACGTTTCGCGAGCTGGATCGCGAACGATCCCGTGCCACCGCCGGCCCCGTTGATCAGCATCCGGCGCCCCGTACCGGCGGGAGCCGTTCCCTGCAGCGCGATCGCGCCCGCCTGCGGAATCGTCGACGCCTCGGCGAAGGTCAGCCGCTCCGGCTTGGGAGCGAGGGCCGACTCGGGCGCCACCGCGAACTCGGCGAAGCCTCCCTTCAGGCCGAGATTGTCGCCGTACACCTCGTCCCCCGCGCGGAACCGGGACACCCCCGGGCCCACGGCCTCCACCCGTCCGGCGATGTCCGAGCCGAGCGTCCTGCGCGCCGGCCTGCGCAGCCCGCCGATCCGCGAGTACAGCGGAGTGCCGCGCAGGGTCTCCCAATCCGACAGATTGACCGACGTCGCCACCACCCGCACGAGGACCTGCTTCGGCCCCGGAGACGGCGTCGGCACGTCCTCCACCCGCAGGGAATCCGTCGAGCCGTACTCGTCGTGGACAACCGCTCGCATCTCGCCTCCCGGCCCTGGAAGCATCGCCCGAGCGGAGCGTAGCCGTCTCCGCGGCCGCGAACCAGGGCTCCGGCGTGGTCGCGTGATCCGGATGAGCCCGGACGGCGCGGTTAGGGTCTGCGGTCATGACGGAACTCGAAAGGCTGCTGGCGCTCGTACCGCCGCCCGCGTCGCCGGTGGACGCCGACGCCGACTGGACGCGGGTGGAGGACGCGCTCGGGCTGGCCCTCCCCCGCGAGTTCACCGAGATCGCCCGGCGGTACGGGCGCGGCACGTTCTGCGACGAGTTCTCCTGCTGCACCCCGGAGGAGATGATCGAGGAGAATCCCGGCCGGCTGGAAGACCTCCGGTTCATGCTCCGGGACGCGGGCGAGAACTGCCCGCATCCCGTCCACCCCGAGCCCGGCGGGCTGGTGCTGTGGGGATCGGACTCGATCGGCGGGGCGCTGTGCTGGCTGACCGAGCCCGCCGGCTCCCCAGAACGCTGGAAGACCGTCTACTGGACGCGCGACGACGAGTTCGAGCATCCCGAGGGCGGCGTCGCCGCCGTCCTCACCGGGCTCGTCGACGATCTGGCGGCGAGGAAGCGGGAGGACGGCTCGGACGTCGACGGGCCCTGGTTCGACCCCTACCGCAAGGACGTCCACGTATATCTGCAGTTGACGGAGGCGGAAGGCGCGCCGCCGTACGACGAGCGGCTCCGCATCCTGCGCCGAAGCCTGGCACCGACCGGCGCCCGTGGCGGCTTCACCGGCGCGGACGGCGCCCGGCAGGACCACTTCGCCGCGGCCGACGGCCGGTGGACACTGACCTACGAGACGGCCTACGGGCACCAGATCCGGGTCGCCTACCCGCCCGGGGCGGACACGCGGGTGCGCGACGCGCTGCTCCCCGCGATCGGCGCCATGGGCTGCCGCGTCAAGGCGATCCTGCCGGTGCACGGCACCGCGCACTGGCCCGAGCTGGAGTGAAGCCCCCTCCGGCAAGGTCCTGGCGTGAGGATCGGGGTCGTGCCGTGCTGCGTCCCTCGTCCCTGACGGCCACGGGGACGGCGGTGGCCTCGGTACGTCCGGGCCGCCGCCCCCCGCGCGGAGCGGGCGACCGCCGTGAGCCGCTGACGCCGCGCCGGCCTCCGGCCGGTGGAGGCCCGTGCCCCGCGATCAGGCGAGGCCCAGGGCGGCGAGGGCGGCCGTTCCGCGGGCGGCGTGCTCGCCGCCCGCGAGGACCAGGGTCCGGGCCGCCTGGTAGGGGCAGCCCGCGGCGTCGAACGCGGCCGCCGTGGCGAGCAGCCGCTCCGGGTCGCCGTCGAGCAGCGCCCCGGCGCGCTCCACGATGGCGCCCGCGACCGGATCGCCCGCCGTGAGCTCGCGGGCGCCGGCCAGCCGGGCGCGGGCGTCGGGGCCCCCGGCGAGCACGGTGGCCTCCGCGCGCAGCGCCACGTACCAGTGGAGCCAGGTCCAGGTGACCCATCTCCACACCTCGCCGGGCTCGGCGGCCGTCCGCTCCAGCGCCTCGGACGCCCGCCCGTGGTGGAGCAGGCGCATCGCGTCGAAGACCGCGCCGTGGCCGTGGACCCGGTTCGGTGACGTGCCGAAGCGGTCCAGGACCGTGTTCCACTCGTGCCGGGCGTCCCGGTCGGCGCGCAGGCCGTGGACCATCGCGACGGCGGCCACCGCCGGTTCGAGGTCCGGCCAGACGGGGCTGCCGCACCGCCGCCAGGCGTCCAGGAACCGGACGGCGCCGGTGAGCACGCCGGCGGCGTCGCCGGCCAGGGCGTCGGCGACCAGCAGCCAGCTCGTCGCGCGGTGCCCCACCTCGGCCAGCGACGGGTGGTCGGCGAGCCGCCGCGCCCACCGGCGGGCGCCGGGCAGGTCCCCGACGCCGATGCCGGTCTGGGCCGCCTCGCCGAGGGCCTGGACGAGCTCGTGCGTGACGGCGGGCGTGGCCGGCGCGGACGACAGGAGGGTGACGCGGCGGCGGGCCGTGGCGGCGGCGGCGAACGTGTCGCCGACCCAGCTCTGGACGGCCGCGAGCGCGTCGAGCGCGGCGGACTCGGCGGGCGGGTCGCCGGTGCCGTGGGCGAGGTCGACCGCCCGTTCGGCGCGCGCGAGCGTCTCCGCCACGACGTCGGCGTGCGGGTCCTGGTCGGCGCCGAACGCGTCGGCGACGGACGCGGCCTCGGCCAGCGCGACGGCCGCCCGTGCGGCGGGGTCGGCACCGGCGGGCCCGCGCGCCTCGGCGATCAGCGCGAGGGTCTCGCCGGGGGACGGCGTCCGGACGAACGTGCCCGAGAACCGGTACACGGTCGTCGCGGCGGTCGCCAGGTCGGCGGCGGCGCGGGCGGCGTCGCCGGACCGGGCGGCGGCGTCCGCGGCGGCCCGGTGCAGGCGGTACGCGTCGTCGCCGTGCATGCGGCACCCGGCGACGGCGGCGGCGTGCCGGAGCATCGCCGCGGCGGCGGCCGGGTCGGCGGCGAGCGCGGCCGCCTGCTCGTACCGCTGCTGGGACTCGCCGACGAGGTTGCGGGTGAAGGCGAGTTCCGCCAGGTGCCGCGCGAGGTCGTGCGCGTCCGCGCGGTGGTCCGGCTCGTCGGCCGCCCACGCGAGCGCGGCGCGCAGGTCGTCGGCGACGGCGTCGAACCGGGGGCGCCAGTCCGCTCCGGCGGCGGCGAGGCCCTCGGCCCTGGCCAGGCACCAGCGCAGGTGCCGGGTGCGGGCGCCGGCCAGCTCGCCGGCCTCGGTGAGCCGCTCGGTCCCGTACTGGCGGATCGTCTCCAGCGCCCGGTACTCGGTCCCGCCGGGGGACGCCCGGACGGCCAGCAGGCTCTGCTCCGCGAGGCGGGCCAGCCCGTCGGCGACGACGACCGCGTCGGCGCCGGCCACCTCCGCCGCCGCCGAGGCGGTGAACGGCGCCACGAACACCGACACGCGCCGCAGGAGCTCGCGGTCGGCCGGTTCCAGCAGGGTGTGGCTCCAGTCCACCGCCGCCCGCACCGAACGGTGCCGGTCGTCCGCGCGGGAGCCGCCGGTGAGCGTCCGCAGCGGCTGGGCCAGGGCGGCGGTGAGGCCGTCCAGCCCGAGCGTGGGGTACCGGGCGGCGGCCAGCTCGATCGCCAGCGCCATGCCGTCCAGCCGCTCGCAGATCGAGCGGATGTGGTCGTGCAGCGGGGGGTCGAGCGGCCAGCCGATCGCCGTCGCCCGTTCCTTGAACAGCGCGACCGCGTCGTCGGACAGCGACAGCGGCGGGACCTCGTACGCCCGCTCGAACGGCACCATCAGCCGGGCCCGGCTCGTGGCCAGCACCGCCACCCGGGGGCACGCCGGGAGCAGCCGCTCCAGGAACAGCGCCACGCCGTCCCGCACCTGCTCGCAGTTGTCCAGGACGAGCAGGGCGTGCCGGTCGGCCAGCGCCGCGGCCACCGACCCGTCCATGCCGCGGCCGGGCTGCTCGCCGAGGCCGAGCGCGGCGGCGACCGCGTCCGCGACCATCCCCGGGTCGGTGACCGGCACCAGGTCGACGAACCACGCCCCGTCCGCGAACGCGCCGGACGCGTCCGCGGCGACCGTCAGCGCGAGCCGGGTCTTCCCCACTCCGCCCGGCCCGACCGCGGTCACCTGCCGGTACTTCGTGATCATCTCGGTCAGCTCGGCGCGCTCGCCCGCCCGGCCGACGAACGAGGTCAGCGGGGCCGGCAGGACGGGCGCCGGGTGCGCCGCGCCGGCGGCGTGCCGGCTCGCGGCGGCTCGCCCGGCGAGCGCCCGCCGGTCCGGGACGTCCAGCTTCCGCAGCAGTGCGGAGACATGGCTCTCGACGGTGCGGACCGAGATGAACAGGCGTGCCGCGATCTCGGCGTTGCTGAGGTGGTCCCCGACCAGCTCCAGCACCTCGGCTTCCCGGGGCGAAACATCCACGGTCGCATTCTGCCGTACGCCCTCGGGGCAGGGTCCGTGCCCGCGCTCCGTAGGCGGATCCGTGGTCGCCACGGATGTGTCCGGGGCGAGCGTGGAGCGAGGCTTGGAGCAGTTGAACGACGGGTCGACGCGGCCCACGACTCCAGGAGCGACCATGAGCGACCCTTCCGGGCGGGGGATCAGGACCGTGCTGCATCCCGTGAGCGACCTGGCGAAGGCCAAGGCGGTGTACGCCGCCCTGCTCGGCGAGGCGCCGCAGACCGACTCGTCCCATTACGTCGGGTTCGAGGTCGGGGGGCAGCACATCGGGCTGGTCCCGGGCGGCGGACCGCAGGGCCTGACCTCGCCGGTGGCCTACTGGCACGTGCCGGACATCGAGGCGAAGGTCGCCGACCTGGCCGCCGCGGGCGCGACCGTCAGGGAGGCCCCGCACGACGTCGGCGCCGGACGCCTGGTCGCCACCGTCACCGACCCCGACGGCAACGTCCTCGGGCTCATCCAGGACCGCTGAACACCCACCTCACCGAAAAGAGAAGCGCCATGACCTCCTTCGAATCCGCCGTCCTGGAAGTCTCCGACCCCGCGGCCGCCGAGTCCTTCTACGCGTCCTTCGGCCTCGCCCCCTACGTGCGCGTCCGCGCCTCCGACGAGCCGACCACCGGCTTCCGCGGCTTCGCGCTGTCGCTCGTCGCGTCCCAGCCCGGCAACGTCGACGCCCTCATCGGCGCGGCCGTCGACGCCGGCGCCACGACGCTGAAGCCCGCCGCGAAGTCGTTCTGGGGCTACGGCGGCGTCGTCCGCGCCCCGGACGGGACGATCTGCAAGGTCGCGTCGTCCAAGAAGAAGGACTCCACGCCCGCCGCCCGGGAGTTCGACCAGATCACGCTCCTGCTGGGAGTCGCGGACGTCAAGGCGAGCAAGCGGTTCTACGTCGACCGCGGCCTGACCGTCGCGAAGAGCTTCGGCGGCAAGTACGCCGAGTTCGACACCCCGTCGTCGGCCGTCACGCTGGCGCTCTACCCGCGCCGCGCCCTCGCCAAGGACACCGGCGTCGCCCAGGAGGGCACCGGCTCGCACCGGCTCGTGCTGGTCGGCGGCGGCGCCCCCGTCACCGACCCGGACGGGTTCGTGTGGGAGGCCGCGCCCGTCCGAAGCCCGGCCTGACCGGGTCGTCCGGCCGGGGAGGACGGTCCGTGGTCACCGGCGGGTGGGCCGGACGCGGGCCGGCAGGCCGTCCAGGAGCATCTCCAGGCCGAGCCGCAGGCCGTCGGGCTGCGCTTCCTCGTCGTCGCCGAAGAGGGTGGACGCGCATCGCGCTGTCCATGATCGCGTCCAGACCGGCCCGCCGGACTCCCCGCCGGTCGTGCGCCGCGCAGCGAACGGGCCCGCTACTCCGCGGCCCACAGGGCGGAGATCTCGGCGGCGCGCTCGACGTGCGGGGCCGGATCCCGGCCGAGCATGCGGGCGAGGTCGCCGAGGGTGCGGGCGGGCGGGGCCATGGCGACCGACAGGCTCTCCAGCCCGGCGGGCGGTCCGTCCCGGTACGGGAGCAGCTCCGCGTACACCTCGGCCGCCTCGTCCACGTCGCCGAGGGCCATCACCGTCATGGCGCGGAACGTGCTGAACGCCGTGAAGAAGTAGTCGGGGTGGATCGCCTTCGCCGAACGGTGCAGGCGCCGCGCCTCGTCCGGGCGCCCGGCGGCGGCGTGCGCGGCGGCGAGGACGTCGGCGGCGACCGGCAGCAGCTCGGGCGGGACGTTCCCGGCCTCGTCCGCGAACGCGTGCAGGGTCCCGCGCGACACGGCCAGCGTCGCGCGGGCGAGCAGCACGAACCCGGCGGCGTGCAGGGAGCCCTGCGCGGCCATCGCCGCGGTCGCCGCGCCGTACCGGCGTTCGGCGTCGTCGAGGCGTCCGCCCGCGTGGGCGAGCGCGGCCAGCGCGATCTCGGAGACGGCCGCCGCCTCGGGCATCCGGTACCGGGCGGCCAGCTCGGCGGCCTCGGCGACGCGGCCGCGCGCCTCGTCCGGACGCTGCCCGTGCACGGCGATCGCGGCGAGGTTGTAGGCGCTCGACCAGCGCGCGGCGGGCATGTCGTGCTCGGTGCCGAGGACGCGCAGCTCGCGGGCCCGCTCCGTCCAGACTGCGGCGTCGCGGCGGTCGAGTTCGCGGAGGAGCGTGAAAAGCGTCAGCACGCGCAGCCGGGGGTCGCCCAGGTCGCGCGCGATCGCGGCGGCCTGCTCCGCGCCCGCCCGCGCGCGCGGGTCCCCCGTGCCCGACAGCTCGGCGGCGCGGGCGTTGAGGAGCCGGCAGCGGACGTCCGGGGCGAGGCCGTCGCGGTCGAGGAGGCGGGAGAGCAGGCCGACGACGCGGTCGTCGACGGTGCCGTAGGGGCGCTGCAACCAGGGGACGGGTTCGGTCCACGCGGTGAAGGCGGCGCGCAGCAGGTCGTCGCGTCCGGCTCGTTCGGCCAGGTCGACGGCCTGGCCGCGGGTGGCGCGGGCGTCCTGGAGCGCGCCCGCGCGGATCTGCGCGCGCAGCAGGCGGCCCAGCAGGTCGACGCGGGCGGCGTCGTCCCGGTCCGGGTCGCGGTCGAACGACTCCAGCGCCCGGGTGAGCAGCCCGACGGCCGTCTCGTGCGCGTAGCGGTGCTCGGCCAGGTCGGCGGCCCGGATCGCGTACCGGACGGCCTTGGCGGCGGTCGCGGCGGACGCGGCGCGGTGGAAGTGGTGCGCCAGCGCGGGCGCGTCGTGCGGGGTCAGGCGTTCGAGGGCCGCGCCGAGCCGGGCGTGCATGCGGGTGCGGCGCAGCGCGCTGAGGTCGGCGACCATCGTGTCCCGGACGAGCGCGTGCGCGAACCGGACGCGGCCCGGCGCGGGTTCGGTGAGCAGCCCGGCGACGAGCCCCGCGTCGAGCGCGTCCAGCACCTCGTCCTCGCCGGTGTCGGCGGCCCGGACGAGCGCGTCCACGTCGGCCTCGGCGCCCGCGACCGCGGCCAGCCGCAGGACGGCGACGGCGGGTTCGGGCAGCCGCGCGAGACGGCGGCGCAGCACGTCCCGCACCCCCTCGGGAACCCGCGAGGTCGCCACGAGGGCGCCCTCGCCGCCGAGCAGCCGCGCGCTCTCCCGCACGTAGAAGGGGTTGCCGCCGGTCCGTTCGGCGAGCGCGGCGACCGTGGCGGCGTCCACGCCGGCGGCGCCCTCGGCGGCGATGATCCGGGCGACGGCCGGTTCGGGCAGCCCGCGCAGCGGCAGCCGCAGCGGGGACCGGCGGGCCAGCACGGCGAGGGTCTCGGTGAGGCGCGCGCCGGTTTCCTCCGCGCGGAACGCGGCGACCACGAGCAGCGGCCCGTCCCCGGCGGCGGCGGCGAGCAGCGCGAGGGTCTCGGCGTCGGCCCAGTGCAGGTCGTCGAGCATGACGGCGAGCGGACGGCGCCGGGCCGCGTCGTTCAGCCACGTCCAGACGGCCCGGTGCAGCCGGAACCGTCCGCCCGTGGCGTCGCGGGGCTCGGCGGCGGCCGCGTCCCGCAGCAGCGGGGCGACCTCGCCGGGGGCCGGTTCGTGCCGGGCGAGCGCGGTGAGGGCCTCCGTCCACGCCCAGGCGGCGGGCGCGCTCTCGCTCTGCGGGCAGCGGCCGGTCACGACGAGCCGGCCGCGCCGTTCCAGGACCTCCGCGAGCCGGGCCAGCAGCGCGGTCTTGCCGAGTCCGGCCTCACCGGTGACGAGCGCGACGCGCAGGCCGCCGCGGTCGGCGAGGTCGGTCAGCGCGGCCAGTTCGCCGTCGCGGCCGAGGAAGAGCTCCCGTTCGGGGGCGGGCTCGGGCGCCGGCAACGGGGCGGGCGAGGGGAGGTCGAGGACGTCCGCGCGTCCCCGCAGGATCGCCGTCTCCACGTCGGCCAGCGCGGGCCCCGGGTCGAGGCCGAGCTCGTCGGCGAGCGTGGCGCGGGCCCGGCGGAGGACGGCGAGGGCGTCGGCCTGACGGCCCGCGCCCCGCAGCGCGAGCGCCAGCAGCCGCCACCCCTCCTCGCGGAGCGGCGCGTCGCGGGTGAGGAGCTCGGCCTCGGGCACGGCCCCGGCGGCGTCGCCCGCCCGCAGCATGCCCGCGACGTGCCGTTCCCGGGCGGCCAGCCGCAGCTCGTCCAGCCGGACGATCTCGGCCCGCGCCCACTCCGCGTCGGCGAACTCCGCGAACGCCGGTCCCCGCCACAGGGCGAGCGCCTCCGCCGAACGGTCCGGCTCCCGGACGAGCGCGCCGAACCGCCACGCGTCCACGGCGTCGTCCGGGAGGCGCAGCGCGTAGCCGGGCGCGACCGAGACGAGCACCCGCGCCGGGGCGCGCGGCGCCCGTTCGGGCTCGAGCAGCCTGCGCAGGTTGGAGATGTAGGACTGCAGGGTGGTGACGGCCTGGGCCGGGGGCTCGCCGTGCCACAGATCCTCGATCAGGCGGTCGACCGACACCACCTGCCCGCGCGCGGCGACCAGCAGCGCCAGCACGGCCCGCTGCCGGGGCCCGCCGAGCGCCGCCCGGACGCCCGACACCTCGGCCTCGAACGTACCGAGCACCCGAATCCGCACCCGAATCCCCACCATGTCGGATCGATCGTAACCGCCCGTCCCGGTCCCCAAGCCGGCTCCAAGTCACGTTCCAAGCCGGTTCCAAGGCGTCCGGCCCAGTCTTGGGGACATGAGCACCGACACCAGCACCGACACCGGCACCGGCACCGGCACCGGCACCGGCACCGGCACCGGCACGATCACCACCTCCTTCACCCACGGCATGGTCGTCATCCACCGGGGGCTCCGCCGCGAGTCGCGCGTGCTGGCCGAGCTGGTCGGCGCGACCCGGCCCGGCGACCGCCGCCGCGCCCGCGCCGTCGCCGCGCACCTCGCGGACTACCTGCTCGGCCTGCACAACCACCACCACGGCGAGGACGAGCTGATCTGGCCGCTGCTGCTGTCGCGGGTGGACCTGGACGCCGACGTCGTGCTGCGGATGGAGGCCCAGCACGAGCGGGTCGCCGCGACCATCGCGCGGCTGCGCGACCTCGCCGGCCCGTGGGCGCGGACGGCCGACCCCGCCGTCCGCGACGCCCTGGTCGCCGCGCTCGCCGAGCACCGGGCCGTCCTGGTCGAGCACCTGGACGACGAGGAGGCGCACCTGCTGCCGATCGCCGAACGGCACCTCACCGAGGCCGAATGGAACAAGCAGGGCGACCATTTCGTCCAGCACACCCCCAAGACGAAGCTCCTCACCCTCCTCGGCGTCGTCCTGGAGGACGCGACCCCGCGGGAGCGCGCGGAGTTCCTCGCCGGGCTGCCCGCGCCCGCCCGCGCGTTCTGGCGGCGCTTCGGGGCACGCCGCCACGCCGCCCGGATGCGCCGGCTCCGCGAGGACGTCCGGACGTCCCGCACGGGCACCGCGCTCGCCGTGCTCACCGGCGTCGGCATCACCTACGTCGGGCTGAGCTACCTCATCGACCCGGTGGGCACCGCGTCGTCCTTCGGCCTTCCCGCGTGGCCGGAGGGCGAGGACGCCGCGTGGCTGAACATCAAGGGCGTGCGCGATCTCGGCACCGGCCTCGCCGTCCTCGCGCTGCTGGCCAAGGGCAGGCGGGAGGCGCTCGGCTGGGTGATGCTCGCGTTCGCGGCGATCCCGGCGGGCGACATGCTGACCATCCTCGCGCACCACGGCTCGAAGGCGGCGGCGTTCGGCGTCCACGGCGCGACGTCCGCCGCGGTGCTGGCCTCGGGCCTGCTGCTCCTGCGCGCCGCCCGCCGCTGACCGGCGGCCCGTCCCCCGCGCGAGCTACCGGCGACTGATCCCCGCAGCGGGATGTCCGGGCCCGTCCGCGCTGCCTAATCTCCGTTGGGTCGCGAAGCAGCCGCCTCGCGGACACCGATCGGGAAGGCCGGAAACATGGCGCACACGAACACACTGGGCGGGCCCGTCCAGCGGACCGGGACGACCACCGGCCGGCTCCGGCTGCGCGCGTTCCGCGTCCCGGTCCTGGTGCTCGCGCTGCTCGGAGCGATCGCGGTGATCTCCGGGATCAACCGGCTCGTCGCGCCCGTCGCGCTCCTCGCGCTGCCCGTGGGGATCGGCCTCGCCGTCGCCGCCGTCACCGGGTACGACCGGCTCTCCAGAGCCGTCGAGCTGCGAACGAGCGTCCCCGAGCTCGACCCGGCGGGCAGATGGTCCCTGATGGGACGCGGGGCGCTGCTGGGGGTCGGCGCGTTCGCCACGGTGCTGCTGGTCATCGCCGTGTTCGGCGGCTGGAAGGACCTGTCCTGGGGGTCCTTCGGCGGGTTCGCGGCCGCCGCCGGGATGATGGCGAGCGTCGCGGCGGTCGAGGAGGTGCTGTTCCGCGGGGTCGTGTTCCGCATCCTGGAGGAACGCGCCGGCACCGTGGCCGCCCTGGTGGCGTCCTCGGTCCTGTTCGGCGCGACGCACCTGGTCAACGCCAACGCCACGCTGTGGGGCACGCTCGCGATCGCGCTGACGGGCGGGACCATGCTGGCCGCCGCCTACGTCGCCACCCGCTCCCTGTGGCTGCCGATCGGCCTCCACTTCGCCTGGAACTTCAGCCTGGCCGGCGTCTTCGGCGTCGCGGTCAGCGGCTCGGACGCCCCGGCCGACGGGCTGCTGGAGACGACGCTGTCGGGCCCGTCGCTGCTGACCGGCGGCGCGTTCGGACCCGAGGCGAGCCTGCTGGCGCTGCTCGTGTGCCTGCCGCCGACCGTCCTGTTCCTGCGGCACGCCGCCCGCACCGGCCAGATCCGCCGCCGCCGGTGATCCCGGCACCGTCCGAGAACGTCCAGGTCCCCGCGACCTGGACGTTCTCGTTCGGTGCTCCCCGCGGTGCCGGTCAGTCCTCCGCGTCGCGGACCAGGAGCGCGATCTGCACCCGGTTCTCGGCCTCCAGCTTGGCGAACAGGTTGCCGGTGTGCGCCTTGACCGTCGCGACGCTGATGTGCAGCCGCTCGGCGATCTCCGGGTTGCCGAGCCCGTCCGCGATGGCCCTGGCGGTGGCGAGTTCCCGTTCGGTCAGCGTGGACAGCTGCCGCCGCGCGTCCTCGCGGGCCGAGGCGCGGGCGGCGGACGAGTGCGGCCCCGTGGCCGCGGCGATCACCCGGGCCGTGGCCGCCGGAGACAGCACGGGGTTCCCCTCCGCGACCGTCCGCACCGCGTCGATGATCAGCGGCGGCCGGGTGTCCTTGAGGACGAACCCGAGTGCCCCGGCGCGCAGCGCGCCGAGCACCAGATCGTCGGAGTCGAACGTGGTCAGCATGAGCACCCGCGGCGGCGCCGGCCGGGCGAGGAGCTCCCGGGTGGCGCTGAGCCCGTCCCGGCGAGGCATGCGCACGTCCATCAGGACGACGTCCGGCCGCCGCTCGTCCACCACGGCGAGCGCGGCGTCCCCGTCGGCCGCCTCCGCGACGACGGTCAGGTCCGGTTCGCCGTCGATGATGAGACGCAGCGCCATCCGCACCAGCCGGTCGTCGTCGACGATGACGACCCGCACCGGCTCCCCCTCGGTGTCCACTCATTCCCCCTTCTCATGGCCGTGCTTCGGCCAGGGCAGTCGCGCGGTGAGGACGTATCCGTCGTCGGCGGTCGGGTGGTGGTCGAGTTCTCCGCCGGCGAGTGCGACGCGTTCCGCGAGGCCGAGCAGTCCGAACCCCGACGTCGGCGGTTGCGCGGTCGTCCTGGCTCCTGGGGAGTTGCGGACGCGAACGCTCAGTTCGGCGCCCACCGCTCCTTCGAGAACGATTTCCACATGTGAGCCAGGGGCGTGTTTGGCGGCGTTGGTCAGCCCTTCTTGGACGATCCGGTAGCAGGTCCGTCCGGCGACCTCGGGCGGCTTTCCCGTCACGGTCGTGGTGAGCGTGACGTCCAGTCCGGACGTGCGGGCGTCGGCCGCCAGTTCGGGTATCCGGTCGAGCGAGGGTTGCGGTGGTTCCGGACGCCCCGGGTCGGCTCGGAGCACGCCGAGAACGTCCCGTAGTTCTTCCAACGCTTGCTGGGAACCGTCGGCGATACCGCGAATCAGCACGCGGTTCTCCTCGACGGGCAGATCACTGCGATGGTCCAGCACTCCGGCCTGCATGGCGACCAGGGAGATCCGGTGTGCGAGCACGTCGTGCATTTCCCGGGCGATCCGGTTGCGTTCCAGGGCCCGTGCCTGCGCCGCCCGTGCGGTCTGCTCGCGTTCCGCGCTCTCCGCCCGGTCTCGCAGGGACCGCAGTTCGACCCGCCGCGAGCCGACGGCCATGCCGATGGCCACCGCGATGCCCGCGGTCAGCGTCGGCAACGCGAGTTCGAGCCACATCGAGCCGGGCGGATTCTCGATCGGGTAGAAGCCGCCGGTGAACTGCGACGCGGTCACGTAGGCCGACCCGACGACGACGATCTCCACCGGACGGCGACGCGTGGAGATCGAGCACAGCGCCAGCAGCGCGGCGCCGGTGGCGAGCGCCGACGCGGTCGAGGCGATCACGACCGTCATGGCGACGGCGAGCGGGAACCGCCGCCGCCACAGCAGCGCGACCAGGCAGCCGAAGGCCACCGGCGGATCACCGGTGACGAACCAGGAGGACGTCCCGGTCGCCTCCCCCTGCCGCTCCAGCAGCACACCGACGGTGAGCCAGACCGGGACGCCCAGCGCCGCGGCCGCCGCGAGCCGCCATGCCTGCCGCCACCCTCCGAGCCGCGGCGCGTCGTCGGTGTTCACCTGGCCATTATCGCGAGCCCGTGCGTCCGGCGCGGCGGACCTGAGGCCCGTCATGCCCTCGACCAGGGTCGTAGTACCGCTTCGACTTCGGTCGAAGGCTGCTCGAGCCGCCGGGCCGATGTGCCGGCGGCACCGGACGACGCAGACTCGTTCACGTGCCGAAACAACCGGACACGAAACGGGGAAACGCGATGAGCAAGGGCGGCTGTGCGGCCCTGGAGGCGGGCGGGATGGTGATCGCCGCCCTGTCGGCCCAAGCGATGATCCGCGGTCTGTTCAGCCAGGACTCCGAGCCGCTCGGGGGCGTCCTCAACGGGGTTCCCGGCGGCCTCGCCGGCCGGTTGACGCTCCTCGGACTCATCGCACTCGCCGGAACGGCCTCCGGCGGCTGGGCGCACATCCGTCAGGAACCGGCACGGCAACACCAGAAGAATGCGGAGGAGCAGTCATGAGAAAGGGTGCGTGGTCCGTCATCCACGGTCTGGGACTGATCGTCATGGCGCTCTTCGGCCAAGCGGTGTGGCGCGGCCTGTTCGACCACGACATGCCGTTGCTGTGGGGCGCTTTCGACTGGGCGCCGGGCGGCCGGGACGGCCGGATGGTCGTGATCGGCGCGATCTCCGTCGCCGGCCTGCTGATCGCCCTCGTGGCGCATTTCGGTGCGGCACGCGCGGCCCGCAGCCGAGAGAAGGCCCTTCCGACGCGGCACTGATCGCGCTCCACGGGCCGATTTGCCAGAACCGCACGATTTCGTGCCGGATCGTGGCGCATATGGCAAGACTGGGCGCATACCGACAGAGGAGGCTTGATGAGCAGCACCGATGCGGTCGCGTTCTGGGACGGCCTCTACGCGGCCCGGCCGGCGGCCGACGGCCCGCGGCCGAACGCGCGCCTCACCGAGACGGTCACCAGCCTGCCGCCCGGCGACGCGCTGGACCTCGGATGCGGCGCCGGCGGCGACGCGCTGTGGCTGGCCCGCCGGGGGTGGCGCGTCACCGCCGCCGACATCTCGGCCGTGGCGGTCGAGCGGCTCGCCGCCCTCGCCCGGTCGCACGGCCTGGACGACCGCGTCGTCCCCGTGCGGCACGACCTGCACGCGTCCTTCCCGCAGGGCGAGTTCGACCTCGTCTGCGCCCACTACCTGCACACCCCCTTCGACCTGGACAGGGCGACCGTCCTGCGCTCCGCCGCGCACGCGTTGCGCCCGGACGGGCGGCTGCTGGTGGTCGACCACGGCTCGACCGCGCCGTGGTCGTGGAACCAGGACGCCGACGCCCGGTACCCGAGCCCGCACGAGGTCGCCGCCGGCATCGGCCTGGACCCGTCCGCGTGGACCGTCGAGCGGGCCGACGCACCCCGCCGGATCGCGACCGGACCCGGCGGCCGGACGGCCGAGGTCGTCGATCACGTCCTGCTCGTCCGCCGCACCGCCTGACCCGGCGGCGGCCGCCGCCCCGACGAAGGAAGGGGACCACCGTGCCCACCACCACGCGCCGCGACCGCCGCGGCGACACCCCGCCGCCCCGGACCGGCGGCGGCGAGGCCGAGACCCTGCGCGGATTCCTCGACTATCTCCGGACGTCGATCGCCGCGAAGGTCGACGGCGCACCCGAACCGCGGGCGCGAACGGCCGCGGTGCCGTCGGGCACGAACCTGCTCGGCCTGCTCAACCACCTGACCTTCGTCGAACGCTCGATGTTCCTCGGGGACGACGTCGCCGACTGGCAGGCGACGTTCCAGGCGGCGCCGGAGGACGGCGCGGCCACCATCGTCGCCCGCTACCGGGAGGCGGTCGAGCGCGCGAACGAGGTGCTCGACGGGTGCGCCGACCTGGGCGCACCGGTGCCCCGGCCGCGGCCCGGACGTCCCGCTCCCAGCGTCCGCTGGGCGCTCACCCACATGATCGAGGAGACCGGACGGCACGCGGGCCACGCCGACATCCTCCGCGAACTGATCGACGGCGAGACCGGGCGCTGACACTCCGGCCGCTCCCCGTCCTCACAACGTGGGAGCCTCGCTCTCGAAAGGGAGTCTCGCCTGCTCGTCCCAGTGGTCCGAGTAGACGACCTCCTCGACGGGACGGCGGCGGACCGGACCGTGACCGCCCCGAGGACGCCCCACGACGATGTGTCCGGCGAGCATCCAGTCGTCGGGCACCCCGACGGCCTCGCGCAGAAGCGGCTCGCCGCCGTACGAGGCCCAGCTGGTCAGGCACGCCCCCAGCCCCTGGGCACGCGCCGCCAGCAGGAAGTTCTGCATCGCCGGAAAGATCGACCCGCCGAGCAGCAGCTCCGACGCCGTGGGGAAGCGCTTCTGGGTGAACAGCACGGACGTGAACTCGCCCGCGCGATCGTGCAGCTCGTACGTCGCGCGGTCGGCTCGCGCGCGACGGCTGTCGTCGTGATCGTCCGGACGCGACATCCCGTAGACCGGTTCGATCACCCGGAGCGCCTGTTCCGCGGCCTTCGCGACGACGGCCCGCGACTCCGGCGACCGGAGCACGATGAACCGCCACTCCTGCGCGTTCGCGCCGGACGGCGCCCATGTCGCGGCCCGCAGGCAGCGGCCCAGCGTCGCGTCGTCGACCGGCTCGTCGGTGAACCGGCGGATCGTCCGCGCCGTCGACATCACCGTCCACACGTCGGTGGCTGGTCCCGTCATGTCCACTCCCGCTCGTCCGTCCTCCGCCGTCCCCCCGGCGCGTAAATCAAACTTACAATATGCGGAAACGCCACTTCCGGTGCCCGGCCGGCGAGTGATCGACTCAGGACCGCTGCGCGCCCGCGATGACCAGGAAGGTCACCGCGCTCTACCGCCCGCACGAAGATCTCCCGCGACAGGCGGAAGCGGGCGGGCCAGATCTTGTCCAGGGCCTGGCGCAACCCGTCGTTTTCGGCCGTCCGGGGGCCGCTCTCCCTGATCAGTGCGGTGATCCACGGGCTGTCGAAGCCGCGGCGGACCTCGCGCAGGAAGGAGAGCATGGTCTCGTTCGACCTCACCGACGACGAGGACCCGGCCGTCGGCGACGAGATCGCCAAGCTGCACGCCGACCGGTTCGCCGGAGATGAAGCCCTCACCGACCTCATCGACGGTCTCGGCTCCTACAAGGGCAGCGGCGCCGACTCCGCCTGACACGAACCGGCGTCGCCCCACCGCCAGGGAACAGGGCATCACCACGCGAGCGCTCACCGACCCCGAAGCAGCGCCCCCGACCGCCGCGTGTCGGCCGTCGGTCGGGCCGGTCCTGCTGCTCGGGGGCCGCGCCGATGATGTGGACGTCCGACGGGACGCCGCCTGCGGCCGCTAGCATTCCGGCCAGCTCTCCTATGCCTGTGACCTGCTGGAACACTGGTCGCGGACGCGCCGACCGTCGATTGAGTACGTGAGACCATGGCCCTCGAACCCGCCGGCTACACGGGGCAGACGCGGTGCGGCGGCGGCTCGCGCACCCCGCTGCGGGACTTCCTGCGCACCGAGACCGGAAGCGCCGCCGTCCTGGTGGCGGCGGCGCTCGCCGCGCTCGCGTGGGCGAACGCGGCGCCTTCGGCGTACGAGTCGTTCTGGGCCACCCCCCTGTCCTTCGGCCTCGGCTCGTACGGGATCTCGCTCGACCTGCACGAGTGGGTCAACAGCGGACTCATGACGCTGTTCTTCTTCGTCGTCGGGTTGGAGGCCCGCCGCGAGTTCGACATCGGCGAACTGCGCGAGCGCAGGCGGCTGCTCCTGCCGCTCGCCGCGGGGCTCAGCAGCATGGCCGTGCCGATCGCCCTCTACCTCGCGATCAACGCCGGCCACGGCACGGAGCAGGGCTGGGGCGTGGCGATGTCCACCGACACCGCGTTCGCGCTCGGCCTGCTGGCCGTCGTCGGCCGCCGCATGCCGCCGGGCCTGCGGGTCTTCATCCTGACGTTGAGCGTCGTCGACGACTTCCTGGCCCTCGGCGTCATCGCCGTCGCCTACAGCGATCGCATCACCGCGTCCGCGCTGCTCGTCGCCGTCGCCGCCTTCGCCGTCATCCTGCTCGTCCGGCGTCTCGGCGTGCACGCGGGCGCCGTCTACGCGCTGCTGGGCGTCGTCATGTGGGCCGCCCTGCTCGAATCGGGGGTCGACCCGATCGTGACCGGTCTGGCCATGGGGCTGCTCACCTACGCCTACCCGGCCACCCGCGCCGACCTGGAACAGGCCAGCGGCCTGTTCCGGCTGTTCCGCGAGCAGCCCACCCCCGAGCTCGGACGGGACGTGCGCGCCGGCATCGCGTCGGCGATCTCCCCGAACGAGCGCCTGCAGCGCATGTACCACCCCTGGACGAGCTACCTGGTGGTCCCGGTGTTCGCACTGGCCAACGCCGGGATCGACCTCAGCGGCGGACAACTGGCGCAGGCGTTCACCTCACCCGTCACCCTCGGCATCCTCATCGGCTACGTCGTCGGGAAGCCGCTCGGCGTCGTCGCGGCGGCCGCGCTGACCATCGCCGCCTCCCGGGGACGCGTCCGGCTCCCGATCGGCTGGGGAGCCCTGGCCGCCGGGGGCACGCTGTCCGCCGCCGGTTTCACCGTCTCCCTGCTCATCGCGTCGCACGCCTTCGACGGCGCGCGGCTCGACGACGCCAAGATCGGCGTCCTCAGCACCCTGGTGCTGTCGTTCCTGGCGTCCCGCCTCGTCACCGCGGTGATCGCCGTGCTGCCGCCCCGGCTGCGCCTTCGGGCGCTGCTCGGGAAGGCGGAGGCGATCGTCGACCTGGCCACGCCCGTCGACCCCGACGGCGACCATGTGCGGGGGCCGAGGGAGGCCCCGGTGACCATCGTCGAATACGGCGACTACGAGTGCCCCTACTGCGGGCGGGCCGAGCCGGTCGTCCGCGAACTCCTCGCCGACTTCGGGGACGTCCGCTACGTGTGGCGCCACCTGCCGCTGCCCGACGTGCACATCCACGCCCGGCTCGCCGCCGAGGCCGCGGAGGCGGCCGCGCGCCAGGGCCGCTTCTGGGACATGCACGACCTGCTGCTCAGCCGTCAGGACGCCCTGCGGTTCGAGGACCTGCGCGCGTACGCGGCCGAGATCGGGCTGGACGGCCCGCGTTTCGAACGGGACATGCTGGCCCACGCCGGTGCCCCGCGCGTCGCCGCGGACGTCGAATCGGCCGACCTCAGCACCGTGGCCGGCACGCCCACCTTCTTCATCAACGGACGCAGGCACCACGGCGCCTACGACATCGCGAGCCTGTCCGCCGCGGTACGCGCCGCCCGCGAGCGCGCCGCCCTCACCGACTAGCGGCGGGCCGTCCGCGGCGGGTGGTCGGCGGCGGTACCGCGGACCACCCGCCGAGGGGCTAGCTGTGCTCGTAGCTCTGGATCGTGTAGTTGTTCACGTGGGCCCCCGGCGGCAGGTACCTGCCCGGCCCCTTGCAGTTGTGCGAGGGGTAGACGATCTGGCCCTGGTTCGAGCCGTTGGTCGCGGACTTGAAGACGGCGGGTGCCATCGGCCGGCAGGCGCCCGCGGGCGAGTAGGCGGTGCAGGCGGTGCGGTCGCCGTTCCGGCAGAGGTGCATGTAGCCCGCCACCCCTGCCTGGTCGGCGCTCGCACCCGCCGCGGGGGCGAGGCTCAGGCCGGTCGCCGCCGCCAGCACGAGGCCGGCCGTCCGGACCTTGCTGATCGAACGTGGCATTGTTCCTCCCGATGTGGTCCGACCCGGACGATCGTCCGGATGTGGGGACGTGACTCAGCGTGGTCAATGGGATGCCGAGCGGTCCACCGTGTTGCGTTCTCGCGCAAAATGCCGGGCGCGATTGCGGCTGTGACCAGGAACAATTCTGCGGTTATCGCTACATTTCCCGTTCGGGATTCGGCGCCGGTCGCCGGCGGCCTCCGGTCGCGCCGGCGCCGATCCCGCATCGGGCGCGGTGCGGTCGTCCGGACGGTGCGTCCGCTCCGATGATCTCGGCCGTGGCGGTGCGATCGGTTCGGGATGGCGGCGGTTCCCGCAGGTGAGCGTGTCCGTTCGCCGTCGGATCATCTGTCAGGCGGCGCCGTGCGGGTGTTCGGGAAAGCCCGGCGAACAAGCTGACAACAACGATCTTCTTGTGGATTCACGAGCGATTGGTGACGGTGGTTTCCGCCAAGGGCATCGCCCCAGCTCCTGAAACACGGGGGAACGATGAAGCCGTCCTCAATCGCCGCCGCCTTCGCGGCGGCCGCCCTGCTCACCGGCCTGACCGGCGCGTCCGAAGCGTCGACGGCGCGAACGGCCGGCGCCAGGGCCCTTCCGAGCGTGAACATGGAGGCCACCGTCAAGGCGGCCCAGATCGATCCGCGGCGGGCCGATGACACGCTGACCCCGGGCGCCGAGGCCAGCGTGCTGCTCGTGGAGCGGGCGCTGCGCGACCGGCGGCTGCTCGACGCGAAGTGGGTGGACGGGTACTTCGGCACCACGACGATCGCCGCCTACGCGAAGTACCAGAAGTCGCTCGGATTCACCGGCCTGGACGCCAACGGGCTGCCGGGCAAGACGTCGCTCGCCCGACTCGGGACCGGTCGCTTCACCGTCACCCGCGCCATCGAACCGGGTGACCGGGTGTCCAGCGGCGGTGTCACCGTCAACACCCGCACGCGCAGCATGCTGGCCGAGGCGACGCGGCTGCTCGGCCGCGAACTGGTCCTCGAGCAGGGCTCGTACAACCCCGGCGGCGACCCCACGTCCGCGGGCACCCACGACGGCGGCGGCGCCGTCGACATCTCGGTGCGGGGGATGGACGCCGCCACCCGCACCTCGGTCGCCCGCGAGCTGCGCCGTGTCGGCTTCGCGGCCTGGGTGCGCAGCCCCGACCAGGGCGACTGGCCGTGGCACGTCCACGCCGTCGCCATCAGCGACACCGACCTCTCCAGCCAGGCCCAGCACCAGGTCGGCGACTACTACCTCGGGCTGGACGGGCTCGCCGGCCGCGGCCCCGACGACGGCCCGAAGGTGACCGTCCGCACCTGGGAGGAGTACCGGCTCCGCTGACCCATCCGCAATCCAGGCTCCGCGAACAGAAGGAGATCGGCATGCGTACGCTCAACAAGGTCCTCACCGCGACGACCGCCGCGATCGCGCTCGGCGGGGCGGCGTCCGTCCTCGCGTCGCCCGCCTCGGCGGCGAGCCGCAACGGCGTGTGCGAGAGCGGCGAGTTCTGTTACTACTACAACAGCGACAACCAGGGGTCGGTCTCCGACTTCACCGGCTCGATCGCCGACTACGGCACCGAACAGCCCTCCTGCTACGACTTCAAGGGCGCGGGCAACGGCAAGGGCCAGTGCATCAAGAACAACGCCGCCGCGGTGTGGAACCGCAGCACCAAGACCGTCCGCGTGCATTACAACAGCAACTACGGCGGCACGTACCAGGACTTCAAGGCGGGCGCCAAGGGCAACCTGAACTCCAGCCTGAAGAACCAGAACGCCTCGCACCAGTTCTCGCCGTCCTCGCGCACGAACATGTCGTACGGGCTGTACACGCTGAGCGGCGGCCGCATCACCTGCGGCTTCGACGGCTACACGAGCACCCCCGGACGGCACGAGGGCATCGACATCGCCCGCGGCGTCGGCTCCGACGTCCACGCCCTGGTGAGCGGCCAGGTCATCTACATCGCGCGCGGGGCCAACGGCAGCGGAGGGCTGTCCACGATCTCCGTCTACAACTCCTCGCTGAACAAGACGGTGATCTACCTGCACTCCGCGCCGCGGTCCTCCCTGTCCGTGGGCCAGCAGGTCAGCCGCGGCCAGGTCATCGCCGACGAGGCGTGGCGCGGGGTGTCGTCCAGCTCGGCCGCGCACACCCACGTCGAGATGCGGCCCGGACGTCAGACGCACGCGGCCAAGAGCGTCAACGACCCGAACCTGCAGAACCCGAACCCGACCTCGTTCTGGAACTCCCAGGGCTACAACATCCGATAACGCGCCGCGGCCCTGACAGAAGAGGAAGACGACTGTGTCGACACGAACTGCGCGGCTGATCGCGCGGCTCACCGCGGCGGCCGCCGTGCTGGCGCTCGGCGGGGCGGTCCTCGTCCCGGCGCCGCCCGCCTCGGCCGCGAGCCGCAACGGCGTCTGCGAGGACGGCGAGTTCTGCTACTACTTCAACAGCGGCAACGAAGGGTCGGTCTCGGACTTCACCGGCTCGGTCGCCGACTACGGCACCACGCAGCCTTCCTGCTACGACTTCAAGGGGTCGGGCAACGGCAAGGGGCAGTGCATCAAGAACGCCGCCGCCTCGGTGTGGAACCGCAGCGGCAAAACCGTTCGCGTCCACTACAACAGCAACTACGGCGGCACATACCAGGACTTCAAGCCGGGCGCCAAGGGCAACCTGAACTCCAGCCTGAAGAACCAGAACGCCTCGCACCAGTTCCTGGGCTCCACACCGCCGACCGGGTGCAAGACGGACGGCACGCACAGCAAGCTGCCCACGACGATCCTCGTGTACCGGGTCTCCCTCAACCGCGTGGAACGGGTGCCGTTCGAGACCTACGTCAAGAACGTCCTGCCCAACGAGTGGGTCACGAGCTGGCCGGGAGAGTCCCTGCGGGCCGGGGCGGTGGCCGTCAAGAGCTACGGCTGGTACTGGGCGCTGCACTCGACGCGCAAGACGTCGAGCGGCCAGTGCTTCGACGTCTACGACACCACGTCGAGCCAGGTGTACAAGCCCGGCTCCGCGACCGCGTCGACGAACGCCGCGGTGGACGCGACCTGGAACACCCGGATGACCCGCGGCGGGAAGATCCTGCAGGCCCACTACTGCGCCACGACGACGGCGTGCGGCGGCTGGGTCACCGGGGACTGGATGTCGCAGTACGGCTCTCGCGATAGGGCCGACGAGGGCTGGAACCACTCCCGGATCCTCAAGTCCTACTACAGCGGGATCGTCCTGTCCTGACGCCCGCGAACCGTCCGGCCTCAGTTCCCCGCCGCGTCACCGCGCGGCGGGGAACCGGGGTCTTCGACGATGATCTGGAAGTTGACCGGCCGGCTGCCGGGGAACGCGACCCGTCCCGCCGCGTCCACCATCTTGAACCGGACGTAGCACAGGCCCGGCTTCCGCGGCGTGGTGATGTCGGCCCGGACGTCGACCATCTCGCCCGGCCGCGTGTCGGCGATCGGCACGTCGGAGATGGTCTGGCACTGATCGGCGCGCTGCGGGAGGTCGAGGCGGCGCAGCGAGTAGCCCTGCCACGGCACCTTCCCGGCGTTCTTGAGCCGCCAGACCTTGGTGACGGTCCTGCCCGCGCCGACCTGCGTGCAGTCGGGAAGCGTGATGTCCGCGATGAACGCGGCCGCGTCGCCCCTGTGCGTCGGCGGGGCGGGCGGCGGATTGGACGCGTGCACCGGGCAGTCGGCCGGGGAGAGCGCGGCCTTCGACAGGGTGCCGGACGGCTTCAGCCCCTCCCCGTCGGCCCCGGAGTCGCGGGAGACGGCGACCACGATGAGGACCACCGTTCCCATCCCGACGGCCGCCGTCGCGAACACGGCCACGGCCGAGCGGGGCAGCCGGAACCGCCCTCGGGCCCCCGGCGCGGCGAGGGCCGGACGGTCGTCGTCCGCGATCTCGTTCGGCGGGTGCGGGCGCGGGTGCGGGTGTGGCGGTGGCGGTGCGGGCACGGACGCCGGGGGTTCGCCGTCCGTCCGGGGTGCCGGCGGTTCGACGGCGACCTGCCCGGCGCCGCCGTCACCGCCGTCCGTCGCGGCGGCCGCGCGTCCGTTGGACGGGCCGGCCGTGGCGAGGCCTCCGGCGCTCGCCGATCTGACCGCCCGGTTCGCCTCCTCCCAGCGTTCGCGGTACGCGTCCGGGTCGGCGCCGCACGCCTTGACGAACTCGGCGGTGGTCCCCCAGCTGGGGAGTTTGTTGCCCTTCGTGGCTTCGTACAGCGTCGTGTGCGAGATTGCCCCTGAGCGGCCGGACATCTCCCGGAAAGGCGGGTTGCCGACCGAGTTGCGCAGTTCTCTCAGAGCCGTCGCGAAATCCGCGATTGCCTCCGCCTGTGCACGCATGTCGTCCACCGGGTGAAGCTAACAGCGCCACGGTCGTCACTCAAGTACGAACGGGTATCGGCTGGGTCCGCTAAGAGTCAGAACGGTTTCGCCTACATGAAGGACCGGTGGCCGCAAAGCGCCCACCATCATGTGCAAGGTGCAACGATCAAGGGATATGCAGGTGGTAGGCGTCGCCGATCGGTCCGGAAGGGATGCGCGAATGGCCGCGACCACTCCCCGGACCGCCGCCCGAGTTCGGATAACGCCGGTCGGCGGCCTTCCCATTGGAAAGCGTGGGAAGAAACCGTTACCGGCCTGTTCTCGTGATCGTCCGCGGACGACGCCCGTCCGGCTCCCACGTGCGGGAACGGTCGGCTCGGCGGGTGCCAGGATGGGACGGGACGGACGGGGGCGGCGGCATGGTCAGGTTGGATCGGCTGGTCAACGTGCTGGGCGGCTACGGGGTCCGGCTGGTGCGCTGTCCGGTGCCCCGGGCCACCGAGTTGCGCGGGGTGGTGATCCCCGAGGGGCCGGGGGGCGCGCCCGCGGTGGGCGACGTGCTGCTCGCCGTGGGCGCGGAGTCCGTGGCCGAGGCGGTGCGGTGGGCGGGCGCGGCCCGTGCGGTCGCGGTGCTGGTCCGGAGTGACGGCGGTGACGCGCCCGCCGAGGCGGACGGGGTCGCGGTGCTGGCGGTCGAGTCGGCGGTGTCGTGGAGCGAGCTGGCGGGCGTCGTCTACGGGCTGGTGCTGGAGGGACGGGAGACCGAGTCGGGGCGGGGGCCGACCGACCTGTTCGCGCTCGCCGACAGCCTGGCGGACGCGATCGGCGCCGCGGTGACGATCGAGGACCGCCGGTCGCGGGTGCTCGCCTACTCGAGCCCCCAGGAGCACGCCGACCCGGCGCGGGTGGACACGATCCTGGCGCGGCGGACCCCCGAGCGGCTGCGGGCGGCGCACGAAATCCGAGGAGTGTTCGCGCACCTGGACGTCTCGGACGAGCCGCTGTTCGTGCCCGCGGACGCCGAGCACGGGACGACCGGGCGGATGGCGGTGGCGGTGCGGGCCGGCCGGGAACCGCTGGGGTCGGTGTGGGCGGTCTGCGCCGAGCCCCTGGACGGGCCGCGGCGGCGGGCGCTGGTCGACGGGGCCCGGACGGTCGCGCTGCACCTGCTGCGCTCCCGGGCCAGCGCGGACCTGGAGCGGCAGGTCGAGTCGGACCTGGTGATCCGGCTGCTGGAGGGGACGGCGGACGCGGCGACGGTGGTGAGCAGGCTCGGGCTGCCGCCGGAGCCCGTCCGCGTGATCGCCGTCCGCGCGGACGGCGGGGCGGGCGAGCGGCACGCGGCGCTGCTGCTCGCCTTCGAGCGGGCGACGACGGGGTTCGGGTGGTCGCGGCCGGGGCGCAGCGCCCTGGCGGGCACCACCCTGTACACGGTGCTGCCGGGGTCGCGGCCCGCCGCGGCGCGGCGCTGGGTGGCGGCGCTGCGGGCCGCGCTGCCCGGACCTATGACGGTGTCGGCCGGGATCAGCGCCCCGGCGGTGCCCCTGGACCTGCCGGCGGCGCGGCGGGAGGCCGACGAGTGCCTGGCGCTGCACGAGCGCAGCCCGGCGGGCGCGGCGCCTCCGGCTTACGACGAGTCGTGGAACGACATCCTGCTGCAGCGGCTGCGCACCGCCGCCCGGACGGGACGCGTCCCGGCGCGGGGGCCCGTCGCCGAGCTGCAGCGGTACGACCGGGACCATGCCACGCGGTACGTCGCGACGCTGCGGGCGTGGCTGGAGGCCCAGGGCGACCATGTGCGCGCGGCGGAGTCGCTCGGCGTCCACGAGAACACGGTGCGCAACCGGCTCCGCAAGATGGAGGCGGTGACCTCCCTCGACCTGCGCGACGCCCGGAAGCGGCTGGCCATGATGATCGAACTCGCCGTCGCCGACGACTAGGGGATCCCCACAGCCACGGGCATCCTGATTGTGGGATCTCCACAACCGGATGAGGCGACGTCTGGACGACACTCGTTCGATAGGGCATTGCCGACTGTGGAGGTCCCGGATGGCCGGCGTCGGACGGACCAGCGCCGCACCGCGATCGATGATCGTGGTCGGCGCGGGCGTCGTGGGCCCGTCGACCGCACGGTTCCCGCGCGAGCCGTCCCGGACCTGCCGGTGCCCGAGCCCGGCGCTCCCGTCGCGGACGGGCACGGCATGCGGAGGCTGACGCCAAGCCCCGCGACCGGCCGCCCGCTCGCCGCGCGGGCCCTGACCGGCGGGCGTCCCGCCGCTTCGCGCGCGGTCGCCGCGCTCCGCTGACCGAGACCCGTTCGCGCGGATCACGTCCCGGATCCGCGCGGCCGCCCGTTCGTCCACCTTTGCACCAGAGGAGATCACCATGCCCGTGTGGCTGACGCCGCAGGCCGCCGACCGGCTGCGCAACGAACTGTCCGAGCTGACCACGGCCGGCGACGCGGTCGGCGAGCCCGACCTCGCCCGCGACCACGAGCGGGCGGCGCGCGTCCAGCAGATCCGGGACCTGCTGGACGACGCCGTCATCGGCGAGGACCCGCCGGACGACGGGGTCGCCGAGCCGGGCATGGTGCTCACCGTCCGGTACGGCGACACCGACGACGTCGAGACCTTCCTGCTCGGCCTGCGCGGAGCCGAGGACGCCGGCATCGACGTCTACTCCCCGGACTCGCCCCTGGGCACCGCGCTGCTCGGAGCCCGTCAGGGCGAGCAGCGCTCCTACCGCGTCCCCAGCGGCGCGCTGCTGCCGGTCACGCTGATCAAGGCCGTGCCGTACGGGCACTACCGCTCCGGTGAGGTCCCCGGATACACGCCGACCGCGTAGGGCGTCCCGCTCGACGCGCCCGGCGCGCCCGTCCAGGCGGGCCCTGCGGGCGGCGTTCTCACACCGCGCGCAGGGCCCGGTCGGCGAAGGCGATCAGCCACTCGAAGCTCTCGTCGACGTCGGTGCTCCACTGGAAGGCGTTGGACGCCTGCAGCGTGGCGAAGCCGTGGAAGAGGCTTCGGAGCGTGCGCAGGGCGTGGTCCACGTCGGACTCCGCGATGTCGTAGCCGCGCAGGACCGCCATGAACGCGCCGAGCAGCCGCCGCCCGGCGGCGGCCAGCGGATCGTCCGGGCCGGACGGCTCCACGCCGATCGTCGCGGCGTACCGGCCGGGGTGCGCCAGGACGAAGGCGCGGTAGGCGCGGGCCGCCGCCGCCAGGGCGTCGCGGCCCGCGCACCCCTGGACGGCGAAGCCGACCGCGTCGGCGGCCTCGCCCAGCGCCAGGGCCGCGATGCGCCGGTTGAGGTCCGCCTGGCCGCCCACGTGCTTGTACAGGGACGGGGTCCGCACACCCAGCCGTTCCGCCAGCAGCCCCATCGTCAGGTCGGCGAGGCCGACCTCGTCGGCGAGGGCGGCACCGGCCGCGACCACGGCCGCCGGGTCCAGTCCGGCCCTAGGCACGGGCGGCGTCCGAACGGAGGAAGGCGAGCACGAGCGCGACCACCTGGTCGGGGAACTGGTCGTGCGGGTAGTGCCCGGCGCCCTCGATCATCTCGAGGCGGCCGAGGCCGGACGGCAGGGCGTCGACGATCGCCGTCCCCTCGGCGTGCGGGTCGGCCCAGTCGGGGTCGTGGGTGCCCATCACGACCAGGACGGGACCGCGGACGTTGCCGAGCTGCGCGCCCGCGTCGGTCGGGGCGCTGCGGCCCATGCCCTGCATGGCCTTCATCCGGCCCGGCTCGCGCATCATGGCGTCGATGCGGCCGAGCCGCTCGGTCCAGCCGGCCGGCTTCACGCCGGGGTAGGCGACGTCGAGGTACGAGCGCCAGAGCGGCACGCTGCCGAGCGCGCCCGCGCCGAGCAGCCGCGCCATGCCGCGCCGGAAGCGCTTCACCCGCAGGTCGCCGAGGCGGACCGACTGCTTGCGGGTGAACGGCGCCAGCTCGACGACCGCCGTGATCAGCGCGGGCTCCCGCGCGGCGGCGATGGTGGCGGCGCCGCCGGAGACCGAGTGGCCGACGAGCACGGCCGGGCCGCCGAGGTGGCGGACGACGGCGAGCAGGTCGCCGGCGATGGCGGTGCGGCTCCACTCCGGCCAGCCGACGCTGGACTCGCCGTGGCCGCGCAGGTCGACCGCGGCGACCCGGTAGCCCGCCGCGACCAGCGGCGGGATCACGGCACGGTACGCGGCGCGGCTGTCGCCCATGCCGTGCGCGAGGACGATCAGCGGACCGGACCCCGCCACCTCGTAGGCGATCGTGCCGCCGTCGACGGCCAGGTACTCGGTCATGGCATCTCCCGGGAGGCTGTTGGCTAATTTCGTTAGCTATAAGCTAATCGAGTTAGCCAACCGTGTCAACGACGCAGTCCCGCCCGCGTCGCCCCGGCCACCGCCCAGCTCCCCTGCCCGGCGCACACCCCCGCCGCCGACACCGTGGTCTGGCACCGCACCGCCCCCTGCATCCGGGACGGTTCTTCGACGCCATGGACACCCTCGCCACCGAGTCCGTCCGCAGCCGGGGCCTGCTCGGTCGCGGCGACCCGCTCGCGGGCCTGGACGACCCCTTCGCCGAGCTGCTCGATCTCGACACGACCGCGTGAGCCCGCCCCCGGAGGGCCATCGTGGAGTGACTCGGATCACTCGCACCGGAGGTCACAGGAGCCGGGGCGAGATCTCTCTTAGGCACGACCGGAACAACGGACCTGAGTTCACGGCCTCGGGGACCTGATCAGGGACGCGCCGGCCCGTCCGTCGCCCAGATGCCGCGCAGGGGGGCAGGCCCACTTCGGCGTACTCCGCGGCGCGCACCGGTGATTTCGCTGATTCCCGCTTCCGGGATCCGGGCTTCAATCGGCACGGACAACCGGCACCAAGGTGCGCCGACGCAGTCGACCGGCGCGGCCAGAAGGGATCCAGACATGTCTCGCACCAGCGGGCGCCTGCGAAGATCCGGCGCAGTGGCCATCGGCATCATGGCCATGGGCACCGTCGCCGCCATCACGCCCCCCGCCGCCGCCGCGACCGTCTACGGCGAGGACTTCTCCGACGGGCTCGGCACCTTCACCGGCACGGGCTCGGTCGGCACCGGCGACGGCGCCGCCCTGCTGCGCGGGTCGCTGTTCTCCGACCCGTCCATGACCTCCGCGCCGATCGACCTGACCGGGCACGGCGACGTGGCGGTCTCCTACACTCGGGCGACCTCGGGGCTGGACCTCGGTGAGAGCTTCACCGTGGCCTACTCGGTCGACGGCGGCCCGTTCACCACGCTGGAGTCGGCGCGCGACGCCGTGGGCGCGGCGTCGTTCGGCCTGCCCGCGTCGGTCGACGGCCGCGACCTGCGGCTGCGGTTCTCGCTCGACGCCGGCAGCCCGCTGGAGACGCTGACCGTCGACGACGTCCGCGTCGAGGCCGGGGGCGGCGGTGAGCCCCCGGGCGGGTCGCTGCCCCCGGTGGACGACGTCACCGCGCCCGGTCCGTACGCGGTGACCGTCGACGAGTCCGCGGGACCGGATGACGACGGCTGGCTGGTGTACCCGACCAACGCCGGCCAGGACGGTGTCGACCATCCGATCCTCGTCTGGGGTCCGGGCGCGGGGTCCGACCCCGCCGACTACGAGGACATGCTGCGCCAGTGGGCGTCGCACGGATTCGTCGTCTACAGCGAGGTCTCGTCCAGCAGCGGCGACTACATGGTCGACGCCCTGGACTGGCTGGAGGACCAGAACGCGAGCCCGTCCGCCCCGCTGTACCAGGACCTCGACACGTCCGAAGTGGCCTTCGGCGGCCACTCCCGGGGGTCGCTCGGGACGTTCGACGTGGCCGACGAGCCGCGGCTGACGACCACGATCCACGTGGCCGGCGGCTCCTTCGACGGCAACGGCCCGGACAACCTCCGCAAGCCCGCCCTCTACATCGGCGGCGACGACGACTTCGCCACCGGGAACATGGAGACGGACTACTCCGGCACCGACGTTCCGGTGTGGTTCAACATCCTCGACAACACCGACCACATCCTCGCCACGCGCAACGGCCAGCACATCATCACCGCGTGGCTGCGGTGGCAGTTGGCCGACGAGGAGTTCCGCCGCACGGAGAACTTCCTCAGCCCCGCCTGCACCTTCTGCGACCTCGGCGACGTCCGGTACAAGAACTGGTGACGCCGCGGTGACCGGCCGCCGCCCCGCCGTTCCACCGGCGGGGCGGCGCCGTCCGCGTTGTCCGGAGGACACCGATGGGCTCCCCGCACCCCCACCGCCCCGGGCTCTACACCCACCTGACCTGCCTCTACTTCGCGCCGACCGCGCTGAGCCGCCGGGTCCACGCCGGCGAGACGCCCACCCAGGCGCAGATCGACCAGGCGCAGACCTGGCTGAACCTCGACTGGCCCCGGACGGCGCTCGACCTGGCCGTCGGCGTCTGCTTCGCCGCACCGGCCCTGCTGCCCCGCCGCTCCGGGCCGCCCCTGACCCACCGGGACGCCGGCGCCCCGGCCGCCGCCCACGCGACCCGACCGGCCGGGGCGTAAAGATCGGGAAGAACATCCTGCGGGTGGTTGTTGGTAGGTCTTTGGAAGGCTCTTGACCAGGGAAAAGATCGATTTGGGCCTGGTTTGCTTTCCTTGACATGGTTGGTACGTTCAACCTGAATCACCCAAGCAGCGTCCAGAGCTGCAGTCGGCCGTGCAGGGATACGGCCGCCGGTCGCGGAGCGGATCACGCACGCGACGCGCGCCATACATGCGCGCCCCCTCAAGAGCAGTCGCTCAGAGAAATCCGACAATCCAGTGCCGCATGCGCGGCGCGAAGGCCGAGTCCGCGCAGGTCCACCAGGGCCGAGCGGAGCCGGGGACCCAAGTTCCACGGGGTGAATCGGCGTGCCCCGAGTACGCCGTAGGGCAGCTTCCATGCCCGAATCCGTCAGCTAACCCGGTAGGCCTCATGGGAGACAAGGAGTTCCCTGCATGACCGGTCGTTTCGATCGACTTACCGAGTCCGTGAAGCGTCTCAACCCCCAGGCCGCCGCCAAGCGGCTGGGCAACGAAACCGCGATCAAGCGCATGACCCCCGAGGACCGGGCCGTCGGCCTCGCCGTCGGCGCGGTGCTGGCCGGCGCCGTCGGCCTGTCGGTCTTCCAGCCGCTCGGCGGCGCGGACGCGACCACCGAGGCCTCCGGCGCGCACGCCGGGACCGCCGCCGCCGCGGTGTCGCAGAGCTCCGAGAAGGGCGAGGCGTCGGGCACGATGACGACGGCCGAGGCCCGCGCCGAGGGCTGGAAGGTGCCGCCGCGCGCCGTCGAGGCGTCCGAGGTGATCGACCTGGCCAAGGAGCAGGTCGGCATCGAGGAGGAGGGCGCCGGCGAGATGACCAAGTTCCACGACTGGTACGTCTCCACGCCGCACGCCGAGGCGACCGCGGCCCGCGACGGCGGCTTCTCGGTGGACGCCTACAAGGGCGCCCAGTGGTGCGACATGTTCGTGTCCTGGCTCGGCTCGCAGACCGGGGTCAAGAACATGGGCTGGGACGCCTACACCGTCCAGCACGCGAGCTGGTTCAAGGACAACGACCGCTGGGGCGAGAAGCCCAAGCCCGGCGCGGTCGTCTTCTACGACTGGAGCGCGGGCTCGGGCGGCGACATCGGCGACATCGACCACGTCGGCATCGTCGAGGAGGACAACGGCGACGGAACCATCAGCACGATCGAGGGCAACGTCGACAACTCCGTCCAGGAGAAGACCCGCGACAAGGGGCAGGTCGTCGGCTACGGCTACCCCGACTACGCCGCCTGATCCGCGAAGGCGCACCCCGAAGGCGTCCGGCACACCGCCGGGCGCCTTCGGCGTGCCCGGCACGGCGGCTTCGGCGTGCCCGCACGGCGGCCCTCCGGTGTGAGGCGGACGGGCTCCACGGCCTGGCGGACGTCTGGCGCCTCAACGGCACCGGCATCCTCGACATCCACCGGAAAGTCGGCCGTCCGGGCGACCGGGCGCGGGGTCACGGAGGGGCGTCGGGGGCGCGGCAGCTGGCGGCGCGCAGGAGGCCGTCCAGGTCGGGGAGGCGCTCGAGCTGCTTGACCGCGCGGGCGGTGCGGTAGTTGTGCGCCAGGCGCTCGCGGTGGCGCTGGACGAACTCCCAGTAGCCGGCGGTGTAGGGGCAGGCGCGCTCGCCGGTGCGTTCGGTGGGCCGGTAGGCGCAGGGGCCGCACAGGTCGCTCATGGTGTTGATGTAGGCGCCCCCGGAGGCGTACGGCTTGGTGGTGATGCGGCCGCCGTCGGCGTACTGGGACATGCCGATCACGTTGGCGAGCATCACCCAGTCGTATCCGTCGACGAAGCAGCGGTGGAACCAGTCGGTCACCGCCGCCGGGTCCCAGCCGCGCTGCAGGGCGTGGTTGCCCAGGATCATCAGCCGGGGAATGTGGTGCACCCAGCCCCGGTCGCGGACCTGCGCCAGGATGGTCGACAGGCAGCGGGCCTGGACGGCGTCGGCGTCCAGGCGCGCGAACCAGTCGGGCAGCGGCGCATGGTGCCCCAGGGCGTTGGACTCGCGGTAGGCGGGGCCGAAGTACCAGTAGAGGTTCCAGATGTACTCGCGCCAGCCGGCGACCTGCCGGATGTAGCCCTCGACGGAGTTGAGCGGCGCGTCGCCCGTCCGGTAGGCGCCTTCGGCCGCTTCGACGCACTCGGCCGGGTCCAGCAGCCCGAGGTTGAGCGCGGCGGACAGCATGCTGTGGCTCATGGTCCAGTCGTCCGCCAGGATCGCGTCCTCCCACCGGCCGAAGGTGGGCAGCCGCTTCCGGACGAACGCGCGCAGCGCCCGCCGGGCCTCGGCGCGGCGGGCGGGGAAGCGGCGCGGCCCGTCGCGGCCGACGAAGGCCGCCTCCCCGCTCCGCTCCCACCGGTCCAGGTCGGCCCGGACCTCCTCGTCGATGGCGTCCTCGCGCGGGCGGTAGGGGGCCGGGACCGGCAGGACCGCCGCGCCCTTGGGCGGGGGCTCGCGGTTGTCGGTGTCCAGGTTCCACGTGCCGCCGGCCGGACCGTCGCCGTCCATCAGCAGGTCGTGGTCTCGGCGGACGTGCCGGTAGAAGTCCTCCATCCGCAGCCGCCCGCCGCGGGACTCCGCCCACCGGGCGAAGGCGTCCGGTCGCACGAGGAATCCGCGCGGCTCCAGGACCTCCACCTGCGCCAGCCCCCGGACGAAGCGGAGGGCGGCGTGCGACGTCGGATGGTGGACGGTCACGGGCGCGTCGCCCACGGCCCGCGCCAGGCCCTCGCGGTAGGTCTCCGCCCGGACGTAGCGCACCCGGTCGCCGAGTTCGGCCGCGCGGTGCCGCATCGCGGACAGCATCAGGTGCGCCTTGGCACGGTGGAAGCGGCGCCGCCGGAAGACCGCCCGCGACTCGATCATGACGATCTCGCTGTCCGGCCGCAGGAAGTGCGGGCCGAGCTGGTCGCCGAACAGCCAGTGGAACGTGGCCTGCGAGCGGTCGTGACCTCCCACGCGCGTCCTCCCCCGAGTTCCCTGAACGCTCACCGGTCCGGCGGCGTCATGCCTCCGGGATGTCGATCCCGGCGCCGGTGTCGAGGCCCGGACGCCCGCGCGGGAGCGCGCCGTCCGGGCCGACCGGGCCGTCTTGGCTCCTACCTCTCTCCCACCGGCGGAAACGGCACCCCGCCCGGATTCGGCGGCGGCGCGCGTCAGGGACGCACGAGCACCGTGAGCGCGCGGCGCTCGTCCATGGCCCGGTAGCCGTCGGGGACGCCGTCCGAGATCCTTCCGGCAGCGCCGGGCGTCCCACGACGTCCAGTTCCATCGCAGCGGCCGCAAGCGCCTGCACCACCCCGTCGTCGGGCGGCTCGACCTCGACTACGAGGCGATGGATCCGCCGTCCGAGCCCGGACCGGTCCTCAACGTCTACACCGCCCCGCCGGGCGGCCCCACCGCGGACGGGCTCAAGATGCTCGCCGGCTGGGCCGCCGGCGAGACGGGGAAGGTGCCCGACCGGCCCTGATCGCGGCCCGCGGCGATGGTCCGCTCGAACGCGCCCAGCGGACGGACGATGCGACCGTGACTCGTCGCCATTGCTGCGATCCGTCCCTTCGTGTTCTCGGTGAGGGGGTCAGAAGCTCGACCAGATCGTCTCGATGTCGAGCACGCGGTTGCGGCGCCGCATCAGGACCCGTTCCGTGGCCGCGAGGACGCCCGCGAAGACCAGGAGGGCGGTGAGCCACACCGGCGTCGCGACCGGCGACGTGAACGTTCCGACCCGGTCGGCGATCACGGGGACGCCGGTGACGATCTCGATCGCCTGCGGAACGGCCAGGACGAGGTTGGCCACCAGGATCGCGATCGCGAGGCCGCCGATCGTCCGGCTCAGCCGCGGATGCCGGCGGGCCAGCCTGCCGCGCAGGTTTTCGGCGGTGCCGGCCACGGGGGCGAGGCGCCGTTCCTCGCCGGAGTCGAGGACGAGGTGCATCCGGGTGACGCCGTAGGCCGATGCCTTGACCTCGATCGTCCCGCCCGGGACCGCGAACGCGGCCGGAACGTCGCTCTTCTCCTGCCAGGCGCCGTCCAGGTACAGCTCGGCCAGCCAGTCGACGTCCTTCATGGCGATGTCGACCGCCCAGGTGTGCCCGGGACCGTCCGGGCCGTCGTGGACGATCGTGTACACCGCGCGGTGGAGCATCTCCCTGCGCCGGAACGGGCGAAGCCGTTTCCTCTCCTCCGCGCCGCCGCCGCGGGCGCTCATGGACGCACCTCGGCGGAGGCGGTCGACGAAACGAAGCATGATCCCTCCCTGCGGGACGGAGCCGAGGGCGGCGCTCACTTGCCCCCGACGCCCCCGCTCGCCGGGAACCAGTCGCGCAGCGCCCTGCGCAGGCCGGGCACCGCGTGGTCGAAGTGCGTGGCGGGCGCCGTGCGCGCCTGCTTGTGCTCGCGGCGTTCCTTCCCCGAGAACACGCCGGTCACCTCGCATTCGACGGCGGCTACGCCGTCACCGGCGGGGTTCCCAGCGGAAGAGCCGGGAGGCGAGGGCGACGGCGACGACGACCCAGGACAGCGTCGGGACGAGCAGGATGAGGGAGTCGGCGACGGGGGCACCGCCGTTCCAGGCGTTGACGGCGAGTTCGGTGGCCGAGCCGCCGGGCAGCAGCCGCTTGAGCGGGGCGAGCTCCTCGGTGCCGGTGAGCCCCACCCAGGAGGAGACGGCGATGACGCCGAGGCTGACGGGCAGCGTGGTGACCTGGGCGTGCTCGGGCGAGTTGGTCAGACCGGCCGTGGCCAGCCCCAGCCCGATCATCATGGCGGTCGTGGCCACGACCGCCGCCGCCAGCAGGGCGATGTCGGCGGGCGCACCGGCGACGGCGCCCAGCACGGCCAGCAGGACGGCGACCTGGATGAGCGAGATGGCGGTGACCGGGATCAGCAGCCCGGCCAGGATGCCGGAGTCGGGGGCCGCGGTGGAGCGCAGCCGCTTGAGGAACAGGTTCTGCCGGCGGGAGGCCAGCGTGGTCACCGTGGTGGTGTAGAGCCCGAACGCGCCCACCGTGAACATCATGATCGCGGCGATGTAGCCGAGACTGCCGATCTCGGCGAAGGTCTCGTGCTGCTGGATGAAGAACGCGCTGACCGCCACGGGCATCACCATGCTGGTGACCAGCACCAGGCGGTTCCGGAAGATCTGGATCAGCTCGCCGAGAGCGATGGAGAGCATGCCGGAGGTCCTTTCCTGTCGAGGGGTCGGGGTCTACCGGTCGCCGATGGCGCGGAAGACGTCGTCGAGCCGGGTCGGTCCGGCCTCGAGCTCCTGCGGCTCCACGCCGTTGTGGTGCGCCCAGTGGAGCAGCGCGTACAGGTCCTTGGGCAGGTTGTGGGTCTCGATGAGGTACCTGCCGTCGGCCTCGCGCGCGGCCTGGATCGGGAGCGCCGGCGCCGTGGGCGGGAGCAGGAAGCGGATGGTGGCGGGGAGGGTCCGCGTCAGTTCGGCGACGGTCCCCTCCCGGTGGAAGGCGCCCTCGTGCATGAGCCCGATGCGGTCGGCGCGCTGCTGGGCCTCTTCGAGGTAGTGGGTCGTGAGGACGATCGTGGCCCCCTCCTCGCGCAGCCGGTCGACCGAGTCCCAGAGGTCGTCGCGGGCCTGGATGTCGAGGCCGGTGGTGGGCTCGTCCAGGAAGATCAGCTCGGGTGCCCCGTACACGGCGGTGGCGAAGTCCAGGCGCCGCTTCTCGCCGCCCGACAGCTGCGCCACCTTGGTGCCGGCCTTGCGGGTCAGGCCGACGACGCCGAGCACGCGGTCGACGCTGTCCCTGCGCCGGGTCAGCCCGCCGATCAGCCGCACCGACTCCTTGACCGTCAGGTCCGGGGAGAAGCCGCTCTCCTGCAGCATGACGCCCATCCGGGGACGGACGGCGCGGCGGTCGCGGGGGTCGCGGCCGAAGACCCGCACGGTGCCCGAGGTCGCCGTGCGGTGGCCCTCGATGGTCTCCAGGGTCGAGGTCTTCCCCGCTCCGTTCGTGCCGAGCAGCGCGTAGAGTTCCCCGGGCCGCACCTGGAAGGACAGGTCCTTCACGGCGTGGAAGTCGCCGTACTCGAGGTTCAGGCGTTCAACGTCGATCACGGGTGTCGAGGTCATGCCAACGATTCCAGCAGCCGCCGCGAACGCGGCCCAGTGAGGCCACGTCACCACCTGACCATGACGTTCGTCCAACAGAAGGCATGACGTGGTGTCACTGTCGACATCTGGGAGCCGAACGGATACTGGGTGATCGAACTCTGCTGTTCGACCCCGGAGAGCCGCAATGGACATCAGACCGCTGCGCACGTTGCTGGCGGCCAACATGACCGTCTTCCTCCTGGTCTGCGTGGCGTTCCTCGTCCACCGCCTCGGCGCCGGCCTCTTCCCGGACGGGATGGAGTCCTGGTTCGAGGACAACCGGTGGGTGATGTGGGCGGCGATGGTCCTGACCGCGACGAGCGCGCTGGCGATCCCGCTGCTCAGCCTGAAGACTCATCGGTGAGGCCGGAACCCGGGGGGGGCGCGCATGACGAGCGAGTACGGCGAGGAGACGCGAGGGCGGATGCGCCGCGTCAACGTCACCACGATGCTGGCGGCCACCGCGCCCGTGGGGGCGCTGCTGGTGGCGACCGACTCCCGCGCGTGGTGGGAGGCCGTCGTCCTGGGCCTGGGCGTCGTCGCGGCGGTCGTTGCCATCGCGCGGTGGACGGCCATCGGCACCTCCCGGGTCGTGCTCCCCTGCCTGATCGTCGCCGCGGCGGTGTGGATCGCCGGAGCGCTCGTCGTGGGCGGCCAGTCGGCGTACTACGGCTTCATGATCGTGGGCGCCGTCTACACGCCGAAGCTGCCGCGCGACCGCGGCCGGGCCGCCGTCGCGCTCGCCGCGTTCGTCGCCGTGGTGGGCGCGGCGCGGCTCCTGGTCTCATCGCAGAACGCGGCCGACGTCCTGGTCGGCTACGTCCTCATCCCGGCGGGCGTCACGGTGGTGGTGACCGCCGCCATGTTCGCCGGCCAGTGGTACTACGACGTCCTCGAGGAGCTGGCGGAGTCGCGGGAACGCGAGGCGGAGCTGGCCGTCGCCCGCGAGCGCGTCCGGTTCGCGGGCGACCTGCACGACATCCAGGGCCACACGCTGCACGTCGTGAAGATGAAGACCGCCCTCGCCCGCAGGCTGGTGCGCGCCGACGCCGACCGGGCCGAGGAGGAGCTGCGGGAGATCCAGGCCCTGGTCGGCGACACCATCGCGCAGACCAAGGAGCTCGTGTACGCGCAGCGGCGGCTCAACATCTCCGCGGAGCTGGAGAACGCGAAGAACCTCTTCGAGTCCGCGGGCATCCGGGTGCGCGTCGACCGCGAGGCCGAGGTGGACGCGCGCGCGGGCGAGCTGCTCGGCCAGGTCCTCCGGGAGACGACGACCAACATCCTGCGGCACGCGGAGGCGGAGCAGGTGCGGATCACCCTGGCGGAGTCGAGCATCTCCATCGTCAACGACGGCGTGCCGGACGCCCCGGCCGCGGAACTCGGCGGGCTCTCCACCCTCAGGGATCGCGTGGCGGCCGAGGGCGGCGAGCTTACGGTGGAACAGAAGGACGGGCGTTTCGTGACGGCGGCGGTGCTGCCGCGGGGGCGTTCGGACGGCGACCGCTAGAACGTGGAAGGACGACCGATGACCACTGTGGTGCTCGCCGACGACGAGGCCCTCCTGCGCAAGGCGATGGCCGCGCTGCTCCCGCTGGAGGGCGAGATCACCGTGCTCGCCGAGGCCGAGGACGGTGACGCCGCCGTGGCGGCCACGCTCCGGCACCGGCCCGACGTGCTCGTCATCGACCTGGAGATGCCCGGGACCGACGGGCTCGGCGCCGTGTCGGCGATCCGCCGCGAGCATCCGGACCAGGTCGTCCTCATGCTGACCCGCCACGCCAGGCCCGGCGTCCTGCGCAAGGCGCTGAAGCTCGGCGTCCAGGGCTTCGTGAGCAAGTCCGCGGAACCGGAGCACATCGCCACGGTCGTCAGGACCCTGCACGAGGGCAGGCGGTGGATCGACCCGGACGTCTCCGCGCTCGCCGTCATGGACGACTGCCCGCTCACCGACCGCGAGGTCGACGTGCTGCGCGCGACGGGCGAGGGCTACTCGGTCGCCGACATCGCCGGGCAGCTCCACCTCGCGGAGGGCACGGTGCGCAACTACCTCTCCAACGCGATGCAGAAGACCCAGACCCGGACGCGGCACGACGCGGCGCGCTACGCGCGCGAGCACGACTGGCTGTGACCCGGCGGGAACGCGGCAGCACCCCTACGCCTGGCCGCGCCCGCCCCCGCCCCGCGACGACATCGCGTCGGCCTCGCGGGCCATGCGGGCGATGTCGTCCTCGGACAGGGCCGATCCGGGCTTCATGAAAATCGACTGCGTCCTGCCGGTGGCCAGGTCCTCGGCCGAGACGTGGAGGTGGCCGTTGGCGTCGACGTCGAGGGAGACCTCGATATGCGGCGTGTCCAGGCGCTCGGCGGGCAGGCCGGTGCCCCCACGATCTTGCGCAGGCCCGTCCAGCGCCGCCAGGTCGGGCTCGCCGTGGACGACCCGGTAGGCGAGTTCGTGCGCGGCGCCCGCGCCGAACGGCCCGTGCCCGGTCGCCGCGTACACCAGCAGCCCGCCGAGGGAGAACACGTCGCTGGGCTGCTCCACCCGCCCGCCCCGGCACTGCTCCGGTGACATGTACGCGGGCGTGCCGATCGGATGCGTCCCGGTCAGCAGGGTCGCGTCCGAGGTGACCGCCAACCCGAAGTCGATCACCTTGGGGCCGTCCGCGGCCAGCAGCACGTTCGACGGCTTCAGGTCCCGGTGGGTCAGCCCCTCGGCATGGATCGCCGACAGCGCCTCGGCGAGCGAGGTGGCCAGGTCGAGCGGTTCGCGCGCGGGCAGCGGACCGCCGGCCCGCACCCGGTCGCGCAGCGACGCCCCCTCGATGCAGGCCCGGCGTACTCGGAACGGATGACCTTCACCGCGACCCGCCGGCCGCCGCGCGAGCGGCCCAGGTAGACCCGGCCCATGCCGCCCTCTCCGAGCAGGCCCTCGATGCGGAAGTCCGCGCCCGCCCTCGGATCCTCAGGCCCCAGCGGCGGCAACGGCCACCTCCCCGCATCGATTCGGGACAGCGACGCGGAGGGGCCCTCGACCTGGCACGCGCTGGGCGGTGTGCCCGTGGGCGACGCCGTCGACCGCCTCGGCCGCGCCTTCTAGCCCGCCGCGCTCCCCGGCGGGCCCGCCCCGCCGGGGAGCCGGGCTCGGCGGCGACGGACGTGACGCCGTCCGGCCCTCAGGACACCAGGCCGTGGCGGTAGGCGTAGACCACCGCCTGCACGCGGTCGCGCAGGTCGAGCTTGGTGAGGATGCGCGACACGTAGGTCTTGACGGTCTCCTGGCTGATCACCAGCCTCCCGGCGATCTCGCTGTTGGACAGGCCGTCGGCGATGAGCCGCAGCACCTCCAGTTCGCGCGGCGTGAGCGCGGTGTCCTCCGGCGTGGCCTGGACGGGACGGATCCGCGCCGCGTACCGGCCGACGAGCTGCCGCGTCACCTCGGGCGCCAGCAGCGCGGCGCCCGTCGCGACGGTGCGGATGCCGTGCAGGAGCTGCGCCGGCGGGGCGTCCTTGAGCAGGAACCCGCTCGCCCCCGCGCGCAGCGCCTCGTACACGTACTCGTCCAGGTTGAACGTCGTCACCACGAGCACCTTGACGGGGCGCTCCACCCCGTCGCCCGCGAGCAGGCGGGTCGCCTCGATGCCGTCGAGCACCGGCATCCGGACGTCCATCACCACCATGTCCGGGTTCAGCTCGCGCGCGAGGTCGACCCCGGCGCGGCCGTCCCCGCACTCGCCCACGACCTCGAGGTCGGGCTGCGCGTCGATGATCGTCGCGAAGCCGGTGCGGATCAGCGGCTGGTCGTCGCAGACCAGGACCCGGACGGGCGCGGTCACGACGGGCTCCCCGCGGGGATGCGGGCCCGCACGACGAAGCCGCCGTCCGTCCGCCGGTCCGCGCTGAACTCGCCGCCGAGGGCGTCGACCCGCTCGCGCAGCCCGACGAGGCCCCGTCCGCTCCCGCCGGGAGACTTCGTCCGCGACCCGCCGCCGTCGTTGCCGACCTCCACGCTGATCTCTCTTTCGCCGTAGTGCACATGGACCACGGTGTTGCTGCCGTGGGCGTACTTGAGGGCGTTCGTCAGGGCCTCCTGCACGACCCGGTGGGCCGTGAGCTCGGCGCTGCCGGACGACTCCGCCGGGGTTCCCTCCCTGGTGAACTCCACCGGCTGCCCGGCCCGGCGCGTCTGCTCGACGACCGCGTGCATGTCGCCGGACGACGGCGCCCTGGCGTCGGTGCCGTGGTCGGGGTTGAGCAGGTCGAGCAGGTGCCGCAGGTCGGTGATGGCCCGGCGGCCGGTGTCGGTGACGGCGCTCAGGGTCTCGTCGAGGCGGTCGGGCGCGGCGGTCAGGTACCGGGCCGCCTCGGCCTGCACGACCATCGCCGTCACGTGGTGGGTCACGACGTCGTGCAGCTCGCGGGCGATGCGGGTGCGTTCGGCGAGGCGGGTGGCCTCGGCGAGGCGGATGCGGCGCTCGGCCTCGACGGCGCGGGTGGAGCGCAGCCAGGACCCGATGCACCACGGGATGACCGCCGCCACGTAGAACAGCGCGAACCCTTCCGGCCCCTCGGGCGAGCCGAGCCGGTCGAGCCCGACCGCCAGCGGCACGTACGCGGCCGTGAGGAGGAGCACGGCGGTGCGCCGGCCCCGTTCCAGGTGGGCGCCGGTGCTCATCAGCGCGATGGCCAGCGCGCTGCCCGCGAACGAGTGGTAGACGCGGAGCTGGTCGATGGCGAAGCCGACCGCCACCAGCGCGATGCTGAGGGCGGGGTAGCGGCGGCGCAGGGCGAGCGGGAGGCACTGGAGGGCGACCGCGACGACGGCGAGTTCGTCGTAGGGCCGGGGCGGCAGGTCGCCCACCTGCGTCCCGTGGCCGTGGAAGGCCGGGACGAACGACAGGCCGGCCAGCAGCAGCGCGAGGGGGAGATCACGGATCGTGACGTCGCACCGCCGCCACACGTCCGGGACGCGCCGGAAGTCGATCACCGGGAGAGCGTAGCGGTCGCGGCGGCCCGGACGGTACGCCGGCGGCGGGAGGCGGCGCCGCCACCGGCGCGGGCGGCGGCCGCGACGGACGCGAGCTGCTTCAACGGTCGCATGACGGCTCCTTCGGGATCTCCGCGACCGGGGCGTCGCGGGGCACGTCGAAGGTACGGATCCGCAGGCCCCCGGATCATCACCGCGCGGCGGACACTTCGCGGTAGCTCGCACGGGGGACGCCGCTCGTCCGCGTCGCCCGGCGCCTCCGGCCCGCGCGGACGCGGCGGGTCACGCCGGTTTGCGGGCGACGGCGCAGGCTCCCAGGTCGGCGATCTCGTCGGCGGGCCCCTCCTCGGCGGGGTCCAGGTCGGGCCGCCAGCGGTACGGCTCCACCAGCCCGGGGTCGAGGAGTTCGAAGTCGCCGAACAGGGTGGTGATCTCGTCCCGGTCGCGCAGGGTGCCCAGGCCCATCGATCCCTGGTAGGCGTCGGCGACCTCCCGCAGCGCGGGGAGCACGTGGCTGATCGTCAGGAAGCTGCCCGGGACGAGCCGGTCGCGCAGGCGGCCCAGCAGTTCGGCGGGCTTGGGGTCGGGCAGGAAGTGGAACAGCGCCAGCGCGCTGACCGCCACCGGACGGCCGAAGTCGAGCGTCCGCGCCGCCTGCTCCATGATGCGGTCGATGTCGACGACGTCGGAGTCGATGTAGGCGGTGGCGCCCTCCGGACGGCTCGTCAGCAGCGCGCGGGCGTGGGCGAGCACGATCGGGTCGTTGTCGACGTACACCACCCGGGACTCGGGGGCCGTGCCCTGGGCGACCTCGTGCAGGTTGGGCGAGGTCGGCAGTCCGGTGCCGAGGTCGAGGAACTGCCGGACCCCGTACTCGCGCGCGAGCAGCGCGACGGAGCGGGCGAGGAACCTGCGGTTCGCCTGCGCCAGCGGCCGGAGCTGCGGGCAGATGTTCAGCACCCGCTGGCCGAACTCGCGGTCGGCACCGTAATGGTCCTTGCCGCCGAGGTAGAAGTCGTAGACCCGGGCCGGGTGGGGCTCGTCGGTCCGCAGATCGACGGAGGGGGGCGTCTCGGTCATGGAGGTCGCTTCCTTAGGAGGGAGGCCGCTACCCGACCAGCGTAACGATCATGCACGCCGTTGGACCCGCCAACACCTCACCGTTCGGCAATCGATCGCGAACCACGGCTCCGCCGCGGGCCCGCCGCCTGCGGATTCGCGCCGCCGAAGGCCGTCGGTCAGCCGGGCAGGCGGACCTTGCGCAGGAAGGCGGGGAGCAGCCACGGGCGGCGGCCCCCGACGACCAGCCGGCCGGCGAGCGCGGCCCGCGCCCTGCCGACCCGGCCGAAGAGGACGAGGTTGAGCGTCACCGGGTCGAACCGCAGCCTCACGTCGACGTCGCCGGGCGGCTCCTCGACCGTCACCCGTCCGTCCGTCAGCACCATCGCCGCCGGAGCGGTGTGGCGGGAGCGGAACTCGACCGCGATCCGGCCCTCGCGCTCCGGCCTGTCCCAGTCCAGCAGGCGGCCGTAGCCGTACCGGGTGACGCCGAGCAGGAACAGCTCGAAGAAGAGCGCCGCGTCCTCCGCCCTGACCTCCCAGCGCGCACCCGTGGCGCGGGCGATGTCGCGCCCGTGGATCTGCAGCTCGTTGACCATGTGCGCCAGCAGGCCCGCGGCGGGCACCCGGGAGCCGCCGAGCCAGTCGATCGGACGGCCGGGGTCCATGCCCTCGCTGTGGTGCAGCAGCGCGGCGACGTCGCCGCGCACCCGGTCCGCCAGCGCGCGCGGGTCGCGTTCGGCGAAGTCGCGCAGCGCGACCTCGTTGAAGTCGGCGACGGTGTCGACGGTCGTGCCGCCGATCACGTCCTCGAGCGCGGGGATCGGCAGCGCGGCGCCGGGGCCCCGCAGCATCGCGGCGTAGGACCCGGAGATCGCGACGACGTGCGCCGCGGTGTCGGCCACCGTCCAGTCCCGCGTGGCCATGGCCCCCGGCGGAACGGCGAGCAGCAGTTCGGCGAACCGGTCGCCGAGACCGGCGACCGCGTCGCGCACGGCGGGCCATTTCGCGACGTAAACATCCGTGGACATCCGCACGCCTATTCGTCGAGCACCGACTCCGGACTCGATCGTTGTACCACCGCCGCCTCCGGCCCTCCTTATCCGTGCGTGCGCACCTGGAGGGCGCGCGAGCGGCCGGCCGGGCGCACGGGGCGACGCACGGCGGGACGGGGCGGCGCCCGGCCGGACGGCCGCGGAGTCCCGGCTACCCGACCAGCGCCGGGGCTAGGCGGCGCCACTCGTCGCGCGGGAAGGCGTTCTGCTCGGACGTGAGCACCTGCACGCAGACGTGGTCGGCGCCGGCGGCGCGGTGCTCGTCCACGCGGCGCTTGATCGCCTCCTCGTCGCCCCAGGCGATCAGGGCGTCGAACAGGGCGTCGCTCACCGATTCCACGTCGTCGGACGAGAAGCCGGAGCGCAGCAGGTTGTTGGCGTAGTTCGGCAGCGAGAGGTAGTTGCGCAGCCAGTCGGTCCCGATCGCCCGCGCCTCGTCCCGCGTCGAGCACAGGATCACCGTCTGCTCCGGGAGGACGAGCGGGCCCTCCCCCAGCGCCTCGCGGGTGCTCCGGGTGTGCTCCGGGGGGACGAGGTACGGGTGCACCCCGCGCGTCCGCTCCTTCGCGGTCTGCTGCATCTTCGGGCCGAGCGCGGCGAGCACGCGGCTCTCCGCCGGCACCGGCGGCCGCGCCCCGTCCAGACCGTCGAGGAAGGCCGTCATCGCGGCCAGCGGCCTGCGGTACCGGCCGGCCTCCTCGGCGTCCACCAGCGGGGCGTGGCTCACCCCGATGCCCATCATGAAGCGGTCGCCGTGCGCGGCGGTGAGGGACGCGTGCGCGGCGGCGGCGTCCGCCGGTTCGTGCATCCACAGGTTCAGGATGCCGGTCGCGACGACCGTCCGGCGGGTCGCGGCCAGCAGTTCGCCGACCGCGTCGAACAGGGGCCCGCCGACGTCCGGTATCCACTGCGCGGTGTAGCCGAGTTCCTCGAGTTCGGCGGCCGCCTCGGCCGCCTCGGCGCGGTCGCCGTACCGCAGTTGCTGGCTCCACACCCCGACACCGGACATCTCCACAGCGCTCATCCCCTTCGGTCGTCCACGTGAAGATCACGCTACTCGCCGGGCCGAGCCGCCGGACGGACGGGCGCGCGTCAGCGCGCCACGCGGTACCAGTGCGGGTACGCGTCGTCGATCGGCTCCAGCCGGACGCGCGTGCCGCCCGGGTGGTCGAACAGGCGCGTCCCGTCCCCGAGGAGCACCGGGGCCAGGAAGACGAGCACCTCGTCGAGGATCCCCGCCTCGATGCACTGCGCGGCGACGTTCGCGCCCAGCAGGTTGACGTACCGGTCCCCCGCGGCGGCCCCGGCCTCGGCGACCGCGGTCTCGAGGTCGCCGACGAAGGTGACGCCCGGGACGGGCTCCGCCGGGGGCTCGTGGGTGAGGACGAACGTCGGCCCGTCGTACTCGCCGCCGAACGCCCCCTCCTTGTCGGTGCCCTCGTTCGGGTCGCCGCCGCCGAACGTCCCGTTGCCGGCGAGGATGGCGCCCACCTGCGCGAGCAGCCGCTCGGCCGTCGGGTTCGGGGGACCGCCCAGGTGCTCGGTCAGCCAGGACATGTCCCCGCCCGGCCCGGCGATGAAGCCGTCGAGCGACATCGTCGCGGAGTACAGCAGCTTAGCCACGTTCGTTCCTTTCCTCATGTTCGGAGGGGGAGACCGCACGGACAGCCGAAAATCATCGGAGGGACGACCGGAACACATATAAGAACATAGTCGTTCCTTTGATATTGGGGTGCCGTCGTGACCGATTCCGATGACCTCGACCCCGATGACCTCGACCCCGACGAACCGGTCGGGTGGGAGGCGTGGGAAGTCTCCCAGTTCGCACCGGCGCCGGACGACGACCGGATCCACTACAGCTTCTTCACCGGCGACCCCCGTGCCGACCACCTGGCCGGGGCCTGGGCTCGCGCCTCCACCCGCACCGCCTCGCCTCGTTCCGGAACGAGGGCTTCGGCGTGCGCGTCGAGGCGCTCGGGTTCCAGCACGAGCCGGCGCTCGCCGACGCCGGACGCCTGGCCGACCAGGGCTGGGAACGGGGGCGGGAAGCGAGACGTGGGACCGCCGGCTGCCCGAGACGTCGTGGCTCGCCGAGGAGCGCGACGCCGCCGCCCGCATGCTGGCCGGGGCGCTGCGCATGCTCGACGTCGACCTGGCGGACCTCACCTACTACGGCACCATCGGCCACCACGGCCATCTGGAGTTCCCGGCCTCGGCGTCCACCGAACCGTGAACCCTCCGGTCGTGAAATTCCGGCTGACGCGTCAGCCGCCGAAGGGACAGGCGACGGCGGTGGTGCCCGAGCGTCCGGCGGGCACCACCGCGCCGGACGTCCGTCACCGCAGGGCGGCCACCAGGGCGTCGCAGTGCGAGCACCAGACCTGGCGGGCCTCGGCGAAGCCCTGGTCGCGCAGCGCGTCGATGTGCCACTGCGTGGTGGTGGGCCGGTCGGCCTGGGGACGGGCGGGGCCGCGCGGGTCGCCGAGGATCTCGAACCGGCGCCGGGCCGGGTCGGCGAGGACGGGGTCGGCGGCGACGGCGGTCCACCAGTCGCGCCAGTCGAGCGCCCCGGCGGCCTGCGCGCGCTCCTGCCGGGCGGCGTGCAGCGTCCGGGCCGCCGCGTTGAGGCGGGGCGCGGACTCGTCCGTCATGTGGTCGGCGTTGAGGAAGACGCCGCCGTCCCGCAGCACGCCCCGGAGCCGCCCGTACAGGACGCGCAGCGGTCCGGTGTCGAGCCAGTGCAGGGCGGTGGCCGTCAGGACGGCGTCGTAGGCGCGGTGGGGCAGGGCGTCGGTCCAGCCGGGGTCGGTCAGGTCCGCGGTCACCAGCTCGACCCGGTCGTCGCCCGCGAAGTGGCCGCGGGCGATGGTGAGCAGGGCAGGGTCGATGTCGACGCCGGTGGCGCGGGCCGCGGGGAAGCGCCTGAGCAGCCGGTCGGTGATGCTGCCGGTGCCGCAGGCGAGGTCCAGCACCGTCGGTTCCGGGCCGGCGACCGCCTCCACCATGTCGAGCATGACCCGGAAGCGCTCCTCCCGGTCCGGCATGTACCACTCCTGCTGGCGGTCCCAGCTGTCCTGCCATGCCTGCCAGGTGGCCGTCTCGGTCATGTCGGGCTCCTCTTCGTCGATGGTCTCGCCGCCCGGATCAGCAGGCGGGTGGTCTCGGACTCGGGCGCGCCGAGCACGCGGCCGAGGTCGCCGTGGTCGACCGTCCGGCCGCCGTCCAGGACCAGCAGGCGGTCCGCGACGGCGCCGAGCAGGGCCAGGTCGTGGCCGATCCACAGGACGGACGCGCCCGCCGCGCGCAGCCGCGCGACCTCGTCCAGGACGCGGGCGGTGGCCGCGCCGTCGAGGGCGGTGGTGATCTCGTCGCAGATCAGGACGTCCGGACGGGCCAGGACGGCGCGGGCGAACGCGGCGCGCTGGAGTTCGCCGCCGGACAGGGCGGCGGGCGGGCGGCGCGCGGTGTCCGGGGCGACGCCCAGGCGCTCCAGGAGCGCGGCGGCCTCCGCGGCGGCCTCGTCCGGGGCGACGTCCCGGAGCCGGACGGCGGTGCGGGCGACCTGGTCGAGGACGGTGCGGCGTTCGTCGAACGAGCCCCGCGTCTCCTGCCACACGTACTGGACGCGGCGCTTGCGCGAGCGGTCGCGGCGGCGCAGCGGGGGCAGGTCCGCGCCGTCCAGGAGGATCCCGCCGCGGCGCCGTTCGTGCAGGCCGGCGACGCAGCGGGCGAGGGTCGTCTTGCCGCTGCCGGACGGTCCGGCCACGCCGAGGCAGTCGCCGGGCGCGAGGGACAGCGAGACGTCGCGCAGCACCTCGCCGCGCCGTCCGGGACGCAGCCAGGCGGTGAGGTTCCGGACGTCGAGCCGCGCGGGCCCGTCCGACCGGCGGGGACGGGCGGGCGCGGGGGCGGCGGCGGGCGGCAGGACGTCGCCGGGCGCGCCCCGGCGGGCGACGCGGCCGCCGTCGAGGACGACGACGCGGTCGGCCAGGCCGCGGACCAGGTCGTGGTCGTGGCTCAGCAGCAGGAGGGCCGTCCCGGAGTCGGCGAGCGCGGCGAGTTCCCGGACGAGCCCGAGGCGGGTGACGGTGTCGAGGCCCGTGCTGGGCTCGTCCAGGACGAGCGCGCGGGGCCCGCAGGCGAGGACCTGCGCGAGGGCGACGCGCTGCCGCTGCCCGCCCGAGAACCGGTGCGGGAAGCGGCGCAGGGAGTCCGCCGGGAGCTGCGCCCCGCGGACCGCCTCGTCGACCGTCGCCGACCGGTGCAGCCGCGTGAGCTCCTTGAGGACGGCGCCGGTGCGGCGGGCGGGGTTGAGCGCGGAGCCCGGGTGCTGGGGCAGGTAGGCGACCGTCCCGCCGCGCAGCCCGGCCGCCCGCCGGGTGGGGCCGTGCTCGTCCACCACCGGGACGCCGCCGACCCGCACCGCGCCGCGCAGCTCCACGCCCGGCGCGGCCTCGCCGAGGAGGGCGAGCGCCGTGGTGGTCTTGCCGCTGCCGGACGGCCCGACGAGCGCGGTGACCGTGCCCGCGGGGACGTCGAGGTCGACGCCGCGCAGGATCTCGGTCTCCCCGGTGCGGGCGGTCAGCCCGCGCACCTCGATCGTCCACGTGTCGCCGGTCCGGGCCCCGTCCGTCCGCGCGCCGGTCGTCATGCCGCCGCCTTCGCCCGGCGCAGCCGCTCGCGGGCGCCGCGCCCCAGGAGCCGGTCGGCCAGCAGGTTGAGCCCGACGGTGAACATGACGAGCAGGGCGGCGGGCGCGCACACCGCCCACGGCTGGATGAGCAGCGCCTCCCGGCTCGCGGCGATCGTGACGCCCCAGTCGGGGGACGCCGGGTCGAGGCCGAGGCCGAGGAAGTTGGCGGCGGCGACGGTGAAGACGGCGAGCGGGACGCGGGTGCCGCTGTCGGCGGCGGCGACGGGCAGCACGGTCCGGCCGATGTGGCCGAACAGGATCCGGGCCCGGGACTCGCCCTGCAGCAGCATCGCCTCCGCGACCGGGCCGGACGCGGCGTCCAGCGCCGCCGCGCGGACGAGCCGGGCCACGGCGGGCACGTTGATCACCGCGACCGCGAGGGCGATGGCGAGCGCGCTGCCCCGCCAGCCGACGCCGATCACGCTGATGACCAGCAGGGACGGGATGGGCAGGACGAGCTCCACGGGACGCATCAGCAGCTCGTCGATCCACCGGTGCCGGGTCGTCGCGGCGGCCAGCCCGAGCGGCGCCCCGAGCAGGTAGGCGAGGGCGACGGCGCCGCAGGCGACGCCGAGGGCGCTGGGGCCGCCGCGCAGCAGCAGGCCGAGCACGTCCCGTCCGGTCCCGTCGGTGCCGAGCGGGTGGCCGCCGCCGAGGACGTAGGGCGCGCCGTCGTCCGGAGTGACGGCGGGCGCGAGCAGGGGCCCGAGGACGGCGGCGAGGACGGGGACGGCGAGCAGCAGCGCGGCCGTCCAGGTCGCCGGGCCGGTGCGGGTGCGGGTTCGGGTTCGGGTCATCGCAGCATCTCCGAGCGCGGCGCCAGGCGCTGGCAGACGAGGTCGGCGACGACGTTGAGCGCCAGCGCCACCGCCGCCAGCAGCAGGGTCAGCGCCTGGACGGTCGGGACGTCGCGGCCCTGCACCGCCTCGATCAGCGCGGTGGCGGTGCCGGGGATCGCGAAGACCGCCTCGACGACCAGCACGCCGCCGAGGAGCTGGTCGCCGGTCCGCGCGAGTTCCTGGACGCCCGGGACGGCGGCGTTCGGCAGCACGTGGCGCAGCACGAGCCGGGTGCGCGGCACCCCGAGCCGCCGCGCCTGGACGGTGTACTCGGCCTCCAGCGCCGCGATCGTCCCGGCCCTGATCTGCCGGGACAGCGTGCAGACGGTGCGGGCGAGCAGCACGGCGACCGGGAGCACGAGCAGGACGGGCCGGTGCAGCAGGTCCGCGCCCTCGGCGCCCAGCCACGTCGACGGGAGCCACCCGAGCTGCAGGGAGAACACCGCGACCAGCGCCATGGCGAGCACGAAGTCGGGCACGGCGTTGAGCGCCAGCGTGACCGCGGTGATGGCACGGTCCAGGCGTCCGCCGGAGCGCAGTCCCATCGTCAGGCCGAGCAGCATCGCGAGCGGCACCAGCAGCGCGGCGGTGACGGCGGCGAGGATCGCGGTCGCGGTGATCGAGCCGGTGATGATCTCGCGCACCGGGACGTCGCCGACGAGCGAGGTGCCGAGGTCGCCGGACAGGAGCCCGCCCGCCCAGTCGGCGAACCGCTCGTCCAGGGGGCGGTCGAGCCCGAGCCGCTCCCGCAGGTCGGCGATCTCCCCCGGCCCCGCCTGCTCGTTGAACCGGGCCGCCGCCGCGTCGCCGGGCAGCAGCGAGGTCAGCAGGAAGACCACGACGGCGAGGACCGCGAGCTGGACGACGGCGAGCAGGACCCGCCGCGCGGCGTGGCGCGGCACCGGTCAGGCCAGCCACACGCGGTCGAAGCGCGCCCAGTTCACCGAGTTGGGCGGCGAGGGCTCGACCCCTTTCAGGCGGGTCGAGACCGCGTTCAGCCAGTCCGGGACGCCCCACAGCAGCAGGCCGCCGTCGTCGCGGATGCGCTGCTGCAGGTCGCCGTACCGCCGCGCCCGCTCCCCGTCGTCGATGGTCGCCAGCGCTTCCCCGAACGCGTCGTCGAAGTCGCCGTGCTTCCAGGCCGTGGCGTTCTGCCTGGAGTCGGTGAGCAGCCGGTCGCTGATGTAGGTGGGGATCGGCATGGCGCCGCAGCGGTGGTTGCCGAGCAGCCCGGTGCTCAGCTGGTCGGTGTAGTACGTCTCCGGCGGGCCGTTGACGATCTTCACGCGCAGCCCGGCCTCGGCCGCCTGCTCGGCGAACAGGTTCGCCGTGTCGACGAACCCGTCGGCGACGGTAGAGGTGTAGAACGTCACCTCCTTGTCGAGCAGCCCCGTCCTGCGCAGGAGCGCGCGGGCCTCGCCGACGTCCCGTCCGCGCTGCGGCACGTCCCCGGGGTAGTAGTTGTAGCCCAGCCCGTACATGTCGTTGCCGACGGCGCCGCGCCCGCCGAGGACGACCTCCACCAGGCGCTCGCGGTCGGTGAGGAGCTTCACGGCCAGCGCCGCGTCCGGGTCGTCGAACGGCGGCCGGTCGGTCTTCAGCGCGATGCCCATGGCGCCGCTGCGCGGGGTGGCGACGATCCGCACGGTGCCGCGTCCCTCGACGACGCGCGCGAACGTGGGCGTCATCTCGTGGGCGTACTCGATCTCCCCGGCCCGGACGGCGTTGGCGCGGGCCTCCGTCTCGGCGGAGAGGACGCGGAGTTCGTCCAGGTACGCGGCGCCCTCCCAGTGGTCGTCGAACCGGACGGCCGTGAACGACCGGCCCGCCGTGAACGAGCGGAAGCGGAACGGGCCGGTGCCGACCGGCTCGGACGGGTCGGTGTACCCGCGCCGCACGATGGCCGTGCCGGTCATCGCCAGCAGCGACGGCAGCTCCGCGTTCGGCCGCTTGAGCGCGATCTCCACGACGCGTCTCCCGGCGGCTCGCGAACGCTTCAGGTCGATGTCCGACAGCGAGACCCGCGCGCGGCGGTCGGCGGCGGCCGGGTCGAGGATGCGCGCGAGGCTGTAGAGGACGTCGTCGCCGTCGAGCACGTGGCCGTCGTGGAACGTCGCGGAGCGCAGGTGGAAGCGCCAGACGGTCGCGTCGTCGCTGGTCTCCCAGCGCTCCGCGAGGCGCGGCACCGGCCGCAGCGTCTCGTCGAAGTCGACGAGCTTGTCGAAGACCGCCTTGTGCCGGGCGATGTCGACGAACGCCCGCTGCGCGTGCGGGTCCATCGTCTCCTTGGCGCCCGCCCCCGGGAACGCGACCCGCAGCACGCCGCCCCGGGTGGGCTCGCCGGATCCCGCCGAGCCGCCGGACGAGCAGGAGGTCAGCAGGACGGCACCGGCCGCCCCGGCCAGCCCGAGAAACCCGCGGCGCGTGGGGGCACCCGACACGCCGCACACCACCTCTTCACCGATGCCCACTTGATGCATCTAAACCGCAGATGCAAGGCATTTGCAACATGTGCCCCAAAGAGGGCGCTCGTCGCCTGTGCCACAATGAGCCGCGTAGGCGACGGCGGAACGAGGAAGCCGGTGCGAATCCGGCGCGGTCCCGCCACTGTGATCGGCGAGTGAACCCCGAACCGAGCCACTGCCCGCGCGAGCGGAGCGGGAAGGCCGGGGCGAGCGACGACCCGAGAGCCAGGAGACTCACGCGGTCGCCTCCTCATGGGAACTGGGGCGGATCTCCCCAGAGAGGAGGACTCACATGTCCATGGGCTCGCCGGACCCGGCACCGTGCCGGGCGTACGCTCGCCGGAACGCGCGCCGTCGCCCGACCGCGCGTCCGTCCACGCTCGTCCCGGCGGGGGACGCGTGATGCCGCGCGTCCGCGGCACCGCCGGACGCCGGGCGCCCGCGGCGCTCGCGCTGGCGTTCGCGCTCCTCGTGTCGGGCTGCGGCGGTTCCGGAAGCGCCGCGGGCGCCCCCGGCGGGGCCGCGCCGCCGGGCTTCCCGGTGACGGTGGCCAACTGCGGGGTGACGACCGCCTACCAGCGCCCGCCGCAGCGCGCCGTCTCGCTCAACCAGCACGCGACCGAGGTGATGCTGGCGCTCGGCCTCCAGGGGTCGATGGTCGGCACCGCGTTCCCCGACGACGCGGTCCTGCCGGAGTTCCGGACGGCCTACGACGGGATCGAGGTGCTCGCCGAGAAGTACCCGTCCTTCGAGGTGCTGCTGGCCGCCGAGCCCGACTTCGTGTACGGCGGCTGGGCGAGCGCCTTCGAGGAGAAGGACGGGCGCGGCCGCGCGGCCCTGCGGAAGGCGGGGATCGAGAGCCACCTCAACATCGAGGAATGCCCCGGAGGCCCGGTGACGATGGCGACGGTCGAGGAGGAGATCCGGACCGTCGCGAAGATCTTCGGGGTGACCGGACGCGCCGAGGAGCGGATCGCGTCGATGCGCGCCGTCCTGCGGCGGACCGATGAGGCGCTCGCGGACGTCCCGCCGCTCGATGTCGCCGTCTACGACAGCGGCGACAAGACCGTCTTCACCGCGGGCGGCGCCGGGATCGGCAACGAGATCATGCGGCTCGCGGGCGCCACGAACCTCTTCGCCGACCTCGACGACGCGTACGGGGACGTCTCCTTCGAGCAGTTCGCCGAACGCGCGCCCGACGTCATCGTCATCTACGACTACGGCGACCGGTCGGCCGACGACAAGAAGAGGTTCCTGCTGGACAACCCGGCCCTCCAGGACGTGCCCGCGATCCGGAACGAGCGGTTCGCGGTGCTGCCGCTGTCGTCGACCGTCACCGGAGTGCGGGCGGCGAGCGCGGTGGAGGCGCTGGCCCGGCAACTGCACCCGGACCGCTTCGCGTGACCGGACTCGCCGAGCGCGCCGCGCCCGCCCGAGCGTCGCGGGCGGCGCGCCGGAGCCGGGTGCCGTACCCGCTGGTGCTCGGCCTGCTCGGCGCGCTGGTGCTCGCGACCGCGACGGCCGGGATCGCCACCGGGTCCGTGCGCATCCCGCCCGACCAGGTCTGGGGCATCCTCCTGCACCGGCTGCACCCCGCGCTCTCGCCCGCCGACTGGACGCCCGCCCGCGCGACGATCGTCCTCGACGTCCGGCTGCCGCGGGTGGTGCTGTGCGGGGTGGTCGGCGCGGGCCTGTCGGTGTGCGGCATGGCGCTCCAGGCGATCGTCCGCAACCCGCTCGCCGACCCGATGCTGCTGGGCGTCTCGTCCGGGGCGTCGGTCGGGGCGGTCCTGGTCGTGGTGTTCCACGTGTCCTGGTTCGGGATGTTCTCGCTGCCCCTCGCGGCGTTCGGCGGCGCCCTGCTCGCGCTCGTCCTGGTCTACGCGCTGGCCCGCTCCGGCGGCCGGATGACCACGGTACGGCTCGTCCTCGCGGGCGTCGCGACCGCCGAGGTCCTGTCGGCCGTGGCGAGCTACCTCGTCATCACCTCCGACGACCCGCACGGCGCCGAGTCGGCGCTGCGCTGGATGCTCGGCGGCCTCGGCGGCACCACCTGGACGGTGCTGTGGATCCCGGCGGCCGCGGTCCTCACCGGCACGGCGATCCTGCTCGGCCTGTCCCGTCCGCTGAACCTCCTCCTCGCCGGTGAGGAGGCCGCGACGGCGCTCGGCCTGGACGTGCACCGGTTCCGCGCGGCGCTGTTCGTCCTGGTCGCGCTGATGATCGGGACGATCGTCGCGGTCAGCGGCGCGATCGGCTTCGTCGGCCTGATCATGCCGCACGCCGTCCGGCTGCTGGTGGGCGCCGACCACCGCCGCGCGCTGCCGGTCGTCGCGCTGCTCGGCGCGTCCTTCCTGATCGTCGCCGACGTGGCCGCGCGGACCCTGATCAGCCCGGAGGAGATCCCCGTCGGCATCCTCACCGCTCTGGTCGGCGGCCCGTTCTTCCTGTACCTGATGCGCCGGAGGGCGGCGGGATGACCGCACGGACCGACCCCGGGACGCTCCGCGCCGACGCGGTGTCCGTCGTCGTCGGCGGCCGGACGCTGGTCGACCGGGTCTCCCTGACCGCCGCGCCGGGCCGTGTCGTCGGGCTCGTCGGCCCGAACGGCGCCGGGAAGTCGACGCTGCTGCGCACGTTCTACCGCGCGCTGCGCCCGACGTCCGGGCGCGTCCTGCTCGACGGCGACGACGTCCGGCGGATGCCCGGACGGCACCTCGCGCGGCGGCTCGCGGCCGTCCTGCAGGAGACCACCGCGGACTTCGGGCTGACCGCGTACGACGTCGTCGCCATGGGCCGCACCCCGCACAAGCGCGCCTTCCAGGGCGACGACGCCACCGACCGCGAGGTCATCTTCGGCGCGCTGGCCGAACTGGAGGCCGCGGACCTCGCGGACGCGCCGTTCGACCGGCTGTCGGGCGGCGAGAAGCAGCGCGTCCTCATCGCCCGCGCCCTCGCCCAGCGCACCGGGACCCTCGTGCTCGACGAGCCGACCAACCACCTCGACCTGCGCCACCAGATCGACGCGCTCCGGCTCGTCCGCCGCCTCGGCGTCACCGCCGTCATCGCGCTGCACGACCTCAACCTGGCCGCGGCCCACTGCGACCACGTCCACGTGCTGGACGCCGGACGGACGGTCGCCGCCGGCCCGCCCGCCGACGTCCTGACCCCGCGGCTCCTCGCCGACGTCTACCGCGTCGCCGCCGAGGTGACCGAGCACCCCCGCACGGGCGTCCCGCAGATCACCGTCCTGCCCGACCCCCACCCGTAAAGCGGGGCCTCACCCGCCGGGCTCGGCAGCCGCCCCCTCCGGCGGCCGCCGCGGCCTGTTCACCGGTGTCGGTGGGGGTGGGGGTGGGGGTCAGCGGTCGGGGTCGGTCAGGTGGCCCAGGAGTTTGCGGGCCAGTGCGTCCAGGGTGGCCAGTTCCCGGGGTGTGAGTCCGGCCAGCAGGGTGGTGACGTTGGCGGTGTGCCGCGCCATGGCGGCGTCGACGGTGGCGTAGCCCTGGTCGGTGAGGCGGATCTGGAAGCTGCGCCGGTCGGCGCGGTCCAGGGAGCGTTCGATCATTCCGGCGGACTCCAGCCGGTCCAGGCGGTTGGTCATCCCCGCCCGGGAGAGCATCAGCAGGTCGGACAGGCGCGAAGGGCTGAGGGCGTACGGGGCGCCCGAGCGGCGCAGCGCCGCCAGGACGTCGAACTCGCCGCGCTGCAGGCCGAACTCGCCGAACACCTGCTCCTGGGCGGGGCCGAGGAGCATGTTCACGCGGCCGAGCCGGCCGACCACCGCGATCGCGGTCAGGTCCAGGTCCGGGCGTTCCCGCTGCCAGGCGGAGACCACCGCGTCCACCGCGTCCCGGGCGTCCGTCGGATCGTCCACGTGCGCGCTGGGGGCGGTGCCGGGTGAGGTGGAAGCCGGGGTCTGGTCGTGCGTGTTCGCGGCGCTCATGCCCCCATTGTAGTTCGGAGTCAAATACAAACATCACCGTATAGTTTGACGCCGTACTATCAGACGTGTAATCATCTCCGGCATGAGCGAAACACACCCCGCGGGGACGCCGCTGGACGAGCGGGCCGGGTTCGACCCCCTGGTGGTCCACGCGCAGGACGCCGAGTTCCTCGGCGCCGGGTCGGACACCATCGCGCTGCTGGCCGACGCGTCGGCCACCGGCGGCCTGCTGGGAGTCAGCCGCACGACCTTGGGGTCGGGCAGGGACGGCGCGACCCCGCACTACCACCGCGGTTCGGCCGAGTTGTTCTTCGTCCTGGACGGACGGCTGCAGGTCCTGGCGGACGAGGAGGTGGTGGAGGTCGAGGCCGGCGGCGCCGTCGTGGTCCCGCCGCACACCGTCCACGCCTTCGCGGCCGCTCCCGGGTCGGGCGCCGACGTGCTGATCACGATCACCCCGGGCGTGGAGCGGTTCGCCTACTTCCGCCTGCTGGACCGCGTCCGCCACGGCCGCGCCGACCCCCGGGAACTGCTGGCGGTCCAGGACCGCTTCGACACCCACTTCGTCGACAGCACCCGCTGGCACCGGACTCGCGCGGCCGCCTGACCGCACCGCCCGACCCCGCCCCACTGCCCCTACCAGCCCCCCAGTCGCACGCACCCCCAGGGAGACATCATGCGAAAGATCATCGCTTCCACCTACACCACCCTCGACGGCTTCATCGACAACCCCCATGAGTGGTCCCTGAGCTACAACAGCGAGGACGCCATGGCGCACGCCCTGGCCCTGACCACCGGGTGCGACGCGCTGCTGCTGGGCCGCGTCACCTACGAGGGCATGGCTCAGGCATGGCCGAACATGGGCGGCAACCCCTACTCCGACCACGTCAACGCCATGACCAAGTACGTGGTGGCCTCCCAGCCGGTCGACGCCGCCGCGTGGAACCCCACCGTCGTGATACCGGGCGACGACCTCACCGCTGAGATCACCGGCCTCAAGGAGCGGGACGGCGGCGACATCCTCATCTGGGGCAACGGCCGCCTCACCGACCACCTGGCCACGGCCGGGCTGCTCGACGAGTACCGGATCTGGATCTACCCCGTCCTCAAGGGCCGGGGCGAGCCGCTGTTCCGCCCCGAGAGCGTCACCGGCCTGCGGCTCACCGACACCACGACCTTTACCTCCGGCGTCACGGTCCTCACCTACAGGCCGACCTCCGATTGAACACCGCTCGTGGCCGGGGGCCGCGGCCTTCCGCCCGCGGCCCCCGGCCGTTCCGGTGCCGCACGGCGCGGCGCGTCCGGGTGTTCAGGCGGTGCTCACGTGGCGGTCATCCGGTGCACGGACGGGCGCTGCGGCGGCCGTCGAGGGTGGTGCCCGCCCGGCGCGGCGCCGTGGCGGATGGAGGTGCGCGGATGAGGGTGTGGCGCAAGGCCGCGGTGGGGTGCGCGGCGGTCGTCCTGGCGGGCGGGGCCGCCGTTCCGGCGGAGGCCGGGGAGCGGCGCGGCGGGAGGTTCGACCTCCAGGCGCACCGGGGCGGTCTCGGGCTGGTGGTGGAGAGCACGACGGCGGCGTTCGCCAACGCCCTGGAGGTCGGGGTCTCGACGCTGGAGCTGGACGTGCAGATCACCGCGGACCGGCGCGCGGTCGTCACCCACGACCGGCAGGTCAGCGGGCGCAAGTGCCGGGACACCGGGCCCGCGTTCCCCGGCGACCCCGAGTACCCGTACGTCGGCAAGTACGTCAAGGACCTGACGCTGCGGCAGGTGTGGACGCTGGACTGCGGCTCCCAGACGCTCGCGGAGCACCCGGGGCAGCGGCCCGTGCCGGGGGCGCGGATGCCGCTGCTCGGCCAGGTGTTCGACCTCGTCCACCGCTACCGCGCCTACGGGGTGAAGCTCAACATCGAGACCAAGGTCGAGGCGGGGGCGCCGGACGAGACGGCGCCGCGCGAGCAGTTCGTGCGGATCACGGCAGGCGAGGTGCGCCGCGCGCGGATGCTGCGGCAGGTGACGATCCAGAGCTTCGACTGGGGCGCGCTGATGCGGATGCGCGAGGTGGAGCCCCGGCTGGAGCTGGTGGCGCTCACCAACTTCGACTTCCTGCAGACCGGTCGGCCCGGACGGTCGCCGTGGCTGGGCGGCATCGACATCGACGACTTCGGCGGCGACCCGCTGAAGGCGGTCAAGTCGTTCGGCGCGTCCACGTTCTCGCCGGTGCACGGCTTCCCGCAGAACGGGACCGTCACCGACCCCGGCTACCGGCCCTACGTGACCGAGGCGATGGTGGACCGGGCGCACCGGCTGGGGATCGAGGTGGTGCCCTGGACGGTCAACGACACGGCCACCATGAGCAAGCTGATCGGCGACGGCGTGGACGGCCTCATCACCGACCGTCCGGACCGGCTCCGCGCGGTGATGGCCGACCACGGGCTCAGGCTCCCGAAGCGGTACGAGGCCGAGAAGCCCCGCGATCACCGGACGGCCGCCGGCACCGGCTGACCGGCCGTCCGAAGGGGCGGGGACGGCCGAGGACGGGACGGGATTGTGGCGACGGGGGGTGGCGTCGGCGGTTGATGCGGGCGGGTACTTTACTGGGGCGGTGCCCGGCCCGCATCATTCGTTGTCTTGAATCGTTCACATTTGTGAAGTTAGGTTGACGCCATGACCGCATCCCAGACCCCGAACGCGGCCCAGGAGCTGCGCGGAGCCGGCCTGCGGGTGACGGCCGCCCGCGTCGCGCTGCTCGAGACCGTCCGGGTCGGCGACCACCTCGGCGTCGAGGCGATCGCCTCGGGGGTCCGCGACCGCGTGGGCCACATCAGCCTCCAGGCCGTCTACGAGGCGCTGCACGCGCTCACCGCGGCGGGGCTCGTCCGCCGCATCGAACCGGCCGGGAGCCCGGCGCGGTTCGAGGGGCGCGTCGGCGACAACCACCACCACCTGGTGTGCCGCACGTGCGGCGCGGTCAAGGACGTCGACTGCGCGGTCGGGCACCCGCCGTGCCTGGACCCGGTGGACGACTCCGGGTACCTGGTCGACGAGGCGGACGTGACGTTCTGGGGCATCTGCCCCAAGTGCCAGGCCGCCTGACGGCCGGGCCGGCCCGCACGGGCCGACCCGGACCGATCGGTCAGGCGAGTGCGGCGAGGTCGTACCGGTCGAGGTTCATGACCTTGTCCCACGCGGCGACGAAGTCGCTGACGAACTTCTCCTTCGCGTCGTCGCTGGCGTAGACCTCCGCGACCGCCCGCAGCTCGGAGTTCGAGCCGAACACGAGGTCGGCGCGGCTGCCGGTCCAGCGGACGTTGCCCGAGGCGTCGCGGCCCTCGAAGACCTCGGAGGTCTCGTCCGTCGGCTTCCACACCGTGCCCATGTCGAGCAGGTTCACGAAGAAGTCGTTGGTCAGCGTCCCGGGGTTGTCGGTGAGGACGCCCAGCGACGCCTGCCCGTGGTTCACGTTCAGGACGCGCAGGCCGCCGAGCAGGACCGTCATCTCGGGCGTGCTCAGGGTGAGCAGGTTCGCCCGGTCGATCAGGAGGAACTCGCCCGGCAGCAGGTTCCCCTTCTGGAGGTAGTTGCGGAACCCGTCGTGCGTGGGCGCCATCACCTCGAACGACTCCACGTCGGTCTGCTCCTGCGACGCGTCGGTGCGTCCCGGGGTGAAGGGCACCTCGATGTCGTGGCCGGCGGCCTTCGCCGCCGCCTCGACCCCGGCGCAGCCGCCGAGCACGATCAGGTCGGCGATGGAGATCCGCTTGCCGCCGGTCTGCTCGGCGTTGAACGCCTCCTGGATCCCCTCCAGGGTGCGCAGCACGGTCGCCAGCTGGTCGGAGTCGTTGACCTCCCAGCTGCGCTGCGGCTCGAGCCGGATGCGGGCGCCGTTGGCGCCGCCGCGCTTGTCGGTGCCGCGGAACGACGCGGCCGACGCCCACGCGGTGGCGACCAGCTGGGAGATCGACAGGCCGGAGTCGAGGACCCGGGCCTTGAGGGCCGCGACGTCCTCGGCGCCGACGAGCTCGTGGTCCACCGCGGGGACGGGGTCCTGCCAGACCAGCGTCTCGGTCGGGACCTCGGGGCCGAGGTAGCGGACCACCGGGCCCATGTCGCGGTGCGTCAGCTTGAACCAGGCGCGGGCGAACGCGTCCGCGAACTCCTCGGGGTTGTCCTTGAAGCGCCGCGAGATCGGCTCGTAGATCGGGTCGAAGCGCAGCGAGAGGTCGGTCGTCAGCATCATCGGCCGGCGGTTGAGCGTGCCGTCCTCGGGGTCGGGCACGGTGTCGGCCCCGGCGCCGTCCTTCGGCTGCCACTGGTTGGCCCCGGCGGGGCTCTTCGTCAGCTCCCACTCGTAGCCGAAGAGGACGTCCCAGAAGCTGTTGTCCCACTTGGTCGGCGTGGGCGTCCAGGTGACCTCGAGGCCGCTGGTGTGGGAGTCGCGGCCCTTGCCGGTGCCGTGCGTGCTCTTCCAGCCCAGGCCCTGGTCCTCCAGCGGGGCGGCCTCGGGCTCGGGGCCGATGGCGTCGTCGGCCGGGGCCGCGCCGTGCGTCTTGCCGAAGGTGTGGCCGCCGGCGATCAGCGCGACGGTCTCCTCGTCGTTCATCGCCATGCGCCCGAACGTCTCGCGGATGTCGCGGGCCGCGGCGACCGGGTCGGGGTTGCCGTTCGGGCCCTCCGGGTTGACGTAGATGAGGCCCATCTGCACCGCGGCCAGGGGGCTTTCCAGGTCCCGCTCACCGCTGTAGCGCTCGTCGTCGAGCCAGGTCGTCTCGGGGCCCCAGAAGACGTCCTCCTCGGCCTCCCAGGCGTCCTCGCGGCCGCCCGCGAAACCGAACGTCTTGAGGCCCATCGTCTCCAGGGCGACGTTGCCGGCCAGGATCATCAGGTCGGCCCACGAGATCTTGCGGCCGTACTTCTGCTTGACCGGCCACAGGACGCGGCGGGCCTTGTCGAGGCTCGCGTTGTCCGGCCAGCTGTTGAGCGGCGCGAACCGCTGCTGGCCCGCGCCGGCGCCGCCCCGGCCGTCGCTGACGCGGTAGGTGCCCGCGCTGTGCCACGCCATCCGGATGATCAGCGGCCCGTAGTTCCCGAAGTCGGCCGGCCACCAGTCCTGCGAGTCCGTGAGCACCTGCGCGATGTCCTGCTTCACGGCGGGCAGGTCGAGGCTGTTGAACGCGTCGGCGTAGTTGAAGTCCGCACCGAGCGGGTTCGCCACGGCGGGGTTCTTGGCGAGCAGCTTCAGGTTGAGCCGGTCCGGCCACCAGCCGCGGTTGCCGCCGCCCTGGGTCGGGTGCGGGGCACGGGTGTGCGCGACGGGGCAGCCGCCTTCGCTCGCCGCGTTGGTGTCGGGAGCCTCGTTGTCGGCCATGCGATTCCTTCCGGTGCTCAGCAAGGGGTGGGTTCAGGAACTCTCGGCGGTGGAGCAGTCGGGGCACAGCCCCCAGAAGACGACCTCGGCCTCGTCGATCGCGTAGCCGCGGTCGTCCGACGCGGTCAGGCACGGCGCCTCGCCGACGGCGCAGTCGACGTCGGCGATGGCGCCGCATTCCCGGCACACGAGGTGGTGGTGGTTGTCCCCGACCCGCAACTCGTAGCGCGCCACGGAGCCGGACGGCTGGATGCGCCGCACCAGCCCCGCCGCCGTCAACGTGTGCAACGAGTCGTACACGGCCTGGTGGGAGACCTTGGGGAGGCGGGAGCGCACGGCGCCGATGATCGTGTCCGTGTCCGCGTGCGGGTGCGCCCGCACCGCGCTCAGCACGGCCGTCCGGGGACGGGTCACGCGCAGAGCGGCCCCGCGCAGCATCCGCTGGAAGTCCAAGGCCGTCGCCACGTCGGAAAGACTGGCCCAGTTTCTTGAACCAGTCAAGAGTAGGAATCGATAAGGGTGAAAGTGATGATCTACCCCGGGGCGGGCCCGGCCGGCCTCCGCCCGGACGGCCGCGCGATCAGCGGTCGCCGACGCCGAACAGGACCGTCAGGACGTCCTCGATGATCTCGGGATGGTCGGCCTGCTCCCGGTCGAGCAGCCACTGCTGCTGCATGCCGTCCAGGAGCGCCAGCAGCGCCGTCGCCGCCGCGCGCGGGGTGAGGCCGCTCGGCAGCCGGTCGCCCCACCGTTCGGTGAAGGTGCGGACCATGCGCTCGCGCACCTTCGCGTAGTGGTCGCGGAAGTGCTCCTGCGCCGGATGCCCCTCCGTCACGCTCTCGGCCATCAGGACGGTGTAGACCTGCGCGAGCCCGGGGTGCTCGTGGTCGTGCGCGATCACCTCGGCCATCTGGCCGGGCCAGTCCTCGCCGGCGTGCTCGGCGAGCAGGTGCTCGCGGTTGAGCTCCTCGCGGCGGCGCAGGATCTCGACCAGCAGCCTCTTCTTGCTCGGGAAGTAGTGCAGGACGCCCTGCCTGGTCAGGCCCACCCGCGCCGCGATCGCGTCGAGGGAGGCCCCGCGGTAGCCGTGCGCGGCGAACATCTCGAGCGCGACGTCCACGATCTCCTCGCGCCTGCTCCGCGTCATGCGATCTCCACGGACGAACCGTACCGCCCCTATCCCTACCTACAGGTAAGTAGGTACGCTGCCCGGCATGAGCGAAACGGCGATCATCACGGGAGCGGCGGGCGGCATCGGCGCGGCGGCGGCCCGGCGGCTGGCCGCGTCCGGGGCCCGGTGCGTCCTGGTCGACCGCGACCCGGAGGTGACCGGCGTCGCCGCCTCCATCGGCGGCACCGCGCTGGTGGGCGACCTGACCGACCCCGAGCTGTCGATGCGCGCGGCCGCGGCCGCCGGCGACCGGCTCGACCTGCTCGTCCTCAACGCCGGGACGAACTGCCTCGACAAGGACCCGGCCACCCTCGACCTCGACCGCTACCAGGCCGTCGTCGGCGTGAACCAGCACTCGGTCACCTACGGGCTGCGCGCCGCGCTCCCGGTGATGCGCCGGACCGGCGGCGGCTCGATCGTCGTCACCGCGTCGCTCGCCGCGCTGCACGGCGTCGAGCAGGACCCGATCTACACGATGACCAAGCACGCGGTCATCGGCCTGGTCCGCGCCCTGTCCGGGCCGCTGTCGCGGGAGGGGGTCCGGCTCGCCGCCGTCTGCCCCGGCCTCGTCGACACCCCGCTCACGGCGGGCGCCCGCGACCGCTTCCACGCGGCGGGCATCCCGATGCTCACCGCCGACGAGGTCGCCGCGGCCATCGAGGAGACCCTCCGCACCGGCGAGCCCGGCACGGAACTGGTCGTCCGCCCCGGGCAGGCCCCCGCGCGCTACGTCCCGGCGCCGATCCCCTAAGCCCCGCTCACCTGCGCCTTCTGGGGCGGAATCCACCGTTCAGTGACTCGAACTTCACAAAGTCACTATTGCACGTTACGTTCCCAGCAGTAACGTACGTCTCACAAAGCGCGGTGGTTCGATGGAGTCGCTCGAGAACTTCCTGTCCGACGTGAGCAGCTTCGTCTGGGGTCCGTGGCTGCTCATCCCGCTACTTCTGCTGACCGGCCTCTATCTCACGATCCTGCTGCGCGGCATCCAGTTCCGCCACTTCAAGCTCGCCTTCTGGCTCGCGTTCGTCAAACGCAGCGACGGCGACGACAGCGAAGGCGACATCGCCCACTACCAGGCGCTGACCACGGCGCTGGCCGCCACCGTCGGGGTGGGGAACATCGCGGGCGTCGCGACCGCCATCGCCCTCGGCGGGCCGGGCGCGGTGTTCTGGATGTGGTGCACCGGCCTGGTCGGCATGGCGACCAAGTACAGCGAGGCGTTCCTCGGGGTGCGGTTCCGCCGCAAGGACGCCGCCGGCGAGCAGAGCGGCGGCCCCATGCACTACCTCCGCGAGGGGATCAAGGGCCGCCTCGGCTGGTTCCTCGGCGGATTCTTCGCCATCGCGGGCGTCCTCGCCTCGTTCGGCATCGGCAACATGGTCCAGGCGAACACCGTCACCAGCAACGTCGAGGACGAGTGGGGCCTGCACACCTGGGCCACCGGGCTGCTGATCACGGTCCTGGCGGCGGTGGTGATCGTCGGCGGCATCAAGAGCATCGGCAGGATCACCGCCGCCTTCGTCCCGATCATGATCGTCTTCTACATCCTGGGCGCGGCCGGAGTCCTCGCGTTCAACCTCGGCGAGCTGCCCGGCGCGGTCGGCCTCATCTTCACCGACGCCTTCTCGGGCACTGCCGCCACCGGCGGGTTCGCCGGCGCGGGCGTCGCCGCGGCCATCCAGTACGGCGTCGCGCGCGGGATCTTCTCCAACGAGTCCGGGCTGGGCACCGGCGGCATCGCCGCGGCGGCCGCCAAGACCACGCACCCGGTGCGGCAGGCGCTCGTGTCGATGACCCAGACCTTCATCGACACCCTCGTCGTCGTCAGCTTCACCGCGCTGACGATCATCGTGACGGGCGTCTGGAAGACCGGCGGCGAGGACCAGGCCGCCACCTTCACGGCCCGCGCCTTCGACGAGGGACTGCCGGGCGACTGGGGCAGCGTCATCGTCACGTTCGGCGTGCTGTTCTTCGCCTTCTCCACCCTGCTCGGGTGGTCGTACTACGGCGAGCGCTGCATGGAGTACCTGCTCGGCAGGAAGGCCGTGCTCCCCTACCGCCTGGTCTTCATCGCGATGGTCTACGTGGGCTCGGTCTCCACGATCACCGTGGTCTGGAACTTCTCCGACGTGATGAACGGGCTGATGGCCCTGCCCAACCTCGTCGGCCTGCTGATCCTGAGCCCGCTCGTCTGGCGGGAGACCCGCGCCTACTTCAAGCGCGGCCCGCAGGAAGAGCCGACCGACGCGATCAAGACGTGACGCCCCGCTCCGCCCCGGGACGCCGTCCCGGGGCGGAGCGCCCGGCGACCCCCTCGTCCACTCCTGAAACACGTTCTCGCGAGCCGCGGATTCACCCCTCGCCGAACGGACGATGAACGGCGAACGTCCTCGAACACGCCACGTCCGCCTTTCTCGCCAATGCAGCCACTCAGTTCACACGAGTCACACGGAATGACTTCTGGATAGCTGCCAAAAGAAGGCGACAATATAGGCACCTTTCGGGCGTTGACCGCCCCGTGGGCCTTGCCTATGGTGTTAATAGAACGCGTTCTAGTCAGACGGCCGGTGTGCCTCGCGCCGAAGGAGACGCGGGTGCCGTCCGGCCGACGGTCCCGATCCACCGTGCTTCCCCGCTCCGCCGGCCACGGACGGGCAGGCCCACCGGATCGCGGACTCCCCACCCCCCCTTCCTCCGGGTGCAGGCGCGACGCCCACGTTCCCGAAATGAGGACACCCTTGTCCCGCATCAGCAAGAAGGCCGCGTTCTTCGCGACGACCGCCGCGGCAGCCCTCACCGTCACCATGACCGCCACCCCCGCGCTGGCCTGGCCGGCCGGGAACTTCACCGCCACCCTCGACGGCACCATGGTGATCGACGCGGGCATCCCCGCCTCGTGCACCGACTCCACCCTCAGCGGCACCATCGCCGCGGACGGCACGCTCAGCGTCACCTCCGCCTCCGTCAGCGGCTGCGGCGTCACCGTCACCCCCGTCGGCCTGCCGTGGAGCGGCAGCCTCAGCGGCGGCGTCGCGTCCTTCGACGGCTTCCAGATGAGCGCCATCGGCTGCACCTTCGGCGGCGACATCTCCGGCTCCTACTCCGGCGGCGAGACCTTCCCGGTCACCGCCTCGTTCACGGAGCAGACCGTCGACCGGACGGCCGGCTGGCTGTGCCCGTCGTCCGCCACCATCACCGCGTCGTACACCTTCAGCTAGTCCTGACCCGCGAGACCGGTCGACCCCGGGCCGGTCCCCCTCTCCCGTGGCCCCGGCGGGCGCCCGCCGGGGCCACGGCGCCGCCCTCTTATTAGCGCTTCGCCAATAGCTATTGGCACACCGCCAACCATGTTCTACTCTCTTCGGGAGAGCACGCACGACTCCGGCGGCCCCCGCCACGCACGTACCGCGCCGGGTGACGGCGGGGGCCGCCGGGTACCCGAAGTCCGCGCCATGGCGCGGACTTCGGGCGACACCGTCCGCATCGCCATCGACGCCGTGCCCGGCGAGGACGCCCTTCGGGAGGACGCCCGGTGAACATCGTCTACGTGCTCTACCCCCGGTTCACGGCCCTCGACCTCGTCGGCCCCTACGAGGTGATCAGCCGCTGGCCGGACGCCCGCGTCCACTTCCTGGCGACGGGTCCGGAGCCCGTCCGCGCGGACGTCGGGCTCACGGTCGTCCCCACCTGCACCCCGGAGACGGCCCCGAGCCCGGACGTGATCGTCGTCCCGGGCGGCGGGGAGACCGCCCCGCTCGACGCCGCCGGCGACGCGGCGCTCGTCGGCTGGATCCGCCGCTCGGCGCCCGGCGCCGCCTGGCTGGCCTCCGCCTGCACCGGCGCCTTCCTCTACGCCGCGGCGGGCCTGCTCGACGGACGGCGCGCCACCACGCACTGGGGCATGCGGGACAACCTGCGCGCGATGGGCGTCGACGTGGTCGCCGAACGGGTCGTCTTCGACGGCAACGTCGTCACCGGCGCGGGCGTCTCGGCCGGGATCGACATGGCGCTGGCGCTCACGGCCCGGGTCCACGGGGAGCGGACGGCCAAGGCGCTGCAACTGCTCATCGAGTACGACCCGCAGCCGCCGTTCGACAGCGGCACCCCGGCCACCGCGTCCGCCTCGACCCTGCGGCTGGCCGCCCGCATGGCCCTCGGCGACGCGCCGTTCGCCGTCGTCCGCCGGATCACCGGCCACCTGCTGACCGCCCGGCGGCGGCGCCCGGCCGGGTGAGCCCTCACTCGGACGGCGAAGCCCCCGGCGTGGGCAGGGCCGCCCCGCCGCCGCCCTCCTGCCGCCCCTCGGGGTCGGTCATCGTCTCCTGCGCCGCCCCGATCGACGTCACCTCGGTCACCCGCCACCGCCCGTCCTTGCGGACCAGCCGCATGTCCAGGTGCGAGCCCAGCACCCGCCGGGTGCCCGCCGAACTGCGCACCTCCGAGTCCAGCACCACGATCGCCCGCGCGGTCGACTCGTCGACGTCCCCCAGGTAGACCGACCGCACGGTCGCGGACGCGTCCGCCTTGAGCTTGGTGATGACGCCCTCCAGCCCGCCGGTGAACGCGACGTCGTAGGTCTTGGCGAAGTCCTCCGACGCGAGCCCGAGCACCCGGTTCCGCGCGTCCTGCAGGTGCCGGTGGTCGTAGCTGAGCAGCGCCTGCCCGAACTCGCCCGCCTGCTCCTCCACCGCGCGCCGCGCCGAATCCTCCCGCGCCGCCTGATCCGCCCGGTACCACTGCAACCCGGCGGTGCCGACGGCCGCGGCGAGGACCAGCACCCCCGCCGCGCGGACGAGCCTCCCCCGCCGCTCCCGCCGCACGTCGCCGACGGCCTTCCCGGCCCCCGCGTCCGCACCCGCGTCCGCACCCGCGTCCGCCGAATCCTCGGCGCCCGCACTTCTGCCCTTCGCGCCTCCGGCCTTGGCGGCCCGGTCCTTCGCACCTTGCGCGTCGGTGTCCGCGTCGTCCGCGTTCGCGTCCTTGGCCCCCTCGGCATTCGCCGTGTCCGCATCGACGTTCGCGGACGTCTCGGTCTTCACGGCCGTTCGCCTCGCCCCCTGCGCGTCGGTGTCCGCGTCCGCGTCGTCTGCGGGCTCCGGGCCTTCGACGGCCGGTGCGTCCGCGGTCGGGGGCGCTTCGGCCTTCGTCGCGGCGGGCCTCGCGGCCTGCTCGTCCGCGTCCGCGGACGGTTCGGCCTTCGGGTCCTCGTCGGCTGGCATCGGTGCCTCCCTCTCGGTCATTTCTGCTTGCGTGCCCGCACGGCCCGCAGGCTGCGGACGGCGACGGCCAGCAGGACGAGCGCGCCCAGCGCCGGGGGCCACAGGGGGAGCCCGCCGTCGGACGGACGGTCCGTCGCGCCGACCGGGCGCGACGACATCGCGGGGTCCGCGGCGGGCGTGGGCTGCGTGCCGTCCCCGGACGTCGCGGCGGGCCCGTCCCGTTCGTCCTCGTCACCGGACGGGGCGTCGGGCGGGGCGCACAGGGTGAGTTCGGACGCCTTGGGTCGGGGGCGCGGGTCGGCGTACTCGGTCGGGGCCCGGCCGCCGCCGACGGTGATGACCGGCGTCACGCGGAGGTAGGGGCCCGTGGCGTCGCGGGCGGTGATGTCGGTGACGAGGGCCTTCAGCGTCGGGACGGTGTCGAGGACGTGCCGGATCTTCGCGGAGTTCGCCGGGGTGAGGAGGGGTTCGGACGGCGTGGCGGCGGCGGTCAGCAGGCATCCGAGGCCGGGGCGGGACTTGCGCAGGAGCTCGTTGATGCCGGCGATCGCTCCGGGGCCTTCGTCGAGGACGGTCTGCAGGTGCGCGCGCTCGCGGCGGATCGTCGCGGTGACGGTCGCGAGGTCGTTGACGCCCGAGGCGAGCGGGTGCCGGTGGTCGGCGAGGGTCGAGGTGAGCCGGGTGAGTTCGACCGCGAGGGCGTCGAGGGTCCCCGCGTCGGCGGCGAGGGTCCCGGTGAGCTGGTGGGTGTCGCCGATGATCGCGTTGATGGAGCGGCCGCGGCCCTGCAGTCCGGCGGCGGCCTCGTGCACGAGGGTCCGGGCGTCGCGGGGGTCGACGGCCCTCAGCGTGTCGCCCAGCCCGGCGAAGAGCCGCTGGTAGTCGACGGTCGACTTCGTGCGGGCGACGGGGATGCGGTCGCCGTCCCGCAGGTCGTTCCCGTCCGGGCGGGACGGCGGCGTCAGCTCGATGTACGGTTCGCCGATCGCGGACTTGCGCAGGACGCGGGCGCCGACGCCGGCGGGGACGTCCGTCCCGCGGTCGAGGTCGAGCCGGACGTCGACGCGGCCGTCGCGGAGCGCGACGCCGCCGACGGTGCCGACGTGGACGCCGAGGTGCGTGACCTCCTGGTCGGCGCGCAGGCCCGGGGACGTCGCGAACTGGACGGTGACGTGGTACGGCCGTTCGAGGGCGTCGATGCTGAGGATGCTGCGGAGCGCCCAGATCGCGAGGACGACGCCGAGGACCGCGAAGAACACGAGGTTGACGACGATGCGGGGCTGTTTCACGGGCGGGGTCCCATCAGGTGCCACGGCTGCCGCTGAGTGGTCCGGGCGGTCGTTCCGGGTTGCGGGAGGAAGCCCTTGATCCACAGGAACAGGAGCGCCTGCCCGCTGTGCGAGACGGAGGGTCCGCGCAGGAAGTTCAGGGCGGCGCCGGCGAGCGCCTTCAGGTCCTCGCCGCCCCGGACGGCGGCGGCCAGCAGGCCGTCGGCGCGCTTCAGCAGGGTCGCGAGGCGCTGGGCGTGCCGGGTCTGCACGTCGGCGTTGACCGATGCGCCGAGTTTCGTCAGCTCCTGGACGGCCCGTTTCACCTGCGCCCGGTCGTTCTGCAGGCGTTCGGTGGCGAGCGCGATGTTGCCCGGAAGGTCGTCGATGGTCGCCCTGCCCGCGCGGAGCGAGTGCCCGAGCTTCGCGAGGTCGTCCATGGCGCGGCCGAGTTCGGCGCTGGCGGCGGCGTAGGAGTCGGACACCTCGGCGGCCCGTTCGATCAGCGTGTTGAGCCGCCGCCCCTTGCCGCCGAGGGCGGTGGCCGACTCGCGGTTGATCGTCGAGATCTCCTGGCCGCCGAGCGCGGCGAGGAGGGGGCCGAGCCGCGCGCTGATCTGCTCGAGGTCGGGCTGGACGGACGTCCGGTCGATCGTCGCGCCGGACGCGAGGAACGGCCCGGTGCGCAGGTCGCCGGGCGGTCGCAGGCGCACGTAGTTCTCGCCGAGGAGGGACGTCTTGGCGATCGCGGCCGTGGTCCCGACGGGCACCCGGACGTCGTCCTTGAGCGACATCGTGACCTCGGCCCGGTGCCCCGAGAGCTCGACGCCGACGACGGTGCCGACGCGGATGTCGGAGATCTGCACGCTGTGGCCGACGACGAGGCTCTGCACGTCGTCGAACCTCGCGGTGAGGCGCAGGTCGCCCTGCGGCGCGCCGATGGTCTGCAGCGTGCAGCCGCAGGCGGTGAGGAGCAGGACGAGCGCCAGTGCGGCTCGCGTGATCATCGCGGCCCCTCCGTGCAGTTCGCGAGGGCGGGCTCGCCCCGGAGGCAGGGGACGGTGCCCCAGCCCATCGCGTCGAACAGGGGCTGGAGCCACGCGCGGAGGGTGCCGTGGACGACGACGCGGATGGTCGCGACGTGGTTCTGCCGGTCCCACGCGTCGACGGCGACGTCGGCGAAGGTGCCGAGCGCGTCGATGGCCCGGTTGAGCGACCCCGCGTTGGACTTCAGGGTCAGCACGATGTTCGACAGGTCGGAGACGGTGCTCGGCAGCGTCTCCTGGTAGGCGGTGACGAGGACGCGGCTCTCGCGGATCGCGGCGGCGAGGCCCTCGATGAACGCGGTGAGCCGCGCGCGTTCCTCGGTGAGGGTGCGGCTCACGGAGGAGAACGAGTCGATGAGTTCGCCGAGGCGCTTGTCGCGGGCGTTGAGCTCGGCCGCGAGCGTGCGCAGGCCGTCGGCGAGGGAGACGATGCGCTCGTCCTGGGCGGCGAGGTTCTCGGTGAGGTCGGCGGTGCCGCGCAGCGCGTCGTTGACGTCGCCGCCGCGCCCGCGCAGGTCGTCGGCGCCGCGGCCGACGGCGTCGCCGAGCCGCTTCGGGTCGATCGACTCGTTGAGCCGGGCGAACGCGGCCAGCGCGTCGTCGATCTCGACCGGCAGCTTCGTCCGCTCCTGCGGGACGACCATGCCGGACGGCGCCTTGGGCGCGCCGGGCTGCCAGGGCGGGTGCAGGACGACGAAGCGTTCGCCGAGCGCGTTCGCGGAGGCGATCGCGGCGCGGGTGTCGCGGCGGACGGGCACCGACCCGTCCAGCTCCAGCTCGACCCGGACCCCGTTCTCCTCGGGCTCGATGGAGACGACGCTCCCGGCGTCCGCGCCCATGATCTTCACGCGGGACCGCTCGTACAGGGAGGTCGTCTTGGCGAAGTGGACGGTGAGCCGGTAGGTCCCGTCGCCGGGGGCGAGCGCGCAGCCGCCGGTGGTCGCCGTCAGGGCGAGGGCGGCGGCGGCCGCGATGAGGCGTCTCATCGCCGTCCTCCGTTCGCGGACGATTCGGGCAGCATCTCGGCGAGTTCCGCGAGGTCCTTCGGGGACAGCGGGCCGAGGCCGGTGGCGACGACGTCGAGCCAGGGGCCGCGCCCGCCGGTGCCGGAGAGCCCGCTGAGGGTCGGGCCCGCCCAGGCGAGCAGTTCGTTGAAGTCGCCGGTGCGGGGGCGCAGGGTGCCGAGGGTGCCCTGCAGGTCGGACATGACGGACTCGAGCTTCTGCTGCTGCCGGTCGATGAGCCGGGTGAGCGCGGCGACCGTCCGTCCGCCGCTGCCGAGGAACACCGACAGCTCCGTCCTGCGGCGTTCGAGCTCGTCCAGCATGAGCCGCACGTTGGCGAGCAGGGCGGACAGCTGCCGCTCCTTGGTGCGGGCGAGGTCCAGCACGCGGTCGCCGCCGGTGAGGAGCTTCTCGATCTGCGGTTCGGACTCGTTCACGGTCCGGGACAGGTCGGCGAGGTTGGTGAGGGTGCGGCTGAGCCGGCCGCGGTCGTCGTCGCTCAACCCGTTCAGCTCCCCGAGGATGCGGTCGATCGAGCGGGTGTCGAGGCGGGTGACGGTCTCGGTCGACCGGTTCAGGACGTCGCCGACCGTGGCGGGCGTGCCGGTGCGGTCGAGGGGGACGCGGCGCTTGCCGGACGGCAGTTCGTCCAGGTGCGGGGTGGTGACCGGGCCCGACAGCCGCAGGTACCGGCCGCCGAGGACGCTCGCGACCTCGACGTCCGCGCGGGTCGCGGGCCCGAGGTCGACTTCGGCGTCCACCTCCCAGGTGACGAGCACGCGGCCCTCGCCCCAGTCCGGTTCGACGGCGGTGACCTCGCCCGCGCGGATCCCGGCGACCCGCACCTCGTCCCCGGACTTCAGCCCGCCGGTTTCGGCGAACACCCCGGTGACGGTGTAGCGGTTGAGGAGCAGGCCCTCGGTGCCGACGAGGTAGACGGCGGCGACCAGCGCGAGCAGGGTGCAGGACGACACGAGCCCGACGGTGATCCGGTTGCGGTCGCGCAGCGAGCCGAGCGGCATCAGGCGCCTCCCACCAGCAGGTGGCGCAGCGCCCCCGCCGAGTCGATGCGGACGCGGCCGCCGGTCGACGCCGCGGGCTGCGTCCCGGACGTCCCGGACTCGCGGGCGCCCGGCAGCCGGGTCGGGTACGGGCAGGGCGGCGCGGCGAGGCTGAGGCAGGGGATGGACGCCTCGATGTAGGTGCCGTTGTCGGTGGCGGCGAAGATGTGCTCCAGCTTGGGCGCCGCCGATCCGAGCACCTGCGCGAGCGTCCCGGAGTTGCGCCGCACGCCGCCGGTCAGCTCCGACAGCCGGGCGACGACGGCGGCGAGTTCGCGGCTGTTCCCGGCGAGGACGGTGTCGGACGTGCGGGCCATCGCGGCGAGTTCGACGATCGCGTCGTCGAGGAGCCGCCGGTTGCCCGCGAACGCCCCGCTCAGCTCGACGAGCCCGTCGACGGCCTTGCCGATCTGCTCGTCCCGGCGCGCGATGATCTCGGTGATGGTGGCGTAGTCGTCCAGCATCTGCTTGAGCGTGGCGCGGCGGGCCGCGATCGTGGACGACAGCCGGTCGACGTTCACGATCAGCCGGTCGATCTCGCCCGCGTTGCCGTCGAGCGCCTGCGCCAGCGACACCAGGACGGTGTTGACCTGCTGGGGATCGATGCTCTCGGTCAGCGGTGCGAGCTGGTCGATGAGGGCGCCCGCGTCGACGACGGAACGGGTCCGGGTGATGTGCGCGCCCGGACGCATCTTCGCGGTGCTCGTCCCGGGGATGAGGTAGACGACGCGGCTGCCCATCGCGTCGCGCCAGCGGATGGCGGCCTCGCTGTCGGCCGGGACGGTCACCGACTCGTTCACGTGCATCCGCACCCGGGCGCGGCCGTCGACGATCTTCAGTTCCTCGACCCGGCCCACCGGGGCGCCCGCGATCTTGACCTCATCGCCGACGGCGAGGCCGCTGGCGTCGTCGAACGTGGCCGACACCGTCCAGCCGTCGGCGAAGTTCAGCCGGGCGATCTGCGCGCCGATGAACGCGGTGAGCAGCCCGGTCACCGCCACGAACGCCCCCAGCCGCACCACCAGGCCGATGCGGGCGCGTTTGCGCGAACCGGCCATGTCAGCGGCCCCCCTGCGGTGCGCAGACGCCGACGATCAGCCGGCACGGGTCGGTCGGCAGGAGGCCCTGCGTGCGGATGTAGTTCTTGCCCTCGGGGCCCGCGAGCGACGTCAGCTCCCCGTAGAGCGGGAGCAGCCCGTTGCCGGTGCGGACCGCGTTCCCGGCGAGGCCGAGCTGGGCGTAGATGACGGCGGCGGCGCGCTCGCCGGAGCGGAACGCCTCGCCGAGCTGCCCGCCGCGCTTGCCGAACCCGTGCGAGACGAACCCGGACAGTCCGGAGATCTCGTCGGCGAAGTCGCCGAGCCGTCCGGTGCCGCCCGCGGCCGTCTCCTCGATCAGGGTGCCGGCGTCGCCGCCGGCGGCGACGAGGTCGGCGCCCGCGCCGGACGCGGCGAGCGTCCCGGTCAGCCCGGCGGCGTCGGTCAGGAAGCGGCGGGCCTCGGCGCGGCGGCGGTGCGCGACGTCCGTCAGGACGGACACCTGGTCGATCGTCTCGCGCAGCCGCACGCCCTGCCCGTCCAGTCCCTGCGCCAGGGCGTCGACGATCGTGGCGACCTCGGTCGGGTCGACGGCGCCGAGGGTCGCGTCGGCCTGCGCGAGCAGGTTCGACAGGTCCTGCGGGTCGGACGTCCGGTCGATCGCCGCGCCGGACGCCAGGAACGGGCCGCCGTGCTCGCCCGCCCCCGGGGTCAGTTCGACGAACTTCGGCCCGAACGCCGACGCGGGCTCGATCGACGCCGACGCCGTCGCCGGCACGCGGACCCCCGGGTCCAGGCGCAGCGTCAGCCGCGCGCGTCCGGCACCGGTGAGCTCCGTCCGCTCGACCGACCCGACCGTCACGCCGCGGACCTTGACGGGCGCACCGTCGCCGAGGCCCTGCCCGGCCTGCCCGAACACGGCGGTCAGCCGGAGCCCCTCCGCCTGGAAGGGACGGGTCACCAGCGCGTACACGCCGAGGGCGGTCAGGACGACCGTGAGCACCGAGATCAGCAGCGCCCGCCGCAGTGGAATGTCATGGTTCATCCGGTCAACCTCACGGTCGCTCCGTTGCCCCAGAAGACGTAGGAGAGCAGCAGGTTCAGCGTGACGATCGTGATGATCGACAGCCGGATCGCGCGTCCGGACGCCCGCCCGACCCCGGCCGGGCCGCCGCTCGCGTAGTAGCCGTAGAAGCAGTGGATCGTGATCACCGCGAAGGCGAACACCCCGACCTTGATCGCGCTGTAGACGAGGTCGATCGTCGGCAGGTACAGCGTGAAGTAGTAGTCGTAGACGCCCGGGGCCAGGTCGAAGAACTCGGTGCTGATCCACCGGGTGGAGAAGAAGCTCGCGAACAGGGCGATGAGGTAGAGCGGGACGAGCGCGATCAGCGCGGCCACCACGCGGGTGCAGACCAGGTAGGCGAACGAGCCGATGCCCATCACCTCGAGCGCGTCGATCTCCTCGGAGATCCGCATCGCGCCCAGCTCGGCGGTGAACGCCGACCCGCACTGCGCCGCCAGGGCCGTCGCGGCGATCACGGGGGTGATCTCGCGGACGTTCGCGAACGACCCGACGAGGCCCATGAACGACTCGGCGCCGATCGACTCGAGCCCGGTGTAGCCCTGGAGGCCGACCTCGGTGCCGACGAAGAACGCCATCGTGAAGATCACGAAGATCATGCCGCCGCCGACGACGGTCGCGCCGGCCCCGACGACGATGTCGCTGACGTGCCGGGCGACCGTCTTGGCGTACTTGCCGCGCAGGATCAGGTCGCGCACCGAGTACAGCAGCACCCGGTAGACGAACACCGGCCACTGCGCGAGGTCGCCGCTCCGGCGCAGCGCGGCGGACCCGGCCGCCGACAGCCGCTCGGCGTGCCGCGTGGACAGCAGCGGGGCGGCCATCAGTGGGTGGGCGGGAACGCGACGAAGTACACCGTCGAGATCACGTAGTTGAGGGCGAACACGAGCATGAAGGCGACGACGATCGCCCGGTTGACCGCGCGTCCCACCCCGACGGGGCTGCCCGCGCAGTTCATCCCCATGTAGCAGGCGACGGCGGCGGCGATGAGGCCGAACAGCCAGGACTTCAGCAGCGTGACGAGCAGGTCGGACGTCTGCAGCAGCGACACCGCCCCCGCGAAGTACGCGCCGGGGGTGACGTCCTGCAGGAGCACGTTGAACACGAACCCGCCGGCCGCGCCCGACACGATGACGAGGGACGCCAGCAGCATCGACACCATGCTCGACGCCCACAGCCGCGGGGTGACGAGCCGGTGCACGGGGTTGACCGCCATCGACTCCATCGCCGCCAGCTCGTCCCGGATCCGGCGGGCGCCCATGTCGGCGGTCATCGCCGAGCCGCCCGCGCCCGCGATGATCAGCGCCGCCGCGATCGGCGCCACCTCCCGGACCAGCCCGACGATCACCGCGCCGCCGGTCGAGGACTGGGCGCCGAGCTGGGACGCGAGCTGCCCGACCTGCAGCGCCACCGTCGCGCCGAGCGGCAGCGACACCAGCATCACCGGCACGCTCGTGACCCGGGCGAGGAACCACGACTGCTCGGCGAACTCCCAGCCCCAGGTCCGCACGTCCCAGGTGCGCCGCAGCCCTTCGAGGGCGATGACGAACAGTTCGCCGACCTCGCCGAGGAAGCCGCGGACGCGCGCCGCGATCCCCGAGCGGAGCCGTGTCGAGAGCCCTGCCGTGACCATGACCGTCACCTCCTCCGCACGTCCCGCTTTTCGTGGAGCAGGCGACACCCTAGCGACTTACTGGCGCCCCGCCAATAAGCGGCCGCTTATTGATGATAATTATTGGCGCTGCGCCAGCAGCAGGCCGGGCTGGGCCCTCGGCCGCCGGACGACGACGGAGAGGCCGTCTTCCGCCTTCGCGGGAAGCGGCTCCCCAGGGTCGGGCCGGGACGCAGGTCTCCTACAGTGGGCTTTCGTGCTTTACGGCAGATCTGCGGAGGTCGGCGCGCTCGACGAGGTGATCGCGCGGGCTCGCGACGGCTCCGGCGGCGCGGTGGTGCTGCGGGGCGAGGCGGGCGCGGGCAAGACCGCGCTGCTCGACGCGGCGGCCGCGCGCGGCGGCGCGATGCGCGTGCTGCGGACCACCGGCGTCGAGCCCGAGTCCGACCTCGCGTTCGCGGCGCTGCACCGGGTGCTGTGGCCGGTGACCGGCTCGCTCGACGCGCTGCCCGGTCCGCAGCGCGATGCCGTGAGCGCGGCCCTGGGGCTCTCCGCGCGCGGTACCGGGGATCGTTTCCTGCTGGGCGCCGGGGTGTTCTCGCTCCTGGCCGAGGCCGCCGCGCCGGACGGGCTGATCTGCGTGGTCGACGACCTCCAGTGGGTCGACCGGGCCTCGGCCGATGCGCTGCTGTTCGCCGCCAGGCGGCTGGGGACGGAACGGATCGCGATGCTGTTCGCCGTGCGCGGGGACGCTCCGGTCAGGGGCGTGCCGCTGACGGTGGACGTCCGCGGCCTGCCCGAGTCCGCGGCGGCCGAACTGCTGGAGTCCCGCCACGGTGCGCTGCCCGCCCAGGTCGCCCGGGATCTCGTCGCGCTGACCCGCGCGAATCCGCTCGCCCTGGGCGAGATCGCCGCTCGCCTGACACCCGCGCAGCTCGCCGGGCGCGTCCCGCTGCCCGACCCGCCGCCCGGCGGCGCCCGGCTCTTCGGCGACCGGGTGGCCGCGCTGTCCGCCCCCGCCCGGCTGGTCGCCCTGATCGCCGCGGTGGAGGCCGGACTCGACCAGGTGCTGCAGGCCGCGGACCGGTTGCTCGCCGAGCGGAACGCGGCGGGCCGGGACGGGCGGACCGCGCTGGCCGAGCTGGAGGAGGCCGGGCTGGCCGACGTCTCGGGCATGAGCGTGCGCTTCCGCCATCCGCTCGTCCGGTCCGCGGTCCACGAGGCGGCCGCGCCCGCCGACGTCCGCCGGGCGCACGCCGTCCTGGCGGAGCTGACGGAGGGCGACCGCCGCGCCCGGCACCTCGCCGGCGCGGCCCTGGGCCGGGACGAGCGGGTCGCCGGCGCGCTGGTGGCCGCCGCGGAGCGGGCGCGCGACCGCGGCGGGTACGGCACCGCCGCCACCGCCCTGGCCAGGGCCGCCGAGCTGACCCCCGAGCCCCGCGCCCGTGCCGTCCGGCTGAAGGACGCCGCCGCCGCGGCCTGGCTCGGCGGCCGTCCGGGACAGGCGGAGTCGCTGCTGGCCGAGGCGCGCGAGCAGGCGGGCGGGGACGCCGCCCTCGCCCTGGAGACCGCCCGGCTCCGGGGCCGGTTCGAGCTGAACTCGGGCAACGCCGCCGAGGCCGTGCGGATCCTGTCGGCGGGCGACGACCTGGACATGCTGGCCGACGCCGTGGAGGCGGCCTCGTTCGTGGGCGACACGGCGGCCATCGTCGAGCTCTCCCGGCGCGCGGCGGCGCACCCGGAGGGTTTCCTGCGGGACGCGGTGACCGGGATCGGCCTGACGCTGGACGGCGACCCGGCCGGGCCGGTCTCGCTGCGACGGGCGCTGGCGCGGGCGGGCGGACTGGCGGACGCGGCGGAGCACCTGTGGGCGACGGCCGCGGCCAGTGCCCTGCTCGACTGGGACCTGGCCGCGGAGATGGCCACCAGGGCCGGGCGGGTGGCCCGGGTGTCGGGGATGGCCGGGCAACTGCCCGTCGTGCTGGAGTTCGTGGCGACGGCCGAGCGCATCGCCGGGCGGCCGGCGCGCAGCCGGGCCGTCTCCGAGGAGGGCCTGGCGCTGGCGCGGGAGGCCGGGTACGAGAACACGGTGGCCGCCCACCTGGCCAACCTGGCGGTGCTGGCGGCGCTGCGCGGCGAGGAGGAGTCCTGCGAACGGCACGCCCGCGAGGCGCTGGCCATCGCCGTCCCGCACCGGGTGGGGCTGCACGCGGGGACGGCCGCGTACGCGCGGGCGCTGCTCGACCTGTGCCTGGGCCGCCACGCGGCGGCGCACGACCGGTTCACGGCCATCGCCGCGGCGGGACCGGGCGCCGGGCACCCGACCGTGGTGCGGCGATCGGCGCCGGACCGCGTCGAGGCCGCCGTGGGCGCGGGCGACGAGGCCGCCGCCCGCGCGGCGCTGGCCGCGTACGAGCGATGGGCGGCGCACGCCGCGTCGCCCGAGTCGGACGCCCTGCTCGCCCGCTGCCGGGGCCTGGTCGGAGCGTCCGAGGACGCGTTCGGCGAGGCGCTGCGGCTGCACACCAACCCGTTCGAGGCGGCCAGGACGGCGCTGCTGCTGGGCGAGCGCCTGCGCCGCGCCCAGCGGCCGGGCGAGGCCCGGCCGCACCTGCGGACGGCGTGGGAGACGTTCGAACGGGCGGGCGCGCGGCCGTGGGCGCGGCGCGCGCAGGACGAGCTGCGGGCCGCGGGCGAGAGCGGGCAGGCCCCGCCCCCGGCCGTGCTCGACGCACTGACCCCGCAGGAACTGCGCATCGCGGACCTGGTCGCCGACGGGTTGTCGAGCAGGCAGATCGCCGCCCGGCTCTTCCTCAGCCCGCGCACGGTCGAGTACCACCTGTACAAGATCTACCCGAAGCTGGGCATCGGCTCCCGTACGGAACTGGCGCGGCTAGTAGTTCTACAGAAGGCGCCCGTAGCCGGGCACGGCATGCTCTGAAGCATGCAGAACGTGCACATCTGGAGCGAGGAGTTCGGCGCCGGGACGGACGCGCCGATCCTGTTGATCATGGGTTCGATGTCGCAGGGAATCCTGTGGCCGGACGAGTTCGTCGGGCGGCTGACCGCCGGAGGCCGCCGGGTGATCCGGTACGACCATCGCGACACCGGCATGTCGGGCACCGTCGACTTCGCGGCCGAGCCGTACACGTGGGACGACATCAAGAACGACGTGTACCGCGTGATGGACGCCCACGGCCTGGAGCGCGCGCACCTGGTCGGCCATTCGGCGGGCGGGCTGCTCGCCCAGTTCATCGCGGTGGAGCGCCCGGAGCGGGTGCTCTCGCTGACCGTCATCGCCTCCTCGCCACTCGGCGGCGGCGAGGGCGAGGTGCTCATGCGGGCCCTGACCGGACGGCCTCAGCCCGAGGGGAGCCTGCCCGAGCCGGCGCCCGAGTTCGTGGCCCACTACCGCGCGCTGATGACCGCCCCGCCGCCGCGGGACCGGCGCGCCCGGATCGACGCCATGATCGCCGAGCAGCGCGTCCTGCACGGCACCGGGCTGCCCTTCGACGAGGACGCGGCGCGCCGGCTGCAGGAGCGCGTCCACGACCGCGCCCGCGACCTGTCGGCGGCGGCGAACCACCGGCTGGCCGCGGCGGCCGGCCCCGGCTTCGAGCCGGTGGGCGCGCTGCCCCGGGTGAAGGCGTCCACGCTGGTCGTCGAGGGCGACCGCGAGCCCGTCAAGCCGGGCCACGGCGCGGTCATCGCCGAACGGATCCCGGGGGCGCGGCTGCTGATCCTGGCGGGCATGGGGCACACGCTGCCGCCCGAGACGCACGAGGAGCTGGCCGCCGCCGTCCTCGCCCACACGGCCGGGTGACCCGCCGGTCCCGTGGCCGCGACCGCCGGGCGTCCTCGGGGGCACAAGGCTCAGGGCCGCCGGACCCGCGGGTCCGGCGGCCCTGTTCGGCCGGTTCATGGGTCACGCCTTGTTGAAGGTGTTCTTGGCCCAGAGGTAGGAGACGGCGGCGATGCCGGCGCACCAGGCGGTGGCGATGGCCGCGCTGTTGCCGATCGGGGCCCCCAGGAGGAGGCCGCGGACGGTCTCCATGATCGGGGTGAAGGGCTGGTACTCGGCGAACCAGCGCAGGGCGGTGGGCATGGAGTCGGTGGGAACGAAGCCGCTGCCGAGGAAGGGCAGCAGGACCAGCGGCATCGGGGCGTTGCTCGCGGCCTCGGGGGTCGGGGACTTCAGGCCGAGGGCGACCGCCAGCCAGGTGACGGCCACGGCGAACAGGGTGAGCAGGCCAACGGCCGCCAGCCACTCGACGACGGTGGCGTTCGGGCGGAAGCCGATCGCCAGGGCGATCCCGACGAGGACCGCCATGCCGAGGAGCTGCTGGACGACGCTGCCGACGACGTGGCCGGTCAGGACCGACGCCCGGGAGATCCGCATCGTCCGGAAGCGGGCGATGATCCCCTCGGTCATGTCGGTCGCGACCATGACGGCGGTGCCGGTCGCGGCCGTGGCGGCCGCCATGAGCAGGATGCCGGGGACGACGTAGTCGACGTAGGCGGAGCGGCCGCCGCCGAGCCCGTCGCCGAGGGTCCCGCCGAGGACGTAGACGAACAGCAGCAGGATGATCACGGGCGTGACGACCAGCTGCACGGTCATGGACGGGTAGCGGATCAGGCGCTTGAGCTGGCGCCGGACCATGGTGGAGGAGTCGCGGGCGGCGAGGGTGAGGGTGCTCATCGGGTGGTCTCCGTGTTCTGGTCGCTCTGCCGGCCGGTGAGGGTGAGGAAGACGTCGTCGAGGTCGGGGGTGTGGACGCTCATCTCGGCGACGTCGATCGAGCGTTCGTCCAGGAGGGCGAGCAGTTCGCGGATCGCGCGGACGCCGCCGTCGCTCGGCACCTGGAGGGTGAGCGCCTCGGGGTCGGCGATCCCGGTGCCGACGAGGTCGCGGGCGGCGTCGAGCAGGTCCGCGGCGGTGAAGGTGAGCTCGATGTGGCCGCCGGGGATGAGGCGCTTGAGCTCCTCGGCGGTGCCCTCGGCGATCAGCCGTCCGTGGTCGAGGAGGGCGATGCGGTCGGCGAGCTCGTCGGCCTCCTCCAGGTACTGGGTGGTGAGGAAGATCGTGACGCCGTCCTTGACGAGTTCGCGCACGATCTGCCACATGGACCGCCGGCTGCGCGGGTCGAGGCCGGTGGTGGGCTCGTCCAGGAAGATCAGGCGGGGGTCGCCGACCAGGGTCATCGCCAGGTCGAGCCTGCGCTGCATGCCGCCGGAGTAGGTCCCGGCCGGCTTGCCCGCCGCGTCGACCAGGTCGAACCGCTCCAGCAGCTCGGCGGCCCTGCGCCTGCCGTCCCGGCGGGACAGGTGCCTCAGGTCGGCCATGAGGAGCAGGTTCTCCTCGCCGGTGAGCAGCTTGTCGACGGCCGAGTACTGCCCGGTGACGCCGATCGCGCCGCGCACGTCGTCCGGGCTGCGGGCCAGGTCGTGGCCGGCGACCTCGACGGTGCCGCCGTCGGCGCGGATCAGCGTGGACAGGATCTGCACGGTGGTGGTCTTGCCGGCGCCGTTCGGGCCGAGCAGGGAGAAGATCGTTCCTTCGGGGACGGCCAGGTCGACGCCGTCCAGCACGACCTTGTCGCCGTCCTTGCCGGGGTAGGACTTGCGCAGCCCGGTCGCCGCGATGGCCAGGTTCGTCATGATGCTGCTCCTCAGGGGGTCAGGGGGCCGCGGGTCAGAGGCTGCGGGCGGCGATGTCGCCGTACGAGGTGGTGGCGTGGATGTCGAGTTCGGCGGTGCCGTCGTTCTTGAGGGCGTTGGTGACGCGGCCGTGGCCGGTGCCGGCGTCCAGTGAGGCCGAGACGCCCGCGGCGGCACCGACCGAGATGTCGCCGGAGCGGGTGCGGAGCACGACCTTGCCGCCCGTGGCCTCGGCGATCCGGATGTCGCCCCGCTGGGCGCTGATCTCCGCGGGGCCGGTCAGCCGGCCGACCTCGACGTCGCCGTCGAGCGCGCTGAGCCGGACGCTCGCGGCCTCGTCCAGCTTGATCTGCCGGTACGCGCCGTCGAACTCGACGTCGCCGAGGCGGCCGACGGCCCGCAGCTCGGCGGCGGCCGTCTTCGCCTCGACCCGGGAGCCGGCGGGGAGCTGAACCGTCACCTCGACGGATCCGGAGGGGCCGAGGTGCTGGTTCTTCACCGGCGCCTCGATCCGCAGGACGCCGTCGGCGTACTCGACACTGGTCTGCTCCGCGGCCTTCACGTCCCGGCCCTTCGAGGCGTTCGCGGGCCGGATCTCGACCGCGGTGTCGGCCCGGTCGGCGGCGATGAACTGGACGCGCCCGGCGGGGATGTCCAGGACGGCGGCGATCGGGGCGGGGGTGGCGAACGTCTTCATCGTGTGCTCCTTGCGGTCTGCCTTGCGGCTCGTCGTTTCGAACAACGCAAAAGCTACGTTGCTTTCTAAATTCATGCAACATACTCGTTGCACTGAACTTGCATAACCGCAGGTGAGATTAGTCAATTCGTTGCAATGGACCAAAAATCAACGCAACGAGAGATCCTCATTCGTTGCAATAGACTGAGCGTGAACGCTATAGTGGAGGCATCGCGCAGCACCGAGGAGGTCACGTTGCCGGGAGGTAGACTCACCCAGCAGGAACGCCAGCAGATCGCGTCGGGGCTGGCCGACGGCCTCGCCTACGCCGAGATCGCCAGACGCCTCGACCGTCCGACCTCGACGGTCACGCGCGAGGTGATGCGGAACGGCGGCCCCACCGCCTACCGCGCCGACCTGGCCCACCGCGCCACCGAACGCCGCACCCACCGCCGCAGGACCGCCTCGCCCCAGGGGCCGGAGCCGGTCCCCCAGCCGCACGGGCGCGACCCCGAGGCCGTGCGCGAGTTCGAGGAGGTGCTCACCACCGTCTTCATGGCCTCGGGCATGCCCAAGATGACGGCCCGGGTGCTGGCCTCCCTCTACACCACCGACTCCGGCAGCCTCACCGCGTCCGAACTCGTCCGGCGCCTCCAGGTCAGCCCGGCGTCCGTCTCCAAGGCGATCGCCTTCCTGGAGGACCAGGGCCTCGTCCGCCGGGAACCCGACGAACGCCGCCGCGAGCGCTACGTCGTCGACGCCGACGTCTGGTACCAGTCGATGATCGCCTCCGCCCGGTCCCTCCTCCAGATCGTCGAGGCCGCGCGGGAGGGCGTCGCCGTCCTCGGCCCCCGCACCCCCGCCGGTGCCCGCCTCGAGGGCGCCGCCCGCTTCCTCGACTTCGTCAGCGAGAGCACCGCCCGCGCCGCCGAACAGGCCCGCGACGTCCTCCACACCACCGCCGAACCCTCCTCGGACGACGCCTAGCGATGCCCCGGCCGGTGTTCGCCCCACCGCCGAGCCGCCGCCGCGTGCTTCAACGCCCACGGAGCGCGGTTGCTGGTGATGTTCGCCCGCCACCGTGGTTACCGGCGGGCGCCGGTTCGACGCGGTCGATCCCGCCCGTCCGCGCCTCGATGGCGTCGCGCACTTCACCCGGCAGGTCGTCCCAATCGTCGCGCATCGATCGATCCCCTCGGCGGCTCAGCCGGTGACCGGCGGCGTCGCGCAGTTCTCCTGGCGGCAGGTCTCGCCGTCCGTCCACCCTTCCAGGTCGACCCGGGTCAGGGGGTGACGAGGCCGCCGAGGGCCGCCCGGAACCACCCGCGGCGCAGGCGGGCGGGACGGCGGCGTTCGTGCGGCCGGCGCTCCGGCGGGGCGGGCCCGGCGGCCACCGGGGGCGGCGCGGCGGGGTGGACGCGCGGGGGCCTCGGCGCGGGCGCGGGACTCGCCCGCCGCACGCCGAGTTCGTCCAGGCTGCGGGCCAGTTCGGCGGGCGTGGCGGCCTCGATCAGGCGGTGGCGGCCCGCGCGGTCGCGCGCGAGCGCCCACCAGTTCCCGGTGTACCGGCCGAGCCACGCGGTCGTGCCCGGGTACCGGCGCGCCACCTCGGCCGCGATGCGGTCGGGGGTCCAGGGCGCGGTCATCGGGTCGGCTCCTCGTCGCGCTCGGCCACATACCCGAGGACGAACACGGTCGCGTCCACGACGCGGTCGGCCTCGGCGATCGGCTCGTTCCACGACGTCCAGAACCAGAGCCGTCCGCCGTCGTCCCGGCGGGGGCGGCACGTGATCAGGTCGGACGGGACGGACGCGTCGTCGCAGCAACCGGACGCGTTCGGGTTCGCGACGCGCAGCCCGCGCGCCGTCAGCTCGACTTCCAGCCGCCGGGCGCCCAAATGCGCCCCAAGCGCTGCGAGCGGGTCATGAGGGATCGTACGATTCACCACGGGTCGGACCTCGTTTCCGGCCAAGGCCCCGGGCTCCTGGTGTGACGGCACCAGCCGGGGCCGCTTTCGTTTTCACTGCCATGAAAATGCGCATCCGGTTACCGTGGAAGGCGTTGCCTGTTGCCCGTCGATGCAGGCAACAGGCAACACCCAACATCGGTAGATAGGGCCGGTTATGACGGAATTCAGCAATAAGATGCGGGTCCTCATGATCGAGCGCAGTGTGTCGTTGCGCGGGCTCGCCGCCACCGTCCATTTCGACGCGGGCTACCTGTCGAAGATCCGTAGTGGATCCCGGACTCCGTCGGCCGGACTCGTCCGGAGAATCGACGAGGCCCTTGAGGCGGACGGGGAACTCGTCGCCCTCGCGCGGACGACACAGGGGAGCGCCGATCGGCCGAGTACCGTGGTGCGGGCGAGGTCACAACCCGGCGTCCCGAATGAGGAGGACGACGACATGGAGCGACGTCGACTTCTGCAGGCCCTGGCCGCCCTCGGCGTCCTCTCCGCCCCGGCGCTGGAAGCCCTCCAGCACATCCACGGCGGCGTCGACCGGGCGCTGGGACGGGGCGAGGACGGCCATCTCGACGACTGGGAGGAAACGGTCGCCGAGTACGGCTACAGCTACATTCTGCTTCCCCCGCAGCAACTATTGCGTGACCTGGCGGTCGATCTAGTGGCGGTCCAGCAGATCACCGCACGGCGCGGCGACGACCGGTTGTTCGACTCCTGGTGCCGGGTGACGAGTGGCCTTTCCCTGCTCATGGCAAAAACGCTGTGCAACATGGGTGAGCCTCGCGTGGCACGGCAGTGGTGGGTCACGGCGCAACACGCGGCGGACATCTCCGGTGACACCGCCCTCAGCCTTTGGGTCGGCCAGGAACGACTCGTTCATGGCCTTTATGAAGATCGTCCCGTCGCGATGCTGCTACGCAAGGCGGACGAAGCGGTCGAACGCTCTTCCGCTACTCCCTGCCGTGGTCTGGCGGGGATGCGCGCGACCCGCGCACAATTGCTCGCACTGGAGGGCCGCGCGGCAGAGGCGGCGGCGGATCTGCGGGCCTGCGAGGAGATTTCCTCGAGATTGCCGACGTCGGACGTGCGTTCGGTCCACGGGTGGGCCGAAGACCGGGTGCATTACACCGCCGCGTGGGTCCACGCGTACAGCGGCGACGTCGAGCACCTCGACAGATCGGTCGCCGACGCTGTGGCGATCCTGCCCGCCGACCTTCCTCGCAGTCGCACCCAGCTCGCGCTGCTGCGTGCGTCCGGCCACGTCCGTGCGGGCGACGTCACCGAGGGCGTCCGCCTCGCGCACGCCGTCTACGAGGCTCAGCCTGCCGAGCACCGGACGACTCTGGTGAGCAGCCTCGCCCACAAGGTGGCCGAGGCCGTCCCCGTGCAGCGCCGTGGGGATCCCGGCGTCACCGCTTACCTGGAGCTGCTGGCCTGCGGCTCGCCCACGTCGAACGCGTAGAGGTCGGACTCAGTGCTCGATGAGGCCGCCGACCGGGACCGAAGCGACGTGGCCGGTCGCCGGAGTGGTCAGCGCCAGCGCAAGGCCGATCTCGACCAGCGAGGATCGGCGCAGGGAGATGACCTCGGGGATCGCGGTCCAGACGGACTCGGCGGTTTCGCCGTTCGGCTCCGGCCGTATCCGACCGCCGATGACGCGGGCCCGGTAGAAGACGCCGACGTTCTGATGTGGGAGCGGGCCGGGCACCCGGCGCTCGGCCACCGGGACGACCCTGGAATCCACTCCCAGCAGGCGTTCGACCACCGCGTCGCAACCGGTCTCCTCGGCGACCTCGCGGATCACCGCATCGAACCGATCCTCGCCGTGCTCGACCCTGCCGCCCGGAAGAGTCCAGGTACTCTCACCCGCCGGTGACACGTGGCGCGCGAGCAGCACCCGCCCCTCCTCGATGCACACCGCATACGCCGCCAACCGGAAACTCACCCCCGCACCGTATCCCGGCGACCGGTGGCGGCAGGTCGTCCGAGATCTGTCCCTGAACTGGCGGCATACGGCTATTTGAGGGGGTCGTGGCCCCAGTTCATCAGCGAGTACCGCCACTTGCTGTGCTCGACGTCGCCGGACGGACGCTGGGCGAGGTGGCGGTTGACGTAGCCGACGACCTTGTTCATGTGCGCGCGGTCGTCGTCGGACAGGTCGGACGCCTTGGTGCGGAGCAGCTCGAGGATCCTGCGGCCGGACGCGTGGCCGGTCGACTCGCCGCCGCCGTCCTTCTGGCCCACGGCGCGCGACTCGTCGGTGTCGAGCCAGCGTTCGAGCTCCTTCGCGGTCATGTTCACGACGTCGCCGAACTCGTCCGCGCTCACTTCGAGCGCTTCCGTTTCAGCGCCGACGGCTTGTGGACGGCCTTCTTGCCGCTCTTCTCGCTCCGCACGACGTACTGCGGGTCGTCGGGTGACGCCGCGACGGTGCGTCCGGCCTCCTTCCGCCGGTCGGTGACCTTCTTCTCGACCTCTCCCTCGGTCGTGGAGCCGTGGCTGCTCCAGGTGACCTCGTCGCCCACGGCCGGTTCTTCATCGCGTTTGCCCATGTCGGCGGGGTACCCGGCCGTTCGCGTGCGAGTCCGGGACCGGCGGTCGCACATGCGATAACTGCACTCTCTCGTGCGAGAACGCCCCTTTCGTCCGGGTGCGATTCCTGCGAGGATGAGGGCGTCCGTTCCCGGATGGAGGTCGCAGCCTTGGCAGCCGCACGGTCCATGTACCACGAGCGTCCGGACTACCGCGTCGATCTGCTCGCCCGTACCAACCTCATGTCCGCGTGGCTGGGCGACGTCCTGCTGGCCCGCAGCCGCGCGTGCCTGGTCGTGGACGAGCAGGACCACGGGCTCGCGGTGTACTTCCCCGAGGACGCCGTCGACTTCACGCGCCTGGAGCCGATCGACCACCGCACCGTCTGCCCGTTCAAGGGCGAGGCCCGGTACTGGCGGGCGGCCGGGGGCGACGGGCCCGGTGTCGCGTGGGCCTACCCGGAGCCGTTCCCGCAGGTCGCACGACTCGCGGGGTACGTGGCGTTCGACCTGGACGCCGTCCGGGTGACGATCGGCGCGGGCGTCTTCACGGGGGTGCGGCCGTGACCGGGTCGTCGCTCGAGCGGATGCTCGACATCTTCGACGTCCGGCCGTCCGGCGCGGGGTTCACCGGCGGCAGCGACGGCGGGGGCCGCCGGGTCGTCGACGGCAGCCAGATCCTCGCGCAGTGCGTCGTCGCCGCGTCCAAGTCCTTCCCCGGACGGACCGTGCGTTCGGCCCAGGCGTTGTTCGTCGCCGTGGCGGACCCCGAGAAGCCCCTCGAGTTCACGGTGACGCCCGTACGGGAGGGGCGCTCGTTCGCCAGTGCGACCATCGCGGCCGGGCAGGGCGGCCGGACGTGCGTCACCTGCACGGTGCTGCTCGACCGTCCGGGGCCCGACGTCGTCCGGCACGACGGCTGGACGGGCGCGGCGGTCGGGGGTCCCGGGAAGGCGTATCCCGTCGACATGCCGCTGCGGGGGCGCGAACTGCGCATCGAGGACGTCCGGGACTACGGCGATCCGGCGGAGGTCGGGCCGCCGGTCCTGGACGCGTGGCTGCGCTACGACACCGTGCCGGAGCGCGACGACCTGCGCCGCGCGCTGCTCGCGCACTTCACCGGGCATCTGGCGATCTCGACCACGATGCGGCCCCACGAGGGCATCGGGACGTCGCAGGCGCACCACACGGTCTCGACGGCGGTCATGGGCATCGCGGTGCACTTCCACGAGCCCGTGCAGTGGGACGGCTGGGTCCGCTACCACCACGAGAGCACCTACGCGGGCGCGGGCATGAGCCATGTGCGCGGCCAGATCCTCACCGAGGACGGCAGGATCGTGGCGTCCTTCACGCAGGACGGCATGATCCGGGCGTTCGAGTCGCGGGAGTCGGCGATGGCGGCCGAGTCACGGCTCTGACAGCGCGGTGAGCCGCCGGCGGGCGTCGATGGCGCGCAGGTCGTCCAGGACGGCCTGGGCGGCGCGGCGCCCGGAGACCATGGCGCCCTGGATGGAGCCGGTGTCGCGGTGGTCGCCGCACACGTAGCGGGCGCGGCCGGTCCGCACCGGCTGCCGGAGCCGGAGGGGCGGGGGCATCGCCGGGAGGGCCTCCGCGACGGGGTAGGTGGCGAGGTGCCGCCACGAGCCGGTGTGCCCGTAGATCTGCGTGAGCCGGTCGCGCACCCACGGCTCGTCGGCGTCGCCGTGGACGCCGAGGACGGACGTGGAGATCAGCGCGCGCCCGTCCGGCGAGTACTCGGGGGCCGCGTCGGTCAGGACGAGCGTGTCCGCGATGACGCCCTCGGCGTCGATGATCTGGACGGGTTCGCGCAGCGGCGACGACGGGGCCACGTGGTAGAAGGTCGTGACGGACCGCATCGCGGGGGCCTCGACGCCGGGGACGAGCGACGCGGCGGCCGTCGGGTCCGCGGCGACGACGACGGCGCGGGCCGCGATCGTCTCGCCGCCGGCCGTCCGCACGCCGTCGTCGGTGATCTCCCGCACGGGCGTTTCGAGCGAGATGACGCCCTTGGGGAGCCGGTCGGCGAGCCGGGCCGGGACCTCGCCCATGCCGAGCGCGGGGACGCCGATGGTGCCGCTCGCGAAGGACCGCCAGAGCAGGTGGAAGTAGCGGCTGGAGGTCTCGAGTTCGCGTTCGAGCAGGACGGCCGCGAGGAAGGGGCGCAGCAGCCGCTCGATCATGGTGTCCGAGATGCCCCGGTGGCGCAGGTCGTCGGCCGTGGTGCGTTCGGCGGCGGCGCGGATCCGGGACGGCGGGCCGGCCATGTCGCGGGCCGTCATCGCGGCGAGGGCCGCCTTGTCGCGCACCGTCCCGATGCCGGCGCGGAGGGTCGTGAGCGTGGCCGAGGGGTGGCGCCACGGGAGCATGACGCGCTCGCGGCGTCCGTCGTCGTAGACCAGCACCCCGGACGCGAAGGGCCGCAGGTCCAGTTTCCTCAGGTCGAGGAGGCGGCGCACCTCCGGGTACGCGGTGTTGAAGACCTGGAAGCCCCGGTCGAGCCGGAACCCCTCGACGATGTCGGTGCGCATGCGTCCGCCCACGCCGTCCGACGCCTCCAGGACCCGCACCCGCACGCCGTTCTCGCGCAGCCGGACGGCGCACGCCAGTCCGGCGATCCCGGCTCCGACCACGACCACGGTGTCGGTCATCACGCCTCCTCGCGTCGGTCGGGCCATGCCCGCCCGGGTCGGGATGACGTCCGGGCGGGGGCAAAATCCGCGCAATGATGCGTCGTCGAGGAGGTGCCGGACCGCCGCGTCGGCTCGGGCGGCCGCGCGTCCGTCCCGTCCGCCGGTCAGGACGCGGTGCGGCGCATCAGCCAGATCAGGTAGGGCGTGCCGAGGACGGCGGTCATGATCCCGACCGGGATCTCGACGGGCGCGAGCAGCGTGCGGCCGAGCGCGTCGGCGGCGACGACGAGGACGGCGCCGAGCACGGCCGCGACCGGGACGACCCGGCCGGTGGCGCCGCCCGCGAGGCGGCGGGCGAGGTGCGGCGCGACGAGCGCGACGAACCCGACGTTCCCGACGGCCGCCGCCGCGCCCGCCGCCAGGACCGCCCCGGCGAGCAGGGCGAGCAGGCGGGCGCGCCCGAGGTTCAGCCCGAGGGCGCGGGGCAGGTCGTCACCGAGCGCGAGCATGTTCACCGGGCGGGCCGACAGCGCGAACAGGACGGCCGCGAGCGCGGGCACGACGAGCCAGCCGAGCGTCGTGGCGTCCCGGGCGTAGGTGCTGCCCGCCATCCAGGTGAGCGCCGCCGAGACGTTCATCTGCTCGGCGACGACCATCATGTTCGTCAGGGCGCTCAGGGTGACGGCGACGCCGAGGCCCACGAGGACCACGCGGGTCGGGTCGAGGCCGGTCCGGTCGCGGGCGATCGCGACGACGACGGCGAGCGCCAGGACGCCGCCCGCGGCGGCGACCACCGGGATCAGCGCGGCGGGCGCCCCCGGCAGGACGGTGATCAGCAGCACGGCGCCCGCGGAGGCCCCGGCGGTGACGCCGAGGAAGCCCGGTTCGGCGAGCGGGTTGCGCACCACCGACTGGACGGCCGCGCCCGCGACCGCGAGGACGGCCCCGGCCAGCGCGGCCACGAGGATGCGGGGCAGCCGGTAGGAGACGACCGCGTCGGTCTCGTCGGTCCCGGAGCCGGTGAGGGACGCGACGACCTGGCCCCACGAGACGTCGACGTCGCCGATCCGCAGGCCGACGAGCATCGCGGCGGCGAGCGCGAGCAGCCCGGCGGTCAGGACGGCCGCGTAGCGGGGGCCGCGCGGGGGCGCGGTGACCGCGACGGCCGCGCCCGCGTCGGCGTCCCCGGTCTGGGTGCGGCGGGCGAGCAGCACGAACACCGGCCCGCCGAGCAGCGCCGTCACGACCCCGACGGGCAGCTCGCCGAACCCGGCGGACGGCGGCAGGGCGAGCCGCGCGGCGGCGTCCCCGGCGAGGACGAGCAGCGCGCCGCCGAGCCCGGCGAGCGGGAGGAGCGCGACGTGGCGGCGGACGCCGAGCCGCCGGACGGCGACCGGGGCCATGAGCCCGACGTAGCCGATCGGGCCGGTGAGGGTGACGGCGGCGGCGGCGAGCAGGACGGCGAGCAGCCACGCGAGCACGCGGGTGCGGGCCACCCGGACGCCGAGGGACTCGGCGGTGTCGTCGCCGAGCGCGAGGACGTCCAGCGGACGGGCGAGGACGGGGGCGAGCAGCGCGGCGGCGACGATCACGGCGCCGATCGTCAGCGGCCGGTCGAGCCCGGACTGCAGCAGCGTCCCGTTCCCCCACAGGAAGACGCCGCGGGTGGCGGGCTGGTCGACGAGCTGCAGGAACTCGGCCCCGGCCATGCCGCCGAGGGTGACGCAGGCGCCCGCGAGCAGCAGCCGTCCGGGGGTGAGGACGCCGCGCGCGGTCAGCAGGTAGACGATCGCGGCGGCGGCGAGGCCGCCGAGGAACGCGGCGCCGCCGGACAGCAGGGTGCCGGACTCCAGGCCGAGGTAGGCGGCCAGCGCGACCGCGAGGTAGGCGCCGGCGTTGACGCCGAGGGTGTCGGGGGCGCCGAGCGGGTTGCGGGTGGAGCCCTGGATGAGGGCCCCGGCGACGCCGAGGGCGATGCCCGACGCCAGACCGGCGAGGGTGCGCGGCAGGCGGCTGCCCAGCAGGACGGCCTCCGCGCCGGCGTCGGCGTCGCCGGTCGCGAACGCGACCAGGTCGCCGAGGCCGACGCCGGACCCGCCGAGGGTCAGGTGCAGGACGGCCACCGCGCACAGGACCGCCACGAGCGCGCCGCTCGCCGCGAACGCGGGGCGGCGCGCGCGCAGCGCGACCCGTGCCTCGCCGGTCGAGACGGTCATCAGACGCCGAGCGCCTTACCGGTCATGGTGAGGATGTGGACGCTCGACAGGACGCCCCCGTAGAACCAGGTGCCTGGGTCGAGGGCGAGCGCGCGGTCGTCCTCGACGAACGCGGCGCCCGTCCAGACGGGGTTGTCGGCGAGCTGCTCCTTGAACGGGTTGTCGCCGTCGGCGGCGACGTACAGGAACGTCGCGTCGTCCGGGACGCGCGTGATGCCCTCGACGCCGACGGTGGTCATGCCCCAGTCGTCGGCCTTACCGGTCCAGGAGTTCTTCAGCCCGGCGAGGTTCAGCACCTGCGCGACGAGCGCCTGGTCGGTGTGCAGGCGGATCTGCGGGGCGTCGTTCGCGGTGAACGCCTGCGCGACCGCGTACTTCAGGCCCGCCTTGCCGCCCTTCTCCAGCCGCGACTCGAGGTCCGCGGCGGCGGTGTCGATCTTCTCCAGGACGGCCGGCGCCTGGTCCTGCCTGCCGACGGCCTTGGCCAGCTCGGTGAAGTTCGTCTTCATCGTCTGGAGCGCCGGGTCGGCGAGCGGGTCGAACGCCAGGACGGGCGCGATGTCGGCGAGCTGGTCGTGGTTGGCGGTGAGGCGGGACTCGTCGGAGACGATCAGGTCCGGCTTCAGCGCGCGGATCTTCTCCAGGCTGGGCTCCTGCCGGGTGCCGACGTCGGCGACGCCCGCGGGGAGCTTCGCCTCGGGCGCGCTGACCCATTCGGCGTACCCGGCGGAGTCCGCGTTGCCGACCGGGGTGACGCCGAGCGCGAGCAGGTTCTCGGTGTACGTCCACTCCAGGGACACGACGCGGGTCGCGGGCGCGTCCAGCGACACCGGGCCGCGCGCGGTGGTGACGCTGATCGCGCCGTTGCCGCCGCCGTCGTCGGCGCCGTCCGAACCGCCGGCGGTGTCGCCCGCCGAGCCGCCGCACCCGGCGGCGGTGAGCACGAGCGCCGCCGCGGCGGCGCCGCCCGTCAGGGCGCGCAGAAGTCTTCTCATCAGGGTTCCTCAGGGGGAGAAGGCCGATACAAGGGGAAAATCAGGAGGCGGCCTGCCCGGCCCGCCGGGGGAAGCAGGCGAGGTGCCCGGTCCCGGGGTCGCGGACGACGTCGACCTCGATGCCGAACGCCCGCTCGATCGTCGGGGGCGTCAGAACGTCCGCGGGCGTGCCGGTCGCGGCGACACCGCCGTCCGCGACGACCACGACCTCGTCGGCGTACGCGGCGGCCTGCATCAGGTCGTGCAGGACGACCCCGCAGGCGATGCCGTGCTCGCGGGCGAGCCGCCGCACCACGTCCAGGACCTCGAACTGGTGCTTCAGGTCGAGGTAGGTGGTGGGCTCGTCGAGCAGCAGGATCCCGGCGCGCTGCGCCAGCACGGTCGCGAGCCACGCGCGCTGCCGTTCGCCGCCCGACAGCTCGTCCAGCCGCCGGTCCGCGAGCGGCGCCGCGTCGCCGACCTCCAGGGCCCAGTCGATCGCGGCGACGTCGTCCGCGGTGTGCCGGGCGAACGCGCCGCGGTGCGCGTACCGGCCGTGCCGGACCAGCTCGCGGACGGTGACGCCCGCGGGCACCAGCGGGGTCTGCGGGAGGAACGCCAGCCGCCGCGACAGGTCCCGGCGCGACAGCGAGCCGAGCGGCTCGTCCCCGATCCGGACCGTGCCGTCCAGGGGGTCCTGGAGCCCGGCGACGGTCCGCAGCAGCGTCGACTTGCCGCACCCGTTCGGGCCGACCAGCACGGTGACCTCGCCGGCCCGCAGCGTCAGGTCGACGCCGGTGAGCACGGCGCGTCCCTGGTGGCCCACGGTGAGGCCGTGCGCGCCGAGCAGGACGCCGCCGGTCGCTTGAGGGGCCACGTGCGCACTCCCGACGCTCGAACGGAACGGTCCACGCGCACGTCGAGTCCGTGCGAGTTAGGGCAGGCTAACCCAGAAGTCCCTCCCGGTTCATCCCGAGGTCCGGCCGTATGCCGGGAATGGCGACTCTTGCCACCGGACGCCCGACCAGCCGGTCACGGTTCGGTGACTTTGTGGAATCGTCCCGCCACGCTCGGCATTGCTTCATACGATCTGTGTTCATTCCGGCACGTTCCGCAACCCTGAGGGATCCATGGACATCACGCCCGAGTGCCGCCCCGGGAACCTTCCCGTGGAGCTGCCGAGTTTCGTCGGCCGCGCCGTCGACCTCGCCGAGATCGACCGGGCGCTGAGCCTGCACCGGCTCGTGACCGTGACCGGCGTCGCGGGCGTCGGCAAGTCGCGCACCGCCCTGCGGGCGGCCGAGGACGCCGCCGACCGCTTCCCCGACGGCGTGTGGATCGTCCCCCTCTCCCAGCTCGTCGACCCCGCGCACGTCCCGCAGGCCGTCGCGCTGGAACTGCACGTGCGCGACCAGACCGCGCGCCCCGAGACCGACCTGCTCGCCGAGCACCTCGCCGGACGCCGCTGCCTGATCGTCCTCGACACCTGCGAGCACCTCGTCTCCGGCTGCGCCGCGCTCGCCCGGACGATCCTCGCCGCGTCGCCGGGCACCCGCGTCCTGGTCACCAGCCGCCGCCGCCTGCACGTGCCCGGCGAGGAGGTCGTCGAGCTGGCGCCGCTGCCGCTGCCGCCCGACACCGCCGAACCGGACGCGACCGCCCTGCCCGGCTGCCCGTCCGTCGCGCTGTTCGCCGAACGGGCCCGCGAGCACGTCCCCGGCTTCGCCGTCTCCCCCGGCAACGCCGCCGCCGTCACCGCCCTGTGCCGCCGCCTCGGCGGGCTGCCGCTCGCCATCGAGCTCGCGGCGGCACAGCTCGTCCGGCGGCCCGTCGAGGACCTCGCCGAGTACCCCGGCTTCCGGATGGGCGGCCCCGCGCCCCGCCGGACGGTCCGGGTGCTCGCCCCGCACGGCGGCCTGTGGACGGCGATCGGCTGGAGCCACGAGCTGTGCACCCCGGCCGAGCGGCTGCTGTGGGCGCGGGCGACCGTGTTCGCGGGCGCGTTCACGCTGGAGGCCGCCGAGGACGTCTGCTCGGGCGGCCCGCTCACCGACGTCGAGCAGGCGCTCGAGGGGCTCGTCGACAAGTCCGTCCTGGTCCGGCGGGCGGACGGGCGGCACCGGCTGCCCGGGGCGCTGCGCGAGTACGGCGCGTCCTGGCTCGCCGAGCTGGGCGAGGAGCGGGACACGCTGCTGCGGCACCGCGACCGCTACCTCGCGATGACCCGCGAGGCGTACCCGGAGTGGACGCGGGCCGGGCAGGTCGACTGGTACCGGCGGTTCGCGAGCGAGTTCGCCGAGGTCAGGAAGGCCATCGACACCTCCCTCGCCGACCCGGGACCGCTCGCGCTCGAGTTCACCGGCGCCCTCTGGTTCTTCTGGGGGGCGTGCGACTTCGAGCGGGCGGGCCGCGAGTTCCTCGGCCGGGCCCTCGCGCACACCGACGCCACCCCCGGCCCGCTGCGCGTCCGCGCCGCGTGGGCGCTCGGCACGGTCATGAGCTTCCAGGGCGACATGGCCACGATCGAACGCTGCATCGCCGAGTGCCGCGCCGCCGCGCCCGACCCCACCGCCGTCCGCGCCGCCGACTACATCGAGGCGACCGACTGGGCGATGGGCGGCGCGCCCGAGCGGGCCCTCGAACGGCTCGCCCGGCTGGCGGTGGAACCGTGGGACGGCCCCGTCCAGGAGGGCATCTGGCTGCTGTCGCGCGCCGGGCTCGCGTACGCGCGCGTCGCCATGGGCGACTACGCGGCCGCGACCGAGCTCGCCGAGGACATGCGGCGCGACGGGGAGGAGCGCGGCGAGCACAAGTTCCGCGGCTGGGGGTACTACGTGCAGTCGCTCGTGGCCCTGTTCACCGGCGACCACGGCACCGCCGCCGTCCGCGCCGGGCTCGCCTTCGAGAGCTCCAAGCTGCTCGGCGACGCGATCAGCATGGCGATGAGCCTGGAGGTCGTCGCGATCGCCGACCACCTCGACGGCGCCCACGAGCGCGCCGCCGTCCTGCTCGGCGTCAGCACCCGGCTGTGGACGCCCGCGGGCGGGCGCGCCCGCTACACCGCGCCCCAGCTCGCCGACGCCCGCCGCGCCTGCGAGAAGTCCATCGCCGCGGCCATCGGCGAGGAGCCGATGGCGACCCTCTTCCGCACCGGCCTGCACTCCGCCTGGCCCTGACCGCGCCGCCCGCGCATTCCGTCGAGTCCATTCGCGGGAAATGCTTTGTTCACGGCGCCGACATCTGCGGTTTCCTTGCACGCGAATGGCGGCAAGAAATTCCTGACACGGCCGTACCCTGCGACGACGCCCGTGGCCGGAGCGGATTAAATTGGCCGCATGACATGCCCCCTGGTCAGCGTGATCGTCCCGGTCTACAACTGCCGGGCCACCCTTCGCGGCGCGCTGGAGTCGGTGTTCGCGCAGTCCCTGCCCGCGGACCGGATCGAGGTCATCGCCGTCGACGACGGCTCGACCGACGGCGGCGGGGAGCTCCTCGACGGCCTCGCGGGCCCGCGGCTGACGGTCGTCCACCAGGAGAACTCCGGCGGCCCCGGCGCGCCCCGCAACCGGGGGCTGGAGCTGGCGTCGGGCCGGTTCGTCCTCTTCCTGGACGCCGACGACCGGCTCGGCCCCGAGGCCCTCGAGCGCATGGTCGCGATGGCCGAGCGGAACGGCACCGACGTCGTCCTCGGCAGGCAGGTCGGGGTCGGCGGCCGGAAGATCCCGCGCGGCGTGTTCGACGCGACGGTCGGGCGCACGCACGTGCTCGACCCCGGCTGCGAGCTGTTCGGCCGCATGTCGATGGCCGCGCTGCAGCTGTTCCGCCGCTCCCTCGTGGAGGGCGCCGGGCTCCGGTTCGTCGAGGGCGTCGCGTCCCACGAGGACCAGCTGTTCACCGCGGGCGCGTACCTGCGGGCGCGCGGCGTGTCCGTCCTCGCCGACTACGACTGCTACTACTGGGCGGCCCGCGCGGACGGCACGAGCAGCACCCAGACGGGCGGCGCGTCGCACGCGGACGTGTACGCGATCACCGCGCGGGCGATGCGGCAGGTCGCCGACCACACCGAGCCCGGCGAGGTCCGGGAGGCGCTGCACCACCGCTACGTCCGGCTGGAGGTCTGCGGGCGGCTCCACCGGCTCTACCCGGACGCCTCCACCGACGACCGCAAGATCATGTTCGAGGGGTCCCGCGAGCTGCTGACCGCGTGGGCCACTCCGGGCCTGCTCGGGCGCCTCGCCCCCGTCCACCGCGCCATCGCCGACCGCGTGCTGCACGGCACGGACGCGGAGGCACTCATGGAAGGCATCGCATGAACCACCGCATCCAGCCGAGCGCCCAGGTCGACCCGTCCGCCGAACTCGGCGACGGGACCGCCGTGTGGGACCTCGCCCAGATCCGCGAGGGCGCCCGGCTCGGCGCGGGCTGCATCGTGGGGCGCGGCGCGTACGTCGGCTCGGGCGTGCGGATCGGCGACAACGTCAAGCTGCAGAACCACGCGCTCGTCTACGAACCGGCCGTCCTGGAGGACGGCGTGTTCGTCGGGCCCGCGGTCGTCCTCACCAACGACCGCGCGCCCCGCTCGGTGGACCCGGACGGCCGGCTGAAACGGGCCGCGGACTGGCAGGCCGTCGGGGTGCACGTCGCCGAGGGCGCCTCGCTCGGCGCGCGCAGCGTGTGCGTCGCGCCGGTGCGGGTCGGGCGCTGGGCGATGGTCGCGGCGGGCGCGGTGGTGACCCGGGACGTGCCCGACTTCGGCCTCGTCGCGGGCGTCCCGGCCCGCCGGATCGGCTGGGTCGGCCGCGCCGGGGAGCGGCTGGCCGAGCGGCCGGACGAGCCGGGGACGTGGGAGTGCCCGCGGACGGGCGAGGTCTACGCCGAGACGTCCGGCGAGCTGGTCGAGAAGCGCTGAGCCGGGGCCGTCACGGCCTGGCGTGCAGGCTCCGGTCCTGGCGGGTCGTGACGACGGCGTCCGGGTGGCGCCGGGCCAGCCAGCGGGCGAGCGGCACCGACGTCCGGTCCATCACGACGACCCGGACGAGCGGTGCCGCGCCGGCGTCGCGCGGGAGGCGGCGCCGCGCGACGCGGGCGAGCACGAGCGGCCGGGCGTGCCGGTAGAAGGGCAGGAAGAGGCGCCGGTGGACGGCGAGGGACGCGCCGGTCCGCGCGCGGTCCAGCCGGGCGCCCGGACGGCCGAGCCGCGCCACCGGGCGCACGACGAGGCGCGGCGCCCGGATCACGAGCGCGTGCTCCAGCCACGTCAGCGGGTGCCGGGCCTCGGCCGTGTCGAGCCGGTGCAGGCGCACCCGCTCGTCCAGCCCGTCCCAGCCGTCCGGTTCGGCCGTCACCACCTCGACCCGCGCGCCCTCCTCCGTCGCGAAGTGGCCGGCGAGCCCGATGATCCGCCTGTACTGGCGGGAGGGCTCCACGCTCGGGTCGGTTTCCATGGCCAGCCGGGGGTCCATGGCCAGGACCATCACTCGGGGGGTCTGCACGACGCTCACGTCCTCGTCCTCCCGGTCACCCGGCCGCCGCGCGGCCGGCCAGTTCGGTCAGCCGCCGCACGAGCGGCTCCAGCGCCACGTTCCGTTCGAAGCGGTCCGCGTGGGCGCGGGCCTCGGCCACCTGCCGCTCGTCGAGGCCGGCCGCCGCCTTCGCCGCCGCGACCATCGACGCGGCGATGTCCGCCGGGTCGAGGCCGCCCGGGTTGAACCACAGCGGGTAGTCCCGCAGCAGGTCCTCGGCGGCCGAACCCGGCGTGTGCACCGACACGATGGGCCGTCCCGCCGCCATGTACTCGAAGATCTTCCCCGAGGTGACGTACCGCCCGCCGCCGTTCAGGAACACCAGGACGTCGGCGTCCCCGTAGACGCCGGCGAGCGCCGTCTTCGACACGGGCCCGCGGTAGCGCACGCCCGGGGCGAGGATCTCGTCGCCGTCCCCGTCCCCGTCACCGTCGCCGCCGCCGGACGCGGCGGCGAAGCGCCTGCGGAGCAGGTTGCCGGCGTCCTTGAAGAACCCGAAGTACCCGTAGAAGTCGAGGACGGCGCGGGCCGTGCCGGGGTGCTCGCGGGCGCGGGCGAACCCCTCGACGAGCTGCTCGATGGGCTGCTCGGCGGTGACCGTCCCGACGAACGCGAACCGGGTGGCGTGCTCGCCCGCCGCCCGCGCGGCCGGGGGCGGCTCCGCGGTCGCCGGGAGCGTGTCGGCGTCCCAGCCGTTCAGGACGGTCATCATCCGGTCGGCCGCCCGGGGGTAGCGCTCGGCGTGCCAGGTGAGCTGCGCGTCGTTGACGTACAGCGAGGCCGCCGCGGACTCCAGCACCCGGCGCTCCCAGCGCCAGGCGGGATGGTCCTCGGCGAACCTCGGTTCCTCGGTGAACTGGTCGAGGGTCCAGGAATCCCGGTAGTCGATGACGTAGGGCGTCCGGGTCAGCTTGTGGAACAGCCAGGCCGCGCCGAACGACGCGAACGGGTTGCCCGTCGCGAGGACGACGTCGAACCTGCGGCGCGCGTGCATCCGCAGCGCCCGCCGGACGCTGCTGCGCGCCCAGGACGCGTAGCGCTCCGGGAACACGTGCTTCTGCCCCCACGCGTACATCGACTGCGACAGGTGCGGGAACGCGCCCCGGAGCCTGCTGTACTCGCGCACGTCCGACTGCCAGACGAACCGGTTGAGCTCCGGCCGCACCAGCGCGACGCGCGGATCGATCGTCCGCAGCAGCTCGTCGTCGACCGAGCCGATCGTGTCGTACAGGAACGGCAGCGGCGCCGCGAACACCGTGACGTCCCAACCCAGATCGGTCAGCCGGTTGGCGGTCGCGCGGGGCCGGTACACGCCGCTGGCGCGCGACGGCGGGAAGTAGAACGCGAGGTAGAGCAGGCGCGGACGGCGCTCGGTCATGGGGGTCATCCTCCGGCGAGACCGGCCCGCGGCCGCTCGTGGGCGATGGAGTAGGCCAGCCGCGCCCCCGCGCCCGCGATCACGTCCGCCAGTTCGGACGCGGTCACCAGCGACTGCGGGTCCCCGACGACGACGAGGTCGACGGAGCGGCGGCGCAGCACCTCGCGGTCGACCACCCGCCGCCGGATCGCGGCGGGGTCCCGCCGGTAGAGGCGGGACAGGAGGCGGTCGACGGGACGGGCGACGCGGCGGCGGTACTCGGCGTCGACCCGGTTCCCCACGCCGCGCAGCGGCCCGGGGAGGCAGACGCGCAGCACCAGCCGCGGGACCCGGTACAGCGGGATCCGCACCGCCGCGGGGCGGTAGCGGCGTTCGAGCGCGGGCAGCTCGACCGCGTCGACGCCGTCCGGGAGCGGCTCGCGCGCCCACGCCGACGACGCGCCGACGAGCACCGCGGCCTCGCCGCCCGCCGCGACGACCCGCGCGGACTCCCTGATGACGGCGGGTTTGCGCGTCGCGCCCAGGGCGACGAACAGCACGTTCACGCTACGTCCCTCTCGTCGTCGTCGGCGCGGCCGCCGTCCGGCGCGGCGGTCGCGGCGGTCTCGGGGAACCAGTGCCGGTGGTGGGCCGCGGCCACCGTCCGGTAGCCGAAGCGCTCGTCCAGCGCCTTGCGGGCCCTCGGCAGGTCGAGGCCGTCCGGGAAGCGGTCGCGCAGCCTGCGGTACCCGGCGACGATCGACGCCGGGGTGTCGTCGGCGTCGACCATCTCGCCGACCGCGTCCTCCAGCCCGGCCAGCGTGCGCTCGGGGCCGCCGCAGCGGGTGACGAGCACCGGCAGGCCCGCCGCGACCGCCTCGATGATCGTCACGCCGAAGGTCTCCCACCGGGCCGCGTGGACGAGGAGGTCGTGCTCGCGCATGAGCCGCGCGGACTCGTGCGGGGGGACCGCGCCGAGGAACGACACGGCGTCCGCGACCCCGAGTTCGGCGGCCCGCTCCGCGAGCGGCCCGGCCAGCGGGCCCGCCCCGGCCATGGTCAGCGTCAGCTCGGGATGGGCGCCGCGGCACTCGGCGAACGCCTCCAGCAGCGGGCCGACGCCCTTGCGCTCGACCAGGGTGCCGACGTACAGCCAGCGGCGCGGTTCCGCGACGGGGCGCTCGCGCGGCGTCGCGAAGGAGATCGGGTTGGCGATCGGCTCGATCTTGTGCGCGAGCGCCGGGAAGGTCTCGGCGAGCCGGTCCCGCAGCACGTCCGTCACGACGAAGAAGCCGTCGCAGCGGTCCAGGACCTCCGCGTACAGCTCCCGCGAGTCCGGCTGCTCCAGGACCTTGTCGAGGAAGGACGCGTGCTCGGTGACGAACACGCGCGCGTCCGGACGGGCGTTCTCCAGCGCGGTGAAGCCGCCGCGCAGGCCCACGTGGGCGTGCACGACCCGCGCCGGGATCGGCGCGCCGCCCAGCGCCTCGCGCAGCCACCACGCGTGCTGCCGGGCGAGGTCGGCGAAGGTGTACTCCGGCACCGTCGGCACCGGGACGCGCACCAGCCGGGCGCCCGCGACCGCCGGGGCGGAGTGCAGGGCGACCGGCAGGAGCCGCCGGTGCGCCTCGCGCGCCGCCTCCACCTCCTCCGGCGGCTGCCGCATCAGCCACGCCTCGGTGTGGTAGACGGTGACCTCGCCGCAGCCGGGCGCCGTCGCGCCGACCATCGACTCGACGAACGACCCGGCCCATTCCTGCTGCGGGTTCGGATACCAGGGGGTGACGACGGCCACGTCCCGGCCGGCGGCTCGCTGCACCGTCACCCCTGGTCCCCCGCGCCGATCAGCGGTGCGGCGGGCGCCGGGGCCGAGCCCGCGGCGGGCGGCGCGGGCGTCCGCGCGGCGGACGGCAGCAGCTTGGCGTAGACGCCGTCCAGGATCTCGGCCTGCCTCTCCCACGTCCATTCGCGGAGCAGGTCGGGACGGTCGTCGTACACGGCCCGGTAGCGCCCCGGGTCGGCGAGCACCGCCTCGACCGCGCGGACGTAGTCGTCCAGGTCCTCGGCGCGGAACACCTCGCCCTGCCCGGTGCCGCGCACCATGTCGCCCATCGCCTGCACGTCGCTGACGACGATCGGCAGCCGCGCGTGCGAGTACTCGAAGAACTTCGTGATCAGCGCGATCTCGTGGTTCGGCCAGTGGTGGATCGGGATGACGCCGAGGTCGGCCGCCGCCAGGAACGGGACGACCTGGTCGAACGGGACGTACGGCAGCAGGTGCACCCGGTCGTCGACGCCGAGTTCGGCGGCTCGGGCGACCAGCCCCCGGACGTACTCGGACCGGGCCGTCGCGACGACCAGGGCCACGTGCAGCTCCGGCAGCCGGGGCAGCGCCTCGAGCATGATGCCGAGGCCGCGCTGCACGGAGGCGCTGCCGCTGTAGACGGCGATCGGGGTGTCCGGGCCGACGCCGCACAGCTCCCGCATGTCCGGCACCGGGCCGGTGCCGGACGGCTCGCCCTCGGTGATCGGCGCGTTGAGCACGACGGTCGGCCGCTCCCGCAGGCCGTGCCCCTCGACGAGCCGGTCGGCGAGCGCCTCGGAGACCGTCAGCACCGCGTCCGCGTCGCCCGCGTACTCGCGCTCGTGCGCGCACATGGCGGGGATCCAGCGCGGCCCGATGCCCCACGGCCGGATGCCCGGCAGGAACTCGTGCGCGTCCCAGACGAGCTTCGTCCCGCGCCCCTTCGCCCGCGCCCGCCGCACGGCCCGCGCCCCGACACCGAGCATCCGGAAGTCGTTGGCGTGGACGATGTCGGGCTCCAGCTCGTCGATGACGTTCTTGTACGCGCTGTCCCAGTCCCACAGGTTGCGGTCGAGGACGCGCCAGGCGCGGTCGCCGAGGAGCCCCTGCCACATCCTGATCGTGAGCCGTTCCAGCGGGGAGTCGAGGTTCCTGCGGGCGGCGGCGAGCGAGTCGGTCTGGTGGGCGCGGACCGCGACCAGCCGCGTCTGGAACCTGGCCGCCACGCCCCGTGCCAGCAGCCAGCCCTTGCGCACCGGGCCGCCGGTCCCGGGCGCGAGGCGGCTCGCGGCGAGGTCGGCCCGCCGGGACTGGACGAGCCGGCGCCGGTAGTCGGCGACCTTCGGGTCCCCGTAGGCGAGCGGGCGGCGCAGCGTGGCGCGCAGCACGCCGTGCCGGCCGCGCACGAGCGTGTGCCTGATCTGGACGAGCCGCACGTGGGCGCCGCCCAGCTCCCAGCCGCGCTTCCTGCCGCCGGTGCAGCCGATGAGGTGCACGTCCCAGCCGGCGTCGGCGGCCGACGTCGCCGCCTTCTGCACCCGCGAGTCGCGCGCGACGTCGTTGTCGACGAGCATGACGATGCGGCCGCGGGTCGCGGCGGGCGCCGTCTCGTCTTCGGTTCGCATTGGGTTCTCCAGTGGTGGTCGGCCGGGACCGCCGGCGTCCGAACGGAGCAGCGGGGGCGGAGCAGCGGGGGCGGATCAGCGGGGGGCGCCGGCCTGGTGCGGTGGGCCCGTCCCTTCGGCCGGGGCGCCGATGACGACGCGGTCGGCGCCCGTCCAGCGGGCCGGGTCGGTGACGCGGCGGCCGTCCACCAGCACCTTCACCCCGGGGAAGTCGGACGAGCCGAGCGTCCGGTACTCCGCGTGGTCGGCCTGGACGATCGCGGCGGTCACGGGCTCGCCCCGGTGCGGCGGGAGGTCGAGGGCCTCCAGCTCCTCCGGCGTGTACAACGGGTCGGACACGTACGGGACGGCTCCGCGCGCGCGCAGCGCCTCGACCGTCGGGAAGACGCCGGAGAACGCCGTCTCCTTCACCCCGCCCCGGTAGGCCGCGCCGAGCACCAGGACCGGGGCGCCGGTGAGGTCGCCGTAGGCGTCCGCGAGGAGGCCGGTCGCGTACGCGGGCATCGCGGCGTTGGCGTCGCGGGCGGCCCGGACGACCGTCGCCGCGGGGTCGTTCCACAGGTACATGCGCGGATACACCGGGATGCAGTGGCCGCCGACCGCGATGCCCGGCCGGTGGATGTGGCTGTACGGCTGCGTGTTGCACGCCTCGATCACCTTGCCGGCGTCGACCCCGATCGTGTCGGCGTAGCGGGCGAACTGGTTCGCGAGGCCGATGTTGACGTCCCGGTAGGTCGTCTCGGCGAGCTTGGCCAGCTCGGCGGCCTCCGCCGAACCGAGGTCCCACACGCCGTTCGGACGGTCGAGGTCGGGCCGCTCGTCGAAGTCGAGGACCCGCTCGTAGAACGCCACGCCCCGCGCCGCGGACGCGCCGTCGACGCCGCCGACGAGCTTGGGGTAGCGGCGCAGGTCGGCGAAGACCCGGCCGGTCAGCACCCGCTCGGGGCTGAACACCAGGGGGAAGTCGGTGCCCGCCGCCAGGCCCGACCCCGCGGCGAGCATCGGCGCCCAGCGGCCGCGGGTGGTCCCGACCGGCAGCGTCGTCTCGTAGCTGACGAGCGTCCCCGGGCGCAGCCCCGCGGCGACGGCGCGCGTCGCGGCGTCCATCCAGCCGAAGTCCGGGACGCCCGCCTCGTCGACGAACAGCGGGACGACCACGACGACCGCCTCGCACTCGGCGACGGCCGCCGCCGTGTCGGTCGTCGCGGTCAGCCGCCCGTCCGCCACCGTCTCGGCCAGGTACCGGTCCAGGTCGGCCTCGCCGGGGAACGGCTCGCGGCCGGCGTTGACGTCGGCCACCACCCGCTCGTTCACGTCGGCGCCGATCACCCGGTGCCCCCGGCGGGCGAACTGCACCGCCAGCGGGAGCCCGATCTTGCCGAGCGCGACCACGCAGATCCGCATGTGCTGCCTTCCTCGCCGTCTCTGCAACGCGTGTCCCTGCAACGCGTGTCCCTACAGCCGTTCCGCCCGCATGCCGGGCAGCAGCGCGGGCGCCCCCTTCACGCCGATGCCGCCGAGCACCTCGGGCGCCGCACGCAGCGAGACCGTCTCGCCCGTCCCCGCCGACTCCAGCACCGCCGCGGACACCTCGACCGTCCGCAGCCCCTGCCGCAGGGTGACGATGTCGCCCGTCCCGTCCCGGACGGCGTCGCGGAACCGCTCGTGCTCGACCATCAGCGGCTCCGGCTTCGGGATCGCGTAGCGGACCGTGTCGCCCTGCGAGACGCCGCGGAACGTCCGCAGCGCCTCCCACTCGTTGCTCACCTCGCCGTTCGCGTGGAACGTCAGGTCGGCGGTGAGGGTGTCGGCGACGAAGCAGCCGCGCTCGCCCGTCACGACCGTGGTCCGCTCCTTCAGCGGGCTCAGCCAGTTGACCAGGTGGTTCACCATCGAACCGGCCGCGAGCCGGCCGACCGCGGCGACCATGTCCTCGAACGGACGGCCGCTGCGCGCCACCGTGTGCGCGGAGATCGACACGTAGTCCTGGCCGGTGACCCACGCGGTCAGGTCGATGTCGTGGCTGGCGAGGTCCTTGACGACGCCGACGTCGGAGATCCGGTGCGGGAACGGCCCCTGGCGGCGCGTCACCACCTGGAACACCTCGCCCAGCTCGCCCGCCTCCAGCCGCGCCCGCATGCTCTGCAGCGCCGGGTTGTACCGCTCGATGTGCCCGACGCCCGCGACGAGCCCGCGCGACTCGAACGCCGTCACCAGCCGCCGCGCCGCCTCGACCGAGTCGGCGAGCGGCTTCTCGATGAGCGCGCCCACGCCCGCCTCGGCCAGCCGCAGCCCAACCTCCTCGTGCAGCGCGGTCGGGCACGCCACCACCGCGTAGTCGACGCCGAGCGCGAGCAGCCCGTCCAGCGAGCCCAGCAGCGGCACCCCGTTCGGGGCGGTGCCGGGCCGCCCCGCCGGATCGACGATCCCCACGAGGTCGACGCCGTCCAGCGCGGCCAGCACCCGCGCGTGGTTGCGGCCCATCACGCCGAGGCCGACCAGGCCCGCGCGCAGGGCGCCGCTCACGCCGCGCCCCCCTCGTTGACCGCGTCGGCGACGCGCGCCAGCTCCTCCCCCGTGAGGGTCGGATGCACCGGCAGCGACACCACCTCGGCGGCGGCCCGCTCGGTCTCGGGCAGGTCCCGGCGCCCGTCGGGCCTTCCGTCCTTCAGGAACGGCCCCAGCCGGTGGACGGGCGTCGGGTAGTAGACCGCGTTGCCGACGCGGCGCTCGTCCAGGTGCCGCCGCAGCGCCTCCCGGTCGCCGCGCGCCCGGATCGTGTACTGGTGGTAGACGTGCCGCGCCCCCTCGGCGACCGGCGGCGTCACCGCGCCGGTGATCTTCGCGTCGAGGAACGCGGCGTTCGCCCGCCGTGCCTCGGTCCACTCCGCGAGCCGTCCGAGCTGCACGCGTCCGACGGCCGCCGCCACGTCCGTCAGCCGCAGGTTCGCGCCGACGATCTCGTTCGCGTACCGCTCCTCCATGCCCTGGTTGCGCAGCAGCCGCAGCGTCCGCGCGGTCCCGGCGTCCGCCGTCGTGACCATGCCGCCCTCGAGCGAGTGCATGTTCTTCGTCGGATAGAAGCTGAAGCAGCCCGCCGTGCCGAGGGCGCCCGCCGGGACGCCGTCCAGTGCGGCGGCGTGCGCCTGCGCGGCGTCCTCGACGAGGGCGAGCCCGTGCCGCTCGGCGAGCGGGACGAACCGGTCCATCGCCGCCGGATGCCCGTACAGGTGGACGGGCATGATCGCCGCGGTGCGGGGGGTGATCGCCGCCGCCGCCGCGTCCGGGTCGAGGCAGAACGAGCCCGGCTCGATGTCCGCGAACACCGGCTCGGCACCGGCCAGCCGCACCACGTTCGCGGTCGCCGCGAACGTGAACGACGGGACGATCACCTCGTCCCCGGGCCCGATGCCGAGCGCCAGCAGCGCCAGGTGCAGCGCGGACGTCCCCGAGTTCACCGCGACGCAGTGCCGTCCGGCCACCAGCGCGGAGAACTCCTCTTCGAACGCGGCGACCTCCGGTCCCTGGACGACCCGCCCGCCGCGCAGCACCCGGACCGCGGCCTCGATCTCCGCGTCGCCGATCACGGGTCTCGCCGCGGGGACGGGCTCCCCGGATTCCACGGGCATGGGCACACTCCTCATGGCGGCGGCCGCGCACGGGCCGGCTCCCCCGCATGGACGGAAAAGAGCGCGCGGCAACGGCATCGCCGACCGCGAAAGTCGCGCTTAACGGTCGGATTCTAGCTATATCCGCCTGCCCGGAGCACGCCCGCCAAAACACCGTTGCCGCACCCCGGCACAACGTGTGCCCATTCATGAGAGATTCGAGACCCCGGACCGCTTCGCCCCTGTTCGGGAGGGGTTCCGCAGACCCGCCCGCCGCCCGCGACGGGCGGCAGGGCGGCCCCTCGCGCCGCTTTCCCGTGACCGTCGCCCGGACGTCACACGAAATTCGCCTGCATTTCGCAGGGCGGCCGCCCGATTTCCCGCGAACTTAACCCAGAATTCTCCCGAACGTCGCCGAATGATAAATCAACCGTTCACCGTTCGTTTCGATCGTCCCCGGCGGGATGCGGCTCCTTCCCTTACCGCGACGCCGCCGCCCCGTCGGGGGTCAGGAGTCCGTGAGGGTGCGGTCGAGGGCGGCGGCCAGGTCGGCGTTGAGGCGGTAGGCGGTGCGGACCTCGCCGATGACGCGGTCCTGCTCGGCGGGGCTCCAGGGGGCGGCGTCGAGGAGGGCGCGGTAGCGCTCCTTCAGGACCTTCGGCCGCTCGTCGAACCGGTAGAAGCGGACACCGTCGCCGCCGCCGTCGAGGTCGTAGGCGCGGGCGACGCGGGCGCCGATGGCCTGTCCGCCGGACAGGTCGCCGAGGTAGCGGGTGTAGCCGTGCGCGACGAAGCCGCCGGGCCAGTCGAAGCACACCTCGCGGAGCCGGGCGCAGTAGGCGGCGGTGGCGTCGTCCGGCTCGACGCGGGACGCCCACCCGGGGCCGTGGAAGTGGACGAGGTCGGCCTCGAGCCCGGGGAGGCGGCGGAGCCCGGCGAGGTCGAACGGGCCCGCGACGTCGTCGCCGCGCATCCGGTCGGCGGCCTGCTCCAGGACGTCGTAGACGAAGTGGAGCTGCGCGATGAGGGCGCCGTACTGGTCGCGGGTGAGGCGGCCGTCGAGGAGGGCGGCCATGTACGGGGTGCTCTCGGTGGCGCCGTGGTCGGGACGGGTCGCGGCGCGGAGGCGGGCCGAGAACGGTTCGGCGGCGCGGCGCGCCTCCTGGTACATGCGCACGACCTCGGCGCGCACCTCGGCGCGTCCGGTGAGCCGGCGGCTCCACGGGATCCGGACGGCGACGTCGCGTCCGTCCGTCCGGACCGTGAAGTCGGCGCCGTCGGCGTCGAGCCCGGTCATCACGGCGGTCTCCGCGCCCGGTTCGCCGCCGAGCGTCCGGACGATCAGCACCGAGTCGGCGGCGTGGTCGTCGTTCATGTGCCGGGCGATGGCGGCGACGACGTCGGGGGTGAACGGGTCGGTGGTGGGCTCGGTCATGGCGTCTCCTCGGGTGGGGCGGCCGGACGCTCGGGGAGGATGAGCGGCCGGGAGGTTCGGGGGTGCGGCAGGACCTCGACGGGGTGCCGGTACACGTCGCTGAGCAGTCCGGCGGTGAGCACCCGGCCGGGCGGGCCGCACGCGGCGACGCGCCCCCGCGACAGGACGGCGACGCGGTCGGCGTGCGCGGCGGCGAGGCCGAGGTCGTGGACGACGGCGAGGACCGCGGCGCCCCGCGCCGCCTCGGCGCGCAGCAGGGTGAGCACGTGCTCCTGGTGGCCGATGTCGAGCGCGGCGGTGGGCTCGTCGAGCAGGACGGCCGCGGTGCGCTGCGCGAGGACGCGGGCGAGCGCGGCGCGGGCCTGCTCTCCGCCGGACAGGGACGTGAACGGCCGGTCGGCGAACGCGGCGACGCCGGCCGCCCGCAGGGCGCCGGTCACCGCGTCGTCGTCCGCGTCCTCCGCGGGCGTCCCGGCCCAGGGCGCGCGGCCCATCCGGACGACCTCCGCGACGGTGAACCCGAACGCGAGCGAGTGCCGCTGCGGGAGGACGGCCCGGCGCATGGCCTGCTCGCGCGCCGTCCACGCGTCGAGCGGGCGGCCGTGCAGGACGACCCGTCCGGACGCGACGCCGGTGTCGCCCGCGAGCGCCGCGAGCAGCGTCGACTTGCCGGCCCCGTTCGGCCCGACGAGCACGAGCGTCTCGCCGTGCCGCAGTTCGAGGTCGACACCGGACAGGACGGCCCGGCCGCCCCGCCGGACGGTGACGTCCTCGGCGGCGAGCGCGACCGTGCCGGGCTCGCGCGGTCCGGGCGGTCGGGGCCGCCGCAGCGCGATCACGGCCGGGCCCCCGCCCGGTCGCGGCGCAGCAGCCAGAAGAAGAACGGGCCCCCGACGAGCGAGGTCAGGACGCCGAGCGGCAGCTCCTGGTAGGCGATGGAGGTGCGCGCGACGACGTCCGCGACGACGACGAGCAGCGCGCCGCCGAGCGCCGACGCCGGGATGAGCGTCCGGTGGCCGGGCCCGGCGAGCATCCGGACCAGGTGCGGGACGACCAGGCCGACGAACGCGATGATGCCGCTGAACGCGACGGCCGCCGAGGTGGTGAGCGCGATGACCGCGATGCCGGTGAAGCGGAGCCGCTCGACGTCGACGCCGAGCTGCCGGGCGGGACGCTCGCCGAGCGCGAGGACGTCCAGGCGGCGGGCGCACGCGACCGCGACCGCGATGCCGACCGCCGCGCAGGGCGCGACGGCCGCCACGGCGGGCCACGTCGCCGACGCGAGGCTGCCGAGCTGCCACGAGGTGATGGCGCGCAGCGCGTCGTCGGTCGACACGAACATCAGCAGGCCGAGCGCGGCGGTCGCGATCGCGTTCACCGCGATGCCGGTGAGCAGCAGCGTCACCGACTCGGTGCGCCCCGCCGACCGCGACGCCCCGTACACCAGCAGAGTCGTCGCGAGCCCGGCGACGAACGCCGCGAGGACGATCGTCCAGTTCCCGAACGCGCCCAGCCCGAACACGATCACGGTCGCGGCGCCGACCGCCGCGCCCCACGACACCCCGATCACGCCGGGCTCCGCGAGCGGGTTGCCGAACACGCCCTGCATCATCGCGCCGCCGCAGCCGAGCGCCGCGCCGGTGACGACCGCGAGCACCACCCGGGGGAACCGGACGATCCACAGCGCGTTCTCCGCCTGCGGCCCGGACGGCTCCGGGCCGACGCCGAGCCCGATCCGGTGCGCGATCGAGCCGAGCACCTCGGCGGGCGGGATGCGCACCTGCCCGAGCCCGGCCGCGACCACGACCGTCACGACGAGCGCGACGCCCAGCCCGCCGAGCAGCAGCGGCGCCGGGACCCGCCGCACGCGCCGCCCGGCGGGCCGCTCGGGCACGTCCGGACGCTCGGTCGCGGCGTCCGCATCGGTGGTCTGCGTCATGGCACCTCGCAGAAACGAATGATCACCCGGGCGGCCCCGCCGATCAAGACCGCGACCGGCCGCCGGGCGGCCGCGGGCGCGGGCGTCCGGCACGTCATGGCCGCTCGCAGGGGTGGTGGACGGCGGTGGCGAGGGCCTCGATGACCTCGCCGGTGCGGGGGCCGAAGGTGAGGAGGCCGCCGTCGTCGGCGTCGACGACGCGGCGGTTGCGGCCCGCGGGGGTCTGCGCGACGCCGGGGAGGCCGACGAGGCCGTCGACGCCGCCGACGGACGCGAGGCCCTTGGTGAGGACGAGGATCACGTCGGGCGCCGCGTTGATCATGCCCTCGCTGGTGAGCGGCCGGAAGCCGGCGAGCCCGGCGGCGGTTCCGGCGTCGACGGCGCCGACGGCCTCGATGAGGGCGTCGGAGCCGGCGCCGTCGCCGCCGATCAGGTAGACCCCGGCGGTGCCGCGCAGGTACAGGAACGCGACGCGGAGCGGGCGGGCGGACGCGGTGGCGTCCCGCTTCGCGGTCTCGATCTGCCCGTCGATGCGCGTGCGGAGCGCCTTCCCGGCCGCCGGGACGCCGAGGGCCTCCGCGACGGCGGTGACGTGCTCGCCGATCGCGGGGAGCGTCTGCTCGTCGCCGATCATGACGACCGGGACGCCGGACGCGCGGAGCTGCTCGAGGGCCTCGGGCGGGCCGATGCCGGCGTCGGCGAGGACGACCGTGGGGTCCAGCCGCAGGATCGCCTCGGCCGACAGGTCGTGGCCGTTGCTGGTCACGAGGGGGAGGTCGCGGGCGGACGGGAACGTGGTGGAGGCGTCGCGCCCGACGACGCGGTCGCCGAGCCCGAGGCTGAACACGATCTCGGCGAGGGATCCGTACATGTTGACCGCCAGGACCCGGTCGGCGCTGCGGACGGTCACCTTCCGGCCGTCCGCCGACTCGACCGCGGCGGGCAGGCCGGGCTTGGGCGCGGGCTCCACCGGGTCGACGTCGCCGGCGGTGCGGACGGTCGAGGGCCCGCACCCGGCGGCGGCGTCGGTGACGGTGTCGTCCCCGAAGGAGGCGGTGCCCGCCGCGCAGCCGGTGAGCAGGACGAGCGCGAGGAGGGCGGCGACGGCGGCGACGGCGGCCCTCACGGCGTCGGCTCCCCGGCGGAGCCCCGGCGGCGGCGCAGCACGAGGACGCCGCCCGCCGCGACGACCGCGACGGCGGCCGCCGCGCCGCCCGCCCACGCGACCGCCGGGACGCCGCCCGCGTCGAAGGCGATCGGCACGCGGACGTCCTGGGTGCGGTCCTCGCCGCGGGTGTGGTCGGCACGGGTGGCGACGACGCAGCGGGTCTCGGCGCAGTCGACGGTGTCGTTCAGCTCGCCGGTGACGCTCAGCGTGACCTCGAAGGATCCGTCGGCGCCGTACTTCTCCGCGAGGTCCTCGCCGTACGGGGGCGGGTCGTCGGAGATCCAGTGGGACGCGCCGGTCGAGCCGGTCGTGTCGGCTCCGCCGCCGCAGGGGGACGGCGCCTCGCCCGGCCCGTTGTCCTTGCAGAAGGCGACGTAGATGCCCTTGCCGGTGTCGAAGCCGTGGCCGGTGACGGTCACGGTGGTGGAGCCGTCGGCGGGCAGGCCGGCCGTCTCGGAGACCGTGAGCGTCTGGCCCTCGGAGCCGTTGGCCGAGCCCGTTCCGGCGAGGGCCGGAGCGGTGGTTCCGGTGACGACCGCCGTGGCGGCCGCGCCGAACAGGACAGGGATTCGCAGCGCTCTCATGGTCCGTCCACACCGTTCTTCCAGGTCGGCCCCTTGCCGCCGAGTGATCGTTACCTTAGCTTAGGCTCACCTAAGTTTCATTAGGTAAGGCTTACCTAAGGGGTTGAGGCCGTGAGTCGGCGCGTCATCGGGGCGATCGCCATCCTCGCCGCCGCCGGTCTCGGACCGGTGGCGCTGGCCGGACCGGCGCACGCGGCGTCGCTCCGCGTGTCCGCGACGTCCGGGCTGGATCCGGCCGGGCAGTCGGTGACGGTCACCGGCTCCGGCTTCGACCCCGACCGCAACAACGGCTTCGGCGTGTACGTCGTGTTCGGTCCGCGCCGCGCCGACTTCCACCGGAACGCGAACGCCTTCGGGTCGGCCGTCTGGGTCCACAAGGGCGGCAGCGGCGGCGCCCAGGCGAAGATGAACGCGTCCGGCGGGTTCTCGGTCACCCTGACGGTGAAGGCCCGCTATACCGACGGCGACGGGCGGTCCGTCGACTGCGCCGGCACCCGCTGCTACGTGATGGCGATGGCCGCGCACGGCGTCGCCGACCGCAGTCAGGACGCGTTCGTCCCGATCTCGTTCCGCGGCTCCGATGGCGGCGCGGCGGCGCCGTCCGGCGGACGGGACGGCGGCGCGGCGGCCGGCTCCGGCGGTTCGGCCGGTTCCGGCGGTTCGGCCGGCGCGGGCGGCGCGAGCGCCCCGGCCGCCGGCGCGAACCCGCACGGCGCCCCCGCGACCGTCCCCGGCGGCACCGCGAGCCCGGCGCCGCAGGCGTCCCCCGCCGGTTCCGCGACGCCGCTCGCCGCCGACCCCGCCCGCGTGACCGCGTCCGGCTCGCCCGCACGATCGCCCTGGGCGTTCTGGCTGTCGGTCGCCGCGGTCGCCGCCGCGGGCCTCGCCGTCCGCCGCCTGGCCCACCGGCGCCCGCGCCGCCCCTGAACCCCGCTCTCGCAGTCCGGCGTGAATCCACGCCGGGTCCCCCCTCTCCAAGGAGAACGCATGCACATCCATCGCGGACGGGCGGCGCGCAGAACCGCCGTCCTGGCCGGCACGGCCCTGCTCGGGCTCGGCCTGTCGGCGGCCCCCGCCCTCGCGGCCGGACCGGCGACGACCGTCACCCCGGCGGCCGACGCCGACCCCGCAGGGCAGGACGTCCACGTCACCGGATCCGGGTTCGACCCGAACTCCAACAGCGGATTCGGCGTGTACGTGGCGTTCGGGCCGAAGAACGGCGCCGACTGGTACCTGAACGCGAACGCCTACCAGGCCACGAAGTGGGTCCACAAGAACGCGTCGAACAGCGGCGGCCAGGCGAGGATGAACGCCGACGGCACGTTCGACCTGACGCTCACCGGCATGAAGGCGCAGTACACCGACGGTGACGGCAACCAGGTCGACTGCCTGGTGACGCAGTGCTACGTCCTGACGTTCGCCGCGCACGGCTCACCCGACCGGAGCCAGGACACCGCCACGCCCGTCACGTTCGTCGGCGGCGAGAACCCCGGCGAACCCGGTGAGCCGGGCGAGCCGGGCGAACCGGGCGGCGGGGGCGGCAGCGCCGACCAGCGGATCACCGCGAACGTCACCGAGACCGGCGCGCTCAGCATGGCGGTGGACGGGACGGACGTGACGCTCACGGACGCCGCGCCCGGCGGGCGCGCGAACGGCGACCTGAACCGGGCCACCGTCACCGACGCGCGCGGCACCGACGCGGGCTGGAACCTCGTCGGCCAGTCGGGCGACCTCGCCTCGTCCGACGGCGGCGTGATCCCGGCGGCGAACCTCGGCTGGACGCCGTCCGCGGCGGTCGTCGAGGACGGTTCGGGCGCCGCCGTCACCGCCGGTCCGCAGGCCGCCGGCCTCGGCACCGCGCAGACGCTGGCGACCTCGGCCGCCGGGGCGAGCGGCGGCGTGTTCACCGCCGGGGCGGCGCTCGACCTGCTCATCCCGGCGGGCGCCAACCCCGGTTCCTACACCGGCACGCTCACCCTCACCCTCTCCTGACCCCTCCCTGACCGGGTACGGCGCCGTTCCCTCCCCCTTTCGGCGCCGCACCCCCCGACCTCCACGGCGGAGCCCACCATGACCTCCACGCCCGTCCTCGCGGCCGGCGCCGCGACGCTGGCCGCGGCGCTGCTCGCCGCGCCCGCCCCACCGGCGTCCGCCGCCCCGGCTGCGGCCGTCCCGGCGGCGACGGCCGCGAACGCGCCCGGACCCGCCGGGGTCACGTGGGCGGTGCGGCCCGCCGGCCCCCAGGGCCCGAACGGGCGCGACTACTTCGTCTACTCGGTGTCCCCCGGACAGACGGTCACCGACAAGGTGACGGTGACGAACCTGAGCGACGCCGCCCAGACCTTCGGCGTCTACGCCACCGACGCGTTCAACACCGCCGACGGCTCGTTCGCCCTGCTCACCGCCGCCCAGAAGCCCACCGGCGTCGGGACCTGGATCGACTTCGGGAAGAACGCGTACAGGGTCGAGCCCGGCAAGGCCGCCGACATCCCCTTCACGCTGACCGTCCCGCACGACGCGACACCCGGCGACCACGGCGGCGGCATCGTCGCGTCCGTCACCCGCCCCGAGACGGCGTCCGGCGGACGGACGGTCAACGTCGACCGCCGCGTCGCCGCCCGCGTCTACCTGCGGGCCGCCGGACCGCTCCGGCCCACCCTGCAGATCTCCGAACTCCGCACCGGGTACGCGTCCGAGCCCCTCGGCGCGGGCCGGATGGACGTCACGTACACGGTGCGGAACACGGGCAACGTGCGGGTGGCCGCACTCGCGAAGGTCAGCGCCCAGGGCCCCTTCGGCGCCGCGCTCGGCGAACCCGTCGAGCGCCGTGTCCCCGAACTCCTCCCGGGCGGCAGCTACACGTTCCGCGAACGGGTCGGCGGCGTCGCACCCGCCGGGCGGCTCACCGCCTCCGTGCTCTTGTCGGCGACCGACCCCCGCAGCGGCGACCCGGTGGCCGCGCGCCCGATCGTCCGGCGGGCGTCCCTGTGGCACGTCCCGTGGGCGGCGGCGGTCGTCCTGGCGGCGGGCGCGGCGTTCGTCGTCGCGCGGCGGCGGAGGGCGGCCACGTGAAGCTCGCCGCGCCCCTCGCCCTCCTCGCGGGCCTGCTTCTCCTCCCCGCGCCCGCCGCCCACGCGGCGCCCGCCGAACCGCGCATCGGGCTCGACCGCGAGAGCGTCGACCCGGGCGAGCGCGTCACCGTCGAACTCACCGGCTGGCCCACCGGGAACGTGACGGCCGAACTGTGCGGGAACCGCGCGCGGCGCGGCACCGTCGACTGCGCGGTCGGCTCGTCGGCGGGCACGTTCGTCCGCGCGGGCCGGCCCGCGACCGTCGTCCTGAAGGCCGCGAAGCCGCCGGTCGGATGCCCGTGCGTGATCGCCGTCCGTCCCGTCACCGGCGGCGAGCCCCGGACCCTCCCGATCACCGTGACGGGCGTCCCGACCCTGGCCGCCGCCGAGGCGCCCGCCACCGGACGCCCGACCACCCGGCGGCTGACCGCGACCAGGGTGCGGGTGACCGGGGGCGGGCCCGGCCCCGGCTGGCTCGCCGGAGCCGCCGACCGCACCCTGCGGGTCACCCTGCGCAACAACGGCACCGCCGCGCTCACCGACCCGGCGCTCACCCTCACCGCCGGCCGCGGCGACCAGCCCGCGCGCATCATCGACGCGCCGCCCCTCGGCACCCTCGCACCCGGCGCGGAACGCACCTACGCCGTCCCCGTCACCCTGGACGCTCCCGCGTTCGGCCGCTACACGATCCGCGGGGAGATCGCCGGTCTCGACGAACCCATCGCCTTCACCGCCGAGGCCGCCTCGTACCCGTGGGCGTTCCCGATCCTCGGTGCCCTGCTCGTCCCGGTACCGCTCCTCACCGCCCGCCGCCGCACGTCCCGGGCGTCCGGCGTGCCGGGACGCGCGACCGTGCCCGCGCCCGCCCGTCCGTCGCGCACGCCGAACCAGACCGCGGCGGCGAACATCGCATGGTGGACGCGCACCCGGGGGCTCACCCCCGAGCGCGTCGCCGAGGCCCTCACCGCCCGCACCGGCCGTCCCCGCACCGTCGCGGACCTCCCGCCCGTCGCGGCCGAATGCACCTTCGACCCCGACACCCTCGACGCCGTGAGCCGGATCCTCGACGTCCCACCGGCCGCGCTGCTCCTCCCGGCGCCGGATGACGGACAGCCGGGGAAACGTGTGCTACCCTGAGTCAAAGTTGCGGTACCCATAGACTCTTGCATGCGCCTGAGGGTTTCCACCTCGGGCGCATTTTTGTTGATCTGGATTCTCCGGATGGGTTCGATCGCGGCGTCCCCGAGCCCGCAAGGTGCGGGTCGGGACAGATCCTAAGGAGACGACCATGGCCACCGGCACCGTGAAGTGGTTCAACGCCGAAAAGGGCTTCGGCTTCATCGCCCAGGACGACGGCGGCGCCGACGTCTTCGCGCACTACAGCAACATCGCCGCTCAGGGCTTCCGTGAGCTGCAGGAGGGCCAGAAGGTGACCTTCGACGTCACCCAGGGCCAGAAGGGCCTGCAGGCCGAGAACATCGTCATCGGCTGAGCGGTCTGACAGAACAGGTTCGCTGACGGGCCCCGGGCATCACGCCCGGGGCCCGTTCGCGTTCCCACCGCCGAGTCGCGCGGCCCACCGCCCCGCGGCCCGGCTCGGGCCCGGATCGGGCCGCCCTCGACCGTCCGCGAGCGGGGCAGCCGCCGATCATCCGCGGGAGAAGTCCCGCCACGGCGGGGCGTTCATCGCCGACCGTTGGCCCGGCTGAAGCGTCAGGCGGTGCGCCGGGTGGCCGACATGGCGAGCTGCGCCAGGGCCTCGCGGGCGGATTCGGGGATCGGAGCGGTGGCCAGGACGTCGATGGCCCGGCCCTCACGCTCTTTGATCATTCTCTCGACCGCCGCCACGGCCCCGGTGTCGACCAGCACCTCGCGGAGCCGGTCGGCGCCGTGCAGTGCAGCACGAATCCGCGCACGAGCCGGTAGATCGGTGCCGTGTTCGCGTCGGCCGGGTCGCGCAGCCGGCCGTCGAGGAAGTCGGCCGGTCCGGTGTCGACGCGGGCGCGTAGCGCCCCGCTGAGGTCCCGGGTCCGGGTGCCGCGTCCCGTTTCCACGTGAAGGTCTCCTCGACGGCGTCGTGTGCCCGGGGGCATCGGCCGTCCGGTGGCGTGCAGCGGTGGCGCCGGGACCACCACGCCAGGACGGCGACGATCGCGGCGGCCCGCAGCGCGGCCGTGGCCGGTGCGGGCCCGGGGGCGCACGCGTCCCGCAGCCGCCCGACACGGACGGTGAGGTCGCGGTCGGCGGCGTCGCGGCGCAGCCCGCGCAGCTGCTCCTCGACGAGCCAGGTGACCACCGCTGGTCGGGTCGATAGCACGTGGCGAATCCACCAAGCCGCCGTCGGCGTCACGACCCGGCACTCTCCCCCGAACGCGATTCGATCTCCGCAGGTCACAGGCATGGGCGGACGGCCAGGATCACGGCTGGAGGGGCGCCGGTGCCGGTGGGTCGATCCAGCACCCCGACCCGCCGGGGCGCGCACGCCCTTGCCCCGCACGCCCGCCGGCCGACCGGGGCGGCTCGCCTCCTCCCTTCCCCTCTCAGACAGATGGTTATGATAATGATTATCGCTATCGCCCAGCTTTGGGGCGTTACGTCGGGCGAGCGAAGGAGACCCATGCGCGAGGCACCCCCCGCGTCCCTGTCCGTCGACGAAGTGATGGAGACCGTCGCGGAGGTGCTCGGCCTCCCCCTGGCGGCGGTCGACCCCGACACCGCGCTCACTCGGCTCGGGCTCGAATCGTTCACGGCCGTCCGGCTGCGGCGCCGGCTCGGCGACCTCGGGCTCGACCTGCCGATGGCGGCGTTCCTCGGCGACGCGACCGCCCGCACCATCGCCGCCGGAGACCCGGCGCCCGACGAGCCCGGCGCCCCCGACGACACGACGGCCGCCGGGCGATCGGCCGGGTTCCCCCTCACGGCACTGCAGACCGCGTACTGGATCGGACGGGACGACGGTTTCCCGCTCGGGGGAGTCGCGACGTACTACTACCGCGAGTACGACCGCCGCCCGGCACCCGAGAACGGGACGGACCCCGGGACTCCGGAGTCGGACCTCGATCGGCTCGTGCAGGCATGGAATCGGCTCGTGGCGCATCACCCGATGCTGCGGATGGTCGTGGGGCGCGACGGCCTGCAGAGAGTCCTCGAGGACGTGGGGCCCTACGGGTTCGCGGTCGAGGACCTGCGGGGAGCCGCGCCGCACGAGGTGGACGCGGCCCTCGCGGACCTGCGCGCGGCCCGCTCGCACCAGGTCCGGCCGGCGGACGCGTGGCCGCTGTTCGACATCGCGGCGGCGTTCCTCCCGGACGGGCGAACGCGGCTGTTCGTGGGCGTGGACGTCCTGGCCCTCGATCTCGCGGGATGGATGCAGGTCATCGCCGAGTGGGGCGCCCTGGTCGACGACCCGGACACCGTGCTCCCCGCGTCGCCCGTGGCGTTCCCCGAGCTGGTGCGGCGGCGGTCGGCGGATCCCGGCGAGGAGTCGCGGCGCGAGCGCGACCGGGCGTACTGGGCGGAGCGGGAGCTGCCGCCCGGGCCCGCGCTGCCCTGGACGGCCGATCTCGCGGACGTCCGGCGGCACCGGTTCCGCCGGTGGCCCGCCGAGCTGGGCGCGGACGCGTGGGCGGGGTTGCGCGAGCGGGCGGCCGCGCGCGGCCTGAGCCCGACGGGGGTGCTGCTGGCCGCGTTCGGGTTCGTGCTGGCCCGCTGGGGCGCCGACCGTCCGTTCGCGCTGAACACGACCCTGTTCGACCGTCCGGACGAGCCGGAGCTGGCGCATCTGGTCGGCGACTTCACCTCGACGATCCTGGTCGAGGTCCCGGAGGCGGAGCCGCGGGAGTGGGACGGCTTCGCGGCGTTCGCAGCCCGCGTGAACCGGCGGTTCTGGACGGACATGGACCACCGGGCAGTCGCGGGCGTCGAGGTGGTGCGCGACGGCCTCACGCCGGTGCATCCGGTCGTGTTCACGAGCGGCATCGGGCTGTCGGGATCCGGACGTCCCCCGGCGGCGTGGATCGGCGACGAGGTGTTCGGGGTGTCGCAGACGCCGCAGGTCGCGCTCGACCACATCGTGCACGACGAGGGCGGGCGGCTGCGGGTCGCGTGGGACGCGGTCGAGGGGCTCCTCCCCGACGGGTTCGCGGCCGGGATGCGCGACGCGCACCTGCGCCTGCTGCGCGCACTCGCGACGGACGACGCCGCGTGGGACGACCCCGCGCTCGGCTGGGACCCCTCGTTCCTCCCCGCCGAACCCCTGGACTGCGCCCCCTTCGCAGCCGCGGGCCCCCTCCTCCACGACCCGTTGCGCGCGGTGGCCGCGACGTCCCCGGACGACGCGGCGCTCCTCGACATGGACGGACGGCACGTCACGCACGGCGAGCTGGCCGGGCGGGCGCACCGCGTCGGGGCGGCGCTCGCCGCGCACGGCGTCGGCCCCGGCGACCTGGTCGCGGTCGCGTTCGACAAGGGCGTCGAGCAGGTGACGGCGCTGCTGGGCGTGTGCGCCTCCGGCGCCGGATACGTCCCCGTGGAGCCCTCGTGGCCCGCCGAGCGGGTCGCGGCCGTGTGCGCGCAGGCCGGGATCGTCCACGCCGTGGTCCCGGACGGCGCCGCGGACGGCTGGCCGGACGGGGTGCGCCCGCACACCCTGCCGTCCCTCGAGACCGGACCCGCCGACGCGACACCGCGACGCCCGGCCCCGGACGATCTCGCCTACGTCATCTTCACGTCCGGTTCGACCGGACGCCCGAAGGGCGTGGCGATCGAGCACCGCGCGGCGCGCACCACGATCGACGACCTGATCGACCGGTTCCCGGTGGGCCCGGACGACCGGGTGCTCGGGCTGTCGGCGTTCAGCTTCGACCTGTCGGTGCACGACGTGTTCGGGGTGATGGGGACGGGCGCGGCGCTCGTCCTGCCCGGCGCGGACCGGCAGCGCGACCCGGGGCACTGGCTCGACCTGATGGAACGCCACCGGGTGACCGTGTGGAACACGGCGCCCGCGCTGCTGGAGATGCTCGTCGAGTACGCGGAGATCGAACCGGACCGGGCGCGGCGGGCCATGGCGCCGCTGCGGGTGGTGTTCCTGTCGGGCGACTGGATCCCGATCACGCTGCCCGACCGGGTGCGGGCGCTCGCCCCGGACGCGCGGGTGGTGAGCCTCGGCGGCGCGACGGAGGCGTCGATCTGGTCGATCTGCCATCCGATCGGGGAGGTCGATCCGGCGTGGCCGAGCATCCCGTACGGGCGGGCGCTGCGCGGGCAGTCGTTCCACATCCTGGACGAGCGGGGCCGCCCGGTGCCGGTCGGGACGCCCGGTGAGCTGCACATCGGCGGGGACGGGCTGGCCCGCGGCTACGTGGGCGACGAGCGGCAGACGGCGGAACGGTTCGTCGCCGACCCGGTGCTCGGGCGCCTCTACCGGACCGGCGACCTCGGACGCTGGCGCCCGGACGGCACGATCGAGTTCCTGGGGCGCCTGGACCGGCAGGTGAAGATCCGCGGGCATCGCATCGAGCTCGGCGAGGTGGAGTCGGTGCTGGACCGGGCGCCGGGCGTCCGGCATTCGGTCGCGCTGTCGGTGCCGGGGCCGGACGGACGGCCGCGGCTGGTCGCGTTCGTCGCGGGCCCGGACGCGCCGCCGGACGAGCGCCTCGCCGCGCACCTGCGCGAGCGCGTCCCCGAGTACATGGTGCCGAGCCGGTTCGTGCGCGTCGACGGCTTCCCGGTGACGGCGAACGGCAAGGTCGACTACCAGGCGCTGCCGAACCCGTACCGGCGCCCGGAGGCGGCGGCGCCCGCGCCCGTCCAGCCGGACTCGGCGGACGGGCTGGCGGCGCTGATCCGGCAGGCCGGGGAGGACGGGCTCGAGGTCAGCCTGCGGATCGGCGCGGGCGGCCTGCCTCCGGCGCGGGCGCTCGCGGCGGCCGGACTGTGGTCGGAGCGGCTGCGCGGCGCGGCGGCGGGCGACGGCCTGACCCTCGCCGAACGCCTGACGCCGGACGCCCTGATCGAGCTGGCCGCATCGTCCGCACCCCCGCCCCCGCTCCCGCCGGCGGACGCGCCCCGGCACGGCGACGCGGAGGTCGAACGGGTCGTCGCGGGGGTGCTCGGCGAACTGCTCGACGGCGCACCCGTCGACGCCACCACGCCGTTCTTCCAGCTGGGCGCGACGTCCCTCATCCTCGTGCGCGCCCACGGACGGCTGCACGAACTCCTCGACCCGGGCTTGGCCGTCGTCGACATGTTCGCCCACCCGACCGTCCGGCAACTCGCCGCGCACATCACCGCACGCCGCGACGCCCCCACCCGGCCGGCCGTCCCGGCACCCCCGGACGGCCCGGCCCAACCGGCCACCGGCGCCCGACCGGACGCCCTCGCCCGACCGGACGGTTCGGCACCCCCGGACGGTCCGGGCCGGCCGGCCGCCCCCGCGCAACCGGCCGCCCCCGCGCCGCCGGACGGTGCGGCCGGTCGGGCGGCGGCGCGGCTGCGGGCTCGGGCCGTGTCCGAGGGGGTCGCCCGATGACGGCCGTGCCGGACGGCCTCGTCGCCGTCACCGGGCTGGCCTGCCGGTTCCCCGGCGCGCCCGACGCCGGCGCGTTCTGGGACCTGCTCGCCGGGGAGCGGGACGGTCTCACGCGCCTGACCGACGACGAGCTGGCGGCGGCCGGGGTGCCGCGACGGCTGCGCCGCGACCCCGACTACGTCCCGGTCGCGGGCCTGATCGACGGGCAGGACCTCTTCGATCCCGGACCGTTCGGGCTGGCGGAGGCCGAGGCCGCGCTGCTCGACCCGCAGCACCGGCTGTTCCTCGAATGCTGCTGGCGGGCCCTGGAACAGGCGGGGCACGGCGGCGGAACCGGTGCGGGCTCGGTCGGCGTGTTCGCGGGCTCGTCGCAGAGCGCCTACCTGGCGAGCAACCTCGCCGGACGCTGGGACCCGACGGGCGGCGGCGCCGACCCGGCGGGCAGCCTGCAGGCGGCCATCGCGACGCAGCCCGACTACATGCCCGCGCAGGCCGCGTACCGGCTCGGGCTCACCGGCCCGGCGACCGCCGTGAACACCGCGTGCTCGACGTCGCTGGTCGCCGTGCACCTGGCCGTCCAGGCGCTGCTGGCCGGGGAGTGCGACACGGCGCTCGCGGGCGGCGTGTCGCTGATCGTCCCGCAGGGCCGCGGGCACCTGTTCACGCCGGACGGCATCTACTCGCGGGACGGGCGGGTCCGCCCGTTCTCCGCCGAGGGCACCGGCATCGTGTACACGCAGGGCGCCGGGACGGTCGTGCTGCGCCGCCTCCGGGACGCCCTCGACGACGGCGACCCGGTGCTGGCGGTCGTGCACGGTTCGGCCGTCGGCAACGACGGCGCGGACAAGACGGGGTTCACCGCGCCGTCCGTCCGGGGGCAGGCCCGCGTGGTCGCCGAGGCCCTCGCGCTCGCCGGGGCCGGTCCCCGGGACGTCGGGTACGTCGAGGCGCACGGGACCGGGACGCACCTCGGCGACCCCATCGAGGTCGCGGCGCTGCGCCGGGTGTTCGGCGACGCCGGTCCGGCGTGGTGCGGGCTCGGGTCGGTGAAGGGCAACATCGGGCACGCCAACACGGCGGCCGGGATCGCGTCGTTCATCAAGGCGGTCCTCGCCGTCCGCGCCGGGGTGCTGCCCGCGTCCCTGCACGCGGCGCCCGTCAACGAGCTGCTGGGACTGGACGGCTCCCCGTTCGACGTCGTGACCCGCACCCGCGCGTGGGACGGGCCGCGCCTCGCGGGCGTCAGCTCGTTCGGGATCGGCGGGACGAACGCGCACGTCGTCGTCGGGCCCGCGCCGGAGCGGCCGCGCACGGAACCCGACGCGCGCCCGCACCCGATCGTCCTGTCCGCCGCGTCGCCCGCCGCGCTCACCGCGACGGCGAACGACCTCGCGGACTGGCTCGACCGCGAGGCCCCGGACCCGTCCGACCTCGCCCACACGCTGCAGCGGGGCCGCCGCCACCTGCCGTACCGGGTCGCCGCGCGGCCCGGCGGCCTGCGCGCGGCCGCCGCGCCCGGCGCCCCGGTCGGCGGGCCGCCGCGCCTGGTGTTCGCGTTCCCCGGCGGCGGCAACGCCCGCGTCGGCATGGGCGCGGCCCTCTACGGCGCCGAGCCGGTGTTCGCCGCGTGCGTGGACGAGTGCGCCGAACTCCTCGCGCCGCACCTCGGCTTCGACGTCCGCGCGGTGATCCGCGGCGCGGAGGGCAGGATCGAGACGCCGCTGCACGGGCTGCCCGCGCTGTTCGCGGTGTCGCTGGCGACCGCGCGGCTGCTCGCGTCGTGGGGCGTCCGGCCGGACGCGGTGCTCGGCCACAGCGCCGGGGAGTACACGGCCGCCGTCGCCGCCGGGGCGCTGGACGCCGCGGACGTCGCACCGCTCCTCGCCGTCCGGTGCCGCGCCATGACCGAGGTCGCGGGCGGGGGCGTGATGCTGGCCGTCCCGCTGGACGAGGACGCGACCGCCGCGCGGCTGCGCGACCACCCGGCCCTCGACCTCGCCGTCGTCAACGGGCCCGGCGCCTGCGTGGTGTCCGGGCCCCGGCGGGACGTCGACGCGCTGGCCGCCGACCTGGAGCGCGAGGGCCTCGACACGTCCCTCCTGCGGTTCGACGTCGCCGCGCACTCCCGGCTGATCGACCCCGCGCTCCCCCGGCTGCGGCGCGCCGCCGAGGGGCTGCGGGCCGTCCCGCCGCGCGTCCCGCTCGTCAGCACGCTGACCGGGACGCCGGTGAACGGGGAACTCGGCACGCCCGGCCACTGGGTGCGGCAGCTCCGCGAGCCCGTCCGGTTCTCCGCCGCTTTGCGCGCCGCCGCCGGACCGGGGACGGTCGTCGTCCACGTCGGCCCCGGCACGGCGCTCGCCGCGCTCGCGCGCCGCCACGGCCTGCCCGCGCTGCCCACGCTGGCGGACGGCGACGACCTCGCCGCGCTGTTCGACGCCGCCGGGAAGCTGTGGGCCCACGGCGTGGACGTCGACTTCGCCGCGATGCACCGGCCCGGCCGCCGCCGGATCGCCGCCCCCGGCCACGCGTTCCTGCGGCGCCGGTTGTGGATCGATCCGCCCGCCGAACCGCCGTCGCGCCCGCCCGGTGGCGAACCGGACGAGACCGAACCCCTCCAGGTCCCCGTGTGGCGGCAGGTCCCGCCGCTCGACGCACCGGCCGCGCTCGACGGCTCGTGGATCGTCGCGGGCCCGCCCGGCGAGGCGACCGCCGCGCTGGTCGGAGCCCTCGCGGACGCGGGCGCCGAAGCCGTCCCGCTCGCCGAGGCCGACCGCCGTCCGGACACCGCGTGGACGGGCGTGATCGTCCTCCCGGGCGCCGAACGCCCCCGCCCGTCCGGACCTGCGGACGCCGGGGAGTCGGGCGCGGGGGTGGCGGACGGCGTGACGCTGTACGCGGAGTTGGCGCGGCGGTTCTTCGGCGGGGAGCGGCCCGCCGGGGTGCTGGTGCAGGTGACGCGGGGGGCGCAGCGGGTCGGGGGCGGCGATCGTCCGGATCCCGGGGCCGCGGCCGTGCACGCGCTGCCGCGCGTGCTCGCGCAGGAGCAGCGGGGCGTGCGGTGGCGCGTCGTCGACCTCGACGACGCGGCCGAACCGGGTGCGGTCGTCCCCGCCGAGCTCGCCGACCTGGTGTCCGGCGGGTCGGGGGCCGAGACGGCCGTGCGGGACGGCATCCGCTGGGTCCGCGACCTCGCGCCCTGGCGTCCCGCCGCCCGGCCCCCGGCCGACGGCGGCACGCCGGTCGCGCCGGGCACGCCGGGCACGCCGGTCGCGCTGGTCACCGGCGGGCTGGGCGACGTCGGCCGGACCGTCGCCCGGCACCTGCTGCGGCGCGGCATGCGCGTCGTCGTGACCACGCGCGGACGGACGGACGCGGCGGCGCCCCCGGGCGTCGAGGTGGTGCGGCTGGACGCGGCGGACGCCGGCGGCACCGCGCGGCTGCTGGACGAACTGTCGGGCGGCGGGCCGCTCGCGCTGGTCGTCCACGCGGCGGGCGCGGCGGCGTCGGCGGCCCCCGAGCCGCTGCGGAGCACCGGGTCCGCGCAGGTCGCCGCGCACGTGCGGGCGAAGGTCGCCGGGACGCTCGCGCTGCGCGCCGCGATCGAGGGGCTCCCGGACGGGCGGCGGCCGCGCGCCGTCGTGCTGATGTCGTCGGTCGGCGGGCTCGTCGGGGGCATCGGCATGGGCGCGTACTGCGCCGCGAACCGGTTCATGGACGCGTTCGCGGAGGCGGCGGCGGGCCCGACGCGGTGGGTCAGCGTGCAGTGGGACGTGTGGCGGGCGGAGACGGTCCGGCTCCCGTACGCGCTGAGCGAGGCGGTCGGGATGCCGGCGCTCGACCGCGTGCTGGCCCACGCGGGACCGCCCGTGGTCGCCGTGTCGAGCACCGACCTGCGCGAACGCGCCGCCGGCGCCGCGTACGCCGAGCCGGTCGCGGCCGTCGCGGACGGCGGCGGCGCCGAGCTGGGCGCGGCGCAGCGGCGGGTCGCGGAACTGTGGACGGAGCTGCTCGGCGTCGCGGTCACCCGTCCGGACGACGACTTCTTCGTGCTCGGCGGGCATTCGCTGCTCGCCACCCGGATGCTGCGGGCACTGGGCGACGCGACCGGCGCGGAGCTGCGGCTGCGCGACCTCCTCGACCGTCCCACGGTCGGCGGCCTGGCCGCGCTGCTCCCGGACGCCGGACCGGACCGGCGGCCGGACCGGCGGCCGGACCCCGAACCCGCGCCGCCGTCCGAACCCGAACGCGCCCCGGACGGGACGTTCCCCATGACGCGCGTCCAGCACGCGTACTGGGTCGGGCGCGGCGGCGGTTACGCGCTCGGCCGCATCCCCTGCCACTTCTACCTGGAGTACGACTGCACCGACCTCGACCTCGCCCGGTACGAGGAGGCGTGGCGGCGGGTCATCGCGCGGCACCCGATGCTGCGCGCGATCGTCACCCCGCAGGGACGGCTGAAGGTCCTCGACCACGTGCCGCCCTACCGGATCCGCGTCACCGACCTGACCGGGACGGACGGGACGCGCCGCGCCGAGCGGCTCGCGCGGCTCCGCGACCGGGTGTCGCGCGACGCGGGCCCGCCGGACCGCTGGCCGCTCGTGCAGATCCGCGCGGCGCGGCTGCCCGGCGGACGGGTGCGCCTGTTCATCGGCGTGGACGTGCTGGTCTGCGACGCGGGCAGCTACTGGATCGTCGACCGGGAGGTGCGGCACTTCTACGAGCACCCGGACGCGCCGCTCCCCGAGCCCGGGATCGGCTTCGGGGCCTGCGTGCGGGCCGCGCGGGACGCGCAGGGCGGCGCGGACGGGCGGCGCGCCGCCGCCTACTGGCGGGACCGGATCGCCGCGCTGCCCGCGCCGCCGCCGCTGCCCGTCGCCGGGGTCGACGGGCCGCCGGAGTTCGTGCGCCGCACGGCGAGCCTGCGCCCGGACGCGTGGGCGGCGCTGCGCGCCGAGTCGGCGCGGCGCGGGCTCACCCCGACGTCGGTGCTGCTCACGGCGTACGCCGAGACGCTCGCACGCTGGTCGGGCGCGGAGCGGTTCGCGCTCACGCTCACCCTGTTCGACCGCCCGCCGATCCACCCGGACGTCGACCGGGTCGTCGGGGACTTCACCTCGCTGCTCCTGCACGAGATCGACCGGCGCGGCCCCGCGACGTTCGCCGGACGGGCGCGGGCCGTCCGGGACCGGCTGTTCGACGACCTCGACCACCGGGCCCACCCGGTGCTCGACACGCTCGCCGAGACGGGCGGGCGCGCGGTGCCGGTCGTGTTCACGAGCGCGCTCGGCCTGGAGGACCTCGTCGGCGGCGAACCGGACCTGCAGTGGGTCGGCGAGCAGGTGCACGCCGTCAGCCGCACCCCGCAGACGTGGCTGGACCACCAGGTCCTCGTCCAGCGCGGCGAGCTGCTCCTGCAGTGGGACGCCGTCCGCGACCTGCTGCCCGCCGCCCAGGTGGACGAGGCGTTCGCGGCGTACGAGGCGCGCGTCCGGCGGCTGGCCGAGGACCCGGCCGCCTGGGACGAACCGGACGACGCGCACACCCCCGCGACCATCGCACGCGGCACGGGCGACCCCACCCCCACGAACGGCCCCGCCCCCGCGAACGGCCCCGCCCACGCGAACGGCCCCGCGAACGCCGCCGCCCCGGCCCCCACGGGCGGACCCGCCGTTCGTGAGGTCCGGGCGTCGAACGTGCTCGTGCCGCTCCGCGACGGCACCGGCGACCGGACGCTGTTCCTCCTGCACCCGTCCGGCGGCGACGTCATGTGCTACGCCGAGCTGTCCCGGCTGCTGGACGAGCGGTTCTCCGTCGTCGCGATCACCGACCCGGCGTTCGCGGACGTCGCGCCGCCCGCCGGCCTCGACGGGCTCGCCGCCCTGTACCGGGACGCGATCCGGGCGCGGGCGCCGCACGGCCCGTACCTGCTGGGCGGCTGGTCGATGGGCGGGAGCCTCGGCCAGGAGGTCGCGTGCGGGCTCGCCGACGGCGGCGGGCGCGTCGGGCTGCTCGCGATGCTCGACTCCAACGACCCGTCGTACATCACCCCCGTGCCCGGGGACGGCGAGGCGGAGGCGACGGTCCGGATGCTGGGGGCGCTCGAGGCGTTCCTCGGCGCGGACCTCGGCGTCGGCGACGGCGCGGGCCGGGCGGCGCTCCGCGCGCTGCCCGCCGGACGGCGCCGCGCGGAGGCGGCCGGACGGCTGCGCGCGCACGGGCTGCTGGGGCGCGGCGAGGACGTCCGCGAGCGGGTCGACGTGTTCGCCCGGCACCTGCGGGGCCTCGCGGCGCACACGCCGCGGCGGCTCGCCGATCCCGCGACCGTGACGCTGGTCGTGCGGGCGGCGCGGCGCGCGGCGCGCAACTCCGGGATCGGCATGGGCGTGGACGACACGCCGCCCGGCCTGCCCGATCTCGGCTGGTCGCGGCACCTGGCGGCGGCCCCGGACGTCCGCGACGCCGACGCCGACCACTACGGCCTGCTGCGGCCGCCCGCCCTCGGGCGGATCGCCGCGTACCTCAACGAGGCCCTCGACCGCATCGAATCCTGACGAACGGAACCCCTCACCATGAAAGCCCCCCTCGCGGGCGCGATGGCGCTCGCCCTCGGTCTCGTCCTCGCCGGGTGCGGCTCGGGCGGCGACGCCCGGTCGTCCGGCGGCACCCTGCGGTACGTGGCGGTCGGCGCCCCCGCCACCGCGATCCACGACCCGCACGGCGGCATCGGCAACCAGTCCGACCTGACCCGGTTCGCCCTGCTGTACGACGTGCTGGCCAAGCCCGGTGCGGACGGCGGGACCGAGCTGCGCCTCGCCACGTCCATCGAACCGGACGGCGACGACCTGACCTCCTGGACGGTCGGGCTCCGCACCGACGCGGCGTTCACCGGCGGACGTCCGGTCCGTGCGGCCGACGTGCTGTTCTCGCTGCGCCGCATCCACGAGAAGGCGGCGGAGAACTTCGGCCGCATGCAGATGTTCGACCTGGCGGCGTCCAGGGCCGTCGACGACCACACGCTGTCGCTGAAGACCGTGCGCCCCTATGCGGAGGTCCCGCGCGCGCTCGAGTCGGTGACGTTCGTCGTGCCCGAGGGCACGACCGACTTCACCCGTCCCGCGCCCGGTTCGGGCCCGTTCACGATGGCGGGCGGCACCGCGCAGAACGCGGTCCTGGAGCGCAACGAGGACTGGTGGGGGCCGGAGCCGCCGACGCGCCGCATCGAGATCCGCGCCGTCCCCGACCCCCGGGCCCGCGCCCAGGCGGTGATCTCCGGGCAGGCGGACGTCGCCGGAAGCATCGCCCCCGCGACGGCGAAGCAGGTCGCGGGGAACGCGGACCTGCGGGTCGTCCACCGTCCGGCCGTCACGATGTACCCGTTCGTCATGCGCCTCGACCGGGAGCCGTTCGACGACCCGAGGGTCCGGACGGCGGTCAAGCTCGCCGCCGACCGCGAGGAGCTCCTCGCCAAGGTGTTCCTCGGCTTCGGGAAGATCGGCAACGACCTGCTGACGCCCGCCGACCCGTCCAGCCCGAAGGACGTCCCGCAGCGGGAGCGCGACGTCGCCCGCGCCAAGGCCCTGCTCACCGAGGCCGGGCACCCGGACGGCCTCGACCTCACCCTCGCCACCACCACGTCCTACCCGGGCATGGACACCGCCGCGACGCTCCTCGCGCAGCAGCTCGGCGAGGCCGGGATCACCGTGAAGGTGCGCAACGAGCCGCCGGACACCTACTGGACGGACGTCTTCGCCAAGAGCGCGTTCTACACCGGTTACTTCGGCGGCATCCCGTTCACCGACGTCGCCCGCGTCTCCCTCCTCGGCGACGCCCCCACGAACGAGACCGCCTGGAAGCGCCCCGAATGGGACGAGGCGTACCGGGACGCCATGGGCGTCGCGGACGAGAACGAGCGGCGGCGCCGGCTCGGCGAACTGCAGCGGGAGCTGCGCGACGACGGCGGCTACCTGGTGTGGGGCGCCGGCGACGGCCTCGACCTCGCCGCCGCCGGCGTGCGCGGGCTGCCGACCGGCGCGGGGTTCGGCAGCGTGTTCATCGACCGGGTCGCGCTGGACGCCCGGTGACCGTCCGGACGGTCGGGGCCGCGGCCGCGCGGGCCCTCCTGCTGCTCGCGGCGGTGTCGCTGCCGGTGTTCGCCGCCACGGCGCTCCTCCCCGCCGACGCGGCCGAGCACCGCACCGGCGGGCGGGCCGACGCGGCCCGGCTCGCCGAACTGCGCGCCGAACTCGGCCTCGACCGTCCGGTCTGGGAGCGGTACCTGACGTGGGCGGGCGGCATGCTGCGCGGCGACCCCGGGACCTCGCTGCTCACCGGCCGCCCCGTCGGCGAACTCGTCGCGGAGCGGCTGCCCGCCACCCTGGCCCTCGCCGGGTGCGCGCTGGCGGTCGCGATACCGCTGGCGCTGCTGCTCGCCTGGCTGACCGGCGCGTCCCGCCTCTTCGCGGGGTTCGCGGCGGCGGTCGCGGCCGTCCCGCAGGTGGTGTTCGCGGCCGGGCTGGCGGTGGTCTTCGCGGGCGTCCTCGGCTGGCTGCCGCCGGTGTCGCTGCTGCCGCCCGGCGGGGCGCCGCCCGCCGAGGTCCTCGTGCTGCCCGCCCTCGCGCTCGCGATCCCGGCGGCGGCGTTCGCCGCGGGCCCGCTCGGCGGCGCGGTCGCCGACGCGTCCCGCCGCCCGCACGTCCGGGACGCCGTCGCGCGCGGCGTCCCCGCCGGACGGGTCGCGCTGCGGCACGTCGCCCCGTTCGTCCTCGCCCCGGCCGTCCGGATGCTCGCGCTGCTCACCGGCGGCCTGCTCGCCGCCACCGCCGTCGTCGAGGTGCTGTTCGGGTACGCGGGGCTCGGCGAACTGCTGGTCAGCTCGATCGGCACCCGCGACGCCCCCGTCGTCCAGGCCGTCGCGCTCCTCGCGGCGCTGCCCGTCCTCGCGGGCCTCGCCGTCGCCGACGTCCTGGCGGGGGACGGCGCGTGAAGGCCCGCTGGACGCTCGCCGCCGCCGCCGTCGGGCTCGCCCTGTGCGGCGCCGCCCTCGCCCCGCACGACCCGTCCGCCTCGGTGGGCGCGCCGTGGGCGCCCCCGGCGCCCGGAACGCCGCTCGGGACCGACTCCGCGGGCCGCGACGTCCTGTCCCGGCTGCTCGCCGGCGGCCGCGCCCTCACCGCGACCGCCCTGGCCGGGGCCGCCGCCGCGAGCCTGCTCGGCCTGCTCGGCGGGCTCGCGACCGGCTGGGCCGGGCGCCGCACCGCCCGCTGGGCCCGTGCCGTCACCGACCTGCTGCTCGCGCTGCCGTTCCTGCTCGTCGCCCTCGTGCTCGCCGCCGCGCTGCCCGCGCCCGCCGCCGTCATCGCCGCGACCGTCTGCGGCGGCGCCCCGCTCGGCGCCCGGATGATCGGCGACCTCGTGCGGCGGGCGCACGGCGCCGGCCACGTCGAGGCGGCGCGCGGCCGGGGCGAGGGCCCGGCCGCGATCGCCGTCCGCGAGGTGCTCCCCTCCCTCGCGGGCGCGATCCCCGCGGACGCCGTCGCCCGGTTCGTCCTCGCCCTCCAGCTCGCGGCGGCCTTCGGCACCCTCGGCCTCGGCACCGACCCCGCCGCCCCCGACTGGGGCGCGAGCCTCCGCGAGAACCTCCCGGGCGCCGCGCTCAACCCGTGGTCGCTCACGGCCCCGGCCGCGGCGCTGACCGCGGTCGCCCTCGCGACCGCCGCCGCGGCCTCCGTCCCGTCCCGCCCCGGCGGCTTCGCCGTCGGCCCCGCGCGCCGAGCAGGCCGCCGTCCGTTCGCCCGCGGGCACCGCACCGTCCGCCCGGACGGACCCGGGCCAGCCCACCCGAACCCGCCTGCCATCGACCACACACCGGACACAACGGACGCCCCACGCGAACTCGGGCTCACCGTGGACGGGCTCACGGTGGTGGACGCCGACGGCCGCGCGATCGTCGACGGCATCGGCCTGCGCGCCGCGCCCGGCGAGGTCGTCGCGATCGTCGGACCGTCCGGCGGCGGCAAGACCACCGCGGTGCGCGCCGCCCTCGACGTCCTCGCGCCCGGCCTGCGCCGCACCGGCGGCACCGTGACCTGGCACGGCCGCGCGGTCCGGCCCGGCCGGGACGCCCGGCGGCTGCGCCGCGCCGCCGGGCTGCTCGACCAGGACCCCGCCGCGACCCTGAACCCGCTGATGACCGTGTCCGCGCTCGTCCTCGAAGGGCCGGGCCGCACCCCCGGCCCGGCCCGCGCGCTGCTCGCCGGCCTCGGCCTCGACGCGGACGCGCTCTGGCACCGGCGCCCCGGCGCGCTGTCCGGCGGCCAGGCGCAGCGGGTCGCGGTCGCCCGCACCCTGCTCGGCGAACCCGAACTGCTGGTCCTCGACGAACCCACCGGCGGGCTCGATCCGGACGCGCTCGGCCTCGTCGCCGCCGCGATCGAACGCCGCCGCGGCGACGGCCGGTCGGTCACGCTCGTGATCTCGCACGACGCGGCGTTCGTCGCCCGCGTGGCCGACCGCGTCGTCCGCATCGGCCCCGCCCCGCCCGCCCCTCGCGCGGAGGCCGGACCGGAGGCGGTGCCGCACGTCGACGTCCGTCCCGTCCTGGAGGTGCGGGGGCTGCGCGCCGGGCACGGGCCGGACGTCCTGCTCGACGGCGTGTCGCTGACGCTCCGGCCCGGCGAGCTCGTCGCGGTCGCGGGCCCGTCCGGAAGCGGCAAGAGCACCCTGCTGCGCACCCTCGCGGGCCTGCACCCGGCGTCCTCGGGAGACCTCCGGCTCGACGGCCGCGCGGTGCCGTGGCCGGTCGGCGCCCGCGACGTCACCGCCCTGCGCGGCATCCAGTTCGTCGCACAGTCCCCGGCCACCGCACTGAACCCCGCGCACCGGGCGCGCACGGCCATCGCCCGCCCCCTCCGCCGCCTGCACCCGTCCCCGCACGAGGACGCCCGCACGGACGCCCGCGCCCGTCGCCGGGAGCGGGTCGCCGAGCTGCTGACGGCCGTCGGGCTCGACCCCGGGCTCGGCTCGCGCAAGCCCGGCGAACTGTCGGGCGGGCAGCGGCAGCGGGTGGCGATCGCCCGCGCGCTCGCCGCCGCGCCCGCCGTCCTGCTCGCCGACGAGATCACCTCCGCGCTGGACCCGGCCGCCGCCGACGGCCTCCTGCGGCTGCTCGACGGGCTGCGCCGGCACGGCACCGCCGTGCTGCTCGTCACCCACGACCCCGCGGTCGCCGCCCGCGCCGACCGCGTCCTGCGCCTCACCGGCCGCCGCCTGACCGAGGAACCCGCCCGAACGGAGGACGAGACCCATGCCCGTTGAGCCCCCGCCCGAAGCCCGCGTCCCCGCCCCCCGCACGCCCGCCGCCACCACCGCGGCGGCGGCGCTCGCCGCGCACCCGTGGATCGCGGCCGTCGAACGGGAGCCGTCCGGCGCGCTCCGGCTCGTCCCGGACCGCGCGGCGCTCGCCGTCCGGCCCGCGCCCGGCGGCCTCGTCGCCGAGCACCTCGACCACTGGAGCGAGGTGTACGACTGGACCTACACCGCCGCCGGGGCACCGCACGCGCCCGACCTCGACCTGTCCGGCTGGCGCGCGTCCGACACCGGACGGCCGCTGCCCGCCGGCCACATGCGCGAATGGGCGGACCGGACGGCCGAGCTGATCCTCGGCACCCGCCCCCGGCACGTCCTCGAGCTGGGCTGCGGGACGGGCCTGCTCGCCCATCGCCTGCGCGACCGGGTCCACGGATACGTCGGCACCGACGTCGCGCCCGCCGCCGTCCGGGCCCTGCGCGAGGGCGCCCGTCCGGGCACCGCGTTCGTGCGCGCGGCGGCGCACGAAGCGGGCTCGCCGCAGGTGCGGGAGGCCCTGGAGCGGGTCGGCCGCCCGGACGGACGGCCCGACTGCGTCGTCCTGAACTCGGTCACCCAGTGCTTCCCCGGCCTCGACTACCTGGAGGCCGTCCTGCACGACGCGCTGTCGCTCGTCGCGCCCGGCGGCGCCGTCGTCGTCGGCGACGTGCGCGACGCGCGGCTGCTGGACGACTTCGCCCGCTGGGCCGAGCGGGACCACGCCGACGCGGACCGCCGGGCCGCCGAGCGGGCGGCCCGCGAGCCGGAATTCCTGTTCGACCCCCCGGCGCTGGCGCGGCTCGCCGAAGGCGTGCCCCGGGACGTGCGGATGAGCGTCCACCCGAAGACCATGCGCGACGACACCGAACTCACCCGCTACCGGTTCGACGCCGTCCTGCACGTGGACGCGCCGTCCGGCCGTCCGGCCGACGTGGCCTGGCACCCGAACCGGGCGCTCGTCGACGCGCCGGACGCGCGCACCGCGTTCGAGCTGCGGGAGGCCGCGAACGGACGTGCCGTCGTGCAGGACCCGGCCGACCCCGCGCGGATCGGCCTCGTGCCCCCGGGCGGGGCGGCGCGGCCGGTCGGGGACGTGCGCGGCGCCGGGACGGCGCACGAGCCGCTGGCCGCGTTCGTCGAACGCCGCCTCGCGGAGGTCGCCCGCGCGGTCCTGCGCCGCTCGGTCCCGGAGGCCCGCGACGTCCCGCTGACCGTCGAACCGTTCGTCCTCGCCGACCGCGCGGAGCGGCGCGCGGCCGGGGCGGTCGCGGCGGTGGACGCCGCCGCGGTGCCCGCGTTCCTGCGGCGCCTGGACGAAGCCGCGCTGCGGGCGATCGCAGGCGTCGTCCGTCCCGTCCGGGACGCCGGCACACCGGACGCGATCGCCGACGCGCTCGGCGTCGCCGGGCGGCACCGCTGGATCCTGCGCCGCTGGCTCGCGGTCCTCGACGGCGCGGACGTCCCGGACGGCGACGCCGGCGGCCTGGTCGAGGACGGCCGCGCGATCGGATACCCCCCGGAGGCGACACGGTTCATGCTCGCCGCGATGGGGCGGCTCCCCGAACTCCTCCGCGACGACCTGCCGCTGCAGGCGCTCCTCTTCGAGGACGCCGACACCGCCGACGGGGCGTACCGCGAGAACACCGTCAACCGGTACCTGAACGCGGCCGTCGCCGAGGTGCTGCGATGGGCGCCCGCGAACGTCCGTCCGGACGGGCCGCTGCGCGTCCTCGAGGTCGGCGCGGGCGTCGGCGGCACCACGGCGGACGCCCTCGCCGGGCTCGACGGCCGGGACGTCGACTACCTCTACACCGACGTGTCCCGCTACTTCACCTCGCTCGGCCGCCGCAGGTTCGGCGACCGTCCCGGCGTCCGGTTCGGCCTGCTCGACATCAACGCCGACCTCGGCGCCCGGGGGATCGAGCCCGGGTCGCGGCACGTCGTCCTCGCGGCGAACGTCCTGCACAACGCGCGGCACCTCCCCCGGACGCTGACCGGCCTCCGCGACCTCCTCGCCCCCGGCGGCCTGCTCGTGTTCGTCGAGACCGGCCGCGAGATGCCCGCGCTCCTCGCGTCCATGCAGTTCCTGATGTCGTCCCCGGAGGGCACCGACCGGCTCGACCCCGACGACCCGAGGGCGGGCACCGACCGCGTGTTCCTCACCCCCGCCGAATGGAACGCCGAACTGCATCGCGCGGGCCTGCGCCCCCTGCTCGTCCTGCCCCGCGACGACCACCCGCTCGCCGAGGCGGGCGTCCACCTCCACATCGCCCGCCGCCCCTGACCGCCCGCCCCCTCGGGGGCACGAGGCCGCGACGTGGGGCCCGCGTCGAGCGAGCCGAGTCACCGGCCCGAGCGGCGGCGCCGCCCTCGGGGGCTGAGGCTCGTAGGCCGGTGAGCAGCTGTTCGACGCGGGCGGGCGGGGTCCGGCGCGCCCGTCGTGGGTCTTCGGCGGCGGCGAGGCCCAGGGCGGCTCCGGCGCCGATCGGGCAGCCGAGCCCGCTGGTGACGGCGGTGTCGACCGGCCGCACGACCCCCGCCTCCGCGAGCCGCGTCACCGCGGAGCGCACGGCGCTCGGCGGGCTCGCGGTGCTCTCCTCTCGGGGGTCAGGCGGGGGGCAGGTCCAAGCCGGAGCGGAAGAGGTCGCCGTCGAGCCAGACCGCGGCGCGGACGCCGTCGGCGGCGCCGAGCGAGACGAGGGTGACGGCGTCGGGGACGGCGGGGAGCTTGGCGGTGTCGCCCGCCGCGGCCACGCCGGGGACGGTCGTCTGCTGGCGCTCGTCGACGCGCACCGTGCCGTCGTCGAGGATCTCGCAGCCGAGCTTCGCCGCGAGATGCGCGTGCTGCCGGGTGGGGGCGCGGTGGTAGACGCCGTCGCGGGCGAGGGTGCGGCCGTCGGCGAAGCGGAGTTCGAGCGCGCCGGGGTCGCCGGTCACCCGGGTGATGGGGGTGTCGACGGTCGGGACGCCGCGCTCGTCCAGGCGCCGGACGATCTCGGCGGGGAGTTCGAGGGGGCCGTTCGTGCACAGGACGACGTCGTCGCTGAACCGGTCGGCGACGTAGAGGGCGAGCATCGCCTCGCGGGGTTCGCGGGCGAGGACGGCCAGGCTCATGCCGCGGGTCTCCCACCCGTGGCAGAACGGGCAGTGGAACACGCTCCGGCCGAACCGTTCGGCGAGGCCCTCGATCGGGTACGGCTCGTCGACCTGGCCGGTGGCGAGGACGAGCCGGCGTGCGCGTTCGGACGTCCCGTCGGGGAGGTCGATCGTGAAGTCGTCCAGGGTGCCGCGCGCGCCGGTGACGGTGCCCGAGCGCCGCTCGACGCTCGGGTAGGCGGCCAGTTCGTCCCGTCCGAGCGCGAGGAGGCGGGCGGGGTCGAAGCCGTCGCGGCTCAGGTACATGTGCATCTCGGACGCGGGGGCGTTGCGGGGGGCGCCGCCGTCGACGAGCAGGACGTCGCGGCGCTGGCGGCCGAGGACGAGGGCGGCGCTGAGCCCGGCGGGGCCGCCGCCGATCACGATCACGTCGTACATCAGTTCTCCTTGCGGCGCCACGCGTGGACGCCCTCGGCGGGACGGGGCTCGAACCCCGCGTCGGTCAGTTCGGACGCGAGGCGTTCGTCGGAGACGACGTGGCAGTCGAACTCGGCGGTCTCCGCGGCGACGAGGGTGTCGCCGTCCCAGGTCCGGTAGGTGTTGACCCAGCGGACGAGGTCGTCCCCGGCGACGTCCGCGCGGGTGACGACGTCGTGGCGGCGGCGGCCGAGGCGGCGCCCGGGGACGGTCGTCGCGGGCACCGGTTCGGCCTGCTGCGGGTACTGCGGCTCGACGAGGAGCAGCCCGCCGGGGGTGAGCGCCTCGGCCCAGCGCCGCCAGAGGGCGGGGCGCTCCGCCGGGGAGAAGTGCATGACGAGGTTGAACATCACGACCGCGTCCACCGGGACGGGCGGGCGGGCGGTCAGGGCGTCCTCGGGCAGGACGGTGACGCGGTCGGCGAGGTGCGGGACGCGGGCGAGGCGCGTGGTGAGGGCGGCCCGCATGATCCGGGCGGGTTCGACGGCGAACACCTCGTCGGCGAGGCCGGCGAGGACCTCGGTGAACCAGCCGGTGCCGGGGCCGATCTCGGCGACGGCGCGGACGTCCGGCAGGAGCGTCCGGAGGCTCGCGGCGAGGGCGTCCCGGGCCTCCGCCGGGAAGATCAGGTCGTAGTAGGGGGCGTTGACGGCGTAGCCGAGGCCCTGGTCGGCGCGGGCGGCCTCGTCGGGCGTTCCGGTCATCTCTGTCCTTCGCGTGGTCACTGGAGTTCGGCGCCGGTCACGACGGGGTCCGTGCGGAGCCGGTCGAGGACGGCGGCGGGGTGCAGGCGTTCGGCGGCCAGGTGGGCGCCCGGCGGGACGCGTCCGGCGAGGACGTCGCGGACCGCGAGGGCCGCGACGGCGCCGCTCAGCGCGTTCGGGTCGGACGTGCGCAGCGTGAGCCGCCGGGGCGGGCCGGAGGCGCGTGGGGCGGCCTGGAACAGCAGCGTCGAGTACGGGCGGGTGCCCGCGAGGTCGGCTTCCGCCGCCGCGAGCAGGGCGGGGACGTGGCGGTCGACCGGCCCGCCGTCCGCCCACGCGGCGGCGAGGGCGCGGGGCACGTTCTCGCTGACGTAGACGGTGTGCGCGCGCAGTTCGTCCACCTCGCACCGTCCGGCGAGGCGGGCCGCCTCGGTGGACAGGAACGGGTACGCGTGCACCCGGCCCGCGAAGCCGGGGAGCGCGACGCGGTGCAGCGGCCGGAGCGCCCCGGGGACGGCGCGTCCGTCCCGCCACGCGGCCAGGGGCGTGCCGAACTCGGGGCCGCGGGACGCCAGCATGTCGCGGGCGCCCATCTCACCGAGCGCGGCGGCCCCGCCGACGTGGACGTCGAGGCGGCGCAGGGGGCGGTCGGCGAGCAGCCGGGGCAGCAGCCCGGACAGGCCCGGCGTGAGGCCCGCGGAGAACACCGCCGCCCGGTCGCGGACGGGCCCGAGCGCGGACATCGCGGGCAGGTCGCCCGCCGCGTCCACGTAGTGCGCCCCGGCGGCGAGGGCCGCGCGGGCGACGGCGTCCAGCACCCGGTAGGACGGTCCCGCGCAGTTCAGCACCACGTCGCAGCCCGCGCAGAACGCGGCGAGGCTCGCCGGGTCGTGCAGGTCGACGCGGACGGGGACGCCCAGGTCCGCGGCCCGGCCGGGGTTCCGACCGCCGATGCGCAGGTCACCGAGGTCGGCGAGCCGTCCGGCGGCGGCCCGGCCGACCGCGCCCGCGCCGCCGAGGACGCCGACGACCGTCACGCCGCGTCCGTCCGGGCGCGGACGGACGCGGCGAGGCCCGCGACGGTGGGGGCGTCGAGGAACGCGCGGACGGTCGGGACGGGGCCGTCGGCCGCGAGCCGGGCGAGGGCCCGGACGGCGAGGAGGGAGTCGCCGCCGAGCGCGAAGAACGTGGTCGCGCGGTCCAGGACGGGCACGCCGAGGACGTCCTCCCAGAGCGCGCAGATCCGCTGTTCGAGGTCGTCGCGGGGCGGGCCGGACGTCTCCTCGACGGCACCCTCCGGCAGCCGGTCCAGGGTGCGGCCCGGGGAGGGGGCCGGGTCGCGGACGCCGGGCAGGTCGACGGGCTCGTCCCAGGCGGGCCCGTCGGCGAGGGCCTCGATCAGGTCGACGAGCCCGGCGAACGCCGCGTCGACCTCGGCGGGGTCGAACAGCTCGTCCACCAGGGAGAACACGGCGGCCATCTCGCCGCGCAGCTCGTAGAAGCGGGCTTCCAGCGCGACCTGCGGGGTGCGGAGCTGGTGGTAGTAGTCGGCGAAGTCGAGGTCGCCGAGGGGCCCGGCCGACTCGACCTGCCCCTCGCCCACGGCCGCGTCCATCCCGAGGGTGCTCTGGAACACGACCGGCCCCACGGGACGGGTCGTCCCGCGCCGCCGCGCCAGCTCCCGCGACACCTCGACGCCCGAGATCAGGTTGTGCGCGGCGGCCTCGGTGAGGGTGCGCTGCGCGTCGCGGGCCAGGTCGGCGAACGGGCGGCCCGGCACGGGTTCGACCGGCAGCAGCATCGTGGCGGCGAACGCGCCGAACACCCGGTGGACGTCCGGGTGCAGCGGCAGCCGGTTGAGCTGCAGGGAGTTCAGCAGCATCCGGCGGTGCCCGCCCCACCGGGCGAGGACGACGGAGAACGCGGCGAGCATCGCGGCGGACGGGGTGACGTCGCGGGCGGTGCAGCGGTCGCGCAGCGCCGCCCAGCGGGGCGCGGACAGGTGCGCGGACCGGGTGCCCATGAGCGTCGGGCGGACGTCGCGCGGGTCGGCGCGCAGCGGCAGCGCGGGGGCGCCCGGGACACCGTCGAGGCGGCCCCACCACCAGTCGCGGTCGGCGGCCCACGCCGGGGTGTCGCGCAGCCGGTCCTGCGCGGTCACGTAGTCGCCGAAGTCCACCTCGAGGGGCGCGGGGACCGCGTTCCAGTCGGCGGCGAGGGCGAGCAGCTCGCGGTTCAGCAGGGTCGCCGACCAGCCGTCGAGGGTGAGCAGGCTCATCGCGGTGTGCAGCCGGCCCCGGTCGCCGGGCAGGAGGCTGAGCCGGACGTCCACGCCGGGGCCGTGCTGGGGGTCGGGCCCGGCGGTGCTCATCTCGTCGCGGAGGGCCGCGAGCGCCGCCTCCACCGCCGCGCCGTCCGCGTCCCGCAGGTCGTGGAGGCGCGGGACGGGGACGGCGCCGGGCTCGTCCGGGTGCAGGACGCGCTGGGTGCCGTCGGGCGCGACGCGCGCCCGCAGCATCGGCTGGTGGAGCGCGAGCCGGTGCAGGGCGTCCGCGAGCGCCTCGGCGGCCTCGTCGCCGTCCATGCCGGTGAGGGCGACGTCCGCGTAGAAGTGCGCCGAGTCGTACGACAGCTCCCAGGCGCCCTGCTGGCCGACGAAGTAGCCCTGCTGGAGCGGCATCAGCGGGAACGGGGCGCCGGGGTCGGGGCGGCGCTCGATGCCGACGGGCAGCGCCCGCGCCGCGCCGCCGGTGCGCCGCCGCACGAGGTCGGCGAGCCCGCCGAGGGTGATCTCCACGGTGACGTCCGACAGCGCGAGCTCGACGGCGAGCCGGCTGCGGACGAGCGCCGACAGCCGGACGGTCAGCACGGAGTCGCCGCCGAGCCGGACGAAGCTCGCGTCGTGCGGGACGGCGTCCGGGTCGAGGTCGAGCAGCTCGCCCCAGATCGCCGCCAGCTCCCGCGTGATCGACTCCGTGCCCGGCTCCCTGCCCGACTCGGTACCGGCCGAGGTCCGCATCGCCACCCCCACGTGAATGAAAACCGTTATCGGAATCATTGCATGGCGGACACATCGGACGAAACCCCGGGGATCACTCGACGCCGTCGTCCGCGCGGGTCGGCGGGCGAAGACCTCCGGCTTCCACGTGCCCGCGGGCACCACGCCCCGCATCGCCGTCGCGATGGCCGCGCCGTCGCCGGACGCCGAGCAGTCCGGCCGGTCCCGCATCCGTCCTCCAGGCGGGCCTCCTGCCGACTAGTACCGCCGGGATCCCGCGGATCGTTGCCCGGACCGGCGCGGGACGTCCGGCGCGTCGCGGCGGGCGGGCAGGGCGAGGGACGCGGCGGCCACCACGCCCAGCATGACCGCCATGGCCAGGAAGGCGGCGCCGTAGGTGCCGGTGGCGGCGGCGAGCGCGGCGAGGCCGACCGCGCCGCCGACCTGCTTGGCGGTGTTCAGCAGGCCGGACGCGGCGCCCGCGTCGTCCCCCGCGACGCCCGCCGTCACCGTGGCGGTCAGCGGCGTGTTCAGCAGGCCGCCGCCGACGGAGACGAGGACGGCCGGGCCGAGGACGTCGCCCGCGTACGTGCCGCCGCCGTCCCCCGTGGCGAGGCCCTGCCAGAGGAAGCCCGCCGCCGCGACGGCCGCGCCCGCGGCGACGAGCGCGCGGTCGTCCGCGCGCCGCATCAGCCTCGGCGTGACCTGGAGCCCGACGAGCAGGGTGAGCAGCGTGTGCGGGAGGAAGCCGAGCCCCGTCCGCAGCGCCGAGAAGCCGAGGACGTCCTGCATGTAGAGAGTGAGGAAGTACCACATCGGCACCTGGAAGCAGGCGCCCGCGAGCAGCATCAGGACGTTGCCGAGCCCGATCGCGCGGGAGCGGAGCAGGCGCGGCGGGACGAGCGGGTCGGCGGCGACGCGCGTCTCGACGAGGACGAGCGCGGCCAGCAGCACGACCGCGCCGCCGAGCGCCCCGGCCGTGACGGCGTCCGTCCATCCCCGGGACTCGGCCCGCATGACGCCGAAGGCGAGGAGCGCGAGCCCGGCGGTCGCGACGACCGCGCCGGGGACGTCGAGGCGGCGGGCGCGGGTGCGGTGCCCGTCCGGGACGCGCCGGGCCAGGACGGCGGCGGCGAGCCCGACCGGCACGTTGATCAGCAGGATCCACCGCCACGACAGCGCCTCGGTGAGCAGCCCGCCGACGAGGTTGCCCGCCGCCCCGCCGACCAGGCCGACGGCCGTCCAGACGGCGAGGGCGCGGGTCCGTCGGGGGCCCGCGGGGACCGTCGTGGTGATGATCGTCAGGGTGGCGGGCGCGAGGACGGCCGCACCGATCCCCTGCGCGGCGCGGGCGGCGATCAGCAGGCCGGGCGTCGTCGCGAGGCCGCCGACCAGGCTGGGCAGGCAGAACAGCAGCAGGCCCGCGAGGAAGATCCGCCCGGCCCCGACGAGGTCGGCGAGCCGCCCGCCGAGCAGCAGGAACCCGGCGAACGCGAGGGTGTAGGCGCCCGCGACCCACGGCAGGTCGGCATCGGAGAACCCGAGGTCGTCCTGGACGGCGGGCAGCGCGACGTTCACCACCGAGACGTCCAGGACGACCATGAACTGCGCCGCGCACGCGAGCGCGAGGACGATCCGTGCCACCGGCACCCCCAGATCAGTGTGAGCGCATTGTTTTGGCCGCAGGGTATGCGGCTAGACTTGGACGGGTCAATCCGATGCGGTCACATCGGGAAGCGGGGAGAGAGCGGGGAGATGGAGCGGCGCACGCGCGGGCCCGGGGTCCGGCACGAGGAGCGGCGGAACGAGATCGCCGACGCGGTCCTGGCGATCGTGGCCGACCGCGGCCTGGCGGCGGTCTCGCTGACCGAGGTCGCGGCGCGCGCGGGCGTCTCGCCCGGACGCGTCCAGCACTACTTCCCCGCCAAGCAGCGGCTGATCGAGGCGGCCTTCGAGCGGGGCAACGCGCTCAGCACCGCACGCATCCGCGCCCGCGTCGGCCGCGACCTCGCCGACGCCCCGCCCCGCGACGTCCTCACGGCCGTCCTCACCGAACTGATCGCCCACGACGCCGAGACGCGCGCGCACATGCGCGTCCGCCAGTCGTTCACCGCGCTCGCCCTCGCCGACGAGGCCATCGCCGCCCGCATGCGCGACGAGTACGCCCGCTTCCACGGCGAGGTCGCGGGCCTGCTGCGCCGCGACCGCGCCGCCCTCCCGGCCGGGACCGACCCCGAGGCCGCCGCGATCGACCTGATCGCGCACGCCGAGGGCCTCGCCTACTACGTCCTGATCGGCATCATCGGCCCCGAGGCCGCCCGCGACCGCGTCGAGCGGTCGATCGCCGCCCGCTACGGGTGACGTGGCGCCCGGAGCGTCGCGTCGAGCCACTGCAGCAGCGCGATGTCCGGGCCGCAGCGACGGTTCCGCTCCCGGCGCCGCGCGGCCCGGAAGACGGACGTGCCCGCACCGTCCGGCAGCTCGAGGACGTCGAGATCGACGAGCCCCCCGAGCCGCGCGACCTCGAACCGCTCGTGCCCGTGCCCGTAACCGGTTCCGCTCCCGGTTCCGTCCGGCGGTCGCAGGGGCCGGACGGCCGTCGCGGGATCGCGGTCGAGGACGTCCCGCAGGCACGACGGACCCTGCAGGAGGACGCCTTGCAGGGGCGGGACGACCCGTCCCGGTTCGTCCCCCGCGAGCCACACGGCCCGCAGGCCGTCGACCTCGCCCCGCCGCAGCCGGCCGGGAAGGGGACCGTCGGACGTCACGAGCGCGGCCGTCCCCGCGGGCAGGCCGTCGATGAGGTCGAGGGCTTCGCGGGTGCTCATGAATCCGACGCGGAAAAGGCGCCCGTCCTCGATGTAGTTGTGCTGGGCTGCCGCGAAATCGTCAATGGCCCGTTCCAGTCGGGAAATCCGCCCGATCACGTTCGCGAACTCGATGCCCAGCGCCAACTTCGCCACCTTTGTTCCGCTTGTCGGAGACGCCCTCTACCCTCTTGCGAACATGTCGCAATGGACGCGCCGTCAGGCTTCCCGTTTCTCACCGTCGCGGGACGCGGGCACCACCGGCTCCGCCTGCACGTGACCGGCCGCGACGAGCGCGACTCATGGCCCTACCCCGCCCAGCGGCATCTCCTCGTCGTGTTCCCAGGCGACTCGGAGAAGACGGAAGTCCTCAAGTAGGCCGTCGAGCAGCACCGCCTCCACGAGCCCGGCCGCGGCCCCGGCCGGGTCGTCCACCGCTTCGGCCAGGGCCCTGTCCCAGCGCTCACCGGCGGCCTCGACCGCCTCGCGGAACGCGTCCCCCGACGGGACGAGCGCGGTGACGACCGTGAACAGCGGGCGCAGCCAGTCGCGGGGCACCGGGGTCTCGGTGAAGGTGACCGCCCATCCGTTCCCGGCGGGGGCACAGGCGAGCGACAGGGTCTCGGTGCCGAACGCATGGGTGCTGGTGCGAACGACGGGCGTCCCGGACGTCCATCCGCGCAGGTCCGCCTCGATCGCGCCGGTGACGTCGCCGAGTTCGCCCCAGCCGTCGGCGAGCCCGCTCCGCCACTCGATCCGGACCGCGGTGTCCCGGAGCTCGAACGAGCCGGCGCGGGCGCCGTCGTCCGTCCGGAACTCGACGCGCACGCGGTCGGCGCCCCACGCGGTGACGGTCGCCTCGACGGGGTCCCGGTGGACGGCCGCGAGCCGGTAGCGGGCGCCGCGCGCGAGGTGCTTCCCGTCGACGAGCCGGACGTCCTCGGTCGTGCCGCCGTCGCGCACCAGGCGTCCCCGCTTGAACGCGAGCCCCTCGACCGCCTCGCGCAGCCCCGCGACGAACGCGTCGACCCGGTCCCGGCCGACGCCCGCGACCGCGATCTCGTGCCGCAGCGAAACGGGGGCGTGCAGGTCGCGCTCGGCGAGGTCGGGGACGACCGCGTTCCAGCGGGCGGCGAACTCGTCGACGGCCTCGACGAACCCGGGACGGATCCTCCGCCGGGCGATCAGCAGTCCCAGCGCGGCGACCGGCCGAAGGACGCCGCGCCCGCGCCCGCCCGCGGCGACCCGCGCCCTCCACTCCCCGCGCCGCTCCCCGGTCCCCTCGACGGACGCGCTCGCCAGCCCGAACCGGTGCCTGATCCGGAGCGCGACCTCCGGCGGCCCCGACCAGTCCCCGAAGCCCGCCCGCCCCTCCCAGCTCGCGCGCCGGAGGGACCGCAGGCGCCCCTTCGTCGCCCGGTAGCCGCCCGTGACGCCGACCGTCCGGATCCGGCGTCCGGTCATGTCGACGTCGATCGACGACGTCACGGCGTGCCCGTCCCGCTCGAACGCGCCGTCCAGCCGGATCCGGCGCGCACGGTCCCAGGAGTTCACGGTGATCTCGACGACCCCGCCGTCCGGCTCGGGGAGCTCCACCCGGTACCGCGAACCGGCGACCAGGTGGCGCCCCTGGACGAGCCGCGCCCGCGCGATCACGCCGTCCCCGACGTGCAGGCCGTCACCGCCGATCGCGAGGCCCTCGACGGCGTCCAGGATCGGGCGCACGACCTCGTTCACCGCGGACTCGGGAAACGCGGACAACCGGACACCACGCCGAAAACGCACCATGGCCGATCATCCTGACGCAGGCCCGCCCGTCCCGCCAGGCCCGCTCGCGCGAGGACCGGGCGCCCACCGCCCCAGCAGCCCCCGGACGAACGCGCGGTACGCGTCGCGCATCGGCAGTTCGCGCTCGACGCGCACCCGCCGCCGCGTCGCCGTCACCGCCGCGTCGGCGACGGGATCGTGCCCGGCCTTCTCGAACGTCTCCCACCACAGGCCGACGCCGCGACGCTGCCAGGCGGGGACGTCGTTGAAGTTGATCCCGCGCGCGAACAGCAGCTCGTTCTTGTCCGACACGGACGTGCGGTGCAGCTCCCGCGCGGCCTCGCGGGGGCCGTGCCCGTCCTTGCGGAGGGTCCGGTAGCACCAGCCGTTGAGCGCGCAGCGCGCAGCGTCCGCCTGCCTCCACGAGAGGTAGTCGACGACGTCGTCCAGGCCCGTGCCCGTCCACACCCGGGAGTCGAACACGGCGGGCTCCCCGGCGGCGTGCGTGAACGCGGCCGTGGCGATGCCCGCCGACAGCGACACGAGCTTCTCGACCCCGCGCCCGAACAGCTCGTACGAGGGGTCGAGCACGACGGTGCCCTCCATGGCCGCGACGGCGAACCCGCCGCGCCCGTCCGGCCGCACCGTCCACAGCTCGTCGAACCCGTCCGCGGGGCCCGGACGGCGCAGCCGCTTGAGCGTCGCATACACGCCGACGTCCGGCACCCGGATTTCCGCCGGGCGGAGCGCGTTGCGCTGCATCGTCAGCGCGACGTCCGGCGGGAACCAGTACGCGACGGTCCGCGCCCCGAACCGGCGCCCGACCTCGACGAGCGGCGCCCACTCGTCCGGCGACGGGTTCGTGTTGTCGACGGCCACGTCCCGTCCGGCGCCCAGGGCCTCCGCGACGAGCCGCAGCTGCCGCGCCTGCCTGCGGCGCGCCTTCGGGAACAGGTCCTTGCTGACGTGGACGTGCGTGCCGGCGAGCCGCGCCCGGTAGAACGTCGTCTTCCCGGACGCCTGCAATCCGACCAGCACCGCGACCTCGACCACACCCCCATCCTGCCTGGGCCGGGGCCGCGCCGGGCATGCCGTCCTTCGACGATCAGCGCGATCCGGGACGCCGCCCGCTCGGACATGGTGCGTCAATGGTTCGTCATTTCCCAGGTCACGATCGCCCTCGACGCCCCCCGGCGAGTTGATGACTTGCGAATTCACGCATGCGCGGTATGCGGAGCGGGGAAGCCTGACCGGCCCGGCGAGAACGTTTTACCAACGCATTCACGTGAGAACGTAGATTCTCGGGAAAGGCTCGGATCATGACCGATCACGGGACCGACCGAGAGCCGCATCACGACGCGCCGCCGGGCTCCATCGAGGGACGTGCACGGACTGACTGGGCCGTGTACGGGATCAGCGCCGTCGTGGCTCTGGCGTTCGTCGTCTGGGGAGTCGCCTGGACCGACAATTTGAGCAGCGTCGCGCAGGACGTGCTCGACTGGCTGCTGGCGAACATCGGCTGGCTGTTCGTGTTGGCCGCCACCGGCTTCGTGGTGTTCTCGCTCTGGCTGGCGGTCAGCAAGTACGGGCGGATCCCGCTCGGCAAGGAGGACGACGAGCCCGAGTTCCGCACCGTTTCCTGGATCGCGATGATGTTCAGCGCGGGCATGGGGATCGGCCTGATGTTCTTCGGCATGGCGGAGCCGCTGACCCACTACGTCGACCCGCCCCCCGGGACGGACGCGCCGCAGAGCGAGGCCGCCATCGAGACGGCGATGGCGACCACCCTGTTCCACTGGTCGCTGCACCCCTGGTCGATCTACGCGGTGCTGGGCCTGGCCATCGGCTACGGGCACTACCGGCGCGGGCGCAAGCAGCTGGTCAGTTCGGCGTTCGCGCCGCTGTTCCCGAAGGGGCGCGGCGAGGGCACCGGCGGCAAGATCATCGACATTCTGGCGCTGTTCGCGACGCTGTTCGGCTCGGCGGCCTCGCTCGGGCTCGGCGCGCTCCAGATCCAGTCGGGCATGCAGGAGGCCGGGTGGATCGAGTCGCTCAGCGACTCGGTGCTCGTACTGATCATCGTGGTGCTGACGATCTGCTTCATCCTGTCGGCGGTGTCGGGCGTCGCGAAGGGCGTCCAGTGGCTGTCCAACATCAACATGGTGCTGGCGGTGGTGCTGGCGTTCTTCATCTTCGTCGTCGGCCCGACCGTGTTCATGCTGGAGCTCGTCCCGACGTCGATCGGCGTCTACATCCAGGACTTCGGGCAGATGGCGTCCCGGTCGGGCGCCACCGGCGGCGAGGAGATGCAGACGTTCCTGTCCACCTGGACGGTCTTCTACTGGGCGTGGTGGATCTCGTGGTCGCCGTTCGTCGGGATGTTCCTGGCCCGCATCAGCCGGGGCCGGACGATCCGGCAGTTCGTCGCCGGCGTGATCATCGTGCCGAGCGTGGTCAGCCTGGCCTGGTTCGCGATCTTCGGCGGGGCGGCGATCCGGGACCAGCAGAACGGCAACGACCCCTACGGCAGCGGCGAGGCCGAGCAGATCACGTTCAACGTGCTGAAGGACCTGCCGTGGTCGGGCATCACCGCGGTGGTCGTGATGATCCTGGTGGCGATCTTCTTCGTGGCGGGCGCCGACGTGTCGTCCATCGTCATGGGGACGCTGTCGCAGCGCGGCTCGGTCCACCCCTCCCGCTGGATCGTGATCTTCTGGGGTGCGGTCACCGGCGCCGTCGCCGCGATCATGCTGGTGATCGGCGGAGACAAAGCGTTGCAAGGCATTCAGAACATCACCTTCATCGGGGCACTGCCGTTCACGATCGTGCTGATCGTCCTGTGCGTCGCCCTCGCGAAGGACCTGCGGGACGACCCGATGATGCGGCGGCAGCGCAAGGGCGAGGAGGTCCTCGAGGACGCGGTCGTCACCGGCTCGCGGGAGCACAGGGGCGACTTCGAGCTGGCGACCCGCCCCTCGAACAACGACGACGCCGGGAGCGCCGGCACCGGCGCGAGCACGATCGAGCGGCCCGACCTCGGCAAGAGCTGACGGTCACCCGACCGCGTCCAGGCACCGCCGTGCCTGGGCGCGGAGGGCGTCGGCGAGTTCCGGCGGGCCGTCGACGACGGTGAAGCCGACCCCCACCGACGTGATCATCCACACGAGGTCGGCCGGGGTCTCGGCGCCGACGTGCAGCCGGCAGGTCCGGTCGTCCACGGCCTCGACCGCGCCCATGCCGGGCCAGACGCGACCGGCCGCCTCGGCGGCGGGGACGTGCAGGGCGAAGGTCGCCCGCACCGGCCAGGCCCGCGACGACAGGGTCCGCGCCAGGTAGGCGGCGACGTCGCCGTCCGGCGGCGGGCGCGGGACGAACCGGGGACCGGGCGGCGTGCGCGGGGTGAGCCGGTCCACGCGGAAGGTGCGCCAGCCGTCCCGTCCGGGGTCCCAGGCGACGAGGTACCAGTGGCGGCCGAAGCTGACGAGGCGGTGCGGCTCGACGGTCCGGACGGTGTCGCCGCGCGGGCTCCGGTAGTCGATGCGCAGGCTCTCGTTGCGGCGGCACGCGTCGGCGATCGCCATCAGCGTGCCGGGCTCGACGGCGGGGCCGGGCGGGGCGCCCGCCCGGACGGTCGCCGCGTTGAGCGTGTCCAGCCGGTACCGCAGCCGGGCGGGCAGCACGCGCTCCAGCTTGGCGAGCGCCCGCAGCGACGTCTCCTCGATCCCGGCGACCGAGCCGCCCGCCGCCGTGCGCAGCCCGACCGCGACGGCGACCGCCTCGTCGTCGTCGAGCAGCAGCGGCGGCAGCGACGACCCGGCGCCCAGCCGGTACCCGGCGGAGCCGCGCGTCGCGTGCACCGGGTACCCGAGGTCCCGCAGGCGCTCGACGTCCCGGCGGACGGTGCGGGGCGTCACGTCCAGCCGTCCGGCCAGTTCGGCGCCGGACCATTCGCGGTGGGTCTGCAGCAGCGACAGCAGTTTCAGCAGCCGCGCGGAGGTGGTCGGCATGGTCCCGAGTCTGCCGGACGGTTAGGACCGGACCCGACCTAACCGCTTCCTAGCGTCCTCCCCATGGACATCCGACCCTTCACGATCGACATCCCGCAGGACCTCCTGGACGACCTGGACGACCGGCTCGCGCGCACCCGCTGGCCGGACGAGCTGCCCGGCGTCGGCTGGAGCCGCGGCGTCCCCACCGGGTACCTGCGGGAGCTGGCCGAGTACTGGCGCACCCGGTACGACTGGCGCGTCCACGAGGCCGCGCTCAACGAGCACCCGCAGTTCACGACCGTGATCGACGGCCAGAACATCCATTTCCTGCACGTCCGGTCGCCCGAGCCGGACGCCGTCCCGCTGCTGCTCCTGCACGGCTGGCCGGGGGCCTTCAGCGACTTCCTCGACGTCATCGGCCCGCTGTCGGACCCGCGCGCCCGCGGCGCGGACCCGTCCGCCGCGTTCCACCTGGTGATCCCGTCGCTGCCGGGCTTCGGGTTCTCCACGCCGCTCGCCGGGCCCGGCATGGGCACCGCGCGGATGGCGGCGGTGTTCGCGGAGCTGATGGAGCGGCTCGGGTACGGACGGTACGGCGTCCACGGGTACGACACCGGGGCCTTGGTCGCGCCGGAACTGGGGAAGGCGGCGCCCGACCGGGTCGTCGGCGTCCACGTCAACGCGCTGCTCACGTTCCCGGCCGGGGTCGAGGGCGAGATGGACGGGCTGTCGGACGCCGAGCGCGAGCGGTGGACGCGGATGCTGAACTTCAACGACGGCTACCTGCAGTGCAACTCCAAGCGTCCGCAGACGGTCGCGTACGGCCTGCACGACTCGCCGTCCGGCCAGCTGGCGTGGATCGTCGAGAAGTTCAAGGAGCTGACCGCGCCGGAGGACGGGCTGCCCGAGGACGCCGTCGACCGCGACCGCATCCTGACCGACGTGTCGCTGTACTGGCTGACGGGCACGGCGGCGTCGGCGGCGCAGGTGTACTACGAGGAGAACACCGCGAACGCCTGGTCGGACGGCGACTGGGGCGAGGGAACGGACGGCGGGACGGACGGCGGCTGGGAGCCGGAGCGCGGGACGGTGCCGACCGGCGTGCTCGTCTCGGCGCACGACGTCACGGTCCGCCCGTGGGCCGAGCGCGACCACGACGTCGTCCGGTGGACCGAACTCGGCCGGGGCGGGCACTTCCTCGCGATGGAGGAGCCGGACCTGCTCGTCGACGACCTCCGCGCGTTCTACGCGTCCGTCCGCTGATGGAGGCCCGCGGCGTCCGGCGGGCGCGGATGCCGGACGCCGCGGGTCCCCGGCCCCGGGGACGGGACGCGCGGTCAGACGATCGCGAGGCCGCCCCGGATGCGGCGGCGCACGTCCCAGAGGTAGACGTTGAACGGGAACTCGCGGGCCGGGCGCGGCAGGACGCGGTTGACGCGGCCGAGCACGCGCATCTGCCGGTCGAAGCGGGCCTGGTCCCGAGGCGTCCAGCGGTAGCCGAGTTCGTCGCGGAACGGCTGCGGCAGGAAACCGACCGTCTGGAAGCGGTGGAAGCGGCCGAGCAGCTGCGGGACGGGCGCGGGCAGGAACCGCAGCTCGGTGAGGTCGCGCAGGTAGCCGCGGGTGAGGTCGTCCATCTCGATCTCGGCGAGCGAGGCGTCCCAGTACTTCTGGAACGTCTCCCGGTCCGCGGGCCACATGTCCTCGGGCATCTGCAGGGTGGTGCCGAAGCGGGCGCCGTACCGGTAGAGGACGTCGCGGTGCTCCTCGGTCGGCTCCCCGTACAGGATCCGGTAGATGTCCTCGACGCCCATGTAGAGGCAGGCGGCGACCCAGAGCTGCAGCTCGCGGTCGAACGCGTTGTAGGCGACGGGTTCCTTCGCGTTGACGTGCCGGTGGGAACGGTTGACCTCGCGGCGCATCGCGGCGCGCTCGTCCTCGGTGCCGAGCATGGCGACGGCGATGTAGCTGAGCGTCGTGCGGGCGCGCTTGATCGGGTGCTTGTCGACCCGTCCGCTGTCGACCGTGCTCTTCGCGACGCCGTGGCCCACGGGAAGGCGGGACAGTTGCATGACGACGTTCGCGGCGGCGGCCGCGAGGGCCAGGCCGCTGATGGAGTCGATGACGACCTTCGGCGTCTGCTCCTGCGTCACGGGCATACGGGGGCCTCACTTCCCGAGGGAAACGATGGGGCGAGCTCCGTACCACTGTGCCGTAGTAAGTGACTACTTGCAAGCGGGACGCCCGCGCCGCGCGGGCGTCCCGCCGCTCCCTAGACCGGGTCCTGGCCCGCGCGGAGGCGTCCGGCGAACTCCTTCAGCACCTCCATCACGTGCATGTGCGGGAACGGCCCGTAGGAGACGCGGGCCGCGCCCGCGGCGGCCAGCTCGTCCAGGTGGGTCCCCGGGAGCTGGTTCACGTTGACCGGCCCCGGCAGGCCCTCGGCCAGCGCCTTCACGGTTTCCGCCGGGGCCATGATCGGGTAGACGCAGTCCGCCCCGGCCTCCAGGTACCGGCGGCCGCGCGCGAGCGCGCCCTCCAGCGGGTCCGGCGCCTGCCGGATGAACGTGTCCGCCCGCGCGTTGATCACGAGCGCGTCCCCGGCCGCGGCCCGCACCTCGGCGAGGTACGCGGCCTGCTCCTCCGGGTCCACCAGGCCGTCGCCGCGGCTGTCCTCCAGGTTGCAGCCGGCCGCGCCCATCGCCAGCAGCCGCTCGACCAGCTCGCCGGGCGGCAGCCCGTACCCGGCCTCGGCGTCCACGGTGACCGGCACCTCGGCGACCCTGATCACCCGGGCGGCCGCGGCGAACATCTCGTCCACCGGCCCGCCCTCGCCGTCCGGGTAGCCGAGCATCGCCGAGATCGCCGCGCTCGCGGTGGCCAGCGCCGGGAACCCCGCCTCCTGCACCACCCGCGCGCTCGCCGCGTCCCACACGTTCGGCAGGACGAGCGGGTCCCCCGGCCGGTGCAGGTCGCGGAGCCGCGCCGCCCTGTCGTTCGCCTCGTCGGTCATCAGGTTCTCCCCTGTCTCCGGCTGATCATCTCCAGGTAGACGACGCAGCCCCCGTGATCTGTGACATCCCGGCGCGTACCCTCGAAGTCGATCATCAGTCTGCACGAGGGAGTGCGCATGCTGCCGTGGTCGGCGGAACTCGCCGGACGCCTGGAGGAGCACGTCGTCAGCAGCGAGCTGCTGCGCGGCAACCCGCTGAAGGACCCGCACGAACGTCCGGTGCTCGTCTACACGCCGCCGGGCTACGACGACGAGCCCGACCGCCGGTACCCGTCCGTCTACGTCATCACCGGGTTCACCGGCCACGTCGGGATCTGGCGGAACCGGACGCCGTACCGGCGGCCGTTCCCCGAGACGGCCGACGCGGTGTTCGCGAGCGGCGAGGCCCCGCCCGCGATCGTCGTGTTCGTCGACGCGTGGACCGCGCACGGCGGCAGCCAGTTCGTCGACTCGCCCGGCACCGGCCGCTACCACTCGTACGTCTGCGACGAGATCGTCCCGTGGGTCGACGCGCGCTACCGGACGCTCGACGCGCCCGAGCACCGCGCGATCAGCGGCAAGTCGAGCGGCGGCTACGGCGCGATGATCACGCCGATGCTGCGCCCCGACCTGTTCGGCGCGCTCGCCACCCACGCGGGCGACGCCCTGTTCGAGTTCTGCTACCTGCCCGAGTTCCCGCAGGCCGTCCGGCACCTGCGCAAGTACGACGGCGACATCATGCGCTGGTGGGACGCCTTCAACGCGCGCGTCTCGTTCACCGAGCCCGAGGACATGGTCCTCCTCAACCTCCTCGGCATGACGGTCTGCTACTCCGCCCGCGAGGACGGCACGCCCGAGCTGCCGTTCGACCCGGTCACCGGCGTGCTCCGGCAGGACGTCTGGGAGCGGTGGCTCGCCTGGGACCCGGTCCGGATGGTCCCGGCCCACGCCGACGCGATGCGCTCGCAGCGGGCGATCTGGATCGACGGCGGCACCCGCGACGAGTGGTACCTCGACGTCGGCGCGGAGGCGTTCCGCGCCGCCCTGCGGGACGCGGGCGTCGCGGACGACGTCGTCCGGTTCGAGCTCTTCGACGCGGGCCACGGCGGCATCGACTACCGCTACCCGATGGCCCTCGCCTGGCTCGCCCAACGCATCGCTCCCTGACCCCGCAGCGCGGAAGGGCGGGACGGACGACGTCCGTCCCGCCCTTCGCCATGAGCGGGCACTTTCCACTCGTTCACTGATATACGCCTTAAGAATTGAAAATCCAGTCATATATGGATTTATTGACTCCTTCCCCGTTTCGGAGTGCACTTCGGGACAGCTCATCCGGATGAGACCCCCACCCCCCCGCCGACGCGGGCGCCGCCCGTCCCACAAGGACCGGACGCCCCTCGCCGGCCCCTGGAAGGAGCACCCCCGTGAGACACCGGACCGCGTTCGGGGCCGCGGCGATCGCCGCGGGCCTCGCCGTGGCGATGGCCGCCCCCGCCACCGGCGCCACCCGCGCCACCCGCGCCGCCCCCGCGGCACCCCAGCCCGACCCCCGCGCACTCGCCGCCGCGTCCGCCGACCGCCTCGTCGCGGCACGGCCGAAGGAGTTCAGGAAGTCGCCGGACGAACGCGTCGTGCGGCGCGGCGTCACCTCCGGGCTCAAGGGCCTGCAGCACGTCGCGTACGAGCGCGTCTACAAGGGCCTGCCCGTGCTGGGCGGCGACTTCGTCGTCACGACCGACGAGACCGGCGGGGTGCTGAGCACGTCCGTCGGGCAGGACCGGGGGCTCGACGTCGCCACGGCACCGGCCGTCCCGGCGGAACGCGCCGCGAAGATCGCACGGGCGCGCGTGGACGAGGTCGCGCAGACGTCCGAACCGCGCCTGCTCGTGCTGGCGGACGGCGCCGGACGGCTCGTCTACGAGACCGTCGTCACCGGCACCGACGGCGGCGCGCCCACCCGGCTGCACGTGCTCGTGGACGCCCGCACCGGGAAGGTCGCCGGCTCGTGGGACGACGTCCGCGACATCGCCGACGACCGCAGCCACTACCACGGCACCGTCGACCTCAGCACCGCGGCGCGGCAGATGTCGGACTCGCAGCGGCCCGGGATCCGGTGCGGCGGCCAGAACGGCGCCACCTACACCGGCACCGACAGCGTGTGGGGCAACGGGAGCGGCACCAACCTGGAGACCGCGTGCGTCGACGCCCTGTACGCCGTCCAGCAGGAGTGGGACATGCTCGACTCCTGGCTCGGACGCGACGGCATCGACGGCAACGGCCGCGGTTTCCCGATCCGCGTCGGCCTGAACCAGGCCAACGCGTACTGGAACGGCTACTACACCAACTTCGGCCGCAACCAGGCGGGCAGCCGGCAGGCGACCCCGACCGACGTCGTCGCCCACGAGTTCGGGCACGCGATCTTCCAGGAGACGCCGGGCGGATCCGGCGGCGGCAACGAGAAGGGCGGGATGAACGAGTCGGCCGGCGACATCTTCGGCGCGCTGACCGAGCACTTCGCCGCCGAGCCCGCCACCTACGACCCGCCGGACTACCTGGTCGGCGAGGAGGTCGACCTCGTCGGCTCCGGCCCGATCCGCAACATGTACAACCCCCAGGCGAAGGGGCACCCGAACTGCTACTCGTCGTCCATCCCGCGCACCGAGGTGCACGCGGCGGCGGGCCCGCAGAACCACTGGTTCTACCTGCTCGCCGAGGGCTCGAACCCGTCGGGCGGGCCGAGCAGCCCCACCTGCAACGGTTCGTCCCTCACCGGGATCGGCATCGAGAAGGCCGGACAGATCTTCATGGGCGGCCTCAACCGTAAGACGTACAGCTGGACCCACGCCCGCGCGCGCGTCGAGACCGTCAACGCCGCCCGGCAGCTGTTCCCCGGCTCCTCCACCGAGTGCAACGCGGTCAAGGCCGCGTGGAGCGCGGTGAACGTGCCCCAGCAGTCGGGCGAGGCGTCCTGCGGCACCGACCTCGAGATCATCCGGCCCTGACCCCTTCCCCGCGGCCCGTGACGGATCCCCGCTCCGTCACGGGCCGCCCACCCCGGAGGCACCCATGAAGATCCACGCGATGATGGCCGCGGGCGCGGCCGCCCTGGCGCTCGCCGCGTTCCCGCAGGCCGCGTCCGCGTCGGCGGCCGCCGCCCCGGACATCCCGCTCGCCAACGTCAAGACGCACCTGGCGCGCTTCCAGAGCATCGCCAATGCCAACGGCGGCAACCGCGCCCACGGCCGCGCCGGCTACCGCGCGTCCCTCGACTACGTGAAGGCCCGGCTGGACGCGGCCGGGTACACCACGGCCGTGCAGTCGTTCACCGCCCGCGGCGCGACCGGCTACAACCTGATCGCCGACCGGCCCGGCGGCGACCCGAACGACGTCCTGATGATCGGCGGGCACCTCGACGGCGTCACCGCCGGGCCCGGCATCAACGACAACGGCTCCGGCTCGGCCGCGATCCTGGAGACCGCCCTCGCGGTCGCCCGCGCGGACCACCGGCCCGGCAAGCACCTGCGCTTCGCCTGGTGGGGCGCCGAGGAACTCGGGCTGCTCGGCTCGCGACACTATGTGAACACCCTGCCGTCCGCCGAGCGGCGGAAGATCTCCGGCTACCTGAACTTCGACATGGTCGGCTCACCGAACCCCGGCTACTTCGCCTACGACGGCGACGGCTCCAGCGGTCCCGGCGGCCCCGCCGGATCGGCGCGGATCGAGACCGTACTGCGGGAGCACTTCACCGCGATCGGCGTCCCGGTCCGCGACACCGCGTTCGACGGCCGGTCCGACTACGGGCCGTTCATCAACGTCGGCATCCCCGCCGGCGGCCTGTTCACCGGCGCCGAGGGCCGCAAGACCGCCGCGGAGGCGCGGATGTGGGGCGGGCAGGCGAACGTCCCCTACGACCGCTGCTACCACGCCTACTGCGACACCGCGTCGAACATCGACGACACCGCCCTCGACCGCAACGCCGACGCCATCGCCCACGCGGTCTGGACGCTCGCCGGGACCGGCGCCCTCGCTCCGGCCGCAGCGGACGACGCCGCCCTCAACGGCTGACGTAACGCCAGGTCGGCGGGCGGTTTCAGTAGTTTCAGAACCTTGTTTCACAAGGATTGAAAATCCAACACCGACTGGACTCGTTGACACCGGGCGCGTCCCCGCGGTGTGCTTTTCGGGACGGCCCTCCGGCCGCGGTGCGCGTCCGTGACGTCGCCCGTGGCCCCGAGGGCGAGTCCGACCGCGCGTCCACCCGCTCCGGACGTGCGCGGAGCGCGGCCGACCCCCGCCCGGCCGCGCGGCGAGCCCCTTCGTGTGCAGGGCTCGCCCCAGGAGGGCTGTACGGGACGAACTCTCGGCCCGTCCCGTACAGCCCCCTCCGGAATGTCGGTGCGCGTGGGCACAATGGGGGCATGTGCCGCAGCATCAAGACGCTCCGCCCGCCGTTCACCGAGGGCGCGACCGACGAGGACGTCCGGGCCGCCGCGCTCCAGTACGTCCGCAAGATCTCCGGGTTCCGCGCGCCGGCCGCGCACAACGCCGAAGCGTTCGACCGCGCCGTCGAGGAGATCGCCGCCAGCACGGCCCGTCTCCTCGACACCCTGGAGGTGCGGGGCGCCCGCAGCGCCTGACGCGACGCCGGCGGCCCGCGCACGCGGTGTGCACGGGCCCGTCCGGACGTGTCAGCGCCGCTCCGCGGCGATCAGCTCCGCGATCTGGATCGTGTTGAGGGCCGCGCCCTTGCGCAGGTTGTCGCCCGCGCAGAACAGCGACAGCCCGTTCTCCACCGTCTCGTCGCGGCGGATGCGGCCCACGTAGGTCGGGTCCCGGCCCGCGGCCTGCAGGGGCGTCGGGACGTCGCTCAGCTCGACGCCCGGGGCGGCCGCCAGCAGTTCGGCCGCGCGCTCCGGGGTGACCGGACGCGCGAACCGGGCGTTGACCTGCAGGGAGTGGCCGGTGAACACCGGTACCCGCACGCAGGTGCCCGAGACCTTCAGGTCCGGGATCTCCAGGATCTTGCGGCTCTCGTTGCGGAGCTTCTGCTCCTCGTCGGTCTCGTTCAGCCCGTCGTCCACGATCGAACCGGCCATCGCCAGGACGTTGAACGCGATCGGGCGGACGTACACGTTCGGCTCCGGGAACTGGACCGCGGCGCCGTCGTGGGTGAGCCTGTCGGCGTTCTCGACGACCTTGCGGCTCTGCTCGTGCAGCTCCGACACGCCCGCGAGCCCGCTGCCCGACACCGCCTGGTACGTCGAGACGACGAGGGCCTCGAGGCCCGCCTCGGCGTGCAGGGGGCGCAGCACCGGCATCGCGGCCATCGTGGTGCAGTTCGGGTTGGCGATGATCCCCTTCGGCCGGTTCGCGGCGGCGTGCGGGTTGACCTCCGACACCACCAGCGGAACGTCCGGGTCGAGGCGCCAGGCGGACGAGTTGTCGACCACCACCGCACCGGCGGCGGCGACCTTCGGCGCGAGCTCCTTCGAGGAGCCCTTGCCCGCCGAGAACAGGACGATGTCGAGGCCCGCGTAGTCGGCCGTGGCGGCGTCCTCGACGGTGACCTCGCCGTCCCCCCACGGCAGCTTGCGCCCGGCGGACCGCGCGGACGCGAACAAACGCAGCTCGTCGACCGGGAAGGCGCGTTCCGCGAGGATCTCCCGCATCACGCTGCCGACCTGGCCGGTGGCCCCGACGATCCCGATTCTCATGCGACTCCCTACGATCGCTTGACCTGCGTCTCAGCCATTAACCCTACGCAACGCCGCCAAGTGACGTTCAAGGCGGCCGAGGTCCCCCTACGGGACCAGGGGAGTCTCAGGGGCGAATCAGGGCGAATCCGGATGTCAGAACTCGCCGCCGGTGGGCATGATCGAGGCATGGACATGGAGAAGAACACCGCCCCGAGCAAGTCGCTGAGACGGACCCACGACGGACGGCTGGTCGCCGGCGTCTGCTCGGGCGTCGGACGGTTCCTGGGCGTGGACGCCAACATCGTCCGGCTCGGGCTCGCCGTCTTCACGCTGTTCGGCGGCGCGGGGATCGCCCTCTACGCGATCGGCTGGCTGCTGATGCCCGACGAGGGCGCGCCGAAGTCGATCGCCGAGGACCTCGCGAAGAAGGCCGGCGACTCCCCCGCGTTCCAGGACGCCGTCCGGAAGGCGAAGGACGCCGTCGGCTCCAAGAAGAAGACGACTTCCGTCTAGGACGCGGGAGCGGAACTGCGGGCGTCGTCGCCCGCCTTGGCGACGACGACGGACGCGGCGTGCGTTCCCGCGATCGCCTCGCCGCGGACCTGGTTCCACGCCAGGGTCAGCATCGCGGCGACCGACAGGCCGAGGACGCCCGCGAGCGCCACCACGGTCTCCGGGCCGAGCGCCTCCGCGACGGCTCCGGCGACCAGGATGCCCACCCCCTGACCGGCGAGGATGCCGGACTGCGCGAGGCCGAACGCCTGGCCCCGCCCGCTCGGCGGCACCGCCGCGACGAACGCCGCGTTCGCCGCGAGCTGGTACGCGCTGCCCGCGCCCGAGAGCGCCCACAGCAGCACGACGCCCCACAGCGGGGGGTGGAGCCCGGCGCCCACCAGCGGCAGGCACGCCGCCATCGCCATCCAGCCCATCGACCGCAGCCGGCTCGCCGGACGGACGAAGCGGCTGAACAGGAACGCGCCGACCACCATGCCCGTCGGCATCGCCGACATCAGCAGCCCGACCGTCACCGCGCTGTCGTCGAACGTCGCCGCGTACGGGGCGGCGAGGCCCTCCGGGATGGTGTAGAAGGCGCACAGCCACGCGAACGACACGAGCGACCGCAGCGTCGGGTCGCCGAACACCAGGCGGGCGCCGTCCCGCATGCCGCGCCACAGCCCGAGCGACTGGGCGTCCCGGTCCTTGGACGCGGGGCGCCGCCGCAGCCCCGCGACGAGGATGAGCGCGGACGCGCCGAACGTCAGGGCGTTCAGGGCGAGGGCCTCCCGGGCGCCGACCGCCGCGACCATCGCGCCGCCCACCAGGAACCCCAGCATCTGCGTGACCTGGTGGGTGATGTTGTTGATCGCCGTCCCGGCGACGAACCGGTCGCCCTCCAGGACGTCCGGCATGACGGCCGCGCGCGCCGCGGTGAACGGCGTCCCCAGCAGCACCGTGAGGAACACCAGGACGCCCAGCGCCCCTAACGGCGGCGCCAGCACGGCCATCAGCGCGACCAGCACCGCCCGCAGCACGTCGCAGACGATCATGACGGTGCGGCGCGGGAACACGTCGGCGAGCCCCGACAGGAGCGGGCCGCCCAGGATCGGCGGCAGGTACGTCAGCGCGTAGGTGGCGGCGGTGAGGAGGGCGTTCCCGGTGCGCTCGTACACCAGGACGGCCAGCGCCACCTGCGCCAGCTGGTCGCCGACGAACGACAGCGCCTGGGCCAGCCAGAGCGCGCGGAACTCCCGCACCGCGAACACCTCGCGGTAGGTCGCCTGCGCCTCCGGCGGGCGCCGGTGCCGGCCGTCCCGCCTCTGCCTTCCCGCCACGCGTGCTCCAGATCGGGCCGCCCCGGGTTGGGCGGCCCACCTATTAACTCACGCTGCGTGGCAGTTATGTGACCTACAGTGCCCGATTGCTGTGACTTATTCGCGATCAGTAGCCCAGCTGGTGCAACCTGTCATCGTCGATTCCGAAATGATGGGCGATCTCATGGACCACGGTGATCCGCACTTCATCGACCACATCCTCCTCCGTCTCGCAGATCCGGAGGATCTCCCGACGGTAGATCGAAATGTGATCGGGCAGTACAGCGCCGTACCAGTCCCCGCGTTCGGTAAGGGGTACGCCTTGGTAAAGACCGAGCAGGCCGCGCTCGGGCGCGTCATCCTCGACGACGATGACGACGTTGCGCATGTGGGCGGTCAGCTCGGGCGGGATGCTGTCGAGGGCCTCGCCCACAAGGTCCTCGAACGCCTCGCGCGTCAACTCGATCACACCGGCCATTCTGCTCGACAGGAAGGGGACCCGTGCGCAAGGTCCGCGCCTCGATGGCCCAGACCCGTTCCAGGCTCGGCACCGGCCTCGGCCGCCTCGGCGGCTCCCCCGCCGCCCGCCGCGCCCGCTCGACCCTCGCCCCCGCCGCCCGCCGCACCGCCGCGGGCGCCCGCCGCACCGGGCGGGTGCTGCGCAGCCGCCCGTCCCGTGTCGCCTGCGTCGTCCTCGCCGGCCTCGCCGCCGGCTACCTCGGCCTCCTGCTGGGGGGCCGCGTCGTCACCCCCGTCGGCCCCACGAACGTCCAGCTCAGCCTGCAGCCGTCGCTGCACGGCGGGACGGCCCTCGAACTGCCGCCGATCGGCTCGCTGCGGCTCGACACCCACTGGGGGCCGCTCGCCCTGGAGGCCAAGCTCACCGAGGTGCGTCCCGACGAGGCGCAGCGCCTCATCGAGGACGACGTCGAACCCACCCGGCTGACCGACCAGATCGCCGACCAGCTCCGCGACGGCGTCAAGGACCTGCTCGTCCGCGCCGCGCTGCTCGCGCTCGCCGCGAGCTTCGTCGCGACGCTCGTCCTGTTCCGGTCGTGGCGGCGCGCCCTCCTCGGCATGAGCGCGGCGGCCGGCGGCATCGCCGCCGTCCTCGTGCTGACGTGGACGACGTTCAACCCGCGGGCGATCAGCGAGCCCCGCTACACCGGGCTGCTCGCGAACGCGCCCCAGGTCGTCGGCGACGCGCAGAACCTCGTGGACCGGTTCTCCGCCTACCGCGAGCAGCTCGCCCGCCTCGTCGGCAACGTCTCCGAGCTGTACGCCACGACCTCCACCCTGCCGGTCTACGAGCCGGACCCGTCCACGATCCGCGTCCTGCACGTGTCCGACATCCACCTCAACCCGGCCGCCTGGAGCGTGATCGACTCCGTCGCCACCCAGTTCCAGGCCGACTTCATCATCGACAGCGGCGACCTGATGGACCACGGCAGCGAGGCCGAGAACGAGTTCGCGAACTCCATCGGCGACCTCGACGTCCCCTACGTCTACATCCGCGGCAACCACGACTCCGACGACACCGCCGAGGCCGTCGCCGAGCAGGACAACGCGATCGTCCTGGACGACGAGACCCGCGAGGTCGAGGGACTGCGCGTCTACGGCGTCGGCGACCCCCGGTTCACCCCCGACAAGTCCACCCGCGACGACGGCGTCGGCGGCGAGCAGCTCTACGCCCAGGGCGAGGTCCTCGCCGAGAAGCTCCGGCAGGCCCGAGCGAACCCCGACATCGCGGTCGTCCACGACCCGACCGAGGGCAAGGCGTTCTCCGGGCTGACCCCGCTCGTTTTGTCCGGCCACACCCACTCGCGGTCGACCGAGCTGCTGCCGACCGGCACCCGCCTGTCCGTCCAGGGCTCGACCGGCGCCGCCGGCCTGCGCGGCCTCGAACACGACGAGCCGACCCCGTTCGAGCTGTCCGTCCTGTACTTCAACCGGTCCAGCAAACGCCTGCAGGGCTGGGACGACCTGCGCCTCGGCGGACTCGGGCTCACCTCGGCGCACATCGAGCGCCAGCTCGAACCCGACCCCGACCACCCGATCGAGCCGCGACCGCCCGCGATCGCGCCGCCGTCCTCCCCGACCTCCCCGTTCCCGTCCGAGTGGCCGTCGGACTGGCCGTCCCGGACCCCGTCCCCGCCCGCGTCGCCGTCCCCGTTCGGCGCGTCGCCCCGCTCGCCGGCCCCCGAAGGGGGATAACCGTTTGTGCGGGGGCCCACGTTGTCCCCTACACTTGTCACGGTCGAGTGGCGCACGCGCCACGACACCGGGCCCCCTTCGTCTAGCGGCCTAGGACGCCGCCCTTTCAAGGCGGTAGCGCCGGTTCGAATCCGGTAGGGGGTACCACGCGCACGGCTGCACGATCGTCGGCGCCGTCCGTTCCAGCATTTTCGAGCACCGCGTTCGCGGTGCTCCGGTGCGTTTGCCCGCTTCCTGGCGGACGACTCCGCCTCCAAGCCGTCGGCACAGCCCGGGACGGGACGCGCGTCAGCCGATCCCGTCGAGGCCCGGCTGACGCGCGTCTACCGCGTCGCGGACGGGTGTCAGGCGACGGTGCGGGTGATCTTGATGGCCGGGCTGACCTTGAACTCACCGGTGAAGGTGACGGTCTCCCCGTCGGCGCTCACACCCGGACAGCCGGTCGAACCGTCCTCGTTGGCCTGCGGATACGGGACGGCGGTCGCGCTGGTGTACGTCAGCGTCCGGGTGTCGTTGTCATAGCTGGCGCTGATACCGCTGAACGAGAAGTGACAGTTCTCCGCGAAGATCGTGATGCCCCACGGGGAGCCCTGGCTTCCCGTGAGGGCGGTCGTGCCCGTGGCGGCGTCGTGGCCGGTGGCGGTGTAGTTGACGCGGCCGAGGTTCAGCGCCTCGTAGTTCCCGTAGATGGTGGCGGCGGTGCCGTCGGGGCGCGTGCAGGGATTGCCGACGGTGGTGTAGGCGGACCCCACGGGCGCGGTCGTGCCGGTGGAGGTACCGCTCGCCATCGGCCCCGCCTGTTTGACGGTGGAACAGGTGACCAGGGTCGCGCCCGCCTCGTTCTTGATGGTCATCGGACCCGTCGTTTCGGCGGTGTACCAGCCGTTGGCGGCGGGGTTGACGACCTTCCAGGTGGTGACGGCGGCGTGCGCGGGGAGCGCCGACACGCTGAGCGCCAGGGGCGCCGCTGCGGTCGCGGCGAGAGCGAGGGACCGGGAGAAACGCATGGGGGTGACCGACCTCCTTATGCCCGCTGAGCGGGCCAGCAGCGGAGTATCCGCTGGTTCGGCGAGATCATTTTAATCGGCGTCCGGGCAAGATCAACGATCACTTTCGCCGTGCAGCCGGACGGGCCGGTCAGCCGGTTGACCACATCCGGCCTGGCACCGAACCCGCACGGTGTCACGGTTCGCGCGGCTGCGTCGTCAATTGCGCAACAAGGGAGGCCGACCGCACCGGACACCAGACCATCCGGGTTATCGCGCGCCTGAGTCGCGGCCTCCTCGATCGAGCGAGAAAGGGACGCAGATGAAGACGACGACCTCCATGACCGTGGTCGCGATCGCCGCGGTGCTGCCGTGGACGCTGGCGGTCGCGCCCGCGCAGGCCGATGCGCAGCCTGCGCCGCCGGCCGCCCGCACGAACGCGATGGCGGCGGACCACCCCGGCCCGCATCACTGGATGTACACCGACGACGACAATCCGGGCGGGCGAGTCGACTTCTGGCCGCAGGGCGACATCATCAGAATCTCTGACACCCAGGATGACGGCGCCAAAGTCGAGGTGACCATCCGGAACGAGACCAAGGACCCCGACAAGCGCGAGTACAAGAGAAGCTTCGAGGGGGCCGGGTGGGGCATCGAGTACCGGGCGTCCATGGGGCAGCCGTACAACTTCGCCGAAGGCCACTGCTTCCGGGTCAGAATCAGACTGATCAAGAACGGCGAAGTGGTCTCCGGCTCGAAGGACAACGCGCAGTGGCGGAACTACAACAACACGACCAAGGAATGCCCTGGGGTCGAGTGAGAGCGCTCCCGCCGTGGTCGTGAACCGCCCGTGACGCCGTCCTCGTCCCCCGCTGCCGTCCCCCGCTGCCGTCCCCGGCTCCGGGGACGGCAGCGGGGGGCGTGCGGTCAGGTCGGGTCGCGCAGTTCGCGGCGGAGGATCTTGCCCGAGACGCTCTTGGGCAGTTCGTCCTCGATCAGGACCTGTGCCGGGGCCTTGTAGACCGCCAGCCGCGCGCGGCAGTGCTCCCGCAGTTCGTCGCCCGTGACGGCGGCGTCGGGGCGGAGGCTGACGTGGGCGCGCACCGTCTCGCCGCGGTAGGAGTCGGGGACGCCGACCACGGCGGCCTCGCGGACGGCCGGATGCTCGTACAGGACGTCCTCGACCTCGCGCGGCCAGATCTTGTAGCCCGCGGCGACGATCATGTCCTTCTTGCGGTCGACGAGGTAGACCCAGCCGTCCGCGTCCATGAAGCCGACGTCGCCGGTGAGCAGCGTCCGGTCGGGGAAGGACGCGTCCGTCTGCTCCGGGTTCCGCCAGTAGCCCGCGGCGACCTGCGGGCCCGCGATCGCCAGTTCGCCGACCTCGCCCCGCGGCAGCGGCTCGCCTCCCTCGCCGCGGATCTCGACGCGGACGCTCGGCAGCGGCACGCCGATCGCGAGGCTCCCGGACGCCTCGTCGACCGGCGCCCGGGAGCCGAGCGGCACGGCCACGGCGACCGCGGACGTCTCGGTGAGCCCGTAGGCGTTGTGCACGTAGACGCCGAAGGCGTCGGCGAAGCGGCGCACGGTCGCGGACGGGACGGGCGCGCCGCCGCTGAACACCTTGGTCAGCGAGCCGAGGTCGCGGTCGCGGACGGCGGGCTCGTCGAGCAGCGCGATGAACGCGGTGATGGAGCCGATGGTGAACGTCGGCCGGTAGCGCTCGACCAGCGCGGCGGCCGTCGCGGGCTCGAACCGGTGGGTCAGGACGAGCGGTGGTCCGGCGCCGAGGCCGACGGCCAGGTGCATCACGAGGCCGGTGATGTGGAACAGCGGCGCGACCGTGAGGATCGAGTCGGTCTCCCCCAGCTCGAGCCAGGTGCGGCACGCCGCCACCTGGGAGGCGAGGTTGCGGTGGGTGTTGATCGCGCCCTTCGCCGGGCCGGTGGTGCCGGAGGTGTAGCTGAGCAGCGCGGGCTCGTCCGGGCGGTTGATGGTCGCCTTGCGCGGCGCTCCGCCCTCGTCGAGGATCGCCTGCACGTCGTCGGCCCGGGTGTCCGGGCGGTCGCCGTCCGGCCAGGGGCCGGTGGCGTCGGCGGCGAGCGCGCCCTCGCGGGAGTAGAGGACGTGCTCGGGGGCCTCCGGCAGCGCCGCGACCGTGGGGGCGGCGGCAGGGTGCGCGATCAGGACGCGGGCCCCGGAGTCGGCGAGCAGGTGGGCCAGCTCGCGCTCCTTGTACATCGGGTTCACCGGGACGACCGTCGCGCGCAGCTTCCATACGGCGAGGACGGCGAGGACGCAGACGGGCGTGTTCTGCAGGGCGATCGCGACGCGGTCGCCCGCGCCGACGCCGCGCCGTTCGAGCCCGGCGGCGAGGGCGTCGCTGAGCCGGTCGGTGGCGGCGCGGTCGAGGGTGGTGCCGAAGTAGTGCAGCTGCGGGGCGTCCGGACGTTCGGCCGTGCGGATCCGGAACAGCTGGAGGACGCTCCCCGCGTCGGGGCGGATCTCGTCCGGCACCCCGGCGCCGTACAGCTCTCGCCAGTTCACGTGCTCGCTCCCCTCCGGGCACGGTCCTCGTCCGGCGCGGCGCCCCCCGCGGGGTCCTGCGCCGGTTCCTCGTCGATGCCGAGGTGCCGGGCGATCGTCGCGGGATCCTTCTCCAGTTCGTCCGGCGTGCCCTCCGCCACGATAGCGCCGCGCTGGATCAGGCAGGCGTGGTCGGCGAGCGGGAACGCGAGCGCGGCGTTCTGCTCGACGAGCACCATCGTCATCCCGGCGGCGCGGATCTCGGCGATCGCCCCGAAGACCGTGTCGACGAGCGCCGGGGACAGGCCCATCGACGGCTCGTCCAGCAGCAGGAGGGACGGGGCGGTCATCAGCGCGCGGCCGATGGCGAGCATCTGCTGCTCGCCGCCCGACATGAGGGCGGCGGTCTGCCGGCGGCGCTCGGCCAGCCGGGGGAACAGGTCGTAGACGTCGTCGGCCAGTGCCTTGCGGCGGCGGCCGCGGGCGTAGGCCGACAGGTCGAGGTTCTCCTGGACGGTCAGGCAGCCGACGACCATCCGGCCCTCCGGCACGAGGGCGAGACCGCGCCGGGCGACGCGGTGCGCGGGCATCCCGGTGATGTCCGAACCGTCGAACAGGACGCGGCCGCCGGACGGGCGGAGCAGCCCGCCGACGGCCTTCATCGTGCTCGACTTGCCCGCTCCGTTGGCGCCGAGCAGCGCGGCGACCCGCCCCTTGCCGAGGGCGAGGTCGAGGCGGGCCACGGCGCGGATCGACCCGTAGGTCACCTCGAGCGACTCGACGGTCAGCATGGTGGTTCCCTTCCTGTCCGGGCTCACTTCCCGAAGTACGCCTTGCGCACCTCGGGGAGGTGCAGGCAGCGGGCCGGCGCGTCGCAGGCGATGACCTCGCCGGACGCGAGCACGGCGACCTGGTCGCAAATCTCCTGGATCAGCCGCATGTTGTGCTCGACGACGACCACGGCGGTGCCGGTGTGCCGGAGCCCGGCGACCAGTTCGCCGATCCCGGCCCAGTCGGCGGCGTTCATCCCGGCGGTGGGCTCGTCGAGGAGCAGCAGCCGGGGCTCCGACATCAGCGCCCGCGCGATCTCCAGCCGCCGCTGGTCGCCGTAGGGCAGCGTCTCGGCGAGCCGCCCGGCCGAGTCGCGCAGGCCGACGGCGTCCAGCACGTCCATGGCCCGGTCCCGCAGGTCGCGGAGTTCGGCGCGGGCGCGCGGGGTGCCCGCCAGGCCGCGGGCGCTGCCGACCCGCCGGAGCCGGTACCCGCCCGCCATGACCTGCTCGGTGACGGTGAGGCCGCGCAGCAGCCGGATGTTCTGGAAGGTGCGGGCGACGCCCAGCCGGGCCAGCGCGGTGGCGCGCAGGTGGTGGCAGGGTTCGCCGAACAGGGTGATCGTCCCGCCGTCGGCCGGCAGCAGCCCGCTGATGATGTTGAGCAGGGTCGTCTTGCCCGCCCCGTTCGGCCCGGCGACGCCGAAGATGGTGTCGCGCGGGACGGTCAGCGCGACCGAGCTCAGGACGTTCAGCCCGCCGAACCGCTTGGCCAGCCCGTCGATGACGAGCGCGTCGCCGCTCATGACCGCACCTCCGCGACCTCGCGCGCGGCCCCGGCGGCGGGGGCGGCGGCGCGCCGCTCCCGCAGCCGCCGCCAGCGCAGCGGGTCGATCAGGCCGCCGGGCACCCAGATCATGATGACCAGCAGCAGCACGCCGTTGATGATGGACTGTCCCTGGCCGATGAACTGGTTCACGTACACCGGCAGGCCGGTGAACACGATCGCGCCGATGACGGAGCCGAACCAGTGGTAGGCGCCGCCGAGGACGACGCACGCGATGACGGTGACGGCCAGGTCGATGTAGAAGCTGTCGGGGTCGATGTAGCGCAGCAGCCCGGCCTGCAGGACGCCGCCGATGCCGCCGATGACGCCGCTGAGCACGAACGCGGCGATCTGGATCCGGCGGACCGGGACGCCCATCGTCGCGGCGGCGGTCGGGTCCTCGCGGGTGGCGACGGCGGCGGTGCCGAACCGGGACCGGGCGAGCCGCGCCAGGAACAGGCACACCAGCGCGAGCACCAGCACGAGCTGCCACAGCTCCACCTTGACGGGGACGATCTGGCCCTCCGAGCCGCCCGTCAGGTCGCCGAGGTTCACCACGATGACCCGGGTGACGAGGATGAGCGCGACGGTCGCGAGCGCCAGCCAGTGGCTGTCCAGCCGGATGAGCAGGAGCCCGGCCACGGCGGCCAGGACGCCGCCGCCGAGTCCGCCCGCCACCAGCGCGGGCCACAGCCCGAACCCGGCCTCCGACATCAGGTGCGTCGCGGTGAACGCTCCGGTCGCCGCGAAGCTGACGGACGCGAAGCTGAGCAGGCCCGCCCACAGCGTCACGTAGGTGCTCAGGGCCAGGATCGCGCCGACGAGCGCGAACTCGACGGCGCTGAACAGCAGGGCGAGTTGCGTCGCCATCATCATGCTCTCCCGAGTTCGACGGTGCGGAACAGTCCGCGCGGACGGGCGACGAGGACGGCGAGCAGCAGGCCGAACGTGATGGCGTCCTGGAAGGAGGCGGAGATGTACTGCGCCGACATCACCTGGATGACGCCGATCAGGAACCCGCCGAACGCGGCGCCGCGGACGTCGCCCATGCCGCCGATGACGACGGCCGCGAAGCCGTGCAGGAGCAGGCCGTCGCCGAGGCCGAACGTGAAGGTCTGCCCGGCGGCGAAGAACACGCCCGCCAGACCCGTCGCGGCGCCGGCCAGGGCCGCGGCGGTGAGGATCGCGACCCGCGGGTCGACCCCGCCGAGCATCGCGGCGCCGCGGTCGTGGCCGACGGCGCGGATCGCCTTGCCGAGCCTGGTGCGGCGCAGGACGAGGTGGATCGCGGCGGTCACCGCGACCGCGCACACGATCGCGAGGATCTGCGTCATCAGCACCCGGACGCCGCCGATCTGCAGGAGGCCGTCCGGCACCGTGCCCGGCGGGAACCCGAGCGGCGCGGCGCCGGTGGCGAGGCTCGCCGCCTCGCGCAGCGCGATCCACAGCGCGACGCTGGTGATGATGGTGCCGAGGAGCTGCTCGCCGCCGCGCGAGCGCAGCGGCTGGAAGGCGATCTGGTCGACCGCGACGGCGGTCAGCGCACCGGCCGCGGCCCCCGCGACGACGGCCACCGCGAACGGCAGCCCCGCCTCGGTGACCGCCCAGTAGGCGGCGAGCGCGCCCCAGGTCGCGTAGACGCCCTGGGCGAGGTTCAGGATCCGCATGGTGGAGAACACCACGCCGAACCCGACCGCGAACAGCGCGTACACGGCGCCGAGCGAGATCCCGTTCACGAGTTGCTGGAAGAACAGCATGTGTCGGCTCACCTGCCCTTCACGCGGCACCCGCGCCCGCGGGTGCCCATTCGCGCTGCCGCCCGTCCCGCGTCCAGGTGATGTGGACGATGCTGTCCGGGGCGTACAGCTGGCCGTCCCGGAACTGGACGGTGCCGTAGATCGTGTCGTCGAGCCGTTCGATGTTCGACAGCGCCTTGGTCACGCTCTCCCGGGTGGGGTTCGCGCCCGCGTTCTTGACGGCCGTGGCCATCATGAACGCGGCCATGTAGCCCTGGGCGGCGTAGGCGTCGGGGTCCGTGCCGTACTCGGCCTTGTAGCTCCGCGCGAACTCCTGACCGGCGGGGCCGGCCTTGCCCGCGAAGAAGTACACCGGGAACGGGACGTCGGCCAGCGTGGCGCCCGCGGCCTTGAACGCGCCGGGGCTGCCGATCACCTCGGTGGTGATGAGCAGGCCCCGGTAGCCGCGGCTGCGCAGCGCCTTGACCAGCGAGATCGTCGACTGCTGGAGCGTCGAGATGACGATGGCCTCGGGGTTCTCGGCCATGAGCCGGCCGGCGGCGCCGCTGAAGTCGGTCTGCGCGGCGAGCGTGTTGACCGTCCCGAGGTCGCGGACGCCCGTCCCGGCGAAGCCCTGCTTGAAGCTCTCGAGCTGGGAGACCCAGCCGGAGTTGTCCTGGGTGACCGCGTAGGCCACCGAGGCGGGCCGGGCGTCCGCCGCGACCTTCTGCGCCAGCCGCTTGTTGGCCTCCTGCGGCAGGGTGGTGGTGCGGACGACGTACGGCGGGTCCTGCAGCCCGAGGTCGGTGGCGCCGTAGACGTTCAGCGGCAGCTCGGCGTCGGTGGTGATGACCTTCACCGCACCGGCCACCGGGGACAGGATGCAGCACAGGGCGCCGACGACGCTCTGGTCGACGGAGAGCTGCCGGGCCTGGTCGACGGCCTGCGACGGCTTCTCGGCGCCCTCCTTCTTCACGAGCTTGATCGTGCGGCCGCCGCCCAGGTAGCCCTCGCGGTTGGCCTGGTCGACCGCCAGTTCGATGCCGTTGGCGAAGGTCCGCCCGGCGAAGGCCACCGGCCCGGTGAGCGCGGTGATGAAGCCGATCTTCACTTCGCCCTCCTTCGTCCCGCCGGTGCACGCGCTCGCCGGCAGGATGGCGGCGATGGCCGCGGCGAGCGCGGCCATCGACCGGCGGCGGCGCAGTGTTGGTGCCATGGCGTCTCCTCGGACAGTGCTGTCGGACGGCCGCCCTCAGCGGGGGGCGGCGAGAAAGTCGATGTAGCGCCGGACGGTCGCGTGGACCGCCGCGGGGTCCTGATCGGGATACCAGCAGGTCGCGGGGGTGGACTCGATGTGGACGCCGTCCGGTGCCGCCGCGCGCAGGGCCGGGAGGTTGTCGGCCAGCATGTCGTCGGGCCCGGCGCAGATCAGCGCCGGCACCGCGAGTTCGGGCAGCCGTTCCCGCGTGGGGTAGCGGAAGGCCGCCGCGTAGCCGAGGTGGTAGGTCGGGCCGCTCTGCAGCAGGCCGACCGTCCAGTCGTGCAGTTCACGGGCGCGCGGGACGCGCAGCGGCCGGTCCGCGGCGGTGCGGTCGCGGTACCACGGCCAGAACAGGAACATGTCGCGCCGCATCCCCCACGCCCGCACGAGGTGGGAGCCGAACCGGTCCGCGCGCAGCGGCGGAAGGTAGTGCTCCAGGATGTCGGACGTGACGTCGGGCGGCAGCAGCGGCGGCGCCTCCAGGACGGCCCGCCGCACCAGGTCGGGGCGGCGCACCGCCAGCTCCAGCGCGATCACGGCGCCCGTGTGGGTGCCCCACAGGTGCACCGGCCCGCCGCCGCGCCGCTCGACGACCTCGGCCATCGCGTCGGCGAGCCGTCCGATGTCGATCGGGTCCCGCCAGGGCTTGTCCGACTCCCCGTTGCCGGGGAAGTCCGGCGCGATCACGTGGAAGTCGGCCGCGAGCCCGCGCATCAGCGGTTCGAGCAGCCCGGCGGACCCGGGCGCCGAGTGCAGCGCGAGCAGCGGCGGCGCCGCCGGGTCCCCGGCCAGCCGCAGGTGGACCTGCCCGGTGGAGGTGTCGACGAACTCCCGCCGCACCCCGGTGGCGCGTGTGCCGGAAGCCGCTCCGGGAGCCGCGCCGGACGGGACGTCCGCCAGCGGCAGTGCCCGCCGCGCTGGGACGGCCGGGACGGCCGGGGCGGGCAGGGCGGGCGGACGGCCGTGGGCGCGGGACACCCTGCCGAGCCACGACGACACCGGGGACGGGCCGGTGCCGTCGGGCCCGACCGTCGCGGTGGGCGGCACGGCTCCGGCGAGGGGGTCCTCCCCCGCCCGGCACCACGTCTGCCACAGGGCCGTGAAGCTCTCGGGACGCTCGGCGAACGCGACGACCGTCCGGTCGAGCGCGGCGGGCGACGGCAGCTCCGCCCGTCCGGGGACGGTCGCGCGCGGGGCGCCGGGCGGGAACAGGTGCGCGTCCCGGACGAACTGCCACAGCCGCTGCAGGTGGGAGCCGTCCGCGCGGGGCGCGACGTCGGGCGGCGCCGTCTCGCGGGCGGCCGCCAGGTAACCGGGGTCGACCTGGACGAGTTCGCGGCAGCCCGGCACCCGGCCCGCCACGGCGGCGGCGAGGGCGCAGCTCATGTCCAGCCCGACGACGGTGTGCACGCCCAGCGCGGCCGCGACCTCGGCGAGCGCGTCGGCCGCCGGGCCGGTCCCGACCGCCGCGCCGGGCGCGGACCCGCCGACGCCCGGCAGGTCCGCGACGGCGACCGGGCGGTCCGGCGCCTCGAGCACGATCTCCTCGGCCAGCGGACGGCCCGACCAGCGGATCCCCGGCAGCACCAGGACGCCCGGACGGTCGCCGGTGAGCCACGCCCGGACCTGCCCGTGGGCGGTGTCGAAGTGGTCGCCGCGCATGTCAGCGCTCCGCCGGGGCCCGGCGCCCGTGCTCGCGCAGCAGCAGGTTCAGGCTGCCGCCCGCCTCGAGCACCTTGACCGTCCGCTCGCTCGGCGGGTCGCCCGCCAGTTCCGTGCCGTCCGGGAGCCGGACGGCCGCGCGGCGCCAGTCGACCTCCACCGGGTCGAAGCGCCGGACGGCCGCCGCGATGCCCGGGACGGTGACGAGCGGCATCCCGTTGTAGGTCTCGCCGCGCCAGAAGCCGGGCGAGAACGACTCGGCGAGGACGGCGCCGATCCCGAGGTTCCGCAGCGCGACGAGCGGCGGGTAGTGCGGGTGCCCGTAGCCGAAGTTGCGCCCGCCCACCACGACGTCGCCCGGCTCGACCCGGTCCGCGAACCCGGGGTCGAAGGCCCGCATGCAGACCGCGCGCAGCTTGTCGGGGTCGTAGTACTTGATGTTCTCCACGCCGATGATCAGGTCGACGTCGAAGTCGTCGCCGAAGACCCAGGCGACGCGCCCGCGCAGGACGTCCGGCAGCACGGAGGTCTCGGTGCCCGTCATGCCACGACCTCCCGCGGGTCGGTGATGCGTCCGGCGACGGCGCTGGCCGCGACGGTGTACGCCGAGCCCATGTAGATGTCGGCGGCGGTGCTGCCCATCCGTCCGGAGATGTTGAGGACGCCGGTGGAGATGCAGTTCTCGCCCTCCTGCAAGGGCCGCGCGTAGCCGAAGCAGAAGTCGCAGCTGGAGACGGCGATGTCGGCCCCGGCGTCGCGCAGCACGTCCAGGAGCCCCTCCTCCTCCGCCTGCCGGTGGATCACCTGCGAGGTCGGCACGACGTTGAGTTGCACGCCGGGCGCGACCCGGCGGCCCCGCAGGATCTCGGCGGCGGCCCGGATGTCCTCGATGCGGCCGCTCGCGCACGAGCCGATGAACGCCCGCGTGATCGGCGTCCCGGCGGCCTCGTCCACGCCGAGCGTGTTGGCGGCGCGGGCCGACCCGGGCAGGACGACCCGGGGCCGCAGCTCGTCGAGGTCGATCGTGTGGGTCGCGGTGTACGCGGCGTCGGCGTCGCTGTACAGCGGCTCGAACCCGGTGCGGGCGACCCGCCGGGCGTACTCCATCGCGAGGTCGTCGGGGGCGAAGACGGCCGAGACGGCGCCGGTGAACATCGCCATGCCGCACAGCCCCTGGCGGCGTCCGATGCTCATCGCCTCCGCGCCGGGGCCGGTGAACTCCATGACCTGGTGCGCGCAGCCGTCCGCGCCGACCCGGGCGATGATCTCGTGGATGAGGTCGCGGTTGTCGACGCCGGGGGCGAACGTCCCGGTCAGGTGGAAGCGGGTGGAGGCCGGGACGTTGAGGAAGATCTGCCCGCTGACCCACGCCTCCAGCAGGTCGCGCCGCACGCCCCAGCCGAGCGCACCGAACGCGCCGAGGCCGCTGATGTGCCCGTCGAAGTGGATGAGGAACTTGCCCGGGAGCGCGTACCCCAGCTCGGCCGCGACCTGGTGGCCGATGCCGCGCCCCTCGTGCACCGTGATGCCGTAGAAGTCGCCCCACCGGCGGGTGACGTCGTGCACCTCCCGCTCGCGCCCGTCGCCGTTGGACAGCATGTGGTCGATGAAGATGAGGTAGCGCTCGGGGTCGTCGACCTCGGTGATCCCGAAGTCGTCGTGCATCTGCTTGAACATCAGGTCGGTGTAGCCCGGGAAGTCGTAGGCGACCATGTGGTCCGGGCGGAACGGGTGGTTCTGCCCGGCGCGCACGTCGTCGAGCCCGCCCGCGCGGGCCAGGATCTTCTCGGTGATCGTCCGGCCCGTGGACGTGCCGGGCGCGCCGGACGCGTCCGGCGGTGCGGCCGGAGCCAGGACCTTCTCGGCGATCGTCCCGTCGCCGGTGCTGGTGGAAGTCATCCTCGACGTCCTCCCTTTCAGGTGGTGGCGGCGGGCAGGTACGTCTCCTGCGCCTTCTCCACGTCGGCGAACCCGATGAGGTCGACGAAGTCGTGGTGCGGCAGCGCGTCCGCGCTGACCTGCGCGGGAGGCTCTCCGGAGCGCAGCCGCCGCAGCGTCTCCCGCATGGCGCCGGTCGCCGACAGCAGGATCTGGGTGGGCAGCAGCGCCAGCCGGACGCCGATCTCGCGCAGCACCTCGGGGGTGAGGTCGCGCTCCACCCAGGTGGAGGCGGTGAGGGTGGCCATCAGGGGGACGCCGGCCAGGTCGCGGCACTCGCGCCACTCGTCCGCCGTGGCGAACGTCTTGGTCACCGGCATGATCATCTCGGCGCCGGCGGCGGCGTAGGCCGCGGCGCGCTCCAGCGCCTCCCGGCCGACGGTGTCGGTGCGGGCGATCACCACGAGGCGGTCGCCGACCGCGTCCCGGACGGCCCGGATCTTGCCCGCCGCCTCCTCGACGCCGATCACCGGGACGGGGTCGCCGACGCAGATCGGGCAGCGCTTGGGCGACTCCTGGTCCTCCATGAAGACCGCGGCGACGCCCGCGTCGGCGAACCGGCGCGCGGTGCGGGCGGCGTTGACGGCGTTGCCGTAGCCGGTGTCGATGTCGGCGATCACCGGCAGGTCGCTGGCCTCGATGATCCGGCGGACCGCGTCGAGGTTCTCCGACATCGTGTAGAGCTCCGCGTCCGGGAGCCCGAGCGCCGCGGAGATCGCGAAGCCGGACGCGCAGAGCGCGGGGAACCCGGACTGCTGGGCCAGCCGGGCGGTCAGCCCGTCCCAGACGCCGGGGGCGTACACCACGTCGTCGGCCATGAGACCGCGGAGACGCGTCGCTGCCATGGGGAGCACCTTTCCGTATTACGGAATAGATTCCGCAATGACAGTAGGTTTGCTTCCTGCGCATGTCAACGGGTTCACATCCGCGAAATCTTCTGCAAGAGTTGCTGGTCAACGAGTTGCGGACGGAACGCCGCCGCATTTCGGCCCGCCCGCACGTTGGTCCGCGATGCGAAACGACTTCCATGTACCCGCGGACCGGCGAGTGCGGGCGGCGCCCGCGGCGGGCACCCGAACACGCCCCACACGGCGTCCCCAGGGAGGAAACATGGACCGCGTCGTCGATCTCCTGTGCGTGGGAGGCGGGCTCGGCGGTCTCGCCGCCGCCGTGCGCGCGCACGACCTGGGCGCCGACGTCCTGGTCGCGGAGCGCTCCGCGATGGTCGGCGGGGTGGCCGCCTACAGCGGCGGCTTCGTGTGGGTAGGGGCGTCCGGCCTGGCGGACGACTCGCTGGAGGCGACCGAGTCCTACCTCGACCACGTCCAGGGCGAGGACCGCCCGGTCGACCGCGAGGCCCGCCGCGCCTACCTGCGCCGCGCGGTCGAGGCGACCCGCTGGTACCGCGACGCGGGCGTCCCCTTCGAGGTGATCCGGGGCTGCCCCGACCTCTACCATCCGGCGCCCGGCTCGACCGAGGAGGGACGCCTGCTGGAGTGCGCCGTCCCGGGCGCGTCCCTCGGCGCCTGGCGCGACAGGCTCCGCCCCAGCCCGTACTACGAGACGGGCGTGGCCCGCGACGACCTCTACTCGTCCCACGCGCGCGACGGCGCCGAACTGGACCGGCTCCGCCGGGACGGCGCCGAGCGGGACCTGCTCACCCACGGCTCCGGCCTCGCGGGCGCGTTCGTCCGGGCGGCGCTCACCGAGCGCGGCGTCGACTGCCTCCTGAACCACCGGGCCGTCGAGCTGCTGATGGACGGCGACGCCGTCGCGGGCGCCGTCCTGGAGGGGCCGGACGGGCGCGTCACCGTCCGGGCCCGGCGCGGGGTGCTGATCGCGGCGGGCGGGTACGGCGGCGCGCCGGACGCCGCCGAACTGGAGGACGTCCCGGCGCTGGTCGAGTCGGCCCCGCCCGTGGTCGAGGGCGACGGCCTGCTGCTGGCGCAGCGGGCGGGCGCGGCCACCGTGCGCGGCGCGGACCCGTTCTTCAGCGTCGGCTTCCCCTTCCCCGGCGAGACCCACCCGGACCCGGACCGCCCGGACGAGGGCGTCCCGCTGCACCGGCCGCTGCTGGAGCACCTCGGGCTGCCGCACTCGATGATCGTCAACCGGGACGGCCGGCGCTTCGGCGACGAGAGCTACTACGGCGCGCTGATCGGCGCGCTGCGCCGGTACGACGGGCGCCGCAAGCGCTGGGCGAACCACCCCTGCTGGTTCATCGCCGACGACGAGTTCCGCCGCCGCTACCGGCTCGGCCCCTACGCCCCCGGCGAGCCCTGGCCGGACGCCATCGTCTCGGCGGGCTCACCGCGCGAGCTGGCCGACGCCGCCGGGATCGACGCCGACGGCCTCGAGGCCACCGTCGCCGCCTTCAACGAGGGCGCCGCGCGCGGGACGGACGACGCGTTCGGCCGCGGCACGCTGCCGTTCATCCGCCGCGCCTACGGCGATCCGGACCGCGTTCCGAATCCGAACCTCGGCCCGGTCGCGACCCCGCCGTTCTACGCGCTCCCGCTGTCGATCGTCGGGTTCGGCATGGGCACCCTCGGCCTGTGGATCGACGGCGACGGCCGGGTGCTGCGCCGGGACGGCGGCGCGGTGCCGGGCCTTTACGCCACGGGCAACGCGGCCGCCACCAAGGAGCTGAAGGGCTACGTCACCGGCCTCGCCAACGCCCGCAACTACACCTACGCGTACGCCGCCGCCACGCACGCCGTCGGTTCGCACGCCCTGGCCGAGCGATCCCCGACCGGTCGGTAGGATCCGGAACATGTACCGGATTACGGAACAGAGGGAGAGCCCATGACCCTCGACGACCAGGAGGGCCTCGAGAACAAGAACATCGTCGGCTCCGTCCTCAAGGCGTGCCGGCTCATGGAGTGCTTCACCCGGGAGACGCCCGCCCTCACGCTGAACGCGATGACGTCGGCCACGGGGATGAACAAGACGACGGTCCACCGGCTGGCCGCGACGCTGATCAAGGCGGGCTGGCTGGCCCGGGGCGACGGCGGCACCTACCGGCTCACCATGAAGCCCTTCCGGGTCGGCGCCGTCGCGCTCGCGGACCTCAGCCTCCGCGACGAGGCCGAGCCGTTCCTGCGCCACCTGGCCGACCGGTTCGGCGACACCGCCTACCTGATGATCCCGGGCCCGGAGGGGGCCGTCTGCGTCGAGCGGGCGCAGGGCAACAACCCGGTCGTCGTCAACTCGGTGGGCGTCGGCACCGTCCTGCCGTACCACACCGCCGCCGGACCGGTCGTCCTGCTCGCCCACTCCGCCGAGCTGCGCGAACGCTGGCTCGGCCGCGACCTCGACCAGTACACGTCCCACACGCTGACGGACGCCGAGCCGCTCGCCGCCCGGCTCGACGCGGTCCTCCGCGAGGGCTACGCGATCAGCGAGGAGGACTACCTGTACGGCGTCGGCGCCGTCGCCGCCCCGGTCCGGGACGCGCAGGACGAGGTCGTCGCCACGCTGAGCCTCGGCGGCGTGAACGCCGGGTTCCGCGGCCGCCGGCTGCTGGAGATCATCGAGGAGGTGACGTCCTCCGCCCGCGAACTGTCGTCCCGCCTGGGCCACTGACCACCCGCCACCGACCAGCGACCACCGACCACCGATTCGCCTGATCGAACTCTCGCAAGGAGCGCGCACATGGACGTCCGCTACACCGCAGTCGCCACCGCCAACGGCCGCGACGGCCGCGCCGTCAGCTCCGACGGCCGCGTCGACGTGACCCTCGCCCCGCCGCGCGAGATGGGCGGCAGCGGCGAGGGCACCAACCCCGAGCAGCTCTTCGCCGCCGGTTACGCGGCCTGCTTCGCGAGCGCCGTCGCCGCCGTGGCCCGCAAGAGCCGCCAGGACGTCCGGGACGTCTCGGTGACCGCCGAGGTCGGCCTCGGCGGGGACGCCGAGCAGGGCTTCGGCCTCACCGTCGTCCTGCGGGTCGAACTGCCCGACGAGCTGGAGAACGGGCGCGACCTGGTCGAGCGCGCGCACCAGGTCTGCCCGTACTCCAACGCCACGCGCGGCAACGTCCCGGTGCAGCTCGTCATCGAGTGACGGCGCACCCCGCCGGAGCCGTCCGCCGGCGCCGACCGCGTCCGCGTCCGCGTCCGCGTCCGTCAGGGCACCAGTCCCGCGAAGCGTTCGTCGACCTCGGCGGGAGCGAGGCCGAAGTCCGCGAGAGAGTAGCGGTGCGCCGGACGGGCGGCGCCGCCGATGCTCTCGGCCTGCAGCCGCTCCATCGCGGTGCGGGCGCCGTCCCCGAATGGCAGCCCGAACCGCGCGTAGACGGACTCGACCGTCCCGATCGGGTCGCGCACGAAGTCGTCGTAGTGGACGTCCGCGAACCGCGCGGGATCGTGCCGGGCGCGCTCGGCGCGGAAGCCCTCGAGGCCGCGGGCCCACAGGTCGAGCTGGTCGCGGCCGATCGTCGCCCCCGTGAAGGCGTCCGACCAGCCCTCGGTGGCGTGCGCGGCGAGGCTGCACATCGACGCCATCGCGGTGCGCGGCTCCCGGTGCGTCTGCACGATCAGCGCGTCCGGGTAGACCTCCAGGAGGGCGTCGAGCGCGAACAGATGGCTCGGGTTCTTCAGCACCCAGCGGCGCCCGGGGTCGTTCATGCCGATCAGCCGCAGGTTGCGGCGGTGCCTGCGGTACGCGGGCGTCCAGTCCTGCCCGGCGAGCCAGGACGAGTAGGTCGGCAGGTGCGCGAGGCACTCGAACGAGATCGACCGCATGTTCTGCCGGAGCAGCTGCCAGCACTCCTCGACCGTGTCGGCCGCGATGTAGTGCACGCCCATGAACTCGGGGTTGTCGATGTGGTGCCGCCGGTACTGCGCGTCGATCGCCCGGTAGATCGGGTCGGCGGCCCAGGCGTCGCGCGGCGGGCGCGGCTGCGGGACCTCGGCCAGCCACACCTCGAGGCCCTGGTGGGCGGGGTCGGCGGTGAGCAGCCGGTGCAGCGCGGTGGTGCCGGTGCGCGGCAGCCCGGTGACGAAGATCGGACGTTCCAGGGGCGCGTCCGCGTGCCCGGGGTGGCGCCGCCACGCCGCCTCCGACCACAGCCGGGCGGCGAGGGCGCCGCGCAGGAACGAGCGCTGCGCCTTGTTGCCGGCCGGGGTGAGCGCGGCGTCGCGGGCGTACGACTCCAGCAGCACGTCGAGGCCGTCGGAGTAGTCGTCGGCGCCGAAGTCGTCCAGGCCGGTGATCTTGCGGGCGGAGGCGTGCAGGTCCTCGACGGTGCCGAGGGTCGCGCGTCCGGACGGCGCTGCGCCTTCTCTCACGGCGGCTCCTTTCAGTGGTGCCATTCGCCGCAGTTGACGTCGAGGCACTGCCCGGTGACGGCGCGGGCGAGCGGGGACAGCAGGAACATCACGGTGTCGGCGATCTCGTCGGGCTCGGGGAGCCGGCCCAGGTCGGTGGTCGCGGCCGCCTCCTCGTACACGGTCCGCGTCGGGACGTCCCGCTGCCGGGCGATCTGCTTGAAGTACCACTTGAGGTTCGGGGCCCAGATGTAGCCGGGGGCGACGGTGTTGACGCGGATCCCCCGGGGCCCGAGTTCCGTGGCGAGGCTCTGCGCCATCGACAGCAGCGCCGACTTGGCCATCTTGTAGGCGCCGTACGTGCGGCGGGAGTGCCGCAGCACCGCCGAGTTGACCATCACGACGGAGCCGCCGCGCTCCGCGAGCGTGGGCGCCAGCAGGCGGGTGAGCCGCAGCGCGGCCAGCACGTTCGTCTCGAAGCCCGCGCGGACGGCGTCCAGGTCGACCGTCAGGAGATCCTCCAGCGGCGGCGTCGCGAAGGCGTTGTTAACCAGGCCGTCCACCCGCCCGAACGTCTCCAGGGCGGCGCCGGCCAGCCGGTCGCAGGCGGCCTCGTCCCGGATGTCGGTCGGGACGGCCAGCGCGCGGCGGCCGAGCTTCTCGACCTCGGCGGCGACCTCGGCGAGCCGCTCCTCGTCGCGCGCGGCCAGCACCAGGTCGGCGCCCGCGGCGGCGCAGCGCACGGCGAGGGAGCGGCCGAGGCCGGGGCCGACGCCGGACACGACGACGACGCGGTCGGCCAGCGGCGCGGTCAGGTCCATGCCCGAGCCGTTCGGGGACGTGCCGTTCGGGGCCGTCATCCGAGCATCCGGCGGGCGACGGCGACCTGGCGGGCCGCGATCCGGTCGCGCCACTCGTCCGGGGTGACGCGCTGGCGCTCGTGGTGCGGCAGCCGGTCGGGCAGTTCGTCGAACGGCATCACCTCGACGGACGGGCCGTCGGCCGGGGTGAGGTCGCGGGCGAGCCGCTGCCAGCGGAACTGCAGGAAGCCGCGCCGGTGCCCGGTGCACTCGATCCAGTTCGCGAGGCCGGGGTTCCGCTCGCCGACCACGTAGCGGATCATGCCGTCCGGGTCGACGCGGGCCTGGTCGGCGGTGAGGCTGGTCTGGTGGTTGATGTAGTCCAGCGACACGTACCACATGCTCCCGAGCTGGAACCCCTGGTAGGGGGCCACGGCGCGGTCGGCGGCCGGGCACGTGATCACCATGACCTCGTCGTCGGCGAGGTCGTAGTGCCCGACGGACGAGAACTGCGTCGTGAGCCCGCCGGGGGTGCTGCGCGGTTCGGTCAGCGTGTTGACCGGCAGCCGCAGGTAGTGCCATTCGGGAAACGCCAGGAACGTGCGGATCCGGGCCACCAGCATCCGGCCCGCCATGTCGAACCGCTTGGCCATCGCGGCGGCCGGGACCGGGGGCGGGGACGTGCCGAGCGTGTCGGCGCGGTGGATCCGGATCTCGCCCGGCCGCTCGTTCGTCCAGTCGCTGAACACCTCGCGGGCGATCAGCATCGCCGAGCCGGGGGCGAGCGCGACGTAGCCGGGGCCCGCGTCCGGGCGCGGCGGGCCGAACGTCACCCGGTACTCGCCGTCCGGGCCGATGTCCAGCTCGCGGTCGTCGAAGGCGTTCAGGCTGTCGGGCGACGAGGTCGGCGAGTAGTCGCCGTTCATCACCTGGAAGCTGAGGTCGGCGGTGGTGCCGCGGCGTCCGGTGACGACGTACTCGGCGTCGTCGCGGAGGTAGGCGTGGAAGTACAGCGTGTCGGGGTTGTCGAGGCCCAGCTTGGAGTAGGGGCCGGTCGACGCGGCGAAGAAGGGGAAGTCACGCTGGTAGGCGCCCACCATGTGCAGGCACGCCTTGATGCTTCCGGCGAGGTAGTCGAGGCCCTCGGCCAGGTCCTGCTCGGTGCGGACGTGCGGTGCGGTGCGGATGACGCGTTCGGCCTCGGCGACCGCCGCCGCGAAGTTCCGCGTGGCGGCGGTGTCCGGGTCGGCGTCGGGCTGGACTGACTGGGTCGGTTCGGTGGTCACCGGGCTCCTCGGGTTGGCGGCACGGCCCGCGCCGGCGCACGGCGGATCATCGGCTGTGGCCCGGATGGTAGAACGTGTTCTACCCAGGGTCAACGGGGCCGGGCGCCGCGACCGCCGCGGGGCCTCGCGGGTGCGTCAGGCGGCGCCGGGCGGCGCGGTCGTGAACTTCAGGCTCGGCATGTCGTCCAGCGACACCGTGTACTCGTACGTGCGCACGTGCCCGGTCCGCTCGACGAGCCACCGGCCGTCCTCCCCGCGCACGTAGGCGTCGGTGTAGTGCGCGGCGCCCCGGATCATCAGCCGGGCCTCGGGGATGATGACGGAGTCGTCCAGCGCCCAGACGCCCGTCGCCCGATCGCCGGCCACGTCGATCTCGGACTGCCCGGCGGTGTGCGTGGTGATGCTGCCGGGCCCGAGGTTGGCGCGCATGTAGTCGACGATGGCGTCCCGCCCCTCCAGCCGCAGCGTCCGCCCGAGCACGGGGGTGTCGTACTCCGCGACGGCGTCCGGAGTGAAGACCTCGGCGAACTCGTCCCACAGCTTGAGGTCGACGCAGCGCAGGTAACGGTGCTTCAGCCGGCGGATCTCTTCCAGTGCGACCAAATCCATGTGCACAGCCTGCTCGCCGCACGCCGATTAAGCAATAACAAGTTCTACTAACCGGAATCACACACGGCGACGACTACGATGCCGAATGTGATGTCATCGACGGGGGCGGGGGCCCGGTGAGCGAGGCAGGCGGGCGGAGCGGGGCGCTGCGGCGGTCGATGCGGGCGCGCGACCCCGGCGAGGAGCATCGGGCGGCGACGCCGCTGGAGCTGCTGTTCGACCTGACGTTCGTGGTCGCCGTCGCGCAGGCCGCCGCCGGGCTCCACCACGAACTGGCCGAGGGCCACCTGGCGTCGGGGCTCCTCGGCTACGTCGCGGTGTTCTTCGCGATCTGGTGGGCCTGGATGAACTTCACCTGGTTCGCCTCCGCCTACGACACCGACGACGCCCTCTACCGGGTCCTGACCCTGGTGCAGATGGGCGGGGTGCTCGTCCTCGCCGCCGGGGTCGAGGAGGCGCTCACCGACTACGACTTCGCCCTCGTGACGATCGGCTACGTCGTCATGCGGGCGGCGATGATCGTGCAGTGGCTCCGCGCCGCCGCCGAGCACCCGGCCGGTCGTTCCGCCACGCTGCGCTACGCGGCCGGGATCGCGCTCGTCCAGGCCGGCTGGGTCGGACGGCTCTGGCTGCCGGACGACCTCGCCATGATCGGCTTCGCCGTGCTGGTGGTCGCGGAGCTCGCGGTGCCGTCGTGGGCGGAGGCCCGCGGCCGGATGACCAGCTGGCATCCCGGGCACATCGCCGAACGGTACGGGCTGTTCACGATCATCGTGCTCGGCGAGGTCATCCTCGCGACGCTCACGGGCGTGCGGGCGGTGTCGTCCGAGCACGGCTTCTCCGCCCCGGTCGTCCTGATCGCGGTCGGCGGCCTGCTGCTGGTGTTCGCGCTCTGGTGGCTCTACTTCGCCGGCGCGAGGCAGGAACTGCCGTCGCTGCGCGTCGCGCTGATGTGGGGCTACGGGCACTACCTGGTGTTCGCGTCGATCGCCGCGATCGGCGCGGGCCTGGAGGCCGCGCTGGACGTCACCGAGCACCACGCGCACGTGTCCGAGCGGGCCGTCGCACTCGCCGTCGCCGTGCCGGTGGCGGTGTTCCTGCTGGTCCTGGTGCCGCTGCAGCACCTCGTCCGGGCGGGCGCGATCGTCCACCGCCTGCTCATCCTCACCGGGGCCGCCGCCGTCGTCGCGCTCGGGCTCGCCGCCCCGGAGACCGGCCTCGGCGGCGCGGTGCTCGGAATGGGCCTGGCGGCCGGGGCCCTCGTCGCCCTGTGCACAACCGCCGACCACCGCCACACGACGACCTGAGGCAGCGGACAAGGCATTATCCGGCCGCCGCAGATCGGAGCCCGCATCACCGGCGGGTGCCTCGGGTCAGCCGAGCAGGGCGTTGATCGCCTGGTCGATCAGCAGGTCGATCGCCAGCCGGACGATCTCCTTGAAGATCGGGATCTCCAGGAGCGAGGCCCCGAACGTCACGACGGCCGTCGCGATCGCCTGCGCGATCGCGATCGCGAGCATGATCAGCTGGATGATCACGTTGATCTTCAACGCGAGCACGATGCCCGCGCACAGGAAGAACGCCGCACCGACGAGCGTCGCGCCCGTCGCGGCGTCCTCCAGGACCGACTTCGGCGAGTCCTCCCCGCCCCACGCCGTGCGGAACGCCTCGATGTCGTCGCCCTTGTTCGCCGACATCACCTGCTGCGCCGCGCCGTCCGCGTCGGCGACCACGCCCTGGACCTTCCCGGAGAACTCCATCCAGGTCGACCCGAGCTCGAACAGCTTCGTCTCGTCCGCCTCGGGCCACGTGTAGCCCAGCATGCCCAGCAGCGAGATCAGCTCGCCCGGAAGCTGCAGTCCCATGTCACCCCACCGGCCGGGTCAGAGCGCCGTCACTTGCGGCCGACCTTGGAAATGGCGTCGTTGAACGCCTGGCTGATCATCGACATCTGGCGCAGGCTCTCGTTCTGGATCTCCTCGACCTGCTTGCCGAGCCGCTCGGTGTCCACCGCCTGGCCCGCCGCCTCGGCGGCGTTGGTCCGCAGGTCGTCGAGCGCGGCGTTCGCGGCGGTCACCAGGTGCTCGCCCAGCTCCTCCGCCGACAGCCGCATCGCGCGCGGGTTGATCTCGACCTTCTTGAGCCGGCCGCCCGACACCGCGGTGACCTTCACCCGGCCCTCGCCCGCCTCACCGACGCCCTCGACGGGCTCGGCGTCGGCCGCGGGGGCTGCGGCCGCCCCGCCCTGGCGCATCGACTCGAGCGCCTTGCGCGCCTCGGTCAGCATGCGGTCGAGGTCGTTGCTCGCAGAGTCCACGGAACCGCACCTTTCTTGATCAGCCCGTCGATCAGGATCCTAGCCACCGAAGGCCCCAGACGCGACATATACCCGACGCCCGGTCAGGGGCCCGGTCACGGACGACGGGGCGCCTTTCCGGCCCGTCCGGTCACACGGCCTGGACGCCGCTCCCGTTCAGCGCGGCCGAGATCGACGTGACGTCCCCGACCATCTGCTGCTCGGACTTCTCGTGGTTGTCGGCCATCGCGGTCAGCTTCTCGCCGTACCCCGTCAGTTCCTCGGCGGACCCGGTGAACGACTCGTCCGCCTGCGCCTCGATGGCCGTGTACGACTCGCCGATCAGCATGCCGATGTCGTCGCCGCCCCACGGCTGCCCCATGCCCTGCACGGTCGACTTCAGCCCCGACCACTCCTGCGTGAGCTTGTCGCCCGCCGCCGACAGCGCCTTCGCCGCGCTGCGCAGCGTCTCCGGCCGAACCTCGTAACCATTGACGGTCATCGTCACCCCGAGTCCACCGTGGCTTGCATTGCAGGAGCCAAGTATAAACGCGACACTTCTCCCGTCCAGCGAGCGGAATGCCCGGCTTTGTACTGCCGGGCACCGTGATCACGAGAGGTGGGCGCATGACCTGGCCGGATCACCGCACGGAAATGCCGCATCCCCAGCACCGGGCGGGCCGCGCCGGCCGGACCGCCACTCGCACCGGCGAACGGCGATGACCCCGCGCGGGAGGCGGCGACACCTCGCCGGACAGGGCTCCGGAGGCGTCTTCAAGAAAGCCGCGGGCGAACTGTTCACCATTCCTCAACACAAGGGGAAAAGCAACTTCCTCGATCCGACGAAGATCAACCGCAAGACTCGGCAGGAATGGGGTCGGCAGCGGCCCGGCGGCGGAGCCAACAAGGTCCCCAGCCGGAAAGTCGACCCCAACGACCCCCATCTTCCACCCAAGGACCGCGAACTTCTCGACGCCATCGCCAAAGCCCGCCTCAACAACAAGGACGACAATCCCCGGGTCAACTACGACGCGGTGCGTTACATTGATCGGAACGGCGATGAACGCATCCTGGTCACCCGCAGCCAGGGCATGCACTCCGAACGGATGGGCATCAATTACCTACTGGACGACGGCGTCCCGGACCATCAGATCAAAGATCTGATCACCGAACGGGCACCATGCGTGAAAAATCCGTCCTGCGAACGCTGGCTGGCCGTCAATACATCGAGCACTTCACCGCCCACGGTCGGCCATATAGTAGACTATCAGGGCGGTACGAACCTCAACAATAACCGGCAAGCCACGAGCGACGTCAAGGGCTGGGTCGACTCGGTATTCGCCCCGAACTCATCGTGGCGGATCTGAGCAGGAGGCGACATGGCGACCGAACTGACCGCGGCGACACTCGAGGCCGCATTTCCCGATATCGAAGTCATCATTCGTCCGGCCGCGGAATCGATTCCCGCGGCCATCTCCCATGCCCCCACCCGTGCGTTCCTGTCCACGACGGGCCTGCCCTGCGAACTGCACCACGGCGCGGTCGACATCTACGACCTGCACGAGGGGCATTGGGAGACCCTCCCCGAACTCTGGGAGGCCGTCCGGGAGAACGGTTGGTCTTGGACCATGCCGGAAACCCCGGAACACTGGTTCTCCCTCGGTGGCATCTTCGGATTGGGCCTGCTCGTCCTGAACGGAAAAAACGGCCAGGTGTGGATCATCCCCGAAGCCGACGAGGGCGACCTCACGCACGTCCACAGCGGGGTGGACTCCCTTGCCTACTACATGTACGCCGTCCAGCGGGCGAGCACCCGGCTCACCGAGTCGTACGCGCTTTCCGTCGAGCACGACGCGGACGATCCGCGCGACGAATTCGACGCCTACCTCGACGGCGCACGCGCACTCGCCGTCGAACTGTACGAAGCCGATCCGACCCCGTTCGTCAACGGCCCGGAAGAGGCATGGGAAGACGACGGCGAAGGGCCGTGGGCGTGGATGCTGCGCGACATCGGTGAAGGCGCGTGGGCGGGCTGAGCAAGAAGTGACCTACCAGACACCGCCGCCGCACGCCGTGGGAGGCGGCAGGCATCCCGCCGCGACGGTCGTCCGGCGGTGGTCGCACGACCTCCTGCGTCCCGCCCTCTGCGTGGTGACGGGCTCTCCGGCCACCGGTAAGAGTCGGCTCATCGCCGAATTGATGGCCGACGACGCGTTCGCCGCACGTTTCCACGCGTTCGTCCCCCTCCGCGGCATGACGGCCGCGTCCGCGACCTGGGCGCTCGCCGAACAACTCCGGCTCCCCGGCGAGAGTCCCGACGCGCTCCTGCACGCGCTTGCGACGGATGCGCGCCGCGCGACGATCGTCCTGCCGTCCCTCGACGAGAGCGGTGTCCGCTGCGACGGCGCGGCGGCCGAATCGGTCGTCACGACGCTCCTACAGCCGATGCTCGGATGCCGGCACGTCCGCCTGCTGGTGGAAGGGCGCCCGGAATGCTTCGCCGCGTTCACCGCCCACGCCGACGTCGTCCATCTCGACGACCCCGGATACACCGACCGGGCCGTCTTCACGGAATGGTTGCAGCGCACCGCCGCCGCCATGGGCGTCGATCCCCGCGTGGCCGCCGCGGCGGCGCAGTACCACCCCAACGCCGGCCTCGCCGAACTGTCCCTGCGCGCGGGCCCGGGCGACGACGTCGTGGGCCGCTGGCTCCGCCTCGTCCCGCCGCATTCCTGGCCCGCCCTGGAGGCGCTGGCGTCCGCATACGAGGAACTCGACACCGACACCTGGTTCGCCTGGACGACCTCGCTCATGGGCGACCCCGAACGCGCCCGTGCGGCGCTCGTCACGGTGATGCCGCTCGTCCAGCGCGCGGGCGACAGCTACCACCTCGGCTGCCGACCGCTCCGGGAGGCGATCCGGCGCGCCCGGACTCCGCAGGTCACCGCCCACATCGATCGGCAGATCGGGGCCGGCCTGTACGCCTCCGTGCCACAGGTCTCCGGCCGTCCGGACTGGGCGCGCGCGAGCGGCTACGTCCACCGGCACCTCGCCCGGCACGCGGCCGAGTCGGGTATCGCCGAGCGGCTCCTCACCGACCTCGGCTTCCTCGTACACGCCGAACCGGCATCGGTGACCGGAGCAATCGAAGCCGTCCGCGACCGCCTCCCCGGGCGGACGGCCGACGCCTGGCTCACCGTCGGAACCGGCCTGGTCTCGACGGACTCCGCCGCGGAACGCGCGGCCATGCTCAGCCTCGGAGCCCTGCTCGCCTCGGACGGATCGCTCGCGAACCACCTTCTCTACTACGCCCAGAACAGCCAATGGGCGCCCGCGTGGGCGAACGGCAGCGGGTCCACCCCCTGGCCCGGCGCCGCCTCCGGTCTCGCCCTCGGCACGGACCCCTCCGTCCTCTACTGCGCGACCATCGACGGCCCCGTCCACACCCTGTCCACGCGGGACGGGACGACGCTGGGTCGAACGCCCGCGAAGGCCGGGACCTCGCACGGCCTCGTGCCGCTCGCCGACGGCACCCTCCTGCGGCTCGACTCGTCCGGGGCCCTCCGCCTCCTCGGACCGCACGCCGCCGGCCACGAAGACCTCCTCGCCCGGGTCGATGCCACCGGAAACGCCCCGTGGAGCGCCCTCGGCGCCGACGCCGCCGCCGGGACGATCGTCCTCGGGGACCGCTCGGGCGGCCTTCGCGCCGTCCGACCCGGCACCGACGCCCCTCCCGACAAGTGCGACACCGCCTCAGGCCCTGTCGTCGCCGTCGCCTGCCTCTCCACCCCCGACGCGCGCCTCGCGGTCTTCGCCGGCCCGGACGGCGCCGTCCGCATGTGGAACATCGGCGCCGACCTCCTCGACCGTCCGGTGGTCCAGCGCCCCTCGGCCGCCTCCGCCGTCACCGCCGCCCTCCTCCCGGACGGCCCCGCCTTCGCCGCCGGATGGGTCGACGGCTGGATCTGGCTCTGGCACTCCTCCTCCGCGGAGATGCGACTGTTCCCCCTCGGATTCCCCGTCCGAACCCTCACGATGGCCCCCGACGGCACGCTCTACGCGGGCGGAAGCATCGGCGTCGTCGCCATCCGACCCGGACGTCCCACCGCGACTGAGAGACTGGAGCAATGAGGGAAGACCTGGGAAACCAGTTGCAGAAGCAGTTCGGCGCACAGGGCCTGCACCACTTGGACCCGCGGGCGCTCGAGGCCACCGCCGTCCCGCCCGCCTCTGCCGCCGCGCTCCGTCCGGGCCTCCCGGTCGTCGTCGGGCCGTACTTCTCCGTGACCGAGGACGAGCCACTCCCCCTCGGCGAGTACGCGGCGTCCATCGGGGCCCCCGACGTCTCTCCCGCCCTCTCCCCGTGGTGCCGTATCGGCACCGACCAGGGCGCGGAACTGTGCGTCGGCCCGTCGGGCGCCGTCCAGGCGGTCTTCATCGTCGCGCGGGCCGCGCCGCTGCACGTCAACGACACCGTCGAGGCGTTCCTCCATTCCCTCATCGCCCTCGACCAGGCGCTCCCCGTCCTCCGCTCGCCCGGCCGCAGGGACCCGGTCGACGTCTTCCGCGAGCTCCGATCGCGCCTCCTCCAGATCGACGCCGCCGCACTGCAGGACGACGAGTCCTGGTGGCCGCGCGTCCTCGAACTCATCCGGCACGCCCTCAGCTTCCCCGCGTCCGTCGCCTTCGAGGTCGAGGAGCCCGGCGGCCGCAGGCACATCGAGACCGAGCAGACCCGAGTCGGCGTCGAACACCCCGAGCACCTCCTCTGGGACCGCCTGGAGGCCCAAGGCGTCCGTCCCGAACAGATCACCCGCGTCTACACCGAACTCGAACCGTGCTTCATGCCGGGCAACTACTGCGCGATGTGGCTGGCTCGCTTCACGAACGCCGAGTTCACCTACAGCCACGACTACGGCCAGACCGCCGAAGAACGCGAAGCCGGCCTCCTCGAGCTAATGCAAAACGCGGCGTCCCAGTAGCAAAACAACATTTGAGTGATCAATCAGTTACATACTGTCACAGCAGTGGTGGGCAACCTCAGCAGAAGCAACAGAACGGGGGTAGTCAAGAAGTAGGTTGGAGGGTAAAAATTTCCAGGTGAGCACACTGGTCTCCGAAGAGTTTGACAGAAGGTTTCGCAGCGCCGCCATGGCATGGCTGGACCGACGAATCACTCCAGAGAACCCAGTAGTAACCCGGGTCGAGCTACAAAATTTCCTCTTGAAGGTCAGCGGATTAGCCTGACTGACAGAGGAAGAGGTATCCGTAAGCCCGAAGGGTTCACGGCGGCAATCTCCATATTGACATCATATAAGCACAGAGGGAAGCCCGCCCCCTACAATGACGCCCTGGGGCCTGACGGCTTCTTGAGGTACAAGCACCAGAGCAACCCTCAAGATCACACAAATAAGGCGCTCCGCGACGCCCTCCGGCGACAACTTCCACTCATCTGGTTCTTCGGCGTCAACGAAGGGGTATTCCACCCAATCTATCCAGTGTGGATCGTGGCGGACGAGCCAGAAGACTCACAGGTTGCGGTGGCACTTAATGCAGCGCAGTTGGAACTTTTCGAGAACGCCCGCCTGAGCCCTGCAGAGGAGCATTATTCGGAGCGAGTCTCCAAGGCCCGCCTCCATCAACCCGTGTTCCGGCAGCGCGTCCTTCTGGCCTACAACAGCAGGTGCGCGATATGTCGCCTGGGACAGGCTTCTCTGCTTGACGCCGCCCACATCCTTCCAGACCGCGAAGAACGCAGCCTTCCTGAAGTCTCGAACGGACTGGCGCTCTGCAAGATCCACCATGCCGCATATGACGCGAATATTCTCGGCATCCGACCGGATCTCGTGGTGCAGGTAAGGGCGGGCGTCTTGCAGGAAGTAGATGGCCCAATGCTCAAGCACGGCCTTCAAGAGATGCACGACGTGTCACTTGCCACGCCACGTTCCAAAATCAACAAGCCGAATCGAGATTTCATCTCAGAGCGCTACGAACGTTTCCTTGCAACCAACTAGCTGTCAACGAAATACGGCCGCATCCATCGATCCCCCAGGACTCCCGGGCCGACACCGGCCGCGGTAAAGCTCCGTGCAGCGCCGCAGGAACCGTTATTGTCGGTGCGGAACTCGTTGCCGTCATGCCCTGTCGGACGGCATGAATCACCGCTCCCGGAGGTGCGATGCCCCTCGAACCCCGATACCGGAGGGTGGCCGCGCTGCACCGGCCGTTCGTAGACCGGGAGTCGGTGATCGCCGCGTTTACGGAACTGCTGGACTCCTCCGCGGGCTCTCCGCGCGTGTTCAGCGTCGTTGGCGTCGGCGGCATCGGCAAGTCGCGGCTCCTCCAAGAGCTTCGGCGCCGCGCCGCGGGCACGCATCGGACTGCCGTCCTTGACCTGCAAGTTCCGGCGATGCGACAGCAAGAGGACGCCCTCGCGGTACTGCGAGTCGAACTCGGGCGGCAGGGCGTGCGGTTCGACCGCTTCGACATCGCCTACGCGGTGCTCTGGCAACGCCTGCACCCGCATCTGCGGCTGTCGTCCAAGGACTTGCCGTTCGTCGACGAGAGCGAAGCCCTGACCCAAATCCTTGACGGCGCGGCCGGCGTCCCTGTGTTCGGCACCAGTGTCGGGCTGCTGCGCCTGTTCGGCAAGGCCACGACCGGAATGCGGCGGCGGCAGCGCATCAAAGACGACGACACGCTGAGCCGCCTCGACGATCTCACGAATGCCGAACTCGCCGACGCTGTCACGTACCTGTTCGCCGAGGACCTGCGGGATGGCTCCGACCGCCCCTACGCCATCTTCGTGGACGCCTACGAGGCACTCGTCCCCACAGCCGGACGCCACGGGCCCGCGCAGGACGTGTGGCTCCGGGACCTCATCGCCCAACTCGACCGCGGACTGGTCGTCGTTGCCAGCCGTGAGGCGCTCGGCTGGGAGGCGCACGACTCCGGCTGGGGAGAGGTGATCCACCACCAGCGGGTGGATGGGCTACCGATGGAGGCCCGGCTTGAACTGCTCGCAGGTGGCGGCATCGACAACGGCGCTGTCCGGCACGCGATCGCAGTCGCCAGCCAGGGGCTCCCCTTCTACCTGCACCTGGCCGTCGACACCCGGACGACCGCACGGCAGGCGGCAGCCGTGTCGTCGGAAGAGATCCTGCATCGCTTCCTGAACCACGTCGCGCCTGACGAGATCCGCACACTCGAACTGCTCAGCATCGCCCGAATCTTCGACTTCGAGATCTTCCAAGCAGTAGCCGACGCGTTCGACCTGCCAAGGCATCGGCCAGCGTGGGAGTCGCTGACGGCGTACTCGTTCGTTTACCCGGCAGGGGCGCACGGCCGCCGGTTGCACCAGCTCATGCGAGCGGCTCTGCATCAGCGGTTGTCTCAAGAGACGATCCGAGACGTCCAGATCCTCCTCCGCCAGGTGTGGGACGAACGCGCCGCGCGCGACCACGAGACCGAGAACGGGCTCGCCACGCGGGTCCGTGCGGTGCGGGAGGCGGCGTTCTGCGGCCTGCACAGCGGCGCTTTCCACGGCGAGGACGTCCTCATATACGCCGACCGCGCCATGCGGCACGGCGGCAAGCAGGGTGTCGATGGTGTCGCCCAGGACTTGCGCACCTACCTCGACTCGGGTGCCGGGGACGCCGACCTCGCGCAGACAGCCCGGTGCCTGGACGCCGAGTCGGCCGTGCTCCTCGGGGATGCGGAGGCCGCCACGATGCTCACTCCGTACATCGACTGGCCGCTGCACGACACCCCAGGCGCCCGCCTAGCACTCGCGGGCGCACACGGACGTCGCATTGCCGGGGCCACCGGCGAGGCACAGGAAATCTTTCGCCGTATCTGGGACTACCACCCGGGCCCCGTCCGGTTGCGTGCCGGCTTCTGCATGGCCGACCTCGACATGTGCCAGGGCAGGTTCGGCGACGCGCTGGCTACTACCGAGCAGATCCTCGCGGACGCTCCCGAAGGGGACTTCGTGCTCCGCGGCGACGCTGTTCGGCTCCAGCACCTCGGGCACCGGTTCGCGTTCGATCTGGACGCCTCCGCCCAGGCTTTGGACGTGGCGGCTCGGCTCTACGCGCGGGCGGGCGCGATCGTCGAGCAAGCCAACATCCTGACCAACAAGGCGGAACTACTCGCCTGGACCGATCCCTTGGACGCCCTCGCGCCCGCCGCCGAGGCACTCGAGACACAGACCAGGCTTGGCGCCCATCACGAGATTGGCAAAACGTTCACCGCGCTCGCCATCGCACAACTGCGTCTCGGCCGTCACGAACCGGCTGCCGCATCGTTTCAGACCGCCGCAGAAGCGCTCGACCGCGCCCGCTACCGGTCCGGACGCGCCCGCGCCGAACTCTTCCGCGCGTTCTTGCACGCCCGCATCGGCGATCGTGAACGGGCGGTGGCATCCGCGCACTGGGCGGTCGCGGAACTCCTCGGCGCCGACGTCTACCCGACGCTGATCATGGTTGCCGGTCACCTCCTGGAGGCCCTCGGCTCCGCCGACGCCAGCATCACCGGTGTGACCGCGCAAGCCCGCGCCCAGCTCCAACCCGCGCATCTAGCGTCATCGTTGGACGGCCGGGCCCGGGCACTCGTCACATCCATGCTGGAGGACGCGTGAACTGGCAGGACGTCTACGAACAGGCGCGCGCACACGGCGAACCCGCGACCGGGTACTACAACGACAACATCCGTGTCGACACCGCCGATGGCCCCGTCAACATCCGGATACCGATCCACGGCGCAGACATGATGGACCTCCGCCCGTGGCGCGAGGAACGCGTACTCGCCGCCATCGCCCCACATGTGAAGGACGCGCCGCGCGTGCTGCACACGTCCGCCACCCCGCCCTTCCAGGTACATGAATTCGTCACTGGCAAGGTCCTCAACGACATTGCACCGCGCGGTGTGCCCGTCCCTGCGCACGTCCTCGAGGACGTCCCGCGCCTGTTCGTCCAACTCGCGCAGGTGCCGGAACTGCCGGACGTCCCCGAGCACTGGCCCGCTGACCACGACACGCCCGCATTCGCGAGCCTTCTCTCCACTCTCACCCAAGGCGTCTACGACACATTCCGCGCCGAGTACACCGACCTTTTCACCGCGCTAGCAATCCCTGAGGACCCGCTGGCGCCGGTGGACGACCTGTGGCGCGGGCTCGCCCCCCGCCCGTTCGTCTGTGTCCACGCCGACGTCCACCGCCGCAACATGATCGTGGATGCCGAAACCACGATCTTCCTGGACTGGGAGCTCGCGCTCTGGGGCGATCCCGTCTATGACCTCGCCGTCCACTTCCACAAAATGGGCTACCTGCCCAATGAGCAGGATGCCGTCACCTCCCGCTGGCTCACCGCCATGCGTCCGGCCCACACCGTCGGTTGGGAACGAGATCTGGACGCCTACCTCGTCCACGAACAGGTCAAATCCGCGATCGTCGACTCGGTCCGCTACTCACAACTATTCGCCCAGGGCGGCCCTTACCCGTATCCCGAGGACCAGCTTGTCGCCACCCTCACCGGCAAGATCAACGCCGCTCGCAAGCACTGGCGTCTCCCCGAGGCTGCCGAACCGGAGATGGTCGAAGCAGTGCTTCGCGCCCGCTAATCGAACAGGTCAGCTCAAACAAGTGGCCGATGTCGGACGCTGTGGAGATAGGCATCGAGTTCCATACCACCCTTGACCGCACACGGAAGTAGCGATTCGTCGGGCAGGGGTGACGGTCATGTCAGAGCCAGAAGGCGACGTGCAGGCGCAGACGGCAGAGAGTGAAGCATCCTGGTTGGGGCGTGGGGTCGCGCTGTTCACGCCCGTGTTCGCAGTGTTCGCGGGGTGGCTTGCGGGAGTAGTCGCCCAGCTCGTGCCCGGGGCCAATCTGGACGAGGCGCAGGTAACAACGTTCATGGTGGCAGCAACTACAGCGTCGCTTGGAACCGGATGGAAATGGCTGCAGGGGTGGCAGCAGCACGAGCGGTTCGTCGCGGAGGGGAAGGCGACTCCTGTGAAGCGGCGTAGTGCACCGAAGTAGGCGCGCCCGAGCCCGTCCGGAGTTCGCTGAGCGAAGTCCGGACGGGCTCGTCTGCACGCGGTTCGTCTACCCTGTGCTCGCGAGGGGCCAGCCTGCTACCACCAGGCTGGGCCCTCCTCACATCACCAGCGCTACGCTCCGGTTCTTGTTGCCCGCGTTGTTTCCGCGGAGCTCCACATCTGCCCAGACGGTGTGACCGACTCTCGGACTGCCGTAGATCCCCGTAGCGATCGCGAGCTCGGAGACCAGCAACAACCCACGCCCACCCATCGCGGGCTCATCACCAGGCTGGGGGAACTGCACCGTGGGGATGCGGCCCCCACCTTGGTCAGTGACGGCGATGTAGGAAACCTCGGCCAGCGTCAGCTCCAGGCCGAACCAGCCGTGGCTCTCCCCCGACTTCGAGTGCCTGACCGCGTTGGTTGCCAACTCCGCAACCACGATGGCCACGTCGTCTTCCCGTCCCGTGCCCGCGAAGAGGTACGAGGCGAACCCTCGCGCCGCCTGCACCTGGTCGACACGTCCGGAGAAGACGCGACGCCACCGCATCGGCTCCGAGCTCCACAGCCACTCGCCCGCGGAGCACAGCCCCCTGCTTCGATCTGCCACCTTCTACCCTTTCTGTCGGTTCTCGACGTCGACACACGAGGCTCGAGCCCCTTCCCCTGCGGCTCCACTGACTCTCCAGCCCGAGTTCGCCATGTCACCTCAACCAGACATCGATCACGGTTAGGGTTCGACCCGCACCCCTGCGTCACGACCAACTTCCACCTAGACAGATCATGATCGCAACAAATTCCAGGTGGAAAAGTTGGTCGGGTGCCAGATTCCATGAGGCGCATTCGCCATCATTTTGGACAAGAGAGGGCAAAGACATGGCGGCACCAAGCCCGGCCACCGTTCGGCATCGTTTGCTGGTTCAGAAGCTCCGTCGCCTGCGGGAGGAGGCAGGCTTCACCCAAGCGGAGGTTGCCGCAGACATGGACTGGTCCGAGTCCAAGCAAATCAAGATCGAGAGAGGCAACATCCCGGTACGACTCGCGGACGTTCGCGCACTACTGGCCCACTACGGGGTAAGTGGACCAGATCGCGAAGAAGAAGCTGACGCGATCTTGAAACTTACCCGTGACGCCCGCCAGAAGGGCTGGTGGCACACGTACGGCGATGCCGTCCCGATTTGGTTCGAACCCTTTCTCGGGCTGGAGACCGAAGCTACCAGCATTCGCACCTATCAAGCCGAACTAGTGCACGGATTGCTGCAGACGTCGGACTATTATCGAGCCTTCGTGAATATGTCCAGCACCTTGCGAAACGAGGAAGAGATGGAACACAAAGTCGCGGTACGCGCCAAACGGCAGTCTCGCCTCGAGAGTTCGGCCGCGCCGAACTACTGGACCATCATGAATGAAGCAACCCTTCGCCGCATATCCGAGAACGCGGCAATGATGCGAAACCAACTCGAGTACATCATCGAGCGGATGGAGCTGCCTCACGTCACGGTCCAGGTTCTCCCCTTCAGCGCGGGCATGCATCCTGCGATGGACGGTCCGTTCGAAATCCTCGGCTTCCCCGAGTCCTTGGACCTTGACGTGGTGTATCTGGAGTCTCAGACTTGTGCACTGTACCTGGAGGAGAAGCCGCAGGTCGCCCGTTACAACGCTATCTTCGACCAACTACGTGCGAAGGCCCTCGATCCTGACGATTCACGAACGCTGATCATGCGCATACTTCAGGAGGCCACATGACTGTCTCGCAGCCGATCTCCGATACCGAGACGATCACTCTACAGTGGCGTAAGAGCAGGCGCAGCAACAACGGGGGGAGCTGCGTTGAGGTTGCGCCCCTCGGGGGTACTCGCCTCACTCGAGACTCCAAGGACCCCGACGGGCCATTGCTAGCTCTCCGCCGGGCCGAGTGGGCGGAACTCCTGGACGACATCAAGGCAGGCCGGCTCGACCTGCCGTAGTGCAACAATCGCAACTCCGGCTGAAGAGCCGGCCTATTCAGTCTCGGCTCTGGTCCAACAGTTCCGATGATACCGAACATACTCGATGGAGATCCGGTGCGCTCGGACCGTCCGTATCCGCTCACCGATGACACCGGTCAAGGCGTTAACGATTTCAAGGTCATCGGTCAGATAGATTGCCCCGTTGTCGAACCGAAGGTGGTCATTCGGACACAGGCAAAGCGTGTTCTCTTCAACATCTGGCCCACAATGAGGAACGCCAAGGCCCTTGATGTGCGCAGCCTCACTACTTGGACCACTCGGCAGTTCAACACTTCTACCACAAACCTGACAACAGTTTCCATGCCATCCCTTGACGTTCCTAACGACCTCCACCCGGCGATTAAGTCTGTTGACCATGGCCAAGGTGCGCTCCACTGGCCCTACCGGCTCCACTTGATCGAGGTCATCTAGATCTTCAGGGGAGATGTCGGAACTTGGCACGTCGAAGGCGCTACCTAGTTTGACCATCCGAAATTGACAAACCCGAAAGCCATCGTTACGAGTCTTGAACCAGTGCCGAACGACGCGATACAAGCCATCGTACCGATACCCCTCCTCCGGGGCATATGGCGAATCCTCTTCGAACCCACGGATCACTCGGACAGGCAAACCATCCAGCTGGCTCTTTACCAGTGCCGCATTCCCTGAATCATCAAGGGACTGGTCGGCGATCTGCTGCTTCCGCGTGTCCTGTCCTCCGTGGCCGGTGTAGACGAGTACGTCGCCGTAGTCACGATCGTCCGGGTAACCACCATTGAGAACGATCGCGTCAGCACCCTCACGGGCTGTCCCTGAGATTCCTGCCTGCTTGTGTGCATGGAGCCCCGCAAGCCGGACTTCCTCACGATTCCTATAGACCGCACGCTCCGGGTGCCCGGGGATCTCACCGAATGTCCGCCTGTAGGTGACCACTCGTCAATCTTGGCATCCACAGGGACTACCTAGCCATACACAAGAGGTCACCATTTCGACGCGCAACCGAGCGACGACTAAGAGTAACTAGGCGTCAGGGTGGGCGACCGCCTCACAAGCGTTGAACGGGTCGTCGATAGGCTGCTATCGAGTAATGCATGGCGAGATACCGAACCCGGGATGGCCGCAAGGCCGACATAGTCTGGGCTCAGAACGGAACCGGCCCTTCTATCATACAAAACCCGGCCCTAACTATACCTCGCTCTAAAGGGTTGGGTGCTCTTGCTGGGCACGGACGGCGAGGAGGCAGTTCATGCACCGGAGGACATTTCATTCTACTATTACATCACAAGCCAAAAGCATCCCTGGGAGCGTTAACACTTGCCGATACCGACACGTGAGCTAGGGTCGCCAGACATCCCAATTTTACTACATTTCACCATTTTTCCACCTATTATCAAAATATGTACTCTATAGCCAACGGAAGGTTTTGGCGGCTATGGCTGTACAGGCGAGGGCTGTTGATGTCAGGGCTGCTATGGCCGCTAGGGGTGGCGTGCTGCCTGTCCAGGCGTTGCTCAGGGCGTCTAGGGCTGCGCCGTAGGGGAGGTGGGCGCCTATGGCTGCCAGCCAGTCGGGGAGGTTGTCTCGGGTGCCGAAGCCGCCGCCGGTGGCCATGGTGGCGAAGAAGGTGAGGAGGCCGATCGCGACCGCGGAGTTGGGGGTCGGGGCCACTGCGGCTATCAGGAGGCCGACGGCGAACATCGCGGCGGTTGCCAGGGCGAACGTCGCGGCGGTGGTGAGGGGTGCTCGGGGAAGGGCGGCGTCGAAGGCGAATCTGGCTATGACCAGGGCGATTGTCACGCCTGCGAGGGTGTGGGCCAGGGCTACCGCGGCTTGGGCTCCCAGGACCGCCAAGGGGTTGGCCGGGGTTACGGAGAGGCGGCGGAGGATGCCGGTCTTGCGGTAGGCCGCCAGGAAGGACGGCATGTTCACAATGCCGATCAGCGCCACGATCATGGCGAGGGTCAGCGGGAGGACGTACGCGTCGAACGCCGTGAGGCCCTCGAAGTCGTTCGTCGGCTCGGACGAGCCGAGGCCGTTCATCACCATGATGAGGGTCGGGAGGGCGAGGGGGACGATCAGGCCGGCGGTGTCGCGGGCGACGAGCTTGGCCTCGGTCCAGGTGAGCAGGGCGTACGCGCGGGGGGTCACTCGAACCTCCGGCCGGTGAGGGTGAGGAACGCGTCTTCGAGGGTCGCTTCCTCGAGGCGTGTTTCGGTCGCGGTGATGTCGTTGTCGAGGAGCGTCGCGGTGACCCGGTGGAGGAGGTTGCCGGTGCCGGTGATGGCCGTTCGCGTGTGCTCGGTGTGGATGTCGTCGATCTGCCGGTCGTTCTCGAAGATGGCCGGGTCCAGGGGCGTCGGGGTCTTCACGTGGACGCGCTGTGGTGCGTCCACGCGGGCGATGAGGCCCTCGGGGGTGTCGAGGGCGACGAGGCGGGCGCGGTCGATGATGGCTAGGCGGTCGCAGAGGCGTTGGGCCTCGTCCATGAAGTGGCTGACGAGGATGATCGTCACTCCGGTGTCGCGGATCTGGGTGACGAGGTCCCAGGTGTCGCGGCGGGCCTGGGGGTCGAGGCCGGTGGTGAGCTCGTCCAGGATCGCTATGCGGGGCTTGCCGATGAGGGCGAGGGCGATGGACAGGCGTTGGGCCTCGCCGCCGGAGAGCGCGCCGTAGGGGGCGTTCCGGAGGTGTTCGAGGTTGAGGTCGCCCAGGAGTTTGGCCGGGTCTGCGCCGTCCGAGTAGAACGAGCGGTAGAGCGTCAGCGCCTCGCCGACCTTGAGGGCTTCGGGCAGGTGGCTGTTCTGGAGCTGGACCCCGACGATCCGGCGGAGGCGGGTGCAGTCGCGGCGGGGGTCGAGGTCCAGGACGCGGATGCGGCCGGCGTCGGGACGCTGCACGCCCGCGACGCACTCGACGGTGGTCGTCTTGCCCGCTCCGTTCGGGCCCAGGATGCCGAAGATCTCGCCGGGTGCGACGGTGAAGCTGAGGTCGTCGACGGCCAGTACGTCGCCGTGGCGCTTGGTCAGGGATTCGACTTCGATCACGCTTCGGACGCTAGGCGGCGCGATCCTCCTTGTCGGGTGCCTGTGGTCACGTGACTTCCGGCACGGGTGGCCCGCACGGACTGACCGTACTCTCGGGGCATGGCCGACTCGCGTCTGGAACGGTGGGGGACGGCGTGCCTGGTGGGGGTCTGCCTGGTCATCGCCTGTCCGGTGGCGCTGTCGCAACTCGACGGGGAGCGGCCGACCGTGGGGCCGGTGTGGCTGTGGTGGGTCTTCTACGGCCTCTTCCTGGTGCTGCTGATCTCCACGTTCGTCGCCGCGCGGCCCGGTCCGTTCTTCGGCGGGGTCGAGGCGGCGGCGGTCGCGGCGGTGCTGCTCGCGCCCGAGGTCGAGTGGACGGCCATCCTGCTCGTCTTCGTCACCGCCATGAGCGCGCACTTCGTCGGCATGCGGGCGGTCGTCGGTTTCCTGCTCCTCAACAGCGGGATGGTCGGAACCGCCGCGGTGCTGCGGGACGGCTCGACGATGGACGTCGTGTTGTCATCGGCCATCTACGCGATGCTGCAGGTGTCGGCTGTTTGGGCGGTGCTGAGCGAGCTGCGGAACGCGGAGACGAGCCGGCGGCTGGCGGTCGCGAACGCCGAACTGCGGGCGGCGACGGAGTTGCTGGCGGAGTCGAGCCGGTCGGGCGAGCGGCTCCGGATCGCGCGGGAGCTGCACGATCTGCTGGGGCACCAGCTGACCGCGCTGGTGCTCGAACTCGAGGTGGCCGCGCACCGGAGCGACGAGCCCGCGAAGGCGCACGTCGAACGGGCGCGGGGGCTCGCACGGGACCTGCTGGGGGACGTCCGCACGGCGGTCGGGGAGCTGCGCGGACGGACGGTGCCGCTCGATCGGGCGCTGCGGGAGGTCGTGGCCGATCTGCCGCAGCCGCGCGTGCACCTGCGTGTGGACGAGGGTGTGGAGCCGGACGAGGCGTGCGCCGCGGCGCTCATCCGGTGCGTGCAGGAGGTCGTGACGAACGCGATCCGGCACGCGGAGGCCCGGAACCTGTGGGTCGAGGTCGTGCGGGAGGGTGACGGGGTGGTGTTGAGCGCGCGGGACGACGGGTGCGGGACGTCCGTGCTCCGGTTGGGCAACGGGCTCGCGGGGATGCGGGAGCGGGTGGGGCAGCTCGGGGGCGAGGTCTCGTTCGACACGCGCAACGGCTTCGGCGTGCGGGTGCGGGTGCCGTCGCCCGACGCGGGGGCCGCCGGCGACCGGATGCGGGTGCCCTCGTGAGCCCGGGGACGATCCGGGTGTGCGTGGTCGACGACCAGACGCTCGTGCGGCAGGGCATCCGGCACCTGCTGGAGCTGTCGCCGGAGGTGACGGTCGCGGCGGAGGCGGCGGACGGGGACGAGGCCCTGCGGGTGGTCGAGGCCGAGGCGCCGGACGTCCTGCTGCTGGACCTGCGGATGCCCGGACGGGACGGGATCGCGACGCTGACGGCCCTGCGGGAGCGCGGCATCGACGTGCCGACGCTGGTGCTGACGACGTTCGACGACGACGAGCTGGTGCTGCGGGCGCTGCGGGCGGGGGCGGACGGGTACCTGCTGAAGGACGTGACGCTGGAGGAGGTCGTCGGGGCGATCCGGACGCTCGCGGGGGGCGGCTCGCTGGTGCGGCCGGCGTTGACCGAGCGGCTGCTGCGGGCGGTGCCGCGGCTGCCGGAGCCGATCGACGACCTGCCGCCGCCGCAACCGCTGACGGAGCGGGAGCTGGAGATCCTGCGACTGCTGGCGGGCGGGTACGCGAACCGGGAGATCGCCGACGCGCTGCGGCTGGCGGAGGGCACGGTGAAGAACCACGTGTCGAGCCTGCTGGCGAAGCTGGGGGTCCGGGATCGGACCCGCGCGGTGCTGCGGGCGCTACAGTACGGACTGCTCACCAGGAATGGATCTTGAACGGGCGCTGGAAATGGGAGCCCGGTCATTTTGGAACGCTCCTTGGGTCCTTCCCGATTTACCGGAAAGGCTGACCGTTACCCGCCTCCGATCGGCGGTTCCCTGCGGAAATCCCATTGTCTGTGAGAAGCTCACATGGTCGTCACGAGACAATGGAGATCTTGTGCTGGACAATATGCAGGCGGGACCGACCGCGCTGCGCATGCAGATCGGCGCGCGGCTGCGGCGGATGCGGGAGCGGAACGGGATCGGGTGCGCGGAGGCGGGGAAGGCCATCCGCGCTTCGGCGTCCAAGATCAGCCGGTTGGAGCTGGGCCGGCACGGGTTCAAGGAACGCGACGTGCTCGACCTGCTCGATCTGTACGGCGTGCGCGACGCGGCGGAGCGCAAGACGCTGGTCGAGCTCGTCCGGGAGGCGAAGAGGCCCGGCTGGTGGAACGGGTACGGGGACGTGCTGCCGAGCTGGTTCGAGCAGTTCCTCGGGCTGGAGCAGTCGGCGACGACCATCCGGAACTACGAGGTGCAGTACGTTCCGGGCCTGCTCCAGACGCGCGAGTACGCGCGGGCGGTCATCGCCCTGGAGCATCACGACGCCCACCACGACGGGATGGACCGGCGGCTCACCGTCCGGATGAACCGGCAGGGGATCCTGCACCGCCCGGTGGGCGCGGCGACGCTGTGGGCGATCATCGACGAGGCGGCGCTGCGCCGTCCGATCGGCGGACCGGCGACGATGCGCGGCCAGATCGCGCATCTGATCGACGTCGCCGAGCACCTGCACAACGTGAACGTGCAGATCCTGCCGTTCTCGGCGGGCGGGCACCTGGCGCTCGGCGGCCCGATCACGATCATGCGGTTCGCGCAGTTCGAACTGGACGACGCCGTCTACCTCGAGCAGCTCACCGGGGCGCGGTATCCCGAGGGGCACGAAGCGTCCCGCTACCAGGAGATCATGGATCTGCTGGCCATCCGCGCGGCGCGACCGGCCTGGACGGTCGATTTCCTGCGCGGCCTGATGACCGAATTCTGACTCCCCCGCCGGAGGGACGGCCTCGTCCGCCGGTGGGAGGGTCCGGGGTGATGTCGCCGCTAATGTCGCCCGCATGGATTCCGCCGTTACGGTCTTGGCGTTCGCCGCCGGGACGCTGATCAACACGCTGGCGCTGGCCTTCGGCGCGCGGCGGCTGCTGAACATGCGGTTCTCGCTGGTCCGGACGATCGTGGCGGGCGCGGTCGGCCAGGCGGTGGCGAGCCCGGTCGCGGCCGCGCTGTTCGCCGGGATCGACCCGCGGCGCCAGGTCACGGCGACGCTGTGGTTCGTGGTGCTCGGCTTCGCGTGCGCGGTCCTGGTGTCGATGACCGTTCTGGTGCTGTGGGAGGCGTTCGTCCCGACGGGATCGATTCCGTCGCCGCTGTACTGGTTCGGAAGTGTCCGGTCGCGCATTTCGCGGACGCGGCGGTACTGGCAGATATCGTTCATCTTCCTCCGGCACGGCTTCGGCCCGTACCTGCGGGGACGCGCGAAGCGGGGGCCGAGCACCGAGAACGAGCGCGTGCGGCTCGCGCGGTCGCTGACGGAGGCGCTCGAACAGGGCGGCGTCGCGTTCGTCAAGCTCGGGCAGGTGCTGTCGACGCGCCGGGACGTGCTGCCACCGGAGTTCGTCGCCGCGCTGGGACGGCTGCAGGACCGCGCGGCGCCCGTCCCCTGGGAGCACATCGAACAGGTCGTCCGGGACGAACTGGGCGCGGCGCCCGAGGAGGTGTTCGCCGAGTTCGACCGGACGCCGCTGGCGGCGGCGTCGGTGGCGCAGGTGCACACGGCGCGGCTGCGGTCGGGCGAGGACGTCGTGGTGAAAATCCAGCGGCCGGGGATCCGGACGGTCGTGGAGCGCGACCTCGACATCGTCGGGCGGCTCGCGCGGACGCTGCACCAGCGGGCCGGGTGGGCGCGGGCGTTCGGCGTCGTCGACCTCGCCGACGGGTTCGCGGACGCGCTGAAGGAGGAGCTCGACTTCCGGGTCGAGGCGCGGAACATGGCGTCGGTCGCGGCCGCGCGGAGCACGGGCGTCCTGATCCCGCGGCCGTTCGACGACCTGTGCACGGGCCGGGTGCTGGTGATGGAGCGGCTGGCGGGGACGGCGCTGAGCCAGGCGGGGCCGCTCATCGACGAGCGCGGGATGGACCGGTCGAAGCTCGCGCAGGCGCTGCTGGACACGGTACTGCGGCAGATCGTCGTGGACGGCACGTTCCACGCCGACCCGCACCCGGGCAACATCCTGCTGCTCGACGACGGACGGCTCGGCCTGATCGACTTCGGGTCGGTCGGGCGGCTCGACGCGGAGCTGCGGGCGTGCCTGCAGCGGCTGCTGCTGGCGATGAACCGCGGGGACACGGTGGGCGTCACCGACGCGTTCCTGGAGATGGTCGCGCGTCCGGACGAACTGGACGAGCAGGGCCTCGCGCGGGCGCTCGGCGCGTTCATGACCCGGCACCTCGGGCCCGGCAGCGCCCCCGACATGACGATGTTCACCGAGCTGTTCCGGCTGGTCGCGCGGTTCGAGCTGGCGGTGCCGCCGGAGATCGCGGCGGTGTTCCGGGCGCTGGCGACGCTGGAGGGCGGGCTGACGGAGCTGGCGCCCGGGTTCGGCATCGTGACGGAGGCGCAGTCGTTCGGCGAGACGTACCTGCGGGAGCGGCTGCGGCCGTCGTCGCTGCAGGAGGCGGTGAGCGACGAGGTCATGGGCATGCTGCCGATGCTGCGGCGGCTCCCGCGCAGGCTCGACCGCATCACCGCGGCGGCGGAGGCGGGCCGGCTCACCCTGAACGTCCGGCTGTTCGGCGACGAGCGCGACCGCCGGACGGTCACCGGCCTGCTCCAGCAGGTCCTGCTGACGATCCTCGCGTCGACGGCCGGGATCATGGCGGTGATGCTGCTCGGGCTGAGGGGCGGCCCGGCAATGGGAACGGACGTCTCCCTGTACCAGTTCCTCGGCTACTGCATGCTCGTGGTCTGCTCCGTCCTGGCGCTGCGGGTGCTGGTGGTCATCTTCCGACGGTGACGCCCGGCCGTCGCCGTCGTCGCAGGTGGGCGACGTTCTTCGAACGCGTGTTCGCGGCGAGCGGGTACGGTGGTGGGCATGTTCCAAGGGTCGCTGCTGGACTTCACGGACGGGACGGGCCCGCGGCCGCTCGCCGAGGCGCACCGGACGGGGCTGTCGCACGGGGCGTGGATCGACGTCCTCCCCGGCTGGATCCCCGGCGCGGACGCGCTGTTCGAGCGGCTGCTGGCGTCCGTCCCGTGGCGCGGCGAGCGGCGGCGCATGTACGAGCGGGTCGTCGACGTCCCGCGCCTGCTCGCCTTCTACGACGAGGGCGCCGACCTCCCCGATCCGGTGCTCGCCGACGCGAAGGCCGCGCTCGACGCCCACTACGCGTCCGAGCTGGGCGAACCGTTCCGGACGGCCGGGCTGTGCCTGTACCGGGACGGGCGCGACAGCGTCGCCTGGCACGGCGACACGATCGGGCGCGGCGCCACCCACGACACGATGGTCGCGATCCTGTCGGTCGGCACGCCGCGCAGCCTGCTGCTGCGCCCCCGGGGCGGCGGCGGACGGACGGTGCGCCGCGACCTCGGGCACGGCGACCTCATCGTGATGGGCGGCAGCTGCCAGCGGACCTGGGAGCACGCCGTCCCCAAGAGCGCCCGCGCGGCCGGCCCGCGCATCAGTGTCCAGTTCCGCCCCCGCGGCGTCCGCTGACCGGCGCCGGCTCCGGTCTCGGTCCGCGCGCCGTCCGGGGAGGCGGCCCGGCGCGGGTTCGCCGTGCGAACCGGAGCGGTATCGCCCCGCATCTCACCGAATGGCACCATGGCGGTGATCCTGGTTTTTCGTGAGGAGGGGCGTTGCTGCGTCTGGTCGTTTCACAGACCTCCCCCCGGGCGTTCCGGAGCGTCTTGGACGCGCTGCAGGCGACGACGCATCACGCCGCGGCGGGGCGGCACATCCTGATCGAGCCGGGGCAGTACCCGAACACGGGGTTCCGCAGCTCGAGCGACTTCGTGCTGAGCGCCATGGACGGCCCCGGCACGGTCACCCTGGACGGCGCCACCAACGCGACGATGGAGCTCACCGGGCACGTCACCCTGCAGGGCATCACCGTCCGGAACTGGAACGAGGACGGCTGCGCGCTCAACGTCAAGGACGGCAGCGTCCTCGCGGAGGACTGCGAGTTCGTCAGCCGCCGCGGGTCGGTCGCGGTGCGGGCGTGGAGCGGGGGGCGGCTCGCGCTCAAGGGGTGCCGGGTCGAGGACGGGGTGGTCGTGTACGCGTCCGCGTCCGGGCTGCTGGAGGGCACGACGGTCACCGGCACCGAGCAGAACGCGATCGCGCTGCGGATGGGCAGCTCGGTGACCCTGCGGTCGTGCGTGGTGGAGAAGGCCGGCGGGAACGGCGTCTGGGTCACCGAGGGCGCCCGGCCGCTGATCGAGCAGTGCACGATCAGCGACTCGGGGGTGTCGGGGATCCGGGTGGACGACCGCGCGGACATCGTCATCCGCAACACCGCCGTCCGCGGGTCGAGGGAGTCGGCGGTCGTCGTCGCCGACAACGGCGTCGCCCTCGTCGAGGACTGCCTGATCAAGGACGCGGGCCGGGAGGCGCTGTGGGCCGCGCGCGGCGGGACCGTGATCGCGCGGCGCGTCCGGATGGAGGCGCCGAAGCGGACCGGGATGCTCGTCGAGGGCGCGTCCGGAACGTTCGAGGACTGCGAGATCATCGGGCCGCCGCAGAACGGCGTGGCGATCGGCGAGGCCGGGAACGTCACGTTCGTCCGGGGCCGGGTCGAGGGGGCGGGCGTCGTCGGGCTCAACGTCCTGGACGGCGGCAACGGGCTGTTCGACGGGACGACCGTCACCGGCAGCGGCGACGAGGGCGTGGGCGCGCACCCCGGGGCCGAGCTGACGCTGCGCGACTGCACGGTCGTGGACGGGCGGGGCGCGGGCGTCGCGACGTCGCAGCGGGCGCGCGTCCGGATCGAGGGGCTCACGAGCGAGCGGAACGCGCGGCCCGACATGTACGACTTCGACGCGGAGCAGGCGGCGCCGGGGGACGTCCAGGACGAGTCGTCGCCCACCGTCCCGGAACCGGACGAGCCACCGAACGACGGGGAGAGCGAGGACGACCTGATCGCCGAACTCGAGGCGATGATCGGCCTCGGCGGCGTCAAGCGCGAGATCCTCAAGATCCGGAACCTGCAGAAGGTCGCCGAGCAGCGGCGGCTCGCGGGCCTGCCGCCCGGACCGGCGATCGGACGGCACATGGTGTTCGCCGGCCCCCCGGGGACCGGCAAAACGACCGTCGCGCGACTGTACGGACGGCTCCTCGCGGCGCTCGGCGTCGTCTCCACCGGGCAGCTCGTCGAGGTCGGGCGCTCGCACCTGGTCTCCGAGCACGTCGGCGGCACCGCCCTGAAGACGACGCAGATGTTCGACGAGGCGCGCGGCGGCGTGCTGTTCATCGACGAGGCGTACGCGCTGTCGCGCCCGGCGACCGGCGTCGACTTCGGGCGGGAGGCCATCGACACCCTCGTCAAGCTCATGGAGGACCACCGCGACGAGGTCGTCGTGATCGCGGCCGGCTACCCGGCGGAGATGCGCGAGTTCATGGCCGCCAACCCGGGCCTCGCCTCCCGGATCTCCCGCACCGTCGACTTCGAGCACTACAGCCCGTCCGAGCTCCTCGAGATCGTCGAGCTGCACGCGAACCGGGACGGCTACCGGCTGTCGGGCGACGCCCGCGACGCGGTCCTCGCGCACTTCACGTCCGTGAAGCGCGACTCCGGCTTCGGCAACGGGCGCGCGGCGCGGCGCGTCTTCGAGGCCGCGGTCGAACGGCAGGCGCAGCGGCTCGCCGAACGGGACGACCTGCCGTCCGGCGACGAACTGTCCGAACTGCTCGCCGAGGACCTCGACGTCGACACCGGACTCGCCGTCCGGTTCGGGGAGGCCCGGGACTCCGCGCAGGTCCGCGGCGTCCTCGACCGGCTCGACGCGATGACCGGACTCGACGACGTCAAGCGCGAGATCCACGACCTCCTGGACGTCCTCAGCGCCGCGCGCCGCCGCCGCGCCGCGGGCCTGGAGGTCGAGCCGTTCACCGGGCACCTCGTCTTCGCGGGCCCGCCGGGCACCGGCAAGACCACGGTCGCCCGGCTCTACGGCGAGCTCCTCGCGGCCCTCGGCGTCCTCGCCCAGGGCCAGGTCGTCGAGGCGGCCCGCGTCGACCTCGTCGGCCAGTACGTCGGGCACACGGCGAAGAAGACGGCGGACGTGTTCGACCAGGCGCGCGGCGGCGTGCTGTTCGTCGACGAGGCGTACACCCTGTCCCGTCCGGCCGGCACCGGGCACGACTTCGGGCAGGAGGCCATCGACACCCTCGTCAAGCTCATGGAGGACCACCGCGACGAGGTCGTGGTCGTCGCCGCGGGCTACACCGCCGAGATGGAGGGGTTCATCGCCGTCAACCCGGGCCTCGCCTCCCGGTTCGCCCGCACCCTCGAGTTCCGGCCGTACGACGTCCCCGGCCTCATGTCGATCTTCCTGGGCAAGGCCGCCGGGGCGGACTACCTCGTCCCCCAGGACGCCCGCAAGGCCCTCGCGACGCACCTGAACGCCCACCGCGACCGGTACCGGGACGGCAACGGCCGCGAGATCGACAAGCTCTTCCGCGCGGCCGTCACCGCCCACGCCCGCCGCACCGAGCAGCTCGCGAGCGCCGGAACCGAGCCCACCCGGGAGCAGCTCTCCACCCTGTCCCCCGACGACATCCCCGCCTGACCCTCCGTCCCGTCCGTCCCGTCCGCCCCGTCCGCCCCGCGGCGAGCTCGCGCGCGTTGACGTGCAGCCGATCGGCTGCCCATATTGGGCAGTCAGATGGTTGCCTATTTGCCGGAGGCGCGATGGACGCGGTGTTCAGGGCCCTGGCCGACCCCACCCGCCGGCGCCTGCTCGACAGCCTCAACAACCGCAACGGGCAGACGCTGCGGGAGCTGTGCGCCGGGCTGGACATGACCCGCCAGTCGGTCAGCAAACACCTGGCCCTACTGGAGGAGGCCGAACTGGTCACGCCCGTCCGGCGCGGGAGGGAGAAGCTGCACTTCCTCAACGCGGCGCCCATCAACGCGATCGCCGAACGGTGGATCCGTCAGTACGACCGCGAGCGCGCGCAAGCCATCGCCGACCTCAAGTCCGCACTGGAGGAGAGCCCCATGAGCGACGACACCTTCGTCTACACGACGTACATCAGGACCACGCCGGAGCGCCTCTGGCAGGCCCTCACCGACCCGGCCTTCACCAGCCGCTACTGGGGTGTGGCCTTCGAGACCGACTGGTCCCCGGGATCGACCATGACCTGGGAGGAGAACGGGCGGAAGACCGCCGACCCCGAACAGGTCGTCCTGGAGTCCGATCCGCCCCGCCGCCTCTCCTACACCTGGCACACCCCCACGGCCGAGTGGGCCGAAGCCGCCGGAGTGAGCCCGGACGTCCTCGCCAAGCTCCGCGACGAACGGCGCACCCGCGTCACCTTCGACCTCGAACCGCGCGGCGACAAGGTCAAGCTCACCGTCGTCCACGACGGCTTCCAGCCGGACAGCGTGATGCTCGGCATGGTCGGCGAGGGCTGGCCCGAACTCCTCTCCGGGCTCAAGACCCTCCTGGAGACCGGCGAACCCCTGCCATAGAACCGACCCCGGTCGAACGTCTCGAGCGGATTCACCGCAGCGACGCAAGCTTTCCTCACGGGCACCGCAAGGTCGTGCGGACGTCCCCGGTCCGCCTACTGATCGGGCTGCGCGCCGGCGGGCTCCTGAGCGCGGCGGATCATCTCATCCTCCGACGCCTTGCAGTCGAAGAGTTCGTCGGCCGAGGCCACCGTCGCGGCGCGCAACGCCCACTCCTCGGCCTGCTCGAGGTCCGTGCACGCCGTAATCCGCCTACGCGCATCGTCCGAAACGGACACCTGACGCTTGGCCAGCATGAGCAGCGTCAGCCTGACCGCTTGGCGGACACTCCCCTCCGCAAGACCTTCCTCGCGCCCCTGCTCGCGCCCCTGCTCGCGTCCTTCCGCGCGGTGGTGGATGGCGAACTCCGACTTCCACTCGTAACCGGCGGCCTGCATGTATTCCTCCATGAGTTTGCGGACTGAGGCGGAAACCTGTGACGACGCGTAGTCATCATACTTCTTGGCGACATCGACGCTCCGGTGTTGGGCCACCTCGTCGACGGCCTCGGCATAGCAGGTCAGGACGGCTTCCTGATACGGGCCTTCGACGTGCGCGGGGGCGCTGAGGAACACGAGTTCGGGGAGCTCTCGTGCTTGCTTCGGGTCCGTGATGGGGGTCAGCTTCCCGGGGTGAAAGGTCAGGGGCTTGAGGTCCCAGTTCGGGTGTCCCATGCGGATGGGGTTGGCGCAGGAGCGGGCGACCTGTTCGTCCGGGCAGAACACGAGCAGGATCGTGTCGCACTTGTGGCGCAGCCGAAAGTTCGCCACGTACGCGGGCCAACTGTAGTTCTTGTCGGGATCGTGCCTCAGCTGCGACTCGGTGATGATGCCCAGCGAGGGCTTCGCCGGATCGCCGAGGAGGACGGTCGCATCGCAGCGGAGTTCCTGCGGATGGAATGCGTTATAGGACTCCGATGTCAGGGTTGCACCAACTTCGTCGGGGATGTCGGGGATGTCCTCGTGGAACACCCTGCGGAGTAGTTCTGGGACGAGCTCAGGCTGGTTGCGCACCATCTCCAGCGGAAGCTCGTGGTCCTTCGATGGCATGTTCGAAGACTATCCGCTACCGGACACTTACTTAACGTGTTTGCCAAAAAAACCCAAAAGGCCCGCACCTCGCGGTGCGGGCCTCTTAAGCAGGACGGCCGGTCGGACCCGTCGGCCCTTGGGTCAGTCCTTGTTGAAGTTGACCGCGCCCTCGATCGGGGGCGGGCTGTCGGGGACGGTGGTCGGCTTCGGGACGCCCTTGAAGGTGAACTTCGCGTCCTCGCCGGTGCCCTCGACGCCCACGATCACGATCTGGCCGGACTTGAGCTCGCTGTACAGGATCTTCTCCGACAGCTGGTCCTCGATCTCGCGCTGGATCGTGCGGCGCAGCGGCCGGGCGCCCAGGACGGGGTCGTAACCGCGCTCGGCGAGCAGGTCCTTGGCCTCCTGGCGGAGCTCGATGCCCATGTCGCGGTCGCGGAGCCGCTCGTCCACCTTGGCGATCATCAGATCGACGATCTGGATGATCTCCTTCGGGGTGAGCTGGTGGAACACGACCGTGTCGTCGACACGGTTGAGGAACTCGGGCCGGAAGTGCTGCTTGAGCTCCTCGGAGACCTTGGCCTTCATCCGGTCGTACGAGCCCTGCTCGTCGTTCTGCCGGGCGAAGCCCATCGAGACGCCCTTGGAGATGTCCTTGGACCCCAGGTTCGTCGTCATGATGATGACGGTGTTCTTGAAGTCCACGACGCGGCCCTGCGCGTCGGTGAGGCGGCCGTCCTCCAGGATCTGCAGAAGGCTGTTGAAGATGTCCTGGTGGGCCTTCTCGATCTCGTCGAACAGGACGACCGAGAACGGCTTGCGGCGGACCTTCTCCGTCAGCTGGCCGCCCTCCTCGTACCCGACGTAGCCGGGCGGGGAGCCGAACAGGCGGGAGACCGTGTGCTTCTCCATGAACTCGGACATGTCGAGCTGGATCAGCGCGTCCTCGTCGCCGAACAGGAACTCGGCGAGCGTCTTGGACAGCTCGGTCTTACCGACGCCGGACGGGCCGGCGAAGATGAACGAGCCGCCGGGACGCTTCGGGTCCTTCAGGCCGGCGCGGGTGCGGCGGATCGACTGGGAGAGCGCCTTGATGGCGTCCTCCTGGCCGATGACCCGCTTGTGGAGCTCGTCCTCCATGCGCAGGAGGCGCGAGGACTCCTCCTCGGTCAGCTTGAACACCGGGATGCCGGTGGCGGTGGCGAGGACCTCGGCGATGAGCTCGTCGGTGACCTCGGCGACGACGTCCATGTCGCCGGCCTTCCACTCCTTCTCCCGCTGCGCCTTCTGGCCGAGCAGCTGCTTCTCGGAGTCGCGCAGCGCCGCGGCCTTCTCGAAGTCCTGCGCGTCGATCGCGGACTCCTTGTCGCGGCGGACGTCGGCGATCTTCTCGTCGTACTCGCGCAGGTCCGGCGGCGCGGTCATACGGCGGATCCGCATGCGCGAGCCGGCCTCGTCGATGAGGTCGATCGCCTTGTCGGGCAGGAACCGGTCGCTGATGTAGCGGTCGGCGAGCTGCGCGGCCGAGACGAGCGCGCCGTCGGTGATCGACACTCGGTGGTGCGCCTCGTAGCGGTCCCGCAGGCCCTTGAGGATCTCTATGGTGTGCGCCAGCGACGGCTCGGCGACCTGGATCGGCTGGAACCGGCGCTCGAGCGCGGCGTCCTTCTCCAGGTGCTTGCGGTACTCGTCGAGGGTGGTGGCGCCGATGGTCTGGAGTTCGCCGCGGGCCAGCATCGGCTTGAGGATGCTGGCGGCGTCGATCGCGCCCTCGGCGGCGCCCGCGCCGACGAGCGTGTGCAGCTCGTCGATGAACAGGATGATGTCGCCCCGGGTGCGGATCTCCTTCAGGACCTTCTTCAGCCGCTCCTCGAAGTCACCGCGGTAGCGGGACCCGGCGACCAGCGCGCCGAGGTCGAGGGTGTAGAGCTGCTTGTCCTTCAGCGTCTCGGGCACCTCGCCCTTGACGATCTTCTGGGAGAGGCCCTCGACGACGGCGGTCTTGCCGACGCCGGGCTCGCCCACCAGGACGGGGTTGTTCTTCGTGCGGCGGGACAGCACCTGCATGACCCGCTCGATCTCCTTGTCCCGGCCGATGACCGGGTCGAGCTTGCCCTCGCGCGCGGCCTGCGTCAGGTTGCGGCCGAACTGGTCCAGCACGAGGGAGGTGGAGGGAGCCGCCTCCGAAGGGCCGCCCGAGGCGGCCGGCTCCTTGCCCTGGTAACCGTGCAGCAACTGGATGACCTGCTGCCGCACCCGGTTCAGGTCGGCGCCCAGCTTCACCAGGACCTGCGCCGCGACGCCTTCGCCCTCGCGGATCAGGCCCAGCAGGATGTGCTCGGTGCCGATGTAGTTGTGGCCTAGCTGCAGCGCCTCGCGCAGTGACAGCTCAAGGACCTTCTTGGCGCGCGGAGTGAACGGGATGTGGCCCGACGGCGCCTGCTGGCCCTGGCCGATGATCTCCTCGACCTGCTGGCGCACCGCCTCAAGGCTGATCCCCAGGCTCTCCAGAGCCTTTGCGGCGACACCCTCACCCTCGTGGATCAGACCCAGGAGGATGTGCTCGGTGCCGATGTAGTTGTGGTTGAGCATCCTGGCTTCTTCCTGTGCCAGGACGACAACCCGCCGCGCGCGGTCGGTGAACCTCTCGAACATCTCGTCGCTCCTCACAGAGCGGTTGGGCAGAGTCCGGAACGTCCGGAACTGTCCTTCCGCATGCTAGCCCGCCCCGAGGAGGCCACCCGGTGCACTCCCACCAGGAGACGTTCCCCAGCTATGCGCTGTTCAGTCTCATCCAACTACCGCATCGGCGCGTCATGTTCCCGCTACGCCCCAAGCGAACGGGGGCTTTCCGCAGGTCGTTCGATGCGCGGCCGAGTTCGGAGAAGGTGTGCCTTGACGGCCGGGTCTACCTCGTCGCGCGTCCCGCGAAACGTCCGGGACGCTACGCCACAAGCGAACGAACTCGTTCCGTCCGGCCGGACGGAACATGCCGTTGGCGAGTCGCGCTCGTGCGGTCCTCCGGAAGAACGATGTGACGCGTCGTCTTCTTCCTGAAGAAGGACTTCACCTTCGACGAATCCCCGGACGCGCCGGCGCGCGTGCGGCCCGTCCCGCCGGGCTCGCATCGGGCCCGGCGCCACGCGCGTCGCGTGCGGGGCGGATGCGAACGGCCCGCCCCGCGGACGGAGGCGGGCCGCCGGCCGGCCGGGTCAGTGGGCCGCCTCGTACTTCTCGATCACGTGGGCGGGGATGCGGCCGCGCTCATTGACCTTGATGCCATTGTTCTTGGCCCAGGTCCGGATCTCGGCGCTGCGCTCACGGCTGGACGCCCCGCGCTGGCGCCGCTTGTTGCGGCTGACAGTGCCCGCCTTGCGCGCCTTCTCCACGAACGGCTGCAGGGAATCCCGCAGCTTCTTTGCGTTGGCGTCACTCAGATCGATCTCGTAGGAGGCGCCGTCGAGCGAGAACGTCACGGTCTCGTCCGCCTCACCGCCGTCGAGGTCGTCGAGGAGAAGCACCTGAACCTTCTGTGCCATGAGGACAGACCTTTCGCTGGAGCAAACTGCATTGGTTGACAAAGATATACCGCGATGTGCGTGGATGACAATTCAACACTCGCGATGAACTCCCCTTCCCCCCTGGTAACTCATCGTAATCACCCTCGAGCGAATCCCGGACGGCACGGCTCGGCGGCCCGTCGCGCGACAGGCGAGGCCGTATGAATTTGCGCGCGCCCACCCGGCTCGGCGGTTTTCGGGCGTGACCGACGTCACTGCCCACCCGCGCCCACCTGGGGGGTTAGGCGAAGCCATGGGGACGACCCCGGGCCCGCGGTGCCACGGACGCGGAGACGGAAAAGGGTCCGCCGGGGACCTTAACAGGTACGGCGCACCAACATCGCCCAGCACCGATTAACCCTGGCGTAACGACACTAACCGCGCCCCCCGGGCGGGAAAGCGCGGAGCCCCGCAGCCCCCTGCGGGCGGGGCTTGCGGGCCGCCACCGGCACATGTCGCTCGATAACGTCATGGGGGCCGCGGGCGAAAATCGGTTGCCTCGCCGGTGACGCGAAGTCGGCGCACCGTGGCGGCGCCGAAGCGCGGCGGCCGCCACCCCATCCCGAAATCGGTTGATAAGCGACACAATCCCGCCCGCCGTCCCACTTCCTTGGGCGGCTCGAGTGCCCCCGCGAGCCCATCCCAAACCGGAGGGCTCATCCGGGACGGGACACATCCTCCGCGTTTCGCGGCCGTAACCGGAACGAGCTGGGATTCGCCCGGTGAACGGGGGCGTCCGAAACACGGAGGGCCACTCCCCAAAACCCTCGGGGCGGCGGCAGTTGTGAGGTCGATGGCCTCCGGGAAGGGATCGGAAGGCCCGCCGGGGAGCGGACCGCCGGAGCCCTGGAGGAGCCTTGGGGCGCCCCTTGGGAGCCCACGCAAAGTCCTTGGGAAGCCGTTGGGAGACCCTTGGGAAGGAAGACCGGGTCGGACCGTGCGCGGAGTGCGTCCCGGGCGCCTGAGAGGCCCGTCAGAACGTCGCGGAACCGGCGCTCGGGCGTTTCACCACAACGGTGCCCGCGAGTCTGTCGTGAAGCGCCTGGCGGCTCCGGCCCTCGTACAGCAGGCCCGCGTTCGCGACCCAGAACACGCCGGCCAGCAGCCCGGCGACGGGAACGGGACGCGCCACGATCGGAACCGCGTAGGTCGCCGCCCGGAGCGCGCCGCGCAGGGCGCCGAGGCGGGCGGGGTCGGTGGCGGGCGCGGGCGCGGGACGTTCGCCGCCGTCCCCCGGGACGTCCGGCGGGGCGTCCTCGTCGTGCCGGTCGAGGACGGCCTCGGCCCGCACGTGCTCGGCGCGGACGACCTCGATCCCGGCGTAGCGCTTGCCGGGCGTCCGTCCCCAGAGGGCGAGCTGGACGGCCTCGTAGACGAGCAGGCAGCCCGCGATCGCGGGCGGTGCGATGAGATTCAGGGCGGCGCCGGACACCGTCTCCCGGACGACGAGGATGACGGGCAGGCCGACGATCAGCGTGTCGACGATGCGGGCGAGGAGGCGCTGGCCCGGGTCGGCGAGCAGCCGGACGGCCGCCGCGGTCGGGCCCGCGGTCCCGTCCGGCGCGGATGGATCCGAAATACCTGGGATATCTGAGATATGTGAAAAATCCGGAACGTCCGGGGCGGCGGTCTCCGCCCCGGACGGTTCCTCGGGTGCCGGCTGCGACGTCGCCATCGCCGTCGTCCCCCCGTCCTACCGCGCGAACTCGGTGGTCTCGCCGTGCCCGTGGTCGTCGTCCCCGTGGTCGTGGTCGTAAAGCGCGCGCTCGTCGATGACCAGGGTGTTGGAGAAGCGGTCGTGCAGGGCCTGGTGCAGGGGCTGGTCCCAGATCGCCCAGAGGTGGGCCATCACCACACCGATCCAGACCAGCAGCATCCCGTAGGCGGCGTAGCTCCACACCATCACGGCCAGCACCAGGAAGAAGAACACGCCCAGCTGGTACGCGACGTGCGTGATCCCCGCGCGCCAGACGCCCTGCGTCGTCGTCAGCGGCTCCCCTTCGGGGCGTGCCTGGACGACGCCGATGCCGAGGAGCCGCTTGCCCCACGTGCGTCCCCACATCGACAACTGCACGGCCTCGTAGATGAACGGCAGAACCGACAGCACGCAGAACAGCGTGAAGATGATCGGCCAGTTCCAGATCCCGCCCTCGTCCCTGGCCGAACTGCCGGGCCGGCCCAGGCCGACCGTTCCCACGACGACCGGCAGGACGAGCGCGAACCCGAACACCGCGACGATCGTGTTGTCGATGATGCGCGCTCCGGCGCGCCGGAGAATGGGGGCCAGCGGCACGCCGCCATAGGCGTCGCCGTGGGACGGCGTCCCGTAGCCGGGGTCGTAGCCCGCGTCGTGGCCCGCGTCGTGGCCGCCGCCGTAGGCCGGGTCGTAACCGGGCTGCTGCTGCCACTGCTGCTGAGGAGGCTGCTGCTGCCACTGCTGTCGCGCCGGGGGGCGCGCGGGCTGCTGGGGGTGCTGCGGTTGCTGCCACTGGGGACCCTGGTACGAGGGTGGCGGGCCGTAGGACCCCTGTCCCTGCGGCGGCTGGTACGGCCGGCCGCGGTGGGGGGATTCGCTCATTCGGTCAGTCCTCCAGGCGAAGCAACATCCGGGTGTTGCCCAAGGTATTCGGCTTCACCCTGTCGAGGTCCAGGAACTCGGCCACGCCTTCGTCGTACGAACGGAGAAGTTCCTCGTACACCTCTGGCGACACCGGAGTCCCCAGAAGCTGTCGGAAACCGTGACGGGCGAAGAACTCCACTTCGAAGGTAAGGCAGAACACCCTCCGAACGCCGAGTTCCCGCGCGGTTTCGAGCAATCGCACGACGATCCGGTGGCCGATTCCGCGCCCGCCGTGCCCCTGCTCCACCGCGACGGACCGCACCTCCGCGAGGTCCTCCCACATCACGTGCAGGGCCCCGCAGCCGATGACGCGGCCGCCCGCCTGCACGTCCTCGGCGACCCAGAACTCCTGGACGTCCTCGTAGAGCGTCACCGCGGTCTTCTTCAGCAGGCGTCGTCCCGACCCGGCGTACATGTCGACCAGCCTGCGGATCTCCTTGACGTCGGCGGTGCGTGCACGCCGGATCACGACTTCCACAAACAGGCGACATTACCGAACGTCATTACCGGACGCGCATCCCGGTTCGGCGGCGGTGGGGCGGCGGCCGGGTGGTCTCCGCCGCCCGCACGCACGCTCGTCCGCTCCGCGACACGACCTTGACCTGCGTCTTCGCATGTTCTTGTTGGCATCCGATACGGGTTCCGTTAGTGTCCTGCGCTGATGTCGGCCCGCCGCAGGACGGGCCGTCCCGCCGCGTCCGAGGGCCGTTCACCGCTCCGGACGACCGGGTTTCCGATTTTCGGGAGCGCCCGGGGTCGTGTTCCCGGAGGCGCCGCACCGTCAGGGTGATTCCACCGACCGCGTGGACCGTTTCGCGAGCGTCGCGGAACGGCCGCTCCGGCCCGGACCGCCGCCCGGTCCGCCGCCCAGGGCCGTCACCCGCCCCGGCAGGCGACGAGGAGAGGAGATCGCATGGAGCCCCCGCGGCCCGTGCCCCGATCGCACCGCGCCCGCATTCCCGGCCGTACCGCCGCGCTCGTCCTCGGCCGCACGGCCACGGTGGCGGTCGCGCTCACCGTCGTCTCGGTCGCCCCGCACGTCGCCGTCCCGCAGCGGGGCGCGGTGGCGCTGGCCGACCCGTCGCCGAGCACCGGGGACCTCACCTCCGAGGCGCTCCGGCTGGCCGACGAGTTCGAGAAGCTCACCGAGAAGTACAACGGCCTCCGGGTGAAGCTGGAGGAGTCGGAGAAGGCCGCCAAGGTCTCCAGGGCGGACGCCGAGGAGCAGCGCGAGGCGTTCGACGCGCTGCGCAAGAAGATCGGCCGCCTCGCCGCGACCCGCTACATGCACGACGGCGGCGACCCGGCCGTCACGTTCGTCGCGTCCCAGGACCCGCAGGCCGTCCTCGACCGGGCCGCCACCCTCGGCTACTTCGCCAAGCAGGAGAGCACGAAGGTCATCCAGTACATGCGGGCGATGCAGTCCGCAGAGCGCGCACGCAAAGCGGCCGAGCAGCGTGCAGAACAGTCGGCCTCGCTGAAGAAGCAGGTCGAGGCGCAACGTGAAAAGGTCACTCGGCAGTACGAGAAGATCCGCGGCCAGGTGATCAAGCAGGCTCCGGAGAAACTCGCCGAACTACCGGTGGTCGGCACCGGCAAGGCGGCGCGCGCGCTGAAGTACGCGATGAGCAAGCTCGGACGTCCGTACGTGTGGGGCGCGGCGGGCCCGAGCACGTTCGACTGTTCGGGGCTGACGATGTGGGCCTACGGCCAGGTCGGCGTCGCTCTGCCGCACTACACCGGCAGCCAGTTCAACTCGGGCGTACACGTCTCCGAGAGCGAACTCCAGCCCGGCGACCTCGTGTTCTTCCACTCCGACCTGCACCACATGGGCATGTACGTCGGCGGCGGCAAGATGATCCACGCGCCGCACACCGGCGACGTCGTCCGGATCGCGGACATGGCGGGACGGCCGTTCGCGGGCGGGGTGCGCGTCGCGTGAACGGCCTGGACGACCGGGGGCGCGCTCGTCGCGAGCGACGGGAACAACGTCCGCGGCGGCGCCTTCCGCAGGGACCTACCTGTCGGGAAGCCGGCGCCGCCGCCGCGGGGTCGGACGGAGTTCGCGTCTGGTGAGTGTGCCGCCTGGTCCTGCCGGTGACGCCCGCCTTCCCCGGACGGGCGCCGTCGTGCGCACCGCTAGATGAGCTGCCTCCGGGCCGCCCACACCACGGCCTCGATAGGGGTGCCGACCTCCAGCCGGTCGCAGATGGTCCGCAACCGGCGCCGCAGGGTGCGCGCGCTCAGTTCCAGCTTGCGCGCCGCCACATCGGCGGTGACACCGCTCGCGATCTGGGCGAGCAGCCGGATCTCCTCCTCGTTCAGCCCGAACTCGTCGGTGCCACGACGTGCGAGTGTGGCCTGTTCCACTCCGTCCTCCCTCGTCCGTGGTGATGACCGCGGGGATGCAGCCGTCCGCTGCACGGGCACGGGTCGGCCTCGTGTACGCGCGTTGGGTTGCCGGGTCCGGAGCCCTCCGGACTAGATCATCAGGTTCCCTTGCTGTCTCACGAGCTTGGCCGGAGGTGGCCGATAGGCCGATTGCGGGGATGCGCGGGGGAACTCCGGGTGACGATTCAGTCGTTGGCCATCCGGACGACACGGGCTTTGGTCGCCAGCCATCCGCGCCCGTCCCTTCCTCGGAGCCTTCGTGATCCCGCCGTGGGCGAAGATCATGAATCGTTTCAAGCTACGCTTCGGCTCGGAACGCTAGGCGGCCGGATCCGGCCCGTCAAGCTCTGGTCAAATGCCCTGCGTGCTCGTATGGTCGCCATGTGTGACCGGCCGTTCGGGTCCGTGTGATAGAGAATGCCGCCACCTGCGAGAACAGCCTCGGGGGCGGATGAGGAGCGAGTTGCCACAGACCAGTATTCGTGAGGTGGCGAAGCGAGCCGGGGTCTCAGTTGGGACCGTTTCGAATGTCCTAAACCGGCCAGACCTCGTGGCCGAAGCCACCCGTGACCGTGTGCGAGCGGCGATCGACGAACTCGGGTTCGTCCGCAACGAGTCGGCCCGCCGGCTCCGCCAGGGCCCGCAGCGGACCCGGTCGGGCGGCGCGGCCGACGGCGACGGATCCGTCGGCGGCGCCCCCGGCGCGCCCGCCGCCGCCGGCGCGACGTCCGGCCTCGCGCCCCGCGAGGCCCGCCGCGCCTTCGGCGTCATCGTCGAGGACCTGACGAACCCGTACGCGAGCGACGTCGCGCGCGGGGCCGAACTCGCGCTGAACGAGGCGGGTCACGACGCCCTGTGGATCTCCAGCGACCACTCGTCGGACAAGGAGCGGCGCTCCCTGGACCTCCTGGAGGAGCACCGGGTCGCCGGCGCGCTCATCATCCCGGTCGGGCTCGGCCCCCGCCGCATCACCGAACTGCGCGCCGCCGGGCTCAGCGTCGTGCTGATCGACCGGGACGCGCCCGACGCGTGCTCCGCGCGGGTCGACCACGTCGCGGGCGGCGAGATCGCGGCCGCGCACCTGCTCGGCGCCGGCTGCACGCGGGTGGCGTTCGTGACCGGACGGCCCGAGCCCGCGCCGTGCGTCCACCGGCGGGACGGCGCGTCCCGCACGCTCGTCGAGGCCGGGCTCGGCACGCCGCCCGTGCTGACGCAGAAGGCGCTGAGCATCACCGAGGGGCGGGCGGCGGCGCAGCGGATCCTCGCCATGTCGCCGCGCCCGGACGGCGTGTTCTGCGCCAACGACCTGCTCGCCATCGGGCTGATCAACGAGCTGACGCGGCGCGGCGTGCGGGTGCCCGGCGACATCGCGATCATCGGCTACGACGACATCGAGCTCGCCGCCAGCGCCGCCGTGCCGATCACCACGATCAAGCAGCCGCGGCGGGAACTCGGCTGGGAGGCCGCCGAACTGGCCCTCGCCGAGATCCGCGAGGGCGCGTCGCACCAGCACCGGCAGGTCGTCCTGGCGCCCGAACTCGTCGTCCGCGACTCCGCCTGAGGACGAAGGTGCAGCGCGGTGCCGCCCGGACCGGGACGCGCGCCGAACGGGCGTGCCCGTCCCGGCCGGGCGGCGCGGGCTACTCCGGCTTGACCAGCGGGAACAGGATCGTCTCCCGGATGCCCTTGCCGGTGAAGGCCATGATCATCCGGTCGATTCCGGCGCCCATCCCGCCCGTCGGCGGCATCGCGTACTCGAGGGCCCGCAGGAAGTCCTCGTCCAGCTGCATGGCCTCGGGGTCGCCGCCCGCGGCCAGCAGCGACTGCTCGGTCAGCCGGCGGCGCTGCTCGATCGGGTCGACCAGCTCCGAGTAGGCGGTGCCGAGCTCGGTGCCGAACCCGATGAGGTCCCACTTCTCGGTGAGCAGCGGCTCCTCGCGGTGCTCCCGGGTCAGCGGGGACGTCTCCACCGGGAAGTCCATGACGAACGTCGGCTGGATCAGCGTGTGCTCGATCAGCTCCTCGAAGATCTCCTGGACGAGCTTGCCCTGCCCCCACTTGGGATCCCAGCTCACGCCGCGCCCGTCCGCGAGCTTGCGGACGGCCTCGATGGGCGTGTGCGGCGTGATCTCCTCGCCGAACGCCTCCGACACCGACCCGTACAGCGTGATCCGCGGCCACTCCGCCGCGCCGAGGTCGATCTCCCGCCCGTCGTGGACGACGACCGTGGTGTCCAGCGCGGCGACGACCGCCTTCTGGTACATCCGCTGGGTCAGGTCGGCCATGTCGTTGTAGTCGAGGTACGTCCCGTACGCCTCGAGCATCGTGAACTCGGGGTTGTGGGTGGAGTCGGCGCCTTCGTTGCGGAAGTTCCGGTTGATCTCGAAGACCTTCTCGATCCCGCCGACGACGAGCCGCTTCAGGTACAGCTCGATCGCGATCCGCAGGTACAGGTCCATGTTGTACGCGTTGATGTGCGTGCTGAACGGGCGCGCCGTCGCACCGCCGTGGACGGGCTGCAGCATCGGCGTCTCGACCTCGAGGTAGCCCTCGTCGTGCCAGAAGTCGCGGACGGCGCGCACGGTGGCGCTGCGGATCCGCGCCATCCGCCGGGCCTCGTCGTTGACGATCAGGTCGACGTACCGCTGCCGCACCCGGGCCTCGGGGTCGGTGAGGCCGGCGTGCTTGTCCGGCAGCGGGCGCAGGCACTTGGAGGTGATCGCGAACCGGTCCGCCATGATCGACAGCTCGCCGCGCCGGGAGGTGATGACCTCGCCCTCGACGCCGATGTGGTCGCCGAGGTCGACCTCGCGCTTCCAGAAATCGAGCTGCTCCTGCCCGACGTTCGCGAGCGACAGCATCACCTGGATCTCGCCGCCGCCGTCGCGGATCGTGGCGAAGCACAGCTTGCCGCCGTTGCGGACGAGCATGACCCGTCCGGTGACGCCGACCCGCTCCCCGGTCTCGGTGCCCGGCTCCAGGTCAGGGTGTTTCTCTCGGACCCCGGTGATGGTCGCCGTGCGCGGGAACGTCACCGGGTAGGGGTCGATCCCGCTCTCGCGCAGCCGGTCGAGCTTCTCCCGGCGAACGCGCATCTGCTCCGGAAGGTCATCGAGGGTCTCGTCACTCACGCCTCAAGGCTATCGATCCCGCTCAGTGCCCCGCGAACCACTTGGCCGGACGCGTGCGGCCCGAGCCGCGCGGACCGTCCCAGCAGCGCCGGGCCCGCGTCCCGGGCCAGGCCGGTGGCCAGGGACCGGAACGCCCGCACCGGACCGCTCCGGTCGCCGCGGCGCGTCGCGAGGACGCTGCTGTCCCACGGCGCGTCCATGATCGGGACGTACCGGACACCGGGCCACGGGTAGAAGCGGGCGAACGACGCGAGCGCCGAACCGACGCCCCGTCCGGCGGCGACGCTGAGCAGCACGTCCTGCGGGTTGCGGGCGAGGTCGGGGCCGCGCCGCCCGCGCTCGCCGTTCACCGCCCGGGTGAAGTACAGGTAGTCGGCGAAGACCGCGGGCGTGACGTCGGGCACCTCGACGATCGGCAGGTCGAGGACGTCCGCGAGCCGCAGCGTCGCGGCGTCCCCGAACGGGCCGTCGACCGGGACGCACACGATGCGCGACTCGGTCGTCAGGACGTCGACCGCGATGCGCTCGTCGTCGGGCGCGGGCCGGACGAACGCGACGTCCACGCGGTTCTCGACGAGCGCGGTGACGTGCTCGGTGAAGTCGAGCGGCACGATGGTGAGGCGGACGGCGGGACGGGCGCGCCGGAACGCACGCACGATCGCGGGCGTGAGCTCGGCGGATCCGTGCCCCATGACCCCGACGCGCAGCACCGGTTCGGCGGCGTCCGGCCGCTCGGCGGCGACCGCCGCGACGGCGGCGTTCGCGGCGGCGAGCGCCGCGCGGGCGTGCGGCACGAACCGTTCCCCGGCCTCGGTGAGCCGCAGCGGGGAACGCTCCAGCAGCCGGACCCCGAGGTCGCGTTCGAGCCGCTGGACGTGCGCGGTCACGGCGGGCGGCGACAGGAACAGGCGCGCCGCCGCGCGCGCGAACCGCCCCTCCTCGACCACCGCGAGGAACGACGCCAGTTCACGCAGTTCCATACCGGTCACGTTAATCGCCCGGCTCGCGAACAGGGATACCGCGCGACGCGCATCACACCGGCGGGCGGCGGGCAGCCGGGGGCACGCTCCTGGGGCGGTTCACGAAACGCGAAGGGGGGAGGTGGCGCGGCCGTCCGGCCCATAGACAGAGATCATGGACAAGTCGGGCTCGTCCCCCGGGCGCTGGCTCCCGGTGGCGCTGATCATGTTCGGGGTCGGCTGGGGCGCCAACCAGTTCGCCTCGCTCCTCGGCCTCTACACCGAGCGGCTGCACCTCGGCGACGGTGCCGCGCAGGCCATGTTCGGCGTGTACGCGCTCGGCCTCGTGCCCGGTCTCGCGCTCGGCGGCCCGGCGTCCGACCGGTTCGGGCGCCGCCGCGTCGCGCTGCCCGCCGCGGGCGCGTCCGCCCCGGTCACGCTCGTCCTGATGGCCGGTTCGGCGGTCCCGGAACTGCTGTACGCGGGACGGCTGCTCGCGGGGGTGGTGACGGGCGCGGTCCTCGCCGCGGGCACCGCGTGGGTCAAGGAGCTGGCGCCGGGTCCGGGCGTGCGGGCCACCGCGCTCGCGGTCTCGGCGGGGTTCGGCGCCGGTCCGCTGGCGGCGGCGCTGGTCGCGCAGTGGGCACCGCTTCCGCTGGTCACGGCGTACCTCCCGCACCTGGTGATCATGGCGGTGACGCTGCCGGCGGCCCTGCGCGTCCCGGACGTCCGGATCGTCCCGCCCCCCGCACCGGACGGGCGCGGCGCCGTGCGTCGCCCGCGGGGCCTCCGGCTCGACGGGCTCCGGCGGCCCGCGTTCCGCAGGGCCATCGCACCGGTCGCGATCTGGACGTTCACCGCGCCCACCAGCGCGTTCGCGCTGCTGCCGGCGCTCGTCCCGGTGCGGCACGCGCCGATCGTCCACTCGGGGCTGATCACCGCGCTGACGCTCGGCTCGGGGATGGCGGCGCAGCCGGTCGCGCGGCGGCTGGAGGCGCGGCATCCGCGGCTCGTCGCCCGCGCCGGGCTGGGCGCGGTGAGCGTCGGGCTGCTGGCCGCCGCGCTGACGGTCGTGCTGGGCGAGCCCGCGCTGAACGCGGTCGCGGCCGTCCCGCTCGGCCTCGGCTACGGGTTCGTGCTGACCTACAGCCTCGCCGAGACGGCCCGCATCGCCGCGCCGGACGAGCTGGCGGGCCTCACGGCCGTCGCGTACGCGGTGATCTACGCGGGGATGTTCACCCCGCTGCTACTGACCGTGCTGGCCGCGGCCGTCCCGATGGCGCTCCTGCTGACCGTCCTGTCCGGCCTCGCGGCGCTGTGCCTGCTGCGCGTGTCCCGTCAGGCGGTGTTGCGCTCGTAGATCAGGCGGAGGCCGATGAGGGTGAGCCACGGCTCGAACGCGTCGATGCTGCGGGACTCCTCCAGGACGAGCGGGGCGAGCCCGCCCGTCGCGATGACCGTGACCTCCTCGGGGTCGGCGGCGAGCTCGTCGGCCATCCGCTCGACGATCCCGTCCACCTGGCCCGCGAACCCGAAGATGATCCCGGACTGCAGCGCCTCGACGGTGTTCTTGGCGATCACGTTGCGCGGCCGCACCAGCTCGATCTTGTGGAGCTGCGCGCCGCGCGACGACAGCGCGTCTATCGAGATCTCGATGCCGGGGGCGATCGCGCCGCCCACGTACTCGCCCTTGGCGGAGACGGCGTCGAACGTGGTCGCGGTGCCGAAGTCGACGACGATCGCGGGGCCGCCGTGGGTGTGCACGGCGGCGAGCGCGTTCACGACCCGGTCGGCACCGACCTCCTTGGGGTTGTCCATCCGGACCGGCACGCCGGTCTTGACCCCCGGCTCGACGATCACCGCCTGGACGTCCCCGTAGTAACGGCGGCACATCTCCCGCATCTCGTGCAGGACGGACGGAACGGTCGAACACAGGGCGATGCCGCTGATGTCGGTCTCGGCGAGCAGCGGGCTCTGCTGCACCAGGCCCTGCAGCACCACCGCGATCTCGTCGGCGGTGCGCCGCGGATCGGTGTTGATCCGCCAGTGCTCGATCACCTCCTCGCCCTCGAAGAGGCCGAGCACGGTCTGGGTGTTACCGACGTCGATGGTGAGCAGCATCAGGTCCCCGCTGGTCAGGTGAAGTCAAGGCCGATGTCGAACACGCGCGCCGAGTGCGTCAGCGCGCCGACGGCAAGGTAGTCGACTCCGGTCACGGCGACGTCTCGGGCCCGCTCCAGGGTAAGGCCACCGCTCGCCTCCAGTTCCGCCCGCCCCGCCACAAGCCGGACGGCCTCGGACATCTCGGCGTCCGTCATGTTGTCGAGCAGGATCGCGCGCGCGCCCGCCGCAAGTGCCTCCTCCACCTGTGCGAGGGTGTCGCACTCCACCTGAACGTGCAACGCGGGATACACGTCCCGCACGGCCTGGTAAGCACGGGTGACCGACCCGGCCGCGGCGACGTGGTTGTCCTTGATGAGCGCGGCGTCGTGCAGGCCCAGCCGGTGGTTGACGCCGCCGCCGCAGCGCACCGCGTACTTCTGCAGGGCGCGCAGGCCGGGCAGGGTCTTGCGGGTGTCGCGGACCCGCGCCCCGGTGCCCGCGACGGCGTCCGCCCACCGCCGCGTCGCGGTCGCGATGCCGGACAGGTGCGTGAGCAGGTTCAGCGCCGTCCGTTCGGCGCGCAGCATCGCCCGCGTCGGCCCGCTCGCCGAGATGATCACCTGGCCCGGGACGACCCGGTCGCCGTCGGCGGCCTTCGCCTCGTGCGCCACGCCGAGCAGGTCGAACACCGCCGCGGCGACCGGGACGCCCGCGACGACGCCCTCCTCGCGGGCGGTGAAGTCGCCGGTCGCGGCGTCGTCCGGCGCGAAGATCGGCTCGCTGGTGACGTCGACCTCGCCGTCCTCGGCCAGCGCGGTACGCACGAGGTTCTCCACAGCCTGTGGATCGAGCCCGGCGGCCCGCAGCGCCGCCTCCGTCTCGGGTGTCACGGTCTCGGTCGTCATGCCGGTGTCCCCTTCGCGGGTTCGTAGGTGGTGACCAGTTCGGTGTGATCGTTCCCCGCGCGCGTCCGGACGAGCCGCGTGACGAGATGGCCGCGCCAGCGCGCATCGGAACGTTCCGGAAAGTCCTCGCGCCAGTGGCTCCCGCGCGTCTCCCGCCGGAGCCGGGCGGCGGCGACGATCGCGGACGCGACCGTGTGCAGGTTCGTGACCTCCCACGCGTCCACGCCCGGAGCGGCGCCGGGGGCGGCGGGGTCCGCGCCGGGGAGGGCGGCGAGCTCGCGGGCGGCGGCCTCCAGGCCGTCCGCGCCGCGCAGGACGCCCGCGTGCCCGGTCATGATCCGCTGGACGTCCGTCCGCCGCGCCGGATCGAGCAGGGCGCCCGCGCCCGGCCCACGCTCCGCCGGCACGGCGTCAGGGGCGGGCGCGTCCGCCAGGTCGCCGGGGAGGGCGTCGGCGATCCGTGCGGCGAACACGAGCCCCTCCAGCAGCGAGTTGGACGCTAGCCGGTTCGCGCCGTGCACGCCCGTGCAGGCGACCTCGCCGCACGCGTACAGGCCGGGGACGGACGTGCGGCCCGCCATGTCGGTGCGGACACCGCCGCTCGCGTGGTGCGCGGCGGGCACGACCGGGATCGGCTCGGTGACGGGGTCGATGCCGTGGTGCCTGCACGCGGCGAGGATCGTCGGGAAACGCCGCTCCCACATTGCCGCGCCGAAGTGCCGCCCGTCCAGCAGCATGCAGGACGCGCCGGTCTCCCGCATCCGGTTCGTGATCCCCTTGGCGACGACGTCGCGCGGCGCGAGTTCGGCCAGCTCGTGACGGCCGACCATGAACCGCTCGCCCGCGTGGTCGATCAGGTGGGCGCCCTCGCCCCGCACGGCCTCCGAGATGAGGGGCTGCTGCCCGCGCGCGCCCTTCCCGAGCCACAGGACGGTGGGGTGGAACTGGACGAACTCAAGGTCGGTGACCTCGGCTCCTGCACGCAACGCGAGTGCCACGCCATCACCCGTAGAAACTTCCGGGTTCGTGGTGGCGGAGAAGACCTGTCCGAGACCGCCCGTTGCGAGCACGACGGCGCGCGCGCGGACCGCCCCCACCCCGGCGGGCTGGCCCTCCCCCATCACATGCAGGGTGATGCCGGCGGCGCGTCCGTCCGCGTCCTTGAGCAGGTCGAGGACCAGCGCGTGCTCGATCACCTCGACGCCGGAGTCCTTGAGCGCGGCGAGCAGCGCCCGGCTGATCTCCGCGCCGGTCGCGTCGCCGCCCGCGTGCGCGATGCGGCGCCGCCGGTGCCCGCCCTCGCGGGTCAGCGCGATCCCGCCGCCCTCGGACCGGTCGAACGCCGCGCCGAGGTCGATGAGGTCGCGGACGGCGTCCGGCCCCTCGGTGACGAGCGCGCGGACGGCGTCCTCGTCGCACAGCCCCACGCCCGCGACCAGCGTGTCGTCCAGGTGCTCGGCGGGGGTGTCGTCGGGGGCGAGGGCGGCGGCGATCCCGCCCTGCGCCCAGCGCGTGGACCCGGCGTCCAGCAGCGCCTTCGTGACGAGCAGGACGCGCCCGTGCGCGCGGCAGCGGAGCGCGGTGACGAGACCGGCGATGCCGGAGCCGACGACGACGACGTCGGTGCGGGCGGTCCAGCCGGGGTCGGGGGCGGTCAGCACGGAAGGGATCATGGGCCCTCCTCCGGGGCTCGGTTCTCGTCATTGTGACACTAACCCCGGATCGGGATATTCCCCGCCCCCACGCAAAGCGGGCGGACCGCCCGGAAACCCGAACGATCCGCCCGCCCATGAACACCTCGGCCTTAGCCCTGACCTGCACCATCGCGCCCGCACCGAAGGCGGTTCCGAGCTTGCGGGAACCGGTCGCGGGCGACGCCGTTCTCAGCGCTGCACGAGGTCCCCGCGAAGGCCGTCGCCGCCGGGGACCGGCTCGGCGGGGTCGGTGCCCAGCGAAATGATCTTGTTGGACCGGTCGACGTGCACCACCTGCGGGACGAACTCGCGCGCCTCGGCGTCGCTGAGCTGCGCGTAGCTGATGATGATCACCAGGTCGCCGGGCTGCACCAGCCGCGCCGCCGCGCCGTTGATCCCGATCACGCCGGAGCCGCGCTCGCCCGCGATCAGATAGGTCTCCAGCCGGGCCCCGTTGTCGATGTCGACGATGTGGACCTGCTCGCCGGGCAGCAGGTCGGCGGCGTCCATCAGGTCCTGGTCGATGGTCAGCGACCCGACGTAGTGCAGGTCCGCCTGGGTCACCGTGGCGCGGTGGATCTTCGACTTGAACATCGTCCGGAACATCAGTGCTCCTTACCGAGCTGGAGGGGAACGTTGTCGATCAGGTGGGTGGCGCCGACGCGGCCCGCGACGGCGAGCACGGCGGGCCCGGCATGGTCGGCGGTGACCTCGGTGAACGTCGCCGGGTCGACGAGCACGAGGTAGTCCAGGTCCAGCGGCGGCTCGGCGGACGCGGCCGCGGCCAGCTCCGCGCGGGCCGCACCGAGCACCGCGTCCGGCCCGCCCCCCGCCGCCGCGGCGCCCGCGCCCGCCCGCAGCGCCCGCGACAGCGCGAGCGCGGTGCGGCGCTCGTCCGGCGACAGGTAGCGGTTGCGGCTCGACAGCGCCAGCCCGTCCGGCTCCCGGACGGTCGGAGCGCCGACGATCTCGACGGGCACGTTCAGGTCCGCGACCATCCGGCGGATCAGGGCGAGCTGCTGCGCGTCCTTCTCCCCGAACACGGCCACATCGGGACGTACCAGGTTCAACAACTTCAGGACGACGGTGAGCATTCCATCGAAGTGACCGGGCCGGGACGCACCCTCGACCACGGCGCCCATCGGCCCCGACTTCAACGTCACCTGCGGCTCCGCCGGATACATCACGTCGCGGGACGGCGCGAACACCACGTCCACGCCCGCGCGCGCACACGCCGCGAGGTCGTCCTCGAACGTGCGCGGGTACCGGTCGAAGTCCTCGCCGGGAGCGAACTGCAGCGGGTTCACGAAGATGCTGACGGCCACGCCGTCCGCCCGCGCGCGCGCCTCCCGTACGAGGGACAGATGGCCCTCGTGCAGCGCCCCCATGGTCGGGACGAGCGCCAACGTGCCCGGCGCGACCTTCCGGGCGGCGGCCAGCTCATCCCGCGTCCTCACGATGACGGGCGTCACGACGCTCTCCTCGACTCGCTCTCGTCCTGCTCCGACTCGTTCGGGCGCGGCTCGCCCCGATCGGGTTCGCCCCGATCGGGTTCGCCCTGGCCTGGCATGGTGCGGTGGGATATGTCCGGGTGCGGCTCATGACGGTCCACGGGTTCGTGCTCGTCCAAGACGGTCAGTCCGCCAAGGCCTCGAGGAGCCGCTCGGCGTCCTCCGGTTTGAGCATCCCGGCGCCGAGCGCCCGGTCGGCGGTGAGGCGGGCCAGCGCGATGTAGGCGCGCCGGCTCTCCGGCGACACCTTGCCGAGTTCCGCGACGTGGTCGGCGACCGTCCCGGCGTCGCCGCGCGCGACCGGGCCGGTCAGCCCGTCGATGCCGAGCCGCAGCGCGTTGTCGAGCGCGGCGCCCAGCAGCGGCCCGAGCATCGCGCCGGGCTCGTCCACCCCGGCCGTGCGCAGCAGGTCCATGGCCTCGACGACCAGTGTGACCAGGTGGTTCGCGCCACCGGCGAGCGCCGCGTGGTACAGCGGCCGCCGCTCCTCGGGGATCCACACCGGCTCGCCGCCCATCTCCACGACGAGCGCCTCGGCGACCGGCCGCAGCGGCTCCGGCGCGGTGACGCCGAACGAGATCCCGGCGAGCCGGTCCACGTCGTCGGGGCGTCCGGTGAACGTCATCACCGGGTGCAGCGCCAGCGGCAGCGCACCCGCGCGGGTCAGCGGGTCCAGGACGGCCGTCCCGAACCGGCCGCTGGTGTGCACCACCAGCTTGCCCGCGACCGGGACGCCCGCCGTGACGAATCCCGCGGCCAGGTCGGGCAGCTGGTCGTCGGGAACGGTCAGGAGCACCAGGTCGGCGGCGGCCACCGCCTCCTGCGGATCGGTGAGGGCCGCGCCGGGCAGCCGGTCGGCCGCCCGCTCCCGCGACCGCGCCGACACGGCCGTCGCGGCGACGACGCGGTGCCCGGCCAGTTCGAGCGCCGAGCCGAGCGCCGAGCCGACGCGGCCGGCGCCCACGACGCCGACCGACAGCCGGGCGGGGCGGTCCTCCGGGGCGGGCTGCTCGCTTCCGGGCGCGGCGGAAGGCATACCGTGCGAGTCCATCGTTCGTTCCAGTCCTCAAACGTAGGTACCGGACGTGCGGGCCCCAGCGTACCCACGAACGGGGCCCGCGTCCGCCGTCGGGGCCGTCCCGTCCCGAAGACGGCGGCGCGCCGCCCCGGGGACCGGCTGGTCGGGGGCGGCGCGCCGCGGTTCGCAGACCGGTCTACCCGGTCGCGAGGGACTCCACGATCGACGCCTTCGCCGCGCGGCGCGCGGGCATGACGGCGGCCAGCACCCCGGCGACGGCGGCCAGCACCATGAACCCCGCCACCTGCCCGTACGGCAGCGCGAACACCGAGCTGTCGCCCATCGCCTGCGTCGCCGCCCAGCCGAACGCGACGCCGAGGACGACCCCGGTGAGCGCGCCGATCACCGCCATCACCAGCGCCTCGATCGACAGCATCCGGCGCAGCTGCCGCTTGGTGATCCCGAGGGCGCGCAGCAGCGCCGACTCCCGGGTGCGCTCCACCACCGACAGCGTCAGCGTGTTCGCGATGCCGAACAGCGCGATGATGATCGCCAGGCCGAGCAGCCCACCGAAGATCATCAGCATCGTGTTCACGGAGTCGCTGAGGGTGTCCTTGAACTCCGCGACGGACATGACCCGGACCGTCGGGTACGGCTTGGCGGCGTCGTCGATCGCCTTGCGGGCGGCGTTCGCGTCCGTCCCGTCCGCCTGCTTGACCATGAGGGCGGTCGAGTCGCGGACGGCGAAGTAGCGGTCGAAGTCGGCCTCGGGCATCAGCACCCCGGTGAGGGCGGTCGTCTCGTGGACCCCGACGATCTTCACCTGCACGGTGCCGCGCTCGGAGGTGATCTCCGTGGTGTCGCCGACGGCCAGCCCGGAGCGCTCCATGACGTACTCGTCCACCATCGCGGTGCCCGGCCGCAGGTCCGACAGCGACCCTTCCGTGATCTTCGGCTTGAGCACCGTCCCGAGGGCCGACGCGGTCATCGTCGACACGTACGCCTCATCGCCGCCGACCGTCGCCTCGGTGTCCCGCAGCTCGACGACGTGGGAGAACTCCGGACGTTCCCGCAGCGCCGCGGCCAGCGCGTGCGGGACCCGCTGGTCGTCGCCGCCGAACTGCGTGCTCACCTGGAACTCGACGGGGAACTGCTCGTCGATCTGCGCGACCGACGTCGCCTTCCCGCTCGCCGCGATCACCGCGAACAGGCTCATCAGCCCGACCCCGACCGTCAGCGCGATCGTCGTCGTCGCCGTCCGGCGCGGGGCGCGCCGCGCGTTCTCGACCGCGAGCCGGCCCGGGACCCCGCCGAGCCGTGCCGGGACCGCCCCCGCGAACCGGCCGAGCGGCCGCACCAGCGCCGGCATCGCCACGACCACTCCGGCGAAGAACAGGGCCCCGGCGCCCGCGACCATGAACATCGCGTTCTCGCCCTTCTCCATCCCGAGCGAGGCGTAACCGCCGACGGCCAGGCCCAGCCCGCAGAACAGGGCGGCGAACAGCGTCCGGACGACGCCCAGGCGGAACCGTCCGCTGCCCGGCTCCAGCTCCGCGCGCAGCGCCGTCACCGGCGAGACGCGCGTGGCGGCGCGGGCCGGCAGCAGCGCGGACAGCACGGTCACGACGACGCCGACCGCGAGCCCGATCACGATCGTCCGGACGGCCAGCGTCGGCGCGGCCACCGGGATGGCCTCGTTGAACCGGTGCACGACCGCGAGCAGCCCCCAGCCGAGCCCGAGCCCGACGGCCAGCCCCAGCACCGACCCGACGAACCCCACCACGACGGACTCGGTCACCACGCTGCCGAACACCTGCCGGCGCGTCGCGCCGACGCAGCGCAGCAGCGCCATCTCCCGCATCCGCTGGGCGATCAGGATCGAGAACGTGTTGTAGATGACGAGGGCCGAGACCAGCATCGCGACCATGCCGAACAGCAGGAGCCCGGTCCGAATGATCTTGGTGTCGGCGCCCGCCTCCCTGGCGAGCTCCGCCCCCAGCTCCTCGCCGGTGAGCACCTCGTACGAGCCGCCGGCGGCCGCCGCGACCGCGGCCTCGTCCGCACCGAGAACGTCCAGCTCCCGGTACGTCTTCTCGCCGGTCATCCGCAGCGCCGTCGCGGTGTCGAACCCGACCGCGCCCCGGTAGCTCGCCTCCTGGTCGATGCCGAAGTCGACCAGGCCGACGACGGTGAACCGGTGCGGCCGGTTCCGCTCGTCCAGCACCGTCGCGGTCTCACCGACCGCGAAGTCCTCCCGGTCGGCCAGATCCGTGTGGATCACGACCTCGCCGCCGCCGCGCGGAGCGCGCCCCTCGTCGACCACGTACCGCAGCAGCTCCCCGGACGGCACCGACAGCCCGACCGTCGGCATGTCACCGATCGCCCTGCCGTCCTTGCCGACCAGGGCCGCGTCGCCCCGCACCAGCCCGACGGCCTGCGTGGCGCCCGGAACGGCCTGCACCTTCTCGAGGACGTCCTGCGGGATGCCGCCGCCCTCGCCGGGCAGGACCGCGACGTCGATCTTCCCCGCCGACTTGGCGAACGTCTGGCCGAACGCCTTGTCCACGGTGTCGGTCAGGACGAACGTCCCGCCGATGAACCCGACCCCGAGCGTGATCGCGACGGCCGTCAGCACCAGCCGCAGCTTGTGGGCCCGCAGGCCCGCCAGCGTCGTCTTCAGCATCAGGCCCCCAGGTTCTTCAGCCGGTCCAGCACCGTCTCCGGGGTCGGCCGCTCGATCTCGCTCACGATCTCGCCGTCGCGCAGGAACACCACCCGGTCGGCGTACGAGGCCGCCACCGGGTCGTGGGTGACCATGACGATCGTCTGGCCCATCTCCCGGACGGACGAGCGCAGGAACCCCAGCACCTCGGCGCCCGCACGGGAGTCGAGGTTGCCCGTGGGCTCGTCCGCGAAGATGACCTCGGGACGGGCGACGAGGGCACGGGCGCACGCCACGCGCTGCTGCTGGCCGCCCGACAGCTCGTTCGGGCGGTGGGCGAGCCGGTCCCGCAGGCCGACGACATCGACGACCTGGTCGAACCACCGGCGGTCCGGCTTGCGGCCCGCGAGGTCCATCGGCAGCAGGATGTTCTGCTCGGCGGTGAGCGTCGGCAGCAGGTTGAACGCCTGGAAGACGAACCCGACCCGCTCGCGCCGCAGCATCGTCAACTGCCGGTCGTTCATCCCGGTGATCTCCGCGTCCCCGAGCGTGATCTGCCCGCCGCTGACCGTGTCGAGCCCGGCCAGGCAGTGCATCAGCGTCGACTTCCCGGACCCCGACGGGCCCATGATCGCGGTGAACGCGCCGCGGGCGAACCCGACGCTGACCCCGCGCAGTGCGTGGACGGCCGCGTCACCGGAGCCGTACACCTTCGACACCTCCGCGGCGACGACGGCCGGCGGTGCGGCTGCGGCGGGAGACCCTCCGGCGGGGCCGGTGAACGTGCTGGTCACGGTGACTCCTTCGTGAACGGTTGACGACCGTCCACAACGCTAGGAATCCGCGGCCCTCCTGCCATCGACCTGACGGCCACGCTCCGCATCGGCTTCGAGGCTGTCCAGCGCCGCCGTGTACGACTTGAGTCGTACGCCCGGATCAGCCCTCGAACCGACCCCCGGCCAGACCGGACACCGCCGCCCCAGGGCAGCCCTCGCGCAGATCCCCGGCCAGACCGGACGCCGACCCCCGGTGGGGCAGCCCCCGCCCCGGCCAGACCGAACGCCACCGCCCCCGGTCAGGCCGGACGTCGCCCCCCGGGCAGCCCTCGCGCCGCCCCCCGATCAAGCCTGACGTCGACCCCCCGGGGCAACCCCCGCACCGCCCCCGGCCAGACCGGACGCCACCGCCCCCGGGGCAGCCCCCGCGCCGACTTCCCGGTCACACCCATCACACCGGACACGAACACCGGGGCGGCCCTCGAACCGGCTCTCCCCGCCCAGACTGGACGCCGCCGACCCTCGGGGCGGCCGCCGCGCCAACGCCCCGGTCACCCCGGGCGCCGACTCCCCCGGAAAGACGAACGCCGGCGACCCCGCGTGGGGATCCCCGGCGTCCGGTGGGGTCGGTCAGTCGAAGTCGACCTCAGCGCCGCCCTTGCAGCCGGCGCCCGCGAGGCCGACGACCGCGACGGCGTTGCCGCACACGTTGATCGGCGCCGAGATCGGGACGAAGACCTGGTTTCCGCCCAGGACGCTGAAGTTGCCGCTCGTCTCGTTGTTGGAGAACGGGCCGCCGCCGTCGTGCTTCTTGCCGTGGTGACCGTGGCCGTCCGAGCCGCCCGCGAAGGCGGCCGGGGCGGCGGCGAGGGCCGAGGCGGTCATGGCGAAACCGAGAACGCCGGTCGCGGCGAGCTTCTTGATCACGAAAGTCCTCCCGTATGTGGGCTTTCAGGGCCCGAGCTGACATTGCCCGACGCAGTCCGCGAAAGACGACGTCACGTACGGCAGTTACCCAGCTACTTTCTGGTAAGCCAAATGATTCCCCCATGACGAAGACAAAAAGTCATCATGGGGTGATCAACCTGTTACCGTGAGTTACCATTTTGACCGCTTTTCACCAGACCTGTCTCATAGGCGAAGACGACCGCCTGAACTCGATCCCGCAATCCGAGTTTTGTCAGAATCCGCCCCATATGCGTCTTCACCGTCGCCTCCGAGACGTACAGCCGGCCGGCGATCTCCGCGTTCGACATCCCCCGCGCGACCAGCCTCAGCACCTCGCCCTCCCGCTCGGTCAGGCTCTCCAGCGCCCCGCCCGCGGCCCGCTCGGCGTCCGGCAGGTGCATCGCGAACCGGTCCAGCAGCCGCTTCGTCGTGCTCGGCGCCACCACGGCGTCCCCCGAGTGCACCGCCTTGATCGCCTCGATGAGGTGCGCCGGCCCCGCGTCCTTCAGCAGGAACCCGCCCGCCCCCGCCTTGATCGCCGCGAACGCGTACTCGTCCAGATCGAACGTGGTCAGGATGGTGACCTTCGGCTTCTCCCCGCCCTCCACGATCCGGCGGGTCGCCTCGATCCCGTCCATCCGCGGCATCCGGACGTCCATCAGGACCACGTCCGCCCGCGTGGCGCGCAGCAGTTCGAGTGCCCGGAGGCCGTCGCCCGCCTCCCCCACCACCTCGATGTCCGGTTGCGCGTCCAGGACCATCGCGAACCCCGCCCGGACCAGCTCCTGATCGTCCACCAGAACGACCCGGATCGACTCATCCATCCTCTGCAATTCCCCTCTACGAACGGTCGAGAAGCTCAGCGTCACTGTTCTCGCCGGTGGGGATCCGGGCGAGCACCCCGAAGCCGCCGCCCGGCCGGGGCGCGGCGCGGACCGTGCCGCCGTACACCGCCGCGCGCTCCCGCATGCCCATCAGGCCGTGGCCCCGCCCGTCGTCGGACGCCGCGGCGCCGCGGCCGTCGTCCTCCACCTGGACCTCGACGGCGTCCCCGCCGTACCGCAGCCGCACCGTCGCCGACGCCCGCGGCCCGCCGTGCTTGAGGGTATTGGTCAGCGCCTCCTGGACGATCCGGAAGACGGTGAGCTGGCGGCCCTGCGCCAGGTCCGGCGGCGTCCCCTCCGTTTCGAACGTCACGGCCAGGCCGGACGCGCGCACCTGCCCCACCAGGTCGTCGAGCTCCGCCACCCCCGGCTGCGGCGCGTACGCACCCGCGTCGTCGTCCTCCCGCAGGACGCCCAGCAGCCGCCGCATCTCGCCCAGCGCGTACCGTCCGGTCGTGGAGATCGCCTCCAGCGCCTGCCGGGCCCGGCCCACATCGTGCTCGATCGCGTAGGACGCGCCGTCCGCCTGCACGATGATCACGCTGACGTTGTGCGCCACGACGTCGTGCAGCTCGCGCGCGATGCTGGCCCGTTCCGCGGCCATCGCCATCTTCACTTCGGCGTCGCGCTCCCGCTCCAGCCGCTCCGCCCGCTCCTCCAGCGAGCGCAGGTACGCCCGGCGCGTCCGCATGTGCAGCCCGAGCAGCCATACCCCGGCGGCCATCACCGTCAGCATCACGAACGAGTACCGCCGATCACCCGCCCCCTCCGGGTACCGGTACGTCGCCATCACCGCGCCGAACTCCACCACCAGGGCCGCGGCGACGCCCCACCGCAGCGTGAACCCGGCCGTCACCGTGTACAGCCCCATGAGCACCGCGATGTTCGCGGGGAGGGGGACGGTCCCCGCGAGGCACTGGACGGCCGATACCAGCGCGATCACGGCGAACACCGTCCGCGGGTACGTCCGCCTCAGCACCAGCGGAAGCAGCAGCCCGACCGTCAGCGCCGCGAACTCGCCGAGGGGGACGCCGTACGCGCCGCCCAGCAGACCCGGCACCGAGAACAGCACCAGGGGCGCAGCGAGGAACGCGTCGACCAGCGGCGTCTTACCTCGGAGCCACTCCCACATCCTCCCGACCATGCGCACAGGCTATGTACCGCCAGGTCAGCATCGGATCAGCCACAAGTCGGACGGTGCTCCACCGCGAGGATGGTCCGGCCGGGGCCGTCGCCCACGGTAACGTCGCACTCGTGGAGGCATTGGTCACCGAGTGGCTGCCCTGGCGCGCCGCGATGGAACGCGCGCTGTACGGGGAGCGGGGGTTCTACCGGCGCGGAGAGCGCCCCGCCGAGCACTTCCGCACCTCGGTCCACGCGTCTCCCCGATTCGCCGCCGCCGTCGCCCGGCTCCTCGCCGAGGTGGACTCCGCACTCGATCACCCCTCCCGACTCGACTTGGTGGACGTCGGCGCCGGCTCGGGCGCCCTCCTCACGAACGTGCTGACCTGCGTCACCCCCGAACTCCGCACCCGGCTCGCGCTGACCGCCGTCGAGATCGCGCCGCGGCCCCCCGGTGTCCCCGCCGACATGACCTGGCGTCCCGACATCCCCGACTCCTTCACCGGCCTCGCGATCGCCAACGAGTGGCTCGACAACATCCCCCTCGACGTGGTCGAACGGACACCCGACGGCGTTCGGACGATGCTCGTCGACCCGTCCACCGGCGCCGAACGCCCCGGCCCCGCACCGTCCGCCGCCGACCGCGCCTGGCTCGACCGCTGGTGGCCGCTCGCCGAGGCCGGCGACCGCGCCGAGGTCGGCCGCCCCCGCTGCGCCGCCTGGGGCGCCGTCCTGCGCCGCCTGGACCGCGGCCTCGCGATCGCCGTCGACTACGCCCACGACCGCGGCGCCCGCCCCCCGTACGGCACCCTGGCCGGCTACCGCGACGGCTCGACGGTCCCCGCCGTCCCGGACGGCTCCTGCGACGTCACCGCCCACGTCGCCCTCGACGCCTGCGCCGTCGAGGGCGAGCGCGCCGGCGCCACCGCGACCGTCCTCACCACCCAGCGCGCCGCCCTGCGCACCCTCGGCCTGACCGGCGCGCGCCCCCCGGTGGACCTCGCCCACCGCGACCCCCGCGCCTACGTCGCCGCCCTCTGCCACGCGGGCGAGGACGCCGAGCTCACCGACCCGTCCGGCCTGGGCGGCTTCGGCTGGCTGGCCCAGGCCAAGCACATCCCCCTCCCCGCCTCCCTGACGACCCCGCCCCGCTGACACACCCGAACCCCACGCGCCCCCACCCAGCAGCGCGCTCCGAGCCAGACCGCGCGGATGTCATGTCACCCGTAACCGTCCGGGTGCGGGTCGGCGTGGGTCGGCGGGGTCAGCACTCCACGTGGAGGGCCTCCAGTCCTCGGAGGATGAAGCCGGGCTTCCACTTGGGCTCGGCGGTCGGGCGCAGTCCGGGCGCGGCTCTCAGCAGGGCGCCGAAGGACTCGGCCATCTCGATGCGGCCGAGTGGAGCGCCCAGGCAGTAGTGGATGCCGAGGCCGAACGTGATGTGCGGGTTCGGGTCGCGGCTCAGGTCGAGGCGGTCCGGGTCGGCGAACACCGCGGGGTCTCGGTTGGCTGACGCGAAGAGCAGTGCTACCTCGGCGCCGCGCGGGATGTCGGTCCCGGCGACGGTGACGTCCTCCAGGATCCAGCGTTCGAACATCGGCGCCGGGGTGTCGTAGCGGAGCAGTTCCTCGACGGCCGTGGGCACCAGCGCCGGGTCGGCGCGGAGACGTTCCAGCTCGCCGGGGTTGCGGAACAGCGACCACCATCCGTTGCCCGTGGCGTTCACCGTGGCCTCGTGCCCGGCGTTGAGCAGCAGGACGCAGGTGCCGATCAGTTCGTCCTCGGTGAGCCGGTCGCCTTCGTCGACCACCTGGGCGAGCGCGCTGATCAGGTCGTCGCGTGGCTCGTCGCGGCGGGACCGGGCCAGGTCGCGCAGGTAGTCGGAGAACTCGACGGCGGCGCGGACGGCCGTCCGCTGGGTGTCCTCGGAGGGGTTCAGCTCGTACATCCCGCAGATGTCGGCCGACCAGGGGCGCAGCAGGGGCCGGTCCTCGGTGGGGACGCCCAGCATCTCGGCGATCACGTTCACCGGGAGCGGCTCGGCGACCTCGGCGAGCAGGTCGCCGCCGCCTCGGGCCGCGAACCCGTCGGCCAGTTCCCCGGCCAGCCGTCTGATGGTGGGGCGCAGCCCTTCGACCATCCGCGCGGTGAACGCCTTGGACACCAGCCGCCGCAGCCGCGTGTGCGTGGGCGGTTCGACGTCCAGCATTCCGGCGCGGACGAGGTCCCAGAAGGGTCTGAGGAACTCCGCCTCGGGCTCCCTGCCGAACTCCTCGTGGGTCGCCACGTGGAGATACGAGCGTCCGAGCCGGCGGTCGCGCAGGAGGGCGTCGACGTCCGCGTAGCGGCTGACGACCCACTGCTCCGTGGGCTCGTGGAAGAACACCGGTTGCTTCTCACGGAGCCGCTCGAAGACCGGATAGGGGTCAGCCACGAAGTCGGGCGACCACGGGTCATAGGACATTCCACTCATCTCCGAACGATATGCCGGTTCCATTTCCGCGGGCCGCGTGTGCTCAGGCTGCCTCACGAGACACCTCCGTGCTCGATGACGTGGTCGTCGACGGGACCGGTCCGCCCATCCCCCGCGCTGGGCGGACCGGCAACTTCATGCTCGGGCACAGCGGTTTCCGAGGTGACGAGAACTTCGTTCTGTGGATAACTATCGCGCGAGCGCCTCGCCGATGACGCGGGCGCCGTCCGGGAAGGCGCCCGGGTTCGGGCCCGAGTAGTTGAGCCGCAGGTAGGCGCCGGTCGGTTCGGCGGGGAACCATTCGCCGCCCGGTGCGATGACGACTCCGGCACCTTCGCAGTCGCGGGCGAGCCGCTCCAGGTCGGTGGCGTCCGGCAGCCGCACCCAGAGGTTCAGCCCTCCCTGCGGCACGGCCTCGATGCGGGCGGTGGGGACGTGTTCCCGGAGCGCGCCGACCAGGAGGTCGCGGCGGGCGGAGAGCTGCCGGCGGAGGCCGCGCAGGTGCGTGCGCCAGGCCGGCTGGGTGACGACGTCCAGCGCGACGGCCTGCAGCATGCCGCTGACGTACATGGCCTCGGCCTGCGTGTCGGCGAGGACGCGTTCGCGGGCGGGACCGCGGGCGATCACCCCGGCGATGCGCACCGCGGGCGAAACGCTCTTGGTCAGCGACCGCAGGTACACGACGTGCCCGCCGTCGTCTCGGGACGCGACCGGGACGGGGTCCGCGGCGATGCCGAAATCGTGCGCCCAGTCGTCCTCGATGAGGAACGCGCCGTGCCGCCGGACGAGCTCGAGGACCCGATCCACCAGGTCGGGAGACCATCGCCCGCCGGTCGGGTTGGCGAAGTTCGGCTGGGCGTAGAACGCGCGGGCCCCGGTCTGCTCGAACGCGCGCGCCAGCTCGTCCGGGTCGGGGCCTTCGGTCCCGCTGGGGACGGGTACGACCCGAACGCCCACCTGGGCGGCGGCGAGGATCGCGCCCCAGTACGTCGGGGACTCCATCAGCAGCGGACGACCCGCGCCGACGAGCGCGCGGAAGGCGCTGCCGAGCCCGCTCTGGCTGCCGGGGAAGACGATGACGTCGCTCGGCGCCGGGACCGCGCCCGACGCGGGGGTCGCCGCGCCGAGTTCGGCCGCGAACCATGCCTGCAGTTCCGGCAGCCCGGCGGACGGTGGACGTCCGACGGCCGCGTCACTGCGGGCCGCACGGGCGAACGCCGCCTTGACCAGGCGCTCGGGCAGAAGTTCGCGGTCCGGATAGCCCGAGTGCAGGGCGACCACGTCGTTCGGGGCGGTCCGCAGGGCCGTGGACGTCCGCGGGGTGCGGTTCCGGGGCGTTCCGAGCGCCGCGGTCTGCCATCCGTAGTCGTTCGGGCGTGCCACGCGGACGGTGCGGACGAACGTGCCCACGCCGGGACGGCTCTCGACCAATCCCTGCGTCGCCAGACTCCGCAGCGCCTTCTGCACCGTGACCGGGCTCGCCCCGTACTGCGCGACCAGGGTCCGCGTGGACGGCAGCTTGGCACCCGGCGCGGCCGTGGCGATCCAGTCGCGCAGACCTGCCGCGATGCGCACACTGCTATCGTTGTACATGTCAGTTGATAGTAGCGCTACCGCATCAATGGCTCCGCCGCTATCGTCCGCCGGACTCCGATGGGGCCTGGTCGGGGTCGCGGCGTTCTCGTTCACCGTCCCGTTCACCCGTGTCGCCGTCGCAGGCGGCGGCATGTCCCCGCTGTTCGTCGGCGCGGGCCGCGCGGTCGTCGCCGCGTGCCTCGCGGCCGCCGCACTGGCGATCACGAGGCAGCGCCCGCCGCGCGGCGTCCAGTGGGTCCGGGTAGCGGTGGTCGCCGGCGGGGTGGTCGCCGGCTTCCCGCTGCTGACGTCGTTCGCGCTCACCACCGCGCCGGCCTCCCACGGCGCCGTCGTGATCGCGCTGCTGCCCGCGGCGACCGCGGTGACGGCCGTGGTCCGCGGGCACGAACGGCAGCCGAGGTCGTTCTGGGTCATGGCGGCCGTCGGCGCGGTCGCCGCGGTCGCGTTCGCGTCGTCGCAGGGTGGCGGGCTCAGCGGGCTCCACCCGTCCGACCTGCTGCTGTTCGGCGCCGTCGTCGCGGCGGCGATCGGCTACGCCGAGGGCGGGCTCCTCGCCCGCGAACTCGGCGCGTGGCAGACCGTGTCCTGGGCGCTCGTGATCGCCGCGCCGCCGATGCTCCTCGCCACCGCGGCCTCGCTGGTCCGGCAGCCCGCGACCGGCGGCCCGGCCGAGTGGGCCGCGTTCGCGTACCTCGGGGTCGTCAGCATGTTCCTCGGATTCTTCGCCTGGTATCGCGGGTTGGCGATCGGCCCGATGGCGCGGGTCGGTCAGGTCCAGCTCGTCCAGCCCGTGATGACCATCTGCTGGGCCGCGCTGCTCCTGCACGAGCGGCTCACCTGGCCCACCGTCCTCGGCGGTGTCGCCGTGATCGCCTGCGCCGCCGGTGCGGTACGCACCCGGCAGGGGCGGCGGACCGGCGACCGACAAACCAGGTGAGACCAGGGGAGGCTCTTTGGGAGGATCACGGGAATTCCACGATCCCTCGCAGAGGAGTGCCCATGGCCCGTGCCGTCAGCCTGATCCGTTCCGCATCGCTCTCGGACGTCGCCGAGTACGCCTACGCGGCCACGGCGCCCGCCGAGGCCCGGCTGATCTTCCTCGCGGGGTCGTGCCCCCTCGACGAGGACGGCTCCACCGTCGCGATCGGCGACTACGCGGGGCAGGCGGCCAGATGCGTCGAGAACCTGCGGACCGCGCTGGCGGACGCCGGTGCCTCGCTCCAGGACGTCATCAGCACCAGGGTCCTCGTCGCGTCGGCCCGCCAGCCTGACCTGGTGACGTCCTGGGAGGTCGTCCGCGACGCGTTCGGCGACCACGACGTGCCGAGCACGCTGATGGGCGTGACCGTACTCGGCTACGACGATCAACTGGTGGAGATCGAGGCGGTCGCCGCGGTCCTCGACTGACGAACCGCAAGGCCGTCCAGTACTGCCTCTGTCCAGACGTGCGTTAGCGGGCAGCCCAGTGGGAGGGGTCGCCCGCTGCCTTCCGGGCGGCGCGGGCCCTGCGTGCCGTGGACTCGACGATCGCACGCGCCTCGCCCAGGTCGCGGTCTGCTGCGGCGACCTGGACGGAACCCGGTGGTGCGTCCACGTGAACGGTCGCCAGGCCCAGGAGCCTCTGGAGCGGGTTCACGGTCAGACGGACGCTCTGCGCGCGCGCATGGGCGATCACGTCCGTGCGGCGGCACGGCCAGCCGTGCCGTGTCACGAAGACGACGTCGTCGGTTCCCGCGCCGTCCGGACGATCGATCGTCACGGCCTTCGCGGACGCCGGGACGAGCGGGACGGCGTCCACGTGCGTCCCCGGGAACACCTGCGAGACCAGGTGCATGGCGACGTGGCGCGGGGCCACCGGCAGGAGCGTCGAGGAGAGCGCCTGCCGCTCGCCCGCGTACCCCGCCACCGTGATCTCGACCCGGACCCAGCCGAGGCTCCGCCAGATCGCCGGCTCGACGATGCCGACGGCCTGCACGCGGCCGGGCGGGAGCGTCTGCATGCGTGTCTCGAGCAGCCCGTACCTGAGCCGGATCCCGTCCGGTGACAGGGCGACCCGGAAGTTCGCGTACATCACCAGGGGGGCGACCACGGCGCGGAGGAGGCCGAGCAGGACCGGCACGGTGACGGCCAGGATGCCGCCCTCCGTGTACACCACCATGAACACCAGCGAACCGAGGAACAGCAGGATCGTCCCGATGACGGGCCAGCGCAGGATGAGCGACGAGAAGAGCGCGCCGAACGGAACGCGCCACACGTGACGTTCGGGGGCCTCCGGGGTGTGTCCGGGCAGTCCGGCGGCGAGGGCGAGGAGTTCGGCGCGCAACTGCTGGGCCGAGTTCCGCCCCAGGTAGCGCAGCGCGATCTCGCTCTCCTCGCCGCCCGCCAGCTCGACCCGGACCTCGGCGAGGGCGAACACGCGCGTGACCAGCGGCCGGACGAGGTCGACGGCCTGGATGCGCGACAGCGGGATGCGCCGCTTGCGCTTGCGCAGCAGGCCGGTCTCCACGACGAGGTCGTCGCCGTCCACCCGGAAGCGCAGCGACAGCCACGCCCACAGGCCGCTGCCGACCGCGATCGCGGCCATCGGCACCGACACGATCAGGAACCTCGCGATCACCTCAGGGGTGAGGGCGAGGACGATGCCGTCCTCGGTCTGCGTCAGCAGGAGCGGGAAGCCGAGCAGGACGAAGTAGACGATCAGGAACACGAACGCGCGAAGCGGCGCGGTCGCCCAGTGCAGCCTGTGGGTGCCTTCCGAGAACCGCACCGGCGGCTGCATCGGGTAGCCGTACGGCGGTCTGGGCGGGCCGTACGCCGGTCCCTGGTACGGGCCAGGCTGCCCATAGGGAGGACGCGGAGGGCCGTAGGGCCCGGGTGGTCCTGGTGGGCCGTAGGGCCCGGGTGGTCCGGGTGGGCCGTGGGGCCCGGGTCGTCCCTGCGGACCGGGCGGTCCGTAGGGGCCGTACGGCCCGGGGGCGCCGGGCGGAGGACCGTAGGGGCCGTTCACAGGCCCATGCTCCTCTCCTCGCCCTTCTGCGCCAGACGGTCGCGCAGCAGCGCGGCCTCCGCGGCGGGCAGGCCCGGGACGGTCGCGTCCGTGGCGGCCGCCGCGGTGTGCATGCGGACGGTCGCGATGCCCATCCAGCGCTCCAGCAGCCCCGCGGTCACGTCGACGAACTGCATCCGTCCGTAGGGCACGACGATGAGGCGCTTGACGAACACGCCGTGCGTCACGATGAGATCGTCCGCGCGCTCGGCGTACCCGAAGGAGCGGCGGTCGAGTTCCGCCACGATGCCGATGACGACGGCCGCCAGCACGACCGCGGACACCCACATGGCCGCGGGGACCAGGCCCCCGTCCCGGCCCAGCAGGAAAACGCCCAGGGCGCCCACCGGGACCGCCCAGAGGAAGGCGCGCAGCGACCGCTGCCACGTGTGGCGCTTGGAGATCGGCCACCACTTCAGCCCGCCGCCGGGCGCGAACGCCTCCTCCGGAGGGTAGAGGGGCGGTGCGGCGACCGCTCCGGGCGGCGGGTCCGGTCCGTCCCCGGGCGCCGACCGCGCGGGCGCCGGGCCCGGTGGCGGCTGCGCGGCGGGGTCGTACGGCTGTCCGCCGTGGTTCGGATTCATCGGACCCTAGTCAACCGGAAACGGGCATCGGCCGCCATGGGAGCATGGCACGGTGACCGGAGCGGCGGAGACACGACCATGACCACCGAGCGGATCGTCGGGATCGGTGCGGGCTCGGACTCCTTGAACAAGGAGCTCGCCACCGAGGACATGACCCTGAACATCGGGCCGCAGCACCCGTCCACGCACGGCGTGCTCCGGCTCCGGCTGACCCTGGACGGCGAACGGATCTCGGCGGCCGAACCCATCATCGGGTACATGCACCGGGGCGCGGAGAAGCTGTTCGAGGTCCGCGACTTCCGCCAGATCATCGTGCTGGCCAACCGGCACGACTGGCTGTCGGCGTTCTCCAGCGAGCTGGGGGTCGTCCTGGCGGTGGAGCGCATGCTGGGCATGGAGGTCCCGGTCCGTGCCGTCTGGGCCAGGACCCTGCTCGCCGAGTTGAACCGGATTCTCAACCACCTCATGTTCCTGGGGTCGTACCCCTTGGAGGTGGGTGCGATGACGCCCATCTTCTACGCGTTCCGTGAGCGCGAGGAACTGCAACGGGTGATGGAGGAGATTTCCGGCGGCCGGATGCACTACATGTTCAACCGGGTGGGCGGCCTGAAGGACGACCTGCCCGCCGGCTGGACGGGACGTGCGCGCCACGCGGTCTCGGTCGTCCGGTCACGGATGAGCGACATCGCCGACCTCATCATGGACAACGAGATCTTCCGCGCGCGCACACGGGGCGTCGGTGTGCTCACCAGGGAGCAGATCCTGCAGTACGGGGTCTCCGGCCCGATCGCACGCGCGTCCGGAGTGGACTTCGACCTTCGCAGGGACGAGCCGTACCTCGCCTACGACGAGCTGGACGTCCGCGTGGTGACCCGCTCGGAGGGCGACGCACTCGCCCGCTTCGAGTGCCTCCTCGACCAGGTGCACGCGTCGCTGGACCTCGCCGACGCCTGCCTGGACCGGCTCGCCGACCTGCCCCGAGGCCCGATCAACCAGAGGCTGCCGAAGGTCCTGAAGGTGCCGGAGGGCCACACGTACGCGTGGACGGAGAACCCGCTCGGCATCAACGGCTACTACCTGGTGTCGCGCGGTGAGAAGACGCCGTGGCGGCTGAAGCTGCGCTCGGCGTCGTTCAACAACGTCCAGGTGCTCGCCGAACTGCTGCCCGGCAACCTCGTCGCCGACATGATCGCGATCCTCGGCTCGATGTTCTTCGTCGTCGGCGACATCGACAAGTGACCGACTGAAGCGCACGGCCTCCGGGCGCCGCGCGCCCTCCGGCCGCGCGCGATTCCGGCCGCGCCCTCGCGGTCACGGTCGCAGCCGACCGAAGGAAAAAGGGCTGAGGGCTTCCTCGCCCCCGGTCCCGGACCCGGGCACGAACCAGGCTCGCGGAGATCGCCGCAGCGGCCCTCCTCCGCCCCGGCCACAGGTCAGGCCACGGGAAGCGCCGCCGGGGCGGCCCGCCCGCGCGATCGCGGGACAGGCTCGGCGCGATCGCGGGTCATGCTCGCGAAGCGCCGTTGCGGCGTTCATCCTCGTCGTCCGGGCCGCCGGGCACCCGGCACGCGTACTCGAGGAAGTAGGCGGCGCCCACCAGGACGGCCGCGGCCAGGAACGTCGCGCCGCTCGCGAAGAAGTCGTGCCGGGGCGTCGGCTTGTCGAGGGCGTCGACGACGCTGACCGCGAACCCGGCGAACACTCCGGCGATCACCGCGGCGGCGTGCGCGCTGGCCTTCCCGAGGGCCGCCAGCCGCGCGACCGCGAGCGGCTCGACCGGGCGCGTGCCCGGCTTGCGGCGGATGCGGCGCAGCACGTTGAAGCCGCTGACCCCCTCCGCGGCCGCCAGCAGCAGCAGCGTGGGCACCGTGGTCCACGGCACCGGCGGCAGCGAGAGGTAGGCCGTGCGCAGCACCGCCCAGGTGATCACCGCGACGACGACCAGCAGGCCGCCGAGGAAGAGCGGGCGCGAGGGCTTCATGCAGGCTGCTGCAGGGTCAGGTCCGTCCGGCGGTGCACGGCCGAGGGGCCGCCCTCCGCGACCTTCGCCTCGGCCAGGTCGCCGACGCGGCCGTGCCCGGGCAGCAGCACGTCCGGCTCGATGTCGGCCCAGGGGACGAGGACGAACGCGCGCTCGTGCGCGCGCGGGTGCGGGAGCGTCAGGTCGGGGTCGGTCGAGACGACGTCACCGAAGAGCACGATGTCGATGTCGAGGGTGCGCGGCCCCCACCTGACCTCCCTGACACGCTGCATGGAGTTCTCGATGTTGAGCACGCGCTCCAGGAGGTTCTCCGGGGGGAGCCGGGTGTCGGCCACGAGAACGACGTTGAGGTAGTCGTCCTGGGCCGGGATGGCCTCACCGGGGGGAGCGTAGGGCGCGGTCTCGTACACCGGCGAGAACGCGACGAAGTCGAGTCCGGGGGCGTCGAACAGCGCGTCCACGGCCTCCTGGATGTTGTCCAGGCGGTCGCCCAGGTTGCTGCCGAGGGAGAACACGACCCGGTGGTGGACGAGCATGTGCCCGCCGGTGGCGGTGCGGTCGGGCATGCGGTCGGGCGCGGTCATGGGCGACTCCTCTGGATCTTCACGGCCACGTCCGTGAAGGGGTGCGGCACCGGGGCGTTCGGCTTGTGGACGGTGATCTCGACCTCCGAGACCGTCGCGTCTTCCAGACATATCTTCGCGAGCCGCTCGGCCAGCGTTTCGATGAGGTCGACGGGCTCGCCCGTGACCGCGGCGACCAGCCGGTCGGCCAGGGACCCGTAGTCGACGGTGAGCGACAGGTCGTCCGCCGCCGCCGCCGGGCGGGTGTCCAGGCCGAGGACGGCGTCGACCACGAACTCCTGCCCGAGTTCGCGTTCCGCCGGGAGGCAGCCGTGCCTGCCTCTGGCCCGAAGGCCGCGCAGTTCGATCCGGTCGAGACTCATTCTTCCTCTGTATCAGCGACGTTCAACACGGGCGAACCATGATGAAGCAGGAGCCGCCACTCTTCTTCGACCCGTACGAACACGTTGGTGGCGACGATGCTTCCCCCTGCGAGGAATCCGGCTTCCGTGTCGTCGTCGGCGGTGAGGACGTTCTCCTTGCAGGTGACCACCGCGTGGTCCCCGTACACGTCCGTCTCGACGTCGGTCAGCACGAACTGGATGTAGGTGGTGTTGGCCATGATGAGGGCCCACGAGCGCAGTACTTCCTCGCGTCCGCGCAGCATGGTCCAGCCGGGGTGGACGCACGAGACGCCCGGGGCGTACGCGCCGTCCGCCCAGACGGCCGCCATGCGGTCGTAGTCGCCGGCCTCGAACGCGGCGTAGAACTCGGCGTGCACCTCACCGACGTCCGCGCGGTTCACAGCAGCGCTCATGGTCGGTCGCTCCCAAGGTCGGCGCCCGCAGCAGGACGGTCGTTCTTCCCAGCAGCCCCGGCCGCCCCCGCCGCGCGCACGGCGGCCGCGATCCGGACGGCGTCGGCGTTCGGGCGGACGCGGTGCACGCGCACGCACCATCCGCCGGCGGCCGCCACGAGCGACGTGATCGCGACCGTGGCGTCGTCGCACTCGCCGAACGGGCGCGGCGTTCCGTCCGCGTCGGTGAGGAGCTTCCCGAGGAAACTCTTACGGGACGCCCCCACCAGGACGGGATAGCCCGTGCTCGTGAACGCGTCCAGATGGGCGAGCAGGGTCCAGTTGTGACCGGCCGTCGGGTTCTTCGCGAAACCGAGGCCCGGATCCAGGATCACCTTGGACGGGTCGAGCCCTTCCTCCAGGACGACCTCGACCCTCTGCAGCAGCTCGTCGCGTACCTCACGGACGACGTCCTGGTACACGGCTCGGGTCTGCATGTCGTGGCTGTGGCCGCGCCAGTGCATCACGACGTACGGGACGCCCGCGCGTGCGACCGCGCGGGGCATGTCGGGGTCGGCCAGGCCGCCGCTCACGTCGTTGACGATCCGGGCGCCGGCGTCGATCGCGGCCTCGGCGACCTCCGCGCGCATGGTGTCCACGCTGACCGGGACGCCCTCGGCGGTGAGCGCCTCGATGACGGGCACGACGCGCCGCAGCTCCTCCTCGCGGGAGACCCGCTGCGCGCCCGGACGCGTCGATTCGCCGCCCACGTCGACGATGTCGGCGCCCTCGGCGACCAGGTTCAGCCCGTGGTGGATCGCCTTCTCGTGGTCGAACCAGGCGCCGCCGTCCGAGAAGGAGTCGGGGGTCACGTTGACCACACCCATGACGAGGCACCGGCCCAGTGCGGGCAGTCCTGGAACGTCGGCAGTGGTCATGGCATCAACCCTATGTCGTGCTCGCGATGTCTCGATCTCGCCCTCCACCCCGCGTCACGCGCGCCCCTCGGACACCTCCCCGAATGCGCCGGAACGGGCCTCAGCTCGTCGCTGAGGCCCGTTCAGGCGTTCGTGGAAACTCGGGTCGACTCCAGGGTCAGGAGCGGCCCAGGATCAGGCTCATCGCCTCGGCGCGCGTCTCCGGGTGATCGCGGAAGTCGCCGCGGACGGCGGACGTCACCGTCCGCGCCCCCGGCTTGCGCACACCGCGCATCGTCATGCACAGGTGCTCGGCCTCGATCACGACGATGGCGCCGCGCGGCTCCAGGACGCTCATGAGCGAGTCCGCCACCTGGCTCGTCAGGCGCTCCTGCACCTGCGGGCGCCGCGCGAACACGTCCACGAGCCGGGCCAGCTTCGACAGTCCCGTGATCTGCCCCTTCTTGTTCGGCGTGTACCCCACGTGGGCCATGCCGTGGAAAGGGACGAGATGGTGCTCGCAGACGCTGTACACCTCGATGTCCTTCACCAGGACCATTTCCTCATGGTCGGCGTCGAACACCGTGGTGAGCACGTCCTCGGGACGCTGCCGCAGGCCGGCGAACTGCTCGGCGTAGGCGCGCGCGACCCGCGCGGGGGTGTCGCGGAGCCCGTCGCGATCGGGGTTCTCCCCGATCGCGAACAGGATCTCGCGCACGGCCTTCTCGATCCTGCCCTGGTCGAACCCGGGGGGCGCGTCGGGCAGGGCGGTGTCCTCGAACGGATCGGTCAACGGAGTCAGCCTTCGCCCTTGAGCGGGTCGGTCGTCTCCGGGCTCGGCACGCCGCTCTGCCCGTTGCCCTGGCCGTTCCCCTTGGTGAGGTCGGTGACCTCCTGGGGGCCGAGCAGGGCGAGCTCCTTGGCCGTCTGGATCGGCGGCCGGTCCGACGGGAGGCGCTTGCCGTAGCCGGTGTAGGAGTTCTGGTGCGGCCGCTTCTGGATCGGCGCGAAGATGTCCAGCACCTGCTGCTTGGAGAGCGTCTCCTTCTCCATCAGGTTCACGACGAGCTCGTCCAGGACGTCCCGGTACTCGGTGAGGATCTCCCAGGCGGTGTCGTGCGCCGTCTCGATGTAACGGCGGACCTCGTCGTCGATCGCGGAGGCGATGTCCTCGGAGTAGTCCCGCTCGTGGCCCATGTCGCGGCCGAGGAAGACCTCGCCCTGACCGGAGCCGAACTTGCGGGCGCCCAGGCGCTCGCTCATGCCGTACTCGGTCACCATGTTGCGCGCGATCGAGCTGGCCTTCTCGATGTCGTTGGACGCGCCGGTCGTGGGCTCGTGGAACACGAGCTCCTCGGCCGTGCGGCCGCCCAGCAGCATCGCGAGCTGGTCGGTCATCTCCGAGCGCGTCGTGAGGAACTTGTCCTCCATCGGCAGGGTCATGGTGTAGCCCAGGGCCCGGCCGCGGGGCAGGATCGTCACCTTGTGCACGGGGTCGGAGTTCGGCAGCGCGTGCGCCACCAGCGCGTGCCCGCCCTCGTGGTAGGCGATGATCTTCTTTTCCTTGTCCGACATCACCCGGGTCTTGCGCTCCGGCCCGGCCATGACGCGGTCGATGGACTCCTCGAGGGTGTCCATGTCGATCAGCTTGCGGTCGAACCGCGCGGTCAGCAGCGCCGCCTCGTTGATCACGTTGGACAGGTCCGCGCCGGTGAACCCGGGGGTGCGCCGCGCGATGACGTCCAGGTCGACGTCCGGGGCGAACGGCTTGCCGCGCCCGTGCACCCGCAGGATGCCCTTGCGGCCCTCCAGGTCAGGACGGTCGACGGTGACCTGGCGGTCGAACCGGCCGGGACGCAGCAGCGCCGGGTCGAGGATGTCGGGACGGTTCGTGGCGGCGATCAGGATGACGCCGCCCTTGACGTCGAAGCCGTCCATCTCGACGAGCAGCTGGTTGAGGGTCTGCTCGCGCTCGTCGTGGCCGCCGCCGAGGCCGGCACCGCGGTGCCGTCCGACGGCGTCGATCTCGTCGATGAAGATGATCGACGGGGCGTTCGTCTTGGCCTGCTCGAACAGGTCGCGGACGCGCGAGGCGCCGACGCCGACGAACATCTCGACGAAGTCGGAACCGGAGATCGAGTAGAAGGGCACGCCCGCCTCACCGGCCACGGCGCGCGCCAGCAGCGTCTTACCGGTTCCGGGCGGGCCGTACAGCAGGACGCCCTTGGGGATCTTCGCCCCGATCGACTGGAACTTCGCCGGGTTCTGCAGGAAGTCCTTGATCTCCTCGAGTTCCTCGAGGGCCTCCTCGGCTCCGGCGACGTCGGCGAAGGTCGTCTTCGGTGTGTCCTTGGTGATGAGCTTGGCCTTGGACTTGCCGAAGTTCATCACCCGCGAGCCGCCGCCCTGCATCTGGTTCATGATGAACAGGAAGATCAGCACGATGATGACGATCGGCAAGAGACTGAACAGCAGGCTGACGAACATGCTCTGCTGCGGGACCTCGATGTCGTAGCCGCCCGGGATGGTGCCCGCGGCGGCCTGCTTCTGCAGCTGGTTCTGGAGCTCGAGCCCCTGGCCACTGACCCAGGAAGCCTGCTGCTGCTCACCGCTCTTGAGCGTGATCTCGATCCGCTGATCCTTGTCAATGATCTTGGCGGATTTCACCTTGCCCTGGGCGATCTCCTGGACCACCTTGGAGGTGTCGACCTTCTCGTACGAGCGGCCGGGGTTGACGCCCCACATGACGAGGGCGACCAAGAGGCCGAACAGCAGGATCCACAGCAGCGGCCCGCGAAAATAGCGCTTCACGTCCATTTATCCGGTTACCCCTTCGGGGCCCGTCCCTCCTGACCAACGTCTGTGTGCGATCCTCGCCCGCCCCCAGAGGACGGACGCCACTGCGACCAACGACGGTCCCGCCGTGGCTCCGGACCACCGTGGCGGTCCCCCTTCTACGGCTCCCCGGCCTTTGGGCCCGGGACATCGACGGTACACCGCTGGGCGCAGGAGACGCAGCCGGCGCTGTCTCCTGGCCCTTCGCCTATACCCGTCAACGACCTTTGCAACGATCCGTCACGGCCGCTTGTTCCCTGACGTCTCGTTCCTGCCGGTTCACCGGGGTCCGGTTCAGCTCTCGCCGCCGCCGTAGACGTGGGGCGCGAGCGTCCCCACGAACGGAAGGTTGCGGTACCGCTCCGCATAGTCGAGCCCGTATCCGATGACGAACTCGTTCGGAATGTCGAACCCGATGTACTTCACGTCCAGGTCGGCCCGGACCGCCTCCGGCTTGCGCAGCAGCGCGCAGATCTCCAGGGACGCCGGCCCGCGCGAACGCAGGTTGCTGACCAGCCAGGACAGCGTCAGCCCCGAGTCGACGATGTCCTCCACGATCAGGACGTCACGGTCGAGGATGTCGGTGTCCAGGTCCTTGAGGATCCGCACGACGCCGGACGACTTCGTGCCGGACCCGTACGACGACACCGCCATCCAGTCCATGGACGCCGGGGTGTGCAGCTCCCGCGCCAGGTCCGCCATGATCATGACGGCGCCCTTGAGGACGCCGACGAGGAGCAGGTCGCGGCCCGCGTAGTCGGCGTCGATCTGCCCGGCGAGCTCCCGCACCTTGGCCTGGAGGTCGGCCTCCGGGATCAGTACCTTCGCCAGGTCGTCGCCCAGGTCCTTCTCGTCCACAACCCCACCCTCATCGTCGTGATCGCGCCCGCCCGGCGGCACGCCGGCGGAACGGACGCCGCGCCGCGGCGAACCGGGCGTCAGGCCGGGCCGAAGAGCAGCTTCCCATACCGCCTGAAGGCCCTCAGCCCCCCGGGCAGGTCGACGTGCCGCTGGCCGTGCCAGGCCGTGACCAGCCGATCCACCTCGTCGACATGGACGGCCGCGAGCGTACCCGGTGGGCTGCCCGCTTTGACCGCGGCCGTCCGCAGTACGCGCGTCCGGACGGCTCTGGGCAGGTCTGCGAGCCCGTCCAGGCGAACGGCCACGGCGTACCCCTCCTCCGGGGCGTCCAGGTCCGTGTAGGCGCGCGCTGCCAGATCGTCCAGGACGTCCGCGTCCTCGCGCAGCATTCGCGCCGTGCGCGCCAGTGCCTCCGTTACACCGGGGCCCAGCGCCTTCTCCAACGCGGGCAGGGCGTCGTTTCGTACCCGCACGCGTGTGTAAGCGGGATCGTCGTTGTGGGGGTCGTCCCAGGGTTCCAGTCCCATCGCCAGGCAGGCCCGGCGTGTGGTCGCTCGATCCAGTTCGAGCAGGGGACGCAGGTAACGCACGTGACGCACGTTCGAGCCGTTCTCGGCGGCCCGGCGGGTGAACTCGGGCGGCATCCCGGACAGCGAACGCGCGCCGGATCCTCGCGCCAACCCGAGCAGGACGGTCTCGGCTTGATCGTTCAGGGTGTGCCCCAGGAGAACGGCGGCGGCGTCCAGGCGGCGTGCGGCATCGTCCAACGCCGCGTACCGGGCGTCACGAGCCGCGTTCTCCATCCCGCCCTGTGTTCCCACGGTGACGGTGACAGAACCGACCGGATCCAGCCCAAGGTCGGCGAGCGTGCGCACCACGGCGTCAGCGCGCGCGCCGGAGCCTTCTTGCAGGCCGTGGTCGATCGTCACGGCCCCGGCCGGAATGCCCAGCCGCGGGGCGACGAAGGCGAGCGCCCCCGCGAGCGCCAGCGAGTCCGCGCCCCCGCTGCACGCGGCGAGCACCATGCCCGCCGGCCGTCCCGTCGCCCGTCCCGCCGGCCGTCCCTGCGGTCCTCCCGTCGGCAGGTCGGCCAGCATCCGCCGCACCGCGAGACGGACCGTCGCCACGGCGGGATCAGGACCCACTCAAGCCTCGTTCGCCTCCGGCGGGACGGCGTCGATGGCGCGCGGCCCGACGACGCGCGCGATCCACAGGTCGGGTTCCTTGATCTCCACGTGCGTCGGGAGGCTCTCCGGCGAGTCCCACACCTTGTTGAAGCCGCTCATGCCGACCTCGGTGACCACCCGCCGGACGAACCGCGACCCCTCCGCGTACTGCTTCATCTTCATGTCGAGGCCGAGGAGCCGCCGGATCGTCTTGTCCATCCGGCCACCGCCCTCGCGGCGTCCCTGGAAGCGGGACCGGATCTGCTGCACGGACGGCACGACCTCCGGGCCCACCGCGTCCATCACGTAGTCGCCGTGCCCTTCGGCGAGCGTCATCACGGCGGTCAGCCGGTCGAGGATCTCGCGCTGCTCCGGGCTCTGGATGGCGTCGATGAGGTTGGACTCCCCGCCCCGGAAGGCGTCCGCGACGGCCTCGGCCGCGTCCTTGACCCGGTCCAGCATCGCGCCCGGGTCCAGATCGGACGCCAGGAGGAACTGGGTCATCTGGCTCTGCACGTACTCGCGCAGCCACGGGACCGCGGTGAACTGCGCACGGTGCGTCTCCTCGTGCAGGCAGACCCACAGGCGGAAGTCACGCGGGTCGACGCGGAGTTCCTGCTCCACGTGGACGATGTTGGGCGCGACGAGCGTGAGCCGCCCCGTCGGGGCGCGTCCGTCCGGGTCGGGCGGGAGGAACAGCTCGTACTGCCCCAGCACACGGCTCGCCATGTACGCGAGGATCCCGCCGACCTGCATCCCGGTCACGCGCGACCCGACCGCGTCCACGACCAGGTTCCCCGCGCCGCCGAGCGGACCCGGGCCGCGCCGTTCCGTCATCTGCTCCATGAGCGGTTCGAGCACCACCCGGAAGCCGTCCACGTTCGCCCGGATCCAGCCGGGCCGGTCCACGATCGTCGCCGGGTCGGGTTCGAGTTCGGAGGCCATGCCGGTGAACTCCCGCACGTGGCCGTGCGCCAGCTTGGACAGCTCGCGCAGTTCCGTCACCACCCCACGGGCCTCCGCGTGGCTGACCTGCGGCCCCGGACGGACGAGCCGGGTCCCCGCCTGGACCGCCACATTCCAGTCGATCATTGAGGCGCTCATGTACTCCACCGTACGTTTCGACGCGGCGCCGCAGCGCCTCTGCACGATCGTTCAACGAACAACCGTTCTGGTTATCTCCCGTGGCGCACTCCCCACACGCGGAAGGCCGCGTTCAGCAGCCGCAGCGTGCGACTTCGGTGGCCAGCCGGTCGAGCGTCAGCGGGTTCACCCAGCCCTTGCCGTCCCCCAGCATGAACGCGAACGCCAGCAACCGGCCGTCCGCGTCCCGCACGAGCCCGGCGAGCGTGCTGACGCCCGCGAGCGTCCCCGTCTTGGCCCGGACGACCCCGGCGCCCTCACGGCTGGCCTGGCCGGTGTACCGGGGCGGACTGAGCGTGCCCGAGAAGCCGGCCACCGGCATGCCCGTGATCGTGGGGCGCAGGTCCGGGTGCTCCGCGTCGGCCGCGAGCGAGACGATCCGGGCGAGCGCGATGGGCGTGATGCGGTTCTTCGGCGAGAGCCCGCTCCCGTCGTTGACCGTGACGCCCTGGCCGGCACCGAGTTCGGTCAAGACCTGCTGAACCGCCTGTGCGGCCCCCTGGAACGACGCAGGAAGCCCCTTCTTCATCGCCACCTGCCGCGCCACCGCCTCGGCCACGTCGTTGTCGCTTTCGGTAAGCAGATACTCCACGAGCACCGACATCGGGGGCGACTGCACCGACCCCAACTCTTCCGCCCCCTCCGCCGCGACGGTCGTACGTCCCGGCTTGGCGGACACCCCGTTCCTGGTGAGCAACTGCGCGAACTTCGCCGCCGCCACGGCCGCAGGGTTCGAGACCCTGGCCCGCTTGGTCGGGTCCTGTGGAGCGACCTTCCCCTTGTCCACGGTCAGGGCCGAGACAGGGGCGACCTCACCGTCGGGTATGTAGTTGGGCTTCCAAGTGGGCGCAGCACCCGGCCCCGGGTACGCGGACACGTCGTAGTCCACCTGGACCTGGCCGACCCCGGCCTTCTTCAGCGACTCCGCGGTCTGCTTCGCCAGGTCGCCCAGGGACGCGAACTGCGGAGAATCGTCCCCTGGCTTCGCCGGAAGCGCGGTCAGGGTAGGATCCCCGCCTCCGACCAGTACGACGCCGCCGCCGGCGCCGCGCACGACCCGGGTGGCGATCCGGTGCTCCGGCCCGACCGAGGCCAGTGCCGCCGCCGACGTCGCCAGCTTCGTCGTCGAGGCGGGCGTGGCCGGACGGTCGCCGCGGTACTGGAACAGCGTCCGCCCGGTCGCGACGTCGACCACGACGGCGCTGATCTCGGTGCCCGTGCCGCCGATCGCCCCGGACAGCCGTCCCGCCAGGGCGGAGGCGTCCGGCATGCGGCCCGTGCCCGGCTCGGCGGCCGGGATCTCGACCGAGGCCCGGACCACGTCCCGCGCCGCCACGCTCGGCGGCTGCGGCGACAGATGCCGGGCGGGTGTGAGTTTCACCACTGCGAGCGCCGCGGTGACCGCGAAAACATTAAGGAGGGACAGTGACAACAAGACGAGGGCACGGCCCCGTCCAGACACGTCACCGACCCTCTCCCACTCAGCACTCACCAACGTGCGACATCCTTATATAAGGGAACACCCACACCGTGGGGGCCGGCCTCGCCCGCACAGACCCCCGAAAGACTATTCACTGCGACGCGCAGGGAGCGGAGGACACCTTGGATTTCGACGTCACCATTGAGATCCCGAAGGGTCAGCGGAACAAGTACGAGATCGACCACGAGAGCGGCCGCATCCGCCTCGACCGCATGCTCTTCACCTCGACGCAGTATCCCGCCGACTACGGGTTCATCGACGACACCCTCGGCGAGGACGGCGACCCCCTGGACGCGCTCGTCCTGCTGCAGGAGCCGACCTTCCCGGGCTGCCTCATCCGGTGCCGCGCCGTCGGCATGTTCCGGATGACCGACGAGGCCGGTGGTGACGACAAGGTCCTGTGCGTCCCCGCGACCGACCCCCGCATGGAGCACCTGCGCGACATCCACCACGTTCCGGAGTTCGACCGCCTCGAGATACAGCACTTCTTCGAGGTCTACAAGGACCTGGAGCCCGGCAAGTCCGTCGAGGGCGCCAGCTGGGTGGGGCGCGTCGAGGCCGAGGTCGAGATCGAGCGGTCCCGCAAGCGCGCGGTGGAGCAGGGCGAGCACTGAGCCTCACCGAAGGCACCGGCAACGCCGGACGGCGCGATCCGCTCCACGCCGTCCGCGCTTCGCCGCCCGCGCGACACGGCCGACCGTGCCAGGCAGTACCGCTCGCCCCGGCTCACGAGGACCCTTCCGTACTGGACGCCCTACGGGAGGGTCCTCGCATCGGCGGGCCCGGGTCCGTTCACCCGGACGGACGAGTGGCGCCGATGAGGTCGCCCCGGTGGATGCGCGATACGCGCACCCGCGCACCCGTGTACGGCGCCTCCACCATGCGCCCGTCACCGACGTAGATGCCGACGTGGTGGATGGTTTCCGGGTCTGACGTGTCGTGGGCGAAGAACACGAGGTCGCCGCGGCGCAGTTCGTCCAGGGGGATGTGGGGTCCGGACGTCCACTGCGTGCCCGTCCAATGGTCGAGCCGTACACCGGCCTTGTCCCAGGCGTACATCGCGAGACCCGAGCAGTCGAATCCGCGGATCCCGGAGCCGTGCTCGACGCCGGTGCTCGGACCGTCCACGGTGCCGCCGCCCCACGAGTAGGGCGTCCCGAGCCACTGCAGGGCCGCACGCGCCGCGACGCCACCCCGCGCGGCGGACGTCCCGTCCTGGCCCCCTTCGTTCGGCCTTGCGGGTGCAGAACTCGCCTTCTGGGCGGCAGCCTCGGCCAACGAACGCTCCCGCACGCGCTTGAGTTCGGTGGAGCGCGCCTCGGCCGCCCCCAAGCGGCGCTCCAGCTCGCGTTTCCGGGCCTCAATGCGCTCGATGGACGCCTGCTGCGTCTCCACCGCGTCCTGCGCGCGTCTCCTGGCCTCGTCCGCGCGGCGGGCCATCGCCGCATGCCCGTCCAGCGCCTCCTGCGCCCGGCGGCGGAACAGGTCCTCGACGGTCTTGGACGCCTCGACCCGGCGGACCATCCCGGCCCGCCGTTCGGCCAGCATCCGGGCCATGACGGCCCGGTCCATGAAGCCCTGGGGCCCGCCGTCGCCCGCCACCACCGCCGCCATGCGGTGCCGTCCGGTGCCGTCCCGGTACATCCGGGCCGCGTACGACGCGAGGTCCGCCCGCGCGGCGCCGAGCCGCCGCCCCGCCTCCGCCAGCCGCCGCTGCGCGTCCTGATGGGCCCGGCGGGCGCGTTCCAGCATCACCCGTTCGCCGTGGTAGCGCTCCACTGCGGCCTGCGCGCCGGCGACGAGCCGGTGCAGCTCACCGTCGGCCTCCGCCAGTTCGGCCTTCGTGCGGCCGACCGCGGCGGCGCGCTCCCCGACGTCCTCCCGGCTCTGCTCGACGTCCCGCGCACTGGGCCTGGGATCCGCCGCCGGACGGGCGGCCGAGGCCGGGACCAGCCACGTCATGCCGACCGCGAGACCGGACGAGAGGGCGGCCAGCCGCAGCCCGGCCCCTCTGCCCGGGACGCGGCGCTCCGCTGCGCACATGAACACGCCCCCCGATGTGCATCACCGTGCGAACAATCGATTACGAAGCGTAGTTCAGTTGATCATCGAGAGATACGTCCCGCGCAGCGTGGCGGCCGATCACCCGGTCGGTGCCGGGCTCTGCGCGGTCGCGGGCGGGGACGCCGGCTCGTCCGCCGGTACCGGCGTCGGGGACGTGACAGGAGTGCTTCCCACGGGCGGAGGCGGCTTCGACGGCGGCCGCGCGGAGGGGGACGTGCGCGGCGGCGGCGCGGGAGCACTCGTTGGCGGCAGCGTCGACGCGCCCCCGCCGGACTCCGAGGGCCCCGTCCCGGTCGAGGTCCGGGGATCCGTTCCCGACTGCCCCGGGGTGGGAGACGTGGTCGCCCCGGGCACCGGAACAGGCCCGTGCCCGGACGTGACGCCCAGCCTTGGCGCCCACTGGGTGCTTCCCGGTCGCGGACTGGGGTTCGGCCCCACGACCGTCTCGACTCTCTCCGCGTCCTGTCCGTCGGCGTCGTGGGACGCCCATACGAATCCCCCACCGCCACCGAGCAGAACGACCGTGGCGGCCCCCGCAGTCGCCCACTTCCACCTCCCGCGCGACGGGGCGCCATGGGGCGGCGGGCGGTCGCTCTGAACGGGAAAGCCCGCCGCGAAACCACTGATGCCCGTCGCGACGAACAGGCGGTAACCGACGAGTTCAGGATCCGTGAAGCAACTCACCACACGGAGTTGCAGTTCGTCAGGTGGTGTGACATCTGGCAGGAGACCGAACACCTTGGGCGCCGACACAGAACGGGGGCGGAACACCCCACACTGCGCGCACCCTTCCGCGTGCTTCAACAGACGACCGTCCACATCCGCCCCGCCGCTTCTTTCCTTCAGCAACGCGGCGCGTTCTGCACAGCCGTAGGGTCCTTGCCCCTCGAGCATCTCGGCCGTCAGCGCCTGCTCGAGCTCCTTGTGCGCACGATCGAGCGCCACCTGCACGTTCCCAGGCACGAGCCCCAGCACGGCGGCCAGTTCGGGGATCGACAGCCCGTGCCGTACATGCAGGTCCAGTACGTCCTGCGAGAGCGGCGAAAGCGCCTGCACGGCATTCCAGGAGATGAGCCTCTGAACGACGTCCTCCTGGTCGTGGCTCGCCACCGGAGGGTCGGGCGTGCGGCCCTCCGAAGGAGGACGACGCGCGCACTGCAGGCGCGCAATGGCGTACAGCCACGGCCCGAACAGTTCGGGATCGCGGAGTTTGTCGATGTGCGCTTCCGCCGCGATGAAAGTGTCGCGCAGAGCGACCTGCGCGTCGTCCCGCGCCTGCGTCCTGAACCAGCAGTACGCGTACAGCCGCTCGGCATAGGCGCTGTAGACCGAGGCCGGCGCGCCCGGTTCCCGCACCCGCAGCGCCTCGACCAGTTCTTGGTCGTCCATGACTGAAAGGTAGGGGCTCCGAGGTTCATTTACCGGCGAATTCACAAGTTTGAACACGTCACCGAACTCAATTTGGCGAACATTATTTCACGGTTTCACTTTTGCGAAAGAAATACTATTTGATCCACTTTGTCCACTGGCGGCGCGTCACCGAGAGATCAACTTGACACTGTCACGATGACACTGTCATCATCACCTCATGGACGGGACCTGGACGATCGGCGAGCTGGCGGAACGCGCCGCCGCGGCGCTCGCCGCGGGCGACGCCGCGCCGGTCAGCGGCCGGGTCCGCGACGTGCCGAACGAGCGGCTGATCCGCTGGTACACCACGATCGGCCTCGTCGACCCTCCGCAGGGCCGCCGCGGCCGTACCGCCCTCTACGGCCGCCGGCACCTGCTCCAGCTCGTCGCGGTGAAGCGCCGCCAGGCCACCGGCCGGTCGATCGCCGAGATCCAGGTCGAACTCGCCGCCGCCACCGACGAGGCGCTGGAACGGATCGCCGCCCTGCCGCCCGAAGGCGACACCCGCGGCTTCTGGCGCGAACGCCCCGACGTCTCCCACCGTCCCGCCACCGTGGCGGGCTACCGCGCACCGCACGCGGCGGTCGTCCAGGGCGTCCGCCTCGCCCCCGACCTCACCCTCCTGCTGGAGGTGCCCGCCCTGACCGACGCCGACCTCACCGCCATCGAGTCGGCCGCCCGGCCGTTCCTGGACGAACTACACCGCCGCGGCCTCATCGCCGATCCCGTCGCCCCTCCCCGGAGGTCCCAGTGACAGTGCGCATCCACGAACTGCCCGACGCAGCGCAAGACCCCCGCGACGGCGGGCTCGGCGCGCTCAGCACCGACAAGGGCAACCTGCCGCTCGACAGTGTCGACGTGCAGGCGACCATCACCGGCCCGGTCGCCGGCATCGACCTCACCCAGGGCTTCCACAACCCGTTCGACGTCCCGCTCGAAGCGACGTACATCTTCCCCCTCCCCGACCGCGCGGCCGTCACCGCGCTGCGGATGGAATCGGCCGACCGGGTCGTCGAGGGAACCCTGAAGGAGCGCGAGCAGGCCAGGCGCGACTACGACGCCGCGATCGCCTCCGGCAGGCGAGCCGCGATCGCCGAAGAGGACCGCCCCGACGTCTTCACCATGCGGGTCGGCAACATCCCGCCGGGCGAACGCGTCACGATCAAGCTCCGGCTGAACCAGCCGCTCGCCCGCGACTCCGCGACCGAGTCGGCCTTCCGCTTCCCGCTCGTGGTGGCCCCCCGCTACATCCCGGGCGCACCCCTGGACGACGAACGCGCCGGGTCCGGGACGTCCGACGACACCGACGCCGTCCCCGACGCCTCCCGGATCAGCCCGCCGGTCCTGCTGCCCGGCTTCCCCAACCCGGTCCGCCTGTCCGTCCAGGTCGACATCGACCCCGCGGGCCTGCCGCTCACCGAGATCGGTTCCGCCCTGCACGTCGTGTCCGAAGAGACCGAGGAAGGCCGCACGACGGTCCGCCTGCGGCCGGGCGAACGGCTGAACCGCGACTTCGTCCTCCGCCTCCGCTACGCCGAACGGGAGAGCGCGTCCCTCGCCCTCGCCCCGGACGACACCGGCGACGAGGGCACCTTCACCCTCACCGTGCTCCCCTCCGAGAAGGCCCGCCCCCGGCCGCGCGACGTCGTCCTCATCCTCGACCGCTCCGGCAGCATGCAGGGCTGGAAGATCGTCGCCGCCCGGCGGGCCGCAGCCCGGATCGTCGACACCCTCCGCACCGAGGACAGGTTCGCCGTCCTCTCCTTCGACAACGTCATCACGCGCCCCCGCGGCCTCGACCCCTCGCTCTGCGCGGGCACCGACCGCAACCGGTTCCGCGCCGTCGAGCACCTCGCCTCGCTCGAGGCCCGCGGCGGCACCGAGATGCTCGCACCGCTCGTCGAGGGCTGCGCCCTGCTCGACGACCCCGCCCGCGACCGCGTCCTCGTCCTCATCACCGACGGCCAGGTCGGCAACGAGGACCAGATCATCGCCCGCCTCGGCCCCCGGATCCGGGACGTCCGGGTGCACACCATCGGCATCGACCGGGCCGTCAACGCCGGTTTCCTCAACCGGCTCGCCGGCCTCGGCGGCGGCCACTGCGAACTCGTCGAATCCGAGGACCGCCTTGACGAGGCCCTGGAGGACCTCCACAACCGAATCGCCACCCCGATCGCGTCCAAGCTGGAGCTGTCCGGAGACCTGGACATCATCCCCGGCTCGGTGGCCCCCGCCCGCCTCGGCGCCCTCTTCCCCGGCGTCCCCCTCGTGGTCTCGGGCCGCTACCGCGGCTCCGGTTCCCTCAGCATCCACGGCACCACGGCCGAAGGCACGGCGTGGCGGCAGAGCCCGGCCGCAGTCCGCACCACCGACCGTGCCGCCACGGCGCTGTGGGCCCGCGCGCACCTCCGCGACCTGGAAGACCGCTACACCGTCGGCGAGAACCTGGAGGAACGCGTCGTCGACACGTCCCTGCGGTTCGGCGTCCTCTGCCGCTTCACCGCGTTCGTCGCCGTGGACACCCGCGTCACCACCACCGGCACACCGCACAGGGTCGTCCAGCCGACGGAGTCACCATCGGGCTGGGGCCGCGACCGCCTCGAACTCCACGACGACCTCGACCTCCCCGACTTCCTCGGCGGCGCGCCCTCCCCCCGGATGCCCGCAGCCGCCCCGCCCCCCATGGGCGCCTCCCGTCCTCTCGGACGCCGCGCCGCCTTCGCCCGTCCGGCCGCCCCCGCCCCCGCCCCCGCCCCCGCAGCCGCGCCCGCGCCCGCGCCCGCCGGTCGAGCCGCACCCGCCAGGGACGACCTCGCAAAGGCGCTCGACCGCCTCCATACCGTCCCCGACACCCACCACGACCGCCTCACCCACCTCCGCGACGAACTCCTCCCCGCACTGGACGCGATCGTCCGCCGCATGGAGGCGCAATCCCAGGACACCACCCCCCTGGCCGCACTCCGCGACGCCCTGCAGGCGCTCACCTCCACGTCGTCCGAGGAGGAGGTCCGAACCCTTTGGGCCCGCGCCGTCCAGACCCTGTCCGACCTCACCCCTCGACGCCCCTTCTGGAAGCGCGGCAAACCATGACCGCCCGTCCCCGCCCTCTGGCAGCGCCGTCGGGGCCGGATCGGCGTGGACGAGCCGACGTTCGTCGCCGATCCGGCCGGTATGGCGGTGGTGGTCGAGGCCGACCGGCGCGGCGGCCTGTTCGGCTCGACCGACCAGATCCTCCGCCTCCGGATCGGCCACCCGGAGGCGGTCGAGCTCGACCGACGAGAGACGACGCCGCACGGCGCGCCGTCCGCAGCCGACCCGCTCGTCCGCTCCGGTCCGCTCCGCGCCGGTCCGCGCCGGTCCGCTCCGCGCCGGTCGGTCCGCGCCGGTCGGTCCGCGCCGGTCCGCGCTCACGGAGGCGACCATTCACGGGTCGCCTGCGCAAGGGCGGCCGTCCATAGCGACGCTGTCCAAAGCGGGCCAAAGGCGGCGCCGTCCAGAGCAGCGGCATCCAAGCCGGCGGACGCCTCGGCAAGGGGTGGGCGTCTACCCGCGCTCGGCGGTTCAGCAGGCCGAGCCGTGCCTCAGCCTGGTGGTCATCGCCGGGCGAGCCCCCTCGTCCGGCTTTGACCACCAGACCGTCAGTCCGAGGCGGCAAGGCGGTCGGGGAAGAACGCGCGGCGAGCGGCGTGGAGGCGGTGCGACGCACCGCCTCCACGCCGCTCGCCGGCTGCTCAGGCGCGCACGGCTCGGGTGGCGCGGAACAGGGGGATCAGGTTGAGGGCGAGGCCGACGAGGGCCACGCCGCTGACGACGTTCACGCCCGAGTGGAACCCGCCGAAGTCGCCGCCCTCGTGTGCGGCGCCCGCGACGAGAGCGGTGATGACCGCGAGGACGAGGGCGGCGCCGACCTGTCCGGACGTCTGCACGAGACCCGAGGCGAGGCCCTGCTCGGAGTCGTCGATGCCGTCCGTCGCCTGCGCCATGATCGAACTGAATCCGAAGGCGAACCCGCCGCCCAGCAGGATCATCGTCGGCAGCACGGTGACCGTGTAGTGCGGGGCGTCACCGGCGGTCGCGAGGAACCAGACGTATCCGAGGCTCAGTGACGTCATCGAGCTGATGATCAGCGGGGCCGTCCCGAACCGGTCGATCAGACGGCCGACGAACGGTGAACCGAAGGCCACGAGGAGCCCGGCGGGCAGCAGCCCGAGCGCCATCTCGAGGGGCGACCAGCCCAGAACGTCCTGCAGGTACAGCGTCATCATGAACTGGAAGCTCAGGTAGGAGCCGAACAGCGCGACGATGCTCAGGTTCGCGCGGACGATCGTGCCGATCCGCAGGATCCCGAGACGGATCAGCGGGTGCCGGACGCGCTTCTCGGTGACGACGAACCCGACCAGCAGAGCAGCGGCGGCCACGATGGAGACGACGGTGAGCGGGTCCAGCCAGCCCCGTTCGGGCGCCGAGACCACGGTGTAGACGGCGAGCAGCATTCCGCCGGTCAGCGTCACCGCACCGACGATGTCGTGCCCGCCGCCCGCAGCGGGACGGTCGCGGGGGATCAGGGCGATGCCCGCGACGAGTGCCAGCAGGGCGAGCGGCGCCGGGGTCAGGAACGTCCAGCGCCAGCCGAAACTGGTCAGCAGCCCGCCGAGGATGAGGCCGGACGAGTACCCGCTGGCACCGAACACCGAGAAGACCGCCAGCGCCCGGTTGCGCGCGGGCCCCTCATGGAAGGTGGTGGTCAGGATCGACAGTGCGGTCGGGGCGGTGAACGCCGCCGCGAGGCCCTTGACGAAACGGGTGGCGATGAGCAGCGGGCCGTTGTCCACCAGGCCGCCCACCAGTGACGCGACGGCGAAGACGGCCAGCGCGATGAGGAAGACCCGGCGACGGCCCAGCAGGTCGGCCGTCCGTCCGCCCAGCAGCAGAAGGCCCCCGTATCCGAGCACGTAGCCGTTCACGATCCACTGAAGCGACGTGGTGGAAAGCCCGAGTTCGGCACCGATCGACGGCAGCGCCACGCCCACCATGGAGACGTCGAGCCCGTCGAGGAACAACACGGCGCACAGCACGCCGAGGACGCCCCACAGCCGGGGAGTCCAGGTCTGTTCGGCCGGTGTACCGAGAGCGGAGGCAGGGGGTGTGTGGGTGATAGTCACGCCGAAGGACAGTACATGCACATGCATTCAATGTCCACGCATTAGTTCCACATGCATCTAATGCGCACGCATGGTACGATCCGCGCCATGGAGTCGGAGGCAGCCCTCGTCAGCCGCTGGCGCACGCTGGCGACCTGCTACAACACCGTCGCCTGCAACCTCGATCGCGTCCTGCAGGAAGCGCACGGCCTCAGCATGAGCGAGTACGAGACGCTGGACCGGCTCGTCGAGGCGAACTGCGAGAAGCGCCGCATGCAGGACATCGCGGCGGACATGTACCTCAGCCAGAGCGCCCTCTCGCGAACGGTCGCGCGCCTCGAGAAGCACGGCCTGGTCGAGCGCGCCATCTGCCAGGACGACCGCCGCGGCGTCTTCGTCCACCTCACCCGTGCGGGCCGTGAACGCCACGCCGTCGCCCGCGAGACCCACCTGAGGATTCTCGCCGAGCACCTCGCCCCCGAACCGGCCCGGTGAACCGTCCAACGCGCCGGTCGACGCGGTAGCACGCCTTCGCGGCAGGCCCCGGTAGCCGACCTGATCACCCGCATCCGGCCCACAGCCCGGTTCGCCCGCTCCAAGAACCCGAATGCAGTGGGATGTGCGCTATCGATATGCCGCGGTGTCCGCGCGGACGGTCGTCGGCGGATCAGGTGGGGCGCAGGATCCGCAGGACGCTGTCGCCGGGGGCGGCTCGGGCGTCGTCGGCGGTCATTCGTTGCGCGGCGACCTCCTCGGCCGCCGCGTGCGCGAGCGCGACGGTCGCCGTGAGCAGCCAGTCCAGCGGAAGCCGACTGCCGAACTCGCAACACCACGGCGAACCACCCGGTGCACTTCGCCGGAACCCTCGCGGGTGACGGCGGAGGGTCTCCCCTGCCCGAACTCCAGAAGGTCGCCGACTACCTACGGCGAGCCGCCCCGGACGCACTGCCCCTGCTCGACCGGACGATCACGGCGGCCGGCACCACCACGCCGCGGATCCGATGCGTGCCGTCCACAACTACCTGGCGGTCGACCAGGCCGTCCGGGACGCGGTCACGGCGAACCTGAGCCGGCTCCGTGCCCGGCTGGAGAGCGTGGCCGCCCGGCCACCCGCGGGCTGGGCGACCGCCATGACCTACCTGAGGGGCGCCTGTCAGGTAACCACATGCACCGGGACATGACGGGTCAGGGACTGGCGACCGGGACGACCCCCTTGGACGCCTTCATCGCCGAGTCGGTCCTCCGGCGACTCGAAGTCGACCCCACCGCCAAGATCGTGCTCGCGGTGCACAACGTGCATCTGCGCACCACGGAGGTGGACCACGACGGACCCGCCGGGCTGTTCCCCGCCGGGTACCACCTGCGCAACGCGCTCGGCGAGGCCTACCTCGCGATCGCCGCGACCGGCAACCACGGGCAGATCGTGGACGCGGTGGCCTACCTCCCGCACCTGCACACCACGACGCAGCCGGTGACGCCCCGTTCGTAGGCGAGCGCTTCAATCCGGTGACCAGGCGCAACCGCACGTCCGTCCGTTACTCGCTCCTCCCCGGCGGAGTGGGAGTCCTTCCCCCTCCTACCGCCTCGTGGGCATATGGTCGCGACCATGGCGGACGAAGCCGACGAGCCGGTCGTCGCCCGGTGGAAATGGGTCTACGACTACGATCAGGACCCGCCGGGCGGATTCGTATTCGGACGGTTCAAGCTCCGCGCCGACGGAGTCTTGTTGCGGGCTTACGGCGACCACCTCGAACGATGGCGGCCGGTGGATTGGTGGCCGGGGGAAGCCGATCCCCAGCGCGCCGCGCAGCTGCTGCGCGCCCGCCGCTACGAACTCCGCGACCCCTGACTCGGGCCGCCGGCTCTCCTCACTCGGGCAATGGAACCCTGCCTGAGGTGACGATCGCAGCAGCGCGATCGGCACCGTTTATTACCAGTTACTACCAGCGGAGTGAGCGGCGCGATCACGGTGAAGGTCAGCGGCTTCTCGCATACCGGGCAGGGCACGGACCGTCGAAGCGCCGGGCTCCCGTCGTCGGGCCTCTTGACGAGCCAGGACCACCCTTCGTCAACCAAGGTGACGGTATCGCCCGGCGAAGGACGTCCGACGAAGTCCTCCCGGTGCAGCACCATTGTCCGCTGTTCCTGCTCTACCACGAACACCGTGCGGGAGTGTCCCCTCCCTCGTCGCATCCGGGTCGGATTCTTTATGGGTTGAGAAAGGGGGGCAAGCGACCCCCTCGAACCTTCGAGGACGAGCCGCGTCCGGCTGGGGCGCTCGCCGTGCACGGGGGCGCGGTCCCGACGGCACATGCCGCGACGACGCCGCTCCTGGCCGGCATCCCCGTTCACCTCGTCGCCGCTCGGCTCGCGCACGCGGAGCCGGCGATCACGCTTCGGGTCTACGCGCACGTCGTGCGATCGGCGGAGACGGCTGCGGCGGACGTCTTCAGCGGACGTCTCGCGAAGGTCAATGGTGGCGGCCTCGTAGGGCCGTGTCAGCAGGCCCGTTAGCAAAGCCCCCTTGCGGTGATCGCAAGAGGGCTTCGAGCTGGGAGCCGCCTATCGGAATCGAACCGATGACCTATTCATTACGAGTCTGCCGAACAAGATCCACACCCGTCCACGCGTATCCAGTGACCTGCCCGGCACCCCTCTCGGATGCCCGCCGATCCCACACGTGTCCAAGATCGTCCAGACGAGTTGTTAGCACTGGCGTTAGCAGACGCACCGACCCGGAGGGTGCTCCCGCGCGAACGGCATCAGCCACAGCCGGGCGTTTCGCGCGGGAGTATCCTCCGGTTCGCGGGGGTCCAGGGGGCGGCGTAGCCCCCTGGTAAGCGCACGCTCAACCCGTAAAGATCGTCATGCGCCAGATACGGGAGGCCGACCAGACGGAGGCAGGGCGTACCCGGCAATCAGGCCGATCAGACCGACCGTGAGTGCGTGCACATCACCAGGGGCCATGCCCAACACCGTCAGAGTAACGATGAGTGCACACAAGATGAGCAGAGCCGGGACCGGGTCAGGCACGGGAGGTAGTGTTACCACCTGGGACTCCTTCTGGGTCCAGGTCGCGCACGCGAGGCTTCTCCGGCAAGAGATGCAGACCTCGCGGCGCGACCACTTATTTGGTATGCCCGGGAGCGTATCGCGCCCCAATCTCGCATTCCATCAATTCGTGCCAACTCATGGTCGCGACACCACAAAAGACCTTGCTTTATGCGTTAAGCCGCAGGTCAGAGTACTTGAGTGACATGCGCCACTGCATTTTCCGAGGAGCCATGTCACACACTTCCTTACGGTCGCATATTCGGTACGGTCACACATTCGGTTACGGTCACGCATTCGGTTACGTTGGCACGCTCGGTTCCGACAAGATGTCGCGGCATGGGCGACACGCACCCCCAACGCGACAGGATCGGGCTGACCTCGTGCCTTTGGGTGCGATGGCACCAGCTTTTGTGTCTCGTCTGCCTCTCGCTGTTCCGGGGCGGGCGGTCGACGCGGCGCGGCGGGATCGGACCGGAGAGGCCGCACGCCCGGCGCGCCGGGGCGGGCGGCCGCCTGGCGACGCGTAGCGGCGCCCTTGAAGACGTAGAGAAAGTTCTCATCCGGCTCACTGGGCTCGTGCGTCCCCTGTGGTCACGGGGCTAGTTTTGCCAGGGCTCGGCGGGTCTGGTCGGCGAGGCTGACGGCTGCGCCGAGTCGGTTGTCGATGGTGAGGTGTGCAGCCTCGGGCGGGTCGTCGGTGTTGAGCGTGCTGGCGTACTCGTCCCAGTGGGCGAGTTTCCAGCCGTCGCGTGGGGCGTCGCGCAACTCGATGTACTCGTGCATGGTGTCGAGATCGCTGTGCACCCATATCGCGGTGACGTCGACGCCCTTGCCCTGGCATCGGTGGGTGAGGCGCGGTAGCCAGCTCGGGTTGCTGAGCTCGGTGATGAACGGGGCGGCGAGGATGATCGACACGCCGGTCTCGATGTTGCTGTGGGCGACCTGCATGAGGGACTGGTACTCGTGCGGGCGTACCTCGGTGCGGTAGGTCGCGGTGTGGCGGTCGTGCTGGTCGGCTCCGAGCGAGATCAGTAGCCGCTCGGTCATGCGGCGGGTGAGGGCGTCCTTGTCCAGCAGGGCCCATCCGGAGAGGTCGGACAGGAAGCGGGCGAACTCGGTCTTGCCCGATCCGGCGTAGCCGCCGACCAGGACGAGTGTGGGGTTGGCTCCGGCGTTGGCGACGGCTCGGCCGTGCCATGCGTTCGCCAGGCGGGTCTTGAGCGCGTCGGCTCCGGGGAAGAACGCGCCGAGGTCGAACGGTGTGCCGCCGGCGGTCGTGGTGTCGCGGCCGTGGGCGTGTGCGGCCATGCGTTCGAGGACGGTGAGCGGGACGTTGTGGGCTCGGGCGAGGTAGGGCAACCAGTCGTCGGGGATGCGCACGCCTCGTTCCCAGCGGGACACCTCGTGCCGGGTGATGCTGTCGGTGCCGGCCAGCTCGCACAGTTCGGCGGCGAGGGCGGTTTGGCTGCGGCTGCCGCGTAGGCGTGCCAGATACGCGCCGAACTCGCGTCGTCGCTCGGTGGTCATCCTCGGCCACCTCCCGCATTCAAGTCTGGCCCCCTGCTGGCCCCCTGTCAGGCTCCTTTCCGAATCCGCGGGCGGCGAGATGGTGGCGGGGCGGTTGAGTACGTGCCGCGCCTCGTACACCGATCATGAGGACATCCGGTGATGGAAACGCACGCGCTATCGGAAGAGTCGGCGCTCGTCCGGCTCCGTGAGGAGTTCGGCGGGCATCGCATCTGGCGGTCTCGGCGGCCGGACGGCACGTCGGGCCTATGGGTCGCGACGCTGCATGACCGGTCGGCGGGCGTCGACGCGACGATCCTTCGGCCGGACCCGGACGGACTGCACGAGGCGCTCGTCAGCGAGCGGAATCGCGCGGCGCAGCGGGATCGGTGGTCTTGGTGATGGCGTCTCCCCCTTCGCCGTCACCGGGTGAGGCCGTGCGGTCGGTGCTTTTTCCCTCGGACGCATCGACCGCACGGCCGGTCGCTCCCTGGCGCGCTCGGTGGCGGCTGCGTCGGCTCGGCCGTGCTCTGCGGCGCGCGGGGTGGATCGCCGAACTCCGGGACGGCGCGCGGCCGGTACTGCTGCGGGTCTACTCGCCGAACGTGCTGTGCCTGGGCGACAGCATCACGGTTGTCGCCGGTCCGGGTGGTTGCTGGTTCCAGTCGAGTACGGGTCGGCTGCTCGCGCCCTGCGGGCGGGTCGGCCATGCGGTGACGGCGGCCGGTGCGGTGCTGACACCGATCGTTCGCGCGGCGTTGGGGGACGACGCATGAACGGGACGGCGGCCACGTCGGAGCATGCGGCCGCCTTGAAGGTGCAAGAGACCTACGGCGTGCCCTGCTGGTGGGGGGAGGCAACGCGGGCGTTCTGGGCGATGGTCCCGGAGGGCGGACGCCTGCGACTGGTCGAGGCGCTGTCGGTGCGAGAGCTCGTCACGGCCATCACGCATCCGGGCGGCTGGCCGTGGCCACAAGACCGACCGCGCGGCAGGGAGGGGCTGGGGAGCCCCCTGCCGCGCGGTCACCTATCGGGCGTCGGCGAGGCTCGTCGCGTGGATGATGCGGCGGGCCACGTCGGCGGGGTTCGTGCGGTCCGTGTGAATGACCAGGTCGAACACGGGGTTGTCGACGGATCGGACGTCGGCGCGTGTTTCGTCCCACGCCCGTAGACGGCGGGGCGTGTCGACGTCGCCTCGACGGCGGGAACGTTCGGCGCAGACGTGTCGGGGCACCCATAGCAGGACGCTCGTCCAGCGGAGGGGGACGGCGGCGCGTAGGCGGTTCAGGTCGGCAACGTTGCCCATGTGGACGACCGGGATTCGGCTGGCGTCGGTGAGGGCTGCGATGTCGTGGCGGTCGACGGCGTAGACGTTGCCGTAGCGGGGGGTCTCGACGGCGATGCGGCCCGCGTCCCGGAGCGTTGCCAGCTCGGCGGACGAGACGTAGCGGTAGCCGGTGCCGCGGCCGGTGCCGACCTTTAGCTTGGGCGCCAGGGCGTAGCGCGCGTCCTGGCGCGTCAGCTCGGCCGTGACGGTGTCCTTGCCGCTGGTCGGCGGTCCGTACAGGATGACCCCCCGTTCACTCATCCCACGACCCTACGCAACGCCTCCCGTGTCTGGTCGGCGATGCTGATTGCGGCTCCTAGCCGGTTGTCGACGGTGAGGTGAACGTTCGGCGGGCTGCTGTCGGTGTTGATCCCGCTGACGTACTCGTCCCAGTTGTCGAGCTTCCACGCGTCGCGTGGGGCGTCGCGGAACTCGATGTACTCGCGCATGGAGTCGACGTCGCACCGGACCCAGATGACGGCGACGTCCACGCCCTTGGCCTTGCATCGGTTGGTGAGACGGCTCAACCAAGCGTCGTCGTTCAATTCGGCGATGAACGGGGCGGTGAGGATGGTCGATATGCCGCAATCGATGTTGTCGTTGGCGGTGTCCATGAGGCACTTGTATTCGAGTGGCCTCACCTGGTTCAGGTAGAGGTCGGTGTGACGGTCGTGGGGGTCGCCGTCCAGAGAGACCAAGAGGCGTTCGGTGAGGCGGCGGGTGAGCGAGTCCTTGTCCAGGAACGCCCATCCGGAGACGTCGCCGAGGAAGCGGGCGAACTCGGTTTTGCCCGACCCGGCGTAGCCTGCGACCAGGACGAGCGTGGTCGTTGCAAGGCTGCCGCTCATCGCTCGTCCACGCCATGCGTTCACCACGCGGGCCTTCAGGGCGTCGCCTGCTGTCGGGTCCTGGCCCTGGCTGGGGTCGGACACCCGGTCGAGTCCGTCGGAGATCGCCGATGCCGCTTCTTCGGTGGATGCCGGGTTCAGCGGGTCGGGGAGCGGAAGCGTCAGGTCTCCGCTCTCCTCGGCGGGAAGCGCGCGACGAAACCCAAGCTCAGGCTCGGTCGCCTCGTACATGAGGCAGTACGCGCGGCGGTAGTGCGGTCCGGGGTAGACGTTGCCGTTCTCGTGCTGCCAGAGCGTTTGGAAGTTCGCCGCGACGCGTAGCCCTCCGCGCTCGGCGACCAGGCGCAGCTTGTCACCGGCGGCCTCAAGGCTGAGCCCGTGGTTCTCGCGACGCTCGCGCAGCTTGGCAGGCTGCCATCCGGGGCGCTGCTTGGTCGTGGTCATACCGGCTTCTCCGTTCACCTGGGGATATGAACAGTTTTATGATCATCTTCTGCGCTCTGTGAAAGCGCATGTATAAGCCGATGTGAAAGAAGTCGGCGACGCCTTCATGATGGGCTCGCTCTGCCTGCACCACCGAAAATCACTGTGTGCCGAACGGGAGAAAAGATCACGGCGAGAGGCGTTCAGCGGTGGCGGCAGGCAGCGAGCAAGGGCGAACCGTGCAAGAACAGTTGGAACTGATCCTTGCCGAGTTGGACGAACTCATCTGCCGGACCGGTCAGCTTTCGGATGCTCTGAGAACACGGTCTGCTCGATCCGGGCAACCCGGTCGCCCAGCTCGCGGACGGCGGCGAGTACTTCCGTGAGCTGCTTCATGGTGACGTCGTCGGCGACGGGGGCCGGTTGTGGCTGGGCGTCGCCCTGGTCGCGGACGAACACGCCCTTGCCCTGCTGGCCGACGATCAAGCCCTCGGTCCGCAACACGCTGATGGCCGACTTCACCATCCCCGCGGATGCCTCGTACTGCTCGCGCAAGCGGGCCGTCGACGGCAGGGCCGCGCCGGGGCCTAGGCGTCCATCGCCGATCTGCTGCCGCAGGTCATCGGCGATCTGGAGATATCCGGGCCGTCCGGTCCGCTCGACCATCGTCCGCCTTCCCTCGGGGGCTGTTCTCCAAGTTCAGCACAGCTCATCGACCAAGAAAACCAGGGCGACCTTGACAACTTGGTCGTCTAAGTCGACTATGTTGCCTAAGTGGTTCGCACGACTTCGGAGGTTCTACATGCGCAACATCCCGGTGGACACGTCGGCGCTGACGTTCGTGTGCGTCTCGCCGCCGCGTCCGAAGCTGGTCAGTCAGGAGACGGGGGAGGTGAAGGTGGACCGGCAGGGCAACACGGTGTTCACGGTGGGCTTGTCGGTCGCGGACTCGGCGGGGCGGGTCGACCTGCTCAACGTCGCGGTGTCGGGTGACCAGGCCGTGAACGTCGGCCAGATCGTCGCGCCGGTCGGCCTGGTGGCGTTCCCGTGGGACGCGGTGCTTGGTGGTGAGCGGCGGTCGGGGGTGGCGTTCCGCGCCGACCGCATCGACTCCGTGGCCGTCCCGTCGGGCGGTCCCTCGTCGGGCCAGTCGGCGGCGGTGCCGTCCGGCTCGGGCGTGGCCTGAGCGGCGGGTGCGGTCATGACTGACACGCTGATGTGGCTCGGGGCTCTGGCCGTCGTGGTGGCGGCCGGGCTCTGGGCCTGGCGCCGGTGGCATCCGGCCTCGTTCTGGTACGGCGTCGGATTCCCGTTCCGCGCGGTGCTGGTCTACGGCACGTGGCATCACGTCGCCTCCGGCTGCAAGCTGACCCGCCGCCGTCGCCGGTTCCGGCTGACGCTGGACGCGGTTCCGGTGGTGGGGCCTGCGGCCCGGTCGGCGGCGACGGTGGTCGAGCAGAAGCGGCGGGTGCGGCGGGTCGACGTCGAGCGCGCCCCGCGGCTGGGGCTGCTGCGTCCGACCCGGCGGGGCTGGCGCATGCGGCTGCGCCTGCACGACGGGCAGGTCCCCGGCGACTACGAACGCGCGGCGGAGGGGATCGCGCACGCCTGGCGCGTCCACTCGGTGCGGGTGGTCGACGTGTGCCCCGGCTTCGTCACCCTGCACGCCACGATGGACGACCCGCTCGTCCTGGTCGATGGGGAACCTGAGACGGGTGAGCTGCTGGTGGTGCGTCCGGGGAAGCTGGAGAACGGGCGAGACTGGGTGATCGACTTCCGCACTGTCCCGCACTGGCTCAACGCCGGGGCCACGCAGTCGGGCAAGTCCAACCTCGCCAACGCCATCATCAAGGGCCTGGCCCCTCAGCCCGTCGCCCTGATCGGCTTCGACCTCAAGGGCGGTGTCGAGTTCACCCCGTACGCGCCGCGCCTGTCGGCGCTGGCCACCTCGCGCGGTGAGTCGGTCGAGTTGCTGGGCGACCTGGTGGGCGAAGTCGAGTCCCGCATGGTCCTGTGCCGCTCCCACGGGGTGCGCAACGTGTGGGGGCTGCCCGAGGACGTCCGGCCGGTGCCGGTGGTGGTCTTGGTCGACGAGGTGGCCGAACTGTTCCTGATGGCCGACAAGGCCGAGAAAGACCAGGTCCACAAGACCGCAACGGCGCTGCTGCGGGTCGCGCAACTCGGGCGGGCGTTCGGCGTCCACCTGGTCGTCTGCGGGCAACGCATCGGCTCCGACCTCGGCCCCGGTGTCACCGCGCTGCGCGCCCAGATGTCCGGGCGGGTGTGCCACCGGGTCAACGACCCCGAGACGGCGAACATGGCGCTCGGCGACATCAGCCCGGAAGCGACCGACGTCGCCCGGCAGATCCCCGCCGAGTCCCCCGGCGTGTGCGTGGTCGCCGGACAGGACGGCGCGTGGCAGCGGGCCCGGTCGGTGTTCGTCCCCGAATCCGCGGCCGAACACTCGGCCCTTGAGTACGCGCATCTCGCGCCGGACTGGGCGGCGCTGGTCGGCTCGGTCCCCACCGTCCACCCGGCCGCATAACTCCGCGCGACTCTCCCCCTTTTCCCTGCTCGGCGTGAGCACTTCGCGCCATGTCCCTACCAGGCCCATGCCCGAAACCGTCCTTGGAGACGTCCCGATGGCCACTCGCGTCCTGACCCTTCGTCCCGCTCCCGGCCCCCGTCCTCGTCCGCGTCGGCGGCTCGTCCCCGTCCCGGTCTCCCCGTCCCTGCTGTCGTCCCCGTCGTCCTCGGTGGTGCGGGTCGGCTGGGACGAGTGGCGCGGCCTGCACATCGCGGCCTGTGCCCGGTGCGCCGAGTCGCTCGCCTCCTCGCTGCCCGGTGACGTGGACGACTGGGCCGACACCCACCGCTGCGACGCCGAACGCGCCGAACTGCTCGCCGAGATCTGCGAGACCCGGCGGGCCGCCTGATGGGGCGGTCGTTCTCGGCGGTGGCCGACTCCGGGCCCGTCGTGGTCCTGGCGGGGATCGCGGCGGCGGGGTCGTTCACCCACATCCGCGACACCGCCACCGAACACGGCCAACACGGATGGATGTCCTGGGCCATCGCCGTCTGCATCGACCTGACATGCGTGATGGCCGCCGGAGAACGGCAACGCGACAAGCGCACCGGACGAGCCTCGGGGCGGCTGTCGTGGCCCACGCTCGTCCTGGTCGGCGGCATCCTGCTCTCGCTCGCCGCGAACCTCGCACAAGCTCACCCGTCGGTGTGGGGCTGGATCACCGCGGGCACTCCGGCGGGCGCGTTCCTCGTCGCGGTCTCCATGCTCGAACGCCGCCGGACGAGCGGGGGGCCGGCCAACCCCTCGGCGGCCCCAGCGGACGCTCCGCCCCTCGACTCCTCAGCCGTCCCGTCCCCGGAAGCGGCCTCGTCCCCGGTCCCGTCCTCCGCCTCGTCCTCCTCGTCGTCTTCGCCGTGGGTGGTGTGGGACGAACGTCCCGCGACCGCTGCGGCCGTCCCGTCCGCCCCCGCTGACGCCTCGCCCGTCGACGGCGAGGACGGCACCGAACCGGACGGCACTGAGGACGAGCGGGACACCTCGGACGGTGGCGGGGACGCACAGACGGCCATCCCCGTCCCCGTCGACGGACCGGCAGACGAACCGGCGGCTCCGCTGGTGGCCTTCGCCCGGCGAGTCGCCACCGAACACCACAACGCCCACGGGCGGCCGATCACCCGTGACGCCCTGCGCGCCCGCCTGGGCGTGTCCAACCAGCTCGCATCCGAACTGCTCCGCCAGGTCCACACCGAAGCAACCCCCGTCGCCTGACCCCTCTCGGAGGTAACCACCGATGGCCACTCACCACAACACGCTCTCGTCGCCGATCGTGCCCGGTGACCTGTTCGCCCGACACCAGACCATCACCGGCCTGCGCGCCCTGGCCGACTTCCTCGAGACCAACCCGGCCGTGCCCGTAAGCGAGTACGGCCAGACCTTTTACGTCTCCACGCGCGAACTCGACGACGCCTCGGCCGTGGCCGCGGTCGACCAGATCGCCGCTCTCCTGGACGTCGACGTCTGCGACGAAACCGACCAGGGCGGCCACTACACCGCCCAAAAGAGCTTCGGCCGCATCTCCTACCGCATCCTGCACATCCCCCGGCACGTCTCGGACACCTACGACGCCCGCGACAGCTACCGCAGCAACATCGTCCTCGACGACACGCCCGACCGGGACAGCGACACCTCCGAGCGGGCGGCCTGATGCCCGCCGGACCCCGCGGCCACCTCGTCGCCCTGGCCCCCGCTGTCGGGGCCGTGCGGGGGTGGGCGTGCTGCTCCTGCGGCGGGGGCGGCATCGCCTCCGACGGCCAGACGTGCCCCGACTGCGGCGGCACCGGCCACTACCCCCACTAGGAGAACCGACCGATGTTCCTGCGCCGCTGCGGCTTCGTCGCCTTCTGGCTCGTGCTGGGCCTGTTTCTGCTCCGCAATCCCGAGAACGCCGCACACACCGTCAACGCCATCGGGACCGGGCTCGCGGCCCTGGCCGACGCCCTCTCGACCTTCACCGCCGCCCTTTAGGACGCCCCCGGCGCGGCCACCTGAGCCGCCAAGCACACGCGCCGCGCCGGGGGCGTCGTCCCCCTCACCAACCACTACGGGAAGGGAGACCCGTCCATCGTGCCGCACCCGGCCTCCGTCGTCACCGACGTCGCCGCTCGTGACATGGCCATCCGATACAACCGGGCCGACTTCGCCGCGTGGGCTCGTCGCACTCGCTCAACCGGCGGGTGTGCCCAACCGATCCACCTGCGCGGACGAGTCGACCACATCGACCCCCTCACCGGCGCCGTCCTACACCGGTACTCAACCGCGACCGAACCGGGCGGGACGCTGCGGGTGGCGTGCAAAACCCGGCGCGCGTCGCGGTGCCCGGCGTGTGCGGAGATCTACCGGGCCGACACCTATCAACTCGTCCGGGCGGGCCTGGTCGGCGGGAAGGGCGTCCCGGCCTCGGTCACCACCCATCCGGCGGCGTTCGTCACCCTCACCGCTCCGTCGTTCGGGCCGGTGCACTCCCGGCGGGTCGTCGGCGGCAAGGTGCAGCCGTGTCGGCCTCGGCGGGACGGCGGCGACTGCGAGCACGGGCGCCCGGTCTCCTGCGGCGTTCGGCACAGCGAGGACGATCCCCGCCTCGGGCAACCCATCTGCCCCGACTGCTTCGACTACCCGGCCGCCGTCCTGTGGAACGCGCACGCCCCCGAACTGTGGCGCCGGTTCACCATGGCCTTCCGCCGGTACGTCGCCCGGTCGGCCGGTCTGCGGGTCGGGGAACTGCGCGACGTCCTCACGGTCTCCTTCGCCAAAGTCGCCGAATACCAACGCCGCGGCCTCGTCCACTTCCACGCCGTCATCCGCCTCGACGGACCCGACGGACCCAACACGCCCCCGCCCTGCTGGGCCACCCTCGACCTCCTCAAGGTGGCCGTCGAACACGCGGCGAGCGCCGTCAAGGTCACCACCCCCGCTGCGGGCGACGTTCCCGCCCTGGCACACGCGTGGGGCGCACAGATCGACATCCGGCCCATCACCACATCCGGGGACCTGACCGACACGGCCGTCGCGGGCTACATCGCCAAATACGCAACCAAAGCCGCCGAATGCGTCGGCACCCTCGACCGCCGCATCCGCGCAACCGACGACGTGACCGAACTCCCCGTCTCCGAACACGCCCGGCGCCTCATCGCCGAATGCCTCCGCCTGGCCGAAGTCGACGAGTTCGCCCGGCTCCGGCTCGCCGAATGGGCCCACATGCTCGGCTTCCGCGGCCACTTCTCCACCAAATCCCGCCGCTACTCCACCACCCTCGGACGCCTCCGCGCGGCCCGAGTCGAACACAACGCCCGCGAACACGAGATCACCACCGGGCGCCTACCGCTCACCGACGACGATCACGTCCTCGTCATCTCCCACTGGCGCTACCTCGGCCAAGGCATGACCCCCGGCGAAGCACTCCTCACCGCTGCCCTCACCGGCAAGCCACTCCCCTCCCTCATCACCAACGAACGGAAACCCGCGTGCCCAAACTCCTGCTGACCGTCCCCGAAGCGGCCCGCGCCCTCTCGATCTCCCGCAGCAAGCTCTACGAACTCCTCGCCTCCGGCACCGTCCGATCGGTCCGCATCGACGGCTCACGCCGCATCCCCATCGACGCCCTCAACGCCTACATCGACACCCTCATGGACATGGAGAACGCCGCCTGATGACCACCCCCCAAAAGCCCAAAAGCACCAAGCCCAAGCTCCGCGACGGCGTCATGAAGCGCGGCAACACCTGGTCCTACGTCATCCGCGTCACCGACCCCGAAACCGGCGTCTCGAAACCCAGGTGGGTCGGCGGCTTCCGCACCGAGAACGAAGCGAAGGAAGCGCGGGACGAAGCACGCGTCAAGGCTCGGCGCGGCGAGTACATCGACCGCAACGCCATCACCGTGGGCGACTACCTCGACGAGTGGCTCGACGCCCACGCCGTCGAGATCCGGCCTCGTACGCTGGCCAGCTACCGGACGATGATCCGGCTCTACATCAAGCCGCACATCGGCGCCCTGCGACTGCAAGCCGTTCGCCCGGCCCGGATCACGAAGCTTTACCGAGACCTCCTCACGAGCGGCGGTGAGGACGGCAAGGCGCTCAGCGTCTCGACCGTGGCGCGCACCCACGCCATCCTTCGCAAGGCGTTCGGGGACGCGGTTCTCGTAGACGAGATCATTGCGAACAACCCGGTTGAGCGGGCCAAGCGCCCCAAGGCGGTACTCAACGAACCGGGTGCGGTCTGGACGGCTGCGCAACTGCGGACGTTCCTCGGGGCGGTCCGCCGGCACCGACTGTTCGCCTTCTACCACCTGGCCGCGTACACGGGCGCTCGGCGGGGTGAGGTACTCGCCCTGTGCTGGTCAAACGTGGACCTGGAGGCCAAGGAGGTCACCATTGCCGGGTCAACGGGCGTGATCGCCGGTAAGCGCATCGAAGGGGCGACCAAGAGCGGCCGGTCCCGCGTGGTGAGCATCGATGACGAGACGGTCGCCGTCCTCCGTGAGCGCCGTAAGGCCCAGGTCGCGGAGAAGCTGCTCGTCGGGGAGGGCTGGCGCGGTGCTGAGGATGGGTACGTCTTCGCGACGGGGTATGGCGATCCGATTCACCCGGACTCGGTCGGCTGGCTGATGACCAAGACCATCCGGGCCTGCAACGAGCCGAAGGACGGGCCGCGTCCGGCTGAGCCGCTCCCCCATGCTCGGGTTCACGACCTGCGGCACGTCCACGCGACGACGCTTCTCCTGGCTGGCGTCCCCGTCCACATCGTTGCCGCTCGGCTCGGGCACGCTGACCCGGCGATCACGCTTCGGGTCTACGCGCATGTGGTGCGGTCGGCGGAGACTGCTGCGGCGGACGTCTTCGCGAAGGTCATGGAGGCGGCTTCGTAGCCCGTGTTAGCAAGCCTGTTAGCAAAAGCCCCCTTGCGATGATCGCGAGGGGGCTTTGACCTGGGAGCCGCCTATCGGAATCGAACCGATGACCTATTCATTACGAGTGAATCGCTCTGCCGACTGAGCTAAGGCGGCGTGCCGCGCGAGGCACGGCGCGTTGAAGTCTACCGGGTCCGCGGGGGTGCTCGCGCACCCTTTTCAGCGGCACACCGTCCCGTCCTTCGGGGGCTCGGCGGTGACGAGGTAGTGGTCGGTGGCTCGGCTGATGCAGGGGTCGGCCTGCAGGTAGGCGGTGTGGCCGTCGCCGTCGAGGGTGAGCAGGACCCCGGACTGCAACTGGCCGGCGAGGCTCTCGGCCCACGAGTAGGGGGTCGCGGGGTCGCGGGTGGTGCCGATGACGAGGATGGGGGCGGAGCCCTTGGCCGCGACCGGGCCGGGGGCCTTCTCGGTCTGGGTGGGCCAGTACACGCACGGGAGGCCGCCCCAGACGACGAACTCGCCGAAGAGGGGTGCGGACTGCTCGGCCTTCCCGACGGCCTCGGCGTAGGCGTCGGCGTCCGGCGGGTTGGGCTTGTCGACGCAGTTGACGGCCATGTTCGCGTCGGTCTGGTTGCTGTAGGAGCCGTCCTTGCGGTCGACCATCTGGTCGGCGAGCGTGAGGAGGACGGTCCCGTCGTCGCGCTGCATCGCCTGGGCGAGGCCCTGGCGGAGGGTCGGCCAGTACTCCTTGGCGTACAGGGCGGTCGCGATGCCCATCGTGGCGAGGGACTCGGTGACCTTGCGGCTGTCGCCCCGGGCCGTGAGGGGCTTCTCGTCGGTCTCGGTGAGGAACTTCCCGAGATTCTTCGTCGCCGCGTCGGGCGAGTCGCCCAGGGGGCAGCCGGGTTGTGCGGCGCAGTCCTCGGCGAAGGCGCGGAAGGCGGTCTCGAAGCCCTTGGCCTGCTCGATCAGGATGTCGGTCGAGGAGAGGCGCGGGTCGACGGCGCCGTCCAGGACGAGCGCGCGGACGTTCTTCGGGAACTGTTCGGCGTAGAAGGCGCCGAGGTAGGTGCCGTAGGACGCGCCGTAGTAGGTGAGCTCGTCGTCGCCGAGGGCCGCGCGGAGGACGTCCATGTCGCGGGCGGCGTCGGCGGTGCCGACGTGCGGGAGGGCGGCCTTCTGCTTGCTCGAACAGTTGTCCGCGAACTGCCGGCTGCGGGTGGCGAGGGTCTTGCGCTCGTCCGGGTCGTCCGGGGAGGAGTCGGTGGCGAAGAACTGGTCGAGCTGGGCCGTGGTGTTGCAGCGGACGGGGTCGCTCTCGCCGACGCCGCGGGGGTCGAAGCCGACGATGTCGAAGCGTTCGCGCAGGTCGGAGCCGAACGCGGCCGCGGCCTGGCGGACGAAGCCGATCCCGGAACCGCCGGGCCCGCCCGGGTTCGTGAGCAGCGAGCCGATGCGCTGGGACTTGTTGCGGGCGGGGAGCCGGATGACGGAGATGCCGACCTTCTCGCTCTGGGGCCGGGCGTAGTCGAGCGGGACCTGGACGGTCGCGCACTGGAAGCCGCCGCCGCAGTCGCGCCAGTCGGGGCGCTGGTCGTAGAAGGTGCCGAGGCCGTCCGGGACGCGGCTCGCCATCGTCGTCTCGTCGCCGGTGCCGTCGCACCCGGTGACCGCCGCAAGCATCAGGGCGATCGTCGCGCCGATGGTCTTCGCTGCCCGCACTCCGGCCCCCGTCTCATGGTTGCGGCTCGTATGCCGGTGCCTACGCTACGTCTACCAGGGGCCGAGGGCCACTACTTCGACGAGGCGTATTGGCGTTCGATGCCGTCCAGTAGCCACTGGAAGCCCTGGTCGATGCTCTCCGGTTCGCGGATGCCCGATTCCAGGAGCGGTTTGAGGTGAGGAGGGCGGCGGCGGCGAGCGACTGCTCGGCGTGGTGCAGGCCGTTCGGCCCGACGCGGGGTGAACGGCCCGAGAGTTCGAACATCCACGGGTGCCGCAGGCCCTCCACGGCCGCGCATTCGGGGGGCACGGCGAAATTGGATCCCCACCTGCGCGTTCGCGACGAGATCCCCGGCGCGACGGGCGACTGGGCGAAGCCGCCGCGCACCACGTGCCGGGCCCGCCGACGGACGCCTTCTCCGGCACGTTCTGGTGGACGGCGGCGATCCTGGCGGTGGCTCTGCTTCCGGTCCTGGCCGTCCCGCGCAAGCGCCCCGATCTCGAGGCGGGGCGGATCAAGGAGGACGCCATGTAAGACATTGATCAATGGCACGGTCTTCGATGGTGTGATGCCTGTCGCTTTCGACGGCGAAGCCTTGAAGGGCGGATCTGGTTACGCGACCGTAGGTTACGCACTCGTAGGTTCCGTTTCGGGGAGGCGACGTGACCATGACCGGGAGGCGGCTCTCGACGGCGACGCGGTTGCTGACGACACCGCTACTGCCCGACGACTACCTCGGGCTGATCAATCCGCTCTGGAGCACAGCCGAGCCACGGGGACGCGTGGAGGCGGTGCGGCACGAGGCGCCCGGGGCGGCGACGCTCGTGATCAAGCCCGGACGTACGTGGCCGGGGCACCGCCCCGGGCAGTGGGTCCGGGTCGGGGTGGACATCGGCGGTGTGCTGCACCGGCGGACGTTCTCGCTCTCGTCGCCGCCGCGCGCGGACGGCCGGATCACGATCACGGTGAAGGCCGCACCGGACGGGTTCGTCTCGAGCCACCTGGTGCACCGGATCAAGCCCGGCGCGGTCGTCCGGCTGGGAGCGGCGGAGGGCGACTTCGTGCTGCCGACCGCGCCGCCCGAGCGGCTGCTGTTCGTCACCGCCGGCAGCGGGATCACGCCGGTGATGGCCATGCTGCGGCACCTCGCCGAGGCGGAGTCGAAGGTGGACGTCGTGCTGCTGCACTCGGCGCGGACCGCCGACGACGTGATCTTCGGGGCCGAGTTGCGGCGGCTGCGGCGGCGGCTTCCGAGCCTGCGGTTCCGCGAGCGGCACACGCTGGTGGAGGGCCGGTTCACGCCCGACGACCTCCCCGGCGACTGGGCCGAGCGGGACGCCTGGGCCTGCGGCCCCGAGGGACTGCTGGAGCGCCTCGCGGAACTCTGGCGCGACGCGGGCGTGCCGGAGCGGCTCCGGGTGGAGCGGTTCCGGCCCGCGCTGACCGCCGTGGGCGGCGCGGGCGGGATCGTCCGCTTCACGCGCAGCGGCGTCGAGGTCGAGGCCGATGGCGGCACGACGCTGCTGGACGCCGGGGAGGGTGCGGGCGCGTTGCTGCCGAGCGGTTGCCGGATGGGCATCTGCCACGGCTGCGTGGGACGGCTCACGGCGGGCCGGGTGCGCGACCTGCGGACGGGACGGGAGCACGGGGACGAGGGCGAGATCGTCCAGACGTGCGTGAACGCGGCCGCCGGGCCGGTGGAGATCGAACTGTGAGGAGCACGCCGATGACCACGAACCCCACTACCCCGAGCACGAACGCGACCGCCGTGGACTCCACTCCCCCGAGCGCGGAACCTGCGGGTTCGGGCGTGCGCGCCGCGGCTTCGAGCTGCGCGGCCGATGGCGCCTCGGACGTTGGCGGTCGGCCGGCGACGGGGCGCGGGGCGTCCTCGAACGGGCATCTGTCGGATGCCGACCACGAGGCGATCGCCCGCGAACTGGACGCGCTCGGCGCGGAGATCACGGCGGACCTCGGGGAGCGGGACGCGGCCTACATCCGCCGGGTGATCCGCTGGCAGCGGGGGCTGGAGATCGGCGGACGGGCGATGCTGCTGGCGTCGTCGCTGCCGCCCGCGTGGATCGCCGGGACCGCGACGCTGGCCGTCGCGAAGATCCTGGAGAACATGGAGATCGGGCACAACGTCATGCACGGCCAGTGGGACTGGATGCGCGATCCGAAGATCCACTCGACGGTGTGGGAGTGGGACAACGTGTCCCCCGCCGAACAGTGGAAGCACTCGCACAACTTCGTGCATCACACGTTCACGAACGTCCTGGGCAAGGACAACGACGTGGGGTACGGGATCCTGCGCGTCGCCCCGGAGCAGGAGTGGCACTGGGCGATGGTGCCGCAGCCCCTCTACAACCTGCTGCTCGCGATGTTCTTCGAGTACGGGGTGGCGGTGCACGACCTGGAGATCGAGAAGATCCGGGAGGGGACGAACGACTGGGAGGAGACACGGCGGAAGCTGCGGGAGATCGGCCGCAAGGTCCGCCGCCAGTGGGGCAAGGACTATCTGGCGTTCCCGCTGCTCAGCGGGCCGCAGTTCCTGTCGACGCTGTCCGCGAACTTCACCGCGAACGTCGTCCGGAACGTGTGGGCGCACGCGATCATCTTCTGCGGCCACTTCCCGGGTGACGTCGAGGTGTTCGAGGAGGACCGGCTGGACGGCGAGTCGCGCGGCGAGTGGTACGTGCGCCAGCTCACGGGGTCGGCGAACATCACCGGCGGGCGGTTCTTCCATCTGATGACCGGCAATCTGAGCCACCAGATCGAGCACCACCTCTTCCCGGACATGCCGAGCAACCGGTACGCGGAGATCGCCCCGCGGGTGCGGGCACTGTGCGAGAAGTACGAGCTGCCCTACCACACCGGTTCGCTGTCGCGGCAGGTCACGAGCACCTGGAAGAAGATCTTCCGGTACGCGCTGCCGACTACTTGACCACGGCGGTGGCGAACGTCGGCGGGTCGCCCAGCATCCCGCGGTGGGATCGGGGGCGGCTGCCGTCGACGTCGGTCACGCCGAGCTCCTCGCCGAGTTCGGCGCCGATGAGGACCCGTCCCGTCCACGTCATCGGGTCGGCCGAGCGGGCGAGGGCGTCGATCACCCGGCCGCTGAACTCCGGGGTCTCGGCTCCGGCGGCGAACGACTCGTACCGGTCGGGGACGCCCTCGAAGAGGGCGCGGTTGCGTTCGGTCTTCAGCAGGCCCATCCAGAGGGAGATGACGGTGACGTTGTAGGGACGGAAGTCCTCCGCCATGTCGTGGGCCATCTTGTCCACGGCGGCCTTTCCGGCGCCGTAGGCGGGACCGTGCATGTAGCAGCAGCCACCGAACGAGGAGGTGTTGACGACGAGGCCGGTGTTGTTCTTGATCAGCAGCGGGGCCGCGTAGTAGCTCGCCACGTACGCCGAGCGCATGCCGACGTCGAACATGCTCTGGAGGCCCAGGGGCTTCTCCCAGAAGGGTCCGTCCTTGGTGAGGCCGTCGGGGATGGTGAACGCGTTGTTGACGAGGACGTCGAGTGCGCCGTGGTCGCGTTCGACCTGCTCGAAGAGGCTCCGCACCTGCTCGTCGTCGGAGTGGTCGACGATGACCGGGACGCCGGTGCCGCCGCGCGCGTCGATCTCCCCGGCCGTCGCGAAGACCGTGCCCGGGAGGTCCGCGTCGCCCTCGGCGCGCGTGCGTCCGGTCACGTACACGGTCATGCCGGCCGCCCCGAGGGCCAGCGCGATGCCCTTTCCGGCGCCGCGGCTGGCTCCGGTGACGACCGCCACCCGGTTCTCGGTCATTCGCCCCTCCTCGCGAGGAATTCCAGCATCGCCGCGGTGGTCTCCGCGGGTCTCTCCATCTGCATCATGTGACCGGCCGACTTGATCATCCGGACGTCGCGGACGTCGGCGTGGTGGTCTCCGAGCTTGTTCAGGGGGTCGTCGCCGTGCCAGCCCTCCAGGTCGGCGTCCTGCTCGCTGCCGATGAAGAAGTACGGCACGGGGTTCTTCCTGCCTTCGTACGACTTGCGGTACTTCCAGGAGAGGTCCATGGCGCGATACCAGTTGAGTCCGCCGGTGAACCCGCTGTGGCTGTAGTCGGCGACGTAGAACTCGAGTTCCGTCTCCGTCAGCCACGGCCACGGGAGCGGCGGCGTCTCCGGCAGGGCGTCGATGTAGGACGTCCCCGCGGGCTGCCGCCACACGTCGAGGTAGTGGTAGTCGCTGGACAGCGCGTAGAACACCTTGCGCAGGAACTCGCGGGGCGCGGCGGCGAGGTCGTGGTCGGCGACGCCGGGGGCGGCGAAGTAGTGGATGTGGTTGAAGTGCCGTTCGGCCTGCCGGGCCGCGAGCGTCAGCGGCGAGTCCTTGGACGGGGTGAAGAAGGGGTTCTCCAGCCCGATGATCGCCGCGATGCGCTCCGGGTGGTGGTAGGCGAGGTCGTAGGCGGCGAACAGGCCGAAGTCCAGGCCGCTGAAGACCGCCTTCTCCTCCCCGAGATGGTCGAGGAGGCCGACGAGGTCGCCCACGATCCGGTCGACGCCGTACTCGCGGTGGTCCGCGGGGCCGCTCGTCCGGCCCATGCCGCGCATGTCGGGGGCGACGACGCGGAAACCGGCCTCGGCGATCGGCCCGATCTGGTGGCGCCAGCTGAACCAGAGGTGCGGGAACCCGTGCAGGAGGACGACGAGCGGTCCCTTCCCCTGCTCCACGTAGTGGACGTCGAGGTCGTTGATGCGCGCGTACCGATGACTCCATCCCGCCATGCGTGGTTCCTTCGATTGGGGAAGCCGTCCTCCCCGGACTGTGGCGGACATCTCCCCGGCCGGCATCCGGGGCGTCTCACTCACCGGGAGGCCGCCCCACCGAGCGAGCCCGCACCTCGCGCCCGTGGGGCCGGGTTCGGGTGCACCCGACCGCCCCGACCGCCACGGCCCCAGCGCCCCGGCCTGCCCAGCGCGCCCGGCGGCCCCGGTGTGCTCGACGTGCCCCGGCGTGCTCGACGCGTCCCGGCGCACCCGGCGCGCGCGGCGCGCCCCGGCCGGGCCGTGACCCGGCCCGCCTCGCCTTCCACCGGCGCGGCGGGGCGCAGGACCGGGGCGAGTTCCCGTTCCTTCTCCACCATCACGATCGGGGTTCGCGTGCTCTGGTGGGCCTGGGTTTTCCAGCCCCTCGGCGCCCTCGCCTTCTTCGACGACCAGTCCGGGCTGCTGGAGAACCGCCCGTCCTGGCACGCCCCGAGCCTGGCGGTGATCCTCGGCCTGGGCGCCGTATGGCCCTTCGCCGCGCTGCTCGGGCTGACCTGGCCGGCCGCCGCCGGCCGCGTACCGGGCGTCGCCCGCGGCGACGCCCCTGCCCGCCGGTGAGGCCGCGCCCGCTGGGCCGCTGCCGCGAGGCCACCGGACGGACGTGCGGCTACACGGTCCCCGTGTCGCCGTCGTCCGCCGGGGTGTTGTACGCCGCGTCGTGCTGCTGGCGGGGGGAGCAGACGGAGGCGGACGGGCAGGAGCAGCGGCGGGAGCCGACCTTCACGGTGACGCGGTCGCCGGGGACGTTGTAGCCGATGACCTGGCCCTCGCCCTCGGGCGTGCTGACGCGGGAGCCGAGGCGCGGAGCCTTCTCCTTGAACTCCATGTAGAGCGGGTGCTCGTATTTCAGGCAGCACATGAGGCGGCCGCAGGCGCCCGCGATGCGGAGCGGGTTGACGGGGAGGTCCTGCTCCTTGGCCATGCGGACGGAGACGGGCTCGAAGTCCTTGAGGAAGGTGGCGCAGCACAGGTCGCGGCCGCAGGGGCCGATGCCGCCCTGCAGCCGGGCCTCGTCGCGGGGGCCGACCTGGCGGAGCTCGACGCGGGCCTTGAGGGTGCGGGCCAGGTCGCGGACGAGTGCGCGGAAGTCGACGCGGTGCGGTGCCGTGAAGTAGACCTTGACGACGTTGTCGGTGTCGAGGAAGTCGACGCCGATGACCTTCATCGGGAGTTCGTGGCGGCGGATGAGCCGCTTGGCGGCGGTGCGGGCCTCGGCGCGGCGGCGGCGGTTGGTCTCGTCGCGGGTGAGGTGCTCGTCGGTGGCGGGGCCGGCGCATTCGGGGAGGCCGTCGATGTCCTCGGAGACCCACTGCGGGGCCCAGACGCACTCGGCGACCTCGGGCCCGGAGTCGGTGGGGACGAGGACCTTGTCGCCGACCTTGGGACTGTGCGAGCCGGGATCGAGGTAATAGAGGCGGCCATAACGGGTGAAACTGACTGCCATCACCATGCCCACGGTTTCGCTCCGTTCGCCCGGTTCCGTGCGTCCACCTTAGGCGTCACCAGGCGGCGTCGGCGAGGTCCTTCCCGGGCAGCGGGTCGCCGTCGCGGGTGTGGACGTCGCCGGCGAGGGCGAGCAGGGCGCCGTTCTCGGCGGCGTCGAGGGTGGTCGGCTCGCCCTGGGCCGGTCGCTTCCAGAGGACCTCCCCGGGGTCGCCGGTCGCCGAGTACGCCTGGACGGCGAGCCGGGAGCCCTGCGGGACGGCGGTGACGATCGTGCCGTCGGGGCGCCGGATCGCGGTGGTCGCACCGGACGGCAGCGTCAGGACGGCCTTGCTGAGCTTGAGATCGCCCGCGGGAGCGCCCGTGTCGATCGTCCGGACCTGGCTGCGGTCGCCCGTGGTGGCCCGCCAGACGAACGAGAGGGCGTCCCCCGGCCACGAGAGGCTGTCGACGCGGCCCTGCAGGGTGGTCGTCCACGTCTTGCGGGCGCCCGTGCCCAGCGTCAGGACGTCGACGCGGGCGCGGGTGCCCTCGTAGGTGACGTAGGCGACGCGGTCGCCGGTGGGGGCGACGGCGAGGTCGGACCACTCGGCGGACTCGCCGGGGATCACGGCCTTGGGGAGGGCGGCGAGTTCCTCGGCGCGGCCGTCGTCGTCGAGGCGGAGCCGGTGGAACGCGACCTCGCCGCCGCCGGAGGACGCGGCGATGTAGGAGCCGTCGGGGGCGGACTCGACGGCCGTGAAGGCGCGGTCGCGCGGCGGGGCGACGGGCGGGCCGGTGTCGGCGCCCGTCTCGGCGTCCCGGACGACCAGCGCGGAGCCGCCGGTGACGACGCCGACGACGAAGCCGGGCGAGGACGGCTCGGCGTCCGCCGCGGCCTTCGCGCTGCGGGACTCGCCCTGGTGGCGCTCCAGCACGTCGAAGCCGCCGCCGATGACCAGCACCAGGCCCGCGGCGACCCCGACCGGGACGAGCCCGCGCCACGCCTCGCGCAGCCATGATTCCTCGCGCCTGCCGTTCATGCACCTGCCTCTTCGTTCCGTGCGAACCCCACGTTTCTATCTCATGTACCGGACCGCCCGGGGCCGAACCTCAGCCGAGGGCGGCGCGGGCGGCGTCCAGCAGGGACGCCCGGTACGAGCCGCCGAACAGCGCCACGTGGACGAGCAGGGGGTGCAGCTGGTGCAGCGGGACGCGGGCGCGCCGGCCGTCGGCGAGGGGTGCCGCCTCGTCGTAGGCGGCGAGGATCCGGTCGAGCAGCGGGGTGCCGAAGAGCGCGAGCATGGCGAGGTCGGTCTCGCGGTGCCCGCCGTGCGCGGCGGGGTCGACGAGCAGGGCGCGGTCGCCGGTCCACAGGACGTTCCCGGACCACAGGTCGCCGTGGATCCGGCTCGGCGGCTCGGACGGTCCGGCGAGCGTCTCGGCCTCGTCCATGACGCGCTCGACGAGCCGGACGTCGTCGCGCGACAGGTGCGGCGCGGCGCGGGGCAGGAACGGGGCGAGGCGGCGTTCGGCGTACCAGCGGGGCCAGGCGCGGTCGTCGGGGGTGTTGTCGAGGGGGAGGTCGGCGATGAACCCCTGCCAGGGAGCGCCGTAGGTGCCCGGACGGGCGGTGGTGTGCAGGGCGGCGAGTTCGCGGCCGAGGCGTTCGGCGGCGGCCGGGGTCGGGGCCGCTGACGGCAGCCACGGCAGGACGATCGTGCGTTCGTCGGCCGCGACGACGTCGGGCACCGGGCCGGCGGCGAGCCAGCGCAGCCCGGCGGCCTCGGCGGTGAACACCCCGCCGGACGGGGCGGTCGCGGCCTTCACGAACACCTCGCGGCCGTCGCCGAGGGACGCGCGGTGCAGCGTCCACGCGTGGCTCGAACCGAGGTCGTGCACGCGCGCGACGTCCGTCCCGAGGAGGCGTTCGAGCCGTTCCCGCACGTCAGGCGGCCTTGAGCCCGTCGCGGATCTCGGCGAGCAGGCCCGGCATGGCGGCCTCGACCATCTCGAGGACGAGGTCGAAGTCGGCGCGGCCGCCGTAGTAGGGGTCGGGGACGTCGAGGTCGCCGGCGGCGTCCGGATCGAACTCGCGCAGCAGCCGGATCCTGCCGCGCGCCTCCTCGTCGGGGGCCATCGACCGGAGGGCCCGCAGGTGGCCCTCGTCCAGCGCGAGGATCAGGTCGTACCGGGAGAACCAGAGGGCCTCGAACTGGCGCGCGGCGTGCGCCGAACGGTAACCGGCACGCAGCAGCGCCGCGATCGTCCGGTCGTCGGCGGCGTCGCCGACGTGCCAGTTCCCCGTCCCGGAGCTGTCGACCTCGACGTCCAGGCCCGCTTCCTCGACGTGGTGGCGCAGGACGGACTCCGCCATCGGGGACCTGCAGATGTTGCCCGTGCAGACGAACGTCACTCGGTACGGCATGCCCCCATGATGCCCGACGTCAGTTCGCGCCCTCGACGACGATCCGGTCGATGCCGGAGACGCCGGTCAGCGCCCGCTTCAGGGACTTGACGCTCTCCCGATCGTCGACCCGGACGCGGAACGAGGCGGGGACGTCCCCTTCCCGGGTGTTCTCGTCGAACTCGGGGGACTCGGCGAACCGCTCCTTCCACCGCTCGTAGGCCGCCTCCGTCGACTCGTACTGGACGGCCCGCACGAACGGCAGGCCGTTGAGACGTTCGCCGATCACCCTCCGATCGCGGTTCGTCGCCTCCCGGCCGTGGCAGGCGGGGCCGGGCAACGTGCGCGTGCAGAGGTACACCACGACGCCCGGCCCCGATGCCGGAGTGGCCGTCGGGGACGCCGACGGCGTGGGGGGCCTCGACGGGGACGGTGCGGCGGACGGCTCCGGCGCCCCGTTCGCAGCCTGCGTCCCCTTCGCGGCGTTCGTCCCGTCGAGGGCGCCGCCCGCGAGGACGCCGCCGCCGACCGCGACGGCGATCGCCGCGGCGGCCGCCACCGGGACGATGCGGCGGAACGAGCGCGGGGCGCGCCGCTCGGCGAACCCCGGAGCGGGGACGTCCCCGGGCCGCAGGGTCTCGCCCACGGCGTCCAGCGCGTCCTTGAGGCGTTCCTCGGTCGTGTTCACTTGTCCCCCTCCAGGATCCGGCCGAGCGCGGTGAGCGCCCGCGACGTGGTCGACTTGACGGTGCCGACGCCGACTCCCATGGCCTCGGCGGTCTCCGCTTCGGAGAGGTCGCCGTAGTAGCGCAGGACGAGCGCCTCGCGCTGGCGGCGCGGCAGCCGGTGCAGCGCGGCGAGGACCTCCCGGCGGTCCTCGCCGATCATCGCCTCGGACTCGGCGGACCACACCGGAGGCTGGTGGATCACGCGGAACGGCCTGCGGCGGCGCCGCACCGCCGTCCGGGACCGGTTGAGGACGGCCGACCGGACGTACGCCAGCGCCTTGTCGCGGTCGCGCATGCGGGACCAGTGCGCGTAGAGGCCCGCGAAGGCGTCCTGGACGACGTCCTCGGCGGTCCCCCGGTCACCGACCATGATCAGGGCGAGGCGCGTCAGCCCCAGTGCGTGCCCCCGGTACAGGGCGGTGACCGCGGACGACGCGTCCTCGGGCACCGCGGCCGCCGGGGGTTCGGCGAGCGCCGCTTCAGCGTTCATGTCCCAGAGACACCGTCCGCCCCTTCGGGTTGCCTCCCCGGCGAGGATTTCGCGGGACGGGTCAGCCGGTGCGGAGCGCCATGGTGAGGGCCTCGACGGCGAGGAGCGGGTTGACGTTCGCGTCGAGGCGTTCGCGGCACTGCATGATCGCGTCGAGGCGGCGCAGGGTGCCCTCGGGTCGGGTCCCGGCGGCGGCCGTCCTCAGCTCGGGGCCCAGCTCGGCGTTGACCAGCTCGCTGCCCGCGCCGAGCTGCAGGGTGAGGACGTCCCGGTAGTAGGAAGCGAGGTCGAGCAGGGCGCGGTCGAGCGCGTCCCGCTTCACCCGGGTCGCCCGGGACTTCTGCCGGTCCTCGAGCTCCTTGAGCGCCCCGGCGGTGCCGCGCGGCATCCGGCCCTTCGCGCTCTCGCCGAGGGCCTGCCGCAGCTCGGCGGTCTCCTGCCCGTTCAGCTCCTCCGTCGTCGCCTTCGCCTCCGCCTCGGCGGCCTTGACGAGCGCGTCCGCCGCCATCGCCGCCGGTCCGACGGACGTCAGGCGGCGCGGCACCTCGAGCACCTCCGCGCGGCGCGCCCGCGCGTCCGGGTCGGTGGCGAGGCGCCGCGCGCGGCTGATGTGGCCCTGCGCGTTGCGGGCGACGATGTCGGCGGTCTCGCGGTCCACGCCGTCCCGCTGGACGAGCAGGTCGGCGACCGCGCCGAGCGGCGGCGTCCGCAGCGTCACCAGCCGGCAGCGGGACCGGATCGTGACCAGCAGGTCGTCCGGCGCTGGGGTGCACAGCAGCCACAGCGTGCGGGGCGGGGGCTCCTCGATGGCCTTCAGCAGCGCGTTCGCGGCGCCCTCGGTGGCCCGGTCGGCGTCCTCGAACAGGACGATCTGCCAGCGGCCCACGCTCGGCGCCGACGACGCCCGCAGCACCAGCGCCCGCGTCTCCTTGATCCCGTACGACAGGCCGGACGGGCGGACGACCTCGAGGTCGCCGTGCGTGCCCTGCAGGACCTGGTGGCAGGCCGCGCAGTACCCGCAGCCGCGGGGCGTCTCGGTGCACTGCAGCGCCGCCGCGAACGCCCGCGCCGCCGCCGTCCGTCCGGACCCGGGCGGGCCGGTGAACAGCCAGGCGTGCGCGAGCCCGCTCGTGCCGGCCGCGGCGCCGGACAGCTGCTCGACGACCGGTTCCTGGCCCACCAGGTCGTTCCAGACGCTCATGGCCCCAAGGCTACGGGCCCGCCGGAGCTCAGACGTCCCTGATCGCGGGGAACGTGTGGGTCGCGTCCTCGGTGCCGAGCGGGATCGGGTCGGGCAGGATCTCGCGGATGCGGTACTGGATCTCGCGGCTCAGCTCGGACTGCGGGCGGCTCGCGTCCAGGACGAGGTAGCGGTCGGGGTCGGCCTCGGCGAGCGCCCGGAAGCCGCCGCGGACCCGCTCGTGGAAGTCCTGCGGCTCGGACTCGATGCGGTCGGCGGGTGCCGACAGCCGGGCGAGGCCGGTGCGCGGCGGCACCTCCAGCAGGACGGTGAGGTCGGGGACGAGCCCGCCGGTCGCCCACTCGTTGACGCGGGCGATCTCGTCGACCGGCTGCTCCCGGCCGAACCCCTGGTAGGCGAGGGACGAGTCGACGTACCGGTCGCTGACGACGATCGCGCCGCGGTCCAGGGCCGGGGCGATCACGTTCGTCACGTGGTCGGCGCGGTCGGCGGCGTACAGCAGGCTCTCGGCTCGGATCGACAGGCCGGTCGTCTCGCGGTCCAGCAGCATCGCGCGCAGCCGCATGCCGATCTTGGTGGCGCCCGGTTCCTGCGTGGTGACGACCTCGTAGCCGTGGTCGCGGAGCCAGATCGCGGCGAGCCGGGCCTGGGTGGTCTTGCCGGCGCCCTCGCCGCCCTCGAACGCGATGAACACGCCGCGGTTGCGGACGGACGCGGGCTGCTCGGGCTCGGCCGTCTCCTCCCCCGGCGGGACGTAGACGTCGCCGCGCAGCGCGGCCCGCAGGTCCGGGACGAGCGGGACGCCGCGCCGGTCGTCCCCGCGGCGGTACGCGAGCAGGCCCGCGAGGAGCGCGACGACGGCGGCGACCAGCAGCGCCGCGCCCGTCCCGGCGAGGTCGTAGAAGCCGCCGCCGAGGTCGATCCGGGTGTCGCCGATCGCCCCGGCCAGCGGCGGGACGGCGGCGACCGCGACGAACGCGGTGACGAGCGCGACGGCGCGCGGGTACGCGGGGCTCGGCGGCTCGGCGGTCTCGGCCGCTCCGGTGTCCTCGGGGCCCGCGGGGGCCGCCAGGACGGACGTGCCGCACGCCCACGCGGCGCCCGCGGCGACGCCGACGAGCGCGGTCGCGAACACGGCGACGGGGAGGTTGTCGACGAGCGCGGTGACGATCAGCGCGAGCGCGCCCGCGACGACCGCGAGGCCCAGCAGCCGGCGGCGGCTGAACGGGCCGAGGACGCGCGGGCCGAGGAAGATCCCGAACCCGAGCCCGGCGGTCAGCGCGAGCAGGACGGCGCCGTATCCGGCGTCGCCGCCGCCGAGGCCCGCCGCGTGCGTGCGCGCCACCGCGACGACGGCGCCCGCGGCGAGGGCCGCGCCGGTGACCGCGGCGCCGAGGCCGCGCGGCGCGCCCGTCCGGCCGCCCCGGACGATCAGCGCGAGCGGGGACGGGACGTGCGTCGGTTCGCCGCGCGGGACGTCCTTGACCAACGCGACGGCGGCGGCCGCGAGCAGGAACACGGCGGCGTTCGCGTACAGGACGAGGTCGGTGCGGTCGCCGGGGCCGTCGAAGATCCCGGCGCCGGCCAGCGCGAGGACGGTGAACAGCGCGGCGGCGACCGGGGCGGCGGCGGACACCGTGCGCAGCGCCGACCGGCGGGCGGCGGCGCGCAACCCGGTCGTCCCGCCGCCGGGCCCGTCGTCCGGCAGGCCGCCGGGGACGAGCGCGGGCGGGGAGGCGAGCGCGGCGGGTGTCCACAGGAGGCTCAGCAGGCCGGCGAGGAACGCGGCGGCGAGCGTCCAGGGGAGCATGTCGAGCAGCGGGACGGTCAGCACGATCACGAACCGCAGGGCGTCCACGGCGAGCAGCGCGACGCGGCGGTCCACGCGCGCGGCGAGCTGCCCCGCGAGCGGCGCGAGGAGCACCGCCGGGAGCAGCAGCAGCCCGAGGACGCCGCCGACGGCCTGCGCGCGCGCGGCGACGTCCTCGCCCTGGGTCAGCACGACGGCCGACGCCGCCAGGGCGGGGACGGTGAGCCATTGCCCGACCGCGGACAGCGACAGGGCGAGCCGGAGCCGCCGGAACGGCCCGATCTCCGAGAGCGACGAAACGCCCGGCTGCGGCGCGGCGGGGTACGGCCGGGTGGCGTCCGTTCTGGTCATGTCCGTCAGAGTATCGGCGCCCTTGTCGCTATGACCCCGACTTCGCCGAGGACTTCGGAGACGACTTCGCGGTCGTCCGCTTCCGGGGCGCGGCCTTCTTCTTGCCACCCCCCGCGGCGACCTTCTCACGGCGCTCCGCGAGCAGCTCGGCGGCGCGCTGGATGGTGATCGACTCGACCTCGTCGCCCTTGCGCAGGCTCGCGTTCGTCTCGCCGTCCGTCACGTACGGGCCGAACCGGCCCTCCTTGACGACCACCGGCTTGTCGCTCACCGGGTCCTTGCCGAGCTCGCGCAGCGGCGGCGCGGCGGCGGCCCGGCGGCCCCGCTGCTTCGGCTGCGCGAACAGCTCCTTCGCCTGCTCCGGCGTGACGGTGAAGAGCTCGTCCTCCGACCCCAGCGAACGGCTGTCGGTGCCCTTCTTGATGTACGGGCCGAACCGTCCGTTCTGGGCGGTGACGGGCTCCCCGTCCAGCTCGCCGACCGTCCTGGGCAGCGACAGGAGCTTCAGCGCGTCGTCCAGGGTGATCGTGTCGAGCGACATCGACTTGAACAGCGAACCCGTCCGCGGCTTGGCCGCGTCCGCCTTCTTGGTTCGCTTCTTCTTCTCGCCTTCCGCGGGCGCGGCCTGCTCCGGCAGGATCTCGGTGACGTACGGGCCGAACCGTCCGCTCTTGGCGACGATCGTGTGCCCCGTCGCCGGGTCGACGCCCAGCTCCCGGTCACCGCTCGGCTGCGCGAACAGCTCCTCGGCCTTCTCGGCCGTCAGCTCGTCCGGCGCGATGTCCTCGGGAATGTTGACCCGGTTGCCGTCCCTGTCCAGATACGGCCCGTAACGGCCGACCCGGATCATGATGTCGCTGCCCTTGAGCGGGAACGAGCTGATCCCCTTGGCGTCGATGTCGCCGCTCTCGCCGACCAGCTCCTTCAAGCCCTCGGCGCCGTTGTCGCCGAAGTAGAACCGGTTCAGCCACGGGGTGCGCTCGGTGTTCCCGTTCGCGATCTCGTCGAGGCCGTCCTCCATGTGCGCGGTGAAGTCGTAGTCGACCAGGTTGCCGAAGTGCTGCTCCAGCAGGTTCGTCACCGCGAACGCCAGGAACGACGGCACGAGCGCCGTGCCCTTCTTGAACACGTACCCGCGGTCGAGGATCGTTCCGATGATCGACGCGTACGTCGACGGGCGGCCGATCTCCCGCTCCTCCAGCTCCTTGACCAGGCTCGCCTCGGTGTAGCGCGCCGGCGGGCGCGTCGAGTGCCCCTCGGCCTCGAGATCCCGCGCGGTCAGGCCGTCGCCCTCCGCCAGGTTCGGCAGCCGCCGCTCCTGGTCGTCCCGGTCGGTCGACGGGTCGTCGGCGCTCTCCACGTACGCCTTCAGGAACCCGTGGAACGTGATCGTCTTGCCGGTCGCGCCGAACTCGGCCGTCTCGCCCCGCGTCGACTCCCCGGTCACCCGGATCGACACCGACTGCCCGACCGCGTCCTTCATCTGGCTCGCGATCGTCCGCTTCCAGATCAGCTCGTACAGCCGGAACTGGTCGCCCGACAGCCCCGTCTCCGCGGGCGTCCGGAACGAGTCGCCCGCCGGACGGATCGCCTCGTGCGCCTCCTGCGCGTTCTTGACCTTCGACTGGTACACGCGCGGCTTGTCCGGCACGTACTCGCCGCCGAACAGCGACGCCGCCTGCCGCCGCGCCGCCGTGATCGCCGTCTCCGACAGCGTGATCGAGTCGGTTCGCATGTAGGTGATGAAGCCGTTCTCGTACAGCTTCTGGGCCACCGACATCGCGTACTTCGCCGAGAAGCCCAGCTTCCGGCTGGCCTCCTGCTGCATCGTCGTCGTCCGGAACGGCGGGTACGGCTTGCGCGTGTACGGCTTGCGCTCGACCGACTTGACCTCGTACGGACGGTCGCGGAGCCGTTCGGCCAGCGCGCGCGCGGCCGACTCGTCCAGATGCAGGGCGTCCCGGGTCTTGAGCGTGCCGTCCGACGCGAAGTCGCGCCCCTGCGCGACGCGCTTGCCGTCCACCGACACCAGCCCGGCCTTGAACCGCGTGGGCTCCTCGGCCTTGCCCGTGTCGAACTGCGCCGCGATGTCCCAGTAGTGGGCGGGGACGAACGCGATGCGCTCCCGCTCGCGCTCCACCACCAGCCGCGTCGCCACCGACTGCACCCGGCCCGCCGACAGCTTCGGCATGACCTTCTTCCACAGGACCGGGCTGACCTCGTACCCGTACAGGCGGTCGAGGATCCGCCGGGTCTCCTGCGCGTCCACGAGCCGCTCGTTCAGCGTCCGCGGGTTCGCGGCGGCCTGCCGGATCGCGTCCTTGGTGATCTCGTTGAAGACCATCCGGTGGACCGGCACCTTCGGCTGCAGGACCTCCTGGAGGTGCCAGGCGATCGCCTCGCCCTCCCGGTCCTCGTCCGTCGCGAGGAAGAGCTCGTCGGCCTCGGCCAGCAGCTTCTTGAGCTTCTGCACCTGCTGCTTCTTGTCGGAGTTCACCACGTACAGCGGCTCGAACTCCTGCTCGACGTTCACGCCGAGCTTCGCCCACGGCTCGCCCTTGTACTTGGCCGGCACCTCCGAGGCGCTCCCGGGCAGGTCCCGGATATGGCCGATACTGGACTCCACGATGTAGCCGCGGCCGAGGTAGCCCGCGATCGTCTTCGCCTTCGCGGGCGACTCGACGATCACCAGGCGGGTCCCGGCCCCGTTCCGGCCACTCTTCGCAGTGCCGTTCTTGGCTGGCACAGTCGCTCCAACCTCGCAGTCTGGTCTAACTAAGGGTCTTCCTACACAGGCTTCCTACAACGTCACATGACGGCGCGTTCATGCCCGCGGGTTCCCGCCATCGATCCGACGGGCCCGCCGCCCGCCCCCGGACGGCGCAAATTCCCACCGCCGCGCCTCCGACAGGATGACATGCCGCCGCGGCCCCCGCGGACCGGGTCGCCACCGTGAGACGGCGATCCTCGGCCGGAGCACGTCATAATGGTGGCAATGGCGGAGTACACCTACCTCGTCCTCTCACTGCCGCGCGGCACCACACGCGACACCGCCCGGCAGATCCTCACCGAGCACGCCGAACGCGGCGGCTGGGAAATCGATCGTCTGCGCCTCTACCCGGACGGGCGGCGCCGTATTCAACTACGGCGCAAGGTCATCCGGCAGGTGCGCACGTTCTGAGGACCCCGGGACGCATCAGGGCAAAGCTTCGCCCGCCCCGGTCCGCGCCTCCGGGACGGGCAAAGCGTATGCGGCCTGACGGCCGCGCCTACACATGGTGACCGTACCACCACACTTCGCATGCGCGGTGGTAAAAACCCGGGAAAGTCAGGCGCGATCGAGGAACGTGTCGAGCACGCGCACCCCGAACTTCAGCCCGTCCACCGGCACGCGCTCGTCGACTCCGTGGAACATGCCCGAGAAGTCCAGCTCCGGGGGCAGCCTGAGCGGCGCGAACCCGAAGCATCGCATCCCCAGACGGGCGAACGCCTTCGCGTCCGTCCCGCCGCTCAGGCAGTACGGCACCGGCAGCGCGCCCGGATCCTCCGACGTCAGCGACGCCTCCATCGCCGCGACGAGCGCCCCCTCGTACTCCGTCTCCAGCGCGTGGTCGTGGTGGATGAACCCGCGCTCCACGTCGGGCCCGAGCAGCTCGTCGATCGTCGCGAAGAACTCGTCCTCGTGCCCCGGCAGGAACCGTCCGTCCACCTGCGCCGTCGCGCTCTGCGGGATCACGTTCGCCTTGTACCCCGCGTCGAGCCGCGTCGGGTTCAGCGTGTTCTTCAGCGTCGCGCCGATCATCCGCGCGAGCGGCCCGATCTCGTCGAGGCACGCCTCCGGCCGCTCGGGGTCGAACTCCACCCCGTACGCCATGCACGCCCGCTCGAGGAACGCCCGCACCGTCTTCGTCAGCCGCACCGGGAACTCGTGCGACCCCAGCCGTCCGACCGCCGCGGCCAGCGCGGTGACCGCGTTGTCCGGATGCACCATCGACCCGTGCCCCGCGGTCCCCTTCGCGGTCAGGTTCATCCACGCGATGCCCTTCTCCGCGGTCTCGATCAGGTACATCCGCCGGTCACCGGGCACCGTCAGGCTGAACCCGCCGACCTCCCCGACCGCCTCCGTGCACCCCTCGAACAGCTCCGGGTGCTCGTCGACCAGCCACTGGGCGCCCCACTTGCCGCCGGCCTCCTCGTCCGCGAGGAACGCCAGCACGACGTCCCGCGGTGGCTTGCGCCCCTCGCGCAGCCGCTGCCGCACGACCGCGAGCATCATCGCGTCCATGTCCTTCATGTCGACGGCCCCGCGCCCCCAGACGCACCCGTCCGCGATCTCGCCGCCGAACGGATCGCGCGTCCAGTCCTCCCGGCGGGCCGGCACCACGTCGAGGTGTCCATGCAGCAGCAGTGCGTCCCGCGACGGATCCTCGCCCTCGATGCGCGCCACGAGGCTCGCACGTCCCGGATGGCTCTCGAAGATCCGCGACTGAAGCCCCACCTCGTCGAGCCGCTCGGCCACGTACTCCGCAGCCGCCCGCTCACCGGGCCCCGAATGATCGCCCGGATTGCTGGTGTCGATCCGGATCAGCTCCTGGCAGAGCCGAACGACCTCGTCCTCCGCAGCCGTGTGGCCCGCACTCGCGTCCCCTGCAGTCGCCTGCACGTCGTCACCCCCGGTGTTCCTCGCGTCCGTCCATGGTGCCCGCTCGATCGACGTCCCCGCGACCGTCGAACCTTTGGTATCGTGAACCCCGCCGCAGCCGCACTGCGGCCTGCGACCGAGTCCGGGTGGCGGAATAGGCAGACGCGCTAGCTTGAGGTGCTAGTGCCCTTCACGGGGCATGGGGGTTCAAGTCCCCCCTCGGACACAGGATTACCCCCTGGGTGACACGAAGAGCTCGATCTGGGAGATCTCCCGGTTCGGGCTCTTTCTCGTTGGCGCGGACCACTCTCAGTCAGAGCAGGAAGCGGATCCGACCGGTCAGCCGTCGGCCACGCGGAACCGGACGCCAGATCAGGGGAGGCCCCACGAACGCCGTGATCAGGAACGGTCACAGGCGATCGCGTGTGGCCATGTGGTCGTCGGAGTTCTTTCGGAATGGCGACAGAAGGGGCGGGGGGCACAGATCACGCGGCCGAGGTGTGCCCATCGCCGGACGACACGTCGGGGTCGGGGGCGTGGTGGGGCGCTGGCTCTGCCCGTGATCCCCGCCAGATCTAGTCGCCGGTCGTGCCGTCGAGCATCTCGCGCAGGATGTCCAGATGGCCGTTGTGGCGGGCCGTCTCCTCGGTGAGATGGAGGAGGATCCAGCGCAAGTCGACGTGGAGGCCGTTGCGGACGGCTCGCTGTGCCTGCTTGTCCAGGCCGTTCCCGGCGACCAGTTCGCGGTGGCGGGCGCTCTGCTCGGCGTATTCGTCGAGCAACTGCGTGAGCGGGAAGTCGACGGCGATACGCATCTCACGGTCGGGGTCCTCGTCGGTCCAGGGGCCCCGGTCTTCCTCGCCGAGGAAGACCACCTGGAACCAGTGGTACTCGACCCAGCGAAGGTGGTTGATCACTCCGCTCATGGTCATCAGCGGCGAGCCCGGCAGGAGCGCCTTGCGTGCGTTCTCCGCGGAGACGCCGTCACATTTGGCGCGGGCCGTGTCACGCGCGTAGTCGAGAAACGTGGTGAGCTGGGTGCGCTCGTCCCACGCCGACGGTGTGTCATCGATTCTTGTCATCGCGCAAAGCGTCCCCGATCACCGCGCCCCATGTCGAGATGAGCCGCCGGACGGACCCTGGACAGCGGGTGCCGAAGCCAGGAAGTCGCCGGTACATTCAGCGGGTCTGAGATGTCCCCTCGGTAGGACGTCCAGTGCGCGAGCGAGGGCGGCAGTGAGCGGGACGGCATGGGCGGGGATGTACCGCTCGGCCCGCGAGGCGGCCAGGCCGTGGAAGGCGATCAAGTCGCGTTCGGCGTCGACGATGAGCCGGACGACGTCGCCGTGACGTTCGGCGAGCGGATCCGGATTGTGGCCGAGAACACTCGTCGAGGTGTGCCCGTCGACGACCATGAACCCTTCTCGCCAGTCCTCGATGCCGCTGCAGCACCGGGCACCGGAGTCCTGCCCGTCGCGGTCCGTGCAGGAAGGCGCCGAGTGGGTCGGCGGGACGCGGCGGACGATCGTCCTGGCACGTCCTCCGCGGTCAGCGCGACGACGACACGTCGCTTGGCCCGCTCGTGCAATGCCCGGTACTGCTCCAGCGCCCGGACGGTCTGCGCGAGCAACTCGCACGACCTTCCGGGGGAAGCGGTAGGGATTACCTGGCCGATGGGAGCACACCCAGGTGGTGGCAGCCCGCGGGTTCGACGTCACCGCCGACGCCGCATCGTGCTTCGGGGCTCCGCCGCCGGTCGCTCAAGCGGGCAAGGGGCAGGCGTAGCCGGTTGGCGATCGTCGGCCCGAGTCCTTGCTGGACCGGCAAGGGCACGATGAGGGCGCAGCCCTGCTGGTCGAGGTCGCGCACTGCCCGGTGGGCGGCCGGTGGATGGTGGAGCGTCCGACGCTGTACTCGGTGGCCAGGGCGGCGAGGGCACCGGGCCCTCGGCATCGCGGCGGATGGAACGCCGCGTCGGCTCCGTCGGAGAATCAGCTCGCCTCGCGTCGCTTCTTCCATTCGGCGACGACGGCCTCGACGTGTTCGCGGATGTCGTCACTGCGGTCAGCGCTGCCGTTGACGTCCCGGCACGCCTGGCCGTACTCGGCCCGCAGGACATCGTCGACGAAACCTTCGTTCTGGGCTGCCCGGTGCCGGAATGTCAGCCGCCCAGCTTCACGACCAGCGAGCGCAGGTGAGGTGTGGTGGCGTTCTCCCGACCGCGCGTCACCCACGCTGCGATGTGTTCGCTGACCAGCTCGGCGAGACTCGCACGCTCGTCGTCGCTGAGTTCGACCGTGGTCGTGGTGTTGGTCCGGCAGCCGTAAGCCTTGAAGAGGATGTCTCCGACTGCCTGCTCGGCCGCGGGGGGCTTGCGGTTGCGCTGAGCATGCCGATCGGCACTGTTGTTGACGACGCCCCAACCGTGCAGGGCTTCGTAGTTGGTGAGTTCGAGCCTCATGGGCCGGTACCTCTCGCTGCAAGGGCGTGGCCACACCCTATGAAGGCACCCTACGCAGGTGTGGCCGCGCTGAGCGGCCGGACGACACGCCCACCACCGGCCGCGAAGGCCGAACCGATCCAGACCCTGCGGGGCCAGGTCGGCGAACGCACCGAAGCGATCGGCGCTTCTCATCGACCCGCCCTCCCACCGGCCAAGGCCCGAGCCGACGATCCGCCGCAGCACGGCCGCCGACAGGTGGGGGGTGAAGGCGAAGGAGGTGTCAGTTCGGCGTCCTCGCCGCGCAGCCGCTTGCTCTCGAGGGCCCCGGTGCAGCAATGCACCGGGGCCACCCGGAGGAAGGACTCTGGCCAGGCGGCCCGATGGCGTCCGCAGGACGGATGAAAAACATGACTAAGGATGTCGGGTTTTGAAGCGATCATGAGTTCACCGGTCGGCGCCGATGGTGGGCGTGGACCGGTGAAGCGGGCGCTCGGTGCTGGATGCCGAGCGCCCGCCAGTGTCGTGATCGATTCGTTCGGCTTGGGTGGGGCCTGTCCGCCCGTGTCCTGCTGTGTTGCGAGAGGTGGACGAGGGTTGACTGCATTCGTACGGGACGTCGCGAGCATGGGGAGCGCGACCATCGACGTGGTGGGGGCCCGTACCAACAATCTGCGGGACGTGTCGGTGAGCATCCCCAAGGGGCGGCTCGTCGCTTTCACCGGTGTGAGCGGCAGCGGCAAGACCTCGCTGGCCATCGACACTCTGCACAACGAGGCCCAGCTGCGGTATCTGGAGGGGCTTTCGCCGTTCGTCCGCCAGTACATCACCCAGCGCAACCGGCCGAGGGTCGACCGCATCCTCGGACTCGGCGCGACGCTCGCGGTCGACCAGCGCCGCCTGAACCGCAACCCCCGGTCCACGGTCGCGACGATCACCGGCATCGACGGGCATCTGGGGCTGCTGTACTCACGCCTTCCGGGGATCGGCGCGGCGGCGGAGAGTGGGGACGGGCACCTGACGACCGCTCACTTCGACCGCGACACCCCGGAAGGGAGCTGTGCGGACTGCCACGGCGTGGGCGGGCGCTGGCAGGCGCAGGAGGACCTGGTCATCACCCACCCGGAGCTTCCGCTCTTCGATGGGGCCTCGCCCTGGTACGCGAAGTGGCGGTCGGGGGAGCACGCGTTCGTGCCGGCACTCGCCGAGAAGCGGGGCGTGGATCTCGGTCGGCCGTGGCGGTCGCTGCCCGAGGAGTTCCGCCACTGCGTGCTGTACGGCACGGGTGACGAGAAGATCGAGGCGACCGTCGACATGCCGAACAAGAACGAGACGGCCCTGATGACCTACACCTCGAGCCGGCCGCTGCGGGGCGCGCTCGCCGAGGTGGAACGGGTGTTCATGAGCGCCCAGACCTCCAGCGCCAAGCAGCGCTACCTGCCGTACATGCGCAAGCAGCCCTGCGGCACCTGCGGCGGCAGCGGGTACGACCAGGCGGCCCGGTCCGTGCGGCTCGGCGGGTTGACCTTCCCCGACCTGCTCGAGGTGGAAGTTCGGGAGGTGCGCGACTGGGCGAAGCGCGTGGCGGACGACCTGGACGCCCGGCAGCGCGAGGTGGGTGGGCCGCTGCTGCAGGACCTGGGCCGCAGGCTTGGAATCCTCGGCCGGCTCGGCCTGGCCCATCTCCAGCTGTCTCGAAGCGCGGCGACGCTGTCCGGAGGCGAACTGCAGCGGACCCGGCTCGCCGCGCAGCTCAGCACAGAGCTGAGCGACATGATTTTCGTCCTGGACGAGCCCGGGACCGGCCTGCATCCGGCGGACAAGGCGCACCTGCTCGACATAGCCCTGGAACTCCGCGAGGCCGGCAACACGGTGCTCCTCGTCGAACACGACCCTGAACTGATCGCCCAGGCCGACTGGGTGATCGATATGGGGCCCGGCGCGGGCCGCCTCGGCGGTGAGGTCCTGGTGTCGGGACCTCCCGCCGACGTGGCCGCCCATCCGACGTCGCTGACCGGGCGCTACCTGGCCGGTGAAGGGCCGCGGCTGCGCCGGACCCGCCGCCCGGCCGGGGAGGACACCGGCTGGGTGGAGCTGTACGCCCTGCGTGCGCACAACGTGACCGCGGACCTGGTGCGTTTCCCCGCCGGTCGGCTCACCTGCCTGACCGGGGTGAGCGGCAGCGGCAAGAGCAGCCTGCTCGGCGCGCTCGCGGCGAGCGTGGAAGCCGCCGTGAACGGGACGACGGCCGACACCGTGCGGCAGGGGACCGGCCTCGAGGAGTTCGGCTGGGTCGCCGTCGTCGATCAGGAACCGCTCGGGCGAACGCCGCGGTCCAACCCGGCCACCTACAGCAAGGCGTTCGACATCGTCCGCACGCTGTTCGCCGAGACCGACGCGGCGCGCGGGCGCGGGGTCAATGCCTCCTGGTTCAGCTTCAACACCGCGGGTGGCGGCCGCTGCGAAACCTGTACCGGTTACGGCCGCAAGCTGGTCGACATGCACTTTCTGCCGGATGTGTGGGTGGTCTGCGACGCGTGCGAGGGCCGGCGCTACGAGCCAGAGGCTCTGGAGATCAGGTATCAGGGGTTGGCCATCGATCAGGTGCTGGGGCTGACCGTCGCCGAGGCCGTAGAGCGGTTCTCCGAGCCCCGGCAGCTCGCGGAGACCCTGGGAGCCCTGAACCAGGTCGGGCTCGGCTACCTCCAACTCGGTCAGAGCGCCACAGAGTTGTCCGGCGGCGAAGCGCAGCGGCTGAAACTGGCGTCCGCGATCCAGCGCGGTGCCGCAAGCCGCAAGGCCGGCCTCGTCGCTCTCGACGAGCCCGTCTCGGGCCTGCACCCGTCTGACATCCAGCGTGTGGTGGACGCGCTCGACGTGCTGCTCGACTCGGGCAACACCGTAGTCGTGGCCGAACATGACATCCCCGTCGCCGCGTCCGCGGACTGGGTGATCGACCTGGGGCCGGGAGCCGGTCCGGACGGGGGCACGGTGGTCTCGGAGGGCACCCCGGACGCCGTCGCGACGACGGACACCCCGACCGCCGGTTTCCTCCGGCGGTACGCGGCGGGCCTGCCGCTGCTGGAGGTGCGGGAAAACGTGCGCTGCTGAAGGGACAGAGCGCGTCCGAGTCAAGCCCTGCGCCCATTCGCCAAGGGCACTCCAGGCAACTGGAGATTACTATCGGCCCTCCGGGAACTCCGCCGCCGCGCCCCGATCGCCACGTGGGAGGACGTCCTCAACACCATCACCGGCCCTGCTCTTCCCGGGGGCTTATGAATGGGCTTCCGGGAGGCGAACACCGTATGTCCAGGGCACGATCGACTGAAGGGTGATAATCTTACATCCACTACTGTCCGGAAGTTCATGGAATGGGCCGAACGGGTCGGCGGCATCCGGTCGACTCTGCGGGTTCGTGTCTCGGAGTCCGAATGACAGGTACGGTTGATGTACACAACAGATCTTACAGAAGCCTGCATCGAGGACGCCGGCAACATTTTGGTCGCGCCTTCGACGTTGCAAGATGATGACTTGATCAGGGACTTTTTCGGGTCCACGATCACGCCAGAGGACCTTGCTTCCGGTTCGCCCGACCTCGCGCAGAAGACCGTCTACCTGTGTGGCGATCTATCCGGGATCAGCGGCCGCCGGCTGCATGCGGCGGGCCGGGCGTTCGTTATCCGGGAACTGACAGACGGTTACCACGAGGACATCGACGGACCGTGGCCCCTCATCGGCCTCGGTCAAGTTCCCATCCGCGTGCACGGTGCCGGTGTGTACTACCGCCGCTTTTTCGACCTCGACGTCGATCATTTCGGACGGATCCGTGCGGAGCACGCGTTCCAGTCCCTGACGGAGTCCACCAAGCCTGGAACGGCCCATCGCAGCGGAATCTATCTGACGCCCGTGACACGAAACGGTGACGAACTGCATTTCCGCCTGCTCCGGTGCTCCACGAATCTCTCGGGGCCGACCGAGGGCTTTCGCCCGACCGACACGCGCATCGTCGAGGCTCTGAACCGCGAGGCCGCCACCGTCTTCCGGAACCAGGCATCGCTGAATCACGTCCTCGCCCAGACCTACCACAACACCCCCGCCACGGCCGAGCGCAAGCAGTCCAAGGCGAAGATCTCGTCCCATGCCGACAAGACCAAGGACATGCCCGTCAACGGCATCATGGCCTTCTGCACCTTCTATGACCGGCTCGACAGGATGCAGCCCCTGACCGACGACGCCTTCGACTACGGCGTGAAGGGTGCCAGCGGGCTGACCAAGCTCCACTTTCGCCTCAAGGAACCGACCGAAGAACGCGACGGGGTCGCACTCCCCCCGCAGTTCACCCTGACGCTCTACCCCGGCTCCGTGTTCTTCATGCCGCTGTCCACCAACCGCCTGTACACGCACGAGATCCGGCCCTCAACATTGGATTCCGGGTTGCTCCCGACCCGCCTGGGATACGTAGTGCGCTGTTCGAGCACCGAAGCCGTTCACAAGCACGGTCACACGTTCCTCAAAGTGGACGGAGGTCTGGTGAAGATGGAGCCACCCACACCGGCGGGCATGCACGAGCTGCGCAGACTGTACGCCGAGGAGAACAAGACCTCGTCCTTCATTGATTACGGCGACGAGTTCCTCTTCAGCATGAACGCGGGAGACTACATTGCCCCCCGAATCTAGGATCTCTGATGCGATCCTCTCGTACGCTTTGCCGACCGACGAGAATCTCTTTGCGGAGCTGTCCGCGTCGGCTCGTTTCGAAGACGTAGGAAAAGGCCGACGTGGCGCCGTGCTCACCAAGATCGACGAGACGGGTGGGGTGCCTATCATACGTACTACCACTCGATACGGTAGCCCGGCGCAGCGTTTCCGGGCGGTGCACGAACGGCTGGCGCGACAGATTCAAGAATGCGCGGCGTTTTCGGTCGACTTCAACAACGCTCTCATCGAGAGCTACACGAACGCTTACACGACCATGGGCGGTCACTCCGACCAAGCCCTCGATCTGGCCGACGGGTCGTTCATCGCCGTCTTCTCCTGCTACCAACATCCCGAAGCGAACCCACCGAGGAAGCTGATTTTCGAATCGAAGGGACCGGGTGGCGAGAAGTTCGAAATCCCCCTCGTCCACAACAGTGTCGTCGCTTTTTCCGTCGACTCGAATCGGCGACTCAGGCACAAGATCGTCCTGGACAAGTCCGTCCAGCCGACGGACAACCAATGGTTGGGTGTGACCTTTCGAACGTCAAAGACCTTCGTTCGGTTCCGCGACGGACACGTATACCTCCCGCAGGGTGCGCGCCTCATGCCGGCCGACGATGAGCAGAGGCGCGAGTTCTACCGACTACGGCGCCGTGAGAACAAGGAAGCGGCCTTCACCTACCCCCTGCTGACGTACACCGTCAGCGAGAGCGACCTGATGCCGCCCGTCTGACCTCGATCGTCCACGTCCGGCCCGTCAACCAGGGCGACCGTCAACGACCGGCGCCGCACGCGCTTACCGTCGGCCCCTCGCGGAGGCGTCCGTGCGCTCGGGAGATCTTGGCCGGCATCCTCGTCGGGAGCCGCCATGAAAAGACGCTCGCTGGTGGCGATCGGGGTGGTGGTCACGGTCGGCATCGGGCACCGCAGCGGCTCCGCTCGCCGACAGCGGCCCCTCCAGGCCCCGCCCACGCCAGTTCCTGGCAAGGCGCGGCACTCCGCAGGATCACTCTTCGTGCCTATCGAGAAACGAGATACCGCGGCGTCGCGGGCGGGGATAGTGGGGACGTGGTCGAATCAGGGAGAGAGCACTGGCCGATCGGAACATTCCTGGCGGGGTTGAAGGCGCCGCTTCGGCGCGAGCTGTTGACGATCGCTCCCGAGCAGCGCGTGAGTGCGGGGCAGACGTTGATGGCGCAGGGGGCGTCCACCGACCAGGTGCTGGTGTTGAGGGCGCGGGGCAGCAGGTCGCCGGCGTGCGTGAAGGTGGTCGCGTGCCTGGAGAACGGCGCGGAGGCCCTTCTCGGGATCAGGGTCAGCGGGGATCTGGTGGGAGAGTTGGCGGCGATCCGTGACACGGATCGCTCCGCGACCGTGATCGCATGCACGGACGGCGCGGTTCATCGGCTGCCGAAGGAGCGCTTCCTGGGATTCCTCGACCGGAATCCCGAAGCGTGGAAACTGCTCGCGACCATGCTCGGCGACCGCCTCGACTGGGCCAACCAGCGGCGTCTGGACTTCGCGGGTTACCCGGTGGACCAACGACTCGCCCGGGTGGCCGTCCTGCTCGCCGACCGCCACGGCTATCCGGTCGAGGGTGGCGTCGACCTCGGGATCGAGCTCACCCAGGAAGAGCTGGGGAAGCTGGTCGGCGCCGCGAGGGAGTCGGCGGTCAAGGCCGTCAAGCACATGCGCGGTGCCGGGCTGATCAGGACGGGCTACCGGCGGATCGTGGTGGCCGACCTCGAAAGGCTGAAGGCTTACGCGATGGTCGGCCGGTGAGCAAGACGCCGGTGCGGATAGTCCTGGAATGCGCCGCCGGGACTGCGACGACTTAGGCAAACAGGTATTTATGCTGATTCTTGTGCGGCCTGGCATGTAAAAATCCCGTCTCCCGGTTCCAACATGCCAAGGGGACAGCAGGTGGCAGGGGTTTTCGAACGGCGTCCGATGATCTCAGTCGACGCCACAGGCTACGGAAGCGGCGATGATCAGCGGCAGTCGGACATCCAGGCGGGACTTATCGACGCTCTGGACCAGGCCGCGGCCTCGGCCGGACTCGACCGGGACAGATGGGAACGGCAGGGCGCCGGCGACGGGGAGTTCTCGGTCCTCCTCCCCCAGACCGCCGAGGGGCGCCTCGTCGGGGACTTCCCTCGGCACCTCGCGGCCTTCCTGGACCGCCGCAACGGGGACGCGCCGTGGGAGGACCGCCTCCGGCTCCGGATGGGCGTCCACTACGGCACGGCGATCGCCGATGTGAACGGGCGCAGCGGCCAGGGTCCCGTCGAGGTCGCCCGGCTCTGCGACAGTCCCCCGTTGCGGATTGCCCTCAAGGAGTCCAGGGCCGATCTGGCCGTCATGCTCTCTGACCGGATCTTCACCGACATCGTCCGCCACGGCCACGCGCTCTCCGTCGCCCCCGAGGACTTCCGGGAGGTGGAGGTGAAGGTCAAGGAGTTCAGCGAGCGCGCCTGGCTCTGGATTCCGCGAGGCCGCAGTGTCCATTCTCTCCCGCTTGCCCTCCCACCGGGCGAGGAGCCTGCGCCGGAGGGCACGGGTGACGGCGCCTCACCGAAGCCGTCCGCCTCGGTGCACAACGAGTTCCACGAGCGGGTGGACGCCAGGGGAGCCAACTTCGGTTTCGGGAGCTGACCTCGTGTCCGAGGACGTCCCCCCTGAAGGTCTGCACACCGACGACGACGGCCAGCCGTTCCAGCCGGTCGAGGACCCGTCCGGGACGGGCGGGCACAGGGACCCTCCCCCCGCCGAGCACGTGCCGGTCAACCAACTGATCAACGTCTTCCACAGCGATGTGGAGGCGGTGGGCGCGAACTTTGGGTTCGGTTCGGCGGCGAGTTGGACCAGCCGTCGGGCGGTGAGCGGGCCGATGCCCCGTGACCGGGTAGACGCGCTGACACGACATTTCGTGAAGCCCGAGCCGTTCGAGGCCGCGATCGAGGCGCTGCGGAAACACTCGGTCGTCACGCTGTGCGGGCCTGAGGGCAGCGGCAAGCTCACCGGCGCCGTGAATCTCCTCGTGCGGGTGCTCGGCGGGAAGGCGCCGATCGTCAGGTTGTCCTCGACCAGGAGCCTGAGGGAATTGGCCGACCACCGGTTCGACAGGGGCACCGGCTACATGCTGCCCGGCTGGTTCGGCACCGCCGACCGGGAGGCCGAGCTCCACTGGGAGCAGGTCCAGGGGGCCCTGCGCGAGCGGGGCTCGCTCCTGGTGGTGACCTCCTCGGAGGAGAACCGGCGCACGGCCGTGACCGCCAGGATCGAGTGGTCGCCGCCCGGGGACCGGGGGGCGGTCATCCGTGAGCACGCGGGCGGTCGGTTGGCGGACGCGGATGTCATGAAAGTGGTCGAGGGGCTGCCCGAAGCCGTGACGATGGCGTGCCTGATCGAGATCACGGACCTGCTCCTGGGCGGTCTCCCGCCCGGGGAGGCGGTCTCGTCCGTCCTGTGGGAGGCGGCGAAGGGCCAGGTGCGGAGCTGGTTCGAGCAGGGGCCGACCCGGGAGCAGGTGCTCGACGTCACCGTGCCGGCGTTCTTGCCGGGCCTGTCCGAGCGGCGGTTCGGGGACGTCCGGGAGTCGTTGAAGGCCACGCTGGCGGAGATGGTGCCCGAGGAGCTTGCCGGGATCGAATCCGCGGATCGGGCGCCGAGATCCGCGGAGGTGGTCTTCCCGCAGGCCAGAGGGAGGCAGCGGGAGAATCCGCTGATCCGGATCAGGCAGGTGGTCGTCGACGGGCGGCCCCGGCGGCTGATCGAGTTGCGCGATCCGGAGGCGCAGCGCTTCGTCTTCGCCGAGATGACGGAACGGTTCGATGAGCGCTTCTGGGACGCGGTCCGGATCTGGCTCGAGGGCGTCCTGATCAGACCGGAACTCTCCCTCCACATCGCGGCGGGCCTGGCCCGGCTCGCCGCGTCGAGTTTCGACGAGGTCGAGGGCTCGTACCTGGACCCGTGGTCGGTCGCGACGGGGCGCGGCGAACCCGCTCGTTCGCACGCCCGGCAGAAGCGGCTGACGACCGTCCACGTGCTGTGGTTGATGTGCTTCGACGAGGATCTGGCACCGGTCGCGCTCCGGGTCGCCTCGGGATGGGCTGCGCAGGGCGGGACGCACGGGCAGAAATACAACGCGATCATCGCGTTCTCGGGAGTTCTCGGACGGCTCTACCCGATCGAGGCCGTGAAGAATCTCTGGCGGCTGGCGGGCAATCGGGGAGCCGTCCTGGGGCCGCTCGCGATCGAGGCGTTCGGCGGACTGTTCCTGTCCCAGGAGGACGCGGCGGGGCAGGAACGCGTCGTCCGCTTCCTGGAGAACAAGATCAAGAAACTGCGTGGAGTCCCCAACCGGATCGAGATGTACGGGATCGCGCTGCGGGCGATGCTCGCCGTCTACCGGACGGACGACCAGCGGGGGCGGCCGCTGGCGGCGCAGGTGCTGTGCGAGCGGCCCGACCTTGCGGACGCCATCGGGTACACGTGGTCGGTGCTGCTGGTGAACCGGCCGGTCAGGCATTCCGCGCTTGCCGCACTGCACGCCAATCTCAACGCGTTGCGGTACCACACCGAGCGGCCGGAGGTGATCGCCCAGCGGCTCGGCGACGTGCTGGGCGGCCTGCTGTCCAAGGACCAGCAGGACGAGCTGACCGAGGACTTCACGGCGTTCGCCGAGCGCCCCGCGAACCGGCGTGACGGGGCGAACCCGGTCACCGCCGCCCTGTTCGCGGCCATCGAACGAGCACAACGTCGCATGGGAGAAGAAGCGTGACCTATCCGATCACCAGTCAGAAGGTCCTGTCGCCGGTGCCCAGAACCGGGCTCTTCGGGCTGCGTTCCCGGAGCCGCGACACCTCGGAGATCCCGCCTCCAACGGCGGGGCAGGTGCTGGTGTTCCGTTCCGACGGCAGGTACGTGCTCGACAGCGGACGCCTCGGCTTGGACGACGAGGTCGTCCTGGAGGCGACGCACGTGAGCGTCGTCGACGTGACGGAGAACAAGCAGATCAGGACCGAGTTCGCCGTCCCCTCCGCGGAGGGGGGCGAGTTCACCGTTCTCGTCGACTTCACCTGCCGCGTCCATGATCCGGTCGCCGTGGTGGAGGCCGGGCTCGGCGACGTCCGGGACTCCCTGGCCGGGTACCTGAGGGCGCACGAGGACGTCTTCAAGGCGGGGGCGAAGTACAGGCTCGCGGACTTCCTGGCGGCCCGGACGGAAGTGCGCGCCGAGCTGCAGGCGTACCACCACTACCTGCCGGTCCGGCTTTCCGGGATGACGGCGGTTCTGGGCAGCGTCGAGATCCCCGCGCCGTCGGAGGTCAGGGACTACGTCGGCAAGGCCGTCCGGGACGATCTCGATCACCAGGACCGGCTCGCGGGTCTGGCGAGGGGCGGAAAGTACGACCGGGCTCAGGCTCTGGAGGAGACCGAGACCAGGCTGCACAAGCTCAAGCTGGAGGTGCTGAGCACCGAGCAGGAGATCAACAAGCTCCGCGGCGACCGGCAGAAGGAGGCGCAGCGGGAAAGGGACGAGGAAGCGGCGCTGGCTGCGGCGCACCGCAGGCGCGACCTGGAGACGGCCTTCGACGTCGATCGGGCCGCGAAGGTCACCGCCGCGGTGGGCGACGATCCCCTGCTGGCCTACGCCCTCGCCGCCGAGCGGGGCGAGATCGATGCCAAGGAGCTGGCCGAGTTCCACCAGCAGGAGGCCGACCGGCTGCACGTGCTGGAACGGTTGCGCGAGGACCGCGCCCATGAGGACGCGGTTCAGAATGCGCAACTGTCCAGGGAGACCCATGTGCAGGGCGTCATGCTGCGGCTCGAGATCCTCAAGGAGATGGTGCGCAAGGGCCACCTCGACGAGCGGGGTGTGAAGGAGATCGACGGCATTCTCAACGAGCTCACCGCCGGGAAGACGGCCGTGCCGCCGTCCAAGGCGGAGCCCGGCCGCCGGGGCATCGAGGCGGCGGCTGAACCGGCCCGGGAGGAGCTCGCGGCCCCGCCGCCGACTCCCGACACCGACGACGATGCGCCGTACCGGGAGGAAGACCTCTGATGACGGCGGTTCAGACGCCCCCTGCCGTCAAGGTGGAGGGGGAGCCGCCTCGGCGGCCCGTGCACGGCCCGAAGGGACCGGGCGTATGGCTGCGTTCGCTGATCGGCGTGGACGAGTCTGTGCTGAGCATGGCCCCGCTGGACCGCGGACGCTACACCGCGATGGCCTTGATCGTGGTGAACGCGGGGATCCTCGCGGCCGTGTCCATGTTCGTCATGGTCGGGAAGTTCGCGGACGTGTCGCTCGCGATGGCCCTACCGGTCGCCCTGTTCTGGGGTTGGGTCATCTTCTCGGTGGACCGCTGGCTGATCGCCAGCTCACACGGAACGCAGAGCAGCCGTGGAGTGTTCTTCACCCGGGTCCTGCTGGCCGTCGTGCTCGGGTTCGTGGTGGCCGAGCCGTTGCTGATCAAGATCTTCGAGCCCGCGATCCACCGGCAGGTGGCCGAGGACAGGCGGGTGGAGCGGGCGACCAAGCTCAGCGCGTTGACTGCCTGCAATCCCGTCCCTTACCGAGTGCTCCCCGCGAAGGAAGTCGCGTCGTGCAAGGATCGGGGGCTGCTCCTCACCGTCGGCGCCAATCCGGTGGCCGCGGCGGCCACCGTGGCGTCGCTCGACGCACAGGTGTCGACGTTGTCGAAGGCGATCGACAAGGACATGGCGGCGCTGCGAAGGCTGGAGCGGCTGGGGCACGCCGAATGCGGCGGCGAACGCGTCGGGAACGAGACCACGGGCGTCATCGGCGAGGGACCGAACTGCCGCCAGATCCGGACCGAGCGGGCGGCGCTCCTGCGCACGTCCAAGCTCCCGGAACGCCGGCAGCAGCTCGCCGATCTCCAGGTCCGGGCCAAGAACGCCGTCGAGGCCCAGGGCGTGGTCAACGCCGGCCATTCGACCGAGATCGCTCGGGAGATCGACAAGCAACTACCCCGTCCCGATGGCGAGATCGGCATTCTGGAGGAGGACGAGGCGCTCCTCGCCCTCCAGGGCGAGAGCCTGATGGTTTTCCTGTTCGCCTGGCTGCTCCGCATCGCACTGATCACTTTGGACTGCATGCCGATCCTGACCAAACGCCTCGCCGGACCCAGCACCTACGACCGCCAAGTGGCCGACCACGCCACAGCCGACATGGAGACGCACGAGGTCTTCCTCAAACACGCCAAGACGCAGAACATCCAGGCTCGAACCGACGCCCTCCACCTGCTGGACGAACGTGAGCGAGACCGCCGTCTGCACAGGGAGCACCACGAGGCCGAGGCGCGCAACGACCATGATGAGCGGATGAAGCAGCAGATCCGGGATCTCGCCGCTCGGCTGAAGGGCAGACCCGGTCCGGCGCCCGAATGAAGCACGGGCGACCCGCCCGGGGTGGGACTTCACGATCACGTCCGAGATCGGAAGGACGCCATACCCTCAGGTACTCCGCGACACAGTTGGACAGACGAGCATCTGTCCCACTTTCTGTTGCTGAGTCCATCCCCGCCGGGTGCGTTCAGTGGTCCTCGGACAGGACGTCCCGTGCGCGAGCGAGAGCAGCAGTGAGCGAGGCGGCGCGGGCAGAGGCTGTACCGCTCGGTCTGTGCCGTCGGCAGGTCCGGGCATCGTGGGTCGGTCAGGCCGGGGCCGGTTCCAGGGCCGGAGGGGAAGGGTACTGGAGTGCCTGCGGCAGGGTCTCGTAGGTTCGGAGGCCGTGGTCCGGGGCGGTGTCGTCCAGGATTCTCGCAACGTGCGAGCGGGGGGCGGCCAGACGCATCGAGACGCCCAGAGCCAGCGCTTGGTGCCAGGCGCTGACCAGTGCGGATATCCCGGCCGCGTCGCAGAACCACAGATGTGACAGGTCCAGGACCAGCAGCTTCTGCCCGGGGTGCAGCAGTGCCAGCAGCCCGTCGCGCAGCGCGGGTGCGGTCACCAGGTCGAGATCGCCTTGCAGGGCGGCGACGGTGAAGGTGGGCCGGCGGACGACCGACACCACGACCTGCGGATGGATGTCGGTGTGGCCTTGGGTCGTGTACGAGGTGTTCATGATGTCGCTCCGGCCGCGGTGCGGATCGCGGGCGGGCGGAGTCGGTAGCGCGGTGACCGTCGGACGCGGCTCTCGATACCGTCGGCCGATGCGGCCCCTCACGGCCGCGATCGGTCCGTCTCGGCTCCTCGAAGCCGGAACGTCTCTCACCTCGGACGATGCCGGTCGATCGTCAGCACCCGAATGCCCGCGGCACCTTCGACACTACGCCGCATACCGCCTGTCCGAGGACAATGACCTGCAAAGTCGCCGAACGCCGCGGCGTTCATCGGCGCCGCCACAGGGCCGGCGAACCGGCTTCTCCTCTGCGGCGGCGTCCCGTCCCGTGCATCAGGAGGAGCAGGAGCGCTCCGGCCAGGAGCGCGGCCACGGCCATGATGGCCGCTGCCAGCGGTGCGGTGGTCTGCCAGAGCACCGTGAGGACGATGAGCGAGACGCCGATGATCGCCAGGGGTCCGGTCGGGCTCATCCGGGACGTCCGGGGGCCGGTGTCGGTGCGGAAACGGCGAGCACGGTCCGGGAACGGCATGGCATTCCTTGGGGAGCCGGTATGGCGAGTCAACCTTGCGGGATGCCGTCATTGGCCGGATGACCGGAGTCTACGCGCGTCGCGGTGATCTCCCGGTGGAACGAGGCGCCTCGCCACCGGGAACGGCGTCTCCGGTGGCGTAGGCCGGCGGTACCGAGGGCACTTCGTGCGCGGGACGCCATGCCGGCGCCGTCCTCGGCGATCACGACCCGGCCCTTGACGGACCGAGAACGGGGCCTTCGAATGGGCCCGTCACAGCGCTCGGCTCGCGCGTGACCCGCGTGGTCATCGGTCGCGGTGATGTCCCTTTTGCGGATCGGCTGTTTCCCTCCTGACGCGGGTGGGATTGGCTTGGGGACGAACGAGCAGCCCCGTTTCCCGCGCTCCTGCGGACATACGGGGCTCCTGCCTCGACCGGTCCGGAAAGACCGTTACCTGGCAGCCATCGTTCAAGGCTCGTCTAGGAGTCCGGCCATTGAAATCACACCTGGACCGTTCTCGTCCTCGTGGCCAGAGTGATCGCCGACGCCCTTGTCCCCGGCAGGGACGCCCAAGGTCCGATCGTCACCGCCCTGATCGGCGCCGCCGAGCACTCCCGGGCGGTTTCCCGGCCGTCCAACGTCGATGGCGTCCAGGGATTCTTCGACCTCTCCGCCTGGATCACCGCCGTCCCGCGGGCTCTGGCCATCGTTCGGGCGACCGGGCAGCCGCGGGTGGCACGATCGCGCGGGCGAGGCAGTGCATGGGGGCGGCGGTGGACCATGTCGGCCCCGGCCCCGGTTCAGTGACGGTCCGGCGGCCGGGGCACGGCATGACGGGAGTGGGACATCATGGAGCCGCTGCGACCGGGCGATCCTCCGCGGCTCGGAGGTTTCCGAATTCTCGGACGGTTGGGCGAGGGCGGCCAGGGCGTGGTCTATCTCGGCGAGAGCGGCGGCGGGGAGCCGGTCGCCGTCAAGGTGATGCACCGCGGCGATGACGAGCGGGCCCGGACGAGGTTCGCCCTCGAGGCGTCCACGGCACAGCGCGTGGCGAGCTTCTGCACCGCCGCCGTGCTGGCCGCCGACGTGGACGGTGAGCGTCCCTTCATCGTGTGCGAGTACATCGACGGACCCTCGCTGCGGGACCTGGTCCGCCGGCATGGACCGCGCCGCGGTGGCGAGCTGGACGGGCTGGCGCTGGGCGCGGTCACCGCCCTGGCCGGCATTCATCACGCCGGCATCGTGCACCGCGACTTCAAGCCGGCCAACGTCCTGATCGGCCCGGACGGGCCCCGGGTGATCGACTTCGGGATCGCGCGGGCGTTGGAGGCGAGCACGAGCCTCACCAGCCAGGTGATCGGTACGCCCTCCTACATGGCCCCCGAACAGTTCTTCGGCGAACGCCCCGGACCCGCGACCGACATGTTCGCCTGGGCCGGCACGATGGCCTACGCGGCGAACGGATCGCCCGCCTTCGGCGATGACACGATCCCGGCCGTGATGCAGCGAATCCTCAACGAGGATCCCGCACTCGGCCGGCTGTCGGGACGGCTGCGCGCTGTGGCCGCCGCGTGCCTGGCCAAGGATCCGGCCCGGCGTCCCGATGCCGGCCAGGTGATGTGCGACCTGCCTTCGGCCGGTGCCGATGCGCGGCACGCGTTCACGCCCGGATGAGGCCCGTCGGCGATCCCCGCCGTCGAGCGTCCCGCTCCGGAGCCCAGGGCCGGTGGTCCGGGAGTCAGCCGGCCTGCCGGTCCGCGGAGATCAGCCAGCCGAGCCGTTCGGACATGTTGCGGGCGCAGGCGACGACCGAGCGCACATGGGCGGAATCGTCGGCCGCGCGCCACAGAATCGACCATGGATAGAACGAGGCCGGTTCGGCGAGCGGCCGCCAGATCGTCCCCGGTAGCGCGGAGATGCAGGAAGAGGGCACGCAGTACAGGCAGCGGCCCTGGGCGACCAGAGCGGACGCGGCGCGGATGCTGTCGACGGTGCCCTCGTACACCCTCGGGGTGAAGCCGGCGGCCCGGCACATCTCGATCGTGAACTGGTTGAACTCCGGGGCCTTCACCTCCTCGGCCAGCAGCAGCGGTTCACGGGCGAGTGACTCGACCGGCACCGCGTCCAGGTCGGCGAACCGGTGCCCGCGGGGGAACAGGACTCCGAGGCGGTCCCGGCGGAACACGTGTGAGGCGACCCCGCTCGGTGCCAGCGCGGCGCGGCCGATGCCCACATCGAGGCGACCGTCCACCAGCTGCTGATACTGCTCGGGGACACCGACCTCCACCTGGTGGATCACCAGGTCCGGATAGAGCGCCTGCGCCTCGTGAAGGATCTGCGGCATCGAGTCGTAACTGGCGTCGATGATCCCCACCCGCAACGCCGGCGAGTTGCCCTGCGCGGTCCGGGCCACCCGGGCGGCGCGCTCCACGTGAGCGAGGATCCGGCGCGCCTCCACCAGGAATGCCGCCCCCGCCGGGGTCAGGGCGACGTAGTGCGTGGTGCGATCCAGCAGACGCACCCCCAGCTCCCGCTCCAGCCGCTGCACCTGCTGGCTCAGCGCCGACTGCACGATGTGCTCGCGAGTCGCCGCGCGACCGAAGTTGAGCTCCTCGGAAACGGCCACGAAATAGCGGAGCTGGCGCAGTTCCACGTCTCCCACCTTCTGAGCTGGAACAGCGAGACCTGCTTGCAGAGCCTACATCGCGGCGTACGTCTCAGAGAGGTTCGGCGACCCAGCGCCAAACGCCGCCCTTTTCCCGTGCGCGGACGAGTTGCGCGCCGCTGGAGTCGGCGAGCTGGGCGACCGTCCGGATCAGCCGACGGTGGAAGTCATCGGACGGGCGAGCGCCGGACGGGCCTTCCAGAAGCGTCACGCTGACCTTCGCCTCGTCGCGGAGCTGTGCGGTCAACCGTCCCGTGTCATCCAGCCGGAGCATCACGATCGCATCGGCCCGGATCATGTCGTGGCCGCCGTCGGCCTCGATCCAGACCTCGGGCACCGTACCGCTCATGAGCATCATCTCCTCGTTACCGACGTTCCCCAGAGTCACAACAATCAACATGGAGGGGCGACATGGCGTCCGCCGAAATCGCGGCGTGCGCCCGCGCGACGCGAGCCATGACCACCACCGAGGGCTATCGCCCCGGCTGATGATTCTTGCCAAGGTTGCCCGGTTCTACAGGCTCAACATCGAGTTCAACCAGGAATATGGGGTACCCCCATACTCAAGTTCGGCCGGTCACTTCAGGCCGGTCCCGCGCCCCGCATATCACCTCTCCTTGAAACGGAAAATATGACCATGATCGTGTTAGCGGGTAAGATCACAAGCAGCCGCACAATAGACCGGGACGATGGCAGGAGAGCCACGCGAGGAAGCGACCATGCGGTGCCGTCCTGCGATAGGGAAGTCCCCGCCATGGCCTCGGGTGTGCCATATCACCCGAACGGATCGGCACCACGCTGCGACCACGTGGACGGCCTGGTACCCGTCACACCGCGATCGCGTGCCTGCACGGCTTGTGCGATGCGAGGCGACGGGTGGACGGCCCTCCGGATCTGCCTGTCCTGCGGCTGGGTCGCCTGCTCCGACGACTCGCCCAACCGGCACGCCCGAGCGCACTACCAGGAGACCGACCATCCGCTCGCCGCCGCAATGGAAGCAGGATCCGACTGGCGGTGGTGCTACGTCCACGAACGCCTGGTCTGACGCCCCCGGCCGCTCACCCCTACGTGCGGCCGGTAGCACCCGTCCGGCCATCTCCCGAAGAGAAATGGCATTCGAGAATCGACTGTTTCCCACGCCGCCCGGACGAGGTTGAATGAGTTATGAAACGAGCATACCGGGCCGGTGGCCGCACATTCTGCGGCACAGGGAAACCGCTGCTTCGATCGGTTCGGCAGACCGGTCCCGTAGTTCCCGAAACCATGGCTCGTCCAGGAGGCCGCTCATGGGCGTCATCGCCTGCGTCATCATCATTCACTCGAGTGCCCCGAAAGGCGGCGCGCGATGCCGGTAGCCGGCGGCATCACCCTTCTGACGACCGGGGCCATTCTCGTTTTCGCCGTCACCGGCTCCGTGCGCGGCATCGATCTGCACGCGGTGGGCGCCATCTTGATGGCCGCCGGCGCGGTCCTGCTGCTCCTGACTCCGCTTGTCACGCGCCGCAGGCAGAGCCCGGATCGGTGGTCCGCCCGCAGCCGCCAGGACGTCCTGGACGAAGCAGCCGACGGGCCGGGACGGCGAGGAGCGCCCGATGGCCGTGAAAGCTGAGTACCCGCGGCCGATGAAGGGGCCCGCCGGCGGCTCGGCCTTCGCGCCGGCCTCGTCGGCCCTCGTCGGCCCTCGTCGGCGCGCTCATCACGGTGGTCGCCATCGTCACTTCCTGACGCCCGGCCGGGCGCGGGTCCGGCCGCACGGCCTCTCTCGCGCCCAGCGCATCGCGGTCACGCCGCGAGTTCGGCGGGAACGTCTCGGGGAGGGTGGACGGGGAGGGCGTGGTCGAACCCGGTGACGCGGAGCAGCGCGGCGACCTGCGGGCCCGGATCGGCCAGGCGCAGGCTGACGCCGAGTCCGGCGGCGCGGCGCCGGGCACCGATCAGCACGGCGAGTCCGGCGGGATCGGCGGACGTCACCTCGCTCAGGTCGAGGATCAGTAGGCGGCCGCTGTACCGCAACGTGACGATCAGGTGCTCGCGCAGCGCCGGCGCCGCGGCACGGTCCAGGGCACCGGACAACGCGACGATGGTGTGAGCGGGACGCCGGTGGGCCGGCATTCCCACTTCGTCAGGGACTCGCACGAGGCCCGCTGCGGCGGGAACGGGGGCGGTCATGGCGATCTCCGATCGCAGATGGGCGGAAGCCGCGGTGCCCGGACGCCGGATGACGGGGCGGCCGGGCACAGGGGCCGGATCAACGTGTCGCGGATTCTTCTCGCAGTCGGCCGCCCTCGGCTTCCCAGGCGTTCTCCGAGTCGTTCCGGGTGCCGCTCCGCCGCGTCCGGACGGGCGACGAGGCGAGGACGGCCAGCAGGTCGGGCGTGCGCATGTCGTTGTTCGGGTGGGACGCCAGCTCCATCGACGCCTCGGCCTCGGCCTGCGACGCCGAGGCCGGGACGGTGAACAGGTCGACGCTTCGGCCGTCGGCGTGGATCGCCGTGAGCAGCCCGGCGGGCAGGGAGTCGAACCAGCTCAGCCGCACCACCCGGGAATCGGCGGGGCCGTCGATCCGCAGCCTTCGCGGACGAGCGTCCCAGTCGTCCACCCGTAGCAGGACGTGGGTGATGGGGCGGTGGTCATCGATGGGACCGTGGTCCTGCAAGGCCAGGACCAGCCCCGGCAGCTCCGCGACGGGGTCGGCCGAGCGGGGCCACCAGGCGCCGTCCAGCGCCGTCCGCGCCGAGCGGAGAGAAGCCGCGGGGCGCAACCGGAGCCGCGGTGTCGAGGGTGGTGACAGGCTGATCGTCGTACGGCGTTCGGTGGTGGTCCGCATGGTCGGCGCCTTCCTGGGATTCTCGATTGGAACGGTGGGCCGGTTCCTCATCGGAGGCGCTTGCGGGCCAGCGGGCGCATTTGGGTGAGGCGGGCGGCGCCCAGGATGAGCGTGACCACGATTCCGGCGCCCATCGCGGCCAGAAGCGCCAACGCCAGCGGCAGGGTGCCGCTCATACCGGCGAACGAAATCCGTACGTCACCGGTATTGCTCACCACGACCATCATGAAGAGGGTCGAGATGATCGCGACGGCCCACAGCCCCGGCCACGCCACGCTGGTACGGGCCACCGTCACCGCTTGGGACGCGGGCAGAATCTCGCGTTGACCAGGGGATGTGGGACTGTGCTGGAAGACCGGACGGGGCGTCGGGACGGGGCGTCCGTTGGCACGAGGCTTGTGCAGGGTCGGCATGACTTCCCCTCTCGGGGACGAGCCGGTGTGGCAAATCAACCTCAGAACGAGAATGTCGCCGTTGCCGGATAATTTCACTCTACCCGCCTATTCATCGATATTCACAAATTCGGAAATTATTTCTGGGAATGCGCGCCGGAGTTCGAGTTCGGGGCGTATTGCTCTCCGGCCGGCGGTGATCGGCGCACGTGATGACCTCTGCGTGGATCGCCTGTGTCCGTCGCCGGGCCGTCCGGCTTGAGTGGAGACCGGCTGGCCACTGCGGGGGCCTCGCCGGCCGATCCGGGGTCGCCCGCTCCTCCCCGAGCCGGGCGGCCCCGGGCCGCGGCCCACCCGTCGCGGAGGAGGCCGTTCCGCAGCGTCGACGAACCTTAGGTGAGCCCATGACCGTCGCAGGCCGATCCTCGAGATGCCGCCCCCCGCCCGCCGCCTCGCACCGAGGCGTCCACGAACAGCAGCACATCGCCCGCCCGGACGCCGTCCCTCGCGGTTCGCCGGCAGTCGTGTCCGTCGGCCTGCCCGCGCCCACACCGCAGACCGTCCAGCAGGCACGGGACTACCTGACCCCGCGCCACGCGACCGGGGTGGACGGCTTTCTCTGGGAGAGCAGGAGACGGCCGATGCCCGACCGCGACGCCATCGACGCGGTCATCACCGCCGGCGACCGAGCCCGGCGCGGGAGCGGCGACGGCCCCGAGCCGGTCGAGGTCGCCGCGGCCCTGCTGGTGCTGCGCGCGGTCCATCTTCTTCTGGACCAGACCGAGGCGCGCCTGCTCGACACCGCGCAAGACTCGGGCATGGGCTTCGAGCAGATCGCCGCCATCCTCGACCTCAGCGTCGAGGATGCCGAGGAACGCTACCGGCAGCTCAAACCCCGCTTGGACGAGCCCGCCGCCGTCCCGTCCCCGCCTCCCGGCCGCGCCTCCCCGCCGGACACGGTCGCCCACCGGCGGCGCGAACCGGCGAGGGAGCAGCCGACCTGGGACGAGCTGGACGACGACGACTGGGGACGTCGAACCGGCGATCGGCACTGATGGCGTCCTTCCCGCCGAGGTGCGATGCACCCGATGCCCGACAGCGCCCTGCGGCGAGGCGGCGCCCGCTGGATGACAGGGTCAGGCGGTGGTGTCCGGTAGGTGTTCTCGCACCGTGGCGTGGGCGCGGGCCAGCAGGGCGGTGGCGCGCGGGTAGTCGGTCACCTGCTCGGAGAGCAGGTCCAGAGCGGGCAGGAGGCTCCGGGCGGGGACGTTGCGGACGGTGAGGATGCCGATGGTCCACCTCATGAACGCCGTGAACAGGTCAGGGTCGTCCAGGTACAGGGCCGTGGCGAAGAAGTCGACGATGTGGGAGACGTCCTCGGCCGTCCGGTCCCGCTGCTCGTCGGTGTAGTCGGCCATCGCCGGGAAGCGCGACCGCAGGCCGGTCAGGACGTGCCGGATCAGCTCGGGTGCCGTCCGGGTGACGTGGGCGTAGGCCTGGTCGTCCAGGTGCGGGAGGTCGTCGATGATCCGGTGGACGGGCGGTGGTTTGGGCAGCGAGCCCTCGGCCAGCCGGTCGGCGGCGGCGCGGGCGTCGGGGGCCCAGGCGTCCGCGCGCAGGAGGGCGGCGTAGCGGCCGTCGTGACCGAAGGCGGCGCCGCCGGCCAGGACCGGCGTGCCGGTCGCCTGGCAGGCGGTGATGGCCTGGTGCGCGGACGGCAGCCGGGTGGCGATCGAGGACGACAGCGCCACCGCGATCGAGGCGGCGCGGTGCAGGTGCGAGATCAGGTGCGGGGTCGGCACCTGGGCACCGAGGTAGTCGACCTGCCAGCCGCGGAGGCGCAGTACCTCGGCCACGAGCCGGGCCGGGAGGGCGTGCCACTCGCCGTCGATGCAGGCGACCGCGATGCGGCCGGGGCGGTCCGCGGTCCGTCGCCGGGCGGCCGGGTGGTGCGCGACCGCACCGATGACGCGTTCGTTGACGGCCGTGGCGCTGTGCTCCTGCGCCACGGTGATCCGGTTGGCCGCCCACTCGCTTCCCACCCGGGCCTGCAGTGGCGCGATGACGTCCAGGAGCACGTCCTCGGGGTCGGCTCCGTCGTCCAGCATCGCCGTCACGAGGTCGGTGGCGGCGTACTCGTCCCCGGTGGTGACGGCCTCCCAGAGCGGGTCGGCGGGAGACGGCGGGCGGGTCACGTACCGCCTCCCGGACGGACGTGGGGCGCGGTGATCGCGATCACCGCCATGTCGTCGTGCCGGCGGGCTCCGACCCACTCGGCGGCGAGCATGTGGACGCGCTCCACCAGTGCTTCCGGGGGCATGCCGCCGCAGCGGGCCAGCCGGGCGCGCAGCCGGGCGTCGCCGAACATCTCGTCGCCCAGCGGGCCGCCGACGGCCTCGGTGATGCCGTCGGTGTACAGCAGGCAGCTGTCGCCGGGGTCGAGGGCGATCTCCGCGGTCGTCGAGTCGATCTCCTCCAGGACGCCGATGAGCGAGCCGGCGGTGTCGGCCGTCTCGATCGTTCCGTCGGTGCGGACGATCAGGGGGGCGGGGTGCCCGGCGCTGGTCAGCCGCAGCCGCACCTGCGCGTCCCGCCTGCGGACCGAGGCCAGCACCAGCGTGACGAACCTCGTCTCGTCACCGTGCAGCAGGGCGCCGTTCAGCATTTCCAGGACGCGCCGGTGGTCGTCCGCCATCGGCAGCAGGGCGCGGAGCGTGTTGCGGATCTTTCCGGTGAGCACCGCGGCCTCCAGGCCCTTGCCGCACACGTCCCCCAGGACCACCAGGGGCTCGGTCGTGCCGGCGGGGTACACGTCGTAGAAGTCGCCTCCGACCAGGTCCTCGTCGCCGGCCGGACGGTAGCGCGCCGCCAGCTCCGCCCCGTCCAGTTCGTAGGTGCTCGGCGGCAGCAGCTCCCGCATCAGGGTCGCGGTGATGGACGCCTGCTCGGCGTACAGGCGGGCGGCCGACAGCACCGCGCCGGCGCGGCTCGCGAAGAGGCGGGCGGTCAGCTCCTCGCCCGCGGAGAACCCGGACCGGCGCAGCAGCACCAGCGCCCCGGCCGGGACGCCGTGGCCCGGGAGCGCGACCACCACGATCGCGGCGAGGTCCGCCGGTGCCGAACGCGCGATCCAGGCGGGGACGGCGTGTGGATCGATCCAACGCGGAGGCACCGGTGGGAAGCCCCGCATCGCGTCGGCCAGACCCTCGACCTCCGTGGGGTCGATCAGGAGTTTCTGGTGCTCGACCCGGCCGTCGGGCCCGCAGGTGGTGACGGGGTGGCCCCGGCCGGAGCGCGGGACGACCACCACCGCCGCGTCGGCCAGGCGCCGGGCGGCCAGCCGGGCGGTCATCTCCATGCACCGCTCCAGGTTGAGCGACGTCTGCAGCTCGTCGGACGCCTCGGCGAGGAACGCCGAGCGCTCCCGCTCGGTGACGTCGAGCAGCCACCAGATCGTGGGTGCGGGGCTCCCCGGCGTCATGCTCTCCGGCGTCATGCTCTCCGGCACCGCGTGGGCCTCGAACACGCGGTCGCCGATCGGGCCCTGGGCCACCGCGCCCTCCGGGGACCGCCGGGCGTCGGCCAGCCAGGCCGGCACGGCGTCGGTCAGCCGCCCGCCCGGCGGCACGTCCAGCAGGAGGCGCGCGGCGTCGTTGAGCTGGACGATGACCCCGGACGGGTCGACGGTCAGGACCGCGCAGGGGGCGGATCGCAGCACCGTGTCGAGTACGCGCCGTCCGCCGTCTTCGCACCTGGGTTCCGTCACGCCACAGCTTCCGGGAGATGGTCGTCCGAGGCCCGCGAGAGGGCGATGTAGGGCCGTGACCGATCGCCGGGATCGATCGCCCGTCCGTACCCGGTGCTCGTCGCCATCGCCGCCGTACGCGCGGGTACCTCCGGACCGTCCCCACTGACGCGGGGCTCTAACACCCCGACCCGCGATTCCGTCCCGATCGCCCCGCGCCGGGGGACGCGCCGACCCGTCCGGCTCGGGGGCGGGGCCGTCCGTACACTGTGTCGAACAGTCGCTCACCTCGGCCAGAGGACGTACGCGCGGACACGAACGGTAGGGGCGGAATGGGGCGCAGCACCGCACTGGACGTGGTCGCCGACGACCTCGCGTTGCAGATCGCCACGGGCCGCCTCCGGGCCGGGGACACCCTTCCGTCGATCCGGCGGCTCGCCGGACGGTACGAGCTGAACCCGTCGAGCATCCAGCAGGTGCTGGGCCGGCTCCGCATGGCGGGGTTCGTCGAACCCCGGCACGGCGTGGGGGTCGTGGTCCGCGACATCCGGCTCTACGGCGGGATACAGACCTGGCAGTACCTGTTCCGGTTCTCCAGCAGGCTCCCCGAGCTGACCGTCCGGAACGTCCAGGAGATCCTGGAGACGCTGCAGCTGTTCTACCAGGCGGCCCTGGTCAAGCTCGTGCCCGACTCGAAGGGCACCGATCCGGCTCCGGCGCGCCGGGCCTTCGCGCAGCTCGAGCTGCTCGCCCGGAGCGGCACCGTCCGGGCGGCCGACGTCCACCAGGGCGTGCTCGGCGTCCTGCGCGCCGTCCTCGCGGGGCTGGGCGGAGGCGTCACGCTCGGCCTGCTCAACTCGATGGGGGACGTCCTGGCGGAGGTCCCCGAGGTCCTGGAGGCCCTCTACGGGGAGGCGGCCGAGCACGTCTGGTTCTGGGGCAACGTGATCACCGCCTGGGAGACCGCCGACGAGGAACTCGCCAGGGGGACGCTCGCGGTCCTGGACGACTGGCACGCCGTGGCCCTCCAGCGGCTGCGCGACCGGCTCACCGCCGCGGGATAGCCTCCGCTTCGCCGCTCGTCCGGCCGCCGTCTTCCTTACTTGGGTTAGTGAAGCGCCACCGGAAATCATTCGATCTACAGCTATGTGTACACACACTGTTTGATACAGACTCTCGCACACTTCCGGGTGTGAGGGAGACGAGCCGTGCCGTCAGGGTGTGCGCAGGGACGCCGTGAGCTTGGGCCAGACGCGGTGGAGTTCGCGCTGCCAGTAGGGCCAGCTGTGGGTTCCGTCGCGGTACAGGTGGGCGCTCGCCGGGATGCCGAGGGCCCGGAGGCGGCGCAGGAACGGGCCGATCGTCGCGCGGACGAGGGGTTCGGCCAGGTTCGCGGCGCTCCACGGGGCCGCCGGGTCGAGGGGACCGGGGCGTCCCGTCAGGCCGGAGGAGAGGTGGACGCCCGTGCCGCGGAGGCCGGCGGCGAGATGGAGGGGGTCCGCGGCTCGCCAGTGGCGATCGTGGACGAACGGGACGCCCCACATCGCGAGGGGGTTCACGCGGCCCGCCACCCCGGTCGCGGCGAGGAGCGTCGTCGCGGACAGGGCGGTGCGGATGGTGCAGGGGCCGCTGAAGGCGGCCGCGAAGCGGAACGTCCCCGGGTTGGAGGCGGCGCTCAGCAGCGCGCCGTACCCGCCCCCGGACACCCCCGCGACGGCGCGCACCGGGGCGGCGGCGTAGCGCGCGCGCATGAGCGCGTGGACGTGGTGGATGTGGAAGGTCTGCCACTGGGGGCCGCGCCGCCAGTCTGCGTACCCGCCCGCGCGGCCGCCGTCGGGCATGACGATCAGGACGTCGTCGTCGCGGCTGAGCCGCTCGACGTCGGTCCGGTCCACCCAGGACGAGGAATCGTCCAGGCCGCCGTGGTGGAGCGTGAGCAGCGGCCACGCGCGGCTCGCGGTCCAGCGGTGCGGGAGCAGGACGTGGATCGTCAGTTCGTCCGCCGACACCGAGGCGGCACGGACGGTCAGTCTGCGGAGCCGGTCGCCGGCCTTCTCCTCGTCAATGACTTCAATGGCCATGGCATCGGATCATGTCGCATTCGAGAATGACTCGATACTTCGTCGACCAATGAAAGCATGACGGGAGTTGTCAGCCCGGAACGCCTTTACGGGGCGTTCTTCCGGGCTGCACGGAAAGGGCATCGACATGATCATTACGGCGATCGTCGCCGCCTGCATGGCGGCCAACGCGTGGCGGCTGCGGGCCAGGCTGCGCGGGCTGCGCACGCTTCCGCCGGAGGGCGAGGGCGCGGCCGATCCGGCCTATGTACTGATCACCGCGCGAGGCGTCGAAGTGCCGGATCCGGTGGCCCGCGCCGCCGAAAGGTACGCCCGCGACAATGGGCTCGGACTCCTGGATCTCATGCCTCGGGACATTCCGGTCGACGGCGCACTCGACCTCGCACGCCATACCGATTTCGGCACTTACCGGGACGACCCATTCTGCATGGGGCGGGGTGCCTGCCACGCGGTGCTCGCGTCCCGGGACGCCGTGTCGGCGGCGGGGCTGGACGACCTGGACGGCCTCGACCCGGACGCGCTCGGGGCGGCCACGGCCCGGCTCAAGCTCTATGTCGAGCGCGCCGACATCGTCGTGGCCGGGATCGCGGGACACGACCAGACCGCCTACCGCCGCGCGCGGATGCGGGCGCTGGCCCTGGTGATCCCGCAGACGCTCGCGCTCCCCCAGACGCTGGGGGCCATGGCCGCCGGTTACCTGCTGGTGGCGGGGAGCCTGGTCGCCGCGCCCGCCGGGCTGCTGCTCGCGCTCTGGTACTGCCTGGTTCCCGAGCTGGTCTTCGCCGGCGCCCCCGTGCGGCCGCGCGACCTGCACCGGGTCAGCCTGCTGCGGTGGTTCTACGTGCCGGTGTCGATCGCGCGCACGCTCGCGGCCCCGCGCACCGGCTGGGAGCGGGAGCTGCTGGCCCGGCGGGAGGAGGCGCGGGCCCGGTACCGGGCGGAGCTGGCGGACGGCGTCGGACGGTTCGTCGGGCCGCGGGCGCCGGAGTGCCCGTGGTGCGGGTCGGGTGAGCTGAGGAGGCACGTCGTCGTCCGGGACATCCTCCAGGGCAAACCGGGACGCTTCACGTTGGAGCGGTGCGAGAGCTGCGGGCACATCTTCCAGAACCCGCGCCTCACGCCCGAGGGCGTGGACTTCTACTACCGGGACGTCTACGACGGTCTCGGGGACGTGCTGGCCGAGCGGATCCTCAGCTCCAACACGTCCTGGTACCTGGCCCGCGCCGCCATGGTCCGGCGCACGACGGAGCCCCGCTCGTGGCTGGACGTCGGCACCGGCAAGGGGCACTTCTGCCGTGCGGCGCGGACCGTGCTCCCGGACGCGCGCCTGGACGGCCTCGACTTCGGCTCGGCGGTCGTCGAGGGGGGCCGGCGCGGCTGGCTCGACCGGGCCTACCGGGGCGAGTTCCTCGCGCTGGCACCCGATCTGGCCGGACGCTACGACGTCATCAGCATGCACCACTACCTGGAGCACACCGCCGACCCCCTCGCGGAGCTGGACGCGGCGACCAAGGTGCTCCCGCCCGGCGGGCACCTGCTGATCGAGCTGCCCGATCCCGAGTCGTGGTTCGGGAAGGTGCTGCGCGGCTACTGGGTGCCGTGGCTCGCGCCGCAGCACCTGCACATGATCCCCCTCGCCAACCTGCGGGACGCGCTGGAGCGGCGGGGGTTCGAGGTCGTGTCCGAGGAGCGCCGCGAGGCCGACCAGGGCCCCGACTTCGTCACGTCCGCCGCCGCCGTCGTCAACCGGCTCGGCCTCGACGTCGACCGCCCCTGGTGGCCGCGCGTTCCCGGACGCCGCGAGTACGCGGGCGTCCTCGCCACGTTGATCCTCGCCGCCCCGCTCATGGGGGCGGCCGTCCTGCTGGACCTGCTGACCGTCCCGATCGCCCGGAGGAACAGCAACGCCTACCGGGTCCTGGCCAGAAAGAACCCCGGATGAGACACCTCGGACGCCTGCTCGCCCCCCTTCTCCTCCTCCTCGCGCTCGTCGCCGTGCCGGGCACGTCCGGCGCGGCGGCCCCCGCGATCACCGAGACGTGGCACGGGCCGCGCACGCTCGACCTGAGCTGGCATTCGGCGAACGTCGACCAGACGGTCCAGGTGCGCCTCCTGCTGCCCGAGGGCTGGCAACGCTCCACGCGCGAGACCTGGCCGGTGGTGTTCGCGCTGCAGGGCGGCCGCGACGACTACACCTCCTGGACCCGCGAGACCGACATCGAGGAGCTCGCCGCGCGCTGGGACGTCATGGTCGCCATGCCGTCCGGCGGCGTCAACGGCAGCTACACCGACTGGTGGAACGGCGGAGAGGGCGGCGTCCCGCGCTGGGAGACGTTCCACACCGGCGAGCTCGTCCAGGTGCTGGAGGGCTACCGCGCGGGGACGCGCCGGGCCGTGATGGGCGCGTCCTCCGGCGGACAGGGCGCGCTCGCGTACGCGGGGCGGCATCGAGGGATGTTCAGGTACGCGGCGTCGTTCAGCGGTTCCACCCATCTGACCATGGGCGGCATGCAGGCGTTCCTGATGTTCATCAACCTGATCGGCTCGGGCCTCGACGCGTTCCGGATCTTCGGTGTCCCCGGCCTGGACGACGCGAACTGGCGGGCGCACGACCCTTACCACCTCGCGCCGAACCTGCGCGGCGTCGGTCTGTACGTCTCCAGCGGGACGACCGGCCTGAACGGCCCCTACACCCCGCCGGGCGCGCAGTGGCGGCTGACCCAGCTCAGCGAGATCCTCATCGGCGGGATGAACCGGTCGTTCATCGCCCGGCTGGACGAACTCGGCATCCCCGTCACCTCCCACATCTACGGCGACGGGTGGCACGCCTGGCCGGAGTGGATCCCCGAGATGGAGCGGGCCTGGCCGCTGATGATGGACGCGATCGACGCCGAGGGGACGCCGGCATGACCGACTGCTGATCGACCGGCTCGGCGGCCGGGCCCCCTCCCTCACCTGGCCGGACCTGCGCGGCGACGCGGCCGGCATCGCCTGCCTCCAGTACACCCCGGTGTCCACGAGCGCCCCCCGCCCGGAGGCGGACGGGAGTATTCCGGGTGATGCGCGGGGAAAGGGCCTAGTGTTCGACCTGGGGGGTGCTGTGAGCGGTCAGGCGGGCCACCGGGCGGGCGAGCTTCACGACAGCCTGGTCGAGGCGATGAACTCGGGCGTCCTGGCCACCGACGCCGCGGGCCGGATCACGGCGTGGAACCCGCGGGCCCAGGAGCTGCTGGGCTACACCCGGGAAGAGGCCCTCGGGAAGGAACTGCACGAACTCCTCCACCGGGACGCCGACGGCCGCGTCTCCCCGGAGCGGGACTGCCGCCTGACCAGGGCGCTCCGGACGGGCGTGACCGACCACGGGGACGGCGAGCCCCTCATCCACCGCGACGGGCGGGTGGTGCGGTGCTCCTGGTCGTCCGCGCCGATCTACTCCGAAGGCTCGTCCGCGGACGGGCCCGGGGAGGCCGCCGGGTCGGTCGTCGTCCTGCAGGACGCCGCCGAGCGGTTCATGATCGAGGACGAGCTGCGCGACCGGATGGCCCAGATGCGGCGGGCCATCTCCCGGCTGGAGCTGGTGGCCGAGATCACCACGGTGCTGTCGTCCACGCTCAACGAGGACGAGGTGCTGCGCCGGCTCGTGCGGCTCGCGGTGCCCGCGCTCGGCGACTGGGCGGAGGTCGACCTGCTGATCCAGGACGGCCGCGTCGAGCGCGTCACCACGACGCACCGCGAGTTCGCCGCCGCGGACACCGCCGTCCTGGAGGGGCCGCTGCCACCCCTCCCCCGGACGCCCCGGGGGCCGCTCGCCCGCGTGCTCCACGGCGGCGCCACCCTCGTCGTCGGCGGCGACGACCTCGAACCGCACCCCGGCGAGCCGCTGGACGCGGCCCAGCGGGACCTCTTCCGCGTCATGGGCGCCCACAGCGCGATCATCGCTCCGCTGGCGGCCCGGGGCGAGATCTACGGCGCGCTGACGCTGGGCTACTCCCGCCCGGGGGACGGGTACGGGCCCGACGACCGGCTCGTCGTCGACGACATCGCCCGCCGCGTCGGCCTCCTGCTGGCCAACGCGCGCCTGTACGCCGCGCAGCGCAACACGGCCGAGGCCATGCAGCGCAGCCTGCTTCCCCCCTTGTTCCAGCAGGGCGACCTGCAGTTGCAGGCGCGCTACCTGCCCGCGACCGAGGCCGGCCGGATCGGCGGCGACTGGTACGACGCCTTCGAGCTGTCCGACGGCTCGACCGGCCTGGCCATCGGGGACGTCGTGGGGCACGACCTGCAGGCGGCGGCCCGGATGGCCCAGGTCCGCAACATGCTCCGGGCCCTGGCCTGGGATCTGGCCGCGCCCCCGAGCACGGTGCTGGAGCGGTTGGACGGCGCGCTCGACGCGGTGAGCGAGGCCGAGCTGGTCACCGCCGTGTTCGCCCGCGTCGAGGGCGCGGGCGAGGGCCGGTGGAGGCTGCGCTGGTGCAACGCGGGCCATCCCCCGCCGCTGCTGATCATCCCCGACGGCGACACGGTGTTCCTCGAGGAGCACGGGATGCTGCTCGGCGACCCCGCGGTCGCCGGCCCGCGCCCCGACTGCGAGGTCGTCCTCCCGCCGCTGTCCACCGTCCTGCTCTACACCGACGGTCTCGTGGAGACCCGCGACTCGGACCTGACCGACCGTCTCACCGGCCTCCGCCGCCACGGCGCCCGGCTGGCCGGGCTCGCGCTGCCCGACCTGTGCGACCGGCTGCTCGAGCGCATGGACCCCACCGGCGAGGACGACGTCGCCCTGCTCGCCCTCCGCGTCCCCGGCTGAGGGGCGCGTGCCCGCCCCCCTGCGGCGACGGCCTAGAGCGGCTCGCTGATCCAGCTCCATTCGCCGCCGGTCTTCGCCGGGCGGATCAGGTGCGCGCCGCTGGAGTCGGCGAGTTCGGCGATCGCCCGGGCCAGCCGGCGATGGAAGTCGGCGGGCGGGTGACCGCCCCCTGACGAGCCCTCCAGCAACGTCACGCTGACCTTCGCCTCGTCGCGCAGCTGTGCGGTCAGGCGGCCGGTCTTGTCCATGCGGAACATCACGACCGCGTCGGCGCGGACCATGTCACAGCCGTCCGCGACCGAGATCCACACTTCGGGCATCGTTCCCGCCATGAGGGACTCATCTCCTGGATCGAAGGCTCACATCCCCACCACTCCTTCACCATAGGCGACACGGCCGGAGGGCGTAGACTCATGGTGAACGAGGAGTTGTCGACGCGGGCGGCCAAGCACGCGTCCCCCTGGTTCCCCGATATTCGGTCTCCCTCGAGACCCAAAAGGTTCGGCGCCCATGCCGCCGCCACACCCCTCGTCCGGACGGACGAACGTCCACCGTCCGGACGCCACCACGGTCACCGTTCGCGGCGCCCGGAGCCGTCGGATCGACGTCCGTCTCCCCGGCGGACGCGCGGCGGTCCCGACGCCGGCCAGGAACGAGAGCGGTATGACGACATGACCGGCACAGATCGATCGTCGAGCGAGTGGGGGCCGGTGGACGTCCCCCGCGCCGCCGAGGACCGCGATCGGCTCACCGCATCGTTCGACCTGATGGCCGCGGCCATGGAGGGGACCCGCCCGCCCGACATGCTGGCCCTCGTGGCGGCGCGCGCCCGCACGATGACGCACGTCCCGCTGGCGTTCGTCGCCCTGCCCACCGCGGACGGCTACACGCTGCGGATCGAGTACACGTCGGGCACCGAGGGCCACCGGGTCCACGGGCTGGAGATGCTGCGCGGCCGGTCGATGCTCGGCCGGGTGTTCAGCTCGCGCCGCGCCCTGTCCGCGCGGGTCGTCGCCGACCAGACGCTCGGCGGCCTGCCCGCCGGGCCGATCCTCATCCTGCCGCTGGAAACGGGCGAGGCCACGCGAGGGGTGCTCGCCGTCGTCGGGCGTCCGGGCGCGCAGCCGTTCAGCCCCGCCACCGCGCACCGGCTGCTCCTGTTCGCCGACATGGCCGCCCGCCTGATCGAACTGGCCGAGGCGCGGCACGCGACCGGCCGGGCGGGCGCCCCCGGCGACGACGCGCACACCGTCCTCGCCTTCCCCCCTCAGCGGACCGCGCGGGTGCGGCACTCGGAGTGGCGATGACGGCGCCCGGACCCCGCTGAGGTCGCCCCGCCGAGGACGCCCCGCCGATCCGGGCGCCGCCGGAGCGCCGGGCTACCGCCCCGCGACCGGCGGGCGGCCCGAACGGCGCCACACCGTGCCGACCTGGGTGCCCGCCCACATGGTGGTGGTGTGCGGCACGCGGGTCATGGAGTACGCGGTCACCCCGACGGGCGGGGTGGCGCGGGTCCAGGAGGCGCCGTCGAAGTGCAGCAGGTGGGAGGTGTCGTACGGGGTGGACAGCCAGACGCCGCCCCGCCCGTCGGAGGCGATCGAGCCGAGGAAGCCGAGCACGGACTTCGGGCCCACCCCGCCCGCACCGCCCGCCGCGTCCGCCGCGTCGGACGGGTCCGGTAGCGGGTGCACGGTGAACCCGGAACCGTCCCAGTGGTGCAGGGTCGGCGGCGGGAACAGCGGGTGCTGTTCGAAGGCGTAGAACCAGACGTCGTCGGGCGCGGCGTACTCGATCTGCAGGACCATGTGGCCCCAGGACGACTCCCAGGTGACGGGCGTCCAGTCCGTGCCGTCGAAGTGCCCCAGCGTGGCCGGGCCGGTCTGCGTCCCGCCCATCCCGCCGACCCAGACGTCCGCGCGGCTTCCGGCGGCGATGGTGGTGAGCCCGGTGGCCTGCGGCAGGACGAGCGCGTCGGCCCACCGGCCGCGCCGCCGCACGGACACCGTCATGGCGTCCCCGCGGCTCCCGGTCGCCCACAGCCCGCCCGTCCGGTCCAGGTCGATGGCGAGGAGCCGGACGCCGGCGGGGCCCGGCGCCACCGTCCAGCGGCGTCCGTTCCAGTGCAGCAGGTCGGTGCGCTCCTCGGCGTTCGGGCCCGTGGCGATGGCCCAGACGTCGGCGGCGTGCCGGGCGCGGACGTCGTTGACGACGGTGAGCCCCTCGGGCAGCGCGGCGCGCGTCCAGCCGCGCGGGGTCCGGTGCAGCATGACGGCGCGCGCGTCCGGCCGGAACGCGTTCTCGGTGCCGCCCGCGAAGACGTGCCGCGGGTCGGGCGCGGCGATGCCGAGCAGGTGGCTGCGGCCCGCCGGCGGCGGGACGGGGACGTCGGTCCATCCGGCCGGTGGCGCGGCGGCGCGGGCGGTGCCGGTCGGCCGTCCGGCGACGGCGGCGCCCAGCAGCGCGGCGCCGCCCAGGGTGACGGCGCGGCGGGACGGGTGCGGGGTCGGGAAGGGGCGATCCACGGTGTCTCCTCCTTGGCGACTCGACGATCGTTGCCAGTATTTGGTGGCAACGTTGGCCGATCCACCCCCTGGCCCGTTGCGGCCAGCGCGGCGAGCGGAACTTGGCACGAAGTGCGCACACCGGAGCCGCGCACTCCCGAGCGATGTCCGCGGCGGGCTTGTCCCCCGTGCGAGCTACCGGCGAATGTCCACCGCGTGGTGACGATTCCGGAACCGCCGATTACATAGCGTTCCCTTCATCGCCGCGACGGTTTCCCGCTGGATCGCCGCGCGAGATCGACTTCGAATCGCTCGCTGGAGGACATCGTGCTTCGCAAGATCAAGGCTTCCGTCGTGACCGCTCTGTGCTGCGCCGTCGTCGGCGCCGGGCTGACGGGCTGCGACGAGGACGCGATGGACGACTGGGACCCGTTCGCGTCCGGCGAGAAGAAGGGCGCGTTCGACGCCATGGGCGACCCGTTCTCCGGGACCAAGAAGATCGACGTCGGCGGGAAGTCGGTGAACGTGTCCTGCGCCGGTGAGGCGGCGGACGGCAAGCCGGTCATCGTGCTGATGCACGGTGGGGGCGACGGGTTGGACAAAATGGCGCCCCTCCAGAAGACCCTGAGCAAGGACGACCGCGTCTGCTCCTACGACCGGCTCGGCGCGGGAGCGAGCGCCAAGCCGGACGGGCCGCAGAGCTTCGAGAGCACCGGGAAGGTCCTGACGGGGCTGCTCGACGTGATCGCCGGCAACCGTCCGGTCGTCCTGGCCGGGCACTCGCTGGGCGGGCTGATCGCCGCCCGGTACGCCCCCGCGCACCAGGACCGGATCAAGGGCCTGGTCCTGATGGACGCCACGCCGTCCACGATGATCGCCGACATCTCGAAGGGGATCCCCGAGTCCGCCACGGGCCCGGCGGCCGAGATGCGCGCGCAGAACCTCGCGATCTTCCAGGGTCAGAACCCGGAGCAGCTCGTCATCGCCGACGGGAAGGTCGAGTCCGCCGGGGACATCCCGGTGGAGGTGGTCCAGCACGGGCAGCCGTACCTCGCGGCCGTCCCCCAGTACGGGCAGGCCCTGGAGAAGGCGTGGTCCGCGGGCCAGCGCAAGTGGCTCGAACTGTCCACCGCGAGCAAGCTGAGCACGGCCGCGAAGAGCGGGCACTACATCTACGTCGACCAGCCCGACGTCGCCGCCAAGGCCGTCCAGGGCGTCGCCTCGAAGGCCGCGGCGTAACCGGCCGGACGCGGCGTCCCCGCCGGGATCGCGTTCCGCACGGAACGGCGACGGCGGCGGGGACGCCGCGTTGCCCGTCTCCGGGGACGGATCCCGGCCTCAGGGGTTGTCACCGGCGGCATGGTGCCGCGAGTGTCAAATAGATAGCCTCGTCTGTATGTCGGCCCGCCGGAAAGAGGGAGTCATGAGACGACGGTTTCGGCGCGGGCTCGCGGCGGCGGCGCTGGCGGCGTGCGCGGCGATGTCCGTGAGCACCGCCGCACCCGCGGCGGCGGCGGAGAAGAAGCCCGCCTACCCGGTGGGCGACCTCTCGACCGCGGTCGGCAACTTCTTCCTCAGCCCGGACGCGGCCGCGGGGGCGAACATCTGGTCCTGCGAGCCGTCGGCCGAGCATCCCCGCCCGGTGGTGATCGTGCACGGGACGACGTCCAACTTCGGCTCCGCGGGGGCCATGCTCGCGCCCGCCCTGGCGAACGCCGGGTACTGCGTCTACGGGTTCAACTACGGCGAGACGTCCGCCACGTTCGGCCGCGTCTACGGGCTCGGCGACATCGCGGAGTCGGCGCGGACGATGAGCGCGTTCGTCGACCGGGTGCTGGACGCCACCGGAGCCGCCGAGGTCGACGTGGTCGGCGGGTCCCAGGGCGGGATGATGCCGAACTACTACATCAAGCGGCTGGGCGGCGCGGCCAAGGTGCGCACCCTGGTCGCCCTCGGACCCACCAACCACGGCACCAGCATGGGCGGCCTGGTCGACCTCGGCCGGACGCTGGGCGTGCTCGGGCTCGTCAACGACTTCCTCCGCCTCATCGGGTCGCCCGCGCACGTGCAGCAGGAGTCGGGCTCCGACTTCCAGGAGGCGCTGTTCGCCGACGGGGACACCGTCCCCGGCGTGCGCTACGTGACGATCGCGACCGCGCACGACACCACGGTCACCCCGCTCACGAACTCGTTCCTCCACGGCGGCGACTCCACCAACATCCTGCTGCAGGACCTGTGCCCCGACGACCCGGTCGGCCACTCCGGCCTGTGGTACGACGGGCCGATCAGGCAGGTCGTCCTCAACGCCCTCGGCCCGGACGAGCCGGGCTTCCGGCCGGAGTGCACCGGGTACGGCCCGAGCGTCTGACCGGGGCCGTCAGCTCAGCGAGGCGGCGAGCTCCAGGACGCGCGCGGTGTCGCCGTACGGGCTGATCAGCAGGTCCGTGGCGCCCGCGTCGGCGAAGCGGCGCAGCTGCGCGGCGACCTCCGTCTCGTCCCCCGCGATGACCGTCTCCTGCACGCCCGACAGCCCCTGGCGCTCGAGGGTCGCCCGGTAGGCGGGGAAGTCGGTGGCGGCGCCGAACCGCTCGCCCAGCTCGCGGCGGACGCCGTCCGGGTCGGTGGTGAGGGCGACCAGGGCGCCCGCCAGGACGCGCGGCGCCGGACGTCCGGCGGACTCGGCGGCCTTCGTGATCGCGGGGACGATGTGGTCGGCGATCGCCTCGGCGCCCGTCCAGGTCGTCACGGTGCCGTCGGCGAGCTCGCCCGCGACGCGCAGCATCGCGGGGCCGAGCGCGGACAGGATCACCGGCGGCGGGGTCGCGCCGGGCGCGTCCACCGTGCCCGCCGCGGTCAGCGTCTCGCCGCGGTGCTCGACGGTCTCGCCGCGCAGCAGCGGGCGGAGCGCGGTCAGGTAGTCGCGGGTGTGCCGGGCGGGACGCTCGTAGGGGATGCCGTACCCGCCCTCGATCATCGACGGATGGCTCGGCCCGATGCCGAGGGTGAAGCGCCCGCCCGTCATGGCCTGCGCGGTGAGCGCCTGGCTCGCCACGGTGAGGGGGTGGCGCGGGTAGGACGGGACGATCGCCGTGCCGACCTCGATGCCGGGCACCTCCCGGCCGGCGAGCGCCGCGGCCATGAGGGCGTCGAAGGACCCCATGTGCCCGAAGAAGACGCTGCTGAGCCCGGTGTCGCGGGCGAGGCGGGCCGCGCCGACGAGGTCGTCCAGCGGGGCCGCTCCGGCGACGGTGAACAGTCCGATGCGCATGTGTCGCTCCAAACCTGAATCGGATCTTCCGGTTCCTGTAAGAGAGAGTAACCTGAATTCGGAGTTCCGGTTGGACCGGTGGAACCGAACGGAGGAACGATGCGAGCCGACGCGCGGCGCAACCGCGAGCGGATCGTCGCCTGCGCCCTCGAACTGTTCGCCGAGCAAGGCCCCACCGTGGGCATGGAGGACATCGCGCGGGGCGCCGGGCTCGGCGTGGGCACCCTCTACCGGCACTTCCCGGACCGGCGGGCGCTCGTCGAGGAGATCGCGACCACCGCGCTCCGGCGGTACGCCGAGCGTCTCCGGCTGCTCACCGCGCGGGACCTCCCGCGCTGGGACCTGTTCCTCGAGGTCATCGACCACTCGACGGAGCAGCCGTTCGCCCTCATCAAGTCGCTCGCCGAGGACGGGGCCCTGCCCGGCGAGCGGTCCGCCCTGCAGGACGAGGTCGACGGCCTGCTGCGCGAGATCGTCCGGCAGGTCCAGGACGAGGGGACGATGCGGCACGACATCAGCCCGGCGGAGATCGTCGAGATCCTCGGCACCGCCGTCTGCCGGCCGGGCGCGCGGCCCGACGACGCCATCGCCAGGGTGATGCTGGACGGCCTCCGGGCCTCCCCCGCAGACCGCTCGCCGACGCCCTGAGGCCGACCGTCGGGTCAGGCCCCACAGCCGGACGGTTCCGGTCCTCGCTCGCGCTCGCCGGCGCCGTGCCGCCGGGGTGGAAGGCGATCGCGTTGACGCCGGACGTGTGCCCGGAGAGGGTGCGGTCGACCTCGCCCGTGGCCACGTCCCACAGCGTGACCTGCGCGGCGACCTCGTGGTTCGGCTCGGCCGTCCGGGGTAGGGCGTCGCGCAGGCGGTCCGGCCCGCGCGGCGGGCCCGGCCCACGACGGCGGACATCGGGGGGCGCCGTGCGACAGCGGTGGCGGCGGCGCGCGCGTTCGGCGCGCTGGCCCGCGGGGATGGGCATCGCGGGGTGGCGGTGGCTGCGGCACTCCAGGCGGGTGTCCCGGCGGCGGCTGCGCACGGGAGTGGACGCGGAGATGGACCGGATCCCGCATCGCGAGGGGAACCGGGTGCAGGACCCGCACGAGGGCGTCGGCCCGGCCTTCCAGCGCCGGTACACGGTCCGGATCGCGGGCAGCCCGCTGACGCCGGAGCAGCTCCTCGACCGCCTGGGCGACGATCTCAACGCGGCCTCGCCGGTGGAGGTCGCCGTCTTCGACAAGACGGCCGGGGCGCCGGGGTCGGTCGAGGTGGGGGACGAGTACCTGGTCCACATGCCGGGCCCGTGGAACTGCCCGGTGCGGGTCGTGGCCCGGACGCCCGTGTCGTTCCGGTTCGTCACGCTGCGCGGGCACATGGAGGCCGGGGAGATCGAGTTCCGGGCGGCGGACGCGCCGGACGGGCTCGTGTTCACGATCGAGTCCTGGGCGCGCAGCGGCGACCGGCTGGCGAACGCCCTCTACGACCGGCTGCGCATCGCGAAGGAGATGCAGCTGCACATGTGGACGCACTTCTGCGTCCGGGTCGCCGAGCTGTCCGGCGGCCGGGTGGACGGCGACGTCGAGGTCAGCACCGACCGGGCGGACGTGCGCGTCGGCGGGCCCGGCACGGACGCCGTCGCCGCGGCGGTCGCGCGGACGTTCGCGCTGGCGGCGCGCGTGCGGGGCGGGCGGCCGCTGCACCCCGAGGGCCTCGTCGTCGACGCCGCGCTGGTCCTGCGCGGGACGTCGCAGGACTGGAACGTCCCGCTCCTGCACGACCGCGCGGTGCTGCACGGCGAGGCGCGGCTGTCCCGCGCGGCGGGGCTGCCGCCGCCGTTCCCGGACGTGCTGGGGCTCGCGCTGCGCTGGCCGGAGCCGGACGGCGACGCCGAGCTGCTGCTGGCCACGACCGGGCGCACGCTGCTGGGCCGCCACCTGCTCCGGCCCGCGGCCAGGTGGAGCCCGGCGTTCTACGGTTCCCTGCTTCCGTACCGGGCCGGTGACCGCCGCGTCCTGCTGGGCGCGGTCGCGCCGCGCGCGCGGACCGTCGCGGCGAGCCTCCCGGCGCTCGCGCGGGCCCTGGACGAGCGTCCGCTGCCGCTGGACCTGGTGGTGGCGACCGAGTTCGGCTACTGGGAGCGGTTCGGCGAGCTGCGCCTCACCGGACCGGCACGGCCGGACGACCGGGCGCCGCGGCGCTTCGATCCCGTCCGGCACCCCGTCAGGGGACTGCACCCCGTCGGGCTGTTCCAGCAGGTGCGCGGCCCCACCTACGCCGCCGTCCAGGACGTCTCCCGACGCACCGGCGGGTCCGCGCCGCCTCGAACGCCCCCGACGGCCGGAGATGCCACCGCGATGGAGCACGACCTCCCCCCGCTGCGGCGGCTCCACGCCGACCTGCGGCACCGCAGCCCCAACTTCGATCCGGACGAGCACCGCCCGAGCGGCGGGCGGGACGGCTGGCACGTCGACGACCTCCGGCAGCGGCTCCCGGCGGAACCGCCCGGACCGCCGGTCCCCGGGGGGACCTGGGACATCGCGGGCCGCCTCGTCCGGGACTACGCGTACGCAGACCCGGCCATCATCCGCCCCATCCAGGGCGCGGGCGACCCCGAGCCCGGACGCGACATGCTCCTCGAAGGGCGCTTCTACGGGCTGCGCTTCCACCTCGCGGTCCGCGTCGGGGACGTCTACGACCGGGAGGTCGAGGTCGACGGGCGGCGCGCGAGGGTGCGGGGCTGGAACTACCGGACGCTCCAGGGGCACCTCGAACAGGGGCAGATGGACCAGGAGGTGCGCAAATGGCTCGACACCGGGGAGGTCGAGTTCCACGTCCACGCCGTCTCCAGGCGCGGGCCGATCCCGAACCTGGTCGTGCGTCTCGGCTTCATGGTCTTCGGCCGGTACACGCAGCTCAAGTTCTACCGGCACGCGTGCCGCCGCATGGAGCGGATGACGGCGTCCGCGCTCGCCGAGCGCGAGCGGACCCCCGCCCGGCCCACCGGCTGAGGGCCCGCCGCGCCTGCGGTGGCTATCCGGCGGCGGCCGTCTCGTGCCGTTCCCGGAGGAGCGCCTTGTGGATCTTGCCGACGGGGGTCAGCGGGACCTCGGCGGTCACGACGAACCGGCGGGGCACCTTGTAGTCGGCGAGCCGGTCCCGGCAGTACGCGGTGAGCTCGTCCGGGGTGGGCGGGTCGCCGTCCGGGCGCGGCACCACGTAGCAGCAGCCGACCTCGCCGAGGACGTCGTCGGGGACGCCGAACCCGGCGACCATCGCGACACCCGGGTGCGCGGCGAGGACGTTCTCGATCTCCACCGGGTAGACGTTGAAGCCGCCCTGGATGTACATCTCCTTCTTGCGGCCCCGCAGCACCAGGTGCCCGTCCGGCTCCAGCAGGGCCATGTCGCCGGTCGCCAGCCAGCCGTCCGGCAGGAACGCCTCGGCGGTCTCCGCCGGCATGTCCCAGTAGCCCGCCGCGACGCACGCGCCGCGGATCTGCAGCTCGCCGGTCTCCCCGGGCGGGAGGACGGTCCCGTCCGCCGCGACCGTCCGGGCCTCGACGTCGCCGATCGCGACACCGAGCGTGCGCGCGACCGTCTCGGGGTCGTCGTCGGTCCGGGACAGCACGCAGGCGCCCGACGACTCCGACAGCCCGTACAGCCCGTACAGCGGCGCCCCGGGGAAGCCCCGCCGGATCGCCTCGCCCAGCGCGGGCTCCACGTTGGAGCCGCCCGCGACGCACGTCCGGACGGACGAGACGTCCCGGTCGGCGAAGTCCGCGTGGCCGAGCATCAGCACGAACATCGTCGGGACGGCGCTCAGCAGCGTCACCCGGTGGCGTTCGACGGCGCGCAGGGCGCCGTCAGGGCTGAACGCGGGCAGCAGCGCGACCGCCCCGCCCGCCACGAGCGCGGCCATGACGGTGCAGGTGATGCCGCCGACGTGGTTGAACGGGAGGTGGCCGAGCAGGACCTCGCGCTCGTCCATCCCGAAGTGGTCGGCCTGCGCGGACGCCGAGGCCAGCAGGCCGCGGTGCGTGATGACCGCGCCCTTCGGGCGTCCGGTCGTGCCGGAGGTGTAGAGGATCAGCAGCGGGTCGTCCGGGGCCACCGCGCCGCGCGCCGCCGCGAGCGCCGCGGGGTCGGGCGGCGCCGCGACCAGCTCGTCGAACGAGGTGCTGCCCGGGAAGCCGGTGCCGAAGAACACGTGGTCGCGGACGCCCGGCACCCGCGCCCGGAACCCGTCGAAGAACGCGGCGAAGTCGAAGCCGCCGGCGGCGTCGACGCTGACGACCGTCCGGGCGCCGCTCTGGCCGAGCATGTGGGCCAGCTCGGCCTCCCGGTACCGGACGTTGAGCGGGACGACGACGGCGCCGATCCGGGCGGCGCCGAAGAACACCGCGAGCCACCCCGGGGTGTTGAGCCCGAGCAGCCCGATCCGGTCGCCGCGCCCGACGCCGCGGGCCAGCAGCCCGGCCGCGACGCGGTCGGCGAGTTCGTCGAAGGCGGGGTAGGTGATCGTCTCGTCGCCGTCGTACAGGAACGTCCCGCCCTTGGCCGCCGCGTTCCGCAGCGCGGCCCCGACCGTCGTCGCCCGCATCTCGTCCTCCTCGCTCGGTGGACCCTCTAGGGTTTGCGTCCGACCCCCGCGTAGAACCACGTCTGCCGGGCCCGGTCCGGGTCGACCGGGCGGTCGGGGCGCCACAGCGGCGCCCACACCAGCCCGGGGTCGACGGGTTCGTACTCCCCGAACAGGCCGGTGACCTGCTCGAGGGTGCGGGGCGTTCCGGGAGCGGACGTGCGGTTGTAGACCTCGACGACCTTGGCGACGACGTCGGGGACGCCGTCGGCGGAGGCGTGGGTCATGACGAGATGGCTGCCGGGGACGAGCGCGGCGCGGAGTTCGGCCATGATGCCCGGCGGGTCGTCCTCGTCGGGGACGAAGTGCATGGTCGCCACCATCAGGAGCGCGACCGGCTCGGTGAGGTCGAGCAGGTCCATCTCGGGGTGTTCGAGGATCTCCCGGGGCCGCCGGAGGTCGGCCTGGATCATCCGGGTGACGTTCGAGCCCGCGAGCAGCGCGCGGCCGTGCGCGACGACCTGGTTGTCGTAGTCGACGTAGACGACCCGGGCGCGGGGGTTCACCGACTGCGCGATCTGGTGGACGTTCTGCTGGGTGGGCAGGCCGGTGCCGATGTCGAGGAACTGGTCGACGCCCTGCTCGGCGAGGTACCGCACCGCGCGCCCGAGAAAGGCGCGGTTCTCCCTGATCAGGGTCGGGAGCGTGGGATCGGCCGCGATCGCCTCCTCGGCGCGGACGCGATCGGCCGTGTAATGGTCCTTGCCGCCCAGGTAGTAGTCGTACATCCTCGCAATATTCGGCACATTCGGGTCAAATCCGCCCCGTTGCCGCCCTTCCGGCACCCTTTTCTCCTCACCAGCCGCCCTCTTCCCACAAGCTAGTACGAAATCGCACCTACTGGTGTTTCCCGCACCCGGCGTGTCCGTTTCCCCCGTCCCGGACGCTCCGGGCGGACTCAGGCGTCCTCGGGGCGTCCTCGGGGCGTCCTCAGGCGTCCGGGGCGGGCTTCCACAGGGGGTGGGGAATTCCCGCCACGCGGTCGATGACCGGCCGCCGGGGTGCGTCAGGAGGTCCGGTCGACGAACGGCATGAACCAGTGGCCGCGCATGCGGTCCGCCTTCGTGAAGAACGGGTGGTCCGGGTCGGTCATCTGGTGGAACAGGAATTCCGTGGCCGTGCAGTCGAACCGGGTGCCTTCGTCGTCTTCGGTCACCGCGTAGACGGGCCACCGGTCGGGGTCGGGGCCCTCGGCGATCCACCAGAAGCTCTCATGGTGCTCGTTCCCCGACCAGGGGATCAGCCCGCCGGGGAGGGGCCAGCCCGGAAGGCCGCCCGCCGCGGGGTCGTCACCGGCGAAGTCGCTCCAGTACGCGATCAACTCCTCCGGATCGAAGACGTCGAAGAACACGTCGAACGTGCCCGAGCCGAAGGTCTCGATGAGCCTCGTGTAGTCGCTCGGCAGGGGCGTGCCCAGCCGGGACTCGACCGCCGCCCAGTCGGGCGCGGGCGGCGGTGACGGCGGGCCTCCGGTGATCGCGACCAGGCGGTCCACCCAGGGCATGTCCGCGGGCAGGTCGTCCGGCTCGGGCACGTCCCGCTCCGCGACGGCGACGACCGGACGGCCGTCCGGGGCGCGCCCGAACGCGACCGCCCGTGCGAACCAGATCCACGCGTGCGTCCAGCCGGTCCGGTCGTCGAACGGCAGCGGCGGCAGCCCGTGGGCCCGGGTGTACGGGGTGGAGTAACGCTTGTCGAACGTCTTGACCAGGGCGTCCACGTCGAGGTCGGCGGAGACCGGCAGGCACGTGTGCCCGCCGGGGTGCCCCGGCTCGTCGCATGTCAGGTCCCCGTCGTCTTGGGGGTACGTCAAGCCGGACACGGCCTCGGCCAGTTCCTCGTGGTCCATCAGGCGGGCCGGACGAAGCTCGCGTACCAGTGTCCGGTCACGTGATCCGCCGTGGTCGTGAGGGGGAAGTCCAGGTCGGTCATCTGGTGGAACAGGAATTCCGTGGCCGTGCAGTCGAACCGGGTGCCTTCGTCGTCTTCGGCCACGGCGTAGACGGGCCACCGGTCGGGGTCGGGGCCCTCGGCGATCCACCAGAACGTCTCGTGGTGCTCGTTCGCCGACCAGGGGATCAGCCCGCCGGGGAGGGGCCAGCCCGGAAGGCCGCCCGCCGCGGCGGCGTCACCGGCGAACGAGTCCCAGTACGAGAGCAGTTCTTTCGGGTCGAAGACCTGGAAGAACTCGTCGAACAGCCCATCGCAGCCGAAGGTCTCGACGAGCCGCTTGTAGTCGCCCGGCAGGGGGGTGCCCAGCCGCGACTCGACCGCCGCCCAGTCGGGCGCGGGCGACGGCGCCACGGGGCCCCCGGTGATCGCGACCAGGCGGTCCACCCAGGGCATGTCCGCGGGCAGGTCGTCCGGCTCGGGCACGTCCCGCGCCGTGACGGCGAGGACGGTCCGGCCGTCCGGGCCCCGCCCGAGCGCGATCGTCCGCGCGTCCCACAACCAGGCGTGCGTCCAGCCGGCCCAGTCACCGCCGGGCATCGGCGGCGACCCGTGCGCCGGGGTGTACGGGCCCGCGAACTCCGTGCCGATCGTTTCGGCCAGGTCGTCCACGCTCACGTCGGCGGGGACGGGCAGGCACGTGTGGTCGTCCGGATGGCCGGGCGCGTCGCAGGTCAGCTCGACGGCGGTGGCGCCCACGAGCCGGAACGCGGCATCGGCCAGTTCCATACGGTTCATGGCGAGAACCCAAGCACCCGCCACCGACCTTTTCCGTTCGAATGGCGTAGATCACATAATCGAGGTCATTATCAAGTTGAGAATAACTCGCTCTCCTCTTATCGTCGTGATGACGACAAAACGGGAGGAAGCTGGCCGCCGCCGTGCAGGCGGCGCACCGGCGGGAGCTGGGCGCGGCCGAGGCCGAGGCGAACGCCGCCCACCTGGACGTCTACCGCGACATGGACCCGGCGATCCTGCTGGCGCTGGCCGCCGAGACGCTGGCCGGACGGCTGCCGGAGATCGGCCAGCTCAACCTCACCCCCGACCTGCTGACCGGCGCGCTGGCCGCGCTGGCGGCGCCCCGGGAGCGGGCGTGACGCTCGCGCCGCGCGCGGTGGTCGTGCACCGCCGCACCGAGTACGAGGAGCTGCTGGCCCGGCACGGCAGCCGCGGCCAGGCGGAGTTCTTCCTGCGGTCGCGCGGCCGGGACATCGCCCCGGTGGACGCCGCGCACGCCGCCACCGCCGGCGCGCTGGCGCGGGTGGCGGCGGCGATCCCGGTGTCCTGGCGGCGCGGCCTGGTGGAGCGGGCCGATCTCGACCGGTTCCTGTTAGCCCCGGACGGCATCGTGGTCGTCGTCGGGCAGGACGGCCTCGTCGCCAACACCGCGAAGTACCTGGACGGCCAGCCGGTCATCGGTCTCGACCCCGACCCCGGGCGCAATCCCGGGGTGCTGGTCCCGCACCCGGCCGAGGCGTGCGCCGACCTGCTGCGGGCCGTCGCCGCCGGGACGGGCGCGACGGAGCGGCGCGCGATGGTGCGGGCGGTCACCGACGACGGGAGCGAGCTGACCGCGCTGAACGAGGTGTTCGTCGGGCACCCCACCCACCAGTCCGCCCGCTACCGGCTGGCCTGCGGCCCGGACGGGACCGAGCGCCAGTCGTCCTCGGGCGTCCTGGTGGCCACCGGCACCGGCGCGACCGGCTGGTGCCGGTCGGTGTGGCTGGAGCGCCGCAGCGGCCTGCGGCTGCCCGCCCCCGCCGAGCCCGAACTGGCCTGGTTCGTCCGCGAGGCGTGGCCGTCGCCCGCGACCGGCACGTCCCGGACGGAGGGGCGGCTCGGCGCGGGCGAGACGCTCGGCCTGGTGTCGGAGACCGACGGGCTGGTCGTCTTCGGGGACGGCATGGAGTCCGACCGGCTCACGCTCTCCTGGGGGTCGCGCGTCGAGATCGGCGTCGCCCCCGGCGGCCTCAGCCTCGTCCGCTGACGAAGATCGTCGTCCAGAAGCGCTGCCGCGCGGGCTCGGCGCCGATCAGGTACGTGGCCTTGAGCTTCGGCGGGAGGAGGGGCGCGAGGGCGGCGACGGTCTCCGCGTGGGCCCGGAGCTGCGACAGTTCGGCGTTCGCGAGGACGCGGTGGACGGTGTCGGTCGCGTCCGAGCCCTCGGCGGGGGCGTCCCGCAGCCGGGACGTCCAGGCGTCGAGGTCGGCGGACAGCTCGCGGAGGCCGGTGACGGGACGGCGGGACAGGCGGGCCTCGAGGTCGGTGAGCGGGACGGGCGCGTAGTCGCCGTCGCCGAGGTAGATCTTCGCGACGTCGAGCGGCAGGCCGCGGCCGTGCAGCCGGATGAGCCGCTCCAGCGTCCGCTTGGTGATCCACTGGCGGCCCTCGTCGTCGATGTCGTTCTTCCACCATTCGAGGACGGTCTCGGCGGTCGGCCCGTACCGGGCGATCAGCCACTCGTTGGCCGGAATGTCGTCGGGGTCGATCTCCAGCGAGGCGGTGAAGCGGGACGCCTGGGCGATGGTGTTGCGGGAGACGAGCAGCTTGCGGCCCAGGTGGTACGGCGGGTTCTGCAGGGCGATCTGCGCGCGGAGGCCCTCGATGCGGCGTCCGGCCAGCGACCACTCCTGCGTGATCTCCATGAGGCGGGCGAACGCGGCCTTGTCCTTGGGGCGGTTGTACTCGTCCCAGACGATCGCCTTGTCGCCGTCCGCGAGGAAGGGCGCGGCGAGGAGGTTGTCGAGGGTGCCGTCGAGGGTGGGGACGGGCGCGCAGAGGTCCTCGACGTTGGTGACGGGCAGCGAGAAGTAGAGCGGGGCGGTGCCGAGCTCGTCGCGCACGACCTCCTTGACGACCTCGGTCTTGCCGCAGCCGGGCGGGCCCTGGACGAGCACGGCCCAGCGGCGGTCGAGGGCGGCGCGGACGACGCGGCGGACGGCGTCCGGGACGTGCGAAGGGTTCGGGACGTCTGCACCGGCGCGGCGCAGCTCGGCGGCGACGCGGTCGAGGACGTCCGGTGCCTGGTCGTCGCCGGGACGCCCGTCGGCCCCGGTCGTCGCGAGGGCGAGGCGGCGGCCGTCCACCAGGGGCAGGCCCCAGGCGAGGGGGAACCCGGCGAGACCGCAGTCGATGACGTGCTCGAGCGTGCGCGGCGACAGCAGGCGGCGCGGTTCGGCGGGCAGCGACGCCCACACGCGGAACACGCCGGTGAGGTCGACGCCGCGGAACCTGCGCGACAGCGCGGCGCGCCACGCGGTGTCGGCGGCGGTGACGCGCAGCGTCGCCATCCGGTCGAGGACGGCGAGGTCGGTGCGGCGCGCGGCGGTCTCGTCGAGGGACTCGTTGTCGGTGAGGAACACGCCGATGCAGCCGAGTTCGCGGAGGTCGTGCTCGCCGAGCGTCCAGGTGCAGGCGATCTGCATGAGCTGCGACTGGAGGGTCGCGCCAGCCTGCAGGGAGTCGTCGATGAGCAGGACGAACGGCCCGCCGGGCTTGAGCTGCCGCATGATGAGCTGCCGCAGGACCAGCTCGCCGTCCCCGCCGCCGCGCCGGACGGGCGCGTTGACGAGCAGGTCGTCGGGGGTGAGGTTCGCGGCGGGCACGTAGACGAGCCGGACGCCCTCGCGCGCGCGGACGTGGTGGAAGAACGTCGAGGTCTTGCCGATCCCGTGCTCGCCGAAGACCTGCCCGGTGACGCCCAGGTCGATCATCGTGTCGATGAAGTGGGCCAGGCGCGGCCCGTCCGGCATGCTCATGGGTTCCAGTACATCGGTGCGGGACGTCCGGCTTCACCCGATTTAATGGCCGTCATGCGCGACGACGAGGTGGCGGCCTGCCTGCGCGTCCTCGCCGAGCTGGCGGACGCCCCCGACGACGACCCCGACCTCGCGCGGGTGCGGGCGGCGGTCGCCGCGTTCGTCCGGCGGACGCGGGGACGGGAGCGGGCGGCGCAGCGGCGGCGGCGCGCGGCGGCGGACGCGGAGGTGCTGGCCGGGACGGCGACGGGCGCCGCCGGACGCGTCGAGGGCGCACCCGTCGAGCCGCCCGCCGAGCCACCCGCCGAGCCACCCGCCGAGGCGGCGCGGGAGGTGGTGCCGTCCGGGGCGCGGCTGGGCGGGCTGCAGGTCTGTTACGTCTGCAAGATGCACTTCCGGGAGCTCGACGGGTTCTACCACCGGCTGTGCCCGCCGTGCGCGCGCGAGCACCGCGAGCGCCGGGACGCCCGCGCCGACCTGACCGGGCGCCGCGCGATCGTCACCGGCGGGCGGGTGAAGGCCGGGTTCGAGCTGGTGCTGAAGCTGCTGCGGGACGGCGCGTCGGTGACGGCCCTGACCCGGTTCCCGTCGGACGCGCGCCGCCGGTTCGCCGCCGTGCCCGACCGGGACGCGTGGTGGGACCGGCTCGCGGTCGCCGGCATGGACCTGCGGGACGTCCCGGCGCTCGTCCGCTGGTGCGACGAGCAGGTCGCGGCGGGCGAGCCGCTGGACGTCCTGGTGAACCTCGCCGCGCAGACGCTGCGGCACCCGCCGGAGTCGTACGCGGAGCTGCTCGCGGTCGAGGAGCGCGCGGCGCTGCCCGCGCCGCCCGTGCCGCCCGCCGGGCTCCCGGTGCCGGTGGGCGGCACGGGCGGCGCGGGAACGGTCGACGTCGCGGGGCTGCTGCCCGACCCGGCGAAGGACAACTCGTGGACGCGGCTGGTGCACGAGGTCGATCCGGTGGAGCTGATCGAGGTGCAGCTCATCAACGTGACGGCGCCGTTCGTGCTGCTCGGGCGGTTGCGCCCGCTGCTGGAGGCGTCCCGGCACGCCCGCCGGTACGTGGTGAACGTGTCGGCGGCGGAGGGGCGGTTCGGCCGGTACTGGAAGGGCGCCGAGCATCCGCACACGAACATGGCGAAGGCGGCGCTCAACATGCTGACGCGCACGGCGGCGTCCGAGCTGGCGGAGCACGGGGTGTATGTGACGAGCGTCGATCCGGGCTGGTTCACCGACCAGCGGCCGGAGCCGGACCGGGCGCGCCGGGCCGCCGCCGGGTTCCGGCCGCCGCTGGACGTCGTGGACGCGGCGGCCCGCGTGTACGACCCGATCGTGCGCGGCGAGCGCGACGGGGACCCGCCGCACGGCGTCCTGCTGAAGGACTACCGGGTCGTCAGCTGGTGACGGCCCCGGCGGTCGCGAGCAGTTCGGGAAGCGTGCCGACGAAGCCGTCCTCCAGCAGCCGGAGCGCGACGAGCCATGCCTCCGGACGGCCGCCGAGGTGCAGGTCGACGTGCTCGGCGAGGCGGCGCAGGACGCGCGGGTCGGGCAGGCCCTTCCCGACGAGGAGCGCGTCGGGGGAGGCGGCGGCGAGCACGTCGTCGGCGGTGATGGCGGCGCCCGTGCGGAACAGCGCGCGGACGGAGTCGCCGTGAGGGGTGGAGATGTAATGGTGGGGGAGGTCGTTGTAGACGGCGGAGTCGCCGTAGGCGGCGTCCGGGTCCCAGTGGGCGGGGACGCCGGGACGGCGGAGGCGGCGGGTGCGCCCGTGGCCGGTCTCGTCGACGAACGCCGGGTCGAGCCGGACGTCCCCGGCGAGGCCGAGGACCGCCCGGATCCGGGCGGTGCCCCGCATTCCGGGCAGCCACAGCGACTCCGCCACGACCCGCAGCGTCTCCTCGGGGACGGTCGCGGCGACGAACTCGGGCGTGAGCGTGCCCGCGACCAGGCCGTTCCCGGCGACCTTGAGGATCACGTCCGCGCCGGGCACGGGACCGAGCGCGCACAGGTCGGCGAGCACCTCGGGCGCGGGGTCGGAGAGGAAGACCGCGAGGCCGGGATGGTCGGCGACCAGTAGCCGGACGAGTTCGAGCGGCATGTCGGTGCGTTTCGCCATGAACCGGGCCGCACGGAGCGAGAACGGTCCCTCGGCGGCCCGGCGGCGCGGCTCGTCCGCGAGCACGTCCGCCCAGCCCACGCGCGGGATGCCGGGGTGGCGGCGGTCCACGACCGTCCGGACGAGCGGCCCGTCCTTCCGCCCGGGTCCGCAGGCGTCCGCGTCGGCGATCTCGCCGATCGTCCGGAGGAACTCGGGGCGGCGCACCCGCTCGGACAGGTCGCGCAGCGCCCGCCTCCCCTCCTCGCTCCGCAGCGCGGCCTGCGCGTACGCGAGGACGCTCGGTTCCGTCCCGTCCGGCCCCCACCGGAAGGCGGGCAGCCGGCCCTGCTCGGCGAGTTCGGCGACCTCATGGTCGCGGCGGGCGTCCAGCAGGGTGCGGCACGCCCGGACGGCGCCGTGCGGGTCGGCGCCCGCGCCGAGGAACCGCAGCGCGGCCCCGGCCAGGCCGGGGTCGGCCGCGTTGAGCAGGGCGTGGTCGAGCGCGTCCGGCGACGTCCTGGACAGCACGCTCTCGCGTACCCGGACGGGCAGCGGGCGCGGCGTGGCGCCGTCGCGCCGGGACGTCTGGTGCGCGAGCTGGCGGCGGAGGTTGCGCGGCAGCGGCCGGTGCCGCGTCTCGGCGCCCAGCAGCCGCCCGTCGACCTCGGGGTCGTCGAGGTCGAGGAGCCGCCCGAGCAGGGACGGCGGGTCGTCCTCGGCCATCGCGTACCGGACGAGCGTGTTCAGGTCGCCCGGACGGCCGCGCCGCAGCAGCGCCTCGATGACGACCCGGTTCGGCATCCCGTGGCTCCACAGGACGCGCTCGAGACGCCCGTCGGGGATATGGCCGAGCAGCGCGTCCGCCTCGTCCGGGGTCGCGAACCGCAGCAGGCCGGCCGTGCAGCCGACGATGTCATGGGCCCGCGTTGTCGCACCTCTCTGGCTCATAGGGCGTCACCGTAGCCAATTTCGTGATCAGACGGGATCGACCCGATGGCACGCCATGGGCGGGTGGCGGTGTTCCGGCCATTCCCGGCCGCCGGGCGTGATCAGCCAGATCCACTTGCCGGGCTCCGCCGGGGCGATCGGGTCGGCGTGCCCGTCGGTGACGACGACGACCGCGTCCACCGGTTCGTCCCGCTCCTCCGCGTAGGTCTGGACGGCCGCGAAGTTCGTCCCGCCGCCGCCGCGCAGCGGCTCGCCCGGCTCGAACGGCTTGACCCCGCCGTCGAACGCGACCCAGTCGGCCTCGACGCCGTCGATGCGGCCGACGAGCCCGCTCAGCCACTCGACCACGCCGTCCGGCATCGACCCGGACGTGTCGAGCGCGATGACGAGCGTCTTCAGCCGCCGCGGCCCGCGCCGCGCGAGCATCGGCTCGTGCCCGAGGGCGGCCAGCAGCGCGCCGCGCTTCTTCGGGTAGACGAGCCGCTCGCCCTCCGCGAGCTTCGAGCCGAGCACGTCCACGAGCCAGCGCTGCCACCAGTCGACCCGCCGCGTCGCCGACGTCCGCCCGCGCAGCGCGTGCGCGCCGAGGTCGCCCCAGATCCGGTCGGTGCCCTCCCCGGCGCCCTCGGTGCGGCGCAGCAGGTCGAGCAGCTCGTCGCGGGCCGTCCGGTCGCCGCGCCGGGCCGCGACGAGGACGCTGCGCAGGACGTCGCCGCCCGCACGGTCGACGGTCTCCTGGTCGAGCACGTCCAGCAGCACGTGGACGCAGCCGGCGGCGCCCGCGCCCGGCGGGTTCCGCATCCGCCGCAGCTCCCGGTAGACGCTCATGTCGGTGTCGATCCAAGCCTCGTAGGGGAGCCCTTCCAGCCCTTGGTCGCGCAGGTCCGCCAGGTACGCCCCGTACACGCGCCGGGGCGAGATCCCCACCGGACGGCCGTCCCGCTCGGGCGGCCCGCCGCCGAGCCGGGCCAGCGCCACGTGGTTGATCGTGACCTCGCAGGCCAGCGTGAAGACCGGGTCGGCGCGCAGGTCGGGGTCGGCGAACAGGTGCCGCTGGACGAGGTGCCGCGACTCGTGGAACAGGACGAACCGGACGCCCTCGACGCCGATCCCGGCGAAGAAGCCCGGGTTGTAGAGCAGCAGGCACGTGCCGTCGCCCGACGCGACCACGGCGGCCGTGCCGACGGCGGTCGTCGGGACGTGGTGGTGGCACTTGCTGTAGAGCCAGGACGCGATCGCGCTGTGCGTCACCCCGAGGTCGAGCAGCGCGCGTTCCTTCAGCCGCCGCGCCTCGTCCACCACCGCCGGGTCGGCGGGCGCCCACCGCTCCAGCGCCCGCCGGTCGGTGAGCCCGATCAGCGGTGCGCGCGTCTCCCCGTAAGCCACGAAGCCACTCTCCCGCCGATCTCCCTCCTTCTCCACGCGATTAGGAGGAGGGGGTGACCTGTCGCAGCGAAGTTCGAACGATGTCGCGCCGGGTCGGAGCACCCTATTCGGTATCGCTCGACTGCCCGGTGGAGCGGGAGCGTCGATGGGCCGCGACTCGTTGGCGGGTAGCGCACCGGCGGGAGCAGTAGCGGCGTTCCGGGCCGCTGCCCTGGGCGATGAAGACGTTCTGGCAGCTCGGTGATGCGCAGATCTTGCCGGGCGGGCGTTGGCGGTCCCAGACGAGGACGGTCAGGGCCATGCAGGACGAGGCGAGGAACCACTCGTCCCAGGGGGCGTCGTCGTGGCGGTCGAGGTGGGGATGCCAGGGGGTCCCGCCGCCGTGTGAGGTCAGGCGGAGCGGTCCGGTGTGGTCGCGCAGGAGGCGGTTGAGGACGGCCGCGGCGTCATCGGCGTCCGCGGCGGCGAAGACCTGCCGTAGTACGGCGGCGGCTGCGCGCATCCCGGCGACATCGCGGGTGGTGAGGTCGATGGGGTCGGTCTCGCCGTAGGCGCGGAGCACGTCGGCGACGCCGGCCGGGTCGGGGCGGTCGTCGGCGAGGGCGTTGATCAGGGCGGCGGTCCGCCGAGCTGTGGTCAGCACGGAGTGCCGGGTGGACCAGTCGTCACGGTGGAAGGACACGCGTGAAATGTAACGCATCTTGCTTAGTTTTGAGTTACCTACGTAACGTCTCGCGGATGGAAAAGCGTTACTCACTCCACCTCTACCTCACCGGGGCGGTGGCAGCCCGTGCCGGGGACGAGATGTCGGGACCGGCACTGATGCTGGCGGGATTCGCCCTGACCGGATCGACCGTCGACGCGTCGTCGCTACTCGCGGGCATCACGATCTCCGCCGCGCTGGGCGGGCCGATACTGGGGGCGCTGCTCGACAGGGCGGGACGGCCGGGACGCCTGCTGGCCGGGGCCCTCGTCCTGTACGCGGCGGGGCTGGGGACGATTCTCGGGGGACTCGGCCGGTGGCCGTTCGCCGTCGTCATCCTGATCGCGGTGGTGACAGGGCTGCTGGGACCGGCCCTGTCGGGCGGATGGACGGCCCAGCTTCCGCGCGTGGTGCCGGGCGACCGCCTGCCCCGGGCGAACGCGCTCGATGCCATGACGTTCGGCGCGGCGAGTCTGGCCGGTCCGGCTCTCGCCGGCGGCGTCGCAGAGGCGCTGGGAGCCTCGACGGCCGTGGTGGTCTCCGTGGTGCTCATCGCCCTGGCACTGCCCGCCGCGTGGACGCTGCCCGTCCGTCCCGGTCGGGCGCGGACGGCGCGGACGACCTCGGTGATCGGCGATCTCGCCGCCGGAATGCGGGTCATGGCCGGAAGGCCGGCACTGGCTCGGGCGACCCTCACCTCGGTCGTCTCCTGCGTCGCCCAGGGCATGCTGGTGGCGTGCGTCCCGCTCCTCGGCGAGCGTGTCCTGGGCGGAGCCGGCCGCGGTGCTCTGCTGCTCTCCTGCGTGGCGATCTCCGCTCTGGCGGCCAACGCCGTACTCGCCCGGTTCCCGCGTTCGGTCGCCCCCGACACGATCATCTGGGCCGGTCCTCTCGTCCAGGCTGCCGCGTTGGTCTTGGCCATGTGGGGTCACCCGGTCGCGCTCATCGCGGCCGTGCTCATCGCGGGGATCGGTGAGGGACCCCAACTGGTCGCCTTGTTCGCGGTCCGCCACCGGGAGGTTCCGCAACACCTGCGGGGCCAGATCTTCACCACCGGCGCCAGCTTGAAGATCACCGGATTCGCCCTGGGGGCGGCGGTCGCCGGGCCGGTCGCCGCCTGGTCCCTCCCAGGAGCCCTGGGACTCGCGGCGAGTGTGGCGGTCCTCGCGGTACCGGCGTTCTTCGCGATCCCGTCGGCGTCCGCCGACCCGTCCGAACGTGAACGATCACTCGACCTTCGGTGAGGATGCCCGACCCTCACTGCGATGGATCAGGAGGGGGAACCGCCGGTGCCTCCCAGCGCCGCCGAGATGTCGCCCGACTTCCGGACGGCCAGGACCGTGCATCCGGCCACCAGGACGGCCGCCGCGCCCCACAGCCCCGGGATGAGCCAGATCGGCCACTCCGCCGTCGCGACCGCGATCCCGATGGCGAGCGTGACGCCCGCCATGATGCCGGTGAACCAGAGGAGGCCGACGAGGCCCGCGGGCATCGCCGGCTCCGCGCGCCGCCGCAGCCGCCACCCGCCCGCCACGGCCATCAGCAGGCCGGACGAGCCGACGAGCAGCGCGGTCCCCGCGAACGTCTCCGCGAACCCGGACGGGTCGGCCGTGGTGTCCTGCTCGTCGCCGAGGGCGGCGATCCGCACGATCTCGCCCCGCCAGATGGTGCCCACGACCGGGTCGCCGTCGTCCAGATCGTCCAGCAGCGGCTCGTTGTTCGGGTACTGCGTCGCCCAAGCGTCGCCCGCACGGTCGGTGAGCGTCGCGGTGATCTCGCTGTTGCGGCCCGCGTACAGCGTGATGTCGGAGATGGCGAACTCCTGCCTCCACAGGCAGTCCGCGGGCTCGCGCGGCGCCGCCGGGCAGTCCGCCGCGGAGTCGAGGGCGCGCTGCTCGTCCAGCCGGTCCGGCACGCCGGTGACCGCCAGTGCGGCGCCGCCGATCACCCCCGCGACCCCGATGAGGAGCCAGAGCACCGCGACGGCGGCGTTGCGCCGGGAGTTTCGCTTGGACATAACGTAAATATTGTCATGTTGAGCTGCCCGTGGACGCGGGCGCGGACGCCGCCGACGCCGCGATGCCCACGCGGTTCCAGGCGTTGATCGCGGCGATCGTCCACATCAGGTGCGCGAGCCCCGCGTCGCCGAAGTGGTCGCGGGCCGCGGCGAGCACCTGCCGCGGAACCCCGCCGGTCAGTACCGTCATGGCCTCGGTGAGCGCGAGGGCCGCGCGTTCGGCGTGGCCGAACAGCGGGCTGTCGCGCCAGGACTCCAGGGCCCGCAGGCGGCGCTCGTCCTCACCGGACCGGCGCGCGGCCTCGGTGTGCATCGACAGGCACAGCCCGCACCCGTTGAGCTGCGACGCGCGGATGCGGACGAGTTCGGCGAGGGACGGGACGAGTCCGGCGCCCGCGGCGGTGTCGAAGGCGGCCATCGCGGCGTGCACGCCGGGCGCCGCGGCGTGGACGTCGAACGGGTGGGCGCCGGTCGTGTGCGCGGTCATCGAACCTCCCGTGGGCGTCGGCCCTGGACGGAGTACATGATGTAGGAGCGGGCGCGGAAGCCCGGGTCGGCCAGCAGGTCGCGCACCGCGTCGAGCCGCGCGCCCGTCATGCCCTCCCGGACGAGCCCGTCGTGCAGGTGCCGGCCGTGGTGCGCGAGGAGCCGCAGCCCGGCGGACCCGGCGTCCCACACCTCGGCGCGGGACCGGACGGCGACGCCGGTGAGCCCCGCCGCGACCATCTCCCGCGCCACGTGGCGTCCCCAGGCGACGTCCACCCCGGCACGGGCCATCAGCCGGTTCTTCGCCGCCGTGTACTCCTCGTACAGCTTCCGCGCGGCGGGGCTCGGGACGCGCACCGCCGGTGCGGCCGTCGCGTCGAACTCGTCGAGCTGCAGGACGCCGCCGGGCTTCAGCGCGCGGACGAGCCGGTCGAGCACGGCGGCGCGCTCGGGCAGCAGCCGCAGCACGAGCCGGGCGTGCACGAGGTCGTATCCGGCGTCGGGCAGCGGATCGCGGACGATGTCGTGCCGCGTCACCGGCGGCCCGGCGGCGTCCGGATCGGGACGGACGTCGGTCGCGACGACGCGTCCGGACGGTGCGACGCGCTCGTCCAGCCACGCGGCGACCGTCCCGTTCCCGGCGCCGACCTCGAGGCACCGCCAGCCCGGCCCGACGCCGGTCCGGGCGAGGTTCTCGACGGTCATCGGGTCGTACGCCGCGCTCAGCAGGCGGTGCCGCTCGCGCGCGTCCTCGTCGCGGTCGCCGAAGACCCCGGCGGGGACCCCGGCGGAGACCGCCGCGCTCACCGCCCGCTCCCGGCGTCCGCGGGGACGGCCGATTCGGCGGCGAGCCGGGCGAGGGTGGCGGCGCACACCTTGCCGGTCGGGCCGAGCGGCAGTTCGGGCAGCACGAGGAAGCGTTCGGGGAGCCGCCGCTTGTCGAGGCCGCGCTCGCGCAGGTGGTCGAGCATGTCGGCGGGCGACGGCGGCGGGGCGCCGCGGCGGGGGGCGACGCACGCGCACATGCGCTCGCCGAGGTCCCGGTCCCGCACCGGCACGCACTGCACGTCGGCGATGCCGGGGTGCGCGCTCAGCTCGCGCTCCACGTCCGCCGGGGAGAGGCCGACGCCGCCGCGGATGACGACGCGTTTCAGCCGGTCGAGCACCCGGAGCGTCCCGTCCGGGTCGAGGCGGCCGAGGTCGCCGCTGCGCACCCACCCGCCGGGGGCGCGGTGCCGCGCGTCGAGGTCGGGGGCGCCGACGTAGCAGAGCGGCGTCATCGGGCCGAGCGCCCAGATCTCGCCCGCCTCGCCCGGCGGCAGCGGACGCCCGGCGGGGTCGCGGATGCTGATCGCGGCGACGTCCGGATCGGGGACGCCCGCCAGACCGGGCTCCCACCCGCCCGGATCGCGGCCGGTGTGGCAGTTCACGCCGTCGCTCGACCCGTAGATGTTCACGGGCGACATCCCGAACCGGCGCACGCACGCCTCGACGACGTGCCCGTGCACCGGCCCCGCGCTGGACACCACGGCGCGCAGCGACGACGTGTCCGCGACGGTCGCGGACTCGGTCATCCGCCACAGCATCGTCGGGACGCCGAACAGGTGCGTGGGCCGGTGCAGCTCGACGGCGCGCAGCGCTGCGGCGGCGTCGAACCGGGGCAGCAGGACGAGCGTGCCGCCGAGCCGCGCGAGGATCACCGACGTCCCGAGCGACCCGTACGACGAGGCCAGCGAGACCAGGAGCAGCGCCCGCATCGGCCCGGTCCCGCGGCGCAGCGCCGCCACGTAGTTCGCGCGCCCGCCCGCCATCGCGTTGTGCGAGTACGCGACCATCTTCGGGTCCGACTCCGAGCCCGACGACACGAGCAGCCGGGCGGGCGCCTCGGCGTCCGGACGCGCGGGCCGCCACGCCCGGACGTCCCCGGCCGTCGCGTCGTCGAGCGACCGGACGCCGTCCGGGAGCGCCGCCGCGCCGGGCGTCCGGCGATGCGGCGTCCACAGGTGCGTACGGGCCGGGACCTTGACGACCTCGATCATCCCCGGAACGGTGACGAGCGCGGCGGCGCGGGACCGGTCGAGCAGCCGCGCGACGTCCCGTGGCCCGCGGGTGTGCGGGATCGGCAGCGCGACCGCGCCGATCGCCGCGACCGCCAGCTCGGCGACGACGGCGTCCCGCCCGTTCGGCAGCAGGACGGCGATGATGTCGGCGGCCCCGTGCCCGGCGGCCGACAGCGCGGCGGCGGCGCGGCGGACGCGCCCGTCGAGTTCGGCGTAGCTCAGCGCGCCCGCGTCGTCGACGACGGCGTCCCGGTCGGGGGCGGCGCGGGCGCGCTCGCCGAAGAGGGCGTAGAGGTCGCGGCCGGGGCACAGCCCGCGCGCCGTCCACCCGGCGCGCAGGGCGGCGGGCACGAGGTCGGCGAGCACGATGCCGTTGGCGGACGTCCAGGCGGGGGCGGTCGTCAAGGGAGCTCCCTGGTGCGGTCGAAGGTCCACGGGGCGCGGCTGTAGGAGGCGGCGCCGTCGGTCTCGAACACGGCCGCGTAGGCCGGGTCGGCGGCCATCGCGGCGAGGTCGGACACGACGGGCGCGCGTGGGGCGCCGTCCACAGGGCTGTGGACGGCCTCGCGGAGCAGCCGGGCGGCGTCGATCAGCGCCGTCTCGACGCGGACGCCCGCGCCCGTCCGGGCCCGCGCGAGCAACCCCGCGACGGCCCCCTCGGCGGCGATCAGCCCGCCGAGCACGTCGGTGATCGTCATCAGCGTGGGCCCCGACACCAGCGCGGCGACGCCCGAGTGGGCCTGCACGAGGTAGTCGGTGCCCATCGGCTGCGGCGCCGGGAGGGCGTCGGCCCAGCCCCCGGCGTGCGCGTACACGAGGGAGGGGAGGTCGGCGGCGTCCAGCCGGAAGCGGGCGGCGCGGCCCGGCGGCCAGTTCTGCAGGAACACGTCGGCGGACGCGGCGAGCCGCAGCGCCGCGTCCCGTCCCGCGGCCGACTTCAGGTCGGCCTCGACGGCGGCCTTGCCCCGGTTGAGGGCGAGGAACCGGGCCGAGCACTCCCCGCCCCCGCCCATGGGCGCGACACCGCGCAGCGGGTCGCCGCCGGGCGGTTCGAGCCGGACGACGTCGGCGCCGAGCAGCCCGAGCAGATGCCCCGCGAGCGGCCCCTGCACCCGGTTCGTCGACTCCACGACCCGAACCCCCGCCAGCGGCCCCCCGCCCCCGCCCGACACCGGCGGTCCGGGCCACGAGGTCGAACCCGCCGCCGAGCACGGCGGGGTGGATGGGGAGGCCAGGGGGGTCAGGCGCCAGGGGGAGGCGGGGGCGGGCGGGGGTGGCGCGGTGGTGTCCCGGATGGGCACGAGGCTCACGTTCGCTGCTCCGGCGGCGGCGCGGAGGGTGCGGTGGTCGTGCTCGCCCGCCGTCTTGCCCAGTTCCGGGGGCAGCGCGCAGGTCGCGGTGCCGAACCGCTGCTGGAACGGCGGCCAGCCGCGGACGATCGCGGCCCGGTCGGCGCCGAGCGCCGTCCAGAAGCCGAGCCATCGTTCGGCGTCGAACGTCTCGATCTCGAAGCGGACGCCGTCGGACGAGCGGAACGGCGGCGTCCGCTCGGCGCCGACGAAGGGGGCCGGGGACGGACGGCCGGCGCCCGGTTCGGCGGTCGCGACGGCGACGTACTGGGTGAGCGCGAGCGCCGCGGCCTGCGCGACGGACGTCGTCGCGGCGACGTCCGTCCGGCCGTGCGGCGCGGCGAGCGCCCCGGCCGTGAACGCCTGCGCCGCGAGGACGCCCGCGCACACGGACGCGAAGTCGACGGGGAGCACGCGGGGGCCGCCGGCGGCGCGCCCGTGGACCTGCATGACGCCGCAGGCGGCCTGCACGTCGTGCTCGCCGCGCATCGGCACCCGCACGGGCCCCGACCAGCCGATCCGGCACTCGGGCGGCGCGCCGCCGAACGGTCCGCGGACGGCGGCGAGCCGCCCGGCGGGCGCGTCCGCCGGGGCCGCTCCCGCGCGCTCGACCGTGCAGCCGAGCGCACGCAGCCGCGACGCCGCGACGCGCAGCGCGAGCGAGTCGCCGGACGCCCGCACGACCGTCCCCGCCAGCGGCCGCGCCGCGTCGACCGCCGGGTCCGCCGTCACGTCCATCGGCCCGTCCCGTGGGTCTCGGGGGTGAGGCCGAGTCGCTTGCGCAGGACCGCGCGCCGCACCTTGCCGGTGCCGGTCCGGGGGATCTCGTCCCACGAGAGCGTGACCGGCTCGGCGAGTTCGGGCAGGTCGCGGGTCGCTTCGCGCCACGCGTCCGGGTCGAGCGCGTCCTGCTCGGTGACGACGACGGGCAGGGACGGGTGGCCGGGGACGCTGAGCACGACGCACTCGGCGACGCCCGGCAGCCGGTCCTCGATGACGTCCTCGAGTTCGGTGCCGCTGCCCTCGGGGAGGGCGTCGGCCTCCCGGTCCAGCAGCAGGAGCCGCCCGTCGCGGGTCAGCACGCCGACGTCGCCGGTCATGAACCAGCGGCCCGCCCGCTTGCGCTCGAACCGCCGCCGCTCCCCCACGTACCCGTCCGCGAGCGCCCGGGTGGAGCAGACGACGAGCCCGGCGGAGCCGCGAGGGACGGGCCGCAGGGTGGTGCGGTCGAGGACGCGCAGCCTTGTGCGGCCGGGGACGGGACGGCCGAGGTCGCGGGTGGTGGGGTGCCGGTCGCGTTCGGCGGCGAGGGCGCGGCGGGTGAGGAACCGGAAGGTCAGCGGGCCGGTCTCGCTCTGCCCCCAGCCCTGCAGCCAGACGGGGCGGGGGTGCCGGGTGGCGCCGAGGAACGCGCGGACGGTGGGCGGGTGCACGGCGTCGAACGTGCTGATGAAGAGGCGCACGCGGTCGAACGGGTGGTCGTCGCCGGTCCGGACCCGGGGCCGCCACCGGACGAACGCGGCGGGCTGGGCCTCGACGACGGTGGGCCGGTGCCGGTCGAGCAGCGGTCCGGCCTCGTCCCAGCCGGCCGCGGAGATCGCGAGCAGCTCGCGGGGGCCGTGGGTCAGCGCGACGGCCGTCCAGGCGAGGGCGCGGCCGTGCGCGAACGAGAACGCTCCGGCGACCACGTCGTCGGGGCGGGCGGACAGCAGCGGCCAGCGGTGCACCTCGAACCCGGCGAGCCGCCGCAGCAGCGTGCGGGTGGTGTGCGTGACGAGCTTCGGGACGCCGGTGGTGCCGGACGTGTGCATGATCGTCAGCGGGTGGTCGACCGGCGGCCGGTGGGGGGCGGGGGCGGGGGCGCCGCGCACGTCGACGAGGGTGAGGGCGCCCGCGGCCTCGCCGTCCAGGACGAGCGTCCGGGCGGCCAGCGACTCGGGCGCGCGACCGGCGGCCCGGCTCGCGGCGAGCCGCGCCGAGTCGGTGACGAGCAGCGCGGCGTCCAGGCGCGCGAGCAGCGTGTCGAGGACGTCGGCGTCCAGGTGGGCCGACAGGGGGGCGGGGACGGCGCCGATGCGGGCGGCGGCGCAGCACAGCAGCACCGTGTCCCAGTGGTCGCGCTTGGCGATGGCGACCCGGTCGCCGCGCCCGGCCCCGGCGGCGGAGAGCCATCCGGCGGCGTCCCGGACGAGGCGGGCCAGCGCGGGCAGGTCGTGGGCGGTGCCGAGGCCGGGCGCGATGTCGAGCGGACGGCTGAGGTGCACGGTCGTCGGACCGCCGCGCTCGGCCAGGTCGTCGAACAGCGTGCCCAGCTCGATGCGTCTGCCGAACGGGGTCATCGGCTCACCTCCGGGCGTGGTGCGTGGAACGGGTCGGGGGTCGGTAAGGCGTCGCCGGGGTCGGGGCCGCCGGACAGGTGGGCGACGACGCGCGCGGCGGCCGTCCCGCCGGACGCGACCGCGCCCTCGCTGCACGGGCGCAGCACCGTCCAGTCGCCCGCGTACTCGACGGCCGCGGGGGGACGGCGGACGAACGCGGCGCGCAGCCGCAGCGCGCGCGGCGTCGCCTCCGGCAGCCCGTGCCGGAACCGGGACACCCGGACGTGCTCGACGTGCCGGGCCAGGCCGGGGACGAACCGTTCGGCGCGGGCGAGCAGCCGGTTCGTCACCGCGTCGTCGGGCGCCCCGACGAGTTCGGCGGTGCCGCGCGGGGACGTGATGAGCGACAGCAGGCCGCGCCCGCCGGGCGCCCGCCCGGGGTGCTTGTGGTGGTCGGCGGTGATGACGCCGAGGAGCGGGTCCTCGGCGTCCGGGACGAGCGTGGCGAACCGGGGGCGCGCGCCGCGCGGCGCCAGCGGACGGTCGAGGACGAGGCTGACGCGGAGCATCGGCGCGTACCCGGAGGCGTGCAGGAACGCGCGGGCGTCGGGCGGGGCGTCGGGGTGCAGGCGGGCCGCGACGGGCGCGGGGACGGCCAGCACCACCGCGTGCGCCGTCACGGTCCCGCGCGGCGACTCCACCCGGACGCCGCCCGGACCGTCCGTCACCCGCGTGACGGGGTGCCCGGTGGCGACGTCGAGCCGGTCGGCGAGGGCGCGGGCCAGCGTGTCCATGCCGTCGCGGTAGGTGCGCCAGCCGCCCGTGCCGCCGGACGTCGCCAGGTGCGCGGCGAGCGGGGCGGCGGCGGAGCGTTCGGGGTCCCAGCCGAAGAACCCGCCGACCAGCGGGTGGACGAAATACTCGCGCAGGTCGCGGTGGTAGGGGCGGACGAGCTCGGCGACGGTCGTCGTCCCGAGGGAGGTGTGCTCGGGGCGCTGCGGGTCGAGGTCGCCGAGGCGGGCGAGCCGGGCCCGCAACCGCATGAGGTCGAGGCGGGCGCGCGGCGCGAGGCCCGCGCCCGTCAGCAACCCGAGCGGATGCCCGACGTGCGGGCGGGTGCGGCCGCGGCGCCACACGGCCAGCGCGTCGGGCACCTTCGGGACGGCGGCGGGGTCGCCGTCGAGGCCGAGCGCGGCGATGAGCCGCCAGGTCGCCGGGTAGGCGGGGCTCTCGGGGAACATCTCGGCGCCGATGTCGATCAGGCAGCCGTGCTCGCGGACCGTCCGCATCCGCCCGCCGACGGCGTCCGCGGCCTCCAGGACGCGCACCGTCCGTCCCGCCTCGGCCAGCGCGTGCGCGGCGGCCAGCCCGGCGGGGCCCGCGCCCACCACGACGACGTCGAGGTCGGTCATGACGCGGTCCCCGTCGCGACCAGGTTCGCGACGATCAGCAGCCCCACCGTGGCGCGGTGGGCGTGGATGGCGATCCGGCGGGCCCGCAGGATGTCGCCCCGGAAGCCGATCACGAGGTGCGCGAGGCGCATCGCCACGACCGGGAGCAGGACGGCCGGGAACCACCAGGGCGCGACCCCGGCCGCCGCCGAACCGGCGATGAGCAGCACCTGCGCGGCGGTCGTCGCGGCGACGAACGACCGGTGCGTCCGGGCGGAGACGAGCGTGGCGACGGTCACGCGGCCCGCCGCCCGGTCGCCGTCGGCGTCGTTGGTGTTGGAGTACAGCCCGAAGATCATCGGCCCCGCCCCGAACACCACGGCCTGCACCAGCACGAATCCGGACACCGCACCCGTCAGCAGTGCGTACGGGACGAGCGTCCAGCCGATCCCGAGGCCGATCAGGAAGATCTCCTGGAAGCCCCGGTAGCTGAGCTTCAGGCCCCAGGAGTACTGCACCGAGGCGGCGACGCACACCGCCGCCAGGATGATCGCCCACGCCGGGCGGTGCGGGGCCGCGACCCCGGCCGTCGCCCACAGCACCGCCCCGGCGGCCGCCGCCGCCCACGCGAACCGCAGCGCCTGCGACTCGGTGAGCGTGCCCGCGACGAGCGGCTTGCGGTGCAGGCGGCGCCGGGCGGCGTCGGAGCCGTAGTTCGCGGCGTCGCTGCCGTCGCGGTACCCGGTGATGTCGTCGAAGCCGACCATGGCGGCCACCACGACGACCTCCGCGATCAGCACGAGGGCGAGCAGCGCGAACGTGTCGGTGTCCCAGCGGACGGCCGGGGCGAGCAGCGCCCAGACCAGCGGCAGCCCCAGGTAGTAGTCGTAGATGTCGAGTTTGGCCAGGCGCGCGTAGGCGGCGAGGCCGCCGGATCGGGGCGCGCCGCCCGGCTCTGCGAGGGTCGTCGACTGGTGCGTCATCACCGCTCCCGGTGCGTGTCGGTGTCGCCGGCGGTGCCGGTGTCGGCGAACGCGTGGACCGCGTCCGCGATGTGCTCCACTTGGGCGTCGGTCAGGTGCGGGTACAGCGGCAGCGAGAGGTTGCGGCGGGCGGCGGACTCGGCGTTCGGCCACACCGCGCCGGGCCGCGCGTACGGGGCGAAGGCGGGCTGGGCGGGGAGCGGGCGCGGGTAGTAGACGTGCGCGGTGATCCCGCGCTCCGCCAGGTGGGCCCGCAGCTCGTCGCGCCGCTCGGTGAGGACCGTGTACACGTAGTGGGAGCGGCCGTCGCCGCCCACCGGCGGCGCGACCAGTCCCCGGTCGGCGAGCGGCGCGAACCGGCGCGAGTAGTACGCGGAGATCTCGGCGCGGCGCGCCAGCCGCCCGTCCAGTCCGGGCAGCCGGTGCAGCTGGAAGAGGGCCATCACCTCGTCGAAGCGGCTGTTGTGGCCGATCCGGTGGTGGACGAACCGGTGGACGCCGTCCTGCCCGTGGTTGCGCAGCATCCGCACCGCCGCGCCCAGCTCGGCGTCGCGGGTGAGGACGACGCCGCCCTCCCCCGGCATCCCGAACGTCTTGACCTGGACGAACGAGTACACCCCGGCGTCGCCCCAGCAGCCGGCCGGACGCCCGGCGAGCGTGCCGCCCTGCGCGAGCGCGGAGTCCTCGACCAGGCGCAGGCCGTGCCGGTCGGCGAGGGCGCGGAACGCGGGCATGTCCGCCATCACCGAGAACATGTGGGCGGGCATGAGCGCCTTCGTGCGCGGCCCGACCAGCGCCTCGGCGGCGGCCGGGTCGGCGGTCGGCCGGACCGGGTCGATGTCGGCGAACACGGGCCGGGCGCCGGCGTCCAGGACGGTCGCGGCGAGCGGCGCGCACCCGAACGCGGGCACCACCACCTCGTCGCCGGGCCCGACGCCCATCGCGGCGAGCAGCAGCGACAGCCCGGACGTCCCGCTCGAGCAGGCCACGACGTCCGCGGCGGCGGGCGCGAGCCGGTCGAGCAGCTCGCGTTCCAGCCGGGCGGTGTGCTCGCCGAGGATGAACTTCTGCGCGGGCCCGGTGCCGATGGCGCGGACGGCGTCCAGCAGCGCGTCCCGGTCGCCGTCGAACAGGTCGGGCGGGAAGAACGGTATGGCGGTGGCGATGGGCGCGGCGGTCATCCCGCCCTCCTCCCTGCGTAGAAGGACTCGATCTCGTCGCAGACGCGGTCGGCGTGCGCGTCGGGCAGGTCGGGGTACAGCGGCAGCGCGAGGGCGGCGGCGCACGCGGCCTCCGCGCGGGGGAAGTCGCCGGGACGGTGGCCGAGGTGCGCGAAGCACGGCTGCAGGTGCAGCGGCAGCGGGTAGTACACCTCGGTGCCGATGCCCCGGGCGGCGAGGTGCGCGGCGAGGGCGTCGCGGTCCGCGGCCTCGACGAGGTAGACGTAGACGACGCGTCCGGTTCCGGGGTGGGGCGGGACGTCCCCCGGCACCCGGCGCACGCCGGGCACGCCGCGCAGCCGGGCGTCGTAGCGGGCGGCCAGCTCGGCGCGCCGCCCGATGTCGGCGTCGAGGCGGCCGAGCTTGCCGAGCAGGACGGCCGCCTGCACGTCGTCCATCTTGCTGTTGCGGCCCGGCACCACCGTGGGGTTGGCGATGCCGGGGAAGTGGTCGAGGGTGGCCCCGCCGCGCCCGTGGTGGCACAGCATCCGGACGCTCTCGGCGACGGCGTCGTCGTCGGTGAGCACCGCGCCGGCGTCGCCGATCGCGCCGAGCGTCTTGGCGGGGAAGAACGACAGCGCGCCGCCCGCGCCGGCCAGCCCCGCGTGCGCGCCGTCCACGCCCATGCCGATCGCCTCGGCGCTGTCCTCGACGACCGTGAGGCCGCGCCGCCGCGCGACCGCGGCCACGCCGCGCATGTCCGCCGGGCGGTCGAACAGGTGGACGGGCATGATCATCCGAGTGCGGGCGGTGGCCGCGGCGTCCGCCGACGCCGGATCGATCCCGTACCCGCCGGCCTCGATGTCGGCGAACACCGGGACGCCCCCGGCGAGCACGACGGACGTCGCCGTCGCGATGAACGAGTACGCGGGGACGATCACCTCGTCGCCCGGCCGGAGCCCGGCCGCGCGCAGCAGCAGCACCAGCGCGTCCGTCCCCGAATTCACCCCCACGACGTGCCGGGCGCCGGTCCACCGCCGCAGTTCGCGCTCGAATTCGGCGACCTTCGCGCCGTGCGAGAACTTGCCGTTGCCCAGAACGTCGGTCAGATGTCTTCGAATGCCGTCCCATACGGCGTCGAACGTCGCCGCCTGGGTGAAGAACGGAATGGTCTGCCCGGTCGATGTCGTCTGCACTTTTCCCCGCACGTTCGAAAGGCGTTGGCGCCGTCCGGGAGACGCCGGGCACGGCGGCGCGGCGTTCTCCCGGACGGCCCGTCGGCGGCCCGTCAGCGGCCTGTCAGCGGCCCGTCACTCCCGGAACGCCCCGGTCAGCGGCCGAGCAGCGGGATGTCGTTGCGGCCGAGGTGGTAGTCGCGCACGGCGTCCACCAGTTCGGCCACCGACAGCTTCCCGCTGCTGTCGGAGTCGAGCTGCCGGAAGGCGCTGTCGGCGACCTCCGGGCTCAGCCCGATCGCGGCGAACCAGCCGTGCATCTCCGCCGGGGAGACCTGCCCGTCGCCGCTCTTGTCGAGGATGCCGACGATCGCCTCGATCGTCGGCTTGACCACGGCCGCGAAGCCCTCGTCGCCCTTGCCGATGATCTCCTTCTCCGCCGCCTCCAGGAACTGGGGCCGGCTCATCTTGTCGCTCCCGGACGCCGCCGAGAGCGTGTCGAACATGCCGAGGTAGGCGTCCTTGAGCTCGTCCGCCGCCGGGGTGCCCTGCGCGCCGAGACGGGCGATGATCTCGTCGGCCTCGCGCTCGAAGTCGGCCCGCTCGATGGTGCCGTTGCCGTTGCTGTCCCACAGCCGGAACCGCTCCTCGAGCCGGTTCTCCTGCTTGGTGGCCATGACCATTGGGCTTTCCTTTCTGCATCCGTCGGGCAGGATGCGGATGGGCGAATCGGGTGTTCTCTGGGGGCGAATTCAACTCCCGACCCCACACCACAGAGCTTGCCGTTTTCTGCCTGCCCGAAACCATGCGGAGAAGGTAAGACCCGCCTAACCTCCCCTCGAATTCCACGTCACTGGAATCGCTTTTCAATGTGGGCATGCGGCGGCCGGCTCAATGGCGAATTCCGGCATTTACCGATACGTCGGCGTCAGTTCGGACGTCGGCGTCAGTTCGGCGGGCGGCCCTGGCGGAACGCCACCGGGTCCTCCGGCGCCAGCCCCAGCTCGCCCCCGCTGCGCGGCGGCTCCGCCCGGACCAGGACGTTGTAGTGGTTCGGCAGGTGGCAGCCGTCGAAGCCGAGGAGCACCCCGACCCGCCGGTCGCCGATCCACAGCTCGTCCCCGCGATCGAGGACGCCCGCCGCGCCGATCTCCGCGAACCCGAGGAACGCGACCCGGTCGATGCGGGCTCCCGCGGCCGTCTCCGCGTGGTCGGTCGCCACCAGCTCGTGCACGTCGCCGGCCCGCACGCAGCGGCTCGCGAACGGTTCGAGCCGCATCCCCCGATCCGCCCGGCGATGCGTCAGCACCTTCACGAGTGTCCCGCGCACCGCGCGCTTCGCGCCGTCCTCGCCGGGGTTCACACCTTCTCCAGCCGGTACGCGCTCTCGACGAACCGCAGCGCCGCCAGCCCGCCGTCGTACTCGACCCGGCCCCGCACGCACCGCGCGAACGCCCGCAGCACGCCCGCGTACTCGTGCCAGAGCGACTCCTTGAAGCCCGTGTGCCCGTCGAGCATGTCGGCGTGCAGCGCCCGCCCGTCGTCCAGCAGGACGTCGACGTCCTTGCGCTCGCCGGGATACGACCAGTCGAGCAGCACCCGCGCCCGCGCCGGCCCCGCCCGCAGCCCGATGTCGGCCCGCCGGTCGGTGCCCGCCGCGTCCCGCTCGATCCGCGCGGACACCGTCTCCGCCGGGCCCAGCAGCAGCCGGACGAGGTCGAACGCGTTCGGCCCGTTGTCGGCGACGCACCCGCCGCCGCAGCGCCGCGCGTCCAGGTACCAGCCGTCCGGACCCGCATGCTCCTCGATGCGCTCGAAGTACCGGACCGTCACCTCCGCGATCGCGGCCCCCGCGCACTCCCGCACCAGCCGCTCGACCGCCGCGTTGTGGCGGCGGTGGAACGCGGTGAACAGCGGGACGTCCAGGCGTTCGGCGAGCCGCTCCAGCTCGGCGCCCTCCCCGGCCGTCAGCGCGAGCGGCTTCTCCACGCACACCGCGACCTCCCGCTCCAGGGCGTCCGCGCAGACCCGGTGGTGGACGTCGTTCGGCACCGTCACGATCAGCGCGTCCGGCCGCTCCTCCTCGAGGAGCCGCACGTGGTCGGTGTAGCCCGGCACCCGGTGCGCGAACGCCTTTCCCGCGTCGCCGTCGCACACGGCGACGAGCCGCAGATCCGGCGCGTCCCGCAGCGCCGCGAGGTAGAACCGGGAGATCACCCCGAGCCCGACGACGGCGACCCGCAGCGGCGCCCTCACCGCAGCACCTCCGGAACCGCGACGCCCGTGCGCACCGCGACCTCGTACAGCTCCCGGTACAGGCCGTCCCCGAGCGGAACACCGTCCCGCATCCGCTCCCGCGCCCGTTCGTGCTCGTGCCACCCCGGATACCGCACCGGCGCGGCCGGGTCCACGGGCGGGCAGTCGAGCAGCGCGCCGAACAGCGCGCCCGCCTCGGCGCGCTCGGGGAGCGCGACCGCCATGGCGACGAAGCCGATGTCGTCGTCGGCTCCCCCGCCGAGCGGGCCCAGGCCCGCCCCCGCCACCAGCGCGGACAGCACCTCCACCGCGATGCCCAGCCCGAAGCCCTTGTACTGCCCCGCACCGCCCCCGAGCCACTGCAGGTGCGCCCGTCCCGCGTCGAACTCGGCCGGATCGGTGACCGGACGGCCGGCGTCGTCCGCGAGCAGCCCCTCCGGAACCGTCCGGCCGTCCCGCGCGGCCTGCCGGACGCGTCCCGTCGGCGCGGCGGTCGTGCTCATGTCGAGGACGAACGGCGGGTGCGGCCCCGCGGGCGCCGCGACGCTCAGCGGGTTCGTCCCGAGCATCGGCACCGCGCCGCCCGGCGGCCGCGCGATGCGCTGCCCGCCGCAGTTGGACGCGACGATCCCGACCATCCCCCGCTCCACGGCCCGCAGCGCGTGCTGCCCCGCGCACCCGAAATGCGTCGCGCCCCGCACGGACACCATCCCGACCCCGTGCGACGCGGCGCGCTCGACGGCGAGGTCCATCGCCTCGCCCGCCGACCACAGGCCCAGCGCCCGGCACGCGTCGAGCAGCACCGCCGCCCCCTGGTCGGTCACCCGGCGCGGCTCCGCCCCCGGGTCGACCCGCCCGTCGGCGAACAGCGGCAGGTAGAGGCGCGTCAGGTTCGTCAGGCCATGCGACGTCATACCGGTGACGTCGCCGTAGCACAGCGCGCGCGCCGCCGCGCGGGCCCGGACGCGCGGGACCCCGTGCGCCGCGAACACGGCGGCGGTGAAGTCGAGCAACTCGGCGTAGTCCACGCGGACCTCGGCCCGCGGCTCCGAGGAAGGAGTCGGTCGCCCTGGGGAAACGGTCCGTAAGGTCACGGCGCTCCATTCATGTCGTCGGTGAAGGCGATGAGCAGGCGGGCCACCGCGCCCGCGAACCCCGCCAGCTCGTCCGCGCGGGCGAACTCCCCGTCGGCGTGCGCGTTGTCGGCGGCCAGGTCGCCGGGGCCGAGCACCACCGTGCACGCCCCCGGCACCTGCGACATCCAGATCGCGTCGCAGGTGAAAGCGGGTTCGTCGGGCGGCCACGGCGGGATCCCCGCCGCGTGCCGCAGCAACGCGTGCCCCCACGCGTCGCGGTCGTCCAGCACGGGCAGCCCGCGCTTGCGCCACTCCAGCCGGGTGATCGCGTGCGCGTCGGCGGCGGTGCGCGCGAACAGCATCGTGTCGCCGAACCGCGCCGCGAAGTCGTCGAGCCCCGCGCGCAGCGCCGCCTCCAGCTCCCGCTCCATGCGGCGGCCCGCGTCCAGGGACGAGTACGCGAGGTTCAGCAGCAGCGACCCCGACCCGTACACCCGGTTGTGCCGCGACCCCGTGTGCAGGCCCGCGACGCACACCGCCGCCTGCGCCGCGTACGGATCGAGGGCGAACCCGAGCCACTGCGCGAGATGCCCGAGCAGGACGCTCGCGTTGTGCCCCTCGCCCGGCCGGTCGTCGATCGCGTCGGCCCCGTCCACGACCACCCGCGCCGTCATCGAGGCCGTACTGCGCGTGAGGAACCGCCCTCCCGTGGGCTCGCAGAACACGTTCAGCCGTCCGGTGTACCCGGCCTGCACCAGCGGACGGGTGCCGAACACGCCCATCGCCCCGCCCTCCTCGCCCGCGACCGCCTGCACCAGCACGCCCACGTTCCGGCCGAGGGCCGGGCGCTTCGCACGCGCCGCACGGATCCCCGCGAGCAGCGCCACCGCGGGGCCCTTCGCGTCGATCGCCCCCCGCCCGGTGAACCGCTCGCCGTCGAACGTCACCGGTTGCACGCCCGCGACCGTGTCCAGGTGGACGTTGAACATCACCGTGCGCCCCGCGGACACGCCGTGCGGCCCGAGCCGCAGCACGAGGCTCGGCTGGTCCGCGAGGAACCCGGGCCGCCCCATCGCCTCCCGGACCGCCGCGGGGACGGGCCCCCGCTCCACGTCCGCCTCGCTCGCGGGCGCGTGCCGCACGACGCGCATGCCGATCGCCGCCGCGTGCTCGGCGTACGCGTCCTGCACCTCGCGCAGCCGTCCCGGCGGCCCACCGGCCCCGGTCTCGAGCGGCCCCGCGGTCGGTCGCCGGAGGAGGTGCAGCAGCAGATCGCGATCGTCCCCCGTCAGCGGCCACGGCACCTCCAACCCCCGCGACCCCGCGCCGGCCGAACCCCGCCCGGACGGTAGGGAGTCGGCGGCGGCGGGAACGAGGGTTTCGGACGGCCCGGACGGCTCCGGGCCCTCGGCGGTCTCAGGGGGATCGACGGGCCCGGAGCACTCGAGAGGCCCGACCACCTCGGGGCGGCCGGCGGACTCCGGGGCCCCGGCCGGTCCTGGGGGACGGACGAGGCCGACGGGCCCGGGGGCGGGTGGGGACGAGGGGGACTCGGTGAGTTCGGGGAGTCCGGGGAGTCCGAGAGGCCGGGGGGCGGCGGGGGGCGGGTCGGGGGGCGGAATCATCGGACGGCCTCTGCGGCGGTGCGGGTGACGAGGCGTTCGAGGGCGCGGCCGCACCCGGCGAACGTCGCGGGTTCGGCGCGTCCGGTACCGGCGTGCGGGCGCAGGTTCACATGGGGTTCGATCGACAGCAGGCCGTCGTAGCCGTGGTCGAACAGCAGGCGAAGGCACTCGGCGACGCGCGCGTCGCCCTCGCCGGGCGGCACATAGACGACGTCCTCGCCCGCGCGGATCGCGTCCTTGACGTGCACGTGCGCGACGTACGGGACGATCGCGCGCAGCATCGGCGGCGCGGGGTAGCCGTGCGGGACGCCGTTGCCGGTGTCGAACAGCAGGCGCAGCGCCGGGCTGTCGAGGCCGGCGACCAGGTCGAGCATCCGGTCGGCGCGGTCGCCCGCCCAGCCCGCGCAGTTCTCGTGGGCGAGGACGAGCCCGTGGTCCTCGGCACGCGCGGTCAGCTCGCGCAGCCGCACCCGGACGCGGCGGCCCCACTCGGGCTCGTCCAGTCCGCCGGAGGGGTAGGACATGATCCGCACGAGGCGCGTGCCCAGGACGGCGCACCGGGCCGCGAGGGTCTCCAGCTCCCGGGTGTCGAGGGTGAAGTCGCCGGTGACCGGTCGGGACCAGTCGCCGATCTTCGAGGCGACGCCGGCGACGGAGACGCCGGACGCGCGGAGGCGGTCGGCGGTGCGGCGGGCGTCGTCGTCGGTCATGCGGGCGATCGGGGCGCCGTCGATCGTGCGCAGTTCGAGAGCGTTCCAGCCGAGCCCGGTGACGGCGGCGATCTGCCCGGGGAGGTCGGGTGCGGCCTCGTCGCCGATCCCGGCGAACCGGACGTCACCGGGCACCGCGCACCTCCGGCACGCCGGCGCAGAGCCGCTTCGCCTCGGTCAGCAGCCGGACGGCGTCGACCTGCAGCGGCAGCGTCCCGTGCGCGATCGGCGCGGGCGCCGCGTACCGTTCGTACGCCTTGCGGAGGAAGGTCGGCAACGCGTCGTCGTCCAGGACGGTCCAGGACGCCTGGCCGCCGGGGCGCACGGCGCGGAGCTGGGCCGTGTGGTCGGCGTCGCTGCACGGGTAGTGGCCGACGAGGACGCCGTCGTCGAACTCGAGGGTGATGCGCCGCTCGCGCACGGGCGAGGTGAGGTCGGAGTCGATCTCGGTGCGGACGCCCGAGCGGTGCGTCAGCCGCAGGTGCGCGCCGCCGAGCCTCGGCACGGTGCGGTCGGCGAGGAGCAGGTCGTCCCACGAGGCGTCGACGATGCGGGCGTCCCCGGCGAGGTCGAGCGCCACCGCGAGCGCGTGCGGCACCTCGACGTCGAAGGCCGTCGGGTGGGTGCGGGCTCCGGCGCCCTGCGAGAAGCGCGGCTTGTTCTGCACCACGCTGATGCCGCGCAGCTCGCCGTAGCGTCCGCCGGCCACGGCCGACCGCAGCCGACGGGTGAGGGCGCTGTCGAGCCAGTGCGTGGCGACGGTGAGGTCGAGGTTCCAGCGGCGCCGGATGCGGGCGACGGCCGCGAGCCCGATGAGGTCGACGGCCAGCGGCTTCTCCACGATGATCTTGCGGTGGCCGAGCCCGGCGAGCCGGTCGAGCATCGCCGCGCGGACGTGCGGGGGCGTGCACAGGTGCACGACCGTCCGCGCCGGGGGGTGGCACCGCGCCGCCTCCTCCAGGGAGCCGACGGTCACCACGCCGTCCGCGCCCACGGGCGGACGGAACGGGTCGAAGGCCACGATCGGGGCGGGTGCCAGCAGCCCGGGGGCGGCGGCGCGGACCTTGGCCAGCGACGGCAGGTGCAGCCGGTGCCCCGCTCTGCCCATGCCGACGATGAGGGTGTGCAACATTGCAGGTCAGTGGCCTTTCCGGTGCGTTCGGAGATCGCCGGAGGACACGCGTCCCGGCACCCGGGGCTCAAGTTAATTTACGTACAGTGAACAGTCAACGACTCACCGTGGAAAGTTCGAGTCGATCACTCATCGATCCTTCGACCTGCAATTGTTACCTCAAGTGACAAGTCAATTGCCGAGTGCCATGAACGCGGCGGGGCGCGGGCATCACCATCGCCGTTCCCTCCGACCTCGACAAAGGAGCGTTATGCCCAGACCGGCACAGGTCGCCGCCGCCGCCACCCTCCTGACGGCCGCCACGCTCACCGGCGCGGCCCCCGCGAGCGCCGCCCCCGCACCACCCGAAGGCAAGATCGTCGTCTTCGTGACCGAGGGCTCCGAAATCTCGTGGGCGGGCACTGAACTGCGGGAATACGCCCCGGCGTCTTCGTGTCGGTCGTTCCCGGCCGGCGCGCACGTCGTCGCCAATCAGAGCAACCGGCGGCTGCTCTTCTTCACCGACCCCTGGTGCGTGGCCCCGGTCCCCCCGCCCTTCAATTTCATTAGCCCAGGTCACGGGGCACATGTGTCCCCGACCGGCAGTTTCCGGGTCGGCTGATCCCGGCCCCGGTACAGGCCCCGCCCCCGACCGGGGGCGGGGCCGCCCCGGGACAGTGGTCGGCGCACCAGCGGGTCATCCGCGCGCAGCAGCTACTGGAGACGAGCGACCTGACGGTCGACGAGGTCGCCCGGCGGTCCGGGTTCCCATCGGCCGCCGCGCTGCGGGCGCGCTTCCCGCGGGAGTCCGGGGTCGCCCCGACCGCGTACCGCTCGACGTTCCGCCATCGCCCCGGCGGTTCCGGGTCGTCCTGAAACCGCCGCCCGTCGGCCGGATCCGCACTACCGCCGCCCCGGCCGGACGGACGAGGATCGGGGGCACCCCGCATGCAACGAATCCCCCGCCCGAAGACGTCCAGATCGTCGCGCGCAAGATCCACGAGGCGGCCCGCAAGCCGCTGGCCACGGTCGTCGAGAACGGTGGCAGGGTCCGAGGACTGCGACCGCGCCTGGTAGCGCCGGGCGTCCGCGCGGCTCCGCGGGGGCGGGCCGCGCGGACGCCGCCCGGTACGTCGTGTTCCGGAACGCGGACGGCCCCGTCCCTGCGGGGCGGGACGGGGCCGTGGTTCCGCGCGGAGCCGGGCGACGGATGGCCGCGCGGGGTCCTCTCGTGCGGGTTCGTGCGGGTTCTCTAGTGCGGTGTCGCCTGCTCGGCGCCCGCTCCGGTGAGGGAGCGGACCTCGATCTCGGCGTACTTCTCGGCGTTGAACTCCTTGCTGAGGATCGTCCCGAGCCAGCCGCAGAAGAAGCCGAACGGGATGGACACGAGGCCCGGGTTCTCCAGCGGGAACCAGGAGAAGTCGGCGCCGGTGAACAGGGCCTTCTCCGAGCCCGACACGACCGGGGAGAAGAACACCAGGAAGATCGCCGCGCCGAGGCCGCCGTAGATGGCGGAGACGGCGCCCGCGGTGTTGAACCGCTTCCAGAACAGGCTGTAGAGGATCGCGGGCAGGTTGCCGGACGCGGCGACGGCGAACGCGAGGGCGACGAGGAACGCGACGTTGAGGCGCTGGGCGAAGATGCCGAGGACGATCGCGACGGCGCCGATGACGAACGCGGAGATGCGCGCGACGCGGACCTCGTCCCGCTCGGTGGCCTTGCCCCGGCGGAACACGTGGGCGTACAGGTCGTGGGAGTAGGACGAGGACGAGGCCAGCGTGAGGCCCGCGACCACGGCGAGGATCGTGGCGAACGCGACGGCCGCGATCACCGCCAGCAGGACGGTGCCGCCGACGTCCCCGAACACGAGTTCGCCCACCCGTTCGGCGAGTTGCGGCGCGGCCGTGTTGCCGGCCGGGTTCGCGGCTCTGATCTCCTCACTGCCGACGAGCGCGGCGGCGCCGAAGCCGAGCACGAGCGTGATCAGGTAGAACACGCCGATGATCCCGATGCCCCACAGGACGGACTTGCGGGCGTCGCGGGCGGTCGGGACGGTGTAGAAGCGGATCAGGATGTGCGGCAGCCCGGCGGTGCCGAGGACGAGCGCGAGGCCGAGGCTGACGAGGTCGAGCTTGCCCGCGAGGCCCGATTCCTCGGTGCCGTACCGGAGGCCGGGCTCCAGGAACTCGGTGCCCTTGCCGCTCTGGTCGGCGGCGTCCTGCATCAGGCCGAGGACGTTGAACCCGAACTGGCCGAGGACCAGGATGGTGACGAGGGTGGCGCCGGTCATCAGCAGGACGGCCTTGATGATCTGCACCCAGGTGGTGCCCTTCATCCCGCCGAACACCACGTACACGATCATCAGGACGCCGACCATCGCGATCGTGGCGCCCTTGGCGAACTCGCTCGTGAAACCGAACAGGAGCGACACCAGGGCGCCCGCGCCGACCATCTGCGCCAGCAGGTAGAAGATCGACACGACGATGGTGGAGACGCCCGCGGCGGTGCGGACGGGCCGCGGGCTCATCCGGAACGCCAGGACGTCGGCCATCGTGAAGCGGCCCGAGTTGCGCAGCAGCTCGGCGACGAGCAGCAGCGCGACGAGCCAGGCGACGAGGAAACCGATCGAGTAGAGGAAGCCGTCGTAGCCGTACAGGGCGATGAGGCCGGCGATGCCGAGGAACGACGCGGCGGACATGTAGTCGCCGCCGATGGCGAAGCCGTTCTGGACGCCGGAGAAGGACCGGCCGCCCGCGTAGAAGTCGGTGGCGTCCTTGGTGTTCCGGCTGGCCCACACGGTGACGGCCAGGGTGGCCGCGACGAAGGCCAGGAACAGCAGGATCGCTAGGGTCTCATGGCTCATCGGGCGTCCTCCGCCTTCCCGAGGTCTTCCTTCCCGAGGTCCTCGGGGCGCCCGGTGGTCGCCTCGGCCTCGACCGCGCCGCGGACCTTGTCGGCGAGCGGGTCGAGCTTGCGCTCGGCGTGCCGCGAGTACAGCCACGCGATGAGGAACGTCGAGACGAACTGCAGCAGCCCGAAGATGAGGGCGATGTTGGCGGAGCTGAACAGCTTCACGCCCATGAAGTCGCGCGCCCACCCGGACAGCACGACGTACAACAGGTACCAGGCGAGGAACGCGCCGGTCACGGGGAACGCGAAGCGGCGGAATCTGCGCTTCAGTTCCTGGAACTCGTCGCTGGCCTGGAACCGTTCATAGACGGTGCCGGTGGCGCGTTTGTCGTCGGACACGACCACCCCTCCTGTGTTGTGACGCCGGTCACGCGCAGCGTAGGGAGCGCCCCGGGCGGGGGCGAGGGGGTGCGGGCAGGGGTGCGGCGGGCTGCCGCCCGTCCGCGACGATCCACACGTGCCGTCGGCGAGCGGACGATTTCGCACGACGAACGGTCGACGCGTGCGACGCCCGGTGGCCTAGACGGCCAGAGCGGGAACTTGATTCCGATCGTCGACGACCTGCGCGCCAGGACCGTCGGCTGACCCCGCGAGCGTGGCGAGCGGGCCCCCGTCCCGGACGTCCGGGACGGGGGCCCGCTCGCCACGCGCCTCACACCCGCCTCACACCCGTTTCGGACGCCACGTGCCGCGATCGACGTTCAGCGACTCGGGCGTGTGCAGGCGCACCATCATGCGCGCGGTCCCGGGCGGCACCCGCCGGGGCGTGCACCACGACACGACGATCATGACGGTGAAGGCGAGCGGGACGGTCCACGCGGCGGGTTCGGACAGCAGCGCCCCGGCGAGGCCCGCCGGGGGGCCGGCGGCGATCGTCCAGGCGACGGCGGTACCGGCGCTCGCGCCGCCGACGACGAGCCCGGCGAGGGCGCCGGGGACCGTGAGGCGCCGCCACCAGACCCCGAGGACGAGCAGCGGGCAGAACGTGGACGCGGCGACGGCGAAGGCGAGCCCGACGACGTCGGCGACCGACAGCGAGCGGGCCGCGATGGCGAGCGCCAGCGGGACGGCGAGGGCGAGCAGCGTCCCGGCGCGGAACGACCGGACGCCGCCGCGCAGGACGTCCTGGGCGAGGACGCCCGCGACCGACACCGTGATGCCCGACGAGGTGGACAGGAACGCGGCCACGGCGCCGCCGGTGACGAGGGCGCCGAGGAGGTCGCCGCCGAGCCCGCCGACGAGCCGTCCGGGAAGGGTGAGGACGACCGCGTCGGTCCGGCCGGTCATGAGCAGTTCGGGGGTGTAGAGGCGGCCGAGCGCCCCGTACAGCGCGGGGAACAGGTAGAACGCGCCGAGCAGCGACAGCACCATGACGGTCGTGCGGCGCGCGGCCCGCCCGTCCGGGTTGGTGTAGAAGCGGACGAGGACGTGCGGCAGCCCCATCGTTCCGAGGAACGTCGCCAAGATGAGCGAGTACGTGGCGTAAAGGGAGTGGTCGCCGCCCAGGGGGATCGACCATTCGCGGTCGCTCTTGACCGGGTCGCCCTTGACGTGCGGGACGCTCGCTCCGCCGGGGAACGTGACGGTCGTGTTCTGGTCGATGTGGTGCGGCCCCTGGACGAGCGTGACGGGCGCGCCGTCGAGCGCGCGGCCGTCGACGCGCCCGTCCACGGTCACCCGGACGGGTTCGGTGACGTTCACGGTGACCGCCGTGCCGACGGAGACGGCGGTGCGTTCGGGGAACCGGGGCTGGACGTCCGACGACAGGCCGGGCGCGCCGTCGTACCGCCACGCGAACAGCAGGAACATGATGGGCACGGCGAGCGCGGTCAGCTTCAGCCAGTACTGGAACGCCTGGACGAGCGTGATGCTGCGCATGCCGCCGACCAGCACGTTCACCGCGACGACGACGGCGATGAGGACGCCGCCCGTCCACACCGGCGTGCCCGCGACCGTGCGCAGCACGAGGCCCGCGCTCTGGAACTGCGGCAGCAGGTACAGCCAGCCGATCAGCACCGCGAGGACGGACGCGACGCGCCGCACCGCCATCGACTCCAGCCGCGCCTCCGCGAAGTCGGGCAGCGTGTACGCGCCGGAGCGGCGCAGCGGCGCCGACACCAGGACGAGCAGGACGAGGTAGCCGCCCGTCCAGCCGACGGGCAGCCACAGCATGTCGGCGCCGTTGGCGAGGATCAGCCCGGCGATGCCGAGGAACGACGCGGCCGACAGGTACTCGCCGCCGATCGCGGACGCGTTCCGCAGCGGCGTCACCGTGCGGGACGCGACGTAGAAGTCGGACGTCGTGCGGGAGATCCGCACCCCGAGCGTGCCGATCAGGACGGTGGCGAGCACGACGAGGAGGACCCCGGCGAGCCCGTACGCGGTGCTCATGCGCCGGGATCGGCGGTGCCGGACGGGCGCGGCGGCGGGACCGCGTGCCCGGACGGGTCGGTCGCGAGCGGGTCGCGGGCGGTGGCGGGGTCGCGGTCGACGAGTTCGGCGAAGTCGTGTTCGTTGCGTTCGGCGAGCCGGACGTACAGCCGGCCGAGCACGACGAAGCACGGGTAGATCGCCCCGGCGAGCACGACCCACGGCAGCGGCAGCCCGAGCACCTGCTGCTCGCTCGCGCTCGGGACCAGCGCGAACAGCGCGGGCAGGCCGAACACGACGAGCGCGAGGACGGCGCAGAGCCGAACCGCGAGGCGCAGTTGGGCGCGCACGAGCGAGCGCATGTACGCCTCGCCGAGCCCGGTCTGCTCGTCGATCTCCCGGGTCACGGGGTAGCGGGGGCGGCGGGCGGCGCGGGTGCGCGAACCGGTCACGAGCACCCGCCCCGGAGCCGGCGGAGGACCGGGCGCCGGACCGGGCGCCGGGCCGGGCGCCGGGTCGGGCGCCGGGTCGGGCGCCGGGTCGGGCACCGGGTCGGGCGGGCCGGACGCCGGGCCGCCGGGGGTCACGGTGCCCGCCTCGCCCGCCGGACGAGCAGGTCGCGCAGCTCGCGGACGTGCCGGCGGCTCACCGGCAGCTCGGTGTCGCCGACGATGACCGTGCAGCGGCCGGAGTCGAGCCGCAGCTCCTTGATCGCCGACAGGGCCACCAGGTGGCTGCGGTGCACCCGGACGAACCCGGCGCCGCGCCACCGCTCCTTCAGCGCGGCGAGCGGGATGCGGACGAGGTGGCTGCCGCCCTGGGTGTGCAGGCGGGCGTAGTCGCCCTGGGCCTCGACGTACAGCACCTCGGCCGGGGTGACGAACCGGGTCACGCCGCCCAGCTCGACGGGCATCGGCTCGGGCTCGCCGGGGTGCGGCCCGGCGTCCTCGCCGCCGTCGGCGCCCTCGCTGCCCTCGATGACCCGCCGGATCGCCTCCCGCAGCCGCTCGGGCCGGACCGGCTTCAGGATGTAGTCGGTCGCCTTGATCTCGAACGCGTCGACGGCGTGGTCGTCGTACGCGGTGACGTAGACGATGTGCGGCGCGCGGGCGAACTGCGCGAGGACGCGGCCGAGCACCGTGCCGTCCAGGCCGGGCATGCGGATGTCGAGGAACACGGCCGCGATCGGGCGGTTCTCCGCGAGCGACCGGTCGAGCCGGCGCAGCGCGGCTGCGCCGTCCCGCGCGGTGTGGATCTCGCCGATCCGCGAGTCGGAGCTGAGCAGGTGAACGAGGTCGTCGAGCGCGGGGCCCTCGTCGTCCACCGCCAGGACACGCAGGCCCACAACACCGTCCCTTCCCGTGCCGTGCGCCACATTCCAGTCAACGGGCGTCCGCAAGTCAAGCGCCCGGCGACGCCCGGCTCGCGGCACGCCGCCCCCAGGACATCACATGTCAGGACGTCGACGCCGTGACGCCCGGTTTGTACTTCGGCACCCGCACCGTCACCTTCGTCCCGGCATCCGGTCCGGTCTCGACGGCGAGGCCGTACTCGTCGCCGTACACCTGGCGGAGCCGGTCGTCGACGTTGGCCAGCCCGATCCCGGCGGCCTCGTCGCCGGCCGGGCGGTCCCCGCCGGACAGCAGGCGCCGCACGTCCTCGGGGTCCATGCCGATGCCGTCGTCCTCGACGCTGATGACGCAGTCGGCGCCCGCGTCCTCGGCGACGATCGTGATGAGGCCGGGCTCCGAACGGTCCTGGAGCCCGTGCCGGACGGCGTTCTCGACGAGCGGTTGCAGGCACAGGAACGGGACGGCGACGGGCAGCACCTCCGGCGCGATCCGGAGCCGCACGCGCAGGTGCTCCCCGAACCTGGCCCGTTGCAGGAGGAGGTACTGGTCGATGGAGTGCAGCTCCTCCGCGAGGGTCGTGAAGTCGCCGTGCCGCCGGAACGAGTACCTGGTGAAGTCGGCGAACTCCAGGAGCAGCTCCCGCGCGCGCTCTGGGTCGCTGCGGACGAACGACGCGATCGTCGTCAGGGAGTTGTAGATGAAGTGCGGGGAGATCTGGGCCCGCAGCGCCCGCATCTCCGCCTCCATGAGCCGCGTGCGCGAGCGGTCGAGCTCGGCGAGCTCCAGCTGGGCGTCCACCCACTGCGCGACCTCCTCGGCCGCCCGGATGAGCCCGGCCGGGACGTCCTCCCCGTACGCGGCGAGCGTCCCGATCACCCGGTCGTCGGTGGCCAGCGGCACGACGACCGCGCGGTGGATCGGGCAGTCGAGCCGCTCGCACTCGACGTCGTGCACCTGCGTGCGCCCGTTGCCGAGCGTCGCCTCGGCGTGCCCGACGACCTCCCCGGCGTGGTGCTCGGCCTCCCCGTCCCAGGCCAGCAGCCGCTCCCCGTCGGTGATCGCGAGCCCGGGGCAGCCGAGCAGCGCCCGCAGGTGCCGCGCGGCCTTCTGCGCGCCCTGCTCGGTGAGCCCCGCGCGGAACGCGGGCGCCGCCCGCGACGCGGTGTGCAGCGTCTCGAACGTCGCGCGGCGCGCCGGGCCGCCGAGGTCGCCGCCCGTCCCGCGGCGGCGGCGCCACAGCAGCGCCGGTCCCCACGTCAGCAGCAGCGTCGCGACCACCGCGATGACCACGTTCATGCCGCACAACCCATGCCGCACAACCTATGCCGCACAACCTGTGCCGCGCGCGGCCGATCCGCTGCTCGCGCGCACCGGCCCGCTGGGCCGGGTCTACCGGTTCACGGCCGCGCCGCCGCCCCCGGACGCGCGCCGCCGCCGACGCGCTCCACGCCCGAGCCCGCTCCTACGCTCAGCCGGCGTCCGACGCCGCGCCGGCGGACTCGGGCTCGCTCTCGGCCGCGGGCTCCCGCTCGTGGACGGGCGCGGGCAGGACGCCCTCGTACACGTCCATCACGCGGTGGACGAGCCGGTCCCACGTGCAGTCGTTCACGCGGCGGCGCGCCGCCACCGTGACGGCCCTGGCGAGCGCCCGGGACTCGAGGAGCTCGCGCAGCGCGGCGGCCAGCTCCCCGGGGTTCCCCGGCGAGACGAGCAGGCCGCTGCGGCGGTGCTCGACGAGTTCGGGGACGCCGCCCGTCCGGCTGGCCACGATCGGGACGCGCGAGTGCATCGCCTCGAGCAGCACCGACCCCGGGCCCTCGCGGCGGGACGGCAGCGCCAGGACGTTCAGCTCGCGGAGCACGCGCGGCACGTAGTCGTGCGGGACGAACCCGAGGAAGTGGGTGCGGTCGTCGACGCGGAGCCGGGACGCGAGCCGCTGCAGCTTCGCGCGTTCCGGGCCGTCGCCGACGATGACGAGGTGCGCGTCCGTCGCGTCCCGCAGCCGCGCGAACGCCCGCAGCAGGACGTCCACGCCCTTCCGCTCGGCCAGCCGCCCCACGTACCCGATGCGCGGCACGGGGATCCGCTCCGGCATGACGGGTTCGCCCAGTTCCGGGGTGCCGAGCTCGGCGAGGAACTCGGCGCCGATGCCGGACGGCACGACGTGCAGCCGCTCGTCCGGGACGCCGCCGTCGGCGAGCGCGTCCCGCATCCCCTCGGTCAGCGTGATCACGGCGTCCGCGCGGGCGAGCCCGTGCCGCTCGATCCGGGCGCCGACCGTCCTCGCCAGCGGCGACCCGCCCTCCCGCCGCGCACCGCCGTGCACCGTCACCACCAGCGGCGCCCGCGCGTGCGCGGCGACGTGCCGCGCGACCGGTAGCACCGCGAGGTCCTCCCCGAGGTGCGCGTGCACGAGGTCGGCGCCGTCGGCCAGCCCCGGCGCCCGCAGCCACGCCGCCGCGCCGTACCCCTGCCGCAGCGCCGCGACCGGCAGCCCGAGCCGGACGACGCGTCCGTGCCGGCCCAGCCGGGCGAGCGCGGGCGCGTCCGGTGGCCGGGTGGTCACGACCGTCTGCCGAACGCCGAGCCCGTCCAGGGCCCGGCTCAGCTGCGCCGCGTGGTTCTGCATGCCTCCGATCGGGTCGAACCGGACGCCGCGCCCCAGCAGCGCCGAGGGCGGGGGCTCGAACACCGAGCACAGCCGCAGGACGTGCATGGCCATCCTCCCCTTCCGGGTGAAGCCCTTCTTCTCCCAGGTCAGCCGCCCGTGACCTTCCACCGCACCGGTCCCTGAAACCCGCCGTCCGGCCCGTCCCCGGCGCGGACGGCACGGAGACCATGCCCGTAGGTCGTCAGCAGGTTCCGGAGGTGTGCGCCGCGGATGCGCCGGGCCCCGCCGCGGACGCCGCCGCGGACGCCGCCGCGGACGGCGGGGGCACGGTGGCCGCCCGCTCGCACGGCGGCCGGACCGACAGCATCACCAATCCCAGCAGGACGACCGCCGCGGCCAGCGCCATGGACACGATGACGAGCACCGAGCCGCCCGGACGCCACGACACCACCGCCCCCGCCCGGCCGGCGCGGCCGGCGCGGCCGGCGCGGTCCTCGTCGTCCGGCGCGAACGTCGCGAGGCGCCGGGCGAGCGCCGGATCGTCCCGCTCCAGGTCGGCGTCGATGCGGCGGAGCAGCATCTCCTCCCGCCGGGTCAGTCCCATGGCCGCCCCCGTCAGCGCTCGGACGGCGGCGGGGGCGGGGTCGCGAGCTCGGCCCGCTGCGGCGACTCCAGCGGCGGGTAGTGCAGGTCGAACGCGGGACGCATGGACCGGATGCGCGGCATCGCCGTGAAGTTGTGGCGGGGCGGCGGGCACGACGTGGCCCACTCCAGCGAGTTGCCGTGGCCCCACGGGTCGTCCACGCCGACCTCGGGCGCGCGCCGGTGCGTCCGCCAGATGTTCCACAGGAACGCGAACGTGGACGCGCCGAGGACGAACGAGCCGATGGACGACACCGTGTTCAGCGTCGTGAACTCGTCGGCGTACGTGGCGTACCGGCGCGGGAGTCCCTCGGCGCCGAGCCAGTGGTGGGCCAGGAACGTCGTGTGGAACCCGGCGAAGAGCGTCCAGAAGTGGATCTTGCCCCAGGTCTCGTTCAGCTTGCGGCCGGTCATCTTCGGCCACCAGAAGTAGAAGCCGCCGAACATGGCGAAGACGACCGTGCCGAACAGCACGTAGTGCAGGTGGCCGACGACGAAGTAGGAGTCGGTGAGGTGGAAGTCCATCGGCGGGGAGGCCAGGATGACGCCGGTCAGGCCGCCGAACAGGAACGTCACGAGGAAGCCGAGCGCCCACAGCATCGGCGTCTCGAACGACAGCTGCCCCTTCCAGATCGTCCCGATCCAGTTGAAGAACTTGATCCCGGTCGGCACGGCGATCATGAAGGAGGTGATGGAGAAGAACGGGAGCAGGACGCCGCCGGTGGCGAACATGTGGTGCGCCCACACCGTCATCGACAGCCCGGTGATGGCGATCGTCGCCGCCACCATCCCCATGTACGCGAAGAGCGGCTTGCGCGCGAACACCGGGAGGATCTCGGTGATGATGCCGAAGAACGGCAGCGCCACGATGTAGACCTCGGGATGCCCGAAGAACCAGAACAGGTGCTGCCACAGCAGCCCGCCGCCGTGCGACGGGTCGTAGACGTGCGTGCCGAGCTCGCGGTCGGCGAGCATCGCGAACAGCGCCGCCGTCAGGACCGGGAACGCGATCAGCACCATGACGCTGGTGAGCAGGACGTTCCAGGTGAAGATCGGCATCCGGAACATCACCATGCCGGGGGCGCGCATCGTGACGATCGTCGTGACGATGTTGACGGACGTCAGGACCGTCCCGGCCCCGGACAGGATGAGCCCCGCCACCCACAGGTCGCCGCCCATGCCGGGCGAGTAGGCGTTGTCGGCGAGCGGCTGGTAGGAGAACCACCCGAAGGACGCGGCGCCGCCCGGCACGATGAAGCCGCCGAGGACGATCAGCGCGCCGAACAGGAACATGTAGTAGGTGAGCGCGTTGAGCCTCGGGAACGCGACGTCCGGCGCGCCGATCTGCAGCGGCACGAGCACGTTCGCGAACCCGGCGAACAGCGGCGTCGCGAACAGCAGCATCATGATCGTGCCGTGCATCGTGAACAGCTCGTTGTAGTGCTGGGCGTCCACGACCTGCATGCCCGGCCGGAGGAGTTCCGCGCGCATCAGCATGGCGAGAAGGCCCGCGACGAGGAACATCGCGAACGACGTCCCGAGGTAGAGGTACCCGACCGTCTTGTGGTCGGTCGTCGCCAGGATGCGGCCGATCCTCGTGCCCATCCGGTGCCGCGCCAGCGCCTCCTCGGTGCTCGCGTCCGCACGGCCCTCGACGGCCGTCATCCGCACCCCCTCCTCGCGGCCCCGACCCGACGCTCCCCGAGTGGGCACTAACCCGGAGATCACCCTTCAAACGGGGGGTGGCGAAGGATGGGACGTCCATGATCGAAGTCTGAGGAGGGGGGAGGGCGGTCAGCCGTTGTTGCAGACGAGCGGGGGAGGGGATGCCACCGCGAGCCCATTCAGCCAGTGAACACTGGCACAATGGCTCGCGGCGGTGCTCAGCGGTTGTTGAGGACGACCGGGACGTCCGGCGTCTTGCCGACCGCCCACAGCGACGGGGCGCCGGGGACGGGCGTCGCGGCGGTGACATGGCCGTCGTCCGGCGCCGGGACCTCGACCTCCGTCCAGGTGTCGCCGTCGAGCCGGTACAGCTCGCCCCAGTAGCCCTGCACGGCCCACATCGTCCCGTCGCCGGTGCGCATCAGCTCCTCGTTGGACGGCGTCGCGGGGCCCCGGCTCCAGGTCTCGCCGTCCCACCGGTAGAGGACCCGGTTGCGGAAGCCCGTCCCGCCGGGCTCGCTGCCGGTCGCCCACACCTCGTCCTCGGAGAGGGCCAGGACGTCGTACCAGAAGACGTCCTGGGGCAGTTCGGCGATCTCGCTCCACGCCCGCCCGTCCCACCGGACGAGCCCCCACGTGGTGGCGGCCCACGCCGGGCCCTCGGGCAGCGCGGCGATGTCGTTGACGGCGATGCAGCAGTTGTCGTGGGCGCCCGCGTCGTACTCGGTCCACCGGCCGTTCTCCCAGCGCAGGATGGTCGTCCCGCAGGCGAACCAGGCGCCGGTGGCGTCGGCCTCGGGATGCCGCGGCGCGCACCCGCCCGGCAGCGGGACCTCGCGCATGCGCGTGCCGTCCCAGCGGGCGACGAACGGCACGTGCTTGGCGACGTCCTGGAACGCGTGCAGGGCCCCGGTGACCCACACGTTCGAGGGCGACCCGGCGTCGACCTCCGCCACGGCGGCGTCCCCGCCGGTGCCGGGGATGTCGTGCGTCTGCCAGTACGTCCCGTTCCATCGGGTCACGACGGCCTTCGGCGGCAGCACGTCGATCGTGCCCGCGCCGAAGCCGGGGATGGACCAGTCGATCCCCTGGTAGCCCTGGTAACCACCCGCCCAGATGTCGTTCGGGCCGGTCGCCGACACCGCCTCCAGCCCGCTGCGCGGCCAGAGGAGCGGGGTGGGGGACGCGTGCAGCGGCGGCGGCTCGGCCGCCGCGGCGGGCGCCGCGAACAGCCCGGCGGAGGCAAGGACGGTCGCCAGCGCGGCGGTGGCGGACAGGGCGGGACGAACACGGAACGATCTCATCGGCCGGTTCCCTTCACGTTCGACGGGGTGGGGCGGGGGACGTCTCCGCGATTCAACCAAGCCAGTGATCGCTGGCACAATTATCCGGCCACATCCGGGCCTTGCACAGTTTCTAGAACTGTTTTCTAATTCTTCCGGAGTCATCGGGGGTCGTCGCACACCTTCGGAAGGAGCCCGATGAGGGTCACAGGCACCGCACCGCCCGCTTCCGCCCTGCTCACGTCCGCCCTGGTGACGGCGGGCCTGCTCGTCGCCGCGCCCGCCGCGACCGCCGCGCCCCGGCCGCCCGGCGCGGCCGACGTCGTCCGGACCGACAAGGGGGCCGTGCGCGGCGTTGTCGGCGACGACCACCGGACGTTCGAGGGGATCCCGTTCGCGCAGCCCCCGACCGGCGACCTGCGGTGGCGGGAGCCGCAGCCCGCGAAACCGTGGCGCGGCGTGTACGACGCGACGCGCCCGCGCGGCGTGTGCGCCCAGCCCGCCCCCGAGTACGGCGGCGACCCGTCGTACATCGAGGACTGCCTCTACCTGAACGTCACGACGCCGGCCGGGCACCGCGGCCCCTCGCGGAACAAGCTCCCCGTGATGGTCTGGGTGCACGGCGGCGGCAACACCACCGGGACGGGCTCGTCCTACGACGCGTCGAAGCTCGCCGTGCGGGGCGACGTCATCGTGGTGACCCTCAACTACCGGCTCGGGCCCCTCGGCTGGCTCGCGCACCCGGGCCTGGACGGACGGCGCCTGCAGTCGGGCAACTTCGGGCTGCTCGACCAGCAGGCGGCGCTCCGCTGGGTGCGGCGCAACATCCGCGCGTTCGGCGGCGACCCGCGCAACGTGACGCTGTTCGGCGAGTCCGCCGGATCGATGGACACCTGCGCCAACCTCGTCTCCCCCACCGCCGCCGGCCTGTTCGACAAGGCGATCCCGCAGAGCGGGAGCTGCGCGTCGGACTTCCACACCGAGGAGAGCGCCGAGGCCGAGGGACGGGCCGTCGCGGCGGCGGTCGGCTGCGAGGGCTCCGCCGAGGACGTCGCCCGCTGCCTGCGCGAGGTCCCCGTGAAGGCGCTGCTGGAGGCGTCGGCCGCGAACCAGAACCCGGCGCCCGTCACCGGCGCCGACCGCGTCATGCCGATGCAGCCCCGCGAGGCCGTCGAGCGGGGCCGCTTCAACCGCGTCCCGATCATGCACGGCAACACGCTGGACGAACTGCGCGTGTACGTCGGGCCCGAGTTCCCGCAGCCGATCACCGCCGAGCGGTACGAGGCGATCGTGCGCGCCCGGTTCGGGGCGGACGCGGACGCCGTGCTCGCCCGCTACCCGGCCGGCGACGATCCGCGCATCACCCTCGCCCGGATGCAGACCGACGTCGGGAGCGGGCTGTCGACCTGCCTGCACCAGGACGCGTTCGCGATGCTGCGGGACGCGCGCGTCCCGGTGTACGCCTACCAGTTCGCCGACCGGACGGCGCCGCCGCTGGTCGACACGCCCGGCTTCGACGAGGGCGCGGCGCACGCGTCCGAGCTGCCGTACCTCTTCCCGGGCCTGTTCGGCGACCCGCTGGACGCGGGGCAGGAACGGCTGTCGGACGCGATGGTCGGCTACTGGACGTCGTTCGCGCGCGACGGGCGCCCGCGGGCGCACGGGGCGACGCACTGGCCGCGGTTCCGCGGGAGCGGCGACGTCCTGTCGCTCGCGCCCGGCCGGGGCGGGATCCGGACGGTCGACACCGCCGAGGCGAGCAACTGCGCCTTCTGGGAGTCGCTCTGATCGGACGGCTCGGACGCCTCGGACGGCCCGGACGCCTCGGACGGCCCGGACGGCTCGCGTTTCGGCGCCCGGGGAGATCTTCGGTACCGCCTTGACCTACCCTGTCGAAATGCTCCCCTCTGTGGGTGAACCCCCCGTAATGACCAGACTGGGGTGGCTGGACGCGCTGCGCGGGCTGGCGGCGCTCGCGGTCGCGCTGCACCACGCGGGCTACGTCTACTTCCCGAGCGTGCACGCGCACATGGCCGGGTGGTTCGATCCGGGCACCTTCGGCGTCCTGGTGTTCTTCCTGGTCAGCGGCTACATCGTCCCGGCGTCGCTGGAGCGCCGGGGCAGCGTGCGCGGGTTCTGGATCGGCCGGTTCTTCCGCATCTACCCGCTGCTGGCCGTCGCGGGGCTGCTGGCGGTCACGCCGTTCCTGCTCGGCGTGCGCGGCCTGCGCGCGGGGCTGGAGCAGCACGATCCCGTGACGGCCGTCGTGGCGCACGTGACGATGCTGCAGGACGTCCTGGGCGTCCCGAACGCGATCAACGTGCTGTGGACGCTGTCCTACGAGATGGTGTTCTACCTGCTGATCGTCGCGCTGTTCGTGACGGGCGGGCACCGGCGGTCGGCGTCCGTCGCCGCCGGGCTCGCCGCCGCCGCGCTGCTGGCGGGCGGGCTGCTGCCGACGGCGCTGCTGTCGCACTCGGCCGGGACGGGTCCGGTGGCCGCCGCGGCGGCGCTCGCGCTGCTGGCGGCGCTCGCGGCGGCGATGTCGGGGCGCCGCGCGGCGCGCGTCGCGGGCGGCGTCCTCGGCGGGGTCGTGGCCGCGCTGCTGGTCGCGCTGAACGGGCGGGTCCAGGCGTGGGAGGGGCTCGCGATGCTCGCGGTCATGTTCACCGGGACGGTCGTGTACCGGGCGGAGCACGGGCAGATCCGGCGCCGGACGGCCGCGGCCGCGGCGGCGGCCGTGTGCCTCGGCACCCTCGCCGCCGGAGTCGTCCACACCGGACCGGGATCGGGGCGCGACCAGCTGCTGTGGTCGGGGGCGGTGGTGCTCGCCGCGCTGACGTTCGCGACGGCGTGGCTGCTGCGGGACCGGACGTTCCCGCGCTGGGCGACCGGGCTCGGCACCGTCAGCTACTCGCTGTACCTGCTGCACCCGATCCTGCTGGCGGTGGCCGCCCAGTTCCTCGGGTTCGGCGGCCGGGACGACCTGCCCGGCCTGCTGCTGTTCCTGGCCGTGCTGCTCGCCGTCAGTTGGGCGTCCCAGCGCTGGATCGAGGCCCCGGCGCAGCGGCTCGGCCGCCGGCTGACCCGGCGGGTGGTCCCCCGCGCTACCTCAGCCGATCCGCCAGAACAGCGGCCTGACTGCGCTCCGCGTCCTTCGTCGCCGTCAGCAGCGTGACGGTGCCCTCGGCGGCCAGGTCGCGGAGCCTGCCGACGGCCTCCGCGCGCTCGGGGTCGGCGAGTTCGGCCCGGTACCGGCGCTCGAACTCGGAGAACTTCGCCGGATCGTGCCCGTACCATTTGCGCAGCTCCGTCGAGGGCGCGACGTCCTTCGCCCACGCGTCGAGCCGCGCCTCGTCCTTCGGCAGGCCCCGCGGCCACACCCGGTCCACGAGCACCCGCGTGCCGTCCTCCTCGGCGGCCGGCTCGTACACCCGGCGCACCCGCACCTCACGTCCCATGCCACCTGCTTAACACGGCCGCGCGTCGCGCCGGCACCCCGGGGCTCACAGGTTCGGGCGGGCGCCGGGCCGGGCGCGTTCCCCGGTCCGGTGGTACTCGGCGGCGGTCCGGCGGGCGAACTCGCCGGCGAGCGCGCGGCCCAGCACGTCGTCGTCCGGACGGTTCCGCTCCAGGTATTCGAGCGCCTCGGCCAGTTCCCGCGTGGTGAGCCGGCGCAACGGCTTCACGGCCCAGCGCGGGTGTTCGGCGTGCGGTTCCGCGTCCGGCGGGACGGGCGGCCCGATCTCCATGGCAGCAGCCTTTCATTTACGTTTCTTCCGCGCGGCGAGATGTACTCGGAGAAGTGTCGGTCAATAGGGTGAGCTGGTGCATTGGTGGAGCCAGCAGGCGTGTGACGCGGCCGCGGAGGCGCAGGCGGCGGACCCCTCCCCGGCGAGTCTCATGGCGGCCGCCCAGGTGCAGGCGCTCGTCTCGATGGCCGAGGCGCTGCACCGCATCGCGTCCGCTCTCGAGGACCGCGACGGGGCCGATCTCGCCGCGCCATTGATCGTCCGGCCGAAATAGCCGGGGGAGCGAAATGCCGGTGCGCCCTCCTTCGGGTGCACCGGCATTTCCACGGCGGTTCAGACGTCGCCGAACGACTTGCGCTCCACCCGTCCCCCCGCGCCGGCGGCGAGCCGGGAGGGCTTGGACGGCACGGGCTTGGACGGCGGGCGGATCTGCCCGGCGCCCGCGGGCTCCATCGCGTACTCCTGGTCGGTTTCGGGGGCGGCGGGGCGCTCGGGTTCGGCGGCGGCCGGGCGGGGCTCCTCGCGGGGCCGGTCCCGCAGCCGCCGGGCGGCCTGCCGGAGGGCGCGCTCGCCGACCAGCCGGGTCAGCTCCAGCCCCCAGCAGTCGAGCTTGTCGGCGTCGGTGAGGTCGTCGCGGTCGCTCAGCTCGGCGGCGAGCCCGCCGAGCCGCTGCGCCTCGGCCAGGTCGAACTCGCGCATCAGGTGGCAGCACAGCTCGGCGAGGGCGGCGTGGTCGCGCTCGAACGACAGCCCCGACAGGTCGTTGTGCGACAGCCGGCTGAGCGCGCGCTTGCGCTCCAGCTCGCCCTCGGCCATCCGGAGGATGCCGTTCAGAACGGCGATGGGGCCGGTGCCGCCGCCCTTGCTCTGGGCCGGGGAGATCGACATGCGCAGGACGGCAGCGGAGCCGAGCCCGGCCGCCATCACCCGCACGACGACCGCGGCCTCGGGCATCGCGGCGGGCAGGCCGAACGTCCATCCGGCGGCCGTGACCATGATGAGCGCGACGACGGCCGCGCTCACGTTGACGAGGACGAACAGGAGTCCGCCGGGGGAGAGCACGGCCGCGAACGGCTTGTCGCGGTAGCGCGCGACCAGTTCGGCGATTCCGATGGCGCCGCCGATCAGCGCGGCGAGCAGCATTTCGATGATCATTTGTTTCCGCTCTATGCGCTGCGTGCGGTGAGCCGCCCGAAGGAGGGCTCCTCGGCCTTGCCCCGGCGGGAGAGGAGGGTGGCGGGCCGCTGCTGCCGCCGGGCGGCCAGTTCGGCGCTCTCGACCTCCAGGAAGACCATCAGCCATTCCGCCGGGCCCGCCGCCAGGCCCGCGTGGGTGCGCAGGCCCCGTTCCCGCGCGTGGAGGAAGGTGAGCAGCCATCCGGTGGGGCCGGACTCCCTGCTTCCGCGAATTAGTGAATCCATGGGGGAGACCATTTCGCAGCCCGCCGGTGAAGTCGACTTCCGCCGCGTCAAGTTTCCGGAGACTACCGCGCCCGCCCTCCACAGAAAGGGGCATCACCACTACTCGGGACACTTCACGGAAAACACCCCGACCGCGCTGAAGATCTCCATGAGTTTGGCCGACCGCACGCGCGATGAAGACGTGGGAGGCGATTCCTTTACGGAGAATTCCGCCGACGGCCCGGAGTGGAGATGCTCTTTCCCGCACGGGAGCGACCCCACTCTGGAACCTCCTGGTGCGGGAAAGACCGACTTCGCGCGCCGTGCGGCGTGTCGTCCGAGCGCCGCGCTCGCCGGGCAGGGCCGCGCCCCGGCGGCCCGGGGGCCGGGCCGCCGGGGCGCGGGGCGGGGTCGGGTCGGGCGGGGTCAGCTGCCGGGGCAGGTGTCGCGGTACTCGGAGATGTTGCGGTCGCCGCTCGGGGCCGGGCAGAGGAACCGCTCGTAGCGGGTGTCGTCGTCGACGTACCGCTTCATCCACGCGATCGAGTACTTGGCGATCGTGTCGTTCGGGGAGTTCGCGACCAGGTGCCCGGCGCCCTTGACCTCCAGGTACGCCTTCTCCCGCGCGGACCGCAGGCTGTTGTAGAACGGCTCCGAGTGCAGGCCGACGGACGCGATCAGGTCGTTCTGCGCACCGATGATCATCGTCGGGGTCCGGACGTCGCCCCAGTCGGTGAACAGGTTCCACGGCATGAGCGGGACGGCGGCCTTCAGCGACGTGCGCTCCTTGACGGCGTGCAGGGTCCCGCCGCCGCCCATCGAGTGGCCCATGACGGCGAGCCGGTCCGGGTCGACGCGGTCGCGCACCGGGTTGTCGCCGCTCGCCAGGTAGTCGAGCGCGGCGAGGAGCTGGTCGCCGCGCTGGGCGGGCTGGTCGAGCAGCGTGGTGGTCTCGATCGTCATGACGACGAAGCCGCGGGACGCGAGCCGCTCGCCGTACCAGGAGACGAGGAACTCGGGCGAGACGAACCCGGGCGACACGGCGATCGCGCCGAACGTCCCCTGGCTGCGGTCCTTCGGCGCGTAGATCGTGCCCTTGTTGAAGCCCGGCCCGCTCCACGAGCCGACGCTGATCCGCTCGACGTCGAACGAGCCCTTGTCGGCGATGATGCTCTGGTCGGTCGGCGCCGGTCCCCGTTGGTACGGGTTCTCGGCCGCCTGCGGGGCGAGCGGCGCGGCCGCGGCCGCCGGGGCCGGCGCCACGGCGGCCCCCGCGGCGAGGACCGCCGCGGGGAGCATGCCGAGCGCACGCGTCAGACGCTTGTTCATCGGGGCGTACCCTTCACTGGACGAGCCCGCGACGGGGGGTTCGCGGGTGCCAGAATTGTGGGACGTCCGCTCACGCGAGACTTCTCACTTTCGGACATCTTTCGCGCGCGACGCTTTGCGCCCACGACCAAAATGCCCTGCTCGCCGGTCAGCCGCCGGGGCAGGTGTCCCGGTACTCGATCAGGGCCGGGTCGTCCGACGGCGCCGGGCAGAGGAACCGCTCGTAGCGGGCGTCGTCGTCGACGTACCGCTTCATCCATGCGATCGTGTACTTGGCGATCGTGTCGTTCGGGGTGTTGAAGGACATGTGGCCGGTGTTCTCGAGCTCCGCGTACGCCTTCTCCGGCGCGGACGTGAGCCCCTCGTAGAACGGCTCCGAGTGCAGGCCGTTCGCGGCGATGAAGTCGTTCTGCGCGCCCAGGATCATCGTCGGGGTCCGGACGGCGCTCCAGTCGGAGGTCAGGTTCCAGGGGGCGAGCGGCACGGCGGCCCGCAGGTCGGTGCGCCTGCTCGCGGCCTCGAGCGTCCCGCCGCCGCCCATCGAGTGGCCCATGACGGCGAGCCGGTCCGGGTCGACGCGGTCCGCGACGGGGCTGGCGGCGCCGGTCAGGTAGTCGAGCGCGGCGAGGAGCTGGTCGCCCCGCATGGCCGGGAGGTCCAGCACCGTGTTCGTCTCGATCGTCATGACGACGAAGCCCTGCGAGGCCAGGCGCGGTCCGTACCAGGAGACCAGGGCCTCGGGCGAGACGAACCCGGGCGACACGGCGATCGCGCCGAACGTCCCCTGGCTCCGGTCGGTCGGCGCGTAGATCGTGCCCTGGTTGAATCCGTCGCCGCTGCCGGCGGGGACGTCGATGGTCTCGAACTCGAACGGGCCCTCGGCGGCGGTGACGCTCTCCTCGGACGGCGCCGGCCCGCGCTCGTAGGGGCTCGCGGCGACCTGCGGGACGGGCGGTGCGGCGGCGCTCGCGGCCGGGGCGAGCGCGGCGCCCGCGGCGAGGACCGCGGCGGGGAGCACGCTGAGCACACGCGTCGGACGCATGTTCATCGGGGGCGACCCTTCACTGGACGAACCCGCGACGGGGGTTCTCGCGGGTCCCAGAATTGTGGGACGCCCCGGCGCCGCCGTGCTTCGTGTCCGGTGACGCGTTCGGTTCGCCGGTCTCTGCGACGGCTGACAAAAGTCGCCGGAAGCGGGACGGAGGGGCCACTCCCCCCGAAGTGACCCCTCTCCCCCCGTTCCGCCGCGTCGGCCAGGTGCTCTCTGGGGCTCGCCGCTCCCCCCGAAGCGACTCGCACCGGCGCGCGGCGGATGAGTCGAAAGTAGCGAGCAGGTCCAGCGGGGTTCGAGGGTTCGGGCCCTCAGGTCGACGAGCGGGCCACTCTGTGCGACGAGTGGACTACATGCTGCGTTCGGTTCGGGGCTGCAACCAAGGGATGAACCCCCGCAAAACAGTGCGTTCCGGTCGCCGAACGGGTCAGCCCGGCCAGACCGGCAGCGTCAGCGCCGACGGACGGGACGCGTCCCGGAACACCTCGAAGCCCGTGCGGCGCATCGCCACCGCCCGTCCGATCGGCTCGCCGGTGCCCGGGTTGCGGGCGAACCGGGGGAACGCGCCGCCCGCCAGGACGACCCGGAGCCGGTGCCCGCGCCGGAACCGGTAGCCGGTCGGGTGCATCTCGACCTCGGCGCGGACGATCCCCGGTTCGGCGATCCGCAGGACGCCGTCGGTGACGTTCCGGGACACGCCGTCCGCGTCGACGTCGCAGAGCCGCACGAACAGGTCGCCGTGGCCGGTGCTCGTCCGGACGTGGAAGCTCGCCGACACCGGCCCGATCAGGTCGAGGTCGCGGTCGAGCGGGGCGCCGGTGAGGACGGCGACGTCCCCGCGCCGCTCCATCGCGGCGTTGTCGCGCTGCCGTCCTTTACCCGGCGCCAGGAGCGGCCCGCCGATGTTCGGCGTGGGATCGAACGGGTCGTAGACGAACGTGGCAGGGGCGTCCGTCCCCTTCGGCTCGTCCCACGTGAGCCCCTGGGACAGGTAGAGCGGCGTGGGTTCCGTCTCCGGGGGCGGCCACCGGTCGAAGTCGAGCCAGCGACCGGCCCCTTGCAGGTACAGGCGGACGGGCGCGCGCCGCAGCTCGGCGGCGTCCCCGTTCAGGTGCGCGCCGAGCCACGACACCTGGTCGGACAGGACGGCCCGCAGCGCGCGCGCGTCGTGTCCCCACGGGCCGATCGTGATGCGCGGGCCGCGCCCGGCGGCGTCCAGCGCGGCGAAGTCGCGGAGCTGCCCGCGCAGGAACAGGTCCCACCAGCCCGTCACCATGCTCGCGGGCGCGGTCGTCGCGGCGACGGCCGCGCTGTGGTCGGTCGCGGCCCAGAAGCCGTCGCCGGGCTCGGTGTGCCCGGCGACGTCCCGCAGGAACGGCTCCGGGCGGCCGATCGCCGCCAGGTCCGCCTCCCCGACCGGCAGGTGCCGCATCGCCCGCCGGACGCGCCGCGCGTGCAGCGGCGCGAACCCGTCGTCCCGCGTCCCCATCGACGACGACCACACCAGCGTGTTGAACAGGGCCAGCGTCCCGCCCGGATAGAACGAGCTGACGAACTCCGACGCGGTGACGCCGAGGCCGAGCGCCGCCAGCGGCGGGTCCGCGTACGGGGCGACGGCCCACTGCGTGAAGCCGAGGTAGCTCGCCCCGGCCATCGCGACGCGGCCGTCGCACCACGGCTGCGCCCGCAGCCACGCCAGCGTCGCGAGCCCGTCGTCCCGTTCGTGGTGGAACGCGCGGAACTCCCCGCCCGAGCCGCCGATGCCCCGCACGTCCTGCACGACGACCTGGAACCCGCGCTTCGCCAGCACGCCGGTGAACAGCCGCACGATCCGCTGCCCCCGCCCGTACGGGGTGCGGATCAGGACGGCCGGCATCGGGCCCGCGCCGCGCGGCCGGTGCAGGTCGGCGCGCAGCACCGTCCCGTCCGGCATCGGGACGCGCAGGTCGCGGGCCGTCTCGACCGCCGGGGTCGTCTCCTCGGGAAGACCGAGAAGGCGGTCCAGGAACCGTGCCATGGGCGTTCTCCCTCCGCGCGCTGTCGTGGCGATGATCCCAGCGCGCGCGGGCCCTGCCCAAGGCGGCTACTCCGGGGTGTCCGCCATGTACGGCGGGGCGGGCTCGTACTGGATGTGGGCGCGCACCGCGCGCGCGTGGTCGCGGCCGTGGATACGGCCCACCAGCCACAGGGACATGTCGATCCCGGCGGACACGCCCTGGCTGGTGACGAGGTTCCCGTCGACCACGTACCGCGCGTCCCGCACGACGGTGACGTCTCCCCGCCGCTCCAGTTCGTCCTCGAACGCCCGGTGCGTGGCGACGCGCCGCCCCCGCGCCGGGCCCGCCGCGTGCAGCAGCACCGAGCCCGTGCACACGCTCGTCACCCAGTCGGCCCGCGCGGCGGTCTTCGCGATCCACCCGGTCACCGCCGGGTCGTACGGCTGCGTCACCCGCGCGCCGCGCCCGCCCGGGACCAGCAGGACGTCCAGGTCCGGGTGGTCGTCGAACGTCCGGTCGGGCACGACCCGCATCCCCTTCGCGCACCGGACCGGCTCCGGCCCCGCCGCGACCAGGACCGTCTCGTCGCCCGCGCCGCGCAGCGTCGCCGACACCGCGAACACCTCCCACGGCCCCGCGAAATCCAGCTCCTCGGCGTCCTCGAACACCAGCAGCCCGTACGTCGTCATGCGTCCTCCCTCGTTCCTCTGAACCGGTTCCGGTAGTCGGCGGGCGCGACGCCCAGCCGCCGGTGGAACACCCGCCGGAGCGTCTCGCCGGTGCCGAAGCCGAGGCGCCGCGCCAGCGTCTCGACCGGCTCGCCGCCCTCCTCGAGCGCCCGCCGCGCCGCCTCCACCCGCACCCGCTCGACGTAGGCGGCGGGCGGGGCGCCCAGCTCGGCGGCGAACCGGCGCTGGAGGTGCCGGGTGCTCAGCCCGGCGCGCTCCGCCAGGTCGCCGATCGAGTGCCGCGCCCCCGGATCGGCCTGGATCGCCGCCACCGCCGCGCGGATCGGGTCCGTCTCCGGCTGCCGCGACCACAGCGGGACGCTGAACTGCGACTGGCCCCCCGGCCGCCGCAGGAACATCACCAGCTCGCGCGCCGCGGCGTGCGCCGCGGCCCGGCCGCGGTCGTCCTCCACCAGGGCGAGTGCCAGGTCGATCCCCGCCGTCACCCCGGCGGACGTCCACAGCCGCCCGTCCCGGACGAAGATCGGGTCGCAGTCGACGGCCGCCTCCGGGTGCTCGCGGCGGAGCTGCTCCTCGCGCGCCCAGTGCGTCGTCACGCGCCGCCCGTCCAGGAGCCCGGCCGCGCCCAGCAGGAACACGCCGCTGCACACCGACGCGACGCGCCGCGCGTGCCGTGCCGCGGCCGCGATCCAGCCGACGAGCGCGGCGTCCGCGCGGGCCGCGTCCACGCCCCGGCCGCCCGCGACCACGAGCGTGTCGACGCCGTCCGGCGGCAGTTCGGCGACCCCGTGCCCGGCGTGCACCGCCAGCCCGCCGCTCGACCGGACGGGCCCCGCCGCGGCCCCCACGACCCGCAGGTCGTAGCCGCCCGCATGGCCGAACACCTCGTGGGGGCCGGTCAGGTCGAGCACCTGGAAGTCCTCGTAGATCACGAACGCGACGCGCATGACTCCAGGCTCGGGCACGTCCTGCGGTGGCGTCAACGACACGTGCCCCACGGATCGCGCCATCCGCGGGACACATAAAGGGCGGTGCACATTTATCGGAATTCCCGGTTGACATCCGGATCCGCGGCTGGCAATCTTCTACCCATGCTGCTTTGATGCTTCTCCGGTTGAGCCGCCCGCGACGCGACGTCGCGGCCCGCTCCCGAATCCTTCGGCGTCCGTCCCGTGACGCACCCCACTCGCACTGCCCGCGTCCATGCTCGCCCGCATGCACGTGACCTGTGCCGTCGGCGTGCCGTCCCGGCCCCATGACGCCCGCTCACCCTTTTCGCGGCCATTCATTTCGGCCGAATTCGAGCCTGCCCGGAGGTGGTTCATTTATGCGTGCCATTAACCAGGAGAACATCCCCTTCCCGAGCGCGAAGAAGAAGAACAAGCGCAAGGGGCCCGACGTGAAGTCGGCGGCGTTCGCCAACAACAACCGGCGGAACGCCCGGCAGATGCCGACCCGGCAGCTCAACCGGGGCCGCTGAACCGCCCCCCGGCCCCGGCCACCCGGCCGGGGCCGGGCCCGCACGCCCTCCGCACGACCGCCCCCTCGCCCGTCCGGCACGATCGCCTACCCTGAGTGATGAATGATCACTGTAGGCGACGCCCTGGGGATCGGCTGTGGCACGACGAGAACGGCTCGACCGCCGGCGTCGCCGCGCGCTCCTCTCGGTGCGCGGCCGCGCGACCCTGATCACCGTCACGGTCGCCGGGCTGGTCCTGGCCCTGGTGTTCGTCCTGGTCCTGCTGCTCGCCCGCGACGCCCTGACCAACCAGACCGAGGACACCGCGCGGGAGACCGCCGAACGCGTCGCCTTCGACGTGCTCGGCGGCGCGCGTCCCGCCGACGCCCTCGCCACCCGGCGCGACGAGGCGCCGCTGATCCAGGCCGTCGGCCCGGACGGACGGCTCGTCGGCGCCAACGACCGCGGCGCGAACCGGCCCCCGCTCGGGCGGCGCGCCATCGCGCGCGGCGAGCTGCTCGTCGAGGGCCGGAGCTGCCGCCCCGCCGGCGACCGCTGCGTGCGCTACTTCGGCCTGCGGCTGCCCGAGACCCGGTGGGGCCGCGACGTCACGGTGATCGCCGCCGAACCCATCCCCCTGCTCGGGCAGATCTGGCCGATCCCCCTCGCCCTGGCCGCGGCCCTCGCGGGGCTGCTCGGCCTGATCGGCTGGTGGACGTGGCGGACCATCGGGCAGGCGTTCGTCCCCGTCGACCGGATCCGCGCCGGCATGTCCGAGTTCACCATCCGCGGCCTGTCCCACCGCGTCCCCGTCCCGCGTACCGGCGGCGAGATCCAGCGCCTCGCCGAGACCGTCAACGGCACGCTCGAACGGCTCGACGAGGCGATGAACCGCGAGCGGCGCTTCATCTCCGACGCGTCCCACGACCTGCGCAATCCCATCACCGGCCTGCGCACCCGCCTGGAGGTCGCGCTCGACGAGGACGATCCGGACGGGTGCCGCGAGACGCTCCGCGCCGCCCTCCGCGACACCGAACGGCTCAACGACATCGTCGTCGACCTCCTCGAACTGTCCCGGCTCGACTCCCGCGCGCCCGTCCCGGTCGAACGCGTCGACCTCGCCGACCTCGCCCGCCGCGAGGTCGAGCGCCACACGTCCGGCGCCCCCATCGGCACCCGCCTCGACCCCGGCGTCGCCGTCGAGGCGAACCCGGTCCGGGTCTCCCGCGTCATCGGCAACCTCCTCGGCAACGCCGAACGGCACGCCGACTCCCGCATCGAGGTGACCGTCGCGCGCGACGGCGACGCGGCCGTCCTGCGGGTCGCCGACGACGGCGCGGGCGTCCCCGAGGACGCCCGCGAGCGCGTCTTCGAACGCTTCGCCCGCCTCTCCGACTCCCGCCGCCGCGACCCTCAGGGCACCGGGCTCGGCCTCCCCATCGCCCGCGAGATCGCCGAGATCTACGGCGGCACCCTCCGCATCACCGACGCCCCCGAGGGGGGCCTGGCCGGAGCCCACTTCGAGATGCGCCTCCCCCTCGCGGCGCCACCGGGGCCGTGAACCCGGTGGCCGGGTGCCGTCACATCGTCGACAGGGCGACGAAATCAGCAGGACGGAGGCGGTCGATCCGCCGAAAGGGTGAGCGCCGCCCCGGTGGCACTCGCCCGTCGGGCTTGCCCGTCATTCCGGGGCCGTGCGGAGCGTGATCGACCCGCTCCCGGTCCGGACGTCGATCGCGTGCGGCCCGCCGGGGTCCGCGGGCACGCCGGCGCGGACGTCCCCGTTGTCGGTGCGGGTCGTGACCCGGTAGCGGGCTTCGGGGACCTCGACCGTCACCGCCCCGTTGTCCGTCCGCACCCCCACCCGCGCGGGCGCCGCGGCGAAGGACAGGGCGACCTCGCCGTTCTCCGACGCCGCCCGGACCTGCGGCGACCTGCTCCCCGACACCCGCAGTTCCCCGTTCTGCGTCTCCAGGTCGAGGCCGCCCGCCGCGCCGGTGACCGTGATCGCGCCGTTGTCGGTGCGGACCTTCAGGTCCGCGCGGAACCCGGCCGCGGCGACCGCCCCGCTGTCCCCCTCGACCGCGACCGGCACCCGCTCCGGCACCCGGACCTCGTACCGGACGTCGCAGCCGCCGATGACCGTCGCGCACTCGGTGGCCAGCGTGAGCGTCCCGTCCCGCAGCCGCCACGTCGTCCCGGGATCGCCGCCGACGACCGACCACCGGGCGAACCGGCGCGTCACCTCGACCTCGTCCACGCGGGCGGGACGGACGTCGAGGGCTCCGCCGTCCACCGCGATCGTGAGCCGCTCGGGGACGGGGCCGAAGCTCCGCCGCTCGGGATCGGCGTCCGCCGCCGACGCGCCGCAGCCGCTCAGCGCCGCCAGGGCGAGGACCGCACCGGCCAGCGGGAGCGTCCGGCGGACGGGGAGATCGAGCCCGGTCATGTCGCGCCTCCAATTGGATACTGAAAGTATTGAGTACTTGCAGTATGCTAACCCCATGGCAGAGCACAGCGGACCGATCCCCCGGACGCCCCGCGCGGAGGTACGGCGCAGGCTCCTCGACGAGGCGGCGCGGGTCTTCGCCGAGCGCGGTTACGACGACGCCCGGATCGACGACATCGCGCACGCCGCCGGGTTCACCAAGGGGGCCGTCTACTCCAACTTCGGCGGCAAGCAGGGCCTGTTCGCCGCGATCCTCGACGCCGGCGCCGAGGCGGAGCTCAAGGACGTGATGGCCGGGATCGCGGACGGCGCCGAGCGCGGCCCCGTCCTCGACCGGGTCGCCCGGACGGTCGCGCGCCGCATCGTCGACGACACCGGACGCGCGCAGCTCGGCCTCGAGTTCGCCGCCCGCGCGGGGCGCGACGAACGGACCCGCGAGGTCCTCGCGCCCCTGCGCCGGGCCCAGCGCGACGCCGCGTCCCGTTCGATCGGCGAGGTCGCCGAGCGCACCGGCGCGCGCCCGTCGGTCGACCCGGACCTGGCCGCGCTGATCCTGCACTGCCTGACCAACGGCCTGACGAACGAGCGCGTCGCCGATCCCGAGGCGATCTCCCCCGAGCTCGTCGAGCGGGCGCTGACCACCGTCCTGACCCTGCTGCTCCCCCCGGACGCCTGACCGCCCGGCGGGCCGGACGGCGGCGGGCGGTCAGGACTTCCGGATCACCTTGATCACGCTGCTCAGGCCGTCGGCGCCGTGGCCGGCGTTGACGGTGCGCCAGAACAGGTCGCGCAGGGCGCGCGGGCCGAGGGTGTCGACGCCGGCGGCCTCGGCGGTCTCGACCACGTGGTCGGCGCCGACCGCCTGCATGAGCATGCTGTTCTCGCCGCCCGGATGGGTGCCCGCGTCGATCTCCTCGGCGACGATCCTCAGGAAGCCCATCGGCCCGTCCACGCCGAGCGAGGTCACCGTCTCGGCCGCGAACGGGCGGAACTGCTCGGCGGAGACGCCCGCCGACTCCAGCATCGCGATCGAGTGCATGTAGGCGGCGATCGTCGACCAGAACAGGTAGAGCTGCGCCTGGTAGTACAGGTTCGACAGCCCGAGGTCGGCACCGACGTAGGTGGTGTCGCCCAGCTCGCGCAGGGTCTCCCTGTGCCGGTCCAGGATTTCCTCCGGGCCGCTGTACATGATGTACGCGCCGGGCCGACCGATCCCCGGCGGGGGCGTCATGACGCCTCCGGTGAGGAGTTCGGCGCCGTTGCCGGACGCCCAGTCGCCCGCGCGGCGCAGCTCGTCCGGGCTGCCGGAGCTGAGGTTCACCAGGACGCGGCCCTTCAACCGGGCGCCGTCCAGCGAGTCGTACATCGCCTTGTAGTCGGTCTGGCTGATGACCACGAGTTCGGACGCGGCGAGCGCGTCGTCCGGGGTCGCGGCAAGGGTCGCTCCCTGCTCGACCAAGGGGGCGGCCTTGGACGCGGTTCGGTTCCACACGGTGGTCGGGTGGCCGTTCTTCAGGAACGTCTCCGCCATCGCCCTGCCCATCGGGCCGAGGCCGACGACCGTCACCGGAGCTTTCATGTTTCCTCCTCGTTGTCAGGGCTCCACGGTCGCGGGAGGCGCTTCGGAAAGCCTTCGGGCCGGTCCGTAGCGGCAGATACGGTGAGGAAATGCGCTTCGGGGTGTTGGGGCCGCTCGCCGTGTGGACGGGCGACGGGACGGCCCTGCGGGTCCCGGAGACGAAGGTCCGCGCCGTCCTCGCGGCGCTGCTGGCCGACCCCGGACGGACGGTCTCGGCGGACCGGCTGATCGACGCGCTGTGGGGCGACCGGCCCCCGCGCAACCCGGCCGGGACGCTCCAGGCGCGCGTGTCGCAGCTCCGGAAGGTCCTGGACGGCGCCGAACCGGGCGCGCGGGCGCTCGTCGCGACCCGTCCGTCCGGCTACGCCCTGGACGTCGGGCCGGACGCGGTCGACGCGGGACGGTTCGCGGCGCTGCTCGTCCGGGCCCGCGACACCACCGACCCCCTCGCCCGGACGCGGCTGCTCGGCGAGGCGCTCGCGCTGTGGCGGGGGCCCGCGTTCGCCGACTTCGCCGACGCCGGGTTCGTCCGGGACGCGATCACCGACCTGGAGGAGCGCCGGCTCGCGGCGCTGGAGGAGCACGCGGAGACGCGGCTGGAGCTGGGCGAGCACGCGGCGCTGGCGGCGGAGCTGGCCGGGCCGGTGGCGCGCGAGCCGCTGCGGGAGCGGCTGCGGGCGGCGCACCTGCGCGCCCTGCACCGGGCCGGGCGGCGCGGCGAGGCCCTCACCGGGTACCACGACCTGCGCGAGCGGCTCGCCGAGGAGCTGGGCGTCGATCCGAGCCCCGAACTGGCGGAGCTGTACCAGGAGATCCTCGACGACCGGCCCGCCGGGCCGGTGCGGCCGAGGCCGGTCGTGCGGCTGCCGGTGCCGCTGGACGAGCTGATCGGACGGGACGCGGCGGTGGACCGGGCCCGCGACGCCCTGCGGGAGCACCGCCTCGTGACGCTGACCGGTTCGGGCGGCGTCGGGAAGACGCGGCTCGCGCTGGAGACGGCGGGGCGTGCGGCGGCCGACCATCCGGACGGCGTGTGGTTCGTCGAGCTGGCGCCGCTGCGGCCCCGGACGGCGGCGGACGTCGCCGAGCCGGTCGCGCGCACGCTGGGCCTGCGGGACGAACCGGCCGATCCGGGCGCGGGGATCGTGGACCGGCTCGCCGACGCGCTGCGCGGGCGCCGCGCGCTGCTCGTCCTCGACAACTGCGAGCACGTCGCCGAACCGGCCGCCGAGCTGGTGGAACGGCTGCTGGCGGGCGCACCCGGGCTGCGGGTCCTCGCCACCTCGCGCGAGCCGCTCGGCGTTCCGGGCGAGCGGCTCGCGATCGTCCCGCCGCTGGACCTGCCGGGCGGCCGGAGCGACCCGGACGACCTGCGGCGGTACGGGGCGGTCCGGCTGTTCGTCGCGCGGGCGTCGGCGGCGGCGCCCGGGTTCGCGCTGGACGCGGCGACGGCGCCGTGGGTCGCGTCGATCTGCCGGCGGCTGGACGGCGTCCCGCTGGCGCTCGAACTCGCGGCGACGCGCGTCCGGGCCCTCGGGGTGCGGGAGCTGGCGGCGGCGCTGGACGACCGGTTCGGGGTGCTGGCGGGCGCGCGGCGGGGCCCGGAGCGGCAGCGGACGCTGCGCGCGACGATCGACTGGAGCTGGGGGCTGCTGGACGGCGGCGAGCGCGCGGCGCTGCGGCGGCTGGCGGTGCACGCGGGCGGCTGCACGGCGGAGGCGGCGGCGGAGGTGTCCGGCGCGGGCCTCGACGTGCTCGCCCGGCTGGTGGACCGTTCCCTGGTCGCGCGGGGCGCGGACGGCCGGTACCGGCTGCTGGAGTCGATCGCCGCGTACGGGCTGGAGCGGCTGCGGGAGGCGGGCGAGGAGGACGAGCTGCGGCTGCGGCACGTCCGCCACCTGGTCGATCTCGCGGAGCGGGCGGCGGACGGGCTGCGCGGTCCGGGGCAGGCGCGGTGGCTCGGGCGGCTCGACGCGGAGGCCGCCGGGCTGCGCGCGGCCCTGGAGCACGCGCCGCCGGACCTCGCGCTCCGGCTGGCGAACGCGCTGGCCTGGTACTGGTTCCTGCGGGGCCGCTTCGGCGAGGCCCGGAGCGCGTTCGCGGACGTCCTGGAGTCCGCGCCCGGCGGCCCCGGGCGGTTGGAGGCGGAGACGTGGCTCGCGGCGATGACGATGGCGTCCGGCGAGAGCACCGACGCCGACGATCTGCGCCGCACCGCACTGGAGCGGTACGAGGACGCCGATGGGTTCGCCAGAGCGAAGGCGCAGTGGCTCCTGAGCCGCGTTCACTGGGCCTACGGCGATATGACCGTCGCGCATGAGCGCGTGAACGAGGCCCTGGCCGTCTTCCGTGCGCGCGCCGACCGCTGGCACACGGCCGCCGCGCTCGCCACCCGCGCGATGCTCGCCGTCGGGCGCGGGGACGTGGCGTCCATGCGGGCCGACGCCGCCGCGAGCCTGGAGGTCTTCGACGCGCTCGGCGACCCGTGGGGACGCCTCGAAGCCACCGACGTGCTCGCCCAGCACGCCGAGATCACCGGCGACTACGCGGCGGCCGCGCGGCGGCTGCGGGCCGGGCTGCGGCTCGCCGAGGACCTCGGGATGTGGCCGGAGGCGTCGTTCCGGCTCGCCGGGCTGGGCCGGATCGCGCTTCTGAGCGGCGACCTCGGCGAGGCCCACGACCTGCACGAACGCGCCCTGTGCACGGCGACGCGGCACGCGGCGACGTCCGCCGAGGAGTTCGCCGAGCTGGGCCTCGGCCTGGTCGCGCGGGCGCGCGGCGAGCCGGACGCCGCCGAGGCGCACCTGCGCGCGCCCCTCGCCTGGCTGCGCGACATCGGCGGGACGGCCGGGATCGCGTTCGTGCACGCGCAGCTCGGCTTCATCGCCGAGGAGCGCGGCGACGCGGACGCGGCGCTCGCCCTGCACACCGAGGGCCTGGCCGCCGCCCGCGAGACCGGCGACCCGCGCGCGATCGCGCTCGCGCTGGAGGGGCTGGCCGGGGCGCGCTCCCTCGCGGGCCTGCACGGGCAGGGAGCGCGGCTGCTGCGCGAGGCGGCCGCGCTGCGGGCGTCGTCCGGGGCGCCGCTGCCGCCGGGCGAGCGGCGGGAGGTCGACCGGATAGCCGGGAGGATCAAGGACGTTCTCGGTGTTTCCCCCTTTGACGGAAACATCCCCGAGAGGACGTCCCGATGACCACGGAAGACCTCGGCCTCGGCTGGCGCGGCGACGCGCTCGACCTGCCCGCCTACCTGGAGCGGATCGGCCTCGGCGCCGGGCTCCCGCCGACGGAGGAGACGCTGCGCGCCCTGCACCGCGCGCACGTCACGTCCATCCCGTTCGAGAACCTGGAGATCATGCTGGGCCGGCCCGTCGAGGTCGACCTGGAGTCCGTCCAGGCCAAGCTGGTCGACCGGCCGCGCGGCGGCTACTGCTTCGAGCACAGCGTCCTGTTCGCGGCGGCGCTGGAGCGGCACGGCTTCGAGGTTTCCGGGCTGCTCGGGCGCGTGATGATGGGCGCGGAGAAGCTCCGCCCGCCCACGCACGGCATCCTGCACGTCCGCCTCCCCGGCCAGGACCCGGACGAACCGGGCTGGCTCGGCGACGTGGGGTTCGGCGGCGGCCCGCTGGAGCCGCTGCGCCTCCGCGACGGCGCGCAGGACGAGCAGGACGGCTGGGGCTACCGCCTCCGGCGGGACGGCTCCGGCGGCTGGGAGCTGTACCAGCGCGACCCGGGCGGCTGGCTGCGGCGGCACATCTTCCCCGTGAACGAGGCGTTCCGCGTCGACTTCGAGACGCTCAACTTCCACGTGTACGCGCACCCGCGCTCGCCGTTCGCGACGCGCCCGTTCGTCCAGCGGTTCCTGCCCGAGTCGCACCGCGTGCTGGACGGGACGACCGTCACCGTCACGCGTCCGGACGGGTCCGTCGAGTCCCGCTCGCACGCGCCCGCCGAACTCCCGGACGTCCTGGCCGCGGACTTCGCGATCACGCTGGAGGGCGACGACCCCGGACGGCTCGTCGCGTGGCTGGAGGAGCGGGCGTGAGCGGGGCGGCGCCCGGGGTGGCGCGGCATAACCTGGATATGTAATATCCAGATCATGCGGATGAGCGAGGGAGTCGAGTGGGCGGTCCACTGCTGCCTGCTGCTCGACTGGCTCGGCGGCGACGACCCGGTGTCGACCGCGCGGATCGCCGCCGGCTACGACCTCCCCCGCCCGTACCTGAACAAGCAGCTCCAGGCCCTGGTCAAGGCCGGCATCGTCACCTCGACACCGGGCGCGCGCGGCGGGTTCCGGCTCGCGCGCCCGCTGGAGCGGATCACGATGATGGACGTCGTCACCGCCATCGAGGGCCCGGAACCGGCGTTCCAGTGCACCGAGATCCGGCGGCGCGGCGTCGGTGCGGAGGCGCCCGAGTCGCTCTTCCGCGCGCCCTGCGCCGTCAACACCGCCATGCGCAAGGCCGAACTGGCCTGGCGCAAGGCCCTGGCGGCGCAGACGCTCGCCGACGTGAACACGGCGGCGACGCGCGGCAACCCCGACCTCCCGGACCAGGTCCGCACCTGGTACGCCCGCAACTGACCCACCGACCGACCGACCGCCCCGGGTCGGCCACCGGCGCCGACCTCGACCCGAAAACTGGATATTCCCCATCCAGGAAAGGAAATCATGGAACCGCGCATGAGCAACGTCCCCGCCATCGCCGCCGAGGGCTTCAAGGCGATGCTGGACCTGGAGGGCTTCCTGTCGCGCAGCCCCGTCCCCGACAGCACCCTCGAACTCGTCCGGCTCCGCGTCAGCCAGATCAACGGCTGCGGCTTCTGCGTCGACATGCACGCCCGCGACGCCAAGAAGGCGGGCGAGACCGACGAGCGCCTCTGGTCGGTCGCCGCGTGGCGCGAGTCGCCGTACTTCACCGACGAGGAGCGCGCCGCGCTCGCCCTCGCCGAGGCCGCCACCCGCCTCGCCGACAACCCGGCGGGCGTCCCCGACGACGTGTGGGACGAGGCCGCCGACGCCTACGACGAGGAGAGCCTCGCGGCCCTCATCATGGCCATCGCGGCGATCAACGCCTGGAACCGCGTCAACGTCACGACCCGCCAGGTCGCCGGAACCCCCATCGGCTGACCGGTCACCTGACGGATGCCCCGCCGCGGTCGTCCTCCCTAGCGTCGTCGGTACCGGAAGGAGAACCGATGACCAGCGAGAAGACCGTGACCGACTGGATCGCCGCCACCGCGCGGCCCGTCCGCGCCGACACCGCGGACGGGCCGCTCACCGACCTCGAACCGCTCCGCGGCGCGGCCCGCGGCACCGCCGTCACCGCCCTGGCGACCGCCACGCGCGGGGCGCACGAACTGTTCGTCCTGCAACACCGGATGCTGCGGTTCCTGGTCGAGGAGCTGGGGTACCGCACCCTCGCCCTGGAAGAGGACTGGACCACCGGCCTGCGGCTCGACGCCTACGCCCGCACCGGCCGCGACGACCCCGCCGCGGCGCTCCGCGGCGCGTGGCTGCCCTGGCAGACGGCCGAAGTACTGGACGCGCTGCGGTGGATCCGCGCGTTCAACGAGCGGCACCAAGGCGATCCCGTCCGGATCGTCGGGCTCGACTTCGGCGCGACCCGCGCCACCGGCTACGACACGGTCGTCGAGCACGTCCGGCGCGCGGCCCCCGACCGGGCCGCCGAACTCGCCGAACTCCTCGCCCCGCTGCGCCCGGCCGTCCCGATCGACGAGCACGTCGCGCGCTACCGGGCACTCCCGGACAAGCCGCCGCTGATCGAGCGGGCCGAACACGCGCTCGCGCTCGTCCGGTCGCTGCCGGTCGACCCGCTCGCCGTCCGGCACGCGCAGGCGATCGCCGACTTCCACCACCTGCACGCCCTGCCCGTCCTCGACATCGAGCGCGTCGAGGCCCGGTTCGCGGAGAACATCCTCTGGTGGCACGAGCACACCGGCACCGGCGTCGTCTACTGGGGCGGCACCGCGCACGCGTCCGCGGGCGAGACGGTAATGAACGGCGAACTGGCGCGGGGGAGGGCGAGCCGCGAGGCCGACCCCGGCCCGAGCCCGGCCCGGACGAACGCGGGCGGCCTCCTGCGGCGCCGGCTCGGCGCCCGCTTCCTCCCGATCGGGCTGACCTTCGACCACGGCGCCGTGCACGGCGGCGTGCGCGTCCCCTCGCCCGCCGCCTCGTTCGGCGACGCGGTCCTCGGCACGGCCGGTCCGCCGCACTACCTCCTCGACCTGCGCGAGGCGCGGACCGGGACGGACGCGGTCGGCGCGTGGCTGGGCACGCCCGCACCCGTCCGGGTGATCGGCCCCGGCTACCGGCCCGAGGACGACGCCGGCCACCACGTGGGGGGCGCCTCGCCCGGCACGCTGTTCGACGTCATCGTCCACTCCCAGGAGGTCACGCCCGCGCGCCCCTTGGACTAGCTAGAGATCCAGCCGGGCCAGTTCGCCGCGCGACGCCACCCCGAGCTTGGGATACGCCTTGTACAGGTGGTAGCCGACGGTCCTGGGACTGAGGAACAGCTGCGCGCCTATCTCCCGGTTGCTCAGCCCCGTCGCCGCCATCCGGACGACCTGCAGTTCCTGCGGCGTGAGCCGCGCCGCCAGGTCGTCCGGCGCGGCCCCGTCGCCGAGGCTCTCCCCCGCCGCCCGCAGCTCGCCCCGCGCCCGCTCCGCCCAGGGCGCGGCGCCGAGCCGCTCGAACCCCTCCAGCGCCGCGTGCAGGACCGCCCGCGCGTCGTTCCGCCGCCGAGCCCGGCGCAGCCACTCCCCGTACAGCAGCTCGGTGCGCGCGCGCTCGAACGGCATCCCGCCCTCGCGATGCAGTTCCAGCGCGCGCGTGTACGCCGCGTCCGCCGCGTCGCCGTCCGCGAGGAGGGCCTCGCAGCGCAGCGCGATCGCCTCCGTCCACGGCCGTCCCGCCTGCGCGGCCCACCCCCGGTACCAGGCCGCCGCGTCCCGCCCGTCGTCCGGACGCCCGGAGCGCACGGCCGCCTCGACCAGGTCGGGCAGCGCGGCGGCGGCGCCCTGCCGCTGCGGCCCCGCGATCACCTCCACCAGCCGCTGCCGGGCGGACTCGTGCCGTCCGAGCCCCAGGTCGAGCAGCGCGCGCGCCGCCGCCGCGTGCACGCTGCTCGGCGGCACGCCCCGCGCCATCGCCTCCTCAGACAGCTCCGCGCAGCGCTCCTCGTCGCCCTCGATCGCGGCGAGCTGCGCCAGCACCGTGTCCAGGTAGACGCGGATGCGGTGCTGCCCGGTGTCGACCGCGATCCGCAGCCCCTCCGTCGCGCCCGTCAGCGCGTCCCGGTGCCGCCCCAGCATCAGGTCCGTCCGCGCCCTGATCATCAGGACGGGCGGCAGCAGCCCGATCGCGCCCTGCTCGCGGAACCGCGCCTCCAGCTCCGCCGACCGCTCCGCCGCGCCCGCCACGTCACCCTGCATCAGGCGCCACAGCACCGCCCGCACCCGGTCGCGCGGCCCGAGGCAGTTCGCCATCACGTCGATCAGCTCGCGCAGCGCCGCCATCCCGTCCGCGCTCGACGCCTCCGCCAGCGGGTTGTGCCCCGCGAACACCCTGGCCAGGGCCCGCAGGTGCGGGACGCCCGGCAGGTCCAGCGCCGCGCCGCGCGCCGCGATCTCCTCCATCGCCGCGAAGTCGCCGGCGTTCGCGGCCGCCGACGCCGCCTGGAAGAACAGGTAGCCGGACGTCTGCGGGTCCACCTCCGCGACCGACGCGGCCGTGTCCGCGTACAGCCGGGACGCCTCCCGCGTCCGGTCCTGCTCGTCGGCGAGCGCCGCCCGGATCAGCGTCAGCTCCGCCCGCGCCAGCGGATCCGGCAGGTCCCGCTCGGCGCGTCCCGCCAGCTCGACCGCCCGCTCCCCCAGCCCCGCGTCCGCCGCCGCCCGCGCCGCCACCGCCAGCCGCCGCCCGCGCTCCGCCCGATCGGTGCTCAGCCCCGCCGCGGACTCGTACATCGCCGCGACCGACGCGTTCCCGCCCGCGGTCCGCTCCGTCTCCGCCGTCGCCTCCAGGACCGCCGCGACCGCCTCGTCCGGTCCGGTCACCGAACGCGCCAGGTGGAACGCCCGATGGCACGCGTCGCCGCGCCGCCCGTACGCCTCAGCGAGCGCCCGGTGCGCCTCCAGCCGCCGCGGCAGCGGCTCGTCCCCGTACGCCGCCGTCCGGACCAGCGGGTGCCGCACCTCGATGCGTCCCTCCGCCGTCCCGCGCAGCAGCCCCGCGCGCTCCGCCGGCTCCAGGTCCGCGATGGACGCGCCCAGCCGCGCCGCCGCGTCCGTCACGACCCCGGCGTCCCCGAGATCGTCGGACGCCACCAGCAGCACGAACACCCGCGACGGCTCCGGCAGCCCCGCGATCTGCGCGGCGAACGACCGCCGGATCCGCTCGTACGCCGACGAACCGACCTCCGTCCCCGGCAGCTCCAGCAGCGCGAGCGGATTGCCCATCGCCGCGACCAGCACCTCGTGGTGCACGTGCCTCGGCAGCTCCGCGGCCCGTCCGGCCAGCAGCCGCTCGGCCGCCTCCGCGGCGAGCCCGCCCAGCCGCAGCTCCGGCAGCCCCGGCGCCCGGAAGTCCCCCGGCTCCCGCGCCGCCAGCAGCACCGCGATCGGCTCGGCCCGCAGCCGCCGCGCCGCGAACAGCAGCGCCTCCGCCGACGGCGCGTCCAGCCACTGCACGTCGTCGACCAGCACCACCAGCGGCCGCTCCTCCGCCAGATCGGCCAGCAGCGTCAGCACCGCGAGCCCCACCAGGAACCGGTCGCCGTCCCCCCGGTCGCCGCCCATCCCGAGGGCCGCCCGCAGCGCCCCCGCCTGCGCGTCCGGCAGCCCCGCGACCCCGTCCAGATGCCGCCCGAGCAGCATGTGCAGGCCCGCGTACGGCATCCCGCTCTCGTACTCGACGCCCGTCGCGCGCACCACGCGCATGCCGTCCGCCGCGTCCGCCGCGTACTCCAGCAGCGCCGACTTCCCGATGCCCGCCTCGCCCCGGAGGACGAGCAGCCCGCTGCGTCCGTCCCGAGCCCCCTCGAGCAACCGGTCGATCGCCGCCGTCTCCTCGTCCCGCCCGTAAAGCACGATCGCCAGGCTACTCTGGAGTCAAAGGCCGCCCTCCGGGTAACCGTGCAGAATGAACCAGGACAAGCGCGACGAAGACAAGCCTCTCGCGGACCGGCGCGACGATCCCGGAGAGCCCGAGCCCGACTTCGCCGAGGAGCACACGCCCGGCCCCACCGACCCGCCCAACGCCGAGGCCGAGACCCCCGGCGGCGAGGACGACGGCTACACCCCGCAGACCCGAACCTAGCGCCCGTCCGGGCCGTTAGGCTGACCGGGAGAGCGGCCGCTCCCCCGTTCTGGCCGCCAGTCGCCTCGGAGGTTGCGGCCCATGGTCAGCGAGCACGCCCGGACGCGCGACGGGCGCGAGCTCCATCTCGAACGGCACGGCGAGGGCGGCCCCGTCATCGTGTTCGAGTCCGGCGCGGGCGCCTCCCGGAACATGTGGGGCAAGGTCGTCCCCGCGCTCGCCGGACGGGCCACCGCCGTCGTCTACGACCGCAGCGGCCTCGGCCGCAGCCCGGCCGACCCCGAGCCCCGCACCCTGTCCCGCCTGGTCTCCGACCTGCAGGACGTCCTCGACCACCTCGGCGACGGCCCGTTCATCCTCGTCGGCCACGACTGGGGCGGCCCGATCGTCCGGCGCGTCGCGGCCGAGACGCCCGGCCGCGTCACCGGGATCCTCCTCGTCGACCAGGACGACGAGGCCAGCGACCACTACTTCATGCCGGGCACCAGGCGACGGCTGTGGCTCAGCTCGGTCACCGACCCGACGGCGGCCCGGCTCGGACTCTTCCGGCTCAGCGTCAACCGCCTCGCCGCCAAGCTGCCGGAGGCCGCCGCGACCGCCTTCCGCGAGGAGGACGGCACCGTCGAGGCCACCCGCGTGCACCTGGCGGAGATGGAGCACTTCCTCGACGACCTGCGGCGCCTGCGGGACGACCCGCCGAAGCTGCCGGACGTGCCGGTCACGCTCATCTCCGGCCGCCGCTCCGGCGGAGTCGGCGGCGGGGGCCGCGCCTCCCTCAACACCGCGCACCGGGCCCGCGCCGAGACCCTGCCGCAGGGCCGCCACATCGTCGCCGAGAAGTCCGGCTACCTGGTCCCGTTCACCGAGCCCGGCCTGCTCGTCCGCGAGATCCTCCGGATCATGGACGTCACGCGCTAGCGCCGCGGCCGGGCTTGCGGACGCCTATCGCAACCGTTAAGTTGCCATCTTGATGGCAACTCCAAGGTTGCGAAGGAGGGGGCGTGGTCTCGGACAGGATCGAACGCGAGAGGACGCTGCGGCACCCTGTCGAGCGGGTGTGGGCCGCGCTGACCACCGCCGAGGGTTTGTCGCAGTGGTTCGGCTCGGTGGCCGAGATCGACCTTCGGCCCGGCGGGCGGGCGTACTTCCGCTGGGAGGACCTCGACCAAGAATCCGTCGCCACGATCACGATCGTGGAACCACCGCACCGTTTGGCGTTCACATGGCCGATCGAGGGCTGTCCGGAGGACGACGCACCCCGGACGCTGGTGACCTTCACCTTGGAGCCCGTAGCGGACGGGACGCGGCTGCGTCTGGTGGAGAGCGGGTTCTCCCGAGCCGCCGACCACGTCGCCCGGTCCGCCCACCGGGCCAACAGCCACGGATGGTCCGCAGAGCTCGGCGACCTGGAGTCCTACCTCGATGCGGCCGCCTGATCCGCAGGAGCAGGCCGTCGCGGTGTTCGCGGCGCTCACCGAGCCGACCCGGCGGGCGCTGCTGGACGAACTCGCCCGCGCCGGACCCGCGACGGTCACCGAGCTGGCGCAGCGCCTGCCGATCAGCCGGCAGGCGGTGGCCAAGCACCTCGACCAGCTCGCCGAAGCGGGTCTGATCAGCTCCGGTGAACCGGTCGGCCGCCGCCGCCCCTACCGGTTGGAACCGGCTCCCATCCGCGCGGCCCAGGTGTGGCTGGCCACGCTCGCCGACAGGTGGGATTCCCGGCTGACCGCATTGGAACGCGCACTGGACGCCACCGCCACCCGACACCCGGCCAAGGAGCCGCACAGCAATGAACCAGCCTGAGTTCACCGCCGGCCTGAACATCGCCATGAAGATTCCCAAGGCGCAGTACGAGGCCACCGTGGCCTTCTATCGCGACACCTTGGGCTTCACCGTCACAGAAGAGGACGTTTCCTACGCCCCGACCGTCTCAAGGACTCATTCGGTGCAGTTCGGTCCTAACACGCTGTGGCTGGACTGCGTCGACAACTACAGCCGGCCCGACCTGTGGCTGCAACTCCACACCGACGACCTCGACGCGGCGACGGCCGCACTGGCCGAGACCGGCATCCGCCCGTGCGACGAGATCGAACCACTGAACGAACTCGAATCCCGAACCCACTGGATCAAGAACCCGGCGGGCATCGTCCACCTGCTCGCGGAATCCGGCTGAGCCGCCCGGCACGCGTCGACGGGGGCCCGCGGGCCCCCGTCGACCGTCGCGTCAGTCCGGATGCGGCGGCCGCTGGTCCGGCGGCGTCCCGCCGCCCTTCCCGCCGCCCTTGCTCCCCTTGTCCGTGCCGTGCGCGTGGCCTCCGCCCGTCTTCTTCGGGTCCGTGGCCTCCGGCGCCGGCTCGTTCGTCACGGAGGTCCGCTCGGTGCGGCGCATCTCCGGTTGCTGCGGATTCGGCATCGTCTCCTCCTCGTCCGCTCGTTCGTCACGCGGTGGACGGCTCGGGACGCAGCGGATCGTGCCCCACGCTCATCAGCTCGTGCCGCCACCGCTCGTCCCCCGCCTCGTCGGGCGGAGGGTGGTCCAGGTGTTCCTCCACGTAGTCGACGACCTCCTGCATCACCTCGGCGTCCCCGCCGGTCAGGTCGACCTTCCGCTTGCGCAGAATGTCCACGACCCGGGAGCCGAGCTCCGACACCCCGGCCTCGTGCCCCTCCCCGGGGAACGCCTCCTCGCCCGACGCGTCGGTGAGCAGCCAGGTGCGCAGCTCGTCCGAGGTCATATTGACGAGCCGGTGAAAGTCTTCCCAGGCCAGCTCCGCCTCGGCCGATATCCGTTCGTTCATCGGCACCTCCTATGGACGGTCGAGTCCCCGCCTTACCCGATCCCACCCGCACCATTCACCTCCGTTGAGGGAGTCATGCACCGGCCCCCGCGCGTACCAGGTGATGCCTGCTCCGTTGGGGAACGACCTGTGGTCGGTCGGGGTGAACGCGGTGGGATCGAATCCGCCCTCGACGAGCGCGCCGGGGTCGCGCACCAGCTCCACCGCCGGGTCGTCGATGCGGTCCAGGGAACTGGAGGCGACGTACTGCCGCAGGTGCTCGTACGGGCTGCCGATCCCCTGGTCGAGCACGGCCCGGTAGGTGTTCAGCCCCATCAGGACGGTGTCGAAGCGCTTGTTGGGGATGTCCGCGAGACCCGCGTGCGGACGGTACTGCGTGGGGACGGTCTCCGGATAGCGCTCGTTGACCCAGGCTTGTACGCGGCGGCGGCCCCCCCTCGCCGACCGGATAGGAGTCCGCCTCCCCGCCGGGGCCCGCGATGCGGCCGTCGATGGACACGCCGATGTAGTAGACGAGCTTACGCATATGAGACTCCACCCGTAGTACTATGCCTGTCGTTGTTTGGAGATTAGGACTACACGTGGAGTGGTGTCAATCGTGCGCAGGAACGACGAGAGGCGAGCGGCGCTCATCGACGCCGCCATCGAGGTGCTGGCCGCGCAGGGCGCGCGGGGACTGACCTTCCGGGCGGTGGACGGCGCGGCCCGGGTCCCCACGGGGACGGCGTCCAACTACTTCGCCAACCGCGACGACCTGTTCACCCAGGTCGGCGCCCGTATCTACGAGCGCCTCCAGCCGGACGAGGAGACCGTCGCCCGCCACCTGGAAGGCGCGCAGGACCGGGAGAAGTTCGCCGCGGTGATGCGCGAGACCGTCCGCCGGGTCGCCGGTTTCCGGACGGGCTACCTGGCGCTGCTGGAACTGCGGCTGGAGGCGACACGGCGCCCCGAACTGCGGGCGGTGCTCACCCGGAACGTGCGGGCCGACGTCGACGCCAACGTCGCCGGGCACCAGTCGTCCGGGCTGCCCGGCGACGCGACCTCCGTACGGCTGCTGCACATGGCGCTGAACTGGCTGATCGTCGAGCGGCTCACCCTGCCGGAAGTCTACTCCGAGCAGGAGGCCGACGACCTCGTCGCCCGCGCCGTGGAGCGGCTCGTCTAGCCTCGGAAGTCCGAGGTCGCGCTCAACGGAAGGGGTCTCCCCGCATGGCCGTCGTCCACCGCACCACCCTCGCGCCGAGCAAGCTGGAACTGCTCACCGCCTGGCTCCCCTCCCGGCCGTGGTACTCCGGCGGCGCGGGCGAGCCGCGGTTGGCCAAGGCCGGCGGTTTCCGCCTGGACGACCCGCAGGGCGAGGTCGGGATCGAGTTCATGATCGCCAACGACACCTCCGGCCCCCGCCCGTCCACCTACCTGGTGCCGCTCACCTATCGCGGCGCCCCGCTCGACGGCGCGGAGCACGCCCTCATCGGCACCATGGAACACGGGGTGCTGGGACGGCGCTGGGCCTACGACGGCTGCCACGACCCGGTGATGGTCGCCCAACTGCTCGCCCTGATCGAGGGACGGGCCCAGGCCCAGGACCAGAACACCAGCGACACCCCGGACCGGGAGATCACCCGCTCCTACACCGGTGACGGCCTCGCCGCCACGGACTTCACCACCGCCACCGACGACCGGGAGGGCACCGAGTGGCCCGCGCCGCACGGCGCGTCCCTCCGCCTGCACCGGCTCCTGCACCCCGGCCCGGACGGCACGCCCGACGCGGCGGGCCACGTCGCGGGCCCCTGGCGCATGCCGGACGGCACCCGCGCGAAGGGCCTGTTCGCCGCCCTCCGCACCGGCGCCTAGACCGTTGCGTCGCGACGGCGCAGCACGACGAGTCCGGCCGTGAACGAGGCGATCGCCCACAGCGCGAGGACCGGCACCGCGGTCGCCGCACCGTAAGGGTCGTCCGCCCCGGTCATCATGGCGGCCCCTGCCTCGCTGGGCATGTAGTCGGCAAAGGTCTCCAGCCACGGGGAGCCGACGAAGCCCAGCAGTTGCGGCACCGCGAGCAGCACCAGGATGAGTGTGGTGATGGTGCCCGCGGCGCTGCGCAGGACGGCGCCGAGGCCGACGCACATCACCGCGAGGGACGCGAGGTACAGGCCCGCGCTGAGCGCGGTGCCGAGGAGTTCGCCGGCCGAGTAGTCGCCCGGGTCGCCCATCATCGGGGCCGCGACCAGAGTCGCCAGCACGCTGAAGACGAAGCCCGCGACGCCCGCGGCCACCGCGACGACGAGCGTCTTGGACGCCAGCATCCGCCCGCGGACCGGGACGCTCTGGAGCGTGGTGCGGATGGAACCGCTGGAGTACTCGCTGGTGAGCGCGAGGGTGGCGAGCACCACCACGGTCAGCTGGGAGATCAGGAACACCTGCGACACGTGGTGCGGGGCCGGGGCGGTGACGTCGACGCCCTTCGCCGCGCTGGCGGCCGCCGACGAGCCCACTACCGCGGCGAAGCCCAAGGTGAGCAGCAGGCCCATGGCGAAGTTCCACCAGGTCCCGCGCACGCTCTTGAACTTCGTCCACTCGAACGCGACGGCGCCCATGAACCCGCCCCGGCGAGAGACCGTTGTCATCGTCATGTCACGCCCTCCGATTCTGGGAGCCGTACTCCACGCTGGCGGCGGTCAACTCCATGTACGCCTGCTCCAGGCTGGCCTTGCGCATGCTCAGCTCATGGACGCGCACACGGTGCTCGAACGCCAGATCGCCGATCCGCTCCATGGTGCCGCCGACGACGATGAGCTCCTCACCCGCCGGCTCCACGCTCATCCCCGCCCGCACCAGTTCCCGTCGGAGCACGTCCGGCTCCGACGTCCGGACCCGGACGGCGTTGAGCGAACTCCCGGCGATGACGTCCTCGATCGGAGCATCGGCGATGATCCGGCCGCGGCCGATGACCAGCAGATGGTCGGCGGTGTCCTGCATCTCGCTCATCAGGTGGCTGGACACGAAGATCGTCCGGCCCTCCGCGGCGAGTGAGCGCATCAGCTCGCGCACCCAGCGCACGCCGTCCGGATCGAGCCCGTTGACCGGCTCGTCGAACAGCAGCACCTTCGGATCGCCGAGGAGCGCCCCGGCGATCCCGAGCCGCTGGCCCATGCCGAGGGAGAACGAGCCGATGCGCTTCCCCGCCACCTCGCCGAGCCCCACGATCTCCATGACCTCGCCGACCCGGGACGCCGGAATCCCGTTGCTGCGAGCCAGGCCGAGCAGGTGCTGGTGGGCCGATCGTCCAGGATGCCCCGCGCGGGCGTCGAGCAGCGCCCCCACCTCCCGCATCGGGTGCCGCAGTTCCGCGTAGCGCCTGCCCGCCACGAGCGCCCGTCCCGACGTCGGCGCGTCGAGACCCACGATCATCCGCATGGTGGTCGACTTGCCCGCACCATTGGGGCCGAGGAACCCCGTGACCTTCCCCGGCCTAATCTCGAACGAGAGGTCCGACACCGCCGTCCTGCCGCCATAACGCTTGGTCAACCGATCCAAGGTGATCATCCTGCTCCTTCCGCCACGCCGAAGACGCTATGGAGACGGCGGCCGCGGGATCATCGGACGAACGGCAACGACCCCACCCGACTTTCGGCAGTCCGCGGAACGGGAACCCCCTCTCCGCGACAACGCCCCCTCCCCGGGGAGGCCCGACCTCACGGGGCGCACTTGGCCCAGACGAGCTTGCCGCCCTCCGTCAGCGGGCGGATGCCCCACGTGTCGGTGAGCTGCGACACGAGGAAGACGCCCCGCCCGCACACGGCGGCGTGATCTTCGGGTCGCACGACCGGACGTCCCTCGCCGCCGTCCCACACCTCGATCACCGGACGCCCGTCCCGCTCGTCCCGGAACACGCGGACGACGATCGGGCCGCTGCCGTGCCGCCACGCGTTGGTGACGAGTTCGGACACGATGAGCCGCGCCGTGCGGTCGTCCCCGAGCCCCCACTCCCGGAACCGGTCGGCGACGAACCTCCGCGCCGTCCCCGGCGCCCGATCGGACGATTCCAGCACCACCGTCGGCACCTCACCCGCATGCTTCGTCGCCGTCATCCCACGCCTCCCTTGACCGCCTTGTCGAATTCCAATGACAGTCAGGCACGCCGGAAGTACTCTGCGTAACAAAACGCAGGTCTCAAGGGGCAAGTCGCGACAGCCGCAACCGAGTCACTTGGGTGTTGGTTGGGCGCGCTTTGCAAGGGAGGATGGGGACATGGCGCCACAGCGCAAGCGCGGGACCGTCTCGCCCACGCTGCTCGCCTTCGGACGCAGGTTCCGGCGGCTCCGTGAAGCCAAGGGCTGGACGCAGGAGTCCGTGGGCCGCCGCGCGAACGGCGGCCAAGGAGTCAAGCCGCAGTACATCGGAGCGGTCGAGAACGGCCGCACGCGCTGCACTCGAGAGTTCGCCGAGACAATGGACCGCGCTCTGGAAGCGGACGGCGAACTCCTCGACCTCTACGACGACCTGGTGAAGGACGCCACCTTCCCCACCTGGTTCGACTGGCACACCGTCGAGCCGGAGGCCGTCATGCTCCAGTCCTACCAACCGCTCCTCATCCACGGTCTGCTCCAGACGGCGGGTTATGCGTCCGCTCTCCTAAAGGGCAACAAGGACGCCGTGGAAGCCCGACTCAATCGTCAAGGCATTCTCACCAGAGACAACCCGCCCCCGCCCAAGTTCTCCGTGCTGCAAGACGAAGTCTCGCTGCACCGACTCGTAGGCACCTCCGAGGTCATGGAGGAGCAACTCGAACACGTCATCACTCAGGTGGAGCGAGGCGTCGTCACGGTTCAAATCGTCCCGAGCAACGGGGAGCACGCAGGTAGCAGCGGCGCCTTCACCCTCGCCACTCTGCCCGACAGGAGCGAGATCGCCTACGCCGACATGGCTGCGCGTGGGCTGACACTCAGCGATCCCGACGACATCGCATTTCTCAGCGGGACACTCATGGAGATCCGGGCGTTCGCGTTGCCCGTTGACCAATCAATCGAAGTGATCAGGAAGGCAGTGCAAGGAAGATGGATCTGAGCAAGGCCGCTTGGCGTAAGTCCAGCTACACCACGTCCAACGGCGGAGAGTGCGTGGAGTTGGCTTCGTTCCCCAGCGCGGTGGCCGTCCGGGACAGCAAGGACCCGGACGGGCCCAATCTCGTCGTGACCCGTCGGGCGTTCGCCGCGCTGCTCGACGGCATCAAGGGCCGGGCCTCGTCCGCGTCGCTCTGACGTCCCCCCGCCTCGCGGCTTCGCGGCGAGGCGGGGGGCGCACGATGTTCGACCACCGGCGGGCGGCGGTCGGCGCCATGGAGGAGGCGGGCGTTCGGCTGCTCGTCGGAACGGACACCGGAGGCCCCGAACCGTTCCCGGGCTTCGCGCTGCACGAGGAACTCGACGTCCTGGACGAGACGGCGGTCGCGGTCCGGTTCCCCTCGTCCGCGCCGGACTCCCGGGCCGGGGAGCCGCTGCCGCCGCGGTTGCCGGACCGGCTGGGCCGCGCGTGCCGGTGCGCGCTACCCGTGTCGCGGGGTCTCCCGGGCCCGAGCCTGGTGGCGGCGGGCCTTGAGCCGGTTCCCGCAGGTCTTCATGGAGCACCACCGCGCGGTGTTGGCCCGGCTGCGGTCCAGGAGGAAGAGGCGGCACTCGGGGTTCCCGCACGGCCGCAGGCGGCCGGGCATGCGCTCCTTGACGTCCGCCCACGCGAGGACGAGTTCCACGGCGAGCCTGCGCTCCGGTGGTACCTCCAGGTGCCACTCGATCCCCGACGCGCCGGGCTGCGGGACCTTGCGGACGCCTGCGAGGACTCGGCGCAGCCGGGGCTCCGGCTCCGCCGCCGCGCCCGTCTCCACCGCCTGGAGCGCGTCCCGCGCGGTACGCAGCCACCGGCGCTCCTCGTCGCCGCCGTGGCCGCCGTGCTCCCGCGCCCACCTGTCCACCTCGTGGTCGTCACGCCACAGGTCCAGGTCTCGGCCGTCCTCGACGGGGGTGCTGTTCAGCGCCTGCAGCAGGGCTTGCTCGTCCAGCACGGGCCTCACCTTCCCACCTAACTCCCTCGCGTCGCTTGACAGGTTACTCCCACAAGGGTCTACTGGACACCTCGGGAGTAACCATCAAAACGACTCGAAGGGGTTAGTCATGGTCGAGATCCGCCACCGCCACGCGACGGTTCGAGGGCACCGCGTCTTCTACCGCGAGGCGGGGCCCCGCGAGGCGCCCGCGCTCGTCCTCCTGCACGGGTTCCCCTCCAGTTCGCGCATGTTCCGCAACCTCATCCCGGCGCTGGCCGACCGGTTCCGCGTCATCGCCCCCGACCACCTCGGCTTCGGCGCCTCCGACGCCCCGGCCGTGGACGCGTTCACCTACACCTTCGACTCGCTCACCGGCATCACCGAAGCCCTGCTGGCCCAGCTCGGCGTCACCCGCTACGCCGTGTACGTCCAGGACTACGGCGCTCCCATCGGCTGGCGGCTGGCCCTGCGCGACCCGGACGCGGTCACCGCCGTGATCACGCAGAGCGGCAACGCCTACGAGGACGGCTTCGTACCGGACTTCTGGAAGCCGCTATGGGCGTACGCCGACGATCCGGGCCCGGAGACCGAACCCGCCGTCCGCACCGCCCTCTCGCTCGACGCCATCCGCTGGCAGTACCTGCACGGCGTGGACCGGCCCGAGCTGGTCGATCCCGACACCTGGGCCGCCGACCACCGCGAGGTCGACCGGCCGGGCAACGACCTCGTGCAGCTCGCCCTGTTCCGCGACTACGCCTCCAACCGGCCGCTCTACCCGCAGGTACACGCCTACTTCCGGGAGCGGCGGGTCCCGCTTCTCGCGGTCTGGGGCGAGGGCGACGAGATCTTCGGCCCGGACGGCGCGCGGGCCTTCGCCCGGGACCTGCCGGACGCGGAGATCCACCTGGTTCGCGGAGGCGGGCACTTCCTGCTCGAAAGCCACCTGGACACCGTGGCCGGGTACATCCGCGGGTTCCTGACCACCACCGGATCACCGGCCTGAAGCCGGGACGGGCGGCGCGCGGAACCGGTCAGGCGACGATGCGTTCGATCAGCGCCTGCCAGGCGTCGCCGAGCAGGCGTCCGCCGTCCGGTTCCACGGGCGGGGCGGCGGGCGCCGCGGACAGGTAGAGCAGCAGCGGGCCCTCCAGTGCCGCGGTGAGCTGGATCGTCACGCCCTCCATCTGCGGCATCCGCACGCCGGCCCGGTCGAGCAGGACGCGGAGGTGGAGCTGGGTGATGTTCGCGTCGCCGGCCAGGGCGGGCTCGTCGCGGTCGAGGGCGGCCCGCGCGATGTCCTGGTGGTCGACGAGGAAGGTGATGCGGGCGCGGCCGTAGGCGATGAGCCGGTCCACCGGGTCGGCTCCGGGCCCGAGGGGCGGCGGTCCGGCGAGCACCCGCTCCTGGAACCGCCGCTCGTCCGCGTCCAGCAGCGCCCGGAAGATGCCGGCGCGCGTGCCGAAGCGGCGGAAGACGGTGCCCTTGCCCAGTCCGGCGCGCTCGGCCAGGCCGTCCATCGTCACCTTCGCCACCCCGTGCTCCGCGATCATCTCGCGGGCCGTCTCCAGCAGGCGTTCGCGGTTGCGGACGGCGTCGGCGCGCTCACCACGCGGCTTCCCGAAGGGCACTACAGAGCGGGCCACGAGGACAACCTACCCCCGGGAATGTAAGCGGGGTAAAGTCCGTTTAGCTCCCGTGAGGGCGCGGCATCCCGCCGCGGTCCCACGGTCCCTTCGAGGAGTCACGACCATGAAGCTGTTCCGCCTGGACGCCAGCATCGTCCCCGCCACCTCCACGAGCGCCGAGATCGCCGACCTCGCCGAGGCCGAGTGGACGGCCGCGCACCCCGGCGCCACGGTGGTCCGCCGCCACCTCGGCACCGACGCGCTGCCCGGCGACGCCTGGACGCTCGCCACCACCGCGGGCTTCACCCCCGAGGCGGAGCGCACCCCGGCGCAGCGGGAGGCGGTCGCCCTGGGCGTGGCCCTGGCCGAGGAACTGCGGAGCGCCGACACCGCGATCCTGGCCGTGCCGCTGTACAACTACGGCGTCTCGCAGCACTTCAAGACCTGGGTGGACCTCGTCATCGCGGGCGCGGGCGACCCCACGACCCCCCTGCTCAAGGACACCCCCACCGCACTGGTGACCGCGCTCGGCGGCGGCTACGGCCCCGGTGCCCCGCGCGAGGGCTGGGACCACTCCACCCCGTACCTGGAGCGCGTCCTCGCCGACATCTGGCAGGCCGACCTCACCGTCATCAAGTGCGAACTCACCCTCGCCGCCACCACCCCCGGCATGGAGGGCCTGCGGGACCTCGCCCGGGAGCACCGCACCCGGGCGCTCGGCGCCGCCCGCGACTTCGGCGCCCGGACGCTCGCCGCGAGCTGACGGACCCGCTCCCCCGTTCTCCCACGTCGCAGCGGTGCCCACGTGCCGCCCGGACGGGAGAACGGGGGTCGCCGGTAAACTTCTCGGGCGCCTGCAGGTGACCGGACGCTCCTCGGCGGACGCCGACGCTTCGGGCGCCCGCACACCGCATCGCGAGCTGAGGAGCGCCATGGAACTCGTCCACTCGGGCAAGGTCAGGGACGTCTACGCCGACGGGGACGACCTGATCCTCGTCGCGTCCGACCGGGTCAGCGTGTACGACGTCGTGCTGCCGACGACCGTCCCCGACAAGGGGAAGATCCTGACGCGGCTGTCCCTGTGGTGGTTCGAGCAGCTCGGCGACATCATCGCGAACCACGTCGTGTCGGCGACGGACGTGCCGGACGAGTGGGAGGGCCGGGCGATCCGGTGCCGGCGGCTGTCGATGCTGCCCGTCGAGTGGATCGCCCGCGGGTACCTCACCGGGCTCGGGCTGAAGCAGTACCGGAAGGACGGCGCGGTGTCCGGGATCGCGCTACCGGAGGGGCTCGTCGAGGCGTCCCGGCTGCCGGAGCCGATCTTCACGCCGACGACGAAGGCCGTCGAGGGGCACGACGAGTTCATCACCTACGACGACGTGGTCGCGGAGATCGGCGCCGGCACCGCCGAGCGGCTGCGGGACGTCACGCTCGCGATCTACCGGCGGGGCGCCGAACTGGCGCGGGAGCGCGGCATCGTCATCGCCGACACCAAGCTCGAGTTCGGGCGCGCCGCCGACGGGACGCTCGTGCTCGGCGACGAGGTCCTGACGCCCGACTCGTCCCGCTTCTGGCCCGCGGACGAGTACGCCCCCGGACGCGCGCAGCACTCCCTCGACAAGCAGTTCGTCCGCGACTGGAGCAGCACCCTCGACTGGGACCGCACCCCGCCCGGCCCCGAGATCCCGCAGGACGTCGTCGACGCGACCCGCGCGCGCTACGTCGAGGTCTACGAGCGCCTCACCGGCACCACCTGGTCGTCCTAGTCGAGCAGCCGTCCCGCCTTGATGCGCTCGATCGCCTTGCGCGTCCCGAGTTCGGGCCGGTCGCCCGGGTGGGCGTGGTAGTACCGGAGGGCGAGGAGGAGCAGGGCGGGATCCGTCGCGAAATGCCCGGCGGGCAGGTCCACCTTGGCTCCGCCGAAGCCGAGCACCGCCCATACCCGGGCACGCCTGCCCATGCCCAGTACGGTCGGGTCGAGGGGAACCAGGCCGATGGTCAGGTTGCCAACGACGTCGTACTCCAGGACGAACGAGATGTCCTGCCGGGACAGCCGGACCGCGCTTCCCGCCAGGCCGAGGCGGACGATGACGAGTTCGGGCGTCAGGATGACGCCTCTGAAACCGCTCCCGGTGACGGCCAGGAGCGGGCTCAGGGCCACCAGCCCGGCTCCTGCCACCAGCAGTAGCGGATCTCCCTTGACCTCCGGGTCCGGATACAGCGACAACAGCACCGAGCGTCCTGAGTCCCGGAGCGGCCGCCCCGCTCCCGTGGCGCCCGACGGGAACGAGGCCACCGGGCGTCCCCGTCAGCGGACGAGGGCGAAGAACTTCCGCAGATCGGCGGCGACGGCGTCCGGGCGTTCCATCGCGATGAAGTGGTGGGAGCCCGGGTTGTCCTCCGGCCAGTGGACGATCGTGCTGGTGCGCTCGGCGAGGCGCCGGATGCCGGGAGGCCCGCTGTACAGGCCGGTCGGGACGGCCTTCTGCCCCTCGGGCCACCCCGACTCCGACGACTCGTAGTACGCCCACGCGGCCGTCCCGAACGACTGCGTGAACCAGTACAGGCTGACGTTCGCGAGGATCAGGTCGCGGTCGATCACCTTGTCCGCGGGGACGGCGCCGGTGTTGAAGTCCTCGAACTTCTGCATCATCCAGGCGAGCGCCGCCACCGGGGAGTCGTTCCACCCGTACGCGAACGTCTGCGGCGCGGCCCGCTGGATCGCGTGGTGGTCGACGCCGCCGGTCGACCACTGGAGCATCGATTCGTAGTGCGCGCGCTCGTCGGGCGTCATGTCCGGGACGTCCTGCTCGGTCGGGAACCCGAGGCCGCTGATGACGTAGACGCCGGCGACGCGCTCCGGGGCGGCCTTCGCGACCTCGGGCGCGATGTAGGCGCCGAAGTCGCCGCCCTCGACGCCGTACCGGTCGTAGCCGAGGCGGTCCATCAGCTCGGCCCACATGCGGCCGACGCGGGCGCCGTCCCAGCCGGTGTCCTTCGGCGCCTCCGAGAACCCGTAGCCGGGGATCGTCGGGACGACGACGTGGAAGTCGGCGAGGTGGCCGATCAGTTCGGCGAACTCGACGAACGAGTTCGGCCAGCCGTGCGTGAGGAGCAGCGGGAGGGCGTCCGGATCGGGCGAGCGGACGTGCAGGAAGTGCACGTCGTGCCCGTCGATCTCGGTCATGAACTGCGGGAACCCGTTGAAGCGGGCCTCCAGGGCGCGCCAGTCGAACCCGGTGCGCCAGTACTCGGCGAGGTCGCGGAGGTAGTCGAGCGGGACGCCCCGCGACCAGCCCTCGCCCGGCAGCTGCCGCGGCCACCGGGCACGGGCGAGCCGGTCGTGCAGGTCGTCCAGGTCGGCCTGCGGGACGTCGATGCGAAATGGGCGAACGGTCATGTGTCCTCCTCCGTGGCGGTGTGGTCCAATCTAGGAAGGGTTTAGGCCAATTCCTGTCCGCAACCTCACGGATCGTGGAGCCATGACGGACACTCCCGGACGGCTGCTCACCCTGCTGTCCCTGCTCCAGACGCCGCGCGAGTGGTCCGGCGGCGAGCTGGCCGGACGGCTCGGCGTCAGCCCCCGCACGATCCGCCGGGACGTCGACCGGCTGCGCGGGCTCGGCTACCCGATCGACGGCACCACCGGCCCCGACGGGGGCTACCGGCTCACCGCCGGGACCGCGATGCCGCCGCTGCTGCTGGACGACGAGGAGGCCGTGGCCATCGCGGTCGGCCTGCGCACGGCCGCCGGGAACGCGGTGGCGGGCGTCGGCGAGGCGTCGGTGCGGGCGCTCGCCAAGCTGGAGCAGGTGCTGCCCGCCCGCCTGCGGCGCCGCGTGAACGTGCTCAACACGGCCACGGTCGCGATGCCCGCCCTGGACGGGCCGCGCGTCGACCCGGACGTCCTCGCGGTCGCCGCGGCCGCCGTCACCAACCGGGAGCCGCTGCGGTTCGCCTACACGTCCGGCGACGGCACCGGGAGCCGGCGGCGCGTCGAGCCGTACCGGCTGGTCGCGGCGGGCCGCCGCTGGTACCTGCTGGCCCACGACACCGAGCGGGACGGCTGGCGCATCTTCCGCGCCGACCGCATCCGGGACCCGCTCCCCACCGGGCAGCGGTTCGAGCCCCGCGAGATCCCCGGCGGGGACGCCGTCGCGTTCGTCACCGAGCGGATGTACGCGCTCGCGCCCGTCCACTCCGCGACGGTCACGCTGGAGGCCCCGGCCGAGGAGGTCCGCCTCGGGCTCGGGGCCGAGCCCGGCGACGTCACGCCCCTCGACGCGCGCACCTGCCGGCTGGAGGCCCACGCCGACACCCTGCCGTGGCTCGCGGCGCGGCTGCTCATGCTCGGCTGCGAGTTCACCGTGCACGACCCGCCCGAACTGGTGGAGCACCTGCGCGACCTGGGCGCCCGCGCGTCCCGCGCCGCCGGATGAACCGGGCGGACCGGACGGACCGGGCGCCGGTTCACCCGGACGTCGGGTGCTCGCAGTACCGGACGGCACGGCCGACGCCCTCGCGTACCGCGCGACCTCACCGATCCGCATCGCGTCGAGGTCAAGCCGTCCATCGGTGCCGGGGGCGCGTGCGGGGTTCAGGGGCCTTCGAAGTCCTGCACGCCGAAGGGGTTGTCGATGGCGTAGCGCCAGTAGCCGTCCTTACCGCGCCGGGCGACGTCGGTCGCGGTGCCCTGCATGCGGACGGTCTCGCCGTCCGGGCCGGTGCCCTCGATCGTCCAGTCGACGATGAGGAGCGCGAGGTCGCCGTTGGCGTGGCAGTGCCGGGGACGGACGGTGATGGGCACGCCGAGCCCCTGCAGGCGAGCGTTCGCGGCGTGGGCCGCCTCGCCGGTCATGGGGGCGCCGAGGACGAGCATGCCGCCGTCCTCGTACACCTCGGCGAGAGCGGCCGGGTCGCCGCCGTTGAAGCGGTCGGCGAAGACGGCCGGGACGTCCTCGGGGCGTTCGGCGAGCCGGCGCATGGTGGATCCTTCCGGTGGAGGGCGAGTGATCGGGAAGGTAGGGGGTGCGTTCGTGGCTCACCGAACGGTTATGCGGCCGGGGTTGCCGGACGATCCGCGCGCGGCGGTGGTCGCGCCGGCACCGGAGTGCCCGGTGGAGATCACGCTGGCCGCGCTGCGGGGGCGGTGGACGACGCTGGTCGTGCGCGAGCTGCTGCGAGGCGAGCGGGGTACACCGAGCTTCGGGAGGCGTTGCCCGACCTGTCGGACAAGGTGCTGTCCGACCAGCTGGCGCAGCTCGTCGAGGCGGGCGTGGCGGAGCGGCGGCGGCTGCGGGGGCGTCCGGTCCGGACGCGCTACGCGCTGACCCCGCGGGGGCGAGGGCTCGGGCCCGTCCTGCAGGCCCTCTGGGACTGGGGCGCCGAACGCTAACCGGCGAGGGACCGGACGATCTCGGCCGCGGGCCCCTCGGGGGCGTGCCGCCAGGACGTGCCGGCCCACAGGTTCACGACGTCCGGGTCGCCCGCGGCGGTGGCGGCCTTGCGGAGCGGCGCGGTGACGTGGTGGACGTCCGGGTACGCGGCGGGCGCGTCGCCGGTGTGCGCCGCGAGGAACCGGTTGACGAGCCCGCGGGCGGGGCGCCCGCTGAACGCGCGGGTCACGGCGGTCGAGGTGAAGCGGGGATCGGCGAGTGCGGCCCTGTGGACGGCACTCGCGCCGCTCTCGGCGCAGCGCACGAACACCGTGCCGAGCTGCGCGGCGGCGGCACCGCGTGCGAGGACGTCGGCGACGTCGGCCCGCGTGGCGAGGCCCCCGGCGGCGATCAGCGGACGGCCGGTGCCGGCGGCCCGCACGGCGGCGAGGAGATCGCGCACCGGCAGGCCCCCGCCGAGGGTGTTCGTGAAGGACGCCCGATGCCCACCGGCCTCGAGACCCTGCAGGCAGAGGGCGTCCGGCTCGGACTCCTGCGACGCCTGCAGGGCCTCGTCCACGCTCGTGACGGTGACGACGACGGTGACGCCGCGTCCCTGCAGGGCTCGGACGACGTCCCGCGACGGCGTCCCGAACGTGAAGCTCACGAAGGCGGGCGGGGCGTCGAGGAGTTCGGCGATCTTCGCGTCGTAGCCGTCGTCGCGCGCGGCCGGGGAGGGGGTCCCGAGGACCGCGCCGAGCCGTTCGGCCTCGGGGACCAGCCGGGCGCGGTACTTCTCGACCGCCGCGTGGTCGACGTCGTCGCGGGACGGCAGGAACAGGTTCGTCCCGAACGGGCGCGACGTCAGCGCGCGGGTCCGGTCGATGTCGGCGCGCATGGCGGCGGCGGTCTTGTACCCGGCGGCGAGGAAGCCGAGGCCGCCCGCCGCGGAGACCGCGGCGGCGAGTTCGGGTGTGGACGGCCCGCCCGCCATGGGCGCCTGCACGATGGTCGGCCAGGTCATGCGCTCGCCTCCTGCTCGGGAACGCGGCTCGGGGTCATGCGCCCGTCTCTTCCCGCAAGTCCCGGCCCGGATGCACGCGCCCGCCCTCGGTCCGGGCGCGGAACCGCGGCGCGGCGCCGGGCGCTCCCGGTCGGTGTCATGATCGTGAAGGTACCTGGGGAATCACGGCCGGAGCAGCCGGGTTCACGTTCCATGAAGCGATGATCGAGAAAGGCCGGGATGCGCGTTCTGCTGCACTACGACATGGACCATTCCGCGCCGGGGCTGGACGTGGTGAGCTGCGCGGAGGAGGACGAGGCACGGTTCGCCGAGCTGCTGCCGGACGCCGAGGTGATCTGGCACGTCCTGCGCCCGCTGACCGCCGCCGACATGGACCGGGCGCCGAAGCTGCGGCTGATCCAGAAGCTCGGCACCGGGGTGAACACGATCGACCTGGACGCGGCGGCGGAGCGCGGCATCGCGGTGGCGAACATGCCGGGGCGCAACGCGCAGGCCGTGGCGGAGACGAGCCTGCTGCTGATGCTGTCGGTGCTGCGCAGGGTCGTGACGTTCGACGCGCGGACGCGGCAGGGCGCGGGCTGGCCCGCCGACCGGGCGCTGGTCGGCGGGGAGCTGCGGGGCCGGACGGTCGGGCTGCTCGGCGGCGGCGAGATCGCGGGACTGCTGCGGGGGATGCTGGAGGCGATCGGCGCGCGGGTGCTCTACACGTCGCGGCGTCCGCGCCCGGACGATCCGGCGTGGCGCGGGCTGGATGAGCTGCTGCGGGCGAGCGACGTCGTGTCGGTGCACGTCCCGCTGACCGAGGACACCCGCCACCTGCTGGACGCCCGGCGGCTCGCGCTCCTCCCGGACGGCGCGGTCGTCGTGAACACGGCGCGCGGCGCGGTGATCGACGAGGCGGCGCTCGTCCGCGAGCTGGCGTCGGGACGGCTCGGCGGTGCGGGCCTCGACGTGTTCGAGACCGAGCCGGTCGATCCCGCGAACCCGCTGCTGACGCTGGAGAACACGGTCGTGCTGCCGCACGTCGCGTGGCTGACGCGGGAGACCTGGGACCGGTACTTCGAGGTCGCGGTGGAGAACTGCCGCCGGCTGGAGCGCGGCGACGAGCCGCTCCACCGCGTCCGCTGAACGTTCCGGCCGGGCCGTCTCGGGGGCGAGACGCCCGGCGGGCTAGCTCCGCCGGGCGTCCCTGACGAACACGATCCCGTCGGTGCGGGCCACGTGGGCCGGATCGAGCGGGGCGTAACCGAACCAGGGGGACACGCGGGGAGCGGGCGTCATCTCGCCGAGGACGGTCGCCAGGCGGCGGACGTCGACGACGTACCGGTCCTCCGGGAGCGCGTACAGGAGCCCCTCGATGGTGTCCGGAGGCGGGGCGTCCACTCCCTCGGGGCGGAGCGTGCCGAGGGCCATGGCCAGGAAGGCGTACTCCTCGCCCAGGTGGGCGGCGACGAGCGCGCCGGCGCTCCACCATCCCGGCGACGAGTCGCCCATCCGCATCGAGCTCTCGTCCCGCTGGAAGTGCGCGTTGTCGGCGCTCGCCAGTGCCGGTCCGCGCGCGGCGACGGCGAGGAGGTTGGCGGCCATCATCGAGGCCCGCAGGTCGAGCAGCCGCGCCATGCGGCTCGGTGACGTGTCGGCCATCCAGTAGTGGTAGCGCAGCAGGCCGGTGGCGGTACGGCCGTACAGGCGCGCCCGGTCCCAGTCCTCCCGCGAGGACGCCGCGATCAGGTGCGGCGTCCGCGCGTCGAGCAGGGCCACCAGCTCGTCGGCGAGCAGCCGCAGCCGTTCGGCGTCGGGCGTCCGCCCCACCGACCGGGACGGGTCCCGCATCGCGGCGGGATCGGTCCACCGGTCGTCGGCGCCGAGCAGGCGGTCGAGCGTTTCCCCGGTGCAGGGGAACAGGTCGGCGTCGACCAGGGCGGCGAGGTAGCCGTGGAGCGCGAGGAGGGCCTGCCGGGGGCTCGCGGCCTCGGTGATCTCCAGCGGGCCGTCGAAACCGGCGAACCGCACCTGCTCCGACGCGGGCCGGCCGTCGTTGTACGCGCGCATCCAGCGCACCAGCTCGCGGTTGGCCGCGGACCCGTTGAACCACCGGTGGCTGAAGCCGCGCTCCATCACGTCGTCGAGGGCGCCGGTGCCCGACGTGACGTGGTCGTCCACGAGCAGGCCCGTCATGCAGTCGCTCTCGATCGCGATCGTCCGGTAGCCCTCCCGCTCGACGAGTTGCCGGAACAGGTCGTTGCGCACCTCCAGCAGACCGTCCGCGTTGTGGGCGGGCTCGCCGAGGGCGAGCAGCCGCGGCCTGCCCGGGAGCAGGCGCATCACGGTGGCGGCGTCGACGGCATGGGCGGCGGCTTGCACAGCGGCAGTCATGACTTCGACGCTACCGTTGAATAACCGGGTGAGACTTTCCGTCGATATCGCCAGGACGATCGAGCGAAACCCTCAAACGGGGGTGCGTGGCGACCCGCGCCCGGCTAGCCGTGCGGCAGGAGGACGGGCTTGACGACCTTGCCCGCGTGCGCGTCGGCCTCCGCCTCGTTGATCGCGCCGAGCGGGTAGGCGGCGATGAGCCGGTCGAAGGGGAACCGGCCCTGCCGCCACAGGTCGATCATCTTCGGGATGAACGTGTGCGGGACGGCGTCGCCCTCGATGATCCCCTTGACCGTCCGGCCCATGAGCAGGAGGTTCGCGTCGAGGCGGTACTCGGTCGCGCCGACGCCGACGAGGCCGCAGACGCCGTTCGTCCGCAGCGACGCGACGGCGGTGGAGACGACGTCCGGGACGGCGGTGGTGTCGAGCGCGTACCGGACGCCGCCGCCCGTCAGCCCCCGGATCTGACCCGCGAGGTCGTCGTCCGCGCCGTTCAGCGTGTGCGTGGCGCCCAGCTCCCGCGCCAGTTCCAGCCGGGACTCGTGCAGGTCGACCGCGATGATCGCGGCGGCGCCGGCGAGCCGGGCGGCCATCACGGCGGCGAGCCCGACCGCGCCCGCGCCGAACACCGCGAACGTGTCGCCGGCCCGGACGCCGAGCGCGATCAGCGCCGACGCCGCGCCCGTCTGGACGCCGCAGCCGAGCGGGCCGAGCTTGGCGAGGTCGTCCGGCGCGAGGTCGCGGGTGACGGGCACGACGTTGCGGACGGTCCCGAGCGCGTGGGTCGCGAACGACGACTGCCCGAACCAGCGGTTGTGGACGGCCGCGCCGGACGCGTCGGTGAGCCGCGCGACGCCGTCGAGCGGGGCGGCGAGCATGTTGAGCGCGACCATCTCCGGGCAGAAGCCGGGGTGCCCGTCGCGGCAGTCCGCGCACGTCCCGCACGAGTCGAACGACATGACCACATGGTCGCCCTCGGTGACGCCGACGACGCCCGGCCCGACGGCCTCGACGACGCCCGCTCCCTCGTGGCCGAGCACGACCGGCTTCGCGACGAGGTCGCCGGGGAACCGCCCCATCTGGTCGGTGTGGCACATGCCGGTGCCCGCGATCCGGACGAGGACCTCGCCCGGACCGGGGTCGGCGAGGTCCAGGCTCTCGATCGTGAAGGGGGCGTCGAAGGCCCGCAGGACGGCGGCGTCGATGTGCATACGGGCTCCTCGAAGGCAGGGGGAGGCGGGGACGAAGCGGGGACGATGCGGGGAAACGAGCGGATCGGGCGAACGGGATCAGGTGAGCTTGTAGCGGATGGGCAGGTGCTTCAGCCCGCCGACGAACGTCGTCGCGATGCCCTCCGGTTCGCCCGCGAGCTCGATCGAGCGCAGGCGCGGCAGCAGCTCCTCGAAGAACGCGCGGACCTCGATGCGGGCCAGGGCCGCGCCCAGGCAGTAGTGGACGCCGAACCCGAACGCCAGGTGCTTGTTCGGGTCGCGGCCGACGTCGAACCGGAACGGGTCGTCGAAGATTTCCTCGTCCCGGTTCGCGGACGGGTACGACAGCAGCAGCGAGTCGCCCTCGCGGATCGTCACGCCGCGCAGCTCGTAGTCCCGGACGGCGGTGCGCATGAACTCCTTGACCGGCGTGGTCCAGCGGATCATCTCGTCCACGGCGAGCGGCATCAGCGAGAGGTCGGCGCGGAGCCGGTCGAGCTGCCCCGGGGCGTCGACGAGCGCCTGCATGCCGCCCGCGATCGTCGCGCTGGTCGTGTCGTGCCCGGCGGTCGCGATGATGACGTAGTAGGACGCGGTGTCGAAGTCGTTCAGCGGCTCGCCGTCGACGCGGGCGTTCGCGATCGCGGAGGCGAGGTCGTCGGTCGGGTGCGCGCGGCGCGCCTCGGTCAGCCCCTGGAAGTAGGCGAAGAAGTCCATGAGGACCTGGATCTGGTCCTCGTTGCTCTCGCCGCGCCGCCGCTCGTCGTCGTCGCCGCCGAAGAGCTCCTGCGTCAGGGCCAGCATCCGGTCGAAGTCGCTCTCCGGCAGGCCGAGCAGCGACAGGATGACGTACAGCGGGAAGTGGACGCTCACCTCCTGGGCGAAGTCGCACTCGCCGCCGAGGTCGACCATCCGGTCGACGTACCGCTTCGCCAGCTCCCGGACGCGCGGTTCCAGCGCGCGCATCGCGCGGGGCCGGAACCAGTCGGCGCCGATCGCCCGGATGACCCGGTGGTCGGGGTCGTCCATGTGCACGAGGGTGCGCAGTGCCATGCCCTGCTCGGCGCGCTGCCGGTTCAGCGTGTCCATCTCGGCGGTGGCGAGCAGCGGGCGCGGCGCGTTGAGGAAGAGGTCGTGGGCCCGCTCGATCTCCATGACGTCCGCGTGCCGGGTGACCGCCCAGAACGGGTTGTAGCCGGGGGCCTCGACGCGGTGGACGGGCGACTCGCGGCGCAGCAGCGCGAGCGCGTCGTGCAGCCGCCGGTCGTCGGCGTACGCCTTCGGGTCGGCGAGCGCGCGGCCCGCCTCTTCCACGGTCAGGGTCATGCATCGACTCCCTCGGTAGCGACGGCGGCCCGCACACAAGGGAACCTAGGACCCGAATCGCGTTCGGTCAACGTTCAGATGTCGTAGGACGATCCGTGTCGCCCGCGCCCGTCGGCGAACCGGCGGGCACCCGTGAGCGCCTCGCCGAGCGAGCCGAGCCCGTGCCGGTACTCGGCGGCGAGCGCCTCGTCCTCCGGGAGCCCCTCGGCGTCCAGCACGGACGCCCGGTCGCCCCGCAGACACGCCTGCGGGAACCGCGCCAGCTCCCCGGCCAGCTCCTCGGCCGCCTCCCGGCTCGTCCCGGACGGGACGAGCCGGTTCGCGAGCCCGATGTCGAACGCCTCGCGCGCGTCCACCGGGCGTCCCGTCAGGATCAGGTCCATCGCGCGGCTCGCCCCGATCAGCCTCGGCAGCCGCACCGTGCCGCCGTCCACGAGCGGGACGCCCCAGCGCCGGCAGAACACGCCGAACACGGCGTCCTCCTCGACCACGCGCAGATCGCACCAGAGCGCGAGTTCCAGCCCGCCCGCGACCGCGTGCCCGGCGACGGCCGCGACGACCGGCTTCGACAGCCGCATGCGGGTGCAGCCGAGCGGACCGTCGGCGGGCGGCGGATCCACGCGCGGGCTCCGTCCGGTGCCGATCGACTTGAGGTCGGCCCCCGCGCAGAACGTCCCGCCCTCGCCCCACAGGACGGCGGCGCTCGCCGCCGGGTCCGCGTCGAACTCCCGGAAGGCGTCCGCGAGTTCGCGGGCCGTCGCTCCGTCCACGGCGTTCCGCGCCTCCGGCCGCGACATGATCACCGTCGTGACGGCGCCCCGCCGCTCGACCCGCACTCCCTCGCCCGCCGTCATGCCGTCAGTCTTCCGTGAAAGCACCGTCGACGAGGTCGTCGAACCGCTCCAGCTCCTCCGCCGGGGCGCCGATGCCGCGCAACGGGTCGCGGTCGGCGAGGTGGGCGCGGGCGTAGAGGCGGGCGACGAGGGCCTTCCGGTCGGTGCCCGCGTCCTCGCGTTCCCAACCGGCCTGCTCCAGCAGCAGCGCGGACGCGTACACGTCGGCCATGTACTGGGCCAGCGGGTAGAGCCGCGCTTCCGCCACGCTCTTGTCGAGGCCGCGCCACACTTCTATCGCCTCACGGAGATGCCCGATGCGGTCCCGGACGAGCGCCGCCGTGGCGTCGTCCCCGGACGGCGCGCGCCCCGCAGCCTCCGCCACCCGGTCCAGGAACGGCTCGTGCGCGCCGTGCCGCTCGATCGCGCGCCGCACGTCCAGGCACAGCACGTTGTCGCCGCCCTCCCAGATCGGGTTCACCTGCGCGTCCCGGAGGATCCGGGCCACCGGCCACTGCTCGATGTACCCGTTGCCGCCGTGCGCCTCGACCGCGTCGCTCGCCGCCGTCACGCCGAGGCGCGCCGCCCGCAGCTTGACCAGCGGGGCGCCGATCCGCAGCGGCGTCAGGTACCCGTCGAAGACGAGCGCCTGCGCGGCCTCCGTCTCGACGACCAGTTCCGCGAGCTTGCGCCGCATCAGCGGCTGGTCGGCCAGCGGCGCGCCGAACGCCTCCCGGGCCCGCGCGTAGCAGAGCGCCTCGACGAGCGAGCGCCGCGCGCAGCCGAGGCCCATCGTCGCGATGCCGAGCCGGGCGCCGTTCGTCAGCTCCATCATCCGGGCGAGGCCCCTGCCGTCGCCGCCCGCCCCCGCGCTCGACCCGGGGGCCAGCAGGAACGCCTCCGCGCCGGTGAACTCGATCTCCGCCGACGCCACCGACCGGGTGCCGAGCTTGTCCTTGAGCCGCCGGATCCGGACGCCGTTGCGCGTCCCGTCGCGCCGTTCCCGCAGGACGAGGAACGGCGCGATCCCCCGCACCCCGTCGGCGGCGCCCTCCGGCTTGGCGAGCACCACGAACGCCGAGCCGTTCGCGTTCGACGCGAACCACTTGAACCCGTCGAGCCGCCACGCGTCGCCGTCCCGGGCGGCGGTCGACTCCAGCGCCCCGAGGTCCGAACCGCCCGACCGCTCCGTCAGCATCTGCGCCGCCTCGCCGGAGAACGCCCCGGCGGCGAACAGCTCCCGGACCCGCGCCTTCACGTCGTCCGGCGCGAACGCCTCGGCCAGCCCGACGACCATGTCGCCGCCCGTCCCGAGCGCGCACGCCATCCCGATGTCGGCCTGGTCGAGCAGGTAGCTCCACGCCACGCCGAGCGCGACCGGGTTCGCCCCCGCCGCCTTCGCCTCCCGGACGAACTCGGGGCGGGTGAACGACGTCGCGACGATCTCCCGGCGCGCCGCCTCGAACGACGGCGGCATCACGACCTCGCTGACGTCCCGTCCCCACCGGTCGTACTTCTCCAGCCGGGGCGGGTTCCGGTCGGTCTCCTCGGCGAACCGGGCCACCGGGCCGCCCATCAGCGCGCCGAGCTCCCGCAGCCTCGGCTCGGCCCAGCCGAACCCGTCCCCGAGGTGGCGCCGCATCAGGAACCGCAGCGTCGGGTCGCACTCGTACCAGTTGCGGCCCGCCGCGCCCCGGTACCGCTCGGTGGCGTACCGGCGGGCCTTCTCCTCGTCGCCGAAGGGGAGCCGGTCGACCGGCTCGATCAGATAGCCGCTGCCCATGGCCCGGACATTACACATCCCCTGCGCGCGACGGAAGACCTGTAATGGCCCGGGATCCCGATAAGGTCACTGGCAACCATGGAGATCCGGGCCCTCACCGCACGGTCGGTGGTCCTGAGCACCCTGCTGGGCGTCCATCCGCCCCGCCTGCCGGTCCGCCACCTCGTCCGCGTCGGCGCCCTGTTCGGCATCGCCGACGGGGCGATCCGCGTCGCGCTCTCGCGCATGGTCGCCGCCGGCGACCTCGTCCGCTCCGGCGACCGCTACTGCCTCACCGACCGCCTCCTCGCCCGGCAGGCCCGCCAGGACGAGGCCCGCTCGCCCCGCACCCGCCCGTGGGACGGCGCCTGGGAGATCGCCGTCATCACCGCCGACCGGCGCCCCGTCGCCGAACGCACCGCCCTCCGCCAGGCCATGTCGAACGTCCGGCTCGCCGAACTCCGCGAAGGCGTCTGGATGCGGCCCGCGAACCTCCTGCGCGCGCGCCCGGACATCGCCGTCCGGCAGTGCACGTTCATCGAGGGCCGCCCCGAAGGCGACCCCGCGGCGCTCGCCGCGTCCCTCTGGGACCTGGACGGCTGGGCGGCCCCCGCCCGCGACCTGCAGGCCGCGTTCGCCACCGCCGACGACATCGTCGACCGGTTCACGCTCGCCGCCGCCGTCGTCCGTCACCTCATGGACGACCCGATCCTGCCCGCCGCGCTGCTCCCCGCCGACTGGCCCGGCCCCGACCTCCGCACCCAGTACGAGCGCTTCCGCACCGACTTCGCGCGCCTCCTCAGCGACGAGGTCCTCACCTGACCGACGCGCGCCCCGCCTGACGCGCGCCCCCGGGCGCGGCGTCGAGTCAACGGAGGCCATGGGGCAGCATGGACGCATGACGACTCTGCCGCTGAGCCCCGACGAGCTGCTGACCACCACCCGGGCCGTCCGCAGGCGCCTCGACCTCGCGCGTCCCGTCCCGATGGACCTGATCCGCGAATGCCTGGAGGTCGCCGTCCAGGCGCCGAGCGGCGGCAACTCGCAGGGATGGCACTGGGTCGTCGTCACCGACGCCGCCAAGCGCGCCGCGATCGGCGACCTGTACCGCCGCTCCTTCGCCGCCTACGCCGAGTCGCCCGCCTTCGCCGGGGGCCTGCACGCGGACGACCCCGCCCGCTCCGCCGTCCAGCGCCGCGTCGGCGACAGCGCCACCTACCTGGCCGAGCACATGGGCGAGGTGCCCGTCCTCGTCATCCCGTGCCTGCACGCCCCCGGCGAACTCCCCGCCGCCAACCAGGCCGGGCTGTGGGGCTCGCTCCTCCCGGCCGCCTGGAGCTTCGCCCTCGCGGCCCGCGCCCGCGGCCTCGGCACCGCGTGGACGTCCCTGCACCTCGCCTACGAACGCGAGGTCGCCGAGATCCTCGGCATCCCCGAGAACATCCGCCAGGGCGCCCTGATCCCCACCGCGTACTACACGGGCGACACCTTCAAGCCCGCCCCGCGCGCCCCCCTCGACACCGTCCTCCACCACGACACCTGGTAGCCCGTCCGTGCGCGCGGATGCGCGAGTTCGCGCCGGCGACGCTGTGCACGCGTGCCGGGGAGCCGGAGGCGGTGCGCCGGCCGGCCCTCGCCGCCCTCGACGATCCCGCCCCGCCCGTCCGCATGACGGCCCTGGTGTTCCTCCGGCTCCGCGGCCGGCTCGACGCCCCGGCTCGCGGCCGACCCCGACCAGGACGTCGCCGAGCACGCCGGCAGGTCGCTCGCCCTCCAGGGACCCGACGATCCCGGCGTCTGGGCCGCACTGCGCGAGGCCGCCGGGTCCTGCCCCGGTCCGGACCTGCGCTACCGGATCGCCTGGTACACCGACGAGTTCCTCACGAGCGCGCGTCCCTGAAGCGGGCGGGGGTCGTGCCGAACGCCTGGCGGAACGCCTGGATGAACGCGCTCGGGCCTCCGTAGCCGCACTCGGCGGCCACGACCGTCACCGGCGCACCCGCCGCCAACCGGATCAGGGCGCGGTGCAGGCGCACCTGGGCCCGCCACTGCGGGAACGTCATCGCCATCTGCTCCCGGAACAGCCTGCTCAGCGTGCGTTCGGACGCCCCGGCGGCGCGGCCGAACTCGGCGAGGGTGCGGCGGTCGGCGGGGTCGGCGGCGAGGGCGTCCGCGATGGCGCGCAGCCGGTCGTCGGCCGGAACCGGCAGGTGCAGGGGCAGCTCCTCGATCGTCCGGATCTCGTCCAGGGCCACGCGCCGCAGGTGCTCGCGGCGGCGCGCGTCCCGCCCGCCCCCGGTCAGCGCGACGATGACCTCGCGCAGCAGGGGGGAGACCGCCAGAACGACCGGTCCGCCGAACCCGGCCCCCGGCTCGCCGATCTCGAAGTTCACCGTGCGCAGCCGCGTCGGGCCGTGGGCCCGGTGCGCGTGCGCGACCCCGGCGGGCAGCCACACGGCGCGGTGGGGCGGGACGATCCAGGTGCCCGCGTCCGTCGACACCTCGAGGACGCCGTGGCTCGGGTAGGCGACCTGGTGGTGCGGGTGCGCGTGCCGGGGGACCTGCTCACGGTGCGCCAGCCGCAGGACAGGTTGGCGGTTCGGCGACATGAACCGGCAGGATATCGCTAGCCCGCACCACCCCGCGGTCACGATCCTGGGTGACGTGGTAACGATCACCAAGGCCGCACCGGCCGTCCGGCGCATGAAGACGTGGGCCGCCGCCCACGCGGTCGACGACTTCTACCAGGGGCTCGTGCCCGCCACCGTCCCGTACTTCGTCCTCGAACGGGACTACAGCCACGCCGCGGCGGGCGGGCTCACACTGGCCGCGACGCTGGGCGGCGCGCTGCCGCAGCCGCTGATCGGCCTCGCCGTCGACCGGTTCCGGCTGCCCCGGCTCGCGGCGGGCGGCGTCCTGCTCGCCGGCGCGGGGTTCGCGCTCGCCGGACCCGCCGGGCCGTACCCGCTCGTCCTGGCGCTGCTCCTGCTGTCGGGGCTCGGGACGGCGATGTTCCATCCGGCCGCCGGGAAGGCCGCCCGGGACGCCGCCGGGGACGGCGCCACGGGCATGAGCGTGTTCGCGGCGGGCGGCACCGTCGGGTTCTTCCTCGCACCCGTCCTCGCCGTGCCCGTCCTGGCCTCGTGGGGGCTCGGCGGCACCGTCGCCTTCCTCCCGCCCGCCGTCCTCGCCGCGTTCGTGCTGGTCCGGAACGCGCGGCGGTCCCCGGGCGGACGGAACGCGGCGCCGGACGGGCGCGACCGGTGGGGCCCGTTCGCGACCCTCGCGGCGATCACGGTCGTCCGGTCCGCGCTGTTCTCGGCGATCGCCACCTTCATCGGCCTGTACTGGATCGGGCACCTGGACGGCTCGCCCGCGCTCGCCGGGGCGGCGCTCGCGTGCTTCCTCGGCGGCGGCGTCGCGGGGACGATCGCGGGCGGGCGCCTCGCCGACCGGATCGGGCTCGTCCGGACGATCCGGATCGGCGCGGCGCTCGCCGTCCCCATGCTCGCTGGCCTGCGGCTCGCCCCCGGTACGTACGCCCCGCTGGCCTTCGCCGTCCTCACCGGGCTGGCGGTCAACGTCCCGTTCGCCGTCCTCGTCCGGCTCGGCCAGGACTACCTGCCGGGACGCCCCGGCACCGCGGCCGGTCTGACGCTCGGCCTCGGCGTCAGCGTCGGCGGCCTGCTGACCCCGCTGTTCGGCCTGGTCGCCGACGCGCACGGCACCCCGCTCGTGTTCACCCTCCTCTGCCTCGTCCCGCTGGCCGCCCTGGCCCTCGGCTTCCTCCTGCCCGCCGGAAGGCGCTCGTGAGATCCCCGGCTCCTCGCCGCCGCGCTTCGCGCTCCGCGCCCCTGACTTCCATGTGACCTGGGGATATGTCACGCTGAAACTGGGACCGAGCGGCACCGCGTCCCCCTCGCGCGGCGACGCCCGACGCGAGAGGAGGAACGATGCGCAACGTTGCCGACTGCAGGGACATGCCGAGCGAATCGGGCTGCACCCTGACCATCAGCGGCGAGGAGGACGAGGTCGTCCGCGCCGCCGCCGAGCACGCGTCCTCGGTGCACGGGCACACCGACACTCCCGAACTCCGGGAGCGGATCCGGGGCATGCTCAAGGAGGAGCACCTGGCCACGCGGTAGCGCCGGGCGCGAACGCCTGACCGCGCGGTCAGCGCTGGGTCAGCCACACGAGCAGCCACGCGGTGACCGCGCAGCCGAGGGTGTAGGCGATCCCGCGCACGGCGGCGAACATGCCCGCCTGGACCAGGCGCCGCGTCTTCCGCCGGAACCGCCCCCCGCGCGGTCGGTGACCGGTCCGCCCCGCGACGGGGTCCACTGACCGATTCTTCCGCTTTCTCCACTTGTCGAGCATGATTATGCCGCTTTCCCGTCCCGCAATTGGAACGTTCGAGTCCGACCGTTACCGGCCCTGACTTGTTGCACCTTGTGTCGAAATTACGGAACGGCGCACTGGTCGCACGTTCCCGACCGGTTCGGTCGCTTGGGTCGATATTTGTGCTGGTAGCCCCATCTGTGCGTGTTGTTTTGATTGACGAACTTCGCAGCGGGATACTGCGAAAGACTTCCTCGTGGCCCCCTTGGGGGAGTCTTTCCCGAAGATCGAATTTGCCGGTAACGGGAGAGGCGACCGGCCGCGAAGGTCTTCCGTTCTTGCGATTTCTCCCGGTTCGGGGGGAAGGAGACGCGTGGGCTCACACGGACGCCCGAAGAAGAAGATCAGCGGGGAGCTTCCGCAGGTCGCGGCCCTGGCGCAATGCCTGCGTGACCTCATGGACGCCCGGGGGGTCACCAAGGAACGGCTGCGCGGCGCCACCGGGATCCGGGGCCACGGCCGCCTCGACCGCTACCTCAACGGGGACGCGGTGCCCGAGGAACGGATCCTGGAAGAGTTCTTCGTCAAGCCGCTCGCGGCCGTCCGGGAGCTGGCCGTCGCCGAGGCCCGGGAGCTGCGGGAACGGTACGTCGCGGCCGTCCGGGAGCAGCCGCCCCGCAGGGCGACGGCGGCGGACCGGGTGCCCATCCTGGAGAACGACCTGGCGGCGGCGGAGGAGACGATCGCGCGGGTGTGGAGCCTGGTGACGCTGTTCGCCGCGCACGGCGAGCAGCACCGGCGGGCGGCCGAGGAACTCCGCGCGGCGCTGCACGATCTGGAGGCCCGCCTGGCCGCCGCCAAGGCGCAGGTGAGGGAGGCCGAGAACGCCGAGCGGCAGAGCGACGCCCAGGTGGTGTGGCTGAGACTCCAGACCACCTGGTTCTCCCAGCAGCTGAGCCACCGGGCCGTGGAGATCGCCGACCTCCACGAGCACGCCCGGGTGCTGGAGCGGGCGCTCGTGGACGGGACGGAGACGATCTCCCGGCAGGGCGAGGTCATCCAGGCGCTGGAGGACAGGCGGCTGCTCTACGACCGGCTCAGCGTCCACCACCGCCGCCAGATCGCCGCCCTGCACAAGGCGCGGGAGGACGACGAGGCCAAGTACCGGCGGGCGCTCCACGAGTGGGACCGCGCCGTGCGGCGATGGGAGCGGGAGAGGGCCCGGCTGGCCGACCAGGTGACCGACCTGCGGCAGCGGCTCGACCGGCCCAGGGCCGAACCCGTGCAGGCCGGCGCGGTTCCCCCGGGGTGGGAGAACACGGCCGGCCCGGTCGAGATCGGGCGCGCCGGCTGGCACCTGGACGCGGTCCGGTCCACCCTCGAGGTCTACTGGGACGGGCAGCAGTGGACCGGGGAGAAGCGCCCCACCTCACCGGCCGTCTGGAAGGCCATGCGCCCCCGCGGCCGCCACGCCCAGCCCGAGCCCGCCTGGGTCGGGCTCGCCGTCGAGGCCGCCTGGCAGGGGTACTGCGTCGGCTTCGCCGCCGCGGAACGGCAGCGTCCGGGCTGGGCCTCCCAGGTCATCGCCGACCGGCCCGCCCTGCCCGAGCTGCTCGTGGACGGACGGCCCGCGGCCGTCCCGGCCCCCGACGCCCCCGACCGGTACCCCTTCGAGGACGGCCTCTGGCTCGCGATCGAGAACCGGTGCCTCACCGAGCGCGCCGTCCAGAAGTCCTTCCGCCGGTCCAAGCGGAACACCGGCGGCGGCCGGCACGTCAGCCCCACCGCCAGTACCGTGCCCGACCTCCCCCGCATCACCGACCGGCTCCTCACCGGCCCCCTCGGCATCGCCCCTTTCTCCCTGGCCGGGGAAACCCGGCACCTGCTCGACGGTGACGGCCCGTGGAGCACGAGCATGTCCCGGCGCCAGAACGTCGAGCACAACGCCTTCTGGGCCGCCACCGCCGGCCGCTTCCGCCTGAGGCGGTGACCCGGCCCCGGGCCGCCCCGTCTCAGGCGGCACAGCCCGGATCGGCGATGACGAAGTGGCCCGGGGACGTCTCCTTCAGCGTGCGGGTGACGAAGACGTTGAACATGCCCATGTTCTGGTTCGAGCCGTTGGCGTAGACGTAGCCGCCGCCGGTGTGCGCCCGTCCCGCCATCACGTGGGCGTAGTTGCTCGCGGTGTGGCACCGGGGCTGGGCGCCCGTGGTCGTCGCGGTCACCGGGGCCGAGGCGGGCCCCGAACGTCCCCCGGCGTCGACCGACGCGACCGTGTAGGCGTAGGACGTCCCGGGCGACAGGCCCGTGTCGGTGAACGAGCCCGACGCGGACGTCCCGGCGTTCGCGCCGTCGCGGCGGACGACGTACGACGCCGCGCCCTCGACGGTGTTCCACGCGAGCGACGCGCCGCCGTCGGTCGTCCCGGTCACGCGCAGGCCGCCCGGGGCCGGGAGGGCGCCGGGGTCGGTGCCGCCGCCGTCGAGGCCCCAGAACCGCGCCGTGTGGTGGCCGGAGCAGATCGAGTCGAGGAAGTACGCGCCGGTCGCGCCGCACTGCTCGGCGCCCGATCCGGGGTCGACGGCCAGGCCGTGCCCCATGCCCGCGATCGAGTACACCTCGACGGCCGAGTCGCCGTAGACGCTCCGCGTGGTCCCGCCCGGAAGGGTCTGCGTGCTCGAAGGCGTCTGCGGGACGCCCTGCACGTCCGTCCACTGGTCGCGCAGCTCCTCGGCGTTCACCGGACGGACCGTGTAGTCGGCGGTGCCCTGCCAGATCGCCACCCGAGGCCACGGCCCGCCGTATCCGGGGTACATGGCGCGCACCCTGTCGCCCCATTGCGCGGGCGTGAGGCCCTGGTCGTTCATCTGGCAGCCCGTCGCCTGCACGAGGCTCGCCGCGCACGCCGCGGGCAGCCCGGACGCGATCGAGCCCCCGGCGAAGACGTCCGGGTACGCGGCCAGCAGGTTCGCGGTCATCCCGCCCCCGGCCGACAGCCCGGTGGCGAACACCCGGTCCCCGTCGGAGCCGAGCCGTCCCCCGGCGTCCGACACCATCTGGACGATCGACGCCGCCTCGCCCCGGCCGCGTCCGTAGTCGCCCGGTTCGAACCACTGGAAGCACCGCTGGACGTTGTTCGCCGTCGTCGTCTGCGGGTAGACGACCGCGAATCCCCAGCGGTCGGCGAGGTCGGCCCACCCGGAGTGCGCGTGGTAGGCGTCCGCGCTCTGCGTGCAGCCGTGCAGCGCCACGACCAGCGGCGCACCGGACGGCAGCCCGGCCGGGACGTACTCGAACATCTGCAGGTTGCCGGGGTTGGAGCCGAACCCGGTCACCTGCCGGAAGGTGCCGGTGGGCGCGGCGGCGGCGACCGCGCCCGGCAGGACGAAAGCGCTCAGGACGGCGACGAACGTGATCAGTCGGGCGATGAGGCGCATGAGGACTCCCGATGCGGAGGACGAACGCCGCCATCGTCCGTCCGTTCCGTGACGCGCGACACGTGCGCGTCCCGCACCTTCGCGCCGTCCGGCATGTGCCGTCCGGACACACCGCCCCGCCGGCCTTCGCCGCTCCGGTGTTCGGACCGGCGGACGGCGCCCTGCGGGACCGTGTGCGGGTGAACCTGAACGCGCTGGAGCACATCTCCCGGACGAGCGACGAGCAGGGCGTCCACTCCGCCCAGCCCCGCCTGTTGCGGGAACTCGCCGAACCCGCGGTCGCGCGGGGGCACGGGGCACGGGTCCGACAACTGCTTCTCCCCGTTCGAGATCTTCAAGGCGCGCCCGGAGTGATGTCGTGTCCCGCCGCTCCGTGGGCACACCGTGTCCCGAGGGGGGATGACGGATGGCGAGCAAGCTGATGGTGGGGATGTTCGTATCGGTCGACGGGGTCCTGCAGGGGCCCGGCGGTCCCGGCGAGGACGAGTCGGGCGGGTTCCGGCAGAGCGGCTGGTTGGCCCCGCACGCGGACGAGGGGTTCGGCCGGATCGTCGGGTCGTGGTTCGAGCGGGCGAACCGGATGCTCCTCGGGCGCAGGACGTACGACATCATGGCCGCGCACTGGCCGAACGTGCCGGAGGAGGAGGGCGCGTTCATCAACGACATCGCTAAGTACGTCGCCACGCGCGCTCCGATGACGCCCGAGTGGCGCAACACCGAGGCGCTGGTGGGCGACGCGGCGGACACGGTCGCCGACCTCAAGGCCCGTACCGAGGGCGTGATCCTCGTCGAGGGCAGCGGCGACCTCCTGCGGACGCTGCAGCGCGCCGAACTGGTCGACGAGTACCACCTCGTGACCTTTCCCGTGGTACTCGGGGAGGGAAAGCGCCTGTTCGCGCAGGGGACGGTACCGGCCGGGCTGAAGCTCACCGAGTCGCGGGCGACCGACGCCGGCGCCGTCTACACCGTGTACGAGTGGGCGGGCGAACCCACGTACGGGACGGTCGCCTGACACGAAGGGGGGTGACCGGGACGTCCCCGGTCACCCCCGACGGTCAGAACGTCCGGGCGGTCACTTCACCGTGACCAGCGCGTGCATGCCCTTGGCGCCGAGGCGGACGCCGTCGGTCAGGTCGAACACCCAGGTGATCAGCGCGTAGCGGCCCGGCTCCAGCGGCGCCCGCAGGACGATCGACCGGCCGTGCGACAGCGGCGGGGTGCCGACCGGGGCGCCGGCGAACGGCGGCTCGATCCACTCGCCGCGCTCGGCCGCGTCCCAGAACTCCTGCAGGTCGGCGCGCGTCGTCCCGGGGCGCACCGGGACGAAGACGGCCTCGTTGACCTGCTTCATGTGGTTGGTCAGCAGGATCGGGGCGCCCGCTCTGATCTGGGGCGGCACGTGGAACCGGGGACCGGACGGCGTTCTGGACATGCCGACGGACGCGCCGGGGCGCGGCGCGCGGCCGCGGTGCCGTTCGCGCTCGACGGTCAGTTCGTGCAGGGCCTCGGGTCCGGGCGGGGTGCCGTCCTCGAAGTCGAGGTAGTCGAGCAGGTAGTAGGTGCCGGGACGCAGCCGCGCGGTGAACGTCGTGGACCGTCCGGGGTGCGACTGGGCTCCGCCGAGCAGTTCGGCCTCGTCCATCAGCGCGTTCCCGGCCGGGACGGCGACCGCCGGGTCGTCGGCGAAGACCTTGCCCAGGTGGTCGGTGAAGCTCGCGGGGGTGGTGCCGGGGTTCAGCCGGACGAGGCCGATCATGCTGCCGAGGTCCCCGGTGGCGGTGCTGTTCACCCGGAACGACGTGGCGCCGCTGGTGTGGGTCGCGGGCGCGGTGAAGCCGTCGTCCCCGGCCTCGATGTCGATCACCGGGGCGGACGGGGCGGCCTGCGCGGGAGCCGGGAGTGCGGTGACGCAGAGCACGGCGGCCGCGAGCATTCCCAGAATCTTCGCCTGCTTCATCGGAGTTCCTTCCGTGGCTGGTGTCCGTGCCCTGGACGGTAGGAGTCCGGTGATGCGGTGCGGCAGTACCCGCGGATGTATCCGTCCGCGCCCCTTCTGACGCGCCGGTTGTACGCGGTCGCCCGCGCGCGTACGACGAGCGCGCGGCACGCGCCGCGTTTCCCGAGGACGGGGGCGTCGTCCGGCGACTTGACCTCGACATTGGTCGAGGTTGTTGGGTGGGGAATGGCGGCGGAACACCACCGTCATCAATGAGGCGGAAGGCACTGACATGGCGAACGACGTTCTCGTGGTGGGCGACATCTCGGACGGGACGCGGGCGGCGGTGACGGGCGTGGTGAAGGCGCTCGAGAAGGCGTTCAACACCAAGGACGGCGCCGCGCTCGCCGAGCAGTTCGCGGAACGGACGTCCTGGTCGAACGCGATGGGCACGCGCCTGGACGGGCGCGCGGCGATCGAGGAGTTCAGCGGCCCCGCGATGAAGAACTTCCTTCGCGACTCGTACGCGCGCTACGACGTCGTGAAGCTGCTGGAGATCGCACCCGAGGTGATCGCGGTGAACGTGGCGCAGCAGCCCACCGACGGCGCGGGCACTCCGGTCGCGGGTGCCCACGGCGCGACGCTCTACGTGATCGCCCGGCAGCCGGACGGCTGGAAGATCGTGGCCGGTCAGAACACGGCCGTCGAGGCCCCCGCCGGATGACGAGAACCGCCGGGCCGGAGTGTCCGCCCCGGAGCCGTAAAGGCCGATCGGCGCCCGGTATACGGCATCAGAGAACGAAAATCGGCATGTCGTGATTGGTAGAAGGCGCCCGGTTCACGGTTGATCATGCGGGGAAGGGACTCCTCCGGTCGAGGAGGTGCCGCATGACGACGGTGCTGCGCGGGATGGTCCGGCGGAAGCCCATCGAGGAGATCGAGGACGAGACCGAGGCGTCCGGCCTGCGCCGGACCCTCGGGCTCTGGCAGCTGACCGCGATCGGGGTCGGCGGCATCATCGGCGCGGGCATCTTCTCCCTGGCGGGCGCGGTCGCGAACGAGAAGGCCGGACCCGCGGTGCTGATCTCGTTCCTCGTCGCGGGGATCGCGAGCGCGGCGGCGGCGTTCTCGTACGCGGAGTTCGCCGGGCTCATCCCGAAGGCCGGGTCCGCGTACACCTACGGGTACGCGGTCCTCGGCGAGTTCGCCGGGTGGGCGATCGGATGGGACCTGCTGCTGGAGTACACCGCGATCGTCGCCGTCGTCGCGATCGGACTGTCCGGGTACTTCAACGACCTGCTCGAGTTCATGCACGTCGAACTGCCGCTGTGGATGAGCGGAGCCCCGGGCACCGAACCCGAGGGGGTGGCGGGCGGCAGCTACGAGGTGAACCTGTTCGCCGTGATCCTGTGCCTGCTCATCGCGTGGGTGCTGAACCTCGGGATGAAGAACGCGGCGCGGTTCGAGACGGTCCTGGTGTACCTGAAGGTCGGGATCGTCCTGCTCGTGATCGTGGTCGGCGTGTTCAAGATCCGGTCCGACAACTACGACCCGTTCTTCCCGTTCGGGTGGGGCGGCGCCTTCACCGGCGCGGCGACCGTCTTCTTCGCCGTCTTCGGGTACGACGCGATGTCGACCGCGGCGGAGGAGTCGCGGGAGTCGCGCAAGCACATGCCGAAGGCGATCCTGCTGTCGCTCGCGATCGCGATGGTGCTCTACGTCCTCGCCTGCCTGGTCCTCACCGGGATGGTCGACTACCGCGACATCGACCCGGACGCGGCGTTCTCCTCGGCGTTCGACTCGGTCGGGCTGGAGGTCGTCGGCGCGGTCATCGCCGTCGGCGCGATCCTCGGCGTCCTGACCGTGCTGTTCACGTTCATGATGGGCGCGACCCGCGTGTGGTTCTCGATGAGCCGGGACGGCCTGCTGCCGAAGTGGTTCGCGAAGACGCACCCGGTCCGGCACGTCCCGTCCCGGATCACGTGGATCGTCGGGGCCGCCTCGGCGCTGATCGCCGGGTTCCTGCCGATCGCGGAGGCGGCGGAGCTGACGAACATCGGGATCCTGCTGGCGTTCATCGTCGTCTGCATCGCCGTGGTCGTCCTGCGGTACCGGCGCCCGGACCTCCCCCGCGAGTTCCGGACGCCGGGCATGCCGGTCGTGCCGCTGGTCGGCGTCGTGTTCTCGGTGTGGCTGATCACGTTCCTGCAGTGGCAGACCTGGGTGCGGTTCGCCGCCTGGTTCGCGCTCGGATGCGTGGTCTACTTCGTCTACAGCCGCCGGCACTCCCTGCTCAACCGAAAGTGATCACCTGCCGGACGGCCTCGCCGGTGTGCAGCCGGTCGAACCCGGCGTTGACCTCGTCGAGGGTGAGGCGGTCGGACAGCAGCGCGTCCACCGGCAGGTTGCCGTTGCGGTACATGGACACGAACCGCGGCACGTCCCGGCGCGGGACGCACGAGCCGAGGTAGCTGCCCTTCAGGGTGCGCTCCTCGGCGACCAGGCTCAGCGCGGGCAGCGTGACGGGCTTGCCGGGTTCGGGAAGGCCCACGGTGACGGTCGTCCCGCCCGGACGGGTCGCGGCGTACGCCTGCTCCAGGACGGGCACGACGCCGGTGGTGTCGATGACCTTCTCGGCGCCCCCGCCGGTGATCTCCTTGATCGCGTCGGCGGCGTCGGGGCCGCCCGCGACGGTGCGGGTGGCGCCGAGCCGGGACGCGAGGTCGCGCTTGTGCTCGACGACGTCCACGGCGACGACGGTCGCGGCCCCGGCGGCCTTCGCGGCGAGCAGCGCGGCGAGGCCGACGCCGCCGAGGCCGAGAACGGCGACGCTGTCGCCGGGCTTGACGTCCGCGCTGTAGAGGGCGGCGCCCGCGCCGGTGAGGACCGCGCAGCCGAACAGGGCGGCGATGTCGAACGGCAGGTCGGCGTCGATCTTCACCGCGGACCGCGCCGAGACGACCGTGTACTCGGAGAACGCGGACACGCCGAGGTGGTGGTTCGGGCGGGTGCCGTCCGGCGCGACGAACCGGTGGGCGCCGCCGAGCAGCGTGCCCGCGCCGTTCGCCCGCGCGCCGGGCCCGCACAGCGCGGGCCGTCCGGCGACGCAGCGCTCGCAGTGCCCGCACGCCGGGACGAACGCGAGCACGACGTGGTCGCCCGGTGCGAACTCCGCCCCCTCGCCCGCCTCGACGACCTCGCCCGCGGCCTCGTGCCCGAGTGCCATCGGCAGCGGCCGGAGCCGGGAGCCGTTGATCACCGAGAGGTCGGAGTGGCAGAGCCCGGCCGCGCGGACCCGCACAAGCAGCTCGCCGGGGCCGGGCGGGTCGAGCCGCAGTTCGGCGATCTCCAGCGGCCGGGACTCGGCGTAGGGGGCGGGACGGCCGGACTCGACGAGGACGGCGGCGCGCGTCGCGGTCATGCGGGGTCTCCGTTCACGGTCGCGGAAACGGTGAGCTTCTCCATCTCGGTGCGGACGGCACCGGTGATCGGGGTCGGGCGGCGCGTCGTCCGGTCGACGAAGACGTGCACGAAGTGGCCCTGCGCGACGAGGACGCGGTCGGACGCGCGCAGCATCCCGATCTCCCAGCGGACGCTGGAGCCGCCGAGCCGCCCGATCCGCAGCCCCACCTCGATCGTGTCGGGGAACGACACCTCGGCCTTGTACTCGCAGTGCGACTCGACGCAGAGCGCGATGGACGGGGACGTCGCGGGGTCGAACCCGGCCGTCCGGATCATCCACTCGTTGATGACGGTGTCCATCAGCGAGTAGTGGACGACGTTGTTGACGTGCCCGTAGACGTCGTTGTCCTTCCACCGCGTGGGGACGCTCTCCCAGAAAAAGTACTCGCCGGTCATGAGGGAAACCCTATGGTCGGCGCGGGGATGCCACAGCATCGGGCTCGCGTGACGGTGACCGTGCAAGGTGCCGCGCGGTGCGCGTTGTGCCCCCGCACAAGAAGGCGGAAGCGGCGCTCACCTGGCCGCGAGGAAAGGTTCTGAGCACGATCCCGGCCGGGTGAACGCCGCCTCCGGGCGGGGCCCGCGTCCGGGCGCCGCCGCCTATGGGGTCAGGACGCCGGACCGCGCGCGGCGTCGAACCGCGCGGTGACGTCCGTCCAGTTCACCAACGACCAGAGCTTCTCCACGTAATCCGGGCGGACGTTGCGGTACTGCAAGTAGTACGCGTGCTCCCAGGCGTCGAAGACCAGCACCGGTGTCGTGTTCATGCCGACGTTGCCGTGGTGGTCGTAGACCTGCTCGACGACCAGGCGCTTCCCGAGCGGCTCCCACGCGAGCACGCCCCAGCCGGACCCCTGCACGGTGGACGTCGCCGCGGTGAGCTGCTTCCGGAACGCCTCGAACGTCCCGAAGTGCTCGTTGATCGCGGCGGCCAGCTCGCCGTCCGGACGGTCGCCGCCGTCGGGCGACAGGTTGTCCCAGAAGATCGAGTGCAGGACGTGGCCGGAGAGGTTGAACGCGAACGTCTTCTCCAGGCCGACCAGCCCGCCGAACTGCTCCTTGTCGCGGGCCTCCGCGAGCTTCTCGAGGGTGTCGTTCGCGCCCTTCACGTAGGCGGCGTGGTGCTTGGAGTGGTGCAGCTCCAGGATCTCGCCGGTGATGGCGGGTTCGAGGGCGGCGTAGTCGTAGGGAAGGTCGGGGAGCGTGTAGTCGGCCATGCCGCCACTATTGCAAATAGATCGCACTTACGTCCATCAAGCAACACCCATGAGATCGCAAGAGCGGAGGCCCGCTCCCGGTCGTCCCGGGAGCGGGCCTCCGCTCGCTCGTCTGTTCGTCACCGCCGTGCGGTGCGCGCCTCAGTGCCGTGGCGGACCACCGACCCCGCCCGGACCGTGCCCACCGGAGCCGCGTCCGCCGCGCACCTTCGCCAGCAGACGCTGGATCTTGGCCTTGTTGCGCGGGTCGCGCGCAGCGCGCTGCACCTGCGCGCGCGCCTTCTGTCCCTGCGGGCTGCTGATGAATCTCTTGATGCGGTCGATGAGAGGCATCGTTTTCCTCCTCGGCCTTGCCTTGATGGTTCAACGAATGCCCACTCCAGAAAGTTCAGAACCTCCAGCGGCGCTACACCGGGGAAACCCGCGCCTGGAACCAGTGGCCGCGGACGTGCTCCGCGGCGGTGTGGAACGGGTGCTTCTGGTCGGTCATCTGCCGGAACAGGAACTCCGTGGCCGTGCACTCGAACCGGCTGCCCTCGTCGAGGCTGTCCACGGCGTAGACGGGCCACCGGTCGGGGTCGGGCCCCTCGGTGATCCAGAAGTAGTCCTGCCGGTGCTCGTTGTTCGACCAGGGGATCAGCCCGCCCGGGGCCAGGAACGGCGGATGCTCCTCTCCGAACGCCATGTCCTGGTCGGCGTGGTATTCGGTGTGCCAGATCAGCTCGTCCGGGTCGAAGACGACGAAGAAGCCGTTGAACATGCCCTCGCAGCCGAACGCCTCGACGAGGCTCTTGTAGTCGCTCGGCAGAGGCGTGCCGAGCCGCGACTCGACCGCCGCCCAATCGGGCGCGGGGACCGGCGACGACGGCCCGCCCGTGATCGCGACCAGCCGCTCCACCCACGACATCTCCGCGGGCGGATCGACCTGCTCCGGGATGGTCCGCTCCGCGACGGCGATGACCAGGCGGCCGTCCCCGTCCTGCCCGACCGAGACCGCCCGCATGCCGTGTGCCCAGGAATGGTCCCAGTCGTGCTCCGCCGGGAGCGACATGGGGGGCTCGCCCCTGTAGTACACACGCGGGTACCGACGGCTGAACGCGTCATCGGGAGCGGTGACGTTTCCGTCGGAGACCAGCACGCATGTGTGCCCGTCCGCATGCCCGGACTGGTCGCACGTCAGGTCGCCCGCCTCGGCCTCCATGAGGCGGAACACGGTCGCCGGCAGTTCCTCGCGGTCCATGGGAAGCCACCCAAGCACGCGCCACCGACATCACTCGGCCGTCGCTTCCCGGACCGTGGCTCGGTCCAGTGCTCTTGACGGCGGTCGTTCCAGCTCACCGCTGCGGGGCAGTCCCGGAGTCGCACCGGGTTCCCTCTTGCGACGCCCCCGCCGCGGACGGCGGGGGCGAACCAGCACGGGACTCGAACCCTACATCTAGTTTGACCTTGGTTCACCACCCCAAGATGTTGGGCGTGTCGAGAGCACGGGGGCGGATGCACGATCGTCGCCCGAGGTGAGACGATGAACCCCGTCATGCTCCCGCACGCATCGCACCCGCTGTTCCGCGCCGCCCGCGCGGTCGTTTTCGCGACCGTGTGCGTGACGCTGGCCACGGCCGGGCACGCGCTCGCGGCGCGGGAGGCGGTCCCCGGGTGGTCCGTCGTGACCGGGTTCGGCGGCGTCCTCGCCGTCACCCTGCTGCTCGCCGGCCACGAGCGGTCGCTTCCGACGATCGCGGGCGGGCTGCTCGGCGGGCAGTTCGCGCTGCACGCGCTGTTCGCGAAGGCGACCGGGACGGCCGGGGCGGCGATGCAGGAGCACGCCGCGCACGCCGGGCACACCGCGCAGGCCGCGGCGCCGGACGGCTCGATCTTCGCGGGCGGCTGCGGCATGACGGTCGCGCACGCCGTGGCCGCGCTGCTGGCCGCCTGCTGGCTGCGGCGCGGCGAGCGGGCCGCGTGGTCGCTGGCCCGCCGGATCGCCGCGGCCGCCGACCGTCCGGTCCGGATGCTCCTCGCGCTCCTGGCCGCCGAACCGGCCGCACCCGCGCCGCGCGCCCCCGTGGTGCCGGTCGCGGGCGCCGTCCCTCCGGCCCGGCGCGCGCTCCGGCACCAGGTCGTCCGGCGCGGTCCGCCCGTCCGTTCGAGCGCGCCCGCCTTCCGCTGAGGCGGGCGCCGGACGCCCCCGGACGCCGACCGGCGATCCGGACCCGGTCCTTCCCTCGAACGGAGTCCCCGACATGTCCCTCATTTCGCACGCCCGGCGCGCGGCGGCCGTCGCCGCACTGGGCTCGGCGTCGCTGCTCGGCCTCGCCACGGCCGCGTCCGCGCACGTCACCGTCAACCCCGACGCGGCCGAACAGGGCTCGTGGGCGAAGGTGTCGTTCCGCGTCCCGAACGAGCGCGACGACGCGGGCACCACGAAGCTGCGGGTCGAGCTGCCGGCCGAGCACCCGCTCCGGTCGGTGTCGGTCCGTCCCGTCCCCGGCTGGGAGGTCGAGATGGAGAAGACGAAGCTGCCGAAGCCGGTCGAGGCCCACGGCGCAACGATCACCGAGGCCGTCACGACGATCACCTGGACGGGCGGGAAGATCGAGCCCGGCCAGTTCCAGGAGTTCGACGTCTCGATCGGCCCGCTGCCGACCGGCACCGACACGATGATGTTCAAGGCCGCGCAGACCTACGAGGGCGGCGAGGTCGTCGACTGGGACCAGCCGACCCCCGAGAACGGCGCGGAGCCCGAGCACCCCGCGCCCGTCCTCGCGCTGACCCCGGCCGCGTCCGGGTCGGGGCACGGCGGGCACGGCGGCGACGACGCGAACCTGACCGCGGCGGGCGAGGCGTCCTCGGGCGACGCGGCCGGGGACGACGGCACCGCCCGGCTGCTCGGCGGCGCCGGCATCGGCGCGGGGGTCGTCGGCATCGTGGTCGGCGGCCTCGGCCTGGCGCGGGCCCGGAGCCGGTCGTGAGGCGGGCGCTCGGTGCCGCGCTCGCGGCCGTCCTCACGCTCGCGGCGGCCCTCGTGCTCGCCTCGCCCGCGTCCGCGCACACGGCGCTGACGGGGTCGAATCCGGAGGCCGACTCGACGGTCGCGCCGCCGTCCGAGATCGTCCTGAACTTCGCGAACCCGGTGACGCTGCCGCAGGTCGTCGTGACGGACGAGTCGGACGCGCGGCACGAGCTGGGCAAGCCGGAGGCCGTGGACGACGACGTCCGGCAGGCGCTGAAGGCACCGCTGCCGAACGGCGCCTACACGGTGGGGTGGCGCGCGGTGTCGCCGGACGGGCACCCGATCTCGGGCACGTTCGAGTTCACCGTCGAGGGCGCGGAGTCGGCGGCGCCGTCCTCGCCCGCCCAGTCCTCGGCCGCCGCACCGCCGGCCCCGGCGTCGTCGCAGGCGTCGTCGCCAGCGTCGTCGTCGGAGTCGGAGGGCACGTCGGCGGGCTGGCTGTGGATCGGTCTCGGGGTGCTCGCCGTCGCCCTCGTCGCCGGCGGCGTCGCGTGGCTGCGCCGCTCGAAGGGGACCGGCGCGCCGGGCTGATCCGCGCGCCGGGCCGCGCCCGCTCGTCCGTCCGGACCGTGACTCCGGACGGACGAGCGGGGCCCGCGCGTCACCCGGCGGCGGCCCGCACCGAGAACTCGACCCCCTCGCCCAGGTCGAGCGGCTGCGAGACGTAGCCGTCGCCGCGCACGTGCGCCAGGAACTCCGGCGGGAGCATCGGGAGGTTGTCGGAGACCACGCACGCGCCCGGACGCAGCGCCGGTTCCAGGACCCGCAGCACCGGGAGGTACGGCTCCTTCCACCGTCGAGCAGCACGAGATCGGCGGGACCGGACAGGTCGCGCAGCTCCTCGGCGGCGACCCCGACCCGGATCTCCAGGCGTCCGCGCGGTGTTCGCCTACGGCCACGGGACGGCGGCGGACGCCGAGCGGCTGCGCACCGGCGACCTCGCGTCCGGCGGCCTCGTGACGATGGCCCTCAACGCGGAGGCGTCCGGCGACACGGCCGTCCGGAACGGCTGGCGGCTGGCGCGCGACCTCGACGTCCCGATCGCGCTGCACGTCCGGGGCGGGGTCCCGTTGGTGCGCATCGACCGGCTGGCCGGGCTCCGCCCCGGCACCGTCTACATCCACGGGACCGGGCTCGCGCCCGGCGAGTTCCGGCTGATGGCCGACAGCGGCGGCGCGCTCGCCCTCGCGCCCGCGATCGAGCTGACGATGGGGCACGGGATGCCGGCGGCGGAGGCGGCCGCGCCGGGCTGCGGCCCGCGCTGAGCACCGACGTCGAGACCGCCACGGCGGGCGACATGTTCACCCAGATGCGCGCGGCGTTCCAGGCGGCCCGCTTCGCCGCCCTGCACGGGCCGGGCGTCCGGCGGGCCCCTGCCCACCACCCGCGCGGTCCTGGAGTCGGCGACGATCGACGGCGCGCGGGCCCTCGGCCTCGACGGCCGGGTGGGGTCCGTCCGTCCGGGCAAGCAGGCCGATCTCATCGTGCTCGACACGTCCCGTCCGGGCGTCCGGCCGATCTACGACCCGGCCGGGACGGTCGTCTCGGCGATGGACCGCGGCGACGTCGACACCGTCCTGGTGGCCGGGCGCTTCCGCAAGCGCGGCCGCCGCCAGCCCGCTGCCGTCCCTCGGCGGCATCGGCGACGGGCGCGAGGGCTACCGGGGCGAGATCCACGTGCTCGGCACCACCGACGACCCGCTCGTCGAGGAAGCGGAGCTGCGCGAGGTCGCGGGCCGGTTCGGCGGCGCCGGTCTCGACGTCCTGCCCGGCACCGAGCACGCCGCCGAGATGTTCTCCGGCCCCCGCGCCGCCGACGCCCGCCGCGCCCTGGACGCCTTCCTGGCCCGCGCCTTCACCCCTTGATCGTTTTCACCGCCGTTCGGATGATTACAGCGTTACATTGATTACCCGATCGGCCGTGACAAGGGTGGTTCCGATGATCGTCGAGTACATCCGCTACCAGATCGCCCCCGCGAACGCCGGAGAGTTCGAGGCCGCCTACGCGCGCGCGTCCGTCCCGCTTTCCGCCGCCCCCGAATGCGTGGACTACGAGCTGTCCCGGAGCACCGAGGACCCGGGCGCGTACATCCTGCGCATCTGCTGGACGTCCGCCGACGCCCACATGCGGGGCTTTCGCCGGGGCGAGCACTTCCCTGCGTTCTTCGCCGAGATCAAGCCGTACGTGGACCGGATCGAGGAGATGCGGCACTACGAGCGGACGGACGTGCGCGGTGCGGGCTCGTCCGTCCCGACCATGTACGAGTGGGCGGGCGGCGCGGAGGCGTTCGAGCGGCTCACCGAGGTGTTCTACGCGAACGTGCTCAAGGACGACCTCCTCCTCCCGCTGTTCGCGCACATGGCCCCCGACCACCCGAAGTGGGTGGCGATCTGGCTGGGCGAGGTGTTCGGCGGGCCCGAGCGGTACAGCCGGGAACGCGGCGGCTACCACCACATGGTCCGGCAGCACCTCGGCAGGGCGATCACCGAACCGCGGCGGCGCCGCTGGGTGTCCCTGCTGATGGACGCCGCCGACGAGGTCGGGCTCCCGGACGACCCCGAGTTCCGCGCCGCGTTCGCGTCCTACATCGAGTGGGGCACCCGCATCGCGCTGACGAACTCGCAGCCCGCCGCCTCCCCGCCTCTGGAGGCCCCGATGCCGCACTGGGGCTGGGGCGTCGCGCCCCCGTACGTCCCCGGGAAGAACTGACGCGCGTGCTCGGGCCGGGCTCCGCCGCGTGGGCGGGACCGGCGAGACGGACCAGTACAGCACGGCCTGATCCGGTGCGGGGCCGGCGGCGAGCGCCGGCCCCGCGCCCCGGCGTCAGTCCGAGCGGGGCGAGCGGGCCAGGACGGCGAAGCCCGCCCCGGCGGCGACGGCGGCCACGGCCGCGTAGCGGAAGGCCGTCTGGAAGCCCTCCACCTGCGCGGCGAGGTCGCCGGGCGCCCGCGCGGCCACGGCCGTCGCCGCGCCCACCAGCACGGCCAGACCGAACGCCCCGCCGAGCTGGTCCACCGACCGCTGCACGCCGGAGGCGATGCCGGCGTCCCGGTCGGTGACGCCGTGCAGGGCGGCGTTCTGGAGGGCGATCAGCCCGAGCGCCATGCCCACCGCCACCGTGATCATCCCGGGCAGGACGTCCGTCCACAGGCTGCCGTCGACCGGCATCCGGGACAGCAGCAGGGCCCCGGCGGCGGTGGCCGCGGCGCCCGCCGCGGCGGTGGCCTTCACCCCCACACCGGCGATCATCTTCTCGGTCAGCAGCAGAGCCGTGAGCAGGACCGCGCAGAACGGCAGGAACGCCAGCCCCGTCTGCAGGGGGCTCAGCTCCAGCACGTCCTGGAGGTACAGGGTCACGATGAAGAAGGTCGTCGAGAACGCCGCGCTGACCAGGACGGTCGCGCCGTTCGCGACCGTCCTGGTCCGGTCGGCGAAGAAGGACGGCGGGACGAGCGGCCGCCGCGACCGGCGCTCGACGAGCGCGAACGCCGCGAGGGCCGCGAGCCCGCCCGCGATCGGCGCCGCGACCACGAGGTCGTCCCACGGACGGTGCGCCGCCCGCAGGACGCCGAACACCAGCGCCAGCGGACCGGCGGTCAGCAGGACGGCGCCGGGCACATCGAGCCCGCCGCGCCGTTCCGGCGCCGGGTCGGCCCGGACCAGCCGGGGGGTGAGCGCCAGCACCGCGATCACGACGGGCAGGTTGACGAGGAAGATCCAGCGCCAGTGCAGCAACTCGGTGAGCAGGCCCGACAGCAGGACGCCGCCCGCCATGCCGAGCCCGGAGATCGCGCCCCACACGCCGAGCGCCTTGGCGCGCTCGCCCGGCCCGGTGAACAGCAGCGCGATCAGCGACATCGCGGCGGGCGAGGCGAGCGCCTCGCCCGCGCCCTGCCCGAACCTCGCGGCGACCAGCGTGGGCAGGTCGGGCGCGGCCCCGGCGAGCAGCGACGACAGCCCGAACAGGGCCGCGCCGGTGAGGAACGCGCGGCGGCGTCCGAACAGGTCGCCGATCCGGCCGCCGAGCAGCAGCAGCCCGCCGCCGACCAGCGCGTACCCGGTGACCACCCAGGCCAGCTCGGTGGGGGCGGCGGCCAGTTCGGCGCCGATGGACGGCAGCGCGACGTTGACGACGGTGACGTCCACGGCGATGAGGCACTGCAGGAGGGACAGGACGGCCAGGGCCTTCCAGCGGCTCGCCGCGCCCGATTCGGGCAGCGCGGGGCGGGACGCGGAACGGGAAACGTTCACGGAAGTGAGAACTCCAGGTCGGGCTCCCGTGGGCCCACGGGAGCCGGGTGACGGATGTGCACCCGTGGCGCCGGCGTCGACGGGATCGGCGGGATCGGCGATCGACCGTCGGCGGCACCGCTGGAGTTACTCGGTGAAGACGCCCATGACGCGACGGAAGCTAACAGCCGCCGCGCCCACCCGTCAAAGCGCCGGGGCGGTGCGCTTCGCGTAGGAGGTGACCGGGACGGTCTCGACGCGCTCGATGCCGTCCAGGGCGCCGATCCGGTCGCTGAGGTAGCCGTAGAGGGCGTCGTCGTCCCGGCAGACGGCGATGACGAGCAGGTTGTGCGGGCCGGTGGTCGCGCCGACGAAGGCCGCCTCGGCGTCCGCCGCCAGGCTCGCGGCGACCGCGGCGAGCCGGGCGCGGCCGGCGTCGCGCGGTTCGCCACCTGGCGGGCGAGCGCGGCGCACGGCCTGGCCGTCATGCTCGTGTTCACCGGCGCGGCGCGCTTCGCCCCCGGCGGCCTCGCCGTGATGCCCGGCCACGCCGACCTGGTCGCGATGGTGCCGCCGTTCGTGCCGTTCCCCGGCTTCGCGGTGTACGCGACCGGCGTGCTCGAACTGGGCGGCGCGCTCGCGCTCGTCCTGGAGCCCGGCCGCCGCGCCGCCGGGCTCGGGTCGGCGGTCCTGTTCGTCGTGATGCTCCCGGCGAACGTGTACGCGGCCCTGAAGGACGTGCCGTTGGGCGACGCCCCCGCCACGCCGCTGTGGTTCCGGGTACCGGAGCAGATCCTCTTCATCGCGGTCGCGCTGTGGGCCGCCGCGGAACGTTCCGGCGGCCCGGACCGCGCCGGTCAGGGAGGCGATCGGACCGGCCGGGCGGCTCTGCGCCGACCGCGCGGTACCGGATCCGGCGTTGACTCTGAAACGCTAGTGGACTAACAATTGCTACTCCACTAGCGATTGGCGGTGCGGTCATGGCGGTGACGCTGGCTCGGCTCGGGCGGTGGTGCTTCCGGCGGCGGTGGGCGGTGACGCTCGTGTGGGTCGGGCTGCTCGCGGCGTGCGGGGCCGGTGCGGCCACGCTGTCGGGGCCGACGCAGGACGCGTTCTCGGTGCCGGGCACGGAGGCGCAGCGGGCGAACGACCTGGTCATGGAGCGGTTCCCGGAGGCGGCGGGCGGCGGGGCGCGGGCCCGGGTCGTCGTGGCGGGATCCCCGGACGAACGCGCGCTGCGGGCCGTCGTGCGGCGGATCGGGGACGTGCCCGAGGTGGCCGGGGTCGCCGAACCGGTCGTCTCGCCGGACGGACGGGTCGCGCTGCTGGAGGTCGCGTACCGGGTCCCGGCGGACGAGCTGGCGGAGGCCGATCGCGCGGCGCTGCGGGACGCGGCCGAGGGGCCGGGGCTGCGGGTCGAGCTGAGCGGGGACGCGGTGGCGCCGCCGGAGGAGGGCGCCGGGGAACTGGCCGGGGTGGCGGTCGCGGCGATCGTGCTGACGGTGACGCTCGGGTCGCCGACGGCGGCCGGGCTGCCGCTGCTGTCGGCGATCGTCGGGATCGGCGTCGGGCTGTCGGCGATCGTCGCGGCGTCGGGGTTCCTGACGCTGAACTCCGACACCCCGGCGCTGGCGCTGATGCTCGGCCTCGCGGTCGCGATCGACTACGCGCTGTTCATCATCTCGCGCTACCGGGACGAGGTGCTCGGCGGGCGGGAGCCCGAGGAGGCGGCCGGGCACGCGGTGGGGACGGCCGGGACGGCGGTGGTGTTCGCGGGGCTGACGGTCGTGATCGCGCTGGCGGGGCTCGCGGTCGTGGGCATTCCGGTGCTGACGGAGCTCGGGCTCGCGGCGGCGGGGACGGTCGCGGTCGCGGTGCTCGTCGCGCTGACGCTGCTGCCCGCGCTGGTCGGGTTCGCCGGGCGCCGGGTGCTGGGCCGCCGCCCCGCGCGGACCCGCGAGACGGGGCGGTGGGGACGGTTCGTCACCGCGCGTCCGCTGCCGGTGCTGGCGGTCGCCGTCGCGCTGCTGGGCGTCGCGGCCGTCCCGGCGCTCGACCTGCGGCTGGGGCTGCCCGACGACGGCACGGCGCCGCCGGAGACCACGCAGCGGCAGGCGTACGACCTGGTCGCGGACGCGTTCGGGCCCGGCTTCAACGGGCCGCTGACGCTGGTCGTGCAGGGCGCCGACGCGGGGGCGGCCGCGCGGCGGGCCGTGGCGGCGGTCGAGCGCCTGGACGTCGCGGCCGTGCGGACGGTCGCGGTGGACGCGGCGGGCCGGACGGCGCTCGTCGAGGTGGTGCCGGAGAGCGGGCCGACGAGCGCGGCGACCGAGGAGCTCATCGAGGCGATCCGGGACCGGGCGGGCGCGGGGGTCGCGGTGACCGGGCGGACGGCGATCGACGTCGACACGTCCCGCAAGCTGGCGGGCGCGATGACCGGCTACCTGGTGCTGATCGTGGGGCTGGCGTTCCTGCTGCTCATGCTGGTGTTCCGGTCGATCGTGGTGCCGTTGAAGGCGACCGCCGGGTTCCTGCTGAGCATCGCGGCGACGTTCGGCGCGGTCGTCGCGGTGTTCCAGTGGGGCTGGCTGGACGGGCTGGGCGTGCACGCGTCCGGGATCATCGTGAACCTGCTGCCGGTGATGATGATCGGGATGGTGTTCGGCCTGGCGATGGACTACCAGGTCTTCCTCGTCACCCGGATGCGGGAGGAGCACGTGCGGGGCGCGGACCCGGTCCAGGCCGTCGTCGCGGGGCTGACGCACGGCTCCCGGGTGGTGACGGCGGCGGCGCTCATCATGATCAGCGTGTTCGGCGGGTTCGTCCTGTCGGACCTGCCGATGCTCCAGTCGTTCGGGTTCGCACTGGCCGTCGCGGTGTTCTTCGACGCGTTCGTGGTGCGGATGACGATCGTCCCGGCGGTGATGGCGCTGCTCGGACGCGCGGTGTGGCGGCTCCCCCGGTGGCTGGACCGCGTCCTGCCGCGGGTGGACGTCGAGGGCCGCGGACTCGCGGCGCGGGACGCGGACGCGGCGCCGGAGGTGAGCCGGTCGGGTGCGCAGTAGGCTCCTGCCCGGAGGCACGGACGGGAGGTGCGCGGTGGCGTCGGGGCTGCGGGAACGGAAGAAGGCCCGGACCCGGGCGCTGATCCAGGCGACGGCGCTGCGGCTGTTCCGGGAGCACGGGTACGAGGCGACGACGGTCGAGCAGATCGCGCGGGCGGCGGAGGTCGCGCACACCACGGTGTTCCGCTATTTCCCCGCGAAAGAGGATCTGGTCGTCAGCGACGACTACGACCCGGTGCTGTTCGAGGCGCTGCGCGCCCGGCCGGCGGACGTCCCGCCGGTGCGGGCGCTGCGCGAGGCGATGCGCGCCACGCTCGGGGCGATCCCCCGGGAGGACCTCGCCGCCGCACGGGACCGGGCCGTCCTGGTCCTGGACGTCCCGGCGCTGCGCGGCGCGTCGTTCGGGAACGTGCTCGCGACGATGCGGACGCTCGGCGACGTGCTCGCCGAGCGGACGGGCCGCGCCCCGGACGACGTGGCGGTCCGGACGCTCACGGGTGCGGTCTTCGGGGTGTTCCTCGAGCTGATGGTCCGGTGGGTCCAGGAGCCGTCCATGGACCTGCCGGACGCCGTCGACGAGGCGCTCGCGGCCCTGGAGTCGGGCCTCGCGCTCTGACGGTCAGGGGATCGGTTCGACCCGGACGTCCGGAACGCCGGCGTAGTCGCCGGGTGCGGCGGTGAGGATCGGCCAGCGCCGCCAGCGGGCGGACCAGGCGGCCTGCGCGACGTCGAGCCGCAGGTCGGGGGCCGCGGCGACGAGCCGTCCGGTCTGCTTGGCGATGACGTCGTCGAGGTCGTCGACCTGGACGACCTGCATCGCGGGCAGGCGTTCCAGGACGGTGCGGCCGCGGTCGGGGACGAGCTGCCACGCGCGGGCGAGCGCGGCGGCGGGGATCACGACGGTGGCGTGCTGGGCGATCGACGCGCGCAGCCGGGCCCGCACGTAGATCGTCTTGCCGGTGGCCAGGTCCAGGAGGGCGGTCGCGTCGAAGACCTGACCGGTGATCACTGGCCGTGCCGGTGGTGCTGCGCGCCTCCGTCGACCAGATGGTCGATCATGGCCTGCTCGTCGGGCGTCGGCGGGCCGAACAGCTCGTCGACGGTCGCGGCGTCCCGCAGGTAGGACAGCTTGAGGCGGGCGCCGTCGGCGAGGAATCCGGACACCGAGGCGATCTTCTTGTCCTCGGCGAGCCCCTGGAGCGTGGCGGCCAGCTCATCGGGGAGCGTGATGTTGAGACGCGCCATGCCCACACGATACACACTCGTGACCGCCCGAGTGTGTATAGGTCAGGACGCCTCCTCGTTCACGGGGGCGTGGCGCGCGGCGGCGACGATCCGTTCCAGGGCGGCGGCGTGCCGCGCGAACGCCTCGCGCCCCTCCGGCGTGAGCCGGATGTGGGTGCGGCGCACGGCCCCGTCGCGCCCCTTCCGGACGGTGACGTAGCCCGCGTTCGCCAGCGCGGTGATCTGCTTGGACAGGGCCGAGTCGCTCGTGCCGACGCCGTCGCGGACGAACGCGAAGTCGACCCAGTCGGCGGGTGCGAGCAGCGCGAGGATCGACAGCCGGGCCGGCACGTGCAGGAACTCGTCGAACCCGTCTTCCATCAGGAGCGCCGGACGGCCGAGGCGAAGATCCGCCGGGCGGGACCGGCGGCGGCCAGGAAGAGCAGGGCGACGGCGGCCGCGGCGAACGTCCGGGGCGCGGGGAGGCCGAACGACAGGACGCCGAGCGCGGTGACGATGTTGAAGGCGATGTAGGCGGCGAGCACGGCGACGGCGCCCCCGAGGACGAACAGCCCCTCGGAGGCGTTCGCCTTCCGCCGGACGGCGGCCCGGCGGCGCTGCAGGACCGCCGCCCCGATGAGCATCCCCTCGCCCAGCAGGAAGACCGGGGTGCCCCAGGGCGAGGGCAGGTCGCTCGACGCCAGGGCGACGAAGACGCCGAGGGCCGTCACGAGCAGGTAGGGCCGGGCGAAGTGCTGCCGCACGTACTCCTCGCGCGTCCGCTCCTGGAGACGCTCGACGTCGGCCAGCGCGATATGGGCGTCCTTGGGGTCCACGGATCCTCCCTCAGTTACTTTCCTGCGAGGAAAGTAGCACGTACTTTCCCGTGAGGAAAGTCGCGGGCGAGGACGGGCAGGGCGGCCAGCGTCGCGACGGCGCCCACGGCGAACCCGCCGCGCAGGCCGCCGAGCGAGTAGTCCGACAGCGCCCACACCGTGGTGGCGAGCGCCGGGCCCAGCGAGAAACCGAGCTGGCGGGCGAGGCTCTGCGCGGCCCCGGCGCTGCCCTGCAGCCCGGCCGGGGCGCCGGACATGATCGTCGCGAAGTTGGGACCGGCGAACAGGCCGGTGCCGAACCCGACGAGGGCCAGCCGCCAACTCAGGTTCGCCGGGTGCCAGCCGTCGCCCGCGAAGACCAGCAGCAGCCCGCCGGACCCCGCGACCGCCGCACCGAGGAGTCCGACATGCTCCTGGCCCTCATCGCCAACGGCGTGACCGCGACCCTCGCCGACCGCGGCTGGACGCCCGACCAGGTGGGCGAGCACATGTCCCGCCTCCTCCGCGCCACCTTCCTCGCGCCCGCCCGCTGACGCCCCCGCACTCGCCCGGATGGTGAAGCCGGTCCGGTCTCCGGCCGCCGGACGCGTCCTGCTCGCAGGGCGCAACGGTCCCGCCCGGTCCGCCAGGACGGCGACCGGACCCCGGCTTTCGGCCTCCCCGCGCCGCGATGGGACGTCACGGGCGCGGCACGGCGACGGCGGTGTAGGGCGTCGACGGGGTCGGCGTCGTGTCGAACCGGGCGTTCGGGAGGTACAGCCGGGACCCGAACGCGGCCATCGTGGAGGGCACGTCGAACAGCCGGGGGTAACTCACCCGCCGGACCACCCGGCCCTCGGTCCCCGCCTCGTTCAGCCGCAGCACGGCGATGGCGTCCAGCCGGTTCTGCACCGCGTACAGCGTCCGCCCGCGCAGCAGCAGGCCGTCGCCCTCCGGCAGCGACTCGCCGTGCAGGTCCACCCGCCGGGTCTCGCCGGACGGCTCGACGCGGAACAGCCCGCCGGTGTTCGACTGGACGACGAGCAGCGCCCGTCCGTCCGGCGTCGGCGTGATGCCGTTGGCGTTGAAGCCGGTCCCGTACTCCAGGTCGCCGGTGAGGGGGATCCGCTGCGCGGTGGCGGGCAGCCGTCCGCCGCGCAGCGGCAGCCGGTAGAGCACCGGGGCGGTGGAGTCGGTGAACCACGCCGCGTCCCGGGTGAGGACGACGTCGTTGACGAACGTGGGACCCGTGGCCAGCCGGTACGAGGCCAGCACCCGGCCGGTGCGGACGTCGAGGACCCGCGCGTCCCCGCCGGTCCCGCCCGCCACGAACAGCCGTCCGCGCCCGTCCGTCTTCAGGCCGAGGGCGGGCGTGCCGGGGCCGTGCGCGAGGATCGAGCCGCGCCCGGTGCGCAGGTCGGCGCGGTAGATGGAGCCGTCGGCCATGGAGCCGATGTAGGCGACCGGACCGGGCCCGGTCGCGATGCCCTCCGGCCGGAACCCGTCCGGCAGCCGGATCGTGGTCGGGAACGCGGCGGGGGCGGCCTGGGCGGGCGCCGCCGCCGCGCCCAGCCCGAACGCGAGCAGGACAGAAATCAACCGACGTCGCATGACGGACCTTTCTTCAGTGGGTGAACGCGGCGGCGTGGGCGCGGGCGAAGTCGGCGACGTCCCGCGGCGGACGGCCGAGCAGTTCGGCGACCGTGCCCGTCGTGAGGTCGCCCCAGCCGGAGGCGTACGCCTGCGCGTACTCCTCGAGCATGTCGACGATCCAGCCCGGGACGCCGTACCCGAGCAGCGTCCGGCGCTTGGCCTCGTCGCCGACCGGCCGGTACCCGACGGGCCTGCCGAGGGCGCGGCCCAGCTCCTCGGCGACCTCCCCGAACGTCAGCGAGCGCGGACCGGTCAGGGTGTAGGTCGCGCCGTGGTGGCGGTCCGGGTCGTCGTGGAGCACCCGCGCGGCGCACGCGGCGATGTCGCGCGCGTCGATCATGCCGATCCGCGCCCCGGCCATGTTCAGCGAGAACGCCCCGTCGGCGGCGATGTCGCCCGCCTCGTTCAGCAGGTTCTGCATGAACCAGTGCGGGCGCAGGATCGTCCAGCGCATACCGCACGCCTCGGTCTCCCGGTCCGACAGCGCGTGCAGCCTCCCGCTGCGGTTCGGCGCGTCGTGCGCCGCGCCGACGACCGACAGCCGCACGATCCGCTCCACGCCGGCGCGGCGCGCGGCCCACAGCGCGTTCATGTTGTGCTCCGGAGCCCGCGGGCCGTTCGGGACGAGCAGCCACACGTCCTGCACGCCCTCGAAGGCGGGCGGCAGCGACCGGGCGTCGTCGAGGTCGCCGGTGAACGCCTCGGCGCCCGGCACGACCGCGGACGCGTCCCGGACGAGCGCGCGAAGCCGCACGTCCGCCCCGTCCAAGGCGTCCATCAGCGCGGTGGACACGGTCCCGGTGGCGCCGGTGATCAGTACGGTGCGCATGGTCATTCTCCCTTGGCGATGGCGGGGACGAGGTTCGCGGGGCGGCCGGCGGTGAGGCGTTCCAGGCCCCAGAGCACGACGGTCCCTGCGGAGAGGGCGCCGCCGAGGACGCACACGCCGGTCCAGCCGCCGCGCGCCCAGACCACCGAGGTCAGCGCGGAGCCCACCGCGCCGCCGACGAAGAACACGGTCATGAAGGCGGAGTTGATCCGGTTGCGCGCCTCGGGCCGGAGCGCGTAGACGACGTTCTGGCTGCTGTTGAGCACGGCCTGATGCGCCAGGTCGAGCAGGACCACCCCGGCGAGGAGCCACACCAGCGAGCGTTCACCGGCCGCGAGCAGCGGCCACGACGCCACCAGCAGCACCGTCCCGGCGCCGCTCACGGCCTGCACGCGACCGCGGTCGGCGAGCCGTCCCGCGACCGAGGCGGTCAGCGCGCCCACGACGCCGACCAGGCCGAACAGCCCGATGGCCGACTCCGACCAGCCGTAGGGCGCCCGCACCAGCAGCAGCGTCGCCGCCGTCCACAGCACGCTGAACGAGGCCAGGCTCAGCGCGGCGATGCCCGCCCGCCACCGCAGCAGCGGCTCGTACCCGAGCATCGCCACCGTCGACCGCAGCAGCCCGGCGTAGGACAACCTCTCCGGATCGCCCGCGAGCCGGGGCAGCCGGACGCGCAGCAGCACGGCCATCAGCGCCATCAGGACCGCGCTCACCCAGTAGACCGTCCGCCACCCGCCCAGTTCGGCCAGCGCACCGGACGCCGTCCGCGCCAGCAGCAGGCCGAGCATCAGCCCGGTCATCACCGTGCCGACGACCTTCCCGCGCTCCTCCGGCGCCGCCAGCGTCGCCGCGAACGGCACCACGACCTGCGCCCCCACCGAGGTCAGCGCGGTCAGGGCCGTCCCGGCGAGCAGCACCGCGCCGCTGGTCGCGGTGGCCGACACCAGCAGGAACACGGCCGTCGCCGCGTACAGCGCCACGGCCAGCCGCCGCCGGTCCACCAGGTCGCCGAGCGGCACCAGCAGGATCAGCCCCAGCGCGTAGCCGCACTGCGCGGCCGTCACCACGAGTGCCGCCGCCGACGCGGTGACGCCCAGTTCGTCCGCTATCAGGTCGAGGAGGGGTTGTGCGAAGTAGTTGTTCGCGACCGCCAGTCCGGTCGCCGTCGACATGAGCAGGAGCAGCCCACGCGACAAGTGAGGTCTCGTCGCCATGCCCCACAGCCTCGGGCAGCGACGATCAATGAGTCCAACACATGTTCGTCATCGGATTGATCGCGAAACACGATCGATCACGGCGGACGGCGTCGCCGCGGCGCCGTGCGTCAGTTCTGGTTCACCGGCCACGCGGCGGCGGGATCGCAGTGCTCCGGGCACGCGAAAATGTAGATCTCGTTGCCGAGAAAGAGCATCTCGCCGTAGTCGTCGTCTTCACGCTCGGGAAGGAGGTCGAACTCGTGGTTCTCCGGAATCTGGCACACGAAGGCGAGGTCGGCACCGCACGGGCATCGGTAGTGCTCGGGGGCCTGCGCCCAGGACGGAACGCCGCCGACCTTGAACCCGTGCGAACCGTTCCCGTTCTCGTTGACTTCCTCCGGGGTCATTTCGAGCCTCAGACGGCGCGAATGGAGCAGCGGCGCCGCGTCCACCATCGGGACGCCCTCACGCTGCAGCAGAATGCGCCAGAACGCCCCCTCGTTCGGCGGCGGCGGGTGCTCCCAGAATCGGCTCGGGAGCTGCACGGTGCCGGGACCGGGCGGGAAACACGCCTCGTCATGCTCGACACACTGAAAGATCAGCAGGTGGTCCCCGCCGAATGCCGGGACCTCCGCAGGGATGTCGCACTGGAGGTAGAAGTCCATTCGCTCGCCGCAGTAACAGGACGGCCACGACTCGTCCGCGCGGCGGTCGAGGACGAGCGCGTCGGAGCGGGGCGGTTCGGTGGGAGAACGGCCAAGCTCTGCGCAACCGACACGTCGCTGAAGCCAGCCCCGCTGATGGTCAGAAGGGGGGCTGGTCGGTGTCGCCCCGCGTTGGCGTTGCCGCAGCCGCGGGGGTGCTCCAAGGGTCACTCGAATGCTCACCGAAAGCCCATTCGAGTTCGTACCGGACCCAGGCGTCTGTCTCGTTCTCCTGCAGTTCGCGGAGCCGGGGATGGGAGTCGGTCAACTCGAACCGGCGGGCCGCGGCGACGCCGTGCGCCCGGAGGAGCGGATCCGCCTCGTTCAGGAGTCCGCCGACCACGTCGTCGAGGAGGTCCTGCCGAAGGCCTTCCCGGCTGACACCGAAATGCCAGGTCAGCTGGTACGCCGCCCGTCGGCGCCGTTCGAGATCGTCGGCCGCCAGTTCCGGCTGGACATCGGCGAGCGTGAGTCTGCGGAGGGTGACGAGGGCGTTGAGACTTCGTGGTGTGCTCGATCTGGCGTATTGCGCGATGTCGTCGGCGATCGCTTCGGGGTCGGGCAAAGTACGCCGGTGCGCGTGCCTTTCCCAACGCAGCCGGTCCCACAGTTCGGCGCGGACGGCCGGGTCGGGGTCGGTGGCCATGGCGGCGAGCAGGGCATTCCAGGCGGTGTCGCCGAGTGTCGGCTGTTGCAGCAGCGACTCCCCGGCTCGGGCACGTCTGGGTGGTGACGGGTCGTCGGTGAGGACGGCGAGCAGTTCGGGTTCGTCCAGCGGGAGCCGCTCGCCGAACCAGCCGACGTCGTAACCGGCGGCGGTTTCGTCCAGCCACCGCTCGTACCAGGCCAGGAAGTCGATGTCCTCGACGACGTACGGACCGACCGGTCCTTCGCCGTCGAGGTTGAACAGCCGTCCTCTCGCCGGTCCCGTCACAACCAGCCGGGTGACAAGGGAACAACCGTGGGCGGCTATTGGGAGGGTGCCCCGCAGGAAGTCATCGTCCGGGCCCGGTGGGGCCTCGTACCGTTGCCGCCAGTCACCGGAGTATCGCGGGCCGGGCAGGTACGGGCTCGGCTGGGCCAGGTGGCCCGACCGGCGATACGCACAGCACGCGGTGTCGAGACGGCACAGCCGGTAACCCGGGCCTGCGCCTTCGGCTCCCAGTTCGGTGATGAACAGGCGGTAGTCCGGGGGAAGCGCCACCTCGTGGCGTTCTTCGAACTCGGCCACGACGGCCTCGGGCAACGGCGGCTTGAGCTCGAACCGGTGTGCCTCCGCGCCGAAAGCCGTCGGCGGTACGGGGGCGGAGCGCGCTGCGGCGAGTTTGTCGGCTATTCGCCCCAGACGAGTGTGATCGGTATCCACCACCCGCTGACCCTATGGGCACTGGGCGGCGCCCGGTGGAGGGATGCTCCACCGGGCGCCGGGCGGGTCAGGGGACGTTGTAGGCGCGGATGATCGTCTGGTCGATGGCGCTGCCGCCCGCGTCCTCGGCGCCGACGCGCAGGGAGACCGAGCCCTTGGTCGGGAGCGGGGCGCTGAACCTGCCGTCGCCGAGGGACTTCACCTCGGTGGCCTTCCACGTCTTGCCGTCGTCGGTGGACGTCCAGAAGCGGAGGCCCGTGACCTTCGAGCGGTCGGTGCCCGCCATGCGGGCGACGGTGAACTCGGCCGGTTCGCCGGTCGGTCGGTTCATCAGGTCGAGGTTCAGGTCGTAGTCGACGAGGAGGAGCGGGAGGAGGGCGCTCTCCTTGCCGCGAGGCGCGCGGGAGTCGAAGGTCCAGGACGTCGACGTCCGGGTCGACACCGGGAGGATCGCCGACGCGTCGTTGTCGTACGTGAGCTTGATCTTCGTGGCGCCCGACGGGACGGTGAACTCGCCGAACGCGGTGTCGGTCTCGCCGACCTTCGTGTCCCCGGCGAACAGCGTCATGTGGCTCTCGACCTCGTGCATCGCGCAGTCGAAGCCGTCCGGACGGGTCTGGAGGTCGACGAGCGCGACGCGCACGGCGTCGCCCGTCCGCGTGGCCGGGTGCCGGGCGCAGCCGCTGGGCGTGACGCCGGTGCCGGAGTACGGTCCGGGGCGCAGCGGCTGGCGGCCCCAGGTGCGCGCGAGCCGCTCGCCGGGCGCGAGTTCGGCGAACGTCCCCTGGTCGACCCAGAGGTCCTCGCCGAACTGGACGAACGCTTCGCTGAGCCAGCGCCAGCCGGGGGTCGTCGACACGTAGTCGGTTCGGGTCGTCCCGGGCTCGACCTCGGAGTCGGCGTCGAACGACAGCAGGCCCTCGGGGCCCATCCCGTAGCGCTTGTCGCGCATGGTGCGGTCGGTCTCGCCGTTGAACGCGGCGAACCGCTGCTCGACGCGGGCCATCGTCTTCAGTTCGGCGGGCGTGACGACGTGCCGGGGGTCGGCGGGGATGCCGCTGCCGAGCGGGTGGTTCACGTCGTAGACGGTGCCGGGGGCCGTGAGCCGGTGGTTCGTGGACGCCGTGAACGTGCCGGTCTCGGCACCGTCCATCGGGGCGGCGTACACGGGCGCGGCGGCGGGGTCGAACGAGTAGACGAAGCTGCTCCAGAACGCCTGGTCGTTGTGCCGGATCATCTCCGCGGACGACATCGTCGTCTCGGTGTCGACGCCCTCGACGCTCGCGCCGATCTCGGCGGCCTTCGCGCCGTCGAGGGTGACGGTGACGTCGCGGTCGATCACCACTTCGGGGTCGCCGGCGAGGGCCGAGCGCCAGTCACCGTAGTCGTCGACGGTGCCGAGGACGGAGTAGCGGCCCTCGGGGACGCGGACCTGGACGGTGTCCTCGGTGCCTTCGGGCCCGGCCCATTCGGCGTAGGCCGCGACGTCGTCCAGGTTGACCACCGTGGCGGAGTAGCCGAGGTTCGCGGGGTCGGTGCCGGGGAGGGGCGTCGCCTTGACCGTGAGGGTGTGGGTCGGGGGTTCGACGTAGAAGGTCGCGAGGGTCTCGAGGGTCGCGCCGCCGCCCTTGGCCGTGACGACGGCGGTGTGGAGGCCGGGGTCGAGCTTCGAGGCGTCGATCGTCAGCGGGGCCGTGGCGCCGCCGTTCGCGGGGACGTCCACGTGGGACGGGGCGGACGCGGCGTCGGCCGTGCGGCCGTCGCGGTCGACGACCTCGACGTCGAGGCCGAGGCGGACGGCCTTCCCGGACGACGTCCAGCCGAGCTTCGCCGACAGGTCGCCGTGGTCCGGGTACGCGGAGGTGCCGAGGTCGACGACGCTCTGTTCGGCGAGGACGGGGGCGCGTACGGCCTCGCCGGCGTCGATCCGTCCGGCACCGCGCTCATACGCGTCGCCGCCGGTCGCCGGGTCGGCGGTCGCGGTGAGCGCGGCCTTCAGCCGGGACGGCTTCCAGTCGGGGTGCTTCGCGGCGAGCAGGGCCGCGGCGCCCGCGACGTGGGGCGCCGCCATCGACGTGCCGGACAGCTTCGTGTAGTGCGTGCCGGTCGGGGTGCCCGCGGACGTGCCCGCCGCGCGGGCGGCGACGATGTCGACGCCCGGTGCGACGACCTCGGGCTTCGCGGTGTTCCCGACGGGGCCGCGGCTGGAGAACTCGGCGAGGCGGTCACGGGAGTCGACGGCGCCGACGGTGAGGGCGGCGGCGGCCGTGCCCGGCGAGCCGACCGTCTCGATGCCGCCCTCGTTGCCGGACGCGACGACGAACAGGGTGCCGTGCTCGGCGGTGAGGTCGTTCAGCGCGGTCGAGACGGGGTCGGTGCCGTCGGTCGGGGCGCCGCCGAGGCTCATGTTGACGACGTCGGCGCGCGGCGCGGCCCACTCCATCCCGGCGATCACGCCGGAGTCGGTACCGAAGCCGTCGTCGCCGAGGACCTTGCCGATCAGCAGGCTCGCGTCCGGGGCGACGCCCGTGCGCTCGCCGCCGGACGCGGCGCCGGTGCCGGCGATCGTCGCGGCGACGTGCGTGCCGTGGCCGGCGCGGTCGCCTGTATCGGGCGATTCGGTGAAGTTCTTCGACTCGGCGACGCGTCCTTCGAGGTCGGGGTGCCCGGCGTCGACGCCGGTATCCAGGACGGCGACCTTCGTCCCCGCGCCGGTGTGTCCCGCGCGCCAGGCGTCGGGTGCGCCGACCTGCCGCAGATTGCCGTCGAGGCGGCGGGTCTCGGGGGCCGAGGGCGCGAGGTTCGCCTTGACCTTGCCGTCCAGCCAGATGCGCCGCACGCCGGTGGACCCGGCGCTCTTCGTGGCGAGGGCGTCGCCGAGGCCGCGGGCGTCCTTCTTGGGCTGCCGGACGGCGACCGCGCCGATGCTCGGCAGTTCGCGGGTCGCGCGCATCGTGCCGCCGAGCGCCGCGAGGGCGCGGGGGCCGCCGGTCCGCTGGACGATCAGCGGCAGGTCCTTGCTGCGGGCGTCGTCGTAGCCCTGCTCGATGAGGGCGGTGACGTCGAACAGTTCGGGGTCGATGACCCGGCCGACCTGGCCCGCGACGTCGATCGGGGTGACGACGACGTGCCCGTCCGGCCGGATCTCCTTGCGGAACGAGCGCTTCTCGCGGCCGGGCGCCGGGGTCACCGAGACGAGCGGGGGCCGGTCCTCGATGGTCCGCACGGTGACGACGTCGCCGGTCAGCAGCGTGACTTTCCAGGACTCCCCGGGCGCCAGGGGCGAGGCGGGGGACGGGGCGGGGGACGGGGCGGCCTGGGCGGGGGCCGAGATCGCGGCCAGCGTCCCGGCCGCGATCAGGGAGCCGAGCAGCGCCCGGCTCCAGCGTTGGTGACTCATGTGTCTCCTCTGACGGATGTGTCTGGTCTGTGTTCGCCGGAGGAGACGTCCGCTTTCACCTGACGGCCCGATTCATCGCCCGTGCCGGGAACCGGAATAGGCGGCTCATACGTCCTGTTGTAGAGAGCGTCAGCAAAGTTGAGTCGGGGCGACTCAAGTGATTTGACAACATGGAGCCGCCCAGGCAACCTTGCGAACTGGAGACCCAACCGGCCGCACCCTGCCGCTGACGACCAGCGGGACGCGACCGGGTGCGAGAACACCTGACGAACGACGGAGGACGAGAACATGGCACGTGCGGTCGGCATCGACCTCGGGACGACCAACTCGGTCGTCGCGATCCTGGAGGGCGGCGAGCCCACCGTCATCGCCAACGCGGAGGGGTCGCGGACCACGCCGTCCGTCGTCGCCTTCGCCAAGAACGGCGAGGTTCTGGTCGGCGAGGTCGCCAAGCGCCAGGCGGTGACCAACGTCGACCGGACGATCCGGTCGGTCAAGCGCGAGATGGGCACCGACTGGAAGACCAAGATCGACGACAAGGACTTCAACCCGCAGCAGATGAGCGCGTTCGTGCTCCAGAAGCTGAAGCGGGACGCCGAGGCGTACCTGGGCGAGTCCGTCACCGACGCGGTCATCACCGTCCCGGCGTACTTCTCCGACCACCAGCGCCAGGCCACCAAGGAGGCCGGCCAGATCGCGGGCCTGAACGTCCTGCGGATCATCAACGAGCCGACGTCCGCGGCCCTGGCGTACCACCTGGAGAAGGAGAACGAGGCCACCATCCTGGTGTTCGACCTCGGTGGCGGCACGTTCGACGTGTCCCTGCTGGAGGTCGGCGACGGGGTCGTCGAGGTCAAGGCCACCAGCGGTGACAACCACCTCGGCGGCGACGACTGGGACCAGGCCGTCGTCGACTGGCTGGTCGAGAAGTTCAAGAACGCCAACGGCGTCGACCTGTCCAAGGACAAGATGGCGCTGCAGCGGCTCCGCGAGGCCGCGGAGAAGGCGAAGATCGAGCTGTCCGGTTCGTCCGAGACGCAGATCAACCTGCCCTACATCACCGCCTCGGCGGAGGGCCCGCTGCACCTGGACGAGAAGCTCACCCGCGCCGAGTTCCAGCGGATGACCTCCGACCTCCTCGACCGGACCAAGGCGCCGTTCCAGTCGGTGCTGAAGGACGCGAACATCACGGTGAACGACATCGACCAGGTCGTCCTGGTCGGCGGTTCGACCCGGATGCCCGCGGTGTCCGAGCTGGTCAAGGAGATGACGAGCAAGGACCCGAACAAGGGCGTCAACCCGGACGAGGTCGTCGCGATCGGCGCCAGCCTGCAGGCCGGCGTGCTCAAGGGCGAGGTCAAGGACGTCCTGCTGCTGGACGTGACCCCGCTGAGTCTCGGCATCGAGACCAAGGGCGGCATCTTCACCAAGATCATCGAGCGGAACACCACGATCCCGACCAAGCGGTCGGAGACGTTCACCACCGCCGACGACAACCAGCCGTCCGTAGAGATCCAGGTCTACCAGGGCGAGCGCGAGATCGCCGCGTACAACAAGAAGCTCGGCACCTTCCAGCTGACCGGCCTGCCGCCGGCGCCGCGCGGCGTCCCGCAGATCGAGGTCACCTTCGACATCGACGCGAACGGCATCGTGAACGTCAGCGCGAAGGACCAGGGCACCGGCAAGGAGCAGTCGATGGTCATCACGGGCGGCAGCGCGCTGCCCAAGGACGACATCGACCAGATGGTCCGCGACGCCGAGCAGTACGCCGAGGAGGACCGCCGGCGCAAGGAGGAGGCCGAGGTCCGCAACCAGGCCGACACCCTCGCCTACTCGACCGAGAAGTTCCTGCGGGAGAACGACGAGAAGGTCCCCGCGGAGCTGAAGACCGAGGTCGAGGAGGCCGTCGCCGAGGTCAAGAAGGCGCTCGAGGGCACCGACGTCGACGCCATCAAGGGCTCGACGGAGAAGCTCGCGCAGGTCAGCCAGAAGATGGGCGCCGCGATGTACGCCCAGAACCCCGAGGGCGCGCAGGCGGGCGCGGAGGATTCGGGCCCGACGGCCGACGCCCAGGGCGGCCAGGACGACGAGGTCATCGACGCCGAGATCGTCGACGAGGACAAGCCGAAGGGTGACGCATCGTGACGGCCTCTCCCGACGAGGGCGAGGAGAAGGAGGGACCGGTGATCCGCGACAAGCGGCGCATCGACCCCGAGACGGGGAAAGTCCGGGAGAAGGCGGGCAAGAAGGACGAGCCCGCCGCCCCGGCGGCCCCGGCCGGCGAGACGGCCGGTGACGGCGAGACCGCGGCACTGCAGGAGCAGCTGGACGAGCGGCTGAACGACCTGCGGCGGCTGAAGGCCGAGTACGACAACTACCGCAAGCGCGTCGAGCGGGACCGGGTCGCGGTCCGCGAGCAGGCGCTCGGGCAGGTGCTGTCGGAACTGCTGCCGGTCCTCGACGACATCGGCCGCGCCCGCGACCACGAGGAGCTGACCGGCGGGTTCAAGTCCGTCGGGGAGGCCCTGGAGTCGGTCACGGGCAAGCTGGGGCTGGAGAAGTACGGGGAGAAGGGCGAGCCGTTCGACCCGACGGTGCACGAGGCGCTCATGCACTCCTACTCGGCGGACGTCACCGAGACGAGCGTCACGGACGTCCTGCAGCCCGGGTACCGGATCGGCGAGCGGATCCTGCGCGCGGCGCGGGTCGCGGTCGCCGAGCCCGACCCGGCCGCGGGCGGCGGCGCCGAACCGGCCGGCGACGAGAGCGCCGCGGCCGGCGAGGCGGGCGAGTCGGGCACGTCCTCGGACAAGCCGGACGACTCCGGCAAGTCCGACGAGTGACGAACGACGAGTGACGAGCGGACGGCCCGTTCCGTCCCCGCGCGGGACGGGACGGGCCGGACGGCCGGGCGGCAACACTGGACTTAGGCACGTGGGCATAGCAGAGAGCGGGGCGCCGTGAGCACCAAGGACTACCTCGAGAAGGACTACTACAAGGTCCTCGGTGTCTCGAAGACCGCCTCGCAGGAGGAGATCAAGAAGTCCTACCGGAAGCTGGCCCGCAAGTACCACCCGGACGCGAACCGGGGGGACGCCGACGCCGAGGACCGCTTCAAGGAGGTCTCCGAGGCCTACGACGTCCTGTCGGACGAGAAGCGCCGCAAGGAGTACGACTCCGTGCGGTCCATGCCGGGCGGTTTCCGCGGGCAGCAGGGCGGCGGGTTCCCCTTCGACTTCGGCGACATCTTCGGCCAGCAGGGCGGCGCCGGGACGCAGACCGGCGGCGCCGGGGAGCGCATCGGCGACCTGTTCGGCGGGCTGTTCAACCGCGGCGGCGGCGCGGGCACCCGCACCACCGGGACGCGGCGGGCCCGGCGCGGCGCCGACGTCGAGACGGACGTGACGCTGTCGTTCGGCCGCGCGATGAACGGCGTGACCGTCCCGATCAAGCTGACGAGCGAGGCGGCGTGCGGGAGCTGCCGCGGCACGGGCGCGAAGGCGGGCACCGTCCCGCGGGTGTGCCCGAACTGCGAGGGCACCGGGCACGAGACCCGCAACCTCGGCAACTTCGGGTTCCAGGAGCCGTGCAAGGAGTGCCGGGGCCGCGGCCTCGTCGTGGACGACCCGTGCCCGACCTGCCACGGCAGCGGGCGCGCGACCGGCACCCGCACGATCCAGGCGCGCATCCCGGCGGGCGTGGCCGACGGGCAGAAGATCCGGCTGAAGGGCAAGGGCGCGCCGGGTGAGAACGGCGGCCCGAACGGCGACCTGTACGTGAACATCAAGGTGAAGCCGCACGCGGTGTTCGGCCGCAGCGGCGACAACCTGACGCTGTCGGTGCCGGTGACGTTCCCGGAGGCGGCGCTCGGCGGCGAGATCCGGGTGCCGACGTTCCAGGGCCAGCCGGTGACGTTGAAGCTGCCCGAGGGCACCCCGAACGGACGCACGATGCGCGTGCGGGGCCGCGGCGCGACCCGGCGGGACGGCACCAAGGGCGACCTGCTCGTCACGGTGGACGTGCAGGTGCCGGCCAAGCTCGACGACCAGACGCGCGAGGCCCTGACCCGGCTGCGGGAGGCGGGCGGCGGCGAGGAGCTGCGCGCCGACCTGCTCCGGCAGGCCAGACAGGAGTGACCATGGACCCGTTCGGTGACGACACGCCGGTCTACGTGATCTCCGTGGCGGCGCAGCTGTCCGGCCTGCACCCGCAGACGCTGCGCACCTACGACCGGATGGGGCTGGTGTCCCCCGGCCGGACGGCGGGCCGGGGCCGCCGCTACTCGATGCGCGACATCGTCCTGCTCCGCGAGATCCAGCGGCTCTCGCAGGAGGAGGGCATCAACCTGTCGGGCATCAAGCACATCCTGGAGCTGCAGCGCGACAACGTGCGGCTCCGCGAGGAGCTCGCCAAGGCGCACGCCGCCCTGGACGAGCTCGCGAACGAACTCGAATCGACCCGGGCGGTCGCGGCGCGGCTGGCGCAGCAGCGGCGGCACGGCGACCCGGGCGCGCCGGGCTCCGACCTGGTGCCGATCCGGCGCACCGGCGTCGTCGTCTGGCAGCAGCGGCCCGAGCGCGGCTAGGTCTCTCGAACAGGGCTCTGAGGGGACGCAGGGGGAGCGGATCATGGAAGACAAGCTGACGCAGAAGAGCCAGGAGGCGGTGTCGGTCGCGATCCGCCGGGCGGCCGCCGAGGGCAACCCCGAGGTGGAGCCGCAGCACCTGCTGGTGGCGCTGATCTCGCTGCAGGACGGCACGGCGGTGCCGCTGCTCGAGGCGGTCGGGGCCGACTGGCAGGCGATCCGGCGGCGCGCCGAGGAGCAGCTCGCCGCGCGGCCGAAGGCCGCGGGCTCGACCGTCTCGGCGCCGCGGCTGTCCGCGCAGCTGCACCGGGCGATCACGACCGCGGGCGCGCGCGCACGGCAGCTGGAGGACGAGTACGTCTCGACCGAGCACCTCCTCGTGGGGCTCGCCGCGGACGGCGGCCCGGTCGCCGGGCTGCTGAAGGAGGCGGGCGCGACGCCGGACGCGCTGCTCGACGCGTTCGAGAAGGTGCGCGGGCACGCCCGCGTCACCAGCGAGAACCCCGAGGGCACCTACCAGTCGCTGGAGAAGTACGGCGTCGACCTGACGTCCGCCGCCCGGGACGGACGCCTCGACCCGGTGATCGGGCGCGACGCGGAGATCCGCCGGGTCGTCCAGGTGCTGTCGCGGCGGACGAAGAACAACCCGGTGCTGATCGGCGAGCCGGGCGTCGGCAAGACCGCCGTCGTCGAGGGCCTCGCGCAGCGGATCGTCGCCGGGGACGTCCCGGAGTCGCTGCGCGGCAAGATGCTCGTCTCGCTCGACCTCAGCGCGATGGTCGCGGGCGCGAAGTACCGCGGCGAGTTCGAGGAGCGGCTGAAGGCCGTCCTGCACGAGATCAAGGAGAGCGAGGGGCGGATCGTCACGTTCATCGACGAGCTGCACACCGTCGTGGGGGCGGGCGCGGCCGAGGGCGCGATGGACGCGGGCAACATGCTCAAGCCGATGCTGGCGCGCGGCGAGCTGCGGATGATCGGCGCGACGACGCTGGACGAGTACCGCGAGCGCATCGAGAAGGACCCGGCGCTCGAGCGCCGGTTCCAGCAGGTGCTCGTCGGGGAGCCGTCCGTCGAGGACACCATCGCGATCCTGCGCGGGCTCAAGGGCCGGTACGAGGCGCACCACAAGGTGCAGATCAACGACTCGGCGCTCGTCTCGGCGGCGACGCTGTCCGACCGCTACATCACGTCCCGGTTCCTGCCGGACAAGGCGATCGACCTGGTGGACGAGGCCGCGTCCCGGCTCCGCATGGAGATCGACTCCCGTCCCGTCGAGATCGACGAGCTGCAGCGCGCCGTCGACCGGCTGCGGATGGAGGAGCTGAACCTGTCGAAGGAGACCGACGAGGCGTCCCGGCAGCGGCTCGACCGGCTCACCAAGGACCTCGCCGACAAGCAGGAGCAGCTCGCCGGGCTCGTCGGCCGCTGGGAGCGGGAGAAGGCCGGGCTGAACCGCGTCGGCGGGATCAAGGAGCGCATCGACCAGCTGCGCGGCGAGGCCGAGCGGGCGCAGCGCGACGGCGACCTGGAGACGTCCTCCCGGCTCACCTACGGCGAGATCCCCGAGCTGGAGAAGCAGCTCGAGGAGGCGTCGGAGGCCGCCGACAACACGAACGCGATGGTGAAGGAGGAGGTCGGGCCGGACGACGTCGCCGACGTCGTCGGGTCCTGGACCGGCATCCCCGCCGGGCGCCTCCTGGAGGGCGAGACCGCCAAGCTGCTCCGCATGGAGGACGAGCTCGGCCGCCGGCTGATCGGGCAGGCGGCCGCCGTCCGGACCGTGTCGGACGCCGTGCGGCGCGCCCGCGCGGGCATCAGCGACCCCGACCGGCCGACCGGCTCGTTCCTGTTCCTCGGCCCGACCGGCGTCGGCAAGACCGAACTGGCGAAGGCGCTCGCGGAGTTCCTGTTCGACGACGAGCGGGCCATCACCCGCATCGACATGAGCGAGTACGGCGAGAAGCACAGCGTCGCGCGGCTCGTCGGCGCCCCGCCCGGATACGTCGGGTACGAGGAGGGCGGCCAGCTCACCGAGGCCGTCCGCCGCCGCCCCTACTCGGCCGTCCTGCTGGACGAGGTCGAGAAGGCCCACCCGGAGGTGTTCGACGTCCTCCTCCAGGTGCTGGACGACGGGCGGCTGACCGACGGGCAGGGCCGCACGGTCGACTTCCGCAACACGATCCTGATCCTGACCTCGAACATCGGGTCGCAGTTCCTCGTGGACCCGACGATGGAGAACGGCGCGAAGCGCGAGGCCGTCTGGAACGCCGTCCGGAACTCGTTCAAGCCCGAGTTCCTGAACCGGCTCGACGACGTCATCCTGTTCGACGCCCTCTCGACGGCCGAACTGACCCGCATCGTCGACCTGCAGGTCGACAAGCTCGCCGAGCGCCTCGCCGAACGGCGGCTGACGCTCACGGTGACCGACGCGGCCCGCGAGTGGCTCGCGCTCACCGGCTTCGACCCGCTGTACGGGGCGCGGCCGCTGCGCCGGCTCGTCCAGACCGCGATCGGCGACCAGCTCGCCCGCGAGCTGCTGGCCGGGGACGTCCGCGACGGCGACGAGGTCGTCGTCGACCTCGACGAGACCGCCGACCGCCTGACGGTCGAACCGTCCCGCGGGCCGACCCTCACGAAGTAGGGCGGCGCCTCCCCGGCGGCCGGTCCCGGCCGTCAGCCGCCGGGGAGGACGAGCTGGAAGTGCGCGCCCTTCAGGACGGGATGCACCGCCTGCCGGGCCGAGAGCAGCAGGTCGCCGTCGACGCGCTGGGCGAGGGTGCGGGCGCGGTGCAGCCCGTCGCCGCGACCGTCGCCGCGCGTCGACGTCCCCCTGCGGAAGACGCGGTGGCCGCCGATCGCCTCGGCGATGCCGGGCCCGCTGTCCTGGACGTCGACGACCAGGTCCCCGTCGGTCACGTCGGCCTGCACCCGGACCGAGCCGCCGCTCGCGCCGACGGCCTCGGCGGCGTTGCTCAGCAGCTCGTAGAGCAGGGTCTCCAGCAGCTCGGGCCGCACCGGGACGGGCGCGGCCGGCGGGCTGTCGACGACGAGCTCGACCCGCGGGTGCGCGGCGGCGAAGTCCGGCCGCAGGCGGGCGAGCACCTCGACGAGGTCGCTCTGCCCGCCCAGCGGCACGTCGGCGGACGTCAGGTCCGCGGTCTCCGCGGCGAGGGCGCGGGCCGCCTCCGGCCCGGGGGCGGCGTCGTAGGCGGCACGGCCCGGCGCGAGGGAGTGCCGGTGGAGGTCCCAGGGGCCCGGCGCGGTCTCCGCCGCGGCCTCCTCGACGACGGTCGCCGTGGAGAGCCGCTCCAGGGCGGCGGGCAGCTGCTCCCCGGCCCGTCCGGCGAGGGTGACCAGCACGCCGCAGCGGCGGAGGACGAGCGCGTCCGGTCCGGTCACGTCGGCGAGGGCGAGCGCGGCCAGCTCCCCGATCCCCGCCCGCACCGTCGCCTCGTCCACCCCGCCCGCCCGTTCGGAGCTCAGGGCGCTCTCCCGGATCAGGTCGGGCACGCCGACCCGCTCGCCCGGCATGGCCGCCGCGAGCGCCGCCCAGAAGACGGCCTCCGCCGCCGGGGAGCCCGCCACCGCCGACAGCACCGCGTCGCGGACGCGCGCGGCCATCCGGGGGTCGTCCCCCCAGCGCGGCAGCCCGCCGACGCGGGGGCGCCGGTCGGAGTCCTGCCGCAGGAAGTCCAGGAGCAGCCGGACGAGGGCCGGGTCGAGCCCGCTCTCGAACTCCAGGGCCGCCATGGTGGTGAGGTCGCCGAGGCCGGCCAGGTCCACGATCCACGACAGCGCCCGCCAGTCCACGGTCTCGCCGCCGGCCTCCAGCGCGTGCGTGAAGGCGCTCAGCGGCCACTGCCCGCCCGCGATCCGCAGCAGCGCGACCGAGCGGCGGGTGGGCACGTTGATCAGCCGGAGCAGGGAGCGCAGGTCGAGGACGGCCGCGTCGGTGCGGTCGGCGTACCCGCGCGGGACCAGCCCGTGGCCGACGGCCAGGAAGGGCGCGAGGCCCGGCAGGCGCGGCACCGTCCGGGTCTCGGGGGCGGCGACGAAGAGGTCGACGCCGCCGATCGGCCGGAACCCGGCGGTCTCGGGGTCGGCGAACGCCCCGGAGAGGGAGGTGAGGTGGCCGCCCTCCACGGGGTGCGCGGTCTTCGGCCCCGGCTCGGCACCCAGGAAGGCGTCGAGCGCGGACGCGAAGTCGGCGGCGAGCCGCGCGCTGTCGACCTTGCGGAGGGAGTCGTAGGCGTCGAGCAGCCGGTGCTCGACGGAGTCCTGCCGGACGCGCCACAGGCTGAACGACGACGGGCGGCGCGTCGCCGGGTCCAGGTGCCAGCGCAGCACCTCGTCGGGCTCCTCCTTCCAAAGCCAGTCCGGGAGGGACGGCACGGTGGCGGGCCCGCCGGACCGGTCGTCCGGCCGGTCGAGCAGCGCCTCCGCGGCCAGGATCAGCCCCTTGTCCGCCAGCGAGCGGCCGGCGGCGCGCCACTTCTCGTCGGTGCCGTCGAGCGCGCCGATCCGCTCGAGGACGGCCGCGCGCCGCTCACCGATCCGGTCCTCGAGGTCCAGCTCCAGCCGGTCGAGCTCGGTGGCCGCGTCGGGCCAGGACCTCTGGCAGTACTCGACGAGCAGGTCCCGGTCGGCGGTGAACGCCGCGCCCGCGAGCTTCGCGCGTTCGTCCAGCTCCTCCAGCCGGCGCAGCAGCCGCGTCCGCCGCCGGGCCCGCACCGTGTCGAGCCGCTGGGTGAGTTCGCCGACGACGGCCTCGTCGAGCGCGACGCAGTCGGCGAGCATCGTCTCCGCGAGCTCGAAGCGGCCCTCGGCGACCAGGCCGTCGAACACGCCGTACTCGTCCTGACCGGCCGCGACGCCCTCCAGCAGCGCGTGGGCCAGCTCCTCGGGGCCCGCCGACTCGCCGAGCGCGACCAGCAGCCGCCGGTGCCGGAACCGCTGCGGCCACTCCTCGACCAGCTCGCTCAGGAAGCCGTCCAGCTCCTCGTTCACCGCCGCCCCCCGCGCTGCTCTTCCCGGTACCAGTCGTAGAGGGGGCGGAGCCGTTCGAGCAGCGCGAGCATCGGCTGCCCGTACGGGTCCTCCACGCGCCCCACCTCGCTGAACAGGTCGTCCCAGCGGTCGGCCAGCTCCTTGCCGAGCCGGCGGCAGCCGTCCAGCTCCTCGTCCCGCGCCCCGGGGTCGGCGTGCTCCCCCTCCCGCGACACGAGGGTCCGCGCCGTCCGGACGATCGACTCGATCCGCCGGACGAAGGACGTCTGCACGCGCCCGGCGATCGGCTTCCCGCCGGCCTCGCGGATGAGCCCGTCCAGGTGCTGCCGGACGCTGCCGGGAAGCTCCGCCGCCAGGTGGGGGCGGCGGCCGGGGTCGCGCGCCGCCTCCCGGATCAGGGCGAGCAGCCCGCCCTCGGTGAGGAGCCGCTCGTGCATCGCGCCGCCCGCCTCGAAGATGAACTGGCCGCGCAGCCCCTCGAACTGGTCGATCCGCGCCGCCACGCCGGCCCACGCGTCCTCGGCGTCCGCGCGGTCCGTCGACCGTTCGAGCGAGGACGCGAAGGTCTTCATCGGCAGCGGGCGGCCGGAGCCCCGCTCCGCGGCGGCCTCCGCCAGGCCGCGCCAGGCGTCCGGCAGGGCGTCCGCCAGCATCAGGGCGACCTCGCCGCCCTGCTCCCCGCCGCGCAGCAGCGCGTCGGCGATCCCGCCGACCGCGCCCACCAGCCGGGGCGTGGCGTCGGTCTCCACCAGGGTCAGCGCCGCGCTGAGCAGCAGGTCGCCGATCTCGCCGACCGGGGCGGCCTCCAGCGGGACGGCGGCGGCGCACGCGGCGACGTCCGCCGGCCGCGACAGCAGGCGGCCGACGACCGCGCCCTCGATGAAGGCGCGGCGCCGCCAGGCGTCGGCGACCAGCCACCGGGCCCAGCGTTCCCGCTCCTCGGGCCGGGCGTCGCCGTCCAGTCCCAGCACCACCGCGGCGCCGCGGCGCAGCTCCGCCGCGGGGACGCCGACGCGCTCCCACAGGTCGAGGACGGCCCACGGGTCGTCGAACCGCCTGATCTGCTCGTGCACGACCGCGGTGAACCCCTCCGGGCCGGGCGCCATCCTCGCCTGCTCCAGCAGGGGCAGCGCCGCCTGCGCCGCCACGCCCGACCGGGGCCGCGCCTCCGCGCCGGGCACGTCGCCGTCCGGGGCGGCGCCGGGGACCCGGGGGACGCCCAGCGCGTCGGCGAACGCGTCGGCGATCGCCCGTCCGCGCACGAGCAGCCCGAGCTGGCCGACCCGTCCGGACCTCGGGTTGTGGCCGCCCTCGCTCAGCGGGGAGAAGCTGCCCAGCAGGACGTTCTCCCCGCTGAGCACCGCGCGGATGCCCGCGTGCCGCTTCCGGACGTGGACGCCCGCGTCCTGCGCGGCCGACAGCTCGGCGAACGCCTTGCCGACGTTGCCGGTGACGGTCGTGGGGGGATGCACGAGGTGGACGCTCGCACCGGCGGACGCGATCTCGCGGATCTGCCGGGCCATCGCGTCGTTGGCGACCCGGGGGTCGATGCGGTCGTCGGTGATGACCAGCCGGTCGCTGCGGGTGGTCAGCGCGGACGCGATCAGGTCCCGGTGGGCGCTGTCGCGGACCAGCTCGACCGACGGGTTGCGGTCGGTGGCGCGGCGGATCGCGTCGAGGATCGCGGCGTGGTGCTCGGCCCAGCTCTCGGCCCACAGCCGGACGGTGGCCTCGTCGACGTTCCCGAGGTCGGGGTCGGGCAGGTGCTCGGCGAGTTCCGGGCCCCGCGCGCGTCCGGTGCCGCCGCCCGGATCGTCCGGCCGGAGCTGAATGCGGGCGCCGTTGCCCGCGAAGGGGTAGTTCTTCCGCGCCCAGAGCAGCGCCTCGGCGACGCACCTCGGGACGGCGGGGCCGTCGGCGGCGGGCTCGACGAGCACGCCGAGCTCGCCCTTGTCGCCCTTCTTCTCGGTGGCGAGGGGGCTGCGCGACCCGAAGAGCGCGCGGTGGCCGTCCTGCACCAGGACGCACGCGTCGGTCTGGGTGCTGCGCTCCTCGAACAGGACCTGCGCCGGGTACCGGGTCTTCAGCTCGTTCAGCGCCGTCCGGACGGGCGCGTCGAGGACGTCGGAGGAGCTGCGGCCCCACAGCACGACCAGGCCGACGCCCTTGTCGAGCCGCTCGCGGAGCAGGGGGAGGCACTGGTTCAGCGCGTGGTAGTGGATGAGCGGGCTGGACACGACGATCTGGTTCCGCGCCGCGCCGATCAGGTCCTCCACGGCCCACGTGTAGCCGGCCGTCCCCTCGATCAGGGTGACCGCCGCGCGGGCGAGTTCGGCGTCCGCGATCCGCTCCGCGATCGTGGTGGCGAGCGCGTGCAGCTCCTTCTGCTCGCGCTCGACCATCCCGACCTCGGTGTCGGGGAGGCGGGCGACGCGCCTGGACATCTGCGCCAGGAGGCTCTGCAGCGTCTCCGGCGTGGTCAGGCCGTGGTCGGCCTGACCCGTGAACTTGCGGACGAACTCGTGGTCGGGCTGCTCGTCGACCAGGTTCATGAGGTGCTCGGCCATGCGCTGCCGCGCCCGGGTGGCCCACATGTGGTCGTCGTCGATCAGGCGGACGGCGAGCCGGTCGGTCTGGGCGTCGATGCGGGCCGTGACGCGCACCGAGAGCCAGCGCAGCTCCTCGGGCGGCCGGAGCACGGGGCTGCCGAACCCGACGTCCAGGACGTTGTCCCGGAAACCGGTGCGCCGCCGGTCGTACCGGACGGCGGACTGGACGGCCTCCAGCAGGTCGCTCGCCGACAGGTCGGCCTCGGTCACCCCGTGGTGGGCCGGCAGTTCCAGGCTGCCCTCGCGGGAGCGCCGGTCGCCCCGGTGCTCGGGGAAGATCTGGCCGGTCACGGGTTCGAACAGGAAGCGCCTGGTCTCCTGCTTGGTGGAGACGTCGCGCAGCCCGCCCTCCATGAGCATCTCCCGCGCCCCGTCGGTCAGGTCCAGCTCCCCGGAGTCGAACCGGACGAGGACGTGCCCCTTGCTCCACAGGCTGTGGACGACGTCGACGATGATGCGCTCCGGCAGCCCGAACAGGTCGACCTGCTGCTCCACGGTGGTGCGGTCGGCGGCGATCGCGCGGGCGACGAGGTCCTCCAGCGTCGTCAGGCCGCTCTCGGGGCCGAGCAGGACCTTGAGCGCGACCAGCCGGCACGGCACCGCCAGCTCCACGATGCCGCTCATCGCCCGTCCGGCCTCTCACCCGGGACGACGACGCCGTGGCGCTTGATCGTCGAGGTCAGGATCTCCCACGAGGTGCCGCCGTTCTCCGCGAAGTGCCCGAAGTTGCCGACCAGCACCAGCAGCCGGCGGGCGCGCGACAGCAGGACGTTCGCGACCTCCTGCTGCCCCACGTGCCCGATGTTCGCGGAGACCGTGTTGCCGGTGCGCGTCGTCCGCACCAGGGACACGATCACGCGGTCGGCCTCGCGCCCCTGGAAGGAGTGCGCGGTGTGCACCCGGCCGCGGAGCAGGTCCTTGTTCTCCAGCATCTGCTTCTGCGCCCGGTACGGCGTGAGGACGACGAGGCCCCCGGCGTCCTCCTGCGCCCGAGCGGCCGGAAGCGGGTCGGGCCGCATCCGGTCCACGATCCCGCCGATGAGCTCGACCTCCCCCAGGTTGAACCAGAACGGCTGCTCGACGCAGTCGTCGAGCCCGGCGGTGTCCACCCACACGAGCGGCTGGTCCTTGAGGAACGCGGGCTGCGTCACCCCGTGCTCCCGCTCGGCCATCGCGGACGTGCCGAGGAAGCTCTTCGGCAGGCCGTCCTCGTCCAGTTCCACCGGATCGAGACCGTAGAAGGCGCGGCCGACCGGTTCGGCGATGGTCGGGTGCATCCGGAACTGCAACTCCAGCCGTCCGAGCGGCGAGGCGTTGTGGCTCAGCACGGGGGCCTCCTCGGCCTGCGTGCTCGCGAGGTTCTCGAAGAGGTGCCCGAACATCTTGAGCACCCGCTCGCGCTCCCTGCGCTCGTCGAAGTGCTGCCGCATGTCCTTGTCGGCGTTGTCGCGGAGGCTCCCGAGGAACTGCAGGACCTCCTCCTCCCGGTGCGCGCCGAGCTGCCGGTGGTCCCCGATCAGCGTCCACCGGGAGCCGAGCACGAGCGGGATCACGACCTCGGTCGGCCACGCCTTGGCGGCCTCCTCGACGATCACCCAGTCGAACATGTCGGCCGGGTCGCGCACGGTGTCGGTGATGGTCGCGGCGATCGAGCAGGTGGCCAGCACCACGCTCGCGCCGCTCTTGATCCGGTCGGTCAGCTCGATCTTGTTGGAGGTGACGCTGCGCAGCCACTCCTGCGCGAGGGGCCGGTCCTGCTCGGTGAGCGGCCGCGGCCGCCGGTGCGGCGGCAGCCGCTCGAACGCCTCGCGCTGCGCCGACGTGAGGGCCTCGGGGTTCAGCATCCACGTGAGCCGCCGCTCGATGCCGGCCGCCACGCGCTCGGTGAGCATGCTCAGCGTGTGCTTGCGCACCTCCTCGTCCTTGACCTTGTCCTCGTCGTCCTGGACGCCGGAGGTCTCGCGCAGGATGAGGGTGTCCGGCATCTCCTTGATCAGGCGGGCGGCGATGTTGTCGAGGGCGTAGTTGGACTGCGCGCTCACCAGGACACGGGCGCCCGGCTCCTCCTTCAGGAACCGGCGCAGGGCGTGCGCGGCGACCGTCGTCTTGCCCGTCCCCGGGGGGCCCTGCAGGGCGTAGAAGGGGTGCAGGGCGAGCATGTCGTTGATGCGGTCCGGCGCGTCGCCCTCCAGGTCCTCGCCCTCGCCGGTCGTCCAGCGTCCCCGGCCGAGGTCGTAGGCGATCGGCTCGCGGAGGCTGCGGATCAGCGCGGCCTGGCTCTCCAGCATCGTCCTGGCCTGGCTCTGCCGGCTCATCTGCGGTTCCGCCCCGCCGTCCTCGGCGGGCCGGAGCCAGCCCACGCTGGGCACCACCTGCCCCTTGTGCGGCCGGACCACGATCGTGTCGCCGTCCCTGCGCTCCACGAAGTCGACTTTGATCCGGTTGCGGCCGAAGTAGGGGCCCTTCTGCCGGCCGCCGACGACGTCGAGGGTGATGTACTCGGCCTCGCTGTCGAGGTTCTCGACGAAGTCGCTGAGCCGGGGCCGCCGCTTGGGGTCGGCGCTGTAGGCGGTGAGCAGCGGATTGCGGTGCCGCCACTCCGCGTCCCGGTGCTCGTCGAAGGTGAGCACGGCGCTGCCGGGGTCCTCGGCCAGGTCGATCCGCGTGAACGGGTACTTGCGGGCGTCCAGTGCGGCCCGCTGGTACTTCAGCAGGAAGTCGATCGACCGCAGGAACTCCTGCTCGCCGGGGGTGCGCCGGCGCGTCCGCTCGACCTGGTCGGTGAGCGGCAGCCAGGACGGGCGGTTCCGGCGGACGTGCGCGAGGCTCTGCCCGGGGTAGAACGGGACGACCTCGATGCGGCCCACCTTGCGCCGCGGCCTCGCCTGGACGAGGGCGTGCGCGTGGTTGCGGTCCTTGAGGTACTTGATGACCAGCGTGTCCTCGTGGCGCTCGCCGCGGCGCCTGCTGACGAGGTCCTCGTCGTAGAGGTAGGCGCAGAACCAGACCGCCTGCTCCCCGATCAGCACCCAGCGCGCCTCTTCGAGCTTCTCGGTGTCGTCGGTGGCGTAGCCGACCGCCCCGGTCGGGGACCAGACCAGCTCGGCCTTCCGCAGCTCCCGGACGTAGAAGTTCTTCAGCTCCTCGCGGCCCGCCGGGGTCTCCGGGCTGTGGCTGATCCACTTGCGCAGCTCGAAGATCGTCTCGACGGACTGGTCGGGCATGAACGCCACCAGGCGGGGCGTCTCCTCGTCCTCCGCCTTCTCCCAGAGCTGCCGGATCCCGTCCCAGTTCTGCTCCAGCCGCCGCGACGCCTGGAAGGACGTCGGCCGCCCGCCGGGGGCCTCGTCCAGCATGTCCTGGAGCAGCGTGGTGAGCGGCTTCGGGAGGTCGAACCTGCCGGTGAGGTGGCTCCGCATCTCCCGGCGGAGCCTGGCCAGCGCCACCGACAGGGCCGGTCCCTCCGCGGCCTGGGCCGCGTCGTAGGCGTCCGGGAGCAGTTCGGGGAGCGGGCCGCAGAACCACTCCCACCCGAGCACCCCCATGCCGAAGACGTCGGTCGTCTCCCAGTCGCGCTGCCTGGACGCGCGCTCGCCCAGCAGGAAGTCGAGGGTCTCCGGCGCGAGGTAGGCGAGATGCCGCGCGTTCTCCATGCCCGGCGGAGGGGTCAGGTAGAGCCGCCGGACGAGCTGCGTCACCTGCTCGTCGTCCTGCAGGACGGTCCGCCGCACGAGGTTCCCGATGAGCGCGCTCATCTCGAAGCGGGTGAGCTGCAGGGAGACGGAGTCCTCGCCGTGCTGCCGGACGGACCGCAGCGCGCCCATCGTGAGGTTGCGGTGCAGCAGCCGGGCGCCGTGCAGGTGCGTCAGCGCGTCGAGCAGGACGCTGAAGGTGTCGAGGGCCTCGGTCGGCTCCGCGCGCGCCCAGGCGACGGTGTCGTCCACCGAGAGCTGCTGCCCCAGGCTCTCGGTGATGGTGAAGGCGACGCCGTCGGGCGCGTGGAAGCTGCCGCTGACGATCTTCGGCAGCGCCGGGTGGTCGAGGGCGTCCAGCCGCAGCAGCCCGCGCACCTCGTGCTCCCACAGTTCACCGGCGAACCCGTGGATGCCGAAGAAGAGGGACGCCTCGTGGCGCATCGCCTCGTCGCCCGGCCGGTGCAGTTCGGCCCGGACGAGGAGCCCCGGCACCACGACCTCGGGATCGCCCACCCGTTCGTACGGGCCGTAGGGGGCGCCGGGTTTGCAGAAAAGCCGATCGATGAGTTCGGGATATTCCTCCGGCGAATACGCACGCACTGGTCAATAATGCCAACATTTCCGCGCCGACGTAAGAGAAGCTGACGACTCCACCAATTCAGGCAGAAGCCGGATCGGGACCACCGGATCCCATCTCCACAAGATCGAGAGCGAGCGGTCCCTCGTCCATTCCCACGACGAGCAGGCCGGAGCCGACGCAAAGGGACCGGCACGGCGTACCGAGAGGGATCGTGCGCAGGGGAGCGCTTTCGAGCGGGTCCCAGGCACGGACCGTCCCGTCGTCTCCCGCCGAGACGAGCAGGGGCGCTCCGCCGGGCGTGAGGACGAAGGCCAGGGCCTCCACCCAGCCGTCGTGTTCGGCGGGCAGTTCGGCGGGCTCGGCGGGCTCGGCGCGCTCGGCGGGCTCGGCGGGCTCGGCGCCCTGGTCGCGCCACACCCGGATGCGGCCGTCGGTCGCCGTGGCGGCCACCAGCCGTCCCCCGCCGGGCAGGCGCACGCAGGCGACCGCGCGGACCGCGCCGTACCGGCGCGCGTCGCCGATCCGCCGCCAGGTGCCCGCGACCGCGTCGAACGTCCGGATGGTCCCCGTGTTCCAGCCGGTGACGAGCGTGCCGTCCTCCCCGGCGCACCCGGACAGGACGGTCAGCCGCTCGGGGTGCGCGGCCCCGCCCGCGTCGCCCGTCCCCTTCCAGGTGGCGTCGAACAGGTTCGCGCGCTCACCCGTCACCGGATCGAGGCCGTACACGTACAGGCGCCGCGAGGACGACGGGTCCCGCTGCGGCAGGACGGCCAACCGTGCGCCCCCGGACGCGCCGGAGAAGGCGGCGAGGCCCGCGACGGGACCGGCCGGCGGGTGCGGCACCGCGACCGCGGCGCCGTCCCCGGCCGTCCGGAAGGACACCGTGCCGTCCCCGCCGGCGACGGCGAGGAGGCCGCCCGCGTCGCCGGGGAGCGCGGCGACGGCGCGGACGCGGCCCGCGGCGGCCTCGCGGGCCGGCGGCCGGGCCGCTTCGGGGTTCCAGACCTTGACCGTCCGGTCGTCGCCGCAGCTCGCCAGGCGGTCGCCGCCGTCGGCGCCGAACCCCGCGATCGCGTTGACCGTGCCGTGGTGCCCGGTGAGCACGGCCGTCTCGCCCTCCCGCGCGCCCACCCCGAGCAGGTGGACGGTCCCCGCCGCGGACGCCGCCGCCACCGTCGACCGCCCGAGGGCCGCGAGCGCGCCGACGCCGCCCGGCACGGGCGTCGGGAGCGGGCGGACCCGTTCCCGTTCGAGGTCCCACACCACGAGGGTCTCGCCCGGCCCGCCCGCGACCAGCAGCGCGCCGTCCACGACGGCGAGGGCGCCCAGGGGACCGATGTTCGCGCTCCGCTTCCGCGTCCAGCGGGCGCCCCCGCCCCCGAGCGGGTCCCAGATCCGCATCGTCCCGTCGTATCCGGCACTGACCAGCAGGGACTCGCCGTGCGGCGTCCGCAGCGCGGCGAGGGCGGTGACCTGGCCGATGTGGCCGGTGAGGGGCTCGCCCGAGGGATCGCCCGTCCGCGGGTCGAGGAGCCGGATGCGGCCGACGTGGGTGCCGACGGCCAGGTGCACGGTCCCCTCGGCGTCGGTGAGGACGGCGCTGGACACGTACCACTCCGGCGTGCCCGCGCGGCGCACCTCGTCCGTCGCCAGGTTCAGCAGCCGGATGCTCCCGCGGCTCTGCCGCTCCTCCGTCGTGACCAGCGTCCGGGTCCCGTCACCCGCCTCCACGAACGTCACCGTGAGGATCCGGCCGCGCCTGCCGTCGCCGACCGGCGGGACGACCGCGTGCCCGGTCAGCGGGTCCCAGATGCGGACCTCCCCCGCCTCGTCCCCGGTGGCCAGCAGCCGCGTCCCGTCCGCGCCGCGCAGGCTCGCGGCGGCCTGGACGCGCCCGCCGTGACCGGCCAGCGTCAGGTGCGGCGCCTGCCGCCGCAGCGCGGACCAGCGCACGTCCCAGGACGTGACGGGGACGGCGCGGGTCTCGCCGGCGAGCGCGTCCGGTCCGGCCGCCCGCGCCTTCCCGAGCCGCCGGAGCCCGCGCCGGTCGTCCGGCCCGGCCCCGTCCGCCAGGTGCGCGGTCGTCACCGTCCCGAGCACCTCGGGCGGGAGCGCGCTGAGGTCGCCGCCGCGCATCGCCTCCGCGCTCACCGCGCGCGGTTCGAGCCGGTCGAGGAGGCCGGGCCGCACGTTCAGCACCTCCCAGGCCAGCGCCAGCGACGCGGTGAGATGGCCGGGCAGGTACCGGGCGAGGTAGGGGTTGAGCGGACCGTCCCGCCCCTCGGCCGGCCCGTGCCCCTCGGCCAGCGCGAGCAGCGCCCGCGCCATCTCGAGCCGGTGGCGCGGCGCCTCCGCGGCGCCGCGGAAGTGGTCCTGGAACGTCCGGTGGGCGAGGCGGAAGACGGACTGGCCCCGGTCGGCGTCCAGCATGATGTAGGGCGCCGCGGCCTCCTGGACCCGGCGGATCAGTTCCCCGTCGACATGCTTCGGGCCGATGGCGCCCGCCGCGGTCGCCCAGACCCGGTCCGCCAGCGGCAGGCCCCTGCCCCGGCCGAACGCGAGCGCCTCCAGGACCTGCCGGGCGCCCGGGACCTCGCGGTCCACCCGGTCCACGGCCGCCGCGAAGAGCCGCACGTGGTCGCCGCCCAGCAGGTACTCCAGGTCGTCCGCGCGCTCGGGACGCAGCAGCCCCGGATCGGCGCGGATCTCCCGGACGGCGAGGTTCGCGTAGAGGTACTCGTGGCCCCCGTTCGCGATCAGGTTCGCGACGCGGGACGCGGCGTCGTCGAACCCGTCCCCGTGCGCCGGGCGCAACGGCTCGAGGGAGCGCCTGACCAGCTCGACCATGTCGGCCGTGCCGCTCGTGAGCCACAGTTCCTCGACACGCCGCCCCGCGCTCTCGCCGCCGCCTCCCCCGTCGCCGTCGCCGTCGCCTTCCCCTTCCTCGGCCGTTCCGGCGCCCAGGGCCGCGAGCAGGTTCCGGCTCCCGTCCACCGGACGGTCCGGCCCGTCCAGGGAGGACGGCCGGGTCCCGACCACGAGCCGGACGCCCGGGACCCGCGCAAGCTGGCGGAACAGCGTCGCGAGCTGCAGCGGCTCGCCCGCCTCGTCCAGCGCGTCGGCCAGCAGCCGCAGCGGCGCGGCGCGCTCCCGCAGCCGCCGGAGCAGCGAACTGGTCCGCTCGCTCGGTGACATCCCGGCGTCCGGGACGCCGACGCCCGCCGCCCGCGCGATCGCCGCGGTGACGTCCTCGACGGCCGCGCCCGTCAGCGGCAGGAACAGATCGAACCGGGGCGGATCGTCCTCCTGCGCCCAGCCCGTCCCGGGGAACCCGGTCCGGGTGAGCAGCTCGGCGATCTCCGGATGGCCGTGCAGGGCGACGTTGCCGAGGACGGTCGACTTGCCCGCCCCCGCGCCGCCGGTGACGACGAACATGCCGGTGCCGGTCCGGCCGAGCCACTGCGCGATCCGGACGCACTCCGGCCGCCGGTCGACGAAGTTCAGGCCGAGTTCGCCGAGCGCCCCGCCGATCTCCAGGCGCACGAACTGGGCGCGCTCGCCGTCCGGGAGCGCGTCGATCAGCGCCCGCAGTTCCGCGTGGACGTCCATGGGCGCCGCGATCGGCTCCGGGAGCCGCGAGGCCCGGACGAGCCCGCGGACGCCGATGAGCCCCGGCGCGCTCACGGCGCCCCGCTCGCCGGCCGCGAGCCGCTCCTCCAGCCGTCCCGCGAAGTCGCGCAGGTGGATGACGTCGTCGTTGTCGTTGTAGGTGGCGAGGACGTCGGCCAGCGCCCGCCGGAAGACCGACAGGTAGCCGCGGCCCTGGTCCGCGCCCGTGGCCACCAGGACCAGGCGTTCCCGGGCCCGCGCCACCAGCAGCCGCGCCTCGACGCGGTCGAGGAAGGTCCGCGCGCCGCACGCCTCCACGAGGACGAACGTCCACTCGGCGCCCGGCCCCCGCTCGCGCACGTGGTCGATCACGTACCGGGCGAGCCGGTCGGGCTCGATCCAGGTGTCGTCCCGCCCGCCCTTCTCCCCGGGGACGATGAGCGCGGCGTCGTCCTGGTTCGACTCGCCGTGCCCGAACCAGAGGAGCATCGAGGAGCGCCGCCCGAGGCCGGTGCCCCAGCGGCGCAGGCGCGCGTCCGTGGCGCCGAGGTCGCGGCCGAGCCCCTCGTCCCATTCGTCGTGGTCGCCGCCGAGCGGCGCGAGCAGCCCGGCCACCGCGCGGGCCTCCTCGGACGCCCGGATCGGCCGGTGGCGGGCGTCGCGGTACTCGTCGAAGGCGAGGGGGACGACGAGGAAGGAGGCATCGTCCACGGGGTCAGTCCCGGACGAGCACGATCTGCGTCACCGGGTCCGACCCGTCCGAGACCGCGATCCGGTACAGGCCGGGCTCGTCGAGGACGACCGCGGCGACCAGGCCCTCGGGGTCGTCGCCGCGGTGCGGCACCGGTCGGGCCACCGGCCGCCGGTCGCGCAGGGCGTCCTCGACCAGGACGCTCACCCGCCCCGCCGCGCGCACCCGGTCGATCGCGATCTCGAACCTCTGCCCGGCCTCGGCGGTGTCGGGCACCCGGAGCCCGATCGCCTCGCCGTCGTCGTCGCCGAGGGCCGCGCCCGGGTCGATCCGGTCGACCACGCCCCGCACGATGTCGAGCGCCGAGCGAGTGCGCGCCAGGGCACCGTGCTGCTGCCCGAGGGTCGTGGCGTCCGGCATTCCGGGAGGCGCGGCCGAGTAGCGGAACACGGTGCCGTCCCCCCGGTGGTCGACGGGCTGCGGCCGTCCGAACGGGTCGCGGCGCAATTCGTCGTCCGGGTCGCGGAGGAACCCGTGCGGCAGCAGCTCCGCCGCACCGTCCCGCAGGCGCAGCGACTGGTCGGTCGGCTGGCCCGTTCCGATGACCGGACGATGGCCCGGCAGGCGCGCGGGGTCCCAGGACGCGCGGGACCGCCGCGACCGCTGGAACAGGTCCCTGTCGGCGCCGAGCGCCACGGCGTCCGCCTCGCCGAGTTCGACGACGTGGTCGTCGCCGGTCAGCACGCAGCGGTAGGCGGGGGCGGGCAGGAGGTCGTGCACGGCGGGGAGCGTGCGGGCGAGGTCCCGCAGGTTGCGCCGTTCGAGCGCCATGCCCCGTCCCGTGTTCAGCATCCCGACCGCCTTGACGGCGCCCAGGAACGGCGTGCCGAGCGTGACCGTGGCGCGGACCTCGGCGGCCAGGTCGGGATGCCGGGCGCACATCGCCGCCGCGACGAGGCCGCCCATCGAGTGCGCGACGATCACCGCCTTCGGCTCCGGCCCCCTCGGACGCGATGCGTGGTCCCGCCACCCGTCCAGGTGGGTGCGCAGGGCGGCCGCCAGCCGGTCGGCGTTGAAGTCGACGGAAAGCCGCCAGTCATAGGCGAACGGCAGGAGCGCGCGCGGATGCGGAAGTGCCCTGCCGATCCGGTCGACCAGCCGCCCGTAGGGCTCGATCCCCTTGAGGACGGGCGCCCACTCGACGGTGTCGAGAAGCCCGTCGGGGACGATCCGCCCCACGTGGCCGTCCCGTTCCCGCGGCGTGACGGCGAGTTCGGCGAGCCCTTCCCGGTGCCCCCAGCGCGCCAGGTACCGCGCCGCCCGGCCCACTCCCCAGAGCACCCGTCCGGTCTCCGCGTGGACGAGCCTGCTGCCCATGATCCCCGGGACGATGACGACGGCGTCCCCGCTCACGGTCGTCCTGACGGACGGCGGCGTCCAGGTACCATCCGCTTTCATTCACATCAGACTAGCCGGAAATGGCGGCCGTATTAAGTTACGTCCACTTTGTGACACCGGTATCGGCGAGAGTCGCGATGCGGTCCCCGCCGCCGATCGCGAGGACCGCATTTCCCCCGCCCTTCAGACCTCGAGGTTCTGCTCGATGTCCTTGAGCCGGTGCCGGGCCAGCGCCAGGTTGGCCCGGCTCCGGTCCAGGACCATGTACATGAACAGGCCCTTGCCCTTGCGGCCGGTCACCGGCCGGATGATGTGGTACTGCGAGGAGATGCTGATGAGGATGTCCTCGATGTCCTCTTGAATGCCGAGCTGCTCCATCGTCCGCAGCTTCGCCCGCACCACCTCGGTGTTGCCCGCCGCCGCGACCGTCAGGTCGAACGTGTTGGAACTGCCGAGGTGGCCGAGCGCCATCCCGCTCCCGTAGTCGACCACCGCGACGCCCACGGCGCCGTCGATCGACATCATGTCCTTGAGGGCCAGATCCAGATTCGGCATGTGCCTTCCTTCCCATTGCGGTTGCCTGTGTTCCGGTTGCCTGTACTCCGGTTGCCTGTACTCCGGTGGCCGCTGTTCCGGTGCGCGGTGTTCCGGCTCTCCGCACTCCGGTTCAGCGCTTCGCGGCGGCGAGGAGGGCCGCGACGGCGCGCGCCACCGGACGCGCCTCCAGATGGAGCCGGCCGACATTGACGTCCCCTTCCGCGAGCACCGTCAGCGACGCGGCCGGCCCGGCCGCGTACGTCACCACGTAGCCCGCGCCCCGGACGACGACCTCGTGGAACCCGCCGCCGTGCGCGGTCTCCACGACCCGGTTCGCCAGCCCGAGCTGCGACGCCGTCACCGCCGCCATCGAGGACGGCTCGATGGACGGCGGCAGATCGTGCGCGATCAGCAGCCCGTCCACGGACGCGACGAGGCTCCCGGTCAGTCCCGGAACCTTCCGCAGGCCGAGCAGTTCGGCCTGCACCTCCGCCTCCAGCACTCCGGCTCCCGTCACAGCTCGACCAGCGCGGCGCGGAGCCGCTCCAGCAGTTGATGGTCGGCGGGCGCCCAGCCGTCCCGGGGCTCGCCGTCGAACAGGTCGCGGGCCGCGCCGGGACGGGACCCGCCGGGGCGCGGGCCGCGGGGGTCGGCCGGGCCGCCGGGTTCGGCCGGTGCGCCGGGCGGCCGGACGGCCCGCACCAGCGACGCCGCCGCGAGGCCGCGCACGGACAGCAGGCACCCGAACACGGTCCGGCCGAGGTCGCGGGCCAGCTCCGCGGGCGTGTGGCGGCCGTCCGCGTTGAGCAGGATCTCCGCCTGCAGCCCGGTCAGGAACACCCGCTGCCGCCGCACCCGCCGGACCGGGACGACCGGCGCCGCGTCCACGTCCGCCGACGGCCACTCGGCGTCCAGCAGGGCCCGCCGCCGGTGGAGCTCGTGGGCGAGCGTGGCCGCGGTCACCGGGCGGGCCGCGCCCCGCGACACCGGCCCCTCGGTGAACCGCGGCTCCCCCTCCGCCCCGAGCAGGAAGCACGCCGCGTCGAACAGCGCGATGGGTTCCGCCCACCGCCCCGCCGTGTACCGGCATTCGGCGTGGACGACCGCGCCCTCGGCGACCTCGAACGATCCGACGTCGCCGACCCGCAGGACGCCGCTGCGGCCGTCCCGTTCCAGCCCGTGCAGGGTGCGCAGCACCCCGCCCGCTCCGTGCGGCGCCGTCACCGGTCCGCCATTTCCTGCACCAGCCCCTGCATCCGCAGGCGCGCGAGAGCGAGATTGCCCCTTTCGCGGTCGACCACCAAATGGACGAACAGGTGGCCGTCGAGATCCGGGCCGGTGAGGACCAGCAGGTGATATCCGCCGGACCCGCACACGATGATCTCCTCGACGTCGTCGCCGTCCGGCGTCGCCGACAGCGCGGCCGAGCCGAGCACCGACCGCACCACGTCGGTCGCTCCGGCGGCGTCCTCGTGCTGGTCCACGCGATCGTCCCGGCCGGCCGAGGCCACGGCCAGCCCGCTCGCGCAGTCCACCAGCGTCACCCGCTGCGCCCCGGGAATCGCCATCATCCGCGCAAGGCAGTCATCGATGCGCAAGGCCATTCCCCCACGAATGAGAGTTGCAGGAGACTGCACCTTACCCACAACTCGCCGCACCACAGGCGCAAAATCTCATATAGCGATCAAGGTCGTGAAGCGGGGCATAAATACCACCCAGTATCGAAACCGCTCAGGCCCCTTGACCTCCAATTCGGCCCCCTTGACATAGACCGAAAACCTGGCCGTATCTACGCGGGGGCGCCGAACCAGCGGCGGACGGCCGCGTCCAGTCCGTCCAGCTCCGCCGCCGTGGGGCGCGGTGAGGACGACGCCCACGCGACGTAGGAGTCCGGGCGGATCAGCACGGCGGTGACGTCGGACGGACCCGTGGCGGAGACGACGTCCACCCGGTCCGTCCGGTCCGTCCAGTCCGTCCGGTCGCCCGCGGCCCCGCCCACGACCCCGGCCGGGGAACCGTCCCCGGTGAGGTCGATCAGCAGCGGGCGTCCCGTCCGGGTCAGCTCCGCGAGCCGGGCCGGGCCCTCCGGCGTGCGCAGGTCCAGATCGGGGGCGCAGCGGCCGACCAGCGGATGCGGGTCCCGCACCCCCATGTCGTACCGGACGTCCGTGCCCGCGATCAGGTCGGCGACCCGCCGCACGGCCGCCGGGTCCTCGAGCAGCTCGCCGAACAGCTCGCGCAGCCCGGACACGTCGTCGCCCGGCGCGAGCAGCGCCCCCGTCGCCCGCGCGTACATGTCGACGCGCCGCGCCGCGGGCCGCCGCTCCGCGTCGTAGCTGTCGAGCAGCCCGGCGGGCGCGTCGCCCCGCAGGTCCGCCGCGAGCTTCCACCCGAGGTTCAGCGCGTCCTGCATGCCGAGGTTGAGGCCCTGGCCGCCCGCCGGATCGACGTGCGCGGCGTCCCCGAGCAGGAACACCCGCCCGTCCCGGAACCGCTCCGCGCGCCGGTTGCTGCCGCCCGTCAGCCGCCGCAGCGCGTGCGGCCCGTCCCCGTCCGGCGGGCCGATCGGCACGTCGACGCCCAGCACCCGGCGGACGCTGTCGCGCAGCTCGTCCAGCGTCATCGGCGCGTCCGGGCCCGGCCGGTCCCACTCCATGGTGGCGATCGTGGGCGGACGCCCCGGAAGCGGCGCGAACGAGAACCCGCCGTGTTCGGTGCGCTCCCCGAGGAACGGCAGGACGAGCCCGAACCCCGGCACGTCCAGGCCGCCCGAGGACGGGTCGATCCACTCGCCGGACACCGTGACCTCGCCCCACCGGCGGGTGATCCGGTCGTAGCTCACACCCGGGAAGCCGATGCCGCACAGCTTGCGCGTCGCGCTGTGCCCGCCGTCCGCCCCGACGAGGTACCGCGCCGCGATCCGGTACGTCCCGGCGGGCCCGTCCACGTCGGCGAGCACCGCGCCGCCGTCCTGCTTCAGACCCGCGAGCGCGTGCCCGTACCGGACGTCCGCGCCCAGTTCGGCCGCGCGCTCCGCGAGGACCCGGACGAGGCGCGGCTGCGGCACCGGCAGGGTGTGGACCGGGCTCTGGTCGAGCATGCCGAGGTTCAGCGGCAGCGCGGCGAACATGTAGTAGGGCGTCGGCTCCGGGTGCGGCCGTCCGGCGAGGCGCTCGTACAGGCCGCGCCGGTCGACCATCCGCACGACCTGGCCCACCAGGCCGTTCGCCTTGGGCTCGTCCCTCGGGCCCGGCTCCCGCTCCAGGACGACCGCCCGGATCCCGGCCAGGCCGAGCTCGCAGGCCAGCATCAGCCCGTTCGGGCCCGCTCCGACGATGACGACGTCCGCGTCCATGGGATTCCTTCCGTTCACGGGGTGGGGAGGCCGGCGGTGAGCCGGTCGAGGGCCTCGCGCAGGACCGGGCCCGCCGGGGCGGCCGGGTCGCCGCGCAGCGAGTGCACGATGGCCGCGCCGACCGCGGCGCCGAGCACCGCCGCCGCCAGGCCCGGGTACAGGTCGCGGTCGGCGTCGGTCCCGGTCCGCTCGGCGATCGCGGCGGCCAGCTCGACCTCCCCGGCGGCGTGCGCCCGGGCCATCTCGCCCGCGAGCACCGGTTCGCTGAGCAGCAGCCGGACCCCGTCCGCCCTCCGCCGCAGCCCCTCGGCGTCCGCGCCGTCCGGCGGGCGGTGGTCCTGCGGGGAGGCGAACTGCTCCTGGACGGCCGCGCCGATGGCGTCCCACAGGGGTTCGTCCGCCGGGCGGGCGCGCAGGCCGTTCGCGACCCGGCGCATCCGGTCGACGTGCCGGGCGGCGACGGCCTCGGCCTTGCCGGAGAAGTAGTTGCGGAAGGTGCGGACGGACACGTTCGCCGCCGCCGCGATGTCCTCGATCGTCACCGCGCTCCACCCCCGCTCGATGATCAGGCCGATCGCCGCCGCGCTCAGCGCGTCCCGCGTCTCCCGCTTCTTGCGCTCCCGCAGGCCCGTCGCGCGCCCGCCGTCGTCCTCGTCCGTGGTCATGCGCCCACCATAACCAAAACTTGCCGGTCCGGTAAATATGCCGGATCGGCAAGTTTGGCGCGGCTCAGCGCTCGCCGCGGCTCCAGAAGCCGTACCGGTGGTCGTTCTCGAAGTCGGCCCGCCCCCAGGTCCCCGAGGTCAGGGACTGGACGTACCGGCCCGACCGGCCCCGGTCGTCGCGCAGGCGCGGCCAGGACGCCTCGCCGCCGCCGTTCGGGTCGCCGGTCGCGGCGAAGCGCGTCCAGGCGCCGATCATCCGGTCGCCGAGGGCGGTCTGCCCGGGGGTGAGCTTCTCGAACAGGGGCAGGTCGAAGAGGTACGCCAGCTCGGACATGTGCTGGGCGGCGGCCGGGAAGCTCGGCTCGGGCGTGCCCGCGTACCAGGGCGTGTCCCGCTCAGCGAACTCGTACATCCGGACGGACGTCCGGCGCGACAGCGCGCGGGCCGTGTCGAGCGTCGGCGCCGACCACGTCGCGTCGGTCTTCACCCGTGCCAGGGCCCGGCCGGCCGAGTCGCCCAGCGGGTAGCGGCGCAGGACGGCGTCGGCGCGGCGGCCGTACTCCTTCCGGATCGTCCGCTCGGCCTCCTCGTCCGCCATCGGCTTCCCGGTCGCCAGCTCCTGCCCGAGGACCATCCCGTTCTCCTCGTCGTGGTCGACGCCGATGAGCACGGGGACGCGGTTGAACCGGCCCTGGCGGAACGCCTCGTCCACCGGGAGCGGCAGGTCGGGCGTGCCGCTGATCGGGCGCGGCTCCCGCTCCGTCCCGTAGGCGGCCAGCAGATCCTCCATGGACGTCTCGCGCAGGCAGCGGGCCACGTCGCCGCCGTCCGGGCAGCCCTTGGTCAGCTCCTCGATCACCGTCTCGCTGTCGGCGAGGGCCTCCGCCCGGGTGCGGGACGCGTTGCCCGGGGTCCCGCAGGGCGCGCTCTGGATGATCGCCTTGTGGAACAGCCCCGCCGACGACGGGGACGCGAGATGACCGCAGACGCCGAACCCGCCGCCGGACTCGCCCATGATCGTCACGTTGCGCGCGTCCCCGCCGAACGCGCCGATGTTCTGCCGCACCCAGCGCAGCGCCGCGCGCTGGTCGTCCAGCGCGAGGCTCCCCGACTCCGGCAGGGACGGGTGCGCCAGGAAGCTCGTGACGCCCAGCCGGTAGTTCAGCGACACGACCACGGCGCCGCCCGCCGCGAGCCGGTCGGGACCGTACAGGTCCCCCATCCCGAACATCATGCTTCCGCCGTGGATCCACACGATCACCGGCAGCTTCCCGTGTCTCCCGTGCGCGGCGACCGGGGCGGTGACGTTGACGTTGAGGCAGTCCTCGTCGGTGCTGTACCTGCCGATCGGCAGGCCGGCGGGCTGCGCGCACACCTTGCCGGGCTCGGCGGCGTCCCGCACGCCCGTCCAGGCGGGGACGGGACGCGGCGCGGCGAAGCGCTCGGCCGTGGCGTACGGGATCCCCTGGAAGGACCGCACCTTCTCGCCGACGGTTCCGCGCACGGCCCCCTGCGGAGTGGCCACCACCGCGGGGTCGGTCGCCGCGTGGGCGGTCGCGGCCGGTGCGAACGGGGCCAGCAGTGCGAGGCCCAGAGCCGTCGCCGAGAGCTTCTTCATGTCCGTCTCCTGTCGATCAAGGCGTTGGACGGGACTCTGACCGCGACTTGCACGATCGTGCAATACGATCGTACAAAACAGTCGCGCAAAACGATCGTGCAAGATGCTGGTACGCTCCCGCGCATGGGAAACCGGGAGGACCTGCTGGCGGGCGCGAAGCGGTGCCTGCGCGAGAAGGGCTACGACCGCACCAGCGTTCGCGACATCGCCACCGCCGCCGGCGTGAGCACCGCCGCGATCGGCTACCACTACGGCTCGCGCGAGGCGCTGCTCGACCAGGCGCTGTTCGAGCTCCTGGACGAGTGGGGCGACGGCCTCGGCCGCGCCCTGGCGCCCGAGGCGGGCGACGACGCGGCGGCCGGGTTCGCGCGCATGTGGGACGGGCTCATCGCGCAGTTCGCCGAGCACCCCGACCTCTGGGTGGCCAGCGTGGAGCTGTTCCTGCAGGCGCAGCGGCAGCCCGCGCTGCGCGCCCGGCTGGCGGACGGCGTCCGCGAAGGCCGGCGCGGCATGGCCGCGATCCTGCAGAGCGTCCCCGAGGAGGCGGTCTCGGACCGCGCGGTCCGCACGCTCGGCATGACGCAGACGGCGCTGATGTCGGGCGTGATGATCCAGGCGCTCAGCGATCCGGAGAACGCGCCCACCTCGGCCGAGGTGCTCGAAGGGCTACGGGCGCTGGCGCGGATCGCGGGCCCCGCCTGACGGGCGGGACCGGGCGGCCCGGCGGGCCGCGCCGTCCGCGCCGTCCGCGCCGTCCGCGCGCGTCATCCGCAGCGGCGTCCGTCCAGGCTGCAGTGGTCGGGGGAGGACGCGTCGCCCGCGGCCTGGAACGTCACGGTGGCGCTGGCTCCGGGCGGCAGGACGCCGAGCCGTGCGACGACGTTCCCGCCGGACCACTCGCTCGGGACGCCCCAGGCGGACGTGATGCGGACGCCTCGGCCGTAGCCGAACACGAGGTTCCCGGCCTCGACGGATCGTCCGCCGCGGTTGGTGACGGTGATGGCGCCGATGAAGTTCGAGCCCCAGTCGCCCCGGGTGCTGTAGCCGGTCCGCAGCCCGCGCTCCCGGCCCCACCGGTCGTCATCGTCGCGGTCGTCGCGGCCGCGCCCGCGCCACCGGTCGCCGTCGTCCCGGTCCGGGGTCGCGGACGCCTCCGTGGTCGGGGTCTCCTCGGGGGAACCGGACGGGGTCGGGGACGGCACGGAGTCCGAGGCGACCGGGGCGCTCGGCCGTCGCGAGGGACTGGACGGGCGAGTCGGTTCGGGGACCGCGCAGTCCGGCGCGCATCCGGCGGCACGGGGTTCGGGGGGAGACTCGTTGAGCAGCGCCCAGCCGACGAGGGAACCGCCGACCAGGACGACCGCGACCACGGCGGCGGTCAGGTACCGTCCGCGTCCCGCCGCCGGCGGCTTCTCCGGCGAGCGGTGCCGTCCGGGCGGACGGCCGGGACCGTCCGCGTCCCGCCGCTCCATCACGTGCTTCCCTGCATGACCTGCCCCATGATCGGCGATCCAACCAGAAAGGCCGGCCTTTCGCACGGGTCCGTCGCGCCCCTTCGGTAAGGTGACCCCGAACGCGTCACTCGGGGGGCGAGATGCACATCGTCGTGGACGATCTGGCGGGGCCGCAGATCGCCGAGTTCCTGGCGGGGCACGTCCGGGAAATGCGGGCGATCACACCTCCGGAGAGCAAGCACGCGCTCGATATCGACGCTCTCCGTCGACCGGGCGTCACTTTCTGGTCCGTGCTGGACGCCCAGGTCATCGTGGGCTGCGGGGCGCTGTCGCGGCTGGACGGCGAGCACGCGGAACTGAAGTCGATGCGCACGGCGCCGCGGCGTAAACGGAGCGGAGTCGCGTCGCTGCTGCTGTCGCACATCATCGGCGAGGCCGAACGGATGGGATTCGCGCGGGTGAGTCTCGAGACCGGTTCGGCCGCCTTCTTCGAACCGGCGAGAAAGCTCTACGAAAAGTTCGGGTTCGACTACTGCGAGCCATTCGGTGACTACCGTCTCGATCCGCACAGCGTCTTCATGACGAGGACGCTGCGAAACGCTTGACCTTCGAGCCGGGGCGAAGGTCGAGCACCGGCGGCATGGGCACGATGCGGATCTCGCGGCTCGCCGAACGGACCGGCGTCCCGGCGTCCCGGCGACCCGGCTGCGGTACTACGAGGGCGCGGGCCTGCTCCCCGCCGAACGCACCCCCGCCGGTTACCGGACGTACGGGGACGGCGCGGTGCGGCGGCTCGCGTTCATCGGCACCCTGACCGGGGACGGGACGGCCGAGCGCGCCGCGGAGTGGCGGCGGGTCACCGCGGACGGCCGGGTGGAGCGGGTGCCCGGCGGGGTGCGGCTGGCGCCGCCTGCGGAGAGCGGGCCGCCGAGACCGCCGCCCTGGCCGCCGCCCTGGCCGCCGCCGAGCAGGAGTGCCGCCCCTTCTTCGGCTTCCGTCTCCACTTCGACGGGCCGGTCGTGCACCTGGACGTCCGAGCCCCAGGGGACGCGGCACCGATCGTCGACGCGCTCTTCACCACCTGAGGCACCCCGTAGACCGAGCCGGTCCGCGAGCGGGGTGTCCGTAGGGTGAGGTGTTCGCTACCCGAGGAGTCCTCGCCGTGCTGGTCGCCCGCTCGATCGTGCTGTTCGTCCTCGCGGCCGTGCTGGAGATCGGCGGGGCGTGGCTGGTCTGGCAGGGGGTGCGGGAGCACCGGGGCCTGGCCTGGATCGGTGCGGGCGTCATCGCGCTGGGGGCGTACGGGTTCGTGGCGACGCTCCAGCCGGACGCGCACTTCGGGCGGGTGCTGGCCGCGTACGGGGGAATCTTCGTCGCCGGGTCGATCGTCTGGGGGGTCGTCGCGGACGGCTACCGCCCCGACCGGTTCGACATCGCCGGGGCGCTGGTGTGCCTCGCCGGGATGGCCGTGATCATGTACGCGCCGCGCGGGCACTGAACCGCCGCGCGCGGTGCGCGGCCATAGGCGGCCACATAGTTGATGCTGACTAATCAAGGCTTGATAATCAGAGTCGGCTAGGAAGGGAGGCGTGCCGTGGCACAACGCCGCAAGGTGGGCAATCCGCTGGCGCTGGCGGTGCTCGCCTGGCTGATGCTGGAGCCGATGCACCCGTACGAGCTGGGCCGGCGGCTCGAGGAGAGCGAGCAGGACCGCAGCATCAACTACAACCGGGGCTCGCTGTACATGGTGGTGAAGCAGCTCGCGAAGGCCGGGTTCGTCGCCGCGCAGGAGACGGTCCGCGACACGCAGCGTCCGGAGCGCACGGTGTACGCGCTGACCGGCGCCGGGCGTGCCGAGCTGTACGACTGGCTGGGCGAGCTGGTGGCCCGGCCCCGCGACGAGTACCCGCACTTCGGGGTGGCGCTGTCGCTGCTGAGCGTGCTCTCCCCCGAGCGGGCGGTCGCGCTGCTGGAGGCCCGGTCGGGCGCGCTGGCCGGGTTGCTGGAGGAGACCCGCGACCGGGTCGAGGGCGCCGCCGGCAAGGGCGTCGCGTGGGTGTTCCTGGTGGAGGAGCACTACCGGATCGCGCAACTGGAGGCCGAGAGCCGATTCGTCGCCGAGCTGGTCGAACGGCTGGGGCGGCCCGACTACATCCGTACCTGGCACGAGACGTTCGGGAGCAGGACATGACCAAGCCGAGGACGGCGCTGGTGATCGGCGGCGGCATCGCCGGGCCGGTCACCGCGCTGGCGCTGCGCAAGGCCGGGATCGAGGCCGCGGTGTACGAGGCGTACGCGAGCACCGCCGACGGCGTCGGCGTCACGCTGACGATCGCGCCCAACGGGCTGGCCGCGCTGCGCGTCGTCGGCGCGGACGAGGCCGTGCTCGGCATCGGGCAGCCGTTGAACCGCGCGGAGATGCAGGACGGGCGCGGCGGGCGGATCGGGGAGATGCCGGGCCTGGCGGGACTGCCGCCGAGCCGGGGCCTGTGGCGGGACGAGCTGTGCCGGGTCCTGCACGAGACGGCCGCCGCACGGGGCGTCGCCGTCCGGTACGGCAAGCGCCTCGTCGGCGTCGAGGAGCGTCCGGACGGGATCGTCGCGCGGTTCGCCGACGGCTCCGCCGCCGAGGGGGACGTGCTGGTGGGCGCCGACGGGATCCGTTCGACGGTCCGCGCGCTCATCGATCCGGACGCCCCGGAGCCCGTCGCGACGCGGCTGCTGAACTTCGGCGCGGTGGCCGACATCGCGGTGCCGGCACGGCGCGACTCGTCGTACTTCGTGTTCGGCAGGCGCGGGTTCTTCGGGTACTGGGTCCAGCCGGACGACCGCACGGCCTGGTTCGCGAACCTGCCGCACGACCGGCCGATGTCGTCCGCCGAGGCGCGCGGGGTCTCCGGGGCGGAGTGGCTGGCGCGGCTGCGCGAGCTGTACGCGGCGGACGAGCCCGCCCGCGATGTCCTGGCCCGCACCGACCCCGGCGCGCTGGTGGCGCTCGGGTCGCTGGAGAGCATGCCGAAGGTGCCGGTGTGGCACCGGGGCCGGATGGCGCTGGTCGGCGACGCGGCGCACGCGCCGTCGTCCAGTTCGGGGCAGGGCGCGTCGCAGGCGGTGGAGAGCGCGGTGCAGCTGGCCCGCTGCCTGCGCGACCTGCCCGACCCGCCGAGCGCGTTCGCCGCCTACGAGCGGCTGCGGCGGGCCCGGGTGGAGAAGATCATCGATCGTGGGAACCGGACGAACAACAGCAAGACGATGGGGCCGGCGGCGAAGGCGATGATGAAGCTGATGATGCCCGTCATGATGCGGACGGTCCTCGCCCCGGAGCGGACGCTCGGTCCCGAGCAGCGGTACACGATCGACTGGGACGCCCGCGTCGCGGCGTGACGCCCGGCACCCTGGTTCGTCGGTTTTGTCATGATTTGTGGGGGCAGACCGCCGGACGAGAGTCGCTCTAGGCGCAGCGGCGGGAAGGGGACGACCGTCCATGATCGGCTTCATCGTCGCGGGACTGATCATCGGCGCGCTGGCCCGGCTGATCAAACCCGGCAAGCAGCGCATCGGGATCATCGCCACGCTCCTGCTGGGGCTGGTGGGCTCCGTCATCGGAGGCACCATCGCGAACCTCCTGGGCACGGGCGACATCTTCGAGCTGAACGTGCTCGGGTTCGTCGTCGCGGTGATCGCGTCCGTGCTCCTCATCGGCGTCGCGGAGGGCCTCGCCGGGAGGAAGAAGGAGAAGCAGCGGTAGGCGTCCGGCCGGACCGGGTGGGGGCCTCGGCCCGGCCCGGTCCGGCCGCGTCCGGGCCGCGTCACACGGTTCTCCGAAGATTTCTCGCCCGCCATGTCACTTTCTCCGCCGGGTCCCCGTCGTTCGGGTGAATTCCACACCGTAGGAGGAGCCATGACGTCACCCATCCTGGTCACCGGCGGCACGGGCGCGCTGGGCCGTCTCGTCGTGCCGCTGCTGCGGGACACCGGACGTCCCGTGCGGGTCCTCACCCGCGGAACCCGCGAGCCCCGCGACGGCGTCGAGTTCGTCACCGGCGACCTGCTCAAGGACGAGGGCGTCGACCGCGCGGTCGAGGGCGTCGAGACCGTCCTGCACCTGGCGGGCGGCCGCAAGGGCGACGACGACGTGGCGCGCAACCTGGTCCGGGCCGCGAAGACCGCCGGGGTGCGGCACCTGGTCTACATCTCGGTCATCGCGGCGGACGCGGTGCCGCTCGGGTACTTCCGGCAGAAGTACGCCGCCGAGAAGATCGTCGCCGAGTCGGGCGTTCCGTGGACGACGCTGCGGGCGGCGCAGTTCCACGGCTTCATGCTCACGGCGGTGCGGGGCATGGCGAAGCTGCCGGTGATGCCCGCGCCGCGCGGCGTCCGGTGGCAGCCGGTGGACGCCCGGGACGTCGCCGAACGCCTCGTCGAGCTGGCGCTCGGGGCGCCCGCGGGCATGGTGCGCGACCTCGCGGGCCCGAAGGTGTACGAGCTGGCCGAGCTGCAGCGCGACTACCTGCGGGCGAGCGGCAAGCGGCGGCCGCTGCTGCCGGTCGGCATGCCGGGCAAGGCCGGGCGCGCGTACAAGGCCGGGGACAACCTGTCCCTGGACGGCGCCGACTTCGGCCGCCGGACCTGGGAGGACTTCCTCGCCGAGGAGTTCGGCGCCCGCCCCGCGCAGCACGCCTGAGCCCGCCCGGCGGGAAGCCGGTGGCGCCTTGCCGTTCACCAAGTCGCCCGCTCGCAGAGTTGCGTCATGAAACCATGGTGCGGTCCAATGAGTTTCATGACGCAACTCGACGTGCGCGGTGCGGCGCACAGCGACCTCCTGGACGGCGTCCGCGTGCGGCCGTACGGGACGGCCGACGGCGCGCGGCTGCGCGGGATGTCGGCCCGGCTGTCCCCCACGAGCCTCTACACGCGGTTCTTCTCCGGCACGCCCCGCATCCCCGACCACTACGTGGCGATCATGAACCGTCTCGACCACTGGGACCGGGACGCCCTCGTCGCCCTCCTGGACGGCGAGATGATCGGCATCGCCGAGTACTGCCGGGACGCGGACCGTCCGGGCCGCGCCGACCTCGCCGTCCTGGTGGGCGACCCGTGGCGGCGGCGCGGCGTCGCGAGCGTCCTCGTCCGGTTCCTGGCGCAGCTGGCCGGGCGGCGCGGCGTCCGGGAGTTCGGCGCCGACGTCCTGCCGGACAACCGGGAGGCGCTCGCGGCCCTGCACGGCGTGTGGCCGGACGCGCGCCCGGTGATCCGCGAGGGGCTGGCCCGCTACGTACTCCCGCTCCCCGGGCGCCCGGTTGATTCTGACTGGTAGCGGCCATTTACCATGACCCGCATGACCCAGAACCTGCTCGGCGGCCCGCCTCCGACCGAACTGCCGGACAACACCGAGGCCCGCACGGCCCTGGAGAACGGCGTCGACCCGTTCGAGGTCGCCGCGCGCCACCCGGACCACCCGGGCGCCTGGGCCGAACTGGCCGACCGCGCCTTCGCCAGGGGCAGCGTGATCGACTCCTACGCCTTCGCCCGCACCGGCTACCACCGCGGCCTCGACCAGCTGCGCCGGGCCGGGTGGAAGGGGCAGGGGCCGATCCCGTGGGAGCACGAGCCGAACCGCGGGTTCCTGCGCGCCCTGCACGCGCTCGGCCGCGCCGCCGCCGCGATCGGCGAGGACGGCGAGGCCGACCGCTGCAAGGCGTTCCTGCGCGACAGCAGCGCCGAAGCGGCCGACGCCCTCAACGGCGGCTGACGAGCGACTCCACCGACCGCGCGGCCCGCGCCGCGAGCCCGGCCAGGCCGGGGATCGAGGACGTCAGGAACGTGCCGTCGCCCGCCAGGTCGCCCGCGACGAGCACACGCGGGTCGGGGCGGTCGCCCACGACGAGCCGTCCGGTGCCCGGATCGACGGTGAGGCCGCCGTCCGGGTGCCGGGCCGCACCCTGCCCCAGCAGGGACGCGACGAGCGGTCCGGCCGCGCGTGGAACCGCGTGCGCGGGCGGGTTGACGGCGTTGAGCACGGCGCCCGCGGTGCGGACGCCCGCCGCGTGCGCGACGCGGAACCGGCCCGCCGACTCCTCGATCGTCGCGGCCCCCCGGAGGATCTCCAGCGTCCCGGCGTCGAGCAGGTCCAGCAGCACGGCGGCGTTGCGGGGCACCATCGGGAACGCCTGGTTCGCGATCGCGCGGGAGTGCCGGCGCAGCCGCCGCCGGTCGGCCTCCGGCAGCCGCCGCCACACGTGCGGGAGCGCGGTGTGCGTGGCCGTCCGGACGATCCGGCGGCCGGGCAGCGGCGAGTCCATGAGGTCGAACTGCTCGCGCAGCACCCGGGCCGGGTCCCCCGTCATCGACGCGGCGATCAGGCCCTTCACGTCGTCCCAGCTGTCGCCGCCGTCGGCCAGTTCGGCCCGGACGAGCGCCTCCAGCCGGTCGAGGGTGACCGGGCCTTCGAGGGCCCGCATGCCGTCGGGCGTGAGATACCGGACGTCCGTCCGCATCGGGCGCTGCCAGACGTGCGGCAGCGTCCCGCTGCGGGACACGAGGCTGATCCGCCCGGTGTGCCCGCGCGCCGCCAGCGACACGACGATGTCCACGGCGGTGAGCCCGGAGCCGATGACGGCGACGTCCCGGTCCGCGGGGATGCCGTCGAGCGTCCGCTCCAGCGGGTAGGGGTCGGGGACGAAGCCGGGCGCGCCCGTGAGCCCGTACGGGTCGGGGGCCGCCCCGCCGCCCACGCACAGGACGGCCGCGTCCGCCGCGCGGCGCCCCTCGGCCGTCTCCACCATGATCCGCTCACCCGGTGCGCCGAGCGCCAGGCCGGTCACCGCGGCCCGCACGACCTCCGTCCGGGCGAACCGGGCGAGCGCCGCGGCCGCCGTGTCCTCCAGGTACCGCCCGTACACGGCGCGCGGCGGCACCGGACGCCCGAGCCGCTCGTCGTCGTACTCGTCCGTCCCGCCGAGCCACTTGCCGTAGTGCTCCAGGTCGCCCGCCCGGATCGACATGATCTCCGGCGGCACGTTGACCCGCACCGACTCCAGGTCGGGCCGGTACGGGCGGCCGCGCCAGGGCAGCGGCGCCGGGTCGTAGACGGTGACGGACTCCACGGCGGAGGGGTCCAGGGAGTCCAGCAGCCCGACGGCCGCCGCTCCCGCCCCGATGATCGCGATCTCCATGGGACGAGCGTCGCCGCCGCGCCGCCCCCGCCCCATCCCCCCGCCTCGGGGACCCGCCCGCCCCGCTACCCCCCGTTCGAGGGGGTACGGGCGCCCGTCCCGCCGGGCACACTGGACCGCATGGACGACCGACGCGCCACGCGGGCCCTGCTGGACGGCGCCGAACGCGCCCCGGACGCGTCCGCCCTGTTCGGCGGCGCCTCCGCGCGGCTGCGCCGGCTCGTCGGCTTCCAGGCCGCCGCCTGGTCCGCCACCGACCCCGGGACCGGACTGGTCACCGCGCCGATGCACGTCGAGAACCTCGGCCGCGGCGAGGACTGCTTCGCCTACTGGGAGACCGCGCTGCTGGAGGAGAGCGTCGTCCCGTTCCGCGAACTGGCCCGCGCCGCCGTCCCCGCCGCCGGGCTGCGCGCCAGCACCGGCGACCTGCCCGCCCGCAGCGTCCAGTTCCGCAAGCTCCTCGCCCGGCAGGGCGTCGGGGACGAACTCCGCGCCGTCCTGCGCGCGGGCGGGCGTCCGTGGGGCGTCGTCAGCCTGTTCCGGGAGGAGGGCCGCCCCCCGTTCTCGCCCGCCGAGGTGTCGCTCGTCGCGACCCTGTCGGCGCCGCTCGCCGGACGCCTGCGCGCCCTCGCCGTCCCCGCGTCCGGCCCCGCCGACCCCGGCGAACCCGGACCGGGCCTCGTGCTGTTCGACCCGTCCGGGACCCCGATGTCGATCAACGACGAGGCGCGGCACCACCTCGCGCGCGTCCCCGCCGGGCCGTCCGCCCCCTCCCCGCTGGGGCAGCCGCTGCCGATCTGGCTGGTCGGGACGGCCGCGCAGGCACGGGCCGTCGCGTCCGGGCGCGATCGCGGCACCGCGCGGGTGCGGGTCCGCACCCGCGACGGCCGGTGGCTCGTCTGCCACGCGACCTGCACCGAGGGCCCCGGCGGCGCGCCCGGCCCCACCGCCGTCGTCGTCCAGTCCGCCGCCGGGGCCGACCTCGCGCCGCTCATCGCGGACGCCTACGGGCTGTCGGTGCGCGAACTGGAGATCACCGAGCTGATCGCGCGCGGGCTGTCCACGGGCGACATCGCGGCCGAACTGGTCATCTCCCCGCACACCGTCCGCGACCACGTCAAAACGATCTTCGGGAAGACGGGGGCGTCCAGCCGGGGCGAACTGGTGGCCCGGCTGTTCGCCGACCGCCACTGGCCCCGCCGGACCGCCGCCGTCCAGGCCCGCTGACCAGGGTCGCTGCGGACCCCGGGGTTTTCTCGGCGGCCGCATGCGGGTACGATCTGACCGCAAGAGGCCCCTTTCGCACTTGCGATCGAGGGGCCTTTCGTCGTGGGAAGGGTGAATCGGCATGCCGGCGATCGTTCTGGTCGGGGCTCAGTGGGGGGACGAGGGGAAGGGCAAGGCCACCGACCTGCTGGGCGGAGACGTCGACTACGTCGTCCGCTACCAGGGCGGAAACAACGCGGGCCACACCGTCGTCATCGGCGACAAGAGCTACGCACTGCACCTGCTGCCCTCGGGGGTGCTGTCCCCGGACGTCGTGCCCGTGATCGGCAACGGCGTGGTGATCGACCCGGCCGTCCTGCTGGAGGAGATCGACGGCCTGCGCGCCCGCGGGGTGAGCTGCGAACGCCTCCTGATCTCGGGCAACGCGCATTTGATCATGCCCCACCACCGGGCCCTCGACAAGGTCACCGAGCGCTACCTCGGCAAGGCCCGCATCGGCACCACCGGGCGCGGCATCGGCCCCGCCTACGCCGACAAGATCAACCGCATGGGCATCCGCGTCCAGGACCTGTTCGACCCGAACATCCTCACGCAGAAGCTCGACCTCGCCCTCCGCGAGAAGAACCAGGTCCTCACGAAGGTCTACAACCGGCGCCGCATCGACACCGGCCCCATCGTCCAGGAGTACCTCGCGTACGGGGAGCGGCTCCGCCCGTTCGTCACCGACACCACGCTCGTCCTGAACAAGGCCCTGGACGACGACAAGGTCGTGCTGCTCGAGGGCGCGCAGGGCACCCTCCTCGACATCGACCACGGCACGTACCCGTTCGTGACGTCGTCGTCCCCGACCGCCGGCGGCGCCTGCGCCGGCTCCGGCGTCGGCCCCACGAAGATCAACCGGGTGATCGGCATCCTCAAGGCGTACACCACCCGCGTCGGCTCCGGCCCGTTCCCCACCGAGCTGCTGGACGAGCAGGGCGAGTTCCTCCGCAAGACCGGCGGCGAGTACGGCGTCACCACCGGACGCGACCGCCGCTGCGGCTGGTTCGACGCCGTCATCGCCCGCTACTCCACCCGCGTCAACGGGGTCACCGACTACTTCCTCACCAAGCTGGACGTCCTGTCGGGGCTCGACCGCGTCCCGGTGTGCGTCGCCTACGACGTCGACGGCGAGCGCGTCGACGAGCTGCCCACCACGCAGACCGACTTCCACCACGCCAAGCCGATCCTCGAGTACCTGGACGGCTGGCGCGAGGACATCACCGGCGCCAAGACCTTCGAGGACCTGCCGGAGAACGCGCAGTCCTACGTCCGGACGCTGGAGGAGATGTCGGGCGCCCAGATCTCGGCGATCGGCGTCGGGCCCGGCCGCGACCAGACGCTCCAGCTCCGCCCGCTGGTCTGACGCCCGTAACCGACCGTTCCGGCATCGGCGGTACGGTGGCTCACCGTGACCCGTACCGTCGAGGCCGTTCGGTGACCCGCGCCGTCGAGCTGCACGGCCACCGCGGCGCCCGGGGCCTGCTGCCGGAGAACACCCTCCCCGGCTTCGCGCACGCCCTGGACCTGGGCGTCGACGCCATCGAGCTCGACGTCGGCCTCTCGGCCGACGGCGTCGTCGTCCTCGGCCACGACCAGACCCTCTCGCCGGTGACGCTCACCGACACCGCCCCCGCGCACCCGGGCGACCCGGCCTTCCCCTACGTGGGAAAGCCCGTCCGCGACCTCACCCTGGCGCAACTGAAAACCCTGGAAGCCGGCACCCGCCACCCGAACGGCCGCCGAACGCCCACCCCCGAGACAGGCGCCGCAAGCGCCGACCGACCGGTCGCCGGTCGACCGGACGCCGGTCGACCGGACGCCACCGGGGCGGGCTCCGGCCGGACGGACGCCTCCGGCGTGGGCGGTGGCCTGGCGGGGGACGGCGGCGTGGAGGGTGCCGACCCGGGTGACGGGTGGTGGCCCGGGGACGCGTTCGGTGTCACGCAGCGGGCGGTCCCGGGCACGTCGATCCCGACGCTTGCAGAGGTCTGCAGGCTGGTCGAACCGTCGAGTGTCGAACTGGCGGTGGAGCTCAAGACCGACCCCACGTGGACGAACGCCGACATCGCGCGATTCGTCTCCGCCGTCGCGGACGTCCTGCACGGGGCGGGACTCGTCGCTCGCAGCCGCCTGCTGGCCTTCGACTGGCGCGTCCTCACCCGCACCCCCCGCGAGCTGGGACGGGTCGCGCTGGTCGAACGCAAGACCCTCGTCCCCGACAGCCCGTGGCTCGCGGGACTCCCCTCCCGCGACCCCGTGGCGTCCGCGGTCGCCGTCGGCGCGACCGCCCTGTCTCCCGAACACGCGATCACGACCCCCGGTCTCGTGGACGACGCCCACGCCGCCGGGCTGCCCGTCGCCGTCTGGACGGTGAACGAGCCCGAGGACATGGCGCGGTTCGCCAAGTACGGCGTGGACGCGATCGTCACCGACTACCCCGACATCGCCCTCACCGTCCCCGGCCTCGCCTCCTCCACCTCGGCACCGGCCTAGCACCAGGAGCATGCCGACCCCGCCGCGATGGGTCGGTGGGCGTCTACGCCCCCCGACTCTTCGGGCTTGGGCGATGAGGACGCTCCCGCCTGGGGGGTCACCCGGCGGAGGGGGCGTCTGCCGGGGCGGGTCGGTAGCACAGGCGGACCACGCCCGAGGGGAAGGTGGTCGTGTTGACGAGCTCCAGCCGGACGGGGCCGACGCCGTCGAAGATGCGCGGCCCGGTCGCCCACAGGTAGGGGCTGACGTTGAACCAGAGCTCGTCGACGAGGTCGTGGGCGATGAGGTCTCGGGTCAGTTCGCCGACACAGGGAACGATGAGGTTGCCGTCGTGCTCCTCCTTGAGGCGGCTCACGCTCTCGGCGAGGTCGCCGTCGAGCAGGGTCGCGTTCCATTCCAGCGGCCCGGTCAGCGATCGGGACGCGACGTACTTGGGCATGCCGTTCATCCGGGCCGCGTACGCCTCGAAGCCGGGAACGTCGGCGAGCCGGGGCCAGGCGGCGGCCAATCCCTCGTAGGTCTTGCGCCCGAGCACCATGGCGTCGGCCGCCCGCCACATCTCCAGCCCGGCCTGCATGCTGTCGGGATCGGTGACCAGCCACCCCTGCGGCTCGGGCGCCGGCGCCTCGAAGGCGCCGTTGACGGTCATGCCGGCGTTGATGATCAGTCGTCCCACGAGAGGCTCCCGGTGTCGGCGGTGTGCTCGGTGTCATCGGTGTCATCGGTGTCGTGCTTATCGGCGGTGAGGGTCGCCGCGAGCTTGTCCAGGCACTGGCCGAAGCCGATCTCGATGCCCGCGATGAAGTCGGCGGAGTCGACGGTGCTGCCGCTGATCCGCCAGTGGGCGTCGAGTTCGGTGCCGGTGCCGGTGGCCCGGAGACCCAGGTCGACGTGCGCGGTGAAGGCGGTTTCGCCGTCGGGAAGCACGGGGGAGAGCCGGTAGGCGATGCGCTCACCGGGCCGCAGGACGTCGACGACTCCTTCCGCGCGTCCGGCGACCGGGTCGGAGGCGCCGGTGTCCTCGGCGTCGCGGTACTCGTGGACGATCCGCCCGCCCGGCCGCGCCTCGAAGACGAGTTCGGAGACGCGCAGTTCGTCCGGTGTCCACCAGTGGGCGAGCAGTGCGGGATCGGTCAGGTGGCGCCAGACCAGCTCGGGACGCCCCGTCAGCGCCCGCTGGAACCTGAACGAGCGGCCGTCGGCCCACCCCGGCTCCCCGGCGGCGCGCCGTTCGGTGTCGAGGCTGGCCCCGTAGCGGTCGAAGGTCTCGCGCGGGCCATCGATCTGGTCGGCGGAGTCGGCGAGCCGGTTGGCCGGGTCGTCGTCGGCCTCGTACGGACGGGTGCCGGTGCTGGAGCCCGATGGCGCATCACCGCGCCGCGCGCCTGCCCGAGTGCTCGCGCGCCTGACCGTGCGCTCGCGCGCTCCCAGGCGCCGGCGCGTTGGCTGGTTCGGGTCAGCCGGACGATTCGCAGAGGGACCGGTCGACGAGTCGTGCGGCGGCGGCGTCCTTCGCCACCTCGGTGTTCTCGTCGAGGGTTTCCGTGGAGATCGCCACGACGACGCTGCGGCGGCCGTCCGGCGTGACGCCGAGGCGGTTGGAGACCCCGAGCGAGTCGCCGCCGTGGTTCCAGTAGCCTCCGCCGCAGCTCAGCGGGCTCCACTCCAGGCCGAGGCCGTATCGCTCGTTCCCCTCGGTGCTTCCGGGCTCCCGCCGCGGAACGGTCTTCGTCATCTCGGCCAGCTGGTCGGGTGGCAGCAGCCGCCCGCCCATGAGGGCGCGGAAGAAGCGGCCCACGTCGCGCGTGGTGCCGACCAGGCCGCCGTCGGCGTACCTGTCGGCCGTCAGGGTGACGTCGTACAGGCGGTCGTCGTCGAGGAAGCGCTGGTAGGCCGTCGCGTGCGGGGAGGGGAAGCCGCGCGGGTCGGGCGGGACCGCGGTGTCGCCGAGCTTCAGCGGCCGGGTGATCCGTGCGCGCACCTCCTGCTCCCACGTGCGTCCGGTCACCCGCTGAACGATCATGCCCGCGAGGATGTAGTTGGTGTTGGAGTACGACCAGCGCTGCTCGTCGGGGCCCTCGGGCACCCAGTTCGGACGGTGCCGCATGGCCATCGCCACCAGTTCCTCGGGCCGGTGCGTCCGGAAACGCTCCCGGACGAAGCCCCGGTATCCCTCCGCGAGGGACGCCTTGTACATCGGCATGTCGAGGATGTACTCGTGCAGCCCGCTGTTGTGCCGGAGCAACTGGCGGACCGTGATCTTTCGCCCGTCGTTGCCGTTGCCCGCGACCACCCCGGGGAGCCAGCGTTCCACCGGGTCTTCCAGGGAGAGTTCGCCTTCGGCCACCAGTTGCAGGAGCACCACGGCGACGTAGGTCTTGGTGGTGCTCCCGATCCGGTAGTGCGCGTTGCGCGGCACCGGGCGCCCGGTGGCCAGATCGGCCACCCCGGACCGGACGGTACGCGTGGTGCGGCCGTCGGTCGCCTCCGCCCAGGCGCCCGTGACCCCGTGCTTCCGGAGCGCGTCGAGATCGGCCTGCAGGCGGGAGCGGTCGGGCGCCGCCTCCGCGCGACCGGGCGCGCCCGCCAGCGCGCAGACGGCGACCAGGCCCGCCATCATCGCCGTCGACCGGGTGCGCCGCCCGCCGGCCCGTCTTGCGTTCACGATTCCCCCTGAAGTCTGGACTGCTGACCACGCTAAGCAGGTCAGGGCCGCAATTCATTAGGGCTCGCTTTACTCCTTGAGGTATGGCCGGCCATGCCTCGGGCCCTGTGGCGGTACCGTCCGGGTCGAGTTCAACGACGTCCGGCCGTGATCGAACTTCGCACCTTTTCCGAGCACGTGATCGGGCGCTGGAGCTTTCGCGTAGGTGTGTACGTTGATCACGAGACTGCACGGGGCAAGGCACGTGCATCACGGACGGGAGCAGCGGATCGTATGGTCGCGGCGCAACCGGCTCGGTGGCGTGGGCTGGCGGTGCTCGCGGCCCTGATGCTGGCGGCGTTCACCTTCAACACCGCCGAGAACCTGCCGATCGGGCTTCTGGAGCTCATCTCCGAGGGCTTGCGGGTGTCCCTGTCGGCGGTCGGCCTGCTCGTCACCGGGTACGGCGTGACGGTCGCGGCGGTATCTCTGCCGCTCGCTCACGCCACACGCGCGATGCCGCGGCGTTATGTGCTGACAGCACTGCTGGTCGCGCTCGTGGTGTCCAGCCTGATTTCGGCGTTGGCGACCTCGTACTGGATGCTGCTGGCGGCGCGTTTGCTGACCGCGCTCGCCCAGGCGCTGTTCTGGGCGGTGATGGGGCCGGTCGCGGTGGGGATGTTCCGGCCCGAAGTCCGCGGGCGTGTGATCGGGGCGCTGTCGGTGGCCGGTTCGCTCGCCCTGGTGCTCGGGGTGCCCGCCGGAACCTGGCTGGGGCAGCAGAGCGACTGGCGGGTGCCGCTGGCGGTGCTGGCGGGCCTCGGCGGCGTCAGCCTGGTGACGATCGCGCTGCTGCTCCCGTCCTCGCGTCCCGAGGAGGGACACAGCGCCTTCGGAACCAGCCCTGACGCCCGCCGGTTCGGCATTGTGCTGGTGACCACGGCCCTGTCGGTCACAGGAGCGTTCGCCGGTTACACCTACATCGTGCGGTTCCTGGGCGAGGTGAGCGGATTCCCCTCGGATACCGTCAGCGCGCTGCTGGCGGTCTCGGGTGTCGCGGGTGTGGTCGGGGTCAGTATCACCGGGGCGGTGGTGGACCGCTACCCGTACGGGACGCTGGCAGGCGCGGTGACCGTTCAGGCGGTCGGGCTGCTCGGTCTGTACGCGGCCGGTGCCGCGCCGGTGGCGGCGGTGGCGTTCCTGGCGCTGCTGGGCGGTTCGCTCGGGCCGGTGTTCATGGCCACCCAGAACGAGATGCTGCGCTGCGCACCGGGCCGTACGGAGCTCGCCTTGGCCGCCAACTCCGCCGCCTACAACGCCGGGATCGCCGGCGGCGCCGCGCTCGGGGGGCTGGCCCTGCCGCTCACCGGCATCCGTGGAACGTTCCTGGTGGGGGGGCTCGTGACCGGCGCCGCCTGCGCGGTACTGCTCGGCGCGCGGATGCCGCCGCCTTCAGCGAAGCGGGCAGCATCCGCACAAGCCGGTCCGGGCGCGCCCGCGCGGGACGATCTCACCGAACGCGGCTGCCCGAGCTGAGCTTGCCGCGGACCGTGCGGCAAGCTCAGCGCGCCGATCGGGGGCCACCGGCCGCCCGAGCCCCGTCGGCCGGGCACCCGCATGGCCTGGCGGCCGGTGGTCACCGCAGGCGGTCACTTCGGCTGCTCGTCCGTCCATTCGGCGACCGCGAACAGCCGGTAGCCGTCCAGTCCGCCGGGCTCGTGGAACCGGTCGGGCATGTCCCCGGCGTCCGGGCTGCGCGGCTTCCCGTCGTCGGGCCCTCCAGGTCCAGCAGGACGTTCCGCAGCGCCTCGGCATCGCCGGTCAGGTCGGCCACCCCCTTCGCCGTCAGCCCGGACTCGTCCTCGTACGGGCTCGGCGGGAACGGCATCGGCGTGTCCGCCGACCCCGTCATGGAAATGAAGGCGGGCGTGCTCCCATCTGGGATGATCAGGGGATCGTTACGGGGCGGCCGGCCATTCGGCCGCCTCTGAACTTTCGGACGGAGTGGATGCGATGGCATTCACCGACCCGCCGGCCACGGCCGCGTGGCGGCATCGCGATGCCCGCACCGGTTTCGAGGTCGTCCAGGTGGGTCGCCTGGGGGACGGGTGGAGGCTGCGCGGCACCACCACCGCGGTGGAGCAAGGACGGGCGTGGGCCGTCGGCTACGCGATCGACGTGGACGAGCGCTGGCGCACGCGCCGGGCCCGCGTCTCGCACCTGCTGGACGAGAGCTCCGCCGCGGTGACCGTCGAGCAGCCGGAGCCGGGACGATGGCTGGTCGACGGCCGGCGCGTCGACGCTCTCGACGGCTGCCTCGACGTCGACCTGGAGTCGTCCGCGATGACGAACGCGCTGCCCGTCCACCGGCTGCGCCTGGCCGCCGGGGACGCCGCGGACGTCCCGGCGGTCTATGTCCGCGCGGACGACCTCACCGTCCACCGTCTGGAGCAGGGTTACGAGCGGCTGGCAGACGCCGAAGGGCATCGGCGCTACGCCTACACGGCACCGGCGTTCGACTTCACGGCCTGTCTGGTCTACGACGCGTCCGGCTTCGTGCTGGAGTACCCGGGCCTGGCCGTCCGCCACGCCTAGTCCCCCACGGGCGCGGCACGGCCCCGCCGGTCGGGTTCAGGCGGTCCAGGTGTCGGCCAGGGCCGCCAGCTCGTCGACGGCGGCCTCGACGCGCGCCGTGTCACCGGTGGTGAGGTAGTCGATCTGGAGTCCCGCGTACGCGGCGTTGAGCAGCGTCGCGTTGCGGAGGGCGACGCCGTCGGGGACGCCGTGGGCGCGCAGGACGTCCGCGACGTACCCGGCCCGGTCACCCAGCATCTTCGGGACGTAGGGGCCGGTGAGGCGGCCCGCGGCCGACAGGCCCTCGATCTCGTGCAGGAGCCGGACCATGGGCAGGTCCTCGGCGAGGTGCCACGCCCAGGACGCGCGGACGACGGCGCCGAGGCCGTCGCCGTCCGGTGGAGCCGGGAGCGCTTCGAGCCTGCCCTTCTGGCGCCGGTCCAGGTGCTCCAGCACCGCGCTGATCAGCTCGTCCTTGGTGGCGAAGTGGTGCGTGAGGACGTACGTGCTGTGGCCGAGCGCCTTGGCGAGCGGGCGCATCGACAGGTGGGCGATGCCGTGTTCGGCGAGGTAGTCGACGATCGCGTCGAGCAGCTGGATACGGCGCTGCGGGTCTCGGGGTCGGGCCACGAGGGTCGACCCTATTTCCATGACGATCGTTTTGCCAACTTCACATGACGATCGTTATGTTGGCGGCTTCCCGACCCGGAGGCCGTCCCCATGAACCCGCCCGACGCGGGGCACCCTCGCCGGCTGCCCGTCCTGGGCGCGCTGTGCGCCGCGCTGCTGGTCATGAGCATGAGCGTCATGGCGGTGACCGTCGCGCTGCCGTCCATCGCCGTCGACCTGCGGGCCACCGGCGCGCAGCTGCAGTGGATCACCGAGGCGACGGTCCTCGCGCTGGCCTCGTCGCTCGTCGCCGCGGGGGCGCTCGCCGAACGCGCCGGCGAGCGGCGGACGCTGCTGGCCGGGATCGCCGTGTTCGCGCTGGCCGCGCTGCTCGCGGCGGCCGCGCGGACGCCCGGCGAGCTGATCGCCGCCCGCGCCCTGCAGGGGATCGGCAACGCGCTGATCACGCCGTCCGCACTGGCCATCGTGCGGCACGTGTTCCCGCGCGCCGAACTTCCGAAGGCCCTCGCGGCGTGGGGCGCGGCGGCGAGCGTCGGGGTGGTGGCCGGGCCGCTGTCGGGCGGGCTGCTCACGGAGCACTTCGGCTGGCGCGCGCTGTTCCTGGTGAACGCGGCGGTCCTGCTGGCCGCCGGTGCGGCGGTCGTGGCCGTCGTGCCCGCCCACCCCGGACGCGCGACGCGGCTGGACGTTCCGGGCGTCGTGCTGGCCTGCGGGACGTTCGTCGCCGCGGTGCACACGCTGATCGAGGCTCCGCACAGGGCCGTCCCGGCAACGCTCGGGGAGGCCGCCGTCGCGGTCGCGCTGGGGGTCGCGTTCGCCGCGCGCCTGCGACGCGCCGCGTACCCGCTGCTCGACCCGGGCATGGTGACGCACCGCGCGTTCTGGCCCGCCGCGATCGCGGCTGGCGCCGGGTTCTTCGCCCTGATGGGCGTGCTGTTCCTGCTCACCCGGTACCTGCAGGTGGTGCGGGGCCACTCCCCGTCGGAGGCGGCCCTCCTGCTGCTTCCGGTCGCCGTGGCGCAGCTCGGCATGGCGTCGCCGGTGGCGAGGGCGATCGCCCGGCACGGGGTGCGGCGCACCGCCGCCGGCGGGCTCGCGGTCCTGGCGATCGGGGCGGCGGGCATGTCGGCGGGGCTCCGCACCGGCGAAACGGCGGCCGTCGTGGCCGGGCTGGCCGTGCTCGCCGCGGGCAACGCCGCGACGGTCAACGCGGCGAGCACGGCGATGCTGCGGGCGGCCCCGCCGGGACGGTCCGGCTCCGCCGCGGCCGTGAACGATACGGCGTTCAAACTCGGCGGCGCCCTCGGTGTGGCCGTCCTCGGCGGCCTGCCCGCGGCCGGAGCGTCCACCGGGGCCTTCACCGGCGCGTTCGTCCTGGCCACCGCAGGCACCGCGCTCGCGGCGCTCGTCCTGGCGGCGGCGACCTCGCGGCTGCTGCTCGAACGGAGAGAGGAAAGATCATGATCGAGAGGTTCGCGTCCGTCCGGGGCCTGCGGCTGGCCTGGCTGGACGGCGGTCCGGACGGGGCCGCGCCGGTCCTCGCGCTGCACGGGCACTTCGGGCGCGCCCGGTGCTTCGCGCCGCTCGCCGCCGCGCTCGCGCCCGAGCACCGGGTGATCGCGCTGGAGCAGCGCGGGCACGGCCACAGCGACCGGGGCGACGGCTACGGCCCGGACGAGTACGTGGCCGACGCCGCCGGGTTCCTGCGCGGGCTCGGGGCCGGGCCGGTGGTCGTCCTCGGGCACTCGATGGGCGGGGTCGTCGCGTTCCGGCTGGCCGCCCGCCATCCCGACCTGGTCCGCGCGCTGGTCGTCGAGGAGGGCGGCGCGTACAACCGGCCGCCCGAGGTGCCGCACCCCGTCCTGGACGTCCGCGGCTGGCCCCGCCGGGCCGCCACGCTGGACGGGCTGCGCCGGGGCATCGAGGCGCGGGGCGTCCCGGACGCCGGGTACTTCCTGGAGAGCGCGGTCGAACGTCCGGACGGCTGGGGCCTGCTGTTCGACCACGACGACATGGTGGCCTCGCAGCGGGCCCTGGTCGGCGACTGGTGGGACGACTGGCTGGGGTCCGCGTGCCCCGCCCTGCTCGTGCACGGCCCGGAGAGCTTCGTGCTCCCGACGGCGATGGCCCGCGAGATGGCGGAACGCCGCCCGGGGACCGTCCTGCGCGAGCTCCCCGGCTGCGGCCACTGGGCGCACGACGACGACCCGGTGGCCTTCGCGGCGGCCGTCCGCGAGTTCCTGGCCGGGCTGTGACTCAGAGCCAGCCGTTGCGGCGGAAGCCCCGGTAGAGGGCCAGGCAGGACAGGGCGATGACGCCGACGATCATGGGGTAGCCGAAGCGCCACTGGGTCTCGGGCATGAAGTCGAAGTTCATCCCGTAGACGCCCGCGATGGCCGTGGGGACCATGAAGATCGCGCCCCAGGCGGAGATCTTGCGCATGTCCTGGTTGTCGGCGACCGTCACCTGCGTCATGTGCGCCTGCAGGATGGGGTTGAGCAGCTCGTCGTACGACTCGACCTGCTCGCGGACGCGGGTGAGGTGGTCCTCGACGTCGCGCAGGTACTCCTTGATCTCGGCGGGGAAGGAGCGGCGCCCGGACAGGTTGCGCAGCGGGCCGGCGAGCGGGCCGACGGCCCGCTTCAGCTGGATGACCTCGCGCTTGAGCCGGTAGATGCGGCGCGACTCGTCGGTGCGCTCGGGCGAGAAGACGGCCTCCTCGACCTCGTCGATGTCCTCCTGGACGGCGTCGGCGACGTTCACGTACCCGTCGACGACGCGGTCGGCGACGGCGTGCAGGACGGCCGCGGGGCCCATCGCCAGGCGGGACGGGTCGCGCTCGAGGCGGCTGCGGACGGGGGCGAGCTCGCCGTGGGTGCCGTGCCGGACGGTGACGACGAAGTCGGGCCCGCAGAAGATCATGATCTCGCCGGTCTCGACGACCTCGGAGCCGTCCTCGCCCGGGACGTAGCCGACGGTCTTCATCACGACGAAGTGGACGTCGTCGTAGCGCTCCAGCTTCGGCCGCTGGTGGGCGTGGATGGCGTCCTCGACGGCGAGCGGGTGCAGGCCGAACACCTCGGCGAGGTCGGCGAGCTCGGTCGCGGACGGCTCGTGCAGCCCGACCCACACGAACCCGGCGCTCTCGCCCTCGGGGGTGAGGCGGCCGTCGCGGATGAGGCGCACGGCGTCGCCGACGGTGTCGGTGCAGACGCGGTGGCCGTCGATGTAGGCGGCCCAGTCGATGACGGCGGAGCCCCGGGGCGGGCCCTGCGGGCCGACGGGACGGTTGCGCGGCTTGAACAGCGCGCGGGTGGGGCGGACTCGCGTCATGGCCATGGGGTGCTCCTAACCCGCCGGCCACGCGCGCATCGCGCGCTCGGCCCTAGAGGGAGCGCGCGGGGGCGGCCGGACGCCAGATGGAGGCGGACGGATGGACAGTCCACGGACTGTGAGGGTTCTCCGGCGAACTGCAAGTATCACCAGGACTCATCCCGACCACCTCCTCTCGGACATGCCACGACTACGGGCTGTCAAGACCTTTTGCAGCGTACCAGCCGATCGTTAGGACGCCGTGAGGTTCGGCGAAGTTCACGCCATCGGGTGTGACGGCGGACTCATCGGACGAACCGCCGCGCGGCCGCCGGATCTGTAAGCTCGCGTGACGTGCGAGTACTCGTCCTTGGATCGGGTGGCCGCGAGCACGCGCTCGCCCGCGCCCTGCACCGCGACCCTGCCGTCACCGCCCTCCACTGCGCCCCGGGCAATCCCGGCACGGCGGAGATCGCGGACAACCATCAGCTCGACCCGACCGATCCGACGGCGGTGACCGAGCTGGCCGCGCGACTGCGCGTCGAGCTGGTCGTGATCGGCCCCGAGGCGCCGCTGGTCGCGGGCGTCGGGGACGCGCTGCGCCGCGCGGGCGTCCCGTGCTTCGGCCCGGACCGCGAGGCCGCCCGCATCGAGGGCTCCAAGGCGTTCGCGAAGGAGATCATGTCGGCGGCCGGGGTGCCGACGGCGGACGCGCGCGTCTGCGAGTCGACCTCGGAGGCCGAGGCGGCGCTCGACGCGTTCGGGCCCCCGTACGTCGTGAAGGACGACGGGCTCGCGGCGGGCAAGGGCGTCGTCGTGACCGACGACCGCGCGGCGGCCCTGGCGCACGCCGAGGCGTGCGAGCGGGTCGTCATCGAGGAGTTCCTCGACGGCCCGGAGGTGTCGCTGTTCGCGCTGTGCGACGGCCGGCACGCGATCCCGCTGCTGCCCGCGCAGGACTTCAAGCGCGCCCTCGACGGCGACGCGGGCCCGAACACGGGCGGGATGGGCGCCTACACGCCGCTCCCCTGGTCGCCCGAGGGCCTGGTGGACGAGGTCATGTCCACGGTCGTGCAGCCCACGATGGACGAACTGCGCCACCGGGAGACGCCGTACGTGGGCGTCCTGTACGCGGGGCTCGCGCTGACGTCCCGGGGCGTTCGGGTCGTCGAGTTCAACGCGCGGTTCGGCGACCCCGAGACGCAGGTCGTCCTGGACCGGCTCGCCACCCCGGTCGCGACGCTGCTGCAGGCATGCGCGATCGGCGGCCTCGACCCGGACCTGCGGCCGGAGTGGCACCCGGGCGCGGCGGTCACGGTCGTGGTGGCGGCCGAGGGGTACCCCGAGTCGCCGGTGAAGGGCGACGAGATCACGGGCCTCGCGGAGGCGAACGCGGTCGACGGCGCGTACGTCCTGCACGCGGGCACGAAGCTGGACATGGACGACGGACGGCTCGTCGCGAACGGCGGACGCGTGCTGAGCGTCGTCGGGACGGGGCCGGACCTCGCCGCCGCCCGCGCGACGGCGTACCGCGCGGTGTCCGCGATCGGCCTTCGCGGCGCGCACCACCGAACCGATATCGCCCTGAAAGCCGCGAACCCCGTGGCATGATCACCTGCGCGTCCTGCCCGCGGACCTGCAGGCCGCCGTGCTGATCATCGTCGCCGGGCACCGCCTTCGCCATCGCGGGCGGCGTCGCCCTCTACCCGGCGGGCGACGTGCTGTTCCGCCGCATCGTGCGGATCGGCCCGCCGGCATCCGCGTCGGCGCCGCCGTCGCGGCCCTGGCCGTCGCCCCCTCGGCCTCTGGCTCGCCGCCGCCGAGACCGCCGCCCTCATCGCCGTCCTCACCACCACCGTCCTCCTCGAGAAGCGCCGTCGCGAGGGAAACCAAACCCGACCACACCAGCCACCACCCCAGCCCGGCACCCCGCTGAGCCACTGCGATCGCGAGCGGAGCCAGGGGCGAGCGAAGCGAGACACCGATCGCGCAGCGAGCCCCTGGGCGAGTCGGAGCGATGCGGCAATCGCACCGCGGTGTCCGTTGAGGGAAGGCCGCCTGGCGGCCTGACGCCGAGGACAACGCATAATAAGCAGGTGATTGAGCGCTACACCCTTCCGGAGATGGGCCGCGTCTGGAGCGACGCGCACAAGTACGAGCTGTGGTGCAAGGTGGAGGTCCTCGTCGTCGAGGCCCACGCCGCGGCCGGCACGATCCCGCCGGAGGTGGTGGAGCCGGTGCGCAAGGCGCCGCCGCCGACGCCGGAGGCCGTGCACGAGATCGAGGCGGTGACGCAGCACGACGTGATCGCGTTCCTGTCGGCGTGGGCGGACAACACCGAGCCCCGCGAGGCCGCGCGGTACGTGCACTTCGGCATGACGTCGTCCGACCTGCTGGACACGGCGCTCGCGCTGCAGCTCGTCGAGGCGACCGACATCCTGCTGGCCAAGGCGGACGCGCTGGTCGCGACGCTGCGCGACCACGCGCTGGCGCACCGGGGGACGCTGCGGGTCGGGCGGACGCACGGGATCCACGGCGAGCCGGACGTCTGGGGCCACCGGGTCGCCGACTTCGCGTTCGCGATGGCGCGGTCCCGCGACCGGCTCCGCCGGGCCCGGGAGTCGGTGGGCGTGATGGCGATCTCCGGGGCGGTCGGGACGTACTCGAACATCGACCCCGCGATCGAGGCGCACGTGGCGCGGGAGCTGGGGCTCCAGAGCGCGGACGTGTCGACGCAGGTCGTCATCCGGGACGGCATCAGCGAGTGGGTGTCGGCGCTCGCGATCATGGCGACGGTGTGCGAGGCGATCGCGCTGGAGGTGCGGCACGGGCAGCGCACCGAGGTGCGCGAGCTGTGGGAGCCGTTCGGCAAGGGCCAGAAGGGCTCGTCGGCGATGCCGCACAAGAAGAACCCGATCATCTCCGAGCGGCTCGCGGGGATGGCGCGGATCGTGCGGGCGCAGATCGTCCCGGTGCTGGAGGGCATCCCGCTCTGGCACGAGCGCGACATCTCGCACTCGTCGACCGAGCGGATCGCGCTGCCGGACGCGTCGATCGCGCTGGACTACATGCTGAACCTGACGAACCGGCTCATGTCGGGCCTGGTCGTGGACGAGGCGCGGATGACGGAGAACCTCGAGTCGACCGGCGGGCTGATCTACACCTCGACGGTCCTGCTGGAACTGGTCGAGGCGGGGATGTCCCGCGACGACGAGGCGTACCCGCTCGTCCAGAAGGCGGCCATGGAGACCTGGGAGACCGGCGTGCCCTTCCGCGAGACGCTGCGCACGCACGCGGTGGCGGCCGGGCTCGCCCTCGACGAGGGACGGCTGGACGAGGTGTGCCGCCCCGAGCGGTTCGTCGAGCGGCTCGGGCCCGTCTTCGACCGTCTCACCCACCTCACCTGACGGAGGCGCCGTGGCGGCCACGCTCACCGAACTCAACGTCTACCCCGTCAAGAGCGGCGGCGGCACCCCGCTGCGCACGGCCGACCTGACGCCGGCGGGCCTGCGGTACGACCGCGAGTTCATGCTCGTCGACGCCGAGGGCCGGTCGCTGACGCAGCGCGACACCGCGGCGATGGCGCTGATGCGGCCGTCCTACGACGGCGAGGTCCTCACCGTGGCCGCGCCGGGCGCGGCGCCGCTCGTCCACAAGGCCGCGGACGGCGAGCCGCGCGAGGTCCTCGTGCACCGCAAGGAGTGCCGGGGCGTCGACCAGGGCGACGAGGCGGCGGCGTGGTTCGCCGACCTGCTCGGGCGGGAGTGCAGGCTGGTCCGGTTCACGGGGCGCCGGGAGACGTCGCGGGGCGGCGGCGTCGCCCGGTTCCAGGACGGCTATCCGCTGCTGCTGATCTCCGTCGAGTCCCTCGCCGACCTCAACGGGCGGATGGCCGAGCCGCTGCCGATGAACCGGTTCCGGCCGAGCCTCGTCGTCGCGGGCCTCGGCGCGTTCGGCGAGGACGCGGCGCGGCTGCTGCGGATCGGCGGGACCGTGATCGAGGCGATCAAGCCGTGCACCCGCTGCGTCATCACCACGACCGACCAGGAGACGGGCGAGCGGGGCCGCGAGCCGCTCCGCACGCTGGCGTCCTACCGCAGCGGCGAGGGCGGCCTGCTGTTCGGCCAGAACTGCGTCCCGCGCACGCCGGGGACGCTCGCGGTCGGCGATCCGGTGGAGATCGTCGAGGCGCGCTGACCCCGGTCAGCCGATCACTTCGCCCGTCTCCTCGCCGTACTGGTCCTTCATCGCGGTCGGGACGATCTCGACCGTGAGGCCCGGGAGGGACGGCACGGGCCTGCGGGCGGCCGTGGGCCGCAGGGTCGCGAGGAGATCGTCGAGGGCGGCGAGGGGGACGGCCAGTTCGAGCCGCCCCTCGGCCGGTTCGTCGATCGCGAACGCGTCGGCCGGTGCGAAGGTCAGGAAGGTGTCGGCGGTCTGCAGGATCAGCTCGCGGCCGAACGGCAGGCGTCCGCGCAGCGCGTCGGCGATCGCGGGGGCCTGCAGGGCGCCGAGCTTGATCGTGGTGCCGTCCGGGGTCCGCTCCCAGTGGGCGGTCGAGACGAACTGCATGCCGCTGCTGGACCCTTCGCGCTCGACGCCCTCCCGTACGGCGCGGGCGACCTCGGGGTGCTCGAGCAGGGAGCGGCGGTCGAGGTCGGTGACGAACAGCGGCAGGTGCGGGGCGAGGACGTCCATGAACGCGTCGGAGTTCCACTGCCGGACGGCCTCGTACTCGGCGCTCGCGAGCCCGACGACCTGGAGGAACTGCAGCGATCCGTGCGGGGTGCCGATCTCGCCCAGTTCGGGGTCGAGGAGGAACGCGATCGCGCGGATGTCAGAGTCGTCCCGGTCGGTCGCGATCGGGCCGTTCACGTTCATGTGGTGGCCGGGCTCGAACCAGTTGCCGGAATTGAACACGTACCGAGCGAGATTTTGCAGCATGTTCGCCGGCCAGACCGGCGGCCGCTCCTCGGCGGCGTCGCGGACCAGCCGGAACGTGAACTCGAACCCCCAGCCCGACTCGTCGGCGTTCGAGGACGTCTTCTCGTACAGCTCGCTCATCCCGTACGACACGAAGTGCCAGTGCGGGACGGGATCGGCGCGCGGGTAGACGCTGATGCCGTCGAGCGGGTCGGGGCCGCCGAGCGTCCACTTGTGGATCGTCGCCATGTGCAACGGTTCGACGTCTCCGTAAACGCCTCGCAACGCATCGTCGATCGCGTTCCAACCTGGCGATTCGTCCATATTGATCACCCTAGCGGCGGTTGCGCCCATGAGATGGGCAAGCGAACTTTTTCCGTTCGATGGGCATCTCAACGAGCGAACCACTACGCGGACGTCGCTCCGGGCGGCGCACCCTCGGCACGGTGGTTTACTGGGGGCGCGTCGCGGCAGACGCATAGGGGACGCCGTTCTGCGCGCACGGCCCAGGCGGTCCCACACGATCCGGCAGGTTTTCCGCATCCAAAGGAGTATCGCGGCATGAGCATGGGCCACGACGTTCGTTACCGTGTGCGCGGCGGCCGACAGCTGCACGGCACCGTCTTCATCCAGGGGGCGAAGAACGCCGTCCTGCCGATGATCGGCGCCTCGCTGATGGCCGCCAAGGGGCGGACCGTGCTGCGCAACGTGCCGATCATCGAGGACGTCCGCCGCGCCGTCGAGCTGGCCCGCGCGCTCGGCGCCCGCGCCGAGCTGCACGAGACCGAGCGCACCCTCGTCATCGACGCCTCGTCCCTCGACAGCCCCGTGCTGCCCGCCGACATCGCGTCCCGGTTCCGCGGCTCGTTCCTGTTCGTCCCCGCCCTGCTGCACCGGCTGGGCGAGGCCGTCATCGAGGGCGTCGGGGGCTGCAACCTCGGCAGCCGCAACCTCGACTTCCACTACAACGGCTTCAAGCGGATGGGCGCGACCGTCACCGAGAACGTCGGCGACGACGGCGACGGCGTGATCCACATCAAGGCCGGCGAGCTGCGCGGCGGCACGCTGTACTGCGACACCCCGTCGCACACCGGCACCGAGAACCTGATCATGGCCGCGGCGCTCGCGCAGGGCACGACGCTGATCAAGAACGCGGCGCTGGAGCCCGAGGTCCTGGACAACATCGCGCTCCTCCAGGCGATGGGCGCCAAGATCACCGGCGGCGGCACCGGGTTCATCACGGTCGAGGGCGTCGACGAGCTGACCGCCGTCGAGCACACCGTGATGCCCGACCGCATCGACGCCGGCGTGTTCGTGATGGCCGCCGCGATCACCGGCGGCGAGCTGAACCTCGTCGGCGCGTCCCTGGAGCACCTCGGCGTCGCCGCCGACAAGCTCGAGCAGATGGGCGTCGAGTTCCACCAGCAGGGCGCCGTCCTGCAGGTCCGGCGCGACCGCACGCTGCGGCCGATCAACGTCATCACCGACGAGTACCCCGGCTTCGCGACCGACCTGCAGTCGCCGATCATGGCGCTGTCGTGCCTCGCCGACGGCCCGTCCTACATCTACGAGCGCATCTTCGACGGCCGCTTCAAGCTCGCCGGCGAGCTGGGGAAGATGGGCGCGGACATCGACGTCGACGGCAACCGCGCGAAGGTCAACGGCCCGCGCGGGCTGCGCGGCGCGGAGGTCGAGGCGCACGACCTGCGCTGCGGCAGCGCGCTCGTCCTGGCGGGTCTCGCCGCCGAGGGCGAGACGACGATCACGTCCGCCTACTACCTCGACCGCGGCCACGCGCACACCGCGGAGCGGCTCTCGCAGCTCGGCGCGGAGATCGTCCGCGAGACCGCCTGACGCCCGGGACCGCTTGGCGGAACACCCCCGTGGTCACCGTCCGGACAACCGGCGGTGAGCGCGGGGGTGCTCTGCGTCGTGGACCGGACGGACGTGCGCCGCGGGGCATCGCGCGAGAGTGCGGCACGCGGCCCGGCGCCCGTTTTCCGTACCTCCGCACGGAACGCGGCCTTCCCGAACCTCGGGCGATCTCCCGCACGGGACTTCGCGACGCGACTGGGCGGTTTGCCGCCGCCATTCGGGTTCGTCCTGACCAACTTCGATGCGAACTCTGACGTCGACTGTCACGCACCGCGTTGAAAATGATCAGCAGTCCGTTACCAGATGATCACGTACCGTTTCGCATGAGCGCGAGTTTCGGGCGTCCGACACACCTGCCAGCAGGGGGAATGGGCGCTGGAACGCTCCGGATGGGACGGACCGTAACGCGGCAAAAAATCACCGGCCGTGAGCGGCGTGATCGTCGAACCGGATCCTTCGTCTTTCCGGCCGCGGCGGCGTCGGGACGGCCGCCTTTCGGCCTGTGCGTAAACCGATCGCGGGGCGGAGGGGTCTTCTGAGTAGGCGACCGCGTCACTCCGGGTGACCCGCTGTGTTTTCGGGTCTTGTGTTTGAACTTCGGACACCCGAAGATGCAGGATCATGACTGGCCGAATGGTGACAAATTACTGACTAGGGGGTCGCGTAGGTTACTTTTTCGCCGCACTCTTGATTCGATTTCGCGTCTGGACGTCACACGGCGTCGTCCCGACCGGATCAACCCATGAGGGAGCGAATCGCACGGGGACTGCGGTGCCGAGTCTGAAGTAGGACGACAGGACATGAGTCAACCGTTGGGCGGAACGTGCGCGAACGCATGGCCGGGGCGGGTCCCCCGCCGAGAGGATGGACCGGAAGCGAGCGATCATCGATGACGGCCGCACGAACGGGATCGGTCACGCCCGATCTCACGATCGGCGTCGTGGGCCCCCATGACCTGGTCGAACGGGTCATGCTGATGGGCCACGGCCCCACGCCGGTGCCGAGCCGGCTGGTGGCCGCCGCATACCGAGACGAACAGGAGGCGGCCGACAAGGTCGTGCGGCTGGGGTCGGGGGTGGACGTGTGCCTGTTCGCCAGTCCCGTCCCCTACGACTTCGCGCGCAAGGCGGGCGTGCTGACGATGCCCGCGACGTACGTCCCGCTGAACGGCGCCGCACTGCAGGGCGCGCTGCTGCGGGCGGCCCTCGACGAGCGGTACGACCCGGCGCGGGTGAGCATCGACGTGCTCGGCCGCGCGGAGGTCGAGGAGGCGTACTCGGAGATCAGCCTCGGCACCGAGCAGGTGCACCTGCGCGAGGAGTCGGCCGGACCCGGGACGCTCGCGGCGTTCCACGAGCGGCTGTGGCGGCGCGGCGCGACGACGGTCGCGATGACATGCGTCCACGCGACCGCCGAGCGGATGGAGATGGCGGGCGTCCCGACGATCCGGGTCCGTCCGACGGGCGCGGCGATCCGCAGCTCCCTGCAGACGGCCGCGCTGCTCGGCGCGCACCACCGGCTCGAGGAGTCGCAGCTGGTCGTGGTGCTGGTGGACGTCCCGACGCTGCGCGAGACCCCCCGCCGCGTCACGCCCCGCTACTGGCGCGACGAGCTGAAGCTCGCGCTGCACCGCGTCCTGCTGCAGGAGGCGCACCGCATGAACGCGTCGGTGTGGCCGCTGGACGACCACAGCTACCTCGTCACCGCGACGCGCGGCTCCGTGACGTCGTCGACCGAGGGGTTCCGGACGCCGCCGTTCGTCGAGCGGGTCCGGGAGGAGCTCGGCCTCGCGATCGAGGTCGGCATCGGGATGGGCCGCACCGCCCACGAGGCGGAGAACCACGCGCGGGCGGCGCTGGCGCGGTCGCAGAGTTCGCAGCGGACGCAGGGCTTCGCGCTGGACCGGGACGGCCGCGCGCTCGTGCCCGCGCCGCGCACCCCGCCGCGCTCGCAGCCGCAGGCGAAACCGAAGGGACTGGAGATCCTGGCCCGGCTCGCCGACAAGCTCGGCGACCAGGACCAGCCGCTGATCGTCGACGCGGAGAACGCGGGCCGGATGCTCGGGGTCACCCCGCGCACCGCGCGCCGCCTGCTGCGCACCCTGGTCGAGGAGGGGCTGGCGTGGCCGCTGCCGCCCAACCGCACGCCGCAGCCGGGCCGTCCCCGGCAGCTGTACCGGCTGATCGTCGAGAAGCTGGGCCCGTCGAAGGCGTCCTGATCGCACGGCCCCGGACGCGCGGACGCGCGCGAGTCCGGGGCCGATCGGTGCCGCGAGCCGGTGATCCGGGGGGTCAGGCGCGGTGGGGGAAGTCGCGGGCCACGGCCAGGAAGGCGTCGTTCTCCGCCGGGGAGCCGATGGAGACCCGCGCGCCCTCGTCCGGGAAGGGCCGGACGCTGACGCCCTGGGCGTCGCACGCCGCGGAGAAGTCCATCGTCCGGTCGCCGAGCCGCAGCCACACGAAGTTCGCCTCGGTGGGCGGGACGGTCCAGCCGTCGGCGACGAGCGTGCCGCGGACGCGGTCGCGCTCCTTCACGGTCTCCTCGACGCGCGCGAGCAGCTCGCCGGTGGCGTGCAGGGACGCGATCGCGGCGGTCTGGGCGACGGAGTTGACGCTGAACGGCAGGAACGTCTTGCGGATCGCGGCGGCGACCTCGGGGTGCGCGACGAGGTAGCCGATGCGCAGGCCCGCGAGCCCGTACGCCTTCGAGAACGTCCGTAGGATCGCCAGGTTCGGCCGGTCGCCGTACATCGTGAGCCCGTCGGGGACCTCGTCGTCGCGGATGTACTCGCGGTACGCCTCGTCGAGGACGACCAGGCAGTCGGCGGGCACCCGGTCGAGGAACGCCTCGAGTTCGGCGCGCCGGACGGCGGTGCCGGTCGGGTTGTTCGGGTTGCAGACGAAGATCAGCCGGGTGTGCTCGGTGATCGCGTCGGCCATCGCCGCCAGGTCGTGCGTCTCGTCCTTGAGCGGCACCTGGACGGACGTGGCCCCCGAGAGCGCGACGAGCAGCGGGTACGCCTCGAAGGAGCGCCACGCGTAGACGATCTCGGCGCCGGGTTCGGCGACGGCCTCCAGGAGCATCTGCGAGACGCCGACGGAGCCGCAGCCGACGGCGACGTGGTCGGCGGGGACGCCGCAGAACCCGGCGATCGCCTCGGTGAGCGAGGTCGCGTTGTTGTCGGGGTACCGGTTGACGTTGCGCGCCGCGTCCGCGATGGCGTCCAGGACGGACGGGAGCGGCCCCTCCGGCGACTCGTTCGACGACAGTTTGAACGAGCGCCCGTCGGGTGACGTGACGACCTTGCCGGGCTTGTAAGCCACGAACCGGTCGAGAACGGAGCGGAAGCGAGGAGTGTTTGCCTCGGACACCGTTGTCCCTCCAGGGTGGTGCGCAGGGGTGATGCGCCCCAGCTTATGGGCTTGCGGGTGCCCGGATCTCAGCCGCGGGGGCGCAGCATCGGCGGGCGGAGCTGCTCGGCGTCGCCGCGCCGGTAGAGGCGGGCGGGCCGGCCGCCGTCGCGGGTGGTGGTCCGGTCGGTGGGGATGAGGAAGCGGTCGGCGCCGGTGACCTTGCGGTGGAAGTTGCGTGGGTCGAGGGCGGTGCCCCAGACGATCTCGTAGACGCGCCGCAGTTCGGCGACGGTGAACTCGGGCGGGCAGAACGCGGCGGCGAGCGAGGTGTACTCGAGCTTCGCCCGCGCCCGCTCCATGCCGTCGCACAGGATGCGGCGGTGGTCGAACGCGGCCCGGTCGTGGTGGACGAGCTCGTCCACGGCCGTCCACAGGACCTGGGCGCGGCTGGAGGCGGGCAGGTCGGGCGCGAGGCCGAGGTAGGCGACGCTGACGACGCGCTGGCGGGGGTCGCGGTCGGGGTAGCCGTAGGTGGCGAGCTGCTCGAGGTGGATGCGGACGTCCGCGAGCCCGGCGCGCTCGGCCATCAGCCGGGACGCGGCGACGGGGAGGTCCTCGTCGAGCTGGATGAAACCGCCGGGCAGCGACCAGGTGCCGTCGTAGGGCGCCCGGTCGCGCCGCCACATCAGCGCGCAGAGCCGCTGGGCCCGCACGGTGAGCACGACGAGGTCGACGGAGACGGCGAGCCGCGGGACGGACATGCCACCGAACTTAGCGGCCCCGGCGGACTCCTGCGCCCGTCTCGGACGCGGGGGTCCGCCTGGCAGGAGAAATGCCACATCATGTCGGTCAGGGCGTCGAGCGAGGCGGGGCCGTCGGCCGTCGGGAGGGCCCTGCACGGGCCGTCCGGCTAGCGGACGGCGTAGTCGGCGAGCGACGGTTCGAGCGCGTCGAAGGCGATGCGGGCGTCGCGGTCGACGGCCGCCGCGACCGCGTCGTCGCCGTCCCCGCCGAGGGTGCGGCGCAGGATCTCCTCGAACAGCAGCCGGTGGACGGCGCCGAGCTGGGCCGCGGCGACGCGCGGGGCGATGTCGTCCGGCCCGGCGCCGGTCTCCGCGGCGAGGACGTCGCCGAGGACCTTCTCCCGGTCGTCGTGGAACTCCCGCAGCCGGGCGACCAGCGCCGGGCTGCCGGTGATCATGCGGGCGAACTCGGGGCCGGAGAAGCCGACGACCGGGTTCCGCTCGGCGACCGCGGCGAGGAACGCCCGGCGCAGCGCGGCGAGCGCGGACTCGCCCGGCTCCCGCTCCCGGACGATCGTCGCGAGCAGCTGCACGAACACGTCGTGCATGTCGAGCGCGAGGTCCTCCTTGCGGGGGAAGTAGTTGGTGACGGTCATCTTGGCGACCTGCGCCGCCGCCGCCACCTCCGCGATCGTCACGTTGTCGAAACCGCGCTCCAGGAACAGCCTGGTCGCCTGGTGGGAGATGTTCTCCCTGGTCTGCCGCTTCTTCAGCTCTCTCAGCCCGATGGTCTCCGCGCTCATGCCGCCACTCTACATGGAGTCGACCAAAATTTGTGCTTGACTTCTTTTTGGGTCTAGCCTAACTTTAGGTCCGAAGTCACCGATGGTGAGAGGGCGGTCCGACATGACGGACGCGGTGAAGGACTACCTGAACGGCCTCGGCCGCACCCCGCTGCTGACCGCCGCGCAGGAGCGGGAGCTCGGCGAGCGCATCGAGGCCGGTGCGCGGGCCCGGCGCCGCCTGGACGACGAGGGCGCGCGGCTGGACGGCGTCCAGCGGCGGGCGCTCGAGGCGACGGCCGCCGACGGCGACCGCGCCCGGGACCACATGGTGCGGGCCAACGTGCGGCTGGTCGTGTCGATCGCCAGGCGCTACGCGCTCGGCGGCGGGCTGCCGCTGCCCGACCTGGTCCAGGAGGGCACCATCGGGATGATGCGGGCCGTCGACAAGTTCGACCACCGGCGCGGCCTGAAGTTCTCCACCTACGCGACCTGGTGGATCAAGCAGGCGATCGGCCGCGCGCCGGCCGACCAGGCCCGGACCGTCCGGCTGCCCGTGCACGTGGTCGACCTGCTCAACCGGGTGACGCGCACGCGGCGCGCGCTGGTGGCCGACCTCGGCCGGGAGCCGAGCGCCGGGGAGATCGCCGCCGCGCTCGGGGAGCCCGCGGGGAAGGTCGAGCGGGTGCCGCGGGACGCCCGGGAGCCGGTGTCGCTGCACGCGCCGATCGACGCGGGCGGCACCGGCGGCGCGGGCGACCTGCTGGCCTGATCCGGGGTCAGGGCGAGGGGAGCGCCCAGAGGTCGGCGCGGCGCAGGGACGCCGGGCAGTGCAGGTAGATCTCGTCGATCTCGACGAGGATCGCGAGCTCGGGCGCGACCCCCTTCTCCGTCATCTCCGCGAAGAACGGGGCGTCCTGGAGAATCCGGACGCGGCCGTTCAGGCGCAGCACCTTCGTGTCGCCCGGGGTGAGGAAGAGCATCCCGACGCGCGGGTTCGCGAGCATGTTGTGCAGCGTGTCGCCGCGCCGGTTGCCGGCCCGCTCGGGCAGGACGAGCGTGCGGTCGTCCAGCACGCGGACGAACCCGGGGGCGCCGCCGCGCGGGGAGACGTCCAGCTCGCCGGCGGCGTCGGACGTCGCGAGGAGCGCGAACCGGGCGCGGGCGAGGATGTCGACGTCGTCGGCGGTGAGCCGGTCGTGGACCTTGTCGATCACGATGGGGTGCGGCTCGCCGAGGATCTCCCGCAGGACGTCCGGCGACCGCACCTCCACGTAGGCGTCGGCGGGCGCGGGGGCCGGGCCGGCAGTGGGCACTCGTTCTCTCCTTGAACCGGGCGCACGGCGGTCGTCCGTCGCGAACGCTACCGGCCCGCCCCGTCCGGGCACGTCACCGGCCCCGTCCGCGAGATCGCGCGCGGCCCGTCGCGGCTCACCGCCGGGCTGCGCGAGGACGGTCTCAGCGGGTGATCTCGGCCGCGCGGACGCGGTCGTCGCCGGCATCGAAGTAGACGATCCCACCGGCGACGGCCGCGTCCGCGTCCGAGCCGTCCGCCAGCTGGAGCCCGCCGAGGGAATCACCGGTGCGGGCGTCCAGCAGGTGCAGCCGGCCCTCGTCGTTGTCGGCGTAGACCGTCCCGTCCTCGACGGTGGGCGGCGCGGTCAGGGCGCCGGTGTCGTACCTCCACAGCTCCTTGCCGGTCCGGGCGTCGACGGCGACCACCTCGCCGCCCGCGTTGTGGCCGTTGCCGCCGAGGTAGACGATCCCGTCCGCGATGGTCGGGTTCTCCACGTCGTCGAAGTCCTCGATCTCGGTCTGGTGGTTCCACAGGAGTCGGCCGTCGAGGTCGCGGGCGGACAGGACGCCGTCCTCGCGGACGCCGTAGATGACCCCGTTCGCGACGGTCAGCGACACTTCCCGGTTGCGGACGTCGCCTTCCAGCCGCACCTTCCACCGCTGCTCGCCCGTGCGGGCGTCCAGGGCGTAGAGGTGGCGCGCCCGGCCGTCATCGGTGATCGAGCTGTAGTAGACGGTCCCGCCGGCGGCGGTCAGCCCGCCGACGAGCCGCCCGGCCGTGCGGCTCCACTTCTTCGCGCCCGTTCCGGCGTCCACGGCGTGCAGGTGCGTGGGCTTCTCGTAGTCGCCGAATTCCCGGCAGGTCACGTACACGGTTCCGTCGGCCACGATGGGCCCCTGGTACACGGTCTGGCCGGGTTCGTACACCCACCGCCGCTTGCCGGAGCGGGCGTCCAGCGCCTGCACGACGCTTTCCTCGGTCGCCGCGCCGTTCTCGAAGTAGAGGCTCTCGCCGACGGCGGACAGGGAGAGGGCGTTGATCCTCTCGCCGTACTTCCACAGCGGGTCGCCCGTGTCCGCGTCCACGGCGTGCACGCTGCCCTCGGGAGTGAAGTAGACCCGCCCGTCCCTGACGACGGGCCGCCCGTGCGGCCCCGTCCCGTGGGACCACAGCTGCGTCAGCTTCGGCGGGGCGGGCGTCGGTTCCGGCTCGGCCGCCTCCTCCCCGGACCCGCGGCCCAGGACGAGCACCGCCGCGACCACGACCGCGAGGGCGGCGGCGCCCGCCGGGACCGAGGCCCGCCTCCACCACCCGGCCGGGGCGGACGGTCTCCTGCCTCCGGACGCCTCGGACGTTCCGGACGCCTCGGGCCACGGGGAGGCCGGGTACGGAGCCGTCGCGACCTTGGTCGGCGCGGGCGAGGCGGCGGGGTCGGCGGCGGGCGCGGCGACCGTTTCGGCGGACGCGTCCACCGCTCCCGTGTACTCGCGGGTGAGCACGGCCGTCACCGCCTCGGGCAGCCATCCCGCACCCGCGAGCGAGCCCGCCTCCGGCGCGTCCGGACCGTCCCCGCCCAGCTCCGCCACCAGATCGGGCAGCGCGGGACGCTCGCCCGGCTCCTTGGCCAGGCAGCGGCGGACGACGTCCGCGAGCCCGGACGGCACGCCGGTGAGGTCCGGCGGCTCGTGGACGACCCGGTAGTTCAGCGCGTGCGCGGAACCGCCCCCGAACGGACCGGCCCCGGTCGCCGCGTGGGCCAGGACGGCGCCGAGGGCGAAGACGTCGCTCGCGGGCCCCACCGTCGCGCCCCGCAGCTGTTCGGGCGACATGAACCCGGGCGTCCCGACCGCCGCCCCGGTCATCGTCAGCCGGGTGCCCTCGGCCGCCAGCGAGATCCCGAAGTCGATCAGGCGCGGGCCGTCCGCCGCCAGCAGCACGTTCGACGGCTTCAGGTCCCGGTGCACGACCCCCGCGCCGTGCACGCCCTCGAGCGCCTCGGCGAGCGCCGCGCCGAGCGCCCGCACCGACCGCTCCGGCCACGCGCCGTGCGCCGCCACGGCCGCCCGCAGCGACATCCCGGGGACGTACTCGGTGGCGAGCCACGGCGGGTCGCCGTCCGGGTCGGCGTCCACCACCGCGGCCGTGAAGAACCCGGTCACCCGGCGGGCCGCCTCCACCTCCTGGACGAACCGGCGCCGGAACTCCGCGTCCTCCGCCAGCTCGTCCCGGACGACCTTCACCGCGACCGCGCGCCCGCCCGGCGACCGGCCGAGGTACACCCGGCCCATCCCGCCCAGGCCCAACCGCCCGACGATCCGGTACCGCCCGATCCGTCCGGGATCGTCCGCCTCCAGCGGCCCGTACGCGTCCACCACGCCCTCCCTCACGCCCGGCCGGTGGCCGTGACCGCGTGCAGCCGCCCGCCGTCGTCGTAGAAGAGGACGTCGCCGACGGCGGTCGTCCCCTCGCCCAGAGCGTCGTCCCACAGCCGCTCGCCGGTCCGCGCGTCCAGCGCGTAGACGGTCTCGTCGCCCTCGCCGTCGAGGCCGTCACGGTAGAGGACCTCGCCGTTCCACACGGCCAGCAGCATGACGTCCTCCTCCAAGCCCGGCTCGTGCGTCCACACCACCCGGCCGGTGTCGACGTCGAAGGCGCACACGTAGCCGTCGTTCTCGTAGTAGACGACTCCGCCCTCCACGATCGGAACACCCGCTCCCCCGACGGTGGCCGGGTCCCAGTCCGCCCCGTCGAACCGGTGCTTCCACTCCTCGCGGCCGGAGTCGGTGTCCACCGCGTACAGGGTGCCGTCCTTGCCGCCGACGTAGACGGTCCCCTCCGCGTAGACCGGCCCCGACTCGATGTCGTTCCCGGCGTCGAACCGCCACAGGCCGTCGCCGTTCTCCGCGTCCACGGCGTACAGGGCGGCGTCGTCGGCGAGGTAGAGGACCCCGGCGGCGACGACCGGGGCGTCGTCCCACATCACGCCCTCGGTCGGCTCCGCCCACCCCTCCTTGCCGGTGCGGGGGTCGATCTCGATGAGCCAGTTGGCGAACGCCTTGTAGGTGGTTCCGCCGACGGTCGTGGGGGACCCGTTGATCCCGTCGTCCTCGTCCTTCCAGAGCTGCCGGCCGGTACTGGCGTCCAGGGCGTAGGTGTACCTGCCGTCGGCGTAGTACGCCACCTCGTCGGTGCCTTCCAGGAGGCTCGGGTACCGGCCGGGATAGCGCTGCCTCCACCGTTCCTCGCCGGTGTCGGCGTCCAGGGCGTACAGGTCGCCCTGCTTTCCGGAGAGGTAGACCGTGCGGTCCGCGACGCCCGCCAGTCCCAGCTCCCCGTCCAGGGAGACCGACCACCGCTCCTTCCACTCCGGCGGGCCGGAGGCGTCGTCCCGGTCGCCGCCGGACGGACGCGCGGCGAGCGCGACCCCCGCGGCGACGAGGACGAGCGCGGCAGCGGCGGCGAGCCCCGCCGGCACCCGGCCCCGGGCGAGGCCACGACCGCGCCGCCGGCGCGGTGCGGTGTCGACGGCGGTCGGCCGGGGCTCGGCGGGCCCGAGGATCGGGGCGTCCCGCACGCGGCCGATCTCCGCGACCACCGGTCCGGGCAGCCCGGCGTCCCCGGTGGCGGCGCCGTCCCCGCCCAGCTCCGCCACCAGGTCGGGCACCGTGGGACGCGCGCCGGGCTCCTTCGCCAGGCAGCGGGCCACGACGTCCGCCAGGCCGGACGGGACGCCCGTCAGGTCCGGCGGCTCGTGGACGACCCGGTAGTGCAGCGCGTGCGCGGCCCCGCTCCCGAAGGGCCCGCTCCCGGCCGCCGCGTACGCGAGGACGGCGCCGAGCGCGAAGACGTCCCCGGCGGGGGACGTCTCGTCGCGCACCAGCTGCTCGGGGGCGATGTAGCCGGGCGTGCCGATCACCATCCCGGTCTCGGTGAGCTGGGTGTTCTCCGCCGCCAGCGAGATCCCGAAGTCGATCAGGCGCGGGCCGTCCGCCGCCAGCAGCACGTTCGACGGCTTCAGGTCCCGGTGCACGACCCCCGCGCCGTGCACGCTCTCCAGTCCCTCGGCGAGCGCGGCGCCGAGCGCCCGCACCGACCGCTCCGGCCACGGGCCGTGCGCGGCGACCGCCGCTTCGAGGGACATCCCGGGCACGTACGCGGTGGCGAGCCACGGCGGGTCGCCGTCCGGGTCGGCGTCGATCACCGCGGCCGTGAAGAGTCCGGCCACCCGGCGGGCCGCGTCGACCTCCCGGACGAACCGGCGCCGGAACCCCGGGTCCTCCGCGAGTTCGTCCCGGACGACCTTCACCGCGACCGCCCGCCCACCGGGTGACAGCCCCAGGTAGACGCGCCCCATCCCGCCCCGGCCGAGCCGCCCGACGATCCGGTACCGTCCGATCCGTCCGGGATCGTTCGCCTCCACCGGTGCGACCGCCACCCCACGCCTCCCGTCACTCCGGCATCGGGCCCACCGCGCCCTCGCGCGGCCCACGCCTCCACGTCGCACCTTACTGGAACACTTATGTACATTTAAGTGGAGATCATCGGCGCGGCGGGAGGGCGGACGGGGTGTCCAGCGAGAAGGCGGAGCCGCTCCGGGCGGACGATCCGAAACGGGTCGGCGGGTACCGGCTGGTGGCGCGGCTGGGGGCGGGCGGGATGGGCCGGGTCTACCTGGGCCGGTCGCCGGGCGGGAAGCCGGTCGCGGTCAAGGTGATCCATCCGCACCTCGCCGGAGATCCGCGGTTCCGGCGGCGGTTCGACCAGGAGATCGCGGCGGCGCGGCGGGTCGGGGGCGTGCACACCGCCCAGGTGGTGGACGCCGGCACCGACGCCGATCCGCCCTGGCTCGTGACCGAGTACATCGCCGGTCCGTCGTTGCAGGAGGCCGTCGGCGAGCACGGCGCGCTCTCCGCGGAATCGGTGGCGGGGCTCGGCGCGGGCCTCGCCGAGGGGCTGACGGCCGTCCACGACCGCGGCGTGATCCACCGGGACCTCAAGCCCGGCAACGTACTGCTCGCCCGCGACGGGCCCCGCATCATCGACTTCGGCATCGCCCGAGCGCTGGACGCCACCTCGCAGACCACCCGCACGAGCGTGGTCGGCACACCCGGGTTCATGTCGCCCGAGCAGTTCCGCGGACGGGAGGTCGGGCGGGCCAGTGACGTGTTCTGCCTGGCCGCCGTGCTGGCCTTCGCCGCCACCGGCAGGCGGCCGTTCGGCGAGGGGCCGATCGAGGCCCTCGGCTACCGCGTCGTCAACGAGGATCCCGACCTGACCGGCGTCCCGGCATCCCTGCTCCCGCTGATCGCGGCCGGGCTCGCCAAGAACCCGGACGACCGGCCCGGCCTGGACGTGTTCCTCGAACGCTGCTCCGAACTGGTCGAGGGCGGGGGACCCGCGCTGCCGGAGTCCATCACCACGATGATCGCCACCCGCGTGGCGGAGACCGAGGCGCTGGTCCCTCCGGCGCGGGACACGCCGCGCGGGACGCTGCGGTTCCCCCGGCCCCGGTCCCGGCCCCGGGCCACGAGGCCCGCACCGGCCCTGGCCGCGGCCGCGGTGGCGGGCGTCCTGGTGGTCGCGTTCGCCGTCTGGGCCGTCGCCGACGGCCGGGACGAGCCGGGCTCATCGGGCACCGCCGCCGCGCAGGCGACTCCCACCCCGACGTCCGCCGCCGCCCGGACGCCCGCGCCCACTCCCTCCGAGAGCGACAGCCCCACCCCGCCCCCCGCACCCGACCCCGTCCGGAAGGCGTTCGAGAAGATCTCGGAGGGCGACTGCCTGAACGTGTACCAGTCCCCGCACGACTACGAGTGGACCGAGGAGAAGCCGAAAGCGGTCGACTGCTCGCGGTCGGACGCCTACCTCAAGGTGATCGAGGTGGGGGACGGCTCGTCGGACTGCGGCGCCGAGGCCGGCGAGATCGACGGGGCCTTGTGGTGGCGGCACGGTGAAGACGACGAGGAGATCGCGCTCTGCGTCGAGCGGCGACTCCGAGTGGGCGATTGCTTCCTGGCCACCGACGGCCCGGAGGAGGACACCGTCTCCATCAGCAACAGCGACCTCATGACCTCCTGGCCCTGCGGGAAGAACTCCGTCCCGGGGTCCTACGACCACATCCTCAAGGTCACCGCGCTCACCAGAGGGGACTGCCCTCCCGCCGACAGGTCCGTCGACTGGGAGTTCCGCGGCGGCAGGCTCTGCACCCGCATCGTCTGAGCGGCCCCGCACGCGTCCGGTCCTGAGATGATCGGACGGTCGACCGGACACAGATGTTCTTTCGAGGGGGTCGCCGCATGGAGCCACTGCGCCGGGAGGACCCTCGCCGGGTGGGCCCGTACCGGCTGGAGCGGCGGCTGGGCGGCGGCGGGATGGGCCAGGTGTTCCTCGGCCGGTCCCGGGGCGGACGGACGGTCGCGGTGAAGGTCGTGCGCCCGGAGTTCGCCGGGGACGACGGCTTCCGCCGCCGGTTCGCCCTCGAGATCGAGGCGGCCCGCCGGGTCGGCGGCTTCCACACCGCCCAGGTGGTCGACGCCGACCCCGACGCCGAGCCCCCGTGGCTGGTCACCGCCTACGTCCCCGGCCCGTCCCTGCACGAGGCCGTGGACCTGCACGGCGCGCTGCCGCTCCCGGCGATCGGCGTGCTCGGCAGGGGTCTCGCCGAGGGCCTCACCGCGATCCACGCCTGCAGGCTCGTGCACCGCGACCTCAAGCCGTCCAACGTGATCCTCGCCGAGGACGGCCCGCGCGTCATCGACTTCGGCATCGCCCGCGCGCTGGACGCCACCTCGCACACCGCCACGCACGCCGTGATCGGCACGCCGTCGTTCATGTCCCCCGAGCAGGCGGTCGGCGCCCCGGTCGGCCCGGCGAGCGACGTGTTCTCCCTCGGCGCCGTGCTCGCGTTCGCCGCGACGGGCCGCACCCCGTTCGGGACGGGCCCGGCGCAGGCGGTCATCTACCGCGTCGTCCACCGCGAACCCGACCTCACCGGCCTGTCCGCCCCCCTCGCGGAGCTGGTCGCCGCGTGCCTCGCCAAGGACCCCGGCGACCGCCCGCCGGTCGGCGACGTCCTCGAACGGCTCGGCGCCTTCGACCAGACCCCGGCCCGGTGGCTGCCGCCCGAGGTCACCACGATGATCGACGAACGCACCGTGCCCCTCGGCGAACCCGGCACGGCCGAGCACCGGACGTCCGGTGGCAGGGACGACCGGACGACGCTGACGGTCGGCAACCTCGGCCGGGACGAACTGCGCCTCACCGTCGACGGCACCGACCAGGGCACGATCGGCGCCGGCGGCCGCAACACCCTCTACCTGCCCGCGGGCACCCACTCCGTGCAGGTCCGGCGGGGATCGTCGCGCAGCGCGCCCCGCAGCGTCGAACTGCACCCCGGCGCCCCCGCCCGCCTCGCCTTCGACGGCGGCGCGGACACGGCACCGGAAAGCGCCGGCGAGGTGTCCTTCGCGCACACCAGGCTCGCGCAGATGCTCGTGGTCTTCCGCAACCTGGCCGGGCTGACGGCGCTCTTCGGCGTGCCGGGCGTGGGGCTCGGCGCCCCGCTGTCGGACGACTTCGATGCGCTCGAAGGCGCCCAACTCCTCCTCTTCGTCCTCGGCCTCGCCGGAGTGCTGAGCCTCAGCGCGCTCGTCCCGTCCCCGGACCGCCTCATCCTGCGCCCGGACGGCCTCACCTTCGTGTTCAGCGGCGTCAGCGCGGACCGGCCGGCGAAGACGATCGCGTGGGCCGACCTCGACCGGATCGGCGTGGTCGGCGAAGGCCGGAAGGCGAAGCTCGTGGCCTGGTACCGGGAGGAGCACCTGCCGGTACCAGGCGTGGAGGTGGCGGGCGGCACGCTCGTGTGCAGGGCCCGGGACGTGGTCGGCCCGCAGGACGGCCCCAGGCTCCGCGCGGCCCTCGACTGGTTCGCCGGCGACGTCCACGTGGAACAGCGAACGTAACCGGCGCAGCGGCCTGCGCCGACGGGAGCTGCGAGATCCTGGTGACCGGCCCGGTCGACATCGAGCTGGCCGGCCACGGCGCGGTCGCCGCGCCGCCACCGTGCGTCAGCGGCGGCGTTCGACGAACGGGGGGCCCGACAGGGGGCTGGCCATGCCGGCCGACCACAGCGTCCGGGTGCCGGGCACCCGTGCCAGGTCGTAGATCACGGCGCCCACGCCGGGACGTCCGGGCCCGCTCTCGGTCGTCCAGCGGCCCCGGCTGTAGTGCAGGTAGTTCGCGGGGTCGTTCGCGGTGCTCACCCCGACCCACGCACCACCGGCGCCGTCGTCGGCGAGGTTGGCGAGGTAGGCGACGAGCGGGTCCACCGGGACCGGGATGGACCGCCAGTCCGTCCCGTCCCAGTGCATCAGCTCGGGACCGGGCGTGAACGAGACGCTCGAACGGTACGCCCACACGCTCCGGGACGACACCGGGACGATCTCGGTCACGAAGGTGTCGTCGCTGCTCGGGTGCCGGACGGTGTTCCAGCGGACGCCGTCCCAGTGCAGCATCACCTGGGCCGGGCCCTCGCCCGGCAGCTCGCACTCGCAGGCGATCCACACGTCCCGAGGCGACCGGACCGCGATGGTCACTGCCTGGAGCATCTTCACCGGCAGGTCCTGCCGGACCCACCGGTCCCCCTCGAAGCGCAGTGCGACGGCCTCACCGGCCGCCTCGTCGTACCCGAGCGACCACGCGGGCGCGTGGGGCGCCGCCGAAATGATCTCCTTCGGTGACAGCGAGGGCGCGGGCAGGCTGAGGCCGACCCCCTCCGGGTAGCCGACCTCGCGCCAGGCACCGCCGTCCCAGTGCAGCGCCACGGGGCGGGAGCCGGTCTCCGGGGTCCAGTCCGAGGCGAGCGCCCAGGCGCTGCGCGGCCCGGAGGCGGCGAGGTCCAGGACGGTGGTCGAGTTCGGGATCGGCAGTTCCTGGCGGCGCCACTCCCGGCCGTCCCAGGCCAGCATGAACGACCTTCCGTCCCCGGTCTGGTCCTCGCCCCCGGAAATCCAGGCGGCGCGCGGCCCGGCCGCCGCGACCTCGGTCGGCGCCGCGAGGGCTTCGAGTGCCGGGATGGGAACGCTCGTCCATGCGGGGGTCCTGGCGGGGGCGGCGTGCGCGGGCGTGATCAGCAGGCCGGAGAAGGCCGCGACCCAAGCGGTGACGTTGAGAACACGACGATGTCCTGCCATCCGGGGCTCCCGAAGCGCTCGATGATCTTGCCGCTACATACTGGCATGGTTACTCCGGGAACGGCCCGATCCGGCCGGATCCGGCCCTCCTGGAACGGAATGAAGCATTCTGTTCTGCTATAGTAGAACCGAACGTTCCGTTCTAACAAAGGGGTCCTCATGACGTTCCTGGTCACCGGTGCCACCGGAACCGTCGGCCGCGAAGTCGTCGCCGAGCTGCTGCGCCTCGGGCTGCCGGTCCGCGCGCTGACCCGCGATCCCGCCCGCGCCGACCTGCCCGCCGGCGTCGAGGTCGTCGCGGGCGACATCGCGGCCCCGTCCACCCTCGGGCCCGCGCTGGACGGCGTCACCGCCGCACACCTGATCAACTTCGCCGGGGACGGCTACGCCCCGCTCCGGACGGGTGCCGAGATCGTCGACCTGGCCGGACGGGCGGGCGTGCGGCGCGTCACCGTCCTCGGCGGGCGCGCCGAGGGCACGCTGGAGCAGGCGCTCGAGGCGAGCGACATCGAGTGGACGCTCCTCAACCCGGTCGAGTTCATGGCGAACACCCTGCAGTGGTGGGCGGCGTCCGTCCGGGCCGAGGGCGTGATCCGCGAGCCGTTCGGCGACCGCGTGAGCAGCCTCGTCCACGAGGCCGACATCGGCGCCGTCGCCGCGACCGTCCTGGCGAAGGGCGGTCACGCGGGCCGCACGCTCGTCCTCACCGGGCCCGAGGCGATCACCACGGCGGAGAAGGTGCGGATCCTCGGCCGGGCCATCGGACGGGACGTGCGCTTCGTCGAGCTCGACGAGGAGCAGGCGCGCGAGAAGTGGCGCGGCGAGGGCATGACCGACGACCTCGTCGGGTTCCTGCTCGACGCGCTCGGCAACACGCCGCCGGAGGGCCGCACCGTCTCCCCGGCGGTCGAGGAGGTCACCGGCCGTCCCGGCCGCACCTTCGCCGAGTGGGCCGAGGCGAACGCCTCCGCGTTCACGGACCGGTGAGCGGTCCGGGCGGCGGCAGGGGCTTGCGCAGAACGTAGTTCAACCCGAACTCGGTGTCGCTCTCGCGGACGTCCTCGTAGCCCAGGCGGAGGTAGAAGTGGTGGGCGGTGATGCTGGCGCCGGTCTCCATGTGGTCGTGCCCCTCCCGGGCGGCCAGGTCCTCGATGTGCCGCAGCAGCCGCCGCCCGATCCCCCGGCCGCTCAGGTCGGGGTCGACGAACATCGTGTAGACCCTGTTGCCGTCCCGGGAGACGGTCCCGACGACGCGGCCGGCGTCCGCGACGTAGATGCCGCGGCTCCGCGACAGTTCGACGAACCGTTCCGGCGTGAAGTGCGCGGACATCCGGTCGACGACGTCGGCCGGATAGTCGCGGCTGTTGATCTCGCGCAGGCAGCGCCGGACGAGCACGGCGATGTGCGGCGCGTCGTCGGGGCGGAAGGAGCGGATGTCGACGGTCACGGCACGCCTCCGCGGCTCGGGTTCACGCTCCACGATGCCTCACTTCCCGCGCACGGTCGATGAGGCGCCGGCCGTCCGGACGCTTCGAAGATCCACGATGACCCGCGCATGGTGGGGCCGTACCGGCTGGAGCAGAGGCTGGGCGGCGGCGGCATGGGGCAGGTGTTCCTGGGCCGGTCCCGGGGCGGCCGGACGGTCGCGGTGAAGGTCGTGCGGCCGGAGTTCGCCGGGGACGACGGATTCCGGCGCCGGTTCACCCTCGAAGTGGAGGCGGCTCGCCGGGTCGGCGGTTTCTACACCGCGCAGGTGGTCGACGCCGACACCGACACCGAAGCCGATCCGCCCTGGCTGGTCACCGCGTACATCCCGGGCCCGTCGCTCCAGGAGGCCGTCACCGAGGACGGGCCGCTGCCGCTCTCGACGGTCGCCACCCTGGGGACGGCCCTGGCCGAGGGGCTCTCGGCGATCCACGCGTGCGGGCTGGTGCACCGCGACCTCAAGCCGTCCAACGTGATCCTCGCCGAGGACGGCCCGCGCGTCATCGACTTCGGCATCGCCCGCGCGCTGGACGCCGCGTCCGCCACCGCCTCGCACACCGTGATCGGGACGCCGTCGTACATGTCCCCCGAGCAGGCCGGCGGCGGCACGGTCGGCCCGCCCGGCGACGTGTTCTCGTTCGGCGCGGTCCTGGCCTTCGCCGCGACCGGCCGCAGCCCTTTCGGAAGCGGCACGGCACAAGCCGTCCTGTACCGCGTCGTCCACGACGAGCCGGACCTGGACGGCCTGCCGCGACCGCTCACGGAACTGGTCGCCGCGTGCCTCGCCAAGGAACCGGGCGACCGGCCCACGGTCGGCGACGTCCTGGACCGGCTCGCGGCCCTCGACGATCCCGCGACCCGGCCGCTCCCGCCCGACGTCGAACCGAGCACGTCCGTCCAGGGCGAGCCGACGGATCAGGCGAGTCTCACGATCTGGAACCTCAGCTCGAAGGAACTGGACGCCATCATCGACGGCACGTCGCTGCACACCATCGACCGGTGCAGCCAAGGCACGATCTTCCTGCCCTCCGGCACCCATACCGTGCAGACGCAGGCGGGCCCGCACCGCAGCGTGCTCCGTCGCGTCGAGATGCGCCCCGACGCCCCGGCGAGCCTGCTCTTCGACGTCCCGCACCGCCGCTCCGGCGCCGCCCCCGAGCAGGTCGACGAGATCGTCTTCACCGAGACCAGAACCGGCCTGATCGAAGACCTCTTGATCGTCGCGGTGTTGTCGGCGCTGCTCGGACTGATCGGCGTGCCGCTCCTTTTCCTCGCGAGCAAGGTCTTCGATATGGCGGACTGGACGCAGACCTTGCGGGAGGCGGCAGTGGGCGGCGTGATCGGGGGCGTCCTGATGCTGCTGTGGTTCAGGAGGTCGCGTTCCCCTCGGCTCACCCTGCGAGCCGACGGGCTCACCTTCGAGCCTGGCAAGAAGGGAAGGCGAAAGGCGATCGCCTGGGACGTCGTCGACCAGATCAGCACGCTCCGTACCGGGAAGAAGCTCGAACTCGTCGTCTGGTTCCGTGACGGGCACCGCCCGGCCATCGGCCGCAACGTCCAAGGGGGGACGTTCGTGTGCACGCTCGACGACGTGCTCGGCATTCAGACCCCCGCAACACTCGGCATGGGCCTGGAATGGTTCGCCGGCGACGCCTACGTCGAGCAGTAGCCGCACCGAAGCGCGAGCCCACGCGTCCGGAAGCCCGCGCAGGCTCGGGCGAACCGCGCGTTCGGTTCATCGATCTGCGGAATACCGGTGTCGCAGTAGAGGTCGGCGAACTCGTCCAGATCACGCCATCCCGGTCTCGTTGCCGGTGGCGAAGGTGGAACCGTCCGGGGCGAACACCACCTCGGCGGGCTTCTCCCCGACGCCGATGGTCCTGACGAGGGCTCCCGTCCCGGTGTTCCACACCTTCACGCTCTCGTCCACGCTGCCGGTGACGAGCCTCGAACCGTCGGGGCTGAACGCGTGTTCCCCGAGGTCGTCGACCACGGTGATGTTCGGGTGATCCAACCGGGCCGCGATCTTCGCCTCCTGCCGGAAGATCGAGTCGTATGGTCCGGCAGGGAGACGCCATAGCCCGGCCGCAGCTTTCCTTCACGTCGGAAGATCGACCATGAAGGGATCGTCTCCGAACGCGGGCGTGCGTGCGTGCGGGACGGTCACAGGACTTCCAGCCGACGCGCCAGCTTTTCCGCGCCTCGCACCTTTTGAGCGAGAGCTATCGTCACTTGGAGGTTGCGATTCTCCGCGAGGGGCGCGAGGTCGATATCGGGCCGCATATCTCGAATGGAGAGGTGCCGCAAGTTCGCAAGGGACGCAAGTGGACTGATGTCGGAAATGCCGCTACACCCGTCCAGATTGATGCTCCGCAGTACGGAGGCACCCACCAATGGACTCAGATCGCGAATAGAAGTTCGGGCGAGGGAAAGTGAACCCAGGCGGCCCAGCCGACCGAGCGGAGCGAAGTCTTTCAGGTTGGTACATCCATCTAGCACGAGTTCGCACAGCGGGAGCGAGGGCAGCGCCGTCAACTCGTCCACCCATTCGCAGTCACGAAGAATGAGACAGTCGAGGTCGGCGACCCCTTCCAGCAATTCGGCGAGCCCGCAATTTAGGCGCGCTTCATTCAACCCCAACAACTGAAGGGCGCGCAGAGGTGGCAACTGCTCTGCATCCACCAGGTGACGGCTTCCATGCAACAGCAGGGCCTCTACATCTGCATGGCGTCGCAGCGGAGTGTAATCGAGGACATCTTCGCAGGCCAGCAATTGGATGCTCTTTAATTCTGGCAGATTGTCGAGGAAGTTGACGTCCCGCATACCGGGCAGCCCCACAACGAGTCCCTGAAGGTTCGGCAGCTCCGGCAAATCGACAAGGTCCGTGATATTGCGAGGAAAAAGAAGTACAAGGTCTTGCAGTGTCTCCGCATGGTGCTCGAGGAGCGCAACATTGAACGGCCGGTCGAAGCTGATCTGCAAACGCGAAATCGACGGAAGCGACATGAGGATTTCGTGCTTCTCGGGCGCGAAATCAACGTTGATCTGCGAACCGGCCTCGGCCATCGGGGAAAGAACCTGCTCGGCGAAATCTTGTGGATCGAAGTAGTCCCAGGCCCGGTTCAGCTCATGCTGGATCGTGAATCGGGGGTCGGTCGCGAATCGGGAGAGTGCGGTGAGGGCTTCGGGGCCGTTGATCAGCCACGCGGTCTGGATGACGGCCGCCGCCGCCGCGTCCGGGAGGGACTCCAGGCTTTCCGGCAGACGAGCGAGGACGGGGGTGCCCGCGGTGGCGAGGGAACGGGCCGTGGCCCAGTTGCGCGGTGGGACCAGGTCGTCGAGGCACCGGTCCAGGTCGGCGCGCAGATCCTCCGGGACGGACGGGAGCGTCTCCAGGCACGCCACGCTCAGGAGCTTCAAGGTGCGGGCGTGGCGGCGCTCGGAGCCGGCTCGGGCGAGGATGCCGGTGAGGAGTTCTCGGCGGAGGGGCTCGTTGGCGTGGCCCGCGGCCATGATGATCGTCTCGCGCCAGGTGTCGCGATGGGCGTACCGGACGAGGAGGTCCATGTCGCCGAGGTCGGCGGCGTGCTTCGCGGTGAGGTACTCCTGGACGGTGCGGTGGACGAAGTCGATGCGTCCGGGAACCGGCTCGCGGACGACGCCGCTGCGCTGGAGCAGCTCGTCCAGGACGTCGCCGGGTGCGGCTTCGACCCGGGGCATGGTCGCGAGACGGTTCGCGACGAGGCGTTCGACCATCGGCTTCGGGAGTTCGACGCGGTTGCTCGTGGAGAGATGCCAGGCGATGTCCTGCAAAACCCGGATCTTCTGCTCGCGTTCGAGCGTGGTCGAAATGCCGCGTTTGATGTCTCGTGCCTCCAGCAGCATGTCGAGAGCGGCGGCGTAGAGGTCCATGCGGTTCCGGGGGAGCGTCTCCCGGTCCAGGTTGAGGGCGCACAGCATCGCGGCGAGGAGCGGGTTGGAGGCGAGCCCGCGCAGGTGGGGTGCGGCTTCGAGGCGGCTGAGCAGGCGGGCCTTGTAGCCGGGGAGACGTTCGGGCGCGCAGGGCAGGCCGTCGCAATCGCGGACGGCGTCATGCCAGTGGTCGACCAGGGCGCGGACGTCGGACGGGGAGAGCTGTTCGAGGAACGTGGTGGTGAAGCCTTCGGCGCGCAGCCAGTCCGAGCCGGCGGCGGCCGGACGGGACGTGACGACGATCCGGATGCCGCGGAACTCGTTGACGATCTCCTTCAGCCACGTGCGGACGGCTTGCCGCCGCGCGGACGGGATCTCGTCCACGCCGTCCACGAGCAGGACGGCGCGGCCCGACAGCAGGCGGCGGTGCGCCCAGCCGCGCGGCATCAGCCCGGCGAGCGAGCCCGCCACGTCGTCGAGGAACTCCTCGGGGCGGGGCAGCGGTCCGTCCGGGTGGCTGCGCAGCTTGATCATGAACGGGACGCAGCCGTTCCACTCCGCGAGGGGGCCGGTGAACGCGCCCCGGGCCGCGGTCACGGCGAGCCAGCGCAGCAGCGTGCTCTTGCCGCCGCCCGCTTCGCCGCGGACGAGCGTCAGGCGATGGTCGGCGAGCGCCGACTCCACCCGGTCGGCGCCCATCGGATGCTCGCCGCGCCATTCGCTGACCGGAATCGGCTCGGGCTTCGACCGTCGCCGTGAACTCTCATGGGAGACGTTCAAGCTGATGTACGCGACGCTGAGCGTCGTCTGCGGACGGGTAAAGCGCTCGAAGCGGATGCCGAGCAGTTCGAGCGTGTCCAGGCTCTCGCTGAGGGACGACAGGTAGCGGCGGGTGAACTCCTCGTCGTCCGACTCCCCCTCAGGTGCCGTGAGCGTACGCGCGGGGAGACGGGACAGGACGGCGTTCACCTGCGACGACAGGTCGGTCAGCCGGGACAGCGTCTCGACCGACGCCCGGGGGCCGAACTGGGGAAGGTGGACGATGATGCGAGCGAGGCAGTCGCAGCACTCGTCCAGAGCCACCTCGTAGAGGCGGGCTCCCGCCTCGCCAAGCTCGAACTCGGCTTTCCGGACGGACAGGCGGGAGCGGAGGCCCCGCGACAGCTTCACCGGGTCCGCGTCGGCGGCGAACCAGGCGTCGTCCGAGAGGTCCGCGCGCTCGAGCGTGAGGACGACCTGGTGCAGTGCGGCCGCGCGGTCGCCGTCGGTGAGACCGCGGAACTCGTGGCCCGCGAACGTGAGGAGCCGCTCGGTGACGGAGTCGGCGATGCCCTCGATCTGCCGGTTGACGCTGCGGCGCCGGAGTTCGTCGGGGAGCCCCGTCTTGATCAGCTCGGTGAGATCCTTGCCGGCTCCGTCCCGGGTGGAGCGGCCCGCGAGCCAGCGGCCGACGGCGAGGTTCGCCACGGAGGCGCCGATCCGCATCGCGGCCACTTCGAGAGACATGGCGCCCAGTATCGAAGGCCGCGCCGACCGCGTCAGCCGTTGACCGGATCAGGCCCACGCCCGGGAACGCGACGGTTCGTACGACTGCTCTCATCGGGCCGCCGCGAGGCCGAGCCGTCCCCGGAGCCGTCCGGGCAAGTGACCGAGTCGCGGGACGGTCCCCGGACGCCCCGGCGGGGGCTCGGGCGTCCGTGCGGGCAGCGAGTTCGTGTGAAGACGAGGCTGCGATGACCAAGCTGGGGGAGGACGGCGGCCGGGTCGGCGTCGACCGAGCCCGCACCCTCGCCCAATCCTGCGGCGCGGCGCTCCCGGCGGCCGAAGCCGCGAGGAACCTCGCGGTGCTCGCGCGCCGGGCCGGATGGCACGACCAGGCCGCCGCGATCGCCGACGGGCTGGGCGGCCGGGTCCTGCTGCGGCAGCACGGTGTCGGATTCTCGGCGGCGGCGGTCCGCCTGCACCTGGTCTCCGCCGAACACGCCGCCGGTGATCCCGAGGACGCCTTGGACCTCCGCGAACTCGCCGACCGGCTCCGCCGCGCGGGGCCCGGCCTGGACGGGGCGTCGGGCCGGGCCCTGCGGTCAGCGGGGGCTCAGTTCTCGAGCCAGGGGAGGGTGAGGCGGGTGAAGACGATGCCGCCGGTGTCGCCGATCTCGTGGAGGACGCCTACGGAGCCGTCCGCCAGGACGGCCATCGTGGAGTAGCCGGACGCGCCGGGCTTGATGAGGGCGTGGTCGGGCCAGCTCGCGCCGTCGTCGCGGCTGAGGCGGACGGTCAGGTCGGTGCGGGACGTGTCGGCGGTGTTGCTGTGCAGGGCGACGTCCGTCGGGGCCGGGGCGCCGGGACGCGGGAGGAGGTGCGAGATCTCGTCGCCGTTGTTGCCGGGGTCGATGAGGCCGCTCTTCCAGCTCGCGCCGAAGGGGGCGGTGACGTCGTCGGCCATCGCGTACCAGCGGTCGCCGCCCGCGTCGTGGCGCATGTTCTGCGCGACGCGGCCGGTGGAGCGCTGGATCGCCTTGCTCTCGTTGACGCCGGAGGCGGCGGTGGTGCCGTTGTGCCAGGTGGCGCCGCGGTCGTCGGAGTAGATGTTCGCGGCGTGGGAGCGGTTCGCGTCGCGGTAGACGATCGGCTGGACGAGGCGTCCGGAGTCGAGCTGGATCCCGTGCCCGGACGAGGCGAACATGCCGCCCCAGCCGGGGTCGCGGACGTCCGGGTTCAGGTCGACGGGGTCGCTCCAGGTGGCGCCGTCGTCGGTGGACGTGATGTAGGTGATGTGGGTGTTGGTCGTGGAGGTCTCGGACGTGTCGCCGGGCTGGGAGCTCCAGAAGGAGACGCCGGGCTTCGGGGAGTAGGTGAAGAAGCAGAAGATCTTGCCGGTGACGCGGTCGACCAGGAGGCTCGGGTCGCCGTAGCCCTGCGAGGTCGCCGCGGGCTTCGCGATGATCTTCGGGGTGGTCCAGGTCGCGCCGTCGTCGGTGCTGCGGGTCATCGCGATCTGGATGTTGTTCGTGCCGCCGCCGAGGTCGTAGGAGCCGTCGACGCGGGCGTCCATGACGGCGACGACCGTCCCGTCGCCGGTGACGGCGAGGCCGGGGATGCGCACGGATTTCGCGGGCTTGCCGAGGCCGTCGATGACGGTCGAGGTGGTGAGGACGGTCTGGGCGTTCATGCCCGGTTCGCCGGAGTCGAGGCCGCAGCCGGAGGTGCCCGAGAGGGTTCGCGACCAGTCGCCCGACGAGACGTCGAACGTGTACGGGGTTCCGTCGGGGACCGTCCAGTACAGGCTGCCGTCGCCGGAGCGGGCGGGGACGTCGACCGTCCAGGGGGAGTTCTGGCGGCCCGGCCAGGCGACGGTGAACCTCTTCGTGGACTCCGAGCGGTTGTCGAGGATCAGGCGGAGGCGGTGCGGCGCGGCGCACTCCATGGTGGCGCGGACGCTGAGCGCGTCCGAGCAGTCGAGGACGCCGCTGCTCGTCTGGTCGAAGCCCTGCGGGGTCGTCGTGCGGAACGTGTAGGCGGTGCCGGACGGCCTGGTGAAGTGGAAGCCGGCGCGGTCGCCGGGGGCGACCCGGGCGGTCCACGTGCCCTGGCCGGGCCAGGTCAGGGTGAAGGTCGTGGCGGACGGCGTGTTGTTGACGACCGTTTCCTGGATGCGGCCGGACGTGCAGTCCTCGGTGACGACGGCGGACTGGCCGGCGGCGGCGTGCGCGGGCGGGGCGGCGAGGGCGAGTGCGGTGACGGCCGCGACGGCGACGGCCGCGGCGCGGGGGGACGGGGGCACGACATTACCTCCGATATGGGACATGGGATGTCCTTTGTCGGGTGAAGCTAGGCGCGGACGGCTCCCGCGTCAACACCCCCACCGGCACCGGTGATGCACTTTGGGTGTTTTCCGGGGCGTTCGAGGGATAGAGAGCCGGTGAGCGAAGCAGCGTGGTCGCAGGGTGTGACCACCGGGCATGGGGGAGGCCGAGGATGAGCATGCCGCACCGGGCGATGCGCCGACTGGAAGAGGCGGAGGCGGTCGACAGGGTCGCCGCTCCCGTGGCGAAGGTGGTCAAGCGGGTCGTGCGGCCACGCAAGGTCCGCAACCTGCTGAGCGGGACGAACCTGGGGCATCCTCTGCACCCGGCGCTCACCGACGTCACGATCGGCGCGTGGAGCATGTCCACGATGCTGGACGCCATCGGCGGGCCGGACGCCGAGCCCGCCGCCGACCTGCTGCTGAAGGTCGGCCTGGTCAGCGCCGTGCCGACCGCGCTGTCCGGGCTGAACGACTGGTCCGACACCCTGGGCGCCGAGCGACGGGTGGGGATGGTCCACGCCGTGGCCAACAGCACCGCGCTGGCCCTGTACGCGGCCTCCCTCGCCATGCGCGCCCGCGGCGACCGGCTCGCGGGCAAGGCCCTGGCGTGGGCCGGGTACGGCGCGATGGGGATCGGGGGGTACCTGGGCGGCCACCTGTCGTTCGTCCAGGGCGTCAACGTCAACCGCACCGCGTGGCGGCAGGGGCCGGAGGAGTGGACGCCGCTGCTGGACGACGACCTGGTCGACGGCGAGGCCCGTCGGGTGGACGCGGACGGGGTGCCGATCCTGCTCTACCGGCACGGCGGACGGATGTACGCGCTGGACGCCACCTGCACCCACATGGGCGGACCGCTGGACGAGGGCTCCTTCGAGGACGGCTGCGTCACCTGCCCCTGGCACGGCAGCACCTTCCGGCTGGAGGACGGCGGGATCGTGCGCGGTCCGGCCAGCACGCCGGAGCCCCGCTACGAGACGCGGATCCGGGACGGGCGCATCGAGGTCCGGGTTCCGCCGGCCCATCGGCCCGACGAGGAGCCCGCCGAGCGGCCGCGGCGGGCGCCGGCCCGCGCGGGCATGGTGCGCTCGGCCACCTGACCCGTCAGTCCTCGGCGGCCGCCTGCTCCCGGTCGAGTTCGAGCCGGTCGCGGATGCCGCGGAAGTGCGCGGCCGTCGCGACGGACGCGGCCGTCCGGTCGCCGGCGCGCAGCGCGTCGTAGATGTCGCGGTGCCGCTGGGCCACGTCGCCGGCCTCCTGCACGACGGGCGCGAGGTCGTGCTGGAGCGTCCGGTAGACGTCCCAGAAGGCGCCGAGGAGCTGGTTGACGATCGGGTTCGCCAGGGGGCGGTAGAGCAGTTCGTGGAAGAGCCGGTCGGTCTCGGGCGTCACCTCCCCGGCGTCCGCCTCGGCCTCCATCCGGCGCATGACCTCGTCCAGCTCGGGGGTGCCGGAGTTCAGCCCGCGGTCGATGACCTGGTCGATCAGGCCGCGTTCGAGGATCTCGCGGATGTCGACCAGGTGCGCGAGGTCGTCGCGGCCCTGCCGCTTGGAGATGCGGGCGTGGAAGGTCAGCTCGTCGACGAGGGCGCCGAGCGACATGCTGCCGACGTACATGCCGAAGCCGTGCCGGATCTCGACGATGCCGACGGCCTGAAGGGCCTTGAGGGCCTCGCGCAGCGAGTTGCGGCTGACGTCCAGTTCCTCGACGAGGTCGAACTCGGTGGGCATCGGGTCGCCGACGGCGAGGCCGCGCTCCAGGATGAGCTGCTTGACCCGCTGCTGCACTTCCTCGGTGCGGCTGTTGCGGTTGCTCGCGGTGCGTCCCCGTGTCCGGCTCGCGGTCATCGCCTCATGCTCCCCGTTCGCGTCCCTGGGCCAGGGGCGGGGGCCTCCCGGTCTCGGTGAGACCGACCTCTTGACCTGACCGATGCCGCCGCCTACGGTACACCGACAAGCGACGTTGGACGTCCTACATCCCCCCTCCTCCCACCCCTCTCACTCTGGAGACGACGTGACCGATCTCCCCAGCGGCCTGCACCGCCGTGACTTCCTCCGCTACACCGGCATGCTCGGCGCCGCGGCGGCGATCACCGCGACCGTCTCCGCGTGCAGCGGCCCGTCCTCGACCGGCGGCGGTGGAGGCGGCACCGGCATCCAGGCCGCCCTCGCCTACTCGCTCTCCGGCGGCTTCGACCCGATGACCGCCTCCAGCGCCGTCGCCACGGCCGCGAACGTGCACGTCCTGGAGCCCCTGGTCGACCTCGACCCGGTCACCCGCAAGCCCTTCAACGCGCTGGCCAAGGCCGCGCCGGAGCAGGTGGACGACACCACCTACCGGGTCGCGCTGCGCGACGGGGCGGTCTTCCACGACGGGTCGAAGGTGACCTCCGACGACGTCGTCTTCAGCTTCGAGCGGGTGCTGGACGAGGACAACGCGTCCCTGTTCGCCCAGTTCCTGCCGTTCATCGACGCGGTGGAAAAGGTCGACGGGACGACGGTCGAGTTCACGCTCAAGTACGCGTTCCCGCTGTTCGCGGAGCGGTTGTCGATCGTCCGGATCGTCCCCAAGAAGATCGTCGAGGCCGACCAGAAGAAGTTCGACGCGCTGCCCACGGGGTCGGGGCCCTTCAAGCTGACCTCGGCGAGCGCCGGCGCGGGCCTGAAGTTCGCGAAGTTCGACGGCTACAACGGCCCGCGGCCCGCGAAGGTCCCCACGATGTCGTGGCTGCTGATCACCGACCCGTCCGCGCGCGTCACCGCCCTGCAGTCCGAGCGCGTCCAGGCGATCGAGGCCGTCCCGTACCTCAACGCCGACGCGCTCGCCAAGGCGATGGACGTCCGGTCCGTGCAGAGCTTCGGGCTGCTGTTCCTGATGTTCAACTGCAAGGAGAAGCCGTTCGACGACGTGCGGGTGCGGCAGGCGCTCCAGTACGCCATCGACACCGAGAAGCTGATCGAGACGGCGCTGCTCGGCAACGCCGCCGCCGCGACCAGCTTCCTCCAGGCGACCCACCCCGACTACGTCAAGGCGTCCACGGTGTACGGGCACGACCCGGCCAGGGCGAAGAAGCTGCTGGAGGAGGCCGGGGCGACCGGCCTGAAGGTCGAGCTGGTCACCACCGACACCGACTTCGTCAAGGACTGCGCCCCGCTGATCAAGCAGAGCTGGGACGCGATCGGGGTGTCGACCACGCTCGACACCGGGGAGTCCGGCGGCCAGTACGCCAACAAGGTCGACACCGGCAAGTACCAGGTCATGGCGGCGCCCGGCGACCCGTCGGTGTTCGGCAACGACGTCGACCTGCTGATGCGCTGGTTCTACGTCGGGACCTGGCCGGAGACCCGCAGCAACAACGCCGGCACCGCCGAGGCGAAGAGGGTCGTCGAGCTGCTGGACGAGGCGGCCCGCGAGGGCGACGCGGCCGCCCGCAAGCGGCTCTGGAGCGAGGCGATCGACATCGTCGCCGAGCAGGCGGCGCTGTACCCGGTCTTCCACCGCAAGCTGCCGACCGGCTGGGACGGCGACGCGCTCCGCGGCTTCCGGCCGCTGGCCACCACCGGCATGTCGTTCCTCGACGTCGGCCGCGCCTGACGCCCGACGCGTCTGAAGAAACGGACTCCAACCCCATGGCCACCATCCTGCGGATGGCGCTGGGACGGCTGCTGACCCTCATACCGATGGTGCTGGGCGTCACACTGCTCGTCTTCGTCGTCCTGAGCTTCTCGCCCAGCGATCCCGCCTACAACGCGCTCGGCATCGGCGCCTCCCCCGAGGCCCGCCAGGCGTACGCGGCGGAGCACGGTCTCGACGACCCGCTGCCCGTCCGGTACGTCCGGTTCCTCGGGGACCTGGTGCAGGGCGACCTGGGCGTGACCGCGCCGCCGAGCCAGCCGGTCACCGACACGGTCGCGACGGCCTTCCCGCTGACGCTGCAGCTCGCGGTGCTGTCGGTGGTCCTCGGCGTGCTGTTCGCGGTGGCGCTGGGCGTCACCGCGGCGCTGTTCCGGGACCGCTGGCCCGACCAGGCCATCCGCGCGGTGTCCATGGCCGGGGTCGCGATGCCGTCGTTCTGGCTCGGCATCCTGCTGATCCAGCAGTTCGCGCTGCGGTTCGGCTGGTTCCCGAGCGGCGGGTACGTCAACCCGGCCGACTCGGTGGGCGGCTGGCTGCGCAGCCTCACGCTGCCGGCCGTCGCGATCGCGCTGCCGGTCGGCTCGCAGCTCGCCCGCGTCGTCCGGACGGCGATGGTCGAGGAGCTCGACCGCGACTACGTCCGGACGGCGGTGGGCGGCGGGCTCCCGCGCTCGGTCGTCGTCGGGCGCAACGTGCTGCGCAACGCGCTGATCACCCCGCTGACCGTGCTCGGCCTGCAGGTCGGCTACCTGCTCAGCGGCACGGTCGTCATCGAGGCGATCTTCGGGCTGCCCGGCCTCGGGACGCTGATCATGCAGGCCGTGACGGCGGGCGACCTCGCCCTCGTGCAGGGCGTCGTGCTCTGCGTGGCGGTGACGTTCCTGCTGGTCAACCTGCTGGTCGACGTCCTCTACCTGTTCGCGAACCCGCGGTTGAAGGGAGCGACGCGATGAGCCGTCCGCTCGATGCGGTGACCCGTGCGGTGCGCCGGCTGAGGCCGGCGTCCCGGGTGGCGCTGGCGCTGCTGCTGCTGATCACGGCGGTCGCGGTACTCGCGCCGCTCGTCTCCGTCCACGACCCGCTCACCACCGGCACCGCCGGACGCCCGCCGTCCGGCGACCACTGGTTCGGCACCGACCGCGTCGGCCGGGACGTCTTCGCCCGCATCGTGTACGGGGCGCGCTGGTCCCTCGCCATCGGGCTCGGCGCCGGCCTGCTCGCGCTGGTCGCCGGCGGGCTGCTCGGCGCGCTGGCCGCCACCTCGCACCGTGCCGCCGACGAGATCGTCATGCGGTGCCTGGACGTCGTGATGGCCTTCCCCGCCGTCGCGCTCGCCGCCGTCATCGTGACCGTGTTCGGCACGAGCCTGCCGGTGCTGATCTGCACGATCGCGTTCCTGTACGTGCCGCAGATCGCGCGGGTCGTCCGGGCCAACGTGATGGCGCAGTACGGCGAGGACTACGTCGCGGCCGAACAGGTCATCGGGGCACGCCGGGCCCACATCCTGCGCCGCCACGTCGTGGTCAACTGCGCGGCGCCCGTGCTCGTGTTCGTCACGATCATCGTGGCGAACGCGATCGTGTTCGAGGCGAGCCTGTCCTTCCTCGGCGCCGGCGTGCAGGACCCCGACCCCTCGTGGGGCAGCGTCATCGCCTACGGCAAGGCGCTGGTGCTGTCCGGCGGCTGGTGGGCCACGTTCTTCCCCGGCCTGTTCATCCTCGTCACGGTGCTGATGCTGAACATCCTGTCGGAGGGCGTCTCGGACGCCTGGGCCGCGCCCGCCGGACGGGCCGCCGAGGACGGCGACGACCGCGCGGCCGTCGACGTCCGGAAGGCCGGACCGGCGCGCGTCCCGTCCGCGGACCTGCGCGCGGCGGGCCTGCGGCTCGCGGAACGCGCCCGTCCGCTCCCCGAGGGCGAGCCGCTGCTGCGCGTCGAGGACCTCACCATCGCCTTCCCCGACCGCTACGGCGACGTCGACGTGGTCGACGGGGTGTCGCTGGACGTGCGTCCCGGCGAGGTCGTCGGGCTCGTCGGCGAGAGCGGCTGCGGCAAGAGCCTCACCAGCCTCGCGGTCATGGGGCTGGAGCCGCGCACCGCGCGGATCGGCGGACGGCTGCTGTTCGACGGCCGCGACCTGCGGACCATGCCGGCCCGCGAGCGGCGCCGGCTGCTCGGCCACGACATGGCGATGATCTACCAGGACGCGCTGTCGTCGCTGAACCCGGCGATGACGATCCGCGCGCAGCTCCGCCAGCTCACCCGCCGCGGCGGCACCCGCACCCCCGCCGAGCTGCTGTCGCTGGTCGGCCTCGACCCGGACCGGACGCTGCCCAGCTACCCGCACGAGCTGTCGGGCGGCCAGCGGCAGCGGGTGCTGATCGCGATGGCGCTGTCGCGCGACCCCCGGCTCGTCGTCGCCGACGAGCCGACCACCGCGCTCGACGTCACCGTGCAGGCGGAGGTCATGCGGCTGCTGCTGCGGCTGCGCGCCGAACTCGGCTTCGCGCTGATCCTCGTCTCGCACGACCTCGCGCTCGTCGCCGACGTCACCGACCGGGTCGTCGTGATGTACGGCGGGCAGGTCGCGGAGGCGGGCGTGACGTCCCGGGTCGTCGCCGCGCCCCGGCACCACTACGCGCGCGGCCTGCTCGGCGCCGTCCTGTCCCTCGAGACCACCGACGCGCGTCCCGTGCAGATCCCGGGCGTCGTGCCGTCGCCGTCGAACTACCCGGCGGGCTGCCGGTTCGCCGACCGGTGCGCCGCCGCCACGGACGCGTGCGCCCGGCGGCCCGAGCCGTCCGGAACCCCGGACGGGCACGCGTTCGCCTGCCACCACCCGGCCGCCGACCTGGCCGGGCAGGTCCCGGTCGAGACGGGAGAGCAGCGATGACCACACCCCTGATGGAACTGCGCGACGTCCACGTGCGGCTGCCCGCCCGCGGCGGCTCCCCCTTCCGGCGGGACATGGTGCACGCGCTGACCGGCGCCGACCTCGCCGTCGCGCCCGGCGAGACGGTCGGGGTCGTCGGCGAGTCCGGATGCGGCAAGTCGACGCTCGCGAAGGTGCTCGTCGGCCTGCGGAAACCGACGTCCGGCACCGTCCTGTTCGAGGGGGACGACCTCGGCGGGCTCAAGCGCGCCCGGCGCGCCGCCCGGATCGGGGCGTCGGTCGGGATGGTCTTCCAGGACCCCGCCACCGCCCTCAACCGGCGGCTGCCCGTCCGCGCGATCCTGCGCGACCCGCTCGACGTGCACCGGCGCGGGACGCCCGCCGAACGGGACGAGCGCGTCCGCGAACTGATGTCGCTGGTCGGCCTGCCGCCGTCGGCCGCCGCCGCGCTGCCCGCGCAGCTGTCCGGCGGGCAGCGGCAGCGCGTCGCGATCGCCCGCGCGCTGATGCTCGACCCGTCCCTGCTCGTCGCCGACGAACCCACGTCGGCGCTCGACGTGTCCGTCCGGGCGCAGATCCTCAACCTGCTGCTCGACCTCAGGGACCGGCTCGGCCTGTCGATGGTGTTCGTGTCCCACGACATCCAGACCGTCCGCCGCATGTCCGACCGCATCGTGACGATGTACCTCGGCCGGATCGTCGAGGACGCGCCCGCCGCGACCGTCGCCGCCGACGGCACCCGCCACCCGTACACCCGGGCGCTGCTGTCGGCGACGCCGAGCCTCCTCGCCCCGATGGAGCCGATCCGGCTCGACGGGCCGGTCCCCTCGGCCGTCCGGCCGCCCAGCGGCTGCCCGTTCCGGACCCGCTGCCGGCACGCCACGGGCGAGTGCGCCGACGCGATGCCGGACTTCACCCCCGCGTCCGATCCCCGGCACCGGTACCGGTGCCTGCACCCCGCCACCGTCCCGTCCGACCTCGCCGTCCCCCAGGAGAACTCGTGACCACCGCTCCCCCGCCCGCCTCCGGCTCCCCCCGGCTCGGCGGCGTCGTGCCGCCCGTCTGCACGCCGCTGACGCCCGACCTGGAGATCGACGTCCCGTCCCTGGAGCGGCTCGCCGACCACCTCGTCGGCGCCGGGGTGGACGGCCTGTTCGCGCTGGGTTCGACGAGCGAGGTCGCGTTCCTCCCGGACCGGCACCGGCGGACCGTCCTGGAGACGGTCGTGAAGCACGCCGGCGACCGGGTGCCCGTCCTCGGCGGCGCCATCGACATGACCACCCCCCGGGTGATCGAGCACGCCCGCGCCGCCGCCGAGAGCGGCTGCGCCGGGATCGTCGTGACCGCGCCGTTCTACACCCGCACCCACCCCGCGGAGATCGAGGACCACCTGCGCCGCGTCGCCGCCGCCGTGCCCGTCCCCGTCTACGCCTACGACCTGCCGGTCTCCGTCCATTCCAAGCTGGACGGCGCGATGCTGCTGCGGCTCGCCGCCGAGGGCGTCCTCGCGGGCGTGAAGGACTCCAGCGGCGACGACGGCGCCCTGCGCACCCTCCTGCTCGCGCGGCGGGACGCCGGGGCCGACGGCTTCAGCGTGCTCACCGGCGCGGAACTGACCGTCGACACGGCCGTCGCCATGGGCGTCCAGGGCGTCGTGCCGGGCCTCGGGAACGTCGACCCGGCCGGGTACGTGCGCCTGTACCGGCACTGCGTCGCCGGGCGGTGGGACGAGGCCCGCGCCGAACAGGAGCGGCTGCTGCGCCTGTTCGACATCGTCAACGCGGGCGCGGCCGGCCGGATGGGGCGCGGCTCGTCCGCACTCGGCGCGTTCAAGGCCGCGCTGCACCTGCTCGGCGTCATCGACCACCCGGTCACCGCGCCGCCGCAGGTGCAGCTCGACGCGGCGGAGACCGCGCACGTGCGCGACCGGCTCACCGCCGCCGGACTGCTGTGACCGGCGCCCGGTACGCCGCCCTCGACATCGGCGGCACGAAGATCGCCGCCGCGCTGACCGACGCGGATGGAACGGTCCTGCACCGCGCCCGCGTCCCGACCCCCGAGGGCGGTGGGCAGCCCGTCCTCGCCGCCGCCACCCGCCTGCTGGACCACCTCGCCGACAAGGCCCGCGACGAGAGGCCCCGCCCGGACGGCGGCGGCCCCCCGCCCGACGCCGCTCGGCTCCGGGAAGCGGGGGTTCGGGGGGTGGGGGTGGGGGCGCCGGGGGTGGTCGATCCGGGGAGCGGGCGGGTCGTGTCCGCCACCGGGGTGCTGCCCGGGTGGTCGGGTACGCCGGTGCGGGAGGTGCTCGCCGCGCTCACCGGGTTGCCGGTCGCGGTCGTCAACGACGTCCGGGCCATGGGGCTCGGGGAGGCGCGGCGGGGCGCGGGCGCCGGGTTCCACCGCGTGCTGCACGTGTCGGTCGGGACGGGCGTGGGCGGCGCGCTGACCACCGGCGGACGGCTCGACCACGGGGCGCACGGCACCGCCGGGGAACTCGCGCACCTGCTCGTCCCCGAACGGGGGCCGGTGCCGTGCGGCTGCGGGCGGCGCGACCATCTGGAGGCGGTGGTGTCCGGTCCCGCCATCGCGGCGACCGGGGACCCCGGCCGGGCCGGGGCGCTGCTCGGCCGCGCGCTCGCCGGGGTCCTCGCCGTCCTGGACCCGGACGCCGTCGTGGTCGGCGGCGGCGTCGCGCAGATCGGCGCGCCGCTCCTCGACGCGGTCGCGGGCGCGTTCCGGGCGGAGGCGCTGCCGCCGCTGCGCGACGTCCCGATCCTGCCCGCGCGCCTCGGCACCGACGCGCCGCTCGTCGGCGCCGCCCTGCTCGCGAAGTCCGCACTGGAAGGAAGCACCCCGTGACGTCCGAGGAGTTCGCGGCGCTCGTCCGCGGCCGGCTGATCGTGTCGTGCCAGGCCGGGCACGGGCACCCGCTGCGGGACACGGCGGCGCTCACCCGGTCGGCCCGCGCGGCCGAGGCGGGCGGCGCGGCGGCGGTCCGCTGCGGCGGCGTCGGCGGCACCGCGGACGTCGCCGCCATCGCGGGCGCGGTCGCCGTGCCCGTCGTCGGGCTCACCAAGGACGGGACGGACGGCGTGTTCATCACGCCGACCGTCGAGGCGGCCCGCGCGGTGGTGGCCGCGGGCGCGGCGGTCGTCGCGGCCGACGGCACGTTCCGTCCCCGGCCGGACGGACGTCCGGTGGCCGCGTCGATCGCGGCCGTCCACGACGCGGGGGCGCTGTTCATGGCGGACGTCGCGACGCTGGAGGAGGGCGTCGCGGCGGCGCAGGCGGGCGCGGACGCCGTGGCCACCACGCTCGCGGGCTACACCGGCCCCGGCCCGGTCCCGGACGGCCCGGACGTCGGCCTCGTCCGGGCGCTGCGCGAAGCGCTCCCCGGCGCGCTGATCGTCGCCGAGGGCCGCTACCACTCGCCCGGCGCCGCCGCGGCGGCGATCGCGGCGGGCGCGACGTCGGTCGTGGTCGGGACCGCCATCACGGACCCGCGGTGGATCACGTCCCGGTTCGCCGAGGCCGTCGCGTCGTCCCCGCCGTCCCCGCCGTCCGGCGCGGACGGCCGGTGAGCGTTCCGGCGGAACGCGAAGGCCCGGCCGGACGCAGAGCGTCCGGCCGGGCCCCGGTTCGGGGGGTCAGTCCTCGTCGGTCCTGGGGGACTTGCCGATCTCCTTCGGGAGCGGCTTCTCGGGGGCGTGGCCGTTCGCGGCGGTCGCGGCGCCGGCGTCCTGGACGTTGAGGTTGCCGAGGAGCTGGCGGGCGACGCCGAGGCCCGTGCCGCCGAGCGTCAGGGCCTTGGCGAGCATGTCCTCGACGCCCTGGGCGCCGTTCAGGACGATCATGTTGTCGACGTTGCCGAACACCTCGGCGCCGGCCTCGACGATCTCCGGCCACTTCTCGGCGAGCTGCTGGGCGATGACCGCGTCGGTGTTCTCGGCGAGGGCGACGGCGCGGGCCTTGATGGCCTCGGCCTCGGCGAGGCCCTTCTGGCGGATGGCGTCCGCCTCGGCCTCACCCATGACGCGGGTGGCGTCGGCCTTGCGCTCGGCCTCCTTCTTGGCGGCGTCGGCGTAGGCGATGCGCTCGTCGCGCTGGGCCTCGGCGAGCTTGACCTGCTCGTAGGCGCGGGCGTCGGCGGGCTTGCGGATCTCGGACTCCAGGCGCTTCTCGGTGCGCTCGGCCTCCAGTTCCGCGTTGCGGGTCTCGCGGAGGATGACCTCCTGGCGGGCCTGCTGCTCGGCCTGCTTGACCTGCCCGTTGTACTCGGCCTTCTTCATCTCGGTGTCCCGGATGACGGCGGCGTTCTCGCGCTCGGTCTCCTGCTCGCGGCGGGTCGCCTCCTGGTTGCGCTCCGCCTCCGCGATGCGGGCGGCGGACGAGACGCGCGCGGCGTGCGGGCGGCCGAGGTTGGTGATGTAGCCGGTCTCGTCCTCGATCTCCTGGATCTGCAGGGAGTCGACGATGAGGCCGAGCTTGCTCATCTCGTCGGCGGCCGACATCCGGGTCTCGCTGGTCATGCGCTCACGGTTGAGGATGAGGTCCTCGACGGTGAGGTTGCCGATGATCGAGCGGAGGTGGCCGGTGAACAGCTCGTGGATGGCGCCGTCCATGGACGCCTGCTGCTCCAGGAAACGGCGGGCGGCGTTGGCGATCGAGACGAGGTCGTCGCCGACCTTGTAGATGACGACGCCGCGCACGTGCACCGGGATGCCCTGCTGGGTGACGCACTGGACCTCGAGGTTGCCGGCGCGGCTGTCGAGCCGGAGCCGGCGCGAGGTCTGGAACCCGGGCAGCACCGCGGTGCCCTTCCCGGTGACGATCTTGAAGCCGAGGCTGTCGAGCCCCGTCTCGGACTTCGACCTGGCGCCGAGACCCGAGATGATCAGCGCCTCGTTCGGTTCCGCGACGCGCCAGACGAGCTTGAAGAGGATGATCAGAACGATGAGTCCGACGACGACCGCGCCGACGATTATGGCCATCCGGCCTCCTTCCGCGTTCGGGCGGCGGGCCCGCTACCGAAGGGCTCGTCCGCGTTACCGATATGGACGCAGCGGGCCCGCGAACGGTTCTCCCATCGCGGAAGTTCCCGGCGAACGGGGCGAATGTTCACCGATCCGTGATCGCTTGGTCGCGATTGCGGACGCCGGACGCCTAGCCGAAGGCGGGGGCGACGTAGACGGTCCGCGGAGGCTGGTGCTCGATGACGATGATGAGCGTGCCGACGGCGATCTCGTCGCGGGGGTCGACCGGGTGCGCGTAGAAGGCCTCGACGCCGCCGCGGATCGGGATCATCACCTCGCCGACGAGCCCGGGGCCGATCTTGCCGGTGACCCGGCCCTGCTTGCCGATCAACAGATCTCCCGCCCGTCGTGACGCAAGCGGCGCGTACTACCGCTTAGGGGAAGATTATCCGCTGCGCGCCGCACACGTCAGGGGAGGAAGCGGTCGGCGTTCCGGAGGGACTCGCGGGCGATGCGCTCGGCCTCGTCGCGGGTGGCGTTCGGGCCGACGACGCTGATCGTCGCGAGGTAGTCGCGGCCCCGGAACACGACGTACCAGGCCTTGGTGTGGCCGGTCCCGGCGATCGTCGTGACGCCGACCGTGCGGGAGCCCTGGCCGATGTCGCCGCGCGGCGACTCGCTGACGCGGTGCTCGGCCCACTTCGTGCCGATCCGGGACTTGAAGGTCAGGCAGCCGGACGGGACGCGCGCGTTGACCTGCTTGTCGGCCTCGTCCGCCGGCATCGCCATCAGCGCCTGGGTCGCCGCCTGGCCGTTGCCCTTGGCGAACGTGACGAGCGCCGCGGGGACCTTCGCGGGGATGTTCCCGCCGGGCCCGCCCGCGCCCTTCGCGCAGCGGGGTTTGTCGAGGACGACGCTCTCCTGCAGGTGCGCGGCGTTGCGGATGGCGCGGAGCGTCCCGTACTCGCCGAGGTCGGGATCGCCGCCCCGCTGGTAGCCGGTCAGCTCGGTGAGCAGCGCCTGGGCGAGCTGGTCGGAGGTGTAGCCGATGCCGGCGACCGCGACGCCCCCGTCGCCGCCGGACGTCCGCGCGGGCGCGTCGCCGTCGCACGCGGACACCGTCGCGGCGGTCAGGGTCGCCGCCAGGACGAGCGGGAGGAGCCGGTGCGCCATGCCCGCGACCTTACGGGCAGGGCGGGCGGATCCGGCCGGGCGACACGCGCGGGGCGCTCAGCCCTGGTGGTCGGCGCGCTCGTTGTAGCAGCCGGCGTAGTCCTGCCCGGAGAGCTTCTGGATGGTCTCGACGATCTCGTCGGTGATGGCGCGGCGGGCCTTGGCGGGGGCCATGTCCTGGCAGTGGGAGAAGTCGATCGGCGGGCCGATGCGGACGGTGGGGCGCGGGCCGAAGAAGCGCGGCCAGGCGGCGCCGATCGGCTGGATCTTCTCGGTGCCCTCCAGGCCGACGGGCAGGACGCGCGCGCCGGACTCCAGGACGAGCCAGCCGATGCCGGTGCGGCCCCGGTAGAGGCGCCCGTCCTGGGAGCGGGTGCCCTCGGGGTAGACGGCGAACGCGCCGCTGTTGTCGAGGACCTCGGCGGCCTGCTCCAGGGCGCCCATGGCGGCGCGCCGGGCGCCGCGCCGGACCGGGACGTGCCCGAGGTTGGTGAGGAACCAGCGGACGAAGCGGTTCTTCAGCCCGTTGCCCTCGAAGTAGTCGGCCTTGGCGATGTAGGTCACCGGGCGCGGCACCGCGAGCGGGATGATGAAGCTGTCGATGAACGACAGGTGGTTGCTCGCGACGATGAGCGGCCCGTAGCTCGGCACGTTCTCGCCGCCCTCCACCTTGGGGCGGAAAAGCAGCCAGAGGATCGGACGCACCACGCGCGTCATGAACGTGTAGAACATCCAGCCTCCCGATTTCGCCAACGCCACTGTAACGCGCGGGTCGATCCCGCCCGTGCGACCGGACCGGTTTTCTGACCGGGAGATGGTGGCGAAATGGTCGCGTACCAGGTCACGCGGGCAGCGGGGACGGATTTCGCCGGCCCTGCGGCGGGCCCTGTGAGATCCATCCCATTGGACGCGGCATCCAATCGGAGGCACCATTCATTACTCTAAGGTAAGTTTCTGCTGAGTAAGTTTTTGCCTCGCGAGCGGCGCGACGGCCCCCTCCGGGCGTGTTACGGTCCCGGAGACAAGCTCGGGCGACCTGGCCCTTTTCCCGGTAAGCCTTGGAATGCGGGCGCCCGGTGGGTAATGCTGAGGAGTCACCTGGGAGGCCCGCGGGGACCTCGGAGAGCAGGGGCGTGGAGGTGACCATGGACTTCGACATCAACCTCATGAAGGACGACCGCTGCACCCTCGTCCGGGTCAAGGGCGACATCGACGTGGTGTCCAGGGAGCGCTTCGAGGAGACGCTGCTCGAGGTCATCGACGCCGGCGGACCGGTCGTCGTCGACATGCGCGAGGTCACGTTCTGCGACTCCACGGGGCTCAACGTCGTGGTCGTCGCGAACCGGCGGGCGGGCGAGCGCGACGCCCACCTGGCGCTCGTCGCGCTGCCGCCGCGCGTCCAGCGGGTCTTCAGCATCACCGGCGTGGACAGGTACGTCCCCGTGTACGACACGCTGCGCGAGGCGCTCGCCGCCATGCCGTCCACCACCCGGGGCTGAGCCGGACGGCACGCGCGGCACGCGCGGCCGGGACGTGCTTCACATGCAGCCCTCGAACTGCGGGACGCTCGTCGTCAGCTCGAGTCCCGACTCGCCGAACCACTCGCGCAGGAGCCGCTCCGCCGTCCCGTCCTGGTACATCCGGGTGATGGCGCGGTTCACGGCCGCGCACCCCTCCAGGTCGCCCTTGCGCACCCCGACGCCGTACTTCTCGTCGGTGAACGGGTCGTTGATGATCCGGCCGGGGCCGTTCCCGGCGAACCCCGCGAGGATCAGGTCGTCGGTCGAGACGGCGTCGAGGTCGCCGCTCGCCAGGGCCTCCATGCACGCCCCGTAGGTCGGGTACCGGACGGGCACCGCCGCGACCTCGCGCTCCTCGATCACGCGCCGCCACGAGTTCGACCCGGTCACCGCGCAGATCTCGCGGTCGGCCAGGTCGCGGACGTCGCCGACCCCGGGCAGCCCGGGACGGACGAGCGTGTCCTGGTGGGCCACGTAGTACGGCCCGGCGAACGTGACCTCGCGCTTGCGCGCCGCGGTGATCGAGTACGTGGCCACGATCATGTCGACGCGGCCCTCGGCGAGCGCCTCCTCGCGCACCGACGAGTTCGTCGTCGTGAACTCGATCCGCTCGGGCGGCACGCCGAGCCGCCCCGCGATGTAGGTGGCGACGTCGACGTCGAACCCCGCGTACGTCCCGTCCGGGCGCTTGACGCCGAGGCCCGGCTGGTCCTCCTTGACTCCGATGACCAGCCGGTCGTTGTCGGCGATGGTCCGCCGCTCCGGGCCGCCGAAGCCGCAGCCCGACAGCGCCGCGGCGGCGACCGCGACCGCGAGGGCCGCGGCGGCGGGTCTGGTCGCGCGCACGGTCCGTCCTCCTCGCATCAGCGGAACTCGGCGAGCCGGGGGCGGACGCCCGCGACGGCGAGCAGCGCGACCGCGGCGACGGCGACGGCCGGGACGGCGGCCCAGCCGCGCAGCCCGCCGTCGGCGGCGGTGATCGCGCCGTCGAACGCGTCCCGGTGGACGCCCGCCAGCTCGTTCAGCGCCCGGTCGTAGGCGGCGAAGTCGCGGAGGGCGCCGGCGCTCCGGTTCATCCGCAGGGCGATGGCGGCGGCCCGGTCCCCCTCGGACGCGCGCCGCCGGATCTCCTCGTCGGACCGCTGGACCTCGAGGTACGCCTCCAGGGTGCGCTGCAGCGCGGCGGCCTCGCGGCCCCGCTCGGCGGTGCGCGCCTCGTCCCCGAAGAAGCCGAGGAACAAGACGTCCTGCCCGATGCCCGGCTTGTACGCCGTGAGCGCGCCGTCCAGGGCGGCGTAGTAGTTCTCCAGGTTCAGCGGCCGGTCCCCCATCTCGGGGTAGACGACCGACAGCGACTTGTCGAGGTACACCTGGTCGTAGGTGTCGGCGCGGCCGGGGTCGAGCAGGTAGCGGCTCTCGTCGGCGAACGCGTTGTGGCTGACCGCGCGGGCCCGCGACAGCGCGAGGATCGAGTCGAACCCGTCCTCCTTCGCGCGCTCGATGTGCCCGGCGTGCGCGGTGAGCACGGCGGCGCCGACGGCGGTGAGCGCGACCGTCCCGAGCGTCGCCAGGACGAGCGCGGGGTTCAGCACGCGCCGGAACGTGCGGGCCAGGTACACCTGGAGCACGAGCAGGAGAGCCAGGGACACCACGCCCAGCAGCAGCAGCCACGACCTCCCGGCCAGCACCGCCGAACGCTCCGTCTCGTAGGAGTGCCGGACGCGTTCCCCGCTGTCGAGCGTGATGTTGTACGCCTTCGGCAGAATCTCCAGCTTCATCAGGTCGGTCGCCTGCCGGTACGCGTCGATCACGTCCGGCGGTAGCTCGCCCGGCGGGTGCCCGTCCTGCTCGCTGAGCTCCAGCGCCCGGCCGACGAGCCGCTCGTACCGGCCGAGGCCGTCCAGGACGTCCTGGACGGTGCGGCGCAGCGCGGGGTCGCCGCCCGCGAGCTGCGCGGCCTGCACCGCCGCCGCGTCCGCCTCCGCGCGGCGCCGCTCGTAGATCCGCAGGCTCTCGGCGCGGCCGATGCCGAGGTCGTGGTCGGCGCCGATGAGCAGGACGTTCGACACCTGCGCGTCCATGTCGCTGAGCGCGAAGTACAGGGTGCCGGTGGCGACGACCTGCGGGCCCTCCTCGTGGCCGATCATCCGGACGGAGTCGCGGGCGTCGTCGACCGCGAGGGCGAGCACCGCGAGCAGCCCGGCCTGGGCGAGCAGGACGAGCGCGAGCTGCGCGCGGATCCGTCCGGGGATCGTGCGGAGCGCGCGGGCCGCCCAGGACGGTTCCCGCCCGTCCGTGCGGGCGTCCCGCGGGGGATCCGGCCGGGAGTCCCGCGAGGGCGTGAGGGTCATGGTCCCCCCTGCCGGGTCAGCGTGATCGTCGTCCAGGCGCCCACGTGGATGCGGTCGCCGTCGCCGACCGGCACCGGCACCCTGGCCTTCAGCACGTCGACCTCGCCGTTCATCGTGGTGCCGTTCTGCGAGCCGTGGTCGGTGAGGGTCCAGGTGCCGTCCGCGTGCGCGTTGAGGACGGCGTGCAGGTGCGAGACGCCCGGATCGGCCGGGTTCTCGCCGAGGTCGATCGCGGGCCGGATGCCCCGGGACACGCTGCGGCGCCCGATCCACACCTCGCCGTCGCGCAGCGGGATCCTGCGCTCGGGGCAGTACGGGGGGAACGTGATGTCGGGGGCCCAGGGGCCCAGCTCGGCGATCACCGAGTTGTAGTAGGCGCGGTCGGCGTTGATCACCGCGACCCAGCCCTGCGGCGCGCTGACGGGGTCGCGGGGGCCCGGGATGCGCGGAACGTCCCGGTCACGCTCGGGCGCGCTCCCCCCGGACGCCCGCGCTTCCTCGAACCTCGTGCCGCAGTTCTCGCAGAACCGGGCGTCCGGGGACCGCGCCGTCCCGCAGTTCCCGCAGAACCCGGAGAACCGGCTCACGGGGGGCGTCGCTTCCATCGGACGGCCGCACACGTCGCAGTACTCGGCGTCCTCGGACCGGTGACCGATCGGGCATTCCGGCATGGCCTCAGCTCCCCGCGTCTCCCGGCGGCCCCGCCTCCTCGGCCCGGCCCGCCTTGTCCGATTGGCCGGATTGATCCGGTTCGCCTCCATGATCTCGTGTTCCGCCGGAACGTGTCCGGACCGTCCGCACCGACCGGGTGTCGAGCGCCATCTCGTCCGCCTTCGCGACGCCCGACCGCAGCCGCACCGTCCCGGGCTCGCCGTCCACCACCTCCACCACCCGGTCCAGCAGCCCCGCGATCTGCTCGTTCCCCACCTCGCGGGCCAGCACCACCGCCCGTCCGAGCCGTTTCGTCGCCGTCTCCTCGTCCCCCGCGCGCCGCGCCTCCAGCCCCTCGCGCACCGCCTCCGCCAGCTCCGACTGCCCCGTGTGGTGCGCGACCCGCCGGTTGATCCGGGTGGACCGCGCCTCGTCGTCCGTCCACTCGGCCAGCACGTTCCCGGACGCCAGCACCGCGCCGTCCGGCGCGACCAGCTTCACCCACGCCGCCCGCATCCGCTGCCCGATCGCGCTCGCGGGCACCCGGACGCACAGGTGGTACTCGCGCGCCTCGCTGCCCCACGCGCCGACCGGGTAGTCGCCCGTCCGCTCCCCGGACGCGACGCGGCGGGCCGTCAGGTCCTCGACCGCCGGGACCATCTGCTTGAAGAACCGCAGCTCGGCGGCCTGCGGCGTCCACACGCGCAGCGCCACGTCCGCGACCCGCTTGCCCATCGCGGTGTGCGCCATCGCCCGGAAGTCGGCCTCCAGGTCGGCCGGATCGGGGACGTCGAGGAACCCGCCCAGCAGCACCGAGGTGATCGTGCGCAGCTCGGCGACCTCCCAGTCGGTGCCGACGCCGCGCGCGTCGCACACGAACCGTCCCTCGCACCGCCGCAGCGCCGCGTCCAGCTCCTCGGGCGACTCGTGCTGGTTCTTGCCGTCGGTCAGCAGGATCGCGTGCCGCACCGCGCCGTCGTGCCCCGCCAGCAGCCGGTCCGCGAGCCGCAGCCACGAGCCGATCGCCGTCCCGCCCGCCGCGTCCAGCCGCCGGACGGCGCGGACCGCGCTCTGCCGGGTGCGCTCGTCCGCGCGGACCAGCCGCTCCCCCTGCGGGAAGACCATCCGCGGCCGGTTGGCGCCCGCGACGACCGCGAACCGCACCCCGTCGCGCAGCACGCCGACCGCCGTGGCGGCGGCCCGCTTCGCGGCGGCCATCTTCCCGTCGAACGACATCGACCCGGACGTGTCGATGACGATCACCTCGGCGGCCTCGGTCCGGACGCCGCCGTCCGCGCCGCCGGGGGCCCGCGCCTCCACGGACACGATCGCGTGCATGTCCCGGCCGCCCGCCGGCAGGTACGGGTTCTGGTCGACGCTGATCCGGAACTCGGGAAGGTCGCTCATCGGGCGGGCTCCCTGGTCGGGGTCGGGGGGCGGGACGGCATCGCCGTCGGCGTTGTCGTCGTCGCCGTCGTCGGCGTTGTCGGCGTTGTCGGCGTCGGCGTCGCCGTCGTCGGCGTCACAGCAGCGTCCTCGGGCGGACGGCGTTGGCCCGCCGGACCATCGCGTGGCGGACGTCGCGCCCGTCCGCGAGCTTGGCGAGCAGCCGGTACGTCTCCTCCAGGCGGGTGCGCAGGGCGGCCTCGCGCAGCGGCGTGCCGAGCAGCCTGCGGCCGGACCGGAACCGCGACGCGACCGTCCCGGCGGCGCCCGCCCCGGTGCCCGCCCGCGCCCACGCCAGCGCCGCCTCCAGCACCTCGGCCGTGAACGCGGCGCGCCGCTCGGTGTCCAGCCGCAGCGACTCCAGCCGCCGCCCCGCCGCCAGCAGCGCCGTCGCCGACAGCGCGCCCGGATCGCGGCCCCGCACGGCCGTGGCGACCGCCGCGAGCTGCGCCGCCAGGTAGTCGCTGGAGATGCGCGGCACCGCGTCCAGCACCCGCTCCGCGCCCGCCCGGTCGGCGGCGGCGAGCCGGACCCGCGCCAGCCCGAACGCCGCGCTGACGTACGTCGGGTCCGTGCGCCACACCGTCTCGTAGTAGGGGCCCGCGGCCGCCGCGTCGCCCCGGCACTCGTGGCAGAACGCCAGCGCCAGCTTCGGCGCCTGCTCGCCCGGGAACAGGTCGTACAGGCCGTTGAACGTGCGCGCCGCCGCCGCGGCGTCGCCCCCGGCCAGCGCCCGCACCCCCCGGTACCAGTCGACCCGCCAGTCGCCGGGCCGCTCCCCGGCGATCTCGTCGAGCAGGCGGTCGGCGCCGTCCGGGTCGCCCAGCCCGATCCGCGCGCGCGCCAGCGCAAGCTTCACCTCGGGCGACGCGACGGGCGCGGAACTGAGCGCCGCCGCCAGATCACCGTGGTCGCGGGCGGTCAGACCGGCCAGGAACGCCGACGCCGGATCCGCCGCCGGCACCAGCGGAGCGGGCAGCGCGGACGCCGCCGCCGCCGGCTCGAGCACCGCGAGCACCGGCGCGGGCGCGTCGCCGCCGGGACGCGCCGCCTCGACGTCCGCGCCCGCCGTGAACTGCTCGGGCCCGAACTCGGGCGACGCCGCCGGGCGCGGCCGTCCGTCCTCCGCCGACAGCACCTCCCGCAGCACCCCGGTCAGCTGCTCCGCCATCTCCGCCGCGCTCTGGAACCGGCGGGACGGATCCGGGTGCGTCGCGCGCCGCAGCGCCCGGTGGTACGACTCGTACCGCTCGAACAGCGGCACCTCGTGGCGCGGCGGCAGGCTCCGCAGATGCCGCGCCGTGTAGCCCCGGAACGGGAAGCTCAGCACCGCGAGCGTCCGGCCGACCGTGTACAGGTCCGACGCCACCGACGGCCCCTGCGAGGCCACCTCCGGCGCCTGGTAGCCCGGCGTGCCGAACACCGGCCCGTCCGCCTCGTCCGCCCGCCGCACCCCGCCGAGGTCGATCAGCTTCAGCTGCTCCTCCGACTGGATGGCGTTGTCGGGCTTGAAGTCGCAGTACAGCAGCCCGACCCCGTGCAGGTAGCCGAGCGCGCTCAGCGCCTCCAGCCCGTAGGCGATCACCTGCCCGAGCGGCAGCGCCGCGTCCTCCCCGCCCTCCTCGTCGCGGCGGCTCAGCAGGATGTCCTTCAGCGACCGGCCGCCGACGTACTCCATCACGATGTAGCCGGAGTCTCCGTGCCGCACGAAGTTGTAGATCTTGACGATGTTGGGGTGCTCGACCTCCGCGAGGAACGCCCGCTCGGCCGCCGCCGCCGCGAGCGAATCGGCGTCCCCGGCGTCCAGCAGGCCCTTCAGCACCACCCACCGGCCGCTGACGTTGTGGTCCCGCGCCAGGTACACCCAGCCGAGCCCGCCGTGCGCGAGGCAGCCGAGCACCTCGTACTGCCCGCCGACCAGATCCCCCGGCCGCAGCCTCGGCGTGAACGAGAACGGGTGCCCGCAGTTCGGGCAGTACCCCTCCGTGCGCCCCGGACGGCCGTCGCGGCTCCGGCCCACCTTCTCCCCGCACCGGCTGCAGAACCGCCGGCTCGCCGGGACCCGCGGATCCCGCATGATCGCCGACGCCGGATCGCGCGCCGGGACCGGCGGCACCTCCACCAGGCCCGCGCCCAGCATCCCCCGCCGCCCCGAACCGCTCGACCCCGAACCGCGCGACCCCGCCGCGGGCGGCGCCGTCCCCACCGTCGCCGGGACGGGCGCCGCCATCGGCTCGTGCGCCGGCTCCTCCGGGGGCGCCATGCCGCAGACGTCGCAGAAGCCGTCCGCGTCCACGACGCCCGCGCAGCCGGGCTGGGCGCACCGGTTCATCGGGCGGCCTCACCCGCCCGCACCGTCCGCTGGTACTCCGCCAGCAGCGCCGTCGCCCGGCGCAGATCGCACGGGGCCGTCCACAGCACGTCCCGCGCCTGCTCGTACAGCTCGCCGAGCCGCTCGTCCTCCGCCAGCCCCAGCCGCGCCGCCTTCGCCCGGTACGCGTCCAGCCGCCCCCGCAGCTCCGCCCGCCGCTCCAGCAGCCCCGCGCTCAGCCGCAGGTCGCTGCGCGCCCGCTCCAGCGCGTCCTCCGCCGCCCGCTCCAGCTCCGCGACGCGCCCCGCCAGCTCCACCCAGCGGCCCGCCTCCCGCAGCCGCTCCAGCGCCGCCATCCGGTCCCGCAGCCCGGCCGCCAGTCCCCGCGCCGGCTCCGGCAGCGTCGACGGCCCGATCTTCACCAGGACCGTCTCATGCGCCTCGGCCGCGTCCCGCTCGACCCGCTCGACCTCCTCGACCGACGCCGTGAGCTGCGCGGCGACCGTCTCGTAGCCGTCCCGCATCCGGGTCACGCCCGCCAGCTCGTCGCCGAGCGCCCGCAGCGTCCCGCACAGCCGGTCGAGGCGCGAGGTGTCCGCGTGCCCGTCCCGCACCAGCGACAGCGGGTCGGTGCGCACCAGCCGGCCCAGCGCCGTCAGCTCGCGCCCCAGCCGGTCGAGCTCCGGGTGCCGCGTGCCGTCCAGCGCGTGCGCCAGCTTGGCCGCGTCCCGCCACTGCGCCTCCGCCCGCTCCAGCGGCAGCAGCAGCGCCGACCAGGCCGCGTCCGCCGCCGCCACCTCCCGCGCGACGAACTCGAACGCGTCCGACATCAGCGCCACCGCCTCGTCCAGCGAGACGCTCCGCTCCCGCGGCCCGAGCAGCGTGCGGTCCGCCAGCGGGACCTCGCCGTCCGGCAGCGGCACCGACGAGCCCGACAGCATCCCCGACAGCTCCGCCAGCACCGCCACGTCCGGACGGGACGACCGGTCGCGCAGCTCCACCGCGTCGGCCAGCACACCCCGGTACGCCTCGAACAGCCGCCACAGCAGCGTCAACCGCTCCTGCGCCGCCTCCCAGCGCCGGTACGTCTCCCCGGCCAGCCGCGCGCCCTTCAGCAGGCGGAGCCCGGCGTGCTCCTCCAGCTCCACCAGCGACGCCGAGATGCGGTCGCGCTCCGATTCGAGCCCCCGCAGGGCATGGTCGACCCCCTCCCGGCTCATGGGCGCGGCGGCCCCGGCCCCGCTCTCGTCCACGTCAGCCCCGCGTCTTCTCTAGGTCCCCGTGGGCGCGTCGCCCGCCCGTGCGTCCCGGGAGCACGGATCGCACCAGGATCGGGCAGACACTCCCCAACAAGTGTGATCCGTGACACTAGGCGAGACAAGCTTCTTTCTCCACAGGGACCCTCCCCGCCGCCCGGACGGCTTCCGGCGTTCGAAAGCCGTGGCCGTACTCTTTCCACCGGGAACGTCATGACGCAAGATGGCGTTACCCAGATGAGCCCCGACTGAAAGGAGCAGTGAGTCCGCAGTGTCGGACCCCAGTCATAGACCCGGTGCATCGTGGTAACCGCTGTACTGGGTGTGCTCGCGGTGATCGTCCTCACCGCCGCCACCGGCTATTTCGTCGCCCAGGAATTCGCCTTCGTCGCCGCCGACCGCGCGACGCTCGAACAGGCCGCCGCACGCGGCGACACCTCCGCCAAACGGGCCGTGAAGGTCATCGGCCGCGTGTCGTTCATGCTCTCCGGCGCCCAGCTCGGCATCACCATGACGACCCTGGTCGTCGGGTTCATCGCCAAGCCCGCCCTCGCCGAACTCATCGAGCCGCTCCTCACCGTCCTCGGCGTCCCCGAAGGCGCCACCGGAGCGATCGCCCTCGCGACCGGATTCGTCCTCGCGACCCTCATCCAGATGCTGCTGGGCGAACTCTTTCCCAAGAACCTCGCACTGGCCCGCGCCGAATCACTGGCACGCGCGCTGGCCGCGTCCACGCTGATCTACCTCACGGTCTTCGGCCCGCTCATCCGGCTGTTCGACCGTTCCGCCGAACGGCTGCTGCGCGCCGTCGGCGTCGAACCCGTCGAGGAACTGCACAGCGGCGCGACCCTCGAGGAACTCGGCGACATCATCGGCAAGTCGCACAGTTCCGGGCACCTGCCCGCCGACCTGTCCGGCCTGCTCGAGCGCGCCCTGTCGTTCGGCGACCGCACCGCCGACGAGGTCATGGTGCCGCGCCCCCAGGTGCGCTCCCTGCCGGGCGACGCGTCCGCCGGCGACCTGATCGCGCTCATCCGGGAGACCGGGCACAGCGCCTACCCCGTCTACGGCACCGAGGTCGACGACGTCGTCGGCGTCGCGGGCGTCCGCGAGGTCGCCGACGACTCCCTCGACCCCGCGACCCCCCTCGCCCGCATCGCCCGTCCCGCCCTGCTCGTCCCCGGCAGCCAGCCGCTGTACGGCGTCATCGAGCAGATGCGCGACACCGGCGAGGAGTTCGCGTGCGTCGTCGACGAGTACGGCGGCCTCGCCGGCATCCTCACCTTCGAGGACGTCGCCGAGGAACTCGTCGGGGAGATCTCCGACGAGACCGACGCCCACGAGGACGCCCCCACCTCCGCGCCCGACGGGTCCTGGCTCGTCGACGCGGGCATGCGGATCGACGAGGTGTCGCGGCTGACCGGCCTCTCCCTCCCGGAGGGCGACTCCTACGACACCCTCGGCGGGCTCGTGATGGCCCGGCTCCGCCGCCTGCCCGCCCCCGGCGACCGCCTGACCCTCGACCTCGACGCCGACCGCGTCGACCTCGAGGTCGTCAGCATCGCCCGGCGCGTCGCCGAGAAGATCAGGATCAACGCCGAGGAGGCCGTGAACCAGGAGGCCGTGAACCAGGAGGCCGCATGGACCCGCTGACCACACTGCTGATCACCGTCCTGCTCCTGGCCGGCAACGGCTTCTTCGTCGCCTCCGAGTTCGCCCTCGTCGCCGCGGGACGGCCCCAGCTCGAACGCGCCGCCGCGTCCGGCAGCCGCCCCGCCGTCGCCGCCCTCGCGGGCGTCCGCGAGCTCTCGCTCATGCTCGCGGGGGCCCAGTTCGGGATCACGATGTGCTCGCTCGGCCTCGCCATCGTCACCGAGCCCGCGTTCGAGCACTTCCTCGAACCGCCCCTGCACGCCCTCGGCGTCCCCGAGGCGGGCTCGAAGGCCATCGCCCTCGCCTGCGCTCTCGCGGTCGTCACGTTCCTGCACATGGTCATCGGCGAGATGGCCCCCAAGTCGTGGGCGATCACCCATCCCGAACGGGCCGCGCTCATCCTCGCGCTCCCGTTCCGCGCGTTCGCGAAGGTATCCCGCCCCGTCCTGGCGTCCCTCAACGCCATGACGAACGCGATGCTGCGGCTGATCCGCGTCACCCCGAAGGACGAACTCGACGACCACACCGACCCCGCGCGACTGAGCCACCTCCTCGGCGAGTCCCGGCGCCTCGGGCTCATCGGCAGGCACGACCACGAACTCCTGCGCCGCGCGATCTCCGCACGCGAGGTCACCGTCGCGCGCCTCGTCGTCCCCGCCACGTCCGTCACCACGATCGACGCCGACGCGTCCGCCGCGCAGATCCGGCGCACCGCCACCGCGAGCGGGCACAGCCGGCTGCTCGTCCGCGGGCCCGGCGTCCCGGGGATCGTGCACGTCCGCGCGGCCATCACCGAACCGAACGGCGAGCGCCGCGCCGCCGACCTCGCGCACCCCGCGCCCGTCCTCACCGCCGAGACCACCGTCCTCGACGCCGTCAGCCGGCTCCGCCGCGCCCGCGCGCCCCTCGCCGTCGTCAACGACGCCGAAGGCGAGTTCACGGGAATCGTCACCCTCGACGACCTCCTCGCGGAGCTGCTGGCGACGAACCCGCACTGAGACCGCCGTCCGGCACCGTGAAGATCATCACGCCGTCGCACTTTCACCGGATGTGAGACGTTAGACACGAGCAGAAGAGGAGAGAAACGGCCGCGAGGTCGATCTGGACGGGGATGGCGTCGGTGAACAAGTCAACGAGCGGGCCGGGCGACGAGCCCGTCCCCACGTACGTCCCCGAGTCCGAGATCTCCACGGACGAGCTCCCGCTCCCGACGAACGAGGAACCCGGCACCGACGAGCAGGCACCGGTCGCGGCGGACCCGGACGTCCCGGAGGGCCCGGACGTCGCGGAGGCCGACGCGCCGGAGGCCCTGCCGGACGAGGACGCACCGGGGCACGTCCCGTCCGGCACCGCACCGGCCGAGGACGCGGACGAGCAGGCACCGCCCCTCGACACCGCGGCGGGCCCCGGCGGGCACGAGGCCACGCCCGCGACGGTCCCGGAGAACGCCGAACCGGAGACGGAGGCCGCGACCCCTGACGGGCACGAGGGCACGCCCGCGGCGGAACCGGAAGGCCGTGACGACGATGCGGACGAGGGCTCCGCAGACGCGGACACGCCACAATCGGACGCACCCGACATCACAACGGCCGAGGAAACCGGCGGCGAGCGCGGCATCGACCCGGAAGCGGGCCCGGAGACCGGCGAGCCCGACGCGCAAGACCAGGCGCCGCACGTCGACACGCCCAGCATCGCCCCGGCCGCCGAAAGCGCCGAGACCGGCGCCGGGGACGAGGACGCACCGCGACACGGCACGCCCGACGGCACACCGTCCGGACAAGCCCCTGACGAGCACGGCGGCACGCTCGCGGACGACGACGTCCCCGGCGCCGAGCACGCGCCGGAGCACCACACGTCCAGCACCCCACCGGCCGGAGAAACCGCCGACGAGACCGGCGCGCAAGACGGCACCACGGACGATCGGGCACCGAACGACGACACGCCCCGCACCACACCGGCCGCCGAAAGCGCCGAGACCGATCCGGAGGACGACCCCCCGGAGCAGGACACGCCGGAACACGGCGGCACACCGTCCGGGCACGAGGACGCGCCCGCGCCGGGCCCGGAGGACGACGAGCCCGGCGAGGTCCACGAGGTCGTCGAGCGGGTGTGCGCCGCGCTGATCGAGGTCTACGAGCGGCTCGACGCCGCGCCCCGCGACGAGGGAACGGTCGGGTGGGGCACCCGGATCGCGGCCCTGCGAGCGTTCCGCGAGCGGCGGGTCGCCGGGGACTGGGACGTCCTGGCCCGGCTCCTCGTCGCCCCGGCCGACGCGCTGGGGACGGACGATGTCCGCATCGTGCCCGTGCCCGGCGAGGCCCACGAAGCGGAGATCGTCCGGGAGGTCGTGGACGAACTGCTCGCGACCGGCGAGCGCGCCCTCGTACTGGCCCCGACCGCGCTGCAGGCGGCCGCCGTGCTGCGCAGCGTCGAGACCGACGCCGGGGTGTTCGCGCTGGCCCTCGACACCGACCCCGGGGAGGCGCCGCCCGAACCGCCCCGCAAGCCGCCCGAGCGGCCGAAGCCGCCGCACGGGACCGTCGAGTTCAAGCGGGTTCCGGACGTCACGCGCGTGCAGGCGCTCCCGGTGCCGTCCGCGCCGGAGACGTGGGTGCGCGGCGCGGTGCTGCGGGCGTCCGGCGAGGCGTGGCGGCAGTCCTGGCAGACCGAGCTGCGCATGCTCCAGCGGGGGTTGCTGTGGCTCGAGCAGTGGCCCCGCGATCACGCGGCACTGGAGTCGGTTCGGGCCGAGACCCTGCGGCGCCGCGAGGAGTTCGAGGCGGAGCGGGCGGCGCTGACCGCCGCGATCGAGGAGGCGCGGAGCGCGGCGGAGGCCGCGGCGGGCGCCGCCGCCGAGGCGACGGCGGAGGCCGAGCGGCTGGACGTCGAGCAGCGTGCGGCCGAGGCGGAGCTGGCGGGCCCGCAGGCGGAGGCGGAGCGGCTGCAGGCCGCAGCGGACACGGTGTCGGCGGAGGCCGGTGAGTTGACGCGCGTCGCCGACGCGGCCCACGCGCGCTGCACGGAGCTGGCCCAGCGCGCGCAGCACGCCCACGGGGAGATACAGGCGGCCAGGCAGGTGGAGGAGTCGCTGGCCGACGAACTCCACCGGGCGCAGGAGGCGTTGCCGGCGGCGGTCCATGACGCCGAACGGGCGGTGGCTGCCGACGCGGACGCGGCGGCGGAAGGCCACGCGAGCTACTACCGGCTGGTGTCGGCCGAGTCGGCTCTGTCCGCGATGCAGAAGAAGATGTCGCTCGGGCAGCGGCTGCACGTCGCGTCGCCGCCGTCCGGGCTGCGGAGCATGCGCGCCGAGGTGAAGGCGCGGCGCCGGGAGGCGGACGAGGCGGCGAAGCGAGCGGCGCAGGCCCGGCACGCGGCGGAGGAGGCCGACCGGCTGCGGCGGGGGCTCGAGCAGTTCGTCGCCGACGGCGGCGCGCAGCTGGGGGCGGCGCGGGAGGCGCAGCAGCGGTTCGGCGAGGAACTCGCCTGGCTCGCGACGGAACGGGAGCGGGCCGACGCGGAGCATCGCGAGCAGGCGCGTCTCGCCGCGGAGGCCGTGCACCGCGCGACGGAGGCGGGTCTGGAGGCCCGGGTCGCGAAGCAGACCGCGCGGAAGATCGAGGAGCGTGCCGAGGCGGCGCGGACGGCGCGGGAGGAGGCCCTCGCCACGGCCGAACGGGAGGGCGCGGCGGCCGAGGACGCGGCGCGGCGCGCGGCGGAGGCAACGGCCGCGCTGGAACACCGTTCGGCGGAGGCACAGAGCGAACTCGCGACGCGCGACGCCGAACTACAGGCGGCCGAGGAGTCGGAGGCGCGCGCGCGGGAGCACGTCGAAGAGATCTGCGGGTCCATCCCCTCCGTGGAACCGGATGCGATCGCCGCGCACCAGTCCCGCGCGATGGCCCGCATCGAGGAGCTCGCCGCGTACGTGGACGGCCGCGCGCCGGACGGCGAGGCCCTCCTCCGGACGGCCGACGTCGTCGTCGGCACCCCGGTCGCCGCGGGCCTCGCACTGGACGACACGGAGTTCGACGCGCTGATCACCGTCGGAGACCTCCGAGACGCGGACTTCCTCGTCGGCGCCGTCCGGACCCGGCGCTGGATCCTGGTCGGCGACCCCGGCACGACGACGCCCGCCTACCGGGAGTACGGCGGCGAGGAGCCCGCCGAGCACCTGACCCGAGGCCCGCTCGGCCGGTACACCGGCCCCGTCCCGCCCCGCAACACGCCTCCCGCAGCCCCGACGCTCCCGGACCCGACGCTCGCGGACGCGACGACCGTCGACGAGCCCCCCGAGGAGGCCCCGCCCGAGGAGGACGTGCCGCCCGCAACGGCGGCTCCCGAGGACGTCACGCTCGCCGATCTGACGACCGTCGACACACCGCCCCCCGAGGACGCACCGCCCGCAGACCCCACACTCGCGGACCTGACGGCCATCGACGCGCCACCCGAACCCCCGACGACCGCAGGCGAACCGTCCACGCCCGCCGACCGGGACGACGACCACGCCGACCGGCAGGACGGCCCCGCAGGCGACCGGCAGGACGGGCAGGACGGCCCCGAAGGCGACCGGTAACGGCGGACGACGGACGACGGACCGCCCGAGGAGCGGGCGGGCGTCCTCGGGCGGTGCTGGGATGTCGGACGGACGGTCAATCGTCGTCGTCCAGGAACAGGTTCAGCACCCAGCCGACCACGCCGACGACGATCGCGCCCCAGAAGGCGGCCCAGAAGCCGTCGACGTGGAAGGGCAGTTCGAGGCGTGCGGCGAGCTCGCTGGTCAGCCAGAGCAGGAGCGCGTTGACGACGAGGCCGATGAGCCCCAGGGTCAGCACGTAGAAGGCGCAGCCCAGCGTCTTCACGATCGGCTTGATGATCGCGTTGACGACGCCGAAGACGACGGCGACGCCGAGGAGGGTCAGCGCACGTCCGCCGGCGGTGTCGCCGACGCCCGTGACGCCCTGGACGGTGATGCCGTGGATCAGCGCGGTGGCGGCCCACAGGGCGACCGCGGTGATGCCCACCTTGAGAAGAATGCGCACATCACCAGGGTGCGCGGCCGACCCCGGGGCCGCCATCAGTCCACGCGGCGATTTCGGGGGGTGCGCCGATCACCGTCAGGTAGGAGACGGCCTCATTCGTTCCGGTCGAAGAAGGGCGACTTGACGGACGGGCCCTGGCCGGCCGGGGCGGGCGCGGGGCGCGGCGGCCACACCTGCGGCGCCGGGCGCTCCGCCGGACGATCGGACGAGCGGCCCGACGGGCGCTCCGCCGGCGTCCCGCCCTTGCCCTGGCGGACGCGCGCGAGTTCGCGCTCCAGCCGCCGCTTCTCCATCTCGAGCGTGGTGAGCGACTCCTCGTGCTCCTCGCGCAGGTAGCGCAGGTCGCGGCGGGCGCGCAGGATGCGTCCGGCGCCCATGAAGGTGAGCATCGTGCCGATGACGAAGACGGCCGCGACGACGGCCCCGGCGACGAACACCTGCCATTCGTTGTTCACGAAGGGGACGTCCTGGCCGAAGACGACCAGGTCGGCCGGCCCGGTGTTGGCGAGCAGGACGCCCGCGCCGACGGTGATCGCGGCCGCTACCAGGAGGAATCCGACGAAAACCATGTGCAGAGCTCCTCTGCTGTGACTCCGGAGGGGGACGGAGGACACCCACCATGCCAGACCCCGTGCCCAAGATCCGAAAAATCAGCATTCGCCCGAATTGGGTTCCGCACCCCGCCGCCCGGGTACCCACCGAACACACCGACACCGGGACGACCGGATGCACCGGATGCACCGGATGCACCGGGAACACCGGGACGAGCGGGAACACCGGGAGGACGACCATGCCCCTGCAGGCCATCGTGTTCGACCTGGACGGGGTCCTGATCGACTCCGAGCCCGTCTGGGAGGAGGTCCGGCGCGCCTACGTCGCCGAACTCGGCGGCCGCTGGCTGCCGGACACGCAGGACCGGCTGATGGGCATGAGCACCGACGAGTGGGCCGACTACATCGCGACCGACCTGGTCGACGGGGTGTCCGCCGAGGACGTCGCGTACACGGTGATCGACCGCATGTCGCAGCGGTACGCCGAGCACCTGCCCGTCCTGCCGGGGGCGCGGGACGCGGTGCACCGGACGGCCGCGCGCCACCGGCTCGGCCTCGCCAGCTCGTCCCCGCGCGCCCTGATCGACATCGTCCTCGGCCGGCTCGGCGTCGAGGCGCTGTTCCCCGCGACCGTCTCCACCGAGGAGGTCGACCGGGGCAAACCGGCGCCGGACGGGTACCTCATGGTGGCCGGGCGGCTCGGCGTCCCCGCCCGCGACTGCGTCGCGATCGAGGACTCCTCCAACGGACTCCGCTCCGCGCACGCCGCCGGGATGCGGGTGATCGCGGTCCCGCGCCCCGCGCACCCGCCCGCGCCGGACGCGCTGGCGCTGGCCGCGCACGTCGCCGACGGCCTCGACGACCTGACCGAGGAGCTTATCCACAAGGTCGCGAAGTGACGCACCGTGTCGGCGACGGCTCCTAGTATGGGCGAATGTCCTCCCCCGAGACTCCCGAGGTCCCCGAGGTCCCCGAGGCGCGCGAGACCCCGGTGACGGAGATCGACGAGACGCTGCGGCGCGTGTTCGGCTACGACACGTTCCGGGACGGCCAGCGCGGCATCGTCGAGCACGTGGTCTCCGGCGGGGACGCGCTGGTGCTGATGCCGACCGGCGGCGGGAAGTCGCTGTGCTACCAGATCCCGGCGCTGGTCCGGAAGGGCACCGGCATCGTGATCTCCCCGCTCATCGCCCTCATGCAGGACCAGGTCGACGCCCTGCGCGCCCTCGGCGTCCGCGCGGGCTTCCTCAACTCCACGCAAGACCTCGACGAGCGCCGCATCGTCGAGGCCCAGTTCGTCCAGGGCGAGCTCGACCTGCTCTACCTCGCGCCCGAGCGGCTGCGGCTCCCGGCGACCGTCGAACTGCTCGACCGCGGCGACGTGTCGCTGTTCGCGATCGACGAGGCGCACTGCGTGTCGCAGTGGGGGCACGACTTCCGGCCCGACTACCTGATGCTGTCCGGCCTGCACGAACGCTGGCCGGACGTCCCGCGCATCGCCCTCACCGCCACCGCGACCGAGGCGACCCGCGCGGAGATCGCGTCCCGGCTCGACCTCGAGCGGGCGCGGCACTTCGTCGCGAGCTTCGACCGTCCGAACATCCAGTACCGCATCGAGCCGAAGACCGACGCGAAGCGCCAGCTCCTCAAACTCCTGCAGACGGAGCACAAGGGCGACGCGGGCATCGTCTACTGCCTGTCGCGCAACTCGGTGGAGAAGCACGCCCGGTTCCTCAGCGAGAACGGCATCGAGGCCGTCCCGTACCACGCGGGCCTCGACGCCGCGACGCGCGCGACGAACCAGTCCCGGTTCCTGCGGGAGGACGGGCTCGTCGTCGTCGCGACGATCGCGTTCGGCATGGGCATCGACAAACCGGACGTCCGGTTCGTCGCCCACCTCGACCTGCCGAAGTCGGTCGAGGGCTACTACCAGGAGACGGGACGCGCCGGACGCGACGGGCTCCCGTCCACGGCCTGGCTCGCCTACGGCCTGCAGGACGTCGTCAACCTGCGCAAGATGATCGACTCCGGGGAGGGCGACGCCGCGTTCCGCCGCCGGCAGGGCACGCACCTCGACGCGATGCTCGCGCTCTGCGAGACGCCCGGGTGCCGCCGCGTCCAGCTGCTGAACTACTTCGGGCAGGCCGCCGAGCCCTGCGGCAACTGCGACACCTGCATCGCCCCGCCCGAGACGTGGGACGCGACGATCCCCGCGCAGATGGTCCTGTCGACGGTCGTGCGGCTCGATCGCGAGCGGCGGCAGAAGTTCGGCGCCGGGCACATCGTCGACATCCTGCTCGGCAAGAAGAACGCGAAGGTCATCCAGTTCGACCACGACGACCTGAAGACGTTCGGCATCGGCGCCGAGCTGCGCGACGTCGAGTGGCGCGGCGTCGTCCGGCAGCTCCTCGCCCAGGGGCTGATCGCGGTCGAGAGCAACTACGGCGCGCTCGTCCTCACCGACGCCAGCGGCGAGGTGCTGCGCGGCGGCCGCCAGGTGATGATGCGCCGCGACCCCGAACGGTCGACCGCGAAGGCGAAGGCCGCGAAGGACCGCAAGGCCCCCGTCGAGCTGCCCGCCGAGGCCGCGCCGCTGTTCGAGCGCCTGCGCGCCTGGCGCGCCGCGACGGCGAAGGAACAGGGCGTCCCGGCCTACGTGATCTTCCACGACGCCACCCTCCGCGAGATCGCGACCGCCCGTCCCACGTCCCTCGCCGAACTGGGCGGCGTGACCGGCGTCGGCGAGAACAAACTCGCGAAGTACGGCGACCAGGTCCTCGAGACCCTCGCCGCCGTCTGACCCGCGTCCACGCACGCGGTGCGCAAATCGGGCACCGGCATTCGTTGCCCGCGTGCGATGTCGCCGCGCGCGGGCGACCCTAGCTTCCTCGCATGACCCACCTCACGCGCGCGCAGGCGCGCCGTCCCCGCGGGCTCGCGGGCCGGGCCGCACGGGCGGCGATCGCCGCACTGCTGGTCGTCCTGCCCGTCCTGTCGCCCGTACCGGCCGCCGCCGCGCCGTCCTTCGCGCCCGCCGACACCGGCGCGCGCATCACGGACCAGACCTGGCCGGACGACCGCGCGTTCGACGTCACCGTCGACACCCCGAGCCTGGCGCAGCAGGTCAAGGTGCGGGTCCTGGTGCCGGACGGCTGGTCCCCGGACGCCGGACGCACCTGGCCCGTCGTGTACGCCTACCACGGGGGCCGCGACGGCTATGTCTCGTGGACGCGCAGCACCGACATCGAGGAGTACGCCGCCCGGCACGACGTCATGGTCGTGATGCCCGAGGCGGCCAACGGCGCGTACGTCGACTGGTACAACGACGGCGCGGGCGGCCCGCCCATGTGGGAGACGTTCCACACCACCGAGGTCGTCCAGCTCATGGAGCGCAACTTCCACGCGGGGACGACCCGGGCCGCGATGGGCATCTCCTCCGGTGCGAGCGGCGCGATGGCCTACGCGGCACGGCACCCCGGCCTCTTCGAGTACGTCGCCGCGTCCAGCGGCGTCATGCACATGACCATGCCGGGCGTTCCGACCATGCTGGTGCTCACGCAGGCCCTCTACACCGAGACCGAGGACGCCATGGACGTCTGGGGCATTCCGGGCGTCCACACCGAGAACTGGCTCGCGCACGACCCGTGGGTGCTGGCCCGGAACCTGCGCGGCGTCGGCCTCTTCGTGTCCAGCGGCACGACGGGCCTGCCCGGCCCGCACGACGCCCCGGCCCCCGGCGAGGAGGAGTCGGTGCAGATTCACGAGGTCACGTGCGGCCGCACCACCGAGTCGTTCCTGCGCCGCCTCGACGCCCTCGACATCCCCGTCACCTCGCACGTCTACGAGGACGGCTGGCACAACTGGGAGGCGTGGCGGCCCGAGATGGACCGCTACTGGGAGCCGATGATGGCCGCGATCGGCGCCTGAACGACGGGCGGGCCCTCGCCCGAGGGCCCGCCCGTCACAGCAGACCCGTGTGCCGCCACAACGCCCGTCCCGGCCCCTCCACCAGCCCCAACTCCACCAGGAACGGCACGATCTTCTCGCCCATCCACAGGAGCGTCTCCCGGTAACAGGGGTTCTCCATCGCGAGCCGCCGCCCCTCCTCCGGCTCCAGCCCGACGCACCGGTACACCACCGGATCGATCATGAAGCCGACCGGGGCGGTCGCCGTGACCGCCGCCGTGAGCCGGTGGGCCGCCAGCCGCGCCCGTCCGAGGCCCCGCATGCTCCGGACGATCTCCTCCCGGGCGAACCGGACGTGCCGGGCCTCCTCGACGACGTGGATGCGGCTGACCTCGCGGACGAGCGGCTGCACGCGCGGATCGTCCATGATCGCCCGCTGCATCCGGTCGAAGACCTCCTCGCCGACCAGGAACGTCGCCCACATCGCCGGCCCCGACCCGAGGGCCTTGTACAGCCGCCCGCCACCGTGGACGACGCCGGGCAGCCGGGTGCGCGGGGCGCCGAGCCGATCGAGCAGCCGGCCGAACATCACCGAGTGGCGCGTCTCGTCACCGACCTCGGTCAGCGCGAACTGCGCGTGCGCGCTGCGCGGGTCGAGATCGTAGACGAACCGCATGAACAATTGCATCAGCGACACCTCGAGCCAGATGCCGACGTACGTCATGCTCGCCAGCTCGTGCCGGGACAGCTCGATGCGCTGCTCGTCGTCGAGCCGCCCCCACACGTCCGTCCCGTACAGGGACACGCGTTCGGGCGGCATATAGAACTTCCCCGGCTCCATCGGGGCATTCCAGTCGATCTCCACACCGGGATCGAACGACGCCTTGGCCGCCGAACGCAGCAGCCGCCGCGCGGTGACCTCCCGCTCCTTCACCTTCATCGCCACTCCACGGGCCGACGGGAATCGGACCGCCCAACCATCCATCCGCCGCCCGCGCACCGGCCACAATCGCCCCGCGCGTGCCGCCGCGCCGACTTTTGCGTCCTACTCATATACGGTCACGGGCACCCCGCGTTCCACGAGCCGCCTTTCGATCAGCGGCTCCACGCGCTCCCAGCGCCCGCCCCCGAGACCGCAGCCGATCCGCGGCATGTGCACGCTCGCCGACAGCTCCAGCGCCCGTCCGCCGACCGCCTCCAGCGCCCGGTCGAGCGCGTCGTACCGGATCGGCGGCCCGCTCCTACTCGGCCTGATCCCCCGCTGCGCGACCATGTTCGCCACCCAGATGTACCGCTCCACCTGCACGAACCGAACGGCCCCCAGCCCGAAGTCGTTCCCCGCCCGCGCCCGGTGCCACGCCCGGTACTCCGCCTCCGGCTCCGTCCACCGCCGCGACACCGCGAGGACGAACCCCTTGCCCCAGCCGCCGAGATCGTTGCACACGTGCGCGACGATCTTCACGCCCTTCGCCTGCGGCGACGTCGCGTCCCCCTTGATGGACCGAACACCCATAAACCCGAACGTTAACCCCACCCACCGACAGGGCCACCATTCTTACCGCCGTCCAGGCCACGGAATTCGACGTCGCGAATCGGCACTCAAAGCCGGCGGCCACGTCCCTAGGAAAGCAACCGGACGAGATCCAGCTCGTCACCCCGCACGTCCGCGAGCCACGCATCGCGCACATACTCGAACTCGCACGTCTCCGTGTCGAGCAGCCCGATGCTCCCGGGCATGACCTCCTGCCGAGGATTGACCGGCTCACCCCGCTTCGCCTTCGGCTGCACCAGCTGCCCGAGCGCATACGAGACCGTCTCCCCGTACTGCCGAGGACCGTTCTCATGGTGGTAATGACCGCTGACGTGCACCCGCGGTTGCAGACGTTCAAGGAGTGCAGTCATCTTCAACGACCCCTGCACGACGCCCCGGTAACTCGACATCCCATAGGGACCGTCGTGGGTGACGAGCACATCGACACTGCCGGGCTCCACGTCCGAGAGCCTCGCATACGCCCCGGCGTCGTAGTCCATCTCCTCGATGAGCCCCAGGAACGCGACCTTCAACCCGGCCACGTCCATGACCGTCCCGCACGGCACGTGGACGAACGCGCCGAGCGGGTCCACGGACCCCTGCATACCGGCGAGCCACTCGTGGTCCTCGTGATTGCCCGCGACGAACAGCACCTGCGGCACCCGCGTCAACGCCAGCCGAACCCCGTCGGCGAGCCGCGGCGACGGATCCAGCAACCGAAAGAAGTCGTGCTGCGCGGGATGATCGGCCCCGAACCTCCGCGACGAGTCGTCCCACCGCTCCACCGACGGGAACGCCCCCAGATCCCCGACCTGGACCACGGCGTCGAGCCCTCGCTCGTCCGCCAGCATCGCCACCGCACCCAACGCGTGCAGCACGCACCCGTGGACATCCCCGACGAACGCGACCTTCATCGCACCTCCACACCGTCCGACAGGCTCCTGACCGCTGGAGCACCGCACGCGAACAACACGACAGCCGATCAGGAAGCGGCGTCCGTCCCGACGATGCCCGACCACCCAAGCAACCGGAAGCCGCATCCGGCCGAAGCAACGCGACCAAGCCCCCATTTTGCCGCGTACGAAGCTCCAACAAGAGCGACTGCCCCAAACCCGACCAGCACACGCCACCACCGGCCTGGTCACCATGCTCGGGCCGCGTAAACACACGCGATCTCCAGACGCGCACCGACCTTTTGGAAGTAGGCGGAGCCATACGTTGCTGGAGGTCATCTCGAATCGAGGCAGCGACCTCCGGGCGACAGCGCCCGTGAAACCTGATCCTCTACAATGTGATTGAAGGGGCGGTGAATATGGCGATGTCCGGTGGCGGCAACGGCCAATGGGGACGCACACGAACCCAAGAGGGCGCGCGTGCCGTCGTCCAGGAGCTGCAGGAACGCGGTGGCCGTCCGCAACGCAGCAGGCGCCAGAAAATCGTCCTCATCTGTGCGGCCGCCGCCGTCTTGATCGCCGTCGCCATCAACGAGCTCATCAGCTGACGTCGACCTCGCCACCCGCCCCTACGTCGTTAGAGGCTTGGTAACACTACTTCTCGTCCCCCTGTTCACCTCACCGCTCTCAGGCAGGCGCCTGACACCGCGGAGAACGTTCTCGTTCAGCTGGTTGCCGGGGTCGTGTCCCTAGGTTCCTTGGCCGCCGATGGTGGGGCCGTCGGGCCGGAGCGCTTCGAGGTCGCCGGCGTGAGCGGGCCGGGCTTGCGGGACGGCTGTCTTGGTCGCCTGGTCGGTGTCGGCGATGGCGGATCGAACTTGGTGCGGGCCTTCAGTGGTTCATCGTCGGGGCGACGAAGCGCGGGCGGTGTCGGCTCCTCACCCGGTTCCGAAGACTGCGAGTGCTTCGCATGCCTACTCGCCTCGGTGCCTGATGTGGCCGTCCAGGCGGCGCATCCCTGCGTCGCCTGGACGCAGTCGTTCGCCGGCCCATGTCGGGAACCGGCTTGATAGCCAACGGGCCGATGGTGTGCTCGTTGTGCACGACCTGCGGCACATCCACGCGACGACGCCCTCTTGGCGAGCGTCCCCGTCATCGCCGCTCGGCTCGGCCTTGCTGCCCCGTCCATCACGCTGCGGGTCCACGCCCAGGTGGTCAACCACCAGCTCGCGGAGGCCGCCGAGATCCTCGCCCGGCGGCTGGAGGACGTCGCGTGGCCGGACGCGCTGTGAGCAAGCCCCTCAGCACAGAAGCCCCTTGACCTCGAGTTTTGTTGATGTTCCACAGTGATCTTTATGAGTACAACGGACATCGCCGCGCAGGCACGCGCGGCGGACATCGAGGCCATCAAGCAGGTGGCCGCCACGATCGAGCACTCCCAGATGAACGAACTCGCTCAAGAGTTCATCGACCTGTTCCGGCACGACGCCGTCTGGACAACTGCCGGTGGCAGAAACCTTCTGGACCGCGACGCCATCGCGGAGTTCACGCGCAAGGTGCTCCCCGGAGCGATGCAGGGCGCGAAAACCACGCTGGAGGTCACGCACGTGGTGTTCATCCGGCCCGACGTCGCCGCGGCCAAGGTGCGTCAGCGGCGGTGGTCGACGGTCGACGGTCGGCTGACCGAGGATGAGCACGAGAGCACACCCCTGCTCGTCATGGCCAAGGAAGAGGGGCAATGGCGCCTGGTCGCCGGCCAGAGCACCGTGGTGACCGACAATAACGACGACTGGATCCGATAACACCGGCTGTAGACGATCGTCACGTGAGGCGTCCACCTGGGGACCCTCCGTGCGGCCTTCGCGTCCGCGCTACAGCGCCAACAGCATTCGAACGATCCTGCGGAAGGCGCTGTCCCAAGCGGAGAAAGAAGGCACCGTCCACCGCGACGTCGCCGCACCTGTCGGCTGCTCCGCACGGGGCGGCCAAGACCTCCAAGATCGCGCAGCGTGCCGGGCTCGGCCACTGGGACCCGCATGAGCTTCGGCGCTCGGGGGCCTCGCAGACGCTGGCGCAGGGGCCGCCGTGACACATCATCTCCGAGCTTCTCGGGCACGCGAGCATCGCCATCACGAAGGACGCCTACGGTCACATCCTGGTGAACGACAAGCGGGCGGCGGCCGAAGCGATGAGCGAGGCTCTCTTCGGAGCATGATCGGCGCCCGTGGCTCCCAGCGTGGCTCCCATGGCCAACGCAAGAGGCCCCTTCCATGATCGGAAGGGGCCTCTGACCTGCTGCGCACCCGTAGGGATTCGAACCCCGAACCTTCTGATCCGTAGCAAGATCGACGTCGTCCAGAGGCGTCCATAGCCCTCTCTTGACCTGGCCGCGCCTCTCTCGCGCGTCCCCTGCTGTCCAAGGTCATCCAGCGCCGTTGTCAGCACCCGCGTTAGCACGCAAACCCGTCCCGCGGCCCTGGCTCAGCGGGCGCCGCCGCTGGTTTCGAGGCTTCTGCCGTCTCGACACGCCGTGAGTCGGTGAGAGCACCAGAAGCAAGGACCGACATCCTAGGCTTTGCCTTGCTTGGTTCTCTGTCCTCCCTGTGTGCGAGCGCTCCACGCCGGGAGGTGGCAAGGCCAGCCGTATAGTCGAACGGACGAGACGGCCCCGACCCGAGTAACCGCTGGTCGGGGGCCGTTCTCGCTGCTTAAGATCCTTAACCTCGGCAAGGGATCTCACCGGGTGCCAAGGTCGTCGGGTTCAAACGGCACCTGCTGGTCGCATCACAGGGACCGTGCTGGCCACCAACGTCAGTCCGGCCTCGGTCAGCGGCCGCGACGGCGCAATGGTGCTGCTGTCCAAGGCCAGTGACACCTTCCCACGGCGATGGGCGGTGGAACGGACCTCCGCTTGGCAGGGCAAGCATCCCCGGTTGTCCAAGGACCACCACGAGTACCGGCTCAGCACCTTGGAGAACGTCATCTATCTGGCGAAGTTCATGATCCTGCTGCGCCGCCTCACCGGCCGTCCGCCGTGCCCCTTTCAGACACCCTCTGGCGCCCCCGTACAGGCCGAAGCCGCCGACGCCGGGCGGCAGACGCTAGTTCTACGAGATTCCTGCCGCAGGGACGACCCTTGGAAAGTAGGGAATTTTCTTTGCTCGCACGTGGCCAATGATACGTTGCATCCTTAATGCACTATTTAGAACACTGAATAAATATAGGGACGAGGTCCATGGGAGTAGAGTCCTACCGGCTCCTCGCTTCCGATCCTCAGCGCAATGCTTCGCCGTGACTCGGTTTCTACGAAAGCTACGGTTTCCGTAGTGTGATATCCGGGTCGATGGCTCCTGCGAGAAACGGAGAGAGCTGTGGCCCTTACTGTTAACGCGGTAACTATCGACGCTCAGGACAGTATCATCGGAGTACATCGGTACAACGGCTCCGGGACTTCGTGGACTCAGATCAGGGGACCGGTCACCGTCAGTGAGACGGTGGGCGGAAGGTGGGGAATTATTGTAGGAGGGACCGGCGGCGAGACGGGGCAGATACTTGGCTATAGCGGTACGCCCTTTGACTGGTTCTCTATGGGTGAGCGTGGTTCGACATACGCCGTCTCCGATGAAACGGTCTACAAGACAACTCCAAATAGTAGTCAGGTGCTCCAGTTTGACGGTTTCGATGGCACAACCCCACTCTGGAGCAATGTTGGCGGCCCTGCGCATCTGCGCGCAGCGGGTTCCGCTGGTGTAGTAGCGCACATGCCCGATGTCTTTGGTGACACCTTCCTCTACACCGGAAACCCGAACGACTGGCAACGCATCGGCCCCAGTGGTTCGGCTTATGCAGTGGGGGATACGGTTTATCGCTCACACCCCCTTGGCAACACGGTATTCAAGTACAATGGCGGAACTTCATGGGAAGACATTGGCGGTCCCCCTAATGGCGCCGCCCAACTCTTTGTCGGGGGTTTCGGCCTCATCGCCACCGCCCTTGACGGAGTGAGCGGGGTCTTCCGGTATCGAGGCACCCCAGGCAACTGGGAACGCATTGGCGACCAGACCCGCTCCTGCGCGGTCACAGACGAGACGGTGTATCGCGTGGGTAACGATGGGACCGTATTTCGGTACAACGGGTCCGGGAATTCTTGGTCTTCCATTGGTCGTCCCGACCGCGTTATGGACCTCTATGTCGCTGGTGATTAGGTGCCAGGACGCGGCTCCCGCCCACCTTCGACGCGTCCTGGCAGACGGTGCACCGCAGCTTCACCGAGTGGAGCGCCGCGCGGGTATGGGCCAAGCTCCACCGGGTCCTGCTGGACGAACTCGGCGCGGCCGGTGAGCTGGACTGGTCGAGGTGCGCGATCGACTCGGTCGGCGTCCGCGCCGCCAAAGGGGGGCCCTGACGGGCCCGACTCCTTTCGATCGCGGCGCAAGGCCGAGCACTTCCTGGCCTTCGTCGGCATCGCCGCCGCCCTCATCTGCTACCGCCACCTCACCAGATGAAACGACGTCTAAGACCGTGTCCTACGTGGTGGGGTGATCGTTGATCTTGCCGTGAGTGAGGGTCGGTGGGACTGGGTCGTGCCGGAGGGGTTGTGGGAGGTCGTGCGGCCGCTGCTGCCCCCGCCGCGGGTGCGGCCCCAGGGCGGAGGAACGGCGAACATCGATGACGAGGCGGTGTTCGCAGCCATCGTCTATGTGCTGACCAGCGGCTGTGCCTGGCGATCTCTCCCGCCGTGTTTCGGGGCGTCCAAGTCGACCGTGCACCGCAGGTTCACCATCTGGTCGCGGGCCGGGGTGTGGGCACGGCTCCACCAAGTCCTGCTCGACCGGCTCGCCGATGAGGGGCTGCTGGACCTGTCCCGGATCATCCTCGACTCGGCCCACGTACGGGCGAAAAAGGGGGCGAGCACACCGGTCCCAGCCCCGTTGACCGTGGGAAACCCGGCTCCAAGCTGCACGTTCTGTCCGACGCGGCCGGGCTGCCCGTCGTGGTGGGCGTCTCGGCGGGCAACGTTCACGACATGCACGGCCTGAAGCCGATGGTGGCCGGATTCCAAACGAGACACGGCCCGGAACGGGGTCGGTTCCGCCAGGCCGGCAAGCTGCACGCGGACAAGGCTTACGACCGTCCCGACCTGCGCCGATGGCTCCGCAGCGTGGGTATTCTCCCGCGCATCGCCCGTGTCGGAATCGAGTCCGGCGAACGGCTCGGACGGCATCGCTGGATGATCGAGCGCACCATCTCCTGGCTGACCGGCTACCGCCGCCTGTCCCCGCGCTACGAACGCAACCCCCGCAACTACCTGGCCTTTCTTGGTCTCGCCGCCGCACTCACCTGCTACAAACGCCTGCTCAAAACCACCACGTAGGACACGGTCTAAAGTGATCGACTTCCGTACCGTGCCGGACGATGCAGGAGACGGGCCGCCCGTGCTCGTAGTCGCCGCCGTTGCGTCGGGGCCGGCACGGCTGGACCTTGTCGCCGGTCAGGGCGCGCAGTCCGGTGATGGTCTGGTGCCGGGCGAACAGGTCACCGGGCACGACCGGCGACGAGTGGTGAGCGGTCATCGGTGGATACCTCCCGGGGTGCGGTCAGGCGACGGGGGTCGATTCGGTGCGGATCTGGCGGAGCAGGTGGGATGCGAGTTGGTTGGACACACCGAGGCGGGCGCGCAGTGCGTCACGGGTGATCGGGCGTCCGTGGGTGTCGTGGTGTTCGGTGGCGACCCGGCGGGCGAAGGCCACCAGCGGAGCCGCCGGGGACGTCTCGGCCGGTTCGTCGACGGGGACGGGGATGACCGTCTGCGCGTCCTCGCCGTCCTCGGTTTCCTCCCACTCGTCCTCGCGCTCGTCCGGTGTTGCACCGTCCTGACCGTCGAGGAGCGAGACGTCATCGGCGACGGACGGGACGGCCGCAGCGGGCGCGGGACGCTCGTCCCACACCACCCACGGCGAGGACGACGCCGCCGGGGACGAGGCCACCACCGGGGACGGGACGCCCGACGAGTCGAGGGACGCAGCGTCAGCCGGGGCCGCCGAGGGGTCAGCCGGCCCTGCGCTTGCCCGGCGGCGTACCAGCATGGAGACCGCGACCAGGAACGCGCCCGCCAGAGTGCCCGCGGTGATCCAGCCCCACACCGACGGGTGAGCCTGCGCGAGGTTAGCGGCGAGCGAGAGCAGGATGCCGCCGACCAGCACGAGGGTCGGCCAGGAGAGCCGCCCGCCCGCGCGTCCGGTGCGCTTATCGCGCTGGCGTTCACCGGCCGCCATCACGCACGTCAGGTCGATGCAGGACCCGCCGGGAGTGCACCGGCCCGAACGAAGGTGCGGTGAGGGTGACGAATGCCGCCGGGTGTTCGGTGACCGAGCCGGGGACGCCCTTGCCGCCCACGAGTCCGGCGCGGACGAGTGGGTAGGTGTCGGCCCGGTAGAGCTCCGCGCATGCCGGGCAGCGGGACGCGCGGCGGGTCCTGCACGCCACCCGCAGCACCCCGCCCGGCTCTTGCGCCGTCGAGTACCGGTGCAGGACCTCACCGGTCAGAGGATCGATGTGGTCGACCCGCCCCCGCAGGCGGATGGGTTGGGCACACCCGCCGGAGTACATCGACCGCAACGCCATCACCGTGGGCGACTACCTCGACGAGTGGCTCGACGCCCACGCCGTCGAGATCAAGCCCAAGACACTGGCCGACTACCGCCACCTCATCGAACGGCACATCAAGCCCAACATCGGCGGCCTGCGGCTGCAAGCCGTCCGTCCCGGCCAGATCACCAAGCTCTACCGCGACCTCGTCACGACGGGGGGCCGAAGGGGGGCCGGCCTTCCCCACGCACCGTCGCCTACGTGCACGCGGTGCTTCGCAAGGCGTTCGGGGACGCCGTAGTCGTCGACCAGGTGATCCCGTCCAACCCGGTCGAACGTGCGAAGCGGCCTCGGATGCGTCCGGCCGAACCTGGCGAGGTCTGGACACCTGCCATGCTGCGGGCCTTCCTCAAGACCGCCGAGACTCACCGGCTGTCCGCGTTCTTCCACCTGGCCGCGTACACCGGGGCGCGCCGCGGGGAGCTGCTCAATCTGCGGTGGCGAGACGTCGACCTCGACGGCGCCTCGGTCCACATCCGAGGTTCGGCCGCGTTCATCGCAGGGGAGCGCATCGAGGGGACGACCAAGAGCGGCCGGTCTCGCATGGTCAGCATCGACCCTGGAACGGTCGACGTCCTCAGGGCGCATCGCAAGCGCCAGCTCGAGGACAAGCTCAAGGTCGGCAAGTCCTGGAAGGGCGCGGAGAAGGACGCGGACGGCTTCGTGTTCGCCACCGGATGGGGCGAGCCGATCCACCCGGACACCGCGTCATCGCTCATGACGTCACTGATCAAGCTGCACAACGCTCCCAAGGACGGGACGCCTCCCACTGAGCCGCTGCCGCACGCGCGTCTTCACGACCTGCGGCACGTCCACGCCACGACACTCCTCCTGGCGGGCGTCCCCGTCCACGTCGTCGCCGCTCGGCTCGGGCACGCGGACCCGTCCATCACGCTGCGGGTCTACGCCCACGTGGTCAATCAGCAGCTCGTAGAGGCCGCCGAGATCTTCGCCCGGCGGGTGGAGGACGTCGCGTAGCCGAGCGCGCTGTTAGCAAGCCCGCTAGCACAGAAGCCCCTTGCGATGATCGCAAGGGGCTTCTGACCTGTGCGCACCCGTAGGGATTCGAACCCCAAACCTTCTGATCCGTAGTCAGATGCTCTATCCATTGAGCTACGGGTGCCTACCGCTGAATACTGTACCGGGTCCGCCGGGTCGTCGCGAATCGGTTCCAACGGAGCCCGGACGTACGTGACGTGGGTCACGGAACCGTTCGTGGCCGTCAGACGCCAAACCGGTAATCGAGACGTAAGTGACCTGCGCGGTCTACCCTCGTCCGAAGCCCCAAACCCCCTAGAAGGAGCAAACATGCGCATGTCTGCCACCAAGCTGGTCGGCGCCCTCGCCGTCGGTGGCGCTTTGCTGACCTCCACCGCCTGCGGTCCTCTCGGGGACATCGCCGGCGGCGGCGCCAAGGACGAGGCGTGCAAGAACATCGAGACGGAGCTCCGCGGCATCGCGTCCAGCAGCCCGTCGTTCACCGGCGGCGGCACCGACCAGACCGCCAACGAGTGGCTCGACGCCGCTTCCACGATCCGTAGCGAGGGCCAGAACGCCGGTGGCGACGTCGCGTCCGCCGCCTCCGCGTTCGCCACGGACCTGGAGACGGTCGCCGAAAGCCTCAAGAAGCTGTCCTCGGGCAACCTCTCGGGCGGCGCGCCGAACATCAGCCAGATGCAGCAGCACGGCCAGGAGCTCGGGGAGGCCTGCGGCTACTCGGGCTTCCGCCTCGGCGGCTGACGGTGACGACCTCCGCTCCCGCGGCCCCGGGAGCGGACCGTCCGCGTAAGGGGATGTTCCGGGCTATGCTTTCAGTGACCCGGGCTCAGGTTTTGCCGGTCGGCACGCCGAACCGGTAGCCTGTCCTGTGCCCGAGGGCCACTGGAGGATTCGCCTAGTCCGGTCTATGGCGCCGCACTGCTAATGCGGTTTGGGTGCAAGCCCATCCGGGGTTCAAATCCCCGATCCTCCGCCACCTGACCAGGGGCTTCCCGAGAAGCTTGCTTCTCGGGAAGCCCCTGTCGTGTTCTAGATGTCCGTTCTTCCTCGCCAGGTGTGCACGGAACGTCGGCGGAGTGCCCTTGACACCAGACGATGTCAGGTGCCGACCCACTCAGGTTGGTTACCCTGCGTGCTTGCCGCGCCTGTTGCGGCGGTCCGCGAACGAGATCACGTTGGTGGCGGCGGGTGCCCCGTCTGCGATCGGCGCGGAACGACCGCCGCCACAGCCTCCGCCGCCGCCTTGGACACCTCTGGAAGCACACCCCTCCCCGTAGACGGTCCGAAGTATCAGCCACATCCCGCCCACCCACACCGCGCCCCATGTGTGCACAACAGCGATGTCCAGTGAGCTAGTCCTATCCCGAAGTCGCAGGTCAGGTGGCTGATGGCCGGGCGTCAGCCGGGGGTGGTGACGCTTGCGCCGGTGGCGGGCGGGTACTGGAGCCGGTGATCGTCTGTTACCGGGTGATGTGGTGGCCGGTGAGGACGAGCAGGGAGCGCAAGCAGGTGGGTGGCGCGGGCGGGATCAAGGCGGTCCTTGGTCAGGCTCCGCCATGCCTTCAGGTAGGCGAAGCCATGTTGGCAGACGGCGCGTTCGGCCACCATGAGTTGGTTGACCTGCGGGTGAGGACATTTATGATCTTGAAGGAGTTCTTTTTGTTCCCTGGTGTGGCCGTGGTGCGGCCATCGCGTCGCAGCGGCACCCGCCGCCAGTACGGGACGGCGATCCTGACCGAGAGTCCCATCCTCGACTGGGAACGACACCCGTCCCGCTGACCGTCTACAACACCCATCTCCAGCACGACAGCGCGGGTCATCCCACTCGCGAGCATGCCCAGAGGGTGCGTACCGATGACGGTGAGGTCGGCCTCGCCTGCTACTTCATCGATGAACCACTGCTGCCTCGTCCGATCGGCTCGCGTTCGTACTGCACGACACTTGGCCGCTGCCGGCCGCTTCCGCCGCTTCGACGGTTCTGAGGAACGGATTCGACGTCCTGCGGGAGCGCGCGTCCCCGGACCCAGTCGCTGAGCGTGGTCCGGGCGACCCGTGATTTTTCGCCAGGTCGGTATGGAGCCCCGACGATTTGCCTGCGGAGCCGTTCCTGTCTTCGCAGGGGCGGGCCGTCACGAGCCTGTCGATTTACGGGGGCTCGTCAGACATGGTCCCCTTCCGGGTGGTCATCCTTGGGTTCTTTCAGAGAAGATTGCGGAAGGGAGAGGCGAGTCGCTCAGGGGGAACGATGCTGTTCAGGCGGGAGGTCCTTGAGGGGATCTTGGGCGGGCAGATTGATCGGGTGTTCCGGGTGTGGGCCAAGCCCCCGGTCCGCCCGGGGAGCACCCAGCGCACCTGGGCGGGGATCATCGTCATCGACTCGGTCACGGCCGTCACGCCCGAGGAGATCACCGAGGAGGACGCCCTCCGTTCCGGCTTCCCAGGTCGCGACGCCCTGCTCACCGCGCTGTCCAAGAGCACCAAGGAGGGCGGCTACCACCGCGTTATGCTCCACCTCGGCGGGCCCAGCCCCGAAGCGGAGTTGGCCGGAAACGCTGACTTGACCGACCAGGAGCTTGCCGAACTCAAAGCCACCCTGGACGCCATCGACGCGCGCAGCCGCCGCGCCCCCTGGACTCGCGAGGTCCTTCGCCTCATCGAGGACCACCCCGGCCTGCGCGCCGTGGACCTGGCCGAACGCCTGAACCGCGACAAGCTCCCGTTCAAGGCCGACGTCAGCCGCCTCAAGGCCCTGGGGCTGACCGAAAGCCTGGAGACCGGCTACCGCCTCTCCCCCCGCGGCAAGGCTCTCATGGCCTACCTACGCGCCTGACCAACGATCAGCTGCTGCTCACTCCGGCTGGTCTTCCGAGGCAGGCTCCCAGCCCCGGCGAAACGGTCATGGGGAATCAGAGCTTTGACGACATACGGTGCCGGGCCGGGTGCGTGCGAAGTCGCGGAGAGGTGAGTTCGAGAGCGCGGTTGTCGCGACCGGCGTGCATGTGGTCGAGCCAGCGTTCGTACCAGCTCAGAAAGTCGGACGCCGAGGAGACATTGGGGCCCCAGTGGCCCTCGAGGTCGCCGATGAGGACGCGACCGGTGAGCGGTCCCGTGACCGCGATGAGGCAGGCGTCGGTGCACCCCATCTCGATGATCTGGAGGAACAGATCGCCTTCGTCCGCCCTGCCGGCCAGTCCGAACCCGCGCGTGGTTCCTGCGGAACCGGGCGGGCTCATGGTGCGCAACGAGCACCGTTCCAGCGGCATGAGGCCATAGAAGGGGGCTGCGCCGGTACCGCCGAGATACAGGAGGAACTGCCGGTACGCTGCGGGCAGTTTCATTGCGTGCTCGGCTTCGAATGCAGCGATGCGCCTTTTGGAGATTCGGGGGCCGAGCTGGAACTTGTGGCGCTCTTCACCGAAGGAGTGGCTGCGCTGGGGTTGATAGGCCAGTGAGGCCAGCTTGCGGCGCACGCGCGAGATGCGGTGATCCATGAAGCTTCTTCTTCTCGTCAAGCAACCTGGCCAGGCGGTCGGCGTAAGGGCGCCCGGGCCCGCCATGTGCCGACCACTGCGGCCGGCTTCCGCTCTCCGGACGGTGGCACAGGTCGGCAATACCCATCCAGGGTGTGCCGACGGCTAACGGGGTGGGGGGAGTCGGCGTTGTCCGCAACGACTGCTCAGCGGCTTGCCGGTTATGCGCGGTGTCTGCGGAGTTCTGTGCTGAGTTCGGCGGAGAACTGTTCGGCGTCGGACAGGCGGGAGCGGATCTTCGCGCAGCGCTCCTCGACCAGCGCCCGGTAGACGGCGAGGCGCTTGGTGAGATCCGCGCGGGTGTTCTCGTCGGTGTCGGCGGACTGGAGTTCGTCGAGAATCGTCAGCAGGTCGCGCATCTCCTCGAGGGTGAAGTCCAGGGGCTTCATCCGCTTGATGACCAGGAGCCGCGCGACGTCGTCGTCGGTGTAGAGGCGGAAGCCGCCCTGGGAGCGTGCCGTCGGGAGCGCGAGGCCGACGTCCTCGTAGTGGCGGATGGTACGCAGGCTCAAGCCGGTTCGGTCGGCGACCTCGCCGATCTGCATCTGCCTGCCGTCCATCGGGTTCCTCCTCACGCCTCCGGCCGGTCGTGCCGGGGACGAGTGATCCATAGCGTTGGTCAAGCTTGCCACCTTCCGCCGTGTGCTGCCGTCAGCGCCGAGGTCGAGCGACTCGAACCGTCTGGTGGTTCACGTTTGCCGTCTTCAATCTAACGAGAGGGTAGAGTTGCGGCTGCCTTCGTCGGCCGTCGTTGTGGTGTGAGGCCCCGCGCCGGTCGTCGCGGGTCGCGCGGTTGGCACGTGCCGCCGCCCGGCTCGTGGGACGCCGGGCATGTTCGCCAAGGCCGGGGTGCGCCACTCGCGGGCCCGACGCTGGAACAGCTGCTCGGCGGAGTTGTCGTTGTCCTCGGTCGCCACGGTCACTTGGGTTCGGTGGTGACGACGTCCGGCAGGGCCTCGGGACCGGTCGTGGGTTCAGCTTTCGGCGGGGGTGCGTGCGACGTAGACGGTGTTGGCCGAGGTGCCGCCCTGGACGGGGTTGGGGAACTCGACGACGTGCGCGGCCACCTCGCCAAACACTTCGCCGAGCAGGGCGGTGAAGCCGTCGTCCGGCGGGTCGTTCGACCAGAGAGCGAAGACGCCGCCGGGGTGGATCTGCTCGGCCAGGCGCCGCAGCGGCCCCTCCTGGTAGAACGCCGCGTTGGTGGGATTGAGGACGTGACGCGGCGAATGGTCGATGTCCACCAGGACGGCGTGAAATCGGGCTCCGGACACCTGCGGATCCAGCCCGGATTCGGCCATGGCGAAGAAATCGCCGGGGACCAGCCGACAGCGGGCATCGGAGGTGAGCCGTTCGCCGAGCGGGACCAGCCCGGCGCGGTGCCACTCGATCACCTCGCCGAGTGCCTCCACCACGACGAGCGAGCGCACCCGGTCATCGTCCAGGGCGGCGATGGCGGTGTGGCCGAGCCCCAGCCCTCCGACGACGACGTCGAGGCCGGTGGCGTCCTCCGTCGCGCACGCGGCCAGTCCGAGCCGGGCGAGCTCGGTCTCGCCGACCGTCCACAGGCTCGACATGAGGAAGTCGTCATCGAGTTTGATCTCGTAGACGTCGACGCCCGAAGCGGGGTCACGACGACGTCGCAGGCTGATGACGCCCTTGGGCGTCGTGCGCCAGTCGAGTTCTTCGAACAGTACGCCCATGGGATTCAACCTCGCGAGTCGGTGATGATCGTTGATGGTCGGCGGCGCTACGACGCAGCCTTTGGATCCGTCCGGCCACCGCGACGGTTGCGTCGCACCTCAGGGCGCTCTCGTAACAGTAGGGTGGCGCACCGACGGGCTGTGGCGGGATTGACCGCAGCGACCGTACACCCCACGATGATCCGGCGATGGAAACCTTCGGCAGCCCCTCAGAGCGCTTGACGGCGTTCGGAAACCAACTGGTTCAGGTTCACGACCGGCTTCGTGCGGAGTCGCCCGCCTCAGCGACGACGTCGACGCCCATCTCGACGGCGGAGTCCCGCCGAGAGAACTGAGGGCGCACTGCCTGACCTTCTGCGCGGCGCTGGAGCGCCGCCACACCGGCGAGGACGACGCGGCGTTCCCGGCGCCGGCCGAGCGGCATCCGGAGCCGGCGCCCACGCTGGACAAGCTGCGCGAGGACCACCGGCTGGTGTCCGACATCCCTCCGCAGGCTGGTGGAACCGGTCGAGGGACTGGGCCCGGAGACGGGTACCGACCCGCAAGAGGCCCAGCGGGTGCGCAGTGAGCTGGACGTCCCGACGTGGACACGCGAGCCGCCCGGCTTCCTGATCGATCGTTCGCCGGCTTCCGAGGCTGACTGAGGTGACGTTCTCGGGTGCTCCCTGCCGGTAGGCCAGCCCGATCAACGCGTCGATGGCGTTCCGCTGCTGGGAGGACGCCGCGGCGCTCGCCCCGAAGCGTTCCCGAGCCGGCGCGGGCACGCCTGCGGACGGCGACGCGGGAACTCTCGTGTCGCGGCCGTTGGGCCGGTTCGACGATCAACTAGGCACCCTAACGTGAGGGTAGGGTCTTGGAGGGCGTGCGGGTCGTTGATGGGCGAGCGGGACGCGGGATCGGTGGGGTCGCCGAACGGGGCGGGGGCGCCGCTGCGCACGATCCGCTGTTACGAGGAGATCGGGCTGGTGGCGCCCGGGGTTTCCGGGTGCACACCGAGGCCGACCCGCGAGGAGGAGACGGAGGGACGATGGTGCTCCAGGACGAACCGCGCACGGTCGCGCGCGGAGCAGGCGAACGCGTGTGGTGGCGGGCGGGCGAGGCGGCTCACGGGGAGCGGCGGTGAGCGCGAACCCATCGGGCGGCGCCGGGGCGGACGAGGTTCGCGCGGAGGCGGCGCGAAGGCGGACGTTCGCGGTGATCAGCCATCCGGACGCGGGCAAGTCGACGCTGACCGAGGCGCTCGCCCTGCACGCGGCGGCGATCGAGCAGGCGGGGGCCGTCCACGGCAAGGCCGGACGGCGCGGGGTGACGTCCGACTGGATGGACATGGAGCGCTCGCGGGGCATCTCGATCACCTCGTCGGTGCTGCGGTTCACCTACGGCGGGGCCCTGCTGAACCTGCTGGACACCCCCGGGCACGCGGACTTCTCCGAGGACACCTACCGGGTGCTGGCGGCCGTCGACGGCGCGATCATGCTGCTGGACTCGGCCAAGGGCCTGGAGGCGCAGACGCTCAAGCTGTTCGACGTCTGCCGCCACCGGAAGATCCCGGTGATCACGTTCGTGAACAAATGGGACCGTCCGGGCCGCGAACCCCTGGAACTGCTGGACGAGGTCGAGCAGCGGATCGGGCTGCGTCCGGCGCCGCTGAACTGGCCGGTCGGGGTCGCCGGCGACTTCCGCGGCCTCATCGAGCGCGACGGCGGCACCTTCACCCGGTTCCGGCGCACCCCCGGCGGCGTCACCCGCGCGATCGCCGAGCACGTCACCGCCGACCAGGCCGCTGCCGAGGAGGGCGACGCCTGGACGACCGCGACCGAGGAACTCGCGCTGCTCGACGAGATCGGCGCGACCCTCGACATGGACGCGTTCGCCGCCGGAACCTGCACCCCCGTGCTGTTCGGCGCAGCGCTGCCCAACTTCGGCGTCGAGGCCCTGCTGGAGACCGTGCGCCGGCTGGCCCCCGCCCCGGGCCCGCGAGCGGACGAACGCGGCACGGACCGTCCGGTCGAGGCGCCGTTCGCCGGGCAGGTGTTCAAGGTGCAGGCCGGCATGGACCGCGCGCACCGTGACCGGCTGGCGTTCGTCCGGGTGTGCTCGGGGCGATTCGAGCGCGGCATGACGCTCACCCACGCCTCCAGCGGACGCCCGCTGACCACCAAGCACGCGCAGACCGTCTTCGGCCGCGACCGCTCCACCATCGACGCCGCCTACCCCGGCGACGTCATCGGGCTGCCGAACGCCACCGGGGTGAAGGTCGGCGACACCCTCTACAGCGCGCGCCCGGTGACCTTCCCGCCGATCCCGGCGTTCGCGCCCGAGCACTTCATGGTCGCCCACGTCAAGGACAACGGCCGCGCCAAGCAGTTCCGCCGCGGCATCGACCAGCTCGACAACGAGGGCGTGGTGCAGGTCCTGCGCAGCGACCTGCGCGGGGACGGCGCCCCGGTGCTGGCCGCCGTCGGACCGCTCCAGTTCGAGGTCGTCACCGCCCGCATGGCCGACGAGTTCGGCGCCCCCGTCGACCTCACCCGCCTCGACTACACCACCGCGCGGCTCACCGACAAGGAGTCGGCGCCCGTCCTCGACGCCCAGCGCGGCGTCGAGGTGCTCACCCGCGTGCTGGACGGCGCGTTCGTCGCCGTGTTCCCCGACAAATGGCGCGTCCGCGCCCTCGAACGCGACAAGCCCGACCTCACCCTGATCCCGATGCTCGCCGCCGGCGTCCCGGACTGAGACGAGCATCTCTGCGCGTCCACGGCCGCCACGGGGAGTTCTCGGCGGACGGATGCGGGCCGTACAGCCCCCCGGGGAGGCTGGTGCCGTCCAGGTGTCGAACATTCTGCGCCGGCGGCGATCGGTTCGTCGTGGGTGCCTTGTTCGGCGATGCGTCCGGCCTCCATGACGTGCGGCTGCGGCTGCTGGGGGAGTTCGCGTTCGGCGCCTACCGGTGCGGGGCGGAGAACCGGGCCGCGGCGAGGGCGGGGGGCGCGGCAAGTGGAGCGAGAACACGCCGTTTCCCCCAGGGCACGGACCGCTACCGGGATCGGTCTGATCCGCGACCGGAGACCGGCCGGTTCTGTGATCACCGTCTCGATCCGCACCAACGACTCTTCTGTCACGTTAGAGTAAGGATGCGTGCGGAACGTTCCGCACGCCCGGACCGCCGTCCTCGTGGCGGCGAGTCCTTCGATCGGCCGAGATTCGGGGGAACCATGCGCCGGCGCACGCCGCAGATCTGATGCGACGTCCGCGCCCGCGTTCCGCCTGACGCACCGACGCGTCCGGCGGCCGATCCCCGGCGTCTTCCCGGCGGCGTGGCCGGGCCGTCCGTTCCGCCCCTTCGTTCACTGCGACGTGCGCCCGGTACAGGGTGCGCGCGCGACCTTGTGTCTGGAGTGCCTTGTCCCTGCCTGCCGTCCTGGCGAGCCGCATGAAACCGAGCCGGCCGATCACCGCGAAGCTCCTTCGCGTCGAGGTGCTGTCCGGCCTGGTGGTGGCGCTGGCGCTGATCCCCGAGGCGATCTCGTTCTCGATCATCGCCGGGGTCGACCCGAGTATCGGGCTGTTCGCCTCGTTCACCATGGCCGTCACCATCGCGATCGTCGGCGGGCGGCCCGCCATGATCTCCGCCGCGACCGGTGCCATCGCCCTGGTGGTCGCGCCGCTGTCGATCCAGCACGGCCTCGGCCACCTGGTCGCCGCGGTCATCCTGGGCGGCGTCTTCCAGATCGTCCTGGGGAGCCTGGGCGTGGCCCGCCTGATGCGGTTCGTGCCCCGCTCGGTGATGGTCGGGTTCGTCAACGCCCTGGCCATCCTGATCTTCATGGCGCAGGTCCCCGAACTGCGGGACGTGCCGTGGCCGGTCTACCCGCTGGCCGCCGGAGGGCTCGCGCTGATGGTGCTGTTCCCCCGCGTCACCAAGGCCGTCCCCGCGCCCCTGGTGTCGATCGTCATCCTCACCGTCATCACGGTCGCCGCGGGACTCGCCGTCCCGACCGTCGGCGACAAGGGCGCGCTCCCCTCGTCCCTGCCGACGCTCGGCATTCCCGACGTCCCGTTCACCCTCGACACCCTCACGCTCATCGCCCCGTACGCGTTCGCGTTCGCGCTCGTCGGGCTGATGGAGTCGCTGATGACCGCCAAGCTCGTGGACGACATCACCGACACCCACTCGAACAAGACGCGCGAGTCGATCGGGCAGGGCGTCGCCAACATCGTCACCGGCTTCTTCGGCGGCATGGGCGGCTGCGCGATGATCGGCCAGACGATGATCAACGTCAAGAACGGCGCCCGCACCCGGATCTCCACCTTCCTGGCCGGAGTGTTCCTGATGGTGCTGTGCATCGTGTTCGGCCCGGTCGTGTCCGACATCCCCATGGCCGCGCTCGTCGCCGTCATGATCCTGGTGTCGGTCGGCACCTTCGACTGGCACTCGATCCGGCCATCCACCCTCAAGCGCATGCCGATCGGCGAGACCCTCGTCATGGCGATCACCGTCGCCGTGGTGGTGGCCACCCACAACCTGGCCATCGGCGTCGTCGTCGGCACGATCACCGCGATGGTGATCTTCGCCCGCCGGGTGGCGCACCTGGTCAACGTCTCGTCCGTCACCGACCCCGACGGCGGGCGGGTCGTCTACGCGATCACCGGCGAGCTGTTCTTCGCCTCCAGCAACGACCTCGTCTACCAGTTCGACTACACCGGCGACCCCGACCACGTCACCATCGACCTCACCGACGCCCACATCTGGGACGCCTCCACCGTCGCGGCCCTCGACGCCGTCACCACCAAGTACGAGGCGCGCGGCAAGACCGTCGAGATCATCGGGCTCAACGAGCCCAGCGCCAAGATGCACGGGGACCTGTCCGGCGAACTCGCCGGAAGCCACTGAGGGCTCGGATCCGCACGGGGCGGGCACCGCGTCCAGCGGGCCCGCCCCTCGCCGTCGTGGGACGCCCCCTCCTGACGACGGGGCGCCCCGATCGCCTTAGCTCTGACCTCACGTCAAGGGAGAGTGTGGAGGTCGGTACGTCCCTGACGTTCCGCCGCCATCGGCTTGCCGGGGCGGCTCAGACGATCACGACTCGGCGTCCGCGTGTGTGGCCGGCCCGGCTGTCGATGTGCGCCGATGCGGCCTCGGCGAGGGTGTACGACTTCTCGACGGGGATGTGGAGTCTCCCCCGCGCGATGAGGTCGGCCGCCGTGGCCAGCGCTTCCGGCATGCTTCCGGCGACGCCGGAGAATCGGACGCCGTGTTCCGGCGCGTCCAGGTCGGCGATGGAGATCACCTTCCGCGGGTCCCCGGTCAGCTCGACGAGTTCGCGGATGACGCCCGCGCCGGCCAGATCGAGGGCCGCGTCGACACGGCCGAGCCGCCGGACGCGCTCGGCCCAGCCCTCGCCGTAGGTCGTGGCGACGGCCCCCAGCCCATGGAGGTAGTCCTGGTTCGCGGCGCCGGCCGTGCCGATCACCGTGATGCCCCGGTCGCGGGCGATCTGCAGCACGGCCGATCCGACTCCTCCGGACGCGCCGCTGACCAGCAGCGTCTGCCCGGACTGCACGCCGACCTGGTGGATGATGCGCAGCGCGGTCTCCACCACGGAGGGGTACCCGGCCGCCTCTTCGAACGACAGCCCCTCGGGCATGCGGGCCCAGGCCGACAGCACGGCGAACTCGGCATAGGTGCTCGAACCTTCGCCGAACACGCGGTCGCCGACCTCGACCCCTTCGACGCCCTCGCCGACCTCGTCCACCACGCCGGAGGCGTCCTGGCCGACTCCGGCGGGCAACTCGATCGGATGGACCTTCTGGAACTGGCCTTCGCGGATCCTCCAGTCGACGGGGTTCACGCCCGCCGCCCGCACGGCGATGCGCACCTGACCGGGGCCCGCGTGCGGGTCCTCGGCGTCCAGGAGTCGCAGAACGTCCGGACCGCCGAACTCGGCGAAGCTCACTCTCTTCATGCGGCCGACCGTAGCACTAACGGTTAGCTTTTTGAAACTGATACGGCTTTGTATCTGCTAGCGTCAGCGTATGACCGTGCCGTCCGGACGCCGTGAGCGCAAGAAGGCCGCGACCCGGCAGAAGATCGCCGAGGCCGCCCTGCGGCTCTTCCTGGAGCGCGGGTACGCGGAGGTGGGCATCCGCGATGTGGCCGCCGAGGCCGACGTGGCCGTCACCACGCTCTTCTCCCACTTCGCCTCGAAAGAGGCCCTGGTGTTCGAGCAGGACGAAGACTTCGAGCAACGCCTCACGCGGGCGGTCGCCGACCGGGCGCCGCACGAGCCGCTCGTCCCCGCGCTGCGCCGCGAGATCCGGGCCCTGGTGCGCCATTGCACGTCGGCCGGCGCCGCCCCGATCTGGCGCATGATCGACGAATCGGCCGACCTGCGGGAGTACGAGGAGTCGATGAGGCTGCGCCACGCGGAGTCGCTGGCGGCGGCGATCGCGGCCGATCTCGGCGTGCCGCCGAGCACCACGGCCTGCCGGACGATCGCGAGGTTCGTGATCGATGCCCACTCGCTGGCCCGAGAGGCGGCCGACCCGGAGGCCGCGGTGGACGAGGTCTTCCGGATGATCGAGGCGGCCTGGGAGGTCGCCCGCCCTTCTCGGCCCGCCGTTTCTCCGGGTCCGTGAGGAGCCGGGCCTGCTTACGGGTCGGTGGCGTCCTTGCTTCGCCGCGGAGTAGGCGCCGCCGCCCGCCGAGGGGATGCGGCCCGAGGTCGGAGACATCCGGCCGGGTCCGGCGGGTGAGCCCGGCCGGCACCAGCGGTTTCCCGCACGCCCGATGCGGGCGTTCGCGCCGGACGGGCGCTATCTAGAACGTGTTCTACCATCGCGGGCATGAGACATGGCATCGTGCTCTTTACCAGCGATCGGGGCCCCACGCCCGCGGCCGCCGCGACGGCGGCCGAAGAGAACGGGTTCAGTGCCTTCTACGTGCCCGAGCACACGCACATCCCGGTCCGGCGGGACGCCGCTCACCCCGGGACGGGCGGCGCGGAGCTCCCCGACGACCGCTACACGCGGACGCTCGACCCGTGGGTGTCGCTGGCCACGGCGGCCGAGGCCACCTCGACGATCCGGCTGGCGACCGCCGTCGCACTGCCGGTCGAGTCCGACCCGATCACCCTCGCCAAGACGATCGCCACGCTCGACCACTTGTCGGGCGGACGGGTGACGCTGGGCGTCGGTTTCGGCTGGAACACCGACGAACTCGCCGACCACGGCGTCCCCGCGGGCGAGCGCCGCACGGTGCTGCGCGAGTACGTCGAGGCGATGCGGGCGCTGTGGACCGAGGACGAGGCGTCCTACTCCGGGGAGTTCGTGTCCTTCGGCCCTTCCTGGGCCTGGCCCAAGCCGACGCAGCCGCACGTCCCGGTCATGGTCGGTGCCGGGGGCGGTCCGAAGACGCTCGCCTGGATCGCCGCCCACGCCGACGGCTGGATCACCACCCCGGGCGAGCGGGATGTCCTGGCGAAGGTCGGTGCCTTGCGTGCGGCCTGGACGGACGCGGGACGGGCGGGCGCGCCGGAGATCTCGCTCCTGGCGACCGCGCGGCTCTCGGCCGACGAGAGGGCGGCCTGGGCGGACGCCGGGGTCACCGAGATCATCTGGGGCCTCCCGGACAGGCCCGCCGACGACGTCGTGGCCTTCCTCGACCGGCACGCCGAACGCCTGGGCTTGTGAGCCGGGTCGGCGCCCCCAGTGGTGCTACCGGGGCGCCACCGAGATCGACTTGACGTCCACGTAGCCGTCGAGGCCCTCGCGGCCGAGTTCGCGGCCGTAGCCGCTGGCCTTCACGCCGCCGAAGGGCGCCGCCGGGTCCATCGAGTAGCCCTGGTTGACGCCGAACGTGCCGGTGCGCACCCGGGCGGCGATGTCGAGCCCGCGCGCGGTGTCGGCGGTGAACACCGAGCCCGCCAGGCCGTACGCGGAGTCGTTGGCGATGCGGACGGCCTCGCGCTCGTCCCGGTACGGGATCACGACGATCACCGGGCCGAAGATCTCCTCGCGGGCGATCGTCATCGAGGGGTCGACGTCCGCGAACACCGTGGGCCGCACGTACCACCCGCGCCGGACGCCGCCGGGCAGGCCGGTGCCGCCGGTGACGAGCCGGGCGCCTTCGCGGACGCCGGTGTCGATGTACCGCCGCACCCGCCGCTGCCGCCGCGCGCTCACGAGCGGGCCCACCTCGGTGCGCGGATCGGCCGGATCGCCGATCCTCAGCTCCGACAACGCCGTGGCCAGGGCGTCGGCGTGGTCGCCGACGCGGTCCGCCGGCACGACCACCCGGGTGAGGGCGTTGCAGATCTGCCCGGCCATGCCCATGCCCGAGAGGCGGACGGCCGCCGCGACGGCCGCCGGGTCGGCGTCGTCCAGCGCGATGGCCGCGGACTTGCCGCCGAGTTCGAGGCCGACCCGGGTGAGGTTGGCGGCGCACGCCGCCGCCACCTGCCGGCCGGCCGCCGTCGAGCCGGTGAAGGAGACCTTGTCGATGCCTGGGTGGGCGACGAGGCGGGCGCTCACGTCGCGGTCGGCGGGGACGATGTTCACGACGCCGGGCGGCAGGCCGGCCCGGTCGAGCAGCTCGCCCAGGAGCAGCGCGTCGAGCGGCGCCTCGGGCGCCGGCTTCAGCACGACGGTGCAGCCCGCGAGCAGCGCCGGGACCATCTTGGCCACGGTCAGGAACTGCGGCATGTTCCACGGGATCACGGCGGCGACGACGCCGAGGGGCTCCCTGCGCAGGACGACGTCCGGCCCGTAGACGCCGGGGCGGTTCTCCCGCCACGGGTACCCGTCCGCGATGTCGGCGAGCGCGCCCATCATCGACCAGGGCAGGGCGACCTGCGCGCGCTCGGCGAAGGAGATCGGGGCGCCCAGCTCGGCGGTGATGAGCCGTGCCATCGCGTCGCGGTGCTCGCCGTAGATCTCGGCCAGCCGGCGGATCGCCCCGACCCGTTCGGACGGCTCGGCGTGCGGCCACGGCCCCTCGTCGAACGCCCGCCGCGCCGCGGCGACGGCGCGGTCGACGTCCGCGGTGCCCGCCGCGGCCGCGCGACCGATCGGCCGCTGCGTGTGGGGAGAGACCACCTCGATCGTCCGACCGGTGCTCGGGGGGACCCATTCGCCACCGATGAACAGTTCTTCCCGCTCGTTCATGGCCGCTTCCCTTCCATGAAATCGCGCACGTCGACGGCGTCGCGGGCATGGCGCTCTCCTGTCCCGAGAAGCCCCTACGGGCCCGCCGGAACGCCTTGCGGCCGTCGTCCGCGACGTGTTATCCAAGTCATGTTAGTCAGTCGATGAACATCTTGGACAGGTGTCGTCGGACGAGAACGGGAGGGGCGGCCATGGCGCGCTCGGGGAAACCGGCGGAGGCGAGCTGGACCGGACGGCATCCGACGATGGGGACCGGCCTCGTATCGTACGAGGACTCGATCTCACCGGAGTTCTACGAGCTCGAACGCGAGGCGGTCTTCCGGCGGGCCTGGCTGAACGTCGGCCGGGTCGAGCAGTTGCGCCGCAAGGGGAGCTTCTTCACCAAGGACATCGACGTCGCCAAGACCTCGCTCATCGTCACGCGCGGGCTCGACGGGCAGGTCCGCGCCTTCCACAACGTGTGCCGCCACCGGGGCAACAAACTGCTGTGGGGGGAGACGCCGAGGGACGAGGTCAAGGGCACGTGCCGCGAGTTCATGTGCAAGTACCACGGCTGGCGGTACGGCCTGGACGGCTCCCTGAAGTTCGTCCTCCAGGAGGAGGAGTACTTCGACTTCGACAAGGCCGATTTCCCGCTCGTGCCGGTGCATTGCGAAATCTGGGAAGGGTTCGTCTTCGTCAATCTGGCCGACGAGCCGAGCCAGTCGCTCCTGGAATTCCTCGGGCCGATGGTGCGGGGCCTCGAAGGGTATCCGTTCCACCTGTTCACCGAGCGGTACGCCTTCAGGGCCGAGATCCTCAGCAACTGGAAGATCTTCCTCGACGCGTTCCAGGAGTACTACCACGCGCCGATCCTGCACTCGCAGCAGCAGGTCCCGTCGCTGCGGAACTTCCAGACCGGCTTCAAGGTGCCGCACTTCCAGTTGGACGGGCCGCACCGGCTGGTGAGCACGGGCGGCTGGAAGGGCGTCCCCCGGCACATGACGCCGCCCGACCAGATGTACCCGATCGAGCACGTGACCGGGGCCGGCCTCATGGGCCCCTGGGAGCGCCCGGACATTCCCGGTCTCGACCCGGCCGACCTGCCGTCCGGGATCAACCCGGGCGGGCTCGATCCGTGGTCGATCTCCAACTTCCAGATCTTCCCCAACTTCGTGATCCTGGTCTACGAGCGGGGCTGGTACCTCACCTACCAGTACTGGCCGACCTCCCATGACACCCACGTGTGGGAGATGTCGTACTGCTTCCCGCCGGCGCGCAACGCGAGCGAGCGGATCCGCCACGAGGTCACCGCCGTGGTGTCCAAGGAGGCGGGCCTGCAGGACGCGGGCACGCTCGACGGGACGCAGCTGGGCCTGGAGTCGCGGGTCGTCGGCGAGTACCCGCTGTGCGACCAGGAGGTCACGGTCCGGCACCTGCACCATGTCGTCGACGAATGGGTGCGGTCCTACCTGCGGGACGGCAAGGAGGTGCCGGCGTGAGCGCGGCGATGCTGCCGGACGCGTTCGCCGAATGCGAGCCCTTCGCCGCCAAGTGGTGCATCCCCACCGAGGCGGCCCGGTACGCCGAACGGCTGAACAGCACGATGGCGGAAATGCAGGCGTTCTACGACGCGCTGTACCCCCGCGTGCGCGACGCCATGGCCTACCTGGACGGGTTCCCGCTGCAGGAGTTGCCCGAGCGGGAGCTGAACCTGCTCCACCTCGTGTACTCGCTGATCATGGTTTCCCTACCTGTCGAGGTCTGGCAGCAGCCGAAGGTCGTCGACTCCGGCACCGCCTACTTCGTCCGCTGCCTGGAGCCCGCCCCATGAGGACGACGATCACCTGCGAGCCGCTCGCCGCGACCGTCGGGGCCGAGGTCGGCGGGGTCGACGCCGCGCGGCTGGCCACCGACGACGCCGTCGCGGGGGACGTCCTGGAGGCGCTCGAACGGTACGGCGTCCTGGTGTTCCGCGATCTGCGCCTCGCCCCGGAGGACCAGGTCGCCTTCGCCCGGCGGCTCGGCGAGATCGACTACGAGCCGGGCCACCATCCCGTCCGCGGGATCTACCGCGTGACCCTGGACAAGTCGAAGAACGCGTCGGCCGACTACCTGAAGGCCACGTTCGAGTGGCACATGGACGGCTGCACGCCGCTGCACGGCGAGCCACCGCAGAAGGCGACGGTCCTCAGCGCCATGGAGGTGGCCGCGAGCGGAGGGGAGACGGAGTTCGCCAGCACCTACGCCGCCCACGACCTGCTGGAGGACGGGGAGAAGGAACGGTTCGGCTCCCTGCGCGTCGTGCACACGCTCGAGGCGTCCCAGCGCCGGGTCACGCCCGATCCGACGCCCGAGCAGCTCGAACGGTGGCGGCTGCGCCCGTCCTCGACCCACCCCCTGGTGTGGACGCGCCGCACCGGCCGGAGGTCGCTCGTGGTCGGCGCGCACGCCGACCACGTCGTCGGCATGGACGCCGGCGAGGGACGGACGCTGCTGCGTGAGCTGCTCGACCGGACGACGGCGCCCGAGCGCGTCTACCGGCACCGCTGGTCGGTGGGCGACACCGTGATCTGGGACAACACCGGCGTCGTGCACCGCGCGTCGCCGTACCCGCCGGACTCGCGCCGCGAGCTGCTCCGCACGACCGTCTTCGGGGACGAGGCGATCCGGTGAGGCACGGGGCGCGGCGGCCGCCGGGCGGTCGCGCTACTCGGGGGCGGCGACGGCCTCGTCGCCGGCCGGCCGCCGCTCTCCCTCGAGCGCGCGGATCTCGCGCTCGATGACCGCGACCGTCTCGGCGTGGCCGACGTCGAGACCGAACCCCTCCTCGATGTGCATGAAGCGCGAGAAGCCGGCCATGAGCAGGATCAGCGACGCCGGGGGCCACCGCTCGGAGTCGACGCCGTGGCGTTCGAGGACCTCCGAGAGCATCTCGAGCTCCAGCGTCCGGAACTTCTTCGAGTACGCGGCGATCTCGGCGCGGATGGCCTTGCGGTGGTTCGCGAGCGCGGTGAACTCCATGATGAGCGCGTTGCTCGAGAAGTCGTGGGTCAGCTCCCAGAAGCCCCACAGCGGTTGGGGGGACCGCAGTACCCGCGCGAGCCGTTCCAGGCTCCGTTCGGCGCCCCGGCGGAAGAGTTCGATGAACAGGTTGTCGACCGTGCCGAAGTAGTAGAAGACCAGCGCGTTGTTGAGCCCGGCCTTCGCCCCGATGCGGCGGGTGGTGACGGCGGCGTACCCCTCCTCGAGCATCAGCTCCTGGGTCGCGTCGAGCAGCGCCGTGCGGGTGGCGGACTCGTCGACGGGACTCCGCCGTGCCGGCATGCGCGTCTCCCCTCCCCTGCGTGAAGGACCTCCCCCAAGTATGCCGCCGGGCCCGTCCCGGTCGGCTCTTGCCCCGGCACTCTCCCCCGTGTTAGTCATGTGATGAACATGTTAGTCGCTCGATTAACATCCCGTTCCGCGAGGGAGCCGGACGAGGAGGGACGAGGGGATGCCACCTACGGAGGGACAGCCGTCGCGGGTGGCCGTGGTGACGGGCGCGGCGTCGGGCATCGGCGCGGCCACCTGCCGCCGCCTGGCCGAGCGGGGGCACCGTGTCGCCGTGCTCGACCTCGACGGCGACGGTGCCGCCCGGGTCGCCGCGGAACTGCGGGCGCGCGGGGCGCGGGCGCTGGGGCTCGCCGCCGACGTCACCGACCGTCCCGCCCTGGACGCGGCGTTCGCCGAGGTCCGCGCGGCGCTCGGGCCGACGGAGATCCTGGTGACCAGCGCCGGGCTCGTCGCGTTCGACCGGTTCGAGGACATCACGCCCGAGCGCTGGAACCGCCTCATCGACGTGAACCTCACCGGCACCTTCCACTGCTGCCAGGCCGCCGTGCCCGACATGGTCGCGGCGCGCTGGGGCCGCATCGTCACGATCGCCTCGTCCAGCGCCCAGCGGGGCTCGCCCGCCATGGCGCATTACGCGGCGGCCAAGGGCGGGGTGATGGTACTGACGAAGTCGCTGGCCCGCGCCTACGCGTCCGACGGCATCACGGTCAACAGCATTCCGCCGTCCGGGATCGAGACGCCGATGCAGCACCGGTCCCAGGCCCGGGGGGACCTGCCCGCGAGCGAGGTCATGGCGAAGACGATCCCGCTCGGCCGGCTCGGGACGCCGGACGACATCGCCGCGGCCGCCGCGTTCCTCGCGTCGGAGGAGGCGGGTTTCATCACCGGGCAGGTCCTCGGGGTCAACGGCGGGGCGGTGCTGTGACGCCGGCCGCCACGCCCCGGATCGCACCGCTGCCGCCGGACGAGTGGGCCGGGCGGGAGCGCGAGCTGCTGCGCGGCAACCTGGCGCGGGCCGACCGTTACCTCAGCGGTGCCCCCGACGCGCCGCCCGTGCCGTCGATCCTCGGCCTGCTCGCCCGGCACCCCGGCGTCGGCGCGTCCTGGCTCGCGTTCAGCGGCACGCTGCTCGACGAGGGCGCGCTCGACCCGCGCGACCGCGAGCTGCTGATCCTGCGGGTGGGCCTGCGGACGGGCTGCCGCTACCAGTGGGCGCAGCACGTCGGCATGGCGCGGACCGCGGGACTCACCTCCGCGCAGCTCGCGGCCGTGGCCGAGGGCGCCGAGGCCGGGATCTGGACCGACCGCGACCGCGACCTCCTGCGCGCCACCGACCAGCTCGTCGACGGGCACGCCATCGACGACGCCACCTGGACGCGCCTGGCGGCCCGCTTCGACGAGCGCCGGCTCATCGAGCTGCTCTTCGTCGTGGGCGGCTACGTGTGCCTGGCCATGGTGCTCAACGGCGTCGGGTTGGAGCCCGCCACCGGGCCCGACCCGGACGCCCCGTTCGGGCGCCCGCCGGCGAACGACCCCATCCGCTGACAGCCCCCGAAGGAGGAGGACGATGCCCCGATTCCCCAAGCCGCCGGAAGGCAGCTGGACCGAGCACCATCCCGAGCTGGGCACCGGGCCGGTGTCCTACGAGGACTCGATCACCCCCGAGTTCTTCGAGCGCGAGAAGGCGGCGATCTTCAGGCGCGCGTGGCTGAACGTCGGGCGGGTGGAGCGGCTCCCGCGCAAGGGCAGCTACTTCACCAAGGACGTCGCCGCCGCCAACGCGGCGATCATCGTCGTCCGCGACAGGGAGGGCGAGGTCCGGGCCTTCCACAACATCTGCCGCCACCGGGGCAACAAGCTCGTCTGGTCCGGCGATCCGAAGCAGGACACCGCGGGCTTCTGCCGGCAGTTCACGTGCAAGTACCACGGCTGGCGGTACGACCTCGACGGCTCGCTGAACTTCATCCAGCAGGAAGGCGAGTTCTTCGACGTCGACAAGAGCGAGTACGGCCTGGCGCCGGTTCACTGCGACGTCTGGGCCGGCTTCATCTTCGTGAACTTCGCCCGGGAGCCGGAGCAGTCGCTGCGCGAGTTCCTCGGTCCGATGGTCACGGCGCTTGAGGGCTACCCGTTCGAGAAGCAGACGTCCCGCTTCGGGTACAGCACCACGATCCAGGCCAACTGGAAGCTGTACATGGACGCGTTCGCGGAGTTCTACCACGCGCCCGTCCTGCATGCGAGCCAGTCGCCGGAGAAGTACTCCGCGGCGGCCAAGGAGGCCGGGTTCGAGGCGCCGCACTACCGGATCGAGGAGCCGCACCGGCTCGTGAGCACCTCCGGCGTCCGCTTCTGGGAGATGGACACCGAGCTGGTCAAGCCGATGGAGGTCCTGACCCGCAGCGGGCTGTTCGGCCCGTGGGACCAGGTCGACCTCGGCGAGATGCCGCCCGGCGTCAATCCGGGCAAGTGCGACCCGTGGGGGCTGGACTCCTTCCAGCTCTTCCCCAACTTCGTGATCCTCATCTGGAGCCAGGGCTGGTACCTCACCTACCACTACTGGCCGACGTCGTATAACCAGCACGTCTTCGAGGGCAACGTCTACTTCCTGCCCGCCACCGGCATCCGCGAGCGCGTCGCGCAGGAGATGGCGGCGGTGACGTTCAAGGAGTTCGCGCTCCAGGACGCCAACACGCTCGAGGCCACGCAGATGATGCTCGAGACCCGCTACGTCGACCGCTTCCTGCTCAACGACCAGGAGATCCTCTGCCGGCACCTCCACAAGGTCGTGGGCGACTGGGTCGACGACCACGAGGGGGCCCGCAAGTGAGCGCGCTGCTGCCGCGGGAGTTCGCCGGTCTCGAGCCGTTCGCCGCCCGATGGTGCCGCCCCACCGAGCACGAGCGGTACGGCGCCCGGCTGGCGAGCACGATGGACGAGATGCAGGCGTTCTACGACGCGGTCGTCCCCCGCGCCGAGGAGGCCATGGCCCACCTCGAGAGGTATCCGTACGACGCGCTGCCCGAGGACGCGACCAACCTCCTGCACCTGCTGTACTCGATGATCCAGGTGTCCTTCCCCGTCGAGGTGTGGCGCCAGCCGCGCGTGCCCGACAGCGGGTCGTCGAGCTTCGACTGCGTCACCGAGCCCGTGCCGTGACGGCGCCGATCGTCCTGCGCGCCGCCCGCCGGCTGGACGTCGACGCGGAAGCCGTCCGGTCCCCGGCGGTGCTCGTGGTGGAGGGGGACCGGATCGTCGCGGTCGACCCCGCCGAGACCCCCGCCGGCGCGACCGAACTCGACCTGGGCGACGTGACGTTGCTGCCCGGGTTGATGGACATGGAGCTCAACCTCCTGATCGGCGGCCCGGAGACCCCGACGGGCCTGCCGCTGCCGATGCACGGCGTCCAGGACGACCCGGCGTACCGCTCGATCCGCGCGACGGTCAACGCCCGGAAGACGCTGCTGGCGGGCTTCACGACCGTCCGCAACCTCGGCCTGATGGTCAAGACCGGCGGGTACCTCCTGGACGTCGCGGTGCGGCGGGCCATCGACCAGGGCTGGGTGGAGGGCCCCCGGATCATCCCGGCGGGCCACGCGGTCACGCCGTACGGCGGGCACCTCGACCCGACCGTGTTCCAGCGACTCGCGCCGGGGATCATGCCGCTGAGCGTCGGGGAGGGCATCGCCAACGGCGTGGGCGAGGTGCGCGCCTGCGTCCGCTACCAGATCCGGCACGGCGCCGAGGTCATCAAGGTGTCGGCGTCGGGCGGCGTGATGTCGCACAGCACCGGCCCCGGCTCGCAGCAGTACTCCGACGAGGAGCTGGCCGCCATCGCCGACGAGGCGCACCGCGCGGGCGTCCGGGTGGCCGCGCACGCCGTGGGCGACCGTGCCGTCCGGGCCTGCGTCCGGGCCGGCATCGACTGCGTCGAGCACGGCTTCCTGGCGAGCGAGGAGACCCTCCGGATGATGGCCGAGCACGGCACGTTCCTGGTGTCGACGACCTACCTGACGGACGCGATGGACATCGAACGCGCCGCGCCGGAGCTGCGGAGGAAGGCGGCCGAGGTGTTCCCGCGCGCCCGGTCGATGCTCCCCAAGGCCGTCGCCGCCGGAGTGAGGATCGCGTGCGGCACCGACGCGCCGGCCGTCCCGCACGGCGACAACGCCAAGGAGCTGGTCGCGCTGGTGGCGCGGGGGATGACCCCGATGCAGGCGCTGCGCGCGGCGACCGTCACCGGCGCGGAGCTGATCGGTCGGGACGGCGAGCTCGGACGGCTGCGGGAGGGCTTCATCGCCGACGTCATCGCGGTCCCGGGAGACCCGTCCCGGGACATCACCGTCACCGAGGACGTCCGGTTCGTCATGAAGGACGGCCGCGTCCACAAGGGGCCCTGACGCCCCCGGGAAGTCGGGCGGCGACACGTGGTTTCTTGCCGAACACCGGTCGGTGCGGGTCAGCTTGGTGCTGTGATTCTGGGGAGTATGCACCTGGACGGGACCGTGCTGATCGGAAGGCAGGCGTCATGGACGAGTTCGATGTCGTGGTGGTGGGGGCCGGGCCGACGGGGGAGAACCTGGCGGAGCGGGCGCACGCCGGCGCGCTGAGCGTGGCGATCGTGGAGAGCGAGCTGGTCGGCGGCGAGTGCTCGTACTGGGCGTGCATGCCCAGCAAGGCGCTGCTGCGTCCGGCCGCCGCGCTGGCCGGGGCGCGGCGGGTGGCCGGTGCCCGCGAGGCGGCCGGCGGGACGCTGGACGCGCGGGCGGTGCTCGAGCGCCGGGACGACTTCGCCTCGCACTGGAAGGACGACGGCCAGGTCGACTGGCTGGACGGGGCCGGGATCGTCCTGGTGCGCGGGCACGGGCGGCTGGACGGCGCCCGGCGCGTCGCGGTGCAGACCCCGGACGGCGGGCGGCGGGTGCTGACCGCACGGCACGCCGTCGCCGTGTGCACGGGCACCCGCGCGGCGCTGCCCGCGCTGCCGGGGCTGGCCGAGGTCCGCCCCTGGACCAGCCGTGAGGCGACCGCCTCCGGGCGGGTGCCGGCGCGGCTGGCCGTCGTCGGCGGCGGCGTGGTGGCGTGCGAGATGGCCACCGCCTGGCGGGCGCTCGGCAGCGAGGTGGTGCAGCTCGTGCGCGGTTCGCGCCTGCTGCCGCGGATGGAGCCGTTCGCCGGGGAGTCGGTGGCCGAGGGCCTGCGCGCGGCCGGGATCGACGTGCGCTTCGGGACGTCCGTCACCGGGGTGCGCCGCGAGGGGCCGGTGACCCTCACCCTGGACGACGGCGGCACCGTGACCGCGGACGAGGTGCTGTTCGGCACCGGCCGGGCGCCGGCCACCGCCGACCTCGGGCTGGACACGGTCGGGCTGGCTCCGGGCCGGGCGATCGAGGTCGACTCCACCGGGCTGGCCGCCGGTGTGCCGGGCGAGTGGCTGTACGCGGCCGGGGACGTCAACGGCCGCGCGCTGCTGACCCACCAGGGCAAGTACCAGGGACGGATTTTCGGTGCGGTGATCGCCGACCGCGCCGCCGGACGGGCGCTCGACACCGCCGCCTGGGGGCGCAGCGTCGCGACCGCGGACGAGCGGGCGGTGCCGCAGGTCGTCTTCACCGACCCGGAGGTCGCGGCCGTCGGCCTCACCCTGGAGGAGGCGACCCGGGAGGGGTACCGGGTGCGGGCGGTCGACCACGACCTCGGCGGCGTGGCGGGTGCCTCCCTGCACGCCGACGGCTACCGGGGCCGCACCCGCGCGGTGGTCGACCTGGACCGCGAGACGCTCCTCGGCGTCACCTTCGTCGGGATGGACGTGGCGGAGTTGCTCCACTCGGCCACGATCGCGGTCACCGCCGAGGTGCCCGTCTCGCGCCTGTGGCACGCCGTTCCGGCGTACCCCACGCTCAGCGAGGTCTGGCTCCGCCTTCTGGAGGCGTACCGCGGTTGAGGCGTACCGCGGTTGAGGCGGGCCGGATCCGGGACCGAGGTCAGGGCGACGGTTCGTCGCCTCCCTGCTCCAGGGCGGCCTCGTAGGCGCGCAGGGCGGCGACGACCGTCGCGCGTTCGGCGGGTTCGAGGCCGCGCATGACGCGTTCCCAGGCGGAGGCGCTGCCGGAGAGCCATTCGCCGATCGGCGCGGTGTAGGCGGGCGCGATGGCGATGATGCGGCGGCGGCGGTCGGCGGGATCGGCGGCCCGCTCCAGGACGCCCGGACGCGACAGCTCGCTCACCATGAGGCTGACGGTCGTCGGTGCCACCTCCAGGCGGGCGGCGAGCTGGTTGACGCTCGCGGGGCCCCCGTACTCCAGGTGGGCCAGCAGCGCGAGGTGGCGCGGCGCCAGGTCCAGGCCCCGGAGCGCCGGGGGGATCGGCAGGCGCTTGGCGCGGCCGACGAGCCGCGGCATGAGCAGCAGCAGGGTGCGGACGGCCTCGTCGACGGCCGGGCCGTCCGATTCGGTGGACATCGGCGATCTCCTCAACTACCTTTGAGTTCAAAGCCTTTAGAGTCAAAGGGAACGGGGATCACTGTGCCGCATCTGACCGTCCACCTTCCAGAGAACAGGCTGACGGGCAAGGAATCCGAACTCGTCACCGCCCTGACCGAGGCGATCGCCGGCGTCTACGGCGACTGGGCCCGCGACCTGGTGAGCATCCACCTGACCGGAGTCCCCGCGGGCCGCTTCGCGCAGGGCGGCAAGGCCGTGGACGCGAAGGCCGAGGTGATCCTGGGCGTCCGCGCCGGGCTCTTCGACCGTCCGGACGCCGCCCAGGTCACCGCGGACCTCGGCACCGCGCTCACCGACGCGATCACCCGCGTCCTCGGCGAGGAACTCCGCGCCGGGACCATGGTCGAACTCGTGGCGTCCCCGCCGGAGCGGACGTTCGTCGGCGGCGCCCTCGCCGTGTGACCGGCCGCCCGCCGGGGTGGCCTCCGGGGCGCCCGCTCGTGGGGCCGCCCGCTCGGTCACTCGCCGGGCGCGCGGTTCCGGAGGGCGCCGAGCCGGAGGGCGATGGTCGCGGTGCCCGCGAGCACGGCGACGCCCAGGGCGAGGGTGGCGTCCGGGACCCAGGCCCAGAGGCGGCGCGCGTCGAGCACGGTGAGGACTCCGGCGGCCGGCAGCCAGGGGACGAGGCCCGCGGCGCACCACGCGACGGTCGTGGCGAGACGGTTCGGACGGCGGAGGACGGCGATCGAGCGGGCGGTCGCGAGGACGAGCGCCAGCGCGAGGGCGGTGAGGCCCCAGACGGTGGCGTGGTGGACGGTCGCGTACGGTGCGTCGCCCGGTTCGGCGCCCGCGAGGACGCGGGCCGCACCGAAGCCGACCTTCATGATCGCGCCGTCCTGCAGGAGGCCGTACATGTTCTGCTGGACGACGATCCCGATCTCGCGTTCCGGCAGAAGGAAGAGCATCGCGGAGTAACCGGGTGATGCGCCCGTGTGCCAGATGGCGTTCTGCAGGGGCGCGTCCAGTCCGCCTACGCGCCAGCCCAGGCCGTAGCCCGTCCCGGCCTTGCTTTCTTGACGCATCTGCCGGACGGATTCGGGTGCGAGGACGGACCCGCGGAGTTGGGCGGACGCGAACGCGGCCAGGTCGTCGAGGTCGCCGCTCAGGTAGCCGTAGGCGGCGCCATGCGGGTCGTACCCGTCGGCCGTCGCCGTGGGGAAGCCCCAGAGGAGCTGGTGGCCCGGGGGCAGTTTCCGGGCCGATTCCGCGTCGGCTATCGCGCCGTCCATGCCGATGGGGTCGAACACCGCTTCGCGCATGAAGTCGGCGAACGGACGTCCGGTGACCGATTCGACCACCGCGGCGAGGGCGACGTAGTTCGCGCTCGTGTAGGCGTACTCGGTGCCGGGCGGTCCGAGCGGTTCGAGGTCGTCGAGGGCGGCGAGGCGTCCGGCGGGGCGCGGGCAGCCGGTGTAGCAGTCGGCGACCTCGAACGTCGCCTCCGGCGGGATGCCCGAGGTGTGGCCGAGGAGGTGCCGGACGGTCACGGCGGGGTCGAACGTGAACTCCGGGACGTGCTCGGCGACGGGGTCGTCCAGGTCGAGGCGCCCGGACTGCACCAGGGTCATGACGCCCGTCGCGGTGACGGGCTTGGCGACCGAGCCCCAGCCGAACGGGGTCGCGGGGGTAACGGGGTCGCCGCGGCCGTCGGTGCCCCACGAGCGCCGGTGGATCGGACCGTCCGGGCCGACGACGGCGTAGGAGACGCCGGGCGTGCGGGTCTCGCGCATGCGGTCGCGGACGTAGGCGTCGACTTCGGCGTACGGCCCCGCGGGGGCCGCGTGGGCGGGGACCGCGACGGCGGGGGCCGCGAGCAGCGTGCAGAGGACGGCCAGGGCGGCCGCGATCGTGCGCATGGGGGGTCTCCTCGAATAACCGTATGCTCATACGGTTTTTACCGTACACTGATACGGTGATCAAGTGCCGAGGATCGCCGACCACGAAGCGCGCCGGCGCCAGATCGGGCTGGCGGTCCGCGCGCTGATCTCCGAACACGGGCTGGACGCCGTGACCGTCGCCCGCACGGCCGCCACCGCGGGCATCTCCGTCGGGCTCGTGCAGCACTACTTCCGCACGAAGGACGAGATGCTGCTGCATGCGTTCACGCAGGTCAGCACGCACATTCGGGAGCGGATCGAGCGGCACGTGCGGGCCGGCGCGCAGCACCGGCGCCCCATCGCCGGCATCCTCGCCGAGGCGCTCGCCGAGCTGGTGCCGCTGGACGAGACGCGCCGCACCGAGTTCCGGGTCGCGCGGGCGTTCGCGGGGCGCGCCCTGGACGCCCCCGAACTCGCCCGCGTCGACGCCGAGACGGCCCGCGCGCTGCGCCGGGACGCGGAGCGGGCCGTCCGCAACGGCAAGGAGTGCGGGGAGGTCGACCCCGGCCTCGACACGTGGGCCGCCGCCGTGCGGCTCACCGCCGTCGCCGAGGGCCTGGCGATGCAGGTCTACCGCGATCCGGACGGGGTGGAGGGCCGGACGGCGGCGGAGCTGACGGACTCGATCGTCCGGGCGGAGCTGGCCACCGTGTTCACCGGACGGTGCCGGCAGTACGACGGGCGCGGGGTCAGCCCGGGGCCAGCCGGCTGAGGGTCTCCCATTCGCGGTACAGGTCGGTGCGCGCCCGGTCCATCTCCAGGACGTGGTCGTACGACCGGCTACCGACGATCAGGCGGCGCGGCGGGTCCGGCAGCTCGGTCAGCCGCATGATGACGGGGGCCGCGGTACTCGGGTCCGGCCCGGTTTCGTCGCCCCACATCTCCTCGAGTTCGGCGCGCAGGGTCGCGTAGGCGGGGTCGGGCTCGGTCGCCGTCGTGCCGGTGGTGAACAGCCCGGTGTCGTAGCCGCCCATCTGGACGACCGTCACCTTGACGCCGAAGCGCTCGATCTCCATCGCGAGGGCCTCGGCGACCGAGTCGAGGGCGGCCTTGCCCGCGCCGTAGAAGCCGACGGACGCCATGCCGCCGCCGGTGCCCATCGAGGTGACCTGCAGGATCCGGCCCGAGCCCTGCGCGCGCAGGTGCGGGACGACGGCCTGCGACACCCACACGGCACCGAAGAAGTTGACGTCGAGGTGGGCGCGGATCTGCTCCTCCGTGGCCTCCTCCACCATCCCGTACAGCATCCCGCCGGCGTTGTTGACGACGACGTCGAGGCGGCCGAGGGACGCCTTGGCCTCGTCGACCGCACGGAACACGGCCGCCCGGTCGGAGACGTCCAGGGGGACGAGGACGAGGTCGTCCGGGTGCTTCGCGGCGAGGTCGGCGAGCGGTTCGGGGTTGCGGGCGGCGGCCGCGACGCGGTGCCCGGCGGCGAGGGCGGCCTCGGTGAACGCGCGGCCGAGGCCGCGGCTGGCGCCGGTGATGAACCATCCTTGGGCGGTCGTCATCGCATCTCCTTCGTTAGACGAGACGGTCCGTCTCGCTGAGCCAGTATGCGTGCTGCGGCTCCGCGAGTCAAGACGGACCGTCTCGTCTCGTCTCGTGTTAGTCTGCGGCCATGCCCAGCGACAAGAAGCCGAACCAGGCCCGGCGCAGCGAACGGTCCCGGCGCGCGATCCTGGACGCCGCCCGCGACCTGATCTCCGAGGTCGGGTACGCGAAGGTCTCGATCGAGGCGATCGCCGCGCGCGCGGGCGTCGGCAAGCAGACGATCTACCGCTGGTGGCCGTCCAAGGGCGCGGTGATCTTCGACGCCTTCCTGGTGCTCAGCGAGGACGGCGGCGACATGGCGCTGCCGGACACCGGCGACCTCGAGGCCGACCTGAAGGCGGTCATGCGCGCGACCGCCGCCGAGTTCGCCGATCCGGAGTTCGAGCGGCCGATACGCGCGCTGAACGCCGAGATCCTGGCCGATCCGGAGCTGGCCGCGCGGTACCGCGAGCAGCTCGCCGGCCCGGTGGACGAGGCGAAGAAGGCGCGGCTGCGCAGCGCGCAGGACGCCGGGCAGCTCGCGGCGGACGCCGACCTCGACCTGGTGCTGGAGATGCTCTACTCCCCCCTCTCCCAGCGCTGGCTGTACCGCTCGGGGCCGCTCACGCCCGAGTACGCCGACGCGCTCGTCGAGGCGACACTCCGCGCGTTCGGCGGCAAGGAGGCCCGATCCTGACCTCCTTCGTTCGTACGGTGGTCGGCGAACCGAACTGAGGAGGGTTTGCGATGACCATCGCCGTCACCACCCCGACCGGGCACGTCGGGTCGCGCGTCGTCCGGTTGCTGCTGCAGGCGGGCGTCCGGCCGCGGGTCCTGGTGCGCGACCCCGCGCGGCTGGACGGCCCGACCCGCGAGCGCGTCGACGTCCGGCGGGGCGACCTGACGGACGCCGCGTTCGTGCGGACGGCGACCGCCGGGGCCCGCACGGTGTTCTGGGTGGACCCGACCCCGCACGACGCCGAGGACCCGGTCGAGACGTCCGCGCGGACGGCGTCCGGGCTCGTGGAGGCCGTCCGCGCGGGCGACGTCGCGCGGGTGGTGCTGCTGAGCAGCGTCGGGGCGGAGAGGCGGCACGGCGCGGGCCACATCGACGGTCTCGCCCGGATCGAGGAGGCGCTCGACGCCGCCGGCGCCGACGTGCTCCACCTGCGCTGCGCCTACTTCTTCACCAACCTGACGGCCGACCTGGACGGCCTGGCGCGCGGCGTGCTGACGACGGCGTTCGCGCCGGACGCGCCGATGCCGTGGGTCGACCCGCGCGACATCGGCGACGTCGTCGCCGCGCGGCTGCTGAACGACGCGTGGCGGGGCCGCACGGTGCAGGCCGTCCACGGGCCGGAGGACCTCACGTTCACGCGGGTCGCCGAGGTGCTGACCGGGGCGCTCGGACGTCCGGTGCGGCTCCAGACCGTGTCGGACGACGACGTCCGCGCGGCGCTCGGCTCGGCGGGCCTGCACCCCACGGCGGTGGAGGGGATCGTGGGGATGACCGCCGGGACGCGCGACCTCGTCCCCGAGCAGCCGCGCGACGTGGTCACCACGACGCCGACGACGCTCGCCGCGTGGGCGTACGCGCACCTGCGTCCGCTCGTCGCGGCGTCCGGCGGCTGACATATGTCAAGAGATGGGGGAATCTTCCCTATTTGCGGCGCGTGATGGCCGATGTGCCGGTAACAGGGAGGCCGCACCCTTGCGAGCGGCAAGGAGAAGGACAATGGCCACGCGGTCGACGAGCGGCATCGAGCACCATCCCGACATCGTCGAGATGCGCGCCCGCTACGAGGCCGCGTCCGTCACGCCCGCCGCTCAGGGAACGGACGGGCTGATCTTCCCGGCCGGGCTCGTTCCGGCCCGGTTCAGCCTTTCCGGGGGCGGCGCAGCAGCCGCGGGCGGACGCGGCCGAGCCCCTGCAGGGGGCGGGGGCGCAGGCCCGAGACGTCGAACCGGGAGTCGTCGCGCGGGAGGGCCTCCGCGAGCCCGCCGTCGATCAGCACCGCGCCCGGATGGGCGGTCGCGGTGAGCCGGGCCGCGAGGTTGACGGGGGTGCCGAACACGTCGCCGAGCCGCTGGACGACCTCCCCGTACGCCAGGCCGACCCGGACGTCCGGGAAGCCGGGCTCGGCGGCGAAGCGCTCGGCCAGCCGCAGCCCCGCCTCGGCGGCCGCGACCGGTTCGGCGACGACGAACAGCACCTCGTCGCCGAGCGTCTTCACGATCCGGCCGCCCGCCTCCACGACCACCTCCGTGGCCGCGGACTCGAACCGCTCGACGAACGCCGCCAGCTCGTCGGCGTCCAGCCGCCGGCTCAGCCGGGTGAACGACACGACGTCGGCGAACCCGACGGCGAGGTGCGCGAGGCCGGCCGCCGGGTCCGTGCGGGCCGACGCGGTGCCCGCGGCGGCGCGCAGCCCGGCGGCGGCGAGCTGCCGCCGCCAGCCGTGCAGCAGCAGGCGCTCGAACGCGGGGCGCAGCTCCTCGGTCGACTCCAGCGCCGTCACGACGAGGTCGGTGGTGACCGGTTCGTCCGGCGGGAGGAGCGCGCTCAGCCGCAGCAGCCACACGTCCCCGAGCCAGCTCGCGAGCCGCCCCATCGTCTGCCCGACGGCCCGGACGAGCTGCAGCACCATCTCCTCGTCGACGAGGTCGCCGTCGAGGAGGTCGCGGATCTCGCGGAGCGCCGCCAGGTCGCCGTCGGTGAACGCGGCGGCGTCGTCCGGCGGGGTGGGGAAGCCGAGCGCCTGCCAGATCCGCACCGCGAGGTCGCCGGACAGGCCCGCCTCCTCCTCGACCTCCCGGCGGGTGAGATGCATCGGACCGCCGAGGAGCGTCTCCTCGATGTCGTCCGGCACGGGGGGTACGACCATGGTGCCACCTTGTCATCAGTCGATGTCACATATAGTGGCGGAGTAAGATCACGCCGGTCAAGGCGGACGACACCGGCGGGTGGGGATGGCCGAGTACCGAATCGACGAACTGGCGCGGACCGGCGGCAGCACCGTCCGCAACATCCGTGCCTACCAGGACCGGGGGCTGCTGCCACCGCCGCGCCTGCAGGGCCGGGTCGGCCTCTACGACGACACGCACCTCGCCCGGCTCCGGCTGATCGGCAAGCTGCTCGGCCGCGGCTACACCCTCGCGATCATCAAGGAACTGCTGGCCGCGTGGCAGACCGGCCAGGACGTCGGCGAGGTCCTCGGCCTCGAGAAGGTGCTCACCGACCCGTGGTCGGACGAGATCCCCGGCACCGTCGCCGACGCCGAGCTCGTCGAGATCTTCGGCGCGGGCCTGGACGAGGACGAGATCACCCGCTTCCGCGAGCGCACGATCGAACTCGGGCTCATCGAACCCGACGACGGCGACGGCTACCGGGTCCCGAGCCCCCGGCTGCTGCACGTCGGCGCCGAACTCGTCGCGGCGGGGATCCCGCTGGACGCCGTCCTGGACATCGCCGCGCAGATCCGGGACGACTGCGAGGTCATCGCCGGACGGTTCGTCGGGCTCGTCGAGGAGCACGTCTTCGACCGGCTCGACCACGCGGTGCCGGGCGGCGAGGAGGTCGCCGACGTCGCGGCGGTCGTGCGGCGCATGCGCCCGCTGGTCAAGATGGTCGTCGACCCGTTCATCGCGCGCGCGATGGAGGCCCGCGTCCAGGAGGCGCTCGGCGACCGGCTCGAGACCGTCCGGAACCAGCCCACGCAGAGCTGACGGCGCCTCAGCGGCCGAGCAGCCGAGCGGCGACGGCCCCGGCCCGGACGGCCGGCGCGGCGGTGCGCTCGCGCACCGCGGTGACGATCGCCCCGTCGATGAGGATCATGAACTGCTCGGCGAGCTCGGTGCGGTCGGCGCGGCCGAACGCGTGCAGGAGTTCGGCCACGTAGGCGGTGACCTCCCGTTCGTGCTCGGCGGCGACGCGGTGCGCGGCGCTGCCGGGGTCCGCGGACTCGACCATCGCGTTGATCGCCGCGCAGCCGCGGAAGTCGTCCGCCGCGAACCGCTCGGCCGGCGCGTCGAAGATCGCCAGAGGGCCGCCGCCGCGCGCCCGGACGGCCTCGCGCAGCCACGCGCACCAGGCGTCGCCGTGCGCGCGGCCCGCGGGACCCGGGGCTCGCCCGTCCCGTCCGCCGCCTGCCGGAGAATCGGACGTGCGCGACCGGCATCGCGCGGACGGCCGGTGCGGCTGCGCGGGGCGCGGGGGCGGCCGCAGGCGCCCCGGCCACGACCTCTCGGCTCCGCGGTCGGAGACCTGTCCTTGCCGAGCCGGGCACGGCGGGTTCACCGCCGTCCCGGAAGGACGCCTAGCCTGGCCAGGCGGCCATCGCGCAGTCGGCGATCCGGGCCAGCTCCGCCTCCCCGGCCCCGTCGCGGGCCTGCTGCGACATGCCCTGGACGACGGCGGCGAAGTAACCCGCGAGGGCGTTCGGGTCGGCGGCCGCCGGCAGCTCTCCCGCGTCCCGGGCGGCCTCGAGCCGCTCGCGGAACGCCGCCTTGTTCGCGTCGCGCCGCTCGCGCAGGAACGCCGCGATCTCCTCGTCCCCGGCCGGCAGGTTGGTCGCCGCGCTGATCACCAGGCACCCGGGCGGGTGCGCGGCGCCGGCGTAGCGGGCCGCGGCGTCGCGCAGCAGCCGCGCGAACGCGCGTCGGGCGGTGGGCTCCTCGTGGAGCGCGGCCGCGGCGAACGTCCCCTGCGGCGACCGCCCGTACGCGTGCACGACCTCCTTGAACAGCGTCTTCTTATCGCCGAACGCCGCGTACAGGCTGGCCGGCCGGATGCCCATCGCCCCGGTGAGATCGCTGACGGAGGTACCCCCGTACCCCCGCTCCCAGAACAGCGTCATCGCCTGCCCGAGCGCCGCGTCGCGGTCGAACCCGCGCGGCCGTCCGCGGACCGTCCGTCGCTCTGCCATGACCTCATTGTAGAACGCTCGCTCAACAAATGTGCTACCTTCCTTTCTTGAGCGATCGATCAACAAAAGGGAGCGGGTTCATGAACAGGGCGTTGGACGGCAAGGTCGCGCTGGTCACCGGTGGCGGGCGCGGCATCGGCGGGAGCATCGCGCGGCGCTTCGCCCGGGACGGCGCCGTCGTCGCGACCACCTACGCCCGGGACGCCGCGGCGGCCGACCGGGTGGTGGCGGCGATCCGCGCGGACGGCGGGCGCGCGCTCGCGTTCCAGGCCGAGTTGGGCACGCACGGGGACGCCGCCCGGCTCTGGGGCGCGTTCGACGCGGAGATCGGGCGGTACGCGCCCGGCGGCGGCGTCGACATCATCGTCAACAACGCGGGCGAAGGGCTCTACCAGGACCTCGACGCGATGACCGAGGAGGCGTTCGACCACGTCTACGCGGTCAACGTGCGCGCACCGTTCTTCATCGTCCAGCAGGCGCTGCCGCGGCTGCGCGACGGCGGGCGGATCATCAACGTCGGCAGCGGCGTGACGCGGGTGGCGATGCCGTCGGTCATCGGCTACGCGGCGACCAAGGGAGCCCTGGACGTCTTCACCCACCAGCTCGCCGAGCTGCTGGGCCCGCGCGGCATCACCGTGAACACCGTCGCTCCGGGAGTGATCGACACCGACATGAACGCCGGCTGGCTGCGCGGCGACAGCGACGCCGAGGACGAGTTCACCGCCCGCGCCGCCCTCCGCCGGATCGGGCGGCCCGACGACGTCGCCGACGTCGCCGCGTTCCTGGCGTCCGGTGACGCGCGCTGGGTGACCGCCCAGGTCATCGACGCCACGGGCGGCACCGACCTGTAGAACCGCCCGGTCAGAGCAGCGTGACGCCCCACTCGACCTCGACGACGTGCGGGAAGCCCTCGGAGTCGGTGAAGGTGAGCTTGCCGGTGCCGGGAAGGCCGATGAGCGCCGTCCGCAGCGTGAGGGTCAGGTTCATGGTGCCGTCCTTCGGCATGCCGCCCTGCATCTGCGACAGCTCGAGCTGGCTGGTGGACGTCATCGCGGTCCACTGCACCGGACCGTCCTCGGCGGCCAGGCTGACGCTCGCCGTCTTCCGATTCCCGTTCAGCTCGACCTTGTTCGGGTTCACGACCAGCACGCCCCGCCCCTTCGGCGGGTTCGGCGTCGGCGTGGGCGACGACGAGCCGGGCGGGCTCGTCGGCGGCGACTGCGGGGGCGACGAGGTGTCCGGGCGCGTCTGCGGCTGGATGGGCGGCGGCTGGACGCCGCCCGGCCCGCCCCCGCCGGGCCCGCTCGCCGTGCCGGACGGACGGTCGCCGCCGCCCGTGCCGGGGGACGGCGACGGGGAGGTGATCGACGGCTGCGGCGCGGTGCCGAACGGCGGCCACGACAGCGTCCCGCCGCCGATGCCCGGCCCCATCGCGACGACCGCGACCAGCGCCGCCGCGAGCGCGCCCGCCATGCCGCCGACGGTGAACAGCCAGCGGCGGGTGAACGGCGACGGGACGTCCGGCTGGATCGGCAGGCCGTCGGGGGTGAGGGCGCCGCCGCGCGCGGCGATGTCCGCGCGGTGCGCCGCGAGCTCGGGGTCGGTCGCGGTGTGCATGACGCGGTGCCGGAGCGCGGCGGGCAGCACCGGGGCGGGCGCCGCGCCGAGCAGCGCGGTGGCGCGCACCCGCGCGCGGGCCCGGCACTCCGCGCAGCCGGCGGCGTGCGCGTCGACGGACGGGTCGAGTCCGGCGCCGGCGGGCTCCCCGCGCCGCCGGAACGCCCGCCGCAGCGCCCCGCGCCGCGACGGCTCCGGCGCCTCGGGCACGTCCGGGACGTCCGGGACGTCCGGTTCCGCGGGGACGTCCGGTGCCGGGGCCGCCGCCGCGGCCAGGACGGCGATGCCCGCGGGCGCCTGCCGGGGCGCGGGCTCGGCGACGGACGGACGGGACGCGCAGGCGCGGGCCGCACGGCGCAGTTCGTCCGCGAGCGCGGCCTCCATCTCGGCCCGCCCGCTCCGCGTCCGGGCGGCCGCGCGGCGGGCCGACAGCCCCAGTGCCGCGCCGAGCCGGGTGGGCGGGAGGCCGTGCCGGAACGCCAGCAGGACGATCTCCTGGTCGACCGGTTCGAGGCCGGCCAGGGACGCGCACAGCAGTTCGTGGAGCTCCTCCGAGGGCGGCGGCTCGCCGGTGTCCTCGGCACGCTCCAAGAAGGGGGCGTCGGCGAATTCGCCGTCCTGTTCCCAGTACAGATCTTTCACGCGCCCCCGGCGGATGCAGCGCCGCCGGGCCGCACCGTACAGCCACGAGTCCAGGTGAATGGGGTGCCGCATGCGCGCGGCGCGGCGGGACGCGTCGATGAAAGTGTCGTGCACGATCCGCGCCGCGGCCTTCTCGTCCCCCAGCATCGACAATGCGTAATCGTATACGCGCTCGCCGTACTCGTCGTAGAGCGCGGCGAGGACCGACTCGTCGCCTTCGTTCAGCCCTTTGACCAGCTTTCGGTCGGACGCGTCAGCGGAGGGGGACAACCTCGGCATTCAAGCTCCCGGCACCGGCATGGGAGTCCGTCCCCAAGGGGGTCGTCCGGACAGTCAGCCCACCTTGCATACACCCGGCGACCCCCGGAAGGCCACATGATCCCCAAAATCACCATTAACAGTGACCTGATGTGACCGGTCACGTCCCTGCGTGATCACGCGGGCCCTGACTCGCCGTCAGAATGCCGTTCACCGATCGCCCCGCCGGTCCGGCCGCTGCGGCGGGATGCCGGGGAAGTCGTCGCCGAGGGCGTCGTCGTCGCGGAGCCGCGCCACGGCCCGCGAGACGGTGCTCTTTACCGTCCCGATGCTGACGCCGAGCACCTCCGCGATCTCCGCCTCGGACATGTCCTCGTAATAGCGGAGCATCACGGCGAGCCGCTGCCGTTCGGGCAGCCGGCGGAGCGCACGGCCGAGCACGTCCCGCAGTTCGCTGCGGCGCGTGTGATCGTCGACGGGCCGGTCCGGAAGATCGTCGGTGGGGTAAATGTCGAGTTTTCGACGACGCCACCAGGAAATCTGGGTATTGACCATGGCCCGCCGGACATATCCGTCGACCGCCGCGCGATCCTGGATGCGATCCCACGCGAGGTAGGTCTTGGCGAGGGCAGCCTGGAGGAGGTCCTCGGCCTCGGCGCGGTCGCTGGTCAGCCGCCTGGCGGCACGGAGCAGGGCGGGCCCGCGTTCCGCCATGTAGTCGCGGAACTCATCATGCCGCGTCCTGCTCAACTCACCACCGGACCAGGGGTTGTGGAGCCGCCCGGCCGCCTTTCGGATCTTGGACCGCGCGCACTCCCGGTACAGTTGACGATCGCACGAAGATCGTAATTCCGGGCCTACATAAAGCATATATTCGGGTCAACCAGTGCATAATCTTCAACCCAGGTAGATCAGACGTCTCCCACCTGGCGACTTATCGCAACAAATCCGTCGACAGGGATCACGGCACACGTGAATCTTGACTCGCTGTCCTAACAGCCGCGTCCCACCAGCCCGGTTCTGCCAGCCGTGCCGCCACCGACGATGCCGGAGCCGCCGCATGCCGCCACGCCACCGCCGCCGAGCGACCCGCCGCCACCGCAAGACCGTCCCGAGCGGCCCCGCCCCCGCATCCCCCACCGCCACACCCCCGGCCGCGGACGCCCCGATCCCCGCCGCGTCGACTCCGAGCACCACGGGCGCCCAGGCTCCGGGCGGCCCGGCCACGGGAGTCCCCGACCTGGCCGTTCGGGGCCCGGCCGGGCCGGGGCTCGGGGCGGGGGTCCCGGGGCCGTACGCGTCGTTCGGTGGGGACGTCCGTCGCCTGGACGCCATCGAGGTGCGGGCGCACGGGACGGGCGCGCACGGGACGGGGGGTGCGCTCACCGGGGGCGCGCACGCCGGGGCGGACGTCGAGGACGGTGCGCGGACGTGGGTGGTGCGGGCCGGGACGATCGTGGACGCGACGTCGCGGACGCTCGTCCTCGACGTCGCGGGGACGTCCGTCCGGATCGGACTGGACGAGGACGTGCGGGTCTGGCACGGCGGGCGCGGGGGCGTCGCCGCGCTGCGACCCGGACGGCGGGCGATCGTGCGGGCGGGGGGCGGTGACGCGCCGGGGGGCGACGGGGGCCGGGCCGACCGGGTCTGGGTCGACATCGAGCGCGTCGCCGGCACGATCACGGCGTGCGGTCGGGACACCGTGGAGGTGGACATGGGGCCCCACCGGGGGCGCGCCCGTGTGGTGATCCCGCCGCACGCCCTCGGGGCGGTGCAGGTCCGGCATCCGCGCATGCAGCCGGGATACCTGTTCGACGTGATCTGCGTGGGGTCGCCGGACGGGCCGGTCGCGGTGCGGCCGGGGACGTCCCAGCCGGGCTACCGGGTGGACGATCTCGCGGCGCCGGAGCCCGCGGCGCCCGTCCCGGGGACGCTGCACGGCACCGTGACCTGGTTCGGGGGGCTCGCGGCGGCGGCGGGGGCGGCGTATCCGGCGGTCGATCCGGAGGGGCACGCCGGGGGGTGCGCGGACGCGCCGGCGCCGTGCGTGGCGATGCCGTACCTGTCGCTGGGCAGCGAGGTCGTGGTGCGGAACGAGTGCGGCGGCCGGGAACGGGCCGTGCCGGTGGTCGAGTGCGGGTGCGTCGCGGCGCGGTTCTGCGACCGGTGCACCGAGTGCGGGGCGTCGCCGCGCGGACGGGTGGCGGAGCTGACGCCCGCGGCGTTCGTCGGGCTCGGCGGCGAACTGGACGCGGGCTGCTTCAACGCGACGGTGCGTCCGGTGATCGGCGGGAGGGTGGGGCGATGGTGACGGCGACGCAGAACGCGCAGGTCCTGCTGCTGGCGGCGGTGCTGCTCGCGGCGTGCGCGGCGAAGCTGGCGATCAGGGAGCGGGCGGAGGCGCCCGACCACGTGCACGGGGTGCCGGTCCCGGCGGGTCTCGCGCGGTTGACGGCGCTGCGCCGGAGCCGCCGGATGACCGTGTGCCTCGGCGTGGGGGAGGGCGTCCTCGGGCTGGCGCTGCTGGTGTCGTCGCATCTGTCGGTGCGGCTGGCGACGACGGCGGCGTTCGCGGCGGCGACGTGGGTGGTCGGCGAGCTGCGGGTGCGGCGGCCGGACGCGGGGTGCGGCTGCTTCGGCGGGCTCAGCGGCAAGCGGGTCGGGCGGCGCAGCGTGGCGCGGGCGGTGCTGCTGACGGCCGTGGCCCTCACGGCGCTGGGGGCGCCGTACACCGGACTGGACGCCCTGCGCGACGGGCACCCGCTGATCGGTGCGGTGTTCGCGGCGGAGCTGGCGATGTTCGCGGCGCTGTCCCCCGAGCTGACGGCCCTGGCCGGACGGCGGCGCCTGCCGGGGGCGCGCACGGTGACGCCGTGCGAGCGGCGGCGCAGCCCGCTGGCGGAGACGTACGCGACGCTGCGCGGCAGCGTGCAGTGGGCCGCGCAGGAGGACACGGTCACGAGCGCCGTGCCGCTGGAGGTGTGGCGCGAGGGCTGCTGGCGGTTCCTGGCGTTCCCGGCCCGGCTGGACGGACGGGACGTGCGGCTCGTGTTCGCGGTGTCGACCACCGAACGGCATCGCGTGGTGCAGCCCGCCCGCGTGCAGGCGGCACCACGGCTGTCGGCCGCTCTCTAGGGCTGTATCGGGGCGGCCCGATACAGCCCTAGAGAATCATCGCGATCGCCATCGCGCCCTCTAGGGCTTTCTACGACCGTCGCTAGATGTCGCTAGAAATCGATGATCAGGTGAACCTAGGGATCTCTAGCATTTTCGCTAGAGAGTCGAATATTCGCCACGAGGCATGGCAACGCGAGTCGATGCGGCCCTCCGGCGGGCCATCGGCCGGATGCTGGAAAGCCCTAGACGGCGGCAGAGTGCGAGGTCAGCCGGGCTGGGAGCGCAGGAACGTACCGAAGTGCGGCACCGTGAACGCGATCATGCCGCGTTCGGCGCTGTAGATCAGGCCCTTCTTGATGAGGCCGTCGCGGGCGGGCGACAGGCTGGACGGCTTGCGGCCGAGCTCCTCGGCGACCGCGGCCGTCGGGACGGGGTCGTCGCCGAGCATCGCCATCGCGCGCATGTAGTCGCGTTCGGCGGGCGTGGCCCGCTCGTAGCGGCTGCCGAAGAAGCCGACGGCGAGTTCGCTCTCGGCCTCGGGCGCGGCGACCTTGATGTCGTCGGCGGTGATCGGGGTGCCGGGCGCGACGTCCCAGACGACCTTCGCGTACGCCTGCACGAAGTACGGGTAGCCGTCGGCCGCGCCGTACAGCGCGTCCAGGGCGTCCTGGGTGAAGGTGACCTCCTCCCGTTCGGCGGGTGCGAGGAGCGCGTGGTCGGCGGATTCGCGGTCGAGCCGGTCGATCCGGGCGTACCGGAACAGCCGCTCGCTGTAGGACTTGCTCGCGGACAGGACGGCCGGCAGGTGCGGCAGCCCTGCGCCGACCACGATCAGCGGGCCGCCGACCTGCGACAGCTCGTGGCAGGCGGCGCACATCGCCGACACGTCCTCGGGCGGGACGTCCTGCATCTCGTCGACGAACAGGGCGATGCCCGCGCCGACGTCGGTCGCGACGGAGGCGGCGTCCACGAACAGCTCGGTGAGGTCGATCTCGAGGTCGCCGGAGTCGGCGCGGCCGCGCGCGGCGGGCACGTCGATGCCGGGCTGCCAGCGGTGCGCCCGCGCCCTGCTCTTGCCCGCCGGTTCCTCGCCCGCTTGGGCGAACGCCTTGAGCACGCCGAGGAAGTCTTCGATGCGGTCGGGGGCGCGGTGCCGGGGCGCGAGCTCCCGGACGGCGCGGTGCAGCGCCGACGCGACGGGGCGGCGGATCGACTGGTCGGGCCGGGCCTCGATCTTGCCCGTCCCCCACAGCCGCTGGATCGCCATCGAGCGGAACGCGTTGAGCAGCACGGTCTTGCCGACGCCGCGCAACCCGGTGACGATCATGCTGCGTTCGGGGCGGCCGCGGGCCACCCGTTCGAGCACGACCTCGAACTGCCTCAACTCGCGGTCGCGGCCGGCCAGCTCGGGGGGACGCTGCCCGGCGCCGGGGGCGTAGGGATTGCGCACGGGGTCCACGCTCTCGGACTCTATGAGGCGGTATAGCTGCGGCCGTAGATTTGCGTAGAAACCGCTGCGGCGTGTCGCGTGCTGCCGCGGCCGGCGGCACGCCGTCCCGTCGCGGGTCGCCGTCGTCGCCATGTCGCCTCCCCGGGCGAGCGCGTGCGCGGGCCGGATCGAAGTCATCGAACCTCTGTTCGACTCGTTCGAACACAGTAGCGCACGCGCTCGCCGCCGTCACACGAATCCGCGCGTTCGGCGAGGCGGGTTCACGCCAGGGTCTCGTCGGCCTCCGAGCGGTGCGGGACCTTCTCGGCCGGGATCGTCCCCATGCGTCCGGCCTGGAAGTCCTCGAACGCCTGCACGATCTCGTCCCGCGTGTTCATCACGAACGGCCCGTACCGCGCGACCGGCTCCCGGATCGGCAGGCCGCCCAGCACGAGGATCTCCCAGCCGTGCGCGCTCGCCCGCGGCTGGGCGTCGGCGGCCCGCACGACCAGGCCGTCGCCCGTCCCCTTGTGGTGCGAGCCGCCGAACACGGCGAGCCGCCCCTCGTCCAGCGCGACCTCCTCCACGCCGGCCGTCCCGCGCCCGGACAGCACGTAGACCATCGCGTTGAAGTCGCGCGGCCACGGCAGCGTCAGCCGGGCGCCCGGCGCGACGGTCGCGTGCAGGTAGTTGATCGGCGTGTAGGTGACGCCCGGCCCGCCGTGCCCCGCGAGGGACCCGGCGATGACGCGGACGAGCGACGACCCGTCGTCGGCGGCGAGCAGCTTCACGTCGCGCGCCTCGATGTCCTGGTAGCGCGGCGCGACCCACTTCTGCGCGCGCGGCAGGTTCACCCAGAGCTGCACGCCGTGGAACAGCCCGCCCCGGCTGACGAGCTCGGGCGGCGGCTGCTCGATGTGCTGGATGCCGGACGCGGCGGTCATCCACTGGGTGGCACCGTCGGTGATGAGCCCTCCGCCGCCCGCGGTGTCCTGGTGCTGGAACGCGCCGTCGATCGGGGTCCCGCGCGCCTCGCCGGGGCCGTACTCGACGGCGCCCATGTGGTCGAGCAGGAGGAACGGGTCGGCGAGCGACAGGTCGATGCCGGGGAACGGGCGCCGGACCTGGAAGCCCTCCCCCTCCAGGTGCTTCTTCGCGGTGACGACCTTGGCGACCCGGCGCCAGTCGGTGTCGCCCTCGGGCAGCAGGGGCAGGCGCGGCAGGGTCAGCGGGTTCGCGGTCACGGCGGGCATGGTGCCTCCCTCGGTCGGCGCCCGGTCGGCTGCCGGACGTTCCGTCCCGCACAACCTAGTTGATGCTTCAACTATTTCCACTTCGGGGTACGGTCTCTGTCAGAGATCGTGGCGCGCAAATTAATTGAACGTTCAATCTGTGTTCTATACTGGTCGCATGACCGAACCGCGCTGGCTCGACGCCGCACAGCAGCGCGACTGGCGTGCCTACGTGGACGGCAGCGTCCGGCTGAACGAGATCATGGACCGCGACCTCAAGACCAGGCACGGCCTGTCGGTGTCGGAGTACGAGATCCTCGTCCGGCTCTCCGAGGCCCCCGGACGGCGGCTCCGCATGGCCGAGCTCGCCGAGAACGCCAGCCAGTCGCGCAGCCGCCTCTCCCACACCTGCGCCCGGCTCGAGTCCAAGGGGCTCGTCGAACGGGACAACTGCCCGAGCGACAAGCGCGGCGTCTTCGCCAACCTCACCGACGAGGGCCTCGCCGCGCTCGAACGGGCCGCGCGCGACCACGTCGAGACCGTCCGCGAGTACTTCATCGACGTCATCGAACCCGAAGACCTCGAAGCGGTGGGCCGCGCGTTCACCGCCGTCCTCAAGCGGCTGGAGTCCGGCCCCGCGCAGCCTTAGGGCCGCCGTGGCCCGGCGGCGGCTAGAGGGGCGCGGTCAGGCCGGTGAGCAGCCCGACCGAGATCAGGCTGAGGAACACCCAGCCGAACATCATCCCGAAGCCGAACGTCCGCCACCGTCCGCCGACCCGCCACACCAGCAGGCCGCCCAGCCCGAACGCGAACACCAGCAGGGCGACGAACTGCGGCAGGACGTTCGGACGCTCCGACGCCATCAGCGGCGCGTACATCATCACCAGGTCGACGAACACGAACGCGCAGCAGCCCCCGGCGAGCGCGGAGAAGTCCCGGGCGACGAACGCGCGGGCCCGCTCGACCATGGCCTCCGCACGGTCCGTCCGGATCCGCGGGCCCGCCGTCCGCTCGACCTCCACCTGCTGCGCCACCGCGAAGATCTCGTCCTCGAGCGACGCGCCGTCGCGCTCCCGCTCGTCCGGATCCGCCATACCGGCTCCCTGGCCCCGAGGTCGCCGGGTGCCCCGCCCGGCCCTGGACGTCGATGCGGCGCCCGTCCTCCCCGGCCCCGTTCTCCGGCGGGCGCGCCCAATCGAAACCGTAGCGAATCCCGGGGTGACGCGCAGGGCATGACTCGTGCCATTCTGGAGTCATGCCAGGTAGAAGGCTTGCGAAGGGCGCGGCGACAGCCGCCGCCATGCTCACCGTGGGGGTCGCGGCCGCATGCGGCGGCGGCGACGGGGACGATCAGGGCACCGCCCCGGCGACCCCGCCGACCGCGTCGGGAACGGCGGAGTCGCCGTCGGCGGCGCCGACGAACATGGAATTCCGGTCCGACATCAAGAAGGTGACCGCGCGGGACCTGCCGCACTCGTGGCGGGAGGGCTGCCCGGTCTCGCCCGGTGACCTCCGGATGATCGAGATGACGTACTGGGGGTTCGACGACCGTCCGCACACCGGCGGCCGGCTCGTGGTCAACGAGAGCGCCGCCGAGGACCTCGCGTCCGTCTTCAAGAAGCTGTACGAGATGCGCTACCCGATCGCGCGCATGGAACCGGTCGACAAGTACGACGGCAGCGACTTCGACTCGATCGAGGCCAACAACACCTCGGCGTTCAACTGCCGCCAGGCGACCGGCTCGGGCTCGTGGTCACAGCACGCCTACGGCCTCGCCGTCGACGTCAACCCGTGCGAGAACCCCTACGTCAGCGCCGACGGCTCGATCGCGCACCCCGACTGCGTCAAGTTCGGGGACCGCGACCTCGACGAGCCCGGCATGATCCACGCCGGGGACGGCGTCGTCGACGCGTTCGAGGAGATCGGCTGGGGCTGGGGCGGAACCTGGACGGGCGCGAAGGACTACCAGCACTTCTCGTCGAACGGCCGCTGACCCGCACCGGCCGCCGCGCCGCGCGCGGCGGCCGGTCACATCAGCAGGAACGCGATCGCGGCGATCGCGATGACGACCACGACCCCGGCGATGCCGAGGACGAGGCCCTTGTTCATGCCCGGCGCCTTCTCCGGCTGCTGCGGGCCCTGGCCGGCGAAGTTCTGGAACTGGTGTGTCGTGCCCGCGGGATCGTTCGGTGTCTGCGACATGCGGACGAGCGTAACGGATCACTGACGGGCGTACATTGACAATTCGCCCGCCTGGCATGGCGGAGAGTGTGGGATTCGAACCCACGAGGACTGTCCCCAGCCCTGGGCGCTTTCAAGGCGCCTGCACTAGTCCACTATGCGAACTCTCCCGGCGACCCCTCGAGGTCGATGCCAACGATAGCGCCCGCACGCCGGTGGCTTCGACCGCATTACCGCCCTAGGCGACGCCGTCCGGGACGCGGTTTCCGGGGATGGACGGCCAGCGCACGGTCAGCACGACCGACTCCTCCTCCGCGCACCACGAGTGGTCGACGCCCCGCCCCCACACCACGTAGTCGCCCTGCTCGCACAGCACGACGTCCCGTCCGGGGAACTCCAGCCGGAACCGCCCGCTGATCAGGACGAGCAGCGCGGTGCGCCGCTCCCCGTCCGTCCACGCGGCGCGGCGCTCCCCCTTCGGGTGCACGCCCCACTTGATCTCGACCTCGGCGCTGTGCCGCGCGTCGCCGGCGGGCTTGAAGTGGCCGAGCAGCCAGCCCCGGTCGGCGGCGGCGTCGGCCGCGGCCTTCCCGACGTACACGTCACCGGCGTCCACATCACCGGCGTACACGTCACCGGCGTCCCCGTCCCGTTCGTACACGGCACGCGACTCTACGCCGTCGCGGGCCCGCCGGCGGCGACCGCCGCGACCGGCCCGTCCGTCAGCCCTGGGCCTCGTTCTCGGGGCGGCGGTGCGCGAAGCCGTCGCCGACGACGGCCGCGAGGTTCAGGTACGCCTCGCGGGTCGGCGGCGCGAGCTGCTCCAGCTCGACCTCGGCGCCCTCCTCGAGGTGGTCGTCGTAGGGGATGCGGACGACCGCGCGGCAGCGGCTCTCGAAGTGCGCCTGGAGCTTGTCGAGGTCGACCTGGCTGCGGGTGCGGTTGCGGACCATCGACAGGACGACGACGCCGTTGCGCACGAGGTGCCCATGGTCGTGCGCCTCCAGCCAGTCGAGGGTCGCGCTCGCGGACCGGGCGCCGTCCACCGACGGGGAGCTGACCAGGACGAGCTGGTCGGCGAGGCTGAGCACCCCGGCCATGGCCGAGTGCAGCAGCCCGGTCCCGCAGTCGGTGATGCAGATCGAGTAGAACTGCTCGAGGATCGCGGCGGCCGCGGCGTAGTCGTCGGCGCTGAACGCCTCGCTGACGGCCGGGTCGCGGTCGGACGCGAGGACCTCCAGCCGCGCCTGGTTCTGCGACGTGAACGCGCGCACGTCCGCGTACCGGTGGATGTCGTCGCGGCTGTTCAGCAGATCGCGGACCGTCGCGGCCGTCTCCAGCCGGACCTTGTCGGACAGCGTGCCGCGGTCGGGGTTCGCGTCGACCGCGATGACGGTGTCGCCGCGCAGCGAGCCGAGCATCGAGCCGAGGCCGGTGGTGGTGGTCGTCTTGCCGACCCCGCCCTTCAGCGACATCACCGCCACCCGGTGGTGCCCGCCCGCGACCTGGGTGCGGGCGCGGGCGACGAGGTCCTTGCGGCGCACGTCGCCCTGCGACTCGCCCATGTGGATGTTGCCGCCGCTGGCCTTGTAGACGGCGCGGCGCCAGCCGGACGACGGCGCGATGCGGCGCTCGCCGAGCAGGTTCTCGGAGCTGAGGCTGTCGGAGTCGCCCGGACCGGGCTGCTGCGGCTGCTGGGGCTGCTGCGGGTAGCCGGCCGGGTAGGCATAGCCCTGCATCGGCTGGCCGGTGCTGGGGTCGATCGGCGCGTAAGGCTGCCCGGTGCTGGGGTCGACGGGCTGGTAGGGCTGCCCGGTGTTCGGGTCGACCTGCGGGTACGGCGGCGGAGTCGCGGGGCCGGGCTGGTACGGCTGCCCGGTGCCGGGGTCGACGGGCTGGTAGGGCTGCCCGGTGTTCGGGTCGACCTGCGGGTACGGCGGCGGAGTCGCGGGGCCGGGCTGGTACGGCTGCCCGGTGCCGGGGTCGACGGGCTGGTACGGCTGACCGGCGCCGGGGTCGACCTGGGGATAGGGCCGGCCGGTGTTGGGGTCGATCGGCTGGTACGGCTGGGACGCGGCCGCGTTCGGGTCGTAGGGCTGCCCCGTGTTCGGGTCGACCTGCGGGTACGGCGGCGGAGTCGCGGGGCCGGGCTGGTACGGCTGCCCGGTGTTCGGGTCGACCTGGGGGTAGGGCGGCGGCGTGGCCGGGCCGACCGGCGGGTACGGCTGGCCCGTGTTCGGGTCGATCGGCTGGTACGGCTGGGACGCGGCGACGCTCGGGTCCTGCGCGGGGTACTGCGCGATCTCCCAGGGCTGCTGCGGCTGGAACGGCTGCTGCTGGGGCTGCTGGGACTGCGGCTGCTGCCCGGCCGGGTCGAGCGGCGGGAGCTGGGACGGGTCGTACCCCTGGTAGGCCGCCGCGCCCGGGTACGGCGGCGGCAGCATCCCGCCGTCGAACGGCTGCGGCATCGGCCCGCCGTCGTACTGCGCGGGCTGCTGCGGAGGCTGCTGCTGGGGCTGGTGCTGCTGCGGGGGCTGCTGCGGGTCGCCGTAGCCGGGGAAGCCGGGGGGCGGCGGCACGGGGCCCTCCGCCTGCGGCTCCTGCGGCGGCGCGCCGGTCGCCGGCGGGTCCTGGACGGCGGGGGGCGCCGCGAGCCACGGGTTGCCGCCCGGCTCGGGCGGCGGGGCGCCGCCCTGCGGCGGCGGCGGTCCCGGGGGCTGCTCGCCCGCGCCGTCCGGCTGCTGCGCCCGGGGCTCGCCCGCCGAGCCCGACGCCCGCCCCGTCGCGTCATCGTTCATCGCGTCCAGAGAGGCCAGGCGCTCCTCGAGGGAGCGCCCGTCGTGCTCGTTCCTTGCCACCGTTTCTCCCCTCGGGCACCCTCTGACGATCAATCCGGAGCAGGGTGGGCATAGACCCCCGGAACAGCGTACCCGCGTGTCATTACCACGCATCCCCTCCGTAGATCGACTTTGACGCCGCGTGGCCGGAATGCCCGACGGAGCACCGCGCGCAGCCGCCTCCCGCGACGTCCCGCGACCGTCCGGCGGACGTCCCGCGGACGACCGGCGGCACGCCCGCAATAAACTCGCGGACATGCGTGCCATCGTGATTCGCGAGCCCGGAGACCCGGACGTCCTGGAGTGGACGACCGTGCCCGATCCGGTCGCGGGACCGGGTGAGGTGCTGATCGAGGTCGCGGCGAGCGCGGTCAACCGCGCCGACGTCATGCAGCGGCTCGGGTTCTACCCGCCGCCGGAGGGGGCGCCGCCGTATCCGGGCCTGGAGGTGTCGGGACGGGTCGTCGAGACCGGTGACGGCGCCGCGTGGCCGCGGGTCGGCGACGAGGTGTGCGCGCTGCTCGCGGGCGGCGGCTACGCGGAGCGGGTGGCGGTGCCCGCCGCGCAGGTGCTGCCGGTGCCGGACGGCGTGGACGTCGTGGACGCGGCGGGCCTGCCGGAGGTCGCGTGCACCGTGTGGTCGAACGTCTTCATGCTGGGCCGCCTGCGCGCCGGGGAGACGCTGCTCGTGCACGGCGGCGGCAGCGGCATCGGGACGCTCGCGATCCAGCTCGCGAAGGCACGGGGCGCGCGGGTCGTATGTACCGTGGGAAGCGAGGAGAAGGCCGAACGGTGCCGGGCGCTCGGCGCGGACGTCGCGGTGAACTACCGCACGGAGGACTTCGTGGACGGCGGCCCGTACGACGTGATCCTGGACCTGATCGGCGCCAAGTACCTGGCCCGGAACGTGGACGCGCTCGCGGTGGGCGGTCGGCTGATGATCATCGGCATGCAGGGCGGGGCGAAGGCCGAGCTGGACATCGGCAAGCTGCTGCGCAAGCGCGCGCTGGTGCATCCCACGTCGCTGCGGTCGCGTCCGGTGGCGGAGAAGGCGGAGATCGTCGCGGGGGTGCGGGAGAACGTGTGGCCGCTGATCGCGTCCGGGGACGTCCGGCCGGTGATCGACCGGCGGGTGCCCATGGCGGACGCGGCGCGCGCGCACGAGCTGCTCGAAGAGAGCGGACACGTCGGCAAGATCCTTCTGACCGTGTGAGGATGAGGGGATATGAGCGAGCCTTTGAAGAACGAGTCCGAAAAGGAGCCGCAGGTCCTCGTGGTGGGCCCCGGCGGCATCGCGCTGGAGGGCGGTGACGCCGACAAGGGCGAGAAGTCGGTCGCCGAGATGGTCGAGCAGCCCGCGAAGGTCATGCGGATCGGCGGCATGATCCGCCAGCTGCTCGACGAGGTGAAGGCCGCACCGCTGGACGAGGCGAGCCGCGCGCGGCTCCGCGAGATCCACAAGTCGTCCATCAAGGAGCTGGAGGACGGCCTGGCGCCCGAGCTCGTCGAGGAGCTGGAGCGGCTCTCGCTCCCGTTCACCGAGGGGCACGTGCCGAGCGAGGCCGAACTGCGGATCGCGCAGGCCCAGCTCGTCGGCTGGCTGGAGGGCCTCTTCCACGGCATCCAGACCACCCTGTTCGCCCAGCAGATGGCGGCGCGCGCGCAGCTCGAACAGATGCGCCGCGCCCTGCCCGCCGGGATGGTGCCCCCCGCGGACGACGAGCAGCCGCAGCACGGGACGCGCCACTCGTCCGGTCCCTACCTGTAGAGAGAGCGCGGGCCGCACCCCCGGGGCGCGGCCCGTCCCTACGGGAACAGGCGCTCGATCACCTGCGCCACGCCGTCGTCGTCGTTGCGGGACGTCCGGTGCGTGACGGCCGCGAGGACCATCGGGTGCCCGTTCGCCACCCCGTACGACGTCCCCGCCCAGCCCAGCATCGGCAGGTCGTTCGGCATGTCGCCGAACGCGACCACGTCGGCGGCGTCCACCCCGCGCTCCCCGCAGAACTCGGCGAGCGCCGTGGCCTTCGTGACCCCGAGCGCGCTCATCTCCAGCAGCCCCCGGCCGGACGAGTGCGTCACCGTCACCAGGTCGCCGACCGCCTGCGCCGCCTTCTCCGCGAGGACGTCCGGGTCGGCGTCCGGGTGGAACGCCAGCAGCTTCGTGCCCGGACGCGCCACCAGTTCCCCGTCGTCGACCCCGCGGCCGCCGAGCGCCTCGGCGTCCCAGCGGCCCAGGCTGTAGCGGGCGTCGAACACGAACCCCGTCGGGTACTCGACCGCGAACCGCAGCTCCGGCGACACCCCCCGCAGCCGCTCGACCGCCTCGGCGAGCACGTCCGGGCCGATCTCGTGCGCCCGCAGCACCGTCTCGGTGTGCAGGTCGTACAGGACGGCGCCGTTCGCGCAGATCGCGACGCCGTGGTGCCCGACCGCCGCGGCGATCTCGGTCATCCAGCGCGGCGGCCGTCCGGTCACCATGACGAGCAGCGCCCCGGCGCGCTCGACGCGGGCCAGCGCGGCGACCGTCCGGGCCGAGATCCTCCCGTCGGAGCGGACGATCGTGCCGTCGAGGTCGGTGGCGATAACGCGGGGCGCGGGCTTGGTCATGTCACCTTCCAGTGCAGCTGAATCACACCTTAGGTGACCCCACAACCCACTTGCCCGGCGAGTGGCCCCTTACCCCGTTCGTCCCGTATGCACCGCGGCCCGGGACGGTCGAACGTCCCGGGCCGCGAAACCGGTCAGCGCGCGACGGGCTCCAGGACGTCCGTCCCGAGGAACCTGCGCAGCGCCTCGGGCACCCGCACCGAGCCGTCCGCCCGCTGGTGGTTCTCGAGGATCGCGACCATCCACCGCGTCGTCGCGAGCGTCCCGTTCAGGGTCGCGACCGGCTGGTTCCTGCCGTCGGCGTCCTTGTGCCGGACCGACAGGCGCCGCGCCTGGAACTCCGTGCAGTTCGACGTCGACGTGACCTCGCGGTACGTCCCCTGCGACGGCACCCACGCCTCGCAGTCGTACTTGCGGGCCGCGCTGGCGCCGAGGTCGCCCGCCGCCACGTCGATCACCCGGTACGGGATCTCGACCTTGGCGAGCATCTCCTTCTCCCACTCCAGGAGCCGCAGATGCTCCTCGTGGGCGTCCGCCGGATCGCAGTAGGAGAACATCTCGATCTTGTCGAACTGGTGCACCCGGATGATGCCGCGGGTGTCCTTGCCGTACGAGCCGGCCTCCCGCCGGAAGCACGACGACCACGCCGCGTACCGCCGCGGCAGCGCGTCGATGATCTCGCCCATGTGGTACGCCGCCAGCGGCACCTCCGAGGTGCCGACCAGGTACAGGTCGTCCTCCTGCAGGTGGTACACCTCGGCCGAGTGGGCGCCGAGGAACCCGGTGCCCTCCATCGCGTCCGGCTTCACCAGCACCGGCGGATACATCGGGACGAACCCGTTCGAGACGGCCTGCTCCATCGCGAGGTTCAGCAGCGCGTACTGCAACCGCGCCCCGACGCCCGTCAGGTAGTAGAACCGCGCGCCCGACACCTTCGCGCCGCGCTCCATGTCGATCGCGCCGAGCGCCTCGCCGAGTTCCAGGTGGTCCTTCGGCTCGAAGTCGAACTCCGCGGGCTCGCCGACGTGCTCCAGGACGACGAAGTCCTGTTCGCCGCCCGGCGGGACGCCGTCCTCGATGACGTTCGGGACGGCCTTCAGCAGCGCGTCCAGCTCCGCGCCGAGCCGGTCGGCCTCGCCCTCGGCCTCCTTGACCTGCTGCGCCAGCTCCTTCGCCCGAGCCAGCAGCTCCGTCCGCTCGTCGCCGCTCGCCCGCGACACCGACTTGCCGAAACTCTTCTGCTCCGCCCGCAGCGTCTCGAAGGACGTCAGGGCGGAACGCCGCCTCCCGTCCAGGTCGAGCAGCCGGTCGACGACGCCGTCATCCTCCCCGCGCGCGCGCTGCGAAGCACGCAGCCGCTCGGGGTCCTCTCGAAGAGCTCGCAGGTCAATCACAACTGCGAGGTTATCGTCCCCGTACCGTCCCCCGGATCCTTTTTCAGGCCGCGCCGCTCGCCAGCAGCGCGTGCGCCGGCAGCGCCACACCGCCGTCCCGGCGCGGGTACCCGGTCACGACCTCGTCGTAGGCCGCCTTGATCCGCGCGACGGTCGCGGCGTCCTGCCGTCCGACCACGACGCCGTTGCTGCCGACCCGCGCCAGCGCGCCCAGCTCCCACCACTCGTCCGGGTCGACGACGTGCTCCCACGTCACCTCCTCGACCCCGACCTCGCCGAACCCGGCCCCCACGACCAGCCGCCGGAACGCCGCGGCCTCGCCGTGCTCCATGAACGGCGGCACGGGCATGTCGTCCGGCCACGGCACCTCCGCCCGGTCGATCGCCTCCCGCACCAGCCCCAGCGCCCCGCTGCCCGGCATCGCCCAGCAGCTCAGCGCCAGCCGCCCGCCCGGCCGCAGCACCCCCCGCAGCCGCTCCAGCACGACCCCCGGATCCCCCACGTGGTTGATCACGAAGTTGCCGGCGACCGCGTCGAACGTCCCGTCCGGGAAGGGCACGTCGGGCAGCACCGCGACCCGCACGTCCGCCTCGGGGACGTTCCGGCGCGCGGTCTCGGCCATGTCCGGGTCGGCGTCGATCGACGACACCTTCGCGCCCCGCCGGACCGCCGCCGCGGACACGATCCCCGGCCCCGTCCCGACGTCCAGCGTCCGCGTGCCGTCCGCGACCCCGGCCGCGTCCAGCAGCGGCCCGACCAGGTACGCGGTCAGCCGGGCGAACCCCCGCTCGTACGCGGGCGCCCGCCCGGCCCACAGTTCCCGTTCGTAAGCATCGAAGTCCACCCGGGAAGTGTGACCCACCCGGGCGACCTCCCGCACACCCCGCTACCGCACGTCCACGTACCTCACGCCGGAGTTGACCCTCGCATGGTCCCCGTCACCCCAGTACCACGCCGTCCAACTCCCGTCCTGCGTCGCGGTGAAGGACTTCTCGAACGAGCCGTCGACACCTGTGCTGACCACCGTGACCTGTCTCCACGTCGACGACCCCGCATCCTGGAAGTACACGTGCACGGGAGCGATCCCCATGGGCCTGTGCGGGTCGCTCGCGTCCCGGAACCGGTTCAGCACTCCGCTCACCGTGACCGGATCACTCGGCGCCATTGACTTCGGCAGGACATCGAACCTCGAGAATTCCGTCGTCCAATGATCGCGCAGGTTCACAGTGGTGACGGGTGCACTGGCCGCCGAGTACTCGGCATCACCCCAGAACCAGGCCGTCCAGCCGCCGTCCCGCTGCTCCGTGAACTCACCGGCGAAGGCCCCGCTCCCATCGGTGGTCGTCGAGCCCCGATATTCCCAGGTCGACTGCCCCGCAGGCAGAAAGTAGAAGTGGACCGCACGCGAACTCATCGGTCTGCGGTCCTGCGATCGCCTCAGTTTCCCCTGGAGATCGACGACTCCGGCGGTGACGGGCCGCCCGCTGAACTCGTCCATGAACGTCAGGTCGCGGACATTCACATATTCCGCCGGACCAATACCCGGGACGTTACCGTCACTCCCTGTGAAACGCACCCTATAGTATGCGTCGACGTTAGACGCCACGCGCAGCGAGAAGGATCCGTCTTCGGCCGTTACCGTCGTGCCCGCTCGACTCCAGGATTCCTGACCGTCAGTACTCTGTTGCAGTTCGATTCGTTCGCCCGCCAATGGCGTATCGCCCTTGACGAGACGGCCGGTCGCGGTGATCGCGTCCTCTCGCGACCCGGCCGGTCCAGGCTCTAGGTCCACACTGAACGTACTGAATCCTGGGGCCCCGGAGACGTCCAGCATTCCTGCCCTGGCCTGACTGCTCGACAAAAGGTAAATATAGTCTTCCGTCCACACCGTGACGGGGCCGGACTGCTGCGCGGTAAAGGTGAACTCGAACGTCCCGTCTTCAACCGAATCCACGCCCCCGACCTCATACCCGGCATTCCCGCCGACGGTCATGTTCGCCAGCGGCTCAGGCCCGTTCCGTCCTATCCAGTGGACGGTCCCCCGCACCGTGACCTCGGCACCGACCTCGACCGGCTGCGGCGTAACAATCGATGCTGAGATCTCCGTGTCCATCCAGGAGATGAGAGGGCGGGACTGTCGTACACACTGCACACCAGTTGCCCGCTCGGCACCCGGACACTGGGCTCCCCTAAGGAAATGGTCAGAGCGAAGGAGCCGTCCGCAGCCGTCTTCGTCGAATTTCCTCGATATCTCGGATGAACTTTCCAGGCAGAGCGGGCCGGGCGGGGACCGACGGCGCCCCGCCCGGCCCGCCTCACTTCACGTCTACGTACTTGGTGGCCGAATTGACCCGCAGGTGCTGGTCGTCACCCCAATACCAGGCCGTCCAGTAGCCGTCCTGCTCTGCCGTGAACGTCTTCTTGAACCGCCCATCGGTACCCGTGCGGGTCACTTGCATCTGCTTCCACTCGGACGAACCCGCCGGCAGGAAGTAGAGGTAGACGGGGAAACCGGGCGCGGACGTCGCTTGGCCCGCGTCCGTGAAACGACGCAGCAGCCCCTCGACCGTGACCGTTCCCCCCTTTTGCACCGATTCGGGAGAGGCGCTGAAGTCGGTGATCTGAGTGGTGGTGACGCCCTTCACGTCGACGTACCCGATGGGTGCGTCGGACGCCAGGTGCCCGTCATCACCCCAGAAGCCCGCGGTCCAGTAACCGTCCTGCGTCGCTGTGAACGTCTTCTGGAACCAGCCGTTGGTTCCGGTCTTCGCCACGGCCATCTGTGTCCACTCCGAAGACCCCAGAGGCATGAAGTAGATGTAGATGCTTCTGTTCGGCGCGACAGCGGGTTCGTCCATGAACCGCCACAGCAGGCCCTTGACCGTGACCGTCCCGCCCTTGGCCACCGACTTCGGCGACGCGCTGAAGTCGTACATCTGCGTGCCGTAGCGGACGTCGACATAGTCGGTCGAGCTCACCGCTTGCGTGAGCTGATCATTGCCCACAAAACGTGCGCGCCAGTACCCGTCTTTCTTGGTATCGCGGGTCTCGAGGAGGAAATAGCCCGAGCGAGAGGTCCTGTCGCTCGCCATCTGCTTCCAGGTCTTGCCGTCCTCGGAGAACTCGAGGACCACCACAGCATCATGGACCTGCTGGTAGAACGGGCGTCTGCCGTCGGTGAGGGTCCCGGTCACGGTGAGGAGGTCGGCGTAGCGCTGGGCCTTCGGCGGAGCGGCATAGTCGATGATCTCGGCGACGTTCTGACTGTTCAGCCGACCGCCCGCCGCCTGGCTGCCCGCCAGGAAGATGTTGCCCTCGCTGACCACGGTCACGGGCCCGGACTCGCCGGCGGTGAGCTCGACGCGGAACGTACCGTCTTCGGCCGCGTAAGCGACCCCCCGCGAGTTGTACTCCTCCGGCGTCCCGTAGTTGACGTACGCGAGGGCGGGCGCGCCCGCGGCGGGCACGAGCCCGGCGGCGCCCTGACGCATGATCTTGCCCACAACGTTGACCTTGTCGCCGACCCTCACCGGCTGCGCGGCGAGGGGCTGGACGGAGATCTCCGTCGCCTGCTTGGAAATCTCAGGCCTGGTGCCGTACCGGGCCACGTCACACAGCGGCCTCTGCCCGCGCACACTCGCACGGGCAGAGTAGTAGGAGGGCGTGAACGTGGTCGTGAAACTGAAGGCGCCGTCGGCATTGGTCCGAACGCCTGGCCCGCCCCCCTCGACGGTCACGTCCGGAACCGGCTCGAGCGCCGACTCCCGGGTCTTCTGCATCATGACGCGGCCTCGGACCGTCACGTCCGGTCGGTCGTAGTCGACGACATCCGGGGAGGTGCTGATGTCGGCGATCGACGCCTCGTAGCAGTTGTCGATGCCCGTGGCTCGGGTCAGGGTGGCGCCGTCGGCAGACGCGATCCGCACGCTGAACGTGGTGGTGCCGGGGTGCTGCTGGATGTCGGTCCGGTATTCGACCCGCCAGGTACCGTCGGCGGCGGTGCCCTCGGTGAGGGCCAACGGCACCGTGTCGAAGGTCGCCCACTCACCGTCCACCCAGCCGTTGACGTCCGCCTCGACATCGGTGACGCCGCTGGCGGACTTGGCCTTGAGAGTGACCGTGGCGACGCGGTCGGGTGAGAGGTTGTCGAACTCCACGGACAGGCTCACGTCCGTGACGTCCGCCTGGGCCGTTCCGGGCACGAGGAGGGCCGACGTCGCCATGAGGACGGCGACGAGGACGGCCGAGAGTCTTGATCTACGCAAGGGCGACCTTTCCACTGGCTGCTGGCCCAGTGGGGACGCGCTCTAGACGATCTTGGTTGACCCCGAGCGAATCACGTTCGGGTCACGGGGTGGGTGGGGTGCCGCCGATCGCGGTGAGCCAGGCGGCGGCCTCGGTGTAGTCGTCGTCGTGGGTGCCGCGGCGGATCTCGGGACGGACGCGGTCGGCGCGGGGGTACGAGCCGACGTAGCGGACGTCGGCGCAGATGCGGCGCAGGCCCATCAGGGCCTCGCCGACGCGGGCGTCGCGGACGTGGCCCTCGAAGTCCATCCAGAAGAGGTACGAGCCGAGGCCCGCGCCGGTGGGGCGGGACTGGATGAGCGTCAGGTTGATGCCGCGGACGGAGAACTCGGTGAGGATCTCCAGCAGGGCGCCGGGGTGGTCCTCGCCGATGAAGGCGACGACGGTGGTGCGGTCGGTGCCGGTGGGCTCGGGCGGGGAGCAGGGGCGCCGCAGGACGACGAAGCGGGTGACGGCGTCGACGATGTCGTGGATGTCCTCGGCGAGGACGGTGAGGCCGTAGCGGGCGGCGGCGAACGAGCCGGCGAGGGCCGCGTCGTAGTGGCCGTCCGCGACGCGCTGGGCGGCCTCGGCGTTCGACGTCGCGGCGTGCCATTCGGCGTGCGGGACGTTGTCGGCGAGCCACCGGCGGCACTGCGGCTGGGCGATGGGGTGCGAGGCGACGGACTTGATGTCCTCGATCGCGGTGCCCGGACGGACGAGGAGCGCGAACGACACGGGAAGGTGGATCTCGCCGACGATCTGCAGGGACTCGCCGGTGGCGAGTTCGTCGAGGGTCGTCGGGACGGAGCCCTCGACGGAGTTCTCCAGCGCGACGACCGCGGCGTCGGCGTCGCCGCGGCGCAGGGCGTCCAGGACGGCCGGGACGGTCGCGTAGGGGACGCGCTCGGCGTCGGCGGCGCCCGGGACGGACAGCAGCGCCGCCTCGGTGAACGTGCCGTTCGGCCCCAGGTAGGCGTACCGTTCCGGCCTGGAGTCTGCGGTCACGGGGTCCCCCGACGGTGGTGTGGAAGGCACGCCTGGCGTGGACGTGGCGAGAGAGACGATTCTACTTGCCCTCAGGTGCGGGTGGAGGTGCGGTCCTCGTCGCCGAAGTCGGCCAGCGGGTCCTCCATGGAGACGATCGGGCCCTTGCCGAGGCGGGCGGCGCGCAGGGCCTGGTTCTCCTCGGGGGAGAGCCGCTCGACGGGATGCCCGGCCTGGACGGCCTTGGCGTACGTGCGCGTCTCGGTGCGCCCGTTGATCGAGCTGATGACGACGCCGTCGCCGACGGCGTTGAGCAGCGCGAGGGAGAAGGAGCGCCGTCCCGTCATCTCCTTGAGGGCGTCGTAGTGCACGATGGCGAGGTCGCGCAGGGCGCACTCGTCCACCGTGCCGCCGGCGACCTGGAGTTGACGCCGCAGCATGTGCCCGCATTCGTCGACGACCTGGTTCACCCGGTTGTGGGCCACCACCGCAATGGAGAGGCCCACGACACCGGCGACCAGGCCTGCGACGGCCACCGTGACCAACATCACGGGGTGAGCGTACCCACCTCCGCCCCCTTCCGCGAAGGATCCTCGGGGCGATCATCGCGTAGCGCTCTGTCGACGAGCCAGCGGCCGAGGAGGAAGATCGAGGCGATGGCGGCCAGACCGAAGAGATCTTGGATCACACGGCCGAAGAATTCCGTGACATATCCGTGTTCGGGACCGATCATGCGGGCGCCCCACCAGGGCAGCGGCCACAGGAAGTAGAACCAGATCGCCGCACCGAAAAGACATCTTCGCGTGTCTCGCCCATCGCTCACCAGAGCCCCGATGACCGGGATCATCCACACGAAATGGTGAATCCACCCGACGGGGGACAGAAGGACGGACAGGAGGCCGGTGATCGCGACTCCCGCGAGCAGCAGGCCGTAGGACGCCGGACGGTCCGCGGCCGGAAGGTGGTCGGTCCCCCGGAACGTCCGCGACGGCTCCCCGCCCAGCAGGTCGGCGGTGCGGGTGGCGCGGTGCGCGAGCACGAAGCCGATGTAGGCCATGGCGAGCGTGAGGACGAGCCACACGGCCGTCCGAACCGTCCCCTCCGGGATGATCCGCGCGACGATGCCGTTGATCGCCTGGTTCGTCGTCCCGTCGACCGCGCCGGTGCGGTCGCCCCCCTGCAGGAGGGCGCCGAACCAGTAGTCGACCGAGTCCGACGGCAGCAGCATGAACCCGAACAGGGTCGCCCCGACCGCCGTCATGACCGCGTTGCCCGCGGCGCGGAACCGTCCGGTGATCAGGAAGTAGATGAGGAAGACGCCCGGCACCAGCTTGATCGCGAGGGCGAGCCCGACGAGGACGCCGCGCGGCCAGCGCGGCGAGCGGGTGCAGCAGTCGGCCAGGCACATCGCGAGCAGGAACAGCCCGACCTGGCCGAACCGGATCTGGTCGCGGTCGGGCAGGATCCACGCCGCCGCCCCGACGAGCGCGCCGGTCGCCAGCGGCGACCAGCGGCCCGCGCGCCGGATCAGGTCGCGGAACGAGAACCGGATCACGAGCACGAGCGCCGCGTAGATCAGCGCCGTCCAGACGAACTGGGCCGCACCCCACGGAAGCAGCGTGAACGGGATCGCGAGCGCGGCGGCAAAGGGCGGGTAGGTGAACGGGAGGAACTGCGGCGGCTGCGTGAGCACGTCGTACAGCGGCGCCCCGCGCAGCACGGCCCGTCCGCCCTCGCGGTAGACCTCGAGGTCGACGAGCCGCTGGTCGGGGGGGTTGGTGAGCCAGTGCGACGCGATCGGCGCGACCGCGGCCGCGGCGACCGCGATCCCGGCCAGCACGATCAGCAGATCGGCCGATCTGCTCCGCACCGACCGAGATTCCTTGGCCCACATCCCGCCGAGTCTATTTAGCCCCCCGCGGTGTTCGTCTGCGGTGCCCTCGGCGTCAGGGCTGCGGGTGTCGCGAGACGATATAACCTGGCCGCCATGATTCCGCGGGGGACGAAAGTCGGCGTGCTGCTCGCGACTCTCGTTGCGGTGGTCGCCGGGGTGGCGGGACTTTCGGTCCTGTTCGCGCCCGAGGCGGAGGCGGAGCCGGGGGGACGCGTCGTCGTCGTCGGGGTTCCGGGACTGCTGTGGAGCGATGTCGACGAGGCGAACACCCCGGCCCTGTGGAGCATGGTCGAGGACGGTTCGGGCGCGGCGCTGAGCGTGCGGACGACGCGGCGGCTCACGTGTCCGACGGACGGGTGGCTGACGGTGTCGTCGGGGCAGCGGGCGCGGCTGCCGCACGGGGACTGCGGGCTGCCCGCGGCGCCCGTCACGTCCGGTGGGCAGGCGCCGGAGGGCGGGGCGGTCGCGCCGGGCTGGCAGGCGATCGCGAAGGACAACGCGGGCACCGGCTATCACGCGAAGGTCGGGCTGCTCGGCAACGCGGTGCACGCGGCGGGGGGCTGCACGCAGGCGGTGGGGCCGGGCGCGGTGTTCGGCCTGGCGGACGGGAACGGGCGCGTGGACCGGTACGCCGCGTCGCCCGGCGAGGTACGGGACTGGTCGGCGTGCCCGGTCGCGGCGGTGGCCGTGGACGACGTGTTCCGCGCGTACGTGGACGCCGGGGTGGACGCGGACGGCGAGCAGTTCGAGCCCGGCGCGCAGGAGCGCAGGACGGCGGCGGCCGCGGCGGACCGGCAGGTCGGGCGGGTGCTGTCGAGCGTCCCGGACGGGACGACCGTGCTGGTGGCGGGCCTCGCGGACGCGAGCGCCGACCCGCACCTGCACGTGGCGGCCGCGACGGGCGAGGGGCTCGACGGGGGGTACCTGACGTCCGGCGCCACCCGGCAGGACGGCCTCGTGACGCTCACGGACCTGACGGCGACCGCGCTGCGGGAACTCGGGCTGGAGCAGCCGAAGGACGCGGTGGGGTCGGCGTGGACGGCCGAGGCGTCGCAGGATCCGGCGGCCGAGCGGGTCGAGGCGTTCGACGACGACGACGTGGCGGCGCAGGGGATCAGCGCCGTGCAGACGTCGTTCTACTGGGTGCTGTTCGCGGCGCAGCTCGTCGCGTACGGGGCGGCGGCGCTGGCGCTGCGCCGGCTGGGCGGGGACCGGCGGTCGCGGTCGCGGATCCTCGGCGGGACGCGGGTGATCGCGCTGTTCGGCGGCGCGGTCCCGGCGGCGACGTTCCTGACGGGGCTGCTGCCGTGGTGGCGGGCGTCGAACCCGACGGTGATGCTCGTCCTGACCGTCCTCGGCTTCGGCGCGCTGCTGACGGGGGTGGCGCTGGCGGGGCCGTGGCGCAGGTCGGTGTTCCTGCCGGGGCTGGTGATCACGGCGGTGACGGCGCTGGTGCTGGCGCTGGACGTGATGACCGGGTCGAACCTCCAGCTCAACACGTTGATGGGGTACACGGCGCTGGTCGCCGGACGGTTCTACGGTTTCGGCAACCAGGCGTTCGCGCTGTTCGCGGTCGCGGCGATCCTGACGGCGGCGTGGCTGACGGAGTTCCCGCTGCGGCGGGACCGCAAGGCGGTCGCGCTGGGCGTCGTGGCGGTCATCGGCGTGGTCGCGGTCGCGGTGGACGGGCTCCCGGCGTGGGGCAGCGACTTCGGCGGGGTGCTGGCGATGGTGCCGGCGTTCGCGATGCTCGGGATGATGGTGACGGGCCGGCGGGTGTCGCCGGTGCGGCTGGGGGCGTTCTGCGTCGCCGGGGCCGTGGTGGTCCTGGGCATCTCGTACTGGAACGCGCAGAGCGCCAACCCGACGCATCTGGGTCGTTTCTGGCAGGATCTGGTGGCCGGCGAGGCGTGGGGCGTCGTGGTCCGCAAGTTCAACGCGATGATCGGCAGCCTCGGGTACTGGGCGTACACGGTGGCGCTGATCGCGGCGGTCATCTTCCTGTTCTTCGTGCTGGTGCGGCCGACGCGGTGGCGGGTGTCGCTGCTGGGCCGCGCCTACGAGCACAGCCGGACGATGCGTCCGGCGGTGGTCTGCGCGCTGGCGGTCGGGCTGATCGGCATGCTGGTGAACGACTCGGGCGTGGTGATCCTGTCGGTGGCGTTCAGCCTCGCGACGCCGCTGATGCTCGCGGCGGGACTGCGGTCGTTGGAGATCGATCTGAACGCAGGCAGAGAATCACCAGAGCCGCCAGGACCGCGAGGAGAAACCACGGGACGACCGTCGGCCGAACGGTCGTGAAGAGCCACGACAGGTCCTTCGGCATTCCGGTGAGGTCCGGCGCGCGCGCGGGCAGGTAGGCGAGGCTGAGCGCGGTGGTGTGGGCGAGCAGGATCCAGTCGATGCGCGTCCAGGGCAGGAGTGCGAGGAGCGCCCACCCGAACCCGTCGTACCAGGGCAGTTCGTAGGGGGCGGCGAGGAGCCAGGCCAGGACGAGCGCCGTGGAGACGCGGGCGTGCTCGGTGCCGTCGTCGCCCGGGAGGGCCCGGACGAGCAGGGCGAACAGCGCGAGGGCGAGCAGCAGCACCCCGATCTTGATCAGGTCCCGGTTGGTGCCGCGGCCCAGCGCCTCGTCCAGCAGGTGCCAGGGGGTCGCGAACGACACCATGTCGCTGGCCCGGTTGATCTGGTCGAGGGCGTGCGGGCCGGCGAGCGCGTACGCGGCGGCGACGGCGGCTCCGGCGCCGCCGAACAGCGCGACGAGACGGAGCCGCGCCTGCCGGTCGCGCAGCAGGCTCCACGCGGGGCCGCCGCCGACGAGCGCCGCGGGGATCTTGATCGCCGCACCCGCGCCCGTAAGAACGCCTGCGGCCAACGCCCGTCCCCATCCGCGCGCGCGCCCGCCGAACACCGCCAGCGCCGCGACCATGGGGGCGATGGCAAGGACATCGTTGTGGCCGCCGGAGACCAGGTGGTAGAGCAGCAGCGGGTTGCACGTCCACAGGAGGGCGGTGCGGAGGCGGCGCGCGCGCGTCCGGGACGCCTTGTACAAGAGCCACGCGATCAGTGCGAAGGCCGCGGCGTTCAGGGCCGACAAGGCGAACACGGTCAGCTTCACCGAGTCGCCGCCGACCCACGACGCGAACGCCTGCCCGGCCGTCGTGATCGGCCCGTACACGCTGGGGGTCGTCCGCCACTCCTCCGGCGCACCGATCACCGGGTCGCGCGGGACGTCCGCGGCGGTGGTCGTGTACGGGTCGTGGCCGGTGACCGCCATCCGCCCGTACGACGCGTAGTTCAGGTGGTCGCTGGATCCGACGGGCGGCAGGAACGCGAACGCGACGGCCGTCAGCACCCCCGCCCACACCAGCGGCAGCGGACGGACGGACCAGCCGCGGCGCGCGGCGGCGAAGCAGGCGCCGAGCCCGCCCGCGGCCAGCGCGATGCCCGCGGAGACCAGGCCCGTCACCAGGTACGGCGACGGGTCGGCGGTGAGGGAGTAGGGGGGTTCGCCCGGGGCTCCGCGCAGCGCGGGCTGGAACGCCGACGGCCCCAGCAGGGCGGTCACGAGGAAGCACAGCACGCTCGCGCCGACGGCGGCGAGCCCGCAGCTCCCGAGGCCGGCCGGAGCCGGGCGGGTCACGGGCGGGGGCCGCGCACCCGGGCCAGCCGCCCGGCCACCGCGGGGTCGCGGACGGCCAGCGCGCGCGCCACGTCCCGGAGCTGCCGGGCCCGGTGGGCCTGCGCGCGCCAGTCGGTGCCGGTGGCGCGGTGCGCGAGCGGCACCTCCACCTCCGTCACCCGGAAGCCCTTGCGCAGCAGGTCGATGGTGAGGGCGGTCTCGACGCCGAATCCGGTGGCGAGCGGCCGGGCCGCCTCGAACGCGGAGCGGGTGAGGCAGCGCTGCCCGTTGAGCGGCTGGGTGGCCTCCCAGCCGGTGGCGCGGCGGATGCCCTCGCGGGATACCCGCACGACGATGCCGTGGCCGCCGAGCTTGACGGTGGTGGAGAACACCGCGATGGACATGTCGGCCTCGCCGCGCCGGACGGGCTCGACGAGCGGTGCCGCCTCGCGCGCGGTCCCGGCGAGGTCGGCGTCGAGGAACAGCAGGTGGCGCGGCTCCTCGCGGCCGTCCTCGAGCAGTTTGACGGCCTCGGCGCCGCTCTCCATCGCGGCTCCCTTGCCGCGGTTGCGGCCGTGCCGTACGACGCGCGCCCCGGCCCGTTCCGCCGCACCGGCGGTGCCGTCGGACGACCCGTCGTCGACGACCACGACGAGGTCGGCGCCGGGGAGTTCCCGGGCGGCCTCGACGGTGTCGGCGATGCGGTCGGCTTCGTCCTTGGCCGGAATGATCACCGCTACGTCCTGCATACCGGCGATCGTAGTGCGCGCGTCGCACGCTCGTGCCGGTTCGGACGGCGGTTCACCCGATGTTCCGGCGGTCGGTCGATGGTCTGAGTCGGTGGTCGGATCGGTCGGGTCGGCCGGGTCAGCCGGCGTCCATGGCGGGCGCGGCGTCGGTCACGGTGAACACGGTGTCGAGCCCGGTGACCTGCAGGATCCGCTTCACGGCGGGACGCGGGGCGGCGAGTTCGAGCGAGCCGCCGTGCTCCTTGAGCCGTTTCATGGCCGACAGCAGCACGTTCATGCCGGTCGAGTCGCAGAACTCGACGCCGCTCATGTCGACCGTGATGTGGTCGACGTGATCGCGCAGCAGGCCCGCGAGCGCGGCCTGCAGCCTGGGCGCGGTGTACAGGTCGAGCTCGCCGGTCGCCGTGACGACGGCGTGACCCCCTTGAGACGCGGTCGAGACGTTTAGCTCCACGTTCGGCACACTATCCCCTCGAAGGCCGTCGGGCCAGACGGTTCGCGGAGTCCCCTATGACATGGGGGCGTCCGGGCGTGTCGCCCCTCCCGACCCGCCCATACCCTTTGCGAACTACGCACGGTAATGGGGTGTTTGCACCCTTGTTCGGGGCTCCGATCTTCACCGTTCGCCCTTCGCGTCGCCCCCGTTTGGGGGACGCTGAACCTGTGCAGCGGACGGCGCCGCCGCCGCGCGCGGTCGAGCATTGGGGGTGCGCCGCACATGACGGCCGAAGAGCGCGAGGCCCTGCTTCGCGAACGCCTGGAGACGATCCGCGCACGCTCCGCGAAGGCGACGTCCTGGCGCTCGTCCACCCGGCACCTCACCGGGCTGGTGAACCGGGACGGCTTCGTCCCCGTGAAGGCGCGCCTCTCCCGCGAGGACATCGCCTTCATCTCGGGCGCCCGCGACGAGGTGCTCACCTTCGCCGAACTGGCGCTGCAGCTCCTCGACCTGCACCGCCCCCAGGAGGCGGGCGGCATCAGCAGCGACCCCGACCGCCCCATCCGCCGCTGCCGCGCCTGCATGGCCCGGTGGCCCTGCCCAACGGTCCGAGTGATGATCGAGGCCGTAAAGCCCTGACCAGGGCACCTCCCCCCGCTCACCCCCTCGGCCATCATCACCCCAGCCAGAGCGGACCGGAACACTGCGATCGCGAGCGAAGCCAGGGGCGAGCGAAGCGAGACCCTGATCACGCAGCGAGCCCCTTGGGCGGGTCGGAGCGATGGCGCGGAGACGCCGAGCAGGCGGGCGATGGAGGTGATGGTGGCGTCGGGGCGGGCGAGCATCGCGCGGGCGTGCGCGATCCGGTCGCGGTCCATCGCGGGCGGGCGTCCGAGCCGGGTGCCGCGCCTTGGCGGCGTCCAGGCCCTCGCGGGTGCCTTCGATGATGAGTTCGCGGATGGACTCGGCCGGCTGCGACTCCAGCAGGTCGGCGGCCTTGGACGGCAGCGCGCGGCGCGCGGACCCGGGGCCATCATCGGATACTGATCCGCCGGCATAGCGAGGCCGTGTCGGACACTCAGCGAGACCGCCGTCGTCATCACCGCGAAGTCCGCCGGGCCCGAGGTCTTCGGCCTCGCCACCGCAGGCGTCCGTACCGAAGCTCCACCATCTTGGTCTTCGCTGGTGCGGCTGCTGGTGTGGCGGGGTTCGCGGGTGCTCGTGTCGCCCTTGCGCGGCGGGGCCGGATCGCCCCGGTCTTGTTGCCCACCAGGGCGAACTCGTCCTCATCCGGCGTCCAGCACTCGATGAGATCTTCCAACTCCCAGTCCCGCCGCAGAGCAGCGCCTTCCTCCCGGTCCGCGTAGAGATCGGAGGAAAAATGATCTGTAACCGATCGGCTGCCGACTGGTTTCGGCGAGTCGTGATCGCTACGCAACGATTGCGAGGAGTTGCGCAGGGCTACTTTGAGGCTGGTCGCACGGACCCGAGCGGAGGGCCTTGAAGGAGGCCCCCAGGGCCTGACGCCAAGGGCGGTGCAATCAAACGGGCACGCGGATCTCGAAGCGGCAGCCGGGGCCGGAGTTGGCGACGCCGATGCGGCCCGCGTGGGCCTCGACGATGCCGCGGGCGATGGCGAGGCCGAGCCCGGCGCCGCCGCCGGGGCTGCGCGCCGCCTCGCCGCGGAACGCGACGTCGAAGACGCGCGGCAGGTCGTCCTCGGGGATGCCGCCGCAGGCGTCCGCGACCGTCACCCGCGCCTCCCCGCCGTCCACCTCGCCGACGATCACCACGGTGCCGTCGCCCGGGGTGTGCCGGATCGCGTTCACCACCAGGTTGCGCAGCGCGCGGCCCAGCTCCCCGGTGTCGACCTGGACGGGCTGGACGCTGCGGACGTCGCCGTGCAGGCGGACGCCCTTGGCACGGGCGAGGGCCTCGGTGCCCGCGACGGTCTCGGCGACCAGCTCCGCCAGCCCGATGTGGCTGCGCGTCAGCCGCAGCGCGCCCGCGTGGATGCGCGACAGCTCGAACAGGTCGTCCACCATCTCGGTGAGCCGCTCGGCCTCCACCCGGATGCGGGAGTGGTAGCGGTGGACGGTCGCGGCGTCGTCGACGACCTCGTCCTCCAGCGCCTCCGCCATCGCGCGGAGCCCGGCGAGCGGGGTGCGCAGGTCGTGGCTCACCCACGCGACGAGTTCCCGGCGGCTGGCCTCGAGGGCCTGCTCGCGCTCGTGGGCGGCGGCGAGCCGCGCGTAGGCGGCGTCCAGTTCGCGGGACAGCTCGGCCAGCTCCGCGGGGAGCCGGGTCTCGGGCGGGCGGAACCGGTCCGCGCGGACGGCGTCGACCAGCGCCCGGTTCGCGGCGACGAGCCGGCGGCCGAGCAGGAGCGCGACGGCCATCGCGACCAGGCCCGCGGACACCACCACGGCGAGCACGACCGACCGGTCGTGGTCGTTGATGAGCATCAGGAACGAGATCACGAGGATCCCGCAGATCATCGCCAGGACGGTCGCCGCGCTCACGACGACGAGCTGGGTCGCGACGGACCGTCCGCGCAGGGCGTGCAGCACGCCGAGCGCGACGGCCGCGACGGCGCCGGCCGCGAGCGTCGCGTAGAGGGCGACGAGGAGCAGGTCCGCGAACGGGATCACGCGTTCTCCCCCGCCCCGGCGGGCTCGTAGCGGTAGCCGACGCCCCATACCGTGACGATCCGGCGGGGCGCGGTCGGGTCGTCCTCGATCTTCTCCCGGAGCCGCCGCACGTGGACGGTGACCGTCGAGGCGTCGCCGAACGACCAGTCCCACACCTGCTGCAGAAGCTCGTCCCGGGTGAACGCGCGGCGCGGATGCCGGACGAGGAACGCCAGCAGGTCGAACTCGCGGGCGGTGAGCGCGAGGGGCTCGCCGCGCAGCCCGGCCGCGTGCGCGGCGACGTCCACGACCAGGTCGCCGTCGCGGCACGGCCCGTCCGGTTCCGCCGGGACGACCGAGCCGCGCGACCGGCGCAGCACCGACTTCACGCGGAGCGCCAGCTCGCGCGGGCTGAACGGCTTGGTCACGTAGTCGTCGGCGCCCAGTTCGAGCCCGGCGAGCCGGTCGGTCTCGGCGCCGAGCGCGGTCAGCATCACGATGGGGACGGCCGACGACGCGCGCAGCCGCCGGCACACGTCCAGCCCGCTCATCCCCGGCAGCATCAGGTCGAGGACGATCAGGTCCGGCGGGCGGTCGAGGGCGTGGCGGAGCGCCGTCCGGCCGTCCGCGACGCAGGTCACCTCGTGCCCGTCCCGGGCCAGGTAGCGGGCCACGACCTCCGCGACCGTGGGGTCGTCGTCCACCACCAGGATGCGGCCCGGGGCCGTCATCGGGTCACCGCCCGGAGGGCTCGCACGCATGTCACGCGGCCACGGTACGGGCTGCGGGGGCCGTCACCAGCGGTTCACCACGCGCGTCTCCACTCTGTAAGGAATCGATTACGGAGAGGATCGCGGGGTTCACACTCGGCGACGATCGGCGCTTTAATGGCCGAATGCCGCAAACTCGCTCCGCGACCTCCAACGGCGTGGTTCTCGCGCTCATCATGGTCGGGGGCGCCCTCGCCACCGGCGTCGCCATCGTCTTCACGATCATCCGGAACCATCACTCGCCGGACATACGCGGCTTCCAGGTGTCGACGACGTTCTTCCTGATCGAGTGCTTGTTCGTCGGAGCGGTGGTCGGAGGGACGCTGCTGTTCACGCGTCCGCGCGGCCCGCTGGCGCCGATCGCCGCGGCGATCGCGGCGTACGTGGCGCTGGAGGTGGGCGTCCGGATCGGGGCCTACCTGAGCATCATCGTGTCGTTCCAGCGCTTTCCCGGCACCGGCCCGCTCGGCGACCTGCTGAAGCCGGTCTTCACCAGGTTCCAGGTGTACGAACTGCTGGCGTCGCTGATCGCGGCCGGTCTCGCGCTGGCGAAGGTGATGATGGCGTCGAGCGGCGGGACGAACCAGCCGTACGGCGCCCCCGGACAGCCCTTCGGCACCCCGGGGCAGCCGATGCCGGGCCAGCCGATGCCCGGCCAGGCCTTTCCCGGCCAGCCGATGCCGGGCCAGCCGATGCCCGGCCATGCCTTTCCCGGCCAGCCGATGCCGGGCCAGCCGGTCCCCGGGCAGCAGCCGTACCCGGCGCCGGGTGTGCCCGGGGCCCCGGACGCCGGGCAGCCGCCGTCCTACGGCCCGCCCGCGACGCCCGGCCCGTCGGGATGGGCGCCGGGGCAGCCGATCGAGCCGCCCTCGGCCCCCGGCGGACCGCACCCGGGCGCGTGACGCCGCAGGTCGGGGGCCGTCCCTGAGCCGGTCTCAGGGTCGAGGTCGTCCTCCAGAGTGATGCGGGTGTCGGCGGCGCGGCATACCTTGGTGGTATGGGCCGAACAATATTGATGATCCTCGGCGTCGTTCTGGCGGTCTGGCTGCTGTTCACCGTCATCGGCGCCATCCTGTCGATGCTCAAGTTCTTCTTCTTCATCGGGCTCGTCGCGGTGGTCGTCGTCCTCGCCGTGACGCTGGTGTCGAAGATGTCCAGAAGCGGATAGGAACCGGGACACCGGTCCCTTGCCGCCGGCTCGCCGATGGCCGCATGATGGCGACGTAAGTGTGCGGTTATCGGCGAAAGGACGTGTCGTGCCTGGTCTGACCGAGAAGTTGCGCGAGCGCGCGAGCTTGCACCCCGACCGCATCGCCTACATCGCGGGCGACGTGCGGGTCGGCTATGCCGACTTCGACCGGCGCGTCGACCGGGCCGCGGCGGCGCTCGCTGCCGCCGGCGTCGGCCGCGGAGACCGGGTCGCCATCCTCGACAAGAACTCGCTCGAGTACGCCGAGCAGCTGTTCGGGGCCGCGCGGATCGCCGCCGTCCAGGTCCCGGTGAACTACCGGCTGGCGCCCGACGAGGTCGCCTACATCGTCAACAACGCGCGCGCGAAGGTGTTCATCGTCGGGCCCGAGTTCGTCCCGGTGCTGGACGCCGTGGCCGGCAAGCTCGAGCACACCACCCACACGATCGTCATCGGCGGCGAGGGCCACGCCCACCTCGACTACGCCGCCTGGATGGACGCCGCGCCCGCGACGCCCCCGGACGTCGAGATCGCGACGTCCGACGTGTTCGTCCAGCTGTACTCGTCGGGCACCACGGGCCTGCCCAAGGGCGTGATGCTCACGCACGACAACTTCCTGTCCGGGCTGCCCATGGTGCGGGACGCCTGGGACGTCGGCGAGTCGAGCGTCCTCATGGTCGCGATGCCGATGTACCACGTCGCGGGCAACGTCCTCACGGTCTGTGCCGTGCACGAGGGCATCACCGGCGTGATCGCCCGGGAGCCCGACCCGACGCTCATCGCCCGCGCGATCGAGGCGAACCGGGTCACGCACATCTTCCTCGTCCCGGTGCTGCTGCAGTTCATGCAGCTGATCCCCGAGGTGGCCGAGGCCGACCTGTCCAGCCTCGAGCTGATGATCTACGGCGCGTCGCCGATCAGCGAGGACGTCCTGCGCGGCGCCATGCGGATGCTGCCGAACAGCGGGTTCATGCAGGTCTACGGCCTGACGGAGACGACCGGCGCGATCACCATGCTCCCGCCCGAGGACCACGACCCGGACGGCCCGAACACGCACCGGCTGCGCAGCGCGGGCCTGCCCAACGCGGTCACCGAGCTCAGGATCGTCGAGCCGGCGACCGGCGAGGAGCAGCCGGTCGGGCAGGTCGGCGAGATCCTGTGCCGCACCCCGCAGAACATGCAGGGCTACTGGGGGATGCCCGAGGCGACGTCCACCGCGCTGCTGGAGGGCGGCTGGTTCCGCACCGGCGACGTCGGCTACCTGGACGAGGACGGCTACCTCTACATGCACGACCGGGTCAAGGACATGATCATCTCGGGCGGGGAGAACATCTACCCGGCCGAGGTCGAGAACGTGCTGATGAGCCACCCGGACATCACCGACTGCGCGGTGATCGGCGTCCCGCACGAGAAGTGGGGCGAGACGCCGAAGGCCATCGTCGTCATGTCGGCCGACGTGTCCGAGCAGGACGTCATCGACTTCAGCCGCGAGCGCCTCGCGCACTTCAAGTGCCCGACCTCGGTCGAGCGCCGCGAGGAGATCCCGCGCAACCCGACCGGCAAGATCCTCAAGCGCGAGCTGCGCGCCCCCTACTGGGCGGGCGAGGACCGCGCGGTCCACTAGCCAGGCGGACGTCCCCGCCAGCGCGAGGCGCGCGTGGGCGGCGAGGTGGACGGGGCACCGCCGGCGGTCGGGCCCCTTCCCCTCCTCGTCCCGGTACTTGTCCGGACGGAGGAACGGGCGCCCTTCGGGCTGCGGCCACGGCACCGGGAAGCGCAGCGATTCGTAAGTGGTTCATGAGGTGTGGGACGCGCCGATGATCATGCGGGTTCCGGGTCAGCGGAAGCGGACGGCGGCCGAGAGGGGGCGGTGGTCGGACGACTTCACGGGGTCCGCCGGGACGCCGCACGAGACGCTCGCCGACTTCGACATGAAGATGAAGTCGGTCTTCTCGACGGCGGAGCCGCGCCAGTCCTGGAGGGTCTCGTCACCGGTCCGGGTGGTGCCGGGGCCCTGGTCGCACTCGTTGTACGCCTCGTAGAGGGGGTCGAGGGCCGTGCTCTTGGGGCCGTCCGCGAGGTCGCCGCCGATGACGACGCGTCCGGTCCCGGCGAACTCGGCGAGCGCCCCGGCCTGCTTCGTCCGCCACTCGCCGGCGGGGTCGGCCGCGGACGGCGTGAACTGCGTGACGCACACGCGGGCGCTCCACGCGCCGACCTCGCCGCACAGCGCGATCCGTCCGGCTCCGGCGGGGGCGGGCAGGTCCTTGGTCCCCGTCTCGGCGAGGGCCGCCTCGGTGCCGACGGCGAGGCCCAGTCGGCCCTGGTCGTCCGCGCACTCCGCGCCGTCCGGGTACTCGGCGAACTTCCAGCTCCACCCGTCGAGGTCCGCGGCGTCGCGGAGCGTCTCCACCTGCCCGGCGCAGACCTCCTGCAGCAGGACGGCGTTGGGGGCGACCTCGCGCCCGCCGACGACCGTCCCCGCGGCGCGGTCGGCGATCCGGTCGGCCAGCTCGTCCGGGCGGGCGCCGAGCGGGCACCCGGGCCGGGCCTCGCCGCACACGTTCCACGTCACCGCGTTCACCGTCGCGGACGGCACCTCGCGCGCCACGCTGTCGGCATGGGCGGGGCCTCCGCCGGGTACGCCCTTGATCGCGGCACCGGCACCGGCGATCGTGACGACCACGGCGGCGGCCGTCACCGAGAGCAGGGGAATCAGGGCGCGGGGGGTACGCACACGTGCTCCAGGAGGGGGAACTGCGGGGGGTGTGACGTCGGAATCTCACCACATCAAGATCGCTACCGCCACCGGTTCCCGGTGACTAGGTCCCGCAATATATGACATTTAATCCACGTGCCACATGTCCGAAACCCACTTCACCTGGTGTTTCGTCGAGAAAGGCCCGTGCCGCCGGGCGGCACGGGCCTTTTCGCTAGTCGAGCAGTTCCACGACGGTTCCGGCGCCGACCGTCCGGCCGCCCTCGCGGATCGCGAAGCCGAGCCCGGCGGTCATCGCGACCGGCTTGCCGAGCCCGACGACCATCTCGACGTCGTCGCCCGGCAGCGCCATGCCGCCCTCGCCGAGGTCCACGTCGCCGACCACGTCGGTGGTGCGGAAGTGGAACTGCGGCCGGTAGCCGTGGAAGAACGGCCGGCTCCGGCCGCCCTCGGCGGCCGTCAGCACCCGCACCCGCGCGCGGAACCGCAGGTGCGGCCGGATCGAGCCCGGGGCGCTGACGACCTGCCCGCGCCGCACGTCCGTCCGCTGGACGCCGCGCAGCAGGATCGCCGTGTTGTCCCCGGCCTCCGCGTGCTCCATCGACTGCCCGAAGGTCTCCAGGCCGGTGACGACGGACGTCCGCGTCCGCTCGTCCAGCCCGACGACCTCGACCTCGTCGCGCAGCCGCACCGCGCCCCGCGCCACGACGCCCGTCACGACGGTGCCGCGCCCGGTGATGCTCAGGACGTTCTCGACCGGCATCAGGAACGGCTTGTCGAGCACCCGCTCGGGCACCGGGACGTGCGCGTCGATCGCGGCGAGCAGGTCGTCGACGCGGGCGGTCCAGTACGGGTCGCCCTCCAGCGCCCGCAGCCCGGACACCCGGACGACCGGGACGTCGTCGCCGGGGAACCCGTACTCCGACAGCAGCTCGCGCACCTCCAGCTCGACGAGGTCGAGCAACTCGGCGTCCTCCACCATGTCGGCCTTGTTGAGCGCCACCACGAGGTGCCGGACCCCCACCTGGCGGGCGAGGACGATGTGCTCGCGCGTCTGCGGCATCGCGCCGTCCTGCGCCGACACGACGAGGACGGCCCCGTCGATCTGCGCCGCGCCGATGATCATGTTCTTCACGAAGTCGGCGTGGCCCGGCATGTCGACGTGGGCGTAGTGCCTGGTCGCGGTCGAGTAGTGGACGTGCGCGATGTTGATCGTGATGCCGCGGTCGCGCTCCTCGGGGGCGCGGTCGATGCCCTCGAACGGGACGGCCGAGGCCAGCCCGCGCGCGGCGAGCACCTTGGTGATCGCGGCGGTCAGTGTGGTCTTGCCGTGGTCGACGTGCCCCATCGTGCCGATGTTGAGGTGGGGCTTGTCCCGCTCGTAGATCTGCTTGGCCATGATTCCGTCCTCACTCCTGGCTGGAACGTGAGAACCCGCGCGGACGGAGTTCGTCCGCGTGCCCTCGAACCACCCCCCTCCGCTGGTTCTCCGGAGGCGGGGCGGAGAGGGGTCAGCGTCGCAGGCCGTCGACGGCCGCTGCCGCTGCCTCGCAGGAGGCAGCCGGCACCGCGCTCAGCAGAACGGTGTCTGCGAGCGTCCGGGTGCCGGCTGCGAGGAACATGGCCCGGACATTACGGGGCTTTCTCCGCCGCGTCGATCGGTTTTTCCCGCGGCGCGTTCAGCAGGACGACGCCGAGCGCGGCGCCCGCGAGCTGGCATCCGGCGATCGCCAGGAGCAGGCCGTCCGGGCCCAGCGCGCCGGCGAGCAGGGCGGTCAGCGCGGCGCCCAGCGCGGACGCGCCGATCTTCAGGCTGCCCGCCGTCGTGTTGACCTGGCCCAGCCGGTCGGGCGGCGCCTCCCGCTGCCGCAGCATCAGCGTCGCCGCGAACACCGGTCCCTCGCACAGGCCCGCGACGGCGAACGCGGCCATCGCCCACGGCACCGACGGCACCGCCGCGACCGCCGCCAGGCACGCGCCGAACCCGACGAGGCCCGCGACCATCACCGGCTCCGCGTGCCGGGGCGTCAGCAGCCGGCTCGACGCGAGCGAGCCGAGCAGCGACCCGACCGCCAGCGCCACCAGCAGCCGCCCGCCCGCGCTCGGCTCCGCCCCCAGGTGCTCGGCGACCAGGACGGCCGTCACCGCGACACCGCCGAACCCCAGCCAGGCCACGGTCGTCGCCACCGTCAGCGCCCGCAGCACCCGGCCCCGCACCAGGACGACCATGCCGCCGGTGACGATCGACGCCACGCGCGGCGCGGCGTCCGTCCGGTCCGGGGGCGGGGGGAACGGCAGGAAGGGCAGGGCGCACATCCCGACGATCGCGGCCACGACGATCGCGGCCCCCGCGTACTCGCCGCCGCCCGCGAAGGACGCCACCCCCGCGGCGAGCCCGGGTCCCGCGATCGCCGCGAGGTTGTAGCTCGACGCCTCCAGCCCGTACGCCCGCGACAGCCGCTCCGCCGGGACGAACCGGGGCAGCAGGCTCGTCAGCGCCACCACGATCGGCTCCGTGCAGCCGATCACCGCCGCGACGGCCAGCGCGAGGACGAGCGGCGACCGTCCGGCCGTCGCCAGCAGGACGGCCGTCGCGGCGGCGTACCCGGCGGCGAGGAGGAGGGCGAGGCGGCGGGGGCGGGCCGTCCGGTCCAGCGCGTGCCCGATCACCGGACCGCTGAGGACGTACGGGAGGGTCATCGCGGTCTGCAGGAACCCGGCGGTCGCGGCGTCGCCCGTCCGGGCCTGGACGGTCAGCACCACCGCGGTCGCGACGCCCTCCGCGGACACCCGCAGCAGCGTCGCCGCGGACAGGTGGACGGCGATCATGGTCGCAGTCTGCCCCGGCCGCGCGACCTCCGGAAACCTCGATCTAGACTGCGGGTGTGACGGAGACGACAGCGCACGAGCACCGGGTCGCCAGTGAGGTCGGGCGGCTGCGGACCGTCCTGCTGCACCGGCCGGGCGCGGAACTGAAGCGGCTCACCCCGCGCAACAACGACAAGCTGCTGTTCGACGGGATCCCCTGGCCCGGACGCGCCCAGGAGGAGCACGACGCGTTCGCCGAGGCCCTGCGGTCGCGGGACGTCGAGGTCCTGTACGTCACGGAACTCCTGCAGGACGCGCTGGAGTACGAGGGCGCGCGCGAGCAGGCGATCGCGGACGCGGTCCTCGACCTGCGGTTCGGCGACCAGCTCCGCCGCGTCGTCGAGGGGTACCTGCGCGACCTCGACCCCGAGGACCTCGCGCACACGCTGATCGCGGGCCTGGCGCACGAGGAGCTGAAGGCGGGGCACGGCCTGGTCTACCGGCTGCTCGACGAGCGGGACTTCATCGTCGACCCGCTGCCGAACCTGCTGTTCACCCGCGACCAGAGCGTCTGGATCGGCGACCGGGTCGCGGTGACGAGCCTCGCGACGCGGGCCCGGCGCCGCGAGGCCGACCTCGTGGGCCTGCTCTACGCGCACCACCCGCGTTTCGCGGGCGTCCGGCCGGTGTACGGGCCGTCCCTCGAGCACCTGGAGGGCGGCGACGTCCTGCTGCTGTGTCCGGGCGTCGTCGCGGTCGGGACGGGCGAGCGGACGACCCCGGCGGGCGTCGAGCGGCTCGCGCGGCAGGTGATCGGCGCGGGCCTCGCCCACACGGTCCTCGCCGTGCCCATCGCGCAGGAGCGCGCCACCATGCACCTCGACACCGTCTGCACGATGGTGGACGTGGACACCGTCGTCATGTACCCGCCGGTCGCGCACTCCCTCGTCGCGTACACGGTCACGCTGGAGGGCGGCGACCTGCGGGTGGAGGAGCCGCGCCCGTTCCTGGAGGCCGCCGCGGGAGCCATGGGCCTCGACCGGCTCAAGGTCATCGACACCGGCCTCGACCCGGTGACCGCCGAGCGGGAGCAGTGGGACGACGGCAACAACACGCTCGCCGTCGCGCCCCGGCTGTGCGTGGCCTACGAGCGCAACATCGAGACGAACGCGCAGCTGGAGGCCGCGGGCATCGAGGTCATCCGGATCAGCGGAAGCGAACTCGGCTCGGGCCGCGGCGGCCCCCGCTGCATGTCCTGCCCCATCCTGCGCGACGCCCCCTAGCAGGCCGCGGCCCCGAGGAGCGCGCCGCCGTCCAGCTCCAGGTGGGAGCCGGTGAACGCGGCCCGCAACCGGCGGTCGTGCGTCACGATCACCAGCGCGCCCTGGTAGACGGCCAGCGCCTCCTCCAGCTGCTCCACGAGCATCGGCGACAGATGGTTGGTCGGCTCGTCGAGCAGGAGGAGGTCCACCGGCTCGCTCACCAGCCGCGCGAGCTCGATGCGGCGCCGCTGCCCGTGGGACAGGTCCCCCACGCGCAGCCCCAGCTCGGACGGCCGGAACAGCCCGAGGGCCAGCAGCGCGTCCGCGTGCTCGTCCAGGTCTCCGGGACGGCCGTGCGCGAAGGCCCGCAGCACGGTACGGTCCGCCGGACCGGACGGGCCGTCCTGCCGGAGAAGCCCGATCCGGCCGGCCCGCCGCACCTCGCCCGCGTCCGGCCGCAGCTCCCCGGCGAGCACCCGCATCAGGGTCGTCTTGCCCGCTCCGTTCGGCCCGGTGACCAGCAGCCGCTCGCCCGCGCGCACGGCCAGCCCGTCCAGGCGGAGCCGGTCCGCGACCACCACGCCGTCGAGCGCGACCACCTCGGGCCCGGCGCCCGCCGCGGCGAGGGCGGGGGTGAAGCGCAGCGGTTCGGGCGGCGGCGGCGCCGGATGGCCGGCCAGCCATCCCAGCCGCTGCCGCGACTGCCGGATCCGCCCGGCCGCGCCGTGCGTCCGCGAGCGCGCCCGCCAGGCCCCGGTGCCCATGCCCGCCTTGGGCGTCTTGCGTGGGATGCCCGCCAGGCGGCCCGCGTTAGCCGTCACCAGCGCGGCGTGCCGCTCCCGCTCCGCCTTCCATTCCTCGTGCGCGCGCGCCTGTGCGGCGCGTTCAGCGGCCTTGGCCGCGAGGTATCCGGCGTACCCGTCGCCGTAGCGGCGCACCCGCCCGTCCTCGACCTCCAGCAGAGCCGTGGTCACCCGCTCCAGGAACGTCCGGTCGTGCGTGATCGCCACGACCGTCCCCCGGTGCGCGCGCAGGCGCCGTTCGAGCCAGGCGACGGCCTGGTCGTCGAGGTCGTTGGTCGGCTCGTCGAGCAGCAGCAGCTCGGGATCGGACGCCAGCGTGGCGGCGAGGACGAGCCTGGACCGTTCGCCCCCGGAGAGCGTCCCCAGCGGACGGCCCCGGTCGAGCTCGGGCAGCCCGAGCGCGTGCAGGGCGACGTCCACCCGCGCGTCGGCCTCGTAGCCGCCCCGCGCCTCGAACTCCGCCACCAGCCCCGCGTAGCCGTCCAGCACCGCGCGGTCGCCGAGGTCGCGTTCGGCCGCACGCATCCGCGCCTCCAGGTCGCGCAGGTCGGCCAGGGCGTGATCGATGGCCTCGGCCACCGTCGCGTCCGGCGGCAGCGCGAGCGACTGCGGCAGGTACCCGACGCCGCCGGGCGCGACCGCCACGACGTCCCCGTTGTCCGGCCGCTCCTCGCGCGCCATCAGCCTGAGCAGCGTCGACTTGCCCGATCCGTTGTCGCCGATCACCCCGACCCGCTCGCCGGGCCGCACCGTCAGCGACACGCGGTCCAGGACGACACGGTCGCCGTAGCGCTTGGTGACTTCGGCGAGCGCGAGTTGAGCACCGGTACGCAAAGGCCCACCCCCTTCCAGAGACGAGACGGTCCGTCTCGCTTTCATGAAGTATGCGCGCCCACCACCTCGAAGTCAAGACGGACCGTCTCGTCTCGTCACCAAGCCCGAGCGTCCACGGGAAGAAAGAACGGAGCGTCCGGAACCAGGGCCGACAAGCAGGGTCCTGCGGAAGCAGTCCGCAGGCACCCACACCAGCCATCACGTCAACCAGAGCGGACCGGAACACCTGCGATTGCGAGCGACGCCAAGTTCGAGCGAAGCGAGAACTTGATCGCGCAGCGAGCCCCTGGGCGAGTCGGAGCGATGCAGCAATCGCACGCGGCGCCGGAGGCGGAGGGCGCCCAGCGCCCGGAGTCGCAGGCGACGCCATGGGCACGCGGAGCGATGCAGCGGTCGCACGCGGCGCCCGTTGAAGGAAGGCCGCCTAGCGGCCTGACACCGAGGGTGGCGCAAGAAAATGATGGAGCTCGGGCGGTGTCGACGGGGGCACGACAGCGCCCGAGCTTGCCGAGGACACTACAGCGCCCGGCCAGGGAGCCCGCAAGGGGGGGTGTACTTTTCAACTACTCCGCCGGCGGGAGCCGGTGTCACGCCGGGTACGCCCTGGTCGTCGAGGACCCGTTCCTCGTTCCGTCGTAGAAGTCGTCGGTCGTGGGCTCGTCGAAGAGGTCCGGGAAGGCGGACAGGTCGGGCATGACGACGTGCTCGCCGGTGGTCGAGGCCGATCTGCTCATCTCGCTCGACCGGGGGGCCCGCAGGACGGCCCAGACGGTGGTGGCGTCCTCCTCGTGGCGCACTCCCCAGCCCTCGGAGAGGGCCTCGACGATGCCGAGCCCCCGCCCGCCGAGCGAGGAGAGCGTCCCCGGGCCGCGGCGCGGTTCGGTCATGGCACCGCCGTCGCTGACCTCGACTTCGAGGACGTCGCCGCTGTACAGCCAGCGCACCCGGACACCGCCGCACGGCAGCGGGCGCGCGTGCCGCAGCGCGTTGCTGATGAGTTCGCTCACGATGACGCTGGCATCGTCCACGACGACTTCGAAGACGCCCGATTCCGCCAGCTCTGAGCTGAGGCGCTTCCGGGCGACCGCGACGCTGGACGGCGCGTGTGGCAGCAGTACGACGCTCGACGCCCTCACCTCCCCGTCGATTCGCTTGCTCGGACCAGTCCCGTCGCCGCTCTTCCGGTACGACCGGAATGCCCTATTGACCTCGCCCGGAAACCCGGACGCTTCAGTTTGCCACCTGCACAACGAGTCACCGGCCCTTCGGTCACGGTGATCACCCCCGGTTGCGGTGTTCGACGGCGTCTCCCATGGAATCTCGTCACCAACTGCGACCAACAAAGATCTATCCACCCGCCGCCGCCTTACTCATCAGAACCGTGTTATCTGTGTCGCCCTCGTGTCCGGCGTGTTGCCGCCGCCGAAACTCTCACGCGTCGAAAACCCTGCCAGGCGACGGGATCGGCGGCGGCGCGGAACACGCCGACCTCACCCGTCCGGACCCACGCACCTGTCGTCACGGTAAGTGATCGGTCGACGTCTTGGGCTGGTCAGCGGGCCTTGCGGAGGACCAATCGCATGCGGGTTCCGGTCCCCCGCGCGGCCGGGTGGGCCGAGACGGCGCCGTGCTGCGCCTCGGTCAGGCGTTTGACGATGTAGAGGCCGAGCCCGATGCCCCCGAAGCGGCGGCGGTCGCCGGCGTCGCCCTGCACGAACCGTTCGAAGACCCGCTCGTGGTCCCCCGGCGGGATGCCGACGCCCTCGTCCTCGACGGTCACCTCGATGCAGGGGCCGTCGGTGCGCACGCCGACCCGGACGGTGCCGCCGTCCGGGGAGTACTTGAACGCGTTCTCCATCAGCTGCCCGAGGACGATGTCGGTCGCCATCGGATCGCCCTGGGCGAGCGGGAGGCCGGGTTCGATCTCGAGCTCGACCCGGTGCGCGGCCGACAGGGAGCGGAACCCGTCGACGACGCCCTCGACGACGCGGCGGAGGTCGAACGTCTCGACGGTGACGGCGAGTTCGTCCCGTCCGGCGCGGGAGCCGAGCAGGAGGTGCTCGACGAGGCGGCCCAGCGACTGGGCGCGCTCGGCGATGGTGGCGACGGCGGCGCGCCGGTCGGCGTCCGGCAGCTCGTCCCAGCGGTTGACCAGGGTGGACGCGAACCCCTGCACGACGGTGATCGGGGTGCGCAGCTCGTGGCTCGTGGTGGCGAGGAACAGGTCCTTCGCCTCCTCGAGGGCCTTCGCCTCGGAGACGTCCCGGAAGTCGAGGACCAGTTCGCCGGTCTCCTCGATCTCGGCGGTCAGCACGTTCAGCCAGGTGCCCGACTCGAGCTGGTACGTCAGGTTCTCGCCGAGCGCGGGCATCTCGAACGGCAGCGGGCGTCCGATCGCGTCGTCGGGCGGGATCCCGGTGATCGCGTGCGCGGCGGGGTTCCACTGCCGGACGACCAGGTCGTGGTCCAGGACGGCGATGCCGTCGGCGCTCGCGTCGATCACGGCACGCTCGTGCGCCCGCTGCCGGACGACCTCCGCGTACGCGACCGCGTTCCCGACGGCGACGCCCGCGTGCCCGGCGAGCAGTTCGAGCAGCTCCAGCTCGGTGTGCCCCACCTTGCGGCCGGAGAAGAGGGCGTAGAGGGCGCCGAACGGCCGGTCCTTCACGTACGACAGCCCGATCGCGATCGTGTGGAGGCCCTCGAGCTCCGCCCAGATCAGGTCGCCGAGCCGCCGGTCCCCCGTCGCGAGCTTGATCGTCTTGCCGGAGCGCAGCAGCTCCCCGACGAGGCTCGGCCGCAGCTCCGCGGACGTCCCGCGCATCCGCTCGGGCAGCCCGGACATGCTGACCAGCCGCAGCCGCTCGCCCTCGATCCGGACGAACCCGCCCGCGTCCGCGCCGGTCAGCTCGATCATCGCGGCGGTGATCCGGTCGAGGACCACCGCGAGGTCGAGCTCGGCGTTCAGGTCGGCGACGATGTCGTTCAGCCGCCGCACCAGCCGCGCCCGCTCGGCCATGTGGTGCTGGACGATCTCGTCGTCCTCCACCGGGCGGTACACGCCGACCCAGCCGAGCGGCGTCCCGGACGGGTCCTTCAGCAGGCTCGTGTCGATGCGGACGTCGATGAGGCGGCCGTCCCGGTGGAACCGCCGCGTCGCGATCGAGATCTGCCCGCCGTCCCCGTCCCGCCGGGTGAGCAGCCGCTCCTGGACGGCGTTGTGCTCGGCCTTCAGCTCGTCCGGGACGATCGGCGGCACGCGCCCGATCATCTCCCCCGCCGTCCAGCCGAACATCCGCTCGGCCGCCGGGTTCCACACGGTGACGCGGTGCTTGCCGTCCACGGCCACGATCGCGTCCGCGGCGCTCTCGATGACCGCCCGCGCGATCGGATCGTGGACGTGGTGATGCACGACTGTCATCGTGCCACCGGACCCGTTGCCGCGCCGGAGAACCGCAACGGAAAAGTTCTCACTCTTCACGCCACGGCAACGGAAGAACACCACGTCAGCGGGTCGCACGGCGGGAAAACGCCACCCGGCCGATGGCGAGGGCCGCGGCCCCGGCGAGGAGGAACGACAGCAGCGACGCGCTCATCCAGCTCTGCGGCGCGAAGTTCAGCAGGTCCCGGACGTCCGTCCAGAACCCGGCCCAGCCGCTCACCGTGCCCGGGTTGATCAACTGGTAGGCGACGAATCCGATCACCCACGCGGCGACCATGCCCCAGCGCGACGGCGCCGCCGGCGACCCGTCCCAGCCGTCCCGGCCGCGGCCGAGGAAGAAGTCGGCGGCCAGGACGCCCAGCATCGGCACGAACACCGAGCCGATCAGCGACAGGAAGCCCGCGTAGTCGTCGATGTCGAGGGCGAGCGCCAGCACGGTGATCAGCGCGCCGAGCGCGATCGTCAGGACGCGGCGGTCCGCGCGGGGCACGAGGTTCTGGATCGACACGGCCGTGGAGTACACGTTCGCGAACGACTGGTCCGCCTCGCGCAGCACGAACACGCCGAAGAACAGCACGCCCAGCGGCACCGCGAGGAACGGGTCGAACACGTTGCCGCTCGCCCCCGCCAGCGCCAGCGCGAGCAGCCCGAGGACGTACGCGACGATCTGCGTGGCCGAGTAGCCGACCGCCGCGGCGCCGAACGCGCCGCGCTCGCTCCGCGCGTGCCGGGTGTAGTCGGCGGCGACCGGCACCCACGAGATCGACACCGCGAGGGCCGCGTCGGCGCCGATCAGGAAGCCGTCCCAGGAGCCCTCGGTCAGGTCCGGCAGCGGCTCCCGCACGAGCTGCACGTAGAAGTAGACGAGCGACACCATCACCGCGACCGTCACGTACCGGCGCAGCAGCCGCACCGAGCCGAGCGGCCAGATCGTCAGCACGGTCGTCAGGACCCCGGCCGCGATCACGTAGCCCCAGCGCGGGATCCCGTCCCACAGGTGCCGCGCCGCGTCCGCGATCACGATCAGCTCGAACGTCCCCCACCCGATGAGCTGCGCGACGTTCAGCACGGTCGGGACGTACGACAGCCGCGCGCCGAACAGCCCGCGCAGCAGCACCATCGCGGGACGTCCGGTCCGCGCGCCCGGAACCGCGGCGAGCCCGAGCATCAGGCCCCCGACGACCGTCCCGACGATCATCGCGACGATCCCGGCGGCGATCGACAGCGTCGGGACGCCGTTCTCGTCGGGCGCCAGCACGGTGTACGCGCCCGAGAAGGCGAGCAGGCTGACCCCGAGGTTCGCCCAGAAGGCGCTCTGGTCCCAGAAGCCGAGGACCTTCGGCGCCGGCTCGTCCAGGGTGTACGGGACCTCGTCGACGGCGGACGCCATGGGGCACTCTCCCTACGCCGGCATTACCCGGACAGGTTCATGCGGTCGGCGCCGCCGTCGAGTGCGCCCTCTCAGCCCGGCCCTGGCCCGAGCTCCCGCGGATAAACGGTCAGGGAGATGCTACAACCCCCCAAACCGGATCATGCGGTCAGGCGACGTAGGGCTCCCCGTCACCCCCGGCGGCCATCGGCCGTCCCGCCTGGGCCCAGGACTGCATCCCGCCGTCGACGTTCTTGGCCAGCCAGCCCGCCTGGTTCAGCGCCACGGTCACCTGCGCCGAACGCGCCCCGGACCGGCAGATCACGAACACCTCGCGGTCGCGGGGGATCTCCCCCGCGCGGTCGCTGAGCCGGCCCATCGGGATGTGGACGGCCTCGGGCGCGTGACCCGCGTCCCACTCGTCCTGTTCCCGCACGTCGAGCAGGTAGGCGTCCTGCGGAACCTCGGTGGCCGGCACGGCCGGCACGTCGTCCCCGAAAATCATCACTCCTCCATGGAACCGCGCCGGACCCCGCCGCGTCGAATCACGCATGCGGTATCGGACGCCCCTCCTCGCCACGTCCGGGCTGGCTCTGATCCTTTCACTGGCCGGATGCGGCGACGAAAGCACCTCGAGCAACTCCGCCGACGGCACTGCCACCGTGCAGCCGTCCGGCTCCCCTGAGGAGACCCTCACCATCAAGGTCAAGGCCTCCGCGGAGGCCCCCGCCACGACCTGGACCCTCACCTGCGACCCGGCCGGCGGCTCCCATCCGAAGGCCGCGGAGGCATGCCGGGCCCTCGCCCAGAAGCAGAAGCCCTTCGAACCCGTCAAGAGCGAGATCTGCACGAAGATCTACGGCGGCCCCGCCACCGCGACCGTCCAGGGAACCTGGCGGAACGAGCGGATCGACGCGACGTTCTCCCGCGAGGACGGCTGCCAGCTCCACCGCTGGACGGAGGTGGCCCCGCTCTTCGGCGACGTCCCGAAGGCCCAGTAGAACCGACCATCGGAACTACTCGGACATTTCCCTCGGAGATCGTTCCAGCCCGCCGGTCTCGGTCTTCGGAGGGCAGAGCGATGGCCGAGGACCACGTGCAGGTGGAGGTCCCGGAGAACGTGCCGACCTCGGCGCGGACGTACGGGTGGATGCTGGGCGGCAAGGACAACTTCGAAGTCGACCGCCGGTTCACCATCGGGATGCTCGAGCAGTTCCACTCCGGTGTGGACATCACCCGGGAGAACCGCCGGTTCCTCTACCGAGCCGTCCGGTACATGGCGGAAGAGGCCGGTACCCGGCAGTTCATCGACATGGGCTGCGGGCTGCCGACCGACGACAACGTGCACCAGGTCGCCCAGCGGCTCGCCCCCGAGTCCCGCGTCGTCTGACCCGCGTTCCCCGCAGGGAGGCCGAGGCCGTCCTCCCCGACCTGCCGCGCGTCGCATGGAACCCGCCGTCTACGAGTACGGCGGCGTCCTCCGCAAGGGCTGACCGGTTTGTACGGGCCCATCACGATTGCATTGCGGAGCGTCGGGTTGATCTTGTCGCCATAGGTGAAATTTCCTACATTCCCCACATCGGGGCCCGCTTCCAATCCTGCCGTCACCCGCCACCGGCTCGAGACCCGAGCCCGGCGGGAACGGCCGTCCTCTCCTGAGGAGGCCCCATGTCCGAGGTCAAACGCCGTGACCTGCTGGCCGGAGCCGCGGCCTTCGCCGGGTTCGCGACCGTCGGCCTGCTCCCCGGAACCGCCGCCGCCGCGACCCGGCAGCGGCCCGGTGCCGCCCTGCCCCCCTCCCTCACCGTCGGCGACCGGGCCGTGGTCGCCCGCGTCGACGCCCGCCGGGCGCTGCGGCACCTGAAGGTGCTCAGCGACGGGATCGGCTGGCGCATCGCCGGCACCCGCTCCGAGCACCGCGCCGCCCGCTACATCGCCGGGGAACTGCGCGACCTCGGCTACAAGGTCGAACTCCAGCCCTTCCCGGTCGCCGACAAGTACCTCGCGGAGATCCGCGCCCGGGGCGAGCGGCTCTGGCAGAGCAGCGCGTCCCCGCAGGGCGCCGTCGCCGCCGTGGACGGCAAGGTCGTGGACGTGGGCCGGGTCACCGAGATCACCGGCGATGTGCGCGGCAGGCTCGTGCTGTTCGACCGCGTGGTCGGCAAGGAGACCGATCAGGCCAGGGCCGCGGCGGAGGCGGGTGCCGAGGCGGCGCTCATCGTCAACGCCCGTTCGGAGACCTACCCCGAGCGCAAGCCCGGCTCGTTCACCCCGAGCCTGGGGGAGACGGTCGCGATCCCGGTGCTGGGCCTGGCCGAGTACCACGGCGAGCGGATCCGCGCGGGCGCCCGGCGGCTGTCCTTCGAGATCACCCACCACTCCGGCCTGACCTCGTACAACGTCCTGGCCGAGCGGAAGGCGACACTGCCCAACCCCGACGGCAAGGCCGTCATCGTCAGCGCGCACTACGACAGCGTCCCCGGCTCGCCCGGCGCCAACGACGACGGCAGCGGGACCGTCCTGTGCCTCGAACTGGCGCGCGTCCTGCGGCGGCTGCCCACCCAGCAGGCGATCCGCATCTACCTGTGGGGCTCGGAGGAGTACGGCCTGATCGGCGCCCGGCACTACGTGAAGGAACTCGACGAGGCGGGCGTCGCGCAGATCACCGGCTGCTTCCAGAACGACATGGTCGCCACCAGCCACCCGCCCGCGGGCACGTACTGGCTGCTGTCGGTGGACGGAGCGGACAACACCACCACGGCCGCGGTGAACGCCGCCGCCCGCCGCCTCGGCTACGCCGACCAGGCCAAGGGCCCCACCGCGCGCGGCTCCAGCGACCACGAGGCCTTCTACGAGCGCGGCATCCCGGCGGGCAACTTCAGCTGGCGCGGCGGCGAGGCGCCCAGCCAGCTCGAGCCGACCTACCACACCCCCGAGGACACGATCGAGGACAACATCAGCCTGAAGCGGCTCCAGGTGTCCCTCGAACTGATCGGCTGCGCCGCCTACGACGTGGCCCGCCGCAAGTAACCCGAACGCGGTGCCCGCCCCAGGCGGCGGGCACCGCGTCACCCGACCGGGTCATCCGGCGAGTCGATCCACACGCTCTGCCCAGAGGGCGTCACCGTGACCCCGTAACGAGCGGCGTCCGGTTCCCCGGCCGCCGCCCAGCGCTCCTCCGCTTCCCGAACCCTCCGGGCGCTCGCGTGCCGGCCACGCAGCGGCATGAACGGCGCCGGGCCGACGCACCGCCCCCGCGCCGTCCCGTCGTCACGGACCCTCAGCGGCGACGGCAGCTCGGCAGTGAACTCCGTCTTCTGCGCGAGGTGGAGGGATTGACCGGCGACGAGGTCACTGAGCGCCTGGGCTGGTACAACGCGAAGGTCTCACGCATCGAGAAGGGCCGCATCTCGGTGCCCTGGTCGGACGTGGCCGACCTCATCGACGTCTACGAGATGAACCGCAGGTGCATCCGGCGGCGGGCTCGGCCGTCCGGTCGGTGGTGCAGCACGCTTCGGCGGTTCCGTCGGCCGCGCTCTTGCCGAGGGCGTCGGCGTCGGCCTTGACCGTGTAGACCTCCCACGGCTCGGCGCCGGGGGCGGTGACCCACACCTTGTCCTGGAGCGCGTAGCAGCAGGACGTGTCGTTCTCCTCGAAGGTGGCCAGGCCGGCGTCGGCGAGGCGGGTGGTCGCGGCGGCGACCTCGCCGGTGGTCTCGACCTCGACGCCGAGGTGGTCCAGCCGGGTCGGCTCGTCCGCGGTCCCCTCGAGGAGGACGAGCTTGAGCGGCGGGGCGGCGATGGCGAAGTTGGCGTATCCGGGACGGACCTTGGCGGGCTCGGCGCCGAAGAGCTTCGAGTAGAACGCGATCGACGCGTCGAGGTCGGCGACGCGAAGCGCGAGCTGGACACGGGACATGATGCTCTCCTCAGCTGCTTGTATCGATGTTCTTCTATCCAGGTTGCCACTTTGCATCGAGAGGCGTCAATATAGAAGCATGTCGAATCAAGGGCTGGGGGCCTCCGGACGGGACGGCGTGGCCGGTTGCTGCCCCGGGCTGTTGAGCACCCCGCTCGCGGCGGAGGAGGCCGCCGAGCTGGCGCGGGTGTTCAAGGCGCTGGGCGATCCGGTGCGGCTGCAACTGCTCTCGATGATCGCCTCCCACGCGGGCGGCGAGGTGTGCGTGTGCGACCTGACCCCGGAGTTCGAGCTGTCGCAGCCGACGATCTCCCACCATCTGAAGCTCCTGCGCGAAGCCGGGCTGATCGACGGGGAACGGCGGGGGACGTGGGTCTACTACCGGCTGGTCCCGGAGGCGACCGACCGGTTGGCGGACGTCCTCACCCGACCGGGCGGACGGCCGCTGCCGGAGGCGTCCCGCCCTCCGTTCGCCGATGCCCGGGACACCGGCGGGCGCGCGTGAGCCTGAAACTGCGCCGGGTCGATCTCCACCACGTCCGGACGATGGTGGGGCTGGCGGACGGCCCGTGGACGGTCGAGGACCTGCGGCGGGGGCTCGTCGAGTCCGGGTGGATGCGCCCGGGGGAAGGACTCGCCTGGACGCCCGGGGAGACGCTGGAGATCGACGGCGGGTGGGAACTGGAACTCGGCGCGGTGCCGCCGGGGCCCCGGTCGTTCGTGGTGCTGCCTTTCGCCCTGCTGTGGCCGCCGCTCGACGCGGACGGGCAGGACGATGACCTCGATGACGAGGAGGAGGACGAGGAAGAGGACGACCTCGACGAGGACTACTCGGAGGACTGGGAGCGGTTGCCCGACGCGGGGCCCGCGGAGTTCGCAGCCGAGTTCTCGCGGGTCCGCGCGCTGGTCGAGGGACTGATCGGGCCACCCGCGAGCGTGCACGGGGACCTCGCGCAGGGCGTGCGCTGGGACGTCTGGAAGCGCGGAGCGACCGTGTTCACCCTGTACGCCCTGGACGACGTCCCCTCGTACTCGCACTATGACCGGCTCGCGCTGGGCGTCTGGAACGCCGAGGGCTGGACTCCTCCCGAGTGAGCCTTCCTTGATCTCCAGGGGGCGGCCGTGGGAGTCTCCGTGCTCGTGGCGGTCCACGTACCGGCTCGTCCGTCGCTCGCCGGGAGGGAGCCGGTTCATGCTGGATGAGGTGCGGATCGTCCCGCTGGGGGACGAGCACGCCGATCAGGTGCTGGCGATCTACCAGGCCGGGATCGACGAGGGCGACGCCACCTTCGAGACCGCGGCGCCGGGGTGGCGGGAGTTCGACGCCGCCAAGCTCGCCGAGCATCGCCTGGTCGCCATCGAGGACGGGTCGGTGCTCGGGTGGGCGGCGGTCGGCGCGGTGTCCGGGAGGTGCGTCTACGCCGGGGTCGTCGAGCACTCCCTGTACGTGGACCCCGGGGCGCGGGGGCGCGGCGTCGGCCTCGCGCTGCTGCGGGCGCTGCTCGCATCGACGGACGCGGCGGGGATCTGGACCGTCCAGGCCGGGATCTTCCCCGAGAACGCCGCCAGCCTCGCGCTGCACCGCAAGGCCGGGTTCCGCACCGTCGGTGTCCGCGAGCGGATCGGCCGCCACCACGGGCGGTGGCGCGACGTCGTCCTGCTGGAACGCCGGAGCCCCGCCGTTACTTGAGCAGGCGGGACATGCGGCGGTCGGCCAGGGGTTTGCCTCCCGTCTGGCAGGTGGGGCAGTACTGGAGGGACGAGTCGGCGAAGGAGACCTCGCGGACGGTGTCGCCGCAGACGGGGCACTTCTCGCCGGTTCGGCCGTGGACGCGGAGGCCGGTCTTCTTCTCGCCCTTGAGGTCGTGGGCCTGGAGGCCGCGGGAGCGTTCGACGGCGTCGCGCAGGGTGGTGACGATCGCGTCGTGCAGGGTGGCGACGTCGGTGTCGTCGAGCGTGGCGGCGATCTTGAACGGGGACATGCGGGCGACGTGCAGGACCTCGTCGGAGTAGGCGTTGCCGATGCCCGCGACGACCTTCTGGTCGCGGAGCAGGCCCTTGATCTGCGTGCGCTTGTTCGTGACGATCTCGTGCAGGGCCGCGGGGGTGAACGACGCGTCGAGCGGGTCGGGGCCGAGGGCGGCGACGCCGGGGACGTCGGCGGGGTCGCGGACGACGTAGACGGCGAGGCCCTTCTTCGTGCCGGCCTCGGTGAGGTCGAAGCCGGAGCCGTCGTCGAGGTGCAGGCGGAGGGCGAGCGGGTTCTTGCCGCCGGGTCTCGCGGGCCGGGTGGGGACCTCGTCGTGCCAGCGGAGCCAGCCCGCGCGGGCGAGGTGGATCACCAGGTGGACGCCGTCGACGTCGAGGTCGATGAACTTGCCGTGCCGGGCGGCGCGGGTGATCGTCAGGCCGCCGAGGGCGGTCACCGGCGGGTCGTAGGTCTTGAGTGCGGAGATGGCGAGAACATCGACGCGGGCGACGACGTGGCCGACCGCGCGCTCGCGCAGGAAGCCGGTCAGCGCCTCGACCTCTGGCAACTCGGGCATGGGACCAGTATCGGTGATGCGGGCGGCTGTCCACACCCCTGTGGATGGCTGTGGATAACCCTGTGCATAACTCGGCGGGTGGGTGGGCAGCGTTGGCGATACGTCCACAAACTCCGACATAACACGGGCGAATGACTAGTTATCCCGGCGCACAGGCTGTGGATAACTTCCCCTGTTTTCGGCGCGCGCGCAGAGTGTCGCCTTGCACGTCCGTGGGTGTGACTGGGATCTCGAAATAACCCCTAGGGGGTACGGGTTGTCAGGGGTGTCCGGTTATGGCAGCATGACGAGCGGAAGATACCCCCCAGGGGTACAAATGAGGAGGAATCCGTGAGCACCAGCACGTACACCGTCACCGGGATGACCTGCGGGCACTGCGTCGGCGCGGTCACCGAGGAGGTCGGCCAGGTCGCGGGCGTCACGAACGTGGACGTCGACCTGGAGGCCGGCACGGTCACCGTGACGAGCGAGAACCCCGTCGACGTCGAGCTCATCCGGGCCGCCGTGGACGAGGCCGGATACGAGCTGAAGGCATAGCGGACGGAGCGCACGATGAACACCGCGACCAAGCTGGGGGCCTACGCCCTGGGCCTGGCCGCCGTCTTCGGCGGCGCCCTCGGGGCCGGTAACGTCACCGGTCCCGTGGGCGCGGCCCCGGAGGCGGAGAGCCACGGGCACGAAGAGAAGGGCGGGCACGCGGCCGGGCCGGGTACCCCCGGCGGGCTTCAGGTGTCCGAGGACGGCTACACGCTGGCGCCGCGGCGGACGACCGTCGAGGCCGGGGAGAGGACGGACTTCTCCTTCACGATCAACGGTCCGGACGGCGAGCCCGTCACCGGTTTCGAGCCGCTGCACGGCAAGCGGCTGCACCTGATCGTCGCCCGCCGGGACCTGTCGGGGTTCCAGCACCTGCACCCGACGCTCGCGGGCGGGGTCTGGACCGTGCCGCTGACCCTGCCGGAGGCGGGCGTCTACCGGTTCTTCACCGACTTCAAGCCGACCGGTGCGCAGCGCCAGTACACGCTGGGCACCGACGTCACCGCCCCCGGCGAGCTGCGGACCGCTCCGCTGCCGGAGCCGGAGCAGGTGGCGCGGGTGGACGGCTACGACGTGCGGCTCACGGGCGGGCTCGTCCCGGGCCGGAGCAGCGAGCTGACGCTGAGCGTGAGCAAGGACGGCGAGCCGGTCACGGACCTGCAGCCGTACCTGGAGGCGTACGGGCACCTGGTGGCGCTGCGGTGGGGCGACCTGGCCTACCTGCACGTCCACCCGGACGGCGAGCCCGGCGACGGACGGACGGAGCCGGGGCCGCGGATCACGTTCTTCGCCGAGGCGCCGAGCGCGGGCGCGTACCGGCTCTACCTCGACTTCAAGCACGGCGACGAGGTCCGGACGGCCGAGTTCACCGTCCACGCGGGGCACCCCGCGGTGCCCGCGCAGGAGCCCGCTCCCCGCGAGAGCGGCGACGGCCACGGCCACACCCACTAGACGGCACGGACACGAGCGAAGGAGGGGCGATGACGACCGGTGCGGAATCCGGACGGATCGAGCTGGCGATCGGCGGGATGACCTGCGCCTCGTGCGCCGCCCGCATCGAGAAGAAGCTCAACCGGATGGACGGGGTGACGGCCACCGTCAACTACGCCACCGAGAAGGCGAGGGTCGAGTTCACCGGTGCGGTCACGCCGGACGACCTGATCGCCACGGTCGAGAAGACCGGGTACAGCGCCGAGCTGCCGCCCCCGCCGAAGGCCGCCGGACCGGACACGGAGCCCGAGCCGGTCGACGAGCTGGCACCGCTGCGGCAGCGGCTGATCACCTCGGTGGTGCTGGCGGTGCCGGTGATCGCGATGGCGATGGTCCCGGCGTTCCAGTTCGAGTACTGGCAGTGGCTGTCGCTGACGCTCGCCGCGCCGGTCGTCGTCTACGCGGGGTGGCCGTTCCACCGGGCGGCGTGGACGAACCTGCGGCACGGCGCGGCCACGATGGACACGCTCGTGTCGATGGGGACGCTCGCCGCGTTCGCCTGGTCGCTGTGGGCGCTGTTCTTCGGGACGGCGGGCGAACCGGGCGTCAAGCACGGGTTCGAGTTCTCGATGACCCGCTCGGACGGGTCGATGAACATCTACCTGGAGGCCGCCGCCGGCGTCATCGCGTTCATCCTCGCGGGCCGCTACTTCGAGGCGCGGTCCAAGCGGCGGGCGGGTGCGGCGCTGCGGGCGCTGCTGGAGCTCGGCGCGAAGGAGGTGTCGGTCGTCCGGGACGGCCGCGAGGAGCGGATCGCGGTCGAGGACCTGCGGGCCGGTGACCTGTTCGTCGTCCGGCCGGGCGAGAAGATCGCCACGGACGGGACGGTCGAGGAGGGCTCGTCGGCCGTGGACGCGTCGCTGCTGACCGGGGAGTCGGTCCCGGTGGAGGTCGCGCCGGGCGACACGGTCGCGGGCGCGACGGTGAACGCGGGCGGACGGCTGCTGGTGAAGGCCACGCGGGTCGGTTCGGACACGCAGCTCGCGCAGATGGCGCGGCTGGTGGAGGACGCGCAGACCGGCAAGGCGCAGGTGCAGCGGCTCGCCGACCGGATCTCGGGGATCTTCGTCCCGATCGTGATCGCGCTGGCCGTCGCGACGCTGGGCTTCTGGATCGGGACGGGCGCCGGCGCGGCGGCCGCGTTCACCGCGGGGGTCGCGGTGCTGATCATCGCCTGCCCGTGCGCGCTGGGCCTGGCGACCCCGACGGCGCTGATGGTCGGGACGGGGCGCGGCGCCCAGCTCGGCATCCTGATCAAGGGTCCGGAGGTGCTGGAGTCGACGCGGACGATCGACACGGTCGTCCTCGACAAGACCGGCACGGTCACGACCGGGAGGATGGCGCTGCTGGACGTCGTCACCGCGGAGGGCGTCGACGAGACCGAGGCGCTCCGGCTGGCGGGGGCGCTGGAGGACGCGTCGGAGCACCCGATCGCGCAGGCGATCGCGAAGGGCGCGCGGGAGCGGGCCGGTGCGCTCGGGACGGTCGAGGACTTCGCGAACGTCGAGGGCCTGGGCGTCCAGGGCATGGTGGACGGGCACGGCGTGCTCGTCGGCCGCCCGCAGTTGCTCGCGGAGTGGTCGCAGCGGCTGACGCCCGAGCTGGAGCGGGCGATGGCGGACGCGCGGGCGCTCGGGCACACGGCGGTCGCGGTCGGCTGGGACGGTGCGGCGCGCGCCGTCCTGACGGTCGCGGACGAGGTGAAGCCGACGTCGGCGGAGGCGGTGCGGCGGCTCACCGATCTCGGGCTGCGGCCGGTGCTGCTGACCGGTGACGACGAGGCGGTCGCGCGGACGGTCGCGGACGCGGTCGGGATCGGCGAGGTCATCGCGGACGTCCTGCCGAAGGACAAGGTCGACGTCGTGAAGCGGCTGCAGGACGAGGGCCGGACGGTCGCGATGGTCGGGGACGGCGTGAACGACGCGGCGGCGCTCGCGCAGGCCGACCTGGGGCTCGCGATGGGCACCGGCACGGACGTGGCGATCGAGGCGTCGGACCTGACGCTGGTGCGCGGCGACCTGCGGGCGGCGGCGGACGCGATCCGGCTGTCGCGGCGGACGCTCCGCACGATCAAGGGGAACCTGTTCTGGGCGTTCGCCTACAACGTGGCGGCCCTGCCGCTGGCCGCCGCGGGCCTGCTCAGCCCGATGATCGCGGGCGGGGCGATGGCGTTCTCGTCGGTGTTCGTGGTGAGCAACAGCCTGCGGCTGCGCCGGTTCCGGGCGCTCGCCGACGACGAGGGGGCGGTGCCGGCCGGGGCGCCGGAGCGTCCGAAGGTGCCGGCGGCGCGCTGATCCGTCCCGTGTGGTGCGCGGTTCCCGTCCCGGGAGCCGCGCACCCGCGCGTTCACAGGTCGCGCAGCAGCCGGACGAGCGGGGCGAGCGCGGGGTCGGCGGCGGCCTCGTCGAGCGCCGCGGCCAGCCCCTCGTGGTAGGTCGGGGACGCCTTCTCCTGCAGGGCCCGGCCCTCGCCGGTGACCTGCGTGTAGACGCCGCGGCGGTCGGCGGGGCAGTGGTCGCGCCGGGTGAGGCCCGCGTTCTCCAGCCGCGTGACGAGCCGGCTGACGGAACTCTGGTTGAGGCCGATGAGGTCGGCGAGTTCCTGCATGCGCAGTTCGCCGTCGTCGGCCCGCACGAGCCTGCACAGCGCGCGGTACTCCGAGAGCCCGATGCCGTGGCGCCGCTGGAGCGCCTTGGCGATGCGGTGCTCGACGCGCCCGTGCAGGGTCACGACGCGGTCCCAGCGCGGGCCGTCCGTCTGCATTGTCAGCCACCCCGGTCTTCCCGTCTTGACAGCAGCCTACCGCCGACGCAAGGATGCATGCACATACAATGAATGCAGGTACATACATCTAAGGAGAGCGTCATGATCGAGCGCATCGCCACCACCCCCGACTGGTACGAGCCGTACAAGATCTCGCAGGCCGTCCGGGCGAACGGCCTCATCCACGTCTCCGGCCAGGCGGGCATCGACGAGCGGGGCCGGACGGTGCCCGGCGGCTTCCTCGAGCAGGGCAGGCAGGCGTTCCGGAACGTGCGGCGCGTGCTGAACGAGGCCGGGGCCGACCTCACCGACGTCGTCAAGATCGGCATCTTCGTCCGGGACATGGCCGCCGACCTCGACGACGTCATCCGGCTCCGCGGGGAGTTCCTCAGCGAGCCCTACCCCGCCGACACGCTCCTGGAGGTCTCCTCCCTCGCACAGCCGGACTGGCGCATCGAGGTCGAGGCCACGGCCGTCGCCCGCTGACCACCCCCACCACCGAAAGGCGAAGACGATGAGCGACCTCCTGAAGCCCTACGACGGGCCGCGGCTCACCCTCCCCAACCGGATCGCGATGGCGCCGATGACGCGCGGGCGGGCCGACGACGCGACGGGCGTCCCGCACCCGCTGACCGCCGAGTACTACGCGCAGCGGGCCGGGGCCGGGCTGATCGTGTCCGAGGGAATCTGGCCGAACCCGCTCGGCAAGGGCGGCCCCGGCATCCCCGGCCTGGTGACGGACGCCCAGGTCGACGGGTGGCGCGCGGTGACCGGCGCCGTCCGCGCGGCGGGCGGGCGGATCTTCGCACAGCTGTGGCACGTCGGGCGGATGACGCACCCGCTGACGCTGCCGGACGGCGCGACGCCCGTCGCGCCGTCGGCCGTCCGGATCGGGTCGGAGCCGATCTTCACCCGGGACGGCCTCGTCCCGCACGTGACGCCGCGCCCGCTGACGACCGCCGAGGCCGAGACGACGATCGCCGACTTCGCGAACGAGGCGCGGGCGGCGATCCGGGCCGGGTTCGACGGCGTCGAGGTGCACGGGGCGAACGGGTACCTGATCCAGCAGTTCCTCGCCGAGAACACGAACCGGCGCACCGACCGCTTCGGCGGCTCGGCGTCCGGACGCCGCAGGTTCGCGCTCGACGTCGTCGAGGCCGTCGCCGACGCGATCGGCCCGGAGCGCACCGGCCTGCGGATCTCCCCCGGCAACCCGGAGAACGAGATCGCCGAGCAGGACCCGCGGGGCACGTACCGGGCGCTCGTGGACGCCCTCGAACCGCGCGGGCTCGCGTACCTGCACGTGATCGAGCGGGGCGCGTACGGGGCGCTCGCCGATCTGCGTCCGCGCTGGTCGGGGACGCTGATCGGCAACTTCAACGGCCCCGAGCCGACCACGCGCCGGGCCGGGGAGGAGGCGCTCGCGGCCGGGCTCGCGGACGTCTTCTCGTTCGGCCGGCTGTTCATCTCCAACCCCGACCTTCCGCGGCGTTTCGCCGCGGACGCCCCGCTGGCCGCGCACGTCCCCCACCTGATCTACGGGGGCGGTGCCGAGGGCTACACCGACTACCCGGCGCTCGCCTCGACGTACTGATCGGCGAACGCGCCGGACGGGGGGATCGGCGTGATGACGTCGATCAGGACGCCGTCCGGGTCGGCCACGATGAAGTGGCGCTGCCCGAACTCCTCGTCGCGCAGGGCGAGTTCGGGCGCCAGGCCGCCGCGGACGACGAGCCGGTCCCACTCGGCGTCGACGTCCTCGACCTCGAAGTTCAGCAGCAGCCCCCGGACGGGCGCGCGGTACGCCTCGGGGAGCGTGGGGTGCTCGTGGTCGAGGAGCGCCAGCTCGTACGAGGGCGGGCCGGGCCGCCGGAGGCTGACGTACCAGTCGGCCTCGAACGTCGGCTCGAACCCGAGCAGGCCGGTGTAGAAGTCGCGGGACTCCTGGAGGCGGGACGAGCAGATCACCGGATAGAAGCCGGTCAGACGCATGGCGGATCTCCTTTCACATACCGATGGTATGTCGAGGTACGCTATTCACGTACCATCGGTATGTCAACAGGGGGTCGCGATGGACGGCGGCGTGCGGAGCAGGCGGCGCGAGCAGACCCGGCGGACGCTGCTGCGCGAGAGCAGGCGGCTGTTCGCCGAGCGCGGCTACGGCGCGGTGGGCCTCGCGGAGATCGTGGCCGCCGCCGGGGTGACCAAGGGCGCGCTCTACCACCACTTCGACGGGAAGGGCGACCTGTTCCGCGCGGTGCTGGCGGAGGTGCAGGGCGAGGTGGCGGCGCGGGTGGCCGCGACCGCGGACGCCGAGGACGACCCGTGGGCCCGGCTCCTCGCCGGGTGCCGGGCGTTCCTGACCGCGAGCACCGCACCGGACGTCCAGCGCGTCATGCTCGTCGACGGACCGGCGGTGCTCGGGTGGAACGAGTGGCGCGCGATGGACGAGGCCGCGTCCGCCCGGCACCTCACGGAGGCGCTGGCCGACCTCGTCGAGCGCGGGACGATCGCGCCGCGCCCGGTCGAACCGCTCGCGCACCTGCTGTCGGGCGCGATGAACGAGGCCGCCCTGTGGCTCGCCGGTTCCGCGCGCCCGGACCGCGACCTGGACGACGCGTGGGCCGCGCTCGCGCGGATGCTGGAGGCGTTCCGCGTCCGCTGATCAGGCGGGGACGTCCCAGAAGGCCAGCTCGTGGCGCATGCCCTCGAGGAAGAAGCGCTCGGCGCGCTCGGGGTCGGCGCCCGACTCGTCGATCATCTGGGCGCAGCGGCGGGTGAGGGCGGCGAAGTCGGGGTCGGCGTAGGTGTCGACCCAGCGGCGGTAGCGGGGCTCGGCGGGCGGATTCTCGGCGAGGCGCAGGCCGAGCGTCGAGTACCCCCACATGCAGGGGTAGAGGGCGGCGAGGCCGTCGGCGTAGGAGGCGGCGCTCTCCAGCAGGAACGTGCTGTAGGCGGCGCAGGCCGGGCCCTTCTTCGCGCCGTCGAGGTCGGCGCCGAACTCCGCGGACAGCGAGCGGTGCAGCGACAGCTCGTCGTGGAGGGTGGAGTGGGCCAGGTCGACGAGGTCGCCCAGGTGCGCGTCCGGGGCCTGCCAGGCGAGGCGGGAGAAGACGCGCGCGTAGTCGAGCAGGTAGAGGTAGTCCTGCTCGAGCCAGGAGCGGAACACCGCCTCGTCGAGGTCGCCGCGGGCGATCCCCGCCACGGTCGGGTGCCGAAGCTGCTCCTCGACCAGCGGACGGCCGAGTTCCTCCAGATGCGCCGCGAGACTCATGCCCGGATTGTCCCATGTACGGCAAAGATCAGGGCCCCGCCGGGCGGTGCGGCCCGGCAGGGCCCTGATCGAGCGCCGATGTGTGGGGTCGCCTCTCGGCGAAAGGCACAACACGGCTCCAGCCGAACGGTATTCCGTGAAGGCAATAGGTGAGGCCCGGGGACACCAGGCACATCGGCTGTCTCGTATAACCGACGGGACCCCCGGCATTGTTCCCGGCGATCCGGACGAACTCCGGATTGGTCCCCTCGGCGGCACCCCGGTCCTTCCGGGCCGCCGGACCGGCCTCCGGCCCGAATCGGGCCAGGAGGATCACCGAAGCCCCCTGCGGCGCACGGGAAATGCCTGCACAATGCTGCGGGTGACAAGGAAGTCGCGGGCGGTGCCCTCGGAGCGGGACGCCGAACTGAGCCGCGCCCTGCGAGCGGCCCAGGACGGCGACGAGGCGTCCTTCCGGCTGCTGTACCGCGACGTGCAGCCCCGGCTGATCCGGTTCGCCGCCGCACTGGTCGGCGCCGACGCGGAGGACGTGACATCGGAGGCGTGGCTGCAGATCGCGCGCGACCTGCACGGCTTCCGGGGCGACCTGGACGGGTTCCGCGGCTGGACCGCGACGATCACCCGGTACCGGGCCCTGGACCATCTGCGCCGCACCTCCCGGCGGCCCGCCGCCGACCTGCCCGACGAGGTCCTCGGCGCGCTGCCGGCGGACGGCGACACCGAGGCGGACGCGCTGGACGGCATCGCCACCCGGGACGCGCTGCGGCTGATCGCCGGACTGCCCCCCGACCAGGCCGAGGCGGTGCTGCTGCGGGTGGTCGTCGGCCTGGACGCCAAGACCGCGGGCAAGGTGGTCGGCAAGCGCCCCGGCGCGGTCCGCACGGCCGCGCACCGGGGGCTGCGGCGGCTCGCCGACCGGCTCGCCGCGGACGGGTCCGCTCCCCCGCGGAAGGACACGCTCCCCTTGCTGCAGGGTGACAAAAACGGCGGTACCGGCGCTGAAGGGGTGAGATGAACGACGACCGCAGGTCCGGGCGGCCGAACCGCCGGGCCGCCGAACTGCTCCTGTCCGGCTCCGCCCCGCCCGGGGAGCACGCCGCACTGCGCGCGCTGCTCGACACCGCCGCGCCGCCCGCCCGTCCCGCCCGTCCCGCCGAGCTCGCCGGCGAGGACGCCGCCGCGGCCGCGTTCACCGCCGCCGCCCGCGCGCGGCCCGCCGCCGCCGAACGTCCCCGGCCCTCGCTCCTGGCACGGTTCCTCACGATCAAGGCCATGGCGGTGGCCCTGACCGTCGCCGTGTTCGGCGGCGTCGCCGTCGCGGCGGCCACCGGGAACCTCCCCGGCCAGGAGAAGCGCCCCGAACCGGCCCCGTCGCCGGCCCCCGCGCGCACCGACCCGGCGGCGCCCGGACGGCACGTCAACCCGAAGGCCCCGCCCGCGGTGCCGACCCCGAACGCGCGCTCGTCCGCCCCGGCCACCTCGCCGGGCACCCCCGGACGGACGACGCACAGCGGGCGCTCGGCGAGCGCGCGGCCGTCGTCCCCGTCCGCGACCACGGGCCCGCCCGCGTTCGCGCGCCGCCCCACCCCGGGACGTCCGAGCGGCGTCCCGACGGGTCCCCCCGAGAACGCGACCCCCCGGGCGAACGAGGCGGAGCAGCCCGCGCAGCAGCCCCGCAAGGGCCCGCCCGCATGGAACAACGGCAACCTGAGGGACTAGCTCCACCGGCGGAGCGGAAAACCGGGAAGAAAAGTCGGGGGAGGGTGTCCATGGTGTGAGGTCCCGTTCGTGGAGAGGGCAGCACGCCAACAACACACGGGAGTGAACACCATGAAGTACATGCTGCTGATCCACACGGCCCCGGCGGACAACGCGGAGGAGGCGATGGCGCGGGCCGTGTGCGACTTCTCGGACTGGCAGAAGTTCGACCGGCAGGTCCAGGACGCGGGCGTCGTGGTCGCGTCGCACTCGCTCGCCGACCTGACGACGGCGACGACCGTCCGGGTCACCGCCGACGGCGACCGGGTCGTCACCACGGACGGCCCGTTCGCGGAGGCCCGCGAGGTCCTCGGCGGGTACTACGTCATCGACGTGCCCGACCTGGACGTGGCGCTCGACTGGGCGGCCCGCTGCCCCGGCGCCCGTGACGGCTCCGTCGTCGTCCGTCCGGTCGGCGACGACTTCTGACATGGGCGAGGCGGACGCCCGCGCCTCCGTCGAGGCGATCTTCCGGGAGGAGCGCGGCCGGCTGCTGGCCGCGCTCGTCCGCCGGTTCGGCGACCTCGACCTGGCCGAAGAGGTCGCCTCGGACGCGATCGAGGCGGCGCTCGTGCACTGGCCGGTGCGCGGGGTCCCGCCGAGTCCGGGCGCGTGGCTGATGACGACGGCGCGGCGCAAGGCCGTCGACCGGCTGCGCCGGGACCGGGCGTACGCGGCGCGGCTCGCCCTCATGCAGGTGGAGGCGGAGCGGGCCGCGCCGGTCCCGGCGGCGGACCCGGACGGCGGGCTGCCGGACGAGCGGCTGCTGCTGTTCTTCACGTGCGCGCACCCGGCGCTGGCCGCCGAGGACCGGACGGCGCTCACCCTGCGCTGCCTCGCGGGCCTGACGACGTCCGAGGTCGCGCGGGCGTTCCTCGTCCCGGGGGCGACGATGGCGAAGCGGATCGTCCGGGCGAAGCACCGGATCCGCGAGGCGCGGATCCCGTTCCGGGTGCCCGGACCGGAGGAGCTGCCGGAGCGGCTGCCGGGCGTCCTGCAGGTGATCTACTCGATCTTCACCGAGGGGTACGCCGCCGCGCGCCGCGACCTCGCGGACGAGGCGGTGCGGCTGGCGCGCATCCTGCGGCGGCTGCTGCCGGACGAGCGCGAGGCCGCCGGGCTGCTCGCGCTGATGCTGCTCACCCACGCGCGCCGGGACGCCCGCACGGCCCCGGACGGCGGCCTGCTCCTGCTCGACGAGCAGGACCGCTCGCGCTGGGACCGCGCGCTGATCGAGGAGGGACGCGGCCTGGCGGAGGAGGCTCTGACCGGTGGCCCGCCCGGCCCGTACGGGGTGCAGGCCGCGATCGCGGCGCTGCACGACGAGGCGCCGGACGTCGCGTCCACCGACTGGCCGCAGATCGTCGCGCTGTACGACGTCCTGCGGGCGCTGACGCCGTCGCCGGTCGTGGCGCTGAACCGCGCGGTGGCGGTGGCGATGCGCGACGGGCCGGAGGCGGGGCTGCTCCTCCTGGACGAACTGGCCGGCGAACCCCGCCTGCGCGGCTACCACCCGTACGCGGCCGCCCGCGCGGACCTGCTCCGCCGCCTCGGCCGCCGCACGGAGTCCGCCGCCGCCTACCGCGAGGCGCTCGGCCTCGCCGAGACCGAACCCGAGCGGGCCCTGATGCGCCGCATGCTGGACGCCGTCGAGTCATGACAGGTCGGCGGGCAGCACCTGCTCGGTGAGGAGGCGGCGGAGGCGGAACGGCGGGTTCCGGCGGGGCCTGGAGATCGTTCTGGACGGGATCGCGGCACGGCTTCCCCGCTGAGCGGAGGTCGCCCTCATCGCGAACACCCAAATGTCGGTGCCCTTACTTGTCAGTGCAGCCGATTGTGCGGCCCGACCTGCCCGTTCATGCTTGCGACGACGGGGTCACAGGAGGGAGCAGGGCGATGACAACAGGTGAGACGCCGCAGGACGCGCGGGGTGGAGCGCCGTGAGGGCGCTCGGGACGATCACGCTTCCGGGGGTGGCCCGGTCGGCGCCGCGGGCGCGCGGGTTCGTGCGGGGGCTGGTGCCGGACGTCGAGCCGGACGCGCTCGCGGACGTGGCGCTGTGCGTGGACGAACTGGTCGCGAACGCCTGCGAGCACACGGCGTCCGGCGCGGGCGGCACGGTGACCGTGACGGTCACCGTGAGCGCGGACGGCGCGCTGCTGCGGGTGACCGTGCTGGACGACGGCGGGACGGACGGCAAGCCGTGCGTGCGGGGGGACGCGTGGTCGGAGGGCGGGCGCGGCCTGCAGCTGGTCGAGGCGCTGGCCGCGGGATGGGGGTCGCAGGCGGGGCGGCGCGGGACGGTCGTGTGGGCGGAGTTCCGGATCCGGTCGATGTGCGCGACTTGACCTCGACCAATGTTGAGGTCTCAGAGTGGGGTGCGGGCCGGTCGTCCGGCCCAGTCATCTGACGGATGCCCGGTCGCCGCGGGTCTCCGTAGCTTCGAGGACATCACGAAGAGCCCCGCTCAAGGAGAAGAGATGACCGACACCCCCCTCCGCCTCGCGATCATCATCGGCAGCACCCGTGAGGGCCGGTTCGGCCCCACGGTCGGCGCGTGGTTCGCCGAGCAGGCCCGGCAGCGCCACGACATGGCCGTCGACGTGCTGGACGTGGCCGACGCCGAACCGCCGTCGCGGCTCGGCGCGCAGGCGTCCGCGGCGTTCACCCGCGCGTCCGAGACCCTCGCCGCGGCCGACGCGTACGTCGTCGTCACGTGCGAGTACAACCACAGCTACCCCGGCACCCTGAAGAACCTGATCGACCACCACTTCCACGAGTGGCGGGCCAAGCCCGTCGGGTTCGTGTCGTACGGGGGCCTCGCGGGCGGCCGGATGGCCGTCGAGCACCTGCGCGGGGTCTTCGCCGAACTGCACGCCGTGACGATGCGCGACATGGTGAGCTTCCACCACCCGTGGAACTGGTTCGGCGACGACGGGCGGCCGGCCGCCGAGGAGGGCGCCGGCACCGCCGCGAAGGTCCTGCTCGACCAGGTCGCCTGGTGGGGGCAGGCGCTGCGCGACGCCCGGTCCGTCCGGCCCTACGGGGCCTGACATGGCCACGACGACCGCCCCCAGGGCCGTCCCGGCGGCCGGGCCCGTCCCCGGGCCGATGACGATCGCGCTGGTGCTCGTCCTCGGCTCGATCATGATCAGCCTCGACATGACGGTGGTCAACGTCGCCGTCAGCCGGCTGTCGCAGGAGTTCACCGCCCCGCTCGCCACCATCCAGTGGGTCGCGACCGGGTACTCGCTGGCGCTCGGCGCCGTCATGCCGACGACCGCGTGGGCGGTCGGCCGGTTCGGCGCCCGGCGGCTGTACCTCGGCGCGATCGCCGCGTTCGGCGCCGCGTCCGTGCTGGCCGGGCTCGCCTGGAACATCGAGTCCCTGATCGCGTTCCGGGTGCTGCAGGGCTTCAGCGGCGGCCTCGTGATGCCCGTCGGCATGACGATCCTGCTGCGCGCCGCCAACAGGGACGAGCTGGGCCGGGCGATGAGCACGATGGGCCTGGCGATCCTCGTCGGGCCGCTCGCCGGGCCCGTCCTCGGCGGCTGGCTCATCGACGAGGTGTCGTGGCGGTGGATGTTCTTCATCAACGCGCCGATCACGGTCGCGGTGGTGCTGCTCGCCGCGCGGCTGTTCCCCCGGGACGTCCCCGGGGAGCGGCGCCCGCTCGACGTCGTCGGCCTGCTCCTGCTCTCCCCCGGGCTCGCCGTGCTGATGTACGGGGTGACGAGCGGCGGCGAGCGCGGCGACTTCGCGGCGCCGTCCGTCCTGGTGCCGCTGCTGGCGGGCGCGGCGCTGGTCGCCGGGTTCGTCGTGCGGGCGCTGACCTCGGCGAACCCGCTGATCGACCTGCGCCCCTTCCGGGACCGGACGTTCGCGACCGCGACCGCGACGCTGTCGCTGTTCGCCACCGGCTACTTCGGGTCGATGCTGCTGCTCCCCCTGTACCTGCAGGTCGTGCGGGGCGAGTCGGCGACGATGGCGGGGCTGCTCGGCATCCCGTTCGCGCTCGGCTCCGGCGTCGCGATGCAGATCGCGGGCCGGATCACCGACCGGGTGCCGCCGGGACGGACCGTCCCGGTGGCGGTCGCGATGGGGCTCACCGGATTCGCGCTGTTCGCCGCGCAGCTCAGCGCGGACGCGCCCTACTGGGCGCTGTGCGCCACGATGGCGCTGATGGGCGCGGGCGGCGGCGCGACCATGATGCCCGCGATCACGGCGGCGACGCGCGGCATGTCGCACGCGCAGGCGCCGGCGGCCAGCACCACCGTCAACCTGATCAACACGACGTCCGGGGCGATCGGGACGGCGCTCGCCTCGGTGGTGCTGGCGACGCGGATGGACGACCTGGTGCCCGCGGCGGGCGAGGGCGGTGCGCTGCAGGCCGTCCACGCGCTCGGCGCGGACGCCCGCGCCGCGATCGCCGGGCCCCTCGCCGGGACGTTCCAGCACACCTACCTGTTCGCCGTCGCCGTGATCGCCCTGGCGATCGTCCCCGCCCTGCTCCTCCCGCGCCGCCGGGCGGAACGGGACGGGGAGTGACCCGGCCCCCGGGTCAGATCTCCTTGAGGAAGCCGCCGTCGACGGCGATCTCGGCGCCGGCCGTGCTCGCCGAGCGCGGCGACGCCAGCAGCGCGACGACGTCCGCGACCTCCCGCGGTTCGACGAGCCGGCCCGTGACCAGGCCCATCATCTCCGCCGCGCCGCCGTCCAGGACGGCGGCGCGGTCGGTGCCGGTCGCGGCCGCGAGGACGTCGGCCGCGCCGCCCTCGTCCGTCCACCACGGGGTGCGGACCGGCCCCGGCGACACCGTGTTCACCCGGACGCCCTGCGGCCCGTACTCCTCCGACAGCCCCTTCGTCAGGTTGTTCACCGCGGCCTTCGCGGCGTTGTAGTCGAAGTTCATCGGCCCCGGCCGCCGCCCGTTCCCCGACGACACGTTGACGATCGCCGCCGCGTCGCTGTCCAGCAGGTGCGGGAGCGCCGCCCGCACCGCCCGGACGACCGCGAACAGGTTGAACTCGAACATCGCGCGCCAGTCGTCGTCGGTCGGGGTGAGGAACCCGAACCGGGGCAGGACCGTCCCGGGGGGCGGGCCGCCCGCGTTGTTCACCAGGACGTCGACGCCGCCGAACCGCTCGACCGTCCGCCGGACGGCCTCCGCCGGGGCGGCCGGGTCCATGAGGTCGGACGGGACGTGCAGGAGGTCCGGCCCGGCGAGCGCGTCGAGGTCCGCGCCGGACGTGCGGGACACGGCGGCCACGCGGGCGCCCTCGTCCAGCAGCGTGCGGACGACGGCGAGCCCGATCCCCTTCGAGGCGCCGGTGACGATCGCGACGCGGCCGGTGAGCTGGAGGTCCATGGAAGTCCGTTCGTCGGTGCGCACGCCGCCTTCCGGCGTGCCGCGCATGACGAACCCCGCCCCCGGACGGACGGTTGCACCCGGTTCGTCGGGATCTCCCGGAGTCGCGGGGCGGCACCGCTCACCACGCCGTTCCGGGCGCTTGACCTTGACGCAGGGTCAGGCTCCCAGCATGGTCGCCATGACCGCACCGAACGACGGGACGATCCGGCACTTCACCCTCCACCACGACGGCGTCACGATCCCGGTGGCCCGCGGCGGCCGGGGACGGCCGCTGGTCCTGTGCCCCGGGCTGAACACCACGCAGGCCGACCTGCGCGACCTGGCCGCGCTGCTGCGGCGCGATCACGACGTGGTGACCTTCGACCTCCGAGGCCACGGCCCGGCCTCGGCCGCCGACCGCTACACCTTCGGGGCGTTCCTCGGAGATCTCACCGCCGTGCTGGCGGAGCCGGGCCCCCTCGCCCTGCCCGCGGCGCCGGTGCTCGTGGGCCACTCGCTGGGCGCGGACCTGGCCGTGCACTACGCCTCCGAGCATCCTGGCCGCGTCGCCGGGCTGGTCCTCGTCGACGGGGCGAACCCGGTGCCCGAACCGTTCGTCACCGAGGCCGACCTGCCCGAGTTCCGCGCGATGTGGGAGGAGATGGCGGCGCGGCAGGCGGCCGACCGCGGCACCGCGCGTCAGGTGTCGCTCACCGGCCGGGACATTCTCGACCTGAACGTGGAGATCGACGCGGTCCGGGCCGGGATCCTCGATCGGTACCGGCGGATCGACCTGCCCGTCCACATGATCATGTCGATGTCGATGGCCGGGGCGGACGGCGACGCGCGGACCGTGCGACTCAACCGGAACTGGCGCGCCGGCGTCGAGCGGCTCGTCCGCGAGCGGCCGCACGTCTCCGTGTCCTGGCTCGACGCCGACCACCGGCTGGTCTTCACCCACGCCCGGGAGATCGCCCGCATCATCCGGAGCGCGCACGGCGCGGCGGGACGGACGGCTCCGTGACCGCGCCCTAGGAGACTGGTCGAATGCTGACCATCGGGGAGCTGGCCTCGTACGCCGGAGTGACGGTGCGCGCGGTGCGGCACTACCACGCCAAGGGACTGCTCCCGGAGCCGGAGCGCGACCGCTCCGGCTACCGGAGGTACGACGGCGGCGCCGTGATCGAGCTGATCAGGATCCGGACGCTCGCCGAGGCGGGCGTCCCGCTGGCGCGGGTGCGGGAACTGCTCCGGGCGGACGAGGAGGAGTTCGCGGCGGCGGTCGCCGACATCGACCGGCGGCTGCGGGCCGAGATCCGGGAGCGGCGGCGGCGCCGCGCGCGGATCGCCCGGCTCACCGCCGGGGACGGTCTGGTGCTGCCGCCGGAGGTGGTCGGGTTCCTCGACCGCCTCCGGGCGCTCGGTGTCGACGAGCGGATCGTCCGGATCGAACGCGACGGGTGGATCCCGCTGGCCGCGCACGCGCCCGAGCGGGTCGCCGAGTGGACGGCGCGCAAGCGGGAGCAGCTCGCCGACCGGCGGCTCGCCGACTTCTACCTCACCTTCGGCCGGGCGCTCGACTGGTCCGCCGACGACCCGCGGCTGGCCGAGCTGGCCGACCGGGTGGCCGCGTACCTCACGCAGGCGGCCGACGAGCGGGGCGAGGACTACGTGGGCGACATCGGCGTCGCGCCACCGCTCGTCGCGCTGATGGACGCGCTGGCGTTCGACGCCGCGCCACCGGCCCGCCGGCTCATCGAGCTGCTGCGGGAGCGCGGCTGGACCGGCTGGACCAAGGTCGAGCGCGCGGGCGCGGCGGGCTGACGGCGCGGGCAGTGCTCGGGGTGCCGGGCGAACCGCAGCTCGCCGACGTCGACCGTCCGGGTCCCGGCCTCGCTGTTCCACCTGTTCATGGCATGCCTCCACGGCGACCGGGGGCCGTCCACCACGGCTCCGCCGCCGAGAAAATTACAACTAGAATCATTTAAGTTGCAACCTTTATCCGGGTGCGTAGACTGGCCGGGTGGAAGCGCACGCGGAACCGCACGCCCTCTCCGAGCAGGAGATCTGCGGGCTGGTGAAGGGCCTCGCGTCGCAACTCGAGGTGCACGTCCGCGAGCGCGCGGTGAACCTCGACCTGACCGCCCCGCAGGCGACCGCGCTGCGGGAGCTGGCCGGTCCGATGACCATGCGCGACCTCGCCGACCGGATGAGCTGCGAGCCGTCCAACGCGACGTTCATCGTCGACCGGCTCGAACGGCTCGGGCTCGTCGAGCGCCGCCCGCACCCCACCGACCGCCGCGCCAAGATCCTCGCGCTGACGCCGCGGGGCACCGAGGTCCGCGAGCGGCTCCTCGCCATGCTGATGGAGGACTCGCCGGTCACCCGGCTCACGCAGGAGGAGCAGCGGACGCTCCGCGAACTCCTCCTGCGCGCGACCGGCCGGGACTGACCCCGCTCAGGAAACGACCCGCAGCGAGCCGATGACCTTGTTGACGTCCGACCAGTACTGCTCGTGCGTGTTCGGGACGTCGATCCACAGGCTGGACGGACGCTCCTGACCGGTGTCGACGACCACGACGACCGACAGGTCCATCGTCGCCCGCAGGCCCGTCTCCTTGAAGTGCATCTCGCGCACCAGCACCCATGCCGGGCGCCCGCTCACCTTGAACGGCTGCGACGCGACGTCGCGTCCGGTCGTGCCGTCGCGGAAGTTGTCGAACTGGCGCGCGTCCTGGATCGCCGCGGCGACGTCCCGCAGCCGGTTCGGCCCGGTGTAGGCGCCCATGACGCCCTCGTCCACGACCCGGGAGCCGAGCATGGCCTGCCACTCGGCCTCGGTGTCGAACTTCTGGTGCGCGCTGTACGGGCCGTACGGCTCGGTGCTGAACGGCTCCCACGGCCGGCCCAGCTCCGCGTACGACAGCCGCGCCTCGGGGTCGGTGACGCGGCCGGCGACCTGCGACCCGCGCCCCGGATAGCGCGGCAGCTTCACCGTCTCGTCGAGCCGCCGCACCTGCGGGCTGATCGCGCCGGTCAGCGGCGGGAGCTTCGCGCCCGCGATCGGCTTCAGCCGCTTGACCGTCCCGAGGCAGGACGCCTCGCTGCTCGCGCCGCTCGCCCGGTCCTGCTCGACGACCTTCCCCTCCACCAGGATCGTGCAGGTCAGCGCACCGGCCGCGCCCTCGCCGTCGTTCTCCGCCTCGACCCGCAGCGACTCGTCGCGGTCCGCCAGGAAGTCCAGCCGGAACGGCAGCGGCGTCGCCGACAGGGAGCCGGTCTCGATGCCGTCCGGCGTGTAGTAGCTCAGCCTCGCGTCGGAGCTCTCGCCGGTCACCAGGTAGGTGATCTTCTTGGGCTTGCCGACGGTGTTCGACACCCAGACGATCGCCGCGATCGGCTGCGCGATGGCGAGGCAGGCGCCCACGACCATCACCCATTCGGGGAGCCGCTGGTTGATCCGCCGGGCGCGCGGTGACATCCCGCTCACTTGCCCACCTCCCCGCCCGCCGGGGCGGCGGCCAGCGCCGCCGCGGACTCCCGGACCTCCGCCATGCGCTGCTCGAACTGCTCGCTCGTGCCCGCCCCGCTCCGGTGGGCGCTGTAGGCGCGGTCGGCCGCCCGCACGTGGTTCCCGTACGCGTTCAGGGCCGCCACCCGTTCCCTCATCCGGTTGCGCGCCCGGTTCACCTCGCGCCAGCGGGGCTTGAGCGCCAGCCGCAGCGCGTCGTCGCCCCGGTTCTCCTTGGCGAGCTTGCGCAGCGCCCGCTTCTCCACGGTCGTCTCCCGGCCGGTGACGGCGAGCTCCCACTCGATGGCCCGCACGTCGACGCCGTCGCCGTCCAGCAGCCCCGCCTTGTGGAGCTCCGACTCCAGGACGGCCTCCGCGGCGCGCTGCGCCCGCACGACGTCGTCCACGGCCCCGCCGAGGTCGTCGGTGAGGAAGTACCGGCCGTGGTGCGCGCGCCCTAGCTTCTCCCGCGCGCCGTCCCCGCTGCACGCGTACAGGACGATCCAGGCCACGATCTGCAGGGCCGTCCCGCCGCCGAGGAACGCGCCGAACCCGAACCGCCACCACAGCAGCGCCGTCCCGACCTGCGCGAGGACGCCGAGCAGCGCGCCGAGCCCGCCGAGCAGCCACGGCAGCGCGGCGGCGGGCGCGAACCCGCACGCGGTCGCGATGCCGAGCGCCCACCACGCGTCCGCGCCGCCGCGCCCGCCGCCCCGCGGCGGGTCGTCGCCCGCGGCCGTGAGCCCGTCCGCGCTCGCCGCCAGCACGTCGCGTTCGCCCGGCGGCAGGGACGGATCCACCACCGGCCGCAGCAATTTCTCCGTACTCATCTGGATCTCCCCGCCTGTCCGGTCCGGAGAGATTATGGCGAGTAACCCCTGGTGTCCGGAAGACGCCCGAGGAATCCGTCCAGCAGCGACCGCGGGCCCGCGCGGTACTGGGCGTCGCGGTGAACCGCGGCCGGGGCGCTCGTCACCCCCGCGACGCTTCGCCGTCCCGTCCGTCCCCCGCGGCGGGAGGCGTGACGTTCGCGCGCAGGAGCGCGAGGAAGGCGCGGAAGAGGCCCGGCATGTCGACGTCGTCCGGAGACAGCAGCCACTGCTGCTGGAGGCCGTCCATGACGGCGAGGAGCAGCGGGGCGGCCTGCTCGGGGGTGACGCCGCCGGGCAGGTCGGGGCCGCACTCGGCGCGGACGACGTCGGCCAGCCACGTCCGGGACTCGCTGTAGCGGTCGCGGAAGAAGCCCGCCGCCGGATGGCCGTCGAGGACGCTCTCGGCGGACAGGACCGTGAACGACTGCACGATCCCGCGCCGCTCCCGGTTGTAGTCGATGATCGCCGAGATCGTGTCGAGGGTGATCGCCCCGCCGGAGTTGCCGAGCGCGATGACGTCCAGCCCGCGCTCGTCCCGCAGCCGCAGGACCTCGGCGAGCAGCCGGTCCTTGGTGGGGAAGTAGTGCAGGACGCCCTGCTGGGACAGGCCGACGCGCTCGGCGACGGCGGCGATCGAGGCGCCCGTGTACCCGCGCTCGCCGAAGACGTCCAGGGCGGCGAGAAGGATCTCTTCGCGGCGGTTACGGGGCATGGCGCTCAGGATAGACCGAGGGTTACATAACAAGAAAGTAACATCACCTACCGATCACTCGGTAGCGAGGTCTACCGTGACGCCACCAGCCGCACCGCGCGCACCGACACCGGAGGAACCGGACGTGAACCTGGACCTGGACGCCAAGACCCGCCTGCTCGCGGGCCGCGACATGTGGACGCTGCCGGACGAGCCCGCGCTCGGCCTCGGCCCGATCGTCATGTCGGACGGCCCGATCGGCGTCCGCGGCGTCGAGTGGTCGTCCACCGACCCGTCCATCGCGCTGCCCAGTCCCACCGCGCTCGCCGCCACCTGGGACGTCGCCCTGCTGCGGCGGGCCGGGGCGCTGCTGGCGCAGGAGGCGCGGCGCAAGGGCGTCCACGTGCTGCTGGCACCGACCGTCAACCTGCAGCGGTCCCCGCTCGGCGGCCGGCACTTCGAGTGCCTCTCCGAGGACCCGCTGCTCAGCGGCCTGCTCGCGGCCGGATACGTGCGCGGCGTGCAGGGCGGCGGCGTCGCCGTCACCGTGAAGCACTTCGTCGCCAACGACTTCGAGACCGAGCGGATGACCGCCGACGTCGTGGTGCCGGAGCGGGCGCTGCGCGAGCTGTACCTGCGGCCGTTCGAGATCGTCGTGCGGGAGGCCGGCCCGTGGGGCGTCATGGCCTCCTACAACTCGGTCAACGGCACGACGATGAGCGAGAACGACCTGCTGATCAACGGGGTGCTGCGCGGCGAGTGGGGATTCGACGGGTTCGTCGTGTCCGACTGGTTCGGCGCCCGCGACACCGTCGGCGCGGCGCGCGGCGGGCTCGACGTCGCGATGCCCGGCCCCGCCACCGTGTACGGGCCCGCGCTCGCGCAGGCCGTCCGGGACGGCCACGTCGCCGAGGACGTCGTGGACGCGCACGTCCGGCGGGTGATCGACCTCGCGCGCCGCACCGGCGCGACGTCCGGCGCGCGGCCGTCCGAACCCCGGGAGGAGATCGACGGGGTGGCGCTCGCGCGCGAGATCGCCGCCCGCTCGTTCACTCTGCTGAGCAACGACGGGATCCTGCCCCTCGCCCGCGACGCGAGGATCGCGCTGATCGGCGGGCTCGCCACCGACGCCCGCGTGATGGGCGGCGGCAGCGCGCAGGTGTTCCCCGCGCACGTCGCCTCCCCGCTCGGCGGGCTCACCGCCGCCGGGCTCGACGTCGTGTACCAGCGCGGCGCCGACCCGAGCGTCCGGCTCCCCGCCGCGCGGTTCCCCCTGCGCGCGCAGGCCCGCGACGGCGACGGCGCCCTGCTCGGCGAGGTCGACCTGAACGACGGCGAGCTGCGCTGGATCGGGCGGCTGCCCGCCGGCATCGACCAGGACGCCCTGCGCACGGTGGCGGTGACCGGCGCGTACGTCCCGGAGGTCGGCGGGACGCACCGGTTCGAGGTGCAGGGCCTCGGCCGGTTCCGGCTGGAGGTGGACGGCGAGGTCCTGTTCGACGGCGCGATCGAACCGGACAGCGACGACGTGTTCGCCGCGTTCATGTTCCCGCCGCCCCGGACCGTCCCCGTCGAGCTGGACGCGGGCCGCGAGGTCGCCGTCCGGCTCGTCCACACCCTGGGCGACCGCCCCGTGGCGTCCTTCTCCGCGGTCGGCTTCACGCTGGCGCACCGCGAGCCGACCGCCCCCGCGGACGAGCTGATGGAGCGGGCCGTCGCCGCCGCCGCGGCCGCCGACGTCGCCGTGGTCGTCGTCGGCACGTCCGCCGAGGTCGAGAGCGAGGGCTTCGACCGCACGTCGCTGCGGCTCCCCGGCCGCCAGGACGAGCTGGTCGCGCGCGTCGCCGCCGCGAACCCGCGCACCATCGCCGTGATCAACGCGGGCTCGCCGGTCGAGCTGCCGTGGCGCGGCGACGTCGCGGCGCTGCTGCTGACCTGGTTCCCCGGGCAGGAGGGCGGGCACGCGCTCGCCGACGTCCTGCTCGGCGACCGCGAGCCCGGCGGGCGGCTGCCCACCACCTGGCCCGCCGAACTCGCCGACTGCCCCGTCTCCGACGTCACCCCGGCCGGCGGCGTCCTGCGCTACGACGAGGGCGTGTTCGTCGGCTACGCCGCCTGGGACCGGGCCGGGACGAAGCCCGCGTTCGCCTTCGGGTCCGGGCTCGGCTACACGACCTGGTCGTACGAGGACGCCCGGTACGCGGACGGCGAACTGACCGTGCGCGTCCGCAACACCGGCGGCCGGGCCGGACGCGAGGTCGTGCAGACCTACCTGGCGCCCGCCGAACCGGGCCCGGACCGTCCCGCCCGCCGCCTCGCCGGCTTCGCCGTCGCCGAGGCCGGACCCGGCGAGGACGCGACCGTCACCATCGAGATCCCGCGCCGCGCCGCCGAGATCTGGACGGACGGCGGCTGGCGGCTCGTCCCCGGCGAGTACCGCCTCGACACCGGCCGCTCCCTCGACGACCTGCGGCTGAGCACTCCGCTCGCCTTCTAGACGGACGCCCGCCGCACTTCGCCCGCGGCGGCGTCGCTCCTCGGCGCCGTCGCCGTCCTCCCCGTCGAGGGCGTACGCTGATCCGCCGACGAGAAGGAGACTTCCGTTCATGAAGATCAAGGTTCACGAACTCGGGGACGGCGACCGCACCGCCGTCCTGGTGCACGGGGCGATGGCGTCGGCCCGCACCTGGGTGCGGTTCGCGCCCCTGCTCGCGGCGCGCGGCTACCGGGTGCTCATGCCCGACCTGCGCGGGCACGGCGCCGGCCCGCGCGCCGCCTCCTACGCGGCCGACGACTTCGCCGCCGACCTCGTCGAGTCGCTGCCCGCCGGCGCGGACGTCGCGATCGGCCACTCGCTCGGCGCGCTGGCGCTCTCGCTCGCCGTCGCCGACCTGCGCCCCGCCCGCGCCGTCTACAGCGATCCCGGGTGGCGGCTCGGCGACACCTCGCACCTCGTCGCGTTCGCCCGCCGCGCCAAGACCATGACCCGCGAGGACATCGCGGCCATGAACCCCCGCTGGGCCCCGGCCGACGTCGACGCCGAGCACGCCGACTTCGCCGACTGGGACGTCCGCGTCGCCGAGGCCCTCGCGGCGTTCGGCGCCCGCGTGCCGGACCGTCCGCTCGTCCCGTCCCTGGTCCAGGTCGCCGACCCGAGCTTCCTGGTCGACGCCGAACTCGCCGGGACCCTGCGCGAGCGCGGCTTCGAGGTCCGGACCGTCCCCGGCACCGGACACTGCATCCACCGCGACGACCTCGACGCCTTCACCGCGTCCCTGGACGGCTGGATCTGACCGCAGCCATCGGTACCCCCACTCCCCGAAGGAGACGACCGATGAAGAAGACCCTGATCACCCTCTCCCTGGCCGGACTGGCGCTCATCGGCGCGCCGCCCGCCGCCGCCGCGCCCGAGCCCGCCCCGCTCCGCATCCTGCTGAGCAACGACGACGGCTACGACGCCCCCGGCATCAAGGCCGTCCGCGACGCGCTCACCGAAGCCGGGCACGACGTCACGATCGTCGCCCCCGCCACCGACCAGAGCGGCAAGGGCACCGGACGGGCCTTCGGCGGGACGGTCGAGGCCGCCCGCGTGGCCGAGGACGTGTGGTCCGTGACGGGCACGCCCGGTGACGCGGTCGCGTTCGGGATCTTCCACGTGTTCAAGAGCGAGAAGCCCGACCTGGTCGTCTCCGGGACGAACGCCGGGCAGAACATCGCCGCCCTCGCCAACCACTCGGGCACGGTCGGCGCCGCCGTCACCGCGCTGGAGTACGGCGTCCCGGCCATCGCCGTCAGCACCGAGGCGTCCCGCCCGAGCGAGGAGCCGATGCTCAACGCGCAGCGCCACACCGCCGGGTTCGTCGCGACGCTCGTCGCGCGACTGCGCGGGGACCGCCACGACGGGCTCCTGCCCGAGCACCTCGCGCTCAACGTCAACTACCCGATCGTCGGCGACGACGGCGAGCGCCCCGCCACCCGCTGGACGCTGACGAACCAGGACCGGCAGCCGCTCGTCACGCCGTCCTACACCGACAGGGGCGACGGCAGCTACACGATGGCGCTCGCCCTCGACGCCCGCGAGCCGGGGCGCGGCTCCGACGTCGCGGCCCTCGCCGCCGACCGGATCTCCATCACCCCGATCGAGGCGACCTGGGGCGCCGGGCCGCTCGCCGTCGCCAGGACCGGCGTGCTGCTCCGGGGTCTGCGGCCCTGACCACCGGGGTGCCGGAGCGCCGGACGGGCGCGGGCCGTCCGGTTCGCGGAGCGGATGCGCGGGCTCGGCGACGGCGGCACCGTCACGGTGTGCGGCGGCGGGCTGACCGGCGCCGAGGCGGCCACCGAGATCGCCGAGGCCTACCCGGCGCCGCGCGTCACGCTGATCAGCACGGACGAGCCCGGCGCGGTGATGGGCGGCGGACCTACGTCGGGCCCTGGCTGCCCGAGCCGCTGCTCACCTCTCCCGACGCCGCCGCGGTCACCGTAAGGCCCGCTGGGGCCTGACGCCTACGGCCTTGCAGATCAATCCGTGCCGGACTCCATCGCCGCGCGGTCGAGCAGTTCCTCGCCGTCGACCTCGCCGCGCGAGGCGATCGCCTCGGCGCCGCCCGCGGGCATCGCGCCGATCAGTCCGGTCGAGGCCGCCTGGGCGGCGCCGACCAGCGTCGGCTGCGAGCTGCCGACGATGCCGATCCCGGCGTACTGCTCCAGCCGGGCGCGGGAGTCGGCGATGTCCAGGTTGCGCATGGTGAGCTGGCCGATGCGGTCGACCGGGCCGAACGCCGAGTCCTCGGTACGTTCCATCGACAGCTTGTCCGGGTGGTAGCTGAACGCCGGGCCGGACGTGTCGAGGATCGAGTAGTCCTCGCCGCGCCGCAGCCGCAGCGTCACCTCGCCGGTGACCGCCGTCCCGACCCAGCGCTGGAGCGACTCGCGCAGCATCAGCGCCTGCGGGTCCAGCCAGCGGCCCTCGTACATGAGCCGGCCGAGGCGGCGGCCCTCGTTGTGGTAGGCGGCGAGGGTGTCCTCGTTGTGGATCGCGTTGACGAGCCGCTCGTACGCCGCGTGCAGCAGCGCCATCCCGGGCGCCTCGTAGACGCCGCGGCTCTTGGCCTCGATGACCCGGTTCTCGATCTGGTCCGACATGCCGAGGCCGTGCCGTCCGCCGATCGCGTTGGCCTCCAGCACGAGGTCGACCGGGGAGGCGAACTCCTTGCCGTTGATCGTGACCGGACGGCCCAGCTCGAAGCCGACCGTGACGTCCTCGGTGTGGATCTCGACCTCGGGGTCCCAGAACCGGACGCCCATGATCGGCTCGACGATCTCGATGCCCGCGTCGAGGTGCTCGAGGGACTTCGCCTCGTGCGTCGCGCCCCAGATGTTGGCGTCGGTCGAGTAGGCCTTCTCGGTGCTGTCCCGGTAGGGCAGGCCGCGGGCCTGCAGCCACTCCGACATCTCCGTGCGGCCGCCGAGCTCGCCGACGAAGTCGGCGTCGAGCCACGGCTTGTAGATGCGCAGGGAGGGGTTGGCGAGCAGCCCGTACCGGTAGAACCGCTCGATGTCGTTGCCCTTGAAGGTGGACCCGTCGCCCCAGATCTGGACGTCGTCCTCGAGCATCGCGCGCACCAGCAGCGTGCCGGTGACGGCGCGGCCGAGCGGGGTCGTGTTGAAGTACGCGCGCCCGCCGGAACGGATGTGGAACGCGCCGCAGGCCAGCGCCGCGAGACCTTCCTCGACGAGCGCCGCGCGGCAGTCGACCAGCCGCGCGATCTCCGCGCCGTACGCGGACGCCCGTCCGGGCACGGACGCGATGTCGGGTTCGTCGTACTGGCCGATGTCGGCGGTGTAGGTGCACGGCACGGCACCCTTCTCGCGCATCCACGCGACCGCGACCGAGGTGTCGAGGCCGCCGGAGAAGGCGATTCCGACACGTTCGCCGACAGGCAGAGAGGTGAGCACCTTGGACATGAGCACAAGTATGCACGACACTGCATGAACATGCAAAATCGGGTGGGGCCGAGCGCCGCGTCCCGGGTGCGGCACCCCGGGACCGTCCGCCTCCACGACGTCCTGACAGCGGACGACCGGCCGTGGATCGCGATGGAGCCGCTGCCCGGCCGGGCGCTCGCCCGGGAGATCCGCGAGCACGGCCGGCTTCCGCCCGAACGGGTGCCGACCGTGTTCCTGGACGTCCTGCGGCGCGCGTGGACGGCCCCCCGCGCGCCGCCCACGCGCAGGGGGCCGTCCACCGGGACGTCGAGCCCAGGGAACGTGTTCCTGTGCGAGACGGCCGGTATGGATCGCCGACGGGCTCGTGCCACGCACCGGCCGGTCATGGCCACACCCCGGTCCGGACCGCCTCAGGCCCGTCGGGGACGGCCGAGGAAGGCGGCGGCGAGGAGGGAACCGGCCACCACGAGCAGGGCGTTGACGCCGATGGCCACCCGCACGCCCGACAGCACCGCGTCGGCCGTCGCTGCCCCGGACATGGCGGCGGTGGCGATCGCGCTCATGATCGGGGTGCCCATCGTGATGCCGACCTGCTGGCTCATGGTGGCGATGCCGGTGGCCCGGCCCTGCTCGGCGTCCGGCAGCCCGGACGTGGCGGTCACCATGAACGCGACGATCACCAGCATGTTGCCGACGCCGCCGGCGAAGGTGGCGGCCGCCACCAGCCAGATCCAGCCGCCGGACGCCCCCAGCGCGACGAGCGGCAGCGTCGCCGCCGCCTGCACGAGCCCCCCGGCCGCGATGGTGGCGCGGGCGCCGAAGCGGCCGACCGTCCGGCCGCCGAGCGTCCCGCCCAGAACGGTGCCGAGCCCCAGCACCCCGAACGCCAGGCCGGTGGCGAGCGGCGAGTAGCCCAGCACCTTCTGCAGGTAGAGGGTGAGCAGGAACACCAGCGACGTCTCGGTGACGAAGGCGACCAGCCCGGCGGTGTTGCCCCAGACGACGTTGCGGCGCTTCAGCAGCCCGGTCGGGACCAGCGGCTCGCCGGCGCGCCGCTCGACGAACCAGAACGCCACGAGCAGCCCCGCCCCCGCGGCGAGCCCGACCAGGGTGGCCGGAGCCGTCCAGCCGTGCTCGCCCGCCTGGGTGAGGCCGAACACCAGCAGCAGAAGTCCGGCGGTGACGGTCACGGCGCCGGGCACGTCCAGCCGCGCCCGCTCCCGCGGCCGGTCCTCGCCGATCACCCGGGGGGCGAGCGCGACGACCAGGAAGGCGACGGGAACGTTGACCAGGAACGCCCACCGCCAGGACAGCAGGCTCGTCAGCAGGCCGCCCAGGATCGCCCCGGCGGTGAACCCGGCCGACATCAGCGCGCCGTTGAGGCCCAGCGCCCGCTCGCGCAGCGGCCCCTCCCTGAAGGCGGTGGTCAGCAGCGCCAGCCCGGCCGGGGTGACCGCCGCGGTGGCCAGCCCCTGCAGCACCCGGGCGACCAGCAGGACCGCCGGGCCGGTGGCCAGCCCGCCCAGCAGCGAGGCCGCGCCGAGCACGGCCATGCCGCCGACGAAGAGCCGCCTGCGGCCCACCAGGTCGGCCACCCGCCCGAACAGGAGCGTGAACCCGGCGGCGGTCAGCGCGAACGCGGTGGCGATCCACTGCAGGTTCGCCAGCGAGAAGCCGAGGCCGGCGCCGACCTCGGGCAGCGCGACGTTCAGGATCGAGAAGTCCACGGCGACCATGAACTGGGCGCCGAGCAGAAGCGTGAGCAGCAGCCGTTCGCGGCCCGTCATCCGCGGTCCGGACGCGGCGGCCGGCGGTGCGGCCGTGGTGGACGCAGTCATCGGTGTTCCCCTTCGAGCAGCACGGACCCGCACTAACGGGTCGCTGGTTCCGTTAAGATGCGGGCAACGGTACACGAGCATCGGCCCTAAATGGAACTGGAGACCCGTTATGACCGACGCAGGGCACGTCCCGGGCACCGTGCGCCCCGGCGGCCGCACCGCCCGGATCCGCGCCGCCGTACTGCGCGCGGCCGAAGACGCGCTGATCGAGTGCGGCTCGGCGGGCGTGGACCTGGCCGAGGTCGCCCGCCGCGCCGGGGTCGGCAAGACGACCGTCTACCGGCGCTGGGGCACCCCGCAGGGCCTGGTCGCCGATCTGCTCGAGGACATGGCGGAACAGTCCGTCCGGCGCGCGGAGACCGGCACGCTGGCGGGCGACCTGCGCGCGAACGCCCGCCTGGTCGTGGACACCCTCACCGACCCGCGCCAGGGCGTGCTGTTCAAGGCCGTGATCTCCGCCGCGACGGGCGACGAGCGCACCGCCGAGGCGCTGCACCGCTTCTACGCGGCCCGCATCACCGAATGGTCCCCCTGCGTGGACCGGGCGATCGCCCGCGGCGAGGCCCCGGAGGGCACCGACGCCGCCGAGGTCGTCCGCGCCGTCTCGGCCCCGCTGTACTACCGCTTCCTCGTCAGCGGCGACCCGCTGGACGAGGAGGCCGCCGACCGGAGCGCGCACGCCGCCACCTGCGCCGCCGCCGCCGGTGCCTACGTGCGCGGGAACGGCGCCGGGCCCGAGGGCCCGACAATGTGACGAAATTCCGGGCGGCGGATCGGCATCTGTTTCCACGTCGATTCGAATATCGAATAACGCTCTCGCCAGGCAAAATGGCGACCACATTAATCGTGGCGCCCCATTCACCGAATGGACCTGGCGCATCGGGCGCCGTTTCAACTATCGTCCCTCAAGATCAAAAGCGCTGACGGATCCGGAGGGATTCATGTCCTTGAACATCACCCGCCGGAGACTGCTCGGCGGCACCGCCGCGGTCATGGGCGGCACGCTGCTGGGCCCGATGCCCACGGCCTCGGCCCGGACCGCTCCCCGCCTCCACACCCGCGCCGAATGGCGCGCGCGGGCCCCGAAGACGGCGGCGACCGTCCTGGACCGGGCCCCGGACCGCATCGTCGTCCACCACACCGCCTCGCCGAACTCCACGAACTACTCGCTGGAGCACGCCTTCGACCTCTCGCGGTCGATCCAGAACTTCCACATGGACACCAACGGCTGGGACGACACGGGCCAGCAGCTCACGATCAGCCGCGGCGGCCACGTCATGGAGGGCCGCAACCGCAGCCTCGATGCCGTCGACGCCGGGGACCACGTCCTCGGGGCGCACACGCTCAGCCACAACGAGCACACGATCGGCATCGAGAACGAGGGCACCTACATGACCGAGGAGCCCACCGACGCCCTGTGGGAGGGACTCGTCGCGACCTGCTCCTGGCTGTGCGAGACCTACGGGCTCGACCCTCGGACGGCGATCGTCGGCCACCGCGACCACAACAGCACCGCCTGCCCCGGCGACACCCTGTACGCGCTCCTGCCGAAGCTCCGCGACCAGGTCGCCGCGGGCCGGAGCGGCGCGCGGCTCACAGTGACCGCGCGGGTCGCGCCGAGCGGCCTGCCCGGACCGCGCCACCGCTTCGACCACGGGCCCGTCGGGCGTCCCGTCCGCTGACCCCGCCCGGCGGTCACGGCGTCGGGCGCCTTGCGCGCCGGTCGCGGCGCCTCAGGCCGGGGGCCGCCAGTCGACGGCGGCGGCGGCCTGGCGGAGGACCAGGTCCGGGCCGAGCCGGCCGGCCGTCCACATGCCCGCGTCGCGGAGGGCGGTCGCGAGCGGGTTGGTCGACCGGGTGAGGCGGGAGACGCGGCGCGACGTCGCCATGATCCTCGTCGTGCGATCCAGCCGGGCCGCGGTGTACGCGGCGGGGCCGCCGCCGACGGTGACCGCCCAGGCGAGGGTGACGGCGTCCTCGATCGCCTGGCAGGCGCCCTGGCCGAGGTTGGGCGTCATGGGGTGGGCCGCGTCGCCGAGCAGGACGAGCCGGTCCCGGTGGAAGGCCGGGAGCGGACGCGGCAGGTCGTAGATGTCGTTGCGCAGGATCCCCGCCGGGTCGGCTCGGGCGAGCAGCCCGGGGATCGGGTCGTGCCAGGAACCGAAGAGGCGCAGCAGCTCGCTCTTCTCGTCTGGGGCGGTCGTCCCGGCGGGGGCGGGCGCCGTGGCGTAGCAGTAGACCCGGCCGACGGTGATCGGGTTGACGCCGAAGACGAGGCCGCGCCCCCAGGTCTCGGAGAACGCGCCCGTCCGGTGCGGGTCCGCGGCGAGCAGCCGCCAGGCCGTCAGCCCGGTGTGGCGGGGTCCGGGGTGGCCGGGGAAGAGGGACGAGCGCACGCGGGAGCCGATGCCGTCGGCGGCCACGACGAGGTCCGCGCGCTCCTCGCCCGCCGCGGTGGCGACCGTCCCGTCCGGGGATGCCGACTCGACGGTGACGCCCAGGTGGAGGTCCGCGGGGTCGAGCAGGCCGCGGAGCAGGTCGACCAGCGTGGAGCGCGGCATGACGACGGTCGGGTCGCCGAAGCGCTCGGCGGCGGCCTCGGCGCTCGTCCGGTTCAGCCAGCCGCCGCCCGGCCGCCGCACCCCGCCGTCGCCCGCGAACGTGGCGAGCTCGCGGACCCGGTCGCCGATGCCGAGGGTGTCGAGGGCGCGCAGCGCGTTGGGCATCATCGCGAGGCCCGACCCGACCGGTTCGAGCGTCGGGGCGCGCTCCAGGAGGCGCACCGTCCAGCCCCTGCTTCCGAGGGCCGCGGCGGCGGTGAGCCCGCCGATCCCGCCGCCGATCACGATCGCCTTCACTCGACCTCCACACTACAGACGTAGTTTAAGACTACGGACGTAGTTCTCACTACGCAAGTAGTGTGGTCCGGCATGAGATCGCCGCGCGCCGAGCTGGTCGCCGAGACCGCCATCACGCTGCTGGCCGAGCGCGGAATGCGCGGGCTGACCCACCGGGCGGTGGACGACGCCGCCGCGCTCCCGCCGGGGGCGACGTCCAACGTCGCGCGCACCCGGACGGCGCTGCTGGAGCTGGCCCTCGAACGCCTGAACGAGCTGGAGGAACGGCAGTTCGCCGCCGTCGGCACGTCCCGGCTCCCCGCGGACCGGGAGCAGGCGGTCGACCTGGTCGCGCGGCTCCTGCACGGGCAGATCACCCAGGACCGGCGGCGCACGCTGGCCCGGTACGAGCTGGCGCTGGAGGCCACCCGGCGGCCGGAGCTGCGGGCGATGTACGACGCGAGCGGCAGGCACTTCCGGGAGCCGGCGGTGGCGCTGATGGCGAGGCTGGGCTCCCCCGACCCCGCGACCGACGGGCGCCGCCTCGTCGTCTACGCCGAGGGCGTGATGTTCTACGCGCTCGCGGGCGCGGGCACCGACCCGTCCCTGGACGACCTGCGCCGCGACGTGACCGACTTCCTCGCGGGCATCGCCCCCACGCCGTAGCCCCGGACCGGCGCGCCGCCGCCGGACCGGGGACGCGCCGGTTCGCGGGTCAGGCGGCCTGGAGGGCGAGTGTGGGAGCCAGGCGCGCGGCGCGGACCGCCGGGTAGAGCCCCGCGAGAGTGCCGATGGCCAGGGTGGCTCCGAGCCCTCCGGCCATCGACCAGAGCGGGACCTGCGGCGGCAGTCCGGTGGCCGTGGCGTAGCCGAAGGCGGCCACCGTCCCGAGGACGATCCCCGCCGCGCCGCCCAGCCCGGACAGCAGCAGCGACTCGGTGACGAACTGGACGCGGACATGCCCGCGGGTGGCGCCGAGCGAGCGGCGGAGCCCGATCTCGTGCCGCCGCTCCAGCACCGAGATGACCATGGTGTTGGCGACGCCGACGCCCCCGACGAGCAGGGCCACCGCGCCGAGCCCCGGCAGCAGGTCGGTGAAGGCCCCCGTGGCGGCCGCCTTGGCCTGAAGCGCGGCGGACGGATCGGTGACCCGGACGTCCTGCGGGTTCTCGGGGGCGATCGTGCGGGGCAGCAGGTCGTCCGTCCGCCGGACGGCCCCGTCCGTGGAGCGCGCGTAGACCGAGGTCGGGTGCCCGTCGAAACCGAGGTGGGCGCGGGCGGCGCCGTCCCAGCCGACGAGCGCCGAGCGCTCGATCTCCGGGGCGAGCGGCAGCGGGTCCAGGACGCCGATCACGGTGAAGTACCGGTTCCCGATGAAGACCTGCCGTCCCGGCTCGCCGACGCCGAGGCGGGCCGCCGCCACCGAGCCGAGGACGACCGCGGGGTACCGGCCGGTGGCCCGGTTGAGCCACGTGCCGGTCCGGACGTCGCCCCGGAGCGTCTCGAGCAGCCGTCCGGTGGCCGCCTGGACGGCGATGCCGCCGGTCTCGGCCGCGTCGATCCTGTCGGTCCGGCGGACGGTGTGCGGCAGCGAGCCGGTCGCCGCCGCCGACCGGCCACCGTCGATCCGGCCCGCCGCCTTCTCCGCGCCGGGCGGCAGCTCGGTCTCCGCGCCGGTGACCATCGAGTCCCCCGGCGTGGCCACCAGCAGGTCGGTGCCGAGCGTCTCCAGCCGCCGCACCACGTCGGCCTTGCTGGACGCGGAGATCCCCACGACCGAGATCATCGTCGCGATCCCGATCGCGATGCCGAACGCGGACAGCACCACGCGCAGGGGACGGCCGCGCAGCCCGGCCGACCCGGTGCGCAGCACGTCGGCGGGGGAGAGCCGGGCGGGCGAGAGTCGGCGGTTCACCGGCGCACCTCCGCGTCCGCCGCGACGCGGCCGTCGCGCAGCCGGACCCGCCGGGGCAGCGACGCGGCCAGCTCGTTGTCGTGCGTGATCACCGCGATCGTCGTCCCCTCGGAGTTCAGTCCGGCCAGCAGCCCCATCACGGCCCGCCCGGAGGCGGTGTCGAGGGCGCCGGTCGGCTCGTCCGCCAGCAGCAGCGTCGGCTCCCCGACGATCACGCGGGCGATCGCCACGCGCTGCTTCTGCCCGCCCGACAGCTCGTGCGGACGGTGCGTCGCGCGGTCGGCGAGCCCGACGCGGTCCAGCGCGTCCGCCGCCGTCGTCCCCCGGCTGTTCGAACCCTTCCGCCGCCAGCGCCCCCGCCGCAGCGCGCCGGGCGAGGGGACCGGGCTGGGCCTGTCCATCGTCGCCTCGATCGCCCGCGCCCACGGCGGCCGGGCCACCGCCCGTCCCGGCCCCGAAGGCGGCCTGGACGTCCGGGTCACCCTCCCGCCCAGCCCCTGACCCCGCGAGATCGGCCGCGGGGTCAGCTCATGGCCTTCTTGACGAGGCCGGTGATCGCCTTCTCCGCTTCTCCGCTTCGCCGCTCAGGTCGGTCACGGCGTAGGAGGTGGGCCACAGGCCGCCGTCGTCGTCGAGATTCGCTTCGGTGGTGAAGCCGAAGGTCGAGTACCGCTCCTTGTCGACGCGCCCGCTACGGAAGAAGCACACGATCTTGCCTTTCCGGGCGTAGGCGGGCTGTCCGTACCACAGTTTCGGCGACAGCTCCGGGGCGTTGGCGGTGACGATGGCGTGGACGCGTTCGGCCGCCGCACGATCCGCCGGCTCCATCTCCGCGATCTTCGCCGGCACGTCGAGTTCCTCGGCGGCCGCCTCGCCGCCCCGACCGCGCTCGGTATCCTTCCTCAGTTCCGCGGCGCGCTCCTTCATGGCGGCACGTTCTTGCTCGGAGAAGCCGTTCGCGCCCTTGGCGCTCTTCGGGCTGGTGTTCGCGCTCATCGTTCTCTCTTTCGGTCGCGACCGGCGGGAATCGCCTCCGACGCTAGCCATGCCGAGGGACCTGGCACTTCTCGGTTCCTGATCGATGCCCGCCCTGTGCTCGGGACGCGCCCCGCCCCCGGGCAGGGATTAGTGTGAGGACCATGACCTGGGGTGATGGCGCGTCTCAGACGCAGCGGCGCGCCGGTCGGCAGCACGAAGCGCCCATCCGGCCGACGGACGGCGCCCCGAGCCCGTGCCCGGTGTGCGGGACGCCGCCGCCCGTCCGCCGCACCGGCCGTCCGGCCACCTGGTGCTCCATCTCCTGCCGCCAGGCCGCCTACCGTGCCCGCCGGGGCGCCGCCCGCGCCCTGCGGGCGGCCGCCGAGGTGGCCGACCGGATCGACGGTCACGGCTACCCCGAGGTCCAGGCCGCCGAGCGCGCCCTGGCGGAGGCCCTGCGGCTCATGCGCGAGCAGCCCGCCGACGACGGGCACGGCCAGGGGAGCGACCTCGCCGCCAAGGCCCGCACGCTGGCCCGCGCCGCCGCCCGGCTCGCCGATCTGGCCGCCGAGCACGCCCGCGCCACCGCCGACCACCGCGCCGCCCGCGCCGTCTTTCGTCACCCCGGAGCCGCGCCGTCCGGACGCGACGAAACCGGCGAGCATCGGACGCGTCCGGGTACGGGCCTCGGGCGTGCGGAGGCGCAACGCCTGCGCGACATCGCCGCGATACGCCGTGTCCGCGACCGGATCGACCGGGAGTACGCCAGGCCGCTGAACCTCGACGCACTGGCCCGGGGGGCGCACATGTCGGTCGGGCACCTGAGCAGGGAGTTCCGCCGCGTCTACGGGGAGACTCCGTACTCGTATCTGATGACCCGCCGCATCGAACGGGCGATGACGCTGCTGCGCCGCGGAGACCTCGGCGTCACCGAGATCTGCTTCGCCGTCGGCTGCTCCTCGCTGGGCACCTTCAGCACCAGGTTCACCGAGCTGGTCGGCGTGTCACCGAGCGTCTACCGCCGCGACCACTCCCAGGCCGGCGAGGGAATCCCGCCCTGCCTGGCCAAGCAGGTGACCAGACCGGTCAGGAATCAAGAAGCCCGCCCCCGGTAGCTCTGCGTAGCGTGCCGGGCATGAAGATCACCATCCACTACGCCTTCCTCCCGCACACCGGCGCCGAGGCCGCTCTGGGCTTCTACCGGGACGCGCTGGGCTTCGAGGTCCGCCAGGACGTCGGCTACGACGACATGCGCTGGATCACCGTCGGGCCGGTCGGCCGGCCCGAGACGTCCATCGTGCTGCACCCGCCCGCCGCCGATCCGGGCGTCACCGAGGACGAGCGCGGCACGATCCTGGAACTGATCGCCAAGGGCGCCTACACCGGCATCACGCTGGGCAGCGACGACCTCGACGGGCTCTTCGACCGCCTCCAGGCCGCGGGCGCCGATGTGGTCCAGGAACCCATCGAGCAGGACTACGGCGTCCGCGACTGCGCCTTCCGCGACCCCGCCGGGAACCTCATCCGCATCAACCAGATCACCTGAGCCGGCCGGTCCCCCGGCTCTCCTCCCGACCCCACCGTCCTCCTACGCAGGAAGAACGTTCCGATGGCGCTCTCACTCGACACCATCACTATCGGTGTTCCGCAAGTAGAAGCCGCACGCGCCTTCTACACGTCCGCTTTCTCGTCCACGGCCGCCGGCGACGACCGCACCGCCGTCCTCGACCTTCACGGCACCGGACGGCTCGCCCTCCACCGGATCGACGCGCTGGCCGCCGCGTCCGGTGCGGATCCGGCGACCTCGGGTTTCCGCGGCAACGTCCTGTCGTTCATCGTCGATCGGCCCGCCGAGGTCAGGGCCCTCCTCGACGCCGCCACCGCCACGGGGGCGACGGTCGTCAAGCCGGCGAAGAAGGCGCTGTTCGGCGAGTTCACCGCCGTCTACCGGGCACCGGACGGGGCCGTCTGGAAGCTGGCGGCCGCCTCCAAGAAGGACACCGGTCCCGTCCCCGACCCGCCGGAGCCGATCGAGACCGCCGTTTACCTCGGTGTCGCCAAGCCGAAGGCGTCCAAGGCGTTCTACGAGACGCTGGGCATGAGCGTCGACCATGACTACGGCGACAAGTTCATCGACTTCGCCATCGCCGACGGCGCGTCCCGGCTGGGCCTGCTGCCGCGCAAGGCCCTCGCCAAGGACGCCGGCGTCGACGAGCACGGGGACGGCTTCTCCGGACTCGTCCTCACGCACACCGCCGCTTCACGTGCCGACGTCGACGCCCTTCTCGCGGACGCGGAATCCGCGGGCGGCCGGGTCACTTCCGCCGCCGTCCAGTCCGATCGGGGCGGCTATGCCGGGCGCTTCACCGACCCTGACGGCTACCACTGGTGCATCACCGCAGGGACCTGACCGTCCGGCCGTGGGGATGGACGCCGAGAGGCGAGCCGCTCGCCTACGGGGCGGTGATGGGCGCGATGCGGGGGCGGCCAGGCGCACGGAGTCGTCGGTGGCCAGGGCGATCGAGCGGTCCAGCCGGGCGGCGTTGAAGGGCAGCTCCGTCACCGGCACTCCCGCACCGTCCGGAACCTCCCGGATCGGCGTCACCGCCGCGCCCGGGGATCCAGCTCGGACGCACCGCCAGCACGGAACAGGCCCAGCCGCTCATCTGCGGCTGGGCCTGTTCCATCACTATGAAGGGAGGGCTTTCGTCACTACCCTCAAGTGGGCGAGGAGGGATTTGAACCCTCACATCCTCTCGGACACACGGACCTGAACCGTGCGCGTCTGCCGTTCCGCCACTCGCCCGCGAGTGTCGACCCGTCTCCGGGTGCTCGAAAAGGCTAGCACGTACGGAGCAGTGCTCCGGCAACTCGATACTTCGTACGAACCTTTGCACCGATACGATCGTCTACCAGTGGGGAAGGGAGGTGCCCGTGGGTGTCATTCAGCGCTTCGAGCGACGGCTCGAGGGCATGGTCGAAGGGGCCTTCGCCCGTGCCTTCAAGTCTGAGCTGCAGCCGGTCGAGGTGGCCAGTGCTGTGCAGCGCGAGATGGACGATCGGGCGGCGATCGTGGCGCAGGGCCGCACGCTGGTTCCGAACGACTTCGTGGTCGACATCTCTCAGCAGGACGGGCAGCGGCTGCAGGTCTACGCGGACAGCCTGAGCCAGGAGCTGGCGAACCTGGCCCGGGAGTACGCGAAGGAGCAGGGGTACTCCTTCGTGGGTCCGGTGCGCGTCCGGTTCGAGAACACTGACGACCTGGCCACGGGCATGTTCCGGATCCGGTCGGGTGTGATCAGGGGTTCGACGGTCGAGGGCGGGGAGATCCGCCAGTCGCCGACCAACGTGCCGCAGGGCGGCGGCGGGGCCTTCGGCGGGCATCCGCGGCTGCTGGTGACGACGGCGGTGGAGGGTGCCGACGCCACCCAGCGGACGTACGAGGTGAACACGCCCGTCACGCTGCTGGGCCGCGGCACCGACTGCGATCTGCGTCTTGTCGATCCGGGCGTATCACGGCACCATGCCGAGATCCGCGTAGAAGGTCCCGAAATCGTGCTCGTGGATCTAGGGTCGACCAACGGCTCCTTCGTGAACGGCCAGCCGATCCGGCGCGTGACGCTGGTCGACGGGTCCCGGGTCACGATGGGCCGGACCACACTTGTGTTCCGCCGCGATAGGGAGTAACCCCGACTCCGATGTCCCCATTCACCCTCACGCTGATCAAGCTGGCGTTCCTCGCGGTGCTCTGGCTCTTCGTCATCGCGGCCGTCGGTGTGATCAGGGCCGACCTGTTCGGCTCGAAGGCCGCCACGCGCGCGGCCTCGCGCGCCTCGTCGCCGCGCCCGCAGAAGGCGGCGGCGCGTCCGCCGCGCGCACCGCAGCCGCCGCCGCAGGCCGGCGCCCAGCAGGGGGCGCCGACGAAACTCGTCGTCGTGCAGGGCGAACGGGCGGGAACCGTCATCGACCTCACCGGGGTGCCCATCACCATCGGGCGGGCGAACAACTCCACGCTGGTCGTTACCGACGACTACGCTTCGACCACGCATGCCCGAATTTACGCGCAGGATGGTCAGTGGATCGTGGAAGATCTCGGCTCGACCAATGGGACCTACCTCGGACGCACGAAGGTGAGCCGGCCGATGCCGGTCCCGCCGGGCGTCCCGATTCGTATCGGCAAGACCGTGATCGAGCTGCGCAAATGACTCTGGGAATCCGCTACGCCGCGCGCTCCGACGTCGGCATGCTGCGCGAGGGCAACGAGGACTCGGCGTACGCGGGCGCGCATCTGCTCGCGGTGGCCGACGGGATGGGCGGGCACGTCGGCGGGGAGATCGCCAGTGCCGCGGCCATCGACGCGCTGCGCCGCCTCGACAAGGACCTGCCGGCGAACGAGCTGCTGGCGGCGCTGGAGCACACCGTCAAGGCGGCCAACGACAACCTGCACCGGATCGTGGAGTCCGATCCGGCGCTGCAGGGCATGGGCACGACGCTGACGGCGATGCTGTGGGCGGGCGACCAGGTGGCGCTCGTCCACATCGGCGACTCGCGGGCTTACCTGCTGCGGGACGGCAGCCTGTTCCAGATCACGCACGACCACACGCTCGTGCAGTCGCTGGTGGACGAGGGGCGCATCAGCCCGGACGAGGCCGCGTCGCACCCGCAGCGGTCGCTGCTGCTGCGGGCGCTGGACGGGCGCGGCGAGGTCGACCCCGACCTGTCGCTGCGCGAGGCGCAGGCCGGCGACCGGTACCTGCTGTGCTCGGACGGCCTGTCGGGCGTCGTCACCGCGGAGACGATCTTCCAGGTGCTGACGGACGTGGACGAGCCGGACCAGGCCGTCCGCCAGCTCATCGACCTCGCGAACCGGGGCGGCGGCCCGGACAACATCACGTGCGTGGTGGCGGACGTCGTCGACCTCGAGCGGCAGCCGCCGACGGGCGGGCCCGGGCAGGCGGTCGGGGCGGCGGCGACCGCGGCCCCGCCGGAGCCGCCCGGCGGCCCGGGCGCGGCACCGGGCGGTCCCGCCGACACCCCGGCCGGACGCGCCGCGCAGCTGCGCGAGACGCGCCCGCAGCCGCCGGTGGCGGTGGACGAGATGCCGCCGCCGATGGCGGCGGCCGACCCGCAGGCCGGCGACCCGATGGCCGAGCAGATGCCCGCGCCGGGCGCGATGCCGCAGGCCGCACCGGCGAAGGCGAAGCGGGGCGGCGGCGTCCGGAAATGGACATGGCTGCTGGTGGTCGCCGGTGTCGTCGTCCTCGGGATCGGGGCGGGCGGCTTCGTGCTGCTGCAGAACGTGAAGAGCGGCTACTACATCGGTGCCGAGGGCGGCAGGGTCGTGCTGTACCGGGGCACTCCGCAGGACGTGCCGGGCCTGGACCTGTCGCGCAAGGCGGTCGCGAAGCACCAGCCGAACCCGCCGATCATGCTGGAGAACCTCCCGCAGGCGCAGCGCCAGCAGGTCGAGGGGACCTACACGGTGGAGGGCCCCGGAGCCGTCGGCCAGTTGCAGAAGAGCGTGTGCAAGTTCGTGGTGACGGTGGAGTCCAAGAGGGTCGTCATCGTCAAGGGCGCCGTCGTCAACGGCGAGGTGCAGCAGAACTGCGAGCAGAAGAAGATCACCAACAGTGACGTCCCGGTCAGCGAACTCCCCATGGACGACGCGGCCGCGGTCACGGACCTGAAGCTCGTGTTCGCCGGGCAGCAGGAGGCGGAGGCGAAGCTGCAGGAGCTGGTCAACCACCGGGACGCCTGCAAGTCGAACGACCCGCAGATCCAGGGCTGTCCCGCCGACGGGGGGACGCCTCGGTGAGTTCGCTCGGGGAGCAGATCAGGGCGCGGTTGCCGTACCAGCGGCGGAACGCCGCGTCCCTGGTGCTGCTCGTCTTCGCGATGGTCCTGACGCTGTCGGCGTTCGCGGAGGTCGGCCTCGCCCGGGACGGGAGCATCCCGGCGGGGATGTTCGGCTTCGGCGGCGGGCTGGCGGTACTGGCGGTCGCCGCGTACTTCGTGCAGATGCGGTTCGCGCCGTACGCCGACCCGGTGCTGCTCCCGCTCGCGGTCGCGCTGAACGGCGTCGGCTTCGCGATGATCTACCGGCTCGACCTGGAGACCAGCGCCGACTGGAAACAGGCGGCGATGAACGGCGAGGTGCTCCGCGACGCCGCGAACGCGAAGGACCAGCTGATCTGGACGTTCGTCGGCATCGCGCTGTTCGTCGCGGCCCTGCTGATCATGCGGGACACCGAGAAGAGCGACGCCCCGCTGTCGTTCACGCCGAAGACCGCGCAGCGCTACACGTACCTCATCGGGCTCGGCGCGATCATCATGCTGCTCCTGCCGATCGTCCCCGGCCTCGGGAACACGGTCAACGGCGCGCGGGTGTGGATCCAGATCCCCGGCGTCGGCGGGCTGCAGCCCGCCGAGTTCGCGAAGCTGATGATGGTCGCGTTCTTCGCCGGCTACCTGGTGAACAAGCGGCAGGCGATGTCGCTGATCGGCAAGAAGGTCGGCCCGTTCAGCTTCCCCCGCCTCCGCGACCTCGGGCCGGTCCTGGTGATCTGGTTCTTCTGCCTGGGCGTCCTGTTCGTGCAGAAGGACCTCGGTACCGCGCTGCTGTTCTTCGGCCTGTTCGTGTCGATGCTGTACATCGCGACGCAGCGGCTGTCGTGGATCATGATCGGCCTCGGGCTGCTGGCGGTCGGCGTGTTCGTCGCGATGCAGCTCCCGTTCATGGGCCACGTCGACCAGCGGATCAGCATCTGGCAGAACCCCGAGCCGTACTTCGACGGCGGCTGCCTGCTGGAGAGCGGCAAGGTCGTCCCGGTCAACCCGAACACCGAGATCTTCCAGAAGTTCGATGCCGCGGGCTCCGACGCGCCGGGCCTCGCGGCCTGCAACGAGCTGGGCGGCGCCTTCTCCGACAGCCGGCAGCTGATGATGGGGCTGTTCTCGATGGGCGAGGGCGGTGTGCTCGGCACGGGGCTCGGGCAGGGCGAGCCGTGGCGGACGCCGCTGGCGTTCAGCGACTTCATCTTCACGTCGATCGGCGAGGAGCTCGGGCTGACCGGCGTGATGGCGCTCCTGCTGATCTACGCGCTGATCGTGCAGCGCGGCATGAAGACGGCCGTGGCGGCGCGCGACTCGTACCTGAAGATGTTCGCGGGCGGCGTCTCGTTCGTCCTCGCGCTGCAGGTGTTCGTGATCATCGCCGGTGTCACGAAGCTGATCCCGCTGACGGGTCTGACGACGCCGTTCATGTCACAGGGCGGTTCGTCGATGATGGCGAACTGGATCCTGATCGCGATCCTGGTTCGGATGAGCCATGACGCCCGCAAGCCCGCCCCGCAGGCGATCCAGGACGAGGGCATGACCCAGATCGTGAGCACGAGGTGATCCGCCGCACATGAACATGGACAAGCCCCTCCGGCACGTGGCCATCTTCGCTCTGCTGCTGATCTTCGCGCTGATGGCCCAGGTCAACTACGTTCAGGGCAGTCAGGCCGAGGATCTGCGGACGGACGCGAACAACCCGCGCCTGTACTCCGACATCTTCAAGACGCCGCGCGGGAAGATCAGCGCGGGCGGCGAGGTGCTGGTGTCGTCCAAGGAGATCGGCGACGAGGAGTACGGCCGGGTCTACAAGGACGGCGCGGCCTTCTTCCCGGTCACCGGCTACTTCCAGGGCGGCGCCACACAGGTGGAGCGCGCGTACTCCGGGCTGCTGTCCGGGGACGACAGCCGGATCAAGAACCAGCGCTGGTTCGACACGTTCATCGGCAAGTCGGCCGAGGGCGCCGACCTGGAGCTGTCGATCGATCCGGACGCGCAGCGCACCGCGTACAAGGAGCTGCAGCAGGCGACGGCACCGGGGCGCCGCGGCGGCGCGGTGGTGATCGACGTCGAGACGGGCGCCCTCAAGGTGGCGGCGTCGTGGCCGTCGGCCGACCCGAACCAGTTCGCGAACGACCCGAGGTCGGACAAGAGCCAGGAGCGGCTGGAGCAGCTGAACAAGGGCGACGGCGTGCAGAAGCCGCTGGTCGACAACGCCCTGAGCCAGACGTTCCCGCCCGGTTCGTCCTTCAAGATCCTGATGGCGGCGCTGGGCCTCGCGGAGGGGATGGACGCCTCCACCCCGGTCGACACCAGCGACCTGATCCTGCCGGAGGGGAACACTCCGCTGCCCGACTCGCACGAGGGCGGGGCCTGCGGCGGGAGGGCGCCGCTGCGCGCGGCTTTCGTCGAGTCCTGCAATAGCTCGTTCGGGCGGATGGCGATGGAGTTCGGCATCCAGAAGATGAACAGCGAGGGCAAGCGGTTCGGTTTCGGCGAGCGTGTCGAGATCGAGCCGAACTTCTTCGCCGCCAAGAGCGCGATCCCGGTGTCGATCACCAACGCCGAGGGCGAGGAGGTCAAGACCGGCCAGGACGCGACGGCCCGGTCCGGGATCGGCCAGGAGAACGTGCAGTCCACGCCGCTGCAGATGGCGCTGGTCGCGGCGGCGGTCGCGAACGACGGCGTGATCATGAAGCCGTACGTGGTGGAGAAGGCGCGGGCGCAGGACCAGAGCGAGGTCTACAGCGCCGACCCGAGCGAGTACCAGAAGGCGATGCCCGAGGGCGACGCGAAGGCGCTCCAGGACTGGATGCGCGCCGTCGTCACCGAGGGCACCGCGGGCAACCTGCGGGGCATGAACATCGCCGGTAAGACCGGCACCGCCGAGCAGGGCGAGGGCATCCCGAACGCCCGCTGGTTCGTCGGGTTCAGCCCGATGGACGACCCGAAGTACGCCTTCGCCGTCATGACCGAGGGCGCGGGCGCCGGCGCGACCGGCGCCGGCCCGGTGGCGGGGGCCATCATGCGACAGGTGCTGAAGCAGTGAGTGCGGGCCTCGTCCTGAACAACCGGTACCGGCTGCTGGAGCGGCTGGCCACCGGCGGGATGGGCGAGGTCTGGCGGGCCCGCGACGAGCAGCTCGGCCGGGACGTCGCGGTGAAGCTGCTGCGCGTCGAGCTGGACGACGACGCGCGGGCGCGCTGGCGGTTCGAGGCCGAGGGGCGGTTCGCGGCGGCCCTGCAGCACGACGGGATCGCGCAGGCGTTCGACTTCGGCGAGCAGCACGGCCGCACCTACCTGGTGATGGAGCTGGTGCCGGGCGAGCCGCTCGACGAGATCCTCGCACGGGACGGCGGGCTCCCACTGGAGGCCGTCCTGGACCTGCTGGTGCAGGCGGGACGGGCGCTGTCCGCCGCGCACGACGCGGAGATCGTGCACCGCGACGTCAAGCCGGCGAACCTGATGATCTCCCCGGACGGGACGCTGAAGCTGACCGACTTCGGGATCGCGCGGCGGCTCGCGGAGGCGTCGCAGACGCAGACCGGCATGGTCATGGGCACCGCGCACTACATCTCGCCCGAGCAGGCGTCGGCCGGGGAGCTGACCCCGGCCGCGGACCTGTACTCGCTGGGCGTGGTGGCGTACGAGTGCCTGGTCGGCACGCCGCCGTTCGACGGCGCCACGCCGGTGGAGGTCGCGCTCAAGCACGTGCGGGACGCGCCTCCGCCGCTGCCCGCGCACGTCCCGGAACCGGCGCGCGCGCTCATCATGGAGATGCTGGCGAAGGCACCGGAGGGGCGCCCGCCGACCGCCACGGCGGTGGCGGACCGGGCGCTGCGCATCCGGGCCTCCCTCAGCACCGGACGGACGCTGCGCGTCGACGCGCCCGGGACGGCCTGGACGGGCTCGGCGCACAGCGCTTCCCGCACCGGCGCGGCCACCGGCGTGTTCGGGACGCCTCCGGCCCCACGGACTTCCGGCCCGCAGGCGACGTCCGGTACATCCGGGACGTCTGGGACGTCTGCGACGTCCAGAACTTCCGGAACGTCTGGCACGCCCGGCACCCCCGTGGCGCCCGGCACCCCCGTGGCGTCCGGCGCGCGCAGGGCGTCGTCCGGTGCGGGCGCGAAACCGCGCGGGTCGCAGCGGCGCGGTCCGGCCCGCGCTCGGCGCCGGGCACCCGCCCGCGGCCGCCCGACTGCGTCCCAGGAGCGCCGTACGGCCCCTTTGCCGGGATTTGACGCGAGCGGCGGTGCGGATAGCCTCTCGGACGGGACAGTGCACGGGCAGCGTCGCACGGCACTGGCGTACAGCTCGATCGCCGCCGCGATCCTCGTCGGCGCCATCGTGCTCGGCACGTTCTGGGTCGGCCGAAGCGCCGACTCGGCCGACGACGGGCGCGATCCGTCCGAGACGTCGACGTTCGTTCCGGTTCGCGAGGACGAGGTCGACACGTCCGCCGCTCCCACTCCGACGACCCCCCGGCCGACGACCCAGGACCGCAGCCCCGTGCCCACTGTCACGAAGCGCTACAGGACGCATAGGATCCCCCCGACGACGCCTGCGCCGTCCCAGTCGAGGCCGGGGCCGGGCAGCACGTCGCCGACCCACCGACCGACCACGACCACGCCCGGTGCGACTCCCACCGACACCGAGCCGACACCGTCACCGACGGACGTCACCACGAGTCCGTCAACTCCGACCCCGGATCCCTCTGCCACCCAGGGCATGGGGCCGGGTTCGGGGAATTAAGGGTGTAGACGTACGAGGGAAAGTGCACATATGAGTCAACCTCGGCTGCTCGGCGGCCGCTACGAGCTCGATTCGGTGATCGGGCGGGGCGGCATGGCCGAGGTCTACCGTGCCCGCGACCTGCGTCTCGATCGGACCGTCGCCGTGAAGACGCTCCGGTCCGACCTCGCGCGCGACCCCACGTTCCAGGCCCGGTTCCGGCGCGAGGCCCAGTCCGCCGCGTCCCTGAACCACCCCTCGGTCGTCGCCGTGTACGACACCGGCGAGGACGTCATCGGCGACACCTCGATCCCGTACATCGTCATGGAGTACGTGGACGGCAGCACCCTGCGCGACCTCCTGCGGGAGAACACCGCGCTGGTGCCGGAGAAGGCCCTCGAGGTCACCGACGGGATCCTGTCCGCGCTCGACTACAGCCACCGCGGCGGCATCGTGCACCGCGACATCAAGCCGGCCAACGTGATGCTCACCCGCAATCACGAGGTCAAGGTCATGGACTTCGGCATCGCCCGCGCCATGGCCGACTCCGCGGCCACCATGACGCAGACCGCGCAGGTGATCGGCACCGCCCAGTACCTGTCGCCCGAGCAGGCGCGGGGCGAGCGCGTCGACACCCGCAGCGACATCTACTCCACCGGCTGCGTGCTGTACGAGCTGCTCACCGGACGTCCGCCGTTCACCGGCGACTCCCCGGTCGCGATCGCGTACCAGCACGTGCGGGAGGAGCCCGTCCCGCCGTCCCAGATCGACTCGCAGATCCCCCCCTGGGCCGACGCGATCGTCCTGAAGGCGATGGCGAAGGAGGCGGACAACCGGTACCAGACCGCGACCGAGTTCCGGCAGGAGATCCAGCGGGTCCTGCAGGGGCAGCCCATCGCGTCCACGGCGGCGTCCACCATGATGATGGGCGGGCAGCAGCCGCAGGGCACCCAGGTGATGGGCGCCTACCCGGCCGGACCGCCGCCGCACACGCAGATGCAGCGGCCGATGGACAACGGGTACGGCGACCCGTACCTCCCGCCCGTCCACTACGACGACGACAGGCCCGAGCGCGGCGGCGCCGGCAGGAAGGTCGCGCTCTGGACGGCGCTCGCGGTCGTGTTCATCGGCGGCGCGGCGCTCGTCGGCTGGTTCATGAGCGGCGGTGGCGGCGAGGACGACCCGGTGCAGGTCGCGGTGCCGCAGAGCATCGTCGGCATGACCGCCGACGACGCCACGGCCGCGCTCACCAAGGCGAACCTCAAGGTCGGGGAGACCGCCGAGGAGTTCAGCGACAAGGCCGACAAGGGCACCGTCATGTCGGCGGATCCCGCGCCGGGCGCGAGCGTCCCCGAGGGCACCGCCGTCAACCTCGTGATCTCCAAGGGCGAGAAGCCGCCGGAGCAGGTCACGATCCCGGATCTGGCCGGTCAGCCGGCGTCGTCGGCGGAGAGCCGGCTCGAGGAGCTCAACCTCGACCCCGAGCGGAAGGTCGCCACGAGCGCCGAGGTGCCGCGCGGCAACGTCATCCGCACCGACCCGCCCGCCGGTTCGAAGGCCCCCGTGAAGTCCGACGTGACGGTGTACGTCTCGAACGGGCCGAGCACCGTCAAGGTGCCCGAGCTGTTCAACAGCAGCAAGCGGGCCGCCATCGCCAAGCTCGAGGAGCTGGGCCTGAAGGCCGACGTCCAGGAGGGCGTGGCGCCGCCGGACAAGCAGGTCGCGGTCGGTTTCGTCTACCAGCAGTCGCCCGGCGCGAACGCGACCGTCGCCCCCGGCGACACGGTCACGATCCTCATCGCGAAGAAGCCGGATCCGACGCCGACGCAGCCCACCCCGTCGCCGCCGACCATCCCGGGCTTCCCGCCGGGCAACGACTGACGCACGGCGATCGAACGCGGCCGCGGGCTCGTCCCGCGGCCGCGTTCGCGTTTCCGGGGCGGGTCGGGCCGCTCCGCCCGATCGTCCGCCGGGGCCGGGCGCAGCGCCGTCCGGCCGCTCTCGACCGACGGACGGCACCGGCCCGGTTCGTCCCCCGCGCCGGTCGAGGTCGAGTCCGCCGCCGCGTTCAGTCGGCGGTGAGCTTGCCGACGTCGGGGGCGTAGACGGTCATCCAGTGCGGGTGCAGCCGGAAGTAGACCACGTCTTCGTCCCAGTCGAAGGCGTTGTCGCCGTAGAACTCCTTGAAGTACGCGAGCAGGTACGGCCAGTCGGCCGCGGGCTCGCCGTCCTTCGGGTTGAGGATCTCCACCGTGCCGTGCGTGAACACGCCGAGGTCCTCGCCGCGCATGTGCGCGACGCTGGCGGCCGGACGGGCGGCGAGGTGCCCGGCCTTCGCGGCGGTGCGCGCCGTGCCGAAGTGCCACCTGCCGTGCAGGAAGTGGCCGTCCACACCGCTGATCCGCGGCTCGCCCTTCGCCGTCACGGTGGACAGCGCGAGCGTGCACATGCCGGCGAGGACACCGGTGAGCCGTTCCGCGGTCGTGGTGCGCTCGGCGACGATCGAGCGGAGGTGCGAGGTGGAGCGGGAGAGAGAGGCGTCGAGGAGCTCCTGAAGCTCCGCGAGCTCTGCCGACGTTTCGCGCATGAGGTTCCTTGTCTGTACGAAGGTCCGCGTCCACCGTCGACGCCGACCGATGGAACCATGCTGACCGAAAAACCTGACACCCTGTGGCACCTTTGCTCAGCGGCGTCGGGCGATCAGCGCGGCGGTGCCGCACGCGGCGACCGGCAGGACGCCCGCCGCGACCGCCAGCGCGGTCGTGTAGCCGTGCACCGCGGCCGCGTCCGGTGACGCCTGCCGGTGCGCGGCGAGGTACGCCGCCCCGGCACCGGCCGCCAGCGTGTTCAGCAGCGCCGTGCCCAGCGCGGCTCCCAGTTGCTGCGCCGCGTTGTAGGCGGGCGACACGTCGATCAGTTCGCCGGATGGCTCCGGCGGCCTGTCGAGGCAGGGCGGCTGGTATCGGCCGACGTCGTGGCGCCGGCTCGGGAGGAGACCACAGTCAACCGGGCGCTGGACAGCGTCCACATGTCCTACGAGTTCCTCGCGCGGCGCGGCAACGGCCTGGCGGCGCAGTTGGTGGCCTTCCGGCCGAGCAGGCGATCAGCGGGTCCAGGCGGTGCTGGATGCCTGCACCCGTCTGCGGGACCGGTTCTCGATGTCGCTGATGTTCGAGACGGGCTGCCGGGTCGGTCGGGCTCCGGGGCTGCGGCACGAGGACATCAGCACGGATCAGCGGTTCATCAGGCTGCTGCCCAGGGAGGACAACGCCGACCGTGCCCGGGGCAGGAGCCGCGAGGCCAGGCAGATCCCGGTGCGCCAGGCCCTCTGCGATCTGTACGTGGACTGCCTCTTCGGCGAGTACGGCGAGCTGGAATCGGACTGCGTCTTCGTCAACCTCTGGGGCGGTCAAGAGGGCGAGGCTCTGACCTATCGGGGTGCGATGAGCCTGGTCGAACGGCTGCGTCGTCACACTGGGGTGGACTTTCACCCGCACCTGTTCCGGTCCGGTCGCCCGGCTCCAGTTGCTCGCGGCACAGCGTTCAGGTCCAGCGGCGGGACGAGCGGGCAGCGCAGGTAGTCCAGCGTCCGCCGCGGATCAGCACGGGCGCTCGTGGCCGCACTGAGCCGGTCAGCCTCCCGGTTTCCAGGTACTTCTAGGGGCCCTGCTCGTCGGCTGGGGCCTGCTCCCGGCCGGCGGTCTGCTCGGTGCCGGGTGTCTGGCCGGTGCCGGGTGTCTGGCCGGTGCCGGGTGTCTGACCGGTGCCGGGTGTCTGACCGGTGCCGGGTGTCTGACCGGTGCCGGGTGTCTGACCGGTGTTGGGGCGCGGGGTGGCCGTGCCGGGCTGCGCGGGTTGTGCCGGGCTCGCCAGCGGGTACGTCGCGTACTCCTGCTGGTGCGGGACGAGCGGGATCCGGATCGTTGCGGCACCGGCCTTCTCGAACTGCAGCCGGACGGGGACCAGAGCACCCGCGACGAGTTCCTTGTTGAGGCCTTGCAGCACTACGCGGGGCTGTCCCTGGCGCCCTGCCTGTCCGGTCGGAGGGAAGGTGCCTGGGGCCTCGGCGGTGTTCTGGGACGTCGGCGACTGCGTCGCCTGGCCGGTGGCGCCGGGGCCGGTCGGTTGCGGGGAGATTTCGCCGGTCTCGGCGGGGGCCGGGGTCTCCGACTCGTCGCCGCGGCCCGGCGAGGGTTCCGCGGTGTTCAGGGCGCCTTCGTCGTGCAGCTTGACCAGTCCGCCCTCGCCGTCGGGCTGAGCGGCCGGCACTTGCACGGCGCCGCCGTCGATCCGGGCGCCGGCGAACAGCGGTGAGCCGACCGCGACCAGCCGGTCGGCACGGCCGATGGCCTGGTTGATGAGGACGCCGTACAGCGCCAGTGAGGAGCCCGCGGGTGTCGGCTGGCCCGGGTTCGGGCCGAGCAGGAACATGTTCCGCAACGCGATCTGCGCCCGTCCCTCCTGGGGAATGGAGGCGTCGATGGCGGCGGTCAACCGCGTGGAGAGGGCGCTTTGCGGAGCCATGCCCGCGCCGCAGCCGCAGATCATGGGCGTGATGACGGCGAGCGCCACCACTGGACGGTGGTTTCGGACCACGGCGTCGGTCTCCTCGTGGACAGGGCGGTGAGCGAGATCTTTATGAGATTCGGCAGGTGACCTTGTGCTCCTTGCCTGTTCTGCGGCTCCTAACCCCCCGCGCCACGATGCCGCCCCGGATAAGGGGCATCGTGGTGAACGCGGTAACGCAGTTCCCCGGTATACCGGGCCGCATAGTCGGGCTCGGCGCGGGAACCGAGGCAGAGAAACTGGTGCGGCCCGATCAAGCCGGTCTCCGAGGGCGTAATCGGGCGGGCTCCGCTTCGTCCGCGCGGCCGAGTCCTTCAACCGGCGGTGTCCCGGCTCGGACCGTGACGCCGTCCATACAGGAGGTCAGATTGCGTACCCGCCTGCTCGGCGTCCTGCTCGCCGTTGCGGCGTTGACGGCCGCACTCGCGGCTTGTGCGGAGCCCGCCGATGTCCGGGACGTGCCGGGGAGCTCGTCTGTCCCGGGACGGGTCTCGGTGCAGGACGCCGAATGGATGGCGCGGGCCCACCGGGTGAATCTCACCGAGATCGAAGCCGGGCTGCTGGCCCAGCGCCGGAGCGCCGACGCCCAGGTCAGAGCCGCTGGTGCGATGCTCGTCCGTGATCACCGCCGACTCGACGCGAGGTTGGCGGCCACGGCTGCCGAACTCGGCGTGGAACTGCCTCACGCGCCGTCTGACCGGCAGCGGATGGAACTGGACGCGCTGAAGGACCGCGAGGAGCGGTTGTTCAACCTCGCCTGGATGACCACCATGATCGCAGGGCACGAAGAAGCGATCGAGGCGACGCAGCGGGAGATCGCGCGGGGCTCATCTCCGCAGGTGGTCGCGCTCGCCCGAGAACGGCTTCCCGTCCTGCGCGAACATCATGCCGAGCTGTACGAGTTGAAGGGCCTGGAGGGGTCCTGAGGGCGCAGGTGCCCGGTTCTGATGCGCCGGGTGAGCGGCCCGCGCCGCCAGGGCCGTCAGCGGGACCGGGCCGAGGGCGAGGCTGGATACGACATCGGTGAGCCGGTGCCGGTCCGCTAGCACCAGGGCCGTCGCGACTGTGCGTCCAAGCCGCAACGCCCAGGTGCGACGCCGCCGCAGCGGCGCCCTTACGTTGCCCGTAGGGCGGGCGAGCAGGGCAGCCCCGCCCAGGGCGAACGACTCCCGGCCTTCGGCCTCGACGGCGCCCGGAACCGGACGTAGCGCGCTCAGGAGGCGGCCGAGCCCGTGGCCGGGTGCGGGACGGCGGCCCGGTGCGCCAGGACGGGCGGGTGCCTCGTAGGGCCCACGCGGTCAGGGCCGCGGCCAGGAGCAGGACGATCGCGCTGACCCCGGCCGCCGCGTTGGCGCCGCTCGTGTACGCGGACGTCGCGGTGTCGACGAGGCTCGGGTCGGTGAGGCCGCCGCGAGGGTCTCGGTCGCGGGGCCGGCGGGCACGGAGTCCTCCATCGTGGTGCGGTGACCGCCGATCAGGTGGCCGCGGCCGTGGGCGGCCTGGCGAAAGGGCGGTGACACGCGAAGAGGGCTTCCGCCACTCGGGGGCAATGGCGGAAGCCCTCGATATGGTCTTCGGCCCAGGGCGTCCAGACGTTACGGATTTCAACCAGAATTTTCTGCTCGCCGGGAATGCCCTGGTCAGAGTGTGTCGAGCCAGTTCCGCAGGAGCGCGTGGCCGCCGACGGACAGCACCGACTCGGGGTGGAACTGGACGCCCTCGACGGGCGCCGACCGGTGCCGGAGGCCCATGACGACGCCGTCCGGGGTCCGGGCGGTGACCTCCAGGACGTCCGGGACGGTCGCGGCCTCGACCGCGAGCGAGTGGTACCGGGTCGCGGGGAACGGGTTCGGCAGCCCCCGGAAGGCGCCCCGGGAGTCGTGCGAGATCAGGCTCGCCGACCCGTGGACGATCTCGGGCGCGCGGGACACGACCGCGCCGTGGGCGTGCGCGATGACCTGGTGGCCGAGGCACACGCCGAGGACGGGCGCCCCCGACCGGACGAGGTCGGCGCAGACCCCGGCGTCCGCGGGGTGTCCGGGCCCGGGGCTCAGCAGGACGCCGTCCACGGCCGCGGCGTCGGCGACGCGCACGTCCGGGCGGGACTCCACCCGGCAGTCGGCGCCGAGTTCCCGCAGGTACTGGACGATCGTGAAGACGAAGCTGTCGTGGTTGTCCACGACGAGGACCCGCGGGCTCACGGAATGCCGGGCCCCGCGGAGGACGACGGCGACGGCGTGCCGGTGACGACGCCGTGGTCGAACTGGACCTTCGGCTCCACCCACGGGAACACGACGTTCCACAGCACGACGACGATCGCGAGGACGGCGGCGGCGGCCACCGCGAGCTTGGTGTGCCACGCGCCGGGCAGCCGGCGCCAGAGCCATGCGTACACGGGGCCTCCTACTCGGCGGGCCGCTCGGCGGACGCGGCGTCGGGCGACGACACGCGCGGCTTCGCGGCGGTCAGCTCGCCGAAGACGATCATCCGTTCGGCGTCGGAGTACTTCGGGTGGCAGGTGGTGAGGGTGATCAGCCGCTCGGTGGGCTTCTTCCCCGGGTGGTACGGGACGGGCGCGGTGACCTCGACGGCGGACGGTTCGACGATGTCGCGGCCGGTGACCTTGTAGACGTACTGCTTCTCGCGCGTGTCGACGAGGATCTCGTCGCCGCGTTCGAGTTCGCCGAGGTCGTTGAACGGCGCGGAGTACGTCGTGCGGTGGCCGGAGAGGACGAAGTTGCCGACCTCGCCCGGCATGGCGCTGCCGGGGTAGTGGCCGGGGCCCTTGCGCAGGTCGTCGCGCTCGACGCCCTCGACGACGACGAAGCCGTAGTCGTCCCCGAAGTCGGGGACCCGGATCATCGCGATGCCGGAGCCGATCTCGACCTGCTCGGTGGTGACCTCGCCGGGCGCCTTCCACCGGTCGAGCAGCTGTGTGGCGAGGCGGTCCTGCTGGTCCTGCGTGTACTGGCCGGTCCCCCACAGTTCGTAGGTGAGGAACAGGATCAGGAGCAATCCGGCGGTGATGCACAGTTCGCCCAGTCCACGGATCACCGTCCGCACCGCGCGCCCTCCTTTTCGAACGGCTCCTCGTCGAACGGCTCGATGTCGGGTCTCCCGCCGGTAGCGTGAAAACTGGGATGATGCTTCCTCGCGCTGGGGACCGTACGCTGCACCCCAGCGGATACGCTAACCGACAAAACACCCAAGCGCGGTCCGGCGCCCCGGCCGCCGGACGCCCGAGGAGATCGACCACCGTGGCCAAGTCGAAAGTGCGCAAGAAGGCGGTCTACACGCCTCCGCAGAAGTCCAAGGCCCCCGAGGTCAGCCCGCGCTGGCTGGTCCCCACCATGATCACGCTGTGGCTGGTCGGCCTGATCTGGATCGCGGTCTTCTACGTCACGGCGAGCACCGGCACCGAAGTGCCGTTCATGACCGATCTGCACAACTGGAACCTCGGCATCGGGTTCACGGCCATCATTCTCGGGGTCATCCTGTCCACGAAGTGGAGGTAGCCCAGGGGACGCGCCCCTGGGCCACCCCGTAGGCCCTACAGCCCGTACTGCGCGGACAGGTCCGCCGTCTTGACCGCCACGAGCACGCCCAGCAGCACCAGCGTGAGGACGGGCGCCGCGACGTGGACGGCGAGGCGGCGAGCCTTCGGCGCGTAGGCGTACGCGGCGGCGAGCGCGGCTCCCACGACCAGGCCGCCGATGTGTCCCTGCCAGGAGATCCCGGGTATCGAGAACGTGATGATCAGGTTGATCACCAGCAGGAACACGATGGGGCCGGTGGGGGCGCGCATCCGGCGGCCGATCACGAAGAAGGCCCCGAACAGTCCGAAGATGGCGCCGGACGCGCCCACCGCGGCCTCGCCGGGCGACACCAGGTACAGCAGCACCGAGCCGCCGAGCCCCGACAGCAGGTAGAGGGCGAGGTAGCGCCACCGTCCGAGCACCTGTTCCAGGGACGGGCCGATCGCCCACAGCGCCCACATGTTGAACAGGATGTGGGTGATGCCGAACGACCCCTCGGTCTGGTGCAGGAACATCGAGGTGCCGAGCCGGTACCACTGGCCCTCCGCGACGCCGACGAGGTCGCCGTCCAGCAGGCCGAGCCCGACCATCATGTAGTCGAAGACGACGTCGCGGGACGCGCGCTCGAACAGGTACACCAGGATGCAGGCGCCGATCAGCGAGTACGTCACCACCGGTGTGGACGACGCCGCCGCGCGGGCGCCCAGCGCGGTGCGCGGAGCCGTCTTGTGCGCGTCACGGTTGCCCTCGGCGACGCACTCCACGCACTGGTGGCCGACGTCGGCCTCCCGCATGCAGTCGGGGCAGATGTACCGGTCGCACCGGGTGCAGCGCACGTACGTCTCCCGCCCCGGGTGCCGGTAGCAGGTCGGCACCGAGGTGTCGGACGCGGGACTCTGTTCTGTGCTCATCCGTACTCCGGTCGCGCGGTGCGGGCTCTCACCCTCTCAACGACTAACGACGCTCGATCGTCACCGTGCGGATCACGATGTCGGTCTTCGGCCGGTCCATCGCACCGGTCGGGGCCTGGACGATCTTGTCGACGACGTCGGTGCCCTCGATGACCTTGCCGAAGATGGTGTGCCGGCCGGTCAGGTGCCGCGTGTTCTGGACGTTGGTGGTGATGAAGAACTGGGAGCCGTTGGTGCCGGGCCCGGCGTTGGCCATGGCCAGCAGGTACGGCCGGTCGAACTTCAGGTCGGGGTGGAACTCGTCCCCGAACTCGTAGCCGGGGCCGCCGGTGCCGTTGCCGAGCGGGTCGCCGCCCTGGACCATGAACCCGTCGATGACCCGGTGGAAGACCGTCCCGTCGTAGAGGGGCTTCTCGGTCTTCTGCCGGGTGTTCGGGTCGGTCCACACCTTGTTGCCCTCGGCCAGGTCGACGAAGTTGCCGACCGTCTCGGGCGCCTTGTCCGGGTACAGCTGAATGACGATCTTGCCCATCGTCGTGTCGAGGGTCGCGAAGATCTCGTTGGCCACGGGGGCCTCCTCATGGTCGTCCGGACGGTCGAGTCCGGATTGCTTTCGTGCGGTTCGGCCGGTCCCTGTCTCGAAACCGTGCAGTGTCCGGCATGCCAGGAAAATGTCACCCTACGCGGCCGGACGGTCACTCGCACCGTGTTTACCCTCCGATGCACGGGAAGGTTGCAGACAGGACCTCGCAAACAGGGAGGTTAGCGTGTCCCTAAAGATCAGTCTCCGTCGCAGGCCGCAGGACGGCGTGTACACGGGGTACGAACGTGCCCGACAGGCGGCGGTGCAGGGTGCGGAGATGTGCCGGCGGCAGGCCACCACGGCCACCGACCGGTTCATGCCCGCCGCGAGCGAACGCGTTCTGGTCGCCCGCGGCTGGAGCGCGCCCCGGTTGCGGCGGGCCGCCCGTTACGTGGAAACGGGCCTCGCACCGCGTGTGAGCACTTTCATGAACGACATGGCTCACAAGGTCGAACCGCCGCGGCGCAACCGGCCGTCCACCGTCGCGCTGATGGCCATGACGGGCGCGGTCGTCGCGGCCGGCGCGGCCGGCGTGGTGATGACCCGGCGCGGCGCCGTCCGCGACATGTCGGACGGTTCGGAGGAGGGGGAGGCGACCTCCGCCGACTCCATGACCGTCAGCGGTGCCGATGTCGACGGCCAGGTGCATTCGACGCACTAGCCGGCCGCATCGGTCGCGTGCATGCGTAAGGCTCAGTGGAAGAGGGCCCGGTCCGCGAGGGCCGGGCCCTCTTCCACGGCCGCGTTCCGGGCCGGTCCCTCCCGTCTCGGTCACCCCTACCACCCGGTACGGTGAACCGCATGTCGGCAGAATCCCGCTCGGTGCCGCGGCGACTGGGCGTCCTCGTCGGGGACCGGGCCCGCCGGGGCCTGCACACCGCCGTGCACCGGACCTGGGAGTGGGTCCAGCGGCACGGCGAGATCACCCCCCACACCCACGGCGGCCGCCGGTTCGCCTACCTGGGCGAGGGCGCGTGCATCGGGTTCCCGGTCGGGGCCATCTACGGCGAACCGTGGATCTCGATCGGCGACCACACCCTCGTCGGGACGCACGTCACGATCTCGGCCGGGTTCGTCCCGGGCCTCGACCTCGGCCCCGACCTCGTCGTGAAGATCGGGTCGAGCTGCTCCCTCGGGCGCGGCACGCACATCGTCGGCCACCAGTCGATCGAGATCGGCAACGACGTCTTCACCGGCCCGAACGTCTACATCACCGACCAGAACCACACCTACGGCGACCTCGACGTGCCGATCGGGCGGCAGTGGCCGGAGAACAACCCGGTGGTGATCGGCGACGGCTGCTGGATCGGCACCGGCGCGGTCGTCCTGCCCGGCACCCGGCTCGGCCGGAACGTGGCGGTCGCGGGCGGCGCGGTGGTGCGCGGCGAGTTCCCCGACCACTCGGTCATCGGCGGCGTCCCCGCGAAGGTGCTGCGCAGCCACGATCCCGAGCAGGGCTGGCAGCCGCCGCTGCGGACGAACCCGCTGATGTCGCTGGACGAACTGGCCGCGCTGTCCGTGGACGGCCTCGAGGGCCTGCAGCTCCTGCAGGACCGGCTGCGCGCCGAACACGAGGCGAACGCCCGGAACGGAACTCCCCCGTCCGACCGGGCCGCGGATGCCGATCGCGGCGACGCGCGCGCCGAGGCCGGCGCGTCCGTCGACGTCCGCGAGGAGACGGGCTGACCTTCGGCCGGCCCCGACCGACCGGCCCGTGCCCGAGCGCGGGATGTTCCACGTGAAACGACCCCGCCCCGGAAGCCCGGGACGGGGTCGTTCCAGCTCGCTCAGTTGTAGCGGGCGGCGCTCCGGTCGCCGCCGCCGCTGCGCTTGCCGCCGTACGACCCGCTGCCGCCGCCGCGGCGGCCGCCGTGCGAACCGCCGCTGCCGCCGCTGCGCGGGCCGCCGCCCCGCCGCTCACCGCGGCCGCCGCCTCCGTAGCCGCCGCGGCGGCCGCCCGGACGGCCCCGGCCGCCGCCGTTCTCGCGGCGCGGACGCTCCGGGATCAGCGGCTCCTCGATCGGGATGCCGGACGGCACCCGCGCGCCGGTCAGCTTGACCAGTTCGGCGTCGCCGCTGGCCACCCGGACGCGCGGGGCGTTGATCCCGGCCCGGCGGGTCATCGAGGACGTCGCCCGCACCTGGTGCGGCAGGACGAGCGTGACGACCGTGCCGCGCTCGCCCGCACGGGCGGTCCGTCCGGCGCGGTGCATGTAGTCCTTGTGGTCGGCGGGCGGGTCGACGTGCATGACGAGGCTCACATCGTCGACGTGGATGCCGCGCGCGGCGACGTCGGTCGCGACGAGCACGCTGATGTTGCCCTCGCGGAACTCGGCGAGCGTGCGGGTGCGCAGCCCCTGGCTCTTGCCGCCGTGCAGGCCCGCCGCGCGCACGCCCGCCTGGGTGAGCTGCTTGGCGAGCCGGTCGACGCCGTGCTTGGTGCGGGCGAACAGGATCGTCCGGCCCTCGCGGTTGGCGATCTCGGCGGTGATCGCGCCCTTGTCCTTCGGGGCGACGAGCAGCAGGTGGTGGTCCATCGTGTCGACGGACTCGTCCACCGGGCCGATCGCGTGCGTGACCGGGTCGTTCAGGTACCGCTTCACCAGGACGTCGACGTCCTTGTCGAGGGTGGCGGAGAACAGCAGGCGCTGCCCGCCGATGCGGGCCTGGTCGAGGATGTCGGTCACGTCGGGCAGGAAGCCCATGTCGGCCATGTGGTCGGCCTCGTCGAGCACCGCGATCTCGACGTCGGACAGGTCGCAGGCGCCCTGCTGCATGAGGTCCTTGAGCCGCCCGGGGGTGGCCACCAGCACCTCGACGCCGCGGCGCAGCGCGTCGATCTGCTTGAACATCGAGGTCTGGCCGATGACGGTCTTGAACTTGAGGCCGAGGCCGCGGCCGAGCGGCTCCAGGTTCTGCTGGACCTGCTGGGCCAGCTCGCGCGTCGGCACCAGGATCAGTGCGAGCGGACGCTTCGGGGCGGCCCGGCGGCCGGCCAGCCGGGCGAGCAGCGGGAGACCGAACGCGAGGGTCTTGCCGGATCCGGTCTTGCCGCGGCCGAGGACGTCCCGTCCCGCCATGACGTCGGGGATCGCGGCGGCCTGGATCGGGAACGGCGCCTCGATGCCCTGGCGGGCCAGGCCGGACACCAGCGCGGCCGGGAGGCCGAGCTCGGCGAAGGTGGGAACCGTCTCCTCGACCGCGATGGCGACCTCGGTGGACGGGTTCTGAGCAGCAGCGGCTGTGGTCACGCAATACCTTCCGAGAGGGGGGCACGTCTCGGGAGGCACCACGTATCGGTTTTCGTGGGCTGCAAGGACGAGCCTGGCGTTGGGGCGCCGAAAAGAGTGATCTGGTCAGTCTAACGCCGCCGGGGGACCTCCTTATGCCCCGTCTCGGCCGGAACATTCTCCCCGTCCGGATCAACGGGCCCTCGCGACACCTTCCGGCACGGCTTCCGGGCCCCCGCTCGCGCCTCCCCGGCCGGTCTCAGGGGAGCAGGCCGAGGAAGGCGTGCAGCACCGGATTGTCGTTGGCGGCCCGCCACGTGAGGTGCAGTTCCACCGGTTCGGGGTCCGGCAGCCGGACGGGGCGCAGCGTGACGCCCGCGAGCCCCAGGCGGGCGGCGGCGGCGGGGACGAGCGCGATGCCGAGCCCGACCTGGACGAGCGCGAGCACGGTGTGCACCTGGTGGGCGTGCTGCGCGCACGCGGGACGCACGCCGGCCTCGCGGAAGACGCTCACGACCAGGTCGTGGAAGTACCGCGCCTCGAACGGCGAGTAGCCGATCACCCGGGCGCCGTGGAAGTCGCCGAGGTCGAGTTCGTCCGCCGCGCAGAGCGGATGGTCGGCGGGCAGCGCCGCCAGCAGCGGTTCGGCGCCCAGCGGGCGGGTCTCCAGGCCGGGCGGGGCGGGCGGACGGACGAGCCCGAGGTCGAGATCGCCGCCCGCGAGGCGTTCGAGCTGGTCGCGGGTGACGAGTTCGCGCAGCACGATCTCGATGTGCGGGAGGTGCTCGCCCGCCGTGCGGAGCAGGCTGCCCAGCACCCCGTAGGCCGACGTCGCGGTGAAGCCCAGCCGCAGCACGCCCGACCGGCCCTCGGTCACGCGCCGGACGGACCGGGCGGCGTCCTCGGCCTCGGCCTCGGGCCGGTGGCGCTGGTGCTGCTGGTGACGGGCGCGGGCGGCGTCTTCGGCGCGGTGCTGGAGAACACCGGCGCCGGCGAGGCCCTCGCCGACCTGCTCGGCGAGACGTCGCTGCCGGTGATCGTGCTCGCGTTCCTCATCGCCACCGCGCTGCGCGTCGCGCTCGGCTCCAAGACGGTCGCGATCGTGACGACCGCGCCGATCGTCGCCCCGCTGATCGCGGAGGCGGGGCTGTCGCAGCCGGAGATCGCGCTGGTCGTGGTCGCGGTCGCCGCGGGCGGCACCGTGCTGTCGCACGTCAACGACTCCGGGTTCTGGCTGTTCAACCGCTACATGGACATCGACATCCGAACGACGCTGAAGAGCTGGACGCTGATGGAGACGTTCATGGGCGGCACCGCGTTCCTCATCGCGGCGGCCCTGAGCCTCGTCATCGCCGTGACCTGATGCCGGTCGCACCGCACGCCGAAGCCCCCGCCCTCGATCAGGGCGGGGGCTCCGGCGTTCGTCCGGTCGCCCGGTCGCCCGGTCGTCCGGGCGCCCCGGCCGGTCAGACGGTGTAGAGGGCGTACAGCGACTCGTAGTCGGCGTCCGTCGGCGCGCCGCCCTCCAGGACGGCCCCCAGCGCGTCGAGCATGGCGTGCCAGCCCACGCAGTAGTCGCGGGCGGGCGCCGCGCGCAGGGGGCGGTGCAGCAGCGTCAGCACGGTGCCGTCGCCGTCGGGCCGCAGCTCCCAGCGGACGATCGCGCGCGGCTCGTCCGGCCACGTCCAGGAGTGCTCCAGCCTCCTGCCCGGCTCGACCGCGAGGACCTCGCCGTCGGCGCGGCCCTCGGCTCCGAAGTCGTAGACGACCGCCCCGCCGACCCGGGGCTCGATCCGCACCCCGGGCATCCACGCGCCCTGCTGGTCGGGATCGGACAGCGCCGACCAGACCCGTTCCGGAGGGTGCGGGAGCCGCCGCTCGAACTCGATGCGCCAGGTGCCGTCGGAGGCTTCGGCCAGGATGCCGCGTTCGCTCACGTGTCCTCATTCCCGAGGGTGTCCAGGTGCCGTTCCAGTGCGTCCAGGCGCCGCGCCCAGTTGTCGCGGGTGTGCTCGATCCAGCCGGTGATCTCGCCCAGCGGCGCCGGAGCGAGCCGGTAGAGCCGGCGCTGCGCGTCGCCTCGCCAGGTCACCAGCCCGGCCTCCCGCAGCACCCGCAGGTGCCGGGAGACCGCCGGGCGGCTGATCCCGAACTCGGCGGCCAGGTCGCCCGCACTGCGCTCCCGCTCGGCCACGAGCTCCAGCAGCCGCCGCCGGTGCGGATCGGCCAGCGCCTCGAACACACTCTGGCTCATGGCTCTTTTGTAACTCACAGGCTACGTAACAAGCAAGTTACAGAGGCCCCTTTGGACGCCCCCGGACGCCTCAGGCGGTCTTGACCTCCGTGTTCTGGTTGGCGTGCAGCAGCCAGCGCCCGTCCTCCTTCGTCATGACGTACAGCGGCGCGCCCTCGGTTTTCCCGTCCGGCGCGTGGTAGATCTGCCGGACCTTCACGGCCGCCACGTCCGGGCGCAGGAACTGGACGTGCACCGGCTCGTAGGTGACCGGGCCCTCGAACACCGCGCCGGGCAGCACGGCGCGGGTGAACTCGGCGATCGCGTCGATGCCGATCAGGACCTTGCCGTGGGCGGTCGTCCAGAGGGCTTCGGGGTGGAACAGCTCCAGGAAGCCGTCGGCGTCCCTGGCCTGCTGCGTGCGCTCGACGGTGGCCACGATCTCGTGGATGGCCTTGATGTCCGCGGTTTCGGTCTCGGTGCTCATGCGGACCACTCTGCGACCTCGAGTTTTGTTGAGGTCAAGTGCGTTCCGGCGCGGCGTGATCAAGGTCATGCCCGGTGCGGCCGGGCGTGAGCTGAATAACGACCACAAGTAGTACTACGGCCCGTAGTATGTCTCACAGGACGTAGTACTACAGCTTGTAGTAGATAGCCGGGGAGGCCCGCGCAATGGGGACGTTCGGCCGGGAGCAGGGTGGCCATGGACACGGTTGACATCGCACGCTGGCAGTTCGGGATCACGACCGTCTACCACTTCGTGTTCGTCCCGCTGTCCATCGGGCTCGTCGCGCTCGTCGCCGGGATGCAGACGGCGTGGGTGCGGACGGGCAAGACCGAGTACCTGCGGGCGACGAAGTTCTGGGGCAAGCTCTTCCTGATCAACTTCGCGATGGGCGTCGTGACGGGCATCGTGCAGGAGTTCCAGTTCGGCATGAACTGGAGCGCCTACTCCCGCTTCGTCGGGGACGTCTTCGGCGCGCCGCTCGCGATCGAGGGGCTGCTCGCCTTCTTCTTCGAGTCGACGTTCCTCGGGCTGTGGATCTTCGGCTGGGACCGGCTGCCGAAGAAGATCCACCTCGCCTGCATCTGGATGGTGTCGTTCGGGACGATCCTGTCGGCGTTCTTCATCCTCGCCGCGAACTCCTGGATGCAGAACCCCGTCGGCTACCGCATCGACGAGGCGTCCGGACGCGCCGAGCTCACCGACTTCTGGGCCGTCCTGACGAACCCGATGCACCTCACCGCGTTCCCGCACACGATCGCGGCGTCGTTCGTCACCGCCGGGATGTTCGTCGCCGGGGTCAGCGCCTGGCACCTGATGCGGCGCCGCGACATCGAGGTGTTCCGGCCGTCGCTGCGGATGGCGCTGGTCGTCACCGCCGTCGCGTCGATCGGCGTGGCGCTCAGCGGCGACATGCTGGGCAAGGCCGTCACCGAGCACCAGCCGATGAAGATGGCGGCGGCCGAGGGGCTCCACGAGACCGAGCGGGGCGCGCCGTTCTCGGCGTTCAGCGTGCGGACGCCCGACGGGACCGAGGAGATCGTCGGGTTCGAGGTGCCCGGGGTGCTGTCGTTCCTGGCCACCGGCAGCTTCGACGGCGAGGTCGAGGGCATGGAGAACCTCCAGGCCGCCGCCGAGGCCGAACACGGCGCGGGCGACTACACGCCGAACGTCCCGGTCGTCTACTGGACGTTCCGGATGATGGTCTACATCGGGATGGCCACCGCCGGGCTCTCGCTGCTCGGCCTGTGGCTGACCCGCCGCGGCCGCCTGCCCGGCAACCCGTGGACGTGGCGGATCGCGACGCTGTCGCTGACGCTGCCGTTCATCGCCAGCTCGGCCGGCTGGGTGTTCACCGAGATGGGACGCCAGCCGTGGTCGGTGTACAGGCTCATGCAGACGTCGCAGAGCGTGTCGCCGGGGGTGTCGGCCGGGTCGATGCTCATCTCCGTCGCCGCGCTGACCGCGCTCTACGCCGTCCTGTTCGTCATCGAGGTCAAGCTGCTCGCCAAGTACGCGAAGGCCGGCCCGCCCACCGAGGACGAGGTGGCGCCCGCGTCCGAGGACGGCGACCACGGCGACCACGACGACCACGACGACGAGCGCGCGCTCGCGTTCGCCTACTGAAAGGGCTCGCCGCCATGGAACTGACGACCGCCTGGTTCCTGATCATCGCGTTCCTGTGGATCGGCTACTTCTTCCTGGAGGGCTTCGACTTCGGCGTCGGCATGCTGCTGCCGGTGCTGGGCCGCGACGACGTCCGCCGCCGGGTCGTGATCAACACGATCGGCCCGGTGTGGGACGGCAACGAGGTGTGGTTCATCGTCGCGGGCGCGTCGATGTTCGCCGCGTTCCCCGAGTGGTACGCGACCCTGTTCAGCGGGTTCTACCTGCCGCTCCTGATGATCCTGCTCGCGCTGATCGTGCGCGGCGTCGCGTTCGAGTACCGGGGCAAGCGGGAGGACGCGCTGTGGCGCGCCCGCTGGGACCGCGCGATCTTCTGGGGCAGCGTGCTCCCCGCGTTCCTGTGGGGCGTGGCGTTCGCGAACATCGTCCGGGGCGTCCCGCTCGACGCCGACCACGAGTTCGCCGGAACGCTCCTCGACCTGCTGAACCCGTACGCGCTGCTCGGCGGGCTGACGACCCTCACGCTGTTCGTCCTGCACGGAGCGGTGTTCGTCGCGCTGAAGACGACCGGGACCGTCCGGGCGCACGCCCGCGGCGTCGCGCGCGTCGCCGTCGCCGCGTCGACCGTCGTCGCGGGCGCGTTCCTGCTGGTCACGCAGTTCCAGTACGGCAGGGCGTGGACGTGGCTCGCGGTCGCGGGCGCGCTCGCCGGGCTCGCCGGGGCCGCCGCCGCGAACGCCCGCGGGCGCGAGGGCTGGGCATTCGTCGGGACCGGGACGGCCGTCGTGCTGGCCTTCGTGACGCTGTTCGGCTCGCTGTTCCCCGACGTGATGCCGTCCACGGTCACCGCCGCGAACAGCCTGACCACCGAGAACGCCGCGTCCAGCGCCTACACGCTGAAGATCATGACGTGGGTGGCGCTGGTGTTCACCCCGATCGTGATGATCTACCAGGGCTGGACGTACTGGGTGTTCCGCAAGCGGATCGGCACCGCGCAGATCCCGGCCGCGAAGCGGGGGCCGGCGCGCGGCGGAAGCCCGGCGGGCAGGAAGCGCGAGCCGGTCGAATGAAGCCGCTCGATCCCCGCCTGCTGCGGCACGCGCGCGCCACGCGGGCGTTCCTCGTCGCGTCGGCCGTCCTCGGCACCGCCACCGCCGGGCTCGTCATCGCGCAGGCGACACTGCTCGCCGACATGATCGGCCGGACGTTCCTCGGCGGCGCGGGCCTCGCCGACCTGCGGACGCCGATGCTGCTGCTCCTCGCCGTCGTCGCGGGCCGCGCGGCCGTCGCGTGGCTGCAGGAGGTGGCGGCGCACCGGTCGGCCGCCGCCGTGAAGTCGCAGCTCCGCAGCCGCCTCCTGGAGCACGCGACGCGGCTCGGCCCCCGCTGGCTGTCGGGCGAGCGCAGCGGCGAGCTCGCGACCCTCGCGACGCGCGGCGTGGACGCCCTCGACGGGTACTTCGCCCGCTACCTGCCGCAGCTGGTCCTCGCCGTGACCGTCCCGCTGGCGGTCGGGGCGCGGATCCTGCTCGGCGACTGGCTCTCCGCGGTGATCATCGCGGTGACGGTCCCGCTGATCCCGGTCTTCGCGATCCTGGTGGGCCTCGCGACGCAGTGGAAGATGAACCGGCAGTGGCGGACGCTGTCGCTGCTGGCCGCGCACTTCCTGGACGTCGTCGCGGGACTGCCGACGCTGAAGGTGTTCGGCCGCGCGAAGGCGCAGGCCCGCGGCATCCGCGAGGTCACCGGCCGGTACCGCCGCGCGACGATGTCGACGCTGCGGATCGCGTTCGTGTCGGCGATGGTGCTGGAGCTGCTGTCGACGCTGTCGGTCGCGCTCGTCGCCGTGTCGATCGGGCTGCGGCTCGTCGAGGGCGGGATGGCGTTCGAGACGGCGCTGCTGATCCTGATCCTCGCCCCGGAGGCGTACTTCCCGCTGCGGCAGGTCGGGGCGCAGTACCACGCGAGCGTCGAGGGCCTCACCGCCGCCGGGCGGATCTTCGAGGTGCTGGAGACGCCGCTCCCGCGCGTCGGGACGGACACCCGCGTCCCCGACGTGCGGCACGCGACGATCCGCCTCGACGGCGTCACCGTCGCCTACCCCGGACGGGACGCGCCCGCGCTCGACGCCTTCGCGCTCACGATCCATCCGGGGGAGACGGTCGCCCTCGTCGGCCCGAGCGGCGCGGGGAAGTCGACGCTGCTGAACGTCCTGCTCGCGTTCGCGCCGCCCGACTCCGGCCGCGTCCTGGTCGACTGGGCGGACCTCGCCGACCTCGACCCGGACGCGTGGCGGCGGAACATCGCGTGGGTGCCGCAGCGCCCGTACCTGTTCGCCGGGACGGTCGCCGCGAACATCCGCCTCGCGGACCCGGACGCGTCGGACGAGCGGGTCCGGGACGCCGCGCGCGCCGCGAACGTCCTCGAGTTCGCCGACGACCTCCCCCGGGGCCTCGACACGCCGATCGGCGAGCGCGGCGCGGGCCTGTCGGCCGGGCAGCGGCAGCGGGTCGCGCTGGCCCGCGCGTTCCTGCGGGACGCGCCGCTGCTCCTGCTGGACGAACCGACCTCGGGCCTCGACGCGCGGAGCGAGGCGTCCGTCGTCGACGCGGTGCGGCGCCTCGCCGCCGACCGTACCGTCGTCCTCGTCGCCCACCGCCCCGCCCTCGCGGCCGTGGCCGACCGGACCGTCCACGTCGAACCGGCGGAGGTGCCGGCATGAACGGTCCGATCCTGCGGCTGATCAGGCTCACCCGGCCCGTCCGGGGGCGGCTGGCGGTCGCGGTGGTGTTCGGGGTGCTGGCGCTCGGCAGCGGCGTCGCGCTGATGGGGACGTCGGCGTGGCTGATCTCGCGGGCCGCGCAGCACCCGCCCGTCCTGATGCTGATGGTCGCGATCGTGGCGGTCCGGGCGTTCGGCATCGGGCGCGGGGTGTTCCGGTACGTCGAGCGGCTCGTCGGGCACGACGCGACGTTCCGCATCCTCGCCGACCTGCGCGCCCGCGTCTACGAGCGGCTGGAGCGGCTCGCCCCGGCGGGGCTGCCCGCGTTCCGCGGCGGCGACCTGCTCGCCCGGCTCGTCGACGACGTCGACGCCGTCCAGGACCTCTACCTGCGGACCCTGCTGCCCTGCGCGGTCGCGGCGGTCGTCGGCGGCGCGTCGGTCGGGGTCGCGTGGGCGCTGCTGCCCGCCGCCGGGGCCGTCCTGCTGGCGACGCTGCTGGCCGCGGGGCTCGCGGCGCCGTGGCTGTCGGCGGCCGTCGCGCGCCGGGCGGAGCGCCGGACGGCCGACCTGCGGGGCGAACTGGCCTCGCACGTCGTCGACACGCTGCACGGCGCACCCGAGCTGATCGCCTACGGCGCGGCGCCCGCGCGGCTCGCCGAGGCCGCCCGGATCGACCGGGAGTTCACCCGCGCGACGGCCCGGTCGGCGGGGACGGCCGGGCTGGGCGCGGCGCTGTCGGCGCTCGCGGGCGGGCTGGCCGTGTGGGGCGGGCTCGCCACCGGCGTCCCGGCGGTGCGGTCGGGCGCGCTCGACGGGGTGCTGCTCGCGGTCGTGGTGATGCTGCCGCTCGCCGCGTTCGAGGTGGTCAACGGGCTGCCGCTGGCCGCGCAGTACCTCGAGCGGGTACGGGCGTCGGCGGCGCGGGTGTTCGCCGTCCTGGACGGCCCCGACCCCGTGCGCGACCCGGACGAGCCCGCGCTGCTGCCCGCCGCGCCCTACACGCTGCGGGTCACCGACCTGCGCGCGCGCTGGACGCCCGACGGTCCGCTCGCCCTCGACGGGGTGTCGCTCGACCTGCCGCCCGGACGCCGCGTCGCCGTCGTCGGCCCGAGCGGGTCGGGGAAGACGACGCTGGCGTCGGTCCTGCTGCGGTTCCTGGAGCCCGCGGGCGGACGCGTGACGCTGAACGGCACGGACGTCCGCGACCTCGCCGGGGACGACCTGCGGGCCGTCGTCGGGCTGTGCGCGCAGGACGCGCACCTGTTCGACTCGACGATCGGCGAGAACATCCGGCTGGCGCGCCGGTCGGCGACCGACGCGGAGATCCGCGACGCGCTGCGCCGCGCCCGGCTCCTCGACTGGGTGGAGTCGCTGCCGTCCGGGCTGGACACGCGGGTGGGGGAGCACGGCGCGCAGGTGTCGGGCGGGCAGCGGCAGCGGATCGCGCTCGCCCGCGCGCTGCTGGCCGGCTTCCCGGTGCTGCTGCTGGACGAGCCCGCCGAGCACCTCGACACCGGGACGGCCGACGCGCTCACCGCCGACCTGCTGGAGGCCACGGAACTGGCGGCCGACCAGGGACGGACGACGCTGCTCGTCACGCACCGGCTCGCGGGCCTGGACGCCGTGGACGAGATCGTCGTGCTCGACCGGGGCCGGGTCGCCGACCGCGGCACGCACGCCGAACTCGCCGCCCGTCCGGGGATCTACCGGACGATGTGGGAGCGGGAACGCGCCGCCCCGGTGATCAGCGCGGCGTGACCGGGACCGGCGCCAGCCGGTCGATCTCCCGGCCGAGCGTCATGACCATGGCGTCGAACGCGGGCACGCCGTAGCGCGTGCGCAGCGCCGGGCAGACGTCCTTGCGCGCCGCCTCCCGCAGCATCTCGCTCAGCATCGCGTGCGGCACCGGCCGGCCGTGGGCCGGTTCCTCGTGCGAGTGCCGGGCGAGGCGCAGCAACTCCGGATGCGGTGCCGACTCGGAGAGGATCATGCGAGCGGCGTCGACGAGTTCCATGCCGCCGAGTGTAAGCGCGTGCCGACCCGGGCGGCGGAGGACCGGTCGCCCCCGCGACCGGCCGACGGGCGACCGGTCAGCGGGCGGACGGTCAGCGGGCGGACGGGGCGCGGACGTCCATGGTGACGTGGCCGACGCTGCGGCCCTCGCCGTCCAGGAGCCGCCCGACCCGCTTCGCCCACTTCAGTGTCACCGACTGCTCGACTATCCCGATCTCCGGGTAGCGGGCGGTGAGCCTCGACTGGAACGCCGCCAGCTCGTCCAGCCCGTGCGCCCACACGTTCGCCATCAGGTTCGCGCGGCCGATCACCGACGCCACCAGCCGCGTCTCCCGCATCGTCGCGATGCTGTCGGCGACCGTCTCCAGGCGGGCCGGCGGGACGGCCAGCCACAGCATCCCGGTGACCTTCCAGCCCGTCAGCCGGTGCGCGGCCTCGCAGCGCAGCACCGCCCGGCCGCTCGCCAGCATCCCGGCCAGGACGCGCCGGACCCGCGTCTCCGACATGCCGAGGTCGGCGGCGAGCGCCGCGTGGGAGCGGCGCCCGTCCGCGCCGAGCGCCAGCATGACCCCGACCTCGTCCGGGCGGAGCCGCCCCGGCTCGCCGCCGGGCCCGTCGGCGGGCTCCCCGAGCAGGTCGCGGCGCTGGTCCTGGTCGAGGGAGTCCAGCCGCCACCGGCTCGCCTCCCGGTGCAGCCGGTGCGACAGGTGCGTGCGGGTGAAGGTGACGCCGTCGATGCCGCCGAGCCGGTCCAGGACGTACTCGCTCATCGCGGCGACGTCGAGGGCGCCGACCGTGACCAGCAGGTCCCGGTTCCCGGTCGTGTGCTCGACGCTGATCGCGCGCGGGTCGGCGGCGATCCGCTCGGCGATCTGGGCGTGCGCGCCCGGCACACAGCCGACCTCGACCAGCGCGAACGCCGCGTACGGCACCTGGGACGCGCCCGCGAAGCAGGTCACCCACGCCTCCCCCGACGCGCTGAGCCGCGCCCAGCGGCGCGACAGGGTGGCCGGGTCGACGCCGAGGGGGCGGGCCAGCTTCGCCCAGGGGGCGCGGGGGTCGTGCTGGAGTGCGTTCACCAGCGCGAGGTCGAGCTCATCCATTCGCCGTTTTCCTGCATGTCAGCGGTCACTTTCGCGGCATTCATGCAATCTAGCCGATTTTTCGGGCGTGACCTGATCCTTGGACACCAGCGCTCCCAGCCGGGCCTCCGGCTCCGTTCGTTCAGGGAGAAGTCCATGTCTCGATCCCGCCCCGCTCTCCCGGCCGCCGCCCTCGCGGTCTCGGCCGTCCTCGCCGCCGGCTGCACGACCTCGTCGGGGACCGCCGCGGGCGGCGCCGACGGCGCGTTCCGCTTCGCGGTGACCTCGGACGCCCGCACCTTCGATCCGGCGAAGGGCAGCGCGGCCACCGACTACACGTTCGCGCGGATGCGGTTCGCGAACCTGGTGTACCGCGACTCCGACGACTCGGTCGTCCCCGGCCTCGCGGCGACGTGGAAGGCCACCCCCTCGTCGGCGACGTTCACCCTCCGCGACGGGCTGACGTGCGCGGACGGCGCCCCGCTGACGGCCTCGACGGTCGCGGCGTCGCTGCGCCGGTTCGCCGATCCGCAGACGGGCGCGGCGCAGGCCCCGCTGGTGTTCGGGCCGGACGCGAAGGTGGAGGTGACCGCCGACGACACGGCCCGGACCGTCACCGTCGAGCTGGACGAGCCGTGGTCGGACCTCGTGCCCGCGCTGTCGCTGACCGGCGCCGGGATCGTGTGCGAGCCCGGACTGAAGGACCCGGAAGGGCTCGGCCAGGGCACCGTGAAGGGGGCGGGCTCGGGCCCCTACGAGCTGACCGACCTCCAGCGCGGACGCTCCTACACGTTCGAGCTGCGCGCCGGCTACACGGCGTTCCCCGGGTTCGAGGCGGCGGAGAAGCCCGAGGGCGAGCGCGCGGAGACGGTGCGGCTGACGGTCGTCTCCAACGAGAGCACCGCCGCGAACCAGCTCAGCACGGGCGCGCTCGACTACGCCGCGTTCACCGGCCCGGACGTCGCCCGGTTCGCCGAGGGCGGCTACGAGGTGCACACGGCGCCGCTGCTGCGGATGTTCCTGGTGTTCAACCAGCGCGAGGGCCGCCCCGGCACGGACGAGCGGTTCCGGAAGGCCGTCGCGCAGGCCGTCGATCCCGCCGCGTTCAACAAGGTGTTCGGCGGCCGGGGCGAGGTCATGAAGAGCTGGAGCGACGGCACGACCCCGTACGCCGGCACCGACGCGTCGCCGCGCACGATGACCGATCCGGCGGCGAGGAAGGTGCTGGACGGCGTCAAGGTCCGGCTCACCGGGACGAACGCGGTCGCGGGCGGCTCCGGCAACGCCTACGTGCAGGAGGCGCTGCGCGCGGCCGGGGCGGACGTCGAGCTGCGCAACGTCGACAACGCGACCTGGTCGACCGAGGTGCTCGGCGGCGGGGGCGACTGGGACCTCACCGTGATGGCCCACCTCAACTTCTCCGGAACGCTCACCTCCGGCGCGATGCTGCTGACCGGCCCGCCGCCGCCCGCGGGCCGCAACTTCGGCGCGATCGACGACCCGGCGTTCGCGCGGGCGCTGGGCGAGGCGATGTCCACGACCGACGAGGAGGCGAAGGCGGCGGCGTGGGCGAAGGCGCAGCGGAGCGCGCTGGAGCGCGCGGACGTCGTCCCGCTGTCGACCGTGCCGGTCGCGTTCGTGTTCGGGAAGCGCGGCGACGCCTCGATCGTGAACGGCGCCGCCGACCCGTCGAGCTTCCGGATCAAGGACTGATGGCGGACGCGTCGCCCGTCTCGAAGGAGCGGGGACCGGCCGTCCATCCGTGGCTCGGGTTCGCCGCCCGGCGGCTGGCCGGGGTCGCGGGGGTGCTCGTCACCCTCGTCGCCGCGACCTTCCTGATGGTGCAGCTCATCCCAGGCGATCCGGCGCGCGCGCTGGCCGGGACGGGCGCGACCGGTGAGCAGGTCGAGCAGATCCGGCACGACCTCGGCCTCGACCAGTCCGTGCCCGAGCAGTTCGTCTCGTACGTGACCGGCCTCCTGCGCTTCGACCTCGGGACGTCCTTCCAGACCGGCGAACCGGTCGCGGACGTGATCGCGGGACGGATGCCGTTCACCGCCGAGCTCGCGTTCCTCGCCATCGCGATCGTGCTGGTGTCGGCCGTCCCGCTCGGCATGGCCGTCGCGATCGCCACCCGGGGCGGACGGCGCGGACGGCTCGACACCGCGTTCACGTTCGGCACCGGCATGCTCGGCGCGACCCCCGAGTACGTCATCGGCACCCTGCTCGTGCTGGTCTTCGCGATCTCGCTGGGACTGCTCCCGGCGGCGGGCGCCGCGTCGCCGCCGTCGCTGCTGCTGCCGGTCCTCGCGATCGCGGTCGGGCCGGCGTGCGTCCTGGCCCGGATCGTCCGGCGGGAGACCGCGGTCGTCCTCGACCAGGACTACATGCGGACCGCGCGCGGACGCCGCCTGCCGCCGCTGTCGCTGTACGCGCGGCACGCGCTGCCGAACCTGCTGACCAGCACGCTCACGATGGGCGGGCTCACGCTGACCTCGCTGCTCGGCGGCACGGTGATCGTGGAGAGCGTGTTCGCCTGGCCCGGCATGGGCAGCCGCGTCGTCGAGGCGATCATCAACCGCGACTACCCGGTCATCCAGGGGACCGTGCTCGTCCTCGGGATCATCGCCGCGCTGCTCAACCTGCTCATCGACACGCTGCTCGGGCTGCTCGACCCGCGCACGCTCACCGCGAGGAGCACCTCATGATCCGCCGCTCGAAGGGGCTGGTCGCCGGGCTCGCCGGGCTCGGCCTGATCGCCGGGCTCGCCGCCGTCGCCCCGCTCGTCTGGGGCGACGACGCCACCGCGCTGACCGGCGCGGCCCGGCAGGGCGTGTCGGGCGAGCACTGGCTCGGGACGGACGCGCTCGGCCGCGACGTCCTCGCCCGCACCCTCGTCGCCACCCGCCTCACGCTCGTCATGACCGTGCTGGCCACCGCGATCGCCGGGACCCTCGGCGTCCTCCTCGGCACCGCCGTGCAGGTGGCGGGGCGGCGCGTCCGGGAGGCCGGGTTGCGCCTCATCGACGTCATGGTGTCGTACCCGGCGGTGATCCTCGCCCTCGCCGTCGCGACGATCCTCGGCGCGGGCACCGTCGCGTCCGTGGTCGCGATCGGCGTCGCGTGGAGCCCCGCGTTCGCCCGGCTCACCGCGAACCTCGCCGCGTCCGTCGCCGGGCGCGACTTCGTCGCCGCCGCGCGGCTGCTCGGCGTCCCGCCGCACCGCGTCCTGACCCGGCACCTGCTGCCGAACATCGCCGAGCCGCTGCTGGTGCTGCTGTCGGTCGCGTTCGCCGGGACGCTCACCGCGCTGTCGGGCCTGTCGTTCATCGGGCTCGGCGTGCAGTCCCCGTCCTACGACTGGGGCGCGCTGCTCGACACCGGTCTGGAGGCCCTCTACACGAACCCGGCCGAGGCGCTCGGCCCGGCGGTCGCGATCACGCTCACGGGCGTGCTCGCCGGGTTCGTCGGGGACGGGCTCGCCGCGGGCGCCGACCCGCGCCGGGGCCGGCGCGCGGCGGGCGCGCGGCCCGTCCGCTCCGGGGCGGCGACGCCCGCCGCCCCGGTTCCGGACGACGCGCTGCTCGTCGTGGACGACCTGCGCGTCTCCGCCGGGGGCGTCGAGCTCGTCGCGGGCGTGTCGTTCCACGTCCGTCCCGGCGAGATCGTCGGCGTCGTCGGGGAGTCGGGCTCCGGCAAGAGCCTCACCGCGATGGCCGCCGCCCGGCTGCTGCCCGACACCGTGCGCGCCGACGCCGCCGCCCTCCGGCTGGCCGACCTCGACCTGCTCGGCCGCGCGTCCCCCGACCGGCTCGCCACCGAGATCGGCGTCGTCTACCAGGATCCGGCCGCCTCCTTCAATCCCGCGCTGCGCGTCGGCGGGCAGCTCACCGAGGTGCTCCGCCGCCACCGGGGGCTCGGACGCGCGCAGGCCCGCGCGCGCGCCGAACGGGGCTTGGCGGACGTCCGCATCACCCGTCCGGCGGCGCGGCTGAAGCAGCACCCGCACGAGCTGTCCGGCGGGATGCGGCAACGCGCCATGATCGCGTCCGCGCTGCTCACCGGGCCGCGGCTGCTGATCGCCGACGAGCCCACCACCGCCCTCGACGTCACCGTGCAGGCCGAGATCCTCGACCTGCTCCGCGACGTCAACCGGCGGGACGGCACCGCGATGCTGTTCATCTCGCACGACATCGGCGTCATCGCGTCCCTGTGCCACCGCGTGCTGGTGATGTACGCGGGACGGATCGTCGAGGAGCTCCCCGTCGCGGAGCTGCGGGCCGGACGCGCCCGGCACCCCTACACGCGGGCGCTCCTCGCCGCGACGCCCCGCCTCGACACCGAGGCCGGGGAGCCGCTCGCGACGATCCCGGGGCGGCCGCCCGCACCGGCCGACCGTCCCGCCGGATGCGCGTTCGCGTCCCGCTGCGCGCACGTCCTGCCGGAGTGCGCGGACGTCCCGCCCGCGACCGTCCCCCTCGGCGACCGGCACACCGCCGCGTGCCACGCGCTCGCGGACGCCGGCATCACCACGGAGAGTGCACAATGAGCGAGAAACCCTCACCCCCTGTGCTCGCCGCCGATAGGGTCACGGTCGTGTTCGGGCACGGGCGCCGCGCCCACACCGTCCTCCAGAACGTGACCGTCGCCGTGCCGAAGGGCACCACGCTCGGTCTCGTCGGCGAGTCCGGCTCCGGCAAGTCGACACTGGCCAAGGCCGTGGTCGGTCTCGTCCGGCCGCGATCCGGGCGAATCCTCCTGGACGGGCGGGACGTGTCCGGCCTGCGAGGCGCGCGGCTCACCGCCGTCCGCCGCCGCGTCCAGCTGATCTCCCAGGACCCGAACGGCTCCCTCGACCCCCGGATGCGGGTCGGCCGCGCCCTCGCGGAGGCGATCGACCCGCGCCGCGCCCGCGCCGACCGCGCCGCGATCGCCGGCGGCCTGGAGCGGGTCGCGCTCGACGCCGACGCCGCCGACCGCTACCCGCACGAGTTCTCCGGCGGGCAGCGGCAGCGCATCGCCATCGCCCGCGCCCTCGTCGCCGAACCGGACGTCATCGTCGCCGACGAGATCACCTCCGCGCTGGACTGCTCGGTCCAGGCCGAGGTGCTCAACCTGCTCGCCGACCTGCGCGCCCGGCTCGGCCTGACGATGCTCTTCATCTCGCACGACCTCGCCGTCGTCCGGCACGTCAGCGACGCCGTCGCCGTCATGCACCGCGGCGCCGTCGTCGAGCAGGGCCGCATCTACGACGCGCCCGCCCACCCGTACACCAGGCGGCTGCTCGCCAGCGCGCCGTCCCTTCCCGCCGAGGAGTCCGGTTGACCAGCCGCGCAGCGGAGCAGACCCGCGAGATCCTGAGCGACTTCGCCGAGCACGCCCCCGCGCTCGGGCACCTCTACCGCGACCTGCACGCCCACCCCGAACCGTCCTGGCAGGAGCACCGGACCGCCGGGGCCCTCGCCGCCCGCCTGCACACCGCCGGGTTCAAGGTCACGCAGGGCGTCGGGGGCACCGGCGTCGTCGGCGAGCTGCGCAACGGCGACGGCCCCGTCGTGCTCGTCCGCGCCGACATGGACGCCCTGCCCGTCACCGAGCGGACCGGCCTGCCGTACGCCAGCACCCTCGACGGCGTCATGCACGCGTGCGGCCACGACGTCCACGTCACCTGCCTCGCCGGGACCGCCGAGGCCCTCGCGCGGTCCCGGCGCCGCTGGTCGGGCACGCTGCTGGCGGTCGGGCAGCCCGCCGAGGAGCTGGGGGAGGGCGCCGAGGCGATGGTCGGCGACCCCGCGTACGCGGACCTCGCGCGCCCGGACGTCGTCCTCGGCCAGCACGTCGGCCCGTTCCCGGTCGGCGCGATCGTGCACCGGCCGGGCCTCATCATGTCCGCCGCGACGACCGTGGACGTCCGGTTGTTCGGACGCGGCGGGCACGGTTCGTCCCCCGAGCAGTGCGTCGACCCGATCGTCATCGCCGCGCACCTGATCACCCGGCTGCAGACGATCGTGTCCCGGGAGGTCTCCCCGCGCGAGTCGGTCGTCGTCACCGCCGGGCGGATCCACGCCGGGACCGCCGCGAACGTCATCCCCGACGAGGCGTACGTCGCGCTGAACGTCCGCACCCAGTCCGAGCGGACCCGCGAGCGCGTCCTCGCCGCGATCCGCCGCATCGCCGAGGCCGAGTGCGCCGCCGCGGGCGCGCCGCGCCCGCCCGAGCTCACCGTGTCGGGCGTCTTCCCGCTCACCGTGAACGACGCCGACGCGGACGCGCGCGTCGCCGCCGTCCACGCCGAGCTGTTCGGCGCGGAAGCCGTACTGGAGCACGGCCCGATGATGGGCAGCGAGGACTTCTCCGTCTTCGGCGGCGCCGAGCACAACGGCGGCACGGCCGTCCCCGCGAACTTCTGGTTCTTCGGCGGCACCTCCTGGGAGGACTGGGGGAGCGCGGCGGGCGAGACGCCGGAGGAGAAGCTCGCGAACCTCCCCGGCAACCACAGCGCCCTCTTCGCGCCCGACCCCGAGCCGAGCATCCGGGCCGGCACCACCGCCCTGACCGCCGCCGCCCTCGCCTACCTCGCATGACCTCCGGCCCGCTGCGGGCGGACGGCCCCGGAGGAGACCGAGGGCAGCACCGTGTGGGAGACGTCTCCGGCGGTAAGCGAGTGCACGCTTCCTGACGAGAAAATCGGTCCGTATTATGGTCGGGCCGTAATACGGCCCCCGATCCGAAGGGCGGCCGGGGGCGGGCGCTGACCGCCCCTCGATGGCCGCATCCGGACACCGATCCGGGCCGACCGACACCCGGACGGGACGCCCGCCGCGGCCTCGCACGCGCCCGTGCGCCGCACGCGGCGCCCGTCCGTCCGGCCGCGTCCGCCCGCGTGCTTGATCATCGGCCGTCGAGGTCAGCACCGGTTCCCGCCCGCCCGCCGGGCACCGCGCCGCACCCCCCGTACCGCCCCTTGCCAGGATCCGGCGCGGCCGTCAAGGGGGCGGCCGGGGCCGGTCGGCACCGACGACCCATCACACTCCGTTCATTGATCGCTGCGGAAGACCGCTGTTAACGTTCCGGCCGACCGAGGAACTGGTCTTTCACAACGAGGTGAGGGGGCCACCGCAGTGATTCCATAGATCGCACACCTGCGAATCACGAACCGTTTGATGCGCACCGGGCCGACACAATCGGCTTCGCACACCTTTTGCTACACCAATCCACGCGTAGTCAGGTGAACGGTACAATTAAATGACTCTCAAGTCTCAGGTGACCTCTGTCGACGGCCCTGCCGGCGCATCCCTCGGAGAGCGGCTCCTCGCGTTCGCGCGCGGCCCGCTGTTCCGCGGCGACGCCCAGGTCCTGCACGCCTCCAACCCGTACCGCCGGGCCCTCGCCCCGGACACGCTCGCCGCGTCCGACTTCGCCCGGCCGCTCACCGCCGACGGCCCGTCCGCGCACCGCGCCCTCGCCGCGCACCGGCTCCTCGGCACCTTCTACGAGGCCGAGACCGTCCTGCTCCCCGAGCAGGGCCTCGCCCCCCTGCACGGGGACTTCGACCTCTTCTACGGCGAGGACCTGCGCGCACTCCGCGAGAGCTCCGCCTCCGAACTGGAACGTCTCGCGTTCGGCTGCCTCGCCGACGCCGTCGACGTCAGCGGCGCCGACACCACCGACGTCCTGGAGACCTACTTCCGGCACGTCGTCGCCGAGGCCGCCACCGGCCCGTCCCCCGCGCTCGCCGCCGTCGCCGCCGCCCGCGACCGGCGCACCGCCGCCGACCTGTACCTCGTGCAGCTCGCCCTGGACGGCCTCACCGAGGCGTCCGCGATGTCGCGCAACCTCGCCGGCGCCTACGGCCCCGAGCAGTCCGCCCTGTTCAAGATCTTCATCGACGAATTCGGGTACGGCGTCCACGACGCGAAGCACACCACCATCTTCGCCAAGATGCTGCGCAGCCGCGCCATGGCGACCCATGTGCACGCGTACTGGAACTTCTATCTCGCCGGACCGCTGGCCACGAACAACTATTACTACTATCTGTCCCGCGACCACGCGAAATTCTTCCGTTACGCGGGCGCGGTGACCTATGCCGAAGCCGTTTTCGCCCCCGCATTCGTGGAAATGGTCAAGGTCTTCCGCGACATCTTCGGCGACTCCGTCGACCTGCACTACTGCGACGAGCACGCGCACATCGACGAGCACCACGGCCGCATCACCCGCGACCAGGTGCTGCTCGCCCTCGCCGACCGGCACGGCCCCCGCGTCGTCCCCGAGCTGCTGCGCGGCGTCGCCGAGTCCCGGCTCGTCGGCGGCTGGTTCGAGGAGGACACCGCCGCGCAGATCCGCTGGTCGGACGACCTGCCCCGGTACCGCGAGCTCGCCGCGGACGCCCGCACCGCGAGCGGGGCCGAACCGGACCGGATCGTCCTGACCCCGGACGCGCCCTTCGGCACCCGCACCCGCGACGGCGACGTCGTCCTGGAGATGGCCGCAGGCGAGGCCGACCTCGTCGCGACCCCCACCGGGCCGCCCGAACGCCTCGGGCGCGGCGACGTGCTCCTCGTTCCCGCCGGACGCCTGCACGGACTGCGCGCCGTGACGCCCGAGGCCGCCTGCCTCGTCCATCCCGTCGACACGGACGGATGACCCGCCACGCTCCCCCGCGCGCCTGAGGGCGTGCCCCTTCGATCCCACCCGCGCCCGGACGGGCGGACGGCCGCACCCGCGCCCCCGCCTGCCCTCGTGCGCGCCGAGCACCCGAAGAGGAACCGATGGCACGCGTCATCGTCATTGACCTGAACAGGCACAACACCGTCTACGTCGGCCACGACCGGTACTTCGTCCTGCGCGCGGGCGGCCCGCCGCTGCTCGTCCGCGACCACTGCCCGCACCGCGGCGGACCGCTCTCCCTCGCCCGGCCCACCCCCGACGGGCGGCGGCTCAGCTGCCCCTGGCACGGCACCAAGGTCGGCGTCGCCGCCGTCCGCCGCGGCTGCCTGCCGATGGTGCGCAGCGGCGACGAGGCCGTCGTCCTGCTCCCCGACGGCACGGAGCCCGTGTCCGTCCTGCGCAAGGAGGTCCTCGCGAACCTCCCCGCGGACCGGGAGCCCGTATGCAGCTGACCCCCTCCACCCCGAGCCCGGGAGGCCCGGCCGTGACCATCGCCCACGACACCACGCCGGCCGACGTCACGGAGTTCCTCGCCTGGGGGCGGGACCTCCACGACCAGGGCCGCTACGAGGACGCCGCCCGCGCCTACCGGCTCATCCTCGGCGTCGACCGGCACAACCAGGACGCGCTGCTCGGCCTCGGCCGCGCCGTCCGGCACGCCGTGCCCCGCTGGCACTGGGAGATGCTCCACGACGAGGAGCGCGCCGACCTCTACGACCTCGCGATCCGGCGGGCCGTCACCGCGAACCCGGACGCGCTCGTCCTCGACATCGGGGCCGGGTCCGGGCTGCTCGCCATGATGGCCGCCCGCGCCGGAGCCCGCGGCGTCGTCGCCTGCGAGGGCCAGCCGTCCGTCGCCCGAACCGCCGTCGAGGTCGTCCGCACCGCCGGATACGACGACACGGTGCGGGTCGTCCCGAAGATGTCCACCCGGATGACCGTCCCCGGCGACCTGCCGCGCCGCGCCGACCTGCTCGTCACCGAGATCGTCGACTGCGGCCTGCTCGGCGAGGGCATCCTCGGCACCATCGCGCACGCCCGCGAGCACCTGCTCACCCCGGACGCGACGATCATGCCGTGCCGCGCGCGGGTCTACGCGCAGCTCGTCGAGAGCGTCCACCTGCACCGCAAGAACCACGTCGGCAAGCTGCACGGATTCGACCTCGCGCCGTTCAACCGGCTGTCGACGCTGGAGTACTTCGACTCCCGGCTGCACCGGCACGAGCACCGCGTCCTGTCCGAGCCGCTGCAGGTGTTCGACTTCGACCTGAGCACCGCCGACGCGTCCCCGCAGCGCGTCGACCTGCAGGTCCGGCCCACCTCCCCCGGACGGCTGCACGCCATCGCGTTCTGGTTCGAGATGGACCTGGTGCCCGGCGTCACGGTCACCAACGCGCCCGGCGTCGAGTCGCACTGGAAGCAGGCGATCCAGTGCGTGCCCGTCCCGCCGCTCGTCCAGCCCGGCGACCCCGTCGCGGTCACCGCGCTGCACGACGGACGGCACGTCCGCTTCGAGGTCGCCCCGCACGCCGAGGAGACGGCATGACGATCACCGAGACCGCGCAGTCCCCGGCCCTCGCCGCGTACTGCACGCAACCGATCTTCCAGCCCGGACCGGACGTCTACATCACCGGCAACCCGTACCGGCGGCCGATCGGCCCGGTCGCCCCGGCCGTCGACTTCGGCGTCCCCGCCACCCTCGCGCAGTTCCTCGGGCCCGGCCAGCTCGCCGCCGGGCGGATCCTGTGCAACGCCTACGAGAGCGACATGATCCTCCTGCCGCCCGGGGGGCTCGCCACCGCCAAGGACGACTTCGACCTCTTCTACGGCGACGAGGTCCGGCGGCTCCGCGACACCGTCCGTCCCGGCCTGGAGCGCTACGCGTTCTCCTTCCTCGACGACGCGGTCCCGGTGCCGCCCGTCCGGACCCTCGACGACCTGCAGGAGTACTTCCTCGCCGAGGTCGGCGGCGCGGGCGCCCCCGCCGACGCGTCCGGGGTGAACCCCGCCGTCGACACCGCCGCCCCGGTCGGCGGCACCATGCGGGCGATCACCGAGTGCCGGCACCCCGAGGAGGCCGCCGGCCTGCACCTGATCCAGCTCGCGCTGGACGCGCTGACCGAGGCGTCCGCGATGGCCCGCAACCTCGGCGGCTCCTACGGCGTCGAGCAGTCCGAGCTCTTCAAGATCTTCAACGACGAGTTCGGGTACGGCGTCTACGGCGCCAAGCACAGCACGATCTTCAAGGAGATGCTCGCCAGCGTCGGCCTCCGCACCGACCTGCACGCGTACTGGAACTTCTACCTCACCAGCTCCCTCATCGGCGTCAACTACTTCAACTGGCTCACCGAAGACCATCGCGGGATGTTCCGCTACATGGCGGCGGTGACCTACCTGGAATGGCTGTTCGCCCAGGGGTTCGCCGACACCGGCGTCATGCTCCGCGCCGTCTACGGCGACCGCGTGGACGCCAAGTACTGCGACGAGCACGCCCACATCGACGTCCACCACGGACGCATGACGTACGAGAACCTCCTCCTCGGGCTGGCGCGCACGCACGGCGAACTCGTCATCCCCGAACTCGTGCGCGGCATCGAGGACACCAAACTCCTGCTGCGCCTGGGCGACGAAGACTTCCGCGCCCAGATCGCGTGGGCCGACACCCTCGACGACCACACCGGCTCCGCGCTCCCGGCGAACGCGCACGACGACGCGTCCGTCACCACCCTGCGGCCGGGCGACCCGTTCACCACCGGCGTCCACGACGCCGACCGGCTCATCGAGGTCGAGGACGGCGCCGTCCACGTGCACGCGTGGGCCACCGACCGCCCGCACCTCCTCGAGAAGGGCGACGTCCTGCACGTCCCCGCGCACCGCCTGCACGGCCTCACCGCCGCCTCGTCACGCGCCCGCGTGTCCACCCGGACCGCCGAAAGGACCCACGATGCCTGAGTCGCCCGTCTCCTCCTTCAACGAGTGGGACCCCCTCGAAGAGGTCATCGTCGGCGTCATCGACGGCGCCGCCGTCCCGCCCTGGCACCCCGCCGTCGAGGCGACCGTCCCGCCCGAGGCGTGGGACTTCTACCGGCGCAACGGCGGCGGCGGGTTCCCGGCCGACCAGCTGGACGCCGCCCGCGCCGAGCTCGACGGCTTCGCGGCGATCCTCGAGGCCGAGGGCGTCACCGTCCGGCGCCCCGACCCCGTCGACCAGTCCGCCCCGTTCGGCACCGCCGACTGGTCGTCCACCGGCGGCTCCTCCCACACCTTCCCCCGCGACATCGCCCTCGTCGCCGGCGACCAGATCGTCGAGGCCACCATGGGCTGGCGCTCGTACTACTTCGCCACCCACCCCTTCCGGACGATCTTCAAGGACTACTTCCGGCGCGGCGCCCGCTGGGTCGCCGCCCCGAAGCCCCAGCTCACCGACGCGTCCTACAACCCCGGCTACGCCGCCGCGAAGCCCGCCGCCCCCGACCCGAACGACCCGTTCCCGGCGGAGACCTCGGTGATCACCGAGTTCGAGCCGATCGTGGACGCCGGCGACTTCATGCGCTTCGGCCGCGACATCCTCGTCCAGCGCAGCCACGTCACGAACCGCTTCGGCATCGACTGGGTCCGCCGCCTCCTCGGCGACGAGTTCCGCGTCCACGAGGTCGCGTTCCTCGACGACCACCCGATGCACCTCAACGCCACGTTCGTCCCGCTGCGCCCCGGCCGTGTCCTCATCAACCCCGAGCGCGTCCCCGAACTCCCCGAGATGTTCGCGGACTGGGACGTCATCGTCTGCCCGGAACCCGCCATCCCCGCCGACCAGACGATGTACTTCTGCAGCCGCTGGATCGCCATGAACACGCTGATGCTCGACCAGGACCGCATCTTCGTCGAAGCCCAGGAGACCGAACTTCTCCGCCTCCTCGAGAAGGAGGGCTTCACCCCCATCCCCGTGCCTTTCCGCACGGTCAACACCTTCGGCGGCGGTTTCCACTGCGCCACCCTGGACGTCCGCCGCCGCGGCCCTCTTGAAGAGTATTTCTAGCGAGCGAGGATCGTATGTCGCATGACAGCGCGGGCGACGAGCGTCCGCTTCTGCTCCTGATCGCGAGCAGCTACTCGGTGTACCGCGCCTACATCCTGGAGTCGGTGTCGGCCCGGTACCGGCTGTGGCTGCTGAACCCGGCGCCGCCCACGTGGGAGGACCCCTACATCGTCGGGCACACCGTCGTCGACTGCCTCGACCTCGAGAAGCTCGCGGCGGCGGCGGGGGAGGTCGCCCGCGAACACGAGGTCGCGGGCGTGTTCTGCTACGACGAGGTGTACATCGAGACGTCCGCGCACCTGTCCGCCGAACTCGGCTTCCCCGTCCTGGACCCGGACGCCGTCGCGCGGTGCCGCGACAAGAGCGCGACGCGCGCGGCGCTGCGGGCGGCCGGACTGCCGCAGCCCGCGTCGCTGGCCGTCTCCACCCTGGACGACGCCCGCGCGTTCGCCGACCGGATCGGCTACCCGGTCATCCTCAAGCCCCGCAACCTCGGCGGCAGCATGGGCGTCCGCAAGGTCGCCGGACCGGACGAGCTGGACGCGGCGTTCGCGCTCACCGACGGGGTCCGGATGGGCGGCATCCGGCAGTTCGACGACTACGTGCTCGTCGAGGAGTTCCTCGACGGGCCGGAGGTCGCGATCGAGTGCGTCCTGCACCGGGGGACGTGCACGCCGCTGATCGTCGCCCGGAAGGTGCTCGGCGACGGCCGGATGGCGTTCGAGGAGATCGGCCACGACGTCGACGCCGCCGACCCGCTGCTGCACGACCCGGAGATGCGGGAGACGCTGCGGCGGGCGCACGAGGCGGTCGGGTTCACCGACGGGTACACCCACATCGAGTTCAAGCTCACGCCGGACGGGCCGCAGGTCGTCGAGATCAACGTCCGGCTCGGCGGCGGGATGATCCCGTACCTGGGGCTGCTCACGTCGGGGGTGGACGCGCCGCTCGCGGCGGCCGACGTGAACGCGGGCCGCCCGCCGACCGTGGTGTTCAGCGGGCCGCCGCGCGCCGCGTCCGTCCGGTTCGGGTACCCGGCGCACGACATGGAGATCACGTCGGCGTCGGCGCGCGAGGACCTCCTCCGGCCGCCGATCACGGAGATCCGGGTCGCCGTGGAGCCGGGCATGCGGCTGCGGCTCCCGCCGTACGGCCTGGCCCGCAGCGGTTTCGTCATCGCCGTCGGCGACACGCTCGACGAGACCGGCGCGGCCGTGGCGGACGCCGACCGGTTCTTCACCTTCACCGGGACCCCGCTGGAGCAGGCGCCGTGAGCACGCCCGGGAAGCCCGACGCGAAGCCGCCGACGATCATCGCCACCCTGCGGCAGATGAACGGGACGGTCCGGATCCTCGTCGTCGGCAACCTGATCAGCAACCTCGCCGCGTTCCTCAACGCGTTCCTGGTGCTGTACCTGACGAACCGGGGGTTCTCCGCCTGGGAGGCCGGGGTCGTCCTGACCGCCCTGATGATCGGCCGGATCTCCGGGTCCGCGGTCGGCGGCGCCGCCGCCGACCGGTTCGGCTACCGGCGCGTCATCATCGGGTCGATGGCCGGCACCGCCCTGCTGACCGCCGGCCTCGTGCACGTCCCGAACATGTGGGTGGGCGCCGCGGTCGCCGCCGGCGCGGGACTGACCGCGCAGGCGTACCGTCCGGCCGCGATGGCGTGGGTCGTGGAGCTGACGCCGGAGAACCGGCACGTCATGGTCTTCGCGGTGCTGCGGCTGACGTTCAACGTGGGCGCGACGCTCGGGCCCCTCGGCGCCGCGCTGCTGCTGGCGTACGCGTCCTACGACGCCCTGTTCTACGTCGACGCCGCGACGTCCCTGGCGTTCGGCGTCGTCGCGTACCTCGTGCTGAAGGGCGATCCCGAACCGGGCGGCGGCGAATCCGCGGCGGGCGAGCGGGCCGGATACCGGCAGGTGGCCGCCGACCGGCGGTTCATGCTCGTCGTCCTCGGCCTCTTCCTGACCGCGGTCACCTACATCCAGGGCTCGGCGGCCCTGCCGCTGTTCGTGACGGGCAGCGGCCACAGCGAGCAGATGTACGCGATGCTGCTCACCGTCAACGGCGCCATCGTGATCGTGTTCGAGGTGCTGCTGTCGAAATGGACGCAGCGGCTCCCGATCGGGCTGCCGATGACGATCGGGATGGCGGTCCTCGGCATCGGGCACCTGATCTACACCGGGCCGACACCGGTCGCGATCCTCGTGCTCGCGACCGTCGTGTGGACGTTCGGGGAGGTCATCGCCGCCCCGTCGATGATGGCCTACCCCGGCCTGGTCGCCCCGCCCGCGCTGCGCGCCCGCTACATCGCCGCCGCGACCGTCCCGCAGCAGGCCGGCTACGCCCTCGGCCCGATCATCGGCGTCGCCGCGTGGCAGGCGTGGGGGTCCGGGGTGTGGGTGCTCACCGGAGCCTGCGGGCTGGCCGCCGCGGCGTGCGTCGCGGCGGGCGCCGGCATGGCGCGCCGGCGGCCCGCGGCCAAGGAGCCCGCGCTGGCCTCGGCCGCCGAATGACCGACAGATCAACCGAACTCGAAGGTGGAACCCCATGGACAAGCCGGTCGTCGCGATCGTCCGCCCCTTCACCTCGGCGGCGATGGTCGCCCCCGCGCTGCGGCGGGCGGGCTTCAGCCCGGTGGCGGTGATGGACTACGCGGGCCCGTCCCTCGGGCCGCTGCACTCCTCGCACGACCCCGCCGAGTACGACGCCGTCATCAACCACCACGGCGACATCGACGAGACGATCGCCCGGCTCGGCGCGCTGAAGCCGATCGCGGTCGTCCCCGGCGTCGAGGCCGCGCTGCAGGAGGCGCAGGACCTGTCCGACGCGCTCGCCCCCGAGTTCTCCAACGACGCCGCGCTCGTGGACGCCCGGCGGCACAAGTACCTCATGCACCGGGCCCTCGCCGACGCCGGGCTGCCCGTCCCCCGGCAGATCTGCACCACCGACCCGGCCGCGGTCGCCGCCTGGATCGACCGCGAGGGGCTCGCCGGGCACGACCTCGTGATCAAGCCGCCGACCAGCGCGGGCACCGTCGGGGTGAGCCGCGCGCCCGGCGGCGAGGGCTGGCGCGAGCGGTTCGACGCGATGCTCGGCACCCGCGACAAGCTGGACGTCGTGGCCGAGGAGGTCCTCGTCCAGGAGCAGCTCACCGGCGTCGAGTACGCCATCGACACCGTCAGCCACGACGGCCGGCACTCCATCACCGACATGATCAAGTACCGGCGGGTGCCGTACGGCGAGGGCATCGCGGTGTACGACTCCGTCGAGTGGCTCCCCTACGACACCGGCGCCCACGGCGAGATGATCGAGTACGGGCTCGGCGCGCTGGACGCCGTCGGGCTGCGCAACTGGGCCGCCCACACCGAGATCATGATGACCCCGGACGGGCCGCGGCTGCTGGAAGTCAACGCGCGTCTCGCGGGCGCCGGCAACCCCGCGGTCACCGAGATCGCCACCGGCGAGAGCCAGGTCACCCGGATCGTGGACGTGTGCCGCGGGCTCGGCCCCAAGCTCCCGCCCGGCTACACGCTGCGGCGCAACGTCATGGCCGTGTTCCTGATGTCGCACTCCACCGGGATCGTCCGCAACGCCGAGATCTACGACGCGGCCCGCGCCCTGCCCAGCTACCACTCGCCCGTCCACCTCGTCCGGACCGGCGACCACGTCGACGCCAGCACCGACCTGTTCGCCAGCATGACGATGGGCTACATCATCCTCGCCCACGAGGACTCCGCGCAGATCCACGCCGACCGGGAGGCCATCCGCGCCATCGAGAAGGACCTGGACGTCGAGGCCGACGCCTGATGGTCACCGCGAAGTACCTGGACGCCTGCGCCGCCGACCCCGCGCTGCGCAACGTCATGGCGTCCGCCGACCTCCCCGAGTCGTTCGCGGAGGCCTGGGGCAAGTACCTGCTGCCCCGCCCGATGTTCTGCGACGAGGACGGCGTCCGCCGCGCGGCCGACGACCTGTCCGGGCTGTTCCGCCTGCTCACGTCCCTGCCGGACCGCCTGTTCGGCGGGGACGTCCGCGCGTTCTGCGCCGCGCTCGGCATGGACGAGCGGCGCATCGACATCATGTCCCGCTTCTCCGGCGAACCCATCCTCTACGGACGCGCCGACCTCTACCAGGAGGGATCGGGCTACCGGCTGATGGAGTTCAACGTCGGCAGCGAACTCGGCGGCGTCGACGTCAGCGAGAGCGGCCGCGCGCTCCTGGAGGCCAGGCCGTTCCGCGCGTTCGCCGAGGACCACGGCCTCACGCACGTCGACACCACCGCGGCGATCGCACGCCAGTTCGTCCAGGCCACCGGCACGGACGCCCCGGTCGTCGCGACGCTCGAAGGCGTCGACGGCATCGCGGCGTACGAGGCGCTGCACCGCTCGTTCCAGGACGCGATGCGCCGCCACGGCGTCGACCTCGTCTACGGCGAGGTCGACCAGGTGCAGACCCGCGACGGGCGCCTGTACCTCCACGGCAAGCCCATCGACCTGGTCCTGCGCTACTACAGCACGAACCAGATCGCGCGCGACGACCGCAACGAGCGTCCCGCCGAAACGGTCCAGCGCGCCCACGAGGACGGGCGCGTCGTCCTGTGGACGCCCGTGAGCAACGGCATGTTCGGCTACAAGAGCTGCCTCGCGCTGCTCTCCGGATGCGACCTGCCGCCCGGCGACCGGGCCCTCGTCGACCGCGTCCTCCCCTGGACCCGGGCCCTCACGCCCGACCTCGCCGAACGCGTCCGCGCCGAACGGGAGACCGTGATCCTCAAACCGGTCGCGGGCCTGTCCGGCCGCGGCATCCGCGCGGGCTGGGACCAGACCGACCGCGAGTGGGCCGGCACCGTCGCCGAGTGCCTCCGCGAGCCGTACATCGCGCAGCGCCGCATCGTCGCGAACCGCGAACCCGTCATGGACCCCGGCACCGGCGAGATCACCGACTGGTCCGCCGTCTGGGGCGTCTTCGCGTTCCCGGACGGCTACGGCGGCGCGTTCTGCCGGGCCGTCCCCGACGGCGGCGGCTCCGTCGTCAACCTCGGCACCACCGGCGCCCGCGTCACGTCCGTGTTCCACCACTAGCCACCGCCCGGGGGTCGCGCCCGACGACCCCCGGGATTCATCGACGCGCCCGGCCCCCTGCGACGTCCTCCTCGGCCGCCTCCCCCTCACCGCGCAGGCCCGCCGGGGCGATCTCCGGACGAACCGAATCCGGGCATATGATCATCCGAATGTCGCCCCAGTTGCTCGGTTTGTTGGTCGGTTCCGGATTCGGCACGGCGTTCGTGATGGCGAACTCGGGCGATCCCGTCCCCGGCCCCGCGGGGATCGCGCTCCGGGTCGCGGCGGCCCTCTGCCTCGTCGCGGTCGTCGTGACCGGCTTCCGCACGGACCCGCGCGGGGGGCCGGAGCCCGCCGAACGCCCGAGCTGGTTCGGCCCGAAGTTCGGCCTCGTCGTGATCGCCGAGTTCGCGCTGATCTTCGGCGGAATCGCCGTCCTCCGGGCCCTGGACGCGCCGCAGGAATGCAACGTCGCCTGGATCGCCCTCATAGTCGGCCTGCACTTCGTCGCGCTCGCGCCGATCTGGAAGCGAACCGCCATCGCGGTACCGGGCGTCCTGCTGACCGCCCTGGGCGCCGCCGGGATGGTCATGGCCGCGATGTCGCGGGTCGACTGGATCCCGTTCGTGAGCGGAACGCTCTCCGGCGTCGTCCTCCTCGCCGGATCCCTGTACGGGGCGACGCGCCGCTGACCCGGACGGCGCGAGGCCCGCGCCATCGGGCGCGTGCCTCGGCCTCGAAGCGGCAGGACGGTCAGCCCCTCACGGACGGGGCGTCATGCCGGTTCATCGACCGCGCAGGGTCGTCGTTCGCGTTCCCCTGCGGATTCGTCGGCACAGGCTCCGGCGCGGGGCCGCCGCCGCCCTGGCCGGGGGCTCCACCGGAATGGCCGCCCTCGACCGTGCCGGACGAAGTCGGCGACCTCCGCGCCGATTCGCCCCGCGCACCACGGCATTCGGCACGACCCCGGGATTGAACCTGTAGCCAGGCGGAGAGAGCGCCGGCGGCCGGTACCCCGCCCCGGCGCCGACCGGGGACGAGCCGGCCCCGTCCCGGCGACGGCGAGGAAGCGGGCCCCGGCGACACGGGCAGGCGCCCGCTCGGTCCGGCGCCGCGTGCGCGGCACCGGCCGTCAGCACGTCGTAGGCGGCTCGATGTCCGGCAACCCTTTCGCCCTGTCCGGTGCTGTCCGGAGGGTGGACGGAACGCCCCACTGGACGCATCCTCCAATAAACATTGCCGTACATCTGACCGCCGAAGGCCCTAGCATGACTGGTGCACATCGGACGTTTCCCTAGAACAGGAACAGTTCGGGAGAACAGATGCAGACTCGACCTAATCCTGGGTCGGCGACCACGCCGGAAGAGTTCCTCGAAGCACTCCGGCAGCTCCGCGCCTGGGCTGGTCAGCCCTCGCTGCGCACCCTGAACACGCTCGCCGGAACCGACCCCGACTCGGGCGTGCCGCCCACCGACCTGCTGCCGGTGAGCACGCTCTCCGACAACCTCGCGGGCAAGCGGCTGCCCAACCCGCCCCGCCTCTCCTTCGTCGTCGCCTTCGTCACCGCGTGCATGCGCGCCGACGGCTCGTACCCCGAGGAGCAGATCGCCGCCGAGGCGGACCGGTGGACCCGGGCGTGGCTCGCACTCTCGCCCGACGCCCGGCAACCGCCCGTCCAGCAGAGCCGCCCCGCCCCAGAGGACACCATCCTGCAGAGCGCCCCAGTGGACACCGTCCCGGACAGCGCTCCCACGCCAGAAGACGCCGTCCCCGAAGCCGCCGTCCCCGAAGTCGAGCTCACCCGGGAGACCACCCCCGCACCCCCCGCCCGGAAGCGGGCGAAACGGCGGCTGCCCGTCATGGCCTGGCTCCTGGGCGCCGCGACCGGTGCGGCCATCGTCGCACTCATCACGCTCGTCACCACCGACGCCTCGACGCGGACGCCCGCCGCCTCCACCGAGAGCAGGGACGTCTCGCCCGCTCCCGGAACGACCCCGCCCTCCACTCGGGCGGAACCGGCCCCGTCGGAAACGCCCAGCAGCACGCCGGTCGTCGAGCACCAGCCCCGTCCCGAGGCGGCGAAGCCCGCGCCGGCTCCGTCCCCGTCCGCCTCGAAACGGCCGTCCCCTCCCCCCAGCCGCCCGGCCCCGAGCACGACCCCGCCGAAGTCGTCCGCACCGGCTCCCTACCCGAGCTACTACGACAGCTGGAAGTCGTACATCCCCACCTTCTCCCCGCGGCCGTAACGCCCGGAATCACGAGTCAAGAACCCGTGCGACCGGAGCCTGCGGCTCTCGTTCCCTGGGAGCGGGGAACCCAGGGGACTCGAGCCCCTTCCACCCCGACCCGCGAAGCCGATCACGGCTTTTGTTCCTCGTCTCACCTGGTCTTATGATCGGCCGCATGGTCCTGCGACTTGTTCAGGCGAACATCAAGGCCCAGGACGACTCGGCGCTCGGCCGGTTCTGGGCGGAGGCGCTCGGCTGGGGTGTTTCCAGCGAGGGGCCCGGTGTGACCAACCTCGAGCCCGAGGGCTTCGTCTGGCCGGACCCCGCGGCCTTCTACATCGATATCGTCACCGTCCCGGACCCCGAAACGGTGAAGTACCGCGCCCACCTCGACCTCGCCACCACCTCCGCGGCCCACCAGACGGAGCTGGTCGCACGCCTGAAGGAACTCGGTGCCACCCCCGCCGATGTGGGCCAAGGCGATGTGCCGTGGACGGTCCTGGCCGACCCGGAGGGCAACGTGTTCTGCGTGTTGGAGCCTCGGGAGATCTACCGGGACACCGGGCCGATCGCCGCGGTGGTGGTCGACTGCGCGGACCCGCGGGCCATGGCACGGTTCTGGGACGAGGCGGTGGACTGGACCCTGCACGAGGTGACCGATGACCACGCGCGCCTGCGCTCCGCCGAAGGTGTCGGACCGTACCTCGAGTTCCTCCGCACACCCGATGTGAAGACTGTGCGGAACCGCGTCCATATCGACCTGCTGCCGCACCCCGTGGACGACAAGGAGGCGGAGGTGGCCCGGCTGCGGGCTCTCGGCGCCACCGACATCGACCTCGGCCAGGGTGACGTGCCGTGGACGGTCCTGGCCGACCCGGAGGGCAACGAGTTCTGCGTCCTCGGCCGGGGCTGACGCAGGGCGTTTCACCTAGATCGCGCAGCGGCCCTCAGCGGCCCCGCCGACATCTCCCGTACGGCAAAGGGGAAGCCGGAAAACGATCGGGCACGCAAGGGGCACGGCAGCGCACGAAGCGCTCGTGAGACGCAAGAGCCCAGGTCGAAAAATCGGCTCCTGACCTGGGCTTCTAGTGGTGGAGCCTAGGGGATTCGAACCCCTGACACCCGGCTTGCAAAGCCGGTGCTCTACCAACTGAGCTAAGGCCCCTCGGTTCCGGTCGCCGGCCTGCGCAGGCGGCGGCCCGGCGCCGAACGGGAACGATCGTACACCCGTGGTCCGGTGCCGGCTTCACGGGTTCGATCGTGGGCATGCACCGTCACCGGCGCCGCGGAGCGCCGGGTCAGGGCAGGCTGGAGGACGGCGCTCTCGGCGCCGGCCGCGACGATGGTCCCGGCGAGACCGAGGCGGACGCGTCCGCTTCGCTCACGCCGGGGCCAGGGGTCGCCGGCGGTGTCAGCTGTCGGACGACGTGGCCTCGGTCCACAGGTCCAGCTCGGCGCGGTCCTGCTGCAGCTTGCGCCAGACGGCGAAGCCACCGAGAGCAACGACGGCGAGAATGAGCAGCTTCTTCACGGTGGGGACCCCTTCACTTCGACTATGAGCCCTGTCCGGGGGACGAGCGGACGCTGTCGGTCATCCCCAGGCTCTCCGCAGCCTAGCAACCGATCCCCGGCGTTCCGCACCCACTCGCCGTTATCGGACCCAACGTCCAATCCAGCGGGCCGTCGGTTCGGGACAAAAGTGGATCTGGGGCGATAATCGCGGGGCAGGCGGCGCGGGTATCGAGGAGGTCCGAACGTGTTGACGAGCAGGACGGGCGCGCTGGCCACGGCGGTCGTCGCCACCGTGTCGCTGGTGTCGGCGCCCGCGTACGCGGCGGTGGAGCCGAAGGTGGTGCCGGTTCAGGTCACGGGCGACCCCTCCGAACGCTTCAACCTGGTGATCCTCGGCGACGGCTACACCGAGGCCGACATGCCGGAGTTCCGCGCGCATGTCGCCGAGCACCTCAACGACCTGTGGACGATCGAGCCGTTCAAGTCGTACCGCAGCTACTTCAACGTGTACACGGTCGAGACCCCGTCGCCGGATTCGGGCGTGAGCTGCGATCCCGGACCGTCGTCGCCGCGGAGGGACACGCCGCTGAGCATGGCGTTCTGGAGCGGCTGCAAGGAGGACGGAATCCAGCGGCTCCTCGTGATGAACGAGGGCGCGGCCGAGACGTACGCGAACCTGGTGCCGGGGACGTCCGAGGGCAACCGGCAGATCCTTGCGCTGGCCGACAGCGACACCTACGGCGGGGCGGGCGGCGCCTACGCGACGGCGTCGGGCGGGAACGCCATGTCGGCGCTCATCGCGCCGCACGAACTCGGCCATTCGCTGGGCGGGCTGCAAGACGAGTACGACTACTACTACCGGGGTGTCCCGGGAGGGACGTACGACGGGCCGGAGCCCGAGTCCGTGCATCACACGCTTCTCACCGAGCGGGAGATGCGGACGCAGAAGAAGAAGTGGTGGCGCTGGCTGGGCGAACCGAGCGAGTCGGGCGGCGTCATAGGACGGTACGAGGGCGGGCTGTACTCGGGCACGGGCGTGTGGCGGCCGAGCCGGCACTCGCTGATGAAGACGCTCGGCTACTACTTCGACCAGGTGTCGCGGGAGCGGATGACCCAGCGGATCTCCGCGAAGGTCGATCTGATCCAGGAGCACACGCCGGTGGACGCGACGGTCGGCGGCGATCGCGTTCTGTGGGTCGAGACCCTGCACCCGGTGGACCATCGGCTGTCGATCACGTGGACGGTCGACGGGCGGGTCGTGGGGCGGGGCCCGGAGCTCGATCTCTCGAAGCCGAAACGGAAGGGGACGTACACGGTCGAGGTCGCGGTGACGGACCCGACCGAGTTCGTCCGCGATCCCGCGGTGCGAGCGTCCGAGGCGCTCACGCAGACCCGTACTTGGACGGTGGACGGGCGCGTGAAGACACCCCACGACAAGGTGCGGCCCGCTTTCACGGGCTCGACGCCGACGGACCGTCCGGTGGGCGCGGAGTCGGTCGTGTACGTCGAGACGACGCACCCGGCGCGCAAGGCGCCCGGAGTCCGCTGGGAGCTGGACGGACACCGGGTGCGGGGCGGCGAGCGCGACATCGACCTCGCCCGGTTCCGGCTGCGGGAGGGGACGCACCGGCTCGTGGCCCGGGTCGGCTCCGACCGTCTCGCCTGGACGGTCGACGCGCAGCGGCCGACGGTGTCGTTCGAGCTGTCCGACGCGGCGCGCACCCGGCCGGGCCGGACACCGGAGTACGTGTTCGACGGGCCGTTCACCATGCGGCTGACCGGCGCGGACGACCGTCCGGGCGTCGTGGTGACGGAGTTCCGCGTGGACGGCGACGGCTGGTTCAACTACTTCGGCTGGCCGACCGACTCCGACGACCCGTGGCTCTTCACCGAGAACGGCACGGTGATCGACGGGCTGACGTACGGCAGGCTCGGGAAGGGCCGGCACACCGTCGAGTACCGCGCCATCGACCCGGCGGGCAACATCGGCGAACCGCGCGAGTTCGTGGTCACGCTGCGCTGACGATCGCCCGCGTCGGCCCGGGGCCGCCCCCCGGGCCGACGCGGGCGATCGCGGTCAGGCCGGGTCCGCGGTCTCCGTTCGGGCGGGCAAGGGGGGTGCCGGGGCGGGCTCGTCCGGGGGCTCGGCGGGCGGACGGGCCGTCGCGAGGACGGAGCCGCCGAGGATGAGGACGAACGACGCCAGGATCGTCCCGGTGAGCGGCTCGCCGAGGAACAGGACGCCCGCGACGACGGCGACGGCCGGGTTCACGTACGTGAACACCATGCCGCGGGACGCGCCGACCTCGCGGATCAGCTCGAAGAACACCGTGAACGCGAGGGCGGTGCAGACCAGCCCGAGGGCGGCCAGGGCCGCGAGAACCCGCCCGCTCGGCAGCTGGGCGGGCAGCGTGGCGGCCGCCGGACCGGCGTAGATCACCGCGGCGAGGCCGAGGGAGGACGCCGAGAGCTGCAGGCTGGGGACGTCCTGCAGGTGGCGCAGCGCGATCATCGGGGCGATCGAGTAGCCGAGGACGACCAGCATGACCTCGCCGATCGCCCACCCGCTGCCGCCCCCGAGGTGCGGGGCGGCGAGCACCGCGACGCCCGCGAGCCCGACCAGCAGCCCCGCCCACCGGACGGGCCCGAGCCGTTCGGCGTCCCCGGTGCAGCGGGCGAGCACCACCCCCACGATCGGCACCGCGGCGATGAGCAGCCCCGTCATCGAGCTGGTCAGGCGCTGTTCGGCGTCCGACAGCAGCGCCCACGGCCCGAGGATCTCCAGTGCCGTGAACGCCAGCAGCGGGCGCCAGTGGCGCCGCGCCGCGGCGAAGCCGCCCGCCCGGTACGCGAGCGGCAGCAGCACCGCGGCGCCCAGCGCCGTCCGCACGAACACCACCACGGCCACCGACACCTCGTCGACCGCCACCTTGATGAACAGGTACGGGATTCCCCACAGCACGCACATCAGGGAGAACAGCACCCAACCGCGGCGACTCACCACGACCCTCCACATCCGTCGTCCGCCCGGATGACCCGGGCACGGGCTCAGGATGCGGCGCGGCGGGCGGTCGCGTCTTGAACGCTGTTGCGGTACGCCCCCGGCGTGACCCCGAGAACGCGGCGGAACCAGCGGGTCAGGTGCGCCTGGTCGGCGAACCCGACGAGCGCCGCGGCGTCCGCCGGCCGGTGCCCCGTGTCCAGCAGGGCGCGGGCCCGTGCCACCCGGTGCTGCGCCAGCCACGCGTACGGCGGCATGCCGACGACGTCGCGGAACGCGCGCAGTGCCTGGTAGCGCGACAGGCCGAGGTCGGCGGCGACCTCCGCCAGCGGCGGCGGCCGGGTCAGCTCGTCGGCCAGCCGCTCGGCGAGGCTCCGCGCGATCCGCGCGGCCCCCGGCCCCGGGCGTCCGGCGTCACCGCCGCCGGGCGGGACCGCGTGGCGCCGGACGAGCGCGTCGAACACCTCCAGGAGCCGGGTCTCGGCCTCCAGCGGGTCCTCGCCCGCGCGCAGGGCGCGGTGGGCCAGCCGCAGCGCGTCCCCGAGCCCCGGGTCGTCGATGATCGGGCCGCGGAAGTGCGGCTCCGCGTTCCCCGGCGCGGCGGCCCGGAGCAGCTCGCCGGTCGGATACAGGGCGAGGTACGCGAACCCCTCGGGCTGCGCCGGCCCCCCGGTGTGCGCCTCTCCCGGTTCGATCACGACGACGCTGCCCGCCGCGGAGTAGACCTTCTCACCGCGGTACCGCATCGTCTCGACGCCGTCGACCGTCACCCCGATGGCGTACTCGTCGTGGATGTGCGGCGCGTAGTGCCGGCTTCCGATCCGGGCGGTCAGCAGGTCGAGCGGCGCACCCTGCACGCCGTTGACCCGCGTCCAACTGACCCGATCAGGCCGCTTCCCCGAGGGGACGTTCCCTTCCGCCCCGCCGGAGCCGGTTCGGTCAGGCCAGCCCCCCGTTGGGCCGTTCCCTTCCGTCCCGCCGAGTTCCGCCCCGCCGAGTTCCGTCCCGCCGCTCTCGCGTCGTCCGGCGACATGTACGGGTCCGTCGGCCCGGTGGCCGACCCCGCCGACGCGGCGAGCCCGCTCCGCCCCGATCTCGGGTGACGCGTCAGGCGGAGAAGACGGTCCGGAGCCGCCAGCGATCCTCGTCACGGCCCAGCTCCGCGACGGCCACCCCCTCGGCGCCGCTGACGCGGACCCGGTAGACCCGGCCGTCGCCCGGCGCCCCGTACGTCTTCAGCACCTCTTCCACCGCATAGCGCGCCCCCCGCCACTCGTACGCGGTGAGCCGTCCCGCCGGGTCGTGCTCGGCTCGGACCGGCTCGTTCAGCAACTGCCCCATGGGACCGGGACCCTATCACGCACTCGAACATATGTTCGCAGGTCAGTGCCTTGATGTCGCGCGTCCCCACGCACCGTCCGATCGTCGTCTCAAGCCGAGCCAACGTCCCTTCCCCCTCCCCCTCCGCACCGATCGCCGGGCACGGCCGGCCCCTCCGCCCCGACCGGACGTCCCGTCCCGACGCAGCCCCCCGGCCCGTGGGACGCCCCTGGGCCGGTGGCCGCCCGGCGCCGGGTCCGCTCGATGTTCGTCCCGGTCGGACGTCCCGATCGACGCGGCGCCTGCCGATGCGTGCGCGTGCCCGGCCGGTGTTCGTCGCGGCCCCGCTATCCGTCCCGGGCACCCGTCGCAGCCGGTCTGTGGATCGTCCATCGCGCCATGCCCCCAGCGAACCATCGGCGGCTCGTCCACGCTCTTCATCCACAAACTGTGGATAACTTCCGGTGCGGGTCGACCCGCCCGCGACCAGCAGATGTGGACATCTTCTCCACAGGAAATCCCCAGGCAGGAGGCAGTTTCCCACGTCCGTCGCCCCCCTGGGGGCTCATCTTCGCAGGTGTTCAGATGACCACATGCCCACAACCACTGTCCACAGCCTGTGGATAACTCTTGTGCACACCCTGGGGATTTCCGGGCGACTCGTTGTCCACCATTCTTCCCCAGCTCTGTCCCCAACCCAAGGAGTGGCCGTCCACAGCGTGGATAACGCTCTCACCTCGACGAACCCCGTTTCGTGACCGCATGTGACCGGCCAGTTGCACAGGCTGTGGACAAAGGCGATCCACAGGCCCGCCGGGTCGGTGGAAAACGTCGTCCACCGATAATCCCCAGCTTCGTCCCCAACTCGCGGCCGCCACGCGGGGCCTGGCCGCGCCCCTTGTCCCGAGCCGACCGAGCTTGACCAGACAGACCGTTCTGTCTAGTGTGCGTGGTGGCGGTTGTCGGCGAGGGGGGCTAATGAAGGTCATCATCATTGGTGCGACGGGCGTGCTCGGATCGGCCGTCGGCGCTCTGCTCGAGCGGGAGCACGAGGTCGTGCGCGCGTCCCGGCGCGGCCCGGTCGTGGTCGACATGGACGATCCCGCGACGTTCGACGCCCTGTTCAAAGCCGTCCCGGACGCGGACGCCGTCGTGTGCTGTGCGGCCGGTGCGCCCCTCACGCCGCTGGACGCCGACGTCGACGCATCGTCCGTCGTGCAGGCCAAGCTGCTGGGCCAGGTCCATCTGGTCCGGCAGGCGATCCGGCATCTGCGGGACGGCGGATCGGTCACGCTGACGAGCGGCGCCTTCGACCACCCGATTCCGGGTGCCTCGCTCGGCGCGCTCGTGAACGCGGGGATCGAGGCGTTCGTCGAGACCGCCGCCATCGAGATGCCGCGCGGGCTGCGGGTCAACGCCGTCAGTCCCGGCTGGGTCTCCGAGACTCTCGACGCGCTCGGCATGGACGGCGCCGACGGCACCCCCGCGGCGGACGTCGCTCGCGCCTACGCCGAGGCGGTGGAGGGCTCCGCGCAAGGCGAGATCTCCCGTCCACGGCGTTGAGGAGCCGTCCGATGGCCACGACCGCACGCGAACCGGCCCGGGACCGCATCCTGCGGGCCGCCGCCGAACTGTTCTACGCGCACGGCATCCGCGGGGTCGGCATCGACCGCATCATCGCCGACTCCGGAGTCGCGAAGGCGACGCTCTACGCGCACTTCAGGTCCAAGGACGACCTGGTGCTGGCGTTCCTGCACCAGGCCGACGCCAAGTGGCGGCGCATGCTCCGGGAGGCGGCGGACGCCGGGGGCGACGATCCGCGCGACCGGCTCGTCGGCATGTTCGACGCGATCGGCGCGGGCGATGCGAACGGGGACGGCGAATTCCGCGGCTGCGTGTTCGTCAACACGGCGAGCGAGTCGACGCCGGGGAGCGCCGTCCACCGGGCCACGGTCGAGCACAAGCGGGCGGTCCTCGCCTGGGTCCGCGGCCTCGCGGACGCCGCCGGCGCACGCGAGCCCGCGTCGCTCGCCCGCGAGTTGACGCTCCTCCTCGACGGGACGATGGTCGCCGCGTCCCTCGAGTCCGTGCGCGACACCGTCCCCCCCGCCCGCCGAGCCGCCCGCGCCATCGTCGACCGTCACTTCTGACCGTCCGACCGGACCGGACTCGATTTCCTCCCCCCGGCGCGCGTCGTCCCCCTCGCCTGCTGCGGCCGACCGCCCTTCGAGACTCACCTTCCTGGGCGTCACCAGTCGGCGCCGGTCAACGTCCCGATTCCGGGGGATCACTGCTGCGTTCTACAGGTGCGTGATCCGTTGAGAGAGCCATGCGAGCGCCTGGTCGTCCACGATCGGTGATCAGATCGCGTCCGAACGCGCACTGCTGGCGCCGCTGTGCGAAGCGGAGCGGGAGCAACGTGTGCTCTTGCTGCGAAAAGTCACCTTGGCGGCGGAGTCGGACGGCCCACCGCTGATGCCGGCTCTCGATCGAAGCAGCCTCCACGCACCCCGCCGCGGCGGCCGTCCGGCCGTGTGCGGAGGCGGGGTCAGAGGTCGGGGGCGTCCAGGGACGAGCCCAGGTCTTCCAACCGCACCAGTTCGTCGTTCAGGGTGGCGCGTTGCTCGTCGTCGAGGGTGACCGCGCGCGCTTGGGACACGAGGGTGCGGGCGCGTTCGGGGTCGTCGAGGTGGAAGGCCATGTCGGCGCGCAGGGTGAGCGCCTTGAAACGTTCGGGCGCCGACAACGGTTCATCGCTCTCAAGGAGTTTGTCGAGGATTCTGGCGGCTCCCTTGTGGTCCTCCTTGGAGTCGCCCAGGAGCACGGCCATGTGGAGGGCCTTCGCGACGCGCTCGGTGGGGATGGGCGAATGCTCCAGGTCCTCGGAGATCTGCTGGCCGATGCGGAGCTGCACCCCGTCGGGGTCGGTGAGAAGGAACTGCCGCATGCCGTACGTCATGTCCTTCAGGACGCTGATCCGGGGCAGGCCGCGCGTCGGGATCCGGCCCAACGCCTCCTTGAGGCCGCTGCGGAAAGACTCGTAGAGGGCGTCCACGTCATCGGTGACGACGTAGCACATGTGCATGGACGCGGCCGGGTCGTGCTGCTTCCAGCCGTAGAACTGAATGTCGATGTCACCGTGCCGTACGGAGAGGTACGGGTTGGGTCGGGTCTGCCAGGACGTCTGCTCGAAGCCCAGCGCTCGGTAGAACTCCCAGGTGGCGCCGATCGAACGGCTCGGAAAGATCGGAATCGTCTTCTGGCCCATGCGGGGGAGCGTAGATTGCTTCTGGGTGGTGGTCAAGTTTGATTAGCTTATTGGGTTGGCCGCCGCCCGTCGTTGCGGACAGACTCGGGAGATGAGCACGTTGACGCTGTGGCGGCCGGTCGGTCCCGCCGAGCTGGAGCTGGTGCGCGCGTCGGGACGGCGTGCGTGGCCGCCGCGTCTGCCGGAGCAGCCGATCTTCTACCCCGTCCTCGACGAGGAGTACGCCATCAAGATCGCGCGGGACTGGAACGTCCCGGCGCACGGGTCCGGGTACGTGACGCGGTTCGAGGTGGACGCCGCGTTCGCCGAGCGCTATCCCGTCCGGCAGGCCGGTGGACGGACGATCCTGGAGCTGTGGGTGCCCGCGGAGGAGCTCGCCGAGTTCAACGCCCACATCGTGGGCCGGATCGAGATCGTCCACGAGTTCCACGCGGGTGGGGCCGACGATGCGTGAGCTGGTCCGGGCGGTCGACGAACGCCGCCGGGACGCCGGGTCGGAGCTGGCGCGGTTCGTCCTCGGCGCCGCGGCGGGACCGCCGGACGCGGCCGAGCGGGTGCTGGACGGCTTGGCGGAGGCCACGCCGAGGACGTGGCTGCGGCTCGATACCGCGCTGCGGGCGTGGTGGGCGTACGGGGACTCCGGCCGGGACGGCACGGGTGTCCTGAGCGATCTGGTCGCGGCGTGTTCCGGGGACGGACGGCGGCGGGAGGCGGCCCTCGCGCGGGCCTCCCTGGAGACCGACCGGCGGCTGCTGCCGATCCTCGTCATCCGGACGGCCGACTGGGTGCGGCCGGTCAGGGAGCGGGCCCGGGTGGTCCTGGCGCGCGCGCTGGCCGAGCCGCCGACGCTGCCGGCCGTCGGGGTCGCGCTGGAGATGCGCGAATGGAGCCGTGGGGGTCACGCCGTCGAGGTGATGAGCGAGGCCCTGCGGGACGTCCCCGGCGCGCGTTCGGCTACGCACCTCCCTACGCGCCGCCTTGCGTACGATCTCTGGCTCGGAGACGAGCCCCCGCAGGACGACATCGTCCGGGCGGCCTTGACCGAGACAGACCCGGTGTCGCGGCTCCGCTGTGCCGAACGGGTCGCACAAGAACAGGACGTCGACGCACTGCAACTGCTCTTGCGTTCGAAGTCTGTTCCGGTCCAGGTCGTTGCGCTCACCGAGTTGGTCAAGCTCGGACGTCCGGAACGCGGGCTGCCCTTCCTGACGGCGGGTTCGTCCCCGCTGCGGGCCACCGCGCAGTGGGCCGCGCGGCGCGCCGGCGTGGACCCGGCCGTCCGCTACCGCGAGCTGGACGACGCCGGGGCGCGCGGCGGGGTCGCGGGGCTCGGCGAGTGCGGGACCGCCGAGGACCTCGGGCTGGTCGAGGCGTATCTCGGGCACGGGCGTCCGCGCGTCCGCGCCGAGGCCGTCCGGGCGTTCCACCGGCTCGGCGGCCCCGCGCCGCGGCTCGCGCCGCTGTTCGTCGATCCCGCGCCGGTCGTCGTCCGCGCCGTGTCGCGGGCCCTGCGCGGGGAGTCCGTACTGCCGAACAGGCGGTTGCGCCACCTCCTGGCCGACCCCGGACGGCCCCGCCATGTGCGGCGGGCGGCGTTCGCGCTGTCGGCGGCGCGGGGGGCGTGGCCGCGCGTGGAGGCCGATCTCCTGCTGCTGCTCTCCGGCGATCCGGAACTCGGCGCGCTCGGCCGGAGCGACCTCGGCGCGTGGCTGCGCACCGAGGCCGCCCGGACCTACGGCGTTCCGTCGCCCGAGGGCCGGCGGCGCGTCCGGGAGTTGCTCGATGCGGCCGCCCCGGTGCTGGGGGACGATCGTGCCCGGACGGTGCGCTGGTACCTCGGCCTCGAAAGGTGAGCGCGTTCGTCCACAGATTGTGGATAACCGTCGTCCCCAGGAGTGGACAACCGATTACGCACGGTCGTCCACCGATCTCCACAGGCCCCTCTCACTGGGGAAACACTCGTTCTCGCTGGTAGGTGGAACACGGGGGCCCACTGTCCACAAATTGTGGATAACTTGCTCCACACCCCTGGGGACAGCGTCGTCCCCAGGCGCGTCCACAGGAAATCCCCAGGATCACGGTTCTCCCCAGCCGCCGCCACCGGCCACACCGGACGGTCAGGCCCGTTCCGCGAAGCTCTCGACCTTCGCGATCGGGCCGGCCACGAGGATCACGTCGCTGTACTGCAGGACGGTGTCCGCGGTCGCGTACGTGAACTGCTCGCCCGGCGACTTCACGCACACGACGGTGACGCCGTGCCGGGACCGCAGCCGCGTCTCCCCCAGGGGGACGCCCTCGACGTCCCTGGGCGGGTGCGTCTTGACCAGCGCGAAGTCGTCGTCGATCTCCACGTAGTCGAGCATCCGGCCGCTGACGAGGTGCGCGACGCGCTCGCCCATGTCGTGCTCGGGCAGCACGATGTGGTGGGCGCCGATCCGCTCCAGGATGCGCTTGTGCTGGTGGGTGACGGCCTTGGCCCAGATGCTGTCCACCCCCAGCTCGACCAGGTGCGACGTCGTCAGGATGCTGGCCTCGAGGTCGCCGCCGATCGCGACGACGCCGCGGTAGAACTCGCCGACCCCGAGCTCGCGGAGCGCGTCGATGTCGGTGGAGTCGGCGGCGGCGATGTGCGTCAGCCGTCCCGACAGGGCCTGGACGACCTTGGGCCGGTGGTCGATCGCGAGCACCTCGGTGCCGCGCTCGGCCAGTTCGAGCGCCAGTGCGGTGCCGAACCGGCCGAGGCCGATCACGACGACGGGGTCTTTCCTGCTGTCAGCCAACGATGGGTCGCTCCTCCGGTAGTTCGACGCGCCGGACACGCCTGCGCAGCGCCAGCGCCGTGGCCATGGTCAGGGGGCCGATGCGTCCGGCGAACATCAGCACGATCAGCAGGATGTGACCGGACGGGGGCAGGTCCGCGGTGATGCCCGTGGACATCCCCACGGTGCCGAACGCCGACACCACCTCGAACAGCACCCTGTCGAGGGGGTGCGCGGTCAGGATCAGCAGGGTGACGGCCGCGGCCCCGACGAGCCCCAGGGCCAGCAGGACGACGCCCATCGCCTGCCGCTGCGTGCCGACGGGCAGCCGCCGGGTGCCCACGTTGACGTGCGCGTCCCCGCGCATCTCCGCCCACAGCACGAACGCCAGCAGCCCGAACGTCGTCACCTTGATCCCGCCCGCGGTGCCCGCGCTGCCGCCGCCGATGAACATCAGGACGTCCGTCACCAGCCAGCTCTCCGGACGCATGTCCGCCACGTCCACGCTGTTGAACCCCGCGGTGCGCGGCATGACCGCCATGACGAACCCGGCGAGGGCCCGCGACGGGCGCGAGAGCGGGCCCAGGGTGTCGGGATTGCTCCATTCGAGCGCCGTGAGCACCAGGGTCCCGCCGGCGAGCAGGACGGCGGACGTCGCGACGGTGACGCGGGTCAGGATCGACCAGGTGCGCGGACGCCGCCACCGCCGCGCCAGCTCGAACCACACGGGGAAGCCCAGCCCGCCGACGATGATCGCTGCGCAGATCGGCAGGCAGATCCAGGGGTCGGTCACGAACCCCACGAGGCTGTCGGACCACAGCGCGAACCCGGCGTTGTTGAACGCCGACACCGAATGAAAAACACCCAGGTACGCGGCGCGCCCCCACGACTCGCCGTAACCGAACGCGAACCGGGCCGCCAGCAGTATCGCGATGACCGCTTCGCAGCTCAGGCTGAACACGACGATGTTCCGTACGACGCGGCGCACGTCCGTCATCTGCAGCGTCTTCGTCTCGGCTTGGGCCGCCATGCGCGCGCGCAGCCCCACCCGTCCGGACAGCAGGATCGCGAAGAGGGTCGCCAGGGTCATCAGGCCGAGGCCGCCCACCTGGATCAGGCACAGGATGACGATCTCGCCGAACGTCGACCAGTACACCGGCGTGTCCACGGTGATCAGGCCGGTGACGCACGCCGCGGACGTCGCGGTGAACAGGGCGTCCAGCAGGTCGGCCCGGCCGGGGCCCTCGCGGGCGGCCGGAAGGGAGAGCGCCAGCGTCCCGGCGAGGATCGTGACCGCGAATCCGGTGACGACGATCTGGGCCGGGTGCTGGAACCGCTCCAGCAGCGCCGTCCCCCGGGGCTTGAGCCCCCGCCGTGGCCATCCGGCCTGCCGAACCACGCCCTTCCCCCCTCACGGACGTACGCACGGGCCTGCGGATCGCGATACTGGCCCGGGATGCGAAGGTACAGGGAAGAATGCCATGAATCGGCCATCTCCCCAGCGTGCGGGATGAAGGCCGCGAATCAGCCGACGATGGGCCGCTCCTCCGGAAGCTCATACCGCCGCGTCCGCTTGCGGAGCGCGAACGCCGTCGCCAGCGTCAGCGGGCCGATCCGCCCGACGAACATCAGCACGACCAGCATGATCTCGCCCGACATCGGAAGATCGCCGGTGATGCCCGTGGACAGGCCGACCGTCGCGCACGCCGACACCACCTCGAACAGCACGCGGTCCAGGGGGTGGCCCGTGAGCGACATGAGGACGATCGTCGCGACCGTGATGAGCCCCGCGCTCAGCATCACGATCGCCATCGCCTGCCGCGGCGTCCCCGCGGGCAGCCGCCGGGTGCCCACGTTGACGTGCGAGTCCCCGCGCATCTCCGCCCACAGGACGAACGCCAGCAGCCCGAACGTCGTCACCTTGATCCCGCCCGCGGTGCCCGCGCTGCCGCCGCCGATGAACATCAGGACGTCCGTCACCAGCCAGCTCTCCGGACGCATCTGCGACGTGTCCACGCTGTTGAACCCGCCGCTGCGCGGCATCACCGACAGCATGATCCCCGCCAGCCACCGCGTCGGACGCGTGTGCGACCCCAGCGTGTCCGGGTTGTTCCACTCCATGGCGGTCAGGACGAACGCGCCGAGCACGAGCAGCACGGTCGTCGTCCCCATCGTGACGCGGGTCAGGATCGACCACGTGCGGGGACGCCGCCAGCGGCGGGCCAGCTCGAACACCACCGGGAAGCCCAGCCCGCCGATCAGGACCGCCGCGCAGATCGGCAGGCAGATCCACGGGTCGCCCACGAACCCCACGAGGCTGTCCGACCACAGCGCCAGCCCAGCGTTGTTGAACGCCGACACCGCGTGGAAGGCCCCCGAGTAGAGAGCGGCGGCCGGCGGTTCGTCGTAGGCGAGGACGAGGCGGCCCGCCAGGACGGCCGCGACCACCGCCTCGCACGTCAGGCTGAACAGCACGACGTTCCGCACGACGCGGCGCACGTCCGTCATCTGCAGCGTCTTCGTCTCGACCTGGGCCGCCATGCGCGCGCGCAGCCCCACCCGTCCGGACAACAGGATCCCGAACAGGGTGGCCACCGTCATCAGGCCGAGACCGCCGACCTGCACCAGGCCCATGATCACGAGCTCGCCGAACAGCGACCAGTGCGACGCGGTGTCCTGGGTGATCAACCCCGTGAGGCACACCGCCGACGTCGCGGTGAACAGCGCGTCCAGGGGGTCCGCCGCGGGCTCGTCCGCGGTGGCGTGCGGCAGCGACAGCAGCACCGTCCCGATGAGGATGGACGCCCCGAACCCGGTGACCACGACCTGCGCCGGATGCTGGAACCGCTCCAGCAGGGCGGCACCGCGCGACTTCAACCGGCCGCCCCCGGGGCCCCGGCCACGCCATCAGGCCGACATGTCACCACACAACGCACGCGCAGACCGTACCGGTATTCCACCGGTGCCCGACCCGTTTCCGGAGCGGACGCCCGTACAGGCGGCCGTCCGGACGGCCGAACAGGCGTTCCGTCCCGTCCCCGGTGCCGCCGTCCGGCTGTGTTCAGCCACTCCCGGACGCGCGGCATCAACCGCACCGCGCGCCGGTGCAGAAGCAGCAGGAACAGCAGTGGGAGGGCCGCGATGAGGACGGTCGCGCCGACGAGGGGCAGTGCGGACGCGAGGCCCGCGTCGCTCCGCTGGCGTCCATCCACTTCCGGATCTTCCCCCGCCAACGCGCTGCTAACGTCACCGCCGGCCCGCCCCACCTGCGACAACATCCGCAACTTGCAGGCCACGTGACCAGTAGGCCACAACAGCGCCCGAAACCCGCCCGCGACTACTGCGCGGCCCCGCACACCATGCCCGACGCCCTGGGCGCCGTCCTGGACCGCGTCGAGCCCGGCAACGTCGACTATGAGGCCCTGTACGGCCATTACCCTCGCGCCCAGCGTCGACCTTCCAGCGCTCCGGCGCTTTCGACAGCAAAAGCCCCACCGGTATCCGGTGGGGCTTTTCGTGCTGGTGGGCCTAGGAGGACTTGAACCTCCGGCCTCATCCTTATCAGGGATGCGCTCTAACCGACTGAGCTATAGGCCCGCACTGCGGCCGTCCTGGCGGCGCAACGAGAGATTACCCCATCTGGAGCGGCAACCGGAAATCGATATCGGACGGCCGCGGCGGAGCGGGCGCGCTGGGACTACTCGGCCTCCTTGAGGGTCACCTCGACGCCGCCCACGAGATCGGCGGCGAGGTTGTAGATGACCGACCCGACCGTGGACAGGGCCGTGATGAGAAGGACGTTCAGGGCGCCCACCAGGACCGTGTAGCCGAAGACGCGGAAGAAGGAGAACCAGCCCGCGGCGTCGACGCCGCCGGACGAACCGTCCTGCTCCTCGGTGAGGCTGTTGATCGTCTCGCTGAGCGCGTCGAACACGCCGAGGCCGGACAGGATCACGTACAGGACCACGACCGCGACCAGCAGGACGACGAAGCAGACCAGCGACAGGACGAAGCTGAACTTCATCACCGACCACGGCTCGAGGCGGGCCAGCTGCAGCTGCGCCTTGCGGGCCGGCTTCCCGTCGCCCTTCCCACCCTTGCCGCCGGGCTTGCCGGACGCGCCGCGCTGCCCCGCGCCCGGGGCCGTCCGGTCACGCAGGACGGCGCCCGCGAAGCCCCCACCGGACGCACCGGGCCCGGACGCCTGCGCCCCCACGGGGACGGGCGGGGCCGACGCGGCGTGCGGGGCGGAGGGGGCCTGCGGGGACGACGGAGCCTGCGGGGAGGGCGGCGGGGACGGCTGCTCGGTGCGGCCCGCGGAGACGGAGGCGGCGGGCTCGGCGGGCTTGGTCCAGTCGGAACCGCCCGACGGCGAACCGCCCGAACCGCCCGACGTGCCCGAGGGCGAGCCCTTCGCCCCGGACGTCCCCTTCGTGCCGGACGCGCCCGCCGTCGTGCTCGGAGCGTCCTTCGCGGAGCCCGTGCCGCCGGCGGGCCGCTTCGAGGCCGACGAACCCGACGAGTTGGACGAGTTGGACGAGTTGGGCGTCTTCGAGCCCTTGGAGTTCGCCGTGGCGTCCCCGGGGGTGTCGACGACCGTGTCGTCCGCCGTCGCCCCCGAACCGGCCTCCGGGTCGCCCTCGACCTTGGCCAGGTCGGTCCTGGTCTCCTCCGCCCCGGGGCCGATGTCGACCTTCGCCTCGTCGCGACCCGACTTCGAGGAGGCGGCGGCCGCGACCGTGCTGCCGCCGGGCTTCTTCGCGCTCCCCTTGCCGGAGCCGCCCTTGTTCTCGCCGGGCTCGGTGCTCACGTGTCGTCCTCCTGGCCTAGCGGCGGGACGAGACCGGCTCCGTCACTCGTCCTCGCCACTCTCGGCTTCCTCTGCGTCATCCATGGACTCTACGTTCCTCGCGATGGCCACAATGCTGTTCCCGTCGGCGAGGTTCATCAGCCGCACGCCCATGGTCTGCCTGCCGGACTGCTTGATCTCGGCGGCGGTGGTACGGATGACGCCGCCGTTGGACGTCATCGCGAACACCTCGTCGTCCGGGCCGACCATAAGGGCCCCTACCAACATGCCGCGCGCCTCAACGATCTTAGCGGTGAGGACTCCCTTACCCCCACGTCCTTGCAGCGGGTACTGGTCGACAGGCGTCCGCTTCGCGTAGCCGCCCTCGGTCGCGACCAGGACGTCCTGCTCGCTGCCCTGCATGACCAGCATGTTGAGGACCTCCTGGTCCTCCTCGAAGCGCATGCCGATCACGCCGGACGTCGCACGGCCCATCGGGCGCAGCGACTCGTCGTCGGCGCGGAACCGGATCGCCTGCGCGCCGGTCGAGACCATCAGCAGGTTGTCGTCGGAGGAGACGAGCCGGGCGGCGATCACCTCGTCGTCGTCGACCAGGTTGATCGCGATGATGCCGCCGGTGCGGGGCGAGTCGAAGTCGCTCAGCGCGGTCTTCTTGACGCGGCCCTTCTTGGTGCCGAGCACGAGGTAGGGGGCCACCTCGTAGTCGCGCAGGTCCATGACCTGGGCGATGTGCTCGTCCGGCTGGAAGGCCAGCAGGTTCGCGACGTGCTGGCCGCGCGAGTCGCGGCCGGCGTCCGGCAGCTCGTAGGCCTTGGCCCGGTAGACGCGGCCCTTGTTGGTGAAGAACAGGATCCAGTGGTGCGTCGTGGTGACGAAGAACTGGTCGACGATGTCGTCCTGCTTCAGCTGCGCGCCGCGCACGCCCTTCCCGCCGCGCTTCTGCGCCCGGTACAGGTCGGTGCGGGTCCGCTTCGCGTAGCCGCCGCGGGTGATGGTGACGACGACGCCCTCTTCGGCGATCAGGTCCTCGTAGGACACGTCGCCGTCGAACGGGATGATCTGGGTGCGGCGCTCGTCGCCGAACTTCTCGACGATCGGCGCGAGCTCGTCCCCGACGATCCGCCGCTGCCGCTCGGGCGAGCCCAGGATGTCGTTGTAGTCGGCGATCTCCGCCATGAGCTTGTCGTACTCGTCGGTGATCTGCTGGCGCTCCAGGGCGGCGAGCTTGCGCAGCTGCATGTCCAGGATGGCCTGCGCCTGGATCTCGTCGATCTCCAGCAGGTTCATCAGGCCCCGCTGGGCCTCCGACGCCGACGGCGACCGGCGGATCAGCGCGATGACCTCGTCGATGCGGTCGAGGGCCTTGAGCAGGGCGCGCAGGATGTGGGCGCGCTCCTCGGCCTTGCGCAGCAGGAACCGGGTGCGGCGGACGATGACGTCGATCTGGTGCGCGACCCAGTGCCGGACGAACTGGTCGATGCGGAGCGTCCGGGGGACCCCGTCGACGAGCGCGAGCATGTTCGCGCCGAACGTCTCCTGCAGCTGAGTGTGCTTGTACAGGTTGTTGAGGACGACCTTCGCGACCGCGTCCCGCTTGAGGACGATCACGAGCCGCTGGCCCGTCCGGCCGGACGTCTCGTCGCGGACGTCCGCGATGCCGTCCAGCTTGCCCTCCTTGACCCCGTCGGCGATCTTGAGCGCGAGGTTGTCGGGGTTGACCTGGTAGGGCAGCTCGGTGACGACGAGGCAGGTGCGGCCCTGGATCTCCTCGACCTCGACGACCGCGCGCATCGTGATCGAGCCGCGGCCGGTGCGGTAGGCCTCCTCGATGCCCTTGCGGCCGACGATCAGCCCGGCGGTCGGGAAGTCGGGGCCCTTGACGCGCTCGATCAGCGCCTCGAGCAGCTCCTCGTCGGTCGCGCCGTAGTTGTCCAGGTACCACCTGACGCCCTCGGCGACCTCCCGCAGGTTGTGCGGCGGGATGTTGGTCGCCATCCCGACGGCGATGCCCGCGGACCCGTTCACCAGCAGGTTCGGGTAGCGCGACGGCAGGACGTCCGGTTCCTGCGAGCGGCCGTCGTAGTTCGGCGTGAAGTCGACGGTCTCCTTGTCGATGTCGCGCAGCAGCTCCATCGCCAGGGGCGCCATGCGGCACTCGGTGTACCGCATGGCCGCGGCCGGGTCGTTGCCGCGCGAGCCGAAGTTCCCGTTGCCGTCCACCAGCGGATACCGCATCGCCCACGGCTGCGCCAGGCGGACCAGCGCGTCGTAGATCGCCGAGTCGCCGTGCGGGTGGTAGTTCCCCATGACGTCCCCGACGACGCGCGCGCACTTGAAGTAGCCGCGGTCGGGGCGGTAGCCGCCGTCGTACATCGCGTACAGGACACGGCGGTGCACCGGCTTGAGCCCGTCACGGACCTCGGGCAGCGCGCGCGCGACGATGACCGACATGGCGTAGTCGAGGTAGCTCTTCTGCATCTCGACCTGGATGTCGACAGGTTCGATCCGCTCGCCGGGCTCTCCGCCCGCCGTCGTCACGTCCGTCACTCTGATGACCTCTTCTACTGCTGGAAGGGAAGGAAGTACCGTCGCCGCTGCGGTTCAGGCCGCTGGGAGCCCGGCCCGCACCCGCGCCTCAGATGTCGAGGAAGCGCACGTCCTTGGCGTTGCGCTGGATGAACTCGCGGCGGGGCTCGACCTCCTCGCCCATGAGGACGCTGAACAGTTCGTCCGCCTGCGCCGCGTCGTCGAGCTGCACCTGGAGGAGCACCCGCTTCTCGGGGTTCATGGTGGTGTCCCACAGCTCGTTGGCGTTCATCTCACCGAGGCCCTTGAACCGCTGCACCAGGTCGCGGGGACGCGGGTCGCGCTTGCCGGAGGCGATCCCGGCCTCGATGACGGCGTCGCGCTCGGCGTCGGAGAACGCGTAGTCGGCCTCGTTGCCCCGGGCGTCCCACTTGATCTTGTAGAGCGGCGGCTGCGACAGGTACACGTGGCCGGCCTCGATCAGCGGCTTCATGAACCGGAACAGCAGCGTCATCAGCAGCGTGTTGATGTGGTGGCCGTCCACGTCGGCGTCCGACATCAGGATGATCTTGTTGTAGCGGAGCCGGGAGATGTCGAACTCGTCGTGCACGCCGGTGCCCAGCGCCGTGATGATCGCCTGCACCTCGTTGTTCTTGAGGATCTTGTCGATCCGCGCCTTCTCGACGTTCAGGATCTTGCCGCGGATCGGCAGGATCGCCTGGAAGTGCGGATCGCGGCCGCCCTTGGCGGAACCGCCCGCCGAGTCGCCCTCGACGATGTACAGCTCGGAGCGGGCCGGGTCGGTGGTCTGGCAGTCCGACAGCTTGCCGGGCAGCGACGTCGTCTCCAGCAGGCTCTTGCGGCGGGTCAGATCCCGCGCCTGCCGAGCCGCGACTCGCGCGCGCGCCGCCTGCGACGCCTTGTTGATGATCTCCTTGGCCTCGCCCGGGTTCTCCTCGAACCAGTCGCGGAGATACACGTTGCAGGCGCGCTGGACGAACGACTTCGCCTCGGTGTTGCCGAGCTTCGTCTTCGTCTGGCCCTCGAACTGCGGGTCGGCCAGCTTGATCGAGATGATCGCGGTGAGGCCCTCGCGGACGTCCTCACCGGTCAGGTTGTCGTCCTTGTCGCGCAGCAGCCCCTTGTCGCGGGCGTACCGGTTGACGATCGTGGTGAGCGCCGCCCGGAAGCCCTCCTCGTGGGTGCCGCCCTCCGCCGTGTTGATCGTGTTGGCGAAGGTGTGGACCGACTCGGCGTACGACGAGTTCCACTGCATCGCGATCTCGACCGACATGCCGTCGGTGTGGTCCTCGAAGTAGACCACCGACTCGTGGACCGCGTCCTTGCGGGCGTTGATGTAGCGGACGAAGTCCTCGATGCCGCCCTCGTAGTGGTACCGGACGACGCGCGGTTCGCCGTTGGAATGGTCCGGACGCTCGTCCTGCAGGGTGATCGCGAGCCCGCGGTTCAGGAACGCGTACTCCTGCATGCGCCGCGACAGCGTCTCGAAGTTCCACTCGGTGGTCTCGAAGATCTCGGAGTCGGGCCAGAACCTGATCAGGGTGCCGGTGTCGGACGTCTCCTCGCCCTTGCGCAGCTCCGTCTCCGGGCCCTGCCACGTGTAGGACTGCCGCCAGACGTGCCCGTCCCGGCGCACCTCGGCCTCGAGCCTCGTGGACAGCGCGTTCACCACCGCGGAACCGACGCCGTGCAGGCCGCCGGACACCGCGTAGGACTTGCCGTCGAACTTGCCGCCCGCGTGCAGCGTGGTCAGCACCAGCTCGATGGCCGGCCGCTTCTCCACCGGGTGCTCGCCGACCGGGATGCCGCGCCCGTTGTCGAGCACGCCCACGCCGCCGTCGGCCAGCAGCGTCACCAAGATGTCGTCGGCGTAGCCCGCGAGGGCTTCGTCGACCGCGTTGTCCACGATCTCGTAGACCAGGTGGTGGAGGCCGCGCTCACCGGTCGATCCGATGTACATGCCCGGGCGTTTGCGCACCGCCTCCAGGCCTTCAAGGACAGTGATCGAACTAGCGTCGTACGCCAAAGGAGTCCTCCTGCCGGGGATGTTCGCCGCCCCGCGCCCAGGGGAGCGCGGTGTGCCCCGTAACACACATGAGGGCACCCCTGTGCTCTGGTCACACCTGGTCAGAGCCCCGGGCACCCCACGGCGGCGCAGCATCCTGTACCCGATGTCATTCTACCGGGTCGCACGGCGAAAAGTGGCACTCACGCGGCGCTGTGTGCGCGTGTGGCGGCCGAGTGGAACCGGAGGCACATCCCCCCATGCCTCTGGGGGGGGTTCTTTGGCCTACGGCGCACTCGTCGCCGAACTCGTCGCCCTGCATCCCGAACAGATGTTCTCACCCGCCACTGACAAGGTTCGGCGCCCGCAGGCCCCGCCCACGCGCCGCTTTCGGCGTTCAGCGCGCGCGCCACGCCCCGCCGCGGCGCGGGCCCGAGGACGGCCCGATCACCTTCACGCGACGGACCGTCCCGTGCCCCAGCTCCAGGTTCAGCCGCCGCACGAGATTCGACGACAGCAGCCGGAGCTGCGTGGCCCACGTCGCCGAGTCGGCGGCGATCGTCAGCTCGCCGTCCTCGAAGTGCTCCGGCCGCGTGTGCTCGGCCAGCTCGGGCCCGACGATCGCGGCCCAGTTGCCGAACACGCCGCCGACCGCCGCGCGCTGCTCCCACCCGCGTGTCGCCATCAGGTCGCGGATCGCGGCCCCGAACGGTTTCGGGTCGCCGCCGCGCCCCGGGTCCCGGCTCCGCACCGGCAGGCCGCCGCCCTTGCGCCGGTTCTTGTGGCCGGGGAGGGTGCCGCGCTTCAGCGCGTCCGCCTTGGCCTGCGCCAGCGCCTCCCGCGCCAGCTCGATTCCCGACTTCCCGGACGCCGCGACGGGGTCGACGGGGTCGGCGGGGTCGGCGGGGTCGGCGGGACCATCGCCCTTCCCGGACTCGCCCTGTCCGCCCTGTCCGCCCGGTTGGCTCCGGCGGCTCGACCCGGTCGGCTCGGTCGGCTCGCCGGGCTCCGAAGCCCCGTCGGCTCCGTCCACATCCTGTGGATCCTCGCTCATGTCCCCCTCCTCCCCACAGCCTGTGGACGACCATTCTGACCTCAACGGACGACACCCGGGCGGACACCGGTCGAAGACGCCCGTCGCGGACGCCGGCCCCGCGCGTCAGTCGCGGACGACCTCGCCGCCGGACACGGTGAACGTCGCGCCCGTCAGCTCGTCCGGCACGTCGGCGGGGACGGCGGCGGTGATCAGGACCTGTTCGGCCGGCGTGACCATCTCGGCGAGGCGGCTGCGGCGGCCCGCGTCCAGTTCGGCGAACACGTCGTCGAGGATGAGCACCGGATCGTCGCCGTCCTCCCGGAGCAGGTCGAACGCGGCGAGCCGCAGCCCCAGCGCGAACGACCAGGACTCGCCGTGGCTCGCGTACCCCCGCGCGGGCAGCTCGCCGAGCCGCAGGACGAGCTCGTCCCGGTGCGGGCCCACGAGGCTGACGCCCCGCTCCAGCTCCTGCTTCCGCGTGTCGGCCGCGGCCGACAGCAGCTGCTCGGCGAGTTTTCCACGGTCTGTGGACAACTCGGCGTCACCCAGGGAACTCCGGTACCGCAGGTCGGCGGCGTCGCTGCCCGGGGCCAGCGCCGCGTACGCGCGCGCGATGAGCGGACGGAGCGCGCCCACGAGATCCAGCCGCGCGGCCAGGAGCTCGGCGCCCGTCCGGGCGAGGTGCGAGTCCCACACGTCCAGGGTCGCGAGGACCTCCTGGCCCGGCGCGCGCCGGTGCGCGGCCGCCGACTTGAGCAGGGCGTTGCGCTGCTTGAGCACCCGGTCGTAGTCGGAGCGCACACCCGAGAAGCGCGGCGCGCGCGCGGTCAGCAGCTCGTCCATGAACCGGCGCCGTTCCCCCGGGTCGCCCTTCACGAGCGAGAGGTCCTCGGGGGCGAACAGGACGGTCCGGACCATCCCCAGGATCTCGCGCGGCCGGGGGACGGGGGACCGGTTCAACCGCGCCCGGTTCGCCTTCCCGGGGTTGATCTCCAGCTCGATGAGGGCCTTGCGCTCGTCCTTCACCGCCCCCACGCGGACGATCGCGCGCGGCGCGCCGTGCCGGACGAGCGGCGCGTCCGTCGCGGCCCGGTGGCTGCCGTGCGTCGCGACGTACCCGACGGCCTCGACCAGGTTCGTCTTGCCCTGGCCGTTCGGCCCCACGAACGCGGTGACGCCCGGCTCGAGCGCGACCTCGGCGGTCGCGTAGGAGCGGAAGTCCTGGAGCGAGAGGTGGGCGACGTGCACGGAACACGAGCGTAGAGCCTCCTGTCCCGTGCCCCGCCCCGACCTCGCACGAAAGCCAGAGTCCCCCAACCAGTCCCCGCCCGCCCAGGGGGGCCGACCCCACTTCAAGTGTCAAGGACGTCCGCGTCCGGCCGCACGGAAACCACAGGCTGTGGATAACCCGCCGCTCTGCGGGCGCCGCCGTCGGGCGCCGCCCGCAGAGCGTGACCGCTACGGGGGCGCCAGACGAACCGGCCGCCCGCATCCACCGGGACGCGCCCGCCAGGACGCGCCCGCCGGGGCGCGAGGGCAGAGCACCGGGGGGCGAGGGCAGAGCACCGGGGGGCGGTTCGAGGGGGTCAGACGGCGGGTGGGGTGACGTCGGCGCCGGGGGAGTCGGCTCCCTTGGCGGACTCGACGGCGTGCCCGCCGAACTGGTTGCGCAGGGCGGCGACGACGCGCATGGCGGGGGAGTCGTCCTGGCGGGAGGCGAAGCGGGCGAAGAGCGACGCGCTGATCGCGGGGAGGGGGACGGCGTGGTCGACGGCGGCCTGGACGGTCCAGCGGCCCTCGCCGGAGTCGTTCGCGTAGCCGCGGATGTCGTCGAGCTCGGGGTCCTCGGCGAGCGCGCGGTTCATCAGGTCGAGCAGCCAGGACCGGATGACCGTGCCCTCCTGCCAGCTGCGGAACGTCTCCGGCACGTTCGTGACGACGTCGCTGGCCTCGATCAGCTCGTAGCCCTCGCCGAAGGCCTGCATCATCGCGTACTCGATGCCGTTGTGGACCATCTTCACGAAGTGGCCCGCGCCCACCTTCCCGGAGTGGACGAACCCGAACTCGCCCTCGGGCTTGAGCGTCTCGAAGATCGGCATGAGGCGCCGCACGTGCTCCTCGTCGCCGCCGACCATGAGCGCGTAGCCGTTCTCCAGCCCCCACACGCCGCCGCTGACGCCGCAGTCGACGAAGCCGATCCCCTTGGCCGCGAGTTCCTCGCCGTGCTTCTGGTCGTCCACATAGTGTGAATTGCCGCCGTCGACGACGATGTCGCCCTCGTCGAGGATCTCCCAGAGGCCGTTGACGGTGTCCTGGGTGGGACGGCCGGCGGGCACCATCACCCACACGGCGCGCGGCGGGGACAGCCGCTCGGCCAGCTCCTCCAGCGAGCCGACGTCGCTCAGCGCGGGGTCGCGGTCGTAGCCGACGACCGTGTGGCCGCCGCGGCGCAGCCGCTCGGCCATGTTGCCGCCCATTTTGCCCAGGCCGATGATGCCCAGCTCCATGTTCACTCTCCCCTGTGCTCGTCTGCGCGCGCGCCGGTCGGGACGCGCGCGATCCGCGAGGGCGGCTCCCCCGCGGATCGTCCGTCCCCCCTGTGATGCCCGTGAACCGGTCCTTATCCGGACAGACGCACCGGCATGATCAGGTAACGGTAGTTGGGGTTCGCGCCCTCCTCCGGCGGCTTGCCGGTGAGCACGGCCGGCTTGGTCGGCGTGGTGAACGACAGCCGGGCGACGTCCGAGCCGATCGCCGCGAGCCCTTCCTGCAGGAACCCGGGGTTGAAGGCGATGTCGATGTCCTCGCCCTCCAGGTTGGCCTCCAGCGCCTCCACGGCCTGCGCCTCGTCGCCCGTCCCGGCCTCCAGGACGACCTCGCCCTGGCGGAACGACAGCCGGACGGGCGTGTTCCGCTCGGCGACCAGCGAGACGCGCTTGACGGCCTCGATGAACTGCGCGGTGTGGATCTCGGCGTGCCCCGCGTACTCGCTCGGCAGCAGCGACCGGTACTTGACGAAGTCGCCGTCGAGCAGCCGCGAGGTGGTGCGGCGCCCGCCGCCCGCGAAGCCGATCATGCCGTCGCCGGCGCCGGACGTGCCGCCGAGCGCGATCGACACCTCGGCGCCGGACGTCAGCGACTTGGCGGTGTCGGCGAGGGTCTTGGCGGGGACGAGCGCGACTGCGGAGAAGTCGGGACGCTCGGGCTTCCAGTGCAGCTCGCGGACGGCGAGGCGGTACCGGTCGGTGGACGCGAGCGTGACGGTCTCGCCCTCGATCTCGACCCGGACGCCCGTGAGCATCGGGATCGTGTCGTCCTTGCCCGCGGCGATCGCGACCTGGGAGACGGCGGCGGCGAACTCGTCGCTGCCGACCGAGCCCGCGGCGGGCGGCATCTCCGGGAGCGTCGGGTAGTCCTCCACAGGCATGGTCAGGAGTGTGAACTTCGCGCTGCCGCAGCGCACCATCACCTTTGCCCCGTCGGTGGTGATCTCCACAGGGTGGGGAGGAAGGTTCCGGCTGATCTCGGCGAGCAGCCGGCCCGACACCAGGACCGTCCCGGCCTCCTCGACGTCGATCTCGGTGGAGACCTGCGCGGAGACCTCGTAGTCGAACGCCGAGAGCCGGAGCCGGTCCTCGTTGCCCTCACCCCCGGCCTCGATGTGCATGCCCGCGAGAACCGGGACCGGGGGACGGGGCGGCAGCGTGCGGGCCGTCCAGGCCACGGCGTCGGCGAGGGCGTCTCTGTCGATGCGGAACTTCAAGGGGACCCGCCTCCTGCAGGTGTCGGACAACGGTTCGATGCGAACACCTCGCCCCGGGCGCTCGGGGCACGTTTTCCCCAGGCCCGAAGTTGAGGTGAATCTTTTCTTGGGTAGAGAACAGGTGTGGTCTTAGTAGTAGGGGCTGTGGATACTGTGGACAGAGGCCATCGTCCCAGGTGAGACCCCGTATTTTTGTCCACGGGCGGGTTGTGCATGAGCTGTGGAGGACGAGGGTCGCCTGTGGAGGGCGATTCTGTACCCACAGGCCGTCCCCAGGTCATCCCCAAGTTATCCACGAGTTTTCCACGGGTTGTCCGGCCCGGTCGGCCGGACCCGCTGGGACGCACGGGCCCGCGGCTCGCTCGTCCACCGCTCGTCCCCAGGTTGTCCCCAGCTTTTCCACCGGTTTTCCCCAAGACGCGGGCGCCGGTGCACAGCCCGTCCACAGTCGTCCACACTTCATCCTCAGGTTTTCCACGGGTTGTCCACGGGGTTATCCACGAAAATCCCCAAGGTTTTCCACAACCTGTGAGTAACCGCTCCCGATTTGCCAAGAGGGCCGAATTTGTCGTTTCTGTTCCGCCCGGCGGCTGTGGACAACGGGAACGGCGGCCGTCCACAGCCTCGGAGAGGGAGTTTTCCACAGGTCGGCACCCCTGTGGTCAGTGCTTGCTCGCCTGGTGCTTGATCCGCCCGGTCAGCTCCGTGACCTGGTTGTAGATCGCGCGCCGCTCGGCCATCAGGGAGCGGATCTTCCGGTCGGCGTGGATGACCGTGGTGTGGTCGCGGCCGCCGAACTGCTGCCCGATCTTGGGCAGGGACAGGTCGGTCAGCTCGCGGCACAGGTACATCGCGATCTGCCGCGCGGTCACCAGCATCCGCGACCGCGACGGGCCGCACAGGTCGTCGATCGTCGTCCCGAAGTACTCCACCGTCTGCGCCATGATCATCGCGGCGGTGATCTCCGGGCCGGTGTCGTTCGGGATCAGGTCCTTCAGCACGATCTCGGCGAGCCGCATGTCCACCGACTGCCGGTTCAGGCTGGCGAACGCCGTCACCCGGATCAGCGCGCCCTCCAGCTCCCGGATGTTCGTCGCGATCTGCGAGGCGATGAACTCCAGGACGTCCGGCGGCGCCGCCAGGCCCTCCTGCCGGGCCTTCTTCTGCAGGATCGCGATCCGCGTCTCCAGCTCGGGCGGCTGCACGTCGGTCGTCAGGCCCCACTCGAACCGGTTGCGCAGCCGGTCCTCCAGCGTCACCAGCTCCTTGGGGGGCCGGTCGCTGGAGATGACGATCTGCTTGCTGGCGTTGTGGAGGGTGTTGAAGGTGTGGAAGAACTCCTCCTGCGTCTGTTCCTTGCCCTCCAGGAACTGGATGTCGTCGACGAGGAGGATGTCCACATCCCGGTAGCGGCGGCGGAACCCGTCGGCCTTGCCGTCGCGGATCGAGTTGATGAAGTCGTTCGTGAACTCCTCGGAGCTCACGTACCGGACGCGCGCCCCGTTGAAGAGGCTCTGCGCGTAATGGCCGATCGCATGGAGAAGGTGCGTCTTGCCGAGGCCCGAGTCGCCGTAGACGAACAGCGGGTTGTACGCCTTCGCCGGCTGCTCCGCCACCGCGACCGCCGCCGCGTGCGCGAACCGGTTCGACGACCCGATGACGAACGTCTCGAACGTGTACTTCGGGTTGAGCCGCGCGTGCTCGGACGTCCCCGCCCCGCCGCCTGACCCGTGCGTCCCGCCGCCGGGGCCGCCGCCACCGGGCGCCCCGCCGGGACCGCCCGACCCTCCGAGACCGCCGCCGCCCGGGGCTCCGCCGTGGGTCGCGCCGCCGTGCGTCCCGCCGGAACCACCGGACGTCCCGGGGCCGAGGCCCCGTCCGTCGGCGGGGTCGTCGTCGCGGTACGGCTCCTCGCCGCGGTACTGCTCGGGATACTTCTGCTCGGTGCCCGGGAACGAACCCTCGCCGCCCAGGTATGAGCCTTCGCCGTGCCCGGTGTCGGGCCCCTGCTCGCGCTCCTTGGCCTCCCCCGGGCCGCCGGGACGCAGCGGGCCGAGCGTCCGGTCGTTCAGATGCGAGGGCGCGTGCGGCGGACGTCCGGCATGTTCGCCGCCGAACGCCTCCGGGCCGCCGTATTCGGGGCCGTACCCCTCGGAACCCCCGAAACCGGAGTTCTCGGAACTCCCGTAGCCGTCTTTCCCGTATCCCTCACTGCCGTACTCGCCCGTTCCGGGAGGGCGCGCGCGGTATCCCTGACGGCCGTCGAACGGGCCGGGGCGCGGCGACGCGAACGGGGCCTGCCGGGGCGCCGAGGGATAGCCGCTCCCATGCTCGCTCTCGCGCTGCGGCCATCCACGGTCGTCCTCCCCCTGTGGATAACCGCCGGGGTTGTGGGTAACTCCCGGCTGCTGCCGGTACCCCTGCTCCCCGTAAGGCTGCTCCGGATACTGGCGGTCGGAGAACGGCGCGTCCCCGTACTGCTTCTCGGGGAAGGAGCGCTCGCCCTCGTGGGGGCGCTCGCCATAGGAAGAAGGCGCCGGCTCGTGGGAGCCGAGGCCGGGGATCGGCGCGGACAGGGGCTCCCCGCCCGCGCGGGGACCGCCGCCGGGGCCGGGCACCGAGGGCGCCGGCGGCTCCGGCTGGACCGTCACCGCGACCCGGATCTCGCGCCCCAGCTCACGCGAGAGGGCCTGCGTGATCAGGCTGCGCAGCCGTGTTTCCAGGGCGTCCTTGGCGAATTCGTTCGGGGCCGCGAGAAGGGCCGTGCCCTCCACGAGCGCGAGCGGGCGGACCATCGGCAGCCATGCGCGGTAGCTCGGAGACAGATCGCTCTCGGCCAGTGCGGTGAGGGTGCGGGCCCAGACCGATCCGAGATCCTGACCGTCCATGCGCAAGGTCCCCTCCCCACATCTCCGTCGAACGGAGTACCTGACTGCCCGGCTTACCCGCGGGTTGCGTTCCGCCTCGTGGGGCCCGTCCGCGATGCGGAAGCCCTACTCTCTCACGAGTTGTCCACAGAGTTTTCCACATGCTGTGCATAAAGGAGCGGCACCTGTGTATAACTCTCAGGCGCGCCCTGGGACGAACGATCGCGAGGTGCCCGGCCACAGCGGGACCGGTGCAGAAAGGGGTTCAGGTAACGGGGGAAGATTCAGCGCGTGATGCCGACGACAGATGACCGAAGAGGTGTCGGCTCGCCCGGAAGACCTTAGCCGCTGTCCGCCGCACCCGCAACAGAAGCCGTCCCGCTCCCCGCCGCTCCCGCGAGACGCTCGCGCGAAGCTCGCGATAAGCCGGGCCCGGAGGACCCCGCCCCGGCCACCGCCTGTGGATAACCGCGGGGAACGCCCTCGTCCGCGTGCCCGCCGGCCGCCCGCGTGGAGGGCCGCTCCGTTTGACCCGGTACTCGCTCAGCCCGTAATGTGGCGAGGTCGAGACGCATCGACGGAGATGCCGCGTGCCCGCCGACCGTCCCATTGGGAAGAACGGGTGGGCCCCCGCTGCGGGGGACCAGACGCGGCCCGAGATGCGAGCCATCGAGCCTTTACGAGCCGACCGCAGCACTGGAGCCTCAAGTGAGCAAGCGTACTTTCCAGCCGAACAACCGTCGTCGCCACAAGAAGCACGGCTTCCGGCTGCGGATGCGCACGCGTGCAGGGCGCGCCATCCTCGCCGAGCGTCGCCGCAAGGGCCGCGCCCGCGTCGCGGTCTGAGCCCTTCCCACCGTGCTGCCGTCCGGACACCGGATGCGGCGGCGGGACGACTTCACACTGGCCGTCCGGCGCGGTCGCCGCGCCGGACGGCCGACTGTCGTTGCACACCTGCTCCGCCGGGACGAGACGATTCCGCCGCTCGTCGGCTTCATCGTGTCGCGAGCCGTCGGCAACGCCGTCGTCCGCAACTCGGTGCGGCGCCGGCTCCGCCACCTGATGCGGGGGCACCTCGAGCGGTTGCCAGCGGGTAGCCTGCTCGTTGTACGCGCCAACCCCCCGGCGGGGACGGCGCGTCCTGACGAACTGGCCGCGGATCTCGAGTCGGCGATCGACCGGCTGCTGCGGTCGGCGTCCAAGGGGCGGAGATGACGAGTCGGCGGCGGGAACCGAATCCCGCACAGCACCCCGGCGGGTCCCCAGGTCCCGTCGCGGCGGTGCTGATCCTTCTCGTCCGCGCCTACCGCCGCTTCTTGAGTCCCCTGCTCGGGCAGCAGTGCCGCTTCCAGCCCAGTTGCAGCGCGTACGGCCTGGAGGCGCTCCAGGTGCACGGCGCGATGCGCGGCACGTGGCTGACGGCCCGCCGGATCGGTCGGTGCCACCCCTTCAACCCCGGGGGGTACGACCCGGTGCCCCCGAAGAAGGCGCCGGCTGCGGCTTCTTCGAACTCCGGCCGCGCGGAGAGCGGCCCCGCCCTAGCAGAGCCCAAGGAGCTGCCCGGTGCTTGATTGGCTGTACGAGATCGTCTCTCAGCTCATCGTGTGGATTCACACGGGGCTGAGCACCTTCCTGCCGAAGGACAGTGGATGGGCCTGGGGCGGGTCCATCATCCTTCTGACCGTCATCCTGCGGCTCGTCATGGTCCCGCTCTTCGTGAAGCAGATCCACGCTTCGCGCAAGATGCAGGAACTGGCGCCCAAGGTGCAAGCGCTGCGCAAGAAGTACAAGAACGACAAGCAGCGCCTCAACCAGGAGGTCATGAAGCTCTACCAGGAGAACGGCGCCAACCCGCTGTCGGGCTGCCTGCCGCTCCTGGTTCAGATGCCCGTCTTCATCGGCCTCTTCCAGACCCTCCAGCGCATCTCGGACGCCAAGCCGGGCGAGGGCGTCTTCGCGATGTCCGCCGACCTGGTGCAGAGCGCCCAGCACGCCAGCATCTTCGGCGCCCACATCCCGGACACGTTCCTCAACGCCTGGAGCAACGACCCCAAGAGCTGGACCGCGATCATCATCACCGCCATCGCCGTGGTGATCAGCTCTTGCACGACGTTCTTCACGATGCGCGCCAGCATGAAGCGGCAGCCCATCACCGACGACGCCAACCCGATGATGCAGGCGCAGAAGATGATGGTCTTCCTCGCCCCGCTGTTCGGTCTGGTCGGCCTCGGCTTCCCGCTGGGCGTGCTCATGTACTGGGTGACGTCCAACAGCTGGACCCTCGCGCAGCAGCACTACATCTACAAGAAGTACCCGCCGCTGAACGCGACCGGCGACGACCCCAAGGCCGGGACGAAGGCGGGCGCCAAGGCCGGCGCGAAGCCCGGGACGAAGGGCGGGGCGGGGACGAAGGCCGCCGCGAAGAACGGCAAAGCCGCATCCGGCACGAAGCCCCGGCTGAAGAAGGGCGCGGAGGAGGAGACTCCGGAGCCCGAGGTCAAGCAGAAGGTCGTGCGGAACCAGCCGACCCGCAAGCCGCGGAGCAAGCGCAGCGGCAGCCAGAAACGCTAGTTTGAACCCCGAGCCCGCGCCGTAGAAGGAGACCCCGTTGAGCCAGACCGACACCACCGAGGTAGACGTCCAGGCGCTCGAGCAGGAAGGCGAGATCGCCGCCGACTACATCGAGGGCCTGCTGGACATCGGTGACTACGACGGCGACATCGACATGGACGTCGAGGGCGAGCGCGCGATCGTCGCGGTCGTCGGCGCGTCCCTGGACGAGCTGGTCGGCAAGCGCGGCGAGGTCCTGGAGGCCCTGCAGGAGCTGACGCGGCTGGCCGTCCACCGCCAGACGGGCAACCGCACCCGCCTGATGCTCGACGTCGGCGGGTACCGGGAACGGCGCCGCGCCGAGTTGACGAAGCTGGGCACGGACGTCGCGAACGACGTGAAGCAGAGCGGGGAGGCCAGGCCGCTCGCGCCGATGACCCCGTTCGAGCGGAAGATCGTGCACGACGCGGTGGCGGCGGAGGGCCTGCGGAGCGAGTCCGAGGGCGAGGAGCCCGGCCGCTACGTGGTCGTCCACCCCTCCTGATCCGAGCGGAACGGCCCCGGTGATCTCACCGGGGCCGTTCCGCTTTCCGGACGAAGAAGAGAGGGGCCCCGCGCCCCGACCAAGCACGCGGGGCCCCTCCTGAACTCGGTGTGCACCGCCGCCCGCAGCACACCGAGTGGTTCCTGCGGAGAGGTCGTCAGGGACGGCGGGGCCGGGTGAAGCGCCGCGTCACGGGACGCCGCGCGGTGGCCGGACCCTCCACCTGCTCCTCCACGGGGTTCTGGACGCGCGTCGGGGGATCCGCCCGGCGCGGAGCATGCATGCGCGCCGGATCCTGGGCGTGCGCCGGGTCCTGGGCGAGGGCCGGGTCCAGCTCGTCCTTCCCGTGGGTGGCGCCCGCCTCCGGCGGATGCTCGACGATGCGCTCGACACGCTCGGCGGGCCGGCCGGCGGGAGGCGGGTCCTCGATGATGTGCTCCTCGCGGACGACGGTGCCCGGCTCGTCCCCGTAGGCGGGGTCGGCGCCGGTGATCCGGCCCGCGCCGCGGCGCGGGCGCGTGTACTTGAGCGTGAACGCCATGCTGATCAGCCCGACGAGGATCAGGATCCATCCGACCATCTGGATGTTCACACCACTGAGGTCGATGCGAAGCGCGAACGCCAGGATGGCGCCGATCGCTATGAATGCGAGACTGACTCCGATTCCCATACCGGAGCTCCTTCCAGGGGGCTGGCGGGCGACATACGTGCCTCTACCCGCCCGCTCGCGGTTATGCGGAGGGGTGATGTGGTTCTTGCCATACGGACAGGGTCGGATCCGCCCGCGCACCAGGACGTTTCGTGTGTACGCAGCCACCGGGTTTTGTGGAACGATTCGGATGGTGGGGATTGCACGTGAGGTTTTCGGTGATGCGCTGCCCGTCGCAGAGCGCTACGCGGCGTTCCTCGCGGACGCCGGAGTCGAGCGCGGCCTGATCGGCCCGCGGGAGGTCGACCGTCTCTGGGAACGCCACCTGATCAACTGCGCGGTGGTGTCGGAGGCGGTGCCCGAGGACGCTCACGTCGTCGACATCGGCTCGGGCGCCGGGCTGCCGGGCGTCGTCCTGGCGATCGTCCGGCCCGACCTGCGGATCACCCTCCTCGAACCGCTGCTGCGCCGCACCACGTTCCTGGACGAGTGCGTCGACATGCTCGGCCTCCGCAACGTCGAGGTCCGCCGCGCGCGGGCGGAGGACGTCGTGGACGACTACGCGGTGGACGTCGCCACCGCGCGGGCCGTCGCACCGCTGGAGCGTCTCGCCACGTGGGCGCTGCCGCTGCTGCGACCGGGCGGCGAACTCCTCGCGCTCAAGGGGGAGCGCGCGGCGGTCGAACTCGACGAGGCACAGCCCGTCCTGAAGCGATTCGGAGTGCCTACGGCCGAACTGTTGCAAGTCGGTCGCGGTATGGTCGAGCCGCCGACAACGCTCGTCCGCGTCGTCGCCGGCCGAGGAGGGGTTGTCGGGCGACAGCAACGCGCGCCCCGGCGTGCCAAAAGGTCGAGGAAGAGGTCTTCATGAGCACGGGACCGGGACTGGGCCGGCCTGACCGCGCCGACGAAACCGCCGACGAATCCCCCGCCGACCAGCCGTCCGCCGCGCCCTCCGGACACGCGCCGTCCGGACACGCGCTGTGGGGCAACACGACATCCGGTACCGCCGAGAACGTCGGATATGTGCCGACGAACTCCGGCGCAGGACCGGGACCATCTCAGGGGGAGTCAGAACTCGTGCGCGAGGCGCTCAAGGACGCCAATGTTTCACGTGAAACAACCGGCACCGCGCTGAAGACGCGGCCGACCGACAAGGAATGGCCGAGACCCGACAGGTGCCGGGTCATCACCATCGCGAACCAGAAGGGCGGCGTCGGCAAGACCACCAGCTCGGTGAACATCGCCGCGTCGCTCGCCATGCACGGCGCCCAGGTGCTCGTGGTCGACCTCGACCCGCAGGGCAACGCCTCGACGGCCCTCGGCATCGACCACCACGCCGAGATCCCGTCGATCTACGACGTGCTGATCGAGGACTCGGCGCTCGAGGACATCGTCGTCCCGGCACCGGAGATCCCGAACCTGTACTGCGCCCCGGCGACCCTGAACCTGGCCGGTGCCGAGATCGAACTCGTCTCCAAGGTCGCCCGCGAGTCGCGCCTGCGCCGCGCGCTGGAGTCGTACGAGACCGAGAAGTTCGACTATGTCCTGATCGACTGCCCGCCGTCGCTCGGTCTCCTCACGGTCAACGCGCTCGTCGGCGGCGACGAACTGCTCATCCCGATCCAGTGCGAGTACTACGCGCTGGAGGGCCTCGGTCAGCTCATCCGCACCGTCGACCTCGTCAAGGCGCACCTCAACCAGAAGCTGAAGGTGTCGACGATCCTGCTCACCATGTACGACGCCCGCACCCGTCTCGCCGCGCAGGTGGCCGAGGACGTCCGCAACCACTTCGGCGACGTCGTCCTCAACACGGTCATCCCCCGCAGCGTCCGCGTCTCCGAGGCGCCCAGCTACGGGCAGTCCGTCATGACCTACGACCCCGGCTCCAGCGGCGCCCTCGCCTACAGCGAGGCCGCCTCGGAGATGGCGCACGCGGGAGCCGCCAAGTGAGCCGACCACGTCCCGGTCTCGGCAAGGGTCTCAACGCCCTCATCCCGACCGGCCCGCCGCCCGAGGAGCAGCCGGCCCCGTTCCAGGGCGGCGGCCCGGCCGCCCCCAACGGCACCGGCCGGGCGGCCGCCGCCCCCGACGGCGTGCCGGAGGCGACACCGGTCGCGGGCGCCTACTTCGCCGAACTGCCGACCGAGAAGATCACGGTCAACCCGCGCCAGCCCCGCAAGCACTTCGACGACGACGCCCTGCAGGAACTCGCCGACTCGATCGCCATCGTCGGCCTCCTCCAGCCGATCGTCGTCCGCCGCAAGGCGACGGAGAAGTACCACAAGGCCACGGGCGTCACCGAGAAGTTCGACTACGAACTCATCATGGGCGAGCGCCGCTGGCGCGCGTCCCAGGCGGCCGGCCTGGACGTCATCCCCGCGATCGTCCGCGACACCGACGACAACGACCTGCTCCGTGACGCGCTCATGGAGAACCTCCACCGCCAGCAGCTCGACCCGCTGGAGGAGGCGGCCGCCTACGGGCAGCTCCTGAAGGACTTCGGAGCCACCCACGAGCAACTCGCCACGCGCATCGGCCGATCGCGCTCGCACATCACGAACACGCTCCGGTTGATGAACCTCCCTCCGGGCGTCCAGAAGCGCGTCGCCGCGGGCGTCCTGTCCGCCGGACACGCCCGTGCGCTCCTCAGCCTCGACAGCCCCGAGGACCAGGAGCGCATGGCGACGCGGGTCATCGCGGAGGGCATCTCCGTCCGCAGCCTCGAGGAGATGATCAAGCTCCGCGACGTCGACGACGACGAGCCGTCCCGCCGTGCCCGCGGCAAGAAGGCCGTCTCCCCCGATCTCGTGGAACTCGCCGACCGGCTCTCCGACCGCTACGACACCCGTGTCCGCGTCGACATGGGCAAGAGCAAGGGCAAGATCGTCGTCGAGTTCGCCACCCGCGACGACCTGGACCGCATCATCAAGTCCATGGCCCCCGACGAGGACGACCCGCAGTTCCCCTGACCGCCCGCCGAGCGCCGAGGCCCACCGCGGCCTCGGCCCCGGTTTCACGTGAAACCCACGGCCTCCCCCGCCTGTCCAAGGGCCTGTCCAAGGGCCCCAGGTTTCACGTGAAACATCCGGGCGCCACCGCCACTCCCCGCTCACGCAAAGTCCAGTTGCGCCGCACGCCCGCCGGATCGCGCCCGTCGCGACGGATCCCCGAAGGCCGGCCCCCGCCGCGTGACGCTTGCCGCGGACGCCGCCACCTTGCGCACACCAGAGACCTCTGTGGCGCGGAAGCTCGCTCCCCGCGTGACGGACACGCGTCCACGGGAGCGCCCCACGACCGACCCGCCACAGCGCGAGCGACTCCCCCCGCAACACGGACGACCTACTCGCCACCGCAGGCGTCGTCGGCGACTATGGCGTCCTAGGACGACCGACCCGTTGCCCCTGGGCGCCGAGGCAGGATGGTCCCCGGGATGCCGGGCGGTGACCTCCCCGCCTCTCGCGCCGTTGTCGAGCGCCCTCCACGATCTCGGGCGGCGTCGCGCGTCAATCGCCTCGGTTCACGAGGCGCACCCCTGCCTGGGACGGAGCGCGCGGCGGTTCGCTCGTCACGTGGGCGAGTGGCACGTGGGTGTCGACAGCGATCGGCATCTCCCGGCGGTTGCGCCACGCCCGTCTGGTCGGCGCCGAGGCAGGCCGCGCCGGCTGCCCCGTTGACGCGCGACGGTGACGAGTCTCCCCCGCCGCCGCATCGAACGACCCGTGTCGACGGCGCCAGGGCGAACCTGTGGGGCTGGACGCCACCGTGCGAGCAGGTACCACGGCGCGGTGGGACGCCTCCTCGCGTTGACGAGGATCACGCCGATGACGTCATTGCCAACTCGACGCCCGGTTTCGATGGGCGCAGCGGCGCGGCAAGCGGCGCGTGAGGAAGGGGCCTGACAAGAAGAGGGCGTTGGCGCGGCTTGGGTAAGGGCGGCGGCGTCCTGAGCGCGATGAGACGACCGACCCGGGGTGCGTTAGCGAGGCCGCGATGTTTCACGTGAAACGGAGAAGCCGGGAGCACCGCCAAGTCGGTGCGAATGGGGGTTGGCGGCTGTCGGTGGCGGCCATGCCCGTCGGGTTCGATACGCCGCTACGCGCGCGTCCGAGGGGGGGTGCGAGGTAGGCGGACGACTGGGATGACTTCCTTCGCCTCATCCTTGGGGATGGCTTGCACCGCGCCGTGATGGTCCCGGTTGTGAAGAGAAGGCGCTGCCCCCTGGCGACGCTCGGGGCTTGCTCTCGGCGCGGCGGTCGAGGGGCCGGTAGCGCCGTGGTGCTCGGTGCTCGGCGACTCCCGACGTCGAGCGGTTGAGCGCTCTGGGGTCCGAACCGAGGTGACGATCGGCCGCAGCGGGGGTGATGTTTCACGTGAAACCGATGCCCCTGTGGGCGTCGCCTTCGTGTTTCACGTGAAACGTGGGTGCGGACTTTCCCGCGCGCCACTTGGGGTGGTGCTGGGGGAGATCGGGGGGAGTCTTCGCGTGGGGCGGGGTGTGGCTTTGCCGCCGGGGCTACGGGAGGCGGGCCAGGAGGAGGTCTTGGCAGAGAGCGCCGAGGTCGAGGCCGGCGGCGGAGACGGCTCGGGGGAGGAGGCTGGTCTCGGTCATACCGGGGGCGACGTTGACTTCGAGGAAGTGGACGTCGCCGTGCTCGTCGACGATGAGGTCGGTGCGGGAGAGGTCGCGGAGGCCGAGGGCGCGGTGGGCGGTGACGGCGGCGGCGGTGGCGCGGTCGGTGACTTCGGGGGCGAGGCGCACCGGGGTCACGAACACGGTCTCGCCCGCGTCGTAGCGGGCGGTGTAGTCGTACCGGCCGTTCGGGGCGACGATCTCGACGGGTGGGAGGGCCTCGGGGACGCCGTTGCGCTCGATGACGCTGACGGCGATCTCGGTGCCGGAGACGTGGCGTTCGACGAGGGCGGCGTCGCCGTAGGCGAAGCAGCCGACCATGGCGGCGGAGAGTCCGGACGCCTCGTGCACGACGGACGCGCCGAGCGCGGAGCCGCCGCGGGTGGGCTTGACGAAGAGGGGGAGCCCGAGGCGGTGCACGATGCGGTCGAGGACCGAGGCGGCGCCGAGGTCGTGGAAGATCTCCTTCGGGAGGGCGACGGAGTCGGGGGTGCGCAGTCCGGCGCGGCGGACGACGGACTTCGCGGTGGGCTTGTCCCACGCGACGCGGCAGGCGTCGGGGCGGGCGCCGACGTAGGGGACGCCGAGGAGTTCGAGGACGTCGCGGATGGAACCGTCCTCACCGGCGGCGCCGTGCAGGACGGGGAAGACGGCGTCGGGCGGGTCGTCGGTCAGCGAGTCGAGGAGGGCGGCGTCGGCGTCGCGCAGTTCGACGGGGACGCCCTGGGCCCGGAGGGCCTCCGTGACGCGGCGGCCGGAGCGCAGGGAGACCTCGCGCTCGTAGGAGAGCCCTCCGGCGAGGACGACGACGTGACCGAGTTCCACGGGTGCTCTTCTCAGACGATGCCCGGCCCCGGGGTGTGGACGCCGGTGCCGGTGGCGGCGGTTTCCCCGAAAGTGTCCCGCATCCTGATCTCCTGTTCGATCACCCCGGCGAGGCGGCGGACGCCTTCGCGGATGCGGCCGGGCTCGGGGAAGCAGTACGAGAGGCGCATGTGGCGCTGGCCGCTCCCGTCGGCGTAGAAGCCGGTGCCGGGGACGTACGCGACGCGTTCGGCGATCGCGCGGGGGGACATCGCCTTGGAGTCGAGGCCCTCGGGGAGGGTGAGCCAGACGAAGAAGCCGCCCTCGGGACGGGTCCACGTGCAGCCGTCGGGCATCTGCTGGGCCAGGGCGTCGAGCATCGCGTCGCGGCGTTCGCGGTAGAGCTCGCGGAAGTCCTTGATCTGCTCGCGCCACGGCTGGGTCGAGAGGTACTCGCGGACGGCGAGCTGGGAGAAGTTCGAGGGGCACAGGATCGCGGACTCGGCCGCGAGGACGAGCTTGGCGCGGATGGCGTGGGGTGCGAGGACCCAGCCGACGCGGAGGCCGGACGCGATCGTCTTGGAGAACGAGCCGAGGTAGATCACCCGGTCGTCGTCGGCGCGGAGGGCGCGGACGGGCTCGCCGTCGAAGCGCAGGAGACCGTAGGGGTTGTCCTCGACGATCAGGACGTCGTGTTCCGTGCAGATCTCGAGGATCTGGGCGCGGCGGGCGGTCGTGAGGGTGACGCCCGCGGGGTTCTGGAACGTCGGGACGGTGTAGAGGAACTTGACGCGCCGGCCGTCGCGGCGGAGGCGTTCGAGGGTCTCGCGGAGCGCGGCGGGGTCGAGGCCGCCTTCGTCCATCGGGACGTGCACGACGTCGGCCTGGTAGGACGCGAAGGTGCCGAGGGCACCGACGTAGGAGGGGGCCTCGGCGAGGACGACGTCGCCGGGGTCGATGAAGATCTTCGTGATGAGGTCGAGGGCCTGCTGGGCGCCGACGGTGACGACGACGTCGTCGGCGGAGCCGTGGACGCCTTCGAGGGCCATCACGTCGCAGATGTGCTCGCGGAGCAGTTCGTCGCCCTGGGCGGAGCCGTACTGGAGCGCCTCGGCGCCCTTGCCGGCGACGAGATCGCCGATCATGCCGCCGACGGCGTCGAGGGGGAGCGCGGACACGTAGGGGGCGCCGCCGGCGAGGGAGACGATCTCGGGGCGGGCGACCATGGCGAACAGCGCACGGATCTCGGAGGGGACCATGCCGGCGGCACGGGCGGCGTAGCGGTCGGTGTAGGCGTCCGTGTGCGTGTGCTGTTCCACGTGGTCCTCCCGTGGTGCGGCTGGCTTGTAGGCGAACTTACGGCATCGGTCGTGCGGCGGAACCCCCCGGGGAGGTGGCGCGGCGCGTGATCGTGGGTAACTCTCTCTTCGATACGATGCCCGAGGACCTCGGAAGGTTGTCCGGGGACGCGGAACGTGGGGGGTGCCGTCCCGGGATGTCGCGCCGTCTCGTCAACATCACGCTGGACAATCTGGACGATCTGCCGCTGCGCTGCCGGGGATGCGTCTTCTGGGAGCTGGATCCGGTGACCCGCGAGCGGGCGCTGGAGAGCGGGGACGCCGGCCTGGAGAAGGAGGCGTGGGTCTCCTCGACGCTCCTGGAGTGGGGCAGCTGCGGCAAGATCGCGTACGTGGACGACGTTCCGGCGGGGTTCGTCCTGTACGCGCCGCCGCTGTACGTGCCAAGGTCGGTGGCGTTCCCGACGAGCCCGGTGAGCGCCGACGCCGTCCTGCTGATGACGGCGCACATCCTGCCGGAGTTCGCGGGCGGCGGGCTCGGCCGGATGCTGGTGCAGGGCGTCGCGAAGGACCTGACACGCCGGGCGGTGAAGGCGATCGAGGCCTTCGGCGACCTGAAGGGCGAGGACGGCGGCTGCATGGTCCCGGCCGACTATCTGCTGTCGGTGGGATTCAAGACGGTCCGGCCGCACCACCGGTACCCGAGGCTGCGGCTGGAGTTGAAGTCGGCGCTGTCGTGGCGTGAGGACGTCGAGGTGGCCCTGGAACGGCTCCTCGGCTCCATGGGGCCGGAAGGCGTACTTCGTCCCGTTTAGCGGCTTCTCAGGGCTCGATGAGCGGCGGTCTGGTGCCGGCGAGGAGCCCGGTCCGGACGGCCGCGTCGAGCGCCGCCCTGGTCCGTGCGGCGTCGGAGCCGACGTCCGGGTCGAGGACGCCGAGCATGGTGGTCACGTCGGCGGGCCGCAGGGTGTTCTCGCGGGCCTTGGCGAGGACGTCGGCGACGGCCCGGCGCCCGTTCTCGTCGGACGCCAGCGCGCCGATCGCCGCGTCGTCGTCGGCGAGGTGCTCCAGCGACGCCCCGAGCCCGTCGTCGTCCAGGTCCGCGGGGCACTCGGCCCGGTGCCAGGCGCCGTCGGTGTACCAGTAGACGTAGCCGAGGGCGCTCGCGTCCTCGCGGAGCCGCTTCCAGTTCAGCCGTTCGGGCAGCCCGTCGGGGAGGTCCGCGGGCTCGCCGCCGGCGGCCCGCCCGTCGGAGTCGCGGACGCCGAGGACGGCCTCGCCGTCCGGGGCCAGGGCCACCATCCACCGGTGCCCCTTCAGGTCGGCGGACACCCCGTCGCCGTCGACGCGCATCCCGTCCGCGGGGATGATCTCGGCGGCGGCCCCGACGGCCATCACCGACGCGCGGGTCCACATGAGCCGCGGTTCGTCCAGCTCTTCAACGTGCGGGGCTTCGGGCTGTCCCGGACGGGTCAATGTGAGATACCTCCACGGGGAGACGAATCGGTCGCCGACCCTACCGCCGCAGCGGTGGGATCGGCGACCGGATCATGGCCCCGTGGTCGTTCAGGACTTGGCGCCGATGAACTCGGACAGGTCGCGGAGCAGCGCTGCCTTCGGCTTGGCGCCCATGATCTGCTTGACGACCTCGCCGCCCCGGTAGACGTTCATCGTCGGGATCTGCATGACCCCGTACTGCGCCGGGACCTGCGGGTTCTCGTCGATGTTGAGCTTGACGATCTCGATGCTGTCGCCGTGCTCGGCGGCGATCTCCTCGAGGATGGGCGCGACCATCCGGCACGGGCCGCACCATTCCGCCCAGAAGTCGACCAGGACGGGCTTGTCGCTCTGCAGCACCTCGGTCGCGAAGTCGGCGTCGGTCACGGCTTTCATGGATGTCTCCCTCGTGGTCGCGGGGCCGGACGTGCGGTCGTCCGGCCCCGGGGGTCGTGCGGTCTGCTCAGACCTGCGGGACGGTGTCCGCCGCGTCGCGGTCCTGGAGCCAGTGCTCGGCGTCGATGGCGGCCGAGCAGCCGGTGCCCGCGGCGGTGATGGCCTGACGGTAGATGTGGTCGACCACGTCCCCGCACGCGAACACGCCGGGGACCTTCGTCTTGGTGGTGGGGGCGTCGACGAGCAGGTAGCCGTCGGGGTCGGTCTCAAGCTGCCCGGCGAACAGTTCGCTGCGCGGGTCGTGCCCGATGGCGATGAACAGGCCGGTGATGTCGAGGCGGCTCTCCTCGCCGGTCTTGACGTTGCGGAGGCTCACGCCGTTCACGCGGTCGTCGCCGTGGATCGCCGTGACCTCGCTGTCCCACCGGAACTTGATCTTGTCGTTGGCGAACGCCCGGTCCTGCATGATCTTGGACGCGCGCAGTTCGTCCCGGCGGTGGACCACGGTGACCGTGCGGGCGAACTTGGTGAGGAAGATCGCCTCCTCCATCGCGGTGTCGCCGCCGCCGACGACGGCGATGTCCTGCTCGCGGAAGAAGAAGCCGTCGCAGGTCGCGCACCAGGAGACGCCGCGTCCGGAGAGCCGCTGCTCGTCGGGCAGGCCCAACTCGCGGTAGCCGGAACCGGTCGCCACGATCACGGTGCGGGCACGGTACACGTCGTCGCCCACCTTGACGATCTTCGGGTCGGCGTTCAGGTCGACCTCGGTGACGTCGTCGGCGATGAGCTCGGCACCGAACCGCTCGGCCTGCTTGCGCAGGTTGTCCATGAGGTCGGGGCCCATGATCCCGTCGGGGAACCCGGGGAAGTTCTCCACGTCGGTGGTGTTCATCAGCGCGCCGCCGGCGGTCACCGACCCCTCGAACACGAGCGGCTTCAGGTCGCCGCGGGCCGCGTAGACGGCGGCCGTGTAGCCCGCGGGGCCGGAGCCGATGATGATGACGTTACGGACGTCGCTCACTGTGCTTGCCTCTCCTCGTTCGCCGTCGGTGCCGCCCTGACCCGGCCCCGCCAGTCGCGTCAACCGATCCTAGGCCGTGCTGATTCCCGCCGGTGGCGTCCCCCACCGCCCGTAGGCTGTGGCCCATGGCACGCATTCTCCTCTTCCACTCCATCTACGGGGTCCGGCCGGCCGTGCACGGTGCGGCGGACCGGTTCCGCGCCGCCGGACACGAGGTCCACGTCCCCGACCTGTTCGACGGGCGTGTCGCCGCATCGGTGGAGGAGGGGCAGGCCGTCCAGGAGGAGATCGGACGGGACGAGCTGCTGCGGCGGGCGGTCGCGGCGGCGGCGCCGCTGACGGAACCGGGCGGGCTCGTCTACGCGGGGTTCTCGCTCGGGGCGGCCATCGCGCAGAACCTCGCGCTCGCCGACGGGCGGGCGGGCGGCCTGCTGCTGATGCACGGCACGTCCGACCTGCCCGAGGACGCGTCGACCGAGGTGCCGGCACAGCTGCACGTCGCCGACCCCGACACGTTCGAGCCCGTCGACTGGCTGAACGCCTGGTACCTGCAGATGCGCAAGGCGGGCGCCGACGTGGAGGTCTTCCGGTACCGGGGCGCGGGGCACCTGTTCACCGATCCCGACCTGCCCGACCACGACCCCGACGCCGCCGAACGGGCGTGGGCGATCGCGCTCGACTTCGTCGCGTCCCTCTGACCGGACGCGCCCGGGGCCGTCCGCCCGGACGCGCGGACGGCCCCGGGCACGCGAGCACCCGGGGCCGTGGAAAAGGTGGATCAGCCGTCGATCCGCTTGAGCACGTGCTGGTTCCGCGCGGTGCACTCCGGGCCGACGACCCAGATGTTCCAGGCCCCGGACCCCTCGCCGCGCAGCGCGATCACGGTGGCCTGCCGGCCCTCGTACTTCGCCTCGTCGACCAGGTCGGGCGTCTCTCCCCCCGTGACGCCCTCGACGCAGTCGGCCAGCCGGTCGCCCGGCGGCGCGTCCGGCAGCTTCCCGGCGCGTCCGGCCAGGCCGTCGACCTGCGTGGTCAGCGTCCCGGCACGGTAGGCGGTGCCGCTGTGCACGACGGAGAACGGCGGCGCGCCCATGATCTGCGAGCCCGGCGACGCGCCCTCGGAGGGCGACTCGGCACCCGACCCGCCCGAACCGTTCGACTCGCTCGACCCGCCGGACGCGTCGGCCGGGTCGTGGGCGGGCGCGGACGCCTTACCGTGGTCGCCGTTCATCTCGTCCAGGGTGATGCCGCCGACCAACCCGGCGCCACCGAGCACGACGACCGTCGCGGCCGCCGCCGACAGGATCCGCCAATGCCGCCTCCCGCGCCGCTGCTCCAGGCTCACCACGGTGGCGTTGTTGAGCGACTCCTCCGCCAAGGCGGTGTCGATGCGCTCGGCCAGCTCGGCGGGCATGGAGGGGACGGGTGCCTCCGCGAGGATCCGGGAGACGTCCGCAAGATCGGCGGATCGGTCCCGGCACTCGGCGCAGGTTTCCAGGTGTGCGTTGACGGAGGCGGCTTGATCGTCTTCGAGCAGTCCCTCGGCCAGGTCGGCGAGGATCTCGTAGTCCACATGTGCGGGGTTCACTGGGGCATGCCACCTCCTTCCACACCTCCGACGTTTTTCGAGTCGCGTCGGTTCCGATGGTGCCGAAGGAGCGGTACGAGCCGCGCCCGGCCCCGCGCGCAGCGACTCTTGATCGTCCCAGGTGGGACCTCCAGGACGCGCGCCGCGTCGTCGACCGAGTAACCCATCATGTCGACCAGGACGAGCGCCGCGCGCTGCTCGAACGGCAGTTCGAGCAGCGCGGTCCGGACGTCGAGCGAGACGCCGTGCGCGTCGGTTGGGTCGGGCATCTTCGGCGCGACGGCGTCGAACGTCGCGTCGTCCCCCATCGGCGTGGCGGGCCGGACCGACTTGCGGCGGATCCGGTCGAGGCAGGCGTTCACGACGATGCGATGCAGCCAGGTGGTGACGGCGGCGTCGCCGCGGAACCGTCCGGCGGCGCGGAACGCCGACAGGCAGGCGTCCTGCAGGGCGTCCGCGGCCTCCTCCGGGTCGCCGACGGTGCGCAGCGCGACCGCCCACATCCGGTCGCGGTGCCGCTGCACCAGCACCGAGAAGGCGTGCGGGTCCCCCTGCGCGTGCCGTGCCAGCAGCTCCTTGTCGGGAACCTCGTCGATGTGACGCATGCTCACCGACGCCATGAGCGACCGCCTTCTCGTCCGCGACCGGCCGCGCCTGCTGTGGAAGACACCACGGAATCCTGGGGGGAGGGGGACATTCTGCTCAGAGGCACGATACAGACAACGGCGACTTCCCGTCACAGGTCAGAGACTTCACCCGGGGGTAGATCACCAACGGCCGCGCGCGGTGATCCGGGATCAATTTCCGTAGACGGTGACCTCGCCGAGACGGCCCTTCAGCGACCCGGGGAGTTCGGTGAACCAGGCGAGGACGTACTGGCCGCTGGCAGCCGGGTCCGCGGTGAACGTGACCTCTCCACTGTTGCAGGGCTGCTGCCCGATGGGCTTCATCGCGTCCACGGACGGGCTGTCGCCCACCTTGACCTGGAGGGTTCCGCCGGTCACCGGGCAGGCGACCTTGACGCTGGAGACGGTGACGGGCTTGCCCATGTCGAGCGTCGCGCCGAGGCCCTCGGTGAGCCTGCCGAAGCCGGTGTCGCTGTAGGTCTGCGTCTCCCAGTCGCCGGACGGGCTGCCGTCCTTCAAGGACTGGAGGTTCTTGCGGATCGTGGTGTCCGGGTGGTTGCCGATCGGCTTTTCGGCGGCATCGACATCCCGCGCGGTCAGCGCGCTGGGGGTCGGCGCCGGGCTGTTGGTCTGCTGACCCGGGTCGGCGGTCCCGCCGCCGCCCCCGCCCTCGGTGTCGTCCCCGCCGCTCGCCAGCGCCCAGGCGCCGACGCCGACGATCACGGTGAGCGCGGCGGCGGCGATGCCCATCAGCGCGCGGTTGGCGGGCTTGCGCGCGCCGGGAGCCCCGTGCGCCCGGTGGCCGGACGGCGAGTGCCGTGCGGGACGCGTCGGCTGCGAGACGTCGTGGCGGGGCTGCCCCGGCGGCAGCTGCGCGGTCGCGTCCGGGGCGGGGGCCCGGCGCGGCGGCGGGGGCGCGGCCGGGCGACGTCCCTGGTCGGCGCGGTTGGGCTGCTGCGTGTGGTGCGGATGGCTGGGCGGCGCGGCGGGTTTCGGGGCGGGCCGCCGGGGCGGCGGCTGCGCGTTCCCGAGCCCGGCGAACAGCGGCAGCGGCGTGCGCGGCACGCCCCGCAGCGCCTTCGTCAGCTCCGCCGGGGTGGCGATCGGCTCGCCGCCCGAGGACAACTCGATGCCGAGGCAGCGGCAGACGATCGCGTCCACCGCGTACGAGATCCCCGCCTGCACCTGGCGCGGCGGATGCGGGACGCCGTCGGACACGGGCGCGGCGGGCAGCACGGTCGAGGAACCGGGACCGCCGGCGGAGCCGGGCCAGTGCGCGGTCAGCGCCGCGTACAGCAGCCGGCCGAGGCCGCGGACGTCCTCGGCGGCCGCGTCCTCGCTGGTGCGGTCGCGCAGGACGGCGTCGGTGGCGATGCCGAGCAGCTTGACGGTGCCGCCGGTCGTCCAGACGAGGTCGCCGGGCGCCAGGCACAGGTGCGACAGCCCGGCGGCGTGCGCGGCGGCCATCGCCTCGGACGCCTCGTACAGCAGGGTCGCGGCGCGGCCGGGCTCCAGCGGCGCCTTGGCCAGCATGTTCTCCAGGGTCTCCCCGACGACCCACTCGCTGACCACGTAGGCGCTCTCGCCGCTGTCGTCGGCGTCGAACACCTGGGTCAGGCGGGGGTCGGTGAGCCGGCTGGCGGACCGGGCGGACGTGACGACCTCGGCGATCCGGGGGAACTCGGGGTCGAAGGTGCGGACCGCGACGGCCCGCGCGAGGATCTCGTCGACGGCCTTCCACAGCGTGGAGCCGCCAGAGTCCTTGATGCGCTTCTCAAGCCGGTAGCGACCGGCTAGACGATTACCGGGCTCGATCATCGACGTGCTCAAGGCAACGTCCTGCGCAGGTGGTCAGATCCCATGTCCGTGGCGTGGCAGCTTACGCCTCCGACCCTCCTCTTTGCGTTCCCCAGGGTGTCGCCCCGCAAGCCGTAGTCCCCCACATGGTAGTGGCTAACCGCCCGGGCGGCCGCCTTATCGGCGCGCGTCCCGTGTACTTTGCCGCTCTTTACCGCCGTCCGGTAGTTACCAGATGGTCAGCGTCCCGGCAGCCGCCGGGCGAACGTTGAGATCATCGTCTGCACCTCCTCGACGCGCAGGAGTTTCGCGGTGACCAGGTAGAGCGCTCCGCCGCCCGCGGTCCCGACGACCAGCGTGAGCAGCGCGGGCAGCAGCGAGCCCGCGCCCACCAGGGCGTCCACGACGAGGTGCGTCGCGTACGCGAACCCGGCCAGCGGGATCACCGCCGCCAGCAGCTTCAGGTGCCCGCCGATGATGCGCCGCCCGTCCATCCCGTCGAGCATCCGCCGCAGCACCAGCCAGGACGTCACCGCACCGGCCACGTTCGCGATGCCGAGCCCGGCCGCGATGCCGACCACGATCCACTTGACGTCCAGGACGGTGTACGCGGTGTACGCCAGCGCGATGTTGCAGCCGACGGTGACGAAGCCGATCAGCGCGGGCGTCCGCGTGTCGCCGTGCGCGTAGAACACCCGCAGCATCAGCTGGTAGGTGGAGAACGGCACGAGCGCGATCGCGAACATCTGCATGATCCGCGCGATGACCAGCGCGTCCTCGGACGAGCTGTTGCCGTGCGCGAACAGCACCGTGGTGATCTCCGGGCCGAGTACCAGCATCAGCGCCGCCGCCGGCATGATGATCACCGACGAGAGCCGCAGCCCGCCGGAGAACGCGGCGCGCACGTCCGCCGTCTTGCCCTCCGCCGCGAACCGGCTCATCCGCGGCAGCAGCGCCGTGATCACCGACACGCCGACGATCGCGTAGGGCAGCTGGAAGAGCTGGTAGGCGTTGAAGTACGGCGTGTACCCGTAGCCCTCTCCGAGGCCCGCCTCGAACGCCGTGTTCCCGGCCATGTTCGCCAGCATGGTGATCACGACGAGCGCGCTCTGCGTCAGCGCGACGTACAGCAGCGTCCAGCCGGCCATCGACGCGACCTGGCTGAGCTCGCCGCGCTTGAAGTCCAGGCGGGGCCGCCAGCGGAAGCCCACCTTGCGCAGCGACGGCCACAGCGCCAGCGTCTGCAGGACGATGCCGCCCGTGGTGCCGACCGCCAGCAGGAGCAGCATGTCGTCGGAGATGGTCTCCGGGTCGACCGGGCCCGCGGTGATCGCGAGGAACGCGCCGCCGATCGCGATGACCACCAGGTTGTTGAGCACCGGCGCCCACATCGGCGCCCCGAAGCTCCCGCGCGAGTTCAGGATCGCGCCCGCGAACGCCCCGACCCCGTAGAAGAAGATCTGCGGCAGGAAGAACCGCGCGAACAGGATCGCGACGTCGCGCTGGGGGCCGGTGAAGCTGCTCCCGAGCACGTCGATGAACACCGGCGCGAACAGGATCGTCACCAGCGTCAGCGCGCCCAGCCCGAGCACCGCGAGCGTGAACACCCGCTGCTCGTACTGCTCGCCGTAGACGCGGTCGCGTTCCTTCGCGCGCACCAGCAGCGGGACCACGATGCTCGTCAGGATGCCGCCGAGCAGCAGGTCGTAGATCTGGTTCGGGATCGTGTTGGCGGTGTTGTAGGCGTTCGCCAGCAGCCCCGTGCCGAGCGCCGCCACGATGACGGCCGTCCGCAGGAACCCGGTGACCCGGGACGCCAGCGTCCCGATCGCCATGATCGCGCCGGACTTCAGGATCCCGCCGGACGAACCGCCGGACGGCTCGCCGCCGCCCGGCTCGTCCGGCGCACCGTCCAGCATCGTCTGCGAGGACGGCGCCGTCCCGCCGGGGGCGGGCATGTCGACCACCGTCTCCTCCGCCACGGCGGGCATCGGAACGCCCGGCGTGTGCGGCGTGCCCGGTGGGTGCGGTTGCCCGAACGCGTCGCGGCCGGGGGCTCCGCCCTGGGGGTGCCCGCCGTACTGCTGTCCCTGCCCGTACCCCTGCCCGGCCCCTTGTCCGGGGTGTGCCGGACCTGGGCGTCCCTCCGGCGGCCCGTGGCCTTGAGCTTGGCCGTGTCCCTGGCCGTGTCCCTGGTTTTGGGGAGCCGCACCGGGCATGCCGGGGCCCCCGGGCGCGGGCCCGGGACCCGGCTGCGGGTTCCCGAACCGCGCCGTGTGCGAGCGTCCGTGGCCGGGCCGATCCTGTCCCGGGTGCGGTTGGCCAGGGGGGCCGCCCGCGGGACCGCGGCCGAACTGCGCGGTGTCCGAGCGTCCCTGCCCAGGTCCAGGTCCAGGCCCGGGGCCGGGGGGCGTCCCGGCCGGGCCCTGCGCCGACTGCCGCCGATCCCACTGGCCGCCGGCTTGCCCGTACGAGTCGCGCCCCGGCGGCGTCCCGGGCGCACCCTGACCGGGCTGGCCGGGCTGGCCGGGCCGGCCGCCTTCGGGCCGCGCCCAATTCGACGGCTCCTGGCCGGGACGACCTTGGCCGGGCTGCCCGGGTGCACCTTGTCCGGGTGCACGTTGTCCGGGCGCATGTCCGGGCGTGCCTTGGTTGGGTGCGCCCTGTCCCGGTGCACGTTGTCCGGGCGTTCCACGGCCGGGTTGCCCGTGGCCGGGTGCGCCTTGGCCGGGTGTTCCGTAGCCGGGTCCGCTCTGGCCTGACCCGCCGTGGCCGGGTGCCGCTTGGCCGGGTGTGCCCTGGCCTTCGTAGCCGGGCGTGCCCTGCCCGCGTCCTCCGTGGCCGGGCCCACCCTGACCGGGCCCGCCCGGCGCGGAGGGGCCGTGGCCGGGGGGCTGGTGGTGGCCGGGCTGCATCCGGCGGGGGTCGGTCTGGTTCGGGTTCGGGCGGCCGTCGGCGGGGCCGTGGCCGAACGGGGCCTGGGGGCCGCGCTGACCGCCGGGCCCGTGGCCGGGCGGCGTCCCGCCGGGTCCCTGGGGGGACTGCGGCCGGTTCCACCGGTCCTGGCCGGAGGGGGCCGGACGGCCGTGGCGCGGGGTGTACGGGTCAGCGGGCGGTGTCGCCTGGCTCGGGGTCGGCGCGGGTGGCGCCTGACCGGGATATCCCGGGTTCGGGTTCGGGGGGTTCTGCGGACCGCCCTGAGCCGGGTACTGCGGCGTCGGGCTCGGCCCCTGCCCCGTCCCAGGGGGCGGCCCCTGAGAGTTCGGGGTCGGGTAGGCCGGGCCCTGCGAACCCGGGGCCGGGGAGTCCGTCCCCTGGTCCTCCGGTCGCTCGTGGTCCCATTCCCGTCGACCCGTCACCGGCTGCCTCCGCTTTCCGGCGGCGCCTTGCTCTGATGGCCCGCACTCCGACGCCCACGAAGAGTACGGCAAGTCCGCCGCCCGTGATGAGCAGCGCTATCTGTCCGTATCCGGTGGCGCGGACGGTGACGGTCTCGCCGTCGCCGAACGGCCCTCCGGTGCCCGGGGTCACCAGCTGCAGGTTCATCCGGAAGATCCCGTTGCCGTACGCCTGCGCGGGGACCCACCTCGTGACCCGCTCCCCCGGCTGCAGCTCGATGACCTGCTGCTCGGGTTCGAGCGTCCCCAGTTGCAGTTTGGCGGTGTTCTCCGAGGTGGCGACGAGCCGTACCCGGACCGCCTGGCCGGTCAGCGTGTTCTCGATCGTCACGGGCAGCGTCCCGGTGCTGCCCGTCATGTTGATGCGCTTGTTCTCGGTCGTGAGGAAGCGCACCCGGCCCATGTCGCGGGTGAGCTGGTCCGAGAGCGCGACCCGGGCCTCCTTGGCGTCCTTGGCATCGGCTCGCCACGCCGACGACACGACCCTCAGCAGGGACTTCTCGTACGAGAGGTTGTACGGCTCGATCATCACCGAGTGGAACGAGTCGGCGCGGCGTGCGATGGCCCACACCCGCTTGAGGTAGCTCTCGCCGAGTTCGTACTTCTCGTAGTGGTCCGGGTAGTTCCGCCAGGTGCGTGCCTGCGGTTCCGCCTTCTCGACGTCGCTGAGGGGGACCTCCTTCAGCCAGTCGGCGTCCTCGGTGTAGGTCAGGAGGCGTTCGGCGAGGCCGGGGAACGGGTCCCAGCGCCGGTCGGGCGCGACGACGACGGTGCGCTGGACGGCCGGGGCCTCCGCGGCGATCATCGCGGTCTCGGCGAGGAACCGCTGCTCGGTGAGCAGGGACGATCCGGTCGTGTCGCCGTCGTTGGTGACGATGTCGCTGAGCGTCTCGTCGTAGAGCAGCGCCGACTTAGTGCCGTGGTTCGTCTTGAGCGTGGTGGTCGCGTTGGCGTACGTCCCCGGTGTCGGCTGCTGGAAGTGCTTGCTGCTGAGGAGGAACGGGCCGCCGTTGCCGAGGGCGTGCGCGGCGAGCGTGTCGGCCGTGTCGGGCCCGACCGCGCCGCCGGGCGGCCAGGCGACGTGCGCGTTCGGCGCGCGGCCCATGGTCTCGGTCGCGATCGCGAGGTTCCGCGGCGCGAACGCCGCGTCGACGCTGCGCGGCATCTTGTGCCGGACGAGCGCCAGCAGGTCGGGGTCGGCGTAGGGCAGCGTGAAGTACGGGTCGTTCTTGGACGCCTTCGCCAGTGACTGCAACCACGCCGCGGCGGCCCGGCTCTGCGGCTTCTGCTCGGTCTTGTCCTCGCCCGGTGCCCGCACCGTGTACTCGCCGGACGCCATGCGCTTGACGTCGTCGAGGAGCGCGGGGTCCACCGCCCAGGTGATCGGCGTCTTGGTGGACTCGGCGGCCTTGACGAGCCGCGTCAGCCGGCCGTCGGCGGCGAGGCCCGCGCTCAGCTCGTCGTCGGTGAACGTCGCGTCGTTCGTGCGGTGCTGCGTGTCGACCAGCGGCCACACCCAGCTGATCGCGACGGGCTTGATGTTCGTGTTGTCCGGCATGTACGTGATGAACGTCGTGAGGCCGCCGACGGGCGCCCCGGCCGCGTTCAGCACCTCGACGCCCACCGGGTACACGCCGGGGGTGCCGCCGTTCGGCAGGCGCAGCGCCGCGGCGGTCGTCTCGAGCTTCCACGCGTGCTTGACGCCGGGCTCGGCCGCCGACTTCAGCGGCTGCGCGGGGCCGACGCCGGGCAGCCGGTGCGCGGGCATCTCGCTGAACTGCTGCAGCTGGCTGCGGCTGTTCACGGGCTGGTTGGTGTAGCGCAGCCGCACGCTCACGCCGTCGAGCGCCGCGTCCGTCCGGTTCCGGACGAGCCCGGTGAGCTTGATCTTGGAGTTGTCCCGGACGGTCTTGGGACCGATCTCGGTGAGCGCGATGCCGATCTGCGCGCGTGTGGACGCCTCGGGCTGCAGGAGCGCCGTCCCGGCGTTCGCCTGGACGGTCGCCGCGCCGGGGGCCGCCGCGGGCGTTCCGGCCACGGCGGGATTCGCCGCCCACGCGAGGCAGGGCAGCAGTGCGGCCAGCGCGGCCGCGCGTTTGATCGTTCGCACGCCGTATCCGCTCAAGGGTCGTCCGCTCAAGGGCCGTCCGCCATCGGGGACGCCGCGGGGCGGCGAACGTCGTTTTCCCGCACCACGGCCCCGATGTTAGTCCGCGCGCCGAGGACGTCAGACCTCCTTCCCGCCCCAGTGGCGAATTACCGTCGATACCGGGCCGCAAGCCGCACGGCGGGGCGGGTGCCGCACCACGGCCCGTCCCGTGGTCAGCCGACGGGGTGGCGCGGTCCGGGCGTGTTGGGTTCGCCCTGCTGCCCGATGTGCCGGAGGGATCCGGCGGGCACCTCCTGCCGGACGTGCTCGGTGCGCAGCCCGGCGCCGAACAGGTCGGCGGCCTCGGCGCCGCACAGCTCGTACAGGGAGCGGGCGCGGATGCCGAGCGCCGTGGACGCCTCCCCGGTCGGCGTGTAGACGACGTCGTCGGGCGGCAGCGCGTCCACGAGGCGGCGGTCGATCAGCAGCCGCATGGTGTCGGGCAGCAGCAGCGGGCAGACGAGGTCGGCGGCGTACTCGGTGGCGGCGTTGATGACGTCCGGACGGGCGGGACGGGCGTGCCGTGCGCCGACCGCGCGCCGGACGGCCTCGGCGGGCGGCCGGTCACCGGCGGGGACGATCGCCCCGGTGAGGAACCGGCCGGTGCCGCGATGCCCGTCGCAGCTGTGGACGCGCGTCGCCAGGCAGCGGCCCGCGGGGAGGCCGAGCGCGCGCGGCAGTTCGTCGGCGCAGCCGATCGCGATGGGCAGCCGTACGATCTCGTGCACGGTCTCCCATGCGAGCAGCGCGCGGTGAATGGCGAGAGCGTCCATCATGTTCGGCTCCATCCCGCGGGGCGGACCCCGCCTCACCCGAAACCGGTCTCCCGGTGTCCCCATGCTTCGTTCGCACTGTGCGCCGAAAATCGGGGCATACCCGACGCGGCGGGCTTCACCCGCGCGGCGCGGCACGCCGGACCCGTTCGATGCGCCACCTCGAACGCGCACTGCCGCACCTGCGGCGGACCGGGGGCCTGCGGTGTCCCGCTACCGTTGTCGTGCGGGAGGCTCACCGGCGGTCGCGTCGGCGTCATCGGGGCATGTCCAGAACGTAACCCGGGGATCGCGGCATGTGAAGGGCCCGCGTCCTTCTTCCTCCGGGGCGTCCCGCAAGGACTTCCGTGCGGGTCCCCGCGAGCCGCCGAAAGTCCTTTGTCAGCCCGTCAATCAAGGAAATACGCTCGATGGCCGTGCCCAACCAGGTGCCGAACGAGGCGCCCAACCACGACGCGAGCTCGGAGCGACCGTTGCCCAACGACCAGGCCGGCGCCGAGCCCGCACCGACGGACGCCGCGGGGGCGCGGCGCACCGCGATCGCCGAGCTGCTGCGCCGGATCGCCCCCGTCACCGACGAGCTCGGCGAGCGCTTCGCGGCCGCCGGATACGAGCTGGCCCTCGTCGGCGGGCCCGTCCGGGACGCGCTGCTGCGCCGCCCCACCAAGGACGTCGACCTCACCACCGACGCGCCGCCGCAGCGCATCCTGGAGCTGATCGACGGCTGGGCGGACGCCGTCTGGACGATCGGCATCGAGTTCGGCACCGTCGGGCTCCGCAAGAACGGCACCGAGCTCGAGATCACGACCTACCGCAGCGAGTCCTACGACCCGAAGTCGCGCAAGCCCGAGGTGTCCTACGGGACGTCCCTGCACGAGGACCTGCGGCGCCGCGACTTCGCCGTGAACGCGATGGCGGCGCGGCTGCCCGGGCACGAGTTCGTCGACCCGTTCGGCGGCCTCACCGACCTGCAGCGCAAGGTCATCCGCACCCCCGGCAGGCCCGAGGACTCCTTCAGCGACGACCCGCTGCGGATGCTGCGCGCCGCCCGGTTCGCCTCGCAGCTCGGCTTCACCGTCGCGCCCGACGTCGTCCGCGCGATGACCGACATGGCGGGGCGGATCGAGATCGTCTCCGCCGAGCGGGTCCGCGACGAGCTGTCCAAGCTGGTGTGCGGCCGGTACCCGCGCGAGGGCCTGGCGCTGCTCGTCGACACCGGCCTCGCCGCGCACGTCCTGCCCGAGCTGCCGAGGCTGCGCCTCGAGATCGACGAGCACCACCGGCACAAGGACGTCTACGAGCACTCGCTGATCGTGCTGGAACAGGCCATCGCGCAGGAGGAGGAAGGGCCCGACCTCGTGCTGCGGCTCGCCGCGCTGCTGCACGACATCGGCAAGCCGAAGACCCGCCGGTTCGAGTCCGGCGGCCGGGTGTCGTTCCACCACCACGAGGTCGTCGGCGCGAAGATGACCCGCAAGCGGCTGTCGGAGCTGCGGTACCCGAAGGACGTCGTCGCCGACGTGTCCCGCCTGGTGGAGCTGCACCTGCGGTTCCACGGCTACGGGACCGGCGAGTGGACCGACTCGGCCGTCCGCCGGTACGTCCGCGACGCGGGCCCGCTGCTGACCCGGCTGCACAAGCTGACCCGCGCCGACTGCACCACCCGCAACCGGCGCAAGGCCGACCGCCTCCGCCGCACCTACGACGACCTCGAGGCGCGCATCGGCCGGCTGGAGCAGGAGGAGGAGCTGGCCGCGATCCGCCCGGAGCTCGACGGGAACGAGATCCAGGAGATCCTCGGGATCCGGCCGGGGCCGCTCGTCGGCCGCGCCTACAAGGTGCTCCTGGAGTTGCGGCTCGACCGCGGCGTCATCGGCAAGGAGGCCGCGACCGAGGAGCTGCTGCGCTGGGCCCGCGCCGAGGGCGTCGTCGAGGGGGACGGTTCGTGATCTCGCTGCAGCTCGGCCGGATGAGCCCGCACGAGACCGAGCGGATGCTCGACTTCGACCGCGAGCACGTCTGGCACCCGTACGCGCCGATGCCCGCGCCCGTCCCCGCGCTGCCCGTCGTGTCGGCGTCCGGGGTGCGGCTGACGCTCGCCGACGGCACCGAGCTGATCGACGGGATGTCGTCGTGGTGGGCCGCCGTGCACGGGTACCGGCACCCCGAACTGGACGCCGCCGTCACGCGGCAGCTCGGCAAGATGTCGCACGTGATGTTCGGCGGGCTCACCCACCCGCCGGCGGTGAAGCTCGCCGAACGGCTCGTCGACCTGACCCCCGAGCCGCTGACCAAGGTGTTCTTCGCCGACTCGGGCTCGGTCGGCGTCGAGGTCGCGATCAAGATGACGCTCCAGTACTGGCGGTCGCGGGGACGGCCCGAGCGGCACCGGCTGCTGACCGTCCGCGGCGGCTACCACGGCGACACGTTCGGCGACATGGCCGTCTGCGACCCCGTGAACGGCATGCACCACCTGTTCGGCGACGTCCTCGCCCGGCACGTGTTCGCGCCGCCGCCCCCGCTCGGCTACACCGCCGAACCCGACCAGGGGTACCTGGACGAACTCGCGCGGCTCGCCGCCGAGCACGCGGACGAACTCGCGGGGATCATCGTCGAACCCGTCGTGCAGGGCGCGGGCGGGATGCGGTTCTACGCGCCCGAGTACCTGCGGGCCCTGCGCGACATCGCCGACGAACACGGCATCCTGCTCGTCCTCGACGAGATCGCCACCGGCTTCGGCCGGACGGGCGAGCTGTGGGGCTGCGACCACGCCGAGATCTCCCCCGACATCATGTGCCTCGGCAAGGCGCTCACCGGCGGCTACATGACGATGGCCGCGACCCTCTGCACGGACCGCGTGGCGCACGGCATCACGTCCGGGGACGCGGGCGCGCTCATGCACGGGCCCACGTTCATGGCGAACCCGCTCGCCGCCGCCGTCGCGTCCGCGTCCATCGACCTGCTGCAGGCGCGCGACTGGCACGACGAGGTCGACACCATCGAGGCGATCCTCACGAGCGAACTCGACGGCACCGAGGACCTTCCGGGCGTCGCGGACGTCCGCGTCCTCGGCGCGATCGGCGTCGTCGAGGCGACCGAGCCCGTGGACGTCGCGGCGGCCCAGGAGATCGCGATGTCGTACGGGGTGTGGCTCCGCCCGTTCGGCAAGCTCGTCTACACGATGCCCCCGTACGTGTGCACGCCGGACGAGACGACGCACATCGCCGCCGCGCTGCGCGCGATCGCCGAGTCGTTCGGTGAGCCCGAGGGTTAGGGACGCGCGGAGGGGCGGAGGCTAGGGGACGGCGACGCGCTCCGGTGCCCGCGACGCCATCGCGCGGTACCCGATCGCCCCGACCCCGTACGCGACGATCACCAGCGCGAGCGCGAGCGGCGCGCGTCCGTCCGCCGGCAGCCACATCGCCGCGACGGCCGCCGCCATCGCGAACACGGCGTTGAACAGCATGTCGTAGACCGCGAACACCCGGCCGCGGAACCGGTCGTCGACCGTCTCCTGCAGGGTCGCGTCCACGCACAGCTTCACGCCCTGCGACACCACCCCGAGGACGAACGCGGCGGCCGCCCACGCCGTCTCGTCGAACGGCAGGCCCAGCACGAACAGCCCCACGGTGCCCGCGGCGAGCAGCCCCGCCGTCCAGGCGTCCTTGCCGATCCGCCGCACCACCGGCGGGGTGAGCACCGCGCCGACGAAGAACCCGGCGCCGGACACCCCCAGCACGATCGTGAACAGGGCCATCCCGGCGTCGGCGTCGCCCGTGAACCGGTACCGGCACAGCAGCAGCGTCATGATCAGCACGACGCCGTACAGGAACCGGTGGAACGAGATCGCGCCGAGCGCCAGCGCCGCCTGCGGGCGCCGCCCGAGGTGCCGCGCTCCGTCCCTGAGCCCGCCGACCACGCCGCCGAGCGCGTCCCGCGCCGACCCGGCGGGACGGTCGGCGGCCGGTGGCCCGAGCTTCCCGCGCGGGAACGCCGTCGCGACCGTCCCGGCCAGCAGGTACATCCCGGCCGACGCGGCCAGGATCGCCGCCGTCCCGGCGTGGCCCGCGCCGAACGCCCAGCGCAGCAGGGCGCCGACGCCGCCGCCGACGAACGCGATCACCGTCCCGGACGTCACCGAGAACGCGTTCGCGAGCACCAGCTCCCGGCGCCGGACCACGTGCGGCAGGCCCGCCGACAGCGCCGCGAGGAAGAACCGGTTCACGCCGAGCACCAGCAGCGCCCCGAGGAAGAACCCGGCGCCGTCCCGTCCCGTCGCGACCAGGGCCGCCACCAGCAGGACGAGCGCGGCGCGCAGCACCGGCGCCCACACGAGGATCTGGCGGCGCCGCCACCGGTCGATGAACACGCCCGCGAACGGGCCCAGCACCGAGTAGGGCAGGAGCGTCACCGCGAACGCGGCCGCGGCCTCACCGGCCGTCGCGCGCTGCTCGGGGGAGAAGAACACGTACCCGGCGAGCGCCACCTGGAAGACGCCGTCGGTGAACTGGGAGGCCAGCCGTGTCGCGTAGAGACGCCGGAAGTCCCGTCCCCGCAGAATCCCCCGCAACTCGCCAGCCTTCACCCACTCACCCTACGCGCTCCCTTTACCGGGAAGATCGTGGTCGGTCGGCGTTGCCGGGAGGGTCCGGGGCCGGCTGTCCGGACGCGGTAACGGAGTTGGTGCCGGGTCCCCGGGCCGGTCCCCGGGGACGGTCGGACGCGCGACGGTCAGTCGTCCTTCGCCAGCCAGATGCGTGTGTAGTCGTAACCGGCCGCCGTCGGGAGGAAGTGCGTGTTGCGGACGCGGGACGAGCGGAAGATCGTGTGGTTCCGGCTCAGCAGCGGGACGATCGCGGAGTCCTGCATGATGAGGACGTCGGCCTGCCGCCAGCACTCGGCGGCCTCCTCCGGACCGGACGCGGTCAGAGCTGCGTCGATCAGCTCGTTCACGCGCGGGTTGTTGTAGCCGCCGTAGTTCGTCGACCCGTTCCCGTAGGTGCGGCCGTCGAAGAGCGGCTGGATGATCGAGCGGCCGTTGTTGCCGTACCAGTCGGGCGTCCAGCCGGGCGCCGCGACGTCCCACTGCCCCTCGCGGGCCCGCGCCGGCGTGGTGACCGTGCCGCCGTAGAACGAGCCGCCGGTATCCGGGACCAGCTCCGCCGTGACGCCGCACGACGCGAGGTTCTCGGCGATCGACTCCGCGAACAGCTTGTGCAGGCTGTTCGTGCGGTACGGGAATTTCAGCGCGAGGTTCGGGTGCCCCGCCTGGTCGAGCAGCGCGCGGCACTTGGCCGGATCGCCCGAGTCGTCCGGCGTCGGGTAGTGGTTCGCGGCCGCGAACCCCGAGTTGTCCGGCGGGATGACCGTGTGCAGCGGTTCGGCCACCGCGGTGCCGCCGACGAGCTTGACGAGCGCGCTGCGGTCGATCGCGTACTGCAGCGCCCGCCGGACGTCCCGCTTCCCCAGCGCGCCGCCGTTGTTCGGGCTCAGCAGGTTGAACACCAGGTAGGGGCTGCTGTTCGGCGTCTGCATGATCGCGAAGCGGGGGTCGTCGCGCAGCCGGGGGACGGCCGACGTCGGCACCGGCTGGTCCCAGGCGAGATCGGCGGTGCCCTGCTCGATCTGCTGCTGGACGGCCTCCGGCGAGTCCTGGCCGAGGGTGACGCGGATCCGGTCGGCGTGCCGCTCGCGCAGCGGGTCGGCCTGCGCCCGCCACGCCGGGTTGTGGGCGAGCACGTAGGAGATCCCCGGCCGGTACTCGACGATCTGGTACGGCCCGTTGGAGACCGTGTTCTGCCGGAAGTCCGGACCGTCCGGGACGTACCGGTCGTACTCCTGCGGGGCCGCGGCGGTGAACGGCAGTGCCAGCAGGTGCAGGAAGTCGCTCGCCGGCTCCTTCAGCTCGAACACGATCGTGCGGTCGTCCTTCGCCCGGACGCCCTCGATCCCGTGCTCCCGCTGGTAGGCGGCCATCGCCGCGGGATCCCTCGGGTCGACCTTGAGGAAACCGTCACAGAACGCCTGCATCCCGACGAGCGTGGACACGTAGTAGCCCCGGCCGATCGACGGCGCCGCCGGATTGCACAGCCGCTCGAAGCCGCGGACGAAGTCGTCCGCCGTCACCGGGCGGGGCGGCTCGGTGTTCCACAGGACGTCCTCGCGCAGCCGCACCGTGTACGTTTCGCGGTCGTCGCTGACCCCGCCGTTGTCGCGCGTGGGGATCCGCACCGCCACGTCCGGACGCACCGGGACCGTCTCGGCGAACTCGTCCGACGCCCGCGTGCCGAACAGCGTCCGCGCGAACGTCCGGGCCAACCCGTACGCCCCCACGCTCGCGACGGACGACGGGTCGAGGTGCTCGACGTCCGACGAGCCCACGATCCGGAGCGTGCCGCCGTCGCGGACCGGTTCGTCCGCCGCCGCGCCCTCGCCGCTTCCGCCGACGCAGCCGCTCAGCCCGGCCGCGAGTACGGCGAACCCCGCCGCCACCTTGACCACCGCACGTGCCATCACGCCTCACCTCGATGAAATCACCGGCGGTGTCACAGTAGGGCCAGAGCGTGACATGAGGACGACACATCACCGTTTTCGCTATGGAAGTAAAGGACGCCCCGGCGGTGACGTGTGCACCGCCGGGGCGTCCTCAGGCCCTGCGTGGTCGGGCGTCACCGTGCCGGGACGCCCGCGGGGGTCAGCGGTCGAGCTCGCCCGCGATGAACTGCTCGACGGCGTCCCGCGCCTCGTCGTCGGTGTACTGCACCGGCGGCGACTTCATGAAGTACGAGCTGGCCGACAGGATCGGGCCGCCGATCCCGCGGTCCTTGGCGATCTTGGCGGCGCGCACCGCGTCGATGATGACGCCGGCGGAGTTGGGGGAGTCCCACACCTCGAGCTTGTACTCGAGGTTCAGCGGGGTGTCGCCGAACGACTTGCCCTCGAGCCGCACGTACGCCCACTTGCGGTCGTCCAGCCACGGCACGTGGTCGGACGGGCCGATGTGCACGTCGGCCTTCGCCATCTCGTGCGGGATCTGCGACGTCACCGACTGCGTCTTGGAGATCTTCTTCGACTGGAGGCGCTTGCGCTCCAGCATGTTCATGAAGTCCATGTTGCCGCCGAAGTTGAGCTGGTACGTGCGCAGCAGCTCGACACCGCGGTCCTCGAACAGCTTCGCCATCACCCGGTGCGTGATGGTCGCGCCGACCTGCGACTTGATGTCGTCGCCCACGATCGGGACGCCCGCCTTGGTGAACTTCTCGGCCCACTCGGGGTCGCTGGCGATGAACACCGGCAGCGCGTTGACGAACGCGACCTTCGCGTCGATCGCGCACTGGGCGTAGTAGCGGTCGGCCTCCTCCGAACCCACCGGCAGGTACGACACGAGCACGTCGACCTCGGCGTCCTTGAGCGCCTGCGTCACGTCGACCGGCTCGGCGTCCGACTCCTCGACCATGTCCAGGTAGTACTCGCCCAGGCCGTCCAGGGTCTGGCCGCGCTGCACGATCACGCCGCTCGGCGGGACGTCCGCGAACTTGTACGTGTTGTTCTCGCTCGCGTGGATGGCCTCGGACAGGTCCATCCCGACCTTCTTGGCGTCGACGTCGAACGCCGCCACGAATTCCACGTCTCCGACGTGGTACTCGCCGAACTGGACGTGCATCAGGCCGGGAACCCGCGTCTCGGGGGCCGCGTCCTTGTAGAACTCGACACCCTGGACGAGCGAAGAGGCGCAGTTGCCCACACCCACGATGGCTACGCGCACCGAACCCATCCGGTTGCTCCTTCTCCTGTTGCGGAACATGTGGTGTTCTTCACCCGACTCCGGAGTACCGCCGGCCGCTGGGTCAGCGGCCCTTCTCCCGAGGCATGTCCTGATCAATATCTGAAGATCTGGCTAGTTTTTCCTGCTCGGCCCGCTCGCGGCCGATGAGCTCGTTGAGCCACCGGACCTCGCGCTCGACGGACTCCAGCCCGTGGTTCTGCAGCTCGAGGGTGTAGGAGTCGACCCGTTCCCGGGTGCGCGCCAGCGCGGCCCGGAACCCCTCCAGGCGCTCCTCGAGCCGGCTCCGCCGGCCTTCGAGGATCCGCAGCCGGACGTCCGCGCGGGTGTGCGAGAAGAAGGCGAAGTGGACGCCGAACCCCTCGTCCTCCCAGGACGCGGGACCGGCCTCGGTCAGGAGCTGCTGGAGGCGCTCCTTCCCGTCGGCCGTGAGCTTGTAAACGATCTTCGACCGGCGGCTCTGCAGCGCGAGCGGCACGTTCGGTTCCTCCGGCCGGTCCTCCATGATCAGCCCCTTCGCGAGGAGCTGCTTGAGGCACGGATAGAGGGACCCGTACGAGAACGCCCGGAACATCCCCAGCAGGGCGTTGAGCCGCTTGCGCAGCTCGTACCCGTGCATCGGGGACTCGTGCAGCAGTCCGAGCACGGCGAGCTCCAGCACGCCCGCGCCCTTCCTGGCCGCCATCCCGGTTCCCTCCGCAGAGCCCGATGTCTCAGTTCGATGTATCGAGTGAATGTATCGGCTCGATACATCGCAAAGATACGTACCCCGGCGCCTCACCGCAAGCGGACCCGAACACTCCCCGGACGAAGCCCGGGACGCGCGCCGGCCTGCTACGCGCGTCCGCGCACGCGCGCGAATCCCTGCACGCGCGCGAACCGTCCGACTACGAAGAGTGCGGCGGGCCCGTGAATCCGGCGAAATTTGGGTCTATGTGGCCGAAATATGTCAAAGTGCTGCTGCAGCCATCCGGCGACGTCGCACGTCCCCGGCCGTGGGGAACAGGGCCCCGAGCGGTGGACGATCAAGGAGGGATGCGCCGACCGAACGTCGGTGAGGACGTTGACCAGCCGGAACGGAGTACCGCCTTGCACAGCGCTCCCCCCGCTCACCAGCCCGCACAGTACCCTTCGGACGGCGCACGAGTCGTTGTCCCCTGTTGATGAGGTCGCGTGAGTAATCCAAGCCAGCCCCGGCCGGAGTTCGGGTCGCAGTGGCCGGGCGGGCAGCACCTACCCCGCCCGGACGATCCGGAGGTTCCGGCTGCCCCCGCCGAACCCGCGGGGGGAGTCGACGCAACGGCGATCTTCGGCCCCCCGCCGAGCGCGCCCCCGCCCGCCGGACCGGCCGACGCCCTCGGCGGCTTCGACCTCCCCGGCGCGCAGGGCGGCCCCGGCGGCGGCCCCGGACAGGCGCCCCCCGGTGCCCCCGGTGCCCCGGGAGCGGGCACGCCGGGCGACGCCGCCCTGAACCCGCCCCCCGGCGGGGACGCCCTCGGCGGCTTCACCGGGACCGCGAGCGTGCGCGATGCGGGCGGCAGCACCGACTTCGGCGACGCCACCATGCACGTACCTTCGGGCTCGGGGCCTTTGGGCGGCACGCCACTGGGCGGGCCCCCGCCCTTCAACGCGAACCCGGGCATCGGCCCCGGTGCGCCGGAGGCCGGTCTCGGCGGCGCCACCATGCGCGTGCCCTCGGGCTCGGACCCCCTCGGCGCCCCGAGCGGCGCCCTTCCGGGCGCGGGTGCCGGTGACGGCCTGGGCGACCCGCTGGGCCCCGGTCCGTCCTCGCCGGGCCTGCCGGGCGGTTCGCCGGGCCCCGCGAGTCCCGGCTTCGGTGACGCGACCGTCCACGTCCCTCCCGGCGGCGACCCTCTCGGCGGTCCCCTGGGCGGCCCGGCCGGCGCCGCGCCGGGTGCCGGGTTCGGCGACGCCACCATCAACGTGCCCCCCGGCGGCGACCCCCTCGGCGGCGGCCCGCTGAGCGGCCCGGCGAACGCGTCTCCCGGCCCGGACCCGCTTGGCGGCGGCCCCCTGGGCGGCCCGGCCGGCGGTTCGCTCGGCCCCGGCGGTGCCCCGGGCGGCGACCCTCTTGGCGGCTTCGGCGATGCCACGGTGCATGTGCCGTCCGGCTCGGACCCCCTGGGCGGGTTCGGGCCCTCTGCGAGTTCGGAGAACCCGTCCGGGCCCGGTGCCCCGGGCGGCGACCCGCTGGGTTCCGGCGAGCGTCCCTCGCCGGGGTTCCCGGGCCTGCGGACGCAGGGCGGCGCGTCCGGCGCGTCCGATGCGCCCGGGGCGCCCGGCGGCTTCGGTGACGCGACCGTCCACGTACCTTCCGGCGGGGGCCCGCTCGGCGGCGGGCCGCTGGGCGGTCCGGCCGGGGGCGGTGACTTCGGTGACGCCACGATGCGGGTGCCTCCCGGCTCGCCGCCGCCGGGCGGGCCCGCGGCCGGAGCCGCCGCCCCGGGCGGCGGCCGTGGTGACGTCCCGGGGCAGGGGCACGGCGTGCCTTCCGACGAAACGAGCGTGGACGTCTTCAGGGGCGCCCCCGGGCCGGGCGCTCCGTCCGGTTTCGGCGCCGCGGCGATGGGCATGCCGGGGACGCCGCCCGGCGGGGCACCCGGTGGCGGCCCCCAGTCGACGGCCGGTGATCCGCCCGCCCAGGCGGTCGGGTTCGCGTCCGGTGGCGTGCCCGGTGTCCCGGGCGGCCCCGGTGGTCCCGGCCCCGGTGGCCCGGGTGGTCCGGGTGGTCCGGGCGGGCCTCCCGGAGGGCCGGGGGGACCCGGACGGGCCGGCGGGCCCGGGAAGGGCAGGCGGAGCCTTCTCGATCACCTGCGGTCGCGCAGCACGGGATGGCGGCGGTTCCTGCCGTCGTGGAAGGTGGTGAGCGGGGCCGTCGCGCTCGGCCTCGCGAGCGTGGTGACCCTGGTGTGGGTCGCGTACACGAACACGCCGACGCCGTCGGAGCCGACCGTCGAGGGCGTCCAGGACCAGGCGTCGATCTTCTACTACACCGACGGCACCGAGATCGGGCGGATCGGGAAGAAGCGGCAGAGCGTCGACCTGGAGAAGGTGCCGAAGATCGTCCAGGAGTCGGTGCTGGCGGCGGAGAACCGCAGCTTCCGCACCGACCCCGGATTCTCGATCAAGGGCACCGCGCGGGCCGTGTGGGACAACCTGACCGGCGGGTCCGGCGGTGGCTCCACGATCACGCAGCAGCTCGCCAAGAACTACTACTCCGACCCCAACAACCGGACGATGAGCCGGAAGTTCAAAGAGCTGTTCATCTCCGTGAAGCTCGAGGAGAAGTACACCAAGGACGAGATCCTCGAGCTGTACCTGAACACGATCTACCTCGGCCGCAACACCTACGGCATCCAGGCCGCGTCCCGCGAGTACTTCGGCGAGGACGTCTGGGACCTCAAGCCCGACCAGGCCGCCCTGCTCGGCGGGATCATCCAGCAGCCCAACCGCGACCCCGCCGACAAGCAGTGGCGCGGATGGGCGCAGGGCCGGTACGAGTACGTCCTGGACGGGCTCGTCGGGATGGGCGAGATGGAGGCGGCGGACGCCGAGAAGTACAAGAAGACCTTCCCCGAGCTCCGGTCCCGCAACGCCGGCGACCAGCTGTACGAGGGCCAGCAGGGCTACATGCTGATGCGGGCCAAGGAGGAGCTCAGCCGCCTCGGCATCGACGAGCAGGAGCTGACCACCAAGGGCCTGCGGGTGTACACGACGTTCAACCGCAAGCGGATGGCGGACGCGAAGAAGGCCGCCGAGGACAGCGTCGCCCAGGTCGATCCGAAGAAGCTCGCGAAGAAGCACATCCAGGTCGGGCTGGTGTCGGTCAACACCGCCAACGGCGAGGTCATCGCGTTCTACGGCGGGCCCGGCTATCTGGAGCAGTCGTTCAACACCGTGTGGCAGGGCTCCGCGCAGGCGGGGTCGGCGATGAAGCCGTACGTGCTGGCGACCGCGCTCAAGCAGGGGTACAGCCTCAAGAGCCTCGTCGAGGGACGCTCCAAGACGCCGATCGACCCGAACGGGAACGTGGTGCCGAAGGGGACGGCGGGTGCGACGGTCGTCCCGAACACGCACGACGTCGGCGCGGCGATCACGCTGACGAAGGCGATGCAGGACTCGGTCAACACCGCGTTCCTGCAGCTGGCCGGGAAGGTCGGCATCGACGAGGTCAAGGAGACCGAGACCGACGCGGGCATCTCCCCCGACCTGCTGAAGCAGCACGTCGGGATCAACCTGGCGCTCGGCGTCAACGACATCCGGGCGATCGAGCAGGCGGCGGGCTACCAGGCGTTCGCCAACGGCGGCGTCTACCACGAGCCGCACGTGATCCGGGTCGTGAAGCAGAGCGACGACGAGACGGTGCGGCTGGCGCCGAAGTACGACTCGCGGCGGATCTTCAGCAAGGGCGTCGCGGCGGACGCCACGTACGCGATGCAGCAGGTGGTCAAGGGCGGGACGGCGACGGCGGCGCAGCTGCCGGACGGACGGGACGTCGCGGGCAAGACGGGCACGACCGACCGGAACGTGTCGTCCTGGTTCGTCGGCTACGTGCCGCAGGTGTCGACCGCGGTGACGATGTTCAGCGACGCGAACGGGTCCGACGGGAAGAAGAAGTCGGTCGTCCTGCCCGGCATCGGCGAGGTCGAGGGCGGGACCATCCCCGCGCGGCTGTGGCGCGCGTACATGACGCGGGCCACGAAGGGCCTGGAGGTCAAGTCGTTCCCCGAGCCGGCGTTCGCCGGCATCACCCAGAAGTGGGCCAAGCCGCCGAAGCCGAAGAAGCCCGAGAAGCCGGAGTGGTGCGACGAGCCGTGGGGCGACCTCCACCCGCGGTGCCAGGACGGGGACGGCGGGGACGGCGGCGACAAGCCGCCGTGCCGGTCGCCGATGCCGAACGGGAACTGCGACCCGAACAAGCCGCCGAGCGACCCGCCGCCGCGGTGGTGGTGCCAGATCCACCGGGGTGCCGAGGAGTGCCGCGGCCGCGGCGGGCAGGGCCGTGGTCTGGGCGAGACCGAGTTCGAGAACGTCGGTCCCCTGCTGCCGTTCGGCAGACCGCAGGAGTGAGGCGGCGATGACCCGATGATCGTGGCCGGCGGCGTTCGGACCGTCGTCGGCCGTCCCGCCGGTGAGGTCCTCGTCAGATCGGGGTGTGACATGAATTATGTTCGCGTGCGGCCGCGGGCGATGGCGTCAGCGGCGGCGGCTGCGAACCGGTGTTCGCCCGTCGCCGTGCGGTCCGGCAGGTCGGACCGCAAATCGGGCATAACGCCGGAACGGTCCGGACGAACCGGGACCGGATGGCATGATCGAGGGCGTTCGACCCCCACGGGGGCGGGGAGCATCACGGCTCCGGCCCCCACGTCCGCACGTGCGCAGTACTCTCTGACGACGCACAGCCGTACCCCAGTTGATGAGGCCGCGTGAGCAACCCAAGCCGATACGGACCGGAATACGGAGACAGCCCGGGCCGCAGGCGCGCCCCCCGCCCCGGTCCTTCCACCGGCGGTCAGCGCGGGAACGCCGGGGGCTCCCCGACGCCGGGCAGGCAACCCCGGCCGGGACCCGGTCCGCGGCCGGGGCCGGGCGGACGCGGCGGGGGTCCCTCGCGAGCCGGCGGTCCCCCCGGTGGACGCCGCCGCGGGCAGCCCGCGGCGATGCCGTCGGGTGCCCCGCCCCAGCGTGGTCCGGGCGGCCCCGGAGGTCCCGGAGGGCCTGGCGGCCCCGGGCGTCCCGGTGGACCCGGCAGGCCCGGCGGTCCGGGCGGTCCCGGAGGGCCTGGCGGTCCCGGTGGGCCCGGTCGTCAGGGCCGTCCAGGCGGTCCGGGCGGGCCCGGCCCCAGGGGCGGCGGACCGGGCGGTCCCGGAGGCCCCGGCGGACGGCGCAAGGCGTCCGACAAGCCGGAGAAGACCGGCTGGCGGAAGTACGTCCCGTCCTGGAAGATCTCCCTCTCGGTCATCACCGCGGGGATCGTGGCGATCGCGACGCTTCTCGTCGTGGTGTACGTGCAGACGCCGATCCCGGACGAGGCGCAGGCGGACGCCGTCCGGCAGTCCTCGGTGATCGAGTACAAGGACGGGGAGGTGCTGGCGCGCGTCGGGATGAACCGCACCAGCGTCCCGCTCTCCTCGGTGCCGAAGCACGTCCAGAACGCGGTGCTGGCGGCCGAGGACCGCAAGTTCTGGACGGAACCGGGCGTGTCCCCGAGCGGCATCGCCCGCGCGGTGGTCACGGCCGCGACCGGCGGTGAGGTCACCGGCGCCTCGACGATCACGCAGCAGCTCTCCCGTAACTACTTCGCGGGGCTGAGCCAGGAGCGCACCGTCACCCGGAAGCTGAAGGAGATCATGATCTCCATCCGGCTGGGGAACGAGGAGAAGAAGGAGAAGATCCTCGAGCTCTACCTCAACACGGTCCCCTTCGGGCGGCAGGCGTACGGCATCCAGGCGGCGGCGCGCGCCTACTTCCACACGACGGTCGACAAGCTGACCGTGGAGCAGGCCGCGATGCTCGCCGCGATGATCCAGCAGCCGAGCTACTTCGTCACCTACGGCAACCCGACCGACCCGGCGAAGAAGAAGGCCAAGGACGCGCTGGTCTACCGCTGGAACTACGTCCTGAACGGCATGGTCGAAGAGGGCTGGCTCGAAGAGGGCAAGCGCCAGGCGATGAAGTTCCCGCAGACGCAGAAGGAGTGGAGCGACGTCCAGGGCGGCGAGCAGAGCGGCTACCTGCGCGACCGCGTCATCCGGGAACTGGAGGCGCTGGGCATTCCGGAGACGGCCCTGGAGTCCGAGGGTCTGAAGATCAAGACGACGTTCGACCAGGATCTCCAGGCGTACACCGACAAGGCCGTCGCGGCGATCAAGAAGGAGAACAACCTCGGCGAGGAGATCCACTTCGGTCTCAGCGCGGTCAATCCGAAGACCGGCGGCGTCATCGCGGCCTACGGCGGCCCGAGCTACCAGGAACAGCAGTTCGACGACTCGTTCCAGGGTGTGGTGCAGCCGGGTTCGTCCTTCAAGCCGATCGTCCTCGCCACCGCCCTGAGCCAGGGGATCAGCCTGAAGACGACGATGGACGGCAGCTACCGCCGGGTCATCAACGGCACGCCGTTCACGAACGACAACCGCGCGGAGAACGGCACCTACTCCCTGCAGAAGATGACGGAGATGTCGATCAACACGGCGTACGTGGAGCTCGGCCAGAAGGTCGGTCTCAACAACGTCATCGACATGGCGAAGAAGATGGGCATGAAGGACGCCGCCCTCGAGCCCGTCACCTCGCTGCCGCTCGGCGTCATCGACGTCAGCGCGGTCACGATGGCGTCGGTGTACTCGACGTTCGCGGCGAACGGCGTCCACCGGCCGGTGCACGTGATCGAGTCGATCGAGAAGATCAACGGCGAACCGGTGAAGAACAAGGACGGCGAGGTCGTCAAGAAGAACCCGTGGGGCAAGACCGAGAAGGCGTTCGAGGAGACCGTCGCGCGGGACGCGACCGCCGCGATGCGGGACGTCGTCACCAAGGGCACCGGTACGCGGGCGGCCCTCCCGGACCGTCCGGTCGCCGGCAAGACCGGTACCACGGACAAGCACCGCTCGGCGTGGTTCGTCGGCTACACCCCCCAGCTCTCCACGGCCGTCGCGATGTGGCGCCAGAACGAGAAGGGCGACCGGCTCTCCCTGGAGGGCATCGGCGACTACGACCAGGTCTACGGTGGTTCGGTCCCCGCCGACCTGTTCAAGACGTTCATGATGCAGGCGCACAAGGGCCAGGAGGTCCAGCAGTTCGAACCGCCCGTGTTCGGCGGTGAGATCGCGGCCTGGGCGAAGCCCCAGGTGACGAACACGCCGACGCCCACGCCGGACCCGACCAACACGCCGACCTGCCGGCCGGGGCAGGACAACGAGAACGGGGAGTGCGTGCCCGCGTCGCCGTCGACGACGCCGACCACTCCGACGAGCCCGCCTCCGTCACCCGAGGGCAAGGCGTGCACCAGCCCGGGATGGCCGATCGGATGCGACCCCGACATCCCGCCGCCGAACTACCCCGGCTGGTGGTGCGACCAGGGAGACAACCGGGAGACCGTCCCGCAGTGCAAGGAGGAGGACCCCGACGCCCCTCCTGGCCCCCAAAGGCGGCAGTGACCTGAACGGACGCTGACAGGCGGGACCGTCCTGACGGTCCGCTGAACACGAGAGAGACCCGGAGCCGCGAAGGCTCCGGGTCTCTTTCCGTTGCGTGCCGTCCACGCAGGGTGAAGGTCGAGCGGCGGTCATGGACCGTTGCAAGGCGCGGGCGCGCGCGGGCTCGATCACCAATAGTCTTGCTGTCCATGTCGTCGTCTTCTGAGAGGCTCGCGAAGCCCGACGCCGAGGCCGGAGATGCACGTGGACGCATGGCACGGCTCGTCCCGGTCCTGACGGGCGTCACGGCTCTGGTGTGCCTGCTGGGATGGCTGCAGAAGCGGCCGTGCGCGTCGGCGGGGTTCGACTTCCTCAAGACGACGACGAACGCCTGCTACACCGACGTCTACCCGCTCTACTACGTGCGCGGCCTGAACGACGGGCTGCTCCCGTACTTCGACTCGTTCCCCGGCACCGACATCCGGTTCGTCGAGTACCCGGTGCTGAGCGGCGGGTTCATGCAGCTCGTCGCGTGGATCGTCGGCCCGTTCGACGACGACGGGCGCGGGATGGCGTTCTACAACGTGACCGTGCTGCTGCTCGCGGTGTGCGCGATCGCGACGGTGCTGGCGACGGCGTACACGGCCGGGCGGCACTCGCTGCGCACCGGGCTGATGGTCGCCCTGTCCCCCGCGCTGCTGCTCAGCGCGTACATCAACTGGGACCTGCTGGCCGTCGGACTGTCCGCGCTGGCGCTGGCGGCCTGGTCGAAGCGGCGCCCCGCCCTCGCGGGCGCCCTGCTGGGGCTGGCCATCGCGGCGAAGTTCTATCCCCTGCTGTTCCTGGGGCCGCTCGTCCTGCTCTGTGTGCGCGCGGGCCAGTGGCGGGCGATGGGACGGATGCTCGCGGGCACCGCCGTCTCGTGGCTCGCGGTCAACCTGCCCGTGATGCTGTTCGCGTGGGACGGCTGGCTGCAGTTCTACACGTTCAGCCAGGAACGCGGCATCGACTGGGGATCGATCTGGTTCTTCCTCCGCGACCAGGGGGTGCCCGGCCTTGACGACACCAGCCGGCTGAACCTCCTCGGCACCGGGACGTGCCTCGTGCTCTGCGCCGGCATCGCCGTGCTCGCGCTGGCCGCGCCGCGCCGCCCCCGGCTCCCGCAGCTGATGTTCCTCGTCCTGGTGGCGTTCATGCTGCCCAACAAGGTCTGGTCGCCGCAGTACGTGCTGTGGCTGCTGCCCCTCGCGGTGCTGGCCCGGCCGAAGCTGCCCGCGTTCGTCGCCTGGCAGGTCGGCGAGATCGTCTACTTCTTCGGGATCTGGTGGTTCCTGCTGTCGGTGTCCGCGCAGACCCCCGGCGAGGACCTCTCCGGCACGCTGTCGGCGGTGCTGAGCCTGGACGCCCCCGAGAGCGGCATCGACCAGGACGTCTACGGCATCGCGCTGCTGGCGCGGTTCGTGACCGTCCTCGTGCTCGCGGCGCTGATCGTGTGGGACGTGCTGCGCCCGTCCGGTGACACGGTCAGATCGGACGGGACGGACGATCCCGCGGGCGGCTTCCTCGACGGCGCGGGCGACGTGGTGTCACTCGGACGGTGGCGTGCCGCGCGCCGGAGGGTCCGCGCGGACGGTGCGCCGGCCGTCCCGTAGGCCACGGGAAAACTTCGGGGGAATGCGTTGCGCCGATTGCCCCTGACCCGTGGCGATGCCGGGCCGATCACCCGGACGGCGCGTGGTTCGCAGGGTTTTGCTGGGGTTTCTGGGGCACGATCGCGGATGCCCGGGATCCCGCGGAACGCGGGGCGCGCGAACCACCGGGGAGATGACGTGGACGCGAATCGAGCACTGGACGAACTGATCGCCGAACGGCTGGCACCTGGCGTCTACCAGTGGCGGACGCCCCCCGCGCCGGGAGCGCTCGGCGACACGACCTGGACCGAGCGGGCCGCGGAGGCCGGCTGGCGCGGTTTCCACCTGGACGGACGCCGCGCCTCCGGCAGCGACGGGTTCCTGCGCCTGTGCGGGGAGACGTTCGAGTTCCCCGAGGGGGTGGGCACCACCTGGGACGCACTGGAGGGCGCCCTGACCGACCTGTCATGGGTGCCCGCGGAGCACGGATACATGGTCCTGTACGAGTCGTGGTCGGAACTGGCCGAGGAGGATCAGCCGGCGTTCCGCGCGGTGCTGGACCTCTTCGCCGGGGCGGTCAAGCGCCGCCGCGACACCGCCACCCCCATGACGGTGCTCCTGTCGAGCGTCGGCGTGGAGGTGGCGGGCGTCCCCCGGCTCGCGTGAGTCGGTTCAGTAGGTGCTGATGGTATCGGGGTTGCTGCCGACGAACGCGGCCCACAGGCCGATGTAGAAGACCCAGACGATGGCCCAGATCGCGGTGACGATGTAGCCCATGACGAGACCCGCCGTGGCCATGCCCGAGCCGCCCTCGCGCGTCCGGCGGATCTGCGACTGGGCGACGTGCCCGAAGATGATCGCCAGGATGGACGTGAAGCCGCAGAACACGATGCCGATCAGGCCGCACACCATGGAGGCGGTCGCCATGCCGTTGGTCGGGGGCGCCGACGGGGGGCCGTAGTGGTGGTGCTGCACCGCGGGCTGGGGCTGGTAGGACTGGGCGTACGGGTCCTGGGACCCGTAACCGTAGGGGTCGTAGGGGGGTTGTGCCATGGGGTTCCCCGTTCGGTTCGCGCGCCCGCCTGCGAGATCGCGCGTGCGCTGAGGACTTGGGTCCGGATCTCACCAGTGTGACCCACGAACGGATCACGGCGCCATCCTGCAGTTGTCGACGGTTAGATGCCGCGCGCGACGTCGAGGTTCCCGCGATCTCCGCACCGGCCGCCCGTCCGGCCGGAACCGGTCCGTCCGTCCGTCCGGACGGGGACGGCCCGGTCAGCCCAGGTTCTCGCGCAGCCAGGCGATGTCGTCGGCCTGCCCGGCGCCGGGCGTCTCCACGACCACCGGCGCGCCCGCCGCCCGCACCACGGTGAGGATGAGGTCGGTGTCGATGCTGCCCTTGCCGAGGTTGGCGTGCCGGTCGGCGCCGGACCCGAACGCGTCGCGGCTGTCGTTGCAGTGCACGAGGTCGATGCTTCCGGTGATGGCCTTGATCCGGTCGACGGCGTCGACGAGCGCCTCGCCCGCCGCGTGCGCGTGGCAGGTGTCGAGGCAGAACCCGAGCTTGGACTCCAGCCCCGGGACGCCCGACAGCACCTCCCAGAGCCGGGCGATCCGGTCGAACTTGCGCGCCATCGCGTTGCCGCCGCCCGCGGTGTTCTCGATGTAGACCGGGATCGGGCACTCGACCCGCTCGAACACCTTGCGCCAGTTCTCGAAGCCGGTCTCGGGGTCGTCGTCCTTCAGCACGTGCCCGCCGTGCACGATCAGCGCCTTCGCGCCGATGGACGCCGCCGCCTCGAGCTGCTGCGTGAGGTTCTTGCGGCTCGGGATCCGGATGCGGTTGTTGGACGTCGCCACGTTGATCGTGTACGGCGCGTGGACGAACACGTCCACGCCGGAGCCCGCCAGCGCCTCGACGCCCTCCGGCAGGACGGGCTTCTTCCACCCCTGCGGGTCGCCCAGGAAGAACTGCACGACGTCGGCGCCGATGGCGCGGGCGTTGTCCAGCGGGTTGGTCTGGTCGACGTGGGCTCCGATGCGCATGTCACCGAGGTTAGCCGCGAGGGACGACAGCGTGGTGCGACTTCGGACACGGTCCCGGGACCGCTCCCCGGCCGTCGTGCGCCGGAGAGCGGTTCCGCGGGGGGAGGGGACGAACGGGACCGGTGTCGACGGGGGCGACCGGTCAGATCGTGAATCCGCCGTGGCTCAGCGCGAACGCGCCCCCGAGGAACGCGGCGACCATGCCGATGACGTTGAGCCACCGCTGGTTGATCGTCCCGGAGATCATCTGGGAGTAGAGCGCGAGCGGCAGGCCGATGACGGCCGCGACCGCGCCCGGGAAATGGGTCGACGGGATCCAGCCCAGGATGAGGGCGGCGATCCCGATCGTGATGGAGGCGGCGGCGAGCGCGTTGCCCGCCGTGTGCGATTCGGTCTGGGCGTCGGGGCGGGCGGCCACGCCCGGTCTGCTCCCGGCTGCCTCCTGTGGCATCGGACCTCCTCGTGGTGTGTCACCGCTCGGCCGGCGGGCCGGTCGACCGGACGGACGGTGTTCTAAGGGTTCCCGGGACGGACGAGGATCAACCTGCGAGCCCGGGCGGAAAATGTCGGCGGCACCCGGTACGGTCGAACACGGATTCGATAACGAGTCGAGGCCGCCCCGGGGGGAAGCGGGGAGAAGGCGGAGGCGAGGCAATGGACCACAGCGAGCTGGCGCTGATCGGGGACGTGGAGCTGGTGGAGGAGTTGACGCTGCTCACGACGCAGACCGCCCGGATGCGCGCCCGCATGACCGACATCATGACCGAGCTGGAACGGCGGCGCTGCGCGAAGGCGTCCCGTCCGGGTCCGCGTCCCGGTGCCCGCCAGGGCGCCCGTCCGGGCGCGCGGCACTGACCCGCTCCCGGACGCGCGGCAGGGCGTCCTCGCGGACGTCCGCGAGGACGTGCGGGCGGACGTGCGCGGGGACGTGCGGCACCGAGGTGGGGAACGCGGTCACGTGCGACCTGCCGAGTTGGTAGCCTGTATCGGTCCCGCGGCAGGTCCGCCCGGCGATCCGGGCAGCCGACCGCCACGGGAGACGCAACAGCCCTCCTGTCACGGAGAGACCGTGACCGCACCAGTCCAGAGGAGGTAGGGACCAGCATGCGTCGTTACGAAGTCATGACGATCCTCGACCCCGGTATCGACGAGCGCACCGCTCCGGCGGCGCTCGACCCGTTCCTGAAGGTCGTCAAGGACGCCGGCGGAAGCGTCGAGAAGGTCGACGTCTGGGGCCGCCGGCGCCTGGCGTACGACATCCAGAAGAAGTCCGAAGGCATCTACGCGGTGGTCGACCTGTCGGCTGAGCCCGCCACGGTCAAGGAGCTCGACCGGCAGCTCAACCTCAGCGAGTCGATCCTCCGCACGAAGGTCATCCGTCCCGAGGCCCACTGAGCCTGGCTCAGCCCTCAGATCAGCCGGAGCGAGCCCCATGGCAGGCGACACCGTAATCACCATCGTCGGGAACCTCGTCGAGGACCCGACCCTGCGTTTCACCAGCAGCGGCGTACCGGTCGCCTCCTTCCGCATCGCCTCGACGCCGCGGTCGTTCGACCGCCAGTCGGGCGAGTGGAAGGACGGCGAGACGCTGTTCATGTCGTGCAGCGTCTGGCGGCAGGCCGCGGAGAACGTGGCCGAGAGCCTGCAGCGCGGCATGCGGGTGATCGTGCAGGGCCGCCTCAAGTCGCGGACCTACGAGGCCCAGGGTGACAAGCGCACCGTCTTCGAGATCGACGTCGAAGAGGTCGGGCCGTCGCTGCGCAGCGCCACCGCGAAGGTCAACAAGACCCAGCGGCAGGGCGGCGGCGGTGGTGGCGGCTTCGGCGGCGGAGGCGGCGGCGGGTTCGGCGGCGGCGGCCAGCAGGGCGGCGGCGACGGCTTCGGCGGCGGCCAGCCCCAGGGCGGGTTCGGCGGCGGTGGCGGCGGCGGCCAGCAGGGCGCCCCGGCCAACGACCCCTGGGCCAGCGGTGGCGGCGGTGGCGGCGGTTACAACGACGACCCGCCGTTCTAGGGCCGCCCTCCGGGCGACTCTCACGACCTGCCGGCGGGCCGCACCGCCGCGATTCCAGACGTCCGCCGCACTGCGGCGGAACTTCGATCAGCACACGTCCATTCCCGCGTGAGCGGGGCTCTCCCAAAGGAGCACCACGATGGCGAAGCCACCTCCTCGCAAGCCCAAGAAGAAGGTTTGCGTGTTCTGCCAGGAGAAGATCTCCTACGTCGACTACAAGGACACGGTCCTGCTGCGGAAGTTCATCTCCGACCGCGGCAAGATCCGTGCCCGCCGGGTCACGGGCAACTGCACCCAGCACCAGCGCGACGTCGCCACGGCGATCAAGAACGCCCGCGAGATGGCGCTGCTGCCCTACACCAGCACCGCGCGCTGAGGCAGGGGGACCGCAGATCATGAAGCTCATCCTCACCCAGCAGGTCTCCGGGCTCGGCGAGCCCGGTGACGTCATCGACGTCCGCGACGGCTACGGCCGCAACTACCTGATCCCGCGCGGGTTCGCCATCCGGTGGACCCGCGGCGGCGAGAAGGAGATCGACTCGATCAAGAAGGCGCGGTCGGCTCGCGAGATCGCGACCGTCGAGCACGCCAAGGAGGTCGCCGACCGGCTCGGCGGGCTCCGCGTCACGCTGCGCACCCGGACCGGCAGCAACGGCCGCCTGTTCGGGGCCGTGACCGCCGCCGACATCGCCGAGGCGGTCAAGGCCGCCGACGGTCCCGACCTGGACCGCCGCCGCATCGAGATCGGCAACCCGATCAAGACCGTCGGCACGCACCGGGTCAGCGTCCGGCTGCACTCGGACGTCAACGCCACGATCGACGTCGACGTCGTCGAGGGCTGACGCCCGCCGCACGATCCGTGCACGGCCCCCACGCGTTCACCGCGTGGGGGCCGTTCCCGTGAAACGCCCGTGAACCTCCCGGTGCTTGGGTGATCGACAAGCGCCGGATACGTTCCGTTACTAGATCACCACGGGACGGAAGGGGACGGTGTTGATCGTGCGATCGGGGGAGGACCCGCGTTTCGGGCCGCCGGTGACACGCCGGACGGTCATCCGCGGGGCCGTGGGGGCGGGCCTGCTCGCGGCGGGAATCGCGCCGCACAATGCGGCCATGGCGGACGAACGTCCGGCCGGGACGCGACCGGACGAGCAGGGGTTCTTAGGCGAACGCGAGGCGTTCCGGGCGGCCGAGCCCCGCGTCTACACGCGCGAGGACTGGAACGCCCGTGCGCCCAAGCGTCCGGCCGAGGTGCTGAGCCGGGCGCCGGACCACATCATCGTGCACCACACGGCCACGGCGAACAGCAAGGACACCTCGCTCGCGCACGCGTTCGCGCTGTCCCGCACGATCCAGCGGTGGCACATGAACGACAACGGCTGGGACGACGCCGGGCAGCAGCTCACGATCAGCCGCGGCGGCGTCGTCATGGAGGGCCGCAACCGCAGTCTCGGCTCGATCCGGGCCGGGCACCTCGCGGTCGGCGCGCAGGTGCTGCACCACAACGACCACACGATCGGCATCGAGAACGAGGGCACGTACAGCAAGAGCGGCGTCCCCAAGGATCTGTGGACGTCGCTGGTCGAGGTGTGCGCGTGGCTCTGCGAGCAGTACCGTCTCGAACCCGCCCGGGTCATCGTCGGGCACCGCGACTTCAACTCGACCGCCTGCCCGGGCGACCGGCTCTACAAGCGGCTTCCCGAGCTGCGCCGCGAGGTCGCGGTGCGGCTGGACGGCGGCCCGAAGGGCGGTGCCCACCCGGAGACGTCGATCTTCCCGCCGTTCGACCCCTTCGGCTGATCGGGCGGCGTCACGTGTCGCGGGTGGTGTATCCGGTGCGGCGGCGGGCGATCTCGGGGTCGAGCTCCTCGACCAGCGACCAGAGGCCGGCGACCCGTTCCAGCAGCGTCTCGGGCGGCAGCTCGGCCAGGCCCTCGGCCGCCAGGTCGTCGATCGCCTGCGCAAGCCGGGCCAACCGCTCGCCGTCCGTGGAACACATGTTCGAATAGTAGTGAGCGGGAAGCGTGGGGCGGGTGTGCTTTGCCGATTCGATACGCACATCAGTGAACACGTAACGTGACGTGCCGTGGCTCAGCGGACGGCCCCGGTCACCATCCAGCGGTCCCCGCGCGCCCGCAGCCCCAGCGTGAGCATCCGGGTGCCCATCCACAACCCGATCGCGAGCCACAGCCCGACGAGCCCGGCGCCCGCCCAGTACGCGGCGAGCGCGGCGGGCAGGAACACCAGCGTCGCCACGAGCGTGGTCCCGGCCAGGTACGCGCCGTCGCCCGCGCCGATCAGGATGCCGTCCAGGACGAACACCACGCCCGCGACCGGCTGCAGCAGCGCGACCACCAGCAACGACGCGAAGAGCAGATCGCGCACGTCGCCGTCCCCGGTGAACAGTCCGGGCAGCCACGGCCGCACCGCGAGGATCAGCACCCCGAACACCACCCCGCAGACGATCCCCCAGCCCACCATCCGGCGGGTGACCGCACGCGTCCCCGCGACGTCCGACGCCCCCAGGTACCGGCCGGTGATCGCCTGCCCGGCGATCGCGATGGCGTCCAGCGCGAACGCCATGAGCGTCCACACCTGGAACCCGACCTGGTACGCGGCGATCTCCGCGTCGCCCATCCGCGCCGCGATCGACGTCCCCGCGATCAGCACCACCCGCAGCGCCGCCGTCCGCACCAGCAGCCCGAACCCCGCGGTCGCCGCCGTCCGCAGCCCCGCCAGATCCGGCCGGACCGGCGCGCCGTGCCGCCGCGCGCCCCGCAGCACCACCGCGACGTAGACGGCCGCGCTGCCCGTCTGCGCGAGGACGGTGCCCCACGCCGAGCCCGCGATGCCCCGGTCCAGGACGATGACGAACAGCACGTTGAGCACCAGGTTCGCCCCGAAGCCCCCGATCGAGACGAGCAGCGGCGTCCGCGTGTCCTGGAGGCCGCGCAGCACGCCCGTCCCCGCGAGCACCACGAGCATGGACGGGATGCCGAGCAGGCTCACCCGCAGGTACGTCTCGGCGTACGGCGCCACGTCCGCCGACGCCCCGAACGCGTCGACGATCCCCGGGACCAGCGACCACGCCGCCACGACGATCGCCGCGCCGATCGCGAGGGCCAGCCACATCCCGTCGATGCCCTGCCGGATCGCCGCCCGCGGGTCGCCCGCGCCGATCTGGCGGGCGACGCCCGCGGTCGTCCCGTACGCCAGGAAGACGCACAGGTACACGAGCGTGCTCAGCGCCTGCCCGGCCACGCCGAGACCGCCGAGCTGGTCCGTGCCGAGGTGGCCGATGATGGCGCTGTCGGTCAGCAAGAACAGGGGTTCGGCGACCAGCGCGCCGAACGCCGGCACGGCCAGCCGCAGGATCTCGCGGTCATGCGCGGTCACGAGACGGCGGGGGTTCATCACCGCTGAAACCTACCAGGGCGTAACTCACGAAACGGAGTTCACCCCTTACATCGAAGTTCTTCGCCGACTTTCTTTTCCCCACACCCCGTGGATGACGTCGTGCCTGGTCAGCGTCCCGCCGGGCGATCTTGTGGAGAACTTTCCCCAGGGTTGTCCACAGGTCGTGCACAAGCTCCACGGCGTGTTTGCACAGGTTGTCCACAGTTCTGTCCACAGGCTGCTTTGCTCCCGGCCCGTCGCGCTCGCGAGAATGTCCGACGCCTCGGATAGACCTGAGACGCACGGGCGCCGAGCGGACGGGGCCGCCGCCGTCCGAGACGAAGGGGGTGCAACCGTGAGCGTGTCCGACCTCGGACCCCATGAGCAGGAGTTCGAACGCACTCCCCCGCACGACATCGCGGCCGAACAGGGCGTCCTCGGCGGCATGCTGCTCTCCCAGGACGCCATCGCCGAGGTCATCGAGGTCCTGCGCACCTCGGACTTCTACCGCCCCGCGCACCAGATCATCTACGACGTCGTCCTCGACCTCTACGGCCGCGGCGACCCCGCCGACGCCGTCACCGTCTCGGGCGAGCTCACCAAGAACGGCGAGATCAACCGCATCGGCGGCGCGCCCTACCTGCACACCCTGATCTCCTCGGTGCCGACCGCCGCCAACGCCGGCTACTACGCGAAGATCGTGCACGAGCGCGCCGTGCTGCGCCGCCTCGTCGAGACCGGCACCCGCATCGTCCAGATGGGCTACGCCGCCGACGGCGCCGACGCCGACGAGGTCCTCGACCGCGCCCAGGCCGAGGTCTTCGCCATCGCCGAGAAGCGCGCCGGCGAGGACTACGTCCCCCTCAGCGAGATCATGCCCGGCGCCCTGGACGAGATCGAGGCGATCGGCAGCCGCGGCGGCCAGATGGTCGGCACCCCCACCGGCTTCGCCGACCTCGACTCCCTCACCAACGGCCTCCACCCCGGCCAGATGATCGTCGTGGCCGCCCGCCCCGCGATGGGCAAAGCGATCAAGCTGGACACGCCGCTCCCGACCCCCTCGGGCTGGACGACGATGGGCGAGGTCCGGGTCGGCGACCGCCTGATCGGTGCCGACGGCAGGCCCACCCGGGTCACCGCCGCCACCGAGGTCATGCACGACCGCCCCTGCTACGAGGTCGAGTTCTCCGACGGCGAGGTCATCGTCGCCGACGCCGAACACCAGTGGCGCACCACCGCCCGCACCGCCCGCCGGAGCGGGCGCCGCGCGGAGCTCGCCGGAGCCGGAGCCGGACGCGCCCGCGTGTTCGGCGGCGGGAGCGAACCGGCGTGCGCCCCCTCCGCCCGGACCAGGACCACCACGGAGATCCTCGCCACCCTCCGCCACGACGGCGCTCCGAACCACGCGGTCGAGGTCGCGGCCCCGTTCGACCTCCCCGCGGCCGACCTCCCGACCGACCCCTACCTGCTCGGGCTGCGACTGGGCTCCGGCCGCGCGTCGCACCTGCCGGACGCCTGCCTCCGCGCGTCCGCCGAGCAGCGCCGCGCCCTCCTCGACGGGCTCCTCGACACGGCCGCGAGCCCCCTCCGGGACGGCCGCGTCCTGCTGGACGTCGCGAGCGAGCACCTCGCACACGCCGTCCACGAACTGCTCGCGAGCCTCGGCCGCCGCGCCACCGTCGAACCCCTCACCGAGGACGGACGTCCGCGCGGCGCGGCGCCCTACCGGATCACCGTCGCGGCCGCGCGGAAGCGGTACATCGTGGACGTGCGGCGGGTGCCGAGCGTGCCGGTGCGGTGCGTCCAGGTCGACAACGACGACCACATGTACCTGGCGGGGCGGTCCTGCATCCCGACGCACAACTCGACCCTCGCGCTCGACTTCGCCCGCGCCGCGTCGATCAAGCACGGCCTGACCTCGGCGTTCTTCAGCCTGGAGATGGGCCGCAACGAGATCACGATGCGGCTGCTGTCGGCGGAGGCGCGGGTGGCGCTGCACGCGATGCGGTCCGGCACGATGCAGGACGAGGACTGGACGCGCCTGGCGCGGCGGATGAGCGAGGTCGCCGAGGCGCCGCTGTTCATCGACGACTCCCCCAACATGTCGATGATGGAGATCCGGGCGAAGTGCCGGCGGCTGAAGCAGCAGCACGACCTGCGCCTGGTGATCATCGACTACCTGCAGCTGATGACGTCCGGCAAGCGGGTGGAGAGCCGCCAGGTCGAGGTGTCGGAGTTCTCCCGGTCGCTGAAGCTGCTCGCGAAGGAGCTCGGCGTCCCCGTGATCGCGCTGTCGCAGCTCAACCGAGGCCCCGAGCAGCGCACGGACAAGAAGCCGATGGTGTCCGACCTCCGCGAGTCGGGCAGCATCGAGCAGGACGCGGACATGGTGATCCTGCTGCATCGCGAGGACGCCTACGAGAAGGAGTCGCCGCGCGCCGGTGAGGCCGACCTGATCGTCGCCAAGCACCGCAACGGCCCGACCGCGACCGTGACCGTCGCGTTCCAGGGCCACTACAGCCGCTTCGTCGACATGGCCCAGTAGCGGGCGGTTCCGGGATCAGTTCCGGAACAGCCGCCAGAAAGCCAGCGCGGTCTCCTCGACCGGAGCAGGAACGTCATCGTCGACCCAGGCGGCGAGCACACCGATCAGGGCGCCCGCCAAATACGCGGCATGCACCTCGGCCGGCACGTCATCGAACCCGGCGGGGCGGCGCCCCTCGCGGAACGAGACGACGAGTTCGGTGGTCAGCCGTGCCCGCATGCGCACGGCGAACATCGCACTTCCCTGACTGCCCAGCATGCGTCGATACAGGGGCGCGTTGTCGGAGATGTGCTGGAACAGCGCGTTCAACGGCGGGGGCACATCGTCCCGGGGCGCGTCGAGAGGGCACAGCGCCGCCGCGCGCGCCACATGTGCCACCGCGCCTTCCATGGCGTCGGTCACCAGCGCGTTCACGTCGGGGAAGTGCTGGTAGACGGTGGCCCGGTTCACGCCGGCGTGCTCGGCGACGTCCGACATGGTGATCGCGGCGGTCTCCTTGGCCGCGGCCAGTTCCAGGATCGCCGTCCGCAGCCGGGCCCGACTGCGCTGAGCGCGTGGGTCGTCCAGGTTCATGCCACCCACACTAACCAACATCTGTCGATTTACTAATCGACAGATGTTGGTTAGTGTTCCGGGCATGCGAATCGAGATCTGGGCTGACGTGGTCTGCGCGTGGGCGTTCATCGGCAAGCGGCGCCTGGACAAGGCGCTGGCCGGTCCGGTCCTGGCCGGCAACGGGGCCGAGGTGGTCTGGCGTCCCTTCAGGATCGATCCGACCACGCCCGACCAGGCGGTTCCCATCGAGGAAGCCTGGCGCGACCCGATGGTCGACGCCGCCCTCCGGCAGTGCGCGCCGGGCCTGACACCGGCAGAGAACCGGGTCCGCGTCTCCCGGATCGCGGCGGACGAAGGACTGGGGCCGCAGTGGGGAGCGGCCTGGCGGGCCAGTAGCCACGACGCCCACCGGCTGCTGCACCTGGCCTGGGAGCACGGCGGCGCCACGCTGCAGAACGAGGTGGCCGAGCAGGTGATGAAGGCGCACTTCATCGACGGCGACGACATCAGCGACCGCCACCGCCTCCAGGCCGTCGCCGTCCGCTCCGGGTTCGCCGAAGGAGCCGCCCTGCTGGACACCGACACGAGCGACCGCGAGGTGCGGGAACTCCTCCTGATCGGCAAGGCGAGGGGCATAGCGACGTCGCCGACGATCGTGGTCGGCGACCGGGCGCTGGCCGGCGCCCAGCCGCCCGAGGTGATCGCCGACTTCCTCGCCGAAGGAGACCGCGGCCGCGAGATGCCCGACGAGGTCCGACGCCTGCGCTGGGCCGAGTCCCTGCTGGACCGGCACGACCCCCTCGGCACTCTTCGCCTGCTGAAGCCCCTGCTGGACGGGCATGCCGACGACCTGAACGTCCGTCGGGTCGCGGCCCGCGCCTATTTCCACTCCGCCCAGCTGGCGCGCGCCCGCGGCATGCTGGAGCAGCTGACCGTCGACGCGCCGGACGACGCCTATGCGCGGCTCATGCTCGGCCGCACCCTCCAGCGCCTGCGCAAGGAGGACCGAGCCGCTCCGCACCTGAAGATGGCCGCCGCCATGACACCCGAGTTCGCCTGACCGGAAGACCCGCCGCCCGGTGGAGCCCCCCTCGCCTACCGGGTTTCGCCGAAGGTCCGGCGGTAGGCACCGGGTGTGGTGCCGACGTGCGCACGGAAATGGCGGCGCAGGTTGACCGCGGAGGCGAGGCCGACGCGGGTGGCGATGGCCTCCACCGGAAGGTCGGTCTGCTCCAGCAGGACCCGTGCCGCGTCGAGGCGCCGGCCGAGCAGCCACTGGCCGGGGCTGGTGCCGAGCTGTTCGGTGAACCGCCGGGTGAGGGTCCGGCTCGAGAGCCCGGCGCGTTCGGCGAGCCGGTCGAGGGTCAGCCGGCCGTCGAGCCGGGAGGCGGCCCACTCCAGCAGCGGCGCCAATGACGCGTCCGCCCTGGCCGGGGCGGGTTGCGCGGCGTACTGGAGCTGGCTGCCCTCGCGGTGCGGCGGCAGCACCATGTTCCGGGCGATCTGGGCGGCGTAGGCCGCGCCGTGGTCGGAACGGACGAGGTGCAGGCACAGGTCGATGCCCGCGCCGCTTCCGGCGCTGGTCGCCACGTCGCCGTGGTCCACGTAGAGCACGTCCGGGTCCACGCGCACCTCGGGGTAGGCGGCGGCGAGCTGGGCGGTGTCGCGCCAGTGGGTCGTGGCGCGGCGGCCGTCGAGCAGGCCCGCCTGGGCGAGGACGAACGCTCCCGTGCAGATCGCGGCGATCCTCGCCCCGCGCCGGTGCGCGGCCCGCAGCGCCTCGACGACGGCCGGCGACGCCGGAGCGGCGGCCGGCTGCCAGCCGGGGACGACCACGGTGTCCGCCTCCCGCAGGGCCTCCGTCCCGGCGTCGACGAAGATCGTGTAGCCGACGGTGGTCCGCAGGGGGCCGGGGCGTTCGGCGCAGATCCGGAAGTCGTAGCGGGCCGGGGCGTCCGGCCGGTCGGTGCCGAAGACCTCGGCGGCGCAGGCGAGTTCGAAGGGCGACTGGGGCGGGTTGAGCAGGGCCACCACTCGATGGCGGTTCATGGCTGGAATGTACCCGTTGATGTCTTCCTGGACTCCGGTGGAGAGGCGGCCCTCCGAGCACAGTGGTCCCATGAGCGAAACCACCGGAACGAACGTGCTGAGGACCGGGGTCCAGGTCGATGGCGATACGGCCAGCTACCTGACCGCGGAGGGGGACGGCCCGGCCGTGTTGCTGCTGCACGGGACGTACTGGAGCCGGGTGTGGCTTCCGGTGCTGGGCCGCCTCGCGGAGGCGGGGCTGCGGCCCGTCGCGGTCGACCTGCCCGGACTGGGGCGTTCGGGCGGCGAACTCACCTCGGAAACGGCCACGGTCCCGGCTCTCGCGGACTGGGTGACGCGATTCGCGGCCGCGCTGGGGCTCTCCGGGCCGATCGCCGTGGCGGGTCATGACATCGGCGGCGCGATCGCCCAGCATCTCCTCGCCCGCGACCGGCTGGAGGTGTCCCGGCTGGCCCTGGTCAACTCGGTCGCCTACGACTCCTGGCCGGCCCCGCACGTGGCCCGGTTCCGGGAACCGGCGACCGCCGCCGGCGACCTCCTCGCCGCCCGCCGCCGGGCCGTGACGGCGGCGCTGGCCGGTGCCGCCACCGAGGAGCTGGTCGCCGACTATGTGGATCCGTGGACCGATCCGCGGGTCCGCCGCTCCTGGCTGGCCATGGCGGGCGCGGCCGACAGCCGCTACACGCTCGATCTCATGCCCGCGCTGCGGCGGTCCATGACGCCCAAGTTGCTGATCTGGGGCGAGGACGACGGCTTCGAGAAGGTCGAGTACGCCGAGCGGTTCGCCGCGGAGGTCCCGCGGACCACGCTGGTGCGGATCCCGGAGGCGGACCACATCCCCACGGAGAGCGCCCCCGACCGGATCGCCCGAGCCCTCGGCGATTTCTTCACGGCCGACCTCCGCGGATGACCGGCGCGGCGGCGTCCCGGATCGATATTTGACTCAGAGGTACAGAATCATGCTAGTGTTCGGGGCATGGGAAGGCCGAAGCAGTTCGATCCGGACGTCGCCGTCGACCGGGCGATGGAGGTGTTCTGGCGGAAGGGATACGCCGGGACGACTCCGCAGGACCTGGTCGACGCGCTCGGCATCGGCAAGGGCAGCCTCTACAACGCCTTCGGCAGCAAGCACGAGCTGTTCGAGCGGGCGCTGCGGCGCTACCGGGACGACCAGGCCGCCGCGCTGATCGAGCTGCTCGAGCGGCCCGGACCGGTCAGGGAGCGGGTGCGCTCGGTGCTGGAGATGCTCGTGGCGATGGACCTCGCCGACCCGGATCGGCGCGGCTGCATGGCCGTGAACACGGCGGCGGAGGTCGCCGGCGACGATCGGGCGGCGGCCGAACTGGTCCGGCGCATGCTGGAGCGGTCGGAGGACGCCTTCCGCGCGCTGATCGAGCGGGGCCAGCGTTCGGGGGAGATCGCGCCCGACCGGAACGCCGCCGCCCTCGGAAGCCTCCTCGTCAACACGGTCGTGGGGTTGCGGCTGATGGCGCGCGTCGCCGAGGGCCCCGAACGGCTCGACCGGGTGATCGACGCGGTGGTCGACTCCCTCTGACCCGGACGCGGCGTCCGCCCGTCCGGCTTTCTTTCGCCCCTTTTTTGTACCTATAGTTCAAAAAGGAGTTCTCATGAACCTCGACCTCGACGCGAAGACGGCCGTCGTCACGGGTGCGAGCCGGGGCATCGGCCTCGCCACCGTCCGGACCCTGGTGAGCGAGGGCGTGCGCGTCGTCGGCGCCGCCCGCACCATCACGCCCGAGCTGAAGGAGACCGGCGCGCACGCGGTGCCGGCCGACCTGAGCACCGCGGAGGGCGTCGCCGCCCTCATGGACGCCGCGTTCGCGGAGCTGGGCGGCATCGACCTGCTGGTGAACAACGTCGGCGGCGGGGACGACGTCCGGCCCGGCGGGTTCCTCGACGTCGACGACGCCGCGTGGGGCGGCATCCTCGACGTCAACCTGATGAGCGCCGTCCGCGTGACGCGCGCGGCGCTGCCGAGCCTGATCGAGCGGCGCGGGTCGATCGTGAACGTCTCGTCCATGAACTCGCGGACGCCTGCGGCGGGGCCGGTCGCCTACAGCGCGGCGAAGGCCGCGCTCACGGCGCTGGGCAAGTCGCTGGCCGAGGAGTTCGGGCCCCGCGGGGTGCGCGTGAACACCGTCTCGCCGGGCGTCGTCCGCACCGCCATCTGGGAGGACCCGGACGGCTTCGGCGGGAAGATGGCGGCGGCGGTCGGGGTGGACCACGCCGACCTGCTGCAGGGGCTCCCCGCGGCCGCCGGGATCACCACCGGCCGCATCACCGAGCCCGGTGAGGTCGCGGCGCTGATCGCGTTCCTGCTGTCGGACGTCGCGGGGAACATCGTCGGCTCCGAGTACCTGATCGACGGCGGCTCGGTGAAGACGAGCTGACACGGGTCCGTCCCCCGCGGGCGGGGCCCGCGGGGGACGGACCGGGACGGCTCAGGCCGAGACGGCCTCGATCGCCGGGGTGCGCAGGACGCGGCGGGTCGCGGTGCCGGCGGTCGCGCCGGTGAGGACCGCGGCGAGCGCCACGACCGCGACGTACGTCCACACGTCGCCCTCCGGCATCGGGGAGTCGACGCGGACCAGGCTGAACGGGACGATCGTGAACAGCGAGGCCACGGACCCGCAGGCGACGCCGATGACGGTCAGCACGGCCGACTCCACCGCGACCGTGGCCATGACCTGCCGGGGCGTCGCGCCGGCGAGGCGGGTCTGCCCGAACTCGCGGCGGCGGTGCGCGGTCGCCGCGACCAGGGTGTTCACCAGCATGATCGCGGCGAACAGGACGACCATGCCGATGACCACGAAGTTCAGCGTCTCGATGTTCTTGTCCTCGGGGGTCTTGACGATCCCCGCGGCCGTCGCGGCGGCGTTCTCGGTCGACTGCAGGTACAGGGTGCCGACCGCGATGCCCGTGAACAGGATCACGGGGGTGACGGCGGCGGCCATGGTGCTCGTCCGGCGGAGCATGCCGGTGACCGCCAGGTCGCCCGCGACGCCGCCGAACCACCGCAGCGGACCCGCCAGGACGGCTCCGGCCCGCCGCACGATCGCGGGGGCGAGGAGCGCGAGGCCGAGCGCGGCGAAGATGTCGGCCTGCCCCGACGTGGCCATGGCGCCGCTGCCCTCGTCCTTCATGACCGTCACGGTGACGATCACTTCGCTGAGCGCGACCGCGAAGAAGAGCCCCGCGAGCCCGATGCGCTTCCGGGTCAGCCGCCCGGAGTCGGTCTCGGCGAGCGTGTCGGCGATCCGGCCGCGGGCCAGGCGGCGCGCGGTGAGCAGCGCGGCGCCGACGGCGGAGACGAACGTGATGCCGGCGCCCATCGAGATCGCGATCGGGCCGAAGGCGTGCGAGACGTCTTCGGGGACCTGGTCGGTGCCGTGCAGCAGCGCGAGCAGGCCGCGCCCGGCGAGGACGGCGGGGCCGATCGCGAGCAGGGCGGCGACCACCGCGAGTCCGGCGGCCTCCCCGGTGATCATGCGGGTGAGCTGCGCGGGGGTGGCGCCGATGCTCTTGAGCAGCGCCATCTCCGCGGACCGCTGCCGGACCGACAGCGTCAGCGTCGAGGTGACGGCGAAGACCACGAGGAGCAGCCCCCAGCCGCCGACGACGCTCGCCATCGTGACCAGCGTCTCGTGCGCCGTTCCGCTGGTCCCGGACGCGGTGTCGAGCATGGACGCGAACGCCATCAGGATCGTCGCGCCGAGGAACAGCGCGAGGAAGCTCGCGACGAACGCGCCGGTCCGCTTGCGGAGGGAGCGCAGAGCCAGGGCGGTCATCGTCACACCCCCGCCGCGACGCGCTGCCGCTCGACCTCGTCGGCCAGGTGCGTCATGCGCTCGGCGACGGATTCGGCGGTCGGCGCGCTCTGGTGCCCGATGATCCGGCCGTCCGCCAGGTAGAGCACCCCGTCGGCGTGGGAGGCCGCGACCGGGTCGTGGGTGACCATGACGATCGTCTGCCCGTCCACCCGGACGGTCTCCTGCAGGAGGGCGAGGACGTCCCGGGCGCTGCGGGTGTCGAGCGCGCCCGTCGGCTCGTCCGCGAACAGGACCCGGGGACGGGCGACGAGGGCCCGCGCGATCGCGACCCGCTGCTGCTGCCCGCCGGACAGTTCCGACGGCAGGTGCCCGAGCCGTTCACCGAGGCCGACACGCCGCAGGACGTCCTCGGCGCGGCCCCGGTCGATCGGCCGCCGCGCCAGCTTGAGCGGCAGCGTCACGTTCTGCAGGACGGTCAGGGTGGGGAGCAGGTTGAAGTTCTGGAAGACGAACCCGATGCGCTTCCTGCGGAACTTGGTGAGCGCGGCCTCGGTCTCGCCGACGAGTTCGGCGCCGTCGACCAGGATCCGGCCCTCGGTCGGACGGTCGAGCCCCGCCGCGCACTGGAGCAGGGTGCTCTTGCCGGATCCGGACGGCCCCATCACCGCGGTGAACGAGCCCGCGGGCAGGGACAGCGACACCCCGGCCAGGGCCGCCACCCGCCCGTCGCCGGTGCCGTAGATCTTCTGCACGCCCTCGAGTCGCAGCGCCTCACCCGACCCCGCGGCCGGGGGCGCGGTCTTGCGTCCGAACATCGTTCCCGCCTTCCACCCGGGTGCCCCCTTCGTGGAGCGCCTCTGGACAACGAAGCTACGGACCGCGAGCGGCGGCGTTGATGGGTCCAAGACGCCGATCGAGGTAGGGAAAACCCCACTGTGTTTGTTTGCATCGCCCTCGGCGTCAGGCCGCTAGGCGGCCTTCCTTCAACGGGCGCTGCGTGCGATTGCCGCATCGCTCCGACTCGCCCTGGGGGCTCGCTGCGCGATCAGGGTCTCGCTTCGCTCGCCCCTGGCTTCGCTCGCAATCGCAGTGGTTCCGGTCCGCTCTGGATGAGGTGTGGTGGCTGGGGTGGCTGGCTGGGGTGGCTGGCTGGGGTGGCTGGCTGGGGTGGTGGGTGCTTCCCTGTTGACACGGGCATATCGTTTATCGTTATTATCGATTAACGATATGCAGGGAGGTCGGTATGGACGCTACTTGGTGGAGACGGGGCGACTCGCGGGCGCTCGAAGGGGTGGTGGGGCTCGCGCTCCTGCTGGTGGCGCTGTTCGGGGTGCTGGTCCCGATCCTGGGCGTGACGGGCCCGCTCGCGCCGGTCGACTCGCGGACGGTGGCGCTGGACGGTGCCGCGAGCGTCCCCGGGGCGGCCGCGGGGGACGGCGTCGAGCTGCGGGGCCTTCGCGGCGCCGAGGTGGTCTTCGCCGACCCCGGGCTCGCGGAGCGGATCCTGCTCGTCCTGCCGGGCGTGGTCGGCGCGGTGCTGGGCGTCGTGATCCTCGAGCAGCTCATGCGGATGGCCCGCACGTTCCGGGACGGCGACGTGTTCGTGCCGCAGAACTGGCGCCGGCTGACCGTCGTCGCGGTCGCCGTCCTGCTGATCGCGATGTTCGTCCCGCTGGTGCGGGTCCTGACCACCGACGCGCTGGTCAGCGGGACGCCGGTGGAGCCGTCCGTGCGACTCGAGGCCGAGCTGTCGGGGGTGTGGGTCCTGGTGTCGCTGCTGCTGTTCGCGGCGGCGGGCGCGTTCCGGCACGGCACCCGGCTGCGCGAGGACACCGAGGGGCTCGTCTGATGCCGTCGGAGGACGCGCACCAGATCAAGGTGCACCTGGACGTTCTCCTGAAGGAGCGGGGGATGACCCTGGCGGAGCTGGCCGAGCGGGTCGGTGTCACGGTGGTGAACCTGTCGGTCCTGAAGAACGACCGGGCGAAGGCGATCCGCTTCACGACGCTGAGCGCGATCTGCCGGGAGCTGGGCTGCCAGCCGGGGGACCTGCTGAGCTTCGACGAGTGAACGGCGTGGTCAGGCCGGGCGTTCGAAGAGGAGTTCGCGGCCGTCCACCTCGTCCCACTGCTCGCCGACGTGGACGAACCCGTGCCCGGCGATCGTCGCGAGGGACCCCGGGTTGTCCGGGCTGATCGAGGCGCGGACCGTCCGGACGGACGGTTCCGCGGCGGCCCGGTCGAGGAGCGCGGCGAGCATCGCCCGCGCGTGCCCGCGGCGCCGGTGGGCGGGGTCGACGGAGTAGGCGATCTCGACCCTGCCGTCCGCGTCGGGCGCCGCGTGGTACCCCGCGTGCCCGACGACGGCGCCGTCCGGCTCGGCGACGGCGGCGCGCGCGATCCAGGGCGCGTCCGCCGGGGCGCGGGCGAGCTGGTCGAGGCGGCGCCGCCAGACGCTCTTGGCGTGGTCGGTCAGGAAGTACTCGGTGAGCCGGACGCCCGCCGCCGCCGAGGCGCGGTCGAGGTCGCCGTCGACGAGCGCGCGCATCGCGTCCTCGGTGAGCTCGACGAATCGGACGGGCATCGGCGGCTCCTCGGGGGTGTGCGGAGGCTCGATCATGGCGGGTCGGGCGGCCGGTGTCAGCCGGTTTTCCGTGGGGACGCCGACGTCCCGCCTCGTCAGGGGGCGGTGAGGTCGTCGGAGAGGGCGCGGAGCCGGTCGCGGGCGCCGGTGTCGTACGCCTGGGCGTCGGCCCGCGCCTCGTCCAGTCCGTCGAAGAAGCGGCCCGACACCGCGTCCAGGGCGGGGTCGGTGACGAGGCGGTGCGTCGCGCGGAGGCCCTCCTCCAGGGTGCTGGTCGGGGACGAGACCATCTTCGTCGGCATGTACGTGGCCGGGTGCAGGGCGTTCGCGGTGACGTTCGTCCCGGCCAGTTCGGCGTCCAGGTCGATCGTGAACAGGATCTGCGCGAGCTTGCTCTGGCAGTAGGCCCGGATCGGGCTGTACCCGCGGGTGAGCATCACGTCGTCGAAGTCGATGGCCTGCTGCCCGAGGCTGCTGACGTTCACGATCCGGGCGGGCGCCGAGGCGGCGAGCGCCGGCAGCAGCAGCCGGGTCAGCAGGTAGCCGGACAGGTAGTTCACCGCGAAGGTCAGCTCGTGCCCGTCGGCGCTCTCCTCCCGGTCGCGGGGCCCGCCGATCCCCGCGTTGTTGACCAGGACGTCCAGGCGCGGGTGGTCGGCGCGGACGGCCTCGGCGAGCGCGCGGGTCTCGGCCAGGGACGACAGGTCGGCCCGGTACCAGGACGTGCGGCCGCCGATCTCCTCGAGCGTGGCCTTGCCGCGCTCCTCGCTGCGGCCGTGGACCAGGACGGTCGCGCCCGCGGCGGCGAGTTCGGCGGCGAGAGCGCGGCCGAGCCCGTCGGTGGCGCCGGTGATGAGGATCGTCTGCTCGTCGATGGGACGCATGCCCCCATCGTGCCCGGTGCGGCACCGAGACACAACGAAACGCTTGCGTTCACTTCGCCGCGGCGGCTACCGTTCGAAACGGTAGCGTTTCGAAAGGACGGCGATGACACCACGCGGCGACGTGCGCACCGAGGCGATCCTGGCGGCGGCCCTGGAGGTGCTCGCCGAGGTCGGCTACGACCGGCTCACCATGGAGGCCGTCGCGGCGCGCGCGCAGGCCAGCAAGGCGACGCTCTACCGGCGCTGGCCCGGCAAGGCCGAACTGGTGGTGAACGCGGTGCGCGTGCACGGCGGCGGCGGGCGCGACGACGCGCTCGTCCCGTCCGACACCGGCGCGCTGCGCGGCGACCTGGTCGCCGTGCTGGAGCAGATGCGGGCGAACCTGGAGGCCCAGGACGCCGCGCTGATCCTCGGGCTGATGACCGCGATGCACCGCGACCCGGTGCTCGCCGCGACCGTCCGCGGCCGGCTCGTCGACGACAAGCGGGCCGGGTTCGGCGCGGTCGTCGAGCGGGCGGTGCGGCGCGGCGACCTCGCCGGCGACGTCGACACGGCGCTGTTCGTGGAGATCAGCTCGGCGATGCTGTTCTCCCGGCTGTTCGTCACCGGCGAGCCGCTCGACGGCCGGTTCGTCCGGCACCTGGTGGACGCCGTCCTGATCCCGCTGCTGACCGGAGGCCGCCCGGCCCCCGGTCCACCGGCCGACCGGCCGACGACCCAGGGAGACCTGTGATGTGGTCCGCGATCGTCCTCGGGTTCCTCGGCGGGGTGATGGGCGGCAACGCCGTCCCGCACTTCGTCCGCGGCATCACCCGGCGGTCCTATCCGTGCGCGCTCGGGAACGGCCCGATCCCCAACCTCGTCGCCGGCTGGGCGGGGCTGGTGCTGTCGGTCCCGCTCCTCGCGTGGGCCGGGCCTGCCGAGCACCCCGCCTGGACGTTCGGGGCCGCGGCCGCGGGCGTCCTCGCGATCGGGCTGTTCCACGCGGGGCCGGGCGCGTTCGGGGCGTCCGAGCGGACGAGCGGAGCCTGACCGCCGGGCGTCACGGGCGGGACAGGAAGCCCTCCACGTGCTCGACGAATTCGTCCGTCCGCTCCGCCATCACGATGTGGCCGCTGTCCAGTTCGACGTACTCGGCTCCCGCGATGCCCGTGGAGAACGCGCGGTGGTTCTCGACGGGCAGGGTGGCGTCGTGCCGGGCGCCGATGACGAGCGTGGGCGCCGCGATCCGCGGCAGCAGCGGCCGGACGTCGACCCTGCGGACCAGGTCGACCTGGCGGAGCCGGTCCGGGGTCGGCGTCATGAACCCGTGGGACTGTTCGACCACGTCGTGGCCCGCCCGGTTCATGAACTCCCGGCTGTAGGCGAGGAGGGTCGAGTAGCGGCCGAACGCGCCGGCGTCGCCCGCGACGGCCAGCCACGCCGCCACCATCTGCCGGACGTACTCGTCGTCCGGCCCGGCGATCCCGGCGACCGCGACCAGCCGCCGGACGAGGTCCGGCCGCAGGCCCGCGACGGCGGTCGCGACGGGCGCGCCGAGCGAGAACCCGAGCACGTCGGCCGGGCCGGTTCCGGCGTCCTCGATCACGGCCGCGACCTGCGCGGCGAGGGTCTCGACGGTCAGCGGTGCGCCGTCGTCCGAGGCGGCGTCCCCGCCCGCCAGGTCGGGCAGGACGACGGTGCGGTGGCCGGTGAACCGGTCGAGCACGCCGTCCCACATGGCCGCGCCGGGGCCGACGCCGTGCACGAGGACGAGCGCCGGGCCCGAGCCCTCGACGCGGTAGGGGATACGGGCGCCGGCAACGCTGATGGTGGGCATCTGGTCCGCCTTTCGGGTGCTTTCGGATGCCCCAGACGTTGCCGGAGGCGCGCCGCGATGAGGAGCGGACCGCACTGCCTAGGACAACCGGTCCCAGGCTGCGGCGCCGCCGATCACCGATCATGGACGCATGGACATGGACCGCCGCGAGCTCGCCGACTTCCTCCGCCGCTCGAGGGAGCGGCTCCGCCCGCGGGAGGTCGGCCTGCCCGCCGGTCCGCGGCGCCGCACGCCGGGCCTGCGCCGCGAGGAGGTCTCGCAGCTCGCGGGCATGTCCGCGGACTACTACATGCGGCTCGAACAGGCCCGCAGCCCGCAGCCGTCCACGCAGCTCCTCGGCGCGCTCGCCCGCGCGCTGCGGCTCACCGAGGACGAACGCGACCACCTGTACGTCCTCGCCGGGCACCGCCCGCCCGCGGGCCCGTTCGCCGGCGAGCACGTCCGTCCCGGCCTGCTCCACCTGCTGGACCGGCTTGGCGACACCCCCGCGCAGATCCTCGGCGACCTCGGCGACCTCCTCGCGCACAACGCGGCGGCCGAGGCGCTCTTCGGCTGCGTCTGCACGGTCGACGGGCCCGACCGCAACATCGTCTGGCGCTGGTTCACCGACCCGTTCGTCCGGTCGGCCTACCCGGCGGAGGACCACGACCGCGTCGCCCGCGCGCACGTCGCCGACCTGCGCGCCGCCGTGGCCCGGCGCGGGCACGACGCCGCGTCGGCCGCCCTGGTCGAGCGGCTGCACGGCACCGGCGGGGAGTTCACCCGGCTCTGGGAGCTGCACGAGGTCGCGGTGCGCCGCACCAGCCGGATGCGCGTGCTGCACCCGGAGGTCGGGACGGTCGAGTTCGACGCCGAGGTGCTCGTGACCCCCGCCGAGGACCAGCGCCTCGTCGTCTACGCCCCGCCGCCCGGCTCCCGTTCCGTGGAGGCCCTCGAACTGCTGCGCGTCATCGGCCCGCAGACCGCCCACCGGAGTCACGCCGCAGGCGCCACAGCGACGTGACCTCGGCGGCCCGCGCGTCGTGCAGCGGGTCGTCGGCGTCGGCCGCCTTCGGATGGACGGGCGCCGCGTCGAGCCGGTCGACCACCCGCAGGCCCGCCGCCGCGACCGCGGCGAGCAGCTCGTCGCGCGTCCGCAGCCCGAGGTGTTCGGCCAGGTCGGACAGGACGAGCCAGCCCTCCCCGCCCGGCTCCAGGCGGTCGCCGAGGCCGTCGAGGAACCCGCGCAGCATCCGCCCGCCCGGATCGTAGACGGCGTGTTCCAGCGGCGTCGCGGGCTTCGCGGGAAGCCACGGCGGATTGCAGACGACGAGCCCGGCGCGTCCGTCCGGGTAAAGGTCGGCCTGCACGACCTCGACCGGCACTTGCAGCCGTTCCACGTTCTCCCGGGCGCACGCAAGCGCGCGCGGATCGACGTCGGTGGCGACCACCCGTCCCACACCGCGCCGTGCGAGGACGGCCGCGAGGACGCCCGTGCCGGTGCCGATGTCGAATGCGGACGTCACCCCGGGCGGGAGCGGCGCGCGCGCGACGAGATCGACGTACTCGCCCCTGATCGGTGAGAACACGCCGTAGTGCGGGTGGATCCGGTCGCCCCCGAGCGCGGGCACGGGCACGCCCTTGCGCCGCCACTCGTGCGCGCCGATCACCCCGAGCAGCTCCCGCAGGGACACCACGTACGGCTCCTCGCACGGCCCGTACGCCTCCGTGCAGGCGTCCCGCACGTCCGGGGCCCGCCGCAGCGGGATCACGTGACCGGCCTCGACCGGCACCAGCACCATGCCCAGCGTGTGCGCGCGCTGGGCCCGCGCCTGCCGGAACAGGTGGAACGCCTGGACGCCGGACGGTTCCGCCTTCCTCTTCTTGCGCGGTGGCGTGTCGATCCGCCGCGCCACCGCGCGGAGCAGCTGCCTCGCGTTCTGGAAGTCGCCCCGCCACAGCAGCGCCGTGCCCTCGCACGCCGCCCGGTACGCGTCGTCCGCGCGCGTCCCGTCGTCGGCGACCGTCACCCGGCGGGGCGGGAGCGCGCTCTCCGACCGCCAGCGCGCGCGCCGGTCCCGCCCGTCCTCGCGCCAGCCGACGGACGGTCCGTCCGCCACGTCCGCCACGTCCGCCCGCCCCTGCCCTGCACCCATACCGCGACCGTTCTGTGAGATCCCGCTTGGATCGTACGGTCGCTCCCGACCCACCTGCGCAGGACGAACGGTGCGACAATCCACGAATGCGACTTCCCGGGCCCCTGCACGTCGTCAACGAGGGCCTCGCCTTCCTCATCGAGCTCGCCGCCTTCGCCGCGATCGCCTGGTGGGGGTTCACGGTCGGCGACGCCGTCCTCGTCAACGTCGTCCTCGGCATCGGGGGACCGGCCGCGGGCATCGCCCTGTGGAGCCTCTTCGCCGCGCCGAAGGCCCGGTTCGACGCCGGGCTCCCGATCGTCCTGCTGGTCAAGGCGCTCGTGTTCGCCGCCGCGGCGCTGGCCGTCCTCGGCGTGGGGCATCCCGTGCTCGCCGCCGCGTTCGCGGCGATCGCCCTCGTCAACACCGTCCTCGCCACGCTCGACCGGGACGCCCACTTCCGCGCCGCGCGCGACGAGCCGTCTCCCGGATGAGCCAGTACTTCCAGGTCGGCGACGACGTCCTCTGGAACCCGGCCACCACGGTCGCCCGGATGTTCGCGGAGACCGCCGAGACGCTCACCGGCATCGCGGACAGGCCGTCGGGAATCGGCCCGGAACGCGCGGACGAGTACCAGCTCGACGTCCGGGCGTTCACCGCGTTCACCGACGCCCTGGTCCGGCGCCACACCGGCTCGAACCACACCGTCATGCGGACCCTCATGGAGGGCTTCGTCGTGACGGCGCTCGCCCTGGCCGACCGCGCGGGTGCCCGTGTCCCGGCCGTCGACGACCTCGACACCGCCGACGTACGGGCTCTCGCCGAGCGCGCGCGCCGCATCGAGCGCACCATGCCCCGCTGACGTCCGCCGCGCGGCGGCTCGCCGCCCGACCCGCGCGGCCGTCCGCCCGCGGCCGGTCCGCGAGGCGGGCGCCGGTCGTGCCGGTGGCACCGGTCACCAGGACGCTCATCGCGCGGCGCCGCGCATCGAGGCGGGCGGTTCGGCGGGTTCCAGTAGTTGCGATAGCGGACGAACCGTCCATCCTCGACGTGGAGCGCCTACCGTTCGACGAGATCCGCGGGCGGGCCGGCGGTGTACGTCGAGCGGACGCTCCCGGCGTGGGGGGGCCAACGGCCGGGACGCCCTCGACCGCCTGCTTAGGCGGACGGGCGGAGGCGGGCGCCGAGCGCGTCCAGGTCCGGGACGAACCAGATGTGCCCGCCCGAGTTCGACTCGGCGACGAGGGCCCGCAGCGCCGGGCTCGCCTCGACGTGCCGGGAGATGTCGCCGACGACGGCCAGCCGGATCCGGTAGTTGACGAACTTCTGCATGATGTCGCCCGCGAAGCGGGTGCCGAGGGCGAAGAACCGCTCGTCCAGGCGGCGCGCGGGCACGGCGACCACCTCGGCGCCGAGGAACGCGGCGCCGATCAGGTCGAGCGCGTCCTGCTCGGTGGCGATCGCCGGGCCGTCCGGGTCGCACACCAGGACCGGCGTTCCGGCCAGTTCCACCATCTCGTCAGCCATCGTGAGCCTCCGGTTCCCCCAGGTCGTTGCCGCCTTCGAGCACGGCGTCGAGCAGGTGCAGCACGGCCGCGGTCGCCGCGGCGCCGCCGAGGACGACGATCTTCAACCGGCGCCGCTCCGCGTTGTGCATCGTCTGGATCCGCAGCCGGTGCGCCGGGTCGCCGCCGGTGTTCACCCCGGCGAGGACGAGCGTGCTCAGCCGGTCGGCCGCGGCCCGGTCGACGCCGTCGATCTCGACGATGCTGGACACCTCGGCGGTCGCGCCCGTCCGTCCCGCCGTCGCGGGCGGACGGCCGGTCAGCGCCTCCAGGTCGGCGGGCGCGATCCGGTACTGCTTGCCGATCCGCACGGCCGTGAGCCGCCCGTCGCGGATGTAGCCGCGCACCGTCCGCACATGGAGCCCGAGAAGGTCGGCGACCTCCTCTACCGAGTACATTTTCTCCGTCATCACTCCCTAAGTTACCCCTTTAGGGAGTGATACGTATGTTTACGTCTACCATTCACGGTGATGTTTCACGGGAAACACGACCGTCCGGACACGCCGACGGGCCGCGCACTCCAGGACGTCCTGCAGTGCGCGGCCCGTCGGGCGACCGGACGGTGCGGCCCGTCAGGCGGCCGTGATCAGCGGCCGGTGCCGCCGTAGACGACGGCCTCGACCTGCTCGGAGTCGAGGTCGAACGCGTGGTGGGCGGACGCGACGGCGGTGTCGAGGTCGTCCTGCGCGACCACCACGGAGATCCGGATCTCCGACGTGGAGATCATCTCGATGTTCACGCCCGCGTCGGCGATGGCGGCGAACAGCTTGGCGGTGACGCCCGGGTGCGAACGCATGCCCGCGCCGATCAGCGACACCTTGCCGACGCGGTCGTCGTAGCGCAGCGACTCGAAGCCGATGCGCTCCTTGACCTTGTTGAGGGCCGACAGGGCGGCCTGCCCGTCGGTGGCCGGCAGCGTGAACGAGATGTCGGTGCGCCCGGTCGAGGCGGCCGACACGTTCTGCACGATCATGTCGATGTTGATCTCGGCGTCGGACAGCACCGTGAAGATCGTGGCGGCCTCACCGACCTTGTCGGGCACCCCGACGACGGTGATCTTGGCCTCGCTCCGGTCGTGCGCGACGCCGGAGATGATCGCCTGCTCCATGTCCTGTCCTTCGATCTCGCTGCTGTCGACGACCCACGTGCCCTCCTTGTGGCTGAACGAGGACCGCACGTGGATCGGGATGTTGTAGCGGCGCGCGTACTCCACGCAGCGCAGGTGCAGGATCTTCGCACCGCTCGCCGCCATCTCCAGCATCTCCTCGTAGGAGATCTTCGGCACCTTGCGCGCCGCGGACACGATGCGCGGGTCGGCGGTGAACACGCCGTCGACGTCGGAGTAGATCTCGCAGACGTCGGCGCCGAGGGCCGCCGCCAGCGCCACGGCGGTGGTGTCGGACCCGCCGCGGCCGAGCGTGGTGATGTCCTTGGTGCCCTGGGAGACACCCTGGAAACCGGCGACGATGCAGATCGAGCCCTCGTCCAGCGCGGTCCGGATGCGTCCCGGGGTCACATCGATGATCTTGGCTTTCCCGTGGGAGCCGTCCGTGATGACCCCCGCCTGGGAGCCGGTGAACGAGCGGGCCTCGTGGCCCAGGTTCGCGATGGCCATCGCCAGCAGCGCCATGGAGATGCGCTCTCCGGCGGTGAGCAGCATGTCCAGTTCGCGTGCCGGGGGCAGGGGGCTGACCTGTTCGGCCTTGTCGATGAGATCATCCGTCGTGTCACCCATGGCGGAGACGACGACAACGACGTCGTTCCCCGCCTTCTTCGTCGCGACGATGCGCTGGGCGACCCGCTTGACGCCTTCGGCGTCTGCGACGGAGGAGCCACCGTACTTCTGCACGATAAGAGCCACGGTTTTGGGCGCTCCTCGGTTCGGGGTCAGGCGTACCAGCCGTCCAGTCTACCGAGGTCATCCTGATTGACTACGTCGAGGTAGTTCAGGGACTAGTCACCCGCTCCGGGTCGAAGTCGTACAACCACCCCGTGGCGCGCTCGTAGAAGCGGTTGAAGAAGAACGGCATGAAGACGTCGCGGAGGCGGGCCGCGACCGGTCCGGAGGTCTTCGCGTCGCGGTTCGCCGCCGCCGACTTCGCCAGCTTGGCCGTCCGCTTCTGCCGCAGCAGGTCGAACGCCGCGAGGGCCGCCGCGACGTCCCCGTCCGCCCCGGCCAGCTCGCGGCCGAGGACGACCGCGTCCTCCAGCGCCATCGACGCCCCCTGCCCCGCGCCGACCGGGTGCGCCGCGTCGCCGATCAGCACCGTCCGTCCGTCCTGGCGGCGCGCGACGGGGGCGAGGACGTGCAGGAGCGTGGCGGAGGTGACCCCGGACGCGTGCCGCAGGACGGTCGTCACCGGTTCGTCGTCGCGGAACATCTCCAGCAGCTCGCCGGGCCCGACGGCCGCCGGATCGGACGGTGCGCGCGGCGCGGCGACCTGCGCCGACCACCACACGGACCCGTCCGGCCACCGCGTGCCGGACGTCTGGGGCGACGGCCCCTGCACGCCGGTCGGGGACGCGGCGCACACCATGCCGCCCACCCAGGCGCAGGGCGCCGACCCGCGCCCTGGCCGGCCCGGAACCGGCGGACGTGCCCGCCGCGCTGCGCGGCTACGAGCGCGGCCGGTCCCGCAAGGCCGCCCGCATCGCCCGGCTCGCCGCGACCGAGGCCACCGACGCCCACCCGCCGGGGCTCACCCGCCTCATTTCCGACCGGCTCGCGGGCCCCGGCTACACCCGCTGGGTCGCCCGCATCAGCGACTACCTCGCCGCCGACGGCGCCGCGTCCCGCCGACCGTGAGCGGCCTCGGCGGGGCCGCTCAGCCCGGCACCTTGTCGAGGAACCCGGTCACCCGCTCGAACCGGCCGTCCGCGCCGAACTCGACGACGTCGAACCCGGCCGCGAGCGCCTCCTCGCCCTCGGGGCCGAGTTCCCACGCGAACCGGGCGACGTGGTGGTGGGCGTCCACGTCCCCCGCGAGCCGGAACACCAGCCCCGGGAACTGCTCCTGCGCCGCGCCGACGAACGCGTCGAACGCGTCCCGTCCCTCCGCGACCCCGAGCGGGTCGACATAGCGCGCCTTCTCGGTCCATACCTCGTCGACCGCCGCGCGCCGCGCCGCCGGGTCGGTCTCGTTCCAGATCGCCAGGTACCGCTCGACCCGCTCCCGAACATCGCTCATGCCGAATCTCCCGCCTTCCGTCCCGGGTCCGTCCCGGGTGCCCCTCACACTGCCGCGCCGGTCGCCGAAGATCGATTACCTCGCACGTCATGCGGGCGCTCCGGGACGGCGTGGGCGACGACGAGCTTGAGCAGCAGGACGACCGGGAGCCACGCGAGACCGTCCGGAGCCGGGATCGAGGGGGCGAGCATCGCGCCGGTGAGGACGGTCAGCAGGGCGATCGGACGGGCGAGGCGGCGCGGCGCGCGGGAGACGAGGACGACTCCGGCGAGGGCCCACGCGTACCAGAGCGGGCCCCACCACCAGGCGGCGCCGAACAGGAGGCCGGCGACGACGGGCTGGACGTGGACGGCCGCGAACCCGATCTCGTCGTGCAGGAACCGGTTCAGGCGGGTGGGCCGCAGCGGCAGGGGCCCGTGGTAGAAGCGCTTGGCGGAGTCGAGGCCGTTGGCGACGACGCCGCCCGCGAGGTCGTACGCGATCACCGCGGCGACGAGGAGCCTCCACCATGTCCAGTCCGCGTCGAGGCCGAGGGCGAGGGCCGCGGCGACGCCGAACACCCCGGCGAGATGGGCGAGGGCCCGCTCGCCGCGGGTGGGGTCGACGCCGAAGAACCAGCTCGGTTTCACGTGAGGCCCCTCTCGTAGACGGCCGTGGCCTCGGCGGTCCAGCGGGCGAGGCCCTCGCGCGACAGCGGATCGGTACCGAGGACGTCGGCGATGCGGTGCCGGAGCAGGACCACCGCGAGGTCGTTGACCAGCAGGAACGCGGCGCGGTCGGCGCTGTCGGTGTGCCGCCGGGCCACCTCGAACAGGCGGCGGAACAGGCGTGCGCCCGCCGGATCGTCGCCGGGCAGGATCCGCGCGAGGTAGGCGGGCACGGGAGAACCGGGCGGCAGTCGGCGCAGCATCGAGTCGGCGAGCGACCCGGCCCCACCGGCCCCACCGGCCGCGTCGGGCGCGACGGGAAGGCCGGCCAGTTCGTCGAGGATCGCTTCCAGGAGGCCCAGCACGTGCAGGTCGACGGTCTCGCGCAGCACGTCCTTGGAGCCGAAGTGGTGGATGACCAGGGCGGGCGAGACGCCCGCGGCCTCCCCGATCCGGCGGACGGTGACCCGGTCGGGGCCGTGGAGGGCGAAGAGGCGCAGTGCCTCGTCGCGGATGACGGCCCGGGTGGAACGATCGTCGTCGACTGAACGCATGTTTAGGATGCTAAACAAATGTTTAGTCGCCGTGCAACGCTGATGTCGTTTTTCCGCTAGTGGACGCGCGTGGCCGTCGAGGAAGCTGGGAGCATGCACGAGGACGTGGAGAGGTGCGTACGGGCCGTCCGGTCGAAGGACGCCCGGTTCGACGGGTGGTTCTTCACCGGGGTGGTCACCACGGGGATCTACTGCCGCCCGAGTTGCCCGGCCGTGCCGCCGAAGGCGGAGAACATGCGGTTCTACCCGAGCGCGGCGGCGGCGCAGCAGGCGGGGTTCCGGGCGTGCAAGCGGTGCCGCCCGGACGCGAGCCCGGGGTCGCCCGAGTGGAACCACCGGGCGGACGTCGTGGCCCGCGCGATGCGGCTCATCGCGGACGGCGTGGTCGATCGCGAAGGCGTCCCCGGGCTGGCGCGAAGACTCGGGTACAGCACGCGGCAGATCGAACGGCAGCTCAACGCCGAACTCGGAGCCGGTCCCCTGGCGCTGGCGCGCGCGCAGCGGGCGCAGACCGCGCGGCTGCTGATCGAGACGACGCCGCTGCCGATGGGGGACGTCGCGTTCGCCGCGGGGTTCGCGAGCATCCGGGCGTTCAACGACACCGTCCGCGAGGTGTTCGCCCTCCCGCCCACCGAGCTGCGCGACCGGGTCGCGAAGGGGCGTCCGCCGGCCGGGCCGGGCACCCTGTCGTTCCGGCTGCCGTTCCGGGCGCCGCTGTGTCCCGACAACCTGTTCGGGCATCTGGCGGCGACCGCGGTGCCCGGGGTCGAGGAGTGGCGCGACGGCGCGTTCCGCCGGGCCCTCCGGCTGCCGCACGGGCACGGCGTCGCCGCGCTGCGCCCGCACCCCGACTACGTCGCCTGCACGCTCGCCCTCACCGACCCGCGCGACCTCACCATCGCGATCAGCCGGTGCCGGTGGCTGCTCGACCTCGACGCCGACCCGGTCGCCGTGGACGACCAGCTCCGCGCCGACCCGGTGCTCGCGCCGCTGGTCGGCAAGGCGCCGGGACGCCGGGTGCCGCGGGCGGCGGACGGGCCCGAGTTCGCGGTCCGGGCCGTCCTCGGGCAGCAGGTGTCGGTCGCGGCGGCCCGGACGCACGCGGCCCGGCTCGTGCTCGCGCACGGCGAGCCGATCGACGACCCGGGCGGCCTGACCCACCTGTTCCCGACCCCCGAGGCGCTGGCGGACCTGGACCCGGAGACGCTCGCGTTCCCCCGGTCCCGGCGCGTCACCCTGGCGGCCCTCGTGGACGCACTGGCGAAGGACGAGATCGACCTCAGCGTCGGAAGCGACTGGGTGTCGGCCCGCGCGCGCTTGGCGGCTCTCCCGGGATTCGGGCCCTGGACGATCGAGACGATCGCCATGCGCGCGCTGGGCGACCCCGACGCGTTCATCCCCGGCGACCTCGGTGTGCGCACGGCGGCCCGCACGCTCGGGCTCCCGCACACCCCGGCCGCCCTCACCCGGCATGCCGAAGCGTGGCGACCGTGGCGCGCCTACGCCGTCCAGTATCTGTGGGCGACCGGTGACCACGCCATCAACTACCTGCCCGCCTCCTAGAGGAGATGACATGCAGACAACGCACACCGTCCTGGAAAGCTCGGTGGGCCCTCTCACGGTGGTCGTCACCGACGGTGCCGTGTCCGGGCTGTACATGGAGGCCCAGCGGCACCGCCCCGCCCAGGAAACGTTCGGATTCCCCCTGGACGACCCCAGCGAGCGGCCGTTCGCGCAAGTCGAAGAGCAGCTCGCCGCCTACTTCGCGGGGGACCTGACCGAGTTCGACGTGCCGCTCGCCCTGAACGGGACGCCGTTCCAGAAGCGCGTCTGGGCGGCCCTCCAAGACATCCCCTACGGGGAGACGATCACCTACGGCGAGCTGGCGCGCGAGATCGGGAGCCCGACCGGTTCCCGCGCCGTCGGCCTCGCCAACGGCAAGAACCCGGTCAGCGTGATCGTCCCGTGCCACCGGGTCGTCGGTTCGAACGGCGATCTCACCGGGTACGGCGGCGGCATCGAACGCAAGCGCCACCTGCTGGACTTCGAGCGCGGGGTCCGCCACGGGGCCGAGCCGGCGGCGCTCTTCTGAAGGACGCGGCCGAAGATGTCGGTCCCCTCGGATAGCGTGCGGGCGCGGCCGGGCCTCCGGACCGCGCGGTAGTGCGAAAGGGCAGATCAGGTGGAGTTCCGAGTCGACCGTCAGACGCTCGCCGAGGCCGTCGCGTGGGCGGCGCGGACGCTGCCGTCCCGTCCCGCCGTCCCGGTCCTCGCGGGGATGCTGATCGAGGCCGGTGACGGGGAGCTGACCCTCGCCGGGTTCGACTACGAGGTGTCGGCGCGCGCGCGGATCGACGCGGAGATCGCCGAGCCGGGCCGGGTCCTCGTCCCGGGCAGGCTGCTGTCGGACATCGTGCGGAGCCTCCCCGCCCAGCCCGTGGAGGTCTTCACGAAGGGCTCGGAGGTCGTCGTCCGGTGCGGGCCCGCGGAGTTCGGCCTGCTCACGATGCCCGTCGAGGACTACCCGACCCTCCCCGAGCCGCCCGCCCGCGCCGGCACGATCCCGGGCGACCTGTTCGCCGAGGCCGTCGCGCAGGTCGTCGTCGCCGCCGGCCGCGACGACACGCTCCCGATGCTGACCGGCGCCCGGATCGACATCGAGGGCGACACCATGTGGCTCGCCTGCACCGACCGGTACCGGATTGCCGCCCGCGAGCTCACCTGGTCGCCCGCCGACCCCGAGTTCACCGCGGGCGTCGTCGTCCCGGCCCGCACGCTCGCCGACACCGCGAAGGCGATCAGGCAGGGCGCCGAGGTCGCGATCGACCTCGGCGGCTCCGGCGAGGCCCTGATCGGGATCTCCGGCGGCGGCCGGACGATGACCAGCCGCCTCCTCGACGACCAGTACATCAACTACCGGGCGCGGCTCACCGGCGAGTGGACGTCGACCGCGCGCGTCCGCACGGCCCCGTTCGTCGAGGCGATCAAGCGGGCGGCGCTGGTCACCGAGCGGAGCACGCCCGTCCGGCTCGCGTTCACGCCCGGCGAGGTGCGGATCCGGGCCGCCACCGGCGACTCGGCCCGCGCGAACGAGGCCGTCGGCGCCGAACTGGACGGCGACGAGGTCGACATCGCGTTCAGCCCCCAGTACCTCCTGGACGCGCTCGCCGGGATCCGCACCGAGTGGACGCGCCTGGAGTGCGCGGGCCCGACGAAGGCCGCGCTGATCACCGGCGTCCCCGACGAGGAGGACGCCGCCGACCGCGACACCGGCTTCCGCTACATCGCGATGCCGGTCCGGCTCACGTCCTGATCACAGGTCGAGCACAGCCAGGACGAACCGGACGTCGCGGTCGCCCGCGTTCGCGTACGAGTGCGGCCGGTCGCCGACGAACACGGCGGCCGCCCCCGCCTCCACGCGGTCGGTGCGCCCGTCCACGCCCAGCGTGAGCACGCCGTCCTCCACGTAGACGATCTCCTTGGTGCCGGGCACGTGCGGGTCGCTCTCGCGCGCCTCCCCCGGCCGCAGCTCCCAGCGCCACAGCTCCAGCGACGGCCGCGGGTCGCTGCCCGCCAGGAGCGTGCCGCGCCCGCCGTGCTCGCCCTCCCACAGCACCACGTGCCGCTCCGGCGGGAACATCCGCATCGGCGGCTCCTTCTCGACCTGCACCAGCCGCGTCAGCGGGACGCCGAGCGCGTCCGAGATCCGGATGAGCGTGCCCAGGTTCGGGTTGCCGCGCCCCTGCTCCAGCCCGACGAGCACGCCCTTGCTCACGCCCGCCCGGCCGGCGAGCTCGTCCAGGCTCCAGCCGTGCCCGGCCCGCAGCGCACGGACGGTCCGCGCCACGGCCTCGCCGATGGCCCCCTGCTCACCCACCTGCCTGCTCACCCACCTGCATCCTCCCGATTCGCCCGATCACCAGGATGTCACCACTACGGATGCCGGCACCCATCGCGGTCGGTACAATGACCTGTCTAGTTCATTGAAATGACCGCCGGGAGGGATCGATGCTGGAACGGATCGTCGTGGACCAGGCCGTCCGGGAACTGCGTCCCGACTTCGCCGTTCTCGCCATGACCGCCGAAGGGCTGGCGAACGGGCCGGGCGACGCCGCCTCGGCCGGCTGGCTGGAACACGCCGCCGGACGCGCCGACGCCGCGAACCCGCACGTCGAGGCGTGGCGCGAAGCGTACCGGGCGTTCGGCGCGAAGCCGAAGCGCACCCGCCCGTCCGTCGACGCGCTCATGCGCCGGGCCGTCCCGTCCATCAACCGGGTCGTGGACGCCTACAACGCGATCAGCGTCGAGTACGCGCTCCCGATCGGCGGCGAGGACCTCGACGCCTACCGCGGCCCCGCCCGCCTCGTCCGCGCCACCGGCGACGAGCCCTTCGACGTCGTCGCGTCCGGCGAACCGGCCGTCGAGCACCCCGAGCCGGGCGAGGTCGTCTGGCGGGACGACGAGGGCGTCACCTGCCGCCGCTGGAACTGGCGGCAGTGCGTCCGCACCCGCCTCACCGAGGACACCAAGAACGCCCTGTTCCTCCTGGAACGCCTCGACCCGTACCCGCTGGACACGCTGCGGGCGGCGGCCGACGACCTCACCGCCCGGCTCCGCGAGATCTCCCCGGACGTCCGGATCGCCACCCGGCTGCTCGCATGGTGACGGTCCTCGCGCTCGGCGCCGCCCTCGCCTACGGCGTCGCGGACTTCCTCGGCGGCGCCGTCTCGCGCCGCGCCACCGCCCTGCAGGCGCTCCTGTGGTGCGTGCCCGTCGGGTTCGTCGTCGTCCTCACCGCGGCCCTCATCGACGGTGGCGCCCCCACGGCCACGTCCCTGGCCTGGGGGTTCGGCGCCGGAATCGCCGGCGGCACCGGCCTCATCACCTTCTACGGGGCGCTCGCCCGCGGCCCGATGAGCGTCGTCGCGCCCGTCTCGGCCCTCGCCGCCGCAATCCTCCCGGTCGCCGTCGGGGTGCTGCGCGGCGAGCGGCTGAGCACCATGGTGATCGCCGGGGTCCTGCTGTGCCTGGTCGCGATCGGCATGGTCAGCATGGAACGGGACGAGACGGAACGGGACGAGCCGGACGCCGAGGGCGCGGCGCCCGCCCCGCGGCGCCTCACCGACTCGGGCCCGGTCATGGCGGCCGTGTCCGGCGCCTGCTTCGGCGTCTTCTTCACGATCCTCGCCGCGGCCGGGGAGAGCGGCGGCCTCTGGCCCATCGTCGGCTCCCGCGTCGGCAACCTCGCCGTCGTCCTGGTCGCCGTCGTGGTCACCCTCCGCCTCCGCGGCGGGAACCTCGGCCCCCGGGTCTCCGGACGAGCCCTGATCGCCCTCGCGCTGCTCTCCGGCACCCTCGACGCGGGCGCGAACGTCCTGTTCGTCTTCGCCACCCAGCACGGCCTGCTCAGCCTCGCCGCCGTCCTGACGTCCCTCTACCCCGCGATCACCGTGCTCCTCGCCCGCGTCGCCTACAGCGAGCGCCTCCGCGCCGTCCAGCGGGTCGGCCTCGCCGTCGCCGCCACGGGCGTCGTCCTGGTCACCGCCGGTTGACGGGACGGCCGGGGGCGAGGCCCGCGCAGATGATCGGGTGATCGAGCGCACCGCCCGTCCGTCCGTGGTCGCCCGTCCGTGGTCGTCCGTCCGTGGTCGTCCGTCGGTGGTCGTCCGTCCGTGGTCGTCCGTCCGTGGTCGTCCGTCGGTGCCGGTCAGGACGTGGCCTGGTCGGTGTCCTTCAGTGCGCCCCAGCCGTGCCAGCGGTCCACCCGGATCCAGGCGTTGTACCGCGTCCGGCTGCGGTCGGGGTACGGCTCGCCGGTGTAGTGCCGGGACATGCGGTCGATGTCGGCGAGGCCCGCGTCCTCGTGGATCTCGGTGACGTGACCGATCAGGGTGACGTGGGTGTACCAGTCGCGGTCGAGGACGGTGAGGGAGACGCGCGGGTCGTGGCGCAGATGCCGGAGGCGCACGCGGCCCTCGTCCATGTTGACGAGGGCCCGGCCGCCCTCCCACAGGTACCAGGTCGGCGTGGTCACCGGGGCGCCGTCCGAGCGCACGGTGGCGATGACGCACGCGTTGGGCCTGGCGAGCATCGCCTCGGCCTCCCGGGGCAGCGGCGGCTTGGACATGCGGACTCCTGGATGACGTCGAACGGCTTCTCGTGATCGACTACCCGGTAACGATCGCGCCGACACCAGCGAAGGCGCAGGTCAGGCCATCGTCCAGGGCCGGAGCTTGGCAGGGTCGAGCACCGCCCGGATGCGTGTGATCCGGTCGCCCGCGAGGTCGAACGCGTACGCCGCCCCGGTGACGCGGCCCGCCCGAGCCACCAGACCGGGCTGACCGTTGACCGTGCACTCCGTGATCGTCACGCCGGACACGGCGCCGGCGCGGCCGACGAGGAACCGCGCGATCTCCTCGGCGCCCTCGACCGGCCGGGGCTCGGCGCCGACCACCCCGCCGCCGTCTCCCGTCGCCGTGGCGTCGGAGGCCAGCAGGCCGATGAGGGCGCCGACGTCCTTGGCCTCCCAGGCCCGCCTGTGTCGTCGACACCGCTGCCGCGCTCAAGGCGGGCCGCGCCGCGGCGTGAGGCGTGCGGCCCCGGCCCGGATCGAGCGACCCGGGCCGGGCCGCTCCCCTCGGCGGCTCCGACGGGGCGGGCGTATGACCCACGCCACCGGAAGCGGATGTCACAAGACGACGTCGACCGGCATCTGATGCGTGGTGCATAGTCGAGGACCGACAGGCGGGAGCCGGCCATGGGCGAGCGGGCAGCGGACGCGGCGAGGCCGTTCGCTCACGAGAACGACGCGGACACCGCGGACACCGCGGACACCGCGGACACCGTGGACACCGCGGACACCGTGGACACCGTGGACACCGTGGACACCGCGACGCGGGACTTCCTCGCCCACCGCAACCTGCTGTTCACCGTCGCCTACGAGATGCTCGGCTCGGCCGCCGACGCCGAGGACGTCCTGCAGGAGACCTGGCTGCGCTGGGCCGGTGTCGACCTCGGCACCGTGCGCGACCCGCGGGCCTACCTGGTCCGGATCACCACCCGCCAGGCCCTCGGACGGTTGCGGACGCTCCGCCGCCGCAAGGAGTCCTACGTCGGCCCCTGGCTGCCCGAGCCGCTGCTGACCGCCCCGGACGTGGCCGAGGACGTCGCGCTGGCCGACAGCGTGTCGATGGCGATGCTGCTGGTGCTGGAGACGCTCGCCCCGACCGAGCGGGCGGTGTTCGTGCTGCGCGAGGTGTTCGACCTGGCCTACGACGAGATCGCCGAGGCCGTCGGCAAGACCCCCGCCGCGGCCCGCCAGATCGCGCACCGGGCCCGGACGCACGTCGCCGCCCGCCGCCCGCGCGGGACCGCGTCCGCGGCCGAGACCCGCGGCGCGCTGCAGGCGTTCCGGCAGGCGGTCGAGACGGGCGACCTGCAAAGCCTGTTCGACGTCCTCGCACCCGACGTGGTGTTCCTGGGCGATGGCGGCGGTGTCGCCCGGGCGGCGACCGAACCGGTCGTGGGGGCGGGCCGGGTGGCCCCGCTGGCCGCCGGGGTGCGCAGGTTCGGCGCCGCGGCGTCGCTGCGGGAGGCGCAGGTCAACGGCCATCCGGCGCTGGTCCTGCGGCTGGACGGCCGGGTCGACACCGTCTTCGCGGTGCGCGTCGACGACGGCCTCGTCACCGGTGTGTACGCCGTCCGCAACCCCGGCAAGCTGACCCGCATGGAGCGCGAGACCGCCCTGCACCGCTGAACCGGCGGACCGCCCGACCGCCGGCAACGGCGAAGGGCCGCGACCGGTTCGACGGTCGCGGCCCTTCGCGGCGGCGGTGGTGGTGGGATTCGAACCCACGGAAGGTTGCCCTTCACACGCTTTCGAGGCGTGCGCCCTCGTCCACTAGGCGACACCACCGCGCAAGAGCCTACCGGACGCGGCGCCCTGCGAAGAACTCGATCAGCGGTGCCGCGCACTCGTCGGCGAGCAGGCCCGCGACGACCTCCGGCCGGTGGTTGAGCCGCCGGTCCCTGACGACGTCCCACAGCGAGCCCACGGCGCCCGCCTTCTCGTCGACGGCCCCGTAGACGAGGCGTCCGATGCGGGCCTGGACGGACGCGCCCGCGCACATCGTGCAGGGTTCGAGCGTCACGACGAGGGTGCAGCCGGACAGCCGCCACTCGCCGCGCACGGACGCGGCGGCGCGCATCGCGACGATCTCCGCGTGGCCGGTCGGGTCGCCGGTGCGCTCCCGGTCGTTGCGCCCGGTGCCGACGACCTCCCCGGACGGGTCGAGGACGACCGCGCCGACGGGGATCTCGCCCGCGTCCGCCGCCAGCCGCGCCTCCGCCAGCGCGCGGCGCATCGCCGGGACGAGCCCGGCCGTCGGGTCGGTGCGGGCCGCGTCGGCGGGCGTCGCGTCGGCGGGCGCCGGGCCGGTGCGGGGCGGGTCTGCGGGGTCAGTCACGGAGCCGGTCGAACTCCTCGCCGAACCCGGCCCGTTCGGCGACCGTCAGCAGCGCGTCGGCCGGCAGGGCCCGCTCGCCGAGGTCGGTGAGGCCGTCGGCGTCGGTCCCGAAATCGTCCAGCAGGCCCGGTTCGCCGGCCGGTTCGCCGGCCGGGACCTCCCCGACGAACTGGTTGAACAGGGCACCGAGCCCGTCGTCGCGGACGGTCGAGATGTAGGCGCGCGGTTCGTCCTGCCCGTCCAGCCGGACGACCGCGAACCAGTCGTCGTCCTCCTCGACCAGCAGCACCACGGGATCGCCGTACGACTCGACGGCGGCCTCCCGCATCAGGTCGGCGACGTCGTCGACGTCCGCGGCCTCGGCGAGGACGGCCTCGGTGCCGACCCAGCCCTGCGGGGTCCGCGCGAAGACTGCGGCGAAAGAGGACACGTGTCCATTGTTACCCACCGGGTTCCCCAGGTCACGCCCGCACGGGAACGCATGCCGCGGCCGGGCCGCGTCCGGCGCCGTGTACGCCCGAGGCCCGGCCCATGGGCGGGACCGCCCCGCCCCGTGCTCAGGCGACCGTGTCGGCGGCGCGTTCGAAGGCGGCGGCGAAGCCGATGCGGCCCGCGATGCTGAGCAGCATCTCGTCCGGGTAGAGCTCGAGGTCGCCGGAGATGGCGCCGAGCTCCATCTCGTCGAGCCCGAGGTCGGCGAAGATCGACATGTCCCCCACGGGGAGGACCTGGTCGAGTTCCTCGTCATCGGGGACGGGAATGTCCAGGTATTCCAGGACCTGGGTGGCGAGGGGCCAGTCCACCGACGCCGTGACGTCGGACAGGAACACCATCACCTCGTCGCCGAGCAGGCGGATCGCCACGAAGAAGTCGTCGCCGACCGCCACCAGCCCGACCGTGCCGCCCAGGCTCGGCTGCTGCCGCAGGGCATGGATCAGCCCCGCGAGGTCCTCGGTCAGCGCCACCGGGAGCACTTCGGCCTCCCAGGCTTCGTCCTCCCGGTACACCACGACGGCGAAATCCGTCGCGTCCACATCCGTCATGTCCACCCCACCGGCGCGGTTCTTGCCAGGGCATGTTCGCAGATGCGGCACGCCCCCGTACGTCCCACCGCCATATTGGGGCGGGTCCGCGCGGGCGGCCGGCGCTGCGGGCGCCCGGCGGAACGAACCTACTCGATGGACGCAAGGGACGAACCGGCCGCACCGCACGTGGCGGAATGCGTCAGTTGATGCGGAACGTGCGGCGGCGCAGCGCCGCGTGGATCCGGGCGCGCCGCGACCGGTGCGGGGTCACGCGGCGGCGCAGCTCGCGCGCCTCCGCCAGCTCCCGCAGGAACACCGCGCGGCGGCGCAGATGCTCGCGCACCTCCTCGGGCGAGATGTCCCCCTGCGGCCCGGGACGGGACGGTGCGCGCCCCTCGTCGCCCATGCGGTCGCCCGCGCGGTCCGGTGTGCGGTCCGCCGTGCGGCGGCCGGCTGTGATGTCGCTCACGGACGGGTCGGTCGAGTCCGGCGCGGGGTCGCGGGCCGGCCCCGGCGGCGTCGGCTGCTGATCGCTGTCGCGGCTCATACCCGTTTCGTGCCCAGCTCACGCGCGTCCTATCCTGCTTCGTCCCGGACCGGACGAACACCACATGTCGGCTACCGTGTGCGCATGCAGACCCTCGCCGTCGACCACCCGCTCGTCGCGCACAAGCTCACCACCCTGCGGGACTCGCGCACCGACTCGCCCACGTTCCGCCGCCTGGCCGACGAGCTGGTCACCCTGCTCGCCTACGAGGCCACCCGCGACGTCCGGGTCGCCGAGGTCACGGTCCCGACCCCGCTGGTGGACGCCGAGGGCGTCCAGCTCGCGAGCCCGAAGCCGCTGGTCGTCCCGATCCTGCGCGCGGGCCTCGGGATGCTGGACGGCATGACCCGGCTGCTGCCCACCGCCGAGGTGGGCTTCCTCGGCATGATCCGGGACGAGGGCTCCCTGCAGGCCCAGACGTACGCGACGCGGCTGCCCGACGACCTGTCCGGCCGGCAGTGCTACGTCCTGGACCCCATGCTCGCGACCGGCGGGACGCTCGCCGCCGCGATCCGGCTGCTGTGCGAGCGGGGCGCCACCGACGTCACCGCGATCTGCCTGCTGGCCGCGCCCGAGGGGCTGAAGTACCTGGAGGGGGCCTTCACCGACATCACCGCGCCCATCCGCGTCGTCACCGCCGCGATCGACTCGCACCTGAACGAGCAGGGCTTCATCGTCCCCGGACTCGGCGACGCGGGGGACCGGCTGTACGGCGTCGTCTGAGTGACCACGCGGTCGCGATCGGGGCCCTGAAGATGTTCGTTTCCCCTGGTAGGGGGTATTGAGCACCCACGGAACGCCAGTGCGCGTTCCCCTCCGCCGCCACGGCACAGGGGACCGTTACGGACCGGGCGGCGTGAGCGAGCTCGAGGATGTCCAATGGCTCACCACGGGGATGGGGATCTGCCGCGCTACGCGGCGATAGGCGAGCGGCTGACCGAGGAGTTCGCGGGGGTGCATCCCGCGGAGACGGTGTCGCGCTGCGTTTCCGCAGCCCGGTACGGCGCGGAGGAGGTCACCGGGTCGGCGCCCGACGACCTCGTCGAGCGGATCGCGCGCCGGCATCTGGAGGTGCTGGCGACGGTCGCGGCGGAGAAGCGGCGCCGGGCGCGCCGGTCATCTCTCGACAACGCGCCATAGACCTTCCTTTGCCGGGGGTTGCGGCTGTGCGAAACTGATCCGGGGTCTCGAGTCAAGTGCTCCGGGAGGCAGTCGTGCCCGCCAAGAAGTACCTGACGTGGGCCGCGGTGGCGTTCGTGGCGTTCTACGTCGTGACGCAGCCGGACGGCGCCGCGCGGTCGGTGGAGAGCGCGGCCGGCGGTCTCGCCGACGCCGCCGGTTCCGTGATCACCTTCATGAACGCGGTCGGCTGAGGCGCCATGAGACTGGTAACCCCCGGCGACTCCGCCCCCGCGTCCGTCAACAAGTACCTTCTCCCGCACGAGAACCAGGTCATCACCGTCCGCCGGCACCCCGCGGTCCTGATGGTCCCGGTCGGGCTCGTCCTCGGCGGCCTGATCCTCGCGGGCGTCCTGGTCAACACGGTCGGCGCCGTCATCATGTGGATCTGGTGGGGCTGGCTCGCGCTGCTCGCCTGGTTCGTGTGGCGCGTCGCGGAATGGTCGGTCGACTACTTCGTCATCACGAACCAGCGGATGCTGCTCACCACGGGCATTCTCACCCGCAAGGTCGCGATGATGCCGCTCGCCAAGGTCACCGACATGAGCTTCAAGCGGTCCATCGCCGGACGCATGCTCGGCTACGGCGAGTTCGTGCTGGAGTCCGCCGGTCAGGACCAGGCGCTCACGAACGTCGACTACCTCCCCTATCCCGAGCAGCTCTATCTCGAGGTCTGCGAGATGATCTTCCCGAACAAGAACCCCGACGACTAGCGGTTCCGGGCACCCGGCGGCGGCCGCTTCGTTACTCTCGATGTGCGATAACCCGCAATGTGCAATCATGTCGGCACCCCAGCCGCCTGATTACTTCCGCTAAGTGAGTCCACATGCCGGGTCCAGGCAATGTCGGCGAACGTGTCCGCAACCTGCGGCTGACCAGACGCTTGTCGCAGGCACAGCTCGCCGGTCACGACCTTTCCGACAGCTATATCTCGTTGATCGAGTCGGGCAAGCGCACACCGACCCCGACCGTGCTGCGCATGCTGGCCGAGCGCCTCGGCTGCACGCCCGAGTACCTCGCCGAGGGCGTCGAGCCGGAGCAGCGCACCCACCTCGAGGTCCGGGAGCGCCACGCGCACCTCGCCCTGCTGGGCGGTGACCCGGCGGCCGCCGAGGAGGGCTTCGACGACGTCATCGCGCGCAGCGACGACCCCGACCTCACCTCCCGCGCCCGCTGGGGCCGCGCCCGCGCCCTCGAGGAGCTCGGCCGCACCGACCTCGCCATCGGGCTGTTCGAGGAGCTGCGCGAGCAGGCCGAACGCGACACCGGCCGCGCCAGCACGCTGCCCGCCGTCATCGCGCTGGCCCGCTGCTACCACACGGTCGGCGACCTCGGGCAGGCCATCGCGCTCGGCGAGCGCGCCATGGAGCGGCTGCGCGTCGTCGGGCTCTGCGTGGGGCGCGAGCACACCGAAGCGGGCCGCGTCCTCCTGCTGGCGTACGTGGACCGGTCCGACCCGGCGCGCGCGCACGAGATCGGGCGCCGGCTCCTGTACCCGGACGGCGTGGACGAACCGACGAGCGTCCACTACCAGCGGGCCAGCCTGCGCGCCCTGGAGGACGGCGCGATCGGTGACTCGCTGTACTTCGCCGACCAGGCCCTCGTGGCGCGCTCGGAGGGTGCTCCGCTCCGGGCCGACGCGCGCCTGTACCTCGCGGCGGCCAAGGCGCTGCTCCGGGGCGTCGCGCCCTTCTCGACGGAGGACCCCTCGCTCGTCCCCGAGACCTTCGGACGGCCCCGCGCCGAGGGGTCGGCCGACGCCGCCCGCGAAGCGCTCGGCCTGCTGGAGCGGACGTCCGCGCTGACCGGGGCCGAGGCCACCGAGTCCGCGATCGCCCGTGCGCGCGCGCTCGTCCTGGCCGGAGAGCTCGACGAGGCCATCGCGGTGGTCGAGCAGTTCCTGGACACGGGTTTCGCCCTGCAGCCGCCTGCTCCCAGCATCCCGTCCCGGCCGCTCGCCCCGCAGCCCGGACAGGACGTCGTGGCCCGCTCGCGGACGACCGTCCGGGCACGGCTCGTCCTCGCGCGCGCACGCGTCGCGCAGGGGGACCGGCAGGCCGCGCAGGTCGTGCTCCGGGCCGCGTCCGGGCAGCTGGCGACGCTCCCGGCCGGACGTCCGACGGCGCACCTGCTCCGCGAGATGGGCGAACTGTTCGAGCTCGTCCAGGACGGGGAGAGCGCGGCCACCGCGTACCGGCAGGCGCTCGAGGCCGCCGGCCTGCGCGCGGGACGGCCCCACGAGGCCAACCGCGACCTCGGCCGCGTCTGACGCGGTCCGGGTCCGGCCCGAACACCGCGCCGCCGTCGAGGCGCGGAATAAATCCACGCGTCGAGTGGTCCTACCATGGAGACATGGGATGACCGGCTGACTGCTGCGGCCGGTGAGTGAAAGGGCCGCCGATGACGCTGCGCACCACGCGCCGTTCCTCGCTCGTCGACCAGGTGATCGACCAACTGCGGGACGAGATCGCGAACGGCGTCTGGCCGGTCGGCGGGAAGATCCCGCCGGAGCCGGTGCTGTCGGAGACCCTCGGCGTCGGCCGCAACACCGTCCGCGAGGCCGTCCGCGCCCTCACCCACGCGGGCCTGCTCGACAGCCGGCAGGGCGACGGCACCTACGTGCGCGCCACCAGCGAGCTGTCCGGCGCCGTCCGGCGGCGCCTGGAGAAGGCCGAGCTCATCGAGATCCTCGAGGTCCGGCGCGGGCTGGAGGTCGAGGCCGCGCGGCTCGCCGCGACCCGCCGCACGGGCGCCGACACCGCCGCGATCGCCGCCGCGCTCGCCCGCCGGGACGCCGCCTGGGCCGCCGGAGAGCACGCCGCGTTCGTCGAGGCCGACCTCGCCTTCCACACCGCCGTCGTCGAGGCCACCCACAACCGCGTCCTCACCGACCTCTACCGCGATTTCAGCACCGCGCTGCGCGCGAGCATCGGCGCCGCGGGCGTCCTGCTGCGGCACGCGGACGTCCCGCACGGTCTTATCGCCCGCGCCATCGAGGCCGGCGACGCCGAGGCCGCGACCCGCGCCACCCACGCCTGCCTCGACGAGATCCTCGCCTCCGCCGCCCAGGACGCCGGGGCCGCCACGTAGCGAGCCCCCTGCCCCTCCCCTGGAGGGCCGTCGCCCTGTCGCGCCCGATTCCTCCCCCCGATTCCAGTTCCCGTTCCGTAGAGCCGCGCCGCGAGCGCATGACGAAGGTGAAATGAACGCGTCCCTGAAGCCCCCCGCCCTGACCACGTCCCGTGCCGCGGCCGTCTGGTCGCTGGCCGGTCTGGTGCTGCTCACCCTCAACCTGCGCGCCGCGATCACCGGGATCTCCCCGGTGCTCGGCGAACTGCGCGACGCGTTCGGGCTCTCCGGCGTCGGTGTGAGCGTGCTCACCACCCTCCCGGTGCTGTGCCTCGGCGCCTTCGCGTCGCTCGCGCCCGTCGTCGCCCGCCGGCTCGGCACCGAGGTCGCCATCGCCGGCTCCCTCGTCCTGATCACCGCCGGGATCCTGCTGCGCGTCGTCGCGTACGCGCCCGCGCTCTACCTTGGAACGGTCCTGGCGGGCGCGGGCATCGCGATGGGCAACGTCCTCGTGCCCGCGGTGATCAAGCGGGCGTTCCCGCGCCGCGTCGGCTCCCTGACCGGCGTCGCGATGATGCTGATGGCCGCGAGCGGCGCCATCGCCGCCGGTCTCGCGGTGCCGCTCGACCACGCGGGCGGCTGGCGGCTGGCCCTCGCCGTCTGGGCCGTCCCGTCCCTGGTCGCCGCCCTGGTCTGGGGCCCGCTCGCGATCCGCGGGCGGCGCACCGCCGAGCCCCCGGACGCCCCCGGCGCCGCCCGCCGGCCGGCCGGTTCGCTGCTGCGCTCGCCCCTCGCCTGGTCCGTCGCGGCGTTCATGGGCCTGGCCTCGCTGATGTTCTACGTGCTGATGTCCTGGCTGCCGGAGATCATGCGGGACGCCGGGTACGCGCCCGCCACGGCCGGGATGATGGTCTCGGTCATGATGATCGTCGGCATCCCGCTGGGCTTCGTCGTCCCGGTGTTCGCCGCCCGGCTCCGCGACCAGCGCGTCGTCGTCGCCGCGATCGGCGCCGTGATGATCGTCGGCCTCGGCGGCATGCTCGTCGCGCCGTCCGCCGGCTGGGTGTGGACGGTCACGCTCGGCATCGGCGTCGGCAGCGCCTTCCCGCTCGCCTACACGCTGCTGAGCCTGCGGTCGCCGAGCCCGTCCATCGCCGCGCGCCTGTCCGGGATGGCGCAGACCGGCGGCTACCTCCTCGCGGGCTTCGGGCCGCTCGCCGCCGGCGTCCTGCACAGCGCGACGGGCGGGTGGAACGTCTCCCTCGGCCTCCTGCTCGTCCTGATCGTGCCCGAGATCGCGTTCGGCCTCTTCGCCGCCCGCCCGAGCCACATCCGGCTCGGCGGCGACGCCGGGCCCCTCGTCGAGGCCAAGGAGATCACCGTCCCCGAGCCGGCCCGCACCCGCTGACGGCCGGTTCCGGAGGTCAGCCGCGCACGTCCACCGCGTCCAGGTCGAGGACGCGGGCGTGCAGGACGGTCCGTTGCTGGAGGGCGGCGCGCAGCGCGCGGTGCAGGCCGTCCTCCAGGTACATCTCGCCGCGCCACTGGACGACATGGGGGAACAGGTCGCCGTAGAAGGTCGAGTCCTTGGCGAGGAGCGACTGCAGGTCGAGCTCCCGCTTGGTGCTGACGAGCTGGTCGAGGCGGACCTGGCGAGGCGGGATCTTGGCCCAGTCCCGGGACGAGAGCCCGTGGTCCGGATAGGGCCTTCCCACACCCACCGCCTTGAAGATCACCCCACGAGTCTACGGCGTCCGGCGCGGTCGCAGAAGGAAACGCAACTACCCGAGTCACCGTTTCCACGTTCCGTGTAAACCAGTTACATCGCAGGTCAGCCCTTATGTCACTATCTTCCGTGCGGGCCGGTCAGCGCAGCTTGATCGCGCCGCCGTCGGCCATGACCGTCTGGCCGGTCATGTACCGCGCATCGTCGCCCGCGAGGAACGCGACGATGGGCGCGACGTCCTGCCGGGGGTCGCCGAAACGGCCCAGCGGCACCTTCGCGGCCGACTGCGCGTACTGCTCGGGGTGCGCCTGCGCCCACTGCGCGACCCCCGCGGTCTTCGCCATCGGGCAGACGACGTTGACGCGGATGTCGTGCGCCGCCCACTCGTTCGCGACGACCCTGCTGAGGCCCCGGATCGCCTCCTTCGCCGCGGCGTAGGACGCCTGGTTCGGCTGACCGTCGAGCCCCGCGCCGGACCCGAAGTTGACGACCGACGCACCGCCGGCCCTCTTCAGTTCGGCGAACGCGGCGAGCATGAAGTTCCGCGTCGCGTACAGGCCGCTGTCCATCGCCAGCCGCCAGTCGTCGTCCGTCTGCTCCGCGAACGGGCGCTGGCGCGAGACGCTCGCGTTGTTGACCAGGGTGTCGAGCCGCCCGAACCGCTCCACGGCCGCCGCGACCGCCGCGTCCGCGACGGCCCGGTCGGAGACGTCCCCGTGCAGGAAGGCCACCGCGCCGCCGGACTCGCGGGCGAGCGCCTCCCCGGCGTCCCGCTGCAGGTCCACCACGACGACCCGGGCGCCGCGCTCGACGAACAGCCGGGTGATCGCCTCCCCGATGCCCGACGCGCCCCCGGTGACGATGGCCGCCTTGCCTTCCAGACTTCCGTTCCCCACGCCGTCCGCCCCCTCGCTCGCCGCCTGCCGTCACGTCGGCCGCCGATCGGTGCCGCCGACGCCCGCTCACGCTAGGCAGGAGCGGGCCGGGGCGGCCGCGCCGGTACCACTGATCGGTACCGTCGTCCGTCCCCGGCATGCCCCCGTCCCCGTCCCGTCACGGAAATCCGGCGATCAGTCCGGTGTGCGGGACTCGCGCGGCGGCGCCGCCGCGATCGCCGCCCTGGCGATCTCCGCGGCCTCCGTCCGGCAGGCCGGGCGGGTCCGGTCCCCGCCGAGCTTCACGTCCACGACGAGGTTCCCGCCGCGGACGGACAGGACGCAGGTCCACCCGCCGAGGGAAGAGGGAACGGGAGCGGTCTCCCAGAACGCGGCGTCGCCGAACCCGAGACCGCTCTCCGGTGCCCCGTCCGCCGCGCGCTCGGCGAACTGCGACCGCCGGCCCGCCGTCCCCGACACCCTCCGGGACGCCTCCACCTCCCGCCGGAACCGCTCGCGGAACCCGCCGTCGGCGGCGAACCGCGCGTGCACCTGCTTGACGGCGAGCAGGCGCCCGTCGGGCGACGACGCGAGCAGCACCCGTCCCATGCCGCCCCGGCCCAGCTCCGCGACCGCCAGGTACGGCCCGATCTCGCGGCGCGCCACCGCGTCGAGCGGCCTCACCGTCCCCTCGCCGTCGCGGCCATGCCGCCCTCGGCGAGCGTCCCGACGACGGGCTCGCAGCCACCGCGGGGATGGGCGGGGCCCTCGATCTGGACGAACAGCACGAGGTTGACGTCCCGCGCGTGCAGGATGCAGCCCGAGCCGGAACCCCTCGGCGCCTTCCACAAGCCCTCCACCGCGAACCCGAGAGCGAAGTCGCGCCCGGTGTGCTGGGGCCAGTAGAAGCCCTCGAGGAACGTTTTCGCCTCCTCGGCGCCGGTGCGGGATCCGTCCTCGGTGCGGAAGAGGCGCCACATCATGTTGATCTCGTCGCCGGACCGGTCGCGCCAGCCGCACATGGTCTCGGTGTAGGGCGTGCCGACCTCGTCCACCGCGCGTAGGGGCCGTATCCGGTGGGTGCCCGGAAGCCGTCCGGAGTCTTCACCTTCGCGGCGGCCTTCCCGCACGTCGGCGGCTTCGCCGTGTACCTGTCGTCGACCTGCGACAACGGCGTATCGCCCGGTGTGGGCGCGGGCCCCTTGACCGGGAGCCGCTCGCCGGACGCGGCGGACGACGGCCCCGGCGACGTCGCCGCGGAGCCCGCGGTGCCGTCCCCGCCCTCCCGGCCGCCCCGCCGTCCCGCAGGAGGGTCACGCCGAGTGCGGTGCCGCCGAGCAGGACGACGCCGGCCAGCGCCACACCGGCGATCAGGGGCCCGCGCCGCCGGCGGCGCCGCCGCGGCTCGGTCGGCGCCGCGGTCGCGACCTTGAGCAGCCATATAGACGTAGTTGTCTCTTAGTCGGCTCGGCGGGCTGTGCGCGCATGCGCGCGGCCGGCGTTCATGGACAGTTCACGTGCGATCCCGCCTGCTCGACCGGGGGCGAGGCGATCGCCGAGGCTGGGCCGGGATCGCCGGAGCGTTGAGTCCGCGCGGCCGTCGTCTTCCGGGCCGGGGCGGGCGGGTCCAGGACGCGGGTCCAGGACGCGGGTCCAGGACGCGCGAAGGGCGGCACCCGGATGGGTGCCGCCCTTGACGTCGTGCGCCCCGTGGGGCGAGCGGAGGATGCGAGATTCGAACTCGCGAGCGCTTGCACGCAACACGCTTTCCAAGTCTGAAGACCTCTGTACGTCCATGATCGCCGGAGTACGCCGCACTCGCTCAAGCCGAGGTCAACCCCGTACCGAACCAACCGCCGTCCGTGACCAGAACGACCATGAACGGGCCCGAACGAACCCCGGAAGGCGAGCAACTGAGACTAGAAGTGAGACTGATCGCCGCCCGCTCCCGGCCGGGCCCTGTGCGGTTGCTTCCTCAGCCCGTTGGCCGCTTCGCGCCCCTGAGCAGAGGTATCACACGGTGCACTAGCGCTACCGCTCGGATGATCACAGCCTGCGAGGGGACAATGCCCTGATCGCTGCCATGCCGGGCATGGGCAAAACGTTCGCCCTCCGCATCCTCGCCCTGGCGGCCGCCCTGGACTCCCTCGCCGAACTCCGCACCTTCGAACTCAAGGGTTCCGGCGACCTGTCCGCCCTAGAGAAGGTGGCTCACCACTACGGATCCGGACAGGATGACGAGACGATCGCCGCGTGCCTCGCCTCGCTCCGCGAGGTCCGCAAGGAGCTGGAGCGGCGCGCACAGACGCTCCGGAAGCTGCCGAAGGACGTGTGTCCGGAGAACAAGGTCACGCCCCAACTCGCCGCGAAGAAGTCGCTCGGCCTCCGGCCCCTGGTGTTCATCGTCGACGAGTGTCAGAACCTCTTTGCCCACCCGACCTACGGCGCTGAGGCAGCCGAACTCTGTACCGCGATCATCAAGCTCGGCCGCGCGTTCGGCGTGATCCTGCTCCTGGCCACGCAGCGCCCCGACAAGGACTCTCTTCCGACCGGCGTCTCTGCGAACGTGGGGATCCGGTTCTGTCTGCGGGTCATGGGACAGGTCGAGAACGACATGGTTCTCGGCACCTCGGCGTACCGCAACGGGCTCCGCGCCACGACGTTCGGGCTCCGAGACAAGGGCATCGGGTACCTGGTCGGAGACGCTGACGACCCGCAGATCGGGCGCTCGTACTACATCGACAACCTGACGGCCGACCGTATCTGCGAGCGTGCCCGGGCCCAGCGGAAGGCCGCCGGCACCCTGACCGGTTACGCGGCCGGAGAGGACTCCGCGACCGTCGATGCTGGAATCTCGCTCGTCGACGACGTGGCCGCAGTGATCGGCTCCGACGAGGACAAGATCTGGTCGGAGACCGTCGTCAAGCGCCTCGCCGAACTCCGCCCCGGCCTCTACGCCGGATGGACGCCTGGGCAACTGGCCGACGCCCTCAAGCCCTACGGGGTCGCCACCCGGCAAGTCTGGGGGCAGGACGAGGACGGCAAGGGGGCGAACCGGCGCGGCATCGTCCGCGACGACGTCCAGGAGGCCGCCCGGAAGGCGACCAGCACGCCCTAACCGACGCCGCAGGCGCCGCTAGGTCTAGCGCCCCCACCCGCTAGACCTAGCGGCCCCGCTAGCGGCCAATCTTCCCTCTGACCAGCGAACAAGCGTTCTAGCGCCCTGGCTACAGCTATGCCCGAAACACCCTCAGGAGGCCCCGTGACCCCCATCATCGTCGCCGCTAGCGACAGCGGAGCGGACGCCGGATCGTTCGTCCTCCTCGCCCTCGTCGCCTACGTCGTTCACTGCCTCGTCTGGCCGTTCCGAGCTTGCCGGAAGTGCGGGGGCGCCGGTCGCTTCCGCTCGCCGTCCGGCCGCGCGTGGCGCTGCTGCGACAAGTGCGGCGGACGCGCCGCTCAGGTCCGTCTCGGACGCCGCCTCTGGACGTACCTGGCGAACACGCGGAATCGCAGCAAGCACTAGCGACAGAGCGGCCCCGGTGCCACAGCCACCAAGCACGAGCACCGAGGCCGCGCCCCTACCGATCACTAACCGACGGAGGCCCTTTCATCATGACGTCACCACTTCGCCCGGTCGATAGCCACTCGGACACCCCTTCCGACCTCGCCGAGTTCATCCGGCCGCTTCCGCACAGCATCGAGGCAGAACAACACGTTCTCGGCGCGGTCATGCTCTCCCCGCTCGCGCTCCCCGAGGTTCGCGCGCTCCTGGACGGCAGCGAGTTCTACCGCCCCGGGCACCGGATGATCTGGGACGGCGTCGTTGGCCTGGCGGACCGAGGCGCCCCCTTTGAGCCTGTCGCCGTGGCAACCGCCATCGATGCGCGGGAACTCGCGAGGATCGGAGGCGCTCCGTACCTGCACACGCTCATCAGCCAGGTACCCAGCGCCACGAACGCCGCGTACTACGCCCAGCTCGTTCGCAGCCTCGCCTACGCCCGTCGCGTCATCGAGACCGGGACGCGCCTCATGCAGCTCGGCTACGGCACCAACAGCGACACCGAATCCGACTTCCGAGGCGCCGTCGCCGCCGAAGTTGCCGCTCTCGCCGCGGTGGACGCGCAGGGTTGGCCGACTCCTGCGCCCCTCTCCGCGACTCCGGAACTGCCGACGTTCCCTGTCTGGGCCTTCCCTGACTGGCTGGGCGAGTACGCGGCCCGCCTCGCCGAGGTCACCCAGACTCCGGCCGATCTCGCCGGATCCCTTGCCCTCGCAGTTCTCGGCGTGGCGGCCGGAGGCAAGGTCTGGGTCCAAGGCCTCGCATGGACCGAACCGACGAACCTGTTCACGCTCGTCGTGTTGCCGCCCGGAAACCGCAAGTCCGAGGCCTACAAGCACATGACGGCCCCGATCAGGGCCGCTGAAACAATCCTCGTCGAGCAGGCCAAGCCCGTCATCGCCGAGGCGGTCATTGCCCGACGCGTCGCCGAAGCACACGCCGAAAAGACTGAGAAGGCCGCCGCAAGCGCCGTAGACGCCACACAGCAGGCCGCCGCCCTGGACGAGGCGACCACGGCGCGTCTGGCGCTGGACGAGACGGCCGTTCCGGCCGAACCGTGCCTGTTCTCTGACGACGCGACGGTGGAGCGTCTTACTTCTCATCTCTCCGAGCAGGGCGGCCGGTTCGCGATCCTCTCGCCGGAGGGCGAGGTCTTCTCCATCGCGGCAGGACGCTACTCCGGCGCTCCTAACTTCGCTGTCCTCAAGTCCGGGCACGCGGGCGAGGAGATGCGTATCGATCGCATGGGACGCGCCTCCGAACGCATCCCCGCCGCGACGATCACCCTGGGAATCTGCACGCAACCCGGCGTCCTGACGCGCCTCGGCGAGACGCCACAGTTCCTTGAACAGGGACTACTCGGCCGGCTGCTTTACTCCGTGCCCAAGTCGCTGCTCGGCTACCGCGATCCCAACCCCGCACCCATCCCCCCGCACTTCACCGACACCTACCGCGCCAACGTCACGGCCCTAATCCTGTCCCTGCACGCGCTCTCCGAGCCTGCAACGCTGCGTTTCGCTCCCGATGCCGAGGCCGCCGCACTCGCCCTCCTGACCGAGACAGAGCCACGCTTCCGCCCCGGAACTGGCGACCTCGCCCACATGACCGATTGGGGCGGCAAGTACGTCGGCGCTGTCCTCCGCATCGCGGCGCTACTCCATCTCGCCGAACACTTCCGCGACGGTTGGGACCGCCCGGTCAGCCTCGCTACTTTCCAGAACGTTCGTCAGATAGGCGAGTACTTCACCGTCCACGCGCAAGCCGCATACGACGCTATCGGCGCGGACCCGGCAGTCGCTGATGCCCGTGTCCTCCTCGAATGGATCGAACGAACCGCAACCACACAGTTCGGCGCACGCGACGTCCTGTCCTCCCTACGCCGTTTTAAGAAGGTCGCGGACCTAGACCCGGCGCTCCGCATCCTGGAGTCACACGGCTGGATCCGGCGCATCCCCACGGCCCCAAAGACCGGCCGAGGCCGCAAGGCCGGACCCGTCTACGAGACGCACCCCGACACAACATCGGGGACGCGATGACTACCGGGCACCCGCTCACAGACCGTCACGTCCTCAGGGGCTCCGCACCCGGTGTCAGCAGCGCAACACATCAGCAGAACTCAACAGAAAAGGGGTCACGGCGAATTCTGCTCGATTCCGCTGACGTGCTTCACCGCTGTAGACCTCCGCCCGTGCCCGGATACCTCGACGCTCCGTAGTCCCCACGCTCGACGCCGTTCCGCCTGCCCCGGAGGTTCCGCCGTGACCGCCTTCATTGCCCCAGATTCGGACCTTCTCCTGACCGTCGAGGAAGCCGCCCACCGACTCAAGATCGGCCGGACGCAGATGTACAGCCTCATCACGTCCGGCGAGGTCCAGAGCGTGACCATCGGCCGTCTGCGCCGAGTCCCCGCCGAATGCCTCACTGCCTACGTCTCCGGCCTCATGGCCGCTGCTCAGCACAACTAGCCGGAGGGAACGATCACGGGACGCAACGCTAACGGCCGATCCAGCATCTACCAGGGCAAGGATGGTTACTGGCATGGCCGAGTGACGGTCGGCACCAAGGACGACGGTAAGCCTGACCGGCGTCACGTCATGGCCAAGACCAAGGCCGAGGTCACTTCGAAGGTCAAGAAGCTGGAGGAGCTTCGAGACAAGGGGAGGATGCCCAAGGCCGGGCAGCGCTGGACGGTCGAGAAGTGGCTACGGCACTGGATCGACAACATTGCGACTCCGCCGAGGATCTCGGAGAACGCGCACTCTGGCTACCGCGTGGACGTCGAGAAACACCTCGTTCCCGGCCTCGGCGCTCACCGCTTGGACAAGCTCGCGCCGGAACACTGCGAGAAGCTCTACGCGAAGATGCAGGAGGAGCAGGGACTTTCGGCGGGTACGGCCCATCACGTACACCGGACACTCCGCAACGCCCTAAACGTGGCGGTCCGACGTGGTCTACTCGGCAGCAACCCGGTACTTCTTGCTACGGCACCAAGGCTGGAAGAGGAGGAGCCAGAGCCGTACGAAGTCACCGAAATCAAGGGTCTGCTCAAGGTCGCTCAGGAGCAGGAACGGAACGGCGCCCGATGGGTTGTCGCCCTCGCTCTCGGTCTCCGACAGGGCGAAGCGCTCGGCCTCAAGTGGGCCGACGTAGACCTTGGCACAGGCTTGATCCGTATCCGACGCGGACGCCTCCGCCCCAAGTATGCGCACGGGTGCGGAGCCAACCCGTGCGGTCGGAAGGCCGGCTACTGCCCCGAGCGTAAGCAGACCCGGTCCGAGACTGGACGGACCAAGTCCAAGGCTGGCCGCCGCACTATTGGCCTACCCGCACCTTTGATAGAACTTCTCAAGTTGCACAAGTCCAAACAAGAGGCAGAGCGTATGGAAGCTCGCCAACTCTGGCATGAAGGTGACTACGTCTTCGCCAAGCCAGACGGCAGCCTTTGATACCCAACACGGACTATCGCCAGTGGAAGGCCCTGCTGGAGAAGGCAGGACTCCGCGAGGTTCGGCTCCATGACGCCCGCCATACGGCCGCAACGGTCTTGCTCATTCTCGGTGTCCCAACCCCAACGGCCATGGCCATCATGGGATGGTCAAGCGCCTCCATGGCCAAGCGCTACCAGCACATGAGCGACGCCATCCGGAGCGACGTCGCCGCTCGCATCGGTGGGCTTCTCTGGCAGTCAAGCGGGGTCCAGGGCTCCGATGATGACCTCCTAGCCTGAGTCTTCCAAGGTCAGAAGCGTGGTTGGCCTCTTCGGCGCGGTCTGGTTCAACCTTCACACACGGCTCTGGAGTGCCCTGCATCGCGCGGTGCGGTGCGGGGCACTCGTCGGCTGGGAGCGTCAGCACCTATCTATCTGCGTGCGCGTGTGCGCGCGAATAGCACGTCCTGGGAGATCGATGCAACCCCCGTGATGCGGACAGTTGATTCGGACAGGAGCGCGTCTCTCCCAGACTGAGGCCAACACCACCGGTCCGGTTGGTCTGGGATCTCTGCGTGCAGATCTTCCGAAGTCCAGGGGTTCCAGGGGCCTCCGCTCGTCGGTGGAAGCACCATCGCGTCGGTGGGCTTCTCTGGCAGTCAAGCGGGGTCCAGGGCTCCGATGATGACCTCCTAGCCTGAGTCTTCCAAGGTCAGAAGCGTGGTTGGCCTCTTCGGCGCGGTCTGGTTCAACCTTCACACACGGCTCTGGAGTGCCCTGCATCGCGCGGTGCGGTGCGGGGCACTCGTCGGCTGGGAGCGTCAGCACCTATCTATCTGCGTGCGCGTGTGCGCGCGAATAGCACGTCCTGCGAGATCGATGCAACCCCCGTGATGCGGACAGTTGATTCGGACAAAAGCGCATCTCTCCCAGACTGAGGCCAACACCATCGGATTCATTCTCGAATAGAACTAGATTCAAGATCGGCAGAGTCTCCTGTAGTGAGTAGACAGCGAGTAGGCAGTGCATAGGCAGCGAGTAGGCAGTGCATAGGCAGCGAGTAGGCAGTGCGTAGACAGCGAGTAGGCAGTGCAACATCTAATGCGGAGCGAGAGGGGTAGGTGTTGCGGCTTCTGGTGTCGCACGTTACCGTGCAAATCGATTTGCCCGCTCCTTGAAATTTGTCGCTTTTGTCGGAAATTTGAGAGATGAGTGTCCAGGATGGGTTCTCGGAGTGGACATCCATTTTGGTGCTTTAGTGGCAAGAGTTAGAAGGCGTCTGGCGCTGCTTCAGTAGGATGTGAAGATCCTTCTTGATGATTCTCGCCGCTCTCCGACGTCTCCCATTATCTCTATAGCGTGTGCACACATATTTTGTGAAAGACGTTCAGAGTAGGTGGCAGGGCAAGGTCCCAGGGGCCCAGAGGGCGCGGACCTTATCATGCGGGTGCCCCGCGCTCTTCCCCTGAGAGGCGCGTGCTCGCAGTCTGTCGACCGGGCGCCTTGGGTGTGGGGCGAGGGCTATTTGTCGGACGCATGTGGTAGAGGCGCGCGTCGCGCGTCTCGCGCGCACGGGCGCGCGACTACCACGAGTGATCGCCGAGATGCCACCTAAATGGCCCTGAGATGCTCCCTGGCGGCCGGGGAGCGGTCCGCGCGTTCTTCGCCACGGGTGCTGTACCGTTGAGGCGTGAGCGTCGATTTGAGGCGCTTGTGGGCAGCGAGGGAGGAGTGGTGAAAGTGACTCAAGTGGGAAGCCAGTACGGAAGTGCCCGGGATGGTCCCGGCCGTTTCCGGTTCGCGGGCGGGAAGGAACGCCCGGAGAAGGGAAGGCACAGCCCTCCGCATATGCGAACGGCTCCCTGGTCAGAGGGAGCCGCTCTTGCGTCCAGTCCCCCGGGATTTCAGCAGATCCAAGAGAAGGACGGTACTGGTGAGCCTACCTTGGCGTAGGAAGAATCAGAACAGCACCCCCCGTGACCAGCCCGAGGAGCCCGAGCGGCTCTCTCAGCGTTGGGCGATCATCCTAGGTTTTTCGATCATCGGCGGCGGCGTCGCCGAGGCTGCCGGCGCCGCAGCGGAAGCCGCGCCGCCCAGCCCCGTGACGGGCGTCGTGGTCGGCCTCGCGATCGCGACGGGGCTCCACAAGATCCTAAAGTGAGTTGATCTTGCGCGCCCGTCCAGCGGACGGGCGCGCGGTGTTGGGCTCAGACTGCTGGACTCCAGCGGAATCGAGACTAGGACTGAGACTGGAAGCACTGAGGGCGGCACCCAGATGGGGCCGCCCTCGAACGTTCTGCCTGGTGAGGCTGGCGGAGGATGCGAGATTCGAACTCGCGAGCGCTTGCACGCAACACGCTTTCCAAGCGTGCGCCCTAGGCCACTAGGCGAATCCTCCGCGGAACAGCTTACCGGGTGCCGGGCACTGCTCGCGCATCGATTACCGCCTCGACGGGGATCGGGCCGTAGACGTGCGGGAACAGCTCCTCCCCGGCGGGCTCGTCGCGGACGGGCGCGTCCAGACGGGACGCGTCGATCACCAGAAGGACCAGGCTCTCGCGGTCCACGCCGGTGTAGAAGCGGCCGAGGACGCCCTGCACCTGCTCGAGGTCGGACGAGCAGTGCACGAAGCCCTCGTCGTCGAGCGTCCGTCCGAGGGTGGACATCGTGTACGACACACCCGCGTCCCTGGCCGATTCCCAGTGGCGTCGTTCGGCGATGTGCAGGAGCGTGCGCTGCGCTGGAGCGGTATGGGAGTCGGCCATGCGACGGAGACTACGGCGGAACCGTGCCAACCCCTTAGTCAGATGCCATAGACTCAAGGCAGACCCCTCGCACGGCGTCACCCTGTGAACCTCCCCAGGGCCGGAAGGCAGCAAGGATAAGCAGGCTCTGGCGGGTGTGCGGGGGGTCCTTTCGCTTCTGACGCTCTGCTCTTGAGGAGGGCGGACCCCCGATGAGTCTGGCTCTGTACCGCAAGTACCGGCCTGCGACGTTCGCCGAGCTCAAGGGGCAGGAGCACGTCGCCGAACCGCTGCAGCAGGCGCTGCGCAACGGCCGGATCAACCACGCGTACCTGTTCAGCGGCCCGCGCGGCTGCGGCAAGACGTCCAGCGCCCGCATCCTGGCCCGCTCCCTGAACTGCGAGAACGGCCCCACCCCGGACCCGTGCGGCAAGTGCGACTCGTGCGTCGCGCTCGGCCCGACGGGCTCCGGGCACATCGACGTGATCGAGATCGACGCCGCCTCGCACGGCGGCGTCGACGACGCCCGCGACCTGCGCGAACGCGCTTTCTTCGCGCCCGTCTCCGCGCGCTTCAAGGTGTACATCATCGACGAGGCGCACATGGTGACCCGGGAGGGCTTCAACGCGCTGCTGAAGCTCGTCGAGGAACCGCCGCCGCACCTGAAGTTCGTGTTCGCGACCACCGAACCGGAGAAGGTCATCGGGACGATCCGGTCCCGGACGCACCACTACCCGTTCCGGCTGATCCCGCCGGGGACCCTCACCGAGCTGGTCGAGGAGATCCTGGAGTCGGAGAACGTCCCGTACGAGGCGTCCGCGCTGCCGCTGGCGGTGCGGGCCGGCGCCGGTTCCGCGCGCGACACCCTGTCCATCCTCGACCAGTTGCTGGCGGGGTCGGACGAGGACGGCATCACCTACGCGCGGGCCGTCTCGCTGCTCGGCTACACCGACTCGACGCTGCTCGACGAGGTCATCGGCGCCTTCGCGGCCCGGGACGGCGGAGCCGTGTTCGCCGCGATCGACCGGGTGATCGAGAGCGGCCAGGACCCCCGCCGGTTCGCCGCCGACCTGCTCGAACGGCTCCGCGACCTGGTGATCCTGTCGAACGTCCCGGAGGCGGCCGGGTCCGGGCTGCTGAACGGGCCGCCGGACGAGCTCGAGCAGATGCGCAAGCAGGCGTCCTCGCTCGGGCCGGGGGAGCTGACGCGGGCCGCCGATTTGCTGCACACCGGACTGACGGAGATGCGCGGCGCCACGTCCCCGCGGCTGCTGCTGGAGCTGGTCGCGGCGCGGATCCTGCTGCCCGCGGCGTACGAGGACGAGGCGTCGATGTTCGCACGCCTCGACCGTCTGGAGCGGCAGGCGTCCCAGGGCGGCTTCGCCGGGCAGGGAGGAGCGGGAGGGGGGCTCGCACAGTTCGGCTCTCAACAGCCCCCGCCCGCCCAGGGGGGCGACCCCACTTCCAGTGTCAACCGCCCGGCCATCCCCGCGCCCGTAGAACCCCGTTCTGTGGATAACTCCCCACCCGCGGAGAGTCGTCCGAGCGCCGATCAGGCCCACCGGTCCAACGGCCATGCGCCCCAGCCCGCCGCCCCCGCGCCGCAACCGCAAGCGGCGCCCGCACCACGGACGCAAGCAGCGCCGACGCCCGCACCGCAGGCCCCGGCCCCGGCCCCGGCCCCGGCCCAGGCCCCGGCCCAGGCGCCGCAGGCGGCGCCCGGACCCGCGTCGGCGGGCGGGCCGGACATCGCCACCGTCCAGCGGTACTGGCCCGACGTCGTCGAGGCCGTCAAGCAGAAGAGCCGCGCCACCTGGATGGTGATCATGTCCGGGGTCCACCCGGTCGCGCTCGACGGCAAGATCCTCACCCTGGGCTTCGACGCCGACGGACGGCGCCTCGGCTTCGTCAACGGCGGCCGCGACGTCGTCGTCCGCGAGGTCCTCAAGGAACGGATGGGCGTCGACTGGCGGATCGAGACCGTCGTCGGCAACTCGGGTCCGCCCGCAGGCGGCGGACGCCCCGGCGGTGGCGGCGGGGCACCGGGCCCGTACGGCGGCGGCTCGGGCGGCCGACCCACCGGAGGCTTCGGCGGAGCACCCGCACCCGCACCCGCCCCCACGCCCGCCCCCGCACCGCAGCAGCCCGCCCAGGCCCAGGCCCAGGCCCAGGCCCCGGCTCCGGCTCCGCCGCGGCCCGCCCCCGACCCGTCCGGCCCGGCGCCCGACCACGGACGAGCGGGCCCGGCGCCCGTCCGCGACCCGGGCCCGCCCCCACCACCGCCGGACGAGCCGCCGCCCCCGCCCGAGCCCGCCCCGATGGACGAGAGCGACGAGGTCGACCCGGAAGGCGACGCCGACGCGGACGGGCTCGAGGCGGAGATGACCGGGATGGCGCTCATCCAGCGCGAACTGGGCGGGCAGATCATCAAGGAGATCGACAACTCCTAGCCGTCCCAGCCGCCCGAGCCGGAGTCGGCACACCGCCGTCCGCACTTACCCCCGCGCGCCGCGAACCCGTAGTCTCGGGGGACGGACGTCCGGTGGTCGGCGGGTCACCAGAGAGAAGGCCCTCACCAGGGCCGGAAGAGGGAGTGCACCGTGGAACCCGGTGGTCAGTTGAACATCCAGGAACTGCTCCAGCAGGCGCAGGCCATGCAGGAACAGCTCTTCACCGCGCAGCGCGAGCTGTCGGAGGCCGAGGTCAAGGGCACCGCCGGCGGCGGGCTGGTCACCGCGACCGTCAACGGCGCGGGGGAGATCACCGGCCTGACGATCGACCCGAAGGCCGTCGACCCCGACGACCCGGCCGACACCGCGGAGACGATCGCCGACCTGGTGCTCGCCGCGATCCGCGACGCCGGACGGGAGGCGCGCGAGCTGCAGCAGGAGAAGATGGGGCCGCTCGCGCAGGGCCTCGGCGGCGGGGGCGGCATCCCCGGCATGCCCGGCCTCGGCGGCGGCGAGGGCGGCGGCGGCCTGCCCGGCGGCTTCCCGGGCCTCGGCGGCGGCACCCCCAAGCCCTGACGCCGTAACGGCGCGTCCACCAGAACCCGAGCGGAAGGAAAGGTCCGTTGTACGAAGGGGTCGTTCAGAACCTCATCGACGAACTGGGCAGGCTGCCCGGCGTCGGCCCCAAGAGCGCGCAGCGGATCGCCTTCCACCTCCTGGCGGCCGACCCGGCCGACGTGGAACGCCTCGGCAAGGCGCTCAAGGAGGTCAAGGACAAGGTCCGCTTCTGCAAGACCTGCGGGAACGTCGCGGAGGAAGAGGAGTGCCGGATCTGCCGTGACGCGCGGCGCGACCCCCACGTCATCTGCGTGGTCGAGGAGTCCAAGGACGTCGTCGCCATCGAGAAGACCCGGGAGTTCCGCGGCCGCTACCACGTCCTCGGCGGCGCGATCAGCCCGATCGAGGGCGTCGGCCCGGACGACCTGCGCATCCGCGAGCTGATGCAGCGGCTCGCCGACGGGGCCGTCACCGAACTGATCATCGCCACCGACCCGAACCTGGAGGGCGAGGCGACCGCGACCTACCTCGCGCGGCTCGTCAAGTCCATGGGCCTGAGAGTCACCCGACTGGCCAGCGGCCTGCCGGTGGGGGGCGATCTGGAATACGCCGACGAGGTGACGCTGGGCCGCGCATTCGAAGGACGGAGGCTGCTCGATGTCTGACACCAACAGCCCGCAGGAATGGACCACCCTCGCCGAGCGGGTGGCCCGGCACGTGGAGAACTACCTCAACGGTCTGGAGGCCGTCGCGCGCGGTGACGGCGGCACCCAGACGGTGTCGCTGCTCCTGCTGGAGGTGTCGCAGATCATTCTGGCCGGCGCGCAGCTCGGCGCCAGCGCCGACGTGATCCTCCCGGACAACTGGGAGCCCGAGATGGGCGACGACCCCGACCTCGACGCCGTCCGGACGGGCCTCGCCGAACGCCTCGTCACCGTCGACGAGTACGCCGAGGTGTTCGACCCGTACAAGGACACCGAGTCCACCGCGTACCGGCTCTCCGACGACCTCGTCGACGTCGCCAGCGACCTCGTCCACGGCCTGCGCCACTACCAGCAGGACCGCCCCCTCGAAGCACTGTGGTGGTGGCAGTACTCGTACTTCAACCACTGGGGCAACCACGCGGGCGCCGCGCTCCGCGCCCTCCACGCCGTCGTCGCGAACGTCCGCCTCAACGTCGCCGAAGAGGTCGCGACGACCGCCGGATAGCGGAGGCCGGAGCTCACGCGCGGGGGCGGTGGGCCCGGACGTCCACGGGGCGTCCATCGGGATCGCGCGCCGTCATCGTCCATTGCGCGGGCAGCGTCTCGATCTGCCCGACGGGCCACCCGGCGGCCAGGATGCGTTCGCGAACCTCGCACAGTTGCTCGTGCGTTCCCACGCGCAGTCCCCACCCCGCCTTGCCCAGGGGATCCAGGTCGGGGGCGGGGGCGGAGGCCGCGTCGGTTTCGACGGCCATCAGATGGTCGGCCCCGCCGACGTCGATGACGGCGATCCGGGGATCGACGGACGTCGCGGCGCGCTCGAAGGCGAACGTCGCTCCGAGCGACTCGGTGTAGTACGTCACGAGCCGGTCGAGCCCGGTCGTGGACAGGGTCAGATGGTTGATTCCGAGCAGATCCGGCATGATCGGCCGATCGTGGTCCAGCGGGTGGACGGCACCCGCGCGACGACGACACGGCTTCATCGGGTGGGGACGAGCGGTCGTTAGTCGCCGCCGGGCCGCGTGAAGTACGCGGCGCTCTCGGCGTCCGCCGGGTAGTACGACTCGATCGAGACCTCGTCCAGCGTGATGTCCATCGGGGTGCCGAACGTGGTGATGGTCGAGAACAGCCGCAGCTCACGACCGTCGAAGCGGACGATCATCGGCGTCACGACGTCGGAGGCGACCGGCCGGTCCGGCGGGTCCTCGTCGCCGGGCACGCCGGCGGCACCGGTCGCGCCGGGGGCCAGGAGCTCCTCGTAGAGCGCGGTGAGCTCGGGGTCGGGACGGGCGGCGAGCTGGCGCCCGATCCGCGCGCGGAACACCGTGCGCACGTCGGCCAGGTTGACGACCAGCGGGGCGAGCCCGCGCGGGTCCAGCCCCAGCCGGACCAGGTTGGCGGGCGGCCGCAGCAGCTCGGGGTCGACGGTCGCGAAGAACGGGTCGACGGCGCGGTTGGTCATCAGGATGTTCCACCGGCGGTCGAAGACGAGCGCCGGGTACGGCTCGTGCGCGCGGAGCACTCGGGCCACCGCGTCCCGGGCCGCCGCCAGCGCGTCCGCGCCGAGCGGCCGCTCGGTGTAGCGGGGGGCGAAACCGGCGGCGAGCAGCAGCCGGTTCCGGTCGCGCAGCGGCACGTCGAGCTGGTCCGCGAGCCGCAGGACCATGTCGGCGCTCGGGCTGGACCTGCCGGTCTCGACCAGGCTGACGTGGCGGGCCGAGACGTCGGCGGCGATCGCGAGGTCGAGCTGGCTGAGCCGGCGGCGGTGCCGCCATTCCCGCAGGAGTTCCCCGACCGTGTGCACGATCACCGAGGGTACGCACGCCGGGGCGCCGAACGCCATGAAACGCGAGTTCATCGACAGCCGCCGAGGGCCGCGGACACACTGCGTCCATGACCACGGAGAACAGAGAGCTCGTCGAACGGGCACTGGCGGGACTGATCGGGACGGGCGACGTCGACGCGCTCGGACGGTTCCTGAGCGACGACTTCGTCCACCACCGGCCGGACGCGACCTCGTCGACCAAGACCGAGTGGCTCGCCGCCGTCCGCGCGGCGCTGGTGCCGACCGCCGGGATGCGGGTCGAGATCGAGCACATGCTGGCCGACGGCGATCACGTCGTGATGCACTCGCGGCGCCGGCTTCCCGACGGCGGACCGGAGATCGTGGTCGTCGACGTCTGGCGTATCGACGGCGGCCTGATCGCGGAGGGGTGGGAGATCATCGAGCCGGTGGCCCGGGCGGCCGCGAACCTGGTGTGGTGGGAGCCCGCCGGCTGATCCCGCCCGGTCGGGGCGGGGCGACGCGCGCCGGCGGGAACCGGGGACGCGCCGGGGGAGTTGTCCAGGTGGACGAACTTCAACGGTGAAGGGTGAGTCGGGCATGGCCTCCAGTGGGGCGCCCGCCCTGGCGGTCGTCGGCGCGACGGGCGCGGTCGGGTCGGTGATCCTCGACCTGCTGTCGACCCGGCGGGACGTGTACGGGGACGTCCGGCTCGTCGCGTCGTCGCGGTCCGCGGGGCGGACGCTCGCCGTGCGCGGGGCGGACGTGCAGGTCGAGCCGTTGACGCCCGCGGCGTTCGACGGCGTGGACATCGCGATGTTCGCCGTTCCCGGGCCGGTCGCCGCCGAGTGGGTGCCGGTCGCGGCGGAGCGCGGCGCGGTGGTCGTGGACGGGTCCGGCGTGTTCCGGATGCGGCGCGACGTCCCGCTCGTCGTGCCCGAGGTGAACCCGGACGCGGTGCGGGCGCGTCCGCGCGGTGTCGTCGCGGGGCCGGGCGGCGCCACCATGACGATCATCGTGGCGCTGGGGGTCCTGCACCGGACGTACGGGCTGCGCGAGGTCGTCGTCGCGTCGTACGAGGCGGCGTCCGGCGAGGGACGGGACGGCGCCGACACCCTGCACGCTCAGCTGGAGAAGGTCGGCGGCGACCGCGGGCTCGGCAACCGCGCGGGCGACGTGCGGGGCGTCGTGGGCGACCCCGGGCCGTTCCCGGTGCCGCTGGCCATGAACGTCGTCCCGTGGACGGGCGGCCCGGCCGAGGGCGGCTGGACGACGCGGGAGCTGGGCGTCCGGGTGGAGACGCGCAAGGTGCTGGGTCTCCCGGACCTGAAGGTGTCGGCGACGGGCGTGCGGGTGCCGGTGGTGACGGGGCATTCGGCGGCGGTCCACGCGGTCTTCGAGGAGCCGGTCGACCGGCGGGAGGCGCAGGACGTCCTGGCCCGGTCGCCCGGCGTGGTGCTGTGCGACGACCCGGAGGCGCTCGAGTTCCCGACCCCGTCCGACGTCGTCGGCACCGACCCCGTGTGGGCGGGGCGCGTCCGGGTCTCCCCGGACGATCCGCGCGCCCTCGACCTGTTCCTCAGCGGCGACAACCTGCGCGTGGGATCGGCGCTGAACACCGTCCGGATCGGCGAGCTCCTCGCGGCCGATCCGGGTGCCTGAGCCGGGGGCGGCCGCACGGGCGCGGCGCGTCCGGACGGTCGGCGCCTGACCGCGCGGCGGTCCGGGCCGTATGGTGGCAGGCGTGACCGAGACGAAGGCGGTGAAGTCCGAGCAGACCCGCGCCCTGATCGTCCAGACGGCGCTGCGGCTCTTCCGGGAGCGCGGGTACGAGGCGACGACGATGCGCGTGATCGCCAAGGAGGCGGGCGTCTCGGTCGGCAACGCCTACTACTACTTCGGCTCCAAGGAGGAGCTGATCCAGGCGTACTACGACGAGCTGCAGGACGAGCACGTCGCCGCCTGCCGCGCCGTCCTGGCGGTGGAGACGGAGTTCGCGTCGCGGCTGCTGGGCGTGCTCAAGGCCCGGGTCGACACGATGGTCCCGTATCACCAGTTCGCCGGGAAGTTCTTCAAGTTCGCCGCCGAGCCGACGAGCCCGCTGAACCCGTTCAGCGCGGAGTCCGGGCCCGCGCGCGACTCGGCGGTCGCGATCTACCGCGAGGTCGTGGACGGCTCCGACCTGAAGATCGACAAGGAGTTCCGGAAGGAACTGCCCGAACTGCTGTGGCTGTACTCGATGGGCATCGTCCTCTACTGGGTGCACGACAACTCGCCGGGCTGCCGGAAGACGTACCTGCTCGTCGACCGGACCGTTCCGCTGGTGAACCGGATGGTCTCGATGTCCCGAATCCCCGGGTTCAAGTCGGTCACCCGGGAACTCGTGGACATCATCCGCGACGTTCGCGCCTGACCATCACGTGTAGGTGATGTCCCAGTGGTCGCTTTCGCGGGCGTACAGCCCGCCTTCGGGTGACCGGTACAGCCTCGCCCCGTCGCCGCGGACGCCCTCGCGGTCGTAGCCCTCGATCTCGCGGTCGACGCACCTGTTCGGCGCGATGTCGATCTTGTAGCCGTTGTAGTGGCTGTGCAGGCCGGACGCGTGCCCGCGCTCGGTGCCGCCCGTGACGACGATCTTGCAGCCGCTCGTCTCCGCGAACCGCAGCAGTCCCTCGAGGGTCGTCCAGCGGAGCCCGCTGAACGATGTGCACGTCGGCTTCTCCCGGTCCGAGCAGTTCCCGGTCGACCGCCAGTCGATGTCCCGCGAGCGCAGGACGTTCGTGACGAACTCGTGCTCGAGCCGCATCGACTTCGACAACCGGGGCAGGTCCGGCTCCGCGGGACCACCGGCCTCGACCGCGACCGGTTCGGCGTCCTTGCTCGGGGCTCGCGGCCGTTCGACCCTCTCGGGTTCGGCCGCGGGCTTCGGGGCGGTCGGCGCCTGGTGGGCCATCGCCCCCGCCGTCCCTGCGGTCTCTGCAGGCCGCCCGGCGGGTTCGTCCTTCGCCGCCGCATCGTCCTTCCCGGGCGCCTGCAAGGACACGGGCGGCGACGCGGCCACGGACGGCGGGAACACGGGCGTCGGCGGGCGCCCCATCGGCAGCACCGGCCCGTCGGCCGGCACCGGAGGCCCTTCCAGGGCCCCCTCCGGGCCGGTCGCCGGGGCCCCGGCCGCCGGGGCCCCGGTCGCGGCCGTGGACGTCGTCATGATGATCGCCGTCGCCGCGAGCATGGTGCCCGCGGCCATGACCAGCAGCCGCGGCGCGGGACGCCGCAGGTCGAAGCGCCCCGGTTTTCGCCGGTCGACGCACCGGACGTCGGGATCGAAAGCAGCACCGCGAACGTCGGCGCCGCGAACGTCGGCACCCGGAGCACGAGCGCCGTGAACGTCGGCGCCGTGAACGTCGACGTTGGGAGCGACGCGGGTATCGGTCGTCAAGGCGTCGGCGCGGCCGAGGGCGTCGGCGTTGCGAGCGATGCGAAGAACATCGATGGTGCGGCCGTCCGCGCCGTGGACGTTCCGAACGTCCCGGACATCCCGGACGTTCTGCGCGCCGGCGGCTCGGCCGAGCCGGGCGAGCGCGCGCCGGGTGGCGGCCGCGGCGCGAGCCGCCGTCCGTCCGGGCATGCGGGCAGGGTGGTGGTCGTGCGGCAGCCGTGTCATGTGATCCCCCCGATCAGCGATGTCAGAGCGCTGCGCCGCCGCATCGGGCGGTGGCGCCGGGGGGCCGCCGGTCGCGTCGCGCGCTCTCACACGGACACGAACCGGCTGTTGCTCACAAGCGGCCGACGGAGGGATGCCCCACCATCTGATCTTGTAAACGCCGGGACGTGCGGATGATCCGCACGTCCCCGCGACAGATCACGACATACCGAGATGTTTCCGGGCGAAGTCGATTTCAGCCGCCATCTGGGTGATCCGCTCCTCGACGACCAGGGAGCCGTGACCGGCGTCGTACCGGTACACCTCGTGCGGCAGGCCCAGCTCCGCGAGCCGTCCGAGATAGTTGTCGATCTGCCGGATCGGGCAGCGCGGGTCGTTCTCCCCGGCCAGGATCAGCACCGGCGCCTTCACCCGCTCCACGTACGTGATCGGGGACGACTCCCGGTACCGGTCCGGGACCTCCGCGGGCGACCCGCCGAACAGCGACCGGTCGAACGCCTGCAGCCCCTCCATCTCGTCCTCGTACGCCGCGACGTAGTCGGCGACCGGCACGCCCGCGACGCCGACGCTCCAGTCGTCCGGCTGCGTGCCGATGCCGAGCAGTGTCAGGAACCCGCCCCACGACCCGCCGGTCAGGACGAGACGCTGCGGATCGGCGAGGCCCGACGACACCGCCCAGTCGCGGACGGCCTTGATGTCCTCGAGTTCGGTGAGCCCGACCCGTCCCTCGATCGCGTCCCGCCACTGCGAGCCGTAGCCGGTCGAACCCCGGTAGTTGACGCGGACGACCGCGAAACCGTGGTCGATCCAGGCGGCGGCGGACGCGACGAACGAGTCGTCGTCCTGCGCGGTCGGCCCCCCGTGGACGTCGAACACCGTCGGGTACGGGCCCGGCGAACCGTCGTCCGGCCGGCTGACCAGCGCGTGGATCCGCCCGCCCGGACCGTCCACCCACGCGTCCTCGACCGGCACCGACGGCGGCGCGGCCGGTCCCGGCGGCGTCAGCACGACCGCACCGGACGTCGACCGGATCACCGGCGGCTCCGCGGCCGACGACCACGAGAACTCGATCGTCCCGTCCGGCCGGACGTCCGCGCCGCCGAGCACCCCGCGCGGCGTCTCGATCCTCGTCAGCCCGCCGGTGCCGAGGTCGTAGCGGTACAGCTCGTCGCGCGCCTCGTGCGAGTGCGAGACCAGCAGCGCCGTCCCGTCCGGGTACCAGTCCGCGCCGATCTCGCCCGGCAGGTCCAGGACGATCTCCCGCTCGGTGCCCGCGACCGGGTCCCAGACCAGCATCTCGTCGCGGCCCCGCCGCTCGTGGTTCACCAGCAGCCGCGCGTCCCCGGCGACCGGCGCGAACCCGGCGCCGTAGACGCCCTTGCCCGGCCCGTCCCACAGGTCCGCGACCGCCGACCCGTCCGGACGGACGACGCGCAGCGCCATGTGCCGGCTGTCGCCGTGCTCGCTGTGCCCGATCGCGATCAGCGTCTCGTCCCGCGACAGCGCCGCGACGTGCGCGTCCTCCGCGTGGTGGTACAGCACCTCGGGCTCCGCGTCCGGACGGCACAGGTGGATCGTGTTGCCCGCCTCCGTCGTGCGGCCGACGACCGCGAGCCCGCTCGCGCCCAGGGACAGCCCGGACGGATACGACGGCTCCAGCCCCGGAACGGCCGGGACGCTCTCCGCGCCCTCGTCGGCGTCGAACGCGACGCGTTTCCACACGCCGAACTCGTCGCCGTCGGTGTCGGCGAACCACCAGACCCACGTGCCGGACGGGTCGACGCCGCCCATCCACGTCCCGTTCGGCCGGTCGGTCACCTGGCGCCGCGCGCCGGACGTCCGGTCCCACGTGTAGATCTCCCACGTGCCGGTCACGTTCGACCGGTAGACGCTGCGGTCGGGCGCGTCACGCGCCCATCGGGGCAGGCTGATCCGGGCGGCGCGGAACCGCGCCTTCCAGCGCTCTTCGTCGACCATGCCCCCAGTATGGCCGCCCGCGGCCCCCGCGGATCCGGGCCCGCAGGGGGTCAGGGGGCGAGGGGGCCCAGCAGCCGGTCGATCGCCGCGCGGACCTGGCGGTCCATCGCCGCCGCGAACCCGGCCTCCACGGTCACCTGCGCGCCCGGCCGCAGCCGCGCCAGCGTGTCGGTCAGCTCGCCGAGGTCCTGTTCCTCCAGGCGGCCCACCACGTGCGTCGCGATGAGCTCGACGAACATCGCCGCGAGCCCGTCCATGCTCTCCTGCAGTTCCCGCCCGGCCGACAGCACCGCGTCCAGCGGTACCCCGGCCTGGACGAGCGTCACCGTGGCCTCGAGCTGGCGGCGGCTCCAGTGCGTCACCCGGTCGCCGTCGATCTCGATGAGCCCCAGCTCCAGGGCCCGTTCGACCGATTCGGCCCCGACCTCGCCCGGGAACAGCGCGGCCAGCTCGTCCATCGGCATGGACACCGGCACCTCGGTGGACCACGGCGTCGTGACGGCCTTCTCCACGCCGAGCACGGTGCCGATGTCGCGGCCCTGCTCCCATGCCGCCAGCAGCTCCCGGATGCCTTCGAGGGTGTGCCCGCGCTCCAGCAGGTTGGCGATCATGCGCAGCCGCGCGAGATGCTCCTCCGAGTACAGCCCGATGCGGCCTTCGCGGCGCGGCGGCGGCAGCAGCCTTCGCTCCTGGTAGTAGCGCAGGGTCCGCACCGGGACGCCCGCGGCCTCCGCGAGCTCCCCGATCCGGTACTCCCGTCCGTTCGGTTCGGTCACGGCCTCATCGCTCACAGGCGTCAGCATAGTTCGCGACGGAGCCGGCACCCGCCTCCGTACCGGAACGGTCACCGTCCCGGACACGTCTGAGCAGTGCCGCGCCCGCCGTTCGGGCGCGCGAAACCGAAAGGCGAGAATGATGACCAGAAGAGTCGCCCTCACGATGACCGTGGTGGTCGCCGCGTTCGGCCTGACGGCGTGCGGAGGCGGCGGGGACCGGTGGTGCGAGCACGACGCGACCGACACGCGGGTGAGCGACAGCCACTGCGAGAAGAACGAGCGCGGCTACGAGTGGGAGTCGGACGACGGCGGCAAGAAGAAGTCGAAGAAGCCCAAGAAGACCCGCCACTGACGGTCGCCGAAGGCGCCGGGACGGCCAACACTGGTCAGCGGGACGGGTCGGGTGGGGCCGGGGCGGGACGACCGACCCCGGCCGGGCACCGGCACCGGGACCGGGACGGCCGACGCGGGTCAGTTGGGCGAGGGGCGCCGGGACGGGCCGGTATCGGTCAGGGGGCGGCGCGGCGGACGGTCATGACCTCGCGTCGCCGTCGCCGCCTGCGGCGTTCGCCGTCGTCCCGCGGGCCCGCGGCGGGCTCGGTGGCCGGCAGGTCGCGGAGGTCGCGGAGGTCGCGCGGGACGACGTCCTCGTGGCGGTCGGCGAACGGCGAGCGCATCGGCTTCATGTCCCTCTCCTCTCCCTTCGCGGCCGGGCCCGCCGGACGGGTCCGGCCGTCGCGTCCCGCTCCGCGGCGTCGGCGGGGGGACGGGACGAGCGGTCGGTTCACGCGCGGGACGGCTCGCGCGGCGTCGGCGGGCGCCCGTAGGCGCGGGACACCGCGGCGATGGCCCAGCGCATCCGGGCGAGGTAGGCGTCCGGGTGGTCGCCGGCCTCCTGCGCGATCTCCGCGAGGCACACGTCCTTGTCGCCGCCGCAGGCGCCCAGGCTCGCGTCGACGGCCGTGCGCACCTCCTCGGCGGACGGGTGGTCGGACTCCTGGAGGGCGGACCCGTACAGGAGTTGGGCGAGTTCTATGGTGTTCATCGAGGTGAGGATCGAGGTATCGGACATCGTGGCCTTCTTCCTGCGGCCCGATCCCGTCTCCGGGCCGCGTCCCTCTACCGCCGATATCGACTCTGCCCGCTCGGCGGGCTCATCGCCATCCGGGAAAACCCTCGAACAAGATGTGGCACACCCCGAGAAGCCCCCGTTGAACGGGATTCAGGGTGCGTGGGCGGGCCCGGGAGGTTCGGCGTGTCGCCGGACTCGTCAGGGGGCCACCGAGAGCGCCTCGGCGAGGGAGGGACTAGATGTTCCGTGGTGATAAACGGATGTTGTACATCCGAGCTTAGCCGCCATCTGCAAATTCTTTGAGGCTGTCTTGGGGTCGCTCCCGCAGGGGCCGGGCCAGGGCCTCGCACCACGCGCGGACCGCCGGGTGCGAGCCGCTCCCCCGGCGCGTCGCGGTGAACAACCGCCGCACATGCCGAACCCCCCGCGGCGCCCGCACGTCCGGCCCTCCCGGCACGCGAGCGTCCGGAGGCCGCACGTCCGGTCCCTGCGGCAGCCGGACGAGCCGGACCGTCGGGGCCTCGCCCGTCCAGACCAGGTCCGGGAGGAGGGCGGCGGCGTGCCCGCGCTCGACGAGCCGGAGGTGCAGCAGCAGGTCGGTCGACTCGTACCGGACGTCCGGCTCGAACCCGGCGTTCCTGCACAGCCGCGTCGCCCACCGCCGTGACGCCGTCCCCGCGGGCTCCATCACCCAGGGGAGGTCGGCCGCCGCCGCCGGCGACGCCTCGGAGACCGCGAACGCCGCCGGGAGCGCGAGCCGCATCTCGTCCTCCCCGAGTTCCGCGTACTCGATGCCGTCCGGGCGCGGGATCGGCTCGTCCGGGTACTCCTCGGTGACGGCCACGTCGAAGTCGCGCGCGAGCAGCGCGGGCAGGGCGCTCTCCGGCTCGCACTGCGTGACCTCGACGCGCAGCCGGGGATGGGCCTCGCCGAGCAGGCTGAGGGCGTCCGGGACGAGCGCCAGCGCGGCCGTCTGGAACGCGGCGACCCGCAGCGTCCCCGTCAATCCCTCCAGGGAGGCCGCGAGGTCGGCCTCCGCGCGTTCGAGCCGTTCCAGCACCGCCTCGGTGTGCGCGACGAGGATCTCGGCCTGCGGGGTCAGCCGCACGCGGCGTCCGACCGGTTCGAGCAGCGGCACCCCCGCCTCCCGCTCCAGCACCGACAGCTGCTGGGAGACCGACGACGGGCTGTACGACAGGGCCTCGGCGACGGCGGCGAGCGTCCCGCGGTGCTTCAGCTCGCGCAGCAGCCGCAGCCGGTGCAGGTCCAGCATCGTCGTCACCGCCTCCTCGACCATTCGGTTTCACTGACGATTATCACTCGGAAACGTGTGCTGGACCGATGGGAAAGGTCTGCGGAAGCCTGAACGCATGGCCACGATGACCCGTACGTCCTGGTACACCCGCCCGCCCGCTCCCGTATCCGTGTCCGCGCCCCCGCCACCGCCCGCGCCCCCGCCCGCTCCCGTGGCCGCTCCCGTGTCCGCGTCCGCTTCGGCTAGGTCGTCCGGTGAGGTCGCCGCGTTCCACCGGACGCTGCCCGGCTACGCCCCGACCCCGCTGGTCGAACTGCCGTCGCTGGCCGCCGAACTGGGCGTCCGCCGGCTGTTCGTGAAGGACGAGTCGTCACGGTTCGGCCTCCCCGCGTTCAAGATGCTCGGCGCGTCGTGGGGCGCCTTCCGTGCGGTGTCCGAGCACTACGGCCTCGCTGGGGACGTGACGCTCGAACGGCTGCGCGCGCGCGTCGACGGCGAACGGTCCGAACGTCCCGTCCGGCTCGTCACGGCCACGGAGGGCAACCACGGACGGGCGGTCGCCGCGATGGCGCGGCTGCTCGGCGCCCGCGCCCGCGTCTTCCTGCCGGACGCCGTCCACCCGGCGGCGATCGACGCGATCGAGGGCGAGGGCGCGCGGGTCACGGTGGTCGCGGGCTCGTACGAGGAGGCGGTCCGGCGGGCGGCGGACGCCGCCTCGGCCCCCGGCACCCTGCTCGTCCAGGACACCTCCGTCCCCGGCCACGACCAGGTACCGCAGTGGATCGTGGACGGCTACTCCACCCTCTTCACCGAAATCGACGACGAGCTGAGCGCGCGCGGGGTCGAGCCACCGAGTCTCGTGGCCGTCCCAGTGGGCGTGGGGTCACTCGCTCAGGCCGCCGTGGCCCACTACCACCCCGGGACGTCCGAAACCCCCGGCCCGCCTCGGCTACGGCCCGAGCCCGGACGGCCGTCGCCCGCGACGCTCCTCACCGTCGAGCCGGACGCGGCGCCCTGCCTGCTCGCGAGCCTCACCGCCGGCCGGCTCACGACGATCGCGACGAGTGCGACGATCATGTCCGGGCTGCACTGCGCGACGCCGTCCGCGCTCGCGTGGCCCCACCTGCGCGACGGCGTGGACGCGGCCGTGTCCGTGACCGACGGCGACGCGGCCCGCGCCGCGCGCGACCTCGCGGCCCTCGGCGTCCGGGCCGGGCCGTGCGGCGCCGCGTCCCTGGCCGGTGTCCGGGCCGCGCTCGCGCCCGACCGGCGCCCCGCGCTCCCGGACGGCCACGACCGCACGGTCGTCCTGCTCGCCACCGAGGGCGCCGCCGCCAACCCGGCCCTCGCCGCGGATCCGGCCCGCGCCGCCGACCCGGGCCTCGCCGTGCATCCTCGGTCCTGACTCGGACGCCAGATCTTCGAAACCCGGTGAAAATCAGGGGGGACAGGCGTTCTACGCGTCGGTAACATGCCACTACTCGCGGGTACGGACATGCCCGCGAACCACCGACCCCGTGCGGAGGTGACCGATGCGGACCACCGCGGCGCCCGTGACCAGCCGCCTCGTCGACCGCCTCGACGAGATCGCCGCCGAGGTCGCCGGCGACATCACCGCCCGCGTCCCCGCCTACGCGCACCTGCCCGACAAGGTCGTCACCCGGGCCCTGCGCGACGCCCTCGTCGTCTACACCGGCGCCCACGGCAAGGCCGCCGCGCTCGACTGGTTCCGCCGCCTCGGCGCCCGCTCCGCCCGCGCCGGCCAGGACGTCCGTCAGCTGGAGTCCGCGCTGCGGACGGGCGCCCGCGTGCTGGTCCGGGAGATGGCGGGCGTCGCCGCGCGCCTCTACCCGCCCAACGACGAGTTCGTCGCCGTCATGGAACGCGCCTTCACCGGCGAGGCCGAGATCATCGAGGCCACGCTGACCGCGCACCACATCGCGCACGCGGCCGACGGCCGCCCCTGACGCGGAAGGGGCGGCCGCCGGGCACCCGCGTGCTCGGCCGCGAGTGCGTCGGGGAAAGGGTCACCCTTCCCCGAAGCGGTGGACGGCGCGCTCGTTCGGCACGCAGTGCGTCATCTTCAGCCCGCCGATGTCGCGCGACCCGTTCTTGCCCAGGTCGCCGAGGCGTCGCCGGTCCTCGTCCGTCAGCGTCTGACCGGGCAGCGGCTCCAGATGCGCGACCGCGTCCGGCCCGATCCCGAGGCCCTCGCCGACGCGCAGGCCCAGGTCGTCCTCGACCAGCAGGAAGTGCCAGACCATCCGCTCCTGCACCGGCCTCTCGCACTGCGACAGCTGACCGATGAACGTCTCGACCAGCGAGTCGCGCTCCCAGTCCTCCATGAGCAGGTAGCGCTGCCCGGCCTGGACGTAGTCGTTCGTCCGCGCGATGCGCTTGCGCGTCACCCGGCCGCGGATCTCCGGGCCCTCGTCGTCCTCCGTCGGGTACTGCGCCTCGTGCAGCCCGCCCGTGATCGACGGCTCGTAGTTCACGTGCGGGTTCTCCCCGCTGCCGTCGACGTAGTAGGCCATCTGCCCGTCGCGCTGGTTCGTCCGGACCTTCGCGCTCTTGGCCCGGTTGACCGGCAGCTGCAGGTAGTTCGGCCCCACCCGGAAACGCTGCGTGTCGCTGTAGGAGAACGTCCGCCCCACCAGCATCTTGTCGTCGGAGAAGTCGAGCCCGTCCACCAGGACGCCCGTCCCGAACGAGATCTGCTCGTTCTCCGCGAAGTTGTCCTTGACGTTCTCGTTCAGCACCATCCGGCCCACCGGGCGCGGCGGGAACTCGTTCTCCGGCCACACCTTCGTGTCGTCCAGCGGATCGAAGTCGAGTTCCGGGTGCTCCTCGTCGTCCATCATCTGGACGACGAGCTCCCACTCGGGGTGGTCGCCGCGGTCGATCGCCTCGTGCAGGTCCCGCGTCGCGTGCCCCAGGTCGTGCGCCTGCACGGCGGCGGCGTCCTCCTCGGTCATGCTCCGGACGCCCTGCTTCGGCATCCAGTGGTACTTGACCAGCTTGGTCTCCCCGGCCTGGTTCGCCCACTTGTAGGTGTTGACGCCGAATCCCTGCATGTGCCGGTAATCGGCCGGGATGCCGCGCGGGCTGAACAGGTTCACGAGCATGTGCATCGACTCGGGCGTCTGCGACATGAAGTCGAAGATGCGGTTCGGCTCCTGCCGGAACGTCACCGGATCGGGCTTCAGCGCGTGGATGACGTCGGGGAACTTGATGGCGTCCCGGATGAAGAACACCGCCAGGTTGTTCCCGACCAGGTCCCAGTTCCCGTCCTCGGTGTAGAACTTGACGGCGAACCCGCGCGGGTCCCGCGCCGTCTCCGCCGAGTCGCGCCCGCCGATGACCGTCGAGAACCGGATCGCCAGCGGCGTCCGCCTGCCCTCCTCCTGGAACAGCTTCGCGCGCGTGTAGTTCGCGATCGGCTCGTCGCCCCACCTGCCGTACGCCTCGAAGTACCCGAACGCCGTCACGCCGCGCGCGTGCACCACCCGCTCCGGGATCCGCTCCCGGTCGAAGTGGCTGATCTTCTCGAGGAACTGGTAGTTCTCCAGCGTCGCCGGACCCCGCGAACCCACCGTCCGCTGGTTCTGGTTGTCGTAGACCGGATGGCCCTGCCGGTTCGTCAGCACCTCCCGCTCGTCGCCCGGCTGCACTGCCCTGCTCGAAACGTCGGTCACGACATCCCTCTCCTCTCGCTCCGCGACGACATGCCCTCAGCGGCCCCTACCCGGCCGCGTACAGGCAAAAGTCACGTGCGATGCGGATTGGGTAAACGCCTCGATCATGCGGGCCGGAGCAGGCCCAGGCCGGTGAACACCTCCATGCACCAGGCCAGCGCGGTGTCCGCCGTCCGCCACTGACGGTCCTCCGGCGCCAGGTACGGCAGGACGTACGGATCCGTGATGCCGTCCGGAAGGTCCTCCGGACAACACGTGTACGGCGCGCCCCCGTAATGCTCGTCGTGGACGCGCCGCGCCACCGGCTCCTCGGCGCCGTCCCAGACCGCCAGCCACAGGCGGCGCAGCATCGCCGGATGCGCCATCACGAACATCAGCCGCCCCATGTCCAGCGGCTCCGCCGCCGAGACGACCCGGGCCATCGCCGCGAACCGCTCCGCCCCGCCCACGTACGCGCAGAACCCCGACCAGATCTCGACGCTGTGGCCCGACGCGGTGATCGCCGAACACAGCGCCGCCAGCGCCACACCCCGGTTGCGCACCGCCGAATGCGGCGTCGTATGGACGAACCCGGCCGGAACCACGAACGACACCACGCGGCCCCGCGTCGAGATCCGCTGCGGCACCGCGTCCACCATGCACTCCGGCTCGCCGCTCAGGTAGGCGCCGATGTCGACCTCGCCGCCCGTCACGTCCCACGTCGGCACCAGCCCCATCGACGACACCTCGTCCTGGACCCGCTCCCGCAGCTCCGCCACCTCCGCGTCCACCTCGGGAAGCACGGTCGTCCACCCGTCCCTGGCCAGCCGCAGCGCCTCCCCCCACGAGCCGCCCGCCCACCGGTCGTTCCCGTCGCGCCCGCTCCCGTCCGGAATGCTGTCGGGTGCGCACGCCCGCTCCACGAACTCCTGCCACGACCACATCGGCTCCAGCGCGTGAACCGTGTCCTCGAACGGGCTGCTGCGTCCGCCGGACCGTGGATCGCCCCCGATCGGCGGGTCGCCCCCGATCGGCGGGTCGCCCCCGGGCCGCGAGCGCCCTGCGAACCGCGGGCTCTCCGCGAACCGCGGGCTCTTCCCGAACCGCGGACTCCCCGCGCTCACAGGCCGAGTGCCGAACGGTGGGCCGCCGACATTCCCCGAACCACCCGCCACCGCATCGCCTGCTCGACGCTCGCACCGGCCTGCAGCAGCTTGGCGGCATCGATGCAGGCTCGCGGGGAGAACATCACCGGTAGCCGCTTCTCCGCGGCGGTGGCCCGCAGCCGCCGGACCTCCTCGAGGACCTGCCGGGCATCGTCGGTCCGCGAGGGCGCGTGCGCGAGTGCGACGCGTTCCTCCAGCTCCTCGTCGACCGGCACGTCCACGACGACGAACCGGTCGAGCGTCGCGGCGTCGAGCGCCTGCCGTCCCACGTACTGCCGGTCCCCGCCCGTCCCGTACGTGTTCGCGGTCGCGACGAGCCGGAAGTCCGGGTGCGCGCCCACCATCCCGTCGGCGAACGCGCACGAGCGGATCGACAGCGCCTGGTTCAGTTCGGCGAGCAGTCCCGGGTGGCCGCTGTCCAACTCGTCGAGGAGCATCAGCCCACCGTGCTCGAACGCCCGGCGGAAGGGCGTCCCGTGGTAGGTGCCGTGCGCGTCGTAGTAGCCGAAGATCTTGCTCATCGGCGTCGTCGGCCCCAGCGACAGGGCGTGGAACTCCTGCCCGAACGCCTCCGCCGCCTGCCGCGCCATCATCGACTTCCCGGTCCCCGCCGGCCCCACGAGCAGCGCGTGGCACCCGGCCCCGAGCGCGAGCAGCACATCCGGCAGGACGACGTGCGCGTGGCCTCCCACCCGCACCTCGGGGGCGCCCGCCACCCTGACCTCCACCACGGGCGGCACCGTCGCGGCGGCGACCTCGGCGACCGCGCGGGCCGCCTCCTCCCGCGCGAACCCGCCCACGGCCCGCGTCAGGTCGGCCCGCGACTCCTCCAGCGCCTCCCACGCGTCCTTCAGTTCCTCCTCCACCGCCGCACGCGCCCGCTTCACCACCGTGGCGGTCACCGACTCGGCCACCTCCTCGGCGGTGCGCGCGGCGGTGTCCTCGGCCGCCCTCTCGGCGGTCCGCACGATCTCCTCGGCCCGGGTGACGCGCTCCCCGGCCACCGTGCGCGCGACCCGTTCGGCGACGCGCCGCGCCGTCGCCTCCATCGTCTCCTCGGCGTACGCCGTCCGCGCGAACGCGTCCGCGTGGTGCATGACGGTCTCGAACGCGACGTGCCCCGCGATCTGCCGGACCTCGATCCTGAAGCTCTCCCGCATGCCCCGACTATCGGGCATCCGGTCCGGGACCCCTCCCGCCCCGCGTCGCCGAGCCCGCGCGGGTCAGCGGGCCACGGCCAGCCGGTACCCCTCGTCGGCGCCGAGGAGGTCCCGGTGCGAGCCCTCCGCCGTGACGGCCCCGCCGTCCAGGACGAGCACGCGGTCGGCGGCGTCCAGCAGCGCCGGGCTGCCGGTGATCACGATGGTGGTGCGGCCCCGGCGCAGCCCGGCGACGTTGCGCGCGATGAGCTGCTCGGTGACGGCGTCGACGGCGGTCGTCGGGTCGTGCAGGACGAGGACGTCCGTGTCGGCGGCCAGCGCGCGGGCCAGGGACAGCCGCTGGCGCTGCCCGCCCGACAGGTTCGCGCCGCGATCGCGGACGCCGTGGTCGAGTCCGTCGCGGTGCAGCTCGACGACGTCGGTGAGCATGGACGCCTCGACGGCCGCGGCGATCGTCCGGCCGGTGCCCGCGGGGTCGATGTTCGTGCGGAGGGTGCCCGCGAAGATCTCCGCGTCGGACGGGTTCACCAGCATGTGCTCGCGGACCGCCTCGATCGACAGGTCCGCCAGCTCCCGCCCGCCGACCCGCACCACGCCCTCGTACGCGCCCGGCGGGACGTTGACGGCCAGGATCGCCGCGAGGTCGGCCGCCGCGCGCGGCTGGTAGGCGGCGATCGCCACGAACTCGCCGGGGGACACCTGGAACTTCAGCTCGCGCAGTGCCCCGTACCGGACGCCGTCGACTTCCAGGCCACGGCCCGCCGCGGGGCGCTCCGGCCCCGGGGTCAGCACCGGCGGCGCGGCCAGCACCAGCGCCATCCGGTCGGCGGACGCCCGCGCGGTCATCACGTACTTCGGCATCTCCGAGAACAGTTTGAGCGGTTCCATGATGAACTGCGCCAGTCCCACCGCCATGACGAGTTCGCCGATGGTGATCTGGCCCTGGAACGCGAGCCGTCCCGCCGTCAGGGTCACGGCGGTGGCGAGGACCGCGTTGAGGGCCAGCGCGGTGCCCGCGTACGCGCCGTTCACCCGGGCGACGCCGATCGCCTGGTGCTTCGCCTCCCCGCTGACCACCCGGTAGGACCGGAACGCCGCGTGGTTGCCGCCGAAGCCGCGCAGCGGGCGCAGGCCGATGATCAGGTCGGCGACCTTCGCGCCCGCCCGCGCCACCCGGGCCTGCTGCTCCCGGGTGGCGGACCCGATCCGCCTGGACAGCACGCTCAGGATCGACAGGATCGCGACGGTCCCCACGATCACCAGCAGCCCCAGCCGGACGCTCGCCAGGCCCAGCGTGACCGCCGCGATCAGCACCGCGACCAGCGAGCTGATCAGCAGCGGCACCACCTCGATGATGTCGGCGGTCTGGTCGGCGTCCTCGGTGGCGATGGTCAGCACCTCGCCGGACTTGAGCTCGACGTCCCGGGCCACCGGCTGCAGCCCGCGGCCCGCGACCCGCACCCGCCAGCGGTGCGCCTCGGTCGTGTTGGCCTTCTGCAGGATCCGCATGCCGAACCGCCACGAGAACGACACGGTGGCGGTGATCACGGCCAGCGCGGCGATCGACAGGCCGAGCGAACCGAGGCTCCGGTCCCGCATCGCGTGCTCGACGATCAGGCCGAGCGCGATCGGGAAGGCGGTCTCCCCCGCCTGGTACATGCCCATGAGGACGGTGCCGCCGGTCATCGCGCCGACGTTCCGGCGCAGCGCCGTCCAGAGGATCTCGGACCCCGTGCGGGGTTCCCGCGTGTCAGGAGTCGTCATCGGGGCGGCGCGCCTTCTCGCCACGCCCGCCACAGTCGTGCGTACCGGCCGCCCAGCGCCACCAGCTCCTCGTGGGTTCCCTGCTCCACCATGCGCCCCGCCTCCAGCACGGCGATGCGGTCGGCCGCCATCGCCTGCGTCAGCCGGTGCGCGACGAACAGGGTCGTGCGGCCCCGGCACGCGGCCAGCACCGCCCGTTCCAGCTCGGCCGCGCCCTGGCTGCCCGCCTCCGCCGTCGACTCGTCCAGCACCACCACCGGCGCGCGGCCCAGCACCAGCCGGGCCAGCGCGACCTGCGTGGCCTTCGTGCCGTCCAGGCGCTCGCCGCCCTCGCCGACCAGGGTGCCCAGCCCGTCGGGCAGCGCGTCGACCCACGCGCCCGCACCGACGGTGCGCAGGGTGTCCATCAGTTCGGCGTCGGACGCCTCGGGCGCGGCCAACCGCAGGTCGTCGGCGAGCGACCCGGAGAACACGTGCGTCTCCTGCGTCAGGATGCTCACCAGGGCCCGCGCGCCGGCCTCGTCCAGGTCGGCGAGGTCGGCCGGCCCGACGCGCACCGACCCGGCCTGCGGGCTCCAGATGCCCGCGACCAGCGCGGCCAGGGTCGTCTTGCCCGCGCCCGTCGCCCCCACCAGCGCGAGCGAGGCGCCGGCCGGGATCGTCAGATCGACGTCCCGCAGGACCGGTTCGCCGGTGTCCGGATACGCGAACGTCAGCCCCTCGGCCGTCACCGGGTACGCGGCGACGTCCGCCGCAGCGGCCGCGTCGCCCACCAGCCTGTCCTCCGCCGCCTCCCCCAGCACCCCGACGAGCCGGGTCAGGCTCGCGCCCGACTTCTGCGCCTCGTCGAAGGTGAACATGATGGAGCCCAGCGGGTTGAACAGCCGGTGGAACAGCAGCGGGGCCGCCGACACGTCGCCCAGGCTGGCGGCGTCGGCCTCCAGCAGGGCGTACCCCACCGTGATGATCAGCGTCAGCCCGATCAGTTCGGCGCGGTTCTCCCTGCCGACGAACCGGCCGAAGAACCGGAAGACCTCGATGCCGAGGTCGCGCACCCGCCACGACTCGCGGTCGACCCGCGCGCGGAAGTCGTCCTCGAGCCGGTACGCGCGCACGGTGTCGATCCCGTTCAGGCCGCTGATCAGCGCCTGCGCCCGGTCGGCCTGCGCGACCCGCTGCCGCCGGTAGAGCGGCGCCGACCGGGGGAGGTACCAGCGCAGGGCCAGCGCGTACGCGGGCAGCGCGCCCGCGCCCGCCAGGCCGAGCCGCCAGTCCAGGCCGAACATGCCGACGGTGGCGATGGCGACCAGCACGCCCGCCGAGAAGACGGTGGGGACGGCGGTCCGGATGCCCTTGGACAGCACGGCCACGTCGTCGCCGACCCTGGAGAGGACGTCCCCCCGGCCGACCTGCTCGATCCGCGCGCTCGGCATCCCCAGCACCGCCCGGACGGCGCCCTCCCGCAGCCGCGCGAGCAGGTCCGCGCCCAGCCGTCCGATCAGGTGGGTCGACGCCGCGGTGGCCGCCGCGCCGAGCAGTGCGGCGGCCAGCATCAGGGCCCCGACCGTGACCAGGACGGACTGCGGTTCGTCCCGGACGACCCCGTCGACCACCCGGCCGAGCAGGAGCACCGGCAGCACCTGGAACGCCGCCCCGGCGACCGTGGTGAGCACGGTGGACGCCGACAGCCAGGGCACGTCGCGGCAGTGCGCCGCGACCCAGCGGGCGGCCTCGCGCCCGGTCGCCGTGTGCAGGGCCGCCGGGACGGCGCGCGTGTCGGGGGTGCTCACACTCAGCCGACCGACTCGACCATCTTGTCGATCGCGTACGGCAGCGACAGCAGGGTGCTCTGCGACATGGCCGCACCGACCGCCGGGCCCTCACTGTCCAGCAGGTACGACACCTTGCCGTCCTTGACCGCGGGAAGGTTGGCGAACAGTTCGAACTTCTTCAGCGCCGCCTGGTCCGCCTGGTCGTTGATGACGAAGATGCGGTCGACGTCGATGAGGTCCATGCGCTCGGGGGACAGCGTGGTGAAGAACTTGCCGTCCGCGATCTCGTCGATCTTCGTCGCGCCCTTGAAGCCGATGCCCGAGAGCAGCCGGCCGCGCACGTCGGTGGTGGTGAACGGCGCGACCGCCCCCTCGTACCAGGACAGCGCGACGGCCGTCTGGTCCGCGAACTCCGGGTGCTCCTTACGCGCGGCGTCGAGCTTGTCCTGGATGCCCTGCACCAGTTCCTTGCCCTCGGCCTCCCGGCCGAGCGCCTTGGCGATGTGCACCGCGTTGTCCTGCCACGGCGCGCTGAACGGCTCCTTCTCGGTCTTGGTCCGGCCCACCGTCGGGGCGATCTTGGAGAGCTTGTCGTAGGCGGCCCGGTCGATCTCGGAGTAGACCGCGATGATCAGGTCCGGCCGCAGCTCGGCGATCTTCTCGAAGTTCGGCCCGGAGTCGCCGTTGTTCATGACGACCTCGGGACGGGTGTCGCCCCACTTGTCCTTCACCCAGGGCCACTGGGTGTTGATGTCGGGGGAGGTGCCCGGCGGGTTCGGGTACTGGTCGACCATGCCGACGGGCTTGATGCCGAACGCCAGGATGGCCTGGTCGTCGGTGTAGCCGACCGAGACGACCCGCCGGGGGGCCTCGGTGATCTCCGTGGACCCGAACGCGTGCTCGACGGTGACCGGGAACACGCCGCCCGCGACCGGGGCGCCGTCACCCGGCTCGTCCGCCGAGTCGGAACCGCACCCCGCGAGGAGCCCGGCGCCGAGGACCGCGGCGGACGCCACCGCCGCCAATCTCCGCAGGGACTTCATGGTCGTTCGCTGGAGGAGCAATCGAAACCCCTTGCTTTCGTGCCGTCCGCCCAGGACAGAGGCACCCAAATCGAAAGAAGGCAAGGCTAACCTAAGCGAATGCAACGGTCCATGCCGGGTCACGTCTGGCGATCCTGGACATGTGCGCGGCCGATGGGGACGATGAGCGGCCGTCCGCCCACCGGGTCGTCGATCACCTCGGCGCGCAGCCCGAACGCCTCGTGCAGCAGCTCGGCGGTGATCACGTCACGCGGATCCCCCTGCGCCAGGATCTCCCCCGCGCGCATCACGATGAGGTTGTCGCTGTAGCGCGCGGCCAGGTTGAGGTCGTGCAGGACCATGACCACCGTGCGTCCCGACTCGTGCAGGTCGTCCACCAGGTCGAGCACGTCGATCGCGTGCGCCAGGTCCAGGTACGTGGTGGGCTCGTCCAGCAGCAGCAAGTCGGTGCCCTGAGCCAGGGTCATCGAGATCCAGACACGCTGGCGCTGCCCACCCGACAGCGAGTCGACCGGACGCTCGGCCAGGTCGGACACCCCGGTCATCGCAAGCGCGCGCTCCACGACGCCGGCGTCGTCCGACGACCACTGCCGCAGCCAGCTCTGGTGCGGATGGCGTCCCCTGGCGACCAGGTCGGCCACCGTCAGCCCCTCCGGCGCGACCGGCGCCTGCGGCAGCAGCCCGAGCTTCTTCGCCACGTCCCTGGTCTTCAGCCCGACGATGTCCTCACCGTCCAGGACGACCGTGCCCCTCGTCGGCCGGAGCAGGCGCGACAGGGTGCGCAGCAGGGTCGACTTCCCGCACCCGTTCGGGCCGATGATCGTGGTGATCATCCGGGGCGGGATCGTCACGTCCAGATCGTCGATGACCGTCCGGCCGCCGTACCCGACCGCGATCCCCTTCGCGGCCAGCCTGGCGATGTTCTCAGCGGCCACAGAAGCCTCCTTCATCGACCCACCTGCTTGAGGTTCGCCCGCACCAACAGGTAGACGAGGAAGGGACCGCCGATCGCGGCGGTCACCACGCCGACCGGAAGGGTGACCGGCAGCGCCGTGCGCGCCACCACGTCCGCGCCGATCAGCAGCAACGCGCCCACCAGCCCGGAGACCACCAGCGGCGGCGTCGGACACCGCGCCAACCGCATCGCCACCTGCGGCGCCACCAGCGCGACGAACGGGACCGGCCCCGCGGCGCTCACCGCCACGCCCGCCAGAAGCACCGCGCACAACAGCATGACCGCCCGCACCCTCGAGTACCGGACGCCCAGGCCCGCCGCGACCTCGTCGCCGAAGTGCAGCGGCTTGAACTGGAACGCGGCGCCCGCGATGACGACCATGAGCGCGAGCGTGCACCACAGCGCGATCCAGACCTCGCCCCAGGAGCGCCCGTCCAGCGAGCCGACCAGCCACGCCTGAGCCCGCGCCACGTCCCGGATGTCGGCCGTGATCAGCAGCCAGCTCGTGATCGCCTGCATCACCGCGCTCACCGAGATCCCGATGAGGATGAGCCGGAAGCCGTCCACCCCCCGCCGCCAGGCCATGAAGTAGACGAGGAGCCCCGTGCCGAGCCCGCCCCCGAGCGCCGCCGCGGACAGCCCCACGGTGCCGTTGATCGCCGCCGCGGCCCCGCCCGACACCGTCACCAGGAACACCGCGACCGCACCGGCGCCCCCGGTGATCCCCAGAATGTCGGGACTGGCCAGCGGATTGCGCGCGACCGACTGCGTGATCGCCCCCGACACCCCCAGCGCGATCCCCACGACGAGCCCGGCCAGCGCCCGCGGCATCCGCAGGTCCATGACCACGAACCGGTCGACCCGCTCGCCCTGGCCGAAGATCGTGGCGACCACCCGGGGCAGCCCGATGGAGAAGTCGCCGAAACTAATAGAGAGACAGAACACCAGGAACGTCGCGCCCGCCAGCACCAGCGTGACCACGACGAGCCAGGGCCGCCACACGAAGGACACATGTCCGAGCCGCACACCGGGCGCCACCGTGTTCATGCGTTCCTGAACTTTCCGCGCCACACCAGAACCGCGAAGAACGGAGCACCCAGGAGAGCGACGACGATGCCGGCGTCCAGCTCCCCCGGCCGGACGACCAGCCGCCCCACGACGTCGCACACCAGCAGGACGACGGCTCCGAGCAGTCCCGCGTACGGCACCAGCCACCGGTAGTCCGGCCCGGTCAGGTACCGGCCCACATGCGCCACCATGAGCCCGAGAAAGGCGATCGGCCCGCACGCGGCCGTCGCCGCGCCCGCCAGCAGCGTGATGGCGACGATCCCCACCGTCCGGCTCAACGCGATGTTCACCCCGAGCCCCCGAGCCACGTCGTCACCCAGATTGAGCAAGTTGATCGAGGGCAGCGTGACCACCGCCAGAAGCAGCCCGACCCCCACGAACACGGTGACCGGCCAGATGACGTCGAACCTGACACCCGCCACCGAGCCCGCGTTCCAGAACCGCCACACGTTCAGCGCCGCCTGGTTCGACATCGCGACCGCCGTGGTCATCGCCGCCAGGAACACCGTGACCCCCTGCCCGGCCAGCGCGAGCGTCAGCGGGTTGCCCGCCCCTCGCCCGGTGCTCGACAGCCCGAACACCACCCCACCGGCGATCGCCGCCCCCAGAAAGGCGAACCACACGTACTGAAAGGGATTCGCGAACCCGAACACGGAGATCGCCGTCACCACCGCGACCGACGCCCCGGAGTTCACCCCCAGCAGCCCCGTGTCGGCGATCGGATTGCGCGTGCACCCCTGGATCAGCGCCCCGCCGACCCCCAGCGCGATGCCCGCCACCACCGCGAGCACCGTCCGAGGCACCCGCACGGTCTGCACGATGAGCCTGATCTCGGTGAGCCGCTGATCGGAGCCCGGCTCCGCGAAAAGCCCGCGCCAGACCTCGCCGGGGCTCAACGCCCGCGCCCCGACGGCCAGCGAAGCCGCCCCGGCGACCACGAGCACGACCACGAGCACGCCCAACCCCACGACCCGCCGCCGGCGAACCCCCGCGACCCCCGACGCGGGCCGCCTCTCAACGATCGTGTTCATCCACGCACGTCGAGTCCGACTAGCACCACATTCCCTCCGAAAGCAGGACGAATGAGGGGAGCCTAACCTGCGCGCCGACGGAGCACTCACACGGGCCCGCGAGGCAGGGAGCAAACACGCCGCCTCCCGGGTTTCACACCGAAACGGACTTGGGGAACTGGAGCCGATGAGCCTTCGCCAGTACGGGTACGCCCTGGCCGTCGCCGAGGAGGGCTCGCTGACGGCGGCGGCGGAACTGCTGCACGTCGCCCAACCGTCGGTGTCCCAGCAGATCCGCAACCTGGAGCGGGAACTCGGCGTGGAACTGTTCACCCGCACACCCTCCGGACTGGTTCCCACCCTGGTCGGCCGCGCGTTCCTGCGAGAGGCGAAGGTCGCGGTCAGCGCGTCGCGCCGGGCGCGGGCGACGGCGCGGGCCGACGAACTGGTGGGCGAGCTGGTGGTCGTGGTGCAGATGGGCTTCGGGCTCACGCCAGCTCCCGGCCGTGCTCGGCGCGCCGCGCCGCCGCTTCCCCCGGCTCGAGGTCACCGTCTTCGAGGAGCCGAACTCCGCCGAAATGGAGCGGCTGGGGCGCCGGGGCATGGTGGACCTGGCCCTGATGGCGGCGTGCGAGCAGAGCCCGGCCGACGCCCACCACCTCGGCCACGAGGAGTTCGTCGTGGTGCCGGGCGCCGGGCACCGGCTGCTCGCAGCGGACCGGGTCGAGCTGCGCGACCTGGCGGGAGAGCCGTGGGTCAGGTTCGACCGCGACAGCGCGCTCGACGGCGTCCTGCTGGACGGCCTGCGCGACCTGAACCCGAGCAAGGTCGCCCGCGTGTCCCAGGCGGCGACGGCCGTGCGCTGGGCCGCCCACGGGCTGGGAGCGACGCTCGTCCCGTCCTCCACGGTGCCCCCACGATCTCAAGCACCTCGCCCGCCCGGTGTCCCCGGCCGTCCCCCAGCCCGTCATCGCCGTGGTCCGATCCGGCGCGGGCCCGGCCGAGACGGCCCTGCTCGAACTCCTACGCCAGGAGACCTGGTCCGAATCAACGCACTTCCCACCGGCTCATGCCGTCGGGGTCAGCCCATAGGAAATCCACCACCGTCCACGATGAGATTCCTCCCGGTCAACCAGCTCGCTTGACCCGAAACGAGGAACAGCACCGCGTGGGCGATGTCGTCGGGCCGTCCATCGCGCCCCAGCGGCGGGGCGTCCTCGGCGTTGGTCTCCGCCGGTCCCGCGCCCATGCGCGCGGACACCTCCGCCCACTGCTCCCGCGTTGCTTCGCCGCCGGGGGTGGCGACTCTGCCGGGAGCCACGGTATCGACCCGGACCCCGAACGGAGCCAACTCCATGGCCATCCCCCGTGTAGTTCGCCAGCGCCGCCTTCGCCGCCGTATAGTCAGCCCTTTCCAAGACGAATCTCGCCCCCACCGCGAAGCTTCAGGAGAAACCGCGGCTAGTCGAGCGCTTCAACGGTACGTCCGGGAAATAGAAAGAAGCAAAGACGAAAACCCGGCAGACACCTTAAGCATCTCCTATAGCCCAGTGCTCCCACCCGTGACCGCCGCGAGCAGCGGATCGAACCGTGGGGGGCCATCGGGCTACTGTTGTCCCGCATGACGCACACGGAGATCGAGATCACCGCGGAGCTGATTCGGGACCTGCTGCGCGACCAGCACCCCGACCTGGCCGACCACCCGGTGAGGCTCGGCGCGCGCGGCTGGGACAACCAGCTATGGCGGCTCGGCGACGACCTCGCCGTCCGGCTGCCCTGGGCGACGCAGTCCGCGGACGCGCTGCTGCGCAAGGAGCACACCTGGCTGCCCGCCCTCGCCCCGCGCCTTCCGCTGCCGATCCCCGTCCCGCAACGCCTCGGCGAGCCCTCCCCGCGCTTCCCGCGCCCCTGGATCGTCACCACCTGGGTGCCGGGCGAGCCCGCCGACCGCGCCCCCGTCACCCGCGCCGCAGAAGCGGCCACCACCCTGGCCGCCTTCCTGACGGCACTCCACCAACCCGCCCCCGACCACGCGCCCACCGGCCGGGACCGCGGCGGGCCGCTGGCCGACCACTCCGAGGGCTTCGCCCAGCAACTCGCCGCTGCCACCGAGCTGGGCCTCATCCCCGACCCAGACGCAGTCCGCGCGGTCTGGGAAGACGCCGCCGCCGCGCCCGCCTGGGACGGCCCACCGCTGTGGCTCCACGGCGACCTGCATCCGGCCAACGTCCTCACCAAGGACGGCACCATCTGCGGCGTGATCGACTTCGGCGACCTCTTCGCAGGCGACCCGGCCTTCGACCTCGCCGCCGCCTGGATCCTCCTGCCGGACGACACAACCGACCGCTTCCACACCGCCTACCATCCGACCCCGGACACCGCGACCCTGCGCCGCGCCCGCGGATGGGCGGTGCTACGAGCCCTCATCGGCATCCTCATCGGAGACGCCGGCGCCCACGGCCGCCCCGGCGGCAAACCCACCTGGGGCCCACCCGCCCAAGCCGCCCTACAACGCCTTTTCGCAACAACCGACTGAACAATGCCGCTCAGATATCGCCGCCAGAGCCGCCGCAGTCGATCATGCTGGGCCACCAGTCGTACGGGCCAGAGCCCCCTCCACCGCGGCCTTCACATCCAACGAGTTGCGCTCCGCAAGCCTTCTGACGCCGACGCTGCTGGCCGAGCGCAGCGTGCAAACCCAACCCGATGCCGCCTGGCGCACCTCGAACGCCTCACCGAGGAGTGCGAGCAGACGTCGGCACGGGCTCCCAACGGAGAAACCCGATCTAACGGGTTTGCCCTACATCGAACGGGCGATTCCGGCGGCGTCCAACCGAGGCCACCCGGGCAGGCGGTTGGCGGAAAGAAGGGCGTCTACCCGGGCGAGCCGAACGGGAAGGGCCGCGTCTACAACCACGGCACCCTCAGCGCCTACACGGCCGGAAAATGCCGCTGCGACCACTGCCGAGCGGCCTTCACCCTCTACCGAGCCAAGCGTCGCGCCGACGGCAAAGACAACCCTCGCCCTCGGCGCACCCGCGAGACCGACGGCCACATCCCCAACGTCTGGTTCCGCCGCAACATCTGGCATCCAGCGCTGACTGCCGCAGGCCTCGACTTCAAGCCCACGATGCGCGACCTACGCCACGCCCACGCCTCCTGGCTCCTCCACGGCGGCGCCGATCTCCAAGTAGTCAAGGAACGCCTCGGCCACGCCTCCATCGCAACAACCGAGCGTTACCTACACCCTCTGCGACGCAGACGAAACAGCCCTCGAAGCCCTCGCCAAAACCCGGAGCAGAACAGGCAACCGATACCCCGCCAGCGGTGGAAGGGCCGGAGAGCCCGGCTCTTCCCCCGCTCAAGGCCAGGACTTAGCGGTAGGACCAGGCTCGGCCGGTGCCTCGGTAGTCCTCGACGGGGATCGGGACGACGCCTTGGCGCATCCGGTCGGTATAGAGGTGTCCGTACAGGTGGTCGATCTCATGACCGGCAAGGCGGGCGAGTGCGGCGTCCAGGACAGTGATCACCGACTGCCCGTCCAGGCGTGTGTGGGCGACCTCCAGCCGGAGCGGCCGGGGTACCAGGCCGCGCACGTCGAAGAAGCTGAGGCAGCCCTCGTACTGCTCGTCGGTTTCGGGTGAGGCGTTGATCACGCGTGGGTTGAGCAGCACGAGCGGTTCGGCGTCCGGGTCGGGTGGGGCGATGACGGCGGCGGCGCGGTCGATGCCGATCTGTGGAGCGGCCAGCCCCATGCCTTTGCCGAACACGTGATGTTCGCGAACCCGCTGCATCGCGGCGAACAACCGGTCGAGGACGTCGTTGGCCTCAGTGGCTTCGGCGGGGAGTACGAACGGGCGGGCGGTGGTGGCAAGGACCGGTTCGCCTTGCTGGACGATCCCGGCCGCCTTCATCCGGTCGCTGGCGGTGCGTAGTTCGGGACGGGGCTGGTCGGCCTCGTCGTCGCGGGCGCGGAACCGCCATTCCAGCCGGTAGCGGGCGCCCATCGGCGGATCTGCGGTGGCCCAGGAGAACACCAGCCGATCCCCATCGGCAGTCCGGGTGATGGGAGTGCGTAGGGGAACGGCCTCTGCAGTGGTGGAGGTTTCGGTGCCCCACACCACCGGATCCAGCCTAGCCGGGAACACCAGCTCGACCGACAGGCGACGCGTCGGCAGCCGGACCGCGCGCTGGAACCATGGGCCCCACCGCCCGTCGTCGACCTGGTAGCCGTACTCGATGGTCGAGTGCTGACCGGGGTAGAGGGGGAAGCGTCCGCGGTCGTTGTCCAGGCACAGCCATGCCTCTTTGAACGAGTCGCGATCCTGCTTGGGGCGCCAGTTCATGGGTTCGCCGTCGCAGGTCGCGGTGAGCGCGAGTTCGTCCCAGGTGAGCGGCCGGGCCCGGTACAGGGCGTTGGACTCGTCGGGCCGACCAGGGAAGCGGTCGACGCTGACGCGGACCAAGTAGCGGGTGACCGGTTCGGCGCCGCCGTTGAACAGCCGACGTCGCTGCAGCGGCCGGTACGTCGTCCCGTCGTACTCAAGCCGGGCATGGTCCTCCTCAACGACCAGCCCCTCGGTGTTGCCCGCACCGGCCCCGGCGGCACGGGCAGGCCCGTCGGCTCGCCATGCCTGCCACAGAGCGCCGCCCGCACTGAGCACACCGTCGGCCTTGCGGGCGAAGTCCTCGCTGGCCGGATGGCGTCCGGCCTCCACATGGCTGACGTAGGACGGGTCGAACCCCATCGCCGCCGCCAGCTTCTTCTTCGACATCGCACGCTGTTCGCGCCACCGGGTCAGAGCCGCGCCGAACGGGAGCGTCCCCTCTGCGGAGGTGGTCACTGGATCCTCGGCCGGTTGCTGGGCGCCCATGGCCCGATCATCTCTTCAATCCGGCTGAGTGAATGAACGAACCGTGAATGAGACGAGGTCAGCGTGGCCTCACCGACCGTATCGAGAGTTTCCTCGCCTGTGACGACAACCTTGAGGAGGCTCTCGATGACTCGCTTGGCTTCCCCCAACCCGCCGGACATCGATCAGAATCTGCCGTTCCTGCTCGTCGGCGCGGGGCAGCGCACCATCGAGGTGCTGATGCCGGCGCTGCACCGGGCCATGCCGACCGCGCGGGTCGCAGCGATCTACCGGGCACACCCACTGGGGCTGGCAATGGCCGAGGTGTACCTGCAACGCCTGGACGGCTGGCTGTTCGCACGCCAGCACCACGCCGCCCGCCTGGAGAACCTACTGGCCGGACGAACTGGCATCAACGCGAGCGATCCGCCGGCTGGGCTTTCCCAATATGGTCAGCAGGCTGGCAAAGCTCGCACCTTCGAGCAATGCTTTCCACAGCACTGGAGTTCGAGGAGGTAAGGCGAGCGTGGATGAACTCGAGCAGGAGTTCCACCGGGCAATGGTGGGGATCTACCAAACTGCCAAGCGAGAGCTGGGCTACAACGCCGCCCGGTTCCTCCAGATGGTCAGCAGCCAGGGCGGCGTGGCGACAGCGAGGCAACTTCTCTGGGCTGACGCGCCGTCCGATGGCTTTACGGCGTTGTGGGACCACGGCCGCCTAGACCTCACCGTCGAGGCTCATGTCTTGCAGGCCGGATACGAGGGTCTGTTCACCAATGAGGAGCGCGACAAGGCGCGAGAGCGGCTCGACCGCTACGGCTGGACCGGAAGCCATGGGTCAGCCTGATGGCCACGATGGCAACCGGACGCCACCACGGGTGTACGTTTGGCGCCGTCTGACCTCGGTTGACGTGGCTGATGCAGGGCGATTGGTACTTCTGAGAGGGTTGTTTGTTAGGGATTGTCCCGTTGTGGGCTGGCGGGCTGGTGAGGGCTTCGTTGGCGCCTGTTGACGCTCGGTCGTTGCCGGGTTGCCGTGGGTGGTATGGAGGTCGAGGGCGCCGGAGCGCGTAAGCCGTATCGAAGTGATCTGTCCGATGAGCGGTGGGCGTTGATCGAGCCGGTCATCGCGGCGTGGAAGGCTCGGCACCCGTCGGTGTCGGGGCACCAGGGCCGGTATCCGATGCGGGAGATCGTGAACGCGATCTTGTATCAGGAGCGGACGGGGTGCGGGTGGGAGTACCTGCCGCATGACCTGCCGCCCCGCTCGGCGGTGTACTACTACTTCGGCCGGTGGCGCGATGACGGGCTGACCCAGACCATCCACGATCTGCTGCGCGGCCGGGTGCGCGAGGTCGCGGGACGGACGGAGGACCCGTCCGGGGTGGCGATGGACACCCAGACCGTGCACGCCGCGGCCGGAGTTCCCTCGGCCACGACCGGGCTGGACGCGGGGAAGAAGAGCCGGGGACGCAAACGCGGGATCGCCACCGACGCGCTGGGCCTGCTGATCGCGGTGGTGGTGACCGCCGCGAGCGTGCACGACAACGCCATCGGGATCGAGCTTTTGGACCGGGTCGCCATCGACAACCCCTCGGTCAGGACGGCGTGGGTGGACGCGGGCTTCAAGAACGCGGTCGCCGATCATGGCGCCGCCCTGGGCATCACCGTCACCGTGGTGCAGCCCGAACCGGGGACCAAGGGCTTCACTCCGGTGCCCAAGCGGTGGGTGGCCGAGCAGACCTTCGGTACCACCATGCTGCACCGCCGGCTGGCCCGCGACTACGAGAAACTGCCCGCCAGCGCCGAGTCCCACCTGTACTGGGCGGCCACCGACCGGCTGACGCGCCGGCTGACCGGCACCACCACCCGCTGGCGCGACAGCCCGCCCCCGCCCGCGGCCCAGGTCCTGGCCGCCGGCGCGGCCGCGTGACCGGCGGGCCGCCACCACCCGTTCCCGACCAGCTCCTGCGCCGCCTGGCCGACGACCGTGACGCGGCCCGCGCCCGTGTCGAGCAGCTCACCGCCGAGCTCGCCGACGCCCGCCGCCATCTGGAACGGCTGGAGGTCACACACCAGATGCTGCAGGAACTCGCCGGTACCGCCGGGCCTCCGCTCCCACCCGCCTACCGCGACATCCTGGATGTCCTGGTCGGCCACCCCGACGGCCTACGCCCCAAAGACGTCGCTCTCGCCCTCGGCCAGCCCACCACCAGCAAGAACACCATCGAAGGCATCCGCGCCAAACTCAAGCGCCTCGTCGGCCGAGATCTGGCCGAAGAGCCCGAAGCCGGACTCTTCACCATCAAACGGAACAATCCCTAACAAACAACCCTCTGAGTTCTTGCGTGCGCCACTCTCTTGTAAGCAGAGGGGTGGGGCTCACGGCTTGGTCGCTCGCTCCTCAGGGTGTCGGCACGTTTGCCGAGCGGCCTCTGCCACCGCGATTCAGATCACTCCGGGAGTAGGGTCCACCTATGGCCTACGTCACGACCCTACTTGCCGCAGTCATCGCCGTGATTGGGACTGTGGTGGGATCGATCTACGCACAGCGGACGGCGCTTCGAAGCAGGCAGCAAGACTTCGACCTGGCCAAGATTCAGCGGCAAGAGGAGTACGAACTTACTCAACGCAGGGCTGAGTTGGAACAGCGGCGAGCTTGCTATGTGGCACTGAACATCGCTATCCGGCGGTACCGTGCGGCCATCAACGATCTCCTGTTCGCTCTCCGCGCGGGGGACGTGGACGACGGCGTCCGGGCCGAGCTCGAAGAGTCTCGGCGTCTGTACATCGAGCGACATGCCGAAGCGCAGATGACCGTGCCCGGGCATGTCCTTGAGGTCGCCGGCGCTGTTAGAGGGCACCTTGGCGGTTGGTTCTCGATGGCCAAGCGGCTGGAGTCCGGTGACACGCGGGACGGCGATTCCCTCGATACCGCCTTTGGGTATGGCGAGCGGTTTTGGAGTCGCAACGAGCACCTGCGCTCAGTGATGCGGTCCGACTTGGGGATCGCCGATGCGAACACCGAGGTTGAGCGAGCCATCGACAGCGAAGTGTCGAGTTCCTGAAGACGGAGCGACGCTATCGGTCGTGCCGAATATGTGCCGAGGGCGGCGAAGTTGCAAATCAGTGCGGTTTGGCGGGGGGAGTGTAAATCCGTCGGTTCGTTGGTGGCTGGGTTAAGTGCTGACGCGCCGCTTCCGGTGCTCGCTTCGCTGCGCCCCAGGTCGGCTTGTCCTCGCCGCAGGGGTATAGAAGTATTCCACGGGCCGTGGGCGAGGCGGAGGCGAGCGGTCGTGTCTGGCGGCACGGGGGGGCGGCCTACGGTCGGGCGGGGTCGGGATGCGCTGGTGCGGCTCGTCGAGTGCGACGCCAACCCGTTCGAGGTCGAGCTGTACGATCTGGAGGCCGACCCGCGCACGTTGCTCATCGATCGCGCCCAGCGGCGGGTCTGCAGGGCAGCACGAGCGGCGCGTTCGGCGGTTGAAAGCCCGAGGTCGGTGGGCGTTCTGAGTGCCGGCAACGTTGACGGCGACGACGACAACCAGAGCGCACCACGGAAGTACGTCCGGCACCGTCTGACCTTGGTTGGTGTGGCGGGCGCAGGGTGGTCGGTACTTCTGAAAAGCGGAAGGTCAGCGGTTGACTCGGCCGCTCTTACCTCTGTCGGCTTCGATGACATTAGGGCGGGCGCCTCGCCTTGTTCGCTCACTCGGTTGTGTGAGTGGCTCCCCGACGTTCTGGGCCTGGGGCCGGCACGGGCAAAGGGGGCTCGTGGTTGAACGGTGGATGGACGGGGCGGGTGTCTCTCGAGGGTGGTGAGAGACGGACTGTGTCCGTGGGGCCAAAAGATCTTGAGGCCGGTCTCCTGGGTGGAGATCCGGCCTCTGATCTGGCGATTTCTGTCGGGGTGGCGGGATTTGAACCCACGACCTCTTCGTCCCGAACTGATTATTCCGTTCACATCAATCTCCGCCAGTAAAGGCGTTCGGCTGTAAAATCCCAGGTAGATGGCCTACAACAGATGTCAGTGGCTGATGACCACAGACACTTGATCGCTCAGAGTCCAGGGTCAGACGAGGGTCAGACGATCAAGCCAAGGAGGTGATGCCCTCGTGGGGCACTCACGCAAGAGAGTGGGCAAGGACGGCAAGCCTCACTACACGGCCTACTACGACGACATTAGAGGCCGCCGCAGGTCAGCCGGTACCTACACCAACAAGAAGGAAGCGGACAAAGCATGGCAACGAGCAGAGAGCAAGGTCGCCGAGGGAAGAACAGGAGAACCGGCCCGAGGAAGGCAGAGGTTCAAGACTTACGTCGAGGAGACCTGGCTCCCCAACCACCAGATGGAGGCAAGCACCCGAGAGGCGTACACGTACTCGATCTACAAGCACCTCATGCCGGAGTTCGGCACCATGCGGATGGTCGACATCCTCCCCGAGCACGTCCGCAACTGGATCACGAAGCTCAAGGACCAGGGTGTCACGCCGGTGACCATCCGCTACAACAAGATCATTCTCAGTGCCATCTTCACAACAGCCCTCGACGACCAGGTCACCTTCCTCCACCCCTGCCGCGGCGTGAAGACACCGCCCGTCCCGCGGAAACCCCTCCAGATCATCACCCCGGAGCAGTTTGACGACGTCTACCACGCGCTCCCCGCGGGGACCTTCCGCCTGCTCGCCGAGACCGAGATCGAAAGTGGCCTCCGCTGGGGTGAACTGAGCGAGCTTCGCGTCAGGGACCTCAACCTCAGATCACGCGTCCTCACCGTGAGCCGCACGGTCGTGGAGTTGAACCCGAAGTTCCACCCCGACGCCGGCCGGTTCCTGGTCAAGGACTACCCCAAGGACAAGGAGTACCGCCGCTTCAAGCTCAGCGCCCAGATGACCGCCAAGCTCGAAAAGCACATCGAGACCACCGCCCTGCCCCGTGACGCCCTCTTCTTCCAGATGCCGCCCCAAGACAGCCCCCGCGCCCGCATCACCGAACTCCCCGACCCCGACGAACTCGGCATGACCGACCCGAACGAGAAGGGACGCACCTACAAGCACGGAACACTCAGCGGCTACACCGCAGGCAAGTGCCGCTGTGACCACTGCCGAGCAACCTTCGCCATCTACCGAGCAGAGCGCCGATCCAGAGGCAGGGACAACCCTCGGCGCCCTCGCACCCGCGAGACCGACGGCCACATCCCCAGCGACTGGTTCCGCCGGAACATCTGGAAACCGGCCCTGGCCGCCGCCGACCTCGACTTCAACCCGACCATGCGCGACCTACGCCACGCCCACGCATCCTGGCTCCTCAACGGCGGCGCCGACCTCCAGGTCGTCAAGGAACGCCTCGGCCACGCCTCGATCGCAACAACCGAGCGCTACCTGCACACCCTCCCCAACGCCGACGAAACCGCCCTCGACGCCCTCGCTAGAACCCGGAGCAGAGCAGACAACCGATAGCCCACCGGCGGAAGGGCCGGAGTCCCCGGCCCTTCCGCCGTCTTCAGGGTCGCCCAGCCGTCCAGAAGCTACGAGACACCGCCCCTCGCCGCCGGACTGGTTCGGCACTACATGGAGCTCTCACGCCGTGGAGCCTTCGAGGAAGCCCGCGATTCGACCAAGGGGACGGCGGGGCCGTCGATACGATCGAAGAACGTTGGTCTCCCGGCTCGCGCGGCGTCCGGATGTGGACCGGTTCCCATGACTTGCTTTGTATTGTCACTCGGTTACGTTGGTCAGGAGTTCTCATGGCGTCACAGCAGTCCGGCCCCCCGTCGGGCACCCGCGACTTCCTCGCCGGTGCCCTGCGCAGCCGTGAGCACGTCTTTGCGCAGATCCGCGGGGTGTTCGAGCGGTACGGGTTCGAGCCGTTGCAGACGCCGGCGTTCGAGCGGTTGGAGACTCTGACCGGCAAGTACGGCGACGAGGGCGACAAGCTGATCTTCAAGATCTTGCGTCGCGGGGAGCACGAGGCCACCGGTGAAGCGGATATGGCCCTGCGCTACGACATGACCGTCCCGCTCGCCCGAGTCGTCGCCGGCTACGGTTCGCAGCTCCCGATGCCCTACAAGCGGTTCGCGATGGGGCCGGTGTGGCGGGCCGACCGTCCGGGCAAGGGCCGGTTCCGCGAGTTCGCACAGTGCGACGTGGACGTGGTCGGTTCGGCGTCGCCCCTGGCCGACGCCGAGATCGTGTGCGCGCTCACCGATGCGCTGGACGCGGTCGGCGTCCGCGACTACCGCGTGCTGGTGAACTCGCGCCAGGCCCTCACAGGCCTGCTGGAGGTGTACGGCGTCCCCGCCGACCTCGGAGGCGACGTCCTCATCACCCTGGACAAGCTCGACAAGCTGTCGCCACAGAAGGTCGCGGCTGAGCTGGTGGAAGCCCGGTCCCTGGCCCCCGACATCGCCGATGCCCTGGTCGGTGACCTGACCGCCGATGACGCCGTCGAGCGGATGCACACCGCGCTCAAAGACAGCGAGGCCGGACGCGCGGGACTGGACGAGATCGGCCGTTTGCTGGAGTTGGCGTCGCCGAAGGTGGGCGAGGACCGCATCGCGTTCACCCCGAGCCTGGTCCGGGGGCTGGACTACTACACGGGCGTGATCTTCGAGGTGGTCGCCGAGGGGATGCCGGGTTCGATCGCCAGCGGTGGCCGCTACGACGGCCTAATCTCCTCGCTCGGTGGCCCGGACGTCCCGGCCTGCGGCGGTTCCCTCGGCGTCGAGCGCATCATCGGACTTCTCAGTGACGACGAAGGCGACGCGCACAGGATCGACATCGCCGCCACAGTGATCGCCGAAGACACCGCCTCAGAGGTCATGGGGTTCGCCGCGAAGCTGCGGGACGCTGGCCTGAGCACCGAGGTGTATCTGGCCGCAAGCCGCAAGCTGGCCAAACAGCTCAAGTGGGCCGCCGACCGCAAGGCGCGCTTCGCGCTGATCTACGGGGCGTCCGACAAGGAAGCGGGAGTGATCACGGTCCGGGACATGGACACAGGGGAGCAGGCCCAGGTCCCGACCGGCGAACTTGCCGCGCACCTCACCGGGAGGTGCGGGCCGACGTAGTTCGACAAGGGAGGCACGGATGGGCGTGCAAGGCGATCGCATCTTCGCCGCGATCGAGCAGAGGGGGTTCCCCGACCCCTGGTCGGCCTTCGGGGAGTGTCTGTCGTGGGAATCGGCCTACGCCGTCCAGCTCAAGCAGGCCATCGACCAGGCCCGCAAGGGCCCCGACGAGCACCTCACCCACACCATCTCCGAGCTGTTCGCCCAGAAGACCGGCAACCTCGCAGGCGCCCGCAAGCTCCTCGACGACGTGCTCATCGAGTACGACGAGAACGGCATGTGGCAGGTCCTGGACGAGCGCGCCGCACGCCTGGACATCGACGACGTCTCCGAACGCTGGGCCCGGGGCCTGGTCGAGCACCCCTTCCCCATCGCGCTGCTGTCCCTCCAGTTCAACTGGCGGTACATGAAGGAACACGGTGTCCGCGCCTTCTACGAGATGACCGCGCGCTACGTCGACGACCTCGCCGCCAACACCCGCCGCTGGGCCGAAGCATGGGCGGCCGAAGCCGCAACCGGCGTCATCGACCGAGTCACCACCGTCGAGTGCGACCTGGCCTCCGAAGAGGCCCCCATGCACTGCGACATCTGCAAGAAGACCATCACCGCACTGCTCTACCTGGACGAGTAACCGTCTCCACTCAGCAGAGAAGGACCGGACGAACCCGGCCCTTCTCTCACCTCAAGCCCAACTCGTCCCGCTTCGCCCTAGCTACAAGCCCTGCAAAGACCTCCGCCGAGAGCGCGAGATGGCCGTCGCCCGGCGCCTTGCTATCCCGCATTCCGACAGCGCTGCCGAGGCGAGCGACCTCCACGCATTGACTGCTCGTGCCGTCACTGGACCGGCTGCTCTTACGCCACTGGGGGGAAGTCACGTGATGCTCTCCTTCAGTTGCTGGAGTAGGGCCCGGCTGGAGTCTACGGGGAGGGCCACCGCGCCGATGCGGTCGAACCGGTCCACGAGCCCGTTGACTTCGTCGGCCTCCTGGACGATCCGTCCTCCGGTGGTCGCCTCCACGTAACCGATCAGTCCCTCCTTCACCTTGATGATCTTGAATGGCCCATCGAGGCCCGGGTGGGCGCCTGCGCTGTTCGGGACGATCCGGAGCATCACGTTGGGCAGCTCGGACATCTCGATGAGCTTGGCGAGTTGCTCGTGCATGACGGCCTCTCCGCCGACCATGCAGGCCAGAGCCGTCTCGGACAGCAGAACCCACAGGTCGGCCGGGTTCTGCTTCGTCAGGATCTCCTGGCGGGCGATGCGAACCTCGGCTCGCCGGTCGATGTCCGATTCACGTCCCTCGAGGTAGAGAGCCCGCGTGTACGCGAAGGTCTGCAGCAACGCCGGGATCAACTGACCGGTATAGATCTTCAGGACGGACGCGCGCCCTTCCGACTCGGTAAAGGTCTTGAACCAGTTGGCGTCGTGCCCGAACCGGGCATACCAGAGCATGGTTTTGAACAGACCCCCGGTGTTCCACTCCTTGTCCAGAATGTCGGCCTGCGCGTCGGTCAGCGTCGCCTCGCAGTTCTCCAATCTGGAAATCGAGGAACGAGCGCAGTTGAGGAGCTTGGCCAGCGCGTGGCCGGACATGCCGTGCTGCATGCGCTGAAACCGCAGGTGGTAGGCAGTCCAAGCCCACACGGACGATCGAGGGTCTGGAGACTCGTTGATATGCATGGGGCATCCGTCCGTCGGCTGAATTTCCAGGTGCTCCATGGAACGGCGACAGAGTAACCGTCACGGAGCACGCTTGTCCCGAAAACCCGAGGTCACAGCGGCAGAGCGGGAAAGCGACATGACGGACAATCTGGAAAATGAACTCGATCCAAGACGACGGCATCACCTCCTGACCTGGCTGGCGGACCAGCTGCAGCGCCACGAGATCCACCCCGCCGTCCTGGGAACGGACGACAACGCCGTCCTCCGCGTAACGAGCCACCGGACGCACACCACCCGCTTCATCGCCTGCGTCCCCGCCCCGCAAGCCGGAACTTGGGCCTGGGTGTGGTCCAACGACTGGGCGCTGATCACCGACCCTCGGGCGGTACCGACGATCGCGGAGGCGATGAACTCATGACGACCTGGAGCGTCCTGGGCTGCAGGACCTTGCCGGCCACCCCCGAGAGCGTCAGCGAGGCCCGCCGGTTCGCCGCCAAGATCCTGGACGACACCGACCGCACGGCAACAGCGCAACTGCTGATCTCCGAGGCATGCACCAACAGCGTGCGCCACTCCGACTCCCGCCACGGCGGAACGTTCACCCTCATCCTCTCCGACTGCGGCAACGCCCTCCGCTGCGAGGTGATCGATGCAGGCGCCCCCACCTGGCCGACCCGCCGCCACGGCACCGAACCCCGCGACCACGGTCACGGAATCCTCCTGATCGAAACCCTGGCCGCCCGCTCCGGCTACGACACCGACGAGACGGGCCGCCTTCACACCTGGTTCGAGATTGCCTGACCAGCCGCAGGCCCCCAACCCGCAGACGCCCCCCGTCTCGTTGAGCATCCGCACTCACCGAGACGGAAACGGGCCACCGTGATCACGCAACGGCCAAAGCGCTGCCCCTCAACCGCAGCGCATAAACAACCGCGCACCCAGAATCGTGAAGCGTGGCCGTGTCGCAAAGCCGCATCAAAACCAAAAGCAGATAACCTATCGACTGTCCTCACCAAAATCGACCCCATCGACATCAGTCGACACCTCTCAACCCAACACAGCCGTCTCGAACTCTACTCGAAACCGGTCGGCAGATTTAGCGGCCAACTCACTTAGAGGCTGCAAGGTAGGAACGTGTCGCGACACGTCGTGGATTCATCGGAATCCACCGCACACTGTTGTGGTGCGGGACCGGGCGCGGTCCTGCTTCCGTGATCGGAGGTGTTCGCAGCGAGCAACGACCAGGTCAGCAGATCACCGAAGCTCCAGCGGCGCTCGCAGCTCGGCGGAGGCCGCCGGCGGAACCGAGAGATGCGCTTTCGGGTCAGCGACGAGGAATACGAAGAAATCCGCGCAGCAGCTCACCGAGCCGGAACGGCATACGGGACGTTCATCGTCCACACACTCCAGACAGCCGTCCACCAAAACGGGCACGGACACCAGCAGACCACAGCGCTCTGTGAAGAACTACGCGCAATCGCGCGGCAGCTGAACAGAATCGGCGTGAACCTGAATCAACTGGCTCGCATCGCCAACAGCACAGGACAAACGCCACCCGAACTGCCAGCCGCATTGACATACCTCGAAAAAATTCTCCGCAGAGTCGACGCGGCCTCCGTAGAGACGAGTCGGCGGCTGCGTTGATCGGCAAAGTGACCCGAGGGCACAGCGTCGCACGCCTGCTCTCCTACCTGTACGGCCCCGGCAGGCGCAACGAGCACGTCAACCCCCACCTGGTTGCCGGGTTCCGGCTCCCGATAGCCCTGGAACCCGGCCTGGACACCCGCGGAGACCGGGACTTCCGGCACCTGGTCAGCGTCCTCACGTCACCCCTGGACACCCTCCGGCACACCCCGCTGCCCTCGCTGGTCTGGCAGTGTTCAATCCGAGCGGCTCCCACCGACCGGCCCCTGTCCGACGACGAATGGGCCGACATCGCCGAAGAGGTGATGCATCAGACCGGGTTCGCCCCACGAGGTGACGACCGGGCCTGCCGCTGGATCGCAGTCAGGCACGCCGACGATCACATCCACCTGGTCGCCGTCCTGGCCCGCGAGGACGGACGCAACCCCAGCGTCCATCGCGACTACTTCAAGGTCGCCGACGCCTGCCACACCATCGAAGAACGCTACGAACTCACCCGGACCGCTCCCGCCGATCGCACCGCGGCCCCGCGCCCCTCCCGCGCCGAAACCGAACTTGCGCACCGCAAGAACTGGCCAGAGCCATCCCGCACCGCCCTACGCCGACACGTCGCGACCGCAGCAGCCGGCGCCGAGACCGAGGACGACTTCTTCACCGCCCTCAACCAAGCAGGAGTGCTGGTCAAGACCCGCCACAGCGTCCGCCCCCCTGGAGAGATCACCGGCTACGCCGTCGCGCTACCGCACCACACCAACCAGGAGGGGGAGCCGGTCTGGTTCTCCGGCGGGAAACTCGCCACCAACCTCACCCTCCCCAAACTCCGCCACCGCTGGTCCAACCCACCAGGAGCACATGCTCGACGAGCACCCAGGCGATATGCGCCCAGCGGAGTAGAACTCACCCACCAGGAACGATCAGCGGTCTACCAGCAGGCGGCCCGAGCCACCGCCACGGCCACCTGGCAGATGCGCCACATCCACGACCCTGCCGTCCGCGCCGACCTGGCCGCCGCTACCTCCGATGTCCTTCACGTCACCGCGGCCATCACCGGCAACAGAGAACTCGCGCAGGCCGCCGACTTCTACGACCGCGCCGCGCGCGAGCCTTACGGACGTCAGCCACGCCCGACCCCCTTCGGCAGCACCCTCCGCACCGTCGCCCGAGCACTGGCCCGCTCACAAATCGGCACTCGCCTGAACCACAGCCACCGCCCCAGCCTCACCGGCGCCCTATCTCAACTCATCATCCACCTCGCCGCTCTCATCGAGACCATCGCGGACCTCCGGCAGACGCAGCAACGCATCGCCCAAGCAACAGCCGCCCGCAAAGCCGCCGTACAGCTCAACCGCCTCAGCCGAACAGGCCCCCACCCGACATCTCCGGAACTACCAGCGGTGAAGAGGCCCCACAGCCCGAACCGCAGCGCTGCACGACTCGCAGCAGCCGACTTCCCCATCCCCCTCAGCGAGCAGCTGGCGAGCACTCGGTACCAACGCCCCCGGACGGCCGCCCCGCCGCCTGCTTACCCTCGCCGCCGTCCCCCATCGCGCTGAACCCTGCGTGCCACACGCGCCACGCCGAGACGCACGGTTGTGGCGTAATGATCAACGCCACCGCATACTAACGGAACGTAAAAGCCGATCACTCTGAGCATGTGGCATCGCGAGCACGGCACTCCGAAGAACCTGCCAGCACGCCTGCTCAAGCCCCAACCAGGAAGGACGACACCGTGACCCAGCACCACCCGAACCGGCGACTCAACCTCGCCAAGGAGCACGCACATGGCCAACCTAACGCAAGGCCCCCTCGGCCCGTCCCGTGACGACCAAGAAACAACCCGGCTCGCCGCCGCCGTGCCCGAACACGTCCAGAGCCTCAACCACGCCACTGCCGGCCCGCCCGGCCTGACTCTCCCCGCCACCGCGTACGCCATTCTCGGCAACCTAGGTGCAGCAGCCTTCGGCCTGGACCAGCTCCTCGACCAGCTCAACCGCTTCTTCCTGCGCGAGCTTCAAGTCGGCCGCCTTGGCCATGACCACGGCGAAGACATCACCGAAGTCCTGAGCCGCCACGGCCAGTCACTGACCGAAGCCCGCCACCACGCACAAGCTCTCTGCACGGTCCTCACCGAAGCGCAAGCAGAGATCAACGCTGTCCACAGCCATCCAGCCCAGCCCACGAATAGCATCCGCGCCCGCGACAAGACGTACGAAGACGACAGAGCCAGCGCCTCACTGGCCGCCGAAGACTTCCCCGTGCCCATCACCGAAGCGACACTCCTCGCGCAGCCTCCCGACAGCGGCAGTCCCTTCCGCGCCCAAACTCGCCGCTCGAACAGCCAGGAGGTCTGAACATGGAACCGATGACCCGCGAGGAACTCGCCGCTCTCCCCACGACAACCACCATCGAGACCGCAGCCCGCGCCCTCGGCCTCGGCCGAACCCGCGCCTACCAACTCGCCCGCGAGAACCGCTTCCCTGCAAAGTCATCCGCATCGGCACCAGCTACCGCGTCGTCACGTCCGATCTCCGCCGCCTGCTGACAAGGCACAACGAAGCATAATCCAGCCCATCGCTGACTTCGTTATAGAGCAAAGCGCCTTCCCGGCCACCGGTGCACTTAGTCCACGGCGTGCATGACCGATAAGTCACTCAAAATGGTGGCGTATCCCTCGTGCTGTCCCACGGATCCAAAGGGGTGGGCGGGAGGGCGCCAGCGGGAAGCGGTAGATTCGTCACTACGTAGAGATTGAGGATGTCATCACGGTCGATGAACATGATTTGACTTCGCCTCGAAGCGTCAAGCGCATTGCCGATCCAGTTGCGCGCTGCCTTGGTGATCTCGCCCCCCGCGACGATGAAGGCATGGTCTACGAGGACACGCTTATTAGTCTCCGGATCAAAGATCTCGTGAGCCAGCATCATAAGCGCTTGGTTGTGAATCTCTGCGACATTAGCGTTTCCAGTCTTTGTCACGCCAGAGGCATCAAGCTTACCTTTCTTGGCCTGGATGCCAAAGTACAAGTAGTGCTGAGTTGGTAGCGTATACCGCATCCAGACGTCTTTGCCGTACTCGAGTGCCTTGTCCTTGTGGCCAGCAGCGGTGACTCGATGAAACCCGAGTTGCCGAAAAAGTGGCAAGAGCACCTCTTCGATCAGCTGATCTTCGCTGCAGCTATCAAGGTAAGCTGCAAGATCATGACGGCGCTTCACCTCTGCTGCAGTTAGCGGCCGATGTGGGTTAGCCTGGAGCACACTCACCGTGTTGGTGCCAACGTGCCTCAGGTAGCAGTTCCTGTCCTCTCCGTAGAAAGCTTCAAATCCTTCGCGGACAAGCACCTCATTGAGTTGTCGAAGTGCGTTCGGACGGTCTGGTCCCTCATTAATTGCATCGCTCGGGCTCATCAAATGGTTGATTGCGCGGCAAAAGATTTCTGGAGGGCGAGTTGGTCCATCGTGCGACTCGGACAGCATCGAATCTAGAACATCGGCGACCCATCGGTGTCGAGTGGTGCCGTCATGCGACCACTCGGTATCTAGCTCTTGGAAAAACTCGGTAATATACATGCTTGATCGGTACGGAAAGTACCGCGGCTCGTTGTCGGTGTTCGGGTCGTCCGAACCCAAGTTCCCGCAGATGAGGTCTCCGAGGTCCTGCAAATTTCTGCGCCTGAACTTCATACCCGCCTCCCCGCCACTCAAGTTTTATTCATCATATGCACGTGTCGTACTTAATAAAGGGACTATCGGGCCTTCGGTCTTCTGGGGCGCTCGCCAGTTGCCTTCAAGATGTGGATGGGATGGCGGGGTGAGTTGACGAAATGCGACATGCAGGCATGTGTGCCGTCAAGTAGAGTCAGAAATGAGACTCGTCTTACTTCATATATCCGTGATCACGCGACAATTGCTGATGGGAGTTGGAGGCTAGGTCGCAATTATTGCTAGTCCAGCGCGTCTAGCGACGTCATTTTTTCCGCACCGATCCTACCCAGACCCGTCACAAACTTGACCTGGGGCGGGCCGAGTGAGCCCCACTCGCCGAAGCTGGATACTACGTTCTTGACCAACGTGCGGGTGGCCTGGGTCCACTCCTCGGCCGTCGTGGCGAACAATAGCTGGTCGGCGCGTAGCCATGTGGCTGCACGGCACTTCTTCTGTACCTCCCGCCTGCCCGCCTTGCCGATGAGCTCGCCGGGACTCTTGCACTCCGCCACGGTTAGGACATCATCGGTGTACGCTACTAGGTCGATCTCGACTTGCGGCTGGTTATCTTGTGAAAACTCGACCTCTTCTAGATCGTTGAAAGTTCCTCGATTTTCATTTCGCTGCTTGTGGAGGAATGTAGATAGTAGGGCAGGCACCTCGCCGTGTTCTCTCAATACATGTCGGCCCACTGGGTGCAGGTCATAGAACCATATTGGTTCGTCTTGGGGAAGCTTCCATGCATGCTGGTTAAGGTCGTTTAGAGCGTCGCAGCGGAGGCAACGCCAGCACTGGCCAAGTTTGTCAACTGTCTGGAATTGCTTTTGTTCGCAAATTGCACACCTGAGTACCAGTCCGCGGCGCAGCACTCCAGCTCGGAGCGCGGCATCGAGGTGATCGCGGACTGTTGCCGGATCCAGATCAACTGTTCGTGCACAGATGCCTGCGAATGTCAGTACGCCTTCAGTCGATGAAAGCGAGATTCCTTCATTATCCGGATAAGCCTTGCTGCTTGTCGCGCTGGTCGTAAGCATGGCGCGGAGGGCCGGCAGCAACGGGCCGCCGAAAAGGTTGACGTATTGTTCACGCCCGCCGAGCATGCTGGCCAACAGCGCGGTGCGTCGTCCGGCATCGCTGGGCGCCGCGGTGAGGTTGTGTTCGGTCGCCTTTGCTCGGATCCACGCGGCAAGGCTTAGATCGCGGAGTGCAACGCGTGCAAGGGTGTTCTCCGGCCTGGTTCCTGCCAGGACGAGATCAAACCGTTGGGACTGATATGTCATTCCATGGCGACTGCAGCGCGCCCACGTAAGCATAAATGTCGAGCGGTCGGCAAAGAGTTCTTGGCTGTCCAGGCCGCGCCGGCGGACGGTATGGCCTGGTCGCCAATGAATGTCGACCTGCCAGTTCAAGTCCAAGTGTGTGGCCAGCTCGGCGTTCACCAGCACAGGTGCGGGGAGCGGCGCGGCCATCCGTCTGGTGCCGTCCTCCGCTACGGATACCGGCACGGTGGCCTGGCTATCCCACTGGTCCAGAACAGCCAAGCCGACTGTTGCTGATTGTCGCCACGGCAGCTCAGGGCCCAGGATAACCGGGATGGCGGCGTCCTCATCTCCTGAGCTCTTTATCGGATCCCCTGCTCGCAGGCGGTTACGCACGAGCTCAATATCGTTCTTCGACCGCGACATCGATGTAAGCGCCAGATAATTCGAACGGCGAGAGAGATCCCGAGCGATCCTCGCCACGCCGTATGGGATGGGCCACGGCATGGTGTCCTCGTCTACGCCCAGCGCGGGCGGTAGCCAGTAGGCAGTGCCGAACGTCAACTGCCACAGCCGTGCTAGCGCGAAATCCTCCGCGCTGTCACCAACGACCAGCAGTCCAGTACGGCGGAGACCGAGGCCGGTGGCGATCTCGGCTAGATATGTCTTGGTGCGCTCATGCGCGGTCGGTGTAGTTTTGGTATCCACCCCGACTGCTGCATTCGGATGCCATACGAGTTCGTAGGGCAGCGAGCCGCCTGGCTGATCCAGGAGCCACGACGTCAGTAGGTTGCGCGCGTCATCATGGAGTTCGGGTTCCTCCACGTCGCGCGACGGTGGTTCAGCAACCCCGGCATGGGATGCCACCGCGGCACCGAGTGTGCCACCCCAGTTCGCGGGGCAGGCAAGGACGGATCCCTGCCAGGTACTCGGCATGTCGAGGGCGCTCGCGAAGTGTTCGCGCGATTCCTCGGTTAGTGACGTGACATCCTCGTCCCACCCAGCATCCGTGAGCCGGGACCGGTAGGACGAACACGCGGCGACGATCTGCTTTCGGGCCGCCTCGTCCTGGTTGCTGAGCACCTCTCGAGTACGTACCGTATCGAGCATTCGCTCTCGATCGGCTTCGGTAAGGGGCTCGCCATCCTCTCCGTTTACTCGGATGGAACCCGGATGGAAGTGTTCGACCTCCGCGACCGTTGGGCTGTACGTCACGACGAAGTCCGGATCGTACGCCTCGCATCCGCGTAGCAGCACCGGGTCTACTCGCCCGCCGCGGTGTGGGACAACCGCGAAGCCAGCGCCGCCCCAAACCTTGTCCGCACGATAGAGAGCGCGGCGCACCCAGTAACTCCAGTGCTCGCCGCCGTCGACCACGATGACGACTCGCGGCGGACGCGGAGTGGCGCTGACTGAAGCGTACGACAGGGTCTCGTTCGAGGTCACTACCGCACTAAACCATGCCCCACCGACAGTTACTCCACCAGTACGACATCTGTGTTGCAGATCCAGCCACATCCCCTGTCGGGCGATCGAGTCAACTGGGCGGCTGCAGCCTCCGGGTCACGTCCAGCGGAGTGGTGTATGAGTTGATCTCCGCGTGATCCTGTTTCTGCAGGTTAAG
>NZ_BMRF01000002.1:0-728334 GCF_014648495.1 Actinomadura cremea
ACCCGCCGGCGGCTACCAGGCACCGAGTCTGCCAGCGTGGCTGACCCGGCAGCTCCCATTAGGTCTTGGGGCGCGGCCTGCACGATGGCAAGGAGCGCCTCGGCGGTTTCGAGGGCGCACGCGCTCAAGCCCGTCCCGGCACCCGCCCGGGGTTTCATCTCCGCAGCGTAACCCCTACTTAAGTCGCTGGCCCGTGCAGCTCCCCGAGTGATGCCCTGTCGATCTGCCTCGGGCAGTGCTTCAGCACCTCAGACACAAAGGGAGCGCCATGACGATGCAAGAGAGCAAGGGCGGGACGGTCGGCCTCGGGAAGCGGCGGCGCGCGCGGGCGCTGGCGGTGGTGGGCGCGACCGCGGCCGCCCTCGTGGTCTGGACGATCGGGGAACCGGTGCTGGGCCACGACCTGGTCGTCCGGCCGGAGGGGCAGGAGCCCCAGGACGTGAGTGCGGCGGCCATGGGAGTCTTCGCGCTGCTGCCGTCGCTGCTGGGCTGGGCGGTGCTCGCCGGGCTGGAGCGCGTGACGGCGCACGCCGCCCGGATCTGGACGGCGGGTGCGCTGACGCTGCTCGCGGTGTCGTTCCTGCCGTTCACCGGCGTGCAGGCGACGGGCGGCAGCAAGGTGGTGCTCGCGCTCGCTCACGCGGCCGTCGGCGCCGTCCTCATCCCCGTCCTCTGGCGGACGGCCACGGCCCGTCGCGCGGACCTCGCGGGCGGGCGGTGACGGCGGCGTCACGCGACCCAGGACGGGACGATCTGGCCCAGCCGGACCGGGTCGGTCCGGCCGTGGATCGCGGTGACGACCCCGTCCTCGACCGTGAAGGCCAGGACCGTGACCGGTCGTCCGCCGATGGTGATGACGACGCCCGGGACGCCGCCGACGAGCGCCGGGTGAGCCAGCGCGGCCGGGCGCGCGAACATCGTCGCCTGGGCGGCGATCTCCTTCGCGCCGCGGAGAACGGCGGTGCCTTCGGGGCCCTGGGCCCGCAGCTCGACGTCGGGGGCCAGCACGGTCAGCAGCTCGGCGACGTCGCCCCTGCCGACCGCCGCCATGAACGCGTCGATGACGTCCCGGGCCGCGGCATGGGAGCCGGCAGCGGGGCGGCCCGATCGCAGCCGCCCCCGGGCGCGGCTCGCGAGCATCTTGGTGGCCGGGGCGCTCCGGCCGAGAATGGCCGCGATCGCGTCGAAGGGGACTTCGAAGATGTCGTGGAGCACGAACGACACCCGTTCCGCCGGGGTGAGAGCGTCCATGACGACGTACAGCGCGAGGCCGACGGAGTCGGCGAGCAGGGCCTCCTTCTCGGGGTTCGCACGGGAGTCCCCGATCGCCTCGCGGGGGAGCGTGCCGAGGTCGAGTTCGAGCGGCTGCTCGCGCCGCGACCCGCGCCTGCGGAGCACGTCCAGGCAGATCCGGCCGGTCACCGTGGTGAGCCAGCCCCGCAGGTCCTCGATGCCGTCGCGACCGGTCCGGGCGAGTCGCAGCCACGCCTCCTGGACGGCGTCGTCCGCATCGGCGTGCGAGCCGAGCATGCGGAACGCGATGGCGTGGAGGTAGGCGCGCTGGGTCTCGAACTGCGCGGCGAGCTCGTCGTCTTCGGTCACGGTTCTCCTCGGCGTACGGCGGTGTCACCACCAGGACGCATCCCACGCCGGAGAGGTAACGGCGGCGCCGACGTTACCTTCCGCGGGCGCCGGACGTCGTAGTGCCGTCCATCGAACCCTGGAGGGGAAATGACAGCACGCATTCAGAACGCGGCGAGCGGGCCCGACATCACGAAGGGCGTCCAGCACCTGTTCAAGGAGGTGTACGCGGGCGGTGTCCCGGGGCAGACGCTCGAGCTGGTGCATCTGCGCGCGAGCCAGATCAACGGCTGCAGCGCCTGCGTCGACGCCGGTGCGACGAGCGCGGCCAAGTCCGGTGCCGGTTCCGAGAAGCTCCTCGGCCTCGCGGCCTGGTACGACAATCCGCTTTTCGACGACGCCGAGCGTGCCGCGCTGGCGCTCGCGGAGGCCGCGACGCGGCTCGCCGACCGGCCCGGCGCGGTCACCGACGAGATCTGGGCGGAGGCCGCGCGGCACTACGACGACCGGCAGCTCGGGTCCCTGGTGCTGATGGTGGCGATCACCAACTTCTTCAACCGCATCAACACCACCCTCCGGGTGCCCGCCGGGACCACATGGGAGTGACCGTTCTCCACGGTCAGGTGTCGCAGGCGGTGCCGTCGCCGTCCCGGTCCAGGCCGTAGACGTCGTCACCGACCACGCGGACGGGGCCCGCGACGTAGGCGGGGCCGTTGCCGCTGCCGCCCTCGCAGTCGACGTCGGAGGCGATCGGCACGCAGGCGCCGCTGTAGTTCTCGTCGCACGACGGTGCCGATCTGGTGCCGACCGCGATGATCCTGGAGACGGGCTTCTTCGTGACCTTCTCGCCCAGCAGTTTCTTGGCGGTCGGCTCGCCGTCGGTGTAGGTGACCTCGTAGGTGTAGGTCATCACGCCCTCGGCCCCGCTCCGCTTCACCCGGGTGGCGCCCCTGTCGAGGGACGGGTCGTTCACCTTCCGGGTCGTGAAGGGGATCGGGCGCTTCCTGGTGACCGTTCGCCTGTCGACGGCCGGGGCGGTCTCGGCGGGGGTGGTCGCCGCCGGGACCGTGGGGGACGCGGAGAGCACGGCCCTCGCGGGCGGAGCGGGCGTCGAGCCGCAGGCGGCGAGCAGGAGTCCGCTGACCGCGCATGCGGCCGCGAAGGTGCGTGTCATCATTTCCCCCTCTTCGAGGCGAGAAATCATGCTGCGCCGTGTTCTTGCTGGTCAAGGCGTTGTCCGTGTCCGGACGGCAGGGGCGAGGAAGTGAACCTCGCCCCTGCTTCAGGCGTCGCCTCGGCTCATTTGCCCTGGTAGACGGCGGGACGCTTCTCCTTGAACGCCTTGGAGCCCTCCTTGGCGTCCTCGGAGCCGATGACGGGCCAGCCGATCTCGTCGGAGATCTTGAGCGCGTCCTCCTCGGAGAGGTGCTCGGTCTCGCGGTAGGTGCGCAGGATGGCCTGGACGGCGAGGGGGCCGCACTCGGCGATCTGGTCGGCGAGCTCGCGGGCGGCGGCGAGCGCCGAGCCGTTCGGGACGATCTTGTTGATGAGGCCCATCTCGAGGGCCTCGCGCGGGGTGACCGAGCGCGCGGTGAGCAGGATGTCCATCGCGTTGGCGTAGCCGATCTGGCGGGGGAGCCGGATCGCGCAGCCGCCCATCGGGAACAGGCCGCGCTTGGCCTCGTAGAGGCCGAGGGTGGCGCCCTCGGCGACGACGCGCAGGTCGGTGCCGGCGAGCAGCTCGGTGCCGCCCGCGACGGCCCAGCCCTCGATGGCGCAGATGAGCGGCTTCGTGGGGCGCCCCTCGCGGAGCAGGCCCTTCCAGTGCCAGTTGTCGATGCGGTCCATCCGCGCCTTGATCTCGGGGTCGGACGGCGGTTCGCCCATGGCCTTCAGGTCGGCGCCCGCGCAGAACGTCCCCTCGGCGCCGGTGAGGATCCCGACGCGGACCTCCGGGGTGTCGGACATGTACTGCCACGCCTCGGCGAGACCGAGCAGCATGCTCCCGCTGAACGCGTTGCGGGCCTCCGGCCGGTTCATCGTGACGATGACGACGTGACCGTCGCGCTCGACGGTGCAGTGCTCGGTGCTGATCGGCAGCCGTTCCACGGCGGTCCCTCCTGCAGGGTAAGAAACGAGAACAGATTCTAGTAAGAGTCTTCCCCGGCCGGTAGGTCTTGCTCTGCAAAACGAGAACGTGATCTACTTTGGCGGTCGGGCGCCGGAGTGTGACGGCGCTCACCCGTGCTCACGGAGGGAGACCCGATGGGAGCGTTGGGCTTTTGGCGGTTGGCGCAGGCCGATCCCGAATGGGTGGCCGCCGTCGACCCGGACGGAACGCGGTACACCGCGGGTGACCTGCTCGCCCGCGCGAACCGGCTCGTCCACGGGCTTCGCGGGCTCGGCCTGGAGAAGGGCGACGCGGTCTGCGGGCTCGTTCCGAACGGCGTCGAGGGGCTGGTGCTCTACCTCGCGACGCTGCAGGCAGGCTGGTACTACACGCCGATCAACTGGCACCTGACGGGTCCGGAGATCGGTTACATCGTGTCCGACAGCGAGGCGAAGGCGTTCTTCGTCCACGAGCGGTACGCGAAGGAAGGCGCGCGCGCGGGCGAGGAGATCGAGGCCCACCGGCGGTTCGCGTTCGGTGAGGTCGAGGGGTTCCGCCCGTACGACGAACTGGTGGGCGGTCAGCCCGACAGCATGCCGGACGATCGCACCAACGGCGCGACGATGCACTACACGTCCGGGACGACCGGACGGCCCAAGGGCGTCAAGCGCGCGCTGATGGGGATCGACCCGGACGACAGCGCGGAACTGATGACGTTCCTGCTGGGCCTGTTCGGCATCCCGCCGGGGAGCCCGGCGGGCGGCGAGCCGCAGGCGCACCTGATCACGTCGCCGAACTACCACACGGCGGTCACCCAGTTCGGCGGGACGGCGTTGCACATGGGGCACACGCTCGTCTACACGGACAAGTGGGAAGCCGAAGACTGCCTGCGGACGATCCAGGAGCACCGCGTCACGAACACGCACATGGTGCCGACGCACTTCAAGCGGCTGCTGGCGCTGCCGGAGGACGTGCGGAACCGGTACGACGTGTCGTCGATGCAGTGGGCGATCCACGCGGCCGCGCCCTGCCCCGTGCCGATCAAGCAGCAGATGCTCGAGTGGTGGGGCGACTGCATCTGGGAGTACTACGCGGCGACCGAGGGCGGCGGGACGATCGCCAGCCCCGCGGACTGGCGCGCGCACCCCGGGACGGTCGGGAACGCGTGGCCGATCAGCGAGCTGCTCATCGTGGACGATGACGGCGAACCCGTCTCGACGGGGACGCACGGCACGATCTACATGAAGATGGCCGGCGCGGACTTCGAGTACAAGGGCGACAAGGAGAAGACGGAGAAGGATCGCCTCAAGGGCTACTTCACCGTCGGCGACATCGGCTACCTGACCGAGGACGGCTTCCTGTTCCTGTCCGACCGCAAGGCCGACATGATCATCTCGGGCGGCGCGAACATCTACCCCGCCGAGATCGAGAACGAGATCACCATGCACCCCAAGGTCGCGGACGTCGCCGTGTTCGGCATCCCCGACGAGGAGTGGGGCGAGCAGATCAAGGCGGTCGTGGAGCCCGCGGCGGGCGCCGCGCCGGGGCCGGAGCTGGCGGCCGAGATCCTCGCGTCCCTGGAGGGCCGGCTCGCCAAGATGAAGTGGCCGAAGTCGATCGACTTCATCGAGACGATGCCGCGCGAGCCGAACGGCAAGCTGCTCAAGCGCAAGCTCAGGGACCCGTACTGGAAGGACCGTGAGAGTGCCATCTGACGTGAACCACGTCGTCGAGTTCCCCGGCGGCTACACCCGCTCAGTCGGCCCGGTCATCGGCCGGTTCCTGAGCGAGCTGCGGGACGGCCGCATGGTCGGGGTCCGGACGAGCGGGGGCCGCGTGCTCGTGCCGCCGACCGAGTACGACCCCGACACCGGCGACGACGTCACCGGCGAGTTCGTCGAGGTCGGGCCCGCCGGGACCGTGACCACCTGGTCGTGGGTGCCGCACCCGGCGAAGGAGCACCCCTTCGACCGTCCGTTCGCGTGGGCCCTGGTCCGCCCGGACGGCGCCGACACCGCGCTCGTCCACGCGCTGGACGCCGGGGTGTTCGACGCGGGCGCCGAGCCGCCGAAGTTCCTCAAGACCGGGATGCGGGTCCGGCCGAAGTGGCGGGCCGAGCGCACCGGCGGGATCGGCGACATCGAGTGCTTCGTCCCCGAGGTCACGATGATCAACCCGCAGGCGAAGCTGGAGTACCGGCTGAGCGGCGGGCGGGCGCTGCGCCGCTACCTGGAGGGGATCTCGCAGGGCCGCATCATCGGCAACCGCTGCCCGGTGTGCGAGGCGGTCATCGTCCCGATGAAGGAGACGTGCCCGCGCGACGGCGTGCCGATGCCCGAGGAGGTCGAGCTGCCGGACGTCGGCACCGTCACGACGTTCGCGGTCAACAACATCCCCGACCCGCGGGCGCCCGAGGTGCCGTTCGTGTCCGGGTACGTCCTGCTCGACGGCGCGGGCGTCACGATGCTGACGCTGATCGCGGGCGTCCCGGCCGACCAGGTCCGGATGGGCCAGCGCGTCAAGGCCGCCTGGCGGCCCCGCGAGGAGTGGTCCGCGGACGTGGGCAACATCAAGTGGTTCGAGCCCATCGACGAGCCGGACGTCCCCTTCGACGAGATCAAGGACTACCTCTGATGCGAGAAGTAGCCGTCGTCGCCTTCACGCAGAGCGAGCACAGCGGCGAGGACCAGGGGCTGCTGGAGACCGAGATCCTCGCCCCGGTGATCGGCGAGATCAAGGAGCGGACCGGCCTGACGCGGTTCGGTTTCACCTGCTCGGGGTCCTGCGACTACCTGCAGGGCGCGCCGTTCGCGTTCGTGTCGGCGCTGGACACGGTCGGCGCGTGGCCGCCGATCTCCGAGAGCCACGTCGAGATGGACGGCGCCTGGGCGCTGTACGAGGCGTGGGTGAAGCTGCAGATCGGCGAGATCGACACCGCCCTCGTGTACGGGTTCGGCAAGTCGACGCAGAACGACATCCGCGCGATCTTCACGCAGCAGCACGACCCGTACTACCTGGCGCCGCTCGGCGTCGACCACGTGTCGCTGGCCGCCATGCAGGCCCGCGCGTACATGGAGAGGTCGGGCGCCAAGGAGGACGACCTGCGCGCGGTCGCCGCACGGTCCCGTGCGGCCGGGCGCGGCAACCCGTTCGCCCTCGACCTGCCCGATCCCGCGGGCGACGCGGGCTTCGACGTCGCCCCGCTGCGGACGCACGACGTCGCACCGCTCACCGACGGCGCCGCGGCGATCGTCCTCGCGGCGGGCGACAAGGCGCGCGAGCTGTGCGAGCGGCCCGCGTGGATCACCGGGATCGACCACCGCGTCGAGCCGCACTCGCCGGGCGTCCGCGACCTGACCCGGTCGGAGTCGACGCGGCTCGCGGGGGAGAAGGCGGGCGCGGCCGGAGTCGAGATCGCGGAGCTGCACGCGCAGTTCAGCCACGAGGAGCTGATCCTGCGCGAGGCCCTCGGGCTCGGCGACGGCGCCACCGTCAACCCGTCCGGCGGGGCCCTCGCGGCGAACCCGGTGATGGCGGCCGGCCTCATCCGCATCGGCGAGGCCGCGGCCCGGATCCACGACGGGACGGCGGCGCGGACGCTCGGGCACGCGTCGTCCGGTCCCTGCCTGCAGCAGAACCTCGTGTGCGTGATGTCGGGAGAGAAGTAATGGCCAACTCCTGTGCGGTCATCGGCGTCGGGCAGACGCAGTACAAGACCAAGCGCCTGGACGTGTCGATGGCGGGGCTGCTGCGCGAGGCGGCCCGGCGCGCCCTCGACGACGCCGGGCTGACCTGGCGGGACATCGACGCGATCGTCGTCGGCAAGGCTCCCGACCTGTTCGAGGGCGTCGTCATGCCGGAGGTGTTCCTCGCGGACGCGCTGGGCGCCGCGGGCAAGCCCCTCATCCGGGTGCACACGGCCGGTTCGGTCGGCGGCTCGACCGCGATCGTCGCGGCGAACCTCGTCCGCAGCGGTGTCCACGACCGGGTGCTCACGCTGGCGTGGGAGAAGCAGTCGGAGTCGAACGCGACGTGGGCGCTGACGGTGAACTCGCCGTTCACGACGTCGCTGGTGGTGGGCGCGGGCGGCTACTTCGCCCCGCACATCCGCGCGTACATCCGCCGGTCGGGCGCGCCCGAGCACATCGGGCACCTCGTCGCCGTCAAGGACCGGCAGAACGCGCTGCGCAACCAGTACGCGCACCTGAAGATCCCCGGCATCGACCAGGCGATGGTCGAGTCGACGCCGATGCTGTGGGAGCCGATCCGCTACCTGGACACCTGCCCGTCGTCGGACGGCGCGTGCGCGATGGTGCTCGCGTCCGAGGACGCCGCGAAGAAGGCGCCCGGCAAGCCCGCGTGGGTGCAGGCGGCGTCGATGCGCTCGGAGCCGATCACGTTCTCGGGCCGCGACAACGTCAGCCCGCAGGCCGGCAAGGACTGCGCCGCCGACGTCTACGCGCAGGCCGGCATCGCCGACCCGCGCCGCGAACTCGACTGCGCCGAGGTGTACGTCCCCTTCTCCTGGTACGAGCCGATGTGGCTGGAGAACCTCGGGTTCTGCGGCGAGGGCGAGGGCTGGAAGCTCACCGAGTCGGGCGCGACGGCCTTCGACGGCGACACCCCGTGGAACCCGTCGGGCGGCGTGCTGTCGTCCAACCCGATCGGCGCGTCCGGGATGATCCGCTTCGCGGAGGCGGCGATGCAGGTCAGCGACCGGGCCGGGGAGCACCAGGTGGACGGCGCCCGCCGCGCCCTCGGGCACGCCTACGGCGGCGGCGCCCAGTTCTACGCGATGTGGATCGTCGGCAGCGAGAAGCCGTGACGTGACGGCTCCACCCCCACCCACCTCAATCCCCCATCCATCTCTCCCCGCCCCAACCACCCTGCGGAGGGTGTCCGATGGAGTACAACCACGCTGACCTGTTCGAGGGAGTCGCGGACGCGATCGGGGACCGGACCGCGCTGGTCTGCGGCGACCGCCGGCTCACCTACGCCGAGCTGGACGAGCACGCCAACCGGCTCGCGCACCACCTGGCGGCGTCCGGGGTCGAACCCGGGCAGCACGTCGCCGTCCAGCTCTACAACGGCGTCGAGTACGCGGCGGCGCTGCTGGCCGCGCTGAAGATCCGCGCGGTGCCGATCAACGTCAACTACCGGTACGTCGAGGGCGAGCTCCGCTACATCTACCAGGACTCCGACAGCGTCGCGCTGCTGTACGACGTGGAGTTCGAGGAGAGGGTGGCGGCGGTCGTCCCGGAGGTCCCCCGGCTGCGGCATCTCATCGCCGTGGGCGGGACCCCGTCCATCGAGGGCGCCGTCCGGTACGACGACGCGGTGCAGAACGCCGACGGCGCGCGCGGGTTCCCGCCGCGTTCGGCCGACGACATCTACATCGTCTACACGGGCGGCACCACGGGGATGCCCAAGGGCGTCATGTGGTCCACCGAACAGATGCTGTTCGCGTTCTGGAACCCGACGTTCCCGCGCCCCGAGCGGCCCGAGGACGTCGTGGAGCTGGCGCGCGACTCGGGCCCGATGGTGATGATGCCGATCGCGCCGCTCATGCACGGCGCCGCGCAGATGGCCACGTGGATCGCGTGGTTCATGGGCGCGACGCTCGTCTACACGCGCAAGTTCGACGCGGGCGAGGTGTGGCGGACGATCACGCGGGAGAAGGTCAACTCCCTGACCGTCACCGGGGACGCGATGGCGATCCCGATGGCGGACGAACTCGCCACCGGCCGGCACGACACGTCGTCGCTGCTCGCGTTCGTCTCGACGGGGGCGATCCTCACCGGCACCGTGCGGGAGCGCCTCCAGGGACTCCTCCCGAACAGCATCATCCTCGATCGGTTCGGCTCGACCGAGTCCGGGTCGACGGCCGAGGCGGTGTCGGGGTCGTCCCCGGAGAAGGGCCTGCGGTTCGCGCCGGACGTGGAGAACGTGACCGTCCTGGACGACGGGCTCCGCCCGGTGAAGCCCGGTTCCGGCGTCATGGGCCAGGTCGCGCGCAGCGGGTACATCGCGCACGGCTACTACAACGACCCCGACAAGACCGCGAGGACGTTCCCCGTGGTGGACGGCCGTCGCTGGCTGCTCACCGGCGACATGGCGACGGTCGAGGAGGACGGCTCGATCGCGGTGTTCGGCCGGGGCTCGCAGGCGATCAACACCGGCGGCGAGAAGGTGTTCCCCGAGGAGGTCGAGGCCGTCCTGAAGGGGCATCCGGCGGTGTACGACGCGGTCGTGACGGGCATCCCGGACGAGCGCTGGGGCAACCGCGTGGCGGCCGTGGTGCAGCCGACCGGCGACGCGCCGCCCGCCGCCGACCTCGACGCGCACTGCCGCCGCGAGTTGTCGGGCTACAAGGTGCCGCGCACGTACGCGTTCGTGAAGGAGATGAAGCGCTCCCCGGCGGGGAAGGCGGACTACCGCTGGGCCAAGCAGGTCGCGGAGGAAGCGCGCTGAGACGTCCGTTATGGGTCGGCCCCGAACCTTTGTGAGGATCGGGGCCCTGCCTCGACCCACTGTTAGCGGGCCTAACAAAACCATGATAGGGCCGTCCCGGCACTGGTCACGGCGTCCGCGACCATGACCTGACCCACACGGCCGGGCCGGGGTCAGCCCGTGAGCGCGGCGAGGAGCTCGTCCTCGGTCCGCCGTCCGGTGAGCACGAGGCCGCCGCCGAAGCGGAACGCGGGCACCGACTCGCGGTCGAAGCCGAGCCCCCGCACGCGTTCCAGCTCCCGGCGCAATTCCTCGGGCCCGCTCGTGCCCGGTTCGACGCCCGCCTCACGGGTCAGCCGGGCCAGCACCGCGGGGTCGGCCACGTTGACCCCGTCGGTGAAGTACGCCCGGTACAGCCGCTCGGTCATGGCCTCGCCCCGGCCCTGCTCGACGGCCCAGGCGATGCGGCGGTGGGCCTCGAAGGTGTTGGTGGAGACGACGCGGGTGAAGTCGACCCGCATCCCCTCCGCGGCGCCGAAGTCCGCGGTCGCCTGCACCGCGAGCGCCGCCTCCTCGCCGAGGAGGCGGCGGTGCGTCTCCACCAGCGGCTCGCCCGCCGGATCGATGCCGGGCTCGAACCGGTACGGCAGCAGCGCCGTCTCGACCTCGCCGCCGCCCGCGCGGAACCGCCGGGCGACCCGCGTCCACCGCGTGAACATCAGGTAGGAGTTGACGCAGGCGACGTCGAAGACGAACTCGACCGTGCGCGTTCCGGGGGTCACCACGGCACCGGACCGGCGGCCGCGAAGTACCCGCCCGTCGGGCCGTCCGCGCCGATCGTGGCCATGCGCACGATGATCTCGGCGCCCTCCTCGACCGTCTGCGGGCCGGTGCGGCCGTTGAGGTCGGTGGCGGTGTGGCCGGGATCGACCGCGTTCACCCGGACGCCCGGAAAGGCGTGGGCGTACTGCGCGGTGACCATGTTCAGCGCCGCCTTGGCCGAGGCGTAGTCCAGCGTGGGGATCCAGGTGGGCGCATGCTCGGCGCGGGCCGCCGGATCGGTGGCCGCGGCCAGCGACCCCAGCCCGCTGCCGACGTTCACCACGACCGGCGCGGTGCCGCGCTCCAGCAGCGGCAGGAACGCCCGCATCACCCGGACGACCCCGAAGACGTTCGTGTCGTAGCAGGCCAGCATGTCGTCGGCGGTGGTGTCGGCTACCGGCTTGCGCGCGCCGACGATCCCCGCGTTGTTCACGAGGACGTCGAGGCGTCCGGCCTCGTCGCGGACGCGCGCGGCGGCGCGGCGCACCGACTCGTCGTCGGTGACGTCGACGCGCAGCGGCCGGGCGCCGAGCGCGCGGGCCGCGTCCTCGCCGCGCCGGACGTCCCGGGCACCGGCGAACACGGTGTGCCCGGCCGCCACGAGGCGCCGCGCGGTCTCGAAGCCCAGCCCCCGGTTGGCTCCGGTGATCAGTGTGATGCTCATGGCCCCGATCCTGGGTGCGGCGGCGCGAACGTGGCAGTACCCGCCTCTTCCTGGGAAAAGCGGTACCACTCGGGTGCGCGGCCCGGCGCCGTGCAACCTTCCTATAGTGGACGCCATGAGCGTGCGCGACGGCGCGGCGGCGGGGGCGAACGACCTCGGCGTCGCGCTGCGGACCTGGCGCCGCCGGGCCGACCCCGCCGCGGCGGGGCTGCCCGTCGGCCGGCCCCGCCGGGTGGCCGGGCTGCGCCGCGAGGAGCTGGCGCGGCTGGCCGGCATGTCGGTGGACTACGTGGTGCGGCTGGAGCAGGGGCGGGCCGCCTCGCCCTCGGTGCAGATCCTCATCGCCCTGGCGCGGGCGCTGCGGCTGTCGGCGGACGAGCGCCGCCACCTGTTCCTGCTGGCCGGACGGCTCGCACCCGCCCCCGAACGGGTCTCGGCGCACCTCACGCCCGGCGTCCTGCGGCTGCTGGACCGGCTGGACGGCTCCCCGGTCGCCGTCTACGACGCGGCCTGGACGCTGATCGCCTGGAACCCCCTGCACGCCGCGCTCACCGGGGACGGCGACGGCGCGGGCGAACGCGACCGCAGCCTGCCGTGGCGGCACTTCACCGGGACGCCCACCCGGGTGAGCCACACCGCCGAGCAGACGGAGCGCTTCGAGACGGCCGTGGTCGCCGACCTGCGGGCCGCCACCGCGCGCTTCCCCGGGGACGTCCGGCTCCGCCGGCTGATCGCCGACCTGCGGCGGCACAGCCCCCGCTTCGCGGAGCTGTGGGCCTCGCACGAGGTGGGCGCGCACGTCACCGACAGCAAGACGATCCACCACCCCGACGTCGGCGAGCTGCGCCTGGACTGCGACGTGCTCACCGTGCCGGGCACCGACGTCCACGTGGTGGTCTGCACCGCCGAGCCGGGATCGGAGGCCGCCGGGAAGCTTCGGCTGCTCGGCGCGCTCGCCGCCCCGTCCGCCATCGAACCGCCGATCGCCGGGCCGCGCCGCTGCGTCGCCGCCCACTAAACTCTCCGAACGCTCCACATGCGAGATGACGGAGGTGGGTCGTGGCGACCCCCGAGCGCGGACGCACGCCCGCCGAACTGCTGGCGTCGGCGTTGCAGCGCAACACCATGTACACGGTCCTGCTGCATCACGCGACGGCGGGCAAGTCCGGGATGAACGTCACCGACGCGCAGTGCGTCAACGCGCTCGCGCTCGACGGCCCGCAGACCCCCGGCAGCCTCGCGAAGCTGATGGGGATCACGACGGGCGGCGCCATCACCGCCGTGATCGACCGGCTGGAGAAGTCCGGGCACGTCCGCCGCACCCGCGACCCCGACGACCGGCGCCGCGTGATCGTCGAGCTGGTCCCGGGCGCGGCCGAGCGCGTCGGCCGGTACTTCGAGCCGGTCGCCCGGCAGGTCCACGAGCGGCTCGCGGACTGCACGGACGAGCAGATCGCCTTCCTCCTGAACTGGTTCGGCGGCACCAACGCCGCCATGCCCGAGGTCATCGACGAGGTCCGCCGCATGCGCTGACCGGTGGCCCGGTCCGGCCGCGTGGCGTACGCCACTATTGGACGCCACGTCCCATATGACAGACTGCTCGGCATGACGGACTCGCCCCGCGCGCACCGCGACCTCGCCACCGCGATGGCGGCCATGGGCACCCTGCACATGGTGGCCCCGAAGCCGTTCGACGCGCTCGTCCCGGAGCGGCTGCCCGGCAGCGCGCGCACCTGGACCTACCTCAGCGGCGTCGCCGAGCTGGCCTGCGCCGCCGCGGTCGCGCACCCGCGCACCCGCCGCGCCGGGGCGCTGGCGACCGCCGGGCTGATGCTGGCGGTGTACCCCGCGAACGTCAAGATGGCCCGCGACTGGCGGCACCGGGCGCTGCCGATGCGCGCCGCCGCCTACGGCCGCCTCCCGTTCCAGGCGCCGCTCATCGGCTGGGCCCTGCACGTCGCCCGCAAGGCCCGCTGAGGCCCGACCCGTCCCTTCCGTCCCTTCCGTCCGTGTAGTCGCGTGATCGCCGGAAGTGAGATCATGCGCGGCATGAGCGCACGAAGGGACGGCCGGTGACCGTGGAGCCACTGCGACCGGAGGACCCCACCGCCATCGGCGGATACCCCCTGCTCGCCCGGATCGGCGCGGGCGGCATGGGCCAGGTCTACCTTGGACTCACCGAGGGCGGACGGCACGTCGCCCTCAAGGTGATCCGGGACGACTTCGAGAGCGAGCAGGCGCTCGCCCGCTTCCGCCGCGAGGTCGCGACCGTCGAGCGGGTCCGCAGCAGGTGCGCCGCCGCGATGGTCGGCGCGGGACTCGCCGAGCCCCCGTACTGGCTCGCGACCGAGTACGTTCCCGGCCCGACGCTGAGGCAGGCCGTCGCCGAGCACGGGCCGCTGCCTCCCGGCACCTGCCTGCGGCTGCTGGCCGAACTGGCCCGGGGGCTGCTGGAGATCCACCGGCAGGGCGTCCAGCACCGCGACCTCAAGCCGGGCAACGTGATCCTCGCTCCCGATGGCCCGCGCCTCATCGACTTCGGCATCGCGCGGGGCGAGGGGCAGACGCAGATCACCCAGACCGGTGCGTGGAACGGGACTCCCGGCTACGTCGCGCCCGAGGTCGTCCGGGAGCAGGAGCCGGTGGCCGCGTCCGACGTGTTCTCGCTCGCCGGGACGATCGCCTACGCCGCGACCGGGCGCCCGCCGTTCGGCGGCGGCCGCATCGAGGCCGTCCTCATGCGGACGCTGAACGGCGAGATCGACGTCGCCGGAGTCGAGCCGCGCGTCGCCGAACTCATCGAGCTGTGCGCGCGCAAGGACCCGGACGACCGCGTCACCCCCGAGCGGCTGCTGGAGCTGCTCGGCGACGCCGCCGGGGACGGCCTCGCCGCCGATCCCGAGTACCGGCGCCGCGTGACCGGTCTTCCTCCGCTCCCGATGAGCGTCGCGGACGCCGCCACGGCCGGGCTCGTCCCGCCGGACCGGACCCGCGTGGACGGGCCGCCGGGCGGGCTGCTCGGCGGCCGGCGCGGCCCGCTCGTCGCCGCGGCCGCCGCGGGCGTGGCGGTCGTCGTCCTGGGCGGCGCGTTCGCCATCCGCGCCGCGACCGACGACGACGGCGGCGGCGGCGGCGGAACCGGCGGGGCCGGAACCGCCGCGGCGCGCTCCAGCACCCCCGGGAGCCCGTCGAGCGGGGACCCGGACCCGGCGGCCGGGGGTTCCGGTGCCGCCGAAACCCCCGGCGCGGTCGAGACCACGGGCCGGAGCCCCGCCTCCGGCGGCCGTCCGCCGGACCGGTGGATCGTCAAGGAGCCCACGTCCGACTTCCAGGAGACCACCTACCGCAGTGCGGACGGCACCTGCATCCCCGCCGTCGCCCCGAAGGACATGCAGGTCGCCAGGGACCTGCAGATGTCGGCCGAGCGCGAGCCGGTCACGACCGAAACCACCCAGATCGGCGTCCGGTTCAAGTACGGGAACCCGCCGGACTACTACATGGCCGCCATCATCCGTCCCCCGGCCGGCAGCATGGGGAACAGCATCACCGGCATCGTGCAGAGCAGGCCCTTCAAGATGGCCGGTCAGGAGTGGGTGTACCTGGACTACCCGCGCGACTTCACGTGGCCGGGCGCGGGCAGCGAGCCGTACTCCCTCACGACCGAGGCGACCGCGGGCGACTGGACCGTCCTCTGGATGCAGGTGCGCTCGGACGGCGGCGCCTACCTCCTCGGCTGCGACGGTTTCACGGTCGGGTAGACGGCGCCCCGCTCACCGCACGGGATCGGCCTCCCGGCCCTGCCGGGGCCAGGAGGCACGCAGCAGCGTCCGGGGAGCAGCGTCCGGGGAGCAGCGTCCGGGGAGCAGCGTCCGGGGAGCAGGGTCCGGGGCTCAGCGGACGGCTATGACGGCCGAGCCGTGGCCGAAGAGGCCCTGGTTGACGGCGATGCCGGCCCGCGCGTTCTCGACCTGGCGGCCGTCCGCGCTCCCGCGCAGCTGCCAGGTCAGCTCGCACACCTGCGCGATGGCCTGCGCCGGGATCGCCTCGCCGAAGCTGGCCAGCCCGCCGCTCGGGTTGACCGGGACGCGGCCGCCGAGGGCCGTCGCGCCCGAGCGCAGCAGTTCCTCCGCGCCGCCCGGCTCGCACAGGCCGATGTCCTCGTACCAGTCGAGTTCGAGCGCCGTGGACAGGTCGTAGACCTCCGCGAGCGACAGGTCGTCCGGCCCGATGCCGGCCTCCTCGTACGCGGCGTGCGCGATCGCCGACCGGAACGGACGCTCCGGCGGCGGGACGGCCATCGCGGAGTCGGTCGCGAAGTCGGGCAGGTCCAGGACCGTCTTCGGGAAGGTGGGCGTCACCGTCGACAGCGCCGGGATGCGCACCGGGTCGGCGATGCCGTGCCGCCGCGCGAAGTCGACCGAGGTGAGGACGAGCGCGGCGCCGCCGTCGCTCGTCGCGCAGATGTCGAGGAGGCGCAGGGGGTCGGCGACGACGGCCGACTCCCGGACGTCCTCCGCCGTCACCTCCTTGCGGTAGCGCGCGTTCGGGTTGTTCAGGCCGTGCCGCGCGTTCTTGACCTTCACGGCGGCGAAGTCGTCGAGCGTGGCGCCGTGCTCGGCCATGCGGCGGCGCGCGTAGAGGGCGAAGTAGATGGGGTTGGTGGCGCCGAGCAGGCGGAAGCGGAGCCAGTCGGGGTCGTCGGGGCGGTCCCCGCCGACCGGCTTGAAGAAGCCCTTCGGGGCCGCGTCCGCGCCGACCACGAGCGCGACGTCGCACAACCCCGCGAGGATCTGCGCGCGCGCCGACGCGATGGCCTGCGCGCCGGACGCGCACGCCGCGTAGCAGCTCGACACCCGCGCCCCGGACCAGCCGAGCGCCTGCGCGAAGGTCGCCCCCGCGATGAACCCCGGGTACCCGTTGCGGATCGTGTCGGCGCCCGCCACGTACTGGACGTCCGTCCATGCGAGCCCCGCGTCGGCGAGGGCGGCGCGGGCCGCCGCGAGCCCGTACTCGACGAAGCCGCGCCCCCACTTGCCCCACGGGTGCATCCCCGCGCCGAGCACTGCCACCGAACGGCTCACTTGACGGGCCTCCACATCCAGACGGTGTACTCCGCGTCGTCGTCCTCGTACAGGACGCCCTCGGTCAGCTCGACCTCCATGCCGACGGCCAGGTCGTCCACCGTGCACTCCGGGACGACCTGCCCGAGGACGACCATGCGTTCGTCCTCGAGTTCCACGGCGGCGACCGTGTAGGGCCGGAACGGGTCGGGGGAGACGTACGGGGGCGGCGGTTTGTACCGGGAGTCGGCGTACGACCAGATCCGGCCGCGTGCGGAGAGCGCGTACTCGGCGAGCTCCGAGCCGTCCCGCGGGCCGTCGCAGCGCGGGTTCCTGCAGGCCAGCTCGTTGCGCGGGAAGTACGGCGTGCCGCACGACGCGCACCGGGTGCCCAGCAGCCGCACACCGCCGTCCCGTCCGGTGAACCAGCCGTCGATCGCCGGACGACGTTCCTTGGTGGTGGTCACGCTCGGCCTCCCCGCCTTGATCGCCTACCGGCGCAGCCTAGCAACCAAGCGATCGGTCAAGACAGGTGCGGTGGCGGCGAGCAGCGCGACCGCCAGCATGGACAGGACGTACAGGCCCGTCCCGGTCCACGCGCCGTGCTCGAACGCGAAGCCGCCGGCCGTCCCGCCCAGGCTGCTGCCGAGGTAGTACGCGCACAGGTACAGGGCGGACGCCTGCGCGCGGTGCGTGGACGCGCGCACCCCGACCCACCCGCTCGCCACCGAGTGCGCGGCGAAGAACCCGACCGTGAACACCAGCAGGCCCGCGCCGACCAGGGGCAGCACCGGCGGGAACATCAGCACGAGCCCCGCCGCCGCGAGGACGAGCGCCCCGGCGAGCACCGTCCGGCGTCCGGCCCGGTCGGCGAGGACGCCCGCCCGCGCGGACGCCGCCGACCCCGCCAGGTTCATCACCGCGATCAGACTGACGATGGCCATCGGCAGATGGAACGGCGCCTCCAGCAGCCGGTACGTCAGGAAGTTGTAGACCGTCACGAACCCGGCCATCGCCGTCAACGCCACCACGTAGAGGCGGCGCATCGCCGGGTCCGACAGATGCGTGCGCAGCCCCCGGTAGTCCACCCGGCCCGGACGGTGGAAGCGCGATGGGGGGAGCAGCAGCCAGAACGCGACCGTGAACAGCAGGGCCAGCAGGCCGGTCGCGGCGAGCGCCCACCGCCAGCCGCCGACGTCCGTGACGGCGCCCGGCACCACCCGTCCGAGCACCCCGCCGATGCCCGTCCCGGCCACGTAGCGGCCCATCGCGCCGCCGAGGTGCGCGCCGTCCACCTCCTCGGCCAGGTACGCCATCGCGACCGCGGGCACCCCCGCCAGCGCGAGCCCCTGCACCGCCCGCCCGGCGGCGAGCAGCGGGAACGACGTGCACAGCGGCAGCAGCAGCCCGATGACGGCCGACGCCGCCGCCGACACGAGCATCACCGGCGTCCGCCCGTACCGCTCCGACAGCGAGCTGACCGGGATCACCGCGACCGCGACGGCGCCCGTGGCCAGCGAGACGAGGAGGCTCGCCCGCGCCGGGGCCACGCCGAGGCTCACCGACAGTTCGGGCAGCAGCGCCTGCGTGCAGTAGAGCGACATGAACGTCGTCAGACCGGCCGCGAACAGTGCCAGGTTCAAGCGACGCAGACCAGGCGAACCGGGCACATGCCGCTGCGACTTCTCCAAGGTCACGGTCATGCGCCAAGGTTCCGCCCCGCCGATCCATGCGTCCAATGACGCTTTACTCTGCGACCGATGCGGATTCATCATGAGTCCATGGATCTCCTCACCGTCCGGTGGTTCCTGACGGTCGCGGAGCTCGGGCATGTGACGAACGCCGCGTCCGAACTCCGGATCTCGCAGCCCGGACTGTCCCGCGCGATCGCCCGTCTCGAAGGCGAACTCGGCTTCCCGCTGCTCGACCGGGCCGGGCGCGGCGTCGCGCTCAGCCCGTACGGCCGGGTCTTCGCCGAGCACGCGCGCCGGCTCGTCGCCGAGGAGGAGGCCGTCCGCCGCGCCCTCGCGCAGGCCGCCGACCCCGAGCACGGCGAGGTGTCCCTCGGCTTCCTGCACACGCAGGGGCCCTCGTTCGTCCCCGACCTGATCCGCCGGTACCGCGAGCACCACCCCGGCGTCGCGTTCCGGCTCAGCCAGGACCGCTCCGAGCGCGTCACCGCGATGGTCCTCGACGGCCGCGCCGACCTCGCGGTCAACAGCCCCCGGCCGGATGACCCGTCCCTCACCTGGCACCCGCTCGTCACCGAACGCCTGCAGCTCGCCGTCCCGGCCGCCCACCGGCTCGCGCGGCGGCGGCGCGCGTCCGTCCGGGACGTCCTGGACGAGCCGTTCGTCGCCCTGCGCGAGGGCGCGCACCTGCGGACCCTCGCCGAGGAGCTGTTCGCGAACGCCGGCGCCCCGCCCCGCATCGCGTTCGAGGGGGAGGAGACCTCGACCGTCCGCGGGCTCGTCACCGCGGGGCTCGGCGTCGCGATCGTCCCGCCGCCGCGGCCGGGCGAGGAGTTCTCCGGCCTGCGCCACCTCACCCTCACCGATCCCGGTGCGACCCGCACGATCGGCCTCGTGTGGTCGACCGCCCGCACCCGTCCGCCCGTCGTGGAGGGGTTCCGCCGGTTCGTCCTGGACCACGGCGGGGAAGGCCAGCTAACTGACTCGTCAGTCACTTGGGTACAGTGACCGAGTCGGATTCTGCTCGTGGAAGGAGACCGCGGATGCGGACTGGACTGGAAGGCAAGACCGCCCTGGTCACCGGGGCGTCCCGGGGCATCGGGAAGGCGATCGCCACCGCGCTGGTCGCCGAGGGCGCCAACGTCGTGCTCTCCTCCCGCAAGCAGGAGGGACTGGACGAGGCCGCCAAGGACATCCTCGCCGCCCACCCGGACGCGCGCGTCCTCGCCAAGGCCGCCCACGTCGGCGACGCCGAGCAGGCCGCCGCCTGCGTGGACGCCACGATCGCCGAGTTCGGCGGCCTCGACGTCCTGGTCAACAACGCCGGGACCAACCCCTACTTCGGCCCGATGGTCGACATCGAGCCGTCCGCCGCCGCGAAGACCGTCGAGGTCAACCAGTTCTCCATCGTCGCGTGGACGAACCTCGCCTGGAAGCGCGCCATGCAGGAGAACGGCGGAGCGATCATCAACATCGCGTCCGTCGGCGGCATGGTCACCGAGCACGGCATCGGGTACTACAACGCCACCAAGGCGGCCGTCATCCATCTCAGCCGCCAGTTCGCCATGGAGCTCGCCCCGAAGGTGCGGGTCAACTGCATCGCGCCCGGCCTCGTCAAGACGCACCTGGCGCGCGGGCTCTGGGAGGGCAACGAGGAGGCGATCAGCAAGCACATGCCGCTCGGCCGCCTCGGCGTGCCCGAGGACATCGCCACCGCCGCCGTCTTCCTCGCGGGCGACACCGCCTCCTGGATGACCGGCCAGACCCTCGTGGTGGACGGCGGCAGCACCATCCGGCCCTCGATCGCCTGACCGTCTAGGAGCCCACATGTCTCGCTGGGGACTGACCATTCCGCTTTCCGGGCCGCTCGCCGAGCAGCGCGAGCTCATCGAGAGCCTGCCCGGCCTCGGCTACACCGACGCGTGGTCCGCCGAGACGAACGGCACCGACGCGTTCACCCCGCTCGCCCTCGCCTCCCAGTGGGCCCCCGAGCTGCGCCTCGGCCCCGCGATCGTCCCGGTCTACACGCGCGGACCCGCCCTCCTCGCCCAGCAGGCCGCTACGCTCGCGGACCTCGCGCCGGGACGGTTCGTCATGGGCATCGGCACGTCGTCGGACACGATCGTCGAGCGCTGGAACGGCATTCCGTTCGACGAACCGTACAAGCGCGTCCGCGACACGGTCCGTTTCCTGCGCAAGGCCCTGGCCGGTGAGAAGGTCAAGGAGGAATACGACACCTTCACGGTCAAGGGCTTCAAGCTCGAGAACGCCCCCGCCACGCCGCCCCCGATCGTGCTGGCGGCCCTGCGTCCCGGCATGCTCCGGCTGGCCGCCCGCGAGGCCGACGGCGCCATCACGAACTGGCTGGCGCCCAAGGACGTCCGGACGGTCCGGTCCGAGCTCGGCGCCGACCCCGAGCTCATCGCCCGCCTGTTCGTCTGCCCGACCGAGAACGCCGACGAGGCCCGCGCCATCGGCCGCTGGATGATCGCCGCCTACATGACGGTCCCGGTCTACCGCGCCTTCCACGAATGGCTCGGCCGCGGCGAGGCCCTGCGGGCGATGAACGAGGCGTGGGCCGCCGGGGACCGCAAGAAGGCCCTCGAGGTCATCCCGGACGAGGTCGTCGACGACCTGATCGTCCACGGGTCGCCCGCACAGTGCCGTGCCCGGGTCCGCGAGTACGTCGACGACGGCCTCACGACGCCCGTCCTCGCGATCGTCCCGACGAAGGACCTGCCGGCCGCCGAAGCGGTGCGGGCCCTGGCGCCCACCGCCGGCTAGCGCGCCGCCGCACCACCGGAGGGAGCCGACCGACGGTCGGCTCCCTCCTTCTCGTCGCTCGCCGCCCCCGCCCGCGCCGCGCCGGGCGTCCGTGCCGGCCCCGCACGGACGCCCGGAAAGCTTGCCGAGTCGCTAACCTTCCGAGGTTATTCGATTACCATGAGTGGTCTGCCCGTGCACGGGTCCCGGGCGCAGACGACACAGGAGCGCGACGTGAACCACGGGGACGAGCTGCGCCGGGAGATCCTCGCGGAAGGGGTCACTCCGCTCATCGGGGTGTTCGACATGTTCTCCGCCTCGGTCGCCGCGCAGCACTACGACGGCCTGTTCGTCTCGGGCTTCGGGTTCGCCGCGTCCCACTACGGCCTGCCCGACATCGGCTTCATCGCCTGGCCCGACATGGTGGCGTTCGCGCAGCGCCTGCGGACCGCCTTCCCGCGCCGGCACCTCCTGGTCGACATCGACGACGGCTATGTCGACACCGAGGTCGCCTGCCATGTCATCGAGCAGCTGGAGCTGATCGGCGCGTCCGGCGTCATCCTGGAGGACCAGGCGCGCCCGCGCCGCTGCGGCCACGTCGACGGCAAGCTGCTCCTGCCGCTGGAGGAGTACCTGGCCAAGCTCGCCAAGGTGCTGGAGGCCCGGCGCGACCTGGTGGTCGTGGCCCGCACCGACGCCGTCGGCGAGGAGGAGATCCTGCTGCGCGCGCGGGCGCTGGCCGAGACCGAGGCCGACGTCGTCCTGGTCGACGGGGTCCGCGGCGTGGACGACATCCGGCGGATCCGCGCGGCCCTCGGCGGCAAGCCGCTGCTGTTCAACCAGATCGCGGGCGGCCGGTCGCCGCGCCTGTCGCTCCCCGAACTGGCCGCTCTCGGGGTGAACGTGGCCATCTACAGCACGCCCTGCCTGTTCGCGGCGCAGGGTGCCATGGACGAGGCGTTGCTGCGGCTCCGGCGCGACGACGGGCGCCTGCCCGAGCCGACGCCCACGAGCATCGGCGTCGCGGAGTCGCTCGCCCTGCTGGAGCGGAACATCACCCGGAGACCACCGAGGGCGCGGCAGCCCGCGGTCCCCCGCTGAGTCCCGGCCGGGCGATCATGGCCGGTGCCGCCGGGTGTTTAGGCGCCGGGGCCAGCGGGGAGGGAGGGCGGGATCCATGCATACGACGAGTAGGAGCTGATCGTGCTCACGCTGACGAGCGGCGCGGTGCAGGTCATCCGCAACGTGACCGCCAATCCCGAGCTGCCGCCCGAGACCGGGATCCGGATCGAGTCCGGCATCGACGGTTCGGACGCGCTGCGGCTGTCGGTCGCGTCCGCGCCGGAGGCCGGCGACCAGGTCGTCGAGGAGGAGGGCGCGAAGGTGTACCTCGAGCCGGCGGCGGCCCAGCTGCTGGACGACAAGACGCTCGACGCCCAGGTCGACCCGCAGGGCGACGTGGCGTTCACCATCGCGGAGGGAACCGCGACCTGAACGATGCGAGGACGGTTCGGGCCGGGACGCGCCGCGCGTCCCGGCCCGAGCGCCGTCCCGGGCACGGTGACGAGGCCGTCTCAGGCCGCCGCGACGAGCAGGACGACCGCGACGGCGGCGGCGACCGTGGTCAGGACGAGGAACGCCGCGACGATCGCGCAGCCGAGGCCGCGCGGCTGGTCGCGCCAGGTTCCGTAGCGGTCGCGCACTTGCCGGTCCAGGTCGTCACGGTCGTCGCGGTCGATCCCCGCGGCCTCGCGGTCGTCGGTCACGGGGGCCAGTGTTTCACCCGAACGAGGGGTGCGGGCCGAGGGCCCAGTATTCGAAGAGGCCGTGCCCGGTCGTCCCGTCCGCGTACTCGTAGCGGGCGAGGGAGTCGACCATGCCCCACATGCGGGCGGCGTCCTCGGGGTCGCGGGTGTCGAGGGTGACGCCCTGCACCTTGAGGTCGGGCCCCTGGTACATGCCGTGCTTCCAGTCGGGTTCGAGGCCGTAGCCGGTGCCGACCATGAGGTGGACGGGCAGGATCGGCGTCGCCGCGATCGTGAACGGGGTGCCGTTCGGCGGCGCGAACCCGATCGCGGCGGTCACGACCTCGCGGGTGTCGGTCTTGTAGACCGGGCGGTACTCGGGACGTCCCAGGTACTCGGGTTCGCGGGACGGGTCGGCCCACACACGCGTGGCCTCTTCGAGCACGCGGCGTCCGTGCTCGTCCTCCTGGACGATGCACAGGATCGAGTGGTCGTCGAACTGCATCGGCGCGTACATCCAGTAGAAGGTGCCGGCGTTCTTCGACTGGATGCCGGGCGGTTCGGGCTCGCCCACGGGGCGGATGCCCCACGAGCGGTCGCGGGAGCCCCACCACACGTCCGGCGTGACGTCGACGCGCTCGTCCCCGATCGCGACGTGGCCCGTCCAGCGGCCGGTCTGCGCGATGCGGCGGGAGTCGAACATGACGCGGTCCTGCCAGCGCAGGTAGTGCGGCGGTTCGAGGGTCGCGGGGATCGCGCCCTCCCAGGCGAGGTCGAACGACAGCCCGTGCTCGGTCGGGTCGAGGACGACGCGGAGCCGCTTCAGCCCCTCGCGGACCTCGACGCGGAACGGCCCGACGGCCGTGTCCATCCGGTCGGCGCCGAGTTCCCGCGACGCCCGGACGACCCGGTGCAGCGGCCCGCGCCGGACGACCGCGAACGCGTCCATGACCCCGAGGTTCGGGTACTGGCCGATGCCGATGAGCATCATGAGGTCGTCCGAGCACGGGTGCACGTTGAAGTAGTAGCGGTCGTAGAAGTTGCGGTCGGACGTGGTGACGTGCCGCATCACCTCGGGCGCCTGGTGCACGGGGTAGTCGTCGAGGGGCGAGAGCGTCACGCGGTTCCTCCCAGGATGCGGCCGAGCAGCCGGGTGCAGTTGTTGTCGTGGGGGAATTCGCTGGTCTCGTCGATCCAGCCGAAGTCGATCATCGCCTGCCCGATCCGGGCCATGATCACCGAGAACTTGAAGCCGGACAGGATCTCGTAGTACGCGAGGTTCCGCATCGGACGGCCGAGGAGTTCCTCGTAGCGAGCGACGGTGTCGGCGTACGAGGGGAAGCCGGGCAGGCGCGGGACGCCGATGCCGTCGCAGTGGTGCCGGTCGATGAACATGAACCAGGCGAGGTCCTCCTCGGGGGCGCCGAGGACGGCGTTCTCCCAGTCCAGGGCCGCGACGGGGACGCCGTCGTCGAAGACGACGTTGCCGATGCGGGCGTCCCCCCAGAGCGGGACGGGCGGGTCGGGTTCGTCGGGACGGTTCGCGCGGAGCCAGTCGAGGGCCTCCAGCGCGATCTCCTGCGGCCCCGGGTAGGCCCAGTGCAGGTAGTGCTCGTAGTAGTTGAGCCGCTGGTCGAGGCCGGGGTCGCCCCACGCGGGCTGGCCGAGGAAGCCGAGGTCGAGGGCCCGGACGTCCAGCCGGTGCAGGCGCGCGAGGACGTCGAGGGTCGACCACCACATCGCGGCCCGCTCGTCCGGTCCGACCTCGGTGACCCAGCCGTCCATGTGGTACGGGGGCATGTCGGTGGGGACGCGGCCGTCGGCGCGGGCCATGACGAAGAACGGGGCGCCGAGGACGTCGGGGGAGGGCTCCCACCAGTGGACGGCCGGGACGGGCAGGTCCGTGCGCTCCGCGAGAACGCGCATCAGCCGGTACTGCTCCTCGAAGCGGGGCTCGGGGAACACCTGGTAGTGGACGGGCGCGACGCGGGCGACGCACGGCAGCCGGGCGCCGTCCGGCGTCTGCGCGTCGAACATCAGCGTCTCGCTGGAGAAGCCGCTGGTCTCGGGTGTCTCGAGGTGGGGGACTCGGGCGCCGGGCAGGTACCGGTGCAGCCACTGCGACAGGGTGCGCCGGGTGGCCTCGGGGTCGCGCTGGGTGGGAACGGGCATGGCCGCCTCCTGGCTCGCAACCAAAGTGGAACGTGTTCTATCAACGCTCCCGGGGGCGGTCAATGGGGGTTCCCGGTGAGCGTGGAAAAATCGAACGATGCGCCTCACCAAGCTCGGACACGCATGTGTCCAGATCAGCAAGGACGACCGCACGATCGTCATCGACCCCGGCGCGTTCAGCACCGGGGCGGAGGAGGCCCTCGCGGGCGCCGACGCGGTCCTGATCACCCACGAGCACTTCGACCACTTCGAGCCCGACGCGCTGCGCAAGGCGATGGCCGCGCGCCCGTCCCTGGAGGTGTGGACGTCCCGCGTCGTCGCCGAGAAGCTCGCCGACCTGGGCGGACGCGTTCACCAGGTGGGGCACGGCGACGCGGTGACGATCGCCGGGTTCGACGTCCACGTCTACGGCGAGGACCACGAGATCCTGCATCCGGACGTCCCGCCGATCCCCAACACCGGCTTCCTGGTGGACGGCGAGATCTTCCACCCGGGCGACGCGCTGACCGTGCCGGGCGAGCCCGTCCGGACGCTCTGCCTGCCGGGGAACGCCCCCTGGCTGAAGGCGCCCGAGATGTTCACCTACGTGCGCGAGGTCCGCCCCGAGCGCGCCTACATCATCCATGACGGTCTGCTGAACGACATCGGGCTCACGGTCATGAACACCAACGCGTCCAAGGCGCTCGAAGAGATCGGCAAGACCTGCACCCGGCTGGCCCCGGGAGAGTCCGCGGAGTTGGGCGACGCGTGATCGAGCACCCCCCGACCCCCCGGACCGTCCAGGCCGTCTTCTTCGACATCGGGGAGACGCTGATCAACGAGTGCGAGATCTACGGGCGCTGGGCCGACTGGCTGGGCGTCCCGAGGCACACGTTCCTCACCAAGCTGGGCGCGCTTCTCGCCACCGGCAAGACCCACATGGACCTCTTCGAGTACTTCCGTCCCGGCTTCGACCTCGAAGCGGAGCAGAAGGCGAGGCGCGCAGCGGGCGTCACCATCGGGTTCGGCCCGGACGACCTGTACCCGGACGCGCGCGCGTGTCTGTCGGGCCTGCGCGAGCAGGGGCTTTTCGTGGGCATCGCCGGGAATCAGCCGGTCGAGGCCGCCGAGCAGATGGAGGCGCTCGGACTCGACGCGGACGTTATCGGCATATCGGACGTATGGGGCGTGGAGAAGCCGGCGCAGGAGTTCTTCGAACGCTGCGCGCAGCTCGCGGACGTCCTGCCCGAGCACGTCCTGTACGTGGGCGACCGCGTCGACAACGACGTCCGTCCGGCCATCGCCTTCGGAATGCGCGCCGCGTTCCTCAGGCGCGGCCCGTGGGGGCATATCCACGACGACGACGCCGCCTTGCGCGAATGCCAATTCGTCTTGGACGACCTTGCAGGGCTCCCTGACCTCGTCCGGAGCGCGAACAACCCCTAAGGGTCTCCCCCTACTCCCCGAGTAGGGGGACGAACCGCTCCTTCGGCCGATGCGGTCTCCCCGCCCGTTTTTTAGTTTGGTGAGTAACGGGCATGGTGCTCGTGTTCACCACTCGAGGAATCGGGGAGAGAGAACCCATGAACGGCCTTTACCGCCCGCGCAACCGCATGATCGCCGGCGTCTGCGCGGGGCTCGCCCGCAGGTTCGGCATGTCCGCCTTCACCATGCGGCTGCTGTTCGTGCTGTCCTGCCTGCTGCCCGGCCCGCAGTTCGTCGTGTACATCGTCCTGTGGATCATGATGCCCAACGAGGACCGCCACCTGGCCCGCAGCCACTGACAAGATCATCGATACCGCTCGACCGGCCCCGCCCGTGAGGTGTTAGATCAGTGCACACGATTCCACGGGCAGGGAGGGGACTGCGGTGTCGCAGGAGGGCCCGGAGCGCGAGCGCGCCGCCCGCCTCCTGAGCCTGCTGCGCGACCTGGCCCGCGCCCGCCGCGACCCCGCCGCGCACCGGCGCGTCCACTGGCTGGCCGACCTGCCCGGCGACGTCTACGTCGAGACCGACGCCGGGCCGGGGGACGTCCTGTTCAGCCTGCCGGTGATCCCGCTGACGCCCCCGGCGGTGCTGGAGGAGTTCGACGGCTGGCTGGCGCTCCGCCACTGGTACCGGCTGCTGCGCGACCTCGCCGACGACGAGGGCGACGACGAGGTCGTCCTCGGGGCGGGCCTGCTGTCATGGCGCCCCGCGCACGGCCCGCCCGTCCACGACCACCTGCTGAGCACGCCGGTGCGGATCGCGGTGGACGAGCGCACCGAGCGGGTCGACGTCGTCCTCACCGGCCCGGTGACGCTGCGGGACGGCGACGTGCTCGACGGCCGCCCCGGGTTCCGGGGCGCGCACCGGGCGAGCGGCGCGGTCCGGGACGGCCACGGCTTCGGGCTGCACGCCTCGGCCGGCGACGTCCTGCGCGAATGGTGCGACGCCGCACTGGTCGGAGCCGTCGACTTCCGCACCGGCTGGACGCCCGACGAGACGGGCACGCCCGTCCCGCAGGTCCGGCTCGCGCCCGCGCTCGTCGTGCGGCCGCCGGGCCGGGAGGCGGTCGCGCGCTACCACGCGCGGATGATCGAACTGCTCGCCGACGGCGTCCCGGCGGGCCTCGCGCGCTTCGTCACGCCGGGCCGGTCGCCGCAGGTCATGCGCGTCCCCGACCGGACGCCCGCGACGGTCCCCGAGCTGCTGGAGGGCCTGCTCGTCCGGGGGCGCCGCGTCCTGGTCGCCGCGCCCGGCCCGGCGGCCGCCGCCGCCCTGCACGCCGCGCTCCCGCCCGGCCTCGCCGCCCTCGCCGCCACCGACCCCGCCGCCGCCCGCACCGCCGTCGAGGCCCTGCGCGCCGCCCCGCCGGACGACCTCGACGCCCTGACCGACACCGCCGCGACCGCCGCCCACGAGGCCGCCGAACTCCGCGGCCGCGACCTCGGCGCGCCCGCCCGCCGCGAACCGCCCGCCGAACTGGCGTGGATGCCGCCCGGCCGGGACCTCCCGCCGGACCCGCCGATCTCCGCGCGGGAGGCCGCCGACCTCGTCGCGCTGCTCGCCGGGGACACCTCCGAGCGGCGCGCCCGCCCCGAACAGCGCGACGTCGATCCGGGCGCGCTGCCCAGCGCCGCGTACGTCCGCACCCTCGTCGAGGCGGAACGGGCCGCCGCCGAACGCGCCGGACGCGCGCACTCCGACATGTCGCGCCTGCTGCGGGACGCCGACGTCACGCTCGTCGCCCGCCTCGACGGCGCCGCCGCCGCGGTCTCCGCGGCGCTGCACGACCTCGGCCTCGACGGGCACCCCGGCGGCTGGAACCCCGCCGACCTGGCCGTCCGCGCGTTCGCCGACGCGCTCGCCCAGCGCCGCCCGACCGTCTGGGCGCGCGTCACCGAGATGACCGCCCGCGCCGAATGGGCGCGCCGCGCGCTCACCGGCATGGGCGGGCGGCGCGTCGAGCTGCCGCCGGGCGAACTGCACCTGCGGCGCCTCGCCAGCGTCGCGCAGGACCTCCGCACCTACCTGGCCGACGGCGGCACGCTCAAGCGCGGACCCCTGCGCTCCCAGCCGCAGCGGCAGGCGGAGGTCCTCCTGCAGTACGCGACCGTGGACGGCGAACCGCCCACCACACCCGAAATGCTCGACCTCGTCTTCACCGACCTGATGGTGCGGATGACCTGCCAGGAACTCCAGTACGCGTGGGAGGCCGCCGGGATCTCCTTCCCCGCCGACCTGCCGCCCACCGAACGCGTCGACAGGTTCGTGCGCGCACACGCGCGCCTGGCCCGCCTGCACGAGGTCCTGCCCGCCGTGAACGAGACAAGAGAACTCCTCGCAGGACTGCACATCCCGCTGAGCCACCCCCTGCAATGGCACGGGTACGTGACCGCGCTGCAGGGAGCCCTGGAGGGCCTCGGCGTCAACCGCGCCGCCGCCGACCTCGACGCGCTGCGCGACTCGATCGGCCCCGCCGACCCCGCCGACCCGCCGGAACTCGCGGACGCCCTAGCCGCCATCGACGCCCGCGACGCCGACGCCTACGGCCACGCCCTCGCCGCGCTCGCCGAGGCCCGGCACGAGCGGGCCCTGCAGGTCCGCTGCGGCGAGCTGCTGGAACGCGTCCGCGCCGTTCACCCGGACCTCGCGCACCTCCTCGCGGCCACCGACGGCGACGAGGCGTGGCGGACGCGCGTCCGCCGCTGGGACGACGCGTGGACGTGGGCCCGCGGCACGGCCCTCTCCCCGGCCGAGGAGCGCCTCCGCGCGACCCTCGCAGCAGCCGAACGGCGCGCGACCGATGCAGAAGCCGAACTGGCCGCCGCGCGTGCCCGAACGGCGGCCCGCGCGCGCCTGCAGGCCGCCTCGCCCGACCCGATGGACGTCGTCCCCGCGTGGATCCTGCCGCTGTGGCGAATCCCCGAGGTCCTGCCCCCGCATGCCGACGCCTTCGACGCGGTCATCCTCGACGGCGAACACGGCGCGGGCGCCGAAGCCCTGTTCGTCCTGTGGCTCGCACCCCGCGTGATCCTCGTGGGCGAAGCCGTCCCCGAACTCCCGCCCCCCGACGGCCCCGCCCCCGAGGGCCTGCAGGAGCTCCCGGACCCGACGGCCCCCCTCTTCACGATCCTCGCCGGCGAGCCCCCGCCCCCCGTCCCACCCGAGGGCGCCGAACCCCGCGAGGGTGCCGTCCCGCTCGATGGCCTCGCGCCGCACGAGGGGCCCACACCACCCGGCGCCGTCGAACCACGCGCGGGTTCGGGCCCCCGAGAGGAGTTCGCGCCATACGAGGGTGCGAGCCCACGCGGTGATTCGGGCTCCCAAGGCAGTTCGGGCCCGCGTGGCGGTTCCGCGCCGCCCGAGGGCTCCACCCCGCGCGGCGCCGGTGAGCCGCGCGTCGGTTCGGGGCCCGGCGAGCGGGCCCCAGCGTGCGGTGACTCGGAACGACGCGGTGGTTCGGCTTCCGGTGAGGGGGGTGCGCCGGGTGGGGGTGTCGAGGCGGGCGGCGGCTCGGCGGGGCGGCACGGGGACGGCGGGCCGCGGGTGCGGCGGGGGCGGTCGATCGCGACGTACAAGCGGCTGGAGCTGCTCGAGATCATCCGGCATGTCGCGGGGCGGGAGCCGGAGTTGGGCGACGAGCAGCTCATCGAGCTGGTGGGGCGGCTGCTGGGGTGTCCGGAGGACGAGGCGCTGCTCGTGGGCGCGCGGCTGCGGTACGCGGTGGAGGCGTTCCGGGAGGAGTCCGGCGTAGTGGAATGAAGCGTTCCGTTCGGATATAGTGGAACGGAATGCTTCATTCTGTACATGGAGGTCGGTTATGCGCACCCTCGACCGGCGGGCCCTCAACCGGACGACGTTGCACCGGCAGCTCCTCCTCGAGCGGGCGGACGTGCCGGTGCCGGAGGCGGTCGAGCGGCTGGTCGCCGTGCAGGCGCAGGAGCCCAACGCGCCGTACATCGGGCTCTGGAACCGGCTCGCGAGGTTCCACCAGGACGACCTGACCGGCCTCCTGCACGACCGTGCGGTCGTCCGGACGTCGCTGCTGCGCGGCACCCAGCACATGGCGACGACCGCGGACTTCCGGTGGTTGAAGCCGCTGCTCCAGCCGATCGCCCGGCGGGCGTGGCGGGCCGGGTTCGGGCGCGCCGCCGCGGGCTGGGACCTGGACGAGGTGGCCGCCGAGGCCCGGACGGTGCTCGCGGGGCGCACGCTCACCCGTCCGCAGGTCGCGCGGGCCCTCGCGGAGCGCTGGCCGGACCGCGACCCCCTCGCGCTCCGGTGGTCCCTGCAGGCGCTCGTCGCCGTGGTGCACCCGCCGCCGAGCGGGACGTGGAACACGTTCGGCGCGACCATGTTCGCGCTCCCCGAAGACTGGACGGGCGAGGACCTGCAGGAGCGCGAGACGGACGGGCTCGTCGCGCGCTACCTCGCGGCGTTCGGCCCTGCGAGCGCCCGGGACTTCGCGGTGTGGTCGGGCCTTCGCCGCAAGGACGTCGACTTCGACCGGCTTCGGTCGACGCTGCGAACCTACCGGGACGAGAACGGCGTCGAGCTGTTCGACGTCCCCGAGGGGGAGATCGTCGAGGACGCGCCGGCGCCCGTCCGGTTCCTGCCCGAGTTCGACAACCTGGTCCTCGCGTACACGGACCGGACGCGCGTGATGACCGACGAACGGCGCAAGATCGTCTGCGTCGGATCGGAGACGAAGCCGACGCTCCTGGTCGACGGCCGCGTCCACGCGGTGTGGAACCTGAAGATCGACAAGGGGGCGGAGCGCGCGACGTTGACGATCGGGACGTTCGAGCCGCTCCCCGCCGGGCCGGCCGTCGAGGAGGAGGCCGGACGTCTCCTCGCCTTCGCCGCTCCGGGATTCGAGCACGGCGTCCGCATCGCACCGCTCGGATAATTCGATGGGCGCCGTCGGGGACCACTGTCATGATCGTCCGCATGACGACGGAAGAGCTGGTCGAAGTGTGGCGCGGCGTCATCCAGGGCGACCACAAGTCCTGGGTGCTGTTCGAGCACGGGACGTGCGTCATCCTCATGGAGCCCGAGGACGACCTGGCCGCGCAGGCGACCGAGCTGCTGCGGGAGTTCGGGCCCGTCCACGCGGGATCCCCGGCCGGCGACTTCGGCACGATCGACCTCGACGCCGCGCCGGGCTGGGCCGTCTACGGTCACCACAACGACGTCCTCACCTACGTGGCGCCCGAGGAGGCGGGGGACGAGCCGAGCGACCTCGCCGTCGGGCTGCTGGGGCGTTCCAAGCGCGGCCGGGACGGTGAGGAGCTGGCGGTCGTCCACGTCGAGGACAAGCGGCCCCGCTGATTTCCGGGATCCGCTCTGCCCCGTCGTAGGTGGAATGTAGAAATGTCCGTGTGATCGGCTGGGACGAGGACGCGCTCGCGGGGCTGCGCGCGGCGGTGGCGCGGGGCGACGGCGCCGCGGGGGCCGCGGTCCTCGCGGGGCGCCCCCTGCGGCCCGTCCTGCAGTACGCGGGGGACGTGCTCGTCGCGGCGCTCGCGCAGGACGTGCCCGGCGCGGACGAACGCGCCCGCGCGTGCCTCGCCGGGCTCGAGGAGCGCGGATCGCCGGGCGACGCCGAACTGGCCGCCGAACTCGCGGCGGCGCTCGGCGGGTGCCGCGCCTCCGGCCTCCGGCCGTTGCCGGTCGATCTGGGGGCCGTCGCCGCCGCGCTCGACGCCGATCCGGCCGGCGGGCCCTGGCTGCTCGATCTCGAACGCGGCGACCTCCTGCCCGCCGACGAGGTCGTCCACGACGCGGAGTGCGGCGGGGACGGCCGGTGGCTGCCCGTCCCGCCGGCGGGGGCGCCGGAGGGCGAGGACGCGCGGCGCGGCGCCGCCCGGCGGTGGCTCGCCGAGCAGGGGTTCCGGTCCGGCCCGCGCGTCCTGTGACCCGCGGGCCGCGGGGTTCGCGGCTCAGGAGCCCGGACGGACGAGGGGGAACGGGATCGTCTCGCGGATCGACCGGCCGGTGAGGGTGATCAGCAGCCGGTCGATGCCCATGCCCATGCCGCCCGCCGGGGGCATCGCGTACTCGAGCGCGCGCAGGAAGTCCTCGTCCAGCTCCATGGCCTCGGGGTCGCCGCCGGCGGCCTGCAGGGACTGCTCGGTGAGGCGGCGGCGCTGCAGGATCGGGTCGATCAGCTCCGAGTAGGCGGTGCCGAGTTCGAGGCCGAACACGATGAGGTCCCACTTCTCCGCCAGCCGCGGGTCGTCGCGGTGCGGGCGGGTGAGCGGCGACGTCTCCGCCGGGTAGTCGCGGACGAACGTGGGCGCCTCCAGGCGCTCCTCGACGAGCGCCTCGAACAGTTCCTGGACGAGCCGGCCCTGCCCCCACTCGGGGTCGACGTTGAGCCCGTGCCGTTCGGCGTACCCGTGGACGACCTGCTGCGGCGTGCCGGGGGTGACCTCCTCGCCGAGGGCCTCCGAGACGGAGCCGTAGACGGTGATCTCGCGCCACGGCTCGGCCAGGTCGTGCTCGACGCCGTCGCGGACGACGACCGTGGTGCCGAGCGCGGCGTCGGCGGCGGCCACGACGAGGGAGCGGGTCAGCTCGGCCATCGTGTCGTAGTCGCCGTAGGGCTCGTACGCCTCCAGCATCGTGAACTCGGGATTGTGCCGGTTCGACACGCCCTCGTTGCGGAAGTTGCGGTTCAGCTCGTAGACGCGGCCGACGCCGCCGACGAGGAGGCGCTTCAGGTACAGCTCGGGTGCGATCCGCAGGTAGAGCTGCATGTTGTAGGCGTTGATGCGGGTGGTGAACGGACGGGCGGTGGCGCCGCCGTGGATCGGCTGGAGCATCGGCGTCTCGACCTCGAGGTAGCCGCGGTCGCGGAGCCCGTCGCGGACGGCGGCGATCGCGTCGCCGCGCATCCGCAGCATCCGGCGGGCCTCGTCGTTGACGATGTAGTCGACGTAGCGCCGGCGGACGCGGGCCTCCGGGTCCGACAGGCCCGACCGCTTGTTCGGCAGCGGGCGCAGGCACTTGGCGGTCAGGGTCCACTCCGCGGCCCGCACCGACAGTTCGCCGCGCCGGGACGCGACGACCTCGCCGCGCACGCCGACCTGGTCGCCGAGATCGATGAGGGACTTCCAGCGGCCGAGGGAGTCGGCGCCGAGGGCGTCCTCGGTCAGCATGACCTGCAGGTCGCCGCTCTCGTCCCGCAGCGTCACGAAGATCAGCCTGCCGTGCTCGCGGGACAGCACGACACGCCCGGCGATCGCGACGTCCTCGCCGGTCCGGTCGTCCGGCGGCAGATCCGGGAAGCGGGCGCGGACGTCGGCGACGACGTGGGTGCGGTCGAAGCTCAGCGCGTACGGGTCCATGCCCGCCTCGCGGATCTGGTCGAGCTTCGCGTGCCGGACCCGTTCCTGCTCCGACAGTCGACGCTGCGGCGCGCGCGCGGCCTCGGCCTCCTCCTCGATCTTGCGGACGCTGTCGACGAGGTCGATCGTCGGGACCATCGCGGCCGCTCGGTCGAGCTTCGGCCGGTTCAGGCTCGGTAGGAAACCCTCCGCGCGCGCGTAGGCGAGCCCGAGGCGGATCAGGTCGCGGCTCTGCGTGTAGCAGATGAACCGGGGACGCCAGTGCGGCATGTACTTGGCGTTCGACAGGTACAGCGATTCGAGCTGCCAGAACCGGGACGCGATGGAGAGGAGACGGGAGTACCCCCGCGCGACGGGGCCCGCGCCGATCTGCGAGCCGCGCGCGAACGCGGAGCGGAGCATCGCGAAGTTCAGCGAGAGCTGCTGCGCGCCGACCAGCGCGGCCTTCTCCGCGAGCTTGGCGACCATGAACTCGTTGAGGCCGTTCTCGGCGGCCCGGTCGCGGCGCATCAGGTCGAGCGACAGCCCGGTGCGGCCCCACGGGACGAAGCTCAGCAGCCCGCGGAGTTTGCCGTCGGCGTCGAACGCCTCCACCATCACGCAGCGTCCGTCGGTGGGGTCGCCGAGCCGGCCGAGCGCCATGGAGAACCCGCGCTCGGTCTCCTCGCCCCGCCAGTCGTCGGCGCGGCGGGCGAGCCGGGTCATCTCCCAGCCGGGGATCTGCGCGTGCCGCCGGATCCGGACCGAGTACCCGGCGCGCTCGACCCGCCGCACGGCCTGCCGGACCTGCCGCATCTCGCGCCCGTCCAGGCTGAAGTCGGTGAGGTCGATGATCGCCTCGTCGCCCAGTTCGAGGGCGTCGAACCCGTGCCGCCGGTAGATGTGCGCGGCGCGCTCGCCGACGCTGACCGCGCCGGGGATCCACGCGTGCGCGCGGCACTCCTCCAGCCACGCCTCGATCGCCTGGTCCCACGACTCGGGGTCGCCGAGCGGGTCGCCGCTGGCGAGGGAGACCGAACCCTCCACCCGGTACGCGATGGCCGCCTTACCGTTCGGCGCGACGATGACGTCCTTGTCGCGGCGCAGCGCGAAGTAGCCGAGGGAATCCTGCTCGCCGTACTCGGCGAGCAGCGCGCGCGCCGACAGCTCTTCCTGCGGGCTGAGGACGGGGTCGCGACGTCCCGGCTTGAACAGCGCCCAGAACGTCGCGAGCATGAGCCCGGTTCCGAGCACCCACAGGATCACGTCCACCCAGAACGCGACCGAGATGTCGATCGGCCCGCCGGTGACCCGGGGCCCGAGGACGGTCTGCGACACCGCGTAGACGGGATGCGTCCAGAATCCGCCGTCCTCGTCGCGGTCGGTCGCGGTGACCAGGCAGGTGCCGATCCCGCAGGTCACGACCAGGAGGGAGGCGAAGACGAGCGCGGCGAGCCGGCGGTTGGCACGGTCCGGCAGCGTGGTGAACTCGCCGCGCGCCGCCACCAGCAGGCCGATCGCCGCGAGGTACAGGACGGCCGCGACGGCCACGCCCGGCGGGACGTCCAGATCGGGATCCAGCAGCTTCGCCAGGACGGCCGTGACGTGCAGCGCCGCGGGCAGGCACAGCACCAGCAGCAGGATCCGCCAGGCCGCCTTCTTGCGCCGCCGCACGCCCATCGAGAGCATGATCCAGACGAGGCCGATGGGCACGCTGGGGAACCAGCCGAGATAGCCGATCCAGCGCAAGGCCCAGATGTCGGCCAGCTCGAGGATGAGACCATAGGAGATCCAGGCGAGCAGTGACAGGATCCCGGAGAGTCGGGTGTACCAGAAGAAGATGGTCGGCGCGGCCTGCACGAGGCGGCGCCACTCACCGGACGGCCAGGCCGCGGCCGGTCGTCGCCCCGTCGTCCCCTCCCCGGCGGGCGGGGGCTCGGGGGGCGCGGCGCGGCCCCGCCCCGGCTTTTCCGGAAGTTCTTCCTGTTCGGGTCTCGTCCTCGGTGACACCTCAGTCACCCTCCCCGGTCCTGCTCATCCGTGGGCGAACCCCGGCGCCGCCTTGGGCGTCGTACGGGTGGGGGGATGTGGCTTGCAAGCTTGGTCCAAGATTGTCAGCAAAAGTGGATATGGTCGCGGATATGCCAAATGAGCCCGATGGCGAGCGGTTGCTCGCCCGCCGCTACCGACTGGTGACCCAGGTCGGCCGAGGCGGCATGGGGACGGTCTGGCAGGCACACGATGAGGTCCTCGGTCGTGATGTCGCGGTGAAGGAGGTCATCCTCCCGCATGGTCTCACCGATGAGGAACGCGCCGTCCACCACAAGCGCACGTTCCGTGAGGCCCGCACCGCCGCGCGCCTCGGCCACCCCGGCGTCGTCACCGTCTACGACGTCGTGGAGGAGGACGGGCGGCCCTGGATCATCATGGAGCTCATCCGGGCCCGCTCCCTCGATCAGGTGATCAAGCACGACGGGCCGCTCGACCCGCTGCGCGCCGCCGAGATCGGCCGCCAGATGCTCGCCGCCCTGCACGCCGCGCACCAGGCCGGCGTCCTGCACCGCGACGTCAAGCCCAGCAACGTTCTCATCACCGGCACCGGACGGACGGGCGAACGGGCCGTCCTCACCGACTTCGGCATCGCCATCGCCGCCGGTGACGCCACCCTCACCCAGACCGGCCTGGTCATGGGCTCGCCCGCCTACATCGCCCCAGAGCGCGCGCGGGGCCGCAAGGCCGGGTCGGCGTCCGACCTGTGGTCGCTGGGCGTCGCCCTCTACGCGATGGTGCACGGCAAGTCGCCGTTCGAGCGCAACGAGCCGATGGCCGCGCTCGTCGCCGTCATCTCCGAGGAGCCCGACCCGCCGGAGAAGGGCGGCCCGCTCGTCCCGGTCATCGAGGGCCTGCTGCGCAAGAACCCCGACCAGCGGATGGACGCGATCGAGGCCGGGGCGCTGCTGGACGAGATCGTCCGCCAGGAGACCATCGACACCCAGCACACGATGGCCGTCGACCCGGCCGCCGCGACCGCCGCGGAGCCCGCGCTCGGCGGCCCGTCCCCCGACGCGACCCGGGTGGCCGCGCCCGCCGCGGCGTCCGGCTTCGACGCGGGCCAGGGCGGCGGGTCCCAGGACACCGCCCGCGACCCGTGGCGCGCCGAACCCGCCACGCAGGGCGTCGGCGGATCGCAGACCAGGCTGTCGGGCATCCCCGGCCTGGCACGCCTGCCCGGGAACCGGACGCCCGGCGCCGGGCCGTCCGGGACGGGACCCGCCGCGAACCGCAACCTGCTCGTCGTCGGCGTCATCGTGCTGATCGTCGTCCTCGTCGTCGCCGGGATCGCCCTCGCGAGCAGCGGCGGCGACGAGGAGCAGCCCGCCCGCAACGAGAGCGCGAACAGCGCGACGCAGGGCGCGACCGGGAACCCGAGCGAAGGCGCCGCGCCCGTCACGACGACGCCGCAGACGCCGACGGAGTCTCCGAGCCCCACCGTCCCGGCCGGGTTCAAGGAGCACAAGGACGACAGCGGCTACGGCATCGTGATCCCGGAGGACTGGACCGGCCCCGAGTCCAAGAAGGGCGGAGACTTCTTCTACTCGCCCGACCGCGGCGCCTACATCCAGATCGACCAGACCGACGACCCGAACGACAGCGCCCTCAAGGACTGGCAGAACGCCGAGCGCGGCGGCGCCGGGTGGCCCGGCTACGACCTGGTCAAGATGGCCCCGACCGGCGACCAGCCGCCCGTCCCCGACACCGGCGACGGCGACGACTCCGCCGACTGGGAGTTCACCTACGACGGATCCCGCGGCCGGATGCACGTGCTCAACCGCGGGTTCGTCGCGAACGACCGCGGTTACGCGATCCTGCTGAGCGCCCCGGACGAGGGCTGGGACGAACTGTTCACGAAGCTGCGGCCGGTGTACGCGTCGTTCACCCCGGCGGAGGACTGATACGTGGAGGGACGCGTGCTGGCCGGGCGGTACCGGCTGCTCTCGGTCGTCGGACGCGGCGGCATGGGCACCGTCTGGCACGCCAACGACGAGACCCTCGACCGCGAGGTGGCGGTCAAGGAGGTCGTGCTGCCGAACGGCCTGGACGACGCCGAACGCGAGAACCGGCACCTGCGGACGCTGCGCGAGGCGCGGGCGTCCGCCCGGCTCGGACACCCGGGCGTCGTCACCGTCCACGACGTCGTCGACGAGGACGGCCGCCCCTGGATCGTCATGGAGCTCGTCCGGGGCCGGTCGCTGCAGGACGTCATCGACGCGGACGGGCCGCAGCCCCCGGGCCGCGTCGCCGAGATCGGCCGGCAGGTCATCGGCGCGCTGCGCGCCGCGCACGCCATCGGGATCCTGCACCGCGACGTCAAGCCCGCGAACGTCCTCGTCGCCGCCGACGACCGGGCCGTCCTCACCGACTTCGGCATCGCGCAGGTCGCCGGGGACGCCACCCTCACCGGCACCGGCATGGTCATGGGGTCGCCCGCCTACATGTCCCCCGAGCGGGTCAAGGGCGACGCCGCCCTCCCCGCCTCCGACCTGTGGGCGCTCGGCGCCACCCTCTACGCCGCGTGCGAGGGCCGCGCCCCGCACCACCGCAGCGACGCCATGGCCGTCCTCGCGGCCGTCATGACGCAGGACGCGCCCCCGCCGCGCAACGCGGGCCCGCTCGCGCCCGTCCTCACCGGGCTGCTCGAACGCGACCCCGCCGTCCGGACGAGCGCGCAGCAGGCCGAGGAGGCGCTCACGGCGATCGCCAACGGACGCGCCGCGTCGTTCGCGGCGACGGCGGTCGACACGGTCGCGGCGAGCGGTGCGGCGAGCGGTGCCGCGACCGGTTCGGCGGGCATGGGCGCGGGTCCTGGCGCGGGGGCGCCGATCCCCGCCCCGGACGCCCCGGACGCCCCGGACGCCCCGGACTTCCCGGGCCGCCCCGGAACGATCCACGCCCCCGGGCCGCCGCAGTTCCCGGGGACGATGGAGCAGCAGGTCACCGGCACGGGCGGCACCGGGAACGGCAGGAGGCGGTCCCGGACGCCGCTCGTCGTCGTGGGGGCGCTCGCGGTGGCGGCGGCCGTCGCGGCCGGCGCGTTCTTCCTGTGGCCCGGCGCCGGCACGTCCGGCGCCGGGGCCGGATCCGGCCAGAATCCGCCCCGGACGCAGGACCCGGGCGCCGCCCCCGGCGCCACGCAGGCGCCGACGGGCGGACCGAACCCCTCCCCGTCGTCGCAGGTGACGGAGCCTTCCAACACGCCCGCCCCGGCCGTGCTCCCCCCGAACTTCAAACTGGCGAAGGGCCCCGGCTACACGATCGGCGTCCCGCGCGGCTGGGTTCGCAAGGACCAGGGCCGCGGCATCGTGTGGGTCGACCCCGCGTCCGGCGGGTACGTCCAGGTCGACCCGACGCAGTGGCACGGTGATCCCTACCGGCACTGGCAGGTCTGGGAGCAGCAGGCCATCGCCGACGGCAATCTCCGCGCCTACGAGCGGGTTTCCCTCAACCGCACCAGGGTCGCCGGGCGCCCGTCCGCCGACATCGAGTTCACCTGGATCCGCGCCGGCGAGACGACCCGGGCCCGCGACCGGGGGGTGATCATCGACGGCCGGTCGTATGCGATCGTGGTCGCGCTTCCCGCGTCCCAGTGGAATGCGAAGAAGACTCTCGTGAAGAATGTCCTCGACACGTTCCGTCCCACGGGGGTGGGGTGAACGACGGGGGGACCGTATCGACATGGCACAGGGACGGCTGCTCGGCAACCGCTACCGACTCGACTCGGTGGTCGGTCGTGGCGGCATGGGCACCGTCTGGCGCGCCCATGACACGATGCTCGACCGCGAGGTCGCGGTCAAGGAGGTCGAGCTTCCACCGGGCCTGACCGAGACCGAGCACGCCGTCCTGTACGAGCGGACGCTGCGGGAGGCGCGGGCGTCCGCGCGGCTCAACCATCCCGGCGTCGTCACCGTCCACGACGTCGTGGAGGAGGCCGGGCGCCCCTGGATCGTGATGGAGCTGGTCACCGCCCCCTCCCTGCAGGACGTGCTGGAGCGCGGGCCGGTCGGCCACCGCCGCATCGCCGAGGTCGGCCTGCAGATGCTCGCCGCCCTCCGGCACGCCCACGAGAAGGGCATCCTGCACCGCGACGTCAAGCCCAGCAACGTGCTGATCACCGACATCGGACGCGTCGTCCTCACCGACTTCGGCATCGCGCAGATGGAGGGCGACTCCACCCTCACCCAGACCGGCCTCGTCATGGGCTCGCCCGCCTACATCCCGCCGGAGCGCGCGGCGGGGGAGCGCGCCGTCCCCGCGTCCGACCTGTGGGGCCTCGGCGCCACCATCTACGCCGCCGTCGAGGGCCGCTCCCCGTACGAGCGCCCGGACGCGATGGCGTCCCTGCAGGCCGCGCTGACCGAGGCCGTCCCGCCCGCCCGCAACGCCGGACCGCTCGCGCGCGTCCTCGAAGGGCTGCTGGCCCGCGAGCCCCGCGTCCGGATGACGGCCGCGCAGGCGCAGCCGCTGCTCACCCAGGTCGCGACGATGCCCGAGCCCCGGCCGCCCGCGCCGCGTCCCGCGCCCCGCCCGGCGCCGTCGCCGCCGGCGCGCCCCGGACCGCCCGCGCAGCCCGCGCCGCCGCCCGCGCGTCCGTCCGTCCCGCCGCCGCCCCGGACCCTCACCGACGAGACGGTGACCGACCAGCCGTCCAGCCGCTTCCTGCCCGGCCCCGCGCCCGTCCCGGCGGCGCGCCCGGCGGAGGACGAGACGCGGGAGGACGCCGCCGAGACCGTCATGGACCCGCGCGTCCTCGAACCGCGCGAGGCGGACGTCACCGAGACCGACGACGAGCGGCGCAGCGAGCCGCGCAGCGAGCCGCGCACCCTCGTCGAGACCGAGTGGGCGCCTCCGCCGCCGCAGCCGTCCCCGTCGTCCCCGTCGCGACCGCTCGCGCAGCGGCCGTCGCCGTCCACGTCGCCGTCCACGTCGCAGCCGCGCTCGTCGGGGCCGGGACCGTCGTCGACACCGCCGCCGTCGCCGACACCGCCGCGCTCGACGCCGCCTCCGGGGCCGTCGCCGCGCCAGTCGGCGCCGCCGTGGGGCCTGCCGCAGTCGAACTGGCAGCAGCAGCCGCCCCCGCAGGTCTCCCGGCCGTCCCGCAGCACTCCCAGGGCGCGGGAGCGGCGCAAGACGGTCATCATGGTGACGATCGCGGCGGTGCTGGTGATCGTCGCCGTGCTCGTGGGCGCGCTCATCCTCCGCGACAAGATGGGGACGGGCGCGCTCGACCAGGCGCGCGTGGAGATGCCGAGACCGTCGATCGCCGCGCCGTCCGCCCGTACGGACGGGCGCTCCGACACCACGTCCGTCATCACCATGTAGGGGAGCGGCAGCGGCGGCGGGGGCTCCGGCGTGAACGTCACCGGGACGCCGAGCAGCTTCGCCGACATCCTCGTCGTGTGATCACTCGTCGTGTGATCACTTGAGGGGCCGTTTCCGGCTCAGCCGCCGGCGGAGAACGCCTCCAGGGCCAGCCGCAGCTCGGCGACATGGTCGGCGAGGTCGTGGACCGCGTCCGGCACGCCGTCCGCCGTCTCGTCCGGCCGCAGGCGCGCCACGTCGTCCTCGACCCGTCCAAGCCGCTCGTTCAGGGCGTTGACGAGCCGGTCGCACCGGGCCGACGTCTCCTCGCCGTCCTCACCGAGGGTCCGCTGCAGCAGCGCCGCCTGCCGCCGCAGCTCCAGGTTGCGGCGGTGCAGCTCGATGAACACCGACACCTTGGCGCGCAGCAGCCACGGGTCGAACGGCTTGGTCAGGAAGTCGACGGCGCCCGCCGAGTAGCCGCGGAACGCCTCCTCGCCGGCGTCGCCCGCCGCGGTGAGGAAGATGATCGGGACGTCGCGGGTGCGGGCCCGTCCCTTGATGTGCGCGGCGGTCTCGAAGCCGTCCATCTCGGGCATCACGACGTCGAGCAGGATCAGCGCGAAGTCGCCGTCGAGGAGCTCCTTGAGCGCCGCCGGACCGGACGTGACCGTCACGACCTCCACCGGCAGCGCGTCGAGCACCGCCGCGAGCGCGGTCAGGTTCTCCTCGCGGTCGTCGACGGCGAGGATCCTCGTGTCGTTCGGCACCGGACTCCCTTGCTCGGTCACGGCATCGCCGCGCGGCCCCCCGCTTCCCAACGTGCTCGATCCACCCTGTCATGTCGGCTCGGCCGACGACAGTCGATGTCCAGGAAGTGAGAATTTACGGCAGCCAGCCCGGCTTGACGATGCCGGACTCGTAGGCGAACACGACGAGCTGCGCCCGGTCGCGGGCGCCGAGCTTGACCATGGTGCGGCTGACGTGCGTCTTCGCGGTCGCGGGACTGACGACGAGCCGGGCGGCGATCTCCTCGTTCGTCAGGCCCTCGCCGACGAGCGCCATCACCTCGCGTTCCCGGTCGGTGAGCGAGTTCAGGTGCGGGGACGGGGACGGCTCCTTGGCCCGCGCGGCGAACTCGGCGATCAGCCGCCGGGTCACGCTCGGCGACAGCAGCGCGTTGCCCTCGGCCACCGCCCGCACCGCGTGGATCAGCTCCACCGGCTCGGTGTCCTTGACCAGGAACCCGCTCGCACCCCCGCGCAGCGCCTCGAACACGTACTCGTCGAGCTCGAACGTGGTCAGGATGACGATGCGGACGCCGTCCAGCCGCTCGTCCTCGGCGATCCTGCGGGTGGCGGCGAGACCGTCCAGGCCGGGCATCCGGATGTCCATGAGGATGACGTCGGGCCGCAGCCGCCGCGCCTGCGCGACGGCCTCCTCCCCGTCGCCCGCCTCGCCCACGACCTCGATGTCGGCCTGCGCGTCCAGCAGCGCCCGGAACCCGGCCCGGACCAGGATCTGGTCGTCGGCGAGCAGAACCTTGATCACCGTGCGTCCCTCTCGTCGGACTCCTCCGGCGCGTCGCGGGGCAGCGTCGCGCGGACCGCGAACCCGCCCCCCGGACGCGGGCCCGCCTCGAACGTACCGCCCAGCGCCGCGGCCCGCTCCCGCATGCCGCGGATCCCGCTGCCGGCCGGACGATCGTCCAGCAGCGACACCCCGCGGCCGTCGTCCTCGACCCGCACCTCGATCTCGTGCTCGCGGTAGGCGACGCGGACCCGCGCCGTCACCGGGCCGGGCCCCGCGTGCCGGGTCACGTTGGTGAGCGCCTCCTGGACGATCCGGAACGCGGCCAGGCTCGTCCCGGCGTGCAGCGGGCCGCGGTCGCCGGTCACCTCGGCGTCGACCGTCAGCCCGGCGGACTCCGCCCGCGCCAGCAGCTCGTCGAGCCGATCGAGCCCGGCCGTCGGGGAGCGCGGCGCCGTCTCGCCCTGCGCCCGCAGCGCCCCGATCACCGACCGCATCTCGGTCAGCGCCTCCTTGCTGGCCTCCTTGATCGCGGCGAGCGCCGTCCGCGCCTGCCCCGGATCGTCGTCGATCAGATGGAGCGCGACGCCCGCCTGCACGTTGATCATCGAGATGTTGTGGGCGAGGACGTCGTGCAGCTCGCGCGCCATCCGCAGCCGTTCCTCGCTGGCCTGCCGCTTCTCCTCCTCGGCGCGCGTGCGGGCGGTCTCGGCGGCCCGCTGGGCGCGCATCCGCACCAGCTCGCCGCCGATCAGCACCACGAGCGCCCAGCCGATGAAGATCGTCATGCCGCCGGCCGTCGGCTCCTCCACCGGGAACGTCCGGCCGGGCTCGCCCCGCTCCGCGAGCGGGACTCCGATGATCATCGTGAGCGTGAAGAACCCGGCGAGCCACAGCACCGTCCCCGCCCACGCCGCCAGCCGGTGCCCCGCCATCACGGCCCCGAACGCCGCCACGCCCAGCGCCGTCGGTGCCGGCCCGTAGGTGTAGGCGCGCAGGAAGTACACGGCCGTCACGGCGCTGACCGCCACCAGCGTGAACACCGGATACCGCCGCCGCAGCAGCAGCAGCGCCGGCCCGCCGGCGAGCAGCGCGAACCCGAACGGGTCGAGCGGGGTGTTGCCGATGTCGGTCGACCCGTTCGCCCAGGGCGGCCCCTGCTCGGTCCACGGGCCGCTGTTCCGCGCCCCCTCCGACGGGCCGTGCTGAGCCCCGATCGACCCCCCGACCTGGAACAGCACCAGGAACAGGGGCACGACCCACACCGGCCATTCCCTCGGCCGCGGCCACTGCCCCCGAACCGGCGCGTGCGGCTGAGTGCTCATGCCTTGAACAGTAGGTCAGCCGATTCCGCTCCACGTCGCCCGCCAGGAGTCATCCCGCCTACGCCCCCAGGCGTATCCGGCACCCCGCCCGGATCGCCGGCATCGGTCGATCAGGCGGAAGGGCCGAGGCCGTACCGCGGACGGCGGCGCCTCGGCGGGGCTCCGGTCAGCCCGCTATCCATTCTCCCCTCTCGACGCTGACGAGGCCGTGGCGGGCGGCTTCGATGACGGCTTCGCGCTGCGAGTGGACGCCGAGCTTGCTGAGGACGCTCTGGACGTGGCTGCGCGCGGTGCTTCGGGTCACCCCCATGGCCTTGGCGAGGGCCTGGGTGGACTCGCCGCGGGCGAGGCGCGTGAGGACCTCCCGTTCGCGGGGGGTCAGGAAGCGGGCGACGCGTTCGGCGTCGCCGCGGGGGCGGGCGTCGGGGTGGCCGAGGCCCTGGTCGACGACGGTCTCGCCCGCGGCGACGCGGCGCAGGACGGCGAGGACGTCGCCGGCCTGCTGGCCCTTGTGCGCGAAGCCGCGGACGCCCGCCGCGATGCCCGCGTCCAGGACCGGGCGTTCGAGGAAGCCGGTCAGGACGACGAAGCGGGTGTGCGGCGCGGCGGTGCGCAGCCGCGGTATCCAGTCGAGCGCGGTGCCGGAGGGGAACCGCAGGTCGATCAGGCAGACGTCCGCCTCGCCGGCGCGCAGCAGCGGCAGCGCGTCGGCGGGGGAGTAGGTCACGCCGACGACGGTGTGCCCGGCGTCGGTGAGGACGAGCGACAGCGAGTCGGCGAAGACCGCGTGGTCGTCGCAGATCAGCACTCTCATGGGTGGGGCCGCCAGTCGTCGCCGTAGGACTCGGCGGCGGGGGCGGCGGGCAGGAGGAGGCGGACGCGGGCGCCGCCCATCTCGCAGGTGCGGATCTCCAGGCTGCCGCCGTATCCGGAGATCAGGTCGTGGACGATGCCGAGGCCGAGGGACGCCAGGCCGCGGGACGCGGGTCCGCGGGAGCCGGCGGTGCCGAAGCCGGGGCCGTCGTCGTCGACCTGGACGGTCACCCAGCCGCGGTCGGCGGTGACGTGGACGTCGACGCGGCCGTGCGCGACGCGGCAGGCGTTGTCGAGGACGTTGCGGACGGCCCGCCACAGGGCGACCGGGTCCATGTGGGCCCATGCCTCGGTGCCGTCGAAGCAGACCTCGCGGGTGGTGGACAGTCTGATCCCGGTGACGACCTCGGCGGTGAGTTCGTCGACGCGGACGCGCTCGGGGCCGGGGAGGCGGTCGTCGTCGTCCCCGTCGAGCCGGCGCAGGAGGTGGTCGAGCCAGCGGGTCTCGCCGAGCAGCTGCTCGACGCGGGCGCGGCTGGCGTCGCCGATGTCGTCGGCCACGGCGACCGCCGAGGCCAGCATGATGATCGTCCCCAGTTCGTGCCGGATGTCGTGCCGCAGGCGGCGCCGCCCCAGCGTGTCGCCCCCGCCGGCCTCCGGGACGGCCTCGCCGCGGTGCGCCGCCCCTCGCGGGCGCGCGGCACGGGAGGCGAACTCCCGGACCTGCGCGCCGGTGAGCGTGGCGACGCCCGCGGGCGCGTCCATCGGAATTGCCCGAGACCGCCCGTCGTTCATGAAGGACCCCCGTCCGTTATCACCAGCACCGTATCGACGGTCACCCGGTGTACGCGCGGTGTCCAGTAATTTGGCCGCAAGCGTCCTGTACCTGACCGGTAGTGGTCATGCACATCTGTTGGTAAACGCAGCACATTGGCTCGGCGTCTCAGACAGGATTGTCGGTTACCCCTTAGACATTTTCGTCATGCCTACGGCGTAGCCGTATTGCGCATTACGCCGGGTGCGGGGCGCCGGCGGGGGAGGGACAGTCGCGGTATGCCGACGGTCACTTTTCTCGGACATGCGGGCGTGTCGCTGGACGCCCGGACGTTCCGCCTGCTCGCGGACCCGTGGCTCGCGCCGACCGGGGCGTTTCTCGGAGCCTGGCACCAGTACCCGAGAAACGATCACCTGGACGCCGACCGGTTCCTGGACGCCGACTGGGTCGCGGTCTCGCACGAACATCTAGATCATTTCGACCCGTGGGTCATCGGCCGGTTGCCGGCGCGGACCCGAATCCTCATTCCGCGCTACCCGGGCCCGGCGTTCCGCGAGCGGATGGCGGCTGTCGCGGGTGACCGTCCGGTAATCGAGATAGAACCCTGGGAGAAATTCCCGCTTGACTCCGGCGGGTCCTGGATGACCGTGATTCCGGAACTATCGCCGATGTGTCATGACGCCGCTTTCCTGTTCGTCGTGGACGGACGGTCGGTGCTGCACGGCAACGACGCGCGGCTCACCGCGGCGCAGGCGCGCCGGGCCAAGCACCTGGCGGGGGACCGGCTGGACGTCATGGCGCTGCAGGCGTCCGGGGCGTCCTGGCACCCGATCTGCTACGAGTACCCGGCCGCCGAGATGGCCGAGGTCTCGATGAGCAAGCGGGTGTCGAAGCTGCGCTCGGTGCAGCGGCTCGTCCGGCAGACCGCGCCCGAGCTGGCCGTCCCGTTCGCGGGCCCGCCCTGCTTCCTGGACGCCGAGGTCGCGCCGCTGAACTGGGTGCTGGACCAGAAGGACGGCGCGTTCTGCGACCCCGAGGCCGCGACCGACTGGCTGCGCGAGCACCTGCCGGCGCAGCGCTTCGACCTCTTCAAGCCGGGCGACTCCCTCGACCTCGACACCGGCGGGATCGTCCGCGACCCGGTGTCGGCGGAGTTCTCGTTCGCCGACGCGGCCCGTGCCGAGTACCTGGAGCGCTACGCCGACGACCGCTCCCCGCACATCGCGCGCGTGTTCGCCGAGAACCCCGCGCCGGGCCCCGGCCTGTTCGACCGGTTCGCCGCCCACTTCACGTACCTGGGCGGGCTCAGCGACTACTTCCTCCGGCAGATCGCGATGGTCGTCCGCTTCGAGGTCACCGGCCCGAACGGCGGGACGTGGGACGTGGCGCTGTCCCCGGACGGGGTGTCGGTCGCCGAGGCGCGCCCCCAGGTGCGCCCGCACTACCGGATCACGACCGCGGGCCGCTGGGTCGAGGCCGTCCTGTCCGGCCGGATGGCGTGGGAGGACCTGCTGATCTCCTTCCGGCTCAGCCTGTACCGCGACCCGGACGTCTACAACGACCACCTCGTCGGGCTGCTCAAGCACGCCAACGCGCCCGCGCTGCAGGCCGTCGAGGCGTACGAGACGGGACGGGACTGGAGCGAGCGGATCACCGTCGAGTGGGACGGGGGCCGCTACGACATCCCCCGGTACTGCCCGCACGCGGGCGAGGACCTGGCCGTCGGCGCGATCGTCCGGAACGGGCTGGTGCACTGCCTCGCGCACAACTTCGCGTTCGACCTGGCGACCGGGGTGTGCGTCAACGCCCGCGCGGCGAACCTGACCAGCCGCCGCGTCGGGTGACGGCTCGCGCGCCCCGGACCCCTTCCGTCCCGGGGCACGCGTCGAGAGCCGGGCCCGGATGCTCACCGAGTGAGCGTCCGGGCCCGGCTTTGCCACTATTCTGGTGCTTTCTGTGATCGTTTGGGGGTTGGTAGGGTGCGCGCTCTGAACCGCACCAGGCTCGGCCTGCTCATCGTCGGATTCGTGGTCCTCGTCGGCCTGATGGAGTGGGCGGCCGTGATGATCGGCTCCGTCGAGGTCCCGCTGCCGAGCAACGCGCCCGAGGGCGCGGTCTCGGAGACCAACGGCGCTCCGGCGGCGGCCCCGTAGGAGGGCCTCACGAACGTCCGGTGTTGCGGGCCCTGACGATGCTCTGCAGGTCGGGACGGTCGCCGCCGGACGCGTCCGCGAGTGTGGGGCACGCCCACTCGTCCTGCCTTCCCCACGTGTAGGTGATCTCCAGCCGGGGGGCGGGGACGAGCCGGTCCCAGCGGCGGAGCAGGGCGCGGAACTGGTCCTCGGTCGGCAGCCAGTACTGCTTGTCGCCGGACGAGCACTCCTGCCCGAACGCCTGCAGGACGGGCGCGACGCGCTCGCGCGCGATGCCCGCCCGGTCCGCCATCCGGACCATCCGGTCGATCGCCCCGATGTCGCACTTCTGCTTCGGTTCGACCGCGCCCCGGCACGGGTACGGGTCGAGGCCGACGATGTCGACGTTCACCTTCCGCGGGGTGACCGGCCCCATCGGCCAGTCGGTGAGCGAGATGAACGAGATCTGCCCCGGCGCGTGCTTCTCGACGAAGTCGGCGCGGCGCCCGATCTCCTCGGCGATCTCCGGGCACTCGCTCGTGTTCGGCTCGTCCGACAGGTACCAGCCGTAGACGCGGGGGTCGCGCCCGTACGTCCGGACGGCTTGGGCGAACGCGTCGAAGTCGAGCGTGAAGTCGTCGCAGTGGAAGTTGCCGACCCACATCATCGCCTGCATGCCGCGCGGGATCCCGGCGACCAGCGACGGGTCGGGCCGGACGTCCACCAGGTCGTAGCCGAGCTCCCGCAGCCGCGGGTAGTCGGCCGGCTCGGTGTTCAGCGCGATGCGGCGGGTCGGGTCCGGGACGGCCGGGGACGTGCCGGGCGTCGCGGGCGGCCCCGTGTACGGCTCGTAGCCGTCCGTCGCGCGCACCAGTATGAGCAGCCCGGCCGTCACGACCACGACCGCCGCGACGGCCGCGCCGGCCTTGTACCGCACGTCCATCCGATCTCCCCCCGAGACGATGTCAGCGGTCCGTCACGCGGCCGGACCCGGTTTCTGCGCGGGCCGGACGGGCTCCGCGAGCGGCCCGACGTGCTCCGCGGCCGTGCGTTCGTCCGACGAGGCCACCGCGCGCGGCCCCACGTGTTCTACGGGCGTCCGGTCGTCCGGCCGGGCCACCGCGCGTGGCCGCTCCTCCTCCGGCGGTGCCTCCTCGACGGCGCCGTCCGCCCGGACCTGGAGCGGCGGCAGCGTGAACCCGAGGATGTGCCGGACCGTGTCCCACAGCGCGCGGAACGTCGCCCGCATCGACGGGTCCCGCAGGTAGACGGCGTCGACCGCGACCCGCGCGGGCACGATCCGGCGGATGTAGCCGACGAGGTCGACCTCCTCGCCGGGCGGCAGGACGTCGAAGTCGCGGAACCGGACCTCCGACAGGCCGGTCAGCCCCGGCCGGTGGTCGAAGATCCACCGGCAGTGCGCGTCGTAGTGGACGGCGAGGTCGTAGGTCTCCGGGCGCGGCCCGACCAGCGTCATCTGCCCGCGCAGGACGTTCGCGAGCTGCGGCAGCTCGTCCAGCGACCACCGCCGCAGCAGCTTCCCGACGTGCGTCAGCCGCGGGTCGCAGGTCGCGGTCACGGTGAGCCCGCCGACGCCCTGCCGCATCGTCCGGAACTTGTACATCGTGAACGGGCGCCCGCCCTGCCCGACCCGGGTCTGCCGGAACACGCCCGGCCCCCTGCTCGACAGCCGGACGAGCACGTAGATCAGCAGCAGCGGGACGCTGAGCAGCACGAGCCCGGCGAGGGCGCCCGCGACGTCCAGCACCCGGCGGGACCGGGACGGCGCGACGCCGCCGGACGGGTCGACGGGGCGGCTCGCCAGCTCGGTGCCGTTCGCGAGCTCGGTACCGTTCGCCGGTTCGGTGCCGTTCGCCGGTTCGGTGCGGTCCTCGGACATGGAATCACCCCTTCTCTCCGGCGGCCCGCCGGTCCCGGGCGTCCAGATTCCTGACGTGCCGGAACCAGAGCAGCAGCGCGGCGGTGGTGGCGACGAACGAGACGGACGTGGCGATCGCGGCGCCCGTCGCCCCGTGCGACGGGATCAGCAGCGTTCCGAGCAGCACCACGACGAGCAGGCCGATGCCCTGCCCGGTGGACGCGGCGCCGGGCCGTCCGACCCCGTACAGGTAGGCCATGACCAGGCCGGTCACGCCGAACGTGACGACGCCCGCGAGGCGGATGTAGGTGGGGACCACCGCGTCGTCGAACACGTCGCCGAAGACCCACGGCAGCGCCGTCCCCGCGAGCAGCGCGAGCGGCAGCGCGGCCAGGACGGACACGCCGAGCGCGGGCAGGACGAGGCGGGCGGTGCGCCGCGTGGCGGTCGCCCGGTCGTCCTTGGCGAAGTCGGGATAGAGGACGTAGTTGACGGCGAGTCCGGGAAGCTGCACCAGCTCGGCGAACTTGCTCGCGACCGTGTAGACGCCGAGGACGCTCGGCCCGGCGATCGCGCCGAGCAGCGCCATGTCGAACCGGAGCTGCAGCAGGTCGATGAGCTGCCCGACGTACCCGCGCAGCCCGTACCCGGCGATGCGGCGGCCGAGCCGGGCGTCCGGGCGCCCCCAGCCGGCGAAGAACCCGCCGCGGGCGAGCCGCCGGACGATCCACGCGGCGGCGGCGACGTCGGCGAGCACGAGCCCGGTGATCAGCGCGCCCGGCCCGTACCAGCCGATGAGGATGACCAGGTAGATCGGCAGGAACACGAACTCCTCGACGGCGATCGCGAGGCTGGCGCCGGCCTGGTCGCCGGTGCCCTGCAGCAGGCCCTTGCCGACCGACACGAACGTCTGCGTGAACGCGGGCGCGGCGGCGGCGAGCGTGATCCAGAACCCGAACGACTGGAAGAACACCAGGTGGATCGCCGGGCTGAGCACGAGCCAGCCGGCGCCCGCGACGACCGCGCCGAGCACCGTCAGGGCGGCGAGCGTCGGACGGACGCGGGCCTGGTCCTCGGCGTCGCGCGCGAGGAAGAACGGGGCGGCGCCCGGCAGGCCCGCGCTCGACAGCTGGCACAGCAGTCCGGGCAGGATCCGGACGAGCGTGAACGCGCCGACGAGCGCGGGGCCGCCGATCCGCGCGACCATGACGGTCGCGATGCCGAGCGAGGCGAGCGCCCCGACCCGTCCGGCCATGTTGCCCGCGACGAGCGCGACGAGCCGCCGCCGCAGCCGTCCGCCGTCGTCGGTCCCGGCCGCCGCTTCGGGCGGGACGGCCGGCTCGGGCCTGCGGGTGTCGGTCATCGGCCGTCGCCGGCCTCGGCGAGCGGACGGTCGGTGGCGTCGCGCCGTCCGAACAGGTGCAGGGCCGCGATCATCCCGAAGATCGCCCAGCCGTGCCGGTAGTGGAGCGTCTCGTAGAACAGCCCGGAGATCAGGAAGACGGCGATGAGCGCCCCGAACATCTCCGGGTGCGGGACGAGCCGCGCGTACTCGCCCGTCAGGGCGCCGCGGCGCGCGATCCGCGTGCAGTTCAGCAGCAGGGCGTACACCAGGACGATCAGCGCGACGCCGCCGAGGAAGCCGCGCTCCAGCGTCGAGGCGATGTAGTCGTTGTGCGCCTCCCGGATGTAGGTCTCCTGCCGGTCCATCATCGCGTTCATGGTCTCGCCGGGCCCGATGCCCCACGGGTGCCGCTGTTCGGCGATCATGTCGGCGGTCGTGGCGAACACGGTGCTGCGCGACTCGGTGCTCTCCCCGGTCGTCCGGCCGATCGAGTCGCGCAGCACCGGGTGCATGCCGCTGACCCGGTCGAGGTACGGCTGGACGTCGACGGCCGAGACGAGCGCGACGCCGCCGCCCGCGACGACCCCGGCGAGGCAGCCGGTCGCGATGGCCCGGTACGCCTTCCCCTCGCGGAACAGCCGGAACAGGTGGGCGAGGACGAGCGCGACGAGGAGCGACAGCAGGCCGCCGTTGGAGCCGGTGAGCAGCTCGGCGGCCAGCAGGGTCCCGAGCACCGCGTACCGCCGCCACGCCGTCCGCGGCGTCCGCGTGGCCCGCACGATGAAGAAGACGCAGATGAACCAGTTGGACGCGTAGTTGGCGTCGCCGAACGTGAACATGGCGCGCATGCCGTCCGGCTGCTTGCCGGACATCGCGTCGATGCCGAGCACGAACCCGACGATCATCACGACGGCGTAGAACGTCCCGAACCCGATGAACGACCGGATGGCGACCCGCAGCATCCGGGGGTCGCGGCTCAGGTTCGCGACGCACACGCCCCAGAAGAGGACGAACAGGTCCTTGGCGAGCGTGAGCAGTCCGGCCTGGTTGACGTACGCGGCGATGCCGCCCGCGATGATCGTCAGCAGTGTCGGCAGCAGGAACGGCCACCGCACCGGCAGCCGCCGCCCGCCCGCCCACAGCAGCGTCGCGACCGTCAGCACGACGAGCATGAGGTCGGGCAGGCCGGTGTTGCCGGGGCCCGGCGGCAGCCCCGCCGGCATCAGCATCGGCAGCGACGCGATCCCGAGGGACAGCAGCACCGCCTCCGGCCGCCACCGGTTCCGCAGCGGCGCCGGACGGCCGCCGTCCGGCGCCGCCCGCACCGGCGGCCGTTCGATGATCGTGGTCATGGGCGCCTGGAGCTCCCTCGGTAGGTCTCCTCCAGCACGGTCCCGAGGTGGGCGGGGGAGAACCAGTCGCCGACCCGGTCCCGGGCCCGCGCCGCCATCCGGGCGGCGGTGACCGGATCGTCCAGCAGCACCGTGACCGCCGCCGCCAGCCCCGCCGGGTCCTCCGGGCGGACGAGCATCCCGGTCTCACCGGCGAGCACCAGGTCCTGGTTGGACGGGACGGCCGTCGCGACCAGCGGGATCCCCGCGCCGATCGCCTCGACCAGCACGCACGGCAGGCCCTCCCAGCGGCTCGCCATCGCCAGCACGTCGAACGCGGGCAGCACCGCCGCGACGTCGTCGCGATGCCCGAGCCAGCGCATCCGCTCGCCGATCCCGAGCCGGTCCGTCAGCCGCTTCAGCTCCTCGTCCATCGGCCCGCCGCCGACCCACAGCCCGAACACGTCGCCCGGCAGCCGCGCGACGGCCCTCGCGAAGATCTCCGGGCCCTTCTGGAACGTCAGCCGCCCCACCGACCCGACGACCTTCACCCCGAGCGGCAGGTCGAGACGGCGCCGCGCCTGCGCCCGCGAGCCCGGCGCGGCCGCGTAGGCCGCCACGTCCACGGCGGGCCACGACAGCCGCACCCGCTCGGGCGTCGTGAGCCCCAGCCGCAGCGCGGTCGTCACCGTCTCGGACCCGATCGCGAGGAACGCGTCCGTCCGCTTCGCCGCGACGCGCTCCAGACCTATATACGTGCGGCGCCGCGCCCACGACTGGAACTCGTTGAACGGGAACCCGTGCCAGGTGTGGACGATCCGCGGCACGCCGGCCCGCGCCGCCGCGACCCGTCCGATCACCCCGCCCTTCGCGCTGTGCGTGTGGACCACGTCGTAGCGGCCCTCGCGCAGCACCCCTTCGAGCGTCCGCAGCGCCGCCAGGTCGTCGCGCGGGGAGATCTGCGGGACGAGCGGCCCCACCTGCACGATCTCCATCCCCGCCGCGTGCGCGCGGGGCGTCAGGTCGCCGGCCGCCGCGTTCGCGACCGCCTCGTCCCCGTGCAGCACCGCCGCGCGCGCGCCCCCGGACGCGCGGCTGTCGATGCCGACGCCGCCGGTGACGATCGCGCGCTCGTAGTCGCCGTCCGCCAGCGCCAGCATCCCGTTCAGCGCGACCTGCCCGGCGCCCCCGTTGAACCGGGTGATCACCGTGGCCACGCGCAGCTTCCGATCCGTACTCACGGGCACCTCACAGCCGAGGAGGGTCGGTACTCCGGCAGCAGCCGCCGCAGCAGCCGCCGCACGCGGCGCGCGTCGCCCGCGCCCGCCGCCGCCTCCAGCGCGTCCAGCAGGGCGGGGAGTCCGGCCGGGGGCGGGGCCGGCCGGGTCGCCCAGATCTTCGGATGGACGGTGCGGATCCGGCGCTCGGAGTCGGCGAACGCCTTCTCCGCGAGCTTCTCGCCGGGGCCGAGGCCGCTGAACCGGATCGTCACCTCCGGCAGCCGGAGCTGCTCGGCGTACCGGTGGACCAGGTCCACGACCGGGACGGGGCGGCCGACGTCCAGCGCGAACGTCTCCGCCTCCTCCGCCAGCACCGCCGCCTCCAGCAGCAGCCCCGCCGCCTCCTCCACCGTCATGAAGTTCCGCGTCGCCGCCGGATGCGGGACGGTCACCGCCTCGCCCGCCGAGATCCGCCGCGCCAGCCGCCGCAGCGGCGGCCCCGCGTCCAGGACGCTGCCGACGCGGACCGCCGCGAAGCACGTCGGGCCGCCCGTCGCCGTGTGCGGCAGCAGCTCGGCGAGCCGCAGCGTCGCGCCCAGCACCGACGTCGGGTCGGCGGCCAGCTCCGACGACACCAGCACCAGCCGCTCCACCCCGTGCCGGACCGCGCTGTCGACCGTGTGCCGGGTGCCGAGGACGTTCTCCGCGACGCCGCCGCACGGGTCCCGCTCGACCGCCGCCAGCTCCCGCCGTCCCGCCGTGTGGAACAGCAGCTCCGGCCGCGCCGTCGCCACGACCCGGTCGACGCGCCCCGCGTCGCGCACGTCGGCCCGCGCGACCGTCACCGTCCCGTCCGGCAGCCCGGACAGCTCCCGGCCGAGCCGCTCCAGCCCGCCGCCGTCGACGTCGACCAGGCACAGCGCCGCCGGGTCGTACCGCCCGATCTGCCTGCACAGCGCGGCGCCGACCGTCCCGCACGCCCCGGTCACCAGCACCCGCCGGCCGCGCACCAGCCGCCGCCCGCGCGGGCCCGCCAGCACGACCTCGTCCCGTCCGAGCAGCCGCGCCATCGGGCTGGCCGGTTCCGGGACGGCGGGGGCCGGACGGCGGCGCGGCAGGAAGCGACGCACGGTCAGCTCCGGCTCCGCAGCGCCCCGGCCAGAGCCGACACCACCCGGTCCACCTGGTCGGACGTCAGGCCCGGGTACAGCGGCAGCGACAGCAGCTCCCCCGAGATCCGCTCGGTCACCGGCACCGACGCGCACTCGTCCGCGCCCAGGATCTCCTGGTACGCGGCCATCTGGTGCGCCGGGATGAAGTGGACGGACGTCGCGACGCCGGCCTCCTCCAGTTCGGCGCTCACCGCGTCCCGGTCCGGCACCCGCACCTGGTACAGGTGCCACGCGTGCGTGATCCCCGCGAGCTCCCGCTGCGGCAGGACCAGCCCCGGCAGCCCGGCGAGGGCCGCGTCGTACGCGGCGACGATCTCCGCGCGCCGCCGCTGCCAGCCGGGCAGCGCCGCGAGCTGCGCCCGCCCGATCGCCGCCTGGACGTCGGTCATGTTCGCCTTCAGCCCGACGGTCTTCACGTCGTAGCGCCAGCTTCCGCCCGGCAGGTACCGCCGCCACGAGTCCTTGCTCATCCCGTGCAGCCGCATGGCCCGCACCCGGTCGGCGAACTCCTGGTCGCTCGACGCGACCGCGCCGCCCTCGCCGATCGGCATGTTCTTCGTCGCGTAGAACGAGAAGCACGCCGCGAACGACGCCGAACCGACCGGCGCCCCGTCCCGCGCCGCGCCCGGCCCGTGCGCCGCGTCCTCGATGATCCGCGTCCGGTCGAGCCCCGCCGCCTCGGCGAGCGCCGGCACGTCCACGGGATAGCCGCCCTGGTTCTGGACGATCATCGCCGCCGCGTCCACCCGCCGCGCCGCCGCCGCGACCGTCCGCGCATCCGGCACGAGCGTGCCCTCGTCCACGTCGACCAGCACCGGACGGTGCCCCGCGTGCAGGATCGCGTTGATCGCACCGCAGAACGTCAGGCTCGGCGTCAGCACCGCCGAACCGGGCGGCAGCCCGAGCGCCCGCAGGCTCAGCTCCAGCGCCGTCGTGCAGGACGCCACCGCCACCACGTGCGCGGCGCCCAGGTGGTCGGCGAACTCCTGCTCGAACTGGCCCGTCTGCGGGCCCGTGGTGATCCACCCCGAGTCCAGGACCTTGACGACGGCGTCGGAGACCTCGCCGGCCAGCGACGGAACGGTGAAGGGAACGGAACTCATCTGCGCTACCTCTTGATCTTCCGGGTACCGACGACCCCCAGCAGCGGCCAGCCGGACGCCGCCACCAGGTCACGAACCGTCTCCAGCCCCGACACCGCGGTGACCGGACCGACCACGACGACGACACCGGCGGCGGCGTCCGCGCCCGGGTCGACGTCCTCGAACGCGTGTACGTGGCACAGCTCCCGCGACGGCACCGGCGTCCGCCGCGCGACCTCGCTCGACTTCTTCGCCATCACCGCGGTGCTCGCCCGCACCACCGACGTGCTCGTCTTCGCCTCGGGGCCGCTGCTGTTCGCGGACGGCCCGTCGCCCTCGCCGTCCGTCCCGTCCGGCTTCGTCTCCTTCGGCGCGACGAGCTTCGTCTCGTCCCCGTACACCGCCGCCGCCACCGCCGACACCAGCTCGGCGGGCAGCGGTCCGGGCGCCCCGACCAGCGTGAGCTGCCCGACGCCCTCGCGCCGGGCCGCCAGCCGCGTGCGCCGTCCGAGGTCGGCGAGCTCCTCGGGCCCGCGATCCGTCCAGCCCAGCAGCGGGACGCCCAGCCGCCGCGCCACCCGGCGCTGCCCCGGAACCGTCGGCCGCAGCATCTCCGCCACCACCGCGACCAGGATCGCCAGCACCAGCCCGAGCAGCCCCGCGATCGCCACCAGCATCACCATCGGGTTCGACTCCGGCGCGATCACCGCCGGCTGCACCACCGACGCCGAACCCGCCGACGTCAGCTCCGACGTCAGCTCCGCCCGGCTCGACCGCAGATCCGTCAGCTCCGCCTGGACGCGCTCCCGCTCGTTCATCGCCGCCACGTCGGGCACCGGCCCGGACGCCTCCCGCGCCAGCGGGGCGAGCTTCTCCTCCAGATCCCGGATCCGGTCGTTGATCTCGTCGATCCGCTCGTCCAGCGCGCCCCGGTTCGACTCGTTGATCTGCGCGACCACCGCGCCGCCGACCGCGTCCGCCAGCTTCCGCGCCGTCTCCGGATCGGCGTCCTCCACCGCCAGCTCGACGATCGTCGCCGTGCCGAGGCCGGTCACCTCGATCTTCTTCGCGAGCCGCTCCGGCGACCGGTCGATCTTCTGCTTCTTCAGCACGTCCGTCAGCAGGTTCCGGCTCGTCGCGTAGGCGTTCACCTGGCTCACCACGATGCTGACGCCCGCGTCCCCGACGGCCGCGTCGGTCACGCTGCCGCTCGCCTCGATCCGGATCTGCGCGACCCCGGGCGGCTCCCGCCCGTTCATCACGAACCCCACGACCAGCACCGGGACAACGGTCATGACCAGCAGGAGCGCCCAGTAGCGGCGTCCCACCCGCGCGGCGACCTCGTCGAGTTCCACGATCTTCCCTCCGCCTCGTCCAGGCCGAGCGTAAGAACGTCGTAACCGTTCGAAATCGCCCAAAAGACGACCCCGGCCTACGCCGTTTGCATCAGTGGCCGCCCCGCCCGCCCCGACACGCCGGCCGCGAGGGCTCAGTCACGCGGCCGCATCCCCGCCCGCATCGCGAGCGTGATCGCCTCCAGAGCCGAGTGCATCCCGAGCTTGGCCAGCAGGTTCTGCGTGTGCGTCCGCACCGTGTTGGCCGACAGCCCCAGCCGCTCCGCGATCTCCGCGCGGCCCAGGCCGTCCACCATGCACTGCAGGACCTCCCGCTCCCGCGGCGTCAGCTCCGGCAGCCGCTCCTCGTCGCCGTCACCGCCGGTCAGCCGGCGCAGCACCTCGCCCAGCACCTCCGGCGGGATCCACCCGCCCCGCCGCGCCGCCGACCGGATCACCCGCGCCACCAGCTCCGCGCTCTCCGTCTTCGACAGCCACCCCACCGCGCCCCGCCGCACCGCCTGCACCAGCACGTCGAGCTCGCTCATCGCCGTCAGCACCACCACCCGCACGTCCGGGTACGACTCCCGCAGCCGGTCGAGCACGTCGAGGCCGCTCTCCGCACCGAGCGTCATGTCGAGCACCACGACCTGCGGACGCTCCGTCGCGGTCAGCGCCAGCGCCCTGCGGGCGTCCGGCGCGATCGGCAGGATCACCAGATCGGGCTCCCGGCCCAGCCGGGCCGCGAGCGCCTCGGCGAACAGCGTGTGATCGTCCACGATGAGGACGCGGGTGGGTCGCATCCCCCGACAATGCCGCCTCCGCCGCCCGTCCGGATCCCGCAAACGCTGTACGCCGGCCCCCTCGCGCGCCCGGGACAGAACCGTGCGCGGACGCCTCCGGCACCCCCGCGGTTCACGCGCGTCCGAACTCGGACACCGGCGTTGACCGCCTCCGTCACGCTGCGGATTCTGTGCGTGTCCAGGCACTGGCTTCAGGGGAATGCCACTATGAAAGTCCTGATCACCGGGGGAGCCGGCTTCATCGGCAGCACGATCGCGTCCGTCTTCGCCGAGCACGGCGTGACGCCCGTCGTGCTCGACAGCCTCATCACGGGCCGGCCCGAGTTCACCGAGGGAAAGATCTTCTACCAGGGCGACATCGGCGACGGGGACCTGGTCGACGCGATCTTCCGCGACCATCCCGACATCATCGCCACCGTGCACTGCGCGGCGCTCATCGTCGTGCCCGACTCGATGACCGACCCGCAGCGCTACTACCGGGTCAACCTCGCCAAGACCCTCGACCTCGCGGGCCACCTCGTCCGCAACGGCGCCGACCGGATGATCTTCGCGTCCACCGCCGGGATGTACCGTCCCGAACCCGACCTGTCCGTCGCCGAGACCTCGGCCCTCGAACCCCAGAACCCCTACACCCGCTCCAAGATGATGGCCGAACTGCTCCTGGCCGACCTGTGCACGGCCTACGGGCTCCGCGTCATCTCCCTCCGCTACCTCAACCCCATCGGCGCCGACCCCCAGCTGCGCTCCGGCCTGCAGAGCAGCAAGCCCACGCACGCCCTCGGCAAGATGATCGAGTGCTACGAGCAGGGCGCCCCGTTCAAGATCACGGGGGTGGACTGGGACACCCGCGACGGCACCGCGATCCGCGACTACATCCACGTGTGGGACATCGCCCGCGCCTTCCACGAGGCCGCGGCCCGGTTCGACTCCGTCATCCCGCCCCTGTCCGACCACCCCGGCTACGAGGTGATCAACCTCGGCACCGGCGACGGCACGACCGTCCGCGAACTCGTCACCGCCTTCCGCGAGGTCGTCGGCGACGCCTTCCGGGCCGAGGACGCGCCCGCCCGACCGGGCGACGTCGTCGGCGCGTTCGTCCGTCCGGACAAGGCGTGGGAACTGCTCCGCTGGAAGCCCGAGTACACGATCGAGGACGCCATCCGGCACTCCCTCGAGTGGGCCGAGCACCGCCGGACCCTGGCCGCGTCCTGACCCGCCGCCCGCGGCCCCTCGGGTCCGTCCGGCCCGGTCGGGTTCGGACGGACCCGAGTCTGGACGGGCCCGCCGCCCCGCCCGGCCGCCGAGCCTGGATGGTCCGCCGCCCCGCCCGGCCGCCCGACACCGCGAGCCGTCCGGCGCGACCCGTCCGGCCCCGAGCCCGGACGGGCCTCGTGCGACCGCGTCGACACCGGCCGTCGCGCCACGGAGGTCGGACGGTCCGTGCCCGCGACTCGCACGACCGCTTGCAGCGCGTGGCGCTTCGAAGGCTGCCCGACGTCAGCTCACGTTCGTCCGGGTACGTCCGCGCCCGGTTTCTCGAACCAGAGCCGCTGCCCGTCCGGCCCGACGGTGAGCCCGAACGCCTCGACACCGGGGCGTCCGTGCTCCTCCCACCAGGCGTGGGCCCGCTCGACCTGCCTCCAGACGTCCCCGGGCCCGCCGTACTCGACGCGGGCCGGGACATGCTCGGACGCCTTCGCCCACGAGCCGTCCGGCGCCGTGATCTGCGTGCCGTCGGCTTCGGGGTAGGCGTTGATCCCGGGCAGCCGATGCCAGACCAGCAGCGAGAGGCCCGGCGTGTCCAACGCGTCCACACCGACCTCGCTCGTCCGGTTCCGCACGGACGTCGCGTCGATGTGGACTCCCTCGGGTGCGCCAGGTCGCGATACGTCCGGCCGTGAGGACATGAAGCCCCAGGTACAGCTCACGAGGGGCCCGCTCGCCGTGCCGTCCTGGGCCACATCGAGCCGCGCCAGCGCCCCGGCCCAGGTCATCCCGCGAGGACGGACGTCAGCGAGGACGACCCCACCTGGACGAACTTGCTCGACCCAGGCATACGGGACGCGCTCGAAGGCGACGGTGGCGATGGCCCGGTCATAGGGAGCCCTCTCGGCACACCCGAGCGCCCCGTCCCGGGCCGCAAGGTGGGGGACGTAGCCGGCACCGGCGAGACGTCCGCGAGCGGCATCCACCAACTCCGGGTCGATGTCGATCGACGTGACGTTCTCCGAGCCGATCCGCTCGGAAAGCAGGGCCGCGTTGTACCCGGTCCCGCTGCCGATCTCGAGGACGGTCATGCCCTCCCCGACGTCGAGGAGCTCCAGCATCCGCAGCATCAGGCTCGGCCGAGTGGTCGAACTGGTGGACCACTCGAACCCGGGCTGATCGGGGTGCTCCTTGCGCTGCGTGACCAGCGTCTCGTCGCTGTAGACCGCGTCGAGCCATGGCGGATCACTCGAACGGACGAGCCCGGCCGCGTCGTCGTAGAACGCGGGGACGAACGCATGCCGGGGCACCGACGCGACGACCCCACGCCAAACCGGATCGTTGATCGTCCCCTCATGGACGAGCCGATCGGCGAGGGCGCCCGCACGGGTTCGCCAGCCATCGTGGTCGGTCATATGGTCACTCCCAGAAGCGTGTCGGCGATGGAGTTCGCGATAGGCGCCCCGGTCTCGTCCTCCAACCAGGCCCACTGCGAGCCGGGTCCGCATTCGAGGAACCACCATGCACCGTCGCCGGTCACGGCGAAGTCGAAAACGCCCAGCTCCAGCCCGAGGACTCGCAGGTAGGCGTGGCACGCGCGGGCCACGTCGCAGGGGACGTCGGTGACCTCGTACGTCAGGGAGCCGTACGCGACGCGGAAGTCCTGCCGTCCGGACGGATCGTCGGTGCGTATCGCGACACCGTGCACGTGACCACTCCCGGTGGCGGCCACCCGCACGTCGTACGACTTGGGCACGTTCGTCTGGAACAGATGCAGTGTCGTGGCGACCCGATCGTCGATCGCGTCCGCGCTCACGGGCGTCGTGTAGATCAGCTTGACCCGATCGTCCTCACTGATCAGCTTGTGCATCGTCGCCTTGTAAACGACGCCCGAGCCGGAACGGGCGAAGTCGCGGGCGGCGTCAGGACGGTTCGTGATGATGCTCTCCGGGACGCGGAACCCGCATCGCGCGGCCGCGGCCATCTGGAGCGGACGGTACTCGGCGTCGGCCAGCCTCGCCGGATGCGAGACCCAGCGGGCCGGGAGGGACATGAACAACCCGCCGAACCCGAACCGGGCCTCTACGGTGGCGAACCGCCGTTCCGGCTCGCTCAGCGTTTCAGGGAAGGAGAACGGCTGCGATTGGCGGTAGTACACCGACATGACGTCGTCCAGCCGGACGGCCTCGTCCGGTCCGCCGATCGCGCCGCACCAGCCGTCCTCGCCGAGTCGGACGGTCAGGTCGGCTCGAACGGGGAACCACGCGGTGTCGAACCACGCGACCCGTGCACCTCGCACTACCAGCGCGTCCGAGACGTAGCCGGCTTCGGCGTCGTCCTGCTCGGCGAGGATGAGCACCACCGGACCGGCCATCAGTCGGTCACCGTCTCGGTGACGGTGTCCTTCCGGGTCACGCTGTCGTCGGTGTACGAGGTCGCCTTCGGGACGCTCTTGGTGCTCGTGGGCTTCCCGTGCTTCCCCATGGCACGGACGGGCACCGGAAGGACGGCTCGATCCATTCCCCACGGACGGCCCGTCACCGTGGGCGCCGAGGACATGACTGGGACGACGTGTCCAGGAAGCCCGAGCGGGAACCGGTCCCGCGGGTTGACGAACGGGTTGTCATTCACCAGGAATCTTCCTTCGTGTAAGGCTCACCAGGAGCCAGGAAACATGCGGTGCTTGAGAAGCGAATCGACCTGTTCGGCCGCTTCCTGCGAGTCCCCGCAAGGGGACAGGTAGCCGCGTCTTCCCCGTGCCGCCTCGTAGTAGCCCCACATTCCGCCGCGTATGGCGCGGACGCCCACCGCCACCCCGACGTGGTCGTTCGGCCCGTACGCGCAGACCCACAGCAGCGAGAGGGAAACGGGGAGTTCGTCGGCCCGGTACAACCTGATGCACCGATAGCCCTTCGGCTTGAGCGCGACCGCGAGCAGATCCAGATAACGGACGGCGGTGGCGTGGTTGCGGCGCGTGCTCCAGGGCGGCACGCGCCACCCCACATGAACGTTCAGTGAACGCACGCGTCCCATGCTGCGCACCCTTCGGTTTTCGAACGATGTGTTGACTCAGAATGAGATCTGCGACCACACCCACTTGCCGTGCGGGGAAGTTCGGTCGATGCCGCACTTCGCCGAGATCGCCTCGACGATCGGCAGCCCGCGACCACCGGTGTCGGCTTCGTCTCCCGCATCGAGAGCCCGTGGGTCGGGCGCGAAGTCGTCCAGGGACGGGGCGCGGGACCGCTTGATCATCGGCATCACGTCCGACGAGTCCCATACGCCGAGCAGGACCGATGCGGGCTCCCGCGTGAGCCGAACGCGGATCTCCCGGTCGGGCGTGCACCGCAGCGCGTTGGTGATGAGTTCGCTCGCGACGAGCTGGACGTCGTCCGCGATGGCGAGCAGCCCCCACTCCGTAAGCCGGAATCCCACCAGGGTTCGAATGTGGCCAGGGGTCGTCTTGAGAACGACACAAGTGACGTCCACCCCACCGGTGTCCAGGATCCTGTTGCTCACTCGGCACTCCCCGTTGACCCGATCTCCCTAAGACCTAGACGTCTAGAGGAGCTGAGGTGACGATGCCACGACTCCTCTAGACAAGTCAACCTCTAGTGTGCGGGCAGTTCGTACGAGAGCTCGTAGGCGTCGCTGGACATGATCGTGTCGCACACCTCCACCGGTGTACCTGCCTCGTCGTAGGCAGTCCGTACGAGGTGGAACACCGGGACTCCCGGCGCGAGCTTCAGGGTGCGGGCTTCCGCTGGTAGTGGCATCCTCGCCTTGATCTCTTCTCTGAAGTGGTCGAGCCGGTGCCCGAGTTCCTCCAGTCGCGCATAGATGCCGCCCGGCCCGCTGCTCGACTCCGCGATCTGTGTATTCCGTGCTATAGAGGCAGGAATGTATGATAATGCTATCTCCACTTGGTGGCCTTCGAGTAGGTACCGGCGCGATCGAATGATCACCGGCTCGTCAATTCGTAGGCGAAGGAGTTCGCAAAATTCCGGCGGTGCCGTGTCCTCAAAGACCCGTATGGAGTCGACGGTCGGCGTGATTCCATGTTCCTCGGCTTCGGCGATGAATGCGGCCTTGCCTTCTTCTCGATGTTGGCGAGCGAACCGGTTGGACGCCAGGCGGCGGACGGTTGGCCGCGACCGTACAAAAACACCCTTTCCGTGCTCCGCGACCGTAAGCCCTTCGCTCTGAAGGATTTGAAGGGCATTTCGCACCGTCATCCGGGCTACCTCATAATGTGCAATGAGTTCGCTCTCGGAGGGAAGTTTCTCTCCGGGGGAGAACAGTCTCTTTTCGATTGCTGTGCGAAGGTGGTCCGCGATCTGCTTGAATACCGGCCGGTCGCTGACCGGGTCGACCCCCGGGAGCCCCAGGTCACCCACGTGTGGCAACTCCTCAACTCGTACGTACATGTACTACGGTGAGTGTAGCCGCAGATAGTGGACAGGCAGTGGTCGTCCGATGCTGGCGGCCAACGGTGTCCGCAAACCTGCACCAGGAGGCCCGAGACGTGCCGGACAGTCGTCACTCGGTCAGTGTCGCGGGTGTGGTTCTGGACGATCAAGGGCGCGCCCTGCTCATCCAACGCCGGGACAACGGTCGCTGGGAAGCTCCGGGTGGCGTCCTGGAGCGGGACGAAGACATCATCACAGGCGTCCGGAGAGAAGTGCAGGAAGAAACAGGGCTCCGGGTGACACCGATCAGCCTTACGGGCGTCTACAAAAATATGTCACGCAGCATTGTCGCCCTGGTGTTTCGCTGTGAGGTGGAGGATGGTTCGCTAACCTTGTCCGACGAAAGCAAGGCTTTCTGTTGGGCTACTGAAGGGGATGTGCGAAAGCTTGCCACGGAGGCATTCGCAGTCCGTGTCCTGGATGCCATGAGTGTCCACACGGACGTCCCTGTACGGAAGCACGACGGCACCAGAATCCTTGGGTGACAGGATGAAACGCCGCAGGATGGTGGATCCTTTTCATGCCCACGCTCCCCTCCACTGGCGCCCGCTCCGGCTATTTGCGGTGACTTTGCTGTCAGGGTGCCACGCGGCGGTCAATGGGTCATTGATCTCGGGTTCACGGCCGCATGACGATCCGTGAACCTGTTCCGTCCCGTGAACGGAGCGTCCCGAAATGCGATTGCGCGGGTGCGGGCGTCTCCGGTGGGCTGTCCAGCGGACGACGAAGGGGTGCGCGTGTACGGGTTCTGCTGGATGGACGTGAAGACCGGTGACGTGGCCGGGGTGGCCGCGTTCTTCGGGACGGCGCTGGGGTGGCGGTTCGCGGTGGACGAGGACGATCCGCGCCGGGCCACGAAGATCTACGCCGACGGGCGTCCGGTCGGCGGCGTGAGCGATCTGTCGGCTCCGATCTATCCACCCGGCACGCCCCCGCACGTGGCGTACTACCTCGGGGTCGACGACGCCGATCGCCGTACGGAGGCGGCCCTGGCGCACGGCGCGCAACTGGTGGTCGGGCCGTTCGACGCCGGTGACCAGGGACGGATCGCGACCCTGGTCGATCCGGGCGGTGCGGCCTTCTCGCTGTGGCGGCCGGGCACGTTCGCCGGGTGGAGCCACCCGTCCGGTACGCCCCATGCCCCGGCGCGGATGGTGCTGGGCAGTGCCGATCCGGAGCGGTCCCGGGCGTTCTACCGTGCCGTGCTGGGGGCCGAGCCGCGTGACGCGGAGTTCGTCCGGGGCGCGGCCGGGTGGGAGGCGGTGCTGCCGGCTCCCGACCCGGACGGCGTCGCCGCCCGCGCCGGGGCGGGATGGGACGGACGGGCGCGGCGGCTGACCGGTCCGGGCGGGCTCGCCTTCCGGGTGCGCTCCGGCTGATCCGCGGGACGTCCCGGGCGTCCTACGGCTCGACGTCGAGGCCGGCCGCCTCCGCGAACGCCTCCAGTTGCTCGAGGTAGTGGGCGAGCGAGTCGTGCCGGACCGTCAGGTTGACGTGGGTCGCGCCCGCCTTCTCCGCCGTGGCGATGACCTCGCCCGCGCGGCCGGGGTCGCTGACCGGGTCCAGGCGCTCGCCCGGGGTCAGGACGACGTCGAAGCCCTCGGGTGGCTCGTGCCGGTCGAGCATCTGCCGCATCTGCTCGGGGGTGGGCCCCCGGAACGACTGGGGCGCCGGGGACCAGCCGTCCCCGAGGGTGACCGCGCGGTGCAGGGCGCGCTCGCTGTGCCCGCCGATCCACAGCGGCACCCGCGTCTGGACGGCGTGCGGGTCGATCACCATGTCCCGGAACGCGTAGTACGGGCCCTCGTACGACACCGTCCGGCCGGACAGCGCCGCCCGCAGCGCCCGGAGGCCGTCGTCGGCGCGCGGCCCGCGGTCCTCGAAGGGGGCGCCGAGCATGTCGAACTCCTCCTTCAGGTTGCCGACCCCGAACGCGAGGATCAGCCGTCCGTCGCTGAGGTGGTCGAGGGTGCCGTACCGCTTGGCGATCTCCAGCGGGTGGTAGAAGGGCAGGACGAGGACGTACGGCAGGAACCGCAGGCGGCGCGTCTGCCCGGCGAGGAACGCGAACGTCGCCAGGGGGTCGTAGAAGCGTTCCCCGCGCGGCAGGCCCGGGGGCACCGCCACATGGTCCGGGCACGTCATGAACTCGTACCCGAGCCGGTCGGCGGCCCGCGCCACCTGGACGAGCTCGGCCGTGCCCGCGGCGGCCTCCCACGCCGGGCGCCTGCCCGCCAGTGCCACGATCGGTGAACTGATCCCCACCTTCACGCGCCCGCCTCCGTTCCGCGCAGCGTCCGCTGGAGCCGGACCAGCGGGTCGTCACCGTCCCTGCTGCCCGACGGTCCGGCGGCCTCCTTGGGCATCAGCCGGCCGGCGTCGGACCTGGTCCACTCCCGGACGGCCCAGCGTTCGGCGATCGCCCACCGGCCGTCCCGCCGGGCCATGTGGTCGACGAACCGGACGCCGCTGGTGAAGTTGGCCCGGGGGTCGTCGGCGGGCTCGCCCCAGTGGACCGACGTCCCGTAGGTCTCGCTGATGGCGGTGTCGCCGAGCAGTTCGACCAGGTGGTTGGCGACGAGGTGCATCGTCCCGCCGCGCCGGGCCCGCAGCTTGGGCTCGACCCACGCGATGTACTCGTCGAGGGTCCCGTCGAAGCCGGTGTGGTGATCGATCGCGTCCGGGTGGTACGCGGACCGGACGAGATCGAAGTCCAGCCGGTCGATCCCGCGGCAGTACCGCAGGACGGCGTCGTGGATCTGCTGCCGGTCCGTCCGTTCGTCCATGCCGGTGAGCGTGCAGCAGCCGGCGTCCGTCCGGCGGCCCGGTCCCGCTGTGCGGGACCCTTCGGGTCACGGCGGGCGGGGGGCCTGCTCAGGGACGGGCGGCGCTCACCAGCCGTACGGAGCCGGGGATGCGGACTCCGTCCGGGGTTCAGCGGCGGGGTGCCGCTGAACCCCAGGGGCCTCATCTGGCGCACGGTTAGCATGCGTCACTCTCGGTGTCCATAACGGCGGAGGGGTGCGGTTCCTCACTTTCTCGATAGTTACTTATCGTATGCACTCATGTGCGAACAGTGGCAGGCTCTTGGTGGAATCGAGGACGTCGAGAGATCTTCGGGGAGGCCGTATGGGCGTCGGGCAGCCGGGGCAAGGGCGCGTCCCGTGGCGGATGCCCGGCCCCATCGGGTTCGGCACCAGCGCCACGACGGTGCCGAGAGCCCTCCCGGCCTACGGGCACCGGACCTGGGGGGACGGCTCGGCGCCGCCGCTGTACGTCCCGGCCGTCGAACGGGTCGACGCGGTCCTGGCCGCGGACGTCGAGACCCGGCTGCGCACCTGGGCCGCCGCCCTCGGATTCCGCGACGACGAGCTGGACGCGATGGGCTCCGCGGGCTTCGGCCGCCTGGCGATGCTCACCCACCCCGACACCGACGACCCCGAGGCGCTGCTCACGGCCGCGAAGCTGAACGCGAGCTGGTGGGCCGCCGACGACTACTACGCCGACGACACCGCGCTGGGCGCCGTCCCCGAACTGCTGCCGCCCCGGCTGGCCCTGGTCATGTCCGCGATGGACCGGCCGCCGGACGCGGCGGACTTCACGCCCCCGCTCGACGAGGCGCTCGGCGGCGACCTCGTGCTGCGGATGCTGCGGTCGGCCACCGACCACCTGGCGGCGCGGACGAGCACGGCCGTGGTGCAGCGCGTCTGCTACTCGACGTTCGCGATGTTCGTGAGCTGGACGGCCTACGCCGCCTGGCGCGAGACCGAGCGGCACCCGCCCGCCTGGGAGTACCTCGCGGCCCGCCAGCACGACAGCTTCTACACCTCCATGACGCTGATCGACGCGGTCGGCGGCTACGAACTGCCCGCCGAGCTGTACTACCAGCAGCGGGTCCGCGACGCGCTGTTCCGCGCGGGCACCGCGTCCGTCCTGGTGAACGACCTGTTCTCCGTGGCCAAGGACGCGGCCGACGAGAAGCCGGTCTGCAACATGGTCCTGCTCGTGGCGGCCGACCGGGACTGCTCCGTCGAGGAGGCGACCGAGGCCGTCGTCGACCTGCACAACGACTTCGTCCGCGGCTTCCAGCGGGCCCACACCGAACTCTCCGTCGTGCCGTCCCCCCAGCTCCAGTGGTTCCTGCGCGGGGCGCAGGCATGGATGGGCGGGGGCTTCGAATGGCACGCCACCAACGACCGCTACCGCGACGCCTGATCCCCTCGACGAAGGAGAAGAACCCATATGTCCTCGACCACCACCACGTCGCCCGTGCTCAAGAGCCCCTACCAGCGTTCGGTCGCCGACTACTGGAACCAGGAGCGCAACCCGGTGAACCTCCTGCTGGGGGCGGTGGACGGCATCTACCACCACCACTACGGCATCGGTGAGCCGGACTGGTCGGTGCTGGAGGGCCCGCAGGAGACGCGCGAGAAGCGGACGATCGAGGAGCTGCACCGGCTGGAGACCGCGCAGGCCGGGTTCCTGCTCGACCAGCTCGGCCCGATCCCGGCGGACGGGCGGCTGCTGGACGCCGGATGCGGGCGGGGCGGCACGAGCCTGATGGCCAACCTGCGGTTCGGCTGCCAGGTGGACGGCATCTCCATCTCCGAGGAGCAGGTCAGGTTCGCCGGCGAGCAGGCCGAGCAGCGGGGGGTCGCCGACTCCGTGCGCTTCTCCTTCCGCAACATGCTGTCGACCGGGTTCGAGTCGTCCTCCTTCGACGGCATCTGGAACAACGAGTCGACGATGTACGTCGACCTGCACGACCTTTTCGCCGAGCACAGCAGGCTGCTCAAGCGCGGCGGCCGCTACGTCACCATCACCGGCTGCTACAACGACGTCTACGGGCTGCCGTCCCGGGCCGTCAGCGAGATCAACTCGCACTACATCTGCGACATCCACCCGCGCAGCGCGTACTTCAAGGCGATGGCCGAGCACGACCTCGTCCCGATCGCCACCGTTGACCTCACCGAGGCGACCATCCCGTACTGGCGGATGCGGGCCCGCTCGCCGCACCTGGCCACCGGCATCGAGAAGGCCTTCCTCGAGGCGTACACCGGCGGGAGTTTCCACTACCTGCTGATCGCCGCCGACCGCGTCTGACGAGGGAAGGGCGATGACCTCCGTTCCCGAGGGCGTCCACGACGCCGCTCCGGGCCCGCTCAGCCTGCCGACGGACGCGGCGCGCCTGCTGGCGACCACGACCAAGACCCGGCCCCAGATGCAGGCGATCTCCTCGCGGTGGCTGCTGCGCAAGCTCCCGTGGGTCGAGGTGGCCGGCGGCACCTACCGGGTCAACCGGCGCCGCGTCACGACCGCCCGGCCGCGGCGGCTCGCCTTCCGGTGGGGGGCGTCCGGCGTCTGCGTGGCACCGGACTCGCTCGCCGGGTTCCCCGCGCTGCACGGGCTCGCCCCGGCCGTCCTCACCGACCTCGCCGACCGGTTCTCCGCCCGCGACGTGGAGCCCGGCGACGTCCTGGCCGCCGAGGGCGCCCCGGTGACGGAGGTCCTGGCCGTCGCCCGCGGACGGGTGGAGCGGATCGGCACCGCCCGGTACGGCGGGACGGCGATGCTCGGGGTCCTCACCGACGGGCGGCACGCGGGCGGCGACCTGCTCGCGGGGGACACCGAGCCCGTCTGGCGGGAGACCCTGCGGGCCGCCACGCCCGCGACGGTGCTGGCGCTGCCGCGCGAGGCGCTCGCCGAGCTGGGCGACGCGCGTCCCGAGCTGGGCGCGCACCTCGCGGCGTACCGCGCGGCGGCGTCCGCGCCCGCCAACCGGCGGGGGGAGGCGGAGATCCGTCTCGCGTCGGGGCACGCGGGCGAACCGCCGCTGCCCGACACCTTCGCCGACTACGACGTGGAGCCGCTGGAGATCGAGCTGGCCGTGGCCCAGACCGTCCTCAACGTCCACACGCGGGTCGCGGACCTGTACAACGGGCCGATGGACCAGGCGGAGGAGCAGCTCCGCCTGGTGGTGGAGGCGCTGCGGGAGCGGCAGGAGTGGGAGCTGGTCAACAACCCGGAGTTCGGGCTGCTGCACCAGGCCGACGACGCGCAGCGGATCGCGTCCTGGTCCGGCCCGCCGACCCCGGACGACATGGACGACCTGCTGGCGATGCGGCGCGGCACCCGCCTGTTCCTCGCCCATCCGAAGGCGATCGCCGCGTTCTTCCGGGAGTGCACCCGGCGCGGTGTGTACCCGGACCAGATCGTCGAGGGGGAGAAGCGGCTGCTCGGCTGGCGGGGCGTCCCGATCTACCCGTGCGGCAAGATCCCGGTCACGGCCGACCACACCTCGTCGATCATGGCCATGCGCACCGGTGAGGACGACTCCGGCGTGGTCGGCCTGCACCAGACGGGCCTTCCCGGGGAGTACGAGCCGTCGCTGAACGTCCGTTTCATGGGCATCACCGAGGCCGCGATCGCCCGCTACCTGGTGAGCGCGTACTTCAACGCGGCCGTCCTCGTCCCGGACGCCCTCGGTGTCCTCGAGGGCGTGGAGATCGCGGCGCCCCGCACCTGACGCGCGCCGGTACGTCCCCGTCCTCCCAGGTCGGGGACGTACCGGTTCGGTGGGACGGCCGGGTGGGGAGCCTCGGGCGACGCCCGTCGCGCGGTTCGCCCACGGCGCGGGCGGTCGGGGTCAATGTTGCGCTGATCACACACCGTGTTAGTGAAAAGTACCCCGGTGACCCCTTATAGAAAGCTGTGCGCAGGGCTAACGTTCGTCCTGAAAGTCACGTTCGTGGTTGGTTGTCACGGAATGTGGCGACCGGCATGCCGAGCGTGACGACGGTACGTGTCCAGTGAGCTACTTGAAGTCACATCGGGGGTCGTGCGCACAGGGAGGCAGACCGATTCAGCGGCAAGATTTCGGCGACAATCCGACCGAGGTCCGCGACACCAACCACTACGAGAAGGAGTACGTCCACGGCTTCGTGGAGAAGTGGGACGAACTCATCGACTGGAGGAGGCGCTACGAGAGCGAAGGCACCTTCTTCATCGACCAGTTGAAGGCGCGCGGCGTCAAGCGGGTGCTGGACGTCGCCACGGGCACCGGGTTCCACTCGGTGCGGCTCGTCCAGGAGGGCTTCGACACCGTCAGCGCCGACGGCAGCCAGCAGATGCTGCGGAAGGCGTTCGAGAACGGGTTCGCCTACGGCCAGTACGTCCTCAAGGTGGTGCAGGCCGACTGGCGCTTCCTGAACCGGGACGTCCACGGCGAGTTCGACGCCATCATCTGCCTGGGCAACTCGTTCACCCACCTGTTCTCGGAACGCGACAGGCGCAAGGCGCTGGCGGAGTTCTACGCGCTGCTCAAGCACGACGGCGTCCTCATCATCGACCAGCGCAACTACGACTCGATCCTGGACGACGGGTTCAGCAGCACGCACTCGTACTACTACTGCGGCGAGGAGGTCACGGCCGAGCCCGAGTACGTGGACGAGGGGCTCGCGCGGTTCCGCTACCGGTTCCCGGACGGCAGCGACTACGCCCTCAACATGTTCCCGCTGCGCAAGAACTACATGCGGCGGCTCATGCGGGAGGTCGGCTTCCAGCGGATCGACACGTTCGGGGACTTCCAGAAGAGCTACCACGAGGCAGACCCCGACTTCTTCATCCACGTGGCGGAGAAAACGTACCGGGAGGACGACGTGAGCGGCTCCTACTCCACCGCGGTGAGCACCGCTCGCGACTACTACAACTCCGACGACGCCGACGCGTTCTACCACTCGGTGTGGGGCGGGCAGCACATCCACGTCGGCGTCTACGAGGACGGCGACACGATCGACGCCGCGAGCGGCCGGACGGTCGAGCGGATGGCGTCGGGCCTGGACCTGACGCCGGACGTGCACGTCCTCGACGTCGGCGCCGGGTTCGGCGGCTCGGCCCGGCACCTCGCCCGCACGTACGGCTGCAAGGTCACGTGCCTCAACCTGAGCGAGGTCGAGAACGCGCGCAACCGGTCGGCGAACAAGGAGCAGGGGCTCGACGAGCTGATCGACGTGGTCGACGGCTCGTTCGAGGAACTGCCGTTCAACGACAACTCCTTCCACGTCGTGTGGTCGCAGGACGCCCTGCTGCACGGCGGCGACCGGATCCGGGCGCTGGAGGAGATCGTCCGGGTCCTCAAGCCGGGCGGCGAGTTCGTCTTCACCGATCCGATGGCCGCCGACGACTGCTCGCGCGAGGCCCTGCGGCCCATCCTCGACCGGCTCCACCTCGACACGATGGGTTCGCCCGGCTTCTACCGGCGGGAACTGGCCCGGCTCGGGCTGAGCGTGGAGTTCGACGACCTCACGCGGCACCTCACCACGCACTACGGGCGGGTGCTGCGGGAGACCGAGGGGCGGGAGGCGGAGATGGCGGGGCGCATCAGCGCCGACTATCTCGAGCACATGAAGACCGGCCTGCGGAACTGGGTCGACGGCGGCGAGAACGGCCGCCTGAAGTGGGGGATCTTCCGCTGTAAGAACTGACGGCGCCGGGTCGCCGGGCGGCCCGGACGGGAAGGGCGCGAGCGCCTTCCCGTCCGGGCCGTGCTCATGTCCCGGCGGTGGCCGGGAGGGCGAGCCGCAGCGCGACGAGCCCGTCCGGACCGGCCGCGTAGAGGGTGCCGTCGCCCTCCAGGAGCAGCGCGGTCGGGACGAAGCCCGGACGGACGACGGCGTCGTGCCCGGTGGCCAGGTCCCACAGGTGGACGTCCCCGTTGTTCCAGCCGACGACGACCACCGGCCGGGCGCCGGCGAGGGCGCCGGCGAGGGCGTGGACGGACCCGTCGCGCAGATCGGCGGGCTCCGGCCGGGGCTCCTCCCCCGGAGTCCAGTAGCGGACGGTCCCGTCGGCGCCTCCGCTCACGACGAGGTCACCGCCCCGGGGCCCGCGCAGGCAGGTCACGGCGGTGACGGGACCGTCGTGGAGCTTCCGCGAGACCGCCTCGGACGCCCCCTGGCCGGGACGCCACGCGCGGACCGTGCCCGTGCGGTCGCCGACGACCAGCATCGCGGCGTCCCGGGCCGCGCCGAGGGCGGTCGGCGACGTCGAGAGCCGCTCGGCCGTCCGGAGGACCTCGCCCGAGTCGATCCCCGTGCCTGCGCCGGGGGCGGCGTTGAGCAGGTCGCCGATCTGCTCGGTCCGGCTCTTCGCCTTCCGGGGCGAGATGAGACCGAGCACGCCGTGCGGGTCCAGGTGCAGTACGCCCCCGTCGGGGAGGCACACCAGTCCCCTCAGCGCCGGGGTCTCGTTGACGATGCGGCCGACCGGGGCGCCGTCGGACGGAGACAGCAGGTGCAGCGGTCCGTCCATGGTCGCGGCGAGCAGCCGCCCCTCCCGCTCGCCCGCGCCGAAGGCGAGCGCGGTGACGGGACCCGTCCACGGCGCGGGGCGCGCGGGGTCCGGGCGCCTGCCCGCCCACACCGGTGACCACGGTGCCCCGGCCAGGTGCCGGGCGAGCGCCCCGGCGAGCCCGTCATGCCTCCTGGACGCGGCCAGGTGCAGGATCGCCGCGCGTTCCGCGGGCCCGGCCGCGGCGAGCAGCGCCGGGCCGGCGGCACGCCAGACCGGCCCGAGCGGGACGGTGCCGCCGGGCGTCGAGGCGGGCGTCGAGCCGGGCGCGTCGCCGGTCGCGTCGCCGGTCGTCGCGGCGAGCGCGTCGAGGACCGAGGTGACCTCCAGCGGGTCGGCACGCAGCGCGCATCCGAGGTCGGCGAGCAACTGCGGGGCGGTCCCGGAGCCCAGGGCGTGCCGGAGCAGGTGCCGCGTGACGTAGGGGGCGGCCCGGCTCCAGTCGGGACGGCCCTGCTCCTTCGGCGTCGACTCGTAGAGCGCGTATCCGAGGGAGTTGCCGATCTGGGCCGCCAGCTGCGGCGTCCGCGCCGCGAGCACGGCCTCGCGCAGGGGCCGGCAGCCGAGGGAGACGCCGGCGGCCGAGCGGGCGGTGAGCGGTGCCGCGGCGGCGACGGCCTGCCGCGCGCGCTCGCGGTCGCCGGTCAGCGCGACCGTCCAGGACTCCCAGGTGGCGGGGTCGAGGGGCTCGAACGCGCTCGCGAGCGCCTCGACCGCGGGGCGCGCCGCGGCCGGGGCCTGCGCGAGCCGGCGTCCGGGGACGTCCGGGCCGGATCCGGCGTGCAGGGCGAGCTCGGCCAGCCCCGCGTTCGGGTACAGCGCGGCCGCCGCCGCGACGGCCGCGGGGTCGGTGATCCCGCGGGCCGCCGCGACCTCGCGGAGCCAGCCGGTGAACGCGTCCCGGTCGGTCATGTCGGGGGAGTCGAGGTGCACGACCTCGGCCGGAGCGGTGAATCCGGCGAGCGCGTCCGGACGTCCCTCGACGAGCAGCCGGACGTGCCGCGTCTCCAGCAGGGGGTCGAGGAGGGCGGCGACGATCTCGGTCGCCGCGGCGCCGTCGCAGCCCGCCCCCGACTCGTCCAGCTCCCCGACGAGGATCGTTCCGGGACGGCGGTCGGCGGTGACGCGCGCGACGAGTTCGGGCGGGTCGCCGCCGGGCAGCAGGAGCTGGTCCGCGAGCGCCCAGGCCACTGCCCGCGCCGACATGCCGCGCGCGCTGAGCATCGCGTTCACGGCCCGGTCGCCCGCGATGTCCGCGGCGGCCCAGGCCAGCAGGCGGCTCTTCCCGGTGCCCGGCGCGCCGGTCACGACGCACAGCCGGGAACGCGGCCGGTCGGTCGCCCACCGCCTGATCGCGGCCGCGGCGGGCGCCCGTCCGGCACCGAGGGGCGGCAGCCGGTTCTCGTCCGGAGTCGATGTCATCAGGGCCTTCAGGGGGTTCGTGCGGCGGCATGGTGCATGAGGGCCAGCAGGCCGGCCTCCCGGTCGGCGGCGGTGTCCCCGTAGTCGAAGGCGTGACTGCGCTCCGCGTTCGTGAACCGGGCGAGCCACCTGGCGCAGTGGTTCCCCGGCAGGGAGCACGGCTGCAGGTCGGTGTGGATCCGGGTGACCTGGCCGGGACGCACGCCCTCGGCGGCGAGCCGGGACCACAGCACCCGCTCCGGGTGGTGCGTGCCCGGACGCGCCGTCTCGGTCTCGATGCGGGAACCGCCGCGCCCGTCGTCGATCCGGAAGGCCGCCGCGAACGGGAAGCTCAGCGCGTGCCGGACGTCCTCGAGCACGCGCGGCCACCAGGTCTCGGCGTCCTGGAACGCGGCCGGGTCGATCTCCAGGAGCCGTCCGCGGAGCCCCCGGAACACGGCCGCGGGATTCAGGTCGCCGGGCGCCGCGATCACGGGCAGGAACCTGTCCAGCTCCAGCAGCGACATCGCGAACGCGGTCACGTCGGTGCTGACGGCCATGGGCGAGGGCGCGGCGGTGACGAACACGGCCTGCACGGCTCCGGACGGCGTCAGGCAGAGCTCGGCGCCGTGGTCGGAGCCGATCCGGCACCACGCGGCCAGGTCGCCGGCGGCGTCCGGGAAGCCCACGGTCGCGGCGAACTCGCCGAGGGCCAGGGGCTCACCGGCCGTGGCCCTGAAGTACGGGCCGACCTGGACCGGCAGCCCGAGATCGGCGAGTTCCTGCGCGGCGTGCGCGGGCGGCGCGAGCCCGCGCAGTTCGGACCGGTCGATCGTCCGGAGCCCCTCGGGCCCGAAGTGCCCCGCGAGCCGCTCGTCCATGTCGGCGTCCATCTCCACTCGTCACCGCACGCGCGCGGCGTCAGTCCCACTCGCCGGCGGAGATGTCGATGAACGCCCCGGTCCACGGGCCGGCGAAGTCGCTCGTGAAGGGCTCCTCGCCGGTGTCGCCGGGCTCGTACGGCGGCGGCTCGTCGACGGTGAACGGCGTCGGGTCGACGTCCATGAGTTCGCGGGCGAGTTTCAGCGCCGCCTCCACGAGCACGGAGTCCGCGTCGCGGTCGTCGTCGGGGTCCTCGTCGACCTGTTCCGCGTAGTCCTGGCTGTAGTAGTACGTGTCGCGCTGGAAGGCGTACATGAAGTACGCGAGCGCGTCCACGCCGCTGTGCATCGGCTGCGGGGGGACGTCGCCGTCGGGGATGAAGAAGACCTTCCCGGTGGCGCCGTCGAGCGCCACGTCACCGCCGAAGAAGCCGCCGAGCACGTACCACCGGTCCGCGCCGTCCGGCAGGTCCCACGTCCAGCGGCCCGCGGCGCCCTTGCGGGCGTGCGCCTCCGGCAGCGGCTCGAACTTCGACAGGCTGAGGAAGCCGCTCTTGAGGTCGGTCGGGACGCCGACCGCGGTGAGGAAGCGGCGCGTGCCGGCATGGGAGACCCCGGCCGGGAGGTCGCCGTCGTCGAACCGGCGAACCTCTCCGTCGCCGAACGCGTCGACGAGATCCCGCGTCGTCAACTCCGGAACCATGTGCATCCCCTCGTGCCGCGCCCGATTCCCGTGGTAAGGCGATCCGGGCTCAGAAGAGCCCGTTCCTGTACGTTCTGTGTTGGCCGTTGGCCTGGCTCCTGGTGGTGCCGTTGATACCATAGTCGAAGCGGTGTGAAACATCCGCACCGGGTATGTGCGTCTTCATCCATTGGTCGCAGTACGACGCGGAATAGTCGCATGGTGATCGCTCGGTATAGACGGCCTTGATGTTCTTCGGATCGATTCCCTGATCCAGCAGGAAGTTGGCTCCCATTCTTTCCGAATGGACGCCGTCGCTGCGGGTGACGAGGATCCTCTCCTGGCCGTCGGTGTCGATGTACCGGAGGGCGGCGAAGTTCCGTCCGGAGTCGTTGCCCTCCTGCTTGCGGGTCTCCTCGACGGCCTCCATCATCTCCCGATCCTTCGGATCGAGGTTCGGGTCGTCGGGGTCGAGTTTCCGCGAGTTCACCGTGTCGCCGGCGGGAGGGGTCCGCGACGGTCGGTCGTTCCGCCATCTCTCCCGGGTCGGTTTGTCGATCTTCGTCGGGTCGAGGTAGTTCACCCGTCCGTTGGGGTACTTCTTGACCCGGAAAAGCTTGCCGGCGGACTTGCCGAAAATGCCGCCGGCCTTTCCCGCGACGGAGGGCGAGCCCTTCTTGTTGTTGGGGGTCACGGCCGGACGGGGATTGTCTGCTCGAACCGGTCGGTCATCGCCCGGACGCTCCTGTCGCTGGGGGTCGTGTGAACGTGTGCGGCCACCGGCGGGAGCGGCGGGCCGCGCGAGTGCGCTGACGACCCCGGGCGAGGAGGCGAGTCCGCGGACCGGCTCGAGAGACCCCGAGCGTGCCGGCGCGACCCTCGCCCTACGGGGCGAATCGGATGATATCGAAGATTGGCGACAAACAGAATATGTGCTGGTAAGGGACGCTTTTATGGACGACTTGCACCCCGGCCGCGGCCCGGTGAGCGGGGGGAAGATCGCGGTAACGGACGATGTGGGGGACAATGTGCCCGAACTCGGTGAGGAGACGCTTTGAGCGCGGATGTGCGGTTCACCGTCACGCGGACGCTGACCAAGGACCAGCAGGCGCGGCGGGAGCGGCTGATCGACGCGGCCTGGAATTTGGCGGTGGAGGGCGGTTACCCCGCCGTCACCATGCACGACGTCGCGGACCGCGCGGGCGTCGCCCGCGCCACCGTCTACCGCTACTTCGCCACCAAGGACCACCTGCTCACCGAGGTCGCCGCGACCTGGGCGCACCGGGTGACCGACGACATCGACGCGCTCGCGGTCGGGGACACGCCGGTCGAGCGGCTGACCGCGCTGCTGGAGCGGATCGTGCACGTCGCGGCCGACAACGTCACGCTCACCTCGGCGATCATCCAGGCGGTGACGGCGGACGACTCCAGCGTGGACGACTCCCGCGACGTGGTGTTCCTGTTCCTGCGGGACCGGCTGTCGGCGGCGATCGGCGACCCGGTGCCGCAGCGCGAGGACGTCGAGGTCGTCCTCGGGCACGTGCTGCTCGCCGCGCTGGTCAGCGTCGCGTCGCTGCGCCGTCCGGCGGACGAGGTCGCGGCGATCGTCCGGACGTCGGGACGGCTCGTGCTCGCGGGCGCGCTCGCCGGCGAGCAGACCCCCGCCGGGGGCGAATAGAGCGCGCCGGCCGATCGGCGCGGGCGGATCAGGCCGACCGGCGGCCGCGATTGTCATTCAGGTGACAACCGCCCGGGCGCATTGCGTCCCCGACGGTAAAGCCGCTCCGGCGTGTGATCGGTAGCTTCCAAAGCGCCCCCACGACACCATGGGGGCGGGAGGTGGAACCGTGACCACGACCCTGGAGGAGCGTTCGCCGCTCAAGCCCTGGGTGGGCGTGCCGAGCGAGCTGTCGGAGATCTTCCGGCCGCATCTGGACGGGCTGGCCGAGGAGATGATCGACGAGATCCTCGCCGGGATCCCCGAGTACTCCCGCCCGCAGGACGAGGAGTACGCGCGGCTCGTCCGGCTCGCGGTGGAGGGCGCGCTGCGCCAGTTCGTCGACCTGATCATGGACCCGAACAGCTCGTGGGAGCAGGTCGCGGCCGTCTACCGGGAGATCGGCTGGGCGGAGGCCCGGGAGGGCCGCAGCCTCGACATCCTGCAGACGTCGATGCGGCTCGGCGCGCGCGTCGCGTGGCGGCGCCTCGCGGCGGAGTCCGAGCAGTACAACATGTCGCGGCACACGCTCGCCAGCCTCGCCGAGGCGATCTTCGCGTTCCTGGACGAGATCGCCCGCGCGGCCACCGAGGGCTACACCAAGGCCCGCGAGCAGGAGGCGGGCGAGCTGGAGCACCGCCGCCGCCGGCTCCTCGACCTGCTGCTGGCCGAACCGCCCGCGTCGTCCCAGGCGGTCGCCGACCTGGCCCGGCTGGCGCAGTGGCGGGTGCCCCGGACGGTCGCCGCGGTCGTCCTGTACGAGCGGGGGCGGCAGCCGTTCTCGCACCCGTCGCTGCCGCCGGACGTCCTGTCCGACGTCAACCGCCGCGAGCCGTGCCTGCTGGTGCCCGACCCCGAGGGGCCCGGCCGGGGCCGGATGCTGGAGTCGGCGCTGCGCAACTGGGTGGCCGCGATGGGCCCGACGGTCCGCACCGAGGACGCCGCGAAGTCGCTGCGCTGGGCGCGGGAGGCACTGCCGCTCGCGCGCCGCGAAATCCTGCCGTCCGACCGGCTGATCCGGTGCGCCGACCACATGCCGGCGCTGGTGGTGTTCAAGGACGAGGAACTGGTGCGGGCGGTCGCGGACCTGCGGCTCGCGCCGCTGCGGTCCGTCCGGCCGCGGCACCGCGAGCGGCTGATGCGCACCCTGCTGTCGTGCCTGCAGAACGGGTTCAACGCGACCGAGGTCGCCACCCGCCTGCACGTGCACCCGCAGACCGTCCGGTACCGGCTGCACCAGCTGGAGGAGCTGTTCGGCGACCGCCTGTACGAGCCGGAGGCGCGGCTGGAACTGGAGATGGCGCTGACCGTCTGGCTCACCGCACCGTCTCCATCAAGCGATTGACCGAACGCTCCGGGACGTCTACCGTCGGCGCATGACCAGCGACTCCGGCCGGGAGCGCATCCTCGACGTCGCCACCCGGCTGTTCGCCGCCCTCGGCTACGACGGCACCTCCACCCGGCTCATCGCCGAGGCGGCCGGGCTCAACATCGCCACGGTCGCCTACCACGTCGGCGGCAAGCGCGACCTGTACCTGGCCGTCATGGAGCGCGCCCACCAGGCGGAACGCGCCGCGCTCGAGGAGGCCGTCGGGGAACTGCGCGCCGTCGGCGCCGGCGCCTCCGCGGCGCTCGCGCTCGTCGACCGGTACGTCGACTTCTGCGCCGCCAACCCGGCGGTCCCGGCGCTGTGGATGCACCGCTGGCTGTCGGACGCCGCCGACGTCGCCCACCTGGAGAGCCTGTACGTCCGGCCGCTGATGGACCTGGTCGTGGACGCCGTCCGCGCGACCGTCGGCGACGACGTGGACGTCGAGTACGCCGTCTGGACCGTCATCTGGGCCACCCACGGGTTCGCGCGCGGCGGCGTCCTCGACGCGGACGGGCGGCGGCGCGGCATGGACGACCCCCGGGAACTCGACCGGTTCCGCGCCCACCTGCACCGGCTCGTCGGCGCCGCCCTGGGGCTCCGATGACCGCCCCGACCAAGACCGGGCCACCGGTTCCGCTGACACGCGCGCGCCTGTTCGGCTACGGCGTCGGCTCGGTCGGCACGGGCGTGTTCTCCGCCGTTCCCGGGCTGCTCCTGCTCTACTACCTCACCGACGTGCTCGGCGTGGGCGCGGCCGTCGCCGGCGCCGTCCTCGTGCTGCCGAAGGCGTGGGACGTCCTGCTGAACCCCATCGTGGGCGCCGCCAGCGACCGCGAGGCCGTCCGGACGGGCCGCCGCACGCGGCTGCTCCTGCTCGGCGCCTGCACGCTGCCCGTCCTGTTCGCGGCGATGTTCGCCGTCCCGGTGGACTCGCCCGGAACCGCGGCCGTCTGGGCGGGCGTGGCGTTCCTCCTCGCCGCGAGCGCCTTCGCGTGCTTCCAGGTCCCCTACGTCGCGCTGCCCGCCGAGATCTCCACCGAGCCCGCCGAACGCGGCCGGGCGATGGCCTGGCGGGTCGTCTGCCTCACCCTCGGGATCCTCGTCGCGGGCGGCGTCGCCCCCGCCGTCACCGACGCCGCCGGGGGAGGGCGCGCCGGGCACGCGCTGATGGGCCTCGCCGTCGGGCTCGTCATGGCCGCCGCCATGCTCGGCAGCACGCTCGCCACCCGCTGGATCCCGTCGAGCCCCGGCCCCCATGCGCTCGGCCTGCGCGCCGCGCTCCGCACCGCGCGCGGCAACCGCCCGTTCTTCGCGCTGCTCGGCGCGTACGTCTCGCACACGCTCGCAGTCGCGATCATGCTGGCGGGCGCCCCCTACGTCGCGACCTACCGGCTGGACGACTACGCCCTCACGTCCGCGATGTTCGTCTGCATGGTCGCACCGAGCGCGTTCGCCGTCCCGCTGTGGAACCGCCTCGCGCGCCGGTTCGGGCCCGTCCCCTGCTACGTGACCGCACTCGTCGCGTTCGCCGCCATCGTCACCGCGCTGTTCCCGCTGATCGCCTCGACGGCCGCCGTCCTCGCGCTCAGCGCCGCCGTCGGCGGCTGCTACGCGGCCACCCAGTTCCTCCCGCTCGCGCTCCTGCCCGAGACCGTCCACGCCGACGCCGGACGCACCGGACACGCCCAGGCCGGCGCGTTCACCGGCCTGTGGACGGCCGCCGAGACCGGCGCGCTCGCCCTCGGACCCGGCGTGTTCGCGCTGATCCTCGCGGTCTGCTCGTTCCGCTCGTCCGACTTCGACACCCCCGTCGTCCAGCCGGACACCGCGCTCACCGGCCTCGCCGCCGGTTTCACGCTCGTCCCGGCCGTCCTGCTCCTGCTCAGCGTGCCGCTGCTGCTCGCCTACCGGCGGCTCGCCGCCGCCCACCGAAGGACCGCGCATGACACTGCCTGAGGACGGCCGCCCCGCCGCCGAACTGCTCGACCGCCTGGCGGCCCTCCGCGAGGCCGACCTGCCCGTCCGCGGCGGCAAGGTCACCGCGTACGTCTACGACACCGGCCGCGACGCCGTGCACGACCTCGCCGCCACCGCCTACGGGGAGATGCTCGAGGTCAACTGCCTCGACCCCACCGCGTTCCCCAGCATCGTCGCCCTCGAACGCGAGGTCGTCGGCGCCGTCGCCGCCCGGCTCGGCGGCGGGACGGGCATCTTCACCAGCGGCGGCACCGAGTCGATCATGCTCGCGGTGAAGGCCGCGCGCGACGCGCGTCCCGTCCGGGAACCGCAGCTCGTCCTGCCCGCCACCGCGCACCCCGCGTTCCACAAGGCCGCGCACTACCTCGGCCTCGAACCGGTGACCGTCCCCGTGGACGCCGAGTACCGCGCCGACCCCGCGGCCGTCGCCGCCGCCATCACCCCGCGCACCGTCCTCGTCGTCGCCTCCGCACCCTCCTACCCGCAGGGCGTCATGGACCCGATCCCCGAGATCGCCGCCATCGCCGCGTCCGCCGGCGTCCTCTGCCACGTGGACGCCTGCGTCGGCGGCTGGGTCCTGCCGTGGCTCCGCGAGGCCGGACGGCCCGTCCCACCGTTCGACCTCTCGGTGCCGGGCGTCACCTCGCTGTCGTGCGACCTGCACAAGTACGGCTACGCGCCCAAGGGCGCGTCCGTCGTCCTGTTCGCCGACCCGTCGCTGCGCCGCCGCGCCTACTTCGCGTCCGCCGAATGGCCCGGCTACACCGTCATCAACTCCGGCGTCCAGTCGAGCAAGAGCGCGGGCCCGCTCGGCGCCGCCTGGGCCACCCTCCACGCCGTCGGCGCCGCCGGCTACCGCGACCTCGCCGTCCGCGCGATGGACTCCGCCGAACGCCTCATCGCCGGACTCCCCGAGGGCCTGCGCGTGCTCGGCACCCCCACCGTCCCGCTCGTCGCCGTCGCCTCCGACGACCCCGACCTCGACGTGTTCGTCCTCGCCGACGAGGCCCGCGCCCGCGGCTGGTTCTTCCAGCCCCAGCTCTCCTACCACGGCATCCCGGCCAACCTGCACTTCACGATCACCGGGGTGTCCGACACCGGCGCGCTGCTCGACGCCCTCGCCGACGCCGCGAAGGCCGCCCGCGCCGCCGGACCGCCCGCCGTCCCGGACGGCCTCGTCGCCGCGATCGCCGACCTCGACCTCGACGGCATCGACGACGCCGGGTTCGCCGAACTGCTCGCGTCCGTCGGCGCCGAACCGTCCGAGGGGATGGCCGTCGTCAACACCGTCCTCGACGAACTGCCCCCCGCGACCCGCGAGGCCCTGCTGATCCGGTTCCTCTCGACGCTCTACGCCTCTAGCCGGAACACTTGAGGGCGTGAACGCTACGGCTCCTGGTGCCGTCCGGGCCGGGTACGCCCGCTGCTCCACCGACGAGCAGGACGTCGTCGTCCAGACCGAGCAGCTGCTCGGTCTCGGCGTCCCGGCCGATCGGATCTACATCGACCGGGGCTTCTCCGGGACCACCCGCCGCAACCGCGGCGGCCTGGACCGGGCCCTGGGGGCGGTGTGGCCGGCCAGCGTGTTCACCGTGACCGAGTTCGACCGGTTCGCCCGCAACGTGGCCGAGGCCGGCCAGATCCTCACCGACCTGCCCGACCGCGGTGTGCTGGTCGGGCTGGGCGGGTCGGTCAGGGGCGTTCTGGGATCCAGGCGTCACATGAACAATGCTCGGTTCAGCCGAACGCCGTATTCCTCATCCGGGTTCGTTGTGGCGTCCCCGACCCTTTCCTGGATGGCGGCGACCGCCAGGTCGCGCCGCTTCGGCAAGCGCGCCGCGTCCGCTGTCGCCAGCGCGGCCGGCAGCTCCTGGCGGGTGAGGTCTGTGCAATAGCAGGGCGCGCCGGGCTGCTGCCGCCAAGTTTCGGCCAGCGTTCCGGCGTCGAATGCGTCGAATCCGGTGTCTTCGACCAGCGCCATTCCGACCTGGCGGTCTCCGGCATCGTCGGCCGCGACGGGGAGAGCGATGCGGTCGGGGCTTCCCGCGGGCTTGCCCTTCGTCGCGAACGAGCCGGAACCGATCGAGTTCCATGCCTTGACGATCGGTCTTCCCAACTGCTGGGCGACCCACAGGCTCTCGACCTGACCGGCTTCGATGTCCTCGATCCGGTCGTCTCGCGCCGGATAGTAGTTGGAGGTGTCGATGACGACCGTGCCGGACGGCACACCGGCGAACAGCGGTGCGACCTGCGGGATGCGGTTGAGGGGGATGGACAGGATCACCACGTCGACGTCCACCACGGCTTCCGCCGCGGTGACCGCGCGTCCACCCGAGGCCAGGGTGTCGACCTCGATCGTTTCGGGGCCGCGCGAGTTGGCCACCCTCACCTGATGCCCTGCCGCGCTCAACCGGCGGGTCAAGGTTTTGCCGATATGTCCGACACCGACAATGCCGATCTTCATATTGGATGACTCCTAGTTCACTCCGGCGGGTCTGTGTCCGGCCGGATGCTCCGGGACGATGCCCGGCAACTGATACGGGAAAACGGTTAAGCGCAGGGCCCCGCGCGCGTCGGCCAGGCACCGGACGGATATCGGCCGCAGGGCCCGGGGCGCGAAACAACCCCCGGATCGAGCGCCGAAAGCACGCGATGTCGACGAAAAGCCGGAGCTGTTCTGCGCAACGGTTCCCCTCTCGGGTGCAGTCGGCTCACGCGTTACACCCGCAAGACCACGCCCTGGTGGTTTGTGCCGGCCGCGCCGCTACCCTAAGACCTGACATCGGTGTAAGAGGCAAATCGGGACGGAGGACGCCCGTGCGGATCGGCGAACTGGCCGAGCGGACCGGGGCCAGCGTGCGTTCCCTGCGCTACTACGAGCAGCAGGGCATGCTCACCAGCCGGCGCAGCGCCAGCGGGCAGCGCCACTACGGCGAGGACGCCGTGAACCGCGTACTGCTGATCAAGCAGTTCCTCTCCGTCGGGATGAGCGGCAAGACCATCGCCGCGCTGCTGCCGCACATCAAGGACACCGGGGAACGCTGCCCACCGGCCGTCCTGCGCCAACTCACCGACGAACTCGCCCGCATCGACGCCCAAGCCGACGAACTCGCCCGCGCACGCCGGACCCTGGAAGGCATGGTCAAGGCCACCCGAGAGGCCATGCGCGGCGCCTGAACACCCACCTGACCGGCATCCCCCGGAGCCGCGGACTCGCCTGCCCGAGGTCATCTCGGAGGCGAGATGAGCTGGGAGCCGCAGTTGGTGGAGGCGTTCACCGCCACCCGCACCAGAACGATGAACGGCGGTAACGCCGCTCAATCCGGCTGGCCAACGCCGTTGGCCGGTCGGTTGCTGCTCGAGCCCCGTGCCCATGACGGCGGTGGAGTCGGCCGCCTCGCGGGCCCGCGACTGGCACAGACGAACCCCACCACCCCGGCCGGAACCGCCGTGGGCTTCTCGGTCAGGAACACCCCGAGCATCCGCACCGTGCCCCACTGCACCGCCCAGCCCAGCCTCCTCGCGGGCCGGGCCGTCTGGCCGGGCCGAGTTCGCTCGTCCGCGCGTGCGACCGTGTTCACCGATTCGCGCGCACCCCTCTCCCCGAAGATCGACACCCACGTGTTCGCTGGACAGCGGCGGTGACGTCTCATTTCCGCCAGCGTCCAGATTCGTTGCCTCCTACGGTCGGTCGGGTGCGAAAAGATCTCGGCGCCGCGGCGCCTGCTCCTGCCCGACTCCGCGGGCCGGTCGTGCTGTTCATGTCGGTTGCCGCGGCCCTCGGCACGTCGACCATCTACCCGATGCAGCCAGCGATCGCCGATGTGGCGGACTCGTTGGGCGCGCAGGTAACCGCCGTGGGGATCGCACTCGCTTGCGGGCCCATCGGCTACATGGTCGGTCTCGGTCTTCTCGTGCCCTTGGTCGACCGCTTGGCCCCCGGGCGCGTTCTCGCGGCTCAGTTCGGGATCCTTGCCTGTGCGCTCGCGGCAAGCTCCGCCGTGGGCTCAATGATCCTGCTGGGCTCTGTGATCGGTGTGGTCGGAGCCTGTTCGGCAGTCGGGGCCGGGCTGAGTTCGGTCGCCGGCCGTTTGGCTGCGCCACAGCGGCGGGCGACGACGTTGGGGATCGTGACCGCCGGCATCTCGGCCGGCATCCTTGCAGGGCGGATCATAGGCGGGTGGCTCGCCGACGAGATCGGCTGGCGGGGGATGCTGCTCGTGTTCGCTGCCGCCTGCGGCCTCGTCGCCGCGGGTTGCCTGGTGGCGCTCCCCGCAACACGTGGCGACGCCGAACGCGGCTACCTCTCCACATTGCGTTCCCTGCCTGGCTTGTTCGTCCACCACGCAACCCTGCGAGTCGCCGCTCTCCGTGGCTCCATATGGTTCTTCGCGTTCTGCGCTGTGTGGGCCGGCCTCGCCGTGGCGCTGTCAGAGCCCCCGTACTCCTACTCGGCTGAACGGATCGGCCTGTACGCACTGGCAGGACTCACGGGCATCCCGGCGACTCAGATCGCGGGCATGTGGACCGACCGCGTCGGCGCCCGCCGCGTCATCCTCGTGGGACTTGTCTTGGCGGCGGTAGCCGCGGCCGCCGTCGGCTTTAGCCTCGCGAACACCGTCGTAACCATGGTCTGCCTGGCGCTCTTCGACGCAGGGCTGTTCGCTGCCCAGGTGGCTAATCAAAGTGCGGTCCTGGCCATCGATCCCTTGGCACCGGCACGTTTCAACAGCGCCTACATGCTGGTCTACTTCGTCGGCGGGAGCCTCGGGACCGCCTTCGGCGCTGCGGCAGTCGAATGGTTCGACTGGCCGGCCACAGCGCTGATCACAGCAGCAGCCATCGGAGTCGCCGCAACGATCACCGTCTTCGTGCGCTCCGCCTCGACGAGTGCGACAGCAGCCGATCAGGTCGCGTGATAAGGACACCGTTGGACGTCCCGCTCCCCCGGCGTTCCACGCCTGCGACGCCGTTCCTCGTGTGCACGCTGCCGGTAGGATCATCCGGCCGCCTCGCCGCGTACGGTGCCGAACCGATCCCGCCGTGCCCGGAAGCTCGTCGGCGGCGGTTCGGCCCGCGACCCGACGGTAGGCCCATTCGGTGGCCAGGGTGCGGTTGAGCCGCTCGGCTTTTCCGCTGGTCCATGGGCATCGGGGCCGGGTGAACTTCTGCCGTGCGCCCAGCTCGGCGCAGGCTTGCTGGAAGGCGCGGCTGGTCCGGTAGTTCTTGGCGTTGTCGCTCAGGATCCGTTCGATGCGGGTGATGCCGCGGGCGGCGAAGTAGGCGGCGGCCGCCCGGTGCGGGAAGGCGGCGCCGGTGGTGCCCTTCTCGTCGGGCAGCACCTCGGCGTAGGCGAGCCGGGTGTGGTGGTCGACGGCGGTGTGGACGTGGTGGTAGCCGATGCCGCGGACGGCCTCGCGGTCGGCGCCTGCGCCACCGTGACGCTGGTCGACAAGAAGGACCGGCAGCAGGGGCGGGGCTAACCGATCCGGGTCAGCCGGTCGACGACGGCCGGGCCGTCGTAGGCGTCCGCGAACTGCAGCGGCACCCGCGCGGCCCCCGCCGTCAGCGTCCCCGTCTCCGCGCCCGCCGCGGCCTCGGCGGGCGGATCGCCCGAAGCCTCCACACCCACCGTCAACCCGGGCCAGCCGACCACCGTCACCGGCGCCGCCGCCCGCACCGGCGCCGTCCCGCCCAGCCCGTCGTCCACCACCGCGACCCGCGCCCCCGCCGCCGCGACCGTCGCCGACGTCAGCGCGCCCTCCGCGGCCCGCACCAGCTCACCGGCCGCCGACACCGCACCCGCCGCACTCGCCGTCTCCTGCCCCATCACCGCGCCGACGATCAACGTCGGCACCCCCGCGACGTCCTTGCGCGCCGCGAACACGAAGTTGCCGCCCGCCGCGTCCGTGAATCCCGTCTTCCCCCCGACGACCCCGAACTGCCCGAGCAGGAAGTTGCCGCCCTCCCGGACCGCCCCGCCGTTCGCGGGCGTGTACGACCGCTGGTTCACGATCTCCGCGAACGCCGGGATCTCCATCGCGGCCCGCAGCAGCTTCACCTGGTCGGCCGCCGTGCTCACCGTCCCCGCGTCGTACCCGCTCGGATCCGTGTACGTCGTGCCCGTCATCCCCAGCTCGCGAGCCGCCGCGTTCATCTTCGCCACGAACGCCTGCACGGTGCCCGAGTCCCACTTCGCCAGCTCGTGCGCCACGTCGTTCGCAGAGATGATCATCAACGCCTCGAGGGCCTTGCGCTGCGTCAGCCGCTGCCCCGCCGTGATCCCGAGCAGCGACTCCCCGCGCTGCCGGCGTGCCGGCATCTGCGCGACCCCCTCCGGCGACACCGTCATCGTCGGCCCCGGTTCGCCCGCCCGCAGCGGATGCTCCCGCAGGTACACGAACGCCGTCATCACCTTCGCGACGCTCGCCGTCGGCGCGGGCCGCGCACCCCCCGACGCCCCCATCATCCCGAGCCCCTCGACGAACACCGCCGATTGCCCGGACCCGGGCCACGGCAGCACGGGCGCCGCACCCGGGAAGGTGTGCTCCGCCGCGATCGTCAGCCGCAACTCCGGCTCCGGCACCGGCCGCAGCAGCTGCGCCGTCACCACCGCCATCACCACGACCAGCACCGCGACCACCACCCACGGCCACGCCCGCCGCCCCCCGCCCTCGTCCGCGACCTGCGGCATGTCCTGCCGCGTCACGTCCCCGGCCGGCTCGTACCCCACGAACCGGACGAGCCCCTCGCCCTCCGCCCCGCGACGGCCCTCGGGCAACGCGACCGGCACCAGCGGAACCTCGCGTGTCGGAGCGACCCCCGTCCCCGGCCCCCCGCCCGCAGCGCCGCGCCACCCCGTCGCGGGCGCCGCCGCGTCGTGGGGCACGACCGGGTGCTGACCGGACGCCCGCGTCCGCCGCTCTGCGTTCGCCGCGCCCGGAGTGTCATCACGCTGCCCCGTTGCCGGGGCCGTCGCGTCGTGGGGTACGACGGGGTGTTGGTCGGACGCCCGCGTCCGCCGGTCTGTGTCCTCGCGACCGTCGCCGCCGGACGCCCCGCCAGCGTCGCCGCGCGGCTGGGCCGTGCGTGGCGGCGTCCCGCCCGATGCGTCGTCGCGTCGTCCGGTTGCGGGGGCCGTCGTGTCGTGGGGCGCGACGGGGTGTTGGTCGGACGTGCGTGTCCGCTTGCCTTCGTCCGTCGCGCCGCCGCGTCCGTCCGCGCGGGGCGTCCCGGCTGCCTCGTCGCGCGGCTCGGCCGTGCGCTGTTGTGTCCCGCTCGGTGCGTTGTCGCGCTGTCTGGTTGCCGGGGGTGTCGTGTCGTGGGGTGTGGCCGGGGGTTGGTCGGACGTGCGCGTCTGCTTGTCCGCGTCCGTCGTGTCGCCGCTGCGTGGGTCCTCGGCCGGTTTGCTCGCCGCGTCGTCGCGTTGCTCGGACGTGCGTGATGGTGGGTCGGTGGGTGTGTTGTCGCTCGGTTTGTCGGGCGCTTCGTCGGGGCGCTTTTTTGCGGGGGGCGTTGTGTTGTGGGACGACGCCGGGTGTTGGTCCGACTTGCGTGTCCGGTCTGGGGTTGCTTGGGGCGACTCGGTGGGTTCGTCGTCGTCCGCGCTCGGTGGCTCGTCGCGTGGTTCAGGTGTCTCGTCGGGTGCGTCGCGCGTTTCTGGCGCGGCCGGCTCGTCGCCGTCGCGTTCGTCTTCGCCGGGGGCCTGCTCCGTCGCGCGTGGTGTCTCGTCGGGGGCGTCCGTGTCCGCCGGCGTCGCGTCCTTCGGTGCGGGCTCGGACGGCTCCTCGGCCTCGGGTTCGTCGGACGGCTCGTCGGCCTCGGGCGGGACGGGGAGGGGGTCGGCCCGCGTGGAGGTGGCCTCGGGACGTCGGACGGCGATGTCCTCGCGGGTCTTCGTGACGTCCGGGAGGCGGAACTCGGCCGTGGGGGTGCGGGCGGGGGTGCGGTCGTCCGGGTCCGCGGGCTTCGGGGTGTCGGTCACGACCCGCTCCTCCTTGAGTTGTGTGCCGGCGTGCAGGCGGAGCGGTCGATCGTCGATGCCCCCGTGTACTGATGAGGATGCACGGTCGGGGCCGGTGGTTCGCTTGCGTTACGGAGAAGTGATCGAGAACCGTGAACTCTTTTGCGGGGCTTCGGAGATACGTCGGCGACAGAGCCCCCGCACGGGAAGGCCGGCGTACATGCCATGGTTTCCGCGATGACCGCACCTCCAGCGGTTCCGATGATCGACTCTGAGCTCATAGAGTCTTCGCTCACCGACCCGGAATCGTTCGCAGCGCTGTTCGACCGCTACGCCGCGATGCTCTACCGGTACGTCTCCCGCCGGCTCGGGCCGGAGGCGGCCGAGGACGTGGTGGGGGAGACGTTCCTGGCCGCGTTCGGCGGGCGGCACCGGTACGACCTGTCCCGGCCGGACGCGCGGCCCTGGCTGTTCGGGATCGCGACGAAGCTGGTCGCGCGGCATCACCGGGCGGAGGCGGCGCGGTACCGGGCGCTGCGGCGCAGCCCGGTGGACGGGGCGGTGGAGGGGCCCGCGGAGCGGGTCGCGGACGGGGTGACGGCGTCGGCGGTGCGTCCGGCGCTGGCCGCGGCGCTGGCGGCGCTGCCGCGCAAGGACCGGGACGTGCTCCTGCTGGTCGCGTGGGGCGACTTCGCGTACGAGCAGGTCGCGCAGGCTTTGGGCGTGCCGGTCGGGACGGTCCGGTCCCGGCTGCACCGGGCGCGGCGCAAGGTGCGGGCGGCGCTCGGCGACACCAACCCGATGCACGAGGAGGAGTGACCGTGGACGACATGGAGCTGATCCGCGGCCTCGGCCGGGATCTGGAGCACGAGCCGCCGGCGTCGCTGGTGCGGCAGCGGGAGCGGCTGCGGGGGGCGGGGACCCGCCGGCGGCGGCCGGGGCGGTGGGCGCTGCTCGGCGTGGTGGCGGTGGTGACGGCGGCGGCCGTCCTGGTGCCGGTGCTGTTCTCGCGCGGCGGCGAGCGGGCCGGGCCGGTGGCGGAGACGCGGGCGCCGGAGGCGGGCGGGTTCAACATGCTGCTGATCGGGTCCGACGCGCGCGGGGACGACGCGTCGAGGTCGGACACGCTGATGCTGCTGCACGTCCCGGAGGGGCGCGGCGGTGTGCGCGTGGTGAGCTTCCCCCGCGACCTGATGGTGGAGGTCCCGCCGTGCGGGGGGGCGCCCGGGGCGCGGAAGATGATCAACTCGGCGTTCACCACCGGGGGCGCCGAGTGCGCGTGGAAGACGGTCGAGTCGCTGACGGACGTCCGGATCGACCGCGCGGTGACGGTCGGGTTCGACGGCTTCCGGAGGGTCGTGGACGCGCTCGGCGGCGTCGAGATGACGCTGCCGGAGCCGGTGGTCGACCGGAAAGCGGGGCTGTCGCTGCCCGCGGGGAGGCAGCGCCTCGACGGGACGCAGGCGCTCGCCTACGTGCGCGCCCGGTACAGCCTGGGGGACGGCACGGACCTGTCGCGGATCGAGCGGCAGCACGCGTTCCTCGCGTCGATGGCCGGGGGGATCGCGGAGCTGCGCGAGGACCCGGTGGCGTTCGCGAGGTTCGTGAAGGCGGTCGCGGGGGCGGTCGAGACGGTCCCGGGACTGGACGCGGCGGGGCTGCTGGAGCTGTCGCGGAGTATGGCGAAGGTCGGGACGGACGACGTCGGGTTCGACGCCGTGCCGGTGCTGCCGGTGCGCGGCGAACCCGGCCGGGTGGAGGTGGACGGGCCGCGCGCGGAGCGGCTGTTCGCCCAGCTCAGAACCGGATGAGTGAGCCCGAATCCTTCGGGTAGGGGCCGAATCGTCCCGAGGTTCGGCAGACCACCCGCGAGGTTCAGGAGTAGAGGCATGGCCAGGAAGATTCGCGACATCATGACCGGTTCGCCGACGTCGGTGTCGCCGGAACTCGACATCGTCACCGTGGCGCGTGCGATGCGCGACGAGGACATCGGCGCGGTACTGGTCGCGGAAGGCGACGAGATGAAGGGCCTCGTCACCGACCGCGACCTGGTGGTCCGGGGGCTCGCCGCGGGCGGTGACCCGAAGCAGATGAAGATCGGCGGGCTGGCGAGCAGCGCCACCGCGACCATCGGCCCGGACGAGTCGGTGGACAAGGCCGCGCAGCTCATGCGGGAGCGGGCGGTCCGGCGGCTGCCCGTCGTCGAGGACGGCCGCCCGGTGGGCATCGTGTCCATCGGCGATCTGGCCGTGGAGAAGGACACCGACTCGGCGCTCGCCGACATCAGCGCGTCGCGCCCGAACACCTGACGGAGGCCCGTGCCCGGCGGGCGGCGCCAAGCCCCCGCCGGGCACGTCAGGGCAGGGCCGCGAGCAGGCGGTCCAGCTCTTCCTCGGTGTTGTAGTAGTGCACGGAGGCCCGGACGGCCGCGGGCACGGCGTCCGGGTCGTAGCCGTGGGCGGCCGGGGTCGTGACGTTCACGTTGATCCCGTGTCCCCGGGCGATCCGCTGGATCGCGCCCGGTTCGTGCCCGTCCACGGCGAAGGTCACGATCCCCGACCGGTGCGTGCCCCGGTCCAGGACGGACGTGCCGGGGCGGGCGGCGAGTCCGGTGCGGAGCGTCGCGGCGAGCGCGGTGACCCGCTTCTCGATCTCGTCCATGCCGAGCGCGGACGCGTAGTCCGCGGCGGCCGCGAGCCCGAGCTGTCCGGCGACGAACCGCTCCCAGGTCTCGAACCGGCGGGCGTCCGGGCGCGGCTCGTAGCCGTCCGGGACGCGCCACTCGGCGGCCCGCAGGTCCAGGAACGGGGGCTCCAGCGTCCGGACTATCTCCCGCCGCACGTACAGGAACCCGGTGCCGCGCGGGCCCCGCAGGAACTTGCGGCCGGTCGCCGACAGCATGTCGCAGCCGATCTCGCGGACGTCCACGGCGAGCTGCCCCACCGACTGGCAGGCGTCCAGCAGGTAGAGGACGCCGTGGTCGTTGCAGAGACGGCCGACCTCGGCGGCCGGGTTGACCAGCCCGTTGTGGGTGGGGACGTGGTTGAGCGACACCAGCCGGACGCCGCCCTTCGCCAGTTCGGCCTCGAGCGCCGGCAGCGAGATCGCCCCGTCCGGTCCGTCCGGGACGACCTCGACCCGCGCGCCCTTCGCCGCCGCGACCTGCTGGTAGGCGATCGCGTTGCTGGAGTACTCGCCGGTCGTGGTGAGGATGCGGTCGCCCTCGGTGAACGGGATCGCGTAGAAGGCCATGTCCCAGGCGCGGGTGGCGTTCTCCACGTAGGCGATCTCGTCCGCGCGCGCGCCGATGAGTCTTGCGATCGCGTCGTAGAAGTGCTCGATCGCGGCCGCCTCGCGTTCGGCCGCCTCGTAGCCGCCGATCGTCGCCTCCAGGGTGAGGTGGCGGGTCGTCGCCTCGAGCACCGGACGCGGCGCGAGCGCGGCGCCCGCGTTGTTGAGGTGCGCCACCTCCGCGCATCCCGGCGTGTCCGCCCGCAGCCTCCCGACGTCCATGAGCCCCTCCGCGAAATGTCGGACCCCCGCGCGACACTGGGCGCGGCGGCCGAGCTTGACCTCAACTTTTCTTGAGGTCTGATGATGTTCCACAACGGAGCATCTCAGAAAACGGGGATAACGCATGGACATGGAAGTCACCGCGTGGATGTCGCTGCACCACGCGGCCCACGCTCAGGACCGCAGGCCCTTCAACAAGCCGACGCTGCGCCGGATCGGCGCCTTCGCCCGCCCCCATCGCCGTACCATCACCGCGTTCCTGCTGCTCAGCGTGGTCCTCGCGGTCCTGGCGGTCGCCACGCCCGTGCTGGCCGGCCTCGTCGTGGACTCGATCAACGATCGGGCCGAGACGTCCACCGTGGTGTGGCTCGCGGCGCTCATCGCCGTGCTGGCCGTCGCCGAGGGCGCGCTCGGGCTCGCCAACCGGTGGCTGTCGGCCCGCATCGGCGAGGGACTCATCCTCGACCTGCGCACCGCCGTCTTCGACCACGTCCAGCGGATGCCGGTCGCGTTCTTCACCCGCACCCGCACCGGCGCGCTCGTCAGCCGCCTCAACAACGACGTGATCGGCGCGCAGCGCGCCTTCAGCGACACCCTGTCGGGCGTCGTCAGCAACCTGGTGATGGTCGCGCTGACCTTCGGGGTGATGATCGGCATCTCGTGGCAGATCACCCTGCTCGCGCTGGCGCTGCTGCCGCTGTTCCTGCTGCCCGCCCGCCGGATGGGCACCCGGCTCGCCCGCCTGGAGCGCGAGGCCGTCGCGCACGACTCGGCGATGAGCACGCAGATGACCGAGCGGTTCTCCGCCCCTGGCGCCACCCTGATCAAGCTGTTCGGACGGCCGTCGCGCGAGTCCGCCGAGTTCGCCGCACGGGCCCGCCGCGTCCGCGACATCGGCGTCCGCACCGCGATGGTGCAGCACGTGTTCATCACCGCGCTGACGATGGTGTCGGCGCTGGCCCTCGCGCTCGTCTACGGCCTCGGCGGCTACCTGTCGCTGCGCGACTCCCTGGACGCCGGCGCCGTCGTCGCCCTCGCCCTGCTGCTGACCCGCCTGTACGCGCCGCTGACCGCCCTCGCCAGCGCCCGCGTCGAGGTGATGAGCGCGCTGGTCAGCTTCGAGCGGGTCTTCGAGGTCCTCGACCTGAAGCCGCTGGTCGCCGAGAAGCCGGACGCGCGCGACGTCCCCGAGGGGCCCGCCGCGGTCGAGTTCGACGACGTCCGGTTCTCCTACCCGTCGCCCGACAAGGTGTCGCTCGCCTCGCTGGAGGAGGTCGCGACCCTCGACACCCGCGGCGGCCAGGAGGTCCTGCATGGCATCTCGTTCCGGGCCGAACCGGGACAGATGGTCGCGCTCGTCGGCTCGTCCGGCGCCGGCAAGTCCACGATCGCGCAGCTCCTGCCGCGCCTGTACGACGTCGACTCCGGCGCCGTCCGGCTCGGCGGCGTCGACGTCCGCGACCTGTCCTTCCCCGCGATCCGCGCGACCCTGGGCATGGTCACCCAGGACGGGCACCTGTTCCACGAGTCGATCCGCGAGAACCTGCTGCTCGCCCGCCCCGAGGCCACCGAGGACGACCTGTGGAGCGTCCTGCGCCGCGCCCGCCTCGACGCGCTGATCGAGGGACTGCCGGACGGCCTCGACACGATCGTCGGCGAGCGCGGCTACCGGCTGTCGGGCGGCGAACGGCAGCGGCTCACCATCGCCCGGCTGCTGCTCGCCCGGCAGCGGGTCGTGATCCTCGACGAGGCGACCGCCCACCTGGACTCGACGTCCGAGGCCGCCGTGCAGGAGGCCCTCGCCGAGGCCCTCGACGGCCGTACCGCCGTGGTCATCGCGCACCGGCTGTCGACCGTCCGCGCCGCCGACCTGATCCTCGTGGTCGAGGACGGCACGATCGTCGAGCGCGGCACCCACGACGAGCTGCTCGCCGCCGACGGCCGCTACGCCGACCTGTACCGCACCCAGTTCAGCGACGACGCCCCGCCGCCCCTGGAGCCCGTCGCCTGACAGTGATTCACCCGACCGGCGCCTGGAGCGGAGTTCTACGGAGGGACGCACGGGGGATCGTCCGGAACGCGACCGGGCGGCGGCGATGAGGTCGGCGCCGCCGTCCGGTCCGTACCTGCGAGAACGACGGAAGGAGCAGGACATGCCGGACGAACGCGGACCGGACCGGGCGCGGCGGGTGCTGGCCGGGCACGTGGGCGGGCCCGGTGGCGTGCCGGGCCTCGTCGCGCTCGTGCGGCGGGGCGACGAGACGCGGGCGATCGTGCTCGGGTCGTCGGCGGCGGGCGGCGCCGAGCCGATGCGGCGGGACGCGCTGTTCCGCATCCTGTCGCTGACCAAACCGGTGACGGCCGCCGTGACGATGGCCCTGGTCGAGGACGGCACGCTGCGGCTCGACGATCCGGTGGACGCCCTGGTCCCCGAGTTGGCGGGGCCGCGCGTGCTGCGCCGTCCCGGCGGGCCGCTCGACGACACCGTCCCGGCGGAACGGGCGATCACCGTCCGCGACCTGCTGACGTTCCGCCTCGGGATCGGCGCGATGATGGAGCCGTGCCCGCTCGGGGACGCGATGGCGGCCGCCGACGTCGCGCCCGGCCCGGCGCCGAAGGCGCTCGCGCCGGACGAGTGGACGAAGCGGCTCGGGGCCCTGCCGCTCGCGTACCAGCCGGGAGCGAGCTGGCTGTACGACACCGGCTCGGACGTGCTCGGCGTGCTGATCGCCCGCGCCACCGGCCGTCCCCTCGCCGACCTCTTCCGCGAACGGGTCTTCGCGCCGCTCGGCATGCGCGACACCGGGTTCCACGTCCCGTCCGGCGACCTGCACCGCCTGGCGGCGTCCTACCGGCCGGGCGACTCCGGCGTCCTGCACCCGCGGGACGACCCGCGCGACCGGCCGCCCGTGTTCCCGTCCGGGGGCGGCGGCCTGGTCTCCACCGCCGACGACTACGCGACCTTCTTCCGGACGCTGCTCGACGGCGGCGGCCCGATCCTGTCGCGGGAGTCGGCCGGGTTGATGACGAGCGACCGGCTCGGCGCGGAGGAGAAGGCCGGGGCCGCGATGTTCCTCGGGACGGGCGGCTGGGGGTTCGGTGTCGCGGTCGAGACGCGGGACGACGATCCGGCGTCGCGTCCGGGGCGGTTCGGCTGGCAGGGCGGCCTCGGCACGGCCGCGTTCGCCGACCCGTCCGCCGACCTGGTCGCGGTGCTGTTCACGCAGGTCGAGCTGGTCTCGCCCGAGTCCACGGCCGTGATGGACGCCTTCCGCGAGGTCGCCTACGAGATGGTCGACTGACCGCCGGCCGGCGCGGGTTCAGACGACGGTGACCGGGTGTCGGAGGCCCCGGCCGACCCCGGCGGTGAGGCGCAGCAGCCCGCGCCGCGACAGGCCCCGCGACTGCTCCGAACGGGCACGCTCGTACGTCGTTTCGTCGGTCAGGTCGTCGTCGTTCCCGTAACCGAGTGGCATGGTCCCGATCCTGATGAGAACCGACCCGAAAGTAACCATTCCCTACTTGTTTAATGTGATACTTGCCGATCTGTACGGACCTGTCCCCTTCGGATCGACCGGCCGGTGTGGCCGCCGCCCCGGCCGGGCATGACCCCTGGGACGAAATGGGCGAGGGGGCACGATGGCACGGCAGGAGTGGCCGCGGCTGCGCGTGGCCGACTGGCACGAAACGCGCGACACGCTGCACATGTGGACGCAGATCGTGGGCAAGGTGCGCCTGGTGAACGCGCCGCTGGTGAACCACTGGTGGAACGTGACGATGTACGTGAGCCCGCGCGGGCTCACGACGTCCGCGATCCCGTACGGCACCGGCGCGTTCGACGTCGAGTTCGACTTCGTCGAGCACCGGCTGCGGCTGCGCGGCAGCGACGGCGCCGCCGAGGAGTTCGCGCTCGAGCCGATGCCCGTCGCGGAGTTCCACGACCGGACGATGCGCGCCCTCGACCGGCTCGGCGTCGAGACGCGCATCCAGGGGAGCCCGAACGAGGTCGACCCGGCGATCCCGTTCGCGGAGGACGACCGGCACGCGTCCTACGACGCCGACGCGGCGCACCTGTTCTGGCGGCAACTGCTGCAGGCGTCGCGGGTGATGGGGGAGTTCCGGTCCCGGTTCGCCGGAAAGGTCAGCCCGGTCCACTTCTTCTGGGGCGCGATGGACCTCGCCTGCACGCGGTTCTCCGGACGCACCGCGCCCGAGCACCCCGGCGGCGCGCCGAACTGCGGCGACTGGGTGATGGTCGAGGGGTACTCGCGGGAGCTGAGCAGTTGCGGGTTCTGGCCGGGCGGCGGCGAGGAGGGCGCGTTCTACGCGTACGCCTACCCGGAGCCGCACGGGTTCGCGGCCCGTCCGGCACGGCCGTCCGCCGCCTTCTACAGCACCGAGAACGGCCAGTTCCTGCTCCCGTACGAGGCGGTCGCCGACGATCCCGACCCCGACGGGGCGCTGATGGCGTTCCTGCAGGACACCTACGAGGCCGCCGCCGACCTCGCCGACTGGGACCGCGACACCCTGGAGTCCGACCCGGCCCGCTGGGAGCACAAGACGAGCCACCGCGTGTGAGGGGGACGACATGGTGACCCGCGAACAACTGCCCGCGCCCGTCGAGGGCCTCGTGCTCACGCACTTCCTGACCGTCCGGGACGTCGCCCGTTCGGTCGCGTTCTACGCGGACCTCCTCGGCGGCGAGGTCGTCCTGGAGGAGAACCCGGCGATCGTGAAGGTCGCCAACACGTGGATCATCATGAACCCCGGCGGCGGCCCGACGCCCGACAAACCGGACGTCACGCTGCGGGCGCCCGAGCCCGGGGACCCGGTGACGGCGTTCATGAACGTCCGGGTCGCCGACATCGCCGCGTTCCACGCCCGCGCGACGTCGCTGGGCGCCCGCTTCCTCACCGAGCCGATCGACCGCAAGGCCGAGATCCGCTGCTACCTGCACGACCCGGACGGCCACCTCATCGAGGTCGGCCAGGCCACCGGCATGCTGCACGGCGTGTACGCCGACCCGCCCGCCACCCCGTCCGACCCGCCCTGACCCCACCCCGCCGCCGGCCGTTCCCGGGCCCGGCCGTTCCCCGGCCGGCAGGCGCTCGTCCCGGTTCCTGGTTCGTGGTCCGTCCGCCCGGGGTCAGCGGATCATTCGGGCGAGTTCGACTCGGGAGCGGATGCCGAGGCGGGTGAAGACGTTGCGCAGGTGGTGGTCGATGGTGCGGGGGCTCAGCAGGAGGCGGGCGGCGATCTCGCGGTTGGTGGCGCCCTCGGCGACGAGCCGGGCGATGTGCGCCTGCTGCGGGGTGAGGTCGCCGAAGCCGTTCGCCTGGCCGGGGACAGGACGGGACGGACGGACGGGCGCCCCGTGGACGGACGCGGGTTCGGCGGGGGCGGGCACCGGCAGCGGCGTGACGGTCTCGCCGGCGGCGCGCAGTTCGGCGCGGGCCTGGTCGGTCCAGGGGCGGGCGTCGTAGCGTTCGAAGATCCGCAGCGCGGTGCGCAGGTGCTCGCGGGCGGCACGGGGGCGGCGGGCACGGCGCAGCCGGTGCCCGTAGAGGAGTTCGGTGCGGCCCTGCTCGAACACCGCGCCTGCGGTCTCGTGCAGGCGCAGGGCTTCGGTGAAGTGGTCGGCGGCGTCGGCGGCGGTGTCGGCCAGCAGCGCGCGGCAGCGGTGCGCGAGGGCCCGGTGGACGGGCGCGCCGGTGGCCTCGGACCAGCGGCGGAAGTCGTCGAAGGCGTCCGCCGCGCGGGTCCGGTCGCCGCCGCGCGCGAGGGCCTCCACCAGGTGCGGGGCGGACGCGAGCCGCGCCGCGGGGTGCGCGACGCCCGCGCCGCCGGGCAGCCGGAGCCGCGCGACGGCGTCGGACGGCCGGTCGGCGGCGAGGTCGAGGCACGCGGGCGCCCAGGTGCCGAACGCGGCGGCGCGCACGAGGCCGCGGCGCCCGGCGGACTCGGCGAGCCGGTCGAGGTGCCGTCCCGCGGTCCCGGCGTCGCCGTCGAAGGACGCGGCCAGGGCGAGGGTCGCGAGCTGTTCGGCGGCGTGGCCGTGCAACCGGGTGGCCCGGGCGAGGCGGAGGCCGTCGTGCCCGGCGGCGACGGGCGCGGGCGGGCGGCCGAGCAGGACGTCGCAGCGGGCGGCGACGGCGAGCGCGTACGACTCCAGCGGGACGGTCCCGGCCCTGCGGGCGGACGCGACGGCGGCGGCGGCCAGCGCGGGCGCGAGGCCCGCGTCGCCGAGGGCGAGCGCGGAGCGGGCGGCCCACGCCAGCGCGGCCGGGTCGGTGACGGACGATCCGAGCCGCATCGCGCTCGTGAACCGGCGGGCGGCCTCGGGGTACCGGCCGGCGTGGAGCGCGGCCGTGCCGGCGAGGTGGTCGAGCATGAGCCGGGTGCGGGCGTCGCGCCACGGCTCGTCCGGCATCGGCAGGGTCGCGGCGCGTTCGGCGATCCCGGCGTGGGCGCGGGCGTCCCCGGCGGCGTCGGCGGCCTCGGCGGCCCACAGGAGGGTCTCGAGGGCGAGGGGCTCGTCGTCGGCGGCGAAGCGTTCGGCGGCGTCGCGCAGCAGCGGGACGGCGGCGGCCGGGTCCCCGGCGGCGGCGGCGATCTCGCCGCGCAGCCGGTCCGCGCGGGCCTCGCGGGCGCCCTCGCAGCGGAACGCGGCGAGCCGCCGCAGCATCGCGCGGGCGCGGCGGGGGCGCCCGCTGGCCCACGCGTCGGCGGCGGCGGACAGCAGCCGGTCGGCGGCGAGGGGCCGGTCGGCGGTCAGCGCGGACGCGCGCTGCCACATCCGCCACGAGTCGGCGTACCGGCCGGAGCCCTGGGCCGCGACGGCGGCGTGCGCGAGTTCGGCGGCGGCGACGTCGTCCGGCCCGCCGGACACCGCCGCGCGGTGCCAGATCCGCCCGGTGTACTGCCAGTCGTGGACGAGCACCTCGGCGAGCAGCGCGTGCGCGGCGGTGCGCTCGGCGCGGGTGGCGTCGGCCCACAGCGACGACCGGACGAGCCGGTCCCGGACGGTCACCGCGTCGGTCTCGTAGCGCAGCAGCCCGGACTCGCGGGCGGCCTCGACGTCGGACCCGCCGATCCCGGCGGCGCTCGCCGCCCGGTCGAGCGTCCCGGCGCCGACCCACTCGTCGGCGACGACGAGCAGCACGAGGCGCCGCGCCCCGGCGGGCAGCCGCAGGTAGCGGCCGCGGTGCAGGGCCCGCAGGGGGCTGCCCGGCGGCAGGGCGCGCGGCGGCGCGGCGGCGCCGGACAGCTGCCCGGGGGTGAGCGCGGCGGCGAGGTCGCGGATCGCGCGGGGACGCCCGTCGGCCAGGTCGACGATCGCGTCGGCGAGAGGCCCGCCGACGGCGTCGCCGATCGCGTCGCGCAGCACCCGCAGGCTCGCGTCCTCGTCGAGGGGGCCGAGCCGCAGCCGGGGGATGCCGGCCAGGCCGGGCCGGTCGTCGCGGGCGGCGAGCAGCACCGCGACCGGCAGGTCCTGCACGCGGCGCGCCGCGAACGCCAGCGCGTCCAGCGACACCTCGTCGAGCCACTGGACGTCGTCGGCGCGGCAGAGCAGCGGGCCGTCGCGGGAGGCCAGGGCGAGCAGCTCGCACAGGGCGGCGTAGAGCGCGAACGGTTCGGCGTTCTCCCGCCCGCCGCGCACGGCGGCGAGGGCCTCGCGGTGCTCGTCCGGGAGCCGCCGGATCTCCGCCGCCAGCGGGCGCAGCAGCCGGTGCAGCCCGGCGTACGGGACGCCCGACTCGCGGGCGACGCCGGACGCGGTGATCGTCCGGACGTCCGGGCCGGCGCGGCGCACGGCCTCCTCCAGGAGCGCGGTCCGGCCCAGCCCGGCGTCGGCGACGATCGCGAGGGCGCCGCCGCGGCCGTCGCGGGCCCGGTCGAGCAGTTCCCCGATGGCGTCCAGCTCGGGTACGCGTCCGTGCAACGGTTCTCGTCCCTGTGACACTGTCATGCCGGTTCTCCCTGTGGGCGGGGCCCATAGGTCAACACGGGGTGACGGGACGGGTCCAGAGCGGCGTTCTGTTACAGGGCGCGGGCGCAATCCTGGAAGCTTCGCATTGTGCAATGGCACAGTCCCCGCGCACGATTATGGTTTCGTGCGCGTTACGGATGGGACCATGATGCCCCCCCGTTCGGTCCAGGAGGTGACTCCCATGACGGCGGACCCCGATGGAGCCATCCTGCGCAAGGCCGTCCTCCGCCTGGAGGACCGGCTTCCCGAGCTCGCCGACCGGCTCGCCGCCGAGATCCTGTCCGGCGAGGACGGGCGCGACCGGCCCGAGGCGGTGCTCGGGGACATGTGGGAGGTCTGCCACACCGGGCTCGGGCACGGGTTCGAGGCGATCCTGGAACCCCGCCGCGGCCGCGCCGACCTCGACTGGGCGCGCCGGCTCGGGGAGCGCCGCGCCCAGCAGGGGGAGCCGCTCGAACACGTGCTGCGCGGCTACCGGCTCGCCGGGCGGGTGTTCTGGGAGGCGGTCGTGGAGGCCGTGGGCCGCTACGACCCCGACCACATCCCGGCGCTCGTCCGGCAGGCCACCCGCACCTGGGACACCATCGACCAGCAGTCGGACGCCGCCGCCGACGCCTACCACCGCACCGAGTTCGCGCTCGCCCGCCGCAGCGAGGAGCGCATGCACGCCATCGTGGACGCGCTGCTCGACGGGCAGGGCGCGGACGGCGGGCTGCTCGCGACCGCCACGTCCGTCCTCGGCCTGCCGGTGAACGGCCGCTACGCCGTCGCGATGCTGCGCGCCGACGGCGGGTTCGCCGCCGACGTGGACCTGCGGCCCCGCGACGTCGGCGGGATGCGGTTCCTGTGGCGGATGCGCGCGAACGCGCAGGTGGCGCTGGTCGCGCTCGGCACCGCCGACCTCGACGACCTGGTCGGCGCGCTCGGCCCGTGCACGCGCGGGCACGGGGGCGTCAGCCCGGTCGCCGAGAGCCTCGCCGACCTCGGCACCGCCCGCTGGCTGGCGGAGCTGGCGCTGCGCACCTGCCACGGGCCCGGCCCGCAGATCGCCCGGCTCGACCGGCGGCTCCCGGACGCGCTGGTGCTGTCCCAGCCGCGCCTCGCGGGGCGGCTCGGGGACGTCGCGCTGGGCGGGCTCGGCGCCGTCGACCCCGCCTACCGGGAGGTGCTGCTCAGCACCCTCGACACGTGGCTGGACTGCGGCGGCTCCGCCGCCCGCGCCGCCGAGCGGCTGTTCTGCCATCGCAACACCGTCCTGAACCGGCTCCGCAAGATCGAGCAGCTGACGCGGCGGCGGCTCGCCCGTCCGAGCGATCTGGTGGAGCTCGTGCTCGCGCTCAGCGCCGTCCGGCTGCACGGTTCCGGCGCGGACCCGCAGGCCGCCGCCCCGCCGCCCGCGCCCGGCCCGAGCGCCCCGGGCGGGCCCGTCCCGCACAGGGCGGGGCCGCCCGCGCGAGGAGGCGGGCGGCCCCAGAGGTGAGGTCGGGAGGGGAGCGGGTTACATCGGGCAGGTGCTGCGGTACTCGGAGATGTCCGAGAACAGGCCGGTGTCGGGGCCCGGGCAGATGAACTGCGTGTAGCGGGTGTCGTTGTCGATGTAGCGCTTGAGCCACGCGATGCTGTACTTCGCGATGTCGGTGTTGGCGGTGTTCGGCGCGAAGTGGGAGGCGCCCGCGAGCTCCACGTACGCCTTCTCCGGCGGGAGGCTCTCGTAGAACGGCTCGGAGTGGGAGGTCACCGACGCGATGGAGTCGTTCTCGGCGCCGACGACGAGGGTCGGCACCTGGCTGGCGGAGAAGTTCTTGCGCAGGTTCCAGCCGGTCAGCGGGATGGCGGCCTGCAGCGACGGGCGGTCCAGGGACGCCTCCAGGGTGCCGCCGCCGCCCATCGAGTGGCCCATCACGCCGAGCCGGGACGGGTCGATCAGGTCGGCCGCCTCGCTGTCCTCGACCATGTAGTCGAGGGCGGCGAGGAGTTGGTCGCCGCGGCTCGCGGGCTGGTCCAGGGTCGAGTTGGTGTCGATGGTCATGACGACGAAGCCGCGGGACGCCAGCCGCGGGCCGAGCCACGCGATGCTGCTCTGGTAGGCGGTGAACCCGGGCGAGATCGCGACGGCGCCGAACGTCTCGTCGGTGTCCTCGGGGTAGTAGACGGTGCCGCCGCCGAAGCCGTCCACGAAGAGGCCGGAGACGCTGTCCTCGGCGACGTCGTAGGAGCCGAGGCTCGCCTCGATGCTCTGCTCGGTGGGGTCGGGCCCGCGCTCGTAGGGGTTCTCCTGCGCGAGTGCGGTCTGCGGAACGGCGCAGAGGCCGGCGGCGAGTGCGGCGCCCGCCAGCATCTGCACCGCACGTCTGGTTGCCTTCACGTCGAGTCGCTCCTGTTCCGGGGGGTAGGAGCCCGAATGGCTCCCGGACGACGGCCATTCTCCGCAGGTGGACGCCGCCTCCACATCGGCGAAATCACCCGTCGTTCACACCGGCGCCGCCGGCGCCCTCACCGCCCTGACCGCCACCCGTCCCCGGCCGATCCGCCTCGCCGCATCCCGCGAATAGGCCGGGCCCGGCGGGAGGAACGACCGGTACGCCTCGCCTTCTCGTCAGGCGTCGGTGCGACGGGACGGGATCGCGGCGCGGAGCGCGCCGTCCGCGGCGCGCAGGGCGCTGTTGATCGAGATCTCGCCGCGCATGCCGGGCGCCGCGACCATGTCGCCCGCGAGGAAGACGCCGTCCCCGCGGTCGATCGCCGGACGGTCGCGCCACGTCCGGCCGGGCAGGTCGAGCGCGCCCGTGCGGCCCCGGGCGGTCGCCGTGCGCGACCAGGTCGTCCGGTCGCGGCGGCCGGGGAGGGCGGCGTCGGCGAGGGCGTCGAGGCGGTGCTCGGCGGCGGCCCGGCCCTCGCCCTCCCGGACGGGCACGCCGAGCTGGAACAGCGACTCGCCCGCCGGGGCGGTGCTCGGGTCCTGCATCGAGTACGACTCGTGGAAGCCGCCCTCGTCCAGGTCGAACACGATGAACGCGTCGCGGCGGTCGTCGCGGACGGCGAGGTCGAGCATCGCGTAGTGGCCGCTCTCCCAGGTCAGGGACGGGTCGCCGAGGAGCGTGCGGGCGGACGCCAGTTCGGTCGCGACGATCGTGGGCGTGTCCGGCGGCGCGGTGACGCGGGACCCGAGCTCGATCCGGACGCCCTGGTCGGCGGCCCGCGCGGCGAGCCGGTCCACGACCGCCTGCCAGCCGCCGACGGGCCAGCGGACGGCGGGCCGCTTCGGTGCGAACACCCGGGAGATCAGCCCCCAGACGAACGCCGCGGACAGCCGTCCGGTGTCGGCGTCGTAGGTGACGACCGAGATCGCGCTCGCGGCCCGCTCGGCGGTGCGCTCGCCGAACCGCTCGGCCGCCCACGAGCGGAAGTCGCGGTCCACGGGCGCGCGCAGGGAGGGCGTCCGCGCCGCCATGCGCAGGAACCCGGCGGGCGGGACGCGCCGCAGCCGGCCGTCCGCGCGGAAGAAGGTGTGCGTCATCATCCTGGGGCTGTACCTGCCGAGGGGGCCGGTGAGCCCGCGGTCGGTGAGCCACGTCCAGTGCGGGCCGTCGGCGTAGAAGACGTGCGCGCCCTCGTGCGCGACGTGCGGCGCGGGGGTCGCGCGGCCCCGGCCGCCGAGGGTGCGGTGCGCCTCGTGCAGGGTGACGGACGCGCCGCCCTCCGCGCACGCGATGGCCGCGACGAGCCCGGCCACGCCGCCGCCGATCACGGTGATCTCGTTGTTCATCAGGACCTCCGCAGTGCGGTCGCCCGGGGATTCCCGGACCTCGCCCGAACGACGCGTCCGGCGGCGCGGCCGTGACATCGCCCCCGTGTGAGCCCCGTCACGTGGCCTCGACTCGTCCATCAAGGCCAGTAAATGGCTTTGTCGTATATGTCGGTTAAATAGTGCCGAAGGGAATTCTGTCGAGAGTTCGTCCGGGAAAATTCGGCGACCGTCTCCCCAGGTGAGGCATTCTCCTGCATCATGGTGACCACCTCGCAGCGAGGGCCACCCCGGCGGTTTCTCATCGGTTCGGTCCCATCAGCCGCCTCCCTAAAGGACATGATGGATGACATTTGACGCAGACCGTTCCCGTATTGAACGCGCCGCACTCGAACGCGCGCTCCAATCCTGGCTCGTCGCGGTCGTCGTCGGCGGGGCAGGCTGGCTCGCGGCCGTCCTGGCCGCCGGACCGGACGACCGGATGCCGGTCGCCGCGGGCGCCGGCGGGCTGATCCTGGCGCTGTGCGTCGCCACCGCGACCGCCGTCTACTTCGCCGGCCTCGCCCACCGCCTCGACGCCCACCTCGCCGTGGCCGAGGGGGAGGACGAGCGGCTGGAGCGGCGGCTGCGCGATCTGGTCGACGGGCCGCTGCCGCTGCTCGTCGGCGGGCTCCGCGACGGCGCCGCGCCCGAGTCCGTCCTCGCCGACCTCCCCGAGACCCCCGACCCCGTCATCGCCCGCCTGCTGCGCGTCGTCGTCGAGGGCGTCGCCGCCGTCCGCGAGGACGCCGACCGCGCGCGGGCCGAGACGGCCGCGCTCGAAGCGGACGCCCGCTGGCTGACCGGCACCGTCCTGCCGGAGTTCCGCACCCGGATGCCCGAACGGATCGACTTCGTCCACGAGATCCTGGACGACCTCGACCGTCCCGCCACCGAGACGTTCCGGCGCCTCTCCCACGAGGTGGGCCTCGCCATCGCCCACCAGCGGCGCTGGCAGTGGGGCATCACGGCCAACTGCGCGCTCACCGCCGCCCGCATGCAGGCCGCCGTCCGGCGCGTGCTGCGGCAGCTGTACGAGATGGAGTTCCGCTACGACGAGACCGACGTCTTCTGGGAGATCATGGACCTGGACCACCAGGTCTCCCAGATGGGGCGCCTCGCCGACAGCATCGCGACGATGTGCGACGGCCGGTCGGGACGCCGCTGGCAGAAGCCGATCCCGATGGAACGGATCGTCCGCAGCGCCATGGGCCGCTGCGACGACTTCCGCCGCGTCCGCTACATCACCGACCACGACCGCGCCGTCTGCGGGCCGCACGCCGAGGGCGTCATCCAGGCGCTCGCCGAGCTCATCGACAACGCGCTGATGTTCTCCCTGGACGACACCCCCGTCCACGTGTACGTCGAGAAGGAGATCTCCGGCGTCGTCATCACGGTCGAGGACGCGGGCATGGGGATGCGGCATACCGAGCTGGCGCAGGCCGAGTACCTGGTCGCCCGTCCGGACGACCGGACCGCGTGGACGGGCGAGTCGGTCGGGCTCGCGGTCGTGGGCATGCTCGCCGCGAAGCACAAGCTGAAGATCAGCTTCCGGCCGTCCTCGCGGGGCGGCGTCGCGGCGGTCCTGTTCGTCCCGGCCGAGATCGTCACCCGGCCGGTGGAGCGCTGGCCGTGGTCGGACGAGGGCGCGCCCGGGACCGAGGACGACGAGGTCCCGAGCGACCGGCGGACGGCCGGGCTCGCGGGCATGCCGCCGATCCCGGACGGCCGGACGGTCATGGCGCGGGAGCGCGAAAAGGTGCGGGCGCGGGAGCGCGAAAAGGTGCAGGTGCGGGAGCGCGAAAAGGTGCGGGCGCGGGAGCGCGAACGCTCGCCCGGCGGCGTCGTCGCGACCGCCCCCGCACCGGCCCCCGCAGCGGCCCCCGCAGCGGCCCCCGCAGCGGCCCCCGCAGCGGCCCCCGCAGCGGCCCCCGCACCGGCCCCCGCAGCGGCCCCCGCACCGGCATCCGCCTCGCCCGCCGAGCCGGGCGAGCTTCCGGTGGACGAGCCGCAGGAGGTCGTGGTCTGGGGCGATCTGGAGCTGCCGAAGCGGCGCCGCGGCGCGACCATCAGCCCGCAGGAGTGGGCGCTGATGGGCCTGCGGCCGCCGCAGCTCGAGAAGGAGGACGAGGGGGAGGCGTTCGCCGCCTTCATGGGGCCGTCCGGCGGCGCGGAGGCCGGCGGTGCCGAGGAACCCGGAGAGCCCGATGGAGGGGAACGTTGACACCCGAGACGCGGGGCCTCGTCCGGCTCCTGGACTCGCTCAAGGACCAGGTCCGCGGCGTCCGGCACGTCCTCGTGCTGTCCAGGGACGGCCTGCGGATCAGCCACACCCACGAGCTCGACGACGACCGGGCCGACCGGCTCGCGGCGCTCGCGTCCGGGGTGCAGAGCCTCTCGCTGAGCGCGTCCGCCGAGTTCGGCGACGGCGACGGCGTCGCGGCGGGCCGGTCGATGGTCGAGTTCCACGGCGGCGTGCTGCTGATCATCCCCGCCGGGCAGGGCGCCCACCTGGCCGTGGTGACCGAGCCGAACACCGACGTCGGGCTCGCGGGGCGCCGGATGGAGGAGCTGGCCCGGCAGATCCGCGGCGAGCTGTACGCCGCGCCGCGCCCCCGGCCCGAGCACGACGCCCGGACATGAGCGCGCACGCCGACGCCGACGGCCCCGACCGGCTCTTCGCGGTCCCCCGGGGCCGCGACCGGGCGGGCGGCGGCCCGCCCGCGCGGCGCGGCCCGTCCGGGCCGGGAGCCCCGCGCCGGTTCCGGCGGGCCGCCGAACCGGACGTCCTGGACGTCGTCGCGCTGATCGTCGCCGAGGACGACCCGGGCGGCGGCCTGCCGGCCGAGCAGGTCGCGGTGCTGCGGCTCTGCCGCGGCCATCCGGTCGCGCTGGTCGAGCTGGCCGCCCGCCTCGACATGCCCGTGCACGTCGCGCGGATCCTGCTGCGCGACATGCGCGACACCGGGCGGATCACCGTCCGGCACCCGTCCACGGCCGTGGCCCCCTCGCGCTCGGCCGACCTCGAAACGCTGAAGCAGGTCCTCGTTGGACTCGAACGCCTTTGAGCCCCCGCCCGTCGAGGCGCCGCTGCGCCGCACCGCCCGGGACGCCCTGAAGATCGTGATCGTGGGCGGCTTCGGGGCCGGCAAGACCACCATGGTCGGCTCGGTCAGCGAGATCCGGCCGCTGAGCACCGAGGAGGTCATGACGGAGGCCGGGGAGGGGATCGACGACCTCACCGGCGTCCACGCGAAACGCGCCACCACGGTCGCGTTCGACTTCGGCCGGATCTCGCTCGACGAGCGCCGCGTCCTGTACCTGTTCGGGGCGCCCGGCCAGGAACGGTTCTGGTTCCTGTGGGACCGGCTGTTCACCGGCAGCCTCGGCGCGGTCGCCCTCATCGACGCGCGCCGGCTGTCCGACTCGTTCCACTGCATCGACCGGCTGGAGGCGCGGGACATGCCGTTCGTCGTGGCCGTCAACCGGTTCCCCGGGGCGCGGCCGCCGCTCGACCGGGTCCGCGCCGCGCTCTGCCTGGACGACCGCGTTCCGCTGATCGAGTGCGACGCCCGCGTCCGCGACTCGTCCAAGGCGGTGCTGATCGCGCTCGTCCGGTACCTGACCCATCTCCGGGAGGACGCGACATGACCGAGACGTCCGAGGCGCCCGTGCCCGCGCCGGGACCGCCCGAGGGCGCCGAGCTGCTCGCCCGCAAGGCGGTCGTGCGGGTGACCGGCGCCGACGCGGCGGGCGCCGATCCGGCGGAGTTCTACCGGTGGCTGCACCGCGAGCACGGCCCGGTCGTCCCGGTGCTGCTGGACGGCGACGTCCCCGCCTGGTTCGTGATCGGGTACCGGGAGCTCCACCAGATCACCGCGGACGACGGCCGGTTCGCCCGCGACTGCCGCCGCTGGAACGCGTGGCATCGCGTGCCGGACGACTGGCCGCTGATGCCCTACGTCGGCTGGACCCCGTCGGTGATGTTCGCCGAGGGCGACGCGCACCGGCGCCGGGCCGGGGCGATCGGGGACGCGCTCGGCGCCGTCGACCCGCCCGTCCTCGCGGGCCTGTGCGCCCGCGAGTGCGACGCGCTCGTCACCGAGTTCGTCGGGGACGGGAAGGCCGACCTCGTCGAGCAGTACTCGCACCGCGTGCCGCTGCGGATCATCGCCCGGCTGTTCGGGCTGGCGGGGGACGAGATCCCCGAGCTGGTCCGGGACGTCGCCGAGTCCCTGGACGTCGGCGACCGGGCGGCCCGCGCGCACGAGCGCATCCACGCGCGGATGCGGGGGCTCGTCGAGGCGCGCGGGCGGTGTCCCGCGCAGGACGTCCCGTCCGTCCTGCTGGGGCACGCGGCGGGGCTCACCCCCGACGAGATCACCATCGACCTGCTGGTGGTGATGGCCGCCGCGCAGCAGCCCACCGGCAACTGGATCGCGAACGCGCTGCGGCTGATCCTGGAGGACGACCAGCTCAACGCGTCGGTGCAGGGCGGACGGCTCAGCGTCGACCAGGCGCTCCGGCGGGTCCTGTGGGACGACACGCCGACGCAGAACTTCATCGGCCGCTGGGCCGTGCAGGGCTGCGACCTGAGCGGGCACCGCATCAGCGCCGGTGACCTGATGGTCATGGGGCTGGCCGCCGCCAACCGCGACCCGCGGGCGCGGTCGGCGGGCGGTCACCGGGACGCGGCCACCCGCGCCTACATGTCGTTCGGGCACGGCGAGCACGGCTGCCCGTACCCGGGCCCGCGCCTCGCCCTGATGATCGCGCGGACCGCCATCGAGGTGCTGCTCGACCGGTTGCCCGACGTCGCCCTGGCCGTCCCCGCGGACGAGCTGGAGTGGCGGCCGTCGTTCTGGATGCGGGGCCTGCACGACCTGCCCGTCACGTTCGACCCGTCCGGGGTCGGGCCGCCGCGGTGACGGACGGCCCGGTCAGGGCGGCGGGCGTGAAGGCCATCCGCACCGCCGCCGGTCCGCGCGTGAACAGGCCCGCCTCGGCGGGCGCGAACCCGGCGGCGGGCCGCAGGTCGGGCAGCGCGTCCAGCAGCAGGTTCGCGCCGACCTCCACCTCCGCCTTGGCGAGCAGCGCCCCGACGCAGAAGTGCCGGCCGAGGGCGAACGCCAGATGGTCGGCGGCCGCGGAGAACGCGTTCGTCGTGGACAGGTCGTCCCGGAAGAGGTCGAACCGGTCGGGACGGGCGTACCGGTCGGGGTCGCGGTTCGCGGCCCCGATCAGGCACGTCACGGTGCTGCCCGCCGGGATCGTCCCGCCGCTCACCCGCACGTCCGCCGCCGGCTGCCGCATGATCATGTGGACGGGCGGGCTGTACCGCAGCGTCTCGGCGAACGCGCGGGGGATCAGGCTCCGGTCGGCGCGGACGGCCGCGAGCTGGTCGGGGTGCGCGACGAGGTTCGCGAACAGCGCGGAGATCGCCTTGTCGGTGGTCTCCCCGCCCGCCGCGAGCAGCAGGCTGACGAACGCCTTGACCTCCTCGTCGGTCATCCGCGTCCCGTCGATCTCCGCCAGGCACAGCCTCGACAGCAGGTCGTCGCCGGGCTCCGCGCGGCGCCGCGCGATGATCGGCAGCAGGTACTCGGCGAGTTCGGCGCGCGTCCGCAGCCCGGACTCGGCGACGTCCGGGTCCTGCGCGAGATTGCCGAGGAAAGCGATGATCGAGGTGTACCAGCGCTGGAACCGCGCGTGGTCGGCCCGGTCGAGGCCGAGCATGTCGACGATGACGTTGATCGGGAAATGCGTGCTGAACTGTCCGACCAGTTCGACCGTTCCGGCCGTCCGGAATTCGTCGATCAGTTCGCGCGCGTTCCGTTCGATCACCGGCAGGAACGTGTCGCGCAGTTCGGCGCCCCGGAACGCGGGCGCCACCAGCCCCCGGCGCACGGCGTGCTCGCGCCCGCTGAGCTGCAGGATCGTCCGTCCGTGCACGGGTTCGAGCTGCCAGTCGTAGTTCGCGGTGGTGAACACGGGGTCGCGGAAGGCGCGCTCGACGTCGGTGTATCGCGAGATCAGATAGCTCTGCGTGGCCTCGTGCCAGAAGAGCGGCGCCTCTTCCCGCAGGACGCGGTATCCGGTGTACGGATCGGCGGCGAATTCGGGCGACAGGATTTCCGGAATCATGGTCGCTCCCGGTCGCGGTCATTGACCCCCCGAGCTTAGGAAGCCGAATTCGCGCGGTCCAGGGTCGGTTTCCGTGCGTGACCGCGAAATTCGTTCAGGCCGTTTCCGGCCGGAGAGGGGCGCGGATCTTGCGGGCCGTGGGACGGGCGGGGCCGGCCCGAGGTCGTCCAGCAGCGCCCGGACGCCCGCGCCGCCGCGATCGCCCGGTGGACGACGGCGATCCAGTCGAAGGTCACGGACGTGGACATCCGTCCACGATCCGGGTTCGGGCGACTCCGGTCAGGCGCGGGCGCGCGTACGGCCGCCCGTCAGGTTCAGCGTCTGGCCGACCATGGTCGGCAGCCGCGGGTCGGCGAGGAACGCCACGGACGCGGCGACCTCCGCGGCGGTCGCGGACCGCCCCAGCGGCGTCGGCTCGCCCGGCTCGGCCGGTGCGACCGCGTTCACCGAGACGCCGAGCGGCGCCAGCTCCCGGCCCAGCGACTTCGCCAGCGCGATCACCCCCGCGTGGGCCGCCGACCAGGCGGTGGCGTCCGCGCGGCCGGTCATGCCCGCCTCCGAAGCCAGCAGCACGATCCGCCCGCCGCCGCGCTCCGCCATCCCCGGCAGGACGGCCTGCGCGCAGGCGAACGCCCCGCCGAGCGCGGTGTCGACGACGTGCCACCAGTCGTCCAGGTCGTGCTTGGGCAGCGGCGCGGTCGTCCGGTGCGCGGCCGCGGCGACCAGGATCGCGACGTGCTCGCCCGCCGCCCGTTCCAGCCGTCCGAGCATGGCGTGGACGCCGTCCGGGTGGGTGACGTCGCCCGGCGCGGCGATGCCGCCGATCTCCCGCGCGAGGCCGCGCAGGCCGACGTCCGGGAGGTCGTTCACCCCGACCCGGTGGCCGTCGGCCGCGAGCCGCCGCGCGATCGCGCCGCCGTACTCCCCGCCCGCCCCGGTGACGAGTGCGAGCGACATCAGATCACCGCCCCGGCGTTCGGCGACAGGACCTCGCCGGTGCTCGCCGTCGCGGCCTCGATCAGGTGGGCCGCGGTGAGCGCGACCTCCTGCGGCGACGTCAGCCGCGCGGCGGGCACCGACTGCAGGTGCGCGGGCCGCCGCAGCATGGAGTCGTCCGGGACCAGCGGCGTGTCGGTCGGCCCGGGCGCGACCGCGTTCACCCGGACGTCGAACGGCGCGACCTCGGCGGCCAGCGACCGGACGAGCCCGAGCACCGCGCCCTTCGCCGCCGCGTAGTGGGCCTGGGCGTCCGCGCCGCCGACCGCCGACGACGCCGAGACCGCGACCACGGACCCGCGTCCCCGGTTCACCATGTCGGGCGTGACCGCCCGGCACACGTTCACGACGCCCCCGAGATGCACCCGCAGCATGCGCCGCCAGTCGTCCCAGGGCACGTCCGACGCCGGGACGATCGCGTGGTGCCCGGCCGCGCACACCGCGGCCTCGACCGGCCCGAGCGTCCGCTCGATCCACCCGGCCGCCGCGCTCACCTGCGCGGGATCGGACACGTCCGCCTCGATCGGCAGGTCCACGCCCGGCGCGCGGCGGAGATCGATCCCCGCGGTCGTCCAGCCGCGCCTCGACAGCTCGTCCACCACGGCGCTGCCGATCCCCCCGGCCGCCCCGGTGACGAGCGCGACTCCTCGTCGCATCACGCCTCCTCGGAGATACAAACGCCCAGGGAAACCGACATAGCGCCAGGTCGCAAGGGATATGACGAAGTTTTGAACGACGAGCGGGTTCGAGCCCGCTTACTTACCATGTGGTAGAAAATCGGAACACCCCACGACGAACCCCTGGAGGGGCAGTGCCGGCACCGATCCCGCTCCCGCAACACCTGACGTCCCTCGACGGCCCCGCCGCACCCCTCGGACCCCGGCTGCGCATCGCCGTCCCGTCCGAGTCCCTTCGCCCCCTCGGCGAGACCGTCGCCGACCTCCTCGCCCGCCTCCACGCCGCCGACACCGCCGTCGCCGTCGGAGCCGACGGCGACCTCCGCCTGGCCCTGGGCGCCCCCGCCCACCCCGGCACCCTCCACCCGCCCCAGGGCATCGACCCCCGGACCGGCACCCTCCACCCCACCCCCGCCGATGCCCGCGCCGACGACGGGCGCGGCGGCGCGGGCTCGCCGGTCGCGGCGTTCGGGGGGCGCGAGGGGTACGAGCTGGTCGTGGACGGCGGCGGGGCCACGGTGACCGCCGGGGACGCCGAAGGGCTGTTCCGGGGAGCGGTGACGTTCGCGCAGCTCCTCCGGCGGGACGGGCGGGACGGCGCGGACGGGTTCGCCGTCCCGCCGGTGCGGATCGCGGACGGGCCCGCGTACGCGTGGCGGGGGCTGTCCCTCGACGTGGTGCGGCGGTTCTTCACCGTCGACCAGGTGAAGAAGGTCGTCGACCTGCTCGCCCTCTACAAGTTCAACGTCCTGCACCTGCATCTCAGCGACAGCCAGGCGTGGCGGCTGGAGATCGGCGCGTGGCCCCGGCTCACCGACCCGGAGACGTGGCCGGGCCGGCTGACGAACGCCGACGAGGGCGTCCGGCCGTACTACACGCAGGACGACTTCCGCGAGATCGTCGCGTACGCGGAGGCCCGGTTCGTCACGATCGTGCCCGAGCTGGACATGCCGGGGCACGTGCTGGCGGCCGTGCGCGCCTACCCCGAGCTGCAGGGGCCGGACGAACCCGTCCACAAGCTGCTCGCGTACCTGCATCCGCGCGGGGACGCGACGTTCGGGTTCGTCGAGGACGTCCTGCGCGAGGTCGCCGCGCTGGCGCCGGGGCCGTTCCTGCACGTCGGCGGGGACGAGGCGTTCGGCATGCCCGACGAGCTGTACCGGGAGTTCACCGCCCGCGCGCTCGAGATCGGGCGGGCCACCGGCAAGCGGGTCGTCGCGTGGCAGGAGGCGGCCCGCTCGGGCGCGCTGACCCCGGCGGACGTCGCGCAGGGGTGGGTGGGCGCGGGGGACGAGTTCGACGCCGACGCGGCCCGCGAGCGCATCCCGTCCGAGTACCACGCGCTCGTCGACGCGATGGCGGCGGCGTTCGCCGAGTCGGCGCGCGACGTCCCGGCCGCCGTCGCCGCCGGGACGCCGGTGCTCGCGTCGGCGAGCAGCTTCATGTACCTCGACCGCCGGTACGCCGAGGACTCGCGGGACGCGGGCCAGACCGGGCGGCGCACGAAGGTCGGGCACGAGTCGTACGACCCGCGCACGTGCCGCGAGCTGTTCGACTGGACGCCCGGCGCGCTAGCCGAGATCCCGGACGGGGCGCGCCTCGCGGGCGTCGAGGCGGCGCTCTGGTGCGAGACGGTCGAGGGGTTCGACGACCTCGCGTTCCTGCTCCTGCCGAAGCTCCCGGGCGTCGCCGAGAAGGCGTGGACGCCCGCCCGCACGGAGTGGGACGGCTACCGCGCCCGCCTCGCCTCCCACCCGGCGTGGTGGGAGGCGCTCGGCTGGCACGACCACTACCGCTCCACGACGGCCTTCAGCGAGTAGCCGGGAACGGCAGGGCACGCGCGAGCACGCCGGCGGACGCCTCCCGGCCTCCCCGGTGGTCGGCGCCGGGGAGGGAGAAGGGACCGGGCGCGCCGCAGCGGGCCCGCGATCGCCGGGTCGCGGCACGACTACGACGATCGCCGGGGCCGGCTGAGGCGTCAGGACGGGGCGCGGTCGAACGCCTCGCGGCGGGCGCGCTGCCCGGCGACGTCCGCGACGGGCGCGGCGAGCAGCAGGCTCCGCGTGTACGGGTGCCGCGGATCGCCGGTGACCTGCGCGGCGTCGCCCGTCTCGACGATCTCGCCCCGGTGCAGCACCGCGACGCGGTGGCTCATGAAGCGGACGACCGCGAGGTCGTGCGAGACGAACAGGTACGCGACGCCCGTCTGCTCCTGGATCTCGAGGAGGAGGTCGAGGACGGTCCGCTGCGTCGTCAGGTCGAGCGCCGAGACGGGCTCGTCGCACACGATCAGCTTCGGCTCGATCGCGAGGGCGCGGGCGATCGCGACGCGCTGCCGCTGGCCGCCGGAGAACTCGCGGGGGAGCCGGGCGGCGGCGTCGGACGGCAGGTGCACGCGTTCCAGCAGGTCGCCGACGCGGCGGCGCGCGTCGCGGCGTCCGGTGCCCTGGGCGAGGAGGGGTTCGGAGAGGGTGTCGCCGATGGCCAGGGACGGGTTCAGCGAGGTGTACGGGTCCTGGAAGACGACCTGGACGTCCCGGCTGAGCCGTCGCCGCCGTTTGGCCGAGGCGCCGTCGATGCGTTCACCGGCGAACGCGATCGTGCCCGACCCGACCGGGACGAGGCCGAGGATCGCGCGCCCGATCGTCGTCTTGCCGGAGCCCGAACCGCCGACCATCCCGAGCGTCTCGCCCGGCCTGACCTGGAACGACACGCCCTTCAGCACCTCGGTGCGCGGCGCCCGGAAGCCCTTGCCGGGGAAGGAGACCCGGAGGTTCTCGACGGTGAGCAGTGCTTCGTCCTTCACGCGGACTCCTTCTGCGAGGGGCGCCACGGTTCGCGGGCCGGGACGTCGTCCAGGACGGCGCCGAGCAGGCGGCGCGTGTACGGTTCGGCGGGCGAGCCGAGCACCTGCGGGGCGGAGCCCGATTCGACGACGCGTCCGTCGCGCATCACGTTGACGCGGTCGCACAGGTCGGCGACGACGCCGAGGTTGTGGGTGACGAGCAGGACGCCGAGGCCCCGTTCGGACTGCAGGCGGCGGAGCAGCCCGAGGACCTCGGCCTGCACCATGACGTCGAGGGCGGTCGTCGGTTCGTCGGCGATGAGCAGCTCCGGGTCGCACGACATCGCGCCCGCGATCAGGACGCGCTGCGCCATCCCGCCCGAGATCTCGTGCGGGTACGAGCCGAACGTCCGCTCGGGGTCGGGGATCTCGACCTGCCGCAGCAGGTCGAGCGCGCGGCGCCGGGCCTCGGCCTTGGAGACGCCGAGCTTGTACCGCATCGGCTCGACGAGCTGGGCGCCGATCGTGAAGGACGGGTCCAGGTTGCTCATCGGCTCCTGCGGGACGTACGCGACGACGCCGCCGCGCAGGGCCCGGTGCTCCCGTTCGGCGAGCCCGACGATCTCGCGTCCCCGCACGGTGACGCTGCCGCTCGCGTGCCCGCCCTCGGGCAGGATGCCGAGGATCGAGAACGCGGTTTGCGACTTGCCCGACCCCGACTCGCCGACGAGCCCGACGATCTCGCCCGCGCGGACGTCCAGGTCGATGCCGTGCACGACCTCCGTCGTCCCGTAGGAGACGGTGAGCCCGCGGACGGACAGCAGGTCGGCGCGTCCGGGCGCGTCGGCGGGCACGGCCGGCGCGGCGGCCGGGGCCCTGCGCGGGCGCCGGGCGGGCCGGGTGTCGCCCCGGTCCTCCAGCGCGTCGCGCAGCGCGCTCGCGAGCAGCACCAGGGACGCGCTGGTCAGCCCGAGCGCGAGGCCGGGCCACACGATCATGGCGGGGGCCTGCTGCATGTTCTGGAACGCCTCGTTCAGCATCGCGCCCCAGGTGGGGGTGTCGCCGCTGCCGATGCCGAGGAACTCCAGCCCGGCCTGCAGCCCGATCGCGAGCCCGGCGACGAGCGCGATCTGGATGATGATGGGCGCGCGGACGACGATGAGCACGTGCCGCGCGACGATCCGCAGGTCGGTGAGGCCCGACACCCTGGCGGCGTCCACGTACAGTTCCCCGCGGACGCCCGCGACGATGCCGCGGACCAGCCGGAAGAAGCTCGGCGCCACCAGCACGCCGAGGACGATCATCAGCACCCACACCGTGTTGCCGAGGATCGCGCGGGACGCCAGCAGCACGACCATCGCGGGCAGCGCCATGACGAGGTCGACGGTCCAGCTCGCGGCGGCGTCGAAGGGGCCGCCGCGGTACCCGGCGAGCAGCCCGGACGGGACGCCGAGCGCGAGTGCGACGGCGAGTGCGATGACCGCGCCGCCGAGGGTGAACCGGCCGCCGTGCAGCAGCCGGGACAGCAGGTCGCGGCCCGCGGAGTCGAAGCCGAGGGGGTGGCCGGCGGCGGCGCCGCCGAACGAGTCGGCGAGGTCGGCGGCGTTCGGGTCCTGCGGGCTGAGGACGGGCGCGAGCAGCACCGCGACGACGATCGTCGCGAGGATCACGGCCGGGATCAGGCCGAGCGGGTTGCGCAGCAGCCGCCGCAGCGCGCCGGGCCGCCGGACGGCCGGTGCCGGGGCCTGCACGGTCGTCTCGTTCACGACGTCCTCGCCTTCGGGTCGAGCCAGCCGATCAGGACGTCCACCAGCAGGTTGATCGCGATGACGCCGACGACCGTGCACAGCACGATCGCCATGATCATCGGGATGTCGCCGCGGGTGGTGTAGGTGACGGTCATGCTGCCGATGCCGGGCAGCCCGAAGATCTGCTCGACCAGCACCGCGCCGCCGAGCATCCCGACGAACTGCAGGCCGAGGACCGTCAGCGGCGGCGCCGCCGCGTTGCGCAGCACGTGCCGGAACAGGATCCGGCCGGGCGGCAGGCCGCGGGCGCGCAGCGTCCGGACGTAGTCCTGCCGGAGCACGTCGATGACGGCGCCGCGCACCTGCTGGGAGACGCCCGCGACGGCCGCGACCGACAGGGACGCGATCGGCAGCGTCACCGTGGACAGCCAGCCGGACGGCGACTCGCCGAACGGGATGTAGCCGATGGCCGGGAACCAGCCCAGCTTCACCGCGAACACCACGACGATCACGAGGGTGACCAGGAAGCCGGGCAGCGCGTACCCGACCACGCCGAGGATCTGGACGAACCGGTCGACCGGGCCGCGCCGCACCCCGGCCCACACGCCGAGCAGCAGCGACAGGACGGCGCTGACCAGCGTCACGCCGACCATCAGGCTGAGGGTGACCGGCAGCCGCGTGCCGATGGACCGCACGACGTCCTCGCCGGTGAACCACGACGTGCCGAAGTCGCCGCGCAGGGCGTGCGCGAGCCAGTCGGCGTACTGGGCGAGGACGGGACGGTCGAGTCCGAGTTCGGCGTTCTTGGCGTCGACGAGGTCCTGCGCGGCACGGTTGCCCAGGAGCTGGCGGCCCACGTCGTTGTCGGGGATCGACAGGAGCAGGTAGGAGAGGACGGAGATCACGAACAGGAGCACGACCCCGGCCGCGGTCCTGCGCAGTACGAAGCTCAGCATCTGACTCGGCTTCTGTGGTCGGGACGGTGGTGCGCGGGACGCCGGACGGGAGCGGGCCGCCCGGCCTCCCGTGCCGTCATTCGGCCGGCGCGTAGTTGTAGATCGACGGCAGGGCCATGCCGGACTGCGGCTTGATCGTCACGCTGCCGTCCGAGACGTGCAGGTACGACAGCCGGTAGAACGGGACGAACCAGGCGTCCTCCACGAGGTGCCGGTTGAGCTCGTGGAGCTGCGCCTCGGCCTCCTGCGCGGGGGCCGAGGCGATCTGCGGCAGGAGCTTCCGCACGGTCGCGTCGGTGGTACCGAAGAAGTTGAAGGTGCCGGGCAGCACCAGCTCGCCGACCGCGACCCAGTCGTTGGCCGACTGGCCGATGTTCATGACCATGCCGGAGTACTCGCGGTCGGTGAAGATGCGCCGGACGGCCGACTGGTCCATGTCGTCCCAGGTCAGTTCGACGCCGATGGCCTTGAAGTACGTCTGGAGGGACGAGGCGAGCGCGTCGGGGACGATCGCGGCGATGCGCGGCAGCTTCAGCTCGAAGCCGTCCGCGTACCCGGCCTCCTTGAGGAGCTGCTTGGCCTTCGCCGGGTCGTAGGAGTAGTGGGAGTCGAGTTCCTGCTGGTAGGCGACGCTCTCGGTGCCGAACACCTGGTTCGTGACCTCGCCGCGTCCCTGCCGGATCTTGGCGAGCATCGTCTCGCGGTCGATCGCGTGGTTGAGCGCCTGCCGCACCTTCGGCTCGGCGAGCGCGGGTGTGATCTTCCCGCCGCGGTCGAACAGCAGGATGCCCTGGAAGTCGAACTCCTGCTTCTGCGCCTGGACGCCCGGGTCCTCCTCGATGCGGGCCTGCGCGTTGGCGGTCTGCAGGACGGCCGCGTTGACCTGCCCGGTCTTGAGCCCGTTGACGATCGCGGTCTCGTTGTCGAAGTACTGGAACGTCAGTTCCCTGTACGGCAGCTTCGTGCCCCAGTAGCCGGTGTCGGCCGCGTACACCCACTTGGTGCCGATGGCGGTCCGGCCGGAGTCGAGGTCGAACGGGCCGGTGCCGTCCGGCTCGGTCTTCAGCGGGTCGCCCGCGTCGTCGAACTTCGCCGGGTTGGCCATGAGCCCGGCGGCGTCGCTGAGGTAGAACATCATTGCCGGGTTCGGCTGCTTGAGGCGCAGGACGACGTGCGTGGCGTCGGCGACCTCGATCTCCTCGACGTCCGCGAGGGTCTTGGCCATCCCGCCGCCGCCCTCGGCGAACCGCTCCATGTTCGCCTTCACCGCGGACGCGTCGAACGGCGTGCCGTCGTCGAACTTCACGTCGCCGCGCAGGGTCAGCGTCAGCGCGGTGCGGGCGTCGTCGTACTCCCACTTCGTGGCGAGCATCGGGCTGTAGGACCCGTCCGGCTCGCGCTTGACGAGCGTGTCGTAGGCCGCCTGGAAGAACGGCATCGCGCTGCCCGCCGCGTCCTTGGGGTCGAGGCTCTGCGGGAGGGTCATCGTCGCGACGGTGAGGGAGTCGGACGCGCCGCTCCCGCCGCCCGAGCCGCCGCACGCGGTGAGCGCGGCGGCCGCCGTGGCGCACGCCGCGAGGGCCGCGACGCCCCTCGTGATCTTGTTCATCTTCTGCTCCGTTCTCCGAGCACAACGGCTGTGCGACGCACGGGCGGCCGGAGGTGCCGCCGGGGTGTCGGCGAGCATACATGCAGAACTAACCACGTGGTAGGTTTTGCTCGGTCGCAGGATGCGCTGAAGGATGAACCCCCACCCAGCCCGACATCCCAGGAAGGCCCGACCATGAGCGAACAGACCCCGCGACGGGCGTCCGGCGGCCGCCGCGCACCGGCCCGCAAGGGGCCCACGGATCGCAGAGGGCCCACGAAGGGGGAGCGCACCCGCGCGACGATCCTCGACGCGGCCACCGAGCTGTTCTCCCGGTCCGGGTTCCACGCCGTCTCCCTGCGCGACATCGCCGCGCAGGCCGGGCTCACCCACGCCGGGCTGCTGCACCACTTCCCCGGCAAGGAGGACGTGCTCGTCAAGGTGCTCGGCCGCCGCGACCGCGCCGACGCCGCGCTGCTCTGGGGCCCCGACGAACGCCCCGAGGCGCTGCTGGACGCCATCGTCCGGATCGTCCACCGGAACATGCGGACCCCCGGCATGGTCGGCCTCTACGTCAAGATCTCCGGCGAGGCCACCGACCCCGGGCATCCGGCGCACGACTACTTCGTCCAGCGCTACCGGGTGCTCCGCGACGCGCTCACCAAGGCGTTCTCCGAACTGTTCGCCCAGCCCGACCCGCCCCTGGACCACGACGCGGGCATCGTCGCCGGGCAGTTCCTCGCGCTCATGGACGGCCTGCAGACCCAGTGGCTCCTGGAACCCGAGGCCGTCGACATGCACGCGTCCGTCGTCGCGTTCCTCCGCCAGCTCGGGCTCACCCTCGAACTGTCCGCGGAGCCCGCGCCGCCGACGCCCGCGACGTCCGACACGTCCCCGCCCGCAAAGGAACCGCATGACACAGACCGACCGTGACTCCGCGCGCCTCTCCCTGGAGGAGCGGGCGTCGCTCACCTCGGGACGCGACACCTGGCACACCGAGGAGGTGCGGGACGTCCCCGCGATCACCCTCGCGGACGGCCCGCACGGCGTCCGCCGCCGGCGGAAGGGGTCCGGCGACGCCCTCGGCCTGACCGACAGCGTCCCCGCGACCTGCTTCCCGCCGGCCGTCGCCCTCGGCTCCTCCTGGGACGCCGACCTGGCCCGGCGGGTCGGCGAGGCCCTCGCCCGCGAGGCGTCCGCGCTCGGCGCCGACGTGCTCCTCGGCCCCGGCGTCAACATCAAGCGGTCCCCGCTGTGCGGCCGCAACTTCGAGTACTTCTCCGAGGACCCGCACGTCAGCGGCGTCATGGGGGCCGCGCTCGTCGCCGGGATCCAGTCGCGCGGCGTCGGCGCGTGCGTCAAGCACTTCGCGGTCAACAACCAGGAGACCGACCGGATGCGGGTCAGCGCGGACGTCGACGAGCAGACGCTCCGCGAGATCTACCTGCCCGCGTTCGAGCACATCGTCCGGACCGCCGCACCGGCCATGGTGATGTGCTCCTACAACAGGATCAACGGGGTGTATGCCGGCGAGAACCCCTGGCTGCTCACCGAGGTCCTGCGCGAGGAGTGGGGCTTCGAGGGCGTCGTCGTCTCCGACTGGGGCGCCGTCAACGACCGCGTCGCCGCCCTCGCCGCCGGACTCGACCTCGAGATGCCGCCCACCCGCACCGACCAGGAGATCGTGGACGCCGTCCGCGCCGGACGCCTCGACGACGGCGCCGTCACCCGCGCCGCCGACCGCGTGATCGGCCTCGCCCACCGGGTCCGGGACGCCGAGCGGTTCGACGGCTGGGACGTCGACGCCCACCACGAACTCGCCCGCGAGGCCGCGCGCGGCTCGATCGTCCTGCTGAAGAACGACGGCGTGCTCCCGCTGGAGAACCCGGGGCGCGTCGCCGTCGTCGGCGAACTCGCCCGCACCCCCCGCTACCAGGGCCACGGCAGCTCCCACGTCGTCGCGACCCGCCTCGACAGCGCGTGGGACGCCCTTCGCGAGCGGACGGGCGCGACGTTCGCCGCCGGGTACCGGCTGGACGGCGAACCCGACCCGTCGCTCGCCGTCGAGGCCGCCGGGGCCGTCGCGTCCGCCGACGTCGCGGTCGTCTTCCTCGGCCTGCCCGACGAGGCCGAGTCCGAGGGCTTCGACCGCACGACCATCGACCTGCCGTCCGTCCAGACCGGCCTCCTGCGCCGCGTCGCCGCCGCGTGCCCGCGGGTCGTCGTCGTCCTCGCCAACGGCGGCGTCGTCTCCGTCGCCGAGTGGCAGGACGCCGCGGGCGCCGTCCTGGAGGGCTGGCTGCCCGGCCAGGCGGGCGGCTCGGCCATCGCCGACCTCCTGCTCGGCGCGCACAGCCCCTCCGGGCGGCTCACCGAGACGATCCCGAACCGGCTCGCCGACGTCCCGTCCCACCTGCACTTCCCCGGCGCGGACGGCCACGTCGTCTACGGCGAGGGACGGTACGTGGGGTACCGCCACCACGACACGCTCGGCACCGACGTCGCCTACCCGTTCGGGCACGGCCTGTCCTACACGCGGTTCGAGTACTCCGACCTCGACGCCCGCGAGACCGGCCCGAACGCGTGGACGGTCGAGGTCACGGTGGCGAACGCCGGCGAGCGCGCGGCGCACGAGGTTGTCCAGCTGTACGTGGCGTTCGACGAGGAACGGCCCACGCGTCCCCGGCACGAGCTGCGCGGATTCACGAAGGTCCTGCTGGCGCCGGGCGAGCGCACGCGCGTCCGGTTCACGCTCACCGGCCGCGACGTCGCGCAGTGGTCGGTCTCCCGCGGCGACTGGCGCGTCGACGCCGGCGCGTTCACGGTCGAGGTCGGCGCGTCGTCCCGCGACATCCGGCTCCGCGCCGGACTGACCACCCCCGGGGACGGCCGCACCGCCGCGCTCGGCCGCATGTCCACGCTCGGGGAGTGGCTCGACCACCCGGTCGGCTCGCGCGTGCTCGCGGCGCGGCTGCGCGGCGCGGGCGGCCTCACCGCGCAGGGGTCGCCCGCGCTGATGGCGCTCGCCCGGGGCATCCCGCTGGCGAAGTTCAGCACGTTCGGCATCGGACTGACCGGCGACGTCGTGGACGAACTCGTCGCCGCCGTCCGGTCGGAGTCCTGAGACCGGGGGCCGGCCGCACCGCGCCGCGGCCGGCCCCCTCCGGCTACCCGAGGTCGCCGGTGCGCGCGACCTCGCCCAGCCACCGGGCGCTCGGCTTCACGGTCCGGACGAACGTGTCCCGGTCGACCGCGACGAGCCCGAACGTGTGCGCGTACGTCCCCCACTCGTAGTTGTCGAGCAGCGACCAGTGCAGGTACCCGCGGACGTCGACGCCATCGGCCATCGCCGCCCGCAGCCCCTCGAGCGCGCCCCGCGTGTACTCCATCCGCTCGGCGTCGTCCCGGGTCGCGATGCCGTTCTCCGTCACGAGGATCGGCACCCCGGGGACCCGCTCGGCCGTATGCCGCACCGCGTTGCCGAGCGCCGCCGGGTAGAACTCCCAGCCCGTCAGCGTGCGCCGCGCGTCCTCAGGCTCCGGCAGCGCGCCGTCCTTCCCGATCCGTACCCGCGTGTACGCCTGCACGCCGACGAAGTCGTCGTCCTCCGCCGCGTCGAGGAACCGGTCCTCGCGCGACCACGCCCACGCGTCCCGCTCGGCCTCCGCGCCCCCGACCGCCTCGAAGTTCTGGTTCGCGACCGTCCAGCCGGACTTGATCGCGCCCAGTTCCTCCCGCGCCGCCCGGTGCGCGGCCGTCAGCGCGTCGGCGACGGCCGGATCGGGCGGGGGCATGGCACCGGCGACGTTCTCGCTGCGCTCCCCGCGCTTCACCATGTTCGCCATCATCGCGAGCATGTTCGGCTCGTTGATCGTGCAGACCCACGGCACCCCGTCCAGGATCGGCCGCACCGCCCGCACGTACCGGCGGAACCGCTCGACCGCGCCGTCGGCCGTCCAGCCGCCGGCCTTCGAGAACCACAGCGGGCTCGTGAAGTGGTGCAGCGTCACGAGGGGGGCCAGCCCGCGCTCCAGGCATCCCTCGACGACGCGCCGGTAGTGCGCCAGCGCGGCTCGCGAGACCCGCCCCTCGACGGGCTCGATCCGCGCCCACTCGAGGCCGAACCGGTAGGCGTTCAGTCCCAGGTCGCGCACGATGTCGAGGTCGTCCGGCCACCGGTGGTAGGAGTCGCACGCGTCGCCGCTCCGCTCTGGCAGGAACCCGTCCGGCCGGTTCTCCAGCGCCCAGAAGTCGCTCGCGACGTTGTTCCCCTCCGTCTGGTGGGGGCTGGTCGCCGCGCCCCACAGGAACCCGTCCGGAAAGCCCACGCTCGTCCTCCTCGCTCCGCGCCGTCGAGGGAAACTTACCACGTGGTTAGTTTTATGCTCGGGCGTCGTGCTCGTGTTGCTCCATCAGGCCCCGCCACGGCAGCGTGTCCGGCGACGGACGGACCGGACGAGGAGGACGCGCGATGGCGGAACGGTCGTGGTGGGGCTGGGGGAACGTCGCCGACGCGGTGACGGGCCGGGAGGCCGAGGCGCTCACCCGCCGGGTGGCGGCGCTCCTGCCGGACGCCGACCTCACGCCGCACCGGCCGCCCGCCGTGGCGGACCTGGGCATCCCCCGGCCGCGGGTGCGGGCGCCGCGAACGCTGGAGCACCTGGCGTCCGACGCACCGCCCGACCGGGCGGCGCACAGCCACGGGCAGGCGTTCCGCGACGTCGTCCGGTGCCTGCTCGGATGCCTGGACCACGTGGTCGACCTGGTCGTGCGCCCGCGAACCGAACAGGACGTCGTGGACGTCCTGGACTGGGCCACCGCGACCGGCACCGCCGTCATCCCGTTCGGCGGCGGCACCTCGGTGGTCGGCGGCGTCGAACCCCGGGGCCTGGACGACCACCCCGGCACCGTCTCCCTCGACCTCACCGGGCTCGACCGCGTGCTCGAGGTCGACCCCGTGAGCCGCGCGGCGCGCGTCCAGGCCGGGATCCTCGGCCCGGCGCTGGAACGGGAGCTGCGCCGGGACGGCCTGACGCTGCGGCACTTCCCGCAGTCGTTCGAGTTCTCGACACTCGGCGGCTGGCTCGCGACCCGCGCGGGCGGCCACTTCGCGACCGTCTACACCCACATCGACGACCTGGTGGAGTCGATGCGGGTCGTCAGCCCGTCCGGCGTGGGGGAGTCGCTCCGGCTGCCGGGCTCGGGCGCGGGCCCCTCGCCCGACCGGATGTTCCTCGGCTCCGAGGGGGCCCTCGGCGTCATCACCGAGGCGTGGATGCGGCTGCGCGAGCGTCCCCGATGGCGAACCGGCGCGTCCGTCGAGTTCGACGACCACGCAGCCGCCGTCACGGCGACCCGCGTGATCGCCCAGTCCGGGCTCTTCCCGGCGAACTGCCGCCTCCTCGATCCGGCCGAGGCACTGATCAACGCGGGCGCGTCCGCGCGCGGCGGCGTCCTGGTCCTGGCGTTCGAGTCGGCCGACCACCCGGTCGACGCGCCGATGGAGCGCGCGGTGGAGATCTGCCGCGACCACGGCGGCCGGATCCCGGCCGGCGTCACGCGCGGGACGAGCACCGGAGCAGCGGGAACGTGGCGCTCGGCCTTCCTCCGGATGCCCTACCAGCGGGACGCCCTCGCGGCCCGGTCGATGATCGTGGAGACCTTCGAGACCGCCTGCACCTGGGACCGCTTCGACGCCCTCCGCGACGCCGTCCGCACCGCCGCCGAGCAGGCCCTCGCGTCCCTCGGCGAGACCGGCGTCGTGACCTGCCGGTTCACCCACGTCTACCCGGACGGCCCGGCGCCCTACTTCGGCATCTACGCCTCCGGCCGGTGGGGCCGGACGGTCGAGCAATGGGACGAGGTCAAGGCGGCCGTCTCGGACGCCATCGCGGCCCACGGCGGCACCATCACCCACCACCACGCGGTCGGCCGCGACCACCGCCCCTGGTACGACCGGCAACGCCCCGACCCCTTCGCGGCCGCGCTCCGCGCCGCCAAGGCGTCCCTCGACCCCGCGGGCATCCTCAACCCCGGCGTCCTCATCGACCCGCACCCCGAGCCCACCGCACAGACGAAGACCACACCCAACCCATGACGGGGCAGCCCTCGACCGTGACCAGCAAGCCGGTGCAGACGCGGTTTCTGGCGAGCGCCGGGTGCGCTCTGCTTTAGGTCAGCGCAGGTCGTACCGGCCGCTTCGCACCTCGGTGACGAACGCGGCCCACGTTCTCGTCGTGAGCGAGAGGTGCCCGGCGTGCGGCGCCTTGCTGTCGCGCACGCAGATGCTCGCCGCGAGGTCGGCGACCTCGACACAGGCACCGCCTGCACCGTTGCTTCGGCTGCTCTTGCGCCATGTCGTGCTGGAAAGATTCGGCGAATACACGCCGCACTCCTTCTCAATCTGTCAGGCCATCGGCAACACGCCTGATGAAGCGCACGGAAGCTTCGGGCGGGAGCGCCGAGGCACGTAGGTGGTCTATTACGAGCGTATACCGTTCGATGTCGCCTGGTTCTTCCAAGTATTGGCTGCTCGTCAGGTCTTCGAGGTAGATGACGTCGTTCGCGTCTTGCTCCGGGAACGTCAGGCGATGGAAGGAAGTGCCCATGGACGCGTGGGCGCCTTGTTCGAACGGCAGAACCTGCAGAGTGACGTTAGGAAGTTCGGCGAGTTCCTCCAGCCGGTGCAACTGAGTCACCATCGTCCCCCGACCACCGACCATGCGGCGAAGAGCGGCTTCGTCGAGCACGACCCAGACCTCAAGTGGGTCGGCCTGGGCGAGTAGTGCCTGCCTCGTGGCTCTGGCCGTGAGCTGGCGCTCGATCTCGTCCGCGTCGAGCGATGGACGGTGAGCCCGAATGATCGCTTCCGCGTACTCATCGGTCTGCATCAGGCCCGGGATGAGATCGGACTGATAGATCATGAGGGACCGAGCGCCGTCTTCCAATCCAACGTAGCTCTGGAACCAACTCGGGAGCGCATCGCTGTAGGTGCTCCACCATCCTCGATGGCTGGCTTGGCGTCGAAGCAGGTGGAGGGCCTTGCGCATCTCCTCATCCACTTCGTAGGCGCTCAAGAGACGATCAAGATCAGTGGCGCGGATGCCGGTACGGCCGGTCTCGATGCGGCTGACCTTGGACTCGGACCATCCGAGGGTCCTGCCTACTTCGGCGCAACTGAGGTTGTGCGTCTCCCGGAGCCGGCGCAGCGCGGCGGCAAGCCTCCGTCGTCGTGCTGTGGGACTGGAGCGAGGTGCCACGGGTTGCCTCTTCCTGTCGGGCGGGATAGATCTCCGAGCGAAATCTGCAAGTCGCTTGTGACTTTGCAAGATGCAATCTAGGTTGCAAGCGAGATCGAGTTACAGCGTGTCAGTCTTCGGACGCACAGGGTGCTCGAACGCCGAACAAAGCAGCCCCGGGCCGGTGCGGGCACACCGGGTCCCAGGGCCTGAGTCCGACTGGAAAGGAGCCGGACCTGTGTCGAATCTATCGAGTACACATCCCTCGGGAGGTGGTGCCCGGTGGCGAGTGGACCGGGGCACTACCGTGCGGCGGGTCGGTTTGCTGGCCGACCTGGGCCTTGGCCTGATGGAGCTGGGACGATCGTCGCGCCTGCTGCTCGCAGGCAACGGCCAGTCCGTCCTCTCCCTGCACCATGACCGGGGATTCGTGACCGTGGCGGTCGTGCAGGACGGCCGGGGTGGCCGGGCCTACCTGTGGGGCGCCTCGGAGCGCTACGCGGCGGGCGCGGGAGCGGGCGAACTCCAGCGGGCGGCCTCTGCGCCGGCGGGGATCGTCCGATGACCGCCTGGGACGGGCAGGGCACCGGACGGCTCGAGGGCATCGGGGGCGTGGACGTCCGGGCGGTGCGGCGCTGGGTGCGCGGCGAGGTCACGCGGCTGGGCGCGGACGGCGCGGACCTCGGGGACGTCGACCTGATGGTGGACGAGATCGCCGGGAACGCGCTCCGGCACACGGCGAGCGGGTGCGCGGGCGGCGGCGTCTCGGCGGCGGTGCGCTCGGCGTCCGGCCGGATCCGCGTCGAGATCACCGACGACGGCGGGGCGGCCTCGGTACCTGCGGCCAAGGCGCTCGTGGACGTCTGGGCCGAATGCGGGCGGGGGCTCGCCATGGTGGCGGCCCTGTCCGACGACTGGGGCTTCGAGGTCGGCGACGGGGCATCGCGTCCGGTCACGGTGTGGTTCGAGGTCGCGCGGCGGTGACGGGAGCAGGACGAGCGCGTCTGCGGCGGGCGGTCGTTTCGGCGGCCGTCCCGCCGTGGGCGCGGACGCGGCTCGGGCGGGCCACGGCGGTGCGGCATCTCGCGTCGCTCGAGCCGGTGCTGATCGGCAGGAGTTGGCGGTGCCTGTGGCTCTACACCGAATCCACGGGTCCGCTGCTATGGGTGTACGCCGGGCGCGCTTCGCGCGAGGTCGGGACGCTGGTGACCGTGCGCGCCGTCCGAGGCGGAACCTGGAGCTACTACGGATCGGCGGACGGGCGGCAGCGGGCGTGGTGGTTCGCCGACTGCGGCGACACGCTCGCGGCGGCGGAACGGCTGGAAGGCCACCTCAAGCACAGGATGTTCCCGGGGACCTTCGCCGACGTGCCGCCGTGGACTGTCGGAACGCGTGCTCGCGCAGGTAACGGCGCCTGAGAACCACGGCACGGCGGCGGTCGGGCAGCCCGGCCGCCGCCGGTGCGCGTCAGTTCAGGCGCTCGATGATCAGGGCCATGCCCTGGCCGCCGCCGACGCACATCGTGACCAGGCCGGTGGACTTGTCACGGGTGCGCAGTGAGTTCAGCAGGGTGGTGGTGATGCGGGCGCCCGTCATGCCGAACGGGTGCCCGACCGCGATCGCGCCGCCGTTGACGTTCAGGCGGTCGATGTCGACGCCCAGCGCCCGGTAGGACGGGACGACCTGTGCGGCGAACGCCTCGTTGATCTCCACGAGGTCGATGTCGGAGATCGACATGCCCGCGCGGGCCAGGGCCTGGCGGCTCGCCTCCACCGGACCGAGGCCCATGATCTCCGGAGACAGGCCGGTGACGCCGGTGGCGACGATCCGGGCGAGCGGGGTGATGCCCAGGTCGGCGGCCTTGGCCGCACTCATGACGACCAGGGCGGCGGCGCCGTCGTTGAGGGGGCAGCAGTTCCCGGCGGTGACCGTTCCGTCGGGCCGGAAGACGGGCTCGAGCGCGGCGATCTTGTCCAGGGTGGTGCCGGGGCGGGGGCCGTCGTCGGCGTCGATCACGCGGCCGTCCGGGAGCGTCACCGGGGTGATCTCGCGCTTCCAGAACCCGTCGGCGGCCGCCTGTTCGGCGAGGTTCTGGCTGCGGACGGCGAACTCGTCCTGGTCGCGGCGGGTGACGCCGTGGAGTTGCGCGACGTTCTCGGCGGTCTGCCCCATCGGGATGTAGACGTCGGGCAGGACGCCGGACGCCCGGGGTCCTCCCAGCCTTCGGCACCCCCTTCGGCGCGCTGTCCGGTGCGTGCGCGGGCGTCGTCGAAGCCGGGGTTGCGGGTCCCGGGGATCGAGTCGCTGCATCCGGTGGCCTGCAACCGGGACACGCACTCGACACCGGCGGAGACGAACACGTCGCCCTCGCCCGCCCGGACGGCGTGGAACGCCATGCGCGTGGTCTGCACGGAGGACGCGCAGTAGCGGGTGATCGTCGCGGCCGGGACCCGGTCGAGGCCGAGCGCGACCGCCACGACCCGCCCCATGTTGTAGCCCTGCTCGCCGCCCGGACGGCCGCACCCCAGGTAGAGGTCGTCGATGTCGGCGCGGTCCAGTTCGGGGATCTGGGCGAGGGCGGCGTCGACCATGGACGCGGCCAGGTCGTCGGGACGGACGGAGACCAGCGACCCCTTCCCGGCCCGTCCGATGGGGGAGCGCGCGGCGGCGACGATGACGGCTTCCTGCATGGTGTCGTCCTTCACTCGGCGTACCGGGAGACGGCCTCGGCGACGCAGGCGGGCTTGGCCGCCCCGTCGGCCTCGACGGTCACGGCGTAGGTGGCCTGGACGGTCCCGTCCGGCTTCTCCTCGACGTCCCGCACGGTCAGCCGTGCCCGGACCCTGGAGCCGGAACGGACGGCGGCGGGGAAGCGGACCTTGTTGAGGCCGTAGTTGATCCGCACGCTCGCGCCCTCCACGTGCAGAAGCTCCTGCATGAACGCGGCGACCAGGGACAGGGTCAGGTAACCGTGGGCGATGGTGCCGCCGAACGGGCCGGACGCGGCGCGCGCGGGGTCGGTGTGGATCCACTGGTGGTCGCCCGTGGCGTCGGCGAACGCGTCGATCCGGTCCTGGCCGATCTCCTTCCACCCGGTGGGCCCGAGTTCGGTGCCGGTCAGTTCGCGGAGCCGGGTGAGCGGAACCGTCTTCATGCGTCCTCCTCGTGGAGAAAGGGCCCGGTCGCCTCGGCGACGAGCACGGTGCGGTCGTCGGTGCCCGCGGTCCCGGTGAAGCTGCACCGGGCCATGGCGACGCCGTCGCCGGTCCAGGTCTCGGTCACCGTTCCCGCGATCGTGACGGTCTCGTCCGTGAGCGTGTTCCCGACGAACTTTGCCTCGATCTTTCCCCGCGCGTACCAGTGGTCGAGGTCGGAGAGCCCGACCATGAGCTGGACGACCGAGTCGAGCAGGAACATCGCCTGCGCGATCGTGCCGCCGAACAGCGGGCGGGCGACCTCGGGGTCGGTGTGGATGGCGCCGCTGCCGCCGCCCACCCGGCCGAAGTCGTCCAGCATGTCCTGGGTGACGACGAACCGGACCGGTTCCAGCGCGGTCATGCGCGCGTCCCTCCGGTCGCCGGCCAGACGAACGTCTTGCGGGCCGTCAGCACGCGGCGTCCGTCCGGGTGGCACACCGCATGCTCGACGACCACGTACAGCCGGCCGCGCCGTTCGTACTTGTCGGCGATCGACAGCCGCACCCGGAGGTCGGCGCCGAGGTCGGGACGGGCGTGGAACTCGATGGACTCGCGGGCGTGCACGGTGCCCGTGGGCAGGTCCACGACCTCCTTGACCGGGTACAGGGTGTCCAGGCTGAGCGGCGGGACGCCGCCCGGCCCGTACGGGTCGCGGCCGCGGCCGACCACGCGGGCGTAGTCGGCGGCCCCGGCCGGGGACAGTCCCAGCGGAACGGACGGGTATTCGTGGCCGATCGTGAGGTCGTCCCACGACGTGGCGGGATCGGTCATCCGGCGGGTACCTCGCTCTCATCGGACGGGCGCCGCCGTCGGGCGGCGGGGTCGGGAATGGGCACGGCGGACAGCAGCGTCCGGGTGTAGGCGTCGGACGGCCGGTGGCAGACGTCGTCGGAGTCGCCGAGTTCGACGATCCGGCCCCGGTGCACCACCGCGATCCGGTCGCTGATGTGCCGGACGACCGCGAGGTCGTGCGCGATGAACAGGTACGCGGTGCCGGTCTCGCGCTGGATCCGCTCCAGCAGCGTGATGATCTCGGCCTGGGTGGAGACGTCCAGCGAGGACACCGGCTCGTCGAACGCGATGAGCGCGGGCTCGACCGCCAGCGCGCGGGCGATCGCGATGCGCTGGAGCTGGCCGCCGGAGAACTGGTGCGGGTACTTGCCGAGGTCGGCGGGGTGCAGGCCGACCATCTCGAGCAGTTCCACCTGCCGGGCCCGGCCCTGCTCGGGCCCCTTCCACATCCCGTGGATGCGCAGCGGCTCGGCGAGGCTCGCGGCGATGCGGCGGCGCGGGTCGAGCGACGCGTACGGGTCCTGGAAGACCATCTGGACGCTGCGGCGCAGCTCCCGCAACCGCTTGCGGTTCATCGCGGTGACATCGTGGCCCTGGAAGGTGACGGTGCCCGCGGTGGGCTCCTCCAGCCGCAGCGCGCACCGCGCGATCGTGGACTTCCCGCTGCCGGACTCGCCCACGATCCCGAGGGTCTCGCCGCGCCCGACCGCGAAGCCGACGCCGTCCACCGCGCGGTGGCCGCCGCGGCGGCCGAGCAGCCCGCCGCCGAACTCCTTGACCAGTCCCGTGATCTCCAGGACGGGCCGTCCGCCGTCCTCGGGACCGGACGGCTCCGCGTGCGGCCTCTCGACGACGTGGACGCGGAGCGCGGTCCGCGGGGCCTCGTCGTCCAGTTCGGACGTGCGGTGGCAGCGGGCGTGCGAGCCGGGCGTGGACGTCTCCGCCAGTGGCGGTAGCTCGGTGCGGCAGCCGGCGTCGTCGGCGGCGAGCGGGCAGCGCGGATGGAACGAGCAGCCGCCGGGCCGTTCGGTGATCGGCGGCGGCGAGCCCGCGATGCCGGGCAGTTCCTCGGCCCTCGGGTGGTCGAGCCGCGGCACCGCCTGGATGAGGCCCCGGGTGTAGGGGTGGGACTGCCGCGCGTAGACCTGCGCGGTCGGGCCGGACTCGACGATGCGCCCGCTGTACATGACGTAGAGCCGGTCGGTGAATCCGGCGACGACGCCGAGGTCGTGGGTGATGAGCAGGATCGCGAGCCGGTCCTCCTCGACGAGCCGGTCCAGCAGTTCGAGGATCTGCGCCTGGACGGTGACGTCGAGCGCGGTCGTCGGCTCGTCGGCGATCAGCAGCTCCGGTTCGCCGGCCAGCGCCATCGCGATCATGGCGCGCTGCCGCATGCCGCCGGAGAACTCGTGCGGGTAGGCGTTCACGCGGCGGCCCGGGTCGGGGATCCCGACATGGCCGAGCAGCTCGGCGGCGCGGGTGCGGGCGGCGCGGCGGCCGGTGGCGGGGTCGGCGCTGCGCACCGCCTCCCCGATCTGGTCGCCGATCGTGTAGACGGGATTGAGCGAGGACAGCGGGTCCTGGAAGATCATGCCGATCCGGCGCGCGCGGACCTCCCGGATCCGCTTGGCCGACGCGGTGACGAGGTCCTCCCCGTTCAGCAGGACCCGGGCGGCGGGGTCGATCCGTCCACCGCGGTGCTCGATCAGCCGGCTGACGGCCATCGCGGTGACGCTCTTGCCGGAGCCGGACTCGCCGACCAGCCCGACCCGTTCCCCGGCGTGCACGGTCAGGGACGCGTCCGCCACCGGCGTCGCGCCGCCGCCGACCGTCACGCGCAGGTCGCGCACGTCCAGCAGCGCCGCGGAGTCCCGGGCCTCCGCCGCCGCCCCGTCACCGGCCGTGGTGCTCAACTCGTTCATGCCGTCGTGTCCATCTCGTACTTGGTGAGCGGGTCGGAGACGCGTTGCGCCCAGTTGCCCAGCAGGTTGGCGCAGAGCACGGTGAGGGCCAGCAGGACACCGGCGAAGGTCGACACCCACCACTGGTTGGTGAGGTAGTCGCGGCCCTCGCCGAGGATGGTGCCGATCGAGATGGCGGGCGGCTGCACCCCGAAGCCGAGGAAGCTCAGCGTCGCCTCGGCCAGCATGATCCGCGCGGCCTCCAGCGTCGCCATCGAGACCACCTGGGGCAGCGCGTTCGGCAGCAGGTGTCCGAACATGACCCGGCGCGGGGTGGCGCCCAGGTTCACCGTCGCGATGACGAAGTCGTTGCCGCGGAACCGCAGGACGACGCTGCGGGTGAGCCTCGCGTAGATCATCCAGGAGTTGAGTCCGAGCACGACGACGATGACGATCATGCCGCCGCCGGCGATCGCGACGATCGTCATGGCGAACAGCAGGGCCGGGAACGACATCTGGACGTCGGCGATCCGCATGATGACCGCGTCCACCCAGCGTCCGTAGAACCCGGCGGCGAGCCCGGCGGTCACGCCCGTCACCGCGCCGACCAGGACGGCGAGCAGCCCGACGAGCAGCGTCGTGCGCAGGCCCTCGGCCAGCCGGATCCACAGCGGGCGGCCGAGCTGGTCGGTGCCGAGCACCCCGCCGTCGTCGCCGAGCCACGACGGCGCGCGCAGGCGGCGCGTGACGTCCACGGCGGTGGCGTGGTCGCCGAACAGCAGCGGCGCGCCGAACGCGAGCACGCAGAGCAGGACGAACAGGATCAGCACACCGGCCATGAACGGTTCGCGCGCGAGGGCGCGCATGAACGTGCGGGCCTTCACAGGGCGGCTCCCTTCGGCGAACGGACGGTCCGGGTGGACCGGAGTTCGGTGCGGGTGCGGGGGTCGAGCCAGAAGCTGAGCAGGTCGGCGACCAGGTTCAGGGAGGCGACGACCACGACCGCGACCACGACGACGGCCTGCACGACGAAGATGTCGCCGCGTTCGAGGGCCTCGGCGGCCAGCCGCCCGATGCCCGGCCAGGCGAACACGATCTCGATCGCCACGGCCGTCCCGACGAACAGCCTGCTGAGCTCGTAGACGCCGAGGGAGACCGAGGGGATCGCGGCGTTGCGCAGCATGTGGCGCAGCGCGACCCGGGTCTCCGAGAGGCCCTTGGACCGGGCCGTCGTGACGTACTGCCGCCCCCGTTCGGCGATCATCGAGGACCGCATCATCTGCGTCTGGTGCGCGAACGGGCGGATCGCGAGGATCGCCACCGGCAGGATCAGGCTGGCCGGGTGACCGGGCAGCGCGGCCGTGGGGACCAGGTCGAACTGCACCGCGACCAGCATGATCAGCATGATCGCCAGCCAGAACTCGGCGAGGGAGATCAGCCCGTAGCCGAGGACGTTGACGGCGTTGTCGAGCCTGGAACCGGGCCGCATCGACACGAGGACGCCGCAACCGACGCCGAGCAGCACGCCGATCAGCGTGGCGGGCAGGGCGAGCGCCGCCGTCGCGGGCAGGCTCTCCAGGACGAGGTCGAGGGCGGGCCTGCCGAGCCAGATGGACGTGCCGAAGTCGCCGCGCACCGCGTCCCACAGGAAGGACAGGTACTGCACGAGCAGGGGCTCGTCGAGCCCGAGCTGCCGCCGGAACGCCTCGACGTCCTCGTCGGGCGTCCCGACCGGCAGCGCGGTGCGCGCCGGGTCGGTCGCGACGTACATCGCGACGAAGACCACGGCGGTGGCACCCAGGATGACCAGCGCGAACTGCGCGATCCGCTGGATCAGGTAACGCACCATCGCCGGCTCCTTTCGAAAGGGGTGGGGTGGGGGCCCTGCACGAGGGCCGTCAGGGGGCGATGCGGATGCCGGAGAACACGATCTTGTTGTCCCGGCGGACGTCCCAGCTCACCGATTCCTGCGCGCCCCAGATCTGGTGGTAGCCGTAGAGCCAGACGAACGCGTTGGACTCGCAGACCGCTCGGGACGTCCGCTGTTGGAGGTCGAGCCGCCGCTCGCGGTCGGTGAGCGACCGGGCCTCGTCGATGAGGGCCGACACCCGGGGGGACTGCCCGTGCGGGAACGTGCTGAGCGAGGAGGAGTCGGAGACGATGCTGTCGAAGGGCTGGAGCACGTTCCACTGGTCGACGTTGACCCCGATCAGCGCGGCGTCCGGGCGCCCGGAGCCGGTCGCGTAGATCTCCGCCAGCCAGTTCTGGTTGTTGAGGATGCGCAGCTCGACCTCGAGGCCGGTCCGCTCGATCTGGTGCGCCGCGGCCTCCACGATCTCCCGCGACTTCGGATACCGTCCCTGGACGCTGACCAGCCGGATCTTCTCGCCGACCGCACCGGCCTCGCGGACGAGCGCGCGCGCACCGGCGACGTCGTAGGGGGTGGTGTCGTCCAGTTCGGGGTCGTGCCCGACCACTCCCGGGGGCGCGAACTGGCACTTCGGGTCGACGCTGTACTTCTCGCCCACGAGGGCCTCGCGGAGCGTCCTGCGGTCGACGGCCATGTTGATCGCGCGGCGGACGCGCGGGTCGGCGGTGGGGCCGCCGAGCCCGTTCAGGCGCAGCACCACGTGCTCCAGCACCGGCGCGGAGACCTCCTTGGGCAGTTGCCCGACCAGTTCCCGCGGGATGTCGTAGGCGATGTCGATCTCGCCCGCCCGCAGCCCCGCGATCTCGCTGGACGCCTCGGGGCGGGAGATCACCTCGATCCGCCGGTCCGGCGGCGGCCCGCCCCAGTGGTCGCGGAAGGGTTCGAGCACGATGCTGTCGGTGGACTTGCGCACGAACCGGTAGGGGCCGGTCCCGGTGGGCTCGTCGGTCAGCGCGTCGCCGCCGTCCTGCCGTGCCTTCTCCGGCGGGACCATCATCAGGTTCGTCAGGTTGAGCAGCAGGTCGGGCACGTGGCCGTCGGTGACGATCTCGATGGTGTGCGGGCCGGTGGCGCGCGCGCCCTCGACCCGGGTGAAGTACGAGGCCAGGTCCGCGCTGCGCTCGTCGCCGATCACCCGCTCGATGCTCGCCACCGCCGCCTGCGCGTCGAACGGCTCGCCGTCGTGGAAGGCGACCCCCTCCCGCAGCTCGAAGCGCCAGGTGGACGGGTCCACCAGTTCCCACTCGGTGGCCAGCGCGGGCAGCACCTCGTTGCCGGTGCCGTCGAGCCTGACCAGTCCCTCGTAGACGTTCTCGTGGTTGACCAGGTAGTTGACGTTGGACGTGCTGCGGTGCGGGTCCAGGTCGGGGAACGAGGCCGTCACCGCGATCGTGACCGTGTTCGCGGACGATCCGGCGCCGTCCACGCCGTACACCACCCCGCAGCCGGAGACCAGCAGGAGGGCCGCCAGCGCCCCGGCGGCCGTCCGGACCGGCCGCCGGCCGGCCCGGCCGAATCCGCGCTCCGAGATCATCGCGCCTCCTTCGGAGCCAGCTCCGACTTCTTGATCTTTCCGGTGTCGGTCATCGGGAGTTCGTCGACGATCCGCACGCGCGGCACCTTGTAGGGCGCCATCTGCTCGCGCGCCCACGCGGTCAGCGCCGCGGCGTCGCAGGCGGCGTCCGGCTCCAGGCGGACGTACGCGAGCGGAAGCTGTCCGGTCGCGGGATCGTCGACCGGCACCACCGCCACCGCGCGCACGTCCGGATGCCGGCCGAGCAGCGTCTCCACCTCCGCGGGGAAGACGCTCATCCCGTTCACCTTGATCATTTCCTTGCGCCGGCCGAGGTAGCTCAGGCAGCCGCGCTCGTCGATCCGGCCGGTGTCGCCGGTCCGCAGCCAGCCGCCGCGCAGGGCGTCCGCGGTCGCCTCGGGAGCGTTCCAGTAGCCGGTGAGCGCGGACGGTGTGCGCAGCCAGATCTCGCCCGACTCGCCGATCGGACGCGGGTCGCCGGTCTCGGGATCGACCACCATGAACTCGGTGCCGGGGACGGGCAGCCCGCAGAACACCGGCTCGGCCCGCAGATCGGCGTCCCCGTCCTGGAACCCGCGGGTGAAGGTGTCGGAGGTGTGGCTCTCGGTCATGCCGTACGAGCCCTCGCGCAGGACGCTGTGCTCGCCGACCGCGCGCCGCCACCGGTCGCGCACGTCCGGGGTGAGCTTGCGGACGAACGACATCGCGCGCACGTGCCGCAGCGTCGACAGGTCCCGCTCGGCGAACGAGGGGTGGTCCATGAGCTCGACGTAGTTGTCGACGGTGCCGGACATCGCGGTGGCGCCGTACAGTTCGACCGCCCGCAGGACGGCCGCGGGGTCCCACCGGCCCATCAGCACCGTCGTGCTCCCGGTGAGGAGCGGGACGAGGATCCCGGAGTTCTCCCCGGAGATCCAGAAGACGGGCGTGTAGATGATCAGGACGTCGGCGGGGCCGGTGACGCCCCACCCGGCGGCGCTGCCCGCGGCCGTGTAGACCATGTGCCGCTGGGTGTGGACGCAGCCCTTCGGCATGCCGGTCGTCCCGCCCGTGTAGTTGAGGGCGGCGGGGGCGTCGAGATCGGGGGGCCGCCGCTCGACGCGCTCGGAGCGTTCCACCTCGGCCCAGCCGCTCGGCGGGGTCCCCTGTCCGGAGCGGGTCCACGAGCGGGGGAGCGGCAGCGCGGGCCGTTCGGGGACCAGGTCGGTGACGGCGGTGACGAGCGTCGCCCGCACCGCCGTCTCGTGCCGGACGTTCTCGACGAGCGGCGCGACGGTGTCCTGGACGACCAGGACCTCGACGCCGGAGTCGGCCAGCTCGTGCCGCAGCTCCTGCTCGCGGAACATCGGGTTCACCGGGACGTGGACGGCGCCCGCCTTGAGGATCCCCAGCATGGCGATCACGAACTGGGGGCAGTTCGGCAGGCACACCCCCACCCGGTCGCCGGGACGGACGCCCCGCGCCCGCAGCCAGCCGCCGAACCGGTCGCTGAGCTCGTCCAGCTCGCCGTAGGTGATGACGCGCCCGTAGAACACGATCGCCGGATGACCGGGGTCGCGCTCGGCGTGCGCGCGCAGGTAGTCGGTGACGGCGCGTTCGCCGAGCGGGTAGCCCACCTCGCGCGGCATCTCCGCGGGCCAGGCGGCCCGCTGGCGGCGGCGCAGGTCGGCCAGGTGGGCGGCGACGGCGTCCGCGCGCACCTCAGATGTGGCGGCCACCGGTCACCTCGAGCACCGTGCCGGTCATGTAGCTGGACAGATCGGACGCCAGGAAGAGGGCGACGTTCGCGACCTCGCCGGGCTCGCCCGCGCGCTGCATCGGGATCTCCTTCTCCCGCGACTCCAGGATGTCCCGCCGCATCGCCGCGGTCATCGCGGTGCGGATGAGGCCGGGCTGGATCGCGTTCACCCGGACGCCCAGGTAGGCCGTCTCCTTGGCGGCGGCCTTGGTCAGCCCCACGATCCCCGCCTTGGCGGCGCTGTAGTTGGTCTGCCCGATGTTGCCGACCTTGCCGGAGATGGACGACAGGTTGACGATCGATCCGCGCCGCTGTTCCCGCATCACCAGGGACGCGGCACGGGTGCCCAGCCAGGCGCCGCGCAGATGGACCTCGATCACCGAGTCGAAGTCGGCCGGGGTCATCTTGCGCATGGTGGCGTCGCGGGTGATCCCGGCGTTGTTCACCATGACGTCGAGCGAGCCGAAGCCGCCGACGCAGGCGTCCACGAGTTCCTGGACGTCGGTCTCGGAGGTGACGTCGCAGCGGCGCGCCTCCACCCGCGCTCCGTCGCGGGAGAGTTCCTTCGCGGTGCGCTCGGCCTGGTCGGCGTCCAGGTCGCCGATCAGCACCCGGGCGCCCTGCTCGGCGAAGACGCGCGCGGTCTCCCGGCCGATGCCCTGCGCACCCCCGGTCACCACCGCGTTTCGTCCTTGGAGCAATGACATGTGGTTCAGCCCTCCACTCGCAGTTGCAGATCGAACGGGTCCTTCTCGTGGGACGACAGCCGGGCCACCAGGTCCGCCTGGCGTCCGGGGGCGTCGGGTCCGGGGGCGGGCCGCAGCGCGTGCCGCGTCAGGGCGGCGAGGGCGCGGACGGCACGAGCGGGGTCGGTGTAGACCGGGACGCCCGCCCGTGCCAGCAGTTCGCGCGGGCGGCCGCTGCCTCCGGTCCAGACGACCGGCATGGGCTTGGACGTCCGCGCGTAGGCCGCCGTGAGCGTCTCCACCACCCGCTCGGACTCGCGGTCGGCGTTGCCCAGGAGGACGGCGATGATGTCGGTGTCCGGGTGGTCGAGCGCGACGTCCAGGGCGCGTTCGAGGATCTCCGGGGACTTCAGGAACGACCCGGTGATGTCCAGCGGGTTGCGCGCGGACCCGTACGGCGGGATGACCTCGGCCACCGCGCCGCGCCAGGGCGCGGACCAGGCCGGAACCGACATGCCCGCGGCGATCGCGCCGTCGGTCAGCAGGACGCCCGCGCCGCCGGACATGGTGAGGACCGTCAGCCGGTCGCCGGCCGGCCGGCGACCGGCGGCCAGCAGCCGGGCGATGTCGGTCATCTCCTCCAGCCCGCCGGCCCGGATGACGCCGAGCCGCTCCAGCACGTCGTCGACCAGGTCGTCGGCGACGGGACGGGCGCCGGTGTGCGCGGCGGCGGCGCGCGCGCCCTCCTCGGTGGCCCCCACCTTGACGAGGACGAGCGGCTTGCGGACGCGCGCGGCCGTGCGTCCGGCCCGGACCAGGGCGGCCGGGTCGGAGATGCCCTCCAGGTAACCGAGCACGACGCCGACGTCGTCGCGCTCCAGCAGCTCGCACATCAGCTCGGGCGCGGTGACGTCCACCTCGTTGCCGGTGTTGGCGAAGTACCCGATGCCCATCCCGGCGGCCTGCGCGGCGCTGAACAGGTAGGTTCCGAAGGCGCCGCTCTGGCTGACGATGGCGACGGGACCGGGCGTGAGGCGGACGTCGCCGTCCAGCGCCGAGGTGAAGGTGGGGACCACGCCGTCGCCGGTGGCGATGCCGCCGAGGCAGTTCGGGCCGAGCAGCCGGATGCCGGTCTCGTCGCAGATCTCCCGCAGCTCCCGCTGCATCCGGGGACCGTCCCCCGCGGCCTCGGCGAAGCCCGAGGCGAACACGATGGCCAGGGGCACCCCGGCGCGCGCGCACGCCCGCAGTTCCGCGGCCACCGAGGGGGCCGGAAGCGCGATGATCGCCAGGTCGACGGGCCGCTCGCGGTAGCTCGCGATGTCCGGGAAGGCGCGCAGGCCCTGGACCTCGTCCCGGCGGGGGTTGACGGGGACGATCGTGCCGCGGAAGCCGAAGCGCTTGAGGTAGTCGACGGGGCGGCCCGACAGCTTGGCGGGGTCGTCCGACGCCCCGATCACGGCCACGGTCCGCGGTTGGAAGAGCGACCGCAGCAGTCCCCGATCCGGCCGATCCGACATCGACGGCGTCCTCTCCTCATGGTCATAAACCGAACGTTGTTAGGTGCCGGGAACTGTACAACTAACGCTGTATGGTTTTCAAGAGCCCCGATTCGACCCGTCGCGGGGCGACCCGGCGGCCGACCGGGCACGGACAAGGGAGATCGATGGCACGACCGAGCACGCCGCTCCTGAGCCGCGAGCGCATCCGCGCGGCCGCGCTGGAGATGATCGACGGCGCCGGACTGGCCGAGCTGACCATGCGCGGGCTGGCCCGGCGGCTGGGCGTCCAGGCGCCTTCGCTGTACAGCCACTACCCGACCAAAGAGCAGCTCCTGGAGGACGTCGCCAACCAGGTCATCGACGAGGTGGACTACTCCGGCCTCGACGGCGACGACTGGCGCGCGGGGCTGGCGTCCTGGGCGCGCTCGTACCGGGCGGCGCTGCGCGCCCACCCGCACATCGTGCCGCTGATCGCCTACGGCCCCGGCAGGTTCGAGGAGATGCTGCGCCGTGCCGACGCCGTCCACGGCTGCCTCGTCCGAGCCGGCTGGTCACCGCGGCTGGCCACCATGATCGGCGCGTCCGTGAAGTACCTCGTGGTCGGCGCGGGAATCGGCTCCTTCTCCGGCGGCTTCAGCGACGACGCGGAACTCTACGCCGACCGCTACCCGCACCTGCAGCAGGCGTACCTGCTGCCGGAGTTCGCCCAGGAGATCGACGAGGACAGCTTCGAGCTCGCGCTCAACGCGATGCTCGACGGCCTGACCCGCCACCCGGCCGCGCCTTCGACGACGGGCTGACCCCGACGCGGTCATCGACGCCCGGACCGGGCGCGGCCGGGTTCCGGGCGTCCCGTCCGCACGCCGTCGGCGGCCCGCCCCCGCGCTCCCGGCGGAGCGCGGCCTTTGTCAGAAACTTGAACTAAAGTACAACTTGTACGATGGTTCAAGTAAGTGTCGGAGGGTGGGCGGCCATGACGGGTGCGACACGGGCGGGACGTGCCGGACGGCGGGCGTGGGGCGGCCTCGCGCTCTTGGCGCTGCCGACCATGCTGCTGGGGCTCGACGTCACGGCGCTGTACCTCGTCGTGCCGAACCTCGCCGAGGATCTGGAGCCGTCCGCGACGGAGACGTTGTGGATCATGGACGCCTACGGCTTCTTCATCGCCGGCTTCCTGATCACGATGGGGACGCTCGGCGACCGGATCGGCCGGCGGCTGCTGCTGATGGTGGGGGCCGCCGCGTTCGGCGCGGTATCGGTGTTCGCGGCGTTCGCCCCGAGCGCCGAGTGGCTGATCGCGGCGCGTGCGCTGCTCGGCGTCGCCGGGGCCACCCTGATGCCGTCGACGCTGTCGCTGATCGGCGACATGTTCGCCGACGCCCGGCAGCGGGCGCTGGCGATCGGCGTCTGGGCGACGATGTTCGCCCTCGGGATGGCGGCCGGGCCGGTCGTGGGCGGTGTGCTGGTCGGCGAGCTCTGGTGGGGGGCGGTCTTCCTCGTCGCGGTGCCCGTCGCGGTCGCGGTCCTGGCGGCGGCGCCCGCGCTGCTCCCGGAGTCGCGGACCCGCGCCGGCCGGCTCGACCCGCCCAGCGTCGCCCTGTCCCTGGCCGGGATGCTGCCGATCGTCTACGCCATCAAGCACGCCGCCGACGGGATCGATGCCGCGGCCGTGGCCGCGGCGCTGCTCGGCTCCGCCGCGGCCGTCGTCTTCGTCCGGCGCCAGCTTCGCCTGGCCGAACCGCTCCTCGACGTCCGGCTGTTCGCCTCCCGGACGTTCTCGGCGGCGCTGGCCGTCCTGCTCGTCGGGCTGATCGGGTTCGGCGGGACGATGTACCTGGTCACCCAGTACCTGCAACTCGTCGACGGGCTGTCCCCGGCGACGGCCGGGCTGTGGATGGGGCCGCCCGCCCTCGCCATGCTCGCCGGCGCCATCGGCGCGCCCCTGCTGGCCCGCCGCCTGCCGCCCGGCGTCCTCATGTCGGCGTCCCTGGGCCTGTCCCTGGCCGGCTACGTCCTGCTCGGCACCGCCGGGACCGACGGCAGGACGAGCGTCGTGGCCGGGTTCGCCTTCGTCTACTTCGGGCTCGGGGTCATCGCCGCGCTCGGCACCGACATCGTCGTCGGCGCGGCGCCCGCGGGGAGGTCCGGATCGGCCGCGGCGCTCTCCGAAACGGTCCAGGAACTCGGCATCGCGGCCGGAGTCGCGCTCCTGGGCAGCCTGACCACGACGATCTACCGGGCCGCGCTCGACGCCCCGTCCGGGATCGAGCCGTCCGTGGCCGAGTCCTACGGCGACGGCCTCTCCGGCGCCGTGGCGGTCGCGGACCGGCTGCCGGACGGGGCGCTCGACCAGGCCCGCGCCGCTTTCACCGGCGGGCTCAACGTCTCCGCCGCCGTCGCCGGAACGGCCGTCGCGGCCGCCGCCCTGGTCTGCCTGCTTCACCTGCGCGGTCTGCGCCCCCTCGCCGACCCGGCCGACCCCGCCGACGCGGACGAAGCCGATAGCCTCGCTTCGCAAGGGCGAGGATGAGAGACGGGGCATGACGGGCGAGAGCATCGGCGACGGCCGCAAGGCCAGGGGAGAACGCCGCCGGGCCGAGATCATCGAGGCGACGCTGGCGATCGTGCGCCGGGACGGCGCCACCGGCGTCACCCACCGGGCCGTCGCCCGGGAGGCGGGCATCACCACCAGCCTGACGCTCTACTACTTCGCCACGCTGGACGACCTGCTGGTGGCCGCCCTCACCAGCGTCACCGACGCCTACACCGAGCGCATCCGGAGCCTCCACGACGCGGCCGATCCGTTCGGCGGGCTCGCCCTGCTCATCGCCGAGTCGGCCGGATCCGGCCGGGGCCGGGCCCTCGCCGAGCGCGAGCTGTCGACCCTCGCGGCCCGCCGGCCGGCGCTGCGGCCCGCCGCGCGGCGGTGGCGCGACCACGTCGCCGAACTCGCCCGGACGCGCACCGACGCCCCCGACGTCGTCGAGGCGTTCGTGGCGCTGACCGACGGCCTGTGCACGACGATCCTCCTCGACGACGGTGACGCCGACCCCCGGCGCATCGCCCGGCTCCTCGAGCGGGCCCTGCCGCAGCGATAGCCCCACCCGCCCGGCAATTCCGGGCGTTACGTATGGCTGATTCGGGTCGCCCGGAAAATGGCGCTACCCGGAAGTGGCCGTGAGCACACTGTCACCTTGCGTCTCAGGCGACCATTTTGTTCCGTTTTGGACACTATTGCCGGATATCGCGTTGTATGTTCCGATATTTAGCGCACTGTCCAGATTTTGGATGATCTCGATCCGACCGCCGGCCACCCACCACCGTCACGACGCATGCCCCCGAGCGACAGCGGAGGTCCGGATGCGCAAGGAGACGCTGGAGAGCTTCGTCCTCGGCGACGTTCTCCGGTCGCAGGCGCAGATTCACCGCAGGCAGACCTTTCTCAGATTCCGGGACGGCGAGATCAGCTACGGCGAGGTCGACGCGGCCGCCGACCGGACGGCGCGGGCGCTGTCCGGCGCCGGCGTCGGACGCGGCGACCACGTGGCGCTGATGCTCCCGAACTGTCCCGACTTCGTCCCCCTCGTGTTCGCGCTGGCCCGGCTCGGCGCGGTCGCCGTGCCGGTCAACATCGGCTACCGGGGCGAGCTGCTCCGGCACGTGCTGACCAGTTCCGACTCCCGCTGGCTGATCGTCGACGGCCCGTACGCCGAGCGGCTCCCCGAGCTGGCCGAACGGCTGCCGAAGCTGGACGGCGTGCTCGTCCGGGACGCGGCCGGGTCCGGCGTCCTCCTGGACCGGCTCGGCAAACCGGCCCGGGAGCTGGCGAGCCTCCCGGACGACGGCGACGGCCCGGTGCGCGTCCCGGTGGGGTTCGGCGACCTCCAGGCGATCATGTACACCTCGGGCACCACGGGCCCGTCCAAGGGCGCGATGGTCCCGCACGCGCTCGCGCTGACCTGCGCCTACGACTCCCTCGACTTCCTCGACCGGTGGGGCAAGACGGTCTACTGCCCGCTGCCCCTGTTCCACGCGGCGGCGCTGTGGGACGGGATGCTGTCGGCGCTCCTCGGCGGCGGGTCGATCGCGATCGTGGAGAAGTTCAGCGCCTCCCGGTTCTGGGACGACGTGCGCCGGTTCGACGCGCAGGTGTGCATGAGCGTGTTCTCGATGATCCCGATCCTGCTGAACCGCCCGGCGACGCCGCACGACCGCGACCACCGGCTCGAGACGTTCTACATGGGGAAGTCGAACCTGGACGAGCCGCTGCGCGAGCGGTTCGGGGTCCGGTCGGTCGAGACGTACACGAGCACCGAGGCGGGCATCGCGACGGGCAGCCCGTACGGGGAGTGGCGCGAGGGCTCGTGCGGGACGGCGCACGACGAGCGGTTCCACGTCGCGGTCGTCGACGAGCAGGACCGGGAGGTCGGGCCGGGCGAGCCGGGCGAACTGGTGCTGCGGCCGAAGCAGCCGTTCGTCCTCACGACCGGTTACTACGGCGCCTGGGAGGCGACCACCCATTGTTTCCGGAACATGTGGTTTCACACCGGAGATCGGGTATGGCGGGATGAAGATGGATATTTCTTCTTCCTTGACCGGATGAAGGACGCCATCCGCCGGCGCGGCGAGAACATCTCGGCCTTCGACCTGGAGTGCGAGATCAACCTGCATCCGGCGGTGCTGGAGTGCGCCGCGATCGGCGTGCCCTCCGAACTGGAGGACGAGGACATCAAGGTGTCGGTCGTCGTGCAGCCGGACCTCGGGCTCGACCCGGCGGAGCTGGTCGCGTACTGCGAGGAGCGGCTGCCGCGCTCGATGGTCCCCCGCTACGTCGAGTTCGTGGAGGCCCTGCCGCGCACCCCGACCGACAAGGTCGCCAAGTACCGGCTGCGCGCCCAGGGCGAGGGCGGCCTGACGCCCACCACGTGGGACCGGGAGGCGGACGGCCGGTGAACTGGGACGACACACCGCAGCAGGCCGCGTTCCGCGAAGAGGCGCGGGCGTTCGTCCGGGAGAGCTTCCCCGCGACGTACAAGCCGGCGTGGGGCGAGGAGCAGAGCCTCGAACCCGAGGACGTCGCGGGCTACAACTGGCCCGTCGACCGTGTATCGGACGACCCCGCACGACGGGACGGCGCGCGCGCGTGGGCGAACGCGCTCGCAGAACGCGGATGGATCGCACCGCACTGGCCGTCCGAATTCGGTGGTGCGGGGCTCTCTCCCATGGAGGAGTTCATCCTGCACGAGGAGATGATGCGCGCGCGCGTCCCGACCGTGAACGGCATCGGCGCGTTCCTCCTCGGCCCGACACTTCTCGTACACGGGACGGACGAGCAGAAGGCCGCGCACCTGCCGCCCATCGCGCGGGGCGAGGCGACGTGGGCGCAGGGCTTCTCCGAGCCCGGCGCGGGATCGGACCTCGCGTCCCTGCGCACCCGCGCGGTCCGGGACGGCGACGTCTACGTGGTGGACGGGCAGAAGGTGTGGACGTCGCTCGGCCAGTACGCCGACTGGCTGTTCGTGCTCGTCCGCACCGACGCCGCCGCCGAGCCGCGCCATCGGGGCATCACGTTCCTGCTGGTCGAGGCGGACGCGCCCGGCGTGACGATCCGTCCCATCACCGACCTGCGGGGCGCCGCGCCGTTCTGCGAGATCTTCCTCGACGGTGTCCGGGTGCCGGTCGCGAACCGGGTCGGCGAGGAGAACCGCGGCTGGTACGTCGCGATGACCGCGCTCGGTTTCGAGCGGGCCGGGATCGGCGCGACGATCAAGTACGAGCAGGCCCTCGCCGAACTCGTCGCGTACCTGCGGTCGCGGGACGGCGCGCGGTTCGCCCGCTCGAACGCCGACCTGCGGCGCGAGATCGCCCGCCGCCACACCGAGATCCGGGTGCTGTACAACCTCGCGCGCTACACCGTGTCGCGCCAGGCGGCGGGTGAGGAACCGGGGTACGAGGCGTCCGTGAACCAGCTGTTCGGTGCGGAACTGCATCAGCGCCTTGCCCGCACCGGCGCGCGCGCGTTCGGACGGTACGCCGACCTCTGGGAACGCGACGACGCACCCATGAACGCCTACTTCACCCACATGGTCCGGGACTCGGTGGCTTCGACCTTCCTGGGCGGCACCACCGAGATCCAGCGCAACGTCATCGCCACCCGGGGCCTGAACCTGCCCCGCTGACCCCCACCAGGAGGAGCGAGAAGCGCATGCCCGACACCGGATACGGCGACTACGAGACCATCGACCTGAGGCTCGACGAACGGGTGGCCTGGCTGACCCTCGACCGTCCCGACAAGCTCAACGCGCTCACCCCCACGACGATGCGGGAGCTGCGGGACGTCTTCACCCGCGTCGACGACGACGAGGACGTGTGCGTCGTCGTCCTGCGCGGCGCGGGCGAGCGCGCGTTCTGCGCCGGCATGGACCTGGCATGGTCCGAGAAACTGACCCCGCGCGAACGCGTCGAGCAGGGACGCCTCGGTGAGAAGACGTTCGCGATGATGGAGCGCACGTCCGTCCCGGTCGTCGCGGCCGTGCACGGCTACGCGGTCGGCGGCGGCCTCGAACTGGCGCTCGCCGCCGACTTCATCGTCGCGTCCGACAACGCCAAGGTCGGCCTGGTGGAGATCACCCTGTCGGCCCGGCCCCCGTACCGGCCGAAGATGACCGAGGACGGCGACCCCGACCAGCCCGAGTACGGCGGTTCGGCGCCCGGCTGGGGCGGCGTCAAGCGGCTCCCCGAACGGATCGGCAAGGCCCGCGCCAAGGAACTGCTGTTCACCGGCGCCCGCATCGACGCGGACCGCGCGCTGCGGCTCGGCCTCGTCAACGACGTGTACCCGGCCGCGGAGTTCGACGAGCGGGTCGGCGAGCTGGCCCGGCGCATCGCGGCGATGAACCGCTACAACCTGCGCCTCGTCAAGGAACTCGTCACCGGCGGCTACGACTGGATCGAGCCCCACCCGAGCTAGGAGGTACCCGTGCAGATCTACCGGATCGACCACGTCGCGCAGGTGACCACCGACCTCGACGCCCAAGTCGCCCTTCTGGAGGGGCTGTTCGGTTTCCGGCGCGCGCGCACATGGGACAACCCCGCCGAGGGGGCGCGCGGCGCACGCCTGGAAATCCCCGGCAGCCACGGTCAGGCATGGGAAGTCGTGGCGCCCGCAGGAGACGACTCCGGGTTGCAGACCTTCCTCGACGACCACGGCGGACGCCCCGGCCTGCACCACGTCGGCGCCGAGGTCCCCGACCTGGAGGCCGCCCGCGCCGAACTGGAGGTGCGCGGCATCAAACCGACCGCGGGGGAGCGCGGGCGCTGGCTGGAGGCGTCCCTCAGCCCGCCCGAGCGCGGACCCGGCGTGCTGTGGCGGCTGCGCGGCCCCGGCGGCCTCGCCATGTGCGGCGACACCCCCGGCGCCTCCACCGGGCCGTGGGACGCACCGGACGGACCGTCCCTCGGCATCGTCGCGCTCGACCACGTCTGCCAGGCGTTCCCCGACCGCGACGAACTCGCCCGCTGGTACCGCGACCTCGCCGGGTTCGTCCAGGTCTGGCGGACCGCCGACGACGAGCACCCCGACATGGCCGACCTCGTGCTGAACGTCCCCGGCTCGGCGATCTGCTGGGAGGTGATCATGCCGCGCGGCGAGGACTCGTTCATCGAGCGGTTCTGGGACCGCAACGGCGCCGCCGCGCACCACGTCACGTTCGAGGTCGCCGACTGGGACCGGGCCATGGACGCCTGCCGCCACCACGACACGCCCACGTTCGGCGAGAACGAGGGGAGCACCGACGGCGCCGCGTGGCGGGACGCGTTCGTCCACCCGAAGCACACCGGCGGCGTGCTCGTCCAGCTGTTCTGGGAGGAACGGCCGGGCGTGTGGGTCCGCTCCGACAAGATCCCGCCATGGACCTGACCCGCACCCGCGACCAGGAGCTCATCGCCGCGACCGCCCGCGAGCTCCTGGCCTCCCGCGGCGCGGCCGCCGGGGCGCGGGCGATGGACGGCGACCCGGCGGGGCACTCGGCCGACCTGTGGAAGGAGCTGGCCGGCCTCGGCTGGACGGGCCTGCCGTTCGCCGAGGACGACGGCGGCGCCGGCGGCGACTTCCTCGACGCCTGCCTGCTGTTCGAGGAGCTCGGGTACGCGCTCGTCCCGAGCCCGCTCGCCGCGTCCGTCGCGGCCTGCGGCATGCCGATCGCCCGGTTCGGCACCCCGGCGCAGCGCGAACGGTGGCTCGGCGCGATCGCCGCCGGGACCGTCGCGACCGCCGCGCCGCCGCCGTGGGACCGTCCGGGCGAGGGACCGACCGCGGTGCCCGACGGATCCGGATACGTCCTCGACGGCGTCGCGTCGTTCGTCCCGTTCGCCGCGTCCGCCGAGAACGTCCTCGTCGTGGCGCGCCTGGACGGCGAACCCCGCGCGTTCTGGGTCGACGCCGCGGACGCGACCCTGCACCCCCTCGGGACGCTCGGCCTCGACCGTCCGTGCCACGTCGAACTGCCGGGCGTCCGCGTCCCGGCCGACGCCGTGCTCGGCGGCGACCGGGCCGCCGCCGACGCGGTCTCGCTGTTCGGCGCGGCGGCGACCTGCGCGGAGATGGTCGGCGCGGCCCAGCGCGTGCTCGACATGACCGTCGCCTACGCGGGGGAGCGGCGGCAGTTCCGCACACCCATCGGGACGTTCCAGGCGGTTCAGCACCACTGTTCCGACATGGCCATCGACGTCCTCGGCTCCCGGTTCATCGCCTACGAGGCGATATGGCTGCTGTCGGTCGGCCGGGAGGCGTCCCGGGAGGTGGCGACGGCCAAGGCGTGGGTGAGCGAGGCGTACGAACGGGTGTGCGCGCTCGGCCACCAGGTCCACGGCGCGATCGGCTTCACCCGGGAGCACGATCTGCACCTGTTCTCCCGGCACGCCATGTCGACCGGACTCGCCCACGGCGACGCGACCCTGCACCTCGACCGGCTCGCGACCGCCCTGGCCCTCCCCGACACCTGACCGGCGGCCCGGACGGTCGCGCGACCGTCCGGGCCCTCAGCCGTCCAGCCAGGTGTGGAGCGCCCACCACCACCGCAGCGTGTCGAGCACCGTGCCCTCCGCGCCCGGCGACGCCCCGACGACCTCCTCCAGCCGCCCCAGCCGGTACCGGACGGTGTTCGGATGGACGTGCAGCGCCGCGGCCGTCCGGTCCAGCCGCCGCTCGTGGTCCAGGTACGCCAGCGCCGTCGCCGCGAGCTGCCGGTGGAACGGGTCGCCGGCCTCCAGGGTCCCGAGCAGCGTCCGGCTCAGCAGCCCCGCCAGCGCGGGCTGCGCCGCGAGCGCCGTCTCCCCCGCCAGATCGGTCAGGTCCCGCAGCCCCCGCAGCCCGCGCGCCTCCGCCGAACGCAGCGCCGACCCGCACAGCGCGTGCAGCCCCCGCACCGCGTCCAGCCGCGCCGGCGGCGCGCACACCACCAGCACGTCCCCGCCGACCCGCTCCGGCAGGCGCGGCGCGAGGCCCGACAACCGCCCGTCCACCAGCCCGAACACGCCGCCGCACGCCGACAGCCGCCGCTCCAGCGCCCGCGCCCGCACCGGATCGGTGACGTTCGAGGTCAGGCACCGGTACAGCCCGTCCGGACGCAGCCCCGCCTGCAGGACGTCCTCGTCCGGCGGGGGCTCCTCGGCCCGGTGCAGCAGCCGCCGCAGCACCTGGAACCGGACGTCCCGCGCCGTCCGCGACAGCTCCAGTTCGGCCGTCCGGTACCCGTTCACCACCGCCCGCTCCAGCGCCCCGACGCGCGGTTCGAGCTCCAGCAGCGCCGTCAGCATCACCTGCTCCGGCACGCCCGCCGCCCGGCCCCGCACCACCGCGATCTGCGCCGCGCGGCTCCGTCCCGCCTGCACCCCGTGGAGCAGCGCCGTGATCGGCACGCCCTGCGCCGCCCGGTCCGCGCCCAGCCGCGCCGCCGCCGCCAGATCGCCCTCCCGGGCCAGCACCACCGGCAGCACCAGCGCCACGTGCCGCCGCGTCTCCTCCACCGGCAGCCGCGCCACCGGCGGCGACTGGCTCCGCGCCGCGAGGACGACCTCGTCGATCACGCCCGCGTCCGCCGCCATCCCGCGCAGCACCGAAGCGAAGTCCTCGTGCACGATCACCGCCGGGGTTGTGGGCCGGTTCCAATCGACGCGCGCCTTGTTGTCCGCCGCCCCCTATCGAGACCGGCCGGGCGCTTGCTTTCCTATCGGCTACCGAAAAGTAACACCGCGAGGAGCGGCCATGAAGCCCCGGACGATCGGTTGCGGCCTCGCCGCCGCCGCGCTCACCGCCACTCTCACCGCCGCCCCCGCCCACGCGGACCCGCTCCGCGAGGTGATGTTCGTCGGCAACAACTGGGACGGCACCGCCCACGTCATCGAAGCGCGCGGCGACTTCGAGGCCATCGGGCGCATCAACGTCATCCCCGACAAGGAGGAACGCCTCCGGGAGATCTACAGCGACCCGATCAAGCTGATCTTCTTCCTCGGCGTCCGCATCACCGTCGGCGAGGGCCACGACCAGTACGTCGACGACATGTACTCCACCCCCGACGGCGAGTCGATGGTCGTCTCCCGCCCCAGCTTCGCCGACGTCGTCTCCATCGACCTCACCACCGGCGACGTCAACTGGCGCTTCCCCGTCTCCGGAAACCGCGCCGACCACATGGCCGTCTCGCCCGACGGCAACAGCGTCGCCGTCTCCGCCTCGACGTCCAACACCGTGCACGTCCTCGACATCGACACCGGCGAGGAGCTCGGCTCGTTCGGCACGGGCGACAAACCGCACGAGAACGTCTACACCCAGGACGGCCGGTACCTCTGGAACATGTCGATCGGCGAGGTCAACAACGACTTCGACGCGCCGTGGCTCGACTTCGCCAAGGGCGACCGGAAGATCACGATCGCCGACACCTCCACCTTCGAGACCGTCCGCACCATCGACATGCGCGAACGCCTCGACGCCTTCGGCCGCAAGGACCTCTCCGACGCCGTCCGCCCCGTCGCGTTCACCCCCGACGAGTCGAAGCTGTACTTCCAGGTCTCGTTCTTCAACGGGTTCCTCGAGTACGACGTCGAGTCCGACACGATCCTGCGCGTCAAGGAACTGCCGAAGAACCCCGAGACCAGCGACGACCGCACCACCTTCGTCAACGACTCCCGCCACCACGGCATGTCGATGAGCCCCGACGGCACCAAGCTGTGCATCGCCGGGACCATGGACGACTACGCCACGATCGTCGACCGGACCACGCTGCAGGAGGGCCCGCTCGTCACCGCGTCCAAGCCCTACTGGGCCACCGTCAGCGGCGACGGGAAGTCGTGCGTCATCTCCGAGAGCGGCACCGACCAGGTCACCGCGATCAGCTTCGCCACCGGCGAGAAGATCGCCTCCGTCCCCGTGGGCGACCACCCGCAGCGCGTCCGGCTCGCCCACATCCCCGCGGACTGGACGCCCCCGACCGGCTGATCAACGACGCTCGACCAACCCGCGCACCGACACGGCGAGCCACCTGACCAGCCACAGCCACCACGGACGCGACAGCCCGAGCACGATCGCGTCCCGTATCTCCCGCCGCCCAGCCCCCGCCGCCGCCCAGGCCCGCACCAGCCCGATCATCGCGTCGGGCGCGGGCCGGGCGGCGGCGACGAACATCCGGACGATCCCGTCGCGCAGCTCCGGCCGCGCGAGCGCCGCGTCCAGCCAGAACACCGCAGGCTCCTCCCACGCGAGTGCGGGAGTGGCCGCCATCGCCGCCTTCCACGCCGGGACGCAGGTCTCCGCGTCCACGCCGTAGAGGAGCGCGGGCAGGCCGCCTGCCCCGGCCTCCGACGCCAGGTCGAGGAAGATCGTCGCGCCGGTGTGCGCGCGGCGGCGGCGCTGGACGGGCGACAGCGACTCGGGGTGCGCCTCGTCGCACCACGCGATCACGGCGTCGCGCACCCACCCGCCGTGGCCCGAGTGCACCAGACCGAGCGCGGCGCGGGCCACCTCGCGCCGCACCTGGGCACTGCCCCGAGTGGCCAGATGCTTCAGCCGGGTCAGCGCGATCGAGGGATGGGCCTGCCCCAGCGGCTCGCAGACCCGTGCGATGGTCAGCTTCAACGTCGCCGTCCTCGTCCCGGTGGGACGGCTTCGGGACGTACAGGTACGCGGGGCGGTCGAACTGCTTCACCCGCGCCCGGACCTCCGTGAACTGGCTCGGCTTCAGGTCCGCGTAACCGCCCTCGACGAACATCGTGAACGCCTCGGCGGACAGGGCCACGGCGGCGAACGTGACGCCGGGGTCGCTCGTCTCCAGGACGTCCCGCAACGGGGTGCAGTCGAGCAGCCGGTTGACGTCGTTCGTCGCCGTCGAGATCCCCGCCGCCTCGGGGTGCTCGTCGTCGACCATCCCGACGTGCAGGGCGACCCGCAGCCGCAGCGGCCGCAGCCCCTTCCCCCGCATGCGCGGGGCCGCGGCGGCCAGGACGTTCTGCAGCTCGTCGGCGAACGGGCGGATGAGCGAGGACATCGCGTCGAGCGGGAGCACCGCCAGGACGCCGTCCCCGGTGCTCTGCCGGAAGCGGGCGCCCCTCCACGGCTCACCGAGCCCGCTCCTCTCGCACGCGGACTCGACGGCCTCGCGTATCTCCAGATGGACGCCCGGCAGTTCGGCGTCCCGGTGATGGCTGAACTTCTCGGCGTCGACGACGAGCAGGCTTCGGACCGGAGGCACGGCACGATCCCTTCGTTCTCGGAATCTCAACCATCGACCGGTGCGAGCGCACGGACTGTCTGGAATCAGACGCTTCCGCGGCCCGACTCGGCCAACTCGTGGAGTCCCGGACGATCGCCGACCGCGACCCGGCGGTGCGCCGTCGACACAAGCCCGGCCTCGCGCATGCGGGCGAGTTCGGCGGCGACGGTGCTGCGCGAGAGCCCGGTCGCCTGCCCGAGTTCGGCCTGCCCGAGGACGACCACGTCCCGCTCGTCCGCGAACCGCAGCAGCGCCCGCGCCAGCCTCGGCCCCGCCGGGAGCGCCGCCATGTCGGCCCGCCACGCCTCGCCTTCCCGCAGCCGCCCCATCGCGTGCCGCAGGAACGTGCCCTCCAGCCCCTCCGCCCGCACCAGTTCGCGGAACCGTCCCGCCGTGATGGCCCGGGTGGTGCACCGTTCGACGGCCACCACGCTCGCCGAACGTCCGTCGCCGCCCAGCACCGAGACGTCCCCGAGCACCTCGCCGGGCCCGCGAACCGCGAGCAGCAGCACGTCCCCGTCCGGCGACGTCCGCAGGACCTTCACGCGTCCGGCGACCAGGACGAGCACGTGCGTCGCCGCGTCGCCCTGCCGGAGCAGCACGTCCCCGGCTCGGAACCCTCGCCCGCGACCGGCCGACGCGAGCCGCGCCCATGCCTCAGCCGGAACTCCCACGTCCCCTTTCTCTCAACTCACGGCGGAACGAGGCGTGGCTTGACCGAACATGGTCACCTTTGGCAAGGGGATTGTCAGGCTCGGGAGGCGCGATGTATCCGGCGCCATCCCCGACATCACCGCCCGACCAGTCGACACGACGGGTGGAGCTCCGCGTGGCCGGTTCCGGTCAGGCGCAGCCTGGCGGTGTGGCCGGGATCGAGGGCCGGAACCTTCACCCCCTCGAACCGCCGGATCTCGGCCACGCGGAGATCGACCCCGAGGGCCTCCCCGTCCGGGGCGAGGACGGTCGTGAACGTCGTTCCGTCCGCGACCTCGCCGGACAGGCATCGGATGACGCAGCCGTCCGCGCGCGGCTCGACCACCTGGACGATCACTGCGTCCCGGCGGCTCACCGTTTGATCGCGACGGCGCCGTGGTCGTCCACCCGGAGGGAGTCGTCGGCGAGGTCGGGTCGCCAGTCGGCGGTGGAGACCAGGCCGGGGTCCAGGAGGTCGAGGCCCTCGAAGAAGGGCTCGAGTTCGGGGACGGTCCGGAGGGTGAGCTCGGGGGAGCCGCCGCCTTCGTTCCACTGCCGGACGGCTTCGTCCATGCGGGCCCCGCGGACGGCGTTCGTCGGGTGGGTGAGCACGAGGTGGCTGCCGGACGGGAGTGCGTCCATCAACCGGCGGACGATCGCGTACGCGCGGTCGAGGTCCTTCACGAACTGCATGATGCCGACCATCACGAGTGCGATGGGGCGGTCGAAGTCGAGGGTGGCGGCGGCCTCGCGCAGGATCTTGTCGGGGTCCTCGACGTCGGCGTCGAGGTAGGCGGTCCGGCCGTCCGGGGTGCCGGTGAGCAGGGCCTGCGCGTGGGTGAGCACGAGGGGATCGTTGTCGACGTAGACGATCCGGGTGGTGGGATCGATGCTCTGCGCCACCTCGTGGGTGTTGTCGGCGGTCGGCAGGCCGGTGCCGATGTCGAGGAACTGGGTGGTCCCGGCTTGTTCGACGAGGTACCGGATGACGCGGCACAGGAAGTAGCGGTTGCCGCGGGCGTTCTCGACGATCTCGGGGAAGAACTGCATGATCTGGTCGCCCATGGCCTTGTCGGCGGGGTAGAAGTCCTTTCCGCCGAGCCAGTAGTTCCAGATGCGGGCCGAATGCGGGACGGACGCGTTCACATCGCTCACGGGCGCTCCTCTGCGGGGAATGCCCGACAAGTTATCGAGCCTGCGGCGTGCGGGGGTCCGCCGCGCCACTTCCAGTCCAGGCGCAAGGGCGGAGCATACTTCGCCTTGCGATGCATCGTGGGTCGATATATCGCCCCGGCGCATGCGGTGACGGCCGTCACCGCGCGGAGGCCGCCCGCCGATCCGCGGCTCCGGAACTCGGGTTCCTGACCGCGCAGGTGACCGAGCCGGGCATTCGCGGCGCCGCGAATGCCCGGCGGAAGCCAGGCCGCCGGTCGATCACCGCGCGGGCGGGTGGAGTCCGGCGAGGGTGGCCTTGTGCAGGGTGTTGGCGGCGAGGCGCATGTGGGCGGCGTCGACGAGGCGGCCGTCGCGGCCGATGGCGCCGGTGCCGGAGTCGGACGCGCTCTGGTAGACCTCCATCGCCTCCTGGGCCTCCGCTATCTCGTCGGGGGTGGGCGAGAAGACCTCGTCGGCGATCGGCACCTGGGACGGGTGGATCGCCCACTTGCCGTCGAAGCCCAGGAGGGACGCGTGGACGGCGGCGCGGCGGTAGCCGTCGGGGTCGCGGTACGCGGGGTACGGGGCGTCGATCGCGTCGACGCCCGCGGTGCGGGCCGCGGTCAGGACCTGGACGCGCGCGTGGTGCCAGAAGTCGCCGGGGTAGTCGCCGAGCGGGTCGAAGTTGCCGTCGACGCGGGCGTGCAGGGAGGCCGAGAGGTCGCCCGCGCCGAAGATGACGGCTTCGAGGCGGGACGACGCGCGGGCGATCTCGGTCGCGTTCGCGAGGCCCTCGGCCTCCTCGATGAGGACTTCGAGGCCGATGCGCTTGGAGAGCGCGAGCTTCTCCTCGAGCTGCGTCAGCAGGACGTCGACCCACCAGACGTCGCGCGCCGTGCGGGCCTTCGGGACGATGAGGACGTCGAGGGCGTCGCGGGCGCCGGTGACGACCTCGATGACGTCGTCGTGGCACCAGCGGGTGCCGAGCCCGTTCACGCGGACGGCCCGCGCGGTGCGTCCCCAGTCGAGTTCGGTGAGCGCCGCGACGGCGGTGGCCCGCGCGGCCTCCTTCGCGGCGGGGGCGCAGGCGTCCTCCAGGTCGAGGAAGACCAGGTCGGCGCCGGACTTCGCGGCCTTCTCGCACATGTGCTCGCTGTTCGCGGGCGTCGCCAGCTCCGACCGTCTCGGCCGCATCAGATGATCCCTTCCGATTGCAGGGCGTCGATCTCGCCGGGGGCGAGGCCGAGCAGTTCTCCGTACACGTGGTCGTTGTCGGCGCCGAGCGGACGGCCGAGGTGCTCGACGCGTCCGGGCGTCTCGCTGAGCCGGGCGACGGGGGCCTGCACGGTGACGCGGCCGAAGTCGGGGTCGTCCACGGGCAGGAACGTGCCGCGCGCCCGCAGGTGCTCGTCGGCGAGCAGGCGCGGCGCGTCGTAGACGGGCGCGGCGGTCACCTCGGCGGCCTCGAACACCGCCATGGCCTCGTCGAGCGTCCGCTTCCCGACCCACGCGGCGACCAGCTCGTCCACCTCGACGGCCCGGTCCTGGCGGCGCACCGGGTCGACGTAGTCGGGGTGCTCGGCCAGGTCGGGACGGTCGATGGCGCGGAACACGCGCACCGCGATGCTCGGTGAGGCGCTGGAGATCGCGAGCCACTCGCCGTCGGACGTGCGGTAGGCGTTGCGCGGCGCGCTGGCGTCGAGCCGGTTGCCCGCCCGGCGCTTGACGACGCCGAGCTGGTCGTAGGTGAGCGTCGAGGTCTCCAGGAGGCGGGTCAGCGGCTCGATCAGGCTGACGTCGACGAGCTGGCCGGGGGCGTCGTGGACGTCGCGGTGGTACAGCGCCATCATCACCGCGTACGTCGCCGCGAGGCCCGCCACGCCGTCGGCGAGCATGAACGGCGGCAGCGTCGGCGGGCCGTCCGGCTGCCCGGTGAGGTGCGCGAACCCGCTCATCGCCTCGGCGAGCGTGCCGTATCCGGGGCGGTCGCTCTTGGGGCCGCCGCTCCCGTAGCCGCTGATGTGCGCGTACACGATGTGCGGGTGCGCGGCGTGCACGGACGCGTAGTCGATGCCCCACCGGTCGAGGGCGCTGGGCCGGTTGCCGACGACGAGGACGTCCGCGGTGGCGAGCAGTCCGTGGAGGAGCCGCCGGCCCTCGGCGCGGCGGAGGTCGAGGGTCGCGCACTTCTTGTTCCGGCTGATGCTCTTCCACACGAGCCCGATGCCGTCGCGGCGCTCGCCCCACGTGCGCATCGGGTCCCCGGTGCGCGGCTGCTCGATCTTGACGACCTCCGCGCCGAACTCGCCGAGCGCGGTGGCGACCATCGGGCCCGCGGCGAGCGTGGCCGCCTCGACGACCCGCACGCCGTCCAGCGGACCGGGCACCTCAGCCCTCCGCCGGGAGCGAGATCGCCTTGGACTCGAGGTAGCCGTCGAGGCCCTCGGGGCCCAGCTCGCGGCCGATGCCGCTGGCCTTCATGCCGCCGAACGGCGCGGCGGGGTCCATGCTGTACGGCTGGTTGACGCCGAACGACCCGGTGCGGACGCCCCGCGCGACGCGCAGGCCCCGGTCGGTGTCGGCCGTCCAGACCGAGCCCGACAGGCCGTACTCGGAGTCGTTCGCGATCGTGACGGCGTCGTCGTCGCCGTCGTGGGCGATGACCGACAGGACGGGCCCGAAGATCTCCTCGCGCGCGATCCGCATGGAGTTGTCGACGTCGGCGAACAGGGTCGGACGGACGTACCAGCCGCGGTCGAGCCCGTCCGGCATGCCGGCGCCGCCGACGACGATCCGGGCGCCCTCGCTCCGCCCCGACTCGATGTACCCCCGGACGCGCTCCCGCTGGCGGCGCGCGACGAGCGGCCCGACCTCGGTGGCCGGGTCCGCGGGGTCGCCGACCCGCAGCGACGCCATCATGTCCGCGAGCGCGTCGACGTGCTCGCCGTACCGGCTCCGGGGGACGAGCACGCGGGTCTGGGCGACGCACGCCTGCCCGCTGTTCATCAGCCCGGCGACCTTGATCCCGTCGGCGACGGCGGCCGGGTCGGCGTCGTCCAGGACGATCGCGGCCGACTTCCCGCCGAGTTCGAGGCTCGCCCGCTTCAAAGCGGCCCCGCACGCCTGCGCGACGTCCCGTCCGGCGGCGGTGGACCCGGTGAACGACACCTTGTCGACGCCGGGATGCGACACCAGGTGCCGCCCGACGTCGGGCCCGGCGGGCAGGATGCTCACGACGCCCGGCGGCAGCCCGGCCTCCGCGACGAGTTCGGCGAGCAGCAGCGCGTCCAGCGGGGTCTCCGGGGACGGCTTGACGACCACCGTGCACCCGGCCACGAGGGCCGGTGCGAGCTTGCCGACCAGCAGGAACTGCGGCATGTTCCACGGGACGATCCCCGCGACGACGCCGACCGGCTCCTTGCGGACGAGCACGTCCGCGCCGAACTTCCCGGGGCGGGCCTGCTCCCACGGGATCGTCCCGGCGATGTCGGCGAACGCGTTCAACAGCACCATCGGCAGCGTGGCCTGCGAGAACTTCGAGAACGTGATGGGCGCGCCCATCTCCGCCGTGATGAGCCGCGCCATCTCCTTGCGCCGCCCCCGGTACAGCTCGGCGAGCCGCCGGACGGTCGCCGCGCGCTCGGCCGGGTCGAGCCGGGGCCACGGGCCGTCGTCGAACGCGGCGCGGGCCGCCGCGACGGCCCGGTCCGCGTCGGGCGGGGCGGCGCCCGCGACGGACGCGATGACCTCCTCGGTGTGCGGGGAGACGACGTCGATGACGCCGTCCGTGCCCGGGTCGGCCCACTCTCCGCCGATGAACAGCCGCTTCTGCTCGACCATGTTCGCTTCCGTTCCTTTCCGTGCCGCTGGATCGCCGCTGGTCCGCTGGTGTCCCGCCGGCGTTCCGGTGTGCCTCCGGCCGCCGGGCCCGCTCGTCCCGGGTGGCGCTACTTCCCGGTGAGGCGGGCCACGACGGGCGCGAAGCGCTCCATCTCCCGCTGCTGGACGCTGATGTAGTTCGCGCCGTAGGTCTCGCGGCGCTCGGTGAGCCGGTCGGCGACCTCGTCGAGCGAGCCGACCAGGACGTTCGGGTGCTCGGGGAGGCCGTCCGGCGGCACGCCCATCACGTCGGCGACGCGCCTGACGGCCGCGCCGGGGTCGTCGGTGATCGCGGTGAAGAACGGCGACGACTCGATCTCGAGTTCGGTGAGCCGCGCGCCCGCCGCCTCCCGGACGAGCCCGAACCGGTGCGCGGCCTCCTGCGGCGGCGTCCGTCCGGCCTCGTTCACCGCGTCGAACGGCACGTTGTTGATGCTGACGATGTCGGCCTCGCGGGCGGCGAGGGACAGGACGCGCCGCCGCGCGCCGCCGATCATGATCGGCGGCCGGGGGCGCTGCACCGGGTGGGGCAGGCCCGCGTACCCGGCGGCGGTCGCGTGCTCGCCGCGCAGTTCGAGCGGCTCGCCGCTCCAGTGCGCCTTGACGAGCGAGACGACCTCCTCGAGCTTGTCGACGCGGCGTCCGGGCGGCGCGAACTCCAGGCCCATCGCCGCGTACTCGAGGGGGCTCCAGCCCGCGCCGATGCCGAACTCGAGGCGTCCGTCCGACAGCAGGTCGATGGTGGCGGCCTCCTTCGCGAGGACGGCCGGGACGTGGTAGTCGGCGCAGAACACGCGGCAGCCGACGCGGAGCGTCCGGGTCACGGCGGCGGCGGTCGCCATCGCGGCGATCGGCGCGAGGTGCTGCGGGGGCAGCCGCGACTCGCGGGCGGCCCGGCCGGGCCCCAGGTAGTGGTCGGACACGAACAGCGTCGCGTAACCGAGGTCCTCGGCCGCGCGGGCCAGCTCGCGCCACTGCGCGCCCGAGGTCGCCTTCGTCGCCTGGACGGCGAAGCGAAAAGGATGCATATTTGGCACCGTACATCAGAAGTTTGTCGCACAACAGGGAGCAGGTGCTCGATGGTCAAGCGCGCCAGGTACGCGGAGTACAAGGACAGCTACCCGAACTACCGGTTCGAGCTGAGCGACGACGGCATCCTGCTCATGCAGTGCCACACGAACGGCGGCAGCCTCGTGTGGGACTGGAAGTCGCACGACGACATGGCGGACGCGTTCGCCGACGTCGCCGGCGACCGGGAGATCAAGCTCCTCATCCACACCGGGACCGGCGAGAACTACAACGCCGACTGGGGCCTGCTGCCGAACGGCGAGCTGCCCGACCCGCCGATCTACGACGCGATGCCCGGTGTCCGCGGCCTGCACAAGCTGGACGAGAAGGCCTGGTACAACCGCAACCTGCAGTGGAACGTCCTCGACGTCGACGTGCCGATGATCAGCGTCGTCAACGGCCCGTGCAACATCCACTCCGAGGTGCCGCTCATGGGCGACATCGTCCTGGCCTCGGAGGACGCGTACTTCCAGGACGTCTCGCACTTCCCGCGGGGGCAGGTCCCCGGCGACGGCCAGCACGTCATCTGGAACCACGTCGTCGGCCCGAACCGGGCGCGCTACATGCTGCTGACCGGCAAGAAGCTGTCGGCGGCCGAGGCGCTGGACTGGGGCGCGGTCAACGAGGTGCTGCCGAAGGACCAGGTGCTCGACCGGGCGTGGGCGCTCGCCCGCGAGCTCGTCCGCAAGCCCCCGCTCGTCCTGCGCTACACGCGGCAGCTGTTCACCCAGAACCTCAAGCGCGCCTACCTGGACGAACTCGGCCACGGCCTGGCCCGCGAGACGTACGCGCAGCAGGAGTTCTTCCCGTTCGGCGGCGGCATGGAGCCCCTCGACCGGCCCTGGAACGACAAGCCCTGGACGTGACGCCCGGACCGGCTGTCATCCAAAAGAATACAGAAGTCTGTTCTCAGGATGAAAAAGTGATTAGTATTGGCGGGACGCCAAGTCAAGGAGACAGGTCATGACGGAGCTTCAACAGCGACTGGCCACGGGGAAGGGCAAGTTCACCCCGCTGTACGAGGACCTCGACACCGGCCCGGTGTCCTACGAGGACTCCATCTCGCCGGAGTTCTTCGAGGCCGAGCGCGAGGCGGTCTTCAAGCGGTCGTGGCTGTACGTCGGCCGCTCCGAGCGGCTGCCGCGCCCCGGCACGTTCTTCACCCGCGAGCTGAACGGCCTCGCCTCGATCGTCGTGTCGCGACGCAAGGACGGCGTCGTCAACGCCTTCCACAACGTGTGCGCCCACCGCGGCAACAAGGTCGTGTGGCAGGAGCACCCGCAGGAGGAGTCCAAGGGCTCGTGCCGCGAGTTCGCCTGCAAGTACCACGGCTGGCGGTACGGGCTGGACGGGCGCGTCACCCACGTCACGAACGAGGAGGAGTTCTTCGGCCTCGACAAGGACTCGCTGCGGATGCCGCCGGTCCACTGCGAGGAGTTCGCCGGGTTCATCTTCGTGAACCTCGCGCCCGACCCCGTCCCGCTGCGCACCTACCTCGGCGACCGCCTCCTGGAGCTGGAGGCGTACCCGTTCCACAAGATGACGCAGCACTACGGGTTCTCGGCACCGATCCGCGGCAACTGGAAGCTCGCCGTCGACTCGGTCTGCGAGTGGTACCACCCGCCGTACGTCCACGCGCGCTTCATCGACAAGGACATCGCCAAGGCGGAGAAGATGGTCCCGCCGCCGGACTCCTACCACTACGACCTGTTCACGCCGCACATGCTCACGTCCGTGCCCGGCCCGCCGCCGCTCCCGCCGCGCGAGCCCGGGACGGCCGGTGCCGCCGAGCGCGACCAGAAGTGGGTCTACCGGCTGTTCCGGGCCGGCCTGTTCGGCCCCGACGACGTGCCCGACATCGGCCCGCTCCCCGCGTTCCTCAACAAGGGGCAGATCAAGTCGTGGGGCAACGACCAGTTCTGGCTGTTCCCGAACCTGTCGGTGCAGATCTGGGCCCGCGGCTTCTACATCACCTACACGTACTGGCCCGAGGCGGTCGACAAGCACACCTACGACATCGACCTCTACTTCGTCCCGCCCGCGAACGCGCAGGAGCGGCTCGCGCAGGAGCTCATCGTCGACAGCACCATCGAGTTCGCGATGCAGGACGTGAACACGATCGAGGCCACGCAGCAGGGCCTGTCGACCCGCGCCAACCGGCAGTTCCACCTCAGCGACCAGGAACTGCTCATCCGCAAGTTCCACAAGACCGTCCGCGACACCGTCGCCGCCCACCGGGCGCGCGATGCGAAGGAGGGCTGATGTCGGCCACCACCCTGCCCGCGCAGTTCACCGAGCTCGAACGCTGGGTCGCCGACTGGGCGCGCCCGACCCGGCGGGAGCGCTACGACATGCGCCTGTCGAAGAAGTACGGCGAGCTGGAGGAGTTCTACGACGCCATCGCCCCGCGCGCGGAGGAGGCCATCGACTACCTCAACGAGCGCGACCTGGACGACCTCGCCGACGACGACGCGCGCCTGCTGCAGCTCCTCTACTCGATGATCATCGTCTCGTACGCGGTCAACGTGTTCATGCAGCCGCGCATCCCCGACTCCGGCGCCGCGTTCTTCAACACGACCGCCGAACCGGCCGTCTGATCCGGGGGAGACGCATGCCGATCACCTCGACCCCGCTCGGGCCGACCACCGGGCTGGAGATCACGGGCCTGCACGGCCGCGCGCTCGTCGACCGGGACGTCGCCGCCGACTGCCTCGCCGCGCTGGACCGCCACGGCGTCGTCGTCTACCGCGACGCCGGCGTCGGCGACGACGACCTCGTCGAGTTCAGCCGGCTGCTCGGCGACGTCGTCCCGCTCGCGATGGGCGGCCACGAGCGCAAGGAGATCCAGAAGATCACGCGGGACGCGTCCCAGAGCCGGCTCGCCGCGTACCGCGAGGCGACGTTCTTCTGGCACATCGACGGCACCACCGACAGCGTGCCGAACAAGGCGACGCTGCTCACCGCGCGGCAGGTGTCGGACGACGGCAGCGGCGACACCGAGTTCGCCAACACCTACGCGGCGTACGACGCGCTGCCGGAACGGGAGAAGGCGGAGCTGGCGGAGCTGCGCGTCGTGCACAGCTTCGCGGCCTCGCAGTCGCTGGTGTACCCGGACCCGTCCCCGAAGGAGCGCGCGGCGTGGGACAAGGTCCCCGCCCGCGAGCACCCGCTCGTCTGGACGCGCCGCAGCGGGCGCCGGTCGCTGGTGATCGGCGCGACGGCGGGCGAGGTCGTCGGCCGGTCCGCCGCGCAGGGCCGGGCGCTGCTCGACCGCCTGCTCGACTGGGCGACCCGGCCGGAGTTCACCGTCCGGCACCGCTGGCGGCCCGGCGACCTCGTCATCTGGGACAACACGGGCATGCTGCACCGCGCGCAACCGTACGCCGAGACGTCCCGGCGGCTGATGCACCGCACCAGCCTCGCCGGTGAGGAGGCCGTGGCATGAGCGGGACGAACGCGAGCGGGAACCCGGGCGGCGCGCGGGTCGCCGTGGTCACCGGCGGCGGCTCCGGCATGGGACGCGCGATCGTGCACCGCCTCGCCCGGGACGGCCTGGCGGTCGCGATCCTCGACATCGACACGGCCAACGCGGAGAGGACCGCCGCGCAGGTGCGGGAGGCCGGCGGGACGGCGCTCGCCGTCGGCGACGCCGACGTCTCCGACCGGGCGCGGGTGGACGCGGCGATCCGGCTCGTCCGCGAGCGCCTCGGCCCCGCGCTCGTCCTCGTGAACAACGCCGGGATCACCGGGTTCCGGGAGTTCATGTCGATCACGGAGGAGAAGTGGCGCCGGATCATGGCGGTGAACCTCGACGGCCCGTTCCACTGCACGCAGGCCGTCCTGCCCGACATGATCGACGCCGGCTGGGGCCGGATCGTGAACATCTCCTCGTCCAGCGCCCAGGGCGGGCAGGAGTACATGGCCCACTACGTGGCGTCGAAGGCGGGGCTGATCGGGTTCACCAAGTCGCTCGCGCTGGAGTTCGGCCCGAAGGGGATCACCGCCAACACGATCCCGCCGGGCTTCATCGACACCCCGATGCTGCGCGAGTCCGAGCGGCGCGGGATGTTCGGCGGCACGGTCGACGACCACGCGGAGCGGACGCCCGTCCGGCGGCCCGGCACCCCGGAGGACATCGCCGCCGCGTGCGCCTTCCTCGTCTCCGACGAGGCCGGGTACATCACCGGCCAGATCATCGGCGTGAACGGCGGGCGCAACACCTGATGGACGCACCGGTGCGACCGGCCCGCGCGGATAGCCTTCCGGCGTGATGGAAGCGCACGCGGAGACCGCCGTCGAGACAGCCCTCGGGACCGGGATCGAGGTCGCCGTCGACCTGCCGCGCGTTCAGGTCGGGTCGAACCCGCAGCACCTCGTCCTCGGCCTCTTCATGGACTACTGGCTCGACCGCGAGGAGTACCTGCCGTCCGCGGCGATGGTCGAGTTGCTCACCGAGTTCGACAACACGGCGCCCAGCGCGCGCGCCGCGATCGCCCGCCTCGCCCGGCGCAACGTCCTGGAGACGACCAAGAAGGGCCGCCGGACGTACTACCGGCTGACGGCGACCGCGGCGCGCCCGCTGGACCAGATCCAGGAACGGGTCGTGCGGTTCCGCGCCGAGGAGCGGCCGTGGGACGGGGCCTGGACGACCGTCATGTTCTCGGTGCCCGAGGAGCGGCGGGACCTGCGGTACGTGGTCCGGACGCGGCTGCGCTACCTCGGCTACGCCCCGCTGTACGACAACGTGTGGGTGTCGCCGCGGGCCGACCGCGACCAGACCGTCGAGCTGCTGGAGAGCGTCGGGGTGGCGAACGCGACCGTCCTGCGCTCGGAGGTGACGTACGCGGCGGGCGGCGGCGCCCCGCTGTCCGCGTGGGACGTCGACGCGATCGGCGCCCGCTACGCGGAGTACATCGCCGAGTTCGAACCGCTGCTCGACCGCGTCGAGCACGGCCGGGTGGGGGCGGCGGAGGCGCTCGTGGCCCGGACGGACGTCAAGGAGAGCTGGCGCGAGCTGCTGAGCGTCGATCCCGAGCTGCCCGAGGACCTGCTGCCGTCCGGCTGGCCCGGACGGCGGGCGCAGCGGATCTTCGCGCGCGTCTACGACGGCCTGGGGCCCCTCGCCGAGGCGCGCGTCCGGCAGATCATCGCCAAGCACGACCCGGAGCTCGCGCCGAAGGCGCGGCACCGGACCACCATCACCACGAGGGCCTAGGCACCGAGTGCGGGGACACGAAGGGAAGGACGCCATGGAGTCCGGGAACGAGCGGCTCGCCGGGAAGGTGGCCGTCATCACCGGAGCGGGCGCGGGGATCGGGAGGTCCATGGCGACCCTGTTCGCCGCGCACGGGGCGAAGGTCGTGTGCGCGGACCGCAGCGGGCGGCAGGACGACGTCGCGGCCGAGATCGGTGCCGCGGCCGTCGCCGTCCACTGCGACGTCTCGCGGTCGTCCGACGTCCAGGCGATGATCCGCACCGCCGAGGACCGGTTCGGACGGCTGGACGTGCTGTGCAACAACGCGGGGTTCGGCGGCCCGCGCAAGCCGATCGTCGAGCAGGACGAGAGCACCTTCGACGACGTCGTGGCGGTGAACCTCAAGGGCGTGTTCCTCGGCATGAAGTACGGCATCGCGGCCATGCTGCGCACGGGCGGCGGCTCGGTGGTGAACACGGCGTCGTCGGCCGGGCTCGTGGGCTGGAAGAAGCATTCGGTCTACGCGGCGGCCAAAGGCGGGGTCGTTCAAATGACGAAGTGCGCTGCCCTCGACTACGCGGAAGACGGCGTGCGGGTCAACGCGATATGTCCGGGCATGACGTGGACCGACCTCGCCGGCGCCTCCGCCGAGCGCCCGGCCCCGCCGCCGGACGCGAAAATGCCGATGCAGCCGATGAACCGCTGGGGCCTGGCGTCCGAACTCGCCGCCGCCGCGCTCTTCCTCGCGTCCGACGAGTCGTCGTTCGTCACGGGCACGGCCCTCCCGGTAGACGGCGGCTACGTCGCCCGCTGAGCCCGCGCGCGGCGATCGGGAACCGCGGAGAATCTCAGGGTAATCCGAACCGGCCCCTTGAATGGACCTATGGGGCATACGGGAAATGTGAGACCGAATAACGTTCAGTTCGGTGTCCCGGTATGGCCGAATCCGGCCATGGGTCTGAAGTGGCCCGACTTCACGGTAATTCGACCTAGACAGCCCATCTCCACGGCGACAAAATCGCCTCCGGATCAGCCGTGATCGGGAGGAACTCACCGGATGGGACGTTTCATCGCGGGGGGCCGGGGTGCGCTCCGGCAGTGGCGGTACCCCCGGGAGTTCCGCATCGCCGCGCCCGCGTGGCCCGCGGCCGCGCTCGCCGAGCTCACCGAGCTGGCACGCCTGGAGGCCGCCGCCGAGGAGGCCGCCGCCGAGGAGGCCGCCGCCAAGGCCGCGGAGCCGCCCGCGCGACCGGCCGCGGCGTCGGCTCCGCCCGCCGACACCCTCACCGACGTCCCCGTCCAGGAGCCCGCCGGGCTCACCGGACGGTCGCTGGCGGACGTGGCGACGAACCTGTGGCGGCTCCGCGCGCGCATCGAGCGGATGGACGACCCGCCGCGCGCGCTCGTCCGGCACCTGGAGTCCGCCTGGGACGCCTTCGCCGACGCGGGAGTCGAGATCAAGGACCACGCGGGCGAGCCGTTCGACCACGGCCTGGCGATGTCCGTGGCGGCCTACCAGCCCACCCCCGGGCTGCACCGCGAGCAGGTCATCGAGACCGTGCGGCCGGGCGTCTACCTCGCCGACCGCTCGATCCAGATGGCGGAGGTCATCGTGGGCACCCCGGAGCGAGCCGGGGGACCGGCGACCGGAGCGATGGAGGAGACGCGGGGACGATGACCAGGACCACGATCGACTTCGGTATCGACCTCGGCACCACCAACAGCGCGATCGCGATGCTCAGCGGCGTCGGCGCGGAGGTCATCAAGAACAACGTCAGCTCCGACACGACCCCGTCGGCGGTGATGGTCGACCGGCGGGGCCGGCTCCAGGTCGGCATGCGGGCCAAGCAGCGCAGCGAGGACGACCCGGACAACACCTGCGTCGAGTTCAAGCTGCGGATGGGCACCACCGGGCAGCCCAAGCGGTTCCCCGCCGCCGGACGGACGATGACGCCCGAGGAGCTGTCGGCCGAGGTGCTGCGGTCGCTGCGCCACGACGTCGTCCAGCACCACGGCGAGGAGATCGGCGCGGCGGTCATCACCGTCCCCGCCGCGTTCGAGCTGAGCGCCTGCGACGCCACCCGGCGCGCCGCCGAACTGGCCGGGCTGCCCTACGCGCCGCTGCTGCAGGAGCCCACCGCCGCCGCGTCCGCGTACGGGTTCCAGGCCGACACCGACAACGCGTTCTGGCTGGTCTACGACATCGGCGGCGGGACCTTCGACGCCGCCGTGGTCAACGTGCGCGACGGCGAGTTCACCGTCGTCAACCACCGCGGCGACAACTTCCTCGGCGGCAAGCTGCTCGACTGGGCGATCGTCGAGGAGGTGCTGATCCCGGCGGTGGCCCGCGAGTTCCGGGTGGACGACCTGCGCCGCGGCAACCCCGCGCAGCGCCGCAACATCGCCAAGCTGAAGTGGGCCGCCGAGGCCGCCAAGATCGAGGTGTCGCGGGCCGACGAGGCCGCGATCACGGTCGAGATCGTCGACGCGTCCGGCGACCCGCAGGACTTCATCTACGACCTGACCCGGGGCGAGGTGGAGCGGCTGATCGAGCCGCTGATCGTCCGCTCGGTCAACCTGAGCCGCAAGGCGCTGGAGGAGAGCCGCCTCGGGCCCGGCGACATCGAGAAGGTCCTGCTGGTGGGCGGCCCCACCCTCATGCCGTACCTGCGGGAGCGGCTCGCCGATCCCCGCGCCGGCCTCGGCATCGCCCTCGACCACAGCCAGGACCCGCTCACCGTCGTCGCCCGCGGCGCCGCGATCTTCGCGGGCGGCCAGCGGCTCGACACCGTCGCCGCGCCGCCGCCCCCGGCGGCGAGCGGCGAGTACGCCGTCGAGTTGGAGTACCGTCCGGTCGGCCCCGACATCGAGCCGTTCGTCGGCGGCCGGGTGACCGGCGCCGACACCGCGGGCTGCTCGATCCAGTTCGTCAATCCCGAGGCCAAGCCCCCGTGGCGCAGCGGCCGGATCCCGCTGTCGGCGGACGGCACGTTCACCGCGACGCTCTGGGCGGAGAAGGGGCGCGCCAACACCTTCGAGATCGAGCTGACCGGCGCGACCGGCGACCGCCGCCCGGTCACGCCCGGCGCCCTCACCTACACGGTCGGGATCGTCGAGACGCAGCCGCCGCTCACCCACTCCATCGGGATCGGCCTCGCCGACAACGAGGTCGAGTGGCTGTTCCGGAAGGGCACGCCGCTGCCGGCCCGCCGCCGCACCAAGCTGAGCACGACGGTCACCGTCAGCCGGGGCAGCGGCGAGGGCATGATCCGCATCCCGGTGGTCGAGGGCGAGCACCACCGCGCCGACCGCAACCGCCGGATCGGCCGGCTGGAGGTCGACGCGGAGCAGGTCACGCGGGACGTGCCGGAGGGCAGCGACGTCGAGCTGACCATCGCGATCGACGAGTCCCGGCTCGTGGTCGCGCGCGGGTACGTCCCGATCCTGGACGAGGAGTTCGAGCACGTCCTGAACCTGCGGACCGAGTCCGTGCCGGACGCCGCCGACCTCGCCCGCGACGCCGCCGCGGAGAAGCGCCGGCTGGCGGCCGTGCGCCGCCGGGTCGACGAGTTCGGCGACGCGCGCGCCGCCGCGGTGCTCGCCCGGATCGACGCCGAGCGGACCGTCGCCGACCTCGACGCCGAGGTGGACGCCGCCGCGGTCGACCCGGACGCGGCCGCCGCCGGGTCCCGGCGGCTGCTCGACCTGCGGGCCGCGGTGGACGAGGCCGAGGACGAGCTCGAATGGCCGCAGCTCGTCCAGGAGGCCCGCGAGGCCGTCCCGGTGCTGCGCGAGATCGTCCGGGAACGCGGCCGGCCCGGCGACCAGCCGATGCTGGACGCCGCCGAGGAGGCCGTGCAGGAGGCCGTCACCGCGCACGACGCCGACCTGCTGCGGCAGCGCATCGACGAGCTGCGGCTGCTGGCCATGCGGGTGCTCGACGAGTCCGGCGACCTCGCCTTCATCGCCTTCAACGAGCTGGAGACCCTGCAGCCCGAGATGCGCGACCGGGAGGAGGCCGGACGGCTGGTGGCCACCGGCCGGCGCGCCGCCGAGTCCGGCGACGTCGACACGCTGCGGCAGGTCAACGCGGCGCTGGGCGAGATGCTGCCGTCGCCGCCGCCCCCGCCCGACCCGTTCAGCACGGTCCGGCGCGGCCGATGAGCGGCCCCGCGCCCGCGCCCGCGGGCACGTCGGGCACGCCGGGCGCGTCGTTCGCGGCGCGCGAGGCGGTGCTGGCCCGGGCCCGCGCGCTCGCCCGCGCCGGACGGTACGCGGAGGCCGAGGCGCTGCTCGACGGCGAGCACGGCGCGGACGTCCTCGACCTGCGGGCCCGCATGCACGCGCAGCAGGGCCGCCTGGACGCCGCCGACCGCTGCTGGGCCGAGGCCGCCGACCTCGCCCCGGGCGACGCCGACGCCGCCCGGGGGCGCGCCCGGATCGCCGAACTGCGCGCGAAGGCGTCCGCCACCGGCCCCGGGCGGGCCCTCACCGGCCGCGTCCTGCTCCGCGCGGGCGGCGTGCTCGCGGCCGTCCTCGCGCTGCTCCTCCTCGTCGTGCTCTGGGCGGACGACGACGCGCCCACGGCCCTCCCGACCGTCCCGACGCCCGCGCCCTCGGCACCGTCCCCGCCCGCCGCCTCGACCGACCCGCTCGCCGGGCTCGACCTGGACGTCCCCGGCGTCCGGGCGGATCGCCGCGCCGGGGAGATCGCGGTCACCTTCGAGCGCGGCCTCTTCGACGACGGCGCGACGCTCACCCGGGACGGCCGGGCCGCGCTCGCCGCGCTGGGCGAGCGGCTGCGCCCGCACGCCGGCCGGCTCGCGGTCGCGGTGATCGGCCACACCGACCGCACCGCCGTCCGGCCGGGCGGCGAGTACGCGAGCAACGTCGAGATCGGGATGACGCGGGCCGCGGTCGCCCGGGAGGCGCTGCGCTCGTCCGCGCGGATCCCCACCGCCCGGTTCACCCTGTCGACGCTGGCCGGGATGCTGCCGCCGCACGGCGGCGACGCGGCCCCCGGCGACCCCCGCAACCGCACGGTCAGCCTGCGCGTCTCCGCCGCCGGGGAGCGATGATGAGCACGACGACCGCCTTCTTCGCCGGGATCGAGCCGGACCTGTACCGGCGGAACCCGTTCCGGATCGCCGACCTCAGCGTCCACGCGACCGCCCGCGACATCCGGCGCCGCACGGAGGAGCTGCGGGTCAAGGCCCGGCTCGGCGCGGGCGCCGGGACCGGCTCGGGGCCCCTGCCGCCCGACCCGCCGCCCGATCAGGACGCCGTCCAGGAGGCGCTGCAGCGGCTCCGCGACCCGCTGCGCCGCCTCGAGGACGAGCTGTTCTGGTTCTGGCCCGCGCACAACGCGGCCGTCCAGGGCGTCCGGGACGAGGCCCTCGAAGCCCTGCGCGAGGGCCGGATCGACGACGCCCAGCGGCTGTGGAACGACCCCGCGCCCGGCCGCGCCGCCGCCGTCGCCGAGCACAACCTCGCCGTCCTCGCCCACGCCCGCGCCCTCGACGCCTACGCCCTCGTGGACACCGCCGCCGAGGGCCCCGGCGCCCGGGACCTGTGGGAACCGGCCCTGCGGCACTGGCGGAGCGTCCTGGCCACCGACGCCTTCTGGGACCTGGTCGCCGCCCGCGCCCGCGAGGCCGACGACCCGCGCCTCGGCCCCGGCGCGGCCGGTGAGCTGCGCGAACGGCTGCCCGCCGCGCTCATGACGGTCGCCGCCCAGGTGGCCGTCCGGACGTCCCGGGGCGGCGACCACCGGGGCGGGAGCGCCGTCGCCGCGGTGATGCACACCTCCGGGTTCGACGCCGCGACGGTCGACGCCGCCTTCCGGGAGGCCGCAGCCCCCGAGACGAACCGGCTCCGGGCGCTGGGGCAGTCCGCGCTCGACCGCGCCGGGGCGTCCCCGGAGACCGCCTGCGACGAGGCCCGCCGCGTCCTCGAGCACTCCGAGAGCACGCTGGAGGCGCTCGGGGCGGTCCTGCCGCCGACCCACCCGCTGCTGGAGGGCATCCGCGACGAGATCGCCGAACGCGTCCAGCAGTGCACGGTCCTCTACGGCAACAAGACCAAGGACTGGGCGACGGCCGAAGAGATCCTGGAGCGCGCCGAGCCGCTCGCCGCGACCGTGACCATCAAGTCCCGGATCCGCAGGAACATCGACACCGTCGGCGAGAACCGTCTCTACGCCACCTGCTGGTTCTGCCGGGAGAACCCCGCCGACGAGGACGCCGCCTACGAGAAGAAGATGCACGGCGAGGTCCAGCAGCAGGTCGTCGGCCACTACCCCGCGCGCCAGATCCAGACCACCTGGCGGAAGGTGACGGCCCGGGTGCCGCGCTGCGACGCCTGCGCCGCCGCGCACAGGGACCGCGGCCGGAAGGTGACGGGTCTCGGCTGCGGCGCCACCGTCGTCGTGCTCGCCGTCGCCGTCGCGCTGATCGCCGCGGGCGCCCCGCCGCTCCTGCCCATCGGCCTCATCTTCCTGGACGTCATCGGCTTCTTCGTCGTCATGGCCTCCGGGAACGTCGACGGCCTGCCGAAGCAGGCGCACGCGACGCTGGGCGAATGGCCGCCGATCAGGGAGCAGCTCGCCGCGGGCTGGCAGTTCGGCGAGAAGCCCCCGAACGCGGGCTGACCCCCGCCGCGGTCACGACGGCGCGGACGGGCGTCCCGCGACCAGGTCGGCGAGGGCGGTCGCCGCGCGCTGCACCGGCCGCCGCAGCCGGGCGTCGCGGGAGGCGGCCCGTTCGAGCTTGCGCTCCCCGTACCGGCGGCGCGCCCACGGCGACCCCGGACGGGCCAGGCGGACCGCGCCCACGAGGGCCACCAGGCCGACGAACACGCCGACCAGCCCCGTCCACACCTTGCCCTTGAGCAGCGCGACCAGCGTCACCGCCAGGTTGAACAGCAGCGTCAGCGCGACCGCCCACGCGGTGTCGCCCTCGCCGCGATCGTCCCCGATCCCGAGCGGCCGCAGGCCGAGCAGCGCGAGCCCGCACAGCGCGATGGCGATGAAGACCACCTCCACCGAGAGCTGCCCCTGCTGCGTCCAGTAGACGTCCTTCAGGTGCAGCACGAGCGCGAACTCGTCCAGGACGAGCGCCGTCCCGACCCCGAAGACGCCCGCGAGCGCCGCGGCCGCCGCCGACGAGCCGTCCTCCACCAGCAGGCCGCCGATGCCGCCCACGCACATGAACACCAGCCCGAACACCACGTGGTGGATGTGGTGGCCGCCCGGCGCGACGTTGCCGGGCCACCAGCGCACCCGCGCCCGGATCATCCGCACGCTGAAGCGGATGAACAGGAACGCGGCGATGAACGCCAGCAGGAACACGAACAGCCGCAGCCGTCCGGTGTCGACGATCTCCCGAGTGAACCAGCCCCCCATTCCCCCGGCATGCCCGGGCCGGAGGCGGCCACCCCTGCCGCGAGCACCGGGAACGCTCTATCGTGGGCGGATGCCGGAGTCGCAGTCCCGCCGCCTGCCCCGTGGCCGCCATGCGCTGGCGCGCGAGGAGGTCCGGCGCATCCAGCGGTCGCGGCTGTGCATCGCGATGGCCGAGGTGATGGCCGAGAAGGGGTACGTGGAGACGTCGGTGGCGGACGTCCTCCAGCGCGCCACCGTGTCGCGGCAGAGCTTCTACGAGCTGTTCGACTCCAAGATCGACTGCTTCAACGCCGCCTTCGAGGGCGCGGGCGAGATCCTGCTGGAGCGGCTGGCCGCCGAGGTCGGAGTCGCCCCGGCCCCCGCCGCCCCGGGCTCGGACGCCGACCGGGGGACGCCCACGCCCGCCGACCGGCTCGCGCTGGTCGAGCGGGCGATCGGCGCGTACCTGCGGGCCCTGGCCGAGAACCTGCCCTATGCCCGGCTCTTCCTGGTCGAGGTGTACGCGGCCGGTCCCGAGGCCATCCACCGGCGCGCCCACACGCAGGAGATCCTGACCGACGCGCTCGCCACACTGCTGGGCGCCGAGGACGAGTCCGTCCGGTTCGCCTGCCGGGTGATCATCGCGGCGGGCAGCGCGCTGGTGACGCCGCCCGTCGCCGAGCAGGACGCCGAGGCGCTGCTCGCCCTCGGCCCGCCGCTGATCGAGCACGTCCGCGCCCTCTGGCGCGCCGGGATCCTCACCGCCGCCTGACCGGGCGGGACGCGGCCGGACCGCTCGGGGACGGGGCCCGGCCGGATCCCATCGTGCCGGGTCACATCGTGTCGAAGAGGTGGGGCTTCCCGTCGCGGTAGCGGCGGGCGTCGAGTTCCTTGAGGCCGTCCAGTTCGGGCGGCCGGTACAGCTTCCACGTCTCGACCCGTTCCGCGGGGGAGTCGGCCGCGTCCAGCAACGCGTTGACCGCCGCGCGCCCGGATTCGTTGGCGCCCTCCATGGTGGCCAGGTCCATGTTCGTACGGACGTAGTCGCCGGCCAGGAACAGGTTCGGGATCGCGGTCCGGGCCTCGGGCCGCTTCGCCCAGCTCCCGACGGTGTTCACCATGAGCGGTTCGTCGTTGGCGTTGCTCCCGGTCGACGCGTTCCACGTGATCGCCGGGTCGAGGACCCAGGAGTGCAGCATGTCGTCGGGGAGGACGGAGCGGCCGGTGTCCTCCAGGTGGTCCTTCATCTGCGCCCAGCACTCCGCGGCGATCTGGGCACGGGTGCATCGCTTGGCCGGTTTCCCGTGGACGATTCCCGGGGTGTCCCAGTCGGACACGTCCAGTGACAGGCAGTCGGCGACCTGCCCGTCGCCGTAGTCGCCGGGGAAGCGGCGGTCCCACAGCCGGCTCTGCAGGACGGCGGTGATCTGCCAGGGCGAGTCCATGAAGTTGACCTCCTGGCCGATGCCGCGGGGTGTGCGGCGCAGGAAGAACTGCAACCCGTTCATCCACTCGGTGCGCAGGTCCTTCATCGCCTCCAGGGCCGGGTCGAGCGCGAGGACGGACGGGGAGAGCAGCGTCCGGGCCCGGTCCACGGGCATCGCGCAGACGAACCAGTCGGCGGCGGCGGTGCGGCGGCGGCCCGCCGCGTCCGCGAGCCGGACGGAGCGGACGCGTCCCGCGCCCGTCTCCAGCGCCTCGACGGCCTGCCCGACCTCGAACCGGACGCCGCGTCCGCGCAGGTACCGCACCCACGGGTCGATCCACGCCTCGTTCGTGGGCGCGTTGAGCATGCGGGCGAGGCCGCCGTCCGCGCCGAGGCCGAGGCCCGACAGCAGGAACGCCTCGCCCATGGCGCCGACCGTCCGGGTGCTGGCGACCGACTCCTTGACGGCCACGAGACCGCGCGTCAGGAACCGCGCCACGATCGCGCGGTAGTCCTCGGACCTGCCCTCGGCGCGCACGTACTCCCACCACGGGACGTGCTCCCATTCGCCGAGGCGCCGGTCGTCGCTGCTGGTGAGGTACACGATGAAGCGGTTGACGAACAGGGCCAGCTCGGCGGGCGGGATGGCGGCGGCGTGCTGGACGAGGCCGGTCAGGGTCTCCGTCAGGACGTCCAGGTCCAGGTCGCCGGGCGCGGCGAGTTCGGGGACGATGATGTCGGACCGTCCGCCGTTGCGGGCGATCCGCGTCGACGTGAGATCGATCAGGTTGCCGTGGACGCCTTCGGCGTTGCCGGGGAACGGGGTGCGGCGCATCGTGTCCGTCACGTTGCGGTAGAAGCCGGGGAAGAACCGGAACCCGTGCTCGCCCGGCAGGTCGCGCCGCCCGCCCGTGCCGGTGCCCTCGACGGGGATGCTGCGCGCCTTGCCGCCCAGCGCCCTGCGCTCGAAGACGGTGACGGCGAATCCGCGCTCGGCCAGCTCGTGGGCGGCGGCCAGCCCGGCCATGCCGCCGCCCAGCACGGCGACGGTCCCCGCCCGCCGGGTGCCCGCCGCGCGGGCGGTCGCCACGGGCAGCACGGTCGCCGCGCCCGCGGCGGCCGTGCCGTACAGGACCCGGCGCCGGGAGATGTCGCGCGAGGTCGTCGGTCTGTCGGTGTTCATGGGACGCCGCCTCCGCGGTGTGGGGGTCAGGACTGCGGCAGCCGGGCCCGCAGGGTGCGGATGTGCTCGATGAGGCCGAGCGATCCCGGGACGGTGCGGCCGAGCGACTCGGGCAGCGCGAGCAGCCCGACGTCGAGGACGAACGGGTCGACCACGTGGAAGCTCGTGCGGATGCCGGGACGTTCGCCGATCAGCCCCTCGGGCGTCGCGAGCAGCGAGGACGGGCAGGTCAGCGTGGTCGTCTCCGGGTAGGAAAACAGGCCGGACGTCCGCCACTTCGACAGCTCGATCGACGTCATGCACCCGTAGGTCTCCTCGGGCGTCACCCGTCCCACCACGCCCTGCCAGGTGCCGTCGCCCTTCACGACGCCGCCGAGCAGCGTGGCCGTCCCGTCCGGCTCGTGCGAGACGCCCCACTCCCAGCCGGAGTAGCGCTGGTCGAGGACGTTGAACCGCCCCCAGTTGTGGTCGTGGTAGCCGCGCCATCCGCTCACGTCGATGCGGGCGGACGAACCGGGCGGCCGGAGCCAGCCGTTCACGCTGCTCGTCGCGACGGGCGCCGTCCAGTACATCGTCTGCCCGTCGTAGCGGATCGGCCCGCCCGTCACGCCCGGCAGCGCGTTGTCGAACCAGATGTCGGCCTCGGCGAACAGGCCGTGCCAGCGCAGCCGGTAGGCGCCGCGCCCGCGGTCGTACACCAGGCTGCCCGCGCTGCTCCGCACGACCGGCCCCTCGGTCGCGGTCACCTCCAGGACCGGCTCCGGCAGGACCTGCTTCCGGCCCTCCTCCGGGTACCAGAAGATCACCCCGGTCGGGACGGGCTCGGTGAACAGCATCGCGATGAAGGTGCGGCGGGTCGCGGGATCCATCACGTGCGTGTACCACCACTCGGTGGTGGATCCGGGGTGCGGCCCGTCGTCGGACGGCTCGGCGAGCTTGCCGGGCACCTGCGTCAGGTCCGAGCGCTCGACGTCGGTGCGCGGGATCCAGGAGTCGTCCGTCCGGGACGGCGCGGCGCCGGCGGCCGGCGGGGCCGTGACCGTGATCGGGACGAGCGCGGCGGCCGCGAGGACGAGCGCGGCGGCGGCGCGGCGGACGGTCGGGTGACGGAGCACGTAGAGCCTCCTCGGCTGAGCCCCCCGTGACGTCCGGCCCGCCACTGGCGAGCCGTGGACCGAGTGTGATTCGGTTCCCGGGCACTGTCAAGCACTGTGTCGACACACTGTCCGACGGCGTGCCCGGCGGCCTGCGGACCGGACGGACCGGACGGACGCCCGGCGGTACCCTGCGGCCATGGCGTCCACAACCCAGCCGCGCAGCAAGGTCAGGGAGCGGCGCGAGGACGTCCGGCGCCGGGTGCTCCGCACGACCGCGGAGATGATGGCCGACGGCACGCCCTACACCGAACTGCCCGTGCAGCGCATCGCCGAGCGCGCCCAGGTGGCGCGGTCCACCTTCTACCTGCACTTCCCGGACAAGAGCCGGCTGCTGATCGCGCTGGCCGACGAGGCGGTCGAGGCGCTGTTCGGCGAGGCCGTCATCTGGTGGCGGGCCGACCACGCCGACGGCGTCGACGGCGTCGCCCACGCCATGCGGCAGATGATCGCCGCGTACCGCGAGCACCGCCGGGTCCTGCACGCCCTGGCCGAGGTCGCCGGGTACGACTCCGACGTCGCCGCCTTCTGGCGGCACCGGATGCGCGGGTTCACCGACGTCGTCGAGGCGCGGCTCGACGCCGAACTGCGGGCGGGCACCGTCGACCCGGAGCTGGACGCCCGCACCACGGCGCAGGTACTGATCTGGACGGTGGAGCGCACCATCTCGGCGCACTGCCACCACGACGAGGGGGCGGGGGACGAGCGGATCTCGCGGACCCTCGCCCGGACGATCTGGCTGACGGTCTACGCCGTCCCGCCCCCGCCCCCGCCGCGCGGCGGCTAACCGGGGCCGGGGCCGGTCCGGCCGCTTCCGGCCAGTGGGCGGCCGGTCAGGAGAGGGCGCAGGGCAGGCGCTTGATGCCGTTGAGGAAGTTCGAGCGCAGCCGGTCCGGCTCCCCGGCGGCGCGCACGCCCGGCGCGCGGGCGAGCAGCTCGCGGAACACGGCGGTCACCTCGCCGCGGGCCAGGTGCGCGCCCAGGCAGTAGTGCGGGCCGGGCGCGCCGAAGCCGAGGTGCGGGTTGGGCGACCGGGTGACGTCGAACCGCTCCGGGGCGTCGAAGACCGACTCGTCCCGGTTGGCGGACCAGTAGTAGAGCAGCAGCTTGTCGCCCTCGGCGAACCGGTGGCCGTTCAGCTCGCAGTCCCGGGTCGCGGTGCGCCGCATGTAGATGATCGGCGAGGCGCACCGGACGATCTCCTCGGTGGCGGTGGCCGCGTACCGCTCGAAGTCGCCGGCCCAGAGCCGCTTCTGGTCCGGATGCTCGGTGAGGAGCAGCAGCCCGTGCGAGATCGCGGTGCGGGTGGTCTCGCTCCCGGCCTGGAGCAGGATGCCGAAGAACGAGCCGAGTTCCCCGGCGGTCAGCCGCTCTCCGTCCACGTTGGCGTTGACGAGCCTGGACGTCAGGTCGTCCGCGGGCGCCGCGACCCGTTCGGCGGCCAGCTCGTGGACCATGCCCGACAGCTCGGCGGCGGCCCTGAGCATGGCGCCGGGGTCGCCGCCGCGCGGCGTGTACTCGGCGTCGCCCGACCCCAGGATGATGTTCGTGCGCTCGGCGACGAACCGGTGCCGGTCCTGCGGGACGCCCATCATCCGGCAGATGATCGTCAGCGGCAGCCGCTCGGCGACCTCGGCGACGAAGTCGCACGCGCCCCGTTCGAGCAGGTCGTCCACGACCGTCGCGGCGACCCGCCGGATCTCGGCGTCCAGCCGTCCGATCATGCTCGGGGTGAACGCACGGGAGACGATGCGGCGCAGCCGGGCGTGCCGCGGATCGTCCATGTTGATCATCGAGTCGAAGAACTCGAGCGACTCCGGCGGCCGGTCGAACAGGTTCACGCCCTCGGCGCTGGAGAAGTCCCGGGGGCGGCGGCTGGCCTCGACCACGTCGGCGTGCCTGGTCACCGCGTAGAAGCCGGGACCCCGCCGCGCCGCCCACGGCGCGCGCGGCTCGGCGAAGAACGCCACCGGACGCTCGCGCCGCAGCGTCGCGAACGCCGCCGCGCGCTCGGCGGGCGGGGCGGCCCAGAAGCGGCCCTTGGACAGGTCGATGTCGGCCAGAGCGGTCACGCTGCCTCCAGGCTCGTCGCGCGAGTGCCTCGTCCGGACGGGCGTTCGGCGCCTCCGGCGCGCGCCACGACTGGCATGCTACGACGGGGCCGACAATCCGTCGATCATCGGCATTTCGTGTTATCTGCTGCGTTCCGGGACGTCCCCTAAGGAGCTCTCGGAAGGACGGTGATGCCCGTGCCGAAGGACGTGGCCCCGCTCGTGCGGGCGGCGCAGGACGGCGACCCCGCGGCCAGGGACGAACTGGTCACCGCGCACCTGCCGCTCCTCTACAACGTGGTCGGCTGGGCCCTGGACGGCCACGCCGACGTGGACGACGTCGTGCAGGAGTCGCTGCTGCGCGCGCTCGGCGGCCTCGACGGGCTCCGCGAACCCGCGAGCTTCCGCTCCTGGCTCGTCGCCATCGCCATGAACCAGGTGCGCAGCCGGTGGGCGGCGCTGCGGCGCAGGCCGCCCGTCGACCCGGACGCCGTGGCGCGGCTCGCCGAACCCGCGCCCGACTTCGCGGAGGCGGCCGTCCTGCACCTCGAACTCGCCGGGCAGCGCCGGGAGGTCGCCGAGGCGACGCGCTGGCTCGATCCAGGCGAGCGCGACGTGCTGGCCCTGTGGTGGCTGGAGGCGTCGGGCCACCTCACCCGGCGCGAGCTCGCCGACGGGCTCGGCGTGTCCGTCGCGCACGCCGCCGTCCGCGTGCAGCGGACGAAGGCGCAGCTCGCGACGTGCCGCGCGGTCGTCCGCGCGCTGTCGCCGCCGCGCTGCGCCGCGCTCGTCCTCGACCGCTGGGACGGGCGGCCGTCCCCGCTGTGGCGCAAGCGCATCGCCCGGCACGTCCGCGGCTGCGACGCGTGCGCCGAGCGCGGCCGCGACCTCCTGCCGCCCGAGGCCCTCCTCGCCGGGCTCGTCATGGTGCCCCTGCCGAAGGCGTTCGCCCCCGACCTCGTCGCGGCGGCGTCGTCGTCCGCGTCGTCCGCGTCGTCCGCTTCCTCCGCTTCGGCTTCGTCCGTTTCGTCCGCGTCGTCCGCGGCTCGGACGGCGCGGTGGGCGGTGCCGGGTGCCGCGGCGGCGGCCGTCGCCGTGTCCGTGGCCGTCTGGATCCTGCACGAGCCTCCCGACCGGACGCCTTCCGCACCCGACCGCGCCGCCCCGCCCGTGCAGCGCACGTCGGCGGCGCCGTCCCGGACGCCCGTCCCCGAACCGGCGCCCGCGAAGGACCACCTCGACCCGCCCGCGTCCACCGCGCCGCCCACGGTCGAGCAGCAGGTCGTCCGGCTCGTCAACGCGGAGCGCGCGCGGGCCGGCTGCGGCCCGCTGCGCGCCTCGCCCGCCCTGCACGAGGCCGCGCGGAAGCACTCGTCCGACATGGCGGCCCGCCGCGTCCTCGACCACCGGGGCGCCGGCGGCGCCGATCCGGGGGACCGGATCACCGCCGCCGGCTTCCGCTGGTCGGCCTACGGCGAGAACATCGCCCAGGGGCAGCCGACCCCCGCCCGCGTCGTCTCGTCCTGGATGGGCAGCCAGGGGCACCGCGCCAACATCGTCGACTGCGGCTTCAGCCGGATCGGCGTCGCGGTCGCCCGCGGCCCCGGCGGGCCCTGGTGGACGCAGGTGTTCGCGACCCCGCGGTGATCAGCGGGAGCCGAACGCCTGCGTCCAGTACGGCCCGCCCGACGTGACGACCCCGACGCCGATCTCGTCGAACGTGCAGTTGAGGATGTTCGCCCGGTGCCCGGGACTGTTCATCCACGACGACATCACGCTCTCCGGCCCCGACTGCCCCTTGGCGATGTTCTCGCCGTAGGCGGACCAGCGGTATCCCGCCGCCGTGATGCGGTCGCCCGGACTCTTCCCGTCCGGGCTGGTGTGGTCGAAGTAGCCGCGCGCGGCCATGTCGGCCGAGTGCCCCTGCGCGGCCCGCGCGAGTGCCGCGTTGCTCCGCACCGGCCCGCACCCCTGCTTCGCGCGCTCGCCGTTGACCAGCGCGACCACCCGCGACGCGGCCGTCCCGCCCGCCGGGGCCTGCTGCTTCGGCCGCGTCGTCCGCTTCGGTTCGGCCGCCTTCGGGGTGGGAGTCGGTTTCCGCTCCGGCGCTCGCGAGGCCCTCTGGACGGGCTCGGCCTCACGGGTCTCCTTCGGCTTCACCGGGGACGGTCTCGTCGGCGACGGCTCGGCCGTCGCCGTCCCGGCCGGGCTCGGTGCGGTCGGCGACGGCGCCGCGGTCGTCCCGTGCCCGGCGAGCGCCCCGTCCGGGTCGTCCCGGACCACGCTCACGACCGTCCCGGCGACCGCCCCCGCCACGAGCAGCCCGGCGGCGCCCACGGCCGTCCAGACGACGACCCGCTCCGACGCCCGCCGGGGCCTGCGTCCGTCCTGGTCCCTCATCGATGCCACGTCCCTTCCATGTACGGATCACGACGGAGACCGGGGCGGGAGGGGGCGATAACGGAAACCCGCGAACTTTTCGGCGACGGGCCCGGCCGCCACGGCGGGGACGGGCGGTGACCGGCGGCGGGACGCCAAGCGGTGTCCAAGAGATCGAAGCGGAGCATTTGCCCGCTGGTCCGCGATCGGCGCGCAATCGCGGGAATTCCCCAGCCAGCGGACTGATCGACACCCAAGGGGAATAATGAGGAAGGTCTGAAATGTCCACGGGGTTGAACACCGGCGACTCCGCCTGGCTGCTGGTGAGCACCGCCATGGTGCTCCTCATGACACCGGGACTCGCCTTCTTCTATGGCGGAATGGTCCGCTCCAAGAACATGCTGACGATGCTCTACATGAGCTTCATCTGCATCAGCCTGGTGACGGTCGTGTGGTTCCTCTACGGGTACGGCATCGCGTTCGGCAAGGACGCGGGCGGCGCCGGGCTCATCGGCTGGGGCGACTGGCGTTTCGGCAACGTCACCCCGGACGCGATCCGCGGGACGATCCCGGAGCAGATCTACGCGTGCTTCCAGCTCACGTTCGCGATCATCACGGTCGCCCTGATCAGCGGCTCCATCGCCGGCCGCGCGCGCTTCGGCCCGTGGGTCCTGTTCGTCGTGGTGTGGGTGACGCTGGTCTACCTGCCCATCGCGCACTGGGTGTTCTCGTCCTCCGGCTGGATCAACAAATGGGGCGTGATGGACTTCGCCGGCGGCCTCGTCGTCGAGCTGAACTCGGGGATCTCGGGCCTCGCGATGGCGCTGGTGCTGGGGCGCGGGATCGAGTTCCGGCGCGGCGAGGGACCGCGGCCGGGCAACATCCCGTTCGTCATGCTCGGCCTCGGGCTGCTCTGGTTCGGCTGGTTCGGCTTCAACGCGGGCTCGGCCCTGGGCGACGGCGCCCTCGCGGCCCGCGCCTTCGTCAGCACGATGATCGCGGGCTGTTCCGGGATGCTGACCTGGCGGCTGCTGGAATGGCTGCGCACCCGGCACCTCACCCGGCTCGGATCGGCCAGCGGCGCGCTCGCCGGGCTGGTGGCCATCACCCCGTCGTGCGCGTTCGTCGGCGTCTGGGGCGCGTTCTTCATCGGCATCGCGGCCGCGGCGGTGTGCACGTACGCGGTCCAGATGAAGCTCGTCGCCGGTTACGACGACACCCTGGACGTCGTCGGGATCCACGGCGCCGGCGGCATCGTCGGCGTCCTGGCGCTCGGCTTCGTCGCCACCGGCTGGGACCAGGGCTCGCCCGGCCTCTTCTACGGCGGCCCGCCGTCGGTCCTCGGCAAGCAGGCGGTCGCGGTGCTCGCGGTCGGCGCGTACGCGTTCATCGTCACCTTCGTCATCGGCAAGATCATCGACCGCCTGTTCCGGATGCGCATGACGCCCGAGGAGCAGGACAAGGGTACGGACGCCTCCTTCGTCGAGGGCTGACGCGGGGATGCCCGGAACGCGCGACCACGGACCGCTGCCCGCGTACCTCATCGTCCTCACCGGCGTCACCGGGCTGATCGACGCCGTCAGCTACCTCGAGTTCGGCAACGTCTTCGTGGCGAACGTGACCGGGAACGTCATCTTCTTCGGGTTCCGGCTCGGGGGCAGGGGAGAGGCGACGGGCACGTTCGTGGCGACGATCGTCTCGACCGTCTTCTTCTGCGCCGGGGCCGCCTTCGGCGGACGGCTGAAGTTCGGCCGGCTGCTGCACCGCGGCCACCTGCTGGCCGCGGGCGCCACCGTGCAGGCGTGCGCGTTCGCCGTCGCGGCCCTCGTCACGACGATCCTCGGCCACACCCCCGCGCTCGAACGCCAGGTGCTGATCCCGCTCCTGGCGGCCTCGATGGGGTGGCAGTTCTCGATCGTGCGGCGCGTCGACGTCCCCGGCTTCCGGACGGTCGTGATCACCACCGCGCTCACGTCGCTCTTCGCCGACGCCGGCCGGCCGCGCGGGCAGTCCGTGCGCAAGGGCCTGTCGGTCGCGGCGCTGCTGGTGGGGGCGATGACAGGCACCCTGCTCCTCGAGCACATCGCGGTGCCGGCGCCCATGTGGACGGCGGCCGCCCTGCTGCTGGCGATCGCCGCCGCCAGCTTCACCGCCGCGCGCCGGTCGGGATCCGAGAGCTGGGCCTGACGGGCCCGGCGCCGCGAGAGGCAAATGGCGCCCGTCCGTTATTTGGACAACTGTTGACGAATTGCCAATTTTGTGGCCGAGAGTCCGGGAAAGAAGCTGCATGTCGCGCCCGCGCGGGCCGCCGTTCGCGCGGAGCAAATCAGCCGCAACAGTTCGCTTTTAAGGAGAGTGTCCGTGTCGTCATCGCCACCGGACGCACCGGACACCGAAAGCTCAGGGGCGCACGAGCGGCCGCAGGAGGCCGTCCTGACGATCCCCCGCGGGGTCGCCCAGGTCGACTTCCAGTCCAGTTACTGGACCGGGATCATCTTCATCATCGCGCTCTTCGTCGGCGGCTGGGAGTTCGGCGTCTTCGGGCTGCTCGGCACGCTCACGACCACCGTGACCGCGTCGCTGCTGGGCGTCGACCGGGACCGGGTCGCGCTCGGGCTCGAAGGGTTCTGCGGGGCCCTCGTCGGCGTGAGCCTGGTGCTCTACCTCGGCGTGAACTGGATGACGGTGGCCCTGGTCATCGGCTCCGCGGTCGCCACGACCATGGTGACCGCCGCGCTGCGGACCGTCCTCGACCCGTACGACCTGCCGACGTTCACCGCGCCGTTCTGCATCGTCACGACGGTGATGGTGATCGGCGCGCCGTCCTTCGACCGGGTGTGGGCCGACCACCAGAACACCGCCGCGCCCTCGGTGACCGATCCGGGCACCGCGATGACCTGGCACGACTTCTGGCGGGGCCTCTTCAACGGGGTCGGGCAGGTGTTCTTCCAGGACGACTGGTACGTCGGCCTGATCTTCCTGATCGGCCTCGCGGTGGCGAGCCGGCTCGTCGCCGCGGCGGCGGCCGTGTCGAGCCTGATCGGCCTGCTGGTCGGCTGGTGGCTCGGCGCGCAGGCCGCCGACCTCGGCGCCGGCCTGTACGGCTACAACGCCGTGCTGACGGGGATCGCGCTGGCCGGGACGTTCGTCGCGCTGAGCCGGGTGGGCATCGCCTACGCGGCGATCGGGGCGGCGACCGCGGCGGCGCTGACCGCCGGGCTCACCAACCTTTTCGACGTGGTCGGCGGACACACCCTGACCTGGCCGTTCGTGCTGGTCTCCTGGGTGTTCCTCGCGGCCGTCCCGTTTTTCTCCAGGCTACGGCGGGCCGGTTGAGCACCGAACCGCGCCTCCAGAGAGGACTCTGATGAACCTGTCACCACGAGAGATCGACAAGCTGCTCATCTTCACGGTGTCGGAGTTGGCCGAACGGCGCCGCAAGCGCGGCCTGAAGCTCAACTACGGCGAGACGGTGGCGCTGATCAGCTCCGCCATCGTGGAGGCCGCCCGGGACGGCAAGTCGGTCGCCGACTGCATGGAGCTGGGCAAGCGGGTGGTCGGACCGGACGAGGTGCTCCCCGGCGTGCGCGGGATGCTGAAGCTGATCCAGGTCGAGGCCACGTTCGACGACGGGACCAAGCTGGTCTCCTGCCACGACCCCGTCGGCGGCGGCAAGTGACCGTCCCGCCCGCGGCGACCGGACCGCCCGCCGGCGCGGACCGCGCCGTCCTGCGGGTGGGCGGGCACGAGGCCGCGCCCGGCACCGGCGGGGTCCTCGGCCCCGGACGGGACCTGGCCGGCGCGCTCGCCGGACGGCCCCGCGCCGTCGTCGTCCCGATGACGCTGGGCCGCGATCCGGGCCTCGCGCCGTCGGCCGCGCAGACGATCGCGTGGGCGGCGCGCGGCGCGTCCCCCGGCGACCTGCTGCTCGCCGGACCGCTCGGCACGACGACGCACCTGGTCGGCTGGCTCCGGGCGGCCGTGACGCGGGCGCTGCGCGGCGGCGAGGCGCGGGCGGCGCTGCTGGTGGCGCCCGCGGGCGGGCCCGAGGACGACGCCGAACTGTTCAAGGTCGCGCGGCTGGTCGGGCGGCACCTGCGGGCCCCGTGGGTGGAGGTCGCCTTCAGCGACGGCGAGCCGGGGGTCACCGAGGGCGTGGAGCGCTGCCGCCGCCTGGGCGCCCGCGACGTCGTGCTCGTGCCCGCCTCGCTCGTCCCGCCGCCCCCCTGCGAGGGCGTCCGGACCGCCGGGCCGCCGGTCGGGCCCGCGGCGCTCGCGGAGCTGGTCCGGCGGCGCGCCGCCGAGGCGGAGCTGCGGTGGCGCCGGGACGGCGACGACGGCCTGGCGGCGCCCGCGCACCACCACCACGACCACGACCACCACCACGACCACGACCATGAGCCGGAACGTCCGCACGACCCATTTCCACAGATCACGGAGAAGACCCTGAAGGGGGCGGCCGCCCATGGCCGATGACGTGTACATGTTCGCGGAGGGCTCCATCGAGCTCAACGCCGGGCAACGCAGAGAGTCCCTGACCGTGCACAACACCGGCGACCGCGCCGTGCAGATCGGTTCGCACTTCCATTTCTTCGAGGTCAACCGGGCGCTGAGCTTCGACCGGGAGAAGGCGTTCGGCATGCGGCTGGACATCCCCGCCGGTACCGCGGTGCGGTTCGAGGCCGGCGACACCAAGGAGGTGCGGCTCGTCGAGTACGGGGGCGGGATGCGCATCGTCGGGTTCGGCGGCCTGCTGGACGGGAGCATCCGGTCCGGGGCCGCGAAGGCGAGGGCGCTGGACCGGATGCGCAAGCGCGGATACCTCGAGGCGTCCGAGGAGGACGCCCCCAAGAAGAAGCGGTCGAAGGGCTCGGCCGGCGGAACCCGGTCGAAGAAGGGCTGACCCGATGGCGACGACGATCTCTCGCGAGCAGTACGCGAGCATGTACGGCCCCACCGTGGGCGACCGCTTCCACCTGGGCGACACCAACCTGGTCGTCGAGGTGGAGAAGGACCACACCGAGGGGCACTACGGCGACGAGTCCCAGTACGGGGGCGGGAAGACGGCCCGGGACGGGATGTCGGCCGACCCGGCCTCGCGCAACACCACCACCGCGCTCGACACCGTGATCACCAACGTCGTGATCATCGATCCGGTGCTGGGCATCGTCAAGGGCGACATCGGGATCAAGGACGGCCGGATCGCCGGGGTCGGCAAGTCCGGCAACCCGCACACCCAGAACGGCGTGGACCGGCGCCTGATCATCGGCGCGGGCACCGAGGTCATCTCCGGGGAGAACCTCGTCGCCACCGCCGGCGCGATCGACACGCACGTCCACTTCATCGCCCCGCAGCAGGCGCAGCACGCGCTGAGCAACGGCATCACCACCCTGGTCGGCGGCGGCACCGGCCCCGCGGACGGCAGCCGCGGCACCACCTGCACGCCCGGCCCGTGGAACATCGGCCGGATCCTGCAGGCCTACGAGGACATCCCGATCAACATCGCCGTCTACGGCAAGGGGAACAACAGCCTGCCGGGCCCGCTGGACGAGCAGCTGCGGGCGGGCGCCGCCGGGCTGAAGGTGCACGAGGACTGGGGATCGACCCCCGCGGCCATCGACTGCGCGCTCCGCGTCGCCGACGACCACGACGTCCAGGTCACCATCCACACCGACACGCTGAACGAGGCCGGGTTCGTCGAGGACACCATCGACGCGATCAACGGCCGGGCCATCCACACCTACCACTCCGAGGGCGCGGGCGGCGGACACGCGCCCGACATCCTGCGGATCACCTCGGAGCCGAACGCGCTGCCCGCGTCCACCAACCCGACGCTGCCGTACACCGTGAACTCGGCGGACGAGCTGCTGGACATGACGATGGTCTGCCACCACCTCAGCTACGACGTCCCGGAGGACCTCTCCTTCGCCGAGAGCCGCGTCCGCGCCGAGACGATCGCCGCCGAGACCGTCCTGCACGACCTCGGCGTCATCAGCATCATCGGCTCCGACTCGCAGGCCATGGGACGGGTCGGCGAGTCCTTCACCCGGGCGTTCCAGGTCGCCCACCACTGCAAGGACAAGCGCGGCCCGCTGCCCGAGGACTCCTCGCGCAACGACAACCACCGGGTCCTGCGCTACCTGGCCAAGCTCACCATCAACCCGGCCCGCGCCAGCGGGATGGCCGACACGATCGGCTCGCTCGAGGACGGCAAGCTCGCCGACATCGTGCTGTGGCAGATCCACTCCTTCGGCGCGAAGCCGTTCATGGTCGTCAAGGGCGGCCTGATCAGCTGGGCGCAGATGGGCGACCCGAACGCCTCGCTGCCCACCCCGCAGCCCGTCTACCTGCGGCCCACCTACGGGTGCTTCGGCAGGGCGCTGCGGGAGACCTGCGTGACGTTCATGTCGGACGCGGCGATCGCGGAGAACGTCCCGGAGAAGCTCGGGCTGGAGCGGCTCGTCCGTCCCGTCCGGCAGTGCCGGACCGTCGACAAGCGGCACATGCTCTACAACTCGACGCTCGCCGAGATCGCCGTGGACCCCGAGACGTACCGGGTCACCGTGGACGGTGAGCCCGCCTCCATCGAACCGGCCAGGAAGCTCCCGCTGACCCGGCTGTTCTTCATCGCATGACCCTGGAGCCGCTGCTGGCGCAGCTGCAGCTCACCGACTCCGGCTTCCCCAGCGGGCTCTACACCCTGTCGCACGGGCTGGAGGGGCACCTCCAGCTCGGCGCGGTCCCGCCGGACGGCCTGGGCGACCTGCTGCGCGACCTCGTCCGGGCCGCCGGCACCGGCGACGCGGCGGCGCTCGCCCTCGCCCACCGGGCGGTCACCGACGGCGACTGGGACCGGCTGGTCGAGGTCGACCGCAGGCTGCACGCGATCAAGCTGAACCGCGAGCAGCGGACGGCGTCGGTGCGCACCGGCCGGCAGGTGCTGGACACCGCCGGCCCCGCGTTCGACTCGGCTCCCGCGACGCGCCTGGCCGGGCTGGTCGCGGACCGCGCGACGCCCGGCAACCACGCCGTCGTCGTGGGCGCCGTCCACGCGGGGGTGGGGGTGCCCGTCCGGGACGCCGTCGCCTGCGACCTGTTCGCCTTCGCCGCGAGCTGCACCGCGGCGACCGTCCGGCTGGGCCGCGTCGACTTCCGCGCGGCCCAGCGGCTCCTGCGGGAGGTCCGCCCGGAGCTCGTCCGGGCGACCGCGACGGCGCTCGCGGCCCGCGACCAGCGGGACCTGCACACCTCGACGCCGGTGGCGGACGCCGTCTCCGCCGCGCACGAGCGCGCCGAGGCCCGGCTGTTCATCACCTGAGAGGACGCGCATGGAACTGCAGCAGGTCTACAAGATCGGCATCGGGGGCCCGGTGGGGTCGGGCAAGACCGCCCTCATCGAGGCGCTGGTCCCGCTCCTGGTCGCCCGCGGCCACCGCCCCGGCGTCATCACCAACGACATCTACACCCAGGAGGACGCCGAGCACGTCCGGCGCACGCTCGCGGGCACGCTCGACGCCGAACGCGTCGTCGGCGTCGAGACCGGCGCGTGCCCGCACACGGCCGTCCGGGACGACCCCACGATGAACCTCGCCGCGGCCGCCGACATGCTCGACCGGTTCCCCGACATCGACGTCCTGCTGTTCGAGAGCGGCGGCGACAACCTGACGCTCACCTTCAGCCCCGCGCTGGCCGACGTGTACGTGTTCGTCCTCGACACCGCCGAGGGGGAGAAGATGCCGCGCAAGCGCGGCCCCGGCACCACCGACTCCGACCTGCTCATCATCAACAAGATCGACATCGCGCCGTACGTCCGCACCGACCTGTCGGTCATGGAGCGGGACGCGCGGGCCGTCCGCGGCGACCGTCCGGTCATCCTGACCGACTGCCTCGCCGGGACCGGGATCACCGCGGTCGCCGACTTCGTCCTGCACCGCCGGGAGGCACTGTGCTCACCGACGGGGTGAGCGCGACGGCGCCGGGGCTGGCGCCGGACGACCGCGCCGCCCCGCACCGGCCGCCCGCCGCGGTGGCCCGGCACGCCGCCGTGCCCGACACGCTCCCGGTGGGCTCGCCCGGCAAGGTCGGCGTCCTGAGAATGGGGTTCGCCCCGGTCGACGGCCGCACCGAACTGGTCCGCCACTTCCAGCAGGCGCCGCTGCACACCACCCGGCCGCTCTACCGGGACCCCGACCGCCCGGACATGCCCTACGTGCTGTTCATGTCGTCGGGCGGAGGGATCCTGCAGGGCGACCGCTACAGCATCGAACTCGACTGCGGACCGGGCGCCTCCGTGCACTTCACCACCCAGACCGCCACGCGGATCTACCGGATGGAGCACGACTACGCGACCCAGGTCGTCGAACTGCGCGTCGCCGAGGACGGCTACGTCGAGTACCTGCCCGAGACCACGATCCCCTTCGCGGGCTCGCGCTTCTACCAGCACACGAGCGTCACCGCCGATCCCGGAGCGACGGTCGTCCTGGGCGAGAAGCTGATGGCGGGCCGCCTCGCACGCGGCGAACGCCACGCCTACACCGCCTACTGCACGGACCTGGAGGTCCGCGCCCCGGACGGCCGCACCCTGTGCGCGGACCCGCTGCGGCTCGTCCCGTCCGAGAACCCGCCGACCGGCCCCGCGGTCATGGACGACTTCGGGCTGACGGCGTCGCTCTACGTGCTCACGGCCCGCGCCCAGGAGGTCGCCGACGTCATGCACGCCACGCTCGCCGCGACGGGCCTGCGCGGCGGCGCGAGCGTCCTGCCCGGCGACTGCGGCGCCTGGGCCCGGATGCTCGGCGACCGGTCCCCGGAGGTGGAGGCCGCCTACGACCGGACGTGCGAGGCCGTCCGCGCGCAGCTGCGGGGGCGTCGGTGAAGGCGGTCATGACGGGCCGCCTGCGGCACCGGGAACACGCCGAGGCCGCCGCGCTCCACCCGCACGCGGGCAAGCCCCCGCCCCCCGGGCTGAAGCCGCGCGTCATCGCCGAGATCGCGCTGGGCGGCGCGCTGGGCGCGCTCGCCCGGTACCTGCTCGGCAAGGCGATCCCGACCGAGAGCACGGGCTTCCCCTGGAACACGTTCACCATCAACATCCTCGGCTGCCTCGCCATGGGCGTGCTGACCACGTACCTCCTCGGCGGCAGGCCGCACAAGTACGCCCGTCCGTTCGCGGTGACGGGCTACCTCGGCGGATTCACCACGTTCTCGCACCTGATCGACGACGTGCACAGCCTCGACCAGGTCGGCGAGACGGGCCTCGGCATCGGCTACGCGGTCGCCAGCGTGCTCGTCGGCTGGGCGGCGATCGCCGTGGGCCTGGTGCTCGGCCGCCGGATCCCGCGCCACCGGGGGAGGCACGCGTGACGACGCTGATCTCGGCCATCCTCGTCCTGGCGGGCGGCGCCGTGGGCGCGCCGCTCCGCTACGTCATCGACGGCTACGTCAAGGCGTCCGCCGGCAAGTCGTTCCCGTGGGGGACGCTCTCGGTGAACCTTCTCGGCGCGGGCTTCCTCGGAGCCCTGCACGGTGCCGGTACCGGAACGTACGTCGAGGCGCTGCTGGGCACCGGCCTGTGCGGCGCGCTCACCACGTTCAGCACCTTCGAACTCGACACCGTCCACCTGATCCAGGACGGCTCCTACGGCAAGGCGGCGGTCAACGCGATCGGCAGCCTCCTGCTGGGCTTCGCCGCCTTCCTCGCCCTCTACACCCTCCTCGACCACCTCATGTGACGTGGCGCGGCCGGATCGGCGAGCCTTGACGCTCACCCGGATCAAAGACCGGGCCGCGCCGTTCTACGGGCTCGCGGCGGCCCTCGGGATCGGCCTGCCCCTCCTGCTCGGTGTCGTGACCGGCCGCCTGGACCGGGGGACGCTCGCGGGCCTCGGCGCGTTCCTCCTCGCCTTCACGGCGCCGAGCGGCCCCTACAGCGCCCGCGCCCGGTCGCTCGCCGTCTCCGTCCTCGCCCGCTTCCCGTTGCTCCCGACCCTGCTCTTCATCGTGACCGTCCTCGCCATCGTCGCGGTCGGCCTGGTCCGGACCCATCCCGCGGCGACGGTGGGCGCCCCGGCGCCCCTGCACGCGCACGAGACGCTCGGCGCTTTGCTGATCCTCAAGGCGTTCTCCGCAGGATGCACCGCCCTGACGGGCGTGGAGGCCATCGCCAACGGCGTGCCGATGTTCCGGAAACCCCGGGTGGCACACGCGCAGCGCACCGAGCTGATGCTCGGCGCACTCCTGGCCGCCATGCTGATCGGCCTGGCCCTGCTGATCCGGCGCGACGACGTCCTCCCACGCGAGGGCGTGACGATCCTCGCCCAGCTGACGGCGGGCGCCCTCGGCACCGGCTGGATCTACCAGGCGGCGAGCCTCGTCATCGCGTTCGCCCTGATCCTCGCCGCCAACACGAGCTTCGGCGGCCTGCCCGTCCTGCTCAGCCTCCTCGCCAAGGACCACCGGCTGCCGCACCTGTTCGCGCTGCGCGGTGAACGCCCCGTCCACCGCTACGGCGTGCTCGCGGTGGCCGTCGCGGCCGCCGCCCTGCTGATCGCGGTCGACGCCCGCACACACCGTCTCCTCCCCCTGTTCGCCGTCGGTGTCTTCACCGGGTTCACGATCAGCCAGACGGGGCTCGTCCTGCACTGGACACGGCTGCGCCCCCCACGCGGGGCGGGCACCGCCCTGATCAACGGGACGGGCGCGGCCCTCACCGGCGTCGCCACGCTCTGCTCATCACCAAGTTCGGCGAGGGCGCCTGGGCGGTCGTAGTCGTAGCGCCGCTCCTGATGCTCCTGTTCAGCAGAATCCGCCGCTACTACGACCGGATCGCCGCGGAACTGCGCCTGGGCAGCCTCCCCACGGCCCACCCAGAACCCGACCGCACCGAGAGACCGGTCCTCGTGCCCATGGAAGACGTCGGCGCCATGACCGGCCACGCCCTGAGTACCGCCCTCGGCCTGGGCGAAGCCGAAGCGATCATCGCCTGCTCGGACGAACACCGCGCCCGAACCCTGCGCGACCAATGGACCCACTGGAACCCGGGCGTCCCACTACGAACCCCCAGCAGCCCCCACGAGGCAAGAATCCGCCCCATAGTCGACTACACGAGAAAGACCCTGGCACAAGAAACCCGATCAGTGATCGTCCTAATCCCGATCGTGGAGTCGAAACACCCCAGCTACCGCTTCCTCCACGACCAGTGGAGCCTCCTACTGGCCGAGGCGCTAAGAGAACAAGCCCCCGGCGCCCTAGTCTGCCTACTCCCGCATAAGCCCCCCGCATGACCACCCACCTTCCAACTAAACGCCATCACCGACGCAGAGGCACCCGACCTGCCGTGCTCAAGTCTGTCGGGTGCATGGCATAAGGTCAGTTCCATGGCGCTGGCAGATATCTCCCGCGAAGATGTGCTGAGGGCGGTCGCCGAGTACCAAGAACTCGGACGCGATGAGTTCCTGAGCCGATACGGCTTCGGAGAAGCGCGTCAGTACCTACTCGTCCACGAAGAGGGCTTCTACGACTCCAAGGCGATCGCAGGTGTCGCGCACCGGTACGCCACAGGCGCGGTGCTCAAAGCAGAAGAATTCTCCGGTGGAGCCAACCACGCGGTTCGGACGCTCAAGCGACTCGGTTTCGAGGTGCGCACCACGCGCAACCCGCCGTGGGCATGGGACGAACTCGTCCTTGCTTGCGACTTGGTCGCTGCCAACGGCTGGCACCGGCTCATGCCAGACGACGAGCGAGTGCTCGAGCTTTCCGACCTCCTCCAGCGGTTGCCGATCCACTTGCTCGCGGCACGTGGAGACAAGTTCCGCAACCCCAACGGAGTGGCGCACAAGACCTCGGACATCGCCACACGACACCCCGACTACAAGGGCAAACCGACCAATGGTGGCGCCTTGGACCCGAAAGTCCTTCAGGCATTTCTCGAGGACCCGGTCCGGATGCACGCTTCTGCGGAGTCGATCCGCGCGGGAGTCGAGTCGGGAGCCCTCCTCGATATCGCTTGGACCGATGTCGTGGTCGACGAGGACGTCAGCGCACCCGAGGGTGGCCTCCTCCTGCGCAGGCACTACGTACGCGAGCGTGACCGCAAGCTCCGGAAGAAGCGGATCGAGCAGGCGCGTAAGCACCATGGTGAACTGGCCTGCGAGGTCTGCGGCTTCAACTTCGAACGAAGCTACGGCCCTCGTGGGGCGGACTATATCGAGTGCCATCACGTCGTCCCACTGCACGTTTCCGGGGAGACCAGAACGCGCCTGCAAGACCTCGCTCTACTGTGCGCCAACTGCCACCGGATGATCCATCGGGCATCACCTTGGCCGACGCCTGAGCAGCTGCGCGCCCTTGTGGCGGAGCACCGGGACGGCGCCGTTACGGCCGAAGCCGGCATCTAGGGAGTCCGCCCGCCGGAGGCTGCTGAGCAATGAGGTCCTAGACCTGCCGACCGAACGGTCCAGGCCATGTGGGAGGAGTGCGTAGACCGTGCTCTGAGGGGCTGAGGGCCGGAACACGTATGGAACGTGCGCTGTGGCATCCGGCGTCCGTTGGTGGCATCTGGTGTCACCTGGCCCATGAACGACAGAAGCCGGTTTCCGCAGGTCAACTGCGGGAACCGGCTGATCGTTTCTGGGTGCCCCCTGCAGGATTCGAACCTGCGCACACGGCTCCGGAGGCCGTTGCTCTATCCCCTGAGCTAAGGGGGCGTGCGCCCCGTTTGGGGTGCGGTAGAAGGTTACCAGGGTCGGCGGGGTGGCGCGCACCTGGAATGTTCGCCGTGCGCCGAGGGGTGGAGTGGGCTAACTTCGTGGCCGTGACCGAGCCACTGGGACGCGTGCTGGTCGTCGATGATGACGAGGTGATCCGCCAGCTCATCGCCGTGAACCTGCAATTGGAGGGGTTCGAGGTGTCGACCGCGGTGGACGGGATGGACTGCCTCGCCAAGGTGGGCGAGGTCGGTCCGGACGTCATCACGCTGGACGTCATGATGCCGCGGCTGGACGGGTGGGTGACGGCGATCCGGTTGCGGGAGGACCCGGCGACGGCGCACATCCGGGTCGCGATGATCACCGCGCGGGCGCAGGAGCACGATGTCCGGCGGGGGCACGAGATCGGCGTCGACGCCTACGTGACGAAGCCGTTCGACCCGAACCAGCTGATCCAGACGGTGCGAAAACTCGCGGCCGCGTCCAGATAGTGGTCGGATAGTCTCACCAGGGTGACTCCTGCCGATGTGAGCGCCGCCTTGGTGGCGGCGGTGCGCGATGCCGCGGCGCGGGGGGAGTTCGCCGGGGACGTGCCCGCGGACGTGCAGGTTTTCGCGCGGGGGCCCGGGGTGTTCGAGAGTCCCGTGGCGCTCCGGCTGGGCGTCGATCCGGAGGCCATCGCGCGGCGGGTCGGGGGAGTCGTTTCACGCGGGTTCGTGCGTGTCGTCGTGCCGGTGGGCGAACTGGTGGAGCGCGTCCGGACCGATCCCGGTTACGGGGTCGCGCGGGTGCCGTCGTTCCGGTGGGACGAGTGGCCCAGGACGTTCGAGAACCCCGGCTTCGTGGTCCGGTACGCGTACGCGCGGGCTCGGTGGGCCGTTCGGTGGGCCCGTGAGCTGGGCGTCTCGCGGGGTCTGCTGGAGCGGGCCGGGGCCGACGAGTCGGTGCTCGTTTCGCTGCTGGGAGACTTCCCCGGGCGCGCGGCGCAGGCGGAGCGGGAACGGGATGCCAGGCCGCTGGTGTTGTGCCTGGAGAAGGTTGCCGGGGCCTACCACGACGTGCACGAACGGTGCCCCGCCACGGACGGAGGACGGGTCGCCCTGGCCGAGGCGGCGTCCGTGGTTCTCGGCAACGGCCTGAACATGATCGGTGAGACCCCTAGAGAGCGAATATGAGTCGTGTACATCCTGCCGGTGGCCGGCACGCTGATGTCCTGCCCGAAGACCACCCGGCGGGGCCGGCTGAGGATCTGAACGCACTGGATGTGCGGGTGTGGCCCCGGAACGCCGCCCGGGAGGACGGCGCCATGTCCGTGGGCGGCGTCGATGTGCGGGATCTTGCCCGGGAGTACGGGACGCCGCTGTACGTCTACGACGAGGACGACGTGCGGAGCCGGATGCGCGAGTACGCGTCGGCTTTCCACGACGGTGACGTCCACTACGCGGGCAAGGCGTTCTTGTGCGGGGCCATGGTCAAGTGGCTGAACGAGGAGGGCCTGGGCCTGGACGTGTGCAGTGGTGGAGAGCTCGCCGTGGCACTCGCGGTGGGGTTTCCGACCGAGCGCATCACCCTGCACGGGAGCAACAAGGCCACGTGGGAGCTGGAGCAGGCACTCGACGCGGGTGTCGGACGGATCGTGCTCGATTCGTTCGAGGAGATCGCACGGCTGGGCTATCTGGCACACGAACGCGGGGTTCGGCCCAAGGTGATGGTGCGTGTGACCACGGGGGTGGAGGCGCACACGCACGAGTTCATCGCGACTGCGCATGACGACCAGAAGTTCGGGTTCTCGCGGAGTTCGGGGGCCGCGCTCGAGGCGGTTCGGCGGGTGCTGGCACTCGGGCAGCTGGAGCTCGTGGGGTTGCACAGTCACATCGGCTCGCAGATCTTCGACGTGGACGGGTTCGAGGTCGCGGCGCACCGGCTCGCGGAGCTGCTCGTGGCGATCCGGGACGAGCACGGCGTCGAGCTCCCGGAACTCGACCTGGGCGGCGGTTACGGGATCGCCTACCTGTCGGGGGAGGAGCCGCACGACCCGAAGTCGATGGCGGACGGGCTGCGCGAGATCGTCGCGCGGGAGTGCCGGGCGTACGAGCTGTCGATGCCGCGGCTGGCGGTGGAGCCGGGGCGCGCGATCGTCGGTCCGGGCGGCGTCACGCTGTACGAGGTCGGCACGGTGAAGGACGTCGAGGGGCTGCGCACCTATGTGTCGGTCGATGGCGGTATGAGCGACAACCTCCGTACCGCTCTCTACGGGGCCGAGTACACCGGCGTGCTGGCGAGCCGGTCGTCCGATGCTCCGCCGATGCTCAGTAGGCTTGTCGGCAAGCACTGCGAGAGCGGCGACATTGTGGTGCGCGACCTGTGGTTCCCCGAAGATATTTCGGCGGGGGACCTGGTCGCGGTCGCGGCGACCGGTGCGTACTGTCGTTCGATGGCCAGTAACTACAACCACGTCCCGAAGCCCGCCGTGGTGGCGGTGAGGGACGGCAGGTCGCGTGTGATCGTCCGGCGGGAGGGCGCCCAGGACCTGCTGCGGCTGGATGCGGAGGTCGAAGCGTGAAACGCCGACTGCGGGTGGCGCTGCTGGGCTGCGGCGTCGTCGGCACGGAGGTCGTGCGGCTGCTGGACGAGCAGGCGGACGACCTGGCCGCGCGGGTGGGCGCGCCGCTGGAACTGGCCGGGATCGCCGTGCGGCGGCCCGACCGGGTGCGCGAGGGCGTCCCGGCCGACCTGGTCACGACGGACGCGCAGGCGCTGGTCACCCGGGACGACGTCGACATCGTCGTCGAGGTGATCGGCGGGATCGAGCCGGCCCGGACGCTGCTGCTGGAGGCGATGAAGTCCGGCAAGTCCGTCATCACGGCGAACAAGGCGCTGCTGGCCGAGGACGGCGCGACGCTGTTCGCGGCGGCGCGGGAGTACGGCGCGGACCTGTACTACGAGGCTTCCGTGGCGGGCGCGATCCCGCTGCTGCGGCCGCTCCGGGAGTCGCTGGTCGGCGACCACGTGCACCGGGTGCTGGGCATCGTGAACGGCACCACGAACTACATCCTCGACCAGATGGACACGCATGGCGCGGGGTTCAACGACGCTCTGGAAGAAGCCCAGGCGTTGGGGTTCGCCGAGGCGGATCCCACTGCCGACGTAGAGGGGTTCGACGCCGCCGCCAAGGCAGCCATCTTGGCGCAGCTCGCTTTCCATACGCCCGTTACCGCGGCCGATGTGCACCGTGAAGGCATCACCGAGGTCAGCCCAGGCGATGTGGCCGGCGCCAAGGGGATGGACTGCGTCGTCAAGCTGCTGGCCATATGCGAGCGCGTCCCGTCCGAGGACGGACGCAACGGGCGCGGGGTCTCGGTCCGCGTGTACCCGGCGATGATCCCGCGGTCGCACCCGCTCGCGAGCGTCCGGGACGCCTACAACGCGGTGTTCGTCGAGGCGGAGTCGGCCGGGTCGCTGATGTTCTACGGCGCGGGCGCGGGCGGCGCTCCGACGGCGTCGGCGATCCTCGGCGACCTGGTCGCGGTGGCGCGCAACGTCGCCGGGGGCACGCCCGGCCCGGTCGAGGTGACGTACGCGAAGCTGCCGGTGCTGCCGATGGGCGAGACCGTCACCCGCTACTACATCCAGCTGGACGTGGCGGACGAGGCGGGCGTGCTCGCGACCGTCGCGGAGGAGTTCGCCCGGCACGAGGTGTCGATCCAGGCCGTCCGGCAGGTCGGGACGGGCGAGGACGCGCAGCTCGTCGTGGTGACGCACCGGGCGCCGGACGCCGCGCTGTCGGCGACGGTCGAGGGCCTGCGGGGCCTGTCGAGCGTCCGCGAGGTGGCGAGCGTCATGCGCGTCGAGGGCGAGGACTGACGCGCGGCGCGAAAGCACTAGAATTCGCAAGACATCGCAGGTCGGTGCCGCGGTCCGGTCCGGACCGCAGGTCGGCAAGGAGAACGACGTGAACCCGAACGCCCGCGCGTGGCGCGGCCTCATCGAGGAGTACCGTGACCGGCTCCCGGTGACGGAGAAGACGCCCGTCGTCACGCTGCTGGAGGGCGGCACGCCGCTCGTTCCGGCCCACCGGCTGTCCCAGCTGACCGGCTGCGAGGTGTACCTGAAGGTCGAGGGCGCGAACCCGACCGGCTCCTTCAAGGACCGCGGCATGACGGTCGCGATCAGCAAGGCGGCCGAGGAGGGCGCGAAGGCGGTGATCTGCGCGTCCACCGGCAACACCTCGGCGTCGGCGGCGGCGTACGCGGTGCGGGCCGGGATGACGTGCGCGGTGCTGGTGCCGCAGGGCAAGATCGCGATGGGCAAGCTGGCGCAGGCGCTGGTGCACGGCGCGCGGCTGCTGCAGGTCGACGGCAACTTCGACGACTGCCTGGAGCTGGCCCAGAAGCTCGCGGTGGACTACCCGGTCGCGCTGGTCAACTCGGTGAACAAGTACCGGCTGCAGGGGCAGAAGACGGGCGCGTTCGAGATCGTCGACGCGCTCGGCGACGCGCCGGACGTCCACTGCCTCCCGGTCGGCAACGCCGGCAACATCTCCGCCTACTGGATGGGTTACAAGGAGTACGCGGACGACGGGGAGTCGTCGCGGCGCCCGCGCATGCTGGGCTTCCAGGCGAGCGGCGCCGCGCCGTTCGTGAAGGGCGAGCCCGTCCTGAAGCCGCAGACGATCGCGACCGCGATCCGGATCGGCAACCCGGCGTCGTGGAACCTGGCGATCAACGCGCGGGACGAGTCGGGCGGTGCGATCGACTCGGTCACCGACCGGCAGATCCTCGCCGCGTACCGGCTGCTGGCCCGCGAGGAGGGCGTGTTCGTGGAGCCGGCGTCCGCGGCGAGCGTCGCGGGGCTGCTGCAGGCGACCGATCGGGGCGGCGTCGAGCGCGGCTCGAAGGTCGTCTGCACGGTGACCGGAAACGGCCTCAAGGACCCCGACTGGGCGATCTCCGGGGCGCCCGCCCCGACGACCGTGAAGGTCGACGCGCACGCCGCCGCCTCCGCTCTGGGCCTCACCTAGATGGGGTGGCCGCAGGCGCCGGTGACGGTGCGGACGCCCGCGACCAGCGCGAACCTGGGGCCGGGCTTCGACTCGCTGGGCCTCGCGCTGACGCTGCACGACGACGTCGAGGTCGCGGTGACCGGCGACCCGACCGCCATCGAGGTGGACGGCGAGGGCGCCGAGGTCGCCGACCGGGGCGAGCGGCACCTGATCGTCACGACGCTGCGGGCCGGGTTCGACCGGCTCGCCGAGTTGGGCGCGTCGGGCCTGGAGCAACCGAAGGGCGTCCGGCTGCGGTGCCGTAACCGGATCCCGCACAGCCGGGGTCTGGGGTCGTCGTCGGCCGCCATCATCGCCGGGCTCGTTGCCGCGCGCGCTCTGCATCCGGACGGTTCCCTGCTGGACGACGACGAAGTGCTCCGGCTCGCGACCGAGATCGAGGGGCACCCCGACAACGTCGCACCGTGTCTCGCCGGGGGACTGACCGTCGCCTGGACGACCCCGGACGGCCCGCGCCTCGTAAGGCTCGAACCACGGATCGACCACGTCGTCGCGTTCGTCCCCGAGCAACGATTGGCCACCGAGCGCGCGCGCGGGCTGCTGCCCGAGACCGTCCCGCACGCCGACGCCGCCGCGAACGCCGGACGGTCCGCGCTGCTCGTCGCCGCGCTCACCTCGGGGCTCGACGGCGTCCTCCTGGACGCCACGGAGGACCGGCTGCACCAGGATTACCGGGCCCCCGCGATGCCGGAATCGGCGGCGCTCGTGGCGCGGTTGCGCGATGCCGGTGTACCCGCCGTGATTTCCGGGGCGGGACCTACTGTCCTGACCTTCACAACTGCATCACAAGTTGATTCGATGGAGCGCGAAGTGGGTAATGGGTGGCACGAACACCCGTTGCAGGTCGCGGGCCGCGGCGCGCACGTCGTGGCCGGTGAACCGCCCGTCCGGCCCTGACCCCCGGCACCGCCGGAGCGTGCCCGCACACCGCTCCCACCGGTACCGGATCCGGCGAGATCCACCGAGGTAAAATGCGAAGACATCGACCTCTGGGGAATAGCAGTGCGCCCTGGTGATGTTAGGCTGAATGCCGCACCAGATGCCCCGTTCGGGGCAGCGTGCTCGTCAGCCGCGCGTCGCCAGATCGGCCCTTCGGCCGTGTCGGTCCCGCGTACTAGGCTTCCCGAGACCGTGACATCCCGATGTCAGGCATTCCAGCGAAACTTCGGACGTGGCGGGACCCGGGACACGCACGAGCGAACCGTCCCGACCATCATCTGGCTGTGCCCAGACATCGCGACTCGCGACCCCATCGTGAGTTGCGGAGCCCGACTCGGCGCCCCCGCCGGGCCGCACTACCGGGTTGACTGGCCGAACGCCGGCCAACACCCGCTCCCTGGGAAGGACCCTTAGTGAGCGAATCCAGCGAACTCCTGACGGACGCGACGCCCGCCGCCGACGCCGGCGCGGAGCCCGCCGCCACCCCCCGGCGCCGCCGGCAGGGCACCGGCCTGTCGGCCAAGGTGCTGCCGGAGCTGAAGCAGATCGCGTCCGATCTCGGTATCACCGGGACGACCGGGATGCGCAAGAGCCAGCTCATCGCCGCCATTCAGGAGAAGCAGGGCGGCGGCGGCCAGGAGCAGAGCTCGGCGGGAGGCGAGCAGGGAGCCGCCGCCCCGGCCAAGACCGAGCGTCCCCGGCGCACCCGCACCGCCGCCAAGCGCGACGCGTCCGACGACAAGCCGGCGGCCGCCGCCGCCCCCGCGACCGAGCAGGCGCCGCCCGCCGACAAGGGCGCGGAGCAGGCGGAGCAGCCGCAGAAGGCCGCCGACAAGGCCGAGAAGGCGGACAAGGGTGACAAGGCGGAGAAGCCCGCCGAGAAGTCCGAGCGCGCCGACAAGGGGGAGCGCGGCGGACGGCAGAGCGCGCGCGCGGCGTCCGACGGCCGCGCCGACCGGCAGAACCGCGACACCGACGAGGCCGAGTCCCAGGGCGGCCGCGACCGCGGCGACAACCGCGACAACCGCGACGGCCAGGGCGGCCGCGAGCGCGGCGACAACCGCGAGGGCGGCGGCCGGCAGCGCCAGCGCGGCCGCGACCGCGACGGCCAGGGCGGACGCCAGCGCGGCGACGGCCGCGACGGCCGCGACGGCCAGGGCGGCCAGGGCGGCCGCGACGGCCAGGGCGGGCGCGACGGCGGCCGCGAGCGCGACGGCCAGGGCGGCGGACGCCACGACGACGACGAGAGCGGCGGCCGGGGCCGGCGCGGGCGCCGGTTCCGGGAGCGCAACCGCGGCCGCGGCCGCGAGCGCTACGAGGAGCCGGTGGTCACCGAGGACGACGTCCTCATCCCGGTCGCGGGCATCCTCGACATCCTGGACAACTACGCGTTCGTCCGCACGACCGGCTACCTGCCGGGCCCGAACGACGTGTACGTCTCGCTGTCGCAGGTCCGCAAGAACGGCCTGCGCAAGGGCGACGTCATCACCGGCGCGGTGCGGCAGGCCCGCGAGGGCGAGCGGCGCGAGAAGTTCAACGCGCTCGTCCGGCTCGACACCGTCAACGGCATGGAGCCGGAGCAGTCCAAGGGCCGCGTCGACTTCTCCAAGCTGACCCCGCTGTACCCGCAGGAGCGGCTGCGCCTCGAGTCCGACCCGGGCGTCCTGACGACCCGGATCATCGACCTCGTGTCGCCGATCGGCAAGGGGCAGCGCGGCCTGATCGTGTCGCCGCCCAAGGCCGGCAAGACGATGGTGCTCCAGGCGATCGCCAACGCGATCACCAAGAACAACCCGGAGTGCCACCTGATGGTCGTCCTGGTGGACGAGCGTCCGGAAGAGGTCACCGACATGCAGCGGACGGTGAAGGGGGAGGTCATCCACTCGACCTTCGACCGTCCCGCCGAGGACCACACCACGGTCGCCGAGCTGGCCATCGAGCGCGCCAAGCGCCTCGTCGAGCTGGGCCACGACGTCGTCGTGCTGCTCGACTCGATCACCCGGCTGGGCCGCGCCTACAACCTGGCGGCCCCGGCGTCCGGGCGGATCCTGTCCGGTGGCGTCGACTCGACCGCGCTGTACCCGCCGAAGCGCTTCTTCGGCGCCGCGCGCAACATCGAGAACGGCGGCTCGCTGACGATCCTCGCCACCGCCCTGGTCGAGACCGGGTCCCGGATGGACGAGGTCATCTTCGAGGAGTTCAAGGGCACCGGCAACATGGAGCTGAAGCTCAACCGGCAGCTCGCGGACAAGCGGATCTTCCCCGCAGTGGACGTCGACCAGTCCAGCACCCGCAAGGAGGAGATCCTCATGGCCCCCGAGGAGCTGCGGGTCGTCTGGCAGCTGCGCCGGGTGCTGCACGCGCTCGACACCCAGCAGGCGCTGGAACTCCTCATCGAGAAGATGAAGGAGACGAAGTCGAACGCCGAGTTCCTGCTGCAGGTGCAGAAGACGACGGTGTCCGACGACCGCTGAGACCGCGCACGCACGCCCCCGTCCGGTTCGTCCGGGCGGGGGCGTCGTCCGTCCGGGGACCCGGCGCTCCCACGGTGGGGTTAACCCCACCCCGAAAGTACGGGTGGACGTCATGGCGGCCCGACCCCCCGTCGAGCACCCTTGAACCGTACGGTGGAAGAGCCACGGAGGGGTGACATGGGCGGGTTGAGCACGGCGCCGGGCGGCGCCATGACCGGCGGCGCCGGTTCGGGGCGATCCGTGGCGCGGGCATCGTGGCGCCCGATGGACATGGCGCGTTCGTCGCTCACCTGGCGCGCGGCGGCCTACCAGCTCGCCGGCCTGGGCTTCGGCCTCGCCTGGTTCGTCGTCCTGGTCACCGGCGTCTCGCTGTCGGTGGGCCTCCTCATCATCTGGGTCGGGATGCCGCTGGCCGCCCTGCTCCTCCTGCTGTGGCGAGGCGGCGCGATCTTCGAACGGCAGCTGCTGAAGGGCGCCTTCGGCATCACCATCCCGAGCCCCTACCGGCCGCTGCCGGACGGGCACCTGCTCAAGAAGCTGAAGGGCATGGCGGCCGACCCCGCCACCTGGAAGGACTTCGCGTACTTCGCGCTCCTGTTCCCCGTCACGCTCGTCGAGTTCACCGTGTCGGTCGCGCTCTGGGGCGCCGCCGCGGTCTTCCTCGTCGCGCCCCTGGTCGTCCTGCTCGGTGAGGACATGCGCGTCCAGCTGGGCGACCTGGTCACCTACCACCCGCAGTCCGCCCTCGGTGCGGTGCCCGCCGTCGTGGCCGGCTGCGCCCTGGTCGTCCTGGCGATGTACGTGACCCGCGTGATGGCGCTCGGGCATGCCCTGTACGCGGTGTTCCTGCTCGGCCCGAACGCCTCCCAGACCGAGGCGCGGCGGCAGCAGGCCCGCGCGGACCGCCTGCAGGCCAGCCGCGCCCGGGGCGTGGACGCCGCCGAGTCCGAGCGGCGCCGCATCGAACGCGACCTGCACGACGGCGCCCAGCAGCGGCTGCTGGCCGTCGCGATGGACATCGGCCGGGCCCGCGCCAAGCTCGAGGACGACCCCGAGGGCGCTCGGGCGCTGATCGAGCAGGCCCACGCGGGCACCAAGGAGGCGATCTCCGAACTGCGCGACCTGGCCCGCGGCATCTACCCGGCCATCCTCACCGACCGCGGCCTCGACCCCGCCCTGTCCGGGCTCGCCGCCCGCGCGCCCGTCCCCGTGGAGGTCGACGTCGACCTCCCGGAGCGGCCCCCGGCCGCGGTCGAGAGCATCGCGTACTTCATCGTCGCCGAATCACTGACGAACATCGCGAAGTACGCCCGCGCCACGCGCGCGTCCGTCCGGGTGGCGCGCGAGGACGCCTGGGTCGTCGTCGAGGTCATCGACAACGGGGTGGGCGGCGCCGTCGCGGCCCCGGAGGGCGGCCTGGCCGGCCTCGCCGACCGCGCCGCCACGATCGACGGAATGCTGATCGTCGACAGCCCGCCCGGCGGCCCCACGATCATCCGCGCCGACCTCCCCTGCACCTGGTAACCAGACGACGCTGCCGGTGCCGAGCCGGCCGGGGCCGAACCGGCCGGGGTTGCCCTCCGGGCCGGCGAAGTCGAGGCTTCTGAAGAACCTGGAGCGGATGTCGGCGTCAGTAGCCCGAACCCGGCTAACCGGGCCCGGCCCGCCTCCGCCGCCGCTCCCGCCCACCCTGGACGCCGCATGGCGCGCGTCCGGGGGGCGGGAGCCGTTCGCTCCTCCTCGGGTGGGAGGCGCGGGAGCAAGGTGGGGAGGGTGTGTGGCTCGCCTTCCGGTCCGCGCCCGGATAATGGGGACATGCGGGTTGTGATCGCCGAAGACTCGGTGCTGCTGCGCGAAGGGCTCGTCCGGCTGCTGGCCGATGCCGGGATCGAGACCGTCGCGACGGTCGGGGACGGCCCCGGCCTGATCGGCATCGTCGAGGCGCACGGCCCCGAACTGGCGATCGTGGACGTGCGGATGCCGCCGTCGTTCACCGACGAGGGGCTGCGCGCGGCGCTGGCCGTCCGCGAGCGATGGCCGGGGATGCCGATCCTGGTGCTGTCGCAGTACGTGGAGGAGCGGTACGCCACCGACCTGATCGGCGGCGGTGCGGAAGGAGTCGGCTACCTGCTGAAGGAGCGGGTCGCGGACGTCGCCGACTTCATCGACGCGGTGCGCCGGATCGCCGCGGGCGGCACCGTCATCGACCCCGAGGTGATCGGCCAGCTGCTCGGCCGCCGCCGCGACGGCGACCCGCTGGAGGGGCTCACCCCCCGCGAGCGCGAGGTGCTCGCGCTGATGGCGCAGGGCCGGGCGAACGGCGCGATCGCGGCGGACCTGGTCGTCACCGAGGGGGCCGTCGAGAAGCACATCTCCAACATCTTCGCGAAGCTGCACCTGCAGCCCGCGCAGGGCGGGCACCGGCGGGTCATGGCGGTCCTCACCTACCTGGGCCGCGCCGGCGGCTGAGGACGGGGACGCGCGCGGCGTCCATCGTCCTGCGTCCATCGTCCCGCGTGCGGCGTCCATCGTCCTGTTCGGGCCGGACGACGGGCCGCGCGGGCCGCGCGAACCGTCCGGGCACGCCGGGAGATCGGGAATGCCCGGTGACCTCGGCACGTTCGGGTATCTGGCACACTTGGAGTGCAACCGCTGCGGTACCGGTTCACGCCTCCCACATCTTTCATGGCCCGCCATGCGAGCGCGGCCGTGCGTAGGAGGGGGCGCCCGGCGACCGCCTCAAGCGAGGAGAAACTCATGAAGGCCGACATTCACCCCGAGTACGTGGTCACGACCGTGACGTGCACGTGCGGCAACACCTTCGAGACGCGCAGCACCGCCGCGAACGGTGTCATCCACGCGGACGTGTGCTCGAACTGCCACCCGTTCTACACGGGCAAGCAGAAGATCCTGGACACCGGTGGCCGGGTGGCGCGCTTCGAGCAGCGCTTCGGCAAGAAGAAGTCCGACAAGTAGGACGAGCGCGCACCAGCGACCAGGGACGGTCCGGGGACCCGCGCGGTCTTCGGACCGTCCGAAGCCTGCATCCGGAGGCCGCCAGGGGTCCCCGGGCCGGAGCGGCCAGGACACACCGTGAATCTCGACGATCTGATCAGCGAATACGCGGGCATCGAGCAGCGGCTCGCGGATCCGTCCGTGCACGCCGACCAGGGACTCGCGCGGCGGCTCGGCAAGCGCTACGCGGAGCTGAAGCCCATCGTCGAGACGTACCGCTACTTCACCGCGACCGAGGACGACCTGGCCACCGCGCGGGAGCTGGCCGGCGAGGACGAGACGTTCGCCGCCGAGGCCACCGAGCTGGAGAAGCGCCGCGAGGAACTGGAGGAGCGGCTCCGGCGCCTGCTGGTGCCCCGCGACCCCAACGACGGCAAGGACGTCATCCTCGAGGTCAAGGCCGGTGAGGGCGGCGAGGAGTCGGCGCTGTTCGCGGGCGACCTGCTGCGCATGTACCTGCGGTACGCGGAGCGGATCGGCTGGAAGACCGAAGTCCTGAACTCGCACCCGTCCGACCTGGGCGGCTACAAGGACGTGACGGTCGCGGTGAAGGCGAAGGGCTCCCCGGAGGAGGGGGTCTGGACGCGCCTGAAGTTCGAGGGCGGCGTTCACCGGGTGCAGCGGGTTCCGGCCACGGAGTCGCAGGGACGGATCCACACGAGCGCGGTCGGTGTCCTGGTGACGCCCGAGGCCGAGGACGTGGACGTCCAGGTAGACCCGAACGACCTGCGGATCGACGTTTACCGTTCGTCCGGTCCGGGTGGGCAGAGCGTCAACACCACCGACTCGGCCGTGCGCATCACGCACGTGCCCACGGGAGTCGTGGTGTCGTGCCAGAACGAGAAGAGCCAGCTCCAGAACAAGGAGCAGGCCCTGCGCATCCTGCGGTCCCGGCTGCTGGCCATGGCGCAGGAGGAGGCGGACGCGGCGGCGGCGGCCGAACGCAAGAGCCAGGTCCGCACGGTGGACCGCTCGGAACGGGTCCGCACCTACAACTATCCGGAGAACCGGATCTCCGACCATCGCGTCGGATACAAGGCCTACAACCTCGACCAAGTCCTGGACGGCGACCTGCACAACGTGACGCAGGCGCTCGTCGACGCCGACATGGAACGCCGACTGGCCGAAGCCCAGGAATCATGACGCTGCTGCTCGACGAGATCGCCAGGGCCACCGCGCGGCTCGCCGAGGCGGGGGCCGCCTCCCCCCGCGCCGACGCCGAGGAGCTCGCCGCGGCCGTGCACGGCGTCAAGCGCTCCGAGCTGCACGGCGTCTCCGACGGCTCGTTCGACGCCCGGTTCTGGGAGTTCGTCGCGCGCCGCGAGGCCGGCGAACCGCTGCAGCACATCACCGGACGCGCGTTCTTCCGCTACCTCGAGCTCAAGGTCGGCCCCGGCGTGTTCGTGCCCCGCCCCGAGACCGAGGTGATGGTCGGCTGGGCACTGGAGACGCTCCGCGACATGGACGTCCGCGATCCCCTCGTCGTCGACCTCGGCACCGGCTCGGCCGCCATCGCGCTGTCGATCGCCCTGGAGGCGCCCCGCGCGCGTGTGCACGCGGTCGAGAGGGACCCCACGGCGTTCGTCCACGCCACCCGCAACATCGAGGAACTGGACGAACGCGGCCGCGTCCGCCTCCACCTGGGCGACTTCGGGTCCGCGCTGCCGGAGCTGAACGGCACCGTCGACCTCGTCGTCAGCAACCCCCCGTACATCCCGATGAGCGAGTGGGAGTACGTCCCGCCGGACGTCCGCGACCACGACCCCGCCGCGGCCCTGTGGGGCGGCGGGGACGACGGGCTGGACGCCGTCCGCGTCGTGGAGCGCACCGCCCGCCGCCTGCTGCGCCCCGGCGGCCACGTCGCCGTCGAGCACAGCGATCTGCAGGGCAACGCCGTCTACTGGACGTTCCCCGAGGAGAACGGCTGGCGCGACGTCCGCAACCGCCGCGACCTCACCGACCGGGACCGTTTCGTCACCGCCCGCATGGTCGCCGACTGACCTTCCGGCTTACCTGAACTCCGAACAGGGCGCCTCGACCTCGTTATTGTCACTTTACGTAAAGTATTGTGACTGAGGGGTGTCGGCGGCTTTCATGCCCATGAAGATCCGCGGGATCATCAAGCTCGTCGAGGAAGACGGGTGGCGCGTGGCCCGAGTCCGAGGGAGCCATCGGCAGTACAAGCACCCGACAAAGCGGGCACAGTATCCGTGGCGGGTAGGCCGGGAGAGGACTTGCATGCCGGTACCCGGCGAAGCACTCTGAGGCAGGCGGGGCTGAGGGGGCCGTGATGAGCAAGTACGCGGTGGTCGTCGAGTGGGCCGAGGGAAGTAACTGCAGCGCGTACGTTCCGGATCTGCCGGGCTGCGTCGCGGCGGGGGGCGCGCTGGAGGAGACCCTCGGCCTCATCCGTGAGGGAATCGAGTTCCACCTCGAGGGCATGCGTGAGGACGGGGAGGAGATTCCCGAGCCCTCGACCGTCGCGGTGATGGTCGAAGCGGCCTGAGCCGGAAGCCGGGCGTGGGAAACTGGGTTCGTGAGCCGACGTTATGACTGCGCTGAGCCGATGGAGCGAACGCGGGGGATCGCGGAGGCGGTCTCGGCGGTACGGCGCGGAGAGCTGGTGGTCCTGCCGACGGACACGGTGTACGGCGTGGGCGCCGACGCGTTCACGCCTCCGGCGGTCACCGCGCTGCTGAACGCGAAGGGCCGGGGCCGGGAGATGCCGCCGCCGGTGCTGGTCGGATCGGTGCGCGCCGCCACCGCGCTCGTCGAGGACCTCGGTCCCTACGGGCAGGACCTGATCGACGAGTTCTGGCCCGGCGGGCTGACGCTGGTGTGCCGCGCGAACCGCAGCCTCATGTGGGATCTCGGGGAGACCAAGGGCACGGTCGCGGTGCGGATGCCGATGCACGAACTCGCGGTGGAGCTGCTCAAGGAGACCGGCCCGCTGGCGGTCAGCAGCGCGAACCTCAGCGGTTCGCCGGCCGCGCGGACCGCCGCGGAGGCCGAGGAGATGCTCGGCGACTCGGTCTCGGTCTACCTGGACGGCGGCACGTCCGGACACGGCGACGCATCGACGATCATCGACCTGACCGGCTCCGTCCCGCGCCTGCTGCGCGCGGGCGCCGTCCCGGTCGAGAAGATCCGCGCAGTCGTCGGCATCCTGCTCACCGATGACGAGGGCGAGGACGAGGGCGAGGACGACGACGAGCCGGACGTCGCCCCGCCGTCCCTCACCAAGGACGCGTCCCCGAACGCCCGTGACGAGGACGGCACCGCGCCGTCCCTCACGAAGGACGAGCCGTCCGCGAACGGTGCGGCGAAGCCGTCCGAGCCGTCCGATCCCGCCGGGACGGACGAGCCCGCGACGTTGGCCGACCCCTCGGAAACGGATGTGGCCGCGAAGGCGGCCGAGGCCGCGGGGACGGGCGGGGCCGCGGAGGGGCCGGACGCCTCGGAAACGCCTGCAGGGGACGCGGCGAAGGCAGGTGGGCCGTCGGGCACGGACACGCCAGCAAAGGACGTTCCGAAGGCTGCTGAGCCCTCGACGGCGGACGTGCCCGCAGCCGACGTGAAGAAGCCCTCGGACCCCCCGGCGACCGACGAGAAGGGGTAGCCGAACCCACGGCCGTTCGACGCGACGGGACAACGTTCACGCCCCGCGCGGGGCGCGGGGCGCGGGCGCGGCACGGAGACGATGCGGTCGCTCGGTGGCCACGGGGCCCTTCCCTCGTCACCGCCACTGTTTCCGGGACGGGCCTGCTCACGGCGCTGCAAGGGGTTCTGGGGGCGACCGGCGCCCGGGAGCGGCGCGTCACACTCGGGGGATCGGGGCGTTAGGGCCGCGGGCGCCGGGTAGCGATGCGACGATGCGAGACGTGCGTGCCCGTGTCCGGGGGCCCGCGATCGGTGCGGGCGTGCTGCTGGTGGCGCTGCTGGTCGTGCCCGCCGCCGCCGACCCGCCGGTGCGGGAACGGATCCAGACCTACGACGTGGTGCTGACCCTGCGGGCGGACGGGGTGCTGCACGTGCGGGAGACGATCGCGTACGACTTCCCCGGCGGTGGTCGCGGGATCGTCCGGCGCGTCCAGTACCGGGACGGCGATCGCCTGTACGGGGTCCGGGACGTGCGCGCCAGTTCGTCCACCGGGGCGCCTTCCTGGGTGCAGACGACGAAGCTGGGGCACGACCTGCGGATCGGCGTCGGCACGCGCGGGCGGGAGGTGCACGGGCGGCAGGCGTACGTGATCGAGTACGACGTCCTGCGGGCGTTCACGCCGCGCGACGGGTTCGACGAGCTGGACTGGGACGCGATCGAGACCGGGTGGGACGTGCCGATCGCGCACGCGGCCGTCCGGGTCGAGGGGCCGGTGCGGCTCCGGGACGTGACGTGCCGTGCGGGGACGCCCGGCGCGAGCGTCCGGTGTGCGCGGGACCGGGACGGGCGGTACGCGATCGACTTCACCCAGGACGGGCTGGCGGCGGGCGAGGGGGTGCGGGTCCGGGTGCGGCTGCCCGACCGGGCGGTCGCGGCGCCGCCGCCCGCGTACGCGCGGCCGCACTGGGCGGGGACGTGGCTGGGGACGGCGATGCTCGCGTTCGCGGTGGGCGCCCTGGCGCTGGCGGGGCGCAGGCCGCCGCGCGGGCCGTGGCCCGCCCGCCGGGCGGGCGCGGGCCCCGGGCTGGTGGCGGCGGGCGCTCTGCTGATCCTCGGCGACGCCGCCTACGACGTTCTCGCCGGCGGTCCGTGGGCGTTCTCCCTGGGAGACCCGTCTCTGGCGGGGCTCGCGCTGCTGACGGTGGGGGCTGGAATCGTTTCCGCTCAGAGGGTAGGAGAGCCGTAAGGCACGCGGGCGGACGCGAGATGGGATTACAGTTGGTCGGTCTCGGGGCGAACTGATCGCCCCGGACGGCCGTCTACGTATCGAGGGACGCGTGCGGATCGGACGCGCGCGGGCCCGGTGCGGGCGGCGCGAGGACCGGCGAGGGGAGGCGCAAGGGCGTGCGGGAGTACCTGCTGACCATCCTGGTCGCCGCCCTCGTGTCCTACGTGCTGACCCCCTCGGTGCGCAGGTTCGCCGTCTGGTTCGGCGCGCAGGCCGTCCCGCGCGACCGGGACGTGCACGTGATCCCGACGCCCCGGCTGGGCGGGCTCGCGATGTTCGGCGGGATGGTGGCCGCGCTGGTGGTGGCCACGGGGCTGCCGCAGATGCGTCAAGTGCTGCAGGACGGCGACATCACGGTCGCGAAGGCGCTGCTGCTGTCGGGCGGGCTGATCGTGCTGGTCGGCATCGCCGACGACCGGTGGGAGGTCGACGCCCTCACCAAGTTCGCGGGGCAGGTCGCCGCGGCCGGGATCTTCATCATGCAGGGCATCCAGATCTACGTGATCCCGCTGCCGAACGGGGAGTCGCTGTCGCTGCCGCCCGCGTACGGGGTGCCGCTGACGGTGTTCGTCGTGGTCGCGACCATCAACGCGGTCAACTTCATCGACGGCCTGGACGGTCTCGCCGCGGGCGTCGTCGGGATCGCGGCGCTCGCGCTGTTCTCCTACGCGTACCTGCTGTCGAAGGCGAACGGCATGACGACGCTGACGAGCGCGACGCTGACGGCGGCGGTCCTGTTCGGGATCTGCGCGGGGTTCCTGCCGCACAACTTCAGCCCGGCCCGGATCTTCATGGGCGACACCGGGTCGATGCTGATCGGGCTGCTGCTCAGCGCGGCGACCATCATGCTGACCGGGCAGTTCGACCCGGCGGTCCTCGCCAACGGGCTGTTCCCCTTCTGGGTGCCGCTGCTGCTCGTCCCGGCCGTCGCGGCGGTGCCGTTCATGGACATGCTGCTCGCGGTGTGGCGCCGCACCAACCAGGGCCGGTCGCCGTTCGCGCCGGACAAGCAGCACCTGCACCACCGGCTGCTGCAGCTCGGGCACTCCACCCGCCGCGCGGTGCTGATCATGTACTTCTGGGTGGGCCTGCTGGCGTCCGGGCTGGTCGGGATGGCCGCGTTCGACGCCGCGTGGATCACGCTCGGGGTCACGCTGGTCGTGGCGGTCGCCGGTGTGGTGCTGGTGCTGGCCGGGCCGGGGCGCGGGCGGCGCCGCCGGCGCAAGGACGAGTCCGGGACGGACGACGCCGGGGGCGGCACCGAGCCCGCGATGCGCACGAAGATGCCCGTCTGAACGGTCCGAAACCCGCGCGGCTTTCGCCCGGTTCGTGATCGGTTCCGTGATTTGCGCCACTCGCCGGCGCGCGGAGCCCCGTGCCGTGGCGAGCCGAAGGTGAACTCGTCGGTAACGATCCGTCGTCCCGGGACATGTCACCCGGCGTGTTCGCCTAGAGTCGGCTCTGTCGGCAGCCCTGCCGGAGTGTCCCTCGCGGTGCCGGTGCCCCTGACCTGGTCCGCCGAGTGCGGACGAATGGTGCAACGGAGCCGCCGAACTGCCGGGCATCGCATTACCTAGAGGGTAATTGTGGACATTCCGGACGCTTGTGATACCTTTCACGAACGGAAGACGACCACTCAACGTGACCAGCCGGAGCCCTCATGCAACCTTCCGACGCCCGGATGCTCCGCGGCGCCGCGATCCCGACCGCTCTGGTCGGCGTGGGTGCCGTCCTGATCGGCCTGCTGACCGCGGGCACCAAGGGACTCTTCGGCGCGGCGCTGGCCGCGGTCGTGGTGATCGCCTTCTTCTCCCTCAGCGCCCTGGTGGTGTCCTGGGCCGGGCGCATCTCCGCGCAGACGATGATGCTCGCCGCGCTGGCCAGCTACGTCGTGAAGATCCTCGTGGTGATGGTGCTGGTCACCCTCATCGACGGGGTGTCGATCTGGAACACCACGGTCTTCGGATGGACGGTCATCGGGCTCGCCCTGACGTGGATCGCGGCGGAGTTCCGGGTCACGCTGCAGAAGGGCCGACCCTACATTGACGAACCCGAGGGCGCCCTGGACCGGAGTCCGTGATGAACCGCTCACGGACGGTGCCGGCGTTCATGCCGGCACCGGGACCGGTTCCCAGGGACTACTCCAATATGACCACCGCCATGATGGCCTGCTATCGTCCGGAGCGCGATGAGCGAGCAGAAGCGTCGGCCGGAGGACGGGCAACAGGAATTCGCCGACGCCGCCTGGTCCGTGCCCAGCTACCTCCTGTCCGGGATGGCCATCTGGGGAGGGCTCGGATGGCTGTTGGCCAAGTGGACCGGACTGGCGTGGATAACGCCGATCGGCCTGGTCATCGGCGTCGGGCTCGCCATCTACCTGGTCTACGTGAAGTACGGTCGCCATCCTGCCTGAGCGGCCCCGCCGCCGAGGAAGCCTTCGTGAACCATCGCCACATTGATGAAGGGAACGCCGCGTGAACGCGCAGACGGTCCTCGCCTCCACCGGTGGGGGGGAGTTCCAGGCCCCGGGGCCTGAGATCTTCGAATTCCCGCCCCTCTTCGCCGGCGGCCCCGAGTGGCTCACCAAGCCGGTGCTCTTCGCGGTCGTGGGCGCGCTCGTCGTCTGCGTGTTCTGCTGGAGCGCGTTCGCCAAGCCGAAGCTGGTGCCGCGCGGCGTCCAGAACGTCGGCGAGATGGGCTACGTGTTCGTGCGCGACCAGATCGCCCGCCCGTTCCTGGGCAAGAACACCGAGCGGTGGATGCCGCTGCTGATGTCGGTGTTCCTGCTGGTCTGGGTCTGGAACATCTTCGCGGTCATCCCGGTGATCCAGTTCCCGATCACCTCGCACATCGCGTTCCCCGCCGTGCTGGCGATCTTCATCTACTTCATCAAGGTCTACCTGGGCATGAAGCACCAGGGGCCGATCAAGTACTTCACGAACCTGATCCCCCAGGGCCTGCCCAAGCCCGTCTACTTCCTGCTGGTGCCGATCGAGTACCTGTCGACCTTCATCCTGGCGCCCTTCACCCACGCGGTGCGGCTCTTCGCCAACATGTTCGCCGGTCACATGATCCTGGCGTTCTTCAGCCTCGTCGGCTTCTGGTTCCTGATCGAGAAGCCCACGGCCCTCGGGTTCGGGGTGGGCATCATCGGCGTGATCGTCACCATCGTCATGACCGCGTTCGAGCTGCTCATCCAGTTCCTGCAGGCGTTCCTGTTCACGATGCTGGCCGCCATGTACATCCAGAGCGGCCTGCACGCGGACCACTAAAGGCCACACGGTGTCGCTCTGCCCCCCGGCGGGGCGGCCCAAACAGACAACCTCGATAAGCCAGACCGGCGGACACTCCGCCGGCCGACAGAAAAGGAAAGAACCCATGACGGGAGTGCTCGCCGCCGTCGAAGGCAACGTCACCGCGATCGGGTACGGCCTCGCCGCCATCGGCCCCGGCATCGGTGTCGGCATCATCTTCGGCCAGGGCGTCAACGCGATCGCCCGCCAGCCCGAGCTGACCGGCGTCATCCGCACCAACATGATGCTGGGCTTCGTCCTCACCGAGGCGCTGGCGCTCATCGGCCTGGTCGCGCCGTTCATCTTCCAGGGCATCTGACCGGGCCTCAACCTGAGGAGGGGCTGTAGACATGATCACAGCGACTTCCGTCCTCGCGGCGGAGGAGAACAACCCTCTGCTTCCGCACTCGTACGAGCTGGTCGTCGGGATCTTCTCGTTCCTCGTCGTCCTCATCGTCGTCGGCAAGATCCTCACCCCGCGCATCCAGAAGACCCTCGAAGAGCGGTCCGACGAGATCGAGGGCGGCCTCAAGCGGGCCGAGGAGGCGCAGGCCGAGGCCAAGCGGACGCTCGAGGAGTACAAGGCGCGGGAGAAGCAGGCCGCGGTCGAGGCCTCCGACGCGCGCCGCAAGGCCGAGGAGCAGGCCGCCGCGATCATCGCGGAGGCCAAGGAGCGGGCCCAGGTCGAGGCGAACCGCATCACCGAGGCCGCCAAGGCCGAGATCGAGGCGGAGCGCCAGCAGGCCCTCGCGGCGCTGCGGGCCGAGATCGGCACGCTGTCGGTCGACCTGGCCGGACGCGTCGTGGGCGAGTCCCTCGAGGACAGCGCGCGGCAGAGCCGGGTGGTCGACCGGTTCCTCGAAGAGCTCGAGGACCGTGCTCGCACGCAGGAGCAGATCACATCATGACCATCACGGGAGCGGTGAGCAGGGCGTCGCTGGCCGAGGCCGGGGAGCGGCTGGAGGCGGTCGTCGCCTCCGGTGGCGCCGACCTGGCCCGGCTGGGCGGCGACCTGTTCTCGGTGCTGCACCTGATCGACCGCGAGCACGGGCTGCGGCGGGCGGTGTCCGACCCCTCGCGGGACGGCGCCGACAAGGCGCAGCTCGTCCGGATCCTGCTGGAGGGCAAGGTCACGCCGGCCGCTCTCGGGCTGGTCGCCGACGTCGTCGCGCTGCGCTGGTCCTCGCCCACGGAGCTGGCGGACGCGGTGGAGGTCCTCGCGGTCACCGCCGAGGCCGCCCGCGCCGAGGCGGACGGGAAGATCGACGAGCTGGAGGACGAGCTCTTCCGGTTCTCCCGGCTCGTCGAGGGCGAGGCGGAGCTGCGCGCCGCGCTGACCAACCGCGCCCTGCCGGACGACCGGAAGCTCGGGGTGCTCCGCGAGCTGCTGGAGGCCAAGGCGACCGCGGCCACATTGGCCCTGGTCACCGAGGTCGTTCTGCGTCCGCGAGGGCGTAGCCTGGAGGCGGGGCTGGCCGAGTACGGCAAGCTCGTCACCCGGCGGCGGCAGCGGCTGGTGGCCCTGGTCCGGACGCCGGTCGAGCTGACCGAGGCGCAGCGCACGCGGCTCGCGGCGGTGCTCGCCGCCGCGTACGGGCACGAGGTACACCTGAACATCGAGCTCGACCCGTCCACGATCGGCGGTCTGTCGATCCAGATCGGGGACGAGATCATCGACGGCACGATCGCCGGACGGCTGGACGACGTCCGCCGGCGGCTCGGTACCGGCTGAAGCCGGCAGAGCTGACCCCAAAGGGAGCAAGAGAGGAATCATGGCGGAGCTGACGATCCGTCCGGACGAGATCCGGAACGCGCTGGAGCGCTTCGTCCAGTCGTACGAGCCCGAGGCCGCCGCGCGCGAAGAGGTCGGCACCGTCGTCGATTCGGGCGACGGTATCGCCCACATCGAGGGACTGCCCTCCGCGATGGCGAACGAACTCCTGGAGTTCGAGGACGGTACCCGCGGCCTGGCTCTGAACCTGGACGTGCGCGAGATCGGCGCCGTCGTCCTGGGTGAATTCAGCGGCATCGAGGAGGGCCAGAAGGTCCGCCGGACCGGCGAGGTCCTCTCGGTTCCCGTCGGCGACGGCTACCTCGGCCGTGTCGTGGACTCGCTGGGCAACCCGCTGGACGGCAAGGGCGCGATCGAGACGACCGAGCGCCGTGCGCTGGAACTGCAGGCGCCCACCGTGGTGCAGCGGCAGTCGGTGAGCGAGCCGCTGCAGACCGGCATCAAGGCGATCGACGCCATGACGCCGATCGGCCGCGGCCAGCGCCAGCTGATCATCGGTGACCGGCAGACGGGCAAGACGACCGTCGCCGTGGACACCATCATCAACCAGAAGGAAGCCTGGGAGTCGGGCGACGAGAGCAAGCAGGTCCGCTGCGTCTACGTCGCCATCGGCCAGAAGGGCTCCACGATCGCCAACGTGCGCCGCTCCCTGGAGGAGGCCGGCGCGCTCGAGTACACCACGATCGTGGCGGCCCCGGCATCCGACCCGGCCGGCTACAAGTACATCGCCCCCTACACCGGGTCGGCGATCGGCCAGCACTGGATGTACCAGGGCAAGCACGTCCTGATCGTCTTCGACGACCTGTCGAAGCAGGCCGAGGCGTACCGCGCGGTGTCACTGCTGCTGCGCCGCCCGCCGGGCCGCGAGGCATACCCGGGCGACGTCTTCTACCTGCACTCGCGCCTGCTGGAGCGCTGCGCGAAGCTGTCGGACGACCTGGGCGCCGGTTCGATGACGGGTCTGCCGATCATCGAGACCAAGGGCAACGACGTGTCGGCGTACATCCCGACGAACGTCATCTCCATCACCGACGGCCAGTGCTTCCTGGAGACGGACCTGTTCAACCAGGGCGTCCGTCCGGCCATCAACGTCGGCATCTCGGTCTCCCGAGTCGGTGGTTCCGCGCAGATCAAGGCGATGCGCAAGGTCGCCGGTTCGCTGAAGCTGGCGCTGTCGCAGTACCGCGACCTGGAGGCGTTCGCCGCCTTCGCGTCCGACCTGGACGCCGCGTCCCGCGCGCAGCTGGACCGCGGTGCGCGCCTGGTCGAGCTGCTGAAGCAGCCGCAGGGCAGCCCGTTCCCGGTCGAGCAGGAGGTCGTGTCGGTGTGGGCCGGCACGTCCGGCCAGCTGGACGACGTCCCCGTCGCCGACATCCGCCGCTTCGAGCGCGAGTTCCTCGACCACGTCCAGCGCGAGGAGGCCGGTCTGCTGACCTCCGTCCGCGAGACGGGTCAGCTCTCGGACGACGGCCTGGGCGCGCTCGAGCGCACGATGGCCTCCTTCAAGAAGGGCTTCCAGACCAGCGAGGGTGAACTGCTGGCCGTGGAGGAGAACGTCGACGCGATCGACGAGGAGGCCGTCGGCCAGGAGACGATCACCCGCGTCAAGAAGGGCTGACGGGCTATGGCCCAGGTTCGCCAACTCCGGCAGAAGATCAGGTCGGTCAAGTCGACCGCCAAGATCACGCGTGCCCAGGAGATGATCGCCACCTCGCGGATCGTCAAGGCCCAGCAGGCGGTGGCGGCGTCCAAGCCGTACGCCGACCAGATCACGCAGGCCCTGTCCGCGCTGGTGAGTCACCATGTGGGTGTCGACCATCCGCTCCTTCAGGAGCAGCCGGCCGACAACCGCAGCGCGGTGCTGATCATCACCAGCGACAGCGGCTTCTGCGGCGCGTACAACGTCAACGTCATTCGTGAGGCCGAGGCGCTGATCAAGCGGCTGCGGGACGAGGGCCGCGAGCCGGTCCCGTACGTGATCGGCGCCAAGGGCATCACCTGGTACCGGTTCCGCGACCGGCACATCCAGGAGGACTGGTCGGGGTTCACCGACCGGCCCGACTTCGCCTCGGCGGAGCGGATCGGACGGCGGATGACCGAGGACTTCCTGAAGACGGACGCGGAGGGCGGCGTCGGTGAGATCCACGTGGTCTACACCGAGTTCGTCACGCGGCTGACGCAGGAGGCCCGGGTCACGCGCCTGATGCCGCTGGAACTCGACGAGGTCACCAGCGACAAGGTGCCGCCGGCGTACGAGTTCGAGCCGTCGGCGCAGGCCGCGCTGGACCTGCTGCTGCCCAACTACGTCGAGAGCCGCATCTTCCACATGCTGCTGCAATCCGCGGCGTCCTACCAGGCGTCGAAGCAGCGGGCGATGAAGTCGGCGACCGACAACGCGAACGATTTGGTCGAGGTCTACACGCGCCAGATGAACCAGGTGCGGCAGGCCGTGATCACCCAGGAAATCAGCGAGATCGTCGGTGGCGCTGACGCGCTCGCCGATTCTGGCGGGGAGTAGATAATGACTGCACAGGTAGAGACGGCGACCGCGACCGGGCGCGTCGCCCGTGTCATCGGCCCGGTCGTCGACGTGGAGTTCCCCGCCGACGCCATCCCGGAGATCTACAACGCCCTCACCGTCGAGGCGAACCTGGGCGGCGACACCCAGACCCTCACCATGGAGGTCGCCCAGCACCTCGGCGACAACATGGTCCGGGCCATCTCCATGAAGCCCACCGACGGCGTCGTCCGCGGTGCTCCGGTCATCGACAGCGGCGAGCCGATCTCGGTTCCGGTCGGCGACGTCACCAAGGGGCACGTGTGGAACGCCCTCGGCGAGACGCTGGACGTCCCGACGGCCTCCCTGAACGTCAGCGAGCGCTGGGGCATCCACCGCAAGGCGCCGGCGTTCGACCAGCTGGAGTCCCGGACCGAGATGCTGGAGACCGGCATCAAGGTCATCGACCTCCTCTGCCCGTACGTCAAGGGCGGGAAGATCGGTCTGTTCGGCGGCGCCGGTGTGGGCAAGACCGTCCTCATCCAGGAGATGATCCGGCGTGTCGCCCGCAACTTCGGCGGCACCTCGGTGTTCGCGGGCGTCGGCGAGCGCACCCGTGAGGGCAACGACCTCTGGGTGGAGATGGAAGAGGCGGACGTCCTCAAGGACACCGCGCTCGTGTTCGGCCAGATGGACGAGCCGCCGGGCACCCGTCTGCGGGTCGCGCTGTCGGCGCTGACGATGGCCGAGTACTTCCGCGACGTCCAGAACCAGGACGTGCTGCTGTTCATCGACAACATCTTCCGGTTCACCCAGGCCGGCTCGGAGGTCTCCACGCTGCTCGGGCGCATGCCGTCCGCGGTGGGCTACCAGCCGACCCTGGCGGACGAGATGGGCGTTCTGCAGGAGCGGATCACCTCGACGCGCGGTCACTCGATCACCTCGATGCAGGCGATCTACGTGCCCGCCGACGACATCACCGACCCGGCGCCGCACACCACGTTCGCGCACCTGGACGCCACCACGACGCTCTCCCGGGCCATCACCGAGAAGGGCATCTACCCGGCGGTCGACCCGCTCGACTCCTCCTCGCGGATCATGGACCCGCAGATTCTGGGGACCGAGCACTACGAGGTCGCCCAGGAAGTGATCCGGATCCTGCAGAAGTACAAGGAGCTGCAGGACATCATCGCCATCCTCGGTATCGACGAGCTCTCCGAAGAGGACAAGGTCACCGTCCAGCGGGCGCGGCGCATCGAGCGTTTCCTGTCGCACCCGATGTACGTGGCCGAGCAGTTCACCGGCCAGCCCGGTGTGACGGTGCCGAAGGACGAGACGGTCGCGTCGTTCAAGGCCATCGCGGAGGGCAAGTACGACCACATCCCCGAGCAGGCGTTCTTCATGTGCGGTGGCATCGAGGACGTCGAGAAGAAGGCCAAGGAGCTGGAGAAGTAGTCCGCTCCGGTGCCGCCGGGTCCCGGGGGATCGGGGCCCGGCGGTGTCGGAACCGGACCGCTTCGCTAATCGGAGGATTGTGACGTGGCAACCCTGAAGGTCGGGCTGGTCTCGCCGGAGCGCGAGATCTGGTCCGGCGATGCCAAGATGGTGGTCGCGCAGACCATCGAGGGCTCGCTCGGCATCCTGCCGGGGCACGCTCCGGTGCTCGGCGTCCTCCTCGACGGCAGCGTGGTCAAGATCGAGCCCGCCGACGGCGGCGAGCCGGTCACCGCGATGGTCGGCAGCGGCTTCTTCTCCGTCGCGGCCGACGAGGTGTCGGTGCTGGCCGAGCAGGCCGAGCTGAGCCACGAGGTCGACGTCGAGGACGCGCGGCGCGCGCTCGAGGCGGCGGAGGCGTCCGCCGACGAGGACACGACGGCGGAGCGGCGGGCCCGCGCGCGGCTGCGCGCGGCGGGCGTCGAAGCCTAGGATCGTGGCCTGACGGCGGGGCCGAGCGGAACGGCGGGGGGAATTGGGCGAGCACCTGGCACTGGACGTCGGCGCGGTGCTCGCCGCCCTCGCCGCGGTGTGCGCGCTCGTCTTCCTCGCGATGGCGGTACGCCGCCGCCTGTTCGTGCGCGGCGGCGGCGCGGTCGAGTGCAGCCTGCGGGAGCTGCCGGCCGAGGAGGGCGGCGCCCCGGGGGTGTGGCGCCTGGGCATCGGCCGCTACAAAGGCGATGTCCTGCACTGGCACCGCGTGTTCGGATTCAGCAGAAGGCCCCGGCAGGTGATCCACCGCCGGGGCCTCGTCGTGTCCAACCGCAGGCGCCCGGGGCCGGAGGAGGCCGAGGGCCTGCTGCCGGACGTGAGCGTCATCGAGGTCCGCGACGGTGACCTGACCGTCGAGCTGGCGATGGGCGCGTCCGCGCTGACCGGTTTCCTGGCGTGGCTGGAGGCCGCGCCGCCCGGCTTCCCGGTCGACCTGCACGTCCCCGAGTAACCGCCCGAGCGTCCGTGTGCCTGGGGACCTGGGGTGCCTGGGGGCGTGAGGGCCTGGGGTGCCTGGGGTGCCTGGGGGGCTCGTGTGCCCGGGATGCCAGGGGAGTTTTGAGCCGGATATACGGCTTCGTTCGTTCGTCTCACCTCCCGGTCCGGCTCGGTTCGGCAGGGGCGGGTAAGGGTGCGGTATCGGTTCGTCCCGGGTACGGTCGTGCGGCTTGCCGGTCACCGAGCGTGCGGAGAGGATCGCTGCTGGTCAGCTCCCTTCCCGTTCGCAGGAGTCCAAGTTGCGCAAGCTGCTCAGTGGTCCGGCCGTGGCGCTGCCCGCCGCGACCGTGTTCCTCCTGGCGCTGTCCGCGGTGCCGCCGGCCGGTGCCGCTCCCGCCGCTCTCGTCGCTCCGGCCGCTCTGGTCGGTCCGGGGGCTGCGCCCGACCGGCCCGACCTCGCCGAGCTGGTGACGATCGAGGACGTGCGGCGGCATCTGGAGGCGTTCCAGCAGATCGGCGACTACAACGGCGGCAACCGCGCGTCCGGCACGCCCGGTTACGAGATCTCCGTGAAGTACGTCGTCGGGCGGCTGCGCAAGGCGGGGTTCTCGCCGACGGTGCAGAAGTTCACCTACCCGTACTGGACGGAGCGTTCGGTCGCGGTCATGTCGCGGGCGGCGGGCAAGGGCAAGGGCACGGGCACGGGCACGGAGAAGGCTTACGAGGCGGGCGTGGACTTCGCCACGATGATGTACTCCGGTTCCGGGGACGTCACCGCCCGCGTGGTCCCCGTGGACGTCCCGGCCAAGGGCGCGGAGGGCACCAGCGGGTGCGAGAAGGCGGACTTCACGGGGTTCGCCAAGGGCTCGATCGCGCTGATGCAGCGCGGGAAGTGCACGTTCGAGTCGAAGGCGGCGCGGGCCCGGTCCGCCGGTGCGGCCGCGGCGATCATCTACAACAAGCCCGGTGAGAAGGGCCCGATCGACGGGACGCTCGACAAGCCGTCGAAGCTGCCGGTGGTGGGTTCGAGCCACGAGGTCGGCGCCGAGCTGGTGAAGGCGGCGGCCAAGGGTGGGCTGAGGATGCGGGTGAAGACCGACACCGAGCACGGTGAGCGGGCGTCCAGCAACGTCATCGTCGACACGAAGCAGGGACGTGCCGACAACGTGGTGGTCGTGGGGGCGCACCTCGACAGCGTGAAGGACGGGCCGGGCCTCAACGACAACGCGACCGGGTCGGCCGCGCTGCTCGCGGTCGCGGAGGAGATCGGCGCGCTCGGCGAGGACGGGCTGCGGAACCGGGTGCGGTTCGCCTGGTGGGGCGCCGAGGAGGAGGGGCTGCACGGTTCGACCCACTACGTCGAGAAGATGGACCCGTCCGACCGGCGGAACATCGCCGTGAACCTCAACTTCGACATGCTCGGCTCGCCGAACGGGATCCGCGCCGTGTACGACGGCGACCACTCGCTCGGCCAGGGCACCACCCCGCCGGCCGGTTCGGCGGCGATCGAGAAGATGTTCCGCGAGTACTACAGGGCGCGCGACCTGCCGACCGCCGAGGCCGTCTTCAACGGGCGCTCGGACTACGGTCCGTTCATCGACCACGGCATCCCGGCCGGGGGCCTCGCCACCGGGGCGGACGGCGTCAAGACGGCGGCCGAGGCGAAGGCGTACGGGGGGCGCGCGGGCAAGACCTACGACCCGTGCTACCACGCGAAGTGCGACCGGATGAAGAACGTGAACATGAAGCTGCTGGACACGAACGTCGACGGCGTCGCGCACGTCACGCAGTTGCTCGCGGCCAGCACGGTCGCGGTGAACGGCGACGCCCGGCTGCTGCCGGTGGCGGCTGGCGCGGCGGGCCCGCTGTGGAACGGCGGTCACCTGATCCGCTGAGCGGCCGGGAGAGCGGAGGGGCGGGGCCGGCGGGCCCCGCCCCGTTCACGTTCCCGCGTCTCCCGCGTCTCCCGCGTCCTCCGCGTCCTCCGCGTCGACGGTCCTTCCCGTCCTAGCGTTCGCCGCCGGGCTTCCACAGGATGTCGCCGTGCTCGGCGTTCGCGACCCTGCAGAGGATGAACAGCAGGTCCGACAGCCGGTTGAGGTACTGGACGGCCAGCGGGTTGACGCCGCCCTCGACGGCCTCGGGGTCGCCCTCGGCGGCGGTGCCGTGCGCCTCGACCGCCGCCCACGCGGTGCGTTCGGCGCGCCGGGCGACGGTCCGCGCGACGTGCAGCAGCGCGGCGCCGGGGGCCCCGCCCGGCAGGATGAAGCTGCGCAGCGGCCGCAGCTTCTCGTTCTGCTCGTCGCAGTCGGCCTCGAGCCGCTCGATGTAGGACGGGTCGATGCGCAGGGGCGGGTACTCGGGATCCGGGACGACCGGTGCGCACAGGTCCGCGCCGACGTCGAACATCTCGTTCTGCACGCGGACGAGGAGCGCGGCGACGTCCGCGGGCAGGGAGCCGAGGGAGAGCGCGGCGCCGATCGCGGCGTTGGCCTCCTCCACGTCGGCGTAGGCGGCCAGGCGCGGGTCGGTCTTGCGGGTGCGGGACGCGTCGCCCAGCGCGGTCGTCCCTTCATCGCCCGTCCGGGTGTAGATCCGGGACAGGACGACGGGGTTCTCCCTGTTCTTCGCCATGTCGGCCACCCTACGCCGGGCACCGTCCCGAAGGGCGTTCGGTAGTGTTCGACCGACATTGTCCCTTCGGGAGGCGTCATGTACGACTACATCATCGTGGGTGCGGGCAGCGCCGGATGCGTGCTGGCCGCCCGGCTGACCGAGGACCCGTCGGTGACGGTGCTGCTGCTGGAGGCGGGCCCGCCCGACGACGCCCCCGAGATCCACATCCCGGCCGCCGTCGCGTCGCTGATCAAGGGCCCGTACGACTGGGACTTCGCGACCGTCCCGCAGGAGCACGCCGCCGGGCGCAGCGTGTACTGGCCGCGCGGGCGGACGCTCGGGGGCAGTTCGTCCACCAACGCGATGATCTACATCCGGGGCTCCCGGCACGACTACGACACCTGGCGGGACGAGCACGGCTGCGTCGGCTGGGGCTACGAGGACCTGCTGCCGTACTTCCGCGGCTCGCAGGACCAGCAGCGCGGCGAGTCCGCGTACCACGGCGTGGGCGGCCCGCTCCGCGTCGAGGACCTGCGGTTCAAGCACCCGCTCACGCAGGCGTGGGTGAAGTCGGCGAAGGCGCACGGGCTCGCCGCCAATCCCGACTTCAACGGCGCCGACCAGGACGGCGCGGGCTTCTACCAGGTCACGCACAGGCGCGGGCGCCGCTGGTCGGCGGCGGACGCGTACCTGCACCCGAACGAGTACCGTCCGAACCTGACCGTCGTCACCGACGCGCTCGCGACCCGCGTCCTGATCGAGGACGGACGGGCGGCGGGCGTGACGTACGAGGCGCGCGGGGAGTCGCTGACCGCGCGGGCGAACGCCGAGGTCGTCCTGTCCGGCGGGGCGGTGAACAGCCCGCAGCTCCTCATGCTCTCGGGTGTGGGGCCCGCCGACCATCTCCGCGAGCACGGCATCGACGTGCTCGTCGACTCCCCGGTCGGCCGGAACCTGCAAGACCATCCGTTCGTGAACGTCATGTACGCCACGCCCCGGACCAAGAACCTCTGGGAGCAGGCCAACCCGCTCACGTTCGCGCTGCACGCCGCTCTGGGGCGCGGCCCGTACGCGTCGAACGTCGCCGAGGCGGGCGGGTTCGTCCGGACGGCCGAGGGGCTCCCCGCCCCGGACCTGCAGTACCACGTGCTGCCGACCCCGTTCATCGACCAGGGGCTCGTCGAGCCGTCCCAGCGGCTCCTGTCGGTCATGGTCACCGCGATCGCGGTCCAGAGCCGGGGCGCGCTCACGCTCCGGTCGGCGAACCCGCACGCCAAGCCGCTGATCGATCCCGCGTACCTCTCCGCGAAGGGCGATCTCGACATCCTCGTGGCCGGGGTGAAGCAGGCCCGCGCGATCGCCGACACGGGTCCGCTCGCGTCCCTGCTCGGCGGCGAGTTCGCGCCCGGCGAGCAGGTGTCCGACGACGCGGCGATCGTCGAGTTCGTCCGCCGCGAGTGCGCGACGCTGTTCCATCCGACGAGCACGTGCGCGATGGGCGCGGTCGTGGACACCGAGTTGCGCGTGCGGGGGGTCGACGGCCTGCGCGTGGTCGACGCGTCCGTGATGCCGTCCGTTCCGCGCGGCAACACCAACGCTCCGACGATCGCGATCGCCGAACGCGCGTCCGACCTGATCCGCGGCAGGACCCCGCTCAAGCCCGCGAACGCCTGAAGGCTCCCGGCACGACGAGGAACGCCCCCGTCCGGATCGGACGGGGGCGTTCGGTGCGCGTCGCGCGTCGCGCGCCTACGGCCTGCGGGCGTCACCGCTTGAGGGCCTTCGCGATCCGGACGCGGCGCGCCTTGCGGGCCTCGGCCCGGCGCTGCCGTACGCGGTCGTCGATGATGTCCTGGGTGATCTCCGGGCGGATCATGGCTTCTCCTCGGTTCCGCCGGGCCCTCGTGGCCCGACACCTACGAGGTTCGCCCTAAGGCGGTACCCGCCACATCGGTACTGAGCCTTATCCTCGCGCCTCAGAACCGCCTTAGCCGCCTAGGCGCCTTAGGCGGCCGTAAGCCCGACGTCCGCCCGGACCTCAGCCCACCTCGACGAAGCCGAGGCGGTGGTAGAGGAGGCGGGCGCGGCGGTTGCGCCTGGTCACCGCGAGGGTGAGGGTGTCGTGGCCGCGCCCGGCGAGGACGTGCATGACCGCCAGGACGAGCTCGTGCCCGAGCCCCCGCCCCGCGTGCGTCGGCGCGGTGAACAGGAACGCGAGCAGCGGCTCGTCCCGGTAGAGGGTCACGAGGGCGGCGGCGACGGGACGTCCGTCCGGTTCGGCGACGAACGACGCGCCGGGCAGGAACGTCCCGTACTCGCCGTCCAGCGTCCGGTGCAGCTCGCGCAGCGCCCCGTCGGGGCCGCCGACGTCGCCCTCGTCGGGGGTCCCGCGGTAGGCGTCCCACATGAGGGCGGCGAGGGCGGGCAGGTCGGCGCCCGTGAACGGGCGGAAGTCGTCCGGGGGCGGCGGCACCGGACGCAGCGGAGCCCACCACCCGCTGCGCACCGGTGCGGAACCGCCGTCCATGATCACCTCTTGTAGTGCTTGCCGTGCAGCATGTTGATGAGGCCGAGGACGCGCGCCATCTCCTTGTCGGAGCGGGCGAACGACGTCAGGTTCATGGTCGTGAACCGCTGCCGGGTGATCGCCTTCGGGCGGGCGAACTCGCGCAGCCCGTCGGCGCCGTGGATGCGGCCGAAGCCCGACTCCCCGACGCCGCCGAACGGCAGCGCGGCGACCTGCGCGAACGCGGCGAACGCGTTGATCGAGGTCATGCCGGAGCGCATCGTGCGGGCCGCCTCCATCGCGCGGGACTTGTTGCCGGAGAAGATCGTCCCGGCCAGGCCGTAGGCGGTGCGGTTGGCCTTCTCGACGGCCTCGTCGAGCGACGCGACGCGGTGCACGGTGATCGTCGGGCCGAACGTCTCCTCGCAGACGGCGGACGAGTCGTCCGGGACGTCGGTGAGGACGACCGGCTCCACGTAGGGCTTGCGGACGGACTCGGGCCCGCCGACGACCGCCTTGCCGCCCCGGTCGATGGCGTCCTTGATGTGCCGCTCGATGATCTCCAGCTGGCCGGGCATCGTGATCGGGCCGTAGGCGGCCTCGCGGTCGAAGCCGGGACGCAGCTCGCGGGCCTTGTCGGTGAGCTTGCCGAGGAAGGCGTCGTAGGCGCGGTCGACGACGTAGATCCGCTCGACGCCGATGCAGGTCTGCCCGGCGTTGGACATCGCGCCCCACAGCGCGGCGTCCGCGGCGGCGTCGAGGTCGGCGTCGGCGTCGACGATGCAGGCGTCCTTGCCGCCGCACTCGGCCACGATCGGGGTGAGGTTCTCGGCGCACGCGGCCATCACCTTCTTGGCGGTGCGGGCCGAGCCGGTGAACGCGAGCTTGCCGATGTGGGGGGACGCGGCGAGCGCGGCGCCCGTCGCGCCGTAACCGGTCACGACCTGCAGGATCGGGTGCTCGGGGACGACGCCGGCGACGAGTTCGGCGAGGTAGGTGCCGACGCCCGGGGTGAACTCGGACGGCTTGAAGACGACGGTGTTCCCGGCGGCGAGGGCGTACGCGATCGAGCCGATCGGGGTGAAGATCGGGTAGTTCCAGGGCCCGATGACGCCGACGACGCCGAGCGGCTGGTACTCCAGCGTGCACTTCTGGTTGATCGCCATCATGCCCGGGAAGACGGTGCGCGGCCCGAGCACCTTCTGGGCGTTGCGCGCCGCCCAGTCCAGGTGCGAGATCGCCATGATCGTCTCGAGCTGGGCGTCGGCGATCGGCTTGCCGGTCTCCTGGTGGATGATCTCGGCCATCCGGTTGAGGTTGCGGGCGAGCGCGCCCTTGACGTTGAGCAGCCGCAGCCGGCGTTCGCGCCGGCCCAGCTCGCCCCACCAGCGCGACGCCTCCCGGGCCCGGTCGATCGCGGCGGCCACGGCGGACTCGTCGTGGATCGGGTACTCGGCGACGACCTCCTCGGTCGCCGGGTTCAGTGACGCGAACGTCTTCTCGTTGCTCTCCGTGGCCACGGACATGAGAACCTCCCGGGAGGGCTGTAAGTGTTCGCTTTCAGGTGCGGTACCGGCTAGTAAAGCACCCTATGTTCGGTGATCGCAGCAGCGCCCCGGACCCTCGTCGGGCCGCCTGGACGTTCGCCGGCCCGCATCCGTGCCGATGATCTTCCATCCGCGGCCGGTTCGAGCGCCGCGGGCGGGCCCGCCGCCCCGGGCGCCGTCCCGTCCCCGAACATGGCAACTCAAGAGATGTGCCCGTTTTGCGCCCGTATCAGCATGAAGGGGTCTGGTCGTCATCGGGAGGCGCGATGTCCACTCTCCTCGGAACGCTGCGCAGGACCGTGCTCGCCCCGTCCCTGGACGAGGTGACGTTCGCGCGGCGCGGCTTCCCCTCCGGGCCCGCCGGCCCGGCGACGCGGAAGCTGGAGGCCATCCCGCAGTCGGTGGTCTGCGGTTTCGAGTGGGGCATCGAGATCCGCGGCCTGGCGGAGCTGGAGCGGCGGCTGGAGTTCGTGACGCCGGAGCTGCGGGGGTTCGCGTACGAGGGCGCGACGATGGCCTGCACGATCCGCGACGCGATGCGCGCCGGGCGGGGGCACCGCACCCGTGACCTCCTGCGGGGGCCGGGCCGCCCGCACATCTTCCTCTCCTACATCGGCATCGGGTTCGCCATGGCGCGGCTGCCGCGGATCCTGTGGAAGGGCGTGCTGCCGGACCTGCCCGGCGCGGCCTACTACCCGGCGATGTCCTGGCTGGCGGTCGACGGCTACGGCTTCGACCTGGCCTACTTTCACACCGACCGGTGGGTGGGACGGCAGGAGGTGCCCGCGCCCTACCCGTGGGAGGGGGCGCCCGACTACTTCCCGCGCGCCGTCGACCAGGGGATCGGCCGGGCCCTGTGGTTCATCTGCGGCGGCCGCGCGCCCGAGGTCGCCGCCGCCGTCCGGCGCTTCGCCGCGCACCGGCACGCCGACCTGTGGAGCGGGGTCGGCCTGGCCGCCGCGTTCGCCGGGGGCGGCACGGCCGAGGGCCTGGCGGTGCTGCGCCGCGAGGCGGGCGAGCACCGGCCCGAACTCGCGCAGGGCGTCGTGTTCGCCGTCAAGGCCCGGTCGTACGCCGGGCACGTGCCCGCGCACACCGGGACCACGGTCGCCGCGCTCGCGGACGTGACCGTCGACGCGGCGGTCGCGCTGGCCGACGACTCCGAGGCCGGTACCGGACGCGCGCGTCCGGTACCGGCCTACGAGCTGTGGCGGGGGAACGTGCGCGCCCACTTCGCCCGCCTGGAGCGGACCGCCGGGTGACCCCGGCCCGCTCGCCCGCCGCGCGCCCCGCCGCGCCCGGCGGCGTTCAGGTATTTCTCCGAAACGGCCGTTCAATTGCGTCCGCGGGGCGCAACTGTTCACGCTATTGAATTATTGCGCTCCGGGTCCGCACGGATGAAGTAGAAACGGGGCGGCGCGGTCTGGCTAGATTTAAGCGAAAGGCGGCTGCCCGCTGCCGGGCGAAGTGCCGAATGCGTCCCACGGTCGTCGAATGGGGAATACATTGACCGCCGTACTGAGAAAACTGGCCAGGCGTGTCCTCACCCCGGACAAGGCTGAGACCAGCCTGGAAAAGCGCAAGTTCCATGTGAAGAACTCCGCCGGCCGGGAGGTACTGGAGACGATCGGCGGGAGTTTCCTGGCGGGGTTCGGCCACGCCGTCGAGACGGGCGCTCCGGAGGAGATCCCGCGACTGCTCCAGCCCGTCCCGACGCGGTACCGGGGGTTCGCGTTCGAGGGCGCGGCGATGGGGTTCGCGACGGTCGACGCGCTGACGTTCGCGCGCGGCCGGCGGACGGAGGCGTTCCTGCGGGGAACGGGCGAGCCGCACGTCTACATGGCCTACATCGGGGTCGGCTGGGCGATGGCGCGGCTGCCGAGATTCCGCTGGCCGAAGCCGCCCGCGGATCCCCTGATGCGGTGGTTCCCGCTCGACGGGTACGGCTTCCACCAGGCGTACTTCAAGACCGACCAGTACGTCCACCGCCACTACCGGGTGGCCCGGTTCCCCTGGCCCGCCCACGACCCGCACGGCTACGCCGACCGCGCCATCGACCAGGGCATCGGGCGTGCCCTGTGGTTCGTCGGCGGCACCGACCCCGACGTGGTGGCCGGGCTGATCGAGGGCTTCGCCCCCGGCCGCCGGTCCGACCTGTACTCGGGCGCGGGGCTGGCCGCCACCTACGCGGGCGGCGCGGACGAGGACGAGCTGCGCGGGTTCTGGAAGCGCGCGGGCGAGCACCGCCCGTTCGTCGCGCAGGGGAGCGCGTTCGCGGCGGAGGCCCGGCGGCGCGCCGGGCTGGAGACGCCGCACACCGGGATCGGGACGCGGGTTTTCTGCGACATGGACCCCGACCGGGCCGCGCAGGTCTGCGTCGAGGCGCGGCCCGGACGCGAGGAAGCGGTGGAAGAGGACGGGGGCGCGCAGCCCGCGTTCGAGGTGTGGCGGCGGCGCATCGCCGACGAGTTCGCAGCGAAGGGGAGGTGCTAGGCCATGTCCGCGGGCTATGGCTGGCTGCGCAAGCAGCTACCGGGCGTTGTGGCGCTCGTGCTGGTGGTCGGGACGTTCTTCGTGGTCAAGCTGCCCGAGGCGCCCGCCGCCGAGAAGGCCGATGTGGCGGCCCGGTACGGGTTCGAGCCGATGAGCATCGCGATGCCGGGCGGCTTCGCGCAGCAGACGATCCGCGAGGTCAACAAGGACTACGAGAACATCGACGCCTGGATCTCCTCCGTCGGGGCCGGCGTCGCGATGAACGACCTCGACGGCGACGGGCTGCCCAACGACCTGTGCATCACCGATCCGCGGATCGACCGGGTCGTGGTGACGCCGGCTCCGGGCGCCCGCTCGGACCGGTACGCGTCGTTCGCGCTGGACACCGGCTCGCTGCCGATGAACGACGCGATGGCCCCGATGGGGTGCGCGCCCGGCGACTTCAACGAGGACGGCCGGATGGACCTGCTGGTCTACATGTGGGGCCGCACCCCGATCGTCCATCTCGCCAGCGCGGACGCCGAGAAGCTGACGGCGGACGCGTACGTCCCGACCGAGCTGGTGCCGAACGCGGGCGGCCGGGCCTACACGGGACCGCAGTGGAACTCCAACGCCGTGGCGATCGACGACTTCGACGGCGACGGCCACTACGACATCTACCTGGGGAACTACTTCCCGCACGGTCCCGTGCTCGATCCCCGCAAGAGCGGCGGCGTCGAGATGAACCGGTCGCTGTCGAACGCCACCAACGCCGGGGAGGACTACTTCTTCCGCTGGAAGGGCGCCACCGCCGGTGAACGTCCGTCGGTCGAGTTCGAGCGGCTCGACGACGTGCTCCCGCGCGAGATCTCCAAGGGCTGGGTGCTGGCGGCCGGGGCGAACGACCTGGACGGCGACCAGCGCCCCGAGCTCTACATCGCCCAGGACCACGGCAAGGACGCCCTCCTCTACAACATTTCCACGCCCGGAAAGATCGAATTCCAGGCCGTGCACGGGGCCCGCACTCCGGGCCTGCCGAAGTCGCTGCGGATCGGCGACGATTCCTTCAAGGGTATGGGAATCGACTTCGCCGATTTCAATCACGACGGCCTGTACGACTTGTTCGTCAGCAACATCACGACGACGTTCGGCATCCAGGAGAGCAATCTCCATTTCTACAACACCGCGAAGAGCCAGGCCGATCTCCGGGCGAAGCTGCGGGACGGAGGCGCGCCGTGGACGGACCGCAGCGCCGAGAAGGGGACCGCGTGGTCCGGCTGGGCCTGGGACGTCAAGGTCGGCGACTTCGACAACAGCGGCGACCCCGCCATCGCCCAGACCAACGGGTTCGTCAAGGGCGAGGTGAACCGGTGGCCCCAGCTGCAGGAACTCGCCGCATCCAACGACCTGGTGGTGGAGGACCCGCGCTGGTGGCCGCACGTGCGGGCCGGTGACGACATCGCCGGCAGCCAGCGGCTGACCTTCTGGGCTCCGGACGACGACGGCCGATACGTGAACGTGTCCGACGAGCTCGGCCTGGCCATCCCGGTGCCCACCCGCGGAATCGCGGTCGGCGACGCCGACGGCGACGGCCGGCTCGACATGGCCGTGGCCCGCCAGTGGGAGGAGCCCGTCTTCTACCACAACACCGCCCCGTCGCCGGGCGCCCACCTCAACCTGCGGCTGACGCACGACACCGAGGACGGCGGCTCCGGATCCGGCGGCTCCGAACCGGCCGAGGGCGCGCTGCCCGCGCCGGGCAGCCCGGTCGTCGGCGCGCAGGTGAAGGTCACCACCCCCGACGGGCGCAACCACCTGGCCCGGGTGGACGGCGGCAGCGGCCACTCCGGCAAGCGCAGCGACGAGGTGCACATCGGCCTGGGCCAGGGGGTCACCGGCCCCGTGCGGGTCGAGCTGTGCTGGCGGGACCGCTCGGGCACGGAGCACCGCCAGGAGCTGCGGCTCGCCCCGGGCCGGCACTCGCTGCGGCTCGGCTCCGGTGCCGAAGTCGTCAAGCCCGACCAGCCCCAGGACACGCAGACCCCGGCCGAGGAGGAATGACCGGACATGTCCGAGACCAAGGCAATCCCACCGCGTCACGACCCGAAGGTCGTCACGGCGCTGCGCAACTTCGCCATGTCGATGTCGGTCTTCAACATCCTGGGCTACACGATCCTCGGGTTCGAGCAGCCGTGGACCTGGCCGTTCATCGCGATGGCCACCGCCTACACGTTCGAGGCCGTGCTGGAGGCCATCGGGGCCCGCGTCGAGGGCCGCACCCCCCGCTTCATGGGGCGCGGCTGGCGCGGCGTCATGGAGTTCCTCTACCCGGCGCACATCACCGCCCTGGCGATGAACATGCTGATCTACGTCAATGACCGCGTGTGGGTCATGGTCTTCGGCGTGATGGTCGCGGTCGGGGCCAAGTGGGTGCTGCGGGCCCCGGTGCGGGGCCGCATGCGGCACTACATGAACCCGTCGAACTTCGGCATCACCGTCATCCTGCTGCTGTTCCCGTGGGCCAGCATCGCTCCGCCGTACCACTTCACCGAGCGGTTCGACGCCCCCGTCGACTGGCTCGTCCCGGTGATCATCCTGAGCGCGGGCACGATGCTCAACGCCAAGCTCACCGGGCGGATGTGGCTGATCATGGGCTGGCTCTCGATCTACGTCGTCCAGGCCGTGGTCCGCGGCTGGCTGCTGGACACCTCGATCCCGGCGGCGCTGATCATGATGACCGGCGTCGCGTTCGTCCTCTACACCAACTACATGGTGACCGACCCCGGCACCAGCCCGTCGGCGCCGGCCTCGCAGTTCGCCTTCGGCGGCGGCATCGCGATCATCTACGGCTTCCTCACCGGGGCGGGCATCGCGTACGGCCTGTTCTTCGCGACGGCGATCGTCTGCCTCATCCGCGGCGTCTACCTGTGGGCGCTGCACTTCTCGAACAAGGCGCGCGAGGAGCGGGCGGCGGCCGAGGCCGCCAACACCCCCGACGCCGCCGCCAACGGCCGGTCCGGTGCCGGACGGCCCGACACCGGCAAGGAGGTCGTGCCCGCATGAGCAGCACCCGCCTCGCCGTCGTCGGTGCGGCATGCCGCTATCCGGACGCGGCGTCCCCCCGGGAACTCTGGGAGAACGCCCTCGCCGGGCGCCGCGCGTTCCGCCGGCTGCCCGACGAGCGGATGCGGCTGGAGGACTACTGGGACGCCGACCCCGCCGCCCCCGACCGGTTCTACGCCAGCAAGGCCGCCGTCATCGAAGGGTACGAGTTCGACCGCGTCGCCCACCGCATCGCCGGCAGCACCTACCGCTCCACCGACCTCACCCACTGGCTGGCGCTCGACGTCGCCGGACGGGCGCTGGCCGACGCGGGCTTCCCGGAGGGCCGGGAGCTGCCCCGCGAACGCACCGGCGTGATCGTGGGCAACACCCTCACCGGCGAGTTCACCCGCGCCAACGTGCTGCGGCTGCGCTGGCCGTACGTGCGGCGCGTGGTGGCCGCCGGGCTCCGCGAGCAGGAAGGCTGGGACGACGACCGGCTGGGCGCGTTCCTGGACGACCTGGAGGAGGCGTACAAGGAGCCGTTCCCCGCCATCGACGAGGACTCCCTCGCCGGCGGCCTGTCCAACACCATCGCCGGACGCGTCTGCAACCACTTCGACCTCAAGGGCGGCGGCTACACGGTCGACGGCGCGTGCTCGTCCTCGCTGCTGTCGGTGGCCACGGCCTGCCGGTCGCTGCTCGACCGCGACATCGACGTCGCGGTCGCCGGCGGGGTGGACCTGTCCATCGACCCGTTCGAGATCATCGGGTTCGCCAAGACGGGCGCGCTGGCCCGCGGCGAGATGCGGCTCTACGACCGCCGCTCCAACGGCTTCTGGCCGGGCGAGGGCTGCGGCATGGTCGTGCTGATGCGGGAGGAGGACGCCCGCGCCCAGGGGCGGCGGATCTACGCGACCATCGCCGGCTGGGGCATCTCGTCCGACGGCCGCGGCGGCATCACCCGGCCGGAGGCCGACGGCTACCGGCTGGCGCTGACCCGCGCGTACGAGCGGGCGGGCTTCGGCATCGACACCGTCGCGCTGTTCGAGGGGCACGGCACGGGCACCGAGGTCGGCGACACGACCGAGCTGACGGCGCTGTCCCTGGCCCGCCGGGCGGCCGCCCCGCAGGCCGCCCCCGCCGCGGTCGGCTCGATCAAGGGGATGATCGGGCACACCAAGGCCGCGGCCGGCGTGGCCGGGCTGATCAAGGCCGTGATGGCGGTCCGCGACCAGGTCCTGCCGCCGACCACCGGCTGCGTCGACCCGCACCCGCTGCTCGCGGACGACGACGCGGCGCTGCGGGTGCTGCGCAAGGCCGAGCCGTGGCCCGCGGACGCCCCGGTGCGCGCGGGCGTCACCGCGATGGGCTTCGGCGGCATCAACACCCCCATCGTGCTGGAGGGGGCGGACGAGCGCAGGCGCGTCCCGTTCGACACCCGCACCCGCGCGCTGGCGGCGTCGGTCCAGGACGCGGAACTGCTGCTGGTCGACGCCGATTCGGCGGAGGCGCTGCGGGCCAGGGTCGCGGAGCTGGCCGAGTTCGTGCCGAAACTGGCGTACGCGCAGCTGTCCGACCTGGCCGTCGTGCTCCAGCGGGAGCTGCGCGACCGGCCGTACCGGGCCGCCGTCGTGGCGTCCTCGCCGGAGCACGCGGAGGCGCGACTGCGCCGGGTGCTGGCCGCGCTGGAGTCGGGGGAGAGCGGCCTGCACGCCCCCGACGGCGGCGCGTTCCTCGGCCGGGTGAGCGGACGGGGCCGCATCGGCTTCCTGTTCCCCGGCCAGGGCTCGGGCACCGGCACCGCCGGGGGCGCGCTGCGCCGCCGCTTCGCCGAGGTCGAGGACGTCTACCTGCGCGCGAAGCTGCCCGAGCGCGGCGACATGATCGCCACGCACGTGGCGCAGCCGCGCATCGTCACCGGCGCGATGGCGGGGCTGCGGGCGCTGTCCCTGCTGGGACTGGAGGCCGAGGCCGCGGTCGGCCACAGCCTCGGCGAGCTGTCCGCGCTGCACTGGGCCGGAGCCATGGACGAGGACGCGCTGCTGCGCGTCGCGGGGGTGCGCGGCCGGACCATGGCCGAGCACAGCGCGTCCGGCACGATGGCGAGCGTCGGGCGCCCCGCCGCCGAGGCGGCGGCGCTGGTCGGAGACCGTCCGGTGGTGATCGCCGGTCACAACGGCCCCGCCCAGACCGTCCTGGCCGGTTCCGTCGAGGACATCGAGGCGGTGGGCCGCGCCGCGGCCGCGAACGGGGTCAGCTGGGTGCGCCTGCCGGTCTCGCACGCCTTCCACTCCCCGCTGGTCGCCCCGGCGGCCGACGCCTTCGCCCGCGAGCTCGACGGCGAGCGGTTCGGGCCGGTCGGACGGCGCGTGGTGTCGACCGTCACCGGCGACGGGCTGGCCGCCGGCACCGACGTCCGGGCGCTGCTGCGGCGCCAGATCACCGACCCGGTGCTGTTCGGCCATGCGGTGGAGGTCGCGGCCAAGGACGTCGACCTGTTCGTGGAGGTCGGCCCCGGGCGGGTGCTCACCGGGCTGGCCGCCGACATCACCGAGGTGCCCGCCGTCGCGATGGACACCGACGACGAGTCGCTCGGCGGGTTCCTCACCGTGCTCGCCGCCGCGTACGTGCGCGGCGCGCCCGTCCGGCACGAGGTCCTGTTCCACGGCAGGCTGGCCCGGCCCCTGGAGATCGGGGCGAAGTTCTCCTTCTTCGCGAGCCCCTGCGAGACGCCGCCGCCGGTCCGGATCACCGGGACGGCCCGCCGGAGCGGCCGAGCCGTCCCGGAACCGGACGCTCCGGCGGACGGTGCGGCGCTCGACGGTGCGGAGGCCGACGCGGCGGAGCCCGCCATCGACCTGCTGCGGCGGCTGCTGGCCGAGCGCGTCGAGCTGCCGCCCGAGATGGTGGCCGACGACAGCAGGCCGCTGGACGACCTGCATCTCAGCTCGATCACCGTCGGCCAGGTCGTGAACCAGGCGGTGCGGCTGCGGGGCCTGGCGGTGACGCAGGCCCCGACCAACTTCGCCACCGCCACGCTCCGCGAGCTGGCCGAGACGCTCGACACGCTCGCCGAGACCGCCCTTCCGGGCGACCTGGAGCCGGGCTCCGCGGTCGCGGGGGCCGCCGCGTGGGCGCGCGCCTTCTCCCTCGACCTCGACCCGGAACCGCTGCCCCGGCCCGGCGCGTCCATCGCGCCCTCCCTCACGGTGGACGGCACGGACGGCGCCGGCGGCATCGGCGGTACGGGCGGGTGGACGGTGCACGCCACCGGCGGCCATCCGCTGGCCGGGCCGCTCCGCGACGCGCTGGAGCGGACGGGCACCGGTCCGGGCGTCCTGGTCTGCCTGCCCCCCGACTGCACCGACGACCAGCTGGAACCGGCCCTGGACGGGGTGCGGGAGGCGCTGGGCGGCGGGCCGGGCACCCGGCTCGTCCTGGTCCAGGACGGGCGCGGCGCGGCCGGGCTCGCCCGGACCCTCCGCCTGGAGGCGCCGCACCTGCGCGTCACGATCGTGCACACCCCGCCGTCCGCGGACGCCGTCGACCGGGTCGTCGCCGAGGTGGCGGCGACCGGGGAGTTCGCCGAGGCGTACTACGGCGCCGACGGCGAGCGCCGCGTCCCCACGCTGCGGGCGATGCCCGTGCGCGCGGCCCGCAGCGATCCGCCGCTGGACTCCTCCGACGTGCTGCTGGTGACGGGCGGCGGCAAGGGGATCACCGCGGAGTGCGCGCTCGCCGTCGCCGCCGACACCGGCGCCCGGCTCGCCGTGCTCGGCCGCTCCGACCCCGCCGAGGACGCCGAGCTGGCGGCGAACCTGGCGCGGATGTCCGACGCCGGGGCGACCGTCGGCTACGCCCGCGCCGACGTCGCCGACCCGGCCCGGGTCGCCGCCGCGGTCGCGGAGCTGACCGAGTCCCTCGGCCCGGTCACCGGCGTCCTGCACGGGGCGGGACGGAACGTGCCGGCCGGTCTGGCCGGGCTGGACATGCCGGAGGTCCGCCGCACCCTCGCGCCCAAGACCGGCGGGCTGGAGGCGGTGCTCGCCGCCGTCGACCCCGCCCGGCTGAAGCTGCTCGTCACGTTCGGCAGCATCATCGGGCGCGCCGGGCTGCGCGGTGAGGGCCACTACGCCACCGCCAACGACCGGCTCGCGCAGCTGACCCGCGAGTTCGCCGGCCGGCATCCGGACTGCCGGACGCTGTGCATGGAATGGTCGGTGTGGTCGGGCGTCGGCATGGGCGAGCGGCTGTCGGTGGTCGAGGGCCTCGGGCGCGAGGGCATCACCGCCATCACCCCCGACCAGGGCGTGGAGATCATGCGGCGGCTCGTCGCCGATCCGGACGCCCCGTCCGTCGTGGTGATCAGCGGCCGCACCGGGACGATCGACACCGTGCGCCACGACGCGCCGGAGCTGCCGCTGCTGCGGTTCACGGGGCGGCCGCTCGTCCGCTACCACGGCGTCGAACTGGTCGCCGAGACCGAGCTCAACGTCGGCTCCGACCCGTACCTGGCCGACCACCTGCTGGACGGGAACCTGCTGTTCCCGGCCGTCCTCGGGATGGAGGCGATGGCCCAGGCGGCGTCCGCCGTCACCGGCCGGGAGGAGCCGCCCGCCTTCGAGGGGGCGGAGTTCCTGCGGCCGATCGTCGTCCCGCCCGAGGGCAGCACCACGATCCGCGTCGCCGCGACCGTCGTCGACGACGGCGCGGTCCAGGTCGCGATCCGCACGGCCGACACCGACTTCGCCGCCGACCACTTCACCGCGCGGCTGGTGTACCCGGACGGACCGTTCCCGGACGGCCCACCGGACCAGGTCGGCGACGGGGTGCCCGAGGTTCCGCTGAACCCGGCCGCGGACCTGTACGGCGGCGTCCTGTTCCAGGGCGCCCGCTTCCAGCGGCTGCGCCGGTACCACCGGGCCGCGGCCCGGCACGTGGACGCCGACGTCGCCGCGGCCCCCGCCGGGGACTGGTTCGCCGGGTTCCTGCCCGGCGGCATGCTGCTGGCCGACCCCGGCATGCGGGACGCGCTGATGCACGGCAACCAGGTCTGCGTCCCGGACGCGACCCTGCTGCCGTCCGGCGTCGAACGGCTGCGGCCCGCGGGTCCCGGCGTCGTCGGCGACCTGCGGTACTGCGCCACCGAGCGGGAACGGGACGGCGACACGTACGTGTACGACATCGCCGTCCGGGACGCGACCGGCGCCGTCGTCGAACGGTGGGACGGGCTTCGCCTCCAGGCCGTCCGGAAGGGCGACGGGCGCGGCCCGTGGGTGCCCCCGCTGCTCGGCTCGTACCTGGAACGCGAACTGGAGGACCTGCTCGGCGTGCACGTCGCGGTCGCCGTGGAGCCCGACCCGCCCGCCGAGGCGAACGGCGGGCGGGGCGACCGGACGGCGAGGGGCGCCGCCCGCGCCGCCGGTGGCGCGGTGTCGGTGCGACGCCGCCCGGACGGCCGTCCCGAACTGGGCGACGGCCGGCCGGTCTCCGCCTCGCACGGTTCGGGCGTCACCCTCTGCGTCGTCGCGGACGAGCCGGGCGCGGGCCCGCTCGGCTGCGACGTCGAGACGGTCGCGGAGCGGGCCCCGGCGGACTGGGCCGGGCTGCTCGGCGACGCCGCCGCGCTGGCGAAGGTGATCGCCGCGGAGCGCGACGAGCGGTACGCGACCGCCGCCACCCGAGTCTGGGCGGCGATCGAGAGCGTCCGCAAGGCCGGCCTGCCGGCCGACGCCCCGCTGACCCTCGCGCCGGCCGGCGCCGGGCCGTGGGTGGTCGTGGCCTCCGGCGGCCTGCGGATCGCGACCCTCGTCACCGCCCTGCGGGACGAGCCGGACCCGGTCGTGTTCGCGGTACTCGTGGAAGGACGGTCGTAACCGAATGGACAACCATTACGAATACCGGCACACGGTCGGTTTCGAGGAGACCAACATCGTCGGCAACGTCTACTACGTCAACTATCTGAGCTGGCAGGGGCGCTGCCGGGAGATGTTCCTCAAGGAACGCGCCCCCGACGTGCTCGCCGACATCCAGGACGATTTGAAGCTGTTCACGCTGAAGGTGAGCTGCGAGTTCTTCGCCGAGATCACCGCGTTCGACGAGCTGTCCATCCGGATGCACCTGCTGGAACTGGCGCAGACGCAGCTGGAGTTCGGCTTCGAGTACGTGCGGCTCGACCCGGGCGGGCTGGAGACCCTGATCGCCCGGGGACGCCAGCGGGTGGCCTGCATGCGCGGCCCCAACACCCGGACGGTCCCCGCCCGGGTCCCCGACGCGCTGGTCACGGCGCTGCGTCCGTACACCAGAGAGGCGCCGAGCCCGGCGGGGAGGGCGTCATGAGCGTCGATCCCGGTCCGTCCCCGGGCGAGGTCGGCGCGGACCTGACGGCGACCGACCTGCGCCGGGCCTTCGGGACGTTCGCCACGGGCGTCACCGTGGTCACCGTCGGCGGCCGCGAGCCGCACGGCATGACCGCGAACTCCTTCACCTCGGTCTCGCTCGACCCGCCGCTGGTGCTGGTCTGCGTCGGGCGCAGCGCGGTCATGCACCAGCGGCTGGCCGTCGGCTCCTTCGGCATCTCGGTGCTGGGGGCCGGGCAGGAGTCGGTGGCCCGGTACTTCGCGGACCTGTCCCGCCCGCTGGGCGCGGCCCAGTTCGACCGGATCGACTGCACGCCGGGCCGGGCCACCGGGGCGCCGCTGATCGACGGCGCGCTCGCGCACTACGAGTGCGAACTGTGGAACACCGCCGAGGCGGGGGATCACACGATCTTCCTCGGCCGGCTGCTGACGGTGCATCGCGCCGAGCCGGGACCCGGCGAGGGGCTGCTGTTCTACCAGGGCCGCTTCCGGCGGCTGGAGCCAGGGCGGAGCGAGGTGAAGGCGTGAGCATCGACGAGCTGGGCGCCCGCGGCGGGACGTCGCGGGCCGCCGGCCGGGTCCCGCCCGGACCGCCCCGCCGCGCGACGCCGAACCTGCTGCGGATGCTGGCGACGGACCGGCTCGGCATGATGGCGACGGCCCTCCGGCACGGCGACGCCGTCCGGCTCGGGCTCGGGCCCAAGTCCCTGTACCTGTTCAACCGTCCCGAGCACGCCAAGCACGTCCTTGCGGACAACAGCGGGAACTACCACAAGGGCATCGGCCTGGTGCAGGCCCGCCGCGCCCTCGGGGACGGGCTCCTGACCAGCGAAGGCGACCTGTGGCGCGAGCAGCGCAGGGTCGTCCAGCCCGCGTTCCAGCACAAGCGGATCGCCGGGCTGGCGGACGCGGTCGTCGAGGAGGCGGCCGCGCTGGTCGCCCGGCTGCGGGCCCGCGCGGGCGGCCCCCCGGTCGACGTGGTGGGGGAGATGACCGCGCTGACCCTCGGGGTGCTCGGACGCACCCTGCTGGACGCCGACCTCACCGCGCACACCTCCCTGGGGCGGGCGTTCGAGACCGTCCAGGACCAGGCGATGTTCGAGATGGTGAGCCAGGGCATGGTCCCGATGTGGCTCCCGCTGCCCGGCCAGCTCCGCTTCCGCCGGGCCCGCCGGGAGCTGGACCGCATCGTCCGCGCCCTGGTGGCCGAGCGACTCCGCGAGGGCGGCGGGGCCGAGGACGCGCTGTCCCGGCTGATCGAGTCGGCGCGGCGCGAACCGGACGGCCGGGTCGGGCGGCGGCGGCTGCGCGACGAGCTCGTCACGCTGCTGCTGGCCGGGCACGAGACGACCGCGAGCACGCTCGGCTGGACCTTCCACCTGCTCGACCGGCACCCGCTGGTGCGGGCCCGGGTGCGCGCGGAGGCCCGGACGGTCTTCGGCGACGGGACGCCCACCCTGGACGACCTCTCCGCGCTGTCGTACACCACGATGGTCGTGCAGGAGGTCATGCGCATGTACCCGCCCGTGTGGATCCTCACGCGGGTGGCGCAGCAGGACGACGAGGTCGGCGGGTACCGCGTCCCGGCGGGCGCCGACGTGCTCGTCTGTCCCTACACGCTGCACCGTAACCCGGATTTCTGGGAATGGCCCGATGTGTTCGACCCCGATCGCTTCGGTCCGGGGCGCTCCGAGGGCCGGCCCCGCTACGCCTACATCCCGTTCGGGGCCGGTCCGCGCTTCTGCGTCGGCAACCATCTCGGCATGATGGAGGCCGTCTTCGTGACGGCCATGGTGGCGCGCGACCTGCGGCTGACCGGGGTGCCCGGCCGCGACGCCGTGCCCGAGCCGATGCTGTCCCTGCGGATCCGCGGGGGCCTGCCGATGACGGTGCACGACGACGCCGGCGCCGGTGCATAGCCGCGCTGCGATGCACATCGAGAAAGGGCGTCCCGGACCTCGCGCGGTCCGGGACGCCCTTCGCGTCCGCGCGTCAGCCCGCCGCGGCGTGCAGCGCCGTGCGCCGCGCGTCGAGCAGGGCCAGCAGCACGGGGGGATCCAGCGTCTGCATCGGCCGCAGCCGCACCTCCACCAGCCGGACGATCGGTTCGCCGTGCATCGTGATCGGCCCGTGCGCCCCGACGATCGGGGGCAGGTCGCCCAGGACCTCCTCGTAGCCCGGCCGGACGGACTGGGCGAGCAGGTACCAGCAGCCGTCGGGAACGTTCTCCAGCTTGAACCGGCCCGGCCGGGGGAGCACCGCGCAGCGGACCGGATTCCCCTGCGGGATGGTGTCGGGAAACAGCCCCAGAAAGACCGGACCGGTTTCGTCGTCCGACGGCGGCGGCACTATCTCCCCGTGCACCACGTTGGCGTTGCGCCCTTTTGCCGGAGGCGCGTCGGTGATGTGCGGCGCGTAGCCCGTCAACTCGCGATAGGCGCTGGGCGAAAGGCCCACGCTGCTCTTGAAACGGGAACTGAAGGTGCCGACGCTGGTGTATCCGACGCGGTGGCTGATCTCGGTGACGCTGAGTTCCGTGGTGAGCAGCAGCCGTTTCGCCTCCTGCAGGCGGACTGCGGAGAGGAATCTTCCTGGTGAGACGCCGGTCGCTCGCTGGAAGAGTCGGGTAAAGTGGAATTTGCTGAACATCGCCGTGCGGGCCATGTCGTCGATCGTGATCTTCTCCCCGATATTGTGATGAATGGTTTCGATGACCCGCTTAATGCTGTCCGTCGTGCGCGCGTCCATACATCACCCCTCGAATGCTGTGGAGCTGCACCTGGTCGACCTGAATGGGTCCGGTGCGGGTGGATCGTGTTCCTTCCCCCCGGAAAGGATACATGGCCGCGCGGGGAATGGGTTTGTGCCGGGTTGAACGATTCTTGGACGGAAAAAGGATGGGCCGGCGACCGTAATACCGGCCGCCGGCCCAGGAATATTGGTCCGGATTTTATGGCGTTAAGGTGCTCGCTCGATGCGGGATATGTGCAGAATTCATATGCGCTGCGTCTCAGGGCGGTGACTCTGCGCGGCGTTCCAGCAATTGCGCCATCTGCTCCCAGTTGCGGGCGCAGTGCCGGGCGACGGCGGCGGCCGTCTCCGCGCAGTGCGGGGGGACCGAGACGATCAGCGCGCTCCAGTCCCGGGGGGTCGCCATGCGCGAGTGCAGGAGCCGCAGCAGCTGGCGTCCGGGCTCGGTCTGCCGCAGCGCCGGGTCCCGGGCCAGCTTCTGGAGCATGAGGATGGGGTCCTCGGCGGGAGGAGTGCGCAGGTCGCCGTCATTGCGCACGGTCCTGACGGGGGGCACCGCCGGCCGGGTGCCGGACGGCACCGCCGGCCGGGCGCCCGACGGCACCGGATCCTCCCCGCGGTGCAGCCGCCGGCGGACGTCGTGCGCCGTGCCCAGCGAGACGTCGGCGATCTTGGCGATCTCGCGGAGCGAGGCGTCCGGCCACCGGGTCATCGCCTCCGCCGCCCGCCGCCGTCCCTCGTGATGGTCCAGTGGCCGCATGCGGCCGTCCAGTCCCCGTCGTTTGTTCAAGTGCGGCGATTCGTCGGTCGAGCGCTTCCGCAACTGGGCGACGGTCCGCGTGGACAGCCCGGTGTTGGCGGCGATCGCGCGGTCCGAAAGGTCGGCCCAGGTGTCGATGATGCGCAGCGCCGCGGCCTTGCGCTCGGCGAGCGACAACGGCAGCCCGTGCGCGATGTTCTCCTGCACGGCCCGCAGGAAGGCGCTGTCGTCGCTGCCGTCGAAGAAAATCACGTCGATCTCGCGCTTACCCTGTAAAAGGGCGGCCTTTAGGCGGTGCATGCCGTCGATGACACGCATGCTGGGGTAATGGACCAGGATCGGCGGAAGCTTCGAGTCGGTTTGGGCGAGCCGGTGGATGTGTTCCGGGTCCTCGGCGCGCCGTGGCGAGATTCCGGGCAGGAGTTCGTCGACGGGCACGGTATTAACGGGCGGCAGGGAAGGCGAATTCGATTCGGTTCCCGTCTTGCCGGTGTTCGTCGGGGGTGCCTCTCGGGGGGGTTCGGTGTCACGCTCCATGTTGCCATCCCCGTATGCATGAAGTCCGATTCGGTCCGGAGGCAACGAATCCATGGCTGGCCTCGAAACTGGACGGTCCAATGGAAAGATACCTGAGGATCTGTGCCACGCAACACTTGATCAAGTTCAGTTCCCCCTCCACTTCGTAGTCGCCGTGCTACGTGTCGTGCACACTCCCTGCTCACCGGTCGAGGTGTTGTACGTGCAGGGCGATTGAACGCACACCGTTCGCATGCTCAGTGCTCGCTCGCGGTGACACTTCACTGTCGTTTGCTTGACATGCCCTCGACCGATGGTATACGCCGCCGTTATCTCGGCCGGTGCCAATCCGTTGTTGATAGTTGCGCTGCCGCCGGCATGCTCGGAGATGCCGGGTCCGATTGCGCATCTCGACGATGGGTCATGCGGGAGCGGGCGCACCAATGGTCTTTAGCGATATGGCGCCCGACGGGCTTCCGCGTGAACCGATGGAGGTGACGCCGGTGGGTACGGCTGCTGTGGAGGACGAGCGCGTCAAGAGGATGACCCTCGAGGCCTTCGCCGACACCATGATCCCCGGAGAGCGGAGGTTCCCCGGGGACAGGACGGTGGCGGGCGCCGCACCGGGCCCCGGTGCGGTCGCCGCGGGCGCGGTGGAACTGCTGGAGACGCCGGCGGCCGGCATCGACCGCGACCTGCCCGAGCTCGTCACCATGCTGAACGAGCACGCGCGCGGTCACGCCGAGCGGCAGGGGCTGGACCTGGACCCGGACGTGCCCGCGTTCGTCGCCCTGCCGTTCGCCGAACGGACCGCGCTGGCGCAGGCGCTGCTGGCCCCCGGCCATCCGGAGAACGAGGCGTGGATCCTGGTCGCCCTGTTCTGCGTCATGGCCTTCGACACCGGCGCGCACATGCACACGCTGGACGCGATCGCCCAGGGGCATCCCGGTCTGGTCCACATGGGGCTGGAGAGTCCCGACCCCGACGGGCTGTGGCGATTCCCCAGCTATTCCTACGGCCGCCGGCTGGCCGACATGCACCACGACACGACCTCCTCGGGGAGCCCGCGATGACCACCACGGAGAGCACCGACGTCCTGATCATCGGCAGCGGCTTCGGCGGCGCGATCGCGGCCTACCACCTGGCCGCCGGCGGCGCCCGGGTCGTGGTGCTGGAACGCGGCCCGTGGCTGGAGGGCGACGACTTCGAGCACGACTTCAAGCTCGGCTCGTCCTACACCCGGATCTTCGACTTCGTCGTCGGCGACGGCATGAGCGTGCTCGGCGGCAACTGCGTCGGGGGCGGCAGCGTCGTGTACTTCGCGGCGATGCCGCGCGCGCCGCGGTTCATCTTCGAGCGGCGCGGCGGCATCGGCCGCCGGATGTGGCCGGCGAACATCTCCAGGGACGCGCTGGAACCGTGGTACGACCGGGTGGAGGAGGCGCTGCCGGTCGTCCGGCAGTCCTGGGACGAGGTCACCTACGCGGGCGGGCTCTGGGCGGCGGCGTGCGACCACGCGGGCCGCACCGCCAACCCCGTGCCGGTCGCCGTGGACAACTCCAAGTGCGTCAACTGCAACTGGATGATGGCCGGGTGCAAGTTCGACGCCAAGCGGTCGCTGCTGTTCAACTACCTGCCCGCGGCCGTGGCGGAGGGCGCCGAGATCCGGCCGTTGCACGAGGTCCAGCGGCTCACCCGCAACGCCGACGGCGGCTACCGCGTCCACTACAACGCCATCGACGGCGAGGACTACCGGGTGCACACCGGGACCGGGACCATCGACGCCAAGATCGTGGTCCTGGCCGCCGGCAGCGCGGCGACGCCGGTGATCCTCCAGCGCTCCGAGGACGACCTCGGGCGGATGCCGCACGCGGTGGGCCGCTACTTCTCCGGGAACGGCGAGCGGCTGAACACCGCGGTCGTCAACGAGGAGAAGGTGCGGGAGGTGCTCGGCCTGTCGCGCCCCGACGGCCGCGCCTACGCCGCCAACCAGATCGGCCGCGGGCCGGTCGTGGCGAGCTGGGACCGGCTCGACGGGAACCTGCCGGAGTACTCGCGCTTCTCGCTGGAGCAGCTCTACTTCCCGCCCGGCCTGGGCACCATCCTCGCCCAGGTCCCGGACGCCGCCGGGCCCAGCTGGTTCGGCGTGGAGAAGAAGGAGATGCTGCGGAACTGGCAGTCGTGGCTGACCATCTTCACCATCTCCGAGGACGACAACGAGGGGGTCTTCGGGCCGCCCCCGGCGACCGGCAACGCCATGCGCATCTCGCAGCAGATGCTCGGCCGCGGCAACCTGCACTACCGGCCGACGCTGAACACGATGCGCGGCTGGGCCGAGTCCGACGCCGCCGTCCGGGACATTCTCGAACGGGACGGGCTGGCCGAGGTGCGGCCGTGGACGAACGACCTGGTCGGCGCGTACACCGTGCATCCGCTCGCGTCCTGCCGGATCGGCGACGACCCCGCGACCTCGGCGCTGGACGACCGGCACGAGCTGCGGGGGCACCCCGGCATCTTCGTCACCGACGGCTCGGCGGTGCCCTGCGGCCTGACCGTCAACCCGGCGATGACCATCGCCGCGCTGGCGGAGCGGGCCATGCCCGCGATCGTGCGCGCGGCGCGGGACCGGGGCGTCGAGGTCGGCTACGGGGCGCCCGCGCCCGACGGCTCGACGGCCGGCCGCCGGGCCACGCTGCCGCTGGCGCCCGCGGTGGGCGGGGACCGATGACGCGGCGGCGGCGATGACCGGCATCCCGGCCCGGGCGGCGCGGACACGCGCGCAGGGGCAGATCCGATACGTCACCCCGGTGCCGTACACGGCGGCACCGGGGCCGGTGGCTCGGGTCTACGCACAGGTCGAACGCGACTTCGGCCTGCTGGCGCCGCCCGTGGCCCTGCACGCCGCGGTTCCGGAGCTGCTCGCGGCGGCCTGGACGATGCTGCGGGAGACCCTCGTCGCCTCGGGGGCGGCCGACCGGACGACCAAGGAGGCCGTCGCCACCGCCGTCTCGCTCGCCAACACCTGCCCGTACTGCGTCGAGGTGCACGGGGTGACCCTGCGGGGCCTGGCCGCGGACGACGCCGCCGGCCTGATCGCCGCGGACCGGATCGGGGAGATCGCCGATCCCGGGCTGCGGGCGGTCGCCGAGTGGGCGCGGCGGACCGGGACGCCGGAGGGCGGTGCGCCGCCGCCCGGGTTCCCCGCGGGGGAGCTCATCGGGGTGGCGGTCGCCTTCCAGTACCTCAACCGCATGGTGAACGTGTTCCTCCCGGACTCGCCGCTGCCCGCGAACCTGCCGGACCCCGCGCGCGGCCTCGCCCGGCGGCTGGCGGCCCGGGTCATGCGGTCGGGGGCGCGCACGCCCCGGGCCCCCGGCGGGTCCGCCGGCCTGCTGCCGCCCGCGCCGCCGCCGGACGACCTGGCGTGGGCGGCCGGTGCGCCGGACGTCGCGGACGCCTTCGCGCGGGCCGCCGCCGCGGTCGGGGAGGCGGGACGCCGGTGGGTGCCGGGCCCCGTGCGGGAGGTCGTGTCGGCCGCCCTGGACGAGTGGGACGGGCGCCCGCCGGGACCGAGCCGGGCATGGACCGACCCGCTCGTCCGGGACCTGCCGGACTCCGCGCGTCCCGCGGCCCGGCTCGCGCTGCTGACGGCGATGGCCTCCTACCAGGTGGACGCGTCGGTCGTCGACGCCCACCGGCGGGCCGAGCCGGTGCGGGACGGGTCGCGGGACGCGGCGCTGATCGCCCTGACCGCGTGGGCGGCGTTCGCGGCCGCCCGCCGCACGGGCGCCCGGTCGGCACGCCGGGAGAAGCCCGCCGGGACCTGAACGATGCAGTCTTGACCCACCGGAGAATTGCGCACGGCCGATCGATGAATCGGCGCTGGAAAGGGAGTTGTCGTATGTCGGAGTCGCGGAACGTGTTCGACGACCTGGCCGCCGAGGCCGACGTCATCGATCGGCTCGTCGCGGAAATTCACGAATCGGACTGGCGGGCGCCGTCGCCCGCTCCCGGATGGACGGTCTTCGATCAGCTCGCCCATCTCACGTTCATCTTCCGGCTCGCCGGAACGGCCGCCTCCGACGGGGCGAAGTTCCAGAAGATGGTCGAGGGAGCGGAGGCCGACTTCGACGGCGCGGTGAACGCCGCGCTCGCCGAATTCAAGGGCGACTCGCCGGCGGAACTGCTGCGGAAATGGCGGGAGGCGCGGGACTTCGCGGTGCCCGCGCTGGCGGCGGTGCCCGGCGACCAGGTGGTGCCGTGGCTGGTGCGGCCGCTGCCCGCGGCGATCCTCGCCTGCGCGGGGATCATGGAGTGCTTCGGGCACGGCCAGGACATCGCCGACACGCTGGGCGTCCGCCGCGAGCCCACCGACCGGCTCGTCCACCTGGTGGGCTTCGCGATCCTCGTCCAGGAGTTCGGCTACCAGTCGCGGGGGCTGACCCCGCCGGACGTCGAGTTCCGCTTCGAGATCACGGCCCCGTCGGGCGAGCTGTGGGCGTTCGGCCCGGCGGACTCGCCGGAGCGGATCACCGGATCGGCGCTGGACTTCTGCATGCTGGTGACGCGGCGCCGGCACCGCGCGGACCTCGACGTGGCCGCGACCGGGGCGGAGGCCGAGCGCTGGCTCGACATCGCGCAGGCGTACCGGGGACCGGCGGGCGAGGGGCGACGGCCGGGGCAGTTCGCCGCGGCGCGGGGCTGAGGGCCGGCGGTCATGACCGGACCGGCGGTTCCCGACGTCAAGCACGTGCCCGTCGACCGGGCGACCCGCGAGTACCTCCTTCGCTCGTGCTCGCCGGTCGACCCGGTGGTGCGCGACCTCGCCGAGCGCACGGCCGAGGTCGGCGACGCCGCGGGCATGATGGTGCCGGTCGAGCAGGCCGCCCTGCTGACCCTGCTGACCAGGCTGGTGTCCGCCTCCTCGGTCGTGGACGTGGGCACCTTCACCGGACTGTCGGCCCTGTCTTTCGCCCGCGGCCTGGCGCCCGGCGGCTCCGTCGTCACCTGTGACGTGACCGACGAGTGGCTGGGCCTCGCGCGCGAGCACTGGCGGCGCGCCGGGGTCGCCGACCGCATCGAGTTCCGGCTCGGCGCGGCCGCGCGGACGCTGACCGAACTCGCCGCCGGCCCGGCGGCCGACCTGGTCTTCCTCGACGCCGACAAGATGAACTACCCCCGCTACCTCGGGCTGGCGGTGCCGCTGCTGCGGCCGGGCGGGCTGCTGGTGGCCGACAACGTGCTGCTGGACGGCTCGGTCCTCGACCCCGCGGGGGCGCCCGCCGGGCTGCCGCGCCGCGCGGCGGAGCGGATGCGCGAGTTCAACGCCGCGCTCGCCGCGGACGACCGCCTGGAGGCGGTCATGCTGCCCATCGCGGACGGGATGACGATCGCCCGGAAGCGGTGAGCGTGAACGCGGGACGCGGCCCCGGCGCCGAGAGCGCCGGGGCCGCGTCCTGAGCGTGGCCGGGACTCAGTCGCCCGCGCCGGCCGCGGCCCCCTCGGCACCGCGGGCCGCGAGGACCTCCCGCGTGAACGCGGCCAGATCGGGGTCCTCGAACAGCACGCCCACGTCCACCACGATGCCCAGGTCGTCCTCGATGCGGCCGGTGATGCGGACCGCCGAGATCGATTGCCCGCGCAGCTGGAAGAAAGTGCCATCGCAGGTGCCGTCCGGCATGCCGAGAACGTCCTGCCAGATTTCCGCCACGCGCTTTTCGATCAGCGCCGTGGACGAATCGTGTGAGTCTCTTTCGGGCATGCGATGCCGTCCCTCCTGAAAGCGGTTCGAATTCTCGCCCGCCCGGTGGGCCGGCGAGGTGCGTCCCGCCCCATCGTCGGAGGAGTTCTGGTCCGTCGCTTCCTGTCGATTGCGGTTTCGATTTCCCCGGTTCCGGGATATCCGCGCGCCGCACTCAGCGAGAAGCGGACGGCCGCGGCGGCGTGTGACTATTCGATCGCGATGGAGACGAAAATGACTGCGATCGGAACGGCCCCGCCCGATGCCGGGGACGCCTCCGGCGTCCAGGCCGGCTTCCGGTTCCTGGACCGCGTGGCGCCGGACGGGGCGGCACACCGGATCCGCCGCGCGTACGAGGTGCGCGGGCCGCTCGATGTGCCCGCCCTCCGCGACGCGTGGACGGCGACGCTGGAGCGGCACGAACAGCTGCGCACCGCCATCGGCGAGGACGGCGACGGACGGCCGGTGCCGCTGCCGGTCCCCGATCCGGCCGCCTCGTTCGTCCAGGACGGGCGTCCCCGGAGCACCGGCGGGGCGCCCGCCACCCTGACGGTGACCAGCCGGACGCCGGACTCCCACCGGCTCCTGCTGGACCTGCATCCGGCCGCCGCCGACGAACGGTCGGTCGCGATCGTCCTGGCGGAGCTGTCGTACCGCTACGCCCGCGCGATCGGGGCCGAGCAGGGCGACGCGCCGCCGGAACCCCGCGCCCGGTACCTCGACCACGCCGCCCGGAGCCGCGCGGCCGAGGCCGGGCCCGGGTTCCGGCGGTCGCTGGACTGGTGGGCGGCGACGCTGACACCGCCGCCGGAGCCCCCGGACCTGCCCGCGGACGGGGCGCGCTCGGGCGTCGCCGCGGACCGCGCGGCCCTGCCGTTCGCCTGGACGGACGGCGTCGCGGAGCCGCTCGCGCGGCTGTGCGAACGGGAGCGGGTACGGCCCGACGCCGTGCTGCTCGCGGCCCTGCACGCCCTGCTCCACCGGTACGGCGGCGCGGCGCGGACGGCGGTCGGCGTCCCGTGCTCGGTGCGCCCGGCCGGTTCCGCCGACGTCGTCGGCCCCTTCGAGAACCTGCTGGTGCACGTCGCGGACTCCGCCGGGCGCCCCTCCTTCCGCGAGCTGGTCCAGCGGACCGCGCGCACCCTGCGGGCGGCCCGCGAGCACCGTGCGGTGCCGTTCGACCGGATCGTGCGGACCGTGGACGTCGCGCGCGTCCCGGACCGCCTCCCCCTGTGCGACGTCCTGTTCCGGTACGCGGAGGACGGGCCGTCCGGGCTCCGCCTCCCCGGTGTCGAGGTGCGCCCGTCCGAAGCCGCCGCGCCGGCCGTCGCCGCGCTCGCCCTGAGCATCGGGGGGGCCTCCGCGTCGCGCGTGGCGGGGACGCTCGGATACCGGACCGACATGTTCGGGCGGGAGGCCGCGGCGGGCGTCCTCGCCCAGCTCCGCACGCTGCTGGCCGCCGCGCTCGTCGACCCCGGAACCTACGCGGACGCCCTGCCCCTGACCCCACCGGGCACCGACCCGTCGACCACGCCGGACCTGTCCGAGGCGGGGACCGGCGGCGGTGCGGTGGACGGTGCGGCGACCGTCCACGACATGGTTCTGCGGAGCGCGGCGCGCGCGCCCGGCGCCATCGCCGTGTCCCATCTCGGCGAGGAACTGACCTACGCGGAGCTGGAGCGCGAGTCGTCCCGGATCGCCGCGTACCTGCGCGGCATCGGCGCGGAGGGCGCGCCCGTCGCCGTCCGGGCGCCCGCCGGAACGCGCCGGATCTCCGCGTCGCTCGGTGCGCTGCGCGCCGGGGCGCATCTGGTCTGGTTCGGTCCGGGGGACGTGGGGGAGCGGGGGCGGCACGTCCTCACCGAGCTGCGTCCGGCATGCCTCCTGCTGGACGGCGACCCGGAGCGGGACCCGCTCGGCCGCTGGTACCGCGACGAGCTGGGCGGCCGGACGGTCGCCGTGCCCGCCGCGGGCCGCGGACCGGCCCCGCTCCCCCCGGGCGACCCCGCGGGGCCCGGCACCACGGTGTACGTCGCCTACACCTCCGGTTCGACGGGACGCCCGAAGGGCGTCGCCCACACGCACGCGTCGTTCGCGCAGTTCCTCACCTGGATGGCGGACGCGCTCGACATCGGGCCCGGCACGCGGCTGGCGCAGTGGGCGGCTCCCGAGCACGACCCGAGCCTGTGCGAGGTGTTCGCGACGCTCGCCGCGGGCGGGACGCTGTGCCCGGTGCCGGACCGGATCCGGGCCCACCCCGAACGCCTCGTCGACTGGCTGGTCGCGGAGCGGATCACGTTCCTCCAGGTCATCCCCGGCCTCGCCCGGGAGCTGCTGAAGGAGCTGCGGCGGCGCGGCGGGACGGAGCGGCTCGCGGCGCTCGACCGCCTGGTGCTCATGGGCGAGGCGCTGCCCGGCGAGCTGGCCGACGCCCTGCGCGACGCGCTGCCCGGCGCCCGGCTCGCCAACGTCTACGGCCCCACCGAGACGATCGCGGCGACCTGGTACGACATCACGGGATCGGTCGCGGGCACGGTGCCGATCGGGCGGCCCATTCCCGGCCGCCAGATCCTGGTGCTGGACGGGGCGGACCGGCCGTGCCCCACCGGAGTGACCGGTGAGCTCGTCATCCGCAGCCCGTACGCCGCCGCCGGTTACGTCGGCGGGATCGGCGGCGAGGCGTTCCGTCCGGTGCCCGGCCCGGACGGCGCGCCGCCGCCCGGCGCGGACGGCCCCGTGCGCTGCTACCGCACCGGCGACCTCGCCCGCCGCCGCTGGGACGGCCTGCTGGAGTTCCGGGGGCGGCGCGACCACCAGGTCAAGCTGTCCGGCGTCCGGCTGGAGCTCGCCGAGATCGAGGCCGTGCTCGCCGCCCAGGACTCGGTCGCCGAGTGCGCGGTCGTCCCGGTCGTCGACGGGGACGGCCTGGTGAGCCGGCTGGTCGCCTACGTCGTGCCGCACCCGGACGGGGACGCGGGCGGGGACGCGGGCGGGGCGACCGAATGGCGGGCCCGGCTGCGCGGCCGCTTCGGCGCGTCGGTGCGGCTGGTGTCCTTCGAGACCCTCCGGGGCCCGCTGCCGCGCAACGCCGCGGGCAAGATCGACCGGCGCCGGCTGCCCGTGCCCGGACCGGTCGCCGTCGCGGCGCGGGCGCCGAAGGGAGCCGTCGAGCGGGCCCTGGCGGACATCTGGCGGCGGCTGCTGGACGTCGAGCACGTCGACGCCGGCACGTCGTTCTTCGCGGCGGGTGGCCACTCGCTGCTGCTAGCCCGGCTCGTCAGCCGGATCCGAAGGCGCTTCGGGGTGGAGATCCCGCTCCCGGAGTGCCTCGCACACCCCACGTTGGCCGGGATGTCCGCGCTGATCGAGGCATCGGGCGGAGCGGACGCCGGGACGTGGACACACCAGCGGGCAGACGTCGACGCCGAGACCGGCACTGTCCCCGAGCGATCGGAGTGAAGGTGACTCAGACCGAGATTCGTATGCCGGTTGACATCAACGGCGAGGACCTGGACATCGACGGGCTCCGGCAGGTGGCCGAGCATCGGACGCCGTGCCGGCTGACGCCGACGGTGCTGGACAAGGCCGCCAAGAGCCGCGCGCAGTTCGAGACCCTCGTCACGCAGGACGTCCCCGTCTACGGGGTCACCACCGGCTACGGCGAGATGATCTACATGCTGGTGGACCGGGCGAACGAGGTGGAACTGCAGACCAACCTGGTGCGCAGCCACAGCGCCGGGGTCGGCGAGCCGTTCGCCGAGGACGAGTCGCGCGCGATCGTCGCCGCGCGGCTCAACGCGCTGGCCAAGGGCTACTCGGCCGTCCGGCCCGAGATCCTGGAGCGGCTGGCGCTCTACCTCAACCTGGGCATCACCCCGGCCATCCCCGAGATCGGCTCGCTGGGCGCGAGCGGTGACCTGGCGCCCCTGTCGCACCTGGCGTGCACGCTCATCGGCGAGGGCCGGGTCCTGCGCGACGGCGCGGCGGTGGAGACCGGACCGGAGCTGCGCCGGCTGGGCATCGAGCCGCTGGAGCTGCGCTTCAAGGAGGGCCTCGCGCTGATCAACGGCACGTCCGCGATGACCGGGCTGGGCGCGCTGGTCGTCGGCCGCGCGTTCGAGCAGATCCGGCAGGCCGAGATCTGCACCGCGCTGGTCATCGAGGCGCTGCGCGGATCGATGAGCCCGTTCCAGCCGGAGGGGCACGACGTGGCCCGCCCGCACCCCGGGCAGATCGACTCGGCGGCCAACATGCGCGCCCTGCTGCGGGGCAGCGGCCTGACCGTCGAGCACGCCGACCTGCGCCGCACCGTCCAGGAGCGCAAGCGGGACGAGGCGAGCGTCCAGCGCACCGACATCTACATGCAGAAGGCCTACTCGCTGCGGGCGATCCCGCAAGTGCTCGGCGCCGTCCGCGACGCGCTCGGCAGGGCCGGCGAGACGGTCGACGTCGAACTGAACTCCGCCACCGACAACCCGCTGTTCTTCGAGGGCCGGGAGATCTTCCACGGCGCCAACTTCCACGGCCAGCCGGTCGCGTTCGCGATGGACTTCACGACGATCGCGCTGACCCAGCTCGGCGTCCTGTCGGAGCGGCGCCTCAACCGCGTGCTCAACCGGCACCTCAACTACGGCCTGCCGGAGTTCCTGGTCATGGGCGAGCCCGGCCTCAACAGCGGCTTCGCGGGCGCGCAGTACCCGGCGACCGCGCTGGTCGCCGAGAACCGGACGATCGGCCCGGCCAGCACGCAGTCCATCCCGTCCAACGGCGACAACCAGGACATCGTGAGCATGGGGCTGATCGGGGCCCGCAACGCGCGCCGCGTCCTGAACAACAACAACACGATCCTGGCCCTGGAGTTCCTCGCCGCGGCCCAGGCGGTGGACGTCGCCGGACGCCGCGACGGGCTCGGCCCCGCGGGCGCCGCGACGTACGAGCTCGTCCGGTCCCTGGCGCCGACGCTGGAGCGCGACCGCTACATGGCCGACGAGATCGAGGCCGTGGCCGACGCGGTCTCGCGCGGGACCTTCCTGGAGGCGGCCCGCTCCGCGGGCATCGAGCTGCGCTGATGAGGCCCGCAGCACCGCACGGAGGGAGCGTGCCGTGAACGACCGGACCGACGACAGCGACCGGACCGACGACAGCGACCGAGGCGACGACACCGACCGAGGCGAACGGACCGACCGGATCGACGAGAACGACCGGACCGACGGAAGGGCTGGACCGACGTGAGCGAGCGGACCGAGACGTACGAGCGGACCGAGGAGTACGACGTCGTGGTGGTCGGCGGCGGCCCCTGCGGCTCGACCGTGTCGACGCTCGTCGCACGGCAGGGCCACCGGGTGCTGGTGCTGGAGAAGGAGAGCTTCCCGCGCTACCAGATCGGCGAGTCGCTGCTGCCGTCGACCGTCCACGGGATCTGCAAGCTGCTCGGCGTGAGCGAGGAACTCGAGCGGGCGGCGTTCACCGTCAAGCGCGGCGGCACGTTCCGCTGGGGCGCCAACCCGGAGCCGTGGACGTTCGCGTTCGCCGTCTCGTCCCATTTCGCCGGGGACGCCGCGACCGCCTACCAGGTGGAGCGCATGACCTTCGACAAGATCCTGCTCGACAACGCCCGCCGCAACGGCGTGGAGGTGCGGGAGCGGGTGTCGGTGGTGGACGTCGTCGAGGAGGACGACCGCGTGGCGGGGGTGCGCTACGTCGACACCGACGGGGCCCGGCGCGAGGTGCGCGCCCGGTTCGTCGTCGACGCCTCCGGCAACAAGAGCCGCATCCACGACCGGGTCGGCGGCCGCCGCCACTACTCGGAGTTCTTCCGCAACCTGGCCCTGTTCGGCTACTTCGAGGGCGGCAAGCGGATGCCCGCGCCCAACGAGGGCAACATCCTCGCGGTCGCGTTCGACGCGGGCTGGTTCTGGTACATCCCGCTCGGCAACGGCCTCACCAGCGTCGGCGCGGTGGTGCAGCCGGAGGCGCTCGACCGGATCCGCGGCGACCGCGAGGAGGCGCTGCGCTCGCTCATCGCGGACTGCCCGATGATCGCCGACTACCTGTCCGGCGCCCGCCGGGTCACCGAGGGACCGTACGGGGAGATCCGGACCCGCAAGGACTACTCCTACATCAAGGAGGCGTTCTGGAAGCCGGGCATGGTGCTGGCGGGCGACGCCGCCTGCTTCATCGACCCGGTCTTCTCCTCGGGCGTGCACCTGGCGACCTACAGCGCCCTGCTGGCGGCGCGGTCGATCAACACCGTGCTGCGCGGCGAGGTCACCGAGGCCGACTGCTTCGCGGAGTTCGAGGACCGTTACCGGCGGGAGTACGCGCGGTTCCACGACTTCCTGGTGGCGTTCTACGACATGCACCACGACGAGAACTCCTACTTCTGGAAGGCCAAGAAGGTCACCCGCAACGCCGCCTCCGACCTGGAGGCGTTCGTCGAGCTGGTCGGCGGGGGCTCCTCCCAGGAGCACGCGCTGGTCGCGGCCGACGCCTACGCCTCCGACGGGCCGCGGTCCGACGCGTCCTACTCCGCCGGGCGCGAGGCCGCGTTCCGCGAGCTGTCGGACATCGTCGAGCGTCCGGTGGACGCGGCGGGGGAGGACCGCGACCTGCTGGGGTCCGCGCTGGCCCGGTCGGTCTCCCGGGAGGGCACCCGGATACAGGTGCAGGCCGCCCTCGGCGGCAACGCCGACGAGCACGTCCCGGTGCGCCCGGGAGGTCTGGTCCCGTCCGCGGACGGCATGCACTGGAGCGTCCCGGCCGCACCCGCCGGGACGGCGGACTGAGAAGGGAGAGCGTTGCGATGTCCGACGTGACACTGAGGTCCGCGCGGCCGGAACCGCGGCCGGCGGATCCGGGCGGCGGCGAGGGCGACCGCATCCCGCTGTCGCTCCAGCAGGAGTTCCTGCGCATGGTCGACAAGGGGGACGAGGCGGGACCGTTCGGCCCGCAGTACACCATCGTCGGCGGCTGGCGCGTCGAGGGCGAGCTGGACGTGCCCACCCTGCGGGACGCGCTGCACGACGTCGTCGTCCGGCACGAGGCGCTGCGGATGACCGTCGTCCGGGACGGCGACGAGCAGCACCAGCGGCTGTGGCCCGCGACCCCGCCCGACCTCCGGGTCCGCGAGCTGCCGGCCGACCCCGCGCACCGCGACGCCGTCGCCGAGGAGTTCCTCAACGAGGTCGAGGCCGGGCTGTTCGGGGCGGACGAACGGCCGCTGATCCGCGCCGCGCTCGGCCGGTTCGACGCGGGCGACGCGCTGCTGGTGCTGCTGGCGCACCACACCCTGGTCGACGGATGGTCCATCCACGTGGTCATGCGCGACCTGGCCGTCTGCTACGCGGCGCGCCGGGAGGGACGCGCGCCCGAGCTGCCGGCGGTGCGCCAGTATCGCGACTACGTGGCCTGGCAGCGGGCGAACGCGGACGAACCGGGCGTGGCGATCTCCCGCGAGTACTGGCGGGAGACGCTGGACGGGGCCCGGCTGCTGCCGCTGCGCACCGACCGCGCCCGGGGCTCCCAGGGGTCCGACGCCACGGGCTGGTACCGGTTCCTGCTCGACGAGGAGTTCGACCCGGCGCTGCGGCGGGTCGCCGCCGAGACGCGCAGCTCGCCGTTCATGGTGCTCCTGGCCGCGTACCTGCTGTACTTGCGCGAGCGGACCGGCCGGACCGACATCGTGCTGCCGACCTTCATGCCCGGCCGCGGGGAGCCCTGGAGCCACGAGCTCGTCGGGTTCTTCTACAACTTCATCCCGCTGCGCACCGACATCGCCGGATGCACCGGGTTCCGGGAGGTGATCGCCCGGGTGCGGGCGACCTGCCTGGCCGCGTACGCGAACGAACTGCCGTCCGTCCAGTTCATGGACGAGGCCCCCGAGCTGATGGACTCGGTGTCCGACCCGCGCACCGCCGCCGTGGTGTTCCAGGTGACGCAGTCCCCGCACATGATGTACGGGGAGCGCATCGGCGACCTGACCTACACCGCGGTCCGCCGCCGGGTCGTGTCCGCACCGGTCGGGTCGGAGATCCCGGACGGCGTGCTGTGGGGGCTGGAGACGCACCCGTCCGGCGGCATGATCGGCAGCATCGGCTACACGACCGAGCTGTTCGACGAGAAGACGGTGGCGGGAATGGCCGCGGACTTCCAGCGAGTGCTCAGGGAGAACCTGCTCGGCCGATGACGCGCACGGGACGAGGGCCGCGGCGACCGGGCCGCGGCCCTCGGCCGTCGTGCGGCGGTGTCGGCCGCGGGAGCGCCCACCGGCCGGCCGGTGGGCGCCGTTGCGTCCCCGCGATCCGAATTACCGGACGGTCAATTCCGGGGCCGCAATCGGAAAGATGCCGGTCGACCCCTGCAATGCGACGATATGTGGCAAGTCAGAATCTGTGCGCGCCGCCACACAACAGCAATTCCGCTGTCGAATGGAAGGCGGGCCGGGATGGAAATGGCGGGTCGGAACGCGCCGATCCGGCGCCGTGCCGTGCGCCCTTCCCGGTGAGGTTCGTCGACGCAGGGAGAGGATCGCCGTGTACGCCCAAATTGGAGATCGCGTCATCGTGCTCGGCGGGAGCCTGACCGGGCTGTTCGCCGCGGGGGCGCTCGCCGAGAGCTATCGCGAAGTCGTGCTGGTGGACCGGGACCAGCTGGTCGGCGTGCGGGAGGCGCGGCGCGGCGCTCCCCAGGCGCGCCACATCAACGGGCTTCTCGCCGCCGGATCGCGGGCGATGGAGGACCTGTTCCCCGAGATCACCGCGCAGATGGTCACGGCCGGCTGCCCGCTCACCGACCTGGCGGGCACGGTCCGCTGGTACTTCAACGGGCGCGCGCTGGCGCAGGCGCGGGCCGGGCTGACCAACGTGGCCGCGCGGCGGCCGATCATGGAGGCCCACGTCCGGGAGCGGGTCCAGGGCTTCGGGAACGTCGTCTTCATGGAGGGCTACGACATCCTCGGCCTGGTCACGTCCACGGACGGGACCACGGTGACGGGCGCGCGGGTGCAGTCCCGGGCCGAGGGGGCGGCCGAGGAGGAGCTGACCGCCGACCTGGTCATCGACGCCACCGGCCGCGGCTCGCGCACGCCGGTGTGGCTGGAGCAGCTCGGGTACGGCCGGGTCGAGGAGGAGGGCACCAAGATCGGCCTCGGCTACGGGACGCGGCACTACCGGCCGCGCCGCGAGGTGTTCGGCAAGGACCACTCGGTCGTCTGCGTGGCGTCGGCGGACTCGCCCCGGGGCGCGATCTGCACCAAGACCGACGACGGCCTGCTGGAGCTGACGACGTACGGCATCCTCGGCGATCACCCGCCGCTCGACCCGGAGGGCTTCACCGGCTTCGTCAAGACGCTGGCGGCGCCGGAGATCCATGAGGCGATCATCGACGCCGAGCCGCTGGACGACCCGGTGCTGTTCCGCTTCCCCACCACGATGCGCCGCCGGTACGAGCGCATGTCCCGGTTCCCGGCGAACTTCCTGGTGATGGGGGACGCCATCTGCACGCCGAACCCCGTGTTCGCCCAGGCCCAGACGCTGGCGGCGCTCGAGGCCGTGGCCCTGCGCAAGCGGGTCCGCAGCGGGGTGCCGCCGGAGTCGGGGGAGTTCATGCGGGTGGCGGGCCGCATCGTCGATCCGGCCTGGGAGCTGACCGAGGGCATCAACCTGACCTTCCCGGGGGTCGAGGGCCGCCGCACCGGCAAGCTCAAGTTCATGCACTCCTACATGCGGATGCTGCAGACGGCGGCGACCCGCGACGCGTCCATCACCGAGGCGTTCATGCGGGCGGCGGGCCTGGTCGACTCGCCCCAGTCGCTGATGCGGCCGGGGCTGGCATGGCGGGTGCTGCGGGGCGCCAACGCCTGATCGGTCGTCGTGGCCGGATTAGGCCGGTTCCGGTTCGGGGGACGGCGATGAGTTCCGGCCACCGGGGGCGGTCTATCCGGTTGCCGCGAGGACGGACGCGGCCCGACCCGAGAGGATGTGTACCGATGACGAACCCCGCCCAACCTCCCAAGGCAGGGAGGCGGGAATGGATCGCGCTGGCAGTGCTCTGCCTGCCCACCATGCTGGCGGCCGTGGACATCAACATCATGTTCCTGGCCCTGCCGCACATCGCCGAGGACCTGGGGTCCGGCGGAACGGCCCAGCTGTGGATGACCGACATCTACGGCTTCATGATCGCCGGCTTCCTCATCACCATGGGGTCCCTCGGTGACCGCATCGGGCGACGCAAGCTGCTGATGGCCGGGTCCGCGGTGTTCCTCGTGGCCTCGCTGTTCGCGGCGTTCGCCACCTCGACCGAGATGCTGATCGTCTCGCGCGCGGTGCTGGGCGTCGCCGGCGCCACGATCGCGCCGTCGGTACTGGGCCTGCTGCGGCAGATGTTCCAGGATCCGAAGCAGATGGGCGCCGCCATGGGGCTGTGGGGCACCTCGATCATGCTCGGCTCCGTCCTCGGCCCGGTCGTCGGCGGGCTGCTGCTCGGCGCCTTCTGGTGGGGATCGATCTTCATCATGGCGGTGCCGATCACGGGCCTGCTGCTGCTGACCGGCTTCTTCCTGCTGCCGGAGTCGAACAACCCGAACGCCCCGAAGCTCGACCTGATCAGCGTCGGCATGACCCTGGCGGGCATCCTGCCGCTGATCTGGGGGCTCAAGGAGGCGGCCCGGGAGGGATGGAGCGCCGGTTCGATCGCCGCGGTCGTCATCGGCGCGGTGTTCCTGGTGGCCTTCGTCCAGCGCCAGCGCATGGTCGAGAACCCGCTGATGGACCTGAGCCTGTTCCGGGTGCGCACCCTGTCGATCGCGCTCCTGCTGGCGCTGTCGATCGCGCTCGTCATGGGCGGCCTGGGCCTGATGGCCACGCAGTTCATGCAGATGATCCTCGACCTCAGCGCGTTCCGCGTGGGGGCGTGGATGCTGCTGCCGGCGATCGCGCTGTTCATCATCGGCAACATGGGCACGGCCCTGGCCCGCAAGATCCGTCCCGGGATCGTGCTGGCCGGGGGCGCGCTGGTCGCCGCCGTGGGCATGGTCGTCGTCGCCCAGGTGACCCCGTCGTCGTCGCTGGCGCTGCTGCTGATCGGCATGGCGATCGTGTTCGGCGGCGGCGGGATGATCGGCATCATGAGCCCGTTCCTGGTGATGTCGTCGGCGCCCCCCGAGAAGGGCGGCGCCGCGGGGTCGTACTCGTCGACCGTCGGCGAGTTCGGCACCGCGCTGGGCGTCGCCGTCATGGGGCTGATCGGCACCGCCGTGTACCGCGGCCAGCTCACCGTCCCGTCCGGGGTTCCGGAGGAGGGGGCCGAGGTGGCGAAGGAGAGCATCAGCGGCGCCGTGTTCACGAGCGAGGCGATTCCCGGCGAGCAGGGCACCGAGCTGCTGGCGTCGGCCGAGAGCGCCTTCACCGACAGCTTCCACACGGTGGCGTGGATCGCGGTGGTGCTGTACGTCGGGGTGGCCGCCCTGGCGGCCTTCGGCCTCAAGCACGTCCCCGCCACCGGCGACCAGCCGGCGGACCCCATGGGGGCGCAGGGCGTCGAGCAGGTGCCCGACGGCGTGAGCTGATCCGTCCGGGGCCGACCCCGGCCGACCCGGCCGAGCCGTTCCCGGTGACCGTTCAGGGTGAGCCGATCCGCGCGGACGATCCACGCGGGTCGGCTCACGCGGGTCGGCTCACGTGGGTCGGCTCAGGCGGGTCGGCTCAGGCGGGTCGGCTCAGGTGGGTCGTCCGGGCGGCCGGTCCTGCCCTCACGCGGGTCGGCCCGTGCCGTGCACGTCGGACATGCCGAACCCCCTCTCCGGCCGGAGAGGGGGTTCGGTTCGTTCAGCCGCCCGGCGCCCGGCTGGCTACGGGGCACCGGTCATGAGAGCGCGGCTAGGAGACCACCGTCGTGGCGCCGACCGGGGCCTCGCCGACGACGGTGCACTGCGCGCCGTTGTCGACCTGGGTGGTGGTGGACGGGGTGAAGGTGACGGAGCCGGCCGAGGTGAACGTGATCTGGGCCTCGCCGCCGACCATGTTCACAGGCTGGCCGGCGGGGGTGGCCTCGTTCGTCAGGCCGCTCGCGGTGATGGTGCCGGACTGGGCACCGCCCACCACGATCGCCATGTCGGTCACGACCTGCCCGGCGGGCAGGTCCTGCGGGGCGCCGGTGGTCACCACGGAGCTGACCTCGAAGGTGGCGGTGTCGCCCACGCCGGCCGTGGCCGGCGCGTCGATGGTCACGGCGATGTCCGACGGGTAGCCGACACAGTCGTAGTTGACCGTGACGGTGTCCGCCATGGCGGGCGCGGCGCCGGCCGCGGCGAACAGTCCGGTGGTCATGGTGGCGGCCGCCGCCAGCAGCGCCGTCCGCCTGCCCAGTTTGGGCATTTGCACTCCTCCTGGTGAGGACGGATTCTCATCCGAAAATCCGTTCGATTGGTGGACATGAGTCACGTTAGGTGCGCACTCGTAAATGTTGCTTCTTTGAGAGTGCTCCACTCGTCGCGGGCGCCGCGCACGCTCGAAGTTGCCCGCTTCTCGCGCCCCCGGCATCGTCGAATGGCAGGCGAATTCGAATGCCGCCGCAGAAACGCCGATATGGAGGAGCGAAAAATGACGATCTCATCCACCCGGCCGGTGGGCGCGATGTCCGCCGCGGAACTGGAAGAACTCGACCGGCGCCATCTCGTGCACCCGCACCAGCGCGGCGCGTACCCGGGGCGCCGCGTCATCGTCCGCGGCCAGGGCAGCACGGTCTGGGACGCCGCCGGGCGCGAGCTGCTCGACGTGACCGGCGGCGGCAACTGGGTCGCCCAGGTCGGGCACGGCCGCCGCGAGCTGGCCGACGCCGCCGCGGCGCAGATGGCGGAGCTGGGCTACTTCACCGGGTTCTTCGAGTTCGCCAACGACAAGTCGATCCGGCTGGCCGAGCGGCTGGCCGCGATGGTGCCCGGCGACCTCGACCGCGCCTTCCTGGCCAGCGGCGGCTCGGAGGCCGTGGACACCGCCATCAAGCTGGCCCGGCTGCACCACCACAACCGGGGCGAGACGGACCGCACCTGGATCATCGCCCGGCAGTGGGGGTACCACGGCGCGACCCTCGGCAGCGGCACCGCCACCGGCTTCCCGCAGATGCAGGTGGGCGTGGGGCCGATCCTGCCGCACGTCGAGAAGGTCACCCCGCCGATGCCGTTCCACACCGAGATGTACGGCGGCCAGGACCCGACCGACTTCCTCGTCGACGAGCTGGCGCGGACGATCGAGCGCATCGGTCCCGGCAACATCGCCGCGATGATCGGCGAGCCGATGCTGGGCGGCGGCGGTGTGGTCGCCCCGCCGGCCGACTACTGGCCGCGGGTCCGCGCGCTGCTCGCCGAGCACGGCATCCTGCTGATCGCCGACGAGGTGATCACCGCGTTCGGCCGGACCGGTGTCTGGTTCGACTCCGCCCGGCGCGGCATGGACCCCGACATCGTCGTGCTGGCCAAGGGCCTGACCAGCGGCTACGCGCCCCTCGGTGCGGTGCTGATGCGGGAGGGGATCGCCGAGTCCGTGGTGGGCGGGGACGCCTACCTGCACCACGGGCACACGTACTCGGGCCACCCGGTGTCCTGCGCCGTGGCGCTCGCGAACCTCGACCTGCTGGAGAAGGAGCGGCTGCCGGAGCGGTCGGCGGCGATCGGCGACCGGCTGCGCGCCGGGCTCGCGCCGGCGCTCGACGTGCCCGCCGTCGGCGAGATCCGGGTGGAGGGCGCGACGGTCGGCATCGAGCTGGTCGCCGACCGGGCGGCCCGCGCGCCGATGGGCCCCGAACCGGTCGAGGCCGTCCTCGACGAGCTGTACGACGGGCACGGCCTGATCGTCCGGAACTACGGGCCCACGCTCGTCCTGGCGCCGCCGCTGGTGCTCACCGACGCGGAGACGGACCGCGCCACCTCGGCGATCGTGGACGTCCTGCGGCGGCTGGACGCCGAGAACGCCCGGATCGCGCCGCGCTGACCCCGACCCGCCGAATCCGACCACAGCGCAGGGATGCACATCATGAAGGACTCAGCTTCGCCGACCGAGGCGCCCGCGGACTTCCCGATCCCGCGGCCCTCGCGGTGCCCCTACCGGCCCTCGGCCTCCCATGTCGAACTCGGCGCGGACGGTCCGATGACGAAGGTGCGGTTGTACAACGGCCGCACGGCCTGGCTGGTGACCGGCGCGGCCGAGGCCCGCGCCGTCCTCTCCGACTACCGCCGGGTGTCCATCCGCCCGTACCACGGCAACTACCCGCTGCTGAACGAGGAGTTCGAGAAGGTCGTCGACAGCGGGTACGCCGACGTGCTGTTCGGCGTGGACCCGCCCGAGCACACCCGGCAGCGGCAGATGATCATGCCGAGCTTCACGCTGCGCCGGACGGCGACCATGCGGGCCGACATCCAGCGCATCGTCGACGACCGGCTGGACGAGATGGAGCGCGGGGGCAGGCAGGGCGACCTCGTGTCGCAGTTCGCCCAGCCGGTGCCGTCGATGGTGATGAGCCGGCTGCTCGGCGTCCCCTACTCCGAGCACGAGGAGTTCGAGACCCCGGCGCACAAGCTGTTCGTCCCCGAACTGGCCGAGGAGGCGACCGCGGAGCTGGGCGAGTACCTCGACCGGCTGATCCGCAAGAAGGAGGCCGACCCGGACGGCGGCGAGCGCGGCCTGCTGGACGACCTCATCGCCGACCACCTGCAGAAGGACGCGCTCACCCGGGACGAGCTCGTCCACATCGCGATGGCCATGCTGGTCGCGGGCACCGACACCACCACCAACGTGATCTCGCTGGGCACGCTGGCGCTCCTCGACACCCCGGGCCAGTGGGACGCGCTGCGCGACGACCCGGACCTGACCGCGGCCGCCGTCGAGGAGATCCTGCGCTACGTCTCGCTGGTCGAGGCGTTCGCCCGCGTCGCGGTCGAGGACATCGACCTGGGCGGCGCGACGATCCGCGCGGGCGAGGGCATCCTGATCAGCTGCGCGGGGGTCAACTTCGACCCCGCCGTGATCGACGCGCCCGACGCGTTCGACATCCGCCGCCCGCCGCGTCCGAGCTTCTCGTTCAGCCACGGCATCCACCGCTGCCCGGGCGACAACCTGGCCCGGCTGGAGCTGGAGATCGCCTTCCGGACGCTCGTCACGCGCTTCCCGAACCTGCGCGCGACCGTGCCCACCCCCGAACTGCGCAGCAACAACAACGACGGAACCCTTCAGCGGCTCTACGAGCTGCCGGTGACCTGGTAGCGGAGGGAGCGGAATGTCAGCACACACCGAACGGGGCGTCGCGCGGACCGGGCCGGAGCTGCGCGGCGTCGCCTACGACACCGGTACCAACTTCGCCACCGGTCAGGGCGACCTCTCGCGGACGTCGTGGAGCGGCCCGCAGATGCAGGAGGAGATCGCGGCGATCGCCGACCAGCTCAACTGCAACTCGATCACCGTGTACGGCAGCGACATGGACCGGTTGCGGGAGACGGCCGTCGCGGCGCTCGACCGGGACCTGCACGTGCGGCTCCAGCCCCGCCTGGTGGACCGTCCGCAGGCGGAGATCCTGGAGCACCTCGCCGAGGCGGCCGCGCTCGGCGAGACGCTGCGCGCGGAGGGCGGCCGGGTCGAGCTGACGGTCGGCGCCGTGCACCTGCTGTTCACCCCCGGGATCGTCCCCGGTGACCAGTACCACGAGCGGATGGCCAACATCTACGCCGACGCCGACCACCACCTGCTCACCCCGACCGACACGGTCGACACGGCGGCCGCGGCGCCCCGGCTCAACGCGTTCCTGGAGCGGGCCGCCACGGTGGCGCGCAGCGCCTTCCACGGCCCGGTCAGCTACTCGGCCGCGCATTTCGAGGACGTCGACTGGACGCCGTTCGACCTGATCGGCCTCATGTACCAGTACCTGCCGAAGGCCCGGACGCGCGCGGGGCACCTGGAGCTGATCGGCGGCTACCGTAAGTGGGGCAAGCCGATCGTCATCGCCGAGTTCGGCACCGCGACCTACCGCGGCGCCGAGGACAAGGCGTTCTTCTTCTGGGACATCGTCGACCGTGCCGCGGAGCCGCCGGTGATCCTGCCCGGCCACCTCCGGGACGAGGCGGCCCAGTCGGCCTACCACCTGGAGATGTTCGACGTCTTCGAGGAGGCGGGCGTGCACGGTGTGGCGGTGTCGGAGTTCATCCACCCGACCCATCCGCACACCACCGACGCGACCCTCGACCTGGACATGGCGAGCATGGCCATCGTCAAGACCATCCGCGACGACTTCGGCGATCCGGCCTCGTCCTACCGCTGGGAGCCGAAGGAGTCCTACCACGCCATCGCCGACTACTACGCCCACGTGGGCTTCCAGGCCGCCGCCCGCGCGGGGTCCGCCGCCGGCGAGGCGATCGGGAGCCGGTCATGACCGTTTCGGACGTGAGCACCTCCGGGCTTCCGGAGTACCCGCTCGCCAGGGAGTGCCCGCACCGTCCGGGGCTCGGCACCGCGAGCCTCCGCGAGCCGGGGCCGATGACGCGGGTGCGGCTGTACGACGGCCGCACCGCGTGGCTGGTCACCGGTGCGGAGGAGGCGCGGGCCCTGCTGGCCGACCAGCGGACCTCCGTGCGCCCGCACCCCAACTTCCCGGTGCTGAACGAGGAACTGACGCAGATGCGGGCCACCCGGGAGATGGCCGTCGAGGAGGAGGGCGGGTTCGCCGCCGCGCTGTTCGGCGTCGACCCGCCCGAGCACAGCCGTCAGCGGCAGGCGCTCGTCCCGCAGTTCAGCGCCAAGCGCGTGGCCCGGCAGCGTCCGAACATCCAGCGCATCGTCGACGAGCAGCTCGACGCGATGGTGCGGGAGGGCGCCCCGGCCGACTTCATCACCGCGTTCGCCGAGCCGGTGCCGACGAAGGTGGTCTGCGCCCACCTCGGCGTCCCGTTCTCCGAGCACGCCGCCTTCGGCGAGTTCGCGAGCAAGCTGTTCGACCCGGTGGACGCCGACGCGGCGATGGACGGGCTGACCGCCTACCTCGACGACCTGGTGCGGCGCAAGGAGAGCGAACCCGGCACCGGCATGCTCGACGCGCTGATCGCCGAGCACGTCCGTCCGGGCCGGCTCGAACGGAGCGAGCTGGTGCAGTTCGCCCTGGCCGTGCTGGTCGCCGGGACCGTCACCACCACCAGCACCATCGCGCTGGGCACGCTGGCGCTGCTGGACGCCCCCGGCGCGTACGCGGCCCTGCACGCCGACCCGAGCCTGGCGCCCGGGGCGGTGGAGGAGATCCTGCGGTGGGTGTCGCTCGTCGAGCAGATCTCGCGGGTGGCGCTGGAGGACATCGAGCTGTCCGGGCAGACCATCAAGGCGGGGGACGGGCTCCTCATCAGCACGGCCGGCGCCAACTGGGGCCCGGACGTGACGAGCCACCCCGAGGAGTTCGACATCACGCGGCCCCCCGGGCGGCACCTGTCCTTCGGCCACGGGATCCACCACTGCCTCGGCCGCAATCTCGCGCGGATGGAGCTGGAGGTGGTCTTCGAGACGCTGACCCGGCGCCTTCCGGGGCTGCGGTCGGTGATGCCGACCGCGGAGATCCCCGCGCAGCACGACGGGACCGTGCAGAAGCTCCTCTGCTTCCCCGTCACCTGGTAACCGGACGGGCCGCGGCCGGCGGCGGGCGGCGACGTGCGCCGCCCGCCGCCGGCCGGACCCGTCAGCGGGCCTGCTTGCCCAGGTTCAGGTAGTGGGTGCGCTGCGGCTTGTCGAGGTGCTCGATCGCGTAGCGCAGCATGATGCGCGGTGCGCCGGCGGCGTGCTCGTCGAGGAAGGAGAGCAGGCGGGGGCGGTCCTGCTTGCCCGCCTCGCGCAGCATTCCGCCGACGGCCTTCTGCACCAGGTCCTGGTCGTCGTAGGCGAGAATTTCCGAGATTTCGAAAGTGTCGTCCAGGTCGCCCCGGCGGACGAAGTACATGGTGCTGAACACGGCGATGCGCCGCGCCCACAAGTTGTCGGACCGGGCGAGTTCGTACAGGACGCCGCGGGGTTCTCCGGATTCGTACAGGTAGCCGCCGATGACGTGGTGGCTGCTCAGGTCGACCAGGTCCCAATGGTTGACCCGGTCGATGCGGCGCAGGTACAGCTCGTAGAGCTCCTTGCGGCGCTCCATGGTGATCTTCTTGCGCGTGGCGTCCTTGCCCATGATGCTCAGCGCGCCGACGCGCACCTCGTGCACCTGGTCCTCGAGCAGCTTCTCGATCTCGGCGCAGGGCATCCCGACGAATTCCTTGGCGAGCTTGAAGATGTCGCCCATGCGGACGCCGTTGAAGACGTCGCCCTCGGCGACCTCGCCGGGGCCCGCCCGGAAGTGCCGGACCAGGTCGTCGGTCGCCCGATGGGGGTTGAGCCGTTCCATTCTTTCCAGAAACGCGGCTGCGGTGAGTTCTTCCGGCATTGCGATCCTCACTGCGAGAAGGCAGGGTCCCAGGAGAAGTTTAGCCGCCGGAGTGCCGGTGAAACCGCCGGTCCGGCTGGTCGAATGCGGCAATACGGAAGATGTGCGCTGGTGGCGGAACGGAAAGCATGTGGGAAGGGAGCGAATCCTAGGAGGCACGATGCGGGTCCTGTTCGTCGTCTACCCTTCCCACGCGCATCTCTGGCCGGCCGTGCCGACCGCGTGGGCATTGCAAAGTGCCGGGCACGAGGTCCGTGTCGCCACCCATGCGAATTTCAGCGCGTCGGTCACGGCGGCGGGGCTCACCCCCGTCCAGCTCGGTGACGCCGACGCGGTCGAGGCGCGCATGCGGCCCGACGCCAAGCCGCCCGCGCGGCCCGAGGAGGTGCTCCACTTCGCGGACGTGCTCGGGCTCGACGAGCGCGAGCGCGAGAACTGGATCCCCTACTACCAGTGGCTGCTGAACCCGATCTCGGACTACGTCCGCACCGACCTGCCCGAGGCGGGCGACCTCATCGACTTCGCGTGCGCCTGGCGGCCCGACCTGATCGTCTGGGACCCCACCTTCGCGTCCGGCCCCGTGGCGGCACGGCTCTGCGGCGCCGCGCACGCCCGCATGGTGCTGGGCCCCGACTACCTCTCGTGGAGCTTCGACCGGCTCGCCGAGCGCCGCGACGCGGTCCGGGCCGCGGGCCTGCCCGAGAGCCCCCAGCACGAGCTGCTGCGCCCGCTGGCCGAGAAGCACGGCGTCGAGCTCGACGACGAGCTCCTGTACGGCCAGTGGTCGCTGGACCCCATGCCGCCGGGCATGCGGCTGCCGACGAGCGGGATCACGGTGCCGATGCGCTACGTGCCGTACAACGGCGCCGAGATCATGCCGAAGTGGCTGTACGAGCGGCCCGGCCGGCCGCGGGTCGCGCTGACGCTGGGCGAGTCCACCCGCCGGTTCATCAAGGGCGACTGGGGCCGCACCCCGAAGATCTTCGAGGCGGTGGCCGGTCTCGACATCGAGGTGGTCGCCACGCTCAACGACCTGCAGATGGAGGGGATCGAGCGGCTGCCCGACAACGTCCGGGCGATCGAATGGGTGCCGCTGACCCAGCTCCTGCCCACCTGCGACGTGATGATCAACCACGGCGGCATCGGGACGACCGCGGCGGCCTGGGGGCTGCGGACGCCGCAGATCGTCTGCGACACCGACGACACCCTGATGATGCGTCCGGTCGAGGTCGACCCCCGCACCATGGAGGACGGCACGTACCGCGTCGGCTTCGAGTTCGGCGTGCGGGAGGAGGTCGAGATGGTCACCACCTGGGAGCTGCCGCCCAAGAAGCTGGAGGCCGGCCCGACGTCGAACTACATCGTGTCGCGCGGCGCGGGCGCCCGGCTGGACCACACGAAGCTGTCGGTCGCCGAGGTCGCCGACGTGATCAGCGCGGTGGTGGAGGACCCGGCGTACCGCAAGGGCGCGCAGGACGTGCACGACGAGTGGCTCGGCCTCCCGAGCCCGGCCGGCATCGTGCCGCAGCTGGAGCAGCTGACGGCAGAGCACCGGCGGTGACCGGGGCCCCGAGGCGCGAGCCGGCCGTGGGGCTGCTGGCGGTGCCCGGCGCCGATCTCCACTACGAGATCCGCGGCGCCGGGCCCGCCCTTCTGCTGATCCCCACGGGGAACGGCGACGCCGGACCCTACGCGCCGCTGGCGGACGCGCTGGCCGACCGCCGCACCGTCATCACCTACGACCGGCGCGGCTACTCCCGCAGCCCGATGCACGCTCCGGTGGACGGCGCGCACCGCGTCGCGGTCGACGCCCGCGACGCGAGCCTGCTGATCGAGCGGCTGGCCGCCGGGCCCGCCGGGGTGCTGGGCGGCAGTTCCGGCGCCGTGGTCGCCCTCGCGCTGCTGGAACGCCACCCGGACACCGTGCGGACGCTCGTCGCGCACGAGCCGCCGCTGGCCTCGGTGCTGCCGGACGCGGCGGAATGGCGCCGGTTCTACGCCGACCTGTACGACACGTACCGGCGGATCGGCGCGCGTCCGGCCCGCGCGAGGTTCCGCGCGCGGATGGGGATGACCGGGGACACCCGGCCGCCGGAGGAGGCGCAGCCGCCGCCCGCGGAGCTGGAGCGGATGCTCGGCCGGATCCGGGGCAACCTGGACCGCTGGTTCGAGGAGGAACTCCGCCCCTACCCGTCCTACCCCCTCGACACGGCGGCGCTGGGGCGGGTGGCCGACCGGCTCGTCCTGGCGGGCGGCCGCGACTCGCGCGACCACCATCCCTACGAGCCCAACACCGTGCTGGCGAAGCGGTTCGGCCTCGACATCGCCGACTTCCCCGGCGGGCACGTCGGATACGTGACCCACCCGTTCGAGTTCGCCGAACGGCTCGCGGAGGTGCTCGACGGGGCCCGGTGACGGGCCCGAACGGCCGGCCCGGTGACCGCTCCTCCGGTCACCGGGCCGGTTCGTCCGTCTCCGTCCGTCAGCGGATCGGGGCGGCGATCAGGTCGCGCAGGGCCGGCTTGTCCGGCTTGCCGACGGGCGTGTGCGGGAGCCGGTCCAGGATCTCCAGCCGCTCGGGGATCTTGAAGGCGGCGAGCCCGCGCGCGGTGAGCGCCCCGGCCACCTCCGCCAGCGTCAGGCCGTGCCCGGGATGCAGCCGGACGACCAGGCAGACCCGCTCGCCGACGGCCGGGTCCGGCACCGCCACCGCGGCGGCCTCGGCCACCTGCGGCAGCTCCTGGACCAGGGTCTCGATCTCACCGGCGGCGATCTTCTCCCCGGCCCGGTTGATCAGGTCCTTGCTGCGCCCGCACACCACGACGTTCCCCTCGGCGGTGATCCGCACCAGGTCGCCGGTGCGGTACCAGCCGTCCGGGGTGAACGACTCGCGGTTCTGCGCGGGCGCCCCGAAGTACCCCCGCGGCGTGTACGGGCCGCGGGTGAGCAGCTCGCCGATCGCGCCGGCCGGGACGGGACGGCCCTCGTGGTCCACGACCCGCAGTTCGTCGTACGGGCTGACGGGCCTTCCCTGCGTCGCGTGGGCGATCTCGTCGGGGGCGTCCGGCCGCGTGTAGCAGATGAGGCCCTCGGCCATGCCGTAGACCTGCTGCAGCCGGCAGCCCAGCGCGGGGCCTATGGTCGCGGCCACCTCGGGCGACAGCATCGAGCCGCCGACGTGGACGTGCCGCAGGCTGGACAGGTCGCGCCGGGTCGCCGCGGCCGCCTCCGCCCACGACAGCGCCACCGCCGGGACGGCCGAGGTCGCCGTCACGCGCTCCGCCTCGATCGCGGCGAAGACCGCGTCGGGCCGCGGCGAGGGCAGCAGCACCGCCCGTCCGCCGGACGACAGCGCCCCGAACACCCCCGGGCTGCCCAGCGGGAAGTTGTGCCCGATCGGCAGCACCGCCAGGTAGACGGTGCCGGGGCCGAAACCGCAGGCCGCGGCGCTGCACCGCATGTTGTACTCGTAGTCGTCGTGCGTCCGGTTGATGAGCTTGGGCACGCCCGTGGTGCCGCCCGACAGCAGGAACAGCGCCACCTCGCCCGGATCGGGCGCCCGCTCGTCCAGCCACCGCCGCCGCCCGGCGACGTCGCCGTCCCGCAGGATCAGCTCGTGCCCGGCGACGTCCCCGGGGCGCGGCCCGCCGCCCATGACCACCACCAGCGGCGGCTCCGGCAGCGCGGCGGCGACCCGGTGCGCGAGCGCCCGGTGGTCGAAGCCGCGCCACCGGTCGGGGACGATCAGCGCCTTGGCCGCGACGTGCCGTCCGATGGAGGTCAGCTCGTACTCGCGGTGCGGCGGCAGCATCATCACCGGCGCGACGCCGAGCCGGAAGCAGGCCAGCGCCGTCACGACGAAGTCCCAGCGGTTGGGGAGCTGGACGAGGACGGTGTCGCCGCGGCCGAGGCCGTGCTCGGCGAGCCCGCGGGCGAGCGCGTCGGCCCGGACCGCCAGGTCGCGGAAGGTCAGCCGGACGTCGCCGTCGACCACGGCGACCCGGTCGCCCCAGGCGTCCGCCCAGCGCCACATGTGCCCGCCCAGCGGGCGGCCCAGCCAGCATCCCGCCGCCCGGTAGCGGGCGGCCGTCTCGGCGGGCCAGGGGATCATGCGCGGGATGCTCGTCATGCGCTCGCCTCCTCGACGGCGGGCCCGGCGGCGTCGAGGCCGTCGGCCAGGAACTCGGCGACCGCCTCGACGGTGGGCCGGTCCCAGAACAGGGTCGCGGGCAGCGGCCGGTGCAGACCGCGCTCCAGCCCGCGGCGGATCCGGACGGTCATCACCGAGTCGACGCCCATCTCGACCAGCGGCCGGCCGGGGTCGACCTCGGCCGCGCCGAGGCCGGTCTCCGCGGCGACCCGGCGGGTGATCTCCGCGTGCAGGAAGTCCCGCAGCTCCGGCCCGTCCAGCCCCGCCCAGGGGGCGGCCGCCGCCTCGGCCCCGGCGCCGGCGTCGGCGGCGGGCTCGGCGGGCAGGTCGTCGAACAGCGGCGGCCGCCGCCGGCCGGGATCCAGCGGAATCGTGCGCAGGACGGCGGCGTACCCGAGGTCGTGGCGTTCGGCCAGCTCCCATGCCTGGAACGCCTCCGTGCGGCTGATGTCGGCGGTGCCGCGGGCCGCCAGTTCCTCGTCGATGACGGCGGAGGACCGCGACATGCCGAGGCCCCGCCACGACGTCCAGCCGAAACTGATCGTCCCGGTGTCGCCGGCGTTCCGCCGGTGGGCCGCCAGCCCGTCCAGGAACGCGTTGCTCGCCGCGTAGGCGCCCTGGCCGGGCAGCCCGAGGAGCTGGCCGCAGGAGGAGAACAGCACGAAGAAGTCCGGCTCGCCCGGCGGGAACAGCGAGTGCAGCACCAGCGCCCCGCCGATCTTGGGCCGCTGGACGGCGCGCAGCGACTCGCCGTCCAGGTCGCGCAGCAGCCGGTTGTCGACCACCCCGGCGGCGTGCACGACGCCGCGGATGGGCGGCAGCCCCAGCGCGGCGGGCGACAGCAGCTTGCCGGCCGTCTCCGCGTCCGCGACGTCCACCGTGACGACGACCACGGTGACGCCGAGCCGCTCCAGCGACCGGATCGCCCGCACCCTCGCCACGTCGGCCGGGTCGGTGAGGTCGTCCCAGGAGTCGCGGGGCGGCAGCGTCCGGCGTCCGGCCAGTACCAGGCGCCGGGCGCCGCGGGTCGCCAGCCACTGCGCGACCTCCAGGCCGAGGACCCCGAGCCCGCCGGTGATCAGGTAGGTGCCGTCCGGCCGGCAGCTGATCGGCGCGCGGACGGGGTCGCCCTCCGGGAACCGCAGCCGCGGCACCAGGAGGCCGCCGTCGCGGACCGCGACGACGTCCTCGCCGCCGGTCCCGCGCAGCACGCCGAGGACCGCGGGCACGTCCGGGACGTCGTCGACGTCGATGACGCCGCCCCACAGGTCGGGGTGCTCCGCGCCCACGATCCGGGCCAGCCCCCACAGCGGCGCGTGGCCGAGCGGGGCCGGTCCGGCGCACTCCCGGACGCCCTGGGTGACGCACCACAGCCGGGACGCGCGGCCGGTGCCCGCCGCGAGCGTCCGGACCGTGCGCGCCAGGAGGCGGGTCGCGGCGCCCGCGTCCTGCTCCACCCGGCCGGGCCGGCCGGGCCGCGGCACCACCAGCACCTCGCCGGGCGGCTCCCCGGCGGCGTCCCGGAGCCCGCTCGGCGAGGACGCCACCCGGTGCGGCGTCCCGGTCCGGGCGAGCCCTTCGGCCAGGGCGTCGCGCAGGGCGCTGCGCGGGCCCACCAGCACCACGCCGGACGGGACGGCGCCGGCGGCGCGGCCCGCGGCGCCGTCGGGCGCCCGCCACGTGATCTCGTGGACGAGCCGGCGCGGGTTGGCGACCGCCCCGACCTCCCCGTCCAGCTCGCCGTAGCGCAGCCCGGTCAGCGTGCCGAGCGTCCCGCCCTCGGGGGCGAGGAACTCCACGTCCACCGTGTTCTCGCCGGTCACCCGGATCACCAGGTCGGCCCGGTCGGGCGGGGACTCCGGCAGCGACAGCCGGTGGAGCCGCGCGGGCATCCGCAGGGTCGGGGGATCGGGGAGCGCGATGGATCCGGCCGACATCGCGGCGTCCAGGATCGGCGCCCACGTCGCCTTCGCCGGGTCGCCCGGACCCGCCGCGTCCCCGGCCCGCACGGTGAGGGTCAGGACGCCCTCGCCCGCCCGGATCCGCTCCACCGTCCAGGGGAAGCCCATGGCCGCGACCCCGAGCGCGCCGAGCCGGTCGACCACGTGGCTCGCGGGCAGCGGCGCGCCGGCCGCGACCGGGCCGCCGCCCGGCGCCGGTGCGGAGTGCGGTTCCACGGCCGCCGTCGTGTGGGTGATCCAGCCCTTGTCGTCCGGATCGCCGTCGGCCATCCGGGACGACAGCCGCAGGGTGCCGTCCTGGAGGACGACCTGGACGTCGCGGGGACGGGTCAGGCTGACCGGCACCCGCAGCGCCACGTCGGCCAGGTCCGACCACCCGGCCGTCTCCGCCGCCGCGGTCAGGAAGGTGGTCAGCAGCACCGCCGCCGGGACGATCTCCACCTCGCGGACCGGGTGCTCGCCCGGGTAGGGGCGGGACGCCCGGTCGACCCGGGTGAGCCAGGCGTGCGCGGGAGTGGTGCCGTTCATCCTGGTCCGGCCGCCGAGCAGCGTGTGCCCGGCCGGATCGTGCCGTCCGGTGACCGGGGTCCCGCCCTCGGGGGCCGCCGCCCAGTACGGCCGGTGCCGCCAGGGCGTCGCGGGCAGGTCGGCGGGTGCGCCGCCGGGCCAGCACGCGGACCAGTCCACCTCGGCGCCGTGGCAGCTCAGCAGCCCCAGGCCGGCCAGCAGGGTCGCGCGTTCGGGCCGCTTGCGGCGCAGCGTGTGGGCCACGAGGTGGTCCGTGACGCCGTGCGCGTCGAGCGTCTCGACGATGGAGTGCTCCACCACCGGATGGGGGGAGACCTCCAGGAACACCGTGTACCCGTCCTCGGCGGCGGCCGCCACGGCGGCGGCGAACCGGACCGGAGCGCGCAGGTTCGCGGCCCAGTACGCGCCGTCCCTGGGTGCGTCGGCCCTGGGGTCGTCCAGCGCGGTCGTGTAGAGCGGGATCCGGGGCGGACGGGGGCGCAGCTCGGACGCCGCGGCGGCCAGCGGGGCGCACAGCGGGTCGGCCTGCGGGCTGTGGAACGCGACATCGGAGTCCACCGGACGGATCCGCACCCCCCGCGCGCTCCACTGCTCGGTGAGGTCCCGCATCGCGGCGGCGTCGCCGGACAGGACGGCCGAGCCGGGGGACGCGGCGACGGCGACGGCGACGTCGCCGCGGCCGGCGAGGCGCCGTTCGGCCTCCTCCGGCGGCAGCGCGACCATGGCCATCGCGCCGCGCCCCTCCAGCCGGCGCAGCAGCACCGACCGGCGGCAGACGAGCGCGGCGCCCTCCTCCAGGGTGAGCACTCCGGTGGTCACGGCCGCGGCGATCTCCCCGACCGAGTGGCCGATGACGGCGCCCGGACGCACCCCGTGCGCCCGCCACACCGCCGCGAGCGCCACCTGCATCGCGAAGATCATCGGCTGCACGATCGAGGTGGGCCGGGGCGCGTCGTCCAGCAGCACGGCCCGCGGCGACACGTCCAGCTCGGCGGTGAAGACCGGTTCGAGCCGCTCGATCACCTCGGCGAACACCGGCTCCTCGGCGAGCAGCTCGCGCCCCATGCCGATCCACTGCGAGCCCTGCCCGGAGAACACCCAGACCGGACCGCGCTCGGCGCCCGGCAGCACCGACCCGGTGGGGGACGCCGCGGTGCCGGCGTCCTCCCCGCCCGCCGCGAGTTCGCGGAGCCGTTCGACCAGCTCGGCGCGGCTCCCGGCGACGACCGCGGCGCGGTGGGGCAGCCGGGGTCGGCGGCGGGCCAGCGTGAACCCGGTGTCGCCCGTGCCGGGGGCGCCGGGCCGCGACAGCCGGTCGGCCAGCCGCCCGGCGTGCCGGGCGAGCGCGGCCGGATCGGCGGCCGACAGCGGGTAGACCGCGAGGCGGGCGTCCGTCCCGGCGGTCCCGCCGGAGCCGGTCGCCCCGGCGGCGGGGGCCGGGGCGGACGGGTCCCCGGCCTCCAGCAGGAGGTGCGCGATCGTGCCGCCGTAGCCGTAACCCGAGACGCCCGCCAGCCGCGGGCCGCCGGTGTCCGGCCACGCGGTCGTCCCGGTGACCGCGCGCAGCCGCAGCTCGTCCCACGCGATCTCGGGGTTCGGCGTGCCGATGTGCGGGTTCGGCGGGATCTCGCCGTGCTGGAGGGCCAGCACCGTCTTGATCACCCCGGCCACGCCCGCCCCGGCCTCCAGGTGCCCGACGTTGGGCTTGACCGAGCCGATCAGCAGCGGACGGTCGGCGGGGCGGCCCGCGCCGAACACCGTGCCGAGCGCCGCCGCCTCGATCGGGTCGCCCACCCGCGTTCCGGTTCCGTGGGCCTCCACGTAGCCGACCTCGGCCGGGTCGATCCCGGCCGCCCGGCAGGCGCGCCGCATCAGGTGGATCTGGGCCTCGCCGCTCGGCGCCATGATGCCGTTGGTGCGGCCGTCCTGGTGGACGGCGCTGCCGCGCAGCACCGCGAGCACCCGGTCGCCGTCGCGCCGCGCGTCCGCCAGCCGCTTGAGGACGACGAACCCGCCGCCCTCCCCGCGGCCGTAGCCGTCGGCGGCGGCGTCGAAGGACTTGCTGCGCCCGTCGGGGGCCAGCGCCCCCGCCGCGTCCAGCACCATGGACAGCCCCGGCGCGGCCATGACCAGCACGCCGCCCGCGAGGGCCACCGGGCACTCGCCGCCGCGCAGCGCCTGCGCGGCCAGATGGATCGACACGAGGGACGACGAGCAGGCGGTGTCCACCGCCATGCTGGGGCCGCGCAGGTCCAGCGTGTACGACACGCGGTTGGCGACCCCGCAGTACGAGCCGCCGATGCCCGTCCACGCCTCGATGCGGGGCAGGTCCTCGAGCAGCCGCCGGCCGTAGTCGTCGGAGCCGACTCCCACGAACACGCCCGCGTCCGAACCGGCGAGGTCCGCGGGCGGGATCCCGGCGTGCTCCAGCGCCTCCCAGGCCAGCTCCAGCATGATCCGCTGCTGCGGGTCCAGCAGTTCGGCCTCGCGCGGGGTGATGTCGAAGAAGTCGGCGTCGAAGCCCTCGACATCGTCGAGGAACGCACCGCGCCTGGTCACGTCGCGCACCGCGTCCGCGTGCTCCTGGTCGCGGGCGGCGTAGCCGTCCCAGCGGCCCGCGGGCAGCTCCCCGACGGCGTCGCCGCCGGCGCGCAGCAGATCCCAGAACTCGGCCGGCGACCCGACGCCCCCGGCGAAGCGGCATGCCATCCCGACGATGGCGATGGGTTCGGGGGAGTTCATCAGGGGACGGTCCTCCTTCATCCGCCGCGGGCCCCCGGGCCGCGCGGTGCGACGTCGCGGGTCCAGGGCACGCTCACTTGTGGCCGACGACGAGCGTGTGGCCGAAACCGAGGTCCTGGCGGCGGTCGACGCGGGAGAAGCCCGCGTCCCGGACGGCCCGCTCCATGTCGTCCGGCGCGTAGGCCATGCCTTCGCCCGATGCGAGGGTGAGGAAGTACGGGGACACGAGCCCGGCGCTCATCGGGCCGGTGCCGGCGTCGTCGGACGTGAAGTTGTAGACCAGGCACACGCCCCCGTCGGGCAGCGCCGCGTGGCACTTGCGCAGCAGTTCGGTGTTCCGCTCCAGCGACCAGATCTCGAAGATGTGGAAGTACAGGATCGCGTCGCAGCCGTCCGGGAACGGGTCGGCGAACAGGTCGCCGGCGTGGAAGTGGACCCGCTTGCGCAGGTCCGGGTCCTCGATCCGGTCGGCGGCCAGGCGCACCACGCTCTCCTGGTCGAACACCGTCGCCTCGAGCCCGGGACGGCGCCCGGCCAGGTGGAGGCTGTTGGTGCCGTCGCCGCCGCCGAGGTCCAGGACGTGCCGGACTCCGGAGAAGTCGTACAGGTCGAGGAGCTGGGAGAAGGCGTACCGGGACGCGTCCCCCATGTTGGCGTAGAAGATCCGCTGGAGGTCGGGGTGCGCGGTGAGCCGCTCGTACAGGGTCGTCCCGGGGCCGGTGATGTGGCGCAGGCCGACGTTGGTGTTCCGGCGCATCGCCTCGGCGAAGTCGGGGAGGGCCCGGTTGATGACCTCCGCCTGCACGTCGACGAGCGGGCCGAGGAAGCGGCGCCCGGACCGCAGCAGCCGGTCCCGGGCCACGGCGCTGTTGACGTAGCCGTCCGCCCGCCGCTCCAGCAGCTTCATCGAGGTCAGGCCCAGCAGCAGGATGCGGGCGGGCTGCTCGTCGACCCCGAGCGCCGCCGCCGTCTCCGCGACGTCCATTCCGCCGGCCGTCTCGAGCAACTCGAAGAGCTCGAATTCCAGGGCGGTGCGCAGCAATTCGAAGGCGGTCGTGCCGTGAATGATGAGGCGTAGATAGTCTGCCTCGGAGACGGTGACGGTGCGACTGTCGACCATGAATGATTCCCTTGCAGAGTTCGCGCGTCCACGAATACGGAAGCTGTCTCGATCGTGATCGCGCGGTGTCCGCTTCGCACCTTCGTGATTGCTGTACCGGCGACGCGGGATGGGGTTAACCGCCGGGTTCGGACGGCGCATTTTTAAAGGTGCGGCCGGTCCGCGGCGGGTGCGACGCTGACGAGGCGGCTGCGGAGTGTCGCGGCCGGCGCCCGGATATGGCGCCTAATTCGCATTCTCGGCAACGGAGGTGAATGGTGTCGACCAGTGCGGTCCCCACCCGGAAAGAACTCGTCGCGCGGGCGGCTGAATTGGCGCCGGTCCTGCGCTCTAACAGCGCCTGGTCGGAGAAGAACCGGCGGTTGCACGACGAGTCGGTCCAGGCGCTCGCCGACGCGGGCCTGTTCAGAATGCGCATGCCCGCCCGGTACGGGGGCTACGAGTGCGACACCCGGACGCTGGTCGAGGTGGCCGCCGAACTGGGGCGCGCCGACGGCTCCGCCGCCTGGGTGGCGTCGGTGTACTGGATCCCCGGGTGGATGACGTGCCTGTTCCCCGACGAGGTCCAGGACGAGGTGTTCTCGACCCCCGACGTGCGGGTGTGCGGAACGCTGAGCCCGAGCGCGATCGCCAAGCCGGTGGACGGCGGCGTCGTCGTCACCGGCAAGTGGGGCTTCATCAGCGGCGCCCACCACGCCCGGTGGCAGGAGATCATCGCGATCCTGACGCCCGAGGACGGCGAGCCGTACCCGGTGATGGGGCTGGTTCCCCTGTCGGAGCTGCTGGTCGTGGACGACTGGAACACCTCGGGGCTGCGCGGCACGGGCAGTGTCAGCACGGTCGCCCGGGACCTGTTCGTGCCGCAGGAGCGGGTCCTGCCGCTGCCGGCCGTCCTGCAGGGCCAGCCGGCGTCCGCGCGCAACGCCGGAACGCCGATCTACCGCGTGCCGCTGCTGCCCGTCGCGTCCGCCTCGTCGGTCGGCTCCGTGCTGGGGATGGCGTACGCGGCGCGGGACGCCTTCCACAAGCGCCTTCCCGGCCGCAAGATCACCTACACCGGGTACGAGAGCCAGCGCGACGCGACGATCACGCACCTGCAGATCGCCGAGGCGACGATGAAGATCGACGAGGCGGAGTTCCACGCCTACCGGCTCGCGGACCTGGTCGACGCCAAGGCCGCCGAGGGCACGCCCTGGAAGCTGGAGGAACGCGCGCAGGTCCGGGCGGACCTCGGCGCCGTGTGCCGCCTCGGCAAGGAGGCCGTGGACATCCTGGCCTCCGCCAGCGGCGGATCGTCGATCTACGAGGACGTGCCGATCCAGCGGATCGCCCGCGACGTCCAGGCCGTCAACCTGCACGCCCTGATGAACCCGAACACCAACACCGAGCTCTACGGCCGCGTGCTGTGCGGCCTCGAACCCAACACGCTCTACATCTGATCCGCGGCATCCATTCCGCGGGACGAATGAAGGGGAGATCATGACCACATCCGACGCCGCCGCGCCGTCCGCCTCGGACCCGGCGGCCGTGGCCGCCCTCACCCAGCGCGTCGTCGCCGCCTGGGCCCACCAGGACGCCGAGGGATTCGCCGGAGTCTTCACCGAGGACGGCACGATGATCCTGCCCGGCGTGTACCGCAAGGGCCGCGAGGAGATCCGCGCGTACATGGCGGACGCGTTCGCGGGCCAGTACAAGGGCACCCAGGTCACCGGCAAGCCGCTCGACATGAAGTTCCTCGCCCCGGACGCGGCGCTCCTGCTCACCCAGGGCGGGGTGCTGGCCGCCGGGGAGTCGGAGGTCTCCGACGAGCAGTCCATCCGCGCGTCGTGGCTCGCGGTGAAGCGGGACGGCGAGTGGCGCCTCACCGCCTACCAGAACAGCCCCTCCGTGCAGGCGCTGCCCACGCCGGGGGCCTCGGCGAAATGACCACGAACGGTGGCGGGCCGGCCCACCGGGCCGGCCCGCCCGGTCCGATGATCAACGTTTTCCAGCCGGCGCTGGGAGACGCGGAGCTGGAGGCGGTCAAGGAGGTCTTCGACAGCAACTGGATCGGCCGCGGGAGGCGGGCCGACGCGTTCGAGACCGCGTTCGCGCGCCACCTAGGGGTGGGGCGCGCGCACGTCACGTCGGTCAACTCGTGCACCGAGGCCACCTTCATCGCGATGGACCTGGCGGGCGTCGGGCCCGGCGACGAGGTCGTCCTGCCGACGGTGAGCTTCGTCGGGGTCGGCAACGCCGTCGCGTCCCGCGGCGCCCGTCCGGTCTTCTGCGACGTCGACCCGCGGACCCTCGCCCCCACGGTCGACGCCGTCGCGGGGGCGCTGACCGACCGCACCCGGGCGGTGGTCGTCCTGCACTACGGCGGCCACCCGGGCGACATCGCGCGGATCGCCGCGCTGTGCCGCGACCGGGGCGTCCTGCTGATCGAGGACGCGGCCATCGGCATCGCCTCCCGGGTCGACGGGCGCGCCTGCGGGACGTTCGGCGACTTCGGGGTGTGGAGCTTCGACCACGGCAAGATCGCCGTGGCGGTCGACGGGGGAATGCTGTACGTCCGCGACCCCGAGCTGGCGGCGCGCGCGCCCAAGCTCGCCTACCTCGGCCTGGAACAGAAGAGCGGCTTCGACCAGGCCCTCCACCGCGACACCCGGTGGTGGGAGTTCGAGGTGTCCGACTTCGCCCGGCGCTCGGTCACCAACGACGTGCTCGCCGCCGTCGGGAACGTCCAGCTCGGACGGCTCCCCGAGTTCATCGACCGCAGGCGGGAGGTCGCGCGGCGCTACGACGCGGGGCTGGCGGGCGTGGCCGGGATGGACCGCCCGCCGCCGCTGCCGCCCGGCCACGAGTCGTCCTACTACATGTACTGGGTGCAGTTCGAGGGAGGGATCAGGGACCAGATCGCCCGCGACCTGTACGACCGTGGCATCTACACCACCTTCCGCTACCCGCCGCTCCACCTGGTCAAGGCGTACGGCTCGGACGCGGTGCTCCCGAACGCGGAGGCGGCGGCCGCCCGCACCCTGTTGCTGCCCATGCACCAGTCGCTCACCGACACGGACGTGGAGCGGGTCATCGACGCCGTGCGCACGTGCGTCCCCGCACGTCTGCGGGAACGCGACCGCGCGGTGACATGAATGGAGGGAAAGTGCCGGACAACCAGCCGGACTCCGGGACCGTCGCGGTCGTCGGGCTCGGGTACGTGGGGTCGTGCCTCGCGGCGGCTCTGGCCGAGCGCGGCCTGAACGTTCTCGGAATCGACACCGACGAGCAGCTCATCGACGAGTACAAGGCGGGCTTCTGCAGGTTCCGCGAGGACATGCTGGCGGACGGGATCGCCCGCGCGCTGGCGGCGGGCAGGCTGCACCTGACCACCGACCACCGGGCCGTGTCCGCGGCCGGCGTGGTGCTGATCGCCGTCGGCACGCCCGTCCACGCCGACGGGTCGCTGGCCGACGAGCAGCTCCGCGCCGCCTGCGGGGCGCTCGGCGAGCACCTGCGCCCCGGCCAGCTCGCGGTGCTCAAGAGCACCGTCCCGCCGGGCACGACCCGGGAGCTGGTCCGGCCGCTGCTGGAGCAGGGCGGGCTGCGCGCGGGCCGGGACTTCCGGCTGGCCTTCAGCCCCGAACGGCTCGCGGAGGGGACGGCGCTCACCGAACTGCGCTCGTTCCCCATCGTGGTCGGCGGGATCGACGCGCGCAGCACCGCGGAGGCGGCGGAGTTCTGGCGGCGGGGCCTGGGCGTGGAGACGGTCCCGCAGGAGTCGCTGGAGGCCGCGGAGCTGGTCAAGCTGGCCGACAACTGGTGGATCGACCTGAACATCGCGCTCGCCAACGAGCTGGCCAGGCTGTGCGCGCTGTACGGCGCGGACGTGCTGGACGTGATCGAGGCGGCCAACACCGTGCCCAAGGGCAACGGCCGCGTCAACATCCTGCTGCCCGGCGTCGGCGTCGGGGGGTCGTGCCTGACCAAGGACCCGTGGATGGTGTGGCACGCGGCCCGCCTGCGCGGGCTGGAACTGCACACGCCCCGGGCCGGCCGCGCGGCCAACTCGGCCATGCCGGAGTACACCGCGCAGCTGATCATCGATGACCTGGTCGAGCGCGGCAAGGATCCCGCCGAGTCCACGGTCGCGGTGCTGGGCCTGGCGTTCAAGAACGACACCGGGGACCTGCGCGCCACCCCGACCCAGGGCGTCATCGCGGCCCTGACGAAGGCCGGGGTGCGGGTGCGCTGCCACGATCCGCTGGTCGACGCCGACGCGGCCGAGGACCTGCTGAACGTCCGGCCGCTGCCCACGGTGGAGGAGACCGTCCGGGACGCCGACTGCCTGGCGGTCCTGGCCCACCATCGCGCTTTCGACGCGATCGAGTACGCCGCGCTGGAGCCGGCCGGGTCGTGCCTGATCCTGGACGGCCGCGACCACTTCCCGAAGGACAAGGTCGCGAAGCTCCGCGAGCTCGGCTACCGCTACAGGGGAATCGGGAGGTGAGCATGGAACGCGCGCTCGTCACGGGAGGCTCGGGATTCATCGGCGCGCACCTGGTCGACCGGCTGGTCGCCCGGGGCGACGAGGTGACCGTCTTCGACGCGGTGCCGTCCAGGGACGGCCGCGGCTCGCCCCGCGACCACGCCCGCCACGTCACCGGCGACGTCCGCGCCGCCGACGCGCTGGCCGAAGTGATCAAGCCGGGGGTCGACGTCGTCTACCACCTGGCCGCCATCGTCGGCGTCGACCGGTACCTCACCCGGCCGCTGGACGTCATCGACATCAACGTGCTGGGCACCCGCAACGTGCTGGAGCTCGCGGCCCGCGCGGGCGCCCGGGTGCTGGTCGCCAGCACCAGCGAGGTCTTCGGCAAGAACCCGGCGGTGCCGTGGGGGGAGGACGGCGACCGGGTGCTCGGCCCGACCACGGCCGACCGGTGGACCTACTCGTCCAGCAAGGCGCTCGCCGAGCACATGACGTTCGCGTTCGGGCGCCAGCACGGGCTGGAGTCCCGGGTGGTGCGCTTCTTCAACGTGTACGGGCCCCGGCAGCGTCCGGCCTACATCGTCAGCCGCAGCGTGCACCGCGCGCTCAACGGCATCCCGCCCGTCGTGTACGACCGGGGCGGGCAGACGCGCTGCTTCACCTACGTGGACGACGCGGTCGAGGGGGCGCTGCTGGCCGCCGGGAACCCGGCGGCGGCCGGGTACGCGTTCAACATCGGCACCACGGACGAGACGACGGTCGCCGAAGTCGTCGCGCTGGTCAACAAGCTCGCCGGGGTCGAGGCCACGCCTCTCCAGGTGGACACGGCCGAGAAGCTCGGGCCCGTCTACGAGGACCTGCCGCGCCGGGTGCCCGACACCGTCAGGGCGGCCGGCCTGCTCGGCTGGCGTCCCCGCACCGGGCTGGAGGACGGCCTGACCAGGACGATCGACTGGGCTCGGGAGAACCCGTGGTGGCTGAGCCTGCCGGACCAGGGCGCCGGCTGAACAGAGAGGCCGTTCGATGACCGAGAGCCCACGACCGCCGTCCGCGGAGCCCGGTGCGGGACCCGGCGGGGAGCCCGGCGCGCCGCGGCGCCGGACGCGTCCCCTCACCGGGGACGAGTACCTGGAGTCGCTGCGCGACGGGCGGGAGATCCACCTGTACGGCGACCGCGTCAAGGACGTCACGGCCCATCCGGCGTTCCGCAACCCGAGCCGGATGACGGCGCGGCTGTACGACGCGCTCCACGATCCCGCGCGGCGGGACGAGCTGACCGTCCCGACCGACACCGGCTCCGACGGCCGCACCCATCCGTTCTTCACCACCCCGCGCGACTCCGGCGACCTGGTCGCGGCGCAGCGGGCCATCGCGGGGTGGGCGCGGATGAGCTACGGCTGGATGGGCCGCAGCCCCGACTACAAGGGGTCGTTCCTCGGCACGCTGGGCGCGAACGCCGAGTTCTACGAGCCGTTCTCCGACAACGCCCGGCGCTGGTACGCCGAGGCTCAGGAGAAGGTGCTGTACTGGAACCACGCGATCGTGCACCCGCCGGTCGACCGGAACCGCCCGCCCGACGAGGTCGCGGACGTGTTCGTCCACGTCGAGCGGGAGACCGACGCCGGGCTGGTGGTCAGCGGGGCGAAGGTCGTGGCCACCGCCTCCGCGCTGACCCACCACACCTTCCTGGCGCACTACGGGCTGCCGGTCCGCAAGAAGGAGTTCGCGCTCGTCGCGACGGTGCCGATGGACGCGCCGGGGTTGAAGCTGATCTGCCGGCCGTCGTACTCGGCCGCGGCGGCGGTCATGGGCTCGCCGTTCGACTACCCGCTCTCCTCGCGGCTGGACGAGAACGACACCATCCTCGTCCTGGACAAGGTCCTCATCCCCTGGGAGAACGTCTTCGTCTACGGAGACCTGGGCAAGGTGCAGATGTTCACGGCGCGGTCGGGGTTCCCGGAGCGCTTCACCTTCCACGGGTGCACCCGGCTGGCCGTGAAGCTCGACTTCCTGGCGGGGCTGCTCGCGAAGGCGGTGGAGCTGACCGGGACGGACGGGTTCCGCGGCGTCCAGACCCGCCTGGGCGAGGTGCTGGCCTGGCGCAACCTGTTCTGGGGGCTGTCGGACGCCGCCGCCCGCACGCCCGTCCCCTGGAAGGACGGCTCCGTGCTCCCGAACCCCGACTACGGCATGGCGTACCGGTGGTTCATGCAGATCGGCTATCCGCGGATCAGGGAGATCGCGCTGCAGGACGTCGCCAGCGGGCTGATCTACGTGAACTCCAGCGCCGAGGACTTCGCCGACCCCGAGGTCCGGCCGTACCTCGACAAGTACCTGCGCGGGTCGGGGGGCGCGGACTCGGTGGAGCGCGTCAAGCTGATGAAGCTGCTCTGGGACGCGGTGGGCTCGGAGTTCGGCGGGCGGCACGAGCTGTACGAGCGCAACTACGCGGGGAACCACGAGAACACCCGGGTGGAGCTGCTGGCGGCCCAGACCGTCGGGGGGCAGATGGACGCCTACAAGGCGTTCGTCGACGAGTGCCTGGCCGAGTACGACCTGGACGGCTGGCGGGTGCCGGACCTGGACTCGTTCCCCGGCCTGCGCGGCCTGCGCGACCGTCTCGCCGAAGGCGGCGGAGCCTGACCGTCGCGGACGGCAGGCTCCGATGCGAGCCGATGTGGGCCGGTGGGCCGGTGGGCCGGTGGACGGCGGGCGCTACACGATGTGGACGTCCGGCACGTACCGGATCCACCGGCCACCGGCGTTCCGGAACTCCCGTTCCTTCGCCATGATCTCGTCGGCGTGGTTCCACGCGAACAGCAGCGCGTAGTCGGGGCGGGCCCGCCTGAACTCCTCGGGCGGCCGGACCGGGATGTGCGACCCGGGGACGAGGAGCCCCTGCTTGGCGGGGGTGGAGTCGCTCACGAACGGCAGCAGCTCCGGGCCGATGCCGAAGAAGGCGGTCGCGGTGGCCGCCTTGCCGGGCGCCCCGTAGCCCGCGACCGTGTGCCCGGCGGCGGTGATCTCCCGCAGCAGCCCGAGCAGGTCGTCGCGCACCCCGGCGATGGTGTGGGCGAACTGCGTCAGCGTCTCCGGGGCGGCGAGCCGGCGGACGGCCTCGGCGTCCAGCATCCGCTGCACGGCGGGGGACGGCCGGCGCGCCCCGGCCGGGCTCAGCGTGTAGCGGATCTCGCCGCCGTGCAGGGGGGTGGGGGCGACGTCGACCAGCTCCAGCCCGAACAGCTCCGCCGCCGCCTGGACGGACCTCGCCGTGAAGTAGTAGCAGTGCTCGTCGTAGATCTGGTCGAACGCCGTCCGGTCGAGGATCGTCCCGAGGTAGGGCTCCTCGAACACGAAGATCCCGTCCGGCTTCAGCAGCCGCGCCGCCCCGCGGAAGAGCGACTCCAGGTGCGCGATGTGGCAGACGGTGTTCGCGCCGTAGAGGACGTCGGCCGGGCCGTCGGCCGCGCGGACGTCCCCGGCCAGTTCCTCGTCGAAGAAGGCGGTGCGCACCCGCACGCCGCGCTCCGCCGCCAGCGCGGTGACGTTCGCGGACGGGTCGATGCCGAGGTGCCGGACGCCGGACTCGGCGATCGTCGAGAGCATGACCCCGTCGTTGCAGCCGATCTCGACGATGAACGGGTCCGCGCCGGCCAGTTCCGTGCGGAGCAGGTCCCGCGCGACCCCCTCGAAATGCTTGCGGTGCCCGGCCGAGCCGGACGCGTGGTACCGGTACGAGTCGTGGTAGCGCATTTCCTGCGGGACCACCTCGTGCAGCTGCACCATCGTGCAGGCGTCGCACATGTCCAGCGCCAGCCGGAAGGTGAATTCGCGTTCGGCCTCTTCGGGCGGGATGAAGGCATTGGCTCTCGGCTGCCGGCCGAGATCCAGGACCTGCCGGACGGCGCCCCCGCATATCTTGCATTCGTCGCTCATGCTGTGAAGTTAGGCGTTCCGCCGGGAAGGTGCTTCTTCCGGCGTGCGCGATCGGTGCCGAGAATGGCGCGAAAAGCGGCGTCGCAATCTGGAAGATGCCCGTTCGCCGCGGTGTGCGAAACCATTCAGGGGCGTGGCCGCCGGGTCGACGAGCGTTCGGTCACGGCCTCGCGCCGGTGCCGACGATGTTCGAACCCCGACGAAGGTGGTGCTCATGAAGGCGGCCGTGATCCCCAGGCCCAACGCGACGTGGGAACTCCGCGAGGTCGCGACCCCGCGCCCCGGGCCCGGCGAGGTGCTGATCCGGGTACGGGCGTGCGGCGTGTGCCACAACGACGTGCTGGCCACCCGCGGGGCGATCCCGTTCCCCACGATCAGTCCCGCGATCACCGGGCACGAGCCCGCGGGGGAGATCGTCGAACTCGGCTCGGGCGTCGGCCGGCGCCAGGTGGGCGACCGGGTCGGCACGACCTGGGTGCGGGCCGGGTGCGGCACGTGCGCCTACTGCCGCCGGGACCTCCCGGTGACGGGGCAGACGGCGATGAACTGCCCGAACCCGGTCACGACGGGGTTCACCGCGCAGGGCGGCCACGCCGAGTACATGGTGGTGCGGGAGGAGGAGACGGTCCTCCTGCCCGACGAGCTGTCGTTCGAGCTGGCCGCGCCCGTCCTGTGCGCCGGGTACACCGCCTGGTCCGCGCTGCGGACGGCCGAGCCCGCGCCGCACGAGCGGGTGGCGGTGCTCGGCGTCGGCGGCCTGGGGCACCTGGCCCTGCAGTTCTCCCGCGCCTGCGGGTTCGAGACCATCGCGATCACCTCGTCGCCGGACAAGTACGACCTGGCCCGCGAGCTGGGCGCGGACATCGTCGTGCGCGACGGCGCGCAGCTGTGCGCGGCGGGCGGCGCCGACGTCGTCATCGCGACCGTCCCGTCCTATCCGGCCGCGGCGGCGGGCCTCCAGGGGCTGCGGGCCGGGGGCCGGATGGTGCTGGCCGGGATCGATCCGGCCGAGCCGTTCTCCATTCCCCCGGCGATGACGTTCCCGTTCTTCGCGCAGGGGCAGCGGATCATGGGCGCCACCCACGGCGGCCCCGTCCTGCTCCGGGAGGCCCTCGACCTGGTCGCCGAGCGGAAGGTGACCCCGATGGTGGAGACGTTCCCCAAGGAGCAGGTGGCCGAGGCGGTGGAGAAGACCGCCAAGGGGGAACTCCGGTTCCGCGCCGTCGTGACCTACTGACCCGTGCCGACCGGCCCGTGCCGACCGGCCCGTGCGGACCGGCCCGTGCCGAGCGACCCGTGCGAAACCGCGGCACAGCATTTCAGCGGATGCGGGGAGAAAAACCCGCCTCGACAATTCTGATATGAGTGAACTCGGAAAGCGGGCCGTGGTTCTGGGCGGCAGCATGGCGGGCACGCTCGCCGCGCGGGTCCTGTCGGAATTCTACGGCGAGGTCCTGGTCGTCGAACGTGACGCGGTGCTCGGTGTCCGGACGCCGCGGCGGGGGGCACCGCACACCGTCCACGCGCACGGCCTGCACGCGCGCGGCCACCTGATCGTGGAGGAGCTGTACCCCGGCCTCACCGACGAGTTGCGGGCGGACGGGGTGCCGACCGGGGACATCGCGGGGATGCGCTGGTACTTCAACGCCCGGCGGATCATGCCGGCCGACACCGGGCTGGTGTCGCTGACGGCCCCGCGCCCCGTCCTGGAGGCGCACGTCCGCGCGCGGACGGCCGCGCTGCCCGGCGTCACCTACCTGGAGCGGCACTCGATCATCGGCCTGCTCACCACCGCGGACCGCACCCGGGTCACCGGGGTCCGGGTGGAGCGGCGGGACGAGCCCGGGGAGATCGAGCTGGCGGCCGACGTGGTCGTGGACGCCACCGGGCGGGGCTCCCGGACCCCCGCCTGGCTGGAGGAGCTCGGCTACCGGCGGCCGGAGGAGGAACGCGTCAAGGTCGGCCTGGCGTACACGACGCGGCACTACCGGACGCGGCCGGAGTGGTTCGACGGCGTCCAGTCGATCAACCCGGTGGCGTCCCCGGCCCATCCGCGGGGCGCGTTCTTCGGCCAGGTCGGGCCGGACACCTGCATCCTGTCGCTCACCGGGATCCTCGGCGACCATCCGCCGACCGATCCGGAGGCGTTCCTGGAGTTCGCGCGGACCCTCCCCGTCCCGGACGTCTACGAGGCGGTCCGCGACGGCGAGGCCCTCGACGACCCGGTCAGCTTCCGCTTCCCGGCGAGCGTCCGGCGCCGGTACGAGCGGCTCGACCGGTTCCCCGACCGGCTGCTCGTGCTGGGCGACGCCGTGTGCAGCTTCAACCCCGTCTACGGGCAGGGCATGAGCGTCGCGGCGATCGAGGCCATGGAGCTGCGCCGGCACCTGCGGCAGGGGGCGCCCCGCCCCGCCGAGTACCTCACCGCGGTCGCCCGCGCGGTCGACGCCCCGTGGGAGGTGTCCGCGGGCGGTGACCTCGACTTCCCGGGGGTGGAGGGCCGCCGCACGCTGAAGGTCCGCGCGGGCAACGCCTACATGGCGCGCCTCCAGTACGCGGCGACGAAGGACCCGAAGGTCACCGAGGGCTTCATGCGCGTGGCCGGGCTGATGGACCCTCCCACCGCGCTCATGCGTCCCGGCATGGCGGCCCGCGTCCTGCGCCACGCGATCCGCAGGCCGGCTCCGGGCCGGTCCTGGCTGGACGGCCGGTCCCCGGCGGCCGATCCGGCCCGCTCCTCCTGACCGCGCGCGGGCGGCACGGGGACGGCGGGGGAACCCGCCGTCCCGTGTCAGCCGGAGGCGCCGGACGCGGCCGGTCCGATCACGCTGTGCGCGGCGACGGGGCTGACGAGGGCGGCGTGGACGTCGGCGGGGCCGGACAGGGACGTGCCGTCCAGGACGACGGCGTCGCGGAGCCGCACGCCGCGCAGCGAGCAGTCCCGGCCGATGGCGGCGTCCGGCCCGACCTCGCAGTCGGTGAGGACGGTGTCCGCCCCCACGAGGGCCGGGCCGGTGATCCGCGACCGGATCACCCGGGCGCCGGGTTCGACGACGACGGGGCCGCCGGTCACCTCGGTGGCCGCGTCCAGCTCGCCGTCCGTGCGCGGACGCAGCTCGGCGAGGAGGCGGCGGTTGCACGCCAGGACGTCCGCGGGACGCCCGATGTCGCGCCAGTGGCCGGTGTGCTCGACGGCGCGGACGGTGCGGCCCCGGTCGATCAGGACCTGGATCGCGTCGGTGATCTCCAGCTCGCCGCGGTGGCTCGGGCGGCAGGCGTCGATCGCCGCGTGCACGGCCGCGGTGAAGAAGTAGACGCCGAGGACGGCCAGGTCGGTGCGCGGGTGCGCCGGCTTCTCCTCGAGCCGCCGGACGACGCCGCCCCGTCCGACCTCGGCGACCCCGAAGGCGCGCGGGTCGGCCACCCGGCGCAGCAGGAGCTGCGCGCTGGGGCGCCGGGCGCGGAAGCGCCGCGCCGGATCGGCGATGCCGCCCGGCAGCAGGTTGTCGCCGAGGTACATGACGAAGTCGTCGTCGCCGAGGAAGGAGCGGGCCAGCGTGACGCAGTGCGCCAGGCCCAGCGGCCGGGCCTGCGGGACGTAGGTCACCCGGAGCCCGAGGCGGGCGCCGTCGCCGATCGCGTCCATGACGGCCGGGGCGGTGTCGCCCACCACGATGGCGGTGTCCCGGACGCCGATGTCGGCGATGCCGCGCAGGACGTGCTCCAGGACCGGGCGTCCGGCGAGCGGGATGAGCTGCTTGGGAAGCGAATTGCTGAAGGGGCGGAGCCGTGAGGCGGTACCCCCCGCCAGCACCAGAGCTTTCATGGCGTTCACCCTTGTCGAGTCGCTTCCAGCGTACGGACAAGGGGACGGCGGATCTTCTCGCGATGTGCCGGTTCCGCGCCCCGCGCCGGCCGCGCTCCGCCCGGCGGCCTCGCGCCGTGGCGCGGCCGGCGCGCGGCCGATGCGGGTCCGGAGCGGATTCAGTCCCGGGCGCTGATCTGCTGGACGGCCCAGCTGTTGCCGTCCGGGTCGTCGAAGAAGAGGAAGCCGGTGTTGTCGAGCCAGTCGCCGTCCTGGTAGGGGCGCATGCTGCCGTCCTGCGTGAAGACCTGGACGTCGCCGACCTTGACCCCGCGCTCGGTGAGCTCGGCGTGGGCGGCGAGGATGTCGCGGACGACGAGCTGGAGGCCGCGCATCGACCCCGGCGGCATGTCGTTCATGTCGGTGCCCAGCACGATGGAGCAGCCGGACCCGGGCGGGGTCACCTGGATCATGCGCTTCCCGTCGGGACGCACGGTGTCGATGTCGACGTTGAAGCCGAGCTCCTCGGAGTAGAAGGCGAGAGAGCGGTCCAGGTCGGCGACCGGGAGGCAGACCACCTCGAGTGTCCAATTCATGGTGAATGTCCTTTCGTGTGCTTTTTTCGGCGGCAGGGGATCGGGACCGCCATCGGTACAGACGGCGCGCAGGCCCCAAATTCATCGCCCTCCGGACGATCGTCGCGCGAATCGGCCCGCTTCGCGCGGCTTTCGCACGGAGAGAGATGTGACGTGCTGGACGGGCGGCGATACTCCGAAAAACGGGGGCCCGGCGAGATCGACGCCGGGCGTTCGCCCGAGCCCTTGAACAGCGAACGGAAGGGGAGGCGCGGTGAGCACCTCCGACCTCGATTTCGTCCCGGTCGCGGTACCGCGGCCCGGCACCGGCCCGGCGGCGGCGCCCTCCGCACCGCCGTCCACACCGCCCCCTCCCGCACCGCCCTCGTCCGCACCGCCGCCCGCGCGCTCGATGCGGGACCTGCGCGACGGCCTGGAGGAGCTGCGGGCACGGGCGGCCGCGGGACGGGCCGAGGGGGTCGAGCGGCAGCACGGGCTCGGCAAGCGGACCGCGCGGGAACGGCTGGAGCTGCTCCTCGACGAGGGTTCCTTCATCGAGGTCGAGATGTTCCGGCGGCACCAGGCGCACGGGCTGAAGATCGGCGCGAACCGGCCGCACACCGACGGGGTGGTCGTCGGGTCCGGCACGGTCCACGGCCGCCGCGTGTTCGTCTACGCCCAGGACTTCACCGTGTTCGGCGGCTCGCTGGGCGCCGCGCACGCCTCGAAGATCCACAAGGTGATGGACCTGGCGCTCGCGAACGGGGCCCCGCTGATCGGGCTGAACGACAGCGGCGGCGCGCGGATCCAGGAGGGGGTGCAGGCCCTCGACGGCTACGGCGGGATCTTCCGCCGCAGCGTCCAGGCGTCCGGCGTGATCCCGCAGATCAGCGTGGTGCTCGGGCCGTGCGCCGGGGGAGCGGCCTACTCCCCGGCGCTGAGCGACTTCACGTTCATGGTGCGCGACACCGCGCAGCTGTACCTGACGGGCCCGGACGTGGTCGAGGCGGTGAGCGGCAAGCGGGTCACGCACGCCGAGCTCGGCGGCGCGGACGTGCACGGGGACCGGACCGGGGTGGCCACGTTCGTCTACGACGACGAGGAGACCTGCCTGGAGGAGGTGCGCTTCCTGCTCTCCCTGCTGCCGGACAACAACCTGGAGCCGCCGCCCGCCGCGCCACCGCGCGGGGCGGCCGACGACGAGCGGCCGGAGCTGGCGGAGATCGTCCCGGTCGAGCCCAGCAAGCCCTACGACATGCGGCTCGTCATCGCCGAGCTGGCCGACGACGGCGAGTTCATGGAGCTGCACGAGCGCTGGGCGGCGAACGTGATCTGCGCGCTCACGCGGATCGACGGCGAGGTCGCGGGCGTGGTCGCGAACCAGCCGATGGTGCTGGCGGGCGTGCTGGACGCCGACGCGGCACAGAAGGCCGCACGGTTCGTCCGGTTCTGTGACGCCTTCCGGATCCCCCTGGTCACGCTGGTGGACGTGCCCGGGTTCCTGCCCGGCCTGGAGCAGGAGCACGCGGGGATCATCCGGCACGGCGCCAAGCTGCTGTACGCCTACTGCGAGGCCACGGTGCCGCGCGTCCAGGTCATCCTGCGCAAGGCGTACGGCGGGGCGTACATCGTCATGGACTCGAGATCCATCGGGTGCGACCTCTCGCTCGCCTGGCCGACGAACGAGATCGCGGTGATGGGCGCCGAGGGCGCCGTGAACGTCCTGTTCCGCCGGGAGCTGGCCGCGGCCGCCGACCCCGCCGCCCTGCGCGCCGAACTGATCGACGAGTACACCGGGCAGCTCGTCCATCCGTACTACGCCGCCGAGCGCGGGCTGGTCGACGACGTCATCGACCCGGCCCGGACCCGTGCCGTCGTCGCCGGAGGGCTGCGGATGCTGCGGAACAAGCGCGTCCGGACCCCGCAGCGCGTGCACGGGAACGTGCCACTGTGACCTCGCCGGACCGCCCGCCCGGGGCGGTCCGGCGGCCGGGCGGCCGGGCGCGGCGGGTCAGGGGACCGAGGCCCGGCCGGGCTCCAGGCCGGTCTCCCGGTCGAAGCGCGCCGCGGAGCCGGTGACCGACGCCGTGGCGGCGGCGAGGGTGTCGCCCGCGCCGATCATCAGGGTGACGAGCTGGGACTCGAAGCACGCGTCGGCGCCGTAGGGCTCGACGAGGTAGCCGCCCAGCTCCAGCGTGACCAGGCCGTGGATCGCGCTCCACATCCGGTGGGCGACCAGCTCGGGGTCGCCGGCGCGGAACCGTCCCGCCTCGACGCAGCGTCCGGCGCAGGCGGTGACGTACACCAGGGTGTAGCGGCCGTGCTGGCGGTCCTCGTCGGTCAGGGAGAAGCCGCCGAGTGAGGCGCCGCCGAACATCACCGCGTACAGGTGCGGGTTGGCCAGGGCGTTGTGCCGGTAGGCGCGGCCCAGCAGCGCCAGGTCGGCGACGGGATCGTCGCTGTCGCGAACCTGGGTGAACCGGGTGTGCAGCCGCGCGAAACCCTCGCGCACCATCTCCCGGACCAGCTCCCCCATCGATCCGAAGTGCGTGTAGACGCCCATCGTCGAGCTGCCCGCCTCGGCGGCGATGCGGCGCGTGGTCAGCGCCTGCGGGCCCTTCTCGGCGAGCAGGCGCGCGGCGACGTCGATCAGGACGGTGCGGGCCCGTGGATCAGGTCGGCGTGGACTCATGATTGACAGTGTTACATAACACCGATATTTTTTAATGCACAACACTGTTATGTCATGGGTCGGCAGGGAGGCGCGTGATGGCCGCCGAGGCGCAGGGAACCGATCCGCGGACGGCGCCGGCCGCCGCGCCCGCCCACCGTCCGGACGCTCCGCTCCCCGTGGCGGGAGGGCTTCCCCCGGGCCTGCGCGGCTGCTTCCTCCAGGCCGAGACGCATCCGCTGGCGCCCGGCGCGGGCGGCGAGATCCTCGCCGGGCCGCACCTGCTCTCCGGCATCGTGCTCGACGGCGGGACCGCCCGGTGGCTGCGCTGCGCGCCGCCCGTCGGGCGGGGCCGTCCGCTCGGTCCCGTCCCGGCGCTGGCGCCCGTCCTGTGGGCGGGAGCGCGGGAGGCGGATCCGGACGGGCCGGGGACGGTCGCGTTCGCGCGCCCGGTCCGGGACCCGGCGAGCGGCCGGTGGCACACCGTCGCGACCTATCCGGGCCTCGGGCACGCCGAGCACCTGGTCACCGCGCCGGACGGCACCGTCGTCCACGCCGAGCCGTTCCCGCTCGACGGTGCTCCGCTCGTGCACGCCGTCGGCCTCACCGCCCGGTACCTGGTCGTGTTCGACCTGCCCGTGACCCACTCGCGCGCCGCCGCGCTGGTCGGGGAGCGGCTGCCCTACGCGTGGCGGGAGGGCCGGCCCGCGCGGGTCGGGTTCCTGCCCCGCGCCGGTGGGGCGCCCGTGACCTGGGTCCCCGTCGACCCCTGCTACGTGTTCGACGTGGTCGACGCGCGCGACGACGGAACGCACGTCGTGCTGGACGTCGTCGGGGCGCGGCGCGCGTTCGACGGCGCGGGGCCGTCCCCGGCCCGGCTGCGGCGGTGGCGGTTCGACCCCGCCGCCGGGACGGCCGAGATCCTCCGGACGTCCGCCCCGGTCACCGGCGCGGTCGCCGTCCCGGCCGCGGAACCGGGGCCGGGCGCGCACCGCCTGGTCGCGACCGAGCCCGGCGGGACGGTCGTCCTGCACGACCCGGCCCTCGGCACGTCCGGCCGCACGTCGCTAGGCCGGGGATGGCGGCCCGGCGCGCCCGTCTTCGTGCCCGGCCCGGAGACCGGCGGCTGGATCCTCGTCGTGGCGCATCACGCCGCGTCCGGACGCTGCGAGCTGCGCGTCCTCGACACCTCCGGCCGTCCGGCGGCGGCGGTGCGGCTGCCCGTGCGGCTCGCGGCCGGCCGGGCGGTCCGGGCGGCCGCCGTCCCGGACGCCGACGCCCTCGCCGGCTACGTCGCCCGCGCCGCCACCTGACGTCCCGCCGCGCCCGGCCGGACGCCGCGCACGGCGGGCGTCCGGCCGGAGGCCCGGTCAGGAGTCCGGGAGCCAGCTTCCGTGGAACCCGGCCGGGACGCGCCGGGGCAGCCGGACGGACGCGGTGGTCCGGGAGACGTCCGTCGCGTCCATGACCAGGAGGTCCGCGCCGGACGGGCCGGAGACGATCGACAGCAGCCACCCCTCGTCCTCGGCGCGCGCGCCCTCGGCCGGGACGAAGACGGCCTCGCCGACGCTCGCGCCCTCCTCGAACTCGCGCACGGAGGACGAACCGTCGCGCACGTCGTACTTCACGATCGCGTTCCCGGACACGGTGTAGAGGTACCGGTTCGGCAGGCCCGTCCGGTCGTCGTCGTGGGTGGGGAACTCCACGCCCCGGTCGTCCAGCGGCTCCTCGGCCGCCCGTCCGGTCGCGGGGTCGAGCGTCCAGCGGTGCAGGCGGGCCTCCTCCAGCAGACCGGCCTCCCGGGCCGGGTCGGCGGCCCCGCCGATCGTCGCCCACAGGGCGGTGAACTCGCCGGGGGCGTAGCGCACGGCGTCGAGGACGATCCGGCCCGCCCCGTCCTCGTGGGCGTTCCCGACGTGGAACACGTAGCACGGGTCGATGTCGAACCAGCGGACGTCCCCGCCGCCCTCCCGGGGCATGACGCCGAGCCGCGCGCCGTACGCGTCGTCCCAGCGGAACGGCATGGACGCCTCCTTCATCGCCAGGTCGAGGTCGAAGACGACGGGCAGGTCGAGCCAGACGACGTGGTTCCCGGTGATCGCGAAGTCGTGCATCATCGTCCCGGCCGGGACGTCGATCTCGCGGCTCTCCACGAGCCGTCCGTCCGCCGAGAGGCGGTGGTAGGTCAGGTGCGGCGGGAAGACGCCGTAGCCGAAGAACAGCAGCTCGCCCGTCACCGGGTCCCGCTTGGGGTGCGCGGTCATCGCGGTGGTGAGGCGCCCGCCGAAGTCCTCGAGGCCGACCGTTTCGAGTTCGGGCGTCAGCGCGTGGGGGAGGCCGGCCTCGACGAGCGCGAGGATCTTCCCCGCGTGCCGGACGACGTGGGTGTTGGCGGGCACGGCGGTGAGGTCGAGCGTCCCGTCGTCCCGCAGGAACGGCGCGTCCTCGGTGAGCTCCCGGGTCCGGACCCAGCGGTTGCGGTACCACTCGGCCCGGCCCGCGCGGAGCCGCACGCCGTGGACCATCCCCGCGCCGGTGAACCAGTGGGTGCTCGGCCGCCCCGGCCGCGGGTTGGGGCCGTTGCGGAAGTAGCGTCCGGTCAGCTCGGGCGGGAGCGTGCCGGTGACGGGAAGGTCGAGCGCCTCGATCTCGTCCGGGACGGGGGCGAGGTGCCCTTCGAGCCATATGCCGGTGTCCTGAGTCATGGCGGATCCTGCCTTTCGTGGGGGCCGGGCGGAGTATCCGGAACGGTCGGGGCCACCGTGAGGGCACATTCCAGTATTGACAGGTCGAACTTAGACATTCCACCGGCCGTTGCGGGGCCGTGCGGCACGAGAGGCGGGCCGGGCCGCCGCACTCGCGTGTGCGGCGGCCCGGCCCGGCGGCGTCAGGCGGACGGGCGTCAGCGGAAGGCGTCGGCGTGGTCGGCCGCCCAGTCCGCGAACGTCCGCGCCGGACGCCCGGTGATGCGCTCGACCTCTCCGTTCGGCCCGTCCTCGGCGCCCACCGACTCCGCGCGCAGGCGGAGCAGGACGTCCACCAGGCCCTCCCGCATGTAGGGCCGCGCCAGCATCTCCTCCCTCGCCTCCTCCGGGGTGATCTCCTCGAAGGGCGCCGGACGGCCGATCGCCTCTCCGATGATGCGCACCTTGTCCGGGTTCGTCAGCGACTCGGGGCCGCCCAGCACCGGACGGGCGCCCACCAGGGCGTCGGTCAGCAGGGCGCGGCCCGCGACGGCCGCGATGTCGCGCTCGTGGATCGGCGCCGTCCGTCCCGCCGCGTACGGCTCGCGCACCGGGCGTCCGGCGCGGATCGCGTCCCGCCAGCCCAGCGCGTTGGACGCGAACTCGCCGGGGCGCACGAACGTCCACTCGAGTCCGGACTCCTCGACCGCCCCCTCGATCGCGAGGTGGTGGGCGGCCAGCTCGTTGGCGGGATCGGGGTCGAGCGCGGCGGCCGACGACAGCATGACGACGCGCCGGACGCCGTGCTCGGCGGCGCGGGGCAGCAGGTCGCCGAGACCGCCCCAGAAGGCCGCGGGGTTGAGGAAGATCGCCGTGACGCCGTCCAGCGGCATCTCGGCGGTGCGGGCGACCTCGACCTCGGCGGGCAGCCGGGCGGACGCCGGGTCGCGGCTGAGCGCGCGGACCTTCGCGCCCGCGCAGAGCAGCTCGCCGACCACGTGGCGGCCGACGTTACCGGTGGCTCCGGTGACAAGGAACATGGCGGTTCTCGCTTTCGGTTCGGAACCGCACCAGGCTCAACCAAACGGATGAACTTGTCAACCAACTGGATGAAGTCACGCTCGCGCGGTTACGATGACCGTGTGACGGACAGCAGGCGACGGGCGCGGCGGGCGCCGGACGAGCGCAGACTCGACGCCGAGCGCACGCGGACGCTCCTCCTGGAGGCCGCGCTGGACGAGTTCGCCGCCAAGGGGTACGCGGGCGCCCGCGTGCAGGACATCGCCGACCGCGCCGGGGTCAACAAGCAGCTGATCAGCTACCACTTCGGCGGCAAGGAGGGCCTCTACTGCGAACTCGGCCGCCGCTGGCTGGAGCGCGAGGCCCGGTTCAACGACCCCGCGGTCCCGCTGCCCGACCTGGTCGTCCGGTACCTGCGCAACGCCCTGGACGATCCGCGCGGCAGCCGGCTGGAGGCGTGGCGGGGCCTCACCGAGGACCCCGGCGACGCGCAGGCGCTGCCGCCCGAGGACCTGCCGCCCGAGGACCTGTCGGACATGGAGCGCCGCAAGGCCGCCGGGGAGATCGCCGACGACCTCGACCCCGGCTACGTCATGCTCGCGCTGCAGGCGATGGTGTCGCTGCCGGTCGCCCGGCCGGCGGTCGTCCGGCGCGTCCTCGGCGTGGACCCGGCGTCACCCGAGTTCCGCGAACGCTACGCCGAGCAGCTCGCCCGCATCGTCCGGCACCTCGCGGGCGGGCCGCCGCCGGACGGCGAGCCGCCCGCCCGCTGAGGCGTCCGGGTCAGTCCTGCCAGAACTGGAACAGCGCGTGGCCGATCGCGATCTGGAGCTCCTCGAGGCCGATCGCGTCGGTGACGTAGAAGACGAGGTTGAAGAAGCCCTCGTTGATGGGGCCGAGCCACAGCAGCGCGACCAGCACCAGGAACGCGTACCCCGCGTACTGGTTCGCGTGCCGCACCCAGCTCCGCGGCAGGTACGGCTCGATGATCCCGAAGCCGTCCAGGCCCGGGATCGGCAGCAGGTTCAGGATCGCGGCCGTCACCTGGAGGAACGCCAGGAACGCCACGCCGACCCAGAACACGCTGTGGGCGTCGTCGGCGAGGGTGTGGATCAGCACGGCCAGCACCACCGCGAACAGGACGTTCGACAGCGGGCCCGCGGCGGAGATCAGGCTGTGCCGGATCTTCCCGCGGATCGAGTGCCGGTCGATCCACACCGCTCCGCCCGGCAGGCCGATCCCGCCGAGCAGGATGAACAGCACCGGGATCGCGAAGCTCAGCACCATGTCGGCGTACTTGAACGGGTTGAGCGTCAGGTAGCCCTTGGTCGCGACGCTGTGGTCCCCGGACCGGAACGCCGTGTAGGCGTGCCCGAACTCGTGCAGGCACAGCGACAGCACCCACCCGGCCAGCACGAACACGAACAGCGCGATCCGGGCCGGCTGGTCGGTGATCTGCCCGTACCGCCAGGTGACGAGCCCCGCCAGCGCGGTCGCCGCCACGATGACGAGGAACACCGGGCTCGGCCGGACCGCCGCCGCCCCTCCCCGGCCACGCCGCGTCTCGGGTGCGATCTCGGTCATGTCATGCCCCTTCCGCCGCGATGGCGGGCACGACGTAGGTGCGCAGGAAGCGGCGCAGCCCGTCGGCGTCCCGGTCGCGGTCCATCACGATCAGCGAGGTGATGATCCGGAAGAGGAACTCCACCGTGCCCTCCACCTCGATGTCCGGCCTGAGCGTCCGCCGCCGCTGGGCGTGCTCGAAGTGGGGCCGGACGTACTCGCAGCACAGTTCGAGGACGTGCTCGCCCGCCCCCGCCACCGCCGCCTGCATGTGCCCCGCCGCCTCGGGCACCAGGAAGTGCGCGATCGTCGGCGCGCCGCGGACGTACGCGACCGCGTCCAGCGTGCCCTCGACGATCGCCTCCGGCACCGACCGCTCCGCGCGGAGCCGGTCGGCCAGCCGGTCGAGGAAGCGCAGCAGATCGCGCACCACGACGGCGAGGATCAGTTCGTCGCGTCCCCCGGTGACGGACCGGTAGACCGTCGCCCGGGACAGCTTCGCCGCGGCGGCGATGTCCTCGACGGTGGTCTTGGCCACCCCGAACCGGCCGAAGCACTCTTCGGCGGCGTCGATGATGCGCTCACGGGTGGCGTCGGAGGCGACCGGGGGCATGCCTGAACAGTACCGGCCCACCGCCCCTGCCCGTGATGCGTAGGAAACTCCCTACGCTTGACATGTAGGGAGTTTCCTACCTATCGTCGTCCGCATGAACACGGACGTCTTCGCCGCGCTGGCCAGCCCGGTGCGGCGCGAGCTGACCGCCCTGCTGCTGGACGGCCCGCGCTCGGTGAACGACCTCGCCTCGCACTTCGCGATGAGCCGGCCGAGCGTCTCCGAGCACCTGCGCGTCCTGCGCGGAGCCGGGCTCGTCAGCGAGCGGCGCGACGGCCGGCAGCGCCTCTACACGCTCGAACCGGGGCCGCTGCTGGAGCTGTCGGAATGGCTCACGCCGTACGAGCGGTTCTGGCGCGCGAAGCTGTCCGACCTGCGAACACTGCTGGACGACGAGCAAGGGGAGCCCACATGAACGAGCACGCGATCGAGGTCGACGAGTTCCTGCCGCACCCGCCCGCGCGGGTCTGGCGCGCGCTCACCGACCCCGACCTCCTCGCCCGCTGGCTGATGCCGAACGACTTCGAGCCGTCCGTCGGCCACCGCTTCACCTTCGCCACCCGTCCGGTCCCGAACGCCGGCTTCGACGGGACGGTCCACTGCGAGGTCCTCGAGATCGACGCCGAGCGGCTGCTGCGCATCGGCTGGGCCGGCGGCGGCCTCGACACCACCGTCACCTGGCGGCTGGCCCCCGAGGGCACCGGCACCCGCCTGTTCGTCGAGCACCGCGGCTTCGACCTGGACGACCCCGCGCAGCAGTTCGCGTTCAAGGGCATGGGCAGCGGCTGGCGCACCAACGTCCTGCGAGCCTTGCGGGACACCCTCGCCGAGGTCGCGTGAGGCCCGGTCGTCAGCCGAAGTAGTGGCCGGCGTCGAGGTCGGGGAGCAGCGCGACCTCCTCGGGCTTCCAGCCCAGCCGCTCGCGGGTCAGCGCGCTCGACGCCGGAAGGTCGAGCGACGCCATGAAGCCGATCCAGCCGAAGTGCGCCGACGCCTCCTCCCGCGAGATCCCGACCACCGGCACGTCCAGGTGGCGCCCGATGACGGCCGCGATGTCCCGCAGCGGCACGCCCTCGTCGTCCACCCCGTGCCACCGCGTGCCCGGCGGCGCGCTCTCGAGCGCCAGCCGGAACAGCCGCGCCGCGTCCAGGCGGTGCACGGCCGGCCAGCGGTTCGACCCGTCCCCCACGTAGGCCGCGACGCCCCGTTCCCGGGCGCCGTCGATCAGCGCCGGGACGAACGCCCGGTCACCGGGCCCGTGCACGGACGGCGGCAGGCGGACGATCGACGACCGCACCCCCCGGTCGGCCAGCGCGATCGTCGCCGCCTCCGTCGGTGCCCGGTGCGACCCCATCCCGTCGAGATCGGCCACGTCCTCTTCCGTCAGGGTCTGCCCCGGTACGTTCCCCAGCGTTCCCGACGTGACCACGAACGGCTTGCCGGAGCCCTCCAGCGCGGCCCCGATCGCCTCGACGGCGCGCAGGTCGAGCGCACCCGCCGAGCCCAGGTCCGTGAAGTCGTCGTGCCTGAACGCCAGGTGGGCGACCCCGTCGGCCGCCCGCGCCGCCGCGGCGAGGCCCTCCGGGTCGTCCAGCGAGCCGCGATGCACCTCGGCACCCGCCTCCGCCAGCTTCGCGGCGGCCGCGTCCGAACGGGCGAGGCCGACGACGCGATGCCCGGCGCCGATGAGTTCGCGGACGACGGCGGAACCGATGAACCCGGTCGCGCCGGTGACGAACACGCGCATGATCCACTCCTTCGATGAGAACCGACGGGTCCCATCGTCGGAAGCGCGGGCGGCCCGCGTCCAAAGCCTCTTCCGCAAGGCGCAATGCGCTCCGGGCATCACCCCTGGCTAGGCTCGGGGCATGGCCGACCTGGACCTCCGTCTCGTCCGCTACTTCACGGCCGTCGCCGAGCACCGCCACTTCGGCCGCGCCGCCGAGGCCCTGCACATCACGCAGCCGTCCCTCAGCCGCCAGGTGCGCAGCCTCGAACGGCGGCTCGGCGCCCGCCTGCTGGACCGCACGCCCCAGGGCACTCGGCTCACCGAGGCGGGCGAGGTCTTCCTGCCCCACGCCCGCGCCCTCCTGCGCTCGGCCGCGCAGGCCGCCGCGCAGACCCGCGCCGCCGCCGAACCCTCCCGGATCACGATCGGCTGCACGAGCATCATCGTCACCCCGGCCGTCCGCGAACTGCGCCACCGGCACCCGGACGCCGACGTCCGCACCGTCCACGTCGCCTGGGACGAACCGTCCGCCGCCCTGCTCGACCACCGCGTCGACGCGGTGGTGGCCTGCCTCCCCTTCCCGACCGACGGGCTGCACGTCACCGTCCTCTACGACGAGCCGCGCGTCCTGGTCGTCCCCCTCGACCATCGCCTGGCCGGGAAGGAGTCGGTCACCCTCGACGACATCGCCGACGAGCCCATGCCCCGGGTTCCCGACCCCGACCCGGCCTGGGAAGCCTTCTGGCGCATCAACCCCCGCCCCGACGGGCGCCCCGCCCCGGACGGTCCCCTCATGGAAGCCCTCGAGGACAAGTTCGAGTTCGTCGCCGCAGGCGAGGCCGTCGCCATCATGCCCCGCCCGCGCCACCACGCCGTCCGTCCCGACCTCACCACGGTTCCCATCGAGGGCATCGACCCGAGCCACGTCGCCCTGGCCACCCGCGCCGGCGACCGCAACCGCCTCGTCACCGACTTCCGCAAGATCGCCCGAGCCCGTCTGACCGCCGCCGGGTGACGAGCGGCCCCTTGCAGGGGCCATATCCATTTCGATATCGAGTGCTGATTCATATCGATATTGGACGCACTCGAATGGTCGATGATCTTCTGGCTCGCATGACCCGACCCTTTCGGCTGCGGCCGGTCGTCGCCGCACTGACCACCTGTGCCCTGCTCGGCGGCGCGGCCTGCGGAACCGCCCCCGGCGACACCCGCGTCGCGACACCCGTCGCCGACACCGTCGTCGCGTCCGACGCCGGCCTGAAAAAGACGTTGGCGGAACTGGAGAAGTCGTACAACGCGCGTATCGGCGCGGTGGGCATCGACCTCGGCTCCGGCAAGACGGTCGGTTACCGGGCCGATGAACGCTTCCCCTTCAACTCGATGTTCAAGGTGTTCGCGTGCTCCGCCGTCCTGCACGAAGCGCGGACCGGAAGCCCCGGCCTGATGGACGAGGTCATCCGCTGGACGCCGGACGAGATGGCCGGGCTGACCGAGAACTCCCCAGAAACCACCGAATACACCGACACCGGCATGACACCCGCGCAACTGTGCCGCGCCGGGATCACCAAGTCCGACGGCTTCGCGGGCAACACGCTGCTGAAGCAGATCGGCGGCCCGTCCGGCCTGACGGCGTTCTTTCGCTCCACCGGCGACCGGGTGAGCCGCCTCGACCGTCCCGAGCCGTACCTGACCGAGTGGTCGCCCGGCCAGGTCCGCGACACCACCAGCCCCGCGGCGTCCGCCCGGACCTTCGCCGAACTCACCACCGGCAAAACCCTCCACCCCCGCGACCGAGCGCGCCTGGTCGACTGGCTGAAGGGCAGCCTCACCGGATCCAGCCGAATCCGGGCGGGCCTGCCGAAGGACTGGACGGTCGGCGACAAGACCGGCACCGGCGGCGCGAAGAACCACGGCACCGCCGGCGACATCGCGATCGTCTGGCCGCCCGGGACGAAAGCGCCGATGATCCTGTCGGTGCTCACGAACCGCAACACCGACAACACCCCGCACGACGACAAGGCGATCGCCCGCACCGCGACCGCCCTGGCCGAAGCCCTCGGCCGACTCTGACCCCTCAGGACGCATTCGCCCTGGCCGAACGGCTGACGGGAGTTCATCCCACACCGGAACTGCTCGACAACGCGTCGTCGAAGAACCTCGCCACCCGCTCCGCCGCGCCGGGTTCCGCCACGGCGAGCACCTCCAGCAGGCCGTCGCTGGACGACGCCGCGATGTGGACGCGCCCGGCCGCGCGCCACACGTCGTCCCGGTCCCGCGTGATCGACCACTCGGGGAAGAGCCGCTGCAAGAACAGCAGCAGCACGCCCTCGTTCACGCGGGCACCGGTTCGAGTTCGGCCCACACGACCTTCCCGCCCTCGGTCAGCGGACGGGTGCCCCACCGGCGCGCGAGCGCCTCGACGAGCAGCAGCCCGCGCCCCGACTCGGCCGCGAAGTTCGCCGGACGGACGGTCGGGAGCGCGTCCGACCCGTCCCACGCCTCCACCACGGCCGCGCCGTCGTCCCGCCGGTAGGCCCGGACGACCACGGGGTCGCCCGCCCGTGACCCGTGCCGGACCGCGTTCGTGGCCAGCTCGCTGATCACGGTCCGGGCGACGTCGTCGTCCAGCCGCCACGCCCCGAACGTCATCGCGACGAAGTCGCGCGCCTGCTTGATAGCCCCCGGATCCGCCTTGATCACGAGGGTATGTGGCTCACCGGACATGGTCACCTCACTTAGAGTCTGTGTTCGGTGACAGATTGCGCTTGTCGGTTTACCGTTGTCGCGTGCCCCCACAAGTCCTGTAAATCTGCTGATCTTGAAAGGTCAGGCCAGATGACGAACGAATCCCCCGACCCGATGACCAGCATGTGGGCGTGGATCGCTTACCAGCTGCGGTTCCAGCGCATCGAGCGCAGCCTTACCGGCGACGCGGTGGCCAAGCTCCTCAACTGCTCGCGCGCCACGATTTCCAGACTGGAGACGGGAGAGGCGCGCCTGCAGGACAAGCAGGCCGCGAAGTTGGACAAAGAGTGGCGACTGGGCAGGTTCTTCACCACCGCCCTGTGGTACGCCCGCCTTGCCCCCGATCCGCAGTGGCTCTCGAACTACACGCAGTTCGAGGCGGGTGCTTCCTGCATCCAAATGTTCGACGGGCAACTGGTACCCGTCTTGCTCCAAACACCGGACTACGCGCGGGCGCTTGTGGAGGCCGGACGCAACGACGATGTAGAGCGCATTCTCGCCGCACGCTCCGCGCGTCGAAAGATAATTGCTCGGCCCGACTCACCGGAGATATGGGTGCTGCTCACCGAGAACGTCCTGACATGGCCTGTGGGCGGGACCGACGTCATGCTCGCCCAGCTCGACTACCTTCAGGAGTTGTCGGAGCAGCCGAACATAGTCCTGCGGGTCGTCCCTAGGGCGTCGGGAGCTTCCGAAGCCCTGGACGGCCCATTCAAGATCATCACCGTCCGTGCCGGTGAGGTCGGCTACATTGAGGCGGCCACTGGGGGGCGCCTCATCATGGACGTGGACGGCGCTCGTGATTTGCGGGCGCGATTTGATCGCATCGGAGCAAAGGCCCTCCCCGTAGACTTCACGCCGGAGATGATCCGGCGAGCGACGGAGGCTTTGAATGAGCAAGCCCATGTGGCGGAAGTCCAGCCGATCCGCTGAGGGAACATCGGGACAGTGTGTGGAAGTCGCCGTCGTGTCCGGCGGGGTCGGGGTGCGGGACAGCAAGCAACCTGAGGGTGGGCATCTCGTCCTCGCTTCCGCCGCTTTCCGGGTGTTGCTGGACGAGCTCAAGCGGTAGGCGCTCGTGCTCTAGGGTCGGGGCATGGCGCGACCGGCGGTGGGCATCGAGGTGATCGCGCGTGCGGTCGTCCGGACGTCGGCGGGGCTTCTGCTGGCGCGGTCGCGCGGGACGGAATGGTGGTTCCTGCCCGGCGGCCACGTGGAGCCGGGCGAGCCCGCAGCCGCCGCGCTCGTGCGTGAACTGGGCGAGGAACTCGGCCTGACGGTTCCGGCCCCCGCGATGATCGGGACGGTCGAGTCCGCCTACGTGGAGGACGGGGCGCAGCGGCACGAGGTCAACCTCGTGTTCGCCGTGGACGTCGTGGACGGCGAGTTCGTCGCGCTCGAGCCGCATCTGGAGTTCGGGGTCGTGCCGGTCGAGGCGCTGGGCGACGTGCAGATCCGCCCGGCGACGCTGGGCCGCGCCGTGCGCGCCTGGCTGGACGACGCCAGCCCGTTCGCCGTCGCGTTGTAGCCGTCAGGGGAGGAAGCCGCGCGCGTACTGGTCGGTGTGCGCGGCCAGTTCGGCGGTATCGCCCGCCATGACGACTCTGCCGCCGCGCATGAGCACCACCCGGTCGGTGATCCGGGTTGCGGTGAGCATGGGCACGTCGTGCGTGATCATCAGGACGGCCGCTCCGGCGGCGGCGTACCGGTAGAGGGTCGTCCACACCGCGTAGGCGTTCTCGGTGTCGAGGGAGGCGGACGCTTCGTCGGCGATGAGGACGCCGGGCGCGGGCAGGAGCGCGGCGGCGAGTGCGGCGCGCTGGATCTGCCCGGCGGAGTGCTGTTTCGGGTACAGGTCGAACAGTTCGGTGGGGTAGCGGGCGGCGGCGCACGCGCGGTCGATGCTCCATTGCCCGTGCCGGCGTTCCAGTTCGCGCAGTTGCGTGCCCACGGTGTCGTAGGGGTCGAAGGCTGTGACGCCGTCTTGCGGGACGAACCCGACGGTGCGGCCGCGAAGGCGGAGCCAGTCGCGCCGGTCGGCCACGGGGGCGCCGTTGACGCGCACCTGCCCGGTGCTGCGGGCGGACGCCGGGAGCGTGCCGGTGAGCGCCGCCGCGACCATGGACTTGCCGCATCCGGATTCGCCGAGGAGAGCGGTGACCCGCCCCTCCGGCACGACGAGGTCGATCGAGTCGAGAACCGTCTCGGCCCACCTGCCCGTGTCGATGTGGACGGTCAGGTCGCGGAGTTCTGCGCTCGGCATGCGGACCACTCTCCCTGGACGTGCGTGAAACGCGCAACGCGCCTGTGAGGTCAGTCGTAGTCGGGACCCACCACGCAGTCGTCGCTGCTCGCGTCCGGCTCGTCGGTGGGGCGTTCCCAGCGGAGCCTTTCGGCCGGGACGTCCATGAACGCGTAGATCTCGCCTTCCTCCAGGCAGTAGTCATGGTCCCGGCCGACCCGGACGCCGCCGAGGTCGGTGATGACGAAACCGCGCCGGGCGTCGAGCTTAACCGCGACGGTGAAGCTTCCGGTGCGGGAGTATCGGAACGGGGCGTTCTGCGGAACGACCCACATTTTCGAGAATTTCTGTTCGACCAGTGCCTGGTCGCCCACGTCACCGTCCTGGTCCCATCCGTCGATGTAGACCGTCGTGCCGGGCTGGATCTGCCGGAGCGCGTTCTCCGGTTCGTTCTGGCAGGCCACGGTCAGGGCGAGGATCGGCAGAAGTGCGGCGGCCGATCGCAGGCTGGGGCGCATGGATTCCTTCTCCGGGGGCCGAGACGAGACGGATCGTACGGGTGCAGTTTCGCGGAATGGATCACGTATCGGTGTGCCGTCGGAAATCGTTCGGCGAATGGACCGGACGCGTTAACGTGCGGAGCCGGTCGGGAGGTACGGGGCGAACTCGTGCAGTTTCTGTTCGAAGACGGCCTGCTTCACGGTTCGGGTCACGGGGCCCAGTCCGGCACCCAGGACGACCAGCAGGCACACGCCCAGGACCGGCGACCCGACACCGGCCAGTGCGAGCACCGCCGACGGCAGGACTGCGATCGTCCCGAGGACGACCGGCGTTCCGGCGGTGACGCGCGACTGCACGTACGACAGGTATTCGGCGGTCGGGCGGCCGGGGCGGATGCCGGGCACGAAGGCGCCCTCGCGCGCGAGACGGTTCGTCGTTCCGGTCACGTCGAGGGCGCCTCTCGACGAGCCGGCGTTCACGAGTGCGGCCAGGGCGAACAGCGCGAGCATGAACCGGAGATCGTCGTAACGCGGGGCCGTCCACACGCCGTCGGGCGCTCCGCCACCGCCGGTCACCCGGTCACCGGGCCACAGCCGTGCGGCGAGTGCGGGCAGGTGCAAGAGCACGAGCGCCGTCAGCACCGAGCGCAACCCGGTCCGGTGGAGCGGAACGGAAATGAACACGGTCTCGGCCTTCGAAGCACGGACGCCGACCATCCTCCGCGCGTACTGGACCGGCACCCGGCGTTCGGGCTGGGTAAGGACGATCAGAACGGCCACGGAGAACAGCGCCGTGAGCAGGACGACGGCAAGAGCGACGGCGAACGTCGTGGTTCCCTCGGTCTCGCGGACGTCCCACAGCAGGCCGGGGAAGACGGCGCAGACCTGCGTGAAGAACAGGAGCGCAAGGCCGTTGTCGAACCCGCGCGCGGAGATCAGCCGGATCAGCCAGGCGGTGATCGCCGTCCCGGCCGTCATGGACGCCGCGACCGCGACGGGCCCCGGGCCGGTCAGGACGTCCCGCTGCGCGGCCGCGACCGCGACGGCCGTGCCCATCGCGGCGCCCAGGGCGACGGCGAGGAACACCGTGTACCGCCGGAGCGCGGCGAGGCCGCCGGTCTCCGCGGCGAGCGCGCGCAGCCGGGGGACGGCGGGGGTGACGAGCCGCAGCGTGGCGGACGCGGCGGCGTGGGGGACCACGCCGAGGCCGAGGACCGCCAGGTGCAGCAGGCCGCCGCCGGTGAGGAGGTCGAGCAGTCCGTACATCGGGTCGTCGCGGACGGCCGTGCCCGCGGCGTCGCGGAGTTCCGGGACGTCCGCGCCGAGGCTCGGCACGTTCTGCCCGATCCGGTAGAGCAGCACGGCCAGGACCGTGAACAGCAGCTTGCTTCGGAGGCGGGGGGTGCGTAGGAGGGCCCTCACCCAGTTAGAAATACACCAATGTTCATTGGATGTCATCGCCCCGCGCGTGAACACTCGGTGAAGCGAACGGTCCCGAACCCAGCCCTCAGCTCGGCCCAGCTCCACCCAGCCCGGCTCTCAGCCCAGGTGCCGGTCCAGCTCCCACAGCCGGACGGTGCCCTCCCGGTCGCCCGCCAGGACGAACCGGCCGTCGGGCGTCGCCGCGACGCAGCTCGCGCCGCCGCGCTCACCGTCCCCGAGGACCCGCAGGCGCTCGCCGCCGCCGACGTCCCACACGTGGACGCCGTTCACGTGGGCCGACACCGCGTAGCGGTCGCCCGCGGTGAACGCGACGCCGAACGGCCATCCCGCCCGGCCGTCGAACTCCCGCACGTGCCGCCCGCCGGCGACGTCCCACAGGTGCAGTCTCCACGTGGCCTTGTCACCGCCGAGCACGTACCGTCCGGTGCCCGGTCAGCTCCAGGTCCCCGGGCCGCCACTCGGACGATCCCGCCGCGTTCGCCGCCGCCATCCCACCCCGTTCGCCGTCGTGCGCACCGCCGGACACCATGCTGGCGAACGAAGGTGTCCATACGGTGACCGAGGCCGTCGCCCCGGCACCGGCACGCCGCCGGGCGCGCATACGGGGACGCCCGGGGCGGCGCGCACCATCAAGAACTGCTCAGGGACGTGTGCGCTGCCGCCTGGTCAGAACAGGGTGCCCTCGTGCTCGATGCCGCGCAGGGCGTCGTAGTCGAGGGTGACGCAGTGGATGCCGCGGTCGGTGGCCAGGACGCGCGCCTGCGGCTTGATCTCCTGCGCGGCGAACACCCCGCGGACGGGCGCGAGGTGCGGGTCGCGGTTGAGGAGTTCGAGGTAGCGGGTCAGCTGCTCGACGCCGTCGATCTCGCCCCGGCGCTTGATCTCGACGGCGACCGTGGCGCTGTCGGCGTCCCGGCAGAGGATGTCGACGGGGCCGATCGCGGTCGGGTACTCGCGCCGGACGAGGCTGTAGCCGTCGCCGAGGGTGGTGATGTGCTCGGCGAGGAGTTCCTGCAGGTGGGCTTCGACGCCGTCCTTCTGCAGGCCCGGGTCGAGACCGAGTTCGTGGCTGGTGTCGTGCAGGATCTCCTCGATCGTGAGGATCAGCCGTTCGCCCGACTTGCCGTGCGTGACCGTCCAGCGCGCGACGGCGCCGTTCTCGGTGTAGGGCTCCTCGCGCAGGGAGCACGGCGGGTTCATCCAGTTCAGCGGCTTGTAGGCGCGGTCGTCGGCATGGATGCTCACGCTCCCGTCCGCCTTGATCAGGACCAGGCGGGGGGCCATCGGGAGATGGGCGGTGAGCTTGCCGGCGTAATCGACGCTGCAGCGGGCGATGACGAGACGCACCCGCCCAACCTTAGTGCGGACGGCGGGTGCGGACGTCCCGATCGGCGAGGACGGCCTGCGAGGACGGTCGTCGAGGGCGGGCGTCCGGGTCAGCCGTGGACGGCCAGGTGGACGAGCGCGCAGATCAGCCGGTCGAGGTCGGCCCCGTGGGTGTCGTCGTCGCTGACCAAGTGCCGCGCGACCAGGCCGTCGAAGCCGGTGAGGAAGAAGCGGGCGAGCGCGTCGGCGTCGGTGGCGAGGGCGACGCCGGTCTCGGTGGCGAGGCCGGTGACGAGCTCGGCGGCGGTCCGCTCCATGGCGAGCTGGTGCTCGCGCAGGGTCTCGCGGATGTCGGGGTCGCGGGAGCCGATGGCGGTCAGCTCGTCGAAGACGCGGAAGCGGCCGGGGCGCTCGGCGTAGGTGGTCCACAGCGCGCGCGCCATGATCCGGACGGACGTCGCGAACCCCTCCTCGCCCGCCGCGGCCTCCGCGGGCGCGGCGGCGCACACCCGCTCGATCATCTCGCCGGCGAGCCGCTCGACGACCGCGCCGTACAGGTCGCGTTTCGTGCCGAACGTGTAGTGGACGGTCGCCTGCGCGACGCCCAGTTCGGCGGCGATGGCCCGGGTGCTGCCGGCCTCGACGCCCTTGCGCGCCATCAGGTCGATGGCCGCCTCGACGAGCTGGGGACGCCGCTCGGCGGCGGGGACGTGCGCCATGGCACCCAAGGTTACCGAGGTCCGGAGACGTGGCGGTTCTCACTTTGTCGAGCGACTTGTTCGAGTGACTCAGTCGTGCGTACAGTCGGCGGCGCAACCGTTGACGTTCGAGGGGGACGACCGCATGACGAACTCGCTGTCCCGGCTGGGACGCCTCGCCTACCGGCGGCGCGTCGCGGTGCTCGCGATCTGGCTGGCCCTGCTCGCCGCGCTCGGCGGCGCGGCGGCCGCGTTCGCGGGGCAGGTGAGCGAGGAGTACCGGGTGCCCGGGACCGAGGCGCAGCGGACCCTCGACCGCATCGCCGGGACGCTGCCCGAGTACGCGAACGCGTCCGGACGGATCGTCATCGCGGCGCCGCACGGCGAACGGCTCGACCCGCGCGACGTCCGTCCGGTGGTCCAGGAGGTCGCGGGGGTGGCGGGCGTCGCGCGGGCCGTCGACCCGTTCGGCGCGCGGGCCGTCTCGCCGGACGGACGGATCGCGCTCGTGCAGGTCGTGTTCGACCGGCGCGCCGACGACCTGGGGGAGGCGCCGCGCGAGGCGGTGCGGGACGCGGCGACCGGGGCCGGGTCCGGGCTGCGCGTGGAGTTCGGCGGGGACGCCTTCATGCCGGCGGTCGAGGTCGGCGGGGCGGGCGAGGCCGTCGGCGTGGGCGTCGCGGTCGTCGTGCTGCTGATCACGTTCGGGTCCCTGGTCGCCACCGGGCTGCCGCTGCTCAGCGCGCTCGCGGGCGTCGGCGTCGGGATGGCCGGGCTGTACGCGCTGACCGGCCCGCTGGAGATCATCTCGACCGCGCCGGTGCTCGCGCTGATGATCGGAACGGCGGTCGGGATCGACTACGCGCTGTTCGTGCTGTCGCGGCACCGGCAGAACCTCGCCGCCGGGCTCGGCCCCGAGGACGCCGCCGCGCACGCGACCGGCACGGCGGGCGGCGCGGTCGTGTTCGCGGGCGCCACGGTCGTGGTCGCGCTCGCCGGGCTCACCGTCGCGGGCGTCCCGTTCCTCACGGTCATGGGCCTGTCGGCGGCCGGGGCGGTGGTCGTCGCGGTGCTCGCCGCGCTCACCCTGCTGCCCGCGCTGCTCGGTTTCGCGGGCCGCGCCGTCACCCGGTTCCGGGTCCCCGGACTGCGCGGGGGCTCCCGGGACGGGGCGGCCGGGGTCGGCGCGCGATGGGCGCGGTTCGTCGTGCGGCGCCCCGTGCCCGTCCTGCTCGCCGGCCTCGCCCTCATCGGGATCATGGCCGTGCCGGTCCACGACCTGCGGCTCGGCCTGCCCGGCGCCGGGTCCTACCCGGAGAGCGCCACCGCCCGCCAGGCCGACGACCTGACGGCCGAGGGGTTCGGGCCCGGCTTCAACGGCCCGCTGATCGCCGTCGTGGACGGCGGCCCCGCCGCCGCGCGGCAGGCGGTCGCGCGCCTCTCCGCGCTGCCGGACGTCGCGGCCGTCCTGCCGCCCGGCACGTCACCGGACGGCCGCACCACCGCCGTCACCGTGATCCCCGGGCACGGTCCCGACACCGAGGCCACCGAGAACCTGGTCGAGGCGATGCGCGCCGAACCGGGCGTCGCCGTCACCGGCACGACCGCCGCGAACATCGACGTCTCGCGGAAGCTGGGCGACGCGCTCCCGCCGTTCCTGGCCGTCATCACGGTGATCTCGCTGGCGCTGCTGACCCTCGCGTTCCGGTCGGTGCTCGTCCCGCTCAAGGCCGTCGCCGGGTTCCTGCTCAGCGTCGCCGCGTCGCTCGGCGCCGTCGTCGCCGTCCACCAGTGGGGCTGGCTCGCCGGCGCCGTCCCGGTGAACAAGGTCGGGCCGGTGGCGAGCTTCCTGCCGATCCTGCTGATCAGCGTGCTGTTCGGGCTCGCGATGGACTACCAGGTGTTCCTGGTGTCGCGGATGCGCGAGGAGCACGCGAAGGGCGCGGACGCCCGGACGGCCGTCGTCTCGGGCTTCGCGGACGGCGCCCGCGTCGTGACGGCCGCCGCGCTCATCATGATCGCGGTGTTCGGCGGGTTCGTCGCCTCGCCCGACCCGATCGTCCAGGCGATGGGCTTCGCGCTCGCGGTCGGCGTCGCCGTCGATGCGTTCGTCGTCCGGATGGGCCTCGTCCCCGCCGTCATGGCGCTGCTCGGCCGCGCCGCCTGGTGGTTCCCGCGCCCGCTGGACCGGTTCGTCCCGCACGTGGACCTGGAGGGCGAGGCGCCGCCCGCCCCGCCCGCCGACCGAGTCCCCGAAGCCGCCCGCACCTGACCAGGGGCCGCATGCGCATGCGGCCCCTGGTCAGGTGCACCGGCCCCGCAACGGCGGTCCGGCCCGCTCCCCAGGTGCGGAGAGCGGGCCGGACGTATCGCAGGACGGTCAGGACGGTCAGGACGGTCGGGGCGTCGGCTACGCCCGGGACCGGGACCGGCGCATCACGAGGAAGCCCGCGACCGCCACGATGACGAGAGCGAGCACCCCGATCCCCGTCGCCTGGCCGGTCGAGATCCCGCCGTCGTCCGAGCCGCCGCCCTCGTCCGTGGCGGCGACGTTCTGGGCGGTGGCGCCGCCCAGCCCGGCCACCTCGACCGGTGCCGTCACGGCCCCTCCGGTGGCGCCGTTGCCCAGCTGACCGGCGGTGTTCCCGCCCCAGCAGTTGAGCGTCCCGTCGCCGTACCCCACGCACGTGTGCAGCGCGCCCCCGGCGGCCAGCGTCGGGTTGGGCCGGACCCCCTTCACCGCGACCGGCTTGGACGCGTTCTTGGTGGTGCCGTCGCCCAGCTGACCGAAGTTGTTCTGCCCCCAGCAGGACATGCCGCCGTCCTTGAAGGCCACGCAGGTGTGGTAGCCGCCGCTGAAGAGGAAGGCGGGGTCGCCCTCCAGGCCGGTGACGGGCTTCGGCGTCGACGACATCTCGTTCGAGCCGCGACCCAGCTGCCCGTACTTGCCCTCGCCCCAGCACCACGTCGAGCCGTCCTGCACCAGCGCGCAGGTGTGGAAGTTCCCGGCCGCGAGCTGGACGGGCGTCGACGGCAGGCCCTTCACCTCGACGGGCGTGGCCGAGCCGAGTCCCTGCTTTCCGTTGCCCAGCTCGCCCAGCTCGTTGTGGCCCCAGCACCAGGTGGACCCGTCCTCCAGGACGGTGCAGGTGTGCCACACCCCGGTGGTGAACTTGGTCGGCGGGGAGGGCAGGCCCTTGACCTCGACGGGCTTGAGGGAGCCGACGCTGAACTCGCCGTTCCCCAGCTCGCCGTACTTGTTCTGCCCCCAGCACCAGGTGGAGTCGTCCTCCTCGAGGGTCACGCAGCTGTGGTCACCCCCGGCGGACAGGAGGCGGACCTTCCCGTTCAGCCCCTTGACGGCGACCGGCTTGGCGGTGTTGTCGGTACTGCCGTCCCCGACCTGGCCGTACTTGTTCATGCCCCAGCACTCGACCGTCGCGTTCTCCAGCAGTCCGCAGGTATGCACGGCACGGGACTCGGCGAACTTGAGGGGCGCGGAGAACTTCTGGACGTCGACGGGCTTCGACGCGGAGGTCGTCGTGCCGTTGCCCAGCTCGCCGTACTGGTTGTTGCCCCAGCACTGGAGCGTCTTGTCGCCGAACATGGCGCAGGTGTGCGCGGCACCGGCGATCAGCGCGGTGACCTGGCCGCGGTTGGCGGCCGCGGCCGTGCCCGCGGCGGCGGCCGGGGCTGCGGCCGGGGCTGCGGCCGCGGGCGCCGCGGCGCTGAGGCCGGCGGGGCCTTCCGCCGCCCGAACCTGCGGGGCGAACGGGGCCGAGGTCACGAGGACCGCGAGGATCCCCAGCCATGCGAGGAATGCCGTCGAACGCGGCAGCCGTTTCATTAGTCCTCCGGAGAACGTCGGGTTCGGGGGGCTCCAGGAACCGGGTGCGGCACTTCGCTCGCACCGGACTCCGCGGGTTCACGTCGGCGGCGGGTGAGGTGGACGCCGACCAGCAGCGCCAGGCCGGTGCCCGCCCCGATCGCGAGCCAGACCGGCCAGCCCATCCCTCCGGACGCGTCCGCGTCTCCGGAGTTCGCCTGGGGTGACTGGGCGGTCGCGCCGGACGGCTGCTCCGTCCTGGCCCAGCCTGCGCCGGGCCCGGCGTACTGCCGTTCGAAGAAGTAGGTGCCCTCGGCGGGCCGGTCGTCGATCCAGGTGAAGGTCACGACGTACCACTCGCCGATGAGGTCGCCGCGCTGGTCGAGCGGGTAGGTGTGCCGCTCCTCGCCCGGCTTCGCGCAGAGCGCGCCCAGCAGGTAGGTGCCCGACCGCAGCTGCGTCCGGGTGATCGGGATGGTGTTCCGGCCGTTCTCCGTCCACTCCGCGTCCAGGACCATCGGCCCGCCGGACCCGAGGTCGCTCACGCCGCGGTACCAGAGCGACGAGCCGTCCGGCGTGTTCTGGAGGTCGAGGGGATCGAGCGTCCCGTTCGGCTCGCCCCGCGGGATGCTCATCTCGATCGGCACGATCATCGGGGACCACGTCGTCACGCCCTCGGGGCACCGCATGGCCGCGCCGTCCACCATGGTCAGGCCCATCGACGGGACCTTCCCGGACTCGGCCGCGGGCCGCACCGCCGGCTCCGCGAAGGCCGGTGGCGCGGTGGTCACGAGCAGCCCCGGCACGGCGAGCGCGCTCGCCAGGACCGCCGCGGCACCTCGGCGTGCCCGCTTTCCGGCGCCCGGACGGCCGGTGCGTCTCCCGCTCATCGGGCCGCCGTCCCGGGGGCGGTGCGTCCGGTGGGGCCGGTGCACGGGCGGCCGGGGCACTCCGCCGCGCGGAGGACGGGGAAGGCCGCGCACTCGGCCGCCGGGGTCGCGATGTCGATCATGGACCACCTCTCAGCTCGGGGCCGCCGGCAGCCGGCGCGGCGGCACGCTCGTAGGCGATGGGCGCGTGTCGTCCTCATGGTCAGCGGCGTCCCGGCGGTGCCGCATCTCTCGGAGTGCGGGCCCCGGCCGTGCCGCGCGAGGCCGCAACCTGGGAGTACCTCGGGGCGCGGTCCGCCGTCCGCGGCCCCCGAGGGACGGCCCGCGGGCGGTCCCCGCCCGCGCGAACGCGACAGGGCCCGCGAGACGGCGCGTCCGCGTCTCGCGGGCCCTGGAGCCGGTGGCCGAGATCTCCTGGTCAGCTCGGGAACATCTGGGTGACGTTCGTGAAGGTGCCGGTGATGGCGGAGGCCCGGTCGGAGGCCAGGAACACCGCGACCTCGGCGACCTCGTCGAGGGACGGCGACCGCTTGAGCATGCGCATCCCGTCCAGGTCGTCGAGGATCCCCCGGAGGGCCGCGTCGTCGACCGGCGCCTCGGAGTTCACCGCGCCGACGCTCGCGGCCGTCAGCGTCTCGGGGATCCCGGCCGCCCAGATGCCCGCGACGCGAACGCCGCTGGGCCCGACCTCGTGCGCCAGGTTGCGGACGAAGGTGTCGATCGCCGCGTCGGCGGGGCCGGTGTTGCCCATCATGGGGCTGCCGTGCGCGGAGCCGCTGTTGAAGGCCAGGATCACGCCGGAGCCCTGCTCCGTCATGTGCCGCGCCGCGGTCTTCGCGGTGATGAAGGTCGTGGTGACCCCGTTGACGATGGCCCGGGTGAAGTCGGCCGTCGCCATGTCGGCGAGGGGCACGCCCTGCGCGTCGCCGCGGCTGACGAGGTTGAGCGAGATGTCGAGGCCGCCCTGCGCGGCGACGGAACGGGCGTGCTCGCCGACGGCGTCCTCGTCGAGGGCGTCGACGATCGCCGTGTCGGCCAGCCCTCCGATCTCGGCGATCTCCTTGGCCGGCCGGTCGAGCTTGCCCTGGGTGCGTCCGGTCAGGAAGACCCGGGCGCCTTCGCGCGCGAAGGCCTTGGCGATGCCGGTGCCGACCGGTCCGCCGGCTCCGTAGATGACGGCGTTCTTGTCCTTGAGCATCATGAGGGATTCCTCCTGTTGCGGGCTCGGGTGGAATCGCACGGTCGTCGGTGCTGTTCCCGGTGCTCTTCGTGGAGACCGCCCGGAACCGGAAAGCTCATCGGTCGATGCGCCGGCGCTCATGGGACCAAGATCGTGGACCTCACCTGCGGCGGCACCGGCCGGGCCGCGTCCCCGCAGGGCTCCTGAGCGGGACTTAGCCCGGACTCGGACGGGCGGTCCCCGGAAGTAAGGCGTCGTGCCGATGCGGGAGCGGACGCCTTAGGACGAACCTCGTGGATGTCGGTCCGGACTCGCGGCCCGGCGAACGGAGGGAACGTCGTGTACCACAACGACATCATGTACGCGCTCATGCGGGAGCGGGCGCGGGGCATGCGCGCCGAGGGCGAGGCCGCGCGCACCGGACGGGCGGCGCGGCGGGCCCGCGAGTACTGGGCGGACCGGATGCCGGTCCCCGGCCGGACCCGCCGCCCCCGCAACGCGGTGCGCCGGGGCGGGCCCGCGCCCGCCGGGGACGCGTAAGTCAGGGCGACTGTCAAGCCTGGAATTTGCCGGAACGCCTGATTAGCGTCGAGGACCGGTGTCATCCGTCTGCGAAAGGACCCCAGAATGTCCCTTGACGTGACCCCGGAACTCCTCGAGACGGCCCAGCGCGGCGAGGTCGACGACGCGGCCTTCGTCGAATGCATCAGAACGTCCCTCCCGTACGCGTGGGAGATGATCAGCGGCCTGGTGGCCCGGCTGCAGGTGGACGGCGGCGACTTCGCCGACAACCTGACGCCGCCGCCGGACGAGCAGGCGCGCGGGCAGCTCCTGCGCGTGCTGGCCAGCGACGCCATGCGCTCCACCCTGGAGCGCTACTTCGGCGTGAAGCTCGCCTTCCAGAACTGCCACCGCGTCGCCGTGTTCCCGACCGGGAACACGGCCGTCTACGACAAGTTCGTCACCGCCCGCGAGCAGATCCTCAACCAGTCTCCCGAACTGCGCGACTGCTGATATCCGCGATCCGCGGCACGCCCGGCGTCGGCCGGGGCGGCCCCGCCCCGGCCGACGCCGGGACGGGGCCGTCCTCGTGCGGGGGTCAGCGGAGGCGGGGGAGGACCTCGGCGCCCAGGCGCGCGATGTTGTCGAGGGTGGCGCGGCGGGAACCGGCGGCCTCGACGAGCAGGACGAAATGCTCGATGCCGGTGCGGTCCGCCGTGGCGGCGAGCGCGGACGCGCAGTCGTCCGGCGAACCGACCGGGTGCAGGTCGCACATGCGGCGCGTGTACTCGAGGGGGTCGCGGGACGGGCGCGGACGATCGTCCACGGGGACGTACCCGTCGAGACCGGGCCCGAGCCACGGGGGCATGCCGTCGAGGAGCGTCCGGACGGCTTCGTCCCGGGTGTCGGCGACCTGTGCGAGATGCGTGGAGATGTGCGGGACGTCCGGGACGCCGTGACGTGCGACCGCCGCGGCCTTCTCCTCGTCGCCGACGTGCATCCCCAGCAGCATGGGGAGCCCACGGGACGCCGCCAGCCGCTCGGTCTCGGGTGACGTGCAGGCCACGGCGACCGGCGGCGGGGCAAGCGCGCGCGGGACGACCGGTACTTCACGGAACCGGAAGTGTTCGCCCGTCCACGACACCCGGTCGGAGCGGAGCCACTCCAGCAGAAGGTCGAGGGATTCGGCGAAACCGTGCTCGAAGCGGGGGAGCCCGGTGCCGAACACCTCGAGGTCGCGCCACGGCCCGCCCCGGCCGACGCCGAGGCGGAACCGCCCGTCGGAGACCAGCGACAGCAGCGCCGCCTGCTCGGCCAGCGCCACCGGATGCTGCGAGGACAGCACGCTGACGGCCGTCCCCACATGGACGCGGCGCGTCACGCCCAGCAGATGCCCGGCCATGACCGTCGCGGACGGCACGACCCCGTACGTCATGAAGTGGTGTTCGGCCAGCCACACGTCATCGAACCCGGCCCGTTCGGCGGCGACGGCCGCCTCGACCGTGCGGGCCAGGGCGGCCGCGTCGTCCTGCCCGGGGAAGCGGGCGGCGAGAAGGAAGATTCCGAAGCGCACGTCCCGGTCGTACCCGGCATCGGGGGCGCGCGAGCCCTCTGCCAGACTGCGAACCATGACGAGTGGTTCGTTCATCAGGGTCGGGGTCGTCGGACTGGGCACCATGGGCGCGGGCATCGCCGAGGTGCTCGCGCGCGGCGGCCTCGCGGTCGTCGGCATCGAGATCAACGCGGACGCGCTGGAACGCGGGCGCGGACACCTGGAGTCCTCGACGGGACGCGCGGTCAAGCGCGGCCGGCTGACCGAGGACGCGCAGCGCGAGATCCTCGACCGGATCACGCTGTCCACCGACTTCGCCGACCTCGGCGACTGCGACCTCGTCATCGAGGCCGTCCCCGAGCGGCTCGACCTCAAGCGCACGGTGTTCGCCGAACTCGACCGCGTCTGCCGCGCCGACGCCGTCCTCGCCACCAACACCTCGTCGCTGTCGGTCACCGACATCGCCGTCACCACCGGACGTCCCGACAAGATCGTCGGCGTGCACTTCTTCAACCCCGCGCCGGTCATGAAGCTGGTCGAGGTCATCCGCTCCGTCCGCACCGAGCCCGCGGCCGTCGAGCGGGTCGCGGCCCTCGTCGCGGATCTCGGCAAGACGCCCGTCACGATCGGCGACCGGGCCGGGTTCGTCGCGAACCGCCTGCTCTTCGGCTACCTGAACCAGGCGGCGGGCATGCTCGAATCCGGGCACGCCACCCGCGACGACATCGACACCGCGATGACGACCGGCGCCGGGCTGCCGATGGGCCCGTTCACCCTCATGGACCTCATCGGCCTCGACACCTGCCTCGAAGTGCTCGAAGCCGTCTACGCCGAGTCCCGCGACCGCCGCCACGCCCCCTCACCGCTGCTGCGCGAGCTCGTCACCGCCGGGCTGCTCGGCCGCAAGACCGGCCGCGGCTTCTACGACCACGGCGCCCCCGGCGAGCCCGCCGCGGGCGCGCCCGCGAGCGCCGTCCCCGTCGTCGGCGTCCTCGGCACCGGCCCCCTCGCCGACGCCCTCGCCGCCCGCGCCGACCGCGCCGGGGCGCACGTGCGCACGTCCGCCGACGGCCTCGGCGACTGCGACCTGGTCATCGAGGCCGCACCGGACGCCGGCACCGGACGCACCCTGCTCGCCGAGGCCGCCGCGAACGTCAAGGACGGCGCCGTGCTCGCCGTCACGTCCGCCGACGGCCAGATCGTCGAGCAGGCCGTCGCGTCCGGCCGTCCCGCCGACGTCGTCGGGCTCCGCCTGCCCGAGGCCGGCGGCGACCTCGCCGAGATCGCCGCGACCGTCGCCACCGCCCCCGGCGTCGCCGACCGCGCCGCCGGACTCCTCGCCGCGCTCGGGCTCACCACCGTCCGCTGCCGCGACCGCGCCGGGTTCATCGTCGACGCGCTCCGCTTCCCCTACCTCAACGACGCCGCCGCCATGCTCGGCGCCGGGTACGCCGGCCCCGACGCGATCGACGCCGCGATGACGCTCGGCTGCGGCTACCCCACCGGCCCCATCGCCGACCTCGACCGGCTCGGCCTCGACCGGGCCGTCACCGTCCTGCGCGCCCTGCACGCCGAGACCCGCGAACCCGCCCTCGCCCCGACCCCGCTCCTCGTCGAGCACGTCACCGCCGGACGTCCGCTCCGATAACGCCCTTAATCTGGAACCATGAGCCCCCGCAAGAACCGCCGAACCGCCCCCGGACCCGTCCCTGGGGGCGGCGGCATGTGGGCTCAGGACACCGAGGACGGGCCGGACGGGACCTGGATCGTCCGCAACGTCGCCGGGTCCGGCGCGGCGAAACCGTACCGCTGCCCCGGCTGCGACCAGGAGATCCCGCCGGGCGTCGGGCACGTCGTCGCCTGGCCCGCCGACGAGCGCGGCGGCGCCGACGACCGGCGGCACTGGCACCGGCCGTGCTGGCAGGCCCGCACCCGGCGCTCGCCCCGCGTCCGGCGGAGCCGCAACGCACCCCGCTACTAACGAGGAGACCGATGGCGGAGATCCGGGCCACGACCGTCCTGCCGGCGCGCCGCGAGGACATCACCCTGCACACCTCCGACGGGCTGGAACTGGTCGGCGAACTGGCGCTGCCCCCGCGGAACCCGCCGGTGGCGACCCTCGTCTGCCTGCACCCGCTGCCCACCGCCGAGGGCATGATGGACAGCCACGTCCTGCGCAAGGCGTCCTACCGGCTGCCCGCACTCGCCGACGTCGCCGTCCTGCGGTTCAACACGCGCGGCACCACCTCGGCGCGCGGCACCAGCCAGGGCGAGTTCGGCGAGGGCGAGACCGAGCGGTTCGACGTCGCCGCCGCCCTCGAGTACACCGAGTACCACGACCTGCCCCGCCCGTGGCTGCTCGGCTGGTCGTTCGGCACCGAGCTGGCGCTCAAGTGGGGCCGCGACCCGCTCGTCGAGGGCGCCGTCCTCCTCTCGCCCCCGCTGCACCGCACCACCGACGCCGATCTCGACGCGTGGGGCGCCGACGGGCGTCCCGTCCTCGCGCTCGTCCCCGAGTTCGACGACTACCTGCGCCCCGACGAGGCCCGCGAACGGTTCAAGCGCGTTCCGCAGGCGCAGGTCGTCGGCGTCGACAAGGCCAAGCACCTGTGGGTCGGCGAACCCTACGTGCGCACCGTGCTGAACGAGATCGTCCGCCGGGTCGCGCCCGCCGCGCACCCCCTCCCCACCGAATGGCCGTAACCCGATCGGCCGATGACGGCCAGTCCTGATCATCTCGGTCGCGATCCGGGTAACCATTACCGGTAACCCGACTCGAGGTGAGGAACCCGCATGACCGTGCAGCTCTATGCCAGAGACGTCGGTTCCGGCACACCTCTCGTCCTGCTGCACGCCTTCCCGCTGTCGTCCGCGATGTGGCTGGAGCAGCGGCAGGGCCTCGCCGGACGGTTCCGCGTGATCACCCCCGACCTGCGCGGTTTCGGCGGGTCCCTGCTCGGCGCCGACGAACCGTCCATCGAGACCATGGCCGACGACGTCGCCCGCATGTTCCGCGCCCAGGGCGTCCGCCGCGCCGTCGTCGGCGGCCTGTCCATGGGCGGCTACGTCGCGATGGCGCTCTGCCGCCGGCACCCCGACCTCGTCCTCGGGCTCGTCCTCGCCGCCACCCGGGCCGCCGCCGACACCGACGCCGCCCGGGAGAACCGGCTCCGCCAGGCCGACGCGCTCGAAGGCGACACGGGCGTGCGGGTTCTCGTCGACGAGGTGCTCCCCGGCCTCGTCGGGCCCACCACCATGCGGCAGCGCGCCCTGATCTACGGGCGCGTCCGGGGCCTCGTCCAGGCCACCCCGCCCCGCGCCGCCGCCTGGGCCCAGCGCGCGATGGCCGCCCGCCCCGACTCCTTCGACACCCTCCGCGAGCTGCGCGTCCCCACCCTCGTCATGATCGGCGACGAGGACGCCCTCGCCACCGAGGACGAGGCCCGCGCCATGGCCGACGCCGCCCCCGACTCCGAACTGCTGGTCATCCCCCGCGCCGGGCACCTGTGCGCCGTCGAGCAGCCCGACCTGTTCAACCAGGCCGTCGCCGAGTTCACCGCCGCCCTCGCCCGGACCGCTAGAGAGTCTCCTGACGGGGCAGCACGACCTCGCGGATGAGCAGCGACACCGCCGCCGCCGTCGGGATCGCCAGCAGCGCCCCGACCACCCCGAGCAGCGCCGCCCCCACCAGCGCCGCCACGATCGTGACCGCCGGCTGCACGTCCACCGTCCGCTTCATCACCCGCGGGTAGATCAGGTAGTTCTCGATCTGCTGGTAGGCGACGTAGAAGATCACGCACGCGATCACGTCCGTCAGCGACCCCGTCAGGAACGCGATCAGGCACACGACCACCGCCCCGATCGTCGCGCCCACCAGCGGGATCAGCGCCGTCACCGACACGATCAGCGACAGCGCCAGCGCGTACTTCACCTCCAGGATCGACAGGAAGATGTACGACGACAGCCCCGCGATGAACCCGATCATGAACTGGCCCGCGACGTACCCGCCGATCCGGTCCAGGATCTCGTCGCCGAGCAGCGCGACCCGCGCCCGCCTCGTGCGGGGGGCCAGCTTGTAGAAGAACGTCTTGATCTGCGGCAGCGACCCCAGGAAGTACAGCGTCAGGATCAGGATCGTCACGGTCTGGACCACACCGTTTATGGCGACCCTGCCGATCCCCGTGGCCGCCTCCGTGACCTGCTTCTGGAAGTCCTCGCTGTTGACGAACGTCTCGGCCTTCTCCAGCAGCCCGTACCGCTTGTCCCACTCCGCGAGCTGCTTGTTGTTCTGCAGTTGCTCGACGAAATGCGGGATCGACTCACGCAATTCGTTGACCTGCTCGGTCACCGGCTGCACCAGCGACGCGACGAACCCCGCGAAGAACAGCAGCACCCCGAAGAACACCGCGCCGACCGCCAGCCCCCGAGGAAGGCCGATCCTCCTGAGCCGCTCCACCGCCGGGTTCAACCCGATCGCGAGGAACAACGCCACGACGATCATCACGATCGTCGATCGCGCACTCGTCGCGGCCTGCACCAGCATCCAGGCCGTGATGACCCCGAGCGCCGCCGTGAACCCGAACACGAACGGATGCGCCCGTCCGAGCGGCTGCCCCGGCCGTCCGAACGGGAACCGCTGATCGACCCCCGCCTCCCGCCGCCGCTGCTCGACGTCCATCGCGGGATCGGGCGTCCCCGGAACCGAGCCCCCCTGCTCCGCCACGAGCGCGTCCGCACCCGCGCGCGAAACCCCCCGCTCGCCGTCCTCGTCCCGCTCGCGGTCCCGCTCGCCGTCGCGCTCGCCGTCGCGGTCGCCGTCGTCGCGGTCGTCGCGCGAGTCGTCCAGGACGTCCGTGTCCTGAGGCCGAGTCTCCTTGGGAGGCGAACCGACCGCCCCCCGCTCGTCCTGAGCGGTGGTCTCGGTCGGAGCCTCGGCGCTGCTGGAGGTGTCCGACCCGTCCCGCACGGCGCCCTTGGTGAGAGTCCCGGCTGCGGCCGTGCCCGACTCTTGCCGCTTGCCAGGTTCAGTGGACGCGCCGGCGGCGGACGTGCCGTGTTCGTCCCGCGCGTCCGGCTCGTCCCGTGCGGCGGTGTCGGTGGACGCCTCGGCGGCGGTGCCGGGCTCGTCCGGTTCGTCCTGTGCCGTCGGCTCGGCGTCGGCCGGTGGCGGGTCGTCGGGTGCTTCGGGGGTGCCGGGGGTTTCCGGGGCGGGCTTCGGGGTGGTGTCGTCGGGTGAGGGGGTGGGGGCGGGGACCTGGGCGGGGCCGGGCGGCGCGGCGGAACCGTCCTCGCGGGGGGTCTCGTCGGGCACGCCGGTCTCCTCTGTCTCCTGCCGCGGTCGGCTGCGGGTGTTGTGTTACTGGTGTGTAGACGACGGAAAGCCTAGAGGCGTTCACTCGGCCCCTAGGCTTCCCGGACGTCCGACGCGCTGGACGGACGCGTCAGGTGGTCACTCCTGCCACCAGTCCTCGTCGTCCTCGTCGGACTTCTTGGCTTCGCCGCCCTTGGCCGGTGCGGCCTTCGCCGGGGCCGGCTTGGGGGCCGGCTTCGGGGCGGGCGGCTCTTCCTTGGGCTCGGCCGCGGGGATGGCGGCCTTCTCCGGCGGCGCGGCGATCTCGTCGGCGCCCATGCCCGGGGAGACGCCGCCGATGAGCTGGCGCAGCTGGTTGAGGTGGCTGGTGATGCTGTCGCGCTGGCGGGTGAGCTCGTCGACCTGGCGCTGCGCGTTGGTACGGACGCGGTCGGCCTCGGCCTTGGTCTCGGCGAGCAGCTGCTCGGCCTGCGCCTTCGCCTCGGCGATGACGTTGTCGCTGTTCTTGCGGGCGTTGGCGACGAGCTGCTTGGCGTGCGAGTCGGCCTCGCGGCGGGTCTGCTCGGCCTGCTGGGTGGCCTTGGCGGCGCGCTGCTCGGCGGACGCGGCGCGCTGCTCGGCCTCGGCGACGAGCTTCTGCGTGGCGGCCTGGGCGGCGGCGTGCCGCTCGGCGTCCTGGCGGTCGGCCTCCTCGCGGCGGGCGGCGAGCTGGATCTCGAACTCGGCCTCGGCCTGGGCGCGCTGGGCCTCGCTCTCCTCGAGGATGCGCTGCGCCTGGGCGCGCATCTCGTCGGCCTGCCGCTTGGCGGTGGTGAGGATCTCGTCGCGCTCGCGCTTGGTGGACGCGCGCAGCTGCGCGACCTCGCGCTCGGTGGTGGTGCGGAGCTTGGCGATCTCCCGCTCGGCGGCGGCGCGCTTCTCGGCGACCTCGTGGTCGGCGGTGGCGCGGAGCTTGGCGACCTCGCGCTCGGTGGTGGAGGTCAGCTCGTCGGCCTCGCGGCGGGCGGACGTGCGGACCTCTTCGGCCTCGCGCTCGGCCGCGCCCCGCATGTCGTCGCCCTCGCGCTGGGCGGTGGCGCGCAGCTCGGCGGCGTCGTTCTCGGCGGTGGCGCGCAGCTCGGCGGCGTCGACCTTGGCCGCGGCCTTGATCTCGTTGGCCTCGGAACGGGCGGCCTGGACGAGCTCGGTGGCCTGCTCCTCGGCCAGCCGGAGCAGCTGCTCGATGCGGGCGCCGAGACCGGAGTAGGTGGGGCGCTCCTGTTCCTGCAGCTGCCGGTGGGCGTCGGACAGCTCCCGCTGCATGGCCTGGGTCTGCTCGCGGGTCTGCCGGACCTCGTTGTCGAGCTGTTTGATGTGCTCGTCGACCTGGTGCCGGTCGTAGCCGCGAAGCACCACGTCGAACTCGCGTGGGGGCGTGTCTTCGAAGAAGTTGGTGAGCTGGGCGTCGATGTCGGACTGCATGTGGCTCAATCCTGATGTGACGGGGCTACGGGTGGTTCCGGGGACCGGTTGATCGCCTGGCGGGAACGGCGCAGCGCCCCAGACCTCTTCCGGCGAATGAAGCCTACTCCCGACACTGCCGTGTTGGGGGCTCATCTTGACGCGCTGCGTGTTTTGTTCCGTTTTGGCATGTCGCTCCGTGAAGTCGCAGCTGCCCAGGTACGGGCGCTACAAATGCACCAGACGCGACCGAACGGTCACAGAGCGGCAGTCTGTACCCCGTTGCTCCGCCCCGTGGTCCCGAATGCGTCACGATCCGGTCACGGTGCGATGGCGCTCCGTGACCGGCCGTCCCAGGCGCCTCAGCGCTTCTGCACCAGCTCCGTCAGGACGCCGTGGCAGTCCTTCGGGTGGAGGAAGTTGATCAGCGAGCCCATCGAGCCCTTGCGCGGCTCGTCGTACAGGACCCGGACGCCCTTGTCCGCGATGCCCGCGGCCTCGCCGGCCACCGTGCCGTCGGTGCCGAAGGCGATGTGGTGCACGCCCTCGCCGTTCTTGGCGAGCCACTTGGCGACGGCCGAGTCGTCGCGGATCGGCTGGATCAGCTGCAGGTAGCTGGCGGCGCCGTCGCCCGTCTCGTTGATCTTGAGCATGGCCTCCCGGACGCCCTGCTCCTCGTTCACCTCGAAATGGACGTCGGAGAAGCCGTACGTCGCCTTGTAGAACTCGACGGTGGCCTCGAGGTCGTGGCAGGCGATTCCGATGTGGTCGATGCGGGTCAGCATGGGCGGGTCTCCCTCGAAGGCGTGCCGATACTCCTGGGTATGGTGGCAAACGTCGGCGCAGCACCACTCTGGAGGGCCCCTCATGACCGCCACTTCCGTGATCGTCGCCGGAGCGCGCACTCCCATCGGACGCCTGATGGGCTCGCTCAAGGACTTCTCGGCGGCCGATCTCGGCGCGCACGCGATCAAGGCGGCGCTGGAGCGGGCCGGCGTGTCCGGCGACCAGGTCCAGTACGTGATCCTCGGGCAGGTCCTGCAGGCGGGCGCGGGCCAGATCCCGTCGCGGCAGGCGGCGGTGAAGGCCGGCATCCCGATGAACGTCCCGTCGATCACGATCAACAAGGTGTGCCTGTCCGGACTGGACGCCATCGCGCTCGCCGACCAGCTGATCCGCGCGGGCGAGTTCGACATCGTCGTCGCGGGCGGCATGGAGTCGATGACGCAGGCGCCGCACCTGCTGCCGAAGTCGCGCGGCGGGTACAAGTACGGGTCGGTCGAGGTGCTCGACCACATGGCCTACGACGCGCTCACCGACGCGTTCGACGGCCTGGCGATGGGCGAGTCGACCGAGCGGCACAACGCCAAGCTCGACATCTCCCGCGAGGAGCAGGACGAGTTCTCCGCGCGCTCGCACCGGCGGGCCGCCGAGGCGATCAAGAACGGGGTGTTCGACGACGAGATCGCCCCGGTCGAGATCCCGCAGCGGCGCGGCGAGCCGGTCGTGTTCGCCGCCGACGAGGGCGTGCGGGGCGACACGACCGCCGAGGGCCTGGCGAAGCTGCGTCCCGCGTTCGGCAAGGACGGGACGATCACCGCGGGCTCGGCCTCGCAGATCAGCGACGGCGCCGCGGCGGTCGTGGTGATGTCGAAGGCGAAGGCCGCGGAACTCGGGCTCGAGTGGATCGCCGAGATCGGCGCGCACGGCAACGTCGCCGGCCCGGACAACTCGCTGCAGTCCCAGCCCGCGAACGCGATCGCGCACGCGCTCGGCAAGGAGGGCCTGGACGTCGCCGACCTGGACCTCATCGAGATCAACGAGGCGTTCGCCGCGGTCGGGATCCAGTCGATGCGCGACCTCGGCGTCGGCCCGGAGAAGGTCAACGTCAACGGCGGCGCGATCGCGCTCGGGCACCCGGTCGGGATGTCCGGCGCCCGCATCGCGCTGCACCTGGCCTACGAGCTGAAGCGCCGCGGGGGCGGCACCGGCGCCGCCGCGCTGTGCGGCGGCGGCGGCCAGGGCGACGCGCTCGTCCTGCGGGTGCCGAAGGGCTGACGCCGGGCCCGTCCCCGGCGCCGGTCGCGCCGGGGACGTCACTGGGTCGGGGCGGTGAACTTCACGGACTCGAAGCCGAGGGCCCGCAGCATGTTCGTCAGCATCGACCGCGTGTTGGCGTCGGCCCGTTCGCGCAGACCGCTCTTCGCGGCTGCGTCCTGGATCTTCTTGCTCGCCAGGACGTAGAGCTGCTGCTGGTCGTTCGGGTTGCTGCTGAAGAAGTCGCCGAACCGGTCGAACAGGCCGCGCTCGGCGGCGTGGACGTAGCTGTTCTCGGTGTCGAGGTTCGTCTTCTCCAGCCGCGCGGGCGGCAGCGTGATCGTCGCGGCCGTCCGGTCGGCGTTCACCTTGATCGCGCCCGCGCCGAGCTCGGAGAAGTCGACGAAGGCGCCGACGGTGCCGTTGCCGACGAACAGGGTGCGCTCACCGCGCAGCGAACCCGGGAGGAACTTCGCGTCCTTCTCCAGGTCGACGATGACCTGGAACGCTCCGCTCGCGGCCTCGTAGCGCCGCAGGTCCTGGATCGATTTCAGCAGGACGGGCCCGCTGCGGTCCTTCGTCTCCGTCCCGAAGGGGTTCGCCCAGTCGGGCAGCCCCAGCCCGCGCAGGAGTTGCAGGCCCACCAGCACGACGACGACCGTCGCCACGACCAGCAGCACGGGGCCGCGCAGGAACCGGAGGGGGCGGAGGGGTCGGGAGGGGGTGTCGGTATTCGGTTTTTCGCTCGCCATACCCCCGGCATGCCCCGCAAGGCCGATCATTCACGCCACTTGTTGCTTCCGATGGGATGTGATCAGGGCCATACGCCCGGCTGAAACCTCTCGCGGGCGAGGGCCGTTGACCGGACGTGGACATCGTTCGTGCTTTCCGACTCGTCTCCATCGCGGAGGCGATCTCGTTCCTGGTGCTGCTGCTCGTCGCCATGCCGCTGAAGTACATGGCGGACATACCGGCCGCGGTGTCGCTGGTGGGCCCGATCCACGGTGTCCTGTTCATCGCCTACGTCGGGGTGGCGGTGATCGTGCGGCAGCAGCTCGGCTGGAACATGACGCGGACGATCCTCGCGCTGGGCGCCTCGGTGCTGCCCGTCGCGCCGTTCTTCGTCGAGCGCCACTGGACCAAGCCCGCGCCGGTCACCGAACCGGCCGGCCGGGCCTAGGCTCCTGCGCGGTCGCATACGGGCTGGGGGTCCCGGAGCGGCCGCGCAGGGGAACCTGTGCGCCGTTCCCCGCTTCGTGCGGGGGACGGCGCGTTTTCGTGCGGGGGCCGAACGGCGTGCGGACGTCGCCGGTCGCGCGGACGTCCGTCGCGGTGCGGAAGTCGCGGGGGCCGAGCGCGCAGGCCCGGTAGTCCGCGAAGTGCCGCCGCAGCCAGGCGCGGCGCCGCTCCTCGCTCCATGAGCCGAACAGGCGGGCGGTGCGCGCGTCGCCGGCCGCGGGCGGCGCGTCGCCGACGAGCCACGCGTCCACCAGCGCGCCGTGGCCCCGGGGGGCGGAGCAGACGCGCGGGTCGCGCAGGCCGTCCCGGATCCGCCGGACGGCCCGTTCCTCGAACCCCGGCGGCAGCGCGGCGTCGAGGTGGACGCCCGCGACCCCGTCCCGCACCCCGGTGGGCGCCCACGACGGGCGCTGCTCCACGCGCGTGAACGCGCCGGGCGTCCCGTCCAGCCGCGCGGCGAGGGGGATCACCGCGGACGTCAGGGCGGGCAGCGCGTCGCGCAGCGCGGGATGCACGCACACGGTCAGCGGCCACTCCCGGCACACCTGGTCGGTGGGGGCGGGCGCGACCGTGCCGCCCGCGGTGCCGTGCAGCCCGAGGGTCGCGGCGGCGGCGGCCGCGAGCGCCGCGGCGAGGGGGACGCCGACCAGCGCGCGGCGGGTCGCCCACAGCACGTATCCGAGGATCAGCGCGGCCGTCGCGCCGACCGCCCACACGACCTGGTCGGCGAGCACCTGGGGGCGCAGCGTGGTGAACAGCGCGACCTGGTTCAGCGCGGCCGGGGGCAGCAGGCTCCACCACGACATGCCGGGCACGCGCAGCGCCGACCACAGCCCGGTGGCGGCGAGGACGAGCGGTGCCGTGGCCCGGTGCGGCACGACCCGTCCGGCCAGGTAACCGGCCACGACGTGCAGGACGAGCGCGCCCGCGCCCGCCGCGAACCCCAGCGGGTGGGAGCGTCCGGTCCCGTCGTGGAGCACGGTGGCGGCGACGACCACGGCCGTGACCGCGGCGTACGAGACGAGCGCGGCGGCCGTCAGCAGCAGCAGGTCGAACAGCACGCCGGTGGCGGGGGAGCGGGCGGTGAGGTTGCGCAGGTAGTCCAGGGGGCGTTCCCGGACGGCCGTCCACGCGGCGAGCGCGGCGGCGACCGGGCCGAGCAGCCGCACCGCGTTGACCAGCGCGACGACGGAGTTGTCCCAGTACGCGTGCGGCGGGCACAGCGACAGCGCCGCCGCGGCGGCGCCGACGACGGTGAGCAGCGGCACCGCGACGAGCAGCGCCGTGCGGCGGGCGTCCAGCCGGAGCACCCGACCGAGGTCAGACACCGGCGGCGCTCCGCGCGGGCGTCCGCCGGGCCCGCGGCCGGTCCGGCTGCGGCAGCGCGGGCAGCGCCGGCCGCCGGCCGATGCGCCGGGGCCGGCCCGTCCAGGGAAGTGACGACCATGGACGGACCGGCCACAGCCACCGGCGCGGCACGGGACCATCGCCGCGCCGGAGATCGCCGGGCACCGCGTCGCGTCCGCCGGCCGCGTCGGGCCATCGGCGGTCGGCGGCGGAGCGGCCCCGGCGGGTCGTGGCCGAGTGGGTGGGCTGTTCGGTGAGCTTGCCGCGGGAGAGCGTGAACAGGCGGTCGCACCAGCCGGTGAGCGGGTCGCAGCCGTCCGCGGTGATCACCACGGTCGGGGCGAGGGCGCGCAGGACCGGGATCAGCTCGGCGATCGCCGCGGACGCGTCGCCACCGGGGCCGGCCGCGCCGGTGGGCCACGGTTCGGCGGCGGCGCACAGCTCGCCGAACGGGTCGTCGAGCAGCACCAGATCGGGTTCGTGGACGCACGTCGCGGCGAGGCCCGCGCGCAGCCGGACGTCCGGTGGCAGCAGGGCGAGCTCGGTCCCGGCGGCCTCGGTGAGGTCGAGCCGCTTGACGATGGCGCGCGCGCTGGCGGCGCTCGTCCGCTTGAAGTACGCCGCGTACTCGACGAACTCGCCCGCGGTCATGTGCTCGGTACGGGCGAACCGGGCCGGCAGGTAGCCGATCCGGGCCCGCGCGGCACGCAGGTCGGTGCTGTTCGATATGTCCTTTCCGAGAACGTGCAGCGCACCGGCGTTCGGTCGGCGCAAGGTCGCGAACGTGGCCAGCAGAGTGGATTTACCGACACCAGGTGGACCGGCCAGGCCGACCACTCCTTCGGCAAGGCCGAAGGTCACCGGGCGCAGGAGCCACCGCCCCCCGCGGCGGACACCCATTCCTCGGGCCACGATCGCGGAATACTCCGCGATCACTGTTTCCCCCCGTTGTTCGCCATGCGCTCGCTGCGGCCGTGTCTGGCGCGCCGGTGGCCTCCCCCGTCACCACGCGGCGCCCTGCTCCCGGCACCGGCGGACCGGTGTCCAGGGCGCCCGGAGCTCTTTTGCCGCGGAACGATGCATCGACATCGCGACTATAACCGGGCTTGGCGATGGCTGTCAGCAATCTTTTTGCCTTTACTGCGGGACCGCTCGAATCTTTGCCTCGCCGCGCGGCTGGAAGAAATCGAGATATCTAGACAATCGGCATATGCCTACCAAAGGGCATTTCGTTAGTCGAGGCGCCGTCCGTCCGTAAATCAAGCGAGGGCGGGTTCCGGCTCGGCCGCGTCGCAGGCCGGGTATGCCTGCGACGTGCGGCGCTCGGTGGCGTCGATGAGGTCGCTCAGAACCTGCCGGGACTGGACGACCGACTCGATGCAGGCATCGAGCTTTTGCAGGCGCGCGCGCAGAGCGTCCACGAGTTCGGGGCAGGGCTCCAGTTCCGGGCCCGCACCCGTCGCGCAGGGCAGGAGGTACTCGATCTCCTTCGTCGACAGCCCGGCTTCGAGCAGCCTCCGGATCTGGGTCACGGTCAGCACCGCGTCGTCGGCGTACTCGCGGTAGCCGTTGGCGCCCCGGCCCGCCTCGAGCAGCCCCTGGGACTCGTAGTAGCGCAGCTGGTGCGTGTTGACACCGGTCTTCCGGCTCAGCTCTCCGATCAGCATCCCGCTCGTCCCCTTGACCTTCATATCAGTGTGAACGTTCATGATTCTGCCATGACCACTGATTCGTCCCGAACGACGACACCGAACAACGACGACGCCGCCGGCCGCACCCCCGTGACCGTGCTCGGCCTGGGCCTGATGGGGCACGCGCTGGCCGCCGCGTTCCTGCGCGACGGGCACCCCACGACCGTCTGGAACCGCACGGCGGCGAAGGCCGACCCCCTCGTCGCCCAGGGCGCCACGCTCGCCGCCACGCCCGCCGACGCCGTCGCGGCCGCCCCGCTCGTCGTCGTCTGCGTCTCCGACCACGCGTCCGTCCGCGCGATCCTCGACCCGGTCGGCGCCGCACTCGACGGCCGCACCGTGGTGAACCTGACCTCCGGTTCGTCCCGGGAGTCCCACGAGACCGCCGCCGCGGTCGCCCGGCACGGCGCCGACTACCTCGGCGGCGCCGTCATGGCGATCCCCGAGACGATCGGGACGCCGGACGCCGTGCTCGTCTACAGCGGCCCCCGGGCGGCCTTCGACCGGCACGAACCGGTTTTGCGCAGCCTCGGCGCGGGAACGTCGCACCTCGGCGACGACCACGGCCTGGCGTCGCTGAACGAGATGGCCGTCCTGAGCGTGATGTGGAACGTGCTGAACGGATTCCTGCACGGTGCAGCCCTGCTCGGCGCGGCGGGCGTGGACGCCGCCGTGTTCGCCCCGCTGGCGAAGACGAGCATCGAGACCGTCGCCGGCTGGGTCCCCGGCTACGCACGGCAGATCGACGACGACGCGTACCCGCCGCTGGACTCCGCCATCGACACCCAGCGGGCCGCGATGCGGCAGCTCGTCGACGAGAGCGAGGGCCTCGGCGTCGCCACCGAGCTCCCCGTGCTCATCCAGGCCCTGGCCGACCGGGCCGCGGCCGCCGGGCACGGCGGCGACGGCTACGCCGCGATCATCGACCAGTTCCGCAAGCGCTCGGAGGGATGACCATGACCATCACGCAGTTCGACCCGCACGCCCTGCTCGCCGAAGGCCGCCTCGGCGTCCTCGCGACGATCAGGTCCGACGGGCGCCCGCAGCTGTCGCCCGTCATGCCGTACTACGACACCGGCGCCGGCGTCCTCTACGTCTCGATGACCGAGGGCCGCGCCAAGACCGCGAACCTGCGCCGCGACCCGCGCGCCGCGCTGGAGGTCACCTCTTCCGACGGCCGGTCGTGGGCCACCGCCGAGGGCCCGGTGACGCTCACCGGGCCGGGCACCGACCCGGACGGACCCGAGGTCGACGCGCTGGTCGACTACTACCGCCGCGCGGCCGGCGAGCACCCGGACTGGGCCGAGTACCGGGCGGTCATGGTGTCCGACCGCAGGGTGCTCATGACCATGACGGTCGACCACGTGTACGGCGAGCGGCTCGGCTGAACCCGGCCGATCCGGGCGCCTCGACCCCGACCCGCACTCCGCTGGGAGCGTACGGGCGCACAGGTGGTGCGGGGATGGGGCAGGATGGAGCCATGCCTTCTCGGGACTTTTCGTTGCACGGGGCCATCGACCTGGGCGCCCGCCAGGCGGCCACCAGGAAGCAGCAGGAACGCCGGGCGCAGGCGCAGGCGGGCGGCGGAGCCCCGCCCGCGGGCGCGCCCGGCGGTCAGTACGTCGTCGACGTGACGGACGAGACGTTCAACACCGACGTCGTGGAGCGCTCGCAGAGCGTTCCCGTCCTCGTCGACTTCTGGGCCGAATGGTGCGGGCCCTGCAAGCAGCTCGGACCCATCCTGGAGAAGCTCGCCGAAGAGGCGGCCGGGAAGTGGGTGCTCGCCAAGGTCGACATCGACGCGAACCCGCAGCTCGCGGCGTACATGCAGCAGATGGGCGTCCAGGGCATCCCGTTCGTCGCCGCGGTCGTCGCCGGGCAGCTGCTGCCGTTCCTGAACGGCGCCGCGCCCGAGCCGCAGGTGCGGCAGGCCATCGACCAGCTCTTCGACGTGCTGCGCAAGGAGGGCATCCTCCCGGACGCCCCCGAGGGCGAGCCCGGCGCGGAGCAGCAGCCGCCCGACCAGCCGCAGATCGACCCGGTCTACGGCGAGGCCGAGAGCGCCCTGCAGCGCGGCGACCTCGACGCGGCCAAGGCGGCGTTCGAGCGGCTGCTGGCGCAGAACCCGCGCGACCCGCAGGCCCGGCAGGGGCTCGGGCTCGTCGAGTTGAGCCTCCGGGTGCAGGCCCTCGACCCCGAGCGCGCCCTCCAGGAGGGGCAGGCCAAGCCCGGGGACGTGCGCGCGCAGATCGCCGCGGCCGACGTGGAGATGATGTCGGGACGCGTCGACGAGGCGTTCGCGCGGCTCATCGCGGCCGTCCGGGCCGGCGCGGGCGACGACCGGGACGCGGCGCGCAAGCACCTGCTGTCGCTGTTCGACCTGCTCCCGCCGGACGACCCCCGCGTGGGCAAGGCGCGCCGCTCGCTGCAGTCCGCCCTGTTCTGAGGCACGGTGACGGGCGCCCGGAACGGGCATGAAGGGTCCGTGGCCGCCCGCATCGTGACCATCTCCGCCGCGTTCGGCGCGGCCGGCGGACTCGTCGGCCCCGCCGTGGCGGAGCGCCTCCGGCTGCCGTTCGTCGACCGCGCGATTCCCGAGGTCGTCGCGAGCGAGATCGGCTGCACGCTGGACGAGGCCCTCGCCCACGACGAGCGCGCCGAGAGCGGCCTCGGCCGGATCCTGGCCGGGGCCGCACGGCTGCCGAACGTGTCGCTGAGCGGCATGGAGGTCCACCTCCCCTACCGCGACCCGGTCCCGGCCGAGGAGTTCACCGCCCACACCGAGGACGTGCTCCGCCGCGCCGCCGACACCGGCTGCGTCGTCCTCGGCCGCGCCGCCGCGCTCGTCCTCGCCGACCGGCCGGGCGCGCTGCACGTCCGGCTCGACGGGCCGCGCGAGCGCCGGCTGGTGCGCGCGGCCGCCGAGATGCCCCCGAACAGGGACGCGAGTGCGCCGAGCGGGACGCCCTACCGCGAAGTGGAGCGTATGCTCGTGGACAACGACCGCGCCCGAACGGCCTACGTGAAGCACTTCTACGGGGCCGATCCCGCCGATCCGCGGCTCTACCACCTCGTGATCGACACCACGAGGCTGCCCGTGCCCGCAGCCGTCGACCTCGTCGTCGCCGCGGCGGGGACGATCTGAGCCCGCGGGCCGTCCGGGCGCGGCGTCCGGCGTGCCGCGCCGATCGCGGGCACGTCCGGGACACGGACATACCCGGTTACAGAGGGAGCAGTTCTCGTGGCGAGCGTGCCTAGCGTTTCGTACTCCATCACCGTCCGGCTGGAGGTTCCGGCGGGCGGCAGGGCCGTAAGCCAGATCACTCACGTCGTGGAGAACGCGGGCGGCATCGTCACGGCCCTCGACGTGAACACCGCCGGGCACGAGACGCTCCGCATCGACGTGACGATCGCGACCCGCGACACCCAGCACGCCGAGGCCATCGCCGCGGCCCTCGAGCAGCTCGACGCCATCAAGATCCACAAGGTCAGCGACCGCACGTTCCTGATGCACCTCGGCGGCAAGATCGAGATGTCGTCGAAGGTGCCGCTGCGCAACCGCGACGAACTCTCGATGGCCTACACCCCCGGCGTCGCGCGGGTCTCGCTCGCGATCGCCCGCAACCCCGAGGACGTCCGGCGGCTGACGATCAAACGCAACAGCGTCGCCGTCGTCACCGACGGGTCCGCCGTCCTCGGCCTCGGCAACATCGGCCCCGAGGCCGCGCTGCCCGTCATGGAGGGCAAGGCCGCCCTCTTCAAGCGGTTCGCCGGGATCGACGCCTGGCCGATCTGCCTCGACACGCAGGACACCGACGAGATCGTCCGCACCGTCCAGATCCTCGCCCCCGCCTTCGGCGGCATCAACCTCGAGGACATCTCCGCCCCCCGCTGCTTCGAGGTCGAGGCCCGCCTGCGCGAACTCCTCGACATCCCCGTCTTCCACGACGACCAGCACGGCACCGCGATCTGCGTGCTCGCCGCGCTGACGAACGCGCTCCGCGTCGTCGGCAAGGACCTGTCGTCCGTCCGCATCACGATGGCGGGCGCGGGCGCCGCGGGCAGCGCGATCCTGAAGCTGCTGATGCACGCGGGCGCCCGCGACCTGATCGTCTGCGACTACCGCGGCGCCGTCCACGAGGGCCGCGACGACCTCGACGACTCGCTCCGCTGGATCGCCGAGCACACGAACTCCGACGGCTACGCGGGCGACCTGCGCGGCGCCGTCAAGGACGCCGACGTGTTCGTCGGCGTCTCGGCCCCCGGCATCCTCAACGGCGACGACATCGCGACGATGAACGACGACGCGATCGTCTTCGCCCTCGCCAACCCCGAGCCCGAGGTGTCGCCGGACGAGGCCCGCGAGCACGCCGCCGTCGTCGCGACCGGCCGCAGCGACTACCCGAACCAGATCAACAACGTCCTCGCGTTCCCCGGCGTGTTCCGCGGCCTCCTCGACGCCCAGGCGGACGTCGTCTCCCTCGACATGCTCGCCGCCGCCGCGGCGGCGCTCGCCGAAGTGGTCACCCCGGAAGAGATCGGCCCGAACTACATCATCCCGAGCGTGTTCCACCCGGAGGTGAGCTCCCGCGTCGCGGGCGCGGTCCGCGAGGCCGCCGGCGGTCGCCCCCGCACGGAGGCGTGACGCCTACTTCCGCAGCATCTTCTCCTTGCGGCGCGGCCACACGCCCCCGTACCAGAAGATGATCAGCCCGGTGACCAGGGCGGCGAAGGCGGTGGCGCCCCGCGCCCACAGCACTCCGTCGTCCTGGCCCGTGTAGGGCAGCTCCGACGGGTCGTCGCCCCGCGCGCCCGCACCGGCGCAGTTCGCCTCCACGGTCTCGGACGCGATCCGCTCGTTCGCCCACGCGACCTGCACCCGGGTGCGGCGATCCTCGCGCACCTCGACGTCCACGGTCTGCGACTCGCCCGCCCCGAGCCGTCCCGGGATCGCCGCCGTGTCGTCGTTCTTCTCGACGCTGAAGTCGGCGGGCCGCGCCCCCGTGTTGCGGATCCGCACCGGCACCGTCCGTCCCGGACACGCCACCGACCCGATCTCCGCGGTCAGCGCCGCGTTGCCCGACGGTGCGGGCGACGGGCTCTTGGACGGGCTCTTCGAGGGGCTCTTCGACGGGCTCGGCGATCCCGAAGCGGACGCGGACGGCGACGGCGAGGTCGCCCGCTCGGACGCGGGCGTCGCGGCCCGCGAGTCGTCCCCACCGAACAGCGGGGGAATGGCGATCAGCGCCGCGAGGGCGAAGAACACGGCGGCGATGACGACCCTGGGCAACTGCATCGCTGTCCTCCCCGGGCCCGCGGGCGCGGGCGCCGATGGTCCAAGAGATCATTCTCGACCTGTGTTGTCGTGCTGCCGATATCCCCGTCGATAGGTGTACGTACCAAGGCTAACGAGAGAGGGGGCGTGCCGCCGAGGGTCGGCGCAACGCATGATGGAACCCATGGAAGACGGCATCAGGGTGGGGCTACAGCTCGTCGCGACCCCTCAGCTGGAGGATCCCAACTTCAGACGCAGTGTGGTCCTGCTGGTCGAGCACGACATGGACGGCGGCACGCTCGGCGTCGTCCTCAACCGGCCGACCGAGGTTCCGGTCGACCGAGTCCTCCCCCCGTGGGCCGAACTCGTCACCGGACCGTCCGTCGTGTTCCAGGGCGGGCCCGTGGCGCTCGACAACGCGCTCGCCCTGGCCCGCCTCCCCGGCGAGGACGAACCGCTCGGTTGGCGGGCGCTCGACGGCGGCGCCGAGGTCTCCCGGGTCGGCCTCGTCGACCTGGAGGCCCCGCCCGGCCTGCTGGCCGCAGAACTCCTCCAGCTCCGGGTGTTCGCCGGCTACGCCGGCTGGTCCGCCGGGCAACTGCGCGCGGAGATCGAGGAGGGCGCGTGGTACCTCGTCCCCGCCGAGGCCGGCGACGTGTTCGCCCCCGACCCCGACCGCCTCTGGGCCGACGTCCTGCGCCGCCAAGGCGGCGACCTGGCGTTCGTCTCCACGTACCCTGAGGACCCGACGCTGAATTAAGGTGATTGACGTGAGCACGAAGATCCTTCCCGATGGCGATACCCGGACGGACGTACGGCCGGACCTGTCGCATGGTGACGGCGACCACGAGCGGTTCGCGCATTACGTGAAGAAGGCGAAGATCACCGAGAGCGCGGTGAGCGGCACGCCGGTGATCGCCCTCTGCGGCAAGGTGTGGGTGCCGAACCGCGACCCGAAGAAGTACCCCGTCTGCCCCGAGTGCAAGGAGATCTACGAATCCATGCAGTCGGGCGGCGACAAGAAGGACGACTGACCCGTCGGCCTCCGCCGGAGCTCCGCCCGCCGGAGGCCGATGTTCCCCGGGTGTCGCGCGCGTGGTCGTCCATGCGCGCGAGGCTGCGCCGTGTCCGGAAGCGGCCGTTGACCGCCGTGCGGGGTGGTGCCGGGCGTCGGGGGCGGGGTGCCGGGCCGGACACGCCCGGGAGGGGGCGGGTGTGTCGGCTGGTCGTGGTGTGGATCGCGGCACAGGTTGGGGGCGTGGGGCACGATCTGTCGGTCCCGGTATGTAGCCTGCTATGACCGTGAGCACCTTCGCCGCACCGAGCATGCCCCCCGCGTTCCCCGAACGGGCCGCCTGGGGGACGGCGTCGTCCCTGCGCGCCTGGCAGCAGCAGGCGCTGGAGAACTACTTCGGGACGGACGGGCAGCAGCCGGGCCCGCGCGACTTCCTGGCCGTCGCGACGCCCGGCGCGGGCAAGACGACGTTCGCGCTGCGGCTGGCGCGTGAGCTGATGGAGCGGCGGGCCGTCGTCGCGGTGACGGTGGTGTGCCCGACCGAGCACCTGAAGCGGCAGTGGGCCGAGTCGGCGGCGCGCGTGGGCATCAAGCTCGACCCCGAGTGGCAGAACAGCAGCGGGCCCGTCGGCAAGGACTTCCACGGTGTCGCGGTGACCTACGCGACGGTCGCGGCGCGTCCGGCGCTGCACCGGAACCGGACGGAGTCGCGCAAGACGCTCGTGATCTTCGACGAGGTGCACCACGCGGGGGACGGCCTGTCGTGGGGCGACGCGGTGCGGGAGGCGTTCGAGCCCGCCGCACGGCGGCTGTCGCTGTCGGGAACGCCGTTCCGGACGGACATCAACCCGATCCCGTTCGTCGAGTACGAGGAGGGGCCGGACGGCATCCGGCGGAGTCGCGCGGACTACACGTACGGGTACGGGCCCGCGCTGGCCGACGGTGTGGTGCGTCCGGTGATCTTCCTGGCGTACGCGGGGGAGATGCGGTGGCGCACGCGGGCGGGTGACGAGATCACCGCGACGCTCGGTGAGCCGCTCACCCAGGACCAGACGGCGCAGGCGTGGCGGGCCGCGCTGGATCCGAAGGGCGACTGGATCAAGCAGGTCCTCGCGGCGGCCGACCGGAGGCTGACGGAGCTGCGGCGGGCCATCCCGGACGCGGGCGGGCTGGTGATCGCGACCGACCACGAGACGGCGCGGGCCTACGCGAAGATGCTGCGCGCGGTGACCGGTGAGGGCGCGACGATCGTGCTGTCGGACGATCCGGGGGCGTCGAAGAAGATCAAGCAGTTCGGCGACACCGAGGACCGGTGGATGGTCGCGGTCCGGATGGTGTCGGAGGGCGTCGACATCCCGCGTCTCGCGGTGGGCGTCTACGCGACGTCGACGAGCACGCCGCTGTTCTTCGCGCAGGCGATCGGACGGTTCGTCCGTGCGCGCAGGCGGGGCGAGACGGCGTCGGTGTTCCTGCCGTCGGTGCCGACGCTGATGGGGCACGCGGCGGAGCTGGAGGAGGAGCGCGACCACGTGCTCGACCGTCCGGTCCGTGAGGACGGGCTGGACGACGATCTGATCGCGGAGGCGAACAAGAAGCAGGACACGCCGGACGTCGGGGAGGAGCTGCCGTTCGAGACGGTCGAGGCGTCCGCGACGTTCGACCGGGTGCTGTACGACGGCGGCGAGTTCGGCATGCACGCGACGCCGGGGTCGGCCGAGGAGGAGGAGTACCTCGGCATTCCGGGGCTGCTGGAGCCCGACCAGGTGTCGGCGCTGCTGCGCAAGCGGCAGGCGGAGCAGCTCGCCGGGCGCCGGACCAAGACGGGCGATCCGCGCGCCGACCGGACCGCGGCCGAGGACATCGCGGCCCTGCGCCGGGAACTGAACGGCCTGGTCAACGCCTGGAACCACCGGACCGGGCAGCCGCAGGGCGTGATCCACAACGAGTTGCGGCGGGCCTGCGGCGGCCCGGCGGTCCCGCAGGCGAGTGCGGAGGAGATCCGGGCGCGGATCACGAAGATCCGCGAGTGGGCGGCCCGGCGCCGCTGAGTCAGCGGCCGACGGCCGCGCGGATCCGGTCGACGATCTTCTCGGGCGGGTCGCTGACGGGGACGGTGAGCACGTTCTCGTCGGGTCCGGGCCGCTCGTAGTCGGCGAACTGGCTGTCGAGCATCTCGGGCTTGAAGAAGTGCCCCTTGCGCTCCCGCATCCGCGCGGCGATCGTGTCGCGGTCGCCGTCCAGCAGGACGAGCCGGACGGCGGGGCGGTCGTCGAGCAGCACGTCGCGGTAGGCGCGCTTGAGGGCCGAGCAGGTGACGACGCCCGGTTCGCCGGCGCGCACGCGTCCGTCCATCCAGGTGCCGATCGCGTGGAGCCAGGGCATGCGGTCGGCGTCGGTGAGGGGGGTTCCGGAGCGCATCTTGGCGATGTTCTCGGGGGAGTGGAAGTCGTCGGCCTCGGCGTAGTCCCAGCCGAGGCGTTCGGCGAGCAGGGTGCCGACGGTGGTCTTGCCGCTGCCGGACACGCCGCCGACCAGGATGATCTCGGGGGGTTTCATGTCATCGGTCACGGTTCACGATCTCACCACCGGTGTGCCGGTGAGCGCGACACCCTCGCGGGCGAGTTCGTCGAGGGCCCGGTCGGTGGTCCGCTTCGCGACCCCGGCCGTGAGGTCGAGCAGGACGGTCGTGCGCAGGCCGCCGCGGGCGGCGTCGACGGCGGTGGCGCGGACGCAGTGGTCGGTGGCGATGCCGACGACGTCGACGGTGTCGACGCCGTGGGCGGTGAGCCAGTCGGCGAGCGGGACGTCGTCGTCGGTGGCGCCCTCGAAGCCGCTGTAGGCGGCCGATTCGCGGCCCTTGCTGAACACGGCCTCGATGTCGGCGAGGGCGAGGTCCTCGTGGAAGTCGGCGCCGGGGGTGCCGATGACGCAGTGCGGCGGCCAGGTGTCGGTGAAGTCGGGTTCGGTGGAGAAGTGCGCGCCCGGGTCGAGGTGGAAGTCCCGGGTGGCGACGATGTGCGCGTATTCCGGGCGGCTTGCCGCGATGTGCCCGGAGATGGCGGTGGCGACGGACGCGCCGCCGGCGACGGCGAGCGAGCCGCCCTCGCAGAAGTCGTTCTGCACGTCCACGATGATCAAGGCCTTCTTGCCCATGACCGCTCCGTCCCGGTTCCGCGTTTCCCCGACACCTTGGACGCTATCCCAGTCCGGCGCGCGGAGGAACCGCCGGTCAGGGGCGCGGGCCGCCGTTCACGAACTCGGTGGGCAGGGCGGGCTCGCCGCGCGACAGCTGGACGGCCGTCGCGGGCAGTTCGGCGACGGCGCGGGCGTGCCGGTCGCGCGCGTCCCGCAGCGGCTCGCGTCCGACGATCTCGCCGTCCCGGACGAGCGGGACCTGCAGGACGCGGTCGCGGGGGCCGGGCGCGGGCTCGCCGGTGGAGACCGTCTCGGCGTAGGCGGTGCCGTGCGGGTCGACGCGGCGCACGGCGGACTTGCGGCCGCCCCGGCTCGGCTTGCCGGACGAGCGCTTGGCGACGGGGCGCATCGGGGCGGCGGCGTCGGGGCCGTCGGCGCGGGCGACGAGCTTGTAGACGAGCGAGGCGGTGGGCGCCCCGGAGCCGGTGACGAGCGAGGTGCCGACGCCGTAGCCGTCGACGGGTGCGGCGGCGAGGGCGGCGATGCCGTACTCGTCCAGGTCGCCGGTGACGACGATGCGGGTGTCGCGGGCGTCGAGGGAGTCGAGCTGGTCGCGGACGCGGCGGGCCATGACGGCGAGGTCGCCGGAGTCGATCCGGACGGCGCCGAGTGCGGGTCCGGCGAGTTCGACGGCGGTGCGGACGGCCCGTTCGACGTCGTAGGTGTCGACGAGGAGGGTCGTGGATTCGCCCAGGGAGGCGAGCTGGGCTTCGAACGCGTGCCGTTCGCTGTCGTGCAGGAGCGTGAACGAGTGCGCGCTCGTCCCCGCGGTGGGCACATCGTAAAGCCGTCCGGCCTCGAGGTTGGACGTGGTGGCGAACCCTGCGATGTAGGCAGCGCGCGCCGATGCGACGGCCGAACGTTCATGTGCGCGGCGCGAGCCCATCTCGATGAGGGGGCGGCCCTGGGCGGCCTGCACCATGCGGGACGCGGCGGACGCGATCGCGCAGTCGTGGTTGAGGATCGACAGCGCGACCGTTTCGAGGAGGACGGCCTCGGCGAACGTCCCCTCGACCCGCAGAATCGGCGATTCTGGAAAATAGCAGTCGCCTTCGGGGTAGCCCCAGGCGTTCCCGGTGAAGCGGAACTTCTCCAGCCATTGCGCCGTGGGTTCGTCGACGATGCCGTTCGCGGTGAGCCAGTCCAGTTCGTCCGTCCCGAACCGGAACGCCTCGATCGCGTCGAGGAGCCGCCCGGTGCCCGCGACGACGCCGTAGCGGCGCCCGGCCGGGAGGCTGCGGGCGAACACCTCGAACACCGCGCGGCGGCCGGCCGTCCCGCCGCGCAGCGCCGCCTGCAGCATGGTCAGCTCGTACCGGTCGGTCAGCAGTGCGGTGCTCCCGCAGGTCGTTCCCTCAGCAACGTCCACAGGTGGCACCCTAAGCCCCGGTGCGGGCACCATGGACCTGGAGGCCGGTGCACCTAGCATCGGACGCGTTGGGCGGACCGATCTCGCGGGCGAGAGGGGGAGACGCAGGCCATGAGCGCCATGAGCACGGCGCCCGCACCGGTCGAACTGGAGCGGCCGGACGTCGAGGAGGACGTACGCGCCGACCGGCCCTGGCTGGCGATCGTCTGGAACGACCCGATCAATCTCATGTCGTACGTCACGTACGTCTTCCAGGCCGTGTTCGGCTACCCCAAGCCGAAGGCCGAGAAGCTGATGCTGGACGTCCATCACAAGGGCCGGGCCGTGGTGGCCAAGGGGACCCGCGAGGAGATGGAACGGGACGTGGAGATCCTGCACACCTACGGGCTGTGGGCGACCGTGAAGCGGGACGACTGATGGCGGACGTCCGCAGGACGCGCGAGGGCGTGCGGGTCCGGCTGGCGGCCGAGGAGGCCGGGCTGCTGCACTCGCTGATGGAGCAGATGCTCGCGCTGATCGGGGAGGCCCCGCCGGGCTCGGCCGAGAAGGATCCGGACGATCCGCTCTCCTCGATCGGCATCGCCGCGGAGGCCGTGAAGCCGGACGATCCGGTGCTCGCGCGGCTGTTCCCCGACGCCTACGGCGACCCGGGGGCCGAGCCGGGCGGCGACGAGGCCGAGGCCGCCGGGGACTTCCGCCGCTACACCGAGCTGGGGCTGCGGGACGGCAAGCGGGAGGCGGCCACCGCGGTGCTGAAGGCGCTCCCCGGCGGCGGCGGGACGGTCGTCCTGGACGACGAGCGGGCGCAGGCGTGGCTGCGGGCGCTGAACGACGTCCGGCTGGCGCTCGGCACCCGGCTCGACATCAGCGAGGAGTGGTACGAGGAGGCCGGCCACCTCGACCGCAACGACCCGCGCACCCCGATGTTCGCGGCCTACGACTGGCTCACGATGCTGCAGGAGAGCCTCGTCCAGGCGCTGCTCTGACGAAGTCATCCACAGTTCGGGATCGGCGCGGGGCGGCAACGGGCCGCCGGGTAGCCTTCGGGGCATGCTGACGATCGAGCGTTCCCTGGTCGACAGGATCGTCGCGCACGCGCGCGCCGACCACCCCGACGAGGCCTGCGGGGTCATCGCCGGCCCGATCGGGTCCGACCGTCCCGTCCGGTTCATCCAGATGGTCAATGCCGAGCGCTCGCCGACGTTCTACCGGTTCGACTCCCAGGAGCAGCTGAAGGTGTGGCGGGAGATGGACGACCGCGACGAGGAGCCGGTGGTGATCTACCACTCGCACACGGCCACCGAGGCGTACCCGTCGCGCACCGACATCTCCTACGCGGCGGAGCCGAACGCGCACTACGTCCTGGTGTCCACCCGCGAGGAGGACGACGTCGAGTTCCGCTCGTACCGCATCGTGGACGGCGAGGTGACCGAGGAGGAGGTCGCGATCGTCGACTCCCGTCCTGACTCCGAGCAGGCGTGACGGGCCCTACGGAAAGCGATGGTCGGGACCGGTAAAGTGGGCCTCATGTGGACGAGCGGGAGCAGAACGGGCGCGCGGCGCCGCGTCCCGTCCGCCGTGGTGCCACCCGTGCAGAGCTTCCTGTTCGGGCACTCGCGCGCCGAGGTCGTCTACGACTGTTCGCCGACGCGCTGATCCTCACCTGGAATGCCCGCGCTCCCCGCCCGGTTGCAACCGCTTGGGCGGGGAGCCCCCGTACGACCAAAAGGAGATCATCGCGATGGCGATCGAGGTCCGGATCCCGACGATCCTGCGCACCCTCACCGGCGGCGCCAAGTCCGTGGAGGGCAAGGGCGGCACGCTGGACGAACTGTTCACCGACCTGGACTCGCGGCACGAGGGCCTGCGCGGCCGGCTGGTGGACGACAAGGGCCTGCGCAAGTTCGTGAACGTCTACCTCAACGACGAGGACGTGCGCTTCCTCGGCGGGCTGGAGACGCAGGTCTCCGACGGCGACAGCGTCACCATCCTCCCGGCCGTCGCCGGCGGCTGAGCCGGGCCCGACGACAACGGAGACGACGAACGACATGCGTTTCGAGTCGCTGCTGGACTCGGTCGGCGGCACGCCGCTGGTCGGGCTGCCGCGCCTGTCGCCGAGCGAGGACGTCCGGCTGTGGGCGAAGCTCGAGGACCGCAACCCGACCGGTTCGGTCAAGGACCGGCCCGCCTTCTACATGATCGACAAGGCGGAGAAGGACGGGCTGCTGACGCCGGGCCGCACGATCCTGGAGCCGACGTCGGGCAACACCGGCATCTCGCTCGCCATGGTCGCGAAGCTGCGCGGCTACCGGATGGTGTGCGTGATGCCGGAGAACACCTCGGCGGAGCGCCGGCAGCTCCTGGAGATGTGGGGCGCGGAGATCATCTCCTCGCCCGCGGCGGGCGGGTCGAACGAGGCCGTCCGCGTCGCCAAGGGCCTGGCGGCGGAGCATCCCGACTGGGTGATGCTCTACCAGTACGGCAACGAGGCGAACGCGCTCGCCCACTACGAGACGACCGGGCCGGAGATCCTCGCCGACCTGCCGACCGTGACCCACTTCGTGGCGGGGCTCGGCACCACCGGGACGCTGATGGGCGTCGGCCGCTACCTGCGCGAGCAGGTGCCCGACGTGAAGATCGTCGCGGCGGAGCCGAGGTACGGGGAGCTGGTGTACGGGCTGCGCAACATCGACGAGGGGTTCATCCCCGAGCTGTACGACGACTCGGTGCTGACGACGCGGTTCTCGGTGGGCTCGGCCGACGCGCTGCGCCGCACCCGCGAGCTGCTGGAGCGGGAGGGCATCTTCGCGGGCATCTCGACGGGCGGCGCGCTGCACGCCGCGATCGGGATGGCGCGCAAGGCCGTCAAGGCCGGGGAGCGGGCCGACATCGCGTTCATCGTGGCCGACGGCGGCTGGAAGTACCTGTCCACGGGCGCCTACGGCGGCACGCTGGAGGAGGCCGAGGCGGCGCTGGAGGGGCAGCTCTGGGCCTAGCCCGGTCAGCTCTGGGCCTAGCCCGGTCAGTGGCGTGATGCTACTCATATGGGCGGTCCGTCCGGCATTCGGTAGGGTTCGGTCTCGAACGTGGTTCTAGAACCGGCCCGGCCGGGCGGACGCCCGCGGCCGCGCGGTGGAGCAGGGAGTGCATCAATGAGCGGGTTCGCGGACGCCACCGCGGTACGGCGGATCGACGAGGGCCGGTACGCGGTCGACATCCACCCCGGCTACTGCATCGGCGCGGCGCCCAACGGCGGCTACCTGATGGCCCTGCTCGGCCGCGCCGCCGTCGAGTCCTCGCCGCACGCGCACCCCGTGTCGACCGCGACGAACTTCCTGCGCGTCGCGAAGCCCGACGCCCCCGCGGAGATCGTCGTCGAACCGCGCAAGGAGGGCCGCACCGCGGCGACGTCCCTGGTCAGCCTCGTCCAGGACGGCAAGCTCATCGTGGACGCGCTCATCACGACCGGCACCCTGGGCACCGACGTCGACCCCGACTGGGTCGGCGAGTCGCCCGCCGTGCCGCTCCCGCCCCTCGAGGAGTGCACCGGCGCCCGCCCGCCCGGCGACAGCAACGGCTTCGCCGACAGCGTCGACATGCGCTTCGACCGCACCACGATGGGCTGGCTCGACGGGAACCCCAGCGGACGTCCCGAGGTCCGCGCCTGGTTCCGGGTGCCCGACGGGCTCGAGCCCGACGCGTACGTCCTCGCCCTCGCCGTGGACGCGCTGCCGCCCGTCTCCCTGAACCTCGGCGCGAACGGCTGGGCCCCGACCGTCGAGCTGACCTGGCACATGCGCGCCGTCCCCGCGCCGGGCTGGCTGGCCCTGCACGGCTCCGGACGGCTGCTGGCCGGCGGCTGGTTCGACGAGGAGGTCGAGGTGTGGGACTCGGCGGGCCGGCTGGTCGCGCAGAGCCGGCAGCTCGCCCGCTTCCCCAAGGGCGGCTTCAGATAACGCCGGGATTTCCCCCGCATCCCGCCTGAGAATCCCACGAGATCGGACGCGCGCCCATGAGCGGGTGTGTTTTCCGCCGTGTGGCGGTGTGATGTCCAACGCATGACGTACCTGTGGGTCCGTACGTCGCCTAGCCTTGATGACCATGTCAGATGCCGGTTCGCCGAGTGGGGACGACCCCGCGCTCCTCCCGGTGGAGGCGCCTCCGGATCCGCTCGGAGAGTTTCCGCTGGACGCCCCGATCGGGGTCTTCGACAGCGGTTTCGGCGGGCTCACCGTGGCCCGCGCGATCCTCGACCAGCTACCGAACGAGCCGCTCGTCTACCTCGGGGACTCGGCCCGCCAGCCGTACGGGCCGCGGCCGATCGCCGAGGTCAGGGCGTACGCGCTGGAGATGCTCGACGCCCTCGTCGACGAGGGCGTGAAGACGCTGGTGATCGCCTGCAACAGCGCCAGCTCGGCGATGCTGCGCGACGCCCGCGAGCGCTACGACGTCCCGGTCGTCGAGGTGATCAACCCCGCCACCCGCCGCGCCGCCCGCGCCACCCGCGACGGACGCGTCGGGCTGATCGCGACCCGCGCCACCGTGCAGAGCCGCGCCTACGAGGACTCGTTCGCCGCCGCCCCGCACATCGAGCTCGTCAGCGCCGCCTGCCCCCGCTTCGTCGAGTTCGTCGAGGCGGGAGTGACGGCCGGGGACGAGCTGCTGGACGCGGCGCGTGAGTACCTGAAACCCATCGTGGACGCCGGATGCGACACCCTCATCCTGGGGTGTACGCATTACCCCCTACTTGCCGGTGTCATCTCGTATGTCGTCGGAGACGGGGTCACACTGGTGTCAAGCGCAGACGAGACCGCCAAGGACGTGTACCGAGTGCTCCACGACCGGGGACTGGCCCGCGCCGAGGGGACGCCTCCGCCGCGGCACCGCTTCCGCGTGACCGGCGACCCCGAGGTGTTCGCCGAACTCGGACGCCGGTTCCTCGGACCGGAGATCGGCACGGTCGAAAGCGACCTCGGCCGAGCCCTGACCACCGGATGACCACCTGATTCCTCGGGGGACGCAGAAGGAGGAGTGAGCGTGCGGGTCACTGTGATCGGCTGCTCCGGCAGTTTCCCTGGGCCGGACAGTCCCGCGTCCAGTTATCTCATCGAGGCCGAGGGCTTCGCCATGCTCCTCGACATCGGCAACGGTGCGCTCGGCTCGCTGCAGCGCTTCCACTCCATGTACGAGATCGACGCCGTGGCCATCTCGCACCTGCACGCCGACCACTGCCTCGACCTGTGCGGGTACTGGGTGGCGCGGACGTACCGGCCGAGCGGCCCGCCGCCGCGCATCCCGGTGCACGGGCCCGAGGGCACGGCCGTCCGGATGGCGAAGGCCTACGACCTCGACCCCGACCCCGGGATGTCCGAGACGTTCGACTTCCGGACACTGCCGCGCGGCCCGTTCGAGATCGGGCCCTTCCGGGTGACGACCGCGCTCATGCCGCACCCCGTCGAGGCGTACGCGTTCCGCATCGAGCACGACGGCCGGGCCCTCGCCTACTCGGGCGACACCGGGCCGTCCGACACGCTCGTCGACCTGGCCAGGGACGCCGACCTGTTCCTGTGCGAGGCGTCGTTCCTGGAAGGCCCCGCCCTGCCGTCCGAGCTGCACCTGACCGCCCGCGAGGCCGCCGAGCACGCCGAGCGCGCCGACGTCGGACGGCTCGTCCTCACGCACCTGGTGCCGTGGAACGACGCGGACGTCTCCCTCAAGGAGGCCAGGTCGGCCGGCTACGGCGGCGACATCGAGCTGGCCCGAGTGGGCACCCGCTACGACCTGTAACGGCACCCCACCCGGCGCCGGGCACCCGCGCCGACCGGCGACGGCCGGATAACCGCTACGACACGTGACGGTGCGGGGCCGGGTCGGCGTTAGGGTGGTGCGCATGTCTCGCCCCGATGATCGTGCGCCCGACCGGCTCCGTCCCGTCCGCCTGCAGCGCGGCTGGCTCGACCACGCGGAGGGCTCGGTGCTGGTCGAGTTCGGCGGCACGCGGGTGCTGTGCGCGGCGTCCGTCGAGAGCTCGGTGCCGCGGTGGCGGCGCGACAGCGGCCTCGGCTGGGTCACCGCCGAGTACGCGATGCTGCCCCGCGCGACCAACACCCGCAACGACCGCGAGGCCGTCAAGGGGAAGATCGGCGGTCGCACCCACGAGATCTCCCGGCTGATCGGCCGGTCGATCCGCGCGTGCATCGACTACAAGGCGCTCGGCGAGAACACCGTGCGTCTGGACTGCGACGTCCTGCAGGCCGACGGCGGCACCCGCACCGCCGCGATCACCGGCGCCTACGTCGCGCTGGCCGACGCCGTGAGCTGGATGCGCGAGCGCGGGCTGGTCAAGCGCGACCCCCTCACCACCTCGATCGCGGCGATCAGCGTCGGCGTCGTGCACGGGGAGGCGCGGCTCGACCTCTGCTACGAGGAGGACTCGGCCGCCGAGACGGACATGAACGTCGTCTGCACCGGTGAGGGCAAGTTCGTCGAGGTGCAGGGCACCGCCGAGGGCGCCCCGTTCGACCGCGCCGAACTGGACGCGCTGCTCGACCTCGCGGCGGACGGCTGCGCGGAGCTGACCCGCCTGCAGCTGGAGGCGCTCGGCCGATGACCCGCATCGTGCTCGCCACCCGCAACCAGGGCAAGATCGCCGAACTGCACCGCATCCTCGACGGCATCGGCGTCGCCGGCCTCGCCGAGTTCCCGGACGCGCCGGAGGTCCCCGAGACCGAGCCGACGTTCGAGGGCAACGCGCTGCTGAAGGCCCGCGCGATCTGCGCGCACACCGGCCTGCCCGCCGTCGCCGACGACTCCGGCCTGTGCGTGGACGAACTGAACGGCATGCCCGGGGTGCTGTCGGCCCGCTGGTCGGGCCGGTTCGGCGACGCGACCGGGGACAAGGACGCCGCGAACCTGCAGTTGGTGCTCGACCAGCTCGGCGACGCCCCGGACGAGCGGCGCGGCGGGGCGTTCGTGTGCGCGGCGGCGCTCGTCCTGCCCGGCGGCGTCGAGCACTGCGTCGAGGGCCGGATGCGCGGGACGGTCGCCCGCGCGCCGCGCGGCACCGGCGGGTTCGGCTACGACCCGGTGTTCGTCCCGGAGGGCGAGTCCCGCACGACGGCGGAGCTGTCGCCGGAGGAGAAGGACGCGATCAGCCACCGCGGCCGCGCGTTCCGCGCCCTCGCCGCCATCCTCCCGAACGCCCTGTCGGCCGCCGGCCTCACCTGACCGCACCGGCCCGCACCGGCCGCTGTCACGTTCGCCGGATCCGGTCGGCCGCCGTCCGCCGCACGCCGCGCGGCCGGCCGCCGGGCCTCGGCTTACCGGCGACCGGGCGACCGTCCGGCCCTCGTCCGCCCGGCCCGCCGTGCGTCCGGCCCGCCGTGCGTCCGGCCCGCCGTGCGTCCGGCCCGCCGTGCGTCCGGCCGACCCGTCGTGCGTCCGCCCGGTCCGGCGGCGCCGTCCGTCCGACCCTCCGTCCGTCCCGCCGGTCCCTTGCGGGGCGGCCGTCGGCCTCGGGGCGTCCGGCGGACGGGGGGTCAGCGGCGGGTGCGGATTCGGACGAACGTGCCGTTCCAGTCCGTGCGCAGTTCCATCAGGTCGACCAGCAGGCGGACGGTCCAGAGGCCGAAGCCCGGCTGCAGGGCGGTGTCCGGGGGGATGAATCCGGTCAGGGAGCTGGGCGCGGGGCGCCAGCAGCCGTGGTCGCCGACCTCGCAGACCAGGTCGTCGCCGTCGGCCCACACCCGCAGGCCCGCGGGCGGGGTGCCGTGCTGGAGGGCGTTCGCGGCCAGTTCGTTCACGGCGGTGATGAGGTTCAGCGTCCGCGCGGGGCCGAGGCCGTGCGCGTCGGCCCGACGCTCGACGAACGTCCGCATCGCGTGCAGGTCGGCGCCGTCGATGACCATGTGGTCGGCGGTGGCGGGACGGGTGAAGGGACGGGCCCGGTCGCATTCGGCGCCGAACGCCTCGGGCCGCACGTACTCCGCGTTGGACTCCGTGCGGCCGTCGCGCAGGACGCTCGGGTGGGTGCGGCGCATCTGGCGCACGACCTCGGCGGGCAGCGAGGCCCCGTTGTAGGGGCACAGCGCCCGCGCCCCGGAGTCGCCGAACACCACGTTGATCAGTGACTCGTAGCGGATCCACTCGCGGGTCTGCCGCTCGTCCCAGCCGTCCCACACCGGTTCGGCCAGCGCGCACACGCTGCGCGGCGCGCTGCCCTTCACGATCTCCTGGTAGTCGCGGAGGGTGTGGACGGGGTGCAGGTAGAACTTCGCCGAATCCCGGAAGGCGATCGCGTCGCCGTGGTCGGCGAGCGTGTCGCGCAGCGCGGTCAGATGGGGTTCGCGCGCCACCGCGACGACCGCCTGGTCGGCCTCCAGCCCCGCCCGCAGGAACGGGACGGCGACCGACAGGAAGTCGTCGGTGCCCGCGTACACGAACGCCCTGTGCTCCAGCGTCATCAGGGGAGGTCCTCCGTCTCGGGCACCCGTGCGCGGCCGCGGGTCACGCCCGGGAGCCGGTGCCAGCCGACCATCTCGATCACATTCTCGACTTCGGGCTGCAACCCGTCCAGGACCAGCGCCTCGTCGCCGTCCAGCGCGACGGCGTGCCGCACCAGCAGGTGCAGGCCGCGCAGGTCGATGAACCGGAGCCGGGACACGTCCAGGTGGACGCCGCGGCGCCGCCCGTCGGGCCCGGTGCTGACGAGCGTGAGCTTCTCGTCGAACGCCGTGTGCCGCGCGGCGTCGAGTTCGCCCTCGATCCGGAGCCCGTCCGGTTCGAAGGTGCGCACGATCCGCAGGACGTTGTCCTCGTACTCGGGGTCGATCTCGACGAGCACCTCGTGGGTGTCGCGCAGCGCGGCGAGCTGGTCGGGCGGGCAGGCGTGCCGGTCGATCTGGCACACGGCCATCGCCATGGTGCTGGGCGAGACGGCGTCGCCCACGCGGTGCTCGCAGCCGAGGACGCGCGGCAGGTCGGCGACGCCGGGGTCGTTCAGCAGCCAGCTGTAGTCGGTGGTGAGGCGGACCGCGCGGAACCCCTGCTCGAACGCGGCGTCCACCTCGTGGGCGATCGTGTCGAGCATCATCGTCGGTTCGAACGCGCCGCCGCGGTTCAGGCACGCCTCCCGCCGCGAGATGACCCGCAGCTGGTGGGAGCGCTGGACGGCCGCCACGTCGACGGTGCCGTCGCCGAGGCCGGGCAGCCGGTCGGCGGGCGCGTCGGTGACGTAGACGACCTTCTCGTTCGTCGCCAGCCCCTCGCGCACGAACGGGCCGATGACCCGGTCGCGCTCTTCGAAGCCGGTGTAGGCCAGCCAGCCGTGATCGCCCGGCCGGACTTCGCTCACGGGTCGCTTGGCGAACCAGGGTGTGTCCATGGCCTGCCCATCGGGGTCGTCGTGGATTCGTCCAGAGTACGCCGTCCGCAGGGGATTGGAAGCTCGATGCACGTACTTCATCACCCTCCGTCGCCGAATCCGGGCGGTAGGGCCAGGCGCAGCCGCACGACGGTCCCCGCGGGGCCCGTCCGGATCTGGACGAGCGAGCACAGCAGCCGGACGGCCCACAGCCCGAACCGTCCGCAGGTGCCCGCCTCGGACCGCCGGGGCGGGACGAGCCCGAAGCCGGCGCCCGGCGGCCAGCGGCCGCCGTCGGCCACCTCGCAGACGAACGCGGGGTCGCCGCGGGCGCCGTCGGTCCACATCCGCAGCACGATGGGCGGGGCGCCGTGCCGCTCGGCGTTCGTGACGACCTCGGTGACGGCGACGAGCAGCCGCTGCAGGTCCTCGTCGGGCAGCGGGGTGCGGCGCGCGTACTCGGCGACGTAGGCCCGCAGCCAGTACAGGTCCGGACGGTCGATCTTCAGTTCGTCCGCGTGGACGGGCGGCGGGGGCAGCGGCTCGCGGTCGCACTGCGCGCTGAACGTCCGGGGGTCGACGAACGCGGGGTTGGGGACGGTGCGGTCGCCCCGGACGGTCTCGGGGTGCGTCCGGCGGCCCGCCGCGACGACGCCGGGCGGCAGCGTCGCGGCGTACGGGCACATGATGGCCGCGCCGGTCTCGCGGAACGCGATGTTCGCGATGGCCTCGACCCGCTGCCACTCCAGGACCTCGAGCGGCCTGCGCCGGGCCCACACCGGTTCGCCGAGGAGCCGCAGCCGGCGGCCCTGGCAGGCGAGGGTCTCGGCGTCGCCGAGGCAGTCGGCGAGGGTGCGCGAGGGGTGCGCGTACCAGCGTCCGGCGTCGGTGAACTCGATCCGGTCGGCGTCGACGCCGAGGGCGTCCCGCAGCAGGACCTCGAGCCCGACCCCGCAGACCGCGAGGACGCGGTCGTCCGCCTCCAGGCCCTCGCCGAGGAACGGGACGGCGCCGTCGAGGAACTCGTTCACCCCGTCGTACGGCAGTACGCGATGGGTGAAGGTCGCGCTCACGGCGCCCCCAGCGAGTTGTCGATCACGGTCTCACCGCCCGCGCGCCATCGAGCGTGCAGACCCCTTCAGGGTAGGACGCCGGACCTCCCGCGCAGTCCCTTTCCCACGAGGAACCCTGGCCGTTCGTGGCCGGAAGGGCGGACGGGACGCCGCGCGGTCAGCGGGCGCGGGGGCGGCGGGGCGGGAAGAGGGCGAGGCGCATCGGCGGGACGTGCCGGGCGACGAATTCATCGGCGGGCATCGAGGCGATCGGTTCGATCTCGAGGATGTACCGGGCGAACACGACCCCGGCGAGCTGCGTGCCGAGCGCCGCGGCGCGCCCGGACGCGCCGGGGCCGCCGACGTGCGCCGCGATCCGCTCGATCAGCTCGTGCCACACGACGTCCCTGAGCAGCCGCGACAGTTCCGGTTCCTGGACGGCCGTGCGCACCATGAGCGCGAGCGGCGGGCCGCTCTCGGGGTCGTCCCAGGCGGCGAGCTGGGCCCGCAGGATGCGTTCGGGCAGGCCGGCGGGGTCGCCGGGCAGCGCGCCCGCCAGCACCTCGGGCGGGTTGGCCAGCAGCCCCAGCACCGCGCCGAACAGGCCCTTCTTCGAGCCGAAGAAGTAGCTGATCAGCGCCGCGTCGACGCCCGCCTCGGCGGCGACGGACCGCATCGTCACCGCGGCGTACCCGTCGGCGAGGAACCGCCGGCGCGCCACCGCGAGGATCTCGTCCCGGGTGGCGGGGGAGCCGCGGCGCCGCCCCCGCGATTTATTCATCACGGTTGAAATATAGCCGCGGCGGGAGCGAGATTCGAGGCGTCGCAACGAAGGAGACCGTGATGCGAGCCAAGGAAACCCCGGGCACCGTCCACAGGGCCGTGCTGCCCGCCGTGATGCTCTCCCTCGCCACCGTCGTGTCGGCGGTGGCGTCCCTCAACACCGCGCTGCCGTCCCTGGCCCGCGACCTGCGCGCCACCCAGACCGAGCTGGCCTGGATCATCGACGCCTACGCGCTCGTCTTCGCCGCCCTCCTCCTGCTCGGCGGCGCCATCGGCGACCGCTACGGCCGCCGCCGCGTCCTCACGGCCGGGCTGCTGGTCTTCGGCGCCGGTTCGGCCGCCGCCGCGTTCGCCGACGACCCCGCCTGGCTGGTCGCGATGCGCGGCGTGCTCGGTGTCGGCGCCGCCCTGGTCATGCCGGCCACCCTCTCCACGATCACCGCCACGTTCCCCGCCCGCGAGCGGGCCCGCGCGGTGGGCGCCTGGGCGGGCGTCGCCGGGGCGAGCGCGATCTTCGGGCTGCTGGTCTCCGGCGGCCTCCTCGAGGTCTGGTCGTGGCGGTCGGTGTTCTGGATGAACGTCGTGCTCGCCGCCGTCGCCCTCGCCGCGACCCGCGCCGTGGTGCCCGAGTCCGCCGACCCGGACGCCCCGCGCCTCGACCTCACCGGAGCGGTGCTCACCGTCGCGGGCCTCGGCGCCGGCGTCTACTCGATCATCGAGGCGCCGATGGAGGGCTGGACGAGCGCGCGCACCCTCGGCGGGTTCGCCGTCGCGATCGTGCTGCTCGGCGCGTTCGTCCTGTGGGAGCTGCGCCGCCCGAACCCCCTGCTCGACCCGCGGCTGTTCCGCATCCCCGCGTTCTCGGCCGCGACCCTCTCGATCACCGTGCAGTTCTTCGCGTTCTTCGGGTTCGTCTTCATCGTCCTGCAGTACCTGCAGATCGTGAAGGGGCACGGCCCGCTGCTCGCGGCGGCCGGGCTGCTCCCGATGGCCGCGACGCTGATGCCGTCCGCCCGGGTCGTCGCGCCCCGGCTCGCCGCCCGGCTCGGCCACCGCCGCGTCGTCACCGCGGGCCTGGTCCTGGTGAGCGCCGCCATGGCGACGCTCTCGTTCCTCGACGCCGGCAGCTCGTACTGGCTGCTGCTCGCCGGGCTGATCCCGCTCGGCGCCGGGATGGGGCTCGCGATGACGCCCGCGACCGCCGCGATCACCGACGCCGTCCCGGCCGCCAAGCAGGGCGTCGGCTCGGCCGTGAACGACCTGGCCCGCGAGCTCGGCGGCGCGCTCGGCATCGCCGTCCTCGGGAGCGTCCTGCAGTCCGCCTACCGCGCAGACCTCGACCTCGCGGGCGTCCCCGGCCGCGTGGCCGAGCAGGCCGAGTCGTCCCCGGCGGTCGCCGCGCAGCTCGGCCCGCGCATCGCCGAACGGGCCCACGACGCCTTCGCGACCGGCATCGGCACCGCGTTCCTCTCCTCGGCGATCGCCGTCGCGGTCACGGCCGTCCTGGTCGCGGTGATGCTCCGCGGACGTCCCGCGGGTCCGGCGCCCGAGCCCGGTGCGCAGGTCGCGGACGAGAACTCGATGTCGGTGTGATCGCCGAAGCGCTAAGCTGGGCGCGCCCCCTCGCGGGGGCGCGCGGGTGTGGCGAAACCTGGTATACGCGGCAGGTTTAGGTCCTGTTGGTGGAGACACCGTGGGGGTTCGAATCCCCCCGCCCGCACCCGGGATCCTCGGCGCCCCCGGCCGTGAGGAACGGGTCGAGCAGGCCCGGCGCGGCTCGCGCGGCGAAGGCCAGGCTCTCGTCCCGTCCGATGTCGGGGGTGTCGTAGCCGCCGTCGCCCGCCGCGGTCATCGCCGAGACGGTCCGCAGGCCGAGCCGCCGTTGCAGCGGGGACTCGCGGATCACGATGGTGCTGACGGCCGACCGCCGCAGCGCGGTGGTGGAACGGCTGACGAGACCGGAGCGCGTGACGAGGTAGGGGCCCGCGATCGCGTGGCCGAGGGCCCGGTAGGCGACGAGTGCCGCGCCGAGCGCGCACGGCCAGAACGCGGCGGCGGCCCAGAGCGCCTCGGCGGGCAGGGAGCCGGTCGCGGCCGGCCAGGCCAGGACGAGCGCGAGGGCCGCCGTGAGGGCGGTGGCCCACGCGAGCCGGCGGCGCAGCGCGGCGGGCGGATGGGGTTCGAGCGCGGCCTCCAGGGGGTTCTCCCCGGCGCCGAGGACCCGCCCGGCCACCCGCCTGGTCACCTTCACGGGGCCGCGCGGCAGGATCTCCGCCGGTTGCGACATCGACCACCGGGACAGCCCCGTCGTGATGACGCGGGTGTCGCCGATCCCCATCCACCGCCAGAGGACGGGTTCGGAGAGCTGGGCCCCCCGGATCCGGTTCTCGTCCCGGTCGACCTCGCGCGTGGTGAACAGGCCCCGGCGGGTTCGCAGCAGGGTGCCGTCCCGTCCGGGGACGCGGGTCAACTCGAAGTTCCAGTACTCGGTGAAGTACGTGACGGCGAGGCCGAGCACCCCGACGGCGCTGACGGCGGCGAAGGCGGCGGCGATCGTCCGGGTCCGGTCGGCGCCCGTCCGGTCGAGCAGGCCCGACGCCGCGCCGACGACGTCCACCCCGAAGCCGGTCAGCAGCCAGCCGCCGCCCCAGGCGAGCCCGGCGGCGAGGACGTACGCCCAGATGTTGAACATGTTGTAGACGACCCAGCGGGGTTCGAAGCGGGCGAACACGGCGATGGGGGCGTCGCCGCCGCGCGCCGCCGGTTCGCCCGGTCCGTCCGCTCGCCGCGCCGGGGCGTCGGGGGCCTCCCGGGCGTCGGGGGCCTCCCGGGCGTCGGGGACGCCGGGTGCCGTGCCGTCCGCCGGGAGGAGCAGGCGCCGCAGCGCACGCGCGTCCGCGGTGGAGACCGCGTCGAGCGCGAGGGCGGACTCGCCGGAGGCCGCCCGCTGCCCGGCGCCGATCTTCACCACGCGCAGGCCGGCGAGCCGGTGCCGCAGCCTGGACTCCAGGTCGACGCTGCGGATCCGGTCGCGCTGGATCGAGCGGTGCACGCGCCTGACCACACCGGTTCTGAGCTCGATGTGCGCCGGAGTGATCCGGTAGCGGGTGAAGACCCACCGCAGCGCGTCGGCGCCCGCGCCGACCAGGCCGAAGGCGGCGAGGCCGAGCAGGGGCCACGTGCCGTCCGAGCCGGGAACGACGCCGAACACCCGGTAGGCGAGCAGGGCGGGCAGGAGCGACAGCACGCTGCGGACGAGGTCGATCCAGGTGACCCGGACGTCCAGCCGCCGCCACCCGTGACCGGACGCGCCGGACGGCGGTGCGGGCGCGGCGGTGGGGCCCGCGCGGGGGACGGGCGGGGTCATGTGGCGTCACCGGGCGTTGCCTGGGCGATCCGCGTCAGCCGCTCGGCGACGCGGGCGGCGGTCTCCCGGTCCAGGCCGCCGATGTCGATCGCTCCCCGGGACGAGGCGGTCGTGACGCGCAGCGTCGAGAGTCCGAGCAGCTGCTCGAAGGGGCCCTGGACGGCGTCGACGGTCTGCACGCGCGAGAGCGGCGCGACCCGCCACTCGCGCACCAGCCAGCCGGTCCGGGCGTAGACGGCCTGGTCGGTGGTCTCCCAGCGGTGCACCCGGTAGCGCCAGAACGGCTCGACCAGCACTCCCGCGAGCAGGAAGGCCGCCGAGCCGGCGGCGAGCGCGAGCAGCCAGGGACGCGCGGGCGCCCAGAGCGCGTACGCGACGATCGACCCGGCGAGGACCGGCCCGGTCAGCGCGAGGGCCTGCAGCATCCACCAGCCGACGGCGCGGCGCTCGACCCGGTGCCGCGGCGGTCGCAGCGCGAGCGCCGGGGCGTCGGCGTCCGTCCGGCTCACGGCGCGCTCCTGATCGCGTGGTCGATGAAGTCGAGGAGGTCGGCCGACTGCCCCGGCAGATCGACGGCGGGGTCGCCCGCCCACGAGCCGAGGACGCCGTCCGCGCAGCGCAGGATGATGTTCGCGACGCCGCGCGGATCGAACGCGCGGAACTCCCCGTCCCGCTGGCCCCGGGCGAGGATCTCGGCCAGCCCGCCGACCTCCTCGTCCATCTCCGCGGCGTAGGCGGGTGCCCCGTCCTCGCCGCGGTGGTTGTGCACGATCTCGCTCATGGCCAGGAACTCCGCGCGGTGCGCGTCGAAGTACTCCAGTTGCGCGCCGATCCAGGCGCGCACCTGGCCGAGGGCGGTCGGCTCGGCGGCGATCCGGGCCTCCATGTGGCTCCACGCCCGCTCGAAGAATCCCGTCACCACCAGGCGCAGGATCTCGTCCTTGCCGCTGAAGTGGTAGGTGATCACGCCCTTGCTGATGCCCGCCTGCTCGGCGATCCGCGCGAGCGAGGCGTTCGCGTAGCCGGCCTCCGCCACCACCTGGACGGCCGCCGCGACGATCTGCGCGCGGCGGGCCTGCTCGATGAACGACCGCGGCTTCCGTCCGGACGGCTCATTGTTTGAGCTCATGGACTGATTCTAGTCCGATCGGACTAGAATCCAGCCGCATGGACGGATTCTGGTTCGGGCGGGCGAGGGAAGGGCGGCCGACGTGACCGTGCTGCTGTGGACGGGCGCCGCCGGTGCGTGGGCGTTCGTCGTGACGTTCCTGCTGGACGGCTGGACACGGCCCGGCTACCGGCCCGTCCGGCACGCGGTCAGCGCGCTGGCGCTCGGGCCGCGCGGGTGGGTGCAGGTCGCGAACTTCGCGGTGTGCGGCCTGGCGGTCACGGGGGCCGCGGTCGCCGTCGCGGGCCCGCTGGGCAGTGCCGTCCTCGCGGTCGCGATCGCGGTGTTCGGGGTCGCTCTCGTGGCGTCGGGGGTCTTCCCCATGGACGCCATGCGCGCCTATCCCCCGGGGACCCCCGACGAGACCCCGGACGAGGTGTCGCTCCGGCACCGGATCCACGACTGGGCCGGGATGGCGGTCTTCGCGTCGCTGCCCGTGGCGGCGTTCGCCGCGGCGTTCGCGGTGCCGAATCCCGTCTGGAAGTGGTACTCGGGCCTGACCGGCGCCGCCCTCGCCGCCGGATTGGCCGCCTTCGGCCAGGCGTGGAAGGACGACTCCCGGTACGCGGGCCTCGTGCAGCGCGCGACGATCGTCGTCGGGTGGCTCTGGCTGGGCCTGCTGTTCGCGTACGCGGCCACCCTGCGCTGAACCGGCCCCGGAGCCGCCCGGCCGGACGGGGGCGTCCGGCCCGGGGGCGTCCGGGGGCGTCCGGGTGCGGTCAGAGCGTGAGGTCGCGGCGGAGGCGCTCCACGTGGCCGGTGGCCTTCACGTTGTAGTACGCCTTCTCGATCTTGCCCTCGGCGTCGATGACGAAGGTCGAGCGGATCACCCCGACGACGGTCTTGCCGTACAGCTTCTTCTCCCCGTAGGCGCCGTACGACTTCAGCACCTCGTTGTCCGGGTCGGAGAGCAGCGGGAACGTCAGGCCCTCCTTCTCCCGGAACTTCGCCAGCTTGGCGGGCTTGTCGGGGGAGATGCCGACGACGGTGACGCCGGCCGGCTCCAGGTCGCCGAGGCTGCCCTGGAAGTCGACCGACTCCTTGGTGCAGCCCGGCGTCATCGCGGCCGGGTAGAAGTACAGGATCACGCGCCGGCCGCGCAGCGACGACAGCGACACCGGGTTCTCGTCGGCGTCGGAAAGCTCGAACTCGGGGGCGTCGTCCCCCGGCTGCAGTCGCTCGGACACGTGATCCGCCTCTCGCTCGGGAAATGCCTTCAACCGTACCGGGTGGGTGTGTCGGGCGTTGGCGGGCGAGACCTGCAAGACTGTTCGGATCATGCGTCGACCGACATGGTGAGGACACACGGCATGGCTGACAGGGGCCGCGACCCGGAGGCAGTGGAGCGGGAGATCGAGCGCACCCGCGCGGAGCTCGCGCGCAACATCGACGAGCTCGCGGACCGGTTCCACCCGAAGCACGTCGCCCAGCGGGGAACCGAGCGGCTGAAGGAGGAGGCCGGGATCGTCGTGCAGGCGATGGGCTCGCTCGTCCGGCCGGCCGAGGGCGAGGACGGCGAACCGGGCTCGATCGACCAGCGCGTGGTGCTGGCCGGAGTCGGCACGGCCGTCGCGCTGACCGCGCTGGTCCTGTGGCGCCGGAGCCGCAAGCGTCGCCGCTGAGCTCGTACCACCCCCCAGAGGCGCCGGTCCGCATCCCGCGGTCGGCGCCTCGTTCGTTCCGCGTGCCGTCTCAGCCGAACTGGGGGAGGTGCGCCCGGTGCGCGGCGAGGCCCTCGTCGAGGATCCGCTCGGCCGTGTGCTTGGACCGGACGAACGGGTGCGCCAGCAGCGCCTGCAGGGCCGTGCGCCGGTCGCCGGTGACGGCCGCGTCGGACGCGAGCCGCTCGTAGCCGTGGATCGCCCGGGTGAGCCCCCGGACGGGCGCGGGCAGCGGGCCCATCGTGAGCGGGACGGGCCCGGAGCGGCCGACGATCGCGGGCACCTCGACGATCGCGTCGTCGTCGAGGGAGGCGATCGCGCCGTTGTTGCGGGTGTTGACGATCATGCGGCGGCCCTCGTCGCGGTGCAGGGCGCAGATGACGTCGACGGCGAACTCGCCGTGCTCGCCGCCGCCGCGCTCGCGGGACGGGTCGGGGTCGGCCTTGCGCGACTCCGCGGCGACCTGCTCGTAGTAGGCGGGGAGCATCGCGAGGACGTCCTGGGCGCGCGTCGTCCCCTTGGCCCGGAGTTCGTCCACGACCTCGTCGTGGAAGAAGTAGTACTTCGCGTAGGAGTTCGGCAGGAAGCCGAGGGTGCGCGCGAGGTCGGCCATGCGGGACGGGTCGCGCCACGGGGTGGCGCCGCCGCCGGGGACCGCCAGGCCGTCGAGCAGGGACGGCAGGTCGAGTTCGGCCCCGTCGAGCCGGACGCGCGACGCCCACGTCGCGTGGTTCAGCCCGATCCAGTCGGCCTCGAGGCGGTCGAAGGGCAGGCCGAGGAGGCCGGCCCACATCTCGGTGTCGCCGGCGAACTGGTCGCACAGGCCGATGATGCGGGCGCCCGTGGCGCGGGCGACGGCGTCGGTCACGACGTTCGTCGGGTTCGTGTAGTTGACGATCCACGCGTCCGGGGGCGCGGCCGCGGCGATCTCGAGGAGGATCGGCACGGAGCGCAGCGCCATCAGGAACCCGCCGGGCCCCGCGGTCTCCTGCCCGACGACGCCGTGCTTCAGCGGGATCGACTCGTCCAGGTGCCGGGCGGCGAGCCCGCCGGGACGGAACGTCGTGAAGACGTAGGAGGCGCCGTCGAGCGCGGGCTCGAGGCCGGTGTGCGCGGTGACGGTGAGGGACGCGCCGCGCGCGGCGAACATGCCGCGGGCGAGGCGCGTCATGACGTCCAGGTGCGGGGCGTCGATGTCGTGGCAGGCCAGCTCGGTGCCCGCGAGATCGTCGGCGCGGTGCAGCAGGCCCCGGACGACGCCCGGCATGTAGCCGCTGCCGGCGCCGATGACGGCGATCTTCACGGGCGTCCCGCGTCCAGGTCGGGGGCGGTGGCGGTGAAGCGGGCCTCGACGGCGGCGCGGACGGTCTGCAGCGCGGGTTCGAGGTCGATCGGCTCGGGTTCGCCGCCGGACTCGGCCGCCGCGTACGCGGCGGCCAGCCGGACCGGGACCGGGCCGCCGCCGTCGGCGCGGCCGAGGCCCTCGTCGGACAGTTCGACCAGTCCGGTGAGGCGGGCGCCGAGGGCGTCGGCGTAGCTGCGGGCGCGGGCGACGGCCTCCTGCGCGGCCTGCCGGGCGGCGCGGGCGTACACCTCGCTGTCGCGCCGCAGGTCCCAGTCGGGGCCGTGGACGTAGGTGCGGTCGAGGTCGCCGAGCCGGGTGACCAGCTCGCCGAGGACCGCGAAGTCGGTGACGACGGGCTTGATCCAGACCGTGCCCTGGTAGGCGCGGATGTCGCCCTCGCGCCGCCGGTACTTCAGCAGCGGGGTGATCGACAGGCCGCCGGTCTCGAGCCGCTCGACCGCGTCGCCGTAGGAGCGGATCAGCTCCAGGCAGCGCTCGTTGCGCTCGACGAGCCGGTCGAGGGCCCGGCGGCGGTCGGCCTCCTGCGACTGGACGTGCACCGACAGCCGGGCGATCTCGGGCTCGACCTCCAGCACCGCCTCGCCGCGCACACTGATGACGGGTGCGTCGCTCATACCGCCAACCTAACCGGTTCTCCGGGCGGCCGGTTCTCGGCGGCCGGTTCTCGGTGTCCGGTTCTCGGTGTCCGGTCGTCAGCGGCCGGTCGTCAGAGGAAGGTGCGGCCCTCGCCCCGGTAGGTCGGGACGGTCCGGACGAACCGGTCCCCGTCGATGAGGTGCACCGCGTCGAACCGCTCGCACAGTTCCCCCGCCTTGGTGTGCCGGAACCAGACGCGGTCGCCGATCTCGAGCCGGTCGGCGGCGCGGCCGAGCAGCGGCGTCTGCACCTCCCCGGCGCCCTCGTTGGGGCTGTAGGACAGGCCGGTCGGCAGGTAGGGGACGGGCAGCCGGATCGCGTCGCCGGGCCCGGAGGCCAGGTAGCCGCCGCCGAGGCAGGTCGCGACGCCCGGACCGGGGCGCCGCACCACGGGGAGGGCGAACAGCGCGGCGGGCCGTCCGCTGAAGTTGGAGTACTGGTCGAACAGGTGCGGGTGGTAGAGCCCGGACCCGGCGGCGACCTCGGTGACGGCGCGCTCGGCCACGGTCTTCTCGACGCTGCCGGTGCCGCCGCCGTTGACGAACTCCAGGTCGGTGAGGTTCCGGACGGCCCGGACGATCGCCGCGCGCCGCCGCGCGAGCTCCATCCGGGACCGCTGCTGCATGCCGCGGATGACGCGGCCGCGCGCGGGGCGTCCGGGCGGCAGGTCGCCGACGCCCGCGATCTGCGACTCGTAGGCCATGAGGCCCACCAGGTCGAGGCCGGGGCGCTTGAGGATCAGCTCGGCGAGCGCGGCGACGTCGGCCGCGGTGCGCAGCGGGGAGCGCAGCGCGCCGATCCGGACCCGCCCGCCGAGCGGACGGTACGAGGCGTCGATGTCGATGCAGACGCGGACGCGGCGGTCCCCGGCGGCCCGCTCGATCAGGTCGAGGTGCTCGGGGCAGTCGACCATGAGCGTGACGGTGCGGGCGGCGGCCTCGTTCGCGGCGAGTTCGGCGATGGCGGCCCGGTCGGCGGTGGGGTAGGCGACGAGGATGTCGTCGCAGGCGCCCTCGGCGGCGAGCCACAGCGCCTCCGGCAGGGTGAACGCCATGATCCCGGCGAACCCGTCCATCGCGAGGACGTCCTCCAGGAGGGCGCGGCAGCGGACCGACTTGCTCGCCACCCGGATGGGCTTCCCGGCGGCGCGGCGGACGAGGTCGGCGGCGTTGGCGCGGAAGGCCGCGAGGTCGACGACGGCGAACGGCGCCTCGAACGCGGCCGTCGCGGCGTCGTAGCGGTCCCGGAGGTTCATGGGGCCAACACTGCCACATCGGCGGGAAATGTGAAAACCTCTCACATCGCCTTCGGAACCCTGGTCAGCCCGCGCGCGGATGGTCCGCGAAGAACTCCCACAGCCGCTCGCTCGCCCCGGACGGCCACTCGTGCTTCCCGCCCGCGATCGTGCAGAACGCGACGGCGAGCCCGTCGGCTCCCTTGCCGGTGCTCTGGCACTTGCCGTTCTCGCCGAGGCCCGCGACGTCCTCGCGCAGCTCCGGCAGCCCCGCGCGCTTCCGCCAGAAGTCGACGGCCGCCGACGCCGGCGGGAACGGCCGCTTGTCGTTGAAGTCGCGGTCGCCGCCACCCTCGAACGGGACGTTCGAGTCGTCGGTGCCGTGCACGATCATCGCCGACACCGGCCTGTCGGGATCGCACTCGGTGACGAGCGCCCCCTCCACCGCGCCGATCGCCGCGACCATCCCGGGCTTCTGGCACGCGAACCTGTGCGCCATCCCGGCGCCGTTGGAGAACCCGGTGACGTACACGCGGTCCGGGTCGGCGAGCCCCGCCTCCGTCAGCTTGGTGATCAGCTCGGACAGGAACTCGACGTCGTCCAGATCGCCGATCTTGGCGGCGCCGCAGCAGTCGCCGGCGTTCCACGTCGTCATGAACCCGTTGGGGTAGGCGACGAGGAAGCCCTGCTCGTCCGACAGCTCGCTGAAGCCCGTCCGGTCCTCGGCGCGGTTCATGTCCGCGAGCCCGCCGTGCAGGGCGAGGACGAGCGGGGGCGGTTCGGCGGGACGGCCGTCCTTCCACTCGCCCTCGGCGACCTTCGGCGGGACGTGCAGCAGGTACTCGCGGTGGCCGAACGCGTCGACCTTGAGCTTCTGCTTGTGCGTCCCCTCGCCGGTCGGGACGCCGTCCACCTTCGCCGGGCGCCCGCCCTTCCCGGGTTCGCCGCCCCCGCCTCCGCCGTCCGAACAGCCCGCCAGGACGAGGGAGACCGCCACCACCACGAGCAGGATTCGCCGCATGGCAGGCAAAGTAACCGTAAATCGCGGCAATAAACTACTCACTGGTAGTAATGCGGGTGACGCGCACCTCGCGCGTGCCCGCGTCCGCGGCCGCGAAGTCCAGCAGCCGCCGGGCCTCCGCTTCGAGGGCCTCGGCGTCCGGCCCCGAGGGCTCCGCGTACGTCCGGACGGTCAGGACGGCCGCGTCCCGCTCCCGTGCGAGCTCCCACTCGCCGCCCGTGAACCCGTCCAGCAGCACGATCCCGGGCAGCGGCCGCCGCTTCGCGTAGCGCTGCGCCCGGTACCCCTCGGTGATCACCAGCGACCGGTCGGCGTGCGACAGCAGCAGGTTGTCGAAGTCGTACAGCAGGCGCGGCGGCGCGGGCGTCGCGGGGTCCGGGCGCGGCGCGTCCGGCAGGTCGAACAGCTCGCGCCCGCTCGACTCGTCCGCGAACGTCACCAGCCGGGGCCGCAGCCGCTCCATGACTTCCGACAACCGGGTGAGTCCCGACCACGTCTGCACGTCCGGCACGCTCGCCGGGCCGAACGCGGCGAGGTAGCGCAGGATCAGCCCGTCCGGGGAGGCGCCCGCCGCGAGCGGACGACCGAGCCACGACTCGGCGGTGGTGTGCGCGATCGGGCCGCTCCGTCCCCACACGCCGCGCGGCGGGACCTGCACCAGGGCCATCCGGTTGCGGGCCGCGTACGCCAGCGACGCCGGTGCCCGCTCGCCCCATCCGGCCGCGCGCCCGTGCTCGGCGAGTGCCGCGCCGAGCCGCTTGCCGGTCAGCGGCTCGGCCTCCAGCAGCGGACGGGCGGCGGCGACCAGCTCGTCCATGTCCAGGCCCTCGACCGGCTTGCCGTGCGTGAAGTTCCGGAACAGGTCCCGGTCGAGGACGGGCTGGATCGGCGGCCGCATCCACAGCGCGTCCCGCGCGCTCACCAGGTGGATCGTCGACCGCATCAGCGCGAGCCGGACGATCTTCCGTTCGACGAGCAGGTCCGCGATGTCGTCCGGGGTCACCCCGTCCAGCCTGGTCCCGAGACCGGCGTACCAGGAGTGCGGCGTCTGCGCCTGCAGGCCGGCGAGCCGCTCGACGGCCTCCACCACGGGGATCGTGGCACGTTCCAGGAGCATCTGCCGGTGGAGCAGGGCGCGGTTGCGCGCGCGGAAGGAGAGTCGCCGTGTCATGCCGGCCATTCTGCCGATCATGGGGGCAGATGTCCAGAACGGAATGATCCGTTCTGTCGTGTTCGGGATCCATCGAGGTCCCGCAGGCCGGCCCGGACGACCTCCGCGACGTCCCCGACCTGCGGGTATCGCGTCCGGCGGGGCCCGCCGCGGCGTAAGCTCGGGGACCGGAAAGCAGACCGCGGCGAGAGAGACCGATAGATCGTGAAGCAGTACGTCCTGACCCTGTCGTGCCCCGACCGGCCCGGAATCGTCGCCGCGGTCTCCGGGCTGCTCGCCGAGCGCGGGTGCAACATCGTGGAGAGCCAGCAGTTCGGCGACCCCGAGACCGGCACGTTCTTCATGCGCGTGCAGTTCGGCGCGCTGCCCGCCACCGACCCCGACGAGCTGCGCGGCGCGTTCGCGTCGCTGGTGCCCGAGCTGGGCCTGGAGTGGAGCCTGCACGACCTGGCGGAGCGCCCGCGCGTGCTGATCATGGTGTCGAAGGGCGGGCACTGCCTGAACGACCTGCTGTACCGGCACCGGTCCGGGCTGCTCGACATCGACGTCGTCGCGGTCGCCTCCAACCACCCCGACCTGCGGCCGCTCACCCAGTCGTACGGCATCGACTACCACCACCTGCCGGCCGGGTCCGGGGGCAAGCCCGCGCAGGAGGCCGAGATCCTCGCGCTGGTCGAGCACTACCGCGCCGACCTGGTCGTCCTGGCCCGCTACATGCAGATCCTCTCGGACGACTTCTGCGCCAAGCTGCCCGGTCAGATCATCAACATCCACCACTCGTTCCTGCCGAGCTTCAAGGGCGCCCGCCCCTACCACCAGGCGCACGCGCGCGGCGTCAAGGTGATCGGCGCGACCGCCCACTACGTCACCGCCGACCTGGACGAGGGGCCGATCATCGAGCAGGAGGTCGCGCGGGTCGACCACACCCACAGCCCCGAGGAGCTCGTCGCCGTGGGCCGCGACGTCGAGTGCCTCGCGCTGGCCCGCGCCGTCCGGTGGCATTCGGAGCACCGCGTCCTGCTCAACGGCGACCGCACGGTCATCTTCCGCTGACCCCCACCCGGTGATCTTGCGCTGACGTGCGCATATGTCGGCATGGCGTGTTTCACTCCCCGTGTTTCTAGGTCACGATGGGTAACGAAGTCCGACGTGGCTCACGGGGGTGGCTATGACCGAGACGCTGGTCAAGGACCTGATTCGGGATGCGCGAGACGAGAGGCGGGCGCGGCGGCTGGCGGTACGCGAGTTCCGGCCGCCCCGGGCGCTCGCCGGCCTGACGGCCGCGCTGCTGCTCACCGCGTTCGGCGGGGCCGCGGCCGTCGAACTGCTGGCGGCGGCGCTCGGGTCCCGCGTGCATCCGATCCCCGGCGCCGGCGGCGTCCTGGACGCCCTGCACCGGCTGCCGTGGCGCGACCCCGTCATGACGGCCGGGGCCGCCGCGACCGCCGCGCTCGGGCTCGCACTCGTCCTCGCCGGGCTGCCGGGACGGCTGCGGGTCGTCCCGCTGGCCGGGGCCGACGCCCGGCTCGCCGGCGGCCTCACCCGCGGCGACCTGCGGCGGACGGTCGCCGCCGCGGCCCTCGGGGTGCCCGGCATCGAACGCGCGCGCGTCCGCGGCCTCGGCGTCCTGCGGCGGCGGATGATCGTGCGGGTCACGACGCCGTACCACAACCCCGCCAACCTGGCGGACCTGGTCGCCGACGCCGTCGGCGACCGGCTCGACGCGATCGAGCCGATGCGGCGCCCGCTCGTGGACGTCCGCGTCGGCTACCGCCGAGGCTGAGGGGGCACCGCATGCGCATCGCGATCACGGCCACCGGGACCGTCCTGCTGGGCTGCGGCACGGCGGGCCTCGCCCTCGGGCTCGGCGCCTTCGGCCTGGCGGGCTCGCCGCCCTTCCATCCGGCGCTGGTGGCGTTCGCCACCGACAGCCTCTGGTTCCTGCCGGTCCTCACGGGCCTCGCGGAGGCGGTGGCCCTCGGCGGGCAGCTGTGGCTGATCATGCAGGTCCGGTCGGCCGTCCAGCGGTGGCGGCCCGACCTGGACGCCCGGACGCGCGAACGCGCGCGGGAGGCCGCGGGCGACCTCGTCCGGGACGCGCGCGGCCTCCCGGGCGTCCGGGACGTGCGGATCCGGCTGACCGGCAGCGTGCACCGGCCGCGGCTGCGGATGACGGTGGTGTGCGCGGGCGACGCCGTGCTGGGCGAGGTGTACGGGGAGCTGGGCGCCGGACCCGTGGAACGGTACCGGCGGGCGGTCGGGATGCCCGACCTGCCCGCCGTGATCCGGTTCCGGCTGGCGTTCCCCCGCCCCGACCGGCGCCGCCCGCGCCTGGAGACGGCCTGAGCGTCAGCCCTTGGCGGTGCTGACGGCCGCCGTCTCCCGCTCGGCGGCGTCGCCGTCCGGCGCCGCGCCGTCCCGCGCCGGGTCCTGCGCGTCGCCGTCCGGACGGTCCGTGCCGCCGGCGTGGTGGTCGTCCACCATCGACGCCTCGTCGAACGGGTCCTCGCCCGCGAGGACGCGGCGGGCCTTGCCGGCGTCGAACTCGCGGGTCCACACGCCGATGACGACGGTCGCGACGGCGTTGCCCGCGAAGTTCGTCAGGGCGCGGGCCTCGGACATGAAGCGGTCGATGCCGACGATGAAGCCGACGCCGTCCACCAGCTCGGGCTTGTGGGACTGCAGGCCCCCCGCGAGGGTGGCGAGGCCGGCGCCGGTGACGCCCGCGGCGCCCTTCGAGGCGATGATCATGAAGAGCAGCAGCGGGATCTGCTCGCCGACCGACAGCGGCGCGTCCTGCGCGGACGCGATGAACAGCGTCGCCATGGTCAGGTAGATGGCGGTGCCGTCGAGGTTGAAGGAGTAGCCGGTCGGGACGGTGATGCCGACGACCGGGCGGCTGATCCCGAGGTGCTCCATCTTGGCGATGAGGCGGGGCAGCGCCGACTCCGACGAGGACGTCGACAGGATCAGCAGGAACTCGCGGGCGAGGTAGCGCAGCAGCGTGAAGACGTTGATCCGGGCGACCAGCCACAGCACGGTGCCGAGGATGACGAAGACGAACACCACGCAGGTGATGTAGAAGCCGATCATGATGACGGCGAGGCTGCGCAGCGCGTCCCAGCCGCTGGAGCCGACGACGGCGGCGATCGCGCCGAACGCGCCGACCGGCGCGGCCCACATGATCATGGAGAGCACGCGGAAGACGAGCTTCTGCAGGTGCTCGATGCCGCGCAGGATGGGGGCGCCCGCCGGGCCGAGCTGCTGCAGCCCGAAACCGACCAGCAGCGCGACCAGCAGCGTCTGCAGGACCTCGCCCGTGGTCAGCGCCGACACCAGCGTGTCGGGGATGATCCCGAGCAGGAAGTCGACGGTGCCCTCGCCGCCCTCGGCCTGCTCGTGCGCCGACGACACGCTCGACGGGTCGAGGTGCATGTTCTCGCCCGGGTGCAGCATGTTGCCGACGACCAGGCCGATCGTCAGCGCGAACGTCGACATCAGCAGGAAGTAGCCGAGGGTGATGACCCCGACCTTGCCGACGCTGGCCGCGCGGGCGACCGAGCCGATGCCGAGCACGATCGTGCAGAAGATGACCGGCGCGATCATCATCTTGATCAAATTGACGAACGCCGCGCCGATCGGCTTCAGTTCGAGCGCGAAGTCCGGCGCCGCGATCCCGACGGCGACGCCGGCGACCACGGCCGCGATGACCGCGAGATACAGGTAGTGCATGCGGTCCTTGGGCTTGTGGCCCGCTGGGGTGGGGGTGGCAGCCAAAACGTGTCTCCTTCGCTTATCCGGCGGGCACACTATGCGCGCGGCCTGTGACCCCAGTCACGTTTGTGTACATTTCGTTCACGTGTCGGGCACTGGAGGTTTGCGAGAGGTGAAGGCGCTGGCCGCGGCGTCGTTCGGACGCTGGAGCCTGGCGCGGCGGCTGCTCGTGCTGCAGGCCGTCGTCGTCGGGCTGCTCGTCGTCGTCGGCACCGCTCTCGCCGGGCTGGACGCGCGCCGCGCGGCGCACGACCGCGCCGAGCAGACCGTGACCGCCGTCGCCGAGAGCATCGCCGACTCCCCGAGCCTGCGCGCCGCGCTGACCGGACCGGACCCGACGTCGGTCCTGCAGCCCTACACCGAGCTGATCAGGCACGACACCGGCATCGACTTCATCACGATCATGGCGCCGGACGGCACCCGCTTCACCCATCCGGAACCGGCGCGGATCGGGGGCCGGTTCGTCGGCAACACCGGCCCCGCGCTCGCCGGCCGCACGTTCAGCGAGACCTACACCGGCACGCTCGGCCCGTCCGTCCGGACGGTCGCGCCCGTCTTCGGGGACCGGGACGGGGTGGTGGCGCTGGTCGCGGTCGGCATCACGGTCCGGGAGATCTCCGCGGAGTTCCGGGAGCGGCTCGTCTCGCTCGGGACGGTCGCGCTCGCGGTGCTGGGCGTCGGGATCGCCGGGAGCAGCCTGATCTCGGCGCGGCTGCGGCGCCAGACGCGCGGCGCCGCGCCCGGCGAGCTGCGCGAGATGTTCGACTACTACGAGGCGATCCTGCACGCCGTCCGGGAGGGGCTCCTGCTGACCGACCGCGCCGGACGGGTCGTGCTGTACAACGACGCGGCCCGCGACCTGCTCGGCCTGCCGCCGCCCGGCGAGGTGCGCGGCCGTCCCGCCGCCGGGCTCGGACTGCCGGACGCGCTGGCCGCGGCGCTCGTGTCGGCCGAGCCCCGGTCGGACGAGATCCACGTGGGGGACACGCGCGTCCTGGTCGTGAACACCTCGCCCGTCCGGTCCGGGGAGCGCGCGATGGGCAACGTCGTGACCCTGCGCGACCACACCGAGCTGCAGGGGCTGACCGGCGAGCTGGACACCGTGCGCGGATTCGCCGAGTCGCTGCGGTCGCAGGCGCACGAAGCGGCGAACCGGCTGCATACAGTGGTGTCGCTGGTGGAACTGGGACGCCCGGAGCAGGCCGTGGAGTTCGCGACGTCGGAGCTGGCGGCGGCGCAGCGGCTCACCGACCGGGTCGTCGGCGCGGTGAGCGAGCCGGTGCTGGCGGCGCTGCTGCTCGGCAAGTCCGCCGAGGCCGCCGAGCGCGGCGTCGAGCTGGACCTCGGCGCCGCGTCGGCGCTGGACGGCCCCGCGGGCGGGATCGAGCCGCGCGACCTCGTCACGATCCTCGGCAACCTGATCGACAACGCGGTGGACGCCGCGATCGCCGGGGCGGACCGGCGGCAGCCCCGGGTGACGGTCACCGTGCGGGCGGAGCCGGACGGCCTGGTGCTGGCGGTCGCCGACAGCGGTCCGGGCGTCGACCCGGCGGCCGTCCCGGACCTGTTCCGGCGCGGCTGGACGACCAAGAGCGGCGGCGGCGACGCGGCCGGGCGCGGGCTCGGGCTCGCGCTGGTCGGGCAGGCGGTCCGCCGTAACGCGGGGAGCATCGAGGTGAACGCCGGGAGCATCGAGGCGAGTGCGGAGTGCGACGGCGGCCGGTCGGGGGCGGAGTTCACCGTCCGGCTGCCGGCCCGCGCGCGGACGGAGGGGACGGTGCGATGAGCGGCACGAACGGCGGCACGCCGATCCGGGTGCTGGTGGTGGAGGACGAGCGCGTCGCGGCGGAGGCGCACCGCGTCTACGTGGAGCGCGTCCCCGGGTTCGTGGTGGCCGGCGTGGTCCACTCGGGCGCGGACGCCCTGCGGTTCTGCCGCCGCGCCCCCGTCGACCTCGTCCTGCTGGACTTCTACCTGCCCGACACGCACGGCCTCACCGTCTGCCGGGCCCTGCGCGCCGAGGGGCGCGAGGTGGACGTCCTCGCCGTGACGTCCGCGCGCGACCTCACCGTCATCCGGTCGGCGGTGTCGGCCGGGATCGTCCAGTACCTGCTGAAGCCGTTCACGTTCGCGTCGCTGCGGGAGCGGCTCGAACGGTACGCGCGGTTCCGCGACCAGACGGCGCGGGCCGGGGAGGTCGCCGGGCAGGCCGACGTGGACGGGATGCTCGCCGCGCTGCGCACCCCCGGGCAGCCGACGCTGCCGAAGGGGATGAGCGGCGAGACGCTCGACCGGGTCAGCGCGGCGCTGGCCGGGGCCGCCGACGGGCTGTCGGCCGCGGCCGTCGCCGACCTGACCGGCGTCTCCCGTGTCACCGCCCGCCGCTACCTGGAGTACCTCGCCGACAACGGGCTCGCCGCACGACGCCCCCATTACGGGCAGATCGGACGCCCGGAGGTGCGGTTCTACCCCGAGCGGACGCAGGCCGCCGGGTAGAACGGGCGCGACTCGGGGTACCACTGGGACGAAGGTTCGTCAGTGCAACGACTTCGGGGGAGTTGTCGTGGGTGACGTGAACGACAGGACCGAGCGCAGGACCCAGGGCGAGGCGGTCGGCGACACCGCCGCCGAGGGCGAGGAGCGGAGGCCCGCGCGGGACGCCGCGAAGCGCAAGGGCGCCGCGCCGAAACCCGGCGACGCCGCGCGCAAGATGCGCGCGATGTTCAAGGGGTAGCGGGCTCGGCGGAGGCGTTCTCGTGGCGGGGCCGGTGGGAGACCACCGGCCCCTCGCACGTCTGGCAAAACCGCGTTGACCTGGTCTTTGTCCATTTTGGCGGTTTTTCTGGGCCATGGCGAGCATCACCCTGTCGTTACCGATGCATTGGGGGGACGTCGTGAGTCAGGACGACGGGCGGACCGGCCAGGGCGGGGCCGGGACGATGCACAAGCCGCCGCAGCAGCAGTCGCGACGGCCCGAGTCGGGCGGTCGCAGCGAGCTGGTCACGCAGGGGGGCAAGACCACGATCGCCGACGTGGTGGTCGCCAAGATCGCGTCGATGGCGGCCCGGCAGGTCGGCGGCGTGTACGCGATGGGCGCCGGGATGAGCCGCACGATCGGCTCGATGCGCGAGCGGCTGCCCGGCGTGACGGGCGACTCCACGCAGGGCGTCCAGGTCCAGGTCGGGGAGCGGCAGGCCGCCGTCGACATCGACGTCGTCGTCGAGTACGGCGTCTCGATCCCGGACCTGGCGAACGCCGTGCGCCGCAACGTGAGCAACGAGATCGAGCACATGTGCGGCCTGGAGGTCGTCGAGGTCAACATCGCCGTGGACGACGTGCACCTCGCCGAGGAGGACGAGGAGCAGTCCGAGGAGCCGCGGGTCCGATGATCACGTGGACGAACGCGCCGGAGCGGTCCGCGGTGCCGAGGCGGCACGGGCCGTCGCCCGGCGCGGGCGCGACGCGGGCCGCCGGTCCGGCCGTCGAGCCCGGCGTCGCGGCCGAACCGGTCGAGCCCTCGTCCGCCGAGGTCCTCGCCGAGCGGATCGCCGAACAGGTCATGACCTGCGACGGCGTCGTCGGCCTGACCGCCGGGCCGCAGGACCGCGTCGCGACCTACCGGCCCGGGACGCCGTTCGCGGGCGTCGCCGTCCGCGACGGCCTGGTCGAGGTCGGGGTGGTCGTCCGGTACGGGCGCCCGCTGCCGCGGGTCGCCGATGACGTGCGCGGCGTCGTCCGTCCGCTGTGCGAGGGACGCGCGGTCGACGTGCTGATCGGCGACCTCGCCGACGCCGCGCCGGCCGGGGGGAGTTGAGGGGGAGAACCGGATGGACATAAGACTGCTGTGGCCCCTGGTGGGCCTGGCGTTCGGCATCGCGCTCGGGTTCGCGGGCGCGTTCGGCGGGTTCGGGGCGTTCTTCATCGTGCTGCTGCTGGGCGCGTTCGGCTTCCTGGTCGGCCGCGCCATCGAGGGTGAACTGGACATCCGGCAGCTGTTCTCGACGAACGTCGGGAAGCGGTCCCGGTGACCGCCGCGCCCGAGGCCCCGCCGGGCGCCCCGCCGGGCGAACGCGGCGAGACGCGGATCAGCGACCGGGCCGTCGCCCGGATCGTCGCCCGCGCCGCCGGCGAGGTCGAGGAGTCCGGCGGGCTCGGACGCTCGCTGCTCGGCGTGCCGGTCCCCGGCCGCCGCGCGGCCCGCACCGAGGTCCGCGTGGACGGCCACCTCGTCACCGCGCGGGTCGCGCTGTCGCTGACGTACCCGATGCCGGTGCGGGAGACGGCCCGCCGCGTCCGCGAGAACGTGCGCGAACGGGTCGAGGCGCTGACCGGGCTCACCGTCCGGCAGGTGGACGTGGACGTCGCGGAACTCGAGCACCCGCCCGCGCGCGAGCGGAGGGTCCGATGACGACGCACGCCGTCCGCCCCGGCCGCACCGGGCACGCCGAGCGGGCCGTCCGGGCCCGCAAGGCCGATCGCGCCGCGCGGCACGCGTTCCGGTCCAGGCGCGTCCGGATGGCGACGCTCGCGGCCGTGCTGCTGACCGCCGCCGCCGTCCTCACCGCGATCGAGGTGATCACCGGCCTGCTGGACCGGCCGTGGCACCTGATCCCCTACGAGCGCGTGTCGGACGCGGCCTGGAACGACGCCAAGGTCCTCGGGATCACCGCCGCGCTCGCCGCGCTCGGGCTGGTCTTCCTGCTCGCGGGCCTGCTGCCGGGCCGCACCCGGATGGTGCCGCTGCAGGGCGACGACCCGAACGTGATGATGGGCGTGAACCGCCGCGGCCTGAAGCGCGCCGCCGCTGCCGCCGCCGAGGACGCCCCGGGCGTCTCGCGCGTCCGCAAGGTGAAGCTGGGCCGCCGCCGGGTGAGGGTGCGCGCCGAGACGCCCGTGCACGACCCGGCGGGCCTCGGCCAGGGCGTCGCCACGTCCGTCCAGGAGCGACTCGACCGCCTCCGGCCGTTCCCGCCCCGGGCGGTCAAGGTCCGCCTCCGAGCCGAGAAGGACTGATGGACCGGCACCCCGCCCGCGCGAACCGCACCGGCCTGATCCTGCTGGGTGTCGTCCTGCTGGGCGCCGGTGGCACCGGCCTCGCCCGGGGCGCCGGGCTGTTCGGCGCCGAGACGACGCCGGTGCTCTCCTCGGGCGTCCGGTCGTTCGCCGAGGACAACGCGTGGTTCTGGCCCGTGATCGCGGCCGTCGCCGTCGTCCTCGCCCTGCTGGGCGTGCTGTGGCTGATCGGCCAGATCCGCACCCACCGCGTCCCCGAGCTGGCGCTGGAACCCGATCCGCGCGGCGGCAAGACCCGCCTGTCGGCCAGGGCCGTGACCGGGGCCCTGCAGCGGGAGATCGAGGAGTACCCGGGCGTCCGGCGCGTCCGCGCCCGCCTCCTCGGCACGTCCCGCGACCCCGAACTGCGCCTCAACGTCACCTACGGGCAGCGCGCCGACCCCGCCGACCTGCGCCGCCGCATCCAGGAGGAGGGCGTTCCGCGCCTGTGCGCGGCGCTCGAGCGCGACACGGTGCCCACGGTCGTCCGGCTGCGGCTGGTGCCGAAGGAAGAGCCCACGACCGTCGTCTGAGGTCCGGGACGTCCGTGTTTGACGCGACCTTGGAGTGCCCTTGGGCCCACGGTGTCGGATATGCGACTAACGTCCGAAATAGACCCTGACGTCGAGAGCACGAGGAGGCGCACTTGTCCCACCACCCACGTACGGGCGGCTCCGCGGAGGGGCTCTTCGACGTATGGAGGGAACACACGGATCACGGCATGGGCCCCTTCCACTGAGCGGCCCGCCGGCCCGAGGGTCGCGGCACTTCCCATTTCCACCGCGGCCCCCGGGTCTTTCCGTGCCACCCGCATTCGCATCCGCAGGACCGTCGCCACCAGCGCGGTGGGCGGGATCAGGTTTCCGTGAGCCGCTCGAACAGCTCCTCGCGCATCTCGAACACCAGGTCGGCGGCCTCCTCGACGGCGGGGGCGTTCTCGTCCTCGCCGTCCGGCTGGTACGTGCTCATATTCGCAAGGTACTACGCTGCGTCAGCATTCGATGACGTTGACGGCGAGGCCGCCGCGGGACGTCTCCTTGTACTTGTCGAGCATGTCGCGGCCGGTGTCGCGCATGGTCTTGATGGCCTTGTCGAGGGTGACGAAGTGGCGGCCGTCGCCGCGCAGCGCGATGCGGGCCGCGCTGATGGCCTTGATGGCGCCGACCGCGTTCCGCTCGATGCACGGCACCTGGACGAGCCCGCCCACGGGGTCGCACGTCAGGCCGAGGTTGTGCTCGATGCCGATCTCGGCCGCGTTCTCCACCTGGCCGGGCGTCCCGCCCAGGACCTCGGTGAGCCCGGCGGCGGCCATCGAGCAGGCGGAGCCGACCTCCCCCTGGCAGCCGACCTCCGCGCCCGAGATGGACGCGTTCTGCTTGAACAGCACGCCGATCGCCCCGGCGGCCAGCAGGAACCGGACGATCCCGTCGTCCTGCTCCTGCGCGGAGGGGCTTCCGGGGACGAACCGGTCGTAGTAATGCAGGACGGCCGGGACGATGCCGGCGGCCCCGTTCGTCGGGGCGGTGACGATCCGGCCGCCCGCCGCGTTCTCCTCGTTGACGGCGAGGGCGAACAGGGTCACCCAGTCCATCGCGTGCAGGGGGTCGGCGGGCTCCTCCGCCATGAGCTGCCGGTGCAGCTGCGGCGCGCGGCGGCGCACCTTCAGCCCGCCGGGGAGCAGGCCCTCGCGGTCGCAGCCCCGGTCGACGCACGCGCGCATGACGTGCCAGAGGTCGAGGAGCGCCGCGCGGATCTCGGCGGTCGAGCGGCCGAACGCCCGCTCGTTCTCCAGCATCACCCCGGAGACGGACAGGCCCGTCTCCGCGCAGCGCTCCAGGAGTTCGGCGGCGGTGTCGAAGCGGTGGGGCAGGACGGTGTCGTCCGGCTTGATGCGGTCGGCGCCGGTGGCGTTCTCGTCCACGACGAAGCCGCCGCCGACCGAGTAGTACACCTTCGCGCGCAGTTCGTTCCCCGAGTCGTCGAACGCGGCGAACCGCATCCCGTTCGGGTGGCCGGGCAGCGACTCCTTCCGCTCGAACACCAGGTGCTCGCCGACCTCGAACGGGACGTCGTGGTCGCCGAACAGCCGGAGCGTCCCGCGGGCGCGGACGTCCGCGACGCGCTCGTCGGCGGTGTCGACGTCCACGGTCTCCGGCCTGTCGCCCTCCAGCCCGAGGATCACGGCCTTGTCGCTGCCGTGCCCCTTGCCCGTGAGGCCCAGCGAGCCGTAGAGGACGGCCCGGACGGACGCGGTCTTCTCCAGCAGCCCGTCCCGGTGCAGGCTCCGGGCGAACCGGTGCGCGGCCGCCATCGGGCCGCCGGTGTGCGAGGACGAGGGGCCGATGCCGATCTTGAACAGGTCGAAAACGCTGATGGCCATGGGTGCCCCCGGCGCCCCCTCCGCCGGGCCGCGCGGCCCGGCGGAGGGGGCGGCGATCTAGAGGTTCGGGTACAGCGGGTGCCGGTCCGCGAGGACCTTCACCCGCGCGGCCAGCGCGTCCCGGTCGAAGGACGGCTGCAGCGCCAGCGCGATCACGTCGGCGACCTCGGCGAAGTCCTCGGTGGTGAAGCCGCGCGTGGCGAGGGCGGGGGTGCCGATCCGCAGCCCGGACGTCACCATCGGCGGGCGCGGGTCGTTCGGGACCGCGTTCCGGTTGACGGTGATGCCGACGTCGTGCAGCCGGTCCTCGGCGTCCCGTCCGGTCAGCTCGGAGTCCACGAGGTCGACCAGGACCAGGTGGACGTCCGTGCCGCCGGTCAGCACCTTCACGCCCGCCTTCGCCGCGTCCTCGGCGAGGAGGCGCTCGGCGAGGATCCGCGCGCCCTCGACGGTGCGCGACTGCCGGGCGCGGAACTCGTCCGAACCGGCGATCTTCAGCGCGACCGCCTTCGCGGCGATCACGTGCTCCAGCGGGCCGCCCTGCATGCCCGGGAACACCGCCGAGTTGATCTTCTTGCCGTACTCCTCGCGGCACAGGATCAGCCCGCCGCGCGGCCCGCCCAGCGTCTTGTGCGTCGTCGTGGTGACGATGTCGGCGTGCGGGACGGGCGAGGGGTGCAGGCCCGCCGCGACGAGGCCCGCGAAGTGCGCCATGTCGACCATGAGCAGCGCCCCGACCGAGTCGGCGATCTCGCGGAACGCGGCGAAGTCGAGCTGCCGGGGATACGCCGACCAGCCCGCCACGATCATCTTCGGGCGGTGCTCGGCGGCGAGGGAGGCGACCTCGTCCATGTCGACCAGGCCGTCCTCGGCGCGGACGTGGTAGGGCACCACGGTCAGCACCTTGCCGGAGTAGTTCAGCCGCATCCCGTGGGTGAGGTGCCCGCCGTGCGCGAGGTCGAGGCCGAGGATCGTGTCGCCGTGCTGCAGCAGCGCGAAGTACACGGCCGTGTTGGCCTGCGCGCCGCTGTGCGGCTGGACGTTCGCGTGCTCGGCGCCGAACAGCTCCGTGGCGCGGTCGATGGCGAGCTGCTCGGTGACGTCCACGTACTCGCAGCCGCCGTAGTAGCGGCGGCCCGGGTAGCCCTCGGCGTACTTGTTGGTGAGGACCGAGCCCTGCGCCTCCAGCACCGACGTCGGCGCGAAGTTCTCCGACGCGATCATCTCGAGCGTGGACTGCTGGCGCCGCAGCTCGGCGGCGACGGCCTCGGCGACCTGCGGGTCGGCCTCGGCCAGCGAAGCGTAGAGGGACACGGTCACGCCTCCTCGACGAGCTTGTCGTAGGCGGCCGAGTCCAGCAGGTCGCCCGGGGTCTCGGAGATGCGGACCTTGAAGATCCAGCCCTCCCCGTACGGGTCGTCGTTGATCACGCTCGGCTCGTCCACCACGCTCGTGTTGATCGCGGTGATCTCGCCGCTGACCGGGGAGTACAGGTCGCTGACCGACTTGGTCGACTCCACCTCGCCGCAGGGCTCGCCCGCCTCGACGGTGTCGCCCTCGGACGGCTGCAGCTCGAGGTAGACGATCTCACCGAGGGCGTCGGCGGCGTGGGCGGTGATCCCCACCGTGACGATGCCGTCCTCGGCCGCCTGCCCGGCGCCGTCCAGGCCGGCCACCCACTCGTGCTCCTCGCTGTAGCGGAGCTGCTCCGGAACGCTCACGTTAGTGCTCTCTCTTTCAAGGACGCTTGTAGAACGGCAGGGCGACGACGTCGACCGGTTCCGCCCGGCCGCGGACGTCCACGGCCAGATCGGACTCCCCGACGCCGGTGTCGAGGTACGCCATGGCGATCGGCCTGCCCAGTGTGGGCGACGGTGCGCCGCTCGTCACGACGCCGCACGGCGCGCCGTCGGACGTGACGACCGCATACCCCTTGCGGGGCGCGCGACGCCCCCGGGCCACCAGTCCCACGAGCCTACGGCCCGCGGGGGTCTGGGCCTGCGCCGCCAGGGCGCTCTTGCCGACGAAGTCGACGGGCTTGTCCAGTTTGACCACACGGCCGAGCCCGGCCTCGAACGGGGTGGTCTCGGCGGTCAGCTCGTTGCCGTACAGCGGCATCCCGGCCTCCAGCCGGAGGCTGTCGCGCGCCGCGAGCCCGCACGCGACGACCCCGTCCACGGCGGCCAGCTCCCGCCACAGGCCGGCGGCGTCGGCCGCGTCGACGAACAGCTCGAAGCCGTCCTCGCCCGTGTAGCCGGTGCGGGCGACCAGCGCGTCGACGCCCGCGACGCGGTCGGCGAGGACGGCGTAGTAGCCGAGGTCGTCCAGCGGGGCGCCGGTGAAGCGCGCGAGGATCTCCTGCGCGTGCGGGCCCTGCAGCGCGATCAGCGCGTACGCCTCCGAACGGTCGTCGACGGCGGCGTCGAAGCCCCGCGCCCGCTCGCTCAGCGCGTCCCGGACGACGTCGGCGTTCGCGGCGTTCGCGACGACCATCCACGTCTCGTCCGCGAGCCGGTACACGATCAGGTCGTCGAGGACGCCGCCGTCCGGCGCGCAGATCATCGTGTACCGGGCCTTGCCGATCCGCATCGGCGACAGGTTGCCGACCAGCGCGTGGTCGAGCGCCGCCCCGGCGTCCGGCCCGGAGAGGAAGATCTCCCCCATGTGGGACAGGTCGAACAGCCCCGCGCCGGTGCGGACGGCCCGGTGCTCGGCCGTCTCGCTCGCGTAGCGCAGCGGCATCAGGTAACCGGCGAAGTCGACGAGGTTCGCGCCGAGGTCCACGTGGACGTCGTGCAGCGGCGTTCGCTTCGCGGTCGGATCGGCGGGCATGGGTTCGGCTCCTTCGTCACGGACGCGACGTGGTCCATCGTCCCACTCGCGCGCCGGGCGGCTCGGTGCCTCCCCCTCTGTCATCGGCGCCTGAGAGCTTCACCCGCGGCGGACGTCGCGCTGGACGCCCCGCACCGCGGGCTTTCACCTTCGGCGGGGGACCGGGGTCCCCGCTTTCCAGAGGTCGCCTGGCCCGTGCGGTCCATGGGCCTGAGAGGTTCCGGGGAGGATTTGCTCCTTCGGCGTCCCGGGCCGGCTGCCGGGGACTCTCCCGCACGGGATGAACGGCTGCGCGCCAGGCTAGCAGCGGCGCCGCCGTCGCGACCAGCCCGGCGTCACCCGGCGGGCGGATCGGTGGAGAACTTCTCCACGCACGCCTCCATCGCCTTCCTGACCCGGTCGATCTGCGCCTTGGACGGCGTCGTGCCCGGTGTCGGCGTCGGCATCCGCACGCCCTGCCCGGCCATGCAGTCGTTGAACGCCTTGGTCGCGTTCGAGGTCGCGGCCCCGCTCGGCATCCCCCCGGCCGCCGGGCCGCCCCCGCCCGCGGTCCCGTTCCCGGACGGCGGCGCGCCGCCGCCCTCCGGGGCGCCGGACGGCGCGGACGTGCCCGGGGCGGGTGCCGTCGCGCCCGCGTCCCCGCCGCCGTCCGAGCCTCCGCAGCCGCCGGCGGCCAGCGCGATCGCCAGGGCGGGCACCGCGATGAGAGTGCGTTTCACTGCGTTTCCTTCCGGTGGACGGACGGGAGCGCCACGACTCGCACCGCATGACGCGCCGCGCGCCGCATGGCGCGCATGCATGATGCGCACTGCCGGGGCCGCCCCGATATCGACGCGCTTGCCAACCGACATGTCCCGATTTGCTCTTCGTGCGCAAAATGAGCGCCAGAACGGGCGTTTCTTGGGGCATCCGGACGGCACGCCGCATGACGTACGCTGAGTTGGTTCCTGGAGATCACCCCGGACGGGCGGGGGCTCGGACGACCGGAGGGGTGACCCATGGGCTGGCTGGCCGGCGTACTGATCCTTTTCTTCGGCCTGATGGCGTCCATCGCCCTGCACGAGCTGGGGCACTTCTCCTTCGCCAAGCTGTTCAAGGTCCGCACGACCCAGTTCATGGTCGGCTTCGGGCCCACCCTGTGGTCCCGGCACAAGGGCGAGACCGAGTACGGCGTCAAATGGATCCCCCTCGGCGGCTACATCCGGATGATCGGGATGCTGCCGCCGCGCAAGGGCGACAGGCCCGGCGAGGTCCGGCAGATCAGCACCGGCCCGTGGCAGGGGCTGATCGAGTCCGCGCGCGGCGCGGCCCTGGAGGAGGTCCGGCCCGGCGACGAGAACCGCGTCTTCTACGCCAAGCCCTGGTGGCAGAAGCTGCTGATCATGTTCGGCGGCCCGGCGATGAACCTGCTGCTCGCGGTGATCTTCTTCGGAATCCTGATCATGGGGCTCGGCACGTACGTCAGCAAGCCCACCATCAGCCAGGTGTCCGACTGCATCATCCCGGCGAGCCAGGCCGCGAACGTCGACACCTGCCCCGCGAACGCCGCGCCGACCCCGGCGCGGCAGGCGGGCCTGCAGGCCGGTGACCGCGTCGTCTCCTACAACGGCACCCGCATCGAGGACTACGAGCAGCTGCAGCTGCTGATCCGCGACTCGGCGAACAAGACCGTCCCGATGACGATCGAGCGCGACGGCGCCACGCGGCGGGTGACCGTCCCGATCGCGCAGAACAAGCTGACGAGCCTGGACGACCCCGACAAGGTCGTCACCGTCGGCTTCCTCGGCATCACCCCCACCCGCGAGCTGGAGCGGCAGGGGCCCGGCGCCGTCGCCGAGCACATGGTCGACCTCACGGGCCGGACCGTCGAGGCGCTGATCAACATGCCGCAGAAGATGGTCGGCGTGTTCGAGGCGGCCTTCGGCGGCGAGGAGCGCGACCCGAACGGGCCGGTCGGCGTCGTCGGCGTCAGCCGCTTCGGCGGGGAGATCGCCGCGTCCGACGCGCTCACCGGGCAGGAGAAGGTCTCCTACTTCGTCATGCTGCTCGGCTCGCTGAACCTCGCGGTCGGGCTGTTCAACCTCGTCCCGCTGCTCCCGCTGGACGGCGGCCACATCGCCGGCGCCCTGCTGGAGGCGATCAAGAAGTTCTTCGCCCGGATCTTCCGCCGGCCCGACCCCGGCTACGTGGACGTCGCCAAGGCGCTGCCGGTGACCTACGCCATGGCGATCGTCCTGATCGTCATGGGCGGTCTGCTGATCTACGCCGACCTGGTGAACCCGATCCGGCTCATGTGACCTCGCCCGGCCCGTCCGGCTCGACCTCCGGCAGGGCGCCGGTCCTGAGGAAGCGGTCCAGCGCGACCATGTACGGCGCGATGTCGAGGCCCTGCGTGCGCAGCCAGGTGTCCGACGCGTACGTCCCCGCGTAGCGCTCGCCGCCGTCGCAGATCAGCGTCACCACGCTGCCGCGCTCCCCGCGCGCCCGCATCTCGCCGATCAGCCGCGCCGCGCCCCACATGTTCGTGCCCGTCGAGCCGCCCACGCTCCGGCCGCCGATCGCGCTCGTCCACCGCATCGCCGCGATCGACGCCGCGTCCGGCACCCGGACCATCCGGTCGATCACCGTCGGCAGGAAGGACGGCTCGACGCGCGGGCGCCCGATGCCCTCGATCCGCGAACCGGACGCCGTCCGTCCCGGATCCCGGTCCTCGAACGAGCCGAAGAACGCCGAACCCTCCGGATCGACCACCGCCAGCCGCGTCTGGAACTGCTGGTACCGCACGTACCGCCCGATCGTCGCGGACGTCCCGCCCGTCCCCGCGCCCACCACGACCCAGGACGGCTCGGGGAACCGCTCCAGCCGCAGCTGCTCGAAGATCGACTCGGCGATGTTGTTGTTGCCGCGCCAGTCCGTCGCGCGCTCGGCGAAGGTGAACTGGTCCATGAAGTGCCCGCCGCACTCGGCCGCGAGCCGCCGCGACTCGTCGTAGATCGCGCCCGGCTCGTCCACCAGATGGCAGCGCCCCCCGAAGAACTCGATGAGCGAGATCTTCTCCGGGCTCGTGGACGCCGGCATCACCGCGACGAACGGCAGCCCGAGCAGCCGCGCGAAGTACGCCTCCGACACCGCCGTCGACCCGCTGGACGCCTCGATGATCGTCGTGTCGCGGGTGATCCACCCGTTCGCCAGCCCGTACAGGAACAGCGACCGCGCCAGCCGGTGCTTCAGCGACCCCGTCGGATGCACCGACTCGTCCTTCAGGTACAGGTCGATGCCCCACGCGGGCGGCAGCGGGAACACGTGCAGGTGCGTGTCCGCGCTGCGGTTCGCGTCCGCCTCGACCAGGCGGATCGCCTCGGCGATCCAGGCCCGGCCGCCGGGGTCACAGCGCTCCACGATCCCGCTCACGGTTCCCCCCTCGATCGGCCTCGATCGGCAGGTTCCCACGATATCGGTGCAAGTCACCGGGCATCATGGAGCTCTCGGGGGGCACATGATCCACTTGTTCGAGCATCGCATCGTCGACACCGGCCGGCTGCCGCTGTTCGGCTTCTTCGTCGCGTTCATCGTCACGTTCGTCCTGACGCGGGTGAACGTGCGGCTGATCCGCGCGGACGTCCGCTGGTGGTTCCGCAACGTCAAGGCCGGCGACGTCCACATCCACCACGTCGTCTTCGGCGTCGTCCTCATGCTGGTCGGCGGGGTCGCGAGCCTCGCCGTCCCGGACGGGCGCGTCGGGTTCGACCTCGCCGCCGCCGTCGTGTTCGGCATGGGCTCCGCGCTCGTCCTCGACGAGTTCGCGCTGATCCTGCACCTCAGCGACGTCTACTGGACCGAGAAGGGCCGCGCGTCCGTCGACGCCGTGTTCGTCGCCATCGCCGTCACGGGCCTGCTCCTGCTCGGCGTCAACCCGCTCGGCGTCGAGAGCTCGCCGCTCCCCTCCATCCCCGGGGTCCGGATCGAGCTCGTCTCCGGGTTCTACGTCGCGTCCCTCGCGGTCAACCTGGTCCTCGCCGTCCTCACGCTGCTGAAGGGCAAGATCTGGACGGGCCTCATCGGCCTCTTCGTGCCCGCCCTGCTGATCGTCGGCGCCGTCCGCGTCGCCCGTCCGGGCTCGCCCTGGTCCCGCTGGTGGTACGACGTCGACTCGCGCAAGTACGGGCGGGCCGCCCACCGGGAGAAGCGCATCCGCCGCCCCCTCATCCGCGGCAAGATCTGGGTGCAGGAGTTCATCGCCGGACGCCACGACCTGATCCCGCCCGAGCTCCGGCACCGCCGCGCCACCTCCGAACGCGTCCGCCGCCGCAAGGCCGTCCGCGCCCGGCGCCGCGCCGCCGCGCGGGCCGATGGCCACGCCGTCACCCGCGTCCGCACCCGCACCGCCGCCCGCCTCCGGGTGCGCCGCGCCGAGGCCGCCCGCGCCGACGCGCCGCGCCCGAGGAACCCCCGCCTGCGCCTCGGCCACGTCCGCACGCCCCGGACGCCGGACGGCCGCCCCGGCACCGACGGCCCGGACACCGGCCGCCCCGACCGGGGCCACGCCGAGCAGGGCCACGCCGAGCAGGGCCCCCGCTGACCCCGGTCCGCGCGTGGGTCGGTCGCGTCGGGTGGCCGTCTCGGACGATCGGGGCGGGCGGTCAGTCCATGACCGGGGCCACGGCGCGGACGGTGTCGATGGTGTCGGCCTCGCTCGCGGACTTGTCGGGGCGGTAGCGCAGGACGCGGGCGAAGCGGAGCGCGATGCCGCCGGGGTAGCGGGTGCTGTGCTGGACGCCGTCGAAGGCGATCTCGACGACGAGTTCGGGACGGACGTGGACCGTCCGGTCGTCCTCGCGGACGGCGAGCTCGCGGAACGTGCGGGTCTGCCAGGCGAGGAGCTCGTCGGTGAGGCCCTTGAAGGTCTTGCCGAGCATGACGAACCCGCCGGACTCGGGATCGCGGGCGCCGAGGTGCAGGTTCGACAGCAGCCCGCTGCGGCGGCCGTGGCCCCACTCGGCCGCGAGCACGACGAGGTCGAGGGTGTGGCGGGGCTTGACCTTGATCCACCCGGCGCCGCGGCGGCCCGCCGTGTAGGGCGTGTCGAGGGACTTGACGACGACGCCCTCGTGGCCGCGCGCGACGGCCTCGTCGAACATCTCCTTCGCGGCGGCGGGGTCGCCGGTGACGAGCCGGGGCATCCGCAGGCGGTCGGGGACGGTCCGGGCGAGCGCGGCGCTGCGTTCGGCGCCGGGCGCGTCGAGCAGGTCGGCGCCGTCCAGGTGCAGGACGTCGAACAGGTACAGGGTGAGCGGGACGGGTTCGGCGTCCTTCGCGGTGCGGGTGGCCGTGCGCGCGCCGGTGACCTGGAACGGGTACGGGCTCCCGTCGTCGCGGAGGGCGATCAGTTCGCCGTCGAGCACCGCGTCGCGCACGGGCAGTTCGCGGACGGCCGCGACGACCTCGGGCAGCCGCCCGGTGATCTCGTCGAGCGTGCGGGTGAAGACGCGGACGTCGCCGTCCGACACGTGGACCTGCGCGCGGACGCCGTCGAGCTTCCACTCCACGGCCGCCTCCGCGTCGAGCTTGCCGAACGCCTCGTCGATGGACGCCGCCGACGCGGCCAGCATCGGCTTCACCGGGCGCCCGACCTCCAGCGTGAAGGCCCGCAGCCCGGCGGCGCCGTCGGCCAGCGCGGCGGTCGCGACCGGGCCGAGCGAGCCGCGCAGCATGAACGCGCGCCGGACGTCGGCCGCCGGGACCTTCGCGGCGGACGCGATCGCCTCCGCCATCAGGCCGTCCAGGGCGCCCTGGCGCAGTTCCCCGGCGAGGAGCCGGATGAGGAAGTCCTGCTCGGGGCGGGTCGCGCGGGCCAGCAGCGCGGCGACCAGCTCCTTGCGGCGGGCGACCGACCCCTTCCCGGACACGGCGCCGATCTCGGTGAACGCCGCGTCGACCTCCGCGACGGTCAGGGCGGGGACGTCGGCGGGCGGCGGGACGTCGCGCAGCGCCGCGTACCCCACGCCGATCTGCCGCTGCGGCAGCTCGCCGGACAGGTAGGCCACGGCGATCGGCGCCTCCGCCGCGCCCGCGCCGCCCAGGCACGCGGCCAGCGCCGCGACCTTGGCCTTGCGCCCGGACGTCTCCGCGACGACCGCCGACGTGCGGGCGACCTCGATGATCCGCATGTCTCCCATGGTGACCGACCGGTCTGACGAATGGATCGCCAGGGGGACCTGGTCAGCGCGGGCGTCCCTGACTACGTTGACGAGCGTGGGGAGATCGGGCGCGGGCGCGGACGCGGCGAGCCGGGAGGGCGCGGGCCTTCCGCGGCCGCCCGAGCCGTTCGAGCGGGTGTACTCGGCGCCGGATCCGCCGGCGCGGAAACGCCGGCCGAAGCTGCTCGCGCTGCTGGCGGCCGTCGTGGCGGCCGGCGTCGCCGGCGGCGGGGCGCTGGTGCTGCGTTCGGGCGACGAGCCGAGCGTCACCGCGCCCCGGACGGACGCGCCGCCCGCGTCGCGGCCCGCGCCATCGCCGTCCCCGGCGGGCGGCGCGCCGATCGCGGCGCTGCCCGAGCCGTGCGGGATGGTGACGGACGAGACCGTGCGGCGGACGATCCCGGACGCGCGGCAGCGGGACAGCGCGAACTCCACGCTGACGACGTGCACCTACGCGTCGACCGGTTCGGCGTTCCGCTGGCTGCGGGTGGAGGCGCACCTGTACGCGCCCGGCAACACGGCCACGCCGGTGGAGGACGCGCGGCGGTCCTTCGACGCGCAGTGGCGGCAGGCGCACGAGGCGCCGCTCGTCCGGACGGTCACGCTCGAGCGGCGGCCGGGCCTCGGGGACGAGGCGTTCCGGTGGTTCAAGAGCGACGAGGGGCAGCCGACGGTCGTCGGGCAGGCGACCGTCCGGCTCCGGAACGCCGTGATCACGGTGAGCTACAGCGAGCGGGGCGAAGGGGCCGGGCGGGAGCGGGAGTGCCTCGCCGCCGCGACCTCCGTGGCGCGAGAAGTTCTCACGTCTCTACAATTCTGACCTGAATCGGCCGATCATGGCATATTTACTGTCAGTACCTTCTAAGGTGTGGGGTTAAGGGGAGGGAGCGCGCCGGTCGAGGTCCCCAGCCAGTTATCGCGGCCGGTGCGCTTGTGGACGCTTGGGGAGGAGGAGGTCGACGACGTGACCGGGCCATCGGACGGAGTGTCCTGGGTGTGAACATCCAGGTCGGCGACATGTACGCGTCGACGGGCCGCGGAGTGGACCACACTCCGCGGCCCTTTTCGTGCCCCGGGGCCGGACCATTGCACGCGATTAGAGTGCCATTCGGTAATGTCATGCTCGACGTCGAGATAAATGGCGCGCTGTCAACGGGAACCGGTTATAGGTGTAAGGAGCCCGGTCCGCTCCCGTGCGCCGCACGCGCGGCCGTCCGGAAACCCGATCGCGCCGAAGAACGGTGGGCCCGCCGCAGGCGCCCGAGTGGCGGAGGCGGCGGCCGTCCGGCCGTCCGCGGCGATAACGGAACCCGACCGCCTCGCCCGCGGGACCACCGTCCGGGCTCGATGCCCTTCCCCGACGGAGCGCACCGCACGGCGACGCCCCCGGGCCGCGGAGAGGGCACCGGGGACGCCTCATGATCTCTGACCTCCGGACGTACGCGCCGAGCGGATCGTGGTCGTCCGGGTCGCAGGGGCCGGCGCCTACCGGGGGACGGGGATGCGGGCCAGCAGGCGGGTGGCTCCCGGGGAGATCCGGGAGAGGGCGTGCAGGAAGTGGCCCTCGAAGTTGATCGGGACGACGGCGCGGTTCTTGACGATCGCCTCGACGACGCGCTCGGCGACCTTCTCGGGCGGGTAGTTGCGGAGCCGGACGGCCTTCTGGCCGCGCTCCCTGAGGCGGGCGCGGGCGGCGGCGTCGCCGCCGACGAAGGTGGCGTTCGCGGCGATGTTGGTGTTGGCGAAGCCGGGGCAGACGGCGGTGACGCCGATGCGGTGGCCGGCGAGTTCGGCGCGCAGGCTCTGGCTGAGCATGAGCACGGCCGACTTGGTGGTGCAGTAGGCGGGCATGGACCGCCAGGGGGCGAACGCGGCGGCGGACGCGACGTTGACGATGTGGCCGCCGAGGTTCGGCTTGTCGGGCTTGTTGGGCAGCGCGGCGACGCGGTCGACCATCTGCTTGCCGAACAGGCGGGAGCCGTGGACGACGCCCCACAGGTTGACGCCGAGAATGCGCTCCCAGTCGTCCACGCCGGTGTCCATGAAGGGGCCGGTGACGGCGATGCCCGCGTTGTTGACGACGATGTCGGGGACGTGGTGGGCGGTCTTGATCTCGGCGGCGAACGTCTCCATCGCGGCCCGGTCGGCGACGTCCACCTCGTAGGCGGCGCCGCCGGGGCCGAGCGTCTTGGCGAGCGTGACCGTGCGCTCGGCCGCGGGCAGGTCGATGTCGGCGGCGATCACCGTGGCGCCCCGCTCGGCGAGGGCGAGGGTGATGGCCCGGCCGAACCCGCTGCCTGCTCCGGTGACGACGGCCAGTGCGCCGTCGAAGTGCGCGAGGGGCATGCCTACCTCCGTGATCAACGTCCCGACGAGTGGGTCTAAGGTACTCAGCCGGAGGACGCCTCCGCGATGACGGTGTCGACCTCGGCCCGGCGCTCGGCCTCCTCGGCCGCGAACCGCTCGCCGTCGATCCGCTCGGCGATCTCCTCGTCCTGGCTCATGAGGGCGTCGAGGTCGCCCTTGGACATGTCCAGGACGCCCATGTCGTCGTAGGTCTCGCGGATGCGGTCGCTCCACAGCCCGATGTCCTTGACGCACGGGACGATCCGGCTGAACAGCAGGCTCTGGAACGTCCGCATGTACGGCGAGTCGTTCACCATCTGGTCGACCTCCGACGGCGGGACGCCGAAGTTCTCCCAGATCTCGCGGCCGCGGATGCGGTCGCGCATGAGGTGGCAGCCCTCGATCACGAAGTCCTCGCGTTCGCGGAGTTCGGCGGGGGAGAGCTGCTTGTAGTAGTCGCGCAGGGCGAGCCGCCCGAACGCGACGTGCCGCGCCTCGTCCTGCATGACGTAGGCGAGGATCTGCTTCGGGAGCGGCTTGGTGGTGACGTCGCGCATGACGCCGAACGCGGCGAGCGCGAGGCCCTCGATGAGCACCTGCATGCCGAGGTAGGGCATGTCCCAGCGGGAGTCGCAGAGGGTCTCGTCGAGGAGTTCCTGCAGCTTCGTGTTGATGGGGTAGACGAGGCCGATCTTCTCCTGCAGGAACCTCGAGAAGATCTCGACGTGCCGGGCCTCGTCCATCGTCTGGGTGGCGGAGTAGAACTTGGAGTCCAGGTCCGGGACGGACTCGACGATGCGGGCGGCGGTGACCATCGCGCCCTGCTCGCCGTGCACGAACTGGGAGAACTGCCAGGACGCCGAGTGCCTGCGGAGCTCGCCGAGGTCCTTCTTCGAGAACCGGTCCCAGTACTTCGTCCCGTAGATGGCGAGGGACTGGTCGGGGACGCCGAGGACGTCGTGCGGATCGACCTCCAGGTCCCAGTCGATGCGCTTGACCGAGTCCCACTGCTTGTCCTTGCCCTTCTGGTACAGGGCGAGGAGCCGGTCGCGGCCGTCGTCGTACTCCCAGGTGAACCGGGCGTCGCCGGCCATGGGGACGTTCCAGGTGGACGTGTCGACGGGCGCGGTGTAGAGGTCATGGGTCGACATGGCGTTCCCCCTCGAGGACGCTAACGTACGATGTACGTCTGACGTACACTGTACGTACCGTGACATGGCCCACCCGGGCTGTCAATGGCGAAGGGACGGGCGGCGGACGTGACCTCCGGCACCTCCGAGCGCGGCATCCCGGAGCGGCGCCCGGCCCTCACCCGGGGGCGGATCGTCCGCGCGGCGATCGGGCTCATCGAGCGGGAGGGCGCGGACGCCCTGTCGATGCGGCGCGTCGCGGCCGAGCTCGACGTCGCCGTGATGTCGCTCTACAACCACGTCCCGAACAAGGGCGCGCTGCTGGAGGGCGTCGGCGAGCACGTCGTGTCCGGGATGGAACTGCAGGACGACCCGTCCGCGTCCTGGCAGGACCGTGCGCGCGCGCTGGTGCGGGCCTTCCGGACGGTCGCGCACGAGTACCCGCGCTGCATGACGGTCGTCCTGACGCGGAAGTTCGACACGACGATCGGGCTGCGCCCCGCCGAGCGCGCCCTCGCGCTGGCCGAGGCGGCCGGGTTCGAGGGCGAGACCGCCGTCCGGATCATGCGGGCGCTGATGGCGTACGCGCTCGGCGCGCAGATGCGCGAGATCGGCTTCGGCAAGTGGCTCCACCATCTCGACACGAGCCCGGCCGCCGACTTCGCCAGGCTGGACGCCGACGAGTTCCCGCACGTCATCGCGCTCGGGCCCGAACTCGCCCGGCACGACCCGGAGGCCGACTTCGAGTTCGGCCTCGACCTGCTGATCGGCGCCCTGGAGGCCCTGCCCCGCGCCCGTTCCGCGCGCTAGGCGGCACGGCCCCGGCCGGCCCCGGCCCGACCCGGCCGGTGCCGGGCCGGAGCGGGCGGGCGTCAGCCGAGGTAGGGGCTGAGCCCGCTCCAGCAGAAGTCGGTCATGTAGCGGGCGGCGTCCTCGGCGGACACGTCGGGCCGGCCGGTCTGCCACTGGGCGAGCCGCTCGCTCGCGCCCATGATGATCTGCGTGTAGGCGTCGATGACGTCGGCGGGCGCCTGCGGGGCGAACGTGGCGAGGACGCCCGCGATCAGCGTGCTCTGCTGCGTGCGCGCCTCGTCCAGGGCGCGCATGGTCTCCGGCGGGCCGATCGGCTCGCGCAGGATCATGGCGAACGACGCGCTGTGCGACTCGACGAACCCGAAGTAGGCGACCATGCCGCGCCACAGGATGTCGGCGGGATCGGTCGCCTGGGCCATGGCCTTCTGCGTGACCTCGAACAGTTCGGTCTTGGACCGGCGCATGCAGGCCAGCAGCAGGCCGTCCTTGGAGCCGAAGTGCTCGTACAGCATGGGCTTGGAGACGCCGCAGCGGTCGGCGATCTCGTCCATCGAGGTGGCCTGGTAGCCCTGCTCGCCGAACACCTGCTCCGCGACGTCCAGCATCTGCCGCCGCCGTTCGTCCCGGGACATCCGGCGTCGGTGGGGTGTGGCGGCATTCACAGGAAAATCCTATCTGTTGGACCTACCGTCAGTAACCTACTGCCGGTAACTTACCCGGAGTAGGTAACGGGAGAGGACGGTTATGAGCGAGCGTGCACCGGCGATCGTCATCATCGGCTCCGGCTTCGCGGGGCTCGGCATGGCGATCGGTCTCAAGAAGGCCGGATTCAACGACTTCGTCATCCTGGAGAAGGGCGAGGCCCTCGGCGGGACGTGGCACGACAACACCTACCCCGGGTGCGCCTGCGACGTCCCGTCGCACATGTACTCGTTCTCCTTCGAGCTCAACCCGGGCTGGTCGCGGATGTTCGCGCCGCAGCCCGAGATCCGCTCGTACATGGAGCGGACGGCCGACAAGCACCGGGTGCGCGAGCACATCCGGTTCGGCGCGGACGTCGAGAGCATGGAGTACGACGACGCGGCCAAGCGCTGGAACGTGACGCTCGCCGGCGGGACGGTCCTGACGCCCAAGGCCATCGTGTCCGGTATCGGCGCCCTGCACATCCCGGCGTACCCGGACCTTCCCGGCATCGAGCGCTTCCAGGGCACCGCGTTCCACTCCGCCGAGTGGGACCACTCCTACGATCTCACCGGCAAGCGCGTCGCCGTCATCGGCACGGGCGCGTCCGCGATCCAGTTCGTCCCGCAGATCGCCGAGCGGGTCGAGCACCTCGCGCTGTTCCAGCGGACGCCGCCGTGGATCCAGCCGAAGCCCGACCGGAAGTTCCCGGCGCCCGTCCGGCAGGCGTTCGAGAAGGTGCCGGGCGCGGCCCGCGGGTTCCGGAACGGGATCTACTGGGCGCTCGAGGCCCGCGCCGTCGGCTTCACCATCGACCCGCGGCTGTCGGGCCCGATGGAGTGGCTCGCCCGCCGGCACCTGAGGCGGCAGATCCCCGACCCCGAACTGCGCGCCAAGGTGACGCCGGACTACACGATCGGCTGCAAGCGGGTCCTGCTGTCCAACGACTACTATCCGGCGCTCTCCCGGCCGAACGTGGACGTCGAGACGTCCGGCGTCGCCGAGGTGCGCGAGCACTCGATCGTCACGACGGACGGCCGGGAGTACGAGGTCGACTGCATCGTCTACGGCACCGGGTTCAAGGTGACCGACGCGCTCACCGAACTGCGCGTCACCGGGCGCGGCGGCGTCAAGCTCCAGGAGCTGTGGGCGGACGGCATCGAGGCGCACCGCGGCACCACGATCCCGGGCCTGCCGAACTTCTTCATGCTGCTCGGCCCGAACACCGGGCTCGGCCACAACTCGGTCGTCTTCATGATCGAGGTGCAGATCAAGCACGTGCTGAGCTGCCTGCGGCTCGTCCAGGAGAGCGGCGCGGACGCCATCGAGCCCAGGCCGGAGGCGGCGCGCCGGTTCAACGACCGGCTGCACCGGCGGCTGCGCAAGGCCGTCTGGAGCGAGGGCGGCTGCCAGAGCTGGTACCTGGACGACAAGGGCGTCAACCGCACGCTCTGGCCGGGGCACACGTTCGAGTACTGGGCGGGCGCGCGCAAGGCCAGGCCGGAGGAGTACACCCTGCTCCCCTGACGGGCCGGCCGGGCGGTGCGGTGGCGGGGCGGCGGGGGCCGCTCCGGCCCCCGCCGGCGCGGTCATTTCTCCGGGGCGAACATCGGCCGGTACCCGGCGATGAGCTGCCGGATCACCGGGCGCTGCTGGGCCGGCGTCCGGCCGCGCAGGCCGTGGATCGGGTCCAGGCCGTCGTAGTAGGGGGCCAGCGCGAGGAACGGCAGGAGCGACAGGATCGTCGTGGCGAGGACCTCGAGGTCGGCGTCCGCGCGGATCTGCCCCATCTCCTGCCACAGCTGCAGCGTCGGATGGATGACCTGGAGGTAGTGCTGGTTGGCGGTGTCGCGGACGACGGCCCGGACGGCGTTGTCGAGTTCGAAGTTCGTCGCCGCCGTGACGCCGCGCTCGAGCGGGTGCGCCTCCATGTACTCCGACCAGTCGCACATGACGTCGAAGAGCCACTCGTCGAACTGCTGGTCGAAGTCGACGTTGGCCATCCGGCGCTCCATCTCCTCGCGGATGCGCCGGGACGCCTCGTCGCAGACGAACGCGAAGAACTCCAACTTGTCGTTGAAGTACTGGAACAGCGAGCCCTTGGCGATGCCGGCCTCGCGTGCGATGGTGTTGAGGCTGCCGGTCGAGTACCCGTGCTCCCCGAACTCCTTCATCGCCACCTCAAGCACACGTGCGCGCTTGGCGACGTTCAGGCGGAACCAGGTTGACGTCGGCATGGACCTCTTCGACTTTCCGTCAGGGAGCGGTAACCCGAAGGTCAGGATAACGGTCCCGCGCGTCCCGTGTGACCCGAACCTGCCCGAGATTTCGACGTTTCCGCCGGTCCGGCCCCCATGTCTATGGTGGTTCGACTACTTTCGCCGGACATGTGCGTATCGATGGCCGAGGCCGAGTTCTCTGGAACGACCCTGTACGTCGGTCGTCGGCGGCATCCGCTCCACGGCGCGATCGAGGTGCTCGGGTACGAGAACACCGCGCTGAACCTCGCGGACGGCCCGAACGCGATGCTCCTGCACCTGCCCGCGCGGACGATGACGCCCGACCGGTTCGTCCCGGTGGGACGGCGCGGCGGGCGCGTCCTCGCGGCCATGGTCGAGGCCGTGCGCCCGCTGGCGCGGAGCGCGGGCGCCCTGACCATGGACTGGATGTCGTACGACGAACCCGAGGCCGTGCAGGTGTTCGAGCACGACGTCTACACCGTCCTGCTGGCCGGGGACCCGACGCTGATCCCTGCCGCGCTGGGCCGCGTCCCCGAGCACCGGCGGCCCCGCCTCGACCCGGCGCTCATGGAGTTCTACGCCGACCACTACCCGCTCCACTCCATCGCGGTCTGCTGCTTCGACAACGCCGACGCGCGCCGCGCCAAGCCGCTGCTGACGTGGTACGAGCCGCTCGACCCGGACGTCCTCACCGCCCCGGCGCTGGACGCCCACACCGGCGGCCCGCCGGACCCGGACGAGCCCGTCCCGACCGACCACTGGGTCGTCTTCGGCACCGACGAGGCCCCCGACGGCTGGGGCGTGCCGGTCGGCTACGAGCGCGGGCTGCGCGGCAAGGTGCGCGCCTTCCTGCCCGACACGGTCCTGGGCGCCGAGTTCGCCACCGCGATGCCGAACGGCGATTTCGCGATCGCCCACGACGACCTCATCGAGGGGCGTCTCGACCGGATCGAACGCCTTCGCCCCTCCCGCTGAGCCCCGCGCGCGACGTCCGGGGCCTCGGTGAGAGGGGCGGGTTCGCGCGCGATGGCCGGATCCGGCGGAACGATCGGCCGAACCGGAAGGGCACGGAAGGGGATTGACGAGCACGTTCGTGCGCACATATTGACAATCCGTCAGGGAAGATCACCCACCGAAGTGAGCAATCGGACGCCGGGTCATCGCCGCTCTTGTCCGGCCCATTCACCCCGTGCTTGGATTCGTTTCGGACAATTGTACCGATCGTCACTAGGCGGGGGAGGCGGACAGGTGCGTTCACGTTCGACCGGCGGAGTTCTGCTCGCGGGGGTGGGCGCCGCGGCTCTCCTCTCGGTCTCGGGGGCGACCCCGGCGATGGCGGATCCGACGCCCAGCACGTCCCCGAGCGACACGACGCCGCCGCCGTCGGACACCCCGACCCCGACCCCGCCGCCCGACACGTCCACGCCGACGCCGGACCCCACCCCGACGCCCACCCCCACCCCGACGCCGACGGACCCGCCGACCGATCCGCCGACCGAGACGCCCACCCCCACGCCGACGGACCCGCCGACCGGGACCCCGACGCCCACCCCGACGCCCACGCCCACCGACCCGGGCGGGCCGAGCGGGCCCGGCCGGCTGGCCGTGGAGCTGTCCGCCACCGGGACGACCGTGCGGCCGGGCGGCTCGATCAGGGTGACGGCGCACTACTGGTCGCTCGGCGCCGCCTCGAAGGGCGCCGTCCTGCGGGTCACCGCGCCGGGCGCGACCGTCCGTCCGGCGCAGCGGAGCATCGGGACGCTGGGCGCGGGCGGCGGGAACGCGACCGTGACCGTCAGCGTCCCCGCCGACGCCGACCCGCGCGCCGTCCGGGTGACCGCGACCGTCTCCGCGTCCGGTGCGAAGGCCGCGTCCCGGTCCTTCACCCTCGTCGTCACCGACCCGTCGGGCACCGTGCCCGCCGACCTCGCCGCGCTGACCTCGACGCTCGACCCGGGAGCGCCGTCCCCGGGCGTGCCGACCGGGCTGCCGTCCACGGTGCCCGGCCTGCTCGGCGACATCCGGGCGCCGCAGGTCGCGCTGCCGCCGGTCGCGTCCCCGCAGGTCGCCCCGCTGTCGAACGCGATCGCGCCGATGTCGAGCCTGCGCGGCCTGCACGACGACGCGTCCCCCATCGAGGAGCTCGGCGCCCTGCAGGCGGGCGTGCTCGCCGCGCTCGGGTCGGCGGTGACGCTGGCGCTGCTCCGGATCCGGCTGGCGCGCCGCGCGGGCCCGCCGCCGGGCCGCGTCTACGGCCGGACGTACGGACGCGTCGACGGCCGCGGACGCCCGTCCAGGCACGGGGTGCGCGTCGCGCTGCTGCCCGCGGAACCGCCCCGCCCGCGCCCCTGAGCGGCGCCCGCCGTGCCGGACCGCGACGTCGCCGGGGCGCCCCGGGCGTCAGCGCGCGAGCCGGATCAGGATCCGGCAGACCTCCTCGAGGATCTCGCCCGCCTCGGTCTCGCTCTCGGCCGTGGCGATCTCCCGGCCGGCCTCGCCGATCACCGTGGTGAGGACGAGCCCGAGCACCTCCCCGGCGCGCCCGGTCGCGGCCGCGTCGGCGTCGTCCCGGCCGCGCAGCAGCTTGGTGTTGCGCGCGACCCAGCGCTGGGTGCGGCTGCGGCGCATCAGCGACGAACCGGGCGGGCCCTCGCCGCCGAGGAACAGCCGCGCCGCCTCGCGGCGCTCCCAGCACACCCGCAGGTAGGCGCGGGCGCCCGCGATGAACTGGGCGATCGGGTCGCCCTCGCCCTCCTCGCGGGCGGCCGAGACGGCCTGCGCAGCGCGCCGCTCCTGCTCCCCGGTGAGCTCCTCCCACAGCGCCACGTACAGGCCGGCCTTGCCGCCGTAGTGGTGGTAGAGGCTGCCGACGCTGATCCCGGACCGCTCGACGATCTCGGCGATGCCCGCGTCGCCGTACCCGCGGTCGGCGAAGACCTGCTGGGCGGCCGTCAGCAGCGCCTGGCGGGTCGCGTCGGCGCGCGCCCACTGCCGTCCGCCGCCCCCGGCCTCGCCGTTCGCCTCACCGGCCTGCCGCGCCCTGCTCGTCCGCATTCCACCATGGTGCCAGGCGGGCGCCCGCGCCGTGTCGCGGCACGGGCGCCGGCGCCCGCCGGCCCGTTCGCGGCGGGCCCGCCCGCGGGCGGTTCGGTGGACGGCTCAGTACCAGCCGACGCTCTGCGAGTGGCCCCACGCCTCGCACGGGGTGCCGTAGCGGGCGTCGATGTAGTTCAGGCCCCACGCGATCTGGGTGGCGGCGTTGGTCTGCCAGTCCGACCCGGCGCTGGCCATCTTGGTGCCGGGCAGCGACTGCGGGATGCCGTAGGCGCCGCTGGACGGGTTCTGGGCCCGCTCGTTCCAGCCGCTCTCCTTCGTCCAGAGGCTCTCGAGGGCGGACCAGCAGCCGCTCCAGCCCTTGAGGGCGTTCATCCGCTTGCCGATGGCCTTGTTCTGCGAGACGGACGTGTCACCGCCGCCGGCGGGCGCGTCCGGGATGGCGCCGCCGCCCGCGGGGGCCTCGGGCTCCGGCTTGTCGAAGGTGCTCTTGGCGGAGTCGTCGCTGTTCTTCTCCGCCTTCTTCTGCTTCTCCTCGGCCTGCTGCTTCTCGTAGGCGCGCTTCTTGGCGCTCGCCATCACGTCGGCCGCCACGGGGTCCATCTCCGACCCGCGCATCATGTCGAGCATCTCGTTGGCGGACATCCCCTCGGCCGCGATCGCCGGCGGCTCGGAGTCGTCGCCGCCGCCGATGGGCACGAGCACGAGGAAGCCCGCGAGCGCGGCCAGGCACACCGCCGTGATGGTGATGTTGCTGGTGAGCACGCGCAGGACCGTCCCGCGGTTCGGCTTGAACCGCTCGGCGGCCTGCCGCGCCGACTCCGCCCGTCCGGGCGCGGCGCCGGGCTCGTGGGCGCCGCCCGGACCGGACGGCGCCCCGGCGCCGTGCGGGGCGCCGGGCGGGTACGGGGCGTCCCCGGGGTACGGGTCGCCCGGTCCGTACGGGGCGGCGCCGGCCGCACCGGGGCCGTCCGGGTCGCCGTCGCCTCCGGAGGGGCCGGGACCGTACGGGGCGCCGTCGCCTTCGGCGGGACCCGGTCCGTACGCCGCGTCGGCTCCGTACGGGACGTTCGCGCCGTACGGGTCGCCGGTGCCGTTCGGGTCGCCGGGGGCCTGAGAAACGTGCTGAGGGGCGTCCGGCTGCGCCTGCTCGTCTCGCTTCCCACGGGCGAAACGGGGGGACTGCTTGGGGCGTCTGCGGGAGCCGTGACTCTGGGGCATAGGAGAAGACTGCCTTATCGGCGGGGAGATGTGTCCGGTTCGCCGATTTTACGGGTGTCCCACGCCGTGCGGTTCACCATTGTCGGCGACTCCGAAGAACTCCAGGTCGCCGACCGCGAGACGGGCCGACTGAAGTGCCTGGAACAGCTGGTCATGGGCGTCTCCGGCGAGTCCGGAGAGAAGGCCGCCGGGTGCTTCCAGCGCGATGTTGGCCTCGTTGGCGCGCTCCCGGCCGGCGGTGGTGATCCCGACGAGCGTGGCGCGCCGGTCGCGCGGGTGCGGGGTCCGCTCCACGAGGCCGTCCGCCTCCAGTTGGTCGACGGTGAGCTTCACGGTCGTCGGATGCAGCAGCAGCCAGCGGCCGAGGGTGCTCAGGCTGGCCTGCCCCGAGCCGATGAGGGCGAGGGTGGTGAGGACGGCGTAGCCGGTGCGGCCGAGGTCGAGCCGTCCGAGCTCCTCGTCCAGCGCCTTCTTCAGCAGCTGGTGCAGGCGCGCGACCGAGCTGATCGTCATGAAGGGGCCCGGGGAGCCGCGGAGACCCTGTCCGTCCCAGCGATCCCTGATACCGGTGACCAGCGGGTCCACGCCGTCACTCCCGTTCGCCTCTGTGGCCTGATGTGGCTGGCTTCGCACGCCGAGATCGTATCTTCCGACAAAGACCCATGTAAGTACTCGCTTCTTAGAGCTTCTTCTAATAGAGTGCTCCAGATCACAGGCGGTGCCTGCGTGCTCTGGCGAGTCACGGGTTGCCCATGTGGTACCGGATCTCGGCCGAGATCGGAAGGCGCGCGAGGAGAAAGCAGGACGTCGCGCGCCCTTTTCCGGGACGGCGGGAAACCGGCGTATCGGATGAGCGCCGACGTCCGAGAACGAAGGAGGCTGGTATGACCCTTCGCCCCGTCCCCCAGGGGGAGGTCACCGGCTGATGGCCCTGAGTCTGACCCGGGCCCCGGATCTGGCGCGCAGACGCGTCGAACGCACCCTGGACGAGACCGGGCTGCTGTGCGTGACCCTTCTCGAGGGGCTGCGCCGCACCTGGGACCTCCGCCAGTGGTGGGGCGAGTTCATCGAGCAGTGCTGGTTCCTCGCGCGGGTCACCGCCGTCCCGGTCATGCTGATCGCGGTGCCGCTCGGCGCGACGATCTCGCTGCAGGTCGGCGACATCGCGCGGCAGCTCGGCGCCGCGTCCGGCACCGGCGCGCTGCTCGTCGCCGCGATGATCCAGCAGGTCGCGCCGCTGGCGGCCGCGCTGCTGGTCTCCGGCGTGGGCGGCTCGGCGATGACCTCCGACATGGGCGCCCGCAACATCCGCGACGAGCTGGCGGCGATGGAGGTCATGGGGATCAACCCCATCCATCGCCTGGTCACCCCGCGGCTGTGGGCGGCGAGCACCGTCTCGGCGCTGCTGTGCTCGGTGGTGATCCTGGCCGGCGTCCTCGGCGGCTTCTACTTCAACGTCATCCAGCAGGGCGTCAGCCCCGGCGCCTTCTTCGACGGCGCCACGACCCTCCTGCAGTTCTCGGACCTGGTCGTGACCCTGTTCAAGGCGTGGGTGTTCGGCTTCGTGGCCGCCGCCGTCGCCTGCTACATGGGCATGAACTGCGACTACGGACCCGTCGGCGTCGGCCGGGCGGTCAACCGGGCGGTGGTGGTCACCTCGATCGTGGTGTTCGCCATCAACTACGTGGTCGAGATGGTCTACCAGGTCCTCATCCCCCGGAAGTTCTAGATGGTCGCCATTTCCCCCGTACGCAAGCTGAGCCGGGCCGTGCAGACGCGGGCGGCGGGCCTCGGGTCCTCCGCCAACCTGCCGGTGTTCCTCGGCCGGGTCCTCTACCACCTGTTCTTCGACATCATCCTGAAGCGCAAGTACGGCAAGACGCTCGCCAAGCACGTCAGCGACATCACCGTCGGCGTCGGCGCGCTCGTCATCGGCGGCGGCATGATCTTCGTGATCGCGACGATGTCGCTGGCGACCGGCGCGATGGTCGGCCTGCAGGGCTACCCGGGCCTGGAGCGCATCGGCGCCGAGGCGTTCACCGGGCTGATCTCCAGCTACTCCAACGTCCGCGAGGTCACCCCGATCATCGCGGGGGTGGCGCTGGTCGCGCAGGTCGGCACCGGCTTCACCGCCGAGATCGGCGCGATGCGGATCTCCGAGGAGATCGACGCGCTGGAGGTCATGGGGATCAACTCCCTCGCCTACCTGGTGTGCACCCGGGTCGCGGCGGGCGTGATCGCGCTCGTGCCGCTCTACCTGGTGTCACTGTTCATGGCGTTCTTCGCCACCCGGTTCATCACGATCCAGTACTTCGGGCTGTCGCCCGGCATCTACGACTACTACTTTCACCTCTACCTGCCGCCGATCGACGTGTTCTACAGCGTGGTCAAGGTGGCGATCTTCGCCTTCATCATCATGTTCGTCCATTGCTACCGCGGCTACTACGCCGCCGGCGGCCCGGTCGGCGTCGGCGTCGCGGCGGGCCGCGCGATCCGGGAGTCCACGATCCTGATGATCCTCATGAACCTGGTCCTGTCGTACATCTTCTGGGGCCACGGGAGCACAGTGGAGCTGACCGGATGAGCGACGAGACACTCTCCGCGCGCTCCCGGACGGTCTTCGGGCTCGTCGGCGCGGGCGTCCTGGCGGCGTCCGCGGCGCTGATCGCGGTCGGTGCGACGCAGTCCCACGAGGGATCGACCTACTACACGGCGCGGTTCGGGACGGCCGGGCAGGGCCTCGATCCCGAGAAGTCCGAGGTGAAGATCCGCGGCATCGAGGTCGGGACGGTCGCCTCGCTCGAACTGCGCGACGACGGCCGGGTGAGCGTCCGGCTCCGTCTGGACAAGGGCGTCCGGATCCCCGAGACGACCGTGGCGTCCATCGAGCCGGTGTCGGTGTTCGGGCCGAAGGACCTCACCCTGAACCTGGGGGCGAACGAGCTGTCCGGCCCCTTCCTCGAGGACGGCGGCAGCATCACCAAGACCCAGGACCCGCAGGAGCTCGCCGACACGGCGTGGCCCACCTACGAGCTGACGCAGGCGATCAACCCGGACGACGTCGCGACGCTGCTGCACACGTTCGGCTCCGGGCTGTCGGGGCAGGGCCCGGCGCTGCGCCGGACGATCGACAACGGCGCCGAGGTCATCGACGCGACCCACCGGAACCGGGAGGTGATCCGGTCGCTGCTGAACGACATCACCGGCGTCTCGCAGACGCTCGGCGCCCGCGGGGACACGATCACGGGCCTCACCGGTGACTTCAACGAGCTGTCCGAGGTGATCAACGAGAAGCCCGACAAGGTGGGGCTGCTGCTGGACGAGGCGAGCGAGCTGGGCGACCGGGTCGGCGGGACGCTCCAGCGGCAGGGCGGCAACCTCGGCGACGTCATCGACGGGGCCTCCGACGTCGCCGACGTGGCCAACCGGCAGCTCCGCAACGTCCCGGTGCTGATCGACAGCCTGAACGGGTTCTTCCGGCTGCTCGCGCAGATCATCCGCATTCCGGGGCCGGAGGGCACGATGGTCGCGCAGGCGTCCAACCGGCTGCCGCTCGACATCTGCGCCATCATCCGCGACCTGTGCCCGACGACGTCGTTCGAGAGCTCCTTCGGGAACGGTGCAGGCGGCGCGAACGCGAACGGCGCGAACGGGACGCGGTCCACCGAGACGCAGGGGAGGCGGCCGTGAGCGGGCTGCTGCGCGGCAAGACCGCGCGCGGACCGGACTACCGGACGCTGCTGAAGTTCGTCGTGTTCGTCGCCGTGACGGGCCTGCTGACGTTCTTCATCGGCCAGCAGATCCTCGGCACCTCGTTCGCCGACCGCTACCGGCTGACCGCGACGTTCGACGACGTCACCGGCCTGGTGGAGGGCGACCAGGTGAAGGTCGCCGGCACTCCCGTCGGGCGGGTCGAGGGCATCGAGGTCGTGCGCGGCAAGGCCGTCGTGGACATGACCGTCGACACCGAGCTGAAGGTCCCGACCGACTCCACCGCCGCGATCCGCTGGCGCAACGTGATGGGCCAGCGCGTCGTCTACCTCGAGCCGGGACAGAGCCGGCAGATGCTCGACGACGGCGACCGCGTGCCGCACACGCAGTCCGTGGTCGACCTCGGCGAGATCATCAACAGCCTCGGGCCGCTGACCCGCAACCTCGACCCCGACCAGCTCAACAAGATCCTCTTCTCGTTCTCGCAGGCGCTCGAGGGCAACGAGCAGAACATCTCGGTCCTGACGAACAACCTGGACGTGCTCCTGCGGACGTTCGCGTCCCGCAAGGACACCATCCGGAAGATGATCGACGACTACGAGACGGTCAGCGGCGCGGTCGCGGCGCGGGACAAGCAGATCGCGGCGAGCGTCGACAACCTTCGGTCGCTGGTGAAGGTGTTCGCCGACAACCGGCAGCTGCTGGAGAACGCGACCGTGCAGATCGCGGGCGTCACCACGAACCTGAACCGGGTGCTCGGCGGCAACGACGCCCAGCTCGCCCGCATCATCAAGAACCTGGGCGAGCTGAGCGAGACGTTCCGGCTCAACGTCGACCAGCTGGAGCAGATGGTGCAGAAGCTCCCGCTCACGCTGCGGCAGCTGTTCTCGGCCGCGAACGGCGGGCACTTCCTGCGCACCAACGCGCTCTGCCTGAACATCACCATGGGGCCGTGCCCGTTCGAGATGGAACTGCCGAAGGCCCCCGGGACGGACGAGCCCACGCAGCAGGAGCTCGACAAGCTGCGGACGATGATGACGAAGGGGGGCGAGTGATGGCGCTGAAGTCGCTGCGCGACGTCAACCAGAAGGTCGTCGCGATCGTCACCCTCGCCGTGCTCGGCGCGGCCGTGACGTTCGCGTTCGCCGTCGGGCAGCTCCACCTGTTCGACCGCGGCTACACGATGAGCGGCGAGTTCACCGACGTCGCCGGCGTCAAGTCCGGCGACGACGTGCGGGTCGCCGGGGTGAAGGCGGGCCGCGTCACCGGCGTCGAGCCGGACTTCGACTCGGGCAAGGTGATCATCACCTGGCACGTCGACGCCGGGATCGACCTCGGCCGGCAGACCCGCGCCGAGGTCACCACGACGACGCTGCTCGGCGGCCGCTACCTGAAGCTGTCGGGGCCGGTCGCCGAGCCGTACGTGGCGACGCTGCCGGAGTCGAAGCGGCGGATCCCGCTGGCGCGCACGAGCGTCCCGTTCACCGTGCCGGAGGCGCTGGAGGGCGCGCACGACATCGTCGGGCGGCTCGACCAGCAGAACATCGACAAGCTGCTCACCCAGGTCAACAGGATCGAGTCGCCGGGCGCGAAGAAGCTGAACCGCATCCTGGTCAACCTCCAGGACGTGTCGCAGATGCTGAACGACCAGGCGCCGCAGATCGAGAAGCTGATCGACAACAGCAAGCAGATCACCGGCACGCTGGCGAGCAAGGACCAGCAGCTCCGCGAGATCATCGACTCGAGCCAGGTGCTGCTGCAGACGCTCGTGCGGCGCCGCGACGAGCTGGCCGCCACGATCGGGCAGGGCAGCCAGACGGTGCGGACGCTGTCGAACGTCATCGAACGCAACCAGAAGGAGCTGGACACGCTCCTGGCCGACCTGCATCTGCTGACCACCCGGCTCGCGCCCAACATGGACGCCCTGAACGCCGACTTCTCGCTGCTCGGGCCGACGTTCCAGCAGGTCGCGAACCTCAAGGGCAAGGGCCGGTGGATCGAGGGCCTGCTCACCGGCCTCGGACCGATCCAGCCGCCCGGACCGATCTCCACCCGGCGGCCCGCGAACCAGGGAGGCAACTGATGAGCCGCCGCTTCCCGAGAGCCCGCGCCCTGGCGGCCGTGCTCGGCCTGACCCTCGCCGCGTCCGCCGGCGGCTGCTCGATCGTCCCGGCGGCCGACGAGAACCGCACGATGACCGTCTACTTCCCGAAGGCCCGCTCCTTCTACCCCGAGTCGAAGGTGAAGGTCATGGGCGCCGACGTCGGGCGCGTCGAGACCGTGCAGAACGTCGGCGACAAGATCAAGGTGACGTTCTCCGTCAGCGACGACGTCCCGCTCCCCGACGGGGTGCAGGCGTCGATCGTCCCGCTGAACCTGATCGGCGAGCGGAACCTCGTGCTGCACCCGGCGTGGCGGCCGGGGCAGCCGAAGGAGAAGGACGACGAGATCCCGATCGAGCGCACCCACGTGCCGGTCGAGGTGGACGACGCCCTCAGCGCGTTCACCAACCTGGCGGACGCGCTCGACCCCACGAAGATGCAGGGGGCGCTCGACACCGCGGCCGGGACCGTCCAGGGCAACGGCCGCCAGTTCAACGCCACCCTGGAGCAGAGCTCCCGCCTGGTGGAGAACGTCGCCGGGCAGGACCAGGAGCTGATCGAGGTCGCCGAGAACCTCGACCGGCTCGCCGGGGTCGTGCGCGGACGCGAGGAGGTGCTCGGCTCGCTGATCCGCAACTTCGGCGAGGCGACGCGCGTGCTCAGCAGCGAGCGCGGCGAGCTGCAGCAGCTCATCAAGGGGATGCTGGTGCTCGCCGACAACGGCCAGGAACTCCTCGACAAGTACGAAGGGCAGCTGCCGTACGACCTGGCGGTGCTGACCCGCACGGCGCTCGTCCTCAAGGGCAACTCCAAGCAGCTCGCCCAGCTCGTGGACGTCCTGCCGGGCATCAGCGACGCGCTCATCAACGGCTACGACCCGAAGACGAAGTCGCTGTACATCCGGTTCGCCACGGACGCGTTCGTGCGGACCTGGCTGAAGGGGCTCATGGACACCGACGAGGTCGGGTGCCCGCTCCCCGCGCCCAACTCGAACTGTCCCTGGGACAACGGGGGAGGCAACTGATGCGCCGACTGATCCTCGTCCTCGTCGCGGTCATGGCGGTCGCGGTGTCCGGATGCTCCTACCGGACGGCGGGCGCGCCGAGGGGCGACCTGACCCTGACGGCGAAGTTCGACGACGTCCAGGGCCTGGTCGCCGGGCACAGCGTGCAGATGTCCGACATCAAGGTCGGCAGCGTCGTGAAGGTGGAGCTGGTCGACGGATACCGGGCGGAGGTGACGCTGTCGATCCAGGACGAGTTCCGGGTCCCGCAGGGCACCCGCGCGGAGATCAAGGTGACGTCCCTGCTCGGTGAGAACTTCGTCGACCTGCAGATGCCGCCCGGCGCGAGCATGGACGCCGGCCCGTTCCTCGGGGACGGCGGGGAGCTCGCCGACACCCGCGTGCAGCCGGCGTTCGAGGACGTCGTCGGGCAGGCCGGCCCGCTGATCAAGGCGCTCGCCGGGGACGACCTCGCGACCGTCGTCAACGCGGGCGCCACGGCCCTCGACGGCAACGGCAAGAAGCTGAACGCCACCATCGCCAAGGCGTCGGACCTGGTGCAGGTGTTCGTCGACCAGCGGCGGGCCCTCGCGGAGTCGGTGGACCAGTTCGCCAAGCTGGGCCGCGACCTCGCCGAGAACGAGGACGTCCTGGCCGAGGCGCCCGAGCAGATCGAACGCACGACGCGGCTGCTGGACGACAACAAAGAGAAGATCATCCGTGCGGTGGACGAGCTGACGAGGGCCGCCCGCGAACTCAACAACAAGGTGCTCGTGGGGCGCATCGAACGGTTCCGCGAGCTGCTGCGGGACATCGATCCCGTGCTGGCGCAGCTCGGCGGCAGCCGCGAGCGGCTCACCAACCTGGTGAACGGCATGGTCGAGTTCGAGACGAAGATCCCGCTGGCGACCTACGACGGCCAGCTGCTGCTCTACCCGCTGCTGGACATCGTCTGGCCCGACGGGACCCCGCTGATCCCGGGCGCCGGCGCCGCCGGAGCGGGCGGCGGTGGCGGCGGCTCCGGCGGGGGCGGAGGCGGAGCCGGCCGGAACGCCGGTTCGCCGAAGCTGCCCGACGGGCTGGAGGGCGCGCTGCCGGACCTCGAGAAGCTCCTGGAGCCCCGCCGATGAAGAGACGCTTCGCGTTCAACCGCGTCACGATCAACCTGCTGGCCTTCGCCGTCCTCGCCGTCGTGATGGTGGTGTGGGCGTTCGGCAACGTCGTGAAGTTCGACTTCATCGAGCGGCCGTACCACATCTCCGTGGAGTTCGAGTCCTCGCCGGGGCTGCAACCGGGCTTCGAGGTCGACTACCTCGGCGTCCGCATCGGCAAGATCGACTCGGTGGAGCTGGTGCAGGACAAGGTCGTCGTCCGGCTCGACATCGAGCGCGGCGTCGACGTCCCCGAGGGCGTCACGGCGGCGGCGGCCCGCAAGTCGGCCGTCGGCGAGCCGGTCGTCGAGCTGACGCCCGGCCCGAAGTCCGCCGCCGCTCCGCCGCTGGAGTCCGGCGCCGTGATCCCGGTGTCGCAGACCACGGTTCCGCCCAAGTACAGCGACCTGTTCGCCTCGGTGATCGACACGCTCAAGGCCGTCGACCCGCAGGACGCCAAGGTCCTCACGCAGGAGCTGGCCGCCGGGTGGGAGGGCCGCGAGACCTCGCTGCAGCAGATCATCAACGGCTCGGACCAGCTCACCTCCACGTTCGCGCAGAACACCGAGCTGCTGGACGGCCTCACCAAGGACCTCGGCCGCATCACCACCGTGCTCAACCAGAACCGGGGGAGCCTCGGCGCGGGCGTCGACGACCTGGCGGCGCTGACGGCTGCCCTCGGGCAGGTGAAGGGGGAGATCGGCGAGCTGCGCGACCGCGGGCCGGTCCTGCTCGACACCGTCAACTCGCTGCTGGAGAAGACCGGCCCCGACTTCGAGTGCACGGTGCAGTCGCTCGGCGACTGGGGCCTGAAGCGGCACAATCCCCAGATCCTCTCCGACCTGAACGACACGCTCGCGAAGGCACCGCAGCTCGGTGTCGTCCTGAACAACATCATCGGCGGGCCCGACGGCGCGCCCGTCCTGAACGTCGTGTTCATGCTCACGCTCCACGAGCAGGCGACGCTGGAGTACAAGTACCCGCTGCCGCAGCCGGCCGTGAACAAGGTCCCGACCTGCCCGGGCGGGCGGCTGCCCGCGGACACCGAGCAGGCGCCCTTCAAGGCGAAGAACCCGGGTGAGACGATCCCGACGCACGATCCGTCGATCGGCCGGGAGGAAGAGCTGCGGGCGCAACAGGCCGCCGCGCAGGAGGACGCCGGCGGCGGACCGCCGCCGTGGCTGATGTACGCGCCCCCGGTGATCGCGCTGATGGTGCTGATCAGGGTCATGGCGGGCTCGGTGCCCGTGGTGTCCCGGCTGTCCCGGCTGCGCCGCCGGGACGAGGACTGAGAGCCTAAGGAGTTACCCCATATGTCGAGCAGGGACGTCGGCGAGGTCGGCACGGACGAGGCGGTGGAGGCCGCGGAGGGCGCGGAGCCGGAACGTTCGGCGGCCCGCCCGGCCAAGCGCAAGCGGCGGGTGCGGGTCATCGAGGTCATCGACGACGAGGATCTCGACGAGGTGCTCGAGGCGCTGGACGCCGAGGACGCCGAGACCGAGGACGTCGAGGACGACGACGAGACCGCCCCCGCCCCGGCGAAGCCCAAGGCGTCCAAGGCGTCCACGGCGGCGACGGCGTCCACGGCGGCGACGGCGGCGAAGAAGACGAAGCCGCGCCCCGCCCGGCTGGAGCCCCCGGAGGAGGAGGCGGACGAGGCGGAGGACGACGAGCCGGAGAAGACCCGGGTCAAGCCGAGCCTCCGCACGACCGTCGACCCCGCGTCCCCGGCCGAGCCGACGTACCTCGGGATGAACCGGACTGCGCTGATCGCGGTCGTCGTCCTGGTGGCCCTGCTCGCGAGCCTGGCGATCTGGCAGTGGCGCAGCGCGAGCGGCGCGGGATCCGAGGCGGACGACCGCGCGGCCGTCGAGGAGGTCGCGTCCGCGTACGGCGACGTGGCGCTGAACTACAACGCGACCAACTACCAGGCGCAGATGGACAAGGCGCAGAAGCTCATGGGCGGCGACCTGCTGGAGAGCTTCAAGCAGAGCACGCTCCCCAACCTCGGGACCACCTTCAAGGAGAACCCGAAGCTGGCGCTGACGTCCAAGACGGACCAGGCGTTCGTCGGCCGCGTGAACGGCCGGTTCGCCACGGCGGTCGTGATGGTCGACATCGACGTGACGACGGCCGAGGGCACGACGTCGGCGCCCGGCACGCTGCTGCGGCTGTCCCTCGGCAAGATCGACGGAGACTGGAAGGTCACCAAGCAGTACGCCTCGGGGACCGACGACTCGAACGCCGGCCAGCTCCCGGCGGGCACGCCCACCGGCGGGACGGGCACGCCGACCGGCGGGACGGGCGGGGCGCCCGGCTCCGGCGGCGGGTCGCAGGCCCCGAAGCCCGACACGAGCGAGAAGCCCGGCGACTAGTCGTCCGGTCGCGATCGCGCCCCGCCCGGCGGAAGCCGGGCGGGGCGCGGCGCGTTCTCCTGTGAGACCGGACGAAGGCGGGCATGATGGCGGCGATGACGGAACGGCGGACGGCGGAACCGGGCATGCCCGAGGTGCCCGACGAGGTGGTCGGCGACTTCGGGACGCTGCTGAGCACGGTGACGCTGCTGGAGCGCATCGCGGGCCGCGAGCTGGAGCGCCGCTGCGGCATCCGGCACGCGGCGTTCGAGGTGCTGCTGCGGCTGTCGGGCGCCGACCCGGGCCGTCCCACCTCGATGGGCGAGCTGGCCGGGGAGCTGATCCTGACCAGCGGCGGGATGACCCGGCTGGTCGACCGGATGGAGGCGGCGGGCCTCGTCGCGCGGCACGCCGCGCCCGGGGACCGGCGCGGCCGGCTCGTCGAGCTGACCGACGCCGGCCGCGCGAAGCTGGACGAGGCCCTGCGGGTGCACGCGGAGACGCTGCGGCGGCACTTCGCGGGCCCGCTCACCGAGGAGCGGCGCCGCGACCTGGTGGAGTCGCTGCGCACGCTCCGCGCGCACGCCCGCGAGGAGCTGGACCTGCGCTGACGTCAGCGCGAGTAGTGCTCGACGACGAGCTGCTCGTCGCAGACGACGGGGATCTCGCGCCGCTCCGGCAGCCGGGTGAGCCGTGCCGCGAGGGCCTCGTGCCGCACGTCCAGGTAGGGCGGGACGTTCTCGGTGTGCCCGCCCGCGGCGGCGATGCGGAACGCGTCCATGGCGCGGCTCCGCTCGGCGACCGTGATGACGTCGCCGGGCTTCAGCCGGTAGGACGGGCGGTCGACGCGGCGGTCGTTCACCAGCACGTGCCGGTGCACGACGAACTGCCGCGCCTGGTAGATCGTGCGGGCGAGGCCGGCCCGCAGGACGAGCGCGTCCAGCCGGCGCTCGAGGTCCACGAGCAGCGCCTCGCCGGTCTTCCCGCCCGACTCGGCGGCCTTCTCGAACGCGTTGCGCAGCTGCGCCTCGCGGATGTTGTACTGCGCGCGCAGCCGCTGCTTCTCGCGCAGCCGCACCTTGTAGTCGGACTCGTTCTTGCGCGCGCGCCCGTGGACGCCGGGCGGATACGGGCGGGCCTCGAAGTACTTGACGGCCTTCGGGGTCAACGGGAGGCCGAGCGCGCGAGAGAGACGCACCTTCGGACGGGGGTTGTTCATTGCGTGCTCCAAGTGGTTAGGTACTCCTAAGTTAGGTAAGCCTAACCAACGTTAGCAAGGAGGCAAGGTGCGACGAGCGGAGACCGACCAGCAGGACACCGGCGGCCCGCGCCTCACCGGCGCCGCGGAACCCGAGGCCCCCTCCGGGCCCACCCCGGCGGAGCGGGCACGGACCCTCGCCTACGGCATGGCGGACGGCGTGCTCGTCGCGCCCGGCGTCCCCTACGCGCCCGTCCCGGCGCACACCACCGACCTCGACGGGCGGCCGCTGCTGCTCCTGCCGGCGTCCTCACCGATCGTCGCCGCGCTCGCCGGCGAGCCCGACCTGCCCGCCACGCTGCGGATCTGCGACGTCGCGCCCGTCCCGCTGGCCGACCGGGTGCGCGGGCGCGCCTGGCTGCACGGCTGGCTCACCGAGATCCCCGCCGCCGAGCTGCGCGCCGCCGCGCTGCGGCTGTCCCGGCCGCACCCGCGCCCCGAGCTGCTCGACCTCGCCGCGCCCGTCCCCCCGCCCCGCGGCGCGGGCGGCGGCGAGGCGGACGAGGGCAGCGAGTGGACGATCCTCGCCCTCGAGGTCGCGCAGGTCGAGATCCAGGACGCGTGGGGCAGCGCCACCCTCGAACCCGAGGAGTACGCGGACGCCGCCCCGGACCCGTTCGTCGCCGTCGAGGCGGGCATGCTCACCCACCTCGACTCCTGCCACCGCGCCGAACTGGCCGGCCTGCTGCCCGAGCCCGTCCGGCCCGAGCCCGGCGCGGACGGCTCCGCCGGTGCCGAGCCGCGCGACGCCGTCCGCCCGCTGGGCCTCGACCGGCACGGGCTGTGGCTGCGCTGCCGCATGCCGTGCGCGGACGGGTCCGTAACCTGCGATCTGCGCCTGCCGTTCCCCGAGCCCGTGCGGGATGTCCACGGTCTCCGGCACGCCTACCGCACCCTGTTCGCCCGCTCGACCCCGTAGTCGGCGGCGACACGTACATCGCGAACACGTACCGATGGCAGTGGTCTCCCGGATGCGGGGCGGGCCCCCGCCGGGCGATGCTCGTTGCACCGGTCACGGCCGCGGAAACGCGGCCCGGCCGGGGCGGAACCGATCGCCTGCCCGTCCTCGCGGGGTGGGTGGGCGGGCGACGGTCGTCCGCACCGGGGTGCGGCCGTGCCCGCGACCGGGCCTCTCCTCCACGCCGGCCGGGCCGGGCCACCGGCTCCGATTGGCTCTACCCGATCGCCGGCGCGGCTAGCACGCTGGGGTCATGACGACGAACGACCCGCAGACCCGAGCCGTCCACCCGCCCGTTCCGATCCCCACCGGAAGCCGTCCGCTCGGCGTCCCCATCTACCAGGGGCACCTGTTCGGCTTCGAGACGGCCGACGCGCTCGCCACCGCGTTCCAGGGGCCGGACGAGGCGTTCTTCTACGCGCGGATGGGCAACCCCACCGTCCGCGCGCTGGAGGAGGCGCTCGCCGAACTGGAGGGCGGCGCCCGCGCGCTCGCGACCGCGTCGGGGATGGGCGCGATCAACGCGGTGCTGACGGGGCTGCTGCGGTCCGGCGACCACGTGATCGCGCAGGCGTCCCTCTACGGCGGGACGCACGCGCTGCTGAACGACCTCGCCGACCGGTGGGGCGTCGAGGTCACGCGGATCGGCGGCGACGACCCCGCCGAGGTGCGCGACGCGCTCCGCCCGGCCACGCGGCTGCTCTACCTGGAGACGATCTCCAACCCGACCACGCACGTCACCGACGTCCCCGCCCTCGCCGCCGCGCTCGACGGCACGGACGTCCTGACCGTCGTCGACAACACCTTCTCCCCGCTGCTGTTCGCGCCCCTCGACCACGGCGCCGACGTCGTCGTCCACTCGACGACCAAGTACGTCGGCGGGCACGGCGACGTCCTCGGCGGCGCGGCCGTGTTCGCCGACGCGGGCGTCCACCGCCGCGTGTGGGAGCACTCCATCGAACTCGGCGCGACCGCCGACCCGTTCGCGGCCTGGCTCGCCGTGCGCGGCCTCGCCACCCTGCCGATGCGCATCGCCCGGCAGAGCGCGACCGCCCTCGACCTGGCCGGACGCCTCGCCGCGCACCCGTCCGTCACGCGCGTCCACTACCCGGGCGTGCCGGACCACCCGCAGCACGACCTGGCGCGGCGCCTCCTGCCGGACGGCCAGGGCGGCGTCCTGTCGTTCGAGCTCGCCGGCGGACGGGACGCGGGCCGCGCCTTCTCCGAGACGGTGCGGCTCATCACGCTCGGCCCGTCGCTCGGCGACGTCGCGACGCTCGTCATGCACCCGGCGAGCACCTCGCACCGGCAGCTCGACGCCGCCGCCCTCGCCGCCGCGGGCATCGGCGAGGGCACCGTCCGGCTGTCGGTGGGGCTGGAGGGCGCGGACGACCTCTGGGCCGATGTCGAGCAGGCGCTCGCGAAGGCCGGCTAGAGGTAGAAACCGGTGTCGGTCTCGGCGCCGCCGTCCTGCTCGGCGGGACGGTGGTCGCCCTTGCGCAGCGCCGCGACCTCGGCGAGGGTCGCGCCCTCCGGGCCGACCTCCGCCGCGAGGGCGCCGTCCGGGTCGCCCGCGCCGTCCGGTCCGGCGAGCCACTCGGCGGACTCGGCCCGGGTGAGCCGGCCCACCTCGATCTGCGCCAGGCAGCGGCCCGGACGGACGACGGCGGGGTGCAGCTTCGCGATGTCCTCGTTGGTGGTGATCGCGACCAGCACGTTGCGGCCCTGCCCGAGCATCCCGTCGGTGAGGTTGAGCAGCCGCGACAGCCCCTGGCCGGTGGACTGCTTGGCCTCCCCGCGGACCAGCTCGTCGCAGTCCTCCAGGATCAGCAGCCGCCACCGGCCCTCGTCGTCGTCCTCGCCGACGGTGACCTTCATCAGGTAGCTCGGGGTGCCGAACAGCGACTCGGGGTCGAGCACGCAGTCGGCGTCGCACCAGTCGTTCCACGCGCGGGCGAGCGCCCGCAGCGCGGTCGTCTTGCCGGTGCCGGGCGGGCCGTGCAGCAGCAGGAGCCGTCCGGACACGTCGTCCGCGCCGAGCTTCATCACCGTGTCGAGCTGCTCGGCGACCCGTCCCGTGTAGTTCGCGCGGATCTCGTCCCACGGGTCGGCGGAGATGGCGCGCTCCTGCCGGACCGGGCCGTGCGGCGCCTGGTGCCAGAACCCCATCTCGACGCTGGTCTCGTCGGTCTTCGGCGGGTCGGTCGCGTCCCGCACCGACTGCTCGAGGACCGACTCGGCCAGCTCGTCGCTGACCGCCGACACCGCGATGTAGGCGATGCCGCTCGTCCACTTGTTGCTGAGCAGCGTCCACCCGTCGCCCTCGGCGAGCACCGACTCCTTGCCCTTCTCGTGCGCGACCCGGACCAGCCGGGAGCCGTCCGGGCGCAGCGGCGCCTCCGGACGGACGTGCGCCAGCCGGGTCGACCGTGACCAGGGCTGCTCGCCGGACGCGAACGGCCGCAGCGACAGCACGTCCATCACGTCGGCGGGGGAGTTGCCGTCGTTGAGGTTGAAGACCACGGGCAGCGCCGCCTCCGGGCCGGGCTCGCTCACGTTCTCCCCGGGCTCCCTCGGCTTGATCAGGTGGACGACCTCCTGTGCGGACTCGTGCGACGTGGTCATGGAAACGATGATCAGGCCCGGCGGCGGACGCCGTCCACCGAATTAGCCGAAGAGACCGGATCTACCGGGTCGGCCGGACGGACCGGTTCGTCCCGGTCCGGGGGCGGGTCAGGCGCCGCCGCCCGGTTCGCGGGCCTCGCGGGCGGCCTTGCGGTCCTCGGCCTCCTTGAGGTCGAGCTTCTCGGCCTCCTCCGGCGTCGGCGCGGTCCCGCCGAGGTGGGCCGGCTGCCACCAGCGCTCGTTCTCCTTCGGGACGTCGGGGTAATCGCGCTGCGCCCGCTCCAGCAGCTCCGACATGCGGCGGTGCAGCTCCACGGTCGCGGCCTCGTAGTCGTCGCCGCGCTTGGGGTGCATCGGCTCGCCGATCAGGATCGTGACCGGCACGTTGCGCTGGAAGAGGCGGCGCTTGCGGCCCTTCGTCCAGAGCCGCTGCGGCCCCCAGATCGCGATCGGGATCAGCGGGGTCTTGGACGCCACCGCCATCCGCACCGCGCCGGACTTGATCTCCTTCACGGTGAACGACCGGCTGATCGTCGCCTCCGCGAAGACCCCGACGATCTCGCCGCCCTTGAGCGCCTTCAGCGCGGCCGCGTACGAGGAGGCGCCCGCCTCCCGGTCGACCGGGATGTGATGCATGCCGCGCATCAGCGGCCCGCCGATGCGGTGGTCGAAGATCTCCTTCTTCGCCATGAAGCGCGCCAGCCGCCCGGCGGGGTGCACGGCCAGGCCGGCGAAGATGAAGTCCAGGTAGCTGACGTGGTTGCTGACCAGCACCGCGCCCCCGGTGGGGGGAATCTGCTCGGTCCCCTCCAGGCGGAACTTGAGGTTCAGCGCCTTGAACACACCGAGAGCCGTCTTGATCACCGGCGGGTACACGTATTCGGCCATGTCAGCACCGTACTTGAGCTCATCATGATCAGCGACCGGGAGCGAGGAACCGCGATGCATCGCACAACCGGGGTCGTCTCTGAGAAGGTTGTGGTGTGACGTGATCCCGTGAACCGTGGAAGGGGATGAGCAATGGAACCGCTGGACGCGGCGGCCGACGTGCACGCGCTCATCCGCGACGCGCTGCCCGACCTCGCGCCGACCGCGTGGTTCGATCCCGGCACCTCCGAGGTGGTGCTCCCGGTGGGGCGGTCGGAGGCGCGGGCGTCGAGCTGGACGGTGCTGGAGCGCTGCGCCCGCGAGCCCCGTTCGGCCTGGCGGAAGGTCGTGGACGAGTGGGTGCGCGAGGTCGGCGACCGCGCGTTCCTCGCGGTCGGGGAGATGGAGCTGTTCGGTGACGTCCGCGAGCTGCTGCGGCTGCGGATCGTGCCGAAGCTCGCACCGCACGACCGGGAGGGCCTCGTCGTCGTCCCGGCCGGCGACCACTTCGACGCGATGGTGATGATCGAGCATCCCCGGTACGGGGGGCCGCTCACCAAGGCGCGGGCCGGGCTGCTCGGCCTCCACAAGCTCGGTTACGTGATGACGAACACGCACGACCGCGAGCTGGCCGACGTCGACGTCCGCGCCCAGCCGCTGCTGCCGGGCCGCGACGTCCGGGTCGTCACGAAGCCGGGCAGCCGGTACGTGTCGGCGCTGCTCAGCGAGGTCGACCAGTTCCTGCCGTGGCCGAACGAGCACGGCGCGCTCGTCGGCGTCCCGTGCCACAGCACGCTGCTGCTCTACCCGATCACGTCGTCGGCGGTGCTGGAGGTGCTGCCGGTGTTCGCCGACGTCGTCCGCGAGATGCACGACGACGCCGACGACCCGTGCGCGCCGGGCGTCTACTGGAGCCACGGCGAGCGCCGCCTCACCCCCCTGGACCCGCACATCGTGCCGTCCGGTTCGGACGAGTTCGCCGCGCTGCTGCGCCGCCTCCCCGACGAGGGTTGAGCCGGGCCTAGGGCAGCTTCCAGTCGACGGGCGCGGCACCCTGACGCTGCAGGATCTCGTTGGCCCGGCTGAACGGGCGCGAGCCGAAGAAACCGCTCTCGGCCGAGCGCGGGCTCGGGTGCGGCGACTCGATGCAGGGGACGCCGCCGAGCATCGGCTTGAGGTCGCGGGCGTCGCGGCCCCACAGGATCGCGACGAGCGGGCGGTCGCGCGCGGCGAGCGCCCGGATGGCCTGCTCGGTGACCTGCTCCCACCCCTTGCCGCTGTGCGAGCGGATCTTGCCGGGCATCACGGTCAGCGCGCGGTTCAGCAGCAGGACGCCCTGGTCGGCCCACGGCGTGAGGTCGCCGGTGGACGGCTCGGGGTGGCCGAGGTCGCTGCAGTACTCGCGGAAGATGTTGACGAGGCTCGCGGGCAGCGGCCGGACGTGGGGGGCGACCGAGAAGCTGAGCCCGACCGCGTGCCCCGGGGTGGGGTAGGGGTCCTGCCCGACGATCAGGACGCGGACGTCGTCGAAGGGCTGGGTGAACGCGCGCAGGATCATGTTCCCGGCGGGGAGGTAGCGCCGCCCGGCCGCGACTTCCGCGCGCAGCCAGTCTCCGGCGGCGGCGATCGTCCCGGCGACGGGCTGCAGCGCGTTCGCCCAGCCGGACTCGACGATCTCTGAGAGGGGGCGTGCCGTCATGCCGCATCACCCTAGCGAGACGGCCCGACAGCTCGCGGCTCGATGGGCCGGAGAGCATTCCCGGCCACGGGGCGCCGGGAAAGTCGCTGCGCCGGCGAGACGATCAAAACTTTCCAAAAACGCCCTCAAAACACACCGATCTCCGGGCGGAATGCTCGGTTAAGTCCTTATTTCTTCTCGCTCACAATGTTGACCCGCCGCCCGGCCGCGACATAACTCCTAGAAGTAGGCAGCAGGCGCAGGACGAGCGGACGGGACGAGAGCATGGGCCAGTTGACCACCGTGGACGCCACCTTCCTCCACGCCGAGAGCGGCACCACGCACGCGCACATCGCGGGGGTCGGCGTCGTCGATCCCGCGGGCTGTCCCGGCGGGCGGCTCACCGTCCCGCTGGTGGCGTCGCTGATCCGCGAGCGCGCGCACCTCGCCGCGCCGCTGCGGCAGCGGCTCGTCCAGGTGCCGTTCTCCCTCGACCACCCCTACTGGGAGGACGATCCGGACTTCATGCCCGAACGGCACATCTCCGAGGTCGGGCTGCCCCCGCCCGGCACCCGGCGGCAGCTCGCCGACATCGTCGCGATGCTCCACGAGCGCCCCCTCGACCGCGCCCGGCCGCTCTGGGAGATCGTCATCGTCCAGGGGCTCGAAGGGGGGCTCACCGCGGTCTACGCCAAGGTCCACCACGCCGCCACCGACGGTGTGATGGCCGCCGAGACGCTCGCCGCGCTGCTCGACCTCACCCCCGAACCCCGCGACGTCCACACCGACGCCGAACGGATTCCCGAACGCGCTCCCGCCCTCGGCGACATGCTCCGCACCGGCCTGCTGAAGGCCGCGCTGCACCCCGCCAAGGCGGCGCTCTCGATGGCCCGCGCCGTCCCGCACGTGGACGAGATCCCGGGCGTCGCCGCCATTCCCGGCGTGGGCCTCGCGTCCGCGTTCGTCCAGGGCGCGCTCCGCCGCGATGGGCTGCCGCGCGTGCCCCGCTCCAGCGCGCCGCCCACGCCGTTCAACCGCCCCATCGGCCCGCGCCGCGCCGTCGCCTGCGGCGAGCTGCCCCTCGACGAGATCAAGAAGATCGGGCGGGGGCTCGGCGGCAGCGTCAACGACGTCGTCATGGCGCTGTGCGCGACCGCGCTGCGGCAGTGGCTCGACAAGCGCGGCGAGCTGCCCGACCGGCCGCTCGTCGCGGGCGTCCCGGTGTCGCTGCGCGGCGGCCGGTCGACCACCGACGCGTGCAACCAGGTCTCGATCATGACCACGCCGCTCGCCACCCACATCCCCGACCCCGCCGTCCGGTACACGGCCGTCCGCCGCGACATGGACCTCGTCAAGCGGCGCTTCGCCGTCACCTCCGGGAGCTGGGTGCGGGAGCTGAGCGGCCTCGTCCCGGCGCCCGTCGCCGGGCCGCTGACGCGGCTCGTCCTGCAGGCGGGCGCGGCGGTCTCGCTCCGCCCGATCAACCTGGTGATCTCCAACGTGCCGGGCCCGCAGTTCCCGCTGTACCTGTGCGGGGCGCGCGTCCTCGGCTACTACCCGATCTCCGTGGTCACCGACGTCAGCGGCGGGCTCAACGTCACCGTCTTCTCCTACGACGGCAAGGTCGACATCGGCATCGTGGCCTGCCGCGACCTCATCCCCGACCCGGCCGAGATCATCGACCACCTCGAGGACGCCCTCGACGAGCTCAGGGCGCTCGCGACGGACTGACCCCGCCGCCGATCCCGAGCGCCGTCCGGTGCCGCCACGCCAGCGCCAGGGCGGCGGCTCCGGCCGGCTGCATCGGCGCCGGGACGGTCCCGTCGAACGGCGCCCGCGACACCTCGCCCTCCGCGTTGACCTCGACCACGGCGCCGAGCAGCTCGGCGAACGCATCGTCGTCGAACACCACGACGGTCAGCACGTCGAGCGCGAGCGTCAGCGGGTCGACGCCGAGCCCGAGCAGGTACGCCCGCGCCCGCCCGTCCCGCCGCGCGCCGGTCATCGCCCGGTGGAAGGGCCACGCGTCCTGGTCGAAGCCGTCGCCGTAGTCCTCGTCCCGTCCGAGCACCTCCTCGGCGTACTCGCGGACCATGCAGCGCCACAGGTCGAGGTCGCGGCGCTCGTCGTCCTCGCGGAGCGGCTGGAACACCCCGACCGGCATCACCTGGTGGAGGCCGCCCGCGTGCGCGACCTTCGCGGCGTCGCGCCGGTGCAGCAGGTACGTGCCGGACGCCGTCACGGTCACGGTCGTGATCGCCGGGAGCGCCGGCCGGCGGGCGAGGTCGCACGGGTCGCCGACGCGCTCCCGCAGGCCGTGCCGGCCGGCCGCCAGCTCGTGCGCGACGGACTCGCCGACGTTGACGGCGTCGAAGTACCGCGCGGGCGCCAGGCGCAGCACGGGCGGGTCGGCGGCGACGAGCCGGTAGGCGGGCCGGTCCTCGAACACCTTCGGCGGCGCGAGCGCCCCCAGGGCCTGCGCGTACGTCCGGTGGCCGCGCGGCAGCCCGTCCGGCGGGTCGGCGACGGCGGGTGGCGCGGGGCGCGGGTCCCACTCCAGCCGGACGTCGCCGAGCGGGACCGGCGCGTCCGGCACCCACCCGTCCCGGCACAGCAGCGGCGTGCCCGCGACGCGCGGGACGCCCGGGTACAGGCCGTCCGCGACCTCCCCGAGCCGCGCCCGCGCCGCGTTCAGCTCCGCCCGTTCGCCCCGCCACCGCGCCGCGTCGTCCATGCCCGCCACCCTACGAACGGGCGGCGAGTTCGCGCTCGATCTCCTCCTCGATGAGGTCCATGTTGATCAGCCCGGCGGTCCAGACGGCGTCGGCCGCCGCGGTGATCACCTGGCCGGCCTGCTTGACCACGTTGCCGGCCGCCCACACGCCCGGGACGCTGGTCAGGCCGTACTGGTCGGTCTTCACCAGGCCGTTCTCGTCCAGTTCGCAGCCGAGGTCGGTCAGCGGGCCGGAACGCGACACCATGCGCGGGCCGAGGAACACCGCGTCGCACGGGACGGTCTCCCCGGCGGCCAGTTCCAGGCCGGTGACGCGGTCGTTCTCGACGGCCAGCCGCGCAGGCCCGCCCACGACGACGGTGACGCCGCGCGCGTCGAGCCGTTCGGCGTCCGCGCCCTCCGGCGCCTCGGCGGTGACGAAGGCGACGTCCTTGGACCACTGGGTGATCAGCAGCGCCTGGTGCACCGACATGGGGCCGGTCGCCAGCACGACGATCTTCTGGTCGCGGACCTCCCAGCCGTGGCAGTACGGGCACATCTGCACCTCGCGCCCCCAGCGCTCGCGCAGGCCGGGGACGTCCGGGAGTTCGTCGACGACGCCGGTGGTCACCACGAGGCGCCTGCCGTGCAGGACGGTCCCGTCCCGCAGGGTGACCGCGAAGCCGTCGGCGGTCCGCTCGGTGTGCTCGGCGACCCCGTCGACGATCTCGCCGCCGTAGCCGCGGACCTCGGTGCGGCCGATCTCGCGCAGCTGCTCGGGCGGCATCCCGTCCCGGGTCAGGAACCCCTGCATGTGCCGGGCGGTCGCGTTGCGCGGCTCGCCCGAGTCGACGACGGTGACGCTCCGGCGGGCGCGCGACAGCACGAGGGCCGCGCTCAGCCCGGCCGGGCCGCCACCGATGATCAGTACTTCCCGCTGTTCGCTCATGCCCCCGAGGATGCGCGCCGCTTCGCGCATTTGACAAACATCGTTGCCGAAACTGCAATGAGTACATGAGCGAACCGATCGAGGACGTCCTGGCGGGCGTGGGGGACCGGCTCCGGCGGCTGCGCCGGGAGCGGGAGGTGACGCTGACCGCGCTCGCGGAGTCCACCGGCATCTCGGTGAGCACGCTGTCGCGGCTGGAGTCCGGCAAGCGGCGGCCGAGCCTGGAGTTGCTGCTGCCGCTCGCGCAGGCGTACCAGGTGCCGCTGGACGAACTGGTGGGCGCGCCCGAGGTCGGCGACCCGCGCGTCCGGTTGCAGCCGCAGAAGCGGGGCGACCTGATCGTCATGCCGCTGACGCGGCGCCCCGGCGGGATCCAGGCGTTCAAGATGATCCATCCGGAACGCCCGGGGAAGCCCGAGCCGAAGACGCACGAGGGCTACGAATGGCTCTACGTGCTGAACGGGCGGCTGCGCCTCATCCTCGGCGACCGCGACCTGGTCCTGGAGCCGGGGGAGGCCGCCGAGTTCGACACCCGGCTGCCGCACTGGTTCGCGGGCGTCGGCGGGCCCGCCGAGGTGCTCTGCCTGATGGGGCCGCAGGGTGAGCGCATGCACATGCGCGCCCAGCCCAAACGGAAGTGACATACATTGGCTTTCCGTGCAGACCGCCCAAACCTCCCGGAAAGTCGACGAACGTAGGACCGCCCCGGTCGCGTGGGCGCTGTGGGGCGTGGGCATCGCCGCCTACGTCGCGGCGATCCTGCACCGGACGTCGTTCGGCGTCACCGGCGAGGACGCCCTGCACCGCTTCGACGCGTCCGCCGGGATCCTCGCCACGTTCACCGTCGTCCAGCTGCTCGTCTACGCGGGGCTGCAGATCCCCGTCGGGCTGCTCCTCGACCGGGTGGGCGCCCGCCGGATGATCGCGGGCGGCGCGCTGGCGATGGCCGCCGGGCAGGCGATGATGGCCGTCGCGACGTCCGTCCCGCTCGCCGTCGCCGCCCGCGTCGTCGTCGCGGCCGGGGACGCCATGACGTTCATCAGCGTGCTCGGCATCGTCGGCGCGTGGTTCGCCCCCGCCCGCGTCCCCGTCGTCACCCAGCTCACCGGCCTGCTCGGCCAGGTCGGCCAGGTGCTCAGCGCGATCCCCCTCGTCGCCCTCCTGCACGGGCCCGGCTGGGGCACGGCGTTCGGGTCCGCCGCCGCCCTCGGCGTCCTGGTCGGCGTCCTCGCGTTCGCCGTGCTGCGCGACGCCCCGCCGGACGCGGCGCGCCACGCGTCCCCGACGCCGCGCCAGATCGGCCGCGACCTCGTCGCCGCGTGGCGCCAGCCCGGCACCCGCCTCGGGCTCTGGAGCCACTTCGTCACCCAGTTCACCTCGAACACCTTCGCCCTGATGTGGGGCTACCCGTACCTGGTGTCCGGGCAGGGCATGGAGCCCGCGACCGCCTCCACCCTCCTCACCGTCTTCGTGCTCGCGAACATGGTGTCCGCCCCCTTCATCGGACGGCTCGTCGCGCGGCACCCGCTGCGCCGCTCGTGGCTCGTCCTCGGCATCGTCGGCGCCAACGCCGGGGCCTGGGCGGCGACCCTCGCGTGGCCGCCGCCCGCGCCCGCGTGGCTGCTGGTGGTCCTCGTCCTGTGCGTGGCGCTCGGCGCCCCCGGTTCGATGATCGGCTTCGACTACGCCCGCACCTTCAACCCGCCCGGACGGCACGGCGCCGCGACCGGCATCGTCAACGTGGGCGGCTCGGTCGGCGCGCTCGTCACGATCCTGCTGATCGGGGTCGTCCTCGACCTCGCCTCGTCCGGGGGCGAGTACACGCCCGAGGCGTTCCGCGCCGCCTGGACCGTCCAGCTCCTCGTCTGGGCGGTCGGCGTCGCGGGCGTCCTGCGCACCCGCCGCCTCGCCCGCCGCGAGCTCGCCCGGCGGGAGCCGGTCACCGCGCGATCGTCCGCCGCCTGATCTTTGTGTGTCGCTTAATAGCCCTTTTAGGGGTTTTTGGTGCTTTTGGGTAGGTAGAGCCCATGGCGGATGTGGAACTGGCCGAGGTGTTCGACGCCATGCCCGCGGCGTGTGTGGTGCTGTACCCGGACATGAGGGTCGCCGCGATGAACCGTGCGTGGGAGCGGCTGGTGGGTCTCGGCGAGGAGATCATCGGTCGCGACCTCTTCGACGTGCTGCCCCGCGTCCCGGCCAGCGCGAACGCGCGGGCCTCGTTCGAGTGGGTCCTGGCGGAGGGGAGGACCGACATCATGCCGGTCTTCCGGTACGACATCGAAGACCCCGGTCGGCCGGGCCTGCTCGAGGAGCGGTACTGGACCATGGTCACCGCGCCGGTGCTCGACGGCGTGGGGCGCGTCAAGCTGCTCGCCGTCCGCGCCGAGGACGTCACCTCGTTCGTCGACCGGCTCGGCCTGCGCCCGTCCGCCACCGGCTCGCCCGTGGAACTGGAGACGCTGGGGGCCGAACTGTACGTCCGCGCCCAGGAGTTGCGGGAGGCCAACGAGCGGCTCCGCGAGCTCCAGCGGCGGGAGCGGCGGGCCGCATCGGAGCTGCGGGAGACCGTCCGGCTGCAACGGCAGGAGGTCGCCGACGTCTCGCACGACCTGCGCAACCCGCTCGCCGGGCTTCGGGCACGGCTCGAGGCCGTGCTGACCGACGAGCCGGGCACCGACTCCCGCCCGGCGCTGCTCGCCGCCTTGCAGGACCTCGAAGGGCTGAACGACATCGTCGCCGACCTGCTCGAACTCGCCCGGCTCGACGCCGGCGCCCCGGCAGCGGCCGAACCGGTCGACCTCGCCCAGCTGGTGCGGGAGGCCCTGGTGCGGCAGCCCGTCCGGAGCACCCTCGCCACGCACCTCGCACGCCCGGCCGTGGTGCGCGGCTCCCGGTCCCGGCTGCTGCGGCTGCTGAACAACCTGCTGGCCAACGCCGACCGCCACGCCGCCACGGCAGTCGCCGTGCACCTCACCACCGACGAGGGCCAAGCCGTCCTGGAGGTCGTGGACGACGGCCCCGGTATCCCCGCCGACGAGCGCGAGGCGGTCTTCCAGCGCTTCTACCGCCGCCCGGACGCCCGTCGCGCCGATCCCGGCGGCACCGGCCTCGGCCTGTCGATCGCCCGCCAGACCGCCCAGGCGCACCGCGGCACCCTGCACGTCGCCGACCGTCCGACGGGGACCTGCATGGTCCTGCGCATCCCGCTGGACACCGGTTAGCGCGCGGTCCCGCCCCGCAGCTCCAGCGTGCAGCACTTCGGGCCGCCGCCCGCCTTGCGCAGCTCCGACAGGTCCACCGGGAACGGCTCGTACCCGTGGCGGCGCAGCGTGCCGACCAGCCCCTCCGCCCCGGCGTCGACCACCACGTTGCGCCCGTCGCACACGGCGTTCAGCCCGAGCACCGCCGCGTCCCGCTCGTCCGCGATGACGGCGTCCGGGAACAGCCGCTCCAGCACCGCGCGGCTCCCCGGGGAGAACGCGCCCGGATAGTAGGCCACGTTGCCGCCGCCCAGCGGGAACAGGGCCGTGTCCAGGTGGTAGAAGCGCGGGTCGACGAGCCGGAGCGTCACCACCGGACGCCCGAGGAACTCCTGCGCCTCCTGGTGCGCGGCGATCTCCGTGCGGAACCCCGTCCCGGCCAGGATGACGTGGTCGAGCGTGAGGAAGTCGCCCTCGCCCTCGTTCACGTGCTCGGGTTCGCGCACGTCCGCGAACCCGTTCGCCCGCAGCCACGCCGCGTACGCCGGACCCTCGGCCCGCCGCTCCGCGTGCGTGAACCGCGCCCCGTACGCGCGCCCCCCGACGACCAGCGCGCCGTTCGCCGCGAACACCATGTCGGGCAGCCCCGGGACCGGCTCGATCAGGCTCACCTCGTGGCCCAGCGCCAGGTACGCGGCCCGCAGCGCCTCCCACTGCGCCACCGCCCGGCCGGCGTCGGCGCCCGCCGCCGGATCCATCCACGGGTTGATCGCGTACGTGACGGCGAAATGCTCCGGGCGGCACATCAGGTAGTGCCGCCGCAGCGCCGTCCGCGCGGGTGCTGGCTCCATCGCCGGCATGACGGTCATGCGCGTCTCCACAGAACGTCCGATGAGGGAATCGACTGATCGAAAGCCTAGGAACCGAACGCCCGCGAACCAATGCGCCGACCTTGCGCCCACCTGGTACTTCGTTGCTCGTTCACCCCGTGAACGCGCGAAACGTTGCGCGGTGGGATGTGAGCGACCCGCTGGTCCATCCGGACGCCGCACGGCGGCACGACATGCCGTGGGACGACCTGCCAAAGACCTCACCTACGACGACCGGTGACGGCACCCGGAGTTCTCCGGAGCGTTGGTAATGCCGCGCCTCCCCGGAGGGGGGAGGCGCGGCGGGTCGTCAGGTCACCGGGGTGTCGACGAGGTAGACGGTCGGGGACGGGGTCTCGCAGGTGGCCGTGGCCCGGGTGGAGCCGTTGAAGGTGAAGTTCGCGGCGGCGTCGCCCATCGACACCGCCACCGACTTCGCACCCGCCTTCGCCGAGTACGGGCCCGCGGTCAGCGTGCCGTCCGCCGGTAGCGACAGGACGATCTTCTGGTCCCGGACGAGCTGCACCGTCGGGATCTCGATGCCCCCTTCCGCGACGTTGTCGATGGCCGGGGAACCGCCCTCGACGTTCAGATCGAGCTTCGTCACCTCACCCGACGCGCTCGTGTAGCCCAGGTCGATCAGCCGGTTCACCGTCTCCGCCGGCAGGGTCAGCGCCCCGGACGCGTCCGTGAACGAGAAGCTCGACCCGCGCTTCATCGACAGCGGGAAGTTGCCGCCGACCGCGATGCCGACGTCCAGCGGCGTCCCGTCCAGGCTGCACTCGTACGGCGCGTTGATGATGCCGATGACCTCGTTCGGGTCCGGCTCGGCGAAGTCGAGCGGCGCGCCCTGGATCTTCGCGGGCGGCTGCCCCTCCGGCCCGCCGACCCCGACCCGCAGCAGCGCGTTGCCCTGGCTCGCCTTGCAGTCGGCCTTGATCGGGATGCTGAACCCGGCGGACGAGTTCAGGTCGACCTCCGCGACCGCCCCGTCGAACCGGAACGTCACCGCGCCGCCGTCCGGTGCCGTGTACGGCCCGACGTCGAACGTCCCGTCCAGCGGCAGCCCGACCTTCAGCGGCTGACCGGCCTCGATCGGAATGCCGTCGATCACGAACGGATCGTCCTCGGCGATGTTGATCGACTCCGGCGACGCGTTCGTCGCGCCGATGCTCAGGTTCGTGACCCGCGCGTCCGCCGACGTCAGCCCGAGGATGGGGGCGAGCGACGTCAGCCATGACGGGAACGTGATGCTCCCTGACCCCTGCGTCAGCCAGAATTCCTGGCCGGGCCCCAACTGGACGGGCGCGACGCCCTGCACGTCGACGTCCGTCGGAAGGTAGAACACCGGGATGCCGCCCAGCGTGATCGTGCAGCCGATCGGCAGTTTGAACCGCCCGGTGTCCACCCCGACCTCGGGCACGATCTCCGGCGGCAGCGCGTTCGCCGGGGTCGCGACGACCGTCCCCGGCAGCAGCGCGGCCAGCCCGACGGCCAGGGCCGCCAGCCTGCGTCTGAGTCTCATGACGACTTCCTCCAAAGGTACGAACGGGTACCGATGGGGGGAATGATGACGACGGCCACTCACGCCCGGTATCGAGGTCTTTTAGCCTTCTCGCGAACTTTGTTGGCAGTCTCCGGCGGAAATGCCAGGCGAGGCGTCGGGCCCCGCGAGGAACGCCGAGACGGGTCCGGTCTGCCCGAGGATCGCGTGCCCGGTCTCCGGCAGCAGGATCACGGTCGAGTTCGGCACGCACGCCCGCACGCGCCGCGCCGTCCCCCGCGAGTCGAACATGACGTCGCGTCCCCCGACGATCACCAGGACGGGCATGCCCAGGCCGCGCAGCGCCGCGTCGGGGAACACCGGCAGCCGCTCCGTCCGCGGCCTGAACTGCTCGAAGGTCAGCACCAGCCCGTCGAGCACCGGCCCGTCCTCCAGGCCCGTGACCCGCGCCGCCGACCGGCGCACCCCGCCGCGACCCATCGCCCGCGTGACCAGCGCCTTGGCGAGCCAGCCGACCTTCTGCCGCCCCAGGCCGCCGGGGCACAGCAGCCCCAGCCGCCGTACCCGGTCCGGGCGCCGGACGGCGTAGTCGAGGGCCAGCCAGCCGCCGAGGGACGCCCCGACGAACGCGGCGTCCGCGAGGCCGAGCCCGTCCAGCACGTCGTCCAGCCACAGCGCGGGCGCGTCCGTCCCCAGCGCCGGACGTGACGGAGCGCTCAGGCCCGGCTCCCCGACGAGGTCGACGGCGTGGACGCGGAACTCGCGCGACCATGCGGCGACGTCGTCCTGCCACATCGTCGTGTTCGCCCCCGACCCGTGCAGCAGGACCACCGGCGGCGCGTCCGCCGGACCGGAGACGACCACGAAGGTCTCGCCCTCCCGGGTGGGCACCCGCACGTGCTCGGCGGGCACCGGCCACCCGTCCAGGTTCGTCCGGTACCGCCGCAGGATCTCCCTCTCCCCGGCCTCGGACTTGTAGATCACGCTCATGTCGCGCTTCCAGGATGGATCATCATGCAAACAACCCTATACGAAGCTCGATAGTGACAGATAGGGAAGTTTGGATGATGGAAACGAGGTGACGTCTCCCGGTGCGCCGGGCCGGCGTCCCGACCATCGTCGAGGACGGCCGCGGCGAGTTCCGCTCGTTCCCGTTCCGGTACGTGTGGCCGTCCGAGCTCGACCTGATGGCCCGCATCGCGGGCATGGAGCTGAGCCACCGGTGGTCCTCGTGGACGCGCGACCCGTTCACGCACGAGAGCGAGCGGCACGTCTCCGTGTGGCGCAGGCTCACGGCATGAGGGCCCACACGATCTTCCCGACCCCGGTGGCGGACGGACGGACGCCCGCGTCCTTCGCGTAGGCCGCGACGATCGCGAGGCCCCGCCCGCCCAGGTCGTCCGGTCCGGCCGTGCGCGCCCGCGGGAGTTCGGGCGCCGGATCCCAGCACTCGAACAACGCCGACCCCGCCTGCACCGCGACCCGGATCCGGATCTCGCACCCGAACGCGGCGTTCACCGCATTCGTGACGATCTCGCTCGCCACGACCACCGAGTCGTCGACGGTCGTCCGTCCGAACCGCCAGTTGGCGAGGGCGTACCGGACGAGTTCGCGAGCGAGAACGACGGACGATTCCACGGCGAGCAGAGACAACCGCATTTCGTCCGATTTGCAGTAATTGGGCCCCATCTCGTGATCGTTCACGACCGCCATCCCTTCTTCCGTGATTCCAGCCACAGAATCGGCGACCGCGAGTTAGCGTGTGATGGATTGCAATCCAGTCAATACGCGGGGGATGCGATGACCGTTCGAGAGACGATCGACCCGAACTCCTCGCTCTGGGCCTGGCTGGCCTATGACCTCTGGTTTCACCGCACCCAGCGAGGTCTCTCGCTGGCCCAGACGGCGCTTGTCGTCCGAGTCGCACGCGGAACCGTCTCGAACTGGGAAGCGGGTCGTCATCGCCCCAACGACGACCACATGGTGCTCCTCGACAGGGCTTGGAACACCGGCGGGCACTTCCAGCGCCTCATGCACTACGCGCGGACGGGCCACGACCCCGACTGGTTCAAGCAGTACGTCCAATATGAGGCGGCCGCCGAGGTCATCAAGGTCTATAACGGCAAGAACGTGCCGCTGCTGGTTCAGACGGAGGCGTACGCCCAAGCCATTCTCAAGACCGATGGCTCCGCGCGGACGGCGGAGTCCCTCGGCAAGGCGCGCATGAAGAGGCAATCGATCCTGGACGGATCCGCGCGGCCGTACGTGTGGATCCTGATCGATCAGGAGGTGCTCGAATGTCCCGTGGGGTCAAAGGAGGTCATGGCGGGCCAACTGCGTCACCTCCTCGGTACCGAGGACGACGCGCGACTGAGCGTCCGCGTCATTCTCCGTTCGGTCGGCCACCACCCCGGACACGACGGGCCTTTCCAGATCCTCAAAGTCAACGGACGAGAGGTCGCTTACGCTGGAGCCCAGATCGGCGGGCGCTTGATCGAGGCCGGTGACGAGGTCGCCGCCCTCGGGATAAAGTTCGATCAAATCGGGGCATTTGCCCTATCTCGGGATGGTTCTCGGGAACTGATCGAGCGGACGATGGGGATGTACCAGTGATCCAGTGGAGGAAGAGTTCCTACACGGGTAGCGCCAACGATGAGGTCTGTGTCGAGGTGGCCGACGTGGGCGGAGGCATCGCCGTTCGCGACTCCAAGGATCCGGACGGGCCGCGCCTCGGCTTCGCCCGACGCGAGTTCGGCGGCCTGCTCGACCGCGTTCGACGCGGCGAGTTCGACCGCTGACCGGTGTATTGACGACGTTCGCGAACGAGCGGGACGGCTGAGGCGGGCTCGACCGCCGGCGGCGCTCAGCCGTCCCGGCCTGTGAAAGCCGCGTCGACGAGGACCTCGCCGCGATGATCATCCATGCCACGGCGCGCGGCGCGGTGCTCACCTGGCTCTCCCTGCCGGAGGACGGGCGCGACCCCGCCCTGCTGATGTCGGTGGTCCCGCCGCACCTGCGCGCCATCGCGTTCGCCGTCTCCGTCTACGTGGTCGAGTCCGTCGCCATCGGCGGGTACGCGCTGCTCACCGGCCATCTCGGGGACCGGATCGGGCTGCAGCACGCGCTGCTGCTCACCACGGTCGTGCTCACCGCGGCGAACGGCCTGGCCTCGGCCGCCCTGTACCGCCCGTACGCCCGCGACGGCTTCCGCCAGGGGCGTCCGGGACGTCCCGGCCGGCGCCGCCTGACCGCCGCGCCCCGCCTACCGGCCGCGGGAACCGCCGGTGACCGTGACGAGCTCGTCCAGGAGCGCGGCCACGGCCGGGGGCGGCGGCCCCTCGGGGACGAGCGCGCCGATGCGGCGGCTGCCCAGTGCGGGGCCCGCGGGCAGCGCCACGCCGGGTTCGCGGTGCAGGTCGAAGGCCAGGGCGGGCATCGCGGTGACCGCCAGGCCGCGGGCGACGAGGCGCTGGACGGCGATGTGGTCGTCGGTGGCGAACGCGATCCGCGGCGTGAAACCGGCCCGCGCGCACACGCGCATCAGGTGGCCGCGGCACCGCTCGCACCCGGCGGCCCACGGCTCCTCCGCCAGGTCGGCCGGGACGAGCGCGGTGGCGCCGGCCAGCGGATGGTCCGCGGGGACGGCCAGGCGCACCGGGTCGCGGCACAGGTCGGTCGCGACGAATCCCGCGCCGGTGTCGGGCGGCGTGTGCGGGTAGGCGAAGACCACGGCCAGGTCGGCGTCACCGGCGCGCAGCGCCGCCAGGGCCCCGGGCGGCTCCGCCTCGGTGAGCGTGACGGTCACCTCGGGGGCGCGGGCGCGCAGCGCGGCGAGCGCGTCGGGCAGCAGCGCCGCCGCGGCGGTGGGGAAGGCCGCGACGCGGACCCGCCCGGCCCGCAGGCCCGCGATGGCGTCGATGCGCTCCCGCACGTCCTGCGTCCGCGCCAGGACGTCCGCGACGTGCTCGGCCAGGACGGCGCCCGCCTCGGTGAGCCGGACGCCGCGGCCGTGCCGCACCACCAGCGGCGTCCCCACCTCGGCCTCCAGGCGGGCGATGTGGTGGGAGACCGCGGGCTGCGTGTAGGACAGGGCCCGCGCGGCGGCGGTCATCGAGCCGAGCCGGGCCACCTCCAGCAGCACCCTGCCGCGGTTCAGATCGAGCATGCGGCGAAGGTATCAACGACTTCTTGGGCACACCCAGAAGATCATGCTTTGCCTTATGGGCGACCCGGGACGCATCCTCGGGACATGGCCGCAACGACGATCGCGCAAGCCCAACGGGAGTTCGCCCCGCAGCAGGTGTTCCTGGACACCGCGACCTACGGGCTGCCGCCCCGGACGGCGCACGAGGTGATGCTCGACGCCGAGCGCGCGCGTGCCACCGGGACGATGGACATGCGGGCCATGGACGAGGCCGTGGCCCGTTCCCGTGCCGTGTTCGGCGAACTCGTCGGGATCCCGCCGGAACGGGTCGCGGCCGGGCCGCAGGTGTCGTACTTCGTGGGGCTCGTGGCGGCGTCGCTGCCGCCGGGGGCCACGGTGCTGGTCGCCGACGGCGACTTCACCTCGCTGCTCTTCCCGTTCCTCGCCCGCGCCGAGTTGACCGTCCGGTCGGTTCCGCTCGAGCGGATCGCCGAGGCGGTGGACCCGGACGTCCGGCTGGTGGCGGTGTCGGCGGTGCAGTCGGCCGACGGACGGATCGCGCCGATGGCGGAGCTGACCGGCGCGGCACGCGCGCATGGCGCACGCGTCCTGCTGGACGCCACGCAGGCGGCGGGCTGGCTGCCGCTGCCCGGCGACGTCGACCTGATGGTGTGCGGCGGCTACAAATGGCTGCTGGGCCCGCGCGGCACCTGCTTCCTCGCCGGGACGGCCGAGGCGCTGGCGGAACTGCCCGCGATCGGCGCGGGCTGGTACGCGGGGGCCGAGATCTGGGAATCGGTGTACGGCGGCCCGCTGCGGCTCGCCGCCGACGCGCGCCGCCTGGACCTGTCACCGGCCTGGCAGAGCTGGCTGGGGCAGGCCCCGGCGCTGGAACTGCTGGCCCGCGTGGGAGTCGCGGCGGTCCACGCGCACAACGTGGCCCTCGCCGGACGGTTCCGGGCCGCGCTGGGACTGCCGCCGGGCGACTCGGCGATCGTGTCGCTCGCGGTGCCGGACGGCACCGTCGACCGGCTGCGCGCGGCGGGGGTGAGCGCCGCGGCCCGCGCGGGGCGCCTGCGCTGCGCGTTCCACCTGTACACCACCGAGGCCGACGTGGACCGCGCCGCCGAGGCGCTGGCCGCCGCGCGAACCGCCCCGCGGACCGAGGCGCGTCCTTCGAACGATGTACCGCCGGATCGTCATGCCGAGGGACGATCGGGGCCGCTGCGCGCGTGATGCTGGAGGCGTCCGGTCACCACCCGGGGAGCCACGATGGAACGACGAGCCGTTGACATGGAGCGCGCCGACCTGCGGGCGTCCGACGGCGACCGCGACGCGGCCTTCGAGCGGCTCGGCGACGCCCTGGCCGAGGGCGCCCTCGACACCGCCGAGTACGACCGCCGCCTCGAGCGGGCCGCCGCCGCGACCACCCTCGGCCGGCTCCGGCCCCTCACCGCCGACCTGCCGGTCTCCCGCGCCGCCCTGGCGAGGGAGGCCGAGGCGCGCAAGGCCGCACGGGCCGAGGCCGGCTGGCCCCTCGTCCCGCTCGCCATCTGGGCCGCCGTCCTGGTCTCCTACGCCCTCTGGCCGAGCAAGGACGACCGACCGCCCGATGACCGCGGACCGGCGCGCGTCAGCAGAACACGAGGGCGGCGCCGGTGGCGATCGAGTGCTCGGCGGCGCTGATCAGCTGCAGGCAGGTGTACGACTCGACGCCGTGCCGCCGCCAGACCTCGGCCGCCGGCGTCTCGGCGTCGACCGCGTCGAAGACGTCCTCGGCCTCCAGATCGAGGTCCGCGGGGAGTTCGAGCGCGGCGGCGATGCGGCGGACCTCGTCGAGGAGGCGCACGGACGAGCCGAGGTGGCCGCCGGCGAGGCGTTGGTCGACGATGACCTCGTCGAACGGCACCGGGACGTAGTAGCCCTCGCAGTCGGAGTGGTGGACGAGGTGGTCGAACGGGCCGGGCGGGCTCCCGGGCATGTCGGCGTAGGCGTCCAGGAGCAGCGGGTCCCTCGACGCCGGGCCGGTGTCCCCCAGCGGTTCGGGCAGGCTGCCGTGCTCGGCCAGGTGGACGGCGAGGCGGCGCAGGGTGTGCAGCCCCGAGTAGCCCACCATGTCGAACCATCGGACGTCCTGCTCGTCCAGTTCGGGCTCGTCCCAGGGGGCGGCCCCCGCCTCCGCGAGCACCTGCCGGACGACGGCGAAGTCCGCGCGGAGCTCGCCGGCGCTCTCGTTCTCCACCTCGGCCTCGTCGTCCGCGAGGAGCCCGACGCACATGCTCAGTCCCATGAACCGGATCTTGCCAGTGCTGTCTGACAGTAAAGTGCCGGCGTGGATTGGGTGGAGCGGGTCACGACCGTCAACCAGTGGAGGCGCGGCGACAAGCGGGCGCCGCACAAGCCGTTGCTGCTGCTGTACGCGCTCGGGCACTTCCAGAACCACGGGGACGAGCCGATCGTCTACCGCGACGCCGAAGACCGGCTGGGGCATCTGCTGGACGAGTTCTGGCGGAAGGGGAGCAGCCCCGCCTACCCGTTCCACCACCTGACGAACGACGGCCTGTGGGAGGTCCGGACGGACGACGGCGGCGGCAGTCCGGGCCCGAACGTGGGGCCGCTGCGACGCTCGAACGCCGCCGGGCGGTTCGCGGACGAGCTGGTGCGCGACCTGCGGGACGATCCGGGCCTCGCGGCGCGGCTCGGCCGGGCGATCCTCGACGCGAACTTCGAGCCGTCGCTGCACGAGGAGCTGTGCGCGGCGGCGGGGCTCGCGGTCGAGGGGGCGCGCAGGCGCGACCGGGAGTTCCGGCGGCTCGTGCTGATCGCGTACGAGTACCGGTGCGCGTTCTGCGGGTTCGACGGGGCGCTGGACGGGACGGCCGTCGGGCTGGACGCCGCGCACGTGCAGTGGTGGGCGTTCAACGGGCCCGACGAGGTCTCGAACGGCCTGTGCCTGTGCGCGCTGCACCACGCGCTGTTCGACAAGGGCGTGCTCGGCATGACCGCGGACGGCGGGATCACCGTGTCGACGATGTTCGTGGGGCGGGGCGAGGCCGCGCGGGCGCAGGTCATCGGGCTCGCGGGACGTCCGGTGCTCCCGCCGCAGGGGGCGTTCCCGGCCGTGGCCGCCGAGCGCGTGGCGTGGCACGGGCGGGAGGTGTTCCGGGGCGGGCCGCGGGCCGCCTGAGCGGGGCGTGTCCGGCGGGACGGACACGCCCCCGCGGTCAGAGGTTGATCATGTGGCCGGCGAGGCCGTGCACGGCCTCCTTGACGGCCTCGCCCAGGGTCGGGTGGGCGTGGACGTTGCGGGCCACCTCGTGGACGGTGAGGTCCCACTGCTGGGCGAGCGTGAGCTCCGGCAGCAGCTCGGTGACCTCGGGGCCGATCAGGTGCGCGCCGAGGATCTCGCCGTACTTGGCGTCGCTGATCACCTTGACGAAGCCGTCGCCCTCGCCCATCCCGAGCGCCTTGCCGTTGGCGCTGTAGGGGAACTTGGCGACCTTGACGTCGAAGCCCTGCTCCTTGGCCTGCGCCTCCGTCCAGCCGAACGAGGCGATCTGCGGCTGGCAGTAGGTGGCGCGCGGGATCATCACGTACTCGAGTTCCATCGTCTCGGCGTCGGCGATGGTCTCGGCGGCGACGATGCCCATGGCCTCGGCGGCGTGCGCGAGCATCAGCTTGGCGGTGACGTCGCCGATGGCGTAGATGTGCGGGACGGACGTGCGGCAGCGGCCGTCGACGTCGATCGCGCCGCGCTCGGTGAGCCGCACGCCGGCCTTGTCGAGCCCGTAGCCCTCGACGTTCGGCTGGAAGCCGATCGCCTGCAGGACCTTGTCGGTCTCGATGACCTGCTGCTCCCCGGCCTTGCCGGTGACGGTGACCTTGACCTGGGGGCCGGAGTCGTCGATGGAGTCGACGCGGGTGGAGGTCAGGACGTCGATGCCGAGCTTGCGGTAGCGCTTGGCGAGCTCTTTGGAGACGTCGGCGTCCTCGTTCGGGACCATCCGGTCGAGGAACTCGACGATCGTGACCTTGACGCCGTAGTTGTGCAGGACGTACGCGAACTCGACGCCGATCGCCCCGGCGCCCGCGATCACGATGCTGCCGGGCAGTTCCGAGCTGAGGATCTGCTCCTCGTAGGTGACGACCCGCTCGGACAGGGACGTTCCGGGCAGCAGCTTGGTGTGCGCGCCCGCGGCGACGATGCAGTTGTCGAAGGTGACGGTGTCGGACGAACCGTCCGCCTTCGCGACCTCCAGCGTGTTGGCGTCGGTGAAGGTGCCCCGGCCGTCATAGGAGGTGATCTTGTTCTTCTTCATCAGGAACTGGACGCCCTTGACGAGCTTGTCCGATACCTGGCGGCTCCGCTGGAAGGCGACGCCGTAGTCGAAGGACACCTGCCCCTCGACGTTGATCCCGTAGGTCTTCTGCTCCTGGGTGAAGATGTGGGCGAGTTCGGCGTTGCGCAGCAGCGCCTTCGAGGGGATGCAGCCGACGTTGAGGCAGACGCCGCCCCAGTACTTCTCCTCGATGATCGCCGTCTTCAGCCCGAGCTGTGCCGACCGGATCGCGGCGACATATCCACCCGGGCCCGCGCCCAGGACCACGACATCAAAGTGTTCGCTCATATCCATTGACGATATTCCGCCGCGGGTGGTGCTCGCATCCTGGTCGCGCGGGAGACGTCGCCGAGTGATCGGTGCGGTCACGTACTGTTATCCGGACGGGCGTGGAACAGGGCGAGCCCGCCCGGTCGTTGTCGGCAGATGCCCGTCCCGCCCGGAACCGGAGGAGAAGACGAGTGCGGATCCCCAAGCGCGTCAACGCCGTCCTGGACTGGATGGAGCAGCACCTGCGCGCGCTCGCGGTCGTGTTCGTGCTCGTCGTGCTGGTGCTGGTCCTCCTGGCGCTGGTGACGGCGCTCGTCCCACCCGCCGTCGGGCTGCCGGTGGCCGGGTTCGTCCTCGGCGCGGCCGCGGGCGGCTACATGATGCACAACCGGATGGCGCGGCGGGTGGCGCGGGCCCGCCGCGAGGTGGACGACCTGCTGCGCGAGAACGGGGCGCTGCGGCACCGGTACAACGTCATGGCCAGCGGCGTGATCACCCGGGAGGCGCAGGAGACGCAGGCGATCGTCCCGATCCCGGAGGACGACCTGCTGGACGCGCCCGACGACCCGCAGCGGACCATGAGCCTGCCCGAGCTGACCGACGAGCTGCTCGGCATGGGCGGCGACGACCCGGACGACGACCCGGACGACGACCCGGACGACGGCGACGGAGCCCGCCACGGCGACCCCGCCGGGGACACCGCCGACCTCGAGGAAGCCGTCGAGGAGTCGCGCAGAGGGTGACCGCTTCGCACCCCGGCGTTAGCTTTGTCGATCTTCGGGCAAGGTCCACAGCCGGGAGGTGCCGATGAGCTCTGAGTCCGGAGCGGCGCCCGCGGAACCGGCGGGCGGCGAGGCGGAGGTCGACGAGGCGGCGGTGCGCAAGGCCGTGATCGCCTCCGCGATGGGCAACTGCATCGAGTGGTTCGACTTCGGCGTGTTCAGCGCCGGGGTGATGACAGCGATCATCGGGGAGGTCTTCTTCCCCGAGGACTCGGCGGGCAGTGCGACGCTGCGGTCGTTCGCGCTGATCGCGGCCGCTTTCCTCGCCCGGCCGTTCGGCGGCCTGTTCTTCGGGCCGATGGGCGACAAGCTGGGCCGCAAGCGGGTGCTGGCCACCACGATCATCCTGATGTCGGGCTCGACGTTCGTGATCGGCATCCTGCCCAGCTACGCGGTGATCGGGATCGCGGCGCCGCTGGTGCTGCTGGGCGTCCGGCTCGTCCAGGGCTTCTCTACCGGCGGCGAGTACGGCGGCGCGGCGACGATGATCGCCGAGTACGCCCCGACGAACCGCCGCGGGTTCTACGGGAGCTTCCTGGAACTGGGCACGCTGCTCGGGTACATCCTCGGCGCCGGGCTGGTGCTGCTGATGACGGTCGTGCTGGGCGACGACGCCATGCGCGAGTGGGGCTGGCGGATCCCGTTCCTCCTCGCGCTGCCGCTCGGGGCCGTCGGGCTGTACGTCCGGACGCGGATCGAGGACACCCCGACGTTCCAGAAGATGGAGGAGTCGGGCAAGAAGGCCGCCTCGCCGCTCAAGGAGACGCTGCTGCACTGGAAGCGGCGGATCCTGCTGCTGATCGGCATCGTGTTCCTGCTGAACATCGCGGACTACACGATGCTGACGTTCATGCCGTCCTACCTGATCGACTACCTCGACTACGACGACACGTCGTCGCAGCTCGTCACGATCGGGGTGGAGGCGGTGATGATCCTGTTCATCGTGCCGCTGGGCGCGCTGTCGGACCGGATCGGCCGCAAGCCGCTGCTGATCACGGCGGCGGTCGGGTTCTTCCTGCTGTCCTGGCCCGCGTTCGCGCTGATGCAGACGAACGACACGCTGGGCGTCCTCGGCGGGTACGCGATCGTCGGCGGGCTGCTGGTGCTGATGCTGGCGGTGATCGGGTCGACGTTCCCGGCGATCTTCCCGACGAACGTGCGGTACGGGGCGTTCGCGATCGGCTACAACATCTCGACGTCGCTGTTCGGCGGGACGACGGCGGTCGTGGTCGGGTCGCTGATCAGCGTGACCGACTCGAACTACGTGCCCGCCTTCTACCTGATGCTCGCGGCGGCGGTGGCGTTCGTGCCGATCCTCAAGATCCCGGAGACGGCGCGGGTGCCGATCGACCGGGTCGGGTACGAAGACGCCCCGGAACTCGAGGGCTCCGGGGCGAAGTGACCGTCCTCGGCCGGTCGACCGCTCTCGTCAGCGGGCGAAGTGCCGGCGGGCCCAGCCCACCAGCGAGCCTGCGATCACCAGTGCTGCGGCGGTCTCGATCGCCAGTGCGGTAACTACGATCACTGGGGGCCTCCTCTCAGGTCCACCGGGTCCCGCCTGCCGGGACCCGCTGCGCGTCTGGCACAACACCAGCATGCGGCCGATGTTTCCGAGCTGCGGCCGTCGAAACCGGTGATTTGTGCCACTTTGCACGGCTCTGACCTGCGGTGAAACCTCCCCGGATCGTAAAACCGGTGGTCGTCGCGCCGCCGCCCGGAACGCCCGGACGATCGCCGCGCGCGGTGCCATCACGGGAAGGTTCGAGTCCTGTGGCCCCGAGGTAAAGCAAGGGTGAAGGCGATCGCACGTTGCGCTCAAGTGATTACCGTCGGTAGCGTCACCGTTGGCCGAACGGACGGCGCGGAGGGAAGGGCCGGGGCGAGCCTCGACCCTCGCTTTCCGCGTTCGATCGACCATTCCCGAAGCGAACGGCGACGAATCGGTGGTGTGCACGTGACGGAACAGCAGTTGAGCCTCGGTACCTCGGCGGCACGGAATCTGGCGACCACGACCAAGACCGTCCCCCAGATGCAGGGCATCACCTCACGGTGGCTGCTGCGGATGCTGCCCTGGGTGGAGGCGAAGGGCGGCGCCTACCGGGTGAACCGCCGGCTCACCTACACGCTCGGCGACGGCCGGGTGACGTTCGTGACGACGGGCGCCGACGTCCGGGTCATCCCCCGCGAGCTGTGCGAGCTGCCGCCGCTGCGCGGCTACGACGACGACCTCGCCCTCGACGCGCTCGCCGGACGGTTCGTCCAGCACGAGTACGAGCCCGGCGAGGTCATCGTCGAGGAGGGAAGGCCCGTCGACAAGGTCGTCCTCGTCGCGCACGGCAAGCTCAGCCGCGTCACCGCCGGCGAGTACGGCACCGAGGCGGTGCACGGGACGCTCGCCGACGGCGACTTCTTCGGCGACCAGGCCCTCCTCGGCGAGGAGGAGTCCCCCGAGTGGGACAGCACCGTGAAGGCGGTGACGTCCTGCACGCTGCTCACGATGAGCGTGAGCGACTTCCAGGAGACCCTCGGGCAGTCGCCGACCCTCCAGTCGCACCTGGAGGAGTACCGCAACACACCGGCGCGCGCGCACAACGCGCACGGTGAGGCGGCGATCGACCTGTCGGCCGGCCACGCGGGCGAGCCGACGCTGCCCGGCACGTTCGTCGACTACGAGGCCGCGCCGCGCGAGTACGAGCTGAGCGTGGCGCAGACGGTCCTGCGCGTCCACACCCGCGTCGCCGACCTGTACAACCAGCCGATGGACCAGGTGGAGCAGCAGCTCCGGCTGACCATCGAGGCGCTGCGGGAGCGCCAGGAGAACGAGATGATCAACAACCACGACTTCGGGTTGCTGCACAACTCGGCCCTGTCGCAGCGCGTCCACACCCGGAGCGGCCCGCCCACCCCCGACGACATGGACGAGCTGCTCGCCCTCGTGTGGAAGGAACCCACGTTCTTCCTCGCCCACCCGAAGGCGATCTCCGCGTTCGGCCGCGAGTGCAGCTCCCGGGGCGTCTACCCCGACCACATCGACGTCCTCGGCCAGCGCGTCCCCGCCTGGCGCGGCGTCCCGATCTTCCCCTGCGACAAGATCCCGGTGAGCGCCCGCCGCACCAGCTCGATCCTGCTGATGCGCGCCGGCGAGGCCGCCCAGGGCGTCGTCGGGCTGCACCAGACCGGCCTGCCGGACGAGTACCAGCCGGGGCTCTCGGTCCGGTTCATGGGCATCGACGACAAGGCCCTCATCCAGTACCTGGTCAGTGCCTACTACTCGACGGCCGTCCTGGTCCCGGACGCGCTCGCGATGCTGGAGTCCGTCGAGATCGCGCACGGTGCGGGGGCGTGACACCCGACCCGAACGTCTCCCCGGCCGGGGGAGCGCATCGCCGGACGCGCCGCGGGCCGCACCGCCGCGCGTCCGGCCCCGGGCCCGGCCGCGGGTGCGCTGACAGGGGCGCGCATCCGCGGCCGGCCCCCGGCCCCGCGCTCGCCGGGCCCGCCCGGCACGTCCCGTCCCCGTGACCGCCCGCCGAGGGAAGGCCGCCATGTCAGTCTCTTCCTGGAACGACGCGCCGCCGCGCCCGCCCGACGAGGTGCTGGCGTGGAGCCGGGCGCTGCTCGATCCGGCGCTGCGCGCGGCGGTCGACGACATGCCCCCCGCGACCCGCGCCGTCGCCGCGTTCCACTTCGGCTGGCGCGACGCGGAGGGCCGGCCGGCGGCGGGAGACGCGGGCAAGGCCGTCCGTCCGGCGCTGGCGCTGCTGTCCGCGGCGGCCGTCGGGGGGACGGCCGCCGCGGCCCTGCCCGCCGCCGTCGCCGTCGAGCTGGCGCACAACTTCTCGCTCCTGCACGACGACGTCATGGACGGCGACGTCACCCGGCGGCACCGCCCGACCGCCTGGACGGTGTTCGGCTCGAACGCCGCGATCCTGGCCGGCGACGGCCTGCTGGCCGGCGCCTTCGAGGCGCTCGCGGGCGGGCCGTCCCCGGCGTCGTCCGTCCGGACGCTCGGCCGCGCCGTGCTCGCGCTGGTCGAGGGCCAGAGCGAGGACCTGTCGTTCGAGCGGCGCACCGAGGTGTCGCTCGCCGAATGCCTGGCGATGGCGGGCCGCAAGACGGGCGCGCTGCTCGGCGCGTCGTGCGTCCTCGGCGCCGCGCACGGCGGTGCGGACGGCCCGCGCGCCGAGCGGCTCGGCTCGTTCGGCGAGCGCGTCGGGCTGGCGTTCCAGCTCGCCGACGACCTCCTCGGGATCTGGGGCGACCCCGAGACCACCGGCAAGCCCGTCCACTCCGACCTGCGCAACCGGAAGCAGTCGCTGCCGGTGGTGGCGGCGCTGGCGTCCGGTACCCCCGCCGGGGACCGGCTCGGCGAGATCTACCGGCGCGGCGCCCCGCTCGACGACGCCACCGCCGCCCGCGCCGCCGACCTCGTCGAGGAGGCGGGCGCTCGCGCCTGGGCGGTGCGCGAGGCCGACGCCCTGCGCACCGCCGCGCTCGCCGACCTCGACGCCGCCGAGCCCGTCCCGGCGGCGGCGGGCGAGCTGCGGGACCTCGCCCGGCTGCTCACCCACCGCGACCGCTGACCCGGCGCGACGGCCGTCCCGGCGCGACCTGTCGGCCCGCCGGCGTGCCCGTTGACCCGGCGCGGCCTGTTGACCTGGCGCGGCCGTCGACCGGCGGCGTGCCCGCTGATCCGGCGCGGCCATTGACCCGGCGGCGTGCCCGGCTGATCCGGCGCGGCCGCTGACCTGGCCGCGTAGCCTAGTAGCGCAGGCCGTGGCCGTACGGGTAGAGGTCCCCGATCGTGACCGGGAGGCGGCCGCCCGGCCGCCGCCCGAACACGACCTCGGCCGCGCCCTCGTGCATCGCCGTGGAGACGCGCTGCGTGCGCGCGGTCGTCCCGTACGTGGTGATGTAGGCGTCCACGTCCGGGTACGCGGTGATGTCGTACGGGAGCCCGATCGCGACCGCCGCGACCGGCTTGCCCGTCGCCCGCAGCGCCCGCACGAGCCTCGCCTGCCCGTCCGGCAGCGTCGCCGACGAGAACGTCGCGACGACGATCCGGTCCGCGCCCTGCGCCGCCCGGACGGCCTCGGCGATCTCCGCGTCCGACGGGTCGGGCGACGACGCCTCCCAGCGCGTCACCGGACCGCCTGCGACGGCGTCCAGCGCCCCGGCGAACGGCTCGGTCTGGACGACGCCCGCGACGAGCGTCCGCTCCCCGGAACCGGGATCGAACGGCAGCACCCCGCCCTCGTTCTTCACGAGCGTGGTCGCAGCCACGCCCATCCGCCTCGCGCGCTGCCGGAACAGCGCGTTGCCCGAGACGGCCTCGGCCGCCCGCGGGTTCGCGAACCGGTGCCCGGCCACGTCGTACGCGCACTTCAGCTCGAGGACGCGCCGCACCGACTCGTCCACCCGCGCCGCCGGCAGCTCGCCGCTGCGCAGCGCGCCGGCGAGCGCGTCGACCGCCTCGACGCTCGAGGCGTGGTCGCCCGTGGACATGACGATGTCCGCGCCCGCCTTGATCGCCATGACCGTCGCGTCGCGGGTGCCCCAGTTCTCGTCGATGGCGTCCATCGCCATGCCGTCGGTGACGATCAGGCCGTCGAAGCCCATCTCCCCGCGCAGCAGCCCCGTCAGGACCTTGGGGGAGAGCGTCGCGGGCAGCTCCGGATCGATCGCCTCGACGATCACGTGCGCCGTCATGATCGCGGGGACGCCCGCGCCGATCGCGGCCTCGAACGGCGGCAGGTGCGTCCGCTCCAGCGTCGCCCGGTCGTACCCGACGGACGGCAGCCCGGTGTGGCTGTCGGTCTCGGTGTCGCCGTGCCCGGGGAAGTGCTTCGGCGTCGCGATCATCCCGGCCTCGCGGTACGCCGACACCTGCGTCCCGACGAGGCCGCTCACCAGGTCCGTCCGCTCGCCGAACGAGCGCACCCCGATGATCGGGTTCTCCGGCCGGGTGTTGACGTCGGCGACCGGCGCGTAGTTCCAGTGGAAGCCCATCGCGCGGGCCTCCGCCGCCGTGATCAGCGCCGCCTCCCGCGACAGCGCCGGGGTGCGCGCGGCGCCGAGCCCCATCGCGTTCGGCAGCGCGGTGGTGCCCTCGCGGACGTTGTGCGTCGTGCCGAACTCGAAGTCGCCGGACGCGAGGAGCGGCAGCCCCAGCCGGGTGTCCTCGGCCCACGCCTGCAGCCGGTTGTTGTAGCGCGCCGTGAGGCCGGGCGTCCGCGGCTCGGAGGTGATGAACGAGCCGAGCTTCAGGTCCTGGATCAGGTGGCGGGTCTGCTCGTCCGGCATCCCGTCGGGGCCGTCGAGCGTCACCGCCATGACGAGCTGCCCGACCTTCTCGGCGTCCGTCATCCGCGCCAGGTACGCGTCCGGATCGCAGGCCCGCCGCCCGTCGGACGGTGGCGCCTGCGCGTGGACGGGCGCCTGCACGGCCGGGGTCAGCGCGAGTCCGAGGGCCGCGGTGACGACCGCGGGGAGCACCTTCATTCCGCCTCCTCAACTGGTCCGGTCTGGTATAGACCAGTTGATCGGCGGCGGGCCGTCAAGGGAAGAAGTTGCCAAGATCACGCCAAGGCGCCGCCCGGGACGGCCGCGCGACGGCCGCGCGACGCCCCGGACGGCCGCCGCGGTCAGCCCTTGATCTCGGTCCAGGCCCGCATCCACCGGTCGTACGGGACGCACTCGGTGCCCCGGTCGTCGCCGCAGTGCTCGACGGGCGTCTTCCAGAACGCGATGCGGTCGTAGAACTCCCGGTCGCCGACGCGGTAGGTCTCGCAGAAGCCCTGGACGGTGGTGTACCGGCAGGCCTTCGGGTTCGCGGGCGCCTCACCGAACCACTGCCCGACCTGCGCCTGCACCTTCGGCGTCGTGATCCAGTTCATCCACTGGTACATGCAGGCCGGGTGCTCGGCCTTCGAGGAGAGCATCCAGGTGTCCGACCAGCCGGTGGCGCCCTCGCTCGGGATCGTGGTCGCGACCGGGACCTTCCGGGACTTCGCGAGGTTCGCCGTCACCTGCCAGGCCGTCCCCGCGTAGTTGGCGCCGACCTCGAACGACTGGAGTTCGTCCAGGTAGCTGTGCCAGTACTGGTTGATGTTCGGCCGCTGCTTCTTGAGCAGGTCGACGGCCGCCGTGAACTGCTCCTCGTCCAGCGCGTACACGTCGTCGATGCCCAGTTCGGGCCGGTGCGCCTTCAGGTAGAGGGCCGCGTCCGCGATGTAGATCGGGGAGTCGTAGGCGACGACGTGCCCGGCGGCGGGCGAGTCCTCCTCCCACACGACGCTCCAGGACTCCGGCGGCCTCGGCAGCTTGTCCGTCCGGTACATCAGGATGTTCGCGCCGTACCCGTGCGGGACGCCGTACATCTGGCCGTCGACGGAGTTGTACGGCTGATTCTTCAGGAACGGGGCGATGTCGTCATAGTTCTGGAGAAGTCGCGTGTTGACGGGCGAGACCTGGCCCCCGTACACGAGCCGCAGGCTCGCGTCCCCGGACGCCGACACCCCGTCGTAGCGTCCCGTCTCCATCAGCGCGACCATCGCGTCGGACGTGTCGGCGATCTTCGCGTTGACCTGGCAGCCGGTCGCCTTCTCGAACGGCGTCACCCAGTCGACCTTCGGATCGTGCGAGCCGTCCTCGGCGTACCCCGCCCAGACGACCAGGTCGAGACGTCCCTCGCCGTCACCGATGTCCTGCCGCATCGGCAGGTCGGGCGGCGCCGTCGCCGTCGCGGCCGAGTCGCCGCCGCCGAGGCACGCGCCGGTCAGTCCCGCCACGACCGCCAGCGCGCCGGCGGCGAGCACGGACCGCGCGCGGCGGCGCCGGATCGGGACCGCCGGACGGTCGCGCCGGACGTCCGGACGGTGCGGGAAGGACTCGCGGGGGGTTTCGGGCGTCACGCGGGAAGATCGTAGAGGTATTTTCGGTCGTCCGTACATACCTACCGTGATGATCTCGACACACGGCCCGTCGCGTCCTAGGCTCTCGTGTCGCTCCCCCCAATGATCCCGAACAACCGAAAGTTCCCCCGAACGTGGCACATCGAGGCGGTCCCGCGGCCCCCGCCGACAAGGCGGTCGAGGCAGTCCAGACCGATCCGGCGCCCGCGGCGCCGGTGCACACCGGACCCAAGTCCGCGCGATTCCGGTCGATTCGCTTCAAGGTCGTGCTGATGGTCACCGTCTCGGTGGTCTCGCTCGCGATCCTGTGGTCGTTCGCCGCGAACATCGCCCTCGGCGAGGGGCTGAACCTGCGGCACGTCGAGACCGTCCAGGACCACTACGCCTACCCGGCGGGCGCCCTCGGCAGCGCCCTCCAGGAGGAACGCCGGCTCACGATGGTGAACCTCGGCGGGCGCGACACGGCCGACCGCGCCGCGATGGAGTCCGGACGGCTCGTCACCGACCGGCAGGCCGACCTGTTCCGCGAGCTGGCGCGCGGCGGCGAGGACGTCCCGGCCCGGACCCTGCGGCTCGCCGACAAGATCCTCCAGGCCCTCGACGGCCTGGAGGAGCGGCGCCGCGCCATCGACTCCGGCGCCGTCGACCGGGCCCGCGCGTTCAGCGGCTACACCACGCTCATCGGCGACGTCGGCGCCCTGCAGGGCTCGCTCGTCACCCTCGACAACGCCGAGGTCGCCAAGGACGCGCGCAGCCAGGCCGAGCTGACGAAGGCCCGCGAGGCCCTCGCGCAGGAGAACGCCTGGCTCGCGGGCGCCCTCGCCGCCGGCGGCATGACGGCCGCCGAGCACGCCACGTTCGTCCAGCTCGTCGGCGCCAAGCGCGTCCTGTACGAGCACGCGGCGGCCGACCTGCGCCCGGACGACCGCACGTACTACGAGCGCGTCGCGCAGTTCCCCGCCCACCGCCGCCTCCAGGTGCTCGAGGACCACTTCGTCGAGTCGCGCCGCTCCGTCACCCACGCCGGCGAGGCCGGCCGGCTGTGGAAGACCACCGTCGACTCCAACCTCACCCGGCTGCGCGGGCTCGAACTGTCGCTCGCCGCCAACGCCGAGAAGCGCGCCGAACCGATCTCCGACCGGATCATCACCCGCGTCGTCCTCGCCGGGCTCCTCGGTGTCCTCGCCGTCGCCGCGTCCCTGGTCATCGGCGTGTGGGTGGCGCGCTCGATCATCCGCGAACTGGCCCGGCTGCGCCGCGAGGCGATCGACCTCGCCGACGTCCGGCTGCCCGACGTCGTCGCCCGGCTCCGCCGCGGCGAGGACGTGGACGCCGCCGCCGAGGCCCCGCCGCTCGCCTTCGCCGCCCGCGAGATCGACGAGGTCGGCGAGGCGTTCAACGCCGCCCGCCGCACCGCGATCGAGGAGGCCGTCGCCGAGGCGACGCTGCGCCGCAACGTCAGCGACGTGTTCGTCAACCTCGCCCGCCGCAGCCAGACCCTGCTGCACCGCCAGCTGAAGCTGCTGGACGCCATGGAGCGCCGCATCGAGGAACCCGACGACCTCGAGGACCTCTTCCGCGTCGACCACCTCGCCACCCGCATGCGGCGGCACGCCGAGGGCCTGATCATCCTGTCCGGGCGCCCGCCCGGCCGCGGCTGGCGCACCCCCGTCGCCGTCGTCGACGTCGCCCGCGCCGCCGCGTCCGAGGTCGAGGACTACACCCGCGTCAACGTCGCGCCGATGACCGGCGCCGCCGTCGTCGGCCCCGCCGTCGCCGACGTCATCCACCTGCTCGCCGAACTGGTCGAGAACGCCACCGTGTACTCGCCGCCGCACACCACGGTGCAGGTGCACGGCCAGGCGGTCGCGCACGGCTACGGCATCGAGGTCGAGGACCGCGGCCTGTCCATGGACGCCGCCGCGCTCGCCGCCGCGAACGAGCGGCTCGCGACCGCCGAGGAGTTCGACCTGTCCGACAGCGGCCGGCTCGGCCTGTTCGTCGTCGGCCGCCTCGCCCGCCGGCACGGCATCAAGGTCACGCTGCGGACCTCCCCGTACGGCGGCATGACCGCGATCGTCCTGCTCCCCGAAGAACTCGTCGTCCGCCCCGGCGAACCCGACGGCCCGCCCGCCATCACCACCCGCCGCGCCGAGGAGGCGCTCGTCCCGGCGGGCAAGGTCATCGTCCCGCCGCTCCCCGGCGAGGACCGCGGCTCCGTCCTCCGCCTGCCCGCCACCCTCGTGGAGGAGGCCCCCGGCGACGGCCCCGCCCGTCCCAGGCGCCGGGCCTCGCTGCCCCGACGCCACCGCGACGCATCCCCCGCCCCCGGCCCCCACCGCCCCGAGGGCACGCACTCCGCGGGCCGCCACGCGAAGGCCCCGCGCCCCGAAGTCCCGCACCTCGACATCCCCCGCCCCCCGAGCCCGCGGGACGAGCCGTCCACGGCGGAGGGCCTGCGGCCCGAGGGTCCGCGGGCCGACGGCTCGCGCCCCGGCAGCTCGCACCTCGAGGCTTTGCGGTCCGAGGGTCCGTGGTCCGAGGGGCCGGAGGGTGAGGGTCCGGAGGGTGAGGGTCCGCGGGACGAGGGCTCGCAGTCCGAGGAGTGGGGCCCCTGGGGCTCGGACCCTGCTGAAGGCTCGCAGTTCTCAGGGGCACCGCCCGACGGTTCGCAGGCGGAAGGCTCCCGCTCCGGAGGTTCGCGTCCCGGCGGGGTGTCGGCCTGGGGCTCGGTCCCCGAAGGCTCGCCCTCCGAAGGAGCGCGAGCGGACGGCTCGCAGGCGTCCGGCACGCGCTCGGAAGGTGCGGAGGCCGAGGGTTCGCAGGCGGCGGGCTCCCAGGCCCAAGGGGAGCAGGCCGACGGTTCGCGCTCCGAGGGCACGCAGCCGGACGGTCCGCGGGCGGAGCCCTCGCGCTCCGCCGAGGCGCACGCCGAGGAAGCGGACCTCGGGGGCCCGCACCTCGGGGAACCGTCGGCGCAGGACGCGGAGTCGCCGGAGTCGCCGGAGTCGCGGGGCGAGCCTCGGCAGCCCGAGCGGCAGCGTGCGCTCGGGGACGTCCGGCGCCGGACGCCCGGGGAGGAGCGGCCGCCGCTGCCCAAGCGCGTCCGGCAGCAGAACATGGCGGCGCAGCTCCGCGACGGTGAACCGGCGTCCGCTCCCGCGTCCGACGAGTCCGAATCTCCGGCGGTTCGCCGCACTCCCGAGGAGGCCCGCGCGATGATGTCGTCCATCCAGCGGGGCACCCGGCGCGGGCGCGCCGAGGTCGAGGGCGGCGAGGACTCCGGATGAACGAATGGCTCGACGATGAGGCCGGGCCGATCGTCCGGTCGTACGCGCTGACCCGGGGCCGTGCCCGGCCCGCCGTCGACGAGCCCTTCGACATGATCAGCCTCATCGCCGCGGCGGGCCGGCCGCGGGCGGGGACGCCCGGGATCGGTCCCGAGCATCTGCACATCCTCGACATGTGCGCCGCGCCGCAGCCGGTCGCCGAGGTGGCCGCGCGGCTCGAACTGCCCCTCGTCGTCGTCCGGGTGCTCCTCGGGGACCTGCTCGGCCAACGGCTGATCACCGTCACCCGCCCCCGGCAGGAGAGCCCGCTCTCCAAGGAAAGTCTCCTCAGGGAAGTGCTGCATGGTCTCCAAGCCCTCTGAACCGGTCGCGGTGAAGATCCTCATCGCCGGGGGATTCGGCGTCGGCAAGACGACGCTCGTCGGTGCCGTCAGCGAGATCCGCCCGCTGCAGACCGAGGAGCTGCTGACCGACCGGGGCGTCGGCGTCGACGACATCGAGGGCGTCGAGCAGAAGACGACCACCACGGTCGCGATGGACTTCGGCCGCATCACGATCCGCGACGGCCTCGTCCTGTACCTGTTCGGCACGCCCGGCCAGGACCGCTTCTGGTTCATGTGGGACGAGCTGTCGGCGGGGGCGCTCGGCGCGGTCGTCCTCGCCGACACCCGGCGGCTGCCGGACTGCTTCCCGGCCGTCGACTACTTCGAGAGCCGCGGGCTGCCGTTCATCATCGCCGTGAACTGCTTCGACGACGGCTACGACTACAGCGTCGAGGAGATCCGCGAGGCGCTCGACCTGGACGCCGGGACGCCCGTCGTGCTGTGCGACGTGCGGAGCCGCGGGTCCGGCAAGCAGGTGCTGACGACGCTGGTCAGGCACCTGCTGGAGGTCAACGAGAGCGCGAAGGCCACGGCCCGATAGGCTTTCGCGGTGTTCCGGACCCGCGCCCGCCTCAGCGACGGTCGAGAGATCGTCTACTACGACGAGCGGCCGGGGCGCGTGCCCGTCCCCGACCCCCGGGGGCTCCCGCCCGTCGAGCCGGTCAGCGAGACGCGCCGCGACCCCCTGACCGGCGACCCCGTCACGATCACCGCGCACCGCAACACGCGCACGTTCCTGCCGCCGCCCGAGGAGTGCCCGCTGTGTCCCGGCGGCCCCGCCTCGGAGATCCCCGACGCGGGCTACGACGTCGCCGTCTTCGAGAACCGCTTCCCGTCGTACACCGGCGCCGCCCCGGACGTCCCGGCCACCGTGGACGGCGTCCCGCTGTTCGAGCGCGCCCGCGGCGCCGGGCGCTGCGAGGTCGTGTGCTTCACCGACGACCACGACGCCGCGCTCGCCCGGCTGCCGGTGGCGCGCGTCCGGACGGTCGTCGACGCGTGGGCCGACCGCACCGCCGAGCTGTCGGCGCTGCCCGGCATCGAGCAGGTGTACGTGTTCGAGAACCGCGGCGTCGAGATCGGCGTGACCCTGCACCATCCGCACGGGCAGATCTACGGGTACCCGTTCGTCACCCCGCGCACCCGGAGCATGCTCGCGACGGCCGCCGCGCACGGCGGCGACCTGTTCGGCGACGTCCTCGCCGCCGAGCGGACCGGCCCCCGCGTCGTCAGCGCGGGCGAGCACTGGACCGCCTACGTGCCCGCCGCCGCCCGCTGGCCCGTCGAGGTCCACCTGACCCCGCACCGGAACGTTCCCGACCTCGTCGCCCTCGACGGTGCCGAACGGGACGAGCTGGCCGTCCTCTACCGGGACCTGCTGCGCCGCCTCGACGCCCTCTACGGCACGCCGCTCCCGTACGTCGCGGGCTGGCACCAGGCGCCCGTCGGCGAGGGCCGCGACCTGCTGCGCCTGCACCTGGAGCTGTTCTCGGTCCGGCGCGCCCCCGACAAGATCAAGTACCTGGCGGGGTCGGAGTCGGGGATGGCCGCCTGGATCAACGACGTCCCGCCCGAGGACGCCGCCGCGCGGCTGCGCGCGGTCACTGCCGGCTGAGGGTCCGCGTCACGCCGGCCGCGATCGTCGTCGCCAGCACCCATCCGGTGCTGATCAGCGTGTACGCGAGCCACTGGTGCCAGCCGGCGGGCTTGAACGCCTTCTGCTGCCCGAAGTCGATGATCGGCAGGAGGAGGTCGAGGGAGAAGAACAGCGGGTTGAAGTCCGGATGCTCGTCGGCCTTGAGCGGCGCCGGATGCTCGAACCCGAACGCGGCCGCCCCGGCGAGCACGAGCCCGGCGAGCCACGCCGCCGCCCACAGCGGCCGGAACCCGTACCCGACCGTCACGTCCTGCAGGTAGCCCCAGATCCGCCGGTAGAGGGGCAGCGTCCGCCGGCGCCGCCGCTGCTTGGCGAGCAGCACGTTGCGCGCCGCGATGTCGTCGCCCGCCCGCAGGTACGCCGCCGCGAGCTGCTCGTACGCGTGCGGGACGTACCCCTCGACGTCCCGTTCGAGCATCGCGATGCGCACCTTCGCGGGGAGCCGCGGCGCGAGCGCCTCGTAGGTCAGCCCGTCCAGCCGGACGCCGCCGCCGACGGCGTCCGGCGGCACGTGCAGGAGCCCGAACCGGCCGCGGCGCAGGTTCAGCAGCCCGTCCACGCGCGCGTCGCGCAGCCACACCTCGCCGATCGTGGACGCGCTCGCGCGCAGCGCCTGCCCGGACGGGTGCGACATGCGGGCCCTCGCCAGGTCGAGCTGCCCGGGGATCACCGCCCCGCGCAGGTTCATCTCGCCGTCGAACCGGGCCCGCCGCGCCACGATGTCCGTCCCCACGGTGAGGCTCTCGAGATCCAGCGCGTACCCGGCGGGATGCTCGACGGGATGCGCGAGGTGCGCACCGGCGAGGTCGATCTTCTGGGCGATCCGCGCGCCCCGCAGGTTGATCTCACCCTCGGCGCGCAGCCCGGCGGCCATCAGGTTCTGCCCGACGCCGGCGCTCTGGGCGGCGAGGGCGCGCTTCCCCGGGTTGCTGAGCAGGGCGCCTTCGAGGTTCAGGTTGCCGACGGACGCGCTGTTCAGCCGGATCTCGCCGTGGGCCTCGAGCCCGGGGGCCCACAGGTCGTCCTCCAGCACCGAGTGGTTCAGGTGGACGATCTCGCCCTGGTCCGTGCCCGGGGTGCCGAGGCGGGCCCGTTCGAGGAAGACCGCGCGGGAGATGCGGACGCCGCCCAGGCTCATCCGGCCCGGTACCCGGCATTCGGTGAGCCGGAGCACGCCGCTCACGTGCATCGTGGCCGCGAACAGGCCGGGCAGGTACGACTTGCTCAGGTTGAGCTGCCTCAGGTGCGATCCGTAGAGGTTCGGGATCTCCTCGAAGTGGCACGCCCACAGCCGGATCGGGTGCTCGACCGTCGCGTACTGCAACTCCAGTTCCCCGGCGATCCGCGCGCCGGACACCCGGAGCGCCGCGACCTCGCCGTCCTCCGGCGGCCGGAGCAGCAGCCTGCGCAGCACCCACGCCCGCACGGTGCGTTCGGATCCCCACGTTCCGCCGTCCTCGACGTCGTCGCCCTCCTGCCGGAAGTCGACCGTCGTGCCCGTCCGGAACGCCCGCCACACCCGCCGCTCGGCGGCCGTCAGCTCGACCGGCTCCACGTGTCTCCTTCGCCGTCGCGATTCCGTGATCAACGGATATACCGGACTCCTCCGCGTTCGTCATCCGGCTTCCGGGACCGTCCGGTGTCCGGCACCCACCGGCGGGGCGGCCTCAGGTCAGGCGTCGGCGTGCGCCGAGCAGTCGGCGATCGTCCAGGAGGCGGGTCGGTTCGTGCAAGAAGGACTCCGCGCGGACCTGCCCGTAGATGATGTTCAAGGTGCTCTGGTTGTACCAAGGGGTGCCGCAGCAGGAACAGCCCCGGCCCGACAGAAAAGTCATCTGCTGCCGCAGGAATTGGTTCGGCCGAATGATCAGGGGCGGGCGGCTTCCCAAGTCCAAACGAAGCCCCTCGCTCACTTCCTCGACGCGGAGGTGATTGGGCGGCTCGCGGCCCACCTTGTGGTGCGGGACGAAGTCCTCCCACTCGCGCATCCACACCTTGTGGACGAACGGGGGCGCGTCGTCCGGCAGGGGGAACGCGACCGGGGCGGCGTTGCGGCGCGCGGCGGCCTTGCCGCCCCGCGAGTGCTTGGTCCAGGTGATTTCGACGAGCTGGAGAGCAAAGTCCATTCCGCCATGTTCGATGGGAATCTCAGCCGTGCTCAAGCGAATAAACGGTGTGGGCGCGATTGTGCAAAAGCGCGGAACGATCTCGGCACGGCGGCCTACGGTGCGGGCATGTTCGGGCGGACGGAACGGCTGGCGGGCGGGGCTTTCGAGAGCGTGCGCGCCACCGTGGAGGGAGCGGCGACGGCGTTCGCGTCCCGTGTCGCGGACGGCGGCAACGCCGGGATCGCATGGGATCTGGCGCGGCGCGCCCCGCTCGGGGCTCCGATTCCCGCGTTCCCCGGCGACCGCGACGAGTGGACGTTCGGCGCGCTGCCGGGGCCGCGCGGCGAGACGCCCGTCGTGGCGTGGGCGTGCCGGGGCCGGCTGCACGTGCACGATCTGCGCGGCGGCGACGAGGTCGTCATCGACGACGCGGACGCGTCGTTCCCCGATCTGCTGGGCCTCGCGGTGCACGAGGGCCGCGGGGCCGTCGTGGCGGTGTTCGACAGGCGCCCCGAGGCGGAGATCGCCGTGTGGGACGCGCGCACCGGCGAGCGCCTCGGGGCGTTCGAGGTGTGGTTCGGCTTCCGGGGCGCCGGCTTTGACCGGTTCCTGCAGCACGCGGCGCCGGCGGCCGGGCCGCTCATGGCGCTGACCTGCGACACCGAACGGCTGCGGGGCGAGGAGTCCGCCGACCGCCACTTCGTCGGCGTGCTGGACGTCGAGCGGGGGCGGCAGGTCGCCGAGCTGCCCTCCTGGGGGCGGCGCCGGTCGCCGATGGTCCCCTGGCGGGACGGGGCCGTGCTGGTGCAGCCCGAACCGAAACGCATCGTGGTGCGGCGGCCGGACGGCGAGGAGCTGGCCGTCGTGGACGCGCCGGAGGGCCCGGAGGAGCTCGCGGCGGCGCGGGTGGACGGGCGCCTCCTCGTCGCCGGGAACGTGCCGGGCGAGCCGGGCGCGTTCACCGTGCGGGACGTCGCCCGGTCGGAGCCGCTCGGGCGGGTCGAGGTCCCCGCGCCCGTCCACGACGTGGCGCTCGCGCCCGACGGGACGTTCCTCGCCGCGACCGACGACGGGCTCTTCGCCGCGTGCGTCAGCGAGCCTTGAACCTGAACTCGAACTCGCACCGGTCGCCGCGCACCCCGATCGAGCCCGGACGGGTGATCGGCCGGTCGTGGCGTCCGTCGTCCACGGCCCGCAGGAGCTCGCGTCCGGCCTGCGCGACCGTGATGACGACGGGGGACGTCCCGGTGACGCGGACGTCGAAACGCTGCCACGCGCCCGGACGGTAGGGGCGGCGCACCTGCGCGAGGGTGAAGTACCGGCCGCCGTTGTCCGGCCCGCCGGTGAGCTTCTTCTTGATGACGAGGAGCCCGTCGCGCCGGTTGAGCGACGCCACGTACAGCTCGGTCTCGTCCTTGCGGCGCAGCATCACGTGGACGCCGTCGGTGGCGCGGGCGCCGTCCGGCAGCAGGCGCAGGTTGCGCAGGTCCAGGGTGACGCGGGTGTCGAGGTGGTCGGCGCGGCGGGTGTTCATCCGGAAGACGCTGGAGCCGGTGCCGTTGGACGACGTCGCGTTCGGCGTCCTCGTGTCGGGCGGGCCCGTCCAGAGGCCGCCGTCGCGGGTGAAGAGGGAGCCGCTCGTGACGTCCCAGGTCGGGGAGCGCCGCGCGTCCTCGGCGTCCGGGTTCCAGTGCGCGTACTCGTTGGTGACGAGCCGTCCGGGCGGGCCCGGACCGTCCTGACGGGTGAGCGCCCAGACGGTCCACGCGACCGGGACGGCCCCGGCGAGGGCGCCCGCGACGATCAGCCGGGTGCGCATCAGCCGGGGAGCGCCGTGCAGAACCCGCGGGCGCGCAGTCCGCGGATGATGGTCGGGAGGGCCCGGACGGTCGCCGCGGAGCGGGCGACGCCGTCGTGCATCAGCACGACCGCGCCGGGTTCCGCGCGGGTGAGGACGGTCGCGGCGATCTCCTCGGGCAGGCGTCCGCGCCAGTCGTGCGTGTCGATCGTCCAGCGGACCACCCGCATGCCCAGCGCGCGGGCGTGCGCCTCCACCACGGCGTCGCTGCCGCCGAACGGGGGCCGCAACAGCGTGGGACGGGGCGCGCCCGCGTCCTCGATCGCGGCGGACGTGTTCGCGAGCTGCTCCCGGACCTGCGCGGGCGCCAGGTCGGTGAGGTGCGGATGGTTCCAGCTGTGGTTCTCGACGCGGTGCCCGCGGGCGGCGATCGCGCGGACGAGGCCGGGCCGCGCGGCGGCCTTCTCGCCGGTGACGTAGAAGACGGCGCGGACGTCGTGGGCGCGCAGCACCTCGAGGATCTGCGGGGTGTAGGCGTCGGGGCCGTCGTCGAAGGTCAGCTCGACGCGCCCGCGCTCGCAGCGGTTGGCGGTGCTCGCGGGGGCGAGCATGTCGGGGGTGAGGACGTCGCGGGCCTCGGCGGCGCGGGCGGGCGCGTCGCCCTCGGGCACGAGCTCCCGCACGGCCAAGGGGACGACGACGGCCAGTGCGAGGAGCCCGAAGCCCAGTTCGAGAAGGTGGCGGCGAACGGTCATGTGTCCAGGTCCGTGAGGGAGAAGTCGTCAACGGTGAGAGTGCCGGCGCCCGGGAGCGCGATGCCGAAGCTGAGGTTCGTCGCTCCGACGGGGACCGGCGGGGTGGTGACGAGGGACCGCTGCCACGTACCAGTCTCCGCGAGCGAAGGCCCGTTCGTCCAGAACGTCCAGGCACCAGTGGCCGTGCGGTAATAGATGCTCATCTTCGCGTTCACGGTGCCGGGCCACGAGCCCTTGAACCAGACGCCGAGTTCGTACCTGTGTCCCGGTATCGCCGCAGGAGCGCACGTGCCGGCGTCTTGGCGGGTGACGAGTTTCCGGTCGCCGGACGTGCGCGACGTGACCTCGACCCGGTGCGCGTACTGGCCGGTGCGTGCGTCCTGGGTTCGCGTCCAGTTGTAGGTGTTCGTGCCCCACCCGCCTTCCTGGAAGCAGGCCGGGACCCCGTTGGACGCGGTCTCGAGCGACGGGTTCTGCACCTCGGCCGGTGACGGCGGCCCGGAGACGGGCGGTCGCACGCCGCCACCGACGACCTCGTCGACCGTCCGGACGATCGTGCCGCCGGGCGCCCTCGCCCCCAGCCAGCCGAGGAACGCGTCGAGCGTCGCGGGCGTCACGGCGTAGGAGTCGCCGCAGCCGTCGCACACGTGGTGGAACACGAGCGGCACCCAGCCGCCCCCGTTCTGCTCGGCCTGCGTGACGTACCCCTTGAGCTGGTCGAGGGTCGTGCTCGTCATGGCCGAGTCGGGCGTGCGGACGGAGTACGGGTCGGCGGGCGGGACCGTCTCGGCGCGGTCGCACCCGTTGCAGCTCCCGGGGGAGACGAGGCCGCCGACCGTCCGCGCGCTGTTGTAGCCGCAGCCCTCCACGACGCTCTCGGCGACGCTGTCCACCGCGCCGTAGGGGTAGGCAAAGCTCGTTACCTCGAACCCCAGCCCGAGGAGCGCGACCCTGTCGTTGCACACCTGCCGCTGCTGTTCCTCCACGGGCAAGGAGGGCACGTTCGCGTGCGAGATCGTGTGCCCGCCGATCTCGTGCCCGCCGGACGCGAGCGTCCCGAGCTGGGCGAGCGACATGTACCCGGGCGCGTCCACGCGGGCGCTGTTGACGTAGAACGTGCCGTCCATGCCGTGGGCGTCCAGGATCGGACGGGCGCCGTCGTACTGGTCCTGCACGCCGTCGTCGAACGTGAGCGACACGATCGTGCCCGGGTCGGCGCGCGCCGGGACCGCGGTCGGCGCGGACATCAGCAGGAACGCGGCCAGCACGGCCGCCGGGCGTCTGAACGAAGGCCCTGTGAACGAAGGCCCTGTGAACGAAGGCATGGCGACTCTTCTCCGGTGGGCTCCGGGGCGCGCGGTCAGCGGCCCCGGAGCGGGACGAACGTCGGGTCGTGGAACGTCACCGTCCGGCCGCCGCGAGCCGTGATCCCGAACCTGAGACCTCCCCGGTCGATCGGCGGGCCCGGCCCGCCGGTGAGGACGGCGCGCAGCGGCCGGCCGCCCTCGACGCGGACCGACAGCCGGTCCCCGCGCACCTCGATCGCGACGTCGCGGGCTCCGTCGCCGCCGTCCCGGCCGTCCAGCCGGGCCCGGCCGAGGAGCACCGGGGCGCGGTCGCCGACCTGCCGCCGCGCCACCACCGCCCCGTCCCCGACGACGACCTCGACGCGGCCCGGATGCCCGGCGCCGGTACCGTCCCGGACGGCGATCACCGCACCGGACCGGGGGCTCAGCCCCGAGACCGACGCGGTCACCCGGTAGTCCTTCCACTGGGCGGTGTTGACGTCGTCGGCGAGCCCGCACGCGCCGAACCGCTCCCCGGTGATCCGCAGGTCGGCGCCCCGCCGCGCGCACGTCACGCCGTCTCCGCGCCAGGGCAGCGCCGCGAGGGCGGGCGGCGGGGGAGCGGGCACCGCGCGGCGGATCGACTCCAGCAGCCCGGCGGCCGAGGTGGTGCGCCGGACGCCGATGCGGTCGATCCGGTGCGGCGGCGCGTCCGCGCCGACCGCGTCAACGTGCCCGTCCGGCACGTCCTCGCCGGTGAACGCGACGCGGAACCCGGCGTCCCGGAGCAGCCCCGGCAGCGCCGCGTCGGTCCGCCGGTCGTTGCCGGACGCCTCCCCGAACGGGTACGAGAACGCGGCCACCTCGTGACCGAGCGTCCGGCGGAAGAAGCCCTGCGACCGCTCCAGGTCCGCGCGGACGCGCGCGCGCCACGCGTCCAGCGTCTCCGGCCGTCCGGCGGTGACGATCCGGTTCGGCAGCGGCGCGCCCACCTCGCCCGGGATCCGGACGCGGTCGTCCAGCACGTGCGTGTGCGAGCCGAACTCCCACCGGCCCGTGCCGGCGAGGGCCCGCACCTGCCGCGTCGACAGATGGTGCGACGGCGTGCCCGGTTCGACGATCCGTCCGGTCGGCAGGAACGCGGTCGCCGTGAACCCGTGCTTCTCGAGGACGGGGTCGGCGTTCGTCCAGTCGGTGACGTGCCCGTCGTCGAACGTCAGCAGGAGCGCGCGCGGCGGCAACCGGACGTCCCGTCCCCGCACGAGGTCGAGGACGTCCCGCAGGCGCACGGTCTCGTACCCCGCGGCGTCCAGCGCGGCCATGTGCTTCCCGAACCGCTCCCGGGTGAGCGTGCTCTGCGCGCCGTCGCGATCGTCCACGCCGTGGTAGGTCAGCGCGACGACCGACCCCGGGTGCCGCGGCAGCGCCGCGGCGGCCCGCGCGACCGCCGGGTCCAGCCGGACGGTCGCCGCCTCCGCCTGCCCGGGGTCGAACGGGCGGCTGATCGACACCCACGTCCCCATCGCGAGGACGAGCGAGCACAGGAACACGAAACCCGTGGCCGCCCGGAACCCCCGCGCCCCCGACGGCGCCGGCCTCTCCCAAGGCGCGGCCTCGACCACCGCGGCGTCCCCCGCGTCCTCGCCGTCCTCCTCGACTTCTGCGGCGGCCTCAGCGGCGTCGGGCGCCGGGTCGTCCTCGGCGACCGCGGTCGCCTCGTCCGCCTCGTCCGCCTCGTCCGGCTCGTCCGGCTCGACCGCCTCGACCGGCTCGACCGGCCGGTCCGTCCCGTCAGCCATCGCCGCCGCCCGTGGCGCTGTAGACCTGGAGCTTCCGGGGCCCGGCAGGGACGGCCGGCTCCTGCGCGTCCCCGTCGCGCGTGCCCCACTTGCCGTCGCGGATGCGCGCGATCGCCCACACCAGTTGCGGGGAGAACGCGACGTAGAAGAACGTCCCGACGAACGCGTAGATCCACAGGCCGTCGTCGCGGAGCATGCGGTACAGCAGCGCGTACCCCATCGCCACCAGGTACAGGCCGAGGAAGTACACCAGCGGGAACCGGCCACCCGCGAGGGGCGCCAGCAGCCCGTACAGGACGACGAGCGGGCTGAGCATCCCGGCGACCGTCTGGGCGGCGACCGACGGCAGGGCGCGGGTGCGGCTCCGCCAGATGTGCGCGAGCAGCAGCGGGCCCTCCCGGCTCCACGACTTCTTCCAGCGGAGCTGCTGCCGGAAGAACTTGCGGTACCGGTCCGGCGCGTCCGTCCACGCCTCGGCCCGCGCGTCGTACCGGGTCGTCCAGCCCGCCTTGATCACCCGGTTGGTGAGCGCCCGGTCGTCCCCGTAGGTGCACTCGACGCCGAGGAACCGCTGGTGCTCCCACGCGTCCAGCAGCGGCGCGATCGCCTCCCGCCGGTACGCCGCGAAGCAGCCGGAGCAGCACGTCACCGCGCCCAGCACCGACTCGGCGCTCTTGAGCAGCTGGAACGACACGTAGTACCGGGCCGCCTGCATCCGGGTCAGGAGGTTGTGCTCGGCGTTGCGGACGTAGGTCAGCCCGGAGATCGCGCCGACCTCCGGGTCCGCGAAGCCCTGGACGAGGCGGCGCACCGAGCCGGGGGCGGGCATCGAGTCGGAGTCGACGAACACCAGGATGTCCGCCGAGGTCGCGCGGATCCCGGCGGCCATCGCCGCCCGCTTGCCCCGGTTCTCCCCGAGGCCGACGCACCGGACCCGTCCGTCCGGGTACCGCGCGGCGGCCTTCTCCATGTGCGACCACGTGTCGTCGCTCGACCCGTCGTCGACCACGACGACCTCGAGCCGGTCCTCGGGGTAGGCGAGCGCGAGGCACGCGTGGATCGTCCGGGCGACGGCCTCGCCCTCGTTGTAGGCGGGCACGACGATCGCGACCGGCGGGGTGATGCCGACGTCGAGCGGCGGCCGGTAGCAGGCGGCCAGCGCGAACCGGCTCAGCACGTACCCGCTGACCAGCACCGTGTACGTCGACAGCAGCGGGTCACCGCGCAGGTAGGCGAGCTTCACGCCGACGTGCCAGGCGATGAGCGCGCAGATCGCCGCGACGCACAGCAGCGCCCCGAGCGCGGTGAGCCTCCCGGTCCGGGATCGGGCCGGTAGGCCGAGGCGCGACCTCACAGGGCCACGCGCCGGGCCGTGCCGGGGAAGCGGTAGGTCGCGTCCAGGACGAGCTGGTCGTGCGGCAGCGCGCCCAGGTCCACGCCGGGCTGCGGGGTGTGGGCGATGACGAGGTCGGCGGGTCGCGGGTCGACCGACGCCAGCTTCGTCCCGCCCTCGGTGACCAGCTCCGACACGAGCGGGTCGTGGTAGGCGACGCCGGCGCCCGCCGCGAGCAGCCCGTCGATGATCTCCAGCGCGGGGCTCCCGCGCAGGTCCTCGACGCCCGGCTTGTACGCGACGCCGAGCACCAGGACGTCCGCGCCCGCCAGCCCCCGCCCCGCGTCCGACAGCACCTGCCGGGCCCGCTCGACGACCTGGCGGGGGCGCGTCGCGATCGCGTTCATCGCCGCCGCGACCACCGGCGGGTTCAGCCGGTCGCCGCGCAGCTGCCACAGCAGGTAGTGCGGGTCGCAGGGGATGCAGTGCCCGCCCGCGCCCGGCCCCGGGAAGAACGGCATGTACCCGTACGGCTTGGTGGCCGCCGCCTCGATGACCTCCATGACGTCGAGGCCGAGCACCCCGGCCGCGTCGGCGAACTCGTTGACGAGCGCGATGTTGACGGCCCGGAACGTGTTCTCCAGCAGCTTCGTCATCTCCGCCGCCTCCGCCGACGACACCCGGTGCAGCCGCTCGGCGTACCGTCCGAGCACCTCCCGCGCCCGCACCGCGCACCGGGGCGTGACGCCGCCGACGACGCGCGGGACGTCCTCGTGGGCGTGCCGGTCGTTGCCGGGGTCGATCCGCTCGGGGCTGAACGCGACGAACACGTCCGTCCCGACCCGCAGCCCACGCGCGGCGAGCGGCGCCACCAGCATGTCGCGGGTGGACCCCACGTACGTCGTGGACGTGAGGACGATCGTCTGCCCGGGACGCGCGTGCGCGACGGCCGTCGCGCACGCCGCGCTGAGCGCCCCGAGGTCGGGCGCGAGCTGCCGGTTCACCGGCGTCGGCACGCAGATGAGCACCGCGTCGGCGGCGGCCGCCGCGGCGGGGTCGGCGGTGACGGCCAGCGCGTCCCCCGCCGCCCGCAGCCGTTCGCGGTCGGTGTGCAGCAGGTCGACGCGCCCGCTGCGGATGTCCTCGAGGCGCCCGGCGTCCAGATCGACGCCGAGGACCCGCAGGCCCCGGGCGTGGAACGCGAGCGCGGTCGGCAGGCCGACATAGCCGAGCCCGATGACGGCGACGTCGTAGGTCGGGACCCCGGTGGGCAGGGCGGCAGAGGGCATGGACGTGAGATCTCCCCCGTGTGGTGCTCCATGCGCGGAGCGCGGCAAGCCAATGGCAAAGGCGTAGTAAATGCTCTTTGGCCGCCGTTTGACGGGGCACCGCACCGGGACGTATATCGCCTACGCCAGTTGCGGGATGACGTGTCGCACGTCACTCACGATCATGCCCTTGAGCTGTGCCGGAACGCCGTGACCCGCCCGGAGGACGGGCGGGTCACGGCGTCGGCCCGACCGGGCCGGGTCAGAGCTCGGCGAGTTCGTCCTCGCCCGCGCCGGACGACTCGGCGGACGATACGGACGCGCTCGCCCGCTCCGACTCGGCGTCCGTGGAGCCCGCGGAGGGCCACGCGTCGAGCTGGGTGCGACGAGGGTTCGCCAGAGGGCTGTCCATTTGTGCTTCCGTCCTCCCGTTAGACGCTTCTCGGTGGCTCGGCTCACCGGAATAAGCGAATCTTCTCCGATGACCCACCCGGTTCGGCAAAATGGTCTAGACCTCGATCCGGTGGCGGATCATCCGCCTCCGTGGTAACGCGGCCGTTCCATGGTCGATTCCATACCGGGATAACCGCTCGCCGCGCCGCGTCCGTCCTGGCACTCTCGCCCCATGGACGTCCCCGAGCTGATCGCCCTGCAGCGAACCGGCGCCCGCCTGAAGTTCCTGTTCTTCTGGAGCGACCAGGGCCCCACCGGGTGCCTGAGCCAGTGGCACGCGTCCCCGTTCACCGTCGACGGCGTCCGGTACGCGACGGCCGAGCACTACATGATGGCGGAGAAGGCGCGCTTGTTCGGGGACGAACGCGCCGCCGCGGCGATCGTGGCGGCGCCGCACCCCGGACGCGCGAAGGACCTCGGCCGCCGCGTCACCGGCTTCGACGAGCGGCGGTGGCGCGAGCACCGGCTCGACATCGTCGTCCGCGGCAACCTCGCGAAGTTCACCGCGCACGACGACCTGCGCGCCTACCTCGTCGGCACCCGCAGGCGGATCCTCGTCGAGGCGAGCCCGCTCGACCGCGTCTGGGGCATCGGCCTGGCCGCCGACGACCCGCGCGCCGAGCGTCCCGACGCCTGGCGCGGCGAGAACCTCCTCGGCCGGGCCCTCATGACCGTCCGCGACTCCCTGGCCTGACCGCCGGGAACATACCCCAGGGGGTATACGTTGGCAGGGGTGAACGGAAGGGGAGCCCGATGGAGATGGACGCGACCGTCCTGGCGGATGCCCTCACCCGGCTCAAGCGGGCGCACGGCCAGCTCGGCGGGGTGATAGCGATGGTGGAGAACGGGGAGGACTGCGAGAAGGTCCTGACCCAGCTCGCCGCCGTCTCCAAGGCGCTCGACCGCGCCGGTTTCAAGATCATCTCTACCGGCCTGGAGCAGTGCCACAGCGCCCGCGAGCGCGGCGAGAAGCCGCCGATCACTCCGGAGCGGCTGGAGAAGCTCTTCCTGTCCCTGTCCTGACGGCCCGGCGGCCCGTGGACGGTCTGATGCAACGACCGGGCCGCCGACCCCTGTCCCGCATATACCCCCCGGGGTATCTAGGAAAGGAGCGACGTTGACGATCCGGACCGAGGTGGTGGAGACCTCCTCCCTCGGCGACCGCAGTTACCTCGCCCACGACGGGCGGGTGGCGCTGGTCGTCGACCCGCAGCGCGACATCGACCGCGTCCTGGCGCTCGCCGGACGGCTCGGCGTCCGCATCACGCACGTCGCCGAGACCCACCTGCACAACGACTACGTCTCCGGCGGGCTCGCCCTCGCGAAGGTGACGGGCGCGGCGTACCTGGTGGCCGCCGACGACGACGTCGAGTTCGCCCGGACCGCGGTCGCCGACGGCGACGAGACCGCCCTCTCGCCCGGCATGCGCGTCTCCGCCGTCGCCACGCCCGGCCACACGTTCCACCACCTCTCCTACGTGCTGTCCGGACCGGACGGCCCGGAAGGCGTGTTCACCGGCGGCTCGCTGCTGTTCGGCACCACCGGCCGCACCGACCTGCTCGGCGAACGGCACGCCGACGAACTCGCCCGCCGCCAGCACGGGTCCGCGCGGCGGCTGGCCGACCTGCTGCCCGACGGCGCGCACGTCTGGCCCACCCACGGGTTCGGGAGTTTCTGCTCGGCGACCCAGTCCGACGCGTCCGCCTCGACCATCGGCCGCGAGAAGCAGGCGAACCCCGCGCTGCGCCTCGAAGCCGACGACTTCGTCGCCGAAACCCTCGCGGGCCTCGACCTCTACCCCGCCTACTACGCCCACATGGGCGCCCGGAACATCGAGGGCGCCGGCCTGATCGACCTCACCCCCGCCGAGACCGTCGACCCCGGCCGCCTCCGCGCCCGCATCGACGCGGGCGAATGGGTCGTCGACCTCCGCTCCCGCAAGGCGTTCGCGCGGCGGCACCTCACCGGCACCCTCAGCTTCGGCCTGGACGGCCCCATGGCGACATGGCTCGGCTGGATGATCCCGTGGGGCGCGCCCGTCACCCTCCTCGGCGACGGTCCCGAGCAGATCGCCGAGGCCCAGCGGGAACTCGCGCGCATCGGCATCGACCGTCCGTCCGGCGCCGCCACCGGCGACCCGCTGACCTGGGCGGGCGGCGACCCCGCGCGCACGAGCGGCGTCCCGGTCGCCGACTTCGGCGACCTCGCGGCGGCCCGCGCCGGAAGCACGCCCCGCGGCCTCCCGGACCCCGACGTCGTCCTGGACGTCCGGCTGCCCGGCGAGTGGCGCGAGAGCCACGTCGCCGGCGCCGTGCACGTCCCGCTGCCCGAACTCCCCGAGCGCCTGGACGACGTCCCGTCCGGCACCGTCTGGGTGCACTGCGGCTCCGGCTACCGCGCCGCGGCCGCCGCCGCCCTCCTCGAACGCGCCGGCCGCACGGTCGTCCACATCGACGACGCCTACGCCCACGCGGTCGACACCGGCCTCACCCTCGCGGCCTGAAGGAAAGGACCACCATGACCCCGCGCCCCCTCGACACCGAAGTCCTGCGCGACCTCCTCGACTCCCCGGACGCACCGCGCGTCATCGACGTCCGCACGCCGGGAGAGTTCGAGAGCGTCCGCATCCCCGGATCGTGGAACGTTCCACTCGAGCTGCTCCGCGAGCACGCCGCCGAACTGCGCGGCCACCTGGACGACCGGACCGTCCTCGTCTGCCACTCCGGTGCCCGCTCCGCGCGGGCGGCCGAGGCGCTCGCCGCCGACGGCCCGCGCGTCCTGTCCGGCGGCCTCACCGCCTGGCGGGCGTCCGGCGCCCCCGTCGAGACCGGCCGCCCGCGCTGGGAACTCGAACGCCAGGTGCGGCTCGTCGCGGGCTCGATCGTCCTCGGCTCGATCCTGACCAGCGTCCTCGTCCCCCGCGCCAAGTGGGTCGCCGGTGCGATCGGCGGCGGGCTGGCGTTCGCCGGGCTCTCCGGCACCTGCGCGATGGGGACGGCCCTGTCGAAGCTCCCGCACAACCGCGGCCCCCGCGTCGGCATCGAGGACGTCCGGGCCGCCCTGGCGGAATGATGGCGACCGTCCTCGCGCTCGGCGCGCTGATCGGCGTCCTGCTGGGCCTCCTCGGCGGCGGCGGCTCCATCCTGGCGGTCCCCGCCCTGGTCTACGGCGCGGGCCTCCCGCTGGACGCCGCGATCCCCGCGTCGCTCCTCGTCGTCGGGATCTCCTCGGTGACCGCCGCGCTGCCGCGCGTCCGCGCCCGCGAGGTCCGCTGGCGCGTCGCGGGCGTCGTCGGCGGCGCGGGCGCGGTCACGGCGGTCGGCGGCGCCGCCCTGGGCCGGCTGCTCCCCGACCAGGCGATCATGCTCGGCTTCGCCGCGCTGATGGTCGCGGCCGGAGCCCGCATGCTCGCCGGGGACGCCCCGCCGGGCGGGGCCTGCGCCCTGCCCGGCGGCGGCGTCGACTGGCGGGCGTGCCTGCCCCGGTCCCTCGCCGCCGGGACGGTCGTCGGCGTCCTCACGGGCCTGTTCGGCGTCGGCGGCGGCTTCCTCGTCGTCCCCGCCCTGGTGCTCGGGCTCGGCCTGCCGATGGCGGCCGCCGTCGGCACCTCGCTCGTCGTGGTGGCGGCCAACGCGGCCGCCGGCTTCGCCGTCCACGCCGGGAACGCCGCCCTCGACCCCCTGGTCGTCGGCGGGTTCACGATCGCCGCCGTGGCCGGCTCGCTCGCCGCCGCCCGCTTCGCGCGCCGCGTGAACGCCGACCGCCTCCGCCGCGCCTTCGCCGTCCTCGTGTTCGCGGTGGCGGGCCTCACCACCGCCCAGACCCTCCTGGACCCGTCCGCCCTGGCGGCCTGACCGCCCCCGCCGGGCCGTCGCCCATCAGGGCGCCGGTGTGTACGGGGCGCGGGTGAGGAACATGCGGACGGCGGAGGTGCCGAGGCCCGTGGGGCGCAGGTCCCGGGCGGGGACGGGACGTTCGTCGTAGCGGTCGGACTCGCGGTGCCACTTGAGGATGCCGGCCATCCAGTCGCGGATCTCCTCGACGTAGGCGTCGAGGGCCGTCCGGGCGCGGTGGTCGAGGCCGAGGTCGTCGCACAGGAGCGGCAGGTCGCTCGCGACGAGGTGCTCGAACTGGCGGCGGCGGGACGTGATGAGGTCGTTCACGATCGGGAGGGCCTCGTCGCGGCCGCAGTCGAAGAAGTGCTGGACGGCGAGGAGCCCGTTGTTCAGCTCGCCCTCGTACTCGATCTCCTTCTGGTAGGAGAAGACGTCGTTCATCAGGCACGCGACGTCCATCGCGGACACGTCGAGTTCGCGCAGCGTGCGGGTGCGGAAGACCTCGGCGGGGATCTCGGCGGAGTGCTCGATGCGCGACAGGGCCATCGTCATCTCGGAGCCGAACGTGTGGCGGCGCATCTCGACGTAGTCGACGGGGTCGGGGACGCGGCCCTGCAGGTGGTTGTTCAGCTCCCAGACCCAGCTCTCCACCATGTGCTCGACGGCGGCGCGGAACTCGCGGCGGCCGCGGTCGTCCATGGGGGCGGCGGTGCGGCGCCACAGGTCCGCGAGGCCCTTCTCGAAGGCGTTCTCGGGGGCCGGGGTCTCGCCGAGGTCGAGGGGGAGGAGGCCGGGGACGCGCGCGTTGAACAGCTTCGCGCCGGCCATGTCGCGGTCGCGGTTGTAGACGGCGGGGAAGTAGTCGTCGCCGTAGGTGCCGACGGCGAGCCACTGGGTGGCGAGGTCGAGGGCGTCGGCGCTCGCGTGGGGCGAGAGGGACGCGGCGCAGATCTCCAGGGCGCACCCCGCGAGCTTCTCGGCGCTCCAGACCGGGACGGGGAGGCGGGGCTGCGGCGAGAACATCCCCATCTCGGCGGCCCACGCGACGCAGTTGCGGCCCGCGCGGTCGCGGTGCGGGTTGACGCGCGCCGGGTACGGGACGTCGAAGTCGGGCAGCGGCGTCGGCCCCACCTTCTGGTGCGGGACGTGCGGGACGCTGAGGCGGGCGGACCGGACGAGCGCGGGCAGCCGGGCGGCCGACATGCCGATGGACTTCTTGTTCATGTACCGGCTGGACGACTCGTGCCACTCGTGCCCGCCGGACTGCCAGTCCTGCAGGCCCTTCACGTACGCGGCGACGGCGGCGCGTTCGGACGGGGCGAGGGTCGCGTCCTCGAAGAGCTGGGGGAGTTCGGTGACGGCCGTGTTCTCGAACTGCCGGAGCCGGGAGGTGAGCAGGTCGTTGACGGTGTCGGCGGCGACCTGCGGGGCGACGTCCAGGAAGCGCTCCATGACCAGGACGCAGTTGTTGATCTCGCCCTCGCGCTCGGTCTCGCGCTGGTAGGAGAAGATGTCGTTGCGCAGGTGGACCCCGTCGGAGAACGTGTCCTTCAGGACGCGCAGCGGCCGGGTGCGCACGACCCGTTCGGGGATCTCGACGCCCGCGGCGTGCTCGACGAGGTCCGCCGACCAGGGCGCCCCGCCGACCTTGCGGCGCATCTCGATGTACTCGACCGGGTTCGGGACGCGGCCGGCGCTGATGTTGCGCAGTTCCCACAGCGATTCGCGGAGCAGGTTGTCGGTGCTGACGGCGAACCGCTCGCGCCAGGCGTCCGACCTGGACGGGACGGTCCGGGCCCAGAGGTCGGCGAGGCCCCGTTCGACCGCGTTGGTCGCCTCCGGGGGCTCCAGGGACATGAAGAGGGGAAGCCGGTCGAGGTAGGCGCGGGCTCCCTGGTGGTCCTGCGGTTTCTTGAAGACCTCGAGGAAGTGGTCGTCGAAATAGAACACCCACACGTACCAGTCGGTGACGAGGTCGAGTTCGGGGCCGTCGCAGTCGGGATGGGTGTAGGCGCACAGGAGCGGATAGTCGTGCGCGTCGAGTTCGGCCTCGTCCCAGATGTCGGGGGTGCCGGGGTCGCGGGTCTCGTCCAGCATCCCCATGTCGCGGGCCCAGACCTTGCTGTGCGCCCGCGTGCCCTCCAGGTGCGGGTTCAGGCGCGCAGGGTACGGGACGTAGAAGTCGGGCAGCTCGAACGGTTGCATCGACCGGCCTTTCCGTCGGGGACGGTCCGCAACTTACAGCACGGGCAAAGTTACCCAGGGTAAGATTTTGCTAGCCGGACGAGCGCGCACCGCGGGCCGTGACTCGGAGGCGATTCCGGGTAGGGGGCCGGGCATGGACAGTGAAGATCGGCCGGTGTACGCGGACGTCACCCTGGTCGTGAACGGGACCGAGCGGCGGCTCCGCGTCGACACGCGGTCGTCGCTGCTGGACGTGCTGCGCGAGGGCCTCGGGCTGACGGGCTCGAAGAAGGGCTGCGACCACGGGCAGTGCGGCGCGTGCACGGTCCTGCTGGACGGCCGCCGCGCGAACGCGTGCCTCGCGCTCGCGGTCGCGCACGACGGCGCGGAGATCGTCACGGTCGAGGGCCTCGCGGAGGACGGGCGGCTCAGCGCGGTGCAGGAGGCGTTCATCGAGAACGACGCGTTCCAGTGCGGGTACTGCACGCCGGGGCAGCTGTGCTCGGCGACGGCGATGCTGGACGAGGCGCGGCGGGGGTGGGCGAGCGCGGTGACGGCGGACGTCTCGCGCGAGCCGTTCCTGGACGACGAGGAGATCCGCGAGCGGATGAGCGGCAACCTGTGCCGGTGCGGCGCGTACGTCGGGATCGTCGCGGCGGTGCGCGACGTCGCGGGGGAGACGAACCAGGCGGCGCGCGATCCGGGCGCGGTGGCCGAACGGATCAGGGAGGCGTCCCGGCCATGAGGCCCTTCGTGTACGAGCGCGCCGCGAACGCCGCCGACGCGGTGGAGCTGCACCGGAACGGGGCCCTGTACCTGGGCGGCGGAACCAACCTGGTCGATCTCATGCGCCTCGGCGTGGAGGAACCCGGCCGCCTCGTGGACGTCTCCCGGCTGCCGTACGACGAGATCGAGGTGCGCGCGGACGGGACGCTCGTCATCGGCGCGGCCGTCAGCAACAGCGACCTCGCCGCGGACCGGACCGTGCGCGAGACCCACCCGATGCTGGCGCGGGCCGTCCTGGCGGGCGCGTCCGGTCAGATCCGCAACCGCGCCACGGTGGGCGGCAACCTCCTGCAGCGGACGCGCTGCTCCTACTTCCAGGACGCGTCCAAGCCGTGCAACAAGCGTGCCCCCGGGACGGGGTGCCCGGCGAGGGAAGGCGAGCACCACAACCTCGCGATCCTGGGGCACTCCCCGGCGTGCGTGGCGACGCACCCGTCCGACATGGCGGTGGCGCTGGCCGCGCTGGACGCGTCCGTGCGCGTGCGCGGCCGCGACGGGGAGCGCACGATCCCGTTCGAGGAGTTCCACCGGCTCCCCGGCAACGAACCCGAACGCGACGCGAACCTGCGGGACGGCGACCTGGTCACGGCCGTCGAGGTCCCGCCGCTGCCGATGCCGTCGCGCTACCGGAAGGTGCGCGAGCGGGCGTCGTTCGCGTTCGCGCTGGTGTCGGTCGCGGCGGCGATGCGCACGGTGGGCGCCACGGTCCCGGACGGCGAGGGCGGCGTCGTCCGCGACGTCCGGCTGGCGCTCGGCGGCGTCGCGCACAAGCCGTGGCGGTGCCGCCGGGCCGAGGACGTCCTGCGCGGCGCCCCGGCGAACGAGGAGACGTACCTGCGGGCCGCCGAGGCGGAGCTGGAGGCGGCCGAGCCGCTGCGCGACAACGGCTACAAGGTGCCGCTCGCCCGCAACCTGATGGTCCGGACGCTGATCGAGTTGCAGGAGGGCTCCGCATGACGAGCCGCGCGGAGAGCAGGGAGAAGGTCACCGGGACGGCGCGGTACGCCTACGAGTACCCGGTGGAGGGCGCGGTCTACGCGGCGGCCGTCCAGGCGGCGGTGGGCAAGGGCGAGATCCGCTGGGTGGACGACTCCCGCGCCCGCGCGATGCCGGGCGTCCTGGACGTCCTGTCCTGCGAGAACGCGCCGCGGCTGGCCGACACCTCGAACGGCGAGCTGGCGGTGTTCCAGTCCCGGACGGTCGCGTTCCGGGGGCAGTTCGTCGCCGCCGTCGTCGCCGAGACGCTGGAGACGGCGGTCGAGGCGGCGCGGCACGTCCGGGTGGAGTACGCCGAGGAGGAACCGGACGTCCGGCTGCGCGACGACCACCCGGGCCTGTACCGGCCGGACAAGGTCAACGCGGGCTTCCCGCCGGACACCCTGCAGGGCGACCCGGACGGCGCGTTCTCCTCGTCCGCCGTGCGGATCGACGCCACCTACACGACGCCCGCCGAGCACAACAACGCGATGGAGCCGCACACCACGGTCGCCCACTGGGACAAGGACGGCGGCCTCGTCCTCTACGACTCGAACCAGGGCGCGTCCGCCGTGCAGTCCACGATCGCCCCGATCTTCGGCCTCGACCCCTCCCGGGTGCGCGTCGTGTCCCCGCACGTCGGCGGCGGCTTCGGATCGAAGGGGACGCCGCGCCCGAACGTCGTCGTGGCCGCGATGGCCGCGCAGGCCGTCGGGCGCCCGGTGAAGTTCGCCGTCCCGCGCCAGCAGATGTTCGCCACGACCGGGTACCGCACCCCGACCGTCCAGCGGCTCAGGCTGGGCGCCGACGCCGGCGGACGCCTCGGCGCGATCGCCCACGAGGTGTTCGAGCAGACCTCGACGGTCCGGGAGTTCTGCGAGCAGACCGCGACACCGACCCGCACGATGTACCGGGCCGAGCACCGCCGCACGTCCCACCGGCTCGTCGCGCTGGACGTCCCGACCCCGTCGTGGATGCGGGCGCCCGGCGAGTGCCCCGGCATGTACGCGCTGGAGTCGGCGATGGACGAGCTCGCCGTCGCCGCCGGCGTCGACCCGATCGAGCTGCGCGTCCGCAACGACACCGGCACCGAGCCCGAGAGCGGCAGGGAGTTCAGCTCCCGCAACCTCGTCGCCTGCCTGCGGGAGGGCGCCGAGCGGTTCGGCTGGGACCACCGCGACCCCGCGCCGGGCGTCCGCCGCGTCGGGCGCAAGCTGCTCGGCACCGGCGTCGCCGCCTCCACCTACCCCGCCTACCAGAGCCCCGGCAGGGCGATCGCCCGCGCGGAGCCCGACGGGACGTACACCGTCCGGATCGCGGCGGCCGACATCGGCACCGGCGCCCGCACCGCGCTCGGGATGATCGCGGCGGAGACGCTCAAGTCCGACCTGGACGCCGTCCGGATCGAGCTCGGCGACAGCGAGCACCCCGCCGCGTCCGTCGCGGGCGGCTCGTCCGGCACCGCGAGCTGGGGGACGGCCGTCGTCCTCGCCTGCGAGAGCCTGCGCGGGAAGCTGAACGGCGCGGTGCCGCCCGAGGGGATCGAGGCGTCCGCCGACTCCGGCGACGCGCTGAAGGCCCGCGAGGACTACGCGCGGCACGCGTTCGGCGCCCAGTTCGCCGAGGTCGAGGTGGACGTCGACACCGGCGAGGTCCGCGTCCCGCGCATGCTCGGCGTGTTCGCGGCCGGGCGGATCATCAACCCGACGACCGCGCGCTCGCAGTTCATCGGCGGCATGACGATGGGGATCGGCATGGCGCTGATGGAGGAGAGCGTCATGGACGGCGAGTTCGGCGACTACCTGAACCGCGACCTCGCCCAGTACCACGTCCCGTCCTGCGCCGACGTCCGCAACGTCGAGGCGGCCTGGATCGAGGAGATCGACCCGCACCTCAACCCGATGGGCTCCAAGGGCATCGGCGAGATCGGCATCGTGGGCGCGGCGGCGGCGATCGCCAACGCCGTCCACCACGCCACGGGCGTCCGTGTCCGGGATCTGCCGATCACCCCGGCCCGTCTGCTGCCGCGACTTTGATCATCTGATCGGCCGAACGCCCCACGTTTTCCCGTCAGGTGAGGGCGCGGAGCCGGGCGAGGTGAGAACCTGGGACGTGCGGGGCCGCTCCGGTGGCATCAACATGGTGCGGGCGCCCCGCCCGAAGGGCGAGGAGCAGATGACGGTCTGGCGGATCACCGGCGGGGATTCCGAATCGGGTGTGCCGCGTCCGGAGCGGGCGTCGCCCCGCTACGACCTCGTCGAGCTCGACTCCCCGCTGCTGCACATCGCGGGCGGGACCGGCTCGCCGTGGCTGCGGCTCACCGGCGAGATCGACGTCTCCAACGTGCCCGACCTCACCCGGGCGCTGCGCGGCGCGCAGGCCCGCGCGGGCGGCGACGTCCACGTCGACCTGGCCGGCGTCGACTTCGTCGACGTCTCCGGCCTGCGCGCGTTCGCGCACGCCGCCCGCGACCTGTGCGACCTCGACCGCCTGCTCGTCCTGCACTCGGTGTCGGCCCACATCGACCGGCTCGTCCGCCTCATCGGCTGGGACGCGGTCCCCGGCCTGGAGGTGCACTGCCGCCCGCGCGTCTGAGCGGCCGCGTCCCCGGCCGCCCAGACCCGGACGTTCGGCCCCGGACGTTCAGGTTCGGACGTTCAGGTTCGGACGTTCAGGTTCGGACGAGGGTGAGGTCGAAGTCCTTCCGCCAGGTCTTCCCCTCGTCCTCGGACGCCTCCCAGCGCCCGAGGACGCGGTCCCGCTCGACGTCGGCGATCCAGCGCTGGTGGAAGTCCGGATCCTCGCGGGTCATGGTCCAGCGCCCGTCCCCGAAGGTCATGGCGAACTCGCGGCACACCCCCCGCTCGTCGTGGTAAAGCACGGCGTACGCGTCGTTCGCGTCGCTGCGCCCGATGACGAGGGTCTGCACGGAGTGGTTCTCGCCCTCGCCGGCCTCCCACCGCAGGGTCAGGAACGCCTCCCCGAGCCACTCGACGGTGGTGACGCCCGGCACCTCGGTGCCCGGCGGCAGGAACGGCGCGTCCGACAGCGTCGTCGCCCACGTGCCGGTGAGCCCGTCGAGCTTCTCGAGTCCGGTGTTGCGCATCGCTTCTCCGATCGTCCGGTCCGTCCAAGGTAGACCGGCGGTGCGCCGCCCGCTCATCGCTCGGAACAGGCCCCGCCCGAACCGCCCGGTGGGGCGCCTAGCGGGGCGCCCAGCGCGCCTCCTCCACCGGGAACGTGACGGGCAGCTCGACGAGCGCCCGGTGGATCGGGCCGGGACGCCAGCGCAGCTCGTCCACCGGGACGGCCAGCTCCAGGTCGGGGATCCGGTCGAGGAGCCGCTCGATCGCCAGCGACGCGATCACCCGCGCCTGGCCCTTCGCCGGGCAGCCGTGCGGGCCCGCGGCGAACGCGAGGTGGGCGCGGTTGCCGGTGCGCTGCGCGGACGCGCGGGACGGGTCGGTGGTCGCGGCGGCGTAGCTGATCACGACCGGCAGGTGCGCGGGCAGCAGGTGGCCGCGGAAGTTCAGGTCGCGGCGCGGGTAGGTGGCGCCGAAGTTCGCCATCGGCGGGTCGGTCCACAGGACCTCGTCGAGGGCGTCCTCGACCGGGAGGCTCCCGCCCGCGAGGTTCCCGCCGAACCGGTCGTCCGACAGCAGCAGCCGCAGCCCGTTCGCGACGAGGTTCTGCTCCGGCTCGGTGCCGGCGCCGAGCAGCAGCGTGAGCTGCTCGGCCATCTCGTCGTCGTCGAGCCCGGCGGGATGGCTCATCATCCACGACGCCACGTCCGCGCCCGGCCGCTCCCGCTTCAGCGCGACCAGGTCGCGGGCGGCCTTCCCGAGCAGGACGTTCGCCTCCTCGGCGGTCAGCCCGTCGTAGGCGCCGTCGAAGATGCCGCTGACGCCGCGCAGCAGCCGGTCGCCGATCTCGGACGGGCAGCCGAACAGCTCGTTGAACACCAGCAGCGGCAGCGTCCGGGCGTAGTCGGCGACCAGGTCCGCCTCGCCCTTCCCGGCGAACGCGTCGATCAGCCGGTCCGCGCTCGCCTCGACGTAGCCGCGCAGCGCGAACGTGTCGACCCGCGCGAGGCTGTCGGTGATGACCGTGCGGAGGCGGGCGTGCACCGGGCCGTTGGCCGACAGGGTGTTGGGACGGTCCATGAGGATCGGCAGCACCGGGCAGTCCGGCGGCAGGCTCGACTGCCACTCCAGGCCGCCGCGCGGGAACGTGCCGGGGTCGCGCATGACCTCCAGCGCCGCGTCGTACCCGATGACGAGGGTCGCCTCCGCGCCCGGCGCCAGCTCCACCGGGGCCAGCTCGCCGTGCTCGGCCCGCAGCCGGTCGTAGATCGCACCGGGGTCTTGCGCGAACTCCGGGCCGTACAGCTTCGTCCGCTCCGGCCCGCCGCCCGACTCGCTCACGTGGTGGCCTTTCGGTCGAGGAGGAGAAGGTGGTCGACGAGCGAGATCAGGGCCTTGGTGGACGACGCGTGGTCGCGCGCGTCGCACGTCACCAGCGGCGTCTCGGGGTCGAGGTCGAGCGCCTCCCGCACCTCCTCCTCCGGGAAGGACGGCGCGCCCTCGAAGTGGTTGACGGCGACCGCGTACGGCAGGCCCTGCCGCTCCACGATGTCCATGACGGCGAACGACTGGTCGAGGCGCGCGGTGTCGACGAGGATCAGCGCGCCGAGCGCCCCGCGCGCCAGGTCGTTCCACAGCCGGGTGAAGCGCTGCTGTCCGGGCGCCCCGAACAGGTAGAGGACGAGGTCGTCGCTCAGCGTCAGCCGCCCGAAGTCCATCGCGACGGTCGTGGTGGTCTTGCCGCTGATGTCGGTGAGGTCGTCCACGGTCGCGCCGGCCTGCGTCATCCGCTCCTCGGTGCGCAGCGGCCGGATCTCCGAGAGCGTCCCGACGTAGGTGGTCTTGCCGACGGCGAAGTGCCCCACGATGAGGACCTTGACGGCGGTCCGGACGGTGTCGCGCACGTACCGTCCGCCCGCGGACGGGTCGGCGCCGTACGGCGCGGACGGGTCGGCGCCGTACGGCTCAGAGGGTCGCGCGGAGTCCATCGAGCACCTCCTGAAGGAGCCGGGCCTGGGTCCGCGCCGCGGGCGCCGGGGCCCGGGTGCTGAGGTGGCCGTCGTCGACCAGGTCCGACAGCAGCACCTTGGTGACGGCGACGGGAAGCTCCAGGTGCCCGGCGATCTCCACGACCGACAGGGCGCCGCCCCGGCACAGCTCCACGATCCGCAGCTTCTCGGGGCTGAGCCCGGTGAGCGGCAGGTCGCCGTTCGCGATGACCAGCGTGACCAGGTCGAAGACGTTGCGGGACGGGTGCGCCCGGCCGCCGGTGACGACGTGCGGCCGCACCAGGGCGCGCTCGTTGCGGCGGCGGGTCACGCGGTGCCGTCCCGGGGGCCGCCCGCGTCCGGGCGCGGCGGGCTCGTCAGCTCCTTGCCGAGCCGCTGCACGAGTTCCTGCAGCCGGAACGACACGGTCTCCATGTCGACGTCCAGCGCCGCCGACACCGCCAGGTAGGCGCCGGGGCCGGCCGCGACGAGGAACACGTACCCGTCGTCGAACTCGCTGATCGTCTGCTGCCAGGTGGTGCCGGCGTCGCCGCAGAACTCGGCGGTACTGCGCGCGAGCGACTGCAGCCCGGCCATCCCGGCCGCCTGCCGCTCGGCGTCGTCGCGGCCGATGCGCTCGGAGTGCGCCATCAGCAGCCCGTCGGCCGACAGCAGGATCGCGTACCGCGTCCCGGGCATTCGCAGGGCGTCGTCCAGCATCCAGCCGAGCCGGTTCACACCGTCGTCCATCGAGCCGTTCCACCCCTCGTTCATGGCCGCGCGTCCCCGCCCTCGGCGGGGGCGCCGGCGTCTCCGGACGCACCGGCCGGCCCGCCGGCGCGGCCGGACCGCGTCCCCCGCTGCCAGGCGCCGAGGCCCGCGGCGATCTCTCGTGCCGGCCTGGCCGGCGGTTCCTCACCGGTGCCGGCGCCGTCGGCGGCGCCCGCACCCGTCGCGTCACCCGTCGCGTCACCCGTCGCGTCACCCGCGCCGGGAGCCCGCTCGTCGATCGGTTCCCGCTCGGCGACCGCGACCCGGCTCCGCTTCGGCAGCCCGCCCGCGGTGATCGCCGCGTCCCGGCCGGCGTCCCGGGGCCGCGCCGCGCCCGCCGGACGGGACGCGGCGGGCTCGGCGCGCGGACCGTCCGGGAGGGTCGTGATCAGCGCGTTCGGCACGAGCACCACCGCGCGCACCCCGCCGTACGGGGACCGGGTGTCGACCGACACCGAGAACCCGTACCGCGCGGCGAGCACGCCCGCGACCGCGAACCCGACCTGCGGCGGGTCGCCGAGCCACTGCACGTCGTCCGGCACCTCGCCGGACAGCCGTTCGCCCGCCCGCTGGAGCTCCTCGGGCGTCATCGCGACCCCGGCGTCGTCGATCATGATGGCGACGCCGTTGTGCGTGGTCTGGAAGTTGACCTCGACCATGGTGTCGGGCCGGGAGTGCCGGGCGGCGTTGTCCAGCAGCTCGGCGATCGTCAGCACGACCGGTTCCACGGCCCGGCTGGTCACCGCCATGTTCACCGGGTTCTGCACGTTGACGCGCAGGTAGTCGCGGATGCGGGAGGTGGCGCCGCGCACGACGTCGCTCAGCGAGGACGCCGACCGCTGCTGGCCCGGCCACGACCCGCTCAGCACCGCCATGGCCTGCGCCCGGCGGCCGAGCTGGGCGTTCATGTGGTCGATGCGCAGCAGCCCCTCGAGCACGTCGGGGTCGTCGTGCCGCTCCTGCATGGTGGAGATGGCGAGCTGCTGCTCGTTGGCGAGGCTCTGCATCGTGCGCATCATCGAGCGTCCCGCCGACCGGCTCGCCATCCCGGCGTGCTCGATCACCCGCTCGACCGACCCGCCGAACAGGTCCATGATCTTCTGCACGTCCTGTGCGAACCCGGGCGCCCTGGCGTCCAGCCGCCGGTGCAGCGGGCCGCTCACCCGGACGGCCGAGTTCTGCAGCGACGCCGTCAGCTCGGGCAGCCGCACCGCGGCGAGATGCGCCAGTTCCTTGTCGCGCAGGTCGACGGCGTCCGACAGTTCGGCGATGCGGTCGCGGAGCCCGGCGGTCGACCGGCGCTGCCGGACCAGCAGGACGGCGGCGGCGCCGGCCACGACGGCCAGTGCCACCGCCCACAGGATGTGCTCCATCGATTCCTCGTGCGCAGGGGGACGGCCGCGACGGGCGATGGCCGCCCGGGGCCGGGGTGGATTATCGGACAGTGATGAAATGTCGCGATTTGGTGACCGTAGGACGCGCCGGGCCTGCGCGCTTGTGCGAGTGCGCAGAAAACCTGCCGTCACGCGCATGAATGATCACACGGTCGGCGTAACGGAGTTACTTTCCGGTAGTTTGCCCGGGTTTCTGGGCGTGATCGCGCTAGCCTGACCTGCGGCGGTACGGCAGATCGACAGCGGGGTTCGGGCGGAGGCGCGGATGGGCGACGGCGCCGCCTACCGGTTCGTCCGGTACCGGCCAGGCGACCCGCCGCCGTTCCGGCGCGCCGGTCACCTGCTGCTTCCCGACGGCGAGGCCGTCCTCACCCGGGACGGCACCGAGACGCTCCTGCCCCCGGGAACCGCGGCCCTGCTGCCGCCCGCGGGCGCCGCACGGCCGGACGGGCACCTCCTCGGGCTGGCCGTCCCCGCGCGCGAACTGCCGCCCGCGGCGCGGAGCACCGTCGTCCTCGTCGACGTCTCGGCGGGACTCGGGAAGGTCGTCGCGGACCTGGTCCGCGCCGTGGCCGCCGAGGCCGCCGCGCTCGAGCCCGCCGAGTTCGAGGCCGCCTGCGACCGGATCGCCGAACTGCTCCGCATGGCCGTCGCGGGCCGCACCGAGGGCCGCGCGGCGGGCCGTCCGGTCGCGCCCGGGAACCTCACCGAGGTCGAGACGGTCGTGCGCCGCTACGTGCGGGCCCACGCCACCGATCCCGGCCTCACCGGACGCGTGATGGCGCAGGAGCTCGGCTGGTCGCTGCGCCAGATCCAGCTCGCCCTGCAGCGGGCCGGGACGACGCCGCGCGCCCTCATCCGCGAGGAACGGCTCCGGCTCGTCCGCGACCGGCTCCGCGACCCCGCCGACCGCGCCGTGTCGATCACCGACCTCGCGCACGCCGCCGGGTTCTCCTCCGCCGGGGCGCTGAGCACCGCGTTCCGCCGCCGCTTCGGCGTCAGCCCGCGCGAGCTGCGGCGCGATCGGGGCTGACCGGGAGCACCACGGTGACGTCGAGGCCGCCGCCCGGCCGGGGCCGCGCGGTCACCGTGCCGCCGTGCGCCCGCACGATCGACTGGACGATCGACAGCCCCAGCCCCGCGCCCTTGGTGTCGACCACCCGGTCGCCGTCGAGCCGCCGGAACGGCTCGAACAGCGCCGGCACCTCGTAGGGCGGCACGACCGGACCCGAGTTCGCGACCTCCAGCACCGCGCGCGGCCCCGCCGCCCGCGACGCGACCCGCACCCAACCGCCCTCACCCGAGTTGTGCCGGATGCCGTTCTCCACCAGGTTCTGCACGACCCGTTCGAGCAGCAGCGCGTCCCCCGACGTGACCGCCTCGCCCGCGTCCGCCCGGACCGTCACGCCCGCCTCCGCCGCCTCGTCCCCGGTCTGCGCGGCGACGTGCGCGACGACGTCCGCGAGGTCCAGCGGCGCCCGGTTCACGATCTCGTTCTCCGACCGGGCGAGCAGCAGCAGCCCGCCGATCAGCCGCTCGTGCCGCGCGTTGATCTGCAGCAGCGTCTCGCCCAGCCGCAGCACGTCCGGCGACGCCGACTTGCGGTGCATCGCGACCTCCACCATCGCCCGGCCGAGCGTCAGCGGGGTGCGCAGCTCGTGCGACGCGTTCGCGACGAACCGGCGCTGCCCGTCGAACGACCGGTCGAGCCGCTCGATCATCGTGTCGAACGTGTCGGCCAGCTCCCTGACCTCGTCGCGCCGCCCCCGCAGCCCGATCCGCTCGTGCAGCCCCCGGTCGGCGGCGGGCGCCGCCGCGATCCGCCGCGCCGTCTCGGTGACCCGGTGCAGCGGCGCGAGCATCTGCCCCGCGATCAGCCACCCGAACCCGGCCGCGGCCCCGCCGACGACCAGCAGCGCGATCGACCCCTGGGTGATGAGCGAGGTGACGGCCGCGTCCCGCACCTCCTCGCGCTGCGCGCGCGCCAGGCGCTCCATGGTGACGTGGACCCGGTCGTCCTCGACCGGTCCGATCACCTCGCCGCCCGCGCGGACGGCCCGCTCCTGCGCCGCGCCCGCTTGCGCGGGGCTCCCGGTCGGCGGGGCGGTCACCTTGGCCAGGTACCGCGTGTCCGACGGCCTGGAGAGCTCCTGGTTGAACAGCGCGTAGGTGACCCCGAGGAGCGTCAGCCCGGCGAGCATGAACAGCCCTGCGTACGTCAGCGTCAGCCGAGCTCGCAGCGTCAGCTGCGACCCGCCGCCCCGTCGCGTCGTGAACCTCACGGGATCCGGTACCCCACTCCCTTGACGGTCTCGATCACGGGCGGGTCGGCGAGCTTGCGGCGCAGCTTGAGGATCGTCAGCCGCACCGCCCCCGTGAACGGGTCGGTGTGCTCGTCCCACGCCTTCTCCAGCAGCCGCTCGGCGGACACGACGCCGCCCTCGGCGCGCAGCAGCTCGGCGAGCACCGCGAACTCCTTCTTCGCGAGCGGCACGTACCGGCCGTCGCGAAACACCTCCCGGCGCGCCGGATCCAGCGCGATGCCGGCGCGCCGCAGCGTCGGCGGCGCCGCCGGGCGGGACCGGCGGCCGAGCGCCAGCACCCGCGCCGCCAATTCCGGGAACGCGAACGGCTTGGTGAGGTAGTCGTCGGCGCCGAGGCCGAGCCCGTCCACCCGGTCGGTGATCTCGGCCGCCGCGGTCAGCATCAGCACCCGCGCGGACGCGTCGGCCCGCACCATCGCGCGGCAGACGTCGTCGCCGTGCGCCAGCGGCAGGTCCCGGTCCAGGACGACCACGTCGTAGTCGTTCACGTGGACGCGTTCGAGCGCCGCCGCCCCGTCGTAGGCGAGGTCGACGGCGTGCGCGTCGTCCCGCAGCCACTCCGCGATCGCGTCGGCGAGCAACCGCTCGTCCTCCACCACCAGCACCCGCATGTGTCGCCCTCCGCTCGACGGGACCAGGGACATGGTGCTGGGTGCCGCGTTTCCTTTCCGTAAGGAATCGAGGTGCGGGCACAGGAAACGTGGGGGAAACGCCCGCCCCTGTTGCATCACCTCTCGTCCGGCCGGAATCGATCCGGTCGAGGAAAGAGGAGACGAGAGATATGCGACTGCGGACCCGTGGCGTGCTCGCGACGCTGCCGCTGGCCCTCGCCCTGGCACTGACCGGCTGCGGCGGGGACGGCGAGGACGGTTCCGGCGTGGCGTCGGCCGGCGGCGAGGCCGCCGCCGGTGCGGGGGCCGGCGCCGAGAAGAGCCTCAGCCCGGAGGAGATGGGCGTGAAGTTCGCCCAGTGCATGCGCGAGAACGGCGTCCAGATGGAGGACCCCAAGCCCGGCGGGGGCCTGACGCTGAACGCGAAGGGCGTCGACAAGAAGGTCATGGAGAAGGCCCAGGAGGCGTGCCGCGAGTTCAGCCCGATGGAGAACGGCCGCCCGCCCAACGCCGAGGATCAGGAGCGCGCCCGCGAGCACGCCGAGTGCATGCGGGAGAACGGCGTCGAGGCGTTCCCCGACCCGAAGCCGAACCAGCGCGGCATCCGGATCACCCCCGAGGTCGGTGAGGACCCCGACTTCGAGGCCGCGAGCGAGGCGTGCGCGAAGCTGATGCAGGGCGCGAAGAAGAAGGGCGGGCCGCAGTGAGCCGCCTGCCCGCGATCGGCGGACGGCGGGACGGGGCGCCCGTCCCGCCGGGCGCCGCGCCGTCCCCGAACGACGGCGGGCCCGCCGCGCGCCCCGCCGCGACGGAGCCGGACGCGCAGGCCGCCCGGGAACCGGGCGCGGACGCCTCCGGGACGGCGCGGACGGGCGACGCGGCGCGGCGGCGCGGGTCCCGCCGGCGCAGGCCGCGGCTGCGGATCGCGCTCGCCGCGGCGGCCGTCGCCGCCGCCGGCGGGGCCGCCGCGTTCGTCGCGCTGGACGGCACCGGCGGGACGGGCGAGGCGGCGGCGACCGGACTGCCGCCGCACACCGCCGAGGTGACCCGGCAGACGCTCAAGGACACCGAGACCGTGGACGGGGAACTCGGCTACGGCCCGACGTACACCGCGACCGGCGGGGTGAAGGGCACGCTGACCGACCTTCCCGAGAGCGGATCCGAGATCACCCGCGGCCACGAGCTGTACGAGGTGGACAGCGACCCGGTCGTGCTGATGTACGGGTCGAAGCCCGCCTACCGGCCGCTGACCGTCGGCACCGAGGGCGCGGACGTGAAGCGGTTCGAGGCGAACCTGAGCGCGCTCGGCTACGACGGGTTCACGGTCGACGACGAGTACTCGGGCTCCACCGCGGCGGCCGTCCAGGAATGGCAGGAGGACATCGGCGTCGAGGAGACCGGGATCGTCGAGCCCGGACGGATCGTGTTCGCGCACGGCGCCGTCCGGGTGGACGGCCTGCAGGCGAACGTGGGCGGGCAGGTCGGGCCCGGCACGAAGGTGCTCGACTACACCGGCACCGCGAAGGCCGTGACCGTGGAGCTCGAGACCTCCGACCAGCGGATGGCGAAGAAGGGCGCGGCGGTCGAGGTCACCCTCCCCGAGAACGAGACCGTGCAGGCCGAGATCGACGAGGTCACCACCGTGATCGACCCGGGCCAGCAGGGGGAGGAGCCGACCACGAAGGTGGAGGTGACCGTGTGGCTCGACTCCGACGAGGCCGCGAAGGCCGCCAAGGAGTACGCGCTCGCGTCCGTGGACGTCACCTTCACCGCCGGGCAGCGGGAGAACGTTCTGACCGTGCCGGTGACGGCGCTGGTGGCGCTCACCGAGGGCGGGTTCGGCGTGGAGGTCGTCAAGGACGGCGCCGCGTCGTTCGTCCCGGTCGACACCGGCCTGTTCGCGGGCGGGAAGGTCGAGATCTCCGGGCCCGGCATCGCCGCGGGCACGGTCGTCGGGACGCCGGCATGATCGCGCTGCGGGACGTGACGAAGGAGTACCCCGGCGTCCGGGCCCTCGGCGGGGTGTCCCTGCACGTCGCGGCGGGCGAGCTGGTCGCGATCGTCGGGCCGTCCGGCTCCGGCAAGTCGACGATGCTGAACGTGCTCGGCACCCTCGACCGTCCGACGTCCGGCACCGTCCACATCGCCGGGCACGACGTGGGTCGGCTCTCGGACGCGAAGCTGTCGGCGCTGCGGGCGACCACCATCGGGTTCGTCTTCCAGCAGTTCCACCTGGCGGCCGGGACGCGCGCGCTCGACAACGTCGCCGACGGCCTGCTCTACAGCGGGCTGCGGCTCGGCGCGCGCCGCGACCGCGCGGCCGCCGCCCTCGACCGGGTCGGGCTCGGGCACCGGCTCGACCACGAGCCGCACGAGCTGTCGGGCGGCGAACGGCAGCGGGTCGCGATCGCGCGGGCCGTCGCCGGGGAACCGGCGCTGCTGCTGGCGGACGAGCCGACCGGCGCGCTCGACTCGGTCTCGGGAGACGGGGTGATGAGCCTGCTGCGCGAGCTGAACGGCGCCGGCACGACCGTCGTCGTCATCACGCACGACCGCGAGATCGCGGCCGGGCTGCCCCGGCGGGTCCGGATGCGCGACGGCCTCGTCCAGTCCGACTCCGCCGCCCCGCGGGCGTCCGGCCCGGCGGCGGAACGCGCGGAGGTGGGCTGATGGCGGACGGGACGGCCCTGCAGCCCGCGCGGATGTGGCCGCGCGACGTCGTCCGGGTCGGCGCGGTCGGGCTGCGGACGCGGCCGATGCGGGCGTTCCTGTCCGCGCTCGGCATCGCGATCGGCATCGCCGCGATGGTCGCGGTCGTCGGGGTGTCGTCCTCCTCGCGGGCGGAGCTCGACCGCGCCCTCGACGCGCTCGGCACCAACCTGCTCACCGTCTCGCCCGGCAGCACCATGACCGGTGAGGAGGCGCAGCTTCCGCTGGAGGCCGAGGCGATGGTGGAGCGGATCGCGCCCGTCCGGGAGGTGTCGGCGATCGGCCTGCTGGACGACGTCGGCGTGTACCGGACCCGCGAGATCCCCGAGAGCGACACCAAGGGAATCGCCGCGTACGCCACACGCACCGACCTGCGCGCCGCCGTCGGCGCCGAGCTGGCGAGCGGCGTGTGGCTGAACGACGCGACCGGCGGCTACCCGGCGACGGTCCTCGGCGCGAAGGCCGCCGAGCGGCTCGGCATCGGGCGCGCCGGACCGGACGTCCAGGTGCTGATCGGCGGCGAGTACTTCACCGTGATCGGCGTCCTGGAACCGGCGGAGCTGGCGCCCGAGCTGGACACCGCCGCGCTGGTCGGCTGGCCGGCGGCGCGGTCCGAACTCGGCTTCGACGGGCACGCGACGACGGTCTACACCCGGTCGCGGGACGCCGCCGTCGAGGACGTCCGCGGTGTGCTCGGCTCCACCGCGAACCCCGAGGCGCCGAACGAGGTCGAGGTGTCGCGCCCGTCCGACGCGCTCGCCGCGCGGCAGGCCGCGGGCGAGGCGTTCACCGGCCTACTGCTGGGCGTCGGCGCGGTCGCGCTGCTGGTCGGCGGCGTCGGGGTGGCCAACACCATGGTCATCTCGGTGCTGGAGCGCCGCTCGGAGATCGGTTTGCGCCGGTCGCTGGGCGCGACACGCGGGAAGATCCGCACCCAGTTCCTCACCGAGTCGCTGCTGCTGTCCGCGCTCGGCGGGCTCGGCGGCGCGCTCATCGGGTCGCTGATCACCACGATCTACGCCATGTACCAGGGATGGCCGGTGGTGATACCCCTCTGGGCGGTCGGCGGCGGGATCCTCGCCACGCTCCTCATCGGCGCGGTCGCCGGCCTGTACCCGGCGATCCGGGCGTCCCGGCTGTCCCCGACCGAGGCCCTGTCCAGTTGATCGCGGTGCGGGGCGGGGCGGGCCCTCAGGGCCCGCCCCGCCCCGCCCGAGGGCTCGCCGCGCCGGTCATTGCCCCGGGCGGGCGGCCCGGAGCGCCCGCCGGAGCGGATACAGCCAGCGCCGCAGCAGCCTGCTGAGCGTCGGCATGATCAGCAGGGTGAGCAGCGGTGCCGTTCGCCCTCGGCGCGCAGCCACGTCGCGTCCGCGTGCCCGGGATACCGGCTCGCGGCCTCGCGGATCGCGTCCGTCCACCGCTCGGAGTCGCGCTCGCGGCCGGGCCTGACGTCCCAGGTGAACACGACCGTCACCGGCTCCCGCTGTTCCATGCCCGGAACCTCACCGCTGCGGCCCCTTCCATGCACGCGCCCGGGACCGGACGGCTAGGACGACGCCAACAACGCCCGCAGCTCGGTGACGGCCTCGCGGAGGCGGTCGGCGAAGTCGTACATCGCGTCCGCCACCGGGCGCGGCGTGCTCAGGTAGACGTTGAACCGGTCCGGGAGCAGGACGTACGCGACGCCGACGCACTGCTCGCTCGTCGACCCGAAACCGAAGTACCGGATGTTCGTCGACGGGGCCGAGCTGGTGCTCAGGTAGTCGTCCCGCATGACGGTCCAGCCGGGGGAGTCGAACAGCGGCAGCGGGCCGGTGACGCCCAGCTCCGCGCCCCGCCGCTTCGCGATCAGCTGCAGCTCCCACAGGTGCTGCTCGGGCGCCTGCCCCTCCTGGCACTCCTTGGCCCGCCGGACGTGCGCGTCCGCCGCGGCGCGGAACGCGTCCCGGCGGGCGTCGGCGCCCGCGTCCGGATCGTCCATGGCTTCGACGAACCGCAGCACCTCGGGCGTCACGACCCGCATCGCCTCCGTGCGGCCCCGCCGGTACTGCCGCGTCGCGATCGACTCGTACGTCGCGCCGACGCGTCCCTTCGCGCGCTTGTGGGCGAGCTGGTACGCCATCTGGACGAACGCGTCCGGCGACGTTCGCAGGGCCTTCGCGTCCCGCGCGCCGAAGTCGTCGAACGGCACGCAGGCCGTGGCGGTCGCGGCCGCGTAGGCGGCGAACGCGTCGGCCGCGTCCCGCACGTCCGCGCGCAGGGCGTCGTCCAGGACGAACTCGATCGGCTCGACCGCGGGCGCGCCCTGGCTCCGCGCGCCCGACCGCCGCGACTGCTCCGCGGCGGGCTCGTCGAGCAGCGCGTCCACGAAGGCGAGGATCGTCGTGCCGTCCAGCTCGCAGTGCTCCACGTTGATGCCCGCCGACCCGTCCCCGAAGACGACGAACGACACCGCCTTGTCGAACCACCGGTTGGCGCTGTCACCGTGCAGCAGGTTGTCGCACGCCTCCTGCGCGGAGGCCGGGGCGAAGTCCTCCAGGCAGACGCAGAACAGTGCGGTCTCGACGTCGTCGAGGGCCCGCGCGTTGCGGTCGTCGAGCGCGCGGAGCGCCTCCCGGCTCGCCGCCCACTCCGCCCGCGCCTTCGTCGTCAGGTGGCCCGCGGACGGCTCCGGCGACGGCTCCGCCTTCGTGATCGTCTCGAGTGCGGCGGCCAGTTCGTCGAGCGTGTGCGGGTGCCCGTCCGGTCCGATGACGTCCAGCCGTGTCATGGCGCCGCGGAAGAACACGACGACGTGCCGCGCGGTGGACGGCCCGCCGTCGCCGTACGGGGCGCGGACGGTGTCCTGCTCGGCCCCGGGGATCCGCGTCGTCGAGAACAGGAACCGGTTCTGCTCCATCGACAGCGGGCGCCCGCGCTGCACGATCGGCGGCACCCGCTCGTCGTCCAGCCGCAGCTTGTAGTCCAGCGCGCCCGCGATCAGCCCGGCCGCCCGCGCGACCTGCGTCTCCCCGGAGTCGCGGAACAGGAAGAAGAAGTTCGCGTTGAGCGCGATGCGGTCGCGGCGGCCCAGGTACCGGTACGGCCAGAACGTGTCGAGCCAGCTGTGCACGCCCTCGCTCCGGTCGTACTCCTCGAGCGCCGCGTGCAGCCGCCGCCCCGGGCCGTCCGGACGGACGAACTCGTCCAGCGCGGCCTCGGTGCGGGCGAGTTCGTCCGCGGTGAGCAGGGGCTCGCACCACCGCAGGAACCGCGCGCCGGTCTCGTCGAGCGCGGGCAGCGGCACCCGCGGCAGCGCGTCCTCGTTGCCGAAGGTGCGGGAGGAGGGTTCGTTCAACGTCGGACCTCGATTTCGGGGGTCGGGAAAGGTGCGGACCGGCGGTCAGGGTCGGGGCCGGGACACGTGCAGTTCGGCGTAGTACCAGCCGTCGGCCTCCAGGCCGCGCGCGTCGATCCCGGCGTCCGCGAGCCGCAGCAGCACGTTCTCGCGCTCCTGCGGCGTGGCGAACCGCCGCTGCCGGAACAGGCCCTCGCGGCGGACGGTCTCGTAGCCGGCCGCGGCGAGCGTCCCGGCGATCGGGGCGAACGGGAACATGCGCAGGATGAAGTGCGCCATCCAGGGGCGCCGCCCCCCGCACGCCGCGACGACGCGCGCGACCGTCCGCTCGGTGACGTAGCCGAGGCAGCCGGTGGAGATGACGAGGTCGGTCTCCGCGAGCAGGTCCCGCTGCGGCCCGGTCGGGTCGTCGCTCTCGAGGTCGGCGTGGACGGCGCCGTCCAGGAAGCCGGCGTCGAGCGCGTAGGAGAGGGCATTGTCGGAGGCGTCCAGGCCGAGGAAGCGCGCGGGAGCGGTGCGGCGGCGGCTCAGCTCCCGGTCGCGGGCCAGCAGCGAGTCGCGCGTCCGCCGGTGGGCGTCGGCGCCACTGTAGCGCTCGTACAGGTCGCCCATCGTGATCCCGTACTTCAGCAGTGCCGCGTTGATGCCGTAGGAGCAGCCGATGTCGAGGACCGTCGGAACGGCGACGTCCCTCGCCTTCCGGTACTCGCCGATCAGCTCGGCGAAGTGCGGCCGGGCGAGCTGCGGGATGTGGTAGTCGAGGTCCCGCAGCGTCGTGAAGTAGGCGCGGGGGTCGGGCTGCGTGTAGATGTGGTCGAGCGAGATCTTTCCGGACGTGTCGACGCGCACGGATCGCGGTCCTTCCACGCGGGGGACTGGAGGAACGGGACGGTCAGTCGAGCAGCGCGTCCACCCGGACGGCCCGGCCCTCGGCCGCGAGGTGCTCGGGCAGGACGCGGCCGAAGAGCTGCCGGGTCCGGGCCACGCTGCCCACGACCCCCGGACGCTCGCTGTAGGCGAAGATCGCGGTGTGCCGGGACGTCGCCCCGCGCACGGTGCTCACCCGGTGCAGCGAGTAGCGCCCCTTGAAGAGCTGCAGGTCACCGGGCCGCAGCGTGAGATCGCGGACCAGGTGCCCGCCCCCGCCGGTGAGCACCCGGCGCACGTCGTCGAAGTTCTCCGACTCGGCGGACCTGATGTTCGGGCAGTATTCGAAGGCGCCCCCGCCCTCCGCCTCCTGCGTCAGCAGGCTGACCGTGAACTCGTTGGTGTCGAAGTGCCAGGGGTGCTCCATGCCCGGCCGGACGACGTTCAGGACGAGTCCCGAAAGCGGGTCGGCCAGCTCGTGCACCTCCGGCAGCCCGAAACAGCTCGCCACGAAATGCCGGAAAAGCGGGCTCGAATAGAGCCGGGGCACGAGGTGCTCCGCCGGAAGGCGGTCGCGGGCGACGAACGCGTTCCCCCGCTCGACCGTGAGCCGTCCCGGATGGCCGTCCGGCAACGGAGTGTTCACGTCGATGTTGTAGGCGTTCACCGTCTCGACGTCGAAATGCGCGTCCCCCTCGATGGAGGCGCATTCGGCCCGCACCGTCTCCTGCCATTCCGGGCGGACGAAGTCGGGCAGCACGCAGCAACCCGTCCGCGCCAGTTCGGCACGGGTCGCGGAGACGACCGCGTCCCATCCGGCGCTCGCCGGTTCGCCCAGCGGATAGCGATCGGTGTCGATCGCCCGTTCCTCTACGCCCATGGACGTCCTTCCGCCTCGGCGAACCCAAGACGGGTTTTTAGCACATCCCTTCCGTCAATTCACGACGTACATTTCTCGGCCGATTTATCAGAAACTGATGAACAGGGTCGGTGACCTGTGCTTTCAAACGTTCCAGAATCGCCGCCGATCGCGTCCGGCCACACGCTCCTGTGTCCCATCTCACGCCGGGCGCGACCTCGTGCCCCGACGGCTCCGCCGTCCTGGGCGCCCGTGTTTTCCCGGTGCCGCAGGGTAGACGGGGAGTGCGGTACTCGCACTCCGACCGGGGGGGGACGAACGTGGAAGGCGCCGGAGAGCGGATGCTGGTCGAACTCCTGGACGCCAGCCATCTGACCTCGCTGAAGCAGCTTCCGGGCGTGATCGCGGAGCACGCGGACCGTGCCGGGCTCCAGGACGCGCGGATCTACATCGTGGATCTGCAGCAGGGCGTCCTGCGGCTGCTCACCGGCCGGGACGGAGAGCTGTCGGCCACCGGCGACGCGCCGGCCGAGATGCGCGTCGACGGCACCCTCGCGGGCCGCGCCTACCAGAACGTGGTGCCGCTGCGGGGCAACACCGTCGCGGACGGCGGCTGCCACTGGTGGCTGCCGCTGCTCGACGGCACCGAGCGGCTCGGGGTGCTGCGGGTGACGATGGCGAACGACGAGGACGTCCTGCGGCGCGCCGAATCGCTGGCGGCCCTCATCGCCCTGATGCTCGTCAGCAAGAGCCCGTCCAGCGACTCGCTCGCCCGGCTGGTGCGGACCCGGCACATGACGGTGTCGGCGGAGATGCAGTGGCGGTCGCTGCCGCCGACGACGTTCGCGAACAACGAGATGGTGATCGCGGCCGCGCTGGAACCGGCGTACCGGCTGGGCGGCGACACGTTCGACTACGGGCTGTACGGCGAGATCGTCCACCTCGGGGTGTTCGACGCCATGGGGCACGACACCGCCGCGGGACTGACGTCGAACCTCGCCGTCGCGGCGTACCGCAACAGCCGGGTGGAGGGCGCCGACCTCCTCGAGACCGGGCGGGCGATCGAGGAGGCGCTCATCGAGCAGGACGCCTCCGGCCGGTTCGTCACCGCCGTTCTGGCCAGGCTGCACCTGCCGACCGGTCGGCTGGAGTGGGCGTCGTACGGGCATCCCCCGCCGATCGTCATCCGCGGGGGCCGCTGGGTGACGACGCTGGACTGCGCGCCGGGAGTGCCGCTCGGCACCGCCCTCGACCTCGCCCCGGCGGTGTGCACGGAACAGCTCCAGCCGGGCGACCGCGTCATCCTCTACACCGACGGGGTGGTGGAGGCCCGCGACCCCGGCAAACGGGAGTTCGGGATCGCCCGGTTCGTCGACTTCATCATCCGCCACGATGCCGCCGGACTGCCGGTTCCGGAGACGCTGCGGCGCCTGGTCCGCGGCATCCTGGAGCATCACGAGGGCCGTCTGGACGATGACGCCACCGTCCTGGTCCTGGAGTGGCACGGCCCTTCGGGGATGCAGGAGAGCATCCGGGCGCTCACGGCGACGTGACGGCCGCGTGCCGGGGCCCGTGGCTCACTCGCGCAGGGCCCGCATCAGCATCGGGTACGCCTCGTGCAGGTCGCGCTCCCAGTACGGCCAGCTGTGCTGCCCGCGGAAGAACCGCGTCGTGACCGGGATGCCGTGCTCGCGCAGCCGGTCGGCGAACGCGCGGCTGTGCCGGTACGTCGCCGCCTCCACCGGGTCGGTGAACGGCCACCCGCCCAGCGATCCGCGCCGCCCGTCGCCGCTCGCGACCCACAGCCGCACGCCCGCGAGCCGTCCGGCCTGGTCGGTCGGGTTGTGCGCGTGCCAGATCGCCGCCTGGTCGTCCGGGTCGCCCCAGACGCGCCGCCAGTCCGTCCCCGGGCAGGAGAAGGACGGGCCCCAGCCGGTGGAATCGTCCCCCGGGGTGTGCCCGTCGAGGGTGTGCAGGTAGCCGCTGAACGCGGCGGCGGCCTCGAACCTGCCCGGGAACCGCGCCGCGTACAGCATGGCGCCGAGCCCGCCCATGGAATTGCCGGCGATCACCCGTTTCCTTCCGGCGCCGTATTCGCGTTCCAGGATTTCGCGCACTTCGGTCATGTGGAACGTCTCCCAGCGCGGCGGGCCGCCGTCGCCGTGGTTCCACCAGTCGGAGTAGTTCCCGCACCGGCCGCCGTTCGGCATGACGACGATGACGTCGGAGCCGGTGGTCAGTTCCTCGACGTCGGTGTCGCGGGTCCAGGCGGTGTGGTCGTCGACGCCGCCGTGCAGCAGCCACAGCGTCGGCCAGGCGCGGTGCGCGTCCCTGGACCAGCCGCGCGGGACGAGCAGGCGCACCTTCTCGCGCCGTCCCATCGCGGGGGACTCGATCGTCAGGTCCAGGGTCCGGGGGGCGACGAAGGTCTCGGCGACGACCTCCGCGCGGGACGGCGCGTGCGCGGGCGGCGCGGCGGGCGAGAGCGGGACGAGGGGGGCGAGGACGGCCGCGCATGCGGCGGCGGCGCTACGGCGGAACAAAACGGGGGACCTTTCGAGAAAAGGAACCTACTCGGAGTAAGTTCCCGTTTCGTCCGCCTTGGATGCCTTAAAGGAAAGGCGTATAAAATGCATTGCAGGTTGTTCAATGCATTTTATACGCCGAGCGCCGGACGCTCGCGGGCGTCCGGCGCTCGATGCGGGGTTACGGGGTGCGGGTTCGCGGGATGCGGCTCAGGCGTCCGGCAGCGGGCCGCCGGCCGGCCCCTTGCTCGGAGCGGGGCCCCGCAGGCGACCGATCGTCCACCGCACCAGCCCGCGTCCGAGCGAGTAGGTGATCAGCAGCAGACCCAGGATCGGCAGCAGGATCAGCAGCGTCTGCAGCACGGCGGTGACCATGATCAGCGGGTCGCCGCCGACCATGGCGTCCTCGAACATCTGCCGCACCTTCCACCAGGCGAGCGACAGCAGGTCGGGCACCCGGACCGCGATCAGGACGAGCTGCACGATCATCACCGGGAAGACCGTGAGGACCCAGAACGCGACGAAGACCTGCGGCCAGCGCTTGAGGTCGCGGAGCAGCGCGTCGGGGGGACGCCGGAGCAGCGTCCGGCTGAGGATCGGCTTGATGTACTTGAACAGGTCGGGGATGCCCGCCAGGTCCGACATGATGTAGTAGCCGTCGAACCGCATGGTCGGTAGGAGTTGCTGCAGGATCTCCAGGTTCACGTAGAGCAGCGCGACCAGGATCGGCTCGTAGCCCGTCTGCAGGTACAGCAGCGTCAGCGCGACGATGAAGACGCCGTTGAAGTAGACGCCGGCCAGGTCGGCGCGCAGCCGCCCGCCCCGGCCGAGCCGGTACGACTCGGTGATGTCGGTGTAGAAGGCGGGCCACACCACGTAGATGCCGAAGCCCATGACGCCCGGTCTGACGCCCCCGTACCGGCAGGCCGCGGCGTGGCCGACCTCGTGGAACGCGACCGACAGCAGCCCCAGGCCCATGACCACGAGGATGCCGACGGGGTTGAGGATGGAGTGCCGGAGCGCGTCGACGACGGACTGGGACGTGAAGACCCAGACCTCGCTGAGGACGAGCGCCGCGACGACCGCGATGATCGCGAACGGGCTGAGCAGCCAGGCGAACATCCCGCCGAGCAGCGAGCTGACCGACTCGGGGATCACCGCCACCTTGAACTTCAGCCCGAGGAACGGGTTGGCCTTGACGACCGGCGGCGCGCTCCCGTCGCTGTAGGTGGTGACGCCGAGCGGGGCGAGCTTGCGGTCGACGAGGTAGACGATCTGCTCGCCGGTGAGCTGCGCGCCCGCCTCCCGGGAGACGGCGGCCGCCACCCGGTCCAGGGCGATCTCGACGTCGGTCGTCCCGGCCAGGTGGCGGTGCTCGTGCAGCGCCTTGACGACGTGGAACAGCAGTGGCGGGAGCCGGACGAGCTGGCGGTTCGGCAGGCTGACGAGCTGCGGGGGTTCGCGGTAGCCGGAGTTCTTGAACTCGCCGACGAGCTCGGTGCCGTCGGCGAGCGTCGGCAGCGTGAGCACCGCGGGCCGGTCCGCCCCGTCCACGGTCGGGGTGGGGCCCGTGCTCATGCGTTGTCGTGGACGGCGGCCGCCGGGACGCACGTCAGCGTGGAGTGCGCCGGCTGGGCGAGCAGCCCGGTGCCGAGCACGCCCGTCGTGCCCGAGGAGTACGTCGCCTGGCAGGCGTAGAAGACGACCGTGTCGCCGCCGGCGCCCGACATCGCGAACCGCTGCGGCAGGACCTCGCCCGCGAGCCGGTCCAGGTCGGCGTAGGTGAATCTCTGAGGGTTCATGAGCTCGCTTTCGGGATTCGTCCGTAAGCAGGTGTTCATGGGAAGGGGGAAGGGCTGGCGTACGAACGCCAGCCCTTCCGGTGCAGGCCGAAGCCCGCGACGTCAGAACTGAGGTCAGCCCTGGACCGCGGCCGGCGTGCAGATCTGCGAGTTGGCCGCCGGCACACCGTTGATGATGGTGAGCAGGCCGGTGGCCGGCTGGTTGCTGTTGGCGGAGCAGGAGCTGACGACCGTGGTGTCGTCGCCGTCGTGGCCGCCCAGGTTCAGGTTGGCGTTCTCGTTCTCGTTGCCGCCACCGACGAGAAGGGTGGACAGCACGGCGCGCTCCGGCAGAACCTCGCCGGCGAGCATGTCCAGTTCGGTGTAGCTGAAGGACTTCATGTGGTTCCTTTTCTCCTTGTCAGGCCCGGATTCCAAGGTGGATACCGGATGTCCCTGTCCCGCTGCGGGGTCGCAGCGGTGTAGCTCTACGTATAGCACGCCTCACTGAGAGTGCCAAGTCGGAGAGTGATGGACACGCCACTCACCGTAGCCATCCGTGCCAAGGCATGACCATTCCATGGTGGGTAGGACCGGAGACGGCATCCCCCGATCACACGGGCGGAGCGGCGAGAACGGCGCCGGGAACGGCGCCGGGAGGAACGAGGAGTGCGCATGGCCGACAACAGCTTCAGCATCGACGTCGCGGCGATCCGGGAACGCGCGCGCCAGAAGATGGACGAAGGGCCGGTGACCGACGGTTACGGCAGGAGCCCCGACAAGGTCATCGCCGTCCTCAACGACGTCGTGGCCACCGAGATCGTCTGCTGGATGCGCTACGCCCAGCACGCGATCAGCGCGTCCGGGATCAACCGGGCGCAGGTCGCCGCCGAGTTCGACGAGCACGCCCACGAGGAGCGCCACCACGCGCTGCGCGCCGCCGAGCGCATCAGCCAGCTCGGCGGGGACCCCGACTTCGACCCCGAGACCCTCGCGCGCCGCTCGCACACGACGTACGCGACGTTCAAGGACGACGACCTGCGCGGCATGCTCGAGGAGAACCTCGTCGCCGAGCGCATCGTCATCGAGTCCTACCAGGAGATCATCCGCTGGCTCGGCGACGGCGACGTCACCACCCGCCGCCTGATGGAGGACATCCTCGCCGAAGAGGAGGAGCACGCCGACGACCTGATGGACCTCCTCGGGAAGTGACCGGCGCCCGGAGCGCCCGTGTCACCCCGGACTCGCCGGGTATGCGGGGCGGCATGGAATTCGGATACACGCTCCTCTGCGAGCAGACACCGCCGAAACAGCTGGTCACCGACCTGGTGGAGGCGGAGGAGGCGGGCTTCGGCTACTCGGTCATCTCCGACCACTACTTCCCGTGGCTGGAGGACCAGGGCCACTCGGCCTACGCCTGGTCGGTGCTCGGCGCCCTCGCCCAGGCCACCCACCGCATCCCGCTGATGACCTTCGTGACGTGCCCGATCATGCGCTACCACCCGGCCGTGGTGGCGCAGAAGGCCGCCACGATGGGCGTGCTGTCGGACGGGCGGTTCACGCTGGGCCTCGGCGCCGGCGAGAACCTCAACGAGCACATCGTCGGCCGGGGCTGGCCGTCGGTGGACGTCCGGCACGAGATGTTCACCGAGGCCGTCGAGATCATCCGGGCGCTGTTCGGCGGCGACTACGTCAACTACCGGGGCCGCCACTTCACCGTCGACTCGGCGAAGCTGTACGACCTGCCGGACGAGCCGGTCCGCATCGGCATGGCGGCGTTCGGCCCCCGCGCGGGACGGCTCGCCGCGCGGCACGCCGACCTCCTCATCTCCGACCAGCCGGTGCCCGAGGTCGTCTCGCTGTTCAACAACGAGGGCGGCGGCGGCAAGCCCGTCTATGGTCAGATCCCGGTCGCTTACGGCCAGGACTACGAGGAGTGCAAGCAGCGAGCCCACCGCGTGTGGAAGTTCTCCGCTCCGGCCTGGAAGGTCATGGCAGAGCTTCCGGGTCCGGTCAATTTCGAGGCCGCGGCGAAGACCGTCCGTCCCGAGGACGTGGCGCAGTCCGTCCCGTGCGGGAACAACGTGAACGACTACCTCGACGCGGTCCAGCAATGGGCCGACGCCGGCTTCACGCACATCTCGTTCTGCCAGTCCGGGGCCGAGCAGCAGAAGGACTTCCGGACCTGGGCGGAGATGGAGCTGCTGCCCGCCCTCCGGGAGCGGTTCGGCTGAGACCTGCGAGCCACACCGGCAATGGCTCCCCGGCGTGGCGACCGTCCGATGCCCGGGTTCGTAGGTTCGGGTGAACCGACGAACCCGGGAGGACAACGTGTTCCGGCTGCTCTGCGCCCTCGCCCTCACCACCGCCGGAACGGTGGCCCTGGCCGCCTGCGACGTCTCGTTCGCCTCCTTCGGGCCGCAGGAGACCTTCCGGGACGAGGCCGCGCTCCCGTCCGGCATCACCGCCGTTCGCATCGACGCCCGCGAGGGGAGCGTGGCGGTCCGCGGCGGCGACGCGAAGCCGTCCCTGCACCGCACCGTCCGCTACCGGGAGGACCGCCCGGACGGCGCCACCCACCGCGTCGAGGACGGCGTCCTCGTCCTCGGCGGCTGCGCCCGCGACTGCTCGGTCGGCTACACGGTCGACGTCCCGGCGGGCGTCCGGGTGACCGGCGGCTCGGCCGGCGGCTCGATCCACCTCCACCGGGCGGGCGAGGTGAACGTCACCACCGGCTCCGGGGCGATCCGCCTGGCCGGCGTCACGGGGCCGATCACGGCGAAGACGTCCAGGGGCCGCATCGAGGGGCACGACCTGAAGTCCGGGCGGATCAGCGCCGAGACGTCGAACGGCGCCATCACGCTCGTCCCGTCCGTCCCGGCGGACGTCCGCGCCCGGACGTCCAACGGCGACATCACCGTCACCGTCACCGGCGGCCCCTACCGCGTCTCCGCGGCCACCGGCAACGGCGACGAGCGCATCGGCGTCCCCACCGCGCCGTCCGCCGAGCACCGCCTCGACCTCCGCAGCGGCAACGGCGACATCACCGCGACCGCCCCCTGAGGACGCCTCACACGGCGGACGGGACGGGCGCGGCGTCGGCCTCTCCCGCCGCCTCGGGCACGGGCCGCCGCTCGCGCAGCCCGAACGCGGTGACGAACGCGGCCAGCAGGACGGCCCCGAGCGGGACGGTCAGGGCGATGCGCAGCGCGTCCAGCCGCGCCGCGACGGACTCGCCGTTGCCGAGCGCCGCGACCTGCACGGCCGTCACCGCCGACAGCCCGAGCGCCATGCCGAACTGGATCGAGGTGTACAGCAGACCGCCCGCGACGCCGTGCTCGCGCTCGTCCACGCCCTCCGTCGCGGCCATCGTCAGCGGGCCGTAGACCAGCGCGAACGCGACCCCGATCAGGAACAGGGCCGGGAACATCAGCAGGTAGGCCCAGTCGATCCCGAGCGGCAGGAACAGGGCGTAGGCCACGGCGGCGAGGACGAGCCCGGCGAACAGCACCCGCACGTTGCCGAAGCGGTTCACCAGGCGCGGGGTCAGCGTGGGCGCCAGGACCACGTCGGCGCCGAGGGCGAGCAGCGCGAGCCCGGTCTGCCACGTCGTCCATCCCCGCAGCTCCTGCAGGTACAGCGTCATCAGGAACTGGAAGCCGGCGAACGCGGCGAGGAACAGCAGCGCGGCAGCGTTCGTCCGCACCAGCGCGCCCGACCGCAGGATCCCGAGCCGGACGAGCGGGTCGCGCGACCGCCGCTCGATCGCGACGAACGCGGCGAGCAGCAGCGCCCCGGCGGCGAACGAGGCGACCGTCAGCGGGGTCCCCTCGCCCGCGTGCTCCAGCCGCACGACCCCGTACGCGAGCAGCAGCATCGACCCGGTGACGGCGAACGAGCCCGCGAGGTCGAACCCGCCCGTCCGCGGCTCCTGCGCGTCCGGCTCCCGCACCAGCGGGACGGCCGCCGCCAGGATCAGCGCCGCGATGATCACCGGGGCGAAGAACACCCACCGCCAGCCGATCGAGGTGAGCAGCCCGCCGGCCACCAGCCCGAGCGTGAACCCGCCCGCCGCGGTCCCCGCGTAGACGCCGAGCGCCCGCGTCCGCGCCGGACCCGCCGGGAACGCCGCCGTGACCAGCGCGAGGCCCGCCGGGGCCATGAACGCCGACGCCACCCCGGTGACGAAGCGCGAGACCAGCAGCATCCAGCCCTCGGTGGCGAACCCGCCGAACCCCGAGAACACCAGGAAGACCGCGAGCCAGGTCAGGAAGACGCGGCGGCGGCCCAGCAGGTCGGCGGCGCGCCCGCCCAGCAGCATGAACCCGCCGTAGCCCAGCACGTACGCGCTGACCACGCCGCTGAGCATCCCCGTCGACAGCCCGAGGTCGTCCCGGATGGACGGCAGCGCCACGTTCAGCATCGCGACGTCGATCCCCTCGAGGAAGATCGCGCCGCACAGCACGAGCAGCATCGCCCAGGCGCGCCCGTCCATGCGCCCGTCCGTACGGGCGGCAGAAGTGGACATGACCCGTTCCCTTCACGACCGAAGGACCGGTTCCCCTTCTGGATGCCGGTTCCTTCTTGTAACCGGCCCCATCCTGGGGAACTATGGGGGATCATGGAAGAAGGCACTCCCGAGTCCCTCGGTTACTGCGGGGATACCTACGGCGCCGACGACGTCCTGCAGTGGTACACGCGCAACGACTGCGAGGTCCGCCAGATCCTCGACCGCATCGCCGACAAGTGGTCGCTCCTGGTGATCGCCCTGCTGAACCAGCGGTGCAGCCTCCGGTTCACCGAGCTGCGCAACCGCATCGACGGCATCAGCCAGCGCATGCTCACCCGGACCCTGCGGCACCTCGAACGCGACGGGCTCGTCCGCCGCACCGTCCATCCGACCGTCCCGCCCCGCGTCGACTACGAGCTCACACCGATGGGCGAGACCCTCCACGCGACGATCCGCGCGCTCGTCACCTGGACCGAGGAGCACCAGAACGCGATCGCCGCCGCCCGCACCGCCTACGACGCCCGCATGGCCGCCGAACAGGAGCTCACCCGCGCCGCCGAAGCCGACCGCGAAGCCCTGGCCCGCGCAGTCCGCCCCTGACGGCGCGCGGGGGGTGGCACCGGGTCACCGGGCGGTTACACTCCGGACGACCGGGAAGGCTCCTCGCGGTTCGACCGGGCGGGGTCGTGGAGGTTCGGAGGTTCGGGGTTGGGCGAGATGTCGACGCTGCCGTCCACGATCATTCGGCCGGGGGACAAGCGGTACGCGGGGTTGAGCCGGGGGTTCAACCAGCGGTGGATCGGCGAGCCGGAGTACGTGCGTCTGGTGCGGACGGGCGAGGAGGTGCGGGCGGCGCTGGAGCAGGCGGTGAACGAGACGCCGGCCGATCCCTCGCGGTCGCGGATCACCGTCCGGGCGGGCGGGCACTGCTACGAGGACTTCGTGTGCGGCAAGGACGTGCGGGTGATCCTCGACATCAGTCCGATGTGCCGCCTGTACTACGACGAGGCGATGAAGGCTTACTGCGTCGAGGCGGGGGCGACGAACCGGCACGTGTACGGCCAGCTGTACCCCGTGAGCGGGAAGGTGCTGCCGGGCGGGTCGTGCCACTCGGTGGGGCTCGGCGGGCACGTTCCGGCGGGCGGCTTCGGGCCGCTGTCGCGGCAGCACGGCCTGACCGTCGACTACCTGTACGCGGTCGAGGTCGCGGTGGTCGACGGCGACCGCAACGTCAAGCTCGTGGTGGCCCGGCGGGACGATGACGACGCGGAGCGCGCCGAGCTGCTGTGGGCGCACACCGGGGGCGGGGGCGGGAACTTCGGGATCGTCACGCGGTTCTGGTTCCGGGGGCTGCCCGAGCCGCCGCGGAACGTCCTGGTGACGGGGCTGGCGTGGGCGTGGGACGACTTCACGCGGGACGACTTCGGGGAGCTGCTCGCGGGGTTCGGGGAGTACTTCCGCGACAACCAGGACCCGTCGGCGGCGTCCGGCAAGCTGTTCGGCCTGCTGAAGCTCAACCACGTGAGCAACGGGCAGATCGGGCTGCTGGCGCAGGTGGACGTGGACGACGAGGAGGGCCCCGCGGCCATGCGGGAGTTCGTGGCGGCGGTGGACGGCCGGATCCGGCCGCGCGCGGTGCCGCTGCGGGCGCCGATGGGCGAGCACGACGTCGTTCACCTGCCGGTGCACGGCGACGTCCCGGGCGTGATGCCGTGGCTGACCGCGGCCCGGTCGCTCGACGCGGTCGGGGAGAACCGCTGCGGCAAGTACAAGTCGGCGTACCTGCGGGAACCGTTCACGGAGCGGCAGATCAATGCGATGTGGGCCTACCTGGGTAATGGGCAGTACACCGATTACGAGAACGGGCGGGCGCTCATCCAGGTCGACTCTTATGGCGCCGCCGTCAACCGTCCGCTGCACGACACGGCCGCGCGGCAGCGGGATTCCATCCTGAAACTGCAATACCAGGTGTACTGGACGCGGCTGGACCCCGACGAGGACCGGCACCTCGCCTGGATCCGGGACGCCTACCGCGCGACGTTCGAGGACAGCGGGGGCGTGCCCGCCGTCGGCGGTGCGACGGACGGCTGCTACATCGGCTACCCCGACACCGACCTGAACTACGACCGGTGGAACGGTTCAGGGCAGACCTGGGCCACCCTGTACTACAAGGACGCGTACGGGCGGCTGCAGGATGTCAAGCGGCGGTGGGATCCGCTCGACATTTTCCGGCATGATCAGTCGGTCCGGCCGGACGGGCCGCATGAAGTCACCGTGAGTCACGGGCCCGCGTAACGCTGCTATTGCATTCTTTGCCAATACTTGCGAATGGGACGTCCGGGACAGTAGTTTCATCCGCGAGTGAGTAGCGGGCCGGGGCGCGGAGCACAGCACGGCCTGACCGGCTGGGAGCCATCGGCTGCTGAGGGGCCCATGAAGAAGCGTACCGACCGGAAGATCGCCGTCATCGGCACCGCGACGGCCGCCGTCCTGCTGCCCGCCCTCATGGTGGGTCTCGCGCAGGCGGGCGTCGGCGTGCCCCTGAAGCAGTCCGACAACGCCGGGGCGTCGCAGCCCGTGCCGTCGTTCGGTCCGGCGACGCAGCCGGGCGTCCCCGGGACGCCGGCCGGGCCGGGCTCGCCGACGCCGACCGCGTCGCCGATCCCCGAGGTGCCGACCCGGCCGATGTCGACCGACCCGTTCAACACGGGTTCGGGCAAGCCGGCGTCGAACGACCCCGACACCAACACGGCGAACCACGGCAAGAAGCCGAAGCTGCCGGCGAACACGGGCCCGAGCAAGTACGCCAAGGCCCCCGACGGCGCGACGATCACCGACGTGAAGAAGGTCGGCACGCGCATGTACGACGTTTCCATCGCCTCCCCGGCGCTGGGGACGACGGTCAAGACGCGGCTGCTGCTGCCGAAGGGCTGGAAGGCCGGAGCCAAGAAGTCTTGGCCGGTCGTGTACGCCTACCACGGCGGCAACAACAACTACCAGTCCTGGACCAAGGACTCCCAGATCGAGCAGGTCGTCGCCGGCTACGACGCGATGGTCGTGATGCCCGAGGGCGGCTGGCAGGGCTCGTACAGCAACTGGTGGAACGACGGCAAGGGCGGCATTCCGATGTGGGAGACCTTCCACATCGACGAGGTCATCCCGCTGATGGAGCGCAACTTCCACGCCGGGACGAGCCGTGCCGCGATCGGGCTGTCGTCCGGCGGGCAGGGCGCCGTCACGTACGCCCAGCGCCACCCGGGGACGTTCAAGTACGTCGCGTCCTACAGCGGAGCCCTGAACATCACCGCGCCCGGCGTCCCGGCTTTTCTCGTCTCCATCAACAAGGAGGCGGGCACCAAGATCTGGGGCGACCCGATCATGGACCGGGGCAACTGGCGCAAGCACGACGCGGCGGTCATGGCGGACAAGCTCAAGGGCGTCGGCGTGTACATCTCGTGCGGCAACGGCGAGCCCGGCCCGCACGACAACCCGAACGCGGCCATGTGGGACGCCGGACGGGTCGGCGAGCGGCTCGCCTACCGGATGAACGTCAACTTCATCGAGGCCGCGGAGAAGGCCGGCGTCGAGGTCACCGACAGCCTGTACGGCAAGGGCATGCACAACTGGAAGTACTGGCGCCCCGAGCTGGCCAAGAGCTTTCCGCTCGTCGCCGGTGCGATCGGCGCGAAGAAGCTCTGACCGCGGACGGCCGCCCCGCGGCCGTCCGCGCCGGCCGCTTGGCGAAGCCTTGACCGCGCGGTGGCGAACTCCTCAAGATCGTGACGGTCGTGATTGGCGTCGCCGTCCGTAGCGTGGAACCCATGTCTGCCGTGGGGGGTCGCCGATGCCGGAGGTGACGAGTTTCCGACCGGGGACGCCGTGCTGGCTCGATCTCGCCAGTCCGGACCTGCCGACGTCCAAGCGGTTCTACAGCGAGCTGTTCGGCTGGTCCTCGTACACGCTGGCCATCGACCGGCTGGACGACTACGAGATGTTCACGCTCGGCGGGGTGGACGGGCCCACGGTCGCCGGGATGCAGCGGCTCGCCGACGAGGCCCAGCCCCCGTCGTGGACGTGCTACTTCCGCGTCGACAGCGTCGAGGACGCCGCGCGCAGGATCGTCGCGGCGGGCGGGCAGGAACTCGTGGAGCCCGTACCGATCGCCCATCTCGGGCGCATCGGCATGTACGCGGACCTCCAGGGCTCGGACTTCGCCGTCTGGGAGCCGGGCGAGCGGGAGGGGGCGCAGGTCGTCGGCGAGCCGTCGGCGATGTGCTGGGTCGAGCTGGCCTCGCGCGACGTCGAGAAGTCCCGCCGCTTCTACGGCGAGGTCTTCGGGTGGGGCGCGGTGGACCGCCACTACTACCGCGACTACGTGTACACGAACTGGAAGGTCGACGGCTGGTCGGTGGCCGGGATGGTCTACATGGACCGGACCTGGCCGGACGAGTGGCCGGGCGACTGGATCCCGTACTTCCAGGTCGCCGACTGCGACGCCGCGACCGACCGGAGCTCCGAGCTCGGGGCGAGCGTGATCATCACGCCGAGCGACATCGACCCCGGCCGGTTCGCGGTCGTCATGGATCCGACCGGCGCCCGCCTCGGGCTGCTCGCCCCGCGGGCGCGCGGGTAGCGGACCGCGCGGCCGCCATGCCTGCCGAAGGGAGCCGCCGATGCCGATGGTGACGGAGTACCAGCCGGGCATGCCGTGCTGGCTCGATCTCGCCAGTCCGGACCTCGCGACGTCCAAGCGGTTCTACAGCGAGCTGTTCGGCTGGTCCTCGTACACGATCACGCAGGAGGTGTACGGCGACTACGAGGTCTTCACGCTCGGCGGGGCGCAGGGCCCGACGGTCGCCGGGCTGCAGGCGCTCGCCGACGAGACGCAGCCTCCGACCTGGACGGTCTACTTCCGCGTCGAGGACGTCGAGGTGACCGGACGTGCGGTGGCCGCGGCCGGCGGGCAGGAGCTCGTGGAGCCGATGCAGGGCATGCATCTCGGGCGCGTCGCCATGTACTCCGACCTGGAGGGGGCGGACTTCGCCCTCTGGCAGCCGTACGGGCGGGAGGGCATGGAGATCCTCCGGGAGCCGTCGGCGATGTGCTGGGTCGAGCTGGCCTCGCGCGACATCGAGAGCGCCCGCCGGTTCTACGGCGACGTCTTCGGCTGGCGGGCGAAGGAGTACCAGTACTACCGCGCGGCCCCCTATACCAACTGGGAGGTCGACGGCCAGGCGGTCGCCGGCATGGTCTTCATGGACGAGCACTGGCCGCCCCACTGGGGCGCCTACTGGATCCCCTACTTCTGGGTGACCGACTGCGACGGCACGGTGTGGAAGGCCGCCGACCTCGGCGCGCGGGTCACGATCCCGCCGACCGACATCGAGCCCGGACGGTTCGCGGGGATCGCCGACCCGACCGGTGCGCGCTTCGGGGTGATCACTCCGGATCTCGGCTTCACGGGCTGACGGACGCGCGCCCCCGGCGGGCGGCCGGGCCCGCGGTTCAAGGGCCGGACGGCGGGCAGGGCACATCGGTGCGAGTCGGGAACATGGTGCGGCGCCTCGCGCCGCGGACGGACCGCCGGTCCTGGGAAGACCGGATCAAGATCACGGTGAAGGGCGTCGTCGCGGCGGTCGGCGCCTGGCTCATCGCCAAGCATCTCCTCGGGCACACGGTGCCCTACTTCGCGCCGCTCGCCGCGCTGCTCGGGGTGTACCCGACGGTGGCCCGGTCGGTGCGGGAGAGCATCGGCTACGCCGCCGGGTTCCTGGTCGGCGCGGCGCTGGCGATCCCGGTGGGGGTGTACATCGGCCCGACCACGACCGGGATCGCCGTCGTCCTGGTGGCGGGGCTGATGCTGTCGAGCTGGCGCGGGTTCGGCAACCAGTCGTCCCAGGTGGTGTTCACGGCGCTGTTCGCGCTGCTCGTCGGCGGCCACGACGCCGTCGGCTACGTCCAGCCGCGCCTGGCCGACGTCGCCGTCGGCCTCGCGGTCGGGCTCATCGTCAACGTCGCGCTGTTCCCGCCGCTGTACCTGCGGCACGGCGAGTACGCGGTCCGGCAGACGCGCGACGTCCTGGCGGAGGCGATGGACGCGCTGGCGGACGGTGTCGCCGACCCCGGCGAGGACTGGCGGAACCGGTGGGACGACGCGGAGCCGCGGCTCGGGTACGTCGCGGACCAGGCGCGGTTCGCCGTCGACCGGGGCTACGAGAGCCTGCGCGGCAACCCCCGCGCGAGGCTGTGGGGTTTCCGGCTGCGCCCGCGCATGGCCGACCAGTGGGGGTCGCCGCGCCAGATGACGACGCTCGAGCACGCGATCGGGGACACGCGCTCGATCGCCGGGACGCTGCGGGAGGCGACCGTGTCGGAGAGCGGCGAGCTCCGCCTCGACCGGACGTTCCGCGCGGACTACGCCGAGCTGCTGCGGGCCCTCGCCGAGCTCGTCCGCTGCGAGCCCGCCGGCGACGCGGGCTCCGCCGAGTCCGCGGGCGCGGCCCGGGAGCGCGCCCGCGAGCTGCAGCGGGAGCTGGAGCGGCCCTTCGAGGAGGCCGGGGCGCCCGGCATCTGGGACCCGCGCCGGGAGCTGCTCCGGCTGTCCTATCTCGCCCTCGCCGTCCTGTCGCCATAATTGTTGACAATTTGGGTTACAGGGCTGAATCTAGGTGCCATGAGCACTGCGAATTCCTCCGGTCCCCTGCTCGTGATCAGCGCGCACGCGGGCGACTTCGTCTGGCGCGCGGCGGGCGCGATCGCGCTGGCCGCCGAGCGCGGCGACCGCGCCAAGGTCGTGTGCCTGAGCTACGGCGAGCGCGGCGAGTCCGCCCGCGCGTGGCGCGAGGGCAAGGAGCTGGACGAGATCAAGGCGATCCGGCGCGCCGAGGCCGAGGCCGCCGCCGCCGAGCTGGGCGCGGAGATCGAGTTCCTGGACGCCGGCGACTACCCGCTGACCGAGAGCCCCGAACTGGTGGACCGGCTGGTGCGCGTCTACCGCGAGGTCGAGCCGACCGTCGTCCTGACCCACCCCCTCGCCGACCCCTACAACGGCGACCACCCCGCCGCCGCCCGGATGGCGCTGCAGGCGCGGGTGCTGGCGCAGGCGATCGGCTACGACGCGCCGGGCGAGCCGCTGGGCGCCCCGCCGGTGTTCTTCTTCGAGCCGCACCAGCCGGAGCAGTGCGACTTCAAGCCGAACGTGCTGCTGGACATCACGCCGGTGTTCGAGCGCAAGCGGCGCGCGATGGAGTGCCTGCCCGCGCAGCGGCACATGTGGGACTACTACACCTCGCTCGCGAAGCGGCGCGGCGTCCAGCTCAAGCGGAACGCGGGCCCGAACCTCGGGCTGCCCGTCGAGACGCTGGCCGAGGCGTACGTCCGGCTGTACCCGCAGACGACGGGGGAGCTGGCGTGAGGACGGTCGTGGTCACCGACCCGCCGCGCGCCGACTTCGCGCAGGTGGACGTGCTCGCGGCGTTCGGCGTCGCGACGGTGCACGAGGCGCTCGGCCGCACCGGGTACCTCGGCCCCGGCATCAGGCCCGTGCACCTCGGGTCGCGGATCGCCGGGACGGCCGTGACGGTGCTGTCGTGGCCCGGCGACAACCTGATGATCCACGTGGCGGTCGAGCAGTGCCGTCCCGGCGACCTCCTGGTCGTGGCGACGACGTCGCCCTCGACGGACGGCATGTTCGGCGAGCTGTTCGCGACGGCCCTGCAGCAACGGGGCGTCCGGGGACTGGTGACCGGCGCGGGCGTCCGGGACGTCGCCGAACTGCACGCGATGGGGTTCCCGGTGTGGTCGGCGGCGGTCAGCGCGCAGGGCACGGTGAAGGCCACGCCGGGCGCCGTGAACGTCCCGGTCGCCCTCGGCGGGCAGGTCGTCCGGCCCGGGGACGCGATCATCGCGGACGACGACGGCGTCCTGTGCGTCCCGCGCGAGCGCGCCGCGGACGCGGTCGCCGCCGCTCGCGCGCGAGAGGAGAAGGAGGGGGCGACGCGGGCCGCGTTCCAGCGCGGCGAGCTGGGCCTCGACCGCTACGGACTGCGCGACCGGCTCCCCGGGATGGGCATCGAGTACGTGTCCTACGAGCAGTACGCGGCGGAGGGCGGCACGTGACGGACGGCCTGCGCTGCATGCTGATGCGCGGCGGGACGTCCAAGGGCGCGTACCTCCTCGCGGACGACCTGCCGTCCGGCCCCGCCGCGCGCGACGACCTGCTGCTGCGCGTCATGGGCGCCCCCGACCCCCGGCAGATCGACGGGATCGGCGGCGCCCACCCGCTCACCAGCAAGGTCGCCGTCGTCTCCCGGTCGCCGGCCGCGGACGCCGACGTCGACTACCTGTTCCTGCAGGTCGGCGTGGACGAGCCGACCGTCACCGACCGGCAGAACTGCGGCAACCTGCTCGCCGGGGTCGGCCCGTTCGCGGTCGAGCGCGGCCTCGTCGAGCCGGGCGGCCCGGAGACGACCGTCCGCATCCGGATGGTGAACTCCGGCGCCGTCGCCACCGCGACGTTCCGGACGCCCGCCGGGCGCCCCGAGTACGCGGGGGACACCGCGATCTCCGGGGTGCCCGGGACGGCCGCGCCGATCCTGCTCGGCTTCGAGGGCACGGAGGGGTCGGCGACCGGCGCGCTGCTGCCCACCGGACGCGTCCGCGACGTCGTCGACGGCGTCGAGGTGACCTGCGTCGACAACGGGATGCCGGTCGTGGTCGCCGCCGCGTCCGACTTCGGCGTCACCGGCGACGAGCCCCCCGCCGAACTCGAGGACCGGCTGCGCGACCGGATCGGGTCGCTCCGCCTGCGGGCCGGGGAGCTGATGGGGCTCGGGGACGTCGCCGGCGCGTCCGTCCCCAAGACCACCCTCGTCGCGCCGCCCCGCGCCGGCGGGACGATCGGCACCCGCACGTTCATCCCGCTGCGCGTCCACACCTCCATCGGCGTGCTGGGCGCCGTCACGGTCGCGACCGCCGTGCTCCTCGACGGCGCCGTGGGGCACGACCTCGCCGAACTCCCCGCGCCGGGCGAGCGGATGGGCATCGAGCACCCCACCGGACGCCTCGACGTCGACGTCCGGCTCGGCGCGGCCGGGGACGGCGGCGTCCCGCGCGTCCGGCGCGCCGCGATCGTCCGCACGGCCCGCAAGCTCTTCGACGGCACGGTCTTCCCCCGACCCCCCGGAGGCCCCCATGGCACCTGACCCCGCACCCGCACCGGCCCACGAGATCGCGCATGTGGGCCACGTCGAGCTGCTGACACCCGAGCCGGAGAAGAGCCTGTGGTTCTTCACCCGCGTCATGGGCCTCACCGAGAACGGCACCGACGGCGACTCGGTCTACCTGCGCACGTGGGACGACTACGAGCACCACACGCTGAAGCTCACCGCGCACCGCACGTCCGGGATCCGCCGCACCGGGCTGCGGACGTCCGGCGCGGAGGCCCTCGACCGGCGGGTCAGGGCGATCGAGGACGCCGGCCTCGGCATCGGCTGGCGCGACGGCGACCCCGGCCTCGGCCCGACCTACGTGTTCCGCGACCCCGACGGGCACGAGCTGGAGCTGTACTGGGAGTCGGAGTGGTACGAGGCGCCGCCCGAGCTGGCGCCGTCGCTGAAGAACCAGGCGCAGGCGTACCCGGCGCTCGGGGTGTGCGTCCGGCGGCTCGACCACGTCAACTTCCTCGCCGCCGAGGTCGAGCCGAGCACGGACTTCCTGCGGGACGTCCTCGGCGCGCGGCCCACGGAGCAGATCAGGCTCGACGACGGCCTGATCGCCGGTCGCTGGATGACGTTCACGAACAAGTCCTACGACCTCGTGTACACGCGCGACCGGACGGGGAGCCGAGGGCGGCTGCACCACATCGCGTTCGCGACCGACACCCGCGAGGACATCCTCCGCGCCGCCGACATCTTCCTCGACAGCGGCGTCTTCATCGAGACGGGCCCGCACAAGCACGCCATCCAGCAGACGTTCTTCCTGTACGTGTACGAGCCGGGCGGGAACCGGATCGAGCTGTGCAACCCGGGTGCCCGGCTGATCCTCGCCCCCGACTGGCGGACGATCACCTGGACGGAGGCCGAGCGGGCCAAGGGGCAGGCGTGGGGGCTCCGGACGATCGAGTCGTTCCACACGCACGGCACGCCGCCGGTGCCCTGACCGGCGGGGGCGTCACTTCTCCGCGGCGAGCCGTTCGAGCAGGTCACGGCTCGCCGCGGCCATCGCGCCCGGCACCCCCAGCTCGTCCAGCATGTCCGCCGCCGCGCGCATCTCGGCGGCCCGCCGGACGGCGTGCGTGTACGTCCCGCTCACCAGCCGGTCGACGGTCGGCTCGCCCGCACGCACCAGTTCGTCGACGATGTTGTCGCGCAGCCAGTCCTCGCAGCCGGCGGCCCGCGCGGCCTCCAGGGCCTCCACCACCGACGCCGCCAGGCCCTTGAAGAACACGCTGCGCAGCAGCTTGCGGCCCGCCGCGCTCCCGGCCTCACCGGGCAGCACCTCGACGGACGCGCCGAGCGGCCCGAGCAGCCGCGCGACGTCCTCCGCCGCGTCCCCGCAGGCCAGCATGGGCGTGCGCAGGCCGCGGCCGGGCACCGGGGCCATGATCGCCACGTCCGCGAACCGGACGCCGCGCGCCCGCGCGAGCCCGTCCAGCTCCCGCTTCAGGCCGGGCGGCCCGGTGTTGAGGTCGGCCCAGACCGCGCCGTCCGCGACCCCGGCGGCCCCGTTGCGGAACGCGTCCACGGCGTCGTGGGCGCTGTTGACGCTCAGCACCAGCGCGGCCCCGGCCACGGCCTCCGCCTCGCCCGCCGCGGCGGCCACGCCGTCCGGCGCGGCGACGGCGGGGTCGTAGCCGCGGACCCGCGCGCCCGCCGCGACCAGGTCGCGGGCGAACGCGCCGCCCGCCTCGCCGAGGCCGAGAACCGTGATGACGGGGTCGCCGGACATGTGACCTCTCCCTGCTGGGCGTATGTGGTCGTCTGCGGATAGGCTAAGTCATCAACAAAATTGGCGACAATCTGGAGGGTCCGTGCCGGAGTCCAGCCCGACCGCCCCGGTGGCCGCCCGCATCCGGGAGGCGATCCTCGCCGGCGAGTTCGTCCCGAACCAGCGCCTCATCGAGGCCGACCTGTCCGACCGGTTCGGGGCCGGACGCGCCGCCGTGCGGGCCGCCCTCCTCGAACTGACCAACGAGGGCCTCATCGAGCGCGTGCAGAACCGCGGCGCCCGCGTCCGGGCGGTGTCCCTCGCCGAGGCCGTCGAGATCACCGAGGTGCGGATGGTGCTCGAGGGCCTGTGCGCCGCCAAGGCCGCCGGGCGCGCCACCGACGCCGACATCGCCGACCTGCGCGAGATCGGCGAGGGCATGCGGGCCGCCGTCGCGTCCGGCGACGTCTTCGGCTACTCGGGCCTGAACCAGCGGCTGCACGGGCGCGTCCGCGAGATCAGCGGCCAGGGGACGGCGTCGGACGTCCTCGAGCGGCTCCGCGCGCAGAACGTCCGGCACCAGTTCAGGCTCGCCATGCAGCCCGGCCGCCCGCAGACGTCCCTGCCCGAGCACCTCGCCATCATCGACGCCATCGCCGCCCGCGACCCCGCCGGGGCCGAACGTGCCGCGCGGGCCCACCTCGAGAGCGTCCTTGAGACCCTTCCGACGGTGCTGCCCGATGAGCACCGCTGACGTCTCGCCGACATCCCCGCCGACGGAGGATCCGTCGCCCTCCGGCCTTCGCCCCGGTTGCGGCCACGGGGCCGCGCCGCGGCGTAGGGGCGGCGGAGCGGCGTCCGAGGGCTCCCGTACTGTGGGGGCGAAGCCGCGCCATGGGAGGAGTTCGGATGGACGAGGTGATGCGGGCGAACGCGGACGCGTGGGAGCAGACCGTCCGGTCGTCCCTCGAACTCGCGGCCGCCCTCGACCCCGCCGACTGGGACCGGCCGACCGAATGCCCGGGATGGACGGTCAAGGACCAGTTCTCCCACCTCGTCGGCGTCGAACGGGGCTTGCTGGGCGACCCGGAACCCCAGGTCGACGTGCCCGCGTTCGACCACCTCCGCAACGACTTCGGCACGTTCCTCGAGGCGGCCGTGCACACGCGCCGCGCCGTGCCCGGTCCCGAGGTCGCGGCCGAACTCGCGGCCACGCTCGACCGCCGCCTCGCGCAGCTCCCCGGCATCGACCCGGACCGGACCCTCGTCCTCCCGAACGGCAAGGAGGGCACCTACCGGCGGTTCATGGCGTTCCGTGCGATGGACTGCTGGACGCACGAGCAGGACGTGCGGCGCGCGGTCGGCCGTCCGGGCAACCTGGACGCCCCGGCCGCGCACTGCCTCTGGAGCATCCTCGGCAAGGGGCTGCCCCTCGTCGTCGCGCGCCGCGCGAAGGCCGAGCCCGGCACGTCCGTCCTGTTCACCATCACGGGCCCGCCGTCGTTCCGGTCGGCGATCACCGTCGGCGCCGACCGCCGGGCCGTGCCCGCCGACCCCGAACCGGCGGAGTTCACCGCCGAGCTGGTGATGGACCTGGAGACCTACGTCCGCCTCGCCGCCGGCCGCTGCACGCCCAACGTCGTCACCGTCCGGGCGAAGGGCGACCGGGCGCTCGCCGACCGGGTCCTCGCGGGCATGGCCCTGACCCCCTGACCCCCTGCCCCCCTGACCCCGTGCCCCCTGACCCCTGGCCCGCTGAGCCCGTCCGCGGCTACGCCGGGAACGCGGACGTCAGCAGGGCGGGGGACTCCTCGCGGCCGTCCAGGACGCGGTTGGTGCGGGTGACCGCCCGCCAGCCGGACGGCGTGCGGCGCAGGGTCCAGCGGTTGGCGGTGGCGCGGCGCAGGACGAAGCCGTCCGGGCCGTTGACGATCATGAGGGTGTAGCCGACGGCGGTGGCCTCGTCGCCGGTGACGGTGACGTGCGGCGGGCCGACGAAGTGCGCGCAGCCGCCGGAGATCCACCGCCGGTGGTTCGCCGACCGGACCATCGCGTCGATCTCGGCGGGGCCGGTCATGAGGAGTTCGTCCACGTCGTAGACGCCGTCGTCGTCCCAGAGGGCGGCGACCTCGGGGGCGCGGCCGCTGTCGACGAGGGGGCCGTAGGAGAGGATCAGCCGGGTGATCTCGCGCTCGTCCTCCAGGGCGCGCAGGCGGGTCTCGAGGGCGGCGAGGCGGGCGTCGTGGTCGGCGCGGGCGTCGGTCATCGCACGTCTCCGAAGGTGAGGCCGCAGTCGAGTTCGCGCAGGGCGGCGAGCTGCTCGCGGTAGTGGTCGGGGGAGTCGGAGACGAGCCGGACGCCGGCGACGGTGGCGCCCGCGTCCCGCAGGCGGCGCAGGGCCGCGGCCGAGCCGTCCGGGTCCCGCACCGGGTCGAGGGGGCGGGTCGGGCCGAGGACGACGTCGAAGCCCGCGGGCACGTCGGCGTCCGCGAGCATCTTCGCGAGGTCGTCGAGGGAGAGCCCGAAGGGGACCCAGCCGTCGGCGTTCAGGGCGCGGCGGAGGGAACGGGCGGTCCGGCCGCCGATCCAGATGGGGACGTGCTCCTGGACGGCGTGCGGTTCGACCACGAAGCCCGAGAAGTCGTAGTGCGAGCCGTGGTACTCGGGCGTGCGCCGGGACAGCGACGCCTGTAGGGCGGCAAGCGCGTCGTCCGCGCGCGCGCCGCGTCCGCTGAAGGGGGCGTCGAGCAGGTCGAACTCCTCCCGGAGGCTGCCCACCCCCAGGCCGAGGGTCAGGCGGCCACCGCTGACGAGGTCGAGCGTGCCGTAGCGCTTCGCGATCGCCAGGGGGTGGTGGTAGCCGAGCACCAAAACCTGGGTGGCGAGACGGATGCGGGTGGTGCGGGCGGCCAGGTAGCCGAAGGTGGCGAGCGGGTCCCAGTAGACGCCGCCGCGCTGCTCGGCGGCCTCGGCGGGGACGGCGACGTGCTCGCTGCAGGTGACGTGGTGGTAGCCGAGGCGATCGGCCGTCTCGGCGATCCGGGCGATCTCGTCGATGCCCGCGTGCCGCTCCCAGGCGGCGTGCCCGGGGGGCGGCTGGGCCACCACGGGCGTGACGATGCCGACGCGCATCGATGGGCTCCCTTCGGTAGGAAAAGGTTCTAGCTTCCGAGCGGAGACCGGCTCCGGCCTGCGCGTGGTTCTCCAAGTTTGCCTGACCTGCCCTTACGCGACCCCTTCCGTTGTCACCCAGCGCTTGCTACATTCCAGTTAACAAGAATTCATTTCAGTCTTGTGCCCTGGGAGGTGCGATGGTCGAGCTCATGGCGCCCGGACGGCGGGAGACGCCGCCGTCCATGGTCGAGCGGATGACCCTGATCCTCGACGCGTTCAACGGCCCGTCCGCGCGGCTGACCTTGGAGGACGTCGCGCGCCGCACCCGGCTGCCGCGGTCGACGGCCCACCGGATCCTCGACCAGCTCGTCAAGCAGCGCTGGCTGTCGCACCACTCGTACGGGTACGGGCTCGGCCAGCGCGCCCTCGGGCTCGGCGGCCGGGACGGCGGGCACGGCAAGATCCGCGAGGCGGCGGCGCCGCTGCTGCACGAGCTGCAGGTCACCACCGGCCTGGTCGCGCACCTGGCCGTGCTGGACGGCGCCGAGGTCTTCTACCTGGACAAGCTGGGCGGGCGGCTCGCCACGTCCGTGCCGTCGCGGGTCGGCGGCCGGGCCCCGGCCCACTCGACCGCGCTCGGCAAGGCGATGCTGGCGTGGCTGGAGCCCGAGCAGGTGGACGCGCTGCTCGGCTCGGAGATCGCCCGGATGACCAGCCGCACCATCGGCGAGCTGGCCACGCTGCACCAGGAGCTGCACCGGATCCGGCAGCGCCGCGGGCTGGCGTTCGAGCGCGGCGAGTCGTTCCCCGGCATCGCCTGCGTGGCCGCCGCGATCCGCGGCGCCGAGGGCCCGGTCGCGGGCATCTCGCTGGTCGGGGACGTCCGCGCGCCGCTGGAGAACGTGGCGCCGCTCGTCGTCACCGCCGCCCGCGAGGCGTCGCAGGTGCTGTTCCCCGGGTCGGCCCCGTCCCGTCCCGACGGGACGCCGCGCACGCGGCGTCCCGCTGGCGACCGCTCGTCCGAGCGGGAGTGCTGGTCGGCCGAGACGATGAACCGCCTGCTGGCCGTGGACGGCCGCGGCGACTGGATGTGACACGACGGGAGGTGACGCGGCGGGGTGGGACGCGGCGGGGTGGGACGCGGCCCCCGGCGCGACGGGGTGCGACGCGGCCGGAGGCGGCGTCACATCCACCCCCACTGCCCGCTCCACCAGGCGTCCGGCGCGTCGGCGGCCTCGGGGGTCTCCGGCTCGTCCACGCCGAACCGGCTGCGGAAGAAGACCATCGGGCGCTCCAGCCGGTCCTCGGGCCGCCGCACCGCGAGGACCCGGCCGATCACCACGTCGTGGTCGCCGGCGGGGTGCACGTCCTGGACCTCCGCGTGGACGCCGAGCAGGACGTCGCGCAGCGCGGGCGTCCCCCACGGGGAGACGTCGAAGGCCAGGTCCTCGAACTTGCGGCCCCGGCTCGATCCGAACCGCTGGCACAGGTCGCGCTGGTCCTCGCCGAGCACGTTGACGCAGAACCGCCCGGCGGCGCGGATCCGCGGCCAGGACCGGCCGCGCCGGTCGGCGCAGAACAGGATCAGCGGGGGCTCCAGGGACACCGACGTGAACGACTGGCAGGCGAAGCCGATCGGCTCGCCGCCGTCGATCGCGGTGACGACGGTGACGCCCGTGGCGAACTCGGACATGGCGCGCCGGAACTCGGCGGGGGTCGGTTCGCTCTGCACGGGCTCGGTTCCCGCGGGCTCGGTGTGCGGCGGCGTGGTGAGCGCTGGTTCGGCTGGCATCGATGCACCTCGGATCGTCGCTGGGCTGATTCGGAACGTAAGCGCCGCGCGGCGCGCGGTGCGCGTCCGATCCCGTTGAGCGGAACGGGGTTCGGCGCGGCCGGGGGCGCGGCGGGGGCGCGGGGCGCGGGCCCCGATGTCCCGCTGATCGGGATCCGGGGCGGTGCCGGCGAGGCGCGCGGGCATACGTTCCGGACAAGCCACCCTGAAGGACTGAGAGGCCATGCCGACGGAGCTGACGTACCACGCGACGCTGCGCGAACTCGCCACCGACCAGGGCGTCCTGCGCTACCACGAGGCCGGTGAGGGCCCGCCCCTGCTGCTGCTGCACGGCTCGGGCCCGGGTGTGACGGGCTGGCGGAACTTCCACGACAACCTGCCGCTGTTCTCGAAGTACTTCCGCTGCCTGATCCTCGAGTTCCCCGGCTTCGGGGTGAGCGACCCGACCGACCAGCACCCGATGGTGGCCGCGCCCGCCGCGGTCGCCCGGTTCCTGGACGGCCTGGGCCTCGACCGCGTCGACGTCATCGGCAACTCGATGGGCGGCATCGTCGCGACGCGCTTCGCGCTGGAGCACCCGGACCGGGTGGGAAGCCTCGTCACGATCGGCGGCATCGGCCGCAACATCTTCAGCCCGTCGCCCGGCGAGGGCATCAACCTGCTGATGGAGTTCACCGAGAACCCCACCCGCGAGGCGCTCGTCCAGTGGCTCCACTCGATGGTCCACGACCCGCGGATGGTCACCGAGGAGCTCATCGAGGAGCGGTGGAAGCAGGCCACCGACCCCGACACGCTGGCCGCCGCGCGGCGCATGTACGGCAAGGCCGCGATGGCCGCGAACTTCAAGATGCAGGCGAAGTCGAACGAGCCCCCGTACTGGGCGATGCTGCACAAGCTCAAGGCGCGCACCCTCGTCACCTGGGGCCGCGACGACCGCGTCAGCCCCATGGACATGGTCCTGGTGCCGATGCGCACGATCCCCGACGTGCAGGTCAACATCTTCCCGAACTGCGGGCACTGGGTGATGATCGAGCAGAAGGCCGCGTGGGAGAGCGCGGTGCTGGCGTTCCTGACGCGCGGCGCCGGCGAGCGGGGCGAGGCGTGAGCGCGGCGGCCGGCGGGTCCGGCGGCTGGGACCACGAGTACGACCTCGTCGTCGTCGGCAGCGGCGGCGGCGGGATGGCCGCGGCGCTGACGGCGCACGACGCGGGCCTGAGCGTCCTCATCGTGGAGAAGGGCAAGAGGTTCGGCGGCAGCACCGCCCTCTCCGGCGGCGGCATCTGGATCCCCAACAACCCGGTCCTGCGGGCGCGCGGCCACGACGACAGCCGCGAGTCGATCCGCCGCTACCTCGACCTGCTCACCGAGGGCCGCGTCCCCGCCGCCCGCCTCGACGCCTACGTCGACAACGGCCCGGCCGCGATGGAGCTGATCTGCCGCAGCAAGTGGATGCAGTTCTTCTGGACGAAGGGCTACGCCGACTACCACCCCGAGCTGGAGGGCGGACGCCCGCTGGGCCGGTCCATCGAGGCCAAGCCGTTCGACACCCGCAAGCTCGGCGAGGACGAGAAGTACCAGCGGCCCAACAACATGAAGGGCCCGCTCGGGCTCTGGATCACCGCGAAGGACTACCACGACCTGGCGATGGCCAAGCGGACGTGGGCGGGCCGCCGCGCGTCGATGGTCGCGGCGTGGCGCGTGTCGTCCAACATGGTCCGCCGCCGCCACATGTCGACGGGCGGGCGCGCCCTCGTCGCGCGGATGCGGATGGCGCTCAAGGACGCCGGCGTCCCGCTCTGGCTGAAGACGAAGATGACCGACCTCGTCACCGCCGAGGACGGGACGGTCACCGGCGTCGTCGTGGAGCGCGACGGCGAGACGCTGCGGCTGCGCGGACGGCGCGGGGTGCTGCTGGCGACCGGCGGGTTCGACCACAACCAGAAGATGCGCGACGCGTACCTGCCGGAGGGCGGCCGCGAGGACTTCGCGATGGGCGCGCGGGAGAACACCGGCGACGGCATCCGCGTCGGCGAGGGACTCGGCGCCGCCCTGGACTTCATGGACGACGCCTGGTGGATGCCCGCGGTGCGGCACCCGGCCGGGGCCACCATCCCGCTGGTGTCCGAGCGGGCCATCCCGCGGATGGTCATCGTGTCCGCCGACGGCAAGCGGTTCACCAACGAGGCCGCCCCGTACGTGAACTTCGTCCACGACCAGCTCGCGGGCGGGCACGTCCCGTGCTGGTTCGTGATGGACGCCAAGACGCGCGCGCGCTACCCGTTCGCGCAGATCCTTCCGGGCGCGCCCATCCCCAAGGCGTTCTACGACAAGGGCATCGTGTTCAAGGCCGACTCCCTGGCCGCGCTCGCGGAGAAGATCGGCGTCCCGGCGGACGCCCTGGACGAGACCGTCCGGACCTTCAACGAGTACGCGCGCGCGGGCAAGGACCCCGAGTTCGGCCGGGGCGAGAGCGCCTACGACCACTACTACGGCGACCCGAACCTGAAGAACCCGAACCTGGACGTCATCGAGTCCGCCCCCTACTACGCGTTCCGCCTCGAGGTCGGCGACCTCGGCACCAAGGGCGGCCTGGTGTGCGACGAGAGCAGCCGGGTCCTGCGCGCGGACGGCTCGGCGATCCCCGGCCTCTACGCGACGGGCAACACGTCCGCGTCGGTGATGGGCAACGAGTACGCGGGACCGGGCGCCACGATCGGCCCGTCCATCGTGTTCGGCTACATCGCGGCCCGGCACGCCGCGGCCCGGGACGAGACCGGGGCCGGAGGCGAGCAGGGCGCGACCGGGACGGCCGCCACGGCGGAGCGGCCATGACGTCGCTGAAGGCGCGGGTCGTCGAGGTCGTCCACGAGACGGCCGACGCGCACTCGCTCGTCCTGGAGCCGGCCGAGGGCGACCGCGACCGGTTCCGGTACAAGCCCGGACAGTTCCTCACCGTCCGGGTGCCCGCGCCGGACGGCTGGGCGGCGCGCTGCTACTCGCTGTGCAGCTCACCGGTCACCGACGACCGGCTCAAGGTGACGGTGAAGCGGGTCGCGGGCGGGCTCGGCTCCAACTGGATCTGCGACAACGTCACCACGGGCGACGTGCTGGAGGTGCTGCGGCCGTCCGGCACGTTCACGCCCCAGTCGCTGGACGCGGACCTGCTGCTCCTCGCGGGCGGCAGCGGCATCACCCCGGTCATGTCGATCCTGAAGTCGTGCCTGGCCGGAGGCACGGGGTCGGTCGTCCTCGTCTACGCGAACCGGGACGAGCGGTCCGTCATCTTCGCGGACGAACTGCGGGCGCTCGCCGCGGAGCACGGCGAGCGGCTCACGGTCGTCCACTGGCTGGAGTCGGTGCAGGGCCTCCCCACGGAACCGGGCATACGCGCCCTGGCGCGCGCGCACACCGACCGTGAGGCGTTCGTGTGCGGACCCGGCCCGTTCATGGACCTCACGGCCAAGGCCCTCACCGGTCTCGGCATGAACGTCCACGTCGAACGGTTCTTCTCGCTCGCCGCCGACCCGTTCGAGACCCCGGAGGGCCCCGACCCGGCCGGGGACGAGGCCGCGGACGGCGACGCGGGCGAGCCCGGCGAGATCGAGGTCGAGCTGGACGGGGAGACCCGCACCCTGCCCTGGCCCCGGTCCCAACTGCTCCTCGACGTCCTGCTGCGGGCCGGGGTCGACGCCCCGTACTCGTGCCGCGAGGGCTCGTGCGCCGCGTGCGCCTGCGTCGTCCTGGAGGGCGAGGCGGTCATGGACGCCAACACCGTCCTCGACGAGCGGGACCTCGCCGACGGGCTCATCCTCGCCTGCCAGGCGCGGCCGGCCGGCGACCGGCTCAAGATCACATACGACGGCTGACCGCGGCGCCACGGCACCGCGCACGACACCACGGGAGACAGGCGATGACGAACCGCGTCCTCGACACGATCATGGAACGGGCGGAGGAGCTGCGCGAGCTGGGCCCCGTCAACGAGAACCTCGGGCGGCTCGACGACAAGGCCGCCAAGGTGCTGCGCGACTCCGGAACGATGCGGATGCTGCAGCCGGAGGCGCACGGCGGGCTGGAGGCCCACCCCCGCGAGTTCGCCGAGACCGTCATGGGCATCGCCGCGTTGGACGGCTCGACCGGCTGGTGCGCGGGCATCGTGGGCGTCCACCCGTGGGAGATGGCCTACGCGGACCCGAAGGTGCGCCAGGAGATCTGGGGCGACGACCCCAACACGTGGATCGCGTCCCCCTACGCGCCCATGGGCGTGGCCCGTCCCGTGGACGGCGGCTACATCTTCAGCGGCCGCTGGCAGTTCTCCTCCGGCACCGACCACTGCGACTGGATCTTCCTCGGCGGCATGGTGGGCGACAAGGACGGCAAGCCCCTGACGCCGCCCCGGATGCTGCACCTGATCCTGCCCCGCTCCGACTACGAGATCGTCGAGGACTCCTGGAACGTCGCCGGGCTGAAGGGCACCGGCAGCAAGGACGTCATCGTCCGCGACGCGTTCGTCCCCGCGTACCGCACCCTCGAGTACAGCAAGGTCATCGACGGGTCCGCGCCGCGCGAGGCCGGGCTGACCAACCCGTCCTACCTGCTGCCGTTCTCCTGCGTGTTCCCGCTCGGCATCACCTCCGCCGTGATCGGCATCGCCGAGGGCGCCCTGTACCACCACCTCGCCTACCAGCGCGGCCGCGTCCAGATCACCGGGACGCGGATCAAGGACGACCCGTACGTGCTCTACGCGATCAGCGAGGCCGCCGAGGAGATCAAGGCGTCCCGCACCGCCCTCCTCGACAACCTCTCGCGCACCTACGACAAGGTCGCCGCCGGGCAGGAGATCGGCTTCGCCGAGCGCGCCGCCGGGCGCCGCACCCAGGTCCGCGCCGCGTGGCGGGCGGTCCACGCGATGAACGAGATCGTCGTCCGGTCCGGCGGCAACGCGATGCGCACCGACAACCCGATCCAGCGGTTCTGGCGGGACGCCCACGTCGGCCTCGCGCACGCCATCCACGTCCCCGGCGCCGTCTACCACGTCTCCGCGCTCACCGACCTGGACATCGAGCCCCCGCAGGGCCCGATGCGCTCGATGATCTGAGCGGACTCCCGGCTTCCCCGCCCGGCCGGACGGCCGGGCGGGGTGTTCAGGCGCGCGCGCTCAATCCGTCTCGAGCCCGACGTCCCGGACGAGCTTCGGCGTCCAGATCACCTTGCCGAGGAACCGGTCGGCGTCCGGCGAGGACACCAGCCACACGACGGCCGCTCCGGGCGCGCTTTCGGGCGTCGGCTCGAACCCCTTGCCCGCGATGGTGTCGACGCCGCCCCGCGCCGCGCCCGCGTCCGTGACGACGAACCCGGGGTCCAGGTTGAACGCGCGGACGCCCCGCTCCCGGTACTCGGCGTTGACCGCGCCCGCGAGCCGTCCGAACGCCGCCTTGGACGCCGCGTACGCCAGCCCCCAGCCGCCCTCCCCGGGCGGCGCGGGCGGGTCGGTGGTGGCCGACCCCGAGCACAGGTTCACGATCGTCCCGCCGCCCCGCTCCACCATCCCGGGCAGCACCGCCTGCACGAGCGCGAGCTGGTGCAGGTAGTTGCCCGTCATCGTCCGCGCCGCCACGTCGGCGTCGAGGTCGAGCAGGCGCGCGTGGTTGCCGCCGACGTGCGCGACCGCGTTGTTGACCAGCACGTCCACCCGCCCCCACTCCCGCCGGACGGTCTCGGCGGCGGCCTGCACGCTCCGCGCGTCCAGCAGGTCCATCCGGACGGGCAGCGCCCGCGCCCCGAGCGCCTCGACCGCCGCGCGCGTCCCGGCGAGGCTGCCGGGGACGGCGATGTCCGGGCCCCCGCCGTGCCTCGGCGGGATGCGGCCCGCGCCCTCCTCGACCGTCCGCGCGGTGAACGCGACGTCGTGGCCCGCGGCGGCCAGGGCCAGCGCCGTCGCCCGCCCGATCCCGCGGCTGGCTCCGGTCACGAGGGCGACCGGGTTCGTGTTCGTCATCAGACCTCCTCGCCCCGATGAGAGCCCCGGCGGCCGTTCGGCGCCCGCCGGTTCTCACTGAGCGGGAAAGCGCCGCGCGCGCCGGCGCTCCCTTTGACACGTTGGGCCATGGACGGCCGTGGCAGGTCGTGGACGGCCGACGCGGGGCCGCGATTTCGAAGGGATCGAGGACAGTGACGCACATCCGTGGGCTCGGATATCTCAAGGTCCAGACGCAGCACATCGAGCGGTGGCGCGAACTGACGATCGACGCGCTCGGGTTCGCCGAGGGCTCCGGCCCCGATCCGGACGGCCTGTACCTGCGCATGGACGAGCGCAGGCACCGCCTCGCCGTCCTGCCCGGCGACACCGACAGGGTCCTCGCCATCGGCTGGGAGGTGCGCGACCAGTTCGCGCTGGCCGCCGTCCGCGAGGACGTCGAGAAGGCCGGGGTGGAGGTCGCCGAGCTGTCCCTGAGCGAGTGCGCCGACCGGGGCGCCGAGCAGGTCATCGCGTTCAGCGACCCCGGCGGCACCCCCGTCGAGGTGTTCTTCGGGCCCGTCCTGGACCACTCGCCCGTCCGGACCGGCCAGGCGCAGAAGTTCGTCACCGGCGCGCAGGGCATGGGCCACGTCGTCCTGCCCACGCCGCGCCAGCCGGACGCCGTGAAGTTCTACACCGAGGTCCTCGGCTTCCTCCCGCGCGGCTCGTTCAACTCCAGCCGCAACCCGGAGAAGCCGCTGCGGGTGCGGTTCATGGGCATCAACCGGCGCCACCACAGCCTCGCCATCTGCCCCGCCCCCCACGACGGCGACCCGGGCCTCGTCCACCTGATGGTGGAGGTCGACACCCTGGACGCAGTGGGCCAGGCGCTCGACAACGTGGCCAAGCACGGCTTCTCCGTCTCCTCCACGCTCGGCCGCCACACCAACGACAAGATGGTGTCGTTCTACGTGCGCGCCCCCGGCGGCTGGGACATCGAGTACGGCTGCGAGGGCATGCTCGTCGACGAGGCGTACTACACCGCCGAGGAGATCACGGCCGACAGCTACTGGGGCCACGACTGGTCCGGCTCGGAGCCGCTCGCCGCGTTCGTCCCGAAGGGGAAGTGACCGGGTGAGTCGGCGATCCTCCGTCGAGCCCGTCGCCGCGTCCGAGATCGGCGACGGTTTCGACCACGAGTGCGACGTGCTCGTCATCGGCTTCGGCTGCGCGGGCGCCGCGGCCGCGTTCGAGGCCGCCCGTGCCGGCGCGGACGTCCTCGTCCTGGAGCGGGCGAGCGGCCCCGGCGGCTCGTCCGCGCAGTCCGGCGGCGAGCTGTACCTCGGCGGCGGCACCGAGATCCAGAAGGCGTGCGGCTTCGACGACACGCCGGACGCCATGTACGCCTACCTGGAGGCGGCGCTCGGCCCCAACGCCGACACCGCCAAGCTCCGGCTGTACTGCGACGAGAGCGTCGAGCACTTCGAGTGGTTCCGCGAGCGCGGCGTGCCGTTCAACCCCACCCTCTACGAGTCGCCGGTGTGGATGCCGATGACCGACGACGGGCTCATGTGGCTGGGGGAGAACTCCTGGCCGTACAACACCCTCGCCGAGCCCGCACCCCGCGGCCACCGCCCGGCCGCGCCCGGGTTCGCCGGCGCGCTCCTCATGGAGCGGCTCGCCGCCGCCGCCACCGAGGCGGGCGCCGTCACCCACGCCGACACCCAGGCCGTCAACCTCGTCATGGCCGACGGCCGGGTCGCGGGCGTGGTGGCCCGCAAGTACGGGGAGCGGGTCGCCTACCGCGCCCGCCGGGCCGTCGTGATCACCAGCGGCGGGTTCGTCGACAACGAGGAGATGCTGGCCGACCACGCGCCCCTCCTGCTCGGGCACGGCAAGGTCAGCGACGGCCTCGACGACGGCTCCGGCATCCGGATGGCCACCGCCGCCGGCGCCGCCGTCCGCCGCATGTCGGTCGTCGAGATCGCGCTCACCGCCCTGCCCGCCATGGTGAACCGCGGGATGCTCGTCGACGGCCTCGGCCGCCGGTTCATCAACGAGGACGTCTACCCCGGCCACTACAGCGTCCACGCCGTGAAGCACCAGCCCGGCCCCTACTGGACGATCATCGACGAGGAGGGGTTCGAGTCCGTCCCCGAGGCGGACCGGTGGGGCCTGCGGCCGGCGCACGCCGCCGAGACCCTAGCCGAACTGGAGCGGGAGCTGGGGATGCCCGCCGGGTCCCTGGAGGCCACGGTCGAGACCTACAACCGGCACGCCGAGAAGGGCGAGGACCCCTACTTCCACAAGGACCCGAAGTGGCTGCGGGTCCTCAATCCGCCGTTCGCCGCGATCGACCCGCGCGCGGGCTTCTTCAACGCCGGCGGCGGCAAGGGCACCGGAGCCGCCGGGTTCACGCTCGGCGGGCTGCACACCACCGTCGACGGCGAGGTCCTGAACAACTCCGGTGCCGCGATGGCCGGGCTGTACGCGGCGGGCCGCGCCGCGTCCGGCATGCACGGCGAGGGCTACATCAGCGGGACGTCCCTGGGGGACGGCACCTTCTTCGGCCGCCGCGCCGGCCGGTCCGCCGCACGAGAGGAGAGCGAGTGAAGTACGCCGTCCTGGCGCCCGTCGCCGCGGGAGTCACCGCGGACCCGGCCTGGATCGGCGCCTACGCCGAGCACGCCGACGCCTGCGGGTTCGAGTCCATCGTCGCCGTCGAGCACGCCGTCGTCGCCAGCCGCTACGACAGCGTCTACCCGTACGACGCGTCCGGCAGGATGGAGCTCGCCGACGACCTGGACATCCCCGACCCGCTCGACCTCCTCGCCTACCTCGCGGGCCGCACGTCCCGGATCGGGCTCGCCACGGGCGTCCTCGTCCTGCCGAACCACCACCCGGTCGTCCTCGCCAAGCGCCTCGCCACCATCGACGCCCTGTCGAACGGACGGCTCCGCGTCACGGTCGGGATGGGCTGGATGCGCGAGGAGGTCGAAGCCTGCGGCGCCGACTTCGACACCCGCGGACGCCGCGCGGACGAACAGATCGACGTCCTGCGCGCGCTCTGGGCCGACACGGCACCCGAGGGCGCCACCCACAAGGGCGAGTTCTTTGGCTTCACCAACGCGATGAGCTACCCGAAGCCCGCGCAGAAGGGCGGCGTCCCGCTGCACGTCGGCGGCCACAGCAAGGCCGCCGCCCGCCGCGCGGGCCGCCGCGGCGACGGCCTCCAGCCCTTGGGCGTCGTGGGAGAGGAACTGCAGGCGCTGGTCACGCTCATGCGCGACGAGGCCGAACGGGCGGACCGCGACCCCGCCGCCCTCCAGCTGACCCTCGGCCACACCCTGGCCAAGGTCACCACGGAGAAGGCGGAGAAACTCGCCGCCCAGGGCGCCGACCGCCTCGTCCTGCGCGCCACCGCCACGCGGGACCTGAACCTGGCGAAGGACGAACTGTCCGCCTGCGCCGAGCGCCTCGGCCTCGCGTGACCGTCCTCACGGCGGGCGACCGGATCGACCTGCGCGACCTGGTCGCCCGCTACGCGCTGTACGCCGACCGTCGCGACCTCGACGCGCTCGGGGAACTCTTCGCGCCCGGCGCGGTGCTCGTCCTGCCCGATCCCCCCGCGAGCCTCGGCCCGGCACGCACGTTCACCGGGCGCGCCGCGATCGTCGAGTCCCTCGCGACGCTCGGCGGCGTCCCCGTCACCTCCCACGAACTCGCGGGCGAGGTGTTCGAGGCCGCAGGAGAGGGCGCGGCGGCCGGGCACGTCACCTGCGTCGCCCACCACATCACCGAACACGACGGCAAGCTCACCGACCTCGCCTGGCATCTGCACTACACCGACGCCTACACCCGCCAAGACGGCACGTGGCGGATAGCCCACCGGGCCTTGCAGATCGACTGGATCGAGACCCGTCCCGTCCGAAAGGTGCGGCAATGACCCGAGTCAGCGTCGTGACCGGCGGTGCCCTCGGCATCGGCGGCGCGATCTCCCGCCGCCTCGCCGCCGCGGGCGACCTCGTGGTCCTCAACGACATCGACGCCGACGCCGCCGCCCGCACCGCCGCCGACATCGAGTCCGCCGGGGGCCGCTGCGTCACCGTCGCCGGCGACATCGTCGACGACGCCACCGTCGCCGAGGTCGCCCGCGCGGCCGGACGCGCGGACGTCCTCGTCAACAACGTCGGCGACTTCCGCCCCGCCGCCCCGTCCTTCCAGGACAGCACCCCGGAGCAGTGGCAGCGCCTCTACGAGCTGAACCTGCTGCACGTCTTCAAGCTCACCCACGCCCTGCTCCCCGCGATGATCGAGCACGGCTCCGGCGCAATCGTGAACAACTCGACCGTCGAGGCGTTCCGGGGCATCCCGCAGCATCCGGTGTACTCGGCGTTCAACGCGGGCGTCTCGGCCTTCACCCGCAGCCTCGCCGTCGCCGTCGGCCGCCACGGCGTCCGCGTCAACGCGATCGCCCCCGACCTCGCCGACACCGAGCAGACCCCGGCGTCCTGGATGCTGCGCGGCTACGACCCCGACCTGATGCACACCTGGGTCCCGATGGCCCGCTTCGGCCGCCCGGACGACTACGCGGCCGTCGTCGCCTTCCTGGCGTCCGACGAGGCCCGCTTCGTCACCGGCCACACCGTCCCGGTCGACGGCGGCACCCTGGCCGCGTCCGGCTGGTTCGTCCGCGCGGACGACCAGGGCTGGACGAACCGCCCCCACCGGGCGTGACCCACCCGAACGTCCCGGCGCACCGCCCACGCGCGCCGGGAGGTTCGCGCGTCCGGCCCCCGGTCATGGGGGCGCCGTCACAGCCGGGACGTCCGCGTGTGTGCGCTTCGGTCATGGGGGCGCCGTCACACCCGGGACGCTCGCGCGTCCGCGCTTCGGTCGTGGGAAGGGCGCGGGGCAAGGGGGCGTCACCGGCGGCGTGCGTGACGTCACCGTGCAGTCTTTCGTGATGTCACGGCCGCGCCGGCGGCGTGCCGGGTCGAGCAGGCCCGGTCGGCGGCGGGTGGACGCGGGCGGCGGCGTGCCGGCGCGGCGTCCGTGATCGCATCGGCATTCACCCTTTGACCTGGGTATTCGTGCGTGGGCGGACATCGTGTGGAGTGCGGGAGGCGCGTCGGTGGCCGCCTCGACCGGGATGACGTCATCCTGTCGCGGCATCCGGCTTGACATGACGTCACTCGTGACGCCATGATGACGTCATGGATATCGCGATGTACGTCGAGAGCCTTCGGCGCGAGCTCGCGGTCGCAGCCGAGGCCGGAGGTGAGGACGCCCGCGCCCTCGCGGAGCGGCTCACCTCGCCGCTCGAGGCCGCGGTGCACCTCGTCCTGCTGGAGGCGCTGTCGGAGGCGGCCGACGAGATCACCCGGGACCTGGCGCCCGGCTCGGTCGAGGTCAGGCTGCGCGGCCGCGACCCCGATTTCGTGGTGACGCCGCCACCGGCCGAGCCCGGCCCCGCGGCGGCGCCGGGCGGGCTGCGGCAGGCGCTGGCCGGTGCGCTCGAAGTGTCGATGGGCGTCCGGGCGCCGGTGGCCGAGCCGGACGAGGGCGGCGGCACGTCGCGGATCACGCTCCGCCTGCCGGAACAGCTCAAACCGCGGATCGAGGAGGCGGCCGGCCGGATGGGCCTGTCGGTCAACGCCTGGCTCGTCCGGGCCGTGACCGCCGCCCTCGAACCCGGCGGCCCCCCGCAGGACAGAGGCGAGGGACGGCCGATCGGGCGGAACTACACCGGATGGGTGCGCTGACGAGATGCAGACCGAATCCAAGGGACACCGGGAAGGCGTCCGTATGTTCACGTTCGACACCCCCGACGCGATCACCGCCGTCGTCGAGACCGCGGGCGGCCTGGTCCGGTTCCGGGCCGGGGACCGCGCCGACACCATGGTGGACGTGCGGCCCAGCGACGCGGCGCGGGAATTCGACGTGCAGGCGGCCGAGGAGACCCGCGTCGAGTTCGAGGCGGGGCGGTTGTCGGTCAAGACCCCCCGCTACAAGGTCCGCTCGCTCGTCGGCAGCCCGCCGTCCGTCGAGGTGACCATCGACCTCCCGGCCGGTTCGCGGGTCGAGGGCAAGAGCGGGGGACAGTTCCGCAGCGAGGGCCGGCTCGGCGAAACCGACCTCGACACCGTCGCCGGATTCGTCCGGCTGCAGGAGACGGGACGGCTGAAGGTGCGCGCCGCCGCCGGGGAGGTCTCCGTCAACCGGGCCGTCGGCCCCATCGAGGTGGTGTCCTCCTCGGCGAAGATCTGGCTCGGCGAGATGGACGGCACCGCGACGCTGAAGACGTCCAACGGCGACATCACCGTCGGCGAGATGGCGGGGGAGGCGCGCCTCGTCACCGCGAACGGCGATGTCCTGGTCGGCCGCTCCCGCGCCGAACTCGACGCGAAGACCGCGCACGGCAGCGTTCGGATCGGCGAGGCGGTCAGCGGGAGCGCCACGCTGGAGACCGGCTTCGGAGAGGTGGAGATCGGTGTCCCGGAGGGGACTGCGGCCTGGCTGGAGGTGAGTTCCCAGTACGGCAACGTGCGGAGCGAGCTGGAGGCCGCCGACGACCCGGGCGGGTCCGTCGAGGTGGTCGAGATCCGCGCCCGCACCCGTTACGCCGACATCCTGGTCCGCCGCGCCTGACGTCCGGGCCCGAGTAACGACCGGCGCGAACACCGCGCCACCGACCCGCCGCCTCCAGCGGCGCGCCCCACCGGCCTGCCCGAAATCCCCCGACGCGCCCCCACCCCACGAGACCACGCCCGCCCCACAGGACGGACGGCACCGACCGAGCCCCGGCCCCGCGAGAGCACGCTCGCCCCGTGGGGTCGGCACCGACCCGGCCCCTGCCCCTGCCCACGAGAGCACGCCTCCGCGCCCGCTGAGGGGCGGGGGCCGGTGGGGGCGGCGCACGATCAGTAACCACCCATGACCCGGCGGGGGCCGGGACCGGCACCACACGCCGGTCCGGCCGCCCGCGGACGCCCCACACCCCTCGATAGCTACGGAGAGTAATCATGACGGAGCCGGCCATCGCGGCCACCGGCCTGCGCAAGTCCTACGGCGACAAGATCGTGCTGGACGGCGTCGACCTGGCGGTCGCGCAGGGGACGATCTTCTCGCTGCTCGGCCCGAACGGCGCGGGCAAGACGACGATCGTGAAGATCCTGTCCACGCTGATCACCGCCGACTCCGGCCGGATGCGGGTCGCGGGACACGACCCCGCCGACGACCCGGACGCCGTGCGCGCCGCGATCGGCGTCACCGGCCAGTACTCGGCCGTCGACAACCTGCTCACCGGCCGGGAGAACCTGGCCCTGATGGGCGACCTGCACCATCTCGGCCGGGCCGCGTCCCGGCGCCGCGCCGACGAGCTGCTCGAGCGGTTCGACCTGGTCGAGGCGGGCCGGAAGCCGGCGGCCACCTACTCCGGCGGGATGCGCCGCAGGCTCGACCTGGCGATGACCCTCGTCGGGAGCCCGGCCGTCATCTTCCTGGACGAACCCACCACCGGCCTGGATCCGCGCAGCCGCCGCACCATGTGGCAGGCCATCCGCGAACTCGTCGCGGGCGGGGTCACGATCTTCCTCACCACCCAGTACCTGGAGGAGGCCGACCAGCTCGCCGACCGGATCGCGGTCCTCGACCACGGCCGGCTGATCGCCGAGGGCACCGCCGACGAGCTCAAGCGGCTCATCCCCGGCGGCCACATCCGGCTCCGGTTCGCCGACCCGGCCGCCGTCTCCACCGCCGTCCACGCCCTGCACGACGCCGCCCTCGGCGACGACGGCCTGTCGCTGCGGATCCCCAGCGACGGCGGCGTCCGCTCGATGCGCGACCTGTTCGCCCGCCTCGACGACCTGTCGATCGAGGTGGAGGAGATGTCCGTGCACACCCCCGACCTCGACGACGTCTTCCTCACCCTGACCGGCCGGCACGACAAGGAGCCCCAGCGATGAGCACCGTGGCCCACTCCCTCACCGACTCGGCGACGATGCTGCGCCGGAACCTGCGGCGCATGCAGCGCTACCCGTCGATGACGGTGATGCTCATCGGCATGCCGGTCGTCTTCCTGCTGCTGTTCGTCTACGTCTTCGGCGGCACCCTCGGGGACGGCATCGGCGGCGGCTCCGGCGGCCGCGGCGCCTACGTCGACTACGTGACGCCCGGCATCATCCTGATGGCGCTGGCCGCCACCGCGCAGGGCACCGCCATCTCGGTCGCCATGGACATGACCGAGGGGATCGTCGACCGCTTCCGCACCATGGCGATCTGGCGCCCGTCGGTTCTGACCGGGCACGTCGTCGGCAGCGTCGTCCAGGCCCTGCTCGGCATCGCGGTCGTCGTCGGCGTCGCCGCGGCGATCGGTTTCCGGCCGGACGCCTCCCCGCTCGAGTGGCTGGCCGCGATCGGCCTGCTCACCGGGTTCGCGTTCGCCATCACCTGGCTCGCCGTTGGACTGGGGCTCTCCGCCAAGACCGTCGAGAGCGCCAGCAACACCCCGATGGTCCTCATGCTCCTGCCGTTCTTCGGCAGCAGCTTCGTCCCCACCGACACGATGCCCACGGCCCTGCGCTGGTTCGCCGAGTACCAGCCCTTCACACCCCTCACCGAGACCCTGCGCGGCCTCCTCCTGGGCGCCCCGATCGGCGGCAGCGGTGCCCAGGCCGTCGGCTGGTGCGTCGGCATCACGGTCGTCGGCTACCTCTGGTCGGTGTACCTGTTCAACCGCCCCACCTCCCGCTGACCGGCGTCCCGTCCACCGGCACCCCGCACCGCCCGGTGCGGGGTCGCCGCATGCCCTCCATGCCCTCCATGGCCTCGCAGGTCAGGGAACGTGGCTGTCTTTTTAGGTTAGGCTTGCCTTATAGTCGCGAGATGAATCTTTCCGGGATCCGCAAGGTGACGTCCGAAGCCGAGCTCCGCGAGATCGTGAACGAACCGGCCCAGACCATCTGGGACAAGGACATCGCCCGGATCGACGAGCACGCGCGCACGATCATCGCCCACTCGCCCTTCGTGGCCCTGGCCACCTCGAACTCGGACGGAACCTGTGACGTCTCTCCCCGGGGAGACCCGCCCGGGTCGGTCCTGGTGCTGGACGACCACCACCTGGCCCTCGCCGACCGGCCCGGCAACCACCGGGTCGACAACTTCCGCAACGTTCTGCACAACCCGCACGTCGGGCTGCTGTTCATCATCCCGGGGATGAACGAGACGCTCCGGGTGAACGGTCGGGCCACGCTCGTGGCGGACGCGCCGTTCTTCGACGACATGGTGGTCCAGGGCAAGCGGCCGCGGTTGGCCCTTCTCATCGAGGTGCAGGAGCTGTACATGCACTGTGCCAAGGCGTTCCTGCGCTCCGCGCTGTGGGAGCCCGAGACCTGGCCGGACCGCCAGAGCCTCCCCACGCTCGGCCGGATCGTCAAGGACCAGATGGGAATCAAGGGAGTCCCCGCCAAGGTGATCGACGCCGGACTCGACCTGGACGCCAAGAAGAACCGCTACTGAAGCGTGCCGAGATGAACGGTCCGACGTACCCGTCCGTGGTCGGTGTACGCGTGCAACCGCGCCGCCTCCCGCCACCGGCCGCCCCCGATTGCGGCGGGCGGCGTCGAGCGGTGCCCTGCACCCCCCTCGACGCGGGACGGACGGGAGGCGCCCGGTGTCGCGGGCGTGGTCAGGGGCGCGCGAAGCGGCGGGCCAGGGTGTGGAACGCCTGCTTGGGCTCCCAGTGCCAGTCGCCGGGGTCCTGCGGCGATTCCCAGATGGGTTTGACCAGCGAACTCGAAGGTGCAGGTGCCGCACTCGGAGATCGCGACCGGCTTGCCGAAGCGCTGGTACTTCCGCAGTTCGCGGACGTATCCGGCGCGGTCGGGGTGGTACGAGTAGTAGTTGACGCTCACGATGTCGAACAGGTCCCAGTCCACGCCCTCGTCGGCCTCGTCGGACGCGGCCCCGTAGGTCAGCCGACCGTTGAAGACGGACCGGCCGACGGCGGCGGCGCGCGCGGTGAAGGCGCGCCGGCGCCGCGCTGCCTTCCGCGGGTCGTAGTCGCCGTTCATGATGTTCTCGATGCGCTCCAGCGCGTTGTCGCCCGGCACGATCCCCGGCACGAAGAGGATGAACTCGCATCCCACGCTGAGGTGGACGCGGGCGCCCTGCCGCCGCATCCGCTCGGCCCGCCGTCCGGTCTCCGCCAGGTGGTCGAGGATCTCCCCGTGGGGACGGTCCGCGAGGCGGGGCTGGAGCCAGACGTGCAGCCCGCGCCCGGCGGCCTCCTCGGCGGTGGCCGCGAGCCGTTCGACGCCGTCGCCGAATACGACGACCGTGCTCGCGTGCAGGCCGTCGGCGATGGCCGCCATGTCCGCGCGCATCCGCGCCGCGTTCCACCCCGTCGCGGGCGTCTCCCCGCTCTCGACGGCGTAGCACACCCCGCGATGCCGGAGCCCGGGTCGTCCGCCGGACGCCGTCCTGCGGGCGTCGGCGAACGCGGTCCCCGCCCCTGCGGCCACCGCGGCGGCGCCGAGGGCGCCCGCGCCCGCGAGGAACCGCCTCCTGCCCGTGCCGTGCTCGTTGCTCATGCACCACAGCCTCCGCCGCGGCGACCGCGCGCATCGTCGGCCTTTGGTCGAGAGCCCGGAGACGGAGGTATGCGGCGCGGGCGCCTTTGGTGGGGCTAGACGTGGTGGCAGGCGATGTGGTGGCCGTCGGCGTGCTCGCGCAGTCCGGGTTCCTCGGTGGCGCAGCGGTCGGTGGCCAGGGGGCAGCGGGTGCGGAAGCGGCAGCCGCTCGGCGGGGCGAGCGGCGACGGGGGGTCGGTGTCGGCGGGGGCCTCGGTCGTGCCGGACGCCTCGGGGACGGAGGCGAGGAGGAGGCGCGTGTACGGGTGCAGGGCCGAGTCCGCGAGGGCCGCCGAGGGGACGACCTCGCACACCTTGCCGAGGTACATCACGAGAACGCGGTCGCTGATGTTCTTCACCACGGCCAGATCGTGCGCGATGAAGACCATGCTGAGCCCGCGTTCGGCCCGGGTGCGTTCGAGCAGGTTGAGGATCTGGGCCTGCACGGAGACGTCGAGGCTCGAGACGGGTTCGTCGCAGATGAGGACGTTCGGGTTCGTCATGAGCGCGCGGGCGATGCAGACGCGCTGGCACTGGCCGCCCGACAGCTCGTGCGGCCGCCGGTCGCGGACGGTCGCGGGGTCGAGCCCGACCGCGCGCAGGATCTCGTCGACGCGCGCGGCGGACGGGCGCTCGCCGCGGATGGCCGGGCCCTCGGCGACGAGGTCGCGGACGCGGCGGCGCGGGTTCAGCGCGGCCACCGGGTTCTGCAGGATCATCTGCAGGCGTTCGCGCTGCTCGCGCAGCCGGGCGCGGGGCAGCCCGGTGAGTTCGGTGTCGCCGAGACGGACCGAACCGGACGTCGGCGGGGGCGCCTGCAGGACGGCGCGTCCGGCACTGGACTTGCCGCAGCCGGACTCGCCGAGGATGCCGAGGGTCTCGCCGTCGAGGAGGTCGAAGCTGACGCCGGAGACGGCGTGGACGGTGCCGCGGCCCGCCGGGAACTCGACGGTGAGGTCGCGGACGGTGAGGACGGGGTCGGACGTCGGGCGCAGGTGCGCGGTGCCGGTTCCGGCCATCAGGCGCCTCCTCGGGGATGGTGGCAGGCGAACGCGCGGTCGCCCGCCGGGACGAGCGGCGGCGCGTCCGCGCGGCAGGTGCCGGACGCGTGCCGGCAGCGGGGCGCGAAGCGGCAGCCGGGCGGCGGGTCGGCCATGTTCGGCGGGGCGCCGTCGATCGTCCGCAGGGTGGTGTGGGGCGGGTCGTGCAGGTGGGGGATCGAGGCGAGGAGGGCCTCGGTGTACGGGTGCCGCGGGTCGTCGAACAGGGTGCGGGCGGGGGCGAGTTCGGCGAGGCGGCCCGCGTACATGACGGCGACGCGGTCGGCGCGGCCCGCGACGACCGCGAGGTCGTGGCTGATCAGGATGATCGCGGTGCCGAGTTCGGACTGGAGGCGGCCGAGGAGGTCGAGGATCTGCTTCTGCACGGTGACGTCGAGGGCGGTGGTGGGCTCGTCGGCGATGAGGAGGGCCGGGTCGCCGGTGAGGGCCATCGCGATGACGACGCGCTGCCGCATGCCGCCGGACAGTTCGTGCGGGTACTGGTCGAGGCGGCGGCGCGGTTCGGGGATGCCGACGAGGCGGAGCAGTTCCTCGGCGCGCGCGCGGGCGGCGGCGCGGGAGTGGCCGTGGCGGCGCAGGCTCTCGGTGAGGTGCCGTCCGATCCTCTTGACCGGGTTGAGAGCGGTGCCCGGGTCCTGGAACACCATGCCGACGCGGGCGCCCCACAGCCGGCGGCGGTCGGCGGGGGCGAGCGCGTGCACGTCGGCGCCGTCCAGCACGACCCGTCCGGACACGGTCATGCCGGGCCCGCTGGTGTAGAGGCCCATCACGGTGCGGCCGAGCACCGACTTGCCCGATCCGGACTCCCCGACGACGCCGAACATCTCGCCCGCGCCGACGGTGAAGGAGACGCCGTCGACGGCCCTGAGCGGCCCGTGCGGGGTGGCGATCTCGGTGTGCAGGTCGTCGACCGTGAGGAGGGGGGTCATCGGGGCTCCTAGAGCTTCGCCTGCCGGGGGTCCCAGCGCTTGCGGGCCTTCTCCCCGACGAGGTTGAACGCGAAGACGGTCAGGAAGAGGGTGACGCCGGGGACGAGCACGATGTGCGGGTGGTCGGTGAACGCGTTGTTCTGCTCCCCCTCGGCGATCATGTTGCCCCAGGACGGGGCGGGCGGCTGGACGCCGAGCCCGAGGAAGCTCAGCGACGCCTCCGCGACGATCAGCACCGACACCATGACCATGCCGTAGGACGCGAGGGGCGGCACGACGTTCGGGAGCAGTTCGCGGGTCGCGATGCGCCACCGGGACGCGCCCTGCATCTCCGCCGCGAGGACGAACTCGCGCTGCGCGAACGCGAGGGTGTTCGCCCGCGCCATCCGGATCATGCCGGGGATCGCGAGCAGGGAGAGGGCGATCGCGATGTTGGTCAGCGTCGGCTCGAGCACGGTGCCGAGCGCGATCAGCAGGATCAGCGGCGGCACGGCCAGCAGGGAGTTGGTGAGGACGCCGACGGGCGGGTCGGCGCGCCGCAGGTAGCCGGCGGCGATCCCGACGGCCCCGCCGACGACCATCCCGATGAGGACGGCGCCGAGCGACACCAAGAGCGACGACCGGGCCCCGTGGACGAGGCGGGAGAGCAGGTCGAGCCCGAAGTTGTTGGTGCCGAGCGGGTGCGCGGTGGACAGGTCGGGGACGGCCATGCCGGGGGTGTCGAGGGTCGCGACGATGTCCTGGTGCTCGCCGAGCGGCAGCAGCGGCGCGAGGATCGCGGCGCCGACCAGGACGGTCAGCCAGGCGGCGCACAGCCAGAACAGCAGGTCGAAGCCGGGCCCGAAGAGGGCGCGGCCGGTGCGGTCGAGGCCGAGGCAGGTCGCGGCGAGGCCGAGCAGGACGGCGGCGAGCTGCGGCCATCCGGTGCCCGCCAGCACCGTCACCGACGCGCCGAGCACGGCGAGGCCGGGGACGGCGACGACCGGGCCGCTCCAGCGTGAGGGGTCAGACATGGGCCCGCCTGATTCGTGGGTCGAGACGTCCGTAGGACACGTCGATCAGCGCGTTCACCAGCACGTAGATGAGGGCGATGACCAGCACCGCGCCCTGCACCGTGGGGACGTCCCCCGCGTCGGCCGCGCCGATGATCAGCGTGCCCATCCCGGGCAGCGCGAACAGGTGCTCGACGATCACGGTGCTGCCGACGAGCCGGCCGAGGCTGACCCCGAGCAGCGTGACGAGGGAGAACGAGGACGGGCGCAGCGCGTCGCGCACCAGCACGTGGACGGGCGGCATGCCCTTGGCGCGGGACGCGAGGATGAAGTCCTCCCGCAGGGTGGTGACGAGGTCGCCGCGCAGGACGCGCGTGAACGTGGCGACCTCGACGAGCGCGATCGTCAGCGCGGGCAGGAACGCGTGGTGGAGGTTGTCGCCGATCCCGTCGGAGAGCCGCGCCCACTCGAGCCGGGGGAACCAGCCGAGCCGTTCGGCGAACAGCGCGATGAACAGCATCCCGGCGAGGAAGCTCGGCACCGACAGGATCGCGAACGTGCCCGCGCCGACGAGCCGGTCGACGCGCCCGCCCGCGCGGTACGCCGACCACATGGCGAGGGGCACGGCGACGACCAGCGCGATGAGCAGGGCGAGGACGGCGAGTTCGACGCTGACCGGGAGGGCGGCGCCGACCCGTTCGCCGACGTCGTTGTAGGGCGGGACGAACGAGGTGCCGAGGTCGCCGGTGACGGCGTCCCCGACCCATCGCGCGTACCGGGCGGGCAGCGGGTCGGTCAGCCCCATCTCCTCCCGCTGCGCCTGGTACTCGGCGGGCGTGTGGCCCTCGCCGAGGACGGACACGGCGGGGTCGCCGGGCATCAGGTCGACGAGCGCGAAGGCGCCCATGCTGACGACGAGCAGGACGAGCACCAGCTCGACCAGTCGTCTCACCGCGTCGCGCACGTTCACCTCCCGCTCATTTCCGCGTGAGCCACGCATCGTCCAGCAGGACCATGCTGTTGACGGTTCCGGTGACGCCCCGGACGCGCTCGGGCCAGGCGATCAGCTCCGGCTGCGGCCCGAACGAGATCGCGGGGACGTCCTCGTTCCACTGCTCCTGGACGCGGCCCATCACGGCGCGCTGCTCCTCCTCGCCGGCGGCGCCGCGCAGCTCCTCGATGAGCGCGGACATCTCCGGGGTGGTGGCCATGCCGACCGTGAGGTTCCCCTTGGCGTGCAACGTCGCGTACATCCGGCCGAACGGCCCGGCCTCGCGCCAGCTGATGCCCCAGCCGGAGACGTCGTAGGTCTTCTTGACCGACACCTTGGTGATCTGGTCGGCGATGGACCGGACGAGGTCGAGTTCGACGTCGAAGCCGACGTTCTCCAGCATCGCCTTCGCGGCGAGCGCGGTGGTGCGGGACGCGGGGTCCTGCGCGTCCAGCCAGGTGACCTTGCCGTCGTAGCCGTCGGCCTTCGCCGCGGCGAGCAGCTCGCGCGCGCGGGCCGGGTCGTAGGGGAGCGGCTCGGCGCCCGTGTGCCAGCGGGAGAACTCGGGGAACAGCGCGTTGCTCGCGAGGCCAGTCCCCGGGTAGGCGCGCCGGTAGATCACCTCGGGCTGCACGGCGAGGTGCATGGCCTTGCGGACGCGCGGGTCGGCGCCGGGGTGCCCGGGGGTGGCGTTGATGACGGCGGAGTTGCCGAGCGCGACCATGTTGAGGTACCCGGCGTAGCCGGCCTTCAGCGCGTCCCGGACGACGACGGGGTCGCGCAGGACCGCGGCCTGGATCCGCCCGCTGTCGAGGGTGGCGAGGGCCGCGTCGGGGTCGTCGACGTAGACGAGCCGGACGCGGTCGAGGTGGGGGCGGCCGTCCCAGTAGCCGTCGTTGGCCTTGAGGACCATCTCCTCGTCCGGCGCGTACCGCTCGAACGTGAACGGGCCGGCGCCCACCGGCGCGAACGTCCCGCCCTCGTCGGACGACCTCGCGACGATCATCCCGGGCCCGCTCGTCAGCATGAACGGGAAGGACGGCCAGGGGTGCGCGAGCTCGAACACCACGGTGCGGTCGTCGGGCGTCCTGACGGCCCGGACGTTCTCCTTCCACAGGGCGGCCTCGTCGGCGCCCTTGCGCACGTACCGCTCCAGGCTCCGTTTCACGGCGGCGGCGTCCAGCTCCGTGCCGTCGCTGAACTTCACGCCGTCGCGGAGTTCGAGGGTCCAGGTCGTTTCGTCGTCGGCCGATTCGAGGCCCGCCGCGAGGTGCGGGACGACCTCGCCGTTCTCGGGGTCCCAGCGCATGAGGACGTCGTAGATCGCGGCCATCTCGATGCCGCCGGTGGTGCCCGCGACGATCGTCTCGGCGGGGTCGAGGAGCCCGGCCTCGGCGTAGGCGGCGACGGTGAGCGTGCCGCCGTCCGCGGGCGTCCCGCCCCGGTCCGTTCCGATCATCCCGACCCGGTACTCGGCCGGCCGGGCGTCCTGCTGGATCGTTCCACCATCGGACTGCCAGGCGCACGCGGTCGCCGCCGTCGCGACGGCGAGGATTCCGGCGACACGCCGGAACCGTCTGCTCGCCAAGGTCTGCACATCCCTCCCGGTGGCCGCCGTCCGCCGCGTTCCCGCGGCCCGGACGCCCTGCACAGGTCCGGTCGAGGTAAACAGCGGACACGCCCGGTCGCCGGACCGGTCCCGCTCAGCGGGACGGGCCGCCCCCGGGCACGGCCGTCCTGCCGGACGCTGCGTGGACGCGTCGGCGAAGGAGGAGCATGGCCGAGGACAGGGTGCTGGGCGACGACCGCCCGGCGGACGACCCGACGTTCGCCGGGCTGGTCGCGGCGCGCGGCGGCGACGACCGGCCGGGGCTGTCGTTCGAGGACCGGTCGTGGACGTGGCGCGAGGTCGTCGCGGAGGCGCGGCTGCGGGCGGGGATCGTCCGGGACCTGCTCGGCGCGAACCGGGACCCGCTCGGCGCGAACCCGGCGGGGACGGACCCGGCGGGGACGGACCCGGCGGGGACGGACGCGGGGACGGACGGGGCGCCGGAGCCGCGGCATGCCGGGCTGTTCCTGGAGAACGGGCCCGAGCACCTGTTCTGGCTGCTGGGCGCGGCGCTCGCCGGGGTCCCGGTGGTAGAGCTGAACCCGACCCGGCGCGGTGCCGAACTGGCGCGCGACATGTCCCACACCGACTGCGGCGTGGTCGTCACCGAGACGGCGCGGGCGTCGCGGCTCGACGGGCTGACCGGCGTGCCCGTCCTGGTCGTCGACACCGGTGAGCACGCCGAACGGCTGGCGCGCACGGCGCCGCTCGACGGCGTCCCCGGCGACGAACCGGCGGCCGTGTTCTGCCTGATCTTCACGTCCGGGACGACGTCCGCGCCGAAGGCCGTGCTGTGCAGCCAGGGACGGCTCGGGCGCATCGCCCTCCAGCAGGCCGCGCGGCGGAACCTCGGCCGCGACGACGCCTTCTACGTGGCGATGCCGATGTTCCACTCGAACGCGCTGATGGCGGGCATCGCCCCGGCGGTCGCGACCGGCGGGCGGCTGGTGCTGCGGCGCCGGTTCTCCGCGTCGGGGTTCCTCCCGGACGTCCGGCGGTACGGCGTCACGTTCTTCAACTACGTCGGCAAGCCGCTCAGCTACATCCTCGCGACCCCGGAGAAGCCGGACGACGCGGACAATCCCCTGCGCATCGCGTTCGGCAACGAGGCGGCGCAGGGCGACATCGACGCGTTCGCCGAGCGGTTCGGGTGCACGGTCATCGACTCCTACGGGTCGAGCGAGGGCGAGATCCGCATCGGCCGCGTCCCCGGGACGCCGCCGGGCTCGCTGGGCGTCGCCGAGGAGGGCGTGATCGTCGCCGACCCGGAGACCCTGCGCGAGTGCCCGCCCGCCGAGTTCGACGAGCACGGCCGGCTCGTGAACGCCGAGGCCGCCGTCGGCGAGATCGTCGACACGCGGGGCGCCGCGAAGTTCGAGGGGTACTACCGCAACCCGGAGGCCACGGCGAAGCGCGTCCGGAACGGCTGGGTGTGGTCGGGCGACCTGGCCTACCGCGACGCCGGCGGGTACTGGTACTTCGCCGGGCGCGGCGACGACTGGCTGCGGGTGGACGGCGAGAACTTCGCCGCCGCGCCGCTGGAGCGGCTGCTCGCGCGCTACGACGGGTTCACCGACGTCGCCGTGTACGCCGTCCCGGACGAGCGGGTCGGCGACCAGGTGATGGCGGCGGTGACGCTCGCGCCCGGCCGCCGCTTCGACCCGGGCGGGTTCGCCGCGTTCCTCGCGGGGCAGCCCGACCTCGGCACCAAGCAGGCGCCCCGGTACGTGCGCGTGCTGGCGGAACTGCCCCGCACCCCGACGAACAAGGTCCTCAAGCGGTCGCTGCGGGACGCGGCCTGGAACACCGGAGACCCGGTCTACGTGCGCCGGTCGGGCGGGTTCGTCCGGCTGGAGGCGTCCCCGACCGGGTAGCGGGCGCGCCGGTCGGGGGACGGACGGCGGTGAGCCGGGTCCGGGCGGCCGTCAGGCGTCGGCGGGCTCGAACGTCCAGAGCTGGTGGTCGTGGTCGCTCCGCTCGGGGACGAGGAAGGCGTGCTCCTCGTCCTCGTGCCAGGTGAGCAGCTGCCCGTCGCTCGCGAGCGAGATCAGGTAGCGGCCGTCGCCCGCGTGGGTCGCGTACCAGAGGGTCGGCTCCTCCTCGCAGGAGCGCCACGCGACGTTGCGCGGCCACCCCTCGCGCGGGGAGACGCCCAGGCAGTCGTCCGTGGCGGCGCCGCCCGCGGTGGCCCGGAGGATCTCGATGCCGTCCGACATGAGCCGGAAGCGCCAGACGGTGCCGCAGGCTCCCACCGTGCCCCGCGCGCCGGCCTCGGCCGGCCCGTTCAGGCACTGGTCGCCGTGGTCGGTCGCGATCCGGTAGTCGCCCGGTGGGTAGGGCTCGGCGGACGCCGCCGGGCCCGTCAGGACGAGCGCGGCCGCGGCCCCGAGACCGGCGGTCAGGGCGGCGGGCAGGACTGCGGGCATGCGAAAACGCATGGTGACACCTCCGGATTAGAACAGATGATCACCATGAATCACACCGCGCCGCGACCTCGAAGTCAATACTCAACGTGGTCAACCGATTGTGGTACGTAAACGTCTGTGCGGAGGTCGGCCGGTGGCCGGGCAGCCCGCCGCGCGGCGAGCGGGTGCCGGACGGTGAGGAGGCGTGACGTCGCGCGCCTACTTCTTCGCGGACTCCGCCGGGAGCATCCGCTTCATCGCCTCGTGGGCGCCCGCGACCTTGTCGGCGCGCGGGAAGCCGCTGCGCTTGCGCGCGGCCTCGTAGTTGCCGCCCGCCACCCAGACCGGCCCGTCGCCGAGGTGCTCGAGGCCCTCGCGGGCGACGTCGTCCGGATCGGCGACGTTCAGGCCCGGGATGTCCATGTTGAGGCCGGCACGTTCCATCGCGGGCGTGCGGGTGACGCCGAGCACCAGCTCCAGGACGTCCACGCCGTGCTCGCGCAGCTCCAGCCACAGGCCCTCGGCGAACACCCGCCCGAACGCCTTGACCGCCGAGTACACGCTGATCTGCGCCTGCCCCATGTACCCGGCGAGCGACCCCACCAGCAGGATGCCGCCCCGCCCGCGCTCCTTCATCGGCGCGGCGAAGTGGCGGGTCAGCGCGAGCTGCGCGGTGATGTTGAGGTCGATGACGCCCTGGAAGCGGTCGAGGTCGCCGGTGACGAACTCGTGCCCGTAGCTGTTGGCGCCCGCGTTGAAGACCAGCAGCCCGACCTCGATGTCGCCGGTGACCTCCTGGACGGCCTTCAGCGGGTCCGGGGCGACGAGGTCGAGCTCCAGCGTCCGGACCTCCACGCCCTTCGCCCGGACGGACGCGGCGGTCTCGGCGAGCGGGCCGGGCTTGCGGGCGATCAGCACGAGGTTGACGCCCGCGTCGGCCAGCCGGTGCGCGAACGCCGAGCCCACGCCCTCCGAACCGCCCGCGATGACGGCCCACGGCCCGTACTTGTCGATCATCCTTCTCCGTCCAGGTCGGGGGTCCACGCGACCCCGTTGATGTGCGCGCCGCCGTCCGCGAACAGGGTGTTGCCGGTCAGGTAGCGGGCGTCCTCGCTCGCGAGGAACAGCGCGACCGGCGCGATGTCGTCCTCGGGGTCGCCGAGCCGGCCCATCGGGTTGGCGCCGTCGGCGGCGGCCTCGATCTCGGGGTGCTCCGCCACCGTCCGGCGGAACGCGGCGCTCTTGGCGCCGGGGCAGATCGCGTTGACGACGACGCCCGTCGGCGCCCACTCGCGGGCGGCCGTGCGGGTCAGCGTCCGGAGCGCCTCCTTGGCGGAGTTGTACTCCAGGGTGCCCATGTGCGCGTTGACGCCGTTGAGCGAGCACATGTTGATCACACGGCCCCAGCCGCGCGCCCTCATGTGCGGGAACGCGGCCTGCATCGCCCACAGCGGCCCGTAATAGCCCATCGCGAAACCCCGCGCGAGCTGCTCGTCGGTCTTGGTCTCGACCCGGCTCGTCGTGCCCGCGCCCCACGCGTTGTTGACCAGGACGTCCACCGCGCCCCACGTCGCGACGGCCGTGGCGACCATCGCCTCGACCTGCGCCTTCACGGTGACGTCGGTGTGCGCGAACCGGGCGTCCGCGCCGAACTCCCCGGTCAGCTCCCGGGCGACCCGCGCACCGGCGTCCGCGTCCAGCTCGGCGACCAGGACGCGGGCGCCCTCGGCGGCGAACCGCCGCGCGACGCCCCGCCCGATGCCGTCCCCGGCGCCCGTCACGACCGCGACGCGGCCCGCCAGGCGGCCCCGTGCCGCGTCAGTCATCGAGAACTTCGATCTTCCCGTTGAGGGCCGCCTCCTGGATCGCCGAACGCAGCGCCGGGCACGTCCCGTGCTCGTCCTCGTCGATGCCCGTGCACGCGGCCCGCGCCTCGGCCGTCCACTGGATGCTGGTCTGCTCCCAGCTCGACTTGCGCGCCAGCACCTCGGCGGCGCAGCGGCGGCAGCGGACGGGACGCATCGGCGTCCCGTCCAGCCGCTCGTCGGAACGGATCGTCACGCGGTGGCCTCCGCGGCGTCCAGGCGGGCGAGGTTCTCCTCGACCTCCTTCTTCCACGACTCGACCGGGCGGGTGGTGTCGATCTCGTACTCGAACCGGTCGTCCATCTCGGGCGTGACGTCGGCGGCGTCCACGTAGAACTGCTCGTACCAGCGGCGCAGCTGGTAGACCGGGCCGTCCTCCTCGCACAGCAGCGGGTTGTCGATGCGGGTCTTGTTCTTCCAGATCTCGACGTCCTGCTGGAAGCCCGTCAGGATGAAGGACGAGAGCTTCTCCGCGGTCGCCTCGGCGGCGGCGGCCGGCAGCTTGTCGCTGTGCTGCACGATGATCCCCGAGTGGAGCGAGAACGAGTTCTCGTCGATCGGGTAGTGGCAGTTGATCAGGATGGACGTCAGGTCGTAGCCCTCGTAGTGGTACGTCAGTTCGTCGATCATGAACGAGGGGCCGTGATAGGTGGCGACCGAGGTGTTGCCGAGCATCCGCGGCCCGCCGCCCCCGCTGCTCCCCTCGCGCTGCCGGCGGGAGTCCTCCCGGGTCACGCCCTTCATGATCTGCGTCGCCGTCGTGCCCTCGAAGACGTTCTTGAAGTACGTCGGGAACGACTGGTGGATGTAGAAGAAGTGCGCCATGTCGACGACGTTGTCGATGACCTCGCGCGCGTTCGTGTGGACGACCTGCTCCGTCCAGCGCCAGTCGGTCCAGTCGTCGCGGGTGGCGCCCTCGATGAGGGGGATCGTCACGTCCTCCGGAGGCTGCTTGCCCTCCGGGTCGTTCCAGACGAACAGGAGTTGGTTCTTCTCCATGGTCGGCCAGGCGGCCGTGCGCGCGCGCAGCGGCACCCGACGGGAGTACGGGATGCCCTTGCAGCGGCCGTCGCCGCCCCAGCGCCAGTCATGGAACGGGCACGCGATCGCGTTGCCCTTGACGGTGCCCTGGGAGAGGTCGCCGCCCATGTGCCGGCAGTAGCCGTCCAGCACGTTGATCTTGCCGTCCTCGCCCATGAACACCACGAGCTTCTGGCCGAACCCGTTGATCGTGTGCGGCTTGCCGTCCTTGAACTTCTCGGCGAGGCCCAGGCAGTGCCATCCTCGGGCGAACCGGCTGGAAATCGCCTCGGCCTCGATGCGGCGGATCGCGTCCGACTCGGCAGCGGTCACGGTGGATCATCCCTTCGGCTATGGACGAGATGTTCCGACGCTATGTCGCAGGTCACGCCGTCCGGGGGCCGGTCCCGCTGGCCGGGACGCCTCCGCCCGCCCCTCCGGCCCCCGTGGTCTGCTGCACGAACCGGACGAGGAGGACAGGAGCGGGCAGATGAGCAGTGAGGTCCTGGACACCGTGCGCGGGCTGCTGCCGGGCATCGCCGAGCGGGCCCGGACCGTGGACGACAAGGGCCGCATCCCCGCCGAGACCATCCGCGGGCTCATCGACGCGGGCGTGTTCCGGATGCTGCAGCCCGCCAGGCACGGCGGCGCCGAGGCCGATCCCGTCGACTTCTACACCGCCGTCCGCGAGATCTCCGGCGCGTGCGGCTCCACCGGCTGGGTGACGGCCGTGCTCGGCGTCCACTCCTGGCACCTCGGCCTGTTCCCCGACGCCGCGCAGCGCGAGGTGTGGGACGCCGGGGCGGACACGCTCATCGCCTCCTCCTACGCCCCGATCGGGCGGCTCACCCCGGTCGAGGGCGGCTTCGAGCTCTCCGGCCGGTGGGCGTTCTCCTCCGGCTGCGAGTTCGCGTCCTGGGTGCTGCTCGGCGGGCTGGTCGTCGGCGCGGAGGGCCGTCCGGTCGACTTCATGACCGTCCTGCTGCCGCGCGCGGACTACGGGATCCGCGAGGTCTGGGACTCGATGGGCCTGCGCGGCACCGCCAGCGACGACATCGTCGTCGAGCGCGCGTTCGTCCCGGCGCACCGCGCGATGCGCAACTACGACCAGGCGCGGCTGCGCTCTCCCGGGCGCAAGGTCAACACCGGGCCGCTGTACCGGCTCCCGTTCGGGACGATCTTCACCACGACCGTCTCCTCCAGCGTGATCGGGATGGCCGCGGGCTGCTACCGCTCCTACGTGGCGCAGATGCGCGACCGGATCCGGCTGAGCCTCGGCGGCGGACGGTTCGTCGAGGACGAGTTCGCGCAGGTCGCCGTGGCCCGCGCCGCCTCCGAGATCGACGCGGCCGTCCTGCAGACCGAACGCAACATGCGGGACGTGCACGCCCACGCGGTGCGCGGCGAGGAGATCCCGATGGAGCTGCGGCTGCGCGCCCGCCGCGACCAGGTGCGCGGCACCGAGCGCGCCATCGAGGCCATCGACATCCTGTTCCGGACGGCCGGCGGGAACTCGCTGCGCCGCGGCCACGTGATCGAGCGCGCCTGGCGGGACGCCCACGCGGGCAGCGTCCACGTCGCCAACGACGTCGAGCGGGCGCTGTCCATGTACGGCCGCGGCGAGTTCGGCCTCGCCGTCGAGGACAACCTCGTCTGACCCGCCGCCGACCCCGCCGCACGGCCGAGCATGGTTGACCGCCCGGTGGGCGGGTAGCGCGCGCGAGTGATCTTCGAAGGTTTCGCGCTCGAACGGGTCGATGTCGGCGAGGTCGAACTGCGGGTCCGGCACGGCGGTTCCGGCCCCCCGTTGCTGCTGCTGCACGGCCACCCCCGCACGCACGCGACCTGGCACAAGGTGGCGCCGCTGCTGGCCGACCGGTTCACGGTGGTGTGCCCGGACCTGCGCGGTTACGGGGGCTCGGGCAAACCGCCGACCGACACCGACCACACGCCGTACTCCAAACGCGCGATGGCCCGGGACGCCGTGGCGCTGATGCGCGCGCTCGGGCATCCGGCCTTCGCGGTGGCGGGTCACGACCGCGGTGCGCTGGTGGCGTTCCGGACCGCGATGGACCATCCCCGGGCGGTCACCGCGCTGCTGGCGATGGACGGGCTGCCGGTCGTGGAGCACCTGGAACGCTGCGATGCCCGCCTCGCCGCGGCCTGGTGGCACTGGTGGTTCTTCGGCCAGACCGCCAAGCCCGCCGAACGGATCATCAACGCAGACCCCGACGCCTGGTACGCCACGTCCGGTGAGCACATGGCTCCCGAAGCATGGGCCGACTTCCAGGACGCGATCCACGACCCGGCGACCGTGCACGGGATGCTGGAGGACTACCGGGCGGGCCTGGGCGTCGACCGTCGGCATGACGAGGCCGACCGCGCCGCCGGCCGCCGCGTGCCGTGCCCGACGCTCGTCCTGTGGTCGAGTGCGGACGACCTGGAGGACCTGTACGGCGATCCGGTGGAGATCTGGCGCGCCTGGGCGGACGACGTCCGCGGGCATCCCGTCGACTCGGGGCATCACATGGCCGAGGAGGCACCGGACGAGGTGGCCGCCGCGATCACCGCTTTCCTCGGCCACCGCGCCACCCCACGATGTTAGGTCGGTCACCGCACCGGCATGTTCGCCCTTGCCGCGGGTAAAGCGTCGCCAGATGTTGGCAACGTTGAAAGGGGCGAAATCATGGCCATCGTCGCAATCGTGGCCGTCTGTGCGGTTCTGCTGGTTCTGGCGTTTCTGCTGCCGAGGCTTTCGCGGCATCCGCAGCGGGGCACCCAGCGGGCCCTCGGGGCGGGGTCCCGGGCCGGTTCCTCGGCGCCGGGCCCGCTCGGGCGCCTGCTGAGCAAGCCGTTCCGGTCCTCCTCGCGGGCCGTCGGGCGCAGCGGGTCCGCGGGGCGCCGCGCCCGTTTCCGTTCCCCGTTCTGACCGCCGACTCCGACCATACGGGAGGTCGCATGACGTTGCTCACCCCCGACCCGGCCGCGCAGGCCGGGGCCGGTGAAGCCGCCGCGGAGGCGACGCGGCTGCGCCGGCGCCTGGAACGGCTCCTCGGCGTCGCCGCGACCGAGGGCAACACGCTGGAGCCGCTGCGCAACGGCGACGAGATCTTCCCGGCGATGCTGGACGGCATCCGCGCCGCCGAGCACACCATCGACATGATGACCTACGTGTACTGGCGGGGCGACGTCGCCCGCGCGTTCGCCCGGGCGCTGGCCGAACGGGCCCGCGCCGGCGTCCGGGTGCGGCTGCTGCTGGACGGCTTCGGCAGCCACCCGATCGAGCGGGAACTGCTGGACGACATGGACGCGGCGGGCGTCACCGTGGCCTGGTTCCGCAAGCCGCTCTACCTGTCCCCGTTCAAGCAGAACCACCGCTGCCACCGCAAGGTGCTGATCGTCGACGAGCACACCGCCTACACCGGCGGCGTGGGCATCGCCGACGAGTGGAAGGGCGACGCCCGCACCAGCGACGAGTGGCGCGACACCCACGTGCGGGTGCGCGGCCCCGCGGTGGACGGCATCGCCGCCGGGTTCGCGCAGAACTGGGCCGAGTGCCACGCCGACCTCTTCGACGAGCGCGACCGCTTCGTCCCCCAGGACGAGTGCGGCGACGCCGTCGTCCAGGTGGTGCGGGGCTCGGCCAGCATGGGCTGGCAGGACATGCAGACCCTGCTCCGGGTCGTCCTGGAATCGGCGCAGCGCCGTGTACGGCTGTCCACGGCCTACTTCGCGCCGGACGCCTACTTCACCGACCTGCTGTGCCGTACCGCCCGCCGCGGCGTCGAGGTCCAGGTCCTGCTTCCGGGCCCGCACGCCGACAAACGCGTCAGCAGGCTCGCCGGCCAGCGCCACTACGCCGAACTGCTGGACGCCGGAGTCCAGATCTGGCAGTACCTGCCCACGATGCTGCACACCAAGATCGTCACGATGGACGGCATCGCGGCGCTGATCGGCTCCACCAACTTCAACCGGCGGTCCCTCGACCACGACGAGGAGATCATGCTCGCCGTCATCGACGCCGCCGTGTCCGCCCGCCTCGACGACCACTTCGTCCAGGACCTCGCGGTCAGCGAACCCATCGACCCGGCGCGGTGGCACCGCCGCCCCGTCCTGCAACGCGCGAAGGAGGCGTCGATCCTCCCCATCCGCCGCTTCCTGTGACGGCCGGTGCCCGCCGCTCGCGAGCGGCGGGCACCGGCCGGCCGGCCGGGTCCGGCTCCGGGCGAGGGCTCAGCAGCCGGACGGCGGGGTGCCGCCCTTCCGCAGGTCCTCGACGTACCGCAGGCCGTCGGCGAACGACGCGTCGAGCAGCTCGCGGTGGTCGGCGCCCTCGTACTCCCGGTACGCGATCGTGCCGTAGCGCTTGCAGAGGTCGTCCATCAGCAGCTTCGTCGCGTCCGGCGTGACCATCGTGTCCGCGGTGCCCTGCAGGACGAGCGTCGGCACGCGCAGCTCCAGACCCGTGGGCTCCTGCGAGCGCAGGTACTCGACGAACGGCTCCAGATCGGCGTCCGGCCTGAACACCTTCGTCGGGTCGAAGCCCTCGGCCATCCGCCGGAGCCCGTAGGTGCAGGCGGACGTCCGTGCGGCCTCCAGCATCGGGAGCGCCTCGTCGGTCAGCAGGTCCTCGGGGACGATCGAGGGGTCGGCGGCCTCGGCGCCGGTGAGCAGCACGAACAGGAACGGCATCGCCGCGTCGGCGCCCGGGTACCCGGCCCGGACGTACTCGGGGGTGGCGCTGGTCTGCGAACCGGGGGCGAGCGCGAGCGCGCCCCGCAGGCGCACGTCGCGGGGCGTCTGCCGGGCGGCGGCGGAGAACACCGCCGCGTGCCCGCCCTGGCTGTGCCCGGCGACGTACCAGTTCCGGCCGATGCGGCGGTCGAGGCCGCGGGCGGCGCGGACGATGTCCACGACGGCGTTCGCCTCGCTGCGCCCGTGCATGTACGGGTGGCCGCCCGGGGTGCCGAGCCCCTCGTAGTCCGTCTGCACGACCGCGTACCCCTGCGCGACCCACCGGTCGAGGTACCGCTCGGTGATCGACAGGTAGTCGTGCGCGGGGCCGTCGGCGGTGTCGGCCGAGGGGGCGCAGACGTCGGCGGTGCCGGTCGTGCCGTGGGCCCAGCTGAGCACCGGCCAGCCGCCGCGCGGCGGCGTCCCCTCGGGAATCGCGACGGTCCCGGTCACGGTGATCTTCCGGCCGTTCGCGCCCTCCGACGTGTAGGCGATCGTCCGGTTGGCGGCCGCGCTCGGCAGCGCCGCCGTGCCCGCCACCGGACCGGCGCCCAGCAGCCTGCCGCGCTGCCCCGGCGGGACGTCCGCCTGCGCGGGCACGGCGGCCCCGAAGGTCGCGGCGCCCACGACGGCGGCGGCGGCGAGCCCGGCGGCTCGCGTCCTGATCGACTTCATGCGGACTCCTTCTCGGACGCCATGGCCTGCACGGCCCGGTACGCGAACGCCATCCCGGTGCCGATCGGGACGCCCGGCCCCGGGTAGACCGGGCCGGTGAACGACGCGGTGGTGTTGCCCGCCGCGTACAGGCCGGGGATCGGACGGTCCGACGCGTCGAGCACCCGCGCGTCGGCGTCGATGCGGAGCCCGCCCTTGGTGCCGAGGTCGCTGACCACCATCCGGGCCGCGTAGAACGGGCCCCGGTCGACGGCGACGAGGCCGTGGCCGCCGCCGGTGAAGTACCGGTCGTAGGAGTCCTCGCCCCGGTGGAAGTCCGCGTCGGCGCCCTTGGCGGCGAACCCGTTGAACCGGTCGACGGTCGCGGCGAGCGCGTCCGCCGGGACGCCGATCTTCGCGGCGAGCTCCTCGATGGTGTCGGCCTTCACCCACGTTCCGGCCGCCAGGTGGGCGTCGGGGTCGGCGGCGGGGATCGCGATCGCCGGCAGCCCGCCCGACTTCGCGTCGAAGATCAGGTGCATGGGGCCGCGCCCGGCCGCGGCGGTCATCTCGCGGCCCATCCGGTCGTAGGGCAGCGACTCGTTGGCGAACCGGCGGCCCGTCCCGTCCACGATGAGGCCGCCGCGGAAGCCGAGCGTGAACGCGGCGCGGCCGTCCGGCGTGACGAGGCCGGGGCAGAACCACGCCTCGCCCAGGTTGCCGGTGGACGCCCCGGCGGCGACGGCCGCCGCGATCGCCTCGCCGGAGTTCGAGCCCCGCGGCGCCATCGTCCACTCCGCCGAGCCCGCCACCGACCGCTCGTCCCGCAGCGCGGCCGAGGTCTCGAACCCGCCCGCCGCGAGCAGCACCCCGTGCCGGGCCCGCAGCCGCACCGGCCCGTCCGCCGTCCGCGCCTCGACGCCGACGACCCGCCCGTCCGCCACGACCAGCGAGGTCAGCGCCGTGCCGGTGCGGACGTCGCCGCGGCCGGTGGTCGTGAACGCCAGCAGCAGCCGCCCGATGAGCGCCCGGCCCTGCGCCAGCGGGACGGACGGGTCGTGCGACAGCCCGGCCCGGTCGCGGTCCACCGGCGGACGGACGAGCGCCGCGAGCTCGCCGAGCCGTTCGGCCGGCAGGGGCAGCGGCACGAACGACCGGCCGCGCGCCGTGCGGCCGGGCGCGTCGTAGTACTCGGGGAACGCCTGCCATTCGAACTCGATGGCGGGATCGCTCTCCAGGAACTCGACGACCCGGGGCGCGGCCTCCAGGAACGCCTCGCGCAGCTCGGCGGAGTCGTCCCCGAGCAGCGCCTTCAGGTAGGTGCGGGCCGACTCGGTCGAGTCGTCGCCGATCCCGGCGCGCTCCTGCACCCGGCTGCCCGGCAGCCAGATCGACGCGCCCGCGTAGGCGCTCGTCCCGCCCAGCAGCGCCGTCTTCTCCAGGACGGCCGTGCGCCGCCCGCCCGCCGCCGCGGCGACCGCCCCGGCCAGCGCGGCGGCGCCCGAGCCGGCCACCACCACGTCGTACTCGTCCGTCCATTCGCCCACGTGACGTCCCCTTCGCGTTCTCGGCGCGACGAACGTAAGCGCGGTGCGGTCGTGCGGGCCGCCGGGTCCCACTGAGCGGTATCGTTCCGCGCCGACCTCCGCGGGCGGCTAGATATTGTCGTGCCAGGACAGGAGCCGGAAGGGGTGACCGTGGCGAGGATCGCGTCGGCGAGGCTGTCGGCCGAGCCCAGCTCGCCGGAGCAGCACGACAGGCGGCAGCGCATCCTGCGGGCGGCCATGCGCATCGGCGGCGAGAAGCCCCTCGAACGCGTGCAGATGCACGAGGTCGCCAAGGCCGCCGGGGTGGCCATCGGCACGCTCTACCGGTACTTCCCCTCGAAGGTGCACCTGTTCACGGCGGTGATGGCCGCGCAGGTGGACCGGTTCGGGGAGGGCGTCGCACCGCCCCCGCCCGGCACCGACCCGGAGGACGCGGTCGCCGACCTGCTCGTCGCCGCCAGCCGGACCCTGATGGCGCAGCCGCTGCTGTCCGCGTCGATGCTGCACGCGGCGAACACCGCGAGCGCCGCGACCGTCGTCGACACCGCCAAGATCGACACGACGTTCCAGGAGATCGTGCTGCTGGCCATCGGCATCGAGGTGCCGACGGCGCAGGACGTCCGGCTGGTGCGGCTGCTCATGCAGTGCTGGTACGGGGTGCTGCAGATGAGCCTCAACGGGCGCGCGTCCATGGCGGACGTCGAGAGCGACATCCGGATGGCGTGCCGGCTGCTGCTCGCGCCCCGCTCCAACACGTCCGGCTGACCGGCTCCCGGTGGCCGGGACGGCACCGCCGGCACCGCCCCGAGCACCGCTAGCTTGCGATCATGAAGCGCTACGACGGTGTGAAAGTGCTGCTCACGGGGGCCGCGTCCGGCATCGGCCGGGCCACCGCGCTCCGTCTCGCGGGCGAGGGCGCCGCCGTGTACGGGGTCGACCGCTCCGCCGACGGCCTCGCCGCGACGGCCGCCGCGAGCACCGGCCCCGGAACGATCGCGACGCGCGTCGCCGACGTCACCGACGAGCCCGCCGTGATCGGCGCCGTCCGGGACGCCGCCGCGGCGCTCGGCGGCATCGACGTCCTCGTGAACGTGGCGGGCGTCCACAGGACCACGCCGATCGACCGGCTCACCGTCGACGACCTCACCCGCCTGTTCCAGGTCAACCTGGTCGGGACCGCGCTGTTCTGCCGCGAGGCCGTCCCGCACCTGCCGGACGGGACGGGCGCGATCGTCAACGTCGCGTCCCTGTCGGCGGTGCAGGGCAACCCGTACATGTCGGCCTACTCGGCGTCCAAGGGCGCGGTGATCTCGTTCTCGCTGAGCCTCGCCGCCGAGCTGAGCCCCCGCCGCGTCCGGGTCCTGTCGGTGTCGCCGGGCGGCGTCGACACCCCGCTGACCAGGGCGCCCGACATGTTCCCCGCGGGGATCGACCCGACGTACTTCGGGCGGCTCGCCCCGCCGTTCGGGCAGGGCCGGGCCGAGCAGATCGCCGCGGTGATCGCGTACGCGGGCTCGTCCGACGCCGCCTACCAGACCGGCGTCGACCTGCGGGTCGACGGCGGCTCCCACATGTGAAGGAGAACGACATGGCAGCCACGACGGGACGCACGATCGCGATCAGCGGCACCGCCTCCGGCATCGGCCGGACGCTCGCCGGCCTGCTGCGCGCCCGCGGCGACGAGGTCATCGGCGTCGACCTGCGCGACGCCGACGTGTGCGCCGACCTCGGCACCCCCGAGGGGCGCGGCGCCGCCGTCGCGGGCGTCCTCGACCGCTCGGGCGGGACGCTCGACGGCGTCGTGGCGTGCGCGGGCGTGTCCGGCCCGACGCCGCTCACCGTCACCGTCAACCACTTCGGCGCGGTCGCCCTCCTGGACGGCCTGCGCCCCGCGCTGGCCCGCGCCGAGCGCCCCCGCGCCGCCGCCGTCGGGTCGATCTCCGGGACGCAGCCCCTGGACGAGGACGTCCTGCGGGCCTGCCTGGACGGCGACGAGCCCGCGGCGCTCGCGGCGGCGGCCGAGGTGATCGAGCGCGGCGAGGGCAACCGGCTGTACCCGTCGTCGAAGTCGGCGCTCGCCCGCTGGCTGCGCGCCGCGTCCGTCTCGCCCGAGTGGGCGGGCGCGGGCATCCCGCTGAACGCGGTCGCGCCGGGCGTCGTCCGGACGGCGATGTCCGAGCCGCTGTTCGCCGACCCGAAGATGCGCGCGGTCATGGACCGGGCCGTGCCGATGCCGCTCAACGGGTACGCCGAGCCGGAGGTCATCGCCGAGGCCCTGGCCTGGCTGATCTCCCCGGCGAACTCCCACATGGCCGGGCAGGTCGTCTACGTGGACGGCGGCGCGGAGGCGTCGCTGCGCGGGCCCGGCGTGTTCTGACACGTGCTCTGACGCGCGAACGGCCGCTCCCCGCCCGCGCCGGCGGGGAGCGGCCGTCGTCTCGCGGGCGTCCCGTGGGCGTCACCCCATGGTGTTGGTGCCCGTCGTGTCGAGCGCGGCGACGTCCCACGCGGCGTACGTGCGGTGCGCGTCGCGGTCGTCGAAGTAGGGCGTGACCTGCGCGGCGAGCTCCTCGGGGGAGAACACCCCGCTCTCGGACGTGAACGTGCGCTCGACCGTCGGCGCCGCCATCAGTGCGACCATGTCGCCGTACACGACGAACACCTGCCCGCTGATCTTCGCGGCGGCCGGGGACGCGAGGTAGCCGACGAACGTCCCGACCCGCTCGGGCGCCATGGCGTCCAGTCCGCCGGGGGAGGTGCCCTCGGCGAAGGACGCCTCGGTCATCGCCGTGCGCGCGCGGGGGCAGATCGCGTTCGCCCGCACGCCGTACCGGCCGAGGCCCTGCGCCGTGGACAGGGTCAGCGCGACGATCCCGGCCTTGGCCGCCGAGTAGTTCGGCTGCCCGGCGGAGCCGAACAGGAACGCCTCGGACGCCGTGTTGACCACCCGTCCGTACACCGGCCCGCCCGCGGCCTTGCTCGCCGCCCGCCAGTGCACGGCGGCGGCGCGCGACACGGCCGCGTGCCCCTTCAGGTGGACCCGGACGACGTCGTCCCAGTCGGACTCCGACAGGTTGAACAGCATCTTGTCGCGCAGCACGCCCGCGTTGTTGACCAGGACGTCCAGGCTCCCGAACGTCTCCACGGCCGTCTGCACGAGCTTGTCGCCCAGCGACCAGTCGCCGACGTCCCCGGCGACCCCGACGGCCTTGCCGCCCCGCTCGCGGATCTCGCCGGCGACCTCCTCGGCGGCGGGCCCGATGTCGTTGACGACGACGGCGGCGCCCTGCTCGGCCAGCGCGAGGGCCTCGCTGCGGCCCAGCCCGGCGCCCGCGCCGGTGACGATGGCGGTGCGGCCCGCCAGGGTGAGGTCAGCGTTCATCGGGTGCCTCCGGTCGGTGTTCACGATGACGCCCCGGAGGCTAGTACGAATTCTATTTTTCCGGCCGCGGAGGTCCCGCTCAGCGGGCCGGACGCAGCCCCTCCGACGCCCGGGAACCACTCAGTGGGACTGATCTTGTCGCACGACGAGAATCAATTCTAACTTCGCCTCCATGACGCTTCAGCTGGCGACACTCTTCGAGGCGGTGGCGGCGGCCGTGCCGGACCGCCTCGCCCTGGTGTGCGGGGACCGCCGGGCGACGTTCGCCGACCTCGACCGCCGCGCGGACGCGCAGGCCGCACGGCTGCGGGCGTCCGGCATCGGGCCCGGCGAGCACGTCGGCCTGCACATGCCGAACGGCGTCGAGTACGTGGAGGCGCTGCTCGCGTGCGTGAAGGCCAGAGCCGTCCCGGTCAACATCAACTACCGCTACACCGACCGGGAGCTGCACCACCTCTACACCGACGCGGGCCTCGCCGCCCTGTTCGTCGACGCGGAGTTCGCGCCCGCCGCCGCCCGCGTCGCGGGGGACTGCCCCGCGCTCCGCCTCGCGGTGGTCGCCGGCTCCGGCGAGGCGCCGTCCTGGCCCGACCGGATCGGCGTCGCCGGCTTCGCGGACGCCCCGGACGCCCCGGACGCCCCGGACGCCCCGGACGCCCCGGACGGCGCGGCACCGCGCACCGGCCGCTCGCCCGACGACCGGTTCGTCATCTACACGGGCGGCACGACCGGCCTGCCCAAGGGCGTCGTCTGGCGGCACGAGGACTTCTACATGGCCGCCCTGCGCGGCGGGAACCACTACGGCGAGCCGCACCGCACCGCCGCCGCCCTCGCCGCCGCCGCCGAGGCCGGGACGCCCGTCCCGTACCTGCTCACGGCCCCGCTCATGCACGGCGCCGCGACCTACACGCTGCTGACCGCGCTGCTCACCGGCGCGCCCACGGTCCTGATGCGCCGTTTCGAGCCCGTCGAGGCGCTCCGGCTCATCGACCGCGAGAAGGCCGTGATCATCACCGTCGTCGGCGACGCCATCGCCCGCCCGCTCGCCGACGCGATCCGCGCCCACGGCGCCGCGTACGACCTGTCGTCGTTCATGGTCCTCGGCTCCGGCGGCGCGATCCTGTCGCGCAGCGTCCAGGAGGAGTTCGCCGAGCTGATCCCGGGCGTGCACGTCAACAACGGGTTCGGCGCGTCCGAGTCGGGCGTGGACGGCACCATCACCGTCGGCGCCGACGGCCTCATGCGGCTGTCGCCCAACCCCCGCGTCACCGTCGTGGACGCCGCGATGAACCCCGTCCCGCCCGGATCGGACGAGACCGGGTACATCGCCCGCAGCGGGCACGTCCCGCTCGGCTACCACAACGACCCGGACAGGACCGCCCGGACGTTCCCCGTCATCGACGGCACCCGCTGGGCGATCCTCGGCGACATGGCCCGCGTCGAGGCCGACGGCACCACGGTCGTCCTCGGCCGCGGCTCCGGCTGCATCAACACCGGCGGGGAGAAGGTCTTCCCCGAAGAGGTCGAGCAGGCGCTCAAGGCCCACCCCGACGTCATGGACGCGCTGGTCGCGGGCGTCCCGGACGAGCGGTTCGGCGAGCGCGTCGCCGCCGTCGTCGAGCTCCGCCCCGGCACCGGCCCGTCCGCCGACGACCTGCGCGCGCACTGCCGCGACCACCTCGCCGGCTACAAGATCCCGGCGATCATCACGTTCACCGGCGCCGTGACGCGCTCGCCCAGCGGCAAGGCCGACTACCGCTGGGCCAAGCGCGTCCTGACCGGACAGGAAGGAAGCTCCCATGCCTGAAGCCGTCATCGTCGACGCCGCCCGCACCCCGGTCGGCAAGCGCCACGGCGCCCTCTCGGGCCTGCACCCGGCGCAGCTCCTCGGCGCGGCCCAGAAGGGACTGCTCGACCGGCTCGGCGTCGACCCGGCCACGGTCGGGCAGGTCGTCGGCGGCTGCGTCACCCAGGCGGGGGAGCAGGCCAACAACGTCACCCGCAACGCCTGGCTGTACGCGGACCTCCCGTACACGACCGCCTGCACCAGCATCGACTGCGCGTGCGGCTCGTCCCAGCAGGCCGTCCACCTCGTCGCGGGCCTCATCGCGGCCGGGACGATCCACACCGGCATCGGCTGCGGCGTCGAGGCCATGAGCCGCGTGTTCCTCGGCCAGGCCCTCACGCCCGAGACCGGCAGCCCCATGCCGGACGGCTGGGACTTCGACTACCCCGACCAGTTCACCGCCGCCGAGCGCATCGCGAAGAACCGGGGCATCACCCGCGCGGACGCCGACGCGCTCGGCCTCGCCTCCCAGCGGAAGGCCGCCCGCGCCTGGGCCGAGGACCGCTTCGCCGGGCAGATCGTCGAGATCGAGGCCCCGGTCATGACGAAGGAGGGCCCGACCGGCGAGACCGCGACGGTCACCCGCGACCAGGGCCTCCGCGAGACGTCCCTCGAGAAGCTCGCCGGGCTGAACCCGGTCGTCCCGGACGGGATCCACACCGCCGGGAACTCCTCGCAGATCAGCGACGGCGCCGCCGCCGTCCTGCTCATGTCCCGCGAGCGCGCCGCCGAACTCGGCCTGCGCCCCCGCGCCCGCATCGTCGCGTCGACCATGGTCGGCTCCGACCCGCACTACCACCTGGACGGCCCCATCGACTCCACCCGGGACGTCCTCGACCGCGCCGGGATGAAGCTCTCCGACATCGACCTCGTCGAGATCAACGAGGCGTTCGCCTCCGTCGTCCTGTCCTGGGCGGGCGTCCTCGGCGCCGACATGGACAAGGTCAACGTCAACGGCGGCGCCATCGCCCTCGGCCACGCCGTCGGCTCCACCGGCGCCCGCCTGATCACCCAGGCGGTGGCCGAGCTGGAGCGCGCCGACAAGTCCACGGCGCTCGTCACCATGTGCGCGGGCGGCGCGCACTCCACCGCGACCATCATCGAACGGATCTGAGCATGACCATCGGACTGACCGAGGAGCACCGCGACCTCCGCGACGCCGTGCGCGCCTTCACCGCCCGCCAGGTGACGCAGGCCGCCGTGCGCACCGCCGTGGACGCCGACCGGGAGAAGGTCCCCCCGTTCTGGGACGACCTCGCGGCGCAGGGCCTGCTCGGCCTGCACCTCCCCGAGGACCTCGGCGGCGCCGGCTACGGGATGCTCGAACTCGCGGTCGTGCTCGAGGAGCTGGGCCGGGCCATGACCCCCGGGCCGTTCCTCCCGACCGTCCTGGCGAGCGCCGTCCTGCACCGCGCCGGTCACCACGAGCACCTCGAAGGGCTCGCGTCCGGGGCCCGGATCGGCGCCGTCGGGCTCCGGCCCGGCGGGCTCGAACTCTCCCCGAACGGAACGCTCCAAGGGACGTCCGAGCCCATCCCGAGCGCGCACCTCGCGGACGTCCTCGTCGTGCCCGCACGCAGGGGCGGGGACACCGCGTGGGTCGTCCTCACGGGTGCGGACGCCGAGGAGCTCCCGAGCCACGACCTGACCCGGCGCCTCGGCCGCCTGCGCGCCGACGGCCTCGTGCCGGACGCGATCCTCGACATCGACGCGCGGACCGTCCTCGACCTCGCCGCCGTCCTGTTCGCCGCCGAGTCGTCCGGCCTCGCCGACTGGGCGACCGCGACCGCCGCCGGGTACGCGAAGGTCCGCGAGCAGTTCGGCCGTCCGATCGGGCAGTTCCAGGGCGTCAAGCACCGCTGCGCCCGCATGCTCGCCCACGCCGAGCAGGCCCGCGCCTGCGCCTGGGACGCCGCCCGCGCCCAGGACGACGCCCGCACCGACGAGGCGTCCCTGGCGGCCGCCGTCGCCGGGGCGACCTCCCCGCAGGCCGCCTTCACCACCGCGAAGGACTGCGTCCAGACCCTCGGCGGCATCGGCTTCACGTGGGAGCACGACGCGAGCCTGTACCTGCGCCGGACGCAGACGCTCCGGATCGTCCTCGGTTCCACGGGCGCCTGGCGCCGCCGCGTCGCGCGCCTCACCCTCGACGGCGTCCGCCGCGAACTCATCGTCGACCTCCCGCCCGAGGCCGAGGAGATCCGCACCGGGATCCGCGCCGAACTCGAACCGGCCAAGGCGCTCTCCGCCAAGGAACGCGTCGACTACCTCGCCGACCGCGGCTACACCTCGCCGCACCTCCCGGCCCCGTGGGGCAAGGGCGCGGACGCCGTCACCCAGCTCGTCATCGCCGAGGAGATGCGGCGCGCGGACCTGCGCGCCCACGACATGATCATCGGCAACTGGGTGGTGCCGACGCTCATCGAGCACGGCTCGCCCGCCCAGCACTCCCGGTTCCTGCCGCCGTCGCTGCGCGGCGACGTCCGCTGGTGCCAGCTGTTCAGCGAGCCCGGCGCCGGCTCCGACCTCGCCGCCCTCACCACCCGCGCCGAGAAGGTGGAGGGCGGCTGGAAGATCAGCGGCCAGAAGGTGTGGACGTCGATGGCCCGCGAGGCCGACTGGGGCATCCTGCTGGCCCGCACCGACGCGTCCGTCCCCAAGCACAAGGGACTGTCGTACTTCCTCCTGGACATGAAGTCGCCCGGCATCGACATCCGCCCCCTGCGCGAGCTGACCGGCGACACCCTGTTCAACGAGGTGTTCCTCGACGGCGTGTTCGTCCCGGACGACCTCCTCGTGGCGGGCCCCGGCGACGGCTGGAAGCTCGCCCGCACCACACTCGCGAACGAGCGCGTCTCGCTCTCCAACGACTCGTCCCTCGGCAGCGGCGGCGAGGCCCTCCTCAAGCTCGTCCAGGAGGACGACGACGAGCGCCTCACCACCCTCGGCGGCATCCTCTGCGACGCCCAGTCCAGCAGCCTGTTCGGCCTCCGCACCACGCTGCGCTCGCTCGCCGGCGGGCAGCCGGGGGCCGAGTCGTCCATCGGCAAGCTCATCGGCGTCGAGCACATCCAGCAGGTCTGGGAGACCGCCGTCGACTGGATCGGCCCGGACGCCCTCACCGGCGAAGGCCCCGGAGGCATGCAGGACCCCACCTGGATGTTCCTGAACTCGCGCAACATGTCGATCGCCGGTGGAACCACCGACGTCCAGCTCAACATCATCGGCGAGCGGATCCTCGGACTGCCCCGCGACCCGCAGCCGACCGGGAGGCCCGCGTGACGATGGACCTCCAGGCGTCCGCCCGGCACTGCGGCGTCGACGGCGCCTCCGCCGCCGCCCGCCGCGTCATCGCCGCGCTCGTCCGCGCCGGGGACATCTCCACGGCGGACATGGCGGACATCGCCGACCGGCTGAACGCCGTCGCCGACGACCTCGAAGCGACGGCGCCGACCCTCGACGACCGCCTCGTCGACATGTGGCGCGGCGACGGCAACACCCGCCACGACCCGGCCACCGGACCCGAGAACCCCATCGCCCCGCCCCTCGAATACGAGGGAACCGACGACGGCGGCATCTCGGCGGACGTCACCCTCGACCTCCCGTACCAGGGGCCGCCGTCGAGCGTCCACGGCGGCATCTCCGCGCTGATGCTCGACCACACCCTCGGCGTCGCGAACGGCTGGGCGGGCGTTTCGGGCATGACGGCCGAACTGACCCTCCGCTACCACCGTCTGACGCCGCTGTTCGAGCCCCTCACCGTCTCGGCCCGCCAGGTCTCGGTGGACGGCCGCAAGATCCGGACGGTCGGCGCCATCCGGCAGGGCGGCCGGGACTGCGTCACCGCCGAGGGGCTGTTCATCGCGAAGTACCCGCCCCGCCCCCGTTGACGGGACGTCCCCGGGCCGCCGGCGCGGCCCGGGGGCTTCAGGGCTTGCGCGCCTCGACGAGCACCCGCGTCGAATGGGCGACGAACGGGCCGTCCGTCCGGATCCGCGCGTCCAGTTCCCGCAACCGGTCCCGGTACTTCTCGACCGTGAACCCCGGGACCGTCCACACGACCTTCCGCAGGAAGTGGACGACGGCCCCGACGTCGAAGAACTCCATCCGGAGCCGCTCCATCCGCAGATCGGCGATCTCCAGCCCCGCCGCCTCGGCACCGGCCCGTTCCACATCCGGGTGCCGCGCCCGCTTCGCGTCCGGCCGCGGCCCGAGGAAGAACTCCACGACCTCCCAGACGCTCCCGGGCCCCACGTGCTGCGCGAAGTAGGTTCCGCCCGGCCGGAGCACCCGCGCGATCTCGTCCCACCACACGGTCACCGGATGCCGGCTCGTCACCAGGTCGAACGCCTCGTCGGCGAACGGCAGCGGCGGCTCGTCCGGATCCGCCACCACGACCACCCCGCGCGGATGCAGCAGCCGGGTCGCCTTCGCGACGTTCGGCGGCCACCCCTCCGTGGCCACCATCGTCCGCGGGAGCGCCCCGGCCCCCGCGAGCACCTCGCCACCGCCCGTCTGCACGTCCAGCGCGGCATCGACCTCGCGCAGCCGGGCGCCCAGCGACCGCTGGTACCCCCACGAGGGCCGCGCCTCGGTGGCCCGCCCCTCGAACCACGAGAAGTCCCACCCCTCGACGGGCGCCGCCTCGGCCTCCGCGACCAGCTCCTCGAACTCACGCACCCGCCCATGATCCCCGTTCCGCCGACCGCTCCGCGACCTCGGCCGCCGCGCGGTCCCCGCCCGCGACGATCGGACGCTCCTCGACGTAGGCCCACGTGCCGTCCGGCATCACCCGTCCGCTCACCTGCACAGGGCCCGTCCGATCGTCCATGAACACCCACAGCAGCGGCGGGCGCACGTCGTAGAACTTGACGCACCGCCCACCGCGCGCCTTCACGGCCTCCGCGAGCGAGTCCAGCCGCCGCCGCACGAGCCGTCCCCTCATCCAGCAGCGACCTTGGCCCAGACCCACTTGCCGGACGGCTCGGTCCTGCACGCCCCGCAGCCCGATGCGAGCGCCCGCACGAGGTGCAGCCCCCGCCCGCCTTCGTGGCGTCCGGGCTCCAGGGCCGAGGCGTCGGGCAGGACGTCCCGGACGAGCGGCCGAACGAGCGGCATCGCGTCGGACGAGTCCCACACCGCGACGAGCACGGCCCCGCCCTCCCGCGCGACCCGAACCCGGATCTCCGAGTCCGGCGTGATCCGACCCGCGTTCGTGATCAACTCGGCGACGATCAGGAGAACGTCGTCCGCGATCTTCCGGAGCCCCCATTCGTCCAGCCGGAACCCCACGAGCGTCCGCACCATTCCCGGCGTACTCCGCGCCGCTAGACACGATATGTCCAGCTCGCCCGATTGGGTGGCTTTGGTGTTCATTATTGCTCCCCCTCGCCTCTTCGGTTTCTGAGACAAGGGTGACGTTCGCTGATTACCTTGAAAAGGTTCGTGGGAAGAATGCAACAAGTAGAGGAGAGGCATGAACGGCCACGACTACCTCCGTCCGGATGTCTCCCTGTGGGATCTAATAGCTGTTGAGCTGCGAAGACAGCGTCACGCGCGCGGACTCTCCGGTGATGCCCTGGGGGTGATACTCGACTGCAATCGGTCGACTGTTGCACGGTATGAATCGGGCTACGTTCAACTGCCGATCGCCCGCGCAAGGATCTTGGACCGGGCATGGGGGACTCAGGGCCTCTTCGAAAATCTGGTCAAACACGCCAAGAGCGCCCGGGACCTCGACTGGTGGGAGACCTTTAAGGAATATGAGCGGCGTGCCACGCTCATCAAGACTTACGAGCCGTCGTTGATGCCCGGGCTCCTCCAGCGAGATGGCTATGCGCGGGCCGTCTTCGTGGCCAGCCGAAGAACAGACGTGGAGGAGGCGGTGACCGAACGCCTGGCGCGGCAGGAGATCCTGAGGCGACAGGAGCCCTGCAAACTCATGGCCATCATCGACACCGCGGCCATCCTCCGCGCATTCGGGGATGAGGAGGTCATGCGAGACCAGCTCGGGCACCTTCTGGAGGTGTCGGAGTGGCCGAACGTCTACCTGCGCGTCACTTCGGACCGCCTCGTCGGCTACGGCGGCGTGGGCGGCGGGTTCACCGTCATGCAGACACCCACGGGCGACCTCGGCTTCGCCGCCGTTGGTTCCATTGGCCACGTCTCGCTCGACGCCACCGACATTCAGGAGCAAGCGATACGGTACGACCAGATCGGTATGTCCTCGTTGTCCATCGAGGCATCCCGGGCCTTCATCGTCAAGACACTGGACGCATTCTCATGATCACTAATTGGCGCAAGTCCGCGCGGTCGGAGGGCCACGGAAACTGTGTTGAGTTGGCGGCGCTCCCTGGAAAAGTGGCCATCCGGGACAGCAAGGCTTGCGAGGCGGGGCACCTCGCCCTCGACCGCGCGGCGTTCGCCGACCTGCTTGCCCGGGTGAAGCGGGACGAGTTCGTGCGCTGACCACAGCGGGGCTCTGGCGGTCAACGGGCATACTGCCGATATGCCTGTCTCGCTGCATCACATCGTCATCGACGCCCACGACCTGCCCGGCCTGGCCCGGTTCTGGGCCGAGGTGCTGCGCTGGCGGATCCTCTCCGAACGGGAACGGGAGGTCGTGATCGGGCCGGACGAGAACGCGCAGGTGGGCATCTGCTTCATGCCGGTGACGGACCGCAAGGTGGTCAAGAACCGCGTGCATCTCGATCTGACGTCCCCCGCGGAGGACCGGGAGGCCGAGATCGAGCGCGTTCTCGCACTCGGCGCCCGCAGGGCGGACGTCGGGCAGACCGGCAACGAGTCGTGGACCGTGCTGGCCGATCCCGAGGGAAACGAGTTCTGCATCGTCCGCCCGAAGAAGACCCTTATCGGCTAGAGGCGGGCGCTCCTGCTCCGTGGCCCGGTTCGAAGGTCCGGCGGCCGAGCGGGTCAGCGGTTCTCGAGGGGGAGGAGTTCGGCGGCGAACGCGTCGAGCCAGGCGGGACGGGACGGCACCGGGCCCGCCGGACGGACGACGAACTTCGACAGGCCGGCGTCGATGAAGCGGCGGAGGTGTGCGCGGGCGCCGTCCCAGCCCCAGCAGAGGAGGTCGCGCGGGTCGGCCACGTCGGGACGGTCCTTCGCGAGCCGGGCCAGGAATGCGTCCACGGTGCGGTGGTCGGTGTCGTCCTGGACGATCGTGAGGTAGGTGCCGTAGTGGTCCTCCTCGATCGCCCGGCCCGCCCGGTCGGCGGCGGCGAGAATCCGGGCGCGGCCGGTCTCGGCGTCGGCCGGGGTGATCGTGCTGCCGAGCCAGCCGTCGCCGAGCCGTCCGATCCGGTCCATGGCGGCGGGGACGCGGCCGCCCAGCCACAGGTCGAGGGGCTTGGCGGGCAGGGGCGCGACCGACGCGTCCTCGAAGGTGAAGTACCGCCCGCGGTGGGTGACGGACGGGCTGGTGAGCAGCGCCCGCACGACCTGCAGGGCCTCCTCGAACACCTCCGCGCGGCCGCCGTCCACGGGGAAGGCGGGACGGTCGCCGCGCCGGGCGGGACGGACGCCGAAGACGGGCAGGACGCGCCGGGGGGCGAGCGCCGCGAGCCCGGCGAGCTGCGCGGCGACGATCGCGGGGTTGCGTCCGGGCAGCACCAGCACGCCCGTCCCGAGCTTCAGCCGTTCGGTGCGGCCCGCCGCGTAGGCCATGCCGACCAGGGGGTCGACCGTGCCGGGCGCGGACACCAGGTCCGACAGCCACAGGGAGTCGATCCCGCGCGACTCCAGGTCCGCCGCGAGGCCGCTGAGCGCCGGATCGTCCACCGTGCCGCGTTCGGGCACGTCCCCCACACCGATGCGGATCTTCATGCGGCCATCAGATCCCCCGTTCGCGCGCACCGTCAAGGCGGGCCGAGGTCGAGGCCGTCCAGGCGTGCGGTCAGGCCCTCCCGTTCGCCCGTCCGGACCTCCGGCGCGACGCCGAGCGCGGCGAGTTCGGCGCGCAGCGCGCCGGGGTCGGGGTGCGTGATGACGAACGAGCGGAGCGGGACGACCGGCAGCGCGTCCGCCGGATGGTCCGCGTCCCCCCAGTCGATCAGGAACGGCCGGACGCCGGGGGTCGGCGGGGTGAGCCGCCAGCTCAGGAGCGTGCCGTCGGGGCGCCGCCGGGACATGCCGAACGCGTCGTCCAGGTCGATCCCGGCCGTCCGGGCCCGTGCGACGGCGGCGTCGATGCCGTCGGTCGCGACCGCCCAGCCGACCAGCGCGGGCGCGGCCAGGCCGTCGACGCCGAACTGGCGCGTACCGGCGACGTCGGGCTGGTCCGGGTCCGGGCCGACGATCTCCAGGTAGCTCCGGCCGCCGAGCCCGAGCAGGAAGTTGCGGGTGCCGAGGCCGACGTGCGGCCCGCCCTCGACCGGCCGTACCCCGGTCCGTTCGGCGATCCGTTCCACCGCCGCCGCGAGGTCCGGCGCCGCGTACACGAGGTGGTCAAGGGCGGGCACGGTGCGGCTCCCCGGGTGCGGCGGGACGGCCGGTGGTCAGGCCGCGCAGCGCCAGTTCGACCCAGCGGCGGCGGGCCGGTTCGGGGACGTCGTCGTCCGGCAGGGTGCCCATCAGCAGCACGAGGTCGCCGACGGTGACGTCGGGGCGCAGGGTGCCCTCGCGGTGTGCGGCCCCGACGATGCGCGCGAGCCCGCCGACGGCGCGTTCCCCCAGGTCGGGACGGTCGGCCATGCCGAGGTTGCGCAGGGCGGCCTTCACCCCGCGGTCCTGGCCGACGGCCTCGCTGGCCCACTCGAACAGGGTGGTCAGCTCGGCGACGGCGCTGCCGCCCGCGTCGACGCGCGCGACGGCGGTGTCGAGCGCCTCGAACATGCGGGTGGACATCTCGTCCACGATCGCGTTCACCAGGTCGGCCTTGGTCGGGAAGTGCCGGTAGAGGGTGCCCACGGCCAGGCCCGCCTCGCGGGCGATGTCGTCCATCCCGGCCTGCTCGCCGCGCGCGGCGATCAGCGTGCGCGCGGCGCGCAGGATGTTGGCCCGGTTCCGGGCGGCGTCGGCGCGCAACCCCATGAACGTCACCGTCCCTTCCGAGGACTCCACAACATGAGCTATGGTTCACTATAGATGGTGAACCTATGTTCAGGTTATGGAGGGCGCCCGCCCGGCCGCGACGGCCGCTGAACGCACCTGTCCTTTTCCGTCCCGAAAGCACGTACGTCTGCTTTCGCATGCCTTCTTTGAGGGGAACATGTCCGCTCTCGCACGCTGGTGCCACCGGCGGCGGCTCGTCGTCGTCCTGCTCTGGCTTGGGGCCCTCGCCGGGCTGGGCGTCGCGTCCCAGTCGGTCGGCACCTCCTACAGCACCGACCTCACCCTTCCCGGTACCGAGTCCAAGACCGCCCTGGAACTGCTCCAGGAGGCGTCGCCCGAGCAGTCCGGCTCCACCGGCACCGTCGTGTGGCGGGTGGAACGCGGGACCGTCCGCGACGCCGCCGTCCGGGAGCGGATGACCGCCGCCCTCGACCGCATCTCCCGGCTCCCCGCCGTCGGCGACGTGCGCGGGCCGTACGGACCGGGCGGGGACGGGCAGGTCAGCCGGGACGGCCGCACCGCCTACGCCCAGGTCGCCTTCGGCGAGCAGACCGAGGCCCTGGCGCCCGAGGACGTCCAGCGGGTCGTCGACACCGCCCGGCAGGCCGCCGCCGACGGGGTGCGCGTCGAACTGGGCGGTCCGGCGGTCACGCGCGTCGACGAGCCGGGCACCGGCACCGCCGAACTGATCGGCGTCGTCGCGGCGGCCGTCGTGCTGTTCCTGGCGTTCGGATCGCTCTTCGCCATGGCCGTCCCGCTCGTGACCGCCGTCGCCGGACTCGGCAGCGCGATCCTGGCGATGGGGCTGCTCAGCAACGCGTTCACGGTCGCCGACCTGGCCCCCACGCTGGGCACGCTGATCGGGCTCGGCGTCGGCATCGACTACGCCCTGTTCATCGTCACGCGCCACCGCGCCGGACTGAAGGCGGGACGCGACGTGGAGGACTCGGTCGTCGCGGCCGTGCGCACCTCCGGCCGGGCCGTCCTGTTCGCCGCCGGAACCGTCGTCGTGTCCCTGCTCGGCATGCTCGTCCTCGGCCTCGCCTTCCTGAACGGCGTGGCGATCAGCGCGGCGATGACGGTCGCGTTCACCGCCGTCGCCGCCGTCACCCTGCTTCCGGCGATGCTCGGCTTCCTCGGGACGCGCACGCTCAGCCGCCGGGAACGGCGTGCCCTCGCCGAGCACGGTCCCGTCGCCGAGACCGAGGCCACCGGGGCGTGGTCGCGCTGGGCGGCCGCCGTGCGGCGGCGCCCGAGGGCGCTGTCCGCCGTGGCCCTGCTCGTCATGGCGGTGCTCACGATCCCGGTGTTCGGGATGCGGCTCGGCTCGTCCGACCAGGGCAACGACCCGCAGGGCACGACGACCCGCGCGGCCTACGACATGCTGGCCGACGGGTTCGGGCCCGGGTTCAACGGCCCGCTGTACCTGGTCGCCGAGGTGCCGAACGCGGACGGACGGGCGGCGCTCGACGCGCTCGCCCGGCGGGTGCGCGACGCCGAGGGCGTGGCGAGCGCGACCGCCGTGCCGATGCGGGAAGGCGCGACCGTGGGCGTCGTCGAGGTGGTCCCCACGAGTTCGCCGCAGTCGCCGCGCACGTCCGAGCTGATCGAGCGGCTGCGCGGCGAACACGTCCCGGCCGCCGAGCGCGACACCGGCCTCCAGGTCCACGTGGGCGGTGAGACGGCCGTCGACGACGACTTCGCGGACGTGCTGGCGGACCGGATGCCGCTGTTCGTCGGCGTGATCGTCGGCCTCGGGTTCCTGCTGCTCCTCCTCGCGTTCCGCAGCCTGGTCGTCCCGGCGACGGCCGCGGTGATGAACCTGTTCGCCGCGGGCGCCGCGATGGGCGTGGTGGTCGCCCTCTTCCAGTGGGGGTGGGCCTCGGAGCCGTTCGGCCTGGGCACCGGCCCGGTGGAGACGTTCCTGCCGGTGCTGATGCTGCCCGTCCTGTTCGGCCTGTCCATGGACTACCAGGTGTTCCTGGTCAGCCGGATGCACGAGGAGTGGGCGCGGCACCGCGACAACGGACGGGCCGTGATCGTCGGGCAGGCCGCCACCGGACGCGTCATCACCGCCGCCGCCACCATCATGATCGCGGTGTTCGGGGCGTTCGTGCTGGGGGGCCGGCGGGTGATCGCGGAGTTCGGCGTCGGCCTCGCCGCCGCCGTGGCGCTGGACGCGTTCGTGCTGCGCACCGTGCTCGTCCCCGCCCTGATGCACCTGCTCGGCCGTGCCAACTGGTGGCTGCCGCGATGGCTGGACGCCCGCCTGCCGCGCCTGTCGGTCGACCCGCCCGCCGAGCCGGTCGCGGCCGCCGTCCCCCGGACGGAGGGCGAGCCGCAGCGGCAGCACTGAACGCCGTCGGCGAGGAGGTCGGCGCACGGACCCTGCATAGGCTGGTCCGCGTGACCGACTTCTTCGCCGGGGACACCCGAACCAACCGCGAACGCATGCTGGCCGGCGACCCGTACATCGCCGACGACCCCGAGCTGGAGGCCGCGTCCAAGCGCGCGATCGCCCTGGCCCACCGGTACGGCGAGGTGTACGCCACCGACCAGGACGCCGCACGTCCCCTCATCGAGGAGCTGCTCGGGTCGATCGCCCCCGACGCGCACGTCCGGCCGCCGCTGTACGTCGACTACGGCACCCACATCACCGTCGGTCCGGGCACGTTCGCGAACTTCGGGCTGACCGCCCTGGACGTCGCGCCCATCACGATCGGCGCCGACGTGCAGATCGGCCCGAACGTGCAGCTGCTCACCCCCACGCACCCGCTCGACCCCGAGCAGCGGCGGGCGAAGCTGGAGGCCGCCGAGCCGATCTTCATCGAGGACAACGTCTGGCTCGGCGGCGGCGCGATCGTCCTCGCCGGGGTCACCATCGGCGCGAACAGCGTCATCGGCGCCGGGTCGGTCGTCACCGGGGACATCCCCCGGGACGTCGTCGCCGTGGGCACCCCGGCGAAGGTGGTCCGCGGCCTGTGACGGACCGGCCGACGCCCGCCGCCCTCCGGTCCCTGCGGGCGACGCGATGGTTCACCGGCGAGGACGTTGCCGACGACGCGCTGCGCGAAATCCTGGAGACCGCGCGCTGGACGGGCTCGGCGCGCAACCGGCAGCCGTGGCGGTTCCACACCGTCCGCTCGCCCTCGACGCGGGCCCGCCTGAGCGAGTGCGGCGCCTACGCGCCGCACCTCCGGTCGGCCCCGGTGCGCGCATCGCCACCAAATAGACAGGATCATTTGTAGAATCGTCGGCGGAGGCTCGTCGCGGGACGCCGCCCGTGCGAGTGCGTCAACGAACGGGGGCCGTTGACGCACTCCCGCGGGTCCCGTGGAGGGGCTAGCCCGTCAGAACGGACAGGACCGACTTCGTCACCGCGTCGGCGGCGTCCTCGGCGGCGAGGCGTCCCGCGCGCACCTCCTCCGCCGCGCCGTGAACGATGTAGTGGACGACAGCCACCAGCCACGACTCGGGCAGGTCGGTGCGCAGGACGCGCTCGTCCCGGCCGCGGCCGATCAGTTCGGCCACACGCCGGGCGGGCGGATCGTGCAGCTCGCGCACCCGGCCCGCCGGGAGCACCCCCTCGGCGGCGGCCAGCAGGGCCCCCGACTCGGCCACCAGTTTCCAGCTCGACGCCAGCAGGCGGCCGATCGCCTCGCGCGCGTCCCCCGACAGGTCGACCGCAGACAGAGTCGCGTCGCCGTCCCGCAGCGCGTCGGTGAGCGCGGCCTCGACCAGGTCGGCCCGGGTGCGGAAGTGGCCGTAGAGGGTCATCCGCCCCACGCCCGCCGCACGGGCGATGTCGTCCGTGCTCGCGTTCGGGTCGGTGCTCAGCAGGGTGCGCGCGGCGGACACGATGCGGGCGATGTTGCGCTCGGCATCGGCGCGGCGCCGAGGACGGGCGGACGGTGCGGCCATGCGACCACCCTAACCCGTATGCCCATGTATGAGTTATGGTGACCGCAGAACTCGTATTCAGTTGTACGAGTTATGGCACGGGGAGGGCCCGATGACCCAGTCCGCACAACGGAAGGCCGCGCCGCGCGAGCCGCACCCGGCGCGATGGCGCGCCCTCGGTCTCCTCGGGGTGGCGCAGCTCATGCTGATCCTCGACGTCACGGTCGTGGCCATCGCGCTGCCCCACATCGAGACCGACCTCGACGTCGGCCGCGCGACCCTGACCTGGACGGTCAGCGCCTACACCCTCACCTTCGGCGGCCTGATGCTCCTCGGCGGCCGCATCGCCGACCTCGCCGGCGCCAAGCGCGTCATGCTCGCCGGGCTCCTGCTGTTCACCGCGGCCTCGCTGGTCACGGGCCTGGCCGGGTCCGCCGCCATGCTGCTGGGCGGACGCGTCGCGCAGGGCGCCGGCGCGGCGCTGCTGTCCCCCGCCGCGCTGTCCCTCGTCGTCGCGCTGTTCGAGGGGGACGAGCGGAACAAGGCGCTCGGCGTGTGGTCCGCGCTCGGCGGCGGCGGAGCGGCCCTCGGCGTCCTGCTCGGGGGCCTGCTCACGGCCGGTCCCGGCTGGGAGTGGGTCTTCTACGTCAACGTGCCCATCGGCCTGGTGATCGCCGCGGCCCTCGCCGCCATGCTCCCCGCCCAGCCCCCGGCGGCCGCACGGGGCCGCGTCGACGTCCCGGGCGCGGTCCTCGTGACGGCGTCCTCGGCGGCCCTGATCTACGCGCTCATCGCCGCGGGCGAGGACGGCTGGCTCACCGCGCGCACCGGATGGCTCGTCCTCGCGGCCGCCGCCGGCTACGCCCTGTTCGTGCTCTGGCAGCGGCGCGCCCGGTCGCCGCTCATGGACGTCCGCCTCCTGATCCGCCGTCCCGTCGCGACGGGCGCGTTCCTCATCTTCATGGCGACCGCGCTGATGATCGCGGTGTTCTTCCTCGGCACCTTCTACTTCCAGCACGCCCGCGACTACGGCCCCCTGCGGACGGGCCTGCTGTTCCTGCCGGTCGCGCTGGCGACGATGCTCGGCGCCGACGTGACCGGACGCGTGATCGGCCGGTGGGGCGGGCGCGCACCGGCCGTCGCGGGCCTGGTGGTCGCGGCGATCGGCATGGCGGTCCCCGCGCTCTCGCTGAACCCCGTCGCCGTCGTCGCCGGGGTGGCGTTCGCGGCGGCCGGCACCGGAGCCCTGTTCGTCGTCGCCTCGGCGACCGCGCTCGGACGGGTGGCGCCGCACGAGGCCGGGATCGCCTCGGGCATCGTCAGCTCGTTCCACGAGTTCGGCGCCTCCTTCGGCGCCGCCGTCGTGTCGAGCGTCGCCGCCGCGAGCCTGGCCGGGACCACGCTCGACGGCTTCACCGAGGCGTTCACCCTGGCCGCCGTCGCCGCCGCCGTCGCCGCCGCCGTCGGCGCCGCCGCGGCCCTCGCCCTGACCCCCGGCCGCACGCCCGCCCCCGCCTAGCCGCCCGCGATGTCGGTGCCGTCCGCCAGGCTCGGCCCCCACGGTCGAGGGCGCACCGACACGCTGGGAGTGGACATGAACGAATCCGGATGGTCGGGTCTCGTGCACGGGGGCTGGACCGACGTGGACGCGATCCGGGCTCTGCTGGACGCCGGTGCCGACCCCACCGGGGAGGTGCGGGGCTACCGCAGGGCGCTGCACGCCGCGGCCGAGGAGGGCTCTCCGCCGCGGCGACGAGTTCGACCTCGCCCGCCGACAGGCCGATCCCTTCGGGCACGTTGAACAGGTCGGGCGTCGGACCCGCGAGGCTCAGCCGTCCGGGCGACCACCAGCGTGCCGGGCGGGTGCGTCGTCACGCAGCCCTGGGGGTTCGCGCCGCAGATGCCGGGCGTGACGGCGCGGCTGTCGGCGGGCACCGTCGCCCACGGCCTGTACGCCGACCCCAAGAGCGGAAACCAGGGGTCGGTCTGCCGGGACGGCTCGATGGAGGGCTGGGACCTGCACCCGGGTTACGACCCCGACTCCGACGCGACGACCCGCGAGGTCTTGGCGAGCTACCTGACGCGGGGCGACGCCGTCGCCTACACCTGCGCGGTCGCCGGGCTGCACCTGACCGACGCGCGGGCGGTCGACGGCCCGCCCGATGTCTGGATGCGGCTGCCCGAGCGCGACTGGTGGGCCTGGCCGAACCCGACCTCCACGGCGGCACCGTGATGGTTGAAGGTGCCTCATCCGCACCGGGCCCATCCAGGACCCCAGGGCGGGATGTCGGGGGAGCGCTGTAGGAATGCTCGGCATGGATGATCAACAGCGGGCCGCGGTGTCCGCGTTGCTGCGGGGCGCGGCAGAGCGGATCGTGGAGGGCGCACCGGCGGGATGGCGGCGGGCCCGGGTGCGCGAGTACTACCGGGAGTCCGGTTCGGGCGGCTCCGGCAGGCGGTACGAGACGGACGGCGGCGACCGGGACCTGCGGGTCTCGCTCGGCCTGCGGAAGCTCTACGCGGCGAGCGGCGCGACGGGCGGGGAGGTGATGGTCGACCTGGTGGTCGAGCCGTCGGGACGGTACGAGGCGGTGGTCGGCACGGGCCTGCACCGCTCGCGGGACGAGCGGGACCGGATCCTGTACGTGCTCCGGCCGCACGACCTGCCGGACGAGCCCGGCGCGGAGGAGCCGCCTCCGGCCGATCCCACGTTCGCGGGCGATCCGGAGGAGGCCGTCCGGCTGTTCCGCGAGTACCTGCGCAAGCGCGGGGAGATCCTGGGGGAGGAGGAGCGGCTTCCCGACCCGCTGCCCGAGGACGAGCGGACCGCTCTGCTGGACGCCTTCCACGGCGAGCTCCCGCCCGACCTGGCGGCCCTGTACGGCGAGGCGGACGGGGACGAGGAGACGGGGCTCTTCCACGGTCACCCGTGGTTCGACCTGGAGAGCGTGACGACCCACGTCCATCACCATGAGCCGTGGACGTGGACGGACGAGCCGTTGTGGTCGATGCCCGGCGGGGAGCCGCCCGGCAAGGTGCGGCGGTGGTCGAGCAGCCTCGACTGGGTCCCGTTCGCGACCAGCACGGGCGGCGACTACCTGGCGGTCGACCTGGACCCCGGGCCGGACGGACGCCCGGGGCAGGTCATCCGGATGGGGCGCAACTACGGCGGCGCGCCGCTGCTCGTCGCGGACTCGGTCACGCACATGCTGCGCCGCCTCGTGGCGGCGATCGACCGGGGCGACCGGGAGGACGACGACGGATACCTCGACGTCAACGCCGAGCCGCCCAGCTATCTGGACTCCGGTAAAGCGTTCTGGCGGGGACATGCGCCGATCCCGTCGAAGCCGGAGAGGATCCAGCACCTCGCGGTCGACAAGGTCGAGGATCCCGATCTGAGCGCCGTCCGCCGGGCGCCGCACCTGCGGGCGGTGACGCTGTTCGGCGCGGGGCCCGTCGACCTGACCCCGCTGCTCGACGCGCCGATCGAGGCGCTGCGGCTGGAGCTGGACACGGTGGACCTGGACCGCCTGGAGGGGCATCCGACCCTGCGGGCGGTGCGGCTCCGGACGGTCGAACCCGCCGATCTCGACGTGCTGCGGACGTTCCCGCGCCTCGAGGGCCTCGACCTGGCGGGTGCGGCGGTCCGCGACATCGGCGTCGTCCGCGATCTGCGCGGGCTGCTGTCGCTCACCCTCTCGATCGAGCAGTGGCGGGAACTGGGCGAGCCGCCGCCGGTCGCCGCCGCGGGCCTCGTCGGCGACGTCACGCCGGGCCGGGTGCACGCGTGGACGGCCGGCTTCGGCCCCGCCGGGCCGCCCGGCGGGGCCGAGTACTACGCGGGGAGCGTCCGTCCGGAGGAGTGACCGGGGATCGGCGTCCCGCCGACCGCCGCGTGGAGTTCGAGAGGGAACTCCGCGTCGGCCTGGCAGACGGCGAGCCCGAGCCAGCGGGCGGGGGTCGGACGCCAGAGGAGCATCCGTGTCGTCAGAGCGCAGAGCCGGTCGATCGGTTCCGGGGCCGGATCCTCGGCCCACAGGTAGGGCGTGAGGTCGAACGGCTCGGGCTCGCCCCACCGCCGCGTCAGGGCGGCCACCAGGGGGTCGTGGACGGCGTCGATCTCGGCCTGGGCGGCCTCGACGACCTCCTCGCCGCGGTCGTCCCAGAAGTCCCGGGTCGCGTGGAGGACGTGCACGTGGCCGTGCGCGCCCTCCGGGAAGGGGCGGGCCAGGAGGTCGTCGATGGCGGCGAGCCGGTCGTCCATGCCGGGAGGGTAGCCGGGCGGGGCGGACGGGCCCCGCCCGGCACGGGGTCAGGCGGTCTTGCCGCCCGCCATGGACGGGACGGACGCGTCCGCCCCCAAGGGCCCCGTCCTGCGGACGCCCAGGTAGAGGAGCGCGCTGCCGAGGACGAGCGCCGCGTCGAGGTAGATCGCGGTCGTCCAGCTTCCGGTCGCGTCGCGGAGCGCGCCGCTGACGACCGGGCTGGCGACGGCGCCGATCTCGGCGATGAGGTTCCACATGCCGAACGCCGAGCCGTGGTTCTCCGGCCGCACCAGGTCGGCGGTCAGGGCCTGCGACATCGGCTGGACGGCGTTGAGGAACAGTCCGGTGCCGAACATGAGGGCGCCCATGACCCACAGCGACGGCTCGCCCGCGACCTGCAGGTAGAAGCCGAACAGGAGGACGAGGACGCCCTGCCCGAGCGTCGCCCCGATGAGCAGGTTGCGGCGCCCGAGGCCGCGGCGCTGGGCGACGTCCGACAGCCAGCCGCCGACGGGGAACCCGATGATGCCCGCGCCCGCGTTGAACGCGGCGGTGAGCCCGGCCTCGACGAGGGAGCTGTCGGCGGCGGACGACACGATGGCGACCGACCAGTAGCCGAACAGCCAGATGCTCCACAGGATGGAGATCGCCGCGACGTAGATCAGCATGGTGTCGCGGTCGCGCAGGACGGCCGCCATCTGGACGCCGCGGCGCCGCTGCATGACCGCGACGATGGCGAGCGCCAGGACGATCTGCGCGACGGCCGCGAGCCACTCGGGGATGCCGAGCCGGTCGCTCGCCCAGAACAGCGCCATGATCAGCGCGCAGAACACGACGGACATGGCGGCGAGGCGGCCGAACGGGGCGCGCAGCCGCAGCGGGCGCTGCACGAGCCGCCGCATGAACCGCCACATGAACCCCGACAGGATCAGCGTCAGCCCGCCGAACACCAGGAACGGGAGCTTCCACGCGTCGTTGCGGCCGAGGACGTCCTCGCCGAGGTTCAGCAGCGGGGGAGCGGCGATGTTCGCGACGGTCAGCCCGAAGGCGAGGCCGGTGATGGCGACGCCGAGGCCGAGGCTGCGCTTGTGCTCGGGGGTGTGGGTGACGACGAGGGAGCGGTCGTTGGAGTAGAACGCGCCCTCACCGAGCCCGGTGATCACGCGGAGCGCCACGAACGTGAACAGGCCCGCGAAGAGCCCGCTGACGATGGTGGCGACGCCGGCCCACACGAACGAGACGGTGAGGACGGCCGCGTGGCCGTAGCGGTCGCCGAGGTGGCCGCTCGGGAGCTGCGTGAGCATGTAGCCCGCGAAGAAGAGGCTGCCGATGAGGCCGCCGAGGGCGTGCGGGTTCTCCGCCGCCTGCAGGAAGTCGACGTCGTTGTCGATCATCCAGGTGACCACGGGGCCGGTGATCGCTCGGTCGGCGTAGGCGAACAGCCAGCCGGCGAACAGGACCAGCCACAGGGTCCGGTAGTGGGGGACGGACGGGGTGGGGGTGGGTGGACGGTCTTGAGCGTTCACCATGTCGACCTCGCTCTAGACGCTTGCCGGTGGATCGCCGTGCGGGGCCGCACCGGCCGATGGTTCCGAGGATGGTCGTATGTTTAATGCAATCCTGTCAAGGGTCCGTCGACGATGTTGGTGTTCGTGGCCGCCGTGTTGGCGCGAGAACATGACTTGAGCTGCCAGTACCTTCGCCTCGGGACGCCTTGCTGGATCGAAGGGGTGCGCCCTCGAGTGCTCTTGACGGCTGGATTTAATTAAATCTATGGTGACGCTCGACCGAGGCGAGGGCTTCGGAGAGGAGCGTTGATGACCGACGACGTTGAGGACCGGTACGTCCGTGCCGGGTTCGGCGGGACGGTCCGGCGCGGGCGCCGCCCGGCGCTCGTGGTCGTGGACCTGCAGCGGGGCTTCACCGACCCGTCCGTCCCCGTCGGCGCCGACATGCCGGACGAGATCGCGGCGGCCGGACGGCTGGTGCGGGCCTTCCACGCGGCCGCGGCGCCCGTCGTCTTCACGACCATCGCCTTCGCCCCGCACGCGCCGAGCGCGTGGCTGGACAAGGCGCCCGGCCTGGGCGTCCTGCGGCAGGGGAGCGAGCTGGTCGTGATCGACCCGCGGCTGCCGCGCGAACCCGCCGATCCCGTGGTGGCCAAGACGGGCGCGAGCGCGTTCTTCGGCACCGACCTCGCCGGGCTGCTGCGGGCCTACGGCGCCGACACCGTCGTCGTGTGCGGCGCCACGACCAGCGGGTGCGTGCGCGCGACGGCCGTCGACGCGGTGCAGTACGGGTTTCCGACGCTGGTGGTGGCCGAGGCCGTCGCCGACCGCGTCCGCTCCGCGCACGAGGCGACCCTGGTCGACGTCCAGGCCAAGTACGCGGACGTGGTCTCGCTGGAGCAGGCGCTCGACTATGTGGAGGGGCAGTGAACTACCGCCGGATCGGCCTGATCGTGCCGAGTTCCAACACGACGATGGAGACCGAGGTCCCCGAGCTGCTCGCCCGGCGGGCGGGGGACGAGCGGTTCACCTTCCACTCGAGCCGCGCCGTGCTGCACACGGTCGACGCCGACTCGCTGCGCGCGATGGCGGGGCAGGCGGACCGGTGCGCGGGCGAGGTCGCGGACGCGGGCGTGGACGCGATCGCGTACGCGTGCCTGATCGCGGTGATGGCGCAGGGGCCGAAGGCCCACGAGGAGGCCGAGCGCCGGCTCCGGGACGCGGCGTCCGGGGCGGGCTGCGACGCGCCGGTGACCAGCAGCGCGGGGGCGCTCGTGCGCGGTGTCCGGCGGCTCGGCCTGTCGAAGATCGCGATCGTCGCCCCCTATGCCCCGGAACTGACGGAGATGGTCGTCCGGTACTTCGCCGCGTACGACATCGAGGTGACGGCCGTGCGGAGCCTGTCGGTCACCGACAACCGGGAGGTCGGGCGGCTCGACCCGCGCGCCCCGCTGAAGCACGCGCGCGACCTGGACCTCGGGGACGCGCAGGGCGTCGTGCTGTCGGCGTGCGTGCAGATGCCGTCGCTCGCGGCCGTCACCGAGGCGCAGGAGGGGTTCGGCCTGCCGGTGTTCTCGGCCGCGACCGCGACCACGCGGGAGCTGCTGGACGCGCTCGGCCTCGACCCCCGCGTCCCGGGCGGCGGCGCGCTGCTCGACGGCCCGCTGGGGGCGGCGCCGTGATCGAGCCGCAGGGGACCGGCGAGTTCGTCACCGCCGGGGGGCTCCGGCACCATCTGCTGCGGTACGGCGACGCGGGCGCCCCGCTCGTCATCGTCCCCGGCATCACGAGCCCGGCGCTGACGGCGGAGTTCGTCGCCCTCGAACTGGCCCGCGACCACCGCGTGTACGTCCTGGACGTGCGCGGCCGGGGCAGGTCGGACGCACCGCCCGCCGGGAACTACACGCTCCGCCACTACGCCGACGACCTCGCGGGCGTCGTCGGCGCGCTCGGGCTCGTCGACCCGATCGTCCTCGGGCACTCGATGGGGGCCCGGATCGCCGCGGCGTGGCGGGTGCTGCACGGGGGCCGCGGCCCGCTCGTCCTGGCGGACCCGCCGCTGTCCGGGCCGGGGCGCGGCCCGTACCCGACGAGCTGGGAGGCGTTCCGGACGCAGCTCGACGAGGCCCGGCGCGGCACCACCCCCGGCGAGATGCGGCGCTTCTACCCGAAGTGGCCGGAACGCGAGCTGCTGATCCGCGCGCAGGAGCTGCCGTCGTGCGACGAGACGGCCGTCCGCGAGACGCACGCGGGGTTCGAGACCGAGGACTTCCTCCCGTACTGGGAGCGGCTCGGACGTCCGGCGGTGCTGATCCGGGGCGGTGCGAGCCCCGTCGTGACCGACGCGGGCGCCGCCGAACTCCGCCGGACGAACCCCGGCGTCCCGGTCGTGGACGTGCCGGGCGCGGGCCACATGATCCCGTGGGACGAGTTCGACGGGTTCGTCGCGGCCGTCCGCTCCTTCCTGCAAGAGACCGAGGCGATGGGAGACCCACGATGATCGACCAGGTCGCGTTCACCGAACTGTGCCGCAGGCAGCTCGAACTGAGCGGCGTCCACGAGGGCGAGTCGGTGACCGTCCTCTCGCAGGGCGACGAGCGGATGAACTACGCCGACGCGTTCCTGAACGCGGCGCAGTCGCTCGGCGCGAAGGCGTACCACATGCGGCTGCCCGCGCCCGGGGCCGCCGGGGGCGCGTGGGCGGTCGGCGCCTCCGGCCTCGCGGGCAACCCGGAGGCCGTCGAGGCGCTGAAGCGCTCCGACATGCTCGTCGACCTGATCTTCCTGCTGTTCTCCGCGGAGCAGACGGCGATCCAGGGCGCCGGGACGCGCGTGCTGTCGGCCGTCGAGCCGCCCGAGCTGCTCGCCCGCCTGTTCCCGACCGAGGAGCTGCGCGAACGCGTCGAGGTCGGGCAGGAGCTGATGCGCCGGGCGGGCTCGCTCCGCTTCACGAACGCGCTCGGGACCGACGTCACGTACCGTCTCGGCCGCTACCCGGCGATCACCGAGTACGGGTACACCGACGAGCCCGGACGCTGGGACCACTGGCCGTCCGGCTTCGTGTTCACCGGCGGCGACGACGACGGAGTGGACGGGCGGATCGTGCTCGCGCCCGGCGACGTCCTCCTCCCGTTCAACACCTACGTGCAGAGCCCGGTGGAGATCACCGTCGAGAAGGGGTTCATCACCGACATCCGGGGCGACCTGGACGCGCAGATGCTCCGCTCCTACATCGAGTCGTTCGACGATCCGCGCGGCTACGGCATGTCGCACGTCGGGTGGGGCCTCAACGAGAACGCGAAGTGGCACGGGCTGCTGCCCCCGGCCTTCCCAGGCGGCATGGGCATGGAACCCCGCGCCGTCTACGGCAACGTCATGTTCTCCATCGGGCCCAACAACGAACTGGGCGGCCCCAACGACACGGCCTGCCACTTCGACATCCCCATGCGTGACTGCAGCCTCTTCCTGGACGACGAGCCGATCGTCCTGGACGGCGACGTCGTCGTGCCCGAGATGCGGCCGGCGTCCCGCCGGCGGTGACAGGCAGAACCGGACCGATCCGAACCTGGAAGGAAGCCGTCAATGGCTCGTGAACTGCACACCACGGTCGCGATCGTGGGCGCCGGACCCGCCGGTCTCACGCTGGCGAACCTGCTGCAACGCCGTGGGGTCTCCTGCGTCGTCCTCGACAAGTTCAGCCCCGAAGCCATCCGCGGCCGCGCGCGCGCCGGACTGCTGGAGCACCGGACCGTCGAACTGATGGACAAGATGCAGCTGTCCGACCGGCTGCACAAGGAAGGGGCCGTCCACCACGGCTGCGAGTTCCGCGTGGAGGGCGAGAGCTTCTTCGCCGACTACTCCGCCATGTACGACAACAAACCGCACTACGTCTTCCCCCAGCAGGAGGTGGTGTCGGACCTCCTGGACGGCTTCGAGGCCGGGGGCGGGACCGTCCTGTTCGAGACGACCGCCACCAAGGTCCTGCAATGGGAGGACGGCCCCCGCGTGGAGTGCGCGGACGGGACGGTCGTGCACGCCGAGTTCGTCGCCGGAGCCGACGGCCAGCACGGCGCCACCCGCGCGTGCGCGCCGTGGGAGCTGTTCGCGGAATACCGGATGCAGCACGAGTTCCGCTGGCTGACGCTGCTCGCCGAGGCGCCGCCGTCCTCGGAGTCGACGATCTACGCCGTCCACCCCGCCGGGTTCGCCGGGCACCTGCTGCGCTCGGACACCGTCACCCGCTTCCACCTCCAGGTCCCCTTCGGCGACACCGTCGACGACTGGCCGGACGACCGCATCTGGCACGAGCTGCGCATCCGCCTCGCCCAGCCCGGCTGGACCCTCAACGAGGGCCCGGTCTCCAGCAAGAACATGCTGGAGATGCAGAGCAAGGTGTGCGAGCCGATGCGGCACGGACGCGTGTTCCTGCTCGGCGACGCCGCGCACATCATCACGCCGTCCGGCGGCAAGGGCATGAACCTGGCGATGGCGGACGCCGCCGAACTCGACGCCGTCCTCGCCCGCTTCGCCGACTCCGGCGACGAGGCCGACCTGGACGTCTACTCCGCGCGGCGCCTCCCCGACATCTGGAAGGCGCAGGAGTTCAGCCACGCGCTCATCCACATGATGCACACCTACGAGCCGGGCTCGCCCGACGCGGCGTTCCGGCAGAAGCTGCAGCGCTCCCGGCTGTGGCAGCTCGAGCACTCCACCGCGTACGCCCGCAACTTCGCCGAGAGCTACATCGGCCCGCCGCTGGGCTGGCCGTTCACCTGACACCCCCGTGGGATCATGGGGGTGAGCCGAACCACCGAGGAGGTTCCGTGGGGTCGACCGGGTCGGGCCGCGACGAGACGCTGACCGACTTCGCCGCGGACGAGATCCGCAAGCGCATCGTGCTCGGCTGGCTGCCGCCCGGCACCAAGCTGCGCGTCGACCCGCTCGCCGCCGAACTCGACGTCAGCCGCGTCCCCGTCCGGGAGGCGTTCCGCGAACTGCTCGCCGAGGGCCTCGCCGAGGTCTACCCGCGGCGCGGCGCCGTCGTGTCGGACATCCGCCGTCACGACGTCGAGGACGGCTACCGCATGCTCGAGGAGGTGGAGGTCATGGCGGCCGAACGCGTCGCCGCCACGGCCTCCGCCGAGACCGCCGAGCGCATGCGCCCCCACCTGCTGCGCCTCAAGGAGCTCGCCGCCGACCCCGACCCGCTCGAGCACCTCCTCGCGCACCGCGCGTTCCACTTCGAGGTGTTCGCCGCGCTCGGTCCCGGCATGCTCCGCCGCACCTCGCAGATGCTCTGGCACGCCTGCGAGCGCTACATCAACACGTCCGCCCGCGGCGACCGCCTGCGGCAGGCGTACCGGGAGCACGCCGAACTCGTCGGCTTCTTCGAGTCCGGCGACACCGTCGGGGCCGTCGCGATGACCCGGATGCACGTCGCGCACGGCTGCCAGGCCGCCCTCCGCGGCCTCGGCTTCGACGAGTGACCCGGGGCTAGCGCCCGAGGACGGTCAGCGCGCCGAGCGAGACGCCGCCCACCAGCAGCGTCGACAGGGCGCCGAGCGCGAGGCCGCGCCGTCCCGTCCGCAGCAGCCTCCCGACCCGCACGGACGACCCGAGCCCGAACATCGCCGCGGCCAGCAGCACCGTCGAGACGTCCGCCGCCCCCGCGAGGACGGCCCCCGGGACGACGTCCGCGCTGCGCAGGAGCATCGCCAGCAGGAACCCGACGACGAACAGCGGCACGATCGGCGGGCGCGACGCCCCCGCGTCCCCGGACCGCCGCTCCAGGGCGCCCATCCCCGCGACCATCGGCGCCAGCAGCACCACGCGGGTCAGCTTCACGATCACCGCCGTCCCCACGGCCGCCGCACCGGCCGGCGACGCCGCCGCCACGACCTGCGCGACCTCGTGCACGCTCAGCCCGGCCCACATCCCGAGCGTCCCGCCGTCCAGGCCGAACACCCGCGTGCCGAGGAACGGCACGAGCACGATCGCCGCACTCCCGTAGATCGTCACGAGCGTGACGGCCGTCGCGACGTCCTCCCGGTCGCGCCGCGCGACGCCGGCCATCGCCACGATCGCCGACGCGCCGCAGATCGAGAACCCCGTCGCGACCATCAGCCCGAGCCCCCGCGACACCCCGAGCAGCCGCCCGAGCGCGATCGTCCCGGCGAACCCGGCCGCCACGGTGACGACCACGACCGCGAGCGTCCCCGGCCCCAGCCGCAGTACCTCGCCGAGGCTGAGCCGCAGCCCGAGGAGCACCACCCCGACCCTGAGGAACCTCCGCGTGGCCCACTCCAGGCCGACCGACGTCGCCGCGGGCAATGCACCGCCCGCCAGGACCCCCAGCAGCACCGCCGCGGTCAGGGCGCTCAGCGCGGGCACGAACCCGTTGAGCACCATCGCCGCGCCCGCCCCCGCCACCGCGACCGAGACCCCCGGCCCGGCCGCGGCCCACCGCCCCCGGCCGCGCGCCGTGCGCCCGCGCCGGACGTCGCGGTCGGCGGGGCCGCGGTCGGCGTCGGCCGCGCCGGCGCCCGCGCCGCCGGCGCCCCTGGCCTCGGGATCTTCGGGTTCGGCGGCAGCGCGTACGGGATCCATGCGTTCAGCCTTCAGCCGTCCGGACGGTCCCGGTACCGGCCGGTTCGGTCTCACGTCATAGCCTGACGGCATGACCGCGCCGCCCGACGTCGAATCGCTGCGGCTGCTCGTCCTGGTCGCCGAGGAGGGCAGCCTCACCGCCGCGGCCGCCGAGCTCCGCATCAGCCAGCCGTCCGCCAGCAAGCGGCTGTCCCGGCTCGAGCGGCGGCTCGGCCTCCGCCTCGTCGACCGCACCCGCCGCGGCTCCGCCCTCACCCCCGCCGGACGGCTCGTGACCGGATGGGCCCGGCGCGTCCTGGACGACCTCACCGCGCTCACCGACGGCGCCGAGGCGCTCCGCCGGGAGCGCACGGGCCGCCTCACGGTCGCGGCCAGCCTCACCGTCGCCGAACACCTCCTGCCCGCGTGGATCGGCGACCTCCGCCGCGACGACCCCGGCCTCCATGTCGGCATGCAGGTGACGAACTCGTCCCGCGTCTGCGAACTCGCGCGGCACGGCGACGTCGACATCGGCTTCATCGAGTCGCCCGGACGCCCGTCCGGCCTGCGCAGCCGCGCCGTCGCGGGCGACCGGCTGGTCCTCGTCGCGCCGCCCGGCCACCGCTGGACGCGCCGCGGCCGTCCCGTCCCGCCCGCCGAGGTGGCCGCCACCCCGCTGATCAGCAGGGAGGCCGGATCCGGCACCCGGCAGGCCGCCGCCCAGGCCATGGCCGCCGAGGACCTCGACCTCGCTCCGCCGCTGCTCGAACTCGGCTCCAGCACGGCCGTCCGCAACGCGGTGGTCGCGGGGGCCGGGCCCGCCCTGATCAGCGAACTCGTCGTCGGTCCCGACCTGGCCGCCGGGACCCTCGCCGAGATCCCCATCGAGGGCATGACGCTGGAACGTTCCCTGCGCGCCGTCTGGCGGACCGGCACCACCCCCACCGGCCCCGCCGCCGCCCTCCTCGCCCGCGCCGGCCGCCGCCCCTCCGCCCGGAGCTGACCGCCGGCCGGACATGCCGGGATCGCGCCATGGCGTGCGACTGCGTCGCGGCGCCCGATGGCGACCCGGCCAGCGCTTGCGGGCGTGGCCGAGGTAGGTGACGACCGGAGGGCCGTCCGGGTCCAGGACGAACCCGGCCATCGACGCGACGCCGTCGTCGCCGATCTCGCCGCGCCGCCGGGCGAGCACGGTCCGGACCAGGCCCGCGGCGCTCGCGGGCTTGAAACCGCAGACGTCCGCGGACCGCAGGCGTCCCATCCCGGACGTCCTCCCGATCAGCCGAGTTCCCTCAGGATACCCACTGAGTTCCCTCAGGGAACTTCAGGTACCCTGCCGGGCATGACCCGCACCCCGCTGTCCGACGCGGCCTGCTCGATCGCCCGCGCGACCGACCTGTTCGGGGACGCCTGGACGGCGCTGATCATGCGCGACGTCCTGGCCGGGATCACCCGGTTCGACGACCTCGCCCGCGATCTCGGCATCTCCCGCAAGGTCCTCGCCGCGCGGCTCGCGCGCCTCGTGGAGGAGGACGTCCTCACCCGCGAGCCGTACCGGGAGCACCCGCCGCGCGTGCACTACCGGCCGACCGACAAGGGCAGGGAGCTCTATCCGGTCCTGCTCGCGCTGATGAACTGGGGCGACCGCTGGTACGCGGGCGAGGCGGGCCCGCCCGCGCGCGTCCACCACCGCGACTGCGGGCACGACACCACGCCCGTCCTGACGTGCGCCCGCTGCGGGGGGCCGCTCACGGTGGACAACACCGACCAGCGCCCCGGCCCCGGCGGCCGCGTCGGCCCGGCCACCCGGCTCCTCGGTCCGCTCCTGCTGGCCCGCGAGAGCGAGCGGGAGCGTCCGCCCTCGGACTGACCCGCGGCCCCGGCCACCCGTCTTTAGTCGGGAATCGCGCAGGTGAATCAGCCTTGAGACCGAGGCCGAACATCATCATCGCGGTGGATTCGGACAAGCCGGGCTTCGCGGACGATGGGGAGAATGGAGTGGGTCACTGAGGGGGTTCGGGGGCTGAGCGACCTGCCCTTCCCATTGCTTCTGGCGGTGGCGGGGCTGCTGGCGTTCGCCGAGTCCGGCCTGGGCGTCGGGTCGGTCGTCCCCGGCGAGACGGCGGTCGTGATCCTCGGTGCCGCGGCCGCCGATCCGGTCCGCTACCCGGTGATGCTCGTCGTCGTCGCGCTGGGCGTGACCGCGGGCGATCACGTCGGGTACTGGCTGGGACGCACGAACGGCGAGCGGATGCGGGAGACCCGCGCGGTGCGCCGGCTCGGCGTCCGGCACTGGGACCGCGCCACCGGGGCCCTGCGCCGGTACGGCGCGGCGGCCGTGTTCGTCACGCGGCTCGTCCCGGTCGTGCGGACGCTGACGCCCGCCGCGGCCGGGGTCGCGAACGTCCCGTACCGCCGCTTCCTCCTCGCCTCCCTCGCCGGCTCGCTGCTCTGGTCGGCGGTGTTCGTCAGCCTCGGCGCGTTCGCGGGCGCCTCCGCGTCCCGGCTGGAGCAGCTCTTCGGCTGGGGCGCCTGGATCCTGTTCGGCCTCGTGACGGCCGCGGTCGCCGCGGTGCTCGTCGTCCGCCGCCGCCGCGCCCGTCCCGACCGCGACGGGGAGGCGGAGCCGGACGAGCGCCCGGCCGAGAGCGCGGACGAGCGCCCGGACGAGAGCGCGGCCGAGCATCTGGCCGGAGACGACGTGCGGGGAGCGCTGGTCACGACGCCGGGCGGGGAGCAGGACGCGATCACCGGCGCCCCGCGATCCGGCCGCCGCCCCCAGGGGAGGCTTCCGCCGGGCGGGGCCTCCGGGTGACATGTGCGTGTCCCGCGGGTGCGTCTGTGCGGGCCGGTCGGCCATAGAGCCGTCGCGAACGCGCAGCGTAGCTTCTCCGTTGCACGTGGTGACGCGACGGGAGGCGACCGATGACGAACGATGCGACGGACGCGCGGCTCAGCCTGGGGACGGACGCCGCGCGGAACCTCGCGACGACCACCAAGACGCGTCCGCAGACGCAGGGCGTCTCGCCGCGGTGGCTGCTGCGGGCCCTGCCGTGGGTGCAGGTGTCGGGCGGGACGTACCGGGTGAACCGGCGGCTCGCCTACCAGGTGTGGGACGGGCGCGTGACGTTCGTCAACACGGGCGCGCAGGTTCGGGTGATCCCGGCGGAGCTCGCGGAACTGGCGCCGCTGCGGGGCTTCGCGGACGAGCGCGTCCTCGACGTGCTCGCCGGACGGTGCGTGCAGTCGGACCACGCGCCCGGCGACGTGATCGCGGAGGCGGGCCGCCCGGCCGACCGCGTGCACCTGATCGTGCACGGGAAGGTCGTCCGGCTGGGGGACGGCGCGTACGGGGAGCCCGCGCGGCTGGGTGTGCTGGCGGGCGGGGAGTACTTCGGCGCGGAGGCCCTCACCGACGAGGACGCGGTGTGGGGCGCGACGGCGAAGGCGGTGACGGGCTGCACGGTGCTGTCGCTGACCCGGGAGGCGTTCGCGGAGGTCGCGCAGAACTCGGCGGCGCTGCAGGAGCGGCTCGCGCGGTTCCGGGAGTCGGGGCCGCCGAAGGTGAACAAGCGCGGTGAGGCGTCCGTGGACGTCGCGGCCGGGCACGCGGGGGAGCCGCGGCTGCCCGGCACGTTCGTCGAGTACGAGGCCGGGCCCCGCGAGTACGAGCTGAGCCTGGCGCAGACGGTGCTGCGCGTGCACACCCGCGTGGCGGACCTCTACAGCCGTCCGATGGACCAGGTGGAGGAGCAGCTCCGGTTGACGATCGAGGCGCTGCGGGAGCGCCAGGAGCACGAGATGATCAACAACCGGGACTTCGGCCTGCTGCACAACGCCGACCCCCGGCAGCGCGCCACCACCCGGAGCGGCCCGCCGACCCCCGCCGACCTGGACGAACTGCTGGCGCGGCGGCGCGGGACGCGGGTGCTGCTCGCGCACCCGAAGGGCATCGCGGCGTTCCTGCGCGAGTGCACCCGCCAGGGCGTCTACCCGAAGCAGACGGAGATGGACGGCACCCGGGTGACGGCCTGGCGGAACGTGCCGCTGCTGCCGTGCGACAAGATCCCGGTGAGCCGCACGGGCGTCAGCTCGTTCATCGCCATGCGCACGGGCGAGGACGACCAGGGCGTCATCGGCCTGCACAAGACCGGTATCCCGGACGAGCGCGAGCCGGGGCTGTCGGTCCGGTTCAAGGGCGTCGACGACCGGGCGATCAGCTCGTACCTGGTCGGCGTCCACTTCTCGGCCGCGGTCCTCGTGCCCGACGCGCTCGGCGTCCTGCACGACGTCGAGACCGGCCGCTGACGCTCAGTCCCGGTACCGGTCGCCGCCGCCCGGCATCGCCCGCTCCAGGTAGCTCCGCAGGTCGGGGGCGACGTGGCAGCGGCCCGCCGCTCCGCCGCGTCCAGCGACGCGGCGGGGGCGGGCGGACGGAATCCGGCCTCGGGGTACGCGCGCTCGGCAAGCTCTCGCCACACGCGGCCCAGAACTAGGCGGCGTCCTCGCAGAGCGCGGCGTCGAAGGCGTCCTTCAGGCGCTGCGCCCCGGCGTCGCTCAGCCCCGGCTTGAGGTTGACCATCACGGTCACGCTCCGCCCGTCGCCGGTCGCGCCGCTGACGGTGCTGAAGCCGATCATGTCGCCGGCGTGCCCCCAGACGGGCCCTCCGCACGACCGCGGGACCCGCCGCAGGCCGAGACCGTAGTCCCCGCTGACCTCGGTGGTCCGCTGCATCTCCCGCAGCGTCTCGGGGCGCAGGATCCGGCCGCCGAGCAGGGCGCCGTAGAACCGGTTGAGGTCGGACCCGCCGGACACCATGTCGCCGCCCGCCCACGCGACCGACGGGTGCAGCCGCGTGCGGTCGAGCAGCGGCCCGTCGGCGCGGACGTAGCCGCGCGGGTGCGGCCGCGGCAGCGCGGGCGAATCGCCGGGGACGCCGGTGTCGTCCAGCTCCAGCGGACCGAGGACGCGCCGCTCCACCTCGTCGCCGAGCGCGTGGCCGGTGACCTTCTCGACGATGAGCCCGGCGACGAGGTAGCCGGTGTTGGAGTACGACCAGCCGGTGCCGGGCTCGAAGTCCGGCGGGTGGTCGAGGGCCAGGGCGAGCAGCTCGCGGGGCTCGTAGCGGTCGAGGGGGTGCTCGACGACGCGGTCGATGCCGAGGAGGCTCAGGAAGTCCGGCAGGCCGCTGGTGTGCTGGAGCACCTGCCGGACGGTGATGTCCCGCCCGTCGTTGCCGTTGCCGCGCACCGTGCCGGGCAGGTACCGCTCGACGGGCGCGTCCAGCTCGACCAGTCCTTCCTCGGCGAGCAGCAGCACGACCGTCGCGGTGAACGTCTTGGTGACGCTGCCGATCCGCCAGTGCCCCCGCTCCGGCATGGGGGTGCCCGACCGCACGTTCCCGACGCCGCTCGTGATCACGGTGCGTCCGCGCCGGTCGCGGATCTCGGCCAGCGCGCCGGGCGCCCCGTCCCGCGCCGTCAGCGTGTGCAGCAGTCGCCGGAGCCGCGGCCGGTCCTCGTCGGCGGCGGCGGGCACGGCCGTGCCCGCCGCGGCCAGCCCGACGAGACCGGCCACGGCGATCGCCTTGCGCAGCATGATGTCTCCTGTCGCTGGGGGAGACCCGTCACGCTACGAGCGGCGGACGCGGACGGTCGTCCCGCCCGGGTACCGACTCGGTCCTCCCCCGCGGGGACGGCACCGCGGGTCCCGTCCGGCCCCGCCGAGCCACCGCGCCCCCGCCGCCCGAGGCGCAGGACGTCAGGTGCCGTGCCCGGTGCGCCAGCGGTCGATGAGCGCGGGCAGTTCACGGAACATGTAGCCGTAGAAGTCGCGCATCTCGTGCAGGCGGCGCGCGGCGGGGGTGTCCGCCCCGGCGGCCTCGATGCCCCGGTCGGCGGCCTCGAACATGGACCGCACCATGCCGTTCTGCGTCGACATCAGCGTGGCCCAGGCTCCGTCGCGCATCCGGTAGTGCTCGCGCCGGCTGCCGGGGGCGGGCGCGCGCTCGATCAGCCCGACGGTCGACAGCATCTTGATCGCGCCGGACACCGAGCCGGAGCTGATGGCGAGCCGGTCGGCGAGCTCACCGGCCGTGACGCTGTCGGCGTCGGCGAACATGAACGCGGCCAGCACCCGCGCGGTGGACTTCTGCAGCCCGCCCTGCGTCAGGACCAGGGCCAGCCCTTCCGCCGCCTCGGTCGTGTCCGCCACGGTCGTCCCCCTCCACATCGGCATATACGGAATCTTAACACCTCTGAGTCTTCAGAGATTTCTGAAACTAATGCTACCGTCGTCGGCATGGACACGGTGATCGACATCGACCGACTGACCAAGACCTACGGTTCCCGGCGCGGCCTGGACGACCTGACCCTGCGGGTACGCGCGGGCGAGGTCTTCGGCTACCTCGGACCGAACGGCGCGGGGAAGTCCACGACGATCCGGCTGCTGCTGGACCTGATCCGGCCGACGTCCGGGACGGCCCGCGTCCTCGGCCTCGACCCCCGCGCGGACGCCGTCGAACTGCACCGCCGCACCGGCTACCTCGCGGGCGACTTCGTCGTGGACGGGCGGCAGAAGGCCGGCGAGTGCCTCAGGTTCCTCGGCAACCTGCGCGGGGGCGTCCCGGCGCGGCGGATCGCCGAGCTGGCCGGACGCCTCGACCTCGACCTCGCCGCCCGGGTGAGGAGCCTGTCGAAGGGCAACCGGCAGAAGGTCGGCCTCATCCAGGCGTTCATGCACGACCCCGAGCTGCTGATCCTGGACGAGCCGACGTCGGGGCTCGACCCCCTCGTGCAGCAGACGTTCCTCGACATGGTCGCCGAGGTCCGCGCCGACGGCCGCACGGTGTTCATGTCGAGTCACATCATGAGCGAGGTGGAGGCCGTCGCCGACCGCGTCGCGATCGTCCGCGAGGGACGTCTCGTCGCCCTCGACACCGTCGACGACCTGCGCGCCCGCTCGTACCTGCGGGTCCGGATCACGTTCGCCGCCCCGGTGCCCGCCGGCGAGTTCGAGCTCCCCGGCGTCACCGGCCTCCACATGGACGGGACGGTGCTCACCTGCGACGTCGAGGGACCACCGGACGCGCTCGTCAAGGCGGCGGCCCGGCACACGGTCGTCGGCCTGCGCGCCGACTCCCAGGACCTCGAAGAGCTGTTCCACACCTACTACGCGCGGGGCGAAGCCGCCCCCGCCGCCTGAAGGGCGCCACGATGACCACCCCGGCCGACGCGTTCAGCCGCTCGATGTTCTCCAAGACCCTGTACGACAACCGGCGGATCTTCGCCGTCTGGGCCCTCGCCACGGCCGCGCTCGCGACGATGTACGCGGCCTTCTACCCGCAGCTCACGGCGGACGCGGCCGCCTCCGTGCCCGACGCGATGAGCGGCTTCGGACTGGGCGACATGTCCTCGGCGGCCGGATACCTGCAAGGCCCGGTGTTCGGCCTGCTGATCCCGCTGCTCGCCGTCTTCTACGGCGCCGCGACCGGCGCCCGGATGATCTCCGCGGACGAGGAGAGCGGGCACCTCGACCTGCTCCTCGCCCACCCGATCGGCCGGACCCGGCTGCTGCTCCAGCGGTTCGCCGCGCTCGCCGCGGGCGCGGTCGCGATCGCGGCCGCCGTCCTCGCCGGGCTGCTGGCGGTCCGGACGAGCGCCGAGCTCGGCTCCGTGAGCACGGGCGGGTTCGCGGCGCAGGCCGTCCACCTCGCCCTGCTCGCGCTGCTGTTCGGCGGCCTCGCCACCGGGATCGGCGCCGCCACGGGCAGGGGACGGGCACCGGTCTTCGGCGTCACGGCCGGGATCGGCGTCGCCGCCTACGCCGTCAACGGGTTCGCCCCGCAGATCGGCGCGGAGTGGCTGCGGCACCTGACGCCGTTCCACTACTACATCGGCGGCGAGCCGCTGCGGAACGGCTTCCGGCCGGTCGACGCGGCCGTCCTCGCCGCCGCGACGCTGCTGGTCATGGCGGCGGGCGCGTGGCGCTTCACCCGCCGCGACCTCGCCCGCTGACCCGGACCCGCCGACCGGGACGCCCCCGCGCCCCGGTCAGGCGGCCTGCCAGTGCGGGTCGCGGCCGGACGCGCCGAGCGCGCGCTCGAACGCCGGGGCGTCCGCGGGCACGGGCACCGGGTCGGCGAACCCGTCGTACCGCCGGTACAGCTCCCCGTGCTCCTCGACCACGCCGAGGACGAACTCGCCGGCCTCGGGGGAGACGGTGATCCGCGCCCCGATCGCCCTGGCGACGTCCCACCCGTGGACGGCCATCTCCTTGATGACCATGGAGGCGACGTCGACGGCGGGCGCGGAGCCGCCGGCCCCGAAGTCCACGTCGCCCCGCCACACGGCCGGGTCCGCCCAGGCCGCGACGGCGCGGTCGAGCTGGGCCGCGTACTCCTCCGCCCACGCCTCGCCGGCGGTGAAGTCCCGTGCGGTCAGCTCGTCCGGGAGCTGCCTGCGCAGCGCCCGGTGCTCCAGGCCGTGGGAGGTGTAGAGGACCCAGTGGTTCACCAGCTCCCGCAGGTCGTAGTCCGCGCACGGGGTCGGGTCGCCGAGGCGGTCCGGACCGGCGGCGGCGACGGCGCGGGCGACGCGCGCGGCCTCGGCGGCGCACTCCTTCATATGGGCGTGATAGCGCTCGATGTCCTGTTCGTTCATGTGTTCGAGGTTACGGTCGCGCCCACTCCCGACGCTTGGAGAAAACCGCCAATATCCTGGGCACATGGGCAAGTTCGGGCGGGGAGTGCTGTACCCGCAGAGGCAGGCGTCCATCGTCGACCTGGAGCGGCGCCCGCCCGGTCCCGCCTTGCGGCCGATCCTGGAGCACTACTGGCACGTCCGGTGGCGGACGCCGGAGCCGTACGACACGAAGGTGCTGTCGCATCCGAGCGTCCATCTGGTCTTCGAGGAGCCGGGGCCGCTGGTGTACGGCGTCGACCGCGACCTGTTCGTCCGCCGCCTGGAGGGGGAGGGGCAGGTCCTCGGCGTGAAGTTCCGGCCGGGCCGCTTCCGGGCCTTCGCCGGGCGGCCCGTCCTCGACCTGGCGGACGGCCGCTTCCCGGCCGCGGAGTTCTTCGGCCCCGAGGCGGACGGGACGTCCCGCGAGATCCTGGGCACGACCGACACCGACGCGATGGCGGCGGCGGCCGAGGAGTTCCTGCTGGCCCGGCTGCCCGAGCCCGACCCGGTCGCCGCGGAGGTCGCGGAGATGGTCGAGCGGCTCACCGCGGCCCCGTCGGTGTTCCGCGTCGGCCAGGCCGCCGACCTGCTGCGCGTCTCGTCCCGGACGCTCCAGCGGCTCTTCGCCGAGTACGTGGGGGCGAGCCCGAAATGGGTGCTGCGGCGGGCGCGGCTGCACGAGGCCGCGGCCCGCGCGGACCGGGGCGACCCGGTCGACTGGGCCGCCCTGGCCGGCGAACTGGGCTACTACGACCAGGCGCACCTGGTCCGCGACTTCACGGCGGCGGTGGGGGAGCCCCCGGCCCGCTACGCCCGCTGACCGGGCGCCCCGGTCACAGCGTCGCCTCGACGTCCCGCCGGACGACCTTGCCCGTCGCGTTCCGGGGCAGCGGCTCGGTCGTGAGGCGCCAGCGCGACGGCACCTTGAAGTACGAGAGGCGCTCGCGGGCGAACGCCGCGATCTCCTCCTCGGCGGGCACCGGCTCGGTGAAGACGACCACGGCCATCACCTCCTGGCCCAGGTCGGCGTGCGGGACGCCCAGGACGACGCACTCGCGCACGCCCGGGTACTCGGCGAGGACGTTCTCGATCTCCGCCGGGTACACGTTCTCGCCGCCGCGCAGGATCAGGTCGGAGCGGCGGGTGGTCAGCCGCAGCCGCCCGCCCTCGACCATGCCGATGTCACCGGTGTGCAGCCAGCGGTCCGCGCGGATCGCGCGGTCGGTGGCGTCCTGGTCCTGCCAGTAGCCGAGCATGTTGTAGGCGCTGCGGACGCACACCTCGCCCTCGACGCCCTCCGGCAGCGCGTTGCCGTCCGGGTCGCGGATCTCCAGCCGGACGCCGATGATCGGGCGGCCGAGCGTCCCGGGGGCCTCGGCGAGGTCGGCGGGCGTCGCCGTGGCCACGCCGGTGCACGACTCGGTGAGGCCGTAGCTGTCGACGAGCGCGTCCTTCGCGGGCGGGAACACCTCCCGCAGCCGCGCCTTGAACGCGGGCGACGAGGGGGCGGTGGCCAGCGAGAACGCCGTCAGCGACGACAGGTCGTACTTGGTCGCGGCGCCGTGCTCGACGATCCGGTTCGCCATCGTCGGCACCGCGCCCCAGTTCGTGACGCGTTCGCGCTCGATCAGCCCGAGGATCGCGTCCACGTCGAACCGTCCCTCGTGCAGGATCACGGCGGAGCCGGTGGCCAGCCGCGGGACGGCCAGGTTGTGCAGGCTCCCGATGTGGAACAGCGGAAGGACGAGCAGGTAGCGGCGGTCGGCGGGGTCGCCCGGAACGCCCATCGCCCGCATCATCGCGTCGTTGAACCGGTGGTACTCGATCACCGACGTGAGGTTGCGGTGCGTGTGGACGGCGCCCTTCGGGCGTCCCGACGTGCCGCTGGTGTAGAGGATGACCGCCGGGTCGTCCTCGGCGGGCGCCGGCACGTCCAGCGTGTCCGGCGCGGCGTCCGGGTACCGGACGGCCAGGGCGGGGAGGTCGTCCTCGACCGTCAGCACCGGCACCCCGGTGGTGCGGGCGGCGCGCTTGGCGTCGGCGACGACCAGGACCGGCTCGGTGTGGCCGAGCGCGTACTCGATCTCGGCGGGCGTCCACCAGGCGTTGTAGGCGACGACGATGCCGCCGGCGGCGAGCACGCCCCAGAACGCGAGGATCCACTCGGGGGAGTTCGCGGCGTTGATCGCGACGCGGTCGCCGGGCCGCACGCCGTGGTCGTCGCGCAGGGCCTTCGCCAGGGACGCGGCCCGCGCCGCGTGCTCGGCGAACGAGATCCGGCGGGTCGCGGTGACGATGTAGTCCCGGTCGCCGTACGCGGTGGAGCGGGCGAGCACGGCGGGGAGGTTCGGCGCGCGTCCGGCGAACACGGGCAGCCGGGCGCCCAGGACCTCCTCCTCGCGGAGTTCGAACTCGCCGCCGGGCCCGGTCAGCCGCTGCACGATCTCCATCGCCGTCATCGGTCCTCCTCGCTCGCGTCGCCGAAGATTCTCATCCGTGTGACCGGAGGCACCATGCCATTCCGCTGAGCGGGACCGGCGTGTTCGCGGGGGCGCGAACCGGGTTCCCGGTGAGCGGGACTGGGGGGCCCGCGTGGGCCGCGTCACATCACGATGGCCGCTACCAGGGCCGCGAGCCGCCGGGACCGCGCGCCACCTGGGATGCAGCCATCAGTACCAGTGTCGACGAACCGCGGGAGCAGCATGGGAACCCTCGACGACAAGGTCGCGATCGTGACGGGCGCCGGGCAGGGCGTGGGCCAGGGCATCGCGCTGGCGCTGGCGTCGGAGGGCGCCTCGATCGCGGTGCTCGGACGGACGGCGGCCAAGCTCGACACGACGTGCGGCCTCATCCGCGAACGCGGCGGACGTGCCGAGCCGTTCGCCTGCGACGTGGCCGACTCGGGCGCGATCCCCGCCCTCGTGGAGGCGATCGCGGAGCGGCTCGGCGGCGTCGACATCCTGGTCAACAACGCCTACTCGGGGAAGTACGGGCCGCTGCTGGAGATGAGCGACGCCGACTTCCAGAAGGGCTTCCGGACCGGGCCGTTCGCGGCGTTCGCGTTCATGCGGGCGTGCCACCCGCACATGAAGGCGCGCGGCGGCGGCAGCATCGTCAACCTCGTCACCTCGGCGATGGTCCGCTGGGACCCGGCGACCTACGGCGCGTACGCGGCGGCCAAGCAGGCGCTCCGCTCGCTGACCAGGACGGCCGCCGCCGAGTGGGGCCCGGACGGCGTCCGCGCGAACTCGATCGCGCCGCACGCGCTCTCGCCGGGCCTGAAGGGGTGGGCGGACGCGTTCCCGGAGGCGGCCGAGGAGTTCCGCAAGACGATCCCGCTCGGCTACATCGGCGACTGCGAGCAGGACATCGGCCGGGCGGTGCTCGCGCTCGTCCAGCCCGACCTGCGCTACCTGACGGGCGCGACGATCCCGCTCGACGGCGGCCAGGCCTTCTTCGGCTGACCCTCCGCCGGTCCGGGCACCCGGTCGGCACCAGGACCTCGCCCCCCGCTACACCACCCCATCCATCCAAAGGAGACGACCGATGAAGGTCGACAAGATCGGGCGCCTCGCGGCCGGCGCGCTGGCTCTGGCGCTGGTCGCGTCGTGTACCAGCGAGCGGTCGGGCACCGCGCTGGTACAGGGCGGCGGCGCGGACGGCGGCGGGCAGCCCGCCGCGTCCGCCGGGAAGTTCGGGACGCTGCCGTCGCCGTGCGGTCCGGGCGACGCGAAGGGCGCCACCGACCAGGGCGTCACCGACGCCGCCATCACGATCGGCTACGGCGACGACCGGGGCTTCGCGTCCGCGCCCGGCCTGTCCAAGGAGATGGGCGACGCCGTCTCCGCGATGATCGAATGGTGCAACGGGCAGGGCGGCATCAACGGCCGCAAGCTCAAGGGCAACCAGTACGACGGCGCCTACATGCACGCCGCGAAGGTGGTGCAGGAGGCGTGCAAGCAGGACTTCATGCTGGTCGGGCAGGGCTTCGCGATGGACGACGCCGCCGAGCAGTACCGGGTGGGCTGCAAGCTGCCGACGGTCGCGGGCTTCACGGTCGGGCCGAACGCGGCGATGGGCCCGATGAAGTTCGAGGCCGTCCCGTACCCGGTGGACCAGATGAACATCGGGTCGATGCGCATCGCGCAGGAGATGTGGTCCGACTTCGACGACAAGACCGACGTGCTGCTGTCGACGTCGCCCGCGGTGACGACCGGCACGAGCAAGGTCAAGTCGGCGATGAAGCAGGTCGGGGTGGAGCCGCTGGAGTGCGGCGTCCGGCTGAACGACGCGGGCGAGAGCAGCTACATGCCGTTCGCGCAGAAGATCAAGGCGTGCGACGCCGGGTACCTGTGGTCGTCCGACACCCCCGACCCCGGGCAGTTCAGCCTGCTGGAGTCGGTCAAGCGGGCGGGCGCCGAGCCGAAGTACCTGATGGAGGCGACCTGGTACAGCACCAAGGTCTCCGAGTGGAACAAGGGCTCCGGCGCGGGCGACAACCTGCACGCGGGAATGATCTTCCAGCCGTTCGAGAACGCCGAGCAGGTTCCGGCGGTCAAGCAGTACATGGACCTCGTCGGCGAGCGGGACGGCAAGATCGCGCTGCTCGGCATGCAGGCGACCTCGTCGTTCCTGCTGTGGGCGACGGCCGCCGAGAAGTGCGGGTCCGACCTCACCCGGCAGTGCGTGGTCAACGAGCTGTCGAAGGTGCACGAGTGGACGGGCGGCGGGCTGCACGCGCCGACCGACCCGGGCGCCAACAAGCCCGCGGGCTGCGCGCTGGTGGTGAAGCTGACCGGCGAGAAGTGGGAGCAGGTCTTCCCGGAGGAGACCGGCGAGTTCTCCTGCGGCGACGACTACGTGGTGGAGACCGACCCCAAGACGTGGGGCACCGAGCTGGACGACGACCGGACCTCCACGAAGTTCCTGACGGACGACGTCATCAAGCCGCAGACCTCGTGAGGCGCACGGTGACACGACCGGCGGCGCGACCGTCGGCACGACCCGCGGGAGGGACTCGCCCATGACGACGTTCCTGACGTACACGATCCTGGGGCTGGTCCTCGGCGCGGTGTACTTCATCGCCGCCTCGGGGCTCGTCCTCACCTACAACACCTCGGGCATCTTCAATTTCGCGCACGGCGCACAAGCGATGTTCGGAACGTTCCTCTACTGGCAGTTCACCAACGTGTGGGGCTGGCCGGTCTGGCTCGCGCTGGTCATCGTGGTGGGGGTGGTCGGCCCCGCGATGGGCGCCGCCCTGCACGCGGCGATCATGAAGGGGCTGCGCGGCACCGCCGAGGTCACGAAGATCATCGTGACCGTGGCGGTGCTCCTTGGAACGGTCTATCTCGCCCAGTGGGCGTGGAACCCGGACGAGGCGTACACCGTCGACATGTTCTTCGGCGGCGGCGCCAAGATCACCGTCGCCGGGGTGGTGATCCGCTGGCACGAGATCGTCTGCCTGGCCGCCGCCGTCGCCATCGCGATCGGGCTGCGGGTGCTGTTCACCCGCAGCCGGACGGGCGTGGTGATGCGGGCGTCCGTCGACGACCCCGACCTGCTGCGGCTCAACGGCCACGACCCCGAGCGGGCCGCGATGCTCGCGTGGGCCCTCGGCTCCACGCTGGCCGTCCTCGCGGGCGTCCTGATCGTCCCGATCAGCGGCGGCGGCCTGGACGCCAACATGCTGACCCTGCTGGTGATCGACGCGTTCGCGGCGGCGATGTTCGGACGGCTGCGCAGCATCCCGCGCACGTTCGCGGGCGCGATCGTCCTCGGCCTCGCGGCCAACTACGTGCTCGCGTACATGCCGTCCGCCGGGACGTTCGCGGGCAACCTGCGGGTCTCGCTGCCGATGATCCTGCTGTTCGTCGTGCTGGTCGTGCTGCCGCAGGACCGGCTGCGCGGCGCGGCCGTCCGGACCCGCGAGCGGTACCGCCCGCCGACGGTGCGGTCGGCGGCGGTGTGGGGCCTGGTGCTGGTCGCCGTCGTCTACCTCTACAGCCTGCTGCTGTCGGACGGCGGCGTCTCGACGCTCGCGCTCGGCATGTCGTTCGCGATCATCGCCCTGTCGCTGACCGTCCTCACCGGCTACGCGGGCGAGCTGAACCTGGCGCCGCTGGCGTTCGGGGCCGTCGCCACGGTCGTCGCGTTCCACTTCGGCGTCCAGGGCAGCGGCCTCGCGGCCCGGCTCGGCGTCCACGGCGTGGTGCTCGGGGTGCTCGCGGCGGCCGTCGTCGGCGGCCTGATCGCCCTCCCGGCGCTGCGCCTGCGCGGCCTGTACCTGGCGCTGGCGACGATGGCGTTCGGCGTGTTCCTGTCGAACATGGTGCTGCGCGACACCACGCAGCACGAGCTGTTCGGGGTGAAGTTCACGCTGTTCCCCGGCGGCTCCCTGGTCGTCCCGCCGCCGAAGTTCGGCCCGGTCGACCTGCGGGACGGCACCACGTTCCTGATGACCGCGACCGTCCTGTTCGCGCTGATCGCGATCGGGCTCGCCGCGCTCCGCGCCGGCGGGTACGGGCGGCGGCTCGCCGCGATGAAGGACAGCCCGGCGGCGACGGCGATGCTCGGGCAGAACCTCGTCCGGCTCAAGCTCGGCGTCTTCATGATCTCAGCGGCGATCGCGGGGCTCGGCGGCATCCTGATGTCGTCCGCGACCGGCACCGTCGCGCAGGAGAACTTCACCTTCACCGTGAGCCTCAGCCTGCTGATGCTCGTCGTCGTCGCGGGCATCGGCTACATCAGCGGCGCCCTGTTCGGCGGGCTGATGGCCGGCGTCGGCGGCGCGGTGCTGGTGGGGACGTTCAGCGACCTCGCGCTGGAGCACGAGGGCCTCGCCGACATCTACAGCACGCTCGGCCACCTGGTCATGGTGCTGACGGCGCTGGTCGGGATGGGCGTCGGCAAGAACCCCAGCGGCGTCGTCCACGACATCGTCGAGGGCTACCGGGCGATGCGCGGCGCGAGGCCCGTCCTGTACGCGGCCGGGGCGTTCGGCGCCGCCCTGTACGTGCTGGCCGCGACCGGCGTCATCGGTTCGTGGACGTTCTCGCTCGTCGCCCTCTGCGTGGTCATGCTCCTGCCCGTCATCGGCCGCGTGTACCTGGAGGAGGGACGCGAGCGCGAGACGCCGCTCGAACTGCTCGGCGTGGACGAGCCCTACGGCGACGAGATGCGCACCCGCCTGGACCAGGAACTCGGACTGCCCGTCACCGGCGGCACGTTGAGGGGAGAGGCCAGTGTCACCGCTTGAGAAACCCCCGCTCGAAACCCCTCTGCTCAAAACCCCTCTGCTCGAAACACGGGGCGTCACCGTCAGGTTCGGCGGCAACACCGCCGTGGACGACGTCGGCCTCACCGTCGCCGAGGGGGCGATCACCGGGCTGATCGGCCCGAACGGCGCCGGCAAGACGACGATGTTCAACACCATCACGGGCCTGCAGAAACCGGCGTCCGGGCAAGTGCTGCTGGACGGCGCCGACATCACCAAACTGCCCCCGGCCAAGCGCGCGCGGCGCGGTATGGCGCGCACGTTCCAGCGGCTGGAACTGTTCCTGTCGCTGTCCGTGCGCGACAACGTGCGCGTCGCCGGGGACGTCCGGCGCAGCACCGACCGCCGCAGGCGGTTCGACCTCGAAGCCGAGACCGACCGCGTCCTGGAGCGCACCGGCCTGACCGACATCGCCGGCCAGGAGGTGTCGGACATCCCGATCGGACGGGCCCGCGTGGTCGAGGTCGCGCGAGCGCTCATGACGTCCCCGCGCGTCCTGCTGCTGGACGAGCCCGCGTCCGGCCAGACCGAGCAGGAGACCGAGGCGTTCGCGGAGATGCTCACCGGCCTCGCCGCCGACGGCCTCGCGATCTGCCTCGTCGAGCACGACCTGCCCCTCGTCATGGGGCTGTGCTCGACGATCCACGTCCTCGACTACGGCGCCCTGATCGCGTCCGGCACCCCGGCCGAGATCAAGGAGTCGCCCGAGGTCATCGCGGCCTACATCGGGACGGAGGAGGCGGCGTGACCGAGCCCCTGCTCGAACTGCGCGGCGTGCACGCCGCCTACGGGGCCATCGAGGTCCTCCACGGGGTGGACCTCACGCTCCGGCCGGGATCGCTCCTCGCGCTCCTCGGCCCGAACGGCGGCGGCAAGTCCACCACGATGCGCGTGTGCAGCGGCCTGCACGCGCCGTCCCGCGGCGAGCTGCGGTTCGCGGGCCGGAAGATGAACGGCGTCACCGCGCAGCAGGCCGCCCGCCTCGGCGTGTGCTCCATCCCGGAGGGGCGCGGCGTCTTCCCGAACCTCACCGTGCGGGAGAACCTGTGGGCCGCCACCGGCACGGGCGCCCGCCGCGAGGACGTCGAGGAGAAGGCGTTCGCCCGCTTCCCGATCCTGGCGAAGCGGCGCGACCAGCTCGCCGGGTCCATGTCCGGCGGCGAGCAGCAGATGCTCGCGCTGTCGCGCGCCCTCGGCACCGAACCGGCGGTGCTGCTGCTCGACGAACTGTCCATGGGCCTCGCGCCCATGATCGTCTCGCGGATGTACGAGACGGTCGCCGAGCTGGTCGAGGGCGGCCTCTCGGTACTGGTGGCCGAGCAGTTCGCCCGCGCGGTGCTGCCGATCGCCGACACCGCCGCCCTCATGCTCCACGGACGGGTCGTCGCCGCCGGCGCGCCCGCCGAGATCGAAGACCGGCTGTCCAGCGACTACCTGGGAGGTTGACGCGACCATGCTCACCGAGGAACGACGCGAGCAGTTCAAGAAGGACGTGGCGGGCGAGCGGCTCAAGACCGACCAGTCCCGGCACGACGGCGCGCTGCGCATCGTCGGCGCGCTGCTGATGATCACCGGGATCGTCGGCGCGTTCGTCTGCTACAACATCTCGCTCGCGCAGGACGACATCCGCAACGTGGGGTCCCTGCACATCATGGCGACCGGCTTCGTGGGCGTCACCGTCCTCGGCGGCGCGCTCTACGTCGCCGCCGTGGTCGCGCGCGTCCTGCGGCTGTGGCTGCTGCGCCAGCTCGTCGAGTCGCAGGCCCGCGCCGACCAGCTCGCCGCGGCCCTCGACCGCTGAGCCGGGGCGGCCGATCGCGCGCCGCCCGTCGCTCCCAGTGAGCGGGATGCCCGGACCGTCCGGGCATCCCGCTCATTACGTTCGGGACGGTCAGAGAAAGTGCCGACGGAGGATCCCATGACATCGCAAGTTCCCGACGTGCTCGCCCCCGCGAAACTGGGACCCGTCACGCTGCGCAACCGGATCGTGAAGGCCGCGACCTACGAGGGCCTCACCAGGAAGGGCCAGGTCACCGACGCGCTGATCGACTTCCACGTCCGGCACGCGCGGGGCGGCGTCGGGATGACGACCGTCGCGTACTGCGCGGTCGCGCCGGAGGGCCGCACCGACTCGCGGCAGATCCACTGGCGGGACGAGGCGATGCCCGGCCTCCGCAAGCTCACCGACGCCGTGCACGCCGAGGGCGCGGCCGTCCAGGCGCAGATCGGGCACGCCGGCCCGGTCGCCAACCCCAAGAGCAACAAGCTGCCCGCGCTCGCGCCCAGCCGCCACTTCCACATGACCACGCAGACCATCGCCAAGGCCGCCACCCAGGCGGACCTGGACCGCGTCGTCAAGGCGCACGGCCACGCGGGGAAGATGGCGATCGAGGCCGGATTCGACTCCGTCGAGATCCACATGGGCCACAACTACCTGACCAGCTCGTTCCTCAGCCCGAAGGTCAACCACCGCAAGGACGGGTACGGCGGCTCGCTCGAGAACCGCGCCCGGCTGGCCCGCGACATCGGCCGCGCCGTCCGCGACGCCGTCGGCGACCGGATCGCGATCACCGCGAAACTGAACATGGACGACGGCGTGCCCGGCGGCTTCTGGATCGACGAGGCCATCCAGGTCGCGCGGTGGCTGGAGGCCGACGGCTCGGTCGACGCCCTCCAGATGACCGCGGGCAGCTCCCTGCTCAACCCCATGTACCTGTTCAAGGGCGACGCGCCGCTGCACGAGTTCGCGTCCGTCATGAAGCAGCCGACCAAGCTCGGCATCAAGCTCATCGGCAAGCACTTCCTGAAGTCGTACCCGTACGAGGACCTCTACCTGCTCAAGGACGCCCGGCAGATCCGCGCCGCCGTGAAGCTGCCGATGATCCTTCTCGGCGGGGTCACCGGCAAGGCGTCCATGGACACCGCCATGGCGGAGGGCTTCGAGTTCGTGGCGATGGCCCGCGCGCTGCTCCGCGAGCCCGACCTGATCAACCGGATCAAGGACGAGCCCGCGACCCAGTCGCTGTGCATCCACTGCAACAAGTGCATGACCGCGATCTACGGCGGCACCCACTGCGTGCTGTCCACCGAGCCGGCCTGGGGGAGCGCGAGTGCCTGAGGCGACGGGGCGGAACGAGACGATCGCCGGACTGCTGCTCGCGCGGCTGGGCGACGACCGTCCCGGCCTGCGCAGCCGCGACCGGACGTGGACGTGGGACGAGGTCGTCCGCGAGGGCGCGGCCCGCGCCGGGCTGGCGCGCGCACTCCGGGAGGACGACCGGCCGTTCCACATCGGCGTCCTGCTCGACAACGTGCCCGAGTACGCGCTGTGGCTCGGCGCCGCCGCGCTGAGCGGCGCGACCGTCGTCGGCATCAACCCGACCCGCACCGGCGCCTACCTGGAGCGGGAGGTCCGGCACACCGACCTTCAGCTCGTCGTCACCGACGCCGCCGGGGCGAAGCTGCTCGACGGCCTCGACATCGGCGTCCCCCGCGACCGCTTCCTCCTGGTCGACGACGACGCGTACGCGTCCCGCGTGGCCGCGCACGCGTGCGAGCCCGAGGCCGACCCGTCCGTCACGCCGACCACCCAGATGCTGCTGCTGTTCACGTCCGGCACGACGGGCGCGTCCAAGGCGGCCCGCTGCTCGCAGGGACGGCTCGCCGAACTCGGCCGGAACAACTCCGCCAAGTACGACATCAAGCGCGAAGAGATCTCGTACTGCCCGATGCCGCTGTTCCACGGCAACGCCCTCATGGCCCTCTGGGCGCCCACGCTCGCCGCCGGCGGCTGCGTGTGCCTGGCGCCGAAGTTCTCCGCGTCCGGCTTCATGCCGGACGTCCGGTTCTACGGCGCGACGTTCTTCACCTACGTCGGCAAGGCCATCGGCTACGTCCTCGCCACCCCCGAGCGGCCGGACGACGCCGACAACACGCTCACGCACGGGTTCGGCACCGAGGCGTCCCCCGAGGACAAGGCCGAGTTCCTCCGCCGCTTCGGCGCCCGGCTCGTCGAGGGCTACGGCTCCAGCGAGGGGGCAGGGATGATCGACCACCGCGCCCCCGGCACACCCCCGACCGCGTTCGGCAGGCCCGCCCACGACGGCGTCCGGATCGTCAACCCGCAGACGCGCGAGACGTGCGAGCCGGCCGTCCTGGACGGGCACGGACGCGTCGTCAACGCCGAACGGGCCGTCGGCGAGATCGTCGACGTCGACGGCGCCGCGAAGTTCGAGGGCTACTACAACAACCCCGAGGCCGACGCCGAACGCGTCCGGCACGGCTGGTACTGGACCGGCGACCTCGGCTACGTCGACGCCGACGGGTTCCTGTACTTCGGCGGACGCTCCGGCGACTGGATCAGGGTCGACTCCGAGAACATCTCCGCGCTGCTCACCCAGCAGATCATCCGCCGCCACCCGAAGATCGTCGACGCCGTCGCCTACGGCGTCCCCGACCCGCGCTCGGGCGACCAGGTGATGGCCGCGATCGAGATCCCCGAGGGCACCCGGTTCGACGACCTCGACTTCGCCGCGTTCCTGTCCGCGCAGGACGACCTGGGCACGAAGGGCGCGCCCCGGTTCGTCCGCGTCTCCCACGCCCTGCCGACCACCGGCTCCGGGAAGCTGCGCAAGAAGGAGATGCAGCTCGAGGGCTGGCGGACCACCGACCCCGTGCACCGCTGGACCGGGCGCGGCGCGCCCTCCTACGCGCCGATGACCGACGACGACCGGACGGCACTGCGCGAGGAGTTCATCGCCAACGGCCGCCGCCGCTTCCTCCCCTGAGAAAGAGAGCGCCATGGACCTGCGCGAAACCGCCGAACATCGGAAACTGAGGGCCGAACTGCGGGCGTACTTCGCGAACCTGCTGCCTCCCGACGTCCGGCGCCGCGCCGGTGAGGAGGGCGTGGGCGGCGACCGGTTCCGCGAGATCGTCAAGAAGCTCGGCGACGACGGCTGGCTCGGCTACGGCTGGCCGACCGAGTACGGCGGCCAGGGACGCTCGACCGCCGAGCAGTACGTCTTCTTCGACGAGGTGCAGCGGGCCGGGCTGCCGTTCCCGTTCGTCACCGTCAACACCGTCGGCCCGACCCTGATGCGGTTCGGCACGGACGAGCAGAAGAAGAAGTACCTGCCGGGCATGCTGGCGGGCGACATCGTCTTCGCGATCGGCTACACCGAACCCGACGCGGGCACCGACCTCGCGTCCCTGCGCACCAGGGCCGTCCGCGACGGCGACTCCTTCGTCGTCGACGGCAACAAGATCTTCACGAGCGGGGCGAACACCGCCGACGAGATCTGGCTCGCCGCCCGCACGAACCCGGACGCCCCGAAGCACAAGGGCATCTCGATCCTGATCGTGCCCACGGGCGCCGACGGGTTCTCGTGGAGCCCGATCCAGGCCGTGGGCGGCATGGTCGTCACCGCGACGTACTACAACGGCGTGCGCGTGCCCGCCTCCGCCGTCGTCGGGGACGTCGACGGCGGCTGGGGCCTCATCACCACCCAGCTCAACCACGAGCGCATCGGCCTCGCCGCGCTCGGCGGCCGGATGGTCCGACTCTGGGAGGACGTCGCCGCGTGGGCCCGCGACGAGGGCGTCATCGACGTCCCGTGGGTCCGCCGCGACCTCGCCCGCACGCACGCGCGCCTGGAGGCGATGCGGCTGATGAACTGGAAGATGACGATGGCCGTCGAGCACGGCACGCTCACCGGAGCGCAGGCGGGCGCCGCGAAGGCGTACGGCACCGAGACGCACATCGACGTGCAGCGCACGCTGACGAACGTGCTCGGCGCCGCGGGCCGGATCCGTCCCGAGTCGCCGGGGGCCGTCCTGCACGGGCAGATCGAGCAGCTCTCCCGGCAGGGCATCGTCAACACGTTCGGCGGCGGCGTCAACGAGGTCCTGCGGGACATGGTCGCCGTCCAGGGCCTCGGCCTCCCCCGGGGGAAGCGCGCATGAGCGACTCCGCCGCCAACGAGTACGAGAGCCGCCTCCAGGCGTTCGTCGGCCGCGAGCTCGTCGCGCGCCGCCCCGGCCAGGACCCGGTCAACGTCCCCATGATCCGCCACTGGGTCGAGGCCATGGAGGACGACAACCCCGTCTACCTCGACGACGACGCCGCCCGCGCCACCGGACGCGACGGCATCGTGGCGCCCGCGTCGATGGTGCAGGCGTGGACGATGCGCGGGTACGCGGCGTCCGTCCGCCCCGACGCGTCCCCGTCGGCCTTCGACGAACTCGTCGCCCTCCTCGCCGAGGGCGGCTACACCTCCGTCGTCGCCACCGACTCCGACTTCGAGTTCGCCCGCGAGCTGAGGCCCGGCGACCACGTCAGCGTCGAGGAGCGCGTCGAGTCGATCTCCCCGGAGAAGCGGACCGCCCTCGGCACCGGCCGGTTCGTCAGCACGGTCAAGACGTACCGGGACGCGTCCGGCGAGGTCGTCGCGACCCAGCGGTGGCGCACCCTCCGGTTCCGTCCGGCCGAGAAGCGGGCCCCCAAGCCCCCGCGGCCGCGCCCGGCGATCAACTCCGACAACGCCTTCTGGTTCGAGGCCGCCCGCGAGCACCGCCTCGTCATCCAGCGCTGCGCCGACTGCAAGTCCCTCCGGCACCCGCCCGGCCCGGCCTGCCCGCAGTGCGGCTCGTTCCAGTGGGACACCGTCGAGTCCTCGGGCGACGGGCACGTCTACACGTTCACCGTCAACCACCACCCGCGCCACCCGGCGTTCGACTACCCGCTGGTCGTCGCGGTGATCGAACTGTCCGAGGGCACCCGCCTCATCGCGAACATGACGGGCGTCGACCCCGGCGGCGTCGAGGTCGGCATGCCGGTCGTCCTCGACTGGCTCGACGCCGACCCCGACCTGTCCCTGCCGATCTTCCGCCCGAAGGAGAGCTGATGGACTTCACCCTTGGCGAGGAACTGGAAGCGGTCCGGGACCTGGCCCGGCAGATCCTCACCGACCACGCGACCCCCGAGCGCCTCCGCGCGGCCGAGGAGACCGGCGTCGACGAGCCGCTGTGGAAGGAACTGGCCGCCGCGGGCCTGCTCGGCGTCGCGCTCCCCGAGTCCGCGGGCGGCGCGGGCCTCGGCCTGTCCGGCCTGTGCGTCCTCCTCGAGGAGCAGGGCCGCACGGTCGCGCCCGTCCCGCTCTGGCCCGCGCTCGTCGCCGGGCTGACGCTCGCCGAGCACGGCACGTGCCCGCCGGAGATCGCCGACGGCACCCTGCGGTACACGCTCGCCCTCGAGGAGTTCGGCCCGCACGACCCGGCCGAGCCCCGCTGCGGAGCCGTCCGCGAGGACGGCGCGTGGCGGCTCACCGGGACCAAGGCGGTCGTGCCGTCGGCGCCCGGCGCGCGGCGGATGCTCGTCTCCGCGGCCTCCCCGGACGGGCCCGCCCTGTTCGTCCTCGACACCGACGCCGCGGGCACGTCCTGGGAACGGGCCCGCACCACCGCGCACGACGTCGCGGGCACCGTCACCCTCGACGGCGCACCCGCCGAACGCCTGGCCGACGGAGCCCTCGCCACGGCTCTGCGGCTGGCGCGCATCGCCGTGTCGGCCGTCCAGCTCGGCGTCGCCGAGGGCGCCCTGCGCATGACCGCCGACTACCTCTCCGCCCGCGAGCAGTTCGGCCGCCCCCTCGGCACCTTCCAGGCCGTCCAGCACCAGCTCGCCGACTCCTACATCGAGATCGACGCCCTGCGGGTCTGCCTCTGGCACGCGATCGCGCTCAGCGCCGCCGGTGAGGACGCCGCCCAGGCGACGCTCGTCGCGAAGTGGTGGTCGGACGAGGGCGGCCTCAACGTCGTGCACCGCACCCAGCACCTGCACGGCGGCATCGGCGTCGACGTCGACTACCCGATCCACCGGTACTTCCTGTGGGGCAAGCAGATCGCCGGCACCTTCGGCGGCGCCTCCGCGGACCTCGCCGCCCTCGGAGCCGCCCTGTGAACGCGTCCGTCGGCGACGAGCTGCCGCCCCTCGACATCCCCCTCACCCGCACGATGATCGTCGCGACCGCCCTCGCGAGCCGCGACTACCAGGACGTCCACCACGACCCGTCCCTCGCCGCCGAGCGCGGATCGAAGGACGTCTTCATGAACATCCTCACGACCAACGGGCTCGTCGACCGCTACGTCACCGCGTGGGCCGGACCCTCGTGCGTCGTCAAGGCCATCCGCATCCGCCTCGGCGCCCCCAACTACCCGGGCGACACGATGCGCCTCACCGGCACCGTCACGGCCCGGAACGGCGACGACGTCGAGATCTCGGTCAAGGGCGTCAACGAACTGGGTCCGCACGTGACCGGCACGGTCGTCGTCCGACTGCAAGGGAAGGCCGCATGAGCGTGCTGCCCGGAGCCGCCGCGATCGCGGGCATCGGCGCCACCGAGTTCTCCAAGGAGTCCGGCCGCAGCGAACTCCGCCTCGCCTGCGAGGCCGTCCTCGCCGCGATCACCGACGCGGGGCTGCAGCCGTCCGACGTCGACGGCATGGTCACCTTCACCGCCGACACCAGTTCCGAGATCCACATCGCCCGCAACCTCGGCATCGGCGAGCTGAAGTTCTTCTCCCGCATCGGCCACGGCGGCGGCGCCGCCTGCGGGACCGTGCAGCAGGCGGCCATGGCCGTCGCCACCGGCGTCGCCGACGTCGTCGTCTGCTACCGGGCCTTCAACGAGCGCTCCGGCGTCCGCTACGGGCTCGGCCAGGCCGACCGTCCGATGGACGTCAGCGCCGACCGCGCCGCGTACTCGTGGATGACCCCGTTCGGGCTGAACACCCCCGCCCAGTGGGTGGCCATGTTCGCCCGCCGCTACATGCACGAGTACGGCGCGACCAGCGAGGACTTCGGCCGCGTCGCCGTCGTCGACCGCAAGCACGCCGCGAAGAACCCGAACGCGTGGTTCCACGACCGCCCGATCAGCCTCGCCGACCACCAGGCGTCCAGGTGGATCGCCGAACCCCTCCGCCTCCTCGACTGCTGCCAGGAGAGCGACGGCGGCCAGGCCGTCGTCGTCGTCTCCGCGCAGCGGGCCCGCGCCCTGCCGCACCGTCCGGCGCTCATCTGGGGCGCCGCCCAGGGCTCGGGCAACGACCAGCACATGATGACGAGCTACTACCGGTCCGAGATCTCCGGCATTCCCGAGATGGGCCTGGTGGGCCGCCAGCTGTACGCGCAGAGCAAGCTCACGCCCGCCGACATCCAGGCGGCGATCCTCTACGACCACTTCACGCCGCTCGTCCTGCCCCAGCTCGAGGAACTCGGCTTCTGCGCCAAGGGCGAGGCCAAGGACTTCATCGCCGACGGCAACCTCGAAGTGGGCGCCCGCCTGCCGGTCAACACCCACGGCGGCCAGCTCGGCGAGGCCTACATCCACGGCATGAACGGCATCGCCGAAGGCGTGCGGCTGCTGCGCGGAACCTCGCCGAACCAGCCCGGCGACGTCCACAACGTCCTGGTCACCGCCGGCACCGGCGTCCCGACCAGCGGCCTGATCCTGGGAGCGGACGGATGAGCGACTGGCGCGGCCGGACCCTCGGCACCCGAACCGCCACCTACGACGAGACCCGCGCGATCCTCTACGCCCTCGCCGTCGGAGCCCCCGCGAGCGCCCTCGACCTCGTCTTCGAGCGGAACCTGCGCGTCCTGCCCACCTTCGCGCTGACGCTCGCGCAGTGGGCGCCGGACGAGCTCGGCCCCGCGGGCGCGTTCGACATCTCCACCGCCGTGCACGGCTCGCAGCGCCTGCGCGTCCGCGAGCCCCTGCCGCCGTCCGGTGCCGTCGAGATGACGGCCCGCGTCGGCGAGGTCTGGGACAAGGGACGAGCGGCCGTCTTCGAGGTCGTCGTCGAGAGCGCGTACTTCGACGCCACGTGGTCGATCTTCGCGCCCGGTTCGGGCGGTTTCGGGGGCGAACGAGGGCCGTCGTCGCAGCGGCGCCCGGAGACGGATCCGGACCGCACCCTCACCCTGCGCACGTCCCCGAACCAGGCGGCCCTCTACCGGCTCCTCGGCGACCGGCACCACATGCACATCGACCCCGAAGCCGCCAAGGCGGCCGGAATGCCCCGCCCGTTCATGCACGGCCTGTGCACCCTCGCGGCGCTCACGCTGCCCATCGCCGAGGCCCACGAGGCCCACCCCGCCGCCCTGACCGAACTCGACGGCCGCTTCGCCGCCCCCGTCTTCCCCGGCGACGAACTGACGATCGAGACGTGGGAGCAGTCCGGCGCGATCCTGTTCGAGGCTTCGGTCGACGATCGCACGGTCATCTCCGGAGGCCGAGCCGTCTTCGCCTGAGCGCCCCGGGGACGCGGCGAAGGCCGCGTCCCCGGCTCACGCCGCCGCCAGCAGGAGCGCGCCCCCGGCGGCCTCGACCCAGAAGTAGAACCAGGAGGGGTAGAACGCCCCCGGCCGTTCGACGGCCCGCGCCGCCAGCCGCCCAGCGGCCATGCCCAGGAGGGCGACGCCGACAGCGGCCAGCACCCCCTGCCGGACCGCGCCGGACGCGGTCCCCGCCCAGATCAGCAGGCCGCCGACGGCGACGCCGAACCCGCCGTACACGGCGCGGACCTCGGTCCGGGCCTCGACACTGCCGGCGCTGATCCCGAAGGGCCGGACCAGCGCGGCCGGCGCCACGAGGCCGTACACACCCATCCCGAGGAAGAACACGGCCGCGCAGATCGCGATCGATGTCGTCATGCCGTCAGGATGGTGCCCGTGCCCCCGTCCCCGCTTTCACGAACGTGCCGCGACGGCCCGGTGCTGTGGCTGTGGCCCGGCCAGGCGATGTACGCCGGGCCGTCCCTCGACCTCGGCCCGCACGCGGGCTCGGTCGCCTGCCTGGCCGTCGGGCTGGACGCCCCCTTCGAGGTGCGGGCACCGGACGAGCCCGTCCGGGCCCGCAGCGCGCTGATCGCGCCCCGCCGGCGGCACCGGCTGACCACGGAAGGCCGGATGCTCTTCTGCTACCTCGACCCGGCCTCGTCCAGGCGACTCGCCTGCGAGCAGCGAATGACCGGCGGCGGCGCGCCCGTCCTGACCGGCCACCGGGACGAACGCGCCCTGCTGGCCCTGGACCGCCCGGCACGCGACTGGCTGGACCTGGCGGCGCCGCCCGGCCCCGCCGCGCCGGATCCGCGCATCCGGGCCGTCACCGCGCTGCTGCTCGCCGGGACCCACCGCACCGTCACGGCCGCGGAAGGGGCCGCGGCCTGCGGGCTGTCCACGTCGCGGTTCCTGCACCTGTTCCAGGCGCACACCGGAACGAGTTTCCGGCGGTACCGGCTGTGGGCCCGGATGCTGGCGGCGGGCCGGACGATCGGTGCCGGCGGCGACCTCACCGAAGCCGCGGCCGACGCGGGGTTCGCGACCCCCTCGCACTTCAGCGACGCCTTCCACCGCATGTTCGGGCTCCAGCCCGGACGGCTGGCCGCCGGCCTCACCGTCATCGACGGCACGGCCGACTGACACCCCCGCCCGGCCGCGACGCGGCCGGGCGGGGTGCTGTCAGACGCCGAACGCCGCGGGGTAGGCGATGGTGCCGCGGGGGACCGGGCGGGCGCCGTCCAGTGCCATGGCCATCATCGCCTCGTCCGGCGCCTCGAAGGGCGCGCGGATGCCGAAGCCGGACGCGCGGGTGAAGCCGAACCTCGGGTAGTAGTCGGCGTGCCCGAGGACGACGACGAGGTTCTCGCCCCGGTCCCGTGCGGCGTCGAGGCCGGTACGGATCGCGGCCGAACCGGCACCCGTGCGCTGGGCCGAGGGCAGCACCGCGCACGGGGCCAGCGCCAACGCGGGCTCGCCGCCGACGAGGCACCGGGTGAGCAGGGCGTACCCGACCACCGTGCCGTCGGGAGCGGTGGTGACGATGGACAGGCCGTCGATCCACGCCTCCTGGTCGGCGCGCAGCGCCTCGACCAGATCGGCCTCCTCGGCCGTCGGGAAGGCCCCGAGGAGGACGGCGCGGATGGCGGGGATGTCGTCGGACGTCTCGGGACGCGTGTTCCAGGTCATCGTGGTTCCGTTCTTGTCGTGGGGGCGCAGGACGTAGGCGGCGTAGTCGTACTCGCGGCCGTGGTCCCTGCGCATGTCGATCTCCGCTCGCAGCGCGTCCAGCGCCTGCGGCATGCCGGGACGCCGGGTGTCGGCGCGGTCGATCCGCTCGGCGAGCGGGGCGTAGTACTCGTCCCACCAGTCGCTCTCCGGCAGCGGCCAGTGCGCCTGCACCCGGTAACCGGCGGCTTCCGCGGCGGCGGTGTTGGCGGCGTGGGTGCGCAGCGGGTAGGCCGCGTCCCAGTAGGCGCGCACCGACGCGTCGGGATCGGTCGTGGTCCATTCGATTTCGGTGACGACCAGGACGCCGCCGGGTGCCAGCAGTCGCCGCCAGGCGCGCAGGGCGACGTCGAAGCCGACGGTGTAGACCGAGCCCTCGGCCCAGATCGCGTCGAAGCCGTGATCCGGGAAGGGCAGCCGGTCCATCGATCGGTTGACGACCGTGACCCGGTCGTCCAGGCCCCGGCGCGCGGCCTCGGCCGCCAGGTCGTCCAGGTAGGGCTGGTGCAGGTCGACCGCGGTGACGTGCGCGCCGGCCTCCTCGGCGAGGAGCAGTGCGGACCGGCCGGGGCCGCAGCCCGCGTCCAGGATGCGCGGACGCTCGGGCAACGGCCCGGCGGCCTGAAGCAGACGCCGCGTCGTGGCGTCCGAGCCCGGCCCTTGCCGGGGTAGACGGTCATGCAAGGCGAAGAGCGCCTCGGTCACCCCGTCGGCACCGACGGGGTAAGGAGATGAAGACAACGTAGAGACCCTTGAACAGGGGCCCCGGAGCGTGAGTCAGGTCAGACCGGGGCCCGGGACGTGAGGATGGTCCTGCGGGCACTGCACACGGCAGCGGCGTCGCCGACAGTCATCAACTCACCTCCCATGTCTCGTAGCGGTCGTCTCTACGGCACCAAGATTAACACGACATGATCGTCCGTCGAGCCGGTCGATGGCCCGCTCGAACCCGCCGGGATCCGCGGCGCGGATGATGTCGACCAGCCCGTCGATGGAGGACGCCGAGGCGTGGAGGCGTCCGGTGGCCCGCCAGACCCCGTGGACGTCCCGCGCGATCGTCCATTCGGGGAACAGGTGCCGCAGGAACACCAGCAGGAGCCCGTCCCTCACTCCGGGAGGAGCTTCGCCCACGTGATCTTGCCGCCCTCGTTCAGCTCCCGGACACCCCACGCGCGCACCATCTCGGACATGAGCAGCAGCCCGCGTCCCGACGTCGCGGCTTCTTGATCGACGAGGGCGTTCTCCTCCGCGAGGTCGGCAGTCCCCAGATCATGCGCGAGCAGTTCGACCACCTTCTCGACGCCCCGCGAACGCTCGGTGTATCGCTGCACATCGTCCAAATGCGGGGCGATCACCTCGGCAACATCAGTTCCTTTACGATTGCCACGACGGAGGACATGCGGGAGATGGCGTACATCGAAAGCCCGGCACGGGGGTTCACTCTGGAGGAGAGCACCGAACTGGCCGCCCTTCGCCGGGCGCTCCGAGAGGTACGAGCCCTGGCCCTCCCCGTAGACCAGTCGCTCGACTTCATCCGAAAGGTACAGGCGGAGCGATGGACCTGAACACGGCCACCTGGCGCAAGAGCAGCCACAGCGGCGGCACCGGAGGCGAGTGCGTCGAGACGGCGTCGGCGGCCCGGTATGTAGCCATTCGTGATTCCAAGGACCCGGAGGGGGCGAGGCTCGTTGTCCCTCGGGACGTGTTCGCGGCGCTGGTTGCGGACCTCAAGCGTTCGGTGTGACGGGGACGCGGTCAGTCGTCCGGGTTGAGGAATCTCGCGGCGGTGTCTCGGTGCCGTTGGGCGGCGCGGACCGCGCCTTCGCTGCTCTCGGCGCTCATGCCGGGCATGCGGGCGATTCGTTCGACCTCCTCGGCCAGGCGGAGGTGGCGGTGGTGAGCGTGACGGCGGCAGGGCAGGCAGGTGACGCTCTCCGGACGCGGCGAGGTCATCGCGTGCGGCACCTCTAGCCCGCAGCCGGTGGCCACCAGGCTCGGCAGGTCACCGGCGAGGCCGAACGTGGACGCCATGACGTCACGTACCGCCGTATCGGCGTGAAGGTTCACCTCGACGTGGACGTGCGGATCGCGTTCGGTCACCTGGTCTCCCCGCCTCGGCCGTCGCCTTGGAGTGCGGCGGGTTCCAGCACCCAACGTGCGAAGTCGGCGGGTTCGACGTTGCTTCCGCACAGGACGGTGGCGACGCGTCGCCCGGCGAAGCGCTCGGGGTTCTCGAGGACGGCGGCGATCCCCAGCGCCGCGGAGGGTTCGACGACCAGGCCCGCGTGCTCGTGGATCGCGCGCATCCCGGCCTTGATCGAGTCTTCGCCCACGAGCACCACGTCGTCGAGCACGACGAGCAGGTCGTCCAGGACCTCGGGGATCGGGCAGCGCCCCGCGACGCCGTCGGCGATCGTCTCGATGCGGTCCGTCTCGACGATCGCCTTCCGTCGCCACGACAGGGCCATCGCGGGGGCGCCGAGGGGCTGGATCCCGATCACCTCCGCGTGCCCGGCGAGCGAGCGGACGGCGTAGCCCACGCCGCTCGCCATCGCCCCGCCGCCGAGCGCGACGAGCACGACGTCGAGCGCCGGATCGTCCCGGACGAGTTCGAGGCCGATCGTGGCGGCGCCCTCGCAGGTCGCCAGGTCCAGGCTGTCCTCGACCAGGTGGGTGCCGCCGGCCGCCGCGATCTCGCGCGCCAGCAGCCGGGCGTCCTCGATGTCGTGGCCTTCGAGCCGCACCTCCGCGCCGAGGGCGGCGATCTGGCGCAGCTTGAGCGGGTTGGCGGTGCTCGCCGCCACGACGGTGACGTCGAGTCCTCGACGCGAGGCGCTGTAGGCCAGCGCCTGCCCGAGGTTCCCGGCGCTCGCGCACACCACGCGCGACACGCCCCTCTCGCGGGCCGCGGCCGCCACGGTCTCCGTGCCGCGCCCCTTGAAGCTTCGCACCGGATTGAGCGTCTCGACCTTCAGCGTCATCGAGCACCCGAGCGCGCGTCCGAGCGGCGCGCACTCCAGCGCGGGGGTGTCGAGGAACACCCGGTCGATCTCGTTGAGCGCGGCGCGGACTCGATCGAGCCGGAGCCGAACGCGGTCGAGGCCAGTCACGCGGCTCAGTATGCCACGGTGCGGGATCCGACTCGGGGCCGCGCCCGCCACGCCGCGACGGCGGCGACCCGCCGCCGCGGCGACCGCATCGAACTGGTCGTCGCGAACGGAACTGCCCGCCGTCGACTGATCTGGTGTGCGAGCAACGGCGTCTTTCGCGCTTCTTTATGCGGGGCTCTGTAGGAAAGGGGGGTTCGCGCAATGGGAGGGGACGCATGTCGCTGAGTACGACCATCGGATTCCTCATGCTGCACGGCATGCTCGCGCACCACGGGGGCGGCGGTAACTACGACGCGAGCCGTCCGCTCTACCTGCGGGGCCGGGTGATCCAGGCGCGGTACGGGTACCCGCACGCGCAGCTGCGGATCGAGGTCCCGGCCGGTCTGACCGTCCCGTCGCGGCTGCCCGGCGTCGAGCGGTTGCGCGGGCACGACGCGTGGGGCGGGCCGCCCGCGGTCGAGGGCGCGGGGCAGGTCCGCGATCTCCTTCTGCCGCCCGACATCACCGGCACGCTGGGCGATCTGCCCGGACGTCCCAACGTGGGGGACGAGGTCGCGGCGATCGTCTACCGCCGCTGCGACGCCGAGGGCGACGAGTACGCGGGCGAGCTGCGCGTCCAGATGATCTACGCGGCCGGCGGCGCCCACCGGTACCGGGGCAGCATCACCCGGATCGTGGACCGCTGCCTGGACGCGGCCCGCCCCCGTTCCGGCGCGCCCGGCGCTCCGGCGGCGACCGGCGCGGACGACCCGCCGGTGTTCCTGCTGGGCGGCGGTGCGCTGGTGGCGGCGGGACTGGTCGCGGGCCTGATCCGGCTCCGCAACCGCCGGGCGCCCCGTTGACCCTGGACCGAGTGCTGGCCTGGCTCGAGGCCACCGCACCGGCCGATGCCGTGCGCGATGGGCGCTGGACGTACGCGCTGACCGAGTCGGCCCACCTCATCGGGCTGGCGACGATGTTCGGCGCCATCGCGCTCTTCGACCTGCGGCTGCTGGGCTTCTCCCGGCGGCTGCCGGTCGGCGCCCTGGCCCGGCACGCCCTCCCGTGGTCCCGCGCGGCCTTCGCGTTGACCGCGCTCAGCGGGTTCCTCCTGTTCTCGGCCAACGCCACGCAGGTCGCGCACAACACCGCGTTCCAGGTGAAGATCCTTCTCATCGGAGCCGCGGGCCTGAACATCCTGATCTTCCACACCGGCACGTTCCGTACCGTCCGGGACTGGGACACCTCCGCCCGGACCCCGCCGTCCGCCCGCGCCGCCGCGCTCGTCTCCCTCGCCACCTGGCCCGCCGTGATCGTCTGCGGCCGCCTGATCGCCTACACCTGACCGGTCGGGCGTTCAGCCCTTGAGGTCATGCCAGAGATTGAGGAGCAGATCGAAATTCGGGATGCGGTGAACGTGCTCCGGCGGGAGGACGTCGCGACGATTCGTGCCGACGAAACTCGCCATTCCCGTACCACTGGCCGTCGAGATCTCGGCGATCTCGCTCCAGGCCGCAGTGCGCTCGTTGTGCGAGAGTGCGCGCTGATCGGCCGTGAGCCGGCCGAATTCCACGCTCTCGCCCTCCCGTAGGCGCGTGACCAATCCCGGTAACTGGGCCCGGGTGACGCCGCGCTGGATCGCCCCGCCCCAGTCGCCCGGGTAGAGGAACGGTGCCCCCTTCGTGAGCGAGGTGACGCCGAGCCGGTCCAGGTCGCGCCCGGTCAGGCTGTGCGAGCCCGGCCCGATGGCCGTGGCGGCGCCGTCCGGGGCGATCAGTGTGTACCGCGCCTCGACCAGGCTGCCGTTGACGCTCATGCGGTGCTGCAGGACGCGCATCGTCGTCCATTCGTAGGCCGCCGCATGGTCGTCCGGTCCCGTGACGACGACTCCTTGGTCGTAGAGGTAAAGGTGGGCGTCGGCCCACTTCTTGGAGAACAGGCTTTTCTTCGTACCGGCGGTGTAACCGGTCCATGCGCCGAGTCCGTGCCGGTCGGCGAGTTCGGTCACGGGCCCGGTCGGTGCTTTCTCCGTGGTCTCCTGCACGAATCCTCCCTGGACGCGACGCGGGTCGATCCGCTCGCCGAGACGAAAGTACATCACCGTTCTTTTGGTGTGCCGGGCTTTGCCCGGACCCGGCCGAACCGGTTCGCGGCGTCGGCGAGGGTCTTGCGGCGTCGCACCGGCCCGCGCCACCGCGCCCTGGCCGACGACGCGAGCACCGGCCAGACGGGTGTGGTTCGAGATATTGAAGTCCAGCATCAAGATAATCAAGAATCTCGCGTTGACTCCTTGAAGTATCCAAGATACAACTACATCGCACGCAAGCATCGAGGGGAGGGGGACGGGTGGAGTGGCAGGAGCTGACGGACCTGACGCGCGGACGGCCGTTCGTGGTGGAGCGGGTCCGGCTGGTCGACAACGGTGTCGCGGTCGAGGGGGAGTTCGAGCCGCCGCAACTGGCTCGGCTCAGCATGGACGACCAGGTGTTCGTCGCCGCGTTCGTGCGGGCGCACGGTTCGATCAAGGAGATGGAGCGGGTCTTCGGGGTGAGCTACCCGACGGTGAAGGGTCGGCTGAACCGGATCTCCGAACGGCTCGAGTTCGTCGACACCGACCCGGCGCCCACCGGTGTCGACGTCGTCGAACGGCTGCGGCGAGGGGAGATCGGAGTCCAGGAGGCCCTGGACGAACTGGAGGGGGCCCCGTGATCCCGCAACTGGTGACGGTGCGGTATCGCGGTCGCGCCGGCCGTCGCCTGCGGCTGTACGTCCCGGTCGTGCCGGTGGCGCTGGTGCTGTCACCGCTGCTGGTGCTCGCCGTGGCGGGCGGGCTGGCCGCGTGCGTCGTCTTCCGGGTGAGCCCGGTGGGCGCGCTGCGCGGCGTCGGGCGGCTGCTGTGGGCGCTGCCCGGCACCCGGGTCGAGTTCGAGCAGGGCGGATCGGCCCTGCTGGTGAGCGTCAGATGAAGGAGAGACGATGAACGAGCAGCGCCGCCAGATCTTGCAGATGCTGGCCGAGGACAAGATCACCGCGGACGAGGCCGAGCGGCTGATCGACGCGCTCGAGCGGACGGGGCCCGAGCCGCCGGTGGCCGAGTCGCGTCCGAAGGCCCGTCCCAAGTACGTGCGCGTGGTGGTGAGCTGGACGGACGACTCCGGCGGCGGCGAGCCGGGCCGCATCAACATCCGCGTCCCGCTGCAACTGCTGCGCGCCGGGGTCCGGCTCGCGAGCCTCGTCCCCCCGCAGGCGCTGGCCAGAGCCAACGCGGAGCTGGAGAAGTCGGGCGTGCCGATCGACCTCGCCGAGCTCAAGCCGCAGCACATCGAGGAGCTGATCGACGAGCTCGGCGACGTCCTGGTCGACATCGACGAGCCCGACACGAAGGTGCAGGTGTTCTGCGAATGACGGAGCACGCGATCCACGTGCGGGACCTGGAGAAGTCCTACAAGGACCTGAAGGTGCTGCGCGGCGTGGACTTCGAGGTCGAGCGGGGCGGCATCTTCGCCCTGCTGGGCTCGAACGGGGCCGGCAAGACCACGGTCGTGCGGATCCTGGCCACGCTGCTCAAGGCCGACGCCGGGACGGCCCGCGTCAACGGCTTCGACGTCGCCGCGCGGGCCGCGGACGTGCGCGAGTCCATCAGCCTGACCGGGCAGTTCGCGGCCGTGGACGAGATCCTCACCGGGCGCGAGAACCTCGTGCTGGTCGCCCGGCTGCGGCGGGTCGAGGATCCGGGCGGGACCGCGGACGGCCTGCTCGACCGGTTCTCGCTGACCGACGCGGCGGCGCGGCGGGTGTCGGTGTACTCGGGCGGCATGCGCCGCCGCCTCGACATCGCGATGAGCCTCATCGGGGACCCGCCGGTCATCTTCCTGGACGAACCGACCACCGGGCTCGACCCGCAGGCGCGCATCGAGGTGTGGAACGCCGTCGAGGAACTCGCCCGGCGCGGCACGACGGTCCTGCTCACGACGCAGTACCTCGACGAGGCCGAACACCTCGCGGACCGGATCGCGATCCTGCACGAGGGCCGGATCGTCGTGAACGGCACCCTCGCCGAGCTGCGGCGGATGCTCCCGCCCGCCGAGGTCGAGTACGTCGAGAAGCAGCCGACCCTCGACGACGTCTTCTTCGCCGTCGTCGGCGCGAACAAGGAGCGATGATGGCACGGTTCTTCGGCGACGCCGTCCTGCTGCTGGGCCGGTCCCTGCGCCACATCCTGCGCAGCCCGGACACCATCATCACGACCTCGATCATGCCGATCGGCCTCATGCTGCTGTTCGTCTACGTGTTCGGCGGCGCGATCCGCGCCGGGTCGGACGACTACGTGAACTACCTGCTGCCCGGCATCCTGCTCATCACGATCGGGTCGGGCGTCTCCTACACCGCGTTCCGGCTCTTCCTGGACATGAAGAGCGGGATCTTCGAACGGTTCCAGTCGCTGCCGATCGCGCGGTCGTCCGTCCTGTGGGCCCACGTGCTGACCTCGCTGGTCGCCAACCTGGTCTCGCTCGTGATCGTCGTGCTCGTCGCGCTCCTCATGGGCTTCCGCACGGGGGCGGGGGCGGCGGCGTGGCTCGCGGTCACCGGCCTGCTGGTCCTGGTCACCCTCACGCTGACGTGGATCGCCGTCATCCCCGGTCTCTCGGCGGGCTCCGTGGACGGCGCGTCCGCGTTCTCCTACCCGATCATCTTCCTGCCGTTCCTCAGCTCGGCGTTCGTCCCCACCGACACGATGCCCGGTCCCGTGCGCGCCTTCGCCGACAACCAGCCGGTGACGTCGATCATCGAGACGATCCGCGCCCTGTTCGCGCAGCAGCCGGTCGGCGGTGAGATCTGGACGGCCCTCGCCTGGTGCCTCGGCGTCCTCGTCGTCGCCTACGCCCTCGCCAACGCCGCCTACCGGCGCAAGATCGCCTGAGAGCGGTCACCCGGGAGGGGCCGGGCGGGCCGGGTGGCGCACCAGCAGGATCGCCTCCACGTGCTCGTCCGGCGCCGCGTAGAGGTGCGGGACGTCCGCGGGCCACCGCGCGTGGCCGCCCGGCCCCACGATCCGGGGCTCGGCGGTCGCGCCGACCCGCGCCGTGCCCGCCAGGACGATGATGTGCTCGGTGCTCCCGGGGGTGTGCGGGGCCGACTCCTGGACCGTCCCGGCGCGGATCCTGATCCGGTACACCTCGCTGACCGCCGCGCCGTCCTCGAAACGCTCGGTCAGGACCGCCTCGACCGCGTCCCCGCTGATCGGGGCGCTCATCGGGACGCTCAGGACGGCGCTGAGCGGCAGGCCGAGCGCGGACGTGAGCGCGTACAGGGTCTCGAGGGTGGGGTTGCGGCGGCCCGCCTCCAGCTCCGACAGGGTGCCCTTGCCGATCCCGGACCGCCGGGCCAGTTCCGACAGCGACAGGCCCCGCCCGGCGCGCAGGTCCCGCAGCCGGTTCCCCACCTGACGAGCCGGGTCCATGTCTCTCCTCGCCGTTGACCGCCGCGCCGCGCCGACCTAGTGTTCCACATACGGAACGTTCTGTTTACGGAACGACAGGGAGGGCATCGTGAGCGTGTCGCGGCTGCGTGACATTCCGGGGATCGGCGTGGACGAGGTGGGGGACGCGGCCGACGCCGCCGACGACCCCGAGCTGCTCAGGCTGGAGAACCTGGACACCGACGTCCGCCCGCCCCGGATCGCGCTGGACGTCACGCGCGCGGCGATCGACGACGACGCGGCCAACAGCTACCTGCCGTTCCAGGGCCACCTGTCCCTGCGGGAGGCGGCGGCCGCGCACGTCGGGCGGATCGCCGGACGCGCCTACGACCCGGCCACCGAGTGCGTGAGCGTGGCGGGCGGGCTCAACGGCGTGCTGAACGTGCTGCTCGCGACGGTCGAGCCCGGTGACGAGGTGGTGGTCGCCGATCCGGTCTACGCGGGGCTGGTCAACCGGATCCGGCTGGCGGGCGGCGTGCCCCGGCACGTGCGGTGCACGCCGGGTCCCGGCGGCTGGAGCGTCGACCCGCGCGAGCTGGCGGACGCCGTCGGGCCGCGGACGGCCGCCGTCCTGGTGATGTCCCCGGCCATGCCCACCGGCGACGTCCTGGACCGGACGCACTGGGACGCGCTGGCCCCGGCGGTCGAGGAGCACGGGTGCTGGGTGATCTACGACGCGGCGATGGAGCGGATCCGCTTCGACGGGCGGGCGCCGGACCATCCGGCCGCCCACCCCGGGCTGGCCGAGCGCACGATCACGGTCGGGTCGGCGTCCAAGGAACTGCGCCTCATCGGCTGGCGGGTCGGCTGGGTCACCGGCCCGGCGCCGATCATGTCCGACGTCGCGCTGGTCGGCATGGCCAACGTCGTGTGCCAGGTCGGGATCGCGCAGCGCGCCGTCGCCGCCGCACTGGCCGATCCGGACGGCGACGCCGACGTCGCCGCGGCCACCGGGGTGTGGCGGGAGCGGTGCGAGATCGTCCTCGACCGGCTCGCGGGCTACCCCTGCGTCCGCCCGCACGGCGGCTGGTCGCTGCTGGTCGACACCGCCGCGATGGGCCTGCCGCCGGCGGAGGCGTCCGACCGGCTGTTCCACCGGGGCGGGGTCGCGGCGACCCCGATGACCGGATGGGGCCCCGCCGGCGACCGCTACCTGCGGCTGGTGTTCGCCAACGAGCCGGCCGACCGCCTCGACGACCTGGACGAACGGTTCCGCGCCGCGTTCGGGTGACGGCGGCTCCGGCGGCCCGTCACCACTCGGCGATGACCGGCGGGTCGGTCTCGTGCCGCCGCCAGGTCTCGGTGACGCGGGCGAGCCGGGCCGGGTCGGCGAAGCCGCGCACGGTCGCGATCAGGCCCTCGCGGGTCTCGAACGCCGCGGCTCCGACGACCCGGTCGTCGAGCACGGCGAGGACGGCGGGCGAGCCGTTGAGCATTGCGAAGTGGATCGTCGGGGCGCCGCCGACCAGCCGCACTTTCGCGGGGGTGGGTCTGAAGGCGCCCCGCGCCACGGCGGCGACGCGCTCGGGGGTCCGGTAGTGCAGCAGCGTCCTGGTCAGTCCCGCGCCGTCCGAGATCGCGGTCGCGTCGTCGGTGAGCAGCGCCACCAGCCGCTCGGTGCTGCCGGACGAGGCGGCGGCGAGGAACTCCTCGACGATCCGGCGCGCGGACGCGGGGTCGGCCTCGCCGCCGCGGTGCGCGCCGGCGACGCGGCGCCGGGCCCGGTGGAGGTGCTGCTGGCTCGCGGACTCGGTGACGCCGAGGATCCCGGCGATCTCGGCGTGGCCGTAGGAGAACGCCTCGCGCAGGACGTAGACGGCCCGCTCGACCGGTGAGAGGTGCTCCATGATGGTCAGCACGGCCAGGGACACCGACTCGCGCTGCTCGACGGTGGCGGCCGGGTCGAGCATCGGGTCGCCCTCGAGGAGCGGCTCGGGCAGCCACGCGCCGACCGGGCGCTCGCGGCGGGCCCGCGCCGAGCGGAGCCGGTCGAGGCACAGGTTGGTGACGATCGTGGTCAGCCACGCCTCCGGCACCTCGATCAGCCCCCGGTCGGCGGCCTGCCAGCGCAGGAACGCGTCCTGTACGGCGTCCTCGGCGTCGGCGGCCGAGCCGAGCAGCCGGTAGGCGAGCGAGGCCAGCCGGGGCCTGCCGGCCTCGAACCGGTCGGCCTCGAACCGGTCGGCGGCGTCACCGTCCACGTCGATCACCCTAGGCGACGACCGTCCGCGCGGAGCGGACGGGCGCCGCGGCGAGGCGGCGCCGGCGCCTGGGCATGCCGAAGGTCGGGTGCGCGACGCCCAAGCGGGCGCCGAAGAGGACGCCCGCCTTGAACCGCGCGGCCGTCCGTCCGCTCAGGTACCAGGACCTCGCGCGCACGTCGCCGTCGACCATCTGGACGATCCCGTCCCGCCGCCCGAGGCTGATGTGGTTGCCGAGGTAGGGCAGCTTCGCGGTCGGGATCCGCCGGCCGGTCAGATGTCCCACGATCGCGTCGATCGCCTGGCCGCCGGTGTAGCCGGCCGAGGCGCACGACATCGGCAGCGGCCGGCCGTTCTCGCCGATCGCGTAGGCGCTGTCGCCGGCGGCGTAGACGTCCGGGTGCGAGATCGAGCGCATGGTGCGGTCGACGATGATCTGGCCGGTCCCGGCGACCGCCAGACCGCCGTCGGCCGCGAGAGTGCCGACGGCGAACCCGGCCGACCACACGGTCGCGTCGGACGGCATGGACGTCCCGTCGGCGCCGATCGCGCGCTCCGGTTCGACCGCCGCGATGACGGTGTCCTCGTGGACGGCGATGCCGAGCCGGTCGAAGGCCCGGTGCAGGTGGTCGCGGGCCCCGGGGGAGAGCCAGGCGCCCGGCTCGCCGCGGGCGGCGAGGGCGACCGACAGGCCGGGGCGCGACTCGGCGATCTCGGTCACGGTCTCGATGCCGGTCAGCCCCTCGCCGACGACCAGCACCCTCCCGCCGTCCTCCAGCTCGTCCAGGCGCGCGCGCAGGCGCAGCGCCGAGGGAAGGCCGGTGACGTCGAAGGCGTGGTCGGCGACGCCGGGGACGCCGTGGTCGGCGACGCGGCTGCCGAGCGTGTAGACGAGCGTGTCGTAGGCGAGTTCGTCGTCGCCGTCCTCGCCGGTCACGGCGACGGTCCGGCGTTCGGGGTCGACGGCCGTGACGCGCGCCAGGCGCAGCCGCACCCCGGTGCCCGCGAAGATGTCGGCGAGCCTCCGGGTCGGGAGCGGCCGGCCGGCCGCGAGCTGGTGGAGGCGCAGCCGCTCGACGAAGTCGGGTTCGGCATTGACGACGGTGATCTCGGCGTCGGCGGGGGAGAGGCGGCGGGCCAGGTTCCCGGCGGTGTACGCCCCGGCGTATCCGGCGCCGAGGACGAGGATGCGGTGCTTCATGGTGGTGCTCCCGTCTGTTCGCTCGCCCCTTGAGCGAGACGGCGCTCCGATTCCTGACAGGTGCCGGGTGTGAAGCGGGTCACCTGATCGGGACGGGCGGCGCGGCGGCCCCTCACGCGTCGTGCCGGTCTCCGGGCGTGATGCCGAGGACGTCGAGGAAGGCGGACGTCGCCGGGGTGCGGCCGAGACGGCTCCAGACGGCGTACTCGACGCGGGCGGGCGCGTCCGTCACCTCGACGGTGGCCACGCCGGTGAGCCGGGGCGCGTAGGCGGACGGGAGCATGGCGACGCCCAGATCCTGCCCGACGAGCCGGTCGATGAAGTCGGCGCTGGTCACCTCGAAGGCGACGTCGCGGTCGAGACCGGCGGCCGCGAACGCCTGGTCGGACTGGGCGCGTCCGGCCGTCCCGGCGGGGAGGTCGACGAACACCTCGGAGGAGAGGCGGCGCAGGTCGACCGACGGTTCGCCCGCGAGCGGGTGGTCCGGCGCGACGACGGCGACGAGGCGGTCGCGGGCGAGTTCGTGGACGGCGACGCCCTGCGGCCGGGCGGTGGTCGGGAGCCCGAGGAAGGCCATGTCGAGGGCTCCCTGCCGGACCCGCTCCGCGAGGTCCTCGCTCGCGCCCACGAGCAGGCTGATGCGCACGTGCGGGTACCGTCCGCGGAAGTCGCGCAGCGCGGCCGGGACGTCGACCGCCGCGACGGTCGGGATCAGCCCGACGGCGAGCCGTCCGCGGATCTCCCCGACCGCCGCGGCGACCTCGGCGGCCGCGCGCTCGGCGGCGTCCAGGCACTGGCGGGCGGCGGGGAGGAACGCCTCCCCGGCGGGCGTCAGCCGCACCCGGCGGCTGGTGCGCTCGAAGAGCCGCGCGCCGAGCTCGCGTTCCAGCCGCGCGACCTGGTGGCTGAGGGCGGACTGGACGACCAGGCAGCGTTCGGCGGCGCGGGTGAAGCTGCTCGTCTCCGCGACGGCGACGACGTAGCGCATCTGCTGAAGCTCCATGGGACGAACCTAGAAGCAGACCGGCGGTGCCGCGACGGCAGACGATCTCGGGGGCGGCCGCCACTCGAATCTAGGCATTGACAAGATGCCTTCCGGCGAGGCAATCTAGTCAGTGGAAAGTTCGAGTGAGGGGAGGGCGACATGGCACCGTTGTTGATGTTGATCGGGGGGACGCTGGCAGGGCTCGCCGGGGGCCGGGCCGGAATCAGGCGGTTGCGGCCGTGGCCGGTGGCCGTGCGCGGCGGGCTCGCCCTGATGTTCACCCTGACCGGGATCGCGCACTTCGTCGGCATGCGCGCCGAAATGATCGAGATGGTCCCGCCCGCGCTGCCCGCGCCGGGCCTCCTGGTCACCGCCACCGGCGTGCTGGAGCTGGCCGGTGCGGCCGGGCTGGTCTGGGGACGGACCGCGCCGTGGGCCGCCGGGGGCCTCGGCCTGATGATGGTCGGGATGTTCCCGGCGAACGTGCACTGGGCGCTGAGTCAGCCGGACCTGTCGTGGGGGGAGCACCTCGTTCCGCGGACCGTCATGCAGGTGATCTTCGTGGGGGCCGCGCTCGGCATCCCCGCGCACCACGCGCGCGCCGCGCGCCGCCGGGAGGCCGCCGCTCCGGCCGGCACCGCGCTGGGTCTTGTCGGGTAAGGAACGTCGAGGCGCCGGTCTTCCGGCTCGGGCGCCCGGACGGTCAGACGACGTCCAGGCGCCCGAGCGCGAACGCCACCCCGACCAGGGTGACCAGGAACAGCGCCGCCAGGTCGCTGCCCCGGACCAGGAGGACGACGAACGTCACGGCGCAGGCCAGCGTGAGCAGCACGAGCGCGCCGACCGCCAGCCGGACGGCCCGCGACGGCGCGCCGGCCCGCCCCGCCAGCGAGACGACCTCGACCGCCTCGCCGCCGGCGATGGCGAACGACACCCGCTCACCGTCCTCCAGCGCCGCGCGGCCGTCCGGCCGGAGGCTGCCGGACCGGACGCGCACGTCCGGTCCGCCGTCGTCGGGGACGATGAAGCCGTAGCCCCGCTCGCCGTTGAACCACCTGACACTGCCCTCGGCCATCGCACCACCCCCGCGGTATCCCGGCGAGGGTAGCCCCGCGATCGGTATGACCCCGGGCGACGAGATGGACGCGCAGCGGCGCGCGAATTGCGGATCGGTGACGCGGCCTCAGGGCGCGCGCTTCTCCGCCCGCAGCGCCAGCAGGCCCGTCGCCGCATAGGCCCCGGTGATGGCCGCCAGCCCCGCCGCCGTCGCGCGCGGCACGTCCCCGCGGACCGCGTGGACGGCCCCGGCCGTGGTGTCGCAGACGTCCACCACGAGGCACAGCCGGCGCCAGCGCCGGCGGGCCTGCGCGTCGCTCAGCAGGTAGCCGAGGCCGAGGGCGACGGCCCTGCTGCCGAAGACCCGGATCATGTACCTGAGCTCGGGGGTGTCCCGGTCGCCGATGCCCGCGAGCCTCAGGTTCAGGCCGGGCGCGGCCAGGGCGAGCGTCCCCCACAGCACGCGGCCGCCCGCCGTCACTTCCAGTGCGCGTTCCATGCCGCCGACCCTGCCACCTGCCGCGCCCGCGATTCGATTACCTCCGAGGTAACGCCCTTCCCCCGCGCTCCCGAGAGCGTCCCGGCGGGGGCGCGGGGGGAAGGGCGTCAGGGCGCGGTGGTGCGCGCGGCGGTGATGACGACCGCGGCGTAGCGCATCGTGAAGGCGCCGCCCAGCGCGTCGATCGCGGCGCCGGTGGCGTCGAGCACCTGCGCGAGCGTGTCCGGCGGCAGGCGGGTGAACGCTCCCTGGGTGGGCATCTGGTCGAGCCACGCGTCGCGCGTGTACCGGTGCTCCCAGTCGAAGACCCACTGCTCGACGTCGCCGAAGCCGTCCGCCGCGCGGACGCCGTCGGCGACCTTCTCGAGCAGCGGCCGGTACCCGTCCAGGCCGCCCCGCGCGACGGCGTGGAAGTCGATCGGCGAGTCCGGCATCACCCGGCGGCAGGCTTCGGCGGTCGCCGCGGCCACCTCGGGCGGCGGTTCGAACAGGTTCCAGAACGCGGCCAGCCGGCCGCCGGGACGCAGCACCCGCGCCGCCTTGGCCGCCCCGGCGCGGGGGTCCACCCAGTGCCAGGCCGTCCCGGCGATGACCGCGTCGAACGTGCGCCCGGCGGGGTCCCACTCCTCGAAGGTCGCCACCTCGACGTCGAACCCGCGACCGCGGGCGAAGTCGGCCATCCGCGCGTCCGGCTCGACGCCGAGGATCCGGCAGCCGGACGCCGCGAACTGGCGGGCCTCGATGCCGGTGCCGCAGCCGACGTCGAGGACGTCCGGGCCGGGGGCGGCGGCGGCGATCGCGGCCACCAGGGCGTCGGGGTAGCGGGGGCGGGTCCGGTCGTAGCGCTCGGCGTCCATGCCGAACGACTCGGCCATCTGCCGGGCCTGATGCGGTTCCGAAGGTAGAGTGGGCATGTGCCCACTCTAGTGGGCAAGTGCCCACTAGTCCAGGATGTGGGAGGGACGAGGGAAAGGGGCGTGGACGGTGCCGACGGGTGTGGCCATCCGGGACGTGCGGCGGCAGCTGTTCGACGCCGCCGAGCGCGTCCTGCTCCGGGACGGGCCGAGCGCGCTGACCAGCCGCGCCGTCACCACGGAGGCCGGCTGCGCCAAGGGCGTCCTGCACCGGCACTTCGCCGACTTCGACGCCTTCCTGGCCGAACTCGTCCGGGACCGCATCGCCGGGATCGACGCCCAGGCGGCGGCGCTGCGCGACGCCGCCGGGACCGGCACCGTCGCCGGCCACCTCACCGCCGCGCTCACGGACCTCTTCGGGACGGTCGCCGTCGCGATCGTCGGCCTCGTCACCTCACGGGACGAACTGCGCGCGCGCCTGCGCCGCGAACGTCCGACCGGCGTTCCGGTCCTGGCCGAGGCCACGGCGATGATCGCCTCCTACCTCGCCGCCGAACGCGACCGGGGCCGCATCCCCGCCGACGCCGACGTCGACGTGCTCGCCCCCACGCTGATCGGCGCCGGGCACCTGCTGTTCGCCGACCGGACGAGCGCCCCGCCGGAGCCCGACGCCGTCCGGAAGGTCGTCGCCGCGGTCGTCACGGGCGCCGGGTGAGGACCGGCGCCGGTGCGGCGCCGTCCGTCCGGTCGCGGCGGGGGAGCAGGAACGGCGTCGCCAGGACGGCGACCCCGGCGACCGCGATCCCGGTCCGGGGGCCGGTGGCACCGGCGATCAGGCCCCACAGGGCGGTCAGCGCCGCGGTCGCGAGCTTGCTCGTGACCGTCCACGCCGACAGCGTGCGGACGAGCCGGTCCGCCGGCGTCAGTTCGAGCCGGTAGGTCGCGTACACCGGGTTGAACACGCCGATGCAAATGATCATCCCGAGTTCGACGACCATGACCAGCACGAGCCCGCCCACCCCGGGCCCGACGAACGCCAGGCCGGGCAGCCAGCACGCCCGGAGCGTCCCGGCGACGAGCATGACCCGGTGCCGCCCGAACCGGGCGACGAGCCCGCCGGCCAGCCGGGAGCCGATCAGCCCGCCGACGCAGGGCAGCGCGAACACCAGGCCGTACTGCCAGGGCGCGAACCCGAGATCGCCGAGCATCAGGACGGCCAGCAGCGGCGCCGACGCCATGATCAGTCCGTTGGCGAGGATCGTGTTGAGGAACAGCGGGCGCAGCGCCGCGTGGTTCAGCAGGTACCGCCACCCCTCGAGCAGGTCGCCGAGCCGCGACGGCGTCGCCTCCGGGCGGACCGGGCGCGGCTCCCGCCCGCCGATCGCGCGGATCCCCGCCGCCGACAGCAGGTGACCGACCGCGTTCGCCAGCACGGTCGTCACCGGGCCGAACAGCCCGATCGCGGCCGTGCCGAGCGGCGGCCCGAGCGCGGTGGCGACCCAGGTCGTCGACTCCAGCCGCCCGTTCGCGGCGAGCAGGCGGTCCGGCGGGACGAGCGCCTTCAGGTGCGCGCCGCTCGCCGCGCGGAAGGCGACGTCGGCCGCGCCGGTGACGACCGCGACGGTCACGAGCTGGACGAACGTGAGCCGCCCGAGCGCGAACGCGGCGGGCACGCTCAGCAGCGCCGCCGCCCGGACGAGGTTCGTCGCGACCAGCACCGGACGCCTGCGGCGGTGCTCCACCCACGGGCCGAGCGGCACCGCGACCACCGCGCCCACCGCCGTCCCGGCGGCCGCGAGCATCGAGACCTCGGTCGGCCCGGCGTGCAGCACGAGGATCGCGATCAGGGCGAACGCGTCGAACGCCAGGCTCGTCCCGAAGACGCTCGCGGCGTACGCGGCCCAGAACCGTCCGAAGCCCCGATCCGGAGACCGATCGCCCACGATGTCCCCCGTCCGATCCCGACCCCGCGAGATCAAAGCAGGGAGGGGACCGTCCGGCAAACAACCGGTGGGCGGGCGGGCGACAACGACCGGTTGTGAGGCCAGGCCGCCGGGACCGTCCGGTCCGCGGTCAGTTCAGGACGACGGTGAGCTTGCCGATGTCGGACGCATCGACGACCTCGTCGTCGAAGTCGACGAGCCCGCCGTTGCCGGTGCCGTCCGGGGCGCCGTACTCGATCGTCGTCGTCCCGGGCTCGGGAGGGGGCTCGGGAGCGTCGGCGGCGGCCGGCGGCGCGGCGGCGAGCAGGGCGCAGGCGGCCGCGGCGAGCAGCAGGCTGATCTTGCGCATGAAGGGACACCTCTCCAGGCGGGCGGGGGGACGAACGAACGAGCACGTTCCGCTACTAAGTGTAGTCGACCGAAAGCCCATCGTGCCCACCCCGAAGCCGCCGCACCGTATGCCGCAAGCCGTCGACCCTCCACCAAGCGCGCCCTCCTGGCGTCGGTGACCGCCTTCGCCGCCCGCATGCGGCGCGCGGGGGGTCGACGTCGAGCTGAACAACCACGGGCTCGCCGACCACGGTCTGGCGCGCATGGAGGAGCTGCGCGGCGGCTCCGCCGACAACCCGTTCGTCATCGGCCGTCCCCGGGCGCAGCGCTTCATGCGGGTCATGGCGAGCATGGTGCGCGGACGCATCGCCGATGACCTGGAGAGCGCCGCATCCGCGGAACCGTCCCGGGCCTGCTGCTGAGCCCCTCCTGTGCCGGGTGCACACCGCCGGGTGCGTCGCGGGTGGCGTGCGTCCAAGGAGCGGTGCCGGGCCGTGTGCGCGGTCCCGGAGGTCACTAGGGTCGGAGACCCGATCGGGAGAGGGGCACGACATGGCGGTGGATCCGACCGGCGACGGGCTGAAGCGGTTCCTTGCGGAGGACCCCGGCGGGCCGGTGGTGATGCTGAACCTGCTGCGGTTCCGCGAGGGCGGCGAGAAGAGCTACGCCCGCTACTCCAAGCGGGTCGGCGAGCTGATCCTCGGACGGTACGACTCCGAGGTCCTCTACTACGGCAAGGGTTCGACGGCGCTGGTCGCCGAGGACGGGCAGGCGTGGGACGCCGTCCTGCTCGTGCGGTACCCGTCACGGGAGACGTTCGCGCGGATGGTCGCCGACCCCGACTTCCAGGCCGTCGCGCACTTCCGCTCCGAGGCGCTCAGCGAGGCCGTCCTGCAGGCGACCGTCCCGCTCGGCTGAGAACGGGGCGGCCGCCGCGTCGCGTCACGCGCTGCCCGCCCCGCCCCGGGCGCGGGTCCACATGCGGAGGTAGGTCTCGGCGCCTCGGGCGATGTCGTCGATGATCTCCTGACCGCCGACGTTGCCGACGTCGGCGAGCCAGTCGGGGACGAGGCCGTAGTTCGCGACGCCCTCGGCGTTCAGGTCCCAGGTGCGCGAGCCCGTGCGGAGCCGGTCGAGCTTGACGGACGGGTCGAAGGGGGACGTGAACGGGTATTCGAGGGGGTTCGCGGCGTTGTTCTCGCGGGGTGCGGGCAGCGGGCCCATGCCGTTGGCGTCGAGGCCGTAGCCGTAGCCGAAGAGGTACCGGGGGTCGCGGGACCGCTTGTTGCGCGCCCACTCGGCCACGAAGCCGTCCGCCGCGGAGCCGTAGCCGGTGACGAGGCCGCCGAGCCGGTAGACGCGGCGCGGGTAGCCGTCGTCGGTCCAGCTGTGGGACGACACGACGCCCGAGTGGCCCGCCTCCTCGAGGATGCCGAGGGTCTCGTCGGCGGCCTTGACGCTCATGTGGTCGATCTCGACGATCATGCCGCGGTCGATCATGCCCTCGACCATGTGCGCGCCGAGGTCGGTGAGCCCGCGGACGTTGCAGTGCGGCGGGCTCGGATACAGCGGGATCGTGACCCCGGCCATGCCGAGGCGGCGCAGCGGTTCGCGCAGGGTGTCGCCGAGTCCGCCCGCCGGGGCGATCGTGTTGTCGTGGGCCGGGCCGGTGCACGTCTCGGCCTGCCAGAACCGTCCGGTGCCGAGGAAGTTGCCCGCGTTGATGACGAGGCCCGTGGTGCCGGGGTCGAACCGGACGCCGCAGAGCGCGTTGTCGAACTTGTGGCACAGGAACATGGACGAGACGCCGAGCTCCCGCATCTCGTCGAGGCCGCGGTCGATGTCGTCCCGGGTGCACTGGGACTTCCCGCCGACGGAGCGGCAGCCGAACGGCTCGGACGTCTCGACGCCGAGGACGACCGCGAGCTTGCCGGCCTCGATGACCCGCCGGGCCTCGGCGGGGCCGCGGACGATCCGGAGCCAGCCGTCGCCGCCGTTGCGCGCGTCGATGTGGGCTTCGAGCTCGCGCATCCGCTGCGCCTGCAGGCGGATGACGTCCATCTCGTCGCACTCGTTGCGCTTGAGCGGGTAGACCTCGCAGAGTTGCCGGTTCGCGACGAGCTGGTTGACGAGGACGCGCTGCCCGGCGCGCCACGAACGCTCCAGCCACGTGTGGTGGACCTGCTGGTGGGTGCGGGAGTCCCAGGCGGGCCAGTCCGCGAAGGTCGGCCAGCCGGTGGGGTCGTGCGTCCCGAACGGGGTGCCGTGCCGGGTGAAGTTCTCGAACCAGGCGAACGCGCCGTTCGCGCCGTGGTCCGGGCAGTCGCGCAGCGCCTCCTCGATGCCGTCCGGGTCGAACGGCTTCCCGCAGAGCAGGCTGCCGCCGAACGCCTCGTACGACATGAGGTGGCTGTGCGCGTCCAGGTAACCGCGCACCTCCGGAGGGGACGCGGCGCGCGCGGGGGCCGCCAGGCAGGCGGCGAGGAGGGCGATGAGGAGGGGAAGGGCGGCGGATCGGCGGAGCGGGCGGAGTGCGAGCATGCGCCACCTCGACCTGGGGAGCGGGCCACGAGCTGAATCGAGTGAACCACCGATCCGAGGAAAAGTGAACAACTCTCACGTTGTTCCCTTGTCGACTCCGCCGGAGAACGTGATATTTGTTCATGTTCAAGGTCATGTCAGCGGGGAGGGTCCATGGAGTCGGTGCCCGCGGGGTTCCTCTGGGGGACGGCGACGGCGGCGTACCAGATCGAGGGCGGGGTGGCCGAGGACGGCCGCGGCCCGAGCATCTGGGACGCGTTCGCGGCCGAGCCCGGCCGCGTGAAGAACGGCGCCACCGGCGACGTCGCCTGCGACCACTACCACCGCTGGCCGGAGGACGTCGCGCTGATGGCGGACCTCGGGGTCGGCGCCTACCGCTTCTCGGTGGCGTGGCCGCGGGTGCGGCCGGACGGGCGCGGCCCCGTGAACGCGAAGGGGCTCGACTTCTACGACCGGCTCGTCGACGCCCTCGCCGAGCGGGGCATCACGCCCGTCGTCACCCTCTACCACTGGGACCTGCCGCAGGCGCTGCAGGACGCCGGGGGCTGGATGAACCGCGACACCGCGCACCGCTTCGCCGAGTACGCCGGGACCGTCGCGGACCGGCTCGGCGACCGCGTCGGCGTCTGGCTCACGCTGAACGAGCCGTTCGTCCACATGACCGAGGGGTACGGCATCGGGACGCACGCGCCCGGCGAGGCGCTCCTCCTGGACGCGCTCCCGGCGGCCCACCACATGCTGCTGGCCCACGGGCTCGCGGTCCCGGTCCTGCGGGAGCGCTCCGCCGCGCCGGTCGGGCTCACGAACAACTACAGCCCGGTGTGGCCCGCGAGCGGCGCGCCCGCCGACCGGGCGGCCGCGGCGGCGTTCGACGTCCTGCAGAACCGCCTGTTCACCGACCCGGTCCTGCTCGGGCGCCTGCCCGACCTGAGCGCCTACGGCATCGCGGCGGACGGGCTGCCGTTCGTCCGCGACGGCGACCTCGACACGATCGCCGCGCCCGTCGACCGGCTCGGCGTCAACTACTACAGCCCGACGCGCATCGCGGCCCCGCGGGGGCGGGCCGCGGGCCCCGCGCCGGGCGGGTCGGTGCTCGCCGAGGTCGGCGAGCACATCGAGGACGCCGGCCTGCCGTTCGAGGACGTGCCGATCGACGGGCACCCGCTCACCGCGTTCGGCTGGCCGGTCGTCCCGGACGGCCTGCACGAGCTGCTCACCGGCCTGCGGGACACCTACCGGGAGGCGCTCCCGCCGATCCTCATCACCGAGAACGGCTGCTCGGCCCCCGACGACGACCCCGGCCGCCGCGACCAGGACCGCATCGACTACCTGGACGGGCACCTGCGCGCCGTGCACCGGGCGATCGGCGACGGCGTGGACGTCCGCGGCTACTTCGTCTGGTCGCTGCTCGACAACTTCGAGTGGGCCGAGGGCTACGAGCAGCGGTTCGGGCTCGTGCACGTCGACTTCGCCACGGGGACCCGCACGCCCAAGGCGTCCTACCACTGGTTCCGGGAGCGGCTCGCCCGGTACCGGTGAGCGGGACGGCCCGGTACCGCCGGGCGCCCGCCCCGGCGACCATGGACGGTCATGAGCGAGTTGACGATTCCCGGGGTGCTGGCCCGGGCCGCGGCGACGTCCCCCGACGCGGAGGCCGTCGTCGACGGGTCCGTCCGCGTGACCTACGCCGAACTGCGCGACCGGGTGCGGGCGGCGGCGCGCGGGTTCGCCGCGGCGGGCGTCGGACCGGGCGACCGCGTCTCGATCTGGGCGCCGAACGGGCTCCAGTGGATCGTGACCGTGCTCGGCGCGGTGTCGGCGGGCGCGGCGCTCGTCCCGCTCAACACGCGCTACAAGGGCGACGAGGCGCGCTGGCCGCTCGAGAAGGCGCGGGTGAAGGTCCTGTTCGTGGAGGACGGGTTCCTCGGCATCGACTATCCGGGCCTGCTCGGGCAGGACGCGTCGGGCGCGATCCCGGGGCTGCCCGACCTGCGGGCCGTCGTGACGTTCAACGGCCCCGAGCGGCCCGGCGTGACGTCGTGGGACGCGTTCCTCGGCGCGGGCGCGGCCGTCCCGGCGGCCGAGGCGGACGCGCGGTCCGCCGCCGTCGCGCCCGGCGACGTCGCCGACATCCTGTTCACGTCCGGCACCACCGGGCGGCCGAAGGGCGTCCTGTGCACGCACGAGCAGAACGTCCGGACCTACGAGGCGTGGACCGGGCGGACGGGCGTCGGCGCGGGCGACCGGTACCTCATCGTCAACCCGATGTTCCACACGTTCGGGTACAAGGCGGGCGTCCTGGCGTGCCTGCTCAGAGGCGCCACGATGGTGCTGCAGCGCGTCTTCGAGGCCGCGGAGACGCTGCGGTTGATCGAGCGGGAACGGATCACCGTCCTGCCCGGCCCGCCCACGATCTACACGACGCTGCTGGACGCCCCCGGCCGCGCGGGCCGCGACCTGTCGTCGCTGCGGCTGGCCGTCACGGGCGCCGCGGACGTCCCCGTCGCGCTCGTCCGCCGCATCCGGACCGAGCTGTTCCCGCAGGTCGTCACCGCCTACGGGCTGACCGAGTCGTCCGGCACCGTCACCGCCTGCTCGGTCGACGACGACGACGAGACGATCGCGACCACGTGCGGCCGGGCCATCGACGACGTCGAGGTCGTCATCGCCGACGACACGGGCGCGCCCGTCCCGGCCGGGGAGGACGGCGCGGTCCTGGTGCGCGGCTACAACGTGATGAGCGGCTACCTCGACGACCCGGACGCGACGGCCGCGACGCTCCGCGACGGCTGGCTCGACACCGGCGACCGGGGACGGCTCGACGAGCGCGGCAACCTGCGGATCACCGGCCGGACGAAGGAGATGTTCACGGTCGGCGGCTTCAACGTGTACCCGGCCGAGATCGAGGACGTCCTCGCCCGCCACGACGCGGTCGCCGAGTCCGGCGTCATCGGGATCCCGGACGCGCGGCTCGGCGAGGTCGCGCGCGCCTACGTGCGCACCCGCCCCGGCGCGTCCGTCGCCGCCGACGCGCTGATCGCGCACTGCCGGGAGCGGCTCGCGAACTTCAAGGTCCCCCGGGAGGTCGTCTTCGTGGACGACCTCCCGAAGACCGCGTCCGGCAAGGTCCGCCGCGTGGACCTGCCCCGCTAGAGCGCGGCGGCGACGCGGGCGCGGTGCTCGGCGGGGGTGCCCCACGCCGAGTGCAGCGCCCGCGCCTTGCGGATCCACAGCGACGGGTCGTACTCGTCGGTGTAGCCGATCGCGCCGTGCACCTGAAGGGCGATCTTCGCCGCGCCGTAGCACGCGTCGGACGCGGCGACCTTCGCCGCCGCGGCGTCCCGGCCGAACTCCGGCGTCCCGTACGCGAGCGCCGCCCCGTACAGCAGCGGCCGCGCGAACTCCAGCTCGACCATCGCACCCGCCAGGTGGTGCTTGACCGCCTGGTACTCGCCGATCGGACGCCCGAACTGCTGCCGCGTCCTCGCGTACTCGACCGTCACGTCCAGCAGCGCCCGGCCGAGCCCGATCTGCTGCGCCGCGCACATCAGCACCCCGAAGTCGGGTAGCCCGGCCGGCGGGCCGCCGTCGACGCGGAACAGCCGCCGTGCCGGGTCGAGCGAGGTCAGCGGGCCGCCCGAGACCGCGCGCGGCGTCCCGTCCGTCCCGAGGACGGCGTCGGCCGCGTCGGCGTCCAGGGCGTGCGGGACGCCGAGCGTCACCATCGCCGCGCCCTCGGCGATCCCCGGCAGCAGCCCGCCGCCGGTCCGGGGGAGCAGTTCGGCGGCGGCGAGGGTCTCCACGTACGGGCCGGGCGCCGCCGCGCGGCCGACCTCCTCCATCGCCGCGACCAGCTCGACCGGCAGCAGGCCCGCGCCGCCGTGCTCCTCCGGCACCGCCACCGCGAACAGGCCCGCCTCGGCGAGCGCCGACCACAGCCCGCGTCCCGGACCGTGGTCCCCGGACGCCCACGCCCGGACGATCTTCGCGGTGCCGGCCTCGGCGAGCAGCCGCCGCAGCGTCCCGGCGAACATCCGCTGCTCCTGCGACAGGACGAACTTCACCGTGCCCCCCTCGGCAGGCCGAGCAGCCGCTCGGCGATCACGTTCCGCTGGATCTCGTTGGTGCCCGCGTAGATGGGGCCGGCGAGCGAGAACACGTAGTTCTCCAGCCACTCCGACTCCAGTTCGCCGTCCGCGCCGAGCAGGTCGAGCGCGGTCTCGTGCAGCGCGACGTCCAGCTCCGACCAGAAGACCTTGTTCAGGCTGGACTCGGCGCCGATGTCGTCCTCGCGGGAGACGGTCTCGAAGCCCTTCAGCCGGTACGCCCGCGACCGGATCCACGCGTCCGCGACCCGGTCGCGCAGCGCCGTGTCCGCCGGGTCGGCCCGTTCCTTCCACAGCTCCACGAGCCGCTCGGTCGCGGCGGTGAACCGCCCCGGGCTGCGCAGCGTCAGCCCGCGCTCGTTGCCCGCCGTGCTCATCGCGACGCTCCAGCCCTTCCCCGGCTCGCCGATGACGTCGGCGTCCGGGACGAACACCCCGTCGAGGAACAGCTCGGCGAACGCGGGCTTGCCGTCGAGGCGTCCGATCGGCCGGACGGTCACGCCCGCGGCGTCCAGCGGGAACATCAGGTACGTGAGCCCCCGGTGCCGCTCGCTCTCGGGGTCCGAGCGGAACAGCCCGAACCCCCGGTCGGCGAACGCCGCCCGCGAGCTCCACGTCTTCTGCCCGTTCAGCAGCCACCCGCCGTCCGTCCGCGTGGCGGTGGCCCGCAGCGCGGCCAGGTCGCTGCCCGCGCCCGGCTCCGACCACGCCTGCGCCCAGATCACCTCACCGGCGGCCATGGGCGGCAGGACGCGCGCGAGCTGCTCGGGCGTCCCGTGCTTCAGCAGCGTGGGGGCGAGCAGGTTGATGCCGTTCTGGCTCACCCGGCCCGGCGCGCCCGCCGCGTAGTACTCCTCCTCGAACACGAGCCACTGCAGGACGGACACGCCCCGGCCGCCGTACTCCTCCGGCCACGACACCACCGACAGCCGGTCGGCGCCGAGCGTCCGCTCCCACTCCCGGTGCGCCGCGAAGCCCTCCTCGGTCTCCAGCGACGGCAGCGGCTCGGCGGGCACGTGCTCCGCCAGCCACGCCCGCACCTGCGCGCGGAACTCCTCGTCCGCCGTCCCGAACTCAAGATCCATTCGAAGCCGCCTTCATGCTCTTGGCGTTCTGCCCGGCCAGCGAGTCCGAGCCCGTCTCCGCGTTGTGCGCGTGCGCGAGGTGGTGCAGGCCGAACACCGAGTCCATCCCCGACTGCATGCCCTGCAGGTCCTCGGCCTGGTTCACGGCCTTCTTCGTCAGCGCGAGCCCCATCCGGGGCATACCGGCGATCCGGTCGGCCAGCGCGAACGTCTCGTCCTCCAGCGACTCGCGCGCGACCACACGGTTCACCCAGCCCAGCTCGTGCGCGCGCGCCGCCGGCATGCGTTCGCCCGTGTAGAGGAACTCCTTCGCGATGCGCGGCGGCATCACCCACGGGTGCGCGAAGTACTCCACGCCCGGAATGCCCATCCGCACCACGGGGTCGGCGAAGAAGGCGTCCTCGGAGGCGACGATCAGGTCGCACACCCACGCCAGCATCAGCCCGCCCGCGACGCAGGCGCCCTGCACCGACGCGATCATCGGCTTCGGGATCTCCCGCCACCGGCGGCACATCCCGAGGTAGACCTCCGACTCCCGCGCGAACCGGCTCTCCGCGCCGGACTTGCCGACGTGGTCCCACCACAGCCCCGCCCGGCGCGGGAAGCTCCGGTCGGCGTCCCGCCCCGGCGTCCCGATGTCGTGCCCGGCCGAGAAGTGCGGCCCCGCCCCGGCGAGCACGATCACCTTGACGTCGTCGTCCTCGGCCGCCCGGTAGAAGGCCTCGTCCAGCGCGTAGGTCATCGCGGAGTTCTGCGCGTTCCGGTACTCCGGGCGGTTCATCGTCACCACCGCGACGTCCCCCCGCCGCGCGTACTCGACCACCATGTTCGCCTCCCTTCTTTCTAACAACTGTTTGGTAGAGTACGCGGCCGGACGCCCCGGGCGCCGCCCCCCTCCCGCCGACCGGGACTCCACCGAGCCGGCCGGGGGCCGTCCGGCATCCGCCCGGCCCGCAACCGTGCGCGGTTTATACCAAGGTTTCTCGTATAAACTCGTGGGATGGGCAAGCGTGATCTGGTCGACCCCGAGCCGGGGGCGCCGCTCGGCGACAGCCGCACCGCCGTGCTGGAGGTGCTGCGCGGCTACGGTCCGCTGGGCGTGCGGGAGGCCGCCGAACGCACCGGCCTGCACCTGAACACCGTCCGCTTCCACCTGGACGGGCTCGCCGAGGCGGGCCTCGCGGAACGGGCCGCCGAGGAGCGCGGCCGTCCCGGCCGTCCCCGCGCGCTGTACCGGGCCGTGGACGCCGACGAAGGGGTGCGCAGCTACCGGCTGCTGGCGGAGATCCTCACCAGCCTGGTCAAGAGCACGATGCCGGACCCGGCGCGGGCGGCGCTGGAGGCGGGCCGAGCCTGGGGCCGGTACCTGGCCGAGCGGCCCGCGCCGTTCGAGAACGTCGGCGCCGAGGAGGCGACGCGCCGGCTCGCCGCGTTCATGTCGGGCATCGGGTTCGGAACGCGCCCCGAGCCCGACCCGGACGAGCCGGCGATCCGGCTGGTGCACTGCCCCTTCCGGGAGATCGCCGCCGGAAACCAGGACGTCATCTGCACCCTGCACCACGGCCTGATGCAGGGTGCCCTCGCCCAGATGGAGGCGCCGCTCACCGCGACGGGGCTCGAACCGTTCGTGGAACCGCACCTGTGCATCGCGCGCCTCGGCCCCGCCGGCGAAACCGCCGGCGAAACCGCCGGCGGGGCCGACCGGGAGGCCCCGGGCGGGGCCGGGGCCTGAGCCGCCAGGTCAGGCGCGCCCGATCCGGACCCGCCACACCTCCGGCCCGGACTCCAGGTAGTCCCACGTGAACCGGCCGGAGTGCTCGGCGGCGAACTGGTTGCGCCCGGCGCGACCGGGCACCGCGTCGAGCTGCACGCCGTCCAGAAGGTCCTGGAGGTCGCGCCGGGCGTGCGCCAACCCGTGTGGACGTTCGGCGGGACGGTCCCCGGTCCGGTCGTCCGCGGGAAGGTCGGCGACGTGTTCACCGTGACGCTCGTCAACGACGACACGATGGGGCACGGCATCGACTTCCACGCCGGATCGATGGCGCCGGACGGCGCGATGCGCACCATCGCGCCGGGCGAGAGCCTCACGTTCCGTTTCCGGGCCGATCGCGCGGGGGCGTGGCTGTACCACTGCTCGACGATGCCGATGCTCCAGCACATGGGGAACGGCATGTACGGGGCGGTCATCATCGACCCGCCCGACCTGCCCGAGGCCGACCGCGAGTTCGTCCTGGTGCAGAGCGAGCTGTACCTGGGCACGCCGGGCGGCCCCGAGCAGGTCGCCAAGCTGCGCGAGGGGCGCCCGGACGCCTGGATGTTCAACGGCGCCGCCGCGGGCTACGACCACGCGCCGCTCCAGGTCCGCGCGGGCGAGCGCGTCCGCGTCTGGGCGGTCGCCGCCGGGCCGAGCGAGGGCACCGCGTTCCACATCGTGGGCGCCCGGTTCGACACCGTCTACCGGGAGGGCGCCTACCGGCTGCGCCGCGACGACCCCGGCGGCGCCCAGGTGCTCGACCTGGCCCCCGCCCAGGGCGGCTTCGTCGAGACCGTGTTCCCGGAGCCGGGACGCTACCCGTTCGTCGACCACGGCATGCGCCGCGCCGAGGCGGGCGCGCACGGCGTCTTCGACGTGACGGAGTGACGGGGAGACCGATGTGAGGCACGCCGGAACGACTCCCATTCTGGGTATTCGCCCATTACTCTGCTCCGGTGGATCATGGCGAGTTCTATACGACCCTTGCGCAGGTATTTCCGGTGCTGCTTCTCGCGCTGCTCTGGGACTCCCGTTATCTCGAGCGCCTCCGCGAACAGGAACGCCGCAGCCGCGACGCCGACCCCGTCGACGGAGTGCGTTTCTGGACGAAGGGCCGCGTCCGCGCTTACACGATCCTCCTGGCGCTGCTGAACATCACCGGGCTCGGCGCGACCGTCCTCGCGCTCTCCGGCCTCTACGGCGACAGCACGCCGCTGCGAGCGGCCCTCGCCGCCGTCCTCATCACGAGCCTGCTGACGCTGTTCGTCCGGGTCTGGGGCCAGGTCGTCTGGGCCACGAGAGAACCCCCGCCCCCCGTCCCGGGCGACGACGACTGACTTCCGCGTCCCTGGTCGCTCCGCGCGCGCACCTTCCGATCCTCGCTGCCGAAGGCGTCCCGATCGGCGTTCGGTACGTGCCTGTGCGCGGTCTCCGAACGGTGCTTCGACATGGCCTGTTCAGGCCAGGCGCAGGCGCAACCGTTCGTCCGGCCGAGACGTCGGCACGGTCGCTTCGCGTGTACACGCCCCGTGGCCGGTGGCGATCAGTTGGACGGACGACGCGGCGCCCGGCCGCCCGGACACCGCCGCCGCGGGCTTCACCGATCCTCGAAATCCCAGCTCAGTAGCCATGGAATGGGATCGAAACCTGGGCGAGCCGCGCTCCACGACGAGGGCCGGAAACCTTGATCGCCGATCCCCGCCCGGCCGGAGGTCGGAACCGGCCGGGCGTTCCGCTGTGGGAGAAAAGGCACTTTTCCGGCAGATCTTGAACTACAAGGCTTAACCGTCGGGTGGGGATTGCCGGCCATTAGCGAGGTATTCTCATGGCCCCGCACGGGGCTCTTCGGGGAGAGAACGGGGAGAGTTGTTTGGGCGAGCATTCGGCCGGAAGGCCGTGGGACACGGTCGAGCGGATGCAGGTACGGCACCTCCTGGTCGTTCTTCCGGGCATCTGCGGTAGTTCACTGCACCGGGGGCGCGAGACCGTCTGGGGCATGTCGGCGGACATGCGGGTGCCCATCCGCGACCCGAAGATCCTGGCGGCGGGCTACGACGCCCTCTCCGATCCCGGCCACGAGGACGGGGTGCGCCCCGGCCGGTTGATGTCGGTGCCCGTCCCGTACCTGTCCAGGGCACTCGGCCCGTACGGACCGCTGCTGGACGGTCTGCGGAAACGATTCTGGCTCAACGAGCTGAACTACCTGGAGTTCCCCTACGACTGGCGGCGCCCGGTGACGGTGAACTCCGCCCGGCTGGCCGCGGCGATCCGAACCCGGCTGGCCGCGCTCGCCGAGTACGTGGACCACCCGCGCGTGATCATCATCGCGCACAGTATGGGCGGACTCGTGGCGGCGCACTACCTGAGGCATCACGACGACGCCGGGGACTGCCACCGCGTCCTCACCGCCGGCACGCCCTTCCGCGGTGCCGTCAAGGCGCTCGACTACCTTGTCAACGGCCCGCGGCTGGGCCCGGTACGGCTGCGCCGCCTCGCCGAGACGCTCCGCGAGGTGCCGGGCGTGTACGACCTGCTCCCGCTGTACCGGACGGTCGCAGATCGGCGCCCCGGCCGGGACGGGACCGCCCGCCGCCTCGCCGACCTCGTGGACGGGCTCGACCTCGACGCCGCACGCGTCCGCGCGTCCCGCGACCTGCTCGCCGACCTGAACACGCCGCACGAGCGGTCGTGGACCATCGCGCCCCTCGTCGGTTTCGGCCAGCGCACGGTCCAGCAGGCGATCCTGCACCCGGGCGGGCGCCTGGAGCGCTCGAAGGACGCCGACCTGCTGCCGGCGGAGTACCACGCCCGCGACGGCGACGGCACCGTTCCCGTGATGGCCGCGACGCCGGGAGGCGAGGACCGGATCCTTCCGATGTGGGGCGGCGACAGTCACAACGGTCTCGTCCACGGGCCGGTGCACGCCGCCGGACTGGTGCACACGACGGCGACCGTGCTGGCGAGGCTGCGAAGCGGTGACCCCGCACTCGGGCCTGGAGACGCCCCGAAAGGCGGGGCCCGCGATCACGGCCCGCCCGAGGGCGGCCGGACGGTGCGGCTCGATGTCGACGACCTGTATCCGGCCGGCACCCCGATCGAGGTGACCGGCCGGGCGGACGGCCGCGACCCGGGAACGCGGTTGTGGGGTGTTCTCACCGGTACTCCGGACGCCTCACCGGCCGACATCGCCGACGACGGGACGTTCCGGTTCGAGTTCCCCGCCGCCGGCGGGGGCGTGCGCAACCTGGAGGTGTTCACCACGGATTCGCGGGAGTCGCCGTTGATCACCGACGTGATCGAGGTGGCATGAGCTGGAGGCTGTGGTATTTCGACGAGCCGCGGAGCCTGGCCGGATACGTGCAGCCCGAGGTCCTCGACGCCGCCGGCCTGCTCGGCGGGGGGATCGCCCTGCGCCCGCCGGACACGGCCGGGCTGGCCGAACACGTGTACGAGCGGCTCCTGCAACTGGACCTGAGGTACGACGTCTCGCTGATGAGCCGGGACCGTGCCGCGCAGGTCGTCCAGCAGCCGTACACCGTCATCCGCAAGAAGAAGGCCGGTAGCTGCCTGGATCTGTCCCTCCTTTATGCGGGGCTGTGCAGGGTGGTCGATCTGCGACCCGTGATCGTGGTGCTGAACTACAGAGGCGGACGCAGACACGCGTTCGTCCTCGTGCGCGACGTTCCGCCCGGAGCGTCCGACGGGGAAGTGTGGCAGGGGCGCCCCGGGTTCGACGACGGTCTGTGGAAGCCGACCGCCGACATGCTGCGCGAGGAGATCAAGGACGGGACCTGGATCGCCGTCGAGACGACCTGCGTGACCGATCACTTCGGTGCCCCGTGCTCGTTCCAGACCGCTCGGGAGAGGGCGCTCGAGTCGATCGGCAACGCCTCGGTGATTCACGGGATCGACGTCACGTACCTCCTGGAGAGGCGGCACAAGCCGGGGTATCGGTACGACGTCGAACGGGCCGTGCCGCTGCCGTCCCCCGCCGAGCAGTCGGATTCGACCGGATCGTTCGAACCGACTGATCAGGCCGGGTCGGCAGGTCCGGCCGGTCCGGTCGAGCAGTACGGGAACAGGGTCGCCGAAGAGATCCGCCGCAGGTACGAGAAGCAGCTCGCGAGCCTCCAGGCGAAATTGGACCTGAATTCTTTGAACGACCTCGTCCGCACCCTCACGGGGGAGAAGAGGACTCTCGTCCATGCCCTGATCGAAGCGCTGCTGGCGAAACGGACGTTCCGCGCCATCGGCGGGGAGATCCCGAGGATGGACGAGCTGCATCACCTGTTCTTCGACGCCGCGTCCAGCGAGGTGGCGGCGGAGTCGGCGGACGTGCTGCTGATCGAGGCCGCGCTCCGCGGCTGGCGGTCGGGACTCAGCATCCTCGCGCGGTTCATGCTGAGCGTCGCGCACCGCAACGGCGTCGGGCTGGAGCACCCGATGCTGCGTGACTGGCTCGCCCGGCACGATGCGCAGGACAATAACGTTCTCGAATACCTCGAGACCCGGCGGGAGAAGCACTGGGTCCTCTTCGAAATCGGCGGCCCGGACCCCGTCGGCGCCGCCGAGCCGGAAAATGTGCGAGTGTCCGTCCAGGTGCATCCGCCGGTCAGAATGGGACGGCTGCCGGCCCGAGAATTCAAGCGCGCGGAAGTCAAAGAAGCCCTCAGGATGATGATGACCGAGCTGTACGAGGGACTGGGCGGGCGCGACCTGTTCGTTGAGTTGATCGCACCGCTGTACCTCCTCGAGGAGGGGTACGAGCAGATCGACCTGGCCGCGGGACAACTGCATCGTCCGCGACTGCGCTGGTACGGGCACATGTGGGGAACCGAGGAGACGAAGCAGACCCAGCGCAGGCGGCACGATGCCGCCGACTGGGCAGGGGACCCCGCCCTCGTCTCGGCCGAGGCGGCGGCGGACGAGGAGTCGCTGAAAGCCTGGCTCAGAGGGAATCTGCAGCCGCCGTACGTGGTGGCGGAACGGGCGAGCGCGCAGCGCTGCGAACTGCTGAAATCTCTGTTGCGAAACGGGTGCGGATACATTCTTTGGTATCCGGAGTGTGCGTATGCGGCGGTCGAAGACGACGTGCGCGAGGTGTGGGTGGGGCTGGATTACTCGAACCGGATAATTCACTTCCCCGATAAACTGCTGGACCAATTGCACGCGCGGCCCATCTCGGTCATCTGGAGTGACCCGAGCGGTCGGGGAGGGTTTCGCATCTCCGAGGTCCGTCCGGGACGGCGGGGCACGCTGCGCGGTACGCGGAAGAGGGCGACGGCATGACGTGGGAGATCTTCACGGGAGACGGCGAGCCGCGGCGGCTGGAAGGGAAGGAGCACGCCTGGCAGGGGCGGCTGCCCGATCCTCCGCCGTGGCGGGCGCCGAGGTCCGCCGACGGCGAGGACCCGCCGACGCCGTTCGTCATGACGGACGCATTGCGCCAGGCGATCAATGCGGCGCTGCACCTGCGCCGACCGCTGCTGCTCATGGGACCGGCGGGGATGGGCAAGTCCTCGGTGGTCGACGTGATCGCCCGCGAACTCGAACTGGGGCCGGTGCTGCGCTGGCACATTACGTCCAAGAGCGTCGTCACCGACGGCCTGTACCAGTACGACGCGCTCGACAGGCTGCACGCGACCCAACTGGCGCGCGGCAGGAAGCAGCCGCGAGAGCGTTCGGCGCACGTCTCGGATGACCCGCCGGAGATGCCCGGGACGGGCGCGGCGAAGGAGACGAGGGGGCCGGTCGACGCCGACGAGGCGGCCATCGAGCGGTTCATCAAGCTGGGCCCGCTCGGCACCGCCCTCGCGGACCGCGCTCCCCGGGCGGTGCTCATCGACGAGATCGACAAGAGTGACCTGGACCTGCCCGGTGACCTGCTCAACGTCATCGAGGGCCTGGAATTCGAGATTCCGCCGCTGTTGCGCAACAGGGGAGACGAGTTCAGGGTTCGCGGCGCCGACGACGGCACGTACGACGTCGGCGGGGGCAAGGTGCGGGCGGCCGAGTTCCCCGTCATCGTCTTCACGAGCAACAGCGAGCGAACGTTTCCGCCGCCGTTCCTGCGACGCTGCGTCCGGTTCGAGATGCGCAAGCCCGGCAGGGAACTGCTCACCGAGATCGTCCAGAAGCATCTGCAGCACGTACCCGACAGCGCCCGGTCCGAGATCGGGCTGTTCGCCGCTGAACTCGAATCGGGCACGAAGCTGGCGATCAACCAGCTGCTGGAACTGGTGCACCTGATGACCGGCCAGAACATCAACGGCAAGGAACTCGAGGAGCTGCGCGAGCTCATCGTCAAGAGCCTCACCGAGCGATGACCGAGTTGGACGCCCGGCTGCTCGCGGAGCTGCTGTGGCTGGCACGGAACCCGCCGTCCGACCCGCCCGACCACCAGGCCCGGCTGGTCGACGGCACGCCGCCCGAGCGGCCCGCGGAGCCTCCAACCCCGGAGACGGCACCGTCCGATGACGAGGCCCCGGACGGGACCGGGACCGCGGTACCGCTCTACCCGCCCACGGGTGATCGGCGAGACGAGACCCGCCGGACGTCCGCGCCGCGGATGAGCAAGGTCGCCTTCCCCGGCGCGTCCCCGCTCCCCGAGGCGATGGAGCTGGCGCGGGCGCTCCGCCCGTTCAAGCGGCTGACCCGGCCCGGCCGCTCCGAGATCGACATCGCCGCGACGGTGCAGGCCACCGCCGAGGCGCGCACCGTCGACCCGCACCAGCTCATGATCATGATGCGGCGCTCCCGCGCCCGCTCCCTCGACTTCGCGCTGGTGACCGACTCCTCGACCTCCATGCGGGTGTGGCGGCCCTTGTTCGCACGGCTGGAACGGGTCCTCGCGCAGGTCGGAGCGTTCCGCACCGTGTCCCGCTGGGAGCTGGGCATCGACGACGCCGGAGACGTCCGGGTGACGGACCCGAGCGGGACGAGCTACCCGTGGAGCCGCCTGCTGGACCTGTCGGGGTCCCGCCTCGTACTGGTCGCCACCGACGCCGTGGCGGAGTGCTGGTACAGGGAGCCGATCTGGGAGGCCGTCGACGGCTGGGCCCGCGCGATGCCGACGACCCTCCTGCACATGCTGCCCCCCGACTACCGGCCCGACACTGCGGTCGGCGTTCCCTACACGGCTTCCCGGTGCACCGGCGGGATCTCCGCGAACGTCGGATTCGAGGTCGAGTGGGGCTGGTGGGCGGATCGGGAACGGGACCAGGCGGCTCCGCTGCCGGTGATCGGCCTGTCGCCGGACGAGTTCGCCGGCTGGGCCGAGGCGCTCGTGTCCGGCACGACATGGGTGCAGGGCATCACGATGTCGCCGCCCGTGCTCGCCGACGACCTGTACGACGACGATGACCACGGAGCCGGGGCGTTGGAGGATGACGTCGAGGGGGAGCAGGAAGTCCTCGTCGACGCGTTCTTCCGCCGTGCGTCTCCAGGCGCGGTCCGTCTCGCTCACGTGCTGTCCTGCGCGACGAGCCTGACGCTGCCGCTCATCGATGTGCTCCAGCCCGCGCTGGCCGAGGGGACGGGCCTGCTCGAACGCGCCGAACTGTTCGTCAGCGGTTTGCTGGAGGAGACCGGGTGCGAGCTGTACGAGTTCGTCCCGGCGGCGCGACAGCGGCTGATCACCGGCCTGTCGGCGCTGGACGAATGGGAGATCAGCAGGACGGTCAACGAGCACATCGAGGGCCGGTTCGGAAGCGAGGGAGACCTCGCGGCACTCGTCCACGACCCCGAGGGCGGCGAATTCGCCGGGTACGTGCGTCCGTTCGCGCAGCTGGCCCGCAACCTCGCCGAGCGGCGCGGCATCCCCGTCCCCGCGTGGGCCGACGGCGACGGCCGTCCGGAGCCGCGGCCCGAGAGGGAGCCCGAGGCCGGGGCCGAACTCGAAGAGCCCGAGGAGGAGCAGGGGCCCGAGCCGGGCACGGAGGTGGACGTCGTCGAGTTCAAAGTCGAACCGGAGCAGGCGAAGAGCGCCTGGCCCGAGTGGCTCATCGGATCGGGCGTGGCCGCCGCGACCGTCGGGCTGAGTCCCCTCACCAGGGCGATGACCCGCCGGCGCCGGGCGCAGAAGAGAGGCGCGCTGGTCAAGGAGCTCGGCGATCGTGTCGCCGGGGTGAAGACGGACGACGAACTCGTGGTGGTGGACCTCGGGGACGACCGCTTCACGGTCTACATCGTGCGGCGGGACGCGACCGGAACGCCCAGCGCGTCCAGGCGATCGGTCGTCCGCTGGGACTACGCCGACGTGGTCGGGTTCGCCGAGGTCGCCGGGATCGCCTCCGGGCGGTTCCCCATGCTGGTCGACACCACGCTGAGCGGCCTGGCGACGGAGGCGGCCGCGCCCGTCATCGCCGCCGCGGGCGCGGACGTCGGCGGTTCGCCCATCCTCGCCGCTCCGGGTTCGGACGTCGGCGACGTGCTGCGCGAGGTGATCGCGGCCGAACCGATCCGGCAGTCGTACGCGCTGCTCGCGATGGAGCCCGAGAGGGAGGGCGGTCGGCCCCGGCTCGGGTTCCGCACCGTCCCGATCTTCCCCGCGGGCGCGTCCAAGGGGGACGTCCGGGGGCTCGTCATGCGCCTGGAGCCGAGCGACGAGCACGGGACCGTGCTCGCGGTCGTCGCCAGGGGTCCGGACGGCTTGGACCGAACGGTGTCGGTCCGGTCGGTGAAGGCGCCGCCCGGCCGCTACTCGGTGACGGCGGAGCTGGACGGGCCGGGCCGCATCCGGTTCGGCGGGCTCCCGAAGAGCGGCCCGGAGTCACGGGCGTGGGAAGAGCTGTTCAGCGGGAAGCCGCCCGCCTTCTACCCGCCCCGCCCGGCGCACCTCATCTGCGCGCTGGAGTTCTCCGGTGCGCGCGACGTCGTGAACGAGCGCATCGACCGGATCCGCCAGGTGGTCGGTCTCCTGTCGGCGGAACTGGGCGAGCTGCTCCGGGTGTCATTGATCTTTTACGGCGCGCACCTGTACCAGTACCGGCCCGAGGAAGATCCCCCGGTCTCGCGCCGGGTCTGGCGCGCGAACCCGTCGTTCGCGTTGCGGCGCCTGGACGACCTGGCCGCGACGCCGCCCCTTCCGAGCGGGAACCCGGAGGGCGCGATGGTCGAGGACATGCTCGTTCTCGTCCAACGATCGCTGCGCGGCGTCCGCACGCCGGAACGCACCGCGCTGCTTACGGTCGGGAAGCGGGCGCCGCATCCGCCCGAGGTGCACCCGTCGGAGACGCTGCCGTGCCCGGACGGGCACGACTGGGCCCTGCTGATGGACGAGTTGGAGAGCCGCGACGTGGTGTTCGCGGCGATCCGCGATCATCACGCCCGCCGGAGCAGGAACGAGGACATGGCCTGGCACAGGCTCGCCGGGAACGGCAAGCCGTTCCACCTGGACGTCGTCGATGTGGCGGCCGTCGGGCGGCGGCTCGGGCTCGTGCCGAGCGACGCGCAGCGGGTGCCGTTCCCGATCGTCGTGCAGACCTGAAGAAGCCACTGGACGTGACGACGCCGCCGGACGGACGCCGCCGACGGACGCTCGGCGTCAGAGCCGTGCGTCGTCGTGGTTAGGGCGGTGCCGCTTCTTCAACGGGTTGATCTTCTGCAGGATGCCCTGCTGCTGCGGCTCGGGGGGCGGGACCACGGGGGCGCTCGGGGCCTGGCCGGAGCCCGGCGGGACGGGGCGGCGGGCGAAGATCTCGTTCACCCATCGCTGGAAGTCGGGCGGCAGCGCGGCCGACTCGAGGAACCCGCGGAAGAAGGACGTCGCCAGCCGGTCCACCGTGTCCGGCGCCGGGTAGTACATCGACAGCGCGGCGAGGACGAGGGCCGGTGTCGGGGGGTACAGCTCCCGGCCCCGGACGATCTCGGCGAACTCCGACGGGCCGAGTTCGGGCCCGTAGGCGGCGGCGAACAGGCCACGCAGGAGGCGGTACTTGTCCCGCACCTCCGCGTAGTGCTCCTCGATGGGGCCGGCCAGGTACCCGAAGGACGCCAGCGCGTGCGCGATCGACGGGTCGTCGTCGCGTTCCCCGCGCGCGCGGAGTTCGGCGTGGACGGTGTCGAGGACGTCCCGGCGGCCCTGCGTGACGGCGAGCCGGACGAGGTCGAGGCTCGTGACGCCCGGCAGCAGCCCGGTGACGTCGGCGCGCAGCCGGATCGCGATGACGAGCGCGGCGAGCCGGTCGGTGGTGATGCGCTGCATGGCCCGCAGCAGCCGGGGCGACGGCGCGCCCTCCAGATCCTCGTCGATCACCTGGATGTGCGGGATGTCGATCCACGGGCCGCGGCCGAGCCGCAGGCACGCCTCGTAGAGTTCGTCGAGGTCCTTGTCGCCGACGGCGCCGCGCTCGTCCGTCAGCAGTTCCTCGTCGAGGACGATCCGCCAGAAACGGTCGCGCCGGGCCTCGTCGAACAGCCGGCCCTGGGCCTCCTGGAGGCGTCCGAGCGGGGCGGTGATCGCCTGGTCGTGCAGCATCGCGTGCCGGCAGGCGTACAGGGCCTCCTCGGTGCGCCGGACGGCGTCCTCGGCGTCGCCGCGCGCGGGCGGGCGAACCTCCGGCGCGGCGACCTGGGCGCGCAGGAGGTCCAGCGCGTGCCTGGCGCCGGCCCCGTCGAACTTCAGCGGGGTGCGCTGCGCGGCCAGCCTGCGGATCAGGTCGGCGGCCCGCTCCGGGGTGTCGGCGTTGTCGGACAGCAGGTTCGCGTACGGCGGCGCGATCGATCGCCAGTCGCGGGGGAGTTCGGGCCGGACGCCGAGGCGGACGGCGTGCGCGTTCTCGCCGACGTGCCGGGTGAACGCGAGCCGGATGTGGCTGCGCGAGGTGCTGCTGGTCCAGGTCGCGGCCGACAGCCCGGTGCGCATCCCGTACGGGAGCAGCGCCGCGACGGCGTCCAGGAAGCGGAGCCGCTCCAGGTAGGGCGGGATCTGGCCGGACGGGACGATGTGCACCGGCTCACCGGTGAGCAGCAGCGCGGCGACGCACATCGCGTCCTCGGTGACGCGCGGCGCGAGGTTCTCCGGTCGCAGCACCGGGAGCTCGACGGTGGTGGGGACGTCCTCCTGCGGGGGCTCCCAGCCGCTCATCGCGTGGTAGAGGGCCTCGTAGGCGACCGGGTCGGGGATCCGCGAGTAGGGGAGCGCGCAGTAGTGCGTCATCGCGATCCGGCGGCCGGTGTGGTCCCGCTCGTCCGTCCACCGCTGGACGGCCATGCCGATGTACGTCTCGCCCTCGGCGTTGGCCCAGTTCAGGGTGACCTGGGGGAGGTCGGTGGGGGTGCCGGTGGAGTACCGCTGCATGATGCGGGTGAAGCCGGCGTCGTTGAGGCGCCCGTTGCTGCACCGCAGCACGCGGTAGGAGAGGCCGCTCGGTTCCTTGCCCCACAGCGCCCACTCCGCGGCGATCTCGACCCGGTCGCTCATCGGGCCGCCTCGGCCGCGGACCGGGGGTCGGCGGGCCGCCCGTCCCCGAGCCGCTCGGCCAGCCACAGGACCGGTTCCATCACGTTGATGGGGTGCACGCCCGTCCGGATCCGGAAGCCGCGCTCGGACTCGGCGTCGGGCACGACGTTCTGGAAGTCGCGCAGGTTGAACCGGCCGACGCGGGGGTCGAGGTGGAATCCGACCGCGGACGTCACGAAGAACCTGATCCGGTCCTCGTCGAAGTACCGGGTGAGCTTGCGCAGGACGAGGTCGGCGGTGCCGCTCGCCGACACCGAGCACAGCTCGCGGAACAGCTCCCGCGCGTCCGCGTCGTCGACGACGCGGGGGAAGCCGTGCTCGTCCTCGTCGAAGTCGAGCAGACCGAGGTGCTCGGCCGTCTGCAGGACGCGCACCTCGTCGAACTTGGTGGTGCAGACCGCGACGTGGTGGGGGAGGCGGCCGTCCGCCGGGGCGTCCTCGGAGTTCAGCATCACCTGCGCCAGCCGGGCGAGCATGCCGTCGAGGCTGCGGTACGCGTCGCCGATCTTGAACTCGCGGATCGGGTCGAACAGGTAGACGATCCCGCGGCTCTTGGCGAGGCTCTCCAGCATCGGGCCGTGGTCGCCGATGAAGTCGTTGCTGAACAGCTCGCCCTCGGCGTCGTGGACGTCGAGGCCGATGGAGTGCCCGCGCTTCACCCGGCGCCGGTTCCAGAGCCGTCCCTCCCGGTGCTCGGTCTGGCCGATCAGCCGCCACCGGTACTGCTCCATGCCGCTGGTCGCCTCGGGGAAGAGGTTGTCGTTGACCAGCGTGCCGGACAGTTCCACGAGCTTGTCCGTGGACGCCTCGTTGGCGCCGATCACCCGCCAGTCGACGTGGTCCGCCCGGCTCAGGGCGATGTCCAGCGCGGCGAGGAAGGTGGTCTTGCCGGAACCGGTCGCCCCCCACATGGCGATGTTGTTGTCGGGGGACGGCAGAGGCGCTGCCATGCTCGGGTTCGCTCCATCCGGGGTCAGGTGGTCTCGTCGAAGGGGAAGGGGACGTGCCGCGGTTCGGCGGGGCCGAGGCCGAGCCGGGCGCCGAGGCCCGGCACGTCCACCGCGTCCTGCCCGGCGAGGGCGTCCCCGGCGAGGCGGGTCCAGAACGGGTCGGCGCGGCGGGCGGGACGGTCGGTGACGGCGCCGCACGCGAAGCCGGGGCGGCGCTGCAGACCGCGCAGCGCCCTCTCCCAGTCGGCCGCGGCGGGGCACGGCAGGACCTCCGACGGATGGACCGACGCCGGGTGCGGCGGCCGGTCGCCGATCACCAGCAGCGCCGGACGGGCGGTGTCCGCGGCGGTGAGCAGCCGCTCGACCTCCGCGAGCGCGCACTCGACGGCGGCGGCGCGCGGGTAGCCGGGGTCGCCGGGCTCCCGGTCGCGCAGCGCGTCCAGCACCCGCTGGGCGTCCTCGGGGGAGCGCCGGTCGGCGATCACCTTCACCGCCGGGGGCGGGCGGCGGACGAACGCGTGCGGCCCGTAGGCGACGAGGGACACGGTCGGCCCCCGTTCGCCGCCGCCGGCGGCGGCGGCCCGCACGAACTGGCCGGCCCGGTCGAGGCGCGCGGCGACCTGCTCGGGCGGCCCCGCCGTCTCGATGGCGCACACCAGGTGGACGTCCGGTGGCGCGGGCGGCAGCCGCTCCGGGACGGCCGCGACGAGTTCGTCCCACGTCCGGTCGTCGCGGACCGGGTCGCCCGGCAGCCCGTGGAACCGGACGCGGCCGGGCCGGTCGAGTTCGGCGATCGCCTCGTACCGTCCGGGCGGGACGGTCGCGCGCTGCACCGACACGAGCCGGAAGCGGCGGTCGGACCAGGAGATGACGGCGAGCGCGGTGCCCAGGTCGTCGGTCGGGTGGAAGCGCAGGTCGAGCGGGACGGTGTCGTGCCGCCGGGAGCCGACGGGGAACAGCACGCGGCCGGTGAAGCGCAGCCGTCCGGCGGGATCGGCGGCGAGGGTGACCAGCTCGTACAGCTGGGTGAGCGGTTCGTCCGCGATCACCGCGCGCAGCATCCCGCCGATCGCGGCGCCGGGCGCCATGTGGGTCTGCGCGTCGGGCACGGCCGCCTGCAGCCAGGCGATGGCCTGCGCGGGCTCGGCGCCGTCCGGGAACGTGCAGGCCAGCAGCGTCGCGGCGTCCGGGGCGAGGCGCGCCGCGCGGACGACGAGTTCCTTCGACGGCGCCCCGTCGGCCGACAGGTCTTCCCACGTCCGGTGCCAGAAACGGCCTGCGGGCACGCCGGTCGCGTCGCGCGAAACCCGATAGGCATTGATCCCGTCGGCGGCGGCCTCCACCACGATCAGCCGGTGATGTCCGGAAAGTGCCCTGATCGACTTGGTGAGGGATTTCTGCAGTTCCTCACCTGGATCGGCCAACTGCGGCTCCTGTCGTTCTCCGGTCCCCCTGCGCGCCGGGCGGGCCCGCGCACACCCCACAGGATTCTCCCCGGTACCACTCCGGTAGCTGACGATTATGGCCTGATCCGGCCACCCGGAATAGCCCTAGGGTCCGCTATTCGGGCGCGCGCGGTTAAACTTGGCCGTCGTCTGCCGGGGGCGTGGGAACGTCCTCTGCTCGGAACGGGCGAGAGGGTATGGATGAGGCGTTTTCTGATCTCCCTTTCCGGGGCCCGTCCGGAAATTCTCCGCCGCTGCCCGTCCGAACGGACGAAGTACGAGGGCATCGGCGGCGCCGTCCTGACCACCAGCGTTCTCGCCGCGCTGTCGATGTGGTTCGCCATGTACAGCGCCCTCGGCGTGCACCCCCTCCTCGCCGCGCCCATCGCGCTCGCGTGGGGCGCCGCCATCCTGAGCCTCGACCGCTGGCTCGTCACCTCCATCCCGGCCGAGGGCAAGCGGGCGAAGTTCGCCGTGCCCCGCATCCTGATGGCCGTCCTGCTCGGCGCCGTCGTCTCCACCCCGCTCGTGCTGCAGATCTTCAAGTCCGAGATCGACGCGCAGATCGTCGAGATGAGGCAGGAGCGCAGCAACGAGTTCACCGCCGAGCAGCGGACGGGCGAGGTCGGCCGGCAGGTCACCGCCCTGCAGAAGCAGGTCGACACGCTGCAGGAGGTCGTCCGCTCGCGCGGCGACGTCCCGCTCGACCCCGCCACCGACCCGGAGGTCAAGACGCTGGAGCGGCAGCGCGACCAGCAGCAGAAGGTCGCGAAGCAGCACTACGACGAGTGGCAGTGCCAGCTCTACGGCGGCGACGGCTGCACCCGCGAGGGCCCGGGACCCCTCGCGTCGGCGAGCAAGTCGTCCTACGACAAGGCCCGGGGGCAGGTCGCCGAGACGAACGGGCAGATCGAGGCGCGCAAACGGGAACTCGCCGCCGACAGCGAGGCGGCCAAGAGCACCCGGCTGCAGCAGGCCACCGCGGAACTGCCCAAGGTGCAGGAGCAGCTCCAGGACGCCCGGGAGCGGCAGCAGACGCTGCAGAGCCAGTTCGACTCGGAGAACGCCGAGACGAACGGCCTGCTCATCCGGCTCGAGGCGCTCGGCGAGGTGTCCCAGAACGACTCCACCCTCGCCGGCGCGCGGATCCTGCTGTTCCTGTTCTTCCTGCTGATCGAATGCCTGCCGGTGTCGGTCAAGCTGATGATGAAACCCGGCAACTACGACCGCATCCTCGGCCTGGAGATCAAACGGGAGATGCGCGAGGCGCGGGCCGAGGCCCGACCCGGCTCCACCGGGCTCGACTTCGGCGTCGCCGCCCGGCCGTCCTCCACCCAGGCCATCTGGGCGCGCAAGGACGAGGAACGCGGCGACGACGAACCCGGCGCCGTCCTCGCCGACGACCCCGGCGAGCCTCCCACCGCGCACTTCGACGCCGGGCCGTCCCAACCCGAACCCGACGTCCTGGGCGGCACGGGCCCGCAGCCCGCCGACGCGCCCGACGACGAGGCCATCCGCCGGATCGCCGACACCCGCACCATCGTCGACACCCGCGCGAGCGCGGACCCGGCCCGCAACTCCGACGGGCAGCCGCTGTACGACGATGACGACTACTGAGTCGTCCACCCCGGGCCGCGATCTCCTGGGCGACCGGTACCTGGTCCTGTCGCCGGTCGCGGACGGCGGCATGGGCGAGGTCTGGCTCGCCCACGACACCGTCCTCGACCGGCGGGTGGCGCTCAAGTCGCTGCGGCTCGGCGTCCTGCCCGACCCCGAGCTGCGCGGCCGCGCCTTCCGCGAGGCGAGGGCCCTCGCGCGCGTCGCGCACCCCGGCATCGTCGGGATCTACGACGTCTTCGTCGAGGACGACGACCCGTGGCTCGTCATGGAGTTCGTCGAGGGACGCACGCTGGCCGAGGTCCTCGAGGCGGAGGGCGCGCTGCCGGTGCGGGACGCCGCCCGCACCGCCCTCGCGCTGCTCGACGCCCTCGACGCCGCGCACCGCAACGGCGTCGTCCACCGCGACGTCAAACCGTCGAACGTCCTCGTCGAGGCCGACGGCCGCGTCCGCCTCATCGACTTCGGCATCGCGCTCGTCGGCGACACCGCCCGGCTCACCGGCACCGGCCTGGTCGTCGGCACCGCCGAGTACATGGCCCCCGAACGGTTCGGGGCCGCCGAGGCCGGCCCGCCCGCCGACCTGTGGTCGCTCGGCGTCCTGCTGTTCGAGGCGCTCGAGGGCTTCTCGCCCTTCCGCCGCGGCGAGGGCCGCGACGTCGCCTCGGCGACGCTCTGGGCCGTCATGCACGAGCCCCCGCCCCGCCCCGTCGCGTCCGGCCGCCTCGCCGCGACCGTCCTCCGCCTCCTGGAGAAGGACCCGGACGCCCGGCTCACGAGCACCCCCCTGCGCCGCACCCTCCGCACCGTCCTCGCGGCACCCCCCGACCCCGGCCCCGTCATCGACCGCCCCCACTTCTGCGGCGGCGTCGTCGACGAACCCCCCGCCGACACCGACCCCCCGACCCGCACCACCCCCCCGACCCGCCGCGACACCACCCCCCACCCCCCACGCACCCCCCGCACGAGCACCCCCCGCACGCCGGGCGAATCTCGCGGTCCGGGTGAACCCCGCATGCCGGGTGATGTCCGTACGCCGGGCGTCCCCCGTGCGCGGGGTGAAGCTCGCAGTCCGGGCGAGGCTCGCAGTCCGGGTGAGGCGCCTACGCCGGGTGGCCCCCGCGCGCGGGGCGAAGCCCGCCCGCCGGGTGAGGCCCGCCCGCCGGGTGAGGCGCCTACACCGGGTGCTGGAGCCCGCGCGGGCGGCCCCCGCACGCCAGGCAAGGCGCGCACGCCGGGTGGGGGAAGCGACTCGGGTGGGGGGCGCGTTGCCGGGAACCGCGGTGTCCGGGGGGCGGAGCTGGCGCGGGTGCTCGCGGGGGCGGATCCGGACGAGGCGGCGGCGATGCTCCGCGACGTTCCGCCCGAGGTCGTCCGGGACGCGCTGGGCGGCATCGGCGCGCGGGCGGCCGGGGCGGTGCTGCGGCGCCTGCCCGGCGAGCGGGCCGCGCAGGTCCTGGCGGCCGTGCCGGTGCGGACGGCGGGCGCGATGCTCGCCGCCGTGCTCGCCGACCGGAGGACGGACGGGCGGGCGGCGCCGCACGCGGCGGCGGTGCTGCAGATGCTCGGGTCCGCCCAGGCGGGGGGCGCGGTCGGCGGGCTCGACCCGGAGGCGGCCGTGGCCGTCCTGCGGGTGATGCCGCCGGACGAGGCGGCCCGGATCCTCGCGCGCGTGGAACCGCGCGCCGCCGCGGTGATCATCGGGACGCTGCCGACCGCGACGGCGACCCGGGTCGCCGACGCGATGCCGGTCCGTTCCCTGTGCGCGGCGCTGGGCTACGTTCCGCCCGCGGTCGTCGCCGATCTCCTGCGCGGGGGGCGCCGCACCGACGCGATCCTGCGCAACCTCAGCCGTCCGGTCCGCGACCAGGTCAGGCGCCGCCTGTGACGGGGGTCAGGAGCGGGCCTTGCGCGTCTGGCTCTTGTTCGCCTTCTCGATGGCCTTGACCAGCTCGTTCTTGCTCATGTTGGAGCGGCCCGAGACGTCGAGGCGCTTGGCGACGTCGTAGAGGTGCGCCTTCGACGCGTTCGCGTCCACGCCGCCCGCGGTCTTGCGGGAGGTGTCGCGGCCGCCTTCGGCCTGCCTGTCGGACGGCCCCTTGGCGCCGCCGGGCTTCGGCTCCCAGCGGTCGCCGACCTTCTCGTGGGTGTGCTTCAGCGCCGCGTAGGCGACCTGGTGGGCCCGGCGCCCCTCGCCGTACTCCTCGACGGCCGAGTCGTGCGCCTTCGCGAAGGTGCGCTGCGCCTTGGCGTCCGAACGCTTGATGGTGTCGGGCAGCTCCTCCTTCTTCACGCGGCCCTGGCCGGTCGTCATGGGCATGATCCTGCTCCCTTCTGATCGCTTCCACTGGGGGCGGTACCCGGCGAGCCGGGTTGATCACACGTGACGATCGTGACGCGGACGCGGACGTTTGGGGCGCGCCCAATGGGCAGGGGCGGGGTGTCCGCCATCGAGAGGAGGACCCAATGGCCAACGTCTTCGAGGTGCTCGGTCAGGATCACGACCATGTCAGGGAGGTCCTCGCCGAGTTGGAGGCCGGAGCCGGACGAACGGGTCCGGACGGGCTCGAGCACCGCAGGAAGATGGTCGAGCGGCTCGTCATCGACGAGTCCCGGCACGAGGCCGTCGAGGAGGAGTACTTCTGGCCGGCGGTGCGGGAGCTGGCGCTGGGCGGCGACCGGCTCGCCGACCATGCCGTCGCGCAGGAGCAGTCCGCGAAGTACGTCCTCAACGACCTCATCGGCATGGATCCCGCCGACGAGCGGTTCGAGGAGCTGCTGCGCACGTTCACCGTGGACGCGCGCGAGCACATCTCCTTCGAGGAGGAGGTGGTGTGGCCGGAACTGCACGATCTCCTCACCAAGGAGCGCGCCGACGAGCTGGGCCGCAAGCTGGCGGAGGGCAAGAAGCGGGCGCCGACCCGCCCGCATCCGCACACGCCCCCCAAGGCCGGGATCCTGAAGGCCACCGGGCCCGTGGTGGCCGCCGCCGACCGGCTGCGCGACAGGGTCGCCCACCGAGGGTGACGTCCGCGCGGCCCGTCACAGGTAGCGGAGCCACAGGTACGGGGTCGCCAGCGCGATCATGACGAGCGTGACGACGATCCCGTACTTGGTGAAGTGCCAGAAGCTGATCGGCGTTCCGTTGCGGGCGGCGATCCCGAGCACGACGACGTTCGCGCTGGCGCCGATCGCGGTGGCGTTGCCGCCGAGGTCGGCGCCGAGCGCGAGCGCCCACCACAGCACCTGGCCCTCGTCGCCCGGGTAACCCTCAACGAGGTCGGCGACGATCGGGCTCATCGTGGCGACGTACGGGATGTTGTCCACGATCGCCGACAGGCCGGCCGATCCCCACAGCAGCACCATCGCGGCGAGCCCGAGCCGTCCCCCGGTCTGCTCGGCGGCGAAGTTCGACACCTCGCCGATGACGCCCGTCTCGACGAGCCCGCCGACCATCACGAACAGGCCCGCGAAGAACACCAGCGTGGGCCACTCCACCTCGCGCAGCGCGTCCTCGACGGTCACCCGGGTGGCGGCGACGAGCAGGCCCGCGCCGAGCAGCGCCACCACGGACGGCTCGTAGTCCAGCACCGGGTGCAGGACGAACGCGACGACGACGACCGCGAGGACGGCGAGGCCCTGCCACAGCAGCCGCCGGTCGGTGATCGCCTCCCGCTCGTCCAGCGACATGACCTCCTTCACGCGCTCGGGGTCGTACTCGAACGCGGAGCGGAACAGCACCCGGCACAGCAGGCAGAAGACGGCGAGCAGCACCAGGACGAGCGGCGCCAGGTGGATCAGGAAGTCGTTGAACGACAGCCCGCCGCGGCTGGCGATGATGATGTTGGGCGGGTCGCCGACGAGCGTGGCCGTCCCGCCGATGTTGGACGCCATCACCTCGGCGATCAGGTACGGGACGACCTTCAGCCCGAGCCGCTCGCACACCAGGAACGTCACGGGCGCGATCAGCAGCACGGTCGTCACGTTGTCCAGCAGCGCGGACGCGAGCGCGGTGATGAGGACGAGCATCACCATCAGCCGGTACGGCTTCCCGCGCGCCCGTTTGGCCGCCCAGATCGCGACGAACTCGAACACGCCCGTCTGCCGCAGCACCGAGACGATCACCATCATGCCGAGCAGCAGGAAGACGACGTTCCAGTCGATGCCGGTCTCTTCGGAGAAGAACGCCGACCCGGCATCGGTGACGTGCAGCAGGAGCATCAGCGCGGCGCCGCCGAGCGCGACGGCCGTGCGGTGGATCTTCTCCGAGGCGATCAGGACGTACGCGACGACGAAGATCGCGATTGCCGCTGCTTCCACAACCCCTCTCCCCAGGTCGCTCACGCCCTGGGGGAGGAGCGATGTCACTCGGACCAGTTGATCACATGGACCGGTCCCGGGACGTCGGAGGGGCGCCGCCGGTGCCGCCGCCGGTGCCGCCGCCGGTGCCGTCGCCGGTGCCGTCGTCCGCGTCGCCGTGGTCCGCGATCTCCACCGGCCCCTTGTCCCGGTGATCCTTGCGGAACCAGGCCGGGACCTCCCGCTCGTCGTCGAAGCCGCGCGCGACGATGATGTCGGTGGAGGAGTGCGCGAAGATCGACAGCATGATCGTGACCGCCACCAGGTGGAAGATCTCGTCGGCCTCGGCGATCTGCGATTCGAGCACGATCAGCCCGTACACGACGGACGCGAAGCCCTTCGGGCCGAACCACATGACCGCGCCCTGCTCGCGGGCGGTGAGCCGGGAGCCCAGGAACGACACCCAGATCGCGGCGGGCCGCGCGATGACGAGGGCGAGCACGGCGAACACCCAGCCCGTCCAGCCGACGTCGCCGAGGAAGGTCGGCGAGAGCAGCGCGCCGAACACCAGCAGCGCCGCGAGCTTCAGCAGTTCCGCGACCAGCTCGCCGAACTGCTCGAACGCCTCCTGGAACTGCTCGCCGACCGTCGCGACCGTGACGCCGGCGGCGAACGCGGCCAGGAACAGGTTGCCGTGCGTGGCCTGGCCCAGTGCGAGCACCAGCAGCCCGATCGCGACGGCGTTCAACGGCGCGTACTTGGGGGAGACGGCGAACCAGCGGGTCGACTCCAGCTTGAGGGCCGCCCACGGCACCACCACGCCGATGACGAGCCCGATGGCCAGCTCGCTCGCCAGCGCTCCGATGTGCAGGTCGCCGGAGCCCTCCGCGAGCGCCAGGAAGATCAGCACGAACGGCAGGATGAGGCCGTCGTTGACACCGGACTCCACGTTCAGCAGGTGGCGCAGCCGCGGCGGCACCTTGTCGTTGCCGACGAGCGCGGCGGCGAACACCGGGTCGGTCGGGGTGAGCACCGCGGCGATCAGCAGCGACTCGATCCAGCCGAGCCCCACCACGTAGTGCGCGAGCAGGGCCGTGATCACCAGTGTCAGCGGCAGGCCCCAGCCGAGGGCGCGGCCGGGCAGCCGCCAGGCGCTGCGCAGGTCCTTCCAGCCGGCGTGCATCCCGTCGGTGAACAGCACCGCGAAGAGCGCCAGCTCGGCGAGCGTCGTGACGATCCCGTCGGTGGGCTCCAGGGGGATCACGTCGAGGACGCCGTCCCCGAGGAGGAAGCCGCCGACCAGGAACAGCACCGCCGTGGAGAGTACGGTGCGGTGCGCCAGGCTCGACAGCAGGACCGCCATCAGCAGCATCGCGGCGAACGCCAGCAGCAGGTTCGTCATCACCAGGACTTTCGCGATCGACGGACAACGGACGCCGACGCGACGTCCCAGCTCAGGGCATGACCCTAACGGGATCGATCAGGCATTTCCACGCCGGGGCCCGAGGCGGGACGCGTGAAACCGCTGGTGGACTCGTATACGGTCGAGGTGTGCGCGCTCGCGAACTCGCCGTCGAGTACCCCACCGTGACCCTGGACGACAGCGCGCTGGACGCCGCGTGGCTGCTGGCCGAGCACCGTTTCCCCGGGCTGATCGTCGTGGACGCCCGGGGCGGGCCCGTCGCCGTCCTGCCCGGTGCGCAGCTTCTCCGCGACATCATCCCGGCGTACGTGCGCGATGACCCGAACCTCGCCCGCGTCTACGGCGAGCGGCACGCCGACCGGCTCTGCGGGCCGCTCGCCGGGCGCCGGGTCGCGGACCTGCTGGCCCGGGACAAGCGGATCCTGCCGGTGGTGGACGGCGACGCGACCGTCATGGAGATCGCCAGCGTCATGGCGGAGCACGCCAGCCCGCTCGTCGCGGTCTCCGGCGGCCCGGGCCGGGCCATGATCGGCGCGATCGCCGTCCCGCACCTGCTCGCCCGCCTGCTGCCCCCGCGCGAGGAGGGCTGACCGGCGCCCGCGGCCCGGCCCGCCCCCGGGGCCGGTCGGTCAAACCCCCACGCCGAGCGGGACCAGCAGCAACAGCATCGGCAGGACGAGCGCCGCGACGAGCGAGATGCCGAGCAGCCAGCGGAACACCCGCGGGTTCTCCTCCTCGCTCGTGTTCGCGAGCACGAGCCCGCCGCCGAGGTGCATCGGGCTGATCCCGACCGCGCCGATCACCCCGCAGATCGCGACGAGCAGCGCGGTGAACCCGGCGGACGACTGGTCCGGCAGGGCCGTCGCGGTGAGCGGGATGATCACGCCGAGCACCGCGACCGTCGAGGACTCCACGGTCGCGAACAGCGCCGCCAGGTAGGCGATCGCCAGCACGGTCAGCAGCGCGGCGTCGATCCCGCCGAGGTGGCCGGCGAGCGTGTCGAGCGTCCCGACCCGCTCGAGCACCCCCACGTACACCAGGACTCCGGCGGTCAGGATGACGACGCCCCACGGCAGGTCCCCGATGACCCGCCGGGTGTCGGGCTTGAACACCAGGTGCAGGACGAGCCCGACCAGCAGCGAGGCGAACAGCGGGTTCATGCCGAACGCCAGCACCATGACGAGGAACGCGCCGATCCCCGCCGTCGACCCCAGCTCGTAGCGGCTCATGGGGGCGGCCGCCTGAGCGGCGGCCTGGTCGGAGGTCTGGTCGGGAGACGGGGGTGCAGGGGCGGTCTTGCCTCGGCGGACGAACTTCTTCAGTAGGAAGTACGTCAGGATCGCGGTGCAGGTCTTGATCGCGGCGAGGCCGAGGAAGAGGCCGGTGGGGGAGAAGTCCGCGCCCTGCTTCTCGGCGAGCTGGCGGACGATGGCGCCCCACGGGGAGAGCGGCGAGAAGCCGCCGACGCCGGCGCCCGCGCAGGCGACCACCGCCATGATCACCGGGTCCATGCCGCGGTTGCGGGCCAGCCGCATGGCGATGGGCAGGACGATCGCGACCGTGGCGCTCGGCAGGGTGCCGATGGCGCTGAGCACCGCGCCGACCAGGAACATCGACCACGGGAGCATCCAGTCGCGCCCGCCGGACGCGCGGACGACGAGGTGGACCAGCCGGTCGATCGCCCCGCTGCGCTGGGCATGGCCGAACAGGTACATCACGCCGATGATCAGCACGACGATCTGGACGGGGAAGGCGGCGAGCGCCTTCTCGCCCGGCACACCGGTGATCTTGGCGAGCAGCAGTCCGGCGGGCAGCGCGACGAGCCCGACGTTGACGTCCCGCCAGATCGCCAGCGCGAACACCGCGAGCAGCAGGGCCAGGGACAGGATCTCGTCGGCGGTCATGGGGCCATCACTTCTCCAGACACGGGCCGTTACCGAACAATGTGTTCAGTTACGTTCAGGGTGTCGGGCAATCTACGTCACATTCCGCGCGCCCTCAAGGGGTGCTTCGCGCGGAAAACCCCCGGCCGGTCTCGGCCGGGGGCTCGGAAGGCCCTGCCGGGGGGCTATGCGGTGGTGTCGAACCCGCTCGCCCAGTACCGGCCGTGGACGGCCAGGTCGAGCAGCATCCGGGCGACCTCCTCGGCCGGCGGGCGGGGGTCGTCGATCTCCAGCCACCACTGCAGGACGGCCGTCTGCTCGCCCACCCAGGCCCGAGCGAGCAGCCCGGGGTCGATGCGCGGCTCGACGCCGTTGCGCTCGGAGCGGCCGCTGAACTCGTCGGCGGTCACCCGCACGCACGACTCGACGAACATCCGCAGCGGCTTCCCGTCGCCCTCGCCCCGCAGGATGATCCGGTACAGGTCGCGTTCCTGCTCGGCGTGCCGCAGCATCTCCAGGACGGGCTTGCCGGTGAAGCCCACGGCGCTCTCGGCGATCAGCGGCCGCTGCCGCGCGCCGAGTTCGTCCAGCAGGTCCTTCGTGAGCCGGGTGAACAGGTCGTCCTTGTCGCGGCAGTGGCTGTAGAAGGTCGCGCGGGCGATGTCGGCGCGCTCGGTGACGTCCTCGACGGTGATCGACGCGTAGCCGCGTTCCAGTACCAGCCCCACCAGGGCGTCGCGCAGCGCCTTGCGCGTCCGTCGTGTGCGCCTGTCCTCGGCCATCGTCGTCCTTCCCGCCCGCGAGCCACCAAGTGTAGAGACCTCTTGACAACTAGGGAGTTACTGAACACTCTGTCTGCTATTGGTCGAGCAGTCTGGAGAGTGTGCATGAACCTGGGGAGTTACGCGACCCGCGCCGCCCGGTACTGGCCGGACGAGCGGGCCGTCGTCTGCGGAGAGCGGGCGTGGACGTTCCGTCAGCTGGAGGACGAGGCGAACCGGCTCGCGTCGGCGCTGCTCGCCCGCGGGCTGCGGCCCGGCGACGCCGTCGCGTCGCTGGCGTGGAACCGCGGCGAGCTGGTCGTGGCGGAGTTCGCCCTCTACAAGGCCGGGCTGCTGCGGGCCCCCGTGAACGCGCGCCTCGGCCGCGGCGAGATCGAGCACGTCCTCGACTACGCGGGTGCGAAGCTCCTGCTGTTCGACGCCGCCCACGCGGACGACGCGCTCGCCGCGGCCGGCGACGGGTGCGAGCCCGTCGTGTTCGACCCCGGGAACCTCACGGGCGAGCCCCGTCCCCTCACCTACGGGGAGCTGCTCGAGGAGGGGACGGCGGAGCCGGTCGCGGTGGAGGTCTCCCCGGACGATCCCTGCACGCTGCACTTCACGTCCGGGTCGACGGGCACGCTGAAGGCCGCGGCGCAGACGTTCGGCAACCGCCGCGCCAACATGCGCAAGCAGATGATGAGCGACGACTCCCGCTCGCGTCCCGGCGTCCGCTACCTGGCGTGCGGCCCGATCACGCACGCCCCCGGGATGGGGCTGCTCGCGGGCGTGTTCGGCGGCGCCACCGCGCACATCCTGCCCGCGTGGGACACCGAGGCGTTCCTCGACACGATCGAGCGCGAGCGGATCACCGCGACGTTCATCGTCCCGGCCATGCTCAACATGCTGCTGGCGCACCCGGGGATCGCCGACCGCGACCTGTCCAGCCTGGCGAGCCTGCGGATCGGGGGCGCGCCGGTGTCCCCGCAGCGGCTCCGGCAGGCGGTCGAGACGTTCGGCCCGATCGTCGCGCAGGGCTACGGGCTCGGCGAGACGACCAGCGTCGTCGCCGGGCTGGGCAGCGCGGCGCTAGCCGCGGCCGTCGAGAGCGACCCCGAGCTGCTGGCGTCCTGCGGACGCGCGGCCTACGACACCGAGATCCGCGTCGTGGACGACGCGGGCCGCGAGCTGCCGCCGCGCGAGATCGGCGAGATGGTCGTGCGGGGCGAGGACTGCGTCCGCGAGTACTGGCGCGAGCCCGAGCTGTCGAAGGAGACGTTCCGGGACGGCTGGGTGCACACCGGCGACCTGGCGTGGATGCGCGAGGACGGCTACCTGTTCATCGTCGACCGCAAGAAGGACATGATCATCTCGGGCGGGTTCAACATCTACTGCACCGAGGTCGAGTCGGCCCTCTACGAGCACCCGGCCGTCCGCGAGGTGTGCGTCGTCGGCGTCCCGGACGAGCGGTGGGGCGAGGCCGTCAAGGCCGTCGTCGTCCGCCACGGCGGGACGGACGTCGCCGCAGCCGAGCTGATCGAGTTCTGCGCCGAGCGCCTCGACCGCTACAAGAAGCCCCGCTCGGTCGAGTTCGTCGACGAGCTGCCGACCAACCGCAACGGCAAGGTCGACCGCAAGGCCGTCCGCGAACCGTACTGGGCCGGCGTCGACCGGCGCGTCAACTGAGGGGACGCCGATGAGCTTCTCGACCTTCACCCTGCGCCCGTCCTACGACGAGGACCCCGAACTGGGCGGACTCGTCACGTCCCTGCGCGGCTACCTCGCCGGGGAACTGGCCGACTACGAGCGCGCGCACGGCGTCGACCGGACGACCCGGCTGACCCGCGACGTCCTCGAACCGGTCTGGCGCCGCAGCCGCGAACTCGGCTTCTACGGGATCCACCTGCCGGAGGAGTACGGCGGCCGGGGTCTGTCGCACACCCGGCTCGCCGCGCTCAAGGAGGAGATCGCGGCGGGCGGCCGGGTCCTCGGGCACAGCGTGCTCGGCGAGATGGGCGGCCCGCTCCGCGCGGGCGACATCTTCCGCGACGCCACCGGCCGGCAGATCGAGGAGTACCTGCTGCCGGTCGCGCGCGGCGAGCGCGCCTGCTGCTTCTCCCTCACCGAGGCCGACGCCGGCTCGGACGTCCGCGCCATGCGGACGGTCGCCGTGCGCGACGGCGACGGCTACCGGATCACCGGCCACAAGGTGTTCAGCACCGCCGGGCCGTTCGCCGACTTCGCGATCGTCATCGCCCGCATGGACGGCACCGAGAACTCGTTCTCGGCGTTCTTCGTCGACCTCGACGCCCCCGGCTGCCGCGTCGAGGAGGGCGCGACGCCGATGTCGGGCGAGCACATCGAGGCGGACGTCGTCATGGACGACTGCCGCGTCCCGGCCGCGAACCTCATCGGCGCCGAGGGCGAGGGCATGCGCATCGGCCTCGGCCGCGTCACCGTCAACCGGCTCCTGCACTGCCCGACGCTGCTGGGCATGGCCCGCCGCGCGATCGAGCTGTCCCTCGTGCGGGCGCGGACCCGGATCGTCCACGGCGCGCCGCTGCTGAAGCTGCAGGCCATCCAGCACAAGCTCGCCGACATGGCCACCGAGTACTACGCGGCCCGCTCGATGACCTACGGCGCGATCGCCGCGCTCGACGCGGGCACGCGCCCCCGGCTCGAGGCGTTCATGTGCAAGCTGTACGTCGCCGAGACGGCGTTCCGGATCCTCGACGAGGCGGTGCAGATCCACGGCAAGGAGGGCCTCACCCAGGGGTCCGAGGTCGAGTACCTGTTCCGGAAGGTCCGCATGTTCCGGGTCCTCACCGGCACGTCGGAGATCCAGCGCAACGCCGTCGCGAAGGGCCTGTCGATGTACGCGGAGGTCCTCGCGGGCGAGCGGGGCGCTACGAGCCCAGGGTGAGGACGACCTTGACGTCCTCGCCGCGGGAGTCGAACGCGTCGGCGAAGGCGTCGAGGGGGACGCGGCGGGTGATGAGGCGGCCGAGCCAGTCCAGGTCGGCCTTCGCCAGGGCGTCCGCCGCGACCGCGTAGTGCCGGAGGTTCGCGTTGACCGAGCCGACGACCGCGTCGTTCTCCAGGACGATGTCGCGGTTCAGCGTCCCCGCGTCCACGGTCAGGTTCCGGCCGGAGGGCGACACCCCGGTCAGGCACACGACGCCGTAGGTCGCGGTGGAGCCGATCGCGCCGAACACCAGCTCCCCGACGCCCGTCGCCTCGATCACCACGTCCGGTCTCGCCGCCCGCACCGCCGCGTCGAGGCCGTCGTGGTGGTACGTCGCGCCGAGGTCGGCGACGAGGCCGGGCTTCGGACCGTCCGCGACCCGGTCGAGGACGTGGACGTCCAGGCCCCGCTGGACGCCCAGCAGCGCGGCGAGCAGCCCGATCGAGCCCGCGCCGGTGACCAGCGCCGTGCGCGGCTCGAACCAGGCGCGCGCCCCGACCCGCTCGACCTGCTCCCACGCCTTGGCGACCACGGTCGCCGGTTCCATCAGCATGCCGACGTCCGCGAGCCGCGGGTCGAGCGTCACCGCGTACCCCGTCTCGACCCGCCACAGCTCGCTCGCGTACCCGTCGATCTCCTTGATGCCGCGCTCGGTGTAGCGGCCGTTGCGGCACATGTCGAACTCGCCGTGCGCGCACGCGCCGCACGGCTCCGGGTCGGGCCGCCGCACGACGCCCACGACCAGGTCGCCGGGGGAGAAGCCGCCGCCGGACGGCGCGTGCCGCACCCGGCCCAGCGACTCGTGCCCGATGACCAGCCGGTCGCGTCCCGGCGGCGCCCAGCCGTACCCGCCCGCCGCGATCTCGCGGTCGGTGCCGCACACCCCGACCGCGAGCCCCTCGACGAGCAGCTCGTCCGGGCCCGGCTCCGGGTCGGGGACGTCCGTGACCGACAGCGAACCCGGCTGTCCCGGCAGCACGGTCAGTGCGCGCATGTCGCCTCCTTCATGGCAGGGCCGGGCGCGCCGCCGCCGGCGTGCCGCTGAGATGCCGGGCCGTGTTGACCAGCCCGACGTGGGAGTACGCCTGCGGGGTGTTGCCCACCTGCCGCCGCGCCGCCGTGTCGTACTCCTCGCTGAGCAGTCCCACGTCGTTGCGGAGGTCGAGGAGCCGCTCGAACAGCTCCACCGCGTCGTCGCGGCGGCCGATGCCCTCCAGGGCGTCCGCGAACCAGAACGTGCAGGCCAGGAAGGCGCCCTCGTGGCCCGGGAGCCCGTCCACGCCGCCGCTCGTGTCGTAGCGGAGGACGAACCCGTCCCGGTACAGGTCGCGCTCGATCGCCTCGACCGTCCCGACGACCCGGCGGTCGCCCCACGGCAGGAACCCGACCCGCGGGATCAGCAGCGTCGCCGCGTCCAGCGCGTCCGACCCGTAGAACTGCGTGAACGTGTTCCGCTCGGCGTCGTAGCCGTTGTCGCAGACGTCCCGGTGGATCCGGTCGCGCAGCGCCCGCCACCGGTCGGCGGGGCCGTCCATCCCGTACCGCTCCACCGCCTCGACGGCCCGGTCGACGCCCGCCCACGCCAGCACCTTCGAGTGGACGAAGTGCCGCGGATCCCCGCGCACCTCCCACAGGCTGACGTCCGGGTCGCTCCAGTGCCCCTCCAGGAAGTCGAGCAGGGCCCGCTGGACGTCCCACGCGGTCTCGTCCGCCTCGATCCGCGCCTCCCGCGCGAGGTGCAGCCCCTCCAGGACCTCGCCCCACACGTCCAGCTGGAACTGGCCGGACGCCGCGTTGCCGATCCGCACCGGCGCCGCGCCCTCGTACCCGCCGAGCCAGTCGAGCTCGTACTCGGGGAGCCGCCGCGTCCCGTCGATCCCGTACATGATCTGCAGGTCGGCCGGGTTGCCCGCGACCGCCCGCAGCAGCCACTCCCGCCACGCCTTCGCCTCCGCGACGAACCCCGTGCCGAGGAGGGCCTGCAGCGTGAACGTCGCGTCCCGCAGCCAGCAGAACCGGTAGTCCCAGTTGCGCGACCCGCCGAGCTGCTCGGGCAGCGACGTCGTCGCCGCCGCGACGATCCCGCCCGTCGGGTGGTACGTCAGCGCCTTCAGCGTGATCAGCGACCGCCGGACGGCCTCGGGCCACCGTCCCTCGTAGCGGAAGTTCTTGATCCAGTCGGACCAGAACGCCTCGGTGTCGGCGAGGGCCCGCTCCGGGTCCACCGGGTGCGGGCGCGGCTCGTGGGACGGCCGGTACGTCAGGACGAACGGGACCCGCTCGCCCGCCGACACCGCGAAGTCGGCGCACGTCGTCTGGTCGCGGCCCTCCAGCTTCACGGGGGTCTCGAGCCACGCGGCGTCCGGTCCCGCGATCGCGTTGAACCGCCCGTCGGGGCTCCGCACCCACGGGACGATCCGCCCGTAGTCGAACCGGAGCCGCAGGTCCATGTGCACCGGGACCCGGCCGCTGACGCCCTCCACGATCCGCACGACGTCCGCCGCCTCGCCGCGCCGCGGCATCGCGTCGATCAGCCGGATCCTTCCCTCGGGGGTCTCCCACTCGGTCTCCAGGATCAGCGAGTCCCCGCGGTACCGGCGCCGCGTGCACAGCCCGCCCGCCGCCGGCGCGATCCGCCAGAACCCCGCGTGCTCGTCGCCCAGCAGGGCCGCGAAGCACGCGGGCGAGTCGAAGCGCGGCAGGCACAGCCAGTCGATGGACCCGTCACGGCCCACGAGCGCGGCCGTCTCCAGGTCGCCGAGCAGCGCGTAGTCCTCGATCCGCAAAGCCACAGATTCACTCCTCGAGAGGGGGACCCCAACGGCCTACCCGTCTCGATGGCGGTGAAAGCCTCGCGGCTCCGGTATACGGCACCGGCGCGCGGCTCCGGTCACCAGACCTTGACGCTGGCCGTCCGTTCCTGGCTGACCGGCCGCCGCAGGACGGTCCGGTAGGTGCTCCCGCCGGCGCCACCGCGCGGCTCGGCGGCGAACTCCTCCCGGAGTACCTTCACCGAGACGTGCTCCCCGCCGGCGTCCGCACCGAGGTGGACCACCCCCTGGCCGCCGACGCCGAGCCGTCCGGTCAGGGGCCGAAGTGGGCGAACGGGACCCAGCCCGCCAGGTTCGGCGACGACGCCGCGCGCAGCTCGCGGGTCGCCGCGTGCAGGGCCGCCGCCGCGTCACCGGGACGGAACGCGCCCGTCCCGGTGAGGTGCTCGTACACGGAGTCGACGACCCACAGCGCGGCCCCGTCGGGGACGGACCAGAGCGTCGCGACGACGTGCCGGTAGCCGGTGTACTGCAGGGCGGCGGCGAGCGTGACGGCCTCGTCGGGCAGGGCGACGCCGCCCGTCGCGGTCTTGCACGCCGACAGGAACGCGAACTCGCCGCCGTGGGCGCGGGCGGCGAGGTCGGCGACGGTGAGGGCGCCGTCCGCCAGCAGCAGGCCGCCCTCGGCGGGACGGTCGAGGTTCTGCTCGCCGTGCGTGCAGAAGTGCGCCCAGCGGTGCCCGGTCAGGGCGTCGGCGACCGCGGCCCGCGTCGCCGCGGGCCCCTCCAGCGGGGTGTGCGCGCCGGGGAAGTACTCCTCCACCAGCGCGCGTTCGCGGGCGGCGCCGGGCAGGGCGTCCTGCCCGGCGGTGCGCGGCATCGCGACCACGAGCATCCGGGCGGGCGCGAGCGTCCGCGGCGCGAGGGCGGCGCCCAGCGCCCGCAGCGTCGGCGTGTAGGACGAGACGGCGCGGTCGATCACCGACCGTCCGGGCTCGTCGTGGACCCCGGCGGCGTGCAGCGGCAGGAGCGTGAGCAGGCCGGTCGGGCACCACCAGACGCGCGGCGGATCGGCGGACGGCCCGGTGATGCCGAGCGCGTCGAGGACCGGTTCGGCGACCGCGTCCCACAGCCACGCGAGGGTCCCGGCCAGCACGTCCTCGGCGCCCGCGCCGTCCTCCGCGCCGTCCTCCGCGCCGTCCTCCGCGCCGACGGCCCGCAGGTAGCGGGCGGTGCGCTCGGCGACGTCCGCGCGGGTGAGCGCGGGCAGCGGGATCGACCGCACGGCGCCGTCCCGGACGAGCAGCGCGTCGCAGCGCTCGCGCCCGACGTTGACGACGGCGGCGGCGTTCGGCGCCTCGGGGGACGGGAGGTCCGTGACGGGCGGCGGGCGCAGGAAGTCGCCGAAGCCGTCCAGCTCGCGGACCCGGGCGACCAGGTCGTCCCACTCGCGGGCCAGCGCCATCCGGCGGTCCACATAGGCCATGCAGCCTCCCCGTCCGATGGCGGACAATACCGTCGGCGGCGCCGGTCCGCCACGGAGGAGGCGGCCATGCCCGGCGGGGACCGCTACGACGAGACCGCGCAGGCCGCGATCGACGCCGCCTACGGCATCGCCGGGGCGGCCGGAGCGGACGCCACCGGCTGCGACCACCTGGTGTGGGGGCTGCGCGCGGGAGAGGGGCGGCCCGCCCGGCTCCTGGCGGACGTGCTCGGCGGCCCGCAGCCGCCCCGCGTCCCGTCCGGGTACGCGCCGCTGAGCCCGGACGCGCGCCGCGTGCTGCGGACGGCCGCGTCCGTCCGGGACCGGCTGCGGCATCCGCTGATCGCGGACGCGCACCTCCTGCTCGCGCTGCTCGAAGAGGACCGGCACGCGGGCCGCCCGCTGCTCGACGGCCCGCCGGAACGGCACGACCTGATGGCGGCGCCGCTGGTGTACGGGGCGGGCGGCGTCGCCGAACGGTGCGGCCCGGACGTGCGGCGGGCGGTGGTGCGCGCGGCCGGTTTCGCCCGGGGGCGCGGCGCGACCCTCGTGGAGCCGGACGACCTGCTCCTCGCCCTCGCCGACTCCGGCGACCCGGCCGTCGCGGACCCGCTGTCCTTCCTGCCCGTGCGCGCCGCGCCGCAGGCCGCCGGGCCGCCCGTCGGGCTGTCCGACGCGGCGTGGCGGGCGCTCGCCCTGGCGGTGTACGACGAGGCCGGGACGGGGATCGACCCGCCGCCCGGCGACGCGGCGGGCGGCCTGGACGCGCCGCACCTGCTGCGCGGGCTGCTGCGCGGGTGCGCGGTGTCGGGCTCGGCGCTGCTCGACGCCGCCGGGACGTCCCCCGCGCGACTGCTCGACGGCCTGCCCGTCCGGCGCCCCGAGCCGGTCCGTCCGGCGGCGGCCCCGCCCGCCCGGCGGGTGCGGTGGACGGAGCGGGAGACGGCGCGGGCCCTCGCGACGGCGATCGAGCTGGGGGAGCGCGCGGCGCGGACCGGCGACCGGACGAGCGCGGACCGGGCCCGCGACCTGTTCGAGCAGGTCGTCGGGGCCACGCCGCACGGCCACCCGGAGCGCCCGATGCGGCTCGCGGCGGCCGCGCACGCGCACCTGACGGCCGGCGGCGAGCGACTCGCGCAGGCGGTCTGGTACGCGCACCTCGCGGTCGGAGCCGTCCCGCGCGACCACGCGTTCCGCCCCGCCGCGCTCGCCCTGTACGCGACGGCGCTGACGCTCCAGGCGGACGTGCACGGCACGACGGCGGAGCTGCCGGACGCGGTCGCCGCGGCGCGCCGGGCCGTCCACCTGGCGCGCGAGCGGCTCGGGGACCGGACCGGCCTCGCGCCGGACGAGGACGTCCTGTCGGCGGCCCTGGACGTGCAGGGCATGGCGCTGCGGTTGTGGTTCGAGGCGTCCGGCGCCCGGCAGGCGATCGACATGGCCGTCGCGGCGGGCGAGGAGGCGGTCGCCCGCACCGGCGACGCGCACCCGAAGGCCGGGGCGATGGGGATGAACCTCGCGCTCGCGCTCGCCGGACGGGCCCGCGAGGTGACCGGCGACCGCGCCGACGCCCGCCGGGCCGCCGAACTCGCCCGCCGCGCCGTCCGCCTCGGGCACGGTTCGGGCGACGAGTCCCCGCTGGCCGCCGGGCTGGCCGCCGTGCTCGGCGATCCGGTCGTCGACGGCGTCGCGGACGAGGCCGCGGCGGCGGAGGCGGTGCGCGCGTGCGAGGCCGCCGTCGCCGCCGGGGGAGCGGACGCGCGCCGTCCGGTCCGGCTGGCGAACCTGTCCGTGGCGCTGCGCGGACGTGCCGCCCTCGGCGGCCCCGCGGACACCCTCGGCCGGGCCGTCGACGCCGCCCGGGAGGCGGTCGAGGAGGCCGGCGAGCACGGGGCGGGGGCGGGCGGCGCGAACGCGGCGCTCGCGGCCGCACTGCTCGAGCGGTACGACCGGTGGGGCGAGCCGTCCGACGCCGACGAGGCCCTCTACTACGCGAGCCAGGCCGTGGAGCTGTCCCCGGAGGGGCACGCCGACCGGCTCATGTACCTCGGCCACGCCGAGACCGCCTTCGCGAGGATCCACCGGCGCACCGGCGACCCGAAGCTGCTCGACACCGCGCTGGCCTGCAACGACGCCGCCCTGCGGATCGCCCCGCCCTGGCACCGCGTCCGCGCCGGCACCCTCGCGCAGCGGGCCCTGCTGCTCCACGCCCGGTACGAACTCGGCGACGGCGACGGCGGCGACGCGTCCGTCCTCGACGAGGCGCTGGACGTGGCGGCGCAGGCGGTCGACGCCGCGGCCGGGCGCCCGACCGACCGGGCCGGCCGGCTGGTCAACCTCAGCTCTCTCCTCACCGACCGGTACCGCGCCGTCGGCCACGTCCCCGACCTCGACCTCGCCGTCGAGGCCGCCGAGGAGGCCGTCGCGCTGACGCCCGCCGGCGACCCGCGCGGCGTCCCGGCGCTCGACCAGGTCAGCCGCGCCCGCCGCGACCGGGCCGCCGGCGACGACCTGCCCGTCGCGCTCGCGCACGCCCGGACGGTCGTCGCCGCCCGCACCGCCCCCGTGACGATGCGCGCGAGCGCGGCCGTCCGCTGGGGCGTCCTCGCGACGGCCCTCGGCGACGCCCGCCACGCCCTCACCGGCTACGCCGCCGCCGTCGACCTGCTGCCGACCGTGGCCTGGCACGGCCTGCGCGGCGCCACCCGCCGCGACCGGCTCGAGAACTGGCCGGGCGTCGGCTCGGACGCGGCGGCCTGCGCGATCGCCGCGGGCGACCCCGGACATGCCCTCGCCCTCGCCGAACGCGGCCGCAACATCGTCTGGTCGCAACTCCTGGACGCCCGCTCGGAACTCGACGACCTGCGCGCGGAGCACCCCGAACTGGCCGAACGCCTCGCCGCCGTCCGCGCCGCCCTCGACACCGACTGAGCCGACGCAACGGACCCGCGGCGCCCGCCCGACGGGCGCCCGACGCGCCCTGCCGGGTGCGAGCCGGTCGGCCTGCGGCGGTCGGCCGCCTCGGCCCGCGCGCGGACGGGGCGAGGCGGCCGGGGCTCGGGTCAGGGCGCGAATCCGCGGAATCCGTGCCGGTCGGTCTCGACGATCTTGAAGAAGGCGTAGAAGCGTCCGAGCCGGCGCCGGTCGCCGATGTCGAACCGGGTCGCCGCGGCGGCCGACAGGGCGCTGTCCATCCCGCTGAGCTGGTTGAGCGACGACTGCCGGACGTAGTCGTTGATGGCCTGGTAGGCGCCGTTGTCGTCGAGCTTCTCCCACTGCGCGACGATGACGCCGTACGCGGTCTGCTCGGCGATCACGATGCCGGTTCGGAACACGTTGCCCCAGTCCACCATGGCGGCCCCCATTTCCCGGTACGGACCCGCCTGTTCGGGTCACCCTCAGGAGAACCGGGGCCGCGCTTCCCCGGAAAGGGACGAGCGCGCTCCAAGCCGCCTCCAAGCCGCTTCCGAACCGCTTCCGGTCTGCTTCCGGCGGCTCAGTCCGGCGGGTGCGTCGTGAGGGAGGTGAGGGTTCCGGCGGTGAGCCAGTCCTCGCCACCGGAGTCGAGCGGGCATCCGGCGGCGTGCAGCCGGCTGCGGATCTTGGCGCGGCAGTCCGCGCCGTCGGAGAGCCGGATGAAGTTGCGTCCGCCCAGGTCGGCGATGGGGCGCTGCGAGCCCGCCTGGAGCAGGATCGTGCGCTCCGGGCACAGCGCGAGCGCCATGCCGAGCTCCACCAGCACGTTGGGACGGGCCTGCCCGGAGAAGTCGAACTCGAACGGGTCCTCGTCCGGGCTCCGCAGGCGGGGATCGAGCCGGACGACGTCGTCCGGTGTCATCAGGACCACGACCGCCTGCGCGCGGGCGATGCCCTGGACGACGACGTCCCCGAGGTACGGGCCCGTCTCGCCGGTCCCGGCGACGAGGGTCTCCCACTCGTACGGGGCGAGCCCGCAGGCGCGCAGGAACGCGAACATCCCGTCCCGCACCCGGCCGTCCCGCCCGTGCACGACGAACACCCCGCGCGCCCCGTCCGCCGCCGCCCCCGAGCCGGACGCGCGCCGGACGTCGCCGGAAGCGGCGGGCGTAACGGACGCGGGCGGAGCCTGCGCGGAAGCGGCAGACGGGGCGTCGGCGGGCGGGGCATCGGCGGAAGCGGGGGGCGGGGCGACGGTGAGATGGTCGGCGCGGTCGGCGGCGGCCTCCAGGTAGGCGGAGGCGTCGTCGAGCGAGTCCAGGAGCCAGCGCGCGAGGTCGCGGTCGTCGGCGAACGGGCCGGCGGCGGGGGCGTCGAGGGCGCGCCCCATGTTGGCGTCGGCGATCTCGACCGTCCGGCGCAGCGCCCGCAGTTCGGCGACCGCCGCGCGGGCCCGCGCGCCCGCGACCGTCCCGTCCCCGACGGCGGCGAGCAGCTCGCGGACGCGCCCGTCGCGGTTCCACACGCGCAGCTCGTACCGGAGCTTGGCGGCGTGCAGCAGGTACCGGCCGAGCGGCGGGACGGCGGGGGGACCGGCGGACCAGACGAGCGCGCTCAGCTCGCCCTCGTCGTCCGGGCCGCCGGTGACCAGCAGGTCGCGGCGGGCGCGGTCGTCGTCGCCGGCCGAGACGTCCCACACCCCGACGCGCTCCCGGACGGCGGCGCCGGGGCCGCGCGGGCGGCGCGTCCCGGCGTCCGGCAGGTGCGGGACGAGCCGTGCCGCGACCGTGTCGCCGGACGCGGCGGCGAGGCCGGGGCCGGTCGCCAGGTAGGCGCGGGCCTCGCCGAGCAGGTCGCCGGTGCGGCCCACCGCGAGCGCGCTCCACCACCGGTCGAGGTCGGGCCATCCGGGCGCCTCCGCCGGGCCGCCGGTCCCGCCGAGCCGGGGCGCCAGCGCCACGGACAGGACGAACGCGTCGTGGTGGCGGCGGAAGACGGCCTGGTAGTCGTCGTCGGGGTTCTCCTGGGCGGCCAGCGGACGCTCACCGGACGCACCGGCCGCCGTGGTGGCGGCGAGATCGTCCGGCAGGTCGCGGGGGAGGCCGGTGCCGGGGATCGGGTCGCCCATCCGGAACAGGTGCCGGGCGCCGCCCCACAGGTCGCGCAGCGCACGGAGGGCGTGCGGGGCGCGGGGCCCGTCGGCGGGCGCGAACAGGTGGACGACCAGCTCGGCCCGGAGGTCGGCGGTCACCGGTCCCGCGCGCCGCCGGGCGCGGGCTCGGCGGCGGCGCCGACGCCGGCGTCCGCGTCGCCGGCGTCCGCGTCGCCGTCCCAGCGCGACAGCTCGTGGACGAGGACGTTCACCCGTTCGCGCACGGCGGGCGGGCACGGGACGGTCGCGTCGCCCCGGACCCGGGTGACCCGGGGGGCGGACGCGGCGGCCAGCGCGGCGGCGGCCCGCAGGACCGCGTCCGGGTCGGTGCCGTCGAGGGCGCGGCCGAGCGCCTCGACCAGCGCGCCGACGTCCGTCCAGGCGTCCGCCGGAAGCTCCCGCCCGGACACCTCCCGCAGCACCATGTCGGCCTTCCGCCGCACCCTGCGCGGGATCGTGGACGGCATGGGCGGTCACTCCCTCTCGTGGTCAGCCCGCCTCGGTCACGGGGTCGTGCAGCCGCTCCGGCAGGGCGTGCAGGTACGCCGCCATGCGCTCGACCGGGTAGTTCTCCACGTCCGGGGGCGCCACCACCACGCGCAGCTGCGAGGCGACGGGACCGTTCCGGGACGCGTCGAGGAACGAGTCGACGAGCGCGGCGAACAGCTCGTCGAAGGGACGGTCGACGCGCGACAGCCCGGTGCCGGGCAGCGCCAGCGCGACGGGTCGGCGCTGCCCGTGCGTCTCGACCGCCGCCCACAGCCGCCGCAGCGCCGTCCGCAGCTCCGGCAGGCTCGACCGGGCGACCAGGTCGTTGCCCATCCGCGAGTAGGCGACCGCGAACACCAGCCGCCCGCCGCGCCGCAGCGGCACGACCGTCCCGAGCGGGTGGCGGGCCAGCTTGCCGTGCCGCTTCGCGGAGCGCTTCTCGACGGTGACGGGCTCGCTGTCCTGCAGCGCGCCGCGCAGGTCGCGGTCGAGGCGGGTCCGGTCGCCGTCGTAGAGCCGGTGGAGGAGCTGCCCCTGCACGCTCCCCGCGTTGATGACGAGGTCGCCGTCGGTGGCGGTGTCGAAGGTGTCGGTGAACCCGGCGACGAGGTGGGCGTCGTCCTCGGCGAACAGGTCGCCGGACGTGACGACCACCGACGTCGGCGGCGCGGTGAAGTCCCGGCGCAGCAGCCCGGCGGTGCGGGCCCGCAGCCGCCCGCGCAGCGCCGCGACGGTCGCGGCGAGGTCGGCGTCGTCCGGACGTTCGGCGGCGAGCGGCCCGGCGACGTCGAGGGCCGCGCGCGGACGGCCGAGGTCGGCGTAGACGTCGACGAGGTCGCGGCGCGCCGACCCGTGCCACAGGTGCAGCCGGCGGATCGGCTCCCGCGCGAAGGCGCGGTCCTCGGCGTCGAACAGCGGGCGTCCGCCCCACAGCGACAGTGCGCGGGCGAGCAGCTCGGCGGCGGTCGCCGCGTCGGTGTGCTGCGCGCGCCGCACCAGGTCGTGGAACTCGAGCACGTCGACCTGCGCGGGCGTCAGGTGCAGCCGGTACGCCGAGACGCGGCCGCGTTCGGTGCGCAGCACCGTGGACTTCTCGCCGGGGCGGCCGGGGTCGAGGAGCCGCCGCAGCTCCAGGATGCGCTTCTGCACGCTGACCCGGTCCTCGCGGCGGACGGTCCGCGCCGCCGGGTCCCACACGTCGCGGTACAGCTCGTCCACGGTGACGGCCTCGTCGCCCGCGACGGCCAGCCGGATCAGGACGGCGGCGGTGAGCGGCGCGGGCCGCACCCGGCGCCCGCCCGTCTCGACGACGGTCCGGCCGAGCAGCGTCAGCCGGATGCCGTCCGGCTCAGGTTCGCTCATGCCGACCGTCCCGCCCCCTGCCCGCACGTAGGCCGACAAGCCTAACGAAAGCGCATGATCGAAGACAGCGCTCGCGTCAGGCGCCGTCGCGGCGCCACCGGGCGAGCGCGTCGAGCGCGAAGCAGACGTGCGGACGGGCGAGCCGGTCCGCACCGCGCGCGAGCAGGGCGGCGGGCAGCGCGGGGTCGAGCAGCCGGTCCAGCCCGCGACCGGCGCGCCGCGCGGCCCCGTCCGGAACCGGCCCGTCCCGGAACGCCGACCGGTCGACGTAGAAGGGCGCGGCGGGCGGTCGCGGTCCGCGCGTCCAGTACCGGACGGGGGGACGCCGCGCCGTGCGCGCCCCGTACCCCTCCTCGGGATGGTCGAGCAGCCGGGGGCACAGCCGTCCGATCGCGTACCGGTGCCACCGGTCGCCGAGCCGCCACCGGTACGGCAGCGCGGCGACCGCGTCGGCCCAGCCGGGGTCGAGCAGCGGCACCCGCCAGTCGGCGCGGGCGCCGATCGCGGCGAGGTTCGCGCCGATCTTGTGGTGGCCGTACTGGGCGCGGAAGAACTCGCCCGCCGCCGCGCCCAGGGTCCCCCGGCCGGGCAGCGCGGCGGCGAGCCGCGCGCGGGCCGCGTCCGGGGCGAGGGCCGCGCTCAGCCCCGGGGCGAGCCGGGCGTGCTCGGCGGGACGGAACGGGTCGGGGAAGCGGCGCGCGAGCAGCGGAACCGCGTCGCGCGCGGGTCGCCGCGCCGCCCGCAGCGCCGTCCGTCCCCGCGCGGGCAGGTAATAGGGGCGGGCGTACTCGCCGTGGTAGCCGAGCAGGACGGGCACGTCCGGCGGGTCGTCGGCCAGGTGCGCCATGCCCGCCCAGTTCGTGACGGGCAGCAGCCCGCTCGTGGGCCGCGCGATCCGGTCCGCGCCCGCGTCGAGCGCCGCCGCCGGCACCGCGCGGACCGCGTGCGGCAGCCCGAACGCGCGGGCGATCCCGGTCGCGACCTCCCGGTCGAACGACCCGGGCACCCCGGAGATCAGCAGGCGCGGCCGGTGCCCGCCCGCCAGCAGCGCGGCGAGCAGCAGCCGCGCGTCCAGGCCGCCCGACATCGACAGCGCGCACCCGTCCCCGGCCGCCCGCGACACCGCGCCGCACAGCGCGTCCACGGCCGTGTCCGGCGAGGGTTCCGGCGCGGGCGGCGGCGCCGCGACGGCCACGCGGTGCCCCTCCCGCGTCAGCGTGACGACCGCGCCCGGCGGAACCGTTCGCAGCCCCGCGTCCAGGGAGGCGTCGCCCAGGAGGTGACCGAACAGCAGGTAGTCGGCGACCGCCTCGACGTTCCAGCGCAGGCCCCGCCCGGCCGCCCGCAGGGCGTCGTCGACGCACGGGCCGTGCGCGAGGGTGCCGCCCGTGTCGTACACGTGGACGACGGCGCCGGACCGTCCGGAGACCAGCGTCACCCGGTCGTCCTCCTCCACCGCGACCACGAACTGCCCCGCCGCGCCGGTCAGCGACTCCGCGTGCCCCGCGCGGACGAGCGCGGCGATCCGCTCCGCGGGGACCGCGCACCACCCGTGCACCGTCACCTGCGCCGTCCTGGTCACGCGGGCTCGAGTCCGTCCAGCACCACATCGGCGACCGCCTTGACGGCGAGCGCGCAGAACGCGGTGTCCGTGCAGGTGAACGAGCCGTTCTCGGCCCACTTGTTCGCGGGCGCGCCGCCCCCGCACAGCGCGAAGTACTCGCAGCCGCGCGCGCAGTTGCGGCGCCCCCGCTCCACCTCGGCCGCCAGCCGCGCGAAGCCCGGCCGGACGCGGTCCAGCGCGAAGCCGTCCTCCAGCACGTTGCCGAGCAGAAAGTCGCCGTGCTCGCGGCTCGTCCAGCCCAGCAGCTCCGGGGAGAACGACGCGACGTCGCCGCCCGCGCCGACCGTCAGGATCGCGTACGGCTCGCACTGCGTGTTCCCGACCGGCAGCTCGTTCAGCAGCACGTGCTCCCGCATGGTCGCCAGCTCCCGCACCCGCACGCCCGTCCCGTCCGACCAGGCCGCCACCGCCCGCAGGAAGTCGCGGTACCCGGCCCGGAACCCGGCCGAACCGTGCAGCGTGGACACGTTCCCGCCCTCGGTCTCCTCGGGGTTCAGCCCGACCGACCGGGGCCGCACCCCCGCCATGAACTCCAGGTACTCCTCCCGATGGGCGAGCGTGACGGGCGTGATCACCGAGATGACGTCGAACGGGATCCCGGCCCCGGCGAGCCGCGCGACGCCCTTCATCGCCCGCGCGTGCGTGCCCCCGCCCGCCCGCGTGCGCCGGTACGCGTCGTGGACGATCGCGGGCCCGTCCAGGCTCACCCCGACCCGGACGCCCTCGCGTGCGAGGAACCGGCACCACGCGTCGTCGACCAGCAGCGCGTTCGTCTGCAACGAGAACCGCAGCTCGGTGTCGAGTGTCGACCTCAGGATCTCCGCGGCCTCCGCGTAGAGGGCGCGCGGCGCGGTGAGCGGCTCGCCCGCGTGCCAGCGCACCTCCAGCTCGTCGCCGAGCCGCCCCGACGCCGCCAGCGCGCGTGCCGTCGCCGCCACGACCTCCGGCGTCATCAGCGTCCGCGTCGACCGGTCCGGCAGGTAGCAGTACGCGCAGTCGATGTTGCAGAACCCGGTGGCCTGGAGGACGAGCTGCCGGACCGTGCTCATCGGACGGCCCCCGAGAGATCATTCGACATCAGCAGCGACACGTCCGGCATGCCGCGCTCGTTCGTCGCGCCGTCGTGCAGGACGTCCTGGGTGTTGAGCAGGTACGCCTGCCCGGGACGCAGCATCACGCGCAGCACCGGGTAGTCGGGATAGGCGTCGAAGAAGGCGTCCTTCAGCGCGCGCGCCGTCTGCGGGACCTCGCGTCCGGACTTCTCGACCATCGCCATGAGGTCGGTCACCCGCAGGTTCACGAACTGGAGATACCGCTCGGCGAAGCCGATGTTGACGGACGCCAGCAGGAACGACCGGTCCCGTTCGTCCAGCGGGAGGTCCTGCTGGTTGTCGATGTGCAGGCCCATGTAGACCCCCTCGTCGTAGTTGAACGCGGTCGACGGCCGTCCGGGCGCGTGCACGACCGCGTCGGCCGTCCGCACCCGCCGGCAGGCGAACCCGGTGCGGCGCGTCAGCGCGTCGAGGACGCGGTCGCGCGCCGTCCGGACGGCCGCCGCGAGCGCGTCCCGTCCGTCCCCGGCCAGCAGCGGCAGCACCTCCTCCCGGCACGCGGCCAGCGTCGCGGCGCCGACGTCGAACACCGTGAGCAGCTCGTGCGGCGCCGGGCGCGCGGACCCCGGCGGGGGCCGGAGCGTCGCGGTCTCGTCCGGACGCAGGGGGCGCCGGCCGGTCCGCGCCGTCCGCGCGGAACCCGCGGCGGGCGCGCCGGGGGCGTCCGGCAGGCGGCGGACTCCAGGGCCGATCGCGAGATCGGCGGGGACGAACAGATCGGATTCGACGTTCAGGGTGAGGCCGGGAAGAAGCATGGACGACCACCGCTCTCGATCGGTGCGGGGACGCCGCGGCCGCGCGGACCGCGGCGTCCCGGCGGGTCAGTCGCTCCAGCTGTTCCACGGGCTGCTGCAGGAGCCGCGCCCGGTCGCGGGGGCGGCCGCCCGGACGCGCCGGACGCGGTCCGCCACCGGCCGGGCCTCGCCCGTCTCGCCGGACACCGTCAGCGGGGGCGCGCCCGCCGCCGAGACGGCGAGCAGCCGCGCCGCCAGGTCGTTCTGCCGCTGGTCGTTCATCGGGTCCTCCCGGATGCCGTGATCGTGACGACACCCAGGAGACCGGCCGGCGGGCTTACGCCGAAAGGACGAAACCGCTTCCGGACCGCTTCCGGTGGTCGCCCAAGGCGAAGCGGCGGGCCGGCCTCGTCGTCCGCCGCCGCGTCAGCGGCGCCGCGTCACCCGGGACGGCAGCGACGCGAACCCCCGGTCGTTGGACGAGCGGACGCGCTTCGCGTTCCCCTCGTCGATCTCGAAGTCCGCCACGAGCCCGGTGATCTCCTCGAGGGCGATCCGGGCCTCCAGCCGTCCGAGGTTCGCCCCCAGGCAGTGGTGGCGGCCGTTGCCGAACGCCAGCGACGCGCCCGTGTCGCGGTCGAGGTCGAACCGGTCCGGGTCGTCGAACACCCGCTCGTCCCGGTTCGCGCTGCCCGCGAGCAGCAGGATCCGCGCGTCCGCCGGGATCGTCGTGCCGTGCAGCTCGACGTCCTCGGTCGTCGTCCGCGCGATCGTCTGCGCCGGCGGGTCCCAGCGCAGCGTCTCCTCGATCCAGTCGGTGATCCGCCCGCCGAACGCCGCGGCCCGCGCCTCCGGGTGCCGCCACGCCGCGTTCCACGCGTTGCCGAGCAGCAGCATCGTCGTCTCGATGCCCGCCCCCACCAGCAGGATCAGCACCCCGACGATCTCCTCGGGGGTCAGCCGGTCGTTCCCGTCGGCCGCGTCGAGCAGCCCCGACAGCAGGTCGTCCTCCCGCTGCCGCCCCCGCGCGATCGTCAGCTCGGTGTAGTACCCGACCAGCGCGCCGATCGCCTGCAGCGCCTCCGGCGGCAGGTCGTCGCCCTCCTCGTCCCGGTACATGATCGCCATGCCGAGGTCCCGGACCATCCCGCGGTCGGCCTCCGGCACCCCGACCAGCTCGGAGATCACGTCCGTGGGGAACCGCGCCGCGAAGTCGGTCATCATGTCGAACGCGCCGCCCTCGACGTGCGGCCGCATGCACTCCCGGGCGATCTCCCGGATGCGCGGCTCCAGCTCCTGGACGCGCCGGGCCGTGAACGCCCGCGACACCAGCCCGCGCATCCGGGTGTGGCGCGGCGGGTCCATCGCGACGAACGAGAAGAACTTCTCCGCCTCCGGCCCCCAGAAAGCGGGTTCCAGTCGAAGGCCGTTAACACTCGAGAAACGATTCGCGTCCTTCAGCGCCGCAATGACGTCCGCATGCCGGGACACGGCCCAGAAATCGTCCTTGTCATTCCGGTATACCGGCGACTCTTCGCGCAACCGCGCGTACACCGGGTAAGGATCGTCCTGGATCGCGAAGTCGAACGGACTGTAGAAGGTGTCCACGGCGATGTCTCCCGGCTCGTCGGCGCCCTGAGGGAACGATCTTGCCTGGTCGAGGGCACGCCTGCCACCATTTCGCGGCAACTCCGTCCCGGTCGTGCGGTCGTGCACAATAAAGTGGTCCAGAACATGCGGGAGGCGCCCATGGAACCGGTTCCGCCGGGGATCGATCCGACGAAGGCTCACCCTTCGCGCCGGTACAACTACTGGCTGGGCGGCAAGGACAATTTCGCGGTCGACCGGGAATCGGCCGACACGGTCGCCTCCGGATTCCCCACCGTCGCCCTCGCGGCCCGCGAGAACCGGAAGTTCATGGCCCGCGCCGTCCGGTACCTCGCCCGCGACGCCGGCATCTCGCAGTTCCTCGACATCGGCACCGGCCTGCCCTCGGCGGGCAACGTCCACGAGGTCGCCCAGTCCATCGACCCCGCGGCCCGCATCGTCTACGTCGACCACGACCCCGTCGTCCTCGTCCACGCCCGTGCCCTGCTCACCAGTTCCCCCGAGGGCCGCACCGCCTACATCGACGCCGACCTGCGCGACCCCGAGAAGATCCTCGCCGCGCCCGAACTCGCCGCGACCCTCGACCCGTCCCGCCCGGTCGCGCTGATGCTCGTCGCGATCATGCACTTCATCGCCGACGACGAGGACCCGTACGGCATCGTCGCCCGCCTCCTCGAGGCGCTCCCGTCCGGCAGCCACGTCGTCATCACGCACGCCACCGGCGACCACCTCACCCCCGGGCAGTACGCCGACGCCATGGAGACGAACCACCGCAGCGGCGTCCCGTTCCACCTCCGCACCCGCGCCGAGTTCGCCCGCTTCTTCGACGGCCTCGACCTCGTCGACCCCGGCGTCACGAACGTCGTCGACTGGCGCCCCGACCTCCCGCCGCACCACCGTCCCAGCGTGGAGGACGTCTCGATGTACTGCGGCGTCGCCCGCACCGCCTGATTCGTTCCCCCGTACTCCGGGCATGGTCCCTCGTGCGGGGTGAACGATGCTGCGCCGATTGGCCGAACGGACGCCGCCGCAGCGAGACCGATGGGTCGATCTGGTCCGCGCGGTCGCGATCGTCCTCGTGGTCATCGGCCATTGGCTCGCCGTCGTGGTCACCTACGACGGCGAGCTCGGCGGTGCGCACGTCCTCACGGCCCTGCCCTGGACCCGGTGGCTCTCCTGGCCGTTCCAGGTCATGCCCGTCTTCTTCCTCGCCGGCGGTTTCGCGAACGCCGCCTCCCTGAAACCCGGCCGGCGCGAATGGCTGCTCGGCCGCGCCGACCGCCTCCTGCGCCCGACGACGCTGTTCCTCGTCGTGATCGGCGCGTCGGCGATCCTGGCCCGTGCCCTCGGCGCCCGACCCGAGCTGATCGGGACGGCCGTGTGGCTGGCCACGGTCCCGCTCTGGTTCCTGGCCGCCTACCTGCCGATGATCGCGCTCACCCCGCTGATGCACGCCTTGCACCGCCGCTGGGGCCTCGCGGTGCCGGCCGTCCTGGCCATCCTGGTGGCCGTCGGCGACGCCGCCCGCCTGTGGGCGGACGTCCCCCACGGCGGCACGGCCAACTACCTGCTGATGTGGCTCGCCGTCCATCAACTCGGGTTCGCTTGGCGGGACGGCCGACTTCCCGCTCGGGCGGCGCCGTTTCTGATCGCCGCAGGGCTGGGCGGCCTGGTCCTGCTCACGACGATCGGCCCGTACCCGGTCAGCATGGTCGCCGAGCCCGGCGCACACGTGCAGAACACCGCCCCGCCCACCCTGGCGCTCCTCGCCCTGGCGGTCGCCCAGACGGGCCTGGTGCTGCTCCTGCACGACCGGGGGAACCGCTGGCTGCGACGGACCCGCCCCTGGACGGCCGTCGTGGCGATCGGCACCGTGATCCTGACCCTGTTCCTGTGGCACATGACGGCCGTCGTGATAGCCGCCGCCGTCCTGTACGCGACCGGCGCCTTCCCGCAGCCCCCGATCGGGGCGTCCGAGTGGTACGCGCTCCGGATCCCCTGGCTCGCGTGCCTGGCGGCCGTCCTCGCCGTCCTCCTCGCCCTCTTCGCCCGCGCGGAGCGCCCCACCCGTCCCGCCCGGCGGAAGACGTGCACGGCCCTCACGATCGTCGGCCTGGCATGCGCGCAAGCGGCCCTGATCGGCATCGCACTGGCAGGCCCGACCTATCACACTCCGGCCGCCCTGCCTGCATGGACGCTGGTGGCGTACCTGACCGGCGCCGCCACCGTCCACCTCCAGCGCCGACGCACCTGACCGCTTCCGATCATGTTCGTCCGCCGTACCGTCCCGGCTTCGCGGTGCCGTGCCGCATCCCCATCTCGGTACTCTAAGTACTCGATACTTTGGGTATGCAACGTTTCGTTGATGACCCGGAGGCCGTCGCGGCCGACGTCATCCGGCGGGTGTCTCCGCCGTCCTGACCGCACTGCCCCCCCACCCCGGACGACTGAGAGGACCCCTGTTGGCGACCCTGCTCTACCGGCTAGGCCGGACCGCCTACCGCCGCCACGCCCGCTTCATCACCGCCTGGCTCGTCCTGCTGCTCCTGGCCGGAGGCGGCTTCGCGGCCTTCGGCTCGCAGCTGGACAGCGAGGCCACCATCCCCGGCTCGGAATCCCAGAAGGGCATCGACCTGCTGGAACGTTCCCTGCCGGAGGCGACCGGCGTCACGGCCCAGATCGTCTTCGTCGCCCCACCCGGCTCGACCGTCGATGATCCGGCCCACCGCTCCGTCATCCGGAGGGCGATGGCGGAGGCGTCCGCTGCGCCGCAGGTCGCCGAGACGACCGACCCGTTCGAGACCGTCTCCGCCGACCGCAGGACCGCCCTCGCCCGGGTGCTCTACCCGATCAAGCGGGACGTGCTGCGCGACTCCAGCGTCACCGCGCTGGAGGACGTGGCCGCCGCGGCCCGCTCGGACGGCCTGCGCGCCGAGGTCGGCGGGACGATCTACAGCACCGCCGGCATGCACGCGGGAGCGGGCGAGGCGATCGGCGTCGCGACGGCCGTGGTCGTCCTGGTGCTCACCTTCGGCTCGATGCTCGCCGCCGGACTGACGCTGCTGACCGCGCTGGTCGGGCTGGTGGTCGGGCTGCTCGGCCTGATGCTGGTGTCCAACCTCGCCACCGTCTCGTCCACCGCCCCGAGCCTGGCACTGATGGTCGGCCTGGCGGTGGGCATCGACTACGCGCTGTTCATCCTGTCCCGGCACCGCGCGCAGCTCGCCGACGGGACGGCCGCCGAGGAGTCGGCGGCCCGCGCCACCGCCACCGCGGGCGGCGCCGTCGTCTTCGCCGGCCTCACCGTGATCATCGCCCTGGCGGGGCTGACCGTGGTCGGCATCCCGTTCCTGAGCGTCATGGGCCTGGCGGCCGCGCTGACCGTCCTCCTGGCGGTGGCCGCCGCGATCAGCCTCCTGCCCGCCCTGCTCGGCCTCGCGGGCGAGCGCCTGCGGCCCGCGCCGGGCTCACGCGCCGCCCGTCCGGGACGCACCGGCGGCCTGCGCTGGGCCCGCCTGGTCACCCGCCGCCCCCTGATCACGGTGCCGCTGGTGCTGCTCGCGCTGGGCGCCATGGCACTCCCGGCGCTGCGGCTCGAACTGGCGATGCCCGACAACGGCACCGCCGACCCCGCCTCCACCCAGCGCAAGGCCTACGACCTGATCTCCGACGCGTTCGGGCCCGGTAGCAACGGGCGCCTGCTCGTCCTCGTTCGCACCCCCGAAGGCGACCCGGTACGGGCCGCCGCCCAGGTCGGATCCGGGCTCGACCTGCCCGGCGTGGTGTCGATCAGCGACCCCGAACCCGGAACCGACGGCCGCACCGCGGTGCTCAACCTCGTCCCGGAGCGGGGCCCGCGCACCGAGGCGACCGAACGGCTCGTCCGCGAGATCCGGTCCCGCACCCCCGCCCTCGGCGCCGCCGCGGGCGCCGAGGTCCTGGTCACCGGCTCCACCCCGGCGGCGATCGACGTGTCCGACCGGCTCAAGGACTCGCTGCCGCCCTTCACCGCGCTCGTCGTCGGGCTCTCGCTGCTGCTCCTGCTGCTGGTCTTCCGCTCGATCGTCGTCCCGGTGAAGGCCGCGGTCGGCTTCCTGCTCTCGGCGGGCGCCGCGTTCGGCGCGGTCGTCGCCGTCTTCCAGTGGGGATGGCTCGCCGGCCTCTTCGGCGTCGCCACCACCGGGCCGGTGTTCAGCTTCATGCCGATCGTGGTGATCGCGGTCCTGTTCGGCCTGGCCATGGACTACCAGGTCTTCCTCGTGTCGCGCATGCGCGAGGAGTACGTCCGCACCGGCCGCCCGCGCGAGGCCGTCCTGGCCGGGTCGCGGCACGCCGCCCGGGTGATCACCGCCGCCGCGCTGATCATGTTCGTGGTCTTCGCCGGTTTCGTGACCACCGACGACCTCACGCTCAAGCCGATCGCCCTCGGGCTGGCCGCCGGGATCCTGGCCGACGCCTTCCTGGTACGGATGACGCTGGTCCCGGCCGTCCTGGCACTGGCCGGGCGCGGAGCCTGGTGGCTGCCCCGCCCGCTGGAACGGATCCTGCCCGACCTCGACATCGAGGGCGCCTCCCTGACCGGGCCCCACGAACCGCGACCTGAGGGAGAACCGGTGCCACACTCGCGGTGACGCCTTCCGGGGGCGCTGAGACAGTTGGACGAGTTTCCTCGACAGCAACCCGGAGGCCGGTGCCGACGCGGCCCTGCGCCGGCCCGCGGCCGGCACGGCCCGCGCCCCCGCGACCGTCGCCGCGGGATCGGCTCACGGCGGTTCGACCTCCCAGAACGCCCCGCAGCCGTCGTCGATGGCGAACTCGGGACGGTCGGCGTGCATGTGCCCGCAGTCGCAGAACACGGTGTGGTACTTCGGGAACGTGGCGACGGTGCGCCTGCTGAAGAACCCCTTCGTCCCCCGGGGGCCGTTCCGCTCGAACCGCGTGGTCGTCCGGCCCCCGCAGGCCGGGCAGGCCCCGGCGACCTCGACTGCTTCGGGCGTCGGGGTGACGGTGAACTCGCTGCGCAGGCCGAACGCCGCTTCGGCGTACGCGATGTCGCGGTGGTGATCGATCTCGGTCATCCAGGTCCCCCAGATCGAGTCCGAACAGCGGCGCGTGGTGCGCGGTCCGGGGCCTCCGGCACCCGGGCGGGGAGGGTGGTGATCAGTATGGCCGGTGCCGACGGCGCCCTTGACAGGCTTGGCCGGATTCGGTCGGACCTGGAGTCGTCATCCAGGGCCCGCGGAGCAGCGGGTCCCGGCCGGGCGGCTGCCGCCCGGGACGGGCCCGTCGGTCACGGGGTCCGCGGGGTCGCGCAGAGGCGGTCGAAGGTCTCGACGAGGGCGGCCATGTCGAGGGACGGGTCGAGGAGCCATTGCAGTTGCAGGCCGTCCGACACGGCCACGAGGAGCCGGGCCAGGTGCTCGGCGTCCTCGTCGTCGCGCACCTCGCCCGTCCGCCGGCCCGCCTCGAAGCCCCGGACGATCGTCGCCGTGAGGTCCCGGTAGCGGTCGGCGAAGAACGCGTGGGCCGGGTGGGACGGGTCGGTCGCCGCGGCGGACAGGGTGACGAACAGGCGGACGAGGCCCGGCTGGTCCATGTTGTGCCGGACGGTCCGGGCGACGGCCTCGCCGGGGCCGCCGGAGCAGTCGCGGGCCGCGAGGTCGATGGTGTCGCGGCGGCGCAGCACGGCGAGGAGGAGCTCCTCGCGGGAGCCGAAGTAGTGCAGCACTCCGGCCTGCGACAGGCCGACGCGGTCGGCGATCTCCTGCAGGGGCGCGTCCCCCCGTCCGGCGAAGACCTCCAGCGCGGTGTCGAGGATCTGCTCCCGCCGCCGGACGCCCTTGCGGTACGGGCCGCGCGGCTTGCGTTGGGTCGTCACTCGCCCGACCGTACTGCAGGCCCGGAAACGAGATGGTTTCGTGTCTGGACGCGAAACCCGAATTTCATTAGGTTTCCGGCATGCGCTCCAAGATCGCGGCCCTGGCGGCCGGAACCGTCCTGTCGGCAGCCGGGTTCGCGGCGCCCGCCGTGGCCGACGAGGCGGCCGGGCGGCGCACGGTCGAGGTCGCGTCGTTCGACGGCACGAAGATCGTCACGAACTTCTTCCCGGCTCCCGGGCTGGCGGCGGGCGAGCGCGCGGAGTCCGTCCTGCTGGGCTCCGGCTTCGGCGGGCGCGGCGCGACCGACCCGGCCGCGGGCGAGCTGGGCTACCTGCTGGACGCCGGGTACAACGTGATCACGTGGAACCCGCGCGGCTTCGGCTCCGCGGGGCAGGTGCAGATCGACGACCCGCGCGTCGAGGGCCGCGACGTGCGGGCGCTGATCGACTGGATCGCGCGGCAGCCCGAGGTGAGGCTGGACGGGCGGGGCGACCCGCGGCTCGGCATGGCGGGCGGCAGCTACGGCGGCGCGATCCAGCTCGTGACGGCCGGGCTGGACGACCGGGTCGACGTGATCGTCCCCGGCTACACCTACCACTCGCTGAACGACGCGCTGTACCCGAACAGGACGATCAAGGCCGGGTGGGCGTTCGGGCTGTGTTCGGCGGGCCTGCAGAACGGCAACCGGTTCCACCCGCGCGTGTCGTCCATCTGCCTGCGGGCGCTGACCACGGGCGAGGTCACGCGGGCGGACGAGACGTGGATGCGCGAGCACGGTCCCGACTTCCTCATGAAGAGGATCGACATCCCGACCCTGTTCGTCCAGGGCGTGACCGACACGCTGTTCCCGGTGAGCCACGCGATCGCCGGATACCGGACGGTCAAGGCGAACGGCGCCCCGGTGAAGATGGTGTGGACGTGCGGCGGCCACGCGAACTGCATGGACGCCGAGCACGACGGATCCGTCGACCGCGAGGCGACGCTCGCGTGGTTCCAGCGGTACCTGCGCGGCGACGCGAGCGTCCGGACGGGCCCGGAGTTCACGTACCCGGACAACACCGGCGCCCGGCACTCGGCCGGGGCGTTCCCGCCCCCGGCCGCCGCGCCGGCGCGCGGCTCCGGTAAGGGCACGACGCTGTTCAGCCCGGCCGACAACTCCGGCGCCATGTTCACCGGCGGGTACTCGCACAACCGGATCGAGATCCCGGTCGGCGCCCCGTCCGGCGGGCTCCTGGTCGGGGCGCCCGAGCTGACGATGAAGTACCGGGGCCGGGCGACGAACGCGAAGACGTCCGTCTACGCGCAGCTGGTCGACGCGAGCGTCCCGGTGCCGGGCGACCTGCCCGCGTCGGTGATCCCGCCGCTGGCCGAGGGCGACCCGCAGGTCGTCAACGGGATGGTCACCCCGGTGCCGGTCACGCTGGACGGCGCCGCGCGCGAGCTGACGATCGACCTGGAGGACGTCGTGTGGCGCCTGCGCCCCGGCTCGAAGCTCGCGCTCCAGATCATCCCGAACAGCGCCGTGTTCAACCAGCAGCGCGCCGCCGGCTGGATCGACGTCACCTCCGCGACCGTCACCGTCCCCACCACCGCGGGCTGATCAGGCCAGGACGCAGCGGGTGCCGCTGAAGATCGTCGGCATGCACTTGTTGCAGTGGATGCACAGTGACGTCGTCGACGCGTCCGCCTGGATGCGGTTGACGAGGCCGGGCTCGCGCAGGAGCGCGCGGCCCATCGCGACGAACTCGAAGCCCTCGGCCATCGCGCGGTCCATCGTGGCGCGCTCGGTGACGCCGCCGAGCAGGACGAGCGGCAGGTCGAGCGCGGCGCGGAACTGGCGGGCGCTGTCGAGCAGGAACGCCTCCCGGTACGGGTACGCGCGGATGAACCTGTCGCCGACGAGCCGGATGCCGAGGCGCATCGGCTGCTTGAACGTCGCGGCGAACTCGCGCACCGGGGCGTCCCCGCGGAACAGGTACATCGGGTTGAGCAGCGAGCTGCCCGCGGTCAGTTCGAGGGCGTCGACGGAGCCCTCCTCCTCGAGCCACGTCGCGACCCGGAGGCTCTCGTCGAGCCAGAACCCGCCGGGCACGCCGTCGTCCATGTTCAGCTTCGCGAGGATCGCGATGCGGTCGCCGACGGCCTCGCGGACGGCGCGGGCGGCGCCGAGCGCGACCTTCGCGCGGTTCGCGAGCGAGCCGCCGTACTCGTCCGTCCGCTTGTTGATCTTCGGGGAGAGGAACGAGCTGGCGAAGTAGTTGTGCCCGAGGTGGATCTCGACGGCGTCGAACCCGGCCTCGACCGCCATCCGGGCCGCGTCGGCGTGGGCGCGGGTGACGCGCTCGATGTCGGCGCGGGTCGCCCGCCGCGTCATCCGCAGGGACTGCGGGTTGAACATCCGGACCGGCGCGATGGAGGGGACGCCGTTGGAGCGGCCGTTCGCGACCGGCCCGGCGTGCCCGATCTGCGCGGACGCGGCGGCGCCCTCGGCGTGCACGGCGTCGGTGAGGCGGCGGAGCCCCGGTATCGCCTCGGGCCGCCAGTGGAGCTGGTCGTACTCGGTGCGGCCGTCGGGGGCGACCGCGCAGTACGCGACGGTCGTCATGGCGACGCCGCCCGCCGCGTGCGCCCGGTGGAACTCGACCAGGTCGTCGGTGACGAGGGCGCCCTTCGTCATGCCCTCGAACGTCGCGGCCTTGATCGTCCGGTTGCGGAGGGTCAGCGGGCCGAGGCGTGCGGGCTCGAAGACGTCCGGACGTCCGGGGGCGGGGGTCGTCATGTGCGCCTCCTTCAGAAGGTCATCGGGGTCGGCTGCGCGTCCGGGCGCATGGCCGCGTCGGTGCCGCCGTCCACGAACAGGACGGCCCCGGTGGTGAAGCGGGCCTCGGGCTTGAGGAACTGGTGGACCCAGAACGCGATGTCCTCCGGCTCGCCGAAGATCCCGAGCGGCATCGGGGTGGGGAACCCGTCGGGGTCGTGGCCGGCGGCCGCGCCGGTCGAGCCGGTCATCAGCGGGGTCAGGACGGCGCCGGGCGCGATGGCGTTCAGCAGGACGCCCTGCCGCGCCCACTGCGGGGTGACGGCGGTGCGGCGCACCCAGCGGGCCAGCGCGAACTTCGAGGACGCGTACGCGATGATCGACGGCGGCGCGAGTTCGGCGATCTCGGGCGGCATCGCCCGCGCGGCCTCGTCGGCCCGGCCGCGGGCGGCGTCCTCGTCGCCCGCGAGGGCGTGCCCGACGAGCGGCTCGTCGATCAGCGGGACGGTCGTCGCGGAGTTCGACGCGATCGCGACGGCGCGGCCCGCGCCGGAGCGGGCGAGGGCGGGGCGCAGGCCGTCCAGGACGGCGACGGGCCCGAAGTAGTTGATGGACATCACGGCGGCCGAGTCCGGCATGTTCGGACCGACGCCCGCGACGGCCGCGACGCCGTCGAGGGTCCCGCCGCTGATCGACAGGACCTCCTGGACGGCGGTCGCGCGGCCCTTCTCGGTGCCGAGGTCGGCGATGACGTCCGCGTCCCGCAGGTCGACCCCGATGACGGTGTGCCCGGCCGCGGTCAGCGCGGTCCTGATGGCCGCGCCCATGCCCGACGCGGATCCGGTGACGGCGAAGGTCCCCATGCTCGGTCTCCTCACGAATCGGCAAGCGCCTCTGACATCATTCAATCACTGATTGGACGATGATGGCACCGGGTGTGGTGCAATGGCGGCATGGCCCCCACCTCGACTTCCACCCGCGACCGGCTGCTCGACGCCGCCGAACGCCTGTTCCTCGCCAGGGACGCCGACCAGGTGTCCGTCCGCGCGATCAACGCCGAGGCGGGGCTGAACCCCGGCGCCGTCCACTACCACTTCGGCTCCCGCGAGGGCCTCGTCACGGCCCTGCTCGAACGCGAGCTGCTGCCGCTGTGGGCGGAGCGGCTGGAGGGCATCGCCGCGCGGTCCGCCGCCGGTCCGTTCGCCGTGGCCGACCTGGTCACCGCGATCGTCGAGCCGTTCGACGACCTCGTCCGCACCGGCAAGGGCCGCATGCTGTGCCACCTGCTCGCCCGCTCGGTGCTGGCGGCGTCGCGGCTGCCCGCCAGCTCGCCGTGGTTCGGGCAGGCGCCGTTCGAGGTCATGCTCGGCCGCGCGCTGCCGGACCTGACCGTCCGGGAGATCGCCGACCGGTGGCGGCTGGCGTTCACGCTGCTGCTGGAGATCTACGGGCGCGCGGTCGCGCCCGCCCCGGCGCCCGCCGCGCCGCTCCCCGAGACCCCCACCGTGATCGCGTTCGTCACCGCCGGGCTGACCGCGCCCGCGCCCGTCCGTGGACGGGCCGGGGAGCCGGTGTCACACTTCCCGTATGGACGGGACCGCCCGGAGTGACGGCCCGCGCGGCCCGCTGCTCGTGCTGATGGGCTCGGGGGAGACCACGCCGACGATGGTCGGCGTGCACCGGGACGTCGTGGCGCGGGCCCGCCCGGCGAGCGCGGTCGTGCTCGACACGCCCTACGGGTTCCAGGAGAACGCCGCCGAGATCTCCGCGCGGGCGCGGGACTACTTCGCGCGCAGCGTCGGGCTCCGCGTCGACGTACCGTCCGGCCTGCGGGGGCCGGTCCGGGAATGGGACGGCGCCGGCGCGGGCGACCCCGACGCCGGGCTCGCGGCGGTGCGCGCCGCCGACTGGATCTTCGCCGGGCCCGGCAGCCCCACCTACGCCCTCGACTGCTGGCGCGGCGGCCCCGTCGGCGACGCCCTGGACGACCACGCCCGCACCGGCCGCGCCGCGATCGTGTTCGCGTCCGCCGCCGCCTGCGCGCTCGGCGCGTGGGCGATCCCCGTCTACGAGATCTACAAGGCGGGCGCGGCGCCGCACTGGCGGCCGGGCCTGGACGTCCTCGGACGCCTCGGCCTGCGCGTCGCGATGATCCCGCACTACGACAACGCCGAGGGCGGCACCCACGACACCCGGTACTGCTACCTGGGGGAGCGGCGGCTGCGGATCCTCGAGCGCGAACTGCCGGACGACGCCGCCGTGCTCGGCCTCGACGAGCACACGGCCGCCGTCGTCGACGCCGGACGCGACCTGGTGCGGGTGCGCGGGCGCGGCGTGCTGACCGTCCGGCGGGCCGGGACGGGCACGACCGTCCCGGCGGGGGAGACGATCACGCTGACCGAGCTGCGGGCGCTCGTGCGGGGCGAGTCCGCGCCGCCCGCCCGTCCGGCCGCGCCCTCCGGACCGGACGCCGAACCCGAGGCCGTCACCCTGCGCGAGACGGTGACCCGCTGCGAGGCCCGGTTCGAGGACGCCCTCGGGTGCGCCGACGCGGACGCGCTCGTCCGCGCCGTCCTGGAGATCGAGGCGTCCGTGGCGTGCTGGGCGGGCGACACCGAGGAGGACGATGGCGGCACCGAATGGGCGCGCGACGTGCTGCGCAGCCTGATCGTCCGGCTCGGGAAGGCCGCGGGCGCCGGGCTGCGCGACCCCCGCGAGGCCCTCGCGCCCGCCGTGGACGCGCTCGTCGCCGTCCGCGCGGACCTGCGCCGCGCGGGGGAGTACGGCGCCGCCGACGCCATCCGGGGCGCGCTCACCGCCGCCGGACTCGAACTCCACGACACCCCGGACGGCACCCGCTGGGAGCCCGCGCCGGCGTCCTGACCTGGCACTTTCCCGACCCGCGCGACGAACCCGCGAGCGCGTCTGGCATGCTGTTGCGATGGGTTCGCAACAGGTCGCGGACGCGACCGCCGCGGTGGCGGTCGAGGCGATCGCCTTCCGGGTGACGCCGGACGGGGGCCTCGCGCACCGCGCGGCGACCGGCCCGCTGGACGCGGGGCGGCACCCCGACGCGGTCGCCCGCGACCTGCTCGGCCTCCCGCCCGGCACCACCGCGCACCTCCTGCACTCGACGAGCTGGCGGCACGAGCCCGGCGGCCGCGTCGTCCTCACCTACGCCTGCTGCCCGGACCCGTGCCCCGGCCTGCCCGCCGTCCGGCTGCCCGACCGGACCCCCATCGCCCGCGGGGACGGCCCGTCCAGCCCGTCCCCGGCCGCCCCGGGGCCCGCGCAGATCGCCGCGCACGCCGCCCGCCACCTGGCCTTCCTGTGCCGCACCGACCCGGACGCCGCCGAGGCCGTCGCGTCCGTGCCCGGTCTCGCGGCCGCCCTGGACGGCTGGTCCCCGGCCCCGGCCGGGCAGTTGCCCGCGCACTGACCCGCACCGGATGCGGAGCGTGGTCGACTGATCGCATAAAGTGTCGCCATGGATCATTCGGAGGGCGATCGGCTGCTCGACACGGCCACGCGGTTGTTCGCCGAACTGGGATACGACGGGACCTCCCTGCAGCTCATCGCGGACGCGGCCGGGGTCGATGTCGCGGCCGTCAGCGAGTACGGCGACGGCAAGGCGGGGCTGTACCGGGCCGTGATGCGGCACGTCCTGGCCGCCGAACGGGAGAGACTCCAGCCGGCGCTCGACGAATGGACCCCCGATCTGGCGGGTTACCTGCGGGAGGTGGACGCCTACCTGGACTTCTATGTGGAGCATCCCATCGTCATGATGCTGTGGCTGCAGCGCTGGCTGGGCGACGCCGCCGACGTTCCCGGCCTGGAGGAGGACTTCACCACCCCGCTGTCGCTGTGGACGGTGGAACAGTTGAGTCCTCTCATCGCGAGTGACATCGACCCCGACTACGTGGTGTGGACGGTCGTGTGGTGCGTCTTCGGCTTCCTCAGCGGCGGCATGGTCTACACGGACCTGAAGACCCGCACGCAGCGGATGCGCGGCCACGGCGACGAGCGGCGCGAGCGGGAGGCCGTGGAAAGCTTCCGCGAGCACCTGCACAAGCTCATCGGCTGCATGTTCGCTCCGCCGTCCTAGCGGCGCGGCACTCCGGCCGCCGACCCGCACCCTGCTCCGAGTGCCCCTTTGTGATCACGTACAGTGATCAGCATGCACGGACCGGAATCGGCGCTGCTCGACACGGCCATCCGGCTGTTCGCGGAGCTGGGGTACGACGGCACGTCCCTGCAGCTCGTCGCCGACGCCGCCGGAGTCGACATGAAGAGCCTCCGCGCGTTCGCCGGCGACGGCAAGGCGGCGCTGTACCGGGCCGTGATGCAGTACGCCGCCGAGACCGAGGAGGAGGCGATGGCGCCCGCGCTCGAGGGGCTCACCATCGACCTGGCGGGCTACCTGCGGGTCACCGACGCGTACCTCGACTTCTACGTGGAGCGCACCGACGTCCTGGCGCTGTGGATGCACCGCTGGATGGGCGACGCCGCCGACGTCCCCGGCCTGGAGGAGCACTACACCAAGCCGCCGGCGCTGCTGTACGTGGAGCGGGTGCGCCCCATGGCCCCGCCCGACGTCGACCCCGACCACCTGGTGTGGACGGTCGTGTGGTGCGTCTTCGGCTTCCTCACCGGCGGCCTCGTCTACAGCGACGGGACGATCGGGCCGGAGCGGCTGCGGGGCCAGGGCCTGCGCCCCCGCGACCCCGCGGCCGTCGAGCGCTTCCGCGCCCACCTGCACACGCTGGTCGCGCGCATGCTGATGCCGCTGCCCTGACCGCGGGGGCGGACCGGCGTCAGCGGCCGATCGAGCGGAGGTACTCGGCGAACTTCTCCAGGCCGTCGACGTTGCGCGGGCCGCTGATGCCCTCGTTGTAGTCGAGGACGAAGAACCTGCCGTCCTTCACGGCGGGCAGGTCGCGGGTGTGCGGGGACGTGCGGAGGAACTCGATCTTCTCCTTCGCCGGCTGATCCCCGTAGTCCATGATCATGATGACCTCGGGCTTCGCCTCGGCCACCGACTCCCACGACACGCGCGTCCAGCGTTCCTGCAGGCCGGCGAAGATTTTGCGGCCCCCCGCGAGCCCGATCACGTCGGTCGGCGGCACCTGCGCGCCCGCCGTGAACGCCTGGTCGGTGCCCGAGTCGTACAGGAACACCGGCACCGGGTCGCCCTGCGGCGCCTCCCGCCGGACGCCCGCGACCCGCCCCTTCAGCTCCGCGACGACCCGCGCCGCCTTCTCCTCCACCCGGAAGATCTTCCCGAGCCGTTCGAGGTCGCTGTAGAGGGCGTCGAACGGGGCGACCTTCTGCGGGAAACCGGGATAGTTGTAGCAGCTCTCGGTGTGCATGAAGCTCTGGACGCCGAGCCGGTCGAGGATCGCGGGGGTGATGCCGCGCTCCTCGCTGAACCCGGAGTTCCAGCCCGCCACCACCAGGTCGGCGCGGGCCCGCACCACGACCTCCTTGTTCAGCAGGTCGTCGCTGAGCATCTCGACCCGCGCGTACTCCGCCGCCCACGGCGACTCGGACACGGGCGGGTTCGCGGGCGGCATCACGTAGCCGTGGACGCGGTCGGTCAGCCCGAGGGCGAACAGCTTGTCGGCGCTGCCGCCCTCGTAGGCGACCGCGCGCTCCGGGACCGCGTACTCGACGGGCTCGCCGCAGCGCTGGACGGTGGCCGTCGCGGCCGCCGCGTCGCGCTCGACCTCGGCGCCGCAGCCGGTGACCAGCAGCGCCGCGGCGGTCGCGGCCGAGCCCAGCGCGGCACGGGGGGATCGGGTCAGGTGCATGGGACGCCTTTCAACGCGGGGGCCGGTGCAGGGTGTAGAGGAGTTGCGGGGCGCCGGTCAGCGGGTGCGGGACGACGCTCGCCGCGACGCCGAACACCGCGTCGACCAGCTCGGGCGTCAGGACGTCCGCGGGCGGGCCCGTCGCGACGAGCCGTCCGCCGGACAGCACGGCGAGCACGTCGCAGGCCGTCGCGGCGAGGTTGAGGTCGTGCAGGACGACCAGGACGGTGACCCCGCTCGCGCGCAGCAGTGACAGCAGCTCGATCTGGTGCCGGACGTCGAGGTGGTTCGTCGGCTCGTCCAGCACCAGGATCTCGGGCTCCTGCGCCAGCGCGCGCGCCAGCAGGACGCGCTGCCGCTCGCCGCCCGACAGGCCGAGCACGCCCCGGCCCGCGAGGTGCGCGATGCCGAGCCGGTCCATCGCCCGCGCGCACACCTCCCGGTCGTGCGGGCCGAGCGGGCGGGTGCCGGTCAGGTGCGGCGTCCGGCCGAGCGCCACGACCTCCTCGACCGTGAAGTCGAGGTCGACGGTGCCGTCCTGGGTGAGGGCCGCGACGATCCGGGCCGAGCGCCGCACCGGCATCCGCGCCAGGTCGTCCCCGCCGGCCCGGACCGTCCCCGACGTGGGCCGCAGCGCCCGGTACACGCAGCGCAGCGCCGTCGACTTGCCGCTGCCGTTCGGCCCGACCAGGCCCACGACCCGTCCGCCCGGGACGTCCAGCGACAGCTCCCGCAGCAGGTCGCGGCCACCGAGCGTCACCGACAGGCCGTCGAGCGCGAGGTCCATCACCGGCCCCCGAACACGTAGGCGCGGCGCCGCATCAGCGCGACGAACACCGGCACGCCGATCAGCGCGGTGATCGCGCCGAGCGGCAGCTCGCGCGGCGCCACGAGCGTCCGGGACGCCAGGTCGACCCACACCATGAACACCGCCCCCGCCAGGGGCGCGACCGCGAGCACCCGGCCGTGGACGGCGCCGACCACCATCCGGACGAGGTGCGGCATGACCAGGCCGACGAAGCTGATCGCACCGCTCACCGCGACCATGACCCCGGTGACCAGCGACACCAGCACCAGCAGCGCCCGGCGGTGCCGGCCCGGATCGACGCCGAGGCTCGCGGCCGTCTCCTCGCCGAGCGCCATCGCGTCCAGCGCCCGCCCGCCGCGGTACAGCAGCGCGCAGCCCGCGACGACCGCCACGGCGACGACCGGGAGCGCGCCCCACGTCGCGGCGCCGAACCCGCCCATCGTCCAGAACAGGATCGTGCTCGTCGCCTCGCCGTCCGGCGCGAAGTAGACGATCACGCTCATCAGCGCCTGGAAGCCGAGCGCCATCGCCACGCCCGTCAGGATCAGCCGCAGCGGCGACAGCGCGCCCCGGCTCGACGCGGCCGCGTACACCAGCAGGGACGCGGCCAGCGCGCCCGCGAACGCCCCCGCCGAGACCGCGTAGATCCCGAGCGCCGCGAGGCCGCCCGTCACCGTGACGAGCACCGCCCCGACGGACGCGCCCGACGAGACGCCGAGGACGAACGGGTCCGCGAGCGGGTTGCGCACCAGCGCCTGCACGGCCACGCCCATCGCGCTCAGCCCGGCGCCGACCAGCGCCGCCAGCAGCACGCGCGGGGTCCGGATCTGCCACACGATCTGGTAGGCGGTCGCCTCGTCCGCCGAGATCCGCCCGCCGGTCGCGCCCGCCCACAGGTACCGGGCGGTGTCGCCGGGCGGCATGGCGGCGGTCGCCCCGAATCCGATCGCCAGCACGGCCGACCCGGCGAGGACGACCGCGAGGGCCGCGCACACGACGGCCGGGCGTTTGACAATGAAAATCATGTTCGCAGCACGCTAGCACGCTTCCCGGTGGCGGACGCGCCGTTTCGCATGGAAATGATTTCCGTAATTAGTGCCACCCTGCTTCGGCCGGTGCGCACCGGGTACGCAGGGCCTGTTCGCTTCCCCGTACACGGAGGTCGGGAGTCATGGCGGAGATGCTGGCCGGACGGCTGGACGTGCGGACCCGGCGGTTCGCCGTCACGGAGGTCCCGGTGCCCGAGCCGGGGTACGGGGAGGTGCGGATCGCGGTGAAGGCGGCGGGCGTCTGCCTGTCCGACCTCCACCTGATCGACGGCACCCTCAGCCCGCTCTACCTGCGGGGAGACGAGGTCACGCTCGGTCACGAGGTCGCGGGCGTCGTCGAGTCGGTCGGCGCGGGCGTGCGCCGGTTCGCCCCCGGACGGCGCGTCCTGCTGCAGGCGGGCGAGGCCGACCTCGACGGCACGGTCTTCACCCGGGGCGTCGACTACGACGGGGGCTGGGCCCAGTTCGCGGTCGCCGCCGAACGGACGGTCGTCCCGATCCCCGACTCGCTCCCGTTCGAGCAGGCGTGCATCATCCCCGACGCCGTCTCGACGCCGTGGGCCGCGGTCGGCGCCACCGCGCGGACGCAGGCCGGGGAGGCCGTCGGCGTCTGGGGCCTCGGCGGGCTCGGCGCGCACGCCGTGAAGCTGCTGCGCCTCCTCGGCGCGGCCCCCGTCATCGCGATCGATCCCGTCGAGCGGGCGCGGGAGCGCGCGCTGCGGTTCGGCGCCGACCTCGCGCTCGACCCGGGCGCCGCCGATCTCCGCGACACCGTCAAGGCGGCCACCGGCGGGCGCGGGCTCGCCGTCGCGTTCGACTTCGCGGGCGTCTCCGCCGTGCGCGACCAGGCACTCGGCGCGCTGGGCAGGGACGGGCGGCTCGTGCTCGTCGGGCTCAGCGGGCAGCCGGTGACGATCGCCCACGACACCCTGTTCAGCTACCTGCGGCAGCAGGTGCTCGGGCACTACGGATCCGAGCCCGAACACGTCGAGCAGCTCGTCCGGCTCGTCGAGCAGGGGCGTCTCGACCTGGCCGAATCGGTCAGCGGTGTGCTGCCCCTCGCCGACGCGCCGCAGGCCGTCGACCGCCTCGCGAAGAAGGAGGGCAACCCGATCCGTCTCGTGCTGCAACCCTGAACCCGCGGGAATATGCCCGACATCGAGAGAGATGTCGGTCGATGATCGTAAAGTGCCGCGGGTGGAAGCATCGGCCCTTGAAGCGAGACTGCGCGACCATCCCGGCGACACCGAGGCGTGGCTCGCCTACGGCGATCTGCTCGGCGGGCGAGGGGACGTCCGGGGCTCGCTGATCCGCCTCGAACAGCGGCGGGCGCGGGTCCGGCCCGCCGACCGCCCGCCCCTGGACCGCGAGATCGCCGCGCTCGTGGACCGTCACCGGGAAAGCTGGGACGCGGCGCTGCCGGCGGGGACGACCGTCGTCGAACGCCGCCACGGGTTCGCCACGAAGGTCGCCGTCGTGTGGTCCGAGGACGCGCCCGTCCTCATCGAGCAGGCGCGGCGCGCCCCCTTCGTCACCGCGCTGCGCATCGAACCCGGCGACGTCGAGTACGGCGACGACTTCTACGACGACGGCGAGCCGGCCCCGACCGTCGAGACCGGCGCGCTCGCGACGCTCGACCTGCGCGGGCTCGCCGAACTCGACCTCTCCTACCTGCCCATCGGCCCGCTCGGCGCCGAGACCCTCGCCGTCTCGACGCTCCTGCGCAGCGAGGCGTCCCCCGCCGGTGCCAGGGCCGCCGCGGGCGAGAGCGGCCGGATCGAGACGCTCGACCTGCGGTACGGACGCGTCGGCGACGCGGGGCTCGCGGCCCTCGCGGCGTCCCCGAGCTTCCGGAGCGTCCGCCGCCTGCACCTGCAGCGCAACGACCTCACCGCCGAAGGCGTGCCCGCGCTCCACCTCTTCGCGGAACTCACCGAACTCGACCTGCGCTACAACGACATCGGCGCGGAAGGGGTGCGAGCCCTCCTCGCGGCGCCGTTCACCGGCTCGCTCCGGCGGCTGCTCCTGAACCGCGACGACGTGGGAGACCACGGCGCGTCGCTGCTCGCGCACGCCCCCGAACTCCCGCCCGCACTGCGCATCCTGTGGAGGACCGCATGAGCATCGAACTCCGCGACCGGTTCTTCGACCTCGCGACGGCCGGGGCGTCCGGCGACGAGGCCGCCCGCTACCGGGCCGAGGTCGACGCGACCGACGCCGAACCGACCGCGACGATCGACGGGCTCGCCGTCTCCTGGCACCCGACGGCGCGGTTCAAGGCCGTCCGATTCATCGAGGCCGACCGCATCGCCGAGGACGTCCGCGACCTGTTCGCCCGGCCGAGCGAGCGGGCCCCGTACCTCGCCGCCGTCTTCGCCGACCCGCGCGAGCTGTCGTTCCGCACGTTCGAGAACATCCTCCCGCTCGACCGCCTGTTCGCGGACGTCCCGCTGGACCTCGAACTCGCGGCGGGCGAGGAGTTCGCGAAGGACGCCCGCACCTTCGGGCTGCGGCTCCCGGCCGCCGCCCGCGCCGCCCTCGAACGCCTCGACGAGCTGGACCTGTACGTCCGCCCGCTCAACGCCGCCTCGCGCGGCGGCGCGCGGTTCATCTTCCACTCGGCGCTGCTCGCCGAGGCGCTCACCGCCGCGGTGTCGAAGGCGCTGCCGCCGGCGGCGCTCGACGGCTTCTCGCACGTCAACCCGGTGTTCCGCTGCAACCGCTTCGAGCCGGGCGACGCGAACTTCCACCGCCACCGCGACACGCCCTACTACGACGCCGGGCGGCGGCACGTGTCCCGGCACACCGTGCTGATCTACCTCACCGGCGGCTCGGGCGACCCCGCGCTCGACCTCGTCGGAGGCGGCGCGCTGGCGGTGATCGAGCCCTTCACCTGCGTCGTGTTCGACCAGCGGTACGAGCACGAGGGGGCGCCCTACCTCGACGGGCGCAAGGTCTTCCTGCGCACCGAACTCGTCTTCACCGAGCCGCACGTCGCGCACGACCCCGAGATCGGCGCGCTGTTCAGCAAGGCGTGCTACTGGACGGGCGAGAGCGTCTTCGCCCCCGAACTCGCCCGGCACGCGGACGTCCTCTACGACCGGGTCGCCGCCGCGCACTGGGACGGCCTCGACGCCGGCGCGGCCCGGCCCGCCCGCGAGCCGTTCGCCCACAAGCGGTTCCGCGGGGTCGACTTCGTCGCGAACGGCTACGACTTCTGGTTCCCCAAGCACGGCGGGCTCTCGCTCGCCGAGTGCGCCGCGATCGCGCTCCTCGACTACTTCAACTGCCTGGTCGGCGGCACCCCGTTCCGCGCCCGGTGCGAGACGGAGGTCATCGAGGCCGACGGCGCCGACTGGATCCCCGCCTTCCTCGAGGGCAGGGGCGGCGGACCGGCGCTCCCCGTGCTCGACAAGTCCCTCCTCTTCCCCGAACCGGAGCGGGCCGACGGCTCCGAACTCCCCTGCTGCGCGTTCCACGGCTGGGGCTCGGGACTGCTCGACCCCACCCGCAACGGCGAGGTCATCGACCTCTACACCGACGAGCAGAACGACGCCAAGGCGGAGATCATGCCCGCGCCGATCCTGATGCTGGGCGAGGAGGTGCTCCTCGACCCGGACAGGTTCGTCGTCGAGGGCAACCTCGTCCACGTCCTCGGCAAGGGGACGCTCGCGCCCGTGAACTTCGCCGCCTGCCAGGGCCCCGAGCTGTCGCCGCACCTGTTCGTCGACAACGCGGCCACCGTCGACGTCGCCGGCTTCGCCGTCCCGCCGATCATCTTCACCGAGTCGGCCACCGGCTACCACCTGCGGTTCGACTTCTTCCGCAACACCTGGATGGTGGACCACGAGCAGACCAGGGTGACCGTCCCGACGATCCACCGGCTCACCGAGGACGAGCTGGAGGCCCTCCTCGACGACGAGTACGACGAGGACGACGAGGACTGGGACGACGAGGACGAGGGCGACGGCGACGGCGAGGACGAGGGCGACGGCGACGGGCAGGACGACGACTAGGGGCGCGGCACGCGCCGCCCTGGCGCGGACAGTTCGCCCATCCGGGCCAGGGCGGTCACCCAGAAGCGCTGCCGTTCCCGGGTCTGCCCGACCAGGTAGGTCGCCCGCAGCTTCGGCGGCAGGTACGGCAGCAGCCGCGCGACCACGTCCAGATGCCGCTCCAGCTGGGACACCTCGGCGTTGGAGAGCACCTGATGGACGAGGTCGGTGTCGTCGGTGCCCTCGGTGGACGCCTCCGCCGCCGCGGCCAGCCGGCCCTCCCAGCCGGGGAGGTCGGCGGCGAGCTCGGCCAGGCCGATGTGCCGCCGCCCCGCGAGGCGGGTCTCCAGCCCGGCCAGCGAGACCGGGGCGTACTCGCCGTCCCCGAGGTAGATCAGCCCGGTCTCCAGCGGCATGTCCACCCGGTGCAGCTTGATCAGCCGCTCCAGCGTGCGCTTGGTGACCCAGTCCCGGCCCTCGTCGTCGAGGTCGTTCTTCCACCACTCCAGGACGGTCTCGGCCGTCTCCCCGTACGTCGAGATCAGCCACTCGTTGGCCGGGACGTCCTCCGGGCGGACCTCGTAGCTGATCGTGAAGCGGCTGGCCTGCGCCACGTTGTTGGCCGACACCGCCAGCTTGCGGCCCAGGTGGTACGGCGGGTTCTGCAGCGCCACCTGCGCCCGCAGGTCCGGGATGGGGCGCCCGGCGAGCGTCCACTCCTGGGTGATCTCCATCAGCTTCGCGAAGGTGGCCTTGTCCTTCGGCCGGTTGTACTCGTCCCAGACCAGCACCTTCGGCTCCGGATCGAGCAGCCGCCGGGCCAGCAGGGCGTCCAGCGACCCGTCCGGGGCGGGCACGGGCACGCACAGGTCCTCGACGTTGGTCACCGGCAGCGAGAAGTACACGGGGGCGCGGCCGGTCTCCTCCCGCACGACCTGCTTGGTGATCTCCGTCTTCCCGCATCCGGGCGGCCCCTGCAGCAGGACGGCCCAGCGGTGCGCGATCGCGGCCCGCAGGATCCGGCGGACCGGGTCGGCGATCGTGGCCGGGTTGGGCGCCCCGACCGCCGCGGCGATGCCGTCGAGCACCTCGGCGGTGCGGTCGCGTCCCGGGGCGCCGTCGTCCCGCTCCTCGACGAGCGCGAGCCGCCTGCCGTTCTGCAGCGGCAGTCCCCAGGCGAGCGGGAAACCGGCGCGGGCGCAGTCGAGCACGTGCTGCAGGGTGCGCGGGGAGAGCAGGTGGCGGAGGCGGGGGCCGAGGGCGGCCCACTGCCGGAACACCTCGCGCAGGTCCCGGTCGGGGTACCGCTGGGCGAGCGCGTGCCGCCACGCGGTGTCGTTCGCGGTCAGCCGGAGGGTGACCATCCGGTCCAGCACCGCGAGGTCGGTCCGCTGGACGCCGGTCTCGGCGAGGGACCCGTTGTCGGTGAGGAACACCCCGACGCAGCCGAGTTCCCGCAGGTCGTGCTCGCCGAGCGTCCACTCGCAGGCGATCTGCATGAGCTGCGACTGCACGGTGGGGCCGGCCTGCAGCGAGTCGTCGATGAGCAGCACGAACGGTCGGCCCGGGACGAGCTGCCGCATGACGAGCTGGCGGAGCACCAGCTCGCCGCTGCGCTCGTCCCGGACCGGGGCGTTCACCAGCAGGTCGTCCGGGGTGAGGTTGGCCGCGGGGACGACGACCAGGGTCGTGCCGGGGAACCGCGCGGGCACGTACGACACGAACGTGGACGTCTTGCCGATGCCGTGCTCGCCGAAGATCTGCCCGGTCTGCCCGGTCGCGATCATCGCGTCGATGAACCGCTCGAGCTTCGCGGCGGGGCCGTCGGCGGGCGGGTCCGGGTAGGTGGCGGTGGGCTTCCACCGGCGTTCCGGGGTCGCGGTCATGGCGCGGACGCGACGCGGTGGCAGGCCATCGGGGGCTCGTGGCGGTCCGGCCAGTCGTCGCCGTCGTCGGTGATCAGCCAGATCCAGCGGCCGGGGTCGGCGGGGGTGACGGGCGCCGCGTACCCGTCGGTCACCATGATGATCGCGTCGGGCTCCGTCTCGAACCGCCGGCCGTCCACCTCGAGCCTGCCCTCGGCGTACTCGACGACGTTCTGGAAGTCGGTGCCGCCCCCGCCCGCCACCCGCTCCCCGGGGACGAACGGCTGCACGACGCCGTCGAACGCGAGCCAGTGGCTCTCCACCCCGTCGGTCCTCCCGACCAGCGTCGTCAGCCACTCCACGACGTGGTCGGGCATCGACCCCGACGTGTCGAACGCGATGAGGACGACCTTCGTGCGCTCCGGCCCGCGCCGGGCGAGCACCGGGTCGTGGCCCAAGGCCAGCAGGACCGCGCCCTGCTTCTTCGGGTAGACGAGCCGGTCGCCCTCGGCGAGCTTCGAGGCGAGCACGTCGGTCAGCCAGCGCTGCCACCAGTCGACCCGGCGGGCCTTCAGGGTGACGCCGCGCAGCCGGTCGAGGCCCAGCGAGCCCCACAGCCGCGACAGCCGCTCCCCGCCGCCCTCGGTCCGGTCGGCCAGCTCGAGCAGCTCGCCGCGCGCCGCCGGGTTCCCCCGCAGCGCGGCCTGCACGACCTCGCGCAGCACCTCGGTGCCGAGCCGCTCCACCGTCGCGTCGTCCGGCGGACCGTCCACCTGCCCGGATCCGTCGCCGGGGGAGCCGCGCAGGTGAACGCAGTACGCGGGGGACGGTTCCTCGAAGCCCGTCATCTTGCGCAGCTCCGTGTAGACCGTGAGGTCGGTGTACGCGAACTCGTCGTAGGACAGCGGGGTCAGCCCTTGCGCGTCCAGGTCGTCGCGGTACGCCCGGTAGACCCGGTCGGGGTCCACGCCGACCGGGTCCCGGACGGCCTCGCCGTCCGTCCCGCCGGACGGTTCGCGCGCCGCGACCGTCGGCAGGCCGTCCCGCCGCAGCCGGCGCAGGGCCACGTGGTTGATCGCGACCTCCGCGGCCAGGGTGAAGGCCCGGTCGGTGCGCAGCTCCTCGTCCACGTAGAGGTGCCGGTGCATCAGATGGCGGGCCTCGTGGAACAGGACGAACTTGACGCCGTCGAAGTCCAGCTCGGTGAAGAAGTACGGGTTGTAGAGCAGGGCGCAGCCGCCGCTGCCGGTGGCGACCACCGCGGCCGTGGGCACCGCGGTGGTCGGGACGTGGTGGCGGCACTTGCTGTAGAGCCAGGACGCCACCGGGCTCTGCCCGACGCCGAAGTCCATGAGCGCGGCCTCCTTGCGCCGCCGGGCCTCCGCCACCACCTCCGGGTCGCCCGGCTCCTCGGCCAGCAGGCGTCGCAGGCTCGTCCGCACCCGTGCCTCCCCGCGCCCCGTCCCGGCCGGGAGCACGCTACCGGTCCGATGCGACATGCTTCCTCCCCTCCTTCCCCTTCCGGACCCTCAGGTCACGACGGCCGTGAGGTCGCCCAGGACCTCCGAGGCGGTCACCGGATCGAGGTCGGCGAACGTGCACCGCTCCCGTCCGGGGTTCTCGTGGGCGAACCCGTCCGGGGCCGGGTCGGTGCCGATCCACACCGCCTGCAGGGTCTGGTCCCCGGATTCGCTCACGTAGCCGACGAACAGCCCCGTCTCCAGCGTGACCACCACGTGGCGCCCGTCCGCCGCCGGACGGACGAGGCACTCGATCCCGCCGTCGGAGTTCACCGGCCCGCGCCGCCAGCCGCGCCGCTCCAGCCGGAGCACGTTGCCGAACGGCACGGTCGTCCCCTCGAACCGCGCCAGCCGGTCGCCGGCCCGCTCCCGCGCGGTCAGCGCGTGCACCTCCCGGTCGAGCTGCCGGAACGGCTGCGCGATCTCGTAGTCGTCGAACCGGCGCGCCCACACCCGCACCGCGTTCCCGAGGCGCACCGGGTGGGCGATCGTGATCGCGGCGCCGTCCGGCGGCGTGTACGCGGCGTCGGCGGCGTCGGCGAACGTGCGGTCCTCGGCGATCCGGAACGCCTTCGCCGCGCCGCCGTCCTCGGCGATCCATACCAGCCGCCGCGCGAGGTGCCACATCAGCGGGTGCTCGACGAAGAACTCCCGGAACTCGGCGACGCTCCACCGGCGTCCGGTCGCCATCGCCCGCTCCATGCGCCCGAGCTGCACCCCGGCGATCGCGCGGACGTCCTTCTTCAGCTCGGCGAACCGGCGGTGGGCCGCGGGCGCGAGCGCGGCGTCGTCGCGGACGCCCGGCTTCGGCAGGTTCGCCCGGACCTTCCCGCTCTCGTCGACGACGTACGGCCTCAGCGCCGCGTCGAACCCGGCGACGAACCGGCGCGGCCCGTAGTCGAGGACGAGCGCGCCCGTCGCGTCCAGCCCGAAGTCGGGGACCATGCGGTCGCCCAGCTGCTCCGCCGTCAGCCCGCGCGCCGCCGCGATCTGCTCGACCTTCTCGGCCGCGCGCTTGCGCAGCCCCTGGTACTTCACCGTCTGGGCGATGCCGTGCACCTCCCGCAGGGCGACCTCGCTCCCGATCAGGGCCAGGACGTCCAGGCCGCGGACCGCGAGGTGATGGCCCCCGCTCCCCGGCCAGGCGCGGACGAGCGGGACCAGGTCGCGCACGGTGCCGTCGTCCCCCAGCCAACCCAGCGCGGCGAACTGCCACACGTGCTCGGGCCGCCCGCCGTTCTCTCCCCAGTGCCGGTACAGCGCCCACCCGAACTCGGCGAGCGAGCGCGGGTCGCACGCGTCCAGCGCGCCCGCGAGGCCGGGGTCCGGTCCGTCCGGCTCGGAGATCGCCAGCAGGGTGAGCAGGGTCCGGACGGCGCGGACCGGCAGGGCGCGCTCCCGCCCCCGCAGCAGCACCCGCGGCAGCACCTCGGCGCCGACACCGAGCGACTCGGGGATCTTCCTGCGGACCGGAGCCCCCTCGTCCAGCAGGGCCTCCACGAGTTCGACGGCCCGCGCGCCGTGCGGGCGCGCGGCGTCGAGGACCGCCGCCCGGTCCAGGAAGGGCAGCGCGTGCTCGGCGGCCTGCCGTGCCTTGCCGGGCTCGCCGAGCGCCACCGGGACGAGATGCCGCGCCGCCGCGCGCCCGTGCCGCTCGAACCACGCGAGCGCGGTCTCCCGAACCGACTTCGTCCGCAGCAGCCAGCCGGCCATCGCGTCCGCGACGTCGCCGTCCAGGAACGGCAGCAGCAGGTCCGCGCCCCGCGCCGGCTTGGCGCGGGCGAACCGCAGCGCCACCGGCAGCGCGTCGAGGCCGAACCGGGCGATGAGGACCCTGAGCCAGTTCTCCGGACTCCACCAGCCGCCCGGACGGGGCCACTCGTCCGGCACCCAGCCGCGCAGCAGCGGACGGACCAGGTCCTCGGGGCCCATCGCGAGCAGCCCGGCCAGCCACGCGGGCTCCTCCCGCACCGTGCCCGCCGTGAAGGACGCCGCGAAGCGCTCCCACCTCTCCTCGGGCCGCTGCGGCGCCGGGACCGGGCCCACATCGCCGTACCCGCGCTCGCCGGACGGCTTGTGCCAGCTGTCGGGGTACGGATGGAAGATCTCGGTGCGCTGCCAGCCGCCGCGCTCGCCCGGCGTCCACGCCATGGACCGCTCCCCCGGGAGGGCGAGCCCCGCGAGGACGACCGGCTCCGGCCTCGCGCGCTCCCACGGCGGATCGAGCAGGAGCCGCGGCAGATCGTCCGCCGCGGCCTCCGGCGCCCCCTCGTCCGGGCGCTTGCCGACGGCCGCCCGGACGTCCTCGGGCAGCTCCGGCAGCACGCGCGCGACCAGCTCCGCGTGACCGCGCAGATGCTCGTCCAGCAGGCCCGCCGCCGCGCCGTCCCCGGCCGTCGCGAGCACGCGGATCGCGCGCACCGGGTGGCGGCGCATCGTCTCCCGCAGCGCGGCGCGCATGTGCGCGTTCCCGGCGCGTTCCAGCATCAGCCGGAACGCCTCGTCGGTCGGCAGCCGCCCCAGCACGTCGAGCAGCGCCTTGCGCCGTCGCGGGTTCCCGTGGTGCGCGTCGAACGCCTGCGCAAGGTAGGGCGCGATCACCGGGCCCGCGCCCTCGGCCAGCGTGACCAGATTCTCGATGTAGTAGCAGTCGGCGACGGAGATGTGCCTCTCCGGCCCCAGCATCGCGAAGTGCTCGGCCGACCCCAGCGACCGCAGCAGCAGCTCGCGCGGCACCGCGCCCGCGGGCTCGGCGCAGCACCCGGCCACCCACTCCGCCTCGGTCGGGACGAGGTACGCGGCGAGCATCCGCCGCAACGGCGACGTGCGCACCCCGGCCAGGAGCCCGACGACCTCCCGGTACTCGGCGTCGCCGGTCCCGGCGAGGAGCACGCGCAGCCGCTTCGCGGCGTCCGCCAGCCGGGCCCCGTCGAAGCCCGAACCGTCCCGCGCCAGGCCGCCCTCGGCCGCGCCGTGGGAGCCGACCCGCAGATCGCATCGCTCGACGAACGCGTGGACGGCGAACGGCAGCCCGTACGTCGAGACCCACGTGTCCGCGAACCGCGCGGTCATCTCACCGAAGTGGATCTCCGACTCCGGGATCGCCCCCACCACGGCCGCGCCCAGCGGGCTCGCCTCCCCGGCCAGGTGCCGCCGCCCGGCCCCGGCCAGCGCCGGATCGGTCGCGCGGTGGGCCAGCGCCGCCTCGATCGTCCCCGCGTACCGGGACCGCAGCTCCGCCTCGTCCAGCGCGGCCACCGCGACTTTCTGGGCGGTCCACCCGCCGCGCCTCGGATGCAGGTGACGCTTCCACGACCGGGGGAGCTCGAGGACGTCCTCGGCCGGGATCGATTCGATCATGCCGGGGACGCTAGCGCCCCGTTCCGACACCGCGGGCGGGTTCGGCCGGGACGGCGCGGCCGCCGCCCCCGCGGCGAGGTGTGGAGGCTCGGTCAAGCGGGTGTGCACCGAAGATCAACCGGGAGGACGGCGGGGCGGCCATGCTGGGGAACCGTGATCGAGAGGACAGCGGGCGGACGCTCACGCGGGTTCCGGCCACCGGCTGATCCGGCGGTACTCGCTGGGGGTGACGTCGTAGGCGGCGCGGAACGCGCGGGTGAAGACCGCGGGATGGGTGAAGCCCCAGCGGGCCGCGATCTGGCCGACCGGCAGGTCGTGCAGCGCGGGATCGGCCAGGTCGCGGCGGGCGCGTTCCAGCCGCCGCCGCCGGATCCAGCCCGCCACCGTGGTGCCGTCGGCCTGGAAGACCCGGTGCAGGTAGCTCAGCGAGATGTGGTGGGCCGCCGCGATGGACGTCGGGGTCAAATCCGGGTCCCGCAGGTGCCGGTCGATGAACGCGCGGACGTTCAGCGCGAGCGTCCGCCGGCGCGACTCCGGGACGACCGCGCGTTCGGCGTCGGCGGTGTGGGCGAAGAGCGCCGAGACCAGGTCGACCAGGATCGTGCCGAGCCGTGAGGAGTCCGCCGGGCGGTAGCCGCCGCCGTCGGCGGCGAGCCGGACGAGGAAGCCGGACAGCAGCGCGCCGATCCCGGTCTCGCCGGGCAGCGGCCGGCCGATCATCCGCTCGGCCAGGCCCGGCGGCAGCGACAGCATGGTCCGGGGGATCTCGAGCCCGACCGTCCTGATCGTGTCGCCCCCGTCCGCCCACGTCGTGCAGCTCCGGGAGCTGTCCTGGACGTGCAGGTCGGACGGCCCGTAGGTCACGTCGCGCTTGCCCCAGGACGCTCCCGCCGCCCCCTGCAGGACGAGCGAGAGGTGGAACGTCTCGGGGTCCGAGCGGCGGATGAGCCGCGGCGTCCGGCGGCAGACCATCGGCTGGAAGGTCGCCGGCCAGACGGTGGCCGCGCCGAGCCGCATGACGCGCTGGCGCACCCGGAAGTCGTCCGCGTACTCGCTGGTCATGTCCAGGGGTGCGTGGGTGCTGCTCAGGCATTCGCGCCAGTAGCCGAAACGGTCGGCGGGCGGCAGCTCCTCGCTCTGGAAGACGGTCTCCAGCAACCCGTTGCCCTTCCTCGCGGTGAAAAGCCCACGCAGAAGAGATGGCCGGTAGGGCGAAACGGTTCCACGTAGTCGATCGAAGCGAAAGGAAAGTCATGAGGTATGGGAGACGAGCCGTTGTGGTGGCGACCCTCGGTGCCACGTCGCTGCTCTCGGGATGCGTGCTGCCCGGATCCGGCGACGACGCGAGCGACGCGGAGGCGCCGCCGCCCGCGCCCGCCCCCTCGGCGGCCGGAACCCCCGCCGCGCCGCAGAACCCCGCGCCCGTCCAGGGCAGCGCCCGGACGACCCCGCCGGGGAGCACGCTGCGCATCGGGGAGCGCGCGGTCGTCCCGTTCGAGCGTGCCGGGACGACGGGCACGCTCGGCATCACCGTCACCGCGATCCAGCCCGGCGACCAGGCCGCCTTCCGGCGGCGGTTCGGCGCGAAGGCCACCGGTATGGTGCCGTTCTACATCCGCTACACGGTGGAGAACGTCGGCGGGACCGACCTGTCCCGCAGCAGCGCGCCGCTGCTGTCGGGCGTCGGCCCCGGCGGCTCGAGCACCGGCGCCGTGGTGATCGGCACGATCCCCGGCTGCGAGCGCGGCCGTCCCGACGACTCGTTCGCCGCGGCCGGCGCGAAGTACGAGACGTGCAGGCTGCAGGCCGCGCGCGAGGGGAGCACGGTGGCCGGCGCGGAGTACGACGAGAACGGCGCCTACGAGGACAGCCCGATCACGTGGTCGAACTGACCCCGGTCGAGGGGGCGCCCGCGCCAGGCGCTTGCGCCCCCTCGACCGCGGGCCGGCCGCGGCGCGACCCGCCGGCGGAGGTGCGCGCCGCCCTGCACGCCGACCGACGCCCGCGCGGCTACGATCTGTCGGCCATGAACCGAATGTCGATCTCATGGCGGTTGTCGGGAGCCGCGGCGGCGGGCGCGCTGGCCGCGCTCTGGTGGGCCCGCCGGAGCCTGGTGGTCGTCACCGTCAGCGGGACGAGCATGACGCCCGCGCTGCGCGACGGCGACCGCGTCCTGGTCCGGCGGCGCGCCCTGCACCGCGTGCGGCGCGGCGACGTCGTCGTCCTGGAACCGCCCCTCGACGGCCCCTACCTGCCGGGCCCGCCGGGGTCCGGCGGCCGGTTCTGGAACGTCAAGCGCGTCGCCGCCCTGCCCGGTGACCCGCTGCCCCCGGACGTCCCGGGCGAGGGCGGCACGGTGCCCGCCGGGACCCTCGCGGTGCTCGGCGACGACCCCGGCAGCGTCGACTCCCGCATGCGCGGGGTGTTCCCCGGGGACCGGCTACTGGGCGTGGTGGTGCGTCGCATGAGCGTCAACCGGGCCCCGAGTCAACGGCCGTCCGATGGCAGAAACCGACCAAGCGGCGACGGGTTTTGAGCGCACAATCCACAAGATCGTGTCGCGCCGAAAACCCGACCTTGTTGGAGTTGATCAACGGAGTTAGCTTCTGGGCAGCGAGCGCCGCTCACCCCCGGGAGGCGCTCGAACCCCGCAGCCGGAAGGCACCGGCTCGACCCGAGGAGATCCTCATGATCCGTGCAGTCAACCGCCTGGGCGACCGGATTCTCGGCCGGATCCTGCCCGGCGCGACCGCCCGCGCCGAGCCGTGCTGGTGGACCTCCACCGGCATCCGCTGCTGCATCTACGCGGGCAAGACGTACTGCCGGTAGGACGCGGCATCGAGGCCGGATCATGCAGTACGTCGCGCTGACCGCCCGCTGCGTCCTCGGGGCCGTCCTCCTGGTCGCGGTCCTCGGCAAGGTGCGCGGCCGCGCGGCGTTCACCGGGTTCCGGCTGTCGGTGCCCGGCCTGGCGCCCGGCCTCCCGCCCACCGCGACGGCCGTCGCCGTCGTGGCCGCGGAGTCGGCCGCCGCCGTCCTGCAGGCGACCGAACGGACCGCGCCGGCCGGCCTCGCGCTGGCCGGCGCGGTGCTGCTCGCGTTCGCCGCCGCGATCCACCGGACGCTCCGCGCCGGCAGGCCCGCGACCTGCCGCTGCTTCGGCACCGGCTCCGCACCGCTCGGCCGCGTCCACATCGTGCGCAACCTCGCCCTCACCGCGGTCGCCGCGACCGGCCTCGGCGCGCACCTGGCGGCGTCCGGACCGGTGCATCCCGCGGGCGCGGCCGTGGCGGCGGCGGTCGCGGGCGTGCTCACCCTCGTGTTCATCTTCTTCGGCGAACTGGCCGACCTGCTGATCGCGCCGGCCGCGCGGTGACGCGGCCCGGCCAGGCCACAAGGGACCATCGTTGCCTTACCTCGTCGCGGGCCTCGTCTTCGTCGGCCTCCTCAGCGCGTTCGACCTGCTCCTGATCCTGGCGGTCGTCCGCCGCCTCCGCGAGCACGCGCCGCCCGGGGCCGCCGGGCCGCCCGCCCCGTTCACCCCGCCCGGCACCGCGCTGCCCGAGTTCACCGCGACCGGCCTCGACGGCACCGCCGTCACCCGCGCGTACTTCACCGAGCCGACGATCGTGGGCCTGCTGTCCACCACGTGCGCCTCCTGCCGCGAGCGGCTGCCCGAGTTCGCCGACCGCGTCCGCGGCCTGGACGCCCGCCGCGTCCTGGCGGTCGTCGAGGGAGACCGCGCGGACGCCGAACCGTTCGTCGCCGCGCTGTCCCCGCTCGCCACCGTCGTGGTCGAACCGCCGAACGGGCCGGTGAGCACCGCGTTCGGCCGTCCGGCCTACCCCAGCTTCTACGTCGTCGGCGCGGACGCGGTCGTGACCGCCTCGACGCTCGCGCCGTCCGGGCTGCCAGTCCCGGCGGCCACGTGAGCGGAGCCGGGACGGTCCGGCGGGCGGGGGCCGTCGCCGCGCTGGCGTGGCGGGCGCACCGGAGCGCGACCACCGCGTCCGTGCTCCTCGCCGTGCTCGCCGGGTCGGCCCCGGTCGCGACCGCGTGGCTGACCAAGCTCGTCCTGGACGGCCTCGCCCGCGGAGCCGACCGGGACGTCCTGGCGCTCCTGGCCGCCGGGCTCGCGGCCTGCGGGCTGTGCGTCATCGTCGTGCCGCACGCCTCGACCTACGCGCAGGCCCAGCTGCGCCGGGCGGTGCGCGCCCGGGTCGTCGACCGCCTGTTCGGGGCGGTCAACGCCGACGCGGGACTGCGCCGCCTCGAGGACCCGGCGTTCCAGGACCGCCTTCGCCTGGCGCACGAGTCCAGCCAGCACGCGCCCGACCGGCTGATCGGCGGCGCCCTGACCATCGGCCAGTCGGTCATCACCATGACCGGCTTCGTCGGCACCCTCCTGGTGATCAACCCGCCGCTGGTCGCGGTGATCTTCCTGGCGGCGCTGCCCGCGTTCTGGATCCAGCTCGGGCTGAGCCGGGAACGGGCCCGCACGATGTGGAAGATCAGCCCCGGCATGCGCCGCGAGGTCTTCTACGGGGAGCTGCTGTCCCGGCCGGAGGCCGCCAAGGAGGTGCGCCTGTTCGGCCTGGGCGACTTCTTCCGCACCCGGATGCTCGGCGAGGTCCGCTCGACCAACGACGCCGAACGCCGGGTCGACCTGAAGACCCTGCGCGGCCAGTCGCTGCTGGCCCTCGCCGGCAGCGCCGTCGCGGGCGCCGGACTGGTGTGGGCCGTCCTCGCGGCCGCGTCCGGCGACCTCACCGCCGGCGACGTGACCGTCTTCGTCGCCGCCGTCGCCGGGGTCCAGGCGTCGCTGACGTCGGTCATCGACCGGTGGGCGGACGCGCACAACGCCCTGCTGATGTTCGGGCACTTCTCCACCATCGTCGCGGCCGAGCCCGCCATGCCCGCACGTCCGGGCCGTCCCGTCCCCGCCCTGCGCCGGGGCGTCGAGTTCCGCGACGTCTGGTTCCGCTACGGCGACGACCACCCGTGGATCCTGCGCGGCATCGACCTGTTCGTCCCGTTCGGCCACAGCGTCGCCCTCGTCGGCGTCAACGGCGCGGGCAAGAGCACCCTCGTCAAGCTGCTGTGCCGCCTGTACGACCCGGACAAGGGCTCGGTCCGCTGGGACGGCGTCGACCTGTGCGACGTGGACCCCGCGGAGCTGCGCGAACGGATCGGCGTGGTGTTCCAGGACTTCATGGAGTACGACCTCACCGCCGCCGACAACGTCGCGCTGGGCGACCTGAGCGCCCGCGACGACCCGCGCCGCGTCCGGGAGGCCGCCGACCGGGCCGGCGTCCACGACGCGATCGAGGCGCTGCCGCGCGGCTACGACACCATGCTGAGCCGCATCTTCGGCGGCCACGACGAGGAGTCCGGCGTCGCCCTGTCGGGCGGGCAGTGGCAGCGCCTCGCCCTCGCCCGCGCCCTCCTGCGCCGCGACCGGGACCTGCTCCTGCTGGACGAGCCCAGCTCGGGCCTCGACGCGGACGCCGAGGCCGCCGTCCACGCGTCCCTCCGCCGCCACCGGCACGGTCGCACCAGCGTCCTCATCTCGCACCGGCTCGGCACCGTCCGCGACGCCGACCTCATCGTCGTCCTGAGCGAGGGCCGCATCGTCGAACGCGGAACGCACGACGAGCTGATGGCCCTGGACGGCGAGTACGCGCGCCTCTTCACCCTGCAGGCGACCGGCTACGATTCCTGACCCGCCCCGGGACGGCGTCAGGCGGCCGAGCCGCTGATGTTGACCATCCAGACGATGCCGAAGCGGTCGGTGCACTGGCCGTACTCGTCGCCCCACATCTGCATCTCCAGCGGGACCGCCACGGTGCCGCTCTCGGAGAGCTTCGTCCAGTAGCCGCGCAGCGTGTCGGCGTCGTCGCCGCTCAGACTGATCGTGATGTTGTCGCCGGGGTTGTACGGCATGCCGGGCGGGCTGTCGGCGCCCATGATCGTGTAGCCCCGCTCGGAGCGCAGCATGCCGTGCATGATCTTCTCGGCCCCGGGCGCGTTCGGGTCGCCGTACTCGCCGAAGGTGTGCATCACCAGTTCGCCGCCGAAGACGGACCGGTAGAACTCCATCGCCTCCCGGGCGTCGCCGTCGAAGCTGATGTACGGATTGAGCTGCGATGTCACCGAGTGCCCCCGTCGAGAAAGCCGGAACCGGGTCGGGCTTCGATCCTCACAGCCCGTCCGCGCGGGCGGCTACCGGCATTCGGATTCGGCATGGTCGAGCTTCGGTAAAAGCGACCGGAGGGACGGCGGCCCGCGAAAGGCGCCGAAATGACCACCGGGCATTCGCCGTCACGCTGCGAATGCCCAGGAAGTTGCGGGGTGCGCCGTCAGGGACTTGAACCCCGAACCCGCGGATTAAGAGTCCGCTGCTCTGCCAATTGAGCTAACGGCGCCTGTCGATCGGGCCTCCGGCCGTGGCCGGTGTCCCTGGCGACAGGAAGAACAGTATCAGGAGGTGTGGGGCAGTGCGAATCGGTTTCAGTCCTTGGCCGGCATGGCGCTCATCAGGCCGCGCCAGAGGGCGATGGCGGTGGCGCGGGAGCTGACGCCGAGCTTGGCATAGATCCGGTTGACGTGGTTCTTGATCGTCTTCTCGCTGAGGAAGAGCTGCCGGGCGATCTCGCCGTTGGAGCGGCCGGTGGCGATGAGGTCCATCACCTCGGCCTCGCGGGCGGACAGGCCGAGCGAGACGCGGGAGGCGTCGCGGACGCCGCGGATCAGGTCGTGCGGGGTGAAGGCGCCGGGGACCAGGTGGCCGCACGCGCCGTCCCGGACGGCCGGTTCGACGGCGGCGTCGCCGGGCGCGGCCAGGACGAACACGCGCGCGGTGCGGCCCAGCGCGGCCGCGAGCCGGGCCGCGGCGGCGTCCACGAGGACGACGTCGGGGCGCAGGCGTTCGGCGAGGGCGAGGGCGGAGGACGCCTCGGACGTCTCGGCGACGACGGAGAGTTCGTCGCTGGACTCCAGCAGGGCGATCACACCGGCGCGGACGCGGGGGTCGCCGTCGACCACCAGCACGCGCAGGGGGGCCGTTTCATCGACACTCATCCGTTGCCCTTGGGGTGTCGTTGACAGGTATGAAGACGGAGCATAACCGGCCGGTGATCCATAGTCGATGGTGCCGGGCGGGACGGACGCGCGGTGCGATCTCCGCCGGACGGCAGAGGCGGCATCGTGCGCGCGGGGCGATCCTGGTGGGATGTCCGGGAAGGGACGGCCAGGAAAATGACGATTCGGGTGCTGATCGCCGACGATCAGGAGATGGTTCGCCGCGGGGTGCGGGAGATCCTCGGGAGCGATCCCGGCATCGAGGTGGTGGGGGAGGCCGCGGACGGTGTCGCGGCGCTGGAGCTGGCGGGACGGCTGCGTCCCGACGTGGCGCTGGTCGACGTGCGCATGCCCGGACTGGACGGGCTCGAGGTGACCCGGCGGCTCGCGGGCCCGGACGCGCCCGTCCGGGCGAAGGTCGTGATCCTGACGACGTTCGACCTGGACGAGTACGTGTATCCGGCACTGCGGCACGGTGCGACCGGGTTCGTTCTCAAGCGGTCGGGTCCGGCGCTGATCATCGAGGCGGTGCGGGCGGCGATGAGCGGGGACAGCCTGATCAGCCCGTCGATCACCGTGCGGCTGCTGCGGCACGTGACCGAGCCGGTGCGGCGGCCGGAGCCGCCGCCGGAGCCGCTGACCGAGCGCGAGAAGGAGATCGCCGGGCACGTGGCGCAGGGCAAGAGCAACGCCGACATCGCGGCGGAGCTGTTCATCTCGCCGGGGACCGTGAAGACGCATCTGGCGAGCGTCCAGCGCAAGCTCGGCGCGCGGAACCGGGTGGGGGTCGCCGTGCACGCGTGGGAGATGGGCTATGCGTCGCGAGGTTGAGCCGGGATGGCGCGCGGCCGTCGCCGTGGCGGTGGCCGTACTGGTGGCCGCGTCGGGGTTCGCGGCGTACCCGTACGGGCCGGTGGTCTCGGTTCCGGCGGCCGTGGCGGCGGTGGCCGTGCTGGTGCGCTGGCCGTACCGGGGCGTGCCGCTGGGCGCGGCGCTGGCGGTGACGGTCGCGGTCTCGCTGGCGGCGAGTCTCGTCTACCGGGGGCCGCAGGCGCCGATCGGCGTGTACTGCCTGGTCGAGGTCCCGGCGCTGCTGGTGCTGATCGGACGGGTCGTGCGGCGGGAGCCGCCGCGCGGCGCGGTCGTGCTCGCGGCGGGACTGACGGCGGCGATGCTGGGCCTGTCGGTGCGGGCGGCGCTGCGGTCGCCGATGCCCGCGCGGGTGGAGGCGCTCGCCGTCGGCTCGGTGCTGTTCCTGATCCTGGTCGCCTGCGCGGTCGGGGTCGGCCTCTACCTGCGGGGACTGGACGTGCGGCGGGTGGCGGCCGTCGCGGACGCGCGGCGGTCGCAGCGGCTCGCGCTGGCGCGCGACCTGCACGACTTCGTCGCGCACGAGGTGACCGGGATCGTCCTGGAGGCGCAGGCCGCGCAGCTGCGGGACCTCGGGACGGACGAGTCGCGCGGGGTGCAGCGGCGGATCGAGGAGGCGGCGCTGCGGGCGCTCGACTCGATGGACGAGACCCTGCAGGCGTTGCGCGACCCGGACGAGGGCACGTCCGGGGACCTGCCGCCGACCCGCCTGTACGGGCTGGGCGACCTGCCCGAGCTGGTCGAGCGGTTCGCGGGCGGCGGGGTGCCGCGGGCCGAGCTGGACATGGACCCCGCGCTGGCGGGGCGCCTCTCGCGGGAGGCGGACGGGACGGCGTACCGGCTGGTGCTCGAGGCGCTGACGAACGTCCGGCGGCACGCGCGGCGGGCCACCCGGGTGCGGGTGACGGTCGGCGAGGCCGTCCCGTCCGCCGTGGAGCTGCGGGTCCGCGACGACGGCGGCACGGGCGGGCGCGGCGGGATGGCGGGCCTCGCGCGGGTGCGGCGGCGGGCGGGCGGCACCGGCCTGGCCGAGCTGGACGCGCGCGTCCGGGCGCACGGCGGGACGCTGACGGCCGGGCCGGACGGGGACGGCTGGACGGTCGTGTGCGTGCTGCCCACCGGCCGCGCGCGGGACTGAACCCTCCCGCGCACCTGGCGGGCCGGGCACTCGCGTACGGCGTCGACCCGTGCGCCCCCGAGGGCCGGCCGGCGTCGTGAGCCCCCGGATATCTGCCGAACGGGAGATGTGGCGTGCCACCGGCGGGCCGGAGGCTGGGGGAGTGCCGCTCGACGGGGCACCTCAGGAGGATTTCGATGAAAACCAGAAAGACCACGCCGGTCTCGGTGTTCGCGGCCGTCGTGCTGGCCGCCGGTCTCAGCGGCGGCTGCGTCGCCGACGCCGACAAGGCCGACCCGGTGAGCCGGACGTTCCCGCTCACCGGCGCCACGCTGAACGTCAAGGCGCACGACGTCCCCACCGACCTGGTCGCGGCCGACCGGAAGGACGTGAAGGTCACCCGCTGGTTCGACGACAAGAGCCCCTGGTCGGACGCGTGGTGGCGGCTGGAGGACGGCGTCCTCGACATGGCGGCGAGCTGCAGCGGCATCGCGAACTGCGACGCGCGGTTCCGCGTCGAGGTGCCGCGCGGCGTCCGGGTGCTGCGCGACGGAGGGCCGACGGATCTGGTCGGGGCGGGGGAGTGACGATGCTCGAACTGATCGACGTCACCAAGCAGTACCGGGGCGGGAAGCGCGCCGTCGACGGGATGACGCTGCGCCTCGGCGCGGGCCTGGTCGGGCTGCTCGGCCCGAACGGTGCGGGGAAGTCGTCGCTGATGCGCATCGCCGCGACCGTGACCCGTCCCACGTCGGGACGCGTGCTGTTCGAGGGCGCCGACGCGGTCTCCGACCCTGCCGCGCTCCGCCGGAACCTCGGCTACCTGCCGCAGGACTTCGGCGTCTACCCGAACCTGACGGCGCGCGAGTTCCTCGCCTACCTGGCGGCGGCGAAGGGCCTGTCGCGGCGCTCGGCGCGGGCCCGCATCGACGAGCTGCTGGAGACGGTCAACCTCACCGGCGCGGCGAAGCGCCCGCTCGGCGGCTACTCGGGCGGCATGCTCCGCCGGGTCGGCATCGCGCAGGCGCTCCTCTCCGACCCGAGGGTGATCATCGTGGACGAGCCGACGGCCGGCCTCGACCCGCAGGAGCGGGCGCGGTTTCGCACCATGCTCGCCGACCTCGCCGCCGACCGGGTGGTCATGCTGTCGACGCACATCGTCTCCGACATCGAGTCGGCGGCCTCCGACATCGCGATCGTCGCGGGCGGCCGGCTGCTGCGCCGGGGCGCGCCGGGCGAGCTGACCCGGTCGCAGCGGGGCCGCGTCTGGGAGCTGCACGCCGCCCCCGCCGAGGCCGACGCCGTCCGCGCGCGGCACCTCGTCGCCCGGATGATGCGGACGGCGGACGGCGTCCACCTGCGGGTCATCGCGGACGCGCCGCCCGCCGCCGGGGCGAGGCCCGCCGAGCCCGACCTGGAGGACGTGTACCTCGCGCTCCTGCACGCCCCCGCGGGGTTCGCGGCGGGAGGCGTCCGGTGACGCTCCGCACGATCGGCGGGACGGCCGTCGGCGACTTCCGCGACCGGGTGCGCCGCCCCGCGTACGCGGTGACGCTGCTCGCCGCGGTCGGCCTCGGCTACCTGGCCGTCCCGGACGCCGGCACCCGCATGGTGATCATGTACATCGGGGAGCACCGCGGCGCCTACGGCAGCGCCTACGTCGGGACGGTCACGGCGCTGGCGAGCGCGCTGTGGCTGACGCTCGGCGGCTTCTACGTAGTTCGGGGCACGGTGGCGCGCGACGAGCGCACCGGCGTGGGCCGGCTCGTCGCCGCCACGCCGCTGCGCACGCCCGCCTACCTGGCCGGGAAGTTCCTCGCCAACACGATGGTGCTCGGCTCGATGGTGGGCGTCCTCGCGGTGACGGCGGCGGTGCTGCAGGTCGCGCGCGGCGAGGACCGGTGGGTCGACCCCGTCGCGCTGCTCGTCCCGTTCGCCGTGCTCGCGCTGCCGCTCGTGGCGGTGACGGCCGCCGCCGCGCTGCTGTTCGAGACGACCCCGGTCCTGCGCGGCGGCATCGGGAACATCGCGTGGTTCGTCGTGTGGCTGATCGGGGCGATCGGCGGGATGTCCGAACGCGCGCCGCTCGACCTCGTCGGCACCGGGCACATCGTCCGCGACCTGCGCGCCACGATGACCGAGCGGGGGCTGTGGAAGCCGGACTACTCGTTCAGCCTCGGCTTGACGGAGGTGCCCGAGCCGCTGAGGACCTTCCCGTGGGACGGCTTCGCGCTCACGCCCGGCTTCCTCGCCGGACGGGCCGCGCTCGTGCTCGTCGCCGTCGTGGCGGCGCTGCTGCCCGCCGTCTGGTTCGCCCGTTTCGACCCCGCCCGCGGCCGTCCCCGCAAGCCCGCGCGCTCGGCCCCCGCCCACGAGGCCGCCCCCGAACCCGCGTACGCCTACCGGGGCCTGCCCGTCACCGCGCCCGTCCGCGGACGGACGTTCGGCAGGCTGCTCGCGGGCGAACTGGCCCTCGTCCTGCGGGACGCGGGCCGGTGGTGGTGGCTGGTCGCCGCGGCCCTGTCGGCCGTCGCGCTCGCCGTCCCGGCCGACGCCGTCGCCCCGGTCGCCCTGCCGCTGGCGTGGGTGTGGCCCGTCCTGCTCTGGTCGAGGCTCGGCACGCGCCCCCGGCTGGCGGGCGTCGAGGGCATCATCGGCGCGTACCCGTCCCCGCACCGCCGGCTGCTCGCCGAGTGGACGGCCGGGTTCGCGGTCACGGCCCTCGTCGGGCTGGTCCCGCTCGCCCGCATGGTGATCGCCGCCGATGCCGCCGGGGCGTCCGCCTGGCTCGCGGGCGCGCTGCTGATCCCGTCCTTCGCCCTGGCCGCCGGGACCGTGAGCCGGACGCCGCGCGTGTTCCAGGCCGTCTACCCGCCGCTGTGGTACGGGGCGTTCAACGGCCTCGCGCCGCTGGACTTCATGGGCGCCGTACCCGGCGGCCCGCACCCGGTGGCGCTCGCGGTCGTCGCCGTCCTGCTCCTCGCGGCGGCCGCCGTCACCGCACCCGCCCGCCGCCTCGCGGCCTGACGCCCTCGCGGGCCCGGCTCCGGCCGGGCCCGTCCGGGCCGGTCGGGCGCGGGCCGCAAATCTCTTGCCGGTAGGACGGAACGGAGGCGATCGTTGACGACATCCTATTCGTGGACGATGCGTCGACAGGGAGCCGCACATGGCCACTCACCACGAGGGAAACGTCTCCTTCGAGCAGCTCGTCGCCGGCGACCTCGCCAGGACGATCACCGCCGTGCCGCAGTCGCTGGACAACCAGTGGCTGGACGACGAGCTGCTCGCCGCGACGCTGCGGGAGGGACGGGTCACGCGGGCGATCAGCGACGAGCAGCAGCGCAGGGCCCGGCGCGAGTACCTCCGGGCACTGCTGAACGCCGAGAAGATCGTCGTGAACCGGGCCTACCTCTACAACAGCCGGATCGTGTACCAGGACTTCGTCCGGGACGGTCTCGACCGCAAGGCGTTCCGCACGCTCCTCACCGGCGGGGCGATCATCCCGTACCTCATGGACGAGACGTCCCCGGTCCCCCAGGCCCCGCCGGCGTTCCAGGTGACGGACGGCTTCCAGGGGTGGCGGGAGATCGCGGAGACCACCCCGATGTCGTGCCTGCGCCTGGCCTGGGACGACTCGGCCTACTCGGAGCTGGTCGTCCACATGAGCGACGGCTTCGAGAACTTCCTCACCCGCCTCGGCAAGTTCCGCGCCCCCGCGCTCCGCCGCGACCTCGGCCTGGGCGAGGAGGAGGCCGACGCGGTGTGCGCCCACCTCAGGGACGTGGCGGCCTGGGCCTTCGAGCGCACCAACGCCGGGATCCCCGTGACCCGGCAGATGCTCTACGAGCGGTTCATCGTGGGGGAGGACGGCGACGTCGCGGCCCGCGAGTACGACCGGAACCTGCCGCACGTCGCGCCGCTGAAGCAGCTGCTCGACCTGAAGTACGCCACCAACCTCGCCGACGCCATCGACGTCTACGCCATCACCCCCGGCGACTCGCCCCGCCGCACGGCGCTCCAGGAAGGTCTCGCGGACCGGAGCCGGGCCGGGCGCCGGGCGCTGGCCGAGACCGACGCCGACCAGGTCGTCCGGATGCTGCGCAACCTGACCTTCGAGAACGTGCAGGGCCTGCTGGAGCGGGTGCCCAGCCTGGACCGGCTGACCTTGTCGGACATCTGCCAGGTGCGGGCGGAGCGCGAGTGGAAGGTCTACCGCGACAGGTTCGCCGGGCTGCTCGGCACCACCTCCGTGGACGACCTCGCGGCCGAGGCGGGCGGAGCCGCGGCCGTCACCGGCGCCTACGTCGCCATGCTGGAGAAGGCCGAGGAGATCCACGCCGCGAACTGGCAGGACGGGATCGGGAGGCGGTTTCGGGGCCTGGCCGAGCTGGCCATCGACATCGGCGCGATGACGATCAACGTCGTCTACATGAGCGACCACTCGATCGGGTACGAGGTCATCGGCGACGCCGCGGGCATGGCGCTCGGGCGGGCCGCGCGGGTCACCGTCCGGCTGGGGCTCGGCCGGCTGCTGGAGTCCCGGGCCGGGTACCGCATCGAGAACACCGCGCAGATCCTGGACATGCGAATGGACGATCCCGCCCGCGAGGCGCAGAAGATCATCGACCACCTCGCCCGGCACGGCACCCGCCTCCGTCCGTCCCAGAACGGGGCCGACCAGTCGATCGAGGTCGAGTGACCGATCCCGACCCGGCCGACGCCTACGAACGCCTCCGGCGCGACGCCCCGGACCTGTTCGCCGATCCGGACGGCGCGCCCGTGCGGATCCTGCCGTCCATGCCGTCCACCGGCGGCCCGTACGGCGTCCGCTACCAGGACCCCTACATCACCGTCGTGCGCGATCCGGTGGAGTTCCCGGGCGGCGGCGTCGGCGGCCATGTCCGCGTGCTGCCGACCGCGCGGCACGGCGGGGCCGCCGTCCTTCCCGTCTGCGCCGACCGGGTCGTCCTGATCCGCCACTTCCGCCACTCCACCCGGCAGTGGCACTGGGAGATCCCCCGCGGCTTCTCCGACCCGGGCGAGCCGCCGGACGAGACGGCGCGGCGCGAGCTGCGCGAGGAGATCGGCGTCACCGCCCGGGACCTGACGCCGCTGGGGCGGATGCACGCCGACACCGGGATCACGGGCGGCGCCGTCGAGCTCTTCTGGGCCCGCGTCGACCCGCCGGGCCGCGTCGCCGCCGACGAGGGCATCGAGAGCGTCGCCCTGTTCGACCCCCGCGAGCTGGACGTCCTGCAGGACCGGGGCGACCTCACCGACTCCTTCACCCTGGCCGCGATCCTGCACGCCCGGCGCCGCGGCCTGCCCCCGTTCCCCTGAGCCGCGCCTACGTCGTCCTGCGCCGCCGTTCGAGGGATTCGAGCCCGGCGATGAGCACGTCGAGGCCGAGGTCGTACTCGGCGTCCACCCCCTCCACCTCCTCCACCGGCTCGGCCTCGACGACGTACCCGCCCGCCGCCAGGATGGGGGCGAGGTGGGGGAAGCGCTCGGGGGTGATGGCCGCGCGCAGCATCTCCACCCCCTCCGGGGTGACGGCGACCTCGCCCTCCTCGGCGAGGGACTGCTCGAGCTGCACCATGGCGGCGACGTGCTGGGAGACGATCAGTATGGCGGCGATCTTCTCGCCGTCGGTGAGGTCCAGGCCGGACATCGCCGCGAGCCCGAGGTCGGCGGCCTGCACCGTGCCGGGCATGAGGACCGACAGCTGCCCGCGCGGGATCTCGAGCACCCAGGGCCGCGCGCGGTAGGCGTCCCGGACCATCCCCGCCCACGCCCGCACCGCGTCGCGCCAGTCGTCCGGCAGCTCGACCCCCTCGGGGACGGCCACCGCGGCGTCCTGCATGAGGCGCACGAGATCGTCCTTGCCGGAGACGTACCGGTAGAGCGACATGGTCGTGAAGTTCAGCGACTTCGCCACCGCCTGCATGGTCACGGCACCGAGCCCGTCGGCGTCGGCGATCTCGATGGCGGCGTTGACGATCCGCTCGTGGGTCAGCCCGCGGCTCGGCCCGCGCTGCGGGACGTCCTGCATGCCCCAGGCGATCGTGAGGGCCCGCGGCAGGCCGGTCTCGGTCGTGTCTCCCATGGTCCCGATGCTTCCACTCCTGACGCCGACCGCGCGAGCGGCCAACGGTGTATGAGGCGCACTGCGTATAAGACACACTGTGTACGAAACACACTGTGTATGCCATACTCAGTGTATGCGATACACAGATTCGGCCCTGATCGAGCTCGACGGGCTCGCCAAGGGCTTCGGGGACAACGAGGTCCTGAAGGGCCTCGACCTGACGCTCCCCCCGGGCATCCACGCGCTCCTCGGCCCCAACGGCGCGGGCAAGACCACGCTGGTCAACATCCTGTCCACGCTGACGCCCGCCGACGCGGGCACCGCCCGCGTCCTCGGCCTGGACGTCCGCGCGGACAAGCGGCGGCTCCAGGGGCTCATCTCCCTGACCGGGCAGTACGCCGCCGTGGACGACCGCCTCAGCGGCACCGAGAACCTGCACATGATGGGGCGGCTCTTCGGCCTCTCCCGCCGCGACGCCGCCGCCCGCGCCGCCGACCTGCTCGACCGCTTCGAGCTGGCGAAGGCCGCCGGCAAGCGCGTGAGCACCTACTCCGGCGGCATGCGCCGCAAGCTCGACATCGCGGTCAGCCTCATCGCCCGCCCCCGGCTGATCTTCCTCGACGAGCCCACCACCGGCCTCGACACCCGCAGCCGCCAGGCGCTGTGGGACGAGATCAACACCCTGGCCGACGACGGCACCTCGATCTTCCTCACCACCCAGTACCTCGAGGAGGCCGACGTCCTCGCCGAACGGATCCTGGTCCTGCACGGCGGCCGCATCGTCGCCGAGGGCACCGCCTCCCAGCTCAAGGAACGCGTGGGCGGGTCGACCATCCAGCTGCACGACAGCCACGGCCGCGTCGTCGAGGAGATCCCGACCGGCGCGTCGGCCCACGAGATCTCCCGGCACCTCGCCGCCCTCGCCGCCGAACGTCCGGGCGTCCAGGTCACGATCCGGCGCCCCACCCTCGACGAGGTCTTCCTCCAGCTCACCGGAAAGGAGGCGGCATGACCGCCACCACCGTGACGGCCGCACCGCCGGCCGCCCCCGCCCGCGGCGCGGGCTTCCTCACCAGCCTCGGCATCTTCAGCACCCGCAGCCTCAAGCACTCCTTCCGCGACGGCGAGTCGCTGATGATGGCGGTCCTGCTGCCCGTCATGCTCATGCTGATCTTCACCTACGTCCTCGGCGGCGCCATGGACGTCGGCGGGGGCGGCGGCCGCGAGGCGTACCTGGCCTTCGTCATGCCGGCCATCGCCCTCACCGCCGCGGGCTTCGGCGCCTCCTACACGTCCGTCGTGGTCAGCAACGACATGACCACCGGGTTCATGAACCGGCTGCGCACGATGCCGTTCCCGTCCGTGACCGTCCTGCTGGGGCACACCGCGTCGTCGATGGTCCGGAACATGCTGGCCACCACGGTCGTCGTCCTCGTGGGCTTCGCCGTCGGCTTCCGCACCGACGCGGGCGTCCCGCAGTTCCTCGGCGCCTTCGGGATCATCGCGCTGTGGATCCTGATGATCACGACCGTCTTCGCGATGCTCGGGATGCTGGCGGGCTCGGCCGAGGCCGCGAACGGCTACGGCTTCATCCTGCTCTTCCTGCCCTACATCTCGAGCGGCTTCGCGCGCGTGGAGAGCATGCCCGGCTGGCTGCGGCCCATCGCCGAGCACCAGCCGATGACGCCGATCATCGACACCTCGCGCGCGCTGCTGAACGGCCAGGACCCGGGGTCCGCGCCGTGGATCGGCATGCTCTGGTGCGCGGGCCTCATGGCCCTCGCCGTCTGGCTGACCGCCGTCGTCTTCCCCCGCAAGGTGGCCCGCACCTGACACCCGGACGCGCGAGCCCGCGGCCCGCGAGCACACCGGGCCCGCGCGGCGTCCGCCGGAACAAGGAGAAGCCCTGGCCGTCTTCGCGATGACCAGGGCTTCTCGCCGGGGTGAGTGAGGGGACTTGAACCCCCGACATCTTGGACCACAACCAAGTGCTCTGCCAGCTGAGCTACACCCACCGTGGCCGGGAACGCGCCCGGCTCCCAGTAGTGTACCGGGTCCGCGGGAGTGGGTCAGCCGGAGATCTCGGCGGCGAGGGCGCGGGCGGTGTCGGAGTCGGGGCCCGGCTGGGGGACGAAGACGGCGGCGCGGTAGTAGCGCAGCTCCTGGATGCTCTCGGTGATGTCGGCGAGGGCGCGGTGGCCGCCCTTCTTCTCGGGGCTGGCGAAGTACGCGCGGGGGTACCAGCGCCGGGCCAGCTCCTTGATCGAGGAGACGTCGACCATGCGGTAGTGCAGGTGGGCGTCCAGGGCCGGCATGTCCCGGGCGAGGAACGACCGGTCGGTGGCGATGGAGTTGCCGCACAGGGGCGCCTTGTTGGCGTCCTTGACGTGCCCGCGGACGTAGTCGAGGACGGTCTTCTCGGCCTCGGCGAGCGGGACGCCGCCGGGGAGCGCGTCGAGGAGCCCGGACGTCGTGTGCATGTCCCGGACGATCTTGGTCATCTGGGTGACGGACTCGGGCGGGGGCTTGATCACCACGTCGACGCCCTCGTCCAGGATGTTCAGCTCGCTGTCGGTCACCAGTGCGGCTATCTCGATCAGGGCGTCCTTGTCCAGGTCGAGCCCCGTCATCTCACAGTCCACCCACACGAGCCGCTCGTTCATGGCCTTCACCTTACGACCCCGTGCCACCGCACGGGGCATCGAGATGTCAGGACGTCCGGGACGTGATGTGCGGCGGGGGCTCGATGCCGGGGCGCAGGGACGGGTCGGGGACCGGTGCGAGGAACGCCTGCCGGACGGGCAGGACGCCGGCCCACGCGTCGAGGGCGTGGTCCTCGGGGTCGTCGCTCGGGGGGCCCTGCCGGACCTTGGTCGACGCCTCGGCGAGGGGGAGGGCGAGGACGGTCGTGGCCGCGAGCTCCTTGCGGGTGGGGAGGCGGGCGGTGTCCCACTGGCCGGGGGCGAGGTGCTCGGTGATCGCGCGGAGGCCGGTGAGCTTCTCGTCGCCGGTGAGGACGGACGGCGTGCCGTAGACGATCGCGCTGCGGTAGTTGAGCGAGTGGTGGAAGAGGGAGCGGGCGACGACGACGCCGTCCAGGTGCGTGACGGTGACGCAGACGTCCCGGGACGGGCCGTGGCGGAGGCTCGCGGCGCCGCTGGAGCCGTGCAGGTAGAGGGTGTCGTCCAGCCGGCCGTATCCGGTGGGGATCACGCGCGGGGAGCCGTCGATGACGACGCCGAGGTGGCAGACGAGGGCGGTGTCGAGGATCTCGTAGAGGGTCGTGCGGTCCGGGGACGAGCGTTCCGGGAGCCGGCCGAGCCGGGTGCGGGGCGTCGCGGAGAGCGGGTTCATGTCCGATTACGCTAGGTCGGTGGTGGCCTGGTCGGCAGGGCCACTCACGTTTGATTACGGGAGACCACTTTGCTGCCCCTCGTCGTCGACCGGGACGCGGACGAATCCATGCACGCCCAGCTCACGGGCCAGCTGCGGGGCGCGATGCGGGACGGGCGGCTGGCGGCCGGGGAACGGCTGCCGGCGACGCGGGCGCTGGCGGCGCGGCTCGGGGTGAGCCGGACGGTCGTGACCGAGGCGTACGAGCAGCTGTACGCGGAGGGGTGGCTGGAGGGGCGGCACGGGTCGGGGACCTACGTCGCGGAGGGGGTGACGGCCGACCCCGAGCCGGACCCGGTCGCCGCGGGCCCGGCGGAGCCCGAGGGGCGGGACGCGATCGACCTGCGGCCGGGGCTGCCGTGGGTGGGGGCGCTGGACACCCCGGCGTGGCGGCGGGCGTGGCGGCTGGCGTCCGGGGTGACGCCGCGGTGGCGGCAGGACCCGCACGGGCTGCCGGGGCTGCGGGCGGCGCTGGCCGAGCACGTGCGCCGGAACCGGGGGGTGAGCTGCCAGGACGTTTTGGTCACGCGGGGCGCGACGAACGGGCTGGACCTGCTGGCCGCGACGGTGCTGCGGCCGGGCGACCGGGTCGGGGTGGAGGAGCCGGGCTACCGGCGGGCGCGGGCGGTGCTGGCGGGACGGGGCGCGGAGCTGGTGCCGTGCCCGGTGGACGAGCACGGGCTGATCGTCGAGGCGCTGCCGGACGATCTGCGGCTGGTGTACACGACGCCGTCGCACCAGTACCCCATGGGCGGGGTGCTGCCGGTGCCGAGGCGGCGCGCCCTGCTGGCGTGGGCGCGGCGGACGGGGGCGCTGATCGCCGAGGACGACTACGACGGCGAGTTCCGCTACGACGTCGCCCCGCTGCCCGCGCTGTACGGGCTCGATCCCGAGGTCGTGGTCTATCTGGGGACGACGGCGAAGATCCTGACGATCGACATGGGCGTGGGGTGGCTCGTCGGGCGCCCGGATCTGGTGGCGGCGGTCGCGCGGCGGCGGGCGGAGCTGAACGACCGGACGCCCGTGGTGCCGCAGGAGGCGCTGCGGCTGCTGCTCGAGCGCGGGGACGTCGACCGGCACGTCCGCCGGATGAGCCGCGAGTACGCGCGGCGGCGCGCGGCGGTGGTCGGGGTGCTGGACGGGCTGCGGCTGCACGGCGACACGGCGGGCCTGCACCTGGTGGTGGACGTCCCGGGGGACGCGGACGACGTGGTGCGGCGGGCGGCGGCGCGGGGCGTCCTGGTGGAGACGCTCGCGCCGCACTTCGCCGGGCCGCCGGCCGCGTCCGGGCTGGTGATCGGCTACGGGACGGCGGCGGGCCCGGCGGAGCTGCGGGCGGGGTGCGCGGTGGTCCGCGAACTCGTCTAGGAGCGGGCGCCGACCGGGACGGGGTCACCGGCCGGCGGGCGTGCCGGGCCGGGGAGCGCCGTGCGGGTCAGCAGGGACGGCTCGGGGATCGGCGCGCGGGGCCGGGGGATGGGCGCGACGGGCGTGTCCGGTCCGGTGATGCGGCGGATGTCGATGCCGCCGGGGTCGGGCCGCTCGGCGAGCGGGGTCTGCGAGGCGCCGAAGTGCCCGCCGCGCGCCCAGTCCCGGCGGCTGCGCAGCGAGTGGTACGACTGCGGGGACGGCAGCGGCGGGCCGGCGGGCCAGCGGCGGGCGACGTGCCAGGCGTCCAGCCAGCGCATCAGGCCGTCGACGCCGGTGAGCAGCGAGCCGGTGAACGGGACGCGGGCCTGCCCGACGACCATGATCTGCAGGCAGGTGCGGCCCTCGCGGCACACGGGGGCGGCCAGCAGCCGGGCGGCACGGGTGGCGGGCAGGAGCTGCACGATCTCGCCGGTACCGGGATGCCAGACCAGGTGCGGTGGGCGGTCCTGCTTGATCAGGTCGGCGGCCACGGAGCGGGCGGAGACGGAGCGGGGATCGTGCTCCCCGGTGAACCAGACGACTCGGGGCGCACCTCCCTGCATTCCTCCGCCGTCGTCTCGTACGGGCATGCGTGCGGCTCCCGGCAGCCATGCGTCTGCCACGGTGCGTCCCCCCAATCGGGCCGGGGTCGGCCCCGAATGGTCTAGTCCTATTCTCTTAGCCCAGCGAGACCGGAATGTCCAGCTTGCCGCCACGGGCCGGTGTCGGCGGCAGCGACGGCCGCACCGGGGCGCCCACTTCGCCCCGGCCGTCGTCGCTCGCGCGGCCCCGCCGTCCCGGAAACCCCCGGCGCGGTGCCGATCGCGCGGTGAGAATCTCATGAACCGGTCCATGCGGGGTGATCCGGCGCACGTCAACACTGGCACTTGACGCTCGGTAAATCAGTGTGACGCGACGGCCGGATGTGGCCGATTAATTACGGTGCGCAAAGTCATCCGATCGCGCGGACACCCGCCGGGGGTTCCCCATCTCGACCGAGTCGCGTTCTAATAGGGCGTCATGACCGTTGACGCAGACCTTCCGGCCGGGGTCCCCGGCATCGACGTCCCCCGCCTCGCGGACTGGCTGGCCGGCGCGCTGCCCGGCACCGGCCGGATCACCGCGATCGACCTCATCGCCGGGGGCCGCTCCAACCTCACCTACGGCATCACGCTGGACGGCGGGCGCCGCATCGTGCTGCGCCGCCCCCCGCTCGGGCACGTCCTGCCCACCGCCCACGACATGGGCCGCGAGTACCGGGTGCTGAGCGCGCTCGGCTCCGGGACGTCCGTGCCGGTGCCGAACGCGCTGGCGTTCTGCGACGACGAGGACGTCATCGGCGCCCGCTTCTACCTCATGGACTTCGTCGAGGGCAGCGTCCTGCGCACCCGCGAGGACGCCGCCGGCATGACTGCCGGGCAGGCGCGCGGGCTCAGCGAGGCGCTCGCCCGCGCGCTCGCCGCGATCCACACGGTGGATGTCGACGCCGCGGGCCTCGCCGACTTCGGCCGTCCGAACGGCTACATGGCGCGGCAGCTCAAGCGGTGGGGCAAGCAGTGGGACGGCTCGCAGGAGGCGATCCGCGCCACCGGGACCGTCCGCGACCTGCCCGAGTACGACCGGCTCGTCGCGCGGCTCGGCGAGCGGCTGCCCGCGGACGCCCCGGCCCGGCTGGTGCACGGCGACTTCCGGCTCGACAACGCGCTCGCCCGGCTGGAGCCCGAGCCGGAGATCGCGGCCGTCGTCGACTGGGAGATGTCCACGCTCGGCGACCCGCTGTCGGACCTCGGCCTGACGCTGGTCTACTGGGCGGAGGCCGCCGACACCGAGGACGAGGTGCTGCCCGTCGGCGCGACGATCACCGCCTCACCCGGCTTCCTCACCCGCGCCGAGTTCGCCGCCCGGTACGCCGAGCTGACCGGCTTCGACATCGCCGACCTCGACTACTACGTCGCGTTCGCCTGCTTCAAGCTCGCGGTCATCCTGGAGGGCATCCACGCCCGCTACCTGCAGAAGGCGACCGTCGGCGAGGGCTTCGACCGGATCGGGGAGGCGGTGCCGGTGCTGCTGGCCCGCGCGCACCGCGTCCTCGACACCGGCTCCTTCTGACCTTCCGTCAGCAGTAGGTCACCGACGCCGGCCCGCCTGGGGAGAAGGAGACCGACCCGGTCTTCTCTCCCCAGCAGGCGCCCTCCTTGCGCACCGGCACCGTCGCGGACTGGCCCGCCGCCAGGCGGCCCGAGCCGCCCGCGCTGAGCCCGTCGGACGCGCCCGTGACGCGCCAGCTCACCGGGCCGTCGACCGCGCGGATCGTGATGCCGCACGAGTCGTCCGGCCAGTCCATCTCGCAGCCGCTCACGGCGAGCCGTCCGGGCGAGGGGCGTTCGGGCCGCTCGGTCGAGGGCGGCGGGTCCGCCGGACGCTCGGACGTCGGCGTCCGCGAGGGCGTCTTGGTGGGCGTCGGCGACTTCGACGGCGACTTCGACGACTCGGTCGGGGACGGCGACGAACTCGTGGGCGACGGGTCGACCGGCTTCGACTCGGTCGGGACCGGTCCACCGGACGCGCCGCTGATGCTCGGCTGCGCGGAGATCTCCGGCAGCGCCGACGAGCCCTCCTCCTCGCCGCCGAACGCGGTCAGCGCCCCGGCGAGCACCACGACGGCGGTGACGCCCGCGCCGACGACCGCGTAGACCGGCCCGCGCCTGCGCTGGGGCTTCTCCTTGGCACGGGTGACCGTCGGCTCGTAGGGGAGCGGCCAGCCGTACTCGTCGAACGGCTCGGTCCACGCGGCGATCGCCCGGCGGTTCGCGGCGCGGTCCTCGGCGGTCGCGGCGGTCAGCACGTCCAGCCGCAGGTCGGCCGGGATCGCGGCGATCGGCAGCACCGCCAGCAGCCGGTCCGGCGGCGGCACGGGAACCTCCCGCGAGCCGCACACCTGGCACTCCGCGACGTGCCGGACGAGCGCCCCCGCGGCCTGCGGCGGCAGCGGCCAGGAGTCGGCGAGCGCCCCGGCCTCCGGGCAGTCCCGCAGGTGGTCCTGCGCGATGAGCGCCGCGCGCACCCCGGCGCCGAGGTCCCGGCGCGCCTGGTCGACGAGGGGGTAGACGTCCTCCAGCGGCACGCCGAGGATCCCGCACAGGTCGACCTCGTCCAGCTCGTGCCGGACCTGCAGGTCGATCGCCTCGCGCTGCCGCCCGGACAGCGCCGCGAGCGCGCTGTGCGCCAGCATCCGGCGCTCCTCGCGGCGCGCGAGCTGCTCGGCCGACAGCCCGTCGTCGGCCTCCGGCGCCTCCTGCCCGGTGTGCCGGTTCGGGCTCTCGCGGCGCCGCATGCACTCCTTGCGGGCGATCGAGTACAGCCAGCCGCGCAGCCGTTCCGGCTCGGTCAGCCGGTCGGCGTGCTCCCGCGCGGCGATCACGCAGTTCCGCAGCGCCCCGGCGGCCTCGACCCGGTCGCGCAGCAGGCCGTGGCAGTAGTCGAAGAGGAACGACGCGTACGCGTCGTAGACCTCGGTCAGCGCGATGACGTCCCCGGCCCGCAACGACTCCGCCAGGCGGACGGAGTCGTTCTGCCCGGACCTCGGCTCACCCGCCACGGATGTCCTCCTCGGTCGAGATCGGTGTGCGTGCGACCATGTGCCCCCGGTGAGCGCGGACGTTCGTCAGGCCGCTCTGGTTGCCCGATCTTGCCACCAAATTTCGCGGATTTCTCCCGGATGACCGAATCTTTGTGATGGCGGGCGCACGCCCCGTGGCCGTTCCGGCTACTTGATCAGGTACTACGCGCGCGAAAGTGATGTGGGTCTCATGACCGGCCGGTCGCTAGTCGCCGTCCGGCCCGCCGCCACCCGAGCCGCCGTCATCCTCGCACGTCCAGGAAACCGTCGCGGACGCCCCGCCGGGCGACAACGTCACCGGCGCCGATCCCGACCCCGGGCACCCGTTCAACGACACGTACGCCGAACCGGCGGCGCCGCTCCGCAACGTCCCGCCCGACCCGGAGAGCGGGGACGAGGCGCTCGCCGACCAGGTGACGGGGCCGCCGACCGCGCGGATCGGAATACCGCACCCGCCGCCGCCGGGCGGGATCGTGCACCCGCCGCCGACCCGCAGCGTGCCCGACCGCTCCTCGCCGTCGTCCGGCGTGGACGGCCCGGTCGGACGGGACGTGCGCGTCGGCGTCCGGCGCGGCGTCGTGGTGCGGCCGGGCGACGCGGACGTCGTCGACGGCGTCGCGGACGGGGTCGGGGTCTCGCTCGGGGACGCCGACTGCGACGGGGACGGCGAGTCCGTCGCCGTCCGGGACGGGTCGGCGGGCGCGACGGCGGCCGTGCCGTCCGGTCCGGGACGGGCGCCCAGAGGGTTCTCGTTCGACGAGTCCGGCATCATCACGAAGGCCACCAGGACCACCACGACCACGGCGGCCCCGGCGGCGAGGGCGGGCACGAGCCCGCGCCGCGCGCGTCCCGTCCCGTCCCCCGGCGGGCCCGAGCCGCGCTTCCCCGCGGCGAGCCCGGCCGCGCGGTCGCCGGAGACGGGCCAGCCCCACTCGTCGAACGGTCCGGCCCGCTCGGCGACCGCGGTGTACTCGGCGGCCATGGCCGGGTCGGTGGCCGTGGTCATGATGCGTCCGCGCAGGTCGTGCGGCATCATCGCGACCGGCAGCAGTCGCAGCAGCCGCGCCGCGGACAGCGACCGGTCGACGAGCGGGGCGCACGCCGGGCACGACTCGACGTGCCCGACGAGGTCCCGGACGGCGGGCGCGGGGAGCGGCCACGCGCCGCCGTCCCCGGCGACGGCGGCGAGGTGCGGGCAGGCGTCCGGGGCGCTGCGCAGCAGGTGGGCGGCGGCGAGTGCGTCGTCCAGCCGGGCGCGGGCGGCGCCGGTCAGCTCCGCGGCCTCCGGCTCGTCCATGTCGAGGACGCCACCGATCTCCGCGGCGTCCAGGCCGTGCCGCAGCATCAGGTCCAGCGATTCCCGCTCGCGGCCGCGCAGCACCGCCAGGGCGCCGCGCACGAGCCGGCGGGCCTCGATGCGCCGGGCCAGCTCGTCCTCGTCCAGGAAGCCGTCCTCGACCTCGGGCGCCTCGTGCCGCTCCACCGGACGGGCGGGGTCGCTCAGCCGCCGCAGGCACTCGGCCCGGACGAGCGCGTACAGCCACGCCCGGAACAGGTGCGGCTCCTGGAGCCGCGAGATCTGCGCGTACGCGCCGACGAGCGCGTCGTGCAGCGCCCCGGCCGCCTGGTCCCGGTCGCGCAGCAGCGCGTGGCAGTAGTCGTAGAGGCGGGCGGCGTAGCCGTCCATGACCTGGAGGAGGGCGGCGGGGTCGCCTCCCGCCAGAGCGAGGGCCGACCGTTCGTCATCGGCGCGATCGAAGGTTGGCCATCCGGACACGAGGTCCTCCCGCGGGCTGAGAGCACGGCCGCCGTCCACATCGTCAGGGACGGACCGGCCGGTGTGACAGGAGCGTTCGACTCTTCCGGCCACCGCGCTCGAAGGGCGTCGGCGTACGGGCCGGAGAGGACAGGGAGTGCGGAGGCCCGACGGCCCCGCTCCCCGTCGGGCCTCCGTATGTATGACGGGCGACCGCGGCGCCCGGTTGACAGGACTCGGAGGAAAAAGTGGAAACTACTTGACGTGTCGGAAGCGTCACCCCATGCGGCGGGAGAGCATCTGCAGGAAGATCTTCTGGATGTCCTCAGGCGTCTGCGCGACCGCCACGCCGCCGCCCGTCGCCTCGCCGATCTGCTCCAGCTCATTGCGGTCGACGCCCGGTCCGAAACCGATCATGTTGACCTGGATCGGCTTGTTCGGGTCGCGCATCGCCTTGAGCTGCTTGAGCGTCTCCTCCAGCGACGGGCCCTCCGGGTCGTCGTTCTTCCCGTCGGTGAGCAGCAGGATCGAGTTGCCGAACTCCGGCTTGAACGTCTCGTTCATCTCCTTGTAGGCGTCCAGCATCGTCCGGTACAGCGCCGTGTCGCCGGTCGGGTTCGGGCGCATCTTGCTCAGCATCGACAGGATCCGGTTGCGCCGCGTGTTGGACCCGATCCGCTCACCGAGCGCTCCCATCGGCACCGACACCTCGTAGGGCGCCCCGTCCTTCATGTTGGTGGAGAACAGCCACTGGCCCATTTCGGTGTCGTCCGACATCATGCCGAGGCCGCCCTGCGACACCGCGCCGATGGCCTGCAGCCGGGTGGTGTTCTCGTCGACCATCTCCGCCATCGAGCCGGACACGTCGATGAGCGTCAGCATCCGCAGCCCGAGCGTCAGCTTCGCCCACGCCTGCATGACGCCGTTGACGTCCTCGGCCTTGGGCGCGGGGAGCTGCCGGGGCCGGGCCGGGCTGACGCCGCTCTGCTCGCTGAACCCGTCCGGGGCCTTGCCGTCGGAGGTGCGGAACCCGGCGGCCTGCAGGTCCTCCTGCGTCTGGGAGTCGCCGAGCGTCTCCTCCAGCAGCTTCGCGGCCTCGCGCGCGCCGTCGTCCTGGGCGGTGACGGCGTACGGGTAGTCCATCGACAGCGTGCCCTCGATCGGGTACAGCGCGACCGCCGGCACCTTCGGCTTCGACTGGTTGAAGGTCCAGAGCGCCTGCTCCGACGACAGCGAGATCGGCTGCTTGCCGCCGCCCTGCCCCTTGCCGAACTGCTCGAACTGCGCGTTCACCGTCGGGACCTGGCTCTCCCGGACCGTCCGGACGATGCCGGTGAAGATCGAGTCGCGGTTGGGGTCGTTCGCCAGCAGGGTGCTCGTGACCATCAGCGAGCCCATGCCCGCCGCGTTCTTCATCGGGTCCGGGACGTACAGCCGCACCGAACCCGCCGGGATCATCTGGTTCTTGGTCACGGCCCCGCCCGCGACCCCGCCCGCCGCCTTCAGCAGGTTGTCCCACGACGGCGTCGAGGTGACGCCGTTCTGCTTCAGCCGGTCCGCCAGCGTCGCGGGCATCCCGATCACGATGGGGCTCTTGGCCACCGACGTCGACGACGTGACCTGTGCCTCGCCGTCCGCCGGGGTCGCGCGGGAGAGCCACAGCGAGGAGTCCGGGATCCACACGTCCGGACGATCCTCGTCGTCGGCCGCCACGCCCTGGCCGGACAGCAGCGTCGACACCGTCGACGGCTCGGCCGACTTCACGTGCGCCTGGACGCACTTGCCCGACACCTCGTGCCCGACGTCGTTGAACCGGCTCGCGGCCTTCACGATCACCGGCTGGACGTCGGGCGCCGCCGCGACCGACAGCGTCAGCGCGTCGTCGCCCGAGCAGCCGCCGCCGCTCTGCGCGAACGCGTAGACGCCGCCGCCCAGCAGCACCACCAGGCCGACCGCCCCGGCGAGCGGGCCGAGCAGCGCGCCCTTCTTGCTCCGCTTCCGCTTGCGCTTGCGGCCGTACTCGTAGCCGCCCGAGCCGCTGTACTCGCCCGAACCGCCGCCGTACTCACCGGACCCGCCGCCGGCGCCGCCCGCCCCGCCGCCGTACTCGCCCGAGCCGCCGCCGTACTCGCCGGACGAGCCGCCCGCCCGTCCGCCGAAGAAGCCGGTCGGGCGCTCGTCGGAGCTGCGGATCGAGTCGTACTCGCTGTATCCGGTGCCGGCGAGGGGCGAACTCTCCGGGGGCCGTCCCTGCGGCGCCCGATGCGCGCCCGAGCCCGCCGGGCCGCCGGGCGTCGCGTAGCCGCCCGAGCCGGGCCCGCCGGACCGTCCGGGGTCGCCGTAGGCGCCCGAACCGGACGGACCCGGGCGTTCGGCCGCGCCGTACCCGCCCTGCGCGTACCCCCCGGACGACTCGGGCCGTCCGGTCCCGTAGGCGCCGGAACCGGACGAACCGCCGTAGCGGGGCTGCTCGCCCGACGGCGGCTGGACGAACCACTCGCCCGTCTCACCGGGCCGTCCGCCGCCCGTCGCACCCTGGCCGGGCGGTGGAGTCTGCGGGTTCCGGGCGCCGAACCAGTCGGACGATCCGTCGTTCGCCGGACCGAAGACGGGCTTCGACGGGTCCCACCCGTCGTCCCCCTCAGGGAAGTCACTGCGATGACGTCCGCTCATGGCTGCCCTCGATTCACCCAAAAACCCGCCGATGTTCCCCGGCACTGTAGTAGTACGGCATAGAGGTTACAAAGAACTCAAAACCGTTAATGACGCAGGTCATGAGCGTATGCTTGGACGAACCTGGCATCCTGCACCACGGTAGCCGTGCGCGGCGGCGACGGCGCCGCCTGGCCGTAACCGGCCTTGTGGCCCCTGCACAATGGGGGTATGGCCTCCCTGGTCCCCGTCACAGATCCCACCGACCCGCGCCTGTCGGACTACGTCCGGCTCCGCGACGTCAACCTCCGCAAGAGCCTCGAAGCCGAGCACGGCCTGTTCGTCGCCGAGGGCGAGAAGGTCATCCGCCGCGCGGTCGCCGCCGGACACCCCGTCCGGTCCCTGCTCATGGCGCGCCGCTGGGCCGACCCCCTCGCCGACCTCCTCGACGACCTCGACGTTCCCGTCTACGTCGCCGACGACGCCGTCCTCGAGCGGATCGCCGGGTTCCAGGTGCACCGCGGCGCGCTGGCGTCCATGGCGCGGACGCCCCTCCCCGCCGTCGACTCCGTCGTCGCCGGGGCCCGCCGCATCCTCGTCCTCGAAGACCTCGTCGACCACGCGAACGTCGGATCCATCTACCGGTGCGCCGCCGCCCTCGGCATCGACGCGGTCGTCCTGTCCCCGCGGTGCGCCGACCCCCTCTACCGCCGCGCCGTCAAGGTCTCCATGGGCGCCGTCTTCGCCGTCCCCTACGCGCGCATGACGAACCGGCGCGACGACCTCGCGAAGCTGCGCGCGTCCGGCTTCAGGCTGCTCGCCCTCACCCCGGACCAGGCCGCCACGCCGCTGGACACCGCCCCCATGGGCGACCGCGTGGCCCTCATGCTCGGCTCCGAGGGCGACGGGCTGTCGTCCCACTGGCTCGACGAGGCCGACGACCGGGTCTGCATCCCGATGAGCCCCGGCGCCATGGCGAACGGCGTCGACTCCCTCAACGTCACGGCCGCCGCCGCCATCGCCTGCCACGCCCTGCTGCGCGCCTAGCCGGCGCGGGCTCAGCGGCCGAACATGCCGCGGCGCGTCCGCCGGTGCTGCCCCCTCGGCGCCCGTCCCCGCGCCATCGCGGCCCGCCGCCCCAGCCGCACCTGCGTCAGCAGCAGCCCGAACACCACCATCAGGGCCGCGAGCCACGCCACCTGCGTGCTCGCCATCCGCTCGAACGTGAGCTCCTGCGCGACCGGCGCCTTGTTCTCCCGCAGCCGGCTCTGCGGCTCCGCCGGCACGGGACCCGCGACCGACGGACTCGGCGCCGCGATCGACGGCAGCGCCACGTCCGGGCTCCGGGCGTCGAACGAGGAGTTGGGGGAGGTGTCGGGGGAGTCGGGAACGTCCAAATCGGCCGACCCGCCGGACCCGGACGCCCCGGACCCGGACGAACCGCTTCCCGACGAACCGCTCCCCGACGAACCGCTCGAACCCGACGAGCCGCCGGAGCCCTCGTCGTCCTCGTCGTCGCCGGTCGGAGACGGGGACGGTGTCTTGGTCGGCTTGTCGGTGGGCTCGTCCGTCGGGTCGTCGGTCGGCGGCGGCGGAACCGTGAAAGTGACGGACGCCTCCCCGACCACGGGCTTCTCGAGATCGGCCGCGCCCACGGTGACGGTGAACGTGACCTTCACCGTCTTCTTCGTCTCCTTCGGGACCGAGAGCTTCGACACGACCGTCTTCTTGTCGCCCTTGTCGATCGTTCCGACGACGCAGGCCGCCGACTCGAACGGCTCCACGCACTCGCTCTCGACGATCGGCTTCGCACCCGTCGGCGTCGCCTTGACGCCCACGATCCTGACGCCCTCGACCGTCCCGCCCTCGGCCGCGATGTGCGCCGTCAGCTCGACCACCTTCCCGGCCCTGACCTTCTGCGCGACCGGAGTGACGGCGATGTCCAACTCTCCGGGCCGCGGGGTCTCGGTCGGAGTGGGGGTCGGAGTGGGGGTCGGCGTGGGGGACGTCGAGGGAGGAGGAGACGGGGGATCGGTGGCCGCGACGGCCGAAGCGCCGCCCGCGGCGAGCACGGCCGCGGCCCCGAGTCCTACGAAGAGCGGTTTCACCGCCGGCCGGCAGAGCACCGCCGCAGCACCTCCGTCGTTGTGTGAACGGCCGTGACGATCATGGGGGATCGGCCCCGGACTCATGCGAACACGGATCCCGGCCCGGATCAACCCCCGATCAGACGAACTCCTGGTGGACGTCCTCGACTTCCGCGCGCGGCGCCCAGGCCTGCCACACACCGTGATCGATCCGGTCGAGCCCCAGCCGCTCGGCGACCGGCGCCCGTCCGCCCGTGTACTCCACCCGCACCCACGTCTCGTGCTCGCCCACGACGACGAACGGCTCGCCGCGCCACGTGCAGGCCGTCCGCACGTACCGCAGCTCCTCGACCTCCGACGCGGGAACGATCCGCCGGTAGCGCCCCGGCCGCAGCTCCTCGAACCCCTCGGTCGGATCCGGCGTGTACAGCCGGACCTCGCCGTCCGCCCCGGGCGACGCCTCGAAGTCCCGCCCGAGCCACCGTGCGACGTACCCGTCCCGGATCACTGCGCGGCCTCCGTCCGTCCGTCCCAGCCCTCGGCGCCCGCCTCCGGCCGCAGCCAGCCGAGCCGGTCCGGGTCGTACATCGCCACGAACCGCTCCGACCGGTCGGGCCCGAGGAAGTACATTTCCGAGCCGTACGGCAACCGGATGCTGTCCACCTTGAACTCCCGGATCGACCCGGCGCTCCCCGGCGCGAACCCCGTCCCGAGGAACGGCCCCCGCTCGACGACCCACCCGGACTCGCCCCACGCGGCCATCTCGGCCTCGGTGGCGCCGCCGAACGGAACCCGGTAGACGTCCGGACAGTACGCGGGCCACCGGATCACGTACACGCCCTCATCTCCGGGCGCGAACGGGGAGTCGTCGTACAGCAGCCCCAACGCCTCGTACAACTGCGCGGGCGTCTGCAGCTCGGCCACGTCGCTCGTCAGATGCACGAACCCGCCGACGCGGTCGTACCCCTGCTCCAGGTACCAGGCGACATGCCCGTGCGGCACGACCTTCTGCATGATCGCGAGCTGCGACACGCGGTCGTCCGGATCCGCCGCCGGCCGCGGTCGCGCGACCGGCTCCGGCTCCGGCGGCCGGGGCTGCGGCAGCGGCGTCTCCTGCCGCAGCTGCACCAGGCCGACGCGCAGCGCCCACTCGCTGAGCGCCCGCACCTGCTCGCCCCGCAACGACGCACCGATCCGCGTCCCGGGATTGAGCAGCATCGCCCATTCGGCCTGCGGCCAGACGCCGATCAGCTCCCGGAAGTCCGCGTAGACGAACCGGACCTCCGGCAGGACCTCGCGCAGCCGCACCAGCGACGTGAACACCCGCACCGACGCGTCGTCCCGCAACGCGGCGTCCCACCGGAAGTCCCGCTGGATCGGCGTGACCTCGAGCGGCGCGTCCTCCGGGATCGGGACGAGGACGTTCGCGTTGAGGAGGATCCGCAGGAACGCGTCCGAATCCCCGGCGAGCGTGGCCTCGTACAACTCCTGGTCGATGCGATTGCCCGGCTCGAACGCCGACTCCGCCTCCGGGACCGCGCGCAGCCCCCGCGCGCCGTCGCCGTCCGCCGCCTCCGCGTCGCCCGCCGCCTCGGCGGCGGGAGCCGTCCGGCCCGGAAGCCCGCGCAACCGCGCGTCCCCGGACTCACCGACCGTCTCGACCGTCTCGGGCCGCGGTCCGTGCGCCGGCGTCGCGGCGGCGTGCTGCGGAAGGTCGGTTGCCTGGACGGGGTCGCCCGGCCCCTCGGGCGTTGGCGGTTGGGCGGTGCCGGGGATGCCGGTGGCTCCGGTGGCGTGGCTCGAAAGCCCCTGCGGGCGTGGGTCCTCGGGCGCGGCCGTGTGGCTCGGTTGCCCGTGTTCGGTCGGTTCGTCCGTTGCGGTCCGGCTGGGCTCGGACGGGTCGTGCAGGGCGTCGGGCGTTCGCGCGTCGAGGGGCGTGGTGCCCTGGCCGGGTTCCGCCGCTTGTTCGTGCGGTTCGTGCGTTTCTTGCGCGGGGTCGGTCGGCGCTGCCGGTGTCGTGGGCTGGTCGGCTGCGTGCCTCGGCAGCCCGTACGGCCCGGAGGATTCGGGTGCGCCGATGGTTCCGTCGTCCTTGGGGTCGGTCGGTTGCGCTTCGGCGGCTGCGGGCCCCGGTCCCTGGGCGGGGTCGCCTGGCGCTCCGGGCGTTGGGGGCTGGACGGTGCCGGGGAGGCCGGTGGCTCCGGTGGCGTGGCTCGAAAGCCCCTGCGGGCGTGGGTCCTCGGGCGCGGCCGTGTGGCTCGGTTGCCCGTGTTCGGTCGGTCCGTCCGTTGCGGTCCGGCCGGGCTCGGACGGGTCGTGCAGGGCGTCGGGGGGCGTGGTGCTCTGGCCGAACTCCGCCGCTTGTTCGTGCGGTTCGTGCGTTTCTTGCGCGGGGTCGGTCGGCGCTGCCGGTGTC
>NZ_BMRF01000002.1:728509-880391 GCF_014648495.1 Actinomadura cremea
CGGTGGCTCCGGTGGCGTGGCTCGAAAGCCCCTGCGGGCGTGGGTCCTCGGGCGCGGCCGTGTAGCTCGGCTGCCGGTGGTCGGCTGGTCCGTCCGTTGCGGTCCGGCTGGGCTCGGACGGGTCGTGCTGAACGTCGGGCGCTTGCGCGTCGGGGGGCGTGGTGCCCTGGCCGAACTCCGCCGCTTGTTCGTGCCGTCCGTGCGTTTCTTGCGCGGCACTCGGTGTCGTGGGCTGGTCGGCTGCGTGCCTCGGCAGCCCGTACGGCCCGGAGGATTCGGGTGCGCCGATGGTTCCGGCGTGCTCGGGGTCGGTCGGTTGCGCTCCGGCGGCTGCGGGCCCTGCTGCCTGGGCGGGGTCGCCCGGCTCCTCGGCCGTTGGGGGCTGGGCGGTGCCGGGGAGGCCGGTGGCCCCGGTGGCGCGGCTGGGCAGCCCGTACGGTCCGGAGGTTTCGGGTGCGCCGATGGTTCCGTCGTGCTCCAAGCCGGTCGGCTGCGCTCCGGCTGCGGGTTCCGCTGCCTGCACGGGGTCGCTAGGCGCTCCGGGCGGTGCGGGCTGGCTGATGCCGGGGAGGCCGGTGGCCTCGGGAGCGCGGCTCGCGAGGCCACGCAGGCGTGGGTCCTCGGGTGCGGCCGTGTAGCTCGGCTGCCGGTGGTCGGCTGGTCCGTCCGTTGCGGTCTGGCTGGGCTCCGCCGCTTGTTCGTACGGGCCGTGGGGCTCTTGCGCGGGGTCGGTCGGCGCGCCCGGTGTCGTGGGCCGGTCGGTGGCGCGGCTCGGTACCCCGTACGGTCCGGAGGCTTCGGGCGCGACGGCTGCTTCGGGCTGCGGTCCGTGCGGCGGCGTCGCGGCGGCGTGCTGCGGAAGGTGGTCGGTTGCCTGCGCGGGGTTGCTCGGCGCCCCGAGGGCGTGGCTTGTGAGGCCGCGAAGGCGTGGGTCTTCGGGGGCGGCCGTGCGGCTCGGCTGCCCGTGGTCGCTTGGTCCGTCCGTCGCGGTCTGGCCGGGGTTGGACGGGGCGGGCCGGACGTCGGGCGATCGTGCGTCGGGGGGCGTCGTCTCCTGGCCGGGTTCCGACGCTTGCTCGTGCGGGCCGTAGGCTCCCTGTGCGCCGGGTGCCGAGGGTCGGCCGGTGGCGGGGCTCGGCAGGCCGGTCGGTTGTGGTCCGGCGGTGAGTTCGGCTGCCTGCTCGAACGGTGCCTTCTGCGGGCCGTAGGTCTCCTGCGCGGGGCCGGTCGGGGCGCCCGGGATGTCGGTGGCATGGCTCGGAAGCCCATGCGGCCGTGCGTTATCGGGGTCGCCGAGCCCATCGGTCTGCGCGCGCCGGTCGTCGCCCGTCCCGGCTTGGTCGGGCTCGGACGGGGCGTGCTGCGGGCGGCCGAAGCTGGTCGGCGCACCCGGCGCCGTTTCGGTGGCGTGGCCCGGACGCTCGTGCTCGGTCCCACCGGCTGCCGCGGGTTCCGGTGCCGTGGGGCGGTCGGGGGGCCCGTCGCCGATGCCCAGCAGGCCGCGCGGTTGTGCGTCGTCGGCCGCACCGGAGCCGGACGCGGCGGCGGGATCCGGGGCCTCGGACGGTTCGGGCGCGACGCGGGTGCCGAGCGAGTCGGCCGCCGTCCGCGCGGGGTCGTCCGCGGGGTGCCCGAGCGGCATGCCGTTCCCGGCGGGCGCGGGGGGCGGGCCGCCGTCGGTGGCGGGGACGGGCGGGGCGACGGGCACGGCGGGGGCGTCCGGCGGCGGGGGCGTGGCGGCGGACGGGGGAGTGGCGGGCTCCTCGGGGACGGTGCGCGGCGGTCCGGCGAGCGCGCGCACCTGGTCGCCGGGCATGCTCGCGTCGATGGGCGTGCCCGGGTTGAGGACGAACGTCCACGCGGACTCGGGCCACGCCGACACCAGGTCGAGCAGGGTCGGCATCACGAAGCGCGACGAGCTGAGCGCGTCGTTCATCCACTTCAGCGACGTGAACACCTGGATGGACGTGCGGCCGTGGACGTTGACCGGTTGCCAGGGGAACGCGGGGTCGTCCGGGGTGATGCCCCACGGGGTGTCGGGCTCGGCGGGGACGAGGACCTGCGCGCTCAGCAGCACCGTGTAGAAGGTCTCGGTGTCGCGGCGGCGCGCGGCGTCGAAGAGGCGCTGCTCGATCTCGTTCTGCGGCTCGAACCCGTCCGTCATCCGCTGCGCGGCGCGCTGGTCGGCCCAGGTCGCGAGCCCGGGAAGCTGCTGCGCCTGGACGGTCCCGCCCGCGGGGGAACCGGAGTTGATCGCGAGCTGCCAGTCGGGGTGCGGCCAGTAGCGGAGCGCGACGGTGAACGGCAGCCGGATGTACTCGGTGCCGGTCCCGGCGGCGCGCGCGGCCTCGATGAGCCGTTCGGGGGACGTGAAGACGGGGACGACCGTGGCGCCCTCGACGTCGCGGGTCTGCCACGGGAAGCCGGGGCGGCCGGGACGCAGGGAGTAGTCGGTGCCCTCGGGGACGGGCAGCAGCACCTCGGTCCCGGCGAGGGTCTGCAGGAAGAGGTCGTGGTCGTTGTTCGCGGCGGCCCGCAGCAGTTCGCGCTCGACGTCGTTGGCGGGCTGGAACTCGGGTCGGCGGGCCTCCTCCCGGGGGAGGTCGCGGTGCTGGCCGCGGAGCTCCTCCCACGGCCCGTCGGTGCCCGCGCCGGGACGGCCGACGCGCGGCGGGCGTCCGTCCCCCTCGGCGACCTGGCGGACGAACCAGGACGGGAGCCGCGCCTCGATCGGCAGCGCGACGTCGGCGACGCCGTGGCCGGGCACGTCCACGGCGAGCCACCAGGCGGCGTCCGGCCAGCTCTGCGCGATGTCCTCGAACCGCAGCGTCATGAAGTGCCGGTAGGCGGGGCCGAGGCACGCGCGCATCGCCGCGGCGGACGTGTAGGTCAGGACGTGGACGCGGCCGTCCTCCTCCTGGGTGGGCCACGTCGGCTGCGCCGTGTTGGCGAGGACGTCGTCCACGGCGTCCGGTGGGACGGGCAGCACCAGTTCGGCCCCCGCGAGGACGCGGAAGTAGCCTTCCTGGTCGCCGGCCCGTACGCTTTCGTCCAGTCGACGCTCGAGTTCCGATGTGGGTCGCCACGCGTCGGCCACGGTCGCCACCCCCTGTTTCTTCCGAGCTCGTCCCCGCGCGACTGCCTACGCTACATGGGCGAACAGGACCAAAGAGCCTATACGTCCGGCTCAGCGGGAGTCCGCGCAGGTCAGCCGGTCGGCCCGGTACGCGCGGGTGACGCGTGTCCGGTCGTCGTCCCGGCGCGGACGCCGGTGCCCGCTCCACCGACAGCGTAAGCGCCCCGCCGCTCGCCTTCCACCGGTCCGCGACAGACGACACGAACCCGCCGCGCGTCGCGCGATCCCGGGACGTCGGGTGTGCCGCGATACGGAAGTATGTGCGGGTCGACCGGGCATCAAGGGGGAGGGACTCAATGCCGATTCGGACACTGGCCGGAGCCGCGCTGCTGGGCGCCGCGGGACTGCTGAGCGGGTGCGGCGTGCTCAGCGGCAACTCCGACGAGGTGTGCGCGTCCGTCACCGCGGAGTACCGGCGGTACTCGGCCGAGATCGAGCAGGCGTCGGCCGCGGACGAGGGCACGTGGCGGCAGGCGACCGAGCGCTTCGCGGGACGCGTCGACGAGCTGTCGAAGAAGGCGGACGATCCGCAGCTGAAGGAGACCCTCCAGAAGCAGACCGCCCGCCTCCGCGCCGCCGCGGCCGGGCTCGGGGACGGTGACGTCGCCGAACTGGACGCCGTCCTGCGGGACGCGCCCGCCAAGATCGGCACCGCCTGCGACGGCTGACCGGTCAGCCCGAGCCGGTGGGCGGGTCGCCTCCGCCGCCGGGGTCGCCTCCGCCGCCGTCGCCTCCACCGCCGCCGTCACCGCCGCCGCCGGGGTCGCCTCCACCGTCCCCGCCGCCGTCACCGCCGCCGTCCCCGCCGGGGTCTCCGCCGCCGTCTCCGCCGCCGTCGCCGCCCGAGTCGGGCGGGGGCGTGCCGGGGCCGTCGGTCGGCGGTGGGGTGTTCCCGGGCTCCTGCGGCCCGTCGGTCGGCGGCGCGTCGTCCGGGCCGTCGGACTCGGGCGCCCCGCGGTCGTCGGTCCCGCCGGTCTGCGGCGCGCCGCCGTAACCGCCGCCCGGACGCATGGACGGTTCGCCGAACGGCTTCGGTTCGAGGTCGGCGATGTCGACGGCCTCGGACATGTACGAGCGCCAGATCTGCGCCGGGAGCGCCCCGCCGTACGATCCGTACCCGGGGATGTCGAGCGGTTTGCCGTCGCTGTGGAACATCGCGACGCTCGTCGCCATCTGCGGGATGAACCCGTTGAACCAGATCGCCTTGCCCTCGTCGGTCGTGCCCGTCTTGCCCGCGACGTCGCGTCCGTCCGGGAGCTGGGCGCCCGTCCCGGTGCCGTACTGGACGACCCGCTGCATCGCGTACGTGGCGTCCCGGGCGTCCTGGGCGCCGAACGCCCGCTCGCCCTTCTCGGTGAACGTGCGCTTGTGGCCCTCGTTGTCGGTGACCGACTTCACCGTGTACGGCTGCCGGAATACGCCCTCGGACGCGAACGCCGAGTACACGCCCGCCTGCTGCACCGGGTGCAGCGACACGATGCCCAGCGGGAGCGTCGCCGCGCCCCGCTGCCCCTCGGTGATCTGCGAGGGCGGGATGCCCAGCTTCTCCGCCATCTTGAGGATGGTGTCGTTGCCGATGTCGCGGCCGAGGTTCACGTACGCGGTGTTGATCGAGTTCTGGGTGGCCTGCGCGAGGTTGACCGTCCCGAAGCTCCGGCCCCCGTCGTTCTTGATCGGGGTGCCGTTGATATAGATCGGCGAGCTGCCGTCGTAGCCGGTCGACAGCGACTTGCCCGCGTCGAGCGCGGCGATCAGCGCGATCGGCTTGAACCCCGAACCGGCCTGCGCCCAGTCGCCGAACGAGCTGGTCAGTGCCTCCTCCAGGTAGCCGCGGCCGCCGTAGAACCCCACGACCTGCCCGCTGGCCGGATCGACCGACACCATCCCGGTCCGGACCTTCTCGCTCATCCCCTCCGGGGTGTTCGACTCGACGGCGTTCTTCGCGGCGTCCATCAGCCGCTTGTCGAACGTCGTCGTGATCTTCAGGCCGCTGCGGTTGATCTCGTCCTCGCTGTACCCGCGCCGCTCGACGAGCTCCTTGCGGGCCAGGTTGACCATGTAGCCCTTCTGGCCCTTGAGGATGTCCGTGACGTGCTGCTCCACGGGATCGGGGAACTTCAGCGCGTTCGACTCCGCGGCCGACAGCATGTCGTTGTCGACCATGTTGCCGAGGACCGACCGCCACCGCTGCTGGATGTACGCCTGGTTCTCCCCGGTCGGGTTGGAGAAGTTGCTCGGCTGCTGGATCGCCGCGGCGAGGTACGCGCCCTCCGCCGCCGTCAGCTCACCGACGTCCTTGTCGAAGTACGCCTTCGCCGCGGCCTGCGCCCCGTACGCGTTGCGCCCGAAGTAGATGGTGTTGAGGTACTGCTCGAGGATCCAGTCCTTGGACCGCGACTGGTCGACCTTCAGGGCGACCATGACCTCCTTGAGCTTCCTGGTGATCGTCTGTTCCCGGCCGATGCCGCCGTAGTAGTTCCGCACCATCTGCTGGGTGATCGTCGACCCGCCCTGCAGCTGCTTGCCGCTGACGGTCGACCACACGGCCCGGGTCGTCCCCTGGAGCGACACCCCGGGGTCGTCGTAGAACGACTCGTTCTCGGCCGCGATCACGGCGTTGCGGACGTCCTCGGGGATCCGCTCCAGGTCCACCGCCGTCCGGTTGACGCCCGTCTTCGCGATCTGCGTCTCGCCGTCGGCGTAGTAGAAGATCGGCCCCTGCGCGAGCGCCTTCTCCTGCGGCGACGGCACCGGGGTGAACAGGTACGCGACGGCGAACGCCACCGCGCAGAACCCGATGAACCCGAGCACGGCGAACACGACCCGCCGCATGATCCGCCGCTTCCGGCTGCGCGTCTTCTTCCCGGGCTTCTTCGGCCCGGATCCGTCCGAACCTTCTCCGGACACCACGCCCCCCGACGCAGTCTTCACCTCGGACGCGCTCTCCGCGCGCCCCTGATCGTCGCCGGACGCGGGCGTCCCGCCCGCATCGACGCTCGTTTCCCCGGCCCCCGTTCCCGCGGGCCGCCCGCCGAAGCCTTCCCCGCCCGCCGGACGAGCGTCACTCGTCCCGGTGTCGCCCGATTCGTCTTCATCGGCGTTCGTGGTGTCGGCCGCGGTGCCGACCTCGCCCGTCCCGGTATCGCCGGCCTCGGTACCGTTCGCGGCGGCGGCCTGTTCGGGACGATCGTCGGCCTCGGCCCCGTCGTCGCCCGCCGCGGGTGCCGCGCGGTCCTCGCCGTCCGTCGCCGCGTCGCCGTCGCCGTCGTCGGGTGCGGATGGGGCGGGGGACGCCGGGGGAGTCGCGGAGGTCGGGGAATCGGGGGCGGGAGGTTCCGATTCGGAGGGCGTCGGCCGTGTTTCGTCGTCGTTGGGGATGGAGGCTCCTGGCGCCTTGTCGCCGTTCTGAGATATGTCGCTCTTGCCGCTTTTCTCGGGGTCCGGTGGGGGTGGAGGCGCGGATCCCGCCTGCTCGGACGCCGGTGCGGACGCGGCGTCGTCGCCGTCCCGGGCGTGCCCGGTGCCTTTTCTCCTGTTGCTCACAAGCCCCCCGTGATCAATGCGTTACCGACGATACCCGAGGGTGCCGGTGCGGCGAGCCGTCGATGAGAAGGACGGCCGACGTCCCCGCCGGGTTGTCGTCGCCGACGAACGCGTGAGCGGCGGAACCCCGTTCCGGGTTCCGCCGCTCACGGCCGTGGGTCCGGTCTCAGAACTTGGCGAGGACGTCCACGACGAAGACGAGGGTGTCGTCGCCCCCGATGCCGCCCTGCGGGTTGCCCTGCTCGCCGTAGCCCTCCTCGGGCGGGAGGACGAGCATGACGCGGCTGCCGGTCTTGACGCCGGTCAGGCCCTTGTCGAAGCCGGGGATCGTTGCTCCCTCACCGATCGGGAACGCCTGCGGCATCCCGTTCTTCCAGCTCGAGTCGAAGACCTTGCCGTCCTTCCAGAGCTGCCCCTGGTAGTTCATGATGGCCTTGTCGCCCTTGGCCAGCGCGGGCCCGGTGCCCTCCACGAGGGTGACGGCCTTCAGCTCCTTCGGCGGGTCGCCGTCGGGCATCTCGACCTCGGGGGCCTTGCCGGCGCCCTTGTCCTCGACGGTGGGCAGGCCCTTGTCGGACACCTTCTTCTCGGTGCCCTTCGGGACGGCGTTCTGCGGGACGGACGCGCGGATGTCGGCGACGAACAGCAGTGCGTCGTTCTCGGTGAGGCCGAGCTGCGCGCCCTGCTCGCCGAAGCCCTTCTCCGGCGGGATCTCCATGACCACGCGGCTGCCGACGGTCTTGCCGACCAGGCCCTCGTCGAGGCCCTTCACCGGGCTCTCGCCGACCTTGATCGGCGTGGCGCCGTCGCCCTGGTCCCAGGTGCTCTCGGACTTCTCGCTGGAACTCTTGATCTTCGAGTCCTCGGGATCGTCCTTCGGAGACCACTTGTAGTAGGCGAACTGCAGGTAGGTGGTGTCGCCCTTGGCGATCTTCTCCCCCTCGCCCACGATCGGGGTGGAGACCTGGAGGGTCTCGGGCGGCGCGACCTCGGACGGGATCTCGATCTTGGGCGCCTTGCCGAAGGAGCCGCTCACCGCCACGGCCGGACCGGGCCGGGTGAGGTAGTACGTCGTCCCGCCCGCGATGGCGACGACGGCGACGACGGCGCCCGCGATCGCAGCGATGCGGCGGCGCTTCGCCTGCTTGGCGGTGAGCCCGGACGGGCGGTTCAGGCCGCTGCCGCGCCCGGCGCTGATGCCGTGCGGGGTGAACTCCGGACTCCGGATGCTCTTGGCGTTGGGAATCTTCGCCTTGACCGCCGGTTCACCCCGGGGCTTGTCATCCTCGGACATGTTTCCTCACTCGCTCCGGGTTCGACGACGACACGGATTGACCACCCTCCCAGGCCCGGGCTAAGCGCAGCGTGAAAGCGCGTGAAGGAGGCCGACCCGCAATCTACCGGTCATACCCCCATGAAGGGGCCGCTCGGCGGGCTTAGAAGCACCCAGCGTACTAACTCCGAGCCAGAACGCGACGCTTGCCGCCCTGCACGTCCCGCTGCTCCAGGACGCGGAAGCCGTCCGGCAGCAGGGACGCGGGCTCCCCGGCGGCCAGGCACCACTCGGCGGGCAGGTGCGGACGGTCGCGGCGGGCCTCGGTCGTGAACGCCTCCCAGGCCAGGACGCCGCCCGGCGCGACGGCGCCGAGGGCGGCGGCGAACACGGAGCGGTCCCAGAAACCCGTGCACAGGACGACCGCGAACGCGCCGGGCGGGCGCCACGTCCCCGGGTCGGCCTGCAGGTCGGCCTGGACGAGCGTGATCGGCTCGGCGACCCCGCGGCGGCGGGCCTCGGCGCCGAGCCGGGCGAGGGCGGCGTCCGAGACGTCCACCGCCGTCACGGGACGTCCGGCGCCGGCGGCCAGCAGCGCGGCGCCCGACGGCCCGCACGCCAGGTCGAGGACGGGCCCGTCCGGGGCCTCGCGGAGCGCCGCGACGGCGAGGGGGTGCGCCGGGCGCACCGGCGCGTCCGGCCCGTACTTGGCGTTCCACCGGATCCGGTCGGGGTGCTCGGCCAGCTCCGGCGGTACGCTCTCGTCCATGGTCCGAGGCTAGCGCCGCTCCGCGACCAGCAGCATGAACAGCGCCGTGGGAAAGCCCTTGCGCCACCACGGGTCGTCGCGGAGCTGCTCCCGCGTCGGATGCGGCTCGCGCAGGTCGGCGATCACGAAACCGGCGTCTCGGAGCGTTCCAGAGTAGTACTCCAGCGGCCGGAGCCACGACGTGATCATCGAGGGCGACTCGACGCCGTCCACGTTGAAGTGCTGGTCGACGCCGCGCGGCCGGAAGTAGCGGGACGCCGGGACGCTGTTCATCGCGCCCTGCTCGGAGTTCTCCACGTAGAAGCAGGGGTGCAGGGTCAGCACGACCAGCCGCCCGCCGCTGCGCAGCACCCGGGCGAACTCCCCGATCGCGGACGTCGGGTCCTGGAGGTGGCTGAACAGGTGGTTGCAGACGACGAGGTCGAACTCGTCGTCGCCCGCCGGTATGTCGTCGACGCTCGCGCGGACGAACGACGGCGCGGGCCCGCCGCCGCGCGCGGGAGCCGCCGACGCCGCGTCGATCAAGCCCTGCGAGACGTCCACCCCGAGGACGTCGGCGCCCTGCCCGGCGAGCGTCCGGGCGATGTACCCCTCACCGCAGCCGGCGTCCAGGACGCGCAGGCCCGCGGTGTCGCCGATCGCGTCGAGGACGGCGGCGTCGGTCAGTTCGATCCGGTACCGGTCGCGGCGCTCCCGGATCACCTGGACCCAGTAGTCCGCGTTGTCCTCCCATCTCCGCCGCGTCAGATTCGCGATAGCTTCCGCCGTGTCCTCCACCGGCTCCCCATTCTTCCCGTCGAATCGCGCCCCCACGGGCCGTCGATTAGGCGATGCCTTTCAGTTGCCGCACCAGCGTGTTGCAGGTCTCGCGGACTCTCCTGTCCCCGCAGTCGGCCATCCGCAGTTCGAGCGCCCGGATCAGCTCCGCGAGCTTCCCGCCGAACGCGGGGTCGCGCCTCAGGGCCAGCGGAACATAGGTGGACGCCAGGTAGTACACGCAGGCGTCGTTGTATTCGGTGATCTCCCGCAGGACCTCGTTCGCGGTGTTGCGCAGGGACAACGAGTTGGGGAGCGTGAAGTCGGAGCTGATCCGGCCGTCCCGCATGTACGTGGGGAACGACCACTCCTCCAGCGCCGCGTAGACGGGCGTGGCGTCCAGTTCCCGGCGGTAGCGCTCGGCGAGGTCGAGGTCGCCGGACTTGATGAGCTGCCCCATGACGACGCCGCGCATCATGAACGCGTTCTGCCGTCCGGGCACCTCGAAGCCGAGGTCGGTCTCCATTTCGGCGCCGATCTTGCTGACCTGGTGCGTCAGGATGTTGAGCGCGAGTATCGAATGGAACGAGTACGACTTGCGGTTCAGCCGCGGCGCCAGGTCGATCGACGAGGCGAAGAGGCGCTCGGGGTTGCGCAGCAGGCCCTCGCCGGGCTCGGCCGAGTAGAGCGACTCCAGCGCGCTGTCCTGCTCGCGGCCCCAGAAGCGGGCGATGAACGACGACGTCTTCTGCGTGGCCTGCCCGCGGACGATGTGCAGCCCGGCCTCGAGGGCGTTCAGCAGGTGCTGCTGCGGGAGCCCCGACCCCTCCAGGACGTCCACGTCGACGTCGAGGCCCTCGTCGTGCAGTTCGGCGACCAGCGCGGTGCGGCGCTTGCGGACGGCGTGCGCCATCGAGTACTCGGCGATCCCGGGGATCGACGACATCAGGGCCTGCAGCGACCGTCCGGTGACCCGGTCGAGCCATTCGGTGTTGTCCCACAGCCGGAAGACGGTGCTCTCGTCCAGCCCGGAGAAGGCGGCCACGTCGGACATGTTGAGCCCCATGTCCTTGGTGATCTCGGAGAGTGACTTCGGCTCGCCGTCCGCGGTCATCGCCCGTCCCGAAAATGGCATGTGTGGACGATTCGATCGTAGCGAAACCGGACGTGGCGGTAGGGCGAAATCGTGCGCGCGGTGGCAGGTGGTCGCTTGCATGGCGGCGGGATCCGGTCAGTCCCGCCCGCGGCCGACGAAGCCGACGATCGGCGTCGGGCCGGACCGGCGCCCGGAGTCGGCGAGCGGCAGCGCGGCCGGATAAGGGCCGGTCGCCGCGAGGGCCCCGCAGATGCGGTCGATCTCCGCGCGGCCGCGCGGGGTGAACGGCAGGCCCGACTCGTGGCCGAGCGCGCCGAGTTCGTCCAGTACGGGCGTCCGCTCCACGTGCGTGAGCGCGATGTGGCTGCCCGGCGGCAGCCCCTCCACCAGCGCGTCCAGGATGCCGCGCGGGTCGTCGGCGTCGGTGAGGAACTCGAGCACCCCGCACAGCAGCACCCCGACCGGACGGCCGGAGTCGATCATCCGGCGCAGTCCCGGACGGGCGAGGAGCGCGGCCGGGTCGCGCAGGTCGCCGTCGACCGCGGCGGTGCCGTGCCCGGTGGCGAGCAGCGCGCGGGCGTGCGCGAGGACCATCGGGTCGTTGTCGACGTAGGCGACGCGGCAGGACGGGTCGACCCGCCGGACGACGTCGGCGACGTTGACGGGTGCGGGCAGTCCGCAGCCGATGTCCGCGAACTGCCGCACACCCTCCGTCTCGGCGAGGAACCGTGCGGCGTGTTCCAGGAAGCCCCTGTTCGCCTGGACGAGCCGCAGGATGATCGGCGCCCGCCGGAGCGCCCGCTCGGCAGATTCCCGGTCGAGCGCGTAGTTGTCCTTCCCGCCGAGGTAGTAGTCGCAGATCCGGGCGACGTTCGGGCGGCCCGCGTCGAGGCGCCCGCCGGCGTCCCCGTCCCCGTCCCCGGGACGGGACGGGACGGGCCGGCGGCCCGCACTCAGCGTGGACCCCGGTGTCACGGCAGCCGCCACCCCTCCTCGACGGCCATGCCGAACCAGAAGACGGCCGTCCCCTGGGGGCCGCGGTGGATGCCGAAGTCGGCGGCGAGCGCCTTCATCAGCGCCAGCGCCCGGCCCTCCAGCGGGCCCGGTTCGTCCGGTCCGCCCGGACGAACCGGCGGCGGGCCCCCGTCGGTGATCTCCACGCGGACGAACCGGTCGATGTGCAGGACGGCGAGCATCACGGTGCCGTCCGGACGCGGCCGGCCGTGCAGCACCGCGTTCGTCATGGCCTCGCTCGTCAGCAGCTCCAGCTCGCCGAGCCGGGACCGGTCGGCGCCGAAGTGCTGGCCGACGAGCTCGCGGACGTAGGAGCGGGCGAGCCGCACGGCGGGCGGTGTCGCGGCGAGGTCGATCTCGCCGATCAGCCGGCCCGACGAGCCGTTGGTGCGGCCGGCCGGAGCGGAGAGTTCCAGGGCGGGCGCGGAAACCGGGACGAGCACGGGCGTCCCGGACCACGTGTCGGTGGCGTTCATGGCAGCGACGGGTTCACGTCTCCGTGTCTGGCTGTAAGCGAACATCATGTTCCATGACCTGGTGGGAGTCGGACATGGGCGTGGAACACTGCGGGCGACCTGGCGTTCCGCTCGCACGACACTCACTCTGACGCAGCGCGCGGGCCCCGGTCACGGTCGCTTGCGCGCGTGCAAGCACCTTGCGCCCGCCTGCACCGCGTCACGCACCGTCCAAGATCCAGCGCATGGCGCCTCAGCCTAGGACGCGCACGGGCGTGCACGGGCGCGGTTCCGTGCCTGATCACGCCCCTGTCGGGGCGGCCCGCCCCGCCTCGGGGGTGCGGGATGTCGGGTTTTGGCGGGATGCGGCCACGCGTCGACGCCCGCGCGGTCCCGCGAGCGCGGCGGCCCCCGCGCGGGGGGATGCGCGGGGGCCGGGGGCGTGCGGGGCTTACCGGACGAGCAGCGCCGCGACCGTGTCGGGCACCGCGGGGTGCCGCTCCACGAGCGCCGCGGCCTCCCCGCCGGCGGCCGCCGGAACCGCCCGCCACTCCGCCGGGTGGCCGAGCAGGACGGCCACGGCGTCGCAGGCGGCCGGACGCCCCGCCAGCAGGTCCGTGACCGGGCCGGACGCCGCGGCCGGTGCGGCGACGGCCGCCGCGGGCCCGGCGGGGGCCGACCACGGGGGCGTCCACGCGTCCAGGGCCGGGAGGGAGCCCGGGAACGTGCGGGACGCCTCGCGGACCAGCACCGGCACCATCTCCCGCGCGTTCTCCTTCAGCGCCCGGATCAGCTTCGGGAGCCAGGGGAGCAGCACCGGGTCCGGGAGGCGCCCGAACGCCTTCGACAGCACCTCGACGACCAGCGGCGCGAGCGCCGGCGCGGGATCGAGGGCCTGCACGAAACCGCTCAGGTAGTGCGGGAACGACGGGACGGAGAGCGGGGACGCCAGCAGCTCGTCGCAGCGGGCCCGCACGTCGGCCAGGGGCATCATCCCGAGCTGCGACTTCGCCGCCCACAGCAGCGCGATCTTCGCGGGCGCCTCCGGATGCGACTGCCGGACCGCCAGCTCGAGCTGGGCCCGCTCGCAGCCGAGGGACAGCGCGAGGCTCTCCATGCCGAGCAGGAACCCCAGCATCGCCGCGACCTGCCGGACGCCCGTGTCCTCGTCCACGAACGCGGTCGGCAGGAGCGTGCAGTAATGCGCGTACCCGGCGACGACGAACTCGCGGCACCAGTGCGGCAGCTCCGGCTCGGTCGCGCGGTAGTGGGCGAGGAGCCGCCGGATCCGGCGCAGGACGTCGGGGGCGTCGTCCACGGTCCGTTCGGCGGCGAGGAGCTCGACGGCCCGCGCCCCCAGTTCGTCCGCGAACCGCTGCGCGCCGAGGTGGACCACGGCGTCCTCGACGGCGCGCAGCGCCACGGCGGCGGTCGCCTTCGGGTCGTACACGGCCCGCCGCAGCCGCCGTTCGAGGACCTGCTCGGCCGTGACGCCCTCGTACCCCAGCTCGACCAGCGAGCGCTGGTTGCGGCCGATCGCCAGGTCCCAGCTCTCCTGGATCGACCGTTCGCCCAGCTCCCGCGCGCCCATGATCGGACGGACGGCGTCGTCGGGCAGCAACCGCCGCAGCACCCACAGCAGGTCGGAGCACGGGCGCAGGTCCGGGTCGGCGTCGAGGTTCAGCAGGGCCCGCTGCACCGTGCGCTTGTGCAGGTCGAGGCCCAGCGGCTCCAGCCGGTCGAGGACGTCGCGGGCCAGCGGCGGCAGCGACTCGTACCCGACCTGGCCGACCCGGTCGCCGCCGAGGAGGATCTCGCAGAGCCGCGCCACGTCCCGGCGGCCCGGCACCCGGTCCTTCTCGATGCAGGTGACGGCGGCGTCCTGGAAGTCGTACGGCGTCGGACGGGTCCGGCCCCGCATCCCGGCGAGCAGGATGGACGTCTCGAACACCGCGATCGCGTCGGCGGTGGACGCCAGGTACCCGTTGCGGCGCGCCAGCCCGACGATGTCGACGCACCAGCCGAGCAGCTCGGACTCGTCGAGCGGATCGAGGGCCGGCGGGCGGGACAGGAACCCCGACAGCCGGTCGGCGGCCGCCGCGTCCGCCGGGACCGCGGGCGCGGCGGCCTTCTTCCCGGCGGCGGACGTCCCGCGCTGGCCCTTCAACCGGAACGGCTTCGCCCCGCCGCGCCGGGCCGCCTTCGCGAACGTCGCCGCCGCGATCGACACCGACCCGGGCGCCAGCCCGAACTGCGCCTCGATCGCCGAGTGGCTCGACGGGATCAGCCCGTACCGCCACTTCGTCGCCGTGCGCGGCGGGATCTCGAACGGCTCGGCCGCGTCCGGGTGCAGCCCGAACTGGTCGACGCGGCTGACGGCGTGCGCCGCCCCGCACACGTACAGGCAGTCGGCCGGGTCGGCGCCCGTCGCGGCGATGTGCTCGCGCATCCGCGTCCACATGTACCGCTCGCGCCGTTCGTTCTGCTCCCGGTTGCGGGGGTTCGGGTCCAGCCGCCGGAACAGGCTGCCGATCAGCGCCATGACCTGCCGGTACGTGGCGTGGTCGGCGCCCACGAGGGGCTGCTCGACGTACTGGTCCCACCACTCCGACCAGTGCCGCACCTTCCCGTGGTGCAGCAGGTGCTCCTCCAGCTCGGCGAACCCGGGCCGCAGGTCGCCGAGCTCGACCCCGACCGCGTCGCCGTGCAGCGCGTCCTCGTCGCCGGCCTGGACGTCCCGGCCGTCCGGCTCGGGCGGGCCGTCGGATCCGGGCGGCTCCCACTGGTAGACGTGGTCGGTGGACCGGTCGACGAGCACCAGCTCGACCCCGTCGGTCTCCTGCGCGTACGCGATCGCCTGGTACTCGGCGGACGCCTCGGTGATCGGCGCGATGACGCTCAGCGGCGCCCACTTCTTCGGGAACCCGTCCAGCTCGTTCGCGAACGACTGCAGCGCCACCGGCAGCCGGCAGTTCTTCAGCTCCGCCAGCAGGGGCGTGAAGTCCTCGCACAGCTCCAGGTAGACGACCTTCGGCCGCTTCTCCCGCAGCCGCCGCGCCATCGCCAGCGCCGACGCGGGCGAGTGGTGGCACACCGGGAAGATCTCCAGTTCCTCCCGCAGCGCCCGGTCGACGTCGTCGACCATCCCGGCGAGCAGCCCCGCGACCCCGCCCTCGCCGAACGTGCGGGCGGCGTCCAGCAGCTGCTCGCGCAGCGGGTCGAACACGCTCGGGCTCAAGACAGGGTCGCGATCGTGTCGCGGCCGCCCTCGAGGAAGCCCCGCCAGGTGCCGTCGTCCTTGCCGCGCGGCTCGACGACCCCGTGCCAGAACTTGTTGAGGATCGCCAGGTCCTCGGGGGCGCGGCGGGCCAGCGACCCGACGAGCGAGCTGCCGAGCGTCCGCGCCGTCAGCGTCCGGTCGCCGAAGAACTGGCTGTGCAGGATCGCGTCCTCCAGCACCCCGATCTGCTCGGCCGTCGACAGCGCCGACTCCAGCTTCTCGTCGTCGCTGGTCGCCGACTCGGCGGCCGACCGCAGGTCGGCGAAGCTCTGCAGCAGGACGTCCAGCAGCGTCGGCGGCACCTCCAGGTCGATCTCGTGGCGGCGCAGCAGCTCGGCCGTCCGGAACCGGACGATCTCCGCCTCGCTCTTCTTGTTCGTCACCACCGGGATGCGGACGAAGTTGAACCGCCGCTTCAGTGCGGACGACAGGTCGTTCACGCCCCGGTCGCGGCTGTTCGCCGTCGCGATGATCGAGAACCCGGGCTGCGCGAACACGATGTTGTCGTCGTCCAGCTCGGGGATCGACACGTACTTCTCCGACAGGATCGAGATCAGCGCGTCCTGCACGTCGCTCGTCGAGCGGGTCAGCTCCTCGAACCGGCCGATCACCCCCGACTCCATCGCCGTCATGATCGGCGAGGGGATCATCGAGTCCCGCGACTGCCCCTTCGCGATCACCATGGACACGTTCCACGAGTACTTGATGTGGTCCTCGGTGGTGCCGGCCGTGCCCTGCACCACCAGCGTCGAGTTCCGGCAGATCGCCGCCGACAGCAGCTCCGCGAGCCAGCTCTTGCCGGTGCCCGGGTCGCCGATCAGCAGCAGCCCCCGGTCCGACGCCAGCGTCACGATGCTCCGCTCCACGAAGCTGCGGTCGCCGAACCACTTCTGCGGGATCTCCCGGTCGAGGCCGTCCGCCCGCTCCGACCCGAGCACGAACAGCCGCACCATCCGCGGCGACAACCGCCACGCGAACGGCTTCGGCCCGTCGTCGATCGACTCCAGGTAGTCGAGCTCCTCGGCGTACTTCGCCTCGGCGGGGGCGCGCAGCATCTCGGACATCGCTCTCCTCATCGTCTGTGTGCCTGGGACTAGGCCAGGAAGTTCTTCAGTTCGGCCACGAGCTTCTGGATGCGGCCGGAGATGACCGGGGTGCCGAGCCCCTTGAACCGCTCCCGGAACCACGGGTTCACGATCTGCGATCCGGAACTGTTCACCGACCCGACCGGGATGAACTTCACCCCGGACCGGTGCACCGACTCGATCATGGTGAACAGGGGCTGGGACGCCTCGAACTCGTAGAAGTCGGAGATCCACACCATGACCGTGTTGCGCGGGTCGGTGATCTTCGGCTGGGCCAGGTTCATCGCGACGGGCCCGTCGTTGCCGCCGCCGAGGTTCGTCCGCAGCAGCACCTCGAACGGGTCGTGCACCCACGGCGTCAGGTCCAGCGCCCGCGTGTCGTAGGCGATCAGGTGGACGTCCACCTTCGGCAGCCCCGCGAAGATCGACGCCAGGATCGTGCAGTTCACCATCGAGTCGACCATCGACCCCGACTGGTCCACCACCACGATCAGCTTCGCGGGCGTCGTCCGCTTCGCCGTCTGCCGGTAGAACAGCTTGTCGACGTAGAGCCGCTCGTCCTTCGGGCTCCAGTTCGGCAGGTTCTTCCAGATCGTCCGGTCGATGTCGAGGTTGCGGAACGTCCGCTTCGGGGGCACCGACCGGTCGATCACGCCCGCGCTCGTCTGCTGCACCTGCGTGCGCAGCACCTCCGCGACCTCGTCGATGAACCGGCGGATCAGCGACTTCGCGTTGGCCAGCGCGACCCCCGACAGGTTCGCCTTGTCCCGCAGGAGCTGCTCGATCAGCGACATGCTCGGCGTCAGCCGGGCCGCCAGCCGAGGATCGGCCAGCACCTCCCGCAGCGCCATCCGCCGGACGAGGTCGCCCTCCAGCTCCGACAGCGTCCCGGAGATCTCCCGGCCGCCCTCGTCGCCGAGCGCGCACTTCAGCCACCCCGCGTCCTTCTGCCAGTCGGCGAGCTGCGTCGCCGACACCGCCCCGGAGCCGGTCGAGAACGCGTTGAGCAGCAGCTTCGACATCAGCGCCGCCCGCCGGACCTGGACCTCGCCGCCGGACGTGCCGGTGCCGGCGGCCGCGTCGGCCGTCCCGCCGTCCGCTGCCGGGCCCGCGTCGAGGTCCGTGTCCGCGTCGGCGGTGGCGCTCGGGGCCGAGTCAGCGCTCGTGGTGGTGTTCGGGGGGACGGCCGGGCTCGGGGACTCGCCGGGGGGCGTTTCGGCGGGGGTGGTGAGGTCGGCCAGGGCCCTGAACTCGGGGTCGAGGTCCGGGAAGCGCTGGACGAGGTTGTCGACCGATATGCCCGGGTCGAGCAGTGCGGGCGGGAGGCCGAGGTCGTCCACGATCGCGACGCTCGACGACTCCAGCGCGGGCTGCTCCTCGGGCTCGAACAGGCGGGCCAGCAGGCGCCAGTACAGGACCTGCCGCCGCTTCTCCTCGATCTCGCTCATTTGCGCAGCAACCGTCCCGCCCGCTCGCGCAGCACTCCCACGGCGTCGCCGGTGCGGGACGTCGCCTTGAGCACCTTCGGGTCGGTCGGGCCGAGCGCCCAGTCGCCCGTGCCGGCCTCGACGGGCTTCTTCTTCACCGTCGCCTGCACGGCGAGCGGCTGCACCCGCCACGTGCCGTCCCACCGGACGAGCCCGATGCAGGACGTCGAGGCCCGCACGAGTTCGGGGGTGACCGGCCCGCACGCGGGCAGCCGGTCGAAGTCGATGTCGATGGCGCGTCCGTCCAGCTCGAGGGCGGTCTCGTTCACCGCGTACCCCTCCAGGAACACCGGTTCGGCGATGCGCACCGGGTGGCGGTCCAGCGGCGGTGCCTCCGCCGCGACCGCGTCCGCCAGCTGCACCCGTGCCACCGCGAAGGGATCGGCCTCCTGGCCCGCGCGTGCTCTGCCGTCGTCCCAGACGAGGTCGCCGCCCGGCCGGAGCGCCATCTCCGTGACGTTGAGGCAGCGGCGTTCCGCGAGCGCCTTCAGAAGGGTCGGGCGGGCGTCCAGGAGCCGCCACATCGGCGGCCCGGTGATGGTGTCGACCTTCGGCGCGGCGACGGCCGTCCGCACCAGCCGCGCGTCGCCGCCGTCGACCTCCAGCACCCCGTGGACCTGCACCTGGACGGACGTGCCGTGCTCGTGCACGTCGACGCCCAGCACCAGCAGCCGTCCCGACACCTCCTCGGCCGCCGTCGCCGCCGCGCCCGCCCTGGTCAGCAGCATGCCGCGCGCCCACAGGTCGGCCCAGCGGCGTTCCGGGACCGCCTCCATCGTCGCGACCGGCGACGACGCCCGCAGCTCCGCCGCGAGCCCGTCCAGCAGGACGGCCGCGCCGCGCAGCCGCGGTTCCTTCAGCAGCCCCTCGACGAACTGGTCGGCCGCCGACACCAGGTCGTGGTCGACGCCGCGCCAGCCCGCGATCGCCAGCTCGGCCAGCCAGGACCGGCAGCCCGCGAGCAGGTTCGCGGCGACGTCGTCGCCGCCGGCGGCCGGGCATCGCGCCCGGGTGCGGCCGACGGCCCCGTCCAGTTGGGCGAGCAGCGCGTCGTGCACCGAGCCGAACAGCGCCGTCCGCGCCCCGGCCAGCGTCAGCAGGTGCGCCTCCGCGACGGCCCCGGCGGCGATCTTCTCGACCGCCTCGGCCGCCGGACCGCCCAGCGGCGACCCGGCGAGCGCCCCGGCCAGCGCGCTCAGCGCCGCCGACTGCTCCGCCCCGAGCCGGCCGAACCCGCCGGTCAGCGCCGCGTCGAACCCGTCGACCAGGCCGAGCGCCTCGTCGACCCCGGCGGGCGCCCCGCCGGTCAGCTCCGTGAGCCCCCGCATCAGTGCGCCCCTCCCGGGAACCAGTGCATCTCCGGCAGCGGCTCCGGCGACGCGGCCACCTCCAGGTACGCGAGGTGCCGCAGGAACCGGTTGAACACGACGGCCGCCGGCGCCGGGTCCCTGCGCCCGTCGAGGGCGCCGACCAGGTCGCCGTCCTCACCGGCGTCGACCTTCAGGTACCGCTCGACCCGCTCCCGCCCGTACTGCAGGACGGCCTCGGCGACGAGCGCCTGCAGATGCTTGCAGGGATACGTCCCGCGCAGCCCGCCGCACGGCCGGTTGTTGTTGGTGCTGCAACTCAGCCCGTGCGTCCCCGCGGTGATCGACGACACGTACACGCGAGCGACGTCCGAACCGCTGGACACCACGCCCTGCACGCGTCCGTCCGCGAGTTCGACGAACGGCACCTTCGCCAGCTTGCGCGGCCGGACGGGCGGCACCACCCGCACCGAACTCGACCGTTCCCACACACCCAAACCACGACCTCCCGCCGGTGGAACACGAACCGTTCACCGTGTCCCACACTTTCAGCGGGGTCCGACAAACCAGGGGTTCCGGACGGCCGGACGCGCACCTTTCGGAGCCTCCCGATCAGCGCCCGGGGACCGGCGAACCGGAGGCCCCGGACGGGCCTCCGGCGGTCCCGTGCCGCCGGACGCACGCGGGTGCCCGCAGCGGCGATCTCGCGCCCGCCGGGCGGCAGCGCGCGTCCACTCGAAGCCGGTGAAGGTCTTCGGGGCGCGTCGCTCAGGCGCCGCGCATCCAGTGGGGGCTCACCGACCAGCCGAGCAGGCGCCGCGCGTCCGGGGGCGCGGCGTCGTCGAACGTCCCGCCGACCAGGACGTGCCGCAGCCCCGCCAGCACGGGATCGAGCCGCCGGACGACGTGCGCGGGCTGCCGGTCGAGTTCGTCCTGCATCCAGGCGGCCACCGCGGCCTGCTCCTTCAGCCCGCACAGCGACAGGAAGAAGAGGGCCTGCCGCCACGCGTACGCCGCGTCCTTGATCGTGCCCAGCGGGCGCGGGGCGCCCTCGACCTTGCGGACGAGCCGGCACGCGGTGCCGAACGCGCGGCGGGCGAGGCCGTCCCAGCCGTCCAGCGGATCGGCCTCGATCGGATGCACGAGGACCGCGAGGTTGTGCGTCGTCAGGATCTGCGCCTGCTCGATGATCATCCCGTTTCCGGGCACCGACCAGCCGCCGGTCGCACCGGCGCGGGTCCTGCACAGGTCGCGGAACCGCCACGCGTCCAGCGCACGGTGGTCGATGCCGTAGTAGCGCGCGTACAGGGTGCCGTCGAGGAGTTCCCCGGCGAGCCCGGCGGCCCGCGCGAACTTGGGGGAGAACCGTCCCATGAAGATGTCCGCGGCGAGTTCCTCCACGAACGGGACGTCCAGGCCCGAGCGCTCGGCGAGCGTCCGGAGCTCGGCGATCAGCGGGTTCGGCAGGATCGTGCCCGGGAAGCCCTGCAGCGCCAGCTCGGCGAGCCGCACCAGGACGCCGCGCACCCGCGGCGTCGTGGCGCCCGCGTCGCGGTGCCGTTCGGCGGCCCGCACCCACGGCAGCTCGTGCAGCCGGACCTGGCTCTCCAGGTTCGTCAGCAGCAGCGACCGCCGGTTGCGGAACGCCCGGTACGTCGCCGCCATCACCCGCCGCAGCGCCGGGTCCGCGTACGCCTCCGACGTCGCCGCCGCGGTGAGCTGCGGCACCAGCTCCGCCAGTACCTCGGCCGACGGGACGATCCCGCGTTCGACCAGCGCCGCCACCGGGGCCTCGAGCGCGGTCTCGACCGTGTCCCGCAGCCACCCGGGCACGGCGGTGCCCGCCGCGACGCCCGTGCGGCGCGCCTCCTCCGCGGTCACCGGGCGGACGAACGGCTCGACCTCCAGCACGCCCGTGTCGTCCGGTTCGTTCGCCAGCCGGGCCAGGACGAGCTGGGCGATCGCGTGGTGCGACGACCGCGCGGCGTCCGCCGCCTGCCGGTCGCGCAGCGCCGCGTGCTCCGCCGACCCGGGCGTCCCGCGCCGGGCGACCATCGACTCGATCGCGTGCCGCAGCAGCCGCGACGGCTCGCGGCCCGCGAGGACGTCCGCCAGCGACGTCCGCAGGATCGCGGCGTTCTCCTTCGGCCTGCGATGCTTCGTGCAGCGGGTGTGCTCGGCCGCGAGCCGCTCGTAGCGGTCGAGCAGCGCCGTGCCGCGCTCGCGCCAGCCGTCCGGCTCGACGGCGCGGACGCGCCCGTCCCGGACCGTCTCCAGCCAGTGCTCCAGCAGCTCGTCGGCGAACGGGTTCCACACCGCGAGCGCCTCGTTCATCGTCTCGACGGCCGCGTGGGGGCGGCGCTCCCCGAGCCGCCGCCGGACCTCCCCGACCGGCTCGCGGTGGACGAGCGAGGCGTCCGCGGGCTGCGCGCCGGGCCGGGGGGCGAACCGCAGCCGGTCGGCGAACGGCCCGATCTCCTCCAGCACCTCCAGCGCGCCCGCCCGGTCGCCCGCCCGCAGCAGCCACGCGACGACGAGCAGCGCCGACTCCTCCGGCAGGACGATCTCGTACCGGCCGTCGTCGAGGCGTTCGTGCAGCTCGCGGACACCGTCCTCGGTGAGCGCGCGCCGGAACAGCTCCGCGCGCCGCGCGGGGAGCCCGGCCCGCCGCGCCGCGTCCGCCTCGAACTCGAGCAGGTCGCCGCCCGCCGCGGCCTCGCCCGTCGCGAACCCGCCGCGCAGCACCTCGAGCGTCGCCCACGCGGGTAGCCCGGCGACGGGCGTCCGCGACCCGACGGCCAGGGAGCCGTCGCCCATCCCGTCGAGGACGCGTCGCCAGCGCGCGAGCCGCTCCTCCGCGCGGCGGCGCGTGCCGGCGTCCTCGTGCGACATCGCCGTCGTGAACGCCCGGGCCATCTGCCCGGCGGCGTAACCGGGGTTCACCTGCACTTCGTCCATAGCCAGCGTGGCGGGTTCCGCCCCCGCGCCCTCCGGGTCCCGAGCCCGGCGCTCTCCTGACTGAGCTACACGCTGATCACCGGAAACCGTAGAGACGGCACATTCCGGGGGCAACCGAATAAGCCCGGCCGACGTGGCAGGTTCCGCCCCTGCACCCTCCGGGAGTTCAGCCCGGTGCTCTGCTGCTTGAGCTACACGCCGATGAGCGCTCACCGTACGGCGAACGGTCATCGCGGGGCAAACGCGACGAACGTCCGGCGGTTCGGCCGGCGTGGCGGCGACGTCGCGGGGACGCCGCCACGCTCGTCCGGGCGGACACCGCAACTCACCCGGGTTCGCGGTCGGCGGCGGCCGATTGCGCGGCGAACACATACCCGTCCCGGTCGGCGGCGGGCACTCTTCGCCTCGTATCCATCAGGGAGGAAGCCATGATTCGACGCGTACTCCGCGTCGCGGCCGCCTGCGCCGTCGCGGCGACGGTGCTCGCGGCGCCGGTCACGCAGGCGGCGGCGGACGCCGGGCCCGTCGTCACCACCGACAGAGGACAGGTCGAGGGGGTCGCCACCGGCCTCGGCCGGGTGTTCCGCGGCATCCCCTACGCGGCGCCGCCCGTCGGGCCGCTGCGCTGGAAGGCGCCGCAGCCCGCCGCCGCGTGGGACGGCGTCCGCCCCGCGGCCGAGCATGGCGGCGCCTGCGCGCAGAACGCCTCACCGTTCATGGGCCGCGACCAGGTCACCAACGAGGACTGCCTGTACCTGGACGTCTACGCGCCCGCCCAGGCGTCCGGGAACCTCCCGGTGATCGTGTGGTTCCACGGCGGCGCGTTCGCGTACGGCTCCGGCTCCACCTACGACGCGCAGCGGCTCGCCGCCGCCGGGAACGTCGTCGTGTCGGTCAACTACCGGCTGGGCGTGTTCGGGTTCCTCGCGACGCCCGAACTGTCCGCCGAGGACGCGTCCAGGTCCGGGAACTACGGGATCATGGATCAGCAGGCCGCCCTGCGCTGGGTGAAGGCGAACGCCGCCGCGTTCGGCGGCGACGCCGGCAACGTGACGATCTCGGGCCAGTCGGCGGGCAGCGGGAGCGTCTGCTCGCACGTCCTGTCGCCCGCGTCCACGGGCCTGTTCCACCGCGCGGTGATGCAGAGCGGCCCCTGCCAGCTCGTCGCGCGCACCCTCCCGGAGGCCGAGACCGCCGGTGCCGAACTCGCGCAGGAGGTCGGCTGCGGCACCGCCGAGTGCCTGCGCGGCAAGCCCGCCGGAGAACTGCTCGACGCGACCGTCCCGGCGGAGGGCGAGTCGGAGCTGTCCCTCGCCCTCGCGCCGACCACGGGCACGCCCGTCCTGCCGAAGGCCGCCGCGGACGCCTTCCCGGCCGGCGAGTACGCGAAGGTCCCCATGATGCTCGGCACGACCCGGCACGAGGCGAGCACCCTGCTCACGTCCTCCGACATCGAGGGCGGCCCGGACTCGGCGATCGTCCGCGCGCTGACGAACGCCGCGTTCTCGTGCCCCGCCCGCCGCGACGCGAAGGCCCTGCAGGACGGCGTCCCGGTGCACATGTACGAGTTCACCGAGCCGAACGTCCCGAGCGTCTACGCCACCCCGCCCGACCTCGAACTCGGCGCCTACCACGGGGCCGAGCTGCCGCTGCTGTTCGACTTCCCGGCCCGCCCGATCACGCTGAACCCCGCGCAGCGGGAGCTCGCCGCGACCATGATCGGCTACTGGAGCCGGTTCGCCGCCACCGGCGACCCGAACGGCTCGGGACTGCCCGAGTGGCCCGCGTACCGTCCCGTCATCGGCAAGGTGCAGAACCTGCACGCCGACGGCGTGACGAACGTGCGGGACGTCCGCTACTACACCGACCACAACTGCGCCATCTGGGACAACACCGAGGGCCTCCCCGACCTCCCGGGGACCGGCTGACCCTCCCGGACGTGCGAGCGGCGGGCGCTCCGACCCGCCCGCCGCTGGCACACCGGGTTCGTCCGGGCCGGAATCCGTGGCGGCCCGCCCGGACCTCCCCGGCGCCCCACGCTCCCGGCCCGCACGGCCCCGGAGCGTGGGGCGTGCCCCGGACGCGGGCCGGGTCCCTGGGCGGCCGATCCCCCGGGGGGCGCATGGGCCCTGGGGCGCGTGCCCCGGCGCGGATCCTCGGGGCTCGCCATCGTCGGTCGGTGCGGAGCCGCCGTGGGTCAGGAGACCCGGTCGAGCTCGGTCGCGGCCGGGACGGTGAACGGCCGCTGCCCGCCGGGGACGCCCTCGTGTGCCGTCCCGCCGGCCTCGAAGGCGAACGTGAACGGGAGCCCGGCGGCCATCCCCGGGCGGCGGCGGTCCATCAGGTGGAAGTGCAGGTGCGGTTCGGACGAGTTGCCCGAGTTGCCGCAGTCGCCGAGCACCTGACCGGCCGTCACGCGATCTCCCTTCCGGACGCGCACCGACCCCCGCCGCAGGTGCGCGAACACCCCGTACACGCCGTCCTCGAGTTCGAGGATGACGTGGTTGCCGAGGACGAACCGTCCGCTGGACAGCGTCAGCAGCGACAGGATGCCCCGCGCGACCCCCTCCACCATCAGGTAGGGGAACGCGATCCAGGAGTTGCGGCTCCAGTGGTCGCGCTGCCCTCGCCCCACGGAGACGACGACGCCGTCCGCCGGGGCCAGCACGGCCTCGCCGAACGCGGGGAACGCGGACGGGCGGCGCATCGGCGGCCACAGGTGCAGGGCCTCCCAGGAGACCTTCTCGTCGGGCTGGTGCACGAGGTCGATGGCGTAGGCCTGGCCCAGTTCGTGCGTCCCGTGGCTGGGCACCTTGTCGGACGGGCTGTTCACCGGCACCCAGCGGCCCCGGACGGGCGCCCGCAGCGGGACGGGCGGGCGGGGCGGTGCGTCCGGCTTGATCAGCAGCCCCGCGCCGAAGACCGCCAGCCCGGCGACGATCAGCGCCATGCCCACCAGGAGCAGCCATCCCATGGCGTGCAGCGACTCGGTGAAGACCAGGACCAGGCCCACCAGGATCAGCGGCAGCTGGTACCTGCTCAGCTGCGTCACGAACTTGCCGTTCATCGCGTTCCTCCTTTACCTGCGCACGGCGGCGAGGACGGCCAGCAGCGGGACGACGCGTTCGCCCGGAACCGCGTAGTGCCCGCGCGCCCCGGCGCGCAGCCATCCGGCGGTGACGAGCGCGCGCAGGTGGTGGTAGAGCTGCCCGGTGGTGCCGAGCCGCTCGTGTTTCGCCAGCTCGGACGTCGTCCGCGCGCCGTGCAGGATCTCCTGCAGCAGCAGGAGCCGGACGGGGTGGCTCAGCGCGGACAGCGCGGGCGCCAGCTCGCCCCAGTCGGTGTCCAGGAGCTCGTCGGCCGTCCGCCCCTCCTGCCACTCGTAGTGCTCGCCGGTGGGCAGGTCGACGGTGCCGGTGAACATCACCGCGCCCGGTTCGGCGACCCGCACCTTGAGTTCGTTCAGCGCCCAGAAGACGTCGCCGTCCAGGGGTGCGGACGCCTCCGAGGACGGTTCGTCACGCCCCTCCAGATGCTCGACGCGCCGCTCCAGGCGCGCGAGCCGCTCCTCCAGTCCGTCCTCCATGGCTCCAGAATAACGTAATTTCGTAATAGCGCGCGTAAACCTAGGGTTTCTTGAAGACACGACCTACGTTTTCCCGTATGGGTGCTGACGGTGTGCACGAGACCCACTACGGACCGAATCGCGCCAACCTCTCCCTGCCGGCCGTCTCCGCCCTGTTCACGGCCTTCTTCCTCTTCGTCGAGGGCGGCCCGTGGGGACCCGCTCGATCGAACGCTTCGGGCCGGACGTGCCCGTCCAGGGACTCCGACCGATTCGCCCGCGCGGGGGAGGCGCCCCGCCCGCGCGGGTGAGGCGGCGCCCCCGGGCCCTTCGGCAGTCTCAATGGAGACCGACCAGACCCGGAGGAAACATGCCGAACCCGCGCAACCTCGTCGCCGTGACCGTGGCCGCCGCCACCGCACTCGCCGTGACCGCGACCGTCGCCCCGTCCGCGTCCGCCCGTCCCGAGAAGAAGGAACCGAAGGTCGCGAGCGTCACCGGATGGGGGGAGATGCGCCGGACGTACCACCAGGACCAGGACGTCCGCGCGTTCGGCTTCGACGCCCGCGCGACCCCGTACGCGAACGCCGAAGGCGAGTTCCCCGGCGCGCCCAACGCCGCCACGGGCACCGTCCGCATCTCGCACCACTCGCCCGGCCTGGACGAGCCGATCACCGCGTCCGGGCACGTCGACTCACTGGCCACCGCGCCCGGCTACGCCGTGCTGACCGCCGTGATCGACGAGGTGAGCGAGGGCGGCCCGGACTGGGTCGGGCAGCGGCTCGGCTTCAGCGTCTACGACGGCGGCAAGGACAAGCCCGGCCGCACCCGCGACCGCGTCGGCTACGGGTGGGAGTTCATGAACCTCACGCAGGACGAGAACGGCGAATGGATCGAGAATCCCCAGACGGGCACGGGCATGGCCCCCGCTCCGTTCGGCCCCGTCACCAGGGGCGGCTTCACGGTCGTCCACAAGGACCTGGCACCCGTTCCGCAGAACTGACCGGACGGATCGGCGACGGCGGCATGCCGCAACGCGGCGCGGACCCGAGGGGGCAGCCGGGCCCGCATCGACGGGACGGCCACGCAGACAGTCGGCACGGCGAGAATTCGGCGGAGCGGTGCCGGTCGACGCCGCGGACGTGCGTGCCGCGAGGACCAGAAGTGGCGATGGCGGCGCTTTCGGGTCGTGTCCACGGAGGGGCGTGACGTTCGAGCAACCCCCGGCGAGGGGCTCGCCGGGGGCCGACCCGGAGACCCGCCACCGTGCCACCGTCCGGCACCGGCTGCCGAGGTAGGGCTGGATATACCTCGAAGTTGGAGGCCCGCCATGATGCGACGGGACGCCCCCCAACGGTGGAATTCAAACATGAAACGAAGGCTTTCCACCCAGGTCACCGTCCCGTTGATGACCGGCATCGCATTGATCGCCGGGCTCGTCCACGCCGCTTCTCGCGCCCCCGAGGCGTCGGCGCGGCCGATGTCCGCCCAGTCCGCGAACTGGACGCAGAGTTGGGGGACGGCGATGCAGCGGCCCATCGCCGGGGGCGAGGACGAGGGGGCGAACTGGTCGGTGGAGGGCTTCGGCGACCAGTCGCTGCGCCAGGTCGTCCGGCTGAGCACGGGCGGCGAGCGGATCCGGATCCGCCTGTCCAACCTCTACGGGACGGCGCCGCTGCCCGTCGCCGCCGCCGCGGTCGGCCGGTCGGCCGGCGGCGCCAAGGTATGGCCGGACACCACCGCGACGCTGACGTTCGGCGGCGCCCGCACCGCCATCGTCCCGCCGGGCGGCGAACTCGTCAGCGATCCGGTGCCGCTGGCCGCCGCACCGCTGGAGAAGCTGGCGATCACGCTCCGGTTCGCCCGGAACACCGGGCCGGCGACCTTCCACCGCTTCACGACACAGCCGGCCTACCGTGCGTCCGGCGACCACCTGTCCGACGTCGGCTCCGACGCCTACACCCAGACCACCGACGCTCTGTACTACCTCGCGGGCGTGGAGGTGACCGGCGGGAACGCGGGATCCGTGGTGGCCTTCGGGGACTCGCTCGTCGACGGCGTCGGCGCCACCCGCGGTGCCGACGCGCGGCTGCCGGACGCACTGGCCGAACGGCTCGCCGCCGCCCGCCGCCCGCTCGGCGTCGTCAACGCCGGGATCGGCGGCAACCGGGCGCGGCACGACTCGGCGTGCAGCGGTGACCGCGCCACCGGACGGTTCGCCCGCGACGTCCTCGACCGTCCCGGCGTCAGCTCGGTCATCGTGCATCTGGGCGCCAACGACATCCGCGACAGCCTTGGCGACCCCTGCCTGGCCCCGGGCGGACCGGCGACCGCGAAGCAGGTCATCGAGGCCCAGCGGCAGCTGATCCGCGCCGCCCGCAAGCGCGGCCTCAAGGTCGTCGGCACGACCATCGTGCCGATGAAGGGCGCCCTGTTCCCGATGTGGACGCCCCAGGTGGAGAAGGAGCGCGACGCCATCAACCACTGGATCCGCACCGGTGGCGAGTTCGACGCGGTTCTCGACGCCGACCGCATCATTGCCGACCCCGCCGACCCTGACCGTCCCCGGCTGTCCTACGTGTTCGAGGACGGGCTGCACCCCAACGACGCGGGCTACCAGGCGCTGGCACGCGGCATCGACCTGAACGCCCTGCGATGAAACGCCCGTAACCCGAGCGGACGAGCGGCGCTCCCTCCCGCGACCGGGCCGGCGCGGGCGGGAGCCAGTGGATCACCGGAGTCCACCACCCAGACCACGCGGAAGCAGCGCGGGCCGTGGTCAGGCGGCTTCGAGGGTGTGTCGGGGGAAGGTGACTCCCGTCAGTTCTTCGGAGACGTTCCACAGGCGGCGCGCGACCTCGGTGTCCCGTGCCTTCGCGGAGCGGCCGACCGGCTTCGGCGCACCGCGTTGCTCCAGGAACCCGCTCGGGCCCGCGTAGCCGTTGCCCGGTATCTCCGCCACGGCCGCGTACAGGCTCGGCAGCGCGCCCTCGTCGTCGCTCTGGGCGACGACCCTGATCACCGCGCTCTCCAGTAGCTTGCGCACGCGGCGCCGGGGGTCGGTCCGCAGCAGGTTCGTGGCCGCCGCCCCGGGGTGCGCGGCGGTCGCGATCACCGGTGCGCCGATCTCGGTGAGCCGTCGCTGGAGTTCGGAGGTGAACAGCAGGTTGGCGAGCTTGGACTGCGCGTACGCGGCCATCGCCCGGTACGTCCTGCGCTCCCAGTTGAGGTCGTCGAAGTCGATCGAACCCGCCCTGTGGCCTGTGGACGAGACGGTGACGACCCGCTCCCGGATCTGGGGCAGGAGCAGGTTCGTGAGCGCGAAATGCCCCAGGTGGTTGGTGCCGAACTGCAACTCGAAGCCGTCCGCCGTCCGGGAGAGGGGCGGGATCATCACGCCCGCGTTGTTGATCAGCACGTCGACGGGATCGGTGAAGTCCGCGGCGAACGCGCGGACCGAGGCGAGGTCGGCGAGGTCGAGCCGCCGGACCTCGACGTGCCCGGTCATCGTCGCGGCGGCCGCCCGTCCCTTGTCGAGGTCGCGCACGGCGAGGACGACGCGCGCGTCCCTGGCGGCGAGGACGCGGGCGGCCGCGCGGCCGATCCCGCTGTTCGCGCCGGTGACGACGAACGTCCGGCCCGTCATGGAAGGAACACTCGATGCGGAAAATGTTGTCATGGGCTACAAAGTAGTCAACGACTACAAAGTAGTCAACGGCAACACCTCTGATATCGTGATCTCCATGCCAGACGTGAGTGAGGAGCGGCCCTACCACCACGGGAATCTCCGGGCGGCCCTGCTCGACGCGGCCGGGCGCGGGCTGCGGGAGCGCGGCGCGGACCGGTTGTCGCTGCGCGATCTGGCCAGGGAGGTCGGTGTCAGCCACGCCGCGCCGCGCCGCCACTTCCCGGACCGCCAGGCATTGCTCGACGCGCTCGCGGAGACCGGGTTCGCCCAGCTGGACACGGCACTGCGCACCGCGCTCGCGGACGCGGACGCGGACTTCCCCTCGCGCGTCCGCGCCGCCATGACGGCCTACGTCCGCTTCGCCACCGAGAACGCGGCGCTGCTCGAGTTGATGTACGCCGGCAAGCATCGTCCGGGGGCGACACGGATCGTCGAGGCGGCCCAGGCACCGTTCGGCCTGATGTCCGAGCTGATCGTTCAGGGGCAGGAGGCAGGGGCACTCCGGGCGGGCGACCCGGAGCGGATCGGGATCGTCCTGTTCGCGACCCTCCAGGGCATCGCCTCGCTCATCAACGGCGAGCTCGTCAAGCCGGAACTCCTCGACGGACTCGTGGAGACCGCGGTCGAGCAGTTCGTGCACGGTGCCGACCCGTCGGAGTGAGGCGTTCGGGCCCCAGACCAGCGCCGATGCGTCATCCGACGACTACGCTCGCGCCCATGGCGATCCAACGGATGGACAACGTCCTCATCGTTGTCGATGACCTCGAGGCCGTTATCGCGTTCTTCGTCGAACTCGGCATGGAGCTGGAGAACCAGGGAGCGGTCGAGGGGCGCTGGGTGGAACGTGTCATCGGGATCGACGACGTCCGGCAGGAGGTCGCCATGCTGCGGACTCCGGACGGCCACGGCCGGGTTGAGCTGGCGCGATTCCACACGCCGACGGCGATCCGCCCGGAGCCGGAGAACGCGCCGGCGAACACGCTGGGCATCCGCCGCGTCATGTTCGCCGTCGACGACATCGCGGACGTGGTCGCCCGCCTGCAGGCCCGTGGCGCCGAACTCGTCGGCGAGATCGCGCAGTACGAGGACAGCTACCGGCTCTGTTACGTCCGTGGCCCCGAGGGCATCGTCGTCGGACTGGCCGAGCAGCTCGGCTGAAGGCCCCGGAGGGCGGCCGTCGACGTGGGCGGCAGGGCGGACGCCGATGACCGGCGGGGCGTTGCGTTTCTCGTGCATTCAGGCAAGCGCACGGCGCCGGAGCCCGTCGGCACGCTGCCGGAGCCCGCTGGCACGGCGAACTGCAGGCCGAACCGCCCGGCGGAACAACGGACGAGCCCGGCGATCACGCGCCGGGCGGGACGCTCGCGGGGGCGGGTTGTCGGGCAAGCTGCGTCCGGCTGCAGAATGGCGCCATGGAAACCGTGACGGTGCTCAAGGTTCCGCAGTGGCAGGGTGCCGCGACCCCGCGAGCGAGACTTCTGACGGATGGCGCCGAGCGGCTCGCGCGTCTCCTGCCCGGCGGGCGCATCCTCTCGGTACCCGTACCGGACACGCCCGGCACCGAACGCGACGGCGTGCGCGCCCTGGACGTCCTGGCCGCAGTCGCCGCCGCGAGCCGCGCCACCGTCGCGAGGGAGAGCCCGCTCGTCACCGTCGGCGGCGACTGCGGAGTGGAACTGGCGCCCGTTTCCGCAGCGCTGGCCCGTCACGGCGATGCGCTCGCGGTGGTCTGGTTCGACGCGCACGCCGACATGAACACTCCGGAAACGTCGCCGTCCCGCGCCTTCCACGGCATGGTGATGCGCACGCTGCTGGGCGAGGGCCCGGCCGCCCTGCTCCCCGAACGGCCGCTCCACCCGGAACAGGTCGTCCTCGCCGGTGCCCGCGCCCTGGACCCCGCCGAGCAGGTCTACATCGATGAGACCGGCGTCCGGCACCTCGCCCCCGGGGACCTGGACGCCGACCGCCTGATCGAGACCGTCACCGCCACCGGAGCGACGGCCGTCTACGTCCACATCGACCTGGACGTCCTCGACCCGGCCGCGTTCGGTTCCCTCAACTGCCCCGAGCCCGGCGGCATCACCCCCGAGACCCTGCGCACCGCCGTCCAGGCCCTCACGAGCCGCTTCGCATTCGCCGGCCTCGGCATCACCGAATACGTCCCGACCGTCCCCGCCGACCAGGAGACCTTGGTCGACCTCCTCCCGAACCTCCTGCCCCACGGCGGTTGATGCGCGGTCGTCGCCTCCTGGCGTCCAGAGTTCGGCGGTCGGCTGCGCCGGCTTCCGCGCCGACCGGGATCGGACGGGCGCACCTTCGGGTGAGCGTCCGCGCGGCCCCGCCGGACAGGGGCATCGCGGCGGTCCAGGACCGCCCGGTTGCCGGTCGAGGAGGTCGCGCACGGTCGTCCTCGCCTCGTCGGGTCCACGCGCGCCGAGCATGAGGCGAGGACGACCGGCTTGCCGGCTCTCGTCGGCGACACGAGGGCTCAGGACGGTGGCGTGCTCCGGCTGGGGAAGCTTCGGACCCAGCGGCGTTGCCACGGGGTCTCGACGGCCCGCTTGTTGTGGTGCTCGCGCGCCCAGGTGACGGCGTCCGCCGGGTCGATACCCGCCAGGACGGCCAGGCAGGCGATCACCGTCCCCGTGCGGCCGACGCCGCCACCGCAGGCGACCTCCACCGCGGCGCCCGATCGGGCTCGGTCGTGCAGCGCCCGGATCTCCTGGATGGCCTGGTCGCGGTCGCGGGGGAGACGGAAGTCGGGCCATTCGAGCCACGTGTGCGGCCACCGCAGGTCGGCCTCGTGGCGCTGACGGAGTTTCGCGGTGCCGAGGTAGAGGCCGAACTCCGGCTCGGGACCGGAGGGCGCCGGGTTGCGCAGGCCGCGCCCTCGCACCCACGCACCGTCCGGGAGCCGGATCGCGCCGACGAGCGGCGCACCGGTGCCGGTGCCGCCGTCGCGCTCGTCCGTCGTCTCGTTCATGCGGTACCTCCTGGACGTTTCGCGGGGCGGTGCCCGCGACGGCGGTGGGCAGTGACGCGGTATCTGGGCTGCGAGGGGCCCATGACCACAAGCTATGGGCCGGGCGGCGGGCCCACCATGGGGCGGACCGCACAGCTTGCTGCGGTCGACCACAGTACGGGCCCTGCGGTCGGCCGCTTCGGAACTAAGCGGATCGCCGACTTGCGGATTTTCGCCCCTTGGCCGTGGTATGCCCTCAGGTGACCGGACTCCAGGGACGGTGAGTCTCGCCGTGGTCGTCGGTCTGTATCTCCAGCACGCCATCGACCGCGCTCGAGGAGAGCACCATGACCGCCGCCTACACATTCGACGTCTTCTCCAGCCTCGACGGCTACGGTGCCGCCGGTGGCGACTGGACCGGGTACTGGGGCAAGCAGGGGCCTGAACTCCTCGACCGCCGCCTCGCCCTGTACAGCGAGAAGCAGCGGATGGTCTTCGGGGCCCACACGTACCGGGCGTTCGCGCGGATGCTGGCCTCGAGCACCGAGGAGTCCGACGTGCGCGACCCGTGGGTCACGCAGATGAGGAACCTGCCGGCAACGGTGGTGTCGACCTCGCTGGAAGGGTCCCTCGACTGGCCCGACGCAGACGTCGTGCGAGGCGACGCCGTCGACGTCGTCGCCCGGCTCAAGGAGGAGTCCGAGGTGCCGTTGCGCTCGCACGGCAGCCTGTCGATGAACCGGGCGCTGATGGCCGCCGGTCTGGTCGACCGCGTCCAGGTGACGCTCTTCCCCGTGATCACCGGTCAGACGGGGCTGGACCCGGTCTTCCAGGGAGGAGCCGACTTCGACCTCGAGTTGATCGAGCACCGGACGCTCGACGGCCACATCCAGGAGCTCATCTACCGGCCCACCCTGCACGGCTGAGCCCCCCGGCCCGCAAGTCCTCCCCTCCTCCCCGCGAAGCCGAACGCGCCGAACGACTCGTCCGGGGCCTGAGAAGCGTGGTTCGGCGCCGACGGCACGGCCACGAGCTGTGTGGGAGCGCTACGGGTTGAGCCGGGCCCATATCCATTTGCCCCCGTTGGGGTCCTTCGTGACGCCGCACGCTTGCGAAAGCGCTTGGACGAGCGGCAGCCCGCGCCCGCCGTCGTCGTCGAACGAGCCGTCCGGCGCGTCGAGGTCGTCCAGGGTGAGTTGACGGACGGGCTTCGGCTGCGGGATCTCCGGGCTCGCGTCCCACACGGCGATGAGGACCCCGCCGACGTCGCGGCTGACCTGGAGCCGGATCTCCTCGTGCGGTGTCTGGCGAGCCGCATTCGTGACGAGTTCCGGGACGATGAGAAGTGCATCGTCCGAAATATGGCGACAATTCCATTTGTCTAGTCGCGCGCCCGTGAGTGTGCGCGCGAGCCCCACGGCCGTCGGCGTGCCCAGTAGGGGAATGATCAGATCCCCGGTCGCAGTGATCGACATCATCTCTCCTCGCCTCGATTCCTTTATTCCTGTGACGAGGGTCATGCATTCGGCTTACGGTTGCGTGTTGTAAGCCAAATGAAAAACGGGGGACAAATGTCGATCATGGTTCGTGACCCACTGGACCCGAAGATCTCCATGTGGCACTTCCTGGCCTACTACCTGCGCTTCCTGCGAGAGAAGGAGGGGCTCTCGCTCGCCGAGTGGGGGAAGATCATCGGGATGGCCCGATCGAGTGTTTCGAACATCGAGGCCGGACGTGCGAAGCTGCAGGCCGACTACGCGCGGCGGCTCGACGTCAAGTTCGAGACGGGCGGCCTGATCGAGTTGCTCCTCTGGTACGCCCGCACGGCACATGATCCGAACTGGTTCCGCCAGTACAGCCAGTACGAGAAACAGGCCGTCGAAATCAAGGTCTTCCACGGCCAACTCATTCCGCTTCTCCTTCAGACCGACGATTACACCCGTGCGTACGGCCGCCTCAGCATGGCCCGCGATCGTGAGGCGGTGCTGGCCGGTCGCCTGTCCCGGAAACACGAGGTCCTGGGACGGGACGAGCCCCCGCGCATCTGGGCGCTGCTGGACGAGGCCGTCTTGGCGCGTCGAGTCGGTGGCCAGGACGTCATGAAGGCTCAACTCGCGCACCTCCTGGAGAAGTCTCAGAACTGGAACGTGATCCTGCGGATCGTCTCCTTCTCTGCGGGTGAGCATCCGGGAGGTAATGGGTTCTTCCAGCTCATCGGCCTGGAGGATCGGGACGTCGCCTACGCGGGGGCCCAGGGGGGCGGGCGCTTGATCGAGATGGGAGACGAAATAAAGGCATTTGCTGCTACGTTCGAGCGTATCGGTGCAAAAGCCGAGTCTCAGGACGCTTCAAGAGAATTGATCAAGCAGTACTTGGAGAGGTGCCCATGACGATCCAGTGGCGCAAGAGCTCTTACAGCGGTTCGGCGGACGACGATGTGTGCGTTGAGCTGGGGCGGCTTGCGGCGGGCGTCGGGGTGCGGGACTCCCGGGATCCGGGGGCGGGGCACCTGGCCTTGACCGTGTCCGAGTTCGCGGGGCTCGTGGACGCGCTCAAGCGCCTGCCCGCCCGCTGAGCGGCCCCCGGCGCGGGGGAGCTGGGAGACTTCGGGGATGGAGTTCTTCTGCTACCACCGGGATCGGCCCGGCTCTTCGGGGCTGCGCGGCGAGCTGATCGAGGAGCACTGGTCGTACATGGACCGGTTCGAGAAGGAGCTGATCGCGCGCGGGCCGACGTTCGACGCGGACGGCGTCGTCTCCGGGAGCGTGCACATCGTGGATCTGCCGGATCCCGCCGCCGTCCGCGCGTTCGCGTTCGACGAGCCCTGCTACCAGGCCGGTGCGTACCGGGACGTGCTGATCCGCAGGTGGCGCAACCTGCTGGGCCGCACGATGTGGGACTTCCCCGGCGGACGGACCGGGGAAGACCGGTATCTGGTGCTGGGCCTCGGTGCGGGTGAGGCGGTCGATCCCGACGTGCCGTCCGGACGGGACGACCTGGTCGCCTACGGGCCGCTGCTGTCCGACGACGGGGACGCCTGGTTGGGGACGGCCGCGCTGGTGCGGGCCTCGGGGCCGGACGCGGCGCGGGCCGTGCTGACGGCGGAGCGGTACGCGGCGGTCGAGGTCCACGCGTGGGAGTTCGGCGGGCGCAGATGATCCCCGGTGTCGGCGGGGCGCCGGTCGGGTAGGTCCTCGGGCACTCCGGGGCCCGGCGGCGTTTGGAGGATTCCCACAAACCTGGCAGCGCAGCATGCGTCGTCGGCGGCATGGAACTACCGGCCGATAGACGAAAGGCTGACGCCGCCGGTCTGTGTCAGACGTCAACAGGAGGGTTCGGTCAGGTGTTCAGTCGTGTCGCCATCGTCAACCGTGGTGAGGCCGCCATGCGGCTCGTCCACGCCGTGCGGGACATCGCCGCGGAGACCGGGACACGGATCGAGACCGTCGCCCTGTACACCGACGTCGATCGCGCCGCCGGTTTCGTCCGCGAAGCGGATCTCGCGTACGACCTCGGGCCCGCGTCGGCGCGGCCGTACCTCGATCTCGAGGTGCTGGAGCGCGCGCTGGTGGAGTGCGGGGCGGACGCCGCGTGGGTCGGCTGGGGGTTCGTCGCGGAGGATCCGGCGTTCGCCGAGCTGTGCGAGCGGATCGGGGTCACGTTCGTCGGGCCGAGCCCGGAGGCGATGCGGCGGCTCGGCGACAAGATCGGCGCGAAGCTGATCGCCGAGGAGGTCGGGGTGCCGGTGGCGCCCTGGAGCCGTGGGGCGGTCGAGAGCCTGGACGCCGCGGTGGCGGCGGCCGCCGAGATCGGCTACCCGCTGATGCTGAAGGCGACGGCGGGCGGCGGCGGTCGCGGCATCCGGATGGTCGCGAACGAGGCGGAGCTCGTGGACGCCTACGAGCGCACCGGCCAGGAGGCCGCGCGGGCGTTCGGCAGCGGTGTCGTGTTCCTGGAGCGCCTGGTCACCGGCGCCCGGCACGTCGAGGTGCAGGTGATCGCGGACGGCGAGACGGCGTGGGCGCTCGGGGTCCGGGACTGCTCGGTGCAGCGGCGCAACCAGAAGGTCATCGAGGAGTCGGCGTCGCCGGTGCTGAGCCCCGCGCAGGCGGCCGAGCTGAAGGCGTCCGCCGAGCGGCTGGCGGTCGCGGTCGGGTACCGGGGCGCGGCGACGGTCGAGTTCCTCTACCACCCCGGCGACGAGCTGTTCGCGTTCCTCGAGGTCAACACGCGGTTGCAGGTCGAGCACCCGATCACCGAGGCCACCACCGGGTTCGACCTGGTGAAGGCGCAGCTGCACGTGGCGTCCGGCGGACGGCTCGAAGGCGGGCCGCCGGTGGAGCGCGGGCACGCGATCGAGGCCCGGCTGAACGCCGAGGACCCGGACCGCGACTTCGCCCCCTCGCCCGGACGCATCGCGCGGCTGGAACTGCCCGCGGGGCCGGGCGTCCGGGTGGACACCGGCGTCGGCGAGGGGGACACGATCCCCGCCGACTTCGACTCGATGATCGCGAAGATCATCGCCTACGGCCGGGACCGGGACGAGGCGCTGGGCCGGCTGCGCCGGGCGATGGCGCGGACCACCGTGATCATCGAGGGGGGTGCGACGAACAAGGGCTTCGTCCTCGATCTGCTGCACCGGCCCGAGGTGATCGACGGCAGCGCGGACACCGGCTGGATCGACCGGGTGCGGGAGGGGGGCGGGCTCGTCTCGCAGCGGCACTCGGCCGTCGCGCTGGTGGCCGCCGCCATCGAGGTGTACGAGGAGGAGGAGCGGGCCGAACGGGCGCGGCTGCTGTCGACGGCGTCGGGCGGGCGCCCGCAGGTGCGGCACGAGAGCGGCCGGCCGCTGGACCTCAAGCTGCGCGGCGTCGGCCACCGGCTGCGGGTCGCGCGGGTCGGCGCGCACCGGTTCCGGGTGGGCGTGGAGGCGGGCGACGACGTGCGCGCCGCCGACGTGGAGCTCGAGCGGTTCGACCGCCACACCGGCAGGATCTCCGTCAACGGCACCCGGTACCGCCTGGTCACGGGCACGCACGGGCCGGTCCACCTGGTCGAGGTGGACGGTGTGACGCACCGGGTCAGCCGGGACGAGGGCGGCGTCGTCCGCTCGCCCGCGCCCGCGCTGGTCGTCGCCACGCCGCTGGAGGCCGGCGCCGAGGTCGAGGCGGGCGCGCCGGTGCTGGTGCTGGAGAGCATGAAGATGGAGACGGTGCTGCGCGCGCCGTTCAAGGCACGGCTGAAGGAATGTGTCGTGTCCGTGGGCAGCCAGGTGGAGGCCGGTGCGCCGCTGCTGCGGCTGGAGCAGCTCGCGGACGACGCCGAGGCCGAGGACGCGGTGGTCGGCGGGGCCGTCGAGCTGGAGCTGCCCGCCGCGCCCGGGACGGTGCCGGTGCGCGAGCGCGCGGCGCGCGGTCTGGAGGACCTGCGCAGCCTGCTGCTGGGCTTCGACGTCGACCCGCACGACGAGCGCCGCGTCCTGGCGGACTACCTCGCCGTGCGCGGGGCGACGGACGGGCACCGGCCGCTGACCGCGGAGCTCGCGCTCGTCGAGGTGTTCGCCGACCTCGCCGAGCTGGGCCGCAACCGTCCGGCGGGCGGCGACGACGGCCACGTGCACAGTGCCCGCGAGCACTTCCACACCTACCTGCAGAGCCTCGACGTCGAGCGGGCCGGGCTGCCGGACGCGTTCCGGGAGCGGCTCGCGAAGGCGCTCGCGCACTACGGCGTCACCGACCTGGAGCGCTCGGCGGATCTCGAGGCCGCCGTGTTCCGGGTGTTCCTCGCCCAGCAGCGCGCGTCCGCCGACGCCACGGTCGTCGCGGCGCTGCTGCGGGCGTGGCTGCAGGAGCCGCCGCCGGACGAGCGGACGCGCGAGACCGTCGGGCTCGCGCTGGAGCGGCTGGTGGCGGCGACGCAGGTCCGTTTCCCCGCGGTGTACGACCTCGCGTGCGGGCTCGTGTTCGCCTGGTTCGCCCAGCCGCTGCTGCGCCGCAACCGCGCCCACGTCTACGCGGGCGTCCGCCGGCACCTGCGGCACCTGGACGCGTCCCCGGACGCGCCGGACCGCGCGGAGCGCGTCGCCGAGATGGTGCGCAGCACCGAGCCGCTGGTGCGGCTGCTCGGCCGCCGGCTCGTCCGCGGCGACCTGGACAACTCGGTCATGCTGGAGGTGCTGACCCGGCGGTACTACGGCAACAAGGGCCTGATCGGCGTCCGCACCCGGGAGGCCGCGGGCTGCTCGTTCGTGGTCGCCGAGCGGGCGGGCTCGTGCCTGGTGTCGGCGGCGGTGCGGTTCGAGTCGCTGGGCGGCGCGCTGCGCGGGCTCGCCGAACTGGCGGGCGAGGAGGACGTCGACGCCGACATCTACCTCGCCTGGGAGGGGCAGCCGGACGACTTCGACGCGATGGCGGCCGCGCTGCACGAGGTCATCGCCGCGCACCCGCTGCCGGACCGGGTCCGCAGGCTCACCGCCACCGTCGCGGGCAGCCGCGGCGCGGTGATGCACCACCACTTCACGTTCCGCCCGTCGGCCGCCGGCATGGCGGAGGAGCGGCTGATCCGCGGGCTGCACCCGTACATCGCGCAGCGGATGCAGATCGAGCGGCTGAGCGAGTTCGACCTGACCCGGCTGCCGTCGTCGGACGAGGAGGTCTACCTCTTCCAGGCGGTCGCGCGGGAGAACCCGGCCGACGACCGCCTCGTCGCGTTCGCGCAGGTGCGCGACCTGACCGAGCTGCGCGACCACGACGGCCGGCTGGTCACCCTGCCGATGGCCGAGTACACGATCGCGAGCTGCCTAGACTCGATCCGCCGCGCGCGGGAGCGGCGGCCGTCGAAGAAGCGCTTCAGCACCAACCGGATCGTCGTCTACGTGTGGCCGCCCATCGGCCTCACCCGGGCGGAGCTGGAGATGATCGTCGGCCGGGTGCTGCCGACGGCCGCGGGCGCCGGGCTGGAGGAGATCCTGCTCATCGGGCGGCGCCGCGACCGGGTGACCGGCGAGCTGAGCAAGATGGCCGCGCGCATCTCCTTCGACGCGGCCGGCGGCGTCCGGGTGACGGTCGGCGAGCCGTCCGACGAGCCGGTCGAGCCGATCGACGGCTACCGGCAGAAGGTGCTGCGCGCGAGCGCCCGCAACACCGTGTACCCGTACGAGCTGACCGGCCTGCTGGGCGACTTCGTCGAGCACGACCTCGACGACGGGAACGTGCTGGTGCCGGTCGACCGGCCCGCCGGACGCAACGCCGCGGCGATGGTCGCGGGCGTGGTCAGCACGCCCACCCGGCGGTACCCGGAGGGCGTCACCCGGGTCGTGCTGCTCGGCGACCCGACCAAGTCGCTCGGCGCGCTGTCGGAGCCGGAGTGCCGCCGCGTGATCGCCGCGCTGGACCTCGCCGAGCGGATGCGGGTGCCGCTGGAGTGGTACGCGCTGTCGTCCGGCGCCCGGATCTCGATGGACTCGGGCACCGAGAACATGGACTGGGTGGCCGCGGCGCTCAAGCGGATCGTCGAGTTCACCCAGGACGGCGGCGAGATCAACATCGTGGTCGCGGGCGTCAACGTCGGCGCGCAGCCGTACTGGAACGCCGAGGCGACGATGCTCATGCACACCAAGGGCGTCCTCGTGATGACGCCCGACTCGGCGATGGTGCTCACCGGCAAGCAGGCGCTGGACTTCTCCGGCGGCGTGTCGGCCGAGGACAACTTCGGCATCGGCGGCTACGACCGGGTGATGGGCCCGAACGGGCAGGCGCAGTACTGGGCGCCGGACCTGCCGTCCGCGCGGGACGTCCTCATGGCGCACTACGACCACACGTACGTCGCGCCGGGCGAGGACGGGCCGCGGCGGGCGGAGACGAGCGATCCCGCCGACCGCGACGTGTCCGACTTCCCGCACGCCCTGGAGGGCAGCGACTTCACCACCGTCGGCGAGATCTTCTCCGCCGCGGCCAACCCGGACCGCAAGAAGCCCTTCGACATCCGGACCGTGATGCGCGCCCTGTCCGACCAGGACCACCCGGTCCTGGAACGCTGGGCGGGCATGGCGGACGCCGACACCGCGGCGGTGCAGGACGTGCATCTCGGCGGCATGCCGGTGTGCCTGCTCGGCATCGAGTCGCGGGCGGTGCCGCGGCGCGGGTTCCCGCCCACCGACGGACCGGACGCCTACACCGCGGGCACGCTGTTCCCGCGGTCGTCGAAGAAGGCCGCGCGGGCGATCAACGCGGCCAGCGGCAACCGGCCGCTGGTGGTGCTGGCGAACCTGTCGGGCTTCGACGGGTCCCCGGAGTCGCTGCGGAAGCTGCAACTGGAGTACGGGGCGGAGATCGGCCGCGCGATCGTGAACTTCCGCGGGCCCATCGTGTTCTGCGTGATCTCGCGGTACCACGGCGGCGCGTTCGTGGTGTTCTCGAAGGCGCTGAACCCGAACATGACCGTGTTCGCGCTGGAGGGCTCGTACGCCTCGGTGCTCGGCGGCGCCCCCGCCGCCGCGGTGGTGTTCACGAACGAGGTGGACGCGCGCACGGCGGCCGACCCGCGCGTGCGGGACCTGGAGGCCCGCGCGGCGGCCGCCGCCGGCCCCCCGGAGCGCGCCGCGCTGACCGCGGAACTCGCCGAGCTGCGCGCGTCGGTCCGGGCGGAGAAGCTCGGCGAGGTGGCCGCGGAGTTCGACCGGGTGCACGACATCCGGCGCGCGGTCGAGGTCGGGTCGGTCGACGCGGTGATCGGCGCCGCGCAGATGCGCCCGCGGATCATCGAGGCCCTGGAGGCCCGCCTGCGCTGACGGCGGGGCCCGCCGGGCTCACCCGCCGAGAAGGCCGGGGAGGAGGGCGTCGCGGAGGGAGGCGAGAGCCTTCGACTCCGCCGCGGCGGCCTCCACCCGGCGGGCGAGCGGCTCCACGGCCGCGGTGAAGCGGCGGGCGGCGGCGTCGCCCGGCCAGGGGACCTCGTGGCGGGCCAGGTCGGGCCAGGCGGCGCGGGGCATCCGGGTGCCGTCGCTGACGGCCGCGGCGTGCGCGACGGCGCCGTCGCTGGCCAGGGCGGCGAGGAGCCAGCCGCGGTGCGCCTCCTCGACGGGACGCACGACGAGGATGTCGGTGGACGCGACGCCGTCCACGAACGCCAGGCCGACCTTGTGGAAGTACGGGCGGAGCTTGCCGAACAGGACGTCGCCCGCCGCGAAGCGCGCCTTGCCGCTGCGGACGTCGGACGCGTTCGTCCAGGTCGTGAGCCACATGTGGCGGCGGGGGACGTGCTCCAGCGCGATGTACGGTTCCGCCGCGGCGATCCGGGCGGCGGGGACGAGCTCGCGGTTCAGCGTTCCGAGGGCGTCGATCCGGACGGACGTCCGGGCCCCGGCCGCCGCGTCGTCGTACCGCGCGCGGACGAGCGCGTCGCTGAGCGCGGCGAGGCGGCCGTTCACGGCGATCTTGTCGTCGAGGGCGCCGAGGACGTCCGCGGCCCGGTCCTGCCCGGCCCGCGAGGTGCGCGGCACCCGCAGGCCGTTCAGGATCGCCTGGGTGAGGAGCGGCTGCCCGGAGCCCATCCGGTACCGGTTCAGGTCGAGGGACGTGAGCAGGTAGTGGACGTAGCGGGGGTTCACGCCGCCCTTCGGCGTGACGATGATCGCGTTGTCGGTGACCCAGCACCGGTCCGGGCTGTAGTGGACGGTGCCGCAGTACGTGCCGACGCGCCCGACGACGACCGTGCCGGCCTCCGCGTTGAACCGGTCGGACGCGCCGATGACACCGTTCGCCCCGTACGTCCGGTACGTGCCGTCCGGGGACGAGGCGCCCGGGGACGAGGCGCCCGGGGACGGATGGGCGCGGCCGTTCGACAGGTCGACGAGGTCACCGAGCCGCACGCCGTCAGCCACGCGGGCCGTCGAGGTCGTTCAGGCGGGACCGGACGAGCGTGTCGAGGCGGGACGATTCGTCCATGCAGGCGAGCAGTTCCTTCGTGAGGCGCTCGATGCGGTCGGCGGCGGGTTCGGCGGCCGGGGCGGTCGGGGCGCCGACGTAGCGGCCGGGCGCGAGGACGTGCGCGTGCTCGCGGATCGCGGCCAGGGGCACCGAGCGCGCGAAGCCGGGTTCGTCCACGTGCGAGCCGTCGCACCAGGCGCGGTGCGCGTTCGCGATGCGGGCGATGTCGTCGGACGTCAGGACGCGTTCCGCGCGGTCGGCCATCGTGCCCATGCCGCGCGCGTCGAGGAACAGCACGTGTCCCGCGCGGGCGCCCTTGTCCTTCGCGAAGAACCACAGGCACGCCGGGATCTGCGTGGTCCGGAACAGCTGCGGCGGCAGCGCGACCATGCAGGACACGAGGTCGGCCTCGACGAGCGCCGCCCGGATCTCGCCCTCGCCCTTCTGCGCGGACGACATCGAGCCGTTCGCCATCACGACGCCGGCCGAACCGCCGGGGGCGAGCTTGGCGAGGACGTGCTGGATCCACGCGAAGTTCGCGTTCCCGGCGGGCGGGACGCCGAACCGCCAGCGCGGATCGTCCGTCCGGCGGTACCAGTCGGACATGTTGAACGGCGGGTTGGCGAGCACGAAGTCGGCGCGCAGGTCCGGGTGGGCGTCGGTGTGGAAGGTGTCGGCCCGGCCCAGGCCGCCGGTGATGCCGTGCACGGCGAGGTTCATGCGGGCCAGCCGCCACGTGCGCTCGTTGGCCTCCTGCCCGAACACGGCGATGTCGTCCCGGCGGCCCCGGTGGCTCAGCACGAACTTCTCCGCCTGGACGAACATGCCGCCGGAGCCGCAGCACGGGTCGTACACGCGTCCCTTGTACGGTTCCAGGATCTCCACGAGGAGCTTCACGACGCCGGCCGGCGTGTAGAACTCGCCGCCCCGCTTGCCCTCGGCCCGCGCGAACCGTTCCAGGAAGTACTCGTAGATCTCGCCGAGGACGTCGCCGGGCCCGTCGAACCGGGCGCCGTCGATGAGGTCGACGAGTTCGGCGAGGCGGCGCCGGTCGACCCCGCCGAAGATCTTCGGCAGCGCCCCGGCCAGCGAGGGGTTCGCCGCCATGAGCGCGTCCATGGCGGCGTCCAGCGCGTCCCCGAGGCCGCCCGCGTCCCCGGCCCGGAGCGCGTCCCAGCGGGCCGGGGCGGGGACGTCGAAGGCGCCGGAGCCGGAGGCGAACTTGAGGAACACCAGGCCCAGCACGAACTCCTTGTACTGGGAGGCGTCCATGGAGCCGCGGAGCTTGTCCGCGGACCTCCACAGGATGTCCTTCAGGTCGGCCCCCCGGTCAGAACGTCGTGCGCCGCAGCGTCAGCCTGACCTCGCCGGTCCTGCGGTCGGTCTCCTCGGCGGCGACGTCGAAGCCGTGGCTCTCGGCGAACGCCATCGCGGTGAGGCGCCCGTAGCGCTGCGACACCTTGTCGAGCCACCCGGCATCGTACTTCTGCCGGTCGTAACCGCTGATGATCGCCTCGAACGAGCCGTCGGACGTCCGGTGGAACCCGATGTCGTTGCTGGCCCGTCCGATGTGCCGCCGCCGGACGACCACCTCCGCCTTCTCCGGACGCTGGTCGCCTTGGTAACCGTAAAGGTGCGTGGGGGACGCGTGCGATTCGACCTGCGCGAACCCCACCTCGTTCAGGACGGCGACCAGGCGCTCCTGGTCGGTGATCGTGGTGCGGACCTTCGTGTAGTGCGACATGGCGTCCTCCTCAGGACAGCCGGACAACGGGTTGCCGGTCGAGGACCAGGGTGTTGCGCTGGATGTCGTAGGCCGAGACCGTCAGGCGCTTCTGCGCGTCCACACGGAAGTCGAGCCGGAAGCGGTCGACGCCCGCCTCGGCGGGCGGGTCGGCCTCCAGGAACGTCGGGCTGTCCTCGTTCAGCCACAGCCGGGAGCGTTCCTGCAGCCGCTGCGCGGTGACGGCGACCGTGCGGGCCCCGCCGTTCGCGTCGAACATGATCTCCAGGTCCGAGCCGGCCTCCCGGTAGCTCGCGTGCGCCAGCTCGTAGACCGCGATGCCGAGGTGCTTCTGCCCGTTCCGGATCGCCTTGATCGTCAGCTTCTTCACCGGTTCGGGCGTCGGGTACTCGGTCCCGGCCTCCACGAGCGTCTCGAACTCGTACGCCCCGGTGTCGCGGTTGACGTGCCGGATCGCGTAGTCGTGCTGGATGTGGTCGCTCAGCTCGTACCCGCCCGCGATCCCGGCCGCGCCCGCCGCGACGGCCTCCAGCGGACGGTCGAGGTGCAGCGAGTCAGGCGTGAACTGCAGGGACAGGACGTCCTGCACCGCCGGGATCAGGCTCGTCCCGCCCACCAGGAACACCTTGGAGATCTCGTCGGCCGGGAACCCCTTCGCGGCGGCGCCGTCGAGCGTCTTGCGCAGCGCCCGGTTCACCCGGCCGAGGACGTCCTTGCGCTTCAGCAGCCCGTCGAACTCCGCGCGGGTGACCTCCATGCCGAACCGCCCGGCCTCGATCTTCGCCGAGTCCTGCGAGGTCAGCGCGACCTTCGCCTGTTCCGCCGAGCGCAGCAGCCTCCGGAAGACGCGGTTGTACTCCTCGGTGTCGCCGAACGGGACGTTCGTCCGCTCGGCGACGTGCTCGGCCAGCAGCGCGTCGATGTGGTCGCCGCCGAGGTCGAGGCCCGCCTTGGCGATCGTCCGAACGGACGCGCCCGCGGTGGCGTTCGACGGGTCGAGCACCTTCACCACGGACGTGTCGAGCGTCCCGGCGCCGAAGTCGAACACCAGGAACACGTCCCCGGGGTTCAGCCGCGCGCTGTACCCGACGGCCGCGGCCGTCGCCTCGTCCACCACGCGCAGCCGCGCCGCGCCGCCCGCCTCCTCGCCGACCTCCCGGACGAGCCAGTCGCGGTAGGTGTCGAACGCCTCGACGGGCGCGGTCGCGACGATCTCCAGGTCGCCGGAGTCGACCGCGAGGGTCGCGGCCGCCATCACGTCCGACAGGAACCGGGTCGCCGCCTGCCGCGCGGAGACCGTCCGGCCGCCGCCGAGCCGCCGCGGGATGTCCACGGCCCGTCCGGTCACCGCGCTCTTGGTCGACTGGAACGTCACGTTCTCCGGGTCGTCCCCGACGTCCGGCGTCACCTGCGCGCCGATCCACCGCCGGTCGCCGCCGCCCGAGAACGCGATCCGGGACGGCACGACCCGCTGGTCGACGCCGACGCTCCCCTCCCGCGTCAGGTCGAGGCCCGGCAGCGGGATCGGCTCCCCGCGGTCCAGGTCGTGGTCCCAGCCCGCGACGACGGTGTTGGCGGTGCCGAAGTCGATGCCGATACGGGTCGTCATCGTCCCCCTTTCACAGTTCCCATCCGCATTCTTCCGCGATCTCCTCTCCGGCGCCGCCCCTTATGCCGTTGACTTCACGATCACAGGCTGATGTCGTGCTCGCCGCCCGCCAGCTCGACCGCCTCGCCCAGCTCGACGTCGAACCGGAAGCGGTGGGCCAGGGACGCGTCGAGGAGTTCGAGGACGGCGCGGTCCCGGCCGGTGACCGCCGGGTTCGCCAGGGCCGCGCCGACCGCGCCGAGGTCGCGGGGCACGAGGTCGGCGACGGGGCGCGGGACGAGCGCGGGCACCTCGCGCGGGCGCAGGTCGAACAGGTCGATGCGTCCGTCGCCGTGCCCGGCGGCGAGGAACTCGCCGCCGGGCGACACCGTCAGCCCGGTCGGCCTGGCACCGGACGGCGAGCGGCGGACGTCGACGGGAGCCAGCGTCGCGCCGCTCAGGAAGTGCAGGTCGCCGGTCCGGTCGGCGATGACGACCTGGCCGGTGCGGGGCATGACGCCGAGGCCCGCGCACCCCTGGATCTGCGCGTGCCGCGCGGGGACGCGGTGCCCGTCCGCCACCCGCAGCCGCACCGTCCATCCCTTGGGGTCGGCGCAGGCGACCGTGTCGGCGTCGGTGAACGCGACCTCGGTGACCGGCCGTCCCGGGTGGGCGCCGACGGCGTGGCCCGTGGCGGGGTCGATGAGGTGCACCGAGCGGCCGAGCAGCGCGAGCCGTCCCGACCCGCGGTGCGCGACGATCCGGCGCGGCCACTGGCGCAGGCCCAGCCCGAAGTCCGTCACGGGCCGGGCCGCCACCGGGTCGCCGTCGGCGCCGCCGAGCAGCAGGTCCCCGTCGCGGGTGCCGCCCGCGAACGTCCCGTCGCCGGTCAGCGCGAGCGACGTGACGGACCCGAAGCCGGTGTGCAGCGTCCGGTCCGACTCGCCCGCGCAGCGCACCACCCGGCACGGCCCCGCCCCGCCCCGGCCCCGCTCCCCGGCGAGGACGACGCCGTTCCCGACGTGCAGGACGCACCCGACGGGGGAGTCGAACCAGTCGTAGCGCTCGACGAGCCGCGCGGCGCGCAGGTCGAACACGCCCGCGACGCCGGCGCGTCCCGCGACGGCGAGGAACGGGCCGTCCGGGGCGAACGACACGTCGTCGACGCTGTGCCGGAAGCGCAGCCGCCCCCGCGGCGCGGCCGTCCACAGCGCGTCGCCGCCGTCGCGCAGCCCGGCCGCCACGGCCGCGCGGTCGGCCTCGCGGAACAGCGTGAAGAGCCCGCGCTCGTCGTCGCCGTCCGGAGCCCAGCGGTCGAAGAGGGAGAACAGCGCGGCGCCGGTCGAGATCGGGACGTCCAGGACGAGCGACCACAGGTCGTCCCACGCGCGGCGTTCGGCGAGCTGCTCGGCGAGGTAGCGGATCTCGCCGGGCGGCATCTCCGCGATGCGGGCGCGGCGGTCGTCGCCGACGATGACGCGGACGAGGTCGAGTTCGCCCGCCGCGAGCATCGCCACCCGGAGCCGCGCCCGGTCGCCGTCCGCGCGCGACAGGTACGCGAGCGACAGCAGGCGCCCGTCCGGATCGAGCGCGCGGCACTGGTGCTGCTGCCCCGTGAGCAGGAAGAACGCGGCCCGCGCCACCGGGTCGGCGGGCGCGTACCCGTGCTCGGCGCAGAAGGCGGCGAGGTCCTCCCGGTCGGCCGCGCGCTCGCACAGCTCCTCGATGAGCGGACGGTCGTCCAGCGCGCGGAACTTCTCCGCGGCGATGTCGCGGAGGGGGTGGCCGCGCATGAGCAGCGCGTCCAGGAGCGCCTCCCGGTACGGCGTCCGCCGCAGCACCGTCGCGTCCGTCTCCAGCGCGACGACGCTCGGCAGGGCGAACCGCTCGTCGTCCGCCGGGCGGCCCCACCGCAGCAGCGCGTCCCCCAGTTCCCCGGCCGGCGCGTCGAACCACGCCGCCCACAGGGTCTCGAGCTTCGGACCCGGCGGTGGCGCGTCACCGGCCAGCAGGACGTCCCGCAGCGGCGTCCCCGGTCCGGTGTCGGCGTCCCACAGCGCGTGCAGCATCGGGCCGGTCGCCGTCCGGCAGGACGCGGCGGCGTGCGCCCGGACGTCCGGGTCGGGGTCGGTGAGCAGCTCCGGCGCCCACCCGGCGTCCGGCGGCTCCCACGCGCCGAGCCGGTCGTGGAGCGCGAGCGTCCGGAGGCGGGCGGGCATCAGGGCGGCGACGGCGCCCGTGTCCAGGACGATCTCGCGCAGCGCGGGTTCGCGGGTCCTGACCCACCAGCCCGCGATCCGCTGCCGCGCCCGCTCGTGCAGCCGGTGGGACGGCGTCCGCGCGATCAGGACGACGGCGTCGCGGGCGGCGGCGTCGCCGTCCGCCGCGTCCGCGAACAGCCGCTTCGCCGTTCGCGCGCCCCACGGGCCGCGCCGTCCGCTCGCGGCGACCCGCCGGTCCACGTCCGTCCGTTCCGTCACCGTGCTCCCCTCACAGGCCGATGTCGTGCTCGCCGCCCGCCGGGCGGACGTTTCTTACCACTTCGACGTCGAAGCGGAACCGATGGTGCAGGCCCGTTCGGACGAGTTCGAGGACGGCTCGGGCGTCCGCGCCGATCTCCGGGGCGGCGAGCGAGGCGTCCACGAGTCCGAGGTCGCGGGGCACGAGGTCCGCCACGGGCGTCCGGGCGATGTCGAGCACCCGCCCGGCGGACACGTCGAACACCTCGACGCCGTTCAGGTGGCCGACGGCGAGGAAGTCCTCGCGGGGCGACACGGCCAGGCGCCGGGCCGAGGCCGGAGCCGGGTTCCGGGGCGCGGTGAACCGGTGGACGCTCGTCAGCCGTTCGCCGTCGAGGAAGTCCAGCGCCCCGCTCTCGTCCCCGATGACGATCTGCCCGGTGACCGGCAGCGCCAGGGGCCCGAGGCCCCAACCGTCCGGCAGCGGGAAGCGGGGACCGGGCTCCCCGTGCCGCAGCGATGTCCGTGTCAGATGGGCGTTCGAGGCGCCGAACCCGCCGTAGACGAGAGTGTCGGCGTCGACGAACGCGGCCCGGTGGGTCAGCCTGCCGATCCGGCGTGCGGTGACGTCCCCCGTCGCCGAGTCGATGACCGTCAGCCCCTCCAGCCCGTGCACCACGATCCGCCCGGACTCGCGATGCGCCGCGATGATGTCCCCGTACAGGCAGTCGTTGCCGTACGCATAGGTCGAGCGGAGCCTGGTCACGTCCTCCGCGGTGCCCCGCAGCAGCCATCCGTCGCGCGTGCTCACCACGAAGCCGTCGCCCACCGCGACCAGCGAGACGACCTCGCCGGGCGCCGAGTGCAGGGGCCGCCGGGTGCCGTCGGCACATCGCGTCAACCGGTCCGGACTCCGCCTGCCGCGCGTGCGCTCGGCGACGATCAGGACGCCGTCCGAGAGGTGCAGGACGTGCCGGACGGGCCTGTCGAACTCGTACTGGTCGGTGATCCGCCCAGTACTCAGGTCGAACACGACGACGGCGTCCTTGCGGTCCACGGCGAGAGACTGGGTGTCGGGGGAGAACGACATCAGGCCGATGCTCCCGGGGACGTCCAGGTGCGAGTGGGGGAGCGCCGATCGCCGTTCGTTCCGCAACTCCCGCAGCCCGGCCTGGACGGTCGCGGGGTCGGCGGCGCGGAGCGTGCCGAAGTACCGGTGTTCGTCGTCGTCGCGCGGTGCCCAGTGGTCGAAGTGCCGGACGAGTTCGACGCCGGTCGCGATGGGGGCGTCCTGGACGAGCGTCCACAGGTCGTCCCATTCGCGGCGTGCGGCGAGCCGTTCGGCGAGGTAGCGGGCCTCCTCCTCGCCCATCTGCGCGAGGCGGTCGCCTGCGACGACGTGGACGAGGTCGAGTTCGCCCGCCGTGAGCATGGCGTCCCGGATGCGCGCGCGTTCGCCGTCCGGGGCGGCCGCGTAGCCGAGGGCGAGCAGGCGTCCGTCCGGGTCGAGGGCGCGGTGCTGGTCGGGCTGTTCGGTGAGCAGGAAGAACACGCCGCGCCGTACCGGATCGGCGGGTGCGAGCCGGTGCTTCCGGCAGAGGCGTGCCAGCCGCGTGTTGAGCAGGGCCCGCTCGCACAGTTCGTCGACGAGGGCGGGCTCGCCGAGGCGGACGATCGTCTCCGCCGCCCTGTCGCACAGCGGATGGTCGTCGAGGGCGAGCGCTTCGCGGAACGCTCGCCGATGCGCCGGGTCGCGCACCTCCGGCTCGGCCGCCACCGCTATGACGCTCAACGAGGCGCGCTGCGGGTCGGTCGAGGGCACTCCCCACCGGAACAGCGCCTCCGCGAGCGTTCCATCGGCGGTTTCGAGCCAATCGGCCCACAGGGCGTCCAGCCACCGGCGCGGCGGCGGTTCCTCGTTCCGGAGGAGGAGTCCCGTCAACGGGGTGTTCCGGCGACCGATGGCCCACAGGGCTCCGAGCAACGTGCCCGAGGCGTTCCGGCAGGCGTCGGCCGCGCGCTCGCGGACGTCCGGGTCGGAGTCGGCGAGCAGCTCGGGCACCCACCTGGCGTCCCAGACCCCCCACTCGCCGAGCCGGTCGTGCAGCGCGAGCGTCTGGAGGCGGGCGGGGTTCGGGGCGGCGACGGCGCCGGTCTCCAGGACGGCCCGCCGCAGCTCGGGATCGCGGGTCTCGGCCCACCACCTTCCTATGCGCACCCGGGCCACCTCGTACAGCCGGTGCTCGGGCGTCCGCGCGATCAGAACGACGGCGTCGCGTGCGGCGGCGTCGCCGTCCTCCGCGCCGGCGAGCAGCCGCTTCGCCGCCCGCGCGCCCCGCGGCCAGTGCCGTCCGGTCGCGGCGATCCACTGGTCGGCGTCCTTCGGTCGCGTCACCGTGCTCCCCTCACAGGCCGATGTCGTGCTCGCCGGCGGCGGGCCGGACGTCCCCGCCCACTTCGACGTCGAAGCGGAACCGATGGTGCAGGCCCGTTCGGACGAGTTCGAGGACGGCTCGGGCGTCCGCGCCGATCTCCGGGGCGGCGAGCGAGGCGTCCACGAGTCCGAGGTCGCGGGGCACGAGGTCCGCGACCGGGCCCCGGACCAGGTCGGGCACCCGCCCGGCGCGGACGTCGAACACCTCGACGCCGCCGCGATGGCCGACCGCGAGGAAGTCCTCGCGGGGCGACACGGCCAGGCACCGGGTCAGCGCCTGGTGCTGCGGCGCGGTGTACCGGTGGACGCTCGTCAGCCGTTCGCCGTCGAAGAAGGTCAGCGAGCCGCGCCCGTTCGCGACGACGACCTGGCCGGTGACCGGCAGCACCTCGGGTCCGAAGTCCCATCCGAACGGCAGCGGGGAGTCGGGGCCGACCTCCTCGCCCGGCGGCGACACCCGCGTCAGCCGGTCCTTCGCGGTGCCCAGCATGGAGCAGACGAGCGTGTCGGCGTCGAGGAACGAGGCCCGGAAGGCCGCCCGGTCGAGCCGGACGGTGGCGGTGACGCTCCCGGCCGCGGGGTCGATCAGCGTGAGCGTCCGGTTGAGCACGGCGATCCGTCCGGACCCGCGATGCGCCGTGATCAGCCAGGGGTACAGGAGGTCGGTCCCGTACGCGTCGTCGGGCCGGACCTCGGTCACGCCCTCCGGGGTGCCCAGCAGCAGGGTCTCCGTGCGCGTGGACGCCGCGAAGCCGTCGCCCGCCGCCACCAGGGAGACGATCCGGCCGGACGTCGTGTGCAGGGTGCTCCGGGAGCCGTTCGCGCATCGCGTCAACCGCCCCGGCCCCCGCCTGCCGCCGGTGCGCTCGGCGACGACCAGGACGCCGCCCCCGAGGTGCAGGACGTGCCGGACGGGCCGGTCGAACGCGTACCGGTCGGTGATCCGCCCGGTGCCCAGGTCGAACACGATGACGGTGCCCGCGCCGTCCGCGACCGCGAGGGACGGCGCGTCCGGGGCGAACGACATCGCGTCGGCGCGCTCGGGGACGTCCAGGTGCGAGTGCGGGAGCGCCGATCGCCGTTCGTTCCGGAGGCTGAGCAGCCCGGCCTGGACGGTCGCGTGGTCGGCGGCGCGGAGCGCGTCGAAGTACCGGTGTTCGCCGTCGTCGCGCGGTGCCCAGTGGTCGAAGTGCCGGACGAGTTCGACGCCGGTCGCGATGGGGGCGTCCTGGACGAGCGTCCACAGGTCGTCCCATTCGCGGCGTGCGGCGAGCCGTTCGGCGAGGTAGCGGGCCTCCTCCTCGCCCATCTGCGCGAGGCGGTCGCCTGCGACGACGTGGACGAGGTCGAGTTCGCCCGCCGTGAGCATGGCGTCCCGGATGCGTTCGCGTTCGCCGTCCGGGGCCGCGGCGTAGGCGAGGGCGAGCAGGCGTCCGTCCGGGTCGAGGGCTCGGTGCTGGTCGGGCTGTCCGGTGAGCAGGAAGAACACGCCGCGCCGTACCGGGCCGGTGGGGACGAGCCCGTGTTCGCGGCAGAGGCGGGCCAGCCGCGTGGTGAGCAGGGCCCGCTCGCACAGTTCATCGACGAGGGCGGGCTCGCCGAGGAGGGCGATCGTCTCCGCCACCCTGTCGCACAGCGGGTGATCGTGGAGAGCGAGCGCGTTCCCGAGCGCGGCACGATGCTCCGGGGCACGCAGTTTCTCCGGGTCTGTCTCCAAAGCGATGACGCTCAACGGGCCGTGCGGGGGGTCGGTCGCGGGCAGCCCCCACCGGAACAGCGCCTCCTCGATCACACCATCGGCGGTGTCGAGCCATTCGGCCCACAGGGTGTCCAGCGACGGGCCCGGCGGCGGTTCGCCCTTCCGCAGGAGGATCTCCGCCAGCGGGGCGTCCGGTGGCCCGGCGGCCCACAGGGCGTCGAGCAGCGCGCCGGAGGCGTTCCGGCAGGCGTCGGCCGCGCGCTCGCGGACGTCCGGGTCGGGGTCGGTGAGCAGTTCGGGTGCCCACGCGGCCTCGGACGGGTCCCACTCGCCGAGCCGGTCGTGCAGCGCGAGGGTCAGCAGGCGCGCGGGCGCTTCGGCGGCGACGGCGCCGGTGTCCAGGACGGCCCGCCGCAGTTCGGGGTCGCGGGTGTCGGCCCACCACGCCGCGATCATCGCCTTCGCGTCCTCGCGGAACCGGTGCTCCGGGGTCCGCGCGATGCGCCGGACGCCGTCCCGCGCGTCGGGATCGCGGTTGCGGCCGTCCGCGAACAGCCGGCGGGCCGCCCACGCGCCCCACGGCCCGCGCCGCCGGCTCGCGGCGACCCTTCTGCGCGCCCTGCCCGGTCTCACGGTCGCTCCCTCACAGGCTGATGTCGTGCTCGCCGCCCGCGAGCGCGACGGACTCGCCGAGTTCGACGTCGAACCGGAACCGGTGCTCCAGGCAGGCCCGCAGCAGCCCGAGCGTCCGCCGCGTCCGGGCGTCGGCGGCCGGGTCCGCGCAGGCCGCCGCGACCAGCCCGAGGTGGCGGGGGAGGAAGGACGACATGGGGCGCCGGACGAGCGCGGGCACCTCCAGGAGCCGCAGGTCGAACAGGTCGATGGCGCCGTCCCGGTGGCCGACGGCGAGGAGGTCCCCGTCCGGCGACACCGTCAGCCCGGACGGCTTGCCGGTGCGCGGGGACGTGTGGACGCCGACGGGCGCCAGCCGTTCGCCGTCGAGGAAGTGCAGGGCGCCCCGCCCGTCGGCGACGACGACCCGGCGGGTCCGGGGGAGGACGCCCAGGCCCGCGAACCCCGGGACCTTCGCGCGGTGGCGCGGCGCGGCGCGTCCGCCGTCCAGCGGCACGCGCGTCAGCGTCCCGTCGTGCTCGGCGCAGACGAGGGCGCCCGAGTCCGCGAACGCGATCCGTGCGGTCGTCGACCGGGGGTGGACGGGACGGGCGTGACCGGCGGCGCGGTCGAGCAGGTGGACCGAGCGGCCGAGCATGGCGAGCGGGGCGGCGCCGCGGTGGGCGGCGAGCCGCCGGGGCCACTGGCCCCTGCCCAGCCCGAACGACGCGACGCCGCGGGCCTCGACCCGGCCGTCCGGGCCGCCGAACAGCAGCGTGCCGTCCCGGGTGCCCGCCGCGAAGGCGCCGTCCCCGGTCAGCGTGAGGCAGTCGGCCGCGCCGGACGCCGTGTGCAGGACGCGCGTGCCGCCGTTGACGCAGCGCAGGATCCGGCACTGGGCCTGCCCGTGGTCGGGGTGCTCGCCCGCGACGAGGGTGCCGTTCCCGAGGTGCAGGACGCTCCCGACGGACGCGCCGAACCCCTCGTAGCGCTCGGTGAGCTCGGCGGTGCGCAGGTCGAACACGCCCGCGGCCTTGGTCATGCCCGCGACGGCGAGGTACGGGCCGTCCGGGGCGAACGACACGTCGTTGACGCGGCCCTGGAACAGGTAGCTCGCCTGGGGCTCGGCCTGGACCGGCTCCTGCCGGAGGCGTTCCGCGCCGGCCTCGACGAGTTCGGGGTCGGACTCGCGCAGCAGCGCGAACAGGCGGCGCTCGTCGTCGCCGCGGGGCGTCCACCGGTCGAACAGCCGGACCAGCTCGACGCACGCGGTGACGGAGAGGTCCTGCAGCAGCGACCACAGGTCGTCCCATTCGCGACGGCGGGCGAGCTGCTCGGCCAGGTACCGGATCTCGCCGGGCGGCATCTCCGGGATGCGGGCGCGGCGGTCGTCGCCGACGATGACGCGGACGAGGTCGAGTTCGCCCGCCGCGAGCATGGCGTCCCGGACGAGCGCGCGTTCGTCCTCCGGCGCGGCCGCGTAGGCGAGGGACAGCAGGCTCCCGTCGGGGTCGAGCGCGTGCTGCTGCTCGGGCCGTCCGGTCGCCATGAAGTACAGGGCGCGGCGTGCCGGGTCCGCCGGGGCGAGCCCGTGTTCGGCGCAGAACCCGGCCGCCCGCGCATCCGTCAGCGCCCGCGTGCACAGGTCGTCGACCAGGCGGCGCTCGTTCAGCGCGAGGAACTTCTCGACGGCGATGGCGCGGAGCGGGTGGCCGTCGAGGAAGAGGGCGTCGAGCAGGGCCGCGCGGTTCGGCCGCTTCAGCAGGACGGCCGTGTCCGTGGCGACCGCGACGACGGTCAGCGCCGCGCGGTGCCCGCCGGTCGCGGGCGTCGCCCACCGCAGCAGCGCGTCGCCCGTCCGCCGCTCGGGGTCGTCGAGCCAGACGTGCCACAGCGCGTCGAGGCCGGGGCCGGGCGGCGGCGCGTCGCCCGCGAGCAGGGCGGCGCCCAGCGGTGTCTCCAGGCCGGCGCAGACGTCCCAGAGCGCGGCGAGCATCGGGCCGGTGGCGGTCCGGCAGTGCTCGGCCGCCCGCTCCCTGACGTCGGGGTCGGCGTCGGCGAGCAGCACCGGCGCCCAGTCCGCCTCCCCTTCGTCCCACGCGTCGAGGCGGTCGTGGAGCGCGAGCGTCCGCAGCCGGGCGGGGAGGGCCATGGCGACGGCGCCGGTGGCGAGCACGGCGGCCCGGTACTCCGGGTCGCGGGTGTCGCACCACCACCCGGCGAGGACCTCCTTCGCCCATCCCGTCAGGCGGTGCTCCGGGAGCCCCGCGACCCGGATGATCCCGTCGCGGGCGTCCGCGTCGCCGGTCGACGCCGCCGCGAACAGCCGCGTCGCCGCCCACGCGCCGAGCGGGCCGCGCCGCGCGCTCGCGGCGGCCCACCGTTCCGTGCGCCTGCGTTTCCGTGTCGCCATCGCTCTCCTCACAGGCCGATGTCGTGGTCGCCCGCCACCGGACGGACGGTCCCGCCCACCTCGACGTCGAAGCGGAACCGGTGCTCCAGGGACGCGCGGAAGAGCTCCAGCAGCGCCCGGACGTGCGGGGCCGCCGGATGCTCCAGGACGGCCGCGGCGAGGTCGGCGTGGCGCGGCAGGAGACCGGCGAGCGGGCGCCGGACGACGTCGTCCAGTTCCCGGCAGCGCAGGTCGAACACGACGATCCCGCCGTCGACGTGCCCGACGGCGACCGTCTCCCCGGCGGGCGCCGCCGCCAGGCGGGTGGGCCCGGTGCGGCACGCGGCCGGCGGGGCGCCCGCCGGGTCCGGCCGGGCGACGTCGAGGAAGCGCACCGTCCCGTGGGTGTCGACGGCCGCGACACCGCGGTGGATCGTCGCGAGGCCCGACAGCCCGCCGCCTCCCGGCAGGGCGCCGCGCTCGGCGCCGTCCGCCACCGGGAGGAACGCGACCGCCCCGTGCCGGTCGCCGTACGCGAGCGTGCCGGCGTCGGCGTACGCGGCGCGGACGGCCGCCCCGGCGGGGTGGACGATGTCGGCGGTGCCGGCCGCCGGGTCGATCAGGTGGATCGCCCCGTCGAGGACGGCGAGCCGGTCCGTGCCCGGGTGCGCCGCGACCGTGCGGGGCCACATGCGCGGGTCCAGGCCGAACTCGCCGAGGCTCCGCACCGTGACGTCCCCGGGCGCGCCCAGCACCAGCTCTCCCGCCGCCGTGGTCGCGGCGAAGGCGCCGTCCGGGCCGGTGCGGGTCAGCGCGGTGACGAGGCCGGCGACCGGGTGCGCGGTCCGGGTGCCGTCGGGGGCGCAGTGGACGAGCCGGTGGGGGCCCGCGTCGCGGCCGACGGCGGCGAGCACGGCGCCGTCCCCGAGGTGCAGGACGCGGCCGGTGGTGGGGAGGCGGCCGTGGTGCCGGACGAGGCGGCCGGTGCGCGGGTCGACGACGCGGACGGACCGGTCCATGCTCGCGACGGCGAGGAGGGAGCCGTCCGGGGAGAACGACAGGTCGTGGATCCCCGGGGGCGCCGGCGGGTCGTGGGCGCCCGGGGGCGGCGGGAACTCCGTCCGGCGGGGCCGCCCGGCGTGCTCGGCGCGCAGGCGCCGGAGCGCGGCCCGGACGGCCGCCGGGGACATGTCGAGGTACTGCGCGAACAGCCGGCGGCCGTCCTCGTCGGGGGGCCGCCAGCGGGGGAACAGGCGGACGAGCGCGGTGCCCGACTCGATGGGGACGTTCAGGACGAGCGTCCACAGCTCGCCCCATTCGCCGCGTTCGGCGAGCCGCTCGGCGAAGTACCCGATCTCCTCGGCCGACATGTCCGCGCCATGGGCGCGGCGGTCCTCGCCGAGGACGGCCCGGACGAGGTCGAGGTCGCCGGTGGCCAGCAGGACCTTGCGGGCCCGCGCGCGTTCGTCCGGCGTCGCCGCCGCGTAGGCGAGCGCGAACAGCGACCCGTCCGGGTCGAGCGCCCGGCGCTGCCCCGCCTGGCCGGTGAGGACGAAGAACAGCGCCCGCCGGACGGGGTCGCGCGGGACGAGCCCGCGCCGCCGGCAGAACCGGGCGAGGTCCGGCTCCCGCAGCGCCCGCTCGCACGCCGCGTCGACCACCGCCTGATCGCCCCGCGCGACCACCCGTCGCGCGGCGAGGTCGGCGAGGGGATGGTCGTCCAGCAGCGCCCCGGCGAGCACGGACGGGTCGCCCGGCGACCTGCCCACGATCAGGGAGGTCACCGCCGCCAGCCGGGAACCGCCCGCCGAGCGCCCCCAGCGCAGCAGGACGTCCAGCAGCGCGCCCTCCGCGCCGTCCGCGGCGCACTCCTCCCACAGGGCGTCCAGCTCCGGGTACGGCGCGGGCGCGGCGTTCGCCAGGAGCGCGGCCCGCAGCGGAGTGCCGGGACCGGTGTCGAGGTCCCACAGCGTGTCCAGGACGGCGCCCGCGGCGTCCCGGCAGAACGCGCCCGCCGCCTCCCGCACCGCGGGGTCCTCGTCGGCGAGGAGGTCCGGCATCCAGCGCGCGTCGTACCGGTTCCACTCGCCCGTCCGGTTCAAGAGGGCCTGCGTGACCAGGCGGCCCGGATGCATGAGGGCGGTCGCGCCCGTGTCGACCACCGCCTCCCGCAGCCCGGTGTCGCGCGTCTCCACCCACCACCGTGCGACGTACGACCGCGCGTGCCCGCTCCGCCAGTGGGCCGGTGTCCGCGCGATCCGGACGACCGCGGCCCGCGCCTCCGCGTCGCCGCGCGCGGCGTCCGCGACGAGCCGCTGCCACGCCCGCAGGCCCGCCCGCCCGCGCCGCGCGCTCGCGGCGATCCGCCGCTCGGTCCTCGATCGTGGCATGACCGTCCCTCACAGCCCGATGTCGTACTCGCCGCCGGCGAGCCGGACGGCGTCGCCGATCTCGACGTCGGAGCGGAACCGGTGGTCCAGGGACGCCTGCTCCAGCCCGGCGATCTTCTCCGCCGCGATGTCCCGGACCGGGTGGCCGTCCCGGTCGAGCGCGCCGAGGAGCGCCTCCCGGCCGTCCGGGCCCAGCAGGACGTCCCGGTCGGTCTCCAGCACGACGACGCTCAGCGGTACGAGCCCGGGGTCGGTCGCGGGACGCCCCCGGCGCAGCAGCGCGTCGCCCGGTTCGGCGCCGGTCGATCCGGACCACTCGCGCCACAGTTCGTTCAGGGTGGAGCCGTCCGGCGGGGCGGCGTTCTCCAGGAGGACGGTGCGCAGCGGCGTTCCCGGGCCGGTGTCGGCCTCCCGGAGGGCCCGGTGGACGGACGCGGTCGCGGTCCGGCAGGACGCGGCGGCGCGTTCGCGGACGCCGGGGTCGGGGCCGGGGTCGGCGAGGAGCGCCGGCGCCCATCCGGCCTCGGCCGCTCCCCACTCGCCGAGACGGTCGTGCAGGGCGAGGGTGACGAGCCGGGCCGGTGCGTCGGCGGCGACGGCGCCGGTCCCGGCGACGGCCTCCCGCAGCGCCGGGTCGCGCGTCGCGACCCACCGGGCGGCGATCTCGTGCCGGGCCCGCTCGTGCAGGGGATGCGCCGGTGTCCGCGCGGCCTCGATGAGGCCGGCGCGGGCGCCGGCGTCGCCGTCCGCGGCGGCCCGCAGCAGCCGCCGGCCCGCCCACCGGCCCCGCGGGCCGTCCCGCCCGGCCGCCGCGACCCACCGCTCCACCCGCCCCCGATCGGCCATCGGCCCTCCTCACAACGCGATCTCGTGGCCGCGGCCCGCGTCCGGCCGGACGGCGCCGCCGAGTTCGACGTCGCGGCGGAACCGGTGCTCCAGGCACGCCGCGAGGAGCCCCAGCGCACCGCCTTCGCCCGGTCCGCCCGTCCCGCCCGGCAGGGCGGCGAGGACCTCGAGGTCCCGGGGGACGGCCTCGGCGAGCGGGCGCCGCAGCAGGTCCGACAGCCTCCGGGCGTTCGCGGTGGACACCTCGACGGCGCCGGACGCGTCGGCGACCGCGACGAACTCCCCGTCCGGCGCGACCGCCAGCCGGTCCGGCACCCGGCCGTCCGGCGGAGGACGGCGCGCGGTGGGCCGCAGCGTCGAGCCGTCCAGGACGTGCAGCGCGCCGGTCGCGTCCAGCACGACCGGGTCGCCGCCGGGCAGCACCTCGACCGCGCGGAAGCCCGAGACGCGGGCGCGTGCCGTCCACCGGAAGCCGTCCTGCTCGAACGAGCCCTCGCCCGACACCCGCAGGCCCGTCACGGCGCCCTGCTCGGCGACGCACACGAGGGTGTCGGCGGTGCGGAACGCGATCCCGCCGAGCGGGGCGTCGTGGTGGGTGGTCAGCGTCCGCTCGACTCCGGGGCCGAGCAGCCGCAGCGTCCGGCCGAGCGTCGCGAACCGGCCCGATCCCGGATGCGCGGCGACGGCGCGCGGCACGTCCAGCGGGTCGGGGCCCGGTCCGGCGGCGGTGCGGACCGCCGTCCAGGAGCCGTGCGGGACGCCGCGCAGCGGCCCGCCGCGCCGCGTCGCCGCGAGGAACCCGCCGCCGCCCGTCGCCGCCAGGGACGTGACGGACCCCGCCCCCGAGTGGAGCTTCTCGAGCAGCCCTCCGGCGCAGCTCAGCAGGCGGCACCCGTCGTCGGCCCCGTCCGCCCGCTCCCCGGCGATCACCGTGCCGCCGCCCAGGTGCAGGACGGCGCCGAGCGGTGCGCCGAACCCGGTGAACCGTTCGACGACCCGCCCGGAGCGCAGGTCGAGGACGTCGATCGCCGGCTCGGACGTCGCGACGGCCAGATACGGGCCGTCGGGGGAAAACGACACGGCGGTGACGGCGCCGTCGACCCGGAACGTGCGCGTGCCCATCGAGAGCGGATCGTCCCGCAGGGCGCGCAGCTCGGCCGCCACCACGCCCGTGTCGGCCTCGCGGAACGCGGTGAACAGGCGGCGCGCGTCGCCGTCGCCCGGCGCCCAGCGGTCGAACAGCCGGATCAGGTCGAGTCCCTGGGCGAGGGGCAGGTCCTGGACGAACGTCCACAGGTCGTCCCACGCGCGGCGTTCGGCGAGCCGTTCGGCGAGGTAGCGGGCCTCGCCGTCGGGGAGTTCCCCGATGCGGGCGCGGCGGTCGTTCCCGACGATGACGCGGACGAGGTCCAGGTCGCCCGCCGCCGGGAGCGCCGCCCGGACGCGGGCGCGGACGGCGTCGGGGGCGGCGGCGTAGGCGAGGGCGAGCAGGCCGCCGTCCGGGTCGAGGGCGCGGTACTGCGCGGTCCGCCCGAGGACCAGGAGGAACGCGGCGCGGCGGGCCGCGTCGCGGGGGACGAGCCCGTGCCGCTCGCAGAGCCCGGCGACCTCCGGCCGTTCCAGCGCCCGCGCGCACGCGTCGTCGATGAGGCCGCCGTCCGCCAGCTCGGCGATCTTCCCCGCCGCGACCTCGCCGAGCGGATGGTCGCCGAGGTCCAGCGCGTCCAGGAGCGCGGGCCGGTGGTCCGCCAGCAGCGCCGCGCGGTCCGTCTCCAGCGCGGCGCCGGTCAGCGCCGCGAGCGGCCCGGCGGTCGCGGGCCGCCCCCACCGCAGCAGCGCGTCCCCGAGCTCCGCGCCGGGCGCGTCGAGCCACGCGCGCCACAGGCCGTCCAGCTCCGCGGCGGGCGGGGGCTCGCCGTGCCGCAGGAGGACGCCGCGCAGCGGCGTGCCCGGCCCGGTGTCGGCCGTCCAGAGCGCGCGGAGGACCGGGCCGCCCGCCGCCGCGCAGGCCGCCGCGGCGCCTTCCCGGACGTCCGGGTCGGGGTCGGCGAGGAGCGCCGGCGCCCGTCCGGTGTCCGCTTCGCCCCACTCGTCCGCCAGCCGTCCGTGCAGGGCGAGCGTGACGAGCCGGGCGGGCGTCTCCGCGGCGACGGCGCCGGTCCCGGCGACGACCTCCCGCAGCCCGGGGTCACGCGTCGCGACCCACCACGCCGCGACCGCCTCCCCCGCCCGGTCGCGCAGCCGGTGGCCGGGCGTCCGGGCGATCTCCGCGACGGCCGCCCGCGCGTCCGCGTCGCCGCCGTCCGCCGCCCGGAGCAGCCGCCGTCCCGCCCGCGCGGCGAGCGGCCCGCGCCGGCCGGCCGCGGCGACCCGCCGCGCCGCCCGTGCCCGCTCGGTCATCGCGCCACCTCACAGGCTGATGTCGAACTCGCCCGCGGAGAGCCGGACGGCGTCCCCGATCTCCACGTCGAAGCGGAACCGGTGCTCCAGGCACGCCTCCAGCAGCCGCAGCGCCGCCGCGGCGTCCGGGTCGGGCGCGGGGCCGGTCAGCGCGGCGGCGACGATGCCGAGGTGCCGGGGGACGAGGTCCACGACCGGACGCGCGGCGATCAGCGGCGCCTCGCGCACGCGCAGGTCGAACAGGTCGGTGTGCCCGGCGGCGTCGCCGACCGCGAGGAAGTCGCCGCCCGGCGACACGGTCGCGCTCGTCGGGTCCCCCGCCGCGTCCGCGCGGTGGACGGTCGTCCACGCGAGGGTCTCGGCGTCGAGCACGTGCAGGTCGCCGCGCGCGTCCACGGCGACGAACTCGCCGGTGCCGGGCAGCTCGCCCAGCCCGCGGACGCCGTCGAGGCGCGTCCGCCCGGTCTCGGCGAACTCGTGCGGGTCCGGTCCGGACGCGCTCCGCAGCCGCCGCACGGCCCCGCCCCGCTCGGCGCAGACGAGCGTGTCGTGCGCGGCGAACACCGCCCACGCCGGCGCCGGGCCGCGGTCGGTCACCAGGGGCTCCGCCGCGGTCCGGTGCGTGACGACCAGGCGGCGGCCGAGCACGGCGATCAGCTCGGACGGCCGGTGCACGACGACCGACCGCGGCCAGTCCGACCCGCGGAGCCCGAGCGCGCCCGCGGGCAGCGCGTCCAGGAGCGGCGAGTCCCGGCCGCCCCGCAGCACCTCCCCGGCGCGGGTGCCCGCCACGAACCCGTCCTCGGCGAACCGGGCCAGCGACGTGACCGACCCCGCCCCCCGGCGCAGCGTCCGCGCCGTCCCCTCCGCGCAGCGCACCACCCCGCAGTCGCGGTCGACGCGGTTGGTGCGCTCGGCGGCGATGAGCACGCCGTCCGCCAGGTGCAGGACGCGCCCGACGGACGAACCGAACCCGCCGTAGCGTTCGACGAGGTCGGCGGAGCGCAGGTCGAAGACGCCCGCGACCCGGTTCGTGCCCGCGGCGGCGAGGAACGGCCCGTCCGGGGCGAACGACACGTCGTTGACGCGGCCGTGGAACAGCAGCCGCGCCTGCGGGCGCACCGGCGCCCCGGACTCCCGCATCCGGTCGACGGCGCGGGCCAGCACAGCCGGATCGGACGCCCGGTACAGCTCGAAGACGCGGCGCTCGTCGGCGCCGCCGGGCCGCCAGCCGTCGAGCAGCCGGCACAGCTCCGCCCCCGTCACGATGGAGACGTCCTGGACGAGCGTCCACAGTTCGTCCCACTCGCGGCGCGCGGCGAGCCGCTCGGCCAGGTACCGGATCTCGCCGGGCGGCATCTCCGGGATGCGGGCGCGGCGGTCGTCGCCGACGATGATCCGGACGAGGTCGAGGTCGCCCCCCGAGAGCATCGCCGTGCGCATCCGGTCGCGCTCGGCCTGCGACGCCGCCGCGTACGCGAGGCCGAGCAGGCTCCCGTCCGGGTCCATCGCGCGGTGCTGCGCGGTCTGCTCGGTCAGCAGGAAGTACACGACCCGCCGCACCGGGTCCTTCGGGGCGAGCCGGTGCTTCTTGCAGACCCAGACGAGCGCCGCGTTCTCCAGGGCCGCCGCGCACAGCTCGTCGGCGAGCGTCTGGTCGGGCAGGTCCGCGAGCCGCCCCTCGGCGAGCCGGCAGAGCGGATGGTCGCCGAACGTCAGCGCCTCGATCACCGCGGCCCGGTGGCGGGGGTCGCCGACCTCCCCGGTCCCGAGCGCGACGACGCTGAGGTCCTCGGCCCGCCCGCCGACCGCCGGGCGCCCCCACCGCGACAGCGCGTCCCACAGCCGCGCGTCCGGACGGTCGAGCCACTCGTCCCACAGCGCGTTCAGCGGACCGGACGTCGGCGGCTCGCCGTTGCCGAGCAGCAGCTCCCGCAGCGGCGTGCCCGGCGCGGGCGCGCTCGCCCACAGGCCGTGCAGCATCTCCCCGGACGCCTCCATGCAGAACGCCGTCGCCCGCTGCCGCACGTCCGGATCGACGTCGCCGAGCAGCTTCGGAACCCAGGGAGCGTCGCCCGCGTCCAGCCCCGTGCCCAGCCGCCCCAGCAACGCGAGCGTCAGCGCGCGCGCGAGCGGGTGCCCGGTCGCGACCGCCCCCAGCTCCAGCACGAACTCCCGCATCGCGGGGTCGCGCGTCTCCACCCACCACTGCGCGACCGTCTCCAGCGCCCGCTCCCGCAGCCGATGGTCCGGCGTCCCCGCGACCCGCGCCACCGCGTGCCGCACGTCCGGGTCGCGCTCGTCCGCCGCCGCGAACAGCCGCCGCGCCGCCCACAGACCCCGCGGCGACCGCCCGGCGGACGCGGCGGCCCACCGGCCCGCCCGCCGCTCCGCCCGGGGCGTCACGCCAGTTCCAGCCGCACCTGATGTTCGGCCGCCTGCGACGCCTCCGCGAACGACGCCGACTGCGCCCGGCCGTCCCGCAGCCACGACCGCAGGTCCTCGATGCGCTCGCGCTGCGACCGGCTCAGCGGGACGAGCCGTTCGATCGCCGCCGCGACGTCGTCGGTCGTGATGTCGCGCGGACCGTCCGCGAACGCCCGGTACAGCGCGTCGACGATCGCCTGCTCGATCTCCGCGCCGACGTGCCCGTCGGAAAGCCGCGCCAGCCGCATCACGTCGAACGCCGCCGGGTCGCGCAGCCGTTTGCGCAGGTGGACGTTCAGGATCTCGCGGCGCTCGGTGTCGGTCGGCAGGTCGAGGAAGAACACCTCGTCGAACCGTCCGCGCCGCAGCGTCTCCGGCGGCAGCGCCCCCACGTCGTTCGCGGTCGCCACGACGAACACCGGCGACGTCTTCTCCTGCATCCAGGTCAGGATCGTGCCGAACACCCGCTGCGACGTGCCGCCGTCCAGCCCGCCGGACGCCATCGACTTCTCCAGCTCGTCGATCCACAGCACGCACGGCGACACCGTTTCGGTGATCTTCAGCGCGAGCCGCAGCCGCTCCTCCGACTCGCCCACCAGCGAGCCGAACAGCGCGCCGACGTCCAGCCGCAGCAGCGGCAGCCGCCACAGCCCGCTGATCATCTTCGCGGTGAGGCTCTTGCCCGTGCCCGGGATCCCGATCAGCGCCATCCCCTTCGGGGCCGGCAGCCCGAACTTCGCGGCCTCCTCCCCGAACGCGCTCTCCCGCAGCGTCAGCCACTCCTTGAGCAGCTCCAGCCCGCCGACGTCGTCGAGCGTCTCCTCCGCGCTGTAGTACTCGAGGGCCTGCGACGACCGGATGACCGCCTTCTTCTCCTCCAGCACCGCCGGGATGTCCAGCTCGTCCAGCACCTTGTCCCGGACGATCGCCTTGGAGAACGCCCGCCGCGCCTGCGTCGCCGTCAGCCCCAGCGCGGCCTGCGCCAGCCGCCACCGCCCGTGGTGCGTCAGGTCGCACTCCACCCGGGTCTGCCGGATCAGCTCGTCCAGGTCCTCCCGCAGCTCCCACAGGTTCGGCAGCGGCATGTCCAGGACGACCACGTCGTCGCCCAGCTCGGCCGGGACGTCCGGCGAGTACGTCGTCACCACCAGCGACGCGTACGTCGACACCAGGCTGTGCGCGAGGTTGCGCAGCTTCCGCTTGACCGCCGGGCTCTTGTGCCAGAACTCGTGGAAGTCCTTCAGGACGTAGAGGTCCTTGCGGTTCGGGTTGTCGCGGGTCATCTCCGCGATCTTGTCGAGGGCCGCGTCGGGCGTCGGGGCCGTCGGCATCCCCCGCCCGTCCCGCGACACCAGCCCCCGCGCCACGTCCCAGCTGACCAGGTCGGACTTGGCGGACGCGTCGCGCCCCACCCGCACCTCGTTGAGGACCTCCAGCGCGCGCTGCTCCTCCACCGTCACCAGGACGATCATCGGCACCCGCGCCCGCAGGTACAGGTTCAGATCATCATGAACGCTCATCGGTCTCCTCGGCGCTCATCGTTCTCCCCACGCGTGCATGCCCGTCACCGAAATGGTCCCGTCCGCCGAGATCACGACCTCGCCGTCCGGAAGCCCGGCGAAGTCGTCCGGACCGTACCGGTCGGTGATCGCCCAGTACTCCTTGTTGGACGATCCGCGAAGCCCGACGCCCAGCCGGAGCCGCTCGTTGTAGCGTCCCGCGATGACCATGTCGGCCGGTTCGACGGCCGCCGCCAGCTCCGGGTCCGCCTCGATCTCACGCCGCGCGAAACCCGTCAGCACCACGATGCCGAGATCCGACGGCCGCACCAGCCGGCAGAACTCCCGCAGCGCCGCCGGCTGCTCGAGCGGCTCCCCGCCGCTCACCGTGACCCCGTCGATCCCGGACGTCCCGAGAGCCTCGTCTGCGACCTCCGCGACCGTCCGGACGTCCCCGTCCGCGCCGTGCGTCTCGGGATTGAAGCACCCCGCGCAGCCCAGCGTGCAGCCCTGCGCCCACACCACGAAGCGCGTGCCCGGACCGTTCGCGGCGCTCCGCGACAGCGTGGCGTGCACCCGCCACGTCAGTGCCACAACCGGTCCTGCTGCTCTTCCCCGGTCTCGTTGTAGGCCTCCGCCGTCAGCTCCTGCGCCTCGACCTCGCCGCCGAGCATCCGGATGAGCTCCTCGGTGGTCGCCAGGCAGCTCATGCCGTCGACCCCGGTCACATGGATCTCGACCTTGCCGTCCGGCTTGATCGTCACCTCGACGGTCTCGTCCATCACGCCCCCACCCGCCGGAGGACGACCCTGATCTCCCCGGACTCCTCGGTACTGCGCCGATCGATCTCGAACCCGCGCTCCCGCAGCGTCGACACCGTGCTGACCAGCGCGTACGTCTGCTTGAGCTCCTGGACGAACTTCCGCTCGGTCGTGTCGCGAATGCCGTACCAGTCGGCGACGACCTCGTAACCGGCCTTCGAACCGACGAACCCGATCTCATGACTCCCCCGCCCCGGGCGAATCTTGAACTCCGCTTCCGTCCGCCGGCCCATCCAACCGCGCACGCCCCGGCCGACGGGCCGCACCTCGTGGCCCATCTCCTCCAGCGCGCGCCGCAGCACCGTCCCGTCGGCGAACCGTGTCCGCACTCTCGTGAAATGCGACAACCCCGACCTCCCGAATCCGCGAGCACGCCCAGCATATGGCGGCGCAATGACACCGAACAGGCATTTGTCCGCACTGCGCGCACGCCGGTGCCGGTCCGCGCCGAATTTCCGTCCCGGCCGATCTCCGCGGACGGCGGCGTCCACACGAAACTCGCGCGCCGGGAGAACCGGCCCCCGGATTCCGGCGTCCCACAGAACAGCCGACAAAGGGGGCGACCGCGATGAGCTGGGGGATCTCGGGCTTTCGTGAAGTGCGCGAACTGGGACGAGGGACGCAGGGCCGCGTCGTCCTGGCCCGCCATGTGACGGGCGGCCCCCCGGTCGCGATCAAGTACCTGCCCCCCGGCGCCGACCCGGCCTCCCGGGAGCTGTTCCGGCACGAGGCCCGGATGCTCGGCCGCGTCCGCCACCCCAACGTCGCGCGCCTGTACCGCCTGTTCGAGGACGCGAGCGGCGCCGCGATCGTGATGGAGGTCGTCGACGGCGTCTCCCTCAAGCACCTCCTCGCCGAACACGGCGCCCTCACCCCCGAGGCGTCCCTCCTGCTGCTGAAGGGATCGCTCCTCGGACTCGACGCCGCCCACGCGGGAGGCGTCGTCCACCGCGACTACAAACCGGCCAACGTCGTCGTCCGCGCCGACGGCCTCAGCAAGCTCATCGACTTCGGCGTCGCCGCCCGCACCGGCCGCGGCGGACGCGTCGGCACCCCCGCCTACATGGCGCCCGAGCAGTGGCGCGGCGAGCCCGCGTCCCCCGCCGCCGACGTCTACGCCGCCGCCTGCGTCTTCTACGAGTGCGTCACCGGCCACCGCCCCTACCCGGCCCGCACCGGACCGGACCTCATGGCGGCGCACGTCCGGGAACCCGTGCCCACGGACGTCCCCGCGCCCCTGCGCGGCCTCGTCGCCCGGGGGCTCGCGAAGTCGCCGGACGCCCGTCCGCCCGGCGCCGCCGCGTTCGCCGCCGAACTCGAGGACGCCGCCGCCCGCGCGTACGGCCCCGACTGGGAGGACAGGGCCGCCCGTACGCTCGCCCTCGCGGCCGTCGCCCTCGCGCCCGCCTTCCCCCTCGCCGCCGCAGCCCTCCCCACACCCACCCCCGGCCCGGACGCCCCCGGCCCGGATGAGGTGGGTCCGGATGAGGTGGGTCCGGATGCGAGCCCGGACGTTCTCGGTCCGGACGCCGCGGGCCCGGATGTTCTGGGCCCGGACCTTGCGGGCCCTGATGTCGCGAGCCCGGACGCGAGCCCGGACGCCGCGGGCCCGGACGCCCTGGGCCCGGACGCCCCGGGCCCTGATGTCGTGGGCCCGGATGTCGCGAGCCCGGACGCGAGCCCGGACGTCCTAGGTCCGGACGCCCCGGGTCCGGACGCCCCGGCACCGGACGCCCCGGCACCGGACGTTGCGGGTCCGGACGTCGGGGACGCGTTGGTCGAGGGCGTCGACACGGGGGCGACGATCGCCGGTCCGGACGCTTTCCCGGATCCCACCGGGGCGTCGGCCGAGGGCGCGTCGGCCACCACGAAGGCCGCGCTCGCGGTCTCGGCGGCGGTCGTCGCGGTCGTCGTGGTCGCCGCCGTCGTCTTCGGCACGGCCGACCGGGACGAGCCCGCGCGCCGCACGGCCGAGACCCCGACGGCGACCGTATCGGCGGAGACGATCGCGCCCGGCCCGCCCGCCGCGCCCCCGACACCGACACCGGCGGGCCCGTCCTGGACGCCGACGCGTCCGGCTCCGACGCCGACCCACGTGTCCCCGGCGCCGACCCACGCGGCGCCGTCTGCGACCCCGACGCACTCGTCGCCGCCCACGACCCACGTGCCGCCGTCCCATCCGCCGACTACACCGACGCACGAGCCTCCGACCACGTCCGACCCGTCGCCGGCGCCCCGCACTCCCACGGGCAGGACGCCGTCCGTCGGGTGACGGACGGCGACCCGACGCCGTCGGTTCGCGGGAGGGAGGTCACCGGTCCGCTTCGTGCCGGGGACGTGCGGGCGCGTCCGGCCGGGCGGACGGCAGCGTCCGTGCGGCGAGGTGGGCGGCTGCGCCGACGGCGAGCGCGAGGGCGACCAGGAGGGCGCTGACCCACAGCGGGGACCGGTAGCCGAACCCGGCGCCGATGGCGGCGCCGCCGAGCCACGGGCCGGCCGCCGCACCCGTGTTGAACGCCGCGGTGGCGAACCCGCCGCCCAGCGACGGCGCCTTCACCGCGGCGTACATCACCTGCCCGATCAGCGTCGAGCCCACGGCGAAGGAGAGCGTGCCCTGGACGAGGACCAGCGCGGTCGCCGCCACCGGGTGCGACGCCGTCAGCGCGAACGCGCACCATCCGGCCAGCAGGAGCGATCCGCCGAACGCCAGGAGCTGGACGGGCCGGGCGTCGGCCACGCGGCCGCTGAGGGTGACGCCGAGGAAGGAGCCCACCCCGAACAGCGCGAGGACGGCGGGCACCCACGCGGTTCCGATCCCGGCGACGCCGGTGGCCACGGGGGCGAGGTAGGTGAAGGTGCAGAACGTGGCGCCGTTCACCAGCGCGCCCAGCAGCAGCGTCACCAGCAGGCGGGGGCCGCGCAGCGCCGCCAGTTCCGCGAGCACCCCCGCCGGGGCCGCGTCCGAGGGGGACGCGGCCGGGACCGACCGCGCGATCGCGACGATCGCGGGGACCGAGACCAGGGCCACGCCCCAGAACGCGGAGCGCCAGCCCCACACCTGGCCGAGCAGGGCACCGGCGGGGACGCCCACGACGCAGGCGACGGTGACGCCGCCGATGAGGACGGACGAGGCGCGGGCCTTGGCGTCGGGGGCCACCATGTCGGCCGCCGCCGCGAGGGCCACCGCCAGGAAGCCGGCGTTGGCGAGCGCCCCGACGATCCGCGTGCCGAGCAGGACGCCGTAGCTCGTGGTGAGCGCGGCGACGACGTGGACGAGCAGGAAGACGACGAGGAAGACCAGCAGCGCGCGACGTCTGGGCAGCCGGGCGCTGAGCGCCGGCATCAGCGGCGCGCCGATGACCATTCCGATGGCGAACGCCGAGGTCAGCGCTCCGGCCGCGGGGACGGACACGCCCATGTCGAGGGCGAGGTCCGGGATGAGCCCGGCCAGCATGAATTCCGACGTCCCCTGGGCGAATACCGCCAGCGCCAGGACGTAAAGAGCGAAAGGCAAAGCGAACTCCACTGCCATGGATGTGCGCGGTGCGTTCACGGACGTTCGACGGAACGCCCGTGAATGCGAAGAACCGCGTGAAAGAACCCGGCGCGGGCCACGGTCGTGGCACTCGGCTCAGGTGGAAACAGCCCGCACGACGGCGATCCGATGGCAGCGGTCCATGCCCGCGCTTTCAGCGCGACGGGGCATGGGACAACGCGAGCGAGCCACCGGACGGCCGGTGGCTAGCGTCTTGACGCCTCTGGGCCGGACATGCGGCACAGGCTAGTGAGCCGGACGCGTCGTGTCCAGTGAGACAGCGCCGGGGCGCGACCTTGTTTCGATGTCGATGGCCGCCGCTGCCATTGGGCGGGGAACCAATCTGGCAGTGGAAGAAAGCCCGCTCGTTCGGAAATGGTCGTGTGGTGTCCGTCGTGATGTCGTCTCGACGATCCGGTTCTCCCGCGCCCAGGTGACGATTCCGATCCGGTTGCGCTTGTTGTTTGGTTCGGAGCGGCCCGCGGCGGACCGTCGCCCGGTCGTCGGTAAGGCGCGTCAGTGGTGGGAGCCCTGCCGGCCGAGGGTCTCCACGGGGGTCGCGCCGGGGCGGGTCCACTGCGGCACGGGACGGCTGGTCGGGCCCCAGGTGGCGGTCCCGTCGGCGTCCGAACGCCAGGACCAGCACGCGTGCCGCCCCTCGGGGCGGCCCTCGGGGTTGTCCTCCCACGCCTCGCCGCGGCCGTAGGGCGTCATGTCGAGCAGGCTCAGGGACCCGTTGACCGCCTCGACGCCCCGTCCCGTCGTGGAGTAGGTGAGGAACGCGCGGTCGCCGTCGCGCAGGTAGCAGGTGATGTAGCCCATCTCGCCGCCGACCGGCTCCTCCAGGTCGCGCACCGAGTACCAGGGCTGTGCGTAGCCCATGAACGCGACGTAGGAGGCCACCTCGTCCCAGCGGCCCGTGGTCACGATGGCGGACGAGACGCCGCGGGCGTTGAGGTACACGGCGTCCTTCATGTGCCAGGCCGCGGTGGTGCAGCCCTCGCACTGGCCCTGGTGCGGTGCGCCGTCCCACCACATGTGCTTGTAGACGACGAGCTCGTCGCGGCCCTCGAACAGGTCGAGGAACGGGACCGGGCCGTCCGGCCCGACGACCTCGACCGTCCCGTCGAACTCCACCATCGGCAGCCGGCGGCGGGCCGCGGCGAGGGCGTCGCCCGCGCGGGTGTGGGCCTTCTCGCGGACCAGGAGCTCGTCGCGGGCGGCCTGCCAGGTGGCGAGGTCGACGACGGGCGGGCGTCCGGGCAGGGCGGTCGGGTCGTCCGGCGTGGTCGTCATGCGTCCTCCGTGGTGTCTCGTGCGGTCATCAGAACAGACCGGCGGCCCGGCCGGAACTCATCGCGGCAGATTGACCTAAGTTTGATGTTGACATATTGATGGGTTGGACATAAATTTGGGTCGTGTAAGCGCTACTGGAGCGCGAACCGCTGTGAGGGAGTCCTGCTTGTCGCCTGATCCGATGACCGTCCACCCGCTGCCGGCGCACGACCGGGTGGTGTTCCTCAAGCCGCTGGTCGAGTCGCCGAACATCGTCGTGGGCGAGTACACGTACTACGACGACCCCGAGGGCGCGACGGAGTTCGAGCACCGCAACGTGCTCTACGCCTACGGGCCCGAACGGCTCGTCATCGGCAAGTACTGCGCGATCGCCGCGGGCACGCGGTTCCTGATGGCGGGCGCCGAGCACCCGACGATGGGGGTGTCGACGTTCCCGTTCGCGATGTTCGGCGGCGACTGGACGGAGCGGACCCTCGACATCGTGACCGGCATGCCGAGCCGGGGCGACACCGTCGTCGGCAACGACGTGTGGTTCGGGTACCGGGCGATCGTGATGCCCGGCGTGCGGATCGGGGACGGGGCGATCGTCGCCGCGGGCGCCGTCGTGACCTCGGACGTTCCGCCGTACACGATCGTCGGGGGCGATCCCGCGCGGACGATCCGGCGCCGGTTCGACGACGCGGACGTCGACCGGCTGCTGCGGGCCGCGTGGTGGGACTGGCCGCCCGAACTGGTCACCGAGCACGCGCGGACGATCATGGCCGGGACCCCGGCCGACATCGAGCGCATCGCCGCACGGGAGGGGAACCGATGATCGTCGACGCGACGGCCGAGTTCGACCGGCAGGCCGGGAACCTGGGCATCGACCACGAACGGTTCACCGCGCTGCGGGACGCCGCCGCGGGGTTCGGGAAGGTCGAGCCCGACGCGGCCGCCGGACGGCTCCCGTTCGTCCTCGTGGTGACGCGGAACGTCGTCCCGGTCGAGGAGTCGATGCCGCGCACGACCCTGCCGGGGAAGTCGAAGGCCGGGTTCGTGGACGGGACGTTCGAGCCCGGGTCCCTCGAGCGGTTCGTCGCCGTCCCGGAACTCCCGCACCCGGACGCCTACCTCCTGTGCGACGTCGAGCGGGGCGAGGAGTTCTGCGGCGAGGTCCCGAACGACGCCATGGACGTCATCGCCGGACGGGGCCGGACGACCCTGACGATCGAGGAGGGCATCGCGGTGATCACCCAGTTCCCGGAGGTGCTCGTGAAGAACAAGTGCTTCTCGCTGGGCGGCTCGCGGTGCGGCGACCGGCGGGTGCCCGCGCTCTGGATCAGCAAGGGCGCGCCGAAGCTGGGCTGGTGCTGGGCGGGCAATCCGCACACGTGGCTCGGCATGGCCTCCGGCGGCGCCCGGCGCGGATGACGCGCACCCGCCCCGGCGGGCCGCGGGCTTACAGTTGGACGATGACCAGCACATCGTCGCGCCGGCTGCCGCGAGGGCGGCATGCGCTCGCCCCGGAGGAAGTCGCCCGGATCCAGCGCGAGCGCCTGTGCCGCGCGATGGCGGACGTCATGGTGGAGAAGGGCTACGCCGCGACCGCCGTCGAGGACGTGCTGAAGCGCGCGGGGGTGTCGCGGCAGACCTTCTACCGGGTCTTCTCCTCCAAGCAGGACTGCTTCCTCGCCGCGTTCGAGATGGCCTGCGCCGCGTCCCTGGAGCAGATGCTCGCGCCCGTCACCGGTGCCGGGGACCCGCTGGAGCGGTGCGAGCGCGCGATCGACCACTACGTGCGGACGGTCGCCGCCGAGCCGGCCTTCGCGCGGCTGTTCCTGATCGAGGTGTTCGCGGCGGGGCGGGAGGCGCTCCGCCGCCGCGCGGAGCGGGAGGCCGCCATGACGGCCGCGGTCGCGGACCTGCTGGGGGCGACCGACGACGGCGGCCGGTTCACCTGCCGGATGGTGGTGTCGGCGATCTGCGCGATGGCGGCCCCGCCGCTGGCCCGCCAGGATGTCGACGCCCTGCACGCGGTCGGGCCGGCGCTCGTCGCGCACGTCCGGCGGCTCTGGGACGCGGGAGCGTTCGGGGCGGGCACCGGCCCCCGCGGGTGAACCCGTGACCCGGGCCGATTTGTAACGCGGACCACAAAAGCGGCGTGCCGGATCCACGTCCGGCCCTATTGGAGTAACCATCCAGTCGCTCTAGGGTCAGGGAGCCGTCACCGGGACGGCCAGGCTCGTCGGGGCTCTGGGGGCGATCCAGAGGGGCCGGGGCACGACGAAGGGTTGGTCCATGTCCACCACAGTCCGCCGGCTCCTGCGCACGGCGGTCGCCTGCGGGATGGGCGTCGCGCTGACCGCGACCGCCCTGCAGGCGCCCGCCGCGGCCGCTCCGCCGGAGTTCGCGCCTCCCGCCGAGGACCCGTTCTACACGCCGCCGCAGCCGCTCCCCGCGGGGAGCCCCGGCGACGTCATCCGCTCGCGCGAGTCGGTCTTCACGCTCGACCCGTTCGGCCGCACCCCGGTGGAAGGCGTCACGTCCACGCAGATCATGTACCGGTCGCAGGACGTGCACGGCGACCCGATCGCGGTGGCCGGCACCGTGCTCGTCCCGGAGAAGCGGTGGGCCGGGCAGGGCGAGCGGCCCCTGGTCACGTACGGGGTCGGGACGCGCGGGCTCGGCGACGCGTGCGCGCCCTCCTACACCCTCACCCAGGGCCTCGACTACGAGATGTTCTTCATCTCCGACGCGCTCAACAAGGGCTGGGCGGTCGCGGTCACCGACATGCAGGGCCTCGGCACGCCCGGCCTGCACACCTACGAGGTCGGCCGGACCCAGGGCATGGCGGCCCTGAACGCGGCCCGCGCCGCGCAGCGCCTCCCCGGGACGGGCCTCGCCGGCAGCCCCGTCGCCGCGCTCGGCTACTCGCAGGGCGGGACGACCGCGGGCTGGGCCGCCGAGCTGGCCGCGTCCTACGCGCCCGACCTCGACCTGAAGGGCGCCGTCGCGGGCGGCGTCCCGGCGGACCTGCGGGCGGTCGCCGCGAACCTGGACGGCAACCTGTTCGCCGCGTTCATGTTCATGTCCGCCGCCGGTTACGACGCCGCCTACCCGGAACTCGACCTGGAGTCGTTCCTCAACGACGCGGGCCGGGAGCTGATGGAGACGTCGTCGGACACCTGCATCGCCAGCATCGACGGGATCGCCACGTTCGCCGACACGGCGTTCAAGAACGTCGGCGACTTCACCACCAGCGACCCCCTGTCCACGCCGCAGTGGCAGGCCCGGCTGGACGAGAACAAGCTCGGCTCGACCGCGCCGTCGGTCCCCGTCCTGCAGACGCAGGCCGTGTACGACCAGATCATCCCGTTCGAGCAGGCGGACACGCTGCACCAGGCGTGGTGCGCCAAGGGCGCGAACGTGACCTGGAAGACCTACACCATCGCCGAGCACGCCACCGGCATGCTGTGGTCGTGGCCCGACTCGGTCAACTTCCTCACCGACCGCTTCGCCGGCAAGCCCGCGCAGGGCAACTGCGCGGCCTGACGCCGGACGCGCCGGGACCGGACGCGCCGAGACCCGAGCCCCCGGGAGCCCTCCCGGGGGCTCAGGTCTCGCGCTTCCAGAATTCGGTGATCAGCCGCCGCACCTCGGGCTGCGTGACGGGCGGCAGCCCGCGCCGCTCCCGCTCCCGGCACACCGACGTCATCTCCACGTCCGGCATCCCGCACGGGACCGCCCACGTCCACGGCTCCGGGTCGGCGTCGACGTCCATCGCGAACCCGTGCGCGCTGACGCCCCGCGAGATGTACATCCCGAGCGAGACGATCTTGCGTCCCTCGGCCGTCCAGACGCCGGTCAGCAGCGGGCTGCCCTTCGGGGTGTCGCGCCGCTCGGCGGGAACGCCCAGCTCGCCGAGCACCGCCACCAGGACGTGCTCGATGTCGCGGATCAGCCCGACCACGTCGGCCGGCTCCGCCAGCTTCAGCACCGGGTACCCGACGACCTGCTCCGGGGAGTGGTACGTCAGCTTCCCGCCGCGCCGCGTCTCCACGACGGGGATGCCGCGCGCCGGGTCCGGACGCTCGTGCGGCGGCGTCCGCCGGCCCACCGTGTAGGTGCGGGGGTGCGACAGCAGCCACAGGGTGTCGTCGATCCGGTCCTCCTGCCGGTCGCGCACCATCCCGTCCATCGTCGCGACCGCCTCGGTGTACTCGACGACGTCGCTCTCGATCACGCGCAGCGGGTGCTCGTCGCGCCGCCGCGCGGCCAGCCCGCTCACCAGTTGTCCGTGCACGTTGCGCAGCCTATCCGCGGGACGGCGCGATCGAACGGCCCCGCCCGGGACCGCCCGCCTCCGGGCCGCGAGTACGGGGCCGGACTGACAGATCGGCGTGTCGCGCGGTACTGTCGGTGTCAGGCCGAGAGGCGCTGCAACGGGTGGACGCCCGCCACGCTCGGCCCCGCCGATTCCGGCTGAAACAAGGGCGCCTCCCACGTACAGCGGGAGGTGGCAGTGAAGACCGTGCCGGCGACGAGCGAAGCCCTGCGGAAGCTGTTCGACGAGCGGATCGCCGTTCTCGACGGAGCCTGGGGGACGATGCTGCAGGGGGCCGGCCTCACCCCCGACGACTACCGCGGCGACCGCTTCGGCGGCCACCCGCGCGACGTCACCGGCGACCCCGACCTGCTGAACCTGACCCGCCCGGACGTCATCCTGGACGTCCACCGGCAGTACCTCGCGGCGGGCGCCGACATCACGACCACGAACACCTTCACCGCGACGACCATCGGCCAGGCCGACTACGGGCTCGAGGCGCACGTCCACGAGATGAACGTGGCGGGCGCCCGGCTCGCCCGGCAGGCCGCCGACGAGGCGGGCGGCCGGTTCGTCGCGGGCTCGGTCGGGCCGCTGAACGTGACGCTGTCGCTGTCGCCCCGCGTCGAGGACCCGTCCTACCGGGCCGTCACGTTCGACCAGGTCCGCGAGTCCTACGCGCAGCAGATCGCCGGGCTCGCCGAGGGCGGCGTCGACCTGCTGCTGATCGAGACGATCTTCGACACGCTGAACGCGAAGGCCGCGATCGCCGCCGCCCGCGAGGTCGCGCCCGACCTGCCGCTGTGGATCTCGGTGACGATCGTCGACCTGTCCGGGCGGACGCTGTCCGGGCAGACCGTCGAGGCGTTCTGGCGGTCGGTCGAGCACGCCGACCCCTTCGTCGTCGGGCTCAACTGCTCGCTGGGCGCCGAGGAGATGCGCCCGCACGTCGAGGAGCTGGCGCGGATCGCGCCGACCTACACCGCGTCCTTTCCGAACGCGGGCCTGCCGAACGCGTTCGGCGGCTACGACCAGACGCCGGAAGAGATGGGCGGGCTGCTCGGCGGGTTCGCCGGGGAGAGCCTGGTCAACGCGGTCGGCGGCTGCTGCGGGACGGGCCCCGAGCACATCGCCCGGATCGCCGAGGCCGTCCGCGGCACGGCGCCGCGGGCCGTCCCGCGGGTGCCGGCCGCGCCCCGGTTCAGCGGCCTGGAGCCGTTCCAGATCGGCGCCGACACCGGCTTCGTCATGATCGGCGAGCGGACGAACGTCACCGGCTCCGCGCGCTTCCGCAAGCTCATCGAGGCGGGCGACCACCAGGCCGCCGTGGGCGTCGCGCTCGACCAGGTGCGCGGCGGCGCGAACCTCCTCGACGTCAACATGGACGCCGACCTGCTCGACAGCGAGCGGGAGATGACGACGTTCCTCAACCTGATCGCGACCGAGCCCGAGGCGGCCCGCATCCCGATCATGGTGGACAGCTCGCGCTGGAGCGTCATCGAGGCCGGGCTGAAGACCGTCCAGGGCAAGGGCGTCGTCAACTCGATCAGCCTCAAGGAGGGCGAGGAGCAGTTCCTCGAGCAGGCCCGCCGCGTCCGCGACTTCGGCGCCGGCGTCGTCGTCATGGCGTTCGACGAGGTCGGGCAGGCCGACACCGCCGACCGCAAGGTCGAGATCTGCGGCCGCGCCTACGACCTGCTCACGCAGAAGGCCGGGTTCCCCGCCGAGGACATCATCTTCGACCCGGCCGTCCTCGCCGTCGCGACCGGCATCGAGGAGCACAACGGGTACGCGAAGGCGTTCATCGACGCCCTCCCGCGGATCAAGGAGCGCTGCCCCGGTGCCCGCACCAGCGGCGGCATCTCCAACCTGTCGTTCTCCTTCCGCGGCAACGAGGTCGTCCGCGAGGCGATGCACTCGGCGTTCCTGCTCCACGCGATCCGCGCCGGGCTCGACATGGGCATCGTCAACGCCGGGCAGCTCGCCGTCTACGAGGACATCCCCGCCGACCTGCTCGAACACGTCGAGGACGTGCTGTTCGACCGGCGTCCGGACGCCACCGACCGGCTCGTCACGCTCGCCGAGACCGTCAAGGGCAGCGGGACCAAGCGCACCGTGGACCTGTCGTGGCGCGAGGGCCCGGTCGAGAAGCGGCTCGAGCACTCGCTCGTCCACGGCATCGTCGACTTCGTCGAGGAGGACACCGAGGAGGCGCGGCAGAAGGCCGCCCGTCCCCTCGACGTCATCGAGGGCCCGCTGATGGACGGCATGAAGGTCGTCGGCGACCTGTTCGGCGCCGGGAAGATGTTCCTGCCGCAGGTCGTCAAGAGCGCCCGCGTGATGAAGCGCTCCGTCGCCTACCTCGAGCCGTACATGGAGCAGGAGAAGGAGGAGGCCCGCAAGGCCGGGATCCTCGACACCTCCCGCGGCAACGGCAAGGTCGTCATGGCGACCGTCAAGGGCGACGTGCACGACATCGGCAAGAACATCGTCGGCGTCGTCCTCGGCTGCAACAACTACGACGTCGTCGACCTCGGCGTCATGGTGCCCGCCGCGAAGATCCTGGACACCGCCGTCGCCGAGAACGCCGACGCGGTCGGCCTGTCCGGGCTGATCACCCCGTCGCTCGACGAGATGGTGTCGGTCGCGTCCGAGATGCAGCGCCGCGGGATGAACCTGCCGCTGCTGATCGGCGGCGCGACCACCTCGCGGCAGCACACCGCCGTGAAGATCGCCCCCGCCTACGACCAGACGACCGTGCACGTCCTGGACGCGTCCCGCGTCGTCGGCGTCGTCTCCGACCTCCTCGACCCGGACCGCGCCGCCGCGCTCGCCGTGTCCAACCGCACCGAGCAGGACCGGCTGCGCGTCGAGCACGAGACGAAGCAGCGGCGGCCGATGCTCACCGTCGAGCAGGCCCGCGCCAACTCCGAGAAGGTCGCCTTCGACGACCTGCCGACCCCCGAGTTCACGGGCGTCCGCACCGTCGAGCCGGACCTGGCGGCCCTCCGCGAGATGATCGACTGGCAGTTCTTCTTCCTCGCGTGGGAGCTGAAGGGCAAGTACCCGGCGATCCTCGACCAGCCCGTCGCCCGCGAACTGTACGACGAGGGCAACGAACTCCTCGACGAGATCGTGAAGAAGGGCCTGCTGAAGCCGCGCGGCGCGTACGGCTTCTGGCCCGCGCACTCCGAGGGCGACGACATCGTCCTGGCGGACGGCCCGCGCTTCCCGATGCTCCGGCAGCAGACCGCCAAGCCCACCGGACGTCCGAACCGGTGCCTGGCCGACTACATCGCCCCGGCCGGCGACCACCTCGGCGGGTTCGCGGTGACGATCCTCGGTGCCGAGGACCTCGCCGCCCGGTACGAGGCCGACCACGACGACTACAAGTCGATCATGGTGAAGGCGCTCGCCGACCGGCTCGCGGAGGCGTTCGCCGAGTACGTCCACCTGAAGGCCCGCCGCGACTGGTTCGAGCCCGACGCCGACCCCCGCCTCGAGGACCTGCACGCCGAGCGCTTCCGCGGCATCCGCCCGGCCCTCGGCTACCCGGCGAGCCCCGACCACAGCGAGAAGCGCGACCTGTTCGAGCTGCTGGAGGCCGAACGGCTCGGCATGCGCCTCACCGAGTCGTACGCGATGGCCCCGGCCGCCAGCGTCAGCGGCATCATCTTCGCGCACCCGGACGCGCGGTACTTCACCGTCGGCCGCGTCGGCCGCGACCAGGTCGAGGACTACGCCGCCCGCCGCGGCCTCCCCCTCGCCGAGGTCGAGCGCTGGCTCGCCCCGAACCTCGCCTACGACCCGTCCGCCTGACGCGCGAGCCCCGGCGCCCGTCCCCGCCCGTCGCGGGGGACGGGCGCCGCGCGCTGAGCCGCCCGTCGGCCCGGCGGTCCGTCGGCCCGGCGGTCCCGCAGCGGTCCGCCCGGTCATCCGAGGCTTGCCCCCTCGGGCGGCTTCGCAGGCTGCTCGGGCACCCGGAGTTCGCGGGGCTCGTTCCGGCCCCCCAGATCCTGCGGCGGTCGGGGCGCGTTCGGATGAGGGCGTGCGCGAAAGTTCACCCTGTTGGGCGATTCGGGGCGGCTCCGAAGTCCGGGTTCACGGATTTCGGAGCCGGGTCCTAGATCGTGCGGCGGGAGCGGCGGCGGGGGGCGCGTTCGGGTGGGGGCTCGCGCAGCAGCCGGGCGAGCATCCGCAGTTCCGTGCCGATCCGCGGGTCCGGCACGTCCAGGTCGTCCGGCACGTCCGGCGGGACGGCCGCGCCCGTCGCGGCCGCCGCGAGCCCGTCGAAGCACGCCTCGACCGCCGCGGTGTCGCCGCCGCCCGGTTCCCGTCCCGGCGCCTCCGCCCCCGGCAGCGCGAGCACGAGGTAGCCGAGGCGCTCGGCGGCAATGAGCCGCGGCCAGGACGTCTCGGCCGCCGGGTGGTCGCCGACCGCGTGCGCGTACACGTCCCGCAGGGCGAGCAGGGACGACTGCGCGTCCCGGCGGGCCTGGACGATCTCGTGCCGGGGGCGGCCCGCCCGCACCGCCGCCAGCAGCCGGCCCTCCAGCCGGATCGTCGTCGCGAGGACGGCCGACAGCCGCCGGCCCGCCGCGCGCCGCCACAGCAGGTGCCCGCCGACCACGCCGATCGCGCACCCCAGCAGCGTGTTCACCAGCCGCGCCTCGGCGAACGGCACCGGCGACGCCCCCGGGTGGGCCGCCTCCACCAGCAGCAGCGTCAGCGGCGTGATGAACATGACGGCCAGCGCGTAGTTCCGGGCGACGAGCAGCTCGACGACGAACTGGAGCACGCCCACGATGAGCGCGACCGCCACCCCGTGCGGATGCAGCGGCAGCAGCAGCGCCGCCACCCCGAGCCCGGCGACCGTCCCGATCGACCGGTTGATGGCGCGCTGCCACGTCCCGGCGAGGTTCTGCCCCTGGAGCACCGCGCACACCGCGATCGCCGCCCAGTACGGCTGCGACAGCCCGGCCGCGTGGACCGCGGCGAGCGCGACGGCCGTGCACACCGCCACCCGTGCCGCCGACGCCGCCACCGGCGCGCGACCCGCCCCGGCCAGCGCGACCCGCAGCGCCCGGACCGACGAGCCGCCGGACGGCGGCGGGCCCTCCGGCCGTGCCCGGCGGGCCGCGCGGACGGTCGCCCGCAGCGCGCGGTGCGTCCAGTCGGGCGCGTCCGGGGCGGGCTCCGGCGCGGCGGACGGGTCGTCCACGGCGGCGGCGAGGTCCCGCAGCGCCGCACCCACCGTCGCCGGCGGCGGACGGTGCGCGCCCGCCGCGACCACGGCGCCGAACACCTCGCCGAGCCGGAGCACCAGCGACCGCAGCCGCCGCACGTGCGCGGTGCCGCCCCGGTCGCCGACGCACCGCGCCGCCTCGTCCAGCGCGCGGGCCGCGTCGTGCCGCGCCTGGTCTATGCCGTCCGTGCCGACGGCGTCCGCCAGGTCCGCCACCGCGCGGAACGCCGCGGTCACCGCCGCGTTCTCGGGCCGGCGCGGACGCCGCAGGAACCCCGACATCATGAGCAGCCAGGTGAACGCGCCCCCGGCCAGCACGAGGCCGCCCCGCAGCGCCCACGCGCCCGGATCCTGCGGCAGCCCGGTCGCCGACGCCGCCACGAGCATGATCAGCAGCGTGCCCGGCGGCCGGGACGTGACGACGCCGACGACGTAGGTGCTCAGCCCGGCGAACGCGCCCAGGGTGAGCACCACCGCCCACGCGTGCGGCGCGGCGAGCGTCCCGGCGACCATGCCCAGCGCGAGTGCGAGCACCGTCGCCGCGAGGGCCGCCGCGCGCCGCCCGTAGGGGACGCCCCGCGCGTACGGGCCCGCGAACGCCCCCATCGACGCGACCATGCCGAGGTCCGGACGTCCGGCGAGGGCGCCCACGAGGGACGGCACGGCCATCGCGAGCCCGACCGCGGCCGCCGACCCGATGGGCACCCCGGCCCGCCGGACGGCGAACGCGGCCCGCACGGCGGGCGCGCGGGGCGCGGGCGGCTCCGGTGGCCGCCGCGCTCCCGGCTCCGGTCCCGGTTTCGGTGCGCCGTCGTCCCGGTCGGTCATCCCGCGTGCCGGCCCTTCCGGCGGCTGCCCCCGAACCGCCTCCGTCCTGGATATCAGGAGGCCGGCGGGGTCTTACGCACCGCCGGACGGCTTCGGTGGCCGGGCACGCCGAAGGGCGCGGCCCGGAGGCCGCGCCCTTGGTTCGGTCGGGTGGCGAGGAAAGCGAGGAGGCTGGAGGTGAATGGTGTGAGAAGGAAGCCTCCTCATGGCCTCGCCGACCACACGTTGACACCTGCGGAGTCGCGCCGGTGCGGATTGGTCGCGGGAAAGGCGGAACGGGCGCCCTGCTGAGCGGCGCCCGTTCCGGCGAGGGGAGTGAAGGCGCTGGTCGAAACAGTGACCTTGTGGAGGTCACGCATCAGAAGGAAGCGCCTTTGTGGCCTCGGCCGCGGTGAGGAAAGCGAGAGGGCTGGGTTAACTTTTGCAGAGTTGAGAAGGAAGCCCTCTCATGGCCTCACCGCGACGATTCTAACAGTCAGGCCGGGATCAGGTCTCGCAGGTTTTTCAGGGTGAACACCGTCGAGTCCGCGTGCAGTCCTTCGGGACGGTCGAGGCCGACGAAGGTGACGGGCCCGTCCGGGAGCGGGACGCCGTCGAGCACCGTCAGCGCCTCCGGCGCCATGAGGTCGACCAGGTGGCGGACGGTGAGGTAGCGGCGTTCGATGACCGCGCGGGCCAGCGCGGTGGCGGTGGCCCGGTTGCCCTCGACCCGGTTGTACGCCAGGCCGCCCCGCACGTACAGGTGCATCCACTTGGCGTGCCAGTCGCCGTCCTTGCCGCGGACGAAGGCCAGCGGAAGGGCGATCCGGGAGGGCCCGCGCAGGTCGGACTTCATCCGGACGGTCGCCGGCTCGAACGGGCGGCCGCCCTGGTCCCCGTCGCGCAGCATGAACCCGAAGAACGACTCCTCGACCTCGTCGAACCCTTCACCCGAATACACGTTGACCTGGGGGAAGATGAATTTCGCCTTCACATTTCCCAGTGACAGGTTGATGAACTCCGACGCGCCGTCCGGGGCATTGGTGATGTCACCGGAATGCTCGCCGCCGACCTTTCGGAGCGACGTGTACGAGAGCCACTGCGGGTCGCCGTAGTCCTTGTCGAGGAGGAGCGCGGAAAGGTCGAAGTCCGTGCTCCGCTGACGCTGCTTCCAGTGGATGAAGAACCGCAGCAGTTCGCCCTCGATCGGCGAGCGGGAGCCCCGGGGCAGGACGCCCAGGCCGTCCGCGGTCGCCTTGCCGCTGAGGGGGAGTGCGACGTCGAGGACGGCCGGGTCCACGACGAGGTGCCCGGGGGCGGGCAGCCGGGAGCGGACCTCGGCGTCCAGCAGGTCCTTCAGCCGCCGGAACGCGTCCGGGTCGAGCGGCGGACGGACGTCGGGGACGACCACGCCGCGGCCCGTCCGGCCGGCGATGACGCGCGTGCCTTCCTTCCGCTTCACCTTCTTCGTCCGGTTGAGCAGGTGCTCGCGGACCGACAGCAGGACCCGGCCGGACACCTGCCCGGCGACCGACTCGGCGGCGTCCAGCACCGCGCCGGACGCCTCGGGGGCGGTGCGCAGCAGCCGGTCCAGCGACCGGAACAGCACGCCGGGCGCGTTCGCGGCGAGGACCGCGGCGCCCGCGACGTCCCCCTCGCCGAGGAGGGCCTCGACGCGACCGGCGAACGACGGCGCCTTCTTCTCCCCGCGCGCCACCGCGAAGACGTCCTGCGCGTGCGGCCACCGCGGGTACTCGTGCGGGTGCAGCCGCTCGCCGAGCCGCTTCCACCGCTCCCGGTGCGCCGCGACGTCGCCGAGCTTCGCCGGGTTCCCGCGGACGACCGCGTCCAGGCCCGCGAGCAGCGCGCGGCGCTCGCGGCGGGTCAGCAGGAACTCGGTCGGCTCCACCAGCGTGACGTCGCCGAGCGACAGCGCGCACGCGAGCCGCAGGACGTCGGTGACCGTGTCGAGTAGGAGGTCGCCGCCCGCGGCCACGCGCACCTGGTTGACGAGGGCGCGGTTCTCCCGGACGGGGATCGCGTCCGGCGCGACCGTGGTGCAGTGCGCGGCCAGCTCGCGCAGTGCCTCGCGCTCCTCCTCGGTGAGCGGGGTGACGCTCCCGGCCAGCGCCAGGAACAGCCGGTCGGCCTCCGCGGCGAGTCCGCGCCCCGCGTGCAGGACGGTCAGCCGGTCGCCGGCGCCCGCGATCAGCTCGTCGTGCGCCGCCAGCATCTCCTCGTAGGAGTGCAGGTACCGGCCGTACTTCGGCAGCGACAGGAGGTTGATCTCCCCGTCGATGATCTCGACGTCCGCGTCCGGGTCGGCGAGCGCGTCCAGCAGGCAGGACGCCCAGAAGTCGAGCGTGTCGGGCACGCCGGCCGGGAAGTCGCGGAAGTAGACGTTGTGCCGGACGTGGTCGCCGACCATCTCGCGCACGACGGGCAGCACCCGCGCGGCGAGGTCGACGACGGCGTCCTCGGCCAGCCCGGACAGCGCCCCGAGCAGCTCGCCCGACAGCTTGAACCCGGCCGACATGAGGGCGGCGTCGAACCGCCGCGCGGCCGTGCCGCCCGCGCCCGCCGGACCGTCCGGGACGGGCACGCGGTGCGTCTGCCGCACGACGAGCCGCTCGATTGCGATATTCACCCACGAATAGTCGCAACATTCGCGGATCCGCGCCTAACGGTTTTTCACATCAGGTGAGGCGGGCGAGGGTTCCCAGGCACCCCAAGTAGGGCGGGCCGGTGAGATCGGGGGCGAGGCCGGTGCGCCCGGCTCTGCATCGGGACGGGCGGCGGGCGGCGGTCGGCGGTCGGCAGGGGGTGCGGCGGCGGGGTGCGGCTCGATCTCAGGCATCGCTAAATCGGTTGTTCGGACAAGAACCGGTTGCCACTCTTGGGCCGGAATACGGAAAGAGGGAATGCCGATGTCGACGCTGCGCGTGACGGCCGAACGGCTGACGGTCCTGCCGCACGACAACGCGGACGCGCTCGAACTCGCCCAGGTCGGGCTGTACCGGGCGGTCGTCCAGAAGGGGCGGTACGCGACCGGCGATTGGGCCGTCTACATCCCGGAGGGCTCGCTGCTCCCGGCCGAACTGATCGACGAACTCGGGCTCACCGGAAAGCTCGCGGGCTCGGCCAAGAACCGCGTCAAGGCCGTGCGGTTGCGCGGCGAGCTGTCCCAGGGGGTCGTGTGCCGCCCCCGCGCGCTGGACGGGACGGACCTCGCCGCGGCCCACGAGGAGGGCCGGAACTTCGCCGGCGACCTCGGCATCGTCAAGTGGGTCCCGCCGGTCCCGGTGCACATGGCGGGCGAGGTGGTACCGGCCCCCGATCTAATCAGGTGGATCGAGATCGAGGATGTGAAGCGGTATCCGACGATCTTCGAGCCGGGCGAGGCCGTGGTCGCGACCGAGAAGATCCACGGGACGGCGTGCCTGCTCACGCTCGCGGACGGCGAGCCGTTCGTGTCGTCCAAGGGGTTCGGCGGGAAGTCGCTCGCGCTCGTCCGCGACGGCAAGAACCTGTACTGGCGGACGCTCGAGGCGTACGGCGCCGTCGAGGCCGCGCGGAAGATCGCCGAACGGTTCGGCGCGCACCGGGTCGGGCTGTTCGGGGAGGTCTACGGCCGCCGCGTGCAGGACCTGCACTACGGCGCCGCCGAGCCCGGGTACGCGGCGTTCGACATCGCGCTCGCGGGCGAGGAGGGCGCGGTGCGCTGGCTGGACCCGGCGGAGCTGGCCGAGGCGCTCGCGGACGCGGGCCTGCCCGCCGCGCCCGTCCTGTACGAGGGCGGGTACGACGAGGCGCGGCTGATGGAGCTGGCGAGCGGGCGCGAGACGGTGTCGGGCCGGTCCGCGCACCTGCGCGAGGGGCTGGTCGTGCGGCCGGCCGCCGGGCGCCGGAGCCCGGTCACCGGCGGGCGGGCGATCGCGAAGTTCGTCTCGTCCGGCTACCTCACCCGCAAGGGCGGCACCGAGTTCGAGTGACGTGACCGAGTTCGAGTGAGGTGACCCCGGCGGTGCGCCGCCGGGGTCACCGCCGCAGCGCCCGGCCCGTCCTCGCGTCGATCTCCAGGGCGTGCCGGGCGCCGTCGGGGCCGATCACGTCGCCCTCCCAGACGACCGTGCCGCCGTCGGAGTCGAGGTTCAGCTCGGTGATGCGCGCCCCCGGGAGGGACGCGCGCATCGCGTCGGCCGCGTCCCGGTAGTCGAGCTTCGCCTTCCGGACGCGTGCCAGATGCTCGTCCCGGTCGTCCCGGTCGTCCCGGTCGTCCTGCTCGACCTCGTCCCGGACGACCTCGGTGCCCGCGCCGTTCACGAGGAGTTCGCGCTCGGTGCCGTCCGCGGTGACGAGCTGCACCTCCCACCCGTCGCCCTCGGTCTCGATGGAGGTCAGCGTGGTGTCCGGGGCGGTCTTCAGCGCGGTCGCCGCGGCCCGCTCCATGGCGCCGACGGCGGGGGTGGTGACGGGGAGGGGCGTCGTGTTCGGCGCGGTGAGGGTCTCGGCGGTGCTCGACGTGCCCGGCGTCTCCGGATCGTCCCCGCCGTCCCCGCCGCCGCACGCGCCGAACAGGAGCACCGTGGCGAGCGTCGCGGCGATACCTCTCACGAGCGACCTCTACCCGCGAGCACGCTCCGTACGCGACGGCGGCCGCCGATCTCCCGGGCGTCCCGGTCAGGCGCGGACGCGGGGGAGGAGCCGGTCGAGCGGGCCGGGCAGCCACCAGGCGCGGCGGCCGAGCAGCCGCATCGCCGCCGGGACCAGCAGGCAGCGGATGAGCACCGCGTCGACGAGGACGGCGACGGCCATGCCGAAGCCGGTCTGCTGGAGCAGCCGGTCGGAGCTCAGCATGAACGCGCCGAACACCGACACCATGATCGCCCCCGCGGCCGTGATCACGGCGCCGGTGTGCGCGAGGCCCTCCCGGACGGCGAGCCGCGCGTCGCCGGTGCGCCGCCACTCCTCGCGCATCCGCGACACGAGGAAGATCTCGTAGTCCATCGACAGGCCGAACACCACCGCGAACACCATCACCGGCAGGTACGCCTCGATGGGCGCGCCCTCCACGCCGAACCGCCCGTCCTGGAACACCAGCTTCATGGCGCCGAGGGCCGCGCCGATGCTCAGCAGGTTGAACAGGGCGGCCTTCAGCGGGACGAGCACCGAGCGGAACACCGCCGCCAGCAGCAGCAGCGACACCCCGACCACGATCGCCACGAACAGCGGCATCCGGTCGGCGACCTTCGCCGCGTAGTCCTCGGCGGCGGCCGTGGACCCGCCCACCAGGTACGTCGCGCCCGTCCGCTCCGCCACCCCCGGCAGGACGTCGCCGCGCAGCTCGGCGACGAGGCCGGACGTCGCCTCGTCCTGCGGGGACGACTCGGGGAACACCAGCAGCGTCGACACGCCGCCGTCGCCGACCGGCACCGGGTCGGCGGCGGCCCGCACGCCCGGCGTCGCGGCCAGCGCCTCGGCCGCCGCCCGCGCCGCCTGCGGGCTCCCCTCCGCCACGACGAGCAGCGGGCCGTTGAACCCGGGCCCGAACCCCTGCGCCAGCATGTCGTACGCCTTGCGGGCGGTCGACCCGGGCGCGTCGTTGCCCGCGTCGGCGAACCCGAACCGCATCCCGAGCGCCGGGAACGCCAGGGCGCCCAGCAGCACCCCGCCGGCCAGCAGCGCCGCGAGCGGGCGCCGCTGGACGGCCGAGCCGACCCGCCGCCACCCCTCCCCGGACCCGCGGGACGACCCGGGCGCGAACCGCCGCGCGAACCGGGGGCCGAACGCGCCGAGCAGCGCGGGCAGCAGCGTCAGCGACGCCAGCATCGTCGCCAGCACGGTGAGCGCCACGCACAGCGCCATGCCGCGCAGCGAGCCGAGGCCGAGCGCGACCAGCCCGAGCAGCGCCACGATCACCGTGCAGCCCGCGAAGAACACCGTGTGCCCGCCGGTGCCGAGCGCCGCCCGCACCGCCCGTCCGGACGGGACGCCCGCGAGCAGCTCCGCCCGGTACCGGGCGAACACGATCAGCGCGTAGTCGATGCCGACGCCGAGACCGACGAGCATCATGACGGCCGGGGTCCACTCGGCGATCATGAACGCGTGGGAGGCGAGCACGATCGCACCGAACGTGGAGCCGACCGCGAACACCGCCGTGATGATCGGCAGGGCCGCCGCGAGCGCCGACCGGAACATCACCACCAGGATGACCAGCGCCGCGAGCAGGCCGATGCCCTCGGCGAGCCCGCCCCCGCTCTCGCCCAGCGCGCGCGCCGCGTCCCCGCCCAGCTCGACTTCCAGCCCGTCGCCCCGCACGGCCTGCGCCGCGTCCAGGATCCGCCGAGTGTCGGCCTTGCCCATCTCCGTCGACTCGACGCCGAGCGTCACCGTCGCGTAGCCGACGGCGCCGCCGGGCGCGATCGCCGACGCGTCCGCGTACGGGCCGCGGACCTCCGCGACCTTCGGCAGCGCCGCGACCGTCCCGAGCATCCCCTCGATCCGCCGCCGGGTGCCGGGATCGTCCAGCCCGCCGTCGTCGCGCAGGACGATCTGCAGCGTGCCTCCGGCGGCCTGCCCGGATCCGTGCCGTTCCAGCAGGTCGGCGGCCCGCTGGGACTCCGTGCCCGGCAGCGAGTTGTCCTGGCGGTAGTCGCTGCCCGCGACCGTCGCCGCGCCCCAGATCCCGGCCAGCACCGCCGTCCAGAGGATCAGGACGAGCCAGCGGCGGCGGAGCGCGAAGCCCGCGATGCGCGCGAACACGCTCCCCGGCGGGTCCCCCGTCTCCGGCCTCGTTTCGGTCAGAGTCATGATTCGTCTCCTCAAGTGATGTGATTGCTACTTTGAGTAGCCGCGTGAGGGTAGGGAGAGGTGCGTGAAGATCGCCGGGACGCCCCGCACGGGGCGCCCCGGCGAGGTCAGGACGGGTCGGGGACGGTCGTCAGCTTGTCCGGGTTGCGGACGACGTCGATCGCGACGATCCGGCCCGCGTCGAACGTGAACGACGCGACCGACAGCAGGCCGTCGGCGTCCCGCGCGACCAGGCCCGGAGCCCCGTTGACCACGGTGCACAGCATGTCGAGGGGCGGGCGCTCGGCGAACATCAGCATCAGCCGGGCGACCTGCGCGGCGCCCCGCACCTCCTGCGGGAGCGTGCTGACCTTGCCGCCGCCGTCGCCCCGGCACACCACGTCCGGCGCGAGCGTCGCGAGCAGCCCCGCCAGGTCGCCGTGCCGGCACGCCGCGACGAACGCGGCCACGAGCGCGCGCTGCTCGGCCGGCGTCGGCGGGAACCGGGGACGGCCCTCCGCCACGTGCCGCCGCGCCCGCGACGCGAGCTGCCGCACCGCCGCCGGGGACCGCCCGACGACCCCCGCGATCTCCTCGAACGGCAGCCCGAACACGTCGTGCAGCAGGAACGCCGTCCGCTCGGCGGGCGACAGCGTCTCCAGCACCACCAGCAGGGCCGTGGACACCGACTCGTCCAGCGTGACCCGGTCCGCCGGGTCCGCGCCGACCGGGGCCGGGGCGGTGACCAGCGGCTCCGGCAGCCAGGTGCCGACGTACCGCTCCCGCCGCGCCCGCGCGCTGCCGAGCGCGTCCAGCGCGAGCCGCCCGACCGTCCGGGTGAGCCACGCGCGCAGGTCCCGCACGTCCGCCGGGTCGTCCAGCCGGCGCAGCCGCAGCCACGCGTCCTGCACGCAGTCCTCGGCCTCGGTCAGCGACCCGAGCGTCGCGTACGCGACCCGCAGCAGCCGCGGCCGCTCCGCCTCGAACGCCTCCGCCAGCGCCTCGGCGTTCACCGCCGCTCCTCCGCGCGCCGCGCCGCCGACGTCCGGTTCAGCGTCCGCACCCCGTGCCCGCGCTCCCGCGCTCCCACGGCGACGCGCCGTCCGGGCGTCCCCGTCCCTCCGACAACAGCAGCTTCCATGCCCCGAAGACGACGCAGCCCCCGCGCGTGTGACATCGCGGGCGCCGCGTCACGTCCGGGCGATCTCGGCGGCGACGAACTCGGCGTGCGGGCGGAGCCGGGCGCGCAGGTCGTCCCAGCGCTCGTCCTCCTCGCCGAGGTAGACCGCCCGCGCCCGGACCAGGACGGGACGGTGCTCGGCGGGCAGCCGGGGGAGCGCCCACGCGGCGGCCGCGTCCTTCGGCATGATCTCCCCGGTCGCGGCCGTCGCCCACACGCGCGCCAGCGTCAGGACGACGTTGCGCGCGTCGTCGTCCAGCTCGCCGAGCAGCTCGGGGACGCTCCCGACGATCGCGCGGACGACGTCCGCGTGCGGCACCGCGGCGAACACCCGCGACGGCGGCGGGCCGAACAGCGGCGCGTCCCCCGCCAGCGCCATCGTGATCAGCGGCGCCAGGTCGGGGCTCGGCTCCGGCGCCGGGACCATGCCCCGCTCGTACTCGTCCCGCAGCCACTCGCCGTACTGGAACTCGCAGACCGGCGGGTACCGCCACGGCCGGACGGCCGTCTCCACGACGACCGTCAGCTCCACGGGCCGCGCGGCGCCGCCGGAGATCGGCAGCAGCCCGTCCACCAGGGCCCGCCGCTCCGCCTCCGCCGTCGGGCGCCGGACCACGGCCAGCACGTCCACGTCGCTGTGCGGCTTCAACCCGCCGAGGACGGCCGAGCCGTGCTGGTACGCGCCGACGAGGTCCGTTCCGAAGGTGTCGCGGACGAGCCGCACCACATCGTCCAACTGCCCCATCGGCTCCATGCTGGCACAGCGGACGATCAAGCGGAGAACGCGGGACGATCGGGTTCCGGGAGCCACTCGCGGCCGGGACGGTACGGGCGGAAGCCGTCGCGGACGTACGCGACGAGCCGTGGCAGCACGGGATGCCGGTTCCGCGGATGCCACAGCAGCGACCACGGGTACACCGGGACCGGGTCGACGACCGGGATCTGCACGACGCCGGGATGCCACGGCACCCGGATCTTCTCGCCCACGCCCGTGATCAGCTCGCGGGACGCGGCGGTCCGCTCCACGAGGTCGTCCACGCCGAAGTTGGGGCCGGACGTGTCGATGCGCACGCCGAACTCGGCGGTGAAGGCCCGGTAGAAGTCGGCCCACTCGGTGTCGGGCCGCGCGGCGCCCGGGACCCACACGCTCCGGCCGGCGAGGTCCGCGATCGGCACCCGGTCGAGCCGGGCGAACGGGTGCTCGCGCCCGACCAGGACGTGGATCGGCTCCAGGTAGACGGGCCGCGCCTCGACGTCGCCGAGGTCCCCGAGCGCGCGGCCGAAGAACGCGTCGATCGTCCCGCGGGCGAGCGCGGGCAGCGCGTCCGCCAGGTCGTCGGCCCGGATGGTCTCGACGCCCACGTCCGGCACGGTCTCGTGGAACGCCCGGACCGTCTCGACGGACGCGGTCCGCGTCCCGAGCACGCCCACCCGCAGCGCCCGGTGCCTGCTGCGCACGAGGTCCACCGCCTGGTCGGCGAGCCCGATCAGCGTGCGGGCGTGCACGAGGAAGGACGCGCCGTCGTCGGTGGGCTCGGCGCCGTTCGGCGTCCGGCGCAGCAGGGCCGTGTCGAGGTCGGACTCCAGTTTCGCGATCCGCTTGGACACCGCCTGCTGGCTGATGCCGAGCCGCGCCGCCGCGTCGCCGAAGTACCGGTCGTCGGCGACGGCCACGAAGGCGCGCACCGCGCCGAGGTCCAGGTCCATTCAGCTCCTCCTACAACCGGTGGATGTGACCGCCGGGCGTGTCGATTGTTGGACGGGCGACTCTAGCAGCGGGTCCAATGGCGGCGGCGGGGGATCGGCGACAACCGGGAGGCGTAGTGAACTCGAAAGGAACAGGGGACTCGTTCGTCCACCTGCATGTGCACACCGAGTACTCGATGCTCGACGGCGCCGCGAAGGTCGGCCCGCTGATGGACGAGGTGGCGCGGCGGGGGATGCCCGCGGTCGCGATGAGCGACCACGGCAACGTGCACGGAGCCTACGAGTTCTTCCACGCGGCGAACAGGGCCGGGGTGAAGCCCGTCATCGGCATCGAGGCGTACGTGGCGCCCGCGTCGCGGCACCACCGCAAGCCGGTGTTCTGGAGCGACGACCCCGCCCTGCGCAGGTCGGACGAGACGACCGGTGCGGGCGGCGACGTGTCCGGGCGCGGGCTCTACACGCACATGACGATGTGGGCGGTGGACGCGCCGGGCCTGCGGAACCTGTTCCGCCTCCAGTCCCGCGCGTGGCTGGAGGGGCACGTCCAGAAGTACCCGCGCATGGACGCCGAGCTGCTCGCCGAGCACGGGGCGGGCATCGTCGCCACGACCGGCTGCCCGTCCGGGGAGGTGCAGACGCGGCTGCGGCTGGGCCAGTACGCGGAGGCGGTCGAGGCCGCCGCCCGGTACCGGGACGTCTTCGGGCCCGGGAACTACTTCCTCGAACTGATGGACCACGGCCTGCCGATCGAGCGCCGCGTCCGCGAGGACCTCCTGCGGATCGGCCGGGAACTCGACCTGCCGCCCCTCGCCACGAACGACTCCCACTACGTCACCGAGAACCAGGCCGAGGCGCACGACGCGCTGCTGTGCATCGGCACCGGCAAGCGGCTCGCCGACGAGAACCGCTTCCGCTTCGGGGGCAGCGGCTACTTCGTCAAGCCGGCTGCGGAGATGCGGGCCATGTGGGACGCCGAGGTGCCCGGGGCCTGCGACAACACGCTCCTGATCGCCGAACGCGTCGGCGACTACGGCGAGGTGTTCGCGCACCGCGACCTGATGCCGCGCTTCCCCGTCCCGGACGGCGAGTCCGAGGCGTCCTGGCTGCGCGCCGAGACGCTCCGGGGCGCCCGCACCCGCTTCGGGGACGCACCGCCGCGGGCCGTCCTCGACCGGATCGACTACGAGCTTTCCGTCATCGGCGACATGGGGTTCCCCGGGTACTTCCTGGTCGTCGCCGACATCTGCCGGTACGCGCGCGAGAACGGCATCGGGCTCGGCCCGGGGCGCGGCTCGGCGACCGGGTCGATGGTCGCCTACTGCGTCGGCATCACCGAGCTGGACCCGATCGAGCACCAGTTGATCTTCGAGCGGTTCCTCAATCCCGAGCGGATCACGATGCCCGACGTCGACCTCGACTTCGACGACCGCCGCCGCGAGGAGATGATCGACTACGTCACCCGCCGGTACGGCGACGACCGGGTGTGCCAGATCGTCACGTTCGGCACCATCAAGGCGAAGGCGGCGGTGAAGGACGCCTGCCGCGTGCTCGGCTACCCGTACGCGCTCGGCGACCGCATCACCAAGGCGTTCCCGGCCGCCGAGGGCGGCACGGAGATCCCGCTCTCCGCCATCCACGACGCGTCCCACCGCCGGCACGGCGAGGCCGCGGAACTCCGCCGGATGTACGCGGACGAACCGGACGTCAAGCGCATCATCGACACGGCCGTCGGCGTCGAGGGGCTCACCCGGGGCACGGGCGTGCACGCCGCCGGGGTGATCCTGTCGTCCGAGCCCCTGCTCGACGTGCTGCCGCTCGCGCGCCCGAAGGCCGACGGCCCGGTCGTCACCGGCTTCCCGTTCACCCAGGCCGAGGACATGGGCCTGCTCAAGATGGACTTCCTCGGCCTGCGCAACCTCACCGTCATCCACGACGCCGTCGCGGGGGTCAAGGCGAACCGGGGCGTGGACGTCGACATCCGCACGGCCCCGCTCGACGACGCGACGACGTACGAGCTGCTCGCGCGCGGCGACACGCTCGGCGTCTTCCAGCTCGACAGCGGCGGCATGCGCGTCCTCCTGCGGATGATGCGGCCGACGACGTTCACCGACATCGCCGCCGTGAACGCCCTGTACCGGCCCGGCCCGATGGAGATGGACGCCCACACCAACTACGCGCTGCGCAAGACGGGCCGCCAGAAGGTCGAGCCCATCCACCCGGAACTGGAGGACGCCCTCGCACCGATCCTCGGCGACACCTACCACCTGGTCGTCTTCCAGGAACAGGTGATGGCGATCGCGCAGCAGCTCGCCGGGTACTCGCTCGGCGCCGCCGACATGCTGCGCCGCGCCATGGGCAAGAAGAAGAAGGAGGTCCTGGACGCCGAGTGGGAGCGGTTCTCGTCCGGGATGCGGGAGCGCGGCTTCTCCGACGCGGCGATCACGTCCGTCTGGGACGTCCTCGTCCCGTTCAGCGGCTACGGGTTCAACAAGTCGCACACCGCCGGATACGGGCTCGTTTCGTACTGGACGGCCTACCTCAAGGCGAACTACCCCGCCGAGTACATGGCCGCGCTCCTCAGCTCGGTCGGGGACGACAAGGACAAGATGGGCGTCTACCTGTCCGACTGCCGCCGCCTCGGCATCCGCGTCCTGCCGCCCGACGTGAACCAGAGCGTGCTCGACTTCGCCGCCGTCGGCGACGACGTCCGCTTCGGCCTCGGCGCCGTCCGCAACGTCGGCGCGGGCGTCGTCGACGCGATCGTCCGGACCCGCGCGGCGAAGGGCGCCTACGCCTCGTTCGACGACTTCCTCGCCAAGGTGCCCGCGCAGGTGTGCAACAAGCGGGTCCTGGAGTCGCTCGCGAAGGCCGGGGCGTTCGACGGCCTCGGCCACCACCGCAAGGGCATCGTCGCGATCCACGAGCAGGCCGCCGACGCGGTCGTGGACGTCAAGCGGCGCGCGGCGCACGGGCAGGACGCGCTGTTCGGCGCGACCGCGGGCCCCGGCACCGGCGACACCGCGCTCGCCGTCGCCGTCCCGGACGGCGAATGGGACAAGGCCACCCTCCTCGCCCACGAGCGGGAGATGCTCGGCCTGTACGTGTCGAGCCATCCGCTGGACGGCACCGAGCCGATCCTCGAACGGCACCGCGACCGCACGATCGCCGACCTGCTCGCGTCCGGCCGCTCCGACGGGCGCGTCCGGCTCAGCGGCATCGTCTCCGGCCTGCAGCGCAAGGTCACCAAGCGGGGCGACCCGTGGGCGATCGTCGCCCTGGAGGACCACGATGCGTCCGTCGAATGCCTCGTCTTCCCGAAAAGCTACATGTTGTACGGGGACGCCCTTGCCGAGGATCGCGTCGTGTCGCTGCAGGGAAGGACCAACCTGCGCGACGACACGATCAGCGTCTACGCCGAGGAGGTGACCGTCCTGGACGTGACCGGACCGGACGCCGCCGAACCGCCCGTCGTCATCACCGTCGCGGACGCGCGGGTGACGCCGCGGCTCGTCCACGACCTGAAGCAGATCCTGACCGCCCACCCGGGCGCCGCGCCGGTGCATCTGCTGCTCCGGCGCGGCGGCCCGACGAGCGTGCTGTTCGACCTCGCCCCGTTCCGGGTCGCCCCGGACGCGGCCCTGTTCGGCGACGTGAAGTCGCTGCTGGGCCCGGACTCGGTCAGCCGCTCCTGACCCGGGGGTCGAGCAGGGCGAGCATCCGGTCGATCTGCGCGGACCGCGACCGCTCCACCTTCCCGGCGAGCCCCCGCGTCCACGCGTCCTCGCCGTTGCCCAGCTCCATGCGGGCGAGCTGGACGGCGTCGTCCTGGTGGGCGATCAGCAGGTTCAGGAACTCGCGCTCGAACCGGCCCGCCGGGAGCCGCTCCAGCGCCGCCAGCTCGGCGTCGGTCGTCTCCGGGACGACCCCGCCGTGCGCGTGATGGGAGCCGGCGGGCGCCCGGAGCGGACGCTCCCACCCGCGCAGCCGTCCGACGATCCGTTCGCCCTCCGCGCGCTGCGTCGACTCGATCGCCGCGGCGAGCGTCCGCACCTCGGACCGCACCGGATGCTCGCGGGCGAGCGCCGCCAGCCGCACGCCCTGCCCCTGGTGCGGCACCATCATCTGCAGGAACATCACGTCCGTCGAGTTGAAACCCGCGCCGCCGCGGGTCGCGGCGGCGGAGCCGGCGGACGGGCCGCCGGCCCCGCAGCGCGCGAACAGCAGCAGGCCGCAGGCCGCGAGGACGGCCAGCGCGGCGTACTTCACCGCGTCAGGCGGCGCGCCACAGCGCGGGCGTCGTCGCCGGCTCCCACCCGGCGAGGGCGGTGTGCGGCTGCAGGCACGCGTACGCCGTGCCGTTGTAGGTGACCGTGTCGCCCGCGGCGTAGGACGTCCCGGTCGCCCACGTGCCGGACGGCGGGTCGGTGGGCGGGTCGGTGGGCGGGTCCGTCGGCGGGTTCGTCGGGGGATCGGTGGGCGGGTTCGTCGGGGTGCCGGCGCCGCCGAAGTCCACGTCGGAGCAGGTGTAGAACGCCTCGTCGCTGTACTCCATCCGCTGCCAGATCGAGTAGACGAGGTGCCTGCCCGTCCGCTGCGGCAGGTTCAGCGTCCACTTCGTGAACGTGACCGGGTCCACGTCGTCGAACGTCTGGAGGTGGACCAGGTCGGACCAGCGCAGCGGCTGCGTCGGGTCCCAGCCCGCGCGGGTGATGTAGAACTCGAACCGGCTGCCCCGGTGCGGCGCGGTCGCGTGGTAGGTGATCTCGAATGGCCCGGGGGAGACGCGCGTCGCGGGCCAGTCGGCCCGCCGCAGGTCGAGGCCCCGGTACTTCGCCCGTCCGGCACTGCACAACTGCCCGTCCGGGACCATCTCGCGGTGCCGCCCGTCCACGGTGAGCAGCGACACCTCGTTCCAGTCGTAGAACGCCTGCGTGCCGCCGGCCGCGACGGCCGCCTTGCACGCGTCCGAGTCGGGGGTCTCCGGCCCCTCGTCCTTGCAGACGTACACGCGGCTCGGGGGATTCGACATCGTGCCGTGCGCGCTCGCCGGCGCCGCCGACGCGACCAGCACGGCGACCGACGCGGCCGGCAGGACGACGGCCGCGAGCGCGGCCTTCGAGCGGGGGGATCGCATGGATCTCCTTTCCTGTTTCACGGGGGGTACTGCGGAGTCCTACGGGAGGGTGTCGAGGTGGGCGCCGACCGTCCGGGCGAAGCCGCCGCCGTTGGTGACGTCCCAGTTGATCGACCACGTCATCGCGCCCCGGATGTCCGGGTACGTCCGCGCGGGCCGGAACGAGCCGCAGCGCGTGCCCCGGGCGAGGCAGTCGAGCGCGTCCGTCACCGCGGACGGCGCGACCACGCCGCCGCCCGCCGCGCCGGGCCCCGCGGGCAGTCCGAGCGCCACCTGGTCGGCGCGCAGCCCGTTCTCGAGCTGGATGCAGGCGAGCGCCGTCATGAAGTCGACCGAGCCCTGTCCGTACACCCGCTGGTCGCAGCCCAGCATCGAGCCCGAGTTGTAGTACTGCATGTGGACGACGGTCAGGATGTCCTTGATGTCGAGCGCGAGCCGGAAGTACGACCCGCCGGTCGACTGCATGTCGATCGTCTGCGGCGCCATCGTGATGATCAGCTCGGCACCGGCCTCCGCCCGCAGCGCACGCAGCGCCTGCGCCATGTACGTCGGGTTCAGCCCGTTCTCGAGGTCGATGTCGACGCCGTCGAACCCGTACTCGTTCATCAGCCCGTACACCGTGTCCGCGAACAGCGTCGCCGCCGCCGGGCCGTCGACCCGCACCGTGCCCTTCTCGCCGCCGACCGAGAGAATGACCTTCTTCCCCGCGGCCCGCAGCGCGGCGACGTCCGCCTTGAACTGCGCGTCCGTGTACCCCCCGAGGGCCTGCGACAGCCCGGGGTCGACGCCGAACACGACCTCGCCCGCCCGCGACGTGGCCTCACCGAACGCGACGGCGACGAGGTCGTACTCGTCCGGCGTCTGCGACAGCCGCAACTCCTGGGCCGGGTTCTCGAAGTTGTGCCAGTAGCCCGTCAGGAAATGCCGGGGCAGGGGCCCGGCCGCGCACCCGGTGGTCGTCCCCGTGACCTCGCTCCCGGCCGACTCGCCCGCCGCGCCGTACGCCTTCACGGTGAACGTGTGGGTCGTGCAGGGCTCCAGGCCGCCGACCGTCGCCGTGACCCCGGACGCCGTCGCGCGCACGTCCGTCCCCGCGTACACCCGGTAGCCGTCGGGCGCCCCGGCGCTCGCCGTCCACGACAGCGTCAGCGAGGTGTCCGTCCGCGCGGTGACCTGCGGCGATCCGGGTGCGCCGAGCTCGCCGCCGTCCGGTGCGCCGGTGCAGGGGCTTCCGTTGAACGTGCAGTTCAGCGGGGCGCCCGGACCGCTCCCGAGGAACCCGAACGCGACCTCGCCGCCCGGCGGGATGCCCGCGTTCCAGCCCCGGTCGGTGAACGTGTGGTGGTCGCCGTCCCTGGTCAGCGCCGCGTCCCAGAACGAGCCGACGCTCGTCCCGGCGGGCAGGTCGAACTCGACGCGCCACCCGTCGATCGCGGCGGCGGTTCCGTTCGTGAGGGTGAACCGGGCCTGCCAGCCCGATCCCCAGTCGGCGGTCTTCTCGAACGTCGCGGCCGATGCGGCGGCGGCGAGTGCGGGCGGTGGGAGCAGCAGGACGAGCAGCAGCGCGGCGAGGACGCCGGCGAGAGAACGCGTGCGCAAGACGCACTCCAAGGGCGGGTAGGGAGCGGACGGACGTTCCCCCGAACCCCGAAGCGATCGCGATCTAATAGGAAGGTTTCCTAATTGGTGGCACGTTAACCACGACTTCGCCCCTCGGCAAGCCCCGGAGACCGCGCCCCCCGCACACGCCCTCAACCAGCGCAGCTAGGCGCCCGAACCACCGGGACCCGCCGAAGAACATTGGCGAACTTCGCCGAAACACCGCCCCTCCATCGGCTGCGACCGACAACGCCGCAGGCCGGTCCACGCCCGGATCGGCCCACCGGCGCGCCTCATGGGCGAGGCGCGGCGGACGCGCGTCGTCGACGGCGAGGGCGTCCGGCCGGATCGCCGCCTCGTGCAGATGCTCGGGTCGGACGGACGGGGCGTGCTCGGCGCCGACGTGGCGCCGTGGGCGGACGCGGACCCCTGGGGCGGGTGGCCGCCCGGGGCGGCGGCGAGGGCTGATCGGCAGGTCAGGCGGGTTCGCGAGCGGTTACGCCGTGGCCTTCACCGGGCACAGGACGGCAAACGTCGCATTTCGGGAGGAATCGTGAGCGAGCCGACCGAGCCGACCGAGCCGACCGACCGGCACGAACTCATCGCCGGGCTGCAGGGGGAGCGGGCCAAGCGGTTCGAGCGGGAGATCACCGACGAGCGCCACCGGGAGGAACTGCGGCGGGCGCACCGGCTGGGGCTGCCCCCGGCCGACTCGATCGTGGACAGGGAGCAGGCGTCCACGTTCCAGCGCGGGGAACTGCCCCACTTCTCCGGCATCGCCACGTTCCTCAAGGCCCCGTACCTCGAGGACGTGACGCGGGTGGGGGAGCACGAGGTCGCCGTCGTCGGCGCGCCCCTCGACACCGGCACCACGTACCGTCCCGGCCCCCGCTTCGGGCCGCAGGGCATGCGGCACATCTCCGCCCTCTACACCCCGTACTACTACGAGATGGGCGTCGATCTGCGCGAGCAGCTGTCGATGGTGGACGTCGGCGACATCTTCGTCACCCCGGCCAACATCGAGAAGGCGTTCGACCAGATCACCAAGGGCGTCGAGCATCTGGTCGGGGCGGGGGCGTTCCCGGTCATCCTGGGCGGTGACCACTCGATCGGCTTCCCGACGGCGCGCGGGGTGATGAACGCGTTCGGCCGCAAGATCGGCGTCATCCACTTCGACCGGCACCTCGACACGCAGCGCCGCGACCTGGACGAACGCATGCACACGACGCCGTACTACTGGGCGGCGCACGAGCTGCACTTCGACATGGGGAACCTCGTGCAGATCGGGATCGGCGGCTGGCAGGTGCCGCGCGCGGGTGTGGCGGAGGCCCGGGACGGCGGCTCGGTGGTGATCACCGCCGAGGACGTCGAGCGGCTCGGCGTCGACCGGGTCGCCGACCTCGCCCTGGAGGTCGCGTGGGGCGGCGGCGCCGAGGGCGTGTTCCTGTCGTTCGACATCGACGCCGTCGACCCGGGCTTCGCGCCCGGCACCGGCTGGCCGGAGCCGGGCGGCCTGTACCCGCGCGAGGTCCTGAGGCTGGTGCGCCGGTTCGCGGCGGAGGGGCTGCTCGGCATGGAGGTCGTCGAGGTGTCGCCGCCCTACGACGTGTCGGACGTGACGAGCCTGCTGGGCGTCCGGCTGGTCTGCGAGGTGCTCGCGGCGAGCGTCGGGGCGGGCCGTCTCGGGCGGGCCCGCGACGGCCGCCCGCACGCCGGGGGGCGGGCCCGGGACGGCCGTCCGGATCCCGGGCCCGCCGACGCGCGGTAGGTCAGGTGGCCGCCTTCGCGGCCGGACGGTCGCCGGCCTCGTCCAGCACGCCCCGGGCGGGCGCGCGGCCGTGCCGCATGACGAGACGCACCGGTACCAGCCGACCCTGCACGAGGGGACGGCGCCGGTCGAGCCGTCGTCCGACCCCGGCCACCACCCGACCGGACCTCGCCGACCAGTCGATCCGCTGGTGCGGATGCGGCGGTCGATGAACCCCGACCGCCCGACACCGTCCTTGACCGACGGTGCGGGCGCGGCCGCGGGCCCGCACGGTATGTTGACACGATGTCGACAGACATTGGCGTATCGCCAGTAAACGGGCCCCGTCGCGGCGGCCGGTATCGTCGGAGGCCGGACGGGCGAGGACGGTGAGGGCACGCATGGGCCAGGACGCATCGGACGGGGGGACGCCGCCGCCGCGACGCGTCCGCAAGGAACCGGACGAACGGCGCGACCAGATCCTCGCGTGCGCGCGCGGCCTGTTCAGCCGGCGCCCCTACGCCGAGGTGTCCAACACCGAGATCGCCGCCGTCGCGGGGGTCAGCCGGGGACTGCTGAACCACTACTTCGGCACCAAGCGCGAGCTGTACCTGGCGGCCGTGAGCCAGATGATGAGCGTCCCGCCCATCCCGATCCCGCCGTTCGTGGAGGGCACGGTGGTGCGCGAGCGCGTCGCGCAGAGCCTCGACGCGTGGCTCGAGCTGCTGGAGCGCAACCGGGAGACCTGGGTCGCCGCCCTCGACATGACCGCCTCGGGCGGTGACGAGGACCTCGAGCGCATCCTCGAGGAGGGCCGGGACCGCGCCGTCGACCACATGACCGAGGTCGTCGGGCTCACCCCGCTGTCGCGGGAGCGGCCCGAGATCCGCGCCGCCTTCCACGGCTACGCCGCCCTGGCGGTCGCCACCAGCCGCGAATGGCTCAAGAGCGGGCGGCTGACCAGGGCGCAGGTCCACCTGATCCTGCAGGAGGTCCTGCTGAACCTGCTCGAGCTCTTCCCCCGCCTGCTGGAGGACGCGGCGCCGCCGCGTTCCCCCGAGGACGCGGCGGCGCTGACGTCCCCCGAGTGACGGGCTCGTGCCGCGGCACGGCGGCGACGGCCAGGACCGACAGGCCGAGCGCGAGCATGCCGAGCGCGTCCGGCCACGGGCCGCCGTAGAGGACGGCCGACACGGGCAGCAGGTAGGTCTTGGCGGTGGCCGTCGCGACCAGCCCGACGATCACCAGGCGGCACCGTTGCAGGGCGACCTGCAACTGGCCCAGGGCGAGCAAGGCCGTGCATGCGAACAGGTACGGGTACGGGGACGCGGCCAGCGCGCGCGGGGAGGCGCCGAGTTCGGCGGCTCCGAGAAGCATCAGTTCGGCGGTCCCGGTGAGCAGGCCGACGCTCACGGCGAGGGACACCCCGGTCAGCGGGCGCGCGTGGACGCCCTTGCCGGGGCGCTCGACGGTCAGGAACATGACCGACGGCGCCAGCAGCGAGGGCAGCACCACCGCCAGGAGGAGCGCGGTGCCGGGCGCCGCGGCCTGCGGGACGTCCGCCGCGCCGGGGGCGGCCCCCGCGGACGCGGCCCGCGCGAACAGCAGCGTCGCGGCCGCCAGCAGGAGCACGCAGCGCCATTCGCGCGGGGTGAGGCGCTCGCCCAGGACCGGCACCGCGAAGACGAGCAGGACGGCCAGGCCCGCCAGGAACATCGGCTGCGCCTCGCCGGGGGCCAGCCCGGTCAGCGCCGCGACCTGGACGCTCGCGCCGCCGCCCAGCACCACGGCGCCGGTCAGCCACAGCCGGCTGCCGAGCAGCGCGCCCGCCAGCCGGTGCGGGCGGTCGCCGCGCAGCGGAGGCATGCCGGCGGCGGCCGATTTGAAGTAGGCCAGCCCGCCGAAGTACAGGCCGGTGGACAGGAGGGCGAGCACGTGGTGGAGGTGGGCTTGCATGTGACTGCCTTTCCGGCCGCCCGCGGCCCGGCGGGTCGGGGGCGCTCACGGACCGCGGGCGGCGTCTCGGAGAGGAACGGGCTCGGTCAGGGCTTGTGCGGGTCCCAGAGGTCGAACCGGTTGGGCAGGCCCGCGGTGAACCGCGCGTCATCGTCGTCGAAGAAGCCCTGGAACTCGCCCGGCAGGTACATCTCCAACAGCTTCGCCTTGTCGCCGCCCGCGCCGGAGGCGTCCAGGATCGCGTTCGCGGCCTTGCGGCCGGCCTCGTTGGCGGCCTCCATCGTCGCGAGGTTGATGTCGGCGCGGACGTAGTCGGAGGCGATGAACAGGTTCGGCAGTGCGGTCGTGGCCTCCGGCCGGTGGTACCACGAGCCGGGCCGGTTGATCAGCAGCGGCTCGTCGTTGGCGACCTGCGGGGTGCCGTTGCCGGTGATGGCCGGGTCGATGAAGTAGGAGTGGATGTTGAGGTCGTTGAGCAGGACCCCTCCCCACGGGAGCGCCCTGCGGATCTGCGCGACGACCTCGTTGAAGATCTGCTCGTGCGTGCACTCGCGGGCTGTCTTGCCGTAGAGGACGCCCTTGCGGTCCCAGGCGGAGATGTCGATCGACAGGCACTCGCCGACCTGCCCGTCGCCGTAGGTGGCGCGGAAGTCCTTCTTCCAGAACTGCTCCTGGCTGATGGAGGTCAGCGCCCACGGCTGGGCGGTGTAGGCGACGTGCCCCTTGGCCAGGCTGATCGGCTGCCGCAGGTAGATCATGATGCCGTTCATCCAGTCGGTCGTCAGCTCGCGCAGCGACCGCAGCGACGGGTCGGCGGCCAGGACGGCGTCGTCCAGCAGCGGGACGGCCCGTTCGACCGGCACCGCGAGGACGTAGTGGTCGGCCTCCACGGCCGTCGTCCCGCCCGCGCCCTCGACCCGCGCGCCGCTGATCCGCCCGTTCGCGACGGACAGGCCGGTGAGCGTCGCGTCCGCCTGGAACTGGACGCCGAGCGTGCGCAGGTGCGCCATCCACGGGTCGATGAGCGCCTCGTTGGTGGGGGCGTTGAGCACCCGGTCGGGCGCCTTGTAGCCGCCGAGGCCGAGGGTGCTGTAGACCCAGGCTTCGGCCATCTTGCCCATGGTGTGCGCGCCGGCCTTGTCGGGCTTGGCCGCGACCAGCGTGCTGGTGAACATGTCGACGAGGAGTTCGTTGTACTCCTTCGACATCTTCTCCGCGTGCACGTACTGGGCGAAGCTCATGTGCTCCCACTGCTTGAGCCGCCGCTCCGGCCCGCTGGTGACGAACGCGATCATCTTCTGCAGGAAGTACCCGACCTCCCAGGCGGGGACCTTCCCGAAGACGTCGAGGCCGGTCTTGAGGAACGTCAGCAGCGAGTCGGGGCTGAGCGTGCCGATGATGCTGCCGCGCGCGGGCAGGACGAACTTCGTGCCGTTGTAGAAGGCGGCGACCTCCGAACCGTCGACCAGGTTGGCCGCCGCGTTCCCGCCGCCCTGCAGCGGGATGCGGCTCATGGTGTCGGGCAGGTTCTGGTAGAAGCCGGGGAAGAAGCGGAACCCGTGCTCGCCGGGCAGAGGCTGACGACCGCCGGCCCCGGTGCCGGGCACCGGCATGCTGCGGCACTTGCCGCCCCACGCCTTCCGCTCGTAGACCGTGACCTGGAAGCCGCGCTCGGCCAGCTCGTGCGCCACGGTCAGCCCGCCCATGCCGCCGCCGAACACCGCCACGCGGCGCCCGGCCGCGCGGCGTCCGGCGCCCGGTGCGCGCCGGGTCGCGGGCTGCGCGGCGGCGGCCCGGCCGCCGCCCATGGTCCCGGCGAGGGCGAGCGCCCCGGCGCCCGCGAGCGTTCCGGCGACGAACCGGCGGCGGTCCACCCCGCCGGGACGGTCGCCGCCGCCGGAGGCGACGGCGGCGGGGTCGGTGGTGCCGGGGGCGGGGTCGGGGACGTCCGCCGGGACGGCCGCGGGACCGGTCTCGGCGGGCGTGCGGCGGTTCGCGGGGTCGGTCGGGGGTGTGGTCCTGTCGTCCACTGCGCACTCCTCGGGGGACGGTTGCGCTAACCGACACTGATGTCGGTTAAGTGGTCCCCAACTATGCGGCGGCCGTCGCGGGGCGTCAAGCCCCGCGACGGCCGCGAGTGTTGTCGCCGTCCCCTGGACGGCCGCCTACTCGGCGTTGCCGAGCCCCGTCCACAGCAGCCGCATCGCCCCCTCGACCAGCGTCGACCGAGGCATGTCGGGATGCCGCTCCCACCACTGGGCGACGCCGTCCAGACCGGTGATGAGGAGTTCGACCATCGCCTCGCCGATCGGCTCGCCGGGCTCGACGCCGACCGTGCGCATGTCGCCGGCGAGCAGGGCGGTGACCGCGTGCGTGCGGGACTCCCGGATGCCCTGCCGCACCGTGCTGATCTCCGGGTCGTCCTCGTCGGTGCGGTCGAAGAGAAGCCTCCTGGCTGCGGGTTTGCTCTGCGCGAAGCTGAAGTAGGCGTCGATCGTCGAGCGCATCCGGGCCTCCGCCGGGCCGGCGCCGGTGATGCGCGCCCCGACGTGCTCGACCAGCGCGGCGTTCTGCTCCTGCATGACCGCGAGCAGCAGCACCCGCTTGGACGGGAAGTGGTCGTACAGCACCGTCCGGGCGACTCCCGCGGCGGCGGCGATCTCGCCCAGCGACGTCCCGTTGTAGCCCTTGCTCGCGAACACCTCCAGGGCGGCCGCGGTGATCAGCGCCCGGCGGGCCGGGCCCCGCATCCGCGTCTTCGGCGGACCTTCCCCCATCGTCTTGACTCCCCTCCTGGTTTCCCTGCACCCTAGCCGACACACATGTCGGTTACGGCGTCCCGCGCGGCGCCGTTCGCACCGCCCGTCCGTCCGGACGGCAGGGAGTCGCCATGGGGCGCAGGGACGTGTCGATCGCCGTCGTGGGCTGCGGGTTCAGCGGCATCGGCCTGGCCATCGGCCTGAAACGGGCCGGATTCGACGACATCACGATCTACGACAAGGCCGCCGGGCCCGGCGGCGTCTGGCTGGCCAACACCTATCCGGGCGCCGCGTGCGACGCCCCCTCGCACCTGTACTCCTTCTCCTTCGAGCCGAAGCCCGACTGGTCGCGCCGCTTCGCCGAACAACCCGAGATACTGGCCTATCTACGGCATTGCGTCACAAAGTACGGCTTGGCGGAGCACTGCCGGTTCGGGACCGAGGTCACCGACGCCGTCTTCCTCGCCGACACCGGGCGGTGGCGGGTCGGCACCGCCGACGGCGGCCGGGCCGAGCACGATCTGCTCGTGGCCGCCTGCGGCCAGCTCTCCAACCCGGCCGTGCCGCCGATCCCGGGGGTCGACGGCTTCGCCGGCACCGTGTTCCACTCCGCGCGCTGGGACCACGGGCACGACCTGGACGGGGCGCGCGTCGCCGTCGTCGGCAACGGCGCCAGCGCGATCCAGTTCGTCCCGCTGATCGCGCCGGGCGCGGAGGCGCTGACGGTGTTCCAGGTCGAGTCCCACTGGATCAGCCGCAAGCCCGACCGCGTGTACCCGCGCCCGCGCAAGGCGCTCAACCGCCGCGTCCCCGCCGTCCAGCGGCTGTCCCGCCTCGGCATCTTCCTCTGGTTCGAGCTGGTGCTGAACCCGAGCCTCGTGCTCCCGCGCGGCCGCCGCGCCCTGTCGCTGCCCGTCCGCGCCCTGTGCCGGTTCGCCCTGCGCTCGGTGCGCGACCGCGACCTGCGCGACCGGCTCACCCCGCGCTACGAACCCGGCTGCAAGCGGATCCTGACCTCCAGCGAGTACTACGCGGCGCTGAACCGTCCGAACGTCCGCGTCGTCGACCGGCCCATCGAGGAGGTCACCCGCCACGGCGTCCGGACGTCCGACGGCGACCACCACACGGTCGACACCATCATCTGGGCGACCGGTTTCCGCTCCCAGGACTTCGTCGCCCCCATGCGGGTCACGGGCCCGCACGGCCGGGAGCTGGACGCCGCCTGGAAGGACGGCGCCCGCGCCTACCTGGGCATGGCCGTCGCCGGATTCCCCAACTTCTTCCTCATGTACGGGCCGAACACCAACGTCGGGTCCGGCTCGATCGTGCACATGCTCGAGAGCCAGACCGCCTACATCGTCCAGGCGGCCCGGCTGCTGGCCTCCGGTGTCACCGCGCTGGAGGTCCGCGCAGACGTCCTCGACCGCTTCGACGCGGCCACCCAGGCACGCCTCGCCGCCTCCGTCTGGAACCAGGGCGGCTGCGACAGCTGGTACCTGGACGAGGAGCGCCGCAACACCAACAACTGGCCCGGCTTCATGACCGGCTACCGGCGCCGCACCCGCCGCCTCGACCCGGCCGACTACCACCTCGAGCGCTGACGGCGACGGCCCGGCGCCGCGTGCGGGCGCCGGGCCGGCCGGACGGGGCGTCCTACGCGTTCGCCGCCGGGACCCCGCCCTCGGCGGCCGGGGGAGCGGCGGGGAACGGGACGGTGACGTGCCCCTCGGTCAGCAGGGTGCCGAACATCCGCTTCAGCGCGTCGCCGTCGTTGAGGTGGGGGAACGGCTCGTCCGGGGCCTCGACCCCGAGGAACGAGCACAGCGGGTCCCAGCCCTCGCGCACGTCGAACACCAGCAGCCGGTCGGCGGGCAGCCCGGCCCGCACGGTCTCGACGTACCGCTCGAAGGCCCGGACCGCCGTGTCCACGTCGGGCACGCCGGCCTCCGGGTCCCAGTCCGCGCCGAAGAGGTCGCGCCCGTGCCGGTCCAGGACGGGGCGCATCCGCTGCATGGCGAGCGCGATCGGGCGCGCGGCCTCGGGCAGTTCGTCCGCGTCCTTGCCGGCGGGGCCGTTCGTCATCAGGGTGCTGAAGCTGGTGTGCCAGCGGCGCGGATCGCGGACGGTCAGCACGATCTTCGCCTCCGGGTAGGCGTCGGCGAGTTCGCGCCAGAACCCGCTGGACGGCCAGTCCTGGCTGGACGCGTACCCGTCCAGCACCCGGTCCCAGTCGGCGGGCCCGTCGCCGACGGCGGGGAGCCAGCGATCGGCCTGCGCCGGATTCGTGAGGATTTCGAACATGTGGTGGCAGGGCCCGAACCCGAGCCGTTCCAGGGCCGCCTTCATCGACGTCGTTCCCGTTCGCGGCAGTCCCGCACCGATGACCTTGAGCATGCTGACGCCTTTCACCCTCGGTAGGCAGCACCGCCCCGCGCCGGGTCCTGCTGCCCCGAGGAGCACGCGTCGGACGGCACTTGGTCGACGCTAGATCACGTTTTGGAAAAGCTCAATATCGAGAACTGCATTCGCGATGACATGATCATTTATTTCCTGTTTCGGCAGGTGGGGTAAGAGTGTTCGATATCACAATGCAATTCGCTTCGGCTTTTCATATTTTCTAGACCGAATTTATAGAGATCTGTGTCCGGACGGGCAGGGAAGGGCGGCGCGCCGGTACCGACAGGGGCACGATCGAGCACGTTCGGGTATCGCGCAGGCCCACGGGTCACATAGCGTGACCCGTGCGGGGATGTCCCCTCACCGGCGGCCGGATGGAGGACCGAGCATGACCAGACACGTGCGGCGCGGCGTGGCGCTCGTCATCGGCGCCCTCCTGGCGCTGACCGGCGTCGCCCTGCTCGTCCTGCCCGGACCCGGGCTGCTGCTCGTGCTGGCCGGACTGCTCGTCCTCGCCCGCGAGTTCCCCAAGGTCGAGCGGTACGTCGAGCCCGTCCAGAACGCGGCGCTGCGGGCGGCCGAGGAGAGCGTGACGTCCTGGTGGCGCATCGCGGGGTCGGTCCTCACCGCGCTGGCCCTGGTCGGGGCGGGCGTGGCGTGGGGCCTCGTCGAGAAGCTCCCGTTCAGCGGCTGGAGCACGGGATCGGGACTGATCCTCTCCGGCTTCATCCTCGCCGGGCTCCTGATCTGGAGCCATCGCCGGGTCCGGGCGGCCCGCGCGGCCGGCGCCGGCTGACACCCAGCCGAAACCGCCCGTTCCGTCCCGGCCCGACCCTCGTGACCGGGTGACCGGGTGCCCGGGGACGGGGCGGCGGGCCGCCGAGCCGGCGTCACGTCCCCGGGCACGAGCGGGCGTCAGCGGACGGTGTACGCGCCGATCAGCGTCTGGTCGAGCACGCCCGGAACCGTCGTCCGGAGCGACACCGCGCCGCCGGACGGATTGCGCACCGTCGCCTTCCAGACGTCGCCCGCACGGTGGACGCGGACCTCGCGCCACGTGCGTCCGTCGTCGTGCGAGACCCGCAGCGCCGGGGCCTTCGCGGTGCCCTCGACGTCCAGCGTGATCGGCTGCGGGGCGCCCGCGCGGGCGCGGTTGCGGAGGTCGAGCGGCGTCCGGACGCGCGCGTACGGCAGCCCCACCGGTTCGCCGTCGCGGACGGTGAACCGCGTCTCGCTCCGGATCGCCGACTCGCGGTCGGCCCACGGCGCCCTCCGGTCGGCCTCCACGACGAGCGTGTACTCACCGGGCGGCGGCGCGGGCCAGTCGTGCGCGCGGCCCGGCTCGTCACTGCGGTAGACGACCCGGCCTTGGGCGTCCAGAAGCCGCGAGGTGCCGGTCGTCCCGCTGTAGGGCGCGAGGCGGCTGGTGCTGTCCCACGTGGACAGCAGCGCGACGGCGATGCTGGGCTCGCCGCCCCCGGTGCTCCAGATGGCCGTGCTCCGGCCGGGCGCGAACGGGCCGATGTGCCAGTCCTTCCGGTACCGGCCCGGACGCGTCGGCGTCACCGTGCGGGACCGCTCGACCAGTTCCCCGAACGAGCAGTCGGGCGTGGTGATCGCGGAGTCGAGCGCCCAGGTGAAGCCGGGCGAGAGGTACTCGGTGCGGACGGCCGGCAGCGCGCCGACGCCCACGTAGAAGCCGATCCGGAAGCCCGACCCCCAGTCGGCCCCGAGGTGGCTCCCGCCGCACGCCGCCCCGCCCTGCGTCCCGTACCGGGTGCGGTACGCCGCGAGCGTCCCGGTCCGGACGGTCGCGGGGAACGGGTTCGCGATGCGGCCCTCGACGGCGTCCGCGAGCCCGTAGACGTACGGGCTGCCCTCCTCGGCGCCGTCCTCGGTCAGGATCGCCTGGGCGCGCAGGGCCAGGCCGTCCGCGGGGCCGGTCGGCACGACGTAGAGCTCCCGGCCGCCCCACGTGCTCGCGAGCGGCAGCACCTCGCCGCCGATCCGCTGCACCACCTCGACGGACACGGTCAGCACGGCCGCGTCCGCGCGGTCGACGCGGGGGAGCACGCGCACCCCTTCGCGGGCGTCGAGCACGAGGTCGCCGGGGCGGACGTCCGGCAGGTGCACGACCGTGGTCGACTCGCCCGTCCCCACCTGCGCGGTCACCGCGTAGCTCCCGTCCGGGAGCAGGCCCTCCAGGTACCCGTTCGCCACCTCGGCCTCGAACCCCGGGCCGCCGTCCAGGGGGACGAGCCCGACGTAGGTGTTCTCGGGCGCGCGCCCGTCGCGGTCGAACACCCGGATGCTGATCGGCAGCCCGGCCGCGCTCCGGACGGACGCGAGCGGGCGCGCCGCCGGCCGGTGCGGTGCCCCCGCGACCTTCGGCGCGCGATAGCCGTCCTTCCGCACGGCGGGGGCGGGGGCGGGGGCGGCCGGTCCCGTGGCGGGTGCCGCCTGCGCCGGGACGGCCGCCCCGGACACGGTCAGGGCGGCCGTCACGAGGCCCAGCGCGATCTTCTTCGTCGGCAAGAATGCCTCCTTCTGGAGAGTGTTCCGCCGACTGTTGCCCGATGCCCCCCGCCGCGTTCGCGTCCGTCAGGACCGCGTCAGGTCGTAGAGGGCGGTGCCCCCGATCTCCGTCGCGGTGTAGGTGGCGGCGACCCACTCGGCGATCTTCCGCGCGGCGTCGCTGCCGCTCGCGCCGCCGCGCGTCCCGCCGGACCCGCCGCCGACGAAGTAGTGGATCTTCCCCTCCTGGACGAGTGCCTGGAACTCGGCGAGGGTCGGGGCCGGGTCGGTGCCGTTGAAGCCGCCGACCGCCATGACCGGCTCGCCCGCCGCCAGCTGGTACCCGGCGGCGCTGTTGGACCCGACGGCCGCCGCGACCCAGGTGTAGGACCCGGCGTCGGCCTTGAGCGCCGCGACGACCTCGGCGGCGGGCGACGCGGTGTCCAGCAGCCCGCCCGGACCACCGCTGCCGCTCGGCCCGCCGGGGCCCGCGCCACGGCCGCCGGGGCTCCCGGGGCCCGCGGCGCCGCCCGGACGCGGGCCGAAGCCGCCGCCGTCCCGCCGTCCCGGCATGGCTCCCGTCCCCTGGACGCCGCCCTGCGGCGCGGCGAGCCGGGGCCCGCCGCCTCCCGGCGGCCCGCCGCCCGGACGTCCGCCCCGGCCCGGCCCGAACCCGCCGGACGTGCTCGGCCCGGCGGTGACGATCGCGCCCGTGTGCGGCGTCCGGACGGTCTCCAGCGCGTACGCGGCGGGCCCGGCGAGGCCCGCGGCGACGGCCAGGGCGAGGGCGGCGACCAGCACCCGGCCGCGCAGCACCCGGTTCGCGGCGAGCCCGGCCGCGGCGAGGAGCCCCCCGCCCGCGACCACCGGCCCGAGCCACGCGTTCCACGACGCGCTGCGGTCGAGCAGCACGTACGCCCACACCGCCGTGACCGCGACCGCCGCCGCCAGGACGCCGGACGCCCAGGCGGTGCGGCGCCGCTCCCACAGCAGTGCCGCGCCGATCCCGACGAGCGCGGCGACCGCCGGGGCGAGCGCGACCGTGTAGTACTCGTGGAAGATCCCCTGCATGTGGCTGAAGATCACCGCGGTGAGCAGCAGCCAGCCGCCCCACAGCGCCGGCGCCGCGCGGGCCGGATCGGTGCGCGGCGCCCGCCGCGTCGCCCACAGCCCGGCCGCGAGCAGGACGAGCGCGGCGGGCAGCAGCCACGACACCTGACCGCCGATCACGGAACCGAACATCCGGCCCCAGCCCGCGTCCTGGTTCGTGTTCCCGAGACCGCCCGTCTCGTCGCCGTTGAGGCGTCCGAGGCCGTTGTAGCCGAGCGCCAGCTCCAGCACCGAGTCGCGCTGGGACCCGCCGATGTAGGGACGGGACGACGCGGGCACCACGGCCACGATCGCGACCCACCAGCCCGCCGACACGAGCAGCGCTGCCCCGGCGAGCACCAGCTGCCACAGCCGCCGCCGGACGGGCGTCGGCGCGGCGACCAGGTAGACCAGCGCGAACACCGGCACGACCAGGAACGCCTGCAGCATCTTGGCCAGGAAGCCGGTGCCCACGCAGGCGGCGGCGAACACCAGCCAGCGGGTGCTCGCGTTCTCCTGCGCGCGGACGATCCCGTACGCGCCGAGCGTCAGCAGCAGCACCAGCAGGGCGTCCGGGTTGTTGAACCGGAACATCAGCGCCGCGACCGGCGTCAGTGCCAGCGCCGCCCCGGCCAGCAGCCCCGCCCAGGCCGGGAACCGGCGGTGCACGGCCGCGTAGAGCGTGCCGACGGTCGCCACGCCCATCAGCGCCTGCGGCACCAGGACGCTCCACGCGTTGACGCCGAACACGCGGGCGGTCAGCGCCATCGGCCACAGCGCGCCCGGCGTCTTGTCGACGGTGATGGCGCCCGCCGCGTCCGAGGCGCCGAAGAAGAACGCCTTCCAACTCGTCGCGCCCGCCTGCACGGCCGCCGAGTAGAACGCGTTCGCCCAGCCGGAGGCGCCCAGCCCCCACAGGTACAGGACGGCCGTGGCCGCCAGCAGCGCCAGCAGGGCGGGACGGGCCCAGGCCGGATCGGCGCCGGGCCCGCGCCACAGCCGCCGGACGCGCCCGTCCCGGCGGGACGACGCGGTCGAGTCGGGCGGTGCGCCCGGAAGTGTCGAGGTCATGGTGGTCCTCCCGTCAGCCGAGCCGGTACAGCCCGGCGCCGGACTCGGACGTCGCGGACGTCGCGGACGTCGCGGGCGCCGACGTGCCGCCGTACTCGCTCGGCTGGACGAGCGTGCCGTGCTCCCGCACCCACGCGGTGACGTCCGCGTCGCCGCGTCCGCCGGGCCCGCCCATGCGGCCGCCGAGGACGATGTACCGCAGCTTCCCGTCCTCGACCAGCTCTCGCAGCCTGTCGACGGTCATCGCGGGGTCGCCGCCGGTGAAGCCGCCCATCGCGATGGCGGCCCGTCCGGTCCGCAGGATGATCTGGGACGCCTCCTGGGCGCTGGACACGGCCACCAGCCAGGTCGCGTCGCCCTGGTTCTCCTCCAGGTAGTCGATCATCTGCTCGTCGACCCCGCCCAGGCCGGGGCCACCGGCCCCGCCCGGCATCGAGCGCCCGCCCTGCGCGCGCCCGCGCTGTGCCCGTCCGTCCGGCATGCGCCCGTCCTGCGCCTGCCCGCCCTGACCGTTCCACCCGCCCGAGGACTCCCCACCTGGCGCGGATCCGCCGGGCGCGGAGCCGTCCTGCGCGGACCCGCCGGGCGGCTGCCCGCCGGGCGCGGATCCGCCGGGCGCGGACTCGCCGCCCGCACGGCCCGGGGAGCCGCCCGCGCCGGGTGGGCCACCGCGCCCGCCACCGCCCGGCATGCCGCCGAAACCGCCGCCCGAGGACGGTCCGGCGAGCGGGTTCGTGGCGTTCGGCGTCGACGCGGCGGCCGACACCGCGTAGGCGCCCGGACCGGCCAGCGCCGCCGCGAGCGCGCACACGATCCCGGCCCGCAGGACGGGACGTCCGACGCGCGCGGCGCGCGGGAGCCGGGCGACGACCAGGGCCGCGACCGCGAGGACCGTGGTCCCGGCGACGACCCAGCGCAGCCACGGGTGCCAGGACGGCGTGCGGTCCAGCAGCGCGAACGCCCACCAGCCCGTGACGGCGATCCCCGCCGGGAGGATCCACGCCCACGCCGCCGACCGGCGCGACGCGTCCGCCAGCAGGACGGCGCCGCCGCCGACGAGCGCGGCGGTCGCGGGGGCCAGCGCGGTCGTGTAGTACGGGTGGAAGGTGCCCTGCGCGAAGCTGAACACGGCGTAGTGCAGGGCCAGCGTCCCGCCCCACAGCAGCAGCGAGGCGCGCCGCGCGTCCGTGCGCGGCCGCCGCAGCGTGATCGCGAGCCCGGCGGCCAGGCAGATCACCGCGAGCGGGAGCAGCCACGAGATCTGCCCGCCGATCGTGTCGTTGAACAGGCGGCCCGCGCCCGCCGCGCCGCCGAACCCCGGGCCGCCCCCGCCGCCGCCCGGCCCGCCGCCGGGACCGCCGTCCTGGCCGAACACGCGGCCGAGGCCGTTGTAGCCGATGACGAGGTCCCACGCCGTCCCGTCCGTGCTGCCGCCGATGAACGGACGGCGGTCCGCCGGGACGAGGTCCACGATCAGGATCCACCAGAGGCTCGACACGGCCAGCACGCCGCCGGCCGCCAGCAGGTGCAGGACGCGGCGCACGAGTCCGGGCCGCGCCGCGATCAGGTACGCGAGCGCGAGCGCGGGCACGATGATGAACGCCTGCAGCATCTTCGTGTTGAAGCCGCAGCCGACGAGGAACGCCGCGAGCAGCAGCGGGCGCAGGCGTCCGGTGTCGATGGCGCGCTGCGTCGCCCATACCGCCCCGACCAGGAACAGGAGCAGCAGCGTGTCGGGGTTGTTGTCGCGGTTGATCGCGACGGTGATCGGGGTCAGCGCCAGGACGGACGCCGCGGCGAGCGCCGCCGGATGCCCGAACGCCCGCCGCACCGCCGCGTACAGGACGGCGACGGCGGCGACGCCCGCGACGACCTGCGGCAGCAGCAGGCTCCAGGAGCCGAAGCCGAGGACGCGGGCGAACAGGCCCATCGCCCACAGCGCCATCGGCGGCTTGTCGACGGTGATGAACGAACCGGCGTCCAGGGAGCCGAAGAAGAACGCCTTCCAGCTCTGGGTGCCGCTCTTGACGGCGGCCGAGTAGTACGCGTTCGCGTACCCGGACTCCGTCAGCCCCCACGCGTACAGCGCCGCCGCCAGGACGAGGACGGCCCACAGCGCGGGGCGCGCCCAGCGCGGATCGTCGGACGCGCCGAGGAACAGGCGCCGCACGCGTCCGCGTTCGGCCCGCCGCGGCTCGGGCGGACGGGCGGTCGTGGTCGCGGTCGTCGTCATGACACCGGCCCTCCGGTCTCCCCGGCGGTGGCCGGGGCGTCGGCGGACGTGCGGGCGTCCCGGCCGCCCAGCCGGCGCGGGTGGAAGATCCACGCGCGCATCAGCAGGAAGCGCACCAGCGTCGCCGTCCCGTTCGCGGCGACGAGCGCGAGCACCTCGACCGTCCGGGACGATCCGGGCGCGGCGGCGTGCAGCAGCGCGAGCCCGCCCGAGCTGAGCGCCAGCCCGATCAGGAACGCCAGGCCCCCTTCGAGTTGATGCCGGAACGCCCGCCGGGGCCCGGTCACGCCGAAGGTGAAGCGCCGGTTCGCGGCGGTGTTGCCGATCGTGGTGATCACGAGCGACAGGGCGTTCGCCCACAGCGGCCCCATCACCGTCCGGAACAGGACGAACAGCACGAGCTGCGCGAGCGTCGAGAAGACCCCGATGACGGCGAAGGCGGGGAGCTGGTGCGCCATCCCGGCGGGCAGCCGGGGGCGGCCCGCGGCGGCGCCGCGCCCGGCGACGGGGGCGCCGAAGGCCCCGGTCACCATGCGGCGCGCGACGCGCGCCATGCCCCGCAGGTCGTCGCGGGCGGTGCGCAGGACGTCCACGCGGCTGTCGGGATCGTCCACCCAGTCGACCGGCACCTCGTGGATGCGCAGCCCGTTGCGCTCGGCGAGCAGCAGCAGCTCGGTGTCGAAGAACCACTCCTCGTCCTCGACCTGCGGCAGGAGCGCCTGGACGATCTCGGTGCGGGCGGCCTTGAAGCCGCACTGCGCGTCGCTGAACCCGGCGGCGAGCGTGGCGCGCAGCAGCAGGTTGTAGCAGCGGGAGATCACCTCCCGGCGCGGTCCCCGCACGACCGCCGCCCCCCGGCTGAGCCGGCTGCCGATCGCGAGGTCGCTGTGCCCGGAGATGAGCGGCGCGACCAGTGGCAGGAACGCGTCCAGGTCCGTGGACAGGTCCACGTCCATGTAGGCGACGACGTCGGCGTCGCTGGTGCCCCACGCGTGCCGGAGCGCGCGCCCGCGTCCCTTGAGGTCGAGCCGGATCGCCCGGACCCCCGCGTGCTCGGCCGTCAGCCGCCGCGCGACCGCCCACGTGCCGTCGGTGCTGGCGTTGTCGACGACCGTGACGCGGAACGAGTACGGGAACGTGTCGGCGAGGTAGGCGTGCAGCCGCCCGATGCCGGCGGCGAGCACGCGCTCCTCGTTGTACACGGGCACGACCACTTCCACCAGCCTGCCTCCGCCCCCGCCGTCCCGCGGGGACGGGGGAGGCCCGGTGGGCGTGCCCCGTTCGGTGACAAGGTGACTCATGACGGCCACGTTCACCGGCGAGTGTGGGAGCGCCCTGAGGCGCGGATTAAGCCCGCATGAGGATCCGGAGGCCCGCCCTCACGGCGAGGGGGCGGCCCGCAGCACGTATCCGACGCCCCGGACGGTGTGGACGAGCCGCGGCATGCCGTCCACCTCCGTCTTGCGACGCAGGTACATCACGTACACGTCCAGGGAGTTCGACGCGGGCTCGAAGTCGAACCCCCACACCGCCTTGAGGATCTGCTCCCGCGTCAGCACCTGCCTGGGGTGCGTCAGGAACGTCTCCAGCAGCATGTATTCGGTACGGGTCAGCTCCAGGTGACGCCCGGCGCGCGTCACCTCGCGGGTCGTCGTGTCCATGCGCAGGTCGTCGAACGCCAGGACGTCGTCGCGCGCGCCCGCCGCGTCCGCGTTCATCCGGCCGCGCCGCAGCAGCGCCCGGACGCGCGCGAGCAGCTCGTCGAGCTCGAACGGCTTCGCGAGGTAGTCGTCGGCGCCCGCGTCCAGCCCCGTCACCCGGTCGCCGACCATGTCCCGGGCGGTCAGCATCAGGACCGGGACGGACTCGCCGAGCGCCCGCAGCCGCCTGCAGGCCGTCAGCCCGTCCATGCGCGGCATCAGCACGTCCAGGACGACCAGGTCGGGACGCTCGCGCGCCACCGCGGCGAGCGCGGCGACGCCGTCGGCCGCCGCCGCGGTCCGGTACCCCTCGAACTCCAGGCTCCCGGTCAGCGCCTCCCGCACCGCCGGTTCGTCGTCCACGATCAGGATCCGCGCGGGCGCCGCCCCCTGCGTGCCAGGTTCCATGCACTCACAGTAATCAACCCGTGCACCCTGCTAAGGCCGGGTATGGGCCTTTCTCATCGTTCTCTCAGACAACGCTCAACCGCCTTTCATGCAACCGCCACGGATAGCCTTTGCCGGTGAACACGCGTGAGCTGCAGGCGCTGTACGACCTGGCGCTGCGGCTGTCGGGGGTGCACGACGTCGACGCGCTGCTCCAGGACGTCGTCGCCCAGGCCCGCCGCATGCTGGACGCCGACATCGCCTACCTCGCCCTCACCGAGGACGACGGCGCCCTCACGATCGAGGTCACCGACGGCTCGCTCGGCCCCCGGCTGCGCGGCGTCCGGCTCGCGCCGCACGTCGGCGTCGCCGGTCGCGTCGCCGACCGCGGCGAGCCGGTGCGCAGCTCCGACTACCTCGCCGACCGCGACCTCGCCCACAACGACGCCGTCGACCGCGTCGTCCGGGAGGAGGGGCTGCGGACGATCGTCGGGGTCCCGCTGCGGCTGCGCGGCCGGGTCATCGGCGTGCTGATGGTCGCGCAGCGGCGGGTCCGCGACTTCACCGGCCGCGACATGTCGTTCCTCGCCTCGCTCGGCTCGTTCGCGGCCGTCGCGATCGACAACGCCCGGCTGATCACCGAGCACCGGCGGGCCGCCGCCGAGCTGACCGCCGCCAACGCCGAGCTGCGGCGGCACGTGGGCGGCGCCGACCGGGCCGCCCGCATGCACGGCCGGATGCTCGCGATCGCGCTGCGCGGCGACGGCGCCGAGGAGGTCGTGCTCGCCGTCTCCGCCGAGTTCTCCGGGACGGTCCTGCTCGTCGACGAGCGCGACCGGCCCCGCGTCGCCGCGTCCGGCGGAACCGTGCGTCCGGCGGTCCCGCTGGTGGGGGAGCGCCCGTCCGCCGCGTTCGCCGCCGAGCGCCGCACCCGCCGCGACGCCGGCACCGTGACCGTGCCCGTCGCGTCCGCCCGCGCCTACTTCGGCGCCCTGCAGGTGACCCCCGACGCGCCCCTGCAGGACCAGGACGTCCGCGTCCTGGAGCGCGCCGCGATGACGCTCGCGCTCGTCCTGGTCGTCGAGCAGGCCGTCGGCGACGCCGAACGCCGCACCGCCACCGACCTGGTCGAGCGGCTCGTCACCGGCCGGATCGGGGACGAGGCCGCGTTCGCCCGCCGGGTGCGCCCCCTCGGCCTCGACCTGCGCGCCGCCCACCGCGTCCTGGTCGCCGAGGCCGCCGACGACGCCCGCGCGCCGGCGCGGCTCGGCGACCTGGTGCGGGAGCACGGCGGGATCGCCGCCCCCCTGCGCGGACGCCTCGTCGCGTTCGTCCGCGCGGACGACGACGTCCTGCGGGCGTTCGCCGCGACGGTCGGCGGGACGTGCGGCCTCGGCGGCCCCGCCGCCGGCGCCGCCGACCTCGCCGCCGCGCACGCCGACGCGTCCGCGTGCGTCACCGTGCTGAAGAGCCTCGCCCGCGAGGGGGCCTGCGCCGCGCCCGCCGACCTCGGCCCCTACCGGTACCTGCTGAGCGGTTCGGGGCGCGCGGACGCCGCCCGGTTCGTCCGCGCGACCCTCGGGCCCCTGCTCGACCACGACGACCGGCGCGGCAGCGACCTCGTCCGCACCGCCGACGCGTTCCTCACCGGCGGCCGCCACCATGCCGACACGGCCGCCGCCCTGCACATCCACGCCAACACCCTGTACCAGCGGCTCGACCGGATCACCGCGCTGCTCGGCGACGGGTGGCGGCACGGCGACCGCGCCCTGGACGTCCAGCTCGCCCTCCGGCTGCACCGCCTCGCCGCCGACCTGTGTGGGGATCCTCCACCGAACCCGTGACCGGACGGCGAGAGTCTCCATAGTGACCGGTCACGGCCACGGCATAGCATCGGCTACCGAAAGCGAGGTGTGCCCCATTTCCGCCACTGCCGAAGCGCTCGCCGCCGCCCTGCCCGGTGCCCGCCTCATCACCGACCCCGACGTCCTCGCGAGCGTCGGCCACGACGACGCCGAATGGGCCCCGGTCGGCGAGCCGGTCGCGGCGCTGCGCGCCCGCTCGGCCGACGAGGTGGCGCGCGCCGTCGCCGCCTGCGCCGACCTGCGGATCCCCGTCGTGCCGCGCGGCGCGGGGACGACCGGGCTGTCCGGCGGCGCCAACGCCGTCGACGGCTGCCTCGTGCTCGACCTGGCGGCCATGGACTCCGTCGTCGAGATCGACGCCGAGAACATGGTCGCGGTCGTCCAGCCCGGCGTCGTCAACGACGACCTGAAGAAGGCCGTCGCCGAGCACGGCCTCTGGTACCCGCCGGACCCCGCCAGCGCGCCCTGGTCGACCATCGGCGGCAACGTCGCCACCAACGCGGGCGGCCTGTGCTGCCTGAAGTACGGCGTGACCCGCGACTACGTCCTCGGCCTGCAGGCGGTCGCCGGCGGCCCCGCCGGCGCCTACGGCACCCGCGTCGACCTCGGCCGCCGCACCACCAAGGGCGTCGCCGGCTACGACCTCACCGGCCTGTTCGTCGGCTCCGAGGGCACCCTCGGCGTCGTCACCGAGGTCACCCTCCGGCTCCGGCCCGCCCGCCGCGACGCGCCCCGCACCGTCGTCGGCGCCTTCGACGACCTCGTCTCCGCGGGCCGCGCCGTCGCCGAGGTCACCTCCCGCGGCCTCGTCCCCGCCGCCCTCGAACTCCTCGACCGCGCCTGCCTGGAGGCCGTCGAGGAGTGGAAGCACCTCGGTCTCGGCGACGGCGCCGAGGCCCTCCTGCTCGCGAGCGTCGACACGCCCGGCCCGTCCGGCGACGACGAGGCCGCCGCCGTCGCGTCGATCTTCCGGGACGCGGGCGCCGCGTGGGCCGAGCAGTCCACCGACCCCGTCGAGGCCGAGGCCCTCTTCGAGGCCCGCCGCCTCGCCTACCCGGCGCTCGAACGGCTCGGGCCCGTCCTCACCGAGGACGTCTGCGTGCCCCGCTCGTCCGTCCCGGCCATGCTCGCCCGCACCGGGGAGATCGGCCGCCGGCACGGCGTCCGCATCGCCACGATCGCCCACGCGGGCGACGGCAACCTGCACCCGCTGCTCATCACCCCGCCCGGCGACGACGCCGCCCGCGCCGCCGCGCAGGCCGCGTTCGAGGAACTGCTGCGGGCCGCGATCGACCTGCGCGGCACCGTCACCGGCGAGCACGGCGTCGGCCTGCTCAAACGCGGCGGCATGCAGCGCGAACTCCCTCTCGGCGTCCGTGCGATGCAGCAGGCCGTCAAGCGGGCGCTCGACCCCCTGAACCTCTTCAACCCGGGCAAGGTCATCGGCGACGATCCCGACCTCTGATACAAAGGTCGCGAAACGTCGCACCTGGGAGGCCGCCGTGGACGCCGAGAAGCTCCGGACCCTGTTCGACCTGACCGGACGCGTAGCGATCGTCACCGGCGGCACCCGCGGGATCGGACGGGCGATCGCCGAGGGCTTCGTCGCCGCCGGTGCGAGCGTCGTCGTCGCCAGCCGCAAGCCCGAGCCCTGCGCCGAGACCGAGGCGCACCTGAAGGCGATGGGCGGCGCGGCCCTCGGCGTCCCGACCCACCTCGGCGACCTCGACGCGCTCGACGCCCTCGTCGCCCGCACCGCCGACACGTTCGGCCGCATCGACATCGTCGTCAACAACGCCGCGAACCCGCTCGCCCAGCCCCTCGGCGGCCTCACCCCCGAGGCGTTCGCGAAGTCGCAGGACGTCAACGTCCGCGGCCCCGTGTTCCTCGTCCAGCGCGCCCTCGACCACCTCACCGAGAGCCCCTGCGCCGCCGTCCTCAACGTGATCTCCGCGGGCGCCTTCATGTGGTCGCCCGGCGTCGCCATGTACGCCGCCGCGAAGGCCGCGATGGCGTCCTACACCCGCTCGATGGCCGCCGAGTTCGCGCCCCGCGGCATCCGCGTGAACGCCCTCGCCCCCGGCACCGTCGACACCCTCATGGTCCGCAACAACCCGCCCGAGATCCAGGACGCGATGGCCACCGCCGCCCTCCAGGGCCGCATGGCCGACCCCGACGAGATGGTCGGCCCCGCCCTCTTCCTCGCCTCGGACGCCGCGAGCTTCGTCACCGGCCAGACCCTCCTCGCCGACGGCGGCCTCGTCCCCCGCTGACCCGCGCGGCACGCCCCGGATCACGCCCGCGAACCGCCCCGTCCGGCGGTGGTTGGTGTGTGGGGGGCCGGGTAGTAGCGGCGAGATGACCAACGGCAAAGGGTTCGACGTCCTTCCGTCCCCCTTGCGGAAGGCGGCGGCGGTCGCGGCGTGCTTCCTGCTCATCGCCGCGGCCGTCGGGCTGCTCGTCTACCTCCTGGTGCGGCTCGCGCCGCTGACGATGGCGATCATCGCGGCGCTGCTGCTGACCGCGCTGATGTCGCCGGTCGCGCGGGTGACGCGGCGGCTGCGGGCGCCCGCCTGGGCCGGGGCGCTCGCCGGGCTGCTCACCCTGCTCCTCGCGATCGCCGGGCCGGTCGCGCTCGTCACCGGGCAGGCCGCCGACCAGTGGGAGCAGATGCGGCGGGGGCTCACCACGGGGCTCGACCGGGCCCGCGACCAGCTCGTCAACGGGCCGCTGCCGATCAGCGAGCGGCAGCTCGACAGCGTCGTCGACGCGATCACCCGGGCGGCGCAGCGGTCGTCGCCCGACCCGGTCGCGGGCGCCAGCATGGCGGCGGAGGTGCTGGCCGCCGCGCTCATCGCGCTGTTCCTACTGTTCTTCATGTTGAAGGACGGCAAGACGATGTGGGGCTGGCTCGTGCGGCTCGCGCCCGAACGGCGGCGCGCGCGGATCGACGCGGCGGGGCGGGCCGGATGGCGGGCGCTGGTGTCGTACGTGCACGGCATCGTCGTGATCGCCCTGGTGGACGCGATCGGCATCGGGCTCGCGCTCGTCCTGATCGGCGTCCCGTTCGCGCTGCCGCTGACGCTGCTGACGTTCGTCGCGGCCTTCGTCCCTATCGCGGGCGCGATCATCGCGGGGGCGGCGGCGGTGCTCATCGCGTTCGTCGGCGGCGGGGTCACCGACGCGCTGCTGGTGCTCGCGGCGGTGATCGTGGTGCAGCAGGCCGAGAGCCACCTGCTGCAACCGCTGATCATGGGCCGCACCCTGCACCTGCACCCGGTGGTGATCATCGGCGCGGTGACGGCCGGGACCCTGCTCGCGGGGATCGCGGGCGCGGTCATCGCCATGCCGATCGTCGCGGTCGTGTACCGCGTGTCGTCCGTCCTGGCGGGCCGCGACGGGCCTACCGGACGGGCGTCGCCGGAGCCGGCAGAGCCCGCTTGAGGATCTTGCCGGTGGGGCCGACAGGCAGTTCGTCCAGGAACCGGATCTGCCTCGGGTACTTGTACGCGGCGACCCGTTCGCGCACCCAGTCGCGCAGCTCGCCGGCGCTGGCCGGGGCGCGCAGCGCCACCACCGCCGTGATCTCCTCGCCGACCTCCGGGTGCGGGACGCCGACGACCGCGGCCTGCCGGACGGCCGGGTGCTCGTACAGGACCTCCTCGACCTCGCGGGGATAGACCGTGTAGCCCGCCCGGATGATCACGTCGCGGCGGCGGTCGACGAGGTAGAAGACGCCGTCGTCGTCGGAGCGGCCCAGGTCGCCGGTGTGGAACCAGCCGTCCCGGATCGCCTCGGCGGTGGCCTCGGGGTTGTTCCAGTAGCCCTTCATCACGTTGGGCCCGCGCACGACGATCTCCCCGATCTCGCCGTGCGGGAGCTCGCGGCCGTCGTCGCCGACGACCCGCATCTCGACGCCGTGGATCGGGCGGCCGATCGAGCCGGGGCGGCGGCCCGCGCCGGCCCGGTTGGACGCAGCCAGCGGCGAGGTCTCGCTCAGCCCGTAGCCCTCGATGATCCGGCAGCCGTGCTGCTCGTAGGCGCGCAGGACGTCCAGGGGGAGTGCGGCGCCCCCGGACACGCAGCTGCGCAGGAGCGAAAGGTCGGACACGGCCGGATGGTCGAGCAAGGCGATGAACATCGCCGGGACCCCGTGGAAGACGGTCACGCCGTCCCGTCTGACCACCTCCAGGGCGCGTCCGGCGTCGAACCGTTCGAGGAGGGTGAGCCGCCCGCCCGCGTGGACGGTCGCGTTCAGCGCGCACGTCTGCCCGAACGCGTGGTACAGCGGGAGCGCGCCGAGGACGACGTCGTCGACGCCGAGCCCGTGCATCCGCGCCACCGTCGCGGCGTTGCCGCCGAGGTTCGCGTGCGTCAGCTCGATGCCCTTGGTGGGGCCGGTCGTCCCCGCGCTGTAGAGGATCACCGCGGTGCCGTCGCCGGACGTGCCGGCGACGTCCTCCTCGGGCGGCACGCCGCGCAGGAGCCGGGTCCATTCGCCCGGCACCACGAACATGTAGTCGGTGCGGGTGCCGGCCGTCCCCGCCTCGACGGTCTCCGCGTACGCGTGCCAGGCGATCACCAGCCGGGCCGTGCAGTCGCTCAGGTACGCGGCGATCTCGCGCCGCTTCAGCAGCGGATCCAGCGGGACGACCACCGCCCCGATCCGCAGGATGCCGTAGTAGACGACGGCGAACTCGGGCACGTTGGGGAGCATCACCGCGACCCGGTCGCCCGGCCCGATCCCGCGCCGCCGCAGCAGCGCGCCCGTCCGCGCGCTCCGCAGTTCCAGCTCGCGGTAGCCGAGTCCCTCCCGGTCGAGCGTGAGGGCCGTGCGTCCGCCGAACCGTTCGGCGGCGGCCCGGAGCCGCTCAGCGAGATTCATGCGCCGACGGTACGTCGGCGATCCCATCCTCCTCATTGGTCGCGGAGACCAGTCTTTTCCGGCCGGGATTGGTGGCCGGGGGCAACACGTCCTGGAGGGCGATGGCGACCAGCAGATCGACCAGATCGGTGAAGTGCCGGAGGTTGCGGCCGGTCCGTTCCTGGATGCGGCGAAGGCGGTACTGCGCGGTGTTGTGGTGGATCTGGAGGTGCTCGGCGGCGGCGCGCAGGTTGAGGTCGGCGGCGGCGAACGCCCGGATCGTCGCCGTCAGCACCCCGCCGCGCATCCGGTCCTCCGCCAGCAGGTCCAGGACGCGCGGGTCCACCAGGTGGCGCGCGGTGTCGTCCGCGCGCAGCGCCATGTACTCGAACGGCGAGATGCGCGGCAGCGCCGCCACGCCGCCGTCCTCGGGCAGGAACTCCAGCACGGCCCGCGCCTCCTGGAAGGCACGCGGGATCTCCGCCGTGCCCTCGACGACGGTGCTGATGCCCATCGCCAGCACGATGTCCTCCTCCAGGAGGTCCCGCTGGACGGCCTGGAGCCGGTCGCACAGCTCCCCGGGGTCGCCGCCGGGGCCGAGCGCGGGCACGGCCACGATCTCCGACTGCCGCACGACCGCGAGCGTCCGGTGCCTGTCGACCCCGGTCCGGGCGATCGCCGCGCACGCCGCGTGCCGGGCGTCGGCCTCCCCGCCGAGCAGGACGGCCGCGACCACGACCAGCGGGGTGCGCGCCTCGGGGTTCAGGCCGTGCGCGTGGGCGGTCGCCAGCTGCGGCCCGCGTGTCGGCGCCTCGCCGTCCAGGAGGAGTTCCACCAGGTCGCGGGTCTCCTGGACGCTCTCCGCCGCGGCGTACCGCTGGAACTCCATGTACGCGTTGGCGGCGTGCGTGCTGGCGAAGTCGCAGTACCGCATCAGCGGCGACGCCAGTGTCAGCGCAGCCTCCTGGCCGGCGTACGAGCGGCCCGCGTGCTCCACCACCGCCTCCCAGAAGACCTGCTGGCCGACCCGGAAGGCGTTGATGTAGTCGGCGAGCGTGCATCCGGCCTGCGCGCGCCGCATCGACGCGCGGCGGCTGAAGGCGATGTCCTCGAAGGTGACCGTGCGCTCCTCCAGCAGCACGGCGAGCTTGGTGCGGTAGTGCCGGCCCACCTGTTCGTGGACGTCGGCGAGGAAGCCGTCCCCCCGGTCGGCGTACGCGGGGATCTCCGCCCGCATGGCCGTGACGGCCCGGTCGGCCAGTTCGTCGACGATGGTGAGGAGTTCGGCGAGAATTCGTGATCGTTCGGTGCGGACCGTGTCCGCACCGGTGAGCGTTCCCGTGCTGAGGCCACCGGACATGCCCGGATGATTCCTGTCACACCGGGCAGCGTCAACGGCTCGTGACAAGTCCGAGACGTGGGCTGTTCTCCGCGGACAACTCCCCGCTCGCAGGTTGGGTGCCCACGCCCAATGCGGGTGGTACATGCATGAACTTCCAGGTCATCTCCCGCGGAAGCGAGACGTGCAGGTCAAGGCCAGGGATGGTGCGGGTGTGATGTGGGGTGGCGGCCGAACTGCTCGATGCCCACTTGAAGGCCAGGCGGGGTTCCCCGGCACCTTCTCCGGCTGAACGACCGCGCGGACGGGCGGAGTTCGGCCCGTGGCACGTTCGAGACACGGCCCAACCGGTCGAGAAGGCGGCATCGGGTGCGGCGTTCTCGCGGGGAGCGCCGAACCGGGGCGAGGCGCGTGACACCGCTGTCATCGCTCGCCGGGTTGCGTGATGCGCTCGAGCCATCGCCGCAGAAGGGCGATCTCGGCCGGCTCCAGGGCGTCGGTCCCGGCGAGATCGAGTTGCGCTTGCAGGTGCAGCGCGGTGGTGTGGAGCGTGTCGGCTCCGTCCCGGACGGTCGCCGTGGTCAGGACGTGCGAGAACACGGTGTCGCGCATGCGGTGGGACGGCGCGGGGTCCTCGAACAGGGCCGGGGTGGCGATGTGGTCCAGGGCGGTTCCGACGTTGGCCGACAAGATCAGCCGAGCGGCGGTTCGCGGCGCGAGCTTCAGCGCGCCCGCCGCCGCGCACCGCGTGAGCGTCGCCACCAGCAGATCCATCACGCGGTCTCGCGCCGTCGAGCGCGACCACGGCCGCGGGGTGAACATCAGCTGGTAGAGGGCCGGGTTCGCCTGCGCGAACGCCATGTGGCCGTCCCAGCCGGCGTGCAGGTCGGCGACCGGATCGCCGGTCCGCTCCTGGGCGGCCTTGAGGGCGGTGTCCGCCGTCACCGATGCCTACGTCGACGTTTACGGCGAGCGGGCCAGGGCGACCACGCTGGTCCTCGTCGAGGAGGTCCCCGATGGCGGCTGGGGCCTCGGCGGTGACGTGCTCACCGCCGGGATGCTCGGCCGCAGCTGACACTTCGCCGGGAGCCGGGCCAGGCGGGCGACCGCCCAGCCCGGCGCGGTCCGCCCGCCGGCGATGGCGGACGATGCTCTCACCGGCCGAAGCCGTGGAACGCGGTCGCGCGGGCGGGGAGTCCGGTCCGGGACGCTCGCTGTTCTCCGCGGACAACTCCCAGGACCGAGGTTGGGTGCTCGCGCCCAATGTGCGAGGTGAGCCCGGATTTTACGCTGACGGCCCCTGTATCAGAACGCCGTTCAGGAGGCCGGATGCTGGAGGTTCGCGAGCTCACCGTCCGCTTCGGCGGGATCACCGCGCTGGGAGGTGTCGGGTTCGCCGTCGATCGCGGTGAGATGGTCGGGCTGATCGGACCGAACGGCGCCGGGAAGACCACCCTGTTCAACTGCCTGACCCGCCGGTACGACGCCGACGAGGGCGCGATCGGCTACGAGGGCCGCGACCTGCTCGCCGTCGCCCCGCACGCGATCGTCGGGCTCGGCATCGCCCGCACGTTCCAGAACCTCGGCCTGTTCCCGCGCATGTCCGTCCGGGACAACGTCATGGTCGGCGCCCACCACCACGGCCGCGCCGGGTTCGTCGGCGCGAGCCTGCGGCTGCCGTCCGTGCGGCGCGAGGAGGCCCGGCTGCGCGGCGAGACCGCCGGGCTGCTCGAACGGCTGGACCTGACGGCCGTCGCCGACCATCCGGCCGCCGGACTGCCGTTCGGCACCCTCAAGCGGGTCGAGCTGGCCCGCGCCCTGGCCGCCCGTCCCCGGCTGCTCCTGCTGGACGAGCCCGTCAACGGCCTCAGCCACGGCGAGGTCGGGGAGTTCGCGGGCCTGCTCCAGTCGATCCGCGCGGACTTCGACGTGACCGTCATCGTCGTCGAGCACCACATGGGCTTCGTGATGGGCACCTGCGACCGGGTCGTCTGCCTCGACTTCGGCAAGAAGATCGCCGAAGGCCCGCCCGAGGACGTCCAGCGCGACCCGGCCGTCATCGAGGCGTACCTCGGGGCCGCGGCATGACCGAGCGGAGCGAGGAGCGGAGCGAGGACAGGGGCGCGGCTCGCGCCGAGGGGAGTGGGGGGCCGCCCCCCGGCAAAGGCGCCGGCGACTTCCTCGTCGTGGACGACCTGCACGCGGGGTACGGCGACGTCCGCGTGCTGCACGGGGTGAGCCTGCGCGTGGGCGAGGGCGAGATCTGCGCGATCCTCGGGCCGAACGGCGCGGGCAAGACGACGCTGCTGCGCGCGCTCTGCGGGATGGTCAAGGGCCGCGGCGCCGTGCGTCTGGACGGGGCGTCGCTGTCCGGGCGGTCGCCGGACGCCGTCGCCCGGCGGGGCGTCGCGCACGTGCCGGAGGGGCGCGGCACGTTCGTCCCGCTGACGGTCGAGGAGAACCTGCGGCTCGGCGCGTTCGCGCGCCGCGACCGCGCCGCCGTCCAGGCCGACCTGGAGCGCGTGTACGGCCACTTCCCGGTGCTGCACGAGCGGCTCGGGCAGGTCGCCGGGAGCCTCAGCGGCGGCGAGCAGCAGATGCTCGCGATCGGCCGGGCGCTGATGTCCCGGCCCCGGCTGCTGCTGCTGGACGAGCCGTCGCTCGGGCTCGCGCCGCTGGTCACCCGGGAGCTGTTCGGCATCGTGCGATCGATCAACGAGGAGGAGCGGACCACCGTGGTCGTCGTGGAGCAGAACGCGCATCTCGCGCTCGGCATCGCCGGGCAGGCGCACGTGCTGGAGAGCGGACGGATCGTGCTGTCGGGGTCGGCGGCGGACATCCGGGCCGACGAGCAGGTCGCCCAGTCCTACCTCGGCTACCGGATCTAGCCATGGCCGACTTCCTGCAGCAGTGCGTGGCCGGGCTGAGCGCCGGGGCCATCTACGCGAGCCTCGCCCTCGCGCTCGTCCTGATCTACCAGTTCACCGGGATCGTGAACTTCGCGCAGGGCGAGCTGGCGATGTTCGCGACGTACATCGCCTGGACGTTCATCGACGCCGGCCTCCCGTTCTGGCTCGCGCTCGTCCTCACGCTCGCGATCTCGTTCGCCGGCGGGATGCTGATCGAACGCGTGATCATCCGGCCGGTGGAGGGCGCCCCCGAACTGACCATCGTGATCGTGACGGTGGGCCTGTTCATCTTCGTCAACGCCGCCGCCGGATGGATCTGGACGTTCCTGATCAAGGACTTCCCGAACCCCTTCCCGGACGGCGCGCTGGGCGCGGGCGGAGTCAGCGTCGGCTACTCGACGCTCGGGATCCTCGCCGTCGTGGGCGGCGTGATGGGGCTGCTCTACCTGCTGTTCCGGCACACCAAGATCGGGCTCGGGATGCGCGCGGTCGCGGCGAACCCGGAGTCGGCGCGGCTGGTCGGCATCCGGGTCGGATGGACGCTGGCGATCGGCTGGGGCCTGGCCGCGATGGTCGGCGCCGTGTCGGGCGTCCTGGTCGCGCCGCTGCTGTTCCTGGAGCCGAACATGATGGGCGGCGTCCTCATCTACGCGTTCGCGGCGGCCACCCTCGGCGGCTTCGACAGCCCGCTCGGCGCGGTCGTCGGCGGCCTCGTCGTCGGCCTGGCCGAGACCCTCGCGGGCGCCTACGTCGACGCGATCGGCTCCGACCTGAAGATCGGCGTTCCGCTGGCGATCATCCTCGCCGTCCTGCTGCTGCGCCCGCAGGGACTGTTCGGACGCCCGGCGGTGGAGCGCGCATGAACCGGACGGGAAGCGGCATGAGCGAGACGAAGACGACCGGCACGTCCGGCACCGGGACCGGTCCCGAGCCGGCGGCGCGGGACCGCGTGACGGCGTTCGCCGTCCGGCACCGGCGCCCGCTGCTGCTCGGCGTCCTGCTGCTGGCGGCGCTGTGGGCCCCGTTCGAACTGGTCCCGTTCCGCGTCTTCCAGCTCACGATGGTGATGGTGTACGCGGTCGCGCTGATCGGGCTGAACCTCCTGGTCGGCCACGCGGGGCAGATCTCGCTCGGGCACGGGGCGTTCTTCGCCGTCGGCGCCTACGGGACGGCAGCGACGATGTACCACTGGGACGTCCCCTACCTCCTGACGTTCCCGCTCGCCGCCGCGCTGACGTTCGCGATCGGGCTGGCGCTCGGGGTGCCCGCCACCCGGCTGCGCGGGCTGTACCTGGCGCTCGTCACCCTCGCCATCGCGATCTTCCTGGTGCCGCTGCTGAAGCGGTTCGAGTCGGTGACCGGCGGCTCGATGGGGCTCACGCTGGAGAAGCCCGCGCCGCCGTCCTGGACCGGCCTGGCCCCCGACCAGTGGCTGTACTTCCTCGCGCTCGCCGGGACGGTCCTGGCGTTCGCCGTCGTGGGATTCCTGCTGCGCTCCCGCGTGGGCCGCGCGCTGCACTCCGTCCGCGACAACGAGACGGCCGCCGAGGTCATGGGCGTGCGACCGGCGTCCTACAAGCGGCTCGCGTTCGCCTGGAGCGCGATGTTCGCGGGCGCGGCGGGCTGCCTCTACACGTGGACGATCGGGTTCGTCTCGCCCGACTCGTTCACCGTCAACGTGTCGATCACGCTGCTGGCCGCGATCGTGGTGGGCGGCCTCGGCTCGACCGCGGGACCGCTGCTCGGCGGGCTGTTCATGATGTTCGTGCCGAGCCTCTCGCAGGACGTCAACGACGCGGCGCCGGGGGTCATCTTCGGGCTGCTGATCATCGCGGTGATGTACGTGGCCCCGACCGGCCTCGCCGGGCTGCCGGGACGCATCGCGCCGTGGACCACCGACAAGATCCTCCGGAAGAGGTGACGCAATGCGTCGAACGATGAGAAGGACGACGGCGATGTCGGCGGCCGCGCTGCTGCTGGCGTCCGCGGCCGCGGCCTGCGGCGGGCGCGACGAGGGCGGCGGGAGCACCGCGGAAGGGCAGTGCGAGGGCCAGCAGACGACCGGCATCACCGACGAGTCGATCAAGCTCGGCGGCATCTACCCGCTGTCCGGCCCGGCGTCCGCGTACGGCGACATCCCCAAGGGCATCAAGGCGTACTTCGACTACGTCAGCGCCGAGAAGGGCGGCCTCGACGGGCGCAAGGTCGAGTTCGTCGTCCGCGACGACGGCTACCAGCCGCCGAAGGCCGTCGAGGAGGCGCGCCGGCTCGTCGAGCAGGAGCAGGTGTTCGCGCTGTTCCAGACCCTCGGCACCCCGTCGACCACCGCGACCTGGGACTACGCGAACCAGCGGAAGGTACCGCAGGTCTTCGTGGCCACCGGCGCGTCGAAGTGGGGCATCGACGACAAGCACCCGTGGACGATCGGCTGGCAGCCGAACTACGTCTCCGAGGCCCGCGTGTACGCCCAGTACCTCAAGCAGGAGAAGCCGGACGCCAAGGTCGCCGTCCTGTACCAGAACGACGACTTCGGCGACGACCTCCTCGGCGGCTTCAAGAAGGCGATCGAGGGCAGCGGCATCACGATCGTCCAGGAGGAGAGCTACGAGGTCTCCGACCCGAGCGTCGAACCGCAGATGCGCGACCTCGCCGGATCGGGCGCGGACGTCTTCCTCAACGTCACGACGCCGAAGTTCGGCTCGCAGGCCCTCGCCGCCGACGCGAAGATCCGCGACTGGAACCCGCTGCACATCGTCAACAACGTCGCGGCGTCGGTCACCGTCCTGAAGCCCGTCGGGTTCGAGAACGTCCAGGGCGTCGTGTCCTCGACGTACTACAAGGACCCGAACGACCCGCTCTGGGCGAACGACGCGGAGATGAAGCTGTACCAGGCGAAGATGAAGCAGTACGCGCCGGGCGCGGACCCGGCCGTCCCGTACCACGCGTTCGGCTGGGCCGTCGCGAGCAGCTTCCACAAGGCGATGCAGGCCGCCGAGTGCAAGACCCGCGAGGGCCTGCGCGACTCGATGCGCAACCTGGCGAACGTCGAGGTCCCGATGCTGCTGCCCGGCGTGACGATGCAGACCGGCGAGGGCGACGGCTTCCCGATCGAGTCGATGCAGATGATGCGCTTCGAGGGCGAGCGCTGGCACCTGTTCGGCGACGTCATCGACACCCGCAAGGCGTTCGGTCCCGTCCAGCACCCCTGACCCGGCGCGGGCCCGGCCGCCCCACCGGCGGCCGGGCCGCGACCACGCGCCGTGATCGGGGCGGCGTTACTCCGGCCACCGCAGGCCCGCCTCAGCAGCGGTACGCGTTGACTTCCCACCTCTCGAAGTCCCTGCCGAGGTCGGGGCGCGGGGCCTGCCCGTTCAGGACGTCGTCGTAGTACCTCCATCTGCCGCTGGAGTCGGTGGTCCTGAGCTCGGCGCAGAACCCGTCGCCGACGTAGTACCCGTTCGCGAAGGGCCAGCCGAAGCCGGCGGCGCAGTCCGTGCGCTGGCCGACGGGGAGAACCCTGTCGTAGGGGCCTTCGGCGTAGTGGTCCCCGTACCCCCGCCACTCGAAGATCACCCCGAGGCCGACGTCACCCTGGTTGCTGATGTAGCCGGTCCCGGGCGAGCACACCCGGGCGCTCGCGGAAGAATCGCCGGGCGCGGCGCTCGCGCCGGCGCCGAGCGGGAGAGAGGCGGCCACCGGCACCGCCAGGATCGTCAGTTTCCTCCGGTATTTCATCCTGCTCCGTTTCTACTCGGCCGAACGCCTCGGGCGCCGACCGGATGTCAGTGCTGTTGGCGGAACTGGCGGGGGGACAGGCCGTAGGCGGCGCGGAAGGCCTGGCTGAAGTGGGCCGGGCTGGCGAAACCCCAGCGGGCCGCGATGGTGCTGATCGGGGTCGCGGTGAGCAGCGGGTCGCCCAGGTCGCGCCGGCACTGCTCCAGGCGGCGTTCGCGGATCCATCCGGCGACCGTGCGTTCCTCGTCCCGGAACAGCCGGTGCAGGTAGCTCACCGAGATGTGGTTGGCGGCGGCGATCGTGCCCGGGGTCAGATGCGGATCGCCCAGGTTCGCTCGGATGAAGGCATGGATCTGGGCGAGCAGCGCGCGCCGGCGGCCGCCCGGCGGCACCGCGCCGTGGGCGTCCAGCGCGTCGGCGAGCGCGGTGGTCAGGACGTCGAGGGTCAGGGTGGACACCCGCATCACCTCGTCCGTGCCGAACTCCTGGAGGCGCCGGGCCAGTTCCAGCAGGTACTGGGAGGCCAGTGCGCCGATGCCCCGGTCGCCCCGGATGCGGACCGCGCTCAATTCCCGCAGGCCCCGTTCGGGCAGGGGCAGCATCGAGCGCGGGAACTGCAACGAGAGCAACTGGCCGCCCGCGGGGTCGCTCGATCCGAATGTGGTCCGGTAGGGGCGTGAGCTGTCCCGGAGCATCAGATCCCCGGCGCGCAGATCGGCGAGCCGGTCGGCCTGCTCCCCGGTGGCCTGACCGCGAACGGCGCAGGTCACGAAGTACGTCTCGGGGTCGGACCGGCGGATCAGGCCGGGCGTGCGCCGGACCGTCAGCGACGCCGCGGTCAGCAGGGTCGCCTGAACGGAACCGAGCCCGCCGAGGGCGACATGAGCCTGGAAACCACTCTCCAGTTGCGGTTCGCAGCACGCATCCAGCGGCATCCACATCTTCGAGCTCATCTCACGCCAGAACGCGAACCGCTCTTCCGCCGGGATATCGGCGAAGCCGACCATGTCCATGACCCACCAAGGCTCCGACATTGCGTGAGTGGAAAGCAGCATTACTCGGACGGACTCGCCGGCGCAACCAGCACCGCCACCGGATCGTCGCGGTGAGATCGTTCACGGCGCGGGAGCCCGCGCGACGGGCGGCCGGGGCCTCGAACCACAGGGCCCCGCCGCCCGCCGCACGCGAGGCGTCCCGGAGGGCGTCGGCCCTGCGTCAGATGGTGACGCAGGGAAGGCCCACCGAGTGCCATCGCCCGCCGTAGCGAGACCAGCCCTCGGCGCACACCTGCCCGCTTCCCCGTCCGGACCAGCGCTGCGTGTCGTGGCCCGCGGGCCAGTAGCCGTTCGGCGAGGACCGGCGCGAGAGGCCGGGCCCCCAGACGTCGAGATGCCCATCCTGGACGCTTGAATGGTCGAACTCCGCCCAGACCTGATAACCCGAGCCGGTGTAGGCGGTGTAGACGCAGACATTGTTGTTGCAGCCCGACGGCCCGTTCGCGTCGGCCGCTCCGGCGGGCGCGGCCTGCGCCGTCCCGGCCGAAGACAGGACGGCCGCAGCCGCGGCGGTCGTGACGAGCCCCAAGGTCATTCGGCGGCTTCGCATGGACTTCTCCCTTCGAATTGCTTTCCCTCCCCAAAAGGATGCAACTCGGGCCAGGATCTGGCCTTTCATCTCAGTGCATGGTTCTTTAGCCCGGATGCACGATGATCAGCCTGATCGGGATCACTCGTCCTGCCGCGGCTGGAACCCGCCTTCCGAAGCCGTGCTCGGGACCTGCCGCATCGAGCAGCGCACGGATCGCCCAGAGCATGGTCGGGGACGGCGTCGAAGCCTCGACCGCCGGCCGGTGCGAGCAGCCGCTGACCGACCCTCGCCCGGGAAATCGGCCTGCTGATCGGCGGGATCCCGCCGCGCCGAGCAGGCCCGTTCTCAGCGGTCGCGCTCCGGGGGGCGGGTGAGGAGGACGTCGAGCATCTGCTCGTCGTGGGCGCCGGGGTCGGCGCCGTCCGGGGGAGTGGGGACCAGGTAGCCGCCGACCCACGCGCGCAGCATCAGGAGGGCGCGCAGCTCCGCGTCGTCCGCGCCGAAGCCGAGGTCGCGCAGGCAGGCGGCGATGTGCCCGAGCAGGGCCCGGTCGGCGTGCCGCACCGCCTCCTCGGCCGCGGGCTCGCCGCGCGCCCACAACCGCATCGCCCGGTCGACCGGGGCGATCTCGCGGCCGAGCGCCTGGATCCGGCGCAGCCGCTCGCGCGGGTCGGCGGTGCTGCCGAGCGCGAGCCCGAGCATCTCGTCCGTCCGCTCGTGCGCCCACCGGTCGAGCAGGGCCCGCACCAGCTCGGTGCGGTCCTTGAACTGCCAGTAGAAGCTGCCTTTCGTGACGCCCAGCCGGGCCGCGAGCGCGTTGATCGTGACCCCGCGCTCCCCGGTGCGCGCCAGCTCCCGGTACGCCGCCTCGATCCAGTCCCGCCTGGACGCCTTGGTGCGCGCCGTCATCACGCTCCCCCGATCGTTTCGCCTTCCTACACGAGGTTCACCGGGCCGGGGTCGATGCCCAACTCGATCTTTCCGTAGAGCGCGTAGGACGCGTCCGGGTCGAACACCACGTGCCCGGAGATCGTATTCACATCCCGCTGTGCCCGCTGGAACGGCGAGTCGACGAGCTGGGCGCTCGCGCCGGACGCCCCGCACAGGTCGTTCACCACGCGGCGGGCGGTCGCGACGACGTGCGCGGCGGCGAGCCGGGCGTTCGCGCGGCGCCGCAGGTCGGTCGCGTCCGGACCGGACGCGTCGTGCAGCGTGCCCTCGAGCAGCAGCCGGGCGGCCCGCAGGTCGGCGGTCGCCGCGGCAAGCCGGATCTGCCCGCTCATCAGGTCGCGCTGCCGCTCGCCCGTGTACGACATCACCCGGTTCCGCATCCGGTCGCCGAAGCGGGCCAGCACCCCTTCGGCCGCCCCCAGGACGGGCGCCGCGCCGGCCAGCGCGAACACCGGCACCAGCGGCGTCCGGTACACGGCGCCGGGGGTGACGCGCGAGCCGGGGGAGCGGCCCTCGGCCAGCTCGGCCAGGGGGACCGAGCGGTGCGCCGGGACGAACGCGCCCGCGACCTCGATGTCGTTGCTGCCGGTGCCCCGCATGCCGCTGGTGTGCCAGACGTCGTGGACGGTCACGTCGGCGCGGGGGAGCAGGAACAGCCGGGGCTCGATGGTGCCGCCGACGGTGACGAGCGCCATGACCATCACGTGGTCGGCGTGCATCACCCCGCTGCCCCACGACCAGCGGCCGGTGACCGTGTGGCCGCCGTCGACGGGCTCGGCGGTGCCGCTCGGCGCCAGGGTGCAGGGGATCAGGGCGTACGGGCGGTCCGCCCACACCTCCGCCTGCGTCTCCTCGGGGAACAGGGCGACCATCCAGTTGTGCAGCGTGTAGATGGCCGACAGCCAGCCGGTGGACGCGCATCCCGCGCCGGCCTCGCGGCACGCGGCGGCCATCGTCGCGAAGCCGAGTTCGGCGCCGCCGAACCGCTTCGGGACGAGCGTGCCGAACAGGCCGGTGGCGGCCAGGTCCTCGATCGTCCGGTCGGGCAGCCGCCGCGCCTCCTCGGCGTCGCGGGCCCGTTCGGTGAGCGCGGGCGCCAGGTCGCGCACGCGTGCGATGACTCCGTCTCCATACCCCATGGTACGGAACCATACCGTCGAGTATGGAAGGTGTCCATGCCCGGACGGGCAAGCGGTTCCACCCCTTGACGGCGGCGCATGTTACCGGTCACAGTGGCACCCGGACGGCCGGAAGGGGATGGTGTGAGCGCAGACCGGTACGTGGTGGGGGTCGACTTCGGCACGCTGTCCGGACGGGCCGTCGTGGTGCGGGTCGCGGACGGCGCCGAACTCGGGAGCGCGGTCCACGCGTACGCCCACGGGGTGATCGAGGAGCGGCTGCCCGGCGGCGGTGACCGCCTCCCGCCCGCCTGGGCGCTGCAGTCGCCCGAGGACTGGCGCGACGTCCTGCGGAACGCGGTGCCGGAGGCGCTCGAAGCCGCGGGCGTGGACCCGGCGGACGCCGTCGGCATCGGCACCGACTTCACCGCCTGCACCGTGCTGCCGACGACGGCGGACGGGACGCCGCTGTGCGAGGTCCACCCGGACCGGCCGCACGCCTGGCCCAAGCTGTGGAAGCACCACGCCGCCCAGCCGCACGCCGACCGGATCAACGCGCTCGCCGCGCAGCGCGGCGAGTCCTGGCTCGCGCGGTACGGCGGGAAGATCTCCTCCGAGTGGGAGTGGGCCAAGGGCCTGCAGCTCCTCGAAGAGGACCCCGACACGTACGCGGCGGCCGAACGCTGGATCGAGGCCGCCGACTGGATCGTCTGGCAGCTCACCGGCGCCGAGAGCCGCAACGTCTGCACGGCCGGCTACAAGGGCATCCACCAGGACGGGGCGTACCCCTCCGCGGAGTTCGCCGCCGCGCTGAACCCGGGCTTCGCCGGCTTCACCGGCAAGCTCGGGCACGACCTCGCGCCGCTGGGCGGGACGGCCGGACGGCTGAGCGCCCGCGCGGCGGCGTGGACCGGGCTTCCCGAGGGCGTCGCGGTCGCGGTGGGCAACGTGGACGCGCACGTCACGGCCGCCGCCGCGGACGCCGTCCGGCCCGGCCGGATGGTCGCGATCATGGGCACCTCGACCTGCCACGTCATGTCGTCCGCCCGGCTCGCCGAGGTGCCGGGCATGTGCGGCGTGGTCCGCGACGGGATCGTTCCCGGGCTGTGGGGGTACGAGGCGGGCCAGTCCGGCGTCGGCGACATCTTCGGCTGGTTCGCCGAGACGTCCGTGCCCGCGTCCTACGCCCGCGAGGCGGACGCCCGGGGCATGGGCGCGCACGAGTACCTCACGTCGCTCGCCGAACGGCAGAAGGTCGGCGAGCACGGGCTCGTCGCGCTCGACTGGCACAACGGCAACCGCTCCGTGCTGGTCGACCACGACCTGTCCGGGGTGATCGTCGGGCAGACGCTCGCGACCCGGCCCGAGGACGTCTACCGGGCGCTCATCGAGGCGACGGCGTTCGGCGCCCGCGTGATCGTCGAGACGTTCGAGTCGTCCGGCGTGCCGGTCGAGGAGTTCGTCGTCGCGGGCGGGCTGCTCGGCAACCGGTTCCTCATGCAGGTCTACGCGGACGTGCTGCGGCGCCCCCTGTCGGCGATCGGCTCCGACCAGGGGCCCGCGCTCGGCGCGGCCATTCACGCGGCCGTCGCGGCCGGCGCCCACCCCGACGTCACCGCCGCCGCGGCCGCCATGGGCAAGCGCGTCCCGGACGCCTTCGTCCCCGACCCCGCCCGCGCCGACGCCTACGACCGGCTGTACGCCGAGTACCGCCGGCTGCACGACCACTTCGCGGACGGCGCCCTCCTGCACCGGCTCCGCGCGATCAGGAACGAGGCCGCCAATTGAGCGAAGAACTGCGGGACACCGTCTGCCTGCTGCACGCCGAGCTCGTCCGCAACGGGCTGGTGGCGTGGACGGCGGGCAACGTGTCGGGACGGCTGCCCGGCGGCGACCGGTTCGCCATCAAGCCCAGCGGGGTGTCCTACGACGACCTGACGCCCGAGTCGATCGTCGTGTGCGACCTCGACGGGAACCGGATCGAGGGCGAGCTGTCGCCGTCCAGCGACACCGCGGCGCACGCCTACGTGTACCGGCACATGCCGGACGTGAACGGGGTCGTGCACACGCACTCGACGTACGCGTCGGCGTGGGCGGCGCGCGGGGAGCCGATCCCGTGCGTGCTGACGGCGATGGCCGACGAGTTCGGCGGCGAGATCCCGGTGGGGCCGTTCGCGCTCATCGGCGGCGAGGACATCGGCCGCGGCGTCGTCGAGACCCTGGCGGGGCACCGGTCGAAGGCCGTGCTGATGCGCAACCACGGGGTGTTCGCGGTCGGCGGGTCCCCGAAGGCCGCGGTCAAGGCGGCGGTGATGTGCGAGGACGTCGCCCGTACCGTGCACGTGTCCCGGCAGCTCGGCGAGCCGCTGCCGATCGCGCAGGCCGACGTCGACAGCCTGTACGACCGCTACCAGAACGTCTACGGGCAGAGGAGCGCGCGATGACGGCATGGTTCCTGACCGGCAGCCAGGGCCTGTACGGCGAGGACACGCTGCGGCAGGTCGCCGAGCAGTCCCGCCGGATCGCCGGCGGGCTCTCGATCGACGTCGACTGGAAGCCGGTGCTCACGGACGCGGCGTCCATCCGCCGCGTCATGCTGGAGGCGAACGCGGACGACGCGTGCACCGGCGTGATCGCGTGGATGCACACGTTCTCCCCGGCCAAGATGTGGATCGCGGGCCTCGACGCGCTGCGCAAGCCGCTGCTGCATCTGCACACGCAGGCGAACATGGAACTGCCGTGGGACTCCATCGACATGGACTTCATGAACCTCAACCAGGCCGCGCACGGCGACCGCGAGTTCGCGCACGTCCAGACCCGGCTCGGGGTGGCGCGCAAGACCGTGGCCGGGCACGTGACCGACCCGTCGGTGGCGTCCCGGATCGAGGCGTGGGCGCGGGCCGCCGCCGGGGCCGCCGCGCTGCGCTCGACGCGCCTCGCCCGGTTCGGCGACAACATGCGCGACGTCGCGGTGACCGAGGGCGACAAGGTCGAGGCGCAGCTGCGGTTCGGCGTCTCGGTCAACGCCTACGCCGTGAACGACCTGGTGGCGGCCGTCGACGCGGCGCCGGGCGCCGAGGTGGCGGCCCTGGTCGCCGAGTACGCGGACGCCTACGACGTCGTCCCCGAGCTGCGCGCGGACGGCGACCGGCACGCGTCGCTCCGGTACGCCGCGCGCATCGAGCTGGGGCTCCGCCGGTTTCTCACCGAGGGCGGCTTCACGGCCTTCACCACCAACTTCGAGGACCTCGGCGGCCTGCGCCAGCTTCCCGGCCTGGCCGTGCAGCGGCTGATGGCGGACGGCTACGGGTTCGGCGGCGAGGGCGACTGGAAGACCGCCGCGCTGCTGCGGGCCGTCAAGGCGATGGCGCCCGGCGGGACCTCGTTCATGGAGGACTACACCTACAACCTGGTGCCCGGGGAGCAGCTCATCCTCGGCGCCCACATGCTCGAGGTGTGCCCCTCGATCGCCGCGGGCACCCCGTCCTGCGAGATCCACCCGCTGGGCATCGGCGGCCGCGAGGACCCCGTCCGGCTGGTGTTCGACGCCGAACCGGGGCCCGGGATCGTCGTGGGCCTGGCCGACCTCGGCGACCGGTTCCGGCTGGTCGCGAACGAGATCGACGTGGTCGTCCCGCCCCCGCTGCCCCGCCTGCCGGTGGCGCGGGCCGTCTGGCGCCCGCGGCCCGACCTGACGACGTCCACCGAGTCCTGGCTCACCGCGGGGGGCCCGCACCACACCGTCCTGTCGACGGCGGTCGGCGCGGCGGAGCTGACCGACCTGGCCGACATGCTCGGCGTCGAACTCGTCACGATCGACGCCGAGACGACCACGGCCCGGTTCGTCAAGGAGCTCCGCTGGAACCAGGCCTACCACCGCCTGGCCCAGGGGCTTTAACGGCGGACGCCCCGGCCCCGGCGCACACCCCCAGGAGCGAGCGCCGTGAACGTCGCCACGAACGTCCCCTTGCGGAAACGCAGCATCTGGAGGGCCGGGCCGAGCACGGGTCAGCCCTCCCGGCTCGCGACGGGGCGGCGGCCGACGCTCGCCGGCTGCTCGGCGATCCGCTGGACGCCGGGCTGCGGGAGGTCCGTCACGATCCGGCCGCCGGCGAGGATCATGACCCGGTCGGCGCAGGACGCGGCGACCGGGTCGTGGGTCACCATGATGACGGTCCGCCCGGTGCCGTCGACCACCGCCCGCAGCGGTCGCGGCGCAGCTTGGTCAGCTGCTTCTCCGACACCGACGGCAGGTCGGTGTCGCCGATCCGGACGCGTCCCGAACTCGGCCGGTCCCGGCCCGCCGCGCAGTGCAGATGAGTAGCAGCGGGCCGGCGGAGATGAGTATCCGTACTCTGCCGGGCGGGGGCCGCCGGACAGAGCATTGAGGCATGACGAAGCGATTCGCGACCGAGACGGCCGCTTTCCTCCTGCTAGCGGTGGCGGCCGCCGCCAACTGGGCCGCCTGGCTCGGCTGGGACCAGCGCTACGACCTGCACCCGGACGGCCGGCAGACGGGCCCGTACCAGCCGTGGCAGGTCGCCGGTCTCGTCCTGGTGCTCGTCGCGCTGACCGTCGCCGCGGCGGCCTTCCGGCACCCCGTCACCGCGGTCGCCGCGCCCGTCCTCGGCACCATGACCGCGCTGTGCGCCGACTGGTCCGACGACTCCTCGGGCCTCTGGGCGGTCGGAGCCCTGCCGGCGTTCGTCGGCCTCTTCACCGGGGCGCTGGTCGCCACCGCCGTGGTGTACGCGGTCCGGCAGAAGCGGGCCGGGACCGGCGGCCTCCCGGCGTGAGCCCGTGCCCGTCGGCGCCGCCCGTCCGGACGCCTACCGGACGGCCGAGGGGCCGCGGGCTCGGGCGCGGGCTCGGCCGCGGGCCCGGCCGCCGTTCCAGCCGCGCCGCCCACGCCGCGGTGAGCTCGTCGATCCGGTCGAGGAACCCCTTCAGCAGGCCCGTGTAGCGTGGCCGGGCCGGACCCGTGTTCCGGGGGAGACCGCTCAGACCGCCTGCTCGGTCCGGCTCTCCAGCGGGGTCGCCCCCGGAGCGTGGACGTGCCGTCCGGTCAGGACGAGCACGGGACGGGCGCGGCGGGACCGGCGGAGGCGGGCAGCTCGGCGGCCCGCCAGGCGCGGAACCCCCCGACGACGTCGGTCGCGCCGGTCAGGCCGAGGTCCTGCAGGGACGCGGCGGCCAGGCTGGAGGTGTACCCCTCCGAACAGAGGACGATCACCCGCACGTCGTGGCCGGTGGCCTCCGGGATGCGGGCGTCGCCGGCCGGGTCGAGCCGCCACTCCAGGACGTTGCGCTCGATCACCAGCGCGCCGGGCACGTGCCCCTCGGCGGCCCGCTGCGCCGCGGGCCGGATGTCGACCAGGAGCGCGCCGCGCCGCCACTCGTCGTGGGCCGGTCCGGGGTCGAGCCGCCGCAGGCGGGCCCGCGCCGCGGCGAGGACCTCGTCGATCGTCCGGGTCACCACTGGCCCGCCTCCTCGGTGACGAGCCGGACGAGGCGTCCGCCGACGAGGTCGTAGCGGTTCATGGTCGCCAGCGGCGGCGAGTACGCGTGGACGCTGATCGCCGGGGCGGCCGAGACGTTGCGGACCTCGTGCACGTACTCGGCGCCGAAGGCGCGGGAGTCTCCCGCCGACAGATGGCGGGCGTCGCCGAGGTCGCGCTCCTCCAGCGTGCCGAGCGCGAGCGCGAAGGCGCCGCGCGAGCCGCCGTGGTCGTGCAGCCCCGTGGACTGGCCGGGCAGCCAGCCGATCAGCCAGATCTCGTGGACGTCGTCGCGGTGCAGGCGCTCGTACCAGCGGCCCTGCGGGCTGAGCCGCACGCGCGGCAGCCACGCGTCGCAGTGCTCGGCCAGTTCGGCGACCGTCGCGGACAGCGCCGCGATCGTGGTCGCCGGGGCTTCGGCCCTCGTAGGTCGTCCCGCCCCCGCGGTGGCGGGTGCCGCGTCCTCAGGTGCGGCCGTGCTCGAGGTCATGCGTCGGGGTCCTTCCTGTTCGATTCCGTTCCGCGTTCCGCGCCCGGCCGGCCGGCCGGCCGGGACGAGTGGACACAGGCCGCTCGCCAGCCGTCCGAAATCCAGGTGCGGTCGTCGCCACAGAGGGAGATCCCGATGCATGAGAAGCATCATGACGTGGATTTCCTATCTAGTCAATCGGAATAGTCTTCTGGTGTCCCGCGAGCCCTTGCGGGCGGCCCGCGAGGTCGCGCACGCGGTCGGGCGGCTCGCCCATCGTGATCTTGGCGGGCGGCCTGGCGCGCCGGTGGCCCCGTCGTGCCGGCACCGGCCGACCGCGAGGCGGGCGCGTCTCGGCTCGCCCAGGATCGTCTGCAGGAAATCGAGAGGCGGCTCCTCGGCCTGCGCGAGGGCGGGCCCGCTGATCGTCTCGGGCTCGATCACCGCCATGGCGGGCATCGCGTAGCTGGTGCGGGCGGGGATGGATGTTTCCGGAGTGGCCGTCAAGTTGGGGCGGTCCGGGATCCTTCGGGCACCCGCCGCCCATATTCTCGACAAAATAGGTTGATTATGCAGAGATTCCGCCGGGATGGCCGGCGCGAACGAGGGAACGGACCCGGACGGGGGAACATGGAACCACGGAACGACGGCCGCATCGTCAAGCCGCTGCCGCGCGACCGGTTCGTCGTGCACGGCGCCAACGCGGAGATGCGATGGGACGCCCTGAGCGGCGAGGGCCTGATGGTGCCCAACGACCGCTTCTTCGTCCGCAACCACACCCGGACGCCGCTGATCGACGTCCGGACGTGGCGGCTGCGCCTGTTCGGCGACGGCCTGCGCGGCGCTCCGCCGCGCGCCCGCGCCGTGGAGTTCGGGTACGAGGACCTCCTCGCCATGCCGTCCCGCACGCTGGACGCGGTGATCGAGTGCGCCGGCAACGGCCGCGCCCTGTTCGCGAGCCAGCAGGACGCGCCCGCCCCCGGCATCCCCTGGACGCTGGGCGGCGTCGGCGCCGCACGGTGGCGCGGGGTCCCGCTCGCGGCCGTCCTGGAACGCGCCGGACTGCGCCCGGACGCCGTCGACGTGCTGCCGTCCGGGCTCGATCCGGGCTACCGCCTCGACGGCGAGGACCTGGGGCGCGTGCGCAGGCCGCTGCCCGTCGGCAAGGCCCTGGACGACGTCCTGGTGGCGTACGAGATGAACGGGGTCCCGCTGCCGCCCGACCACGGCTTCCCGGCCCGGCTGGTGGTGCCCGGCTGGGTGGGGGTGGCCTCCATCAAGTGGCTGGGGGAGATCGAGGTCGCCGACCACGCGCTGGAATCGCCGTGGAGCACCCGCATGTACCGGATGTCCGGTCCCGGGTACCCGGACGGCGGCGGGCCGCCGCTGGCGGAGCAGGTCGCCAAGAGCGCCTTCGAGCTCGCCTGGGACGAGCGCGTCCCGCTCGGGCGCGCTGTGACGCTGACCGGCCGGTCCTGGGCCCCGCGCGAACCCGTGCGCCGGGTCGAGGTCAGCACGGACGGCGGGACGGGCTGGCGCCCCGCGCGCCTGCGCGAGGGGGACACCGGGTGGAGTCGCTGGAGCCTGGACTGGTGCCCCGACCGGACGGGCCCGGTCACGCTGGTCGCCCGCGCCGTCGACGGGACGGGCGCCCGCCAGCCCGACCGGTCGGACGTCAACGACGACGGGTACCTGTTCGGCGCCGCCGTCCGGCACCGCGTGCGGGTGGACTGACCCCAGGGCGCCGCGGCGGCCCGGCCCGGACGGACCGGAGCGGCGCCCGGGGTGGTGCAACGGGGCCGCCGGTACGCGTCGCCGCAGGTGGCAGGGCATTCAACATGCTCGTCCTGATCGAGCGCCGCGTCACCCGATGGCGCACCGACGCGCCGTCCTGCCCCGCCGCACGCCGACCCGCCGCGCGTCCTCGACGAGGAGGAACGGGAGGTCGCGCCGGGCACCCCCGGCACCCTGTAGGCACGGGGCGAGTCCACCGCGCTCGGCTACTGGTCGCGGTACGCGGCGTCCCGCCAGGTGTTCCGGGGGGAGTGGCTCCGCACCGGCGACACCTACGTCGTGGACGGCGACGGCTGCTACACCTGCCTGGGCCGCACCGGCGACATGCTCAAAGCTAGCGGAATCTGGGTGTCGCCCGCCGAGGCGGAGGACCGGATGCTGGCGCACCCGGCGGTCGAGCAGGCCGTGGTGGTGGGCGCGACCGACCGGAAAGGTCCGCCGGGTGGAGCTCCGCGCGCACGCCGCGGGTGTCCTGTCCGGCCCGGGACAGGAGGTCGCACCGTCATGACCGTCGTCCGCTCCGCCGCGGCCGGCTGAGGGGGCCGCTCAGTCGTCGGCGACGAGGCTCGCCCAGTGCTCCTGGGCGGGCCCGTGCCAGACCCGGTGCAACTCGGTGAAGACGTTGGCCGCGCGCACCCCGATCCACTGCGGGGGCAGCAGGTCCAGAGGCAGCTGCGGATCCAGCCGGGGGAAGCGCCGCCAGTGGTCCACGAGGCGGATCCGGGCGTACAGGAACTGCTCGCCCGACTCGGGCCGCGTCCCGGCGAACTCGCCGAGGAAGTCCTCGTAGGCGGCGGCCAGGTCGCCCAGGTGCCAGGCCTGCTCGACCATCCCGCGCTCGGAGCCGATGCCGGCGAACGGGCCGCAGAAGGAGAACACGACGGGCTCCAGCCCGAGACCCTCCACCACCTGCTTGGCCTCGGCCTCCCGCGACACGTGCGGGCTGATCCACAGGCCGGGCGCCGGGCTGCCCAGCCCCGCCCAGGTCAGCCGGGTGCGCAGCTGGTGGCGCAGGTCCCGCCTGGACTCCGGGACGCTCGCCGGCAGCACCAGCCACCGCCCGTCCCACGACTCGCGCTCGCGCCCGAACGAGTAGATCCGCTCGGCGCCCTCGGTCAGCAGCGTCCGGCCGGGCGGGGTCAGCCGCCAGCGCACCCGCCGCCCGGAGCGCTCCGACTCGATCCAGCCCCCGGCGGACATGCGGTTCAGCGCCTGCCGAGCCGACTTCTCCTCGACGCCCAGACCGCCCAGCACGTGCAGGAGCGTCGACGTCCACACCGGCCGCCCCTGCGGCAGCAGGTACTCGCCGAAGACGGTGAGCAGCAGGGAACGCGCACTGCCCCCGCCGGTCTGCTGCCGGTGGGAGTAGGACGGCACGATGGCGTTCTCGTCGTCGCGGGACATGATCGGCGGTGGGGCTCCTCGGCTGGTGACGGCGACAGGATAGGCGAGAACGCTACAGTCGGTTGGCGCCGCGCGTCTCGGTCGTCGAGGGAGTGCCGCGCATCACGGGAGCGTCCGCGGTGGCGCCGAGTGCGCGCTCATCGCCGAGTTCCGCCCAGTCGCGAAGGAGAATCTACGTGTAACCGACGCAACGACCGAGATTAGTGGCAGGTCGGCCTTCGCAGTCCGGGGCGGGCAAAGGTTTCCCGGACGGCTGTCGGGTAGGGCCCGTCCCGAGGGGCAGTGATCGAAGTTCTCCACGAGCGCGGCGGCAGGCCATGGACGATCGCGAGGACGGCACCGGGCGCACCTTCCTGGTGACGGGGGCCAGCGGGTACATCGGCGGACGGCTGGTGCCCGAGCTGCTGCGCGCCGGCCACCGGGTGCGGTGCATGGTCCGCTCGGCGCGGCGGCTCCGCGACCACCCGTGGGCGGGCGACGTGGAGATCGTCGAGGCCGACGCGACCGATCCGGAGTCGACCCGCCGGGCCCTGGACGGGGTCGACGTCGCCTACTACCTGATCCACGCGATCGGCGGCGACGGCGCGTTCGCCGAGGTCGACCGGCGCGCCGCGCGGACCTTCGCCGGCGCGGCCCGCGACGCCGGGGTGCGGCGGCTGGTCTACCTGGGCGGGATGGAGCCGAAGGAGGAGCCGTCGCCGCACCTGCGGTCCCGCGCCGAGGTCGGCCGGATCATGCTGGACGCCGGGGTGCCCGCGGTCTGGCTGCGCGCCGCGGTGATCATCGGTTCGGGGTCGGCGTCGTTCGAGATGCTGCGGTACCTGACCGAGCGGCTGCCGGTGATGGTCACGCCGCGCTGGGTGCACTCGCGGATCCAGCCGATCGCGATCCGCGACGTCCTGCACTACCTGGTCGCGGTCGCCGACCTGCCCGCGGAGGTCTGCCGGGGGTTCGACATCGGCGGTCCCGACGTGCTCACCTACGCCGGGATGATGCGCCGCTACGCGGCCGTCGCCGAGCTGCGGCGGCGGCTGATCGTCCCGGTCCCGGTGCTGAGCCCGTGGCTGTCGAGCCTGTGGGTCGGCGCGATCACGCCGGTGCCCGGAAGCCTCGCGCGTCCGCTGGTGGAGTCGCTGCGCAACGAGGTGATCTGCCGCGAGCGCGACATCGAACGGTACGTGCCGCCGCCGCCCGGCGGCCCGGCGGGCTTCGAGCGCGCGGTGGAGCTGGCGCTGCGCCGCGTCCGGGACGCCGACGTGGCCACGCGCTGGTCGTCGGCGAGCGTGCCCGGAGCGCCCAGCGACCCGCTGCCGACCGACCCCGACTGGGCCGGGGGCAGCCTCTACACCGACGAGCGGAGCCGCGAGGTCGCCGCCTCCGCCGAGCGCCTGTGGGCGGTCGTCGAGGGGATCGGCGGCGAGCGCGGCTGGTACTCCTTCCCGCTCGCCTGGCGCGCCCGCGGCGTGCTGGACCGGCTGGTGGGCGGGGTGGGGCTGCGGCGCGGCCGCCGCGACCCGCACCGGCTGCGGATCGGGGAGACGGTCGACTTCTGGCGGGTGGAGGAGATCGAGCCGCGGCGGCTGCTGCGGCTGCGCGCCGAGATGCGGCTGCCGGGCCTGGCGTGGCTGGAGCTCGGGGTGGCGGATCGGGACGGCCGCGCCCGCTACACCCAGCGGGCGCTGTTCCATCCGCGCGGGCTGGCGGGCCACGCGTACTGGTGGCTGTTCAGGCCCTTCCACGATCGAGTCTTCGGCGGCATGTGCTGCGGCATCGCCCGCGCGGCCGAACACGACGGCACGTCCGTCACGCCCGTCACGTCCGGCGCTCCCCGGGGCGGCTCCTAGGCTTTGTTCGCTCATCCAGCAGCCTCCATCGCGTCCTGAGCCGGGGTGCTGCGATGACCGCTAGAACGGAAGGGCAGTTCGGACCTTCGCACCTCGAGGGACTCGCTACGGCGTCTTGACGACCGAGGACTCGGGGATGAGGAGGAAGGCGTGGTAGGGGTTGAACTCCCCGTCCCAGGCGCGGTCCAGGTGGATCCCGGCGTCCCGGTTGGGGAGGTGCCCGGTCGTGGCCATCGCGAAGTTGGTGCCGTGCAGCCGCAGCGCACGCACCACAGGGCGGCCTGCGGCCTCCCACAGGAAGCTGACGAAATCCCGAGATACGGCAGACCTGCCGAAGGCGGGTGCGCCCGTCGGGGGAGCGCGGCAACCGGCCCGGCGGCCGAACGGGACGGGGCCCGGTCCGTCTACGGCGCAGCCGTCCCGATACGCCCGGACAGCCACCCTCATACGCAAAGCCCGCCTTCGGGCAGTTGCCAGCCGCCGCGAACCGGCCACTGCCCTTTCAGCTTCCTCGCGGCTGTTCGTTCCGGTGGAAGCTGTCGAGGCGGGTGCGCCGACCTGCACGTCGACAGGTTGAGCTGGACCACGTTGGGCGCTGCTGATTGCGCGATTGTGTCGGTGCGTCACGTGGTGGTGGCGGTTCCTGATCGGTGAGCGGTTGTACGGCAGGTGGGAGTTGTGCCGCGTACCAGGGCGAGGCCCAGCGGGATGAACGCGATCATGAGGGCCAGGATGAAGGCGATGCCGTGTGGTTCGCCTGCTTTGAGTACTCCGGTGGCGTGCAAGGTCATTGGGGCGAGGCAGAGGGATCGCCATGGGCCGAGAGTGCGGGAGAGGCAGGCGCCGATCGCCAGGACGATCCAGCCGAGGTTGTACGCGGCGGTCAGCGCGTACGCGAGGTTGGGGCTGGTGTAAGCCTCGTCGAGGAACGCCGTGGCGGTGGTCAGGCCGTGCCGGTCCACCAGTTGGAAGGCGAGATGGTTGATGCCCTCGTAGAAGGCAAGGGCTATGAGCCCGGTGAGGGCGGACGCGCCTCCCAGCAGTCCCCACCAGGGTCTGGTTCTGCCGATCAGGGCGGCGAGCGAGAGGAACGCCGGCCACAGCGCGAACCAGCCGAGGGCGAAGACGACGTAGGACGCCGTCATGAGCGCGGGATGGTTCTGGTAGGCGGCCAACTGTCCCGGGTAGTCGAATCCGGTGGACGGTCCCTCGGGCACGAGAAGGCGAACCCGGATCCGTATCGATTCCCCGACCAGTAGCAGGAGGGGCGAGATCAGCATGGCGGCACCGCCCAGCCGGTGGAGCAAGGACAGGAAGCGGCCGTCGTCGGCGTGCTTGGGAGATGACATGGTGAAGATGCGCAGCACATTGATCATCGTGAGGGCGATGTCCCGGTCCGCGCACTGGACGAAAGTAAGCGCCTCACCCTTACTTTGCGCCGTGCTCGGCACCGCGCACAGACAGATATCCACCAACACCGACATGACAGCAATGATCCACAGGCCGGGGCTGCGCAGATTCCCGCTGCGCAGTCGTGTGGTGCCCAATCTCACCGGCATGGCTTGAACGTGGGAAGAGGCGGGTGACAGGACTCATTGAGAGACGTTGGCGCTCGACCACGAACAAAGCTGCTGTCTCTAAGTGGGAGTTTTGTTAGGACTTGTCTGGATTGATGGTGAACAATCCGGGCTCGGTTCGGTAAAAACGTCCCGTCCGCCCAGGCGTTTGAGTTTGGCGCGCATGGCTTCGACGTGCCGGGGTTCGGTGCCGGCCTCCAGGGTTTCGCACAGGTCCTTGGCGCGTAGCGCGCCGGCGGTGCGGGTGAAGACGGCCAGGATGTCGCGGTAGGCGGTCGGAGCGTGTCGATGCGCCCGGCAGGGTTGCCGGGTTCGGTGCCGGCGATCTCCAGCAGAGTCCGGCGGGTTAGTGCGAGCCGGTCGCAGTGCTGCCGGGCATGGTCGAGTCACTCGTCCCTCGAGAGGTCCGAACACGACCACTCGGGCCGCGTCAACCCGTGCGCAGAGCGCGGACCGCGCTCGGTGAGCGATAGCCGTCCCTACGGTTCCGCGCGCCTCGTCCGGGTGGGGTCGGCCTTCAGTTGTGCGGCGAGCGCGGCGGCCTGGGTGCGGCGGTTCATCCCGAGCTTGGCGAAGATGGTGGAGATGTAGTTCTTGACCGTCTTCTCGGCGAGGAAGAGGCGTTCGCCGATCTGCCGGTTGGTGAGGCCCTCGCCGATGAGCTCCAGGATGTGGCGCTCCTGCTCGGTGAGGCCGTGGAGCGGGTCCTTCCTCTCCTGGCGCGCGCGGATCCGCTCCAGCATCCGGGCGGTGCTGCGCGGGTCGAGCAGCGACTGGCCCGCCGCGACGGTGCGGACCGCGCCGACCAGGTCCGAGCCGTGGATCTGCTTGAGGACGTAGCCGGAGGCGCCGGCCATGACCGCGTCGAAGAGGGCCTCCTCGTCGTCGAAGGAGGTGAGCATCAGGCAGGCCGGCGCGTCCGGGTGGGAGCGGATGTCGCGGCAGACGCCCACGCCGTCGCCGTCGGGCAGGCGGACGTCCAGCACCGCCACGTCGGGACGGGCGGCGGGGATCCGCGCCAGCGCCTCCGCGGCCGTCCCGGCCTCGCCGACGATCTCGATGTCGTCCTCGGCGGTCAGCAGCGCGGCCACGCCCCGCCGGACCACCTCGTGGTCGTCCAGCAGGAACACCCGGATCGTGCCGCCGCGCTCCCGGTCTCGGCCGGTCATCCCGTTTCCCCCGTTTCCCCGGTGATGTCCGGACGTTACCCCGTCGGCGGCGATGCTCGCCATGGGCGCCCGGGGGGGGCGGAGGGCCCGGCCGCGGAGCCGGCTCCAGATGTGTCCGGAATACTGGGTGCATGGCCGATGAATCCCGAACTGGCGCGGATCGGGCGAGGCTCGTGCTCCCGCAGCTGCAACTGGACGAGCTGCTCAGCGAGCTGCAGACGCGGCTGGAGGCCGCGCGGGCGACCCGCGACCGGGTGCACGCGCTGCTGGAGGCCGTCGTCTCGATCGGCAGCGACCTGGCGCTCGACACCGTGCTGCGGCGGATCACCGAGGCCGCCATGACCCTGGTGGACGCGCGGTACGGGGCGCTCGGCGTGATCGGCGACGACGGCGACCGGCTGTCCCGGTTCGTGACGGCCGGGGTGAGCGACGAGGAGATCGCGGCCATCGGGCACTGGCCGCACGGCCACGGGATCCTGGGACTGCTGATCAGGGAGCCGCGCGCGATCCGGCTGACGGACCTCGGCGAGCACCCCGACTCCTACGGCGTCCCGCCGGGACACCCGCCGATGCGCACGTTCCTCGGGGTGCCGATCCGGGTGCGGGACGAGGTGTTCGGCAACCTGTACCTGACCGAGAAGGCGGGCGGCGGCCGGTTCGAGGACGAGGACGAGGTCGTGGTGACCGCGCTCGCGACGGCCGCGGGCGTCGCGATCGAGAACGCCCGGCTGTACGAGGAGACGCGGCGCCGCGAGCGGTGGCTGGAGGCGTCCACCGAGATCTCCACCGCGCTGCTGTCGGGCACCGATCCGCACGAGGTGACCGCGCTGGTGGCGCAGCGCGCCGGGGAGGTCGCCGGCGCGGAGCTGGCGACCGTGGCGCTGGTCGACGAGGCCGGGCGCGAACTCGTGGTCGAGGTCGCGCACGGGGACGGCGCCGGACGGCTGGAGGGGCTGCGCGTGCCGCTGGAGCACCCGGTGGCCGCGAAGGTCTTCGCCGAGGGGGCGGCGCAGCGGCTCACCGACGGGGGCCGCGCCGCGCGCGAGGCGAACGTGCCGCCGGGGGTGCCGGTCGGGCCGGTGCTGGTCGTGCCGCTGGGCGTGGGCGCGTCGGCGCGCGGCGTCATCGCGGTGCTGAACCCGCCGGGCGGCGCGACCTTCTCGGAGGGCACGCAACGGCTGCTGGAGGCGTTCGCCGGGCAGGCCGCGATGGCGCTGGAGCTGGCGGACCGGCGCCGGGACGCCGAACGGCTGGCGCTGCTGGAGGACCGGGACCGGATCGCCAAGGACCTGCACGACACGGTGATCCAGCGGCTCTTCGCCACCGCGATGACGCTGATGGCGGCCACCAAGATCACGCAGAAGCGGGAGGTGCAGGTCCGCATCCAGCGGGCGGTGGACGACCTGGACGGCACCATGCGGCAGATCCGCTCGACGATCTTCGCCCTGCAGGCGCCGGCCGACACCGAGTCGCTGCGCAGCCGGGTGCACCTCCTGGTGGACGCGGCCGCCGAGCAGCTGGGGTTCGCGCCGTCCGTCCGGCTGGACGGGCTGCTGGACACCGCGGTCGACGACGACATCGGCGAGCACCTGCTGGCCGTCGTCCGGGAGGCGCTGTCCAACGTGGCCCGGCACGCCCACGCGTCCCGGGTCAGCGTGGCCGTCGACGTGCACGACGAGCTGGCGCTCCGCGTCGAGGACAACGGTGTCGGCATCTCCGGCGGCGGCCGGCGCAGCGGCCTGCGCAACATGGCGGAACGGGCCGAGGGCCTGGGCGGATCGTTCTCCGCCGAACCGGGCGCGGACGACGGGACGGTGCTCACCTGGAGGGTCCCGCTGCGGGACGGCTGAACCGGCTCAGGGGCCGATGCGGTGGTTGTCGAGGCGGTCCCAGGCGGCGGCCCACGACCGGTAGCGGATCCGGTCGTACCGGTGCCGCGCCCAGAGGTAGAGGGCGAGCAGCGGCAGCCCGGTGGCGAGCACCACGCCGATCCCGGCCCCGACGGCGTAGATGACCGTCTCCTCGCGCGTGCGCGGCGGCGTGGTCGACACGGCGCCCCCCGCACCGGCCCAGACCACGAGGGAGTCCCGCGCGGCCGTCCGGCGCCAGGTCGCGCATTCGCCGGTTCGCCGCGTCCCGTCCGGCCCGGTCCAGGCCACGGTGACCCGGTACCGGCCCCCCGCCTCCTCGACCCGCACCACGGTCGCGTCCACCCGCTTCCACGTGGCGGCCCCGTGCCGCTCGGCCCGCCTGCCGGAGTCGTCGACGGCCCCGACGACGTGGGCGCACAGGGGCGGGGCCGCGGCGAGGAACAGCGCGAGCAGGAACAGGCCGAACCTCCACTGGGCCCGGTCGACGTAACGACGCAGATCGTTCCGGTCGAAGCCGCAACTGCGGCGCCACCGGTCCAGGCGCGCTGCCGGTCTCATCACGCGGTCCCTTCCTCGCTCGCCTGACCCGACGCTAGGCGCCGGGGCGCGCGGATCGCAGGGGCCGAAGGCTTCCGGTCGCGGGCCGTTCGGCCCCTCCCGCGGCCGGACACCGGGGACCTTGGTCCCTGGCGGCCGCCGGACCGGAAGCGGAGCGGCGGAGGTCCCGTGGCGTAGGGCCTTTCGGCCCTGTGCCGGCGGGCCGTCCGGAGGTGGGATGGCCCTCAGTGCGCCGGCGGGCGGGAAGTGGACAAGGGGGCGGTCCGGGTGAGCGGTGTGACCGGTGCGGACCTCGCGCGCGAACCGTTCCTGAACGGCATGAGGAACGCCGACCTGACCGGTCTCGCGAGAGCGGCCCGGTTCACCGGGTTCCCGGCGGGACGCCGCATCTTCCGCGAATCCGATCCGGCGGAGCGGTTCTGGCTCGTCCAGGACGGGACCGTGGCCGTCGACCTGCACCTGCCCGGTCGCGGGCCCGTCGTCGTGGAGACCTACGGGCCCGGCTCCGTCCTCGGCTGGTCATGGCTGTTCCGCCCGTACCGGTGGCGGTTCGGGGCCGTCGCCGGGACGGACGCGCGGGCGATCGAGTTCGACGGACGCCTGGTCCGGACGCTCTGCGCGGTCGATCCGTCGATGGGCTACGAGCTGACCCGCCGCTTCGCCGGTCTGGTCGTGGAGCGGCTCGAGGCGACGCAGGCGCGCCTGGTGGAGCCGTCCGCCGAGCGGGCGAGGGAGGGACCCGTCTGGGGACGAAGGTCCCTGTCGGGCACCGGCACCGTCCGCGAGGGTGACAGCGGGGGGCCGATCATGGCCCCCCGGTCGAGTGGAACGGTGACTTGAGATGCGTGATGAGACCGGCCCCGGGGCCGGGCGGCCCATGGTGATGCTGGTGGTGGCCACGGTCGGGTTCGCGGTCAACTTCTGGGCGTGGGCGCTGCTGAGCCCGCTCGGACCGCGGTTCAAGGACTCGCTGGACCTGTCGTCGTTCGAGCAGTCGCTGCTGGTGGCGGTTCCGGTGGTCGTGGGTTCGGTCGGGCGGATCCCGGTGGGGGCGCTGACCGACCGGTTCGGCGGGCGGGTGATGTTCCCCCTGGTCTCGCTGATCACGATCGTCCCGGTGCTCTACCTGGGCGTGGCCGGGCAGTCGTCGCTCGCGGCGCTGCTGGTGGGCGGTTTCTTCCTCGGCGTCGGCGGGACGGCGTTCGCGGTGGGCGTCCCGTTCGTCAACGCGTGGTTCCCGCCGGAGCGGCGCGGCCTGGCGATCGGGGTGTTCGGCGCGGGCATGGGCGGGACCGCGATCAGCGCGCTGACCACCGTGCGCCTCGTCGACGGGCGGGGCGACGCGGCGCCGTTCGTGCTGACGGCCGCCCTGCTCGCGGTCTACGCCGCGGTGGCGTGGCTCGTGCTGCGGGAGGCGCCGGGACGCACCGCGCCCGCCGCGCCGCTCGTCCGGCGGCTCGCGGCGACCGCGCGGATGGGCGTCACCTGGCAGATGTCGGCGCTGTACGCGGTGACGTTCGGCGGGTACGTGGCGTTCTCGGTCTACCTGCCCACGTACCTGCGGACGGAGTACGGGCTGTCGCAGCCGGACGCGGCGAACCGGATGGCGGGGTTCGTGCTGCTCGCGGTGCTGATGCGTCCGGTCGGCGGCTGGCTGTCGGACCGGGTCGGCGCGGTCCGGGTGCTGGCCGCGTCGCTGGCGGTGACGGTGGTCGCCGCCGCCGTGCAGGCGTTCGCGCCGCCGCTGATGCCGGTCGGGACGATCGCGTTCCTCGCGCTGGCGGCGGTCCTCGGGGCCGGGAGCGGTGCGACGTTCGCGCTGGTGGCGCGGCTGACCCCGGCGGGCGAGGTCGGGACGGTCACCGGCGTGGTCGGGGCGGCGGGCGGCCTCGGCGGGTTCGTCCCGCCGCTGGTCATGGGCTCCGTCTACGGCAGCCAAGGCTCGTACGCGGTCGGCCTGCTGCTGCTGGTGCTCGTGGCGGCCGCGGCCGCGGTGTTCACCGGCACGGTCGTCCAGCGGGCCGTGGCGAGCCGCCGGGCCGCGGCGTAGCGGCAGAGATCTTCGAAGGGATTCCGAGAGTGAGTACGAGCAAGGACCGGCCGGGCCTCGACGGCCCGCTGGAAGAGACGCTGGTGAGCACGCGCCGGTTCTTCACCAAGGCGGACGTGTCGTCCGACCTGCGCACCATGACCAAGAAAGGCGGACGCAGCGCCGACGCGTTCTACCGGGATCGGTGGTCGCACGACAAGGTCGTCCGTTCGACGCACGGG
>NZ_BMRF01000003.1 GCF_014648495.1 Actinomadura cremea
GCCAGTCAGGCGTTGGGCCAGACCCCAGCGGGAGGCGCTCACCTACATCATCACTGTCAGGCGGCGACCGGTTCCGGCTCCGTGTCGCCGGCCTCCCGCGGCGCGCCGTCGCGCGGCGGGACGGCCGGTGCGGCGGCCAGGTCGGCGCCCTCGCCCAGCGGGACGAACCGGGCGCCCGCCGCGATCAGCAGCGCGAGCACGACCACCACGCCGACGCCGACGCGCAGCGACGTCGCGTCCGCCAGGAACCCGACCACGACCGGGCCGAGCAGCAGCCCGCCGTAGCCCATCGCGCCGACCTGCGCGACCGCGGCGGCCGGACGGTCCGGCGCGGCGGTCCCGGCCAGCGAGATCGTCGTCGGGACGACCACGCAGACGACGAGGCCCGTCACGAAGAACCCGGCGATCGCCACGTGCGCGGTCGGGGCGAGCACCACCACCGTCATCCCGGCCGCGGTGCCGAGACCGGCGCCCGCCAGCAGCCGCCGCGTGCCGACCCGCATCCGGACGCGGTCGCCGACGAGCCGTCCGATCAGCATCGCCAGCTCGAACATCGGGTACCCGAACGCCGCCAGCGACTCGGTCGCGCCCAGCTCGTCGTGCAGCATCAGGCTGCTCCAGTCGGCGATCGACCCCTCGGTCATGAACGCGATGAAGCCCAGCACGCCGATCAGGTAGACGGCGGCCGGCATCCGGCGGCGCCGGCGCCCGCCCGTCCCGGCCCCGGCGGGCGCGTCCGGGTCGGGCAGGTAGGTGCGGCCGAGCGCGAGCCCGGCGGGCAGTGCGAGCAGCGCGGCGATCAGCACCGTCGCGGTGAAGCCGAGGCCGAGCGCCGCCGTCGCGACGCCGAACAGCCCGCCGCTCATCGCGCCGATGCACCAGCCCGCGTGCATGCCGCTCATGATGGACCGGCGGTACGCCTGCTCCACCACGCTGGCCTGCGCGTTCATCGCGATGTCGGTGATCCCGAACGTCATTCCGAACGCCACCACGGCGGCGAGCAGCGACCAGTAGGACGGGGCCACCGCGACCGCGACGTAGGCCACCGCGGTCAGCGGCAGCGCGAACCGCAGCGCGCCCCGGCTCCCGGCCCGCGCCATCACCCCGCGGAGCGCCTGCATGGCGACCACCGCGCCGAGACCCCAGACGAGGACGATGATGCCGATCTCGCCCTCGGACGTCCCGAACTTCTCGGCCAGCGCGGGCATGCGCGCGACCCAGACACCGGTGAGCAGGCCCGCGAGGGCGAAGGTCAGGAACGTCCCGACACGGGCGCGGAGCAGCATGGTTCACCTCTTTCTGAACTCGGCGGGGCGGAGGGCCCCGTACGTGCGGCCGGCCGCGCGTGGGCGCGGCCGGGTGCGGACGGTCGAATACGGACGATCGAATGTGGAGCGTTCCAGCCGGGGGGAGGCGGTCCTAGCCGAGAAGCGCGAGCAGCCGCCGCTTCAGCGCCGCGAGCTGCTCCCCGTCGTACACCTCGGGCGCGTGGCTCACCACTTCCCACAGGCCCTCGGCCGCCAGCCGGACGACCGCGGCCGCGACCGGATCGGCGTCCTCGTCCTCGGCGCGGCCGTGCCAGCGGCGCATCGCCACGTTGAGCGGCTCCCCCTGCTCGGGGTCCGCCGCGGCGGCCGTGATGGCCGACCAGCGCCGGTAGGCCCGCGCCTCGCCGGTGAGGATCTCGAAGGTCGCCTCGACGTACGCGCGGGTGTACGCCCCGGGCGTCCCGTCGTCGTGCTCGGCGATCAGGTCGTCGAACTCCTCGATGACCCGCGCCACCATCGCCTTGACGAGCGCGTCCTTGGAGGGGAAGTGGTAGAGCAGCCCGCCCTTGCTGACGCCGGCGCGGTCGGCGACCGCGGTGAGCGTCAGCGCCTGCGTGCCGTGCTCGGAGAGCACCGCCTCCGCGGCGTCCAGAAGGGCGTTCTTCGTCATGGCCACTCCACTGTACCGACCGGACGGTACAGTTGCCAACCGGCACCCCGACCCCGGCATTCCCGTAACCTTCCGGCCACCTGCGGGGAACACCGGGTACGCGGCTAATGTTGACGCCGTGGTGACCTACCTCGACCATGCGGCGACGACCCCCATGCTGCCGGAGGCCGTTGAGGCGATGACGGCGCGGCTGCACGAGCTCGGCAATCCGTCCTCGCTGCACGCCGTCGGCCGCAACGCCCGCCGCGTCGTGGAGGAGTCACGCGAGCTCATCGCCGAGGCGTTCGGCGCCCGCCCCAGCGAGGTCGTGTTCACCTCGGGCGGCACCGAGTCCGACAACCTCGCCGTCAAGGGCCTGTACTGGGCGCGCCGCGCCGCCGACCCCGCCCGCACCCGCGTGCTGGCGTCCGCCGTCGAGCACCACGCCGTCCTCGACTCCGTGCAGTGGCTCGCCGACCACGAGGGCGCCGACGTCGACCGGCTCCCCGTGGACGAACTGGGCCGCGTCCGTCCCGAGACCCTCCGCGACGCGCTCGGCGACGGCTCCGACGTGGCCCTCGCCACCGTCATGTGGGCGAACAACGAGGTCGGCACCGTCCAGCCGATCGCCGAACTCGCCGCGACCGCCCGCGAACGCGGCGTCCCCCTGCACACCGACGCCGTCCAGGCCGCCGGCACCCTGCCCGTCTCGTTCGCCGCGAGCGGCGTCCAGGCCCTCACCCTCACCGGCCACAAGCTCGGCGGCCCGATCGGCGTCGGCGCGCTCCTGCTCGCCAAGCCGAAGGAGCCGCTGTACCTCGACCCCGTGCCCCTCCTGCACGGCGGCGGCCAGGAACGCGACGTCCGGTCCGGCACCCTCGACACCCCCGCCATCGCCGGGTTCGCCGCCGCCGTCGAGGTCGCCGCCCGCCGCCGGGAGGCCGAGGCCGAACGCCTCGCCGCCCTCCGCGACCGCCTCATCGAGGCCGTCCGCGCGGCCGTCCCCGACGCGATCCTCAACGGCGACCCCCGCGACCGCCTCCCCGGCAACGCGCACTTCTCCTTCCCCGGCTGCGAGGGCGACGCGCTCCTCATGCTCCTCGACGCCCGCGGCATCGCCTGCTCGACCGGCTCGGCCTGCTCGGCGGGCGTCTCGCAGCCCAGCCACGTCCTCACGGCCATGGGCGCCGGTCCCGAGCGCGCCCGGGGCTCGCTGCGCTTCACCCTCGGCCACACCTCCACCGAGGCCGACGTCAAGGCCCTGGCCGACGCCATCGGCCCCGCCGTGGAACGAGCCCGCCGAGCCGGTCTCACCTGACCCTCCCGACGCCCCTCCGCGTTTGATCGGCCCTCGAACGGGGACTCCTTTGCCGTTCGTTGAACGAGGGATTGCGAGGGGCCGAGAGAGATGACGGGCGTGGCGAACGGCGACGTGGTGCGGGGCGCGGGACGGAGAGCGGCCGGTCACCCGTGGTTCCACCGGCTGTCCCGGGTGGGCCTGGTCGCGCGCGGGTTCCTGTACGTGCTGATCGGGGTGCTGGCACTCCAGATCGCGTTCGGGGACGGCGGCGAGGAGGCCGACCGGGGCGGCGCCCTCACGGCCGTCGCCGACAAGCCCGGCGGGACGGTCGTCCTGTGGCTCATGACGGCCGGGTTCGCGGCCCTCACGCTCTGGCAGTTCGCGGAGGCGCTCTACGGGCGCCCCACGCCGGACGGGCACAAGGCGCACGAACGGCTCGCGTCGGCCGGACGCGGGCTCCTCTACGCGGCCGGGTTCGCGGCGATGCTCGGGTTCATGTTCGGGCACAAGGGGTCGTCGAGCGACGAGCAGTCCAAGACGTTCACCGCGCGGCTGATGGAGGCGCCCGCCGGGCGCTGGCTGGTCCTCGCGGTCGCGGCCGGGTTCCTCGGTGTCGGCGTGTACGTCCTGTACAGCGCCGCCCGCCGCAAGTTCCTGGAGGAGCTCAAGCTCGGCCAGATGGGGAACGCGCGGCGGGTCGTCGAACCGCTCGGCGCCGTCGGCAACGCCGCGCGGGGCCTGGTGATCGGCGCCGCGGGCGTCTTCCTCGGCTACGCGGCGATCGGCTACGACCCCGAGAAGGCGCACGGGCTGGACGGCACGCTCCGCGAGTTCGCCGGGACGCCCGCCGGGGTGTGGGGCCTCGTCGCCATCGCCTGCGGCGTGGTGCTCTTCGGCGTCTACTCCTGCTGCGAGGCGCGGTGGCGGAAGGTGGAGGCCGTCCGGCCGGGTCAGGGCCGGTAGGGGGCCAGCGCCTTCCAGCCGGGGTCGTTGGTCGAGGCGACCTTGGCCTTGCCCTCCGACCAGCTCGCGGCGAGCTGGTCCAGCTCGCCGACGACGCCCGAGTCGGGGTCGGCGTACAGGTGGAAGACCCGCAGCCCGTCCCCGGTCTCGCGGACCGCCAGCACCGCCCGGTCGCCGAGCCTGCCGAGCTTCTTCTCGAACGCGTGCAGCGCCCCCGACGACGGCTCGACCGGCAGCCGGTCGGGGTTGCCGTGCCGGTACGGGACGCTGATCGCCACGTGCAGGTCGCACAGCGGGTAGTCCTGCCGGTGGAGCGGGAACCGCGCGCCGACCCGGGCGGGATGGCCGCGCGGTGTGCGGCCCTCGCCGCTCAGCCACGCCGCCTCCCCGAACGGCTCGGAGATCTGCTCCACGACCGAGCCCAGCATCGCGGGCGGCAGCGAGTCGATCGGCGCCTCCATCGCGATGTCGACGTCGCCGATCCAGCGGGCCACGTCGTCCTCGCCGAGCGCCCAGTCCAGGACGTGCGACGCGACCTGCCGCTGCTGCTCCTCGGCGACGAACAGGAAGTCGGGGTGGTAGGCGGTGATGTGCACCTTCGCGCGGCCCGCGTCCGCCCGCATGCCCAGCCGGACGTACTCCAGGTCGAACTCGTGGTCGCCGAGGACGAGGTCCTGGGAGAGCATCTCCGGGTCGGCCTGCCGCGCCGGGTGGAAGTTCCAGCCGCCGGCGCCCTTGGGCGCCGCCCGCACCCACCGCTCGGCGAGCCCGCGCAGCTCGGGGTCGCCGCCGCCGGTCAGCGTCAGCGAGGGCGCCCGGTCCTCGGCGCCGCCGATCTCCCACTGCAGGCCCGGGTGGATCTTGTGGACGCGGCGGGACAGCTCCTCGATCGTCTCGGCCGACAGCCCCTCGCCCGGCGGCTCGCCCGGCTCCTGCTCGCCCGGACCGGCCGCCAGCGACGACTCGATCGTCGGGCGCGCCTGGCCCCACCATTCCCAGAACTCGCCGACCGCGGGCGGCGCGGTGGCGGACGTGTCGCGCGGACGGCGGAAGATTCCCACCTGTACGTCTCTTCCTTGTCGTGAGGTCACGGGGTCCGGGCCTTCACGGAGCCCGCGACGTAACCCTACGCGAGCCGCCGGACGATCCGTCGCCGCGTCCCGCCCGTCCGCCGTCAACCCGATGTCGGCAGGGCGCCGTGGCGCGTACGCTCGAAGGACTATGACTCTGCGCGTACTCGCCGCCATGTCCGGCGGCGTCGACTCCGCCGTGGCCGCCGCCCGCGCCGCCGAGGCCGGGCACGACGTCACCGGCGTCCACATGGCCCTGTCCAGCAACCCGCAGTCCTACCGGACGGGCGCGCGCGGCTGCTGCACCCTGGAGGACTCCCGGGACGCCCGCCGCGCCGCCGACGTGATCGGCATCCCGTTCTACGTCTGGGACCTCGCGGAGCGCTTCCACGAGGACGTCGTCGAGGACTTCGTCAGCGAGTACGCGGCGGGCCGTACCCCGAACCCGTGCCTGCGCTGCAACGAGAAGATCAAGTTCGCGGCGCTCCTCGACCGCGCGATGGCCCTCGGCTTCGACGCCGTCTGCACCGGCCACTACGCCCGGCTCGAGGACGGCGTCCTGCGGCGCGGCGTCGACGAGGGCAAGGACCAGTCGTACGTCCTGGCCGTGTGCACCCCCGAGCAGCTCGCGCACGCGATGTTCCCCCTCGGCGACACCGCCAAGACCGACATCCGCCGCGAAGCCGAGCGCCGCGGCCTGCAGGTGGCCGACAAGCCCGACAGCCACGACATCTGCTTCATCTCCGACGGCGACACCCGCGGCTTCCTCGCCGAGCGCCTCGGCGCCGCGAAGGGGCCCATCGTCGACGCCGACGGCAACGAGGTCGGCGAGCACGACGGCGCCTACGCGTACACGATCGGGCAGCGCAAGGGCCTGCGCATCGGCACCCCCGCACCCGACGGCCGCCCCCGCTACGTCCTCGACATCTCGCCGGTCGACAACACCGTCACCGTCGGCCCCCGCGAGGCCCTCGACGTCCACGAGATCACCGGCGAGCGCCCGATCGTCCTGGGCGGCGTCCCCGCCGGCCCGTTCGGCTGCCGGGTGCAGCTCCGGGCCCACGGCGAGGTCCACGACTGCACGGCCGAACTGGACGGCGACGTCCTGCGCATCCGCCTCGCCGCCCCCGCCCGCGGCGTCGCGGCGGGCCAGGCCGCCGTCCTGTACGAGGGCGACCGCGTCCTCGCCTCCGCGACGATCGCCGAGACCGCCCGCGTCCCCGCCTGACGACCTGGAGGAGCCCGCCGGCCCTCTCCCCGGCGGGCTTCGCCGCGCCGTCGATCTCGAAGGTCTGCCCGTCGCTCGGGAACACGATGTTCGTCCGGGACGACCCGGTGACGTCGTCGTCCCGGTGCGTCGCGAGGAACCGGACGTCAGGGTGACGGTCGGCCAGCGATTCGACGTCGGCGAGCCCCATGTGACCGAACTTCCCCTCCGCGGGGAAGCTCGTGTCCAGGACCACCGTCGGGCAGTCGGCGGCGAGCTTCTCCACCGGCGGGCACAGCACCGTGTCGCCCGTGTACCCGAGCCTCGCCCCCGACTCGTCGGTGATCGAGTAGCCGAGCGCGGGGACGGTGTGCTCCGGCGGGGGAGGGCGGCCGGCGGGGACCGGCGCCGTAAGTACCATTCGGCTCTGGCGAGTCTCTGGAGGTGCCGTGAAGTTCGGTGTTTCGACGTTCGTGACCGATGACGGGATCAGGCCGGCGGCGCTCGGGCGGGCGCTGGAGGAGCGCGGGTTCGGGTCGCTGTTCCTGGCCGAGCACACCCACATCCCGGTGAAGCGGGAGTCGCCGTGGCCCGGCGGCGATGAACTGCCGCGCATGTACTACCGGACGCTCGACCCGTTCGTCGTGCTGTCCGCCGTCGCGAGCGTGACGGAGCGGCTGCGGCTCGGCACCGGGATCGCGCTGGTGATCCAGCGGGACCCGATCGTCCTCGCCAAGGAGGTCGCGTCCCTCGACCTGATCTCCGGCGGCCGGGCGGTGCTCGGCGTCGGCGCGGGCTGGAACCGGGAGGAGATGCGCAACCACGGCACCGAGCCGAAGACGCGGATGCGGCTGCTGCGCGAGCGGGTGCTGGCCGTCAAGGAGCTGTGGACGAAGGACGAGGCGGAGTTCCACGGCGAGTTCGTCGACTTCGACCCGGTGTTCCTGTACCCGAAGCCCGTCCAGGACCCGCACCCGCCCGTGCTGATCGGCGGCGCGGGCCCGACGACGTTCGACCGCGTCGTCGAGTTCGGCGACGGCTGGATGCCGATCTACGGGCGGGGCACCGACGCCTTTCCGGCGCAGATCGCGGAGCTGCGCGAACGCGCGGGACGCCGCGTGCCCGTCACCGTGTTCGGCGTCCCGCCCCGGCCCGAGGACGTCGAGTCGCTGGAAGCCGCCGGAGTCGACGAGGTGCTGTTCAACCTCAAGACCGAGCCGGAGGAAGAAACCCTGCGGCGCCTGGACCGCCTGGCACAACAACTCTGACCCCCACCCCCACCCCCACCACCGTCCCCGGCCACCGTCCCCGGCCGTCGTTACCACCCCAGCCATCACCTCGGCCAGAGCGGACCGGAACAACTGCGATTGCGAGCGAAGCCAGATTCGAGCGAAGCGAGAATCTGATCGCGCAGCGAGCCCCTGGGCGAGTCGGAGCGATGCAGCAATCGCACGCGAAGCCCGTTGAAGGAAGGCCCCCTGGGGCCTGACGCCGAGGGCGAAGCAATAATAGACGCGTGAGTTATCCGTGGCAGGTGGGGACGGCGACCGGTGTGGGTTCGTATCCGGGGGACGATCCGGAGGAGACGCTCCGGGTCGTGCTCGGGGAGGTGCCCGAGCTGCCGCACCTGCCGGAGCTGCCCGCGCGCGGCCCCGGCGCCGACATGATCGGGCGGTCGGCCGGGCTGCTGGTCGACATGCCGGTGCACCTGGAGCCGTCCGGCTGGCGGTTCTCCGACCGCCCCGGCCGCGACACCGTCCGGATGCGCGACCACCTGGCGCGTGACCTCGACGTCCTGGAGGAGGTCGCGGGGGCGCACGACGGGCCGTTCAAGATCCAGGTGTGCGGGCCGTGGACGCTGGCGAGCACGGTCGAGCTGCGGTACGGCGATCGCGCCATCAAGGACCCGGGCGCCGTCCGCGACCTCGCCGCGTCGCTCGCCGAGGGCGTGGCGGGGCACGTCGCGGACGTCCGGCGGCGGATGCCCGCGGCGCGGATCCTGCTCCAGCTGGACGAACCGGCCCTGCCGGGGGTGCTCGCCGGGACGGTCCCGACCGCGAGCGGGTTCGGGCGGCTTCGGGCGGTCGAGGAGTCGGTTGCCGAGGACGTCCTGCGGCGGACGATCGACACGGTGTGCGCGGACGACGCGGCGTACCCGATCGTGCACTGCTGCGCCCGGAACGTCCCGTACGGTCTGCTGCGGCGCGCGGGGGCGAAAGCGCTCTCGGTCGATCTGCGGCTCGTGCCGAGGCGCGACGACGACGCCGTCGGGGAGACGATCGACGCGGGCCTGGGCCTGTTCCTCGGCGTGGTCCCGGCGACGGACGCGACGCTGCCGCCGCTGCGGGCGACGGCCGAGCCGGTCCGGGAGCTGTGGCGGCGGCTCGGGTTCCCGCTCGCGCGGCTCGCACGCCAGGTCGTCGTCACGCCCGCGTGCGGGATGGCGGGCGCCTCGCCCCGGTACGTCCGCGACGCGCTGAAACGCTCCCGCGACACGGCGCGGATGCTGCACGAGGCCGCCGAAGCCTAGGGCGTGCCCCGGGCGAGTTTGTCGGTGCCACCGGGGAAAATGGGGGCATGACCACGAGCGACGGTGTTCCCGGCGAGGCACGGCAGCGGCATCTGGACCTGAGCGAGCGGATCGACGAGGGCAACTACCGCTACTACGTCCTCGACCAGCCGACGCTGACCGACGCGGAGTACGACCGCATGATGCGGGAGCTGCGGGAGCTCGAGGAGCTGCATCCGGAGCTGGTCACGCCCGACTCGCCCACCCAGAAGGTCGGCGCGACGATCACGACCGACTTCGCGACCGTCGAGCATCTGGAGCGGATGCAGAGCCTCGACAACGCGATGAGCGCCGACGAGCTGCTCGCGTGGGACGAGCGGGTCGTCAAGGAGGTCGGCGAGGTCGCGGGCTACCTGTGCGAGCTGAAGATCGACGGGCTGGCGATCGCGGTGACCTACGAGAAGGGACGGCTCGTGCGCGGCGTCACGCGCGGGGACGGGCGCACCGGCGAGGACGTCACGCACAACATCCGCACGATCGCCGCGATCCCGAACCGGCTCGCGGGGGAGGGCTGGCCGGACGTCCTGGAGGTGCGCGGCGAGGTCTTCCTGCCGGTCGAGGGGTTCCAGCAGGTCAACACGGTGCAGGTGGAGGCCGGCAAGGAGCCGTTCGCCAACCCGCGCAACGCGGCGGCGGGGTCGCTGCGGCAGAAGGACCCGCGGGTCACCGCGAAGCGCCCGCTCAGCATGCTCGTGCACGGGTTCGGCGCCTGGGAGGGCGGGACGCGGCCGGAGAGCCAGTCCGGGGCGTACGAGCTGATGCGCGCGTGGGGGCTGCCGGTCAGCGACCGGTACGAGGTCGTCGGCGGGATGGACGCCGTCCGCGCGTACATCGCGGAGTACGGCGAGAACCGGCACGGCACCGCGTACGAGATCGACGGGGTCGTGGTGAAGGTCGACCAGTTCTCGCTGCAGCGGCGGCTGGGGTCGACGAGCCGCGCGCCGCGCTGGGCGATCGCGTGGAAGTACCCGCCGGAGGAGGTCAACACCAAGCTCCTCGACATCAAGGTCGGCGTCGGACGGACCGGCCGCGTCACCCCCTACGGGGTGATGGAGCCGACGCAGGTCGCCGGTTCGACCGTCGAGCGCGCGACGCTGCACAACGCGAGCGAGGTCGTCCGCAAGGGCGTCCTGATCGGCGACACGGTCGTCCTGCGCAAGGCGGGGGACGTCATCCCGGAGATCGTCGCGCCGGTGACGGGCCTGCGGGACGGCTCGGAGCGCGAGTTCGTCATGCCGGTGCGGTGCCCGGAGTGCGGCACCGCGCTGGCGTACGAGAAGGAGGGCGACGCCGACATCCGGTGCCCGAACTCCCGCTCGTGCCCCGCGCAGCTGCGCGAGCGGCTGTTCTTCGTCGCCGGCCGCAACGCGCTCGACATCGAGGCGCTCGGGTACGTCGCGGCGACCGCGCTGACGCAACCGCTGGAGCCCGCGGATCCGCCGGTGAAGAACGAGGGCGACCTGTTCCACCTGACCGTGGACGAGCTGCTGCCGATCAAGAGCCTGGTGCTCGACCCCGACAGCGGCACCCCCAGGATCGACCCGAAGACGGGGGAGCGGAAAGAGGTCACGTTCTTCGCCAACAAGGAGGGCGAGCCGAAGAAGACCGTCGAGAAGCTCTTCGAGGAGCTGGAGAAGGCGAAGACGCAGCCGCTGTGGCGGGTGCTGGTGGCCCTGTCGATCCGGCACGTGGGCCCGTCGGCGGCCCGTGACCTGGCCCGCGAGATGGGCTCGCTCGACGCGATCGCGAACGCGACCGAGGAGGAGCTCGCGGCGGTCGACGGGGTCGGCCCGACGATCGCGGCGTCGATCACGTCGTGGTTCGCGGTCGACTGGCACCGGGAGATCGTCGACAAGTGGCGCGCGGCGGGCGTCCGGATGGAGGACGAGGGCGCCGCGGGCCCGCGTCCCCTGCACGGCGTCACGGTGGTGATCACCGGTTCGCTGGACGGCTACAGCCGGGACTCGGCGACCGAGGCGGTGCAGCGGCTCGGCGGCAAGGTGTCGGGGTCGGTGTCGAAGAAGACGGGCTTCGTGGTCGCCGGCGACAGTCCGGGGTCGAAATACGACAAGGCGGTCAAGTTGGGCGTGCCGGTCCTGGCGGAGGACGGGTTCCGGGTTCTGCTGGCCGACGGGCCGGAAGCGGCCAAAAAAGTCGCCGTCCGTACGGACGGGTGACGAAATGTGCTTGACGGTCCGCCAGCAGGTTTGCGTTACTCAGGGGTACACTTCCACTACCCAACGGTGAGAGGCGGACGCGACCCGGGCATAACGGAACGTACCCAACCGGTTTCGCGAAGTTCGTCGGAGGTCGTACTCTCCCTCTCATCACGACACACCTGAATCACCGGACGTATCACCCGGGGGAGGTTCCCGCGGTCCAGCACGTCCGGTTCCGGGGGACGTCCCCCGCGAATCCCCCCGAGGATGGTGATGAAGGACCCGAACAACACGCGGAACACGGCGCCGCGCCGCGGTTCCCCGTTGTGGATCTACATCGTCGTCGTCATCGTGCTGGGCGCAGTGGCGGGCGGCTCCGCGTTCGCCGGCCTCACCGGACCCGACCTGGACGCGCTGCTCGGTAGTCCCGTCTTCTGGATCCTGGGCTGCTTCATCGTCTTCGGCGAGATGCGGCCGATCATCACCCCGGGCTCCACGGAGAACAACGGCGCCACCACCTCCACCACGTTCTCGTTCGCCGCGCTGCTGTACGCGGGCCTCCCGGTCGCCGCCGCCCTGCAGGCCGTCGCCGTCGTCACCTGCGGGATCTTCCGCGGCCGCACCCCGCACCGGATCACGTTCAACGTCGCCCAGTACACCCTCAGCCTCGGCGCCGCCCAGCTCGTCCTCGCGCTCACCGGCGACCTGGCGACCCCGTCCGCCCTCTGGGTGCCGGACGGGTCCGACCTGCCGGCCATCGCCCTCGCCGGCACCGTCTACTTCTTCTGCAACGACGTCCTCGTCAGCGCCGCCGTCGCCCTGCACGAGCGCATCTCCCTGTTCAAGGCCATGCGGTGGGACTTCGGGTACCAGGTCCTGGTCCATCTCGCCCTGCTCGGACTCGCCCCGCTGATGGTCGTCGCGATGGACCGCTCCGCGGCGTTCGTCCCGCTGATCGTCCTGCCGTTCATCGCCGTGTACCTGAACGCGTCCGTGTCCGTCCGGCGCGAGCACCAGGCCCTGCACGACGCCCTCACCGGGCTCCCGAACCGCAAGCTGCTGATCGTCCGGACCGAGGAGGCCCTCGCCGAGGCCCGCGGCGAGGACGCCCACCGCCACCTGCGCGGCCGCCGCCGCAAGACCGCCGAGCCGCCCCGCCGCGCCGGCCTGTTCCTGCTCGACCTCGACCGCTTCAAGGAAGTGAACGACACCCTCGGGCACCCGACCGGCGACCGGCTCCTGCAGCTCGTCGCGCACCGCCTCACCCACAGCGTCCGGCCCGGCGACCTGGTGGCCCGCCTCGGCGGCGACGAGTTCGCGGTGCTGCTGCCGACCGTCCGCGACGAGGACGCCGCGCGCGAGGTCGCCGCACGCCTGCGCGCCGCGCTCGGCGAGCCCGTCCGGCTGGAGGGCCTGTCGTTCGACCTCGAGGCTAGCGTCGGCATCGCGCTGTTCCCCGACCACGCCCCCGACTTCGAACTCCTCCTGCAACGCGCCGACGTCGCCATGTACAACGCGAAGGAGTCCCGCACCGGCGTCGAGGTCTACTCCCCGCACAAGGACCGCAACTCCCCGGCCCGCCTCACCATGCTCGGCGACCTGCGCCGCGCGGTCGACCGGTCCGAACTCGAGCTCTTCTACCAGCCCAAGGTCGCCCTGCGGGACGGGCAGCTCGTCGGGATGGAGGCCCTCCTGCGCTGGCGCCACCCCGAGCAGGGCCTCCTCGAACCCGAGGCGTTCCTCTCCGTCGCCGAGCAGACGTACCTGATGCGCTCGATCACCCACCACGTCGTCGAGAAGGCCCTGGCGCAGACCGCCGCCTGGTGGCGGGAGAACCTCGCCGTCCAGGTAGCGGTGAACGCCTCCGGCCGCGACCTCCTCGACACCGGCCTCACCGAGACCATCGAGCAGGGCCTGCTCGCCCGCGGCCTGCCCACCGCCGCGCTCCAGCTGGAGATCACCGAGCGGATCCTGATGAACGAGCCCGCCTACGCGTCCGACACCGTCGCCGCGCTCGCCGAACTCGGGATCCCGCTCAGCCTGGACGACTTCGGCACCGGCTACTCGTCCCTCGTGCGGCTCAAGCGGCTCCCCGTCGAGGAGATCAAGATCGACGCCTCGTTCGTCCGCCGCCTCACCGAGTCGTCCGACGACGCCGTGATCGTCCGCTCGATCGTCGACCTCGTCCGCACCCTCGGCCTGCGGTCCGTCGCCGAAGGCGTCGAGGACCCGCAGACCGCGAGCGCCCTGCGCGAGATGGGCTGCGACGCCGCCCAGGGCTGGCACTTCGGGCGCCCCATGGACGCCGAGACCGCCACCAAGTGGCTCCGCCGCCACAAGGACCGCGCCCCCGAACCCGCGGCGTGATCAGTACGGGCGGCGGGGGTCGCTCTCGTAGTAGCGCTCCTCCCGCACCGCGGGCGGGGGACGGCGGTCGACCGCGCGGCGGGCCGCCGCGATCCGCACGATGCCGATGACGAGCCCGATCAGCCCGCCGATCATCAGGATCACGCCGACCAGCCGGACGTCGACGCCGCTGAGGTCGAAGTCGACCGCGTAGGCCAGGATGGCCCCGAGAATGATCAGTGCGATGCTGCCGCCGATGGTCACGTCGGCTCCTCTCGTCGTCCAGGGGGACGAGACAAGCGTTCCCTCCAGGGGAATCTGAAACGGCTCGCCGGGCTCGTCGCCGCGTAATCCGGTCTGCGAGCCGGGACGCGGCCAATAGGATGGCCGTGAACCCACTCGAACCCAGGAACGGTTTTCTCATGTCCGCCATCACCCGTGACGAGGTGGCGCACCTCGCCCGGCTGTCCCGGCTGGCGCTCGGCGACGATGAGCTCGATCATCTCGCGGGCCAGCTCGACCAGATCATCTCCGCGGTCTCGCGGGTGCAGGAGGTCGCGGCGGAGGACATCCCGCCGACCTCGCACGCGCTGCCGCTGACCAACGTGTACCGGGCCGACGAGGTCCGGCCCTCGCTCCCGCCGGAGCAGGCCCTCGCGGCCGCCCCGGCCGCCGAGCAGCAGCGCTTCCGGGTGCCGCGGATCCTGGGTGAGGAGGCCTGATGAGCGAGTTGGTCAAGAAGGGCGCGGCCGAACTCGGCGAGCTGATGGCCGCGGGCGAGGCGTCCGCCGTCGAGGTCGCCGAGGCGCACCTGGACCGCATCGCCGCGGTGGACCAGCGGGTCCACGCGTTCCTGCACGTCGACCGGGAGGCGACCCTCGCGCAGGCCCGGAAGGTGGACGAGCGCCGCGCGGCCGGGGAGGAGCTCGGCCCGCTGGCCGGCGTCCCGATCGCGCACAAGGACGTCTTCACCACCCTCGACATGCCGACCACCGCCGGATCGAAGATCCTCGAGGGGTGGCGGCCGCCGTACGACGCGACCGTGACGGCCCGCCTGCGCGAGGCCGGGCTGGTCATCCTCGGCAAGACGAACATGGACGAGTTCGCCATGGGCTCGTCCACGGAGAACAGCGCCTACGGCGCCACCCGCAACCCGTGGGACCTCGATCGGATCCCGGGCGGCTCGTCCGGCGGTTCGTCCGCGGCCGTCGCCGCCTACGAGGCGCCGCTGTCCACGGGCACCGACACCGGCGGCTCCATCCGGCAGCCCGCCGCCGTCACCGGCATCGTCGGCGCCAAGCCCACGTACGGCGGTTCGTCCCGGTACGGGATCATCGCTTTCGCGTCGTCCCTCGACACCCCGGGCCCGTTCGCCCGGAACGTCCTCGACGCGGCCCTGCTGCACGAGGCGTTCAGCGGCCACGACCGGATGGACTCGACGTCCATCGACCGTCCCGTCCCGCCGGTCGTCGAGGCGGCCCGCCGCGCGGACGTGGGCGGCCTGCGCGTCGGCGTCGTGAAGGAGTTCGCCGGGGAGGGCTACCAGCCCGGCGTCACGGCCCGGTTCGACGAGACCGTCGAACTGCTGGAGTCGCTCGGCGCGAAGGTCGTCGAGGTCTCCTGCCCGAACTTCACCTACGCGCTGCCCGCGTACTACCTGATCGCCCCGTCGGAGTGCTCCTCCAACCTCGCCCGGTTCGACGCCATGCGCTACGGCCTGCGCGTCGGCGACGACGGCACCCGCAGCGCCGAGGAGGTCATGGCGCTGACCCGCGCCGAGGGCTTCGGGCCCGAGGTGAAGCGGCGCATCATGCTCGGCACGTACGCGCTGTCGTCCGGCTACTACGACGCCTACTACGGCAAGGCGCAGCAGGTCCGGACGCTCATCAAGCGCGACTTCGAGGCCGCGTTCGAGCAGGTCGACGTGCTGATCTCGCCGACCACGCCCACGACGGCGTTCCCGATCGGCGAGCGCGCCGACGACCCGATGGCCATGTACCTGGCCGACCTGTGCACGATCCCGTCGAACCTCGCCGGCAACGCGGCCGTCTCGGTGCCGTGCGGGCTGGCGGACGGCCTGCCGGTCGGCCTCCAGATCATGGCACCGACCCTCGGCGACGACCGCGTCTACCGCGTCGGCGCCGCCGTCGAGCGCGCGCTCGAGGACCGCTGGGGCGGCCCCCTGCTCGCCCAGGCCCCGGAACTGGTGGAGGCGAAGTGACCACTGCGACCGTCATGCCCTACGAGGAGGCGCTCGAGAAGTACGAGCCCGTCCTCGGGATCGAGACCCACATCGAGCTGGGCACCGCGTCGAAGATGTTCTGCGGCTGCCCGACGGCGTTCGGGGCGGAGCCCAACACGCAGGTGTGCCCGGTGTGCCTCGGCCTGCCCGGTGCCCTGCCGGTGACGAACAACGCCGCGATCGAGGGCATCATCAAGATCGGCCTCGCGCTGAACTGCGACATCGTCGAGTGGTGCCGGTTCGCCCGGAAGAACTACTTCTATCCGGACATGCCGAAGAACTTCCAGATCTCGCAGTACGACGAGCCGCTCTGCGTCGACGGCCACCTGGACGTCGAGGTCGAGGGCGAGACGTACCGCATCGAGATCGAGCGCGTCCACATGGAGGAGGACACCGGCAAGTCGCTGCACGTCGGCGGCTCCACCGGACGCATCCACGGCGCCGAGTTCTCGCTCGTCGACTACAACCGCGCCGGGATCCCGCTCGTCGAGATCGTCACCAAGCCGATCCCCGCGACCGGCGACCGCGCCCCTCTCGTGGCCCGCGCGTACGCGACGGAGCTGCGCGAGCTCGTCCGCTCCCTGGGCGTCTCGGACGTCCGCATGGAGGAGGGCTCGATGCGCTGCGACGTCAACGTGTCGCTCATGCCGCGCGGCGCCGACGTGTGGGGCACCCGCACCGAGACGAAGAACGTCAACTCGCTGCGCTCGGTCGAGCGGTCGGTCCGCTCGGAGATCGAGCGGCAGGCGGGCGTGCTGTCCGAGGGCGGCCGCATCGTGCAGGAGACGCGCCACTTCCACGAGGACACCGGCCGCACCACCAGCGGGCGCAGCAAGGAGGAGGCGCAGGACTACCGGTACTTCCCCGAGCCCGACCTGGTGCCGATGGCGCCGTCCCGCGAGTGGGTCGAGGAACTGCGGGCGTCCCTGCCGGAGCTGCCCGCCGCGCGCCGCCGCCGCATCCAGGGCGAGTGGAACCTCTCCGACCTCGAACTGCGGGACGTCGTCAACGCCGGGGCCGTCGACCTCATCGAGTCGACGATCGCCGCGGGCAGCGACGCCCCGTCCGCCCGCAAGTGGTGGATGAACGAGCTGTCGCGCCGCGCCACCGAGCAGGGCGTCGAACTGGCCGACCTGCCGATCACTCCGGAGCAGGTCGCGCGCGTCCAGGCGATGATCACCGCCGGTGAGCTGAACGACAAGCTGGCCCGGCAGGTCTTCACCGGCGTCCTCGCCGGCGAGGGCACCCCGGACGAGGTCGTCGCCGCGAAGGGCCTCAAGGTCGTCAGCGACGAGGGCGAGCTGAACTCGGTCATCGACCAGGTGATCGCGGACAACGCCGCCGTCGCCGACAAGATCCGCGCCGGGAAGGTCGCCGCCGCCGGCGCCCTCGTCGGCGCGGTCATGAAGGCCACCCGCGGCCAGGCCGACGCCGGCCGCGCCCGCGAGCTGATCCTGGAGAAGCTCGGCGCCTCCTGACGCAGCCCCGCCGCCCCGCCGCCCCGTGGCCGCACGGGGCGGCGGAGCCGGTCGCGCCGGCCGGACTCGTCTGACGGGTGGTGGTTTCGGGTGGTTGGCCCGTGGAGGGCGGCACGTCCGGAATAAAGGTGGTGCGAATTATGGGACCGGAACCCCGAGGATTCGGTCGTCCGAATCGGCCGGGTCGCCGCGGCCGTCGCGGTTGCTCGTCGTGACCCAGAGGGTGCCGTCCGGCGCCCGGACGACCGCGCGCAGGCGGCCGTACTCGCCCTGCACGTGGGCCTTCGGGGTGCCGGCGCCGCCGTCCGACAGCGGGACCTCCCACAGGCGTTCGCCCTGCAGGGCGGCGGCCCACAGGGAGCCGTCCGCGAAGGCGAGGCCGGACGGGGACGCCTCGTCGGTCGTCCAGGTGACGAGCGGGTCGGCGTACTCGTCGTCGGGCGAGCCCTCGCCCTCGACCTCGGGCCAGCCGTAGTTGCCGCCCTTCTCGATGCGGTTGATCTCGTCGAACTCGTTCTGGCCGAACTCGGTGGCGTAGAGGCGCTTCCGGTCGTCCCACGCGATGCCCTGGACGTTGCGGTGGCCGTAGGACCACACGCGGTTGCCGAAGGGGTTGCCCGGGGCGGGTTCGCCCGCGGGGGTCACGCGCAGGATCTTGCCGCCGAGGGAGTCGGTGTCCTGCGAGAGGGACGGATCGCCGACCTCGCCGGTCGTGACGTACAGCATGCCGTCGGGCCCGAACTTCAGTCGTCCGCCGTTGTGGTTCGAGCCCTTGGGGATGCCGGTGACGATCGGCTGCAGGTCGCCGAGGCGGCCGTCGTAGGCGGCGCGGACGACGCGGTTGTCGTCGGCCGCGGTGAAGTACAGGTAGACGAGGTGGTCGTCGGCGAACGCGGGGGACACGGCGACGCCGAGCAGGCCGCCCTCGCCGAGCGGGTCGACGCCCGGGATCGTGGCGACGTCCGAGGTCTCCCCGGACGGGGTGACGCGGACGAGGCGCGCGCTCTGCCGTTCGGTGACGAGGGCGTCGCCGCCGGGCAGGAACGCGACGCCCCACGGGACTTCGAGGCCCGTGGCCACGTCCCGCACGGAGGTCGCGGATCCGGACGGGACGGACGAGCGCGGCGGGGCGCTCGACTCCTCACCGGAGTCGGTCGACGGGCCGCAGGCGGCCAGGCCGAGCACGGCCGCCGTCAGGACGATCAGGTGCTTGCGCATGATGACGCCTCCCGCACCCCAGGATGGCACGACCGGGGCGACTCGGACACGGAAATGGTCACTGTGCGTGATGCGGGGCAACGGTGACGATCCCCTTTCGGTCAGCACAAACAGGTTTCCGACGTGTTGCTTCGTCGCCGGGTGGACGCTGAGCCTCAATCGCTCCGTGACCTACGGAACGTACATTGGGCGTCACGGTGATCCCGCATCGCAGCGACGGAGCTGATCTCCGGCCGGCGCAGCCGACGTGCTCGCCGCCGGCCCCGCGCCGACCCTGCGCGGGGGCACGATCCATGACCCTCCAGGCGTTATCGGGCCGGTGAGGGTGCGGACCCCTGTTTCCCCGGCGCGCCATGCCGCGCGCCCGGGGGCCGAGCGGAAGGGACACGGCGAGATGAGCGGCGAGAACGCCACACGGATGCCGCCGCGTGCCCTGCCGGTCGTCATCGCCGCGATCGTGGGCGTGCTGTACGCCGTCGGTTCGCTGGCGGGCTGGGGCGGCACGGCCTTCATCACGTGGGCCGAGGCGGGGGCCGCGGGCGCCGCGGCGGTCTCCCTGCTGGTGTCGGCCGGACGGCCGCGCGGCGGGGACGGCGACGGCGCGAGCGGCCTGCGGCGGCTGTCGGCGGGCGGCATCTGGCGGGCGTCGCTGCGCTGGTACGGGATCGCCGCGTCCTGCTGGTTCCTCGGTGCGGTGGGCAGCGCCCTCGCCGACTACGCGAGCCGCAGCGCGCTGTCCCTGTCGGTGCCCGACCTGTTCTACCTGATCGCCGTGGTCGCGCTGGTCGTCGGCCTGCTGGTGCCGGTCAGCCCGCCCCGCGACGTGGGGACGTGGCTGCGGTACGCGGCCGACACGTACGTGTGCGTCTGCGGGCTGTTCGTCCTCGGGTGGGTGGCGGTCTTCAGCACGCTGTACCACCGGTCGGGGGAGTCGCCGACCGAGTTCCTGCTGGAGCTGCTGTACCCGCTGATCGACATCGCGCTGGTGTGCGGGGCGCTGCCGTTCGTGCTGGGCGCGGCGCGGGGGCACCGGCGTCCCGCCTGGATGGGGTACGGCGCGCTGGCGGCCTTCGCGATCGCCGACATCGTGACGACGTTCGTCCGGCTGCACGGCGGCGCGCCCGCCGAAGATCCCGCCGACATCCTGCGGCTCGCCGGGCTGCTGCTGCTCCTGCTCGTCCCGTGGACGGAGCCGGTGCCGGAGCCGACGGACGACCTCCCGCCGGGCGTCGCCGAGGTGGTGCGGGCGGACGACTCGCAGGAGCGGCGGGGCCGGATGATCGGCCCCGGGATCGCCCCGGCGGCGGTCGCCGCGGCCGCCGCGCTGTTCATCGCCGGGCACACGCTGACCGGGCGGAACGGGATGGAACCGGTCGTCCCGCTCGTCGCGGGTTCGGCGACGCTGGTGCTGCTGGCGCGGCTCGCGGCGCTGCTGCGCGAGAACGACCGGCTGCGGCGCGAGGTCGACGCGGGGGAGCAGCACTTCCGCGCCCTGTCGGAGAGCGTCGACGACGCGGTCCTGATCTGCGACATGGACGCCACCGTGCAGTACGCGAGCGCGGGCGCCCTGCGGACCTACCACTACACGGCCGAGGAACTGGTCGGCCGCCCGCTGCACGAGCTGATCCACCCGGAGGACCTGCCGCGCCTGGAAGAGGTCTTCACCGAGTTCCTGGAGGCGGAGGACGGCCCGCCCGGCGAGGACGTGCTGCGCATCTCGTGCCGGGTCCGCGCGGCGGACGGGACGTGGCTGCCGACCGAGTCGACGGTGTCGCGGTACAGCGGCGGCGCGTCCGGACGGCTGCTGGTGACCACCCGCGACCTCAGCGAGCAGGCGGCGCTGCAGCGGCAGGTCGCCCACCTGACGTTCCACGACGGCCTCACCGGGCTGCCGAACCGGTCGTTCCTCGAGGAGCGGACCCGGGAGCTGCTGTCCCGGCAGGGGTCCGGCGACAAGATCGCGGTGGTGTTCGTCGACCTGGACGGCTTCACCGACGTGAACGACTCGGCGGGGCACGCGGCGGGCGACCAGGTGCTGGCGCAGGCCGCGCGGCGGCTGCGCGGCAACGTGCTGGCCGACGACACGGTGGCCCGCTGGGGCGGCGACGAGTTCGCGGTGCTGGTGCAGCTGCCGTCGGACGAGCGGGAGACGCAGGCGACCGTCGAGCTGGCGGGACGGCTGCTGCGGGTGCTGTCGGCCGACCCGTACGAGGTCGGCGGCAAGCAGATCGCGCTGACCGCGAGCGTCGGCATCGCGTTCGCGGGGGACGACGAGCGGCCCGGCCGCGGTTCCGACAACGGGCGGCGGATCCGGCGCAGCGCCGCGGACCTGCTGCGCAACGGCGACCTCGCGATGGCACGCGCCAAAGAGATGGGCGGCGGGCGGGTCGAGGTGTACGCGCCGCACATGCACGCCGACGTCGTCCGGCGGCTGGAGCTGGGCAGCGACCTGCAGCGGGCGCTGGCCGAGGAGCAGTTCGCGGTGGAGTTCCAGCCGGTGGTGGACCTCGCGACGTCCCGGGTGACCGGCGTGGAGGCGCTGCTGCGGTGGTGGCGGGGCAGCGAGCAGGTGCCGCCGGAGGAGTTCATCGGCCCGGCCGAGGAGGCGGGGCTGATGCTGCCGCTCGGCGACTGGGTGCTGCGGGAGGCGTGCCGGGAGGTGGCCCGCTGGCGGCGGGACTCCTGGGAGATCGGCCTGTCGGTGAACTTCACCGCCCGGCAGATCGGCGCGCCCCGGTTCGTGGAGACGGTCGCGTCGGTGCTGGAGGAGACGGGCCTGCCGCCGCACGCCCTCACGCTGGAGGTGCGCGAGGAGGTCCTGGTCGACGACGGGACGAACGTGGAGCGGCTGGAGGCGCTGCGCGACCTCGGCGTCCGGCTGGCGATCGACGACTTCGGCACCGGGTACGCGTCGCTGGCCTACCTCGGGCGGCTCCCGGTGGACATCATCAAGATCGACCCGTCGTTCGTGGCGGGGCTCGGCACCGACGAGACCAGCACGCTGCTGACGCGCACGATCGTCCGGCTGGGCAGCGACCTCGGGCTGACCGTGGTGGCGGAGGGCATCGAGCGGCCCGAGCAGCTGGAGCTGCTGCGCGAGATGGGCTGCCCGCGCGGGCAGGGGTTCCTGGTCGCGCGCCCGATGGCGGCCGGACGGGTCGAGTCGCTCGTCCGGACGAACCTGGCCGATGGCGGCGACGACGTGTCCGGAGAGCTTCCGCTGCCCCTGCCCGGGTGACGCCGGCCACAATGCGTCTCACATGTCGAGACGATGTGTTCAAGGATTTGACCGGAAGCCGGACATCGGCGAAAGTAGGCCCGTGCAGAGCATCTCCACCATCATCCTCGTAGTACTTGGTCGGCGCGCAGGCTGACCGAGTCCTACCGTCCTGCGCGCCTCCCCTCGACCGCTTTCCGGCGGCGGGGGTTTTTTGTTGCCCGGCGAGCCCAGTCCCTCTCCCCAAGGAACCGCAGATCATGACGACCGAACAGATGACGGGAGCCCAGGCGCTGGTCCGCGCCCTGGAGAACGTCGGCGTCGACACCGTGTTCGGCATCCCGGGGGGCGCGATCCTCCCGGCCTACGACCCGCTCTTCGACTCCGCGAAGCTCCGCCACATCCTCGTCCGGCACGAGCAGGGCGCCGGCCACGCCGCCCAGGGCTACGCGATGGTGACCGGCAAGGTGGGGGTGTGCATGGCCACCAGCGGGCCCGGCGCCACCAACCTCGTCACCGCGATTTCCGACGCCTACATGGACTCGGTGCCGATCGTGGCGATCACCGGGCAGGTCGCGACGTCGCTGATCGGGACCGACGGGTTCCAGGAGGCCGACATCGCCGGCATCACGATGCCGATCACCAAGCACAACTTCCTGGTCACCGACGCCCGCGACATCGGCCGGACGATCGCCGAGGCGTTCCACATCGCGGGCACCGGCCGTCCCGGTCCCGTCCTGGTCGACATCGCCAAGGACGCGCTGCAGGCCACCGTCGAGTTCGAGTGGCCCGTCAGCCTCCAGCTCCCCGGGTACCGGCCCGTCACCCGGCCGCACTCCAAGCAGGTCCGCGAGGCGGCACGGCTGATCGTCGAGGCGCAGCGCCCCGTCCTGTACGTCGGCGGCGGCGTGCTGAAGGCGGGCGCGTCCGCCGAGCTGAAGGTGCTGGCCGAGCTGACCGGCGCGCCCGTCGTCACCACGCTGATGGCCAAGGGCGCGCTGCCCGACAGCCACCCGCAGCACATGGGCATGCCCGGCATGCACGGCAGCGTCGGCGCCGTCGGCGCCCTGCAGCGCGCCGACCTGCTGGTCACCCTCGGCGCCCGCTTCGACGACCGCGTCACCGGCAAGCTCGACGGGTTCGCGCCGACCGCGAAGGTCGTGCACGCCGACATCGACCCCGCCGAGATCTCCAAGAACCGGCACGCCGACGTCCCGATCGTCGGGGACGCGCGCGAGGTCATCGCCGACCTGATCGTCGCGGTGCAGAACGAGCACGCGGCGGGCCGCACCGGCGACTACGCCGACTGGTGGCGGCAGCTCGACGCGTGGCGCGACACCTACCCGCTCGGGTACGACGCGCCCGTGGACGGGTCGCTGTCGCCGCAGCAGGTCATCGAGCGGATCGGCCAGCTGGCCGGACCGGACGCCTACTACGTCGCGGGCGTCGGGCAGCACCAGATGTGGGCCGCGCAGTTCATCAAGTACGAGCGGCCCGGCGCGTTCCTCAACTCGGGCGGCGCGGGCACGATGGGCTACGCCGTCCCGGCCGCGATGGGCGCCAAGGTCGGCGCGCCCGACACGCAGGTGTGGGCGATCGACGGCGACGGCTGCTTCCAGATGACCAACCAGGAGCTGGCCACCTGCGCCCTCGAGGGCATCCCCGTGAAGATCGCCGTGATCAACAACGGTAACCTCGGCATGGTCCGCCAGTGGCAGACCCTCTTCTACGACGGGCGCTACTCCAACACGAATCTGCACGCCGCGAAGCGGATTCCCGACTTCGTGAAGCTCGCGGAGGCGTACGGTTGCGTGGGGCTGCGCTGCGAACGGGCCGAGGACGTCGACGCGGTCATCACCAAGGCCATGGAGATCAACGACGCGCCCGTCGTGATCGACTTCGTGGTGCACGAGGACGCCATGGTCTGGCCCATGGTCGCCGCCGGCACCGGCAACGACGACATCAAGATCGCCAGGGACATGGCCCCCGACTGGGAGAACGGAGACTGACCCCGATGAGCCTGCACACCCTCTCGGTGCTGGTGGAGAACAAGCCGGGCATCCTCGCGCGGGTCGCGGCGCTGTTCTCCCGGCGCGGCTTCAACATCGAGTCCCTCGCCGTCGGCGTCACCGAGCACCCGGACATCTCCCGGATGACGATCGTGGTGAACGTCGCGGACCTGCCGCTGGAACAGGTCACCAAGCAGCTCAACAAGCTGATCAACGTCCTGAAGATCGTCGAACTCGACCAGTCGGCGTCCGTCCAGCGCGAGCTCGTCCTGGTCAAGGTGCGCGCGGACGCCGAGACCCGTTCGCAGGTCCTGGAGACCGTCAACCTGTTCCGCGCCAAGGTCGTGGACGTCGCCCCGGACGCGGTGACGATCGAGGCCACCGGCAACCGCGACAAGCTGGACGCCCTGATCCGCGTGCTCGAGCCGTTCGGCATCAAGGAGCTGGTGCAGTCCGGCATGGTGGCCATCGGCCGCGGCGCCCGCTCCATCACCGACCGCTCGCTGCGGGCCATCGAGCGCAGCGCGTGACCGCAACAATTTCCGATCACTGAAAGGCAGCAGCACTGTGGCTGAGATGTTCTACGACGACGCGGCCGACCTGAGCGTCATCCAGGGACGGCACGTGGCGATCATCGGCTACGGCAGCCAGGGACACGCGCACGCGCTCTCCCTGCGCGACTCCGGCGTCGACGTGCGGGTCGGGCTCCGCGAGGGGTCGGCCAGCCGGGAGAAGGCGGAGGCGGAGGGCCTGCGCGTCGTCACCCCGGCGGAGGCGGCCGAGGAGGCCGACCTCATCATGCTGCTCGCTCCCGACCACCACCACCGGGAGATCTTCGAGAAGGACATCAGGCCCGCGCTCGTCGAGGGCGACGCGCTGTTCTTCGGGCACGGCTTCAGCATCCGCTACGACCTCGTCCAGCCGCCGGAGGGCGTGGACGTGGCCATGGTCGCGCCGAAGGGCCCCGGGCACCTCGTCCGCCGCCAGTTCGTCGCCGGCCGCGGCGTCCCGGTGATCGTCGCGGTGGAGAAGGACGCGTCCGGCAACGCCTGGCCGCTGGCCCTCGCCTACGCCAAGGCCATCGGCGGCCTGCGCGCGGGCGGCATCAAGACCACCTTCACCGAGGAGACCGAGACCGACCTGTTCGGCGAGCAGGCCGTGCTGTGCGGCGGCGCGTCCGAGCTGGTGAAGGCCGGGTTCGAGGTGCTGACCGAGGCCGGCTACCAGCCGGAGGTCGCCTACTTCGAGGTGCTGCACGAGCTGAAGCTGATCGTCGACCTCATGTACGAGGGCGGCATCTCCAAGATGTACTGGTCGGTGTCCGACAACGCCGAGTACGGCGGCTACCGCAGCGGCCCGCGCGTGATCACGCCGGAGACCAAGGCCGCGATGAAGAAGATCCTCGGCGAGATCCAGTCCGGCGAGTACGCCAAGGAGCTGGTGAACGAGTTCGAGAGCGGCCAGAAGAAGTTCGGCGAGTACCGCGAGAAGATGGCCGAGCACCCGGTCGAGAAGACGGGCGCCGAGCTGCGCCCGATGATGAGCTGGCTGAACGACTGAGCCCGCGACGCGACTGAGCCGACGCCCGGACGGTGGCGTCGGCTCAGTCCGTTCCGGGGCCGCGTTACCGCAGCAGGCGGCGCAGCAGCCGCGTGAAGGGGGACAGGTTCTCCTGTTCCCGGCCGACCAGCAGCGCGAGGTACCCGCCGCGGGTGAGGTAGACGGTCACGTCCCTCGCCCCGACCGCCCGCCGCTGCGGGCCCGTCCGGGCGCCCTCGGACCGGACGGCGCCGAACCGCGACTCCCGGCGGACCCCGAGGGCCGTCGCGGCGATGTGCACGTCGTACCGTCCGGGCTCGATCTCGGCCGGGTCGGCGACGAGCTCGAACCCGCCGGGCACTCCCGGCCGGGACGGCGCGGGGAGGCGGTGCTCGCGGCCGGTGGAGCGTTCCCGCAGCAGGATCTCGACGGACGAGCGGTCGGTCGCGACGCGCTGCAGCCGGGCGGCGCCGCGGACCCGCAGCCGGCGGCCCTGCCAGTCGACGCCGTCGAGCCGGTGCTCGACGCCGACCTCCGCGGTGATGTCGACGTCCTGCCGGGGCACGCCGCGCAGGAACGGGTACATCGCGTAGATCCGCCCGCCGACCACCACCGCGCCCGCCGGGCCGCCCTCCACCTCGTCGCGGATCAGCCGCTCCAGTTCGTCGAGCAGGTCGTGCTGGATGCAGAACGCCCGCAGCCGCGCCGACGCGGGCAGCGCCGCGCGGGCGACGTCGCTCAGCCCCTCGGCGCCGATGAGCCGGCGGGTGCCCTCGACGAGCCGTTCCCGCTGCACGGGGCCGAGCTCCAGGAACCGGTGGTCGTACACGCGCAGGACATCGCGCAGGACGCTGATCGAGACATCGGTCGGGACGCTGATGCTGTCGGACGTCACGGTGCCCTCTCCTGATCGCCGGGAACCTTGGTCACGTTAAGCCACCGTTCGGTTTCGCACAGTAAAAGTTTCAGGACCCTGTCTCCCCGGATGCATACGCGGTATTGCCTCGACCATACTCGGTATGCATACTTCGTAGGCATGTCGATCCGTCATGGTCTCCTGGCGCTGCTGTCCCAGGGGCCGCGCTACGGCTACCAGCTGCGCACCGAGTTCGAGTCGTTCACCGGTGCGACGTGGCCGCTCAACATCGGGCAGGTCTACTCCACGCTGTCCCGGCTCGAACGGGACGAGATGGTGACCCGTGTCGGCGCCGACGACGAGGGCCGGTTCGTCTACCGGATCACCCCGGCGGGCGACGACGAGGTCCGGCGCTGGTTCGCCACCCCCGTCGCCCGCGCCGACCGGCCCCGCGACGAGCTGGCGATCAAGCTCGCGATGGCCGTCACCGCGCCGGGCGTGGACGTCCGGCGGGTCGTGCAGGCCCAGCGCACCGCCACCCTGCGCACCCTCCAGGACCTCACCCGCCTCAAGACCGAGCCGCCCGCCGACCCGCCGAGCCAGGGCGACCACGCCTGGCGGCTGGTGCTCGAATCCATGATCTTCCAGGCCGAGGCGGAGGTCCGCTGGCTCGACCACTGCGAGTCCTACGTCGCGCGCGCCGTGCCGTTCGTCCCGCCCGTCCCGGACTCGGCCCCGGCGGCGGACCCGTCGGACCGGAAGGGGGCCGGCAGGTGAGCGCCCTCTCCCTGCGGCACGTCTCCCGCGAGCACGGGACGGGCGCCGCGCTCGTCCAGGCGCTGATCGACGTGACGCTCGACGTCGCCGAGGGCGAGTTCGTCGCGGTGATGGGCCCGTCCGGCTCCGGCAAGTCGACGCTGCTGACGCTGGCGGGCGGGCTCGACACGCCGACGTCCGGGGAGGTCCTGGTCGGCGACCGGGACCTCGGCCGGCTGGGGGCGGCCGGACGGTCGGCGCTGCGCCGCCGCGGCATCGGGTACGTGTTCCAGGACCTCAACCTCATTCCGAGCCTCACCGCCGCCGAGAACGTGATGCTGCCCCGCGAGCTGGACGGCGTCCGGTCCCGGCGCGCGCGCAGGGAGGCGGCCGCCGCCCTGGCGGAGGTCGGGGTCGGCGAGCTGGCCGACCGGTTCCCCGACGAGATGTCCGGCGGCCAGCGGCAGCGGGTGGCGATCGCCCGCGCGCTCATCGGCGACCGCCGGCTCGTGCTGGCCGACGAGCCGACCGGGGCGCTCGACAGCCACACCGGAGACGACGTCATGCGCGTCCTGCGGCAGCGCTGCGACGCCGGGGCCGCCTGCCTGATGGTCACCCACGAGCCCCGCCACGCCGCCTGGGCGGACCGGGTGGTGTTCCTGCGGGACGGCCGCGTCGTCGACGCCACGCCCGCCCGGACCGGCCCCGACAGCCTCCTCCAGGAGGCTCCGTGACCGCCTACGGGCCCGCGCTGCGCATCGCCCGCCGGGACGCGCTGCGCGCGAAGGGCCGCACCGCGCTCGTCCTCTGCATGATCGGGCTGCCCGTGGCGGCGATCGTCGGGCTCGGCGTGGTGTGGAAGACGATGGACTGGTCGCCGCGCGAGTCGCTCCCGTACGAGATCGGCGCGGCGGACGCCCGGATCTCCGGTGCCTCGCACGGGCGAGTTCTGCGGCAGGATCCGCTGACCGGCGAAGCCTTGATGCAGGAGGACCCGGACGGCGACCGACCCTGGACCACTGAGGAGATCACCCGGCGGGTCACCGTCGGCCACGGCCCGGACGCCCGCGTCCTGCCCATGAGCCGGGGCACGCCGATCACCTTGCGGACGTCCCGGGGCGACCTGCGCGCCGACCTCACCGAACTCGACGTCCGTGACCCGCTGGCCCGCGGCATCCTCGAGATCACCGACGGGCGGGCACCCGCCGCGCCGGACGAGATCGCGCTCGCGGCCGCGTCGGCCGAGCGCGGGGAACTCCCGGTCGGGGCGACCGTCCGGGCCGGCCGCGAGGGCACGGCCAAGCGCGTCGTCGGGTACGTGCGCGACCCCCGCTCGCCCGCCGATCCGGTCGTGCTCGCGCTGCCCGGCGCGTTCGCGGACGCCCCCGCCGCGCCCCGGTCCCGGCACTGGCTGATCGCTGTCGACGAGCCGGTGACCTGGGACGACGTCGCCGCGTTCAACCGCGACGGGATCACGGTGCTGTCCCGTCGCGTGGCGTCGCACCCGCCGCCCGAGGCGGTCGTGGGCGGCGGGCTGGACCGACCGCGTGCGGAGATCGCCGCGATGGCCGCCGCGCTGCTCCTCCTGGAGGCCGTGCTGCTCGCCGGGCCCGCGTTCGCGGTCGGGATCCGCAGGCAGCGGCGCCTGCTCGCGCTCGTCTCGGCCGCGGGCGGCGAGCCCCGGCAGCTGCGCGCCGTCGTGCTCGCCGGCGGCCTGGTGCTCGGGGGCGCCGCCGCGTCGGCCGGCGCGCTGGCCGGGATCACCGCCGCGGCCGTGACCGCCGCCGTCGCGCGGGCCACGGCGGCCGCGGAGTGGGGCCCGTTCGAGGTGCCCTGGGCGGCGGCCGCCGCGACCGTCCTGCTCGGCACGGTCAGCGGGCTCGCCGCGGCGTACGTCCCCGCCCGGCAGGCCGCGCGGACGAACGCCGTCGCGGTGCTCGCCGGGCGCCGTGCCCCCGCCCGCGCCCCGTCCCGCCGCGGCGGGCCGATCTCGGGCGCCGTGCTCGTCGCCGCCGGGGTGCTCTGCTGTCTGCTCGGCGTGGGGACGCTGCGCGGGTTCGGCGCCGCCGCCGGCGCGGCCGCGATCGTCATCGGCACCGTCCTCGCAGTGCCCTGGCTGGTCGGGGCGACCGGACGGGTCGCCGGGCGGCTGCCGGTGCCGCTGCGCCTCGCCGTCCGGGACGGGGCGCGCAACCGGGCCCGCACCGCGCCCGCCGTCGCGGCGATCATGGCCGCGGCGGCCGCGGCGACCGCGCTGGCCATCGTCGACGCAGGCGACCTGGAACGGGCACGGGCGGCGTTCCGGCCCCAGCTCCCGATGGGCTCGGCCATCATCCGGCCGCCGCTGACCCGGACGGACGAGAACCGGGCGGCGCGGGTCCGGGCCGCGATCGAGCGCGAACTGCCCGGGCTCCCGCTGCTCGACCTCCACGCCCTGCCGGGCAACAGCTGCGACCGCGTGATCGATCCCGACTGCCGCCACGTCGCCTTCGGCCACGGCCACGACCGCTCGAACCCGTCGACGCACCCGGACAACGCCGTGGGCGACGGCCCCTCCTGGGCCCGGACGCTGTTCGGCCGGAACGAGCCCGTGGAAGGTTCGGACGTCTACCCGGACATCGTCGTGGGCGGCGCCGCCGAGGCCCGGATGGTGCTCGGCCGGGACGACCCCGAGGTCGTCGCGGCGCTGCGGGCGGGCAAGCTCGTCCTGTTCGACGGCGGGCCGGTGATCCACGGCGGAACGGTGACCGCCACCGTGCAGGAGTGGGAGCGGGGCGCGCCGAAACCGGTGACGATCCGGCAGGTGCGGGGGGTGCCCGCGGTCAGGGTTTCGGCGGAGACGCACCCATGGGCCATCATGCCGCCGTCCCTCGCCGAACGGATCGGCATGCCACCGCGCCTCGTCGCGTTCGGAGTGGACCGGGCCGAGCACCGGGTCGGCGAGACGGAGGCGATGCGGCTGGCCGAGATGCTCGACGACATCGACGGGGACGACCCGGGCCAGGTCTACGCCGAACTCGGTCCGCGCCGCTCCGGCGAGTCGCGCGTGCCGCTGCTCGCCGCCATGGCCGCCGTCCTCGCGCTCGGCGGCGCGCTGATCGCCACCGGGCTGTCGGCCGCCGACGCCCGGCCCGACCTCGCCGTGCTCGCCGCGGTCGGCGCCCGGCCGCGCACCCGGCGGCTGCTGGCGGCGGGCCAAGCGGCCTACATCGCCGTGCTCGGCTGCTGGCTCGGGATCGCCGCGGGCTTCATCCCCGGCGTCGCGGCGTCCCGCCTGCTCGCCTACGGCCCGGGGTACTACGGCCGGCCGGGGTCCTTCGTCGACGTCCCGTGGCCGGAGCTTCTGGCGGCCGGGATCGCCGTTCCGCTGCTCACGGCGGTCGTCGCGGGCCTGTGCACCCGCTCGAAGCTCCCCGGGACGCGCGTCGCGGCGAGGTGACCGTGCCGCGCGCGGCCACGGGCCGCCGCTGCTGATAGCGTCCGGCGCGTGGCCAAGGGGGGTTCGGCGGGTGGGGGAGCGGGGACTCTCGACCCGGCGCCGGCGGATCGCGCCGGACGGGACGTGCGGCGCCGCTGGGCCGCGCGCGGGCGACGCCGGGCGGGCCCGGCGGCGATGGTCGCGGTCGCCGCCGTCGTGTACGCGGCGTACTCGCTGCTCCGCCTGCACACGTTCCGGGCCAGCAGCTACGATCTGGTGATCTTCGACCAGGCGATCCGCTCCTACAGCGGGTTCGGGCCGCCGGTCGCGATCGTCAAGGGCGTCCACAACGGCTTCGGGCCCGGTTTCTCGGTGCTCGGCGACCACTTCTCGCCGATCCTGGCCGTCCTGGCGCCGCTCTACTGGATCCACGACGGCCCCGGGACGCTCCTCGTCGCGCAGGCCGTCCTGTTCGCGGCCGCGCTCGTCCCGATCTGGCGGTACGCCCACCGGCGGATGGGCCGGACCGCCGCCTACTGCGCGTCCGGCGCGTACGCGCTGTCGTGGCCGGTCGCCGAGGCGCTCGCCTTCGACTTCCACGAGGTCGCGTTCGTCCCGCTGCTGTCCGCCCTGCTCATCGAGCGCCACGACGCCGGACGGCGCGGGCAGGCGGCGGCCGTCGCGGCGCTCCTCCTGCTGGTCAAGGAGGACATGGGCCTCCTGCTCGCCGGGTTCGGCCTCTACCTGCTCACCCGCCCCGGCGACCGCCGATCCGGCGCCGTCCACATCGCCGCCGGGCTCGCCGCGACCTGGGCCGCCTCGCGGATCGTCATTCCGGCGTTCGGCGGGGACGACGGCTACTACTGGGCCTACGGGGCGCTCGGCCCCGACCTCCCGAGCGCCGCCGTCCACGCGCTGACGCACCCCTGGGACGTCCTGGCGCTCCTGGGCGACCCGCCGGCCAAGCTCCTCACGATGCTGCTGCTCGCGGCCCCGCTCCTGCTGCTGCCGCTGGCGTCCCCGCTGACGCTCGTCGCGGTGCCGCTGCTCGCGGAGCGGATGCTGGCCGTCGGCTTCGCGAACTGGTGGCAGCCGCAGTACCACTACAACGCGTTCGTCATCGCGGTCCTGGTCCTGGCGGCCGTGGACGGGGCGGCGCGGCTCCGCCGCCGCGTCCGGTGGGCCCGCCGCGGCCCGCGCGCCCTCCCCGCCGCGGGCCTGCTGGTCGCCACGGCCGTCACCGTCCCCTTCTTCGCGTTCGGCGATCTCGCCGACCCGTCCCTCTACCGGCGCGACGAACGCGCGCGGGCGGCCGCCGCGGCGGCCGAGCACGTCCCGTCCGGGGCGCTCGTCGAGGCGGCGAACGACGTCGGTCCCGCCCTGTCGGCCCGCGCGCGCGTCCTGCTGCTGGACCGCTGGCCCCGCAACGCGCCGTGGGTCGTCGCCGACGTCGAGCGCCTGACGTTCCCGTTCCGCTCGGTGGACGATCAGCGCGTGCGCGTCCGCGGGCTGCTGCGCCTCGGCTACCGCGAGGTCTTCCGGCGCGACGGGTACGTCGTCCTGCACCATCCCGGATACCCGTCCACCGGCAATTTTGGACGGCTGTCCAATACACCGCGATGATCCTCTGGTCAGAATGAGCGTGAAGGTACCGTCAAGGTAAATTGGCCTATCATTTTCGCCAGGTCTGCCTGATACTTGAAGAAAGTCGCTACGGTCGCGTCCGGTGCGGGCGGCCATGCCCGCGAAGCTCCCGGTGCGCTGCCGGAACGGTGCGGAAGCGGAGGCACGGAAGCGAGGCCGGCGACGGTCCGGGGCAGGCGCGGAATTCGCCCACCGCGCGCCGATGCCACGGGTGGGAATATCCCGGCCGGAAGGTGCACGGCGCGGGGTGGAATATGTTGAATGGTCATGATCTGCCGGCCGCGGACGTCCGGCGCTTCGAGAACTGCGGCCGGGCGTGGATCGGCGTCCTGCGGCACGTCTGGTCCGCCGGCGAGGCCGGCATGGCCGACCGCGGCCCCATCATCGAGGGCCCGCCGCTGCTCTTCGAGATCGCCTCGCTCAGCTGGGAGGACCCGATCCTGCGCGAACACGGCGACCGCTCCCGCCTCGCCCGCCGAGCCGGGGAACGCACGGAACCCGCGCCACCGCCCGGTGGCGCGTCCGGCGGGCCGACGGGAGGCCCGCGGCCGGACGCGGACCAGATCCGCTGGGTCGTCGACCTCCTGCGGGCCCGGCCCTGGACCACCAGCGCCTGGATCTCCCTCACCGTGCCCGGCGAGCCCGCCGACGCGCCGTCCGCCCCGGCCGCGCTCGCCTTCCGCATCCGCGGCTACCGGCTGATGCTGACGGCGATGTTCCGGGCGCAGAACGTCCACCGCGCCTACCTCGCCTACATCCCGCTGCGCGAGGTCCAGGCCGGCGTGGCCGAACGGCTCGGCCTTCCGTCCGGCCCGTTCCGCGCCTTCGTCGACGTCCCGCACCTCCAGGTCGCCGACGCCGAGCGGGTCGCGACCATCCTCGCCGCGCAGCCCGAACCGAACGCCGCGTGACCGGGCCCGACAATCGTGAGTTACCGGCCGGTGTTTCCCCGGTGCGCGATGAGCGGACGCGTCGAGGGATAGACTCGCGGACGGGGCGAGCGCACGACGAGGTGACTCGCGACTTCAGCTGCACACCCTCCGAACATCCGACTTTCAAAGGACCGTTTCCTTGAGCAAGCCCGTCGTCCTCGTCGCAGAAGAACTCTCACCCGCCGGCATCGCCGTGCTCGAGTCCGACTTCGAGGTCCGCCACGTCGACGGAAGCGACCGCGAGCAGCTGCTGCCCGCGGTGGCCGACGTCGACGCGCTGATCGTCCGCAGCGCCACCAAGGTCACCGCCGAGGTGTTCCAGGCCGCCGCGAAGCTCCGCGTCGTCGCCCGCGCCGGCGTCGGCCTCGACAACGTCGACGTCGAGGCCGCCACCAAGGCCGGCGTCATGGTCGTGAACGCGCCGACGTCCAACATCGTCACCGCCGCCGAGCACGCCATCGCGCTGCTGCTGGCCACCGCCCGGAACGTGCCACAGGGCCACGCCGCGCTCAAGCAGGGCGAGTGGAAGCGGTCCAAGTACACCGGCGTCGAACTCCAGGGCAAGACCGTCGGCGTCCTCGGCCTCGGCCGCATCGGCGTCCTCGTCGCCCAGCGCCTCGCCGCGTTCGACATGAACGTGATCGCGTTCGACCCCTACGTGCAGGCCGCCCGCGCCGCGCAGCTCGGCGTCAAGCTCGTCACGCTCGACGAGCTGCTCGCCGAGAGCGACTTCATCACCGTGCACCTGCCGAAGACCGCCGAGACCCTCGGGCTCATCGGCGACCGCGAGCTGCACCAGGTCAAGCCCAGCGTCCGGATCGTCAACGCCGCCCGCGGCGGCATCGTCGACGAGAACGCCCTCGAGCTGGCCATCAAGGACGGCCGCGTCGCCGCCGCCGGCCTCGACGTGTTCAGCAGCGAGCCCTGCACCGACAGCCCCCTGTTCCACCACGACAACGTCGTGGTCACCCCGCACCTCGGCGCCAGCACGCACGAGGCGCAGGAGAAGGCGGGCACGCAGGTCGCCCGCTCGGTGATGCTCGCGCTGTCCGGCGAGTTCGTCCCGGACGCCGTCAACGTGCAGGGCGGCGCCGTCGCCGAGGACGTCAAGCCCGGCCTGCCGCTCGCCGAGAAGCTCGGCCGGATCTTCACCGCGCTCGCCGGCGGCGTCCCGGTCCGCCTCGACGTCGTCGTCCGCGGCGAGATCGCCGAGCACGACGTCAAGGTGCTGGAGCTGGCCGCGCTCAAGGGCGTCTTCGTGGACGTCATCGAGGAGGCCGTCACCTTCGTGAACGCGCCGCTGCTGGCCCGCGACCGCGGCGTCGAGGTGACCCTCACCACCAGCGAGGACAGCCCCGACTGGCGCAACGTCGTCCAGGTGCGCGGCACCATGGCGGGCGGCGACGTCGTGTCGGTGTCGGGCACCCTCACCGGCCCCAAGCACGCCGAGCGGCTCATCGAGATCAACGGCTACAACATGGAGCTGGTCCCGACCGCGCACATGGCGTTCTTCTCCTACGTCGACCGCCCCGGCATCGTCGGCGCCGTCGGCAACCTGCTCGGCGACGCGCAGGTCAACATCGCCGGCATGCAGGTCGGCCGGGACGCCAAGGGCGGCCGCGCGCTGATCGCGCTCACCGTCGACTCCGCCATCCCGGCACAGCTCGTCGACGCCATCAAGACCGAGGTCGGTGCCGACATGGGCCGCCGCGTCGACCTGGACGGCTGACCCGAGCGGACGGCCGACAGGCCATGACCGCCGAAGGGGCGGGCGCCCGGCATCGCGCCGGACGCCCGCCCCTTCGCCGTCCGGCCCACCCTTTGCGTCTCGCATACTGAGATTTTCGGCCACGTGTCGGGACTTTCGTGCGGCGGCGCGGGTAGCGTGACGTGGAGTATGCGGCGCTTCGTGGTAATCCTTCGCTGCCGCAGCGGGGCCTGATCATCGGCGGGCCGGCCCGCTGCGGAGGCAGCGCACGGCCATGAGCCCGATGCCGCGCCGGACCGTGCGAACCACGGTCGACCGGCGTCCCGCACCTTCACCGCTCAGCGATCTCGGAGTCTCCCATGAACACCACCGCCACGCCCGCCGCCCAGCCGTCCGACGACGCCCGCGAGGAGGCGGCCCGCGCCCTGCAGACCGCCCTGGACCGCCGCGACAACGGCGGCCACCCCGCCCGCTGACCCCGAAGGCCGCCGACCGGCCCGGACCTCCCGGGCCGGTGGACCCGGCGGCCCCTCGCCGTCCGGCCGTCGCCGGCGCGAGGGTTTTGCCGGACGGGGCCGGGAGCGGCAGGGTTGAGGCATGACGCCGAACGCCCATGCGGCCGCCGAGCCCGCCGAGTCCGGTGAGGTCGTCGAGGTCCTGCGGGACGTCGGCCGGATCGGGCCCTACTTCGAGATCCGCACCGATCCGGCGGAGGAGGCCGACCCCACGTGGCGTCCCTTCCCCGAGACCGACCGGGCGCGGCTCGCCGAACTGACCGACCGGTACGCCGACCGGCTCGGCACGCCCGAACGCCGGGTCGCCGCGTCCATCCTGTTCCAGGGGCTCGCGTCCCGGCTGTGGTCGCCGGTGGTCGCGGCGGGCTCGCGCGGCGTCGTGCCCGACCTCGCGGGGCTGCACTGGCGCTGGGCGCCCGGCGCGCCCGTCGCGCTGTGGCTGGCCGCGCCCGGCGGGCGGCGCGCGGGCGGGACGGACGACGCCGCACGGCTCGTCCACGACGCCGTCGTCGTCCGGGCGCTCGAACCGCTCCGGGACGCCATGGCGGGGTTCGTCCGGCTCGCGGACGGGCTGGTCTGGGGCAACGCCGCGTCGGCGCTCGCCGGGAGCCTGAACGTGGGCCCGCGCGACGCCGGACGGGCGGCGCTCGTCCGGCGCCTGCTGGCGCTCCCGCCGCTGGACGGCACCGGTGGGTTCGGCCCCGCCGGGTTCGTCCGGCGGAGCTGCTGCCTGTACTACCGGGTGCCGCCCGGCGGCGGGCTGTGCGGCGACTGCGCCCTGGTCAGGCGCTAGCCGGGCGCCGCGCGACGGCCCGTTCCGCCAGGTGGCCGAACACGACGCCGAGCGTCGCCCACAGGGCGAGCTGGAGGCCGAGCGACGCGATCCGGAAGTCCCACAGGACGGTCGCGGGGAAGCCGTCCGGGAGCGCGTCGGGGTCGGGGGTCAGCCGGAAGACGACGGCGACCACCACCGCGAATCCGGCCGCGGTCGCGACCGTCGCGTACCAGGGCCCGAGCCGGGGGACGAGGCGGCGCCCCGCCAGGATCGCGGCCGTGGTCGCCAGCACGCCGAGCGCCACCATCCCGAAGTACAGGACGGTCCGGCTCCCGATCGTCTCCGGGGCGCCGACGGCCGGGGGAGTCGCCGGGTACTTCAGGAACGGCACGACGACCACCGCGACGAATCCGGCGAGCGCGACCAGCGCGGCGGTCGCGCGGGCGCCGAGGCCGCCCAGGCGTCCGTGCGCGAACGCGAAGGCGATCGCGAGCAGGCCGCCCAGGGCCGTCCCGTAGACGGCGACGGCGGTGATCAGGCCGGTCGTCTGCTGGACGGTCCGGCTCACGACCTCCTCCTCGTGCGCGTGGTCGCCGGCGGCGTGGGCCGCCGCCTCCTCGAACGCGATGGCGTCGGCGATCCGCGGCTCGCCGTAGATCCAGGCGACGGCCAGGGCGAGGACGGCCGCGGCGAGGCCCGCGAGCATCCCGCGGACGAGCAGTGCTCTCATCATGTCGGCGGCCCCTCAGTGGCAGGGGAAGCCGAGCAGGTGCCGGCCGTCGTGGGTGAACTCGTGGACCCAGGTGCCGCCGAAGAGGGACGTCGCGCCCTGCTCGGCGCCGACGAAGTAGATCAGGACCGCGGCCAGGACGAACGCGAAGACCGCCCAGGGCAGGATCTCGCGGACCGGGACGCGGACGGGCGCCGCCGGACGTGCGTCGGGCGCCTCGGCGGACGGGACGGCGTGCTGTGCCATCGCGGGTCTCCTCACGGGGGTCGCTCGCCCCCTGTCATGGGAGGACGACGGGTCAGTGTCCTGACTCCCAGATCGCCGCCTCCGGCCGACCTTCCGGCCGTGCGGCCGTGGTCCGGATGGCGGAGGCTCCCTGGTCACAGTGGCGGGACCGTCCCGGAATCGCACCGGGTTCCTGCGCACCGTCGCCTCGATGTGAAGTTGTCGCACCGAGCGTCCTCCGCGGCGCCGGGATCGTCAAGGCCCGGGGTGTGCCCGGAATGCGAGATGGAAGCCCATGCAGTGAGACGTTTGCAGTAGAGTGCGCGCATGGCATCCCGCAGCATCCGTCTGGCCGTCATCCCCGGTGACGGGATCGGCCCCGAGGTGGTCGCCGAAGGACTGAAGGTCCTGGAGGCGGTCGCGCCGTCCGGCGGCCTGACGTTCGAGCAGACCTCCTACGACCTGGGCGCGGCCCGCTGGCACCGGACGGGCGAGACGCTGCCCGACTCGGTCCTGGAGGAGCTGCGCGGGCAGGAGGTCATCCTGCTGGGCGCCGTCGGCGACCCCAGCGTGCCGAGCGGCGTGCTGGAGCGCGGGCTCCTGCTGCGGACCCGGTTCGAACTCGACCACTACGTCAACCTGCGTCCGGTCAAGCTGTTCCCGGGCGTCACGACGCCGCTCGCCGGCGTCACCCCCGACGACATCGACATGATCGTCGTCCGCGAGGGGACCGAGGGCCCCTACACCGGCGTCGGCGGCGTCCTGCGCAAGGGCACCCGGCACGAGGTCGCGACGCAGGAGAGCGTGAACACCGCGTACGGCGTCGAGCGCGTCATCCGGTACGCGTTCGAGGTCGCGGCGTCGCGCCCGCGCAAGCACCTGACGCTCGTCCACAAGGACAACGTCCTGACGTTCGCGGGCGACCTCTACCAGCGGACGCTGAAGCGCGTCGCCGAGGAGTACTCGCAGGTCACGACCGCCTACACGCACGTCGACGCGGCCACGATGTTCTTCGTGAACGACCCGGCGCGGTTCGACGTCGTCGTCACCGACAACCTGTTCGGCGACATCATCACCGACATCGGGGCCGCCATCGCGGGCGGCATCGGCCTCGCCGCGTCCGGCAACGTCAACCCGGACCGGACGGCGCCGTCGATGTTCGAGCCCGTGCACGGCAGCGCCCCCGACATCGCGGGCCAGGGCAAGGCCGACCCGACCGCCACGATCCTGTCGGTCGCGATGCTGCTCGACCACGTCGGCGCGGGCGACGCGGCCCGCCGCGTCGAGCGGGCGGTGTCGGACGACCTGGGCGAGCGCGGCGCGCTCGGCGCCCGGTCGACCGCGCAGATCGGCGACGCGATCGCCAAGCGAGTATCCGGCTAGGGGCGCGCCTCTCTGCCGGAACAGGGACACTCCGGGCGCGCCATGCGGCGCGCCCGGTTTTTCGTGTGCGCCGTTACCGAGGAGTTGGCTCCACGAAGTACGACAATAGGGACTAAGACGCCTATGCGGCGACGGGGCCGCACGGGCGACCGGGAGAGGACAACCGCGATGAGCACCAACCTGGACTTCGAGATCACGCGCACCGACCGGCCCGCGACGGCCGCCGAGCGCGCGCGCGTCCTGGCCGACCCGGGCTTCGGGCGGCACTTCACCGACCACATGGTCACGATCCGCTACTCGGCGGACCGCGGCTGGTACGACGCGAAGCTCGAACCGTACGGGCCGATTCCGATGGACCCGGCGTGCCAGGTGTTCCACTACGCGCAGGAGCTCTTCGAGGGCCTCAAGGCGTACAAGCAGCCGGACGGCTCGATCGTCACCTTCCGCCCGTACATGAACGCCGCCCGGATGAACCGCTCGGCCAAGCGGATGGCCATGCCGCAGATTCCGGACGAGCTGTTCGTGCGGGCCTGTGAACTCCTCGTCGGCACCGACCGCGACTGGGTGCCCGACACCGAGGGGCACAGCCTCTACCTGCGGCCGTTCATGTTCGCGACGACCCGCGCGCTCGGCGTGAACAACCCGGCGAGCGAGTTCCTGTTCATGGTCATCGCGTCGCCGTCCGGGCTGTACTACCCGCGCGGCATCAAGCCGGTCTCGGTGTGGCTGTCGCAGGACTACACGCGCGCGGCTCCCGGTGGCACCGGCGAGGCCAAGTTCGGCGGCAACTACGCGGCGTCGTTCGCCGGGCAGGCCGAGGCCGTCGAGCAGGGCTGCGACCAGGTCGTCTGGCTCGATGCGGTGGAGCACCGCTGGGTCGAGGAGGTCGGCTCGATGAACCTCATGTTCGTCTACGGCTCCGGCTCGGACGCGCGGATCCTCACGCCCGCGCTGACCGGCACCCTGCTCGCCGGCATCACCCGCGACTCGATGCTGAAGCTCGCGCCCGACCTCGGCGTCCAGGCCGAGGAGGGCAAGATCAGCATCGAGGAGTGGCAGGCGGGCTGCGAGTCCGGCGAGATCACCGAGGTGTTCGGCTGCGGCACCGCCGCGATCATCAGCCCGGTCGGGCACGTCAAGGGCCACGACCGGGAGTGGAAGATCGGCGACGGGGAGCCCGGCGAGATCTCGATGCGGCTGCGCGAGGAACTGATCGGCATCCAGTACGGCACCAAGCCCGACCCGTACGGCTGGGTCCACGGTATTGCTTAGCATCATCGTCGGCGTCAGGCCCTAGGGGGCCTTCCTTCAACGGATGATGCGTGCGATCGCTGCATCGCTCCGACTCGCCAGGGCTCGCTGCGCGACCGGATCCTCGCTTCGCTCGAATCCGGCTTCGCTCGCGATCGCAGTTGTTCCGGGTCGGCGTCGCGGACGGTGGTGATGGTCAGCTTCGACGCGAGGGCGGCGTCGCGGTTCCAGTGGCCGTCCCACCGCCGGTACACGCCGTCCCGCGCGACCGTGTAGGAGGTGGCCGGCTGGGGGCGATCTCGACCCCGCCGGCGCCGTTCGCCGGCGGCAGCAGGCTGTCGTAGACCGGCCGCATCCAGATCGAGTCGGAGGGGTTGAGCGGGCGGTGCGGGTCGAGGCTGGCCATCCCGATGCTGATCGCGAGCCGGAACTCGGCGGAGCGGTCGGCGGCCTTGGCTCCGTCCCGGCGGAGGGTGGGGATCCGACCCGGAATCTCAGAAAATGAGACGCTGTTCCGAGCATCGAGCGGCGTATGGCACACTGGGGCGCATCATGCGCCACAGCCTCGTGATTATCGGCTGGCGCGCCGGCATCTGACGGGACAACGCCGGCGCGCAGACCTCTCACGTCCGTGAGGGGTCTTTTTTGTGTCCTGGCGCCGATCCGCCCATATCTGGGGGTTTCCGAAACCATGCAAGGTGACGCTTTCCACGTCTACGACACCACCCTGCGCGACGGCTCGCAGCAGGAGGGGCTCAACCTCTCCGTCGCCGACAAGCTCGTCATCGCGCGCCACCTGGACGACCTGGGCGTCGGCTTCATCGAGGGCGGCTGGCCCGGCGCCAACCCCAAGGACACCGAATTCTTCAGGCGGGCCCGGACCGAGCTCGACCTGAGGCACGCGCGGCTCACCGCGTTCGGCGCGACCCGCCGGGCCGGGATGAAGGCGGCCGACGACCCGCAGGTCGCCGCGCTGCGCGAATCCGGCGCGCCCGTCGTGACACTGGTCGCCAAGAGTCACGACAGGCACGTCGACCTGGCCCTCCGCACCAGCCTGGAGGAGAACCTCGCGATGATCCGCGACACGGTCTCCCACCTGCGTGCGGAGGGCCAGCGCGTCTTCCTGGACGCCGAGCACTTCTTCGACGGCTACAAGGCCAACCGCGCGTACGCGCTCGAGGCCGTCCGCACCGCCGCCGAGGCCGGCGCGGACGTCGTCGCGCTGTGCGACACCAACGGCGGCATGCTGCCGGACGAGCTCGCCGACGTCGTCCACGACGTGGTCTCGCACGGCGTGCGCGTCGGCATCCACTGCCACGACGACTCGGGCTGCGCGGTCGCCAACTCGCTCGCCGCCGTGAAGGCCGGCGCGACGCACGTCCAGGGCTGCGCCAACGGGTACGGCGAGCGCAGCGGCAACGCCAACCTGTTCACGCTCGTCGGGAACCTGCAGCTCAAGCGGGGGATGACCCTCGTGCGCGACGACCAGCTCGCCGAGATGACCCGGATCGCGCACGCCGTCTCCGAGGTCACCAACATCTCGCCCAGCTCGCAGCAGCCCTACGTGGGCCTGTCGGCGTTCGCGCACAAGGCGGGGCTGCACGCGTCCGCCGTCAAGATCGACCCGGACCTGTACCAGCACATCGACCCGGCGGCCGTCGGCAACGACATGCGGATGCTCGTCTCCAGCATGGCCGGGCGCGCCTCGGTCGAGCTGAAGGGCCGCGAGCTCGGCTACGACCTGTCCGGCGACAAGGCGAAGGCCGTCGTCGACCGGGTCAAGGAGCTGGAGTCGACCGGCTACACCTACGAGGCCGCGGACGCGTCGTTCGAGCTGCTGCTGCGCGCGGAGCTGACGGGCGTCCGGCAGCGGCACTTCGAGGTCGAGTCGTGGCGGTCGATCGTGGAGCGCCGTCCGGACGGCTCCATGGTCAGCGAGGCGACCGTGAAGCTGCACGCCAAGGGCGAGCGGATCATCGCGACCGGCGAGGGCAACGGCCCCGTCAACGCGCTCGACAACGCCCTGCGCATCGCGCTCGAGCGGCTGTACCCGGAGCTGGCGCGGTTGGAGCTCGTCGACTACAAGGTCCGCATCCTGGAGGGCTCGCACGGCACCGACGCCCGCACCCGGGTGCTGATCGAGTCGGGCGACGGCACGCGCGAATGGGGCACGGTCGGCGTCGAGGACAACGTCATCGCCGCGTCCTGGCAGGCCCTCGAGGAGGCCGTCACCTACTGCCTGCTGCACGCGGGGCACGAGGTCGGCTGACCGGAGGGTGCGAGGGGCGACCCGACCAGGGTGCCGACGCATTTCGCCCTGGCCGAGGGGCATGATCGGTGCATGAGCACCGAAGTGACCGACAACACCTCCGAGCAGCGTTACGACATCACCGTGGACGGCGCTCCCGCCGGATACGCCGAGTACGAACCGGGCGAGGGCGTCGTCATGTTCACCCACACCGAGGTCGACCCGGCCTTCAAGGGCCAGGGCGTCGGCGGCGCGCTGGCCCGGGGGGCGCTCGACGACGTGCGCGCCAAGGGGCTCGGCGTCGTCCCGCTCTGCCCGTTCATCAAGGGGTGGATCGGGAAGCACCCCGACTACCAGGACCTCGTGGCCCGCTGACGAACGCGGCGGCGCCCGTCCGGACGGATCCGGACGGGCGCCGCGTCGCCGGTGTTCAGCCCTCGGACGGCTTGGGGTCCGCGCTCTGGACGACCTCGAAGCTCCACAGCTCCGCACCCGCCGCGGCGGGGCCGCCGTGCCCGTGGCCGTGGCCGTGACCGGCGGGGCGGTCCTTCGCCGCCTCCGCGTGGCCGCGCTGGAACTGCTGGCTCTCGGTCCAGCGCTTGAAGTCCTCCTCGCTGCGCCACTTCGTGTACACCATGTACCGGTCCTGGCCCTCGACCGGGCGCAGCAGCTCGAAGCCCTCGAACCCCTCGGCCGACTCCACCAGCCCGGCCCGGCCGGCGAACCGGCGCTCGATCTCCTCGCGCATCTCCGGCTTGACGGTCAGGACGTTGATCTTCACGACGGACACGCGGGTCTCCTTCGGCTCGGGTGCATGCTCTCCCTGCATCGTCCTACATCGCCTGGGGCCAGGTCGTCCCGCCCTCCAGGGTGAGCCACGCCGACAGCGACGTCTCCTTCACCCGGACCCGGACGCGCGCGTACCGGCCCGGATCCACCAGGCCGGGCCCCGACCGGATCACCGAGTCGTAGACGAAGTCGGACGCGACGAACGCCAGGTCCGCGCCCGTCTCGGCGACCCGCCGCTTCACCGCCGGGGCGTCCACCAGCCGCCGCGCCGTGATGATCGCGATGCCCGACACGCCGCGGTCGCCGCGCTGCACCGGCCCGACGTGCAGCGCCGCGCGCAGCTGGAGCCGGGTCGCGTCCGCCGCCCGCCGGTTGTGCCGCCGCAGCGCCGCCGCCAGGTGCGCCAGCATCGGGTCGACGACCCGCTCGGTCGGCAGGGTCGGCGGGACGACGACGAGCGCGCCGTCCCCGCGGTCCTCCTGGTAGAGCCGCGAGAAGTCGATCCCGGACGCCGCGAACGCCGCGTCCAGCCGCTCGTACATCGCGTCCACGACCAGCTGCCGGTCGGCGTCGGTGCGCCGCGGCGAGCTGAACCCGGTGACGTCGGTGACGAGCACCGAGCAGTTGCCGTTCGACCAGTCCGGCGGTGCGGGCCCCCGGTCCTCGGTCTGGCGCCGGTACACCTGCCGTTCGAGCACGGCCCGGACGCGCGGGTGCTCCGCCAGGAACGCCGCGAACGTCTCGGCCCGGACCCGCAGCGCCGCCACGCCGCCCTCGGCGGTGACGGTGGCGGACCGGTCCCGGACGAGCAGCACCGCACGCTCGCCGACCAGCTCGCCCGGCCCGCGGAACGCCACGATCCGCTCGTCGACGCCGTCCCGCACCCACACGCGCGTCCAGCCGTCGAGGATCACGATGACCTCGTCGGCGGGCCCGCCCTCATGGCACAGCACGTCCTCCTTGCCGTAGACGTGCCCGCGCGCGCTTGCGAGGAGCGTGCGTCGCTCGTCCTGCGACAGTGCCCCCCAGAACGCCGTCTCCGGATAGGTTCCCCCTGCGAGTTCCATGGGCGCGGCTCGCGTGCCGGGAACCAGGTCGGTGGCCGGGACGGCCTGCGGCGCGGCCCCCTCCGGCGCGGCCCCCTCCGGCGTCCCGACCCGCAGGTACTGGACGACCGCGTTCGCCACGGCGGCGGCGGGCAGCGACAGGAACGCCAGCACGCCCGCGACGGCCGCGCCCGCCGAACCGTCCAGCAGGTATCCCAGCCCGAGCCCGGCCAGCGTCACGGGCGTGGTGACCTGCGCGCTCAGCAGTCCCGGCGACTCCCGTCCCCCGCGTCCTCGAGTCCTCACGATGCTTCCTTCCCCGAGAAGGCCCGCGACCCCGCTTCCACCGGCTCCTCGGCGCTCGTCGGATCCCCACGTCCCACGCACAGGCTAAATTGCGATGCATCCGATTGCCATACATTTGATGTACGGAAGCCGGTGAATGTTAGCTAGCCTGCTGGTGACAGTGCGACGAAGTGGAGCGCGGTCAGGTTTTCGTGTCGCCGGGGCAGGGGAAAAACACCTGTACACCCTTTTCCGGGGCAGGGGACGGCTGCTCGACGGCTGCACATCGGCCTGACGGCATCCGGCCGCGCCCCCGGCGTCGGGCGGAGCCGACTGTCGCTCTCCGGATTGGAGATGAGCAGCCCATGACCAACGCTCGAGCCGACGAGAACGCCCCCCGGGCCCGCGCGGAGGCGGTTCCGCAGGGCGAGCGCGTCACGATCAACCTGACCGGCAAGGCCGCCCAGGCCCTCCAGCGGTTCCAGGAGATGACCGGCTACAACAAGACCGACTGCATCAACCGGGCGCTGATCATCTCCGCCGAGATCGAGCGGATGTCGCGCGAGCCGGGCGCCGTCTACTGGCGCGAGACCCCCGACAGCGACCTGATGCTCGTCCGGTTCGTCTGACCGTCCGCCTCGCGGATGCGCGGGGCCGCGGGCTCCGGGCCGATCGGCTTCTCGAACACCGCACCGGACGGCGACCTGTCGCTCGTCGTCCGGGTGGCGATGTACCGGAACCCCTGCCGCCGGTAGTAGTCGTGCAGTTCGGCGTTGTCCGACCAGACGTCGATCCTGATCAGTTCCGCAGCCGGGTGCTGCGACCGTCCCTTGCGGCCCGCCCAGTCGATCAGCTCGGCGCCCAGGCCGGTGCCCGCGTGGCGCCGTTCGATGACGAGCCGGTGCAGGTAGACGGCCTGCGTCTCGCGCTCGCGGGCCGTCCACAGCTCGTCGTGGCCCTCCTGCTTGATGGTGACCGTGCCGATGGGATCGTCGGCGCCGTCGAGCAGCAGCCACGTCTCCGCGTCCCGCAGGCCCGCCCACACCCGCTTGCTGCGGCCGTCCGGATCCGGCCACGGCCGGTTCCACTGGCGCGTCGCGGGCTTCTCCTTCCGGAGCCACGCGGCGGCCCCGTCGATGAGGCCGAGGACGACGTCCAGCTCGTCCGTCCGGGCGGGGCGGATGCGGTAGGCGTCCGAGGAGATCCGGCGGCGCCGGCGGATCCCGGTGTCTGTGTCCACGTGCTCCTGCGCTCCGAGAGTGAACGGCCCCCGTCGCCCGGGGCCCGGCGGGTGAGCCGAGGCTCCCGCGCGGGCGGTCGGGTTACGGGGGCGTGCGGTCGATTGCGGCGTGCCGGCGGGCGGTCCGCGCGGTGCGTCAGCCGTCGTCGTCGAGCGGCGGAACGCTGCGCGAGCCCCCCTGACCGGGGCGCTTGAGGATGTCGGGCGGGACGTCCCCGGCGTTGTAGTGCAGGCGCGTCCGGTCGGCGGGCCAGATCGTCACGGTGAGACGGAAGGCCCGGCCGTTCTCCGAGTACGCCGTTCGGACGGTCTCGAAGACGACGTCGGCGGCGGAGTCGCCGAGGCTGAAGAACTGCTTCTCGTTGGCGTCCGGGACGCGCGCCCTGATCTCGTCGTGGAAGCCGACCTCGGTGTAGCCGAGGGTCTCCTTCAGGTAGGCGACCGCGCCCTCGGGGATGTTGCGCGGCTTGAGCAGCCGGGCGGCCCCCGCGGTCGCGAAGTCCAGCGGGTAGAAGGACGTCTGCATCGCCCACGGGCGCCCGTCCAGGTAGAGGAGCTGGTGCCGGGAGATGAACTCGGCCTCCTCGTCGGCCTGCAGGTACCAGGAGATGAGCTGCGGCCCCTCCTGGACCTCCACCTTGACCGGCGAGACGGTCACCGTCCTGCCCTCCGGGATGAACGCGTCCCGGTTGTACCACTCGCCGTCGCCGCCGCCGGGCGCCAGGCCCAGCGCCGCGGCGGACAGGGTGACGTGGTCGGCCTGCGGGCGGTGGACGACGAACGTCCCCTTGCCCTGCTCGGAGATCACGGCGCCCTGCTTCTGGAGCCACGACAGCGCCTCGCGGACGGTGTTGCGCGAGACGTTGTAGTGCAGTTCGAGGTCCTTCTCCGGCGGCAGCCGCCGGCGCGGGGCGGATCCGTCGCCCGGCGCGAGATCACCGCGCTCGATGCGCTGGAGCAGGTCGTCGGCGACGTCGCGCCAACGGGGGGGCGTCGTGCGGGCCATGGTGGTTCCGCTCCCTTCCGACCTGTCCGCTTGCGGGACCCGAGCGGGGGCTCGCCCCCGGATCCGGACAACGGGTACCGAACAAGCTCTTCCCATCCAACATGTTTGCAACCCCTAGAAAGGGTAACACTGTGGGTGGGAGACTTGTTGGTACAACCCGACCAACTGAAGACTTGAACAAGCGTAGCAAGGTGGAAGTGCCTTTGATAAGGCACATCCCGAAAGCGTGGAGGAGGAGGACAGCATGAACGTCGTCTACTTGTGGGTGCTCGGGCCGACGCTGCTGTTCGCGGTCCTCGCGCTCTACGTCGTGTTCGCGGGTCGATTCACCCGGACCGTGGTGTTCCGCACCCGCGCCCTCTCGCGCACGCCGTCCCCCGGGCGGCGGGCGCTGCTGGTCAACGTGGTGGTCCGGGGCGAGCGCGAACCGGACCGCGGCGCGGTGTGATCGCCCGCCGACGCGGGCGGGGGGCCGCCCGGCCGAAGGAGTCGACAGTGGAAGAGAGCCGGATCGGCCCGGTGCCGATCGAGGTGCGGCCGACCGCGAGTGCGTACCCGCGCCTGGTCCTGACCAGGGTGGAGGAGGGGCGGTCGCCGGTGCGCGCCGCGCCCTCCGGACCGATCGCCGGCGCGCGGGCCCGGCGGGCTCTGGGCGTGTCGGTCGTGGTGTGCCCGGTCGTGGGGGCGACCGTGGTCATCGCGCCGCGGATGGTCGCCGCGGCGCGGCGATGGACGTCCCGCCGGTCGTCCCCGACGGGGATCGGCGGGCGGGGCGCGGCCCGGTAGGGAAGGGGGCGGGCGTCCTGGGTCGAGGCGCCCGCCGCCGGGTCGCGGAGGGGCGAAGGCGGGAGCGGAAAGGAGGCCGGGTCGAGGGGGCTGTTCCGTGCTGCCCATAAAGGGATAGTTTGATCACCAAACGGGACAAACGGGATTCCATCTCCCATACTTCGATTGAAGTCAAGTAGAGAGGGAGCCCCAGTGACCGGCGACATTCGACCCTTGCCTCACCCGGACCCCTTCGTCGATGTGACCCGCGGCTATGTCACGGCCGTCGCCGACGAGTTCGCGGCCCGTGGAGTGCGGCTCGCCGACGTCTGGCTCGACCCGTCCGACCCCCGGGACGCCACCTTCGTCCTCGGGCTCAAGGCCCTCGTCTGGAATGAGACCGACGGTTTCGTGCTCGGCGACTTCGTTTCCGGTGAACCGGGCGTGCGAACCGTCCTGCGCGACCCCGTCCGCCTCGGCGGGAGCGTGCTGGCGGACCCGCGCGAGGTCGCGGACCGCCTGGCGGAGCCCGCCGGCGGCGACCCCGTTCGGCTGCGCTCGTTCGCCGACGGGCACGACGGTTTCGAGGACGCGCTGGCGCGCTACGACGGCCGCTGAGTTCGGCCCCCCGCGCCGGTCTTTCCGCCGGTATCGGCGCGGGGCAGGAGGAGTTCCGCCGAAATCGTCGAAATCGGTGGCGGATTCCAGGTGCGGCGGTCACCATGGGACGAGCGCGGCAAGCGCGGCGTTCCCGCATGCCGTCCCCCAGCCCCCGAACACCGGAGTGATCGTATGCCTGTCCGACCCTGGAGACCCGAGGACCTCGGGCGTCCGACGGACGGGGACCGGGTCGACGTGGCCTTCGGGCTGGGGCGGGTGTGCGAGCGCGAGGGCGACCTGGAGCGGGCCGCCGGCTGGTACCGGCGGGCGGCCGAGTCCGGGCACGCCGGTGCGGCGCTGCGGCTCGGCGCCGTCCTCGGCAGGCTGGCCGACGCGCGGTCGCCCGACGAGTCCGCCGAGGACCTGCTCGCCGAGGCCACCCGCTGGCTCAGCGGCGTCCAGACCGCCACCACGCCGGACGCCATCGCGCTGATCACCGACATGCTGAACCGGCACCAGCGGCAGGCCGCGCGGCGGGGCCTGGAGCCCAGCACGACGGGCTGAACCGTCCCTCGGGGACGAACCTCGCCGCCGTCCCGGCCGTCGGACTCCATGAGAGCGACGACACGGGAGAGTGGCGAATGAGCGGAGACGAGCGCCGGTACGTGCCCCCGGACCCCCCGACCGCCACCGGGTTCACCGCCCCGGTCGCCGACCCCGGCGCGACCGACCCGGACCCGCCCGCCGCCTCGGACGATCCCGGAGGCTCCCCGAACGACACCGTTCCGGACGTCCCGGAACCGGAGAAGCCCGCCCGCCGGGAGGAGCCCGACCCGGAGGACGTGCGGGTCGCGCCGCTGCCCGCGCACCCCGCCGAGCCCAGGCGCTCCGGCGGCACCGCCGAACTCGCCGATCCGGACGTTCCGGACGTTCGGGGCGTTCCGAGCGTTCCCGATGTCCCTGACGCCCCCGAGGTCCCCGAGGCCGCACGCGGGCCTGGGCGCGACCTTCGCGGTCCGGCCGTCGCGCTCGGCGTCGGCGTGCTGGTGGTCGCCGTGGCCATCGGCGCGATGTTCGCCCTCGGCGACGGCGAGGCGCGGAGCCCCGCGCCCGCCGCCTCGCCGCGCGTGGCCGAGGCGAGGCCGACGGCCGCGCCGCCCGCGCCCGGGACTCCCACCGCCGCGGCCGGTGCGCCGTCCGCCGGAGCGCCGTCCCCGGGGCCGGGCGGCCTGCGGGGCGACGGCGTCACGTACGAGGTCGTCCAGCGCGACTCCGGCTACTACGAGGGCACGTTCGTCCTGACCAACCGCACCGGACGGCCGATGACGTCGTGGCGGCTGTCGTTCCTGGTGCCCGGCGGGGACGTCCGCAACGTGTGGGGCGGACGGCTCGTGCAGAGCGGCGAGCCCGTGGTGATCGAGAACGCGCCGGGCGCGGCGGCCGTCCCCCCGGGCGGCACGGTGACGGTCCGGTTCGGTGCCGCGGGGACCCCGGCGGCACCCGCCGAGTGCGTCCTCAACGGCGCCGGATGCGGGCTGTGAGCGGGGGACTAGGCTCTCGAGTATGCGTATCGCCAGGTTCTCCACCGACGAGGGCATGTCCTTCGGAGTGGTGGAGGAGAACACCGTCGCCGCCGTCGCGGCGCATCCGTTCGGGGAGCTCACCTTCACCGGACACCGCTTCCCGCTCGCCGACGTCCGGCTGCTGGCCCCGATCCTGCCCAGCAAGGTCATCGCGATCGGTAAGAACTACGCCGACCACGCCAAGGAGATGGGCGGGGAGGCGCCGGCCGAGCCGCTGATTTTCGCGAAGCCGTCCACCAGCGTCATCGGACCCGGCGAGGCCGTCGCCTACCCGGAGAAGCTGTCGGAGCGGGTCGACTACGAGGGCGAGCTGGCGCTGGTCATCGGCCGGATGTGCCGCGAGGTGCCCGCGTCCCGGGCCGCCGAGGTGATCCTCGGCTACACCTGCGCGAACGACGTCACCGCCCGCGACCTCCAGGCCAAGGACGGCCAGTGGACGCGCGCGAAGGGCTTCGACACGTTCTGCCCGCTCGGCCCGTGGATCGAGACCGAGGTCGATCCCGCCGACCTGGCGATCAGCACGACCGTCAACGGCGAGGTCCGGCAGAGCGCCCGCACCTCGCAGCTCATGCACGACGTCCCGAAGCTCGTGGAGTACGTCAGCCAGGTCATGACGCTGCTGCCGGGCGACGTCATCCTCACCGGCACCCCGGCCGGTGTCGGCCCGCTGGAGGTCGGTGACGAGGTCGCCGTCACCGTCGAGAACGTCGGCACCCTCACCAACCGGGTCGTCGCCCGCGATTGACGCGGAGCACGGGACGGCGGTCAGCCGCTCTCACCGGCGGATGCGGGCGGCTCGGCCGGCCGATCGCGGAAGGCGTCCGGGGGAACCCGGGCGCCGGTCCGCGGCGTGACGCCGTCCCATCCGGCCACCTCGGCCTCCGCCCACTCCGCCCAGCGCAGCAGCGCTTCGTTCTGCTCCCGCAGCAGCCGCGCGGTGAGCGCGATCACCGGCAGCCGGTCCGGGTAGGGCCCGCCCTCCTCGTACTCGGCCATCCGCTCCTCGGTCCGGGCCGCCCGCCGCTCGGCGTCCTCCCGGACGCCCCGCAGGACGGTGCGGAGCCCGTCCAGATCGCCGTGGTCGGCGAAGGCGACCTTCACCAGACCCTCGAACTCCAGCACCGGGCCCGCGCCCGGTTCGCCCAGCCACTCCTTGAGCGCGGCGCGTCCGTCCTCGGTGATCTCGTAGACCGTGCTCTTGCGACGCCCGGTGTATTCGGCGCGCGCGCGGGCCAGACCACGCTCCACGAGCTTCTTGGGTTCCTCGTAGAGGACGCTGGCCGCGCGCGGCCACATCACCCGCAGGCTGCGGTCCATCTGCTGCTTGAGCTCGTACGTCGTCCACGGCCGGACGGCCAGCAGCGACAGGATCGCGTAGGACGTCGTCGTCAGTTCTCGCGCCACCCTAGGAATATACTCCGGTCCGGAGTATTGTCGATGCTCCGAACCGGAGTAAGGAGCACGCATGCCCGAGCTGGCCGGCCTCTCGCACCTCTCCCTGTCCGTCCGTGACCGCGACGCGAGCGTCCGCTGGTACGGCGACGTCCTCGGCTTCACCCCGTTCCACGTCGAGGACGGCGACGCGTGGCTGGAGACGATCTGCGTCCATCCGGCCGGTCCCGTGATCCTCGGCATCCAGCAGCACCGGGACGCCGAGGGCGCGTTCGACCATCGCCGGCCCGGGCTCGACCACCTCGCGTTCGCCGTCGCGAGCCGGGCCGACCTGGACGACTGGCACGCCCGCCTCACCGAACTCGGCGTCACCTGCTCGCCGGTCGCCGAGACCGCGTTCGGGCCGGTCCTGTGCTTCCGTGACCCCGACGGCGTGCAACTCGAACTCTTCGCGATGGCGACGCGGGAATGACCTTCCGTTAATCGTTTTGGTCCAAGTCCCCGGGTCCTGTAGTCTCTTCGAGGCGCGAGCGACCAGCCTGAAACGGCGGGAAGCCCGCGTACCTCTCTGGGGTATGGTGTAATCGGCAGCACGACTGATTCTGGTTCAGTTAGTCTAGGTTCGAGTCCTGGTACCCCAGCTGCGTCCGCGACAGCGGACAGGCCCCCGTCGTCTAGTGGCCTAGGACGCCGCCCTCTCAAGGCGGTAACGGCGGTTCGAATCCGCTCGGGGGTACACGTTCGCTTCTCTCCGGCAACGCGTGGGGGCGGACGGCACGTCCTGCCCCCGTCGTCTAGTGGCCTAGGACGCCGCCCTCTCAAGGCGGTAACGGCGGTTCGAATCCGCTCGGGGGTACTGTCCACGAAAACCGCAGACCTTGTGTCTGCGGTTTTTTCTTATGCGACGATCGCGGAGATCGGCGCTCGGGCGGCCCGCTGAGCGGGAAAGAGGCGGCGGCCGGCTCGCCGAGGGCCGTATACGAGAGGAATGACCTCCACGCTGCGCGACCGCGACCAGATCATCGAGCGGCTCGCCGAACTCGCCGCCGCCCTCGACCGCCGCGACTGGGCCGCCCTCGGCGCCATGTTCGTCCCGTCCGCCACCGGCTACCGCCGCACCGGGCGGGACGAGATCGTCGCCACCGTCCGCGCCCACCTCGGCGGCTGCGGGCCGTCCCAGCACCTCCTCGGCAACCACCGCGTCGAGATCCGCGGCGACGAGGCCCGGTCGCTGACCTACGCGCGCGTCCACCACCGGGGCAAGGGGACGGCGGAGGGGCTCGCCTACGAGTGCTTCGGCGAGTACGAGGACCGCTGGACCCGCACCCCGGACGGCTGGCGCATCACCTCCCGCGTGTTCACGATCTCGCACGATCTGGGCGACTTCGCCGTCCTGCAGCCCGGCTGAGCGCCCGGATCGTCACCCGATGTTCCCCGCCCGTGTGGCGAAATGCGCGGACCGGGCGCGGAACGCGGGTCATGCTGCGTGCGCTCACGAAGCGAACCGAAGGGACGGCGCGCCCGTCCCGCGTTCCCGACTCCGACGGGCTGGAACGTCCCGTTCAGACCAACGTTTTACCTGGTCGGCGGGGTTTGTGTCGTTTGTTCGCCGCCGGTGGCGGTGACAGGTGAGGTGACGCCGCGCTCCGCCGTGCGGACGACCGGACGGACCGCACGCCGGGCGGGGGGCGGCCCCTCCGGAGTGAGAGTGGTGACCATGGCCGAGACCAAGACCAAAGACGCGCCGGGTCTGACCGACGACCTCCCCCTCGACCAGCTCAAGGAGGCGGGTCAGGACCTCGCGCGCGCCCTGATGATGCGTGCGCTTTCTACCGCCAACGACAAGATAAAAGACCTGACCGGACGGCTGGGCGAGACCGCGGGGGACGGCGGCGGCACCGGCGGGAAGATGCTCGCTGCCGGGGCGAAGGAGATCGCGAAGGGGAAATCGCCGCTCCGAGCGGGCGTCAGCGCCGGGATGACCGGCGCGAAGGAGAAGGTCAAGGACGTCACGGGCCTGGGCGGAGACGGTGACGGCGGCGGAGGCGGCGGCGGCGAGAAGGAGGCCAAGGTCGTCACCATCATCGAGGAGTTCGACGTCGGGCTGCCGCTGCGCGCCACCTACGACCAGTGGACGCGGTTCGGCGACTACCCCTCGTTCACCAGCAAGGTCGAGAGCGTCGAGCAGGAGTCCGACGAGAAGCTCAACTGGCGCGCGCAGATCTTCCTCTCGCACCGCAGCTGGGAGGCGACGATCACCGAGCAGGTGCCCGACACGCGGATCGTGTGGAAGTCCGAGGGCGCCAAGGGGTACGTGGACGGGGCCGTGACCTTCGCGGAGCTGACCCCCAACCTGACCCGCGTCCTGCTGGTCGCCGAGTACCACCCGGACGGCTTCTTCGAGAAGACCGCGAACCTGTGGCGCGCGCAGGGACGCCGGCTCCGCCTCGAGTTCAAGCACATCAAGCGCCACATGATGACCCGCGCCGTCCTCGAACAGGACGCCATCGAGGGCTGGCGAGGCGAGATCCGCGACGGCGAGGTCGTCAAGACCCACGAGGACGCCGTCAAGGAGGAGCAGGACGCCCAGCAGGACGACCAGCAGGACGAGGACACCCAGCAGGACGATCAGGAGGACACCCAGCAGGACGCCCAGCAAGAGGGCGGGCAAGAGGACAAGAAGGACGACGAGCAGGACGCCCAGCAGGACGCCGAGCAGGGCGACGCCGAGTGATCCAGACCGGTCGAGGGGGACCCATGGCAGACACCACGCCCGAAGAACCGGAGCAGGACCGTGGACCGGACGAGCCTGCCCGCCGGGCCGAGCGGCGCTCGGCCAAGGGCGGGCCGGACGTCTATCTCAACGTCCCGGAGCTCAAGGTCGAGGAGATCTCCCTCGAGGTCGAGAACCTCGAAGCGCACGTGGCGCTCTCGGCCCAGGTCCTCGACATGCTGAGGCTCAACGTCGGCGCCGACGTCGGCCTCGGCGCGGTCAAGCTCGACATCAAGGGCGTGGAGGCGCAGGCGCTCCTGGAGGTCAGGCTCGACGAGGTGGCGGCCATCGTCGACCGCGTCCTCACCACCCTCGACCGCAACCCGCAACTCCTCGAGCACATCGGCCGGGGCGTGGAGTCCATCGGCTCCGGCGCGGGACGAGCGGTCGGCGAACTGGGCACGGGCGCCCGCGGCGCCGTCGAGGACGTCGGCCGGGGTGCGGGCAGCGCCGTGCAGGACGTCGGCCAGGGCGCGGGGGGCGCCGTGCAGGAGGTGGGGCGCGGGGCCGGTGGTGCCGTGCAGGACGTCGGTGCGGGTGCGGGCGGCGCCGTGCAGGACGTCGGCCAGGGTGCGGGTGATGCCGTGAAGGACGTCGGCGAAGGTGCGGGTGATGCCGTGCAGGGCGTCGGCGAGGGTGCGGGTGATGCGGTGCAGGGCGTCGGCGAAGGCGCGGGCGGTGCCGTGAAGGATGTCGGCCAAGGTGCGGGCGGTGCGGCCGAACAGGTCGGCAAGGGCGCCGGGAGCGCGGCCGAGGGGGTCGGCCAGGGCGCCGGAGGCGCGGCCCAGCAGGCCGGTGCGGGCGCCGGACGAGCCGCCGAGGGAGCCGGCGGGACGGCCGGAGGCGTCGCGGCGGGCGCTGCCGAGGCCGTGAGCGGTGCGACCGGCGAGAAGGCCGACGACGGTGACGGCACCCGGCGCGACACCGAAGCGGAGCCGAGCGACGACGCGGGCGCGGACCGTCCGGACGAGCAGCCGAAGGACGAGCAGCCGAAGGACGAGCAGCCGAAGGACGAGCAGCCGAAGGACGAGCAGCCGAAGGACGAGCAGCCGAAGGACGAGCAGCCGAAGGACGAGCAGCCGAAGGACGAGCAGCCGGACGAGCGGCCGTCGTCCTCCGATACCGGCGAAGACCGCCAGGAAGCCGGGCAGGACGAGGACGAGGACAAGGCGCCCGGCGACAACGGCGACGGCGACGACGGCGACGGCGACGGCGACGGCGACGGCGACGGTGACGGTGACGGGGGCGGTCGGGAGCAGGACGCCGCCACGGAACTGCGAGGGGTGCTCAAAGAGACCGAGGAGTCCCTGCAGGAGCTCGGCAAGACCCTGATGCGCATGTTCTCCAAGTAGTCGAGCCGCTGACCGGGGAACCGGAAACGAGGAGGGGACGATGGCCGGTGAGTATCCGGACGACGAGGTCGCGGCGGCGGCGGCGATCCTGTTCCGGGCGACGATCAAGGCCGACGAGCTGCGCTTCGACGTCGTCCCGGACAGTTCGGTGGTGTTCACCGGGGACGCCGACGCCCGTTCCTCGTCGGGCAGCGTCCGTGCGGGCGTCCCCGACGAGGCCGAGGCGAGGACGACGTACCGCGATGTCCACGTCGACTACGCGATCGCGGCGAAGCTCGCACCGCCGGAGCACGAAGACGACGGGTGATCGGTCGGGTTCCGTTCGTCCGAGACGGGACGGCTCGGGGCGAGGCAGAGTCGAGGCGGTAACGGGCCCCGACGCGTTCTGGGAGACGCCATGAGGCAGATCGTCACTCCGATGCTGTCGTACGAGGACGTCCGTGCGGCGCTCGCCTGGCTCGGCGACGCCTTCGGGTTCCGGGAGACCGGCCGGATCACCATGCCCGCCGGGACCATCGGCCACGCGGAGATGGAGACCGGGGACGGCGGCCTGATCATGATGGCCGAGCCGACGCCCGCGTACCGTTCGCCCGGACGGCACGCCGAGACGTGCGCGGACGCCGCCGCGTGGTCGTCCGTCCCCTACGTGATCGACGGCGTCCACGTGTACGTCTCGGACGTCGAGGCGCATCTCGAACGGGCCCGGCGCGCCGGGGCGACGATCCTGGGGGAGCCCGGCGACGGCCGGTACCGGGCGGCCGACCTCGAAGGCCACCGGTGGATGTTCGAGGACGTCGCGGAAGGTTGAGGTCAGACGCCGGAGCGGTCGGTGACGGCGCGCAGGCGCCGCTGGAGCTGCGCGCGGGCGCGCTCCGGGTCGTCCCCGGCGAGGGCGACGAGGGCGATGCCCGCGGTGATGATGACGTCGGCGAGTTCGTCCCGGACGTCGTCCCGCGTCCCGTGGACGCCCTTGCGCGGGTTCTGGCCGGTGACGCCGATGTACGCCTGGACGGCCTCGCCGTACTCTTCGGCGATCTTCAAGATGAGCGTCTGCTCGTCGACGTCGGGGAGGAAGCCGGTCCGGAGGCGGGCGAAGTCGTCCCACATGGCGCGTCCAGGTGTGTGCGGGGGGATGTGATGTCGGCGATGCTGGCGGCGCGATCCGGCGAGGGTTTCCGGCCGGCCGGTACGATGGTCGGATTATCCGTTACAGCACGTCAGAGAGCCGCCATGTCGCAGTTGCCGGTCGTCAAGGTCCACGGAAACCGTAATGACATCCTGGTCATCGACGGTGCCCCGGACGAGCTGTTCCCCGGCGGGGAGGCCGCCCGCGCGGTGCGGCGGCTGTGCGACCGCCGGGACGGGCTCGGCGCCGACGGCGTCTACTTCATCGTGGACGGCGGCGACGGTTCGGGCCGCGCGTGGTTCTTCAACCCGGACGGCTCGGAGTCGCTGCTGTGCGGCAACGGGATGCGCGGCGCGGGGCGGCTCCTCCTCGACCGCCACGACGCGGGACGGGTCGTCCTGCGCACCGGCCCGTACGACTTCACGGTCCGCGACGCCGGGACGACGTCGCACGGCGTCCGGCGGACGGCGGTCGAGCTGCCGCCGGTCGACTTCACGCCCGCCGACCCGATCGTCGCCGGTGCGGGCGGCGCGGTCGTCGACCGGGTGCTCGGCGCCTACCACGCGTCGCTGCCGGTGACGGCGGTGGCGGTGCCGAACTCGCACCTGGTCAGCGTCATCACCGAGTACCGCGAGGACGACCTGATCGAGACGGGCCTGCGGGTCGCGGACGCGCCCGGCGACTTCCCGCTCGGCGCGAACGTCAGCTTCGTCCTCCCGCTGGACGAGCGGGGCCCGGACGACGTCTACGTGCAGACCTACGAGCGCGGCGCGGGGCTGACGCCGAGCTGCGGGTCGGGCGTGGCGGCGTCCCGCGCGGTGCTGTCGCGGCTCGGACGGGTCGAGCCGGACGTCCCCGTGCTGGTGCGGAACCCGGGCGGTCCGGCCCGGTCGTGGCTGCAGGAGTCCGGGGGCCGCTGGCAGCCCGTCCTGGAGGGCAACGGCACGATCGTCTTCCGGGCCGAGGTCGACCGGGGCTCCCTGGCCGGCGAGGGCCCGCTGACGTTCGAGAAGCAGGACGACGAGGCGGAACTGGCCGCGTTCGACGCCCTCTACCGGGAGAACCGCGAGATCCTCGCCGACGCCGGAGTGAAGCCCACCCCCTGACCCGTCAGCGGCGCGCGGCGGCCAGGTAGCCGGCGAGGACGGCCGCGCCCGCCAGTGCCTGGACGGCCAGGTGGGCGCCGATCGCGGACGGCGGGGCGCTCAGGGCCGCGAGCAGCGGCGCGCAGCCGAGCGCGGCGACGTCGATCCCGGTCACGGCCCAGATGAACGGGCCGGTGGGCAGGGAGCCGACGGGCGTCTCGACGATCGGCATGGCGTGGTCGACGGGCCGCCGCCGGGCCATCCGCAGCGCCCCCGCGGCCAGCGCGGGCGCCGCCGCCGGGCCGAACGCCCACCAGGCCGCACCGGGCAGCGCACCCGCCGCGGTCAGCGCGGCGAGGGCCGGCGCGAGCCAGGCGCCGCCGAGCAGGGCGGGCAGCACCGCGCGCGCGGCCAGCGCCACGCGGGGCGCGACGCCGAACAGCCGCGCCAGCCCCGGGTCGTCGGCGTCGCGGCGGACGCCCGCCGTGCCCGCCGCGGCCGCGGTCATCGCCCCGGCCGCCGCCACGGCGGCCACCGCCCCCGCCCCGGCACCGGCCGCGGCGACCAGCGCGGGCAGCGCACCGGCCGCGACCAGCCCGCACACCCGGCCCGGACGGCGCGACAGCCTGCGCCAGTCGATCCAGGCGAGGGCCGCCGGACCGCTCAGCCGCGCGGGCCACGGGCGGGAGCGCACGAGCCGTCCCCGCCAGTGGGCGTCCTCGGCGATCCCCGACAGCGCGCCGGGATCGAGGACGGCCGCCGCGGCGACCACGTGTCCCGTGCGGGTGGACGCGTCCAGGAGCACGCGGGCGGGGATGCGCGGAAGCGCTCCCCACGCGAGCCGGAGCAGCAGCGCGGACGCGACCGCGCACGCGGCGACCACGACCGTCACCGGCGACGTGGGCGCGTCGGTGAGGGAGGCGAGCAGCTCACGGCCGGGACCGTTGCCGAGCACCATCGCGAGCACGGCCGCGGACAGGCTCCCGGCGATCACCGTCTGCAGCCACGCGTCCCACGGCGGTGACGCCTGGGCCAGGACGGCGGTCGCCGTCCCGCCCGCCGTCGCCGCGACGCCGAGCACCACCGCGCCGGCCAGGCGCACGGGGTCGGCCACGCCGAGGACGGCGGACAGCGCGACGCCGAGGACGGCCCCGCCCGCGAGCGCGAGCACCAGCAGGATCACCGCGGTCCGGCCGAGCACCCCCCGGCGGGGGAGCGGTGAGAGCAGCAGCCACGCCGCGTCGGCGGCCGGGAGCGAGACGGGCCCGAACCTGCGGGCCAGGGCGAGGAACCCCGCGTAGGCCAGCGCGACCAGGGCGAGCCCGGCGCCCACCTGCGACGGGTCGACGTCCCGCGCGGCGGACGGCAGCGCGGTGCGGGCGACCTGCCCGGCCGACAGCGCCACGATCAGCGCCGCGGCCGCCCGCGTGTACCGGTCCGCCCAGCTCGCGGGTGTTCGGCCGTGCGCCCGGAGGTGTCCCCGGACCGTCCGCACGCCGGTCATACGGGGGCCTCCATCCGCACCCGGTGGGTGCTCCAGGCGAGGTCGTCGTCGTGGGTCGCCATCACCACGGTGCCGCCGTCCGCCTGGTAGGCGACGAGGATCTCCGGGAGCCGGTCGAGGAACTCGGGGTCGAGGCCGCGCTCCGGCTCGTCCAGCAGGAGCAGCCGGCTCGGCCGGACCAGCCCCATCGCCAGCGACAGCCGCTGCCGCTGCCCGGTCGAGAGCCGCAGCGGCGCCGCGTCGTCGCGTCCGGCCAGCCCGAACAGCTCCAGCGCCGCGTCCGCCTCGAGCCGGGCCCCGTCGTGGACGGCCCGCATCAGCTCGACGTGCTCGCGCACCGACAGCCCCGGATACCAGGCCGGTTCCTCCGCGACGAGGACGACGTCGCGCCAGAACGCGGGCTCGTCCACGGGCGGCCGTCCGAGCACGCTCACCGCCCCGGCGGAGGGACGCTGCAGGCCCGCCAGGCAGCGCAGCAGCGTCGACTTCCCGGCGCCGTTCGCCCCCATGACGGAGACGACCTGGCCGGGCCACACGTCGAGGTCGAAGCCGTCCACGACGCGCACGCCGCCCAGCTCCACGTCGAGCCCGCGGACCGTGATGACCGTTTCGTTCACGCCGCCGATCCTATGACGGCGGAAATGTCCGCACTCGCCGCTAGGTTCCCGTGCCATGGTCGAGACGGTGGGCATTCCGGTCGAGTGGCGCGAGCTCATCCATCCGAGGCGCGGCGGCGTCCCCGGGCCGGAGGTGGTCCTGGACGAGGACGCCGCGCGGCGGGCGCGCGAGTGGGAGCGCGAGGCCCGCCCGATCGCCGCGGAGATGGCGGAGCACGAGCGGACCGACCCGGAACTCGGCGAGGCCGTCCGGGCGTGGCTCGACGGCGCGGCCGACCCGACGGGCGCGGCGGTCCTCGCCGCCGTCGCGGTGAAGTACCTCGACGGCGTCGACGGCACGGCCTTCCTGGACGCGTGGGTGCTGGACCACGGCATCGCGTTCGCCGCCTGCGCCATCACCGAGGCGTCCTCGATCGCCCTCGGCCCGGTGCCCCGGCGCATGACCCGGGGCGTCGGCATCCGGCTCGTCGCCTACGCCGACGGCGCGCCCCGCGGATGGCGCGGCGAGATCAGGCGCCCGTCCTGCGATGACGTCTTCCCCCCGAGCCGGTGGATCGCCGACGACAGGGTGGTGAAACGGCTTCGCGCGCTGCTGGCGGCGGCCCCCGAGGCCGAGTACGGCGACGCCGTCGACCGCCTGGCGGCGCACCGCGGCGGCGATTCGAGGATCTGCACGGTCGCCTACCTGGTCCCGACCGAGAAGGCGTGGACGGACGAGTTCTTCGCCGGCTCCTTCGGCCGGGGCGTCCTCGACGGCGACCATCTGCTCTGCTCGATGTCCGGTCCCGCCCACCTCGCCCGGTTCGGCTGGGTGCCCGCGAACCCCGCCGTGCTCGCGACGCTGCTCGACGGGCTGGGCGCGGACGCCGTCCCGCTGCTCGTCCGGGCGTTCGACCACGGCTCCCACGACTCCCACGAGGCGCACACGGTCGCGCTGAAGGGCCTCCTCGCGGTCTCCGACGAGGCGGTCTTCTCCTTCCTGCTCGACCGCATCGGTGACAAGTGCGTGCCCGCCGCCCTGGCGGAGGCGGCCGAACGGCGCCCGGCGCGGGCGCTCCGGGCGCTGGTGCCGCTCGCGGACGACGGCACGATCCGGGGCCTCCGCGCGGCCGGGCTGGTGCGGGGCCTGCTGTACGCCGACCCGGCCCTGGCCGAGACGCTGCCGCCGGGCGCCGTCGAGGCCCTGCGGCCGCGCCCGTCCGTCCCGGACGCCGACGACCTGCCGGCGGTCCTCGCGGGCAGGCCCGCCCGCAGCACGAAGGTCGACTGGGCCGATCCCGCGCTGCTGCCGCGGATCCGCACGCGCGGCGGCGACCGGGCCCTGCCCGAGCCCGCGATCAGGCGCCTGCTGCACCTGCTCGCCAAGGGCGCCCCCGAGATCACCGACGTCCGCGACCACTGCGACCGGCACTCGCTGGCCGAGTTCTCCTGGGCGCTGTTCGAGCGCTGGTACGCGTGCGGAGCGCCCACCAGGCACAAGTGGGCGCTGGCGCAGCTCGGCCTGATCGGCGACGACACCACGGTGCGGCGGCTCAGCCCGCTGATCAAGCGCTGGCCGGGCGAGGGCGGCACCGCCCGGGCCGCCGCCGCGCTGGACGTCCTCGCCGCGATCGGCTCCGACGTCGCCCTCACCCACCTGTTCGAGCTGACCCGCCGCGGCAAGTACAAGGGGCTCAGGACCCGCGCGCTCGGCAAGATCGACGAGATCGCCGCCGCGCGCGGCATCACGCCGGCCGAGCTCGCCGACCGGGCCGTCCCGGACTTCGGCCTGGACGCCGAGGGCACGCTCGTCCTCGACTACGGCCCGCGCCGCTTCACCGTGACGTTCGACGAGCAGCTCGTGCCGCTGGTCGTGGAGCCGAACGGCAAGGTCCGCAAGAGCGCGCCCAAGCCCGGCCCGAAGGACGATCCGGCCCTCGCCCCGGCCGCGCACGCCCTGTTCACGGGGCTCAAGAAGGACCTGCGGACGATCGCCGACCAGGAGATCAAGCGCCTCGAGGCCGCGATGACCACCCGGCGGCGCTGGGCACCGGACGACTTCCACGCCCTGTTCGTCGCCCACCCCCTGCTCGGCCACATCACCCGTCGCCTCGTGTGGACCACCGACACCGGAACGGCCTTCCGCGTCGCCGAGGACCGCACCTACGCCGACGTCCACGACGACCCGTTCGTCCTCGCGCCCGACACCCGCGTCGGCATCGCCCACCCGGTCGTCCTGGCCGACCTCGACGCGTGGGTCGAACTGTTCGCCGACTACGAGATCATGCAGCCGTTCGAGCAGCTCGGCCGTCCCGTCCACCGGCTCACCGCCGACGAGCGCGCCGCGCACCGGCTCGCCCGGGTGGAGGGGCTCGTGCTGCCGTACGGCAAGGCGAAGGGACACTCCCAGGGCCGGTGGGAGTCCGTCGACGCCGACGGCGGGTTCGCGGGCGGGTGGCTCGCCCGCCGCGACCCCGCGGGCCTGTACGTCGTCGCGGACCTCAGCCCCGGCCTGTACTCCTACATGTACGGCGAGGGCGACGACCAGAAGATCAAGACGCTCTGGGCCGGTCCGGCCCCCGCCGTCTCACCGGAGCACACGGTGCCGCTCGGCGCGGTGGACCCGGTCACGATGAGCGAGGCCGTCCATGATCTCGTCCGGAGCGCGAAGTGAGCAGCGGGCGCACGGCGGCCGCCAGGACGGCGGGGGCGAGGACGAGCACGGGCCCGTCCGGGTCCTCGCTGTCCCGGACACCGACGGCGCCGGGGAGCGGGGCCAGCTCGACGCAGTTCCCGCCGTTCGGGCCGCTGTAGGAGCTCTTCCGCCAGGTCACACCGCTCAGGTCCATGATCGTGCTCGCCCTTCTGGGGGATGCCGGGAGCTTAGATGTGAATTTCCCTCATATCAACCGTCCATGCAAGGGCACCTAGCGCCGCCCCGCCATCAGCGCGACCACGGCCACCACCATCACCACCATCAGGAAACCGACGATCCACGCCGTGGCGAGCTTGTCGGACCTGGCCGGGGCGCCGGGTTCCCGCAACTGCGCGACGTAGACCCGCAGCATCCGGCCGCGCACCGGGAAGAGGGCGAGCGGGATGGAGACGAACGCGACGCTGTACAGGAACAGGATCTCCGCAGACGGCTCGGGCCGGAGCAGATTGAGCCCCAGAAGGACGGCGGCGAGCGGGGGAGTCAGGATGTAGAACGCGGCCTTCCCCTGCCTCGTCTGCCGCTCCACCAGCTCGCGCGCCTCGTCCGGGACCTTTATGCCGGTGAGGAACACGTGCATGCCGACCATGAAGAACGCCGTCGCGGTGATCGCGATCAGCCACCAGACGGTCTCGGAAATGGAAAACAGCATCGAATGATCTCCTGCCACCGGGCAGACGATCATACCGTCGGCGGAGGCAGCCCGCCGATCTCCCCCGGGCGGGGGACCGGCTTCACCCCGGCGGGTGGGGCCCCGCGCCCCGCCCGGCTGCGATCTTCGTTGTGGATCGGGCGACCCGGCCCGCCGGAACGAAGGATCGAGCATGACCGCTGCGACCGACAGGTCGGTGACCACGGGACGGCTGCGCGACGCGTGGCGGGCGTCCCACGCCCCGGCCCCCGGGGTCCCGCGCTGGGCCTGGATCGCGGCCCTCGCCATCCCGCTGGCCGTGCTGCCGTCCGGCCTCTGGCGGCTCCCGCTGGCGTTCGGCCGGACGATGGGCTTCGACGAGGCCGCCCCGCCCGCCGAGCGCGTCTACGTCGTCGTCCTGTCGATCTTCTCGGAGCTGGTGGCGTTCACGGCCGTCGGCCTGGTCGCCACCTGGGGAGAGCGGTTCCCGCGCTGGATCCCCGTCCTGCGCGGCCGCCGCGTGCCGCCCCTGGCCGCCGTCATCCCGGCGGCCCTCGGCGCCGTCGTCCTGACGCTCCTGTGGACCTACTCTTTCGTGGGCCAGTTCACCGGAGTCACCCTCCAGGGCGAGCCGCTGCCCGCGGACTTCCCCACGGAGAAGGGCGGCTGGGAGGCGGCGATCTTCTACGCCTGCTACCTGCCGCTTCTCCTGTGGGGCCCGCTGCTGGCCGCGGTCACCTACGCCTACCACCGCCGCCGCGCCTCCTGACGCCGGGCATCAGGGGGTCGTGGACGCGAGGGCCTCGGAGCCCTCCTCGCCGACGACCCACACGGTGTCCGTCCCGGGAACGGCGGCGAGGCCCTTGAGGAACGTCCCGTAGGAGCCGAACACCACCCGTGTCCACTCGCCGTCCCGGTACCGGTGGAGCGCCTCGCCGCCGCCCGTCACCCAGACCGTGCCGGACGCGTCGACGGCGAGGTCCTCGAAGTAGCCGCGCGTCGGGTAGCCGTCCGGGAACGGGAACCCGGTCCAGGCGGCACCGTCCCAGTGGACGAGCTCCGTCGCGGTCGTGGCCCAGACGTCGTCCTCCGCCACCGGAACGATTGCGCTGAACTGGGTGACCACCGAGGCCGGTGGGAGGCTCGTCCAGGAGGTCCCGTCGAAGCGGGCCGCGACCCGGACGGCGGAGGGACCGAGCCCGATCGCCCACATGCCGCCGCCGTCCCGCGCCGCCTGAAGATCGGTGACCCTGGTCATCCCCGCGGGGAGACCGACGGCGGTCCAGCCGCCGCCGGTGCGGCGGAACAGCCGGAACACCTCCTGCGACTCCTCGGTGTACCCGGCGATCCAGGTGCCCCCCACCCCCGTGCCGGCCGCTTCGAGCTGCATGCCGGGCGGCAGCTCGACCTTCCGGAAGGCCGCCCCGTCGAACCGCGCCAGGAAGTCGTCGGCCGACCCGACCCTGATTCCGGCGATCCACGTCTCGCCCGCCGCCGAGGCGATCCGGTCGATCGGCCCCTCGCCCGTCCAGCCGTTGATCGGGTACTCGGTCCAGGACGCGCCCGTCCAGCGCCGTACGACCGGGTTCCCCTCGCTCCGGGCGACGCACCCGACGATGACGATCGGCACGCAGTACTTCCCCTGGTGCCCGCCGACCCACACGCCGCCCGCGCCGTCCGGGACCACCTCGCTCAGCCCCGCGCCCGGCCACAGGAAGGGCAGCGGTACCGGATTCCACCCGGTTTCGGCGGCACGCGCCGTCCCGGGAATTCCGGCCACCACCACGGAAGCCGCCAACGCCAGACTCACGAGAGAACGCCTCATGAGGGCACTATGACCGCACACCACCCCACCACGCCAGTATCTACTGGCATATTTTCCCCCGCTGACCACGACCGGCCTCCGCCCGGACGCGATGGTCGTGGCGATCAAAGCCGTCGAGGGGCCCCGCTTCGGTGACCTCCTCAGCGGCGCCGCCTTTGGGCGGTTCGGCGGCTGAGGGCGCGGCGGAGGACGGGAGCCAGTGCGACGGTGACGGCCGCCGCGGCACCGGCGATGACGCCCCATGGACGACGCGAGCGCTGCTGCGGGCGTGCGGGTGGGGGAGCGGGGGCCCGGTTGTACTCCTCGTCCAGAATTCGATGGAAGTGACGGGCTCGTGTGGTCTCCGAGGTGCTCATCCGCACCTGACGGGCCTCCTGCCAGAACGCACGCCCCGGACGGCCGCTGAACATCTCACGGGAGATCGCACGCAGCCGGGTCTCGGGCAGTGCCTTGGTCTCGAAGGACATCTGCCATTCAGAGACGATCATGTTGATGTACATGAGTTGACGTCGAGCTTTGCGGTCCTCTCCCTCCGGCACCGGGCCCCACGCCTCGTCGAGGTCGGGGTCGTCCATCGCCATCTTGAGCAGCTCGGCTATCGCTATGCGCCGTGCCTCTTCGCGTGCGATCTTTGTCTCGCGTGCCTGGAATATGAGTGTGACGACGATGCCGACCAGGGCGAAGGCGGCCACGAGCGCGGAAGCGGCACCGTAGGTCTGGCCTATGAAGCTCAACCGTTCCCAATGCGCGGTCGAACCGTCGAACACGCGCAGAGCCCATGGAGATGCACCGATGAGACCGATGGCCACAATGGCGAGCAGCGTTACGTTGAGTTTTGTGACCCTGCGCCGGTCGAAGCGAACGGAAGGCATCTACGAACGATAGTTCACACGGCCGGGGCCGGGAGTGGGGCCACTTCCCTCTCGAAGAAGTCCAGCAAAGGCTCGCCCTTGTTGTACAGGCGTGCGATCTCCGTCGCGGCGTTGCGGATCACATGAGGTGCGGAGATGCGCTTGGCTCCGCATGGCGTCCAATCCAGATCATATCGGACCTGGTAGAGGACGCGCCCGCCGATGACGACGATCTCGGGCAACTGACCCTCGGTCTCGATCGCGGACAGCTCGTCGGCCGGGAGCACGGTCAGCCCGAAGCCCTCTTCCGCCAGCATCCGTAGTGCGTACAGCTCCCATTGGATGTAGGGGGACAAGGGGCGCTCGACCACACGGACGCGCCGCACCCGCAGACCTCGCAGCTTGTTGAGCCGCGCCTCCGTGCGCACGGCATCGCGGTCTTCCTCCAGCAGGTTCAAGGAACGCCGCCAGTCTCCGGAGGTGAACGCCCGCCAGCTCGGATCTCTCAACTCGCGAAAGAATTGGGACCGCTCGAGTTTCCAGATCACGCCGTCCAGATTCTCGGTCTGAAGCGCGAAGTCCTTGTGGTAGGCCGCGTGGTCGAGTGCGTCTCCTGCAATCCTCGGAATCTGATCAAGCATCGCGGATGTCCGGCTTCGCGGCTGCCAGCAGGCGCCCGGAAATGATGACGAGTCGTTCGTCCGATCCGATGCTGACTCCTGGGGGGAGACGGTCGCTGTAGGCGCCGGTGGCGTCACGTCCGATGACTGCGATGTCGCCGTTGTCCAGTTCCCAGATCTCGGGACAGTCCTGCGTCGTTCGGCTGTCTCCCACCTCGGCCGCCGTCTTGCCCAGCCTGCGGTGGAACCCCGCGCCGTGATCGGCTTCCCATGGCCTGGTCACGATGTCGCCCACTTCCGATCGGCTGATTCCGTGGAAATTTTCTCACCGAAGCTTCAAGGCGACAAGCCCTGTCCGAATGGTCCACCCGAGGTCAAGTCATGTGCATAAGATCGGATTGAGTTGCTACCTACCGTGTGCGGGCATATCTTGATCAGGGCTTTGTGCTGGTCAGGTGGTCATGTCCATTGATCGCCCATTGCTCGCCTCGCGAGATACTCCCGAATTGGAGCCGCGGTCTGCGGTCTGCGGTCTGCGCCAGGGCGGAGTCCTCTTCCGGCCAATCCGGCGTGATCCATGAGATCGCCGCCGGATCGTGGTCCGTACCGTCCACGGCGTCCGCCAAGGCCGACATGGAGACCACCCTGTGCGGGCGATCGGTGGCGGCCGCTCTCCCGGCGCCCCTGGCGGTCGATGGGAAGGGCGCCCTCCGGCTTGTACGCCAGGCACGTACGATCTCGCTGCTCGCCCGATGCGGCACGCCGCGTCCGGCTGCTTACCTGGTCGGGTGGTTCGGCGGTCTCCGCCGATGCGGCCGGTGGTTCTTCGCTCATTGCGAGGCGGGCCGCTGTCTATGGGGCGGTCAGTTCGGTTTGGTTGTCGGCGGCCCATTGGGCCAGCTGTGCCAGAGGTCCGTTCGTGAACGACTCACCCAGCGGGGATAGCTGGTAGATCGCGCCGTTGCGCGCGGAGTGCCCGTCGATGCCGCGGACTCTGGCGACGAGTCCGCGCGCTTGCAGGCGTCGGAGCGACTGCGTCATGACCTTGTCGCTGATCCCCGCGATCCGCACCAGCAGTTCCTTGCGGCGCGTCGGCCCCAGACGCAGGGCCGAGAGCACGATGGGGTCCCACGTGTGGCTGATGAGTTCGGTCGCCGCGCGCACGTGGCAGTCGGAGACGAACGTCTGGCAAGGCCCGTCGATCACGGCTCCCAGTGTCCCATCCGTCGCCTACCGAACGGTAGGGAGCGGGTTCCTAGCGTTCTCGGAAACAACCGCTTCTCGACGGAGGAACGCTGTGAACGTAGGCATCCTGGGCACCGGGAACCTGGCCGTGACCCTCGGCCGCGCATGGGCGACGGCCGGCCACTCGATTCTGGTGACCGGACGCGATGCGGTGCGTGTGAGCGGGGCCGCCGAGCAGATCGGCCCTTCGGCGCAGGCCGTGGATCCCGGTGCTCTCGCGGGCGGGAGCGACGCGGTCGTCGTCGCGGTGTCCTGGGAGGGGCTCGAGGCGGCCGTCTCGCTCGTCGGGGGCCCGGAAGGGGCGCTGGCCGGCAGGACCGTGATCGACTGCACCAATCCGGTGGACTTCGCGACCGGCGCTCTCAAGCCGGCGTCCGGTTCGGCGGCGGAGGTCGTGGCCCGGACGGCTCCCGGTGCGCACGTGGTGAAGGCGCTGCACCTGTTCGCCGGAGCCTCATGGCCGTACACGCGGTCGAAGAACGCGGCTCCGGTCGTGGCGATCTGCGGTGACGAGCGGAGCGCCCTCGACCGGACGGCGACGCTCATCGCAGATCTCGGCGCCAAGACCGCCGTGGTCGCGGGGCTCGCGGGCGCCCGGCAACTGGAGGAGGCCGCCGGGTTCGTCATGCGCGTCGTGGCGGCGGGCCACAACCCGAGGCTCGCCGTGCCCGACGTGGATCCGGCGCTCCTCGGTGCAGCGGACGCGACGACCGGCTGAGCCGTCGCCCGTCCGGTGCGGCCGCCCTGGAGGGGGCCGCGCCGGACGGCGGGTTCTACGGCGTCGTGCCCGCCGGGGGATCGGTGCAGAGTTGGGCGGTCAGGGTGGCGCACGCCCAGTCGCCCCACTCGTCGGGCGACCAGCCGCGGTCATGGACGAACACCAGGTACAGCTGCGGACTCAGCAGGCCGAACAGGACGTCCGCGGCCATCGCGACGGAGACGCCGGGGCGGAAGTCGGGCTTGCCGGCCAGGGTTTCGGCGGCGGCCCGGTGGACGGTGTGACGAGGGTCGCCGCCCCCGGGCCACTGTGCGGCGATCTCCGGATCGGTGGCCGCGGCGGCCTCGATCAGCGGCATGATCGGGGCGACCCGGCGGAGGATGCCGAGGGTGCCGCGGACGTGCGCCCGCAACTGGTCGGCCGCGGTGGGCGCGGCGCACGCGGCCCGGAACCACTCGCGTTCCATGGTGGCCACCGGCTCGGTGTCCCCGGCGATGGACGCGTCGACGACGTCCTTGAACAGCGTGCGCTTGTTCGAGAAGGCGTAGTAGACGGTCTGGACGGCCACGCCCGCCCGGTCCGCGACCTCCTGCAGGCTCGTCGCCCCGTATCCCTGCGCGATGAACAGCTCTCGCGCCGCCCCGATGACCTTCTCGCGGGTGCGGCGAGAGCGTTCGGCCCTCTTGTCCGGCCGCTTGACGACGTCCATGGCCCGAGTTTATATCTAGAGATCAACACTAAAGTTCGTCTCTAAGGATTTGGAGGATTCCGCCGTACCGCCGTGACGCCCCCGGCGCGCGGCCGCTAAGCGCTGTCGACGGGCACGAGCAGGCCGAAGAGCCGCACCGCGACACGTCCATCGGGCAGGGGCGCCGGACCGCCCGCGACCACCGCCTGCCCGCCGGGCCACGGCTCGCCGTCCAGGAGTACCTCGTTGGTCTCCAGCCGGCCGTCGTGGTGGGCGGCGAACAGCCGCAGCCCGTGCACCTTGCGAGTGAGCGGTTCCGAGCGCAGCGCCTCCAGCAGCCGATCGAGCAGGGGCCCGGCGGGCGGCACCGGCCGGTCGGCGAAGAGGTTGAGCTGAGCGCCCAGGACCAGCTCGAACGGGCCGGCAGGGTGCTCGTACCGTTCGCGGACGACCTGGTCGGGGGCGGCGCCGGGACGCAGCAGGCCGTCGACGATCGGATGCACCGCGCCCCGCTCGAACATGCGCACCGCGCCGCCGATCGCCTCGCGCCACGTGGCGCCGTGCCCGGCGAAGCTCTCCACGAGCCGCGACGCGGCCAGCGCCGGGTGCGACACGGCGAAGTCGACCTGGGCCAACACCACCCCGGCCGGAGCGGGATGGACGAACAAGGTCGCATCGACCCTCGTCGCGCCGTCGAGCGACACGTGGTGCCCCCGCAGGAGGCCCTCGAAGGCGGCTCGCGGCGAGGGGACGCCGCCGTCGCCGGGCTCGACCGGTTCCAGATCCTCGGCCAGCGTGCTCTCGCCGGGCATCAGGTCCGAGAGTCGCGACCCGGCCTGCAACGCGTCGTTGATGGCGCCGATCTCGCTGCTGCGCAACGCGACCCGTTCGATCTCGCCTCGATCGGCCCGCCGGGCGCGTGCCATCGCGGCCGCGAAGACGGGCTCGGCCGAGAGGCTCACGCGTCCGCTCGGAGTCCCCACCCCGTCCGCGAACGGGACGTCCGGCAGCAACCGCCGCGTGAAGGCCATCGGCAGGAAGATCAGCAGCCGCTCGGCCAGCCACGGTTCGACGCCCGCCCCGGTCAGCCGACCCCACACCTCTCCGTCGCCCGGCGGCTCCGCGCCCGCGCAGAACGCGGCGACCCCCACCTCGACGGCCTCGTCGAACCCCGCTGTGTCGATCACCGCGACACCCTATTGCCGGAAGGCATGCGGGGGGCGCGTGAACGGCTGCGGATCGCGGCCGTAACCCGTAGCCCAGCGAAGGGTGGATCGGCTCCCAGACGGTGAAGGACGCCGGCACCGTCGAGTGCGAGACCCGCGGTCAGAATGTGGCGATCGGGTTGACCGGGCTGCCGGACGTACCGGCGAAGCGGACCGGCGCGACCGCGAGCTGGAAGTCCCACTGGCCGAGCTCGGCAGCCGTCGTCGCGCACATCTCCAGGTCGCAGTTGTCGAGCAGCCACAGACCCATCGCGACGAGGCTCACGGCGTGAACCGGCATCAACACGTTCTCGTACCCCGACGGCTGAACGTCCTGGGGTGTGTCGGCGCCGATCAGCGCGACCCCCCGTTCATGCAGCCACGGCAGGCAGGACGCGTGCCAGCCGGCCTGCGTGAAACCGCCGGACTCACCCGCCTCGTGCCGGACGCGGCCGTAGCCGGTCCGCAGGAGTACCGCATCGCCGGGTCGCACCCGCACGCCCTGGCGACGCTCGGCCTCCTCGAGATCGTCCGGAAACACACCCTGCCCCGGTTCCAACCACGGCACGTCGCGGACCTTCGCAACGTCCAGCAGGACACCACGCGTGATGATCCCGTTCGCCGCCGCCGTGACGGCCGCCCACGCCGATCCCGTCGCGGCGTCGACCATCGAGTGCGACCGCCCGTTGTACATCAAGCCGTCCCAGTAGACATGGCACGGCGAGTCGATGTGGGTGAGGGTGTTGCCGTGGAACATGATGCCGAGCCGCTCGTTCGCGAAGCCCCAGCGCCGGTCGTTGTGGAATGCGGGCACCGGCATGTTCTCGGCCCCCGGCATGTCGGCGGCGCACGGGCACGTCGTCGTCGACCGCTCCATGTCCTCCGGCGCGGCGACGTCCCACGCGCACGACACGCTCCTGCCGTGGCGCACGGCCCGCGCCGCCGCCAGCCGGACGCCGTCGGTGATGTGGTTCAGAGTGCCGAGCTCGTCGTCGTCGCCCCACCGTCCCCAGTTCGACAGCGTGCTGAAGTACCCGAGCACGTCGTCCTGTGTGGGAATCGATCGCCCTGCCGTCATCCCAGCATCGGCTCCTCCAGCCACACGGTTCGAGACACCGGAGGCAGGCTATCCCGCCCTCTTCCAGGACATGGCAGGGCTCGCTGGACGGGTGTCCTGCGGGTCAGCGCGCATCCGTGGCCGCTGCCTGGACGGCCTTACGCAGTGCGGCTCGGGGGAGAAGGAGTACCGGCCCCTCCGGGTCCTTGCTGTCGCGGACGGCCACGGTGCCGGGGAGCCGCGCCAACTCGACGCACTCACCGCCGTTGCTCAGGCTCCGTGACGCCTTTCGCCATTGAGCGTTGCTCAAGTCCATCGCTCTTCGGCCACCTTTCTTATCAGCTCGCGCGACATGTCCCCGGGGAGGGCTCGGTTTCGGAGGTCGACGAGGATCCGCGCGAGTGTGGTCAGATCCGAGGGATCGTCGGTCGTAATCCCTCGGATAGCCGTCTCCACGTAGGCTACCTGCGTCATATCGGCCATCGTCGCGACGATGAAGCTACTACCGTTCCCTGAATGCTCACCACTGGCGGTGACCACCTGTACCGCGACATTGGGGCGCTCGCTCAGCGACACCAGGTGCTCAAGCTGCTCACGCATCGTCTCCGGTGTGCCGACGCGCCTATAGAGAGCTTGTTCGTCGACGAGGAAGGTGACCGTAGGCGCACCCTCTTTGTCTAGGAGTTGTTGGCGTTCCAATCGGGCTTCTACGGCCTCCTGGTTGTCGTGGAGGACTGCTGCTGCGTAGGCAGGCGACTGAGCGAGCCCTGCTATCACGCATAGTTGGTAAGAGGTCAGTTCGACAGCGTCCGCTTCTATCTGCGGCCAGTCGAACCAGATCGGTACCGGGTGACCGTCCTTGTTCAGGTCTTCCCACAGGCTGATCAGCGACCCGCCTGCTTCGAGGTGGTCGTCCACGATCTCCGTGAACGACCTCGTTGCTCGCTTCTTGCCTCCTTCGATGCGGCTTACCTGAGGGCCGCTCACCTTCGTCAGGTGGGCGATCGTCTCTTGCTTGATCCCTTTGGCTTCGCGCAGACGGCGCATCTGTCGGCCGAACGCGACGAGCGCGGGAGACTCCCGGGGGCGTTGACGTCGTGGTGGCATGACTCCCTGCCTCCGCCTTGACATCTGTCGATAGCGGGTGACCTCTGCCGCTACCTACCACCTCAATGTGGCAGACACATCGTAGCCCCGACCTGTGTCTCAATGTGATGAATGCACAACACAAAGTGACGGGAGCTGGTCATGATCGAGGCGACGCACGCGGAGATGGTCGTCAAGCGGCACCTCAAGTCGGTCGCGGAGGTGCGGGGGTTCGTACGGCTGGTGCTCGGGGCGAGGGGCATGGACGACTTCGTCCCGTGCCTGGTCGCGAGCGAGCTGGTCACCAACGCGATCCGGCACACGACCGGCGAGGACGACGTCACGTTCCGGATCGGCGGCAACGAGGACGGCTCGGTATGGATGGAGGTGCAGGACTCGATGTGGGAGGAACCGCGCGTCCAGCGGGCCGACCTCAGCGACGAGACCGGACGGGGCATGTTCGTCGTCGAGCAGTACACCCGCTACTGGGGTGTGCGACCCCTGTCCGGTAACGCCGGCAAGGTCGTTTTCGCGGTACTGAACCCGTGACGCCCGCGCGAAAGTTCGCCTCGGGGCGTCTGCGTGTCCTTGGCTGACGAAGGGGGCTGCGGTCAACTAAAGTCGTTGAGCATTCGAGACGGGGAGGAGCTGACGATGCTGAACGACACGGGGGCCGGGGGTGTCGCGCCGGGGGCGGCGCTCGCCGACAAGGTCGAATGGCTCATCCGCAACCAGTGGCCCGCCGAGGCCGACCCCCCGCGCAACAACGTCGAGACCGCGAGCGCGATCGCCCGCGCCACCGGCGAGGACATCTCCTCCACCACGGTGTGGAAGCTGCGCACCGGACGGCAGGAGAACCCGCAGCTCAAGACGCTGACCGCGCTCGCGACCTTCTTCGGTGTCCCGATCGGGTACTTCGGATTCCCGGTCGAGGCCGCCCCGATCGAGGACGACCTCACGTTCAAGGCGCTGCGCCGGGAGGTCGAGCACGGCGCCATCCCCGCCGAGGTGCTGCGCGCGCTCGTCGACCTCTCGGCGGACGCGCGCTGGGTCGTCCACGAGATGATCCTCGGCGCCGCCGCGGCCGACCGGCGGCGCGGCGACTGACGTCACGGCGGGTCGGTGCGCCAAAGCGTCGGGCTCGTGCCGTTCGTCCCGGTCGCGAGGAGTTCGTCGCCGAGGGCCGTCAGGCCGGTGATGCGCTGGGAGCCGTCGCCGTTCAGGCCGCTCCCTTCGGGCCGCCGCACCTGCCATGACCTGCCGTCGGCGGACGTCCACAGCGCGACGTCGGACGTGCCCGCGGGGGTGCCGGCGAGGACGAAGCCGCCGTCCGTCGCCGCGGACGCGGTGATGGCCGCCGCGTCCAGGGTGCTGAGCGCCCAGGTCTTCCCGGCGTCGGCCGAGACGCCGACGAGGTTGCTGTCGCCCGTCGCCACCAGCGTGTCCCCGCGCGCGACGACCTTCGTGAGGGCGCCTGCCGCTTGGGGGAGCTGCACGGGCGTCCAGGACTTGCCGTCCGTGGACGCCCAGACGGCCGGGACGTTCGCCGCGCTCTCGCCGACCGCGACGTATCCGGCGTTCGTGGCGACGACGTCGCGCATGCGTCCGTCGCCGAGATCGCCGGTGCCCTCGGTCCAGGACAAGAGGTCGGCGGAGTGCCAGACGACCGTGCCGACGGCGACGTAACCGGACTTGCCGTATGCGGCGCCCGACACGTCGGCTTTGTCGGCCTTCGGGGTGGTGGCCCGGGTCCAGGCGGCGCCGTCGGCGGACGTGACCAGGAGGCCGCCGCCCGCGGCCACCCAGCCCTGGGGGCCGTGCGCCGCGTCGGCGAGGCGCTGCACGCCCGGACCGCCGAGCCCGTCGCCGCCCGCCCGCGTCCACGACGCGCCGTCCCGCGTGTGCCACACCGCCGCGTCGCCCGCGCCGCTGCCGATGGCGAGGGTCGTCCCGCCGCCCGACAGCAGGCGGGTGAGGGTGCGGTCGGGCGTGACGGCGCCGGGAACCGACAGCAGGTTGACGTCGCCGTGCTGCGCCCCGGGCGCCGCGAGGTACGCGCCGTTGTCCTGGGTGCCCGCCACCACCACGCCCTTGGGCAGCGCGGCCGCCGCCGTCGCCGCCTTGCCGCCGCCCGTGTCGAGACGTTCGACGGGCTGCCACTTCACGCCGTCGTCGCTGCGCTCCACGGCGAGCCGCCCGTCGGTGAGCGGGACGAGCACCGCCAGTCCCTCGGACGTGCCGTTCAGCGCGGTGAGCTCCTTGTAGTGGCGGCGGTCGTTGCTGCTCGCGTAGCTCCAGCTCTGGCCGTCCGGCGACCGGTAGAACACGGCCCGGTCCCGGCCCCCCTCGCTGCCCTCGCGCGCCGCGTAGAACCCGCCGGGGCCGTTCGCCAGCGCCACGACGGGCCCGAACGAGCCGTCCGCCTCGGGCACCTCGGCCCGCGTCCACGTGCCGCCGTTGTCGGCGGACCGCCACAGCTCGCCCTTCCCGGTGAGGACGACGAGCGCGCCGCCCGCCGCCGCCATGCTCTTCGGCGCCTCCTCGAGGGAGGCCGCGGCGCGCTGCCAGGCGGCGCCGTCGGCGGACGTCCACAGCGCCGGCTTCCCGTCGCCGCCGGTGCCCGCGGCGGCGAAACCGCTCTGCGTCGCGGCGAGCGAGGTGACGGTGTCGCCCTGCTGGAAGCCCTGGACGGACGCGCGGTGCGTCCACGTTCCACCGTCGGCGCTCGTCCACACGGCCACGCCCGCCGGGCCCGCGCCGAGGGCCGCCCACGCCTTGCCGGAGGTGGCGACGACGCTCGGCACGTCGAACGGGCTCGCCGCGCCCTCGCGCTTCACCGCCGCGACGCGCCACTCCTCCGCCCCGTCGGTCGACACGAGAATCTGGCCGCGTTGACGGTCGACCGTCTCGCTCCCGACCGTCACCGCCGTCTCCCCCGCGACCGCGACGGACGTGATCGCCTGCTCGTGGCCGTCGTAGAGGGCGGCCTGCACCGCGAAGACGCCGCTCGCGTCCGCCGCGCCGTCGGTGCCGGGGCGGCTGCTCACGCCCGGACCGCCGTCGCCCTTCAGCATGTACGTGACGCCTCCCGCGATGAGGGTGGCGACGGCCGCGACCGCGATGCCCGAACGCAGGCCCGGCCGGAAGACGCGCTGTCCCGGCGGGCCCGGGGGCGTCGGCATGCTCTGCGGACGGTCGAACGCCGCGGGCGCCGAAGCGACGAGCGGCCCTTCGGGCGGCAGGGCCGCGGGCGGTGGGGGCGAGACCGGTGGTGGGGGCGGGGCCGGCGGTGGGGCCTCGCGTACGCGCGCCTGCTCCCGGGCGGGCGCCGCGCCCGCGGGCGGGGGTGAGGGCGGCACGGGCTGCGGTTTGGCGGCCAGCCAGGGCACGCTCCCCGTCGTCGGCTGCGGCGCGGTGAAGCGTGCGGGGGGCGCCTGCTCGTCCGTCCGGACGACCCACTGCGGGCCCGTCCCGCCGGGTCCGGACGGCGGCGGGTCCACGCGCGTGACCGACGCGTCGTCCCGTCCCGGCCGTGTCTCGGAGGGGGCCTGCGAGGGCGGTCGGGCGGCGGCGTCCATCACCGACCGGGGCGGTGCCGCCTCGGGGGCGGTGGCCGGGGGCGCGGGTGGCGTGGGGGGTGCCTGGACGGGCGCGGCGGCGTCCATGCCCGCGGGCCCGCGCGGCGGAGGTTCCGTGGCGGCCACAGGCGCGACGGGCGGTGCCTGGCGCGGTGGAGAGGCGGGTCCGAGGTCGGCAGGCTTCGGCGGCGCGGGGGCGTTCATGGCCGCCGGGGGACGAGGCGGGGGCGTTGCCTCGCGGGGTGGGGCGGGCGCCTGAACCGGCGGCCCTGCGGGCGCCTGCGGGGGCGGAGCAGCCTGCGGGGCGGCGAATCCGCCGGACGCGTCCGGTGGTGCGGACGGTGGGGCGGCGGGTGCCTGAGGAGCCGGGGCGGTCTGCCGGTTGGGCGCGGCAGGCGCGGCCTCGCGCGGCGGGGCGGCTGGCGGTGCGGGCAGGGGGGCGGCCGACGCGGTCGGCGCGGTGGTGGTGGCCTCGCGCGGGGCGGCGGGTGCCTGCGGTGCGGGCGGGGGAGCGGTCGACGCAATGGGCGCCGCCTCCCTCGGCGGTGCGGGGGCGGCCTCGCGCGGTGGGGTCGGGGGTGCTGCGGGTGGGGCGGGAAGGGGGTTGGGGCGGGTGGGGGCCGTGCCGCCGGGGGCGGGGGGCGGTTGCGGGGGCGCGGCGGGGGTGCGGGACGTGCGCCAGCTCGCGACCAGCTTGTCGTCCTCGGTGCCGTCGGAAACGCGGCCCCAGCTCGGCGGTGGGGCGTCGGAGGGACGCCCGTCGTCATTCGTGCTCACGTTCGCCCCCCTTGCGATGGCACAAAAGCGAAGTGTACGGAAACTCGGTCAAGCCTAGGAAGTGCCGGGTGCGGGTCGCATGTTTTCGCGCGGGCCGATCAGGTACATGCTCCCGTATCGGCCGCCGGGACAGGAGGGAAGATGCCCCCGTACGTCGCGCTCCTGTCGGTCGCCGGGCTCGCCGGGGCCCTCGTCGCGGCCGTGTACGCGGCCTCGGTCCTGGTGGCTCCCCGAACCGTCGAGAGCGGGCCGTTCCTCTCCGGTGGACCGCCGCGCGAGCACGCGGTGTCGCGGTACCACGTGCGCTGGTACACGGTGTCGATGCTGTTCCTCGCCTTCGACATGGAGATGGTCTTCATGTACCCGTGGGCGCTGGTCGTCGCGTCGGTGGGCGTGAAAGCGGTCGTGGAGATGTTCCTCTTCCTCGCCCTGCTGTTGGTGGGCGTGTTGTACGCGTGGCGTGAGGGAGCGCTGCGATGGGCGTGACGGAAGTGGCGCGGCGATATTCGATGCAATTCCCGCCCGTTTCGCCCGCAGGGCTTCTTGACAGCACGCGAAATGGGATGTCGCCGTGGACGTGACGCGGATGCTCCGGCGGTATGCGGTGCCGCGCCCGCTCGTCGTGTCGGCGGCGGACGGGACGGGCGCGCGGCTGGACGTCGAGGCGGGGATGCGGGCGCGCGGGTGGCGGCGGGCCGTGTCGCCGGGGGAGACCGGGCTGCTCGTGGTGTGCGGGAATCCGGGGCCCGAGCTGGAGCGGGCGATCGGCACGGTGTGGCGGTCCATGCCCGCGCCGCGCCGGCGGGTGTCGAGCCTGGACGAACTGGGCGAGGACGCCGGGGCCGCCGAGCCCCCGGACCTCGGCGGCGTCGGCATGGCCGACCGGGGCGACGACCGGGACGGGCTGCGGCTCGACGTCCTGCACGTGCCGCTCGGGCCCGTCCTGCCGGACTGGCCCGCGGGGGTGCGGCTCGACGTGGCGTTGCAGGGCGACGTCGTCCAGGAGGCGCACGTCACGGTGGTGGAGTCGGCGCCGGGGTTCTGGCGCGCGGACCAGCGGGCGGCGCGGCGGCTGGACGCGGTGGCACGGCTGCTGCGGGTCGCCGGGTGGGACGGTGCGGCGGAGCGCGCGGCGGTCCTGCGGGACGCCGCGCTGGCGGGGGAGGACGGGCTCGCGCCGAGGTTCGCGGCGTTCCGGCGGCGGGTCGGGCGGTCGTGGACGCTGCGGTGGATGACCCGGGGCGTCGGAGTGCGGGACGGCGCGGACGTCCACGACCGGCTGGCCGGGTGGCTCGACGAGATCGCGGGCGGCGGCGAGGCCCCGCGCCGGTCGGTGGACGTGCTGCCGGAGCTGGTCGCGGGCGAGGAGCTCGGACGGGCGCGGCTGATCGTGGCGAGCGTGGACGCCGATGGCTGAGGTCGCGGTGCTGGGGGTGCTGGCGGTGGCGGCGGCCTCGCTGGACGCGCTGCTCGGCGGGCGGTCGTGGGACGCGCCGCTGCGGGAGGCCGCGCGGCTGCTCACCACCGCGCGGCGGGCGACCGTGCGGTCGGACGTGCCGCTGATGCGGACGGGCGTGGTGGTGCTGCCGGTCGCGGCGGCCGCCGCGGCGGCGGTCGTCCCGCTGGGCGGGGGCGTGGCGGCCGGCGTGCCGGTGAGCGTCGTGTGGTTCAACGCGCTGGAGGTCGTCGCGTGGGCGGCGGTGTGGCTCGTGGGGTGGGGGACGAACTCGGCGTTCGCGCTGGTGGGCGGCTACCGGTTCCTCGCGCAGGGGCTCGCGTACGAGCTACCGCACATGTTCGCGCTGATCACGGCGGCGCTCGCCGCCCATTCGCTGGACTTCCGCGAGGTCGCGGCGGCGCAGGACGGGCTGTGGTTCGGCGTCTGGATGCCGGTGGCGTTCGCCGTGTACCTGGTGTCGGCCCTGGCGATGGCGTTCTGGGGGCCGTTCGGGCATCCGGTGGGCGACGACGTGGCCGGGGGAGCGGCGCTGGAGCTGTCGGGCGCGGACCGGCTGGTGTTCTTCGCGGGACGGTACGGGCTGCTGGCGGTCGCGGCGGCGGCGTCGGTGCCGCTGTTCCTCGGGGGCGGGGCCGGACCCGTCCTGCCGGGGTGGGCGTGGTCGGTGGTGAAGGCGGCGGTCGTGCTGGCGCTGCTGGTGTGGGCGCGGCGGCGGCTGCCGGTGCTGCGGATGGAGCGGTTCATGACGGCGGCGTGGACGGTGCTGATCCCGGCCGCGCTGCTGCAGATGCTCGTCGTGGGGATCGTGGTGGTCTGAATGGTCTGGGTGCTGGGCGCCGTGGCGGTGGCCTTCGGGGTCGCGGTGTTCGCCGTCGACTCGATGGCGCGGGCGACGTTCGCGCTGCTGGCGTCGTTCCTGTGCACGGGCGGCCTGCTGATGCTCGCGGGCCTGCACTACCTGGGCGTCCTGGTGGTGCTGATGATGATCATGGAGATGCTGGTGATGGCGGTCTTCATGGTCATGTACATGATGAACCCGGCCGGGCTGATGCCGATGTCGATGCTGCACAACCGGCGGGGCGCCCTGGCCATCGCGGGGACGGCGTTCGCGGCGATGGTCGCGGGCATCGCCCTGATCCCGTGGCCCGAGCGGCGGGGGCGTCCGCCGGACGATCCCGCGGTCGTGCTCGGCGAGGCGCTCATGGGCTCGAAGATGCTGGTGATGATGGTGATCGGCGTCGCCATCCTCGCCACCATGATCGCGACCGTGGTGCTGGCGGCGAAGTCCGGGCGGTACGGCGATGACGCTTGAGGCGTTCCTGGTGGTCGCGGCGGCGCTGTTCTCGGTGGGGCTGTACGGGGCGCTGTCGCAGCAGTCGGTCGTGATGCTGATGATGGGCCTCGAACTGATGATCAACGGGATCATCGTCGCGGCGGGCGGGTTCTGGTACGCGGTGCGCCCGGTCGTGGACGGCCAGGTGCTCGTGCTCGTGGCGATCACCGTGATGGCGCTCGAGATGGCGATGGGGTTCGCCGTCGTCACCGCGCTGTTCCGCGCCCGGGACGTGGACGTGACCGACGACGCGGGGGACCTCAAGGGATGATCGCCGCCGTCTGCGGGACGCCGCTGCTGGCCGGGGCGCTGCTGCTCGTCGCGGGCCGCCGCGCCGACCGGGCGGCCCCGGCGGCGGGCGTCGCGGTCGCGGCGGCCGTCCTCGGGCTCGCGGTGGCGGCGGGAGCGGCGCGGCCGTCGGCGCGGTTCGCGATGCTGCCGGGGACGCCGGGCGGGCTCGCGGTGGACGGGCTGTCGGCGGCGATGGTCGTGACCGTCGCGGCGGTCGTCCTGCTCGTCCTGCTGTACGCGGCGGCGGAGCGGTTCGGCGCCCGGTTCTTCGGGCTGATGCTGGTGTTCGCGGGCGCGATGCTCGTCACGGTCACGGCGACCGACCTGCTGCTGTTGCTGATGGGCTGGGAGGTCATGGGCGCGATGTCGTACGCGCTCATCGGCTACCGCTGGACGGACGAGTCCGTGGTGCGGTCGGCCGATGTCGCGTTCGTCACGACGCGGGCCGCGGACACGGGCCTTTACCTGGCGGCCGGGTTCGCTCTGGCGGGGACCGGCTCGCTGGAGCTGGACGCATTGGCTTCGGCGGATTCGCCGTGGCTCGACCTCATCGCGGTGGGCGTCGTCGTGGCGGCGCTGGGGAAGTCGGCGCAGCTTCCGTTCTCGTTCTGGCTGTCGCGGGCGATGGCGGGCCCGAGCGCCGTCTCCGCTCTGCTGCACTCCGCGACCATGGTCGCGGCCGGGGGATACCTGCTGTTGCGGCTCGACCCGCTCCTTGCGGCGAGCGGGTGGGCTGGGGCGGTCGTGAGCTGGGTGGGGGCGCTCACCGCTCTGGCCATGGGCGTCGTCGCCCTGGCGCAGCGGGATCTGAAGCAGCTGCTCGCCGCGTCGACGTGCTCGCAGATCGGGTTCATCGTGCTGGCGGCGGGGGCCGCGTCGGTGACGGGCGGCGCGCTGCACCTGATCGCGCACGCGGCGGTGAAGAGCCTGCTGTTCCTGTGCGCGGGCGTGTGGCTGGCCCGGCTCGGCACGCGGCGGATGGACGAGCTGCGGGGAGCCGCGAGGACGTTCCGGTGGGTCGGCGCGACGTTCGCCCTGGGGGCGCTCGCGCTGGCCGGGGTGCCGCCACTGGCGCTGTGGTTCACGAAGGACGCGGTGCTGGCGGCGGCCCTCGAACGGTCGGTCGGGCTGTTCGCGGTGGGGACGGCGGCGTCCGTCGTGGCCGCCGGGTACGCGGCGAAGGCGCTGGTCGCGGTGTGGGCGCGGGGAGGCGGCGGGGAGCGGGAGGGGACGCCCCTCCTGCAGACGGTTCCGCTCGGTGTGCTGGCCGCCGCCGCGTGCGTCGCGGGGTTCGCGGTCCCGTTCGAGGTGCGTCCGCGGGCGTCCGCGTGGGAGCTCGGGCTGTCGGGTGTGCTCGCCGTCGCGGTGGTCGTGGCCGTCGCGGTCGGCGGGCGGGTCCGGGCGCCTGCATGGGGCCTGCACTGGCTGTACCTGGAGCGGGTGGCGCACGCGGGCGTCGTCCGTCCGGTCTTCGCCCTGGCCCGGGGGCTCGCGCGGTTCGACGACCGCGTGGTGGACGGGACGGTCATGGCGGTGGCGCGCGGGGGCCGCCGGGTCGCGGCGTTCGCGGGACGGGACGTCGAACCGCGCGTGGACGGCGTGACCGCGGCCGTCGGACGCGGCGCGCGGGCGCTGGGCGCGCTCGCGCGGCGCCCGCAGACCGGGCAGGTCCACCTGTACTACGCGCAGGCGGCCGTGGTGCTCGCGGTGCTGGTCCTCGTCGCGATCCTGGCGGGGTGACCGGATGCTCTCCCTGGTGATCTTCCTGCCGCTGGCCGCCGCGCTGCTGCTGCCCGCCGTGCCGCGCAGGGCGGTGCCGTGGGCGTGGGTCGCGGTCAGCGTCGCCGACCTGGCGCTGGTCGCCGGGATGTGGGCCGCGCACGGGACGCGCGACGGCCTCGCCTACGAGACGGACGTCCGGTGGATCCCGTCCGTCCGCGCCGGTTACCACGTCGGCGCGGACGGCCTGTCGCTGCCGCTCCTGACGCTCACCGCGTTGCTGTTCGCGGCGTGCGCGGTGTACTCGGCGCGGCAGCGCTACCGGGCGCGTGCGTTCGCGATGCTGTTCCTCTTCCTGGAGACCGTGTGCCTGGGCGTGTTCGCCGCCCTGGACCTGCTGCTGTTCTTCGTCTTCTTCGACCTGTCGATCGTGGGGATGTACTTCGTCATCCTCGTCTGGGGGCATTCGAGTCGAGGCGGCACAGGCGGCGCGCGGTCGGCGTTGAAGTTCTTCCTCTACACGTTCCTCGGGTCGCTCGTCCTGCTCCTGGGGTTCATCGGCCTGTACCTGGGCGCCGACCCGCACACGTTCGACATGGTCGAGCTGACCCGCGACCCGCCGCTGGAGGACGCGCCGGCGCTCGCCGGGCTCACGCTCCTCGCCCTGGGCGTCGGCCTCGGCATCAAGACGCCGGTCGTCCCCTTCCACACCTGGCTGCCGCCCGCGCACACCGACGCGCCCGCGCCCGGCTCGGCGATCCTGGCCGGGGTCATGCTCAAGATGGGCGGGTACGGCCTCGTCCGGATCGCGATGCCGATGCTGCCCGACGCGTGGCGCCGGTACGCCCTGGCCGTCCTGATCGTCGGGCTCGTGTCGGTGCTGTACGGGGCGCTCGTCGCGCTCGCGCAGGACGACGTGAAGCGGCTCGTCGCGTACACGTCCGTCAACCACATGGGGTACGTCGTGCTCGCGCTCGGCGCCGCCGGGTACGCGGGCGGGACGGACGCGGACGCGCGGCGGCTAGCGGTGACCGGGGCGGTCACGCAGATGGTGAGCCACGGGCTGATCACGGGCGCGCTGTTCCTGCTGTGCGGCGTCCTGTACGACCGGGCCGGGAGCTACGATCTGCGGCGGTTCGGCGGCGTCGCGCGGGCCGCGCCCGTGTTCGCCGGGACGCTCGCCGCGGCCGCGTTCGCGTCCCTCGGGCTGCCCGGGTTCTCCGGGTTCATCGCCGAGTTCCAGGTCTTCGCCGGGACGATCGGGACGGGCGCCGCCGCGCCGGCCGTCGCGGGCGCGCTCGCCGTCCTCGGCATCGTCGTCACGGCCGGGCTGTTCCTGCGCGTGCTGCACCGGCTGCTGCTCGGCGGGCCCGGCGAGCTGACCGGACGGGTCGGCGACGTGCGGCGGAGGGAGGCGGCGGCGATCGTCCCGCTGGTGGCGGTGTCGCTGCTCGTGGGCGTCCTGCCGGGCCCGCTGCTGGACACGATCGAGCCGCTGTCGGCCGCCGTGACCGGATGGGTCGCGCGGTGACGATCAACGAGAACCCGGCCGATCTCGCGCCGGAACTGTGCCTGCTCATCGCGGCCGTCCTGGGCCTGGTCAACGGGATGTTCCTGCCCCGGACGAGCCAGTGGCGGGTCGCCGCGATCGGTGCGGCGGGCGCGGTCGCCGGGCTGATCGCGGCGGGCGTCGCCGCGACCCGTCCCGACCTGATGTCGTTCGGCTCGTTCGCGGTCGACCCGGTCACGCACGTGACGCGGATCGTCGTGCTGGCGTCCGTCCCGATGGTCCTGGCGCTCGCCGCCGTGCCGGTGCGGGGGCATCGGCGCGAGAGCGAGCACTACGTGCTGATCATGCTGTCCGCGCTCGGGGCGATCATGCTCGGCGGCGCGACGGACCTGCTCGTCGTCGTCGCCGCCTACCTGCTGGCGAGCATCCCGGCGTACGCGCTCGCCGGGTTCGGCGGGGACGCGCCCGGCACCGAGGCCGCGCTGAAGTACTACCTGCTGGGCGCGTTCCTTGGCGTGCTCATGCTCGCGGGCGTCACGCTGCTGTCCGGCGTCGCCGGAGGGGCCGCGTACCCCCAGCTCAGGGCGGGTCTGCCGGGGGCGCCGGACGCGGCCGTCGCGGTCGGCGTCGTCGGCCTGCTCGCCGGGCTGCTGTTCAAGGCGGGCGCCGTCCCGGGGCACTACTGGGTACCGGACGTGGCGCAGGGCGCGCCCCCGGCCGTCGCCGCGTTCGTCACGACCGTCCCCAAGATCGGCGCGTTCGCCGCGCTGTACCGGTTCGGCGCGGAGGCGCTGCCGGACGGCGCGGGCGGGTGGCCGGTGCTCGTCGCGGTGATCGCCGCCGCCGCGATGACGCTCGGGAACCTCGCCGCGTTCGGGCAGGACAACGTGCGGCGGCTGCTCGCGTACTCGACCGTGAGCCAGGCCGGATACCTGCTCGTGCCGGTCGCGACGGCGGGCCGCACGGACCTCGCCGAACCCGCCGTCCTGTTCTACCTCGGCGCCTACGCGGTGACGAACCTCGGCGCGTTCGCGGTCGTCCTCGCCGTCGGACGCGACGACCTGCGCGGCTACACCGGGCTGCTGCGCGGCGCGCCGGTCACCGGGCTCGCGCTGGCGGTGTGCCTGCTCGGGTTCGTCGGGACGCCGCCGACCGCCGTGTTCGCCGCGAAGGTCCTGATGTTCGGCGCGGCGATCGACGGCGGGTTCGGGTGGCTCGCGGCCGTCGCGGCCGCGAACACCGTCGCGTCCGTCTTCTACTACCTGCGCTGGATCGTCCCCGCGTGCCGCGCTCCGGAGGGCCCGTTCCGTCCGGCGCGCGGGGCGTCGATCGTCGCCGCCGGCGCCGCCGCCTTCTCGGTGCTCCTCGGCGTCGGCGCCGGCGTCGCCCTCGCGGTCTGAGCCGCCCGGCCGGGCCCGTCCGGTCAGGCCCGTTCGGTCAGGCCCGTTCGGTCAGGCCCGTTCGGTCAGGCCCGTTCGGTCAGGCCAGGCGTTCCAGGACGGTGATCTCCCGGGAGGCGAGACGGGCCAGGCAGTCGCCGGCGACCAGCTCCCGGAAGTGGGGGCTGGCGCGGTGCGCCTCGAACGCGGCGGCGTCCACGTACTCCTCGATGATGACGAAGCGGCGCGGGTCCGCGGAGTCGACGTGCGCCTGGTACGCGAGGTTGCCCGGTTCCTCCCGGGAGGGCGGGGTCATCCGGCGGACGATGTCGGCGACGGCGGCCTCCTCGCCGTCCCGAGCGGTCCACACGGCTTGCACTATGTAGCTCATGACCAGGCACTTTAAGGGGACGGCCGGAGGAACCGGGCATCGAGGTGTGTCGGTTGACACACCGGATGTTCACCTCGTAACCTCCGAGCGTTCGGCAGGCACAGACGAAGACATCCCTGTCAGTGGTCTTCGTGCTGTGCCTTTTCGCTTTCCCGACCGCTGGCGGGGGTCACCCACCCCTGAAAGGCAGCGGGCATGAGCGACGCCCCACCGAGCACGGCCGTCATCCGCAACGCGGGTGACGTCGCCGGGCTCATCGACTCCCTCAAGGCCCTGCGCGGCCGGACCAACTGGATCTGGATCCTCGCCCTGGCCGGGCTGTTCCTGGACGCCTACTCCAATGCCGCGCTCGGGGCCGGGCTGTCGACGATGGTCGACCAGCTCGAACTGTCCCCGACCCAGGTCAGCGTGCTGACCGCGATGGCCCCGGCGATCGCGATCGTGTCCAACCCGTTCGGCGGCTGGCTGGCCGCCCGGATCGGCCGGCTCAAGCCACTGCTGATGACCAAGGTCATCTTCGGAGTCGGCGCCCTGCTGACGGCCGTCGGCTCGGACTTCCTGACGGTCTTCGCCGGTCGCGCCCTCGTCGGGATCGCCTACGGCATCGACTTCGCCGTCGCCATGGCCCTGCTCGCCGAGTACACCCCGGCCAAGCTCCGGGGCAGGCTCAACTTCTGGCAGGGCGTCTGGTACACCGCGACCACCACGAACCTCGCTCTCACCCTGCTGTTCTTCTCGTTCGACGTCGGCGCCGACATCTGGCGCTGGTCGGTGGCCTCCTCGGCGGTGTTCGCGCTGCTGCTGCTGATGTTCCAGCTGATCTTCCTGGTGGAGAGCCCGACCTGGCTCGCGTCCAAGGGACGGCTGACCGAGGCGGCGGCGAGCCTGCACAAGATGTACGGGTTCGACGTGCGAGCGGGCGAGCCGGACGCCGCCGAGGCCGCGGAGGCCCGGCACCAGGTCGGCTTCAAGGACATGGGCGTGCTGTTCCGCGGCTCCTACCTGCCGCGCACGATCCTGTCCACGATGATCTCCCTGACCCAGGGCATGCAGTACTTCGCCGTCGGCTGGTACCTGCCGGTGATCAGCCTGGAGCTCTTCGGCGACCAGTTCGAGAAGGCCACCCTCGGCTCGATGGGCTTCAACGCGGTCGGCATCGTCGGCGGCTGCCTGGCGGCCTACGTCGGGCGCCGGATGGGGCTGCGCGTCAGCTCGATGGCCGGGTACGCGGTCGTGTTCGTCACCCTGCTGGTCATGGGCGCGACGTTCAAGCAACTGCCGATCGCGCTCGCCGCGCTGCTGCCCGCGCTGTTCATCTTCTTCCACTCGGCGGGCCCCGGCCCGAACGGCAAGTCGATCGCCGCACTGTCCTACCGCAGCGACATCCGCACCCTCGGGACGGGCGTCACCGGCATGCTCGGCAGCTTCGGCTCCGTCGCCGGCCTGTACCTGTTCCCGCAGATGGAGGCGGGTCTCGGCATCGGCACCAGCCTGATGCTGCTGTCGATCGTCCCGGCGGTCGGCTTCGTCACCTGCCTGGCGATCAAGTGGGAGCCGACGCGGACCACGATCAACCTGGAGGAGGAGGCGGTCGGTCTCGGCCGCCGCCGGACGGTCTCCGTCTGAACCGCGTGTCCGCCCGAACGCACCGCCCGTGATGAAAGGACCTTCGCTGATGATCGGGGAACGCCGACGCGGCGTGCTGAGCATCGATGAGGGCACCACGGGGACCCGTGCCGCCGTCGTCCTCGACGACGGCGGCGCGGCGCCCCCCGCCTACCTGCCCATCTCGGTCCGCTCGCCCGACCACCTGCGGGTCGAGCAGGACGCCGCCGAGATCTGGGCGAACACCATCGAGGTGTGCCGCCGCGCCCTGGCGCGGGCCGCCGCCGACGGCGTCGAGGTCGTGGGCGTGTCGGTGTCCACGCAGCGCGCCACCGTCCTGGTCTGGGACACCGCCACCGGCGAGCCGCTCAGCCCCGCCGTCGTGTGGCAGGACCGCCGGTACGCCGCGCGGCTGCGCGAGTTCGAGCCCGCCTGGGACGCCCGGCTCGCCGAGCGCACCGGACGTCCCGTCGGGTCCCGGGCGCCGCTGCTGTGGGCGGCCGAGGAGATCGCGCACAACGACGCGGCGCGCCGCGCCCACGAGCGGGGACGGCTCGCGTTCGGGTCGGTCGACACCTGGCTGGTGTGGAAGCTCACCGGCGGGGCGCGGCACGTCATGTCCGCGACGAACGCCGTCGCGGCGGGCGCCTACGACCTGCGCACCGGGACCTGGTACGAGCCGTGGGTCCGGTTCCTCGGCTGCCCGCGCGACGTCCTGCCCGAGATCGTCGACGACGACGCCGACCTCGGCGACACCGACCCGTCCGTGCTCGGCGCCCGGCTGCCGATCCTGTCGGCCATGGGCGACCAGCACGCCGCGATGATCGCGCTCGGCGCGCACCGTCCCGGCCAGGCCACCTGCGTGCACGGGACCGGGACGTTCGTGGACGCCGTCGCGGGCGGCACGCCGCCCGCGCACGCCCACGCCGTCCCCGGCGTCCTCACCCTCGTCGGCTGGCGGTCGCGCGGGACCAGCGTGTTCAGCCTGGAGGGGTACGCCTCCACCACCGGCTCGGCGATGCGCTGGCTCTGCGAGGAGATCGGCCTGTACGAGTCGCCCCGCCACCTCGCCGAACTCGCGCGCGAGCACGACGGGCCGTCGAACGTCCTGTTCGTCCCGGCGCTGGCGGGCCTGCGCACCCCCGCGTGGGTGCCCGAGGCCACCGGGATCCTCACCGGGCTCAGCCTGTCCACCACCCGCGCCGAACTGGCCCGCGGCATCCTCGACGGCTTCGCGCACTCGGTGTGCGACCTGCTCGAGGGCGTCGAGCGGGCCGGGGGCGGCGTCCCCGTCACCGACCTGTTCTGCGGCGGTGGCCTCGCCGCCAGCGACGTCCTGATGGCGAGCCAGGCCGACCTCATCGGACGGCCCGTGCGGCGCGCCCCCGGCAACGAGACCGCCAGCCTGCGCGGCACCGCCTACCTCGGCGGGGTGAAGGCCGGGCTGTGGCCCGACCTCGCCACCGCCGCCGGGCTCGACGACGCCCCCGTCTTCGAGCCGAGCCTGCCCGACTCCCGGCGGGCCGAGGCCCGCGCCGCCTGGCGCGACCTCCTCGCCCGCCACCTGCACAGTTCACCGGAGGAATCGAAGCCGTGATCCGACTGCCCGAACGCAAGGCGAGATCCGAGACGCGGAACGCCATCCGCCGGACCCCGCTGCTCCTGGACCGCGGGGGGCAGGTCGAACGGCTCGCCGCCCGCCCGGTCGACGTCCTGGTCGTCGGCGGCGGCGTGACCGGCTGCTACGCCGCGCTGGACGCCGCCACCCGCGGCCTGTCGGTCGCCCTCGTCGAGCGCGACGACTTCGCCTCCGGCACCTCGTCCAAGTCGTCCAAGATGGTGCACGGCGGGCTCCGCTACATCGAGCAGGGCAACCTGCCGCTGGTGCGCCGCTCCCTGCTGGAACGCCAGCGGTTCCGCCGCAACGCCCCCCACCTGGTGCAGCGGCTCCCGTTCGTGTTCCCCGTCCTGACACAGGACGGGGTGTTCGACCCGCGCATCGCCAAGGCGTTCGAGGGCCTGCTGTGGACCTACGACCTGGCCGGGGGCTGGCGGATCGGCCGCCTGCACCAGAAGCTCACCGTCCCCGAGGTCCTGACCCGGGCGCCGAAGCTGCGCGCCGACCGGCTCAAGGGCGGGCTGCTCTACTACGACAGCCGCACCGACGACGCGCGGCTCACGCTGACCATCGCGCGGACCGCGGCGCACTTCGGCGCGACCGTCCTCAACGGCGCCGCCTGCACCGGGCTGATCCGCGAGGGCGGACGGGTGCGCGGCGCGACCGTCGAGGTCGACGGGCGCTCGATCGAGGTCCGCGCGGGCGTCGTCGTCAACGCGACGGGCGTCTGGTCCGACACGGTCGACGCCCTGTCCGACCCGGCGCACCGGCCGACCGTCCGTCCCGCCAAGGGCGTTCACATCGTGGTGCCGTGGGCCCGGCTGCCCGTCGACGGGACCGTGACCGTCCCCGTCCCCGGACGGGCGCGCCGCGCGACCTGCACCCGCTGGGGCGACGTGGTCGTCGTCGGCACCACCGACACCGACTACGACGGGCCGCTCGACGAGGTGCTGTGCACGCGGGAGGAGATGGAGTACCTCCTGGACGGCGCCAACACCGCGTTCGAGGCCGACCTCGCGCCCGCCGACGTCGTCGGCTCGATCGCCGGGCTGCGCCCGCTCGTCGGCGCGAAGGACGGCAAGGAGGGCGCGACCCTCGACATGAGCCGCGACCACCGCGTCACCACCGACGCGCAGGGCATGGTCACCGTCACCGGCGGCAAGCTCACCACCAGCCGCCACATGGGCGAGCTGGTCGTCGACGCGGCGCTCGCGGTGCTCGGCCGCAAGGCCCCCTGCCGCACCGCGAAGCTGCCGCTGCTCGGCGGCGCCGGATACGACGCCGAGGCCACCGCGGCGACCGGCGGGACGGGCGCCCGCCTCGGCGAGCGGTACGGCACCGAGGCCCGGTTCGTCGCCGCGCTGCTCACCGAGGACCCGGCCCTGGCCGAACCGGTCGTCGAGGGCTCGGAGCACCTGCGCGCCGAGGTCGTGTACGCGGCCCGCTGCGAGCTGGCCCGGTCCGTGGACGACGTCCTGTCGCGGCGCACCCGCATGCGGCTGTTCGCGCGGGACCTGTCGGTGAAGGCCGCCCCCGAGGTCGGCCGGCTGCTGCAGCGCGAGCTGGGGCTGCCGGACGAGGAGGTCGCGCGGCAGGTGGAGGAGTACGTGTCCGGCATCGACCGGGAGAAGACCGTTCTGATGGAGGGACTTTCATGATCAGCAGGCAGACCATCACGAACCCGTTCAACCGGGGCGACTACGTGGTCGGCGCGCCCACCCCGCCGCGCTGGGCCGCCGACTGCCCGCCCGGGGACGGTCCGGCCAGCCTGCAGGACGAGGTCGTCCCGGTGCCGGACACCGCCCTCGCCGAGCTGCGCGCCGTCGCCGCCGCCGTCCACACCGACCGGGACGAGGTCGTGCTGCGGACCCGCGACTGGTGGGCGGGCACGTCCATCGGCGAGACCGACGGCGCCCCCGCCACCCCGGACGCCGTGGTCGTCGAGGCCGCCGACGAGGAGCAGGTCGCGGCCGTCGTCCGCGTGTGCGCCGCGCACGGGCTGCCGCTGACCGTCTCCGCCGGGCGCAGCAACGTGCTCGGCGCCGCGCTGCCGGTCCACGGCGGGGTCGTGCTGGACGTGTGCCGCCTCGACCGCATCGTCGAGTTCGACGCCGAGTCGATGATCGTCGAGGTGCAGGCCGGCATGTTCGGCGACCTGTTCGAGAAGGAGCTGCAGGAGGTGCACGGCGCCACCACCGGCCACTGGCCGTCGGCGTTCGCGATCTCCACGGTCGGCGGCTGGGCCGCCTGCCGCGGCGCCGGGCAGCTCTCCACCCGCTACGGCAAGATCGAGGACATGGTCGTCGGGCTGGACGTCGTCCTCCCCGACGGGTCCACCGCCTCCTACGGCACCTACCCGCGCGCCGCCACCGGCCCCGACCTGCGGCAGCTGTTCATCGGCTCCGAGGGCACCCTCGGTGTGATCACCCGGCTCCGGCTGCGCGTCCACCGCCTCCCCGAGTACGCCAAGGGCCTGGCCTACGGGTTCGCCACGTTCGCCGAGGGCCTGGACGCCTGCCGGGAGATCCTCCAGCGCGGCGCCACCCCCGCCTGCCTGCGGCTCTACGACGCGCACGAGAGCGGCACCCACTTCGGCGAGTCCGAGACCAACCTGCTGCTGATCGCCGACGAGGGCGACCCGGCGCTGGTGGACGCCACGATGGCGATCGTCGCGGACGTCTGCGCCGCGACGGCGTCGGTCACCCTGGACGGCGACGCGGTGTTCGAGCGCTGGCTGGACGAGCGGATGCTCGTCGGCAAGTCCGGCGACGGCTTCGCCAAGGGGCCCGGCTTCGTCGCCGACACCTGCGAGATCGCCGCGCCCTGGTCGTCCCTCGCCGCGGTCTACGCCGAGGTCGTCGAGGCCATCGAGGCCGTGCCCGGCACGCTGCGGGCGTCCGCGCACCAGTCGCACGCCTACACCGACGGCGCCTGCATCTACTTCTCGCTGCGGGGCGACGTCGAGCGCTCCCGGCGACGCGAGTGGTACCGGGCCGCGTGGGACGCCGCCAACGACGTCCTCATCCGGCACGGCGCCGCGATCAGCCACCACCACGGCGTCGGCCTGCTCCGCTCCCCGTACATGGAGCGGGCCCTCGGCAGCGGCTTCGGGACGCTCGCGCTGGTCAAGCAGGCCCTCGACCCGGCCGGGATCATGAACCCGGGCAAGCTGGGCCTTCCGTCCCGCTTTGGAGCGGGTGCGTAGCATTTGCCTGTGAGCCCTCGCCCGAAACGTCCGGTGGACCGCCGCCTGCTGACCGCGCTGGCGGAGTACCCCGTCATGGCCTCGCTCGTCGGCGTGGCCATGGCGGAGCGGTTCACCGCGACGCCGGCCCCGCTGGGGGTCCTCGCCTCGGTACCGCTGGTCGACCTCCAGGCCACCGTGGCGACGACCGCGGCCACCGGGAAGATCGTGTTCGTCAACATGGACTCGACCCCCGGCCTCGGCCACGACCCGGGCGCGCTCACCTACCTCAAGGGCATCGGGGCGGTCGCGGTCTGCTCCACCCGTGCCGGGATCATCGAGCGGGCGAGCGCGCTGGGCCTGCTGACGATGCAGAAGGTCTTCGTGACGGACCGTTCCAACCTGCACCGCAGCGTCCAGTCCATCGCCCGCTCGCAGCCCGACCTCGTGCAGCTGATGCCCGCGGTCGTCCTGCCGTACGTCGAGCGCCAGGCGCGGGACCTCGGCGTCCCGTACCTGGCCGCCGGGTTCGTCCAGGCCGAGTCCGACGTCGCCGCCGCCCTCCGGCACGGCGCCGCGGGCGTGTGCACCTCCGACGAGGACCTCTGGGCCCTGCGCCGCGCCGCGCTCCCCACGTCCCGCTGACGCCTCCCCGACCCGCCCCCCGCCTTTCGACCGGAGGAACACCCATGCCGTCGGCGACGCCGACACGTCTTCGCGGCCGCACGCCCGGCCCGTCCGCGCCACGGCGCGCGGCGGGCCGGACGGCGCTCGCCCCGCCCCTGTTCGTCGTCCTGTGGAGCAGCGCGTTCATCGCGGGCGTCCCGGGCGTGGAGGCGGCGCCGCCGCTGCTGCTCATGTTCGCCCGGTTCGGCCTCGCCGGGCTGCTGCTCGCCGGGTACGCGCTGGCGGTCCGCGCGTCCTGGCCGCGCGGCCGGGCCCTCGCGCACCTCGCCGTCACCGGCCTGCTCATCCAGGCCGTGCAGTTCGGCAGCTTCTACACCGCCCTCGACCTCGGCTTCCCCGCCGCGGTCGTCTCCCTCGTGCAGGGCCTCAACCCGGTCGTCGTCGCGTTCGCCGCCCGGTTCCTCGGCGAGACCGTCACCGCCCGCCAGTGGCTCGGCTTCGCGCTCGGCGCCGCCGGGGTCACCCTGGCCGTCGCCGACCGGCTGAGCCTGTCGGCCGGGGGCGTGCTGCTGTGCCTGCTGGGCCTGCTCGGCCTCAGTGCCGGGACCCTCTACCAGAAGCGGTTCGTCCCCGACATGGACGTCCGCTCGGGCACCGCCGTCCAGCTCCTCGCCGCCGCTCCGGTGGTCGGCGCGCTCAGCCTGGTGCTCGAGACGCCGCACGTCTCGGACTGGACGAAGTTCACCGGCTCGGTCGCCTGGATGGTCCTGGTCAACGCCATCGCCGCGTTCCTGCTGCTCAACACGATGCTGCAGCGGTTCTCCGCGAGCCGCGTCAGCACCCTGTTCTTCCTGACGCCCTCGGTCACCGCCGTCATGGCGTGGCTGCTGATCGGCCAGTCGCTGCACCCGCTGGCCATCGCCGGGCTGGTGCTCGGCGGGGCGGGCGTGCTGCTGGCGAACCGGCAGGTCAGGACGCCCGCACCGGGAGACTGACGTAGGACGCGCGGGCCGCGTCATGGAACACGGTGTGGTCGGCGCGGACCATCGCCGGGTTCCGGTCGAAGCGCGGGAAGTTGGACGAGGCGATCTCGACCCGGATGCGGTGCCCGGCGGGGAACGTCTGGCTCGTCGCGGCGAGGTCGACCTCGTGCCGCGTCCGGTCGCCGGGGGAGCGGACGATCCCGTCGGTGACGCTCATCGCGCGCCCGTCCGGCCACACGTCCACGAGCTTGGCCGTCCAGTCGGCGCCCGGCGCGGACGTCGCCGCGTGCAGCACCGCCGTGACCGGGCCCGTCACCTCGACGTCCTCCCGCAGGACGGGCGTGGTGAAGCACAGGACGTCCGGGCGCTCCTCGATCGCGCGCTGGTCGCGGGGGCCCACGTTCACCGGGTCGGGCAGCAGCGTCCCGCCGCCGTGCGTCGGCACCGGGTCGTCGGGGTCGTGGACGAACGTGGACGGGGCCGCGTCCGCCTCCGGGGCGGTGGGGGAGAGCGTTCCGTCGGCGTGCAGGTAGTGGGGCGTACCGGTGAAGCCGGGCGGCGGCCACGACTCGGCCTCCCGCCACTCGTTCGCGCCCATCGTGAAGTACCGGACCCTCGGACCCTCGGTCGACCCGCTCAGGAACCCGATCTGCGTCGGCTCCAGCAGCGCGGTCGCCGCCGCGGCCGCGTGCCCGAAGTTCAGCTCCCCGGCGCCGGACGCCTGCGCCAGGTGCGTCCACGGGCCGATGACCAGCCGTCCGCCCGGGATCCGCCGGAAGTTCTCCAGCGTGCCGCGCAGGAACACGTCGAACCAGCCGGCCGTGTGCAGGACGGGCACGTCGACGCGGTCGTGCCGGAGCGTCCCGGCGAGGCCCTCCCAGTACGCGTCGCGCTCGGGATGGTCCGTCCAGTCGCGCCAGAACGGGAACATCTCCGACACGCCCGGCATGTCGCGGACCGGGGTGGTGGCCAGCGCCCGCTCCGGCTCGGCGAGCACGCCCAGCAGCGTCCCGAACCCGTCGCCCGGCGGCCGTCCGCCCGCGATGCCGTGCATCACGCCCAGCAGGCCCTGCAGGGCGCCCCAGTGGAACGCCGACCCGACCGCGAACGCGCCCCCGTGGTACTTGAGCCCGTCGTAGAAGTCGTGCGGGGTCATCGACGCCACCACGGCCTTCAGGCCCGCGGGCCGCTCGGCGGCGAGCTGCAGCGCGCACCCGGCGAGGTACGACGTCCCGGACGCGACGACCTCGCCGTTCGACCACGGCTGCGCCGCGATCCACGCGACCGTGTCGGCGCCGTCGCGGCCCTCGTTCTCCCACGGGGCGAACTCGCCGTCGCTGCGCCCCCGGCCCCGGCAGTGCTGCAGCACCACCGCCATGCCCGCGTGCAGGAACGCGGTGAGCGGCTGCGACCGGAACACCTGCTCGCCGTAGGGGCCGCGCACGAGGACGGTCCGGTGCGGCCCGCCCGACGCCGGACGGTGCACGTCGGCCCGCAGGACCACGCCGTCCCGCATCGCGATCGGCTGGTCGAGGATCGTCGTGACAGGGACGGCGGGGCGATCGAGCTCGGTCATCGGACGGGATCTCCCGGGTGCTCAGGCGAGGGTGCGGGCGTCGTGGACGACCGTCCACTCCGGGAGACGTTAGGCAGTTCCGCGTTGGGCGTCAACGAAGTGCCGAACATACGAAGTGCCGAACATACGGGGCCGGTGGGGCCGCGCCGTCAGCCGAGCAGGCCGTGCTCGGCGGCGAGGTCCAGGGCGGCCCGCGCGGCGGGGGCGAGCAGCCCGCGCTCGTCCGGCGCGACGAACCGGAACTCGTCCACCTCGCCGGACGCCGCCATCGCGCCGGTCCCGTCCGCGGTGAAGCACGCCATCCGGACGTGCGCGAACGCCGGCTGGTCGTGCGCCGGGGCCCGCACCACGCCCAGCTCGCGGAACGACGCCCGCTCCAGTTCCAGCCCGAGCTCCTCGCGCACCTCCCGCGACAGTGCCGACCAGTCGCTCTCGCCCGCCTCCCGCTTGCCGCCGGGCAGGTACAGCAGGTCGCGGCCGCGCGACCGGACGGCGAGCATCCGCCCGTCCACGACCCGCACCCACGCGACGACGTCCAGATCGGAGACGGAACCGACGACGGAATCAGTCATGCCGACCAGTATCACGGCACCCTAGAGCCGCCGGGACTCCAGCACCCGGCTCAGGAACTCGCGGGTGCGCGGCTCGACCGGATCGGTGAAGATCCGCTCGGCGGGCCCGCGCTCCAGCAGGACGCCGTCGTGCAGGAAGCACACCGTGTCCGCGATGTCCCGCGCGAACCCCATCTCGTGGGTCGCCAGGACCATCGTCATCCCCGACTCCTTCAGCTCCCGGATGATGCCCATCACCTCGGTGACCAGCTCCGGGTCGAGCGCCGACGTCACCTCGTCCAGCAGCAGCAGGCTCGGCCGCCCCGCCATCGCCCGGATGATCGCCACCCGCTGCTGCTGCCCGCCCGACAGCCGGTCCGGGTACTCGTCCGCCTTGTCCGCCAGCCCGAACCGCTCCAGCAGTTCGCGCGCCTGCTCCTGCGCCTCCCGGCGCTTCCGCCGGTGCACCCGGACGGGCGCCAGCGTGATGTTGTCGAGCACCGACATGTGCGGGAACAGGTTGTACGACTGGAACACCATCCCGATGCGCTTGCGGACGTCGTCGGGATCGGCGTCCGGATCGGTGATCTCCTCGTCCTCCAGCCAGATCGCCCCGTCGTCCACCGTCTCCAGCACGTTGACGCAGCGCAGCAGCGTCGACTTGCCCGAGCCGGACGCGCCGATCAGGCACACCACCTCGTGCCGCGCGACGTCCAGGTCGACGCCGCGCAGCACCGGATGCGACCGGTAGGTCTTCCAGACGCCTTCGACGCGCAGCAGCGGTCCGCTCATGAGCCGCCTCCGGGGGCGCGGCGGCGCTCGGCGCGCACCGCGAGATGGTCGGTGAACCGGGCCAGCGGGACCGTCAGCGCGACGAACAGGATCGCGGCGGCCAGGTACGGGGTGTAGTTGAACGTCTCGGCGGAGTGGATCTGCGCCTGCCGCAGCGCCTCCAGCGGGCCGAGCACCGCGATCAGCGCCGTGTCCTTCTGCAGCGACGCGAAGTCGTTCAGCAGCGGCGGGACGACCCGGCGCACCGCCTGCGGCAGCACCACGAACCGCAGCGCCTGCGGCCGGCTCAGCCCGAGCGACCGGGCCGCCGCGCGCTGGCTCGGATGGATCGAGTCGATCCCCGCCCGGAACACCTCCGCGACGTACGCGCCGTACGACAGGACGAGCGCGAGCCCGCCCAGCACCGCCGGGCTGTCGGGGACGCCCTGCAACTGCAGCGCCGGAACGCCGAACCCCACCAGGTACACCAGCAGGATCGTCGGGATGCCGCGGAACACGTCCGTGTAGGCCGTCGCCAGCGCGCGCAGCGGGAAGAACAGCGGGTTGCGCAGCCCCCGGGCCAGCGCGACCAGCAGCCCCAGCAGCAGGATCAGCGGCTCCGCGATCAGGAAGATCTGGACGTTCAGCCAGAACCCGCGCAGGACGTCCGGGAGCGCGTCCGCGAACTCGCCCCAGTTGAAGAACGTCTCGTGCACCCTGGGCCAGCCGGGCGACGACACCACGACTCCGGCGACGACCGCGACGAACAGCAGGCTCGACACGGTCGCCAGCGACGCCGACCGGACGCCCGCGCGGCGGCGCCGCCGCTCGCGCTCCAGCTGCCGCTCGCTCTTCACCCAGGCGGCGCCGTCCCCCGGCGCCGCGCCTTCGGCGGCCTTCACTTCAGCAGCGGGGCGTCGGCCTCGGCGGTCAGCCACTTGTCCTCGAGCTCGCGCAGCTCACCGGACGCCTTCAGCGCGCCCACCGCCTCGTTCAGGCAGTTCACGAGGGTGTTGCCGCGCTCCAGCAGCAGCCCGAAGTGCTCGGTGTCGCCGTCCCGGGGCGGCAGCTGCCCGACGATCGCCGAGCCGTCGATCTGCGCCGCGGTGACGTAGAACGCGGTCGGCAGGTCGACGACGAGCAGGTCCACCTGCTCGTTCTTCAGCGCGTTCACGGCGTCGATCTGGGTGTTGAACACCTTCGGCTGCTCGCCCGGCTCGATCTGCTCCCGGACGGCCTGCAGCGAGGTCGTCCCGACCTGGACCGCGATCGCGGCGTCCTTCAGCGCCGCCATCGTCGTCGCGCCCGCGTACTTCGAGCCCTCCATCGTCACCACGGCCTGCCGCACCTGGTAGTAGCCGTCGCTGAACGTCACGGCCTTCGCCCGCTCCGGGGTGGCCGAGATCTGGTTGATGTCGAAGTCGAACCGCTTCGGGCCGGGCGCGTACGCCGCGTCGAACGGCTGGACCGTCCAGGCGACCTCCTCGCGGGCGAACCCGAGCTCCTCGGCGACCGCGTACGCCACGGCGCTCTCGAAGCCCTTCCCGTTCGACGGGTCGTCCTCGGCGAACCACGGCTCGAACGCCGGCTTGTCGGTCGCGACCGTCAACTTGCCGGGCGTCTTGAGGTTCAGGTCCTCTTTGGCGCACGAGGCGGGCGCCTCGGCGGTCGACGTCTCCTCGGGGGCACAGGCGGTGCCGGCGAGGACGACGGCGGCGAGCCCCGTCAGGAGGGGCAGCATGCGGCGGGACACGGGGGCTCCAGGTTGTCGTTCGGTTCGTGGTCTAGGAGGCGGGGACGGCCCGCAGGACGATCGACGCCGCACCGGCGAGGCCGAGCGCCGCGGCCGCCGAACCCCGGTTGACGGCGAGGCCGAGCCAGCCGGACGAGTCCGTCCACAGCAGCGGGCTCCCGGGCGGGACGGCGCCGAACGTCTCGGCGAACGGGATCCGCGCGGTGCGCTCGGCGCCGTCCGGTCCCGTCCAGGCGACGTCGAAGGGGGTGCCGGGCCGCGGCGCGCCGAACGCGGCGGCGAGATCGTCCGGTTCCGCGCCGAGCACCAGGCTGCCGAACCTGTCGGTGTAGAGGACGGGGACGGTCAGCGCCCCCGCGGCGAGGGCCGGGGGCGGGACGTCGAGGGGCATCGGCTCCACGGCGGGCCCGAACTCGGCGACGGCGACGCCCGCCGCGATGTGCGCGGCGGCGGGGGAGAACACGTCACGACCGTGGAACGACGCCGACACCGACGGCAGCCGGTACGCCGGGTTCTCCAGGACGTGCGCGGCGGCGACGCCGCCGAGCGCCTCGGCCGCCGGGACCAGCAGCCCGTTGTCCGGGCCGACCAGCACGTCCCCGCGCCCGGTGGCGACCGCGACCGGCCGCCGCGCCGTCCCCACGCCGGGGTCGACGATCCCGACGTGCACGCCCACCGGCAGGTACCCGAGCGCCTGCCGCAGCAGCATGGCGCCCTCCCGGACGTCGAACGGGGTGATCTCGTCGCTGAGCACCAGCACGTTCGCGTCCGGAACTATTCCGTACATCACCCCCGCGCAGACGGCGGTGTACGCGGCGCCGAAATCGGTCGCCAGGCTGACGAACGGGCGATGGACGGACATGGACACCTCGGACCTGCGGTGATGACGGAGGGTGAGGTGCAAAAGAGTACCAACCGCTGATCACGCGCGGAACGCCGCTTTCGCCCCGGAATGATCAGACGGCGAACAGGATCCCCGCGACGGCCAGCAGGATCGTCAGCCCCGTCGCGATCAGGACGGACTCGGCGTCGGCGATCCGCCGCCCGTGCGGCAGCCGGTCCCCGCGCCGCCGCAGGCTCCGCCGCGTCCGGCGCAGCTGCAGCGCGGCCGCACCGCACACGACCGCCGCCGCCGTCGCCGCGCCGGGCGCCGACGGCGCCAGCCGCACGCACAGCAGCCCGGCGACGAGCAGTGCGAGCGTCGTCCGCGACCAGGCCAGCGCCGTCCGCTCGGGCTGCGCCCCCCGGTCCCAGAGCCCCGGGGCGGTCATCGGGTGAGCAGGAGGGCGACGACCAGGGCGACCGCCGCGACCGCGAGGCCGTAGGACATGAGCGGGGCGAGCGCCGGGGGCGGGAGGGTCTCGTCGCGGCGGAGCGCCCGCTCGGTGCGCAGCCAGCGGCGGAACGCCAGCGCGGCGACCAGCCCGCCGGTGGCGGAGAAGCCGATCGCGAGGACGTGCCGGAGCGGCGCGTCGACCAGGTCACCGGCCAGGGCCACGCCGATGCCGGCCGCCACCAGGGCCAGCGCCGTGCGGATCCAGGCGAGGAAGGTCCGCTCGTTGGCGAGGGTGAAGCGCGGATCGGGGTCGCTGCCCTCGGCCAGCAGACGGTCGGTCCATCTGCCGCCGGGCGAGCCGGGGGGACGCGTCATGGTCATCGGCGTGTCGAACCTGCATTCCTGGGAAACGTCGGAGCTTCATATTAGGCGATCCCGGCAATTACCGAATTTGCCGAATTTCCCACCCGACAACTGGGAATAGTGGGTAATTCGGCGCGGCATCGCAGGTCAGCGCGGCCGTGGCGCGGCCGTCCGGCCGGGCGGAAATGGCGCCTCAGGGGGCGAAGCGGCGGGCGGAGGCGTTCTCCTGCGCCAGCCGGTGCAGGGCCGTGAGCGCCTGCTCGTACACGACGGCCGACACCAGCAGGGACCGGACGGTCCGGGCGCGCGGGGCGGTCTCGTCGACGCGGGCGATCTCGTGCTCGGCGACGTCCGCGGCGGCGCGGACGTAGGGGCGCAGGTCGGCGAGCGTGACCGGGTACCCGAGGCGGCGCAGCGAGACGAACGTCGCGGCGAGCAGGTCGCGGGCGGGGGCGTCGGCGGCGACGCGCCAGCCGAGCTCGCGGACGAGCGCGTCGACGTCCTCCCGGGCGGCGCGCCAGTCCGGGTCGGCGGGCGCGGCGACGTCCGGGGCGACGGCGCGCTGCGCGGCGCCGACCAGGGCGTGCGGGCCGCCGTCCCCGTCGACGGCGGCGACGATCTCCCGGATCGCCGCGACCGGCAGGTCGCCGACCTCGCGCAGCGCGCCGATCAGCCGCAGCCGCTCCAGGTGCGCGGGCCCGTACTCGGACCGGGTGGCGCTCACCGCCGAGCCCCGGGGCAGCAGTCCCTGGCGGATGTAGAACTTGATCGTCTGCACCGTCAGGCCGCTGCGGTCGCTCAGCTCGGAGATCTGCACCGCGCACCTCCTTGACCGGAGGGTAACTTCCCATCGCGGCGCCCGCGGGCGATCGGCGGTATTCGGCGGTCAGGACGCGGTGCGGCGCATCCCCTCGGAGATCTTCTCGGCGGCGGCGATCACGGGGCCCGCGTGCAGGCGGCCGGGGGAGCGGGTCAGCCGCTCGAGGGGGCCGGACACCGAGACGGCGGCGATCACCCGTCCGGCGGCGCCGCGGATCGGGGACGACACCGAGCCGACGCCCTGCTCGCGCTCCCCGACGCTCTGCGCCCAGCCCCGGCGGCGGACGGACGCAAGCGTGGCGGCCTCGAACTTCGCGCCGCGCAGGCCGCGGTGCAGCCGGTCGGGCTCCTCCCAGGCGAGCAGGATCTGGGCGGCGGAACCGGCGGTCATCGGGAGGGCGGCGCCGACCGGGATCGTGTCGCGCAGGCCGCTGCTGCGCTCGGCGGCGGCGACGCACACCCGGACGTCCCCCTGGCGGCGGAACAGCGACGCGCTCTCCCCGGTGAGGTCGCGGAGCTGGGACAGGATCGGTTGCGCGATCGCGAGGAGGCGGTCCTCGCCGGCGGCGACGGACAGCTCGGCGAGCCGCGGCCCGAGGATGAAGCGGCCCTGCGCGTCGCGATGCACGAACCGGTGGTGCTCCAGCGCGACGGCGAGCCGGTGGGCGGTCGGCCGGGCCAGGCCGGTGCTCTGGACGAGCTGGGCGAGCGACGCGGGGCCCGCTTCGAGCGCGTTCAGTACGAGAACCGCTTTGTCAAGTACGCCGACTCCGCTAGAGTTGTCCATGTCCTGATATTGCAGTCTCGGAATGTGAGATGCAAATCGAGGCGGATCGGACCAGCGGCGCGTACGGCATCGACCGTGGCGCGTCGGACGAATCATGACAGGTGAGGTGGGAGCGATGGGCCGGACACTGGCCGAGAAGGTGTACGACGCGCACGTCGTACGGCAAGCCGAGGGCGAGCCCGACCTCCTCTACATCGACCTGCACCTGGTGCACGAGGTCACCAGCCCGCAGGCGTTCGACGGGCTGCGGCTGGCCGGGCGGCAGGTGCGCCGCCCCGACCTGACCATCGCCACCGAGGACCACAACGTCCCGACGACCGACCTGCTCAAGCCGATCGCCGACCCGGTGTCGCGTACCCAGGTCGAGACGCTGCGCAAGAACTGCTCCGACTTCGGCGTCCGGCTGCACCCGATGGGCGACGACGGCCAGGGCATCGTCCACGTCATCGGCCCGCAGCTCGGGCTGACCCAGCCCGGCATGACGGTCGTGTGCGGCGACTCGCACACCTCCACGCACGGCGCGTTCGGCGCGCTCGCGTTCGGCATCGGCACCAGCGAGGTCGAGCACGTCCTCGCCACCCAGACGCTGCCGCAGGTCAAGCCGAAGACGATGGCCGTCACCGTCGAGGGCGCGCTGCCCGCGGGCGTCACCGCCAAGGACCTTATCCTGGCGATCATCGCCCGGATCGGCACCGGCGGCGGCCAGGGGCACATCATCGAGTACCGCGGCGAGGCGATCCGCTCGCTGTCCATGGAAGGCCGGATGACGGTCTGCAACATGTCGATCGAGGCCGGCGCCCGCGCGGGCATGATCGCCCCGGACCGGAAGACGTTCGAGTACATCGCGGGCCGCCCGCACGCGCCGCAGGGCGCCGACTGGGACGCGGCCGTCGAGTACTGGACGTCCCTGCGCACCGACGACGACGCGGTCTTCGACAAGGAGATCGTCATCGACGCCGCCGCGCTGACCCCGTTCGTCACCTGGGGCACCAACCCCGGGCAGGGCCTCCCGCTCGGCGAGTCCGTGCCCGACCCCGCGGCGTTCGCCGACCCGGTCGAGCGGCAGGCCGCCGAGCGCGCCCTCGAGTACATGGGCCTCACCGCCGGGACGCCGCTGCGCGAGGTCGCCGTCGACACCGTGTTCGTCGGCTCCTGCACCAACGGCCGCATCGAGGACCTGCGGGCCGTCGCGGACGTCCTCAAGGACCGCAAGGTCGCCGGCGGCGTCCGCATGCTGGTCGTCCCCGGCTCGATGAAGGTCAAGCGGCAGGCCGAGGAGGAGGGCCTCGACGCGGTCATCTCCGCGTCGGGCGCCGAGTGGCGGGAGGCGGGCTGCTCCATGTGCCTCGCCATGAACCCGGACAAGCTCGCCCCGGGCGAGCGCAGCGCCTCGACGTCCAACCGCAACTTCGAGGGACGGCAGGGGCCGGGCGGCCGCACGCACCTGGTGTCGCCCGCCGTCGCCGCCGCCACCGCCGTCACCGGCCGCCTCGCCGCCCCCGCCGACCTGTAAGGACTCCCACGATGGAAGCGTTCACGACCTACACCGGGCGCGCGGTGCCGCTGCGCCGCAGCAACGTCGACACCGACCAGATCATCCCCGCCGTGTGGCTCAAGCAGGTCAGCCGCACCGGCTTCGACGAGGGCCTGTTCTCCGCCTGGCGCGAGGACCCCGAGTTCGTCCTCAACCAGCCGCGGTACGCGGGCGCCGGGATCCTGGTCGCCGGACCCGACTTCGGCACCGGCTCGTCCCGCGAGCACGCCGTCTGGGCCCTGCAGCAGTACGGCTTCCGCGTCGTCATCGCGCCGCGCTTCGGCGACATCTTCCGCAACAACTCCACGAAGATGGGCCTGCTGCCCGTCATCCTCACCGGCGAGCAGGTCGAGACCCTGCAGACCCTGGTGGAGAAGGACCCGGAGCTGGAGATCACCGTCGACCTGGCGAAGCGCGAGGTCCGCTACGGAGCCGAGACCGCGACCTTCGAGATCGACGACTACACCCGCTGGCGGCTGATGGAGGGCCTCGACGACATCGGCCTCACCCTCCGCCACGCCGACGCCATCGCCGACTTCGAGGCCGCTCGCCAGCCCTACAAGCCCGTGACGGTGTAACCAGGGGCCCGCCGCCCCTCGCACGGCCTCCGGCGCTGCGCGCCTGCGGCCGCGCGGTGGGGCGCGCCGGCGCCCACGAGCGTTCGCCCGGACCGGGAAGTGGCCGGTGCGGGCTTTCGGCGTACCCGGATGCCGGAGCACCGGAGCCCAACGGGGACAATCGTCATGAGCGCAGGCCCGAACGAGCGTTGAGGGGGAATGCACGTGACCTCGGTCCCGTGGGACGGACCGGCGTGGGACGACCCGGAGCTGACACGGCTCGCGCGGCAGCTGCGCGACGCCCACCGCGCCGTCGCGCCGCTCCCGCCGCCGGTCCGGCAGCGACTCATCCGGCACCTCCTGGCGATCACCGATCTGGCCAAACGGGACGCCGCCCTGGCCGCGCGCAGGCTGGAGGCGTTCCTCGCCGATTTCCAAGACGCACCCGACGTCCGTTAGCGTGCGCAGTGGCCGGATCCGGTCCGGTCACCCGGCGAGACGGGGACGAGAACGACAAAAACGGCCGCGACACGCCAGTGATTGCGTGCAGGTGATTGTGTCGGTGCTGAGGGTCCCTTAGTTTCGTTCGGGCAAGGGGGGAACTAGAGGAGTAACCCATGAACAAGCGTGAGCTGGTCGACGCGATCTCTGACCGGCTGGGCAGCAAGAAGGCCGCAGCCGAGGCCGTCGACGCCATCCTGGAAGCGATCCAGACCGCCGTCGCCAAGGGCGACAAGGTCGCGATCACCGGGTTCGGTTCGTTCGAGAAGGCCGACCGGCCTGCCCGTACGGCCCGTAACCCCGCAACGGGAAAGACCATCGAGGTTCCGGCGACGTCCGTGCCGAAGTTCAAGGCGGGCGCCGACTTCAAGAACCTGGTGGCCGGCAAGAAGTAGCCGCAACGCGACGGCGCCCGGGACCCAGCGGGTCCCGGGCGTCTTCGTTTCGTCAGGGGTGCCCCGCCTCGGGGGACGGTGGCAGCGGGAACGTCGACAGCGTCACCACCGTGACCCGCCCGTCGTGCAGCGCGAGGTTCACCCGCTGCCCGAACCGCAGCAGCCGCAGCCCGCCCGCGTCGAACGCCGCGGCGCCGAACGGCAGTTCCGTCCCGTCGTCCAGCAGCACGCTGCCCGAACGGGTCCCGTCGTCGAACGTCCGCACCGTCCCCTGCATGTCGATCACCCTACGTCCCGCCGGGGCCGGGCGCGCCGGGGCGGCGCTCACCCGTCGGCGGCGAGGGCGGGGAGCCGGGCGGCGACGGACGCGGTGTGCGGGCCGGCGCCGAGCACGAGGACCGCACGAAGATCGTCCGGGGTGTCCACATCCCGGCGTACGCTGTTGATGGAGTCCAGGACCAGTTCCCGGGCGCCCCGGGCGCGGTGCGCGGCACGAGAGCCGTGGCCGAACGCCGGGGTGAACGGGACGCCGGGACGCGCGGTGTACAGGGTGGTGCCGACCCCCGCCGCGTCCGGGACGAACGCGTGCGGCGCGGCCGCGGCGGCGTCGAGGACGCGCGCGAGTTCGTTCGGTCGCAAAGCGGGCAAGTCAGCAGAAAGCGCCCCCACACCCGCGTCCGGGGCGGCCTCCCGGCCCCGCGCGGCCCCGTACTCCAGGGCCGGGTTGAGGCCCGCGTCGGGCTCGTCGGGCACGATCCGGGCGCCGAGGGCGGCCAGTTCGGCGGCCGGAAGGGGATCGTCGGTGACGACTATCACATCGCGGACGCGGTCGCAGCGCAGCGCCGCGGCGACCGTGTCGGTCGCCACGGCCAGCGCGAGGTCCCGCCGGAGCGGGCCCGCGGCCGCGGACATCCGGGTCTTGGCCCTGGCCAGGACCTTGACCGGCACGACGAGCGACCACTGGAGGGGAGGCGCGCTGAGCGCGTCAGCAGTAGACATGGCGACTCGACACTATGCGCACGGAACCGCGAAACTTGAGGACACCCCGCGTTCATCCGGGGTTCGGATCGGAAGGGGACGGGGCATGAGCCACGGGTATTCGCCGGCCTGGCGCAAGCTCACGATCGTCATCCTGCGCCCGCTGCTGTTCGGGCTGCTGAAGCGGGACTGGCGGGGCCGGGGCAACGTACCCGCGGAGGGCGGTGTGATCATCGCCGCGAACCACATCTCCGAGTCCGATCCGCTGGCCCTCGCCCACTTCGTCTACGAGTCGGGCCGCTACCCGGTCTACCTGGCCAAGTCCACGCTCTTCGACGTCAGGCTGTTCCGGACGGTGCTGCGCGGCACCGGGCAGATCCCCGTCTACCGCGACCGGGAGGACGCGTCGATGGCGCTGCGGGACGCGGAGCGTGCCCTGCTGGACGGCGAGTGCCTGATGTTCTACCCCGAGGGAAGCTGCACCCGCGACCCCGAGCTGTGGCCGATGACCGGCCAGACGGGCGTGGCGCGGATGGCGCTGAAGACCGGCGCGAAGGTGGTCCCGGTGGCGAGCTGGGGCGCGCACGAGCTGCTGCCGTACCGCAAGGGCGAGCGGACCGGGCCGGCGGGCGGCTTGAAGAAGGGGTTCCACCCGTTTCCCCGCAAGACGATGAAGGTGAGCGCGGGCCCGCCCGTCGACCTGTCGCGGTACGAGGGGAAGCCGCTCACCAAGGAGACTCTGCTGGCCGCGACCGACGACATCATGACGGCCATCGCCGGGCTGCTCGGCGAGCTGCGCGGCGAGGAGCCGCCGGCGGAACGCTACGACCACCACCGGGTGCTGGAGGAACGGCGCGGGGCCCGGGTGCCCGGCGCCCGCCCGGCCGGGGACGACTCCGCCGCCCGACCCACCGGACGCGAGGCGGCCTCGTGACGTTCAAGACCGCGGTGATGGGTGCGGGCTCCTGGGGCACGACGTTCGGCAAGCTCCTGCACGACGCGGGCGGCGAGGTGGTTTTGTGGGGCCGCCGGCCCGGCGTCGTCGAGGCGATCAACGAACGGCACGAGAACACCGACTACCTGCCGGGCATCGTGCTGCCCGCGGGGATGCGCGCCACGCTCGACCCCGTCGAGGCCCTGGACGGCGCCGACTTCGTCGCGCTGGCCGTCCCGGCGCAGACCCTGCGCGCGAACCTCGCCGCGTGGGTGCCGCACCTGCCGTCCGGCGCCGTCATGGTGAGCCTGATGAAGGGCGTGGAGGACGGCACGACGCTGCGGATGTCGGAGGTGATCCGCGAGGTCGCGGACGTCCCGCAGGAACGGGTCGCGGTGTTCTGCGGGCCGAACCTGGCGCGCGAGATCGCGAGCGGCGAGCCCGGCGCGGCCGTCGCCGCCTGCGCGGACGAGGACGCGGCGCGCCGCCTGCAGGCGGCCACGATGACCCGGTACTTCCGCGTCTACACGTCCACGGACGTCATCGGCTGCGAGCTGGGCGGCGCGGTGAAGAACATCGTGGCGCTGTGCGTGGGGATGTCGGTCGGGCTCGGGTTCGGCGCCAGCACCCAGGCGGTGCTGATGACCCGCGGCCTCGCCGAGATCACCCGGCTCGGGGTGACGATGGGCGCGGACGAGCACACCTTCGCGGGGCTCGCCGGGATGGGCGACCTCGTCGGGACCTGCATGTCGCCGCTGTCGCGGAACCGCACGTTCGGGGAGAACCTCGGCCGGGGCATGACGCTGGAGCAGGTCATCTCGGTGACGAAGCAGACGGCGGAGGGCGTGAAGTCGGCGGAGGCGGTCATGGAGCTGGCCCGCAAGCACAGCGTGGAGATGCCGATCGCCGAGGCGGTCACGGCCGTCCTGCACGACGGCGTGCCCATCAAGGAGGCGGCCGTGTCGCTGATCTCACGGTCCCCGAAGGCGGAGCGTTATGGCGTGTGACCTGCGGTGGACGTCCGGACGGGCGCGTCCGGGGCGCTCGTGGCCGACCCCGGCCCGGCAGCGGTAGGGTCGGGGATCATGTCCCATTCCAAGATCCGCGTGGCCGTCGTGTTCGGCGGGCGCAGCAGCGAGCACGCGATCTCCTGCGTCACCGCCGGAGCCGTGATGGCCGCGATCGACCGGGACCGCTACGAGGTGGTGCCGATCGGCATCGCCCGCGACGGCCGCTGGGTGCTGGCGTCCGGCGACCAGCGGCTCGCGATCGAGGACGGCCGGCTGCCCGAGGTGGACGGCGGCGGCACCGCGCTCGCGCTCCCGTTCGACCCCGCCGGCCCCGGCCTGCTCGCCGTCGCGCCGGGGGAGGTCCCCACCGCGCTGGGCGAGGTCGACGTCGTCCTGCCGCTGCTGCACGGCCCCTTCGGGGAGGACGGCACCATCCAGGGCCTGCTCGACCTGGCGGGCATCCGCTACGTCGGCGCCGGGGTGCTGGCCAGCGCGGTCGGCATGGACAAGGGCTTCATGAAGCTCGTCTGGCAGGCGCAGGGGCTCCCCGTCGGCCCGTACGTGCTGGTCGGCGACCGGGAGTGGCGCCGCGAGCGCAAGCGCAAGATCGACGAGATCAAGGAACTGGGCCTGGACGCCGGCCGCCCCGTGTTCGTCAAGCCCGCGCGGGCCGGGTCGAGCATGGGCATCAGCCGCGTCACGTCCGAGGACGACCTCGAGGCGGCGGTCGAGGCGGCCCGCGAGCACGACCCGAAGGTCATCGTGGAGGCCGCGATCGAGGGCCGCGAGATCGAGTGCGGCGTCCTGCAGGGCCTGGACGACGGCCCGGCCGAGGCGAGCCTGCCCGCCGAGGTGCGGACGTCCGGCGACAGCGACTTCTACGACTTCGAGACCAAGTACCTCGACGGCGCCACCACGATGGCGATCCCGCCCGACCTGCCGGAGACGGCGATCGAGGAGGTCCGGCGCATCGCCGTCCAGGCGTTCGAGGCGCTCGACTGCGAGGGCCTCGCCCGCGTCGACTTCTTCTGCACGCCGGACGGCCGCTGGGTGCTCAACGAGATCAACACCATGCCCGGGTTCACGCCCGCGTCGGCGTTCCCGCAGATGTGGGCCGCGACCGGCCTGGACTACCCGGCCCTGGTCGACCGCCTCATCCAGACGGCCGCCGCCCGCACCACCGGCCTGCGGTGATCCCTCAGCCGTAGGGGAGCCAGGCCCGGTCGTCGAGCGTGGCGGCGCCGGACGCGCGGGCACCGGCGTCCGAGAACGTCCAGAGGGTGTCGCCGATCACGAGCGACCGCCGGATCGACGACCCGGGATGCGCGACGGTTCCCGATCTCGTGACGCCGTCCCCGGTCACCTTCAGCACGAGCGCCTCGCTCGCCGCGTCGCCGGGCTCGTCCACGGGGAGCACGGTGAGGCCGGTGCGCGCCCAGTACAGGAAGGCGTGCGGGTCGAACTCGGCGGCCGACGTCGCGTCCGGGATCCCGTACACGGCGACCCGCCGGGGTGCGCCGGTCACGTCGAACAGCGACACCTGCAGGCCCTCGACGCGGCCCGCGGCGTCGGCGTCCTGCCCGACGCCGAGAAGCCGTCCGCCGGCCGTGGGGTGCAGGTAGGCCGAGTAGCCGGTGATCTTCAGTTCGCCGGTCACGCGGGGGCGGCGCGGGTCGGACAGGTCGAGCACGTACAGCGGGTCGGTGCGCCGGAACGTCACGACGTAGGCGGTCGGCCCGGTGAAACGGACGGCGTGGATGCGCTCGGTCTTCCCGAGGCCGTCCACCCGGCCGATCTCGTCGAGTCGCGGCCCGCCCTGCCGCAGGACGTGGAGCGAACTGCTGGACGACTCCGCGTCCCCGGGACGGGACGTCGTCGCGACGCGGAGGTTCCCGTCATGCTCGGACATCGCGTACTGGTTCAGCAGCTGTCCGGGCACCGATCCGGACGCGGCGAACTCCGGCCGCCCTCCCGCGGGCAACGTGATCTTGTGGACGTCGGTGCGTTCGACGGGCTCGGACCGGGCGGCGTACGCGCGCGGCCGGGTGCCCGTGACGTACAGGTTCCTCCCGTTGCCGTAGACGGTGGAGCCGTCGACCGCGATCCCGACCGGGCGCGGGTCGGCGAGGCCGTCCGCGAGGTCGACGGTCAGCACGCTGAGCATCGAGCCGCTCCCGCCGTAGGCGGCCGGGCGGCTGACCTGGTCGCACGGCGCCCGGTACTCGGCCCGCCGCCCGCCGTCGCCGCGGTCGACGCGGAAGGCGGGCAGCCACGCGTCCAGGGGAGCCCGCATCACCGCTCGCCGGTTCGCCTCGATCGCGGCCTGCTCGTCCCGCTCGCCGCCGCCCGGCCCGCCGCGTCCCGCCGGCCTGCCGGGACGCGGCTCGGGGAAGTCGATGCGCGGGGCCGACCGCGCGACGACGTGGACGGTCCCGCCGGTCCGCCGCGCGTCCACGTACTCGGTGTCGGACGTCAGCGTGGCGACGACGCGCGGTTCGCCCGACACGTCCACCAGGGTCAGCCGCGTCCGCGGAGCCGGGGGAGCGGGCGGGGGCGGGGACGGGCGCGGGGGCGATCCGGATTCCGGGAGCCGCGCCCGCCCCTCGAACGTCCCGAACGCGCGCCGCGACTCCAGCACCAGGACGCGGTCGCCGTCCATGAGGAGCCGCCCGTCGGCGCCCCAGGCCGGTCCCGGGAGGTCCAGCGTGTGCACGATCTTCCGGGACGCCGGGTCGATGACGTGCAGGTCACCGTCGCCGAGGGCGACGACGCGGCGGCCGTCGGTCTTGACGAGATCGGGCTCGTCCGCGCCGGGCTCGTGCGCGTTCGTCCGGGAGTGCTCCGGGACGGCCGGCGCGGCGTCCGGCGCGGCTCCCGGCGCGGCGGCGGACATCTCGCGCTTCTCGATCGCCGCCGGGGTTCCGCCGACCGGCCCGTACGGCCCCACCTGCCGCGCGGTCGCGCGCCGCAGCCCGTCCAGCAGCCGCTCGCAGTCCCGGTAGCCGACCAGGGCCATCGGCGGCGGGGGCACCGGCGCCGGGGGGTCCTCCGCCCGGAGGGCGCAGCCGCCCGCCGCCACCGACGCCGCCGCCACCGTGATCGCCGTGAGCGCACGTGCACGCATTCGCGTGAGACGCGGGCGGGCCGCGTCCGGTTCCCCGTCAGTCCGCGTTCCGCTGCCTCTTCTCGTGCTTCGCGATGAGGGTGTCGATCTGGACGCTGAGCTTGGAGCCGATCGGCCAGCCGATGTAGTGGGTCAGGAAGATCGCGATCTCGCGGAGTTCGGCGGGGGTCAGCTCGCCGTTGTCGAGGGCCGCCGGGATCTGGAGGCTCAGCACGTCGTCGAGGTTCTGGCCCGCGAGGAGACCGAGCAGCAGCAGGCGGCGGTCGCGCATGCTCAGGCCGGGGCGCGTCCAGATGTCGGCGAACAGGTGGTCGACGGTGATGCCGAAGAACTCGCCCGGGGCGTCGGAGACGTCGAAGCCGTAGACCTTGGCCATCATCTCCAGGCCGCGCTCGCGCCGCCCGTCCCGCCCGTCCCGCTCGCGCTCGTCCGGTTCGCGTGGTTCACCCATGGTCGTCCTCCACGCCGAGGCCGGCGGCGAGCCGGTCGAGCGCGAGGCGCGCGAACGGGACGTCCACGTCGAGTTCGCCCGCGAGCTCCAGGATCAGCGCGAGGTCCTTCTCGCCGAGGGCCCGCACGTGGCGCAGGACGTCGTACAGGCCGTCGTCCGGGGGCACGGGCGCCGTCGTGGAGCGGAGCATGATCGACCCCGGGCCGCCGGTGATCGCGTCGGTGTGCCGCACCACCCGGGCCAGCTTCCGCAGCGACACCCCGGACGCCTCCGCGAGCCGCTGCGCCTCGGCGGCGGCCGAGAACGCCGCGAAGTGCAGCAGGTTGCGGGCCAGCTTCGCGCGGGTGCCCGCACCGAGCGGGCCCATGTGCAGGACGAGGTCGGCCCAGGCGCCGAACGGCTCCGCGCAGCGCTCGAACGCGGCGTCCGTCCCGCCGACCATCACCGCGAGGGTGCCGGCGCTCGCTCCGATGAAGCTGCCGCTGACCGGCGCGTCCACCACCTCGATGTCGTACCGGCGGGCCCGCTCGGCCAGGTCCTCGGCCGTCCGCACGCGGATCGTCGAGTGGATCGCCAGCACCGTGCCGGGCCGCGCGGCGGCCAGCACCTCCTCGCCGACCGCCGTCACCTGCGTGTCGTCGTTCACCATCACCGAGACGAGGTCGGACCGCCGCGCCACCTCCGCGACGCTCCCGGCCGCCCGTGCCCCGGCCTCGACCAGCGGCTTCACGGCCTCGGCCCGGGTGTCGTACACGACCAGGCCCGGCCCGGCGAGGTGCCCCGCCATCGGGGCGCCCATCTGGCCCAGCCCGATGAACCCCACGGACGCGTCGCTCATGCGCGGAACACCTCGCCGCCGTCGACGTTCACGATCTGGCCGGTGATCCACGACGCGTCGTCCGACAGCAGGAACAGGCACGCGCCCACGAGGTCCTGCGGGGTGCCCATCCGCTTGATCGCCATCCGGTTCTCGACGATCTTCTGCGACATGTTCCCCGGGACGACCCGGCGGTTCGCCTCCGTGTCCGTCGGGCCCGGCGCGATCGCGTTCACCCGGATGTTCTGGCCGCCCAGCTCGTGCGCGAGCTGCTGCGTGATCCCGTTGATCCCGACCTTGGCGACGCCGTAGAAGCCCGAGTACTGCCACGCCGCCGTGGACGACTGGTTGACGATCGCGCCGCCCCCGCGCGCCTGCATGTGGGGGACGACGGCGCGCGCGCACAGCAGCGCCCCGTCCATGTTCACGGACATGAACTTCTTGTAGTAGTCCCAGTCGACGGTGAACAGGAAGTCCAGCTTCATGTTGCCGAAGATGGCGGCGTTGTTGACGAGGAGGTCGATACCGCCGAACCGCTCGACCGTCGCGGCCGTCATCGCCTCGACCGACGCCGGGTCGGACACGTCCGTCCGGACGAACAGGCCGTCGACCTCCTTCGCGACCGTTCGCCCGCGCTCCTCGTCCACGTCCGCGACGACCACCGACGCGCCCTCGGCCGCCAGCCCCCGCGCGTACGCCTCGCCGATGCCCTGCGCCGCCCCCGTCACGACGGCGACCTTGTCCTCGAATCTCGTGCCGGTCATGCGCCCTCCGCGATCACCTTGGTCTCCAGGTACTCCTCGAACCCGGCCACGCCCATCTCCCGGCCGACGCCCGACTCCTTGTAGCCCCCGAACGGGGCGTCCGCCGCGTACCAGACGCCGCCGTTCACGCCGACCGTCCCGGTCCGCATGCGCCGCGCGACCGACCGGGCCCGCTCGGCGTCCCCGCCGTGCACCGCGCCGGACAGCCCGTACGGGGAGTCGTTCGCGATCCGCACCGCGTCGTCGTCGCCGTCGTGCGGCAGGATCACCAGCACCGGCCCGAAGATCTCCTCGCGCGCCGCGCGGGCCGCGTTCGTCAGCCCGGTGATCAGCGTCGGCTCGATCCAGAAGCCGCCGTCCCGGCCCGCCGGACGGCCGCCGCCGCACGCGAACCCGCCGCCCTCCTCGCGCGCCAGCCGCAGGTACCCCTCGATCCGGTCGCGCTGGCGGGCCGAGATGACCGGGCCGCAGACCGTCCCGTCGTCCCGCGGGTCGCCGACGCCGACCTTGGTCATCGTCGCCGCGGTGATCTCGACCGCCTCGTCGTAGGACGCGCGCGGCACCAGCAGGCGGGTCGTGATCGCGCAGCCCTGCCCGGCGTGGGGGAGCGCCGAGAAGGCCGCGTACGAGCACGCGGCCCGCAGGTCGGCGTCGTCCAGGACCACGAACGCGGACTTGCCGCCCAGCTCCAGGAACACCTTCTTCAGGTTCGCCGCCGCGCCGGTCATCACCCGCCGCCCGGTCGCCGTGGAGCCGGTGAACGTCACCATGTCGACCCGCGGGTCCTCGACCAGCCGCGCGCCCACCTCGTGGTCGGACGACGTCACCACGTTGACCACGCCCGGCGGGATGTCGGTCTCCGCGGCGATGATCTCGCCGAGGACGGCGGCGCACCAGGGCGTGTCGGGCGCGGGCTTCAGCACGACCGTGTTCCCGGCCGCGAGCGCGGGCCCGAGCTTCGCCAGGTTGATCTGGTGCGGGAAGTTCCACGGGGTGATCGCGCCGACGACCCCGACCGGCTCCCGGAGGATCCGGCGCCGGCTCGGCATCCCCATCGGCTCGGCGACGCCCAGGTCGTGCTCCCACGCGTAGGACGCGGCCAGATCGGCGAACCAGCCCAGGTCGTCGACGGGCGAGTCCAGCTGCGCGCCGAACGTCAGGAAGCGCGGGGCGCCCACCTCGGCGATCGTCAGGTCCCGCAGCTCGTCCGCCCGCCGCCGCATCGCTTCCCGCAGCTGCCGCAGGCACCGGACGCGGAACTCCACGTCGGTGGACCACGCGGTCTCGTCGAAGGCGCGCCGCGCGGCGGCGACCGCCCGGTCCAGATCCGCCCCGTCGGCGTCGGCGGCGGTGCCGAGCACCTCCCCGGTCGCGGGATTCACCGTCTCGAAGGCGCCGCCCGATCCCGGCACGAGCCGCCCGTCCAGCAGAAGCAAGCGTTCGGTTTTGGACACCTGTCCAGACTACCGTTCAGGGGATGCCGGAAATCAAGACCCGAGACCCGGTCGAGATCGTTCGCCGGGGCGGTGCGTGGCCCGGATATGCCACGCTTAGGGCATCTGTCCCCACTTCGAGGAGAACACCCCGTGCGGCACGCCGAGACACCGGATCGCATCGGCCCGTACCGGGTCATGGACCGGCTCGGCGAGGGCGGCATGGGCACCGTCTACCTCGGTACGGACGAGTCCGGCCGCAAGGTCGCGATCAAGGTGATCCGGCGCGAGTACGCCGCCGATCCCCGGTACCGGGCCCGGTTCGAGGCCGAGGTCCGCGCCGCGCAGCGCGTCCGCCCCTTCTGCACGGCGCCCGTCCTGGACGCCGACCCGCGCGCCGACCCGCCGTACCTCGTCACCGAGTTCGTCAACGGCCAGAGCCTCGACGCCGCCGTCGCCGAGGGCGGTCCGCTGCGCGGCGCCGACCTGGAGGCCGTCGCGGTCGGCATCGCCACCGCGCTGACCGCCATCCACGACGCCGGCGTCGTCCACCGCGACCTCAAGCCCGCGAACGTGCTGCTGTCGACCTTCGGCCCCCGCGTGATCGACTTCGGTATCGCCCGCTCCCTCGACGGCACGCGGCTGACCGCGACCGGCGGCATCGTCGGCACCCCCGCGTTCATGGCCCCCGAGCAGCTCGACGCGCGGGGCGCGTCCCCCGCGTCGGACGTCTGGGCGTGGGGCGCCACCGTCGCGTTCGCCGCCAGGGGCGGCACGTGCTTCGCCGGGAACTCCCTCCCCGCGATCATCCACCAGATCATGAGCGCCGAACCGGACCTGAGCGGCCTGGACGGCTCGCTCCTGCGGGCCGTGCGCCGCGCGCTCGCGAAGGACCCGGCGCACCGGCCGTCCGCCCAGGAACTCCTCGACGGCCTGATCTCCAGCGGCGTCCGCGAGCATCCCGCCGAGCCGTCCGGCCGCACGCACGCGCCGTTCCAGGCGAGCACGAGCCCGTCGGCTGCGCGCCCCGACCACTACGCGCCGTCCGCGCCGAGCGGGTACGCGCCGGCGCAGCAGAGCACCCGCCCGCCGTCGCCGGGCCCCGCGCTCGCCGCCGGCGAGGCCGAGGCCCTCGTCGAGCGGCAGTACCGGCAGGCCGCCCAGGCCGGCGACCCGGCCGCGATGCGCAGCCTCGCGGCGCTGCTCGGCGGCCAGGGGCGGACGGCCGAGGCCGAGTCGTGGACCCGCTACGCCGACGCCGTCGCGACCCGTCCCGCGTCGCCCTACGGACCCCCGGCCCACCACGCGCCGCCGCCGGCGCGTCCCGGGGGGAAGCCGCCGCTCAACAGCTACGCGATCTACGCGCTGACGTTCGGGCTCGTCGGGCTCGTGACGTGCGGGCTCCCGTCCATCCCGGCCATCGTCGCCGGGCACCTGGCCTGGGGACGCGTGCGGCGCTCGGGCGAGCGCGGCCTCGGCCTCGCCCTCACCGGGATCGCCCTCGGCTGGGTCATGGTCGCGTTCTGGCTGATCCTCCTGATCGGCATGCTGGCGCCCCCGGCGGGCGAGTAGCGGATAAATGGTTTGTGCCTCCGGCCCGCCGGATGGCACCGTAGACCACGTCAGCCCGTCGAAGACGGTGACGCGAGACCCCGAGAGGAGGACCGGCCATGGCACTGGAGCAGCTCCGCTATCGACTTGGCGACCATCGACTGCCCTCGGCGTCGTACGCCCGCCCCGGCCGGTATCCCGCCTCCTAGGCACCCCCCCCGGCCGAGCCGCGCGAGCGACGCCTCCCCGCCCGACACGCGCGGCTCTACCCCAACCGGCAGAGGGGCCACTTTCAGGAAGTGGACGTTCCGGGTTCGAATCCCGGGAGCCGCACGCACGCCTCCGTAGTCCAACGGCAGAGACGGCAGCATGAGGTGCTGTGCGATGGGGGTTCGAATCCCTCCGGAGGTACGAACGCGGCCGCGTCCCCGCAGGGACGTCCGGTCCGCGCCCGGGGCGGCGCCGACGTAGGAGAGTCGGGCCTGCCTGTAAAGCAGGTGCCTCGTGCTGAGTGGGTTCGATTCCCACCCGCCCCACCCACCCCCGCCTCACCCGCACCTGCCCGAGCGGGTGGCGGCCGACCCGGCCCCCAGCGGAGATGTTGCGGCGCGGTGCGTAGCTGAACTAATGTCTGGACACGTGTCCGGGGAACAGCTGACGACCGAGCCCACCCGCCGCCGCCTCACCGAGCGGCAGGCCGACACGGTGCGGCGGCTGACCGACGCCGCCGTGGACGAGCTGCGCGAGACCGGCTACGAGGGGCTCACCGTCCGCAACGTCGCCCGCCGCGCCGGCGTCGCGCCCGCCACCGCCTACACCTACTTCGCCTCCAAGAACCACCTCATCACCGAGGTGTTCTGGCGGCGGCTCGGCGCGCTGCCGCCCGTCGAGGCGGACGGCCCGCTGCGCGAGCGGGTGGTCGAGGTGCTGCGGGAGATCGCGCTGCTGGTCTCCGACGAGCCCGAGCTGGCGGCGGCCTGCACCACGGCGATGCTCGGCACCGACCCGGACGTCCGCGAGCTGCGGATCCGCATCGGCGTCGCCATCCGCGAGCGGCTCACCGCCGCGCTGCGCGAGCACGCGGACGACACGACCCTCGGCGCGCTGGAACTGGCCTACTCCGGCGCGCTCCTGCACGCGGGAATGGGCTACACGTCCTACTCCCGCATGGCCGACCGGCTCGCCGAGATGGCCGAGCTGATCCTGCCCGACCCCGAGTGAGGTGACGGCCGTGGCCGCGGTCTCCTACAGCCCCTTCGACTACGCCGTCCACGAGGACCCCTACCCCCTGTACGCGCGCCTCCGCGAGGAGGCGCCGCTCTACCGCAACGACGACCTCGGCTTCTGGGCGCTGTCCCGGCACGCCGACGTGGCCGCAGCGTTCCGCGACCACGCGGTGTTCTCCAGCTCGTACGGCGTCTCGGTCGAGCCGAGCGCGTGGGGGCCGAAGGCGCACAGGACGATGTCGTTCCTCGGCCTCGACCCGCCCCGGCACACCCGCATGCGGGCGCTCGTGTCCAAGGGCTTCACGCCCCGCCGCGTCAAGGAACTCGGGGACGGCATCCTGGCGCTGACGCGCCGGTACCTGGAGCCCGCGCTGGACGCGCGCGAGTTCGACTTCGTCGCCGACTTCGCCGGGCTCCTGCCGATGGACGTCATCTCGCAGATGATGGGCGTCCCGGAGGCCGACCGCGCTGAGGTCCGGCGCCTCGCGGACCTGGTCGTCCACCGGGAGGAGGGCCTCGACGACGTCCCGCCCGCCGGGATGGAGGCCGCCCTCACCCTCGTCGCCTACTACCAGGACATGGTCGCGCAGCGCCGCCGCGCGCCCGCCGGGGACCTGACGTCCGCGCTGCTGGACGCCGAGATCGACGGGGACCGGCTCGACGACGACGAGATCATCGCGTTCCTGTTCCTGATGGTGGTGGCGGGCAACGAGACCACGACGAAGCTCCTCGCGAACGCCCTGTACTGGGGTTCGCGGAACCCGGAGCAGGTCGCCAAGCCGTTCGGCGACCCCGCCCGCGTGGACGACTGGGTCGAGGAGACGCTCCGCTACGACACGTCCAGCCAGATGCTCGCGCGGTACGTCGCGCAGGACGTCACCCTGCACGGGGTGCGGGTCCCGGAGGGCGACCGGATGCTCCTCCTCGTCGGCTCGGCCAACCGCGACCACCGCGCGTTCGACGACCCCGACGGCTACGACCTCGACCGCGACACCTCGAAGCTCGTCAGCTTCGGCGGCGGCCGGCACTTCTGCCTCGGCGCCGGGCTGGCCCGCCTCGAGGCCCGCATCGCGCTGACCGAGATCGTGCGGCGGGTCGCGTCCTACGAGGTCGACCACGCGGGCGCGCGACGCGTCCACTCGGCCAACGTGCGCGGCTTCGCGACGCTGCCGATCCGGGTGAAGGCGCGCTGACCGGTCAGATCTGGCCCTCGGGCTTCTGCGGGATCGTCGCCTGGATCGCCGGGGCGAGCTCGATGAGGACGTCGCCCGCCGGGTGGTACTCCGGCGGGACCGTCACCTCCACGTACGCCTGCCGCGCCACCGCCGTGAACGTGACCGGCGGTTCGCCGGGGGCGGGGAACCAGTCGACGCCGTTGATCGTGACGAGCTGCGACTCCGGCCGCAGCGCCGCCGGACGCGGCACTCCGCACCGCAACCCGATCGCGGGCGAGCCCCACGCCGCCGTCAGCGCCGACTCCGGCGAGGTGTCGCGCCGGTCCTGGCCGTGCAGCTTCTCCGGCAGCCGCAGCCCCTCGCAGAGCCGCTGCGTCGCGGGGTCCGGTCCGGGCGGCCCGATCCGCACCGCGCCGTCACCGCACGCCGCCGCCAGCACGGCCACCAGGGCGAGGGCCACCGCCAACGCCCCCCGACGCCTTACCATCGACTGTCTTGCTCTCTCCGGTCAGATGTGCACGATCGGACAGGTCAGCGTCCGGGTGATGCCCTCGACGGTCTGGATCCGCGCGACGACGAGCTTGCCGAGTTCGTCCACGTCGTGCGCCTCGGCCCGGACGATCACGTCGTAGGGGCCGGTGACGTCCTCCGCGCGCGTGACGCCCGTCATGCCGGAGATCTGGCCCGCCACCTGGGCGGCCTTGCCGACTTCGGTCTGGATGAGGATGTAGGCCTGCACCATCACGTCCTCCCCGGGGCGGAGAAAATGCCGTCGGACGGTTCACCGTATCGCGTTACCCGGTCCGGCGGGCGGTCGGGGCGGTACGAACCGGCGACCGGGCGGTGAAAACATGGTCCGATGGCGACGATCGGGGAGTTGGGCGAGTTCGGGCTGATCGCGCGGCTGACGGAACGGCTGCCGCGGGGCCCGCAGGTGCGGCTCGGTCCCGGCGACGACGCGGCGGTGATCGCGGCGCCGGACGGGCGCGTGGTGGCCACCACCGACCTGCTCGTCGAGGGCCGGCACTTCCGCCGCGACTGGTCGGGCCCCTGCGACATCGGCCGCAAGGCCGCCGCGCAGAACCTCGCCGACGTCGCCGCGATGGGCGCCCGGCCCACCGCGCTCCTCGTGGGGTTCGCGGCGCCGCCCGGCACCGAGGCCGCGTGGGCGGACGGGCTGTACGCGGGCCTCGCCGCCGAGTGCGAGACCGCCGGGGCGTCCGTCGCCGGGGGAGACGTCGTGGCGGCCCCGCAGGTCATGCTGGCGATCACCGCGCTCGGCGACCTGGCCGGCGGGGCACCGCTGACCCGCGCCGGGGCGCGTCCCGGCGACGTCGTGGCCGTGCGGGGCCGGCTCGGCTTCGCCGCGGCGGGCCTGGAGCTGCTCACCGCCGGACGGGACGGTCCCGCGGAGGTGCTCGCGGCGCACCGGCGCCCGGAACCGCCGTACGCGGCCGGGCCGCAGGCGCGGGAGCTGGGCGCGACCGCCCTGCTGGACGTCAGCGACGGGCTCCTGCAGGACCTCGCGCACATCGCCGGGGCGAGCGGGGTGCGGATCGAGGTGGAGTCGGCGGCGGTCCCCGTCGCGGCCGTCCTCGGCCCGGACGGGTTGCGGCACGCGCTCACCGGTGGCGAGGACCACGCGTTCGCCGGGACGTTCCCGGCGGCGGTCGCGCTGCCGCCGTCCTGGACGCGTATCGGCACCGTGGCACACGGAACGGGCGTGCGAGTGGACGGGCGCGTTCCAGACGGCGGGGGATGGGACCATTTCCGCACGTGAACGGAGCTTTAGCTGCAATTAAGGAGTGCGGGGCGTTCGTCGGGCCGGTAGGCATATTTGGTGCCGGTTTGGTATACATCCCCTGACCGACGAGGAATGGAATGGGACGACACTCCAAACCCGAGCAGCCCGAGGACGAACCCGGAACGAGCGCGCAGGCGCCGCCGGGGCGGTCCTTCGGTCCCTCCACCGGACCTCGCTACGACGGCTTCACCGGGCCGACCGACGATCAGGTGTTCGTGTCCCGTCCGGGGAACCACCGGCGGCCGTCCGCGCCGGGCCCCGAGCCCGAGTTCGGGCACGGGCGGGGACGCGAGCACGGCCCGGCCTTCGGCGGTCCCCACGCCGCCCCGCCGGGCGGACGTCCCATGGCGGCGCCCGGACACGGCTTCCCGCCGCCCGCGGGCGGGCCGCCCCCGCCGCCCGAGCCCGTCCCGGCGGACGCCGGGGCGCCGGACGAGTCGTCCGGGCCGCGCCGGGTCGCCCGGTTCGTCAGTTCGCTGCCGTTCCCGCTGATGCCGATCGTCGCGCTCGTGATCGCCGTCGGCATCGTGTCGTACGCGCTGAGCACGCAGCAGATCTCGCTCAACTTCGCCGGCGGGGCGCCGAAGAACCCCGAGGCCACCGCCAACGACAGCCAGGTGCTCCAGCACGGCCCCGGACAGCGCGACGACGCGGCGGGCGGGCGCCCGGACGGGCTCGTCGTCGCGTTCAGCGTCGCGTCCCGGGACGCCGACGGCTTCCGGGCCACCGCCACGATCGCCAACCGGGGGGACGCGCCGGTCGCCGAGTGGGCCCTCGCCTTCAAGATCCCGAACGCCGTGGTCGGCGAGGTGCAGGGCGCCACCGTCGCCGAGGTCGGGCGGCTCACGAAGGTGCACGGGACCACCGGGATCCCGGCGGGCGACACGGTGAAGATCGTCTTCACCGCGAACGGGACGCCCGCCAAGCCGTCCTACTGCGTGCTCAACGAACTGGCGTGCGCGCTCACCTGAGCAGGGGCGCCGCGCGATAGGACGTTCCACGGCAAGCCGCAATAGGGTGGACGTATGCCCCATGACGCGCCAGCCCCCCAGGCCCCGCCGCTCGTCCTCACCATCGCCGGTTCCGACTCCGGCGGCGGCGCCGGCATCCAGGCGGACCTCAAGACGATGCTCGCCCTCGGCGTGCACGGCATGAGCGTGATCGCCGCCGTCACCGCGCAGAACTCCCTCGGCGTCCAGGGCTACTGGGAACTGCCCGTGGAGGCCGTGCGCGCCCAGCTCGACTCCGTCCTGTCCGACATCGGGGTGCACGCCCTCAAGACCGGCATGCTCGCCTCCACGGTCCTCGTCGAGACGGTCGCCGAGACGCTCGCCGCGTCCGACGCCCCCTCCGTGGTCGACCCGGTCGGCGTCTCCAAGCACGGCGACTCGCTGCTCGCGCCCGAGGCCGTGGACGCCGTCCGCACGGCCCTGCTGCCCGCCGCGACCGTCGTCACCCCGAACCTCTTCGAGGTGGAGCAGCTCACCGGCGTCAAGGTCGTGGACGAGTCGGGGATGCGCGAGGCCGCCGAGGCGGTCAAGGCGCTCGGCCCGCGCTGGGTGCTGGTCAAGGGCGGCCACCTGCCCGGCGAACCCGCCGACCTGCTGTTCGACGGGGAGCACGAGCACCGGTTCGGCGCGCCGCGGCACGACAACCGGCACACCCACGGGACGGGCTGCACGCTCGCGTCCGCGATCGCCTCGCACCTGGCGCTGGGCGCGGACGTCCCCACGGCCGTGGCGCGCGCCAAGGAGTACGTGACGGGCGCCATCGCCGCGGGCTTCCCCCTCGGCGCCGGCATCGGCCCGGTCGACCACGACTGGATGCGGCGCCCCCGCACCTGAACGGAGCCCGGACCGTATGGTCGGTCCCGTCCGGGCATACGAAAAGTCGGCTCATCGGACGCTTCCGATGAGCCGACCCGAACCCGCGGTCAGACCGTGGGCTTGACGATCTTGCCGGCCTTGATGCAGGACGTGCAGGCGTTGATCCGCTTCGTGCCACCGTTCACGACGGCGCGCACGCGCTGGATGTTGGGGTTCCAGCGGCGCGGGGTGCGGCGGTGCGAGTGGGAGACGCGCATGCCGAAACCGGGTCCCTTGCCGCAGACGTCGCAAACGGAAGCCACGGGAAACTCCAAGTGGGTGTCGATGCTCTAACCGGAGCGCCGCCCGTCGCCGTAGGGGGCGAACCGGACATCATCCGCGCTCACGAGGGAACGCCCGGACGAGGCGCATGGATCAGAGTAGCCCACCGCGCCCGCGTTGAGCGAATCGGCCTGCGCGAACGCGGGCCCTCCGGTCCGCGACGCCTGAATCCCGTCACCGGGATGGGCTAGAAAGGACGGCGTGGCGAATCTCGACGAGCCGTTGCGGAAGGTACTCGGCGACAAGACGGCCAAAGTGCTGGAGAAGGGCCTCGACCTGCACACCGTGGGCGACCTCCTGCACCACTACCCGCGCCGGTACGCGCACCGCGGCGAACTGACCCCGCTCAGCGGCCTGCAGGACGGCGAGCACGTCACGGTCATGGCCGAGGTCGTCAAGGTGCAGGGCCGCTCGCTGTCGCGCAGCCCCGGGTACGTCCTGGAGATCACCGTCACCGACGGCACCGGCCGGCTCAAGCTCAGCTTCTTCGGCCGCAAGGGGTCCTACAAGCCCGAGAAGGAACTGTCGCCGGGCACCCGCGGCCTGTTCGCCGGCAAGATCAGCACCTACGTGCCGCGCAGCGGGCAGGTGCAGCGGCAGCTCACCCACCCGCAGTACAAGGTCGTCGCGGAGAAGACCGCAGAGCAGGCCGCGCAGGAGTGGGCCGACGAGATCATCCCGATCTACCCGTCCACCAAGGGCCTGGACATCGAGGCGATCAGCAAGTCCGTCGGCACGGTGCTGGACGGCCTCGACCTGCCGGCCGACCCGATGCCCGCGGTGCTGCTGCGCCGCCGGAGGCTGACCGGGCTCCGCGAGGCGTACGAGGGCATCCACCGGCCGCGGAGCTGGGACGAGCTGGGCCGTGCGAAGGACCGGCTCAAGTGGGACGAGGCGTTCGTCGTCCAGGTCGCCCTCGCGCAGCGCCGCCGCGCCGCCGGCGCGCTGCCCGCCACGCCGCGCCCGCCGAAGCCGTCCGGCCTGCTCGCCGACTTCGACGCCCGCCTCCCGTTCGAGCTGACCGACGGCCAGCGCGCGGTCGGCGCCGAGATCGCCGCCGACCTCGACCGCGAGCACCCGATGCACCGCCTCCTGCAGGGCGACGTCGGCGCCGGCAAGACGATCGTGGCGCTGCGCGGGATGCTGCAGGTGGTGGACGGCGGCGGGCAGGCGGTGCTGCTGGCGCCGACCGAGGTCCTCGCGCAGCAGCACCACCGGTCGATCACCGGGATGCTGGGGGAGCTGGCCCGCGCCGGGCAGCTCGACGGGGCCGAGAACGCGACCCGGGTCGCGCTGCTGACCGGGTCGCTGGGCGCGAAGGCCCGCAAGGAGGCGATGCTGGACGCGGCGTCCGGCGCCGCGGGCATCGTCGTCGGGACGCACGCGCTGCTGCAGGAGTCCGTCCAGTTCGCCGACCTCGGCCTGGTGGTCGTGGACGAGCAGCACCGGTTCGGCGTCGAGCAGCGCGACGCGCTCCGCGAGAAGACCGCCGGGGGACGGCCGCACGTGCTGGTCATGACGGCGACGCCCATCCCGCGGACGGTCGCGATGACGGTGTTCGGCGACCTGGAGACGTCCGTGCTGGGGCAGCTCCCGGCGGGCCGTTCGCAGATCCAGACCGTCGTGGTGCCGCCGGAGAGGCCCGCGTTCCTCGCCCGCACGTGGGAGCGCATCAAGGAGGAGGCGGGGCAGGGACGGCAGATCTACATCGTCTGCCCCCGGATCGGCGAGCAGGAAGGCGACGAGGGCGACTCGCTCGACACCGAGGAGGGGCGCCGCTCCCCGCTGGGGATCATGGAGCTGCTGCCGAAACTGGAGGAACTGCTCGCCGGGCTGAACATCGGCGTCCTGCACGGGAAGCTGCCGCCCGACGAGAAGGACGCGGTGATGCGCCGCTTCACCGACCGCGAGCTGGACGTCCTGCTCGCCACCACGGTCATCGAGGTCGGCGTCGACGTCCCCAACGCCACCGTGATGGTGATCATGGACGCGGACCGGTTCGGCGTGTCGCAGCTGCACCAGCTGCGCGGCCGGGTCGGCCGGGGCTCGCTGCACGGGCTGTGCCTGCTGGTCACCGACGCCGAGCCCGGCTCCAAGGCCCGCGAGCGGCTCGACGCGGTCGCGTCCACCACCGACGGGTTCGAGCTGTCGCGCCTCGACCTCGAGCAGCGCCGCGAGGGCGACGTCCTCGGCGCCGCGCAGGCCGGCCGCGCGTCCAGCCTGCGCCTGCTCACCCTGCAGCGGGACGAGGACGTCATCCGCGACGCCCGCGAGGAGGCGACCGCGCTCGTCGACGCGGACCCCGGCCTGGCCGACCACCCGGGCCTGGCCGCCGAACTCGCCGCGCTCCTCGACGAGGAGCGCGCCGAGTTCCTCGAGAAGGGCTGACCCGTGCGCTGACGCCCGGAGGGACTGTGAGTCACGTAGAACGCACGGCCCGTCATCTGTGTCCAACTTTGTGGCGGATGCGGAGTGGCCATCCGGTGCCGTCGCGCAGCGCCACGCCGCCCCCGGCGGCCAGCCGCAGGCCCGCGTCGACGTGCGGGGTGCGGCCCCCGGCGGTGAGGCCGACGCCCGCGGTAGCGGTGCCGGCCCGCTCGTCGTAGTCGAGGGTGGCGTCGAGCCGGAGCTCCAGCCCGGGCGCCCGCCCTGCCGCGGCTCCGGCTGCTCCGCCCCCTGCTTCCGTTGCGGCGGCTCGGGGGACTTCCGCTTGACGGGCTCGCTCCCGCGCGGCGCCTCGCCCGTCTCGCCGGACGTCGTGGTCTTCTTGCTCATGACGAGGGCCGAGGCCCCGCCGTCCGTCGTCCGCTTCCGCTGGGGCTCGTTCTGCGCGAGCTTCCGGACGACCGGCCGGGCGCCGCGCCGCAGCGCCTCGCCCGCGTCGTTCCTCCCCGTGTGGTTTTTCGGGACCGCGATACTGAGGGGCATGACACGGGTGATCGCGGGGAGCGCGGGCGGGCGGCGGCTGGCCGTCCCGCCGGGACGGGACACGAGACCGACCGGCGACCGCGCCCGCGAGGGCCTGTTCGCGACCGTCCTCGCCCTCCTCGGCCCCCTGGACGGCCTGCGCGTCGCCGACCTGTACGCCGGATCCGGGGCGGTCGGCCTCGAGGCACTGTCGCGCGGCGCCGCGCACGCCCTGCTCGTCGAGTCGCACCCCCGCGCCGTGAAGGTGCTCCGGCAGAACGTGAAGGACCTCGGCCTGCCCGGCGCGGTGCCGTGCGCCGACAAGGTCGAACGCGTCGTCGGCCGCCCGCCCGACGCCCCCTACGACCTGATCTTCGCCGACCCCCCGTACGCGCTGCCCGACGCGTCCGTCACCGGCCTGCTGGACGACCTGCGCGACCACGGCTGGACGGCCCCGGACGCGCTCGTCGTCGTCGAACGCGCGGCACGCGGACCGGCGCTGCGCTGGCCCGAGGGATACGAGGCCGACCGGGACCGGCGGTACGGCGAGGCGATGTTCTGGTACGGCACCGCCACCGGCCCGGTTCCGATTGATCGCGAACCCTCGCCGGGCACGACGCCCACATGACCGAGGCGCCCGGCGTCGGCATCGAGTCCGGCCCGATCGCCGTGGAGATCATCGACGCGCTCGCGACCTGACCGGCCCCCGCGCCGGGCCCGGGACGACCGCCGAGCCCGGGTGAAAGCGGGCAGAATGCCATTTGGTACGTTCGCGCCGCAGGTCAGAAACCGGGAACGAAGGGGTTCGCGCCGTGCGCCGTGTCGTCTGTCCGGGATCGTTCGACCCCGTGACCAACGGTCATCTCGACATCATCAGCCGCGCCTCCAGCCTGTACGACGAGGTGGTCGTGGCAGTGCTGATCAACAAGAACAAGAAGAGCCTGTTCACCGTCGACGAGCGCGCGGACATGATCTCCGAGGTGACCAAGGAGTACGGGAACGTCCGCGTGGACAAGTTCTACGGCCTGACCGTGGACTACTGCAGGGAGCAGAAGATCCCGGTCATCGTCCGGGGGCTCCGCGCCGTCAGCGACTACGAGTACGAGCTGCAGATGGCGCAGATGAACCACCGCATCGCCGGCATCGAAACCCTCTTCATGGCGACGAACCCCGAGTACGCCTTCCTCTCCTCCAGCCTGATGAAGGAGGTCGTGAAGTTCGGCGGCGACATCTCCGGCCTCGTTCCCGACAGCGTGCACGGACGGCTCGTCGAGCGGCTGCGCGAGACCGGCTGAGACGCGGGCGACCGGCCGGGACGCGATCCGCCGGTCGGGGGGCCGTGAGTTGGGGCCACCGCCCGGCGTTCGGTACGCTGGGACATCGGCCATCACCGACGGCCTTGATTCCCATGCCTCACGAAAGCAGGATTCCGCTGACACGCCTCGACCCCAACGCGCCACTGGTGCTCGACACTCGGGCTCTCGGCAGGCAACCCGGGTCGTCGCGCGAGGAGCACCTGACCGTGCCGGCTCCGGAGGATTTCGGTGTGGAGATGGTGGGCGTCCCCGAGGGCGCCGCGATCGAGCTGGACCTCCGGCTCGAGGCGGTGCTGGAGGGGGTGCTCGTCACCGGCACGGCGACCGTCCCCCTCGAGGGGGAGTGCGCCCGCTGCCTCGACCCGATCGCCTCGAGTTTCGAGGCGGACTTCCAGGAGCTCTTCGTCTATCCTGACACCCGCTCCGGCGGGAACGCCGATGACGACGAGCTCTACCTCGAGGACGATCTGATCGACCTCGAACCGCTGCTCCGAGACGCGGTGGTGCTCGCGCTGCCGCTCTCGCCGCTGTGCCGGGACGACTGTCCCGGTCTGTGCGCGGAGTGCGGGGTCCGGCTGGCCGACGCCGGCCCGGACCACCGGCACGACGTCGCCGACCCCCGGTGGGCGGCACTGCGTGACCTGGCCGCCGGCACGGCGGCCGACACCCCGGAGCGGGGGAGCGGGAGCCCAGGCGCCCGCGGTTCATCCGACCGACGACAGAGAAAGCAGGAGGGCTGACGTGGCCGTCCCGAAGCGGAAGAAGTCCCGCAGCAACACGCGGCACCGGCGCGCGCAGTGGAAGGCCGCGGCGCCGACGCTGGTCGACTGCCCGACGTGCCGCGACAAGAAGCTGCCCCACACCGCGTGCGCGACGTGCGGCACCTACGACCGGCGGCAGGTCATCACCCCGTCGGCCTGAGTCTTCTCCGCATCCCGGGGGGCGGCCCCGCGCACACGGCGCGGTCCGCCCCTCAAGGTGCGTGAAGACCCGACCACCCCGGCGCGCGACGTCGGCGTGGTGTCCGGCACGGCGGCCCGTGCCCGGAGCCGTGGTGCACGCCGGGATCAGCCGAACCGGCGCGCACCTCGTCTTCGCGGACCTCGCCGCGGGGCGACCGCCCCGTCCGGTCGGCCCGTCCGTCCCCTCGCACCCATCGCGCGGGGACGGTCTCGGCCGTCCCTCCTCGTGCCGCGCCCTCCGCCGCCTCCGGCCTCCCGGCCCGCGCGCCATCGAGGCGACCGCGCGCCCGCGCGGCGCACGGCCTGCGAGGAGGGCCCGTTGAGCGCCAAGAAGTCCGACCCCGCGCCCGATCGCGCGGAACTGACCCGCGCCCTCGGCGTCGAGGTCGAGGACGCGCTGCTGGAACGCGCGCTGACCCACCGCTCGTACGCGTACGAGAACGGCGGCCTGCCCACCAACGAGCGCCTGGAGTTCCTCGGCGACTCGGTGCTGGGGCTCGTCGTCACCGACACCCTGTACCGGGGGCATCCCGACCTGCCCGAGGGGCACCTGGCCAAGCTGCGCGCCGCCGTCGTCAACATGCGCGCGCTCGCGGGCGTCGCGCGCGGCCTCGGCGTCGGCGCCCACATCCGGCTCGGCCGCGGCGAGGAGGGCACCGGCGGACGCGACAAGGCGTCGATCCTCGCCGACACCCTCGAGGCGCTGATCGGCGCCGTCTACGTCGACCGCGGCCTGGACGCCGCGTCCGCGCTCGTCCACCGGCTGTTCGACGCCCTCATCGCCCGCTCGGCCGGTCTGGGCGCCGGCCTGGACTGGAAGACGTCCCTGCAGGAGCTGACGGCCGTCGAGGAGCTCGGCGTCCCCGAGTACCACGTCGCCGAGAGCGGGCCCGACCACCAGAAGACGTTCCGGGCGTCGGTGCGGGTCGGCGGCGAGACCTACGGGTCCGGCGAGGGCCGCAGCAAGAAGGAGGCCGAGCAGCACGCCGCCGAGGCCGCCTGGAACGCCATCCGCGACCTGGCCGCCGAGCGGGAGGGCGCCGAGAAGGCGGCCCGGGACGGCGCGGTCCGTCCGGACGAGCCGGGCGACGGCCGGAACGGGAACGGCCGGGGCTCGCGTCCCGCCGGGCTCGCCGGTGCCTGAGCTGCCCGAGGTCGAGGTCGTCCGGCGCGGCCTCGACCGCTGGGCGACCGGCCGCACCGTCGAGAAGGCCGAGGTGCTGCACCCCCGCTCGGTGCGCCGCCACGAGGCCGGGCCCGCCGACTTCGCCGGGCGCCTCGCCGGACGCGCCGTCCTGCCGCCGCGCCGCCGCGGCAAGTACCTGTGGCTGCCGCTGGCCGACCCCGCGGACGCCGCGGGCGCCCCGCCGTCCGAGGCGCTGCTCGCCCACCTCGGGATGAGCGGGCAGCTGCTCGTCGGCGAGCCGGACCGGGCGGCGCAGAAGCACCTGCGGGTGCGGATCGCGTTCACCGAGGCCCCCGCGGCCGACCCCCTCGACCTGCGCTTCGTCGACCAGCGGACCTTCGGGCACCTGATGGTCGCCGACCTCGTCCCCGACGCCGTCGCCGGGGCCGCCGATCCCGCGCCGGACGGCAGCGGGCTCGTCCCCGCACCCATCGTGCACATCGCCGCCGACCCCCTCGAAGCGGCCTTCGACGGCGACGCGCTGTACCGCGCCCTGCGCCGCCGCAAGACCGGGGTCAAGCGCGCGCTGCTCGACCAGTCCCTGATCAGCGGCGTCGGCAACATCTACGCCGACGAGGCGCTGTGGCGGGCGCGGCTGCACTGGGCGCGCCCGACCGAGACGCTGACGCGCGCGGAGGCGGCCCGGATCGTCCAGGCCGCGCAGGACGTCATGAGCGCGGCGCTCGCGGTGGGCGGGACGTCCTTCGACAGCCTCTACGTCAACGTGAACGGCGAGAGCGGCTACTTCGAGCGCTCGCTGGACGCCTACGGCCGCCGCGACGAGCCGTGCCGCCGCTGCGGGGCGCCGATCCGGCGCGACGAGTTCATGAACCGTTCGTCCTACAGCTGCCCCGTGTGCCAGCCGCGCCCGCGCCGCGCGCGGTACTAGGGTGCCTGGTCGGCACGGACGACGAGGGGGGACGCGAATGAGCGACGACGAGGCGGTGCGGCTGACCGCATGGGTGCGGGGCCGCGTGCAGGGCGTCGGTTTCCGCTGGTGGGTGCGGGCGCGCGCGCTGGAACTCGGCCTGGTCGGCAGTGCCGCCAATCTGAGCGACGGCCGGGTCGAGGTGGTGGCCGAGGGGCCGCGCGGGAAATGCCGGCGCCTGCTCGAGATGCTGCACCCCGACGCGGCCTCGGGCGGTGCGGGGTCGCCCGGCGCCCCGGGCCGTCCGGGCGCCGTGACGGGCGTGACCGAACGGTGGAGCGAGCCGCGCGGGACCGCCGACGGTTTCGAGGAACGGTGAACGGGTACGGATGTCCAGTTTGTACCTGCTAAACTAGATGGTGAAAGGTTGTTACCGGCCTGTGATGTGCGTCTTGACCAGGACAGCGGCCGGTGCGACTCTAGACGATACGCGCACCGACATCATTTGCTTCTCGTGCGCGATCCCTGCTGGTTGCTCAGCGTGGAGGACCTTTAGTCATGGCGAAGGCTCTACTCGGCCACGTCGGCGGTCCCGACCCCCGGATGGTCGCGGAGATGCGGCGCCTTCAGCAGCGCGTACGTGATCTGGAAGCCGAACTCGTACGGCTCCAGGCGGCGAACGACGCGCTCGCGACGGCGACCGACGACGACGTGATGTCGCTCGCAGTGAAGGACCGCGAACCGGCGCTGACCTGATCGGCGTCGAAGAACCGTCAAACAGGGACGCTGGCCCGCCGGCGTCCCTGGAACTTTGCCCACGGCCCCAGCCGTCCGACGAACACGCGTCGGACGTCCCGTGGCGCACCGTCACCTGCTCGCCCAAGCCCGCTCGCCCAAGCCGATAGGCCATCACCCCGGCCCGAGCGGACCAGGACCACTGCGATCGCGAGCGAAGCCAAGTTCGAGCTCGCGAGAACTTGATCGCGCAGCGAGCCCCTGGGCGAGTCGGAGCGATGCGGCAATCGCACGCACCGCCCGTCGCAGGAAGGCCGCCCAGCGGCCTGACGCCGAGGGCGGTGCAAAGCCAACACGGCGCGGCAGCGGGTCGTGGGTTGCGCCGACCGGTATCCTCCACGGAATGCCCGGCCCCCGCGCGGCGTGACCCGCGACGCGAACGAGCGCGGCGACCGGACATCGGGCCCGGCGGGGGAGGCCCTCCGGCGCCGCGAACGGCGCGCGCTCCGCCCTGGCCCCGGCATACCGACCGGAGGAGGACGGCGAGCGCGTGTACCTGAAGAACCTGACGTTGCGCGGCTTCAAGTCCTTCGCGTCGTCGACCACGCTGAAGTTCGAGCCCGGCATCACCGCCGTCGTGGGGCCCAACGGGTCCGGCAAGTCCAACGTCGTGGACGCGCTCGCGTGGGTGATGGGCGAGCAGGGCGCCAAGTCGCTGCGCGGCGGCAAGATGGAGGACGTCATCTTCGCCGGCACGGCGAACCGGGCGCCGCTCGGCCGCGCCGAGGTCGTGCTGACGATCGACAACTCCGACGGCGCGCTGCCCATCGACTACACCGAGGTCACGATCAGCCGGCTGATGTTCCGGTCGGGCAGCAGCGAGTACGCGATCAACGGCGACTCGTGCCGCCTGCTGGACATCCAGGAACTGCTGTCGGACTCCGGCATCGGCCGCGAGATGCACGTCATCATCGGGCAGGGCCAGCTCGACCGCGTCCTGCACTCGGGCCCGGAGGGCCGCCGCGCGGTGATCGAGGAGGCGGCGGGCGTCCTCAAGCACCGCAAGCGCAAGGAGAAGGCGCTGCGGAAGCTCGACGCGATGCAGGGCAACCTCACGCGGGTCCAGGACCTCACGGTGGAGCTGCGCCGCCAGCTCAAGCCGCTCGGCAAGCAGGCCGAGATCGCCCGGAAGGCCGCGGTGATCCAGGCCGACTGGCGGGACGCGCGGTCGCGGCTGCTGGCCGACGACCTGGTCACCCTGCGCACGCGGCTGGAGCAGGAGGCCGCCGACGAGGCCCAGATCCGCGAGCGGCGCACCGAGACCGAGCGGGCCCTCGCGCAGGCGCAGGAGCGCGAGGAGGCGCTGGAGGCCGAGGAGGCCGTCGAGGCGCCGCGGCTGAAGCAGGTGCAGGACACCTGGTACCGGTTGTCGGCGCTGCGGGAGCGGCTGCGCGGCGTCGCCGACCTGGCCGCCGAGCGGCACCGCAACGCCGCCGAGGCCCGGGAGGACGAGCGCCGCGGCCGCGACCCCGAGGACATGGAGCGCGAGGCCGCCGAGATCCGCGAGCAGGAGGAGACGCTCCGCGCGGCCCTGGACGAGGCGCAGGACGGGCTCGCCGACGCCGTCCAGGAGCGGACGGGCGTCGAGGAGGCGCTCGCCGGTGAGGAGCGGCGCCTGCAGGCCGCCGCCCGCGCCGCCGCCGACCGCCGCGAGCAGCTGGCGCGGCTGCGCGGCCGGGTCGAGGCGCTGCGCAGCAAGGCCGCGGCGGGACGGGCGGAGATCGGACGGCTCGCGGAGGCGCGGGACGAGGCGGAGCGGCGGGCCGAGACGGCGCTCGCCGAGTTCGAGGCGTTCGAGGCCGAGGTCGTCGAGGACCCCGCGCTGGCCGCCGAGCACGAGGCGGCGCAGGAGGCGCTCGCCACCGCCAAGGACGCCGCCGAGCGGGCGCGCGCCGGGGTGGCGGGGCCGCGCGGCGCCGTCAAGGAGGCGCGGCAGGCCATCGCGGCCGCCCGGAGCGCCGACCAGGCCGCGCAGAAGAAGGTCACGGCCCTGCAGGCGCGCATCGAGGCGCTCGAGCTGACGCTGTCGGCCGCCGCCGACGGCGGGGAGGCGCTGCTCGCGGCGGGCGCGGACGGCTCCCTCGACGGGGTGCTCGGCACGGTCGCGTCGCTGCTGACCGTCCGGCCCGGGTACGAGACGGCCGTCGCGGCGGCGCTCGGGAACGCCGCCGAGGCCGTCGCCGTCGGGTCGCTGGACACCGCCGAGGCGGCGCTCGCGCTGCTGCGGTCGCGGGACGCCGGACGCGCCGGGCTGCTGGTCGGCGGCGGGCCGAACGGCGCGGGCGCCGCGCGGCTCGACGGCGTCGACTACGCGATCGACGCCGTCACCGTGCCCGACGGCGTCCGCCGCGCGCTCGCGCACCTGCTGCGCGACGTCGCGGTCGTCGACGACGTCCCGTCCGCCGCGGCGCTGGTCCGCCGCGAGCCCGCGCTGCGCGCCGTCACCCGCGACGGGGAGCTCGTCGGCGCGCACTGGGCGCAGGGCGGCGCGGCGGGCGGCGCCCAGAGCCTCCTGGAGATGCGGACGACCCTCGACCAGGCCACCGAGGACCTCGCCGCCGCGGAGACCGCCGCCGAGACCGCCGCCGGCGAGCTGACCGCCGCCGGAGAGGCGGAGCAGGACGCCCAGTCCGCGCTGGAGTCCGCGGAGGCCGCCGCGAACGAGGCCCAGACGGGCGTGAACCGCGCCCAGTCCGACCTCGACCGGGTCCGCGGGCGCGTCCGGGAGTTCGAGGCGCAGGCCGCGCAGGAGGCCAAGCGCGCCGCCCGGCTGGAGGCCGACGTCCGCGCCGCGCGCGGCGAGGCGGAGCGGCTGACCAAGTCGCTGGACGCCGCGAACGAGTCCCTCGAGCAGGATCTGGGGGCGGCCGACGACCTGGCCCTGCGGCTGGCCGAGGCCGAGGAGGCCGCCGACGTCGCCGACGAGGCCGGGGACGACACCGAGGCGCGCGACGAGCTGAACGCGCGCGTCCAGGAGCTGCGGTCGGCCGAGATGGAGGCGCGGCTGTCGGTCCGGACGGCCGAGGAGCGCGTGCAGGCCATCGCGGGGCGCGCCGACGCGCTGGAGCGCGGCGCCCGCCGGGAGCGCGAGGAGCGGGCCCGCGCCGCCGAGCGCCGTGCCCGCCGCGAGATGCAGGCCCGCGTCGCCAAGGCCGTCCTGACGGGCGCGCGGACGGCGCTGGAGCGCATCGAGCTGTCGCTGGCGGCGGCCGTGCGGCGCCGCGAGGCAGCCGAGCAGGCCCGCGCGGCGCGCGAGGCCGAGATGAAGGTCGTCCGGAACCAGGTGCGGGAGCTGTCGGCGACGCTGGAGCGCCTCGTGAACGTCGTGCACGGCAACGAGGTGGCCCGCGCCGAGCAGCGGCTCCGGCTGGAGCAGCTGGAGCAGAAGGCGATGGACGACTTCGGGCTGGAGGTCGACGCGCTCGTCGGCGAGTACGGGCCGGACGTCCCCGTGCCGCCGGCACCGGACGCGGGCGAGGACGCGCGGCCCGTCCCGTACGAGCGGGCCGTGCAGGAGAAGCGGGCGAGGACGGCGGAGCGGCAGCTCAACCAGCTCGGCAAGGTCAACCCGCTCGCGCTGGAGGAGTTCGCGGCGCTGGAGGAGCGGCACGCGTTCCTCAACTCCCAGCTCGAGGACCTGAAGAAGACGCAGCGGGAGCTGCTCGGCCTCGTCAAGGAGGTCGACGAGCGGGTGCAGCAGGTGTTCGGCGCGGCCTACGCCGACACCGCCCGCGAGTTCGAGCGGATCTTCGCGCGGCTGTTCCCCGGCGGCGAGGGCAGCCTGTCGCTCACCGAGCCCGAGGACATGCTGGCCACCGGCGTCGAGGTGGCGGCCCGGCCGCCCGGCAAGAAGGTGAAGCGGCTGTCGCTGCTGTCGGGCGGGGAACGGTCCCTGGTCGCGATCGCGTTCCTCGTCGCGGTGTTCAAGGCCAGGCCGTCCCCGTTCTACGTGCTGGACGAGGTCGAGGCGGCGCTGGACGACACCAACACCCAGCGTCTGATCACGGTCTTCGAGGAGCTCCGCGAGTCGTCCCAGCTGATCGTCATCACGCACCAGAAACGGACGATGGAGGGCGCGGACGCCCTGTACGGGGTGAGCATGCGCGGCGACGGGGTGACCCAGGTCGTCAGCCAGCGCCTGGAGAAGGGTGACAAGTCCTGACTCCGTGACCGGTGTCCGGAATGGTCTTTGTGGCGGGTCCGGATAACGGGGCGGGAGCGGTCCGTTCTGCGGAGAAAATCACGCCGCGCGGTGCCGGGTGCCGGACGCGCCGCCGCGCCCGCGCCGCGTCCGTTCCGTCATAGCCGCAGGACGTCGCGTGATGGCCTCCGGATCCGGCGCCGAACGTGAACAATTCTCGGCTTTGCTGTCACCTATGGTGATCGGCCCGCGACGGTCGCGGGCTTGTGTCCCGCCGATTCGATCCACTACTCATGTGGCCCGTGGTTCTCGAGACCCCTCATTCCGGACACCCCGCCCGGCACGGAGGACCACTAGAGAGGTGTGTCATGGACGCCCCGCGTCTCAAGCAGAACTTCGCCCTCGTGGGCGCCAACGGCATCGACGTCGCCGAGTACTTCTACGCCGACCTGTTCGAGAAGAACCCGGAGCTCAGACCGCTGTTCAACGGCGCCATGGCCAAGCAGCACGAGAAGCTGCTGACCGCGCTGTCGCACATCGTGGCGTCGGTCGACGACGAGGCCGAGCTCGTCCCCTTCCTGCGCGACCTCGGCCGCCGCCACAACGGCTTCGGCGTCGTCGCCGAGTACTACCCGCACGTCGGCGCGAGCCTGATCGCCACCCTCGCCTACTTCAGCGGCCCGGAGTGGAACGAGGACCTGGAGCGGGACTGGACGGCCGCCTACGGCGTCGTCGCCCAGGTCATGCAGGAGGCCGCCGCCGAGCCCGTCGCCTGACCGGCCGCGGACCAGCTCCCGCCACCGTGGACGCACAACGACTCAAGGACAGCTTCGCGCAGGTAGCGCAGCACGGCGACGCCGTCGCGCTCTTCTTCTACGCGGACCTGTTCGTCCGTAACCCGCACCTGCGCGACATGTTCCCGATCGGGATGACCGGGCAGCGCGACAAGCTGCTGCGCGCCCTCGGGACGATCGTGTCGCGGGTCGACGACCTGCAGAACCTCGTCCCGTTCCTGCAGCAGCTCGGCCGCGACCACCGCCGGTTCGGGATCATCTCCGAGCACTACCCGCACGTGGGCGCCAGCCTGCTCACCACGCTGCGGCACTTCTCCGGCCCCGCCTGGAGCGACGACCTCGAGAGCGACTGGAACGCCGCCTACAGCCTGGTCGCCAAAGTCATGCTGGAGGCCGCCGACGAGGACGCCCTGAACCGCCCCGCCTGGTGGAACGGGCAGGTCATCGGCGTCGAACGGCGCCGCTTCGACATCAGCGTCCTGCGCGTCCAGCCCGACCGCCCGCTCCCGTACCGGCCCGGCCAGTCGGTGGCCCTGGAGGTGCCCGCCCGGCTGCGGCACTGGCGGTACTACTCCATGGCCAACGCCCCGCGCCCGGACAACACGGTCGACTTCCACGTCCGGCTGGTCGACGGCGGCCCGGTCAGCCCGGTGCTGGTGCGCGGCACGCAGACCGGCGACCGCGTCCGGATGGGCGCCCCGATCGGCACGCTCACGCTGGACGAGTCGTCTCCCCGCGACGTCCTGCTCGTCGCGGGCAGCACCGGCCTCGCCCCGCTCAAGGCGATCCTCGAGCAGATCGCCGGCCGGCCGTCCCCGCCCCGCGTGCACCTGTTCTTCGGCGCCCGCGACCGCGACGGCCTCTACGACCTCGAGGACCTGTCCAAGATGGCCGGGGAACTGCCCTGGCTGACCGTCGTTCCCGCCGTCTCGGACGACACGGGCGGGCACGGCTTCTCCACGCTGCTCCAGTCGGGTGTGCTCCAGTCCGGGCAGTTCGGTCGGTTCCAGGCCGGCGGTGACGACGTCGAACATGGGAGCCTCGCCGACGTGGTCGCCCGCCGCGGCCCCTGGACCGGCCACGACGCCTACGTTTGCGGGTCGGCCGAGATGGTGCGCGGCACCGTCGAGCGGCTCGTCCAGGCCGGGGTCGGGCGCGAACGCATCCGGCTGGAATCCTTCGCAGACGCACAGAGGTGACCCGTTGAACTCCCCGAACCTTCCCGTCGTCTCCCAGGGGACGCGGCTGACCCCGGGCGAACTCCAGTCGGTCGTGTTCGCCCGGGCGGCGCTGGGCCGCCGCGGGTACGACGAGGACCAGGTACGCAACTTCCTCCAGTACGTCGAGAGGGAACTCGTCCAGATCTTCAGCGAGAAGTCGGCGCTGGCCGAGGAGGTCAACCGGCTGCGCGCCCGGGTCGGCTCCGCCGCCTCGGGCGGTCCGGACGGAGGCGCCGGCGCCGAGGGTCCGGGAGTGATGGCGCCCCAGGACGCCCACTTCCAGGCCGTCCGGATCCTCTCCCAGGCGCAGCAGACCGCCGACCTCTACGTCGCCGACGCCGAGCGCTACACCCGCGAACTGGCGCACGAGGCCCGGCTGCACCGCGAGGCGATCCTGTCCGACGCCAAGGGCCGCGCCGAGCAGATGCTGGAGGAGGCCCACCGCAGGGCCGCCGCGATCGCCGACGCGGCCGTGCGCGAGGCCGAACGGGCGCCCGCGCCCGCGCCGTCCGCGTCCCCGTCCCCGGCGGGCGGTTCCGCGTCCGGCGGGGGCATGGAGGAGGACGAGCGGCGGCGCCTGGAGAGCGAGGTCACCTACCTGCGCACCTACAGCGACGTCTACCGCAACCACCTGCGCACGTACCTGGAGGCGCTGCTGCGCAACGTCGACGAGTGGGAGGGCTCCGAACGGGCATCTCTCCCCAAGGGAGCCCCGGAGCCGCCACAGCTCCGGGGCTGATCACGCGCGTCCGGGAGCGGGCGCATCGCGGGGCGACCGCACGGCCGGGGCGGCGTGTTCGGCGGCGGCGCGCCGGTCTGTAAAACTGGGGGCGCTATGGAATACCTGATCCTCATCGCCGTGCTGGTCGTCATCGGCCTGATCGTCGGCGGATTCCTGCTGCTGCGGCCGGGCCGCACCAGGCCGCGCCCGCCCGCCGAGGAGCCCGCCGAAGAGCGGCACGGCGGCGCGACCGTCGTCGACGAAGCGGAGGGGACGGCCCCGACGCTCGAACGGGCGCCGCCCACCGAGGCCCCCGCCCCGCCGCCCACGGTCGAGATCGAGAAGCCGCCGCCCGGTGCGGGACGGCTCGTCCGGCTGCGCGCCCGGCTCGCCCGCTCCCAGAACGCCTTCGGCAAGACCCTGCTCGGCCTGCTGGCGCGCGAGACCCTCGACGACGACGCCTGGGAGGAGATCGAGGACACCCTCATCACCGCCGACATGGGCGCCGCCGTGGCCTCGCAGGTCACCGACGAACTGCGCACGCGCGTCCAGGTCCTCGGCACCCGCGACGTCGCCGAGGTGCGGGCGCTGCTGAAGGAGGAGCTGGTCAAGCAGATCGGCGCCGACCTGGACCGCTCGCTCGACACCGGCCCGCACGGCGGACGGCCCGCCGTGCTGATGGTCGTCGGCGTCAACGGCACCGGCAAGACCACCACCTGCGGCAAGCTCGCGCGCGTCCTCGTCGGCGACGGGCGCACCGTGCTGCTCGGCGCCGCCGACACCTTCCGCGCCGCCGCCGCCGACCAGCTGGAGACGTGGGGCACGCGCGTCGGCGCCCAGGTCGTCCGCAAGGACGAGGGCGCCGACCCCGCCAGCGTCGCGTTCGACGCCGTCAAGCAGGGCATCGACACCAAGGTCGACGCCGTCATCGTCGACACCGCCGGGCGGCTGCACACCAAGACCGGGCTGATGGACGAGCTCGGCAAGGTCAAGCGCGTCGTGGAGAAGCAGGCCCAGGTCGACGAGGTCCTGCTCGTCCTCGACGCCACCACGGGCCAGAACGGCATGCAGCAGGCCCGCGTGTTCGCCGAGGTCGTCAACATCACCGGCGTCGTCCTGACGAAGCTGGACGGGACGGCGAAGGGCGGCATCGTCGTCCAGGTGCAGCGTGAGCTCGGCGTCCCCGTCAAGCTCATCGGGCTCGGCGAGGGCCCGGACGACCTCGCGCCCTTCGAGCCGGAGGCGTTCGTCGACGCGATTCTCGGCGACTGACCCTCCGATTCCGACCCCGGAGCCCCGCCCGCGACAGCGCGTGCGGGGCTCCCCCTTTCCGGGAGTTTCCGGCCCTTGTCGGTCCTCACCACGGGTGGAACGGGCCTGTGAGGTGTCGGAAACAGACCGGCAACATGGCGCGTGCCCATTTCACACCGCGGAAACGCGAGAGCCCCCGGAGCGAAACGGCCGAGGCCCAATCTCTGAACAGTTCGTTTTCCCCGGCGAGGAGGGGCACTGGCAGAGATGACAGTCGACAGCGGAAGCACCGCATGGATGTTGACGAGCACGGCGCTCGTCCTCCTGATGACACCGGGCCTGGCCTTCTTCTACGGGGGCATGAGCCGGGCCAAGAGCGTGCTCAACATGATGATGATGAGCTTCGTCTCCATCGCCGTGGCGGGCATGGTGTGGGTCGTGTACGGATACTCGCTCGCGTTCACCTCGGGCGGATCCCTCAGTTCGTTCATCGGCGGATTCGGCGACTGGGGCCTGGTCGGCCTCGAGAACGTCGCGACCGCCGACGACGGCACCGGCATCCCGCAACTGGTGTTCGTCGCGTTCCAGGCGACGTTCGCCATCATCACGGTCGCGCTCATCAGCGGCGCCGTCGCGGACCGTGCCAAGTTCGGCGCCTGGGTCCTGTTCATCCCGGTCTGGGTCACGCTCGTGTACCTGCCGATCGCGCACTGGGTGTGGTGGTCGGACGGCGAGGAGGGCGGCCAGGCCGGGTGGATCTTCGAACTCGGCGCCCTCGACTTCGCGGGCGGCACGGTCGTGCACATCAACGCCGGCGTCGCGGCCCTCGCCCTCGCACTCGTCCTCGGCAAGCGCAAGGGCTGGCCGAAGGACCCGATGCGCCCGCACAACCTCCCGTTCGTCCTGCTCGGCGCCGGCCTGCTGTGGTTCGGCTGGTTCGGGTTCAACGCCGGATCCGCCCTGTCGGCCGGCTCGACCGCCGCGGTCGCGTTCATCAACACGATCGTCGCCACCTGCGCCGCCGCGTTCGCCTGGATCATCGTCGAGAAGCTGCGGGACGGCTCGTCCACCACGCTCGGCCTCGCGTCCGGCATCGTCGCCGGCCTCGTCGCGATCACCCCGGCGTGCGCGTTCGTCACCCCGCTCGGCGCCATCGCCATCGGCCTCGTCGCCGGCGCGATCTGCGCCTTCGCGGTCAGCCTCAAGTACAAGCTCGGCTACGACGACTCGCTCGACGTCGTCGGCGTCCACCTGGTCGGCGGCATCGTCGGCGCCCTGCTCATCGGCATCCTGGCCACCACCGCCGTCAACGACGCCGGCGCCGACGGGCTGCTGGCCGGCGGCGGCATCGGCCTCCTCGGCAAGCAGGCCCTCGCGGTCGTCGCGACGCTCGCCTACTCGTTCGTCGTGACCTACGTGATCGCCAAGGTCATCGACCTGGTGATGGGCTTCCGGATCAGCGAGGACGACGAGCTCGCCGGCATCGACCGCACGGCCCACGCCGAGACCGCCTACGACTTCGGCGCCGTCCGCGCCGGATCGGGCGCCACGGCCGCCTCCGCCGGGCCCGCGCCGGTGCGCGACGCGGGCGCGCCGGACGAGAGCGAGACCCAGAGCGAGACCAAGGAAGAGGTGCGGGGATGAAGCTCGTCACCGCGGTGATCAAGCCGTTCAAGCTGGACGAGGTCAAGGCGGCCCTCGAGACCTTCGGGGTGCGCGGCATGACCGTCAGCGAGGCCAGCGGCTACGGCCGGCAGAAGGGCCACACCGAGGTCTACCGGGGCGCCGAGTACAAGGTCGACCTGGTGCCCAAGCTGCGCATCGAGGTCCTGGTGGACAGCGAGGACGCCGACGACATCATCGACGTCCTGGTCAAGGCCGCCCGCACCGACAAGATCGGCGACGGCAAGGTCTGGGCCGTCCCGGTCGACACGGTCGTCCGGGTCCGGACCGGCGAGACCGGCCCGGACGCCCTGTAGGACGGCCGATGACCGTGCGCACGGGGAACTCGGCCCGGGCCGCCCTCGCGGCGGCCCGGGCCGAGCGCGCCGCCGACCTCGACCGTCGGCTGGCCGGACTGCTCGCGGAACCGCCCGAGGACGGGGCGGCCGGCAACGCGCCGGACGGCGGGCCGGACGGGGCGCGGGGCGAACGGGCGCTCGCGCTCGCGGCCGTCGGCGGGCACGCCCGCCGCGACCTGACCCCCGGCGGCGACCTCGACCTGGTCCTGCTGCACCGGGGCCGCCCCGACATCGCCGAGATCGCCGACCGCGTCTGGTACCCCCTCTGGGACTCCGGGATCCGGCTCGACCACTCCGTCCGCACCGTCGCCGAGGCCCGCGAGGTCGCCCGCACCGACCTCAAGGCCGCCCTCGGCCTGCTCGCGGCGCGGCACGTCACCGGCGGCCCCGCCCTGCTCGACGAACTGCGCGCCGCCGTCCTCGCCGACTGGCGCGCCCAGGCCCGCACCCGCCTGCCCGCGCTCGCCGAGCTGTGCCGCGCACGCTGGGCCGCGCACGGCGAGCTGGCCTTCCTCCTCGAACCCGACCTCAAGGAGGCCCGCGGCGGCCTGCGCGACGTCCACGTCATGCGCGCCGTCGCCGCGTCCTGGGTCGTCCCCGCCCCCGGCGGCCGCGTCCAGGAGGCCCACGACCTGCTCCTGGACGTCCGGCACGCCCTGCACGACGTGACGGGCCGCGCCACGGACCGTCTCGTCCTGCAGGAGCACGACGCCGTCGCGCACGCCCTCGAGTTCCCGGACGCCCACGCCCTGAAGCACGCGACCGCCGAGGCCGCCCGCACCATCGCGCACGCCGCCGACCAGGTCTGGCGCCGCGTCGAGCGGTTCGCCGCGGGCCGCCGCGCGCCGTCGGGGCGCCGTCCCGTCGGCGACGGGGCCGTCGAGCACGACGGCGAGGTCGTCCTCGCGCGGGGCGCCGACCTGGACGACCCCGCGCTCGTCCCGCGCGTCGCCGCGGCCGCCGCGCAGCACGGCCTGCCGCTCGCGCCCGCGACCGTCGACCGCCTCGCCGCGTCCGCCGCCGTGCCCCGCCCGCCCTGGCCCGCGGACGCCCGCGACGCCCTCGTCTCGCTCCTCGGCGCCGGGCCCCCGGCGATCCCGGTGTGGGAGGCGCTCGACCAGGCCGGGGTGATCGTCCGGCTGATCCCCGAATGGGAGCATGTCCGGAACCGGCCGCAGCGCGACCCGATCCACCGGTTCACCGTCGACCGCCACCTCGTCGAGACCGCCGCCGGGGCCGCCGCGCTCACCCGCGACGTCGCCCGCCCCGACCTCCTCCTCGCGGGCGCCCTGCTGCACGACATCGGCAAAGGGCGCGGCGGCGACCACAGCGTCGCCGGCGCCCCCATCGCCCGCGACATCGCCGCCCGCCTGGGATTCGCCGGCACCGACGCGCGCGTCCTGGAAGCGGTCGTCCGGCACCACCTCCTCCTCCCGCACACCGCCACCCGCCGCGACATCGACGACCCCGCCACCATCGCGACCGTCACCACCGCCGTCGCCGAGGTCCCCGGCCGCGAACGCGAGACCCTCGAACTGCTCGCCGCCCTCGCGGTCGCCGACGGCAACGCCACCGGCCCCGCCGCCTGGAACGCGTGGAAGGCCCGGCTCGTCGCCGAACTCGCCCGCCGCGCCGCCGCCGCGCTGTCCGGCGGCACCCCGCCGCCCCCGCCCGCCCTCGGCGAACGCGAACTCGCCCTCGCCCGCCGCGACGGCGTCGCCGTCCGCGTCGCCGGATCCCGCGTGACGATCGCCGCGCCCGACCGCCCCGGCCTGCTCTGGCGCGCCGCGGGCCTCCTCGCCCTGCACCGCCTCGCCGTCCGGACGGCACGCACCGTGTCGTCTCCCGGAACCTCCGCGGGCACGGCCGTCCTCGACTTCACCGCCGTCCCCGAGTTCGGCTCCCCACCCGATCCCGCCGCCCTCGAAGCCGATCTGCGCCGCATGCTCGCCGGGCGCCTCGACGTCGCCGAACGCCTCGAACGCCGGGCCCGGTCCCGGCGCGTCCGTCCCGGCACGCCCGTCCCGCCGCCCCGCGTGATGATCGTCGACGGCGCGTCCAGCAGCGCCGCCGTCGTCGAGGTCCGCGCGCACGACCGTCCCGGGCTGCTGTGGCGGATCGGGCGCGCGCTCGGCGGGCGCGGCCTGCAGATCCGCGCGGCCCAGGTCGACACGCTCGGCGCCGAGGCCGTCGACGTGTTCTACGTCGTCGACGAACGCGACCGCCCGCCCGCGGACCCGTCCGTCCTCGAGGCCGTCCGCGCCGACATCCTGGCCGCTCTGGAGTGACGCGGAGCGCGCGGCCCCCGCGGTGGGCGGCGGCCGCGCGGAGCCGCGCGGACATCGGCTCGCGGGACGGCGGGCCGAGGCGGGTGGGAACCCGCCGGGGAGCCGATACGCTGATAGACGATCCCAGTAGCTTTCCAAGGACGGTCCAGACACGTGTTCGAGACGCTCTCCGACCGGCTGACGACGGTCTTCTCGTCGCTGCGCACCAAGGGCCGGCTCTCCGAGGCCGACATCAACGCCACGGCCCGCGAGATCCGCGTCGCGCTGCTCGAGGCCGACGTCGCGCTGCCCGTGGTCAAGGACTTCATCGGGCGGGTGAAGGAGCGGGCGCGGGGCTCGGAGGTCTCGCAGGCGCTGAACCCCGCCCAGCAGGTCGTCAAGATCGTCAACGAGGAGCTCGTCGAGATCCTCGGCGGCGAGACGCGCGAGCTGCGGCTGGCCAAGAACCCGCCGACCGTCATCATGCTGGCGGGTCTGCAGGGCGCCGGTAAGACCACCCTCGCCGGCAAGCTCGCCCGCTGGCTCAAGCAGGAGGGCCAGACCCCGCTGCTGGTGGCGGCCGACCTGCAGCGGCCCAACGCCGTCCAGCAGCTCGAGGTCGTCGGCGAGCGCGCCGGGGTCCCGGTGTTCGCGCCCGAGCCCGGCAGCGGCGTCGGCGACCCCGTGGACGTCGCCCGCCGCTCCATCGAGCAGGCCCGGCGCGCGCAGCACAGCATCGTCGTCATCGACACCGCCGGCCGCCTCGGCATCGACGCCGAGATGATGCAGCAGGCGATCGACATCCGCGACGCCGTGCAGCCCGACGACGTCCTGTTCGTCGTCGACGCGATGGTCGGCCAGGACGCCGTCAACACCGCCCAGGCGTTCATGGACGGCGTCGGCTTCGACGGCGTCGTCCTCACCAAGCTCGACGGCGACGCGCGCGGCGGTGCGGCCCTCTCGGTCCGGCACATCACCGGCCGGCCGATCATGTTCGCCTCCACCGGCGAGAAGCTCGAGGACTTCAGCGTCTTCCACCCGGACCGGATGGCCGGGCGCATCCTCGACATGGGCGACGTCCTCACCCTGATCGAGCAGGCCGAGCGGACGTTCGACGAGGAACAGGCCGAGAAGATGTCGGCCAAGTTCGCCTCCGGCGAGGACTTCACCCTCGAGGACTTCCTCGAGCAGATGATGATGATCCGCAAGCTCGGCCCGATCGGCAACCTGCTCGGGATGATGCCGGGCATGGGGCAGGTCCGCGACCAGATCAGCCAGATCGACGACCGCGACCTGGACCGGATCGCCGCGATCATCCGCTCGATGACCCCGCAGGAGCGCTCCCAGCCCAAGATCATCAACGGCTCGCGCCGCGCCCGCATCGCCAAGGGCTCCGGCGTCGGCGTCGGCGAGGTCAGCAGCCTCGTCACCCGCTTCTTCGACGCGCAGAAGATGATGCGCCAGATGGCGGGCGGCATCCCCGGCATGCCGGGCATGCCCGGCGGCGGCAAGCGCAAGGCCGCCAAGGCGACGAAGGCGAAGAACAAGAAGGGCAAGCAGCGCAGCGGCGACCCCCGCAAGCGCGCCGCCCAGGGCAAGCAGCCCAAGGAGCACGCCGACGGCGCGCCCCAGGGCCTGCCGCCCGGCCTCGGCGGCGGGCAACTGCCCCCGGGCCTCGGCGGACAGCTGCCCCCCGGCTTCCAGATGCCCGACCTCGACAAGCTGCAGGGCCGCAAGAAGAAGTAACGCGCGGGGTCACCGCACGATTGCGCTTTTCCCGCCTCCGTCTGGCAGAATGGCTGGCTGGAAACCCCGTAGCCGCGAGGCGCCCTCTCTCGTCCTGCGCGGCCGGAGTCCCTCGGGCTGGCCGAACGCCGGTGTTCCCCACCTGGCATGGCACGCCCACCCTGTGAATGAAGTCTGGAGTACACCACACCCGTGGCAGTCAAGATCAAGCTCAAGCGTCTGGGGAAGATCCGGAACCCGCAGTACCGGGTCGTCGTCGCCGACGCCCGCACCAAGCGGGACGGCCGGGCCATCGAGGAGATCGGCCTCTACCAGCCCAAGCAGGAGCCGTCGCTCATCAAGATCGACTCCGAGCGCGCGCAGTACTGGCTCGGCGTCGGCGCGCAGCCGACCGAGGCCGTGCTGAACCTGCTGAAGATCACCGGTGACTGGCAGAAGTTCAAGGGCGAGCCGGGCGCCGAGGGCACCCTCAAGGTCGCCGAGCCGAGGCCCGACCGCAAGGCCGTCTTCGAGGCCGCCGTCAAGGAGGCGCTCGGCGACGACGCCGGCGAGGCCGCCGCCACCCGTACCAAGAAGAAGGCCGAGCCGAAGAAGGCCGACACCGAAGTCAAGAGCGAGGGCTGACGTGCTCGAAGAAGCGCTCGAGCACCTGGTCCGCGGGATCGTCGAGCACCCCGACGACGTCGGAGTGCGCGCCCGCAGGATCAGGGGCGGCCGGGTCCTGGAGGTGCGCGTGCACCCCGAGGACCTCGGCAAGGTCATCGGCCGCGGCGGTCGCACCGCCAAGGCCCTGCGCACCGTGATCAGCGCCCTCTCCGGGGGCCGGTACGTGCGCGTGGACCTGCTCGACGTCAACGAGGTCCGCTGACAGCGTGAACCTCAGCTCCGCCGCACGGCGTACCGCCGTGTCCGCGCGGGGGGACGACCTGCCCGGCCGTCCCCCCGCCCGGTGGCGTCCTCGAGCGCTCTCTTCCCGCTCTGCCGCTGCGCGGTCGGCGCGCCGGTGTTCGCAGCCGGCCGCCGACACCGCAGCACCGGTGCCGCCCGCTCCCCGCCCGTCCGGCTCCGGCCCGGCTCATCTGAAGGCGGGGTGGGCGCGGTGAGCGAGCCGATCGTCGTCGGGAAGGTCGGGCGGCCGCACGGTATCCGCGGCGAGGTGACCCTCGACGTCCGCACCGACGACCCGGACACCCGGTTCGCGCCGGGCACCGAGATCGCGACCGACCCGCCGTCCGCCGGGCCCCTCACCATCGAGCGCGCCCGCCTGCACTCCGGACGCCTCCTCGTGCGGTTCGCCGGGATCGCCGACCGCGACGCCGCCGAGGAACTGCGCGGCACCTGGCTGGTCGTCGACCCCGACGACATCCGCCCCTCCGACGACCCCGACGAGTTCCACGACCGCGAGCTCATCGGCCTCGCCGTCGTCACCACCGACGGCGCCGACGTCGGCCGCGTCGCCGACGTCCTCCACCACGGCCAGGACCTGCTGGTCGTGCGGGGACCCGGCGGGGAACGGCTCGTCCCGTTCGTGGCCGAACTGGTCCCCGAGGTGGACGTGGCCGCGGGCCGGCTCGTCATCGACCCGCCCCCCGGCCTCCTCGACGAATCATGAACATCGACATCGTCACGATCTTCCCCGAGTACTTCGCGCCGCTGGACCTCTCCCTGCTGGGCAAGGCCAGGCGCGGCGGGCTGCTCGACCTCGACGTCCACGACCTGCGGAACTGGGCCCACGACCGGCACCGCACCGTGGACGACACCCCCTACGGCGGCGGCCCCGGCATGGTGATGAAGCCCGAACCGTGGGGCGAGGCGCTGGACGCCGTCGTCCCGCCGGGCACGGCGGCCAGGCTGGTCATCCCGACCCCGAGCGGCCGGCCCTTCACCCAGGCGCTCGCCGCCGAGTACGCCGCCGAACCGCGGCTGGTGTTCGCGTGCGGACGGTACGAGGGCATCGACTCCCGCGTCGCCGCGGAGGCCGCGGCCCGCATGCCCGTCGACGAGGTCAGCCTCGGCGACTTCGTGCTCGCCGGCGGCGAGGTCGCCGTCCTGGTCATGGTGGAGGCCGTCGCGCGGCTCCTGCCGGGCGTCCTCGGCAACGCCGACTCGGTCGCCGACGACTCCTTCGCCCCCGGCGCGATGGAGTCCCTCCTGGAAGGGCCCGTCTTCACCAAGCCGCCCGTCTGGCGCGACCGTCCCGTTCCGGAGATCCTCCTTTCGGGCAATCACGGCGCGATCGCCCGGTGGCGCCGCGACGAGGCCCTGCGCCGCACCGCCCGCGTCCGTCCCGAGTTGCTCGCCCGCCTCGGTCCCGAGGATCTCGACGGGCACGACCGCGACGTCCTGCGCGCCGCCGGTTTTCCGGTTGACGCCGAAGGTATGGCAAACTAGAGCGTCCGTGCGCCTGCACTCTCGCAGGCGATGAAGACCGCTTCCGCGGCGCGACGCCCCCACGAAGGACCCACGGGGCCTCTCGACGCCCGCGTTCGACCTTGAGGAACCGCTGCGATGCACACCCTGATCCAGGAGATCGAGAAGGCCGCGATGCGCGCCGACGTCCCGGACTTCCGTCCGGGCGACACGCTGAAGGTGCACGTCCGCGTGACGGAGGGCAACCGGAGCCGTATCCAGGTGTTCCAGGGCGTGGTGATCCGGCGCCAGGGCGGCGGCGCCCGCGAGACCTTCACCGTCCGCAAGGTGAGCTACAGCGTGGGCGTCGAGCGGACCTTCCCGATCAACAGCCCGTCGATCGACAAGATCGAGGTCGTCACCCGCGGTGACGTCCGCCGCGCCAAGCTCTACTACCTGCGCAACCTGCGCGGCAAGGCCGCGCGCATCAAGGAGAAGCGCGAGTCCTGAGCCCGTGCTCCCGCAGCGCCCCGGACCCCCGTGGTACCGGGGCGTTGTTCGTTTGAGGGGAAATGTTCGGTTCGGCTCTCGGCGACACGCCCGTGACGGGCATCCTCGGGCCCCGCGCCGCTAGTCTTTTGATCCGATGAACGATGAGGACGATCGGAGAGACGTGCGATCCGAGGCCGAGGGCGCGGTGCCCGAAGAAGAGCAGACCGTGACCTCCGAAGAAGAGGAGCCCGAGGAGGGCGACGACAAGAAGAAAAAGCAGGGCTCGTTCTGGAAAGAACTGCCCATCCTCGTCGTCATCGCGGTCGTCCTCGCCCTGGTCATCAAGGCGTTCGCCGTCCAGGCGTTCTACATTCCGTCCGGTTCCATGGAGAACACCCTCCAGGTCGGTGACCGGGTCCTCGTCAACAAGATCGTTTACCACACCCGCGACGTCGCCCGCGGCGACATCATCGTCTTCAACGGCCTGGACTCCTGGGACCCCGAGATGCAGGTCGCGGAGCCCACCAACCCCGTCTCGAAGCTCCTCCGCTGGGTCGGCGCCGCCTTCGGCTTCGCCCCCAACGAGAAGGACTACATCAAACGGGTCATCGGAATCCCCGGCGACCGCGTCAAATGCTGCGACGCCCAGGGCCGCGTCACCGTCAACGGTGTCCCGATCGACGAGTCGTCCTACCTCTACACCGACCCGGTCACGGGCGAGCAGAACAAGCCGTCCAACGACCCCTTCGACATCACGGTCGCACCGGGCCAGCTGTGGGTCATGGGCGACCACCGGGAACTCTCCTACGACTCCCGCTCCCACCAGGCCGACCCCGGCGGCGGCACCATCCCGATCGACCACGTCATCGGCCGCGCCTTCGTGATCGTCTGGCCGCTCGACCGCATCGACACCCTGCCCATTCCCGACACCTTCGAGCAACCCGCGCTGAAGGCGGCCGCCGCGGCCCTTCCCGCGACGCCCTTCGCGCTGGGCGCCATCGGTACGCTCCCCATCGCCTACCTGCTGAGACGCCGACGCCTGAGTTGATTTTCGGCATCTCCGGGTGATCAGAGACATGCCGGGAACGACGCATTCGGGCGGCGCCGAACCCGCCGGGAGACGTACGCTGCGGAGCATGAAGGGTCGTCCACTCCGCTTCACACCGCGACGTGACGCAGGGCTGTTCGCCTACGAGCGAGCCCTCGCGCACGCCGGCTTCACCCCGGTGGCCGGAGTCGACGAGGCGGGGCGGGGAGCGTGCGCGGGACCCCTCGTCGTCGGCGCGGTGATCCTGGGCGCAAAGATCGACGGGCTCACCGACTCCAAGCTCCTCACCCCCGGCCGCCGGGAGGAGCTGTACGGCGAGATCACGGAACGGGCGCGCGCCTGGAGCGCCGTGGTCGTTCCGTGCCACGACATCGACCGCATCGGCCTGCACCGGTGCAACATCACCGGAATGCGCCGCGCGCTGGCCGCCCTGCCCGAACGCCCCGCCTACGTGCTGAGCGACGGCTTCCCGGTGCCCGGCCTGGAGGTCCCCGGCCTCGCGATGATCAAGGGCGACCAGGTCGCCGCCTGCGTCGCCGCCGCGTCCATCATCGCCAAGGTCACCCGAGACCGGATCATGGTGGGTCTCCACGAGCGGTACCCGGAGTACGGTTTCGACCTTCACAAGGGGTATGCGACCCGCGCCCACAGCGCGGCCCTCGAAAAACACGGACCTTGTCCAGAGCATCGGTTCTCCTACGTCAACGTTGGACGGGCGGTGCGTAACAATGGGGACGTGGCCTTGGGGGAGGTCCCCGGCGAAGGCCGCACGGAAGGGGCACGAGCGTGAGCGCCGAGGATCTCGAGAAGTACGAGACCGAGATGGAGTTGCAGCTCTATCGCGAGTACCGGGACGTCGTCGGGCTGTTCACCTACGTCGTCGAAACGGAACGCCGCTTCTACCTGACCAACTCGGTCGACCTGCAAGTGCGCGGCACCGACAACGGCGAGGTCTACTTCGAGGTCACCATGCAGGACGCCTGGGTCTGGGACATGTACCGCCCAGCCCGCTTCGTCAAGAACGTCCGTGTCGTGACGTTCAAGGACGTCAACGTCGAGGAACTGGCCAAGAGCGACTTCGAAATGCCGTCCGACCAGTAACCCCGCCGCCGACCACACCTTCCACCGACCACCGACGAAGCAGCCCGGCCACTCCGTCCCGGCACACCGCGCCAGCCGCACAACCGCAACCGCGCCGAAACCGAACCAACCACCTGCGGTCACCAAGCGGTGGTGGGCCGAGCCCTCTGAGCACCCTCCCTCCTACGTCGGCGACAGGCGGTGCAACACGGAGCTTGTGCACCGCAAGGGGGCCGCGGTCCGCAGCAGTGCGAACCGCCCAGGCCATCCGAACGTCCTGCCCCTGCAGCGCCGAGTTGGATGTCGCGGCGACCCGCCACATGGCGTTCGCGGCACCCCGCTGCGGCGAGGCGCACTTGTGGCCGTCCTTCCTCCTGCGGCGTGCGGGGCGGTGTCGAGATCGGCGTGGTGGTCCACCGCGCGATTGTCAGTGGTGGCGGTGGCGGTGGCGTGCCGGTCGTGTGGGCGTCCTGCCTTGTGCAGCGGCGTGGTGGCCTCGCGCGGGCGTGCGCAGCTCCTTGTGGTGGTGAGGCGTGCTGTGTTGGCGTCCTTCCTCCTACGTCGACGGTGAGGTGGTGTGGAGGTCGGCATGGTGGCCCGCCGCGCGGGTGTCTGCGTTTGCGGCAGTGGTGGCGAGCCCGGGCCGCCTGGGCGTCCTGGCCAGCGCGGCGACGGGTGGGGCGACGGGGAGTGGCCTGTGGTGGGGGCGTTCGCGGCTCCTTGCGGTGCTGACGGACGGGGCGGTGTGGGAGTCGGTGCGTCGGCCCGGGGCGGGGTGCCTGCGGCCTCCGTCCGTGGCGACGGGGCGGGGCGGACGCGGCGGGAGCGCGGTTCCCGGTGCGTCCGAGGTTCGGAGTGGGGCGCGTGGCCTGGGGAAGCGGGCGTCACGCCTTGGGCGGCCGGATGGTGGGTCGGGTCCAAGCGTCGGGCGGTGCGGTCCCCGTGGGGCTGGACGGTCGGGCAGTCGGGGGCGGGGCCTTGGCGGTCGGCGTCAGGCGCCAACCGGCGGCGGCGCGCTCGATGAACCCGCCGGCGGCGAGCAGGCCCAGCTTGGCGTTGATCATCGAGATGGGGACGCCTGCCTTCGCCGCGAGCTGGGCCGGACCTATGGGGCCACGGGCGGGAAACGCCTCCAAAACCGATCGTGTGACGGGGTCCAGCCGATCACGGGGGAGGACCGGTGTCCGCGGTGCCGGGGCCAGATCGTCGCCGATGCGGCCGACGGCCTCGATCACCTCCTCGTAACGGGAGACCAGGATCGTGCCCTCCTCGCGGAGGAGCCGGTGGGCGCCGACCGACGTCCGGGAGGTGACCTGGCCGGGGACGGCCATGACGACGCGGTTGAGTCTGCGGGCCCACGAAGCGGTGTTCAGCGCGCCGCTGCGGGCCTCGGCCTCGACGATCACCGTGCCGCGCGACAGCGCGGCGATCACTCGGTTGCGTACAAGGAACCGGAGCCGGTGCGGGTGGGTACCGGGTGGCGACTCGCTGACCAGGACCGATCGCCGGGCCATCTCGGCGAACAGCCCCTCGTTCGACGCGGGGTACGGGACGTCGAAGCCGTTCGCCAGGACCGCGATGGTGGGACCGTCCGCCGCCATGGAACCGCGATGGGCGGCGGCATCGATCCCGAGGGCCCCGCCGGAGATCACCGTCCAGCCCGTGTCGGCCAGCTCCGCCGCGAACTCCGCGGCGACGTGCGTTCCGTACGGGGAAGCGGCGCGGGACCCGACGATCGCGACCGAGTGCAGGCAACTCCTGCGCAGGTCGCCGGGGCCGCGCAGCCACAGCGCGTAGGGACGTTCGCCGCCCAGGTCGTCGAGGGTGGTGGGCCATTCGGGATCTCCCGGGCAGATCAGGCGTCCGCCGAGTTCGGCGCACACGATGAGGTCCTGTTCGGGGGCGGCGGCGACCAGGCGGATCCGCCAGTGTCCGAGACGTGCGGACTCCTTCTCGGTGAGGCTCAGGCCATCGGGTGGGGTACCGGTGCGGATCGACCTCAGCGCCCGTTCGGCCCCGCAGTGGTCGATGATCCGGTTGAGGAAGGCGTCGCCCGGTTCGGCGACGGCGGACAGGGCGGCGCGCGCGGCCCGTTCGGCGTTCACGATCGGCCCGCCGACCACAGTCCGAGGGCGCCGCCGATGTCGTCGGCCTCGGGTGCGTCGTGGCCCGCGAGGTCGGCGATCGTCCAGGCGACCCGCAGTATCCGGTCGAGGCCCCGGGCGCTGAGCGTGCCGCGCTGGAGCGCGTCGTCCGCGCTTCGCATCGCCTCGCCGGACGGGACGAAGCGGCGGCGCAGCTCCGGCCCGGGGATCTCGGAGTTGGACCGCCAGGGAGTGTCGGACAGTCGCTTGAGCGAGCGTTCGCGGGCATCGAGGACCCGTTCCGCGACGACCTTGCTCGTCTCGGCGAACTCCAGGTCGTACCGGAGTTCGGCACGGCTGGCCGGGGTCAGTTCCAGTTTCAGGTCGATCCGGTCCAGGAGCGGGCCGGAGATGCGGGTCCCGTACTTGCGGCGGATCCCCGGGGCGCAGGAGCAGTCGATCTGTTTGGCGGCCGCGCACGGGCACGGATTGGCCGCCAGGACGAGCGTGAAGCGGGCCGGGAACGTCGCGGTGCCCTCGGCCCGGCAGATCCGGACCCGTCCCTCCTCAAGGGGCTGGCGGAGCGCGTCCAGGGTGCCGTGCTGGAACTCCGGCGCCTCGTCCAGGAAGAGGATGCCCCGGTGCGCCAGGGAGACGGCGCCCGGCTGGAGCGTCCGGCCGGAACCGCCGCCGACCATCGCGACGCGGCTGGCGGTGTGGTGCGGTGCGTAGAACGGCGGCTGGGTGATCAGCGGCTGGCCCGGCGGAAGCGTCCCCGCCACGGAATGGATGGTGGTGACCTCCAGCGCCGACTCGGGCTCCAGGGGTGGCAGGAGCGTCGGCAGCCGTTCGGCGAGCATGGTCTTGCCGCAGCCCGGTGGCCCCGAGAAGTAGAGATGGTGCCCTCCGGCGGCGCTGATCTCCAGTGCGCGGCGGGCCTCGGCCTGCCCCCGGACGTCCGCCAGATCGACTCCGGACGGGATCTCCTTGCGGCCGATCGTGAGCCGTCCGCCGAGTGCCGGCTCCTCCTCGACGTCCTCGTTGGGCGGCGGCTCGTCGCGCAGGAGGCACAGCAGGCCGCGCAAGGTGTGCGCGGTCACCACCTCCATGTGCGGGACCAGCCGGGCCTCGGCCGCGTTGGCGTGCGGGACGACCACGGTGCGGCAGCCGCTCTGGGAGGCGGCGAGCACGGCGGGCAGCACGCCCTGCACCGCCCTGATCCGGCCGTCCAGCCCCAGTTCGCCGATCATCACCAGCCCCGCGCACGACCGTGCGGGGACGACTTCTGCGGCTGCGAGCAATGCCACGGCGATTGCCACGTCGAAGTTGGAACCCCGTTTGGGCATGCTGGCCGGGAACAGCGACACCGTGACGTGGCGGTTCGGCCAGTCCTCATCCGAGTTGAAGATCGCCGCGCGGACGCGGTCCCGTGCCTCGGTGAGCACGGTGTCGGGCAGACCGACCAGGTGCAGGCCGGGGACTCCGCTGGTGATCGCCGCCTCGACGTCGACCAGGAAGCCCTCCACGCCGACCAGCGACACCGAACGGGTCTTGGCGAGCGTCATCTAGCACACCTCCCTCAGGTGATCGATGGAGAAACCGTCGCCGTCGGCGACCAGGCCGAGCACGTCCACCCGGATCGGGTCCTCGCGGGCCCCGTGCGCGGCGGCCCATCGCCAGGCCAGCCGGCGTAACCGGACGGCCTTCGCTTCGGTGATCGCCTCCAGCGGATCGCCGTAGCGCGCCGACCTCCGGGTCTTCACCTCGCAGACGACCGGGCCCCGGCCGTCGTGGGCGACTATGTCGATCTCTCCCTCCGCGCACCGCCAGTTGCGGTCGAGGATCTTCCAGCCCATCCCGGCCAGGTAGCCCGCGGCGGCGTCCTCGCCTCGGCGTCCGAGGTCGATGTGCTTGCTCATGTGCCTCACCTCCGGAATCGACGCTGCCCGGAGCCGGGGCGCGGAGCACCCGGAACGTGGTCCTGTGGATAACTCCGGCTGGACATTTCGGGCAGTCGACCGAAACCCGGCGTGGGGTGCTTGCTTCCGCCGGGCCGACGCCGCACGGTGGCGGCTGTGAGCAACGCGGGCGAGGGCGGGGCGGACGGGCATGTACCGGACGGCGGCGACGCCGAGGTGGCCGAGGCGGGCGGGAGCCGGGGCGCGGACGGCGCGCTCGAGGCGGCGGTCGTCGACTTCGGACGGCACCTGAACGCCGAACGCGACGTGTCGCCGCACACGCTCCGCGCCTACCTCGGCGACTTGGGGGACCTCTGCGCCTACGCGACCGAGACCGGAGTGACGCGACCCGGGGAACTGGACGTCACGCTGCTGCGAGCCTGGCTGGCACGGCAGCACTCGATGGGGCGTTCGCGAGCCACGCTCGCGCGCCGGACGGCGGCCGTCCGGGCGTTCACCGGCCACCTGCACCGGCTCGGCGTCCTGGAGAGCGATCCAGGTCTCCTTCTAGGCACCCCGCAGCGAAGGCGGAGCCTGCCCGCCGTGCTCAACCAGGACGACGCGGGCCGGCTCCTGGACGAGATGGACACCGAAGGCCCGCTGGGACTGCGCGATCGGGCCGTGCTCGAAGTGCTCTACGGGACCGGCGTGCGCATCAGCGAACTCTGCGGCCTCGACATCGATGATCTGGACACGGGGCACCGGACCGTTCGAGTCCTGGGCAAGGGCGGACGTGAGCGGACGGTGCCCATGGGCGAACCCGCCGCCCACGCCGTCCAGGACTGGCTCCGCGCGGGACGTCCGGCCCTGGCGGACGAGCGCAGTGGCCCGGCGCTGTTCCTGGGCGCGCGCGGGCGCCGACTGCACCCGACCAGTGCGCGGCGGATGGTGCACGCACGCATCGCCGAGGTCGGGGGGATGCCGGACATGGCGCCGCACGGACTGCGGCACAGCGCGGCCTCGCACCTGCTGGAGGGCGGGGCCGACCTGCGGAGCGTCCAGGAGATCCTCGGCCACGCCTCCCTGCAGACGACCCAGCTCTACACCCACGTGTCGACCGAGCGGCTCAAGCATGTGCACCGCCGAGCCCATCCCCGTGGCGCTCAGGAGGACTGACCTGCCCGGGCCGGTCCGCGATTGGCTGTGGCCCCTGGGACCGGCTGGGAGTCTCCTCCCGGCACTGCCCCGCCTCTACTTCGGCTCGACGGTCCCGTCCGGCACCCCTACAGGGGTGCGGCGCAGGCGCCGTTCCCTCGACAGGTCGATGACGCCCGGCGGCGGAGGGGGAGGCGGCCGGAGACGACCGATGCGCGGACGGGCGGGGTGACGCGGACGAGTGCGGCGCCAGACGAAGGCCAGCGCGTACGCCAGTACGAGGCCCGTCATCGCGCCGCCCGTGGCCGTCGTGGCGTCCCGGAGCCCCATGCGAGGTTCCGCGGGGGCGGACTCGTCCCGTTCGCGCGGAGCCGAGGCCGGGGCGGGTGACCAGTGGGGGAGCAGCCTGACCTGCCGGCGGACGAGGTCGATCGGATTCAGGTACGTGTCACCACTGCGCAGACCCCAATGCAGGCAGGTGGTCGGGCAGTGTGACCGTCCGGGCTCGACCCGGCCGATCACGGTGCCGGTCGTGACCTGGAGGCCGACGCGGACGCTCGGACGGACGGGCAGGTACGTGGTGCGCAGCCGTCCGTGCGTGATCGCGACGATGCCGCGGCCCGCCAACCGGTCGGCGAAGGTCACCCGTCCGGGCCCGGCGGCGAGGACGGGCTGCCCGGGACGCGCGGCGAGATCGACCCCGCGATGGCCCGCGCCCCAGGGGGACGACGGTGGCGAGAAGCCGCGAAGCACCTGCGGGGCGGGCGGGCCCAGCGGCCACCGCCAGGCGTCCAGGCCCGGCGCACCGGCCGTGAGGGCGCAGGTGAGCAGCAGTGTGAACAAGGTCATGCGGGAAGACTGCCGAGGACGCGAGCCGGTCGTGACCGGTACCGCCGACTGTGGATAACCTCAGCCTCCGTTGATTCCCGGTGGCCTCCGGGCCCTGATAATCTGTGATGGTGTTCCAAAGGGACACCGGCCGAGGCCAGGCCGTCGCCCGTCCGTCTCCGCGGCCGGAGGGGCGAGAAGCCGCTGTCCACGAGCGGATGAGCCGCGGCCCGGGCGACCGGGCCACAGCCGACAGGATGACCCTGCGGCTGATTTCACGCGTCCGCATGCCACCGACCTGGTGGGGTGCCGCCCCTCGGTCCGTCGCCGCCCGGCGACGGTGGGACGGCTCCCGGGCGCAGGCAGACAACCAAATGCGGCCCGCCTGGGCCAGAGAAGGAGAACACGGGCAATGGCACCCGTCGTCACCATGCGGCAGCTCCTGGAGAGCGGCGTCCACTTCGGCCACCAGACCCGCCGGTGGAACCCGAAGATGAAGCGCTTCATCCTCACTGAGCGCAACGGCATCTACATCATCGACCTGCAGCAGTCGCTGTCTTACATCGACCGGTCCTACGAGTTCGTCAAGGCCACGGTCGCGCACGGCGGCACCATTCTGTTCGTCGGCACCAAGAAGCAGGCCCAGGAGGCCATCGCCGAGCAGGCCACCCGGGTCGGCATGCCCTTCGTCAACCAGCGCTGGCTGGGCGGCATGCTCACCAACTTCTCCACCGTCCACAAGCGGCTCACCCGGCTCAAGGAGCTGGAGGAGATCAACTACGACGACGTGGCCGGCTCCGGCATGACCAAGAAGGAGCTTCTCGGTCTGCGTCGCGAGAAGGACAAGCTGGAGCGCACCCTCGGCGGTATCCGCGACATGGCGAAGGTTCCGAGCGCCATCTGGATCGTGGACACCAAGAAGGAGCACATCGCGGTCAACGAGGCCAAGAAGCTCGGCATCCCGGTCGTCGCGATCCTGGACACCAACTGCGACCCCGACGAGGTCGACTACCCGGTTCCGGGCAACGACGACGCGATCCGCAGCGTCAGCCTGCTGACCCGCGTGGTCGCCGACGCCGTCGCCGACGGCCTGATCGCCCGCGCCGGCGCCGGTGCCGGCGGTGACGAGAAGCCCGCCGAGGGCGCCGCGTCCGCCGCCGAGCCGCTGCCCGAGTGGGAGCGCGAGCTGCTGGAGAAGCAGTCCGCCGAGGCCGCCACCGACGCCGCCCCGGCCGAGGCTCCCGCGGACGCCGAGGCTCCCGCGGACGCCGAGGCTCCGGCTCAGCCGGAGCAGGCGGAGCAGCCGGAGCAGGCGGAGGCCCCCGCTCAGCCGGAGCAGGCCGAGGCCGAGGCCCCGGCAGAGGCGGAGCAGGCCAGCGCCGAGGCCGAGCAGGCTTGATCCCACGATCCCGGCGGTCCCGTGACGGGCCGCCGGGATCGTCGCGGCTCCACGACCAACGACGAGAGAAGCGAAGAGAGCGATGGCGAACTTCACCGCCGCTGACGTCAAGCGGCTCCGCGACCTGACGGGCTCCGGAATGATGGCCGTCAAGAACGCCCTGACCGAGGCGGACGGCGACTTCGAGAAGGCCACCGAGCTGCTGCGCCTCAAGGGCGCCAAGGACGTCGGCAAGCGCGCCGAGCGCACCGCCGGCAACGGCCTGGTCGCCGAGTACTTTGCCGACTCCGGCAACGGCGCGCTGCTGGAACTCAACTGCGAGACCGACTTCGTCGCGAAGAACGCGCAGTTCATCGAGCTGGCCGACCGCCTCGTCCGGTTCGCCGCGACCGGCGGCGCCGCCGACACGGCCGCGCTGCTGACCGCCGAGATCGAGCCGGGCAAGACCGTCCAGGCCCTGATCGAGGAGAACAGCGCCAAGATCGGCGAGAAGCTCGAGGTGCGCCGCTTCGCCCACTTCCAGGGCGCCTACGTGGCCAGCTACCTGCACAAGTCCGACCCGCAGCTGCCGCCGACGACCGGCGTGCTGGTCGAGCTGGACGCCGAGAACCCCGAGGTCGCCAAGGACATCGCCCAGCAGATCGCGGCGATGGCGCCCAAGTACGTGACCCGGGACGAGATCCCCGCCGAGGCGATCGAGAAGGAGCGGGCGCTCGCCGAGCAGCTCACCCGCGACGAGGGCAAGCCCGAGCAGGCCATCCCGAAGATCGTCGAGGGCCGGGTCAACGCCTACTTCCGTGACTTCGTGCTGCTGGAGCAAGCGTTCGTCAAGGACGGCAAGAAGACGATCAGCAAGGTGCTGGACGAGGCCGGCGTCAAGGTCGTCCGGTTCGCCCGGTTCAAGGTCGGGCAGGCCTGAGGGCACTCTGGAAACGGGGACCAGAGTAGAGAACAGACGCAACGAGGAGGCCGCCGACGTGCCGGACAAGACGACCATTAGCGCGACGGCGGCCTCGTCGTCCGCCCGGCACGCGCCGGGTGCGGGCTGGAAACGGGTGCTGCTGAAGCTGTCCGGGGAGGCGTTCGCGGGACGCGACCCGCTCGGCATCGACCCGCAGATCGTGCAGCACGTCGCCGAGGGCATCGCCGAGGCGGTGCGCGACGGCGTCGAGGTCGCGGTCGTGTGCGGCGGCGGCAACATGTTCCGCGGCGCCGTCATGGCCGAGCGCGGCATGGACCGCGGCCGCGCCGACTACATGGGCATGATCGGGACGGTCATCAACTGCCTCGCGCTGCAGGACTTCCTGGAGAAGCTCGGCATCGACACCCGGGTCCAGACCGCCATCACCATGAGCCAGGTGGCCGAGCCGTACATCCCGCGGCGCGCCATCCGGCACCTGGAGAAGGGCCGCGTCGTCATCTTCGGAGCCGGGCTCGGCCAGCCGTTCTTCTCCACCGACACCACCGCCGCGCAGCGCGCCCTGGAGATCGGTGGGGAGGCCGTGCTCAAGGCGACCCAGGTGGACGGTGTCTACGACGCCGACCCTCGTAAGAATCCAGAGGCGGTCAAGTTCGACCATTTGGATTACGGTGAAGTTCTACAGCGGGGACTGAAGGTCATGGACGCCACGGCCATCAGCCTCTGCATGGACAACGCGCTCCCCATCGTGGTCTTCGACCTGATGGGGCAGGGCAACATCGTCCGGGCCGTCCGGGGTGAGAAGATCGGCACGCTGGTCAGCCCGGCGCAGGGCTGACCGCAGCCCGACCGCATTCCGCGGGGATCGTGCGCGGGCACGGTTCCCGCGCGGCGCGGGCCGCAGGGGCAGCACCGCAGGTACAGGGCCGACCAGATGACACGGGAGTCACAGTGATCGACGAGACCCTCCTCGAAGCCGAGGAGAAGATGGAGAAGGCGGTCGCGGTCGCCAAGGAGGACTTCCAGGCCATCCGCACCGGCCGGGTCACCCCCGCGATGTTCAACAAGATCACGGCGGAGTACTACGGCACCCCGACGCCGATCAACCAGCTCGCGTCCTTCACGCTGCCCGAACCGCGGATGGTCATCGTCCAGGTCTTCGACAAGTCGTCCATGCAGGCGGTGGAGAAGGCCATCCGGGAGAGCGACCTCGGCGTGAACCCCACCAACGACGGCAACGTCATCCGCGTCGTCTTCCCCGACCTCTCGGAGGAGCGCCGCAGGGAGTTCATCAAGGTCGCGGGCGTCAAGGCCGAGGACAGCAAGATCTCCATCCGCAACATCCGGCGGCGCGCCAAGGACACCCTCGACAAGCTCGCCAAGGACGGCGACGCCGGCGAGGACGAGGTCCACCGTGCCGAGAAGGAACTCGACGATGTCACGCACCGGCACACGGCGCAGATCGACGAGTTGCTCGAGCACAAGAAGGCCGAACTGCTCGAAGTGTGATGGAACTCGACGACGCCGGGGAGCCCACGGGCTCCCCGGATAAGCCGCGCGCGGCCAAGACCGGCCGTAACCTCCCCATCGCCATCGGCGTGGGCCTCGGCCTCGGCGCACTCGTGCTGGTGTCGCTGTACACCGTCAAGGAGATCTTCCTTGGCGTCATGGTGCTCTTCCTCTTCCTCGGCATGCGCGAGCTGACCGAGGCGTTCAAGAGCCGCGACATCCGGGTGCCGTTCATCCCGGTCGCCACGGGGATGGTGGCGACCCCGGTCGTCGCCTACATCTGGGGCTCCACCGCCGTCGTCGCCGCGGTGTCCCTGACGATCCTGACCCTGCTCGTCACGCGGATGACGGAGGGGTCGGACGGCTACGTGCGGGACGTCTCCGCCGGGGCCCTCACCAGCGGATGGCTCGTCCTCATGGGCGGGATCGTCGCGCTGCTGATGGCCCCCGACGACGGCGACCACCGCATCGTGATCTTCATCGCGACGACCGTGGCCAGCGACATCGGCGGCTACTTCGCCGGATCGTTCCTCGGCAAGCACAAGATGGCGCCGACGATCAGCCCGAAGAAGACCTGGGAGGGCTTCAGCGGTTCCGCCCTGACCTGCATGGTCGTCGGCGGCTGGCTGGTGTGGTGGCTGCTGGACGGCGGACGGGTCTGGCACGGTGTCGTGATCGGCCTCGCCGTCGTGGTCACCGCGACCGTCGGCGACCTCATCGAGTCGATGGTCAAGCGGGACCTCGGCATCAAGGACATGGGAACCCTGCTCCCCGGTCACGGCGGCGTGATGGACCGCCTCGACTCCCTCGTCGCGACCGCCCCCGTGGTCTGGCTGCTGCTGGAACTGTTCGTCCCCACGACGTGATCGGCACCAGGCCGCCCGGTGAGGCGCGCGGCCGCGGCTAGGACACCACCCATGTGCGCCCATCACGGGCGAGCCGTCGAACGAGCGCGTCCGATCCCTCCGTCTTGGCGAAGCGGTGCTCCTCGGCGGTGATGGGGACGAGCCACAGCCACCGCACCGGGTCCCCCTGAACGGTCAGGTCGGTCAGCGCGGGAGGCGCAGGTCCCAGCAGCCGAGCGGGGTCCTCCAGGAGGAGCACGCCCTCCCAATCCGACCCTTCACCGGCCATGGGGAACGGACGGTCGTCGTGGGGCCACCTGACGACGTCGCCGGGTGCGAACCAGGTCACCGACCGCCACGGATACGGCGCGAGCCAAGGGAAGACGTTGTTGGTGCGCCGGGCCGGCAGGGTGCTTGCCAAGGCGAGCTCCGCACGGGCGTAGGGGGAGACGTCCTCCTCGTACAGTTCGATCGTCGGCATCCGTTGCCGACTCATCCCGACCGTGCTCAACACGGTGAACTCCCGGCCGTCCTGTGGTGGGCGTTCGGTGAGCCCCACGGTCGGTGCGGTGCCGCGTTCGCCGTCGGGCGAGCGCCGTCCGACATCGTGCAGGTAATGCCCACCCGGGCCGACCCGTTGCAGCAGATGCCCCAGGATGGACTGCTGGTACTCCGCCCAGGACCTCTCGGCGCGCGACGTCTTCCAGTGGACGCGCGCGCGGTCCACGCGGGCTCCGAAGTCGTCGATCTCCTCTGCGAGGGGGAAAGCGAACGGGCTCTGCTCCGTGGCGTCGCGGGCGTAACCGGGGATCCCCCGCCCCATGTCGGACCATCCCGGGATGACGAACAGCGGGTCTCCCGCCTCGAGGACGGCGACGCCGTCGCCCTCCTCGAACCAGACGACCTCCAGGGCGCCCGCGTCCAGCGCGTCCCGTCCCTCGGGACGCCGGACGTGCGACTCCGGCAGGAGCGGCGCGACGCCCGTGTCCAGGCGGGCCCGGTCCAGGCTCGCCGGTGCGGCGCGGTGGTTGGCGACCCACACGGCCCCGACGATCGATTCCCGGGGGTCCTTCAGGTACGCGGCGGTGACGTCGGCGTCGCTCTCGATGACGAGCCGTCGGCTGCCGTACGGGTTGGTCTCGGCATGGACGACGGTCGCGCCCCGGTCCCGGGCCGCGGCGGCGCCCCTGCGCAAAACCGACATGATCGAGACCTTAGTCGTCCACGAGATCATGTGCAGTCATGTCGCCCATCGCCCGGAAGGCGGGGCCGGGTGCACGGACGAGGCACCCGCAGGTGTTTGCGACACTGGAAGGACCATGTCTGCCACCACCGAGCCAGCCACCGGAACCGCCGGGCGACCGGACGGCTCCGCGCCGCACAAGACCCCGGCGAAGCTGGTCTTCGCCGCCCCGCGCCGCGGCAAGCCGCCGCGGCACCTCGCCGACCTCGCCCCCGCGGAGCGCCGTGCGGCGGTCGCCGAACTCGGCGAGAAGCCGTTCCGGGCCGACCAGCTGTCGCGGCACTACTTCGCCCGCCTGGTCGACGACCCCGCCGAGATGACCGACCTCCCGGCCGCGGCCCGCGACCGCCTCGTCTCCGCGCTGCTCCCGTCCCTGCTCACGCCCGTCCGCGAGCTGGACTGCGACGGCGGCAAGACGCTCAAGACCGTGTGGAAGGCGTTCGACGGCGTCCTGTTCGAGTCCGTGCTGATGCGCTACCCGGACCGGGCCACCATGTGCGTCTCGTCGCAGGCCGGGTGCGGCATGAACTGCCCGTTCTGCGCCACCGGCCAGGCAGGGCTCACCCGGAACCTCTCTACCGCCGAGATCGTCGAGCAGGTCGCCGCGGGCGCGCGCGCGATGGCCCGTGGACGCGTCCCAGGAGGGCCTGGGCGCGTCTCCAACATCGTCTTCATGGGCATGGGCGAACCCCTGGCGAACTACAAGGCCGTCATCGGGGCGGTGCATCGCATCACCGATCCGGCACCCGCCGGGCTGGGCATCTCGCAGCGTTCGGTCACCGTCTCGACCGTCGGCCTCGTCCCCGCCATCGAGAAGCTGGCCGCCGAGGACATGTCGGTGCGGCTCGCCGTATCCCTGCACGCGCCCGACGACGAGCTCCGCGACGACCTCGTACCGGTCAACAACCGCTGGAAGGTCGCCGAGGTCCTGGACGCCGCGTGGGCGTACGCCGAGCGCAGCGGCCGCCGCGTATCGATCGAGTACGCCCTGATCAAGGACGTCAACGACCAGGCGTGGCGGGCGGATCTTCTCGGCAGGCTCTTGCGCGGGCACCTCGCACACGTCAATCTGATCCCGTTGAACCCGACACCGGGCTCGAAGTGGACCGCGTCACGGCCGGAGGACGAACGGGAGTTCGTCCGGCGGCTGGAGCACCACGGCGTCCCGGTCACGGTGCGCGACACTCGGGGCAGGGAGATCGACGGGGCCTGCGGGCAACTGGCCGCCTCGACGAGGGACTGAGCGCCCGCGGTGTGCTCCCCGCACCCGGCGGACGCGTGGATCTGCTGAGGAGACGTGTGCGGGGCAAGGGAAAGCGGCTGCCGGTCGTCCTGCGGGGCTACGATCGGGCCCAGGTGGACGGGCTGCTCGAGGAGATCGGCCGGGCGCTGAACGGCGGTGCGCCGCTGACCGCCGACGAGGTTCGCACGAGGCGCTTCGACATCGTCATGCGCGGCTACGATCCCCAGGCGGTGGACGATCTGGTCTGCGAGTGCATCCGCGAACTGCAGGCGGCCGGGCCGATCGGCGAGCGCGTCGGCCGTCCGCGCGTCCACCCGGCCTGGCTGATCTCCTGGATCGAGAACGCGCGGTTCCCCGGCGTCCGCATGCGCATGGGCTACGACGTGCGGGACGTGGACGCCTTCCTGGAACGCGTCATCGCAGGTCTGCGCGGTACCGCCCCTCCGATCAGCCCCGCCGACGTGCGCGGCTGCGTCTTCCGCACGATCCGCCTCGGCCCCGGCTACGACATGCACGACGTCGACACCTTCCTCGCCCAGCTCACGGACGCCCTCGAACGCCGCTGAAGAAGTTATCCACAGTTTCGAGGCGGGGTGGCGGCCCCGTTCTGGCCGCGCAACGCTACGTACATGGACGACTTCACAACGCAGCGGCGGCGGCTGCGCAACCTCTTCGAACTCTTCCTCGCCCCCGCCATGCTCGACGCCGTGCTCCCTCTGGCCCGTCCCGCACTCCGGCTCGCTGCGGGCAAGGGGACGCCGTCGGTCGACTTCGGCGGCACCCCGCACCTCCCACCGGGCGAGCCGTGGCCGGAGTGGGGCGGACGCCCCCTGGACTTCCTCGGTGTCATCGACTTCGCCGACCTCCCGGCGCCCGGCGAGATCCACGGGGTACCCGCGACGGGATCCGCCGCCTTCTACTACGCGAGCGAGGTCCCGCGCCCCTGGGGCGACGAAGCCGCCCAGCGCGACGGCTGGCGCGTGTTCACCGGCGCCCTCGAACGAGCCGCCCCGCCGCCCGGCGCCGTGGCATTCCCACGGACCCGCCTGCACGCCGCCCCGTTCCTGTCCCTGCCGTCGCCGCAGGAACCGACCCTGCGTCGCCTGGAGATGCGGTACCCCGGCCTCCTCGCCGTCTATGCGGAACTGCACACAGTCTGGTCCCGGCACCTGAACCCGGGCGGGCTTCCGGTTCATCAATTGGGCGGCTGGCCGGCTCTGGTCCAGCGCCCGATCGAACCCGACTGCCTGTTCGCGTCCACCGGACGCGCCCTCGATTCCCTCGGCTCCCCGACGCTCTCCCCGCAGGAGGCACGCGCGGCCGATGACTGGCGCCTCCTGCTCCAACTCGACTCCGACCAGCGCCTCGGCTGGTACTGGGGCGATCCCGGCCGCGTCTACTTCTGCGGCCGCCGCGACGATCCTCTGGAGGACGCATGGCTGACCGTGCAAGCCGCCTGAACGGCCCCGGCACGTCCGCCGCGATACGGACGCACGTCTCGGGCCCATCCGCCCAGAACCGCGTGCACCCCGAAGGCGCTCGCCAAGAGCCAAGGCCGACATCGCCCACCGCCGGTGAGAACTCCACGTCCGCCTCGCCGGAACGCCGAAACCAGAGGAATGGGGCCGTAGACGACCTGCCGAACGAGCGCGAGCCGCGACACATCGGCGTACACGCCGTAGGGGCACTCGGTGACGCCCCGATCGATCTGCGCCGAGACGGACGGGCGAGGTGCCGGTGGGCGCTCAGGAGCGGAAGCGATCGGTGGCGACATAGGCGGCACCGACCAGTCCCGTCCAGAGCGACAGGTGCAGCGCGATCCCGGAGAAGTCCGAGACGAACGCGTCCGGGCCGTCGTGGGCCGCCCGCAACCAGTCGATCATCGGCACCGAGAGACCGGAGAGCGGGCCGAGGCCGAGCAGGATCAGCGCCGCCGCGCCGCCGATCAGCGTCAGCAGCGAGATTCCGGGAGAGGGCAGGACCGCCCGGCTCGTCCACGCGCCGAGCAGCGTTCCAGCAGCGGCCACGAGCGCGTTGAGCGCGCATCCCGCGACCACGGCAGGACCAGACGAGCCCAGCGACACCGCCTGTACGAGAGGGGCTGCCAATGCGAGGAGGCCCAAGCCGACATTCACGAGGTACGCGGCGAACAGCCCGGCCCACACGGGCGCCCAGCGGTGCCGTGCCGCGGAGACCGTCAGCGCGCGCTGCTCGTCCGGCGGCGTGTCCAGCAGGCCGCGCGCCGCCCAGGCCCACAGCGGGAACATGAACGCCGCCACGTCGCCGAACGTGCCCACCGCGAGTTCGGCCGCCTCCGGCCCGCCCGGCCCTTGCAGCAGCACCAGGACCACGACGAGCGCTACGACGATCAGTGGAGGCAGGATGCGCAGCGACCGCACGTAGGCCGCCGCCTGGAACCGGACGATCGCGATCACCGCGCGGGCCTCCGCACCCGGTAACCGTCCGCGCGCAACTTGGCCTCCACGGTGTCGAGTTCGTCCTCGGCGACCACGACTTCCAGAACCGCCTGCTCGGGCGTCGCCGCGCCCTCGTCCAGGACCGTGATCCCGCCGTCGGCCACGCGCAGCCGTCCCACGCCGGGTAGCGGTTCGATGCACCGCTGGTGGTCGCTGACGACGACGATGGCGCCCCCTGCGGCGAAATCGGAGACCAGACCGGGGAGCGCGTCGCGCGTGGCGGCGTCCAGCCCGGCGAACGGCTCGTCCAGCACGAGCAGTTCGGGATCGTCCAGAAGGGCTTGGGCGAGCCCGACCTTCTGCGCGCTGCCCTTGGACAGCTCCGGCAGCCGCACATCGAGCAGACGCTCGAACCCGAGCCGATCCGCCCACCCGCCGACCGCGTCCGCCCGGACGCCCCTGATGGAGGCCATATGCGTCAGATACGAACGAACCGTGAACGGCTGGTCGACCGGGAACCGTTCGGGTGCGTACCCCACCCGGCGGGGCCGCCCGCTGACGGCGCCCCTCGCCGGCCGGCGCAGACCGGCGACCAGCCGCAGGAAGGTGGACTTCCCCGCGCCGTTGCCTCCCGTCACCTCGACGACCCGCCCCGGCTCCAGGGCGAGGTCGACGTCCCGGAGAACCCACGGGCCCCGCCTCCGGTAACGGAAGGCTACGTTTTCGAACAGCATCGTCGGCACTGTAGCGATGGCCGCGTAAGAGCGCCGTCAGCCGGCACTCGTCCGGCAGAATGCCGCCCATGGGCAACTCCGCCGAGACCTGCGTCTTCTGCGAGATCGTGAAAGGAGAACGACCCGCACACCTCGTCCTCGACGTTCCGGACGCCGTGGCGTTCCTGGACGCGCGTCCCCTGTTCAAGGGGCACACGCTGCTGGTCCCGCGCACCCACTACGAGACCCTGACGGACGTCCCGCCCGACCTGCTGGGCCCCTTCTTCTCCCACGCGCAGCGACTCTCCGCCGCCATGGAGTCGGCCCTCGACGCCGCGGGCTCCTTCGTTGCCATGAACAACCGGGTCAGCCAGAGCGTCCCGCACCTGCACGTCCATGTCGTCCCCCGTAACCGCAAGGACGGCCTCCGCGGGTTCTTCTGGCCGCGCCACAAGTACGGCTCCGACGCCGAGGCCGCCGACTACGCCTCCCGCCTGGCGAACGCCCTCGACTGACCACCCACGACCGGTCGCCCGCCAGCTCCGCATCCGCTGGGCCGTGGGAGGCGGGAAGGTCTGCGGTGCGACGTCGACCGCGGGGCGATCGTGCGGGCCGAGGGCGCGTTCGAGTTGCTGGTGCGCGGTTTGGCGGCCTGGTTCGGTTGACCGTTAGGCGGGTGTGGTGACGGTCTTCAGGGCCGCCTCCGCCGTGTCGGCGGGGACGGGGGAGACCGGCGCTCACGAGTTCGGCGATCGTCTCCACGCAGAAGGGCTTGCCGGTCGTCAGGTCCTTGACGATCCGGCGAGTTCCAGCAAGCCGCTGGTGAGCCCGACCTCCGCGGTGGCGAGGACCCGCGCCATCGCGTCCGCGACGGCCGAGCGCGCCGAACCGAACGTCTCCGGCTCGTCCGGGGCGGATCCGGACAGCACCTGCCAGCCGGACGCGCCGTGTATCACCGACCAGTGCCCGGACGGCACGCGTCCCACGAGAAAACGGGCGGCGTGGACACCGGCGAGGTCGCGCAGGCGCGGCGGACACGCGAACAGCAGCGGACTCTCGGGGGCCAGCAGCGCCACCAGTTCGCGCTCGCTCTGACCTGGAAGCACATCCCGTGACATAACGGAACTCGAGTGTAGTCACCGTGATCATGGCGCGACCGCAAGGCGTCGAAAGCCGGTCAGATCGCGCCGTTGCCGTCCCATGCTCGCCGGGGCCCGGCCGCGCCGGCGAGCCGGGCGACGGCGGGTTCAGCCGAGGGCTTGGGCTATGGCCAGATACGGGTCTGGGGACGGGACGGCCGGGTCGTCGGGGACGTCGTGGAGCGTCGCGTGCTCGTAGAGGTCACGTTCGGCGCGGTCCAGGGCGGCGGACAGGACGTACTGGGGAACCGTCCAGCCGATGAGGGCCGCGGCCTTGCGGATGGCGTGATGCTGTTCCGCGGACGTGTGGAGGTGGATGTGGTCGTCGTGGGCGCCGGGGAGGTCGTGGTGAACCGACGGCTGCATGGACGGCCTCCTTCCTCTTCGGCACCTCAACGTACGCCCGGGGGCGTTGTCCGGACATCCCCATTAGGGACGAGAATCGCCCAGGGCGGATTGTTCGTCCGAAGGAGGTTGATCGTGATTTCGGCCATCGAACTCGCCGGGGTGGAGAAGTCGTACGGGCGGACCGACGCGGTGCGGGGCGTGGATCTGGCGGTCGCGCAGGGAGAGTTCTTCTCGCTGCTGGGGCCGTCGGGATGCGGGAAGACGACGGTGCTGCGCATGGTCGCCGGCTTCGAGGAACCGTCGGCGGGCGAGGTGCGGCTGGACGGACGGGCGGTCAACGGGATCCCGGCGGAGCGGCGCGACGTCAACATGGTGTTCCAGTCGTACGCGCTGTTCCCGCACATGAGCGTCTTCGACAACGTGGCGTTCGGGCCGCGGCGGCGCGGCGCGGGCAAGGCAGAGGTCCGGACGCGGGTCGGGGAGATGCTCGAGATGGTCGATCTGGCGGGGCTGGGGCGGCGCCGGCCCGGTGAACTGTCCGGCGGGCAGCAGCAGCGGGTGGCGCTGGCGCGGGCGCTGGTGAACCGGCCGCGGGCGCTGCTGCTGGACGAGCCCCTGGGGGCGCTCGACCTGCGGCTGCGGCAGGCGATGCAGGCCGAACTGAAGCGGCTGCAGCGGGACGTCGGCGTGACGTTCGTGTACGTGACGCACGACCAAGGGGAGGCGCTGACGATGTCGGACCGGATCGCGGTCATGAACGAGGGGCGCGTCGAGCAGGTGGGAACGCCCCGGGACGTGTACGAACGGCCCGCGACGCGGTTCGCGGCCGGGTTCATCGGGACGTCGAACGTGCTGGACGGCGAGGTCGTCGAGACCCCCGGCGGCGGCGCGGTGATCGAGTACGGGAACGGCGGGCGGATCGAGGTGCCGGGTGCGGCGATCGGGACGCGGGTCGAGGTGACGGTTCGTCCGGAGAAGGTCCGGCTGGCGACGGACGAGCCCCCGGAACGGTTGTGCAGGCTACGCGGAACGGTCACCGACGTCGTGTACCAGGGGGCGTCGACGAGCTACGGCGTTCGGACGTCGGCGGGGGCGAACGTATCGGTGTCCGTGCAGAACGCGGCGTCCGCGGACCTCGTGGCCGATCGGGGCGACGAGGTGTGGCTGTCGTGGGAACCCCGGCACTCCTACCTGATCGGCCCCGGAGCAGACGACCCCGCTGCAAGCGCCCCCACGACCGGCAACCCCACGACCGGCAACCCCACGACCGGCAACCCCACGACCGGCAACCCCACGACCGGCAACCCCACGACCGGCAACCCCACGACCGGCAACCCAACGACCGGCGACCCGGCACGTGCGGGAGACAGCGCGATCGGGGGTGCGCGGTGAGACGTCGGGACGTCCTCCGGCTGTCGGGAGCGGGGCTGCTGCTGGCCGCGTGCGGGGTCGAGGGCCGCGGGGAGTCGGTCGATGAGGGCGAGTTCTGGGCGGGCAAATCGCGGAACGGGCGACTGCGCTGGGCGAATTGGCCGGGCTACGTGCAGGACGACCGGGCGACGATCAAGGCGTTCGAGGCGGATTCGGGCATCGAGGTCACCTACCGGGAGGTCATCGAGGAGATGGGCCCCTGGTTCGGCAAGATCCAGGCGCCGCTGGCGGCCGGGCAGTCGATCGGGTTCGACCTGATGGTGATGACGAACGGCATCCATCTGGAGCGGTCCCGCCGGCTGGGATATCTGGCCCCCCTCGATCACGGCGGGCTCAAGAATTTCGCGGCTCACGCGGGCCCGGGATTCAAGGACCCGTCCTACGATCCGGGCAACGAGTTCACCGTGCCGTACCAGGCGGGCATCACGGGGATCGCCTATAACACCCGCTACGTCGACGAGGAGATAACGAGCATCTCCCAGTTGTTCGACCCTCGCTACAAGGGCAGGGTCGGCATGATGAGCGACACCCAGGAGTTGGGGAACTTCGGAATGTTCCTCCTGGGGATCGACCCGGAGAAGTCGACGCGGGCGGACTGGGAGCGTGCCGCCGCGAAACTGCGGGAGCAACGGGATTCCGGGATCGTCCGCAAGTACTACGAGCAGAACTACGTGGACGCGGTCAGCAAGGGCGACGTGTGGCTGACGATGGCGTGGTCCGGCGACGTCTACAGCCTGACGAGTCCCGACGTGCGGTTCGTCGTCCCCGAGGAGGGCGGGACGATCTGGACGGACAACCTCTGCGTCCCCGTGACCGCCGAGAACCCGGTCGACGCGCTCGCCCTCATGGACTGGCTGTACGTCCCCGAGCACAACGCGCCGCTGACCGAGTTCGTCAACTACATCACGCCGGTGCCGGAGGTCCGGGGCATCATCGCGCGCCACGCCGGACAGGCGACCGGGGAGGAGAGAGACGACCTCACCAGGTTGAGCGAGAGCCCGCTGGTGTTCCCTTCCGAGAACGACATGGCGCGCCTGCGACATTACCGAAGGCTCTCGCAGGACGAGGCCACCGATTACCAGAAGGTCTTCCAGGCCATCGTCAGGGGCGCATGATGGGTCGTGGCAGGTTCGCGCCCTACCTGATGGTCCTACCGGCGGGATTGTGGCTGCTGGCCTTCTTCATAATCCCGTTGTCCTTCATGGTGTCCCTGTCCCTGCAGACGGGGAATCTCGTCGACGGGTTCCGGCAGGCGCTGCACTGGCAGAATTACGCCGACGGGCTGGGCACGTACGGTGAAACGTTCGCCCGCTCGTTGTGGTACGGCCTTCTGGCGACGGCGGCGTGCGTCCTGCTCGGCTATCCGGCGGCGTACTGGATCGCCTTCCGCGCGGGCCACCGGCGGACGACGTACCTGTTCCTGATCCTGCTGCCGTACTTCGTGACGTTCGTCCTGCGGACGGTGGCGTGGCGGCAGGTGCTGTCCGACAACGGCCCGCTGCTCGGCCCGCTGCGCGACCACGGGCCGCTTCCGGCGGGCTTCCACGTCCTCGACACGGGGTTCGCGGTGGTGGCGGGGCTCACCTACAACTTCCTGCCGTTCATGATCCTCCCGATCTACGTGGCGCTGCGGCGCATCGACCCCCGGACGGTCGAGGCCGCGCGCGACCTGTACGCGGGGCGCGCGCAGGCGTTCGGACGGGTGGTGCTGCCGCTCTCGCTGCCCGGCGTCTTCGCGGGGGTGATCATGACGTTCGTCCCCGCGTCGGCGGACTTCGTGAACGCCGAGGTGCTGGGCGGGCCGGGAGACACCATGATCGGCAACGTGATCCGGGCCGAGTACTTCGAGAGCGGCGCCTACCCGGTGGCGTCGGCGCTGTCGTTCACCCTGACGGCGATCCTGCTCGTCGCGATCTTCGCGTACGCGCGCACGCTCGGGACACGGAACGTCCTGGAGGCCGCGAGGTGACGGCGACCGGACGACGCACCGCGAGCAGCACCCGCCGTCGCACCGGCTCGAGCCGCCGTCGCACGGGCCGTCGCACGGGCCGTCCCACCGCCCGCCGCAGTGGCGCGTTGCACGCTTACACGGTGCTGCTGATCGGATGGCTGCTGCTGCCGATCGCGGTGATGATCCTGTTCGGGTTCAACGACGTCCAGGGCAAGCAGAACTTCCGCTGGGAGGGGTTCACGCTCAAGTGGTACGCGCACCTGTTCGACCGGAGCGACCTCACGCGGGCGCTGGTGAACTCGCTGGCGATCGCGCTGGCGAGCACCGCCGTCACGACGGTCATCGGGACGTTCGCGGGGCTGGCGCTCGCCCGGCGCCGGTTCCGGGGGCGGCGGGCGGCCGATCTGCTGCTGTTCATGGCGATCGCCTGCCCGGAGCTGGTGATGGGCGCGTCGCTGCTGTCGATGTTCGTCACGTTCGGGGTGCCGCGCGGAGCGCCGACGATCCTGGCGGCGCACGTGATGTTCTCGGTCGCGTTCGTGGCCGTGACGGTCCGCGCCCGCGCGGTCGGGCTCGACCCGTCGGCGGGGGAGGCCGCGCGCGACCTGGGCGCCGGACCGTGGACGCGGTTCCGGCTGGTCACGCTGCCGATGATCCGGCCGGGGGTGGCGGCGGGCGCGCTGCTGGCGTTCGTCCTGTCCGTGGACGACTTCGTGGTAACGAGCTTCACCGGCGGCGCGACCGTGACGTTCCCGCTGTGGGTGTACGGGTCGACGCGCACGGGCACGCCGCCGCAGGTCAACGTGATGGGGACGCTGATCTTCGCCGTCGGGGTGCTCATCGCGATCGGCTCCGCCCGCCGGACGTTGCGCGGCGCACGATGACCGCGACGGGACGAGCCGAGCGACACCTCCGGGACGAGCGGGGAGACACGTGAGGAGACGGACGGACGTGAACCTGGACCTGGACGTGGACCGGGCCGTGTCGAGGTCGCTGGCGGAGGCGGAGCCCGTCCCGTTCTGGACGGCCGACCCCGCGCGGCCCGACCCCGGTCCGGTGCTGACCGGCCGCCGGGCGTGCGATCTGGCCGTCGTCGGCGGCGGCTACGGCGGACTCTGGACGGCCCTGCGCGCCAAGGAGCGGGACCCGTCCCTGGACGTCGTCGTGCTGGAGGCCGGCCGGATCGGTTCGGCCGCGTCCGGGCGCAACGGCGGGTTCTGCTCGGCCAGCCTCACGCACGGCCTCCTCAACGGCGTCGAGCGGTGGCCGGACGACATGGACGCGATCGAGCGGCTCGGCTGGGAGAACCTGCGGGCCATCGCGGCCACGCTCACCCGCTACGGCATCGACGCCGGCTGGGAGCCGACCGGCGAGCTGACGGTCGCGACGCAGGACTGGCAGGTCCCGCTGCTGGAGGAGGAGGCGGAGCACGCCTTCGAGCTCGGCTGGGAGCCGATCCTGCTCGGTCGCGACGGCGTCCGCGCCGAGGTGAACTCACCGACGTACCTCGCCGGGCTGTGGGACCGGCACGCCGTCGCGCTGCTGCACCCCGCCAGGCTGGCGTGGGGGCTGGCGGACGCGTGCCGCTCGCTGGGCGTGCGGATCTTCGAGAACACGCGCGTGACGGGGCTGCGCCCGGACGGCGGGCGGCTGCGGCTGGACGGCCCGCACGGGGCGGTCGGGGCGTACCGGGTCGCGCTCGCGACGGGCGCGTTCCCGCCCCTGCTGCGGCGGATGCGCGGCTTCGTCGTCCCCGTGTACGAGTACGCGCTCGTCACCGAGCCGCTGTCGCGCGCGCAGCGCGACGCCGTCGGATGGCGGCGCCGGCAGGGCGTGGGCGACAGCGGCAACCGGTACCACTACTACCGGCTGACCCCGGACGACCGCGTCGTCTGGGGCGGCTACGACGCGGTGTACCACTTCGGCGGCCGGATCGGGGCCGACCTGGAACGCCGCCCCGCCGCGTTCGCGTCCCTCGCACGGAACTTCTTCGCCACGTTCCCGCAGCTGGACGGCGTCCGGTTCGCGCACGCATGGGGCGGCGTGGTCGACACCTGCACGCGTTTCTGCGCGTTCTTCGGCACCGCCCACGACGCCAGGCTCGCCTACGCGGCGGGGTACACCGGCCTGGGCGTCGGCGCGACCCGGTTCGGCGCGGACGTCATGCTCGACCTGCTGCACGTCGGGCTCGGTCCCGGTGAGGAGACCGAGCGGACGCGGCTGGCGATGGTGCGGGACAAGCCAGTCCCGTTCCCGCCGGAGCCGCTGCGGTACGGGGCGATCGAGCTGACGCGGCGGGCGATGGCGCGGGCCGACCGGGAGGGCGGACGGCGCGGACCGTGGCTGCGCGCGCTCGACCGCATCGGCGCCGGGTTCGGCAGCTGACGACGCCGCCGGGAAGCCGAGCCCCGGACGCCGCCGCTCGGCCGGGTCAGTCCGGGGACTCGTCGATCGTGCCGAAGATCACCGACGACACCTCGAGATAGAGCTGTTCCGGATACGGCATGAAGCCGACGTTGCGCAGCGCCTGCTTCTGTCCGGCGGACTCCATCACGAACTCGCCGTAGCCGAGCATCTGGCCGATGATCGAGCGCTCCAGGTTGATGTCGGTGACCTTCGCCAGCGGCATCATCGCGACCGTCCGGTTGAGCACCCCGTTGATCACCATGACCCGGTGCTCGGTGACGAGGAAGAACTCCAGCGACCAGGCGATGACCTTCCACAGCAGGTAGCCGATGGCCGGCAGCCACAGCCCCCAGATCCAGAACACGCCGGTCACGGTGGCGGCGGCGCCGCACACGATGAGGCCGGCCACGAAGGCGACGACGGGCGGGAGCAACACGGCGGGATGGCGACGCACCGCGATGACGCGTCCCTCATGGCCCATCAGGTAGCGGTCGACGGTCCGCGTCGAGCTGTCGCGGTGCACCATCATGTCCTGCAGATTCACGGCGGCGTCCTCGTCATGATCCGGATGCTCCCAAGGTAGCCGACCGGCCGCCGCCGGTGCAGGGGCCGCGGGGGTGAGGACGGCGGACGTCCGCGTCCCGGTTGTGCGCGGCGGACGGGCGGCTGATGATGGTCCGCATGGGCGGCGGAACGGGCGGCGGTGCAGGCGGCGACATGGGCGGCGACATGGGCGGTGGTCCGGCCGCCTCCGCGCCCGCGATGCCCGACCCGGCCGCGGACACCCGCGTCGACTTCAGCCCGGACGTCGACTTCACGCCCGACGTCACGGTGCGGCCCATCTGGCGGCTGCTGCTGCGCGGCCTCGGCGTGTACCTCCCGGGCTGGGACCGGCCCGCCGGGGCGGCGCGCGTGCCCGGCCGGGCGGGCGACGGCTTCGGCCCGCCCGCGTACCTGGACGGCGACGCGGGGTTCGGGCTGCAGGTGCCCGACCGGCGGCGCGGGCTGGAACCGGACCGGGAGATCTACGTGCGGGGGCGGGAGAACCCGAGCTTCGGCATCGTGGTGGCAGGGCCGACGGCGGCCATCGGGAGCCGCGTCGTGGACGCCGCCGTCCTGCTGCGCTTCGCGCGGCGGCTCACCTTCGAGGAGCTGTTCGACACCGGAGACGCCGACTCCGTCCCGTACGCGGTGCGCGGGGCGCGCGCGGTCGAGAACGTCGTGTTCCTCGACCGGGCCGCGGGCGTCGGCCTGTGCGCGGAGGTCGACCCGGTGACGCGGGACGTCCGCTGCCCCCTGTACGTGCGTCTCGGCGACCCGGCGGAGCGGACGGTCCGGGCCTACGGCGTCGCGGCGCACGCGCTGCCTAGGGAGTCGCGGCCCACGCGGTGAGGTCCCACAGCTGATGCGACGGCAGGCGGCGGAGCCGGACGGCCGCCGCGGCCGGGTCCCAGAACACCTCGTCGCTCTCCAGTTCCAGCGACTGCCCGGCCGACAGCACCGCGCACACCAGCTCGTCCCGCGTGCGGACGGCCATGAGCGGCCCGATCTGCGCGACGGCGCCGGAGCATTCGGCGAGCGTGCGCAGCAGCGCCTTCAGCGCCGCCTCGTCCTCGGGCGGGCGCGCCGGTTCGACGCCCGCCGGGACGCCCGGCTCGACCCGCGCCAGGCCGCGCCGTCCGCCGCCGTTCCCGGCGAGCCCGCCGTGCGGCAGGTCGGCGCCCGTGGAGATGAGCAGCGCGCTGAAGGCGCCCGCGAGGTCGTCGGGAAGCTGCCCGCCGAGGAAGTACCGGCGGCGCTCGGGCGAGCCGGGCTCGAGCCCGTCCGCGCCCTCCGCCGTCCGGAACCGGACGTTCAGCCGGTTCGCGCGGACGCACCGCTCGTAGACGTCGGTGAGGATGTCCTCGAGCTGGTCGTCGCGGGTCCACAGCCGTCCCGTGGTGGTGACGGCCGCGTCGCGCGGGTCGCCGACCCCGCCGGGGAGGCCGCCCGGGACGCCGCCGGAGCCGGCGGGGAGGGACCGGGGGGCGCCGGTCAGGACGGCCGTGACGGCGTCGCCGAGCGCCCCCTCGGTGAACTGCAGCAGCTCGGCGACGATGTCCTCGACGTCCTCGAGCGTGCGGGTGAGCGTGCGCTGCAGCTCCAGGATCTCCGCGCCGCCGCGTTCGAGGTCGCCCAGCCGCTCCAGCGCGGTGTCGACCTGCTCGCGGACGTCGCCGGACGCGTCGGCGCCGCCGGACCCGACGACCTCGCGCACCGACGTCTCGACCTCCGCCAGCTTGCGGCGCAGCGCGGCGAGCGTGATGCGCTGCTGCTCCAGGTCGCGCAGCCGCCCCGCCTGGGTCCGGACGAACTCGTCCGCGCGGTGCACGACGTCCGCGAGCTCCTCGACGCGGCCGGTGGTGCGGCGGACGCGGTCGTCGAGGCCGGGCAGCACGTCCCGCTTCACCCGGGCCAGCTCGGCGGTGAGCTGCTCGCCGACGGTGACCAGCACGTTGTTCTGCTTGGTCACCTGCTCGTTCAGCTCGTCGACCCGGCGCGTGAACGCGCGCGCCTGATCACGGCTCTGCTTGCCCGCGTAGAGTTCCAGGGCCCCGACCACGACGCACATCACGATCAGGACGACCGTCGTCATGGCACTCCTCGGGCGGGGCGGCGATTACCGGACCGAATATTGATCGCGACCATAACTTACGATCATGTGCGCCGACCGGAACTTACGTAACCGACTGATCTCACTGACCTGACGGACTCATCCGTCTTGAAACGCCTGCGAAGTCCGTCCCCGGCCGGGGCGCCGTCAGGCTCACTGGCAGCCCTCGAACTGCGGGACGGTCTTCGCCAGGTCCAGCCCGGCCGGACCGAACCACCGCTCCAGCTGGATCGGGATCGTGTCGTCGAGGTACATCTTCGTGATCGCCTCGTTGACGGCCTCGCAGCCGTCCACGTCGCCCTTCCGGAGGCCGACGCCGTAGCGTTCGTCCGAGATCGGGGCGTTCACGATCGTCATGAAGTGGCCGTCGGCGGCCGCCTCCCGCGCCAGTCCCGCCAGGATCAGGTCGTCGGTGGACACCGCGTCCAGCCGCCCCTCGGTCAGCAACCGCAGGCACTCGCCGTAGCCGCCGGCGTCGACGGGCACGGCCGCGACGCCCTGCTCGTCGTGGATGCGCGGGAACGACGTCGACCCGGCCACCCGGCACACCCGCCGGCCCGCCAGGTCGTGGATGCTGCGGATCGCGGCCTCGTCGGCCTTGCGCACCATGAGGTCCTGGTGCGAGACGTAGTAGGGGCCCGCGAACGTCGCCTCCAGCTGCCGCTCGGGCGTGATCGAGAAGCTGGCGACGACCAGGTCGACGTCCCCGGAGTCCAGCAGCTCCTCGCGGTTGTCGGAGGTCACCTCCCGAAACGACACGTCCGCGGCGTTGACGCCGAGGTTGCGCGCGATCTCCTTGGCGACCCGGATGTCGAAGCCGAGGAACGCGTCGTAGGAGTTCCCGGAGTCGGCGATCCGCTGGCCGACGCCCGGCTGGTCGCGGTTGACGCCGATGACCAGCTCCTCCTTGGCGGCGACCGACTCGGCGTCGCCGGAGCCGACGCCGCAGGCGGCGGCGGTGAGCAGCGCGGCCGTCCCGGCGAGCGCCGCGCCCGCGCGCCGCACCCGCCCGGTTCCGCGCGTTCGTCCACCGGCCTCGCGCATCCGCCGAATCCCGCTCGCGCCCGCGAAGCGCCGCATCGTCCGTCCCCTCACTTCGACCACCGGTACTCCGACAGGCGGGGCCAGACCCCGATGAGCAGGAACACGACGATGGCGACGCCCGCGATCGGCAGCACGCCGTACCAGCCGCGCGTCCCGCCGTCGCCGTCCAGGACCGCCTCCTCGAACACGCCCTGGCGGATCTCCTCCAGCTCCTGCAGCGCCCGGTCGTACTGCCGGAACTGGGCGGTCAGGTCGCCGCGCGCGCCGACGGCCTGCTCGCGGTTCCCGCTCTCGACGAGCTGCCGCATCTCGTGGTCGCGCTGCTGGAACCGCTGGTACTCCTGGATCACGGTCCCGAAGATGCCCGCGACGCGCGCACGCGTCGCCGCGTCCTCGACCGGCCGGTCGGCCTCGGTGCCGAGGAATCCGAGGAAGGCGTTGCGGCCGGGCTCGTACTCCACTCCCTTCACCGCCGAGTTGTACTCGGCGAGGTTCCCGGACTTCACGTACAGGATCGTCTTGGACTTGTTCAGGTAGACCTGCTCGTACGTGTCGATCCGGTCCGGGTCGAGCAGGTACCGGGTCTGGTCCGCGGCGGCGTTGTTGCTGATGGCGCGTGCTCGCGACAGGGCGAGCATGGAGTCGAAGCCCTCTTCCTTGGCCTTGCGCAGGCTCTCCGCCTGCCCCCACAGCATGAGGGCGCTCGCCGCCACCAGGGCGAGCGTGCCGACGGTCGCCAGCGCCAGCCCGACGTTCAGCAGGCGCCGGAAGCGCACGGCGACGAACACCTGGAGGACCACCAGCACCGCCACCAGCAGGACGCCGACCGAGATCACCCAGACGAGGCCGGTGAGCACCGCGGACCGCTGTTCCTCGTAGGTGTCGCCGACGAGCGCGCCGTTGTCGAGCGTGAGGTTGTACGCCTTGGGCAGCAGGTCGAGCTTCATCAGGTCGGTCGCCTGCTGGTAGGTGCGCAGGACCTCGTCCGGCGGCGGCCCGGCCCGGTGCTGCGTCTGCCGCTCCAGCTGCAGCGCCTCTCCGGCGAGCCGCTCGTAGCGCGCGAGCGCGTTCAGCAGCGCGCGGGCGGTGTCCTCCTCGGTGGCCTCGTCGGCGAGCTTGGCGGCCTCGAGCAGCGCCTCCCCGGCCCGCAGCCGGTTCATGTCGTACAGCTCCAGCGCCTCGGCCCGTACCGCGGGCTCGGAGTCGCCCGCGAGCAGGGCGTTGGCCAGCTGCGCGTCCATGTCGGTGAGCTGGGAGTACAGGTCGCCGGTCGCGACGACCTGCGGGCCCGCGTCGTGCCCGATCACCCGCATCCCCTCGCGGGCCTGCGCGATCGTCGCCGCGGTGACCGCGAGCAGCGCCAGCAGCACGAGGACGACCAGTACCGACAGCCAGCGGACGCGGGACGCGGCGGTGCGCGGCAGCAGGCGGCGCGGGCCGGTCGGGGCCGGGGCGGGCGCCGACAGCAGGCGGCGGGCGGACGGCGGGCGCGCGGGCGGTCCCGTCCGGTCGGCGCCGCCGGTGCCCGCGGCGTCCGGCGGGTTCGGGCCCGGCGGCGCGGTCGTCCGCTCGGTGGCCGTCATGACGCCTCCTTCCGGGGGTACGACGTCCCCGTTTCCCCGGCCGGGGCCGCGCTCGTGCCGTCGCCGCGCGAGCTTCGCTCAGGCATGGCGCACCCCTCGGGTCAGCGTGATGGTGGTCCAGGCGCCCACGTGGATCCGGTCTCCCTCGGCCAGCGGAACCTCCGTGTTGAGCGGGATCGGGTCCATGGACCCGTTCATGTACGTGCGGTTGGTGGAGCCCGGGTCGACGAGCGTCCAGGACCCGTCCGGCTTGCCCAGCAGCACCGCGTGGATCTTGGAGACGCCCGGGTCCTCGGGCGGCTCCCGCAGGTCGATCTCGGGCGGCGCCGGCTGCGTGGAGCTGCGCCGGCCGATGCGCACCTGCCCGGCCGACAGCGGGATCCGGCGCTCCGGCGCGTACGGCGGGAACACCAGGGAGCCCGAGTCGGGGCCCTCCTCGGCGAGGACGGCGTTGAAGTACTCGCGGTCGGCCTCGACGACGGCCGTCCACACGGCCTGCGAAGGCGACGCGGACGACGTGTTCGGCGCGGACGACGCGTCCGGCGTGGGCGGAGACGGCGGGTTCGGTTCGACGGTCGGGCGCCCGCCGCCCGCGACGAAGTCGTAGCCGCAGCCCTCGCAGAACCGGTCGGTGCCGGGCAGGCCGCAGTCGGGGCAGGGCGTGCCGCCGTCCGGACCGGCTCCGCCGGACCCGCCGGACGCGCCCGCGTCCGCACCGCCGGGCGGCGCGGCGCCGCCGATGGCCGAACCGCACAGGTCGCAGAAGTCCGCCGACTGCGAGGTGTGGCCGCTCGGGCAGATCGCCATGCTCAGACCTTCCGGCCGCGGCCGTCGTCGCTCTGCTCGCGGGCCGTCCGCTGCCCGCGGTTGTTGACCGTCTCGTCCTTCCGGGTCCGGACGGTCTTGGTGGAGCGGGTGTCGAGCGACATCTCGTCGGCCTTGTCGACGTTCTTCTTCAGCCGGACGGTGCCGGTGGCGGGGTCGACGACGTCCACGACCTTGCGCAGCAGCGAGGTGATCTCCTCGTTGCCGGCCTCGTCGGCGAGCACGACCGCGCGGCCGAGCCGCGCCGTCGCGGTGTCCTCGTCGCCGCGCTCGCGGGCCTGCAGCCCCTCCTGGATCGCGACCGCGAGCTCGGCCTGCCCGGTGTAGTGGGCGACCCGGTCGTTGATCCGCGTGGAGCGGGCCTCGTCGTCGGTCCACTCGGCGAGGACGTTGCCCGTCGCGAGCACCTGCGCCTCCTCGCCGGGCGCTCCGGGCACGACGAGCTTGACCCACACCGCGCGCAGCACCTTGCCGACCTCGCCGGGCGGCAGCTCCACGCACACGTGGTAGTCGCGGCTCTCCTCGCCCCACGCGCCGAGCGGGTAGTCGCCGGCCTGCGGCGGCACCTCGACGCGGCGCCCGGTCAGGTCCTCCACGGTGGGCAGGACCTGCTTGACGAACTTCAGCCGCGCCGTCTGCGGCGTCTGCAGGCGCAGCGCGACGTCCGCGACCGACTTGCCCATCGCCGCCTCCGTCATCGCCTGGAAGTCGGCGACGAGCCCGGCCGGGTCGCGGACGATGTCGACGCTGCCCAGCAGCGCCGACGACACCTTGCGCAGCTCGGCGACCTCCCAGTCGGTGCCGACGCCGCGGCAGTCGCAGATGAAGCGGCCCTCGCAGCGGAACAGGACGGCGTCGAGCTGCTCGGGCGTCTCGTGCTGGTTCTTGCCGTCGGTCAGCAGGATCGCGTGCCGGATGCCCTCCCGGTCGCCGAACAGCACGTCGGCCTGCCGCAGCCACGACCCGATCGCGGTGCCGCCGGACGCGCGCAGCCGGCCGAGCGCCTCCTTGGCCAGGCGGCGGTTCTCGTCGTTCGCCGGAACGAGGTCCTGCTGCTGCGGGAACACCATCGACGCGACGTTCGAGCCGGACACGACCGCGAACTCCACGCCGTCCCGCAGCGTGTCCACCGCGACCTGCGCGGCCTCGACGGCGGCGTGCAGCTTCGTCTCGGGATAGGACATCGAGCCGGACGTGTCGATGATGATGACCTCGGACGCGCGGGTCGCGGGCCCGGCGGCGGGGAGCGCGCCTCCCGCGGCGTCCGCGGCGGTCGCCTCCACCGAGACGATGGCGTGCACCTCGCGGCCGCCCTCGGGCAGGTACTGGTTCTGGTCGACCTTGATGGTGAACTGCGGCTGCTCGCTCATCGATGCTGCTCCGTGCTCGGGGGACGGACGGGGGAGGGGAGGGGGACCACGGCGACGGTGATGTTGTCGCGGCCGCCCGAGTCGAGGGCGTGCCGCACCAGCGTCCGCGCGACGCCCAGGGGATCGGCCGCGGGTTCGGCCGCGGCGTCGCCGGGCAGCAGCGCCCGCAGGTCCCGCGCTGCGGGGTGGTAGTTCCACAGCCCGTCGCTGCAGACCAGCAGCGTGCCGGGGCCGGACGGACGGAACGACGCGACGTGCGGGGCGACGTCTCCCGCGTCCGCGCCGAGCCAGGCGGTGATGACGTGCGCGTTCGGGTGCGCCTCGGCCTCGGCCTCGGTCAGCGCGCCCTCCGCGACCATGATCGCGGCCCAGGAGTCGTCCTCGGTGAGCCGCCGCGACGCCGCGAGTTCGACCGGCCCGGCCTGCGCGCCGGGGCCGCCCCGTTCGCTCGCCCGTGCTTCGCCGCCGCCCGCGCCCGGTTCGGCCTCCTCCTCGGCGGGGTCGTCGGCGGCGAGCCAGTAGGCGCGGCTGTCGCCGATCCACCCGACGGTGACGGTTCCGTCGTGCGTCACCGCGGACACGTAGGTGCACGACGGCGCGTCGTCCTCCGACGAGGACAGCGCGGCGACGGCCCGCGCCGCCGCCAGCGCGGCCGCGCGGGTGGCGGCCGCGGGGTCCGCGCCCGCGTCCAGCCGGGACGCCAGCGTCGCGGCGCCGGTGTCGGCGGCCGCGCGGGACGCCTCCTCGGGACGCTGCGAGGAGCCCACCCCGTCCGACACCACGGCCGCGATCCCGGTGGCGTGGACGGCGAGCGCGAGCGCGTCCTCGTTGCGGCTGTAGCGCAGGCCGCGGTCGCTCACCCCGGCCGCCAGGAGCCCGCCCGCACTCGGGTCCGCGCCCTCGGGCAGCGTCGTCTCCACGTGGTCGCGGTCGGCGGGCTGCCGGAGCCCGCAGTCCTCGCAGTAGCCCTCGGCGTCGATCGACGTGCCGCCGCATCCCGTGCAGGGCGGCGCGGTCTCCGCGCGGCGGCGGGCGAGCGACGCCGTGCTCGTCCGGAAGGTGCGGCCCTCGCGAACCGCCGCGCCGCCCGCGCCCGTGGCGGCCGGGGCGGGGACGGGGGCGTCGCCGAGGCGGTGCCCGCACCCCTCGCAGAACGTCTCGCCCGCGTACACCATCTCGCCGCAGGCGGGGCAGGACAGCTCCGCGGCCTTGGCACCTGTCTTGTCGTGGGTCACGGCGTGGTCCGTATCTGCAGCGGGGAGAAGGGAGCTGGGGAGGCCGGGGAGGCGGCTCACAGAAAGGTCCTCGGGCGGACGGCGTTGGCGGCGTCGACGAGCCGCCGGGACTCGTCGCGGTCCGGGGCCACCTTCGCCAGCCGCCGGTAGGCGCCCTCCAGATGCCGGCGGAGCGGCGCCTCGCTCAGCGTCGCGCCGAGCAGTTCCCCGCCGCGCGCCCCGTCGGACCGGCCCGGGCCGATGAGCAGCCAGTCGAGCGCGGCCTCCAGGATCTCGGCGGTGAGCCGGTCGCGGCGCCGCACGTCCAGGGCGTCCTGGCCGAGCCGGCCGAGCCGCTCCCCGGCGGCGAGCAGGTCCGCCGCCGCCAGCTCGGCCGCGGGACGCGCCCGCACCGCCGTCGTGACCGCCGCCACCTGCGCGGAGGTGCGCCGGATCGACGACTCCGGCACCGCGTCCAGCGCCGCGATGGCACCGGCGCGGTCGCCGCCCGCGAGCCGGACCCGGGCGAGCCCGAACGCCGCGTTGATGTACGCGTCGTCGGTGCGCCACACCAGCTCGTACAGGCGGGCGGCGTCGGCGGGCGCGCTCTCCTCCCGGCAGTAGGCGAGCGCCAGCTTCGGTGCCGCCTCGCCCGGCAGCAGGTCGTACAGCCGGTCGAAGCGCGGCTCCGCCTCGGCGACCCGGCCCCGGGACAGCAGCGCGACGGTCCGGTACCACTCGACCCGCCAGTCGCCCGGGTGGGCGGCGTCGAACTCGTCCAGCAGCAGATCGGCCGCGTCGTGCTCGCCCAGCTCGATCCTGACGCGGGCGAGCGTCAGCAGCACCTCGGGCGTCCGCTGCGGCGCACCGGCCACGGTCGCGGCGAGCTGCGCGGGCTCCAGCGAGGTGAGGCCCGCGAGGAACCCGGCGGCGGGGTCGCCGGCGTCCACCAGCGGGACGGGCAGCGCCGCGGCGGCCGTCGCCGGCGGGACGGGCGGCAGCGCGGACGCGTCCGCGTCCTCGCCCGCGGCCCGCGCCGCGAACCGCTCGGGGCCGAACAGCGCCGAGGGCGCGGGCCGCGCGCGTCCGTCCTCGGCGGCCAGCACCTCCCGCAGGACGCCGGTCAGCTGGTCGGCCATCTCCGCCGCGTCCTGGAACCGCTCGTCCGGGTCCTTGTGCGTCGCGCGGCGGAGGAAGCGGTCGAACGACTCGTGCGTTCCGAGGACCGGCACGTCCGTCCGGGCCGGGATGGTCTCCCTGAACCGGGAGGTGTAGCCCTTGAAGGGGAAGCTCAGCACGGCCAGGGTGCGGCCGACCGTGTAGAGGTCGGAACTCACCGACGGGCCCGCGTCGGCGATCTCGGGCGCCTGGTAGCCGGGCGTGCCGTAGATGGCGCCGTCCGGGTCGTCCAGCCGCCGGACGCCGCCGAGGTCGATCAGCCGGAGCTGCTCCTCGAACTGGATGACGTTGTCGGGCTTGAAGTCGCAGTACACCAGGCCGCGGGCGTGCAGGTAGCCGAACGCCCGCAGCACCTCCAGCGCGTAGGCGATGGCCTGCGCGACCGGCAGCGCGTCCGCGCCCTCGTCGCGGTGCTGCAGCAGGATGTCCTTGAGCGACCGGCCGCCGACGTACTCCATGACGATGTAGCCGTCGCCGGCGTGCTGCACGAAGTTGTAGATCTTGACGATGTTGGGGTGCTCGACCTCCGCGAGGAACGCCCGCTCGGCCGCCGCCGCGGCCATGGCGTCGGCGTCCCCGCTGTTCAGCAGGCCCTTGAGCACCACCCAGCGGTCGCTGACGTTCCTGTCCCTGGCGAGGTAGATCCAGCCGAGGCCGCCGTGCGCCAGGCAGCCGAGCACGTCGTACTGCCCGCCGACCAGGTCGCCGGCCGACAGCTTCGGGGTGAACGAGAAACCGGTGCCGCACTTCGGGCAGAACCCCTCCGTGCGTCCGGGCCGGCCGCCCCTGCTGCGGCCGACCGGCTCGTCGCAGTTGCTGCAGTACCGCTTGGACTCGGCGACCTCCGGATCGCGCAGCACGGCGGTCGCCGGGTCCCGGGACGGGACGGGCGGCACCTTGACCCACCCGCCGCCCAGCCCGCCGACGCCGGTCGACGACCGCGACGCGCCGGTGCGGGTGCTGCCCGTCCGGCCCGTGCCGACGCTGCCCGACCTGCTGCCGCCGATGCTCGCGGACCGGCTCGCGGACGGTCCGGTCCCCGCCGTCGCGGACGCCGGTGACGGGGGCTCGCCGCAGACGTCGCAGAAACCGTCCACGATCGTCCCGCCGCACCCCGGCTTGTCGCACGCGTCGCTCGGCGCGGCCGCGCCGCCCGCCGCGTTCGGCGTGCCGGGGGTCCCGGTGCCGCTCGCGGCCGGGGGCGACCCGCAGACGTCGCAGAAACCGTCGACGATCGTCCCGCCGCATCCCGGCTGGGCGCAGGCGTCCGGGGCGGAGGGGCCCGAGGGGCTGGGGGAGGCGGCCATGCCGCATATGACGCAGAATCCGCCCTCGACGGTTCCCGCGCATCCGGGCCGCGTGCACCTGCTCATCCGTCCGCTCCCTTCTCCCGCGCGGCGACCGCCCGCTGGTACTCCGCCAGGGCCACGGCGGCCTCCCGGAGATCGCAGGGGGACGTCCACAGCAGCGTGTGCGCCTTCTGGTACGAAACGGCCGTGGCGGCGTCCTCGGCGAGGCCCAGCCGGGCGGCCTTCACGCGGTAGGCGTCGAGCCGGCCGCGCAGCTCGTCGCGCCGCGCCAGCAGGCCCGCGACGACGTCGACCGCGTCCCGCGCGTCCCGCAGGCCCTCGTCCGCCGCGCGCTCGAGGTCGCCGATCCGCCGTGCCCGCTCCGTCCAGTCGCCGCCGCCGGCCCGGGCGTCGCGGTCGAGGGCGGACAGCCGGTCGGCGAGCGCGGCCGACGTCTCCGGCCGCGCGTCCGGCACCGGACCGGCGATCTTCGCCGTGACCGCCTCGCGGACCCGGCGCGCCTCCGCCTCCGTCTCGCGCAGCAGGCCGATCGTCCGCGCGACGGCCCGGATCCGCTCGGCGTACCCGTCGCGGAGCGTCGCCGCCGCCTCCAGCCGCCGCCGCGCGTCCGCGAGCCCGCCGCGCAGCGCGTCCAGCCGGGAGGTGTCGGGGCGCCCGTCGGGCGCCAGCGCGAGCGGGTCGCTCCGGACCGCCGCGGCGACCGCGTCCAGGTCGGTGCCGAGCCGGTCCAGCTCCGGGTCGGTGCCGCCGAGGGCGCCCAGCGCCTCCACCGCGGCGCGCCGGGCCGCCTCGATCTCCGCGAGCCGCGACAGCAGCGCCGACCAGACCCGCTCCAGCCGGCCCACGCCCCGCACGACCTCCTCGTACAGGGCGGTCATGCGCTCGACGGCCGCGCGCAGCGTCAGCCGTTCACCGGACGGGACGTGCAGCAGCGTCCGGCGCTCGAGCGGCACCTCGGCGGCGGGCAGCTCGATCGACGGTCCCGACAGCAGCCGGGTCAGCTCGGCCAGCCGCCACTGGCCGAGCCTGCCGGGGCGCGCGCGGATCTCCTCGGCCTCGGCGACCGCGCGGCGGTACAGGTCGAACAGCGTCCACAGCGACGCCACGCGGGAGCGCACGGCGACCTGGAGACGTCGCGTCTCCCCGTCCGGCGTCGCGCCCTCCAGCAGCTGGTAGCCCTGGTTCGTCTCCAGTTCCAGGAGGGCGGAGCCGATGCGCTCCCTCTCGTCCCGCAGATGCGCCAGCGTCCGGTCGATCTCGCCGCGGCTCATCGGCAGGCGCGTCGGCTCACCCAACGCGAGTCCACGGCTCGCCCATGTTCGCCCTGCCATCCCCCGGATCGTGCAGTTTTGAAGCCAGTTTTCACCATCCTCGCCCCAAGGCTCAAGGATCGCCGAGGATCAGGCTCAGGGTGGCTCCAGACCCTCCAAAATGTCAGTGTTCGAACGTATTATCGAACCATGGCGAACGTTGCGACGCACCGCAGGACCGCCCCCTCCCTGACCACGCTCTCCGCCGCGGAGATCGCCGCCCTCGCGCTCTCCCTCGCGCACCTGGGCGCCGGCCCGCAGGCCGCGACCGCGCGCCGGGCCCTGCGCACCCTCCTGGACACCGTCCCCCACGACGACGTGGTCGGCGCCACGCTGACCACCCTCACCGCGTCCCTGGACGCCTCCACGGCCGACCGCGCCCGCGTGGTCGCCGCCGCCATCAGCGAGCACCGGGTCGTCCGCCTCTGCTACGGCGACGTCGGGGCCAACGTCACGATCCGCGAGGTCGAGCCGGTCACCACGCTCGTCCACCGCGACCACTGGTACCTCGTCGGCTGGTGCCGGATGCGGCGCGGCGTCCGCGCCTTCCGCTTCGACCGGATCCTGGCCGTCGAGTCCACCGGAATGCCCGCGCGCCCGCGCCGCGCCGACCGCTACCTGCCCTTCCAGCGCCGCAAGGCCGCCGTGCACGCCGGCGGCCCGGCGCACACCGCGGGCACCTGACCGCCCCGCCCGGATCCGGCGTCAGCGGGCGTCCGCGCCGGGTTCGGGGGAGTAGTACGAGTCGACGGCGGGCTGGCCGGTGTAGTTCGGTCCGGCCCGGTCGTCGGCGCCCAGGTAGCGGTACGGGAGCGTGATCTCGCGGCGGCCGCGCAGCGCGATCCGGCGGCGCCGGGCGTCGTGGGCGAAGCCCGCCCGGCGCAGCGCGGCCGTCAGCGGGCGTCCGGCGGGGGAGCCGTCGGCGAGCCGCACCGACCGCGGGTCGAAGTCGGCGACCAGCAGGCCGTTCCCGGTCAGCCAGGACGCGGCCCGCGCCAGCAGCCCGAGCTTGTCGCCGACGTAGTGCAGGCCGTGCACGCAGGTGATCAGGTCGGCCGGCGCGTCCGGCTCCCATACGGTCACCGACGCCTCGACGAGCCGCACGTTCGGCGGCGGCACGCCGGGGAGGAAGTGGCCGACGAGGTCGACGCCGGTGATCTCGACGTCCGCGGACTCCCCGGCCGCGTCGACGAGGGCGCGGCCCGTCCCGCAGCACAGGTCGAGCCAGCGTCCGGTCGCGCCGCGCGTGCGCGCGGCCTCGGCAAGGGGATCGACGCCGAGGCCGCGGCGGTACGCGGCGAGGGTCCGTTCGCGGTTCATGGCGATGTTCGCCACGACCGGGGACGCCTCCAGTTCGGCGTCGTCCAGGCGGCGCGTCATGCGGCGATCATGCCAGCCCGCCCGGCCCGGCGCGTAGCATGGCGGCGGTGAGCACGCGGGACGTCCTGGAGCACCTCCGGCGGCTGGGCATGCCGGGCTACGAGGCCAAGGCGTACGTGGCGCTCGTCGCGGCGGGCCGGCCGGTCAACGGCTACGAGGTCGCCAAGCGCTCCGGGGTCCCGCGCAGCACCGTGTACGAGACGCTGGGCAAGCTCGTGGCGCGCGGCGCCGCGTACGAGGTGCGCGGCTCGTCCGACGGCACCGAGTACCTGCCGCTGCCGCCGGAGTCGCTGCTGGACCGGATGCGCCGCGAGTTCGACGGCTCCGTCGCGGCGCTGCGGACGGCGCTGCCCGCCGTCGCCGCCGCGCCCGAGGCGCCGCCGATCCACGGGCTCAAGGACGCCGAGGCGATGCTCGACCGGGCCGGGGACGTCGTCGCGGCGGCCCGCCGCGACCTGTTCGTCTCGATCTGGCCCGAGGAGATGCGGCGGCTGCGCGGCCCGGTCGAGGAGGCCGCCGGACGCGGCGTGGACGTCTCGGTCGTCGCGTTCGGGGAGGACGCCGCCCCGGACGCGGGCGCGCGCGTCCACCGGCACCGGTACTCGGCGCCCGAGGCCGTCCTCGAGGACCTCGGCTACCGGCTGATCGTCGTCGTCGGGGACCGGCGCGAGGCCGTGGTCGGCGGCTTCGCCGAGAGCACGGCGTGGGGCGTCTACACCGCGGACCCGGCGGTCGCGCTGATGGCCGCCGAGTACGTCCGGCAGGACATCGCGCTGCAGATCCTCGCCGACCGGGTGGGCGCCGACGAGCTGGACCGGCTGTTCGCCACCGACCCCGACCTGCTGCGCCTCCTCGGGCGCGGGTGAGCGGCGGGCCGCCCGCGTTTCCCGTCGCCTTCTTACGAGCGCGGCGCGACGGCGAATAATAGCAACTTCCATTGACTCGTTCTGTGTCCGGCGACACAATCTGACTGTCTCAATTAATTGGGGCAGAATTGAAAGTCAGGGCCCGGTGGCGACCATGACCGCGGGGCCGGCGCAGGGAGCCGCGCAATGACCGCAGACGACCATGCCGCAGAGGTCGACGCGCTCGGACGGCGCTTTCCGGGCTGGACCTTCTGGTTCGGCCCGTTCACCCGCCGCTGGTGGGCGCTGCCGCCCCGCGAGCTGGACGTCGGCGGCTTCCTGGAGGCCGACACCCCGCAGGCCCTGATCGCCCGGATCGAGATGATCCGACGGGCCCCCTGGCGGCCCCCGCAGGGCGACGGCCGCAGGACGCCGTCCCCCACCGACACCCGGCGGGACGCGCGGCGTCCCTCGAACCTCCTCCGGCTCGAGGGCGTCACACCGTCGCCGTTCCGCCGGGCGCCGGCGATCGCGTGGCCGGGCAGCACCGCAGGATGATCGCTGTTCCCCACCTCGCCGCGCCCGCCGGTGCCGCCACGGCCCCGGGCAGGGCGGCGGCCGCGCCGTATCCCCGCCGGTGATCTCCGTGTACGGCGCGGACGCCAGCACCCGCCGTCCCCCCGGGGCCGTGGTGGTCCTCCCGTTGGTGAACGTCCGTAAACGATGTCCGAGAATGGCGGTGAATGGTCGTCGCCGGTGACGGTGCATTGCGCATCGCCGTACCGTGCGCGAGGCGCGTTGCTCCGGTCGGCTGAAAAGCCGGTCGCCGGTTCGGGCGGCGAACGGAAGGCGATTCTTTCGCCGGGCGTCGTCCGGCCGAGGAAAAGGACGGCCGGGGCGCCGCCGCACACGCCGGTCCCGGCCCGGACCCGCCACCGCTCCGCCGCGGAGGCGCTACGCTGCGCCGACGGGGACGTTCGCGAATCCGGGGGAGCGGACCCGCGAAGCGAGCTGGGAGCGACATGCGGCTGACGGGCACGCGCCTGACGAACACGCGCCTGCTGGACGGGGTGCGGGCCAAGGTGCTGGCGGCCCTCGGGACGACCGCGGTGCTGGCGACGGCGGGCCTCGTCGCGTGCAGCGGCGGCGAGGACGAGCCGGGACGGGTCGGCGTCGCCAAGGTGGCGAGCACGCTGGGTCCCGGTGAGGGCGTCCTCAACCTCGTGACGCTGCCGGGCTACATCGAGAACGGCGGCAACGACCCGCGCGTCGACTGGGTCACGCCGTTCGAGGAGCGCACCGGCTGCAAGATCGGCTGGAAGGTGGTCACGACCCCGCGCGAGATGGCCGACCTGATGCGCGACGGGGGCCGGCACTACGACGGCGTCGCCGCGCCGCCCGAGGTCGCCGGCCGGCTCGTCGCCGAGAACCAGGTCGTCCCGGTGAACACCGACCTGGTCGACGGCTACAAGAAGCTGGAGCCGACGCTCCGCGACCTGCTCGAGCGGGACGGCAAGTACTTCGGCGTCCCGTACGTGTGGGGCTCGAACCTGCTCGTCCACGACTCGCGGTCGGTGCCGCAGCCGTCGAGCTGGTCCGCCCTGTTCGACCCCGAGCAGGCCCGCCGGTACTCGGGCGAGCTGGTCATGCGCGACAGCCCGCTGTCGATCGCCGAGGCCGCGCTGTACCTCAAGGGCGCCGAACCCGGCCTCGGCGTCGAGGACCCGTACTCGCTGACCCCCGAGCAGCTCGCCGCCGCCGGGCGCGTCCTGAAGGAGCAGCGCCGGCACGTCGCCGAGTACTGGGAACTGCCCGCCGACGCCGTCAGCGCGTTCGCGGCGGGCGGTGCCGTGCTCGGGCAGGCGTGGCCGTACCACGTGGACGTCCTGAACCGCGCGTCGCAGCCCGTCCGGGGCGCCGTCCCGGCGGAGGGCGTGACCGGCTGGATGGACGCCTGGATGATCAGTTCCCGGGTGCAGCACCCGAACTGCATGTACCAGTGGCTGCAGTGGACGGCGTCCGCCGACGTGCAGCAGCAGGTGGCCGAGTGGACGGGCGTCGCGCCCGCCAACCCGCAGGCGTGCTCGGGCGACCGGCTGCGGCCGGGCTTCTGCAGCGCCTACCGCGTCGGCGACCGCGAATACCTGGAGAGCGTGATGTTCGCGCACACGCCGCGCGAGGACTGCGGACGCAAGCCGGGCGAGGACGCGGAGGAGAAGTCGGGTGAGGCCCGCTGCACCAGCTACGCGGAGTGGACGCGGACCTGGATCGAGTCGACAAAGCTCTAGCGGCGAAGTTCTGGCGACGCGGTCATAACGGCGCGGTTCTGATCGCGAGCCGCCGGCCGGGACGTCCTGTCAGCAGGCTCGACCGACCTGGGCGGATTCGCGCGAGAGGTCTCTCCGGCGCGCCCGACCGCCCCCAGCCGGGCGCGCCTCTCGGGTGGTCCCGGGCTTCCCCCCGAAGGCCCGGGTCACCCTTCTCCCTGGAGAGACTCCATGGCGACGGCGGCGTGCAGGCCCGTCGCCTGTGCCGGGTTCGGCTCTCCTACCGATCCGGCGTGCGTGGAGCGTCGTTCCCGTGGGTCCCGCCGTGGGCGGGGTACCGGCGGGGCGGGTGCGCAGTCGTCGCACGCGAACACCCCGGTCGAATCCGGCAGGCGGCCGACGCGGACGCGCGGCCGGGGCCATTTCTTGCCGCAGGCGATGCAGGCGTCGCCCAGGCGCTGCGCTGTGGTCAGCGGCGCCGGGTCGAACGTCGGGTCGCCCGCCTGGCCCATGTCCCATCCCCTCGCGGGAGTCGGCTTCACGTCACTCCTTTATAGGTCGGGAAGTGTGTTGTCGCTGTTAGGGAAGGTGAAAAGAGCGGCAAAGCCTCCCGTGTCGCCCGGCGTGGGGCGCGGTCGATGGGCCGGGCAGAAGATCAGCCCGGCCCATACGGTCGGCGCATGTCTCCTTTGCTCTGCAATACGTACAAAGGAGACATGTCGGTCCGGAAAATCGAGGGCCGGGGGCACCGGCCGCATTCCGCACCGGCGCGCGGCATGGTGGGCGCGCTGGCGTTGACGGCTCCGCCGCTGCTGCTCGGGACGGCCGCGGCGACGACCCTGCTGCACGTGTTCGCGGACGCCCGCCTGAGCGTCCTCGCGCCCGTCATGGCCGCGGTCTTCGCCGTCGCGCTCGTCCTCACCACCTGGGCGGCCCGGCGCGCGGCCGACCGCGCGCTGCGTCCGGTGGCGAAGGCGGAGGCGGAGATGGGCGAGATCCTCCGGACGGCGGACGCCGCCCACCGGGTGAGCGTGCCGCAGACCGGCGGCCCCGACGCCCGGCTGGCCGCGCGGGTCAACGCCGTCCTCGACCGGCTGGAGCGCTCGGCCCGGCAGCGGCGCACGTTCATCGCGGACGCCTCGCACGAGCTGCGCACCCCGCTGACCGGGCTGCGCACCCGCATCGAGCTGGCGCTGGCCGCGCCCGGCGACGCCGATCTCCCGGAGAGCCTGGAAGGCGCCCTGCGCGACGTCGAGCGGCTGCACCGGATCGTCGACGACCTGCTCGCGCTGGCCCGCCTGGACGCCGGCGAGGAACCCGCCCGCGAGCCGCTCGACATCGGGGCGCTGGTCGAGGGCGAACTCGCCGCCCGCACCTCGCCGGTCCCGGTGACCGCGAAGGTCGAGACGGGGGTGCTGGTCGAGGGCAACCCGATCCGTCTCGGACGGCTCCTGGTGAACCTGCTCGGCAACGCCGAACGGCACGCGGCCGGGCTCATCGAGGTCGAGGTGCGCCGGGACGGCGCGGAGGCCGTCGTCGAGGTCCGCGACGACGGCTCCGGCGTCCCGCCCGCCGACCGCGACCGCGTCTTCGACCGCTTCACCCGGCTGGACGGCGCCCGCAGCCGGGTCGACGGCGGCAGCGGACTCGGGCTGGCGGTCGCGCGGGCCACGGCGGTGTCGCACGGCGGCCGCCTCTACCTCGCCGATGCCCCCGACGAGGCCCGCGACCCCGACCACGTCGCCCGCGGTGCCCGGTTCGTCCTGCGGCTCCCGCTCATCCACCCGCCGGTGGAGGGCCGCGGCGGCTGATCGGCCGGACTGCGCGGGCGGGCCGCCGGGATGGCCGACAATGGTCCGGTGATGACTCCCACTGACGCCGCCGACACGTCCGCCGCCCGTGACGTCGTCGTGCTCGGCTCCACCGGATCGATCGGCACCCAGGCGCTCGACGTGGTCCGCCGCAACCCCGGCCGGTTCCGCGTGACGGGGCTGGCCGCCGGCGGCGGCCGGGTCGGGCTGCTGGCCGAGCAGGCGCTGGAGTTCCGGCCCGAGATCGTCGCGGTCGCCAAGGCGTCCGCCGCGCAGGAGCTGCAACTCGCCTTCTACGCCGAGGCCAAGCGCCGCGGCTACGCCGCCGGCGAGTACCCCATCCCGAAGATCGTCGCGGGGCCGGACGCGGTGGCCGAGGTCGCCGGCCGGCAGTGCGACGTCGTGCTGAACGGCGTCACGGGGGCGCTCGGCCTGGCGTCCACGCTCGCCGCGCTGGACGCCGGACGGACGCTGGCGCTCGCCAACAAGGAGTCGCTCATCATCGGCGGCCCGCTGGTGCGCGAGCGGGCCCGGCCGGGGCAGATCGTCGCCGTCGACTCCGAGCACTCGGCGCTCGCGCAGTGCCTGCGCGGCGGGCGCGCCGCGGAGGTGCGGCGGCTGGTGCTGACCGCGAGCGGCGGCCCGTTCCGCGGCCGCACCCGCGACGAGCTGGCGGACGTCACCCCCGAGCAGGCGCTGAACCACCCGACGTGGGACATGGGCCCGGTCGTCACGATCAACTCGGCCACCCTCGTCAACAAGGGCCTGGAGGTCATCGAGGCGCACCTGCTGTTCGACGTCCCGATGGACCGCATCGAGGTCATGGTGCACCCGCAGTCGATGATCCACTCGATGGTCGAGTTCACCGACGGGTCCACGCTCGCGCAGGCGAGCCCGCCCGACATGCGGCTGCCGATCGCGCTCGGCCTGGACTGGCCCGACCGCGTCCCGGACGCCGCGCCCGGGCTCGACTGGACGCGCGCCCACACCTGGGAGCTGTTCCCGCTCGACGACGAGGCGTTCCCGGCGGTGCGGCTGGCGCGCGGTGCCGGTGAGCGGGGCGGCACCGCCCCCGCCGTTTACAACGCCGCCAACGAGGAATGCGTGGAGGCGTTCCGTGCGGGACGGCTGCCGTTCCTCGCGATAGTCGACACGATCGCGCGGGTACTGGACGAGCACGACCCGGGCTCCGCCGGGGCGGCGGGGGGCCTGACGGTGGAGGACGTCCTGGCCGCCGACGCGTGGGCGCGCGCTCGGACCAGGGAGGTCACGGGACTCGACTAGCCTCCGGCCCGCCCGGGGGACGACCCCAAGGGGGCCCGGATGGCCTTTCTCATCGGCGCGGTCGCCTTCGTCGTCGCGCTGCTCGCGTCGGTGATGCTGCACGAGGGCGGGCACCTGCTCACCGCCAAGCGGTTCGGGATGAAGGCCACCCAGTACTTCGTCGGGTTCGGCCCGACGCTGTGGTCGCGGCGGCGAGGCGAGACCGAGTACGGCGTGAAGGCGATCCCGCTGGGCGGGTTCGTCAAGATCGTCGGGTACACGCCGCTGGAGGAGATCGACCCGGCGGACCGGCCCCGCGCCTTCTACCGGCAGCCCGCCCGGCGCCGCGCGATCGTGATCGCCGCAGGCGTCGTCGCCAACTTCGTGTTCGCGTTCCTGCTGCTCATGGTGATGGCGATGACGATCGGGGTGCGCGACCCCGGGACCGTGACCACGACCGTCGACCGCGTGTCGGCGTGCGTGCCCGCCGGGACGGGTGCCGAGTGCGGGCCGGACCGTCCGCCGTCCCCGGCGGCGCGGGCGGGCCTGCGGGCGGGGGACCGGATCGTCGCGTTCGACGGCGCGCGGGTCGCCGGGTGGGACGAGCTGACCGGGGCCGTCGACCGCGCCGGGGCCGGACGGACGGTGACCCTGACGGTCGAGCGGCGGGGCGCGCCCGCGCCGGTGACGCTCCGCCTGCGGCTCGCGGAGCTGGGCGGGGAGCCGTTCGTCGGGATGTCCGCGCGGGTGACGGGGGCCGGCTACGAGCGGGTCGGGCCGATCAACGCGGCCGTGTTCGCCGGGCGCGGTACCGCGGCGACCGTCGAGGGCATCGGCCGGATCGTGGTGGACGTCCCGTCCGCGATCCCGACCCTGTTCTCGGACGAGCGGGGAAGTTCTCCCGGCGGGCAGGTGGGCAGCGTCGTCGGCGCGACCGACGTGTCCGGGCAGATCTTCGCGTCCGACGACTCGGTCCGCGACAAGATCGCGCTGTTCCTGTCGCTCGTCGTCTCGCTGAACATCTTCCTCGGGGCGCTGAACGTCGTGCCGCTGCTGCCGCTGGACGGCGGGCACCTCGCGGTCGTCGCCTACGAGCGCGCACGCGCCGGTCTGGCGCGGCTGCGCGGCCGTCCCGACCCGGGCACCGTCGACATGACCAAGCTCCTTCCCCTCACCTATCTGGCCGTTCTCCTCCTGGTGGGGTTCGGGGTGCTGCTGATCCTGGCCGACCTGTTCAACCCGCTCAAGCTTCCCGAATGAGTCGAGAGGTTTACCGTACGTGTCCTAATGGTCACACTATTACGTGCCGGTCGCCGTCACCGCATTCGCCCGAGGCGCCTAGGCTTGTACGGGCCGGGCGGCCGTGTCACGTGGGGGGCGCCCGACCCTTCTCTGCGGGGGGCCGAGAGCGTCTCCGGGCGAGCAGAGGCGAAACAGAGGAGAGGGATGAGCGTTTCACTGGGTATTCCTACGGTCCGTGACGGGCAGGAGGCGGGGTCCGCGGCCACGCCGCGCCGCAGGTCCCGGCAGATCATGGTCGGGAACGTGCCGGTGGGCGGTGACGCGCCGGTGTCGGTGCAGTCGATGACCACGACGCTGACCGCCGATGTGAACGCCACGCTGCAGCAGATCGCGGAGCTGGCCGCGTCCGGGTGCCAGATCGTCCGGGTGGCCTGCCCGTCGCAGGACGACGCCGAGGCGCTGCCGGCGATCGCCCGCAAGTCGCCGATCCCGGTCATCGCCGACATTCACTTCCAGCCGAAGTACGTGTTCGCCGCGATCGACGCGGGCTGCGCGGCCGTCCGGGTCAACCCGGGCAACATCAAGAAGTTCGACGACAAGGTCGGGGAGATCGCCAAGGCCGCGACCGAGGCCGGTGTGCCGATCCGCATCGGCGTCAACGCCGGCTCCCTCGACAAGCGGCTGCTGGAGAAGTACGGCAAGGCCACCCCCGAGGCGCTGGTCGAGTCGGCGCTGTGGGAGTGCTCGCTGTTCGAGGAGCACGGCTTCCGCGACATCAAGATCTCCGTCAAGCACAACGACCCGGTCGTGATGATCGAGGCGTACCGGCAGCTCGCCGCCGCCTGCGACTACCCGCTGCACCTCGGCGTCACCGAGGCGGGCCCGGCCTTCCAGGGGACGATCAAGTCCTCGGTGGCGTTCGGCGCGCTGCTGAGCCAGGGCATCGGCGACACGATCCGGGTGTCGCTGTCGGCGCCGCCGGTCGAGGAGGTCAAGGTCGGCTCGGCGATCCTGGAGTCGCTGGGGCTGCGGCAGCGCGGCCTGGAGATCGTGTCCTGCCCCTCGTGCGGACGCGCGCAGGTGGACGTCTACACGCTGGCCGAGCAGGTCACGGCCGGACTGAAGGACTTCCCCGTCCCGTTGCGCGTCGCGGTCATGGGCTGCGTCGTGAACGGTCCCGGTGAGGCCCGCGAGGCCGACCTGGGCGTGGCGTCCGGCAACGGCAAGGGCCAGATCTTCGTCAAGGGCGAGGTCGTCAAGACGGTCCCCGAGGCGCAGATCGTCGAGACCCTGATCGAGGAGGCCATGCGGATCGCCGAGGACATGGGCATCGAGGTCGGCGAGGACGGTTCCGTCTCCGGCCCCGGCGCCGAGGTCGTCGTGAGCTGACCGGCGCCCGAGCCGTCCCCGATCTGCCCGAACTGTCCCCGACCGATCTGCCCGAGGCCCCCGGAAACCGTTCCGGGGGCTTCTTCATGCCCGGAGACCGGAACGCCCGGTGCGATCACGAAGTTCCGGTGATCTTGTCACGATTCGGTCACCACCTTGTGGCGGGCCTGTCCGCGGCGACGTGAGCATCGCAACAATCTTCACTCATTTACCCATATGTCTGGCTCGACCGAGTCAGCACGTTAGGGGGATATGTGAAGAGGATCGTCGCCGCGGCCGCACTGGCCGCGCTCGGTCTCACCGGCCTGAGCGCCACGAGCGCGCAGGCCGCGAGCCCGCCCGCCGGACCGGCCGGAGGATTCGACCCCGCCGCACTGGACTGGCGCGCTTGCCCCGCGGACTTCGTGGAGACGGTGCGCACGGCCTACGACTCGCTGTACCCGGTCTCGAAGATCGTGCAGTGCGCCGAACTGCGGGTGCCGCTCGACCACGCGAAGCCCGACGGCGCGAAGATCAGCCTGCAGCTCACCAGGACGCCGCACACCGGCGACGGTCCGGCCGAGGGCGACATCGTCGTCAACCCGGGCGGACCGGGCGGCGGCGGAGCGCTGTTCGGCCCGCGCGTGTTCGCGCAGAACTCCCCGCAGATGCGGGCGGCCTACAACGTCATCGGGTTCGACCCGCGCGGCGTCGGCATGAGCGAACCCGCGCTGAGCTGCGACAGGACGTACACCAACGCGCCGCGCCCCGCGTACGGCGAGGGCGAGATCGGTCCCGTGGCCACCTGGCTGTGGCGGTCGGCGGGATACGCCCGGGACTGCGAGCGGGCCGACGAGATCGGTCTGGCGGACCACGTGAAGACCATCGACTCCGTGCACGACCTGGAGTCGATCCGCAAGGCGCTGGGCAACGACCGGCTCGACTACTACGGCGCCTCCTACGGCACGTACCTCGGTTCGTCGTACGCGACCGTGTACCCGAAGCGCGTCGACAGGATGGTGCTGGACGGCAACGTCGGCCCGTCGGACGTCTGGTACGACGCGAACCTGCGGCAGGACATCGCGTTCGACGAGAACATCGAGTACTACTTCGGCTGGGTCGCCGAGCACGACGACGTCTACCACCTGGGCGACACGCGGAAGAAGGTCCACGACTTCTTCTACGGCCTGCGCGACGAACTCCGGAAGAAGCCGGTCCGGCACACCGATCCCGAGAGCGGGCAGGAGCTCGCCGTCGGCCCGGCCGAGCTGGTCGACGTGATGCTCAACGCCGCCTACCGCCGCAGCCAGGCGATCTGGCACGGCTATGCGGCCGGGCTGTCGGCGTACAAGGCCGGGGACGCCGCGGCGTTCGCGGCCACGTTCGGTTCGCCGACGAGCGGCGAGGCGGACGACAACGGCTACGCCATGTACCTCGCGACCGAGTGCACCGACGTGCAGTGGCCGCGGAGCTGGTGGAAGTGGTACCGGGACAACTCGCGGATCAACGCCGAGCACCCGTTCACGACCTGGGGCAACGCCTGGTTCAACGCCCCCTGCCTGTTCTGGGGCGCGAAGGCGGGGCAGCCGGTCGACGTCGGCGCCACCCCCGACCTGCCGGACGACATCCTGATGTTCCAGTCCGAGCATGACGCGGCGACGCCGTACGAGGGCGCGCTCGACCTGCAGAAGCGGCTCGAGGGCGCGCGGATGGTCGTCCAGGACGGCGACCGGACGCACTGCATCGTGCATCGCGGCTCCGCGGCCGTCGACGCCTACTACGACGCGTACTTCCTGCGCGGCGAGCGCCCGGAGAAGCCGATCGTCCACGTCCCGGACCTCGGCGACCCGAAGCCGCCGTCCGAGGCGCGGGCGAAGACGCTGACCGGCACGCAGGCGCCGCGGGCCGCGCTGCTGAAGGCCGACGTCATCCGCTGACGGACGCGGCCTGCGGAACGTCGCGAAACATCACGAAGTTCCGTTGAACTTGTCACGTTTCGGCATCCCTCGGTGGAGGTCCCTGCCTCCATCGAGGGATCAACCGCCACAATCTCCCCGCAATCCACGCATCCGCTACGTATCGGCGCAGCTCCCCCTCCGGCGCCCTCCCGGCGCCCGGAGCGGCCGATCTGAGGGGGTCAGGTGAAGAAGTTTCTGCTCGTCACGGCCGCGGCGGTCGTGACGGCCGGCGGCATCGGTGCCGCCGTCCCCGCGAGCGCGGACACCGGCCGCGCGGCCGGTACCGCCGCCGGGCTCGCCGCGCCCGCATCGATCGACTGGGGCGAGTGCGAGGTCAGCGGGCCGGACGACCCGATGAACAACGCGCAGTGCGCCGCGGTCGAGGTCCCGCTGGACCACTCGAAGCCGGGCGGCCGGAAGATCTCCATCGCGGTGTCGCGCTTCCGGCACACCGACGAGGAGAACTACCAGGGCGTCCTGTTCGTCAACCCGGGCGGCCCCGGCGGCACCGGCCTCGCGTACGCGCCCGCGCTCGCCCGCTGGATCGGCGGCACCGGGCACGCCGACGTCGCCGCCAAGTACGACATCATCGGCTTCGACCCGCGCGGCGTCGGCTCCAGCGAGCCCAGGCTGTCCTGCGACCCGCACTACTCCGACCCGATCCGGCCCGACTACGTGCCCGGGTCGTGGAAGGAGGAGCGGGCCTGGATCGCCGAGTCGAAGGAGTACGCGCGGGCGTGCGCGAAGGAGTTCGGCGACCTCCTGCCGAACATGCGCACCACCGACGCCGCCCGTGACGTCGACATGATCCGCCGCGCCCTCGGCCAGGAGAAGATCGGCTGGTATGGCTTCTCCTACGGCACCTACCTCGGCGCCACCTACGCCTCACTCTTCCCCGAGCGGGTGCGGCGCATGGTGATGGACGGCAACGTCAACCCGAAGACGGTCTGGTACGAGGCGCAGCTCAACCAGGACAAGGCGTTCGAGCGCAACATCAAGGCCTGGTTCGGCTGGCTCGCGAAGTGGGACTCGGTCTACGGCCTGGGCGACACCCAGGACGAGGTGGAGGCCAAGTACTACGAGGTGCGGGCCGCGGCCGAGAAGTCGCCGATCGGCGGCCGGATCGGGCCGAGCGAGCTGGACGACATCGTGCTGAGCGCCGGATACAACACCTCGTACTACATCCCGTTCGGCGAGGCGCTCTCGGCGTGGGCGAACGACGAGGACGCGTCCGGGCTGCTCGGCTGGCTGAGCGCCGGCGGTGACGACAACTCCTTCGCCGTCTACAACGCCGTGCAGGCGGCGGACGCCCGCTGGCCGCGCAACTGGTCCACGTGGCACAACGACGCGGTCGAGCTCGTCCGGCAGGGCTACCGCTTCAACACCTGGAGCAACGTCTGGTTCAACGCGCCCGTCGCGTTCTGGCCGTTCAAGGGCGGGCCCGAGTACAAGCTGAAGGGCGACAGGAAGCTTCCGGGCATCCTGCTGGTGCAGTCGTCGCAGGACGCCGCGACCCCGGTCGAGGGCGGCTTCGCGATGCACAAGGTGTTCCCGTCGTCCCGCCTGGTGCTGGAGGACGGCGGCAAGACGCACTCCAACACCCTCAACGGCAACGCCTGCCTGGACGACAAGGTCGCGGCCTACCTCGACACCGGCGCGCTCCCGGAGAGCCGCCGGGGCGCCGACGCGCGCTGCGAGGCCGTTCCCGCGCTGAACGACCCGGACCCGACGGCCGTGAAGCTCAAGGCCGACGGTGCCACCGCGGGCAAGGACCTCCCGGTCGGACGCCCGTAGCCGCCCCGCACCGGGTCCGGCCGTCCGGCCGGGCCCGGTCACGGGTGGGCGCGACCTCCCGGTTCGGCCCGGAAACGCGCGATCCCCGGTTCGGCGGCCCGGCGGCGCGCGACCGGTAGAAAGCGAAAGTGCCGAACGACGCCGCCAAGCGGACCAGCGCCACCCGATCCAGCGCCTTCCGGACCGGCGGCGGGAGGACCGTCGCCACGCGGGCCACCGCCGGGACGGCCGTCGCCGCGCTGGCCCTCGCGCTCGCGACGGCCGCGGAGCCGGGCGCGTCCGCCGCACCGGCCTCCGCGGCGCCCGCCGCCACCGCGCCCGCCGCCACCGCGCCCGCCACCGCCGCGCCCGCGCCCGCCGCGCCCGGCTCCGGGATCGAGTGGAGGCCCTGCCCCGCCGCCGACCCCGTGGCGGGCGACGAGCTCAGGGGCCTGCAGTGCGCCGAGGTCCGCGTGCCCCTCGACCACCACCGTCCCGACGGGACGCAGATCACGCTCGCGCTGAGCCGCGCCCCGCACACGGCGGCCGCGTCCAAGGGCGCCGTCCTGCTGAACCGCGGCGGGCCCGGCGCGCACGGGCGCGACCTCCCCGCCCTGTTCTCGTCCGAGCTGCCCGCGGACGTCGCCGCGTCCTACGACTGGATCGGGTTCGACCCGCGCGGCGTCGGAGCCAGCGAACCCGCCCTGATCTGCGACGAGACCTACCGGAACCCGGGGCGGGCGATGGCCGACCCGGTCCCGGCGAACGCGGACGACGAACGGGCGTGGGCCGAGCGGGCCCGCGCCTACGCGCGCTCGTGCGCCGAGAAGCACGGCGAGATGCTGCCGCACATGGGCACCGCCGACGCGGCCCGCGACCTCGACGCGATCCGCCGCGCCCTCGGACGGGAGAAGATCGGCTACGTCGGCTACTCCTACGGCGCCTACCTGGGCTCGATCTACGCGAGCATGTTCCCCGACCGGGTCGACCGGATGGTCCTCGACAGCGTGCCCCGGCCGAGCGGCGTCTGGTACCGGAACAACCTCGACCAGAACGTCGCGTTCGAGGACCGCATCCGCGACTACTTCGCCTGGATCGCCCGCAACCACGGGACCTACCGGCTCGGGACGACCGGGGCCGAGGTCCGCGCCGCCTACGACGCGGCCCGCGCCGCGCTGGCCGCCGCGCCGATCGACGGCCGCATCGGCCCCGCCGAACTCGACGACCTGTACCTCGACGACGGCTACGGCCGGCGCTCGTGGGACGCGCACGCGCGAGCCCTGTCGGCCTACGCCGTCCACCGCGACCCGGGCCCGCTCCGCGCCGCCTGGACGCCGCCGTCCCGGCTCGACCTCAACGGCTACGCGGTCTACACCGCCGTCGAGTGCCGCGACGGGGCGTGGCCCCGCGACTGGGCCCGCTGGCACGACGACGCCGAACACCTGTACCGGACGGGCCATCGTTTCGAGACCTGGAGCAACACCTGGTACAACGCGCCGTGCGCGTTCTGGCCGGTGCCCGGCGGGCCGCGCCAGGACGTGTGGGGCGACGCGTCGCTGCCGCCGATCCTGCTCGTCCAGGCGACCGAGGACGCCGCGACCCCGTACCAGGGCGCGGTGGAGACGCATCTCAGGTTCCCCACGTCCCGGCTGCTGGTGCAGCGGGGCGGTGCGGACCACGGCGTCACGCTCACCGGCGACGCCTGCGTCGACGGGGCCGTCGCCGCCTACCTGGGGCGCGGCGAGCTGCCCGCGAGCCGTCCCGGTCCGGACGCGTCCTGCGAGGCGGCCCCGCCGCCCGACCCGGCGCACGCGCGGAACGGGAAGCGTGCCGGGCCGAAGGAGCCCGCGGCCTGAGCCGCCGGTCGTTCCCCGGCCGCCCGGACGGGAGCCGTTGAGGTGATCGGAGCCGGGAGCGCATAGGCTTGGTCACGTGGTGCTTTCAGTGGTGAAGGCCGCCGTGCGGGGCGCGTCCCCGGCCCGGGGAGGGTAGCGGTGCGCATGCTCGGCTCGGCGCCCGTGCGGGTGCTGGACGACCGGCATCGGCGCGACGCGCTGGCGATCCTCGACGCCGATCCCGTCGCGAACGTGTTCGTCGGCTCACGGGTGCACGCGGCCGGGCTCGACCCGCGGCGGCTCGGCGCCCAGATGTGGGGCTACATGCGCGACGGGCGGCTGGCGTCGCTGTGCTACTCGGGGGCCAACCTGATCCCGGTCGGCGCCGATCCGGACGCCGTCCGCGCGTTCGGCGAACGGGCGCGGGCGCAGGGGCGGCGCTGCTCGTCCATCGTGGGGCCGGTCGACACGGTCGGCGCCCTGTGGCGGATCCTCGAACCGTACTGGGGGCCGCCGCGGGCGGTGCGGGCGGTGCAGCCGGTGATGGCGACGTCGCGGGTGCCGGACGTCGAGCCCGACCGGGCCGTCCGGCGGGTGCGGATGGACGAGTTCGACGTCGTCTACCCGGCGTGCGTGTCGATGTTCACCGAGGAGGTCGGGGTCTCGCCGAACGCGGGCGACGGGGGAGTGCTGTACCGGTCGCGGGTGGCGGAGCTGATCCGGGACGGGCGGGCGTTCGCCCGCATCGAGCACGGCCGCGTCCTGTTCAAGGCCGAGATCGGCGCGGTCACGCCGCACGCGTGCCAGGTGCAGGGCGTGTGGGTGCCGCCGGACCTGCGGGGACGGGGCCTGTCGGTGGCCGGGATGTCCGCGGTCGTCGCCGAGTCGTTGCGCTCGATCGCGCCGACGGTGTCGCTCTACGTCAACGACTACAACGCGCGGGCGAGGGCCGCCTACCGGCGGGTCGGCTTCGTGGAGACCGGTTCGTTCATGTCCGTCCTGTTCTAGCGTTTTATTCTTCCCTGCCCGATTACTCCCCGATACCTGACGGGAACGGTCCGGAACGGTAGCATCCGGGCGTGGAATTCGCCGGGGCACTGCGGCAGGCCATCCAGGCCAGCGGACTGACCCTGGAACGCGTCCGGCACCGGCTGGAGCGCAGCGGCCTGACCGTCAGCGTGGCCACCCTCAGCTACTGGCAGCGGGGCCGCAGCCGGCCCCGCTCGCGCGCCGTCGTCGAGACCCTCGAGGACGTCCTCGGCGTCGCGCCGGGCACCCTCACCGGGCTGCTCGACGAGCCGGCCCCCGTCGCCGGGGCGGTCGCGACGCCGGTCGCGGGCCGGGGCGCGCTCGCCGCCGGGCCGCCGCCCGGCGCGTCCGCCTCCGCGAGCGGCCTGTGGCCCGATCCCGAGGGGTACGCCGAGCTCGTCGGCCAGCTCGACCGGTCCGGCGACCACCGCCTCGAACGGCTCAGCGTCCACGACGTCTACCGGCTGGACGAGGCCGGCCGCACCTGGACGCTGTCGGTGCGGGCCGTGCTGCGCGCCGCCGGCGACGGCATCGACCGCGTCGTCTGCGTCCACCGGACGAGCGCCGCCGGCCGCGGCGCGTCCGGTCCGGGCGGCGGCTCCGGCGCGTCCGCGCTCGCCGCCGCCCGCTACTGCCGTCCCGGACGGATCCGCGCCGGGGGCGAACTGGTCGCGTTCGAGCTCGTCTTCGACCGGGTGCTGTCGGCCGGGGACACCGCCGTCGTCGAGTACGACCTCGGACCCGTCACGATCCCCGCGGAGGCCGGGGTGCCCGGCCTCTACGACCGCCGCTTCCCGCACCCCGTCCAGCACTACGTCGCGGTCGTCCAGTTCGACGGCGAGCGGCTCCCGGCCCGCTGCTACGGCTTCACCGCCGAGACCGCGGACGGGCCGCGCAACCGCCTCGGGGAGCTGTGGGTCGGGACGTCCGGCAGCGCCAACCTCGCGGTCGCGAACGTGCGGCGCGGTATCGTCGGCCTCGAATGGGAGTGGCACTGATCGTGCGACGGGAAGCGCGACGCCGTTGTGAACCTTTGCCGGTCGACTCGGGGGGCGAGCCGTCTTACAGTGAGCGCGGGAGCGGAAAGTCCACGAGTCAAGGCCGTTTCACGGGGGCCGGCCGGACCAGATCCGGAGGCCTAGCAGTGCAGAGTGTCGCCGAGGACGACCTTCTACAGGTCCTGCAGTACGGTCCCTTCAACGTCGCCCTGCAGGCCGCCATCCAGGCGCGCGGCCTGAGCCTGGAGTCGCTGCGCCGCCGCCTGGAGGAGCAGGGCATCGCCGTCAGCCTCTCCACCCTGAGCTACTGGCAGCGCGGCCGGACCCGCCCCGAGCGCGCCGACTCGCTGCGCGCCGTCCGCGGCCTGGAGGCCATCCTCGAGCTGCCGCGCCACTCCCTGCTGACGCTGCTGCGCCCGTCCGCCGACCGCTCCGCCGGGCCGTGGCAGTCGGTCGAGGAGCTGTGTCCCGAGCCCGGCGTCCGCGACCTGCTCGACGAGATCGGCGACCGCGGCGAACGGCAGCTCACCGGGCTCAGCCTGCACGACCAGCACATCGTCGGGCGCCGCCGGGAGCTGCGCGAGGTCCGCACCCGCGCCGTGTTCCAGGCCCAGCAGCGCGGCGTGGACCGCTGGATCGCCGTCTACCACCACCCGCACGGCGTCCTCCCGTCCTCCCGGACGGCCCGCGGCTGCCGCTTCGGCCGCGTCCGGATGGACGAGTCGAGCGGGCTCATCGCCGCCGAGCTGCTGTTCGACCGGGCCCTCGGCCGGGGGGAGACGTACCTGCTGGAGTACGGGTTCGGGTTCGACGAGACCGGCCCGCCGGTCACCGAGGAGGGCCGCGGCTTCCGCACCCCGCAGCACGAGTACCTCATCGAGGTCTGCTTCCACCCGGCGACGCTGCCCGCCCGCTGCTACCGGACGTGGCGGCCCGACGGCCAGTCCGCGCTGGAGGACTCCGCGGACCTGCGGATGTCGAGCTACCACAGCGTCCACTACATCGAGTTCGGCATGGCCGCCGGCTACCACGGCATCCGTTGGGAGTGGGACTGACCAGCGGGGCTACAGCACCAGCAGGTCGAGGAGGCGGTCGAGTTCGGCGGCGGGGTCGTCGGTGAGGCCCGCGTGCACCGGCCCCGGCTGGACGATCGTGCTGCGCGGCGCCGTCAGCCAGCGGAACCGGGAGCCCGGCGCCTCCGCGGCGGCCTGGCCCGCCCGCTCGCCGCCCCCGCACACCGCGTCGACGCCCGCGAGCGCCGAGCGGACGCCGTCGAGGTCGAGGGACGCGTCGAGCGCCCGCAGGCGCGGCGCGTCCAGATGGGTACGGCACCCCAGATAGTCGCGGGCCCGGCAGTACACGACCACGCCCACGTTCATCACCTCGCCGCGCTCCACGCGCGGGATCACCCGCAGCGCCGCGTACTCGAACACCGTCGGCTCGCCCGCCTTCCGGATGTTGCTCACGCCGCTCATGCCGAGCCTCCGAGCCAGTCCGGGCGGTTCTCGCCGCGCCGCGTCCCGGTGTCCGGGCGGCGCCCGCTCACCTCCAGGTCGGGCAGCCATTCCCGGGGCTTGCCGGCGCGCGGCAGCAGGACGTCCACGTAGGCGTTCCGGACGGCCTGCGGCCCCGCGAACCCGGGCTCGCGCTCCAGCCACTCGTCCGGCACCAGCGCGGTCACCTCCCGCAGCACCCCCTCGGTGATGCGCGGCGCCAGCTCGGCCTCCGCCGCCTCCAGCCGCGTCGCGTACCGGGTCAGGACGTGGTCGTCGACGTCGTAGGGGCCGGAGAACAGCCGCGCCGCGTTCGCCCACGCGTGATGGAAGATCAGGCTCGCGCCGTGGTCGATCAGCCACACGTCGCCGTGCCACACCAGCATGTTCGGGTTGCGCCAGCTGCGGTCCACGTTGCCGATGAACGCGTCGAACCACAGCACCCGCGACGCGAAGCCGGGGTCGGGCGTCCAGCCCAGCGGGTCGAAGCCGAGGGAGCCCGGCAGGAAGTCGACGCCCAGGTTGCGGCCGGGGCTGGCCTTGAGCAGGTCCTGGACGTCGGGGTCCGGCTCGTGCCGCCCGATCGCCGGGTCGAGGTCGATGAGCACCTGGTCGGGCACCCGCAGGCCGAGCCGGCGGGCCAGCTCACCGGCGATCACCTCGGCGACGAGGGCCTTGCGGCCCTGCCCGGCGCCGTGGAACTTCATGACGTAGGTGCCGAGGTCGTCGGCCTCGACGACGCCCGGGAGCGACCCGCCCTCGCGCAGCGGCGTCACGTATCGGATGGCTGTCACATGAGGCAACACGCCGTCACGCTATCGGGTGCCGGGATAATCGCCCGCATGGATATCGAGCTGGTGGACCTGTCGGTGCCGATCACCACCGGCATGCAGGTCTACCCGGGGGACCCCGAGGTGGAGGCCGCGCCCGCGCTCACGGTCGCCGAAGAGGGCGTGAACGTCCTGCGGCTGCACCTGGGCTCGCAGTCCGGCACCCACGTGGACGCCCCGTTCCACATCGACGACTCGCTGCCCCGCCTCGACGAGCTGCCGCTCACCCGCTTCACCGGACCCGCCGCGCCGATGGACGTCCGGGGCCTGCCCCCGCGCACTCCCATCACGCCCGACGCGCTCCCGTCCGGCCTGCGTCCCGGGGTCGTCCTGCTCGTCGCCACCGGGTGGTCGCGGCACTGGGGCACCGACCGCTACCTCGACCACCCGTACCTCGCGCCCGAGACGGCCGAGGCGATCGTCGCGGCGGGCGTCCGCACGGTCGGGATCGACGCCCTCAGCGTGGATCCCACCCCGGCGCTCGGCTCGGACGACTTCACCCTCGCCGCCCACCGCGTCCTGTGCGGCGCCGGGGCCGTCATCGCCGAGAACCTCACGAACCTCGACGTCCTGCTCGCCGCGCGCGGCCGCACGATCGAGGCGTCCCTGTTCCCGATCCGGCTGGCCGGGGCGGACGGCGCGCCCGTGCGCGCCGTCGCCCGCGTCGCCCGCTGAGCCCGAGGGCCCGGGGCTTCAGCCCCTCCGCATGCACCAGGTGCGGGGGCCGCCGCCGGGAAGGTCGACCTCGGCCGTCGTCGTGAATCCGAGCCGCTCGTAGAACTTCACGTTGCGCTCGCTTGAGGTCTCCAGGAACGCCGGGTACCCCGCGCGCTCGGCCGCCTCGACGCCGGGGCGGACGACCGCCGCGCCCAGCCCGCGCCCCTGCGCGTCCGGGTCGACGCCCACGGTGGCGAGGAACCACACCGGCTCGGCCGGCCGGAACGGCGCGATGGCCGCCTCGGCGGACGCGTACGCCTCGGCGCGGTCCCCGGCGAGTTCGGCCGTCCGGGGCCCGAGTTCGGTGAACGCCGGCGTCGGGTCGGCGTCGGGGGTCGTCCACACCGCCACCGCCCGCACGTCGTCCGAGACCCACACGCGCCCGTACTCCATCCCGACCCGGCGGAGCAGCAGCTCCTGGAACTCCCGCACCCGCTCCTCGTGCCGGTCGGCGGCGACCACGTGGCGGGTGAAGGCGTAGTCGGCGAAGGCGCGCGAAAGGGCGCGGACGGCCGCCGGCACGTCCTCCGGTGTCGCGGGACGGACGGCGGCATCGGCATGCGTCACGGACCTCTCCTCTCCTCGGGTTCGAGATCAGCGTATGCGGGCGCCCGGGTGCCGGATCCGGCCGAGACGGCGGCGGCGTCGGCGCCGCCCGTTGCGCGATAGTGGGAGCGGAACCGGCGGTGAGGGGAACGCGATGCGGGTCACGTGGGCGACGGACGAGGGCGATCCGAGGCGGGGCAACCAGGACTTCGTGGCGGCGGCGGCCGGGGCGGCGGTCGTCCTGGACGGGTGCGGGCTCCCGCTCGGCACCGACCTCGGGTGCGCGCACGGCACCGCCTGGTACTCGCGCGCGCTCGGCACCCGCCTCCTCGCCCGGATGCTGGACGGCCTCGGCCCGCAGGCCGGGCCGCCGGTCGGGCCGCCCGAGGGCGCGCACGTCCCCACCGACCGTCCGCTGGTGGGACGGCTCGCCGGCGCGATCGCCGACGTGGCCGCCGCGCACCGCGCCACGTGCGACCTGACCGTCCCGACGACGCCCGCCGCGACCGTCCTCGCCGTGCGGGTGCGCGGCGACGTGCTCGACTACCTCGTCCTGGCCGACTCGACGCTGCTGCTGGACTGCCGCGACGGCCTGCGCGAGATCACCGGCGGGCCCTGCTGGGCGGGGTCCGACCCGGCCGGCGCCGAGGACGCGATCACCGGGACGGTCCCGCTGCGCGACGTGCGGCACGCGCTGCTGCTCACCGACGGCGCCACCCGCCTCGCCGACCGGTTCGGCGTCACCGACTGGGCCGGTCTCGCCCGCCTCGCCGTCGAGTCCGGCCCGGCCGCCCTCGTCGAGCGCACCCGCGAGGTCGAGCGCACCGATCCGCAGGCCGTCCGCTGGCCGCGCGGCAAGCCCCACGACGACGCCACCGCGGCCGTCTGCGCCTTCTGAGCCTTCTGAGCCTTCTGAGCGCGGCCGCACTTCGGAGACCACCCGAGCAATCGCTTGCTCAGGTGGTGGTACGGTGCACGGGCGCGAGGCGAGAGAGGGGAGCCGGGGGATGCGGCTGGGCGTCACGATGTTCGCCACCGACCTGACCATGGAGCCGCACGAGCTGGCCAGGGAGGCGGAGGCGCGCGGCTTCGCGTCGCTGTACCTGCCCGAGCACACCCACATCCCCGTCTCGCGGGCGACGCCGCCGCCCACCGGCGACGCCACGCTGCCCACCGAGTACGGGCGGACGCTCGACCCGCTCGTCGCGCTCGCCGCCGCGGCCGTCGTCACCGAGCGGATCACGCTCGGCACCGGCATCCTGCTCCCGGCGCAGCGGGAGCCGATCGTCACCGCGAAGGCCGTCGCCACCCTCGACCGGCTCGCGGGCGGGCGCGTCGCGCTCGGCGTCGGCTACGGCTGGAACGCGGAGGAGGGCGCCGACCACGGCGTGCCCTGGAAGCGCCGCCGTGCGATGGTGCGCGAGCACGTCCTGGCCATGCGCGAACTGTGGACGCGCGAGGAGGCGTCGTTCAAGGGCGAGTTCGTCGGGTTCGAGGCGAGCTGGTCGTGGCCCAAGCCGGACGGACGGGTGCCGGTGCTGCTCGGCGGAGCCCCGGGGCCCACGCTGTTCGCGCACGTCGCCGAGTACGGGGACGGCTGGCTGCCGATCGGCGGCGCGGGCGTCCGCGAGGCGCTGCCCCGGCTCCGGAGGGCCTGCGAGGACGCCGGGCGCCCGATGGTCCCGGTGATCCCGTTCGGGACGCTGCCGTCCGCGGAGAAGCTCGACCACTACGCCTCGCTCGGGATCGAGGACGTGGTGCTGCGCGTACCCGCCGGGGGCCGCGACACGGTGCTCCCGCGCCTCGACGAGTACGCGTCGTCCTACCTGTGAGCCGGACGGGCGCCGTCAGCGGACCATCGGGAAGCAGAAGAACGCCGGGATCCGGAAGTACTCGCCCTTGTTCGACTTCACCGAGCCGATGATCAGCACGACGAACGGGCTGATGAGCGCCTCCATGTACATGAACACCAGCGGGATCAGCCACAGGGGGTTCTCTGTGATGATCATGGGCACCACGGAGACCAGCAGGAACGCCACGACGTGGATCATCAGCGTGAGCCCGTAGTTCAGCGCCTGGGCGGCGTGGTAGCGGACGAACGGCGACTCGTTCCGCTTCACGAAGTAGATGACGAGCGGGGCGACGAAGCCGACGATCAGCGAGCCGAGGTAGCAGAACAGCGCCCACATGGGGTCGTCGCCGCCCGTTCCGGCGGGGGTGTAGGGCGGCTGTCCGTAAGGCGGCTGCCCGTAGGGCGGCTGTCCGTAGGGCGGTGGACCACCCGGAGGCGGGCCGCCCGGAGGCGGGCCGCCCGGAGGCGGGCCGTACTGCCAGTTCGGGCCGCCACCGGGATACCTCTGGTGCTGCCCGTACTGCTGCCCGCCGTACTGCTGCCCGTAAGCCTGCTGCCCGTGGTGCCAGTCGTCGGGCGGTGCGAAGTCGGGCCGGTCTCCGGGCGGCTGATCCGTCATGCGCAGGAATCTATCCCTTAACGGCGACGGTCTCCGACGTTCCGGATGTACTGGCTTGATCCGCCATGAAGGGCGACAAGGACAGCGGGCCTTACCCCCTCCCCGGTCAGGACTGGGGCGCCCCGCCGGACGCGCCGGGAGCCGACGCCGGGAGCCCGGCCGGCGGCGCCCACCGCTCCGCCCCGAAGAACTGGCGGATCTACCTGCTCTTCAGCCCGTTCGTCGCCGCCATCGCCATCGTCCCGGCGATCCTCGTCGGGCTCGAGATGCACCGGGACGGCCGGGAGGGCCCGGCGGCCACCGCGACCTCCGAGCCGCCGCCCTCGCCCGAGCCCGAGCCGGTCAGCACCGTCCCGCCGGAGGTGAAGGGCTGGAAGGCGGTGACGAGCGCGAAGTACGGATACACCTACGACGTGCCGAGGTCGCGCCGCAGGCGGTGCCCGCGAAGCGGCTCGCACGGATCGCCGGCAGCCTCCGGCCGAACTGAGACCCCCCGTACGGGGCATATCGGTCGACAACTTAGAATCTCGTTCGGCTGAGGGAGGCTGAATGAGAGAGGTGTTCGCGGACCGCGACATCCTGTCCGGCGACGACGAGGCGGGGCTCGCCGCGCTCGCCGCCGAGGTGCGGGAGTTGACCGAGGCCATGGTCCTCACCCGGGTCGAGCCCGCCGAGGCGGCGTCCGTCGCCGCCGAGGTCGCGGCGCTCACCGCGCGCCTGAAGGCCGCCGGGCGCACCCACCCGCCGTACGGGGCGACCGCGGGCAACGGCCTCGAGCGGCAGATCGCCAACCCGGTCACGGGGCTGCTCAACCCGATCGCCCCGCCCGTGGACTTCGAGGTGTCCGAGGACGGCATCGTCCGCGCCGAGTTCACGCTGCCCTCGGTCTACGAGGGGCCGCCCACGTTCGTCCACGGCGGCGTCTCGGCGATGGTCATGGACCAGGTGCTCGGCATGGCCGCCGCGGCGACCGGCACCCACGGCATGACCGCGACCCTGGAGACCCGGTACCGCCGCCCCACCCCGCTCGGCGTCCCCCTCAAGGTCGAGGCGAAGGCGAGCCGCGTCGAGGGGCGCAAGGTCTACGCCGACGGCACCATCTGCGGCCCGGACGGGCGCGTCACCGTCGAGGCCACGGCGATGTTCATCGCCCCGCAGGCGTTCGGCCGCACCGGCTAGGGCGGACGGAGCGCCCCGTCGATCCGGCGCGGGACGCCCCGGGGCCGTCCTCGCGGAGCCGTTCTCGTCGTCCGGGCCCGCTACGCTGCCGGACCATGCACGAGATGGCCGCAATGGCTGGATTCTTCGCCGCCCACGGCGTCTGGAGCGTCTCGGACGGCGCGACGCTCATTCCGATGCTCGCCCATGAGCGGCCGAACGGCGAGCGAGGCATGGACCGGCTGGTCCACGACGACGTCGCGGACGCCGCGAGAGCGGGCGAGGAGGCGCTGCGCGCCGGGCACGGCGACTGGGTCCGCGCGGCCCTCGTGGTCGACGCCTACCTCCACCTCGACACGTCCCGCGTCGACGCGCTGATCGTCGACGCGGTCGAGTACGGCCCGTCCCGGCGCTCACTGAAGATGGCCGTCCCCTACCGGCCGCAGGGGGCTCCCGAGGGCTTCGCCGTGTACCGGCCCAAGTTCATCGAGGTCGCGGGCATGGACGACCCGGACATCGCCGCGCTGGCCGAGTCCTTCTTCTCCGGCGTCGACTCCCACGAGCAGGCGGCCGCGGTCTGGGACGCCCACCTGGTGGACGAGTCCGTCTGAGCGCCGCTCCGGTTCCGGCGGCGGGATCGCGGTGCAGCGGGTGCTCTCCCCGACGCCGCGACCGTCCAGGCGGTGGCCTCGAACCCACACCCGCCGGGGCTGTGGCGGCTGCTTCCCCCCGCCACGGACAGGAACCCGTGCAGGGGGCGCCCGAGGAAGTCGAGGTCCTCGGCGGTCAGCAGGCTGGTGGCGGTGCTCATGGCAGCGATTCGACGGCATCCGCTCGGACGGATCCATGGGTGAGAATCCGGATCACCTTGGTCATCGTCTAATTTTGGTGGGGTGGATGCGTTCGGTGACCTCTTCCAGGGGGTGCGGGCCCAGGGATCGCTGTTCGGCGGCTCGACCCTGACCCCGCCCTGGGCGCTGCATTTCGTGGACGGTGCGCCGCTGACGTTGTGCACCGTCCTCGGCGGAGCGGGCTGGATCGTGCCGGAGCACCACCCGCCCGAACCGCTTCGCGCCGGTGAGACGGTCATCGTGCGGGGCCCCGCGCCATTCACCTTCGTCGACGAAGTCGGCACCGAGGCCGAACCGATCGCGTGCGGCGAGCACTGCGCGACAACTTCGACCGGCCCGGCGGCGAGCCGCCGGCCTGGTACGCCGCCCAGCGGGATCCGGTGATCGGCGAGGCACCGCGCCTGCCGCACGCCGAACCGGCGGCGCCCTGGACGGTCTCCTCGCTGGCCGACCGGGCCGGGGTGTCGCGTCCCACATTCGCGAAGCGGTTCGCCGACCTGGTCGGCGAACCGCCGTTGACCTACCTCACCCGCCGGCGCATGACGCTCGCGGCGGACCTGCTGGCCGAGCGCGAGGCGGCGACCGTCGCCGAGACCGCCCGCGCCGTGGGCTACTCCGACGCGTTCGCCTTCAGCACCGCGTTCAAGCGGATCCGCGGCGTCAACCCGTGCGAGTTCCGGCGCACCGGCACGGTCGTCCCCGAGCGGCCGGCCGTCCCCCCGCCCGTGGCTCGGGTCCGGTCCTAGTGGACGTGCCGGAGCGTCGAGCGTCGCTCGCCGTGCTGGTGAACGGGCTGCCCGGGGCCGGGAAGACGACCCTGGCCCGGGAGCTGTCGCGCCGCCTCGGGCTGCCGCTCCTCAGCAAGGACGTCATCAAGGAGACCCACGCGGACGTGCTGGGCACGGAGTCGCCCGGGGTTCCGCAGCGCCGCTGGAACTCGATGCTCGGCGCGGCGGCGAGCGAGACCATGTGGGCGCTGCTGGCGGACGCGCCCGCCGGTGCGGTCCTGGAGTCCTGCTGGCCGACGGACGTCCGCGACCTCGTCGCGCGGGGGCTGAGCCGGGCCGGTGATCCCAGGACGATCGAGATCTGGTGCGATGTCCCGTTGGAGACCGCCCGGCACCGCTACGAAACCCGGCATCCGCGCCATCGCGTCCACGGTGCCCTGCTGACGGACGCCGAGTGGGAAGACCGTCGGGGCAGCGCCCGGCCGCTCGGGTTGGGGCCGACCCTGCACGTCGGCACCGCGCGTCCGGTCGACGTCGACTCCGTCGTCGCGTGGATCCGCGAACGGGAGCGCTGAACGGCCGGAGTCACCTGCCGAACCGCCCGGCTCGGCCACCCTGGACGATGTACGTGCGCAGCAGTTCGATCGTGTCCGCCGAGCTGGAGCCCTCTTCGGTGGTGACCAGGGCGAGGGACTGGCCGGGGGAGCGGGCGACGAGGAGGTTCTGCTGCGTGACGGTGAGTTCGCCGACGAGCGGGTGCCGCAGCAGGTAGGCGTCCGCCTCGCACGGCCTGACCCGGTGGTCGCTCCACAGCGCGGCGAACTCCGGCGACTTCATCGACAGTTCGCCGATCAGCGAGGCCAAGAGCGCGTCCTCGGGATGGCGGCCCGCGACCTGGCGCAGGTTGCCGACGACGGCGCGGGCCTTGCGCGCCCAGTCGGCGTACAGCTCGCGGGTGTGCGGGTCGAGGAACAGCATGCGGGCGAGGTTCGGCCGTTCGGCGGGACGGTCGGGGGCGGTGGGGTCGACGTGTCCCGCGAGCAGGGCGTGCGCGAGGGGGTTCCAGGCGAGCACGTCGGTGCGGCGGCCGAGGACGAGCGCCGGTGCGTCCCCGACCGAGCGCATCAGGTCGCGGGTGAGTGCGTCGACGCGCTCGGCGGGCGGCTCCTCGCGCGGGCGGGGGCGCTGGGACGCGAGTTCGTGCAGGTGCGTGCGCTCGTGCTCGTCCAGCCGCAGGGCCGTGGCGAGCGCGTCGAGGACGCCGTCGGACGCGTTGACCGACTGGCCCTGTTCGAGGCGCGTGTAGTACGAGACGCTGACGCCCGCCACCTGGGCGAGTTCCTCCCGCCGTAGGCCCGCGACGCGGCGGCGGCCCGGCAGCGGCACCACGCCCACGTCCTCGGGACGCAGCCGTGCCCGTCGCGCCTGAAGGAACTCGCTGAGCCGCATGGAAACCGCCATGACGTCGAGTATGCCCGCGCTCGCGGGGGCGAGCCTGACCCTGCCGTGCATAGCCACGACGCGGGCTGGTGGCCACCGTGGACGGCGGGTCAGGGTGGTGCGAACCCCATCGAACGGACGGGATCTGCCATGCAGGAGATCATGCTCGGTGACGTCTCCGTCACCCGGGTCGTGGAGTACTACGGATCGGTCGAGATGTCCCCGGACGTCTTCTTCCCCGAGGCGTCGGAGCGGGCGTGGCGGGAACACGGGTCCTGGCTGGAACCGGACTTCGTCGACCCCGCCTCGAACGAATGCGTCAGCGCGATCCAGACCTGGGTGCTGCGCAGCGAGGGCAGGACGATCCTCGTCGACACCGGTGTCGGCAACCACAAGGAACGTCCGTACGCGCCGGTGTGGAGCCGCCGCGACACCGGCTTCCTGGACGAGCTGGCGCGGGTGGGCGTGCGGCCGGAGGACGTCGACCTGGTGGTCAACACGCACCTGCACGTCGACCACGTCGGGTGGAACACCCGGCTCGACGACCGTGCCTGGGTGCCGACGTTCCCCAACGCCGCCTACCTGATGCCGCGGCGCGACTTCGACTTCTGGAACCCCGCGAACGGCCACGCTTCGAGGATCGGGCGCGGCAACCAGAACGTGTTCGAGGACAGCGTGGCGCCGGTGCACGAGGCGGGACTGACGCTGCTGTGGGACGACGCCCACGTCATCGACGGGAACCTGCGGCTCGAACTCGCGCCGGGGCACACGCCGGGGTCATCGGTGCTGGTGCTGGAGTCCGGCACCGACCGGGCGCTGTTCGTGGGCGACCTGCTGCACACGCCGCTGCAGTTCGTCGAGCCCGACGCCAACAGCTGCTTCTGCGAGGACCCGGCCGAGGCACGGGCGACGCGGCGGCGGTTGTTCGGCCGGGCGGACGAGACCGGCGCGCTCGTCCTGCCGGCGCATCTGGGCGGGCACGGCGCCGCCGAGGTCGCGCGGGACGGCGACGGGTTCGCGATCAAGGCATGGGGCCCGTTCGCCCGCATCTGAACCAGGAGGAGTGCAATGTCTGATCTGATCGTGACCACCGCCGAGGGCGATGTTCGCGGCGCCGGGGGCGATGTGCGGCGCTTTCTCGGCATCCCGTACGCCGCGCCGCCGCGGGGCGCGGAGCGGTTCGCCGCGCCCCGGCCGCATGAGCCGTGGACGGGCGTGCGCGACGCCCGGTCCTTCGGCCCGACCGCGCCGCAACCGCGCCGGGACGCGTTCGGCGCGCTTGACATGTCGCCGTACTTCGGGCCCGGGTGGGTCCGGGGGGACGACCACCTCACCGTGAACGTCTGGACGCCGCGTGGTGCCGAGCGCCGTCCGGTGATGGTGTTCGTGCACGGCGGCGGGTTCGTCGCGGGCTCGCCGCGCGCCCCGCTGTACGACGGCACCGCGTTCGCGCGCGACGGCGCCGTCCTGGTGACGGTCGGCCACCGGCTCGGCGTCGCGGGGTTCCTCGACCTGCCGGGCGCGCCCCGCAACCGCGGGCTGCTGGACGTCGTCGCCGCGCTCCGCTGGGTCCGGCGCAACATCGGGGCGTTCGGCGGCGATCCCGGGAACGTCACCCTGTTCGGCCAGTCGGCGGGCGCCACGATCGTCGGCGGGGTCCTCGCCGCGGGGGAGTCGGACGGCCTCGTCCGGCGGGCGATCGTGCAGAGCGGCAGCGGCCTCGGCGCGTTCGCCCCCGAGCAGGCCGCCCGGGTGACGCGGGCGGCCGCGACGGCGCTCGGCGTCGCGCCGACCGCGGCGGCGTTCGCCGATGTCCCCGACGAACGGTTCGTCGAGGTCGTCCCCGAGCTGGGCGGGCTCGACCTGCGGACGGCGGACCGGTTCGACCCGCTGGTCGGGCTCAGCCCGTTCGGCCTCGTCCTGGACCGGCAGCCCGCCCGGAGCCGGCTGCCGGACGTCGACCTGCTCGTCGGCACCAACGCCGAGGAGGGCAACCTGTATCTCGCGCCCCAGGGGAACCTGACGTCCACCACCGCGCGGGACGTCCGCGAGACGGCGTCCGCCGTGCACGCCGACCCGGACGTGCTCGTCGCGGCGTACCGCACCCGGCGGCCGGACGCCGGGGACGGCGAACTGCGTTCGGCGATCCTGGGCGACGCGCTGTTCGGTGCGGGCAGCCGGGCGCTGGCCGAGGCGCACGGCAACGCGCACGTGTACGAGTTCGCGTGGCGGTCGTCCGCCGTCGGCGGGCTCCTCGGCGCGGCGCACGCGGTGGAGGTCCCGTTCGTGTTCGGCCGTCTCGGCCTCCCGGAACTGGGCGGGGCGCGGGGGCTGCTCGGGCCCGCGGAACCGCCTGCCGCGCTGGCCGGGGAGATGCGCGCGGCGTGGCTGTCGTTCGCCCGGTCCGGCGATCCCGGCTGGCCGCCGTACCGCCGGGACCGGACGATCCGCCGGTTCGACGCGGTCTCCGAGACGACCGCGCCGTCCGGCGCCTCCGTGTGGTCGGGAGCCGGCGGAGGCGTCTGAACCGGGCGAGCGGTGGAATCCGGCCGGGGCGGGCGGCGTCGAGGGAGGCGACGGCGGCGGGCTGCTCAACCCCGCGGCCGTCCTGGAGTCGAGGGCTGCGCCGCACCGACGGCGGCCTGACCGACGCCGTGTCCGCCGGACGCGACGGGGCCGGACGTCCGCGACCGGGCGTCAGTACTCGTACACCTCGATCGTCGGCCGGCGGCCGTGCCATGACGCGATGATCGACGACGTGTCCCGGTCGGCGAGGAAGTCGACGCGCAGCCGGCCGCGCGCCTGCGTCACGCGCGTCTCGAACCCGGGGTTCGGCGTCGCCGAGACCAGCCGCACCTCGCCGCCGTCCAGCGACATCGCGGCCTGCCCGCCCCGCACCGCGTAGCTGCGGACGCTCCCGCGCGGCGCGGGCGAGCGGCCCCGCTCGTCCGGACGGGCCCCCGAACCGGCGGACGGCCCGCCGGACGGGCTCGCGCGGATCACCGGCCCCGCGACCGGCGGCGGCGCCGCCCGCTCCGTCACCGCCGCACGCACCACGTCCCGGACGCCGAGCCACGACAGCGTCACCGCGAGCGCGGTCACCCCCGCCCATGGGGCGACATACGACATCACGCGACGCATCGGCACATGGTGGCATACGGTTCCGCCATGGCAAGTGTTCTGGTGGTCGAGGACGACGCCGACGTGCGGGCCGCCCTGATCCGCGAACTCGGCGCCCGCTCCCACGTCGTGCGCAGCGCCGGGACCGCGATGGACGCCCTCCGCGAGGTCACGCAGGAGCCGCCCGACGTCGTCATCCTCGACCTCGGGCTGCCCGACCTCGACGGCGCCGAGGTGCTGAAGATGCTCCGCGGCGTCTCCGACGTCCCCGTCGTCATCGCCACCGCCCGCGACGACGAACCCGAGATCGTCCGGCTGCTGAACGCCGGCGCCGACGACTACCTCGTCAAGCCGTTCTCCGCCGAGCACCTGAGCGCCCGGCTCGCCGCCGTGCTGCGCCGGTCGGCGCGGTCCGGGCCCACCGCCGAACTGACCGTCGGCGGCCTGCACATCGACCTCGACCGCCGCGAGGCCGGGCTGGACGGCGCCGCCCTCGAACTGACCCGGCGCGAGTTCGACCTGCTCGCCTACCTCGCCGCCCGCCCCGGCCGCGTCGTCGCCCGCCGCGAACTGCTCGCCGAGGTGTGGCGGCAGGCGTACGGGGACGACCAGACCATCGACGTGCACCTGTCGTGGCTGCGCCGCAAGCTCGGCGAGACCGCCGCCGCGCCCCGCTACCTGCACACCGTCCGAGGTGTCGGCGTCCGGCTCGCCCCGCCCGAACGGTCATGAGGCGCACGCTCGTCCTGGTGTCCCTCGCGGTCACCTCGATGGTCGCGCTCGCCTTCCTCATCCCGCTCGCCCTCACCGTCCGGGAGATCTCCCGGGACCGCGCCCTCACCGCCGCCGAACGCCAGGCCAGCTCCCTCGGCCCCGTCCTCGCCGTCACCCAGGACCCCGCCGCCCTCGAACGCGCCGTCGCCAGCACCCGCGCGGGCGCCGCCGGCCGCATGACCCTGCACCTACCGGGCGGCGGGACCGTCCCCGCCGCCCGCGGCGACGTCAACGCCGACCCCCGCCAGCTCGACCGGGCCGGGCGCCGCGGTCGCGCCTACACCGTCCGCGTGTCCGGCGGCTACGCGCTCCTGCAGCCGGTCGCCCTGGACGCCGGCCGCATCACGGTCATCGAGGTGTTCGTGCCGTCCGCGGACATGTCCCGCGGCGTGCTGGAGGCGTGGGCGGTCATGACGGCCGTCGCCGCGGCCCTCGTCGCCGGTTCCGTCGCCGTCGCCGACCGGCTCGGCAACCGGATGATCCGCTCCACCCGCCGGCTCGCCGTCGCCGCCGCCGCGTTCGGCGACGGGGAACTGAGCGTCCGCATCGAGCCCGACGGCCCGCCCGAGCTCATCGAGGCCGGCCGCGCCTTCAACGCGATGGCCGACCACGTCGTCCAGCTGCTGGCCGCCGAACGCGAGATGGCCGCCGACCTCTCCCACCGGCTGCGCACCCCCCTCGCCGCGCTCCGCCTCAACGTCGAAGCGCTCGGCCCCGGCTCCGTCGCCGACGAGACCCGCGAGGCCGTCGACCGCATCGAACGCGAGGTCGACCAGATCATCCGCACCGTCCGCCGCCCCACCGGACGCGGCAGCTGCGACGCCGCGAAGGTCCTGCGGGAGCGCGTCGAGTTCTGGTCCGTGCTCGCCGAGGACGAGGGCCGCGCCTGCGAGCTGATCGGTGCGCAGGAGCCCGCCCCGCTCCCGCTCCCCGGCACCGAACTCGCCGCCGCCGTCGACGCCCTGCTCGGCAACGTGTTCCGGCACACCACCGAGGGCACCGGCTTCGCCGTCACCCTGCACATCGGCAAGGGCCTGACCGGGATCCTCGTCGCCGACGGCGGCCCCGGCATCACCGACCCCGGCGCCGCCCTGCGCCGCGGCAGCAGCGGCGGCGGCTCCACCGGCCTCGGCCTCGACATCGCCCGCCGCGCCGCCGAATCCACCGGCGGCCACCTGCGCATCCACCGCTCGGTACTGGGTGGGGCGCAGATCCAGATGTGGTTCCGCACGAAGTACCTGCCGCCGCCGCGCCGCTCCCGCCGCCTCGTCCGCCGCCGCCACGCCCGCTAGCGTCGGTTGCGGGGCGGCTGCTGGGGGCGGTCGTATCGATCGCTGGCGTCGGTTGTTGGGGACGACCGTTAACGTCGATCGCATGCACGTCATCGGAGTCAAGGCCGTCTGCAAGAAGCAGACCGCCTGCCCTGGGCACTTCGCCTGCATCACCCTCGACTTCGAACCGTGGCCCGAGTACGCGTTCGTCAACGCGCTCGCGCCCGACGCGATGGAGTACCCCGACTCTCAGGCCCGGTTCGTCCCCGTCATCGACGCCACCGCCCACGACGAACTCGAGAACCACTTCGGCGCCGGACCCCTGCCCGTCCGTGTCACCCTCCGCGACGCCCGCGACCATCCGACCGACTCCAACGACACGAGCTTCCGCGTCGCGACCGTCCGAGCCGTCCGGCTCGCCCTCGATCGGTCGGGCCGCGAAGGGCTCGCCCTCGATCGGTCGGGCCGCGAAGGGCTCGCCCTCGATCGGTCGGGTCGCGAGCGGCTTGCACTCGATCGGACTGACCGCGAGCGGCTTGCACTCGCCGAACCTTCCGGCGCTCTCGCCGGGCGTTCCCTCGACGTGCGCGCCGTACGCCCGCTCCTCGATGACCCCCGCAGCCGCTTCCAGGCCCTCGAACTCTGCAGGGACCTCTTCACCGGGCCGCCGAGCGACACCGTCGAGCTCCTGCAGCCGCTCGCACGGCTCGCCGCCTCGCCGGACGACCGCGTCGCACTCCGCGCGGTCCGGGTCCTCGCCGGGGCGCCCCATCGCCGTGCGCTCGATCTCGTCGCGGGTGCGTTGGCCCGTCCCGCCGGCGAGGCCCGCGACCGGGCCGTGTCCACGCTCGCCGAACGGGGCGACCCCCGCGCCGCCGAACCCCTCGCCGAGATCCTCGCCCGCGACCGGCTGCCGAAGGACGTCGAGTGGCCCGTCCACGCGATGAAGGCCCACGCGTCCGTCCTCCTGCCTCCGATCCGCGCACACCTGGAGGCGGCGGTGCCTGGTGCCCTCGATTTCCACCTGTTCGCGCTCGTCTGCCGGATCTCCCACTGGGGCGCGATCGCCGCACCCCTGGCCCCGTCCCTCCGCCGCCTCGCCGCCGACGACGATGGCTGGACGTCCCGGGAACTCGCCCGAGCCCTCGACCGCATCGCCCCGTCCCGATAACGGGGTGCGAACCGCCGGCGCTTCGTCGAGAGTGCTGGAGTGGCGATCGAGTGGGATGTCCGGGTGGAACGCGCGTTCACGCTCGAGACGGCGCGTGCCGTGACCGGGTCGGTCCTGTCGGAACTGCTGGGGCGAGAAGCGGTCCCGCCGGTGGCGATCGCCGAAACGGAGACGGACGGCCGCTGCGGGCGCGCGCTCGCCCCCAGGCGGCTTACCGCGGTCCATGGCCCGCACACGGGTGAAGGAAGCGTGACCGCCCAGAACGAACTCGGACTTGAAGCCCAATACGCCGGCCGGCTCGACGACGCCGAGCACTGGTACCGCCGAGCCGCAGACCAGGGCGACCTCGGCGCCATGAACGACCTCGCGCTCGTCCTCGAGGCCCAGGAGCGGCTCGGCGAGGCCGAAGCACTCTGGAGGAAGGCGTCCGGTCGGGGTCGCACGATCGCCACGCACAACCTCGCCGCGTATGGGGACGGGGACGCGATGCGCGAGCAGCGCTCGTCCGGGTGGGTCGTTCAGGTTCGCGGGCGGTCTCCGGTCCTGCCGTCGATGAGCTCGCGGATGATGTCCATGTGGCCGGTGTGGCGTGCGACCTCCTCGACCATGTGGACGAGGACCCAGCGCAGCGACACGGTCTCCCCGGACCAGGCCGTCCCCGTGACCTCCAGATCGAGGTCCCGGATCACCGCGTCGGCCGCGGTCCGCGCACGGCGGTGGAAGGCGGCGATGCCCTCGACGGTCTCGTGCGGCTCCGCCCGCATGTCGGCCTCCGGGTCCTCGGGGTCGAACGGCAGCGGCTCGGTCTCGCGCCCGAAGGTCTCGCAGAACCACGCGTACTCGACCGCCGCCAGGTGCTTCGTGAGCCCCAGCAGGCTCGTCCCCGAGGGGGTCATCGGGCGCCGCAGCGACGCGTCGTCCAGCCCGTCGAGCTTCCACAGCACCGCGTCCCGGTGCCGGTCGAGGGACGACCACAGCGTTTCCTTCTCGCCGCCCGCGAGCGGCTCGTCGCGCACCATGCGCCGCACCCTAGCGCGACCCCCGACCACGCCAGTCCCCACTGGCAATTCGGCTGGCCAGAGGGTGCGGACGCCCCATCGCATAAGTTCGGCTCAGCGCATCCCTAAGGGAGCCTTAAGGGGCGGGACGGGCGGCGCGGGGGTGCCTACGTTCGAGGTGTCACATCGCAGACCCGCGGAGGTGCATCGGCGGAAAGCGAAGCGGAGGTCGGACCCCGGTCCGACCGAGGTTCCTGATTGAGACAGGATCCGGCCCGTACGGTCCCGTTACCCCGCTCTGGGACCGCGCGGGCCGGTTCCGCTTTCGCGGGGAAGTGCGCCGAAGAGCAGGAGCCGGAAGGCGTCCGCGGTGCCGCCGGCGGTCGGGTCGCCGGTGGCGAGGCGGCGGATCGCGAGGCCGTACAGGAGCGCGACGACGGCCGGGGCGTGCCGTTCGGCGTCCGGGATGCCGAGGCCGGTGAGGACGGCGGCGGCGAGGCGGTCGTACGCCTCGACCGAGCGGGTGGACGTCTCGCGGAGGCCGGGGTCGCGGGCGGCGTGCAGGTGCAGTTCGAGGTTGGCGAGCTGCTCCGGGCCCTGCGCGAACTCGACGACGGCCTTCTCGACCTGCTCGGGGGCCTGGACGGGCGCGACGCCGGCGTCGGCGAGTTCGGTGAGGCGGGCGGTGATGCGGGCGATCTCGAGGTCGACGAAGGTCTGGAGGGCCTCGCGCAGCAGGGCGTCCTGGCTGGGGAAGTGGTAGGTCAGGGAGCCGAGGGAGACGCCGGCCGCCTTGGCGACTGCGCGGTTGGTCACGGCGCCGATGCCCTGCTCGCCGATCAGGCGGAGGGTGGCGCTGAGGATCTGGTCGCGGGCGCTCATCGATGCCCAGTCTTCCGTACGGCGCGGACGCCGGATATCGTTCGTTCGAACGAACGAGAGGTGGTGGTCGCGTGGACCTCGGGCTGGCGGGGCAGGCGAACGCGCTGGCGGAGGGCGACGTCTCGTCGAGGGAGCTGGTGCAGGCGTCGCTCGACGCGATCCGGCGGCGGGACGACCTCGGCGCGTTCCGGGTCGTGCGGGACGAGGCGTCCCTGCGGGAGGCCGGGGAGGCGGACGAGCGGCTGCGGTACGGCGAACGGCTGCCGCTGCTGGGCGTCCCGGTCGCGATCAAGGACGACACGGACCTGGCGGGGGAGACGACGCCGTTCGCGGTCGCGGGGCGGCACCAGGTGGCCGCGCGGGACGCCGAGGTGGTGCGGAAGCTGCGGGCGGCCGGGGCGATCGTGGTGGGCAAGACGACGACGTGCGAGGTCGGGCTCTGGCCGTTCAGCGAGTCGCCCGAGTACGGGGTCGCGCGGAACCCGTGGAACCCCGCGTACACGCCGGGCGGTTCGTCGGGCGGGTCGGCGGCGGCCGTGGCGGCGGGGATGGTCGCGGGGGCGGTCGGGTCGGACGGCGCCGGGTCGATCCGGATCCCGGCGGCCTGGACCGGGCTCGTCGGGATCAAGCCGCAGCGGGGCAGGGTGTCCGGGTTCCCGCACACCGATCCCTTCAACGGGATCACGGTGTGGGGGCCGCTGGCGCGCAGCGTCGAGGACGCGGCCCTGATGCTCGACGTGCTGACGGGGAGCCGGCCGGAGGACGCGTACCGGCTGGACCCGCCGGTCCGCCCGTTCGCCGAGGCGGTGCGGCGGGAGCCGGGGCGGCTGCGGGTGGCGGTGTCGTTCCGGACGGCCTTCGGCGTGAGCGGCAGGCTCGATCCGGAGGTCCGGGCGGGCGTCCAGCGGCTGGCGCGGAGGCTGACCGAGCTGGGGCACAAGGTCTTCCCCGCCGATCCCGACTACGGGCCGGTGGGGCTCGGGCTGATCCCGCGCGGGACGGCCGGGGTGGCCGACTGGCTCGACTCGATGACCGACCCGCGGCCGGAGGCCCGGACGGAGGTCGAGGCCCGGATCGGGCGCGTGGCCGGCCGGCGGCTGCTGCCGTGGGTGAGACGGATGGACCCGTACCTGTGGCGCAGGGCCGGGCGCATCTTCCGGTACGCCGACGTCGTCCTCACGCCCACGACCGCGTCCCGTCCGCTGCGGGTGGGGGCCTTCACGGGGGCCGGGTACCGCAGGACCCAGGCCGGGGCCGCGGCGGCCTGCCCCTACGCGTGGACGTGGAACGTCCTCGGGTGGCCCGGCGTGAACGTGCCCGCCGGACTCACCCGGGACGGCCTGCCGATCGGCGCGCAGCTCCTCGGCCACGACTCGGACGAGGCCACGCTGATCTCACTCGCGGCCCAGCTCGAGGCCGTCGAGGGATGGACGGAGCGGCGGGCTCAGTAGCCCGCGCCGGTGAGCATGCCGCCGTCCACCAGGACCTCGCTGCCGGTGCAGTAGGACGAGTCGTCCGACGCGAGGAAGACGACGAGGCCGGTGACCTCCTTCGTCTTGCCCATGCGCCCGAGCGGCAGCGCCTTCATGAAGGCGTCCGCGCTGTCGGCGGTGGCGGCGACGACGTCCTCCTGCAGGGAGAGCTGGGTCAGGACGCCGCCGGGATGGATCGAGTTCACCCGGATGTCGTCGGGGCCCAGCTCGCGGGCGGCGGCCTTCGTCAGGCCGCGGACCCCGAACTTGCTGGCGCTGTAGGCGGCGAGGCCGGACGCGCCGATGAACCCCTCGGTCGACGACACGTTCACGATCGAGCCGCCGCCCGCGTCCCGCATCGCCGCGGTCACCGACTTCACGCCGAGCCACTGGCCGACCAGGTTGACCTCCAGGACCCGCCGGAACTCGTCGACCGACATGTCCTCGATCCGCTTGTGCCGCATGATGCCCGCGTTGTTCACCAGGACGTTCAGGGCGCCGAACGTGTCGACGGCGGTCCGGACGGCGTTCTCCCAGTCGCCGGGGTCCGAGACGTCCATGCGGACGAACCGGACGTCGTCCCCGACGTCGGCCGCGAGCTTCGCGCCCTCCTCCTCGAGGACGTCGCCGAACACGACCTTCGCGCCCTCGGCGACGAACCGGCGCACGTGCGCCTTGCCCATGCCGCGCGCGCCCCCGGTGATCAGCGCCACCTTGCCGTCAAGCTGTCCCATCAACGCTCCTTCGTCTGCGCCACCGCCCGTCAAACTAGCGAACGCTTGGTTGGCGAACAAGGGGCGTCAGTCCCGGAGCGCGTCCCGGGACAGGCGGTCCGCGCGCCGCGTCGTCTCCGGCAGGCGGTGGTCGGGCGCCAGGTCCAGGACGATCCGGCACGCGTCGTCGAGGCCGGCGCGGTGCCCGACGGACACGAACACCGGCTTGACGCCGTCCTGCGTCCGCAGCACCCGCCCGACGACCTCGCCGCCGACCGTCAGCGGGCTCCCGTCGCCGCGCCGCGCGCCCGGCGCCTCGTACTCGCCGACGAACGCCGTTTTGCCGACCCCGACCGACGGCAGCCCGGTCAGCACGCCGACGTGGCAGGCGAGCCCGAACCGGCGCGGGTGCGCGACGCCGAAACCATCGCAGACCAGCAGGTCCGGGGACGTCTCCAGCCCGCGGAGCGCCTCGACCAGCGCGGGCAGCTCCCGGAAGGCGAACAGGCCGGGGACGTACGGGAACGCGGCCGTCCCGACGGCGACCGACTCCTCGACGACCCGCAGCGTGGCCGCGTCCAGGACGACCACGGCCGCGGCCAGCCGCGTCCCGGTGCCGCCGCCGTCGCCCGCGTACGAGACGTCCAGCCCGGCGACCGTGCGGGGCCGGACGGGGGCGGGGGAGTCCAGGTCGAGCAGCGGGCGGAGCCCGTCCTGGATCGCCTCCGCCGCCGCGGGCGTGCCCGGCCACGGGTGAAGATCGCGTACCTCCATGAACCGGGACGTTATCTCAGGACAGCGCGGCGTACGCGGCCTCGACCAGCCGGTAGGCCCGCAGGTCGCCCGACAGCTGGTCGCCCATGAAGTTCGGCAGGTAGGCGACCGCCAGCCCGGCGGCGGGGTCGCCGAGTCCGATCGAGCCGCCCGCGCCCGTGTGGCCGAACGCCGAGTCGCGTCCGGCGGCCGGGGTGAAGAACGTCTGCGCCGGACGCATGAAACCGAGGCCGAACGCGCTCTCGATGAGCATCGTCCGGTCGGGGCCGCTCACGCGGGTGCGCAGCGCCTCGCGGAGGGTGTCCGGGCGCAGGATCCGGCCCGCGACGAGATCGCGGTAGAAGGCGGCGAACGCGGGGGCCGTCGCGAGCATCCCGGCCGACGGCCAGCCCGCGCGCAGCACCACCGGGTTGTTGTAGCCGCCCTTGCCGGGGTGCGGGTTGTTCATCGCCCGGTTCATGGGGCTGTCCGGGTCGGTGTAGGCGCTCGCGAGCCGGTCGAGGATCGTGGCGTCGCCCGCGGGGCGCGGCGCGTCCGCCCCGCCGCCGCTCGTCACCCGGCGGCCCGCCGACATCTTCGCCGCCCGCTCGATGACGCCGTCCGGGGCGCCGATCCACAGGTCGAGGTCGCGGGCGAACTCGTCCTCGACGAACGCGCCGACCGTCCGTCCGGACAGCCGCCGCACGATCTCACCGGCCAGCCAGCCGTAGGTCAGCGCGTGGTAGCCGTGCGCCTCGCCGGGCGTCCACTCCGGCTCCTGCCCGGCCAGCTCGGCGGCCCGCGCGGGCGCGTCCGCCGCCTCCTCCGCCGACACCGGACGGGCGAACGCGGGCAGCCCCGCCTGGTGCGACAGCAGGTGCGCGGCCGTCGCGGCGTCCTTGCCCGCCGCGCCGAACTCGGGCCACCAGGCGGTGACCGGGCCGTCCACCTCGTAGGCGCCGCGCTCGGCGAGCAGCATCGCGGCGGCGGCCGTCACCGCCTTGGTGCAGGAGAACCCGAAGCAGGGCGTGTCGGCACGCCACTCGCGGCCGGTGCGGCGGTCGGCGATCCCGCCCCACAGGTCCACGACCTTGCGGTCGCCCGCGTACACCGCGATGGCGGCGCCGAGCTCGCGTCCCTCGGCGAAGTTCTGCTCGAACACCTCGCGCACACCGGCGAACGCCGGGTCGCAGTGGCCCTGCACGGTCATGGGGGTCCTGCCTTTCCACGGGGGAGTCACATCGAATCATGCACGTGCCGGGCCCGGCCGGACGCGGGCGATCTAGAGTCGGAGACGATGAAGAGGCTGCTGATCGTCCACCACACCCCGTCGCCGAACCTGCAGGCGATGTACGAGGCCGTGCGCTCCGGCGCGTCCACCGACGAGGTCGAGGGCGTCGAGGTCGTGTCCCGTCCCGCGCTGACCGCGTCGCCCGTGGACGTTCTGGAGGCGGACGGCTACCTGCTCGGCTCCCCGGTCAACCTCGGCTACCTGTCGGGCGCGCTCAAGCACTTCTTCGACCAGATCTACTACCCGTGCCTGGAGGCGACGGCCCGCCGCCCCTTCGGCGCGTACCTGCACGCCGGCGGCGACGCGACCGGGGCGCTGCGCGCCCTGGAGTCGATCACGACGGGCCTGAAGTGGCGCGCCGTCCGTCCGCCCGCGGTCGTCACCGGTGAGCCCGGCCGCGCCGCGCTCGAGGAGTGCTGGGAGCTCGGCGCGATGGTCGCCGCCGAACTCGGCACCGTCTGAACCGCCGCCTCCGAGGGCGTCCGGGACGCGCGACTCGCCGGGGCCGGACCGACCGGGGCGCCGGTGATCGCGGCCCCGCTAACGTGCCCGTATGAGTGGATTCCGGCATGTGGTGATGTTCAAGTGGGCCGAGGGGACGACCACCGGCCAGCAGGAGGAGATCGCGGCGCGGCTCTCGGAACTGCCCGGTCTCATCCCGGAGATCCGGGAGTACGTCATGGGCACCGACGCGGGCGTGTCACCGGGCGCGTACGACTTCGTGGTGGTCGCGGACTTCGCGGACCTGGACGCGTTCCGGGCCTACCGGGACCATCCGGCGCACCGCACGGTCGCCGACGATCTGATCGCGCCGATCACGGCGGAACGGGCGGTCGTCCAGCACGAGCGGTGACGGCCACCGAGCAAGCGCTTGTGTCTGAAGCTGTTTCGGGTTAACGTCGATGTGACGCCGCCCGCCGGGGACGGATCGCGCCCCGTCTCCGGCGGACGGCCTCGAACCTCGCGTATCGCGGGACCGTTCCTCACCCGCCGCCGGTCATCCCCGCGCCCGCGCGTTTCATCCCCGCGCCCGCGCGTTCAGGATCGCGTCGCGGAGCCGCTGCGGGGTCTCGGCCTCCAGCAGTTGCGGCCCGTCCCGCAGTGGCACCATCGCCCACCACGATCCCGTCGCCGCGCCGTACCAGACCCGCACCCCGGGAAACTGCTCCTGCAGCCCGCGCGCGGTCGCGGCGCGCATGGCGGGCGTGGGCTCCCCGTGGCCCGCGGCGTCCCGATCAGCCGTCATGTCGCCCTCCCCCCGTAGAACTCGTCCGTAACAGCGTCCCCACGGGCCACGTCATCACCCCTGCTCGGGAAGTGTGACTAAGCACACTAAGGGGGTTGCGGAGGGCACACCTCCGAAATCGCGCGGCCGCCGCGCCCCTGGAATATCTGCCCAGGTCAGTGCAGGTTGATGCCGTCGAACATGACCTTCAGGTAATGCTCGGCCAGCCCCTCGGCGTTGAGCTTCCCGCCCGGCTTGAACCAGCGGATGGCGACCCACACCGTGTCGCGGATCATCCGGTAGGTGAGCTTCGGGTCGAGGTCGAGCCGGAACACGCCCTGCTCCTGACCGGCCTTCAGGGTGTCCACCCACATCTTCTCGACCTCGTCCTCGGACTTGGTCAGGTAGGCGAACCTCTCCATCCCCCTGAGGTAGTTCCAGTCGTTCTGCATCACCGTGATGGCCGCCCGGTGCGGCTCCAGCGTGCCGAACGCGGTCCGGACGAGCCCGGCGATCGTCGCGCGCGGGTCTCCGCCCTCGTCGATGACGCGGCGGTACGACGCCATGATGTCCTCGAAGAACCCGGTGAGGATCTCGTCGACGATCGACTCCTTGGAGTCGAAGTGGTGGTACAGGCTGCCCGACAGGATCCCCGCCTCTTCGGCGATGTTGCGGACCGTCGTCGCCTGGAAACCCTTCTCGGCGAACAGTTCGGCCGCCAGCTTGACCAGGTGCTCACGCCGTTCCGACGCCAGGGCCGGGGACCCCTTGCCGCGGCGGCGGCTTCCGCCCTCGCCGGAACTGCGGGTTCTGGGTCGTCCGGAATCAGCGTTCGTCGTGGTCACCCCCTCATTATGCCGTCTCGGACAACCGCTTGCTCGCCTTGCGTAGTCTCGGACCATGTCCGACGTGATCGTGTTCGACCTGTACGGAGTGATCGCCCGCACGCAGAGCCCGGAGGCGGTGCGGCGCATCGAGTCCCTGGCCGGCCGCTCGGGTCCGCCGTTCTGGGACGCGTACTGGTCCTGCCGTCCCGCCTACGACGCCGGGCAGGAGAGCACCGCCTACTGGACGGACGTCGCCGCGGCCCTCGGCACCGGGTTCCCCGACGTGCCCGCCCTGATCGAGGCCGACCTCGACAGCTGGACCGAGGTCGACGACCGCATGGTCGGCCTCGTGGGCGACCTCGCCGACGAGGGCCGCACCCTCGGCCTGCTCTCCAACATCATCGACGACCTGATCCCCCGCATCGAGGAGAGGCACGGCTCCTGGCTGGCCCGTTTCGACGCGCTGACCTACTCCTGCCGGATCGGCGTCGCGAAGCCGGACCCCCGCGCCTACCGTATCTGCGCCGACCGGCTGGGCGTCGACCCCGCCGACGTGGTCTTCTTCGACGACACCGAGCGCAACGTCCGCGCCGCCCGCGAGGTCGGATGGCGCGCCGAGGTCTTCACCGGTCCCGACCAAGTCCGCGCCCTCCTCTCTTGACCCGCCCCGCCGGGTCTCACGCAAACGCCGGTGGCGGCCCCGGACGCCCGGGGCCGCCACCGCACGAGACCTACTTCCCCCGGTGCCGTCAGGGATAGGGAGGCGTGAAGATCTCCTCCTTGGCCAGTGCCCCCTGGAACACTCTGACGTCGTCGATGAAGCCCTGCCAGTACTCGGGGTCCCCGAGCGCGGAACGGCCGGCCTGCGAAGCAAAGATCCACGTGGTGGGTTCCCGGTGGTTCTTGCATGGGGCGGCGAGTTCGGGGAGGTTCTAATGGACGTCAAGTCCAATAAACGATCATCCCCCGGGGGTGGCGGCCGTGCGCGCTCGGCGGACCGAACGGCGGGCGGCCGTGCCGCACGCGTGGCGGATCCTGCTCGACCTCTGGCTCATCGCCCGGCCGGCGATCTGGCTGGTGTCGCTCGTCCCCTTCTACGTCGGGCACCTGCTGGCCACGCGGTGGCTGGTGGCGGGACAGGACGCCTGCGTCCCGCCGGCCGGCGAATGCGCGCGGGCCGCGGCGCCCGTCCTCACCGGGCTCGTGGTGTGGGGGCCGCTGGTGTGGCTCGCCGTCCTGGCGATCAACGACGCGTTCGACCTGGACGGCGACCTGCGCAACCCGCGCAAGGGGGACACGCCGCTCGTCGAGGGACGGCTCGGCGTGCGGGGCGCGCTGGTCGCCGCGCACGTGACGGCCGCCGGGGCGCTGGCCGTCGCGCTCACCGTGCGGCCCGCGTTCGCGCTGGTGACACTCGGGTTCCTGGTGCTCGGGTGGCTGTACAGCGTGCCGCCGGTGCGGCTGAAGGACCGGCCGGGGTTCGACGTGGCGAGCAACGCGGCCGGAGTGGGCGGTCTCGCGCTGCTCGCGGGATGGACGGTCGTGCGGCCGGTCGACGGCTTCCCGTGGGCGATGGCGGCGCAGGGCGTCCTGGTGGCGACGGCCCTGTACGTGCCGACGACGGTCACCGACTACAAGGCCGACCTGGCGAGCGGCTACACGACGATCGCGGTGCGGCTCGGGCCGCGTCGCGCCTACCGGATCGGGCTCGCCGCCTGGACGGCCGCGTGCGCGGGCACGGTCGCGCTGGCGGCCGCCGGGCACGTGTTCCCGCAGCGGACGCTGTGGGTGCAGGTGCTCTTCGCTCCGCTGCTCGTCTGGCTGTACCACCGCTACCTGGGCCGCGCGCGCGAACCGGGCGAGGTCGTCCACGGGATCGTGCTCGTGTGCTGGGTGTTCCTCGTGCCCTACCTCGTGTTCGCCCTCACGTACACGGGCGTCCTCTAGAACGTTCTCCGGGTCAGGGCGCGGGTGGGAGCTGGTCGGCGGCCTCGGCCGCCGCGGTGAGGCGCTCGCGCAGGGTGGTGATCAGCGCCTCGGACTGCTCGGTGAGACGGTCGATGGCGGGGATGGCGAGGTCGTCGCGGACGGTGTCGGCGACCAGCTCGTCGTACTCGTGCGCCTTCGCCGCGATCTCCTCCAACCGGCGGTGCGCGTCCAGCGCCTCGTCGGCGGCGCGGGCCCGCTCGGCGTACCGCTCCAGCGCCTCGATGCGCCGGGCGACCGACCGGACGGACAGGTCGAGCTTCTCGCGCAGGGGCCGTAGCGCCGCCTCCACCTCGGGGAACGTCGCCGAGCCGGCCATCTCCGCGTGGTCGGCGCGCAGCTTGGACTGCCGCGCGAGCACCTGCGCGATCTCCCACTCCTGGCGCGGCAGCATGACCGCGTTGTCGGCCGCGTCCAGCAGCCCCTCCCGGTTGACCCGCGAGTCGCGGACGGCGTCGAGCGCGGCCTGCGCGCGGGCCAGCATCGCCCGGCCCTCGGCGTCGAAGTCGTCGAGGGTGTGGTAGCGGTCGCGGTTGCGCTCCAGTTCGCGGACGCGCCGGATGTCGGGCGCCAGCGAGCGGCCGCCGAACGTGATCATCACGGCGAGCATGCCGAGGGCGAGCAGCCAGAACGGGCCGAGCAGGGTGGACCCGATCAGCCCGAGCATGAGCATGGACGCCGGGACGAGCCAGCCCGGCAGCACGCCGCGCGCGGCGACGGCGTCCAGTTCGGCGCGCAGGGCCGGGTCGGCGACGGGGCGCGGCTCGGGGGCCTCGCCCGTCGCGGTCTTCGCGGTCCCGCCGACGCGCTTCCAGTCGGTGCCCGTGTGGGTCTCGAACGCGACGTCGGTGGCGGCGATCTCGATCTCGATCCCGCCCTCGGGCAGCGGCCAGGAGGCGACGGGCTCGCCCCCGCCCGGCCCGGGGTAGCGGACCCACCAGCCGCCCTTGGCGTCGGTGCACAGGTACCGGCCCGGGGCGATGTCGATGCCGACGAAGAACGTGCCGTTACCCGGGATGGAATCGCTCCACTGGCCAATGGTCACGGGGACCTCCCACCAGACTCCTCCGCCTGGGCGGCCCCGCCCGGCTCAGGCGTCGGCCGCCCTCCCACTCGTTCTGAACGATCGCGGAACGGTAAAGGTTGCCGTACCCACTACCTGCGGCGGAAAGTCGCGTGCGGGGCATTGGATCGGGTTTGGAATACTCCAGGCGTGCGACCCGACTTCGATCCCCGCGACGATCCGCCCTGGGCCATGCAGCTGGTGGTCCGCGCCGAGAAGGCCGATCCGCCCGCGCACGGCGCCGTCTGTGCGGCGGCCGCGGCGGCGGTCGTCCGGCTGCTCACCGACCCGCGGGCGGTGGAGCCGGACGGGGAGTGGCGCGAGGCCGTCCGGGCGTGGGAGTCGCGCCGGATACGCAAGGTGACGCGCCGTGCGCGCGGCGTGCGCTGGCCGGAGGCGCAGGAGCTGCCGGGCGTCACCGTCGAGCACGCGGGCGCGCAGGTCCGGGCGTTCCCGCCGGGCCCGGTGACGGACGTCCCGCCGCAGCTGGCGAAGCTGCAGGTCGCCGGTCTCGACCTCGCGGAGGCGGAGGAGCCGGGCCCGCCGCCCGAGCCCCCGTACGCGGCGATCGCCCTCAACCCGGACGTCACGATGACCACGGGGAAGGCGGCGGCGCAGTGCGGGCACGCCGCCCAGCTGCTGCTGCGGCAGGGGAAGAAGAAAAACGTGGCGGCGTGGCTCGACGCCGGTGCGCGCGTGCGCCTGGCGCGGGACGTCCCGTGGCGGACGTGCGTGAAGGAGGCGGCGGTCGCGGTCCGCGACGGCGGGTTCACCGAGGTCCCGCCCGGCACGATGACCGCGATCGCCTGGATCGTCCGCTGATCCCGGGGACCGGACCCGGTCCCCGGGACCGCGCCGTCACGGCAGGGTGACCGCCAGCGGGACGATTCCGGCCTCGGCGATGAGCGCCGGCAGCCGCCGGGCGAACGGGTGGTGGTCCACCGGCAGCCCCTGCGGGTTGTCGATCACGAACCGGACGGCGTCGCCGTCGCGGCGCTCGTCCCACGTGGCGCCGACCGACCGCAGCACCGACTCGGCGGCGCCCGCGTCCCCGGCGCGCACCGAGACCCGGATCGGCGACTCGCGGGCGGGCAGTGCCGCGGCCGTCCGGGACGCCTCCGCCGCGGCCGACGACCGCGGCTCCGGAGCGCGCTCCGGATCGGGCCCGAGGATCGCGTTGCGCAGCAGCTCCGCCGTGCCGTCGGTGAACGCCCGGAAGTTCGGCTCGGCGGCGAACAGCACCGAGCGTCCCTCACCGACCGGCTGGTCGACGACCGCGGCCGTCCCGCCGAGTTCCTCGCTGCCGCGCTGGTACCCGGAGACGAACCAGCCGGGGGCGTCGGCCTCCGGGTAGCGGACGACGACTCCGCTGGACGCGCGCATCACCGCGTCGTAGGAGGTGAAGTTCCAGACGGCGCCGCCGACGCCCTTCGCGAGCGGGCTGCCCTCGTCGACGGTCGCGCGGAACAGCGTGCCGGGGATGTCGGAGGCGGGCTCGGCGAGCGTCGCGGTGGTCAGCCCGAGCCGGGCGGCGAGTTCCGTGCCGCCCTGCCAGCCGACGTACCGGCCACCGCCGCGCGTCCACTCCCGCAGCGCCGTCCGTCCGGCCTCGCCGAGCGCGTCGTGGGCCTGGGCGGCCGGACCGTCCGGCACCAGCAGGACGTCCACGCCGTCCAGCCCGCCGGACGCCACGTCGGACGGGCGCAGCGGCGTGAACGGGAGCCGCCAGTCGCGGTCGAGGCGGTGCCGCAGCCAGCCGGTCGACTGCCGCGCCGACGAGGAGGTCTCCGAGAGTTGCAGGACGCCGATGTCCGGGGCCCCGCGCTCGTGCCCCGGACGCTCCGCGGGGACGTCCCCCACCGGACGCGCCCGGGGCCGGAGCTCGGCACCGGACGAGCCGCCCGGCACGTTCGCCAGCAGCGGCAGGCTCCACGCGGTGACGTCGTAGAAGTAGGGGAACGGTGTGTAGGAGTCCTCGTTCAGCATGGCCTGGATCCAGTGCTTCTCCGGCTGGGCCATGGAGATCCAGTACGTGCCCCGGGGGAGTGTGGTCCCGCCCGCGGAACGCCCGTACTCCTTGTAGTCCGGGACCGTCAGGGGCCGGACGAGCCGCTCGACCTCGACCCCCATCCGCTGGAGCCTGCGCACGATCGACCGGACCTCGTCGCGCTTCGCCGGGGTGTCGTCCCGCAGGAAGTAGTGCCGGACCTCCCGGTCGGGGACCGGGCGCACGACCTCGTTACCGGGGTTGTAGACCTGGTTGGGTTCGAGCGCGCCCGCCTCGCCCTGCTCCTGCGCCTCGACGGCCATCTCGCGCCACTCGGTGAGGAGCCGGTGCCGGTCGCGGGCGGCGGCCGACAGCGTCACCCACTGGGTGAGGTACTGCTCCGTCACGCGCTCCGGGTACGGGCTCTCCCCGCCCTTCTCGAACGTCATCCCGGCCGCGTGGAACGCGCTCGTCGGCACCGTGTCGCCGTACCCCTGGTAGAAGAGGTCGTAGACGTTCCGGTTGAAGAAGTCGATGCCGCGCGACTCGAACTCGGCGGCCATCGACGTCCCGTAGATCCCGTTGATCCACCCGATCGCCCGCTCGGGCGTCTCGTGGTAGACCGGGTCGGCGTTCGGCGGGAAGAAGTAGGAGGTCCCGCCCATCTCGTGCGCGTCGATGTAGAGGACGGGCGGGTACCGGTTCAGCATCGCCAGCTTGCCGTCGGTCTCCGGCTGGGTCCGCGCGAACCAGTCGCGGTTCATGTCGAACCCGTAGGCGTTCTCCCGGGTGCCCAGTTCGCGCCCGTCCGGGTTCTGCGTCGGCAGGATCACGACCAGCGCGTTGTCGAGGACGCGTTCGGCGGCGCAGTCCGTGCGGTCGCCGAGGTCGCGCAGCACCCGCAGCGCGGCGTCCGTCCCGCTGGGCTCGTCGCCGTGCACGTTGCCGCTGACCCACAGGATCGGGACGCCGGTCCGCGCGAGCCGCTCGGCGAGGCGGTCGGGGGTGCGCGGGTCGCGCAGCCGCCGGGCGTCCCACCGCGCCTTCGCCAGGCCGGTGGCGGTCACGAGCCGCGGCTCGCCGACGATGGCGTACTTCAGCGGCCGGCCCTGCGCGCTCGTCGCGAGGGTCCCGGACACGACGCGGTCGCTGCGCGCGGCGACCGTCTCCAGGTAGCGGTCCGACTCGGCGGCACTGGCCGGACGTTCGCCCAGGTCGAAGCCGAGGACGTCGGCCGGTGCCGGGACGTCGCCGCGGTACTCGGGCTCGGTGCGGGTGGGGTCGCAGGTCGCCGCGGGGGACACGGGGGGCCGAGCGGCGGCGGGGACCGCGAGCGCGGCGGGCACCGCCAGGGACGCGGCCAGCGCCACCGACCACGTCATCTTTCGCACTCTCATGCTCCAAAAAGTGACATGGAGCACATCGTGCACCAACGGCAACAACTGCCAAGATCGGCTTCCCCTGTCGCCGCACCCACAAACCTGCCAGTGATCAGTGGCGCAGGTGACTATCGCGCGGGCGCGGAACGTGGTTCGGTTCCGGGTACGGACCGTTCGCCTACAGACCGGGAGGCCGCGGATGCGCGCAGCGCTGACCACCGACGACCAGACCATGATCGTGACCGACGTGCCCGACCCGGTCCCGCAGGAAGGGCAACTGCTCGTCCGCACCCTGGCCTGCGGGATCTGCGGCTCCGACCTGCACGCCCTCCAGGATCCCGACGCGTTCATGGAGACGACCCGGCGCTCCGGCGGCAACCCCCACGACCCCCGCGACGGGCTGGTCTTCGGGCACGAGTTCGCGGGCGAGGTCGTCGACTACGGGCCCGGCACCGAGCGCAGGTTCCCGGTGGGCGCCGCCGTGTGCGGGCCGCCGATCGGCGTCGGCCCGCAGGGCTCGGGGATCATCGGCTACACGCCCGCCTACCCCGGCGGCTACGGCGAGTACATGATCCTCAACGAGGGCCTGACGCTGCCCGTCCCGGACGGGCTCGACCCCCGGACCGCCGCGATCACCGAGCCGTTCGCCGTGGGCACCCGAGCGGTCCTGCGCAGCGGCGTCGCGCCGGGCGCCGTCGCGGTCGTGCTCGGCCTCGGCCCCATCGGGCTCGGCGTCGTCGCCGCCCTCAAGGCCCGCGGCCACGGCCCCGTGATCGCCGTGGACTTCTCCCCGAAGCGCCGCGCCCTCGCCGCCGGCCTCGGCGCCGACGAGGTGCTCGACCCCGCCGCCGCGTCCCCCTACGACCGCTGGACGGACCTCGGCGTCCCCACCGGCACCGTCGACCGCATCGCCGCCGAGCTGTTCGGCCTCGACGTGCGGCAGGCCGTCGTGTTCGAGTGCGTCGGCGTCCCCGGCATGCTCGCCCGCGCCGTGGAGGGCGCCCCCGCCGGCTCGACGATCATGGTGGTGGGGGTGTGCATGCAGCCGGACGAGATCGAGCCCGGCGTCGCGGTCAGCAAGGAGCTGACGATCCGCGGCACGTTCGGCGCCCTGCCCGCCGAGTACGGCGCCACCCTGACCGACATCGCCGAGGGCCGCGTCGACGCGGGCTCCATCATCACCGGCACGGTCGGGCTGGACGGGATCGCGGACGCGTTCACCGAGCTGTCCCGGCCGGAGCGGCACGCCAAGATCGTCGTCGTGCCGTGACGCCCGGCCTCCCGGACGAGCCGCGCTGACCCGCCGCCCTCCACTTCGTCGGCGCTCCGCTCCGGGCGTCGGGTCAGCGGCGCGGCAGCCGGTTGATCGCCGCGAGAGCCAGCTCCTGCGTCCTGGTCAGCCCCTCCGGCTGCCCCGGCCCAGGCGTCCGCGCCGCGCCGCCGACCTGCGCCTTCGCGCTCAGTCCGTACGACAGGAACAGCAGGATCACGAACCCCGCGAGATACAGCAGGTGCTCCAGCAGCCCGCCCCACCGCGCGGTGTAGACGTCCAGGACGGCGAACAGCGCGAAGCCCGCCATCCACCCGGCCAGCGGCGCCACGAGCCAGGTGTCGCGGCGGCGCGCCATCGCCGCCGCGCCGACCAGGACGAGCGCCACCTGGACCGCCTTCGCCAGGACGAGGATCGGCCCGGACGGTCCGGACGCGAAGTAGTCCCCGACCTCGTCGCGCCGGTCGCCCCACAGCAGCGCTCCGCTGATCAGGCTCATCACCCCGTAGGCGAGGAGGAACACGCCGACGGTGTAGTGCTGCCGGTGCCACGTCGGGCTCTCGCCGCGCTTCGCCGCGGCCCCGCTCGTCCCGCCCTGCACGGGGGGTGCGGGGGCCGGTGCCGGGGCCGGACGCGGCGCCGGGACGGACGGCGCGGGTGCGGGCGGCGTGGAGGGCGTGGCTGCCGACGGTGCGGGGTCGGGTGCCGGAAGCGGTGCGGGGGCCGTCGCGTCGGCTGGGTCCACCGGGCCGGGCGGGTCCGCGGGCGGGGGGACGGACGGGAGCGGGACGGGGCGCGTCGCCTCGGCCACCGAGGTCGGCGCGGGCTCCGCGACCGTCTCCGGCTCCGCGTCCGCGTCCGCCGGTTCGGGGTCCGCCGAGGGAAGCGGCGCGGGCCGCGTCGCCTCCGGCTGCGTCTCCGGCTGCGTCTCCGGCTTCGGTTCTGACGTCGACTCCGACACCGGTTCCGGTTCCGGTTCGGCCTCCGGTTCCGGCGCGGCCTCGCCGGCCTCCTCGGACGCCCCGGCGTCGTCGTCCCCGGACGGTGCGGGCAGCTCGGCCGTCCAGCCCTGCTTCGGCACCCGCGGGGACGGTTCGTCCACGAGGGTCTCCCCGGCGACGCGCTCGTCGCCGGGCTCCTCGCGGACCTCGTCCCCGGCCGTCGCGGACTCCTCCGGCGTGCCCTCGCGCTTCGGCAGCCGCTGGTCCGGCCGTGTCCGCTCCGCCTCGGCGCCGCCCACGTCATCGCCCCCATCTCGCCGCTTGCCGTCTGCCATGCGCAAGATATCCCGGATGGCGGTCCGTCCGTCGACGCCTACCCGCCGCTCGCGGCGGCGCGTCCGGCTGACCTGCCCGAAGTGCTTGCGCACCGGCCGGGGACACGGAAAGGTGACTCCTCGTCGGGCCGACGGAATCCATGAAGGAACGAGGATGACGCCTGACGGCACGGAGCCCGCGCCTCCGACGAAGTCGCGGATCGAATACCTGGAAGAGCTCGGCGACGAGCTGGTCGCGCGCGGGTTCCGCGTGCGCCTCACGCTGCCCCGCGGCCAGTCGCCCGCCCTGCACGTGGCGAACCCCGACGCGTCCGCGCTCACCGAGAACATCCTGGTGGAGCAGGCCGCCGACGGATGGTGGTTCTGGTGGTCGTGGTCGGAGCGCATCACCCCGGCCGGCGACGCGGCCGGTGCCGCCGACCGCATCGCGGGGGTGCTGGCCTCGCGCGGCTGACGTCTCGCCTCAGCGGAACCACGTGTCCGGGCGGTGCTCGTAGGCGTTGTTCTCGTCGACCATCACCAGGGTGAGGGCGCCCGCCATGGCCTCGGCCGCGCGCCGGCGCGCCCGGTGCTCCGCGGGCGACAGCGGCCGCAGGCCGAGCGCCTCGGCGGCCTCGGCGTCCTCGTCGGGCTCGCCCCTGTCCGGGTCGGTGCTGACCATGAACCGCAGGGCCTCCTCGAGATCGCGGCCGAGCACCTGGTAGCCGCCCTCGGAGTCGGCGTACAGCACCGGACGGCGGGAACCGTCGCCGCACAGGAAGTAGGTGCCGCCGGTGCCGTGCCCGGCGAACGAGTACAGCGGGGCGCCGCAGTAGAGGTGGACGGCCTCGACGTGCTCGTGGGGCATCGCGCAGTCGAGCCCGGCCAGCACGTTCTGCAGGTCCTCGCTCTCCCAGACGCGGGTCAGCAGCTCGGGCGGCGGCGCCGGCTCGGGGGCGCCGTCGCCGAGCCAGGCGGCGGCCGCCACCGGATCGGTCGCGTCGGCGGGCACCAGCACCGCGGACCCGTCCCGGGCGCCCCCGGACCGCACCACCAGGCGGACCGCCTGCCCCAGCACCGTGGCGGGGACGTCGTGGAGCGTCAGCTCGCACCCGGGGTCGCCGGGATCGGGCACGGGCCCGGCGACCCGTGCCAGCGGCGCCTCGGCGGCGAGGCGCGCCCAGCCCAGGCGGTCGGCGGCGCAGCGACGCAGATCCGGCGTGACCCGCCCGGCTCCGCGGGTCGCCGCGGACGAGGCGGCGCCGAACCGCCGGGCGGCCCGTTCCCGCAGCTCCTCGTCGGACGCGTGGACGATGTCGGCGGCGCTCCACCCGGGATCGACGAGGTCGGACGGCACCAGGCGGCCGGACCAGCAGTACTGCGCGAAGCCGTCCCGGTACCGGACGGCCGGGCCGTCCTCCCGGTGCAGCCGCCCCAGGGCGTCGGTGTGGACCTCGGCCGGGGGAGCGGACAGCAGGGCGACGCCGTTGAGCGGCCACCACCATCCGACGGCCGGGGCCAGGCGCAGCCGGGCCCGCAGATCGCCCGTCTCCGGGACGCCGCCGTGGCGCACCGCCGCCAGGATCAGGAGCGCGTGGTGGTCCGGAGCGCGCACCGCCTCCCAGACCCGCCGCCACCGCTTCCAGTCATCGGGGCGCGGGGCCTCGGCGCATGACCGCAGTGCCGCGCGCACCGCGTCCCACCGCTCGGCGGGGAACACCGGCCGGAGCCCCCGCAGCAGCCGCTCGTGGGCCTGCGCGCCGGCCTCGGCGAAGAACTCCGGATCGCCCGGTGCCAGCGCCTCCTCCTTGAACCGGGCACCGACGGCGGTGTTGATCGCCCAGGCGGGCTCGCCGACGCGCTGCAGGACCGCCCGCACGTTCGGGTCGTCCATGTCGTGGGAGAGCCGGTAGGCCGAGGAGACCGGCGGCAGCCGCCACCGCGCGGCGAAGGGCTCGTCCTCCTCGAAGGGGGACGGCTCCCGACCGGCGCCGGCTCCGTACGCCCCCTCCAGGCGCGCCGTCGCGGCACCGACCCAGAGCTCGTGCGCCTCCGGGTTCTCCGCGCGGTCCAGGTGCTCGTGGCCGTACAGCAGGGTCCGCGCCGCTATCGCGCCCGCCAGCGGCGATTCCAGCCAGATGACGGCCTCGGGCCGCTCCCATCCCCGGGCTTCGTACAGTTCCGCGAGCGCCCGCTCCGCGTCCCCGCGGTCCGGTGCGGCCGCCCGCGCCTCCCACGCGCCGCACAGCTCGTCGACGAGCTGTGCGGCACCGGCCGTGTCTCCTGCTGCCATCGGTGCGTCTCCGTGTTCGTCCGACAGGACCCCCTTCAGAGCCCCACCGCGCCGCGCCGGTTCCACCCGGCCCGCTTCTCGAACGCGGGCCGCCGTCGAGCGTGCGCGGTCAACCGGGGAATGTTGATCCGGCGAACAATCCGGCGTACTGGCCGGTCATGGCCTTGATCAGGTCGTTCGCCGGACGCGTGCCGTTTCCCCCGCGTTACTTGATTGTTACGGCCAACAACAAATTAACGGGCGCCCGGGTCTGGTGTGACGGACGAGCGGGACATAAGTTGCGGGGCACAACATTCACGCCGGTGCAGGACGGGCCCGCACACCGGCGGCGAAAACCCCCGAGGCCGCGACCTGCGGCCACCCCCAAGAAAGGACCCGTGCAATGCGCAAGGGGATCCTCCGCCTGGCGGCGGCCTCCGCCGCCGCGGCAGTGTCGCTCACGTCGCTCACCGCGTGCGGGGACGACTCCGAAGGCACCTCGACCGGCGCGGCCGAGGGCAAGATCGGCGTGATCCTGCCCGACACGACCTCGTCGGACCGCTACGAGAGCTTCGACCGCCCGTACCTGACGCAGGCGTTCAAGGCCGCCGGCGTCGAGTACGACATCCAGAACGCCGAGGGCTCCGCACAGCGGTTCCAGACGATCGCCGAGCAGATGCTCACCAACGGCGTCACCGTCCTGGTCGTGGACGGCATCGACTCGAACTCGGCCGCCGCCGTGCAGCGCCTCGCGCAGAACCGCGGCGTGCCGACGATCGACTACGACCGGCTCACGCTCGGCGGCGTCTCCGACTACTACGTGTCGTTCGACAACGTGAAGGTGGGCGCGGCGCTCGGCACGGGGCTGCAGGAGTGCCTCGGCGACAAGGAGTCGAACATCGTCTACCTGAACGGTGCGCCGACCGACAACAACGCGACGCTGTTCGCGCAGGGCTACCACGGGGTCCTGGACAAGAACTCCAAGTACAAGAAGGCCGCCGAGCAGGCCGTTCCGGACTGGAAGGCCGAGAACGCCGCCACGATCTTCGAGCAGATGTGGACCGAGCAGAAGGGCGAGATCGACGGCGTGCTGGCCGCCAACGACGGCATCGGCAACGCGGTCATCTCGATCCTGAAGAAGAACCGGGCCGCGGGCGACGTCGCCGTGACCGGCCAGGACGCGACCCTGCAGGGCCTCCAGAACATCCTGGACGGCAACCAGTGCATGACCGTCTACAAGCCGATCAAGCAGGAGGCGGACGCCGCCGCGAAGCTCGCGGTGTCGCTGCTCAAGGGCGAGAAGGGCGAGACGAACGGCACCGTCAAGGACCCGAAGGGCAACCGCGACGTCCCGTCCGTGCTGCTCGAGCCGATCACCATCACCGAGGACAACATCAAGAAGGTCGTCGACGACGGCTTCGTGAAGGCCGCGGAGCTGTGCGCGGGCGCCTACGCGCAGAAGTGCAAGGACGCCGGCGTCCAGTGACGGCTCCCCGTTGACCTCGTGGCGGGCCCCGCTCCCCGAGAGCGCCCCGGGTGCCCGGAACCCCGGGACGCGTGGGGGCCCGCCACGGGCACGACCCTTGGAAGGAAACACGTGGCAGACAACGGTGACCCCGTACTGCGCCTGACCGGGCTGAACAAGAGCTTCGGCCCCGTCCACGTGCTGCACGACGTGGACTTCGCGGTGCGGCGCGGCGAGGTGATGGCCCTCGTCGGCGACAACGGCGCGGGGAAGTCCACCCTCATCAAGTGCATCGCCGGGATCCACCCCGTCGACTCGGGCCGGATCGAGTTCGAGGGGCGGCCGGTGACCATCGACGGGCCGCGCGCCGCCGCCGACCTCGGCATCGAGGTCGTCTACCAGGACCTCGCGCTCGCCGACAACCTCGACATCGTCCAGAACATGTTCCTCGGCCGGGAGCGGCGCAAGTTCGCCGTGCTGGACGAGGCGTCGATGGAGAAGGCGGCCCGCGAGACCCTCGCCCGGCTGTCGGTCCGGACGGTCAAGTCGGTGCGGCAGCAGGTGTCGAACCTGTCGGGCGGGCAGCGGCAGACGGTCGCGATCGCCAAGGCCGCCCTGTGGGAGTCGAAGGTCGTCATCCTGGACGAGCCGACGGCCGCGCTGGGCGTCGCGCAGACGGAGCAGGTGCTGGACCTGGTGCGGCGGCTCGCCGACACCGGCCACGCCGTCGTGCTCATCTCGCACAACATGAACGACGTGTTCCAGGTGGCGGACCGCATCACCGCCCTGTACCTCGGCCGGGTCGCGGCGGACGTCGCGAGCTCCGAGGTCACCCACGGCCAGGTCGTGGAGCTCATCACCGCCGGCCGTTCCGGTGATCTCGGCCTCGCGCCGACGACCGCCGCCGAGAACATCTGAAGGGGCAGCAGGTGTCCACCGAAATCCCCGAAGGCAAGGAGGCCGCCGTGAAAATGGCGGACTCGGACTTCGCCACCGACCTGCGCGAGCACGACCTGCGATCGGCGCTGCACGACTACTGGGGCCGCCTGCGGGCCGGTGAACTGGGCGCCCTGCCCGCCGCGCTCGGCTTGGTCTCGCTGATCGTGCTGTTCACCGCCCTCAAGCCCGACACGTTCCTCAGCAACACCAACATCGCGAACCTGTTCACCCAGGCGCTGCCCATCTCGCTTCTCGCGATGGGCCTGGTGTTCGTGCTGCTGCTCGGTGAGATCGACCTGTCGGCGGGCGTGACGAGCGGCGTCTCCGCGGCCGTCATGGCCAAACTGCTCACCGACGCCGGATACGCCTGGCCGGTCGTGGTGCTCAGCGCGATCGCGGTCGGGATCGTCATCGGCGCCGTGATCGGCTGGCTCGTCGCGGTGGTGCGGATCCCCTCGTTCGTCGTCACGCTGGCGTTCTTCCTCGGCCTGCAGGGCATCATCCTGTGGCTGATCGGCGAGGGCGGCACGGTCGCCGTCCGCGACGACGTCATCGTGGCGCTCGCCAACCGCAACATGCCGATCTGGCTCGGCTGGACGCTCGCCATCGTCTGCTCGGCCGGCTACGCCGGCCTGCAGCTGCTGCGCTGGCAGCGGCAGCGCTCCGGGGGCCTGCACTCCCGCCCGCTGCAGCTCGTCCTCGTCCAGTCCGTCGCGATCGCGGCGGCGCTGCTGATCGGCACCGCCGTGCTGAGCGTCGACCGCGCGCCCAGCCCGATGGCCGTGGTCGCCGGCGTCCCGTGGGGCGTGCTGCTGGTCGGCGTCCTGCTGATCGTCTGCACGTTCGTCCTCGCCCGGACCCCGTTCGGTCGGCACGTCTACGCGGTCGGCGGCAACGCCGAGGCCGCGCGGCGGGCCGGCATCAACGTCACCCGCATCCGGGTCTCCGTCTTCATGATCGGGTCGGGGCTGGCGGCGGTCAGCGGCATCGTCGCGGCGTCCCGGCTCATGTCGGTCAACACCGCGGCGGGCGGCGGCGACACGCTGCTGTACGCGGTGGGTGCGGCGGTGATCGGCGGGACGAGCCTGTTCGGCGGCCGCGGCAAGGCGCGCGACGCGATCCTCGGCGGCCTGGTCATCGCGATGATCCAGAACGGGCTGGGCCTGATCGGGACGTCGGCGTACCTGACGTTGCTCATCACCGGCCTGGTGCTGCTGTTCGCCGCGAGCATCGACGCGCTGGCCCGGCGCCGGCGCAGCAGTACGGGCAGATGAACCGTTCCGGCGACCACCGGGAGCCGATGGCCCGCACCGTCGGCTCCCCGGTCGCGCCCGTCGGCCCGTCCGGTCTCCCCGCACCGGACGGGCCCGCGGGCGTTTCCGCACCGTGGGCGACCGCTGATACGCTCGGCGTCCACGGCCGCGCGGGACGCGGCGGCGCGGCACGGTGGGAGCCCGACGGGATGTCCAGAACTCCGGTTCTCGACCTGCGCGGCATCGACAAGAGCTTCGGTTCGATGAAGGTGCTGCACGACGTCTCCTTCGCCGCGCACCCCGGCGAGGTGACCGCCCTGGTCGGCGACAACGGCGCCGGCAAGACGACCCTCGTGAAGTGCATCGGCGGCATCCACCCGATCGACCGCGGCGAGTACCGCTTCGAGGGACGCCCGGTGCGGGTCGGCAGCCCGCGCGCGGCCACGTCCCTCGGCATCGAGATCGTCCACCAGGACCTCGCGCTCTGCGAGAACCTCGACATCGTCGAGAACCTCTTCCTCGGCCGGGAGCGGCGACGCGGGCTCGCCCTGGACGAGGAGGCCATGGAGGACATGGCGCGCCGGACGCTCTCGGGGCTGTCGGTCCGGACGGTCGACTCGGTGCGGCGGCGGGTGTCGCACCTGTCGGGCGGGCAGCGGCAGACGGTCGCGATCGCCCGCGCCGTCCTGTGGGACTGCAAGGTCGTCGTCCTGGACGAGCCCTCGGCGGCGCTCGGCGTCGTGCAGACCCAGCAGGTGCTGGAGATCGTGCGGCGGCTCGCCGACCGCGGCCTCGCGGTCGTGCTGATCTCGCACAACATGAACGACGTGTTCGCCGTCTCCGACCGGATCTGCGCGCTCTACCTCGGCCGGACGGCCGCGCAGGTGCGGACCGCCGACGTGACGCACCGGCAGGTCGTCGAACTGATCACCTCGGGCGTCAGCGGCGACCTGGGGCTGCGCCGATGAGGGCGGGACCGTCGCAGGAGGACGTCCGGAGGCACAACCTCGGGACGCTGCTGCGGTTCGTGCACCTGCGCGGCCCCGCGTCGCGCGCGACGCTCGCCGAGTCGCTCGGCCTCAACCGCAGCACGATCATGGCGCTGACGTCCGACCTGACGGCGGCCGGGCTCGTCCGCGAGGAGCTGCCGCGCGGCCCCGGCCGCCGCGCCGGGCGCCCGTCGCTCGTCGTCCGTCCCGAGTCGACGCGCGTGTACGTGCTGGCGTTCGAGGTAGCGGTGGACCGGCTCGTCGTCGCCCGGGTCGGCCTCGGCGGCGTGATCCTGGACCGGCGCGAGGGCCGCCGGGCCCGCGACTCCGACCCGTCGGAACTGCTGGGCACGCTGGTGGCGGGCGCCCGCTCGCTCGTCCGCAAGGCGGAACGGGACGCGGTCTGCGTCGGCGCCGCGCTCGGCTTCCCCGGGACGGTGCGCCGCGCCGACGACGCGATCATGTTCGGCCCGAACCTCGATGTCGGCGACCTGCCGCTCGGCGACGCCCTGTCCCGCCGCCTCGGCCTCGGCATCCCCGTGTCGGTCTGCAACGACGCGAACCTGGGCGCGCTCGCCGAGCACGAGCGGGGCACCGGGGTGGGCTGCGACAACCTCATCTACCTGCACGGCGACGTCGGCATCGGCGGCGGGATCATCGCCGGCGGGCGGCTGCTCGGCGGCGACGAGGGGTTCGGCGGCGAGGTCGGGCACATGGTCGTCAACCCGGGCGGGCGGCGCTGCGCCTGCGGGTCGAAGGGCTGCCTGGAGGCCGAGGTGGGGGAGCGGACCCTGCTGTTCCTCGCGGGCCGGGAGGAGCGCCCCGACCAGGTCGGACGGGACGCGGTGCGCGCCGTCGTGGACGCCGCCGACCGGGGCGACATCGTGGCGCGGGAGGCGCTGCACCGGGTCGGGACGTGGCTGGGGCTCGGCGTCGCCAACCTCGTCAACGTCTTCAACCCGGGGCTGGTGGTGTTCGGCGGGACGCTCCGCGACATCTACCTGGGGGCCGCCGCGCAGGTCCGCAGCGTGCTGGCGCAGGGGGCGCTGGCCGCGCCGCGCGACAAGGTCAGGTTGCGGACGGCCGCGCTGGGGGACGACACGACGCTCGTCGGCGCCGCCGAGTTCGCGTTCGCGGAGGTCCTCGGCGACCCGGTGCAGGTGCTGGCCCGGCTGCGGACGCCGGAGAACGAGCCCGTCTAGGCCCGCCCGAGCCCGTCTAGGCCGGCCCGAGCCCGTCCGGGCCCGTTCGCGACAGGGGAGGGCGCCGTCAGGCGATGCCGCCGTAGCCGCCCCGGTAGAAGATCAGCGGGTCGCCGTCGGCGTGCCGGCCGAGGTCGTGCACGCGGGCGACGACGATCACGTGGTCGCCCGCGACGTGCTCCCGCTCGACCGAGCAGTCGATCCACGCGAGGGCGCCCTCGATCAGCGGGGCGCCGCCCCGGGTGCGCGTCCACTCGATCCCGGCGAACTTGTCGTCGCCCCTGACCGCGAGCCGCTCGGAGACCTCCAGCTGCGGCTCGCTCAGGATGTTGACGCACAGCCGGTCGGCGGCGCGCAGCCGCGGCCACGTGCTGCTGGTGTGCGCGATGCAGAACGCGACGAGCGGGGGGTCGAGCGAGACGGACGTGAAGGAGTTCGCCACCAGGCCCGCGGGGCGCCCGGTGCCGGGCTCGACGGCGGTGATGGCGACCACGCCGGTCGCGAAGCGGCCCAGCACCGAGCGGAACCGGGCGCCGTCGATGCCGGTCGCGGGGGGTGCTGGAGCGGCGGCTCCGTCGAGCATTGGGCCGATCCCTTCTCTCGGGTTCGCGCGTTGTGCATCGTGCACGGGCACCCCCAGTACAGCGGACCAGCGGGGACGCTGATTCCCAAAGGGGACGAACTCCGTCAAAGGTCCTGGTCAGGGCCTAGGTCGACGGGCGGAGGCGGGCGGCGGACCGCCCCCGCGCCCGTGCGGACCCCCGCGGCGCCTCGCGCAGCGCGACCCACGCCGCCCAGCCGACCGCGACCACCGCCCAGTACGACACCAGCCGGTACAGCCCCACGGCGGCGACCGCCGGGGCGAGGGCGGCGCCGAGCGCCGACAGCGCCGCCGCCATGCTCGTCTCGATCGCGCCGAGCCCGCCCGGCAGCAGCGGCAGCGCGCCGCCCGCCGCCTGCGCCGCGAAGTAGGCGAGCGCGACGCCGTGCGGCGGCACCGCGATCCCGACCGCGTGCGCCGCCGCGAACAGCGCCAGGATGTCGAAGGCCCAGTTGAGGATCGCCAGCGAGACGAGCGCCGCCCAGTCGCGTCCGGACGGCCGCAGCGCGTCCCGCGCCTCGGCCAGCCGCGCCGACAGCCGCGCCGCGTGCGGCGCGACCCGGCGGTGCGCGCGCGCCCGGCGGCCCGCCCGCCGCAGCGCCCCCGCCAGTGCGGCGCGGGCGTCCGGCCGCAGCAGGACGGGCGCGGCGAGCAGGGCGGCGGCGGCCGGGACGGCGAGCGCGGCCAGCACCGGCCCGCGCGACCGCGGTTCCGCCAGCAGCGCCAGCAGCCCGATCGCGGTGTACGCCGACGTCGTGATCACGCCGCCCGCCAGGATCACCGCGGTCGCCAGCCGGGCGTCCGCCCCGCCCCGCCGGAACTGCCGGAACGTGTAGACGACGCTCACCGCCGGGCCCGCCGGCAGCGTCGTGGAGAGCGCGTTGCCCGCGTACGTGATCGCGAAGATCCGGCGCCGCGACATCCCCAGCCCGCCGATGCGCAGCAGCCGCCGCTGCAGCCGGGCGAACGCGGCCATCGACCCCGCCCCGGCCACCACGACCACGGCCAGCCAGCCGGGATCGGCCCGGCCGGCGGCGGCGGCCAGCGCGCCGAGGTCGGGGAACCGGTCGCGGTTCAGGACGAGCGCAGCGAGGGCGCCCAGCACGAGCGCGCACTGGACGGCCGTCCCCGCCCGCCGCCACCGCGTGCGGGGCCGTTCCGCGACCACCTGCGCCATGCCCGCTCACCCCGCAAGATCCTTTTACGGTGCGAACCTATGGTCGTTGTCGGACATTCCCGGATGGCCGGTTCCGGCACCGGGAACCGCCCGAGGGCCCTCAGGGGCGGTTCGTGGGATTCACCGCGTCCGATTCGGCGGGGCCGTCGCGGTCGGGCCAGCGCTCGTCCTCGCCGTCCCGGGCGGCCTGCTCGTCGTACTCGGCGACGGTCAGCCCGTCCCGGTCCTGGTCCGGCTCCTCGATGACGTACTCCTCGGGCGGGTCCTGGACGTACTGCTCGGTCAGGGCGATCTCCTCCGCCTGCTCGTCGTCGCCCATGTCGTCCATGTCCTCGCGGAAGTCGCGGTCCTCTCCAGGGTTGCGCTGCCTCATGCCACGGGTATCCCCGCAGCCCGGCGCACTATTCGGATCTACCCCCTATTCGGATCTATGGGACCAACCGGGATCCACGGGAGGCTACGGGCGGTCCCGGACGGCGACGAGCCCGCCGATCACGCCGACGAACGCCGTGCCGTCCGGCCCGATCGTGACCGGCGCCCAGTTGTTGTCGAACCACTTGCCCGTCCCCGTCAGCACCTTGTAGGCCGTCCGGCCGGTGTGGACGTCGATCGCCGTGAGGTACCAGGCGTCGATGAGGTCGCGGCGCGGCTCCTTCGTGTGGACGTAGAGCAGCCCGGCCGGGACCGACACCTTCGGGACGGTCGACGGCGAACGCTCCGCGCTCGTCCAGACGGTGCGGCAGCCCTCGCCGCCCGGATCGACGTCCACGCGGGCGAGCCCGCCGACCGACGACCCGCCCGGCGGCAGTTCGAAGAAGTTCCGGTAGCCGTAGTTGTTCTCGATGAACAGGCTGTTGCCGTAGCCGACCAGCGAGTTGTCCGTCGCGCTCTGCCCGCTGCCGAACACGGGCTCCGTGCAGACGAGCCCGCCGTCGTCCCGGCGCCGCACGATCACGTTCATCCGGTCGTCGGCGTTGTCGGTGATCGCCACGTACTCGTCGCCGAGCAGCGTGGGCGTCGTCCCCGACCCCTGGTCGATCTGCCCCGGCTTGCGGCCCGAGCCACGGTCGTACGGCTCCCGCCACACGACCCGCGGCACGCCGCTCCCGTCCGCCCGCATCGTGTAGAGCGCGTGGTCCGACACGACCGAGACGCCGTCCTCCCCGGCGGCGAACGAGTTCTGGATCTGCTCGCCCTCCAGCCGCGTCACCCGCACCGTCCCCGTCTCCGGATCGACCGTCCCGATCCGTCCGGCCCGCGTGACCCACCAGATCAGGCCCGTCCAGTCCGGCCCGACCGCGGTGATCGGGTCGCACTCGCCCTTCGGCCAGGGGTTCGTCCACGTCGCGCAGTCGTGCGGCAGGTACGGGCTCAGGTCCCAGTCGTCGACGACCTCGAACCGCCACCGCCCGTCCGGCCCCTGCTCGTGCGCGAACCGGCGCAGGTGGAACTCCGAGTCGGCGAGCACCGCGCGGTCCTGCGGGTCGAGGTAGTAGTACGCCCCGCCGGACGTGTCGGTGAAGATCTCGTCGAGGCTCAGCGAGAACACCGCCTCCACCGTGGACGGGCGCGGCGGAAGCTGGAAGGTCGCGAGATCCCGCAAGGTCTTCGGATCGATCAGGCGCAGCATGAAGTTCTGCCCCCGCGTGCACTGCGCGACGATCAGCCCGCTCTTCTTCGCGAACGTGACGGTCGAGCACAGCCCCGGAAGCCCGCCGCCCTTGGCCTCGTCCAGCACCTCCGGGTTCCGGCCCAGCGGCCCGAGGAACGGGTAGGTGTCGGACGCGTAGCTGTCGGCGTGCATGGACGACTTCCCGACCGGGCCCATGTGCGGGTTCGCGGGTATCGGCTCGCCGGGCAGCGGCCGCGGCGTCGCGGGACCGCCGACGAACCCCGGGACGAGCCCCGTGCCGGGACCGTCGGGAATCGTGTCCGCCCGCGCCGCGGCAGGCAACAGCGCCGCCGCGAGCGCGACCGGGAGCACGGCGGCGAGCAGGGATCTGCGCATCGGGCAACTCCTCGTCAGGACGTCGCCCCGTTCGCGCCGCCGGGACGTTCACCGCATCGTAAAAGTGATCGTTCCGGGCGCCCGGATGGTTACCATCCCCGCATGGCCGTGAAAGCAGTGATCTTCGACTGGGGCGGCACCCTGACCCCCTGGCACGACATCGACCTCGGCGACATGTGGCGCGCCGTCTGCACCGCCCACCTCCCCGCCGACGACGTCGAGAAGGCCGCCGCCGCGCTGCTGGAGGCGGAGCTGGAACTGTGGCGGCGCGGCACCGAGGAGCACCGCAGCGCCACCCTCGCCGACGTCTTCGAGCTCGCGAAGGCCGAGGTGGAGCTCACCGAGGCGCTCCTGGAGACCCACTTCGAGACCTGGACCCCGCACACCCTCACCGACCCGGCCGTCCCCGGCCTGTTCCGCTCCCTCCGCGAGCGCGGCGTCAAGATCGGCATCCTGTCCAACACCATGTGCGGCCGCGACTGGCACGAGCGCGTCTTCGCCCGCGACGACGTCCTCGACCTCCTCGACGGCGCCGTCTACTCCAGCGAGATCCCCTGGACCAAACCCCACGCCGAGGCGTTCCGCGCCGCGATGGACGCCGTCGGCGTCACCGACCCCGCGTCCTGCGTCTTCGTCGGCGACCGCCCCTACGACGACGTCCACGGGGCCAAATCGCTCGGGCTGCGGGCCGTCCAGATCCACCACCAGACGACCCATGCGTTCACCCGGCCCGGCCTCATACCGCCCGACGCCCTCATCCACGAACTCGACGAGCTGCTGCCGCACCTCGACCGGTGGTGACCTAGGGCTTGGCGGCGACGATCAGATCCCGGGAGATCGCCTGGTCGACGCGGTGGCGGAACCGCAGGTAGGGCTCGGAGTCCGCCACCCGCAGGCCGCTCGCGGCGAGGATCTCGGCCAGATCTTCCCGGCGTCCCACGAACGTGTTCCACGAGACGCCGATCGCGCCGCCCGACCGCAGCAGCCGCGCCCACTCCGGGACGGCGGCGGACAGCAGCTCCACCGGGCTCCGCGACAGCTCCTGCCGCCGCCCCGGCCGTCCGCCCTTCGGGCGGCTCGCGTGCTGGACGCCGTACGGCGCGTCCGTCACGATCAGGTCGAACGACGCGGGCCGGAAGAACCGCCCGGCCTGCAGCGCGTCGGCGTTCACCACCGTGACGTCGATCGTCTCGCCGCTCTTGTACAGCTCCCTGGACGCCCCGAGCGTCACGTGCAGGCGCCGCCCCACCACCGACTTCTCGCGCCGGATGTTCGACACCTCGGCCTGGTGCTTCACCCGGTTGTTGCGCAGCCACGTCTTGATGAACGCCGCGTACGCGTCGAAGTCCTTGCCGTCGAGGTCGATCCCGGCGGAGTCGAACCCGTACATCATCGCCTGGTTCAGCGTCGTGCCCCGCCCGCACATCGGATCGAGCACCCGCGGCCGTCCGGTCACCAGGTCCATGGGGGAGTCGGTGGCCATCGCGGTCACGTTCAGCAGCAGCTTCGTGAAGTGCTCGTTCGTCTTCCCCGAGTACTTCTGGATCGTCAGCAGGTCGCTGCCGAACAGGTCGAGCGGCTCGACCGTCACCGGCTTCAGCAGGTCGCCGTCCCGGATCTCGAACAGCGCGTACAGCGACGACAGGTTCGACAGCAGCCGCACGTCCGGCGTGCTCAGCTCGTCGGCCTCGAACGTCACGTACGGGACGCCGCCGATCGACCGCTCCCCGATGTCGCGGATCCGCCCGCCCAGCGCCCGCTCACCGAACACCGCGAGCTCGGCCCGCACCAGTTCGGCGGCGGCCTGCGAGTAGACCCGGTTGTGCGAGGGGGAGACGAGAAGGCCGTACGCGGTCATTCGAGGGAGACTAACAGCGCAGGCCACCTCCCGAGACCACCCGCCCGCAGGCCGCCGACCGTCGTGTTCTGCGGGGGAAGACTCCCCACAACGACCCGGGCGACGCCGGTCAGCCGGCCCCGATCCGGCGGCGCTTCGAGCGGCCCGTGCGGGGACGGCCCGACGGCAGGTCGGGCGCCTGGACGACGCGTCCCTCGACCGTCGGGATCTCACCGGAGGCATCGCCCGGCGGGACGTCCGTCGCGGGGACGTCGGGTCGCGCGTCGCGGTCGCCTGCCGCGTCGGGTTCCGCCGGGCCCTCGCCCGGCCGGGACTCCAGGGCCGCGGGTTCGGCGGCCGGAGTCGCCGGAGCCTCCAGCGGTCGCAGGTCGGGCAGGTGGCGGGACGCGGCGGTCAGCAGTTCGGCGACGCGGCTCTGCAGGCTGGCGAGATCGGCGCGGGCCACGTCGGCCTGCGCCTGGGCGCGGCGCGCGTTGCGGCGCGCCTCGTCCCGTTCGGCGGCCAGCCGGTTGAGCTGCTCGTGGTAGGCGGCCCGCAGTTCGTCGAGGGCGCTCGTGGCGCCGTTGTGCGGAGTGGTCATGCTCTTCTGGGCTCCTCCCCCGAGTGGTCCAGTGGCACAGAGTGCAACGCCCGTCCAGGGCCGGTTGGTTCCCCGCAGTGCGGAAGATCACTCACCGGTCGCCGGGAACGGGGCGCGGCGCGAGGGCCGTGTCCGGCAGTCCGGGAAACGCGTCCGCCGGCGCCGCCGCCTTCCCGCGGTCCCGCCAGCGGGCGGCCCGCGCCGCCGCCCGCAGCGCGCCGTCGGCGGCGAACACCCGCATGTCCGGGGCCGAAGCACCGGCCAGCCCGACGTACGCGGGCACCAGGTCGTCCTCGAGCGCCGCCGCGAGCAGCGCGGCACCGCGGACGTCGGTGACCCGCACCGGCAGGTCGTAGGCGGGGGCCGCGGCCACCGGATCCGCGGACATGACCGAGAGGAGCGCGTCGCGCCGCGACCTGTGCCCCTCCCACATCTCCTTGGCGGTCGCGCGCAGCTCACCGGTCAGCCGCCCGCCGAGCACCCCGTACCCGTAGACGGCCGCGTGCTCGGCGGCCAGCGCCTCCTGCAGCGCGGGCGCCCCGGACCCGCCCGGGACGGGCGCCGGGTCGCCCTCGATCGTCCGCGCGTGCCCGGCCTCGCACGCCGCGATGCTCGCGAGCAGCTGGGCCAGCCCGGGCTCGACCTCCGCCGTGTCGGCGGCGCGCTCGACGGCCGCCCGCCCCTCCGCCCGGCGGAGCGCCCCGAGCGCCGCGTCGCGCCCGGACGGGACCGGCTCCGCGCTGGGGGAGGGGACGGCCCCGCCCTCGTGCCTGCGGTCGCCCGACCCCGGAACGTAATGGCGCTTCAGCACCTTCAGGTGCTCGCGGTGCCGCGCGAGAACGGGATCGATGTCACCCGCGAGACCGGGCGTCGCGGTGCGGGCCGCCTCGTAGGAGGCGATGAGGTTCTGTTCCGCGGCGATGGCGCGGACCAGCGCGGGCGTTCCCCGCCGCGGCGCGGACGCCTCCGCCGCGCACGCCGACAGCGAGCCCGACAGCAGTGGCAGGACGAGCGCGGCCGCGCCCCCGAGCAGCGCCCGGCGCCGCACGCCGCCGCGCGGTACGGCCTGTGGCAAGGGAGTCTCCTCACCCGGTGATGTGAGCGGTGGGAGTGCACGAGCGAGTGCACAGGGGGAGGTCCGCGGGGTCCGTCGCTCCGGACGCCGCCTGCGGGCCGCTACCAGCATTTCACATCCGCCGCGCCGGTGACCTGTCCGAAAGACCGCTGCGGTGTCCGGCTGTCGATAGTCTTGAACTGTCAGCGGACACGCGATGACACCAATACAACACGAGGAGGGGCCATGAGCGTCGAGTCCCGCGGAGGTCCGGCCCGCGGCGGCCGCCCCGGCCGGGGCCGCGCCCATGGGGGCCGTGAGCAGGGAGGCCGGACGCACGACGGCGGGGACCGCGGCCGCGACCGCCGCCCCGACGCGGCGGCGCGCCCGTCCCGGGACGTCGCCGCCGCCGAGCTGCGGCGGCTGCTGGAACCGGCCGTCGCCGAGGCGGGCTTCGACCTCGAGGACCTGGACGTCCGTCCGGCCGGTCGCCGCCGGCTGGTCAAGGTCGTCGTGGACGCCGACGGCGGCGTCGGGCTCGACGACATCGCCAGGGTGAGCGAGACGGCCTCCGCACTGCTCGACGGCTCCGACGTCATGGGCGCCTCGCCGTACGTGCTCGAAGTGACCTCGCCCGGCGTCGACCGGCCGCTGACCGAGCCGCGGCACTGGCGCCGCGCCGTCGGCCGGCTGGTCGTCGCGCCGCTGACCGAGGGCGGTCAGGTCGAGGGCCGGGTGGTGGCGGCCGACGACGAGACCGTCGAGATCGAGATCGCCGAGCCGCGCCGGAAGAAGGGAGCCGGTGCGGGCGGCGACGGCACGTCCGCTGGGTCGAGGACCGCGGGGCCGGGCGCCCGGCGGCGCCGGTTCGGCCTCGGCGAGCTGGGGCGCGGCCGCGTCCAGGTGGAGTTCAAGTCTCCGCCGCCCGGAGCGGCCGAGGAAACGCGTTCACCGGCTGAGCCGGACTAGAGGGGGGAACCTCGTGGACATCGACATGACGGCCCTGCGGAGCCTGGAGAGCGAGAAGGACATCTCGCTCGACGTGGCCGTGAAGGCCATCGAAGACGCCCTGCTGATCGCCTACCACCGCACCGAGGGCGCGGCGCCACGCGCGCGCGTCGAGCTGGACCGCACCACCGGGCACGTCACCGTCTGGGCCACCGAGACCGACGAGGAGGGCACCGCCCTCCGCGAGTACGACGACACCCCGACCGGGTTCGGGCGCATCGCGGCGACCACCGCCAAGCAGGTCATCCTGCAGCGGCTGCGCGACGCCGAGGACGAGCTGACGTTCGGCGAGTACGCGGGCCGCGAGGGCGACATCGTCAGCGGCATCATCCAGCAGGGCAAGGACCCCCGGAACGTGCTCGTCGACCTCGGCAAGATCGAGGCGGTGCTGCCGCCGCAGGAGCAGGTGCCGGGCGAGCGGTACGGGCACGGCGAGCGCCTGCGCGCCTACGTCGTCCAGGTTCGCAAGGGCCACCGCGGCCCGTCGGTGCAGCTGTCGCGCACCCACCCGAACCTGGTGCGCAAGCTGTTCGCGCTCGAGGTCCCGGAGATCGCCGACGGGACGGTGGAGATCGCGGCGATCGCCCGGGAGGCCGGGCACCGCACGAAGATCGCGGTGCGTTCGCGCAAGCCGGGAGTGAACGCCAAGGGGGCCTGCATCGGCCCCGTCGGCGGCCGCGTCCGCAACGTGATGGCCGAGCTGCACGGCGAGAAGATCGACATCGTGGACTGGTCGGACGACCCGGCCGAGCTCGTCGGGAATGCGCTGTCCCCGGCGCGCGTTTCGAGTGTCGAGGTCGTGGACGCGGACGCGCGGGTGGCCCGGGTGATCGTGCCCGACTACCAGCTGTCCCTGGCCATCGGCAAGGAAGGGCAGAACGCCCGGCTCGCGGCCCGGCTCACGGGCTGGCGGATCGACATCCGGTCCGACACCGAGCCGGCCGAGACCCCCGCCGACCCGCGGGGACGGGCCCAGGACGACGACCGCGGTGACGTGCGATCGCAAACGCCCTCCAAGGCCGCCGGGCCCGGCGGATCCGGATCTTCTACGTCAGGAGACCATGCGACAGGTCCCGCCGACGCCTCGGCGCGGTAGACTCTTGAAAAGTGGCCGGGCGGCCTCCGTACGTACGTGTGTGGGCTGCCGGGTTCGCACGGCCAAGTCCGACCTGCTCCGCCTGGTGGTGGTCGAGGGCGCGATCGTCCCCGACCCGCGCGGGCGGATGCCGGGACGGGGTGCGCATCTGCATCCCGATCCGGGTTGCCTCGAGCTCGCAGAGCGACGTCGGGCGTTCCCCAGGGCGTTCCGCCTTCAGGGGCCGCTCGACGCCGGTGTGCTGCGGGCGCGGGTTGCGGAGCGGGCCGCGCAGCAGCAGGATGGCTGAACGGTCATGGCCGAACGGTAAGCGACGTCTAGTCGGGAAGCAGGTCGAGATTGCTATGAGCACTCGATGAGCACGCCGCGATGAGTACGGCAAGTTAGCGACGGTCCGGAGGCCGCACCCCCGGACCGAGTAGGGAGTGCAGTGGCGAAGGTCCGGGTATACGAACTCGCCAAGGAGTTCGGTGTAGAGAGCAAGGTCGTCATGGCCAAGCTCCAGGAGATGGGCGAGTTCGTTCGTTCGGCGTCCTCCACGATCGAGGCGCCGGTCGTACGCAGGCTTACCGAAGCCTTTCAGAATGGTTCTTCCTCCAAGCAGGGGGACAAGCGCGTCGCGTCGAAGAAGCCTTCGGGGCCGCGCCCGTCCGCGCCGCGTCCGGGTCCGCCCGGCGGCGACGGACGTTCCCAGGGCCCGCGTCCGGGTCCCCGTCCGGGCCCCGGTGGCCCCGGTGGCCCCGGTGGCCCCGGTGGCCCCGGTGGTCCCGGTGGTTCTTCCGGTGGTCCGAGCGGCCCCGGTGGCCCCGGTCCGCGCCCGGGTGCGGGCGCGCCCAAGCCCGGCCCCGCCGGCGCAGGCGCCCCCAAGCCGGGCCCGCGCCCGCCGGCCCCGGCGGTTCCGCCGGTCCCGCCGGCGCCGAGCCAGCCGGTGGCGCCCCCGGCCGCCGCGCAGGGCCCCAGTGCCCCGCCGGCCGGTGAGCGCACCGACCGCGGCGAGCGCACCGAGCGTCCCGACCGCGGTGACCGTGGCGAGCGCGCCGACCGTGGCGACAGGGGCGAGCGCCCCGTCGGCCAGGGCGGCGGACGGCCGTCCGGCGGTCCGAAGCCGGGTCCCCGCACGCCCAAGCCGGGCCCGCGTCCCGGCCCCCGTTCGGGTGGCGGCGGCGGTCGCGGCCCCGGTGGCCCGCGTCCGGGCAACAACCCCTTCAGCTCCAACGCCAGTGGCATGGGCCAGGCGCCCAAGCCGGGCCCGCGTCCCGGCCCGCGGCCGGGCGGCGACCGGCCCAGCCGCGACGGCGGTCCCGCGGGCGGTCCGCGTCCGGGCGGCCCGCGTCCCGGCGGTCCCGCCGGTGCCGGCGGCCCGCGCCCGAGCCCGGGCGGCATGCCGCCCCGGCCGGGCGGCCCGCGCCCGAGCCCGATGAACATGCCGTCCTCGCGTCCCGCGGCCCCCGGTCGCGGCGGTCCGGGCGGCGGTGGCGGCGGACGCGGCCCCGGTGGCGGCGGACGCCCCGGTGGCGGTCGCCCCGGCGGCGGTGGCGGTGGCGGTCGTCCCGGCGGCGGCTTCGGCGGTCCGCGCGGTGGCGGCGGTGGCGGCGGCGGCCGTCCGGGCGGGTTCGGTCCCCGGCCCGGTGGCGGCGGTCGCGGTCGCGGCGGCACGCAGGGCGCGTTCGGCCGTCCCGGTGGACGTCCCGCACGCGGACGCAAGTCGAAGCGCGCGCGTCGTCAAGAGTTCGAGAACATGCAGGCGCCCGCCGTCGGCGGCGTCTCGGCCCCGCGCGGCAACGGCCGGACCATCCGGCTACCGCAGGGCGCCTCGCTGACCGACTTCGCCGAGAAGATCGGCGCCAACCCGGCGTCGCTCGTCGCGATCATGATGCACCTCGGCAAGATGGTCACCGCGACGCAGTCCGTCGACCCCGACGACCTGCAGGCGCTCGGGCTCGAGCTGGACTTCGACGTCCAGGTCGTCAGCCCCGAGGACGAGGACCGCGCGCTGCTCGAGTCGTTCGACATCGAGTACGGCGAGGACGAGGGCGGCGACGAGCTCCTCTTGGCGCGTCCGCCGGTCGTCACCGTCATGGGCCACGTCGACCACGGTAAGACGAAGCTGCTGGACGCGGTCCGGCAGGCCAACGTGCAGGCGGGCGAGGCCGGCGGCATCACCCAGCACATCGGTGCCTACCAGGTCGAGACCGAGGTCGACGGCGAAGAGCGCAAGATCACCTTCATCGACACCCCGGGTCACGAGGCGTTCACCGCCATGCGTGCCCGCGGTGCCGACACCACCGACCTGGTGGTGCTGGTGGTCGCCGCGGACGACGGCGTCAAGCCGCAGACGACCGAGGCGATCGACCACGCCACCGCGGCCGGAGTGCCGATCGTGGTCGCGGTCAACAAGATCGACGTCGAGGGCGCCGACCCCACCAAGGTGCGGGCGCAGCTCACCGAGTACGGCCTGGTCGCCGAGGAGTTCGGCGGTACGACCCAGTTCGTCGACGTGTCGGCCAAGCAGGGCATCAACATCGACGGTCTGCTCGAGTCGATCGTCCTGACCGCCGACGCCGAGCTCGACCTGAAGGCCAACCCCGACATGCCCGCCCAGGGCTCGGCCATCGAGGCCCACCTGGACAAGGGCCGGGGCGCCGTGGCGACCGTGCTGGTGCAGCGCGGCACGCTCCGGGTCGGCGACTCGATCGTCTGCGGCGTGGCCAACGGCCGCGTCCGGGCGATGCTCGACGAGAACGGCAACAGCGTCGAGGAGGCGGGCCCGTCCCGTCCGGTGCTGGTGCTCGGCCTCTCGGCCGTACCCGGTGCGGGCGACAACTTCCTGGTCGTCGACGACGACCGGGTGGCCCGGCAGATCGCCGACAAGCGGGTCGCGCGCAAGCGCAACGCCGAACTGCTGCGCAGCCGCAAGAGCAGCTCCCTCGAGGAACTGTTCAAGGACTTCCAGCAGGGCAAGCGGGAAGAGCTGCTGCTCATCCTCAAGGGCGACGTGTCCGGTTCGGTCGAGGCGCTGGAGGACTCGCTCCTCAAGATCGACGTGGGCGACGAGGTCAGCCTGCGGATCATCCGGCGCGGTGTCGGCGCGATCACGCAGGACGACGTCAACCTGTCGCTGGCGTCCGAGGAGGGCGCGGTCATCATCGGCTTCAACGTGCGGCCCGAGCGGAACGCACAGGAGCTGGCCGACCGCGAAGGCGTCGACATCCGGTACTACTCGGTCATCTACCAGGCGATCGATGAGATCGAGGCGGCCCTCAAGGGCATGCTCAAGCCGGAGTTCGAGGAGGTCCAGCTCGGTACCGCGGAGATCCGCGAGATCTTCAAGGTGCCGCGGATCGGCAACGTCGCCGGTTCGATGGTCACCTCCGGCCACATCCAGCGCAACGGCAAGGCCCGCCTCGTCCGCGACGGCGTCGTGATCGCCGACAACCTCACGGTGTCGTCGCTGCGCCGCTTCAAGGAGGACGCGACCGAGGTCCGCGAGGGCTTCGAGTGCGGTATCGGCGTGGGCTACAGCGACATCAAGCTCGGCGACGTCATCGAGTGCTTCGAGATGCGGGAGAAGCCCCGCGACTGAGGCCCCGAAGACGGGACAGAGTCGAACGGCCGTCTGCCCGGACCCGCCCGGGTCCGGGCAGACGCCCATGCCGGGCCCCCTGCGCCGGCAGGGCTCGCTCCGCCCGCCCCTACGGTTCGTCCGTGCGGCGTGGAGGGGTGCGTCCGGTCCAGGCCGCATGGTCGGGGCGTTCCGCGCTCGCAGCGTTCGCTCCGCCCGCCGCGTGGTTCGTCCGTGTGGGGGTGGAGCGGCCGTCGGTCCGGGCCGACAGGTATCCGGTCGGGTCGCCCTGCGTTCGGAGGGGGCGCTCCGTCCTCCCGATACGGTCCGTGGTTCGTCCGCTCGGTGTCCGGTTCCCTGCACATCCCAAAGGTGAGTGAGAGGTAACCGGGAGAGGGTGCTCGACGGAAAAACGGTGACATGACGCCAGGCTCATCTCGTAGCCTGGCGTCTGCCATGTCCGGTCCCGCCCCCCGCGCCGAACGCGGAGGTCGGGCCCGGGAACACGGCGGCTCATCGCCGTCGTTCCAGATTTGAGAGATCCCGAGGTGATCGACCAGGTGTACGTGGGTGCACTGACACTCGACCTGCTGCTGGGGGACGTCCGGTCGCTGAAGCAGAAGCGGTCCGTGGTCCGGCCCATCATCGCCGAGGTGCGCAAGCACTTCCCGGGGGTGGCCGTGGCCGAGACCGGCGACAACGACCTGCACCGCAGGGCGGAGATCGGGATCGCCGTGGTCTCGGGGACCGCGGCCAACTGCACCGAGGTGCTCCAGCAGTGCGAGCGCCTGGTGTTCGGGCGGCCGGAGATCGAACTGCTGTCGGCCAGGCAGCGGCTCTTCAATGACGAGGACTGATCCGGTGACCGGCCGGCACACGGCCCTCGCCGGACCATAGAAAGGGAGTGCGATCATGGTGGACGCAGCTCGCGCGCGCAAGCTCGCCGACCGCATCCAGCAGATCGTGGCCGAGATGCTGGAACGGCGGATCAAGGATCCGCGGCTCGGCTTCGTGACCGTGACGGACACCCGCATCACCAACGACCTGCGCGACGCCACCGTGTACTACACGGTGTACGGGTCGGACGGCGAGCGCGCCGAGACGGCGGCCGCGCTGGAGAGCGCCAAGGGCGTGATCCGGTCGGAGGTGGGCAAGCAGACCGGGGTCCGGCACACGCCGAGCATCACCTTCGTCATGGACTCCCTGATGGAGAACGCCGCCCACATCGACGACCTGCTGGCCAAGGCGCGTGCCCGGGACGCCGAGGTCGCCCGCGCGGCGCAGGGCGCTGCCCACGCCGGGGACGCCAACCCCTACCGCGAGCCCGCCGAGGACGGCGAGGCCGACGGCGAACTCGACGACGGGGCCGGGGCCGACGGCGAGGACGGTTCGTCCCGGCGTTCGTCGTCGTGACGGCCGCCGACGACCGTGCGGTCGCACCGGGCGCCGGGTGGCCGCTGCAGGTCGCGGGTGGCGGGGCGGGCGGCGGGCACCCGGCGCAGGGCAGCCACGGGAGCGGCCACGACGTCGTTCCCCGCGCGGTCGCGGGGAACGGCGTCGGGGAGTTCGCGGACGCCGAGGCCGACGCCGGCGACCTCGAGTGGGACAAGGCGCTCGAGCTGATCCGCGCGGCCGACGAGGTCGTCCTGGCCTGCCATGTCGTCCCGGACGGGGACGCGCTCGGCTCGATGCTCGCGCTCGGGCAGGCGCTCCGCGCGCTCGGCAAGCGGTGCCAGGCCTCGTTCGGGGAACCGTTCACGATTCCCGGGATCCTCCGGTTCCTGCCCGGGCAGGACCTGCTGGTCGAGCCCGGACGGCTGCCGGCGGAACCGCGGCTGATGATCTCGCTGGACGCGGCGGGCCGCGCCCGGCTGGGGTCGCTCGCGGGGCACGCCGACCGGGCCGGGGCGCTGATCGTCGTCGACCACCACGCGTCCAACACCCGGTTCGGCGGCGTGCGGCTCGTCGACCCGGACGCCGCCGCGACCGCGGTGCTGGTCGAGGAGCTGATCCGGCGGTTGGGCGTCCCCCTCGACGGGGACATCGCGCAGGGCCTGTACGCGGGCCTCGCGAGCGACACCGGCTCGTTCAAGTACCCGTGCACCACCCCGGAGGTGCACGACCTGGCGGGACGGCTGCTCACCGCGGGCGTCCGGCCGGAGGCGGTCAGCCGCGAGCTGTGGGACCGGGCGCCGTTCGGCTACCTGCAGGTCCTGGCGGGCGCGCTGGCACGGGCCCGGCTGGAGCGCGACGCCGCCGACGGGCGCGGCCTGGTGTGGACGACGATCGCTCGGGCGGACCGGGACGCGCGCGACGTCCCCTACGATCAGCTCGAAGGCGTCATCGACCAGCTCCGCCGCACCGACGAGGCCGAGGTCGCGGTCGTGTGCAAGGAGAACGACGACGGCGACTGGTACGTGTCCATGCGCTCCAAGGGGGCGGTGGACGTGGGCCGCGCCTGCGTCGGGCTCGGCGGGGGCGGGCACCGGACCGCGGCCGCGTTCACGACGGACGGGGAGCCGTCCGGCATCATCGACCGGCTGCGCGGCGCGCTGCGCCCGCCCGGCGGGGCCGCCCGCCCGTCCTGACCCTTCGACCAGAGCAGTCGACCCCCGGCCGGGGCCATGGAATCGGAGCGCGCGTGGAGAACTCGGGGCTCGTCATCGTCGACAAGCCGGCGGACTGGACCTCGCACGACGTCGTCGGCCGCATGCGGCGGCTCGCGAAGACCCGCCGGGTCGGGCACGCGGGCACGCTCGACCCGATGGCGACGGGCGTGCTGGTCGTCGGGGTGGGGAAGGCGACGCGGCTGCTCGGCCACCTCGCCCTCACCGAGAAGGTGTACGAGGCGACGATCCGGCTCGGGCAGTCGACCAACACCGACGACGCCGAGGGCGAGGTCACCGGCGAGGCGTCCGCGGCGGCGGCGACGGACGAGGCGCTGCACGCGGGCGTCGCGGCGCTGACCGGGCGCATCGAGCAGGTGCCGCCGCAGGTCAGCGCGATCAAGGTGAACGGCGAGCGGGCGTACAAGATGGCCCGCAGGGGCGAGGAGGTCGAGCTCAAGGCCCGTCCGGTGACCGTGCACGGCTTCACCGTGACCGGGGTCCGGCGCGACGGCGACCTGATCGACGTCGACGCCACGGTCTCCTGCTCGTCCGGCACCTACATCCGCGCGCTGGCCCGCGACCTCGGCGCGTTCCTCGGCTGCGGCGGGCACCTCACCCGGCTGCGCCGCACCCGCGTCGGCCCCTACGACCTCGGCCGGGCCCGGACGCTGGACGAGCTGGCCGGGAAGCTCGAGATCCTGCCGATGAACGAGGCGGTCGCGGCGGCGTTCCCGCGCCGGGACGTGTCGGCGGACGACGCCCGCAAGGTCGCGCACGGGGGACGGCTTCCGGCCGCCGGTCTCGGCCCCGGCCCGATCGGGGTGTTCGGCCCGGACGGCGCGCTGCTCGCGCTGGTCGAGGAGCAGGGCCGCGCGGCCAAGCCGCTCGCCGTCTTCGTCCCCTGAGCGTTCGCGGAATTTTTTTCGAGTGCCCGGAGCGGAGACGGGGTAGTTCTGAGACACCATGCCTTGATCAGGACGCTTCATGTGCTTTGTCGGCCGTGTCGAGCATCACGCGGGGATGTCGCCCCGACGAAACCTACGGTGGCGTAACCTACGTAACCGTAAGTTGGTTGTGGCATGGTCGGAGCAGGAGGTGCCCATGGCGACGGCGACGAACGACCGCATCGCGAGCACGCCCGTCGGATCCCCCACGCGGCCGAGGCTGCGCGGCTGGCTGCACATCGGTGCGTTCCCCGCCGTCCTGGTCGCCGGGCTCGTGCTCGTCGCGCTCGGTCCCACCACGCAGGCCCGGCTGGCCTCGGCGGTGTACGTCGCGGCGTCCGGGATGCTGTTCGGCATCTCCGGGACCTACCACCGGCAGCGCTCGCACCGGGTCATCGAGGTGCTGCGGCGCTTCGACCACGCGAACATCTACCTGATCATCGCCGGGACGTACACGCCGTTCGCCGTCCTGGCCCTGGACGGCGGCCTCCGCGTCGCCGTGCTGGCCATCGTCTGGACGGGCGCCATCGCCGGTGTCGTGTTCCGGACGATCTGGATCGGCGCCCCGCGCGCGCTCTACGTCACCCTGTACATCGTCTTGGGCTGGGTCGCGGTCTTCTTCATGCCGCAGTTCCTGGACGGCGCGGGCGTCGCGGCGTGCGTCCTCGTGGCGGTCGGCGGCGTCTGCTACAGCCTGGGCGGCGTCGTGTACGGGCTGCGCCGCCCGGACCCGTTCCCGCGCTGGTTCGGATTCCATGAGGTGTTCCACACGTTCACGCTCGTGGCCTACATCCTGCAGTACATCGCGGTTTCGCTGGTGGTGTACCAGTCCGGCTGACCCGCGCCGCGTGCCGTCCACCCGCGAAAGGCCGCCCCTCCCACGACGTCGGGTCGGCGCGCATGGCACCCTTTATGGCGACGGCAAGAACCGGGCGGACACGAACCGGACGGATACGTCCTACGCAGGGAGAGCATGGTGCGGCGCTGGCATGGCCTCGAAGAGGTACCGGCCGACTGGGGCCGTTCGGTGGTCACCATCGGCGTGTTCGACGGTGTGCACCGCGGGCACCAGCGGATCGTCGGCGCCGCGGCCGAGGAGGCCCGCAGGCGCGGACTGCGCTCGGTGGTGATCACCTTCGACCCGCATCCGGACGAGGTCGTGCGGCCCGGCACCCACCCGCCGCTGCTGGCCACCACCGGCCGCCGCATCGAACTGCTCGAGGGCCTCGGCACGGACGCGGTCGTGGTCGTCCCGTTCACGCTCGAACTGTCGAAGACCCCGCCGGACGAGTTCGTCCAGCAGGTCCTCGTAGACCGGCTGCACGCGGCGCACGTCATCGTCGGCGAGGACTTCCGGTTCGGGCACAGGGCCAAGGGCGACATCGCGCTGCTGCAGGAGCTCGGCGGCAAGTACGACTTCACCGCCGAGGGCGTCCCGCTGGTGGCGAACGGCGGCACGATCTCCTCCACCTACATCCGCGAGCGGCTTGAGGCCGGCGCGGTCGAGGCCGCGGCCGAGGCGCTCGGGCGCCCGCACCGCGTCGAGGGCGTCGTCGTGCGCGGCCACCGCCGCGGGCGGGCGCTCGGCTTCCCGACCGCGAACCTGGAGACGCCGCCGCACACCGAGATCCCGGCCGACGGCGTCTACGGCGGCTGGCTGGTCTGCGACTCCGACCGCTACCCGGGCTTCCGCTGGCCCGCCGCGATCTCCATCGGGACGAACCCGACGTTCGAGGGCGCGGGGGAGCGGACCGTCGAGGCGTACGCGCTCGACCGCGACGACCTCGACCTGTACGGCGAGCACATGGGCGTCGACTTCACCGGCCGCATCCGCGACACCCTCAAGTTCGACTCGATCGACGCGCTGGTCGAGGAGATGCACCGGGACGTCGACCGGGCCAGGGAGATCACCTCCGCGGCGGCCGGCGAGGAGCCGGGGACGTCCGGTGAGGGGCCCGCGACGGCCGGTGCGTGACCGCCCGCGCCGGGCCGCGGCCCGGCGCACCCTCCGTGATCACCCCGGACTCGCACCGTGACGGTGCGTCGTTCCCGGCATGGTACGGTGAAGAGTCGCCGGGAAGGGCCCCGGCGCGGCTGGCTGCACCCTCATGCGGCTCGCCACATCTCTCAATACGCACCATGCGGGCCCGTCCGCCCCTTTCCGGGCCGGGATCTGCGGGTGACGACCTTACGAAGGAGCCACGTGTCGCTCGACACCGCCACGAAGAAGCAGATCATCGCCGAGTACGCGACCACTGAGGGTGACACCGGGTCTCCGGAGGTCCAGGTCGCGCTGCTGACCCGGCGCATCACCGATCTGACCGAGCACCTCAAGGAGCACAAGCACGACCACCACAGCCGCCGCGGCCTCCTGCTGCTGGTCGGCCAGCGTCGTCGGCTCCTGAAGTACCTCGCGAACAAGGACATCAACCGCTACCGGAAGCTGATCGAGCGACTCGGTCTCCGCCGCTAGCAGGGTGAGGGAGTGGCCGTCCGGCCACTCCCTTCCTTTTATGGCCGGACGGCGCCGCGACGGCGCCCCCGGCCGCGCCGGGACCCGGGCCGGCGGGCCCGCCCGGCGCGGAACACGAGCCGTCCGGCCGAGCGGCCGGACCGGCCGCGAAAACCGAAGAGAAGAGCCTCGCGGACACCGCTGGTGCGGGCCGGTCCTCGGTAGTGGCTTCCGGATCCGTTCCGCCCGCATCGGCGGACGGCGGATCCGGGTGCTTCGATCGAAGACCGGCAGCGTGACAAGCCACGGGAAACGGCCGCGAGGTCCGACGAACAGGAACCTGAGGAGGTTTCCCGTGACAGAAGCCGTGCGCATCGACGGCGCGCAGAGCACCGAGGCCGTCATCGACAACGGCACGTTCGGTACCCGCACCATCCGTTTCGAGACGGGCCGGGTGGCCCGCCAGGCCGCCGGCTCGGCCGTCGCCTACCTCGACGACGAGACGATGGTGCTGTCGGCGACCACCGCGTCGAAGAAGCCCAAGGACAACCTGGACTTCTTCCCGCTGACGGTGGACGTCGAGGAGCGGATGTACGCGGCCGGGCGCATCCCCGGCTCGTTCTTCCGCCGCGAGGGCCGTCCCTCCGAGGACGCCATCCTGACCTGCCGCCTCATCGACCGGCCGCTGCGCCCGTCCTTCACCAAGGGCCTGCGCAACGAGATCCAGGTCGTCGAGACGATCATGGCGCTGCACCCCGACCACCTGTACGACGTCGTGGCGATCAACGCCGCCTCGATGTCCACCCAGCTGGCCGGGCTGCCGTTCTCCGGCCCGATCGGCGGCGTCCGCGTCGCGCTGATCGACGGCCAGTGGGTCGGCTTCCCGACGCACCCCGAGCTCGAGCGCGCCACGTTCGACATGGTCGTCGCCGGTCGCGTCCTCGAGGACGGCGACGTCGCGATCATGATGGTGGAGGCCGAGTCCACCCGCGACACCCTCAAGCTCGTCGGCGAGGGCGCGACCGCCCCGACCGAGGAGACCGTCGCCGAGGGCCTCGAGGCCGCCAAGCCGTTCATCAAGGTGCTGTGCCGCGCGCAGAGCGACCTCGCCGCCGTCGCCGCCAAGGAGACCGCCGAGTACCCCGTCTTCCTGGACTACCAGGACGACGCCGTCCAGGCCGTCACCGAGGCCGTCAGCGGCGACCTCGCGCAGGCGCTCACCATCGCCGGCAAGCAGGAGCGCGAGACCCGCCTCGACGAGATCAAGGCCGCCGCGGTCGAGAAGCTCGCCGAGCGGTTCGAGGGCCGCGAGAAGGAGCTCTCCGCCGCCTACCGCGCCGTCACCAAGAAGCTCGTCCGCGAGCGCGTCGTCCGGGACGGGCTGCGCATCGACGGCCGGGGCACCAAGGACATCCGCCAGCTCACCGCCGAGGCGCACGTCGTCCCGCGGGTGCACGGATCGGCGATCTTCGAGCGCGGCGAGACCCAGATCATGGGCGTGACCACGCTCAACATGCTCCGCATGGAGCAGATGATCGACACGCTCAACCCCGAGCGCACCAAGCGCTACATGCACAACTACAACTTCCCGCCCTACTCCACCGGTGAGACCGGCCGGGTGGGCTCGCCGAAGCGGCGCGAGATCGGGCACGGCGCCCTCGCCGAGCGCGCCCTGATCCCGGTGCTGCCGACCCGCGAGGAGTTCCCCTACGCGATCCGGCAGGTGTCGGAGGCGCTCGGCTCCAACGGCTCGACCTCGATGGGCTCGGTCTGCGCCTCCACGATGTCGCTGCTGGACGCCGGCGTCCCGCTCAAGCAGATGGTCGCCGGCATCGCGATGGGCCTGATCAAGGAGGACGACGAGTACGTCACCCTCACCGACATCCTCGGCGCCGAGGACGCGTTCGGCGACATGGACTTCAAGGTCGCCGGCACCCGTGACCTGATCACCGCGCTGCAGCTCGACACCAAGCTCGACGGCATCCCCGCCTCGGTGCTGGCCGCCGCGCTCAAGCAGGCCAAGGGCGCCCGCCTGGCGATCCTCGACGTCATGCAGGAGGCCATCGAGGCGCCCGCCGAGATGAGCCCGAACGCGCCGCGGATCATCACCATCAAGGTCCCGGTCGACAAGATCGGCGAGGTCATCGGCCCCAAGGGCAAGATGATCAACTCGATCCAGGACGACACCGGCGCCGACATCACCATCGAGGACGACGGCACGATCTACGTCGGCGCCACCGACGGCCCGTCCGCCGAGGCCGCGCGGCAGGCGATCAACTCGATCGCCAACCCGCACATGCCCGAGGTCGGCGAGCGGTTCCTCGGCACGGTCGTCAAGACCACCACGTTCGGCGCGTTCGTGTCGCTGCTGCCCGGCAAGGACGGCCTGCTGCACGTCTCGCAGATCCGCAAGCTGCACGGCGGCGCCCGGATCGAGAACGTCGAGGACGTCATCGGCGTCGGCGAGAAGATCCAGGTCGAGGTCACCGAGATCGACCAGCGCGGCAAGCTGTCGCTGGTCCCGGTCGACGTGATCGAGCGCGAGTCCGCGGACAAGGCCGAGGACGGCGGCGCCGACGGCGCCGACGCGTCCGACGCGTCCGCCGAGGCCGACGGCGGCGACGCCCGGGAGGACGGCGAGCGCCGCGCCCCGCGCCGCCGCCGCACCCGCCGCGGCGACGACTCCGCCCAGCGCAACTCCTGACCGTGACGAGACGGCCGACCGGCCCGCCCGCCCGGGGCGGGCCGGTCGGCCGCTTTCCAGCCCCGCGCCCGCCGGGCCCGTACGCGGCACGGCGGGCGGCGGGCGCGACCAGCAACCGGAGGGGGAGCCAGCCGTGACGCTGCCGGCCCGGGCGCAGGAGCCCGGAACCACCACCACGATCCACACCGACGGCGCCGGCGCGGTCCGCCGCACCGTCCTGCCCGGCGGGCTGCGCGTCATCACCGAGACGATGCCGACCGTCCGGTCCGCGGCGTTCGGCATCTGGGCGTCCGTCGGATCCCGCGACGAGGACCTCGCCGACGCGGGCGCCTCGCACTACCTCGAGCACGTCCTGTTCAAGGGCACCCGGCGCCGCTCCGCGCTGGAGATCTCCGCGGCGATCGACGCGGTCGGCGGCGACCTCAACGCCTTCACCGCCAAGGAGTACACCTGCTACTACGCGCGGGTGCTGGACACCGACCTGCCGCTCGCCGTGGACGTCGTGTCCGACATGGTCGCCGCGTCGGTGAACCGCCCCGAGGACGTCGAGGCCGAACGCGGCGTCATCCTCGAAGAGATCCACATGCGCGACGACGACCCCGGCGACCTCGTCCACGACGTGTTCGCGAACGCGCTGTACGGGGAGACGCCCCTCGGCCGTCCGATCCTCGGCACCGAGGAGTCGATCAACGCGCTGTCGCGCGACCGCATCCACGGCTACTACCGCGACCGCTACGTCCCGAACGACCTCGTGGTCGCGGTCGCCGGCAACATCGACCACGACCGGGTCGTCGGGCTCGTCTCCGAGGCGTTCGCCGAACACCTCACGGGCGACGCCGCCCCCTCCGGCCCCCGCATCGGCGGCACCCCCGCGCCCGCCGACCCCCGCACCATCGTCCTCGACGAGGACACCGAGCAGGCCCACCTCATCCTCGGCGGCCTCGGCCTGTCCCGCACCGACGAGCGCCGCTTCGCGCTCGGCGTCCTCGACGCGGCGCTCGGCGGCGGCATGTCGTCCCGCCTGTTCCAGGAGGTCCGGGAGAAGCGCGGTCTCGCCTACTCGGTCTACAGCTACACCGCCCACTACGCCGACACCGGCGTCTTCGGCGTCTACGCGGGCTGCCAGCCGGCCAAGGCCGAGGAGGTCCTCTCGATCTGCCGGGACGAGCTCGCCCGTGCCGGCGACCTCACCGCCGAGGAGCTCGAACGCGGCAAGGGGCAGCTGCGCGGCGCCATGGTGCTCGGCCTGGAGGACTCCGGCTCCCGGATGACCCGCATCGCCAAGAGCGAGCTGGTCTACGAGTCGCTGATGCCCGTCGACGAGGTGCTCGCGCGCGTCGACGCCGTCACCCTCGACGACGTCCGCGCCGTGGTCGCCGACGTCCTCGACGGGCCCCGGGCCCTCGCCGTGATCGGCCCCGTGCCGGACGGCTTCGGCAGTTAACCGCCCGGCCCGCCGGGTAGGGCCATCCGCGTGAAGATCCTCATCAGAGTGGTGATCGCCGCGATCGCGCTGTGGGTGGCGTCCGCGGTCGTGGACGGCATCGACCTCGAAGGCGGGAGCACCGGCGAGAAGGCGCTCACCCTCGTCGTGGTGGCGGCGATCTTCGGCGTCATCAACGCCGTGCTGAAACCGATCATCAAGGTGCTGGGCTGCGCCTTCTACGTGCTCACCCTCGGCCTCATCGCGCTCGTCGTGAACGCCGCGCTGCTGATGCTGACGAGCTGGGTCGCCGACGAGATCGGCGTCCCCTTCCACGTCGAGTGGTTCTGGCCCGCGTTCTGGGGCGCGATCATCGTCGGGCTCGTGAGCTGGGCCCTCAACCTGTTCGTCGACGACGACCGGTAGGCTCGGGCCGACGCCGGACAGGAGGAACACGTGATCAAGGTCGGAGTGCTGGGCGCGCAGGGCCGGATGGGCTCGGAGGTGTGCCGTGCCGTGCAGGGGGCCGACGACATGGAGCTCGTCGCCACCGTCGACGTGGGCGACGCCCTCGACCCGCTCACGGCCGCCGAGGTCGTCGTCGACTTCACCCGCCCCGACGTCGTCATGGACAACCTCCGCTGGTGCGTGGAGCGCGGCCTGCACGCCGTAGTCGGCACGTCCGGCTTCGACGCGTCCCGCTTCGACACCGTCCGGTCCTGGTTGACCGACGGCCCCGCCGGCAACGTGGTCATCGCCCCGAACTTCGGCATCGGCGCCGTGCTGATGATGCACTTCGCGCAGAAGGCCGCGCCGCTGTTCGAGTCCGTCGAGATCATCGAGACGCACCACCCGAACAAGGTCGACGCCCCGAGCGGCACCGCCCACCGCACCGCCGAACTGATCGCCGCCGCGCGTGCCGAGGCCGAGGTCGGGCCGTCCCCGGACGCCACCACCTCCGAACTCAACGGCGCGCGGGGGACCGACGTCGACGGCGTCCGCGTGCACGCCGTCCGCATGTCCGGCGCCATCGCCCACCAGGAGGTCGTCCTCGGCGGCCACGGCGAGCTGTTCACCATCCGCCACGACTCCATGAACCGCGAGTCGTTCATGCCCGGCGTCCTGCTCGCCGTCCGCCGCGTCCCGGACCTCGACCGGCTCACGATCGGCATCGAGTCCCTCCTCGGGCTGTGACGCGCCCGCCGCTGGACTTCGCGGCCGAACCCTGGGACTACCTCGCCGCCTCGGACGCGATCGACATCGAGCACCCGCTCGTCCAGTCGATCGCGTCGGAGCTGCGCACCGGCGACGACATCGCGTACGCCCACGCGGCGTTCGACCACGTCCGCGACCGCGTCGCCCACTCGATGGACGCGAACGACCCGCGCGTTCCGTGGCGGGCCTCCGACGTCCTCGACCAGCGCGTCGGCCTCTGCTACGCGAAGTCGCACGCCTACGTGGCCCTGCTGCGCGCCGGCGGCGTCCAGGCGGGGCTGTGCTACCAGACCGTCTCCGGCGTCCTGCACGGCCTCACCGCCGCTCTCGTGGACGACCGCTGGGTCCTCCTCGATCCGCGCGGCAACAACGCGAGCGTCGACGTGCGGTTCTCCCCGTCCGAGGACGGCCTGGCCTACCCCGAGGTCCCCGTGCATCCGACGGTCTACGCGACCCCGCACCCGACCGTCCTGCGAGCCCTGCGGTCCATGCGGACCCTGGACCCGGACGCCCTCCCCAGCGGACTGTGAGCCCCGCACGCCCACGTCCGATCCCGCGTCGCAGGTGAACCGACGGCACCGTCGTCCGGTGCCGTTCCGGCACCGTCAGGGGACGGCGACGTGCCGGGCGGCGCCGGGCCTCAGCGTGCCGAGGAGGCCGTGCCCGGACTCGGGGCGGGACGTCCGCCCGAGGCGCTACTGCGGCGCGTCGGGGACCGGGAATCCGTGCTTGTGGAACAGCGTGCGCGCCGTGGAGCCGGTGAGCCAGGAGACGAACGCGTTCGCGGCGCGTTCCTGCCCGCCGTCCTCGACGACCGCCGCCGGGTAGGACGTGACGACGTTCACGTCCGCCGGGATCGGGACGCTGCTCGCGGCGACCCCGGCCGAGCGCATGTCGGTGAGGTAGACGAGGCCCGCGTCGGAGTCCCCGGCGCGGACGCGGTCGAGGACGGCGCGGGCGCTGACCTCCACGGACGTCCACCGCGTGTTCAGGCGCGCGTTGCGCAGGACCTTCCCGGCGTAGCGGCCCGCGGGGACGGCGTCGGAGCCGGCCGCGGTCCGCAGCCCCGGACGGGCGAGGTCGGCGAGCCCGCGGATGCGCAGCGGGTTGCCGGGGGCGACGGCGATGGTCATCGAGTTGTGCGCGACGGTCCGGCGGCGCCCGCCGAGGTGCTCGTCGGCGTCGTTCATCGCGGCGGCGTCGGCGGTGACGAGCACGTCGGCGGGGGACAGGTCGGACAGCCGGCTCGCCATCTCCAGCGAGCCGCCGAACACGAACCGGACGTCGACGTCCGGGACGGCGTGCTCGTAGGCCGTCTCCATCTCGCCGAACACCTCGGTGAGCGAGGACGCGGCGTAGACGGTGAGCGTCGTGGCGCCGGACGGCTGGGCGCCGCAGCCCGCGGTGAGGCCGAGCACGGCGAGCAGGACGGACGCGAGGGCGCCGCGCCGACGGGGGGAGTCCGGCATATGGCCTCATCTTAGAGCCGGGTGGCCTTCGCCCGGCTCATTCCGGTCTGGCGTGTCAGTGCGCGGCGCTAGGGTTTCCGGCGAAGACGATGACCTTGACGGAGGCCCGACGATGTCCCTCGACCTGATGGAGCTGCTGCCCGACGACTGGCGGGGGAGGCTCGATCCGCTGCTGGACCCGCTCGCCACCGCGGCGCTGGGCGCGTACGTCGCGGGCGAGTACGAGGAGCAGACCGTCTACCCCCCGCGCGAGGACCTGTTCAACGCGTTCCGGTGCTGCTCGTTCGAGGACGCCCGGGTGCTGATCCTCGGCCAGGACCCTTACCACGGTCCCGGCCAGGCGCACGGGCTGAGCTTCAGCGTGCGCGACGGGGTGCGGCTGCCGCCGTCCCTGCGCAACATCTACAAGGAGCTGGCCGCCGACCTGGAGATCCCCGCGGCGACGTCCGGTGACCTGACCCGCTGGGCCGACCAGGGGGTGCTGCTGCTGAACGCGGTGCTGACGGTCCGCGCCGGCGAGGCCGGGGCGCACGCGGGCAAGGGCTGGGAGGACTTCACCGACGCCGCGATCCGCGCGCTGAACGACAAGTCCGAGCGGGTCGTGTTCGTCCTGTGGGGCGCCTACGCCAGGAAGAAGGCCCGGCTGATCACCGGCGCGCACCACACCGTGATCGAGTCGGCGCACCCGAGCCCGCTGAGCGCGAAGAAGTTCTTCGGGACCCGCCCGTTCAGCGCGGTCAACAAGGCCCTGGTGGACGCGGGCCGCAGCGAGATCGACTGGGCGCTGGGCTAGGACGTCCCGCGGGTTCACCCGAGCGGGGGAGCCCTGGCGGACGGTCTCCCCTCGGCGAGGGAGGCGCGGCGCCGCGGCCGCGGTGGACCATCGTGGCATGACGGTCACAGTTCATCCGCCGCGGGGACGAACGGTCGCGCGGGAGGCGCCGGGGCGGCTCCGGCTCGCCGTGTGCGTCGCGACGATCGCGGCGTGCGTCCCCTACCTGACGATCAAGCTCGCGTGGCTGTCCGGCGGCACGGTCGGCTGGAACGACGCCGAGGCCGCGCGCGACTCCACCCTGTACGTCGGCAACGCGGTCACGATGGCCATGGACGCGGCCGCCGTCGCGGTCGTGCTGGCGTTCACCTTCCGCTGGGGGTTGCGGTTGCCGGCGTGGCTGGTGCTGGCGCCGATCTGGATCGCCGCCGGGCTGCTAGCGCCGATCGCGATCGCGGTGCCTCCGGCGGCCGTCATCATGGCGTTCGGCGACGCCGCGCCCGCGTCCGGATCGCCGGACGCCCTGCAGGGCTGGGTGTTCGGGGTCGTCTACACCGGCTTCACCCTGCAGGGCATCGGCCTGCTGACGGCGTTCGTGCTGTACGCGCGCGTCCGCTGGGGCGACGTTCTCGCCGCGCGCACACAGGACGTCGCAGTCGGCGCGACGCACGGGCTCCAGGGGCTCCTGACGCGCACCGCGATGGTGTTCGCGGTCGTGTTCGCGGCGGCGAACCTCTACTGGGCCTTCGGCGGGGCCGCGGGGCGTCCGGACGGGCCGACCGGCGACATGAACGTCGCCCAGCACATCCTCGCCGGGGCGGGCGCGGTGCTGGCGGTGGCCGGCGCGGGCGCGCTGCTGCTCGTCCTGCGCCGCGCGCACCGGCCGCGGCGGTTCGTCCGGCCGCTGGCGGTGGCCTGGCTCGGGTCGGCGGCGACGTTCGCGTGGCCGCTGTACTCGCTCGTCATCGTGCTGGTCCAGCCGGGCGACATGGGTCACGACACGGCCGCGGGAACGAACCTGATCTCGCTCGCCGGGATGTTCGCCGGGCTGCTGACGGGCCTCGCGGGCGCCGCCCTGCTCGCCGAGCACGCGGCGGCCCGCCCCCGTCCGGCGGGCACGGTGGCCGCGGCGGACGGTCAGAGGGCCAGGCCGACCGCCAGCAGCACCCCGTAGGCGATCTGGAGGCGTCCGGTCTCGCCCAGCACCGGGATGAGGGCGGGGCCGGTCGCGCCGTTCATCACCTTCTGCGTCGGCGGGACCGACAGCGGCGCCGCGAGCAGCGCGAGCAGCGCCCACGGGTGCGGGGCCGCCAGCGCCAGCACGACCATGAACGGCAGCGCGGTGCACGCGGCGTACAGGATCCGCGTCCAGGGACCGCCGAGGAGGACGGCGAGCGTGCGCTTGCCGGACTCGCGGTCGGTGGGGATGTCGCGCAGGTTGTTGGCGACCAGCATCCCGCAGGCCAGCAGCCCGACCGGCACCGCCGCCGCCCACGCCTCCCACGGCAGCGCCTCGACCTGCACGTACACCGTCCCGACGACGGCGACGAGGCCGAAGAACACGAACACCGACACCTCGCCGAGCGCCCGGTACCCGTAGGGCGTCTTCCCGCCGGTGTAGAACCAGGCCGCCAGGATCGCGACGGCCCCCACCAGCAGCAGCCACCAGGTCGTGACGGCGGCGAGCACCAGCCCCGCCACGGCGGCGAGCAGGAAGCAGCCGAGGGCCGCCGCCAGCACCTGCTTCGGCGGCGCCGCCCTGGACCCGACGAGCCGCAACGGCCCGACCCGGTCCTCGTCGGTGCCGCGGACGCCGTCGCTGTAGTCGTTGGAGTAGTTCACGCCGATCTGGAGCACGAGCGCGACGACGGCCGCGAGGAGCGCCCGCCACCATACGGCCTGGCCCTCGCCGACCGCGACGCCGGTGCCGACGGCGACGGGGACGAGGGACGCGGGAAGGGTGCGGGGCCGCGAACCGGCGACCCATTGGGAGAGCGTGGCCACGATCACCGCTTGTTCTCGTCGACGACAGGGGGAGTCACGGGGTCGATTCTTCCCGATGGGGATCACGGCCGGGACGCAGGCGCAGCGACAGCACCAGTCCGAGCGCCAGGATCCCCGCCGTGACCAGGGCGCCGTCGCGGGTCGCGGCGGCGAGGCTCGCGTCCGCGGCGCGCGCGGCGGCGTCCATGCCGGACGTCTCGTGCAGCTCGCGCGCGTACGTCCCGGCGCTCTCCCGGAGGTCGGCGACGATCGCGTCGCGCGCGGGCGCGGGCGTCCCGGACGCCGCCAGCTCGTCGTCCATCGCGTGCCCGAGGCTCGTCGCGAACACCGTCCCGATCACCGCGATGCCGAGCGCCGCGCCGACCTGCCGGGCGGTGGACTGGGTGCCGGACGCCTGCCCGGACCGGGCCGCCGGGACGTCCGCGAGCGACACGTTCGTCAGCTGCGCCGACGTCAGCCCGAGGCCCAGCCCGTACAGCAGCATCCACGGCGCGAGCCCGAGCCCGCCGGTGGTCGCGGAGACGGTGAGCGCGAGGCCGAGGACGGCGCCGACCTCCAGCACCATGCCGATCTGCACGACGCGGTGCGGCCCCCGCTTGTTCGCGAGCCGTCCCGCGTACCCGCCGGTCAGGAAGGCGCCGATCGCCAGCGGCAGGATCGCGACGCTGATCTGCAGCGGGTTCGTGCCGTGCACGCCCAGCAGGAACAGCGGCAGGACGAACAGGAGCCCGAGTTCGCCCACGTTGATGAGCGACGACGCGAGGTTGCCGTGCCGGAAGTTCGGGATGCGGAACAGGTCCAGGTCGAGCATGACCGGACGTCCGGCCGCCGCGCGAGAGCGTTCCACCGCCACGAGCGCCGCCAGCAGGACGACGCCCAGCGCGAGGACGACCGGGACGGGCGACAGGCCCGAGTCCGGCCAGTCGAACCCGGCCATCGAGAACGGGTGGGTGATGCTCCACCAGCCGTACGTCTGGCCCTCGATCAGCCCGCAGACGAGCGCGCCCAGGCCCAGCGCGGACAGCAGCCCGCCCGTCCAGTCGATCTCCCGCAGCGCGCCGCCGCGCCGCGGCGGGTCCGGGCGGACCCGCGTCTCGGGCATGAGCAGCAGCGCGCCCGCGATGAGCAGGACGCCGAGCGGAAGGTTGATCCCGAAGGCCCAGCGCCAGCCGCCGCCGGCCGCCACCGCGCCGCCGAGCAGCGGCCCGAGCGCCGCCATCCCGCTGATCAGCGATCCCCAGATCCCGAACGCGACCGCGCGGTCCCGGCCGGTGAACACCGCGTTCACCGTGGACAGCGTCGCCGGCATGATCATGGACGCGCCGACGCCCTGCAGGGCGCGCGCGCCGATCAGCGCGGAACCGTCCTGCGCGAGCGCCGCGCCGACGCTCGCGATGGCGAACACGGCGACGCCGGCGACGAACATCCTGCGGCGGCCGAACAGGTCGCCCGCGCGCCCGAACGGGATCAGCAGCGCCGCGAACACCAGCGAGTAGACGGACGTGACCCATTCGGCGTCCGTCGTGGTGAGCCCGAGCCCCCCGATGATGTTCGGCAGCAGCACGCCGACGATCGTGGCGTCCACGACGATCAGCGAGACGCCGAGGCTCATCACCACCATGCCGAGCCATCGTCGGTGATCGGCGGGTCGTCCCGTGGAGCCGGTTACCGGCTCGGTGACCTGCGCGGAGGCATGCGGCGGCGTCTTGGAGAGGGACTTGGGCACGACCTCCAAGATATGGCCGCGCCGCCGATGCCCGCATCCGCCCCCTCGCGAAGGGCCGCTCAGCCGTCCTCGGTACCGGCGTCTCCGGCGATGTCGGTGATGTCGGTGTGCAGCCGGATCTGCCGGATCGGCTCGCCCATGTCGAGCGTCCGGGCCGTCCCGTCCGGCGCCCAGCCCGCCGACCCCAGGAACGTCCGGGTCACCTCGTCGTCCTCGAACGCCCAGGTGACCAGCGTCGTGACGCCGTCCTCGCGCAGCAGGTCGACGGTGGCGGCGAGCAGGCGGCTGCCGTGCCCGGCACGTCCGTGCAGGGGGTCGACGACCAGCGCGATCAGCTCGGCGGTCGTGCCGGGGTCGTGGTCGGGCTCCTCGGCGGGGCCGTGCGCCGCGAACCCGACGACCAGGTCGGCGGCGACCGCGACGAGGAGCCGGTGCCGCGGGGACGGCGGCGCCGTCGCCGCCTCCGCCCAGCGCTCCCGCCAGGTCTCCCGCGCGGCGGGCGAGGTCACCTCCGCGAGCACGGCGGCGGGCAGCAGGTCCCGGTAGCCCTGCCGCCAGGTCCGCACCTGGACGTCGGCGACGGCGGCGGCGTCGGCGCGGCGGGCCGGCCGCACTCCGACATCTGGCCCGTTGGCAGCCATGGCGAGCTGTGTCCTCTCCTCGTGAAGATCCACCCACACCCTAGGGCGCCGGAGCGCGCGGTGGCGGGCGCGGGCGGTCAGTCCCCGGCAGGCCGCTCGGGTGCGGAGGCGCGGCGCCGGGCGCGGTAGGCGCGGGTCTTGGTCCGGTTGCCGCAGGTGCTCATGTCGCACCAGGCGCGCGACCGGTTCTTGGAGGTGTCGAGGAACGCCCAGAGGCAGGTGTCCTCGTGGCAGACCTTGAGGCGCGGCCAGGTGCCGTCGGCGGCCGCGCCGGCGATCGCGGCGGCGATGCCCGCGAGCCCGGCGGCGGCCGTGCCGGGCTCGCCGGCGGGACGCAGCGAGGGGCGCGGGCCGGCGGCCAGCGTGACGCGCAGGGGCAGGGTGCCGAGGGCGTCCTCCAGCTCGGCGGGGAGTTCGGGAGCGCCGGGCCCGCCGCCTGCGGTCCCGCGGCCGTGGTTGCCGAGCATGGCCGCGCGCAGCCCCTCGCGCAGGTCGATCGCGGTGCCGAGGTCGCCGTCCGACGCGGCCGTCCCCGCGGGGACGAGCCCCCGCCCGGCGAGCCACCCCGTGAGGTCGGCGGGCGTCGCCAGGCCCTCGGTGCCCGCGTCGATGTTGAGCGTGTTGACGAAGTCCCGCAGCAGCAGTGCGGGATCCGCGTGCGCGTCGGCCATCACCCCTCCCGCCGTTCATTGAACACCCTATCCGACACGACACCGTCGTTCACGTAATGCCGGTTGCAATCGATCGACACCGGCGTTACGGTTTAGGTGGTGTCAAATGGAGGAGGGGCGCGATGAAGGCGCTGATCGACCTGGCGGACCTCGCCGCGCGCAACGAGTGGGCGCGGCGGGAACACGCACGACTGCAGGCGGACGTCGTCGAGGCCCGGCTCGCCGCGCGGGCCGCCGCCGAGGCCGGCGGTCCGGCCGGGCGGCTCCGCCGCTGGCTGACGGACGGGGTGTCCGGACGGCTCGGCGGGGCACGGCGTCCCACCCGTCCCGCCCGTGCCGCGAGCCCCGCGAGCCCCGCACGCGTGTCGTCCGTCCGTCCGGTACCCGGCTGCCGCAGGGCCGCCGCACGCTCGTTCCACGTAGCACGAACCGCAGGAGGAACCCGATGACCGCGCGCCCGACCGGAGACGCGACCCCGAAGGTGGGCAACCTCGTCTTCGACTGCACGGACCTGGACGTCATGGCGGCGTTCTGGGGCGGCCTGCTCGGGATGAAGGAGACGTCGCGCGACGAGGACTGGCTCGACCTGGAGCCCCTCGAAGGGCACGGCCCGGTGCTGTCGTTCCAGCTCGTCCCCGAGCGCAAGACCGTCAAGAACCGGATCCACCTCGACCTGGACGTCCCCGACATCCAGGCCGCGGGGGAGCGGGCCCGGCGGCTCGGCGCCTCCCCGGCCGGCGAGCCGATGGGGAGTCCCGACGCGCCCTTCCGGGTCTGGCACGACCCGGAAGGCAACGAGTTCTGTTTCGTGACCGTCCCCTAAAGCCGCACGGCACCGTCCGCCGGACGCGCGCGCCCGGCGGGTGCGCCCGGGTCGTGACGCTCAGTCCCTGATGCTCAGTCCCTGACGATCTGGGCCAGCAGCGTCACGACGCCCACCCCGACCCCGATGGGGATGGCGGCCTGGGGAGCGAGGACGCAGATGCCCGCCGCGACGAGCGCCACCAAGATGATCAGCAGCGCCCGGGTGGTGATCAACGGGCCGGGGGCGGCGGGACCGGGCAGCGGTGCCGGCGGGGCCGCCCGCGGGCGATCGTCGACGGCGGCCCGCCTGCCGGATCGTGCTCGCATATCGGCTCGACCTCCATCCCCCGCTTCGGGTGTGGTCACCGCATGATTCCCCGGTTGTGAACACTTCTCGCATCCGTGCCGAAGGCCGGGCCGAACCATGGACGTTTCATGGCCGGTCCCTGCCCGGACCGTGGGGATCGGCCGTTCCACGGGACGACGAATGCCCGACCTGCGTAGATCTTCCGGGATCATTGCGTCATGACAGGGACCGTACGGAAAAGCCGGGTGTGGCGCGCGCTGCGCGGGGCGGGCTGGGCGGTGGCGTTCGTCCTCGGCCTGATCCTCCTCGCACCGGTCGCGGCGTGGGCGTGGTGGCAGCCCGAGCCGGAGGCGCGGGGAACCGGCGTCAACGCGATGTGGGCGCGGCACCAGTGGGTGGGGGAGCCGCACACGGACGCCGAGTACCGCGAGCTCGCGGAACTGCTGAAGACCAACCGCATCACGGACGTGTACTTCCACGCGGGCCCGTTCGAGGCGGACGGCACGGTCCCGCCGGACAAGTACCGGCACGCGGGCGCGCTCCTGAAGGCGATGGACGCGTACGCGCCGGACGTGCGGACCCAGGCGTACCTCGGGCAGATCCGCGTCGTCGAGGGCGAGGGGGTCATCGAGATCGACGACCCGGCCGTCCGCGCGGAGATCCTCCGGACCGACGAGGTCTTCCTCGACCTCGGGTTCGACGGCATCCACTACGACCTCGAACCGATCTACCCCGACGACGAGGCGTTCCTCGAGCTGCTCGACGCGACCCGCGAGCTGACCCGCGAACGGGACGCGCTGCTCTCGGTCGCGCTGGAGCAGCAGCCGCTCGTGGACTCGCTCCAGCCGGTCTACGACGCGCTGCTCCCGCGCCGGGGCGCCTTCCGCCACCCGGCCCGGCCGACCGACGACTTCCTGCGCGAGGTCGCGGGCAAGACCGACCAGGTCGCGATCATGACCTACGACGTGTCGCTGCCGACCAGGTCGCTCGCGGGCTGGCACTTCGCCCGGCACACCCGCGACACGCTCGAGCTCATCGGCGACCGCACCACCGTGTTCATCGGGGTCCCCACCTACCGTCCGCCCGTCATGCCGTGGGCGGAGGACCTGGAGGTCGCGCTGCGCGGCGTCCGGCGCGGCATCGACCAACTCGACCGGCAGCCGAAGCGTCCGTACGGGGTCGGGATCTACGCCGCATGGACCACGAGCCCGGACGAATGGGCGCTGTACCGCGCGAATTGGCTGCCGCCCCGGACAGAGAAGGTTGGCGGCTGAGAAACCCCTCCTGTGACGTTCCAAAACCCCGGTTCCCCCAGGTAGAAAGGGGCGGGTACGCGGGCTCCGCCGGGGTACGCCCCGGTGCGGTGCGCCCGGCCCGAGCGGTGGGCCGGACGGCGGACGGCACGAAAAAGTGGGGACGAGGCCGATGAGCATTCAGCAGACCGCGCGGCACGACGGCGACCGCCTCAGCGAGCTGTCGGCGGAGTTCACCGGGTGGCGGATCGGGCGGGGCGGGTCCGGCCACTGGTGGGCCGTCCGGGGCAACGACCTCGTCCGCACCCCGGACGTCGAGGAACTGCGCGTCCGCCTGCGGGAGTTCACGCCCGTCCGCCCGCCGGCCGGGGCCTGACGCGGGACCCGGACGGGCGCCGCTGCCCAGGGCCGATGTCGGCTATGGGTGCGTTATGTAACCGAGTCCGGAGAGTGGCCGGACCGACCCCGTTGCGAGGCATTCGCGTGCCACGATGTCGATGGAGCCACTGCCACGCGTACCCCCGAGCGTGTGGCAGTGGCTTCCTTGCACCAGGCGAATCCGGCTCGTCGCGCCGGCCGTCGGCACCGGTCACCAAAAGGGGCAATCGGGCAGGCTTTGCCCGGACGCCGACCTGCGGGTCCAAGGTGAACGGCCGGAGCGGTACCGTTCGTACCATGGCACCCAGCACATCCACCGACGCTCCGTTCGGACGGATGCTGACCGCGATGGTCACCCCGTTCCTGCCGGACGGCGGCGTCGACTACGACGGCGCCGCGCGCCTCGCGACCCACCTGGTCGACGAGCGGCGCCACGATGGCCTGGTCGTCAACGGGACGACCGGAGAGTCGCCGACGACGAGCGACGACGAGAAGCAGAAACTGCTGCGCGCGGTCATCGAGGCGGTCGGCGACCGCGCGGTGATCATCGGCGGCGCTGGGACGAACCACACCGAGCACACCCTGCAACTCGCGCGGCAGGCCGAGGCCGCCGGCGCGCACGCGCTCCTCGTGGTCACGCCTTACTACAACAAGCCCCCGCAGGAGGGTCTCGTCCGCCATTTCACGGCGGTCGCCGACGCGACGGGCCTGCCGTGCATGCTGTACGACATCCCCGGGCGCGCCGGAGTGCCGATCCAGAACGACACCCTGGTGCAACTCGCCGAGCACCCGCGGATCATCGCCGTCAAGGACGCCAAGGGCGACCTGTTCGGCGCGTCCCGGGTGATGGCCGAGACCGACCTGGTCTGGTACTCCGGCGACGACGTCCTCAACCTGCCGTGGCTGTCGGTCGGCGCGGCCGGATTCGTCAGCGTGGTCGGCCACGTCGTGGGTACCGAACTACATGAGATGATCGACGCGCATCTCGCCGGTGAGCACGCGCGGGCGCTGGAGATCCACCGGCGGCTGCTGCCCGTGGTCGCCGCCATCATGACCCGAACGCAGGGCGCCATCGCCGTGAAGGCAGCGCTGAACCTGCTCGGTCTCCCCGGAGGCGGCCCGCTCCGCGCTCCGCTGGTGGAGGCCTCACCGGAGTTCGCGGCGCAACTGCAAGAGGACCTCACAAACGGAGGAGTCAAAGTGTCCGAGGTCGCCATTCCGGAGGTCGCCCGGTGAGTCATCCTCACCCGGAGCTCTCGGACCCGCCCGCACCGCCCGAGCACGGCCTGCGCATCGTCGCGCTCGGCGGCCTGGGGGAGATCGGCCGCAACATGACGGTCTTCGAGTACGGCGGGCGGCTTCTCGTCGTCGACTGCGGCGTGCTCTTCCCCGAGACCGAGCAGCCGGGGATCGACCTGATCCTGCCCGACTTCGACTACATCCGGGACCGCCTGGACGACGTCGAGGCGATCGTCCTGACGCACGGGCACGAGGACCACATCGGCGCCGTCCCGTACCTGCTGCGGGAGCGCCGCGACATCCCCGTGATCGGGTCGAAGCTGACGATGGCGCTGCTGGAGGCCAAGCTCGCCGAGCACCGCATCAAACCGGTCGTCGACGTCGTCGCCGAGAGCGAGCGGCGCACGCTGGGACCGTTCGAATGCGAGTTCCTGGCGGTCAACCATTCGATTCCGGACGCGCTCGCCGTCGCGGTCCGCACGCCCGCCGGGCTCGTCCTGCACACCGGCGACTTCAAGATGGACCAGCTCCCGCTGGACGGGCGGCTCACCGACCTGCCCGGGTTCGCGCGGCTCGGCGCCGAGGGCGTCGACCTGCTGCTGTCGGACTCCACCAACGCCGAGGTCCCCGGGTTCGTCACCAGCGAGCGCAACATCGGCCCGGTCGTCGACGAGGTGTTCCGCACCGCCGAGGGCCGGCTGATCGTCGCGTGCTTCGCCTCGCACGTCCACCGCGTCCAGCAGGTCCTGGACGCCGCCGTCGCCAACGGCCGCCGGGTGTGCTTCGTCGGACGGTCGATGGTGCGGAACATGGGCGTCGCGCGCGAGCTCGGCTACCTGCAGGTCCCCGAGGGGATCATGGTGGAGCCGAAGCAGCTGGACGACATCCCGCCCGACAACCTGGTGCTGGTGTGCACCGGCTCCCAGGGCGAGCCGATGTCGGCGCTGTCGCGGATGGCGAACCGCGACCACCAGATCCGCATCACCGACCGCGACACCGTGGTGCTGGCGTCGTCCCTCATCCCCGGCAACGAGAACGCCGTCAACCGCGTCATCAACGGCCTCACCCGCTGGGGCGCGCGCGTCGTCCACAAGGGCAACGCGCTGGTGCACGTGTCCGGGCACGCCCCGGCGGGCGAGCTGCTGTACGTCCTGAACATGACGAAGCCGGGCAACTTCATGCCGATCCACGGCGAGTGGCGGCACCTGCGCGCGCACGCGAAGCTCGCCATGCTCACCGGCGTCCCTGAGGACAACGTCGTCATCGCCGAGGACGGCGTCGTCGTCGACCTCGTCGACGGGCACGCGAAGATCGTGGGCGCCGTCCCCGCCGGGTACGTGTACGTGGACGGGCTGTCGGTCGGGGAGGTCACCGAGACGTCCCTGAAGGACCGCCGGATCCTCGGCGAAGAGGGATTCGTCTCCATCGTCGTCGGCATCGACTCGTCCTCCGGCAAGGTCGTGGCCGGGCCGGAGATCCACGCGCGCGGCGCCGGCATCGTCAACCAGGACTTCGACGACATACTGGAGCGGCTCGAGAGCGTCCTCTCCGACGCGGCGGGCGACGGGGTCAACGACATGCACCAGCTCAACCAGCTCGTCCGCCGCACGGTCGGCAAGTGGGTGAGCGACAACTACCGCCGCCGCCCGATGATCATCCCGGTGGTCGTCGAGGTCTAGGACGCGGCGCGTGTCGCGGGCCCGCGCGTCCGCACGGGTCGCGGGCCCGCGCGTCCGCACGGGTCGCGGGCCCGCGCGTCCGCACGGGTCGCGGGCCCGCGCGTCCGCACGGGTCGCGGGCCCGCGCGTCCGCACGGGTCGCGGGCCCGCGCGTCCGCACGGGCCCGCGACACGCCCGGCCGCCGTCCCGGGACGTCCGCCGATGCTTGGTTACTCTCGTAACCATGGCCACACGTGCGTCCGGAGGCGCGAAGAGCTCCTCCCGCGCCGGGGGCAGCGCGGCTCGTCGACCCGCTGGGTCGCCCCCCCGGAAGCGACCGAGCGGCAAGAGCGGTAACGGCGGGAGCGGAGGTAAGGCGGCGCCGAAGGGCAAGGGCGGCGCCGCGCGGGGCGGCCGGCAGGCCAAGCCCGACCCGATCCCGATGGCGTTCCTCGGGTTCTTCAAGCTGCTGTTCAAGCTCTGGCAGCTGGCGGCCGTCACCGTCGGCTCGGTGTTCCGCGCCTACGGTCACGGCGCCCGCAACCTCGACCCCGAGCACCGCCGCGACGGGCTCGGGCTCGCGTTCCTCGGCTCCGCCATCGTGGTCGCCTCGGTGACCTGGTTCCGGCCGGACGGCGTCGTCACCGTCGCGCTCGAGAAGGTGATCCGCGGCGGGCTCGGCATCGTCGCGATGGGCCTGCCCGTCCTGCTGGCCCTGCTCGCGTGGCGGACGCTGCGCCACCCCGAGCACCACGAGGACACCGGACGCGTCGTCATCGGCATCACCGCGCTCGGCGCCGGCGTCCTCGGCATCCTGCACCTGGCCGCGGGCGTCCCGTCCCCGGCCGACGACATGGCGGGCGTCCGCGAGTCGGGCGGCGTGCTCGGCTGGCTCGTCTCGGCGCCGCTCGACACCGCGCTCAGCGGCTGGGTGGCCGTCCCGCTGCTGCTGCTCCTGTCCGGATTCGGGGTGCTGGTCGTCACCGCCACCCCGATCAACAAGGTCCCCGAGCGCCTCGCCGACCTGTGGGCGGTCGCCACCCTGCAGGGACGTCCCGAGACGGCGCCCGCCGACGGAGCCGAGGACGCGGCGCGGGAGGACGCGCCCGCGCCGCGCAAGCGCCGCCGCAAGGGCCGCAAGGGCGCGGACGGCGACGACGCGGAGAACGGGGAGCCGGAGATCGGCGAGCACTCGCGCCCGTACGACTCGCCGCTGCTGGACGACGCGGCCGGCAAGGGGGGCGCGTCCGGGAAGAAGGCCCCGACCCGCCGCGACCTCGCCGACGAGCTGTTCGACCCGGATCCGTTCGGCGTCGAGGTCCCGCCGCCCGCACCGCCCGGCGACGACGACCCGCACCCGGCCGGCCCGCACTCGTTCGACCCGCCCGCCGACGAGGTCCTCCCGGCCCCGGACCCCGAGGAGCCCGACCCGGACACGGCCGGACGCGACGTTCCCGACCCGACCCCGGCTCCGCGCGGCTCCGAGCAGCTGCCGCTGTCGTCGTCCGGCGAGATCTACGTGCTGCCGGACCCGACGGCGCTGCGGCCGGGCAGCGCGACCAAGCCGCGCACGAAGGCCAACGACACCGTCGTGAACGCGCTGACCGGGGTGCTGGAGCAGTTCGACATCGACGCGCAGGTCACCGGGTTCACCCGCGGTCCGACGATCACGCGGTACGAGATCGAGCTGGGTCCGGCGGTGAAGGTCGAGAAGGTCACCGCGCTCACCAAGAACATCGCGTACGCGGTCAAGAGCGCCGATGTGCGGATCATCTCCCCGATCCCCGGCAAGTCGGCGATCGGGGTGGAGATCCCCAACACCGACAAGGACATCGTCAGCCTGGGCGACGTGCTGCGCGCCCCGGCCGCGACGAACGAGCACCACCCGATGATCGTGGGGCTGGGCAAGGACGTCGAGGGCCGCACGGTCGTGGCGAACCTGGCCAAGATGCCGCACATCCTCATCGCGGGCGCGACCGGCGCCGGCAAGTCGACCTGCATCAACGGGCTCATCACCTCGATCCTGATGAGGGCGACGCCCGACGAGGTCCGCATGATCCTGGTCGACCCCAAGCGGGTCGAACTGACGATGTACCAGGGCATCCCGCACCTGATCACGCCGATCATCACCAACCCCAAGAAGGCCGCCGAGGCCCTCGACTGGGTCGTCGGGGAGATGGACCGCCGCTACGACGACCTCGCCGCGTCCGGGTACCGGCACATCGACGACTTCAACAAGGCCGTCAAGGCGGGCAAGCTGGTGCCGCCGCCCGGCAGCGAGCGCGTCTACACGCCCTACCCGTACATGCTGGTCATCGTCGACGAGCTGGCCGACCTGATGATGGTGGCGCCGCGCGACGTCGAGGACTCGGTCGTCCGGATCACCCAGCTCGCCCGCGCCGCCGGCATCCACCTGGTGCTGGCGACGCAGCGCCCGTCCGTCGACGTCGTGACCGGCCTGATCAAGGCGAACGTCCCGTCCCGGCTGGCGTTCGCGACGTCGTCGCTGTCCGACAGCCGCGTCATCCTCGACCAGCCCGGCGCGGAGAAGCTCGTCGGGCAGGGCGACGCGCTGTTCCTGCCGATGGGCGCGAGCAAGCCCATGCGGCTCCAGAACGCCTATGTCTCCGAGAAGGAGATCACCTCGGTCGTCGGCCACTGCAAGGGGCAGATGGAGGCGTCCTACCGCGACGACGTCGGCGACTCCGCCAAGCCGAAGAAGGAGATCGACGAGGAGATCGGCGACGACATGGACCTGCTCGTCCAGGCGATCGAGCTGGTCGTGTCGACGCAGTTCGGCTCGACGTCGATGCTGCAGCGCAAGCTGCGCGTCGGGTTCGCCAAGGCGGGCCGCCTGATGGACCTCATGGAGAGCCGCGACATCGTCGGCCCCAGCGAGGGCTCCAAGGCGCGCGACGTCCTCGCCAAACCGGACGATCTGCCCGGAGTGCTCGCGGAGATCCGGGGCGGTGGCGGTTGACGGCGATCTCGCCGATGATCAGCGATGTCGCGCGGGACGGCGGCGGACGGCGGACGATCATGACGGAATGATGCGAAATCTTGCCCACATTCGAACGCGTTGCGAGTCGCAAGGCGGGCATGCCCCTTCCTAGACTGGACCCGCGAATGTGGGATCGGTCATAGTGTCGCCCCCGAAGGAGGCTCGGCGTGAGCATCGGAGAGACCCTGGCGGATGAGCGACAGCGAGCCGGTCTCTCGGTGACTCAGGTGAGTCTCCAGACGCGGATCCGGGAAACCGTGATCCGCGGCATGGAGGCCGACGACTTCGCGCTCTGCGGCGGCAACTTCTACGCGCGCGGCCACATCCGCAGCGTCTCGCGGGTCATCGGCATCGACCCCGAACCCCTCGTCAGCGAGTTCGACGCCACCCACGGCGGCGCGCCGCAGCCCGTCTCGGCCATCTCCGCGTTCGAGCCCGAGCAGCCCGTGCGCGAGTTCCGCGAGCGCCGCCCCCCGAACTGGAGCGCCGCGATGGCCCTCGCCCTCGCGCTCGTGGTCGTCTACGCGGTCGTCCAGGTCGTCGGTCCGGACGGCGGCGAGCGGCGCACCGCCAAGCAGGTCGCCGGGACGCCCGCCGCGTCGCCGTCCGCGACCCCGTCGAGCGCGCCGACCAAGAAGAGCGACCCCGTGGCCGCCGCGCCGCGCACGGAGGTGGACGTGCGCGCCACCGCGAACCGCACCGTGTGGCTGAGCGTCCGCGACGACCGGGGCGAGGCGCTGTTCAGCGGCATCATGCGCAAGGGCGACCAGAAGCGGTGGACCGCGGACAAGGAGATCGCCCTGGTGATCGGTGTCGGCGGCGGCGTCGACCTCACCGTGAACGGCAAGGAGCTCGGCGCGCCCGGCCAGGGCGGGGGAGTCCAGCGGCTGAGTTTCGACCGCGACGATCCCGAAGCGGCCTGAACCGGGCATGACGGCCGTCCCGCCGGTCCCCTGCGGGGCCGTCGCCCATTACCTTAGGGGGCATGTCCACTCGCCGTAAGGTCTCGCTGATCACGCTCGGTTGCGCCCGGAACGAGGTCGACTCCGAGGAGCTCGCCGCCCGCATCGAGGACGCGGGGTGGGACCTTGCGGACGGTTCGGACGGCGCCGACGTCGTGGTCGTCAATACCTGCGGCTTCATCGAGGCCGCCAAGAAGGATTCGATCGACACGCTGCTCGCCGCGCACGACTCCGGCGCCAAGGTCGTCGCCGCCGGCTGCATGGCCGAGCGGTACGGCAAGGAACTCGCCGCCGCGCTGCCCGAGGCCGACGCCGTCATCGGTTTCGACGACTACGCCGGCATCGGCGACCGGCTCGACGACGTCATGGCCGGGCGCGCGCACAGCTCGCACACGCCGCGCGACCGCCGCACCCTGCTGCCGATCACCCCGGTGGAGCGCGGCTCGTCCGCGTCCGGTGTGGCGATCCCCGGGCACGGCGACGCGGACGGCGACCTGCCCGACGGCGTCGCGCCCGCGTCCGGCCCCCGGGTGCTGCGGCGCCGCCTCGGCGGCGGCCCGGTCGCCCCGCTGAAGCTGGCGTCCGGCTGCGACCGCCGCTGCACGTTCTGCGCGATCCCCGCGTTCCGCGGCGCCTACGTGTCGCGCCCGCCGGAGGAGGTGCTGGAGGAGGCCCGGTGGCTCGCCGCGCACGGCGCCCGCGAGCTCGTCCTGGTCAGCGAGAACTCCACGTCCTACGGCAAGGACCTCGGCGACCTGCGTGCCCTGGAGGGGCTGCTGCCGCACCTGGCCGGGGTGGACGGCGTCGAGCGCGTCCGCGTCAGCTACCTGCAGCCCGCCGAGACGCGGCCCGGCCTCATCGAGGCGATCTGCGCCACGCCCGGCGTCGCCCCCTACTTCGACATGTCGTTCCAGCACGCCAGCGGCCCGGTGCTGCGCTCGATGCGCCGGTTCGGCGACCGGGAGCGGTTCCTCGAACTGCTCGACCAGATCCGCGCGCACGCGCCCGAGGCGGGCGTCCGCTCCAACTTCATCGTGGGGTTCCCCGGTGAGACCGAGGACGACTTCGAGGAGCTCGCCGAGTTCCTGTCGGCCGCCCGCCTGGACGCGGTCGGCGTGTTCGGCTACTCCGACGAGGAGGGCACCGAGGCCGCCGGGCTGGGCGGCAAGGTCGACCCCGACGAGGTCGCGCGGCGCGTCGAGGAGCTGACCGGGCTGGCCGACGAGCTGACCGCCCAGCGCGCCGAGGACCGCGTCGGCACCGAGGTGTCGGTGCTGCTTGAGGACAAGACCGACGACGGCGGGTTCGAGGGACGCGCCGCCCACCAGGCTCCCGAGGTGGACGGCACGGTCGTCGTCCGCGGCGCGGGCCTCGCGCTCGGCGAGATCGTCACCGCCCGCGTCGTCGGCAGCGACGGCGTGGATCTGATCGCCGACGCGGGCGCGCCGTGACGGCCGGCGCGCCGGACCCGGTCGCCGCCGACGACCGGGGCACGCCCCCCGCCAGCGTCTACAACATCGCGAACCTGCTCACCCTGCTCAGGATCGCGCTCGTTCCGCTGTTCGTGTGGCTGCTGTTCCTGGAGGGCACCGGCTGGCGGCTCGCCGCGTTCGCGGTGTTCGCGGCGGCGTCCATCACCGACAAGATCGACGGTGACATCGCGCGCGCCCGCGGGCTGGTCACCGACTTCGGCAAGATCGCCGACCCGATCGCCGACAAGGCCCTGACCGGGGCCGCCCTGATCAGCCTGTCGGTCCTCGGCGAGCTCTGGTGGTGGGTGACCGCCGCGATCCTGGTCCGCGAGATCGGCATCACGGTGCTGCGGCTCGTCGTCATCCGCCACGGCGTCATCCCGGCCAGCAAGGGCGGCAAGCTGAAGACGATGCTGCAGATCATCGCGATCGGCCTGTTCATCCTGCCGGGCCCGCTCGACCCGATCCGCTGGGCGACGATGGCGGCCGCCCTGGTCGTCACCCTCGTCACCGGCGTCGACTACATCGTCCAGGCCTGGCGCCTCCGCAAGGCCCGTACGCGGGCGCACGGGGAGAGCGCGTGACGCCGGACGGGTTCACCTACCCGGAGGTCGGCGCCACGAGGGACGGCGTCCGGCCGGAGGGCTACCGCCATCTGCGGGTGCGGACGCGCGTGGGCGAGGGACCGGACGCGCTGCGGGCCGCGGCCGACGCGGTGATGGGCCTGCGGATGCACCGCGCGCTGCCCGTCCGGTTCTCCGCGTCGGTGTCGCGGGCCGAGCCGGGGGCCGACGTGGGGATCGGCGCCGGGGTCGGGCGACTGCGGCTGCGGGCGCCGTGCCGGGTGGTGTGGGTGCGCGAGGACGAGCGCGGCGCGGGCTTCGGCTACGGGACGCTGCCCGGTCACCCGATGTCCGGCGAGGAGTCGTTCGTCGTGGACCTCGACGACGCGGGCGCCGTGTGGCTGACCATCACCTCGTTCAGCCGTCCGGTGACGGCGGTGGCGCGGCTGGCCGGCCCGCTCGCCCCGGTGTTCCAGCGGCTCTACGCGCTCGGCTGCGGCATCGCGCTGCGCAGGCTCGTCCGTCGCTGACCCGCCCCCCCGGCCTACCCGTACGTCGCCGAGCCGTCCGGATGCGGCCCGCCCCGTGGAAACGGAGCGGGCCGCGGGACCACGCCCACCCCGGTCGTGGTCCCGCGGCCCCGTTCACGGTGCCCCGCGCTCACAATTATCCCTGCGATTAGGGGTACTACGCGAATCGCGCGGATGAGTTTTGACTCACAATATGACGCTCACTTCTCCCTAATGTGGGACTCCGGGGCCGGTGCGCGTGTGCCGATATGCGGTCGGGGCGCGCTCCAAATCGCGCACGACGTGCACGTATGACGGGACGGTGAACGCCATGTGCACCTGACGGTTTTGTTCGGCGAGGAATAAGTGACCGCGACGGCGGGTCGGTTTTCGGGTGCAACGGGAGCTTCGTCCTGATTTGGCCGTTCGAGGCCGCCGTCCGGGGAGCGCCGCCGGGCCGCCGGCGCCTCGCCGGCGTCCCGCCGTCGGTGGGCGGCGGTAGATTCGGGGACCTGATCGGGAGGGGACGGGATGCGCGTCGAGCTGCTCACGGTCGGGGACGAACTGCTCCTCGGCGACACGATCAACGGCAACGCCGCATGGCTGGGGCGGCGGCTCGCCGACCACGGCGTGGAGGTCACCCGCAGCGTCGTGGTGGGCGACGAGACCGGCGTGATCGTCGAGGCGGTCGCGGCCGCGCTCGGCCGGGCCGACGCGGTCATCACCACCGGCGGGCTCGGCCCCACCTACGACGACCTCACGCGGGACGCGCTCGCCGCGGCCGCGGGCGTCCCGCTCGTCCGCGACCCGGCCCTGGCGGAGCGGCTGCGGGAGCGGGCCGCGGCGGCCGGGCACGAGGTCCGGGAGATGGCGCTGCGCATGGCGGACGTGCCGGAGGGCGCGGGCGTGCTCCGCAACTCGGCCGGATCGGCGCCGGGGCTGCGCGTCGAACTGCCCGGCGGTGTCGTGTACGCGCTGCCCGGCGTCCCGTTCGAGATGCGCACGATCATGGACGAGGTGGTGCTGCCCGAGCTGGCCGGGCCGCCCGAGGTCGCCCGCCGCACCCTGCGCACGGCCGGCGTGTGGGAGTCGGTCGTGGCGACACGGCTCGCCGAGGTCGAGGCGATGGACGGCGTCCGGCTCGCGTACCTGCCGCAGCCGGCGGAGGTGCGGATCCGCGCCACCGTCGCCGGGACGCACGCGTGGGACCGCCTCGCCGACGTCGAGAAGCGGATCCGTGAGCTGATCGGCTCCGCCGTGTACGGCGTGGAGGACGAGACGCTCGACCGCGTCGTGCACCGGCTGCTGACGCAGCGCTCCGCGACGGTCGCGGCGGCCGAGTCGCTCACCGGCGGGCTGATCGGCGCGGAGCTGACCGCGATGCCCGGGTCGTCGTCGACGTTCGCGGGCGGCATGGTCGCCTACACGACGGACCTGAAGCGCAGCCTGCTGGACGTCCCCGGTGATCTGCTCGCCGAGCACGGCGCCGTCCATCCGGACGTGGCGGCGGCGATGGCGGCGGGCGTCCGGGACCGGCTCGGCGCCACCTACGGGATCGCGGTCACCGGGGTGGCCGGGCCGGAGGCCCAGGACGGCCGTCCGGTCGGAACGGTCTATATCGGCGTGGCCGGACCCGGAAATAGGCGCATCGTGACACAACCGAAACTCCCCGTGCCCGGCCCCGGTCCGGAGACCCGGGACGTCATCCGCCGGATGACCGTCGTTCACGCGCTTGACCAGCTAAGACGCGTGCTGCTGGGGCTCGGCGCGGGCCTCGGCGCCGAGTCCGTGCGGGAAGATCGGGAAGAGTGGGGCTGATTACAGCGTTACGTTGCGAGCGAACACGAAATCAACGGTCTGCCATGGTCACCGTCAAGCCAGGTACGGTGGAACTGGCAGATGGTCCGAACTGAGGGAGGGAGCGAGACGATGGTCCTGCTTCGCCAGCTGCTCGGTGACGTACTGCGGCAGCTGCGGCTGCGCCAGGGACGCACCCTCCGTGAGGTGTCCGCGGCGGCGCGGGTTTCCCTCGGTTATCTCTCCGAGGTGGAACGAGGGCAGAAGGAGGCGTCCTCGGAGCTGCTCTCCTCGATCTGCAAGGCTTTGGGGGTACCGCTGTCGCACGTGCTGAGGGACGTCGCGGATCAGCTCGCCCTCGCCGAGCTGCAGCACGAGCCCGTCATGGCGGGTGCGCCCGAGCACGAGCGCATTCCCGCGGAGAGCATCCCGGAGACTCCGGAAGAGATCACCGGAGAGCTGCGCGCCGACATGGTCGCGGCCTGACCGGCGGCGGCCCGACCGGCCGTCCCGAGGGGGCGCCGCCCGCGAGGGCGTCGCCCGCCGTCGCCGGGCCCGTCCGGCGCCGAATCCGGTCGCGGGTGTGCGCGGTCTCACGGTTGGGCAAGGCATAGTGGGGGATTCTTCCCGGTTGTAACGGATAACCGTAACGACGCGGAAGGAGCCCACAATGGCGGCGATCAAGAGCCCGCTCACCGAGAAGGCACAGAAGGTCGCGGGGAACGCATTGCAGGGCGCCCTCGTCGACCTCATCGATCTGGCACTGGTCTCCAAGCAGGCGCACTGGAACCTCACCGGTCGTAACTTCAAGGTCGTCCACGAGCACCTCGACGAGGTCGTCGATCTCGCCCGGCAGAGCCAGGACGACGTGGCCGAGCGCGCCGTGGCGATCGGGGTGAACCCCGACGGCCGCGCCCGCACGGTCGCCGACCGTTCCGAGCTTCCGCAGCTCGAGGCCGGCTACCTCGCCGACGACAAGGTCGTCAGCGCGGTCACCGACGTCCTCGCCCAGATCATCGGCCGTTTCCGTGAGCGCATCGCCGAGACCGACGAGCCCGACCCGGTCACCCAGGACCTGCTCATCGGCATCACTCACGAACTCGAGAAGCAGCACTGGATGTTCCAGGCGCAGACCTGATCGACGCGCCCGCCCGCACGCGGGCGGCCCACGACACCGAGGCCCCGGTCCCCAGGACCGGGGCCTCGGTGTTCGCGTGGGCCGGACGAGCCGTATCCGGGTATCCATGCCCGGTGCGTTCGCTTTCTCGGCCCGGTCGCCGGAAATCAGGCGCCGAGGGGCGTTCTGTGGTGATCATGGGGAATGGGCAAGCAAGCGATGGGCGGCGTGGTCGGCGGTGCGGCCATGGCCGCGGTGATGCTCGTGTCCGGGGCCTGTGACTCGGAGCGGCCGTGCACGCTGATCGGGGCGCCGGCCGGGATCCGCGTGGAGGTGCGGCCGCCGGAGGCCGCGCGGGTCGCGTCGGCGTCGCTGCGGGTGTGCTGGAACGGGGCGTGCGAGACGCCGCGGATCGAACTGCGGGGGACGTCGAAGAGCGTGCCCCTGGGCTGCGACGGAGACGGGCCCGACGCGGCCTGCGGGGCCTCGGCGTCGCCGGACGGGGGGATGGCGGGGTTCGCCTCGGTGGCGGAGCTGCCGAAGGCGCCCGTCGACGTCGAGCTCACACTCCGCGACACCGCCGGCGACGAGATGTTCAGGGAGCGGCTGTCGGTGACGCCGGAGGCGACCCACCCGAACGGGCCGGACTGCGGTGAGGGCGGCGCGCAGGCCGTCCTGACCATGGCGGACGGGCGCGTCACCGCGGGCTGAGCCGCTCCAGGACGGTCTCGGCGAACTCGACGGCGAGGGGGCTCAGCGCGTCCCAGCTCCGGGCGGCCCAGCCCGCGGTCAGCGGCGGCAGGTCCGGGATCGGGATCAGCCGGACGTCCCCGGAACCGGCCCCGGACCCGTCGCCCCAGCCGGGGAGCGCGGGCAGGATCGCGTGACCGAGGCCGAGCTCGGCGAGCAGCAGCGCGGTGTCCCAGTCGGCGACGCTCGCCGTGGACGCCAGCCGCAGCCCGTGGCCCTCCAGCCGCATCTCCAGGTGGACGCGGGACGTCGAGTGCTCGGGCAGCTCGATGTGCCGGATCTCCGCGAGGTCGGCGAGCGCGAGGGACGTCCGGGCGGCGAGCGGGTCGTCGGCGCGGACGGCCAGCACCCACGGCAGCTCGCAGGACGCCCGCTGCTCGACGCCCTCGAGCGGCGGGCCGACGGTCACCCACGCGAGGTCGGCGGTGTGCGAGCGGACGGCCTCCAGGCAGCGCCGGCTCGACCCCGCGGTCTCGAACTGCAGGGCGACCTCGGGATGCCGGGTGCGGAACGCCGCGACGCCCCCGGCCATGAAGTGCCGGACGGTCGTGGCGCCGGTCGCGACCCGCACGGTGCCGCCGACGCCGCGGCGCAGGTCGTCCAGGAGGCGCAGGGCCGCGTCGAGACCGGAGAGGCCGTCGGCGGCGGCCCGCCGCAGGACGCGCCCCGCGCGGGTGGGCACGACGCCGCGCGGGCGGCGTTCCAGCAGCACCAGGCCCGTCTCCCGCTCCAGCCGCTTGACGTGCTGGCTCACCGCGGACTGGCTGCAGGACAGGTCGCGGGCCACGGCGCTGAGGCTGCCCGCCTCGCACACGGCGACGAAGACGCGCAGGTCGTCCAGAGTCATGGGCCCAAGGTAGAGCTTGGGCTTCTCTAAGGAAACCCGAGAATTGACTTGGGTATGGGTCGGTTCGATGATGGTGCCGGCGGGCGCAGGATCCGGCGACCCGCGGCAGGCGGCGACCCGCCCGGCGTCCCGGGCGTGCCGGGCGGGCGCCGACCCCCGGGCCGGACGGTCAGGGCTGGCAGCGCGGGCACCAGAACGTGACGCGCTCGCCGACGTCGGACGCCTGCCCGGCCCGGCGGATCGCGGTACCGCAGCGCCGGCACGGGCGCCCGGCCCGCCCGTACACCCAGTGCTCATGGCCGCGCCGCAGGTCGCCGGTCGTGATGTGCCCGTGCCGGTCCTGGTTGGCGTCCAGCAGCCGATGGGCGAGATCGACGAGACCGGGCAGGTCGGGCACGTCCCGGACGGGGGTCCACGGGTTCACGCCGCGCAGGAACAGGATCTCGGCCTTGTAGACGTTCCCGATGCCCGCCAGCCGCGTCTGGTCCAGCACCGCCTCGCCGACGGCCCGCTCGGGCCGGGCGCCGAGCCGCGCGACGGCCTCGGCGGCGAGCCCGGGACCCCACGCGGGATCGAGCAGGTCCGGGCCGAGATGCCCGACGGCGCCGTCCTCCTCGGCGGTGCGCAGCAGCTCCACCAGGCCGAGCGAGCTGCCGACCGCCTGCCATTCGGCGTTGGCGAGGACGAGCCGCACCCGGTGGTCGCGGGGGGCCGGACCCGCGCGCCGCACCTGCCAGCGTCCCTCCATCAGCAGGTGCGTGTGGACGGTCACGCCGCCCTCCACCCGGATCAGCAGGTGCTTGCCGCGCGACACGACCGCAAGGACGCTCCGGCCGCGCAGGTCGACCGTGGCGAGCCGGGGGACGCGGAAGTCCGAGCGCGTCAGCGTCCGGCCGGCGAGCGCCTCGTGCAGCCGCCGGGCCGCGAGCCGGACGACGTCCCCCTCCGGCACGTCACCGGCCCGCCGTACGGGATCCGGTCAGATCAGCGATCCGCTCTCCCAGGCGGACGGGTCCTCGGTGAGGACGCGGACGGAGTCGGGCAGCTTGCCCTCGGCGATGTGCGAGAGGCGGACCTGCTCGAGGATGGCGCGCTCGTTGGCGCGCAGCGCGATCCACACCTCCTGGAGGGACCGCGCGGGGCCCTCGTAGCCGACGTGCTCGGGGCGTTCGCCGCGCACGCCCAGCAGCGGACCGTCGATCGCCCGGATGATGTCGGCCAGGGAGATCTGCTCGGCCGGCCGGGCCAGCCAGTAGCCGCCCTCGGGGCCGCGCTGGCTGCGGATCAGGCCGGAGCGGCGGAGCTGGCCGAGGATGTTCTCGAGGAACTTGGGGGGGATCTGCTGGGCCTCGGCCAGCTGGACCGCGGTCACGGGATGACTCCCGGCCACCGCCAGCTCCGCGGAGGCACGCAGCGCGTAGTCGACCCGGGCGGACAATCGCATGCACGCATTATCCCTTGCCGATCGGACTGGTCGGGCGCCCGCCCGGCGACCGATGCGCAAAAGGAACGTGGCGCGCCCACCGGAACCGGGCCGTTCGTCCGGTGGACGCGCCACGGGCGGAACCCCCTCGGAAGTCGCGCCCGGCCTCCGAGGGGCGCGGATCAGGCCGTCCCGTCCGGTGCGGGGACCAGGCCGAGCAGTTCGGCGGCCGCCTGCGCGTTCGCGGCGGCGGCGCCGTAGGTGGCCAGGTAGACGGCCGAACCCGGCCGCCAGACCGGCAGTCCCATCTCGACGACGACGGTGTCGGGACGGGCCGTCAGCAGCGCGGTGGTCAGCGACCGCTGGGCCGCGTGCCGGTGCGCGTCCCGCAGGACGACGACGAGCCCGCGCCCCTTGGCACGATCCAGGACGCGGTCCGCGTCCCCGTCCGTCCCGGCCGCCCGGACGGCGTCGGGCGCCCACGGGTGCAGGCCCCAGGGCGTCGGGCCGACCGCGATGTTGCCGGACGCCTCGACCTCGACGACCAGCGGCGGCGTCCCCGGCCAGCCCGGGAGCGCTCCCGTCACCCGCACGGCCCGGCGCGCGCCCTCCAGGCCGGCGTCCCGGTCGGGCGTCGCCGGGACCTCGCCGGCGAGCCACCGGCGGAGGGCGTCGGTGCGGTCGGCGGCGTCCTGCAGCCGGTGCGGCGACAGCCGTCCGTCCCGCACGGCGTCCTCGACGGCCGCGAGCGTCGCGCGGAGCGTGTCGGCGTGCTCGTTCGGACCCAGGCACAGCAGGTCGGCGCCCGCGATGAGGGCCCGCACGGACGCCTCGGGGATGCCGATGGCGCCGCTCGCCCCCCGCATGTCGAGAGCGTCGGTCACGATCACCCCCGCGTAGCCGAGCCGCTCGCGGAGCAGACCGGTGATCGCGGCGGGGGAGAGGGTGGCGGGCAGCCCCCCGGTGATCGGCGGGACGTTGAGGTGCCCGGTCATCACCGCGCGGGCGCCGGCGTCGATCGCGGCCCGGAACGGGACCAGCTCGCGGCGGTCCAGCAGTTCCAGGTCGGCGTCCACCAGCGGGATCGTCAGGTGGGAGTCGACGACGGTCGCGCCGTGCCCCGGGAAGTGCTTGGCGCACGCGGCGACGCCCGCCTCCTGCGTCCCGGTGACGGCCGCGGCGGCGTGCCGCGCGACCAGCGCCGGGTCGGAGCCGAACGAGCGGGTGCCGATCACCGGATTGTCGTCGGCGGTGTTGACGTCCACCGACGGCGCGAAGTTGAGGTTGACGCCGACCTCGGCCAGCTCGGCGCCCATCGACCGGTAGATCCGGCGGGTCAGCTCCGGGTCGTCGACGGCGCCGAGCGCGGCGTTGCCCGGGTAGGGGCTGCCGGTCGCGTGCCCGCCGAGCCGGGTGACGTCGCCGCCCTCCTCGTCGATGCTGACCAGCGGGGCGCCCGCGGCCCGCATCCGCGCGGTGAGCGCGGCGAGGGACTCGGGGCTCGGCACGTTGCCGGTGAGGGCGAACAGGGTGACCCCGCCGAGCCCCCGCTCCAGCTCCTCCAGCAGCCAGCCCGGCGCGGTCGCCCCGGGGAAGGACGGTGAGAGCGCCGCGCGGGCGAGGCGGGTGATCTCCCCGGTGGTGGCGATGTCGTCGGTCGTCACCCCTTCACCGCCCCGGCGGTCAGCCCGGTCACCATGCGGCGCTGGACGATCAGGAAGAAGATGATGACGGGAATCGTGAGCAGCGTCGACGCCGCCATGATGGGCCCCCAGGAGTTGCCGCTGCGGCCGAAGAAGAACTGCAGCATGATCGGCAGGGTGTACTTGTCCTGGTCGTCCAGGAAAGTGAAGGCGAAGATGAACTCGTTCCAGGCGGTGATGAACGAGAAGATGCTGGTCGCGACCAGGCCGGGCGCGACGAGCGGGAGCATGACCCGGAAGAACGTCCGGACCGGGCCGGCGCCGTCGATGGCCGCGGCCTCCTCCAGCTCGCGCGGCACCGCCGCGACGAATCCGCGCAGCATCCAGATCGCGAACGGCACCGCGAACCCGATGTAGACGATCAGCAGGCCCCACATGCTGTTCAGCATGTTGAGCTGCTTGAGGTCCAGGAACAGCGGGATGACCAGGGCCTCCAGCGGGACCATCTGGACGATCAGCAGCATCACCAGGAAGGTCGTGCGGAACCGGAAGCGGAACCGCGCGACGGCGGTGGCCGCCAGCAGCGCCAGCAGCCCCGACACGAGGACGGTGCCGAGCGCGAGGAGCGCGCTGTTGCCGAAGTACTTCCAGAACGAGACCTCGGCGACGGAGCCGTTGACGATGACGTCGAAGTGCTCGAGCGTCGGGTCGGCCGGCAGCGGCTTCGGCGTCGAGCTGAAGATCTCGTCGTTCGGCTTGAAGGCGGTGGAGGCCATCCAGAACACCGGGAAGACCGCCAGCACGAACACCACCAGGCCGATGCCGTTCCAGGTGATCTTCGAGAGCACCTTCTTCCGGCCGGACCCGCCCGCACGGGCGGGCGCCCCCGCGGCCCCGCCCCTGCGCAGCGCCGGAGCGTTGAACGGCGCGTTCATCGTGTCTCCCCCTGACGCACCATGACCCGCACGTAGAGGGCCGTGACGATGAGCAGGATCAGCGTGAGCACCAGCGCGATCGCCGAGCCGTCGCCGAGCTTCGGATTCATCGAGCCGAACGCCTCCGAGTACGCGTACAGCGAGAGGTTGAAGGCGTCCCGGTTGGCCATCCCGGCCATGATGAACAGCTGGGTGAACACCTTGAAGTCCCAGATGATGGACATGACCAGCACGACCAGGAAGATCGGCTTGAGCATCGGGTAGGTGATGCTCCAGAACGTCCGCCACGGGCCGGAGCCGTCGACGCGCGCGGCCTCGTACAACTCGCCGGGGACGCTCTTGAGCCCGGCGAGAACGGACACGGCCACGAACGGGCAGGCCTGCCACACCACGCAGATCGTGAGGACGGTGTAGGTGGGCAGCGGCTTGGCGAACCAGTTGTAGCCGAGCCAGTCGCCGCCGACCAGGAAGTCGGGGAGCAGGTCCAGCGTCCAGTTGACCAGGCCGCCGGTCGTGCCGAACAGCCAGGTGAAGATGATCGCCGCGGTGATCGGCGGGGTCGCCCAGGCGACCATCACGCCGCCGGCGACCAGGTTCGACATCCTCTTGCCGAGCTTGTTGAGCAGCAGCCCCACCAGGGTCCCGATCACCATGGTCAGCGACACCGCCACGACGGCGAACAGCACCGTGTGCCTGAGGGTCTGCCAGAAGAACGAGTCTCCGAGGATGTCGTTGAAGTTCTCGAGCCCGACCGATTCGGCCGGATCGCCGCGCAGCTGGCGGGTGCCGACCTCCTGGAACGACATGATCCCGATCTGGATCATCGGCCAGAACATCAGCAGGGCGATCACGACCACGGTGGGCGCGATCAGCAGGTACGGCCCGAAGCGGGGCCGGCGGCGCGGGCGCGAGCGGCCGGCCGATCTGCGGCCGGGCGGCTTGCGCACCGCGGGAGCGGTGTCGAGCATGGGCGGTTCCGTTCAGGAGGGACGGGCGGCCGTGTCTGTTCCGGAGTGCGGCCCCCGCCGCCGCGGCGCAGTGCGCGCGGCGGCGGGGACCTCCGGTGTCACGGGTTGAGCAGCGTGTTCGCCTGCTCGTTGGCCTTCTTCATCTCGGCCGCGGCCGCGCCGCCCTGCATGATCGCTTTGAGGGTGTTCGGCAGGACCTTCTTGGCCTGCTCGAACTCGGCCCAGCCGGCGGTCATCGGCGGGAACTTGGTGTTCTTGGCGATGTCGGTGAAGATCGCGAGCTTGGGGTCGGAGAACGACACGTCCGAGCGCATGGACGAGAAGCCGCTGTAGTCGGCCCACGCCTTGGCGTTCTTCGCGTTGTTCAGGACCTCGATGTAGTCGAAGGAGACCTGCTCGTTCGCGGTGTCGCGCCAGACGGCGACGTCCGAGCCGCCCGCCATGACCGGGGCGTTGCCGCCGCTCTTGGCCGGGATCGGGAAGACGGCCCACTTGTCGGCGTTGTCGGGCGCGATCTCCTTGAGCTGCTTCAGCGCCCAGCTGCCGTCGAAGTACATGCCGAGCTTGCCGAGCGCGAAGTCGCGCTGCGGGCCCTCCAGTTCGTTCTTGCCGACGTACTTACCGGAGTCGTCGAGGCCCGCGTAGTACTCGGCGGCCTCGGTCGCCTGGGGCTGGTCGAGCCTGCCCGTCCACTTGTCGCCCTCCTTGACCGCGACCTCGCCCCCGTTGCCCCAGATGAAGCTGATGATCGCGTTCGTGTGGTCGCTCGCGACGCCGATGCCGGGAACGTCCTTCTCGTCCTCGATCTTCTTGGCGGCGGCGGTCAGCTCGGCCCAGTTCTTGGGCGCGGCGATGCCGAGGTCCTCGAACCAGTCCTGCCGGTACCACACGCCCCGGACGCCGCCGTACCACGGCACCGCGTACGTCTTGCCGTCCGCCTGGTCGTTCTCCAGCGCGGCCTTGTTCAGGGTCTTGGAGTCCGCCCAGTCGCCGACCAGGTCGGTGATGTCGGCGAGGTTGCCCTGCTCGATGTGGGACTGGACGTCGGTGTTGCCGAGCTCGGTGACGTCCGGGCCCTCGCCGCTGGCGGCGGCCTTCTGGAACTGCGTGGCGACCTGCGGCCACGGCACGTACTTGATCTTGACGTCGGTCTCCGGGTGGACCTTCTTGAACTCGGCCTCGACGCCGTCCAGGAACTCGGTCTGCTCGGGCGTGCCCTCGCCCATCATCCAGACCTCGAGTTCGGCCGGGACCTTCCCGCTCCCGCCGTCGTCGCCGTCGCCGCCGCAGGCCGACGCGGCCAGGGCGATCGCGGCCGCCGCGGCCGCCATCTTGATGTACTTCACTGGGGATCCTTTCCGGCATCGCCTCGCGCGGCCTTGTGGCCTGCGGTGTGAGCCGGGCGTCCCGGACCCTTTAGGGTCCGGTCATGCCCCGCTCGCAGTCGCATGGTTCGCGGGCGCCCTGCTCGCCGCTCGGCGCTCTGCGCGCGTCCACCGGTCCCGGGTGGGGGCCGGTCGGCGCCTGGGCGTAAACTAACAAGAAACTTTCCTAAACAAAACTGCCCGTTAGCGGATTGAGACATCGAGGGGTGCCAAGCATGGCCAGACGCCCGGGAACGCCGCGGCTGCTGCGTGAGCTGAACGATCGCGCGGCGCTGGACCTGCTCGTGGAGCAGGGGCCGCTGACCCGCGCGCAGATCGGCGAGCACACCGGGCTGTCCAAGGTCACCGCCTCCCAACTGCTGTCCAGGCTCGAGGAGCGGGGGCTGGTGGCGGTGGTCGGGGAGCAGGCCGGGGGGCGCGGCCCGAACGCCGCCCTGTACGCCGTGGTGCCGTCGAGCGCCTACGTGGCGGGCCTCGAGGTGGGGCCGGACGGGGTCACCGCGGGCGTCGCCGACATCACCGGCCGGACGGTCGCTCAGGTTACCGTCGATCCGAACGGAGCGGACGATCCGGTCAAAACCGTACATAGTGCAGTGGTGAAGGCGTGCCGGTCGGCGAAGGTCGCGGTGAGCCGGCTGAAGGCGTTCGTCATCGGCACCCCCGGCGTCGTCGATCCCCGCTCGGGCGACGTCCAGTTCTCCTTCGACCTGCCGTCCTGGCACGAGGGCGTCCTCGCGGCGCTACGGACCGACCTGCGCCGCCCGGTGACGATCGAGAACGACGTCAACCTCGCGGCGCTGGCCGAGCGCGCGTACGGCGCCGCGCGGCACGCCGACGACTTCGCGCTCATGTGGCTCGACCGCGGCATGGGCCTGTCGGTGATGCTGGGCGGGCGGCTGCACCGCGGCCGGTCCGGCGGCGCGGGCGAGATCGGCTACCTGCCCGTGCCGGGCGCGCCGCTGCCGCTCGGCCGCGGCCCGGACGACGAGGGCGTCACCGAGTCGACGACCTGGGGCAAGCCCGCCCTCGGGGGCGGTTACGGCTCGCTGGTCGGAGCGGACGCCGTGCGCGCGCTGGCGCACGAGCACGGCATGACCGAACCGACCGCCGTGGACTGCGTCCGCGCCGCGGTCGCCGACGAGGACCGCGGCGGATCGTTCCTGGACGAACTGGCCGTCCGACTCTCCTACGGCGTCATCTCGGTCAACATCGTGCTGGACCCCGGCCTGGTGGTGCTGTCGGGGCGTCTCGGGCACGCGGGCGGCGCGCCGCTGGCCGCGCGCATCGAGCGGGCCGTGGGCCGGTTCAGTCCGACCCGTCCGACGGTCGCGGTGACCGAGGTGGAGGGCAACCCGGTGCTGCGCGGCGCCGTGCACGCGGCGCTGGAGCTGGCCCGGGACGACGTGTTCTCCGCCTCCGGGGAGAGCTGAGCCCCCGCCCGCCGCCGGAAACGTCGACGCCCCCGCCGGACGATCGGCGGGGGCGTTCGTGCGCCGGCGCGCGGCTACTTGGCGGTGGCGACCGGCGCGCCGGCGGCCTCGTCGTGGCGCCGCGGGTCGTTCAGTGCGCGGTCGATGACGGTCTGGCTGATGATCTGGCGCCTGCGCCGCAGCGCGGCGGCCCTCCGTGCGGTAGGTGTCATGCGATTCCCCGTTCCGCGGCGAGCCCTTCCCCGACTCCCCGCAACCCCGTACAAGTCAATCTTCCCAGAGAAAGGGCCAGGGGGTATCCGCCCAAAGGAGGAATCCGGAATCAGACCTCCTGCGTAGGGCGGGCGAACCCGGGGACGATCGCGTCGGCCGTGGAGCGCGCGATCGCGGCGGCGTCCCGCACGCCGCCGACGCTGTACGCGACGGACGCGCCCTCGTGGAGGATCGCCAGCTGGTCGGCGAGCGTCCCCGCGGCGCCGTCCCCGGGGAGGGCCCGGACGAGCCCCGCGTACAGCTCGCGCGTCCACGCCTTCTGCTCGGCGGCCAGCCCGTGCACGGGGTGCGCCGCGTCGGGCAGTTCGGCGCAGGCGTTGACCATCGAGCAGCCGCGTCCGGAACCGGCCGCGAGCCATGCGCCGAGCGCGTCGAACGAGGCGAGGACGCGCTCGCGCGGGTCGTCGACGGCGCCGAGCCGCTCGTCCATGAAGGCCCGCCAGCGCTCGTCCCGGGCACGCAGGTACGCCATGATCAGCGCGTCCTTGGAGCCGAACCGGTCGTAGACGGTCTTCTTCGTGACCCCGGCCTCGGCGGCGACGAGCTCCATCCCGACGCTCGTGATGCCGCGCTCGTAGAAGAGCTCGCTCGCGACCCGCAGGACCCGGCGGGCGGCGGGCGTGAGCGGGCGGTCCTGGGCGGTGGCGGGCATCGGGCACCCTCCTTCGGGTCGAGGTACACCACGAGTATACCCACCGGTATGGGTACCTTGTAGGTATACCGGTATGTATATCTACTCGTTCACAGGAGGACCGCGTGCCCGCGCAACGGAAGGACGCCCTGCTCGGGGCCGGATTCGTCGTCTTGTGGAGCTCGGGGTTCATCGGCGCGGAGCTCGGCGCCCAGAGCGCCCCCGCGAGCACCCTGCTCGCCTGGCGGTTCATCATCGCGGTCGCCGTCCTCGCCGCCTGGGCGGGGTGGCGGCGGCCGCGCGTCCCGCGGCGCGAACTCGCCCTGCACGCCCTCATCGGCACGCTCGGGCAGGTCGGCTACCTCTACGGCGTGTTCCTGGCCGCCGAACACGGCGTCGACGCGGGCGTCAGCAGCCTGATCGCCGCACTGCAACCGCTCGTCGCGGTCGCCCTGGCCGCCCCGCTGCTCGGCGAGAAGATCAGTCCGCGGCAGTTCTCGGGTTTCGTCGGCGGGCTCGCCGGCGTCGCACTCGTGGTCGGCGGGGAGCTGCGCGGCGGCGCCCCCGCCTGGGCGTACCTGCTGCCCTTCGCGGCCATGCTGAGCCTGGTCGCGGCGACGCTCCTCGAACGCCGCACGCGCCCGCGGACCGGGATCATGGAGGCGCTGACCGTCCAGGCCGCGGTGAGCGCCGTCCTGTTCTCGGGGCTCGCGGCGGCCGAGGGCGCGCTCGTCCCGCCCGCCGACACCGGGTTCTGGGCCGCCATCGCCGTGCTGGTGGTGATGGCGATGTTCGGCGGATACGGACTCTACTGGGTCAACGTGCGCCGGACGGGGGTGGCGCGCGTGTCGGCCCTGCTCTACCTGACGCCGCCCACCACGATGATCTGGGGCTGGGCGATGTTCGGCAGTACCCTCCCGCCGCTGTCGCTGCTGGGCGTGCTGGTGTGCGCGGTCGCGGTCGCCGTGGCCCTGCGCCCGGCTCCGGCCGCTCAGGCGCGCAGCCGCAGGCCCTTCGGCGTCGGGTGGAAGCCCGCCGACTCCAGCGCGGCGCCGAGCGCCGACCCGGCGATCGCGGCGCCGTCCGCGCGCTCCACGGTGAGCTTGCCGAGCGCGCCCTCCCGGACGGACAGCGCCAGCGCGTCCACCGCGGGCTGCAGGACGCCGGAGTCGTCGTCCCAGGTCAGCAGCGTGCGCCCGCCGCGCTCCACGTAGAGGATCAGGCGGCCCTCGACCAGCACGACCAGCGCCCCGGCCTTGCGGCCCGGCTTGTGCCCGCTGATCGCCTCGTCGTCGCGCGGCGGCCACGGCAGGGCGGCGCCGTAGGGGTTGGCGGGGTCGGCGGCGGCCAGGACGAGCGCGCGGCCGGCCCGCTCGCGGCGCCGGTCGTCCGGGGCGGGCGTCTCCCACAGCGCGGACAGGTCGTCCGGCGCTGCGGGCGCGGCGGCGGGGCGCAGCGCCCGCAGCCGGTCCACGGCGCCCGGCAGCGCGAACTGCGCGGCGCCGAGGCCCTCGACGAAGTAGCCCCGGCGGCACCGGCCGCTCTCCTCGAACGCGCGCAGCACCGGGTACACGCCGGCGAACCCGCCGGGCGTCCGCTCCGCCGCGACGGCGCCGCGGATGACGATGCCGTACCGCTCCAGCAGCGCCTCGGCCAGCGCGGTCGAGCGCAGCGTCGCGGAGCCCTCCCGCTCCGGCAGCGGCCACCAGCGGCCCCCGACCGTCGGCGGGCCGGTCCGCGACGGGAGCACCGGACGGCCGCGCCGCGACGTCCGGGACCGGTGCGTCGGCCGTCCCGAACCGAGCGCGGCGCGCAGCGGGGCGAGCGTGTCGTTGGTGATCAGCCCCGCCCAGACCAGGTCCCACACGGCGGTGGCCAGGTCGGCGTCGGCGGCGGTGACGTCCCGGTTCACCCGGTCGGACAGCGTGCGGAAGAACAGCGCGCCGCCGTCGCCGAGCGCCGCCAGCACCGCCTCGTGCACCGGCGTGATCGTGATCTCCGCCGGTTCGGGCATGAGCAGCGGCGCGGTGTCGGCCAGGTAGAGCGCGACCCAGCCGTCGCCGCCCGGCAGGCCGCCCTGCCCGGCCCAGACGACCTCGCCCGCCGACGTCAGCTCGTCCAGCATCGCGGGGGAGTAGCCGGGGACGCGCGACGGCAGGACGAGCGTCTCCAGCGCGGACGCCGGGACGGCCGCGCCCTGCAGCTGCTCGATCGCCTGGACGAGCGCGTCGGCGCCGCGCAGCCGGGATCCGCCGGTCACGCCGTGCCACGCGGGCAGGAACGCCCCGAGCGACTCGGGCGGGGACGGCTCGACCTCCGCGCGCAGCCGCGCGAGGGAGCGGCGGCGCAGCGTCCGCAGCACCCCGGCGTCGCACCACTCGTTCGTCAGCGGCCCCGACACCGCCTCGACCGGCAGGAACTCGCCCTCCGCGACGCGGCCCGCGGCCGCGAGCCGCCGCAGGGTCTCCACGACGACGGCCGGGCCCAGCCCGAAGCGCGTCGCCGCGCCGGCCGCCCGGAACGGGCCGTGCGTCCGCGCGTACCGGGAGATCAGGTCGCCGAGGGGGTCGTCCACCGGCTCCAGGAACGCCTCCGGGACGCCGACGGGCAGCGGCGCGCCCAGCGCGTCGCGGAGCCGCCCGGCGTCCTCGATCGCGACCCAGTGCTCGGCGCCCGCGATCCGCACCCGGATCGCGCGCCGGGTCGCCTCCAGCTCCGCGAGCCGGTGCGCCGACCCCTCGCTCTCTCCGGCGGGGGCGGACCGTGCGGCGACCTCGGCCGTCGTCAGCGGGCCGAGCGCCCGCAGCAGGTCGGCGACGCCCTCCAGGTCGCGGACGCGGCGGTCGGCGGCGAGCCGCTGCAGTTCGGCCTCGGTGTCGGCGACGACCTCCGGGTCGAGCAGCTCCCGCAGGTCGGCCTGGCCGAGCAGCTCCGCCAGCAGCGAGGTGTCGAGCGCGAGGGCCTGCGCGCGGCGCTCCGCGAGCGGCGAGTCGCCCTCGTACATGAACGCGCCCACGTAGTGGAACAGCAGCGAGCGGGCGTAGGGGGACGGCTGCGGCGTCTCGACCTCGACGAGCCGGACGCGGCGCCCCGACACGTCCCGCATGAGCTGGACGAACCCGGGGACGTCGAACACGTCCTGCAGGCACTCGCGCATCGTCTCCAGCACGATCGGGAACGACGGGTACTTGCTCGCGACCGACAGCAGCTGGGCCGCCCGCTGCCGCTGCTGCCACAGCGGCATCCGCTTGCCCGGCCGGTTGCGGGGCAGCAGCAGCGAGCGCGCCGCGCACTCCCGGAACCGGGCGGCGAACAGCGCCGACCCGCCCAGCTCGTCGACGACGATCCGCTCGACGTCGTCGGGGTCGAACACCGCGACGTCCGGGCCGGGCGGGTCCTCCATGTCGGGGACGCGGATGACGATGCCGTCGTCGGCGTGCATGGCCTGCGCGTCCACCCCGTACCGCTCGCGCAGCCGCCCCGCGATGGCGAGCGCCCACGGCGCGTGCACCCGCGCGCCCAGCGGCGAGTGCACGACCATCCGCCAGTCGCCGAGTTCGTCGCGGAACCGCTCCACGACCATCGTGCGGTCGTCGGGCAGGTGCCCGGTCGACTCCCGCTGCTCCGCGAGGTACGACACGAGGTTCGCCGCGGCCGGTCCGTCCAGCCCGGCCGCGGACACGCGCCCGCGCGCGTCGTCGTCGGCCAGCCCGGACAGCTCCCGGGTGAACGAGCCGAGCGCGCGGCCCAGCTCCGCCGGACGCCCGAGCGCGTCGCCGTGCCAGAACGGCAGCTTGCCCGGCTGCCCGGGCGCGGGCGACACCAGCACCCGGTCGGGCGTGATGTCCTCGATGCGCCACGAGCTGGCGCCGAGCACGAACACGTCGCCGACGCGCGACTCGTAGACCATCTCCTCGTCCAGCTCGCCCACCCGCGACGCCTTCTCGCCGACGAGGAACACCCCGAACAGGCCGCGGTCGGGGATCGTCCCGCCGCTGGTCACCGCGAGCCGCTGCGCGCCCGGACGGGCGTTGAGTGTGCCGTTCACCCGGTCCCACACCAGGCGGGGCCGCAGTTCGCCGAACTCGTCGCCCGGATAGCGGCCCGCGAGCATGTCGAGGGTGGCCTCGAGCGCCGAACGCGGCAGCGTCGCGTACGGGGCGGCCCGCCTGACCAGCGCCTCCAGGTCGTCGACCGGCCACTCGTCCATCGCCGTCATCGCGACGACCTGCTGCGCCAGGACGTCCAGGGGGTTGCGCGGGTAGCGCAGCTCCTCGATCTCGCCGCCGCGCATCCGCTCGGCCACCACGGCCGTCTGCACCAGGTCGCCCCGGTACTTCGGGAAGATCACGCCCTTGGAGACCGCGCCGACCTGGTGCCCCGCCCGCCCGACGCGCTGCAGCCCGTTCGCCACCGACGGCGGCGACTCCACCTGGACGACCAGGTCGACCGAGCCCATGTCGATGCCCAGCTCCAGGCTGGACGTCGCCACGACCGCGGGCAGCCGGCCCTCCTTCAGCGCGTTCTCGATCGCGGCCCGCTCCTCCTTGGACACCGACCCGTGGTGCGCGCGGGCGATCTCCCCGGGGGCGCCCTTCGCCGCCCCGGCCTGCGCCATCGCCTCGGCGGGGGAGTGGTCCGCGGGGAGCGCCTCGCCGGTCGCGCGCTCGTACGCCAGCTCGTTGAGCCGCCCGCAGAGCCGCTCGGCGAGCCGCCGCGAGTTCGCGAACACCAGCGTCGAGCGGTGCGCCTCGATCAGGTCGAGGAGGCGGACCTCCACGTGCGGCCAGATGCTCCGCTGCCGCGGGTCCGCCGCGCCCGACTCGGCCACGAACCGCCCGACCTCGCCCATGTCCTCCACGGGGACGACGATGTCGAGGTCGAAGACCTTGTCGGACGGGGGCTGGACGACCCGCGCGGGCCGCGGCCCGCCGAGGAACGCCGCGATCTCGTCCGCCGGGCGGACGGTCGCCGACAGCCCGATCCGCTGCGCGGGCCGCTCCAGCAGGGCGTCCAGCCGTTCCAGCGACAGCGCCAGGTGCGCGCCGCGCTTGGTTCCCGCCACCGCGTGCACCTCGTCGACGATCACCGTCTCGACGCCGCGCAGCGACTCGCGGGCCTGCGAGGTGAGCAGCAGGAACAGCGACTCGGGCGTGGTGATCAGGATGTCGGGCGGCTTGGCGGCCAGGCGCCGCCGCTCGTCGGCCGGGGTGTCGCCCGACCGCATCCCGACCCGGACGTCGGGTTCGGGCAGGTCCAGGCGGCGGGCGGCGTGCCGGATGCCGGTCAGCGGGGCCCGCAGGTTGCGTTCGACGTCCACGGCCAGGGCTTTCAGCGGCGACACGTACAGCACGCGGCACCGGCGCAGCGGATCCGCGTCGGGCGGCGGGCCGGCGGTGAGCCGGTCGAGCGACCACAGGAACGCCGCGAGCGTCTTGCCGGATCCGGTCGGGGCAACGACGAGCGTGTTGTCGCCGCCGGAGATGGAGTCCCACGCGCCGGCCTGGGCGGCGGTGGGCGCGGCGAACGCCCCCGTGAACCACCCGCGGGTCGCCGGAGAGAAGCGTTCGAGCACGTCACCGCCCATGGCGCCATCTTGCCTCGCGGGTCCGACAGAACGCACCGAGGTGTCGCGCGTCACATTGTAAGCAAGCGCTTGTAAGGGCAGTCTGGGCGGCGACCGTTCCCAGGGAGCCGCCATGGCCTACGCCCTCCTCGCCCTCGGCATCGTCCTCGCCCTGCTCGCCGTGAACGCCCACCTGCCCAGCAGGCACCCCGTGCTGCTCGGGCCGAGCTTCTTCGCGGGCTGGTGGACGATCGAACTCGCGCCGCACGTGCTCGTCACCGGAGCCGCCGCGCTCGCCTTCGCCGGCGGGTTCGGCGGGCTGGACGGGTGGGCCGGCCGGACCGGACTCGTCCTCGGCATCGCGGGGCTGGCCGGAATCGCGTGGACCATCGCGGTGTCCCGCAGGACGACCGTCACCCTGCGGGAGTGCGGCGTCCCCCTCGACCTGGACCCCGAGGCCGCACCCCGCTACCCCCGCTCCCACCTGGTCGTCCCGCCGCTGTGCCTGATCCCGCGCAGGGGAGTGCGGGTGGAGCGCAATGTCACTTTCCATGAGGACGGACGGCTCCGCCTCAAGCTGGACGTGTACCGATCGGCCGCCGAACCCGACGGGCTGCGGCCGGGGCTGATGCAGATCCACGGTGGAGCATGGGTCATCGGTGACAAGCGCGAACAAGGTCTGCCCCTGCTCAACCACATGGCCCTGCAAGGCTGGGCGGGCTTCAACGTCAACTACCGGCTCAGCCCCCGCGCCACCTGGCCCGACCACCTCGTCGACCTGAAACGCTTCCTCGCCTGGTACCGCGAGCACGCAGAGGAATACGGCGCCGACCCCGACTTCCTCTGCGTGACGGGCGGTTCCGCCGGGGGCCACCTCGCCGCGATGGTCGCACTCACCGCGAACGTCCCCGAATTCCAGCCCGGCTTCGAGGACGCGGACACGTCCGTCCAGGGCGCCGTCCCCTTCTACGGCACGTACGACTTCGTCGAGCCCGGACCGTGGCCCGTCCCCTTCGGATCCACCCGGATCATGGAACGCTGGGTCATGAAAATGCCGTTCGCCGAGAACCGCGACGTGTTCGTCAAGGCGTCACCCGTCACCTACGCGGGCGAGCACGCGCCGCCCTTCTTCGTGATCCACGGCAGCCACGACTCGCTCATCCCCGTCGCCGAGGCCCGCCGGTTCGTCGAACGGCTCCGCGAGACGTCGCGCGCGCCCGTCCTCTACGCCGAGATGCGGGGCGGCCAGCACGGCTTCGACGTGTTCCCCTCCTACCGGACCGCCCGCGTCGTCGAAGGGGTCGAGCGCTACCTCACCGGACTGCACCGGCAGTACCGGCGGGGGACGGATCCGTCCGTCCCCGGCGAGATCGTCGAGTCCCTGGACGGGACCTCGGGGGACGGCGCCGTCGGATAGCGTGGGCGACGTGCGGCTCACGATGTTCTGGGAACGGATGAGGGAACAGTTCGGCGAAGGCTACGCCGAGAGCGTGGCCAAGGACCACGTCCTCGCCGAGCTGGGCGGCCGCACCATCGAGCAGGCGCTCGCCGAGGGCGAGCCCGCCAAGAGGGTCTGGCAGGCGGTCGTCGCCACGTTCGACGTCCCCTCACGGCTTCAGTAGGGACGTCCTCTCCTTCACGAGCGACGTCTTCGCCGGGCCGACGACCCGGTGCGGGACGAACGACGACGTGTCGTCGGTGATCAGTCCCGACGTCTCCCGGATGCCGATCCCGGCCGGCCCGTCGTGCACGACCCACGCGCCCAGCACCGGATGCTCGCCGTCGAAGTCGGGCAGCGCGCAGAACTCCTGGAACACGAACCCCTCGGCGCCGTAGTCGCCCTGGGTGCGGTGCTCGCCGCCGTCCGGCGTCACGATCCGCATGCTCGCGCCCTCCCGGCCCAGCAGCGGCTTCTGCACGTACGACGTCAGGCCCGACGGGGTGTTCAGATACGTCGGCAGCAGGTTCGGGTGGTCCGGGAAAAGCTCCCACAGCAGCACGAGCAGCGCCTTGTTCGACAGCACCATCTTCCAGACGGGCTCGATCCAGGACGTCGACGCGAACCGGATGTTGCGGCCGAACGGCTCCGCGACGATCCACTCCCACGGGTACAGCTTGCAGAGCGTCCGTATCTCCCGCTCCTCCAGATCGACGAACCGGCGCCCGCGCGCGTCCCAGCCGACGTCCTCCATGGCGATCGCCGTGCCCGGGAGCCCCGCCTCCTCGGCGGTCTCCTGCATGTAGGCGATCGTCATGACCTCCTCGCCGCTCTCGTCGTCCGTCGTCCACGCGAAGTGCGCCAGGTCGCCGTCCACGGTCGGGGCGATGCCCTTCCAGCGCGCCACCAGCCGCTCGTGGATCGAGTTCCACTGGTCGTCGTCCGGATACACGTCCTGCAGCCAGAACCACTGGACGACCGAGCTCTCGACCAGCGCGGTCGGGGTGTCGGCGTTGTACTCCAGCAGCTTCGCGGGGCCCCGGCCGTCGTAGCGCAGGTCGAACCGCCCGTACAGGTGCGGGTCGCGGCGCCGCCACGACTCCTCGATCAGCGGCGCGACCCACTCGGGGATGCCCAGCACGTGGTACCGGCCGGTGGACACCACGTGCTCCACCACCTGCAGGCACATGTCGTGCAGCTCCTCGACGACCCGCTCCAGTTCGAGGATCTCGTCCAGGTCGAACACGTAGTGCACGGACTCGTCCCAGTAGGGACGGCTCAGGTGCTCGGGGTGCGCGGTCCGGTGGAACGCCAGCCCGTGCGACTCGACCTTCTCGGCCCAGCCGTCCCGCGGCGTCGAACGCATGCGGCGCATCCGATCAGCTCCCGCCCCCGCCGCCGCGACCGCCGAACCCGCCCCGGCTCAGCGTCGTCCCGTTCCTCGACTTGATCTTGCCCTCCGGGCGGACCGACGAGCCGCCCGACGCGTAGCCGTTCCGCACGCTGCCGCCGTAGTACCAGTAGTACTGGCCGTACGAGGCGCCGTCGTCGATGTCGTCGCGGTCGCAGTTGAAGTCGGACACCACCTTGCGTCCGCCGGGGTCCTCACGGTCGACGCAGCGGGCGACCGTCGACTTCGATCCGCAGGCGACCAGGGTCACCGAGAGCGCGCTCACCATCCCGACCTTCACGGCCCGGGACCTGAGCCGGCGGGTCGGCTCCTGTGGGGGCATGGAGAGCACATCCCTTCGGCGCGATGGAGGTTTTGAAGGAGTGAGACGCGCCGAACCGGAGCCGGGTTCCCCTGGAACGCAACAAAGCGACTAATCGGGTACCGGAAGGTGGGCGAACAGGTCCATCGCGTCCACCGACGCGGGCAGGTCGCTGACCTGGCCGTCGCCGACCTCCACCACGCGCCACCGGCCGTCCGACCGGCGGGCCAGGTCGGTGGTGATGAACCGGCAGCCGAGCGAGCGCACGGCGGGCGCCACGCCGGCGACGTCCGGGACGGGCTCCACGTCCGGGCTGTCGGGATGCGGCCCCACCAGGACGGGCTCGCCGTCCACCCACCACACGCGGGCCTCGCCCGCCCCGACGTACTCCTCGAACTCGCGCACGACCAGGCCGCCCGCGAGGAAGTCGCCGCGCAGGGCGATCATCTTCGCCGCGACGTCGCGGAGCCGGGCGGCGTTGTGCACGTCCGGGACGTAGCATGCCTCGTCCCACTCGTGCTTGCACGACTTCACGTAGTCCTTGACGATGCCCGGACCGGCGCTCAGCGGCCGCACCAGCTCCGCCAGCTCGCCCGGCCCGCCGGGATCGCCGCCCGGCGGCAGCGGGCGCCACACGCTGTGCGCCGTCAGCCCGGCGAACGTGTCGTGCCAGCCCGGCAGCTCGTGGGCGCGCCGGTAGTCGTCCGGGTGCGTCAGCAGCGCCGATCCGCGCGCCTTCAAAGCGGCCGCCAGCGCCGCGTACTCGTCCGCCGTCAGCATCCAGCCCCGGTACCAGACGGCGCCGAGGCCGTCCGGCACCCTGCGCACCGACTCCTGGACGTCGCCGCGCTGCAGGGCGTCGTGGTCGATCAGGGCGATCTCGCCGTAGTGGTCCCGCACGGCCGCCGCCTCGCGGGTGAAGTGGGGGTCAACGCGCCGGGGGTGCAGCGGATCGACGCAGAAAAGGACGGTCAGCGTCATGATGGGAAACCCCTCCGTGGACGGAGCCAGCGTACGGCGGCACGCCCCGGACGCGCACGGAGATTCCATCTGAAACGGCACACCCGAACGATGATCGAACGAGTGTTCGGTAGGCTGGTGCGGGGCCGCGCCGTTGTCCACAGTCGCGCCGGGCGCTCGAAAATGTCGGCGGCCCGCCGTAACGTCGCCCCTGACATCGCAAGCAGCGGCCCGAGAGCCGACAGTCACGACGAATAAGGACACCTCATGGCAGCGAACGACCGGGAGAAGGCTCTCGAGACCGCACTCGCCCAGATCGAGCGCCAGTTCGGCAAGGGCTCGGTCATGCGGATGGGCGAGGAGGCCCGGGCACCGGTGGAGGTGATCCCGACCGGCGCGATCTCGCTCGACATCGCGCTCGGCATCGGGGGCCTGCCCCGCGGCCGCGTCGTCGAGGTCTACGGGCCGGAGGGCTCCGGCAAGACCTCGATCGCGCTGCACGCCGTGGCCAGCGTCCAGAAGAAGGGCGGCATCGCCGCGTTCGTCGACGCCGAGCACGCCCTCGACCCCGACTACGCCAAGAAGCTCGGCGTCGACATCGACGCCATGCTGGTCTCCCAGCCCGACACCGGCGAGCAGGCGCTGGAGATCACCGACATGCTGGTGCGCTCCGGCGCGGTCGACGCCGTCGTGATCGACTCCGTCGCCGCGCTCGTCCCGCGCGCCGAGATCGAGGGCGAGATGGGCGACAGCCACGTCGGCCTCCAGGCCCGCCTGATGTCGCAGGCGCTGCGCAAGCTCACGGGCGCGATCAACCAGACCAAGACCACCGTCATCTTCATCAACCAGCTCCGCGAGAAGGTCGGCGTCATGTTCGGCTCCCCGGAGACCACGACCGGCGGCAAGGCGCTGAAGTTCTACGCGTCCGTCCGGCTGGACGTGCGCCGCATCGAGACGCTCAAGGACGGCACCGAGGCCGTCGGCAACCGCGTCCGGGTCAAGGTCGTCAAGAACAAGATGGCGCCGCCCTTCCGCGTCGCCGACTTCGACCTGCTCTACGGCCAGGGCATCAGCCGCGAGGGCGGGCTGATCGACCTCGGCGTCGAGCACGGGTTCGTCCGCAAGTCGGGTGCCTGGTACACCTGCGAGGGCGACCAGCTCGGCCAGGGCAAGGAGAACGCCCGCAACTTCCTCAAGGCCAACCCCGACATGGCCGACGGGATCGAGAAGAAGATCAAGGAGAAGCTCGGCATCGGCCCGAAGGTCGACAAGGAGGCCGATCCCGCGTCGCCGGACGGCGCCGCCGCGCCCCCCGCCCCGCCCCTCGTGTCCGCGGCCAAGCCGGCGTCCGGCAGGAAGACCGCCAAGGCCAAGGCCGGTGATTCCTGACGGTGATTCCTGACGGTGAATCCCGGGATATGGGTGACTCCTGACGAAGAGTAGGCGATGATCTCGTATGTAGGGCGGCGGCGCCTCACCCGGCACCGGCCCGCCGGTGCGCGGACCTTCCCCGATGGCGCCGCCGCTCCCGCGGCCCCGGCGTGACCGGCGACCCCCGCGACGACGGCGGGCGCGACCCGTCCCGTCCGGCCGCCGAGCGACGCGACCCGGAGGCGCGGGCGCGCGACATCTGCCTGCGCCTGCTGACGGGGTCCCCGCGCACCCGCGCGCAGCTCGCCGACGCCCTGCGCCGCAAGGACGTCCCGGACGACGTCGCCGAGCGCGTCCTGTCCCGGTTCACCGACGTCGGGCTCATCGACGACGTGGCGTTCGCCGAGGCGTGGGTGGAGTCGCGCCACGCCGGCCGGGGCCTCGCCCGACGCGCCCTCGCCGTCGAACTCCGCCGCCGCGGCGTCGCCGACGAGACCGTCAACGACGCCGTCGAGGCCCTCGACCCGGCCCGTGAGGAGGAGACCGCCCGCGCCCTCGTCGCCCGCCGCCTCCCCGCCACCCGCGGCGTCGACTCCACCAAGCGCATGCGCCGCATGGTCGGCATGCTCGCCCGCAAGGGCTACCCGCCCGGCCTCGCCTACCGCGTCGTCAAGGAGGCCCTCGCCGACGAAGGCGCCGACCTCGGCGACCACCCGGACGACCTCCCCCTCGACTGACCGCCGCGCACCGAACGGGGCGTCCCGGGCGCCGGGGGCGGGGTTTCGGACCGGGACGGGGATGCGGGGCCCGTGTCCGGAACGGGGCACCCGAACGCGGATTCCGAGGGGGATTCGGTTTCCGCCCGGGAGCGGTCCCGCCCGGGTGGGCGGCTCCGGCGGTCGGGCTGCCTGCGGCGATGCGGATACGGCCGAGTAAGGATGGCATCACGTTCGCGTGTGGTTAGTCCGGAATGCCCCCTGTTTGCTTGCTCATTACCTCCATGCCGCTTACCGTTACGGCAGTGAGGAGTTACTCCGCATAGTGCGGATTGCCATAGGACCGAACACGTTCGAGCAGCTGAGAGGCATCAGGGACACGTTCGCCGATCTGGACTCGGCCGGATCTCCGGGACGCGCGCGGCGCGACCCGGTGATGGCGTCGCCGTGTCCCCGGCCGTCCACAGGGCCGTCCACAGGGCGCGAGTAAATCCTCGCTAGGCAGGGTTCCGAACTCCAGACGGGACCCGACGGCGAGGAAGGATCTGCCTCATGGAGAGCGTCCTGCTGGGTGCAGCGCTGCTGGTGACCCTGGTCGCTCTCGTCATCGTGATCCTGTGGCGCCCCGGCGTGTCCGGGAAGGCGGCTGCCGAGATGGCGCGCGCGCAGAGCGAGGCCGACGAGGTCAGGACGGACGCCAAGCGGGAGGTCCGGGAGATCCTCGAACGGGCCGAGGGCGAGGCCCGGCGGTTCGAGGCCGAGGCCCGCAGGGCGGCCGAACAGGAGGCCAAGGCCGTCCGGGACGAGCTGCGCGGGCTCCGGGAGGACGTCGAGCGCCGCGAGGCGCGGCTGGCCGAGCGGGAGCAGCGGCTGGACGGCGAGGTGCGGCGGCTGGAGGAGTGGTCGGCCCGGCTCACCGAGAACAAGCGGGCGCTCGAGGAGCGCGGGCGGGAGCTGGACGGGGTCGCCGAGGAGCGGCGGCTGGTCCTGGAACGGACGGCGGGGCTCACCGCCGAGCAGGCCAAGTCAGAGCTGGTCGCGTCGATCGAGAACCAGGCCAAGCGCGAGGCCGTCCCGATCACCCGGGAGATCGAGAACACGGCGCGGCAGGAGGGCGACAAGCGCGCTCGCAAGATCGTCACCCTGGCGATCCAGCGGATCGCGAGCGAGCAGACGGCCGAGTCGGTCGTGTCGGTCCTGCACCTGCCGGGCGACGAGATGAAGGGCCGCATCATCGGCCGCGAGGGCCGCAACATCCGGGCGTTCGAGACGACCACCGGCGTGAACCTCATCATCGACGACACCCCCGAGGCCGTCCTGCTGAGCTGCTTCGACCCCGTGCGCCGGGAGGTCGGGCGGCTGACGCTGGAGAAGCTCGTCCTGGACGGGCGGATCCACCCGCAGCGCATCGAGGAGATCTACGAGCGCAGCAAGCGGGACGTGGAGCAGCTGTGCGTGCGGGCCGGCGAGGACGCCCTGGTCGACGTCGGCATCGCCGACATGCACCCGGAGCTGATCGCGCTGCTCGGCCGGCTGCGGTACCGGACGTCGTACGGGCAGAACGTCCTCAAGCACCTGATCGAGTCGGCGCACATCGCCGGGATCATGGCGGGCGAGCTGCGGCTGCCGGTGGACGTCGCCAAGCGGGGCACGCTGCTGCACGACATCGGCAAGGCGCTCACCCACGAGGTGGAGGGCAGCCACGCGCTGATCGGGGCGGAGATCGCCCGCCGGTACGGCGAGCCCGAGGACGTCGTGCACGCGATCGAGGCGCACCACAACGAGGTCGAGGTGCGGACGGTGGAGGCGGTGCTCACCCAGGCGGCCGACGCCGTCAGCGGCAGCCGTCCGGGTGCGCGCCGTGAGTCGCTGGAGGCCTACGTCAAGCGGCTGGAGCGGCTCGAGGAGATCGCCCGCGACAAGCACGAGGGCGTGGAGAAGGTGTTCGCGATGCAGGCCGGGCGGGAGGTCCGGGTGATGGTCAAGCCGGACGCGGTCGACGACATCCAGGCGCAGGTGATCGCCCGCGACATCGCCAAGCAGGTCGAGGACGAGCTGATCTACCCCGGGCAGATCCGCGTCACCGTCGTGCGGGAGTCGCGGGCGACCGAGTTCGCCCGCTGACCGGGGGCTGCGGCCCCCGGCTCGGCTCCCGGCCCCGGATGCGTCCGGATATTTGGCCGGATATTCAGGCGTGAGTCGAATGTCCGAAATGAGCTGCCGTGATCATCGCATGGTCGGCCCACCGGAAGGACATTCGTGAACAGGCTCTCCATGCTCGCGGGCGGCGCCGTGCTGGCCGCCGCCCTCGCCGCCACCGGCATCGCCCAGGCCGCGCCGGACCGGCCCGCCCCCGGGAAGCGGACGGACGCGCTGATCCTCGGCCATCGCGGCTCACCGGGGCAGGCCCCCGAGGAGACGCTCGCCTCCTACCGCAACGCGTTGCGCGAGGACGCGGACGTCCTGGAGGGCGACGTCCAGCTCACGTCGGACGAGAAGCTCGTGCTCCTGCACGACGACACGCTCGTCCGGACCACCGACGTCGAGGAGGTCTACCCCGACAGGGCGCCGTGGAAGGTCGGCCAGTTCACGCTCGCCGAGATCAAGCGGCTGGACGCCGGGTCATGGTTCGACTCGCGGTACAAGGGCCGGCGCGTGCCGACCGTGAGGGAACTGCTGGACGTCACGGACGCGCGGACCGGCCTCACTCTCGAACTGAAGTCGCCCGCCAACAGCCCCGGAGTCGCGACGCTGCTGGCCCGCGAGCTGAACGCGGCCGGGCTCACCGACGGCGCGACGCTGCGGTCGGGCGCCTACCGTGTCCACGTCCACTCGCGTGACAAGGCGGCGCTCGAGGCATTCCACGCGGCCGCGCCCAAGGTGCAGCTCTCCTACCTGACGGGCGGGGCGATGCCGACCGACGCAGAACTGGCCGGCCTGTCGGGCTGGACCGTCGGGGTGTACACGCATCCGCGCGCCACCGGCGCGTCCGACGTCGAGCGCGCGCACGCGCACGACCTGAAGGTGATCAGCGACCCGGTGGACAGCCCCACCGAGATCTCCATGGCGGCGAACCAGGGGTACGACTGGGTCACGACGAACTTCCCGGACACGGCGCGGCGCGTCCTGGACGGCGCGAAGCGGACGTTCCCGAAGGCGAACGGCGTCGTGGTGGACAGCGTCTTCCCGAACCCGAGCGGCGACGACGTCCAGCCGGAGAACAGCGAGCACGTGGTCCTGCGCAACACCACCTCGCGGCCCGTGAACGTCGGCGGCGGCTACCTGCGCGACCAGGCCGGCAACCTGCTCGAGATCGGCTCCGGGTACGTGATCCCGCCCGGCAGCCTGCTGCGCGTCCACGTCGGCTCGGGCACCGACCGGGCCGACGCCTACTACAACGGCCTGACCAGGGGCTTCCTGAACAACACCTCCGGCGACACGGTGTCGTTCTTCGGGGCCGACCACTCGCTACTCGACATCGGTTCCTACATCGTCCCCTGAACCGGCACCGTCCGCCGGACCCGCCCCGTCCCCCGACTCCGCCGTCTCGCCGGACGCAGGTGCGGCGCCCATCGTCAGTTCGATGGGCGTCACATCGCGCGGCTCGAAGCCGAGGACCTGCCCGTAGAAGGCCAGCTCCGACTCCAGGCAGGTGATGATCGTCGAGGTCCTGCGGAAGCCGTGCGCCTCGCCCTCGAACGTCAGGTACGCGTGCGGCGTCTCGCCCGCGCCGAGCGCCATCGCGAACCGCTCCGACTGGTCCGGCGGGACGATCGGGTCGTCCAGCCCGTGCAGGAGCAGGACGGGGCACGCGGCGGCGTCGGCGCGGTTCAGCGGCGAGCGCTCCTCGTAGGCGCGCTCGAAGCCGGGCAGCGGGCCGATCAGGCCGAACAGGTAGCGCGACTCGAAGTCGTGGGTGCCCTCGGCGAAGCTCTGCAGGTCGGTGACGCCGAAGTAGGACGTGGCGGCCTTGAACACGCCGGTCCGCGTGACGGCCGCGAGGGTCGTCCAGCCGCCCGCGGAGCCGCCCCGGATGGCGATCCTCTCGGGATCGGCGATGCCGCCCTCCACGAGCGCCTGAGCCGCCGCCACGGCGTCCTCCACGTCGACGACCCCCCACTGCCGGCTGAGCCGCTCGCGGTAGGTGCGGCCGTAGCCGGTGGACCCGCCGTAGTTCACGTCGACGACGCCGATGCCGCGGCTGGTGAAGTACGCCCGCTCCAGGTCGAGGGCGGTGGAGACGCGGCTGGTCGGCCCGCCGTGGACGAACACGACGTACGGGGGCAGTTCGTCCGCGGGCCCGCCGGCCTGCGGGTTGGCGGGCGGGAAGACGTACGCGTGGACCGGACGCCCGAACGGGCCCTCCAGCCGTTCGGCGCGCGGCGCGGGCAGGTACCCGGAGGCCGGCACGTCCTCCAGCCCGGCGCGCAGCTCGTCGACGCGGCCCGTCGAGGTGTCGATACGCACGACGGTGCGGGGGGTGTCCGGGCCGCCCGCGATGCCGACGATCGCGGAGCCGTCCGCGGACAGCTGCGGCAGCCAGTCCGTGTAGGGGACGTCGAGGTCCTCCAGATCGAGCGTCTCGGGATCGTAGACCCCGATGCGCAGGTCACCCTCCCCGTGCAGGACGGCCAGGCGCCCGTCGCCCAGGAGCGCGTACGGCATGCCGCCAAGCTGCCACAGGGGGCCGGCGAATTCCTCTTCGGCGGGGTAAAGCGCCTGGGCGGACTCGCCGTGCAGGCCCACCTGGTAGATGTTCCACCAGCCGGGCCAGTCCGAGATGACGTACAGGGTGTCGTTGTCCGCCCACAGGGGTGCGAGGACCGATTCCTTGAGCCCGCCCTTGACCGTGCGGGGCGCGACGGCCGCGCCGTCCTCGATCGCCGCGACGCGCAGCTCCGTCCCGTCCCAGGGCATGCGGGGGTGGTTCCACTGCACCCAGGCGAGGTGGCCGCCGCCGGGGGACGGGACGGGCGAGGCGTAGAAGTGCGCGCCGGACACCAGCTCGCGGATCGCGGCCGGGTCGTCCGCGGCGCTCCCGTCGAGCGGCACGGCGACGATGGCGCGCCGGATCCCGGCGTCCTGCTCGTCCGCGGCGGCGGCGCCCGCTCCGGCGTCGGCCGGGGCGGCGATGTGGCCCTCGCAGACGCACCAGACCTCCGTGCCGTCCGGGGCCAGCACGTAGTCGGCGTAGCGCAGCCCGCCGGGGACGGCCGGTTCCGGGGTCAGCGGGTAGGGCTTGGCGTCGCCCTCGTCGAGCCGGTGCAGCCGCTGGTCCTCGTAGTTGGAGAACACGATCGCGGTGCCCTCGGCAGTGGGCACCGGCAGGTACGACCGCCCGCCGTACTCGTGGACGCGCGTGCGCGCGTCCCACGGCGCGTGCAGCAGTTCCGTGCGGCGACCGTCCCGCAGGCGGACGACCGTGTTCCGCCCGCCCTCCTCGGGGCGGGCCTCCTGCCACCACACGTCGTCGCCCGCGACGGAGGGGAAACCGAGACGCAGCCGGGCGCGGGCGACGTCGGCCGCGGAGATGGGAGACGGCCATGAGCCATGGGGAAGGGTCGCACGAGCGGTCATACCGGAATCGTCCCGCATACGGGGATGCAGTGGGGCCATGACGGTCGGTTTGACTTCGGAAAGATACGTGCCGTCGCCCCGGAGTACACGCCCCCGGACCCCGCCTCACGTGCGAAGGGGCGCCGCCGGGGGAGTTCCGGCGGCGCCCCTTCGATCGGGCGCGGACACCATGCGGGCGCGCCCGGGGGACGCCCTACTTCTTCTCGACGTCCGCCGATGCCATCCCGGGCGCCGCCGGGACCCCGGCCGCGGGAACGACCGAGTGGCCGGACGTCCGGCGGTTGCGGCGGAGGCGGGCCTCCAGCCAGGTCGCCACCGCGCTCAGCGCCATGTTGATCCCGATGTAGATGATCGAGACGACGATGGCGGCGGCGAGCAGGTTCTGGTAGTTCGGGCCCACCACCTTGAAGCCCGCGTGCAGCAGGTCCTCGAAGGCGATGATGAACCCGAGCGCCGTGTCCTTCAGCAGGACCACGAGCTGGCTGACGATCGCGGGCATCATGGCCGTGACCGCCTGGGGGAGCAGGACCAGCCGCATGACCCCGTTCTTGCGCAGCCCGATCGAGTAGGCGGCCTCGGACTGCCCCTTGGGCAGGGAGAGCACCCCGGCCCGGATCACCTCGGCCAGGACGGACCCGTTGTACAGGGTCAGCCCGAACACGAGCGCGGCGAACGCGGGGACGGTCACCACGCCGTAGTTGCTCTCGACGCCGAAGATGAACAGGAAATTGTCCACGACGATCCGCTGCGCCTGCCCGAGGGGCGACTCGGCGATCACCGGGCTGATCAGCGGCGGCGCGAAGAACGCCAGGAAGATCAGGATCAGCAGCGGGATGGCGCGGAAGAACTCCACCACCGCCCCGGCCGGTCCCCGGATCCACCAGTGGTCCGAGAGCCGGGCGAGCCCGAAGACCGCGCCGAACAGCATGGCCAGCACCGAGGCCACCGCGGCGGCCTTCAGCGTGTTCCACAGCCCGGGCAGGATCAGGTTCGTCCAGACGTCGCCCCGCAGGAACGGCTCCCACAGCGCGGACCTGAACTGGTCGCGGTCGTTGAGCTTCCAGGCGACCGCCGCCAGGACGCCCACCAGGAGGACGACCGAGACGGCCGTCAGGATCCTGTTGCGGGCCTCGGCCCTCGGCCCGGGGGCGTCGAAGAGGACGTTGGCTTCCCTGCTCATCGCGCCACCGCCATTCGCTTGGCCAGCCAGCCGAAGAAGAACCCGGTCGGCAGGGTGAGGACCATGAAGCCCGCCGCGATCGTCAGGAACAGGGGGATCGCGGGCGGCTGGCTGTTCGGGTCGTCGAACAGCTCGTACATCACCAGGGCGGCCTCGGCGTATCCGGCGGCCATCACCACGGTGGTGTTCTTGATCATGGCGATGAGCGTGCTGCCCAGCGGCGCGATCACCGTCCGGAACGCCTGCGGCAGGATGATCATCCGCAGCGACTGGGTGAAGGTGAGCCCGATCGACCGGGCCGCCTCCGCCTGCCCCAGCGGGACCGTGTTGATCCCCGAGCGCAGCACCTCGCAGACGAACGCCCCGGTGTAGAAGGAGAGCCCGATCACCGCCCACCAGTAGGCGTCGACGGTGTTCTGGTCGGAGAATTTGAGCTGCAGGGTGGTGGAGATGCCCAGGCTGCACAGCAGCAGGACCAGTGTCAGCGGCGTGTTGCGCACCACGTTGACGTAAGCGGTGCCCACGACCCGCAGCAGCGGGATGGGCGCGACCCGGAACGATACGGCGACCGTCCCGATGATCATCGACAGCAGCGCCGACATCAGCGCCAGCCGGATGGTCCCCCAGAAGCCTTCAAGGATGCGGTCGCCGTTCTCGAAGACCGGGCCGAAGTCGAGGAGGCCGAGCAGGTCTTCCATGACACTCCAGCGTGTTCAGGGCCGCGCCGGCGCCCCGAGCGGACGGGACGCCGGCGCGGCGCGGCCGATCGGAACGGTCAGGCGCAGCCCTCGAACTGCGGAACCGTCGTCGTCGGCTTCAGGCCGGTGCCCGAGAACCACTTGTCCAGCAGCTTGGCGCCGGTGCCGTCCTCGTACATCTTCGTGATGGCCGCGTTGACGGCCTCGCAGGTCTCGGTGTCGCCCTTGCGCATGCCGACGCCGTACTTCTCGTCGGTGAAGGGGTCGTTGATGACCGAGAACTCGCCCTCCTGCTGCTTGGCGAAGCCCGCGAGGATCAGGTCGTCGGTGGTCACCGCGTCCAGGTCGCCGGCCTTCAGCTTCGCCACGCACTCGGAGTAGCTGGAGGCGGGCACCGGGGTCGCGTCGATGTCGAGCTGGCCGTCCGGCGGCGGGTCGATGACCCGCTTGTAGGAGTTCGACCCCGCGGCCTGGCAGAGCTTCTTGCCCTTGAGGTCGGCGGTCTTCTTGATCGAGTCGTCGTCGGCCCGGATCATGGTGTCCTGGTGGGCGACGTAGTACGGGCCGCCGAAGGACACCTGGTTCTTCCGGGAGTCCGTGATCGAGTAGGTGGCGAAGATCAGGTCGACCTGGCCGCCGGTGATGAAGGTCTCCCGGTTGGCCGAGCGGGTCTCCTTGAACGTGATGCCGTCCTCGGGGACGCCCAGCTCCTTCGCGACGTACTTGGCGACGTCGACGTCGAAGCCCTCGACCCCGCCGCTCGGCGTCTTCAGGCCGAGCGCCGGCTGGTCGTACTTGACGCCGATCGTGATCTTCTTGTTCTCCTTGACCCGGTCCACGATGCTCTGCGCATCGGTGGCCTCGGTGTCGCTGCCGCAGGCGCTCAGCACCAGCGCGAGCGCTGCCGCCGCGCCGATGGCGCCGCCGAAACGACGTACTCGCATATCTCTTCCTCTGCTTCTTCCAGGGCCGGTGGGCTCGGTGCTTGCTGTTCGCGGGTGCCCGGACTCAGTGGGTCAGGATCTTGGACAGGAAGTCCTTCGCGCGGTCGGTTCGCGCGTTGGTGAAGAACTCGTCCGGGGTGTTCTCCTCCACGATCTGGCCGTCCGCCATGAACACGACCTTGCGCGCCGCCTTGCGGGCGAACCCCATCTCGTGGGTCACGACGATCATCGTCATGCCCTCGCGGGCCAGGCCCGTCATGACGTCGAGGACCTCGTTGACCATCTCGGGGTCCAGTGCCGAGGTCGGCTCGTCGAAGAGCATCACCTTGGGCTTCATGGCGAGGGAGCGCGCGATCGCGGCGCGCTGCTGCTGCCCGCCGGAGAGCTGCGCCGGGTACTTGTGCGCCTGGTTGCCGATGCCGACGCGCTCGAGCAGCTCCATCGCGTGCTTCTCGGACTCCTGCTTGCCCTGCTTGCGGACCTTGACCGGCCCGAGCGTGACGTTCTCGAGGATCGTCTTGTGGGCGAACAGGTTGAACGACTGGAACACCATGCCGACGTCGGAGCGGAGCTTCGCCAGCTCCTTGCCCTCCTTCGGCAGGTCCTTGCCGTCCACCTTGATGGTGCCGCCGTCGATGGGCTCCAGCCGGTTGATGGACCGGCACAGGGTCGACTTGCCGCCCCCGGACGGGCCGATGACGACGACGACCTCGCCGCGGTCCACGGTGAGGTTGATGTCGCGGAGAACGTGCAGATCGCCGAAGTGCTTGTTGACGTTCTCCATCACGACGAGGGGCCCGCCGCCCTGGGTCTTCCCCTGCGGGGCGGAGTCGTCCGGCCCGTCGCCCTTGGTGAGCTCGGGCCCGCCTTCGCTGTCCGTCATGGGCCCGGACTTTACGACATGGAATTCGCAGGGCAAGTTTCCGCGTGGTACCGATACGATCACGAAAACCCATGTCGGGTAAGGGTTGCGGGCCTCCCGGGTGTAACCGCTGGGCCGCGGGTGACCACGGCGTGGTCCCGTTCCGTGATGTGACGGTTACCTTCACGAGACCCGAGGCGAGACATGGGGCCGGACTCGAGGTCGGACACCGGGTCAGACGATCGCCGCGCGTGCCCGGCGGGCCCCGCGCGCGCCCCCGGCGCGGGGCGTCCGCCCGTGCCCGGCGGGGGGTGCTCGGCGCGTACCCTTGGGAACGTCATGAGTGCGCCTATGGAGACAGGCCCCCGCACGTACGAAGTCCGTACCTACGGGTGCCAGATGAACGTCCACGACTCGGAGCGGCTGTCCGGGCTCCTGGAGAACGCCGGATACGTCCGCGCCGGCGATGCCGAGCCGGACGTGGTCGTGTTCAACACCTGCGCCGTCCGGGAGAACGCCGACAACCGCCTGTACGGGAACCTGGGGCATCTGCGTCCGGTGAAGGACGGTCACCCGGGCATGCAGATCGCGGTGGGCGGTTGCCTCGCGCAGAAGGACCGGGACGCCATCGTCAAGCGCGCCCCCTGGGTGGACGTCGTGTTCGGCACCCACAACATCGGGTCGCTCCCCGCGCTGCTGGAACGGTCGCGCGTGCAGAGCGAGGCGCAGGTCGAGATCGAAGAGTCCCTGGTGACGTTCCCCTCGACGCTTCCGACGCGCCGGGAGTCGCCCTACGCGGCCTGGGTGTCGATCTCCGTGGGCTGCAACAACACGTGCACGTTCTGCATCGTGCCGTCCCTGCGCGGCAAGGAGAAGGACCGCCGCCCCGGCGAGATCCTCGCCGAGGTCGAGGCGCTGGTGGGCGAGGGCGCCCTGGAGATCACGCTCCTCGGGCAGAACGTCAACGCCTACGGCTCGGGCTTCGGCGCCCTGGCGGCGGCACCGGACGGGCTGCGCGACGAGGTGCGCGCGATGACGGCCGGCGGCGGTTCGGCGTTCGCGGGGCTGCTGCGCGCGGTCGGCCAGGTGGACGGCCTGGAGCGCGTCCGGTTCACCTCGCCGCACCCCAAGGACTTCACCGACGACGTCATCGCCGCCATGGCCGAGACCCCGAACGTGATGCCGTCGCTGCACATGCCCCTGCAGTCCGGGTCTGACGCGGTGCTGCGCGCCATGCGCCGCTCCTATCGGCAGGAGCGGTTCCTCGGCATCATCGACAAGGTCCGCGCGGCGATCCCGGACGCGGCGATCACCACCGACATCATCGTGGGCTTCCCCGGTGAGACCGACGCCGACTTCGAGGAGACCCTCCACGTCGTCCGGGAGGCGCGGTTCGCCTCGGCGTTCACCTTCCAGTACTCCAAGCGGCCCGGCACCCCGGCGGCCGCCATGGACGGCCAGCTGCCGAAGGAGGTCGTCCAGGAGCGGTACGAGCGGCTCGTCGCGCTCCAGGAGGAGGTCTCCTGGGCGGAGAACAAGAAGCAGCTCGGCCGCACGCTCGAGGTCCTGGTCGCCGAGGGGGAGGGCCGCAAGGACGGCGAGACGCGCCGGCTGTCCGGTCGCGCCCCCGACAACCGCCTCGTGCACTTCCGGGCGCCCGACGAGCACGTCCGTCCCGGCGACATGGTCACCGTCGAGGTCACCTACGCCGCGCCGCACCACCTCGTCGCGGACGGCGCGGTCGGCGCGGTGCGCCGGACGCGCGCGGGCGACGCGTGGGAGGCGCGGCAGGGCGGCGGGGACGCGCCGAAGGGCGTCGCGCTCGGGATGCCGTCGATCGGACGGCCCGCCCCGGCCGCCGCACCGCCCGCCGGGGCGACCGCCGGGCCGTCCGGACCGGGCTGCTCCACCTGCCCCTGAGGAGGCCGGCCACGTGCTCATCTCGGCGGCGGTGTGCCCGCACCCGCCCATCCTGGTCCCCGCGATGGCGGGGGAGGCGGCGCGGGAGCTCGACGGGCTCCGCGCGGCCTGTGCCGAGGCGGTCGGGCGGCTGGCCGCCGCCTCACCGGACGCGCTGGTCGTCGTGGGCGGCGCCCCGGACACCGTCGAGTACGGGCCGGGCGCCCACGCGACGCTCCGTCCGCACGGGCTGCCGTGGACGAGCCCCGACGTCCCGGGTGAGGGCAGCGAGCCGCTGCCGCTGTCCCTGACGATCGGGCGGTGGTTGATCGAGCGCGGCGGCGGTGCGGCCGTCCAGGGGACGGACCTGCGCGTGCGCTACCGGTCGGTGGCCTTCGACGCTCCGCCCGAGGACTGCCTGGCCCTCGGACGTGAACTCGCCGGATCGGCCGGCCGCGTCGCCCTCCTGGTGATGGGCGACGGGTCGGCGTGCCGTTCCGAGAAGGCGCCGGGCTATCTCGACGAGCGTGCGGAACCGCACGACGCGGCCGTGGCGAGCGCGCTCGGGAGGGCCGACGCCGCCGCCCTGGCCGCGCTCGACCCCGGGACGTCCCGGGAACTGCGGGCGGCCGGGCGGGCGGCGTGGCAGGTGCTCGCCGGTGCGGCCGCCGCGGGCGGCCGGTTCGGCGGCGAACTGCTCGCAGACGAGGCGCCCTACGGGGTCGGCTACCTGGTCGCGTCGTGGACGGCGGCCGTTGAGCCGTAGGGGACGGGTCCGGTAGCGGACCGCCGCCCGGAGCGGGCTCGCCCGCGGATCAGGCGCGGCCCCCGGGGTCCTGCGGGCCCGGCTCGTCCATGCCGTGCCGTCCCTGCTCGCCCTGGCCCATGTCGCCCCGGTTCATGTCGCTCTGGCCCATGTCGTTCTGGCCCATGTCGCCCTGGCGCGCGTCGTCCCGGCCGCGGCCGGACTCGCCGCCCTGCCGGTCGACGTACTCGCCGGCCTTGCCCTGGGCCTTGTCGACCTTGTCGCGGTGCTTGCCGCCGGTACGCTCGTCGATCACGTCCCCGGCCTTCTCCGCACCCTGCTTGGCCTTCTCGGCGTTCTGGCCGAGCATGTGCTTGACCTTGTCGACGATGGACATTGGAACATCCCCCCGGATCCCTCGTCTCGGACGGCGCCGCGCGATGTTCCCGCGCGGCACCCGTACAACCCGGCTATACCCGTTCTGTTGCCACAATTAAGCCCGTGACCTCTCCTGATGTGATCGCGGTCGTCGGCGCGACCGCCGCCGGCAAATCCGACCTCGCCGTGGAGCTGGCCCTGCGGCTCGGCGGTGAGGCGGTCAACGCCGACTCGATGCAGCTGTACCGGGGCATGGACATCGGCACCGCCAAGCTCGCGCCCGGCGAGATGCGCGGCGTCCCGCACCACCTCCTGGACGTCTGGGACGTGACGGCGACCGCGAGTGTTGCCGAGTACCAGCGGCTCGCCGCCGAGGCGATCGCGGGCGTCCGCGGCCGCGGACGCGTCCCCGTCCTGGTCGGCGGGTCCGGGCTGTACGTGCGAGCGGCGGTCGACGAGATGGAGTTCCCGGGGACGGACCCGGCCGTCCGGGCGCGCCTCGAGGACGAGTTGGCGCGCGAAGGGGCGGCCGTGCTGCACGAGCGCCTTCGTGGGGTCGACCCGGCGGCGGCGGAGGCGATCCTGCCGAGCAATGGACGCCGCATCGTGCGGGCCCTGGAGGTCATCGAGATCTCGGGGCGCCCGTTCACCGCCACCCTGCCCGAGCACCGGTACCGCTACGACGCGGTCGTGCAGGTGGGCCTGAGCGTGCCCAGGGACGAGCTGGACGAGCGCATCGCCCTGCGGGTGCAGCGCATGTGGGACGCGGGCCTGGTCGAGGAGGTCCGGGCCCTGGAGAAGCGGGGCCTGCGGGACGGCCTGACCGCCGGACGCGCGCTCGGGTACGCCCAGGTGCTGCGTTTCCTGGCGGGGGAGTGGACCGAGGAGCAGGCCAAGGAGGACACGGTCCGCACCACACGGCGCTTCGCGCGCCGTCAGGAGTCGTGGTTCCGGCGCGACCCGCGCGTGCACTGGCTCCCGTACGACGCACCTGACCTCGTTCCGAGCGCGCTTGCGGTCGTCCAGGCGTGAGGGGGGCGGAGCGGCGCGCCACCGGCGCGCGGTCGTCGTCCCGGATCAATCGGGACAACTGTCCCTCTGCACCGGGACCCTTCCCCGCGTAACTTCTTTCTTGCACACCCTCTGGTGAATGGCCCGAACGGATCGAGATGGGAGCCTCGGTCCGGTGCGGTGCCAGAGGGCCGGTGGCGACCTTCTTGGCGGGGGGCGGTCACCGGCCCTCCCACCGGGTGGCACGCCGCATCGGCGGCCGCTCCGCGGGCGGACTCGCGGGGACGGGCCGGTTCAGGCGGCGTCGAGGGGCTGGACCCCGTTGACGGGAAGCCGGGCGCGGACGAGCGTGCCGCCCGTCGGGCTCGGGCCCACCGTGCAGGAGCCGCCCAGTTCGGTCGCGCGCTCGCGCATCGACGCCATGCCGATTCCCGCGCGCATCCGTTCGGGCAGGCCCACGCCGTCGTCGTTCACCGTGACGTGCAGATCCCCGTTCAGGAACAGCCGCACCTCCGCGGACCGCGCGTTGGCGTGCCGGTGCACGTTCGTCAGGGCCTCCTGGACGATCCGGTACGCCGCGACCTCGGCGGCGGCGGGCAGGCACCCGACCTCGCCCTCCACCCGCACGTCCACCCTGGGGCCGTCCCCGGCCGCGACGACGCCGCCGAGCGCCCGGATCGCCCCGGCCAGGCCCAGGTCGTCCAGCGCGGGCGGGCGCAGCCCCTGCACCAGCTCGCGGATGTCGCCGATCGTGCGGCCCATGGTCGTGCGCAGGTCCTCCAGCAGCGCGTCCGCGGCCTCCGGGTCGGTCTTGAGCGTGATGCGGGCGGCGTCCACGGTCATCGCGAGGCTGGCCAGCGTCGGCCCGAGCCCGTCGTGCAGGTCGCGGCGGAGCCGGCGCCGCTCGTCCTCCCGGGCCCGCAGGATGCGCTCCTTGGACCGCTGCACGTCGGCGGCCAGCCGGGCCGCGTTCGCCAGCTCCGCGAGGTTGCGCGCCAGGATGCCCGACAGCCGCGCGTCGGGCGGGCGCGTGACGCCGAACCGCAGCCGTCCCACCGGCTCCCCGTGCCACACGAGCGGGATCAGGTGCGGGCGCTCGCCGGGCGCGCCGTCCTCCGCCGAGACCGTCCGGCCGTCGCGGTCCAGCACCTCGATGACCACGCCGGTCGCGTGCAGCGCCGACCGCGCCACCTCGGCGCCCACCGCCAGCGCGGCGCCCGGGTCGGCGGCGCTCTGCAGCCGCCGGTTGAGCCGGTCGGCGATCCGGTACGGGTCGCGCTCGCCGTGCACCACCCGGTCCACCGTCCGCTGGATGCGCCGCCGCGCCGGCTCGAACAGCGCGCCCGCCGCGATCGCCCCCGCCAGGCCGGCCAGCGTGCCCTGGCCCGCGACGAGCATGCTCGTCATACCGAGCAGCGCGAAGTACACGCCCGTGATCACCACGGCCAGCACCGCGTACACCAGCGTCCGGCTGACCACGAGGTCGATGTCGTACAGCCGGTACCGGGTGATCGCGATCGCGATGCAGACCGGGACGGCCACGATCGTGAGGCTGCGCAGCGGATCGCCGATCGCGGTGTTCTCCCCGGCGTAGATGACCGCCTCGGCGAGCACGCCCGGGTAGACCACCCAGGCGATCTGCCGCCGCACGTCCGGCGCCGACCGGACGAACCGGACCACGACCGACAGCACCGCCCCGGCCAGCGTGGCGACGATCAGCAGGGCCACGAGCGGCGGGATCTCGGTGAACGGGTAGATCGACACCCCGTTGTGGAACCGGCGGGCGGCGGGGTCGATCGTCAGGTGCACGCAGACGACCGCCGGCACCAGGCACGCCATGGCCAGGACCGGCCGGAACCGCCTCGACACCAGCCGCCCGTCCGGGAAGACCAGCGGCAGGACCAGCGTGAGCACGAACGTGTCGATCGCCCACAGCCAGGTGCCGAGCCACAGGAAGAACCCGGCGAGCGCCCATCCCCGCAGTTCCAGCCACGGCCCCAGGTTCAGCGCCAGCACGTACACGGCCGCGCTGATCCCCGCGCCCATCATCAGCCAGCCGACCCGCAGGCGGGGCCGGTGCCGCAGCAGCAGGGCGGCCACGGCCGTCCAGCACAGCGCCACGAGGATCTCGGGATGCCACCAGACCATCCGCAGGTCGGCGGGCAGCAACCCGCCGACGGCGAGCGACACGGCGACCAGGAGGGTCGCCCCGAGCGCGAGCAGCCACGCCGCGCGCCCCGCTCCGCGGCCCGCCCCTCGACTCTGGGCCACCGTCACCATCCTGGGCTCCCGGGTCGGAAAAGTAATGGAATGTTAAAGCTTCCGGGTCTCGGTCCTGCACTCATCAGGGCGTCCGCGTGCGGACAGCGTGGCCGCATCCGGCCGTGACCGGCCGTGCGGCACCGGGTGTGCCGAGATACTAACCAGGCAAAACGGAAACTAGCCAAGAAAAGGTATGTCAGGGACTCATACGGAATCTGGCGAACATCCGGCGGAGACCGGACACGCCGAACCGGCGGGCGCGTCCGCGGGAGCGCGCGGGACGGCCGCCGGGCCGGAGCGGTGAGGGTGGGGCCGTGAGAACGGGCGGGACGGCCGGGGCCGACGGGCCCGTCAGGACTCGGTCGGCCGGGCGAGGGCGGGGTGGAGCCCCGAGAGGAGGACCCGCGCGCCGCGGCGCAGCTCGGCGGGGGCGACGTCGTCGAGGACGAGCCGTTGCAGGAGGAAGCCGGGGACCATGCCGAACAGGGCCTTGCCGGCGGCCACGGCGTCGGTGTCGGCGGGCAGGTGGCCGGCGTCGACCAGCCGCCGCACGTAGTGGATCCACGTGTCGCGCAGGGTGGAGATGGTGGCGGCGACGTAGCCGCTGATGTCGGGGTCGTACATCGCGAGGGCCCAGCCCTGCGGGGCCAGCCGGAGGATGCCCTCCTCCCCGGACATCTCCATGGCCCGCGTGGCGATCAGCTCGATCACCTCGTCGGCGGGCAGGATCGGATCGGCGTCCACGAGGTCCTTCAGGTAGGTGTGGAGGTCGCCGACGACGGTCGACAGGATCGCCTCGATGATCTCGTTCTTGCTCTTGAAGTACCGGTAGACGGCTCCGGCCGAGAGCCCGGCTTCTGCGAAGATGTCCTGCATCGACGTCGCGTGGACGCCCTGGCGGATGAAGCACGCGCGTGCCGCGTCCAGGATCTGCCGGCGCCGCCGCTCCAGGTGCTCTTCGCTGACTCTGGGCATGGACCCAATCTAAAACGAACGTTCGTTCTTGACAACCCGGCTGCGCCGGTGTGACGCTCATAAAGAGAACGGACATCCGCTTTTTTTGGGAGCAGGTCGTGCACTCCTCACTCGCCAAGCGCACCGCCGGGGTCGCCCTCGGTGCCGCGCTCCTCCAGCTCTTGATGATCGTCGCCTTCACCTGGCCCGCCGCCCGGACGGCCCCGCACGACGTCCCGATCGTCGTGGCGGGCCCGGCCGCCGCCGTGACGGCGGAACGGCTCGAGCGGGCGCGCCCCGGCGCGTTCGACATCGAGGTCCGGCCCGGCGCGGACGAGGCCCGCGCGGCGATCGCCGACCGCGAGGCCTACGGCGCGGTCGTCACCACCCCGGCGGGCCCGCGGGTGCTCACCGCGTCCGCCGCCTCGCCCATGGTGGCGCAGCAGCTCACCGCGCTCGCCGGGACCCTCGCCGATCCGCAGGGGGCCGCGCCCGTCCAGGACGTCGTCGCCGCCGACCCGGACGACCCGCGCGGCTCCGGGCTCGCGACGCTCATCCTTCCGCTGGTCATGTCCTCGCTGGCGGCCGCGGTGCTGCTGACGCTCGCGATCCCGAGCGCCGCGTGGCGGGCCGCGGGGGCGCTGCTGTTCGCCGCGCTCGGCGGCCTCGGGGTCGCCGGCGTCGCCTACGGCTGGCTGTCGCTCGTCCCCGGCCCCTATCCGCTGGTCGCCGGCGTCGTCGCGGCCACCATCGCGGCGGTGACCGCCGCCGTCGCGGGCCTGGCCGCCGCGGTCGGACGGGCGGGCCTCGGCCTCGGCGCGCTCACGTTCCTGCTGCTCGGCAACCCGATCTCCGGGGTGGCGACGGCGCCGGAGATGGTGCCGGAGCCCTGGGGGGCGATCGGGCAGCTGCTGCCGCCCGGCGCGGCGGGCACGCTCATCCGGTCGGTGCTCTTCTTCGACGGCGCGGGGGCGGGCGCCCCGCTCGCGGTGCTGCTGGGCTGGGCGGCCGCCGGGTTCGTCCTGCTGGGCGTGGGCGGGCTCCGGAACGCCCGGCGCGAGTCCGCCCCCGAGCGCGAACCGGTCCCCGCCTGACGAGAGTCGCCGTTCGCCCGTCCCGGTGCGTAATCGATCAGTAGCCTTATGTGACTCGATCGCGTCGGAAGGGCGGACATGGCGGCGTTCCTGCTGCGCCGGACGGTACGGGCCGCACTGCAGGCCGTGCTCGGCGCGAGCCTCGTCTACCTGCTGGCCGCCGCCGTGCTCGACCCCCGCGCCCACCTGGCGGGCCGCACCCCGCGCCCGCCGGACGCCGTGATCGACGCCCGCCTCGCCCGGCTCGACCTCGACCCTCGCGTCCCGCCGTCCGCCCGCTACCGGGCCTGGGCGGCGGGCGTGCTGCGCGGAGACCTCGGCCGGACGATCGACGGGCGTCCGATCGGCGCCGAACTGCGCCGGAGGCTCGGCGTGAGCGTGCGGCTCGTCCTGCCCGGCGCGGTCCTCGGCTCCGGCCTCGGAGTCCTGCTCGGAGCCTGGGCCGCGGCGAGACGCGGGCGGACCGCGGACCGGGCCGTCTCCCTCCTCGTGTACGGGCTCACCGCCGTGCCGGTGTTCGTGCTCGCCGTGCTCCTGCAGACGGCCGCGGCCGGGTTCGGCGACGCCACGGGCGTCACGCTCACCTGGGCGGGGGAGGCGGCGCCCGGCGCCGGTCCGGCCGGCCGCGCCCGGCACCTGCTGCTCCCCACGCTCGCGATCGCCCTCGCCCAGTCGGCCGTGCTCGCCCGCTACCAGCGCGGACTGACGCTGGACGTGCTGAGCGCCGGGTTCGTCCGCGCCGCCCGCGCGAAGGGCCTGCGCCGCCGCGGCGCGCTGCTGCGGCACGCCCTGCGGCCCGCGCTCGTCCCGATGACCGCGTGCGTTCCGCAGACGGCGGGGGCGCTGCTGCTCGGCGGCATGTTCGTCGAGCGGGCCTTCGGGCGGCACGGGCTCGGCGAATGGCTCGCCTGGTCGGTCGCCCGAGGCGACGTCAACGCGGTCGCCGCCGTCGGCTGCCTCGTCGCCTGCGCGATCCCGGCGGCCGTGCTCGCCGCGGACGTCCTGCACGGGCTCCTGGACCCGCGCGTCCGGGCCGCGTGATGCGCCGCGCCGTCGCGGGCCTGCTCCTGCTCGCCGCGCTCGTCCTGCTCGCGGCCGCCGGACCGCCGCTCTCGCCGTGGGCGTGGGACGAGATCGACTTCACCGCCTTCGGTGCGGACCCGTCGCGGCGCCACTGGCTCGGCACCACGCAGAACGGGCGGGACGTGTTCGCCGTGACCGTGCACGCCCTCCGCCGGTCCCTGCTCGTCGGCCTCGGCGCGGCCGTTCTCGCGACGTCCCTGGCGGCCGTCGCCGGCATCGCCGCGGGATACGCGGGCGGGTGGACCGACCGCGCGCTGATGGGGGCCGCCGACCTCCTGGTCGTCCTGCCGCCGTTCCTCGTCGTGGCCGTCCTGGCGCCCCGGACGGACGGCGGCGCCCTCCCGCTCGTCGCCGTCCTCGCCGCGCTCCTCTGGACGACCACCGCCCGGATGGCGCGGGCCCTGACCCGCACGCTGCGCGAACGCGAGTACGTCCGGGCCGCCCGCCTCGGCGGGGTGAGCGCGCCGCGGACGATCGTCCGGCACGTCCTGCCGCAGCTCGCCTCCCTCCTCGCGGTGGACGCGGGCCTGAACGTCGGGGCCGCGATCATCGCCGAGAGCGGGCTCGCCCACCTCGGGTTCGGGGTCCGCCCGCCGGACGTCTCGCTCGGCACCCTGATCGCCGACGGCGGCACGGCCCTCCTCGCGTTCCCCTGGCGGTTCGCCTTCCCCGCCGCGCTCCTGATCCTGGTCGTGGTCGCCGCGAACCTGCTCGCCGACGGTCTGCGCGACGCCCTCGACCCCGCCGTCCGGTGACGGTGCTGGAAGTCGCGGGCCTGCGGGTCCGCTACCCGCCCGACGTCCGCGCGGTGCGAGACGCCGCCTTCGCGGTCGGCGCGGGGGAGACGCTGGGCGTAGTCGGCGCGTCGGGCTCCGGCAAGACCGCCCTCGCCCTCGCCGTGCTCGGGCTGCTCCCGGACTGCGCGCGCGCCGACGGGTCGGTCCGCCTGCACGGTGACGAACTCCTCGGACGGTCCGACGCGGAGCTGTCCCGGGTGCGCGGCAAGGACCTGGCGATGGTGTTCCAGGACCTCTCGTCCCTCAACCCCTTCCGCACCATCGGCGGCCAGATCGCGGAGGCCGTCCGCATCCATCGGCGCACCAGCCGCGCCTCGGCGCGCGCGCAGGCCGTCGATCTGCTCGACCTGGTGGGCATTCCGAATGCCGCCAAGCGCGCGCGGGCCTACCCCCACGAGCTTTCAGGCGGCATGCAGAGACGCGTTCTGATCGCGATGGCGGTGGCGAACGACCCGTCCGTCCTCATCGCGGACGAGCCGACCGCGGGCCTCGACGTCACCGTGCAGGCCCAGATCCTGGACGTGCTGCGCACCGCGCGGGCGTCCGGGACCGCGACCGTCCTCATCGCGCACGACCTCGGCGTCGTCGCGGGCATCGCCGACCGCGTCCTGGTCATGCACGCGGGACGCGTGATCGAGCAGGGCCCGGTCGAGGAGGTGTACCGGTCCCCCCGCTCCTCCCGGACGGTCGCCCTCCTGCGTGCGGCGCCCCGCATCACCCGGCTCCCGGCCCGCGCGCGCCCGCCCGGCCCCACGGTGCTCGCCGTGCACGGGCTCGCCCGCCACCACGGAACCGTCCGCGCGGTGGACGGCGTCACGTTCGACGTCCGCCGCGCCGAGACGCTCGCGCTGGTGGGGGAGTCGGGCTGCGGCAAGACGACCACCCTCATGGAGATCCTCCGCCTGGCCCGCCCGCAACGCGGCCGCGTGACCGTCCTCGACGAGGACACCGCCGCCCTGCGCCGCGCCCGCCGCAGGGAGCTGCGACGCGACGTCCAGCCGGTCTTCCAGGACCCGCTCGCCTCGCTCGACCCCCGCATGCGCGTCCGCTCCATCATCGCCGAGCCGCTCACCGCGTACCGCCTGCCCGCACGAGAGCGGGTCCGGGAACTCCTGGACCTCGTGGAACTAGAGCCCGACCACGCGGACCGCCACCCCCACGAACTGTCGGGCGGCCAGAGGCAACGCGTCGCCATCGCCAGAGCGCTCGCCCTGGAACCACGCCTACTGCTACTGGACGAACCCGTGGCGTCACTCGACGCGACCATCCAGGCAGGCGTGCTGAACCTCCTGCAAGGACTCCGATCCCGTCTCGGCCTCGCCTACGTGTTCGTCGCACACGACCTCGCCGTCGTGCATCGCATCGCCGATCGGGTCGCCGTCATGCACATGGGCCGAATCGTCGAACTCGGCTCCACCAACGAGGTCTATGCGACACCCGCACACCCGTACACGCGCGCGCTTCTGGACGCAGTCCCGATCCCCGATCCGGTCCTCGAACGCGCGCGCCCCCGCGTCGTCCTGCACGGCGAAGCCCCCGACCCCTCGAACCCGCCCGACGGCTGCCGCTTCCGTCCCCGATGTCCGCTCTATCCCACGCTCGCTCCCGTCCAGCGCACCCCGTGCGACGCATCGGACCCGCAACCGCGCGCCACCGGCCGTCCCGATCACCAGGTCGCCTGCCACCACCCCCTGACCTCGCGAGGAGCCCGCCCATGACCCCCGAGCCCGCCCGCACCGCCGCCCCAGGGCGAGGACCCGGCCGCCCGGCCGGAGCCGCCCACCGCCGCCCCCGGCCGAACCCGTACACGGCCGGTCGTTGCCGTTCCGGCTGGTTGGCAGGGGTGGCCGGCGTCGTCCGCCGGCCGCTCGCCATCCGCCGCCGCGCATGTCCCGTGGCGTGTGCGGCCGGTCGTCCGGACGTGCGTGCGGGGCGCCGCCTGGACGTTCGCGCCTCCGGCACCGGCCATGGACGGTTCAGGAGGCGTCGCCGGCCGTGTGCGGGCGGCGTGGCCGGGCGCCGGTGGCGTGGGGTCGTCGCGCTGTTGGTTCTCGTGCCCGTCGTGTACGGGGATGCGGGGTGCACCTGGGGCAAGGCGCGGGAGGCGCCGGTGCCCGCGGCGTTGCCCCGGTCGGACGTCAACCCGATGCCGCGCGATCGCGTGGGGGACCGGGGCACGCTGCGTTGGGCGCTGCCGGAATTCCCATCGCAGTGGAACTTCCACCACGTTAACGGGAAGACCGGAGCGGTCGACCGGGTGCTTCAAGGGGCATTGCCCCAGCTCATGCGCGCGGACGAGAAGGGCGTGGTGCATGCCATTCCGGAGTACCTCCGCTCGGCCAAGGTAAAGCGCACCGGGCACGGTCAGACGGTCGTCTACCGGCTCAACCCCAGGGCGCGATGGTCGGACGGGCGGTCGATCGGCTACCGCGACTTCGCCGTGCAGGCGCGCGCGCTGTCCGGACACGACTCGCGTTACGAGATCGCCGACGACACCGGGTACCGGCGCATCGTGCGCGTGGAACCGGGCGTGAACGAGGACGTCGTTAAGGTCGTCTTCGCGCGGCCGTTCGCGGACTGGCGGAGGCTGTTCAGCCCCCTGTACCCGGCCGCCGTGTACAGCGATCCGCGCGCGTTCAACACCGGGTGGCTCGACCGGCCGTCCGTCACCGCGGGTCCGTTCCGGGTCGGGGGCGTCGACCGGACGGCGCAGACGCTCACGCTCGTGCGCGATCCGCGCTGGTGGGGGCGGCGCGCGAAGCTCGACCGGATCGTCTACCGGGCGATGGACCCGGCGGCGATGCCGGGCGCGTTCGCCAACGGGGAGATCGACCTGATGGAGATCGGGCTGGACGCGGGCGCGCTGCGGCGCGTGCGACTGGCCGAGGACGCCGAGGTGCGCCGGGCGGCGGGCCCGGACCGGCGGGTCTTCACGCTCAACGCGGCCGGGCCGATCCTCTCCGACGCGCGGGTCCGGCACGCCGTGATGCTCGGCATCGAGCGGGGGGCGATCGCCCGGTCCGACCTCGCGGGCCTCGGCGTCCCGGTGCGGACGCTCGGCAACCACTTCTACGTCGACACTCAGCAGGGCTATCGCGACAACTCTGGACCCTTCGGTCGCTACGACCCGGCACGGGCCGTTCGGCTCCTGGAGAAGGCCGGCTGGACGAAGCGGGGACGGTACCGCGTCAAGGACGGACGGACGCTCGCGCTCCGGTTCGTCGTCTCGGCCGGGCAGCCGATCGGGAGGCGCGAGGGGGAACTGGCGCGGGCGCTGCTCGCACGTATCGGCGTCCGGCTGGACATCGAACCCGTCCCGGCCGACGACCTGTTCGGCCGTCACGTCACGCGGGGAGACTTCGACATCATCCCGTTCTCGTGGCTCGGGACGCCGTTTCCCGTGTCGTCGATGAGGGCGGTTTACGCTCGCCCACGCGCAGGGAGAGTTCGCCAGAACTATTCAGGGGGTGGGAACGCGGTGCTCGACGCGGCCCTGGAGCGGGCCGTGGCGGCGATGGGATCGGAGGTTCACGCCCTTGTGAACCGTGCCGATCGGCTCGTCTGGCGGGAGGCGCTCGTCGTGCCGCTGTACCAGCGTCCCCAGCTCGTCGCCGCGCGCGCGGGCCTGGCCAACATCGGCGCCTGTGGTTTCCACCAGCCCGCCTACGAGGACATCGGGTTCGCTCAGGACGCCTCGGACGACGGGTAGGGCAGCTCGATGCCCTTGCGGTCGCTCGTGTAGCGGGCGTTCCACACGTACAGCTTCAGGTCGCCCGCCGACACGCCGTCCTGGACCGGGAGGTCGGAGGCGATCCGCACCACGTAGGACGCGCCCGCGGGCATCATGCGGGTGCCGGCCTCCTCGAACGGCGCCTCGGACCGGTCGACGCGGGCGATGATCTCGCTGTGGTTCGGGAGCGTGCACATGTCGTCGGGGATGCCGACCTGCGGCATGCACCGCTCCCGCGCGTCCCCCGGCACCTGCTCCTCGGGCATGAACAGGTCGGCGGGGAAGTCCAGCAGGACGGGACGGCGCTGCGTGTTCGTCAGCACGTAGTCGGCGTAGGCGTACGTCGTCCCCGAGGGGGGAGCCTGGGTCGAGCCGAGCGGCTTCGCGTCCGTCCCGGACCGGACGGCCGCGAGGCTGTACCCGTACCCCTCCGGGGTGGTGAAGTTCACGGCCGCGCCGGCTTCGGGCGCGGGCTGCGCGCTCATCGACGGGGAGGCGGCGCCCGCGCCGCCGGCCGGCGACGGCCGCGACCCGGCGCCGTCGGCGCCCGACTCCGGCCGCAGGACGACGATTCCGGCGGCGATCGCGGCGATCCCGATCGCCCCGGTGAGGGCGCCGGCGAGGCCGAGCCGGCCGGCGCCCGCCCGCGCGGGCTTGCGCCGCCTGCGTCCTCCCGACCGCGGCCGGTTGCTGTACGACATGGTCTCCGTGCTCCCCTCAGCCCGTTGCGTCCGGATCGGTAAGCGCGTGCTGCCTGTGGGTGGCCAGTCACGATACCGGACACCCGGATCAACGCCGGACAGGCCACCCTTGACGCGGGAAATGCCGAGCCACTAGGGCGAACGCCTACGAACCGCGGCCCATGAGGGCATCACGGCCGAGGCCCCGCAGGGACGCGTCGAGCACCTGCGCGGTGTGCGCGATCGCGATCGAGGCGCCCCGGCGGCGCAGCGCGTTCGCGATCTGCATCGTGCATCCGGGGTTGGCGGCGACCAGCAGTTCGGCCCCGGTCGCGGCCACGTCGGCCGCCTTGCGGTCGCCGAGCTCACCGGCGGCCTCCGGCTGCAGCAGGTTGTAGGTCCCGGCCGATCCGCAGCAGATGTCGGGGTCGGCGATCTCGCGGACGTCCAGCTCCGGGATCTGCGCGAGCAGCGCCCTCGGCTGGCTCCGCACACCCTGCGCGTGCGCCAGGTGGCACGCGTCGTGGTAGGCGACGGTGACCGGAAGCGGCCTCCGCTCCGCGCGGGGGCCCAGCTCGGCGAGGAACTCCGCGAGGTCACGGGTGCGCTCCGACAGCGCCTCCGCCCGGCGCGCCCACGCGGGGTCGCCGGCGAGCAGCGCCCGGTACTCCTTCATCGACGACCCGCAGCCCGCCGAGTTGACGACGATGACGTCGACGCCCTCGAACGCCTCGATCGTCCGCCGCGCGAACGCGCGCGCCTCGTCCTCGCGTCCCGCGTGCATCGACAGGGCGCCGCAGCAGCCCTGCCCGCGCGGGACCACGACGTCGCACCCCTCCATCGCCAGCACGCGCGCCGTGGCCCTGTTGACGTCCGGGAAGAACTCGCCCTGGACGCAGCCGACCAGCATGCCCACCGTGGCGCGCCGGTCCCCGCGCGCGGCGACCCGCTCCGGCAGCCGCGGCGCCCGGCCGAGCGGCGGCGCGAGCCGTTCCATCGCCGCCAGCGACGGCGACACGCGCTCCAGAAGCCCCGAACTGCGGACGAACCGGTCCAGACCCGACCGCTGGTACGCGCGCAGCGGCCCGCGCAGCGCCCGCAGCCGCCGCCGGTACGGGAACAGCCGGAAGATCAGCTCCCGGACGGCCCGGTCCCGCAGCGGGCGCGGATGCCCGCGCTCGACCTCGGCCCGCGTCATCTCGATCAGCCGGTCGTACTGGACGCCGGACGGGCAGGACGTCACGCACGCCATGCAGCCGAGGCACCGGTCGAAGTGCTCGACCATCGGCCCGCCGAGCGGCTCGCCCCTCGCGTGCTGGTCCATCAGGTGGATGCGGCCGCGCGGCGAGTCCATCTCCTCGCCCCACAGGACGTACGTGGGGCACGTCGGCAGGCAGAACCCGCAGTGCACGCAGTCGCCGAGCAGGTTCCCGAACTCCTCCGGGGATCCGGGCGACGGCGATCCGGGCGAAGGGGCGTTCATCAGATACCTCCCGCGAAGCGGCCGGGGGACAGGCGGTGGTCGGGGTCGAACTGGTCCTTGACGCGTCGCATCAGCGTCAGGGCGGGCACCGGGCCCCACACGTCGACGGCGTCGCGCACGTCCTGCGGGGCGTATCGGACGACCGCGCCGCCCTTGTGGCGGGCCAGTGCGGTCCGCACGGCGGCCAGGACGCCCGGGACGTCGCCGGACGACAGCCCCACGTACCCGTGCCCGTCCCCGCTCCACGTCACGTCCGCCCCCGGCGCGGCCTCCCGCAGCGTGGCGAGCAGGTCGCGGAGGGCGGGCGGAGGCGCGGCGACGTCCAGCAGGACGGTGCCGTCCGGATAGCGGCCCCAGCCGTCGGGCGCGTCCTCCGAGACCCGCGCCCTTCCCCCGAGGAGCTCGACCGTCTGCGCAGCGCGCGCGCCGACCTCGTCCGGGAGGCCGTCCAGCAGGACGCCCACCGTCCCGGGGGAGAGGTACTCGATCGCGCTCGGAACCACGGGGGAATGCAGGACGGCCTGCACCGTCTCGTGCGCTTCCTCTGGGCCGTCCACGGGACATGTCACGTACACGTGGGCGTCCGGGGTCGGATGCAGGCGGAACGTGGCCTCGACGATGAGCCCGAGCGTCCCGTACGAGCCGCAGAACAGCCGCCCCAGGTCGTAGCCGGCGACGTTCTTGACGACCTTGCCGCCCGACTTCGCCACGTGACCGTCCGCCCGGACGATCGTGAGGCCGATGACCAGGTTCCGTGGGGTCCCGTAAAGGGTTCGAAGCGGTCCGGCGGCACCCGCCGCGATCGTCCCGCCGACCGTGGAACCGGGGAGCGGCAGGTCCAGTGCGAGCCGCTGACCCTTCACCGCGAGCTCCTCGCCCAGCCGCTCCAGCGGCATCCCCGCCTGCGCGGTGGCCACGAGATCCCCGGCGGCGTGCTCGACGAGGCGGTCCAGCCGCCGCGTGTCCACGATCAGGTCGCAGCGGCGCGGAGGCGTCCCCCAGTCCAGCCGGGTCTCGCCGCCGCGCGGGACGACCGCCAGCCCGTGCTCGGCGGCGACCCGCATCACCTCGGCGGCCTCGCCGACCGTGCCGGGCGCGGCGACGGCGGCGGGCTCGACGCCCAGCACGCCCTCCTCCGGCTCGCCGGGACGGACGTCGCCGCAGACCTTCGCCAGAGCGTCGAGCGCGTCAGGGGGGCGCATCAGAACAGGTCCGCCTTTCCCTCGAACGGGTGGGGTCCCTTGCGCACTCCGGGGACCTCCCCGCACATGCGCGGTGTCGGGAACACCTTCCCGGGGTTGCAGAGGCCCGCCGGGTCGAACCCGCACCGCACCATCTGCATGGTGTCCAGGTCGGCGTCGGTGAACATGCGCGGCATGTACCTGGACTTGTCCACGCCCACACCGTGCTCGCCCGTGATGGAACCGCCGTGCTCGATGCACAGATCCAGGATCGCGCCCGACACTTCCTCAGCGCGCGCGCCCGCGCCCTCCTCGGCGTCGTCGAACAACACCAGTGGGTGCAGATTGCCGTCTCCCGCGTGGAAGACGTTCGCGACCCGCACCCCCGACTCGGCCGACAGCTCGTCGATGCGCGCCAGGACCTGCGGCAGGGCCGTCCGGGGGATGACCCCGTCCTGGACGATGTAGGCGGGGCTGATCCGGCCCACCGCGGCGAACGCCGACTTGCGCCCCTTCCAGATCAGCGCCCGCTCCGCGTCGCCCGCCGCCACCCGGATCTCGAACGCGCCCGCGTCCCGGCACATCCGCTCGACCTGCGCGAACTGCGCCGCGACCGCCGCCTCCGGGCCGTCCAGCTCCACGATCAGCACGGCTCCCGCGCCCGGCGGGTACCCGCACCGCACCGCCGCCTCGGCCGCCTCGATCGACAGCGCGTCCATCATCTCGATCGCCGCCGGGACGACGCCCGCGCCGATGATCGACGACACCGCCGTCCCGCCCGCCTCGATCGACCCGAACGCCGCGAGCAGCGTCTGCACGGTCTCGGGCAGCCGCGTCAGCCGCACGGTGATCTTCGTGGCGATGCCGAGCGTCCCCTCCGCGCCGACGAACACGCCGAGCAGGTCGTAGCCCGGACCGTCCGCCGACAGCTCCACCAGCTCCCCGTCCGGCGTGACGACCTCGCAGGCCAGCACGTGGTGCGCGGTGAACCCGTACTTGAGGCAGTGCGCGCCGCCGGAGTTCTCCGCGACGTTCCCGCCGACCGAGCAGATCTGCTGGCTGGACGGGTCGGGCGCGAAGTAGTACCCGTACGGCCGGACGGCCCGCGTCACGTCCAGGTTGATCACCCCGGGCTCCACCACCGCCCGCTGCCCCGGAACGTCGATCTCCAGGATCCGCCGCATCCGCGACGTCACGATCAGGACGCCGTCCGCGCGCGGGAGCGCCCCGCCCGACAGGCCCGTCCCCGACCCGCGCGCCACGTACGGGACGCCCGCCGCCGCGCACTCGCGGACGATCGCCGCGACCTGCTCGGCCGTGTCGGGCAGGACGACGAGGGCGGGCGTGCACCGATGGTTCGTCAGCCCGTCGCACTCGTAGGTCCGCAGCCGCACGGGGTCGGTGATGATCCGTTCCGGTCCGAGCGACGCGTTCAGGCGCCTCGCGAGCGCCTCCAGATCCGGCTCCATCCCTTGCACGATCCTCCCTGCCCCCGCCCGCCCGCAATGCCCGGAAGGCCGCGCCGGTCCGGAGCGGGGGCTCCGGACCGGCACGGCCGACCCGGCCGGTCAGCTCACCCGCTCAGCCCATGCGCTCGTAAGCCGGGGTGGTGAGGAACTCGGAGTAGTCGTCGGCCAGGGTGACCTCCTTGAACAGGGCCACGGCCTCGTTGTAGCGGGGCTCGTTGAACGCGTCGCCCAGCTCGGCGCGGATCTTGCCCAGCTCCTCGTCCAGCAGCCGCTCCACCCACTCCTTGGTGATCTTCTGGCCCTCGGCGGTGGAGACGCCGTTGTAGATCCACTGCCACACCTGCGAGCGGGAGATCTCCGCCGTCGCGGCGTCCTCCATCAGGTTGTGGATGGCGACCGCGCCCGCGCCGTCCAGCCAGGTGGCCAGGTAGCGCAGCGCCACGTCGATGTTGTTGCGCAGCCCCGCCTCGGTGATGTCGCCCGGGGTGGCCTTGATGTTGAGAAGATCGGCGGCGGTGACGTGCACGTCCTCGCGGAGCCGCTCGCGCTGGTTCGGCCTGTCGCCCAGCACGCCGTCGAAGACCTCGCGGCAGATCGGGACGAGGTCGGGGTGCGCGACCCAGGAGCCGTCGAACCCGTCGCCGGACTCGCGCGCCTTGTCCGCCCGCACCTTCTCCAGCGCGACCTTGTTGACCTCCTCGTCCCGGCGGGACGGGATGAACGCAGCCATGCCGCCGATGGCGTGCGCGCCGCGCTTGTGGCAGCTGCGCACCAGCAGCTCGGTGTAGGCCCGCATGAACGGCGCGGTCATCGTGATGGCGTTGCGCTCGGGCAGGATGTACTCGGCGCCGCGGTCACGGAACTTCTTGATGACCGAGAACAGGTAGTCCCAGCGCCCGGCGTTCAGACCGGCGGAGTGGTCGCGCAGCTCGTAGAGGATCTCCTCCATCTCGAACGCGGCCGGGATCGTCTCGATCAGGACGGTCGCGCGGATCGTCCCGCGCGGAATGCCCAGGTGGTCCTGGGCCAGGTTGAAGGCGTCGTTCCAGAGCCGCGCCTCCTGGTGGGCCTCCATCTTCGGCAGATAGAAGTACGGGCCCTTGCCCTTGTCGATCTGCCGCCGCCCGCTGTGGAAGAGGTAGAGGCCGAAGTCGAACAGCGACCCGGACATGGGCTCGCCGTCGATCAGCAGGTGCTTCTCCTCCATGTGCCACCCGCGCGGCCGGACGACGATGGTCGCCAGTTCGCCGTCGTCCTTGAGCGCGTACGACTTGCCGCTCCTGGCGTCGGTGAAGTCGATCGTGCGGTCGAGGGCGTCCCGGAGGTTGAGCTGGCCTTCGACCATGTTGTTCCACAGCGGGGTGTTGGCGTCCTCGAAGTCGGCCAGCCACACCTTCGCGCCCGAGTTCAGCGCGTTGATCGTCATCTTGCGGTCCGTCGGGCCGGTGATCTCGACGCGGCGGTCCTCGAGCCCCGGCGCGGGGTCGGCGACGCGCCACGAGTCGTCCGCCCGGACGTTCGCGGTCTCGGGGAGGAAGTCGAGCGTCCCGCCCGCCGACAGCCGGCGCTGCCGCTCCGCGCGGGCGCCGAGCAGCTCCTTGCGGCGCCCGCCCAGCTCGCGCTGCAGGGCGGCGAGCAGGCCGAGCGCCTCCGGCGTCAGGATCTCCTCGTACCGGTCGCCGAGCGGCCCGGTGATCTCGATGCCGTCCTGGTTGCCCATCTGCCCGCCCTTTCGTATAGCGAAATTTGGTTTCTGTTACGCGAAGAACGTTACTTGGCGGTACAGCCGCCGGTCAAAGCGGCCCCGCCCGCCGCCCCCGCCGCGCCCTGTTCCTGACCTCCCCTCCGGCGCCCGCGGCAACCCCGCCGCGGAACCGGTGCATAAGCAGGTGACGCGGGGAACACCGCGTGAGACGATCGCGGGAAGACACAGCCGCGCCGCGGCGTTCTACCGAGGACATATGACTGAACTTTTCTCTTCAGACCAGACACCGGACGAGTTCGAGCCGATGACCGGCGAGCTCGACCTCGAGGACCGGCGGGCACTGCGCCGCGTCGCCGGACTGTCCACCGAGCTGACCGACGTCACCGAGGTCGAATACCGTTCCCTGCGACTGGAACGGGTCGTCCTGGTGGGCGTCTGGACCGAGGGCACCGCCGCGGCGGCCGAGAACTCGCTGCGCGAACTCGCGCTCCTCGCCGAGACGGCCGGGTCCGAAGTGCTCGAGGGCCTCGTGCAACGCCGCTCCCGGCCCGACCCGGCCACCTACATCGGCTCCGGCAAGGCCGCCGAACTGCGCGACGTCGTCATCGCCACCGGCGCCGACACCGTCATCTGCGACGGCGAGCTGGCCCCCAGCCAGCTGCGGCACCTGGAGGAGACCGTCCAGGTCAAGGTCATCGACCGCACGGCCCTGATCCTGGACATCTTCGCCCAGCACGCCAAGAGCCGCGAGGGCAAGGCGCAGGTCGAGCTGGCGCAGCTCGACTACCTGCTGCCCCGCCTGCGCGGCTGGGGCGGCAACCTGTCCCGCCAGGTCGGCGGCCGCGCCGCCGGCGGCGTCGGGATCGGCGGCCGCGGCCCCGGCGAGACCAAGATCGAGCTGGACCGGCGGCGGATCCGCACCCGGATGGCCAAGCTGCGCCGGCAGATCGCCGAGATGTCCAAGTCGCGCGACACCAAGCGCGGCGGGCGGCGCCGCCACGAGGTGCCCGCCGTCGCCATCGCCGGCTACACCAACGCGGGCAAGTCGTCGCTGCTCAACCGGCTCACCGGCGCCGGGGTGCTGGTGGAGAACGCGCTGTTCGCCACCCTCGACCCCACCGTCCGGCGCGCCGAGACGCCCGGCGGCCGCGCGTACACGCTGGCCGACACCGTCGGGTTCGTCCGGCACCTGCCGCACCAGCTCGTCGAGGCGTTCCGCTCCACGCTGGAGGAGGTCTCCGACGCGGGGCTCGTCCTGCACGTCGTGGACGGCTCCGACCCCGACCCCGAGGCGCAGATCGCCGCCGTCCGCGAGGTCCTCCGCGAGATCGACGCGCACGACATCCCCGAGATCATCGTGATCAACAAGGCGGACGCCGCCGACGAGCTCGCACTCGCCCGGCTGCAGCGCCGCGAGCCGAACAGCGTCGTCGTCTCCGCCCGCACCGGCTTCGGCGTCGACGAGCTGCGCGCCGTGATCGAGGCCGGGCTGCCTGGCCTCGAGGCCGAACTGCACGTGCTCGTCCCGTACGAGCGCGGCGACCTGGTCGCGCGGATCCACGAGCGCGGCGAGGTGCTCGAGCAGGAGCACGTCGCCGAGGGCACGATGCTGCACGCGCGCGTCCCCGACGACCTCGCCGCCGAACTGGCCAGGTTCGAGGCCGCGCCCGCCTGACCGACGCGAACCCCACCGGACGCCGTTCCCGGTGGGGTTTTCGGTTGTGAATCGACCGAATTCCGGCCATTCCTAAATGGGTCATCGGTCGCCGTACGGTGACAGCTTCGCCAATCGACTTGACGGTGCGGGCGAATTCCGTACGGTCATAGGGCTAGGGCGGGGCGGCGGGCTGCCGATGCACCGCGACCAAAGGTTGTCGGACGGGCCGTCGGTGCACTACCGTGACGGAACCGATATCTCCGGTCTCGTTGCCTGTGGTGGTCACATGACCACCCGACCCTCCAACGGTGAATCGCCGGCACCCAGTCGGCGTTTCGGATCGAGAGCAGGTGGACCACTCCATGGCGTCCGGTACCGCGTCGTCTCCTCAAGGCCGGTGAACCAATGACGGTACGGCTGTTGACGAACATCGGCAGGCTCTGGACGGGCACCGACGTCTGCAGCAACGCCGCCGTGCTCATCCACGACGACCGGATCGTCTGGGCCGGTCCCGCGTCCGACCTCCCGCAGAGCGTCCCCGGCGTCATCGACGACATCGTCGACGTCGACCACGTGGAGAACCTCGGCGGCGGACTCGTCACCCCCGGGCTCATCGACGCCCACGCCCACCCCGTCTACGCGGGGAACCGCTGGGCCGAGCTCGCGATGCGCACCAGCGGCTCGTCCCACTCGGCCATCGCGGCGGCGGGCGGCGGCGTCAACTCCACCGTCACCGTCACCCGCGGCACCGACCCCTGGACCCTGTGCAACGGCGTCCGCGAACGCCTCCGCCAGTGGATCATCGGCGGGACCACCACCGTCGAGGCCAAGACCGGCTACCACCTCACCCGCGACGGCGAACTCGCCGACATCCGGATGCTGCGCTCCCTCGAATCCGAGCCGTCGATGCCGCGCATCCACGCGACGTTCCTCGCCGCCCACATCCTCCCGCCCGAGTTCTTCGGCCGCCGCCGCGACTACATCGAGGCCGTCCGCCTCTGGGCCGGCGACGCCGCCGTCGCGGGCGCCGACAGCATCGACGTCTACTGCGACGAGGGGCACTTCACCGCCGAAGAGGCCCGCGCGCTCCTGCTCACCGGCAAGCGCGCCGGTCTGAAGGCCCGCATGCACGCCTGCGCCAACGAGCGCGTCGGCGCCGCCCAGGTCGCCGCCGAGGTCGGCTGCGCATCCGCCGACCTGCTCACCCAGGCCAACGACGACGACATCAAGGCGCTCGCCCACGCCGGCGTCACCGCCACCGTCTGCCCCGGCAGCTCCCTGAACAGCAGCCGCGCTCCCGCGCCCGTCCGGCAGATGCTCGACCGCGGCGTCACCGTCGCCCTCGGCACCGACCACAACCCGGGCCAGTGCGGCATCACCTCCATGCCCCTCGTCATCGGCCTCGCGGTCGCCATGTTCGGGCTCAGCGTCACCGAGGCGCTCCGCGCCGCCACGCTCGGCGGCGCCGCCGCCCTCCGCTACGGCGACCGCGGCTCCCTCGCCCCCGGCATGCTCGCCGACATCGTGCTCTGGGACGCCGACCACGAGGGCGCCTTCGCCTGGGCCTTCGGCCTCCGCGCCCAACGCGTGTGGCGCGGCGGCGTCCCCGTCCAGCCCTAGCCTCCCCGGGACGCGCCCGCCGTCGACGAGTCCGGTACGGTACCGGCGCCGGGGACTCGACCGGCCCGGAAGGCGCCTGGAACGGGGCCAGGGCAGGCATGGCTCGGGGTCGGCGGCGCCGAAGTTATCCACAGGCTCCCATTCTCGGACGGCACCCCGCCGCAGGCTCTTAACGTCGGCGGCATGAGAGCGTCCGACCGCCTCCAGGCACTCGTCGACCGTGTGCGGGTCCCGGCCGCGGGCCCGCAGGAACCGCCCGCCGCCCGCCTGCGCGCGGCACCCGACCGTCCGGGCGTCCGGGCGCTCGTCATCGTCGCGGTGATCGCCGCCGTGGTGGCCGCCGGGTACCTGTGGGCGTCCCGGCCGCGCCCGCACGCCGCACCGGCCCCAGTCCCCGCCCCCGCGTCGGCGCCGGACGCGGGCGTGGCGACGCTCGCCGCCGGTCCGAGCGGCCCGGACGCGTCCGCGGCGCCCACCGGCACGGTCGTCGTCCACGTCCTCGGGAAGGTGAAGAACCCGGGGGTGATCACCCTTCCCACGGGCTCTCGCGTCGCCGAGGCGATCAAGGCGGCCGGAGGGGTGCGGCGGGGCGTGAAGACCGGGCCCCTCAACCTCGCCCGCAAGGTGGTGGACGGCGAGCAGATCCCGGTGGGCGTCCCCGCCCCGACACCGCCTCCCGGCGCGCCACAGCCCGGAGCACCACCCGGGGCGCCGCCCGGCGCGCCGGGCGACGGCGGCGCGCCGGTGAACCTCAACACCGCCACCGTCGACCAGCTCGACGCACTGCCCGGCGTGGGCCCCGTCCTCGTCGGCCGCATCATCGAGTACCGCACCGCGAACGGCGGCTTCCGCTCGATCGACCAGCTCCAGGACGTCAACGGCATCGGGGCCGGCCGCTTCGCCGACCTCAAGGCACGGGTGCGCATATGAACGGGGGGAACCATGATCTCCGGCTCGTCCTGCCCGCCGCGGCCGCGTGGCTCACGGCCGCCGTCGCCATCGGCGTCGCCCCGGCCGTGTCCTACACCCTCGCGGCCGTCGCGGCGGCCGCCGCCATCGGCGTCCTGGCGCCCCGCCGGGCCGCGACGGCGCCGCGCCCGCTCATCGCCGGGGCGGTGCTCGCCTGCGCCGCCGCCGCCGCGATCGGCGTCGCGCTGCGCGCCACCGCGGTCGGCACCGGCCCGGTGCCCGACCTGGCCCACGCCGGACGCACCGCGACCGCCGAGGCCGTCGTCACCGGAGACCCGCAGGCCACGGGTGGAGCCCGGCCGACGATCACGCTCCGGGCGCGGGTGGAGACCGTGCGGCGCACCGACGTCCGCGTCCCGGTCCTGCTCATCGCGCACGACCGCCGCTGGCTCGACCTCGTCCCCAGCCAGCGGGTGCGCTTCACCGGCAGGTTCCGCGAGCCCCGCGGCGACCGCCTGCTGGCCGCCGTGGTGCTCGTCCGCGGCTCACCGTCCGTCCTCTCCCCTCCCTCCGGAGTGCAGCGTGCCGCCGAGACCGTCCGCGCCCGGCTGCGCGCGGCCACGGACGTCCTCCCGCCCGGACAGCGCGGGGTGCTGCCCGCCATGGTGGTCGGCGACACGTCCCGCATCCCTCCGGACCTCGCCGACGACTTCCGGACGGCGGGGCTCACCCATCTCCTCGTCGTGTCCGGCGCGAACCTCGCGATCGTGATCGGCGCGGTGGTCGGCCTGTGCCGCCTCGCCGGGCTCGGCCGCCGCCGCGCGCCGCCCCTCGCCGTCCTCGCGGTCTGCGCGTTCGTCGTCGTGGCCCGGCCGGAGCCGAGCGTGCTGCGCGCGACCGTCATGGGCGTCGTCGGCCTCCTCGCCCTGTTCACCGGGCGCCGCCGGCAGGGCCTGCCCGCGCTCGGCGCGGCCGTGCTGCTGCTCGTCCTGATCGACCCCGCCCTGGCGCGCTCCTACGGGTTCGCGCTGTCGGTCGCGGCGACCGCCGGACTGCTCGTCCTCGCACCGCCCTGGCGCGACCGGCTCGCCCGGTACCTGCCCGGCCCGCTGGCGGACGCCCTCGCCGTCGCGGCGGCCGCCCAGACGGCCGTCACCCCGATCCTCGTCATGCTGTCCGGAGAGGTCGGCGTCGTCTCGGTGTTCGCGAACCTGCTGGCCGCCCCCGCCGTCGCCCCCGCGACCCTGCTCGGCGCGCTCGCCGCGGTCATCGCGCCGTTCTCGCTGCCCCCCGCCCGGCTCCTCGTCCGTCCGGCGGGCCTCGCCGTCGGCTGGATCATCGCGATCGCGCGCATCACCGCCGACCTCCCGTACGCGACGGTGCCGTGGCTCGCGGGCGGCCTCGGCGCGCTGACCCTCCTGGTCGCGGCGGGCGCGGTGCTCCTCGTGCTGCGAAGCCCGCGCGTGCGGCTCGTCGTGGCCGCCGTCCTCGCCGGAATCCTGATCGCGGTGGTCGCCCTGCGGGCGACCGCCCCCGGCTGGCCCCCGCCCGGCTGGCGGATGGTCGCCTGCGACGTCGGCCAGGGCGACGCGGTCGTGCTGTCGGCCGGGCCCGGCCGCGCGGTCGTGGTCGACGCGGGCCCCGACCCCGGCCGGGTCGACGCCTGCCTGGACCGCCTGCGCGTCTCGGACGTCCCGCTCCTCGTCATCACCCACCCGCACGCCGACCACGTCGACGGGACGCCCGGCGTCCGCGACGGCCGCACCGTCCGGCGCATCCTCACGACTCCGCGCACGTCCGGCCGCGCGGCCCGCCTCGCCCGCGGGGTACCGGCCCGTCCCGCCCTCCGCGGCGAGCGGTGGCGCATCGGCGACCTCACCCTCGCGGTCATCGCCCCCCTCGCCACCGGCCCGCCCTTGGCCCGCGGCGACGACGGCAGCACCATCAACAACGCCAGCGTCGTCCTGGTGGCGCGCGGCCCGGGGTTCAGCGCGCTCCTCACCGGCGACCTGGAGGCCGACGCCCAGCGCGTCCTCGCGGGCAGCGTGCCGCCCGTCCAGGTCCTCAAGGTCCCGCACCACGGTTCCCGCAGCCAGGACGCCCGCTTCCTGGAGGCGTCGCGAGCGTCCATCGCCCTCATCTCCGCCGGCCGCGAGAACGAGTACGGCCACCCGTCGTCCGCCACCCTCGACCTCCTGCGCCGCATGCGCGCCCGAGTCCACCGCACCGACCGGGAGGGAGACATCGCAGTGATCAGGACGACCACCGGCGTCGCCACCGTGTCCCGCCGCTGACCCACCCCGTAACCCCCATACCGTCCCCCTGCCGCCCGCATGCCCCCGCATGCTGCTCGTGTGCTGGAGCCGAGCACGCCGACGGTCACGCGGATCGGGACTGGTGCGGCGCGTCTGGCCGGAGGTGGCGAAGGTCACCGGGCGGGCCCCGCGCGGCTACGCCGAGTGGGTCCGCGACCCGCGTCGCGGGCTTCCGCTGACGGGCGCGGGCGGTGGCGCGGGCGTGGCATGCTGCTTGGTGTGTCGGTAGAGCCCATCATCCTGGTCGTCGGTGACGAAGAGCTGCTGGTCGAGCGTACGGTCGGCGAGATCGTCGCGTCCGTGCGGGCGAAGGATTCGGACGTCGAGGTGATCGACCTCGCGCCCGGGGGGCTGGAGCCGGGACGGATCTCGGAGCTGACCTCGCCGTCGCTGTTCGGCGGCGGGAAGGTCCTCGTCATCCGGTCGGCGCAGGACCTCGGCAAGGACCTGACGGCCGAGGTGCTGAAGTACGCCAAGACGCCCGCCGACGACGTGGTGCTCGTGGCCCTGCATCCGGGCGGCGCCAAGGGCAAGGCGCTGGTGGACGGGCTCACGAAGCTGAAGGCGCGCAAGATCACGTGCCCGAAGATCGGCAAGATGGGTGAGCGGGTCGACTTCGTCCGGACCGAGATCCGCAACGCGGGCGGCAAGATCTCGGCGGACGGCGCGCGCGGGCTGATCGACGCGGTCGGGAACGACCTGCGGGAACTCGCGGCCGCGTGCAGCCAGCTCGTCGCCGACACGGGCGGGAAGATCGACGACGCCGCGGTGGCCCGGTACTACCGGGGACGGGCCGAGGTCAGCGGGTTCACGGTGGCGGACAAGGCCATCGAGGGGCAGCTGGCCGACGCCCTCGAGCAGCTGCGGTGGGCGCTCGCGACGGGCGTGCCGCCGGTGCTGATCGTCAGCGCGCTCGCGCAGGGCGTCCGGGGGCTCGCCAAGGTCGGCGGCGCACCGCGGGGGGCGCGGGGCGCGGCCCTGGCCAAGGACCTGGGTATGCCGCCCTGGAAGATCGAACGCGTGCAGCGGCAGCTGCGGGCCTGGTCGGCGGACGGTGTGGCGCGTGCGGTGACGGTCGTCGCCGAGGCCGACGCGGCCGTCAAGGGCGCCGCCGCCGACCCCGCGTACGCGCTGGAGAAGACGGTCGCGGAGATCGTCGCCGCCCGCGGCTGACACCCCCTTCGGCGAGTCGCTCGTTGGGCGGCGGTCGCGGGAGACGGCACCAGGCGGCCGGCGGCCGGCGGGCGGCGGCCGCCGAACCCGGCGGGATGCTGTGCTTCGCGTCGTGCCGATTGCCGGCCGCCGCCGGGCCCGTCCGTGCCGGGGCGTGCAGGGCCTCGCCGGGCATGGCGACGCCTCACCTGGGGTGACATCGGGCCGAGTGGGCATGTGGGGATCCCGAGGTCGGGTGGCGGGGAGGTTCTCATGGGCGTGCGCTCCAGGGACTTCGATCCGACTCGCGTGGCGCATCTGAGTGGGACGTTCGCGCCCGTCTCCGAGGAGGTGGACGAGGCCGAACTGCGGGTCGAGGGCGAGCTGCCCGCCGATCTGGACGGCGTGTACCTGCGCAACGGCCCCGATCCGCGTTTCACGCCGATCGGCTCCTACCTGTTCCCGATCGACGGGGACGGGATGCTGCACGGCGTGTGGATGAGCGAGGGGCGCGCCCGCTACCGGAACCGCTTCGTGCGCACGCCCGCCGTGCGCGCGGAGGCGGCGGCGGGCCGCGCGCTGTGGGGCGGGATCGAGTCGCTGATCACGCCCGGCCCCGAGGAGGTCGGGCCGGAGCTGGCGCACACGTTCAAGGCCCTGCCGGACATCAACGTCGTCCGGCACGGCGGGCGGCTCCCGGCCCTTGCCGAGTCGGACTGCCCCTCCCGGATGAGCCCGGAGCTGGAGACGCTCGGCAAGGCGACCTTCGGCGGGCGCCTGCCCGCCGGGATCACCGCCCACCCGAAGACCGATCCGCGGACGGGGCAGATGGCGGTCTTCTGCTACGCGCTGGAAGAGCCCTACCTCACCTGGGCGCTGCTCGGCCCGGACGGGAGCGTCGACCGGGGCCCGACACCGGCGGCGGACGTGGACGAGCCGGTGATGACCGCACGGATCTCACCAGCCGGCTGCTCGTCTTCCCGGGCCGCGACCCGGCCGACGGGCCCCTCGCGCGGGTGCGCATCCCCGTCCGCGTGCCGCCGGGACTCCACGGGGCATGGCAGCCCACCGAGGAATGACGGCCCGCCCCGCCCATGACAAGGGCGCTAGGCCGATTCGGCGGCCTTCTTCACGGCGTTCGTCTCCATCGTGACGTAGGCCTGGGCGCGGCGGCCGTACAGCAGGCCGACCGCGGGCGCCAGCGGGCCCTTCTGGACGAGCGTCATCTGCAGGGTCGCGCCTCCGTCCGGGGCGGGACGGACGAGGTGACCGGCGGTCGTCGTCACCCCCGGCGCCCGGGACACCCAGGTGAACGACTCCCCGTCGGTGAACTCGGTGACCGTCCAGACGGCGGTGGCGAGGCGCGGCTGCCGGACGCGGGCGCGCGCGTCGAGCCGCAGGGGGCCGTCGAGCAGTTCGACGCTCTCCATCGACGGCGTCAGGGCGGGCAGTTTCTCGACGTCGGTCATGACGGTCCAGACCCGGTCGGGCGGGGCGGCGACGTCAACGGTGATCTCGAAGCGCATCAGGGACTCCGGAGGGCGGTGCGGACGGCCGACAGCAGGTCGGTGACCAGCGGGTCGTCGGCGCGGGACGGCAGGTGCAGGGCATGGTAGGGGACGGCCGGCAGGTCGATGATCTCGCGGGTGACCAGGCCGGGGGAAGGGGTCACGCAGCCGTTGACGACGGCGAGGCCGACGCCGAGCGAGACGAAGTGCAGCATCAGCGGCCAGCCCTCGGCCTCGACGGCGACGGTCCAGGGGACGTCGGCGGCGCGCAGCGCGCGTTCGAGCGCGACGCGGTGCGGGCCGGGGGGCGGCGGGACGATCAGGGCGGTACCGGCGAGGTCGGCGAGGGCGAGGGCGGGTGCGGCGGCGAGCGGGTGGCCCTCCGGCATGGCCAGGACCTGCGGGTACGTGGCGAGCACGGTGGCCGTGAGGTCGGCGGGCAGGACGTCCAGGACGGCGACGCCCACGTCGGCGCGGCCGGTGCGGACGGCGGCGAGGGTGCGGGGCCGGTCGCCGTTGATCAGCTTGATGCCGGGACGGACGACGCCGCCCAGCAGGTACAGGTAGGCGCCCTCCCCGGCGGCCAGCGTGGGCGTGCGGGCGGTGCCGTGCAGGTCCGCGAGGAAGGCCGCGACGCGGGCGTCGAGGTCGCGGGCGAACCGGGCGGCCGCCTCGCCGGCCGGGGTCAGGGCGAGGCGGCGCCCGTGCCGGGTGTAGAGGGGACGGCCGAGCGTCTCGGCGAGCTTCTGCACCTTGACGTGCAGCGCGGGCTGGGAGATGTGCAGCTCTTCGGCGGCGCGCGTGAAGTTGAGGTGGTCGGCGAAGACGGCGAAGGAGGCGAGCGCGTCGGTGGACACCCGGCTCAGATCCATAGTTGTGGACTATAGCCGGGAGGAGAAACGATAGTTCTGCCGAAGCCCTGGATGCCGGATCGTCGGGGCATGAACATCGAACCTCGGCTCGGCATCGACTTCGGCAGGGTGATCCAGGGCGGCGCGCAGGCGTCGGGGAGCGCGGACACGGCGTTCCTCGGCGGCTCGCTGGAGGCGGCGCTGGCCTCCCCGGCGACGGACGGCGCGTTCGACGTCCTCCCGGACCTGATCGACCTCGTCGGTGGGCGGGCGTGGATCATCTCCAAGGCGGGCGACCGGGTGCGGGCGCGGACGCTCGCCTGGCTCGACCACCACGACTTCTACCGCCGGACGGGACTCCCGCGCGAGAACGTGCGCTTCTGCAGGAAACGCTCCGACAAGGCAGCGCACTGCGCGGAGCTCGAGATCACGCACATGATCGACGACCGGCTCGACGTGCACCGGGCGCTGCGCGGGCTCGTGCCGCACCTGTACCTGTTCGGCCCGCAGAGGGCCGTGCCGGAATGGGTGCGGCACGTCCCCACCTGGGCGGACGCGCGCGTGATCAGCGGAGATATCGGGGCGGGACGGACGCCGTCAGCCACACGCCGTTCGAGGTGACGCGGAACTCGTGCCCGTCGGCGGCCATCCGCCCGGCCCGGACGACCAGGACGACCGGGACGCCGCGGCGGGCGCCGACCCGCAGCGCCGTCTCGCGGTCGGGGGACAGGTGGACGGCGTGCCGCCCCATCGGCCGGAGGCCCTCGCGCCCGATCGCGGCGACGAACCGTCCGACCGTGCCGTGGAACAGCAGCTCCGGCGGGGGAGTGACCGGAAGGTTGAGCTCGACGGGGACCGAGTGCCCCTGGACGGCGCGGACCCGGTTCCCGTCGAGGGCGTAGCGGCCCTTGCCGTCGGACGCCACGACGCGTTCCAGCTCCGCACGGGCGATCGGGAAGCCGTGCCGTGCGGCGGCCGCGAGGAGGTCGCCGACGTCGGCCCAGCCTTCCCGGTCGAGGGCGAGGCCGATCTGCTCGGGACGATGCCGCAGGTGGCGGGCGAGGTACTTCGAGACCCGCACGGCGCGGTGCTCGTCCATCTCCCCGCCGTCGTCCACCGGCCCGTCGTCCACCGGCCCGTCGTCCACCGGCCCGCCTCCGGACATGCTTCGGGGCCGGCCCGTGAAGGCCGGCCCCGGACGCGTGAGACTCAGCCGGCCTGCAGGGCGGCGGCGCGCTTGGCGATCGCCGACTTGCGGTTCGCGGCCTGGTTCTTGTGGATGACGCCCTTGCTGACGGCCTTGTCCAGCTTCTGGGCGGCGCTGCGCTGCGCGGCGACGGCGGCGTCCACGTTGCCGGCGTCGGCGGCCTCGCGGAACTTGCGGATCGCCGTCTTCAGCTCCGACTTGACGGCCTTGTTGCGCAGGCGGGCCTTCTCGTTCTGCTTGTTGCGCTTGATCTGGGACTTGATGTTAGCCACGTCGTAGTGCCTCAGTTTGGTCGCGATCCTCGCCTGCTCGCCGGCAGGCTCTGACGAATGTCCAACGGGGGCGGTCGGTGTCGGTGCCCCCGGGGCACGACGGTACGCCACACGCAGTCGCACAGTTTAGCAATCACCGGGCACCGCCCCAAACCGAGCCCTGCACGGAGCATCGCGTCCGGCATGGGACCATGGAAGGCACAGAACCCATGTCCACACCCTGAGTGAGTTTGCGAACGGACCCCGGTGGCAGCGCCTGAGCCCAACAAGACCGATCCCGCGATCATCCGCAATTTCTGCATCATCGCGCACATCGACCATGGAAAGTCGACTCTCGCGGACCGGATGCTGCAGTTGACCGGCGTGGTCGAGGAGCGCCAGATGCGCGCCCAGTACCTCGACCGCATGGACATCGAGCGCGAGCGCGGCATCACGATCAAGAGCCAGGCGGTCCGGCTCCCCTGGACGTCGGACGGCGTCGGGTACGTCCTGAACCTGATCGACACCCCGGGCCACGTCGACTTCTCCTACGAGGTGTCGCGGTCGCTCGCGGCGTGCGAGGGCGCGGTCCTGCTGGTGGACGCGGCGCAGGGCATCGAGGCGCAGACGCTCGCGAACCTGTACCTGGCGATCGAGGCCGACCTGCACCTGATCCCGGTGCTCAACAAGATCGACCTGCCGGCGGCGCAGCCCGACAAGTACGCCGAGGAGATCGCGGGCATCATCGGCTGCGACCCGTCGGACGTCCTGCGCGTGTCGGGCAAGACGGGCGAGGGTGTGGCCGAGCTGCTCGACCGGATCGTCCAGACGGTCCCGGCGCCGGTCGGCGACCCCGACGGGCCCGCCCGCGCGCTGATCTTCGACTCGGTGTACGACACCTACCGGGGCGTCGTCACCTACGTCCGGATCATGGACGGGCACCTGTCGCGCCGCGAGAAGAGCCTGATGATGTCGACGGGCGCCGCGCACGAGACCCTCGAGGTCGGCGTGATCGCGCCCGAGCCGAAGCCGGTCGGCGGGCTCGGCGTCGGCGAGGTCGGGTACCTGATCACCGGGGTGAAGGACGTCCGGCAGGCCCGCGTCGGCGACACGGTCACGACCGCGACGAAGGCGGCGCCCGTGGCGCTCGGCGGCTACCAGGACCCCAAGCCCATGGTGTTCTCCGGGCTGTACCCGGTGGACGGCGACCAGTACCCCGACCTGCGGGAGGCGCTGGAGAAGCTGCGGCTGAACGACGCCGCGCTCGTCTACGAGCCGGAGACGTCGGCCGCGCTCGGGTTCGGGTTCCGCTGCGGCTTCCTCGGGCTCCTGCACATGGAGATCGTCCGCGAGCGGCTGGAGCGCGAGTTCAACCTGTCGCTGATCTCCACCGCGCCGAACGTCGTGTACCGGGCGGTGATGGAGGACGGCACCGAGCACATCGTCACCAACCCGAGCGAGTTCCCCGAGGGCAAGGTCGGGGCGGTGTACGAGCCGATGGTGAAGGCGACGCTGCTGTCGCCGTCCGAGCACATCGGCGCGATCATGGAGCTGTGCCAGGGGCGGCGCGGCGAGCTGCTCGGCATGGACTACCTGTCGCCCGAGCGGGTCGAGATCCGCTACACGCTTCCGCTCGCCGAGATCATCTTCGACTTCTACGACCAGCTCAAGACGCGGACCCGCGGGTACGCGTCGCTGGACTACGAGCCCAGCGGGGAGCAGGAGTCCGACCTCGTGAAGGTCGACATCCTGCTGCAGGGCGAGTCCGTGGACGCCTTCAGCCAGATCGTCCACCGGGACAAGTCCCGCGAGTACGGGCTGATGATGACGGCGAAGCTCAAGGAGCTGATCCCGCGGCAGCAGTACGAGGTGCCGATCCAGGCCGCCGTGGGCGCCCGCATCATCGCCCGGGAGAACATCCGCGCCATCCGCAAGGACGTCCTCGCCAAGTGCTACGGCGGCGACATCTCCCGCAAGCGCAAGCTGCTGGAGAAGCAGAAGGAGGGCAAGAAGCGGATGAAGACCATCGGGCGGGTGGACGTCCCGCAGGAGGCCTTCGTCGCGGCGCTGTCCACCGGCGGCGGGAGCGAGACCGCAGACAAGGGCAAGAAGTAGGCCCCGGCCCGGCGGGAGCGCTCGACTCCACCGGATCGGGGCCCCGCCCTACTTCTTGATCAGCGGCCAGGCCACCACGGCCGGCACGCGCCGGAACTCGCCGCGGTTGGCCGCCCGGCCCGCGTACACCAGGAAGAACATCACGACCGCGGTGAAGATCAGCGGCGCCCAGATGAGGACGTCGACGGCCAGCGACAGCAGCCCGAAGACGATCCAGACCGCGAGCGCGGCCAGGCCCATGTTGAGGCCCTGCACGGCGTGCCGCCGGGCGAACGCCGAGCGCGGCTTGCCCAGGTAGACGACCGCCGGCGCGATCACGCCGACGAGGAACTGCCCGACGTAGGCCATCAGCGACCAGGTCCGCTCGTCGTCGTCGACGGGCCCGTGATGGCCGGGCATCGGCCGGGTCTGCGGGGGCTGCCCGAGCGGCTGCTGCGCGCCGGGCGGAGGTGCGCCGGGCGGGGGCCCGCCGGGCGGATGCTGCGAGCCCTGCTGCTGCCAGAGGTTGCCGGGCTGCTGCCAGGGTTGCCCGGGCTGTTCCTGGCCCTGCGAGGGGGGAGGCCCGTAGGCCATGGCGGGGCTCCTCTCCGACGTCGCGCCTTCGCCGAACGTGGTTGCGTCGATGAACTCTACGACTCCTCGGACGCATGCGAAGTTCGCCCCGGTTCCGGTATTCCGGTCGGGTCACGGAAGCCACAGGACGGCGGACGGCTCGCCGGGCGTGAGCGTGACCGAACCGTCCCAGGTGAGCGCGGACGGGCCCGGCAGGTACGCGTCGTCCAGCATGAAGGCCCGCTCGATCGCGGTGATCGAGGCGGGGGCGCCGTCGTCGCCGAGACCGGTGGGCCGCCGCACGGCCTCGACGCTCGCGATGTCGGACGTCCCGGTGCCCGGGGGCAGCTCGACGGCGGTGGAGACGGCGCCGTCGCGGCCGATCGTCCGGTCGGCCCGGCCGTGGTCCGACCGGTACAGGACGGACGGGTCGTCCTTCAGCCGGACGCCGATCGCGACACCGGGCGCGGAGCCGATCGTCGTCGCGTCCCCGATCTCCATGGCGAACTCGACGAACAGGTAGGCGCGCGGGTCGCCGGTCTCGGGCGTCGCCGGGTCGGACGGCTCCTCGACCTTCCCCTCCCGCACCAGTTCCTTCGCCATCACCCGGTACGTCCACGGCTCGCGCTCCATGACGGCCTCGCGGGCGCGCCCGGCGGGCAGGGTGCGGGACGCGTCCGGCAGGAACCGCAGCGGCGGGTTCGGGGTGATCACGTCGCACAGGTTGTTGTTCCGCGTGCACGTCCGCAGGACCGGGTGGTCCTGCTCGTAGCGGCCCGCGAAGTTCAGCGTGACGTGGAACGGCCCGTGGTAGACGGCCGTCCCGGGCACCCGGTCTCCCGCCGCGTCGACCTCGACCCGGTAGGTCCACTCGATGTCGCTCGTCCGGCCCCACCGCGCGAGCAGGCCGGGGGTGTCGGTGCCGCCGTCCTCGTTGCTCCACACGAGCGAGTACTCGAGGATCCGGTGTCCCGCCGTCGCCGCCGGCCGCGTCTCGTGCCAGGCGACGAGCGGGGCGTCGGTCGTCGCGTTCTGGTACGGGTCGCCGAACGGCCAGCCCGTCCGCCCGACGATGACGGGCGCGTGCCGCAGCGCGACCTGCCCGTCCTCCGGTACGCGCACGTGCGGTCGCGCGAGCGTCACGCTCTCGGCCGCGTCGGCGCTCCCCTCGGCGAACCGCAGCGCGACCGTGTGCCCGCCCGCCCCGACGTGCCCGAGGCCGAGGCTGCGCGGCGCCGGGTCGGACGACGGGACGACGAGGTCGGTGACGTGCCGTCCGTCCACCGAGACCGCGACCACGGCGGACTCGGCGCCCGTCCGGTCCCAGGAGACGCCGGGGGCGGAGGCGGTGAAGCCGATGACGGCCTCCCCGGCCCGGTCGGCGGTGAACGCGATCGTCCGCGCGCCGCCGTCCCGCTCCAGGACGATCGTGCCCGGTGCGGCGGCGGCCCGCGCGGTCGTGCCGGGCACGAGGACGAGCGGCGCGCCCGCGAGGGCGGCGGCCAGGAACGAGGCGGCGTGACGCGCGCGGCTTCTCATGATCGGGAAACGTAGGACCGCCGGGTTGCGGCGCGGTGACGGACCGGTCCCTCGTGGGTGACGGGCTCGTTGCGCCCGGCCGGGCGAGTCTGCGGCCGCAGCTCAGCGGGGACGGGCCCGGACGGGACGGCGCGGCCGGATCCGGCCGCGGACGGCGTCAGGGTGCGGACGGGGCCAAGGTACGGACGGCGTCAGGGCGCGGACGGCGTCAGGGCGCGGACGGGAAGTGCAGCGAGGCCGTCGTGAACCGGCCGGCCCGCGGGGACGGCGGGTCCGGCTCGTGGAGGTCGAGGCCCATCGCGGGGATCCGGGCCGTCCGGCCCCGCTCGACGACCTCGTGGCCGAGATCGCGGAAGAGGGTGACGACGTCGGCGGACGGGTCGTCGAGCAGGTCGACCCCGTCCAGCCGCAGGCGCAGCTCGGGGTTGCCGCCCCAGCCGGGCCCGCGCGTCCCGACGATCTCGGCGAGCCGCTCGACGCCGTCCGCGCCCTCCTCGGTCGACAGCGCCAGCGAGCCGCGCCCGACCCGGACGCTGCGGTGCCCGGCGAAGCCGCACACGAACGCCTCTCGCGGCGCCGGGGCGCCGCACAGCTCGGCGACGGAGTCCAGGGTGGACCAGGCGTCCGCGGCCCGGGTGGAGAACAGCAGGTGGGCGTCCGGGAGCACCGCGCCGCGACCCGGTTCCAGCGTGACGACGAAGGGCGGGACCCGGCCGGGGAACCGCGCCGGATCCGGTTCCGCGAGGGTGACGAGCCCCTCCCACTCGACCGGGTCGTCGACGGCGAACCAGCTGATCGCGGCCTCGGCGCCGAACGCGTCGAACGTCGCGTCCGTCAGCCGCTCGCCGGTCAGCCGGCGCAGCCCGTCGGCCGTCTCGGCGAGCCGCCGCCCCCACCACGGGGGCTCCGGGTCGTCCCGCCGCCCGCTCGCGTTCCAGCGCGTCCCGGACGCGGGCAGCTCGGTGCGGCGCTCGCCGCCCGCGTCGTCCACGACGACGCAGTGCCAGCCGTCCGGGCCGCCGCGCAGCAGCACCCGCGCGGGCGGCCGTCCGCCCCCACCCTCGATGCGCATCCGACGACCCTATCCGGGGCGCGCCGGCCCCCGGCCCCGGAGCGCGCCCGGCTCGTCCAAGATCGTCCGCACGGCGGGCCGATGTTCGCGTGCGACACGCGGCAGGGCGTTCGCCCCGGGCGCGGATGTCGGTACGGTCGGAGGGCAGTGGCCGCGACGGGTAGCGGAGGTTCGAGGGTGGCCCACTCCGAGCAGGTTCTGCGTTCCCCCAAGGAGCGGGACACGGTCAACGGCGCCGTCCGCGCGCTGCGGTCGGCCGCCCCCTTCGGCTGGGAGCGGCTCGGCCTGGACTTCCGCGCGATCGTCGGCATCGACTGCGCGTCCTTCGAGATCGTCGACGCGGCCGGCGAGCGCCGCACCGCCATGCCGCCCGGCCACGCCGTCGGCAAGATGGACGAGCTGCGCCGCGTCATGTACCGGCGGGGGAAGGGCGCGTGGTTCACCGCCCGGCTGCGGGTCGAACGGTCCGGGAGGTTCAGCGCCGAGTTCGACTACGACGGCGAACCCGACTTCGTCCCGTCGCTGCCGCCGTCCGCCTACGCCCAGGACCTCGACCGCTTCCCGCGCGCCGACGAGTACATCCCCGGCTGGCTGCGCGAGAAGCTCCGCGACGCCTGATCCGGCGCGAGCACGTCGCGGCGCGCGGCAGACTGGGAGCATGCCCGCGACCCTGCCCGACGGCGACCCCGTACCGGCCGACGGCGCCCTGCCGTCCGGCGCCCTCGACGGACTGGGCACGCGGCCCTTCGCGTTCTACGTGCACGTCCCGTTCTGCGTGACCCGCTGCGGCTACTGCGACTTCAACACCTACACGGCCACCGAGCTGGGGCCGGGCGCGAGCCGCGACTCCTACGCCGACACCGCCGTCGCCGAGGTGCGGACGGCGCGGCGCGTCCTCGGCGACGCCGACCTGCCGGTCGAGACCGTCTTCGTCGGCGGCGGCACCCCGACCCTTCTCGCTCCGGACGACCTGGGCCGCGTCCTCGCCGCCATCGACGCCGAGTTCGGCCTCGCGCCGGGCGCGGAGATCACGACCGAGGCGAACCCGGAGTCGGTGGACGACGCGTACCTCGGCAAGCTCCGCGAGGCCGGGTTCACCCGCGTCTCCTACGGCATGCAGAGCGCGCGCGAGCACGTCCTGGCCGTCCTGGAGCGCACCCACACGCCCGGACGCGTCCCCCAGGTCGTCGAGTGGACGCGCAAGGCGGGCTTCGAACACATCAACCTCGACCTCATCTACGGCACCCCGGGGGAAACGGACGACGACTGGAGGGCCTCCCTGGAGGCGGCCCTGGCGGCCGAACCCGACCACGTCTCGGCGTACGCGCTGATCGTCGAGGAGGGCACCCGCCTGGCCGCGCAGGTCCGCCGCGGCGAGCTGGCGGCCCCCGACGACGACGCCATGGCCGACCGGTACCTGCTGGCCGACGACCTGCTCTCGGCGCACGGCCTGCACTGGTACGAGATCTCCAACTGGGCCACCGGACCCGACGCGGCCTGCCGCCACAACCTCCTGTACTGGACGGGCGCCGACTGGTGGGGCGTCGGCCCCGGCGCCCACAGCCACGTCGGCGGCACCCGCTGGTGGAACGTCAAGCACCCGGCGGCCTACGCGTCCCGTCTCGCCGAGGGCGTCACCCCGGCGCACGCCCGCGAGGTCCTCGACGCCGAGGACCGCCGCGTCGAGCGGATCATGCTCGAGCTGCGCCTCGCCGACGGCTGCCCGACCGATCTCCTCGACGACGCGGCCGTCCGCCGCCTCGTCGCCGACGGCCTCCTCGACTCCGGGCCGTACGCCGAGGGCCGCGCCGTCCTGACGCGGCGGGGGCGCCTTTTGGCCGACGCCGCCGTCCGGGAGCTGTGCTAGCGGCCCCGGCGGCCCCGGCGGCCACCTGCGAGGGGCCGGGTCAGGGCGCGGTGACGAAGTCGATCAGTTCCTCGACCCGGCCCAGGAGCGCCGGTTCCAGATCCGTGTAGGTGTTCACCGAGCCGAGGATCCGCTTCCACGCGGCGCCCGTGTCGCCGTCCCACCCGAGGGCGTCCAGGACGCCCTCCTTCCAGGGGACGCCGCGCGGCACGCGGGGCCAGGCGGGGATGCCGACGGCCGCGGGCTTGACGGCCTCCCAGATGTCGATGAACGGGTGGCCGGTCACCAGGACGTGCGGCGACGACACCCGCGCGGCGATGCGGCTCTCCTTGGAGCCCTCGACGAGATGGTCGACGAGGACGCCGAGGCGGCGCTCCTCGCCGGGGACGAACTCGTCGACGATCGCGGGCAGGTCGTCCACGCCCTCCAGGTACTCGACGACGACGCCCTCGACCCGCAGGTCGTGCCCCCAGATCTTCTCGACCAGCTCCGCGTCGTGCACGCCCTCGACGTAGATGCGGCTCTCCTTGGCCACCTGGGCGCGCAGGCCCTGGACGGCGACGGAGCCGGACGCCGAGCGCGCGGAGGGTCGCGGGGCGGCCTGCGGACGGACGAGCGTGACCGGTTCGCCGTCGATCAGGAAGCCCGACCTGGTGAGGGGGAACACGCGGCGCTTGCCGAAGCGGTCCTCGAGGGTGACGCCGAACTTGTCGCAGGCCACGACGGCGCCGCAGAATCCGCTGTCCGGATCTTCGGCGACCAGCCCCGGCTCGGCCGGGACCTCCGGGATCCGTCCCCTGCGGGGCCTGCGCCAGTCGCCCGACAGCACGTCGTTGCCGTAGTCCTTACTCCGCACGGGTCCGCACATTAACCGCACGGAGCCGTCCGGCGGCGTCGTCCCCGGTCGCTCGGCGTGGCGCCCGATCCGGATAGGATCGCGCCGCCGCCGGGGCGGGCCCCTCCAGAAGGGCCCCCGCGGGTCGTACACTTGGCACTCAGGAGTAAGGAGTGCCAGCGGCACGGGGCCGGACGGCACCGGGTGATCGGGGGGCCAGTGGCAGCGCACGAGGGAGGTGACAACGTGCTGGACGACCGGAAGCTCTCGGTCCTGCGCGCCATCGTCGAGGATTTCGTGTCCACGAACGAGCCGGTGGGCTCCAAGGCCCTGGCGGACCGGCACAACCTCGGTGTGTCCCCGGCCACGATCCGCAACGACATGGCGGTGCTGGAGGAGCAGGGCTACATCGCGCAGCCGCACACCAGCGCGGGCCGGGTCCCCACCGACAAGGGGTACCGGCTGTTCGTCGACCGGCTGTCGACGATCAAGCCGCTGTCGACGGCCGAGCGCCGGGCGATCGAGACGTTCCTGTCCGGCGCCTACGACCTCGACGACGTCGTCGGCCGGACGGTGAAGCTGCTGGCGCAGCTGACCCGGCAGGTCGCGGTGGTGCAGTACCCGTCGCTGACGCGGTCGACGGTCCGGCACGTCGAGCTGGTGCCGGTGGCCGAGAACCGGCTGCTGCTCGTCCTGATCACCGACACCGCGCGGGTGGAGCAGCGGGTCATCGAGACGCCCGGCGAGATCTCCGCGGAATCGGTGGGCCACCTGCGGGCGTTGCTCAACACGTGCCTGGACGGGCTCGGGCTCGGCGAGGTGCCCGCCGCCGTGGTGGACCTGCCGGACAAGGTCGGCCCGGACGAGCGGCCGGTGGCGGCGGCGGTGCTGTCGGTGCTGCTGGAGACGCTCGTCGAACGGCACGAGGAGAAGATCGTCTTCGCCGGGGCAGCGAACCTGGCGGCGGTGGACTTCTCGCAGAGCCTGCGGGAGGTGCTGGTCGCGCTCGAGGAGCAGGTCGTCCTGATGCGGCTGCTCGGTGAGACCGGCGATTCCTCTACTGTTACGGTGCGGATCGGCACCGAGAACCCCGAACTGGGGCTCCGATCGACCTCGGTCGTCGCCACCGACTACGGCGCCGGCGACCTCACACTGGCCCGGCTGGGAGTGCTCGGGCCTACACGCATGGATTACCCCAGCACGATGGGAGCGGTACGGGCAGTGGCACGCTACGTGGGACAGATCCTGGCGGGGTCGTAAGGTGGCCAACGACTACTACGCGACCCTGGGGGTCCGCCGGGACGCCAGCGCCGACGAGGTCAAGAAGGCCTACCGCCGGCTGGCACGGGAGCTCCACCCGGACGTCAACCCGGACCCGGAGACCCAGGAGAAGTTCAAGGAGATCACCCAGGCGTACGAGGTGCTCTCCGATCCGAAGAAGCGCGAGATGTACGACCTGGGCGCGGACCCGTTCGCGTCGGCCGGCGCGGGCGGCGCCGGCGGGTTCGGCGGCGCGGGTTTCCCCTTCAGCGACATCATGGACGCGTTCTTCGGGACGTCGGCGTCGCGCGGGCCCCGGTCGCGGGCGCGGCGCGGGCGGAACGCGACGCTGCGGGTCGAGCTGGACCTGTCGGAGACGGCGTTCGGCACCACCCGGGAGCTGACCGTCGACACCGCGGTCGCCTGCTCGGCCTGCGAGGCGACGGGCTGCGCGCCCGGCACCCACCCGGACACCTGCGACACCTGTCACGGGCGCGGCGAGGTGCAGCAGGTGCAGCGCTCGTTCCTGGGCCAGGTCATGACGGCCCGGCCCTGCCCGGCCTGCGGCGGGTTCGGCTCGGTGATCCGCAACCCGTGCACCGAGTGCTCCGGCGACGGACGCGTCCGCACCCGGCGCACCGTCAAGGTCAAGATCCCGGCGGGGGTGGAGAACGGCATCCACATCCAGCTCGCCGGTGAGGGCGAGGTCGGCCCGGGCGGCGGTCCGCCCGGCGACCTGTTCCTGGAGATCGTGGAGCGGGCCCACCCGATATACGAGCGGGAGGGCGACGACCTGCACTGCACGGTCGAGATCCCGATGACGGCGGCGGCGCTCGGCACCAGCGTCACGATCGAGACGCTCGACGCGGCCGAGGAGGTCGACATCAAGCCGGGCACGCAGTCCGGCCAGGTGATCACCCTCTACAACCGGGGCGTGCGGCACCTCAACGAGAGCGGACGCGGCGACCTGATGATCCACGTGAACGTGGAGACGCCCGGCCGGCTCGACGAGGAGCAGGAGGAGCTGCTGCGGCGGCTCGCGGCGCTGCGCGGCGAGGAGCGCCCGCCCGGCAAGTTCGCGCCCGGACAGCGCGGCATGTTCTCCCGCCTGCGGGACGTGTTCAACCAGCACTGAAGAGAGACGGCGGCGGCCTACCGCGAGGGCCGTGCCGGTCTCGGCGGTGACTGAGCCGGCGAGGACCCCGGGGACGCGGAAGCGTCCCCGGGGTCCGATGACGTTCGAGGGGGAGCGATGAGCCCGCCGGTGTTCCTCGCCGGGACGGCCGCGCTGGAGCGCGACCGCGTCGTCCTGGACGGCCCCGAGGGGCGGCACGCGGCGACCGTCCGGCGGCTGCGGCCCGGTGAGCGCGTCGACCTGACCGACGGGGAGGGTCTGCTCGCCGAGTGCGTCGTCACGGCCGCCGACCGGGCGTCGCTCACGCTGGAGGTCGCGGCCCGGCACCGGGAGCCGCCGCCGAGCCCCCGCCTGGTCGTCGTGCAGGCGCTGCCCAAGGGCGACCGGGGCGAGCTGGCCGTGGAGACGATGACCGAGGCGGGCGTGGACGAGATCGTCCCGTGGGCCGCCGCGCGGTGCGTCACCCAGTGGCGGCCCGACCGCCGCGAGAAGGCGCTGAACCGCTGGCGCAACGCCGCCCGGGAGGCGGGCAAGCAGGCGCGGCGCGGCCGCCTGCCGCGGGTCCCCGACCTGGCGTCGACCGCGGACGTCGCGCGGCGGCTCGCGGACGCGTCCGTCGCGCTCGTCCTGCACGAGGAGGCCGCCGAGCCGCTCAGCGCCGTCCGTCCGCCCGCGGCGGGGGAGATCGTCCTGGTGGTGGGCCCCGAGGGCGGGATCAGCGGGGACGAACTGGAGGCGTTCGGCGCGGCCGGGGCGCGGCCGGTGCGGCTCGGCCCGACGGTGCTGCGCACCTCGACGGCGGGCGTCGCCGCGATCGCCGTCCTGCAGGCCGCCACCGGCCGCTGGTGACCGCGCCGCGCGCGGCCTGAACCGCGCCGCGGTCCGGCCCCCGCCGGGGCGGACGACCGCCCGGTCAGGGCGCGGTCGGGGCGTCCTGCTCCTTGGTGATCGACGCGGTGTCGGTGGGCGTGGGCGTCGGCTCGTCCGAGGGCTCCGGCGAGGTGTCGGGCGGCGTCGGCGACGCGGGCACCGGGTCGCTGGGCGACGCGGACGGCGTCTGGCCGCCCGGGCACGGCGTGCCGGCGGGCTCGCCGGCCTCCGGCGCCCCGCTGGGCGGGGGCGACGCGGGCGTGGCCGCGGCGGCGCCGCCGCGCGGGATGACGCACGACGACAACCCGGGCGACGACGGCGGCTCCCCGGCCTCCTCGGAGGTGCTGGGCGTGGGGGACGCCGTCGGGGCGGGCGACGACGGGTCGCCGGGGACGACCGGCGGCACGTGCGCCCCGGTGCGGTCGCCGGTGCTTTCGTCGTCTCCGCCGCCGGACGGGCCGTCGCCGGTGACGGTGTGCTGGATCAGGGCGATGGTCTGCGGGCCCGCGGTCACGCCGAACCCGGCGATCGCGACGGCCGCGGCGACGGCGAGCACCGGGCGCGCCCAGCCCACGGTGAGGCCCCCGGGCCCGAGGCGGGTGAGCGCGAACCGGCCGAACGGCCGGCGGCCCCGTCCGCCCTCGGTGGCGATCCGGGCCCGGATGCGGTCCAGGCCGTCGTCGGAGGGGATGACCGATTCCGCCTCCGCGTTCAGGGCCCGGCGAAGGATCTCGCCGTGCTCGTCGTGGGGGTCGGTGGTCATGAGAACTGCTCCAGGACGTTGCGTAGTGCGGTCATGCCGCGTGCGGTGTGACTCTTGACCGCGCCGCGGGAGATCCCCATGGCGTTGGCGATCTCCGCCTCGGACAGATCACCGTAGTAGCGCAGGACGAGCGCCTCCCGCTGGCGCGGTGGGAGCCGGGACAGCGCGTCGATCACCGCCGAGCGCTCCAGCTCCCCGATGGCCCCGGCCTCCGCGCTCGGCATGTCCGGGAGGCCCTTGGGAGCGTACTTCTCGACGACGGCGCGGTGGCGCAGCACCGATCGCGACCGGTTCACCACCGACTGGCGCAGGTAGGACAGGGCCTTGTCGGGGTCGCGGAGGCGCCGCCAGCCGCCGTGCATCGCGACGAACGCGTCCTGCACGACCTCTTCGGCCGTCCCGGCGTCCCGCACGAGCATCGCGGCGAGCCGGACGAGCGAGCGGTAGTTGGCGCTGTAGAGGGCGGTCACCGCCTGGTCGGCGTCCCAGGCGACGGCCACGGCCCCGGCCGTGCCCCTGGCCACGAGGGTCTCGGTCACGTCTGTGGGACGCCCACCCTCCTCGTCCGGTTTACGAAAGGGCATCTTCTGGTCTGCCTCGGTCACCTATCCGCCGCCTTTGCCGTCCCCCGGCCGTCCTTTCGGTCGACCACCCCGAGAGCGGCGTGAACCGGGCGTACCCGACCGCACCGAGGCGTGCCGCAATGCCTGCGAACCGGGGGGGTACGCCTTGAATTGACAACCTTAACCAGTGGCCGGTCGGAAACGGCTCCACAACCGGAGATCGACCGCGGAAAACCTTATCGGCGCGGGGAGCCTCGGACCATGCCCGCCGCGGTCTCGATAGGATTCCGGTCGCGGTCGCCGCCGCGGGAGGGAGACACATGACCGACTGCCTGTTCTGCAAGATCGTTTCCGGGGACGTGCCGGCGAAGACGGTCCGCTCGTCGGACCGGGCCGTGGCGTTCCGCGACATCAATCCGCAGGCGCCCACGCACGTCCTGGTCATCCCGAAGGACCACCATCCGACGGTGGGCGAGCTGGCCGCGGCCGACGCCGAGCTGCTCGCCGAGGTGCTCCGCGAGGCGCACCAGGTCGCCGTGGACGAGGGCGTCTCCGACACCGGCTACCGGGTCGTGTTCAACACCGGTGCGCAGGCCGGGCAGACCGTGTTCCACGTGCACGCGCACGTGCTGGGCGGCCGCGGCCTGAACTGGCCGCCCGGCTGACGCCCGCCGCCGATACGGGCCGGGACGAGCCGGGCCGCCGGGCGCGCCGGGGCCCGGGGACGCCGTTCCGCCGGTCGCGGACGCGCCGGGGCGAGCGGAAATACGGCGGCGCACCGTGGAGGGCGGTCGGTACCATGGAATCGACACACCTTGCACACCCGGAGCACACAGAAGGCAGGTCAGAGAGGCCGTAAGGCCCGGCTGATGGTCGAATCAACTCACACGGGGCGCGACGACCGCGCCCAGATCAAGATCGTGGTGCCGGACGACCATTCGATGGTGAGCCTGCTGGGCTCCAGGGACGAGCTGCTCCACGCGGTCGAGCGCGCGTTCGGCGACGGCATCGACATCCACGTCCGCGGCAATGAGATCACGGTGACGGGCTCCGACACGGACACCGGCCTGGTCTCCCGCCTCTTCACCGAGATGCTGGAGCTGCTCAAGGGCGGCACCCAGCTCACCCCCGACGCGGTCGAGCGCAGCCTCGCGATGCTGCGCGGCGAGGGCGACGCCCGTCCGGCCGAGGTGCTCAACCTGAACGTGCTGTCCGGCCGCGGCCGGACGATCCGTCCCAAGACGCTCAACCAGAAGCGGTACGTCGACGCGATCGACAAGCACACGATCGTGTTCGGCATCGGCCCCGCGGGCACCGGCAAGACGTACCTGGCGATGGCGAAGGCCGTCCGCGCGCTTCAGGAGAAGCAGGTCAACCGCATCATCCTGACGCGTCCGGCCGTCGAGGCGGGGGAGCGGCTCGGGTTCCTGCCCGGCACGCTCTACGAGAAGATCGACCCGTACCTGCGGCCGCTGTACGACGCGCTGCACGACATGGTCGACCCCGACTCGATCCCCCGGCTGATGGCCGCCGGCACCATCGAGGTCGCTCCGCTCGCCTACATGCGCGGCCGGAGCCTCAACGACTCGTTCATCATCCTCGACGAGGCGCAGAACACCTCGCCCGAGCAGATGAAGATGTTCCTCACCCGGCTCGGGTTCGGCTCCAAGGTCGTGGTGACCGGCGACGTCACGCAGGTCGACCTGCCGAACGGGACGCAGAGCGGGCTCCGCGTCGTCCAGGACATCCTGGAAGGCGTCGAGGACATCCACTTCTCCCGGCTGACCAGCCAGGACGTCGTCCGGCACAAGCTCGTCACCGAGATCGTGGACGCCTACAACCGGTACGACGAGTCGCGGGTGCCGGAGCTCAAGAAGGACGCGGCGCGCGGCGGGTCCGGGCGCAAGCGGGGGCAGCGTTGAGCATCGAGGTGCTGAACGAGTCGGGCACGGCGGTCGACGAGAACACCCTCGCCGAGCTGTCCCGGCACGTGCTGGACGGCATGCGGGTGCATCCGCTCGCGGAGCTGTCGGTCCTGCTGGTCGACGAGGACGCCATGACCGAGCTGCACGTCACGTGGATGGACGAGCCCGGCCCGACCGACGTGCTGTCGTTCCCGATGGACGAGCTGCGCCCCGGACACCTGTCCGGCGGCACCGACGAGGACGACGAGGCCGACCCGGGGCTGCTCGGCGACGTCGTCCTGTGCCCCTCGGTCGCCGAGCGGCAGGCCCGCACCGCCGGGCACAGCACCGAGGACGAGCTGGAGCTGCTGTGCGCGCACGGCATCCTGCACCTCCTCGGGTACGACCACGCCGAGCCGGAGGAGCACAAGGAGATGTTCGGCCTGCAGGCCGAGCTGCTCACCTCCTGGCGGGAGAAACGCGGCCGGCGGTGACCACGGCGCAGACGTGGCTGGCCGGGCTCGCGGCCCTGCTGGTGGTCCTGGCGGGCCTGCTGGCCAGCACGGAGACGGCGCTCGCGCGCGTCTCCCGGGTGACGGTCGAGGAGTTCGCCAAGGAGCGGCGGCGCGGCTCGAGGAAGCTGGCCGAAGTCGTCGCCGACCCGGCCCGCTACGTGAACATGGTGCTGCTGCTGCGCATCGGCTGCGAGCTGGTCGCCACCGTGATCGTCGCGGACCTGTGCATCTCGTGGCTGGACGAGACGTGGCCCGCCTACGTCGTCGCCGCCACGTTCATGATCGTGGTGAGCTACGTGGCGGTCGGGGTGGCGCCCCGCACGCTCGGCATCCAGCACGCCGACCGGATCGCGCTCGCGGGCGCCGCGATGCTGCACCCGGTGACCCGCGTGTTCGGCCCCCTCCCGCGGCTGCTGATCCTGCTCGGCAACGCGCTGACGCCCGGCAAGGGCTTCCGCGAGGGCCCGTTCGCGTCCGAGGCGGAGCTGCGCGACCTGGTCGACCTGGCCGAGCAGCGCAGCCTGATCGAGCCGGACGAGCGCGAGATGATCCACTCGGTGTTCGAGCTGGGCGACACGCTCGTCCGCGAGGTGATGGTGCCGCGCACCGACATCGTGTTCGTCGAGCGCGGCACGACGCTGCGGCGGGCGATGTCGCTGGCGCTGCGCAGCGGCTTCTCCCGGATCCCGGTCGTCGGGGAGAACGAGGACGACGTCGTCGGCATCGCCTACCTCAAGGACGTCGTGCGGCGCAGCCACGAGCACCACGAGGGCGAGTCGGTCGAGACCGTCGACTCGGTGATGCGCCCGGCGACGTTCGTCCCCGACAGCAAGCCGATCGACGAGCTGCTGCGGGAGATGCAGGCCCGCCGGATCCACGTCGCGATCGTCATCGACGAGTACGGCGGCACCGCGGGCCTGGTCACCATCGAGGACATCCTGGAGGAGATCGTCGGGGAGATCACCGACGAGTACGACCGGGAGATCCCGCCGGTGACCTGGCTGGACGACGGCGCCGCCCGCGTGACGGCCCGCCTGCCGGTCGACGATCTCGCCGAGCTGTTCGACGTCGAGATCGACGCCGAGGACGTCGACACGGTCGGCGGCCTGCTGGCGCACGCCCTCGGCCGCGTCCCGATCGAGGGTTCGACGGCGGAGGTCGGCTCCGCGCCGCGCGCCCCGGACGACGATGACGACGACGAGGCCGCGCGCGGCGCCGTCCTGTCGTTGAAGGCCGAGACGATCGCCGGTCGCCGCAACCGCATCGGCACCGTCCTCGTCCGGCGCATCGACAACGGCGGCGGCGAGGGGGCCTGACGCCCGGATCGGGCCGGGCGGGTCAGAGGGTGTCGCGGAGCGTTCCGTCGGGGCCGGCGACCAGGACGGGGGCCTTGGGGCCGAGGTCGCGGACGGCGGCGACGTCCGCGGGGTCGGGCGCGTCGGCGGCGGTGACGACGGCGGCGGCCTCGAGGTCCTCGGCGCCGCTGGACACCGCCATCGCGACCGCGACCTTGAGCGCCGACAGCCGCAGGGACGGCAGGTCCACGCTGGTCGCCGCGTAGGTGCGTCCGGTCTCGTCGCGCACGGCGGCGCCCTCGGCGGCGCCGCCCCGGGCCCGGGACGACCGCGCCAGAGTGATGATCTTCGCGTCCTCGGCGTTCAGCTCGCTCACGCCCACGATCGTACGGGACCCGCCGCGGCCCGCCGCGAGCGCCCGGCAAGTCGGCGCCAAGTGGACGCCAAGCGGCGGTCGGCACCCTCGGAGTCTCGAATCCGGACCTCTGGGGGAACGTGATGTCCCGTCTGCTGTACCGCCTGGGCAGAGCCGCCGCCCTGCGCCCGTGGCGGTTCGTCGTCGTGTGGCTGGCGCTCGTCGCCGCGGTGGGAGGGGCCGCCGCGGCCGGCGGCGGGTCGCTGCAGGACGACTACACCCTCGACGGAACCGGGTCGCAGCGGGCCACGGAGCTGCTGCGGGACCGGTTCCCGGCGCTGTCGGGCGCCGACGCCCGCGTCGTCGTGCACGCCGAGGACGGCCGCGTCGACCCGGCCGCGCTCGCCGCCGCGAGCGGCGAACTGCGCGCGCTGCCGCACGTCGGCGCGGTCGACCCGCCGCGCCCCGGCGCCGGCGGGCGCACCGCGCTGATCACCGTCCGGTACTCGGTCCCGGTCACCGACATGGAGACCGGGCCGACGGTCGACGCCCTCCGCGACGCGACGCGGGGCCTGGCGGACGCCGGGTACCAGGTGGAGTTCGGCGGGCAGGTGCCCGAGAACGTCACCGCGCCCGGCGGGGTCGCGGAGGCGGTCGGGATCGTGGCCGCCCTGGTGATCCTGCTGCTGGCGTTCGGGTCGGTGGTGGCCGCGGGACTGCCGCTGGTGGTCGCGCTGGCCGGGCTGGGCGCGGGCGTGTCGGGCATCACGCTGCTCGCGGCGGTGACCGACGTGGCGACGACCGCGCCCACGCTCGCGATGATGGTGGGCCTCGGCGTCGGCATCGACTACGCGCTGTTCATCCTCACCCGGCACCGCGAGGGGCTGGCCGCCGGCCTGGACGTGCCCGAGTCGGTGGGCCGCGCCATCGCCACCGCCGGCCAGTCGGTGCTGTTCGCGGGCTCCACGGTGCTGCTGGCGCTGTGCGGGCTGGTGCTGTCCCGGATCCCGGTGTTCCTGACCATGGGTTTCGCGACCGGGATCGTGGTGGCGGCGACCGTGGCGAGCGCGGTCACGCTGCTGCCCGCGGTGCTCGGCCTCGCCGGGCACCGCGTGCTGCACCGCCGCGACCGGGCGTCCGGCACGGTGCCCGCGCCCGACTCGCCGCGCCTGCGCCGCTGGGCGCTGCACGTGGGCCGCCGTCCGTGGCCGTGGCTGCTGGCCGGGCTCGTGCTGATGCTCACCCTGGCCGCGCCCGCCCTCGGCATGCGCACGTGGCCGAGCGACGCGGGCAGCGAGCCGTCCTCCAACACCGTCCGGCAGGCGTACGACCTGGTCGCCGAGGCGTACGGTCCGGGCGAGAACGGCCCGCTGCTGGTGGCCGTCGACCTCACCGAGACCGACCCGGCCGCGCTGCCGGGGCTGCGCGACCGGCTCGCCGCCACCGAGGGCATCGCGTCCGTCGCGCCGCCCCGGCTGTCGGACGCGCGCGACGCGGCGGTGATCGCCGCCACGCCCGAGTACGGGCCGCAGGACGAGCGCGTCACCGCCCTCGTCGACCGGATCCGCGCGGACGTCCTCCCTTCCGGGGCGGAGGTCACCGGGATGACGGCCGCGTACGTCGACCTGACGCGGACGCTGGCCGACCGGCTGTGGCCGGTGATCGGCGCGGTGGTGGCGACGTCGTTCGTCATGCTGGTGTTCGTCTTCCGGTCGGTCCTGGCGCCGCTGAAGGCCGCCGCGATGAACCTGCTGTCGATCGCCGCCGCCTACGGGGTGCTCACCGCCGTGTTCCAGTGGGGGTGGGGCGCCGAGCTGCTCGGCCTGCCGCACAGCGTCCCGGTGTCCAGCTTCATCCTGCTGCTGATGTTCGCGGTGCTGTTCGGCGTGTCGATGGACTACGAGGTGTTCCTGCTGTCGCGCGTCCGGGAGGAGTGGCTGCGGACCGGGGACGCGCGCGGTTCGGTGTCGGCGGGCCTCGCGGTGACCGGCCGGGTGATCACCAGCGCGGCGCTGATCATGGTGGCGGTGTTCCTCGGCTTCGCGGCCGACCCCGGCCTGGTGATCAAGCAGATGGGCGTGGGCCTCGCGGTCGCGGTCGCGCTGGACGCCACGGTCGTCCGGCTCGTCCTGGTACCGGCCGCGATGGCGCTGCTCGGGCGCGGGAACTGGTGGCTGCCGGGATGGCTCGCCGGGGTCCTCCCCACCGTCGACCTGCACGGCGGCGCCGTCCCCGCCGCGGCGGACGCCGAGCCCCGGACCCCGGAGCCCAGCCGCACCTAGGAGCCGATCACGGCGGCCGACATGTCCCGGTTAACCTGATCGGGACATGTCGACTGTTCTGGACGCGCCCGCGGTCAGCGTGCTGGGCGCCTTCGGCGCGGTGGTGGACGGCGCCCCCGCCGACCTCGGCGGGCGTCGCCGCCGGTCGGTGCTGGCCCGGCTCGCCGCCGCGCACGGCCGGATGGTCCCGGCCGACACGCTCGTCGAGGACCTGTGGGCCGGGACGGCCCCGCCCCGCGCGGGCGCGGGCCTGCAGTCGTTCGTGTCGCACCTGCGGCGGGCCCTGGAGCCGCGCCGCCCGCCCCGCACGCCCGCGCGCGTCCTGGTCACCGCACCGCCCGGCTACGCGCTGCGGCTGCCGGACGGGAACGTGGACGCCTGGCGGTTCGACGCGCTGGTCGACGAGGCGGGCGCGCTGCTGGCGGCCGGCGACCCGGCCGCCGCGCGCCGCCGCGCCGAGGACGCCCTCGCCCGCTGGGGCGGCCCCGCCTACGCCGAGTTCGCCGGCCTGCCGTGGGCCGCCGCCGAGGCCGTCCGGCTGGACGAGCGCCGCCGGCTCGCCGTCGAGCGCCGCGCCGAGGCCCTGCTCGGGCTCGGGGGAGCGGCCGAGGCCGTCCCCGACCTGGAGGAGCACGCCGCCGCCGACCCGCTGCGCGAGGAGGCGTGGCGGCTGCTCGCGCTGGCCCTGTACCGGGCGGGACGGCAGGGCGACGCGCTCGCCGCGCTCCGCCGGGCCCGCGCCGCGCTCACCGAGGAACTCGGCGTCGACCCCGGCCCCGCGCTGCGCCGCCTGGAGGCCGACATCCTCGCCCAGGCCCCCGGCCTGGGCGCCCCGCCCGGCGCGGTGGGCGCACCCGTCCGGCTCCTGCTCCCGAAGGCCCCCGCGGCGGAGCCGTCCCCGGAGTCCACGGGGCCCCGGGCCGCGTTCGTCGGGCGGTCGGACGAACTGGCGCTGCTGGACGGCGCGGCGGAACGGGGCGGCGTGGTCCTCCTCGGCGGCGACGCGGGCATGGGCAAGACGGCGCTCGCCGAGCGGTTCGCGCGCGGCCTCGGCGAGCGGGGCTGGACGTGCGCGTGGGGCCGCGCGCAGGAGACCGGCGGGGCCCCCGCCGCCTGGCCGTGGGCGGAACTGCTGCGCGGCCTCGCCGCCGCGCCGCCCGCCCCCGACGTCGCCGCGCGCCTCGCCCCGCTCCTGGACGACGCCGCGCCCGGACGCGGCGACGCCGACGTCACCACCGGACGGTTCCGGCTCCACCTCGCCGTCGGCGACTACCTCGCCGGGATCGCCGGGCGCGCCCCGCTGCTGCTCGTCCTGGAGGACCTGCACTGGGCCGACGACGAGACCCTCGCGCTGCTGGTCCGGCTCGCCGAGCGGCTCCGCGACCGGCGCGTCCTGCTCGCGGCGACGTTCCGCCGCACCGAGGCGCCCGACCGGCTCGCCGCCGCGCTCGCCGCCCTCGCCCGGCGCGAGCCGCTGCGCATCGACCTCGGCGGGCTCGCCCCCGCCGAGGTCGCCGAACTCGTCCGCGCGACGTCCGCGACCGGCGTCCCCGACGCCGAGCTGACCGCCCTCGCCGAACGCACCGGCGGCAACCCCTTCTTCGTCCGCGAGACGGCCCGGCTGCTGGACGCCGAGGGCACCCCCGCCGCCGTCCGCCGCGTGCCCGCCGGGGTCGGCGACGTCCTGCGCCGCCGCATCGCCCGCCTCCCGGCCCCCGCCCAGGGCGTCCTGCGCGCCGCCGCCGTCGTCGGCCGGGACGCCGACCTCGCCGTCCTCACCGACCTCGCGCCCGGCGAGGAGACCGTCATCGACGCCGTCGAGGCCGCCCTCGCCGCCGGGCTGGTCACCGAGCCCGCGCCCGGACGGATGCGGTTCGTGCACGCCCTCGTCCGCGACACCCTCTACGACGGGCTGTCGCGGGCGCGCCGCACCCGCCTGCACGGCCGCGTCGCCGCCGCGCTGGAACGGCACCGCCCCGCCGAGGTCGCCGCGATCGCGCACCACTACCTGGAGTCGGGCGCCGAACCGGGCAAGGCCGTCCGGTACGCGCGGCTCGCCGCGGCCGCCGCCGAGGCCCGGTTCGCGCACGGCCTCGCCGCCGACCTGTGGGTCCGCGCCGCCGAGACGCTCCGCGCGCAGGGCCCGGACGCCGCCCGCGAGCGCCTGGAGGCCGAGGTCGCCGCCATCCGCGCCTGCGGCCTGTCCGGCGACGTCATGCAGGCCCGCGACCGGCGGCTGCACGCCATCACCGCCGCCCGCGCGCTCGGCGACGTCCGGCTGCTGGCCCGCGTCATCGTCGGCTTCGACGTCCCCACGCTGTGGACCAGCCGCGAGTACGGCTCCCACGACCGGTCCGTCATCGACGCCGCCGAGGAGGCGCTGCACCGGCTCCCGGACGGCGAGGACGAGCTGCGCGTCCGGCTGCTGACGAGCCTGGCGATCGAGCTGGAGGGCGACTTCGATGACCGCGGGGTCACCGCGGCCGACGAAGCGGTCGCGCTGGCCCGCGCCCTGGGCCGTCCCGCCCTGCTCGCCGTCGCGCTCAACGGCCGCTACATCAACGGCTACCGCGCCGCGGGCGACCTCGCCGTGCGGCAGCGGCTCGCCCGCGAACTGCTCGACCTCGCCGAGGAGTACGACCTCGGCGCCTACCGCGTCCTCGCGCACCTGCAGCTGCAGCAGACGTCCGTGGCCGCGCTCGACCCGGCCGCCGCGGCCGCGCACCTGGACGAGGGGCGCCGCCTCGCGGACCAGTACGGGCTGCCGCTGCTCGCGCAGATCGCGAGCTGGTACTCCGGGCTCGTGCACGTCCTCGCCGCCCGGTTCGACGAGGCAGAACGCGCCTACGTCAAGGTCAGCGAGGACATCGGCCGCACCGGGATCTGGAGCAGCGAGGACGGCATCGTCGCATTCGGCGCGTTCTGCCTGCGGCTCGTCCAGGGCCGGCCGGGCGAGATGGTGGAGCGGGCCGCCTGGCTGTCGCGGCGATGGTCGCACGTCGCCGCGACCGCCGACATCCACGCCCTCGCGCTGGCCGGCGCGGGCCGCGTCGCGGAGGCCCGCGCGGCCGTCGCCGCGGCGGGCCCCGTCCGCCCCGACTACTTCTTCGACCTCGCCACGGCGATCCGCGCCCACCGCGCGATCGTGCTGGACCAGCGCGACGTCGCCGAGGACGCGTACACGGCGCTGCTCCCGTACGGCGAGCACTTCACCGGCGGCTGCACCACGTTCGCGACGATCGGGCCGGTCGCGCAGGTCCTCGGCGACCTCGCGGTCTTCCTCGGACGTCCCGCCGAGGACGCCGCCGCCCACTACCGCCGGGCCGTCCGCGCCGCCGACGCCCTCGGCTCGCCGCTGTGGTCCCGCCTCGCCCGCGAATCCCTCGCCGCGCTGGAGGACTCCGCCGCTTGACCGCCGACCGGAGCGCGGTGCGGTGCAATGGTCGGGGCCCGGCGCAGGTGGTGGACAATCTAGGAGTGACATCGACGGGAGATCTGACGACCACGCCGCCGCCCGAGGGCTTCCGGGCCGGGTTCGCCTGCTTCATCGGACGGCCGAACGTGGGCAAGTCGACGCTGATGAACGCGCTCGTCGGTACCAAGGTGGCGATCACCAGCAGCCGCCCGCAGACGACCCGGCGGGCGATCCGCGGCATCGTGCACCGGCCGGACGGGCAGCTCGTCGTGGTCGACACGCCGGGCCTGCACAAGCCGCGGACGCTGCTCGGCGAGCGGCTCGACAGCCTCGTCCGGTCCACGCTCACCGAGGTCGACGTCATCGGGTTCTGCGTGCCCGCGGACCAGCCCGTCGGCCCGGGGGACAAGTACATCGCCCGCGAGCTGGCGGGGGTGAAGAAGACCCCGATCGTGGCGATCGTCACCAAGACCGACCTCGCCGCGCCCGAGCAGGTCGCCGAGCAGCTCCTCGCGGTCGGGCGGCTGGGGGAGTTCGCCGACATCGTGCCGTGCTCGGCCCAGGACGGCTTCCAGGTGGACCTGGTCGGTGAACTGCTGGTCTCGCGGCTGCCGGAGGGCATGCCGCTGTACCCGGAGGGCGATCTCACCGACGAGCCCGAGCAGGTGATGATCGGCGAACTGATCCGGGAGGCCGCGCTCGAGGGCGTCCGGGACGAGCTGCCGCACTCCATCGCCGTCGTCGTGGACGAGATGGCGCCGCGCGAGGGACGCGACGACCTCGTCGACGTCTACGCGCACCTGTTCGTCGAGCGGCCCAGCCAGAAGGGCATCATCATCGGGCATCGCGGCGCGCGGCTGCGCGAGGTGGGCGCGGCCGCGCGGCGGCAGATCGAGGCGCTGCTCGGCACCAAGATCTTCCTGGACCTGCGGGTCAGCGTGCTCAAGGACTGGCAGCGCGACCCCAAGCAGCTGCGGCGGCTCGGTTTCTACGACTGATCGTCGCGGCGGTCGTCCCGGGGGGCCTCCCCGGAGTCCGCGCGGGACTCCGCCGAGTCGCGGGGCGCGGGCTCGCTGGGCCGCTGCTCCCACCCGTCCTGCTGCTCCCACCCGTCCTGCTGCTCCCACCCGTCCTGCTGCGGCCAGACCGCGTTCGGGTCGCCCGCGTACTGGCCGTTCTGGTACTGGCCCTGCGCGTACTGATCCTGCGCGTACTGATCCTGCGCGTACTGATCCTGCGCGTACTGATCCGCCGCGTACCCGTCCGGTGCGTAAGGGACGGGCCGTGCGCGCCGCGACCCGCCCAGCCGCGCGCTGATCGGGCGCACGAGGCTGAACCCGGTGACCAGCAGCGACGCGGCGACCGCCAGGTACCACCCGTACTGCACGCTGATCTCGTAGCCGACGTCCAGGCCGCCGGTGGGCAGGTCGTCGGCCGCGTTGCCGAGCCGGAGCAGGAACAGCAGGCAGGCCAGCAGCGACAGGACGCCGGGGACGGCCGCGAGCGCGGTGATGCGGGTGTCGCGGGCGAGCAGGTCCCAGGACGCCATCACGATCGCGACGACGGCGAACACCGGGACCGCCAGCACGACGTCGTCGGCGTCGATGCCGGCCGCCGTCGCGACCTCGCGGGTGATCGCGCTGCCGAACAGGTCGACGACGACCGAGGCGCGCGCCCACGGCAGGAACGCCGACACCAGCAGGGTCGCCGCGGACACGATCAGCGCGATGCTCCAGCCGATGCCGCCGGGCCGCGGTCCGGGCGGCTCGGGAGCGGGCGGCGGGGGCGCGGCGTCACCGGGCACCGGCGGCGGAAGACCGTCGTCGGGCGGCAGGAACTGCGGGCGCGCTCGTGCGCCGCCCGCGTCGGAACCCAGGTCACCGGTCATGGACCCAGCGTAAGGGGAGGAACCGCCGGGTCGCGGACGGGCGGGAATGTCCCGGTCGTCCGATGACGTTCCCGTGACGGAAGAGGCCCCGGTCGTCTCGTCACTGCTCCGATCATCTCAACATGCGGACGTTGGTTTCCGGAGCACGGATGTCATCTGTTAGTTTGGCGGGCGTGTCTGGTGCGCTGCTCCTCCTTAGCGGCCGCAGCGGGGGCCTGTAACCAAGGTCGGCTCCCTCGCTGCGGGACTCTGACGTGGACGTCGGCCGCAAGGTTCGAGCAGGGAGATCCCACCGCATGTACCCGGCACAGCAGCCCTCCGGTATGCCCTTCGAGCGCTACCGCCCCTTCGCCCCGGTCAAGCTGACGGACCGCACCTGGCCGGACGCCGTCATCACGCGGGCCCCGCGCTGGTGCGCCGTCGACCTGCGGGACGGCAACCAGGCGCTGATCGACCCGATGGACGCCGACCGCAAGCTGCGGATGTTCGACCTGCTCGTCCAGATGGGCTACAAGGAGATCGAGGTCGGGTTCCCCGCGGCGAGCCAGACCGACTTCGACTTCGTCCGGCAGATCATCGACGAGGGCCGGATCCCCGGCGACGTCGTGATCCAGGTGCTGACGCAGGCCCGTCCGGAGCTGATCGAGCGGACGTTCGAGGCCGTGCGGGGCGCGAAGCAGGCGATCGTCCACCTGTACAACTCGACGAGCACGCTGCAGCGCCGCGTGGTGTTCGGCCAGGACCGCGACGGCATCACCGCGATCGCCGTCGAGGGCGCGAAGCTGTGCGCCAAGCTCGCCGAGGACATGGGCGACACCGAGATCTTCTTCCAGTACTCGCCGGAGTCGTTCACCGGGACCGAGCTGGAGTACGCCGTCGAGGTCTGCAACGCCGTCAACGACGTGTGGAAGCCGACCCCGGACCGGAAGGTCATCGTCAACCTGCCGGCGACCGTCGAGATGGCCACCCCGAACGTGTACGCCGACCAGATCGAGTGGATGAACCGGCACCTGGCGTACCGCGACTCGGTCATCCTGTCGCTGCACCCGCACAACGACCGCGGCACCGCGGTCGCCGCCGCGGAGCTGGGCTACATGGCGGGCGCCGACCGCATCGAGGGCTGCCTGTTCGGCAACGGCGAGCGCACCGGCAACGTGTGCCTGGTCACCCTGGGGCTGAACATGTTCACCCAGGGCGTCGACCCGCAGATCGACTTCTCCGACATCGACGAGATCCGCCGCACCGTCGAGTACTGCAACCAGCTGCCCGTCCACGAGCGGCACCCCTACGGCGGCGACCTGGTCTACACCGCGTTCTCCGGCTCCCACCAGGACGCCATCAACAAGGGCTTCGACCACCTGCGGCGCGACGCCGACGCCGCCGGGACGCCCGTCGAGGACCACCGGTGGGAGGTCCCGTACCTGCCGATCGACCCGCACGACGTCGGCCGCACCTACGAGGCCGTCATCCGGGTCAACAGCCAGTCCGGCAAGGGCGGCGTCGCCTACATCATGAAGACCGAGCACTCCCTGGAGCTGCCGCGCCGGCTCCAGATCGAGTTCTCCCGGGTCGTGCAGGAGCACACCGACAACGAGGGCGGCGAGGTCGACGCCGCCCGCATGTGGGAGATCTTCGAGGCGGAGTTCCTGTCCAACGGGCCCCGCGTCGGCCTGCTGGCGCACCGCACGACGTCCCGTGTCGACGAGAAGGACGCCCTCAGCTGCGACGTCCGCGTGGACGGCGAGATCCGCGAGATCGAGGGCCTCGGCAACGGCCCGGTGTCGGCGTTCGAGGACGCCCTGTCCACGGTCGGGATCGACGTCCGCGTCCTGGACTACGCCGAGCACGCGATGAGCGCCGGCGGCGACGCCCGCGCCGCCGCGTACGTCGAGTGCGACGTGAACGGCGGCACGGTGTGGGGCGTCGGGATCGACGGCAACATCGTCACCGCCTCGCTCAAGGCGATGCTGTCGGCCGTCAACCGCGTCGCCCGCGTGCAAACGAAGTAAGCGGTTTGCAACGGGGCGCTCTATAGTTGCGTGCATGGCACGTCGACTGGCGGAGGTCGCCAAGAAGGTCGGGGTCAGCGAGGCCACGGTCAGCCGGGTCCTGAACGACAAGCCCGGCGTCTCGGAGGCGACCCGCGCGGCGGTGCTGACCGCCCTCGACGTCCTCGGCTACGAGCGCCCCACGCAGCTGCGCGGCGAGCGCGCCCGCCTGGTCGGGCTGGTCCTGCCCGAACTCGGCAACCCGATCTTCCCGGCCCTGGCCGAGGTGGTCGGGGGCGCGCTCGCCCAGCGCGGGTTCACGCCCGTCCTGTGCACCCTCACTCCCGGGGGCCTGTCGGAGGCCGACTACGTCGAGATGCTGCTGCAGCAGCAGGCGTCCGGCGTGATCTTCGCGGGCGGTCTCTACGCCGAGGCCGACGCCGCCCACGACCACTACCACCGGCTCCTGGACGTGCGGCTGCCGGTCGTCCTGGTCAACGCCGCCGCCGACCGGCTCGACTTCCCGCAGGTGTCCACCGACGACGCCGTCGCCGCCGAGCAGGCGTTCGGGCACCTGCTGTCCCTCGGCCACGAGCGCATCGGCGTGGTCCTCGGCCCCGAGGACCACGTCCCGTGCCGCCGCAAGCTCGCCGCCGTCCGCGCCGCCGCCGAACGCGCCGGCGTCGACCTGCCCGACTCCCGCATCCGCCGCGCGATGTTCTCCCTCGAGGGCGGCCAGGCGGTGACCGGCCGCCTCGTCCGCGACGGCGTCACCGGCGTGATCTGCGCCAGCGACCCCCTCGCCCTCGGCGTCGTCCGCGCCGTCCGCCGCCTCGGCATGTCCGTCCCCGGCGACGTCTCGGTCGTCGGCTACGACGACTCCGCGTTCATGAACTGCGTCGACCCGCCGCTGACGACCGTCCGCCAGCCCATCGAGTCCATCGGCCGCGCCGCCGTGACCCTGCTGGTGAACCAGGTCGAGGGCGGTTCCGTCACCGCCGAGGAACTCCTCTACGAACCCGAACTGGTGGTCCGCGCGTCGACCGCGCCCACCCGCGTGCCGGCCTGACGTCCGTCCCCCCGTCCCCCCCGTCCGCTGCTCCCTGCCCGGTGCCGTCCGGTCGGCTTGCGCCCGCTTGCGTTCGATTAAGCGAGGTCAGGGCCATGCTGTCGACTTTTTGCGTATGTTCATTCATCTATTGCATCGTGATGTAGGTCTCTGTATGTTCCTCGCAATCGGCCGACCCCCCACGGCCCAGGAGGGAACCCCATGAGATCCCGGATTCTCGCCGCCCTGCTCGCCGCCGCCGTCACGTCCGTCCTCGCCGGCTGCGGCGGGGACGGCGACGGCGGTGCGGACACCTCGCCGCTCGGTGCCGACACCGAGGTGACGATCACGGTCGGCTGCATGCCGGCCAAGAGCCAGGACGCACAGCGCAAGGAGTGGAACGAGGACGTCGCCGCGTTCCGGAAGCTCCACCCCAACATCGAGGTCGTCGGCAAGGACGCCTTCCCCTGCATCGACCCGAACACCTTCCAGGCGAAGCTGGCGGGCGGGCAGATGGAGGACCTCTTCTACGTCTACTTCACCGACGTCAACAGCGTCATCGCCCAGGGCCAGGCCGCCGACGTCACGCCCTACCTCGGGCAGGTCGAGAACCACGCGAACCTCGACCCGGCGGTGCGGAGCGTGTTCGAGAGCGACGGCAAGGTGTACGGGCTGCCGCGGCAGAACTACACGATGGGCCTGTTCTACAACCGGGAGCTGTTCGAGAAGGCCGGTCTGGACCCGGACGCGCCGCCCCGGACGTGGCCCGAGGTGCGGGCCGCCGCGAAGAAGATCAGCGACCTCGGCGACGGCGTCGTCGGGTTCGCCGAGCTCAGCTCGCAGAACCAGGGCGGCTGGCACTTCACCACGTCCCTCTACAGCCAGGGCGGCGACATGGTGACGCCGGACGGGAAGAAGTCGGCGTTCGACGGCCCGCAGGGCAGGGCCGCCCTGCAGACGATCAAGGACATGCGCTGGGCGGACGACTCGATGGGCGACAAGCAGCTGCTCGTGAACGCCGACGTGCAGCGCATGATGGCCGCCGGTGACCTCGGCATGTTCCTCGGCGCGCCCGACAACGCGACCGCGCTGGTCGACCAGTTCGGCGGCGACTACGAGAACTACGGGATGGCGCCGATCCCCGGGTCGCAGGGCACGCTGCTGGGCGGCGACGGCTACATGTTCAGCCCCGACGCGTCGCCCGAGCAGATCAAGGCAGGGCTGATGTGGCTCGAGTTCTACGCGATCACGCCCGGTCAGGGGCAGCTGAACTACGCGCGGGCCGCCGGGAACGGACGTCCGGTGGGGCTGCCGCAGCCGAAGCTGTTCGGCGAGAACGCCGCGGGGCAGAAGGACCGGGAGCTGCGGGCCGCGTCGGCCAACCTGCCGGTCGCGAACTTCAAGCCGTACGAGGACGCCTACGCGTCCGTCCCGGCGAAGCTGGAGCCGCCGCACGCGCAGAAGCTGTACGCGATCCTCGACTCGGTCGTGTCCGCCGTGCTGACCAGGCGTGACGCGAACATCGACGAGCTGCTCGCGGACGCGCGGGAGAAGGCCGACGCCGTCCTGGCGCGGTCGGTGAACTGACGCCGGGCCCGCGCCCGCAAGCCCCCGAACCGACACCCGAACCGGGGCGCCGGCCCGACGCCGGCGCCCCCGAGGGGACCTCATGCTGACACTGCGGACGCCGGCGGGCCCGGCCGCGCGGCGCCGTCGCCGCAAGGCGACCCGGACCGGACGGGTCGTGCGGCGCAACCTGACGGCCTACGGATTCCTGTGCGGGGCGCTGATCTGCTTCGCCTTCTTCTCCTGGTACCCGATCCTGCGGGAGATCCTGCTCAGCTTCCAGCAGACGAACTTCGTCGGCGACACCCGCTGGGTGGGCCTGGAGAACTTCCGCACGGTGATCGCCGACCCCGTGTTCCGGGACGCGTGGGTCAACACCGCGATCTTCACGCTGCTGGCGCTGGTGATCGGCTACGCCGTCCCGTTCACGATCGCGATCGTCCTGAACGAGCTGCGGCACGCGCGCGGCTACCTGCGCTTCGTCGTGTACCTGCCGGTGATGCTGCCGCCCGCCGTGGTCGTGCTCCTCTTCAAGTGGTTCTACGACCCGGGATCGGGCCTGTTCAACCAGGTCCTGGGCCTGGCGGGCCTGCCGGGGCTGCAATGGCTCGACTCGACGGGCACCGCGCTGCTGTCGCTGGTGCTCGTGTCGACGTGGATGAACCTCGGCAGCGGCACCCTCATCTACCTCGCGGCGCTCCAGACGATCCCCGGCGAGCTGTACGAGGCGGCCGAACTGGACGGCGCCGGCCTCTTCCGGCGCATCCGGCACATCACCATCCCGCAGACCAGGCTCATCCTGCTCGTGATGCTGCTCCTGCAGGTCATCGCGACCATGCAGGTCTTCATCGAGCCGTACCTGCTGACCGGCGGCGGCCCGGAGAACGCGACCGTGACCGTCGTCTACCTGATGTACCAGTACGCGTTCAACTTCACGAACTTCGGCGGCGGCGGCGCGCTCGGGCTGATGCTCATGCTCGTGCTGATGGTGTTCTCCGCCGTCTACCTGCGCGTTTCGCGTGACGACCCGAGGTAGGCACCCATGACGCAGACCCGCACGCTCGTCTCGCCGCACACGCTCGGCACCCCGCGCGGCAAGGCCGTCTACTGGACGGTCCTGACGACCGTCGTCGTGACGTTCACGTTCGTGTTCGTCTTCCCGCTGTACTGGATGGTCACGGGCGCGATGAAGTCGCCGGACCAGCTCGCCGAGGTGCCGCCGAGCCTCTGGCCGGGCGACATCGACCTCGGCGCCTACCGGGAGGCGTGGCGGCAGCTCGACCTCGGCCTCTACATGCGCAACACGGTCGTGTACGCGTTCGGGGCGTGGCTGTTCACCCTCGCCGTGGACGTGTCCGCCGCCTACGCGCTGTCGAAGCTGCGGCCGCTGTTCGGCCGCGCCGTCCTCGGGATGATGCTGGCGACGCTGATGATCCCGCCGATGGTGATCCTGCTGCCCGCCTACCTGACCGTGAAGGACCTGCCGCTCTTCGGCGTCAACCTGCTCAACACCCCGTGGGCCATCTGGCTCCCGGCCGCCGCCAACGCGTTCAACATCTTCCTGCTCAAACGGTTCTTCGACTCGATCCCCACCGAGCTGATCGACGCCGCCGAGGTGGACGGCGCGGCGCCCGCCCGCATCCTGTGGTCGATCGTCCTGCCGGTGTCGCGGCCGATCATCGGCGTCGTGTCGATCTTCACGATCGTCAACGTCTGGCGCGACTTCGTCTGGCCGCTGCTCGTCCTGCCGGACGGCGAGAAGAAGACGATCAGCGTGGCGATCTCGTCGCTGGCCGTCCAGGTGCCGCAGAACGTGCTGATCGGCTCGCTGGTCATCGCCAGCCTGCCCACGATCGCGGTCTTCTTCGTCTTCCAGCGCCAGATCATGGCCGGACTCACGGCGGGCGGCCTGAAGGGCTGACCGGTTCCCGCCCCGGTTCGACGACTCTGCTCCCCGTTCAATGATCTTTAAGGAGTTCTCGCATGCCCGAAGCATGGTGGCGCGACGCGGTGATCTACCAGGTGTACCCGCGCAGCTTCGCCGACGGGAACGGCGACGGCGTCGGCGACATCGCCGGCCTGCGCGCCCGGCTGCCCTACCTCGCCGACCTCGGCGTCGACGCCCTGTGGCTCAACCCGTGGTACCCGTCCCCGATGGCCGACGGCGGCTACGACGTCGCCGACTACCGGGACGTCGCCGAGGTCTTCGGGACGCTCGCCGACGCGGAGGCGTTCATCGCCGAGGCGCACACGGCCGGCCTGCGGATCATCCTGGACGTGGTGCCGAACCACGCGTCCGACCGGACCGCCTGGTTCCAGGATGCCCTCGCGGCGGGCCCCGGCTCGCCCGAGCGCGAACGCTTCTGGTTCCGTCCGGGCAGGGGCGACGGCGGCGGCGAGCCCCCGAACGACTGGCGGTCGATCTTCGGCGGACCCGCGTGGACGCGCGTCCCGGACGGCGAGTGGTACCTGCACCTGTTCGCGCCCGAGCAGCCCGACTTCAACTGGAACAGCCCCGACGTCGTCCGCGACTTCCACGACGTGCTCCGGTTCTGGTACGACCGCGGTGTGGACGGCGTCCGCATCGACTCGGCGGCGCTGCTGGTCAAGGACCCCGACGCCGCACCGGACGGCCTCGACCCCTACACCGACCGCGACGGCGTCCACGAGATCTACCGGGGCTGGCGGAAGATCACCGACGGGTACCCGGGCCGGATGCTGGTCGGCGAGGTGTGGCTGCCCGACCAGGAGCGGTTCGCCCGCTACCTGCGCCCGGACGAGATGCACACCGCGTTCAACTTCGACTTCCTGAACTGCGCGTGGGAGCCGCGCGCCCTCCGCGAGGTGATCGAGACGACGCTCGCCACGCACGGCCCGATCGGCGCCCCGCCGACCTGGGTGCTGGCGAACCACGACGTCGTCCGGCCCGTCACCCGGTACGGCCGCGCCGACACCTCGTTCGACCTCCAGGACCGCCGGCTCGGCGCCCCCACCGACCGCGCCCTCGGCGTCCGCCGGGCCCGGGCGGCGGCGCTGCTGGCACTGGCCCTGCCCGGCTCCGCCTACATCTACCAGGGCGAGGAACTCGGCCTGCCCGAGGTCGAGGACCTGCCGGACGACCTGCGCCAGGACCCGATCTGGCACCGCTCCGGCCGCACCGACCCCGGCCGGGACGGCTGCCGCGTGCCCCTCCCGTGGTCGGGGGACGCCCCGCCGTTCGGCTTCGGCGGCGACCCGTGGCTCCCGCAGCCGCCCGAGTGGAAGGCGCTCACCGCGGAGGCACAGGAATCCGACCCCGCCTCGATGCTGTCCCTCTACCGGACGGCCCTCGCCCTCCGCCGCGACCTACCGCGCCCCGGACGGGCGGGCGACGGCGCGCTCACCTGGCCGCCCGCACCCGAGGACGTCCTGGCGTTCACCCTCGAGACCGGCCTGACCTGCGTCGTCAACCTCGGCGAGAGCACCTTCCCGCTCCCGGACGGGGAGGTGCTCCTGTCCAGCGTCCCGCTGCCGGACGGCGAGCTGCCGCCCGACACGGCCGTCTGGCTGCGCTGACCTCGGCCCGGCCCCGCCCGGCGTCCGTGCCGGGCGGGGATCGCGGGTGCCGGGAGGCGCCCGCGATCCCCGCGCCACGGCCGTCCGGTCTCGCCGGTCCGGCTCGCGCGGTCAGTGCGCCCGGCCGAGGACGTGGTGGACGAGTTCGCGCAGCGGCCCGTTCAGCTGCGCCTCGCCCACGGTCGTCCGCCGGCCGTCGATGTCGATCTCGTACAGGAACTGGTCGGGGATCCGCCCCGGGGGCGGCACCGAGCCGAGGTCGACGCGGCGGACGAGCCCCGCCAGGACGGGGTCACTCGTGCTGTCGGACTCGGCCCGCCGCTCGATCCCGGCGAACCCTCCGCTTCGGACGACTGTCACCTTCACCGTTCACCTCAACGCCTCCGAGGCCTCCGCGACGGGCACGCCCACTCCCGTCCATCCCCGGCGCACCGCCTCCGTCTCCGCCGCGTCCGCGCCGAAGCGGGCGACGGCGGCGCGGACGGTCTCGGCGGCGAAGCCGGCGAAGTCGACGTCCACCGCCAGCGCACCGCCGGTGAGGACGTCATACCAGATGCGACCCGCCTTTTCCCAGGCGTTGCCGCCGATCGCGGTGGCCGTGAGGTAGAACGCGCGGTTCGGGATGCCGGAGTTGATGTGGACGCCGCCATTGTCGCGGTAGGTCTCGACATAGTCGTCCATGTGTCCGGGCTGCGGGTCCTTGCCGAGCCGCGGGTCGTCGTAGGCGGTGCCGGGCTCCTTCATCGAGCGCAGCGCGACGCCCCGGACGCCCTCGGCGAGCAGGCCCACGCCGATCAGCCAGTCGGCCCGGTCGGCGGACTGCCCGAGATGCCACTGCTTGACCAGCGACCCGAACACGTCCGACACCGACTCGTTCAGCGCGCCCGCCTGGCCGTAGTACTCCAGGTTCGCGGTGTGCTGGGTGATGCCGTGGACGAGCTCGTGCCCGGTGACGTCGAGCGGGCCGGTGAAGTCGGTGAAGACGACGCCGTCCCCGTCGCCGTACACCATCTGCCGGCCGTTCCAGAAGGCGTTGGCGTACCCGTCCCCGTAGTGGACGGTCGAGACCAGCGGGAGCCCGGCGCCGTCGATGGAGTCGCGCCGGTAGATCTCCTCGAAGAAGTCGAAGGTGGCGCCGAGCCAGTCGTAGGAGCGGTCGACGGTCGCGTCCCCGGTCGCCGCGTCGCCCTCCTTGCGGACGGCCCGGCCGGGCAGCGTCTCCCGGCCCCCGGCGTCGTGGACCGTCCGCTTCGGGACGAAGTCCTCCTCCGGGGCGCGGGCGGGTGCGGGCACCAGCCGCTGGGCGTACTGGGCGGAGGTGAGGGCCATGGTGCGGCGGGCGCGCGCGCTCACGACCGGATCATCGGTGTCGCGGGCGAGGCGTTCCAGCATGTGCGGCGGCACGATGTGGCATCTCATGGCCGCAACGCTGACAGGTCCCCGGCCGTCTGGCCACGGGTTTCGCCGCGTGGCGACGGCCGATTCCGGTCACGGTACGTGATTGTGTCCATGCGGAGGGGTAGGATTCGGGTGACTTGTGGAAATCCTGAGGAGATGTCCAGGCGGGGCAACGGAGCACCCGGCCGGGTACGCCAGAATGAACGCGTGACCCTCTACCGCGACGAAGGCGTCGTCCTGCGCACCCAGAAGCTGGGCGAGGCCGACCGCATCGTGACGGTGCTGACCCGGCGCACCGGCCGGATCCGCGCGGCCGCGAAGGGCGTCCGCAAGACCAAGTCCCGGTTCGGGGCGCGGCTGGAGCCGTTCACCCACGTGGACCTCCAGCTCTACGAGCGGCGGTCGCTCGACCTCATCACGCAGGCCGAGACGCTGCGCCCCTACGGGGAGCGCCTGGTCGCCGACTACACCCGCTACACCGCGGGGACCGCGATGCTGGAGACCGCCGAGAAGCTCACCGACGAGGGCGAGCCGGCGCTGCGGCAGTTCCTGCTGCTGGTCGGCGGGCTGCGGACGCTCGCGGACCGCAGCCACGACGCGCGCCTGGTGCTGGACGCCTACCTGCTGCGCTCGCTGTCGGTCGCCGGATGGGCGCCCGCACTGGACGAGTGCTGCCGGTGCGGCACGCGCGGCGGCCTGCGCGGCTTCGCGATCGCCGCGGGCGGCGCCGTCTGCGCGAACTGCCGCCGCCCGGGGGCCGCGACCCCGGCGCCGCCCACGTTCCGGCTGATGCTGGCGCTGCTGCGCGGCGACTGGGAGTACGCGGACGCCAGCGAGCCGCGCCACCGGGTGGAGACCAGCGGCCTCGTCGCCGCCTACCTGCAGTGGCATCTCGAGCACGGGATCCGCTCGCTGCGGCACGTCGAGCGCGACGGCGAGCACGCCTTCGACGGGGAGACCACCGGCGACCCGGCCGGGAGCGACGACATCAGGGAGAGAGTGTGAGCAGGGCTGTTCTGCCGCCGGAGCCGCATCGGGACGGGGCGAGGCCGCCCGCGATCCCCGCGGATCTGGTGCCGCGGCACGTCGCCATCGTGATGGACGGCAACGGCCGCTGGGCCAAGGAGCGCGGGCTGCCGCGCACCGAGGGGCACAAGCGCGGCGAGGACTCGCTCTTCGACGTCATCATGGGCGCCATCGAGCTGGGCGTCCCGTACCTGTCGGCGTACGCGTTCTCCACGGAGAACTGGAAGCGGTCCCCGGACGAGGTGAAGTTCCTCATGGGGTTCAACCGGGACGTGATCCGCCGCCGCCGGGACCAGCTCCACTCGATGGGGGTCCGCGTCAGGTGGGCGGGGCGGCGCCCCCGGCTGTGGCGCAGCGTCATCAAGGAGCTGGAGACGGCCGAGGAGATGACGCGCGACAACGACGTCCTCACCCTGCAGTTCTGCGTGAACTACGGCGGCCGGGCGGAGATCGTGGACGCCACGGCGGCGATCGCCCGCGACGTCCGGGACGGCCGCCTCAACCCCGACAAGATCGACGAGAAGGTGTTCGCCCGCTACCTGGACGAGCCGTCGATCCCCGACGTGGACCTGTTCCTGCGCTCGTCCGGCGAGCAGCGCACGTCCAACTTCCTGCTGTGGCAGTCGGCGTACGCGGAGATGGTCTTCCTCGACACCCTGTGGCCCGACTTCGACCGCCGGCACCTGTGGCACGCGTGCGAGCTGTACGCGTCCCGCGACCGCCGCTACGGCGGGGCCGTCCCGAACCCGGTGGAGCCCGCCCCGAGCGGTGCCTGACGTTGAGACGGGCCCGCGCGCGGGGTTTCCGCGTGCGGGCCCGGTCGTCGGCGCGGCGCCCTACACCAGCGCCGCGTCCAGCGTGATCTTCGTGCCGGCGAGGGCCTTGCTGACCGGGCAGCCGGCCTTGGCGTCCTGCGCGGCCTTCTCGAAGTCGCCCGCGGACAGTCCCGGGACGCTCGCCCGGACCGTCAGGTGGATCCCGGTGATGCCCTCGCCCGGCTGGAAGGTGACCTCCGCCTTGGTGTCGACCTTCTCCGGCGGTGTCCCGGCCCCGGCGAGGCCGTGCGAGAGGGCCATCGAGTAGCAGGTGGAGTGCGCCGCGGCGATGAGCTCCTCGGGGCTCGTCCGGCCGTTCGGCTCCTCGGCCCGCGACGCCCACGTGACGTCGAACGTGCCCGTCTTGGAGGAGTCCAGCGAGACCGTGCCCTGGCCGCCCATCAGCGGCCCTTCCCAGTGCGCGTTGGCGGTGCGAGTCGTAGCCATGTGCGCATTCTTTCGTGATCGTGAAGCGCACGTCACATCGGGGTGCCGGGCCGCTCCGGCGGGCGGTCAGGAGGCGGCGCAGTCGGCGCAGGTGCCGAAGACCTCGACGGTGTGCGTGATCTCCGAGAATCCGTGCTCGGCGCCGATCGCGTCGGCCCAGCGCTCCACGGCGGGGCCCTCCACCTCGACCGTCCTGCCGCATTTCCGGCAGACCAGGTGGTGGTGGTGCTCCTCGGTGCGGCAGGCCCGGTAGACGGCCTCGCCCTCGTCGGTGCGCAGGACGTCGACCTCGCCCGAGTCGCTGAGCGCCTGCAGCGCCCGGTAGACCGTCGTCAGGCCGATCTTGGAGCCGTCGGCGCGCAGGTCGGCGTAGATGTCCTGGGCGCTGCGGAATCCCTCGCAGCCGACCAGCGCCTGCCGCACCGCGTCCCGGCGGGCCGTCGTCATCCTTTGAGCACCTCCGCCTCGGCATCCGCGCGGTGGCCGGCGCCGTCCGGGATCACCTCCCGGGCCTCGCCCGCCCGCGCACGTCTGCGTCGAACCACGGTCCCCCCGGCGACCGCGACCGCGAACACCGCCAGGGCGAGCAGCACGATCGAGGGGCCCGGGGGCAGATCGTACTCGAAGGAGGCGGCCAGCCCCGTCACGGCCGACAGTACACCGACCGCCATCGCCGCCAGCATCGTCCCGCGGAACCCGCGGGTCACCTGCTGCGCCGCCGCCACCGGCACGATCATCAGCGCGCTGACCAGCAGCAGCCCGATCGCGCGCATCGCGATCACCACGGTCGCCGCGGCCGTCACCGCGATCAGGATGCTGAGGAACCGGACGGGCAGGCCCGAGGCCCGCGCCACCTCCTCGTCCTGGCACAGCAGGAACAGCTCGCGGCCGAACACCGCGATGACGCCGAGCACGACGACCGCGAGCCCCGCGACCACGTACAGGTCGGAGGCCGTCACGCTGCTGATCGAGCCGAACAGGTAGGACTGCAGGCTCGCGCCGCCGCCCTCCCGGTTCGTCAGGATCACGCCGCCCGCGAGCCCGCCGTAGAAGATCAGCGCCAGCGCGACGTCGCCGCCGCTGCGGCTGCGGGCCCGCAGCACCTCGATGGCGACCGCGCCGAGCACCGCCACCGCCAGCGCGGCGAGCACCGGGGAGGTGCCCGTCAGCAGCCCGAGGCCGATGCCGGTCAGCGCGATGTGGCCGACGCCGTCGCCGAGCAGCGACAGCCGGCGCTGCACCAGGAACGTCCCCACGGCGGGGGCCGTCAGCCCGATCAGCACCGCCATCACGAGGGCGACGCGCATGAAGTCGTACTGCAGCATCTCGATCACGCGGACCTCCCCAGCACGCGGGCTCCGTCGTCCACGGTGTCCCGGACGACGCGGCCGTGCGCCAGCTCGACCGTCCGGGTGACGAGGGGGGCCATCGGTCCCAACTCGTGCGCCACCAGGACGACCGTGCGGCCCGCCCCGGTGAGCGTGCCGAGCGTCCCGGCGAGCGCCTCCTGGCTGCCCGCGTCCACGCCCGCGGTCGGCTCGTCCAGGACGAACGCGTCCGGCCGGCCCGCGAGCGCGCGGGCGATCAGGACGCGCTGCTGCTGGCCGCCGGACAGCAGGTGCGCGGTGTCGCGCGCCCGGTCCGCCAGCCCGACCGCGGCGAGGGCGTCGTCCACGGCGGCGCGGTCGGCGGCCGACGCGGGCCGCCACCGGGAGCGCCGGGCGACGCGGCCGGACGCCACGACCTCCCGGACGGTCGCGGGGACGCCGCCGCCCATCGGCAGCCGCTGCGGCACGTACCCGATCCGCTTCCAGTCGCGGAACCGGGCGGGCGCGTCCCCGTAGATCTCGGTGCGGCCCGCCGCCAGCGGGATCAGCCCGAGCAGCGCCTTGATCAGGGTCGACTTGCCGGCCCCGTTCGGGCCGAGGACCGCGACGACGTCGCCGGCGTCGACCTTCAGGTCCACGCCGGCGAGCACCTCGCGGCCGTCGCGCCGGACGTGCCCGCCCGTCATCGCGAACGGCGCCGCGGCATTTTTGCTCATGAGCATCCCAGGGCGGGTCGCAGGGTCTCCAGGTTCCTGTTCATGATCGTCAGGTAGTCGTCGGACGAGCCCTCCTCGACGCCCTCGACCGGGTCGAGCACGGCCGTCTTCACGCCGGCCTCCCGGGCGAGCGTCTCGGCGACCTTCGGGCTGACCAGCGTCTCGGTGAAGACGGTCGTGGCGCCCGCCTCCTTGACGTGCTCGGTCAGCTCGGCCAGCCGCGCGGGGGAGGGCTCGTTGGACGGGTCGACGCCGGCGATGGAGACCTGCGTGAGCCCGTACCGGTTCGTCAGGTAGCCGAACGCGGCGTGCGCGGTGACGATCTCCTTGCGCTCGCAGGTCGCGAGACCGTCCCGGTACTCCCCGTCCAGCTCGGTGAGCTGCCCGGCGACGGCCTGCGCGCGGCTCTTGTACCCGGCCGCGTTCTCGGCGTCGACCTCCGCGAGCCGGTCGCCGAGCGCGGTGGCGACGGCCGCCATGCGGTGCGGGTCCAGCCAGATGTGCGGGTCGTACCCGGCGTCGCCGTGGTCGTGCCCCTCCTCGTGGGCGTGCTCGCCCTCGCCCTCGCCCTCGTGCTCGTGGCCGTGCTCGTGGCCGTGCTCCTCCTCCTCGGCGGGCGGAGGCAGCGTCTTCACCACGCTCGCGGCGTCGAGCGACGACTTCTCGGCGTGCTTCTGGACGGCGTCGTCCACGGCCGGCTGCATGCCCTTCACGTAGAAGGCGAGGGCGGCCTCCTGGACGTTCGCGACCTGCTTGGCGGTCAGCTCGAGGTCGTGGGGCTCGGCTCCCGGCGCGGTGAGCGTCCGCACGTGCACGTCGTCGCCGCCGACCTGGCCGGCCAGCCACGCCATCGGGTAGAAGGACGCGACGACCTCGGTGGTACCGGGCGGCGCGTCGGCGCCGGCGTCGCCGCAGGCGGTGAGGCCGGCCGCCAGCCCGGTCAGGGCGAGCGCGGCCGCGGGGAGGTTTCGCAGGGTTTTGCGGGATCTGAGCACGTCATCAGTATGCTCAAACCTGAAAATGATTGTCAAAATCGACCTATGATACGCGCCACTCCGAAACCGGCCAGAACGGTCACCGCGACGACCCGCAGCAGCCGCCCCGACGCGTCCAGCGCGGGCCAGTTGAGGTAGGCGAACCAGGCGAGGAACAGCGCCAGCGCGAACAGTCCCGCGGCCGAGGGCCAGCCCGTCGCGGCCATGCCGAGCACCAGTAGCGCGAACACCGCGGCGAGCAGTACCCAGCGCGGCAGCCGGTGCAGGAGCACCACCGGCCCGGCGCTCAGCCGCTCCACCGTGGCCCGCAGGCCCGTCGATCCCGCCGATCCCGTCGGCCCGGTCGATCCCGTCGCGCGTCCGCCCGGCATCCCGCCTCCCCTCTCCACGCGCCCAACGTACTGCCAGGATGGGCGGATGATCGCGATAACCCGGTACCGGGTCCCCGGCGAGGAGGCCGACGGCTTCGCCGCGCGCATGAGCGCGGTGCTCACCGCCCTGTCCGCCGGTCCCGGCTTCCGCAGCGGCCGGCTCGCCCGCACCGTCGACGACCCCGACCTGTGGGCCCTGGTCACCGAATGGGACGGAGCAGGATTTTACCGGCGTGCCCTCGGTGCGCCCGCCGTCCGGATGGAGTTCATCCCCCTGGCCGCCTACGCCGTGGACGAACCCGGCGCCTACGAGATCGTGGCCACCGCCCAGCCGCCGTCGCCGGCCGCCCCCGTGTGATCCGGCGATCCCGTGTGATCCGGCGATCCCGGCACGCGCGGTCGCGTCCCAAAACCGGGCAACCGCCGGGCAAGATCCTTCCGGGAATCGTTTCGCCCTCGCGTCCATGGTCATCTTTGCCGCGTCACGATCACGTCGCGGGCCGCCCGGCCCGGCGTTCCTCGGGGGAGACTCGATGCGCCATGCCGTCCTGCTCAGCGCCCTGTCCGGGGTCGCGGTCCTGGCGCCGCTCGGCGCGGTCCTCTGGACGGCGCCCGCGCGGCCCGCGCCCGCCGCGCTGACCGCCGCGACCGCCGACCCGCAGCCGGGGGAGCGGGGACGCGTCGTCCGCTACCGGGGCCTGCGCGTTCCGGTGCCGGACGGGTGGGAGGTGCACCGCCTCGACCGCGACCCCGGCCGCTGCGTCCGCTACGACCGGCGCGCCGTCTACCTCGGACGGCCGGGCCCGCGGCCCGACTGCCCGGCCCGCGTCGTCGGCCGCACGACGGCCGTCCACATCGCGCCGCTCGACGAGGCCCGCCCGTCCCGGACGGCCGTGCGCGCCGACAGGCTCGCCGCGTACACCGTCGCACCGTCCGTCGACCGCGAGGCCCGGCTCGCGCTGCCCGAGGCGGGCGTCGCGATCACCGGCGTGTACGGCGACGACCCCGCGTCGCTCCAGCGGATGCTGCGCGGGATCCGCCTCGGCTCGTCCCGGCCCGCCGACCGGGCCCCGAGCACCGATCGCCGCAGCACCGAGCCCGAGCCGCCCGCCGCCGGCCCGCCCGCCGCCGGCCCGCCCGCCGCCGGCCCGCCCGCCGCCGGCCCGCCGGACGGCGGCACGCCCGGCACCGATGCGCCCGGCACTGCGGCACCCAGCACGGACGCGCCCGGCACCGCCGCGCCCGGCACCGCGGCACCCAACACCGAAGCGCCCGGCACGGAAGCGCGACGGCCCTGGACGCGCGGGCGCGGGTTCGACACCTGCACCGCGCCCGCCCTCGACACGATGAAGCGCTGGCGCGAGGCATTCGAGGTGACCAACATCTACATCGGCGGCGCGGCGCGCGGCTGCGCGCAGCCGAACCTCACCGAGGCGTGGGTGCGGGACGTCCGCGCGATGGGCTACCGGATCACCCCGACCTACGTGGGCCTCCAGGCGCCGTGCGGCCCTCGCCCGCAGCGGTTCACGCGCGCCGGAGCCGCGAAGCAGGGGCGGGAGAACGCCGTGGACGCCGCCCGCAGGGCGCGGGACCTCGGGATCCCGCGGGGCGAGCCGGTCTACCTCGACATGGAGGCGTACGACAGCTCCAAGAGCGGGTGCCGCAAGGCCGTGCTCGACTTCGTCGACGCCTGGGTGAGCGAGATGAAGAAGCGGGGCTACCGGCCCTGCATGTACAGCAGCGCGGCGTCGGGCGTCCGCGACGTGGCACGGGCGTCCGGGATCAGCAAGCCCGAGGGCATCTGGTTCGCCAACTGGGACGGGCGCGCGAGCGTGTACGGCGACCGGTACTTCTCCGACGACCTGTGGTCCCCGCACCTGCGCATCAAGCAGTTCCGGGGCCCCCACAAGGAGAGGCACGGCGGCGTCACGCTCAACATCGACAGCAACGTCGTGGACGGCCTCGTCTACTGACCGGCCCGCCGCCCGGACGCGCGGACGGGCGGACGGGTAATCCGGTCGCGGATGTGCGCCGGCGTGTGCGAGCCTCCAGGCAGCGAACCCGCTCCGGTGCCCTAAGCTGGGGAATGCTCTGAGGCGCCGGGGAGGACCGCGCCTCGGACTCACATCACCGGGGATCACACTCGCCGCCGTCCGCCGTTTCCGCCGGACGGGGGCGCACTCACTGTCCCGCCGACCGCCAGCCGGATGGAGAAGATTCATGGCACGCCGTTCCGACGTGATGGACACGATCGTCAACCTCGCAAAACGGCGAGGTCTGGTCTACCCGTCGAGTGAGATCTACGGCGGGCTCCGCGCCTCCTGGGACTACGGCCCCCTCGGCGTCGAACTGAAGAACAACGTGAAGCGCCAGTGGTGGAAGTCGATGGTGCAGGGCCGCGACGACGTCGTCGGCCTCGACTCCTCGGTCATCCTCGCCCGCGAGGTCTGGGAGGCCAGCGGCCACGTCCAGGCGTTCGTGGACCCGCTGACCGAGTGCCAGTCCTGCCACAAGCGCTTCCGGGCCGACCACCTCGAAGAGGCGTACGAGGAGAAGCACGGCCGCCCCCCCGCGAACGGCCTGAACGATCTCACGTGCCCCAACTGCGGCGTGAAGGGCTCGTTCACCGAGCCGCGGATGTTCAACGGCCTGCTCAAGACCTACCTCGGCCCCGTCGAGGACGAGTCGGGCCTCGCCTACCTGCGGCCCGAGACCGCGCAGGGCATCTTCATCAACTACAAGAACGTGGAGCAGTCCGCGCGCCGCAAGGTCCCGTTCGGCATCGGCCAGATCGGCAAGTCGTTCCGCAACGAGATCACCCCGGGCAACTTCATCTTCCGGACCCGCGAGTTCGAGCAGATGGAGATGGAGTTCTTCGTCAAGCCCGGCAGCGACGAGGAGTGGCACCAGTACTGGATCGACGAGCGGTTCCAGTGGTACGTCGACCTCGGCATCCGCAAGGAGAACCTGCGGCTGTTCGAGCACCCGGCCGAGAAGCTCTCGCACTACTCCAAGCGGACCGTGGACGTGGAGTACCGGTTCAACTTCGTCGGCGGTGAGTGGGGCGAGCTGGAGGGCGTCGCGAACCGCACCGACTACGACCTGACGACGCACTCCAAGGCGTCCGGCGCCGACCTGTCGTTCTTCGACCAGGAGACCGGCGAGCGCTACGTCCCGTACGTCATCGAGCCGGCGGCCGGTGTCGACCGCTGCACGCTGACGTTCATGATGGACGCCTACGCCGAGGACGAGGCCCCGAACGCCAAGGGCAAGCTGGAGAAGCGCACCGTGATGCGCCTCGACCGCCGGCTCGCCCCGGTCAAGGTCGCGGTGCTGCCGCTGTCGCGCAACGCCGACCTGTCGCCGAAGGCCCGCGACCTCGCCGCGCAGCTGCGCAAGAGCTGGAACGTCGACTTCGACGACGCCGGCGCCATCGGCCGCCGCTACCGCCGGCAGGACGAGATCGGCACCCCGTTCTGCGTCACGGTCGACTTCGACACGCTCGAGGACGACGCCGTGACCGTCCGGGAGCGCGACACGATGAGCCAGGAGCGCATCGCGATCTCCCAGGTCGAGTCGTTCCTCGCGGCGCAGCTCCTCGGCTGCTGACCCGCGGGCGTCCGCACGCGACGAGAACGGGCCGCCCCGGGGGATGGGGGCGGCCCGCCGTCGTGGGAGTCGGAGCGTGATGGGGGAGCGGGCGGTCAGCCGGTCACGTAGAGGGACTGGTCGTAGGTGCCCGAGCCGGCGGACGACTCGCCGGTCAGCTCGTACGTCGCGGTGACGGTCGCTCTGGACGGGCAGAGGAAGCTGCCGCCCTGCTTGGACACCGTCGCGCCGTTCACGCCGACCTGGGCCTCGGTGCTGCCGGTGTCGGGACGGTCCGGGTTGTCGCCGTTGAAGCCGTCGGCGGTCAGCGTGCCGCCGAACACGCAGGTGATGCCGCCGAACAGGTCGACGACGGCCTGGACCCGGAAGTTGGCGATCGTGACGCTCGCGTCCCGTCCGTTCGTCCCGTTCGGGTCGTGGGCGACGGCGCCGCCAGTCCAGGGCAGGTTCTGCGCGGTGATGGTGGACGACGTGGTTCCGGAGCAGGGGCCGCCGTTCGCGCCGCTGAAGCCCGCCGCGGCGATGGCCAGGCCCGTGCCGTCGGAGTTCACCGACCCGGTCATCGTCGACTCCTCGCAAGAGCCGCTGCCGATCGACGTGGAGACCGTCGCGACGCCCAGCAGGGCGGCCTGGACGTTGCCCGAGTAGGGGGCGGCGGTCGCCGAGCCCGCGCGGATGGTGGTGGTCGCGGCCGAGGCGGGGGTCACGCCCGCGGCCAGGACGGCCAGCGCGGCCGTCCCCATGATTGCAGCTTGCCTGATACGTGCCACCGGATGCTCCTTTGTCCGGTTGGGGTGGGCATTGTGAAAGTAATTCGCTTTCCAGAGCGCGGCAATACCGGCCGGTAGGTACAGTGCCGACCGGATCCGGACACGCGGCCGTCCTCGCAGGTCGGGCGGCCCTGGCCGGAATGGGAAGGGCGTTGTGGCGGCGGACGTCCTTGACAGGAAAGTTCGTCGGTTGGTCAAACCCTCGGCGAACGCGACGCGTCCCGCGGCCGGTGTGGGCTAGGTTTGCCACATCATCGCGGCGAGCCGAGGGACGGGAGGGACCATGCAGCCCCCTCCCTTCGCGCCCGCGCCCGCGCCCGGCCGGACGGCCCTGAGAGCGCGTGCCTCGCGCTACGCCGGGCACCGGGCCGCGGCCCCCGCGGGCCTCCTCGCCCGGATGCTCGTCGTCGCCCTCGGCCTCCTCGGCCTGGTCGGCGGGCACGGGCCGCACACCGCCGCGTCCGGCGCCTCCGGGGCGTCCGCCTCGGTCGCCGGCGCCGGGCTGCGCACCGGCGCGGTCCAGGGCGTCCCGTCCCGGGGACGGTCCCAGCCCGCGGGCCTCGCCGACCGCGGCAACGCCCGGCACGCGGAGGCCGCCGCCGCGGCGCTCGCGCGGCAGACCGCCGCGCTCGCCGCGCCCGTCTGGCAGGCCGCGCCGCCGCCCCCGGACATGGACGTCCGGCCGCCGCAGGCACCGGCCGTCCGCTCGGCGCCCGCCCCCGACCGCCCGGCGACGACCCCGCGCACCGGCCCGCGCGGCCGCGCCCCGCCCGCCCCCGCAGGGATCTGACGACCAGTTCGCGGCGCCGCGTCCCCGGCGGCGCCGAAGTCCCCGTGTGGAGGTTTCCCCTTTGACTCGCGCCACCCTGGTGCGGGCGGTACTGGCGTTCGCCGTGCTCGCCGCATCGCTGTACTTCGCGCTGAAAGAACCCGCCAAGCTCGGCCTCGACCTGCGCGGCGGCACGCAGATCGTCCTGGAGGCGCAGGACACGCCGCAGGTCAAGGCGAACCGGGAGGCGACCGACCGGGCCCGCGAGGTCCTGCTGCGCCGGATCAACGCGCTCGGCGTCGCCGAGTCGTCGATCACCCGCTCCGGCGAGCGGCGGCTGATCGTCGAGCTGCCCGACGTGCAGGACCCGTCCGGCGCCGCCGAGGTGATCGGCCGCACCGCCCAGCTCACGGTGCACCCCGTCCTGCCGCCCACCACCGGCGAGCTGAAGCAGGGCCAGCAGCGGATCAACGACGAGAGCGGCCAGCCGATGATCATCGCGCCGGCCAAGCTCACCGGTGACCAGATCGGCGGCGCCGAGGCCGTCTACGACCCGCAGAACCTCAGCGGCTGGGCCGTCACCATCGACTTCCGCGGCAACGGCGACGACATCTGGCAGCAGATGACCGCCGAGGCCGCCTGCAAGGCCGGCGACGAGCGGCGCGCCGCCATCATCCTGGACGGCCGGGTGATCTCCTCGCCCGGCGTCGTGGCGAGCGTCCCGTGCGGCGTCGGGATCAGCGGCGGGTCCACCCAGATCACCGGAGACTTCACCCCCGACGAGGCCAAGGACCTCGCCGCGCTGATCCAGGGCGGCTCCCTCCCGGTCCCCGTCAAGATCATCGAGCAGCGGGTGGTCGGCCCGACGCTGGGCGAGGAGGCCATCGACGCCAGCGCCCGCGCGGCGATCATCGGCATCGCGCTGACCGCCCTGTTCATCACGGCCGTCTACCGCATCGCGGGCTTCCTGTCGATCATCGCGCTCTGCGCGTACGCGCTGATCTCCTACGCCGCGCTCGTCGCCATCGGCGCGACCCTGACACTCCCCGGCCTCGCCGGGTTCGTCCTCGCCATCGGCATGGCCATCGACGCGAACGTTCTGGCGTTCGAACGGGCCCGGGAGGAACGCGGCCTCGCCCCCGGGCGGCATCCACGGCTCGCGCTGGACACGGGCTTCAACAAGGCGTGGTCGGCGATCGCCGACTCCCAGGTCACCACCCTGCTGGCCGCGGCCCTGCTGTTCTTCCTGGCGTCCGGGCCGGTCAAGGGCTTCGGCGTCACCCTCACCATCGGTGTCATCGCCTCGCTGATCTCCGCGATGCTGCTCAGCCGGGTGCTGGTCGACACCGCCGCCTCGCTGATGCCGCGCGTGATGAAGTCGCGGGTCGGCGGCCTCAGCGGTCCCGGGCGCATCCGGCGGTGGCTGGAGAACAACGGCCCCGACCTGATGAAGCGCCGCCGGCTCTGGCTCGCGATCTCCGGGCTGGCGGTCGTCGTCGCCGTCACCGGCATCGCCACCCGCGGCCTGAACTTCGGCGTCGAGTTCACCGGCGGCCGCATCGTCGAGTACTCCACCACCAAGCCGGTCGACATCGACGTGGCTCGCTCCGCCGTCGCCGACGCCGGGTTCCCCCGCGCGATCGTCCAGACGTCGGGCGACCAGGACATCTCCGTCCGCACCAGCGACCTCACCAACGAGGAGGTCGTGAAGATCCAGAACGCCCTCGCGGAGGAGGGCGGCGGCGCCACCAAGGAGCGCGACGAGCTGATCGGGCCGAGCCTCGGCGACGAACTGCGGCAGAAGGCGCTGATCGCGCTCGGTGTCGCGCTGCTCGCCCAGCTGGCCTACCTGACCATCAGGTTCCGCTGGACGTTCGGCGCGGGCGCCGTCCTCGCGATGTTCCACGACGTGCTGATCGTCGTCGGCGTCTTCGCGTGGCTCGGCAAACCCATCGACGGCGTCTTCCTCGCCGCCCTGCTCACCGTCATCGGCTACTCGGTCAACGACTCCGTCGTCGTGTTCGACCGCGTGCGCGAACTGTGGGGCGCGAACCCGAAGAAACCGTTCGCCGAGATCGCGAACCAGGGCGTCCTGCAGACCATCCCGCGGACCATCAACACCGGCATGGGCGCCCTGTTCATCCTCGGCGCGCTCGCCGTCCTCGGCGGCGACTCGCTCACCGACTTCGCGATCGCGCTGCTCATCGGCATCATCGTCGGCACGTACTCCAGCGTGTTCACCGGGACGCCGCTGGCGATCGTGTTCGAGCGGTACGCCAAGTCGCCCCCGCCCCACGCGAAGACGAAGTCCCGCCCGTCCCGTCCCCGCTCGTCGAACGACTCGGGCGCCGTCGTGTGACCGGACGTGCCGCCGGCGCCTCCCCGTGCGCCGGCGGCCCGTCCCGTCCCGTCCCGTCCTCACTTCGCCACGATCGACTTCTTCAGTGCGGTGCCGTCCGGTAGTCCGACGAAGCAGACGGTCTTGCGATGCTCCTCCCAGCCCGCACTGGTCGGCATGAGCGGCACGAACGCGTACTCGCGTCCCGGCACCTCGTCGATCCTCTCCCAAAGTCGCTCTTTGCAGCCCTTCTCCGACTCGTTGACGATGTACTCGTCGCTGGGAATCCGGTCGGGGTCGCCGTCCCGGTAGGGGACGTCGAAGATCGCGTACACCTGATAGCGGTGCGGCTCGGTGCAGGGAAGGGTCTTCACCGAGTCGAAGATCCAGCCTTCTTCGCCGACCTCCGGCCGTTCGTGGACGCACGCGCCGACCCGCAGGTCCCGATACGAAGTTCGGTCCTTTTCGAGCGTCTCGGCGAGCGGAAGCTGGAGAACCCCGGCCCCGTAGTAATGCGCCGCGCAGGAGATGTTCCGTTCGTTCTCCGAGCCCGGCTCGGGAAGATGGACGTACGGTTTGATATCCCTGTAAAAGGTGCTCGTCGCAAGGTGTGCTGTCTTCTCGAGGCACAGAGCCTCGGCCGACTCGCGCGAAATGGATCCTCCCTCGAGCTTCTCCGCGGCGTCGGCCGGCACGAGCGCGATGATCTCCCCCCGGTGTGAAGCGTCGCATGGCCGCGCCGTCACGAGCGCGGTCCGCACCTCGTTGCCGAACCAGGTGTAGCAGTCGCCCGCCTGGAGCGCCGAGACGTGGACTTGCCCCGGATCGAGCGACGCCCCGGCCCGGTCGCGCTCGCCGGACGACGACACGACCAGCGTGACGAGGACCGTCCAGGCCACGACCCAGGCGGCGGCCGCGGCCAGTCCTCCGACGGCGAGTCTCCCGCCGCCGGACGTCCCGCGCCGGGAGCGGACGAGCGCGGCGACGCCGAAGGCGATCGCGAGTGGCGCGAGGCCGAGCAGTCCGGTGACGAGGGCGGTGAGCGCGAGCGGGCTCGCGCGCGGCGGGGGCGCGTCACTCGGCACGGCGTCCGGGGGCCGCATCGGGGATTCGTCAACGCTGTCAGCATTCGGTGGCGTGGTCATGGGGCAGGACGATAGCGACCTCGCATCGCAGAGACCGCGCACTTTTGGCATCAGATGCCAAAACGTGACCGGTGCGTACCGTCACTCGGACACGATCGACTCCTCCAGCACCACCCCGCCCGGCAGGCCGACGAAGCAGGTCGCCTTCCGGTCGCTGTGCCACGCGAGCGGGTTCGGCGTGACGTAGGTGATCTCGTAGTCGGTGCCCGTCCGCTCGTCGATCGCGTCCCAGAACCGGTCGTCGCAGCCCTTCTCCGTCGCCTCGAAGATGTACTCCTGGCCGGGGCGGACCTCGGGGTCTCCGTCCTGGTACGGCACATCGAACGTCGCGTACACCTGGAACCGGTGCGGTTCTGTGCAGGGGACCGTCCGCACCCGCTCGACCGTCCACGACTCGCCCCGCTCGCCGCCGAGGTTCTCGACGCATTCGCCGGTCCGCAGGTGGCCGGGCTTCTTCAGGGAGTCGTCCAGCGTGTCCGCCAGCTTGGTGGTCAGCGGCTCGGCGCCGACGTAGTGCATCGCGCAGATGACGGCCTCGTCGTCGCCCGGGTACGCCGGCGAGTGGATGTACGGCTCGAGATCGTCGTAGTGGCGGCTCGTGTCGAGGAAGGCGGTACGGTCCGGGCAGACCTCGGTGCCGTCCAGCAGCCCCGTGCCGGTCGGCACCCGGGCGATGACCTCCCCGCGATGCGGCTCCGCGCAGGGCACCGCGTCCACGAGCGTGATCTCGACGTCGTCCGGCCCGAAGCCGGTGTAGCAGTCGCCCTCGCGGAGCGTCGAGAGCTGGACCTTGCCGCCGTCGGTGATCCGGCCCGACGCGTCCCGGCCGACGGAGAACGTCGACACGGCCATGACGACCACGACGGCCACCGCGGCCGCGATCCAGGCGAGCGAGGCGGCCAGTCCCCCGTACGCGAGGCCCTTCCCCTTGCGCGTCCGGCGCCGCAGCACGACGAGCGCGGCGATCCCGAACGCGATCGCGACCGGCACGAGCCCGAGGAGCCCGGTGACCAGCGTGGTGACCGCGAGCCGGCTCCTCGGCAGCGGCCCGTCCGGGGCCGGGGGCGCGAAGCTGGGCGGGGGAGGTCCCAGGGGGATGCCGGCCGGAGGCGCGGGAACGGGTGGCGCCGGCGCGGCGCCGGTGTCCGGCGACGCCCAGACGGTCGCGGCCTCCCCGGGCTCGTGTTCCTGGGGAGGCTCGCCGGAAGTCCGGTCGGAGTGGGGTGGCGTGGTCACGGCGCAGGACCGTAATGATCTTGGATAACGAACCGTGCACGTTCGGCGCTCGTCGCCGAAACGTGACCGTTCACCCGGGGGCGAAGGAGCCTTTCAGGGGCTTGCCGGGCCTGGTGAGCATGCACACGGCCGTCCGGACGCCGGTCTCCCAATCGACCGGGGAAGGCACGATCAAGAAGAGCTCCAGGCCGGCGCCCGGGGGCCGGGGCCAGGTCTTGACGGCGTGCGCCTCGCACTGGCTCGCCACCCGCGCTTTGAGCGCCTCGATGCCCGGATACGCCGGGTACGCGAGGGGGGCGTCCTCCAGGTCGGGCTCGAGCTCGTAGGTGGCGAAGACCTGGGCGAAGTGCGGCTTGGAACAGGACACCGGAGACATGTGGGGGTGCTTCTCCTGAACCCAGTTCTTGATGCAGCGCCAGCGGGTCAGGTCCTCGTAGGTCCGCAGCTTCTTGTTCACCGTCTCGGCAAGCCGCCCCTCGACTTCGCCGCCGTCGTGGTGGACGGCGCAGGCGACCTGTCGGCGGCCCAGCTTCCACCCCAGGACGTTGGGCACCTCGTAGTAGGGCTTGAGGGCCGGGTACAGGGGACTCTTGCGCAACCGGACGATCTCGCCCCCGCACACGAGGCGGGCCGCCCGTTCGGCGCGCTCGTCCCCGGGCCACGGCTCGTCGGGCAGCGTCGTGCGCAGGATGACCTCGCCCGTGTGGGGTTCGGTGCATGGCACCGCCCGCACCGTCCAGAGCCGCTCGGTGGAGTCGTAGCCGGTGAAGCAGTCGCCCTCGCGCAGCACCGAGAACAGCGTCGTGCCGGACTTCGAGATCGCGCCCGAAGCGTCGCGCTCGACCCTGAACAGCGCTTCCGAGACGACGGGCATCAGCAGGAGGGCGGCGGCGGACCAGACGAGGGAGGCGGCGATGCCCACGATGGCGAAGCTCTTGCCCGTCCGGTTCCTGCGCCGCCGGAAGAGGAGCGCGGCGATGCCGAAGAAGAGCGCGACCGGTACGAGGCCGAGGAGCCCGGTGACCAGTGCGATGACCGCGGTGGCGCCCGTCCGGCGCTCGCCGTCCGGCGGGCGAGCGCCCGCGGCCCCCGGCCCCGGCGGCGGGAACGCCGAGGGGTGGGAGGGCGCCGGGAAGGGGGCGGCGTGCGTTCGGGCGGGGCTCAGGGGAGGCGCGGCGTCCATCTCGGGGAGGTCCCCGAAGGCCGGGACGCCCGTTCCGGGCGGGTCCGCGAAGGGGACTGCGCCCGTCGGGGCCGAGGGGAAGGGGACGGCTCCCGAGCCCGGAGCGTCCGAGAACGGAACGGCGCCCGTCGGCCTTCCGGCGGGGTTGTCGGCGCCGTGGGCGTCCGGTGGCGTGGTCACACCCGAAACCTAATGATCTTGGATGACCGGCCGGGCCCATTTTGGGGAACTGACGTCAAGTATGACCATTATCGGCCGTTTTTGTGAGATGTGCCGTGGCCGGGGCGGGGGCCCGGCCACGGCGGGGCGGGTCAGGCCAGGGGCGGCTGGTCCTCGTCGTTCTCCGCCCGGATCACCTGCATGACCGCGTTGATCAGCGCCAGGTGCGTGAACGCCTGCGGGAAGTTGCCGAGGTGGCGGCCCGTGTGCGGGTCGATCTCCTCGGCGTAGAGCTGCAGCGGGCTCGCGTACGACAGCAGCTTCTCGCACAGCGCCCGCGCACGGTCCAGCTCACCGATCAGGACGAGCGTCGAGACCAGCCAGAACGAGCAGATCGTGAACGTGCCCTCGTCGGACTCGAAGCCGTCGTCGGTCTCGCCCGCGCGGTAGCGCAGGACGAGGTCGTCCTCGGAGAGCTCGTCGGCGATCGCCAGGACGGTCTCGCGGACCCGCTTGTCGTCGGCGGGCAGGAAGCCGAGCAGCGGGATCAGCAGCGCCGAGGCGTCCAGGGCCGTCGCGCCGTAGTGCGCGGTGAAGACCCCCCGGTCGTCGAGGGCGTTGGCCAGCACGTCCGCGTGGATCTCGTCCGCGGCGGCCTGCCAGCGGCGGGCGCGTTCGGCGTCGCCGCGGATCCGGGCCAGCCGGGCACCGCGCTCGGCCGCCACCCAGCAGAAGACCTTGGACGAGGTGAAGTGCTGGGGTTCGCCGCGCACCTCCCACATGCCGCAGTCGGGGGAGCGCCAGTTGGCGACGGCGTCCTCCACCTGCTTCACGACGATCTTCCACAGCCGGTCGTCGAGGCGGTCGCGCTTGCGCACGAACAGGTAGACCGAGCCGATGATCGCGCCCCAGACGTCGTGCTGGGCCTGCATGTACGCCTCGTTGCCGATGCGGACGGGACGGGCGTTGTCGTAGCCGGTCAGATGGTCGAGCGTCGACTCGGGCAGTTCCTCCCGGCCGTCCAGCCCGTACATGATCTGCAGCTTGCCCTCGGCGGCCTCGGCGACGTCGGTGATGAAGTAGAAGAAGTCGTTGGCCTCCCAGTCGTAGCCGAGCGTGTAGAACGCCCACAGCGCCATCGTGGAGTCGCGTATCCACGTGTAGCGGTAGTCCCAGTTCCGGTCGCCGCCGGGGGTCTCGGGCAGCGAGGTCGTCGCCGCCGCCGCGACCGCGCCGGACGGCGCGAACGTCAGGCCCTTGAGGGTGAGGGCGCTGCGCTGCAGGTGGGCGCGCCACGGGTGGTCGGGGAACCGGCCCCGGTCCAGCCAGTGCTGCCAGTGGTGCACGGTCCAGACGAGCCGTTCCTGCGCCTCCTTGTAGGTGGCGGGAGCGGCGTGCTCGCTCCAGGAGAGGGCGACGAACCGCGCCTCGCCCTGCTTGAGGAGCGTGCGGGCGGTCGCGAGGGACCCCTCGAAGCCCACGTTCATGTCGGTGGTGAGCCGCAGCCCCACGCCGTTACCCCGTGCCACGGCCTCGTGGTACCCGGCGCCGGTGTGCTCCCAGCGCGCCGGCGTCTGGCCGTAGTCGAACACCGGCATGCAGTCGAGCCGCACCTGCACCTGGCCGTTCACGCACCGCACCATCCGGAGCAGGACGTGGTCGGCGTCGTAGTCCGTGGGCGCGCGGCGGTGCGTGTGGGACCGTTCCGTCTCGTGGTGCCAGGGCCCCATGAGCAGGGCGTCCGTCACCACCAGCCAGCCCCCGTGCACCCACCATGTCGTCTCCATGACCATGGTGCCGGGGATGTAGCGCTGCGCCGCCGGGACCTCCACTCCGGCGGGGCCGACCCGGAAGTACCCGGCGTCGCGGTCCAGGATGGACCCGAAGACGCTCGGGGAGTCCATCTTGGGCAGGCACATCCACTCGATGTTGCCGCTGGGGGCTACCAGCGCGGTCGTCTCGCAGTCGGACAGGAACCCGTAATCGGCGATGGGGGCGAACGGATCTCCCGCCCGGCCGCCGGCGACCTTCGGCCTCACAGCCTCACCTCCTTGATTTTCCATCATTCCCTCTCGCGTCCGGTGGGTACGCCATCGACGGGCGCGATTGTCACCCCGGGCTCGTCCGGCCCGGGGAATCTGTGACGCATGCCCGGAGTGCGCCGGTGGAGTAGACCACCGGCCGTGGAATAGACCACTATCCGGGGATTGACCTGCGAGAACGCCCCTCCGTCGACGGGGCGCCGAGCAAAGCCTCGCCCCACGGGTACAGTCCCGGCAAACAGGGCAGCGGACCCGCCGCTGCCTGGGGGAACGCGATGACGCGCGCCTCCGGGGGAGCGGGACCGGACCTGTCCCTGGCCGGAATCGGAGCGAGAAGGAGCTCCCCGTGGCGAAGTTCGTGTACGACTTCACTGAGGGCAACAAGGACCTCAAAGACCTGCTGGGCGGCAAGGGCGCCAACCTGGCCGAGATGACCAACCTCGGACTGCCCGTTCCTCCCGGGTTCACGATCACCACGGAGGCGTGCCGGCACTACCTCGAGCACGGGGGCGTCCCCGACGGGCTCGAGGACGAGGTGAACCGGCACCTGGCCGAACTCGAGCGCGCGATGGGCAAGCGCCTCGGGCAGCCCGACGACCCGCTGCTGGTGAGCGTGCGGTCCGGCGCCAAGTTCAGCATGCCGGGCATGATGGAGACCGTCCTGAACGTCGGCCTCAACGACGAGTCGGTGCACGGTCTCGCGGCCCAGGCCGGGGACGAGCGGTTCGCGTGGGACTCCTACCGCCGGCTCATCCAGATGTTCGGCGGCACGGTCCTCGGCATCGACGGCGAGCTGTTCGAGGACGCCGTCGAGGCCGCCAAGCGGGCCCGCGGCACGAAGGACGACGTCGACCTCACCGCCGAGGACTTCAAGGACCTCGTCGAACGGTTCAAGGCCATCGTCCGCGAGCGGGCCGGCCGCGACTTCCCCGCCGACCCCCGCGAGCAGATGGACCTCGCCGTCCGCGCCGTGTTCGACTCCTGGAACGCCCCCCGCGCGATCCTGTACCGCCGCCAGGAGCGCATCCCCGTCGACCTCGGCACCGCCGTGAACATCTGCTCGATGGTCTTCGGGAACCTCGGCATGGACTCCGGGACGGGCGTCGCGTTCACCCGCGACCCCGCGTCCGGCCAGCAGGGCATCTACGGCGACTACCTGCAGAACGCGCAGGGCGAGGACGTCGTCGCCGGCATCCGCAACACGGTCCCGCTGACCGAGCTGGAGCGCCTCGACAAGGCGTCCTACGACCGGCTCCTCCAGATCATGGAGAAGCTGGAGAACCACTACCTCGACATGTGCGACATCGAGTTCACGATCGAGCGCGGGAAGCTGTGGATGCTGCAGACCCGGGTCGGCAAGCGGACCGCCGCGGCGGCGTTCCGCATCGCCTGCCAGCTGCTCGACCAGGGCCTCATCGACGCGGACGAGGCCGCGCGCCGCGTCAAGGGGGACCAGCTCGCGCAGCTGATGTTCCCCCGCTTCACCTCCACCACCGACGGCATCACCAGGCTCACCCGCGGCATGAACGCCTCCCCGGGCGCCGCCGTCGGCAAGGTCGTGTTCACCACCGAGCGGGCCGTGGAGCTCGCCGACCGGGGCGAGGACGTCATCCTCGTCCGCCGCGAGACCAACCCCGACGACCTCGCCGGGATGATGGCCGCCCGGGGCGTCCTGACGTCCCGCGGCGGCAAGACCTCGCACGCGGCCGTCGTCGCGCGCGGCATGGGCAAGACGTGCGTGTGCGGCGCCGAGGAACTCGACGTCGACGTCAAGGCGGGCCGGTTCACCGCGCCGGACGGGACGACCGTGGCCGAGGGCGACGTGATCTCGATCGACGGCTCGTCCGGCGACGTCTACCTCGGCGAGGTCCCGGTCGAGGACTCCCCGGTCGTCCGGTACTTCGAGGGCGAACCGTCCGCCGCCGACGCCGACGACCTCGTCACGGCCGTCGACCGCGTCATGCGGCACGCCGACGAGCGCGCCGCGCTGGCCGTCCGCGCGAACGCCGACAACGCCGAGGACGCGGCGCGGGCCCGCCGGTTCGGCGCGCGCGGCATCGGCCTCTGCCGCACCGAGCACATGTTCCTCGGCGACCGGCGGCGGCTGGTCGAGACGCTGATCCTCGCCGAGGACGACGCGCAGCGGCAGGCCGCCCTGGACGCCCTGGAGCCGCTGCAGCGCAGCGACTTCGAGGAGATCTTCGAGGCCATGGACGGGTTGCCGGTCACGATCCGGCTGATCGACCCGCCGCTGCACGAATTCCTCCCCGACCTGACCGAGCTGTCGGTGAAGGTCGCGCTCGCCGGCGACGGCGCGGACCCCCGGGACCGCCGCCTCCTTGAGGCGGTCAACCGACTGCACGAGCAGAACCCTATGTTGGGATTGCGGGGCGTGCGGCTGGGTTTGGTGATTCCCGGCCTGTTCTCCATGCAGGTGCGTGCGATCGCCGAGGCCGCGGCGGCGCGGCGGAGCGCGGGCGGCGACCCGCGCCCCGAGATCATGATCCCGCTCGTGGGCGCGGTGCAGGAGCTGGAGGCCGTCCGCGACGAGGCCCGCGAGGTCCTCGCGGGCGTCGCCCGGGAGACCGGGGTGGACGTCCCCGCGCTGATCGGCACCATGATCGAGCTGCCCCGGGCGGCGCTGACCGCCGGGCAGATCGCCGAGGCCGCCGAGTTCTTCTCGTTCGGGACGAACGACCTCACCCAGACGACGTGGGGCTTCTCCCGCGACGACGTCGAGGCCGCGTTCTTCTCCCGGTACCTGGAGCTCGGGATCTTCGGCGCGTCCCCGTTCGAGACGCTCGACCGCGACGGCGTCGGACGGCTCGTCCGGATCGCCGCCGAGGAGGGGCGCCGCGCCCGTCCCGGCCTCAAGCTCGGGATCTGCGGGGAGCACGGCGGCGACCCCGACTCGGTGCACTTCTGCCACGAGGTCGGCCTCGACTACGTGTCGTGCTCGCCGTTCCGGGTACCCGTGGCGCGGCTCGAGGCGGGCCGCGCCGCGATCGCCGCCGCCGCCGCGGGGGGCGACGGCCGCTGAACGGTCCCCGCGCGGCGGACGGGCGCCCGTCCGCCGCGCGGGGCGCACCGAACGGCGAGTGTGGGACGGGCAACACGCTCGGTTCGCGAACTTCGCGCATCTGCCGGACCATCTAACTAACGTGTCCGACACGATGACGTTGGAACTGGAGTTGCCGGAATCCGCATCGGGGGGCCGGGGCGGACGGCACGGCCGGCGGGGCGCCGCGTCCTTCGCGGTGATCTCGGTGGGGATCGTCCTCGGCCTGCTGATCGTCGCCCTTCTCACCCCCCTCACCATCGCCGCGCGCATCTGGTACGAGGCGCGCCAGGACGAGCGTCCGCGCGCGGACGCGATCATCGTCCTCGGCGCCGCGCAGTACAACGGGAAGCCGTCCCCGACCCTGCAGTGGCGGCTGCAGCACGCGCTGAACCTCTACCGGGACGGGGTCGCGCCCGCGATCGTCACCGTCGGCGGCAAGCTGCCCGGCGACAACTACACCGAGGCGGGATCGGGCCGCCGCTGGCTGGTGCGGGAAGGCGGGGTGCCCGCCGGGGACGTCGTCGCGGTGACCACCGGACGCGACACGCTGCAGAGCTTCGAGGCGGTCGGGCGGTTGTACGACGACCGCGGCTGGTCGTCCGGCGTGATCGTCTCCGACCCGTGGCACTCGTTCCGGTCCGAGCGGATGGCCGCGGACCACGGCATCGAGGCCGCCGCGTCCCCGACGCGCAGCGGGCCGAGCGTCCAGACCCGCGAGACGCAGGCGTACTACATCGCCCGCGAGACGGGCGCCTACCTGTCCTACGCGTTCCTCGGCGGCGACGGGGAGCCCGCCACGCGTCCCGGCGAGGGGGACCGACCTCCCGCCGGCGCCCCCACCGGGCTCCCCGAAACCGGCGCGTCCGGCCGCTGACGGGGAGCCGTCGCCCGCCGGACCCCGCGGCGTCACGGCCGACGCTTAACCTGGACGTGAGATGACCACTTACACAGAGCACGACCGCCGGCGCTGGGCGCCCGAGCCGTCCAAGCGGCGCGACCGGACCGCGTTCGAGCGCGACCGGGCGCGCGTCCTGCACAGCGCGGCCCTGCGCCGGCTGGCGGCCAAGACCCAGGTCGCCTCGCCGGGCTCGGACGCCGGCGACGACACCGTGCAGAGCCTGCGCACCCGGCTCACCCACTCCCTGGAGTGCGCGCAGGTGGGCCGTGAGCTCGGCAAGGCGCTGGGCTGCGACCCCGACCTGGTGGAGACGGCCTGCCTGTCGCACGACATCGGCCACCCGCCGTTCGGGCACAACGGGGAGGCCGCCCTGGACGTCGTCGCGCGGGACTGCGGCGGGTTCGAGGGCAACGCGCAGAGCCTGCGGGTGCTGACGAGGCTGGAGCCCAAGTCGTTCGCCCCGGACGGCCCGCCCCTGCACGGCCGCAGCGTCGGCCTCAACCTGACGCGCGCGGCCCTGGACGCCGCGATGAAGTACCCCTGGTCGCAGGCCGACGCCGTCAACGGCAAATTCGGCGTGTACGAGGACGACCTGGACGTCGCGCGCTGGGTGCGGGAGGGCGTCGAGTCCGGCCGGACGTGCTTCGAGGCCCAGGTCATGGACTGGAGCGACGACGTCGCCTACTCCGTCCACGACCTGGAGGACGCGCTGGTCGCCGGGCACATCGACTTCGCGCGGATCGCCGACCCCGCCGAGCGCCGCCTCGTCGCCGTGACCGCGCGCAAGCTGTACTGCGCCGACGCCGACCTGGCCGAGTTGGAGGAGCGCTTCGCGACCCTGCTCGCCGAGCCGTACTGGCCGTCCCGCTACGACGGCACCCCGCGCAGCCTCGCCGCCCTGAAGAACCTCACGAGCACCCTGATCGGCCGGTTCTGCCTGGCGGCCGAGGACGCCACGCGGGAGGCCCACGGCGACCGCCCGCTGACCCGGTACGCCGCGGAACTGGTCGTCCCGCGGGCGGCCCGGCTGGAGAACGCGCTGCTCAAGGGCATCACGGCGCACTACGTGTGGATCAGCCACGAGGAGGTCCGGGCGCGCCAGCGCACGCTGATCACCGAGCTGGCCGAGCTGCTCCTCGCGGGCGCCCCCGGCACCCTCGAGCCGGGCTTTCGCGCCGCGTTCGTGGAGGCCGGGGACGACGCGGGACGGCTGCGCGCCGTCGTCGACCAGATCGCCTCGCTCACCGACATCTCCGCGATCGCCCGCCACCGGCTGCTCGCCGGCTGATCCGCCGGCGGGACGTCCGTCGCGTCCGTCCCGTCCGACGCGCCGTCCCCGGGACCCTTGTCTCATCACGGATGCCACTGTGAGGATGACTCAAGGTGACCATAGGAGGCATCATGCCCGAGGGGACGTTCGTCATCGTCGGCGCCGGCCTGACCGGTGCCAAGGCCGCGGAGACGCTCCGGGAGGAGGGCTTCACGGGCCGGATCCTGCTGATCGGCGAGGAGATCGAGCGCCCGTACGAGCGGCCGCCGCTGTCGAAGGGGTTCCTGCTGGGCGCGGAGCCGCGGGAGAAGGCCCACGTCCACGATGCCGAGTGGTACGGCGAGCACGACGTCGAGCTGCGGCTCGGGGTGGCGGTCGACGCGCTGGACGCGGCGGCGCACGTCGTCCGGCTGGCGTCGGGCGAGCGGATCGGCTACGAACGGGCGCTGCTGGCCACCGGCGCGGTGCCGCGCCGGCTGGACGTCCCCGGGGCGCGGCTGCAGGGGATCCACTACCTGCGGACGATGGCGGACTCGGCGGCGCTCAAGCAGGCGCTCGTGCACGGCGGCCGCCGGGTGGTGGTGGCCGGGGCGGGCTGGATCGGGCTGGAGACGGCCGCGGCGGCGCGCGCGCACGGCAACGACGTGACGGTGATCGAGCCGGAGCCCGTCCCGCTGCACCAGGCGGTCGGGCCCGAGATCGGCGGGATGTTCGCCGACCTGCACCGGGACAACGGCGTCGACCTGCGCCTGGAGCAGGGCGTCGCGGGGTTCTGGGGCGCCGGGCAGGTGTCGGCGGCGGTGACGTCCGGCGGCGCCGAGGTCCCGGCGGACGTCGTGATCGTCGGCATCGGGGTGCGGCCGAACACCCGGCTGGCGGAGGGCGCGGGGCTGGAGGTGTCGGACGGGATCCTCGTCGACCAGTCGCTGCGCACGTCCGACCCCGACGTGTTCGCGGCGGGGGACGTCGCCAACGCCTACAACCCGCTGCTGGGCCGCCGGATCCGCGTCGAGCACTGGGCGAACGCGCTGAACGGCGGCCCGGCCGCCGCCCGCGCGATGCTCGGCCGCGAGGTCGTCTACGACCGCGTCCCGTACTTCTTCAGCGACCAGTTCGACCTCGGCATGGAGATGTCGGGCGTCGCGTCGCCGGGCGAGTACGACGAGGTGGTGTACCGGGGCGACCGCGCGTCCGGCGAGTTCGTCGCGTTCTGGTTGTCCGGCGGGCGGGTCGTCGCGGGCATGAACGTGAACGTGTGGGACGTGACCGGGGACGTCCAGGCCCTCATCCGGTCGGGGCGGCCGGTGGACCCGGCGCGGCTCGCCGATCCGGCCGTCCCGCTCGCCGACCTGGGCTGACGGGAGCGTCCCGCAACCGCCCCTGTCCGCCGCGCGGTGAGGCACGTACAGTCTGCCGGGTGGTCACCGAGAAGATCGCGCCGCCGGCGCCCTCGCCTCGCGCCCGGCTCGCGGTCACGGTCGCCTTCGCGGTGCACGGGCTGTTCACCGCCGCGTGGGTGGCCCGCATCCCGCAGATCAAGGACGATCTCGGGCTGAGCGAGGGCACGATGGGGCTCGCACTGCTCGGCGCTCCCGTCGGGCTCGTGCTGGCGGTGCGGTCGGCGGGCGCGCTGATCGGGCGGTGGGGGAGCCGGGCGATGACGCTCGCCATGGGCGCCGCCTGCGCGGTGTCGCTGATCCCCCTGGGCCTGGCGGGCGACCTCGGCGTGCTGATCTGCTCGCTGGCGCTGATGGGCGCGTCGCTCGGGCTGATGGACGTGGCGATGAACGCGCAGGGCGTCGCGGTGGAGCGCTCCTACGGGCGTCCGCTGATGTCGGGCCTGCACGCCTGGTACAGCATCGGGACGCTGCTGGCCGCGCTGATCGGCTCGGCCGCCGCGCACGCGGCCGTCCCGGTCCCGCTGCACTTCGCGGTGGTCGCGGCCGTGCTGACGGCCGTGCTGCTGCTGGGCTGCCGCGACCTGCTCGACCGGTCGGCGGACGCGATGCCCGAACCGGAGCCCGCCGCCGCCGGGGTACCCGCGCGGGTCGGGACGGTCCGGACGGCGCGGTGGTCGCTGGCGCTGCTCGGCGTCATCGGGCTGTGCTCGTTCGTCGGCGAGGGCGCCGTGGCCGACTGGAGCGCGATCTACCTGCGGGAGGACCTCGGGACGGGGCCGGGCACGGCGGGGCTCGGCTACGCGGGCTGCGCGATCGCGATGACGCTCGGCCGTTTCACCGGGGACCGGGTCGTCGCCCGCTTCGGGCCCGTCCGGGTGCTGCGCGCCGGGTCCCTCATCGCGGCCGCCGGGCTCGGCCTCGGGCTGGCCGCGCACCATCCGGCCGCGGCCGTCGCCGGGTTCACGCTGTTCGGCCTCGGCGTCGCGGCGGTGGCGCCGGTGACCTTCAGCGCGGCCGGGAACCTGCCCGGGGTGCCCGCCGCGACGGGCATCTCCCGGGTCACCGGCGTCGGCTACCTCGGGGTGCTCGGCGGCCCGCCGGTCATCGGGTTCATCGCGCAGGGGACCGGGCTCGGCTGGGCGCTCGGCGTCCCCGTCGCGCTCGTCGGGCTGATCGTCCTGCTCGCCCCGGCGACCGCCGCGGCGGGCCGCTGACCACGGCCGTTGCCGAAGGGTCCTCCGAAGGTAGGAGTTTCTCTCGGGTAAGGTCTGGGCGAGTGAGCACCATGCAACGGTCAAGACCACCCGAAACGGTCGCGACCGTCCGGCCGAAACCGGGATTCCTGCGCGAGTTGCTCACCTTCGGCTTCGTCGGGACCGTCGGCACGCTGATCATGATCCTGGGCGCCAACCTCATGCGCGCCTGGCTCGGCGACAGCCCCATCACCAGCGTCGTCGTGCCCGGGATCGTCTCCACGCTGACGTCCTACCTCGCCAACCGCTTCTGGACGTTCCGGCACCGCGACAGCGACGGGTCGAGCCGCGAGGTCGCCGTCTTCTTCGCGCTGAACGGCATCGGGATCCTCATCCAGGTGGCGTGCACCGGCTTCACCTACTACACGCTCGGCCTGCACGGCGGCATCGCCTACAACCTGGGGCTGCTCGCGGGCGTCGGCCTCGGCGCCGCCTTCCGGTACTGGTCGTACAAGAAGTGGGTGTTCACCCCTGCCGCCGGCTGAGGCCGACCGCCTGGCGAACGAGTGGGCGCGGCACCGCCCGGCCGTGTTCGGCGCCGCGTACCGCATCACCGGGTCCGTCGCCGACGCCGAGGACATCGTCCAGGACACGTGGCTGCGCGCCGCGAACGCCTCCCTCGACGACGTCCGCGACCTGCGCGCCTGGCTGGTCACGGTCGCGGCCCGCCGCGCCTACGACGTCCTCGGCTCCGCGCACGCCCGTCGCGTCGACTACGTGGGCCCGTGGCTGCCCGAACCGCTCCTCACCGGCCCGGACGCGGCCGAACCCGTGCTCGTCGACGACACGCTCGGCACCGCGATGCTGCTGGTGATGGAGGAGCTGTCGCCGCCCGAACGCGTCGCGTTCGTCCTGTACCGGGCGTTCGACGTCCCCTACGACCGGATCGCGGAGGTCCTCGGGAAGACGCCCGCCGCGTGCCGCCAGCTCGTGTCCCGGGCGCGCCGCAAGGTCGCGGCCGCGCCCCCGCCCGCCGGGGCGGACGGCGCCCGCGTGCTGGCCGCCTTCCGCGCGGCCTACGAGCGCCGCGACGAGGCCGCGCTGCTCGGGCTGCTGGACCCGGACGCCGCCTACACCACCGACGGCGGCGGGCGCGTCTTCGCCGCCCGCAAGACCATCCACGGTGCCGTCCGGGTCGCCACCGCCCTGCTCCGCACGGCCGTCCGCCACGACTTCCGGGCGACCCCCGTCGAGGTCAACGGGGGACCCGGGCTGCTGATCCACCGCGACGGCCGCCTCAACGCCGTCGACACGCTGGAGATCGCGGACGGCCGCGTCGTCGCCTACCGCCGCGTCCTCAACCCCGCCAAGCTGGGCGGCGGCGGGTTCGCGGGCACTCGCTGAATCCGGCCCGGTATCCCTGTCACAACTCGGGCGGGTGAGCCGTCTCCCTGGTAACGAAAGGAGACGAACATGCCGCGCATGCTGCTGAAGGACGCCAGCCCCGAGGTCTACCAGGGGATCATCAAGACGGCCGGGGTGATCCACAAGGGGCCGCTCGACCCCGCGGTGCAGGAGCTGATCAAGCTCCGGGCGTCCCAGCTCAACGGGTGCGCCTACTGCGTGGACATCCACTCCCGCGACGCGCGCCGGCAGGGCGAGCGGGAGGAGCGCCTGCACCACCTCACCGTCTGGCGGGAGTCGCCGCTCTACACCGGCGCCGAGCGGGCGGCGCTCGACTACACCGAGGCCGTCACGCGGCGGGAGCCGGTGACCGACGAGATGTGGGAGACGCTCCGCGAGCACTACCCGGACGACCGGGAGGCCGGCGACCTCGTGGGGCTGGTGGCGCTCATCAACGCGCTCAACCTGTTCGGGGTCCCGCTGCACTACCACGAGCAGATCCGGGCCTGAGCACGGAGGGACGCCCCCGCCCGGGGGCGTCCCCACGCCGTCACCGTCCGGCCGGGACGATCTTCTCCGTCCGCGCCCGGACCTCGCCCAGCAGACCGGCCAGGTCCTGGCCGGTGCCCTGCGAGAAGATCACCTGGTCGACGCCCGCCTCCGCGAGCCGGCCGACCGTGTCGACCGCCGCGTCCACCGACGGCGTCTCCTGGAAGTACGTCAGCGAGGTCTTCTCGATGTCGGCGTAGTCGCGGCCCTCCCGCTCGCAGTGCTCCCGCAGGACGTCGAGCTTGTGCGGCAGTTCGTCGCCGTCGAAGATGTTGCAGGCGTCGGCGTACTTCGCGACGAACCGCAGCGTCTTCTTCTCCCCGGTGCCGCCGACGAGGATCGGGGGGTGCGGGCGGCGCAGCGCGGGCGGCGAGTTCAGCGGACGCTCCAGCCGGTAGTGCTCCCCCTCGAACGGCGACTCGTCCCCCCGCCACATCCGGTGGGCGATCCGCAGCGTCTCCTCCAGCCGCTCGAACCGCTCGGCGGTCGGCGGGAACGCGACGCCGAGGCCCCGCGACTCCTCGTCGTTCCACGCCGCGCCGATGCCGAGCCACGCCCGTCCGCCCGACAGGACGTCGAGGGTCGTGACCGTCTTCACGAGGATCCCCGGATGGCGGTAGGTGACGCCGGTGACGAGCGTCCCCAGCGTGATGTTCTCCGTGAGCGCCGCCGCGTACGCCAGCGCCGAGTAGCCCTCCAGCATCGGCTCCTCGGCCTGCCCGACCATGTCGATCTGGAAGAAGTGGTCCATGACCCACAGCGAGTGGAGCCCGGCCTGGTCGGCGTCGCGGGCGATGCGCCCGAACGTCGGGCCGATCCGCTCGGCCCCGCCGGGGAACGTGAAGCTGGGAACCTGAAGTCCGATGCGCATGCCGATTCCTTCGTCAGTGCGTTGGCGGGTGTCGTCACAACTCTGCGACCTGGAGCGCGCTCCAGGTCAAGCCCGCTCCAGGCCGCACCCCTACCCGCCGCCGGGGAGTGCGAACGCGTCCGGCCCTTGACCTGGAGCGGACTCCAGGTGGAATGCTGGCGCCGTGACCTACTCCCCGGCCGAGACCGCCGAGAAGAGCGGCTTCAGCATCGACACCCTGCGCTACTACGAGAAGATCGGCCTGCTCTCGCGGATCGCGCGGAACGCGTCGGGACGGCGCGTGTTCAGCGACGACGACCTGCAGTGGCTCGGCATGCTGCGGTGCCTGCGCGAGACCGGGATGCCGATCGCCGAGATGCTGCGCTACTCCGAGCTGGCCCGGGGCGGGGACGGGACGGTGCAGGAGCGCCTCGAACTCCTGCAGGCCCACGACCTGCGCGTCAACGAGCAGATCACCCGGCTGCGCGACCAGCAGAAGCAGATCCACTGGAAGATCGACCTCTACCGGGGCTCCCTCTGCGACGGCGCCCCCGCCGCCGCCCCCGCCTGACCCGCCCGGGAGCCCGCACCGGCGAGGACGCGCGCCGCGCGGGCCCACGTCGCGGCCGGGTCGAAGACGTCCGCCTCCCACGTGACGGACCGGATCTCGCCGCGTCCGCGGTACCGCCGCATGATCGCGACGTGCTCCGGCAGGGCCACGAAGCTCCGCAGCGCGGCGCCGTCCGTCCAGACGGAGACGGAGCCGCACCGGCGCTCCAGCGGGACCGCCCACAGCCAGAGGCCGACCGCGCCCGGCAGGTCCGGCCAGAGACGGCGCAGGGCCATGCCGGCCCGGAAGACGCCCGGCAGGTCCAGCGCGCTCGCCGCGGTGAAGTCGGTGACGCTGACCAGGACCGGGCCGGGGGAGGTCGCGGGGCCGGCGAGCCGGCGGGTTCTCACCGCCATGCGGGTGTCCGGCCGAGCGCGGCGAGCAGCCGGTCGCGCGGTCCGCCGCCGCCGGCGGCCGGGACGGCGGGCGCGAACGCCTCGCCCGGTCCCCGGCCGTCCGCCGGGACGATCGCGGCGACCCGCAGAGACGCCTCGACCAGCTCGTCGTCCGGCTCCCACGGCACGCCGATGGCGGCGGCCGCATCCCACGCGTGGACGACGACGTCCAGCAGGTGGAACGCGATCGCGAGCGGCGCGGGCACCGTGGTGCCGTCGCCGATCTCGGGGAGGCGGAGCCGGTCGCGGGGGCCGGTCGCGGCGAACGCGGCGGTGACGAGGTCGGCGGACGCCGCCGCGGCCGTGCGCGGGTCGGAGCCGAGGTCGCCGCCGCGCCGGCCGGACGGGCGCGCGGCCTCGCCGCGCGCCGCGGCGGCGAACCCCGCGTCCTGGCTCAGCTGGTGGCGGATCAGGCCGTGCAGCGTCCAGTCGGGGCAGGGGGTCGGCAGGCGGAGCATGTCCGGCTCGACCTGCGCGACCATGCCGACCCAGAGGTCGAGACCTCGCCGGTCGAGGGCACGGAAGTCGGTGCCGAGCAGGTCTTTCACAAGATCCATGCGGTCACCGTACGGACCGCGAGCGGCCCGGTCATAGTGCCAAAATCGCGGTAAATGACTGGGCCGGTTTACGATCGGCCCGTGGAACTGCACGTGAGCCTGGTCGGCCGGAGGGACCTGTCCGGACAGATCTACCGGCAGCTGCGGGACGCGATCCTGGACGGCCGCCTGCGGGCCGCCGAGCCGGTGCCGCCCACCCGCGAACTGGCGCGGCGCCTCGACGTCTCCCGCACCACCGTCGCCGTCGCCTACGACCGCCTCGCCGCCGAGGGATTCCTGCGCGGCCGCGTGGGCGCCGGCACGTTCGTCCAGGACGCGGGCGCGGGCCCGCGCGGCGCGCCCGCCGCGTCGCCGCTGCGCCCCCGCCGCGTCTGGGACGGGCTCGCGGCCTGGCCGCGCCCCATGCCGGGCGTCCGCTGGGACTTCCGCGCCGGGATCCCGGACGTGCGGCTGTTCCCGTTCGAGGCGTGGCGGCGGATCACCGCCGGCGTGCTGCGCCCGTCCGGGCTGCGGGACGCCGCGTCTGCGGGCGACCCGGCCGGGCTCGCGGACCTGCGGGAGGCGATCGCGCGGCACGTCGGCGTCGCGCGGTCCGTGCGGGCGGGCCCGGCGGACGTCGTGGTCACCTCGGGCACGCAGCAGGCGATCGACCTGATCGTCCGGGTACTGCTGGAGCCCGGCGACGTCGTCGCCGTCGAGGACCCCGGCTACCCGCCGGTCGTCATGCTGCTGCGCGCGGCGGGCCTGCGCGTCGTGGGCGTGCCCGTGGACGGCGAGGGGCTGCGGGTGGACGAACTGCCCGGTGACGCGCGGGCGGTGTACGTGACGCCGTCCCACCAGTTCCCACTGGGCATGCCGATGTCGCTGCCCCGCAGCCGCACGCTGCTGGACTGGGCGCGGCGGCGCGACGTGGTGATCGTCGAGGACGACTACGACAGCGAGTACCGGTACGGCGGACGCCCCATCGAGCCGCTGCAGAACCTCGACGAGGACGGCCGCGTCCTCTATACCGGCACGTTCTCCAAGGTCATGCGTCCAGTGCTGCGCTTGGGGTTCCTCGTCGCGCCGCCCTCCCTGCACCGAGCGTTCCGCCTGGCCCGGTACGCGTCGAGCTGGCACGCGGAGCTGCCCGCCCAGGCCGCGCTGGCCCGGTTCATCGACGAGGGCCTGCTCGCCCGGCACGTCCGCCGCTCCCGCCGCGCCTACCAGGCCCGGCACGAGCGGGTGGCCGAACTCGCGGGCGGGCTCGCGGGGGCGGGGGGGTCGCTCGTCCCGTCCGAGGCCGGGCTGCACCTGAGCGCGCTCCTGCCCGCCGGGACGGACGACGCCGCGATCGCGCGGCGCGCGCTCGGCGCGGGGATCGGGCTGTTCGCGCTGTCGGAGTTCGCCGTCGCCGGGCCCGCGGCGCCCGGCCTCGTCCTCGGCTACGGCGCCGTCACCGAACCCGAGATCGACGCGGGCCTCGCCCGGCTCGGCCCGCTCCTCACCCCGCCCGCCGGGCCGCTCATCGCCGGACGGGCGTGACGCGCCTCCCGTCCGCGTCGAAGATCAGCATCCGGTCGAAGGAGACGGCCAGCGCCACCTGGTCGCCGGTGTCCGGCCGCCGACCCGGCCCGACCCGGAAGACCAGGTCGGAGCGGCGGTGGTGTCCGGCGTGCTCCTCCTCCGGGGGTCCGGCGTCCACGGCGGGACGGCCCAGCAGCGCCCGCACCCGGTCACGGACGCCCGCCCGCGTCGGCCGAGCGTACCCGACGCGGACGGGACGCCCGACCTCGTTCGCGTCCACGACCGGGATCCCCGCCCCGGCGTAGGCGAGCCACTCGTGCCCGTGGAACTCCAGCGACCGGACCCGGCCCGACAGGACCGTTCCCGGCGCGGCCGGGGCGCCCGGGGCGATCGGCGTCAGGGTGTCCGGCCGGACGCCCACGATCACCGGGCGGCCGTGCTGGCTGATCAGCCAGGACGCGCGCGGATCGTCCCACGGGAGCAGCAGCCGCTGCGAGCCGAAGTCCAGCTGCAGGCCCTCGCCCTCGACCGCCCAGAGCGTCGCCCGCAGCAGGTTGATCGGCGGCGAGCTGAGGAACGCCGCGACGAACACGGTCGCCGGGTCCTCGTAGATCTGCTCGGGCGTGCCGACGTCCTCGAGCACGCCGTCGCGCAGGACGGCCATGCGGTCGGCCATCGTCATCGCCTCGATCTGGTCGTGCGTGACGTAGACCGTGGTGGTGCGGCTGGAGCGCACCAGCGCCGAGATCTCCACCCGCAGTTCCGCGCGCAGCCCCGCGTCGAGGCTCGACAGCGGCTCGTCCATCAGGAACAGCGACGGTTCGCGGATCAGCGCCCGGCCGATCGCCGCCCGCTGCCGCTGCCCGCCCGACAGCGTGCTCGGCAACCGGTCGATCATCGTGCTCAGGCCCAGCGCGCGCGCCAGCTCGACCACCCGCGCGGACGCCTCGGCGCGATCGTCCCCCGACACCTCCAGCGGGAACATCATGTTCCCCTTGACGGTGCGGTGCGGGTACAGCGCGCCCTCCTGGAACACCATCGCGACGTTGCGCTCGCGCGGCGTCAGGTCGTTCGCCACCGAGCCGTTCAGCCACAGGTCGCCGGAGGTGACGTCCTCCAGCCCGGCGATCATCCGCAGGATCGTCGACTTGCCGCAGCCGGACGGGCCCAGCAGCACGAAGAGCTCACCGTCGTGGATCCGCAGCCGCACGTTCCGGACGGCCGCCTGCCCGCCGGGATAGATCTTCTCGACGCCGTCCAGCACAACATCCGTCATCGGGTCCGCCTGGGGGTGGGCTAAGGCTCGGCCCGCCATCTCACCGCGCACCCGTCCCGGTTGTCCAGAGCCGCACCACGGTTACCGGTGGTTAACCGGGCCGGGTCCGGCCACGGGCGTTGACATGGCGCTTCGCGGACGTTCCCGCGGCTCGCCGCGGGGGCCGCGGACCGTCCGATCCCGCCGCGATGCCTCGGATGTCGTTCCCCCGCCGTAGACTCCGTGGTCGTGGCCGGCCGTATTCGCAATGAGGACATCGCGCTCGTGCGCGAGCGCTCCTCCATCGCCGACGTCATCGGCGACCACCTGCAGCTGCGCAACGCGGGCGGCGGCAACCTCAAGGGCCTGTGCCCCTTCCACGACGAGAAGTCCCCGTCGTTCAACGTGACGCCCTCGCGTGGCCTGTACTACTGCTTCGGCTGCGAGGCCGGCGGCGACGTCATCAGGTTCGTCCAGGAGATCGACCACCTGTCGTTCTCCGAGGCGGTGGAGCGGCTCGCCGCGCAGATCGGCGTCCAGCTCCGCTACGAGGACGACGGGCGGCGCGGCCCCCGGCAGGACGGCGGGCAGCGCGCCCGGATGCTCGAGGCGCACAAGGCGGCCGCCGAGTTCTACGCCGAGCGGCTCGCCGCGCCCGAGGGCGAGATCGGCCGCCGGTTCCTGTCCGAGCGCGGCTTCGAGGCCGCCGACGCCGCGCGGTTCGGCGTCGGGTTCGCGCCCCGCGAGTGGGAGGGGCTCGTCCGGCACCTGCGCGGCCGCGGCTTCGCCGACCGGGACGTCGTCGCGGGCGGCCTCGCCAAGGAGGGGCGGCGCGGGCCGATGGACCGGTTCCGCGGCCGGCTGATGTGGCCCATCCGCGACCTGAGCGGCGACGTCGTCGGGTTCGGCGCCCGGCGCCTGTACGACGACGATGAGGGCCCCAAGTACCTGAACACCCCCGAGACGCCGCTGTTCCACAAGGGATCGGTGCTGTACGGGGCCGACCTCGCCAAGAAGGCGATCGCGCGGCGGCGGCAGGCCGTGGTGGTCGAGGGCTACACCGACGTGATGGCCTGCCACCTGTCCGGCGTCGAGACGGCCATCGCGACGTCCGGCACGGCGTTCGGCGACGACCACATCAAGGTGCTGCGCCGCCTCCTGATGGACCAGGACGAGTTCCGCGGCGAGGTGATCTTCACCTTCGACGGCGACGCGGCCGGCCAGAAGGCCGCGCTGCGCGCCTTCGACAACGAGGACAAGTTCGTCAGCCAGACGTTCGTGGCCGTCCAGCCGGACGGCCTCGACCCGTGCGACCTGCGCATCCGGCACGGCGAGGCGGCCGTGCGCGACCTGGTGGCGTCCCGGGTCCCGCTGTTCGAGTTCGCGGTGCGCAGCGCCATCGAGCGGCACGACCTCGACACCGTCGAGGGACGGCTGGCCGCGCTGGACGCCGCGGCCCCGGTCGTCGCCGCGATCAAGGACCGGTCGCGCCGCCACATGTACACGATCAACCTGGACCGCTGGCTCGGCATCATGGACGAGCAGTTCGTGCTGCGCCGCGTCCGCGAGCTGGCCGCCCGCCGGCACGGCACCGGCAACGGCGGCGGGAACGGCCGGGGCGGCGGCCGGGGCGGCGACGCGCGGGGCGGCGCCCAGCAGCCCGGCGGCCGGAACGCGAACGGGCGGAACGGCGGCGGGGCGGACGGCGGCCCCCGGCCCCCGGCGGCCGGGCGCCCGGCCGCCGACCCGAACGGCCCCGAGGTGCAGCGGGAGCGCGAGCTGCTCAAGCTGGCCGTGCAGCGCCCGGCGCTGCTCGGGCCGGAGTTCGACGAAGAGGTCATGCCCGAGGCGTTCATCGCCCCGCAGCACGCGGCCGTCCGGACGGTGATCGGCTCGGCGGGCGGCGTGGCGGCGGCGGGCGGGGTCGCCGAATGGGTCGCCGCCCTCCTGGAACTGTCCCCGAACGACCAGGTCAGAGACCTGATCACCATGTTCGGAGTCGAGCCGGTACGGTCCGCGTCCGAATCGGACGACCGATATGCGGCGGAATTGCTGGCCCGCATCCAGGAACGGCAGCTCACCCGCAAGATCACCGACGCGAAATCTAAACTCGGGCGGCTGAATCCGGTCGAGGGCCTGGAGGAGTACAACCGGCTCTTCGGCGAGCTCATGGCGCTTGAGCAGCAGCGACGGGTGTTGCGTGAGCGCGCTCTTGGAGCGCAATGAGTCAAGTCCTCGCAAAATAGGTCCTGTGATCTAGGCCGCATTTATCGCAGACTGTCCACGTGAGCCCTACGGTGCTGCCCAGCGAGGCGCCATCGGTTGATCAGGTGGCGGACCTCGTCGCACGCGGCAGAGAGCGCGGCGGTGTGACCGTCGCGGACGTCGCTGCCGCGCTCGACCGCTCGGACTTGCCGGACGACTCCATGGAGCGCGTGGTCCGGATGCTCGCGGAGCAGGGGGTGGACGTCCTCGAACCCCAGCAGGAGAACGAGGACGTCGCGCGGGTTGATGAGGGAGACCTCGGCAAGCGGGCGCCGACGAGCGACCTGGTCCGCATCTACCTGAGAGAGATCGGTCGCGTACCGCTGCTCACGGCAGAAGATGAGGTGGAACTCGCGAAGTCGATCGAGGCGGGACTGTTCGCGGAGGAGAAGACGGCGCGCGCCGCCGTCCTCGACCGCGGCGAACGGCTCGACCTCGACCTGCTCGCCCGCGAAGGGAGACGGGCGAAGCAACGCCTGATCGAGGCCAACCTGCGGCTGGTGGTCTCGATCGCCAAACGCTACGTCGGCCGGGGAATGCTCTTCCTCGACCTGATCCAGGAGGGAAATCTCGGACTCATCCGCGCGGTCGAGAAGTTCGACTACACGAAGGGGTTCAAGTTCTCCACCTATGCCACGTGGTGGATCCGCCAGGCGATCACCCGCGCGATCGCCGACCAGGCCCGGACGATCCGGATCCCGGTGCACATGGTGGAGACGATCAACAAGCTCGTCCGCGTGCAGCGCCAGCTCCACCAGGACCTCGGACGCGAGCCGACGCCCGAGGAGATCGGGCTGGAGATGGGGCTGACGCCCGTCCGGGTCGTGGAGATCCAGCGGATCTCCCAGGAGCCGGTCTCGCTGCAGTCGCCGATCGGGGAGGAGGACTCCGACCTCGGCGACTTCATCGAGGACGCGGACGCCGTCGTCCCGATCGAGGCCGCGGCGTTCATCCTGCTGCAGGACCAGCTGGAGGACATCCTCGGCACGCTGTCGGAACGGGAGCAGCGCATCATCCAGCTGCGCTTCGGCCTGACCGACGGGCATCCGCGCACGCTCGAGGAGGTCGGCCGGGAGTTCGGCGTGACCCGGGAGCGGATCCGCCAGATCGAGTCCAAGACGCTGGCGAAGCTCCGGCACCCGTCGCGCGCGCAGATGCTGCGCGAGTACCTCGAGTGAGCGCGTAGGGACGGAGCACGGAGCGACGAGCACGGAGCGACGAGCACGGAGCGACGAGCAGGGTCCGCCGCGGGCGGGCGTGCGCGGCCGGGGTGCGCGGCCGGGAAACGCCCGCCCGTGGCGGAAGCCGGTCACGCCGGTCGAGACGCGGGCAGGGCCGGACGTCGCGATCCGTCCGTCCCGTCGATTACCGTTGGGGCCATGCTGATCGTGACCACTGACGGCCTGGCGGGATTCGAGATCCGCAGCGTGCTCGGCGAAGTCCAGGGCACGGCCGTCCAGGCCGACCAGGGCGCGGCGCCGCAGCACGGTCCCGGGAGCAGCTCCACGTTCCGGGTGACGGGGGAACGGCCGGCCCCCGGGCTGGGCGCGGCCCGCCGCGAGGCGGTGGACCGGCTCGGCGAGGAGGCCCGCCGCAAGGGCGCCAACTCGGTCGTCGGCATGCGCTTCGACACCGCCCCGATCGGCGGCGGCGCGTACGAGGTCTGCGCCTACGGCACGGCCGTGTGGGCGGAGCCCGCCGCCGCGCCGCCCCGCGACCAGGCGCCGCCGATGCCGCAGCACGGCCAGGTCCCCCCGTACAAGGACCCCGGTACCGGCGGCCCGCCGATGGCCGCGCGCAACCTGACGATGGGCCTGCACGACCGTCCGCGCTAGCCTTCCCGGCCCTCGCGCACGGTGCCCGTACCCGCGGGTCAGCCCTGGGAGGCCCGTTCGGAGCGGATGCGGGTGACGACGTCGCCCGCCGCCGTCTTGATCGACTCCAGTTCCTGAAGGTACGCCCAGTAGTCGGGGTGCGTGCCGGTGAGGCGCTCGGGCGCCCGCTCCAGGCGTTCGACGAGGCCGTCCAGGACGCGCGCGTGGTGCGGGGCCGCACCGCCCGGCTGCGCGACGGCGAGGCGCTGCGCGTCCCGGACGGCGAACCGCACGCCCTCGACGGGCCTGCCTGGATCGGCGGCGACCTCGGCCAGCCGCTCGACCCGTCCGGTGACCTGCCCGGCGCGGCGGTCGGCGGCGTTCAGCTCGGTGCGGGCGGCGGTCAGCGCCCGCTGCGCCTGCTTCCACTCGTTCCGGGCGGCGTGCTCGGCGGCCTCGTCCAGCCGCTCGCGGGCGCGTTCCGCCCCCGCCTGGATCGCCTCGGGAGCGCCCCGCAGGTCCTGCCAGCAGGCCTGCGAGTACTCGCGCAGCATCGTCTTCATCGCCCGCCGGACGGTCTCGACGCGGTTCGCGACGACGTCCACCCGCGTTTTGACGGAGTTCAGCGAGTTGCGGACCTTCTCGCCCTGCTTCGGCAGCTCGTCCGCCGCCTCCCGCGCGCGTTCGGCGAGCTCCCGGACCTCCTCGGCCTTGCTCAGCGCGCCGTCCAGCCCGAGCCCGCCGAGGCCACGGGACGACAGGACGCCGAGGGCCTCCTTGGCCCGGTCGAGGTCCGCCGCCGGGTCGGACGCGTCCATCCCGGCTTGCCGCGCCGCCGCCACGGCCGCGTCGGCGGCGGCCACCGCGTCCCGCGCCGCGCCCAGCTTCGGGGGCAGCCGATCGAGCGCGGACTCCAGCCGCGCCATCTTGGGGGAGAGCCGCTCGGCGAACCCGTTGAGGTTCCGGGTGGCCTTCTGCAGCCCCTCGGTGCACGCGACGAACGCGCGGCGCGCCGCGTCGTACTGCGCGGGTGACCGATCCTGGTCGGACGGGTCGTGCGCGTCGACGACGGAGATATAGGCCACAGCGGCGGCGTCCGCGGCCTCCGACAACCTGGTGAACTCGCTCCGGGCGGGCTCGGCCGCGCGGGCGTCCAGGTCCTCGAAGACGGTGACGCGGCCGTCGATGAACTTCTGCGCCTGGTCCATGTCGTAGAAGGCGGAGGCCGCCGCCTCCCTGGCCTCGATCGCCGCCGCGGCCTCCTGTGCTCCCCGGCCACGCCTGCGCTGGTCGCCCGCTCCCCGCAACGCCGCCTCCCTTCGTCCACTGTCCAGTGTCGCGCAGGGGACCGCCTCTCCGGTAATGCCGGTCGCCCGGATGGAACGGATAGCATCGCTGCTACGTCGATATACCAGGACGCCCATACGGACAGAGGTGCGTCCGGTGACGACAGCGATCTTGGAGGAACACGTGGGCGTCAGTCTCAGCAAGGGCGGCAACGTCTCGCTTACCAAGCAGGCGCCGGGGCTGACGGCGGTGACCGTGGGGCTGGGCTGGGACCTGCGCACCACCACCGGAACCGACTTCGACCTGGACGCCTCGGCGCTGGTCCTGGACGCCTCCGGAAAGATCATCACCGATCAGCACTTTGTCTTCTTCAACAACCTCCGCACGCCGGACGGCGCGGTGGAGCACACCGGCGACAACACGACCGGCGCCGGCGAGGGCGACGACGAACGGCTGAACGTCGACTTCGGCGCGATGCCGGGCACCGCCGAGCGGGTGGCCTTCGCCGTGTCGATCTACGACGGCGACTCGCGGGGCCAGAACTTCGGGCAGGTCCGCAACGCCTTCATCCGCGTGATGAACCAGGCCGACGGCACCGAACTGGCCCGGTACGACCTCACCGAGGACGCCTCGATGGAGACCGCGATGGTGTTCGGCGAGCTGTACCGCGCGGGGACGGACTGGAAGTTCCGCGCCGTCGGCCAGGGGTACGCGTCGGGGCTCGCCGGCATCGCGGCGGACTTCGGCGTCAACATCTGATCGCTCGTCCAAGCACAGCGGGAACCGATCGGTTCCGCACGGAAGTCTCGCACGGAAGGGGGGCCCGACATGGGGGTCTCACTCGCCAAGGGCGGCAACGTCTCGCTGACGAAGGCCGCGCCCAATCTCACGGCGGTCGCCGTCGGCCTCGGCTGGGACGTCCGGGCCACCACCGGCGCCGACTTCGACCTGGACGCGTCCGCGCTGATGCTGGGCGCGTCCGGGAAGGTGCTCTCGGACCACCACTTCGTGTTCTTCAACAACCTGACGAGCCCGGACGGGTCGGTCGAGCACACCGGCGACAACCTGACCGGCGAGGGCGAGGGCGACGACGAGGTCGTCAACGTCGACCTCAGCGGGGTCCCGGCCGAGTGCGAGCGCGTCGTGTTCCCCGTGTCGATCTACGACGCCGACAACCGGCACCAGAACTTCGGGCAGGTCCGCAACGCGTTCATCCGGATCGTCAACCGGGCCGACGGCGCCGAGCTGGCGCGCTTCGACCTGACCGAGGACGCCTCGACCGAGACCGCCATGGTGTTCGGAGAGCTGTACCGTCACAACGGTGAGTGGAAGTTCAGGGCGGTCGGCCAGGGGTACGCCTCAGGTCTGGCCGGCATCGCCATGGACTTCGGCGTCAATGTCGGCTGAGACGTCGATGCCGGCCGGTTCCTCGGTGCGGACTGAGGAACCGTGCGGGCTGACCCGTTTTCGGTCGGCCCATCGGCAGCCCCCGCGAGCCGGGCGAGACCCGTCCGGACGTCCTGACTAGCAGAAATACGCGCATGATTCTTCGCACCTTCGGGTGGTCCTTCGGCGTCACGGCCCTCGGCCTCGTGGCGGCCTTCTTCTATGACGGGGCCACGGGGCTCGCGCTCGTCGCGGTGCTCGCCGTCCTCGAGATCTCGCTGTCGTTCGACAACGCGGTCGTCAACGCCAAGGTGCTCGACCGGATGAGCGCCTTCTGGCAGAAAATCTTCCTGACGATCGGCATCGCGATCGCGGTGTTCGGTATGCGGCTGGTGTTCCCGCTGGTCATCGTGGGGATCACCGCCCGGCTGGGGCCGATCGAGGCGTTCGACCTCGCGCTGAACGACTCCGACAGGTACCACCACCTGATGGAGCAGGCGTACCCGACCATCGCGGCGTTCGGCGGCATGTTCCTGATGATGCTGTTCCTGAACTTCGTGTTCGAGGACCGCGACGTCCGGTGGCTGGTGTGGCTGGAGAAGCCGCTCGCCGTCATCGGCAGGCTCGACCAGCTGCCGGTCGTCATCGCGGGCGGCGCCCTGGCGCTGGTCGCCACGATCTGGGCGGACGACCCCGGCGAGGTCATGATCGCCGGGGTGCTGGGCATGGTCACCTACATCCTCGTGAACGGGCTCGGCGAGCTGTTCTCCGAGGCGAGCGACCTGGACCTCGACGGGGACGACGAGGGCCCCGAGGACGAGGTCACGATCCGGCGTTCCGGCCCGAGCGACCTGGCCAAGGCCACCGGCAAGGCCGGGTTCTTCCTGTTCCTCTACCTCGAGGTGCTGGACGCCTCGTTCAGCTTCGACGGCGTCATCGGCGCGTTCGCGATCAGCACCGACCCGATCGTCATCGCGCTCGGCCTCGGCATCGGCGCCATGTACATCCGGTCGCTGACGGTGTTCCTCGTCCGCAAGGGGACCCTGCACACCTACGTCTACCTGGAGCACGGCGCCCACTGGGCGATCGGCGCCCTCGCCGTCTGCATGCTGGTCGGCATCGGCGGCCACGTCCCCGAGTGGATCACCGGCGGGCTCGGCGCGGGCCTGATCATCGCCGCGTTCATCAGCTCGGTGATGCGCAACCGGGGATCGGACGGCGGTTCCGCCTCCTCCTCCGGCGAGGACAAGACGCTGCACGCCGGAAAGGTCTGACCACCGACCGCCCCCGACCCAGGCCATCCCACCCCGCCCCCATGTCCGACGACCCACGCGAATCCCGCATCGATCACCGAAGGAGCCGACGATGTCGATCTCGCTGCAGAAGGGGCAGAAGGTCTCGCTGGCCAAGCCCGGGGGCGGCAGCCTCACCCGCGTCCGAATGGGCCTGGGCTGGGACGCCGTCGCCAAGAAGGGCCTGTTCGGCAAGAGCCGTGCCCAGTCCATCGACCTGGACGCGTCGTGCCTGCTGTTCGACGCCGCCGGGAACCTCGCCGACCAGGTGTGGTTCCGCCAGCTGCAGAGCAAGGAGGGGGCGGTCCGCCACACCGGCGACAACCTGACCGGCGAGGGCGAGGGCGACGACGAGGTCATCAACGTCGACCTGCAGCGGGTCCCCGACAACGTCCAGCAGCTCGTCTTCACGGTGAACTCGTTCACCGGCCAGGACTTCTCGCAGATCGCCAACGCGTTCTGCCGGCTGGTGGACGAGGCCAGCGGGCAGGAGATCGCGCGCTACGAGCTGAGCGAGGGCGGCCGGCACAACGCGCAGATCATGGCGAAGGTGTCGCGGGACGGGAGCGGCTGGTCGATGACGGCGATCGGCGCGACCGCCACCGGGCGGACCTTCCAGCACCTGCTGCCCGCCGTGTCGGCGCACCTGTGAGCCACCCGACCGGGCGGCCGTGACGGCGATGCGACACGCCGGTGCGGGGCGCACCGCCACGTCGGACGGGAGCCTGCGGCGGGACCACCCGCGGAGTCTCGACATGCGGCATTTCGATCATGTCGAGGCGGCCCGCCGCAAGCACCTGTTCTACCGGCACCCGCGGCCGTTCGCCCGGCACGACGACCCGTCGGTGCTCGCCGTGGCGCTCGGCGCGACGCTCTACTGCCCGTCCACCCGCCCGGCCCTGGCCGACGACATGGTCAAGGCCGCGCGGCGCGGGGTGAAGAGCATGGTCGTGTGCCTGGAGGACGCGATCGCCGACACCGACGTGATCCGGGGCGAGGCCAACCTGGTCGCCGCGTTCACCGACCTCCACGCGCGCGGGGCCGCGGCGCCGCTGCTGTTCGTCCGCGTGCGCACCCCCCGGCAGATCGGTGACCTGATCGACCGGCTCGGCGACGCCGCCGAGCTGGTCAGCGGGTTCGTGCTGCCGAAGTTCGGCCCGTCCACCGGTGGAGCGTTCCTGGACGCGCTGGCCGACACGGCCGCGCGCACGGGGCTGCGGCTGCTGGCCATGCCGGTGATCGAGAGCCCCGAGACGGTGTACGCCGAGACGCGGGCCGAGATGCTGGACGACGTCGCGCGGCTGCTCGGCAAGCACCGCGACCGGGTCCTGGCGGTCCGGATCGGCGCGACCGACATGTCCGCCGCGTACGGGCTGCGCCGCCCGCCGGACCTGACGATCTACGACATCCGCCCGGTCGCGGGCGTGATCAGCGACGTCGTCAACGTGCTCGGCCGCGCCGACGGCACCGGATTCGTGATCACCGGGCCGGTCTGGGAGTACTTCTCGGCGGGGGAGCGGATGTTCAAGCCGCAGCTCCGCAGCACCCCGTTCGACGCGCAGCGGGCCGCCCCGCTGCGGCAGCGGCTGATCACCTCCGACCTGGACGGGCTGATCCGCGAGGTCCACCTCGACAAGGCCAACGGGCTCACCGGCAAGACCGTGATCCACCCGAGCCACGTCGCGGCCGTGCACGCGCTGTCGGTCGTCACCCACGAGGAGTACTGCGACGCCGCCGACATCCTCGGCGTCGCCGGGGGCGGGGCGATGGCCAGCGCGTACGCGAACAAGATGAACGAGGCCAAGCCGCACCGCGCCTGGGCGGAGCGGCTGATGCTGCGCGCCCGGGTGTTCGGCGTCGCGGCCGAGGACGTCACGTTCGTCGAGCTGCTCGAGGCGGCGGACGTGCCGTGAAACGGAACATGGGGAGGGAACCCGAGGTGACGTGGGCCGGCACATGGGTCGCGGAGCGGCTCGGCGTACGGCTGACCGACGGCGCGCGTCCGGCCGGCGCCGGCCTGTCCGACCTCGTCGGCCTGGCGGTGCGCCGGAACCCGCGCCGCGCGCACCTGCTGGTGTCGGCGGTGCTGGGCAAGCACGTCCCCACCGACCCGCGGCTGGTGTACGGGGCGGGGCTGCTGCTGGGTGACCTGGTGCGCGCGCGCCTGTCCGGTGTGGACGTACCGTCCCGCGCGGACACGCCCCTCGTGGACGCCCTGCGCGGCACACCGGGAGCGGCGGCCGCCCTACGCGACGCCCTGCGCGAGCCCCAAGAGCCCTTGGACGCGATCGTGTTCGGCTACGCGGAGACCGCGACCGCCCTGGGGCACTCCGTGGCGGACGCACTGGGCGGCGCCTACTACCTGCACTCCACGCGCCGTCCCGTACAGGGCCTCGCCCCGTACGGCGGGTTCGAGGAAGAGCACAGCCACGCGACGAGCCACATGCTGCTCCCGGCCGACCCCGGCGACCTCGACCGCGACGTCCCCATGGTCCTGGTGGACGACGAGCTGTCGACCGGACGCACCGTCCTGAACACGATCGAGGCGCTGCACGCCGTCCGCCCGCGCCGCCACTACGTCGTGGCGGCCCTGGTCGATCTCCGGGGCGACGAGGACCGGGCCCGCATGGACGCGCTCGGCGCCCGCCTCGGCGCCCGCATCGACGCCGTGGCGCTCGCCGGGGGGCGTGTCGGGCTGCCCGACGGCATCCTGGACGCCGGGCAGGCGCTCGCGGCGAGCCTTCCCGAACCCGTGGCCGCCCCCGCCGTCGACGCGTTCCCGGTGACGCGCGTCCGGCTGGACTGGCCGTCCGGGCTGCCCGACGGCGGACGGCACGGTTTCCTGCCCCCGCACCGCGCGCGCTTGGAGAAGGACCTGCCGCGCATGGCCGACACGATCGCCGCCGCACTCGGCGACGGGTTCTCCCGCGTGCTCGTCCTCGGCTTCGAGGAGCTGATGTACGCGCCCCTGCGGCTCGGCGAAGCGCTCGCCGACGCCCTGCACGGCGTGGACGTCCGGTACTCGACGACGACGCGCTCGCCCGTCCTCGCGGTGGACGACCCGGGGTACGCCATCCGCACCCGCCTCGCGTTCCCCGCGCACGACGACCCCGCCGACGGGCCGGGGGAGCGGTACGCCTACAACGTCTCGTCCGGCTTCGACCGGATCGTGTTCGTGGTGGACGACGCAGGCGACACCGACGAGCTGACCAAGGGTCTCCTGGCCGGGCTGCGCGCGCTGGCACCGGTGACGATCGCGACCGTCCCGTCCCACAGGGGAGAAGCGTGAAGCCTCTGCACGGCCCGGAATTCGGCAGCTACCCCGCCGAGGACGTCACGTGGCTGCTCAAGGACCTCTCGCACGTGGAACTGGAGGCGCCCACCGAGGAGCGCGAGGCCGCCATCCAGGCGGGCCGCGCCCACTACGCGGAGTCCCTTCCCGTCGAGTACCAGCCTGGCCCCGAGTACAGGCGGCTGTTCCACGAGGCCCTGGACGCCTCCGCCGAGCGCATCGCGTACGCGACGGGTCTCGTCACCGAGATGGTCCTCGCCGAGCGCGGACCGGACGCCGTCCTGGTGTCGCTCGCCCGCGCCGGGACGCCCGTCGGGATCCTGATGCGGCGCTGGGCGCGGTTCGCCCGCGGTGCCGACCTGCCGCACTACGCGATCAGCATCGTCCGCGGCCGGGGCATCGACACCGTCGCCCTGCGCCACCTCGCGGAGCGGCACCATCCGTCCGGCGTGATGTTCGTCGACGGCTGGACGGGCAAGGGCGCGATCACCCGCGAGCTCACCGAGGCCCTCCGCGGCGGGCCGTTCCGCCCCGACCTCGCGGTCCTGGCCGATCCCGGGCGCTGCACGCCGCTGCACGGCACCCGCGACGACTTCCTGATCCCGTCCGCCTGCCTGAACTCGACGGTGTCCGGACTGGTCAGCCGTACCGTCCTCAACGACACGCTGATCGGTCCCGGCGACTTCCACGGCGCGAAGTTCTACGCCGACCTCGCCGCCGACGACGTGTCCGCGCACTTCCTCGACACCGTCGGCGCCCGCTTCGACGACGTCGCCGAACGGGTCGCGAAGGACCTGCCCGGCCTCCGTGCCGCCGACCGGACGCCCGACTGGTCCGGCTGGGAGGCGGTCCGGCGCTGGGCGCGCGCGCAGGGCACGGACGACCTCAACCTGGTGAAACCGGGGATCGGGGAGACGACCCGTGTACTGCTGCGACGCGTCCCCTGGAAGGTCCTGATCCGCTCTGACGCGGGCCCGGAGGTGACGCACATCCGTCTCCTCGCCCGGGAACGCGGCGTGCCCGTCGAGGACGTGGCATCGGACGCCTTCCCGTACGCCTGCATGGGCTTCATCCACCCCGAGTTCGGCAAGGGGGCCGCTCAGTGACCGTCCTGGTGTGCTCCGACCTGGACCGCACGCTCATCTACTCGCAGGCCGCGTTCGCCTTGGACGGCCCAGACGAGACGATGCCCCGCCTCCTGTGCGTGGAGTTCTACCAGGGAAAGCCGCTCTCCTACATGACGGAGAGCGCCGCCCGCACCCTGGAGGACCTCGCCGCCGCAGCGGTGTTCGTCCCCACCACCACGCGCACTCCCGAGCAGTACCGGCGCGTCCGACTGCTGGAGAAACAGCCCGCCTACGCGATCTGCGCGAACGGCGGGCACCTCCTCGTGGACGGCGTCGACGACCCCGACTGGGCCGCGTCCGTCCGGTCCCGCGTCTCCGCCGGGTGCGCGCCGCTCAGCGAGATCCAGGAACACCTCACCGGCGTCTCGGGCGAGTTCGTCCTGAAGCGCCGCACCGCCTCCGACCTGTTCGCCTACACGGTCGTCGACCGCGCCGCGCTGCCCGCCGGCTGGGTGGACGACCTCACCGGCTGGTGCGCCGGCCGCGGCTGGCGCACGTCCCTGCAGGGGCGCAAGGTGTACTGCCTGCCGGCCGGGCTGACCAAGGCCGCCGCCGCCGAGGAGGTCGCCCGCCGCACCGGCGCCGCGGCCGTGCTCGCCGCCGGGGACTCCCTCCTCGACATCGAACTCCTCGACGCCGCCGACGCCGCCGTCCGTCCCGCGCACGGCGAGCTGCACGACACCGGCTGGACGTCCCCGACCACCGACGTCACCGCGTCCGCGGGCATCGCTGCGGGGCGGGAGATCGCGGAATGGCTCCTGGCGCGCGCCGCCGCACCGTAAAAAATCACGGACCTCCGCCGTGAACCGTGAAGAACCGACCTCCTCTGGGGACTCGTCGCGCCCGCGTAATGGCGTCACAATCGGCAGGAAGGAGGCCCTCTGAACACATGAGCTCCCGGCTGACCGGAGACGAGACCGCGCTGTGGCAGGCGGCGGCATGCGTGCTGGACGCCAACTGGACCGGCACCGCGACGGCCGCGTCGCCCGGCCTGTACCCGCACCAGTGGAGCTGGGACGCGGCGTTCGCCGCCCTCGGCCTGGCCCGGCACCGCCCCGACCGCGCCCGCTGCGAACTGCTCTCGCTCTTCCGCGGCCAGTGGGCCGACGGGATGCTCCCGCACATCGTGTTCAACACCCGCCTCGACCGGCGCGCGTTCTTCCCCGGCCCCGAACTCTGGTGCAGCGAGCGGCAGCCCGCCGCGCCCCGCGGCGTCCGCACGTCCGGCCTGACCCAGCCGCCGCTGCACGCCCTCGTCGCCCTGCGCCTGCACCAGGCGGCGCCCGACCGCGCTTTCGCCGCCCGCCTGTACCCGATGCTCGCCGCCCAGCACCGCTACCTCGCCCAGGTGCGCGACCTGGAGTCCAGCGGCCTCGTCGCGATCTGCCATCCGTGGGAGTCCGGCCTCGACAACAGCCCGGCCTGGGACCGCCCGCTCGGCGCCCTCGATCTGCCGCCGGACGCCTTCGCCCCCGCCCGCGGCGCCCGCGCGCTCCCCAGCGGCGAGGACTACGACCGGTACGTCCGCCTCGTCACCCTGCTCCGCGACACCGCCTACAGCCCCGGCCACATCCGCGAGGCGCACCCGTTCGCCGTCGAGGACCCCCTCGTCAACGCCGCCTACCTCGCCTCCACGCACGCCCTCGCCGAACTCGCCGAGATCGTCGGCGCCGACCCCGCCCCCCACCGCGAACGCGCGGCCCGCGTCCACCGGGCCCTCCTCGACCGTCTCTGGGACCCCGACAGCGGCTGCTTCCGCGCCCGCGACCTGCGCACCGGCCGGCTCCTGCCCACGGTCACGATCAACGCGTTCGGGCCGCTGCTGGATCCCGAACTGCCGGCGCCGATCGTCCGGGCCCTCGTCGACCTGCTCCTGTCGGCCCGCTTCGCCGGGGCCGCCGGATACCCGGTCCCGACCTGCGACATCCAGTCGACCGCGTTCGACCGCACCGGCTACTGGCGCGGCCCCACCTGGATCAGCACCAACTGGCTGATCTGGTACGGCGCCCTCGTCCACGGCCTGCCCGTCGTCGCCGATCTCCTCTACGGCTCCACGCTCCGGCTCGTCCGCCAGTCGGGCTTCCGCGAGTTCTTCGACCCCTTCGACGGTTCCGGACGGGGCGGCCACGACCACTCGTGGTCGGCCGCGCTCGTCCTGGACCTCCTCGGCGCCCGCCGCGCTCCGCGCGCGGCCTGATCGCCTACGTTGGGGGCATGCGTCTTCTCCGGGGCTCCGTGCCCGCCGCGCTCCGCGCCGCGCTGTCGCTCGAACGGGGCGAGCGCGTCCTCGCCCACGCCCCCACCCGGGGCGGCTCGCACGTGGCCGCCACGACGACGGCCCTGCACCTGCCGACCCCCGAGGGCGGGTTCGTCCGCATTCCGTACGAACGCATCGACACCGCGTCCTGGAAGGACGGCTGGCTGCACGTCACCGAGACCTCGCGGGCCGCGCACCACGTGCGGCTCACCGAGCCCGGTTCCGTCCCGGAGACGATCCGCGAGCGCGTCACCGCGACGGTGGCCGTCAGCCACCGCGCCGAACTGCCGGGCGGCGGCGTCCGCATCGCCGGACGCCGCCCGGCCACCGGCGGGGACGTGCGCTGGACGTTCGTCTTCGACGCGGGCATGGACGCGGACGACCCGGGCCTGCGCGCCCGGACCGAGCAGATCCTCGAGGACCTGCGCCGCCAGACGGGCCTCTAGCCCGGGTGGACCGTCGGACGCTCCTGGTGTTCGGCCTGCTCGGGCACGTGCCCCTTCGAGTTGCGCATGGTCCCGGCCTTGCTCTTCGCGGCCCCGGCGAACTCCTCGCCCTTGGCCCGCAACACGCCCGTGGCCTCCTGCACGTTCGGGTTCTCCTGCAGCTGCCGCGTGAACCGCTTGAGCTGTTCGTAGCGCTCCTGACCGGCCTTCGTCCCGAGGACATAGCCGATCGCGGCGCCCGCGATGAACGTCATGCGGTGCTTCATGGTGGTTCCAACCCCCGGGTAAGAGTGGGTGATGCCCGACCCCATACCCACGATCGCCGCCGCCATCCATAACGCGTGCGCGAACCACCCGCGAGATGCGCTAACCTAGACGCGCCGAGGGGGACGAACCCCCGACGCGCCACACGATCCCGCGTAGCTCAATCGGCAGAGCAGCCGGCTGTTAACCGGCAGGTTATTGGTTCGAGTCCAATCGCGGGAGCCAGGAATGATCGTTCGGCCGGGCCCTCCCCTTTCACGGGGAGGGCCCGACTCGTTCCCGGCCTCCAACGGGCATCGACCGGTCGCGGCTCGTGCCGCGCCCGTCCGGCCTCATGCCCCCTGAACGTCCTGTTCGCGGGGGTGCGCTACGCCGGTTTCACTCCGATCCCGCCGAGGGGCTGCACCTGCGGGAGCGATCCGATGTTCTCGGTCTCCGGGCGCCACTCGGGGGCCGCCACCAGCCCCGGCGGGAGGAGTTCGAGGCCGTCGAAGAACGTCTCGATCTGCCGGGCGTCGCGCAGCTTGTAGGGGACGGAGCCGCCGTCGTCGTAGCCCTGCTGGGCGGCGGCGAACTCGGGGGAGACGACGGTGTAGCCGTCGCACACGGCCAGATGGCTGCCGGGCGCGAAACCGCCCATGAGGGTGGTGATGATGCGCCGCGCCTCGTCGTCGTCGGTGACGTGGCCGAGCACGCCCATGAAGGTGAGCCCCACCGGCTCGTCGAGGTTCAGGGTGCGCTTCGCCGCCTCCAGGACCGCTTCCGGGGCGTGCATGTCGGCGTCGACGAAGTCGGTGGCGCCGTGGGGGGTGCTGGTGAGCAGCGCGTGCGCGTGCGCGAGGACCAGGGGGTCGTTGTCGACGTAGACGATCTTCGCGTCGGGCGCGACGCGCTGGGCGACCTCGTGGGTGTTGTCCACGGTGGGCAGCCCCGTGCCGATGTCGACGAACTGGCGGATGCCGACCTCGCCTGCGAGGAACCGCACGGACCGCTTGAGGAAGCCGCGGGTCAGGCGCGCGACGTCGAGGATGCCCGGGAAGGTCTGGACGTACTCGTCGCCGGCCGCCTGGTCGACGGGGAAGTTGTCCTTACCGCCGAGCCAATAGTTCCAGATGCGTGCGGAGTGCGGGACCGAAGTGTCGATTTCGGACAGTTCTTTCTCGCCTTGCTCCCATGCGTAGTCGCCGTTCGTCACGTGCTCTCCAAGGTGAGGGGGAGGGGAAGTTCCCATTTTCTGCGGTCTTCTCCCGATGGGCAACCCTGGAAGGAGGCGCGTGCGGCCTGTTCACATATCGTTGATCAGCCGTTCGATGATCTGCCGGGACACGTGGGTGAGGTGCGCCGAGATCGCGAGGTTGCCGAATCGCTTGATGTATTCGGCGCGTATCTGGAGATCGTCCGGATAAAGCGCGCCGTGGTCGTGCTCCAGATAGACGGTATCGGGGATGCCCTTGTGCTTGAAACGCAGGATCGTGATGGGCCCGCTGGCCAGGTGAGACGCCTGGGCGTTCGCCGGAACGACCTGGACCGGCATATCGGGCGGCGCGTCGAGCAGGTGCCGCAACTGCCGCTTCATGACGGCTCCGGGGACGGCCGGGTTGGACAGCGCCATCTCGTTGATGAGCGCCCACACGCGGCGGCCGCCGTACGGCATGAGATTCCGGCGCAGCATCCGCAACTCCACCCGCTGCCGGATCTCACTCTCGGGCGCATCGCCGTGCTGGAGCCGGACGACCGCTTCGGTGTACTCCTCGATCTGCAGCAGCCCGGGAATGTAGAGAGTCTCGTAGCAGCGGATATCCCCGCAGAGCGGTTCGAGATTCAGGTAGCGGCGGAACGACGGCCCCACGACGTCCGCGTATGAGGCCCACCAGGTCGCGAGCGGATCGATCTCCGGGAAGTGCAGCGGGACCGTCGGCTCCGTCTCCGCGACGGAGTCGAGGGAAGTGTTGTCGAACAGGCGCAGCCTGCTCTCGGTCTCGTCGTAGATCTCCTGCCAGTCCTTCAGTGTGCCGAGCGGGGCGGGGTCGACCTTGTTCTCGACGGCCGCCGCGACGAGGACCGCCCAGAGGTTGACCACCCACGGCCACATCGGCAGGTTCTGCCGCCGCTTGCCGCGCATGTGCGCGTGCAACGTCGACTTCGAGACGAACTTCAGGGCCGCCCCATGGGCGCCCGGCTTGCCGTTGAGCTGCTGGGAGAGCCGTTCGGCGGTGGCGAAGTTCACCTTTGCGATCTTGATGGCCGACTCGAGGAACCTGCGGAAGTCGGCGAGGATCGCGGCACGTCGTGGGTCCAATTGCGAATCTCGTTCTATAGGGGGAAGGCTCCTGGTCGAGCGTAGCGTCCCAGTGGCACGGCGGGCCGACAGTGTCGTCTGACATAGAACGTGATTCTGGTTCGGTTTCTCGGTCGAGTGCTCCTCAAGTGAGGATCGCTCCCGCTCAAGATCGTTCTTCTCTGTTCTTCTACGTGTCCGGAAAGTCCCCACGTACCGGGCCGAATGCCTTCAGGATTTCTCCCATCGTCGATGGTCGACCAGAAGGGACCTTCCGTGCTGCCCACGTTGCCGGTATTCGACGCCGACGAGGCGTGCTGGCGGGAGGTGGCGAGGCTGCTGTTCACCTCCTGGGCGACCCGCACCGGCCGAACCCTGCCGCACGTGCCGGTGTCGCACCTGACCCCCCGGCAACTCGAGGACTTCTGGGCCGACGACGAGGCACCGGCCGTCCACATCGACTCAAAGGAGAGCGGTATGCACACATCTCTGGTCGCCGTCGACATCGTCGGCTTCGGCGCCCCGCCGCGTGACGCGGGCCTGCGGCGCCGGTTGCGGCAGATCATGTACCAGGTGCTCGGCGAAGCCCTGGAGATCACCGGGCTGTCGCTGGACGACTGCCATCGCGAGGACCGAGGCGACGGGGCGCTCATCGTGTTCCCGGCGGGCATCGACCCGAACGTCCTGCTGGACCCGCTCGCGTACCACCTGACCGCGGTCCTGCGGCGCGAGAACCGCTACGCCGGACCGAATGCCCGCCTGCGGCTCCGCCTGGCGGTCCACCACGGGCCCGTCGTCCACGACCCCCACGGGGTGGCCGGCGACACCGCGCTGGAGTTGTTCCGACTCCTGGACGCCCGCGCGTTCAAAGCCCTGCTGGACGCATACCCGGACGCCGAGGTGGGCCTGATCGTCCCCGACCGGTTGTTCACCGAGGTGGCCGACCAGGGCGGGCTGATCACGCCCGAGGTCTACGAGCGGCTCCGCGTCGCCAACAAGGGAATGCGTCTCGAGGCCCGCGTCTGGATGCCGCCGGTGCTCCAGCCCCGAAGGACCGCCTAGGACCCGCGCAGCGCCCCATCCGGGACGTTCGGACGGGGCGCGCCGCACCTCAGGACGCCGCGATCAACCAGAGGGCCGCGGTGTACCGGACCTCGTCACCTCGCACGTAGGGGTCGAACGCGGGTCGGACCGCCTCGACGACCTTCTCGCGCGTCCGTTCGTCCGCGTCCCCCAAGGCCAGCCCCACCGGCCCGAACCGGGTGAGGTACGTGACGAGCCTGCTCTCGGGCATGACGCAATCCACGTCGACCGGCCGAAGGTCGACGTCCCGCCAGCCGCCGTCCTCGAGGATGCCGCGAACCCTGCCCGCGTCGGCGAAGCCGAACTGCCCGGGCGCGTCCGGCCGCCGCTCGGGAAGGTCCGGCAATAGCGGCGCCGCCGCGCGCTCCGCGGTCGTCATGAACGGGTTCTCCGCTGCGTCTCGCCAGACGACGAGCCGCAGCGCGCCGCCGTCCCGCGTGGCCCGCCGCAGGTTCGCGAACGCCTTCACCGGGTCGGAGAAGAACATGACGCCGAAGCGCGACATGATCGTGTCGAACGATCCGGGCTCGAACGCGTGCTCCTGCGCATCGGCGCGGACGAACGTCGCCCGCGCGCCCTCCCGTTCCGCGCGCGCCCGCGCCGCCGCGATCATCGGCTCGGAGATGTCGACGCCCACGCTCTCCGCACGGCGTGCCGCGGCCACCGTCGTCGCGCCCGTCCCGCACCCCACGTCGAGGACGCGGCCCCCGGCCGGAACCGCCTCGACGAGCAGCTCCTCGATGGGCTTGAACACCTCGTCCACCAGGTCCTGGGTCTCCACCCACGCCTGCCCGGCCGTCCCGTTCCAGCGCGCCGCCTGGTCGTCCGTCCGCTGCTCCACGTTCGCCTCCTTGACTTCACGATCCATAGCCGACACTGTGCTACTTAAAGTCGACTTGAGGTCAAGGTGAGCGATCTGGACATCGGAGAGGTGGCGCAACGAGCCGGCGTCCCCGCCTCCACGTTGCGGTACTACGAGACCCGAGGGTTGATCGCGTCGACCGGCCGGCGGGGCCTGCGCCGCCAGTTCGCCCCCGAGGTCCTGGAACGGCTGGCCCTCATCGCCCGCGGCCGCGCCGCGGGCTTCTCCCTGGACGAGATCGCCCGCATGTTCGCCCCCGACGGGCGCCCGGACCTCGACCGGGAGATGCTCAGCGCGAAGGCCGACGAACTCGACCGGAAGATCGACGAACTCAACGCCCTGCGCGACTCACTGCGCCACGCCGCCGCCTGCCCCGCTCCGACCCACGCCGACTGCCCGACCTTCCGCGGCATCCTGCGGGCCGCGATGTCGGGCGATGTCGGCGCACGCGGGACCCAGGGTCTCCACGCAGAGCCATAGCCGCCGAGAAGCCGCATACCGCTCGGCCGCCCCTTCGACGTCCCGCCGCTCGGCGAGGTCGAACGCCTCGTGCATCCGCTCGATCGCCTGCCGCCGCAGATACCGGACGACGAGGAACCGGACCGCGCCGGTCAGCGGCCGCACTTGGCCCAGACCGCCTTGCCGCCCTCGTTCGGCTCCCGGACGCCCCACGCCCGCGCCAGCCCGGAGACCAGCAGCAGCCCGCGCCCCGACGTCGCGGCGTGGTTCGCCGGCCGCACCACCGGCCGTCCCGCCCCGCCGTCCCAGACGTCGATGACGGCGAGCCCGTCCCGCTCGTCCCGGAACACCCGGACCACGATCGGCCCGGCCCCGTGCCGCAGCGCGTTGGTGACGAGTTCGCAGACGACGAGCCGTCCCGCGAAGTCGTCCGTGACGCCCAGCTTCCGGAACACCTCGGACAGGAACCGTCGAGCCGCCTCCGGCGCCCGCTCGGTGGGTTCGAGGACCAGCGTCGGAACCTCCGGCGCAACCGCGGTACCTGACATGCGCGTGACCTCCGTGTCGAAGAATGTGTGAACCACGACACAGAGTCACGCAGCGCCTCTACGCTGGGTTGTGTACCGAGCGCACTCGTAACAACACGAAACGTGTGGAGCACGCCCGTGGCGACCAACCCTCCCCCTGATCCCAAGCGCAGCATGTGGGACTTCATCGCCTTCTACCTGCGCTTCTGTCGTAACCAGCGTGGCCTGTCCGGAGAGTCCGTCGGCCGCATCATCAAGACGAGCAAGGCCACCGTTTCCCGCATCGAGAACGGCGTGGACCGCCTCGACGGGCAACGAGCCGCCATCCTGGACAAGGAGTGGAAAACAGGGGGAGTCTTCTCGCTCCTGGTCTGGTACGCCAGCATCGGCCATGATCCCCAATGGCTGGCCGAGTACAAGACCTTCGAGCAGCAGGCCCGCATGATCAGGATCTTCGAGCCGACCCTGATAACCGGCCTCCTCCAGACCGAGGACTACGCCAGAGAACTCCTGCGGGGCGGGGGCGAGGCAGACCCGGAGCCATTTGTGCTGGAGCGGATGGAGCGGCAAGGCATTCTCGACCGTGCCTTCGTCCTCGTGATGATGAGCGAGGCCGCCCTCCGGTGGCCGGTCGGTAGTCCCGAGATCATGAGGACGCAACTCGCTCATCTGCTTCACATGGCGGAGCAGCCGAACCTGAAAGTGCACGTCCTTCCGCAGACGTTTGAAACAGGCGCACATCCTGGCTTGGATGGTGGTGTGCAGCTCGTTACAAGCGATGACTTCGGCGAGGTGGCGTACACGGAGTCACTCGGCGGCGGCCGTCTTATATCGTCGCCGACAGAGGTGGCCGAGTACGGGATCACGTATGCGCGGATCAGTGCGAAAGCCCTCCCCGAGCATCGATCCAAGGATTTGATCAAGCTGGTGCTGGAGGCGTTCAGTGGGGACGACGTGGCGTAAGAGCAGGCACAGTGGCACTCAGGGCGGGAGCGCGTGTGTTGAGGTAGCCAGCCTTGTGGAAGGTGTCGGAGTTCGTGACTCCAAGGCCCCGGGCGCCGGGCACCTCACACTGGAGCGCGAGGCGTTTCGGGCGTTGCTGGCCGAACTGAAGCGCTGACGCTCGTCCCGGACGCCGGGGCGTGGTCGGCCGACCGTGGGGAGAATGATCGCCCGCGCTCGGTCATCGCGCGTTACTTCGGTGGTGCGGGAAACGCCGCGAGGTCGAAGCCCGTGCCGTCATGGTCGCAGAGTCGCCGACGTGTCGGTGGTGGGTGGGAGCGTTACGGGATGGCGGTCTGGGTGGCGAGTCGGCGGCGTGGGGCGAAGTCGTTGGAGGCCGAGTTTCCGGGCGCGGTCGTGGTCGATGCGACCTCGAAGGGGCCCGAGCCCTGGGTGCGCTTCAGCCCGTTCTGGCCGCACGGGGGCGTGCCCGTTCCCGGGATGCCCGGCGTGTTCAGCGAGTCGGTGGAGGGCGTCTGGCAAGGGTTGAAGGTGTTCGAGGGCGTCGACGTCGATCCGGGGCGGTTCCGGATCGCGTCGATGAAGGGCATCAAGCGGACGGTGCGGATGTACGGGCCGGTGCTCGGCCACCGGCTCGGGGACGAGCTGGTGCCGTACGAGCGGGCGCGTAGAGAGATCTACCTGCCGACCTACCGATGGGTGCTGGAGAACCGGCTGGGCGAGCTGGTCGAGCGGTTGCGGGGGATGGGCGACGTCGTGCTGCTCGACTACACGGTGAACGGGGACGTCGCCGACGTGCGGACGCCGCTGTCGCACGCGGCGCTCGTCCGGTCGTGGGTCAGCTCTCGGGGTTCCGGCCGCTGAAGATGCCGAGGACGCCCCACGCGCCGCCGACGACGATCGCGCCGACCGCGGCGATCACTCCGAGGGACTCGACGTCCAGTACCGCGAGCAGGGCGATGACGAGACCGTAGGCGATCGTCACGGCGAGCAGGAGGTTCTTGTTCATGCCTTGATGTTCGGGCGGGAGGTGGAACAGTGGTATCCACCGATCGGTGGACGGAATGGGCGGGCATGGCCGGGCCGGAGGCGGCGCGGGCCGAGGACGTGTGGCACCGCGCGTATCCCCTGTGGGAGGCGTATTTCGCGATGGTGCTCGTCGGCACCGTCGCGCTGACGTCCGTGGAGGACGTGTCGCGGGGGCGGCGGGCGGCGGCGGTCGGGCTGCTGGTGCTGCTGGGGCTGGTGTACGCCCGGTGGGGCCGGGCGGGGCTGCGGGCGGACGGGCGGTGGCCGGGGCATCGGGTGTTCGCGGTGACGCTCGTCGCGCTGTTCGTCCCGGCGACGCTGCTGGCGCCGATGGCCGCGACGGGCCTGGCGGCGCTGGGACGCGGGCTGATCCGCGCCCCGTGATCACTCCTCGGTGTGCGGCTCCTTGCCGGCGTCGTACTCGGCGAGCAGGTCCTCCTCGCTGGCGCCGCGCCGCCAGTAGCCGCAGAAGGCGACCGAGCGGCGGTGCACGCCGCGCTCGTTCACGAGGTGGCGGCGCAGGGCCTTGACGACCGAGGACTCGCCGGCGATCCACGCGTAGGCGCCGTCGGGGACGTCGGCGGCGCGGACGGCGTCGAGGAGGCCGTCGACCCAGGTGATCTCGGCGTCGGCCTTGGTGGCGAGGTCCTGGCGGTCGCCGGGGTGCGGGACCTCGATGAAGACCTGCGCGGGGGTGTCGGCGGGCAGCCAGGCGAGGTTGCCGGCGATGGCCGGGAGGGCGGTGAGGTCCCCGGCCATGACGACGGGCGCGCCCTCGGGCGGGCGGAAGTCGTAGCCGCCGTTGTCGGGGCCGGTGGGGCCGAGGACGGCGATGCGGGCGCCGGGGGCGGCCGCGACGGCCCAGTTCGCGGCGGGGCCGGAGCCGCCGTCCATGTGCAGGGCGAAGTCGATGTCCAGCTCGCCCGGCCGCTGCTCGCGGACGGTGTAGGAGCGCATGATGCCGCGCTCGGCGGGGTCCATCGCGCGCCAGTCCTCGAACCAGGTCTCGGCCGTCCAGTTCGCCGGCATGACGGGCGCGTCCTGGTGCGGGTGCGGGAAGAAGAGCTTGATGCGCTGGTCGCGGCCGGCGGACACGAAGCCGTCCAGCCCGGAGCCGCCCAGGGTCACCCGCATCATGGACGGGCCGAGCCGCTCGGAGCGCAGGACGTGCAGTTCGAAGAAGCCGTACGGGTGCGTGGGGGTCTTCATGACGGAGCCTTTCAGCCGGTCTTCTCAGCGGACTCGATGGCCTTGGCCAGGTTCTCGAGGATCGGCGCGCAGCCCAGGTGGGAGAAGCGGGGTTCGGCCTCCCAGGCGACGACCTGGCCGGCCTTGACGGCGGGCAGGTCCTTCCAGGTGGCCTTGCCGCCGAGGTCCTTCGGCTGGAGGGCCTGGGTGCGGCTGTCCAGCATGATGAGGTCGGCGTGGTAGCGGCCGGCGTTCTCCCAGCTCAGCTCCTCGAAGTAGCCGTTCTGGTCGACCTTGTCGGGGGTGACCAGCTCGACGCCGAGTTCGGTGAAGTAGATGAGGTCGCTGTTCTTCGTGGGGCTGGACGCGTAGAAGAGGTCGGGGCTCGCGGACGCGGCGAGCACCTTGAGACCCTTGTTGGCCTTGACGGCGGCGCGCACCGACTCGGCGGCCTTGTCGAACCGGGCCTTGGCCTCGGTGACCTTGGGGGCGTTCAGGTCGGCGCCGAGCGCGGCGGCCAGCTCGCCCATGCGCTGCAGCGGTTCGGTCAGCGAGACGGCGCCGGTGGAGATCGCGACGCTCGGGGCCAGCGCGTAGATCTTGTCGGCGCTCTCGACCGGGACGTAGAACAGCTCGCCGTCGACGAACATGTTGTCGACGAGCAGGTCGGGGCGCAGCGCGGCGTACTTCTCGATGTTGAACTCGCCGAACGCGTTGCCGATGATCTCCAGCCGGTCCACGGGGAGCTCGCCGGCCTGCGGGTCGGGGGAGCCGTTCTCGAGTTTCGTGGGGCCGAACACCCCGACGAGCCGCTCGTCGACGCCGAAGTCGTAGAGGGCCGCCGCCGTCCCGACGTAGCCGACCACGCGCGACGGGCGGGCCTCCAGGCCGACCTTCTTCCCCCGGTCGTCGGTGAAGGACCAGGCGCCGCCGCCCGCGGCGGAGCCTCCGCCGTCGTCGCCGCCGCAGGCGGCCAGGACGGCGCCGAGCGCGGCGGCGCCGCTCGCCCCCAGGAAGCCGCGGCGGGTGAGCTGACGAGGCGAAAAACCAGACATTTCGAACTTTTCTCGCAATCAAATAAGATGGTCGTATTGCGTCCCCAACGGTGGCTTAGGTTAACCTAACCTAAGCCGTTGTTCATAGAGTGGGGCCTGCTCAGCGTCCCGCCGTCCCCGGAGATCGACCGTGACGTTGACGCAGTCCCCGCCGGCACCGCCGGTGGGCGTCCCCCCGAAGGGGGTCCGGCGCTCGGCCCGGACCGCCGGGCTGGTGGGCGCGGCGGCGCTGCTCCTGGTGATCGCGCTGCTGAGCCTCGCGGTCGGTGCGAAGCCGCTGTCGCTCGGCGAAGCGTGGAACGGTCTCATCGACCCGGCCTCGGACGCCTACTCGGTCGTCCACGAGATGCGACTGCCCCGCACGCTGCTCGGGCTGCTCGCCGGGACGGCCCTCGGGCTCGCCGGCGCGGTGATGCAGGCGCTCACCCGCAACCCCCTCGCCGACCCCGGCATCCTCGGCATCAACGCGGGCGCCGCCGCCGCCGTCGTCTCGGCGATCTCGTTCCTCGGCATCACCTCCTTCACCGGCTTCGTGTGGTTCTCGTTCGCGGGCGCCGGCCTCGTCGCCGTCCTGCTGTACGCGGTCGGCGGCGGGCGCGGCGCCACCCCGGCGCGGCTCGCGCTCGCCGGATCCGCGCTGAACGCGGCCCTGTTCTCCTACGTCAACGCCGTCCAGCTCCTCGACACCGCGTCGCTCGACCGCATGCGCTTCTGGACGGTCGGGTCCCTCGCCGCCGCACAGAACCACACCGTCGTGCGGGTCGCGCCGTTCGTCCTCGTCGGGCTCGGCATGGCGCTGCTTCTGGCCAGGCCCCTGAACGCCCTGGCGATGGGCGAGGACGCGGCGCGCGCGCTCGGCGCGCAGCCCGCCCACGCCCGCGGCGCCGCGATCGTCACGGTGACGCTGCTGTGCGGCGCGGCCACGGCGGCCTGCGGCCCGATCGTCTTCGTGGGGCTGATGGTGCCGCACTTCGTCCGTGCCCTGACCGGGCCCGACCTGCGCTGGCTGCTGCCGTACTGCGCGGTGCTGTCCCCGGCGCTGATGCTCGCGGCGGACGTGCTCGGACGGGTCGTCGTGCGGCCCTCGGAACTGCAGGTCGGCGTCGTCATGGCGGTCGTGGGCGGGCCGGTGTTCCTCTACTTCGTCCGCCGCCCGCGCCTCGGCCGGTCCCGGAAGGCCGCCGCGTGACGGCCCGGAGCACGCGGACGGCCGTCCTGCGCACGCCCGCCGGAGTCTCGCTCCGCTACCAGCCGCGCGCGCTCGCCGTCGCCGGCGCCTGCCTCGTCATCGCGCTCGCCGTCGCGGTGCTGCTGATCGGCACCGGCGACTTCCCGATGACGCCCGCCGAGGTGGTCCGCACGCTGTTCGGGCAGGGCGGCCCCGCCGAGTCGCTGATCGTCAACGAGATCCGGCTGCCGCGCGTGGTGACGGGGCTGGCCGTCGGCGCGGCGCTCGGGCTCGGCGGCGCGATCTTCCAGTCGCTCACCCGCAACCCGCTCGGCAGCCCCGACATCCTCGGCTTCACGTCCGGCGCGTCCACCGGCGTGCTGGTGATGATCGTGCTGGCCGGGGGCGGCGGCGTGGCGGTCGCGTCCGGCGCGGCCGCGGGCGGCATCGCGACCGGCCTGCTGATCTACGCGGTGGCCGGGCGGGACGGCGTGCACGGGCAGCGGCTCATCCTCGTCGGCATCGGTACGGCCGCGATCCTGACCGGCGTCAACGGCTACCTGCTCACCCAGGCGCACATCACCGAGGCCGCCCGCGCGACGCTGTGGCTGACCGGCAGCCTGGACGGCCGCGACTGGACCGACGCGGCGCCCGTCCTGGCCGCGCTGGCCGTGCTCGCGCCGCTGGTGGTGGTCGGCTGCGGCCGGGCGCTGCGGATGCTGGAACTGGGGGACGACGCCGCGCACGGGCTGGGCGTCCCGATCGAGCGGGCCCGGCTGATCATGCTGGGCGCCGCGGTGCTGCTGACGGCGCTGGCCGCCGCGGCGGCCGGGCCGGTGGCGTTCGTGGCGCTGACCGCGCCGCAGCTCGCCCGCCGGCTGACCCGGGCGACCGGCCCCGGGCTGCTGCCCGCGACGTGCATGGGGGCCGCGCTGCTGGTCGCCGCCGACTGGCTCGCGCAGAACGCCTTCCCGGGGCGCCAGCTCCCGGTCGGCGTCGTGACCGGACTGCTCGGCGGCGGATATCTGGTCTGGCTGCTGGTGGCCGAACGCAAGAGGGGACGGATTTGAGATGAAGACCGATTCTCATCCCGGCGGGGACGCGCGGCTGCACGGTACCGGGCTGACGCTCGCGTACGACAGGCGCACCATCACGCGCGACCTCGACGTCGTCGTCCCGGACGGCTCGTTCACCGTGATCGTCGGGCCGAACGCGTGCGGCAAGTCGACGCTGCTGCGGGCGCTCGCCCGCATCCTCAAGCCGTCCGCCGGGTCGGTCGTCCTGGACGGCGAGCCGATCGCGGGCTGGCCCGCCAAGAAGCTCGCGCGGACGCTCGGGCTGCTGCCCCAGTCGTCCATCGCGCCGGAGGGCATCTCGGTCGCCGACCTCGTCGCGCGCGGCCGGTACCCGCACCAGGGGCTGCTGCGGCAGTGGTCGAAGGAGGACGAGCGGGTCGTCGGGGAGTCGATGGCCGCGACGGGCGTCGAGACGCTGGCGGACCGGAGCGTGGACGAGCTGTCGGGCGGGCAGCGGCAGCGCGTGTGGATCGCGATGGCACTGGCCCAGCAGACGCCCCTGCTGCTGCTGGACGAGCCCACCACGTACCTGGACATTGCGCACCAGATCGAGATCCTCGACCTGTGCGCGCGCCTGCACGAGGAAGGCCGCACTGTCGTCGCCGTCCTGCACGACCTGAACCACGCCGCCCGCTACGCCACCCACATGATCGCGATGCGGGAGGGGCGGATCGTCGCGGAGGGCGGGCCCGCCGACGTCGTCACGGCCGACCTCGTCGAGACGGTGTTCGGGCTCCCGTGCCGGGTCATCGACTGCCCCGAGACGGGGACGCCGCTGGTCGTCCCGGCCGCCCGCACGCGGACCCCCGCCCTGCACTGATCCGCCCGCGCTGATCCGCCCGCGTGCGGAGCCGCCTCCGGGCCGTCCGGCGGATCGTTGTACGCTCCCAACGATTGTAGGCGTACAACGATCGGAGGGTCGTGACCGAACTCGGTCCCCGCCGGAAACTGCTGGTGCTGGCGATCTGCTCCATGAGCCTGCTGATCGTCAGCCTGGACAACACCATCCTGAACGTCGCGCTCCCCACCCTCCAGCGCGAGTTCGACACCTCCCTGTCCGGGCTGCAGTGGGCGATCGACGCCTACCTGATCGTGCTCGCCTCGCTGCTGATCATGTCCGGGGCCGCCGGCGACCGCCTCGGCCGCCGCCGGACGTTCCAGACGGGCCTCGCCGTGTTCGCCCTCGGGTCCGTGCTGTGCAGCCTGGCGCCGTCGCTCGGCTGGCTCGTCGCCGCCCGCGCCGTCCAGGCGGTCGGCGGCTCGATGCTCAACCCGGTGGCGATGTCGATCATCACGAACGTGTTCACCGAGCCGCGCGAGCGGGCCCGCGCCATCGGCGTGTGGGGCGCCGTCGTCGGCCTCGGCATGGCGCTCGGCCCGCTCGTCGGCGGGCTGCTGGTCGACTCCGTCGGCTGGCGCGCGATCTTCTGGCTGAACGTGCCGATCGCGGTGGCCGCGCTGGTGCTGACCGCGTTGTTCGTCCCCGAGTCGCGCGCCGAGCGCCCGCGCCGTCCCGACCCGGCCGGCCAGGGCATGATGATCGTGCTGCTCGGCGCGACGACGTTCGCGATCATCGAGGGGCCGGGGCTCGGCTGGTCCCACCCGGCCGTGCTCGGCGGCGTCGCCGCGGCCGCCGCGGCGCTCTGCGGGTTCGTCTGGAACGCGCGCCGGGTCCCCGAACCGCTGATCGACCTGCGGTTCTTCCGGAGCGTCCCGTTCTCCGGCGCGACGCTGATCGCGATCACCGGGTGCGCGGGCTTCGCCGGGTTCCTGTTCATCAACACCATCTACCTCCAGAACGTCCGCGGCCTGTCCGCGCTGCACGCCGGGCTCTACCTGCTGCCGATGGCCGTGACGACGGCCGTGTGCGCCGCGCTGTCGGGGCGGATCGTCGCCGCCCGCGGCCCGCGCCCGCCGCTGCAGATCTCCGGCGCGGCGATGCTCGCCAGCGCCCTGCTGTTCACCCTCGCCGACGCGCAGACGCACGACGCCGCGCTGTTCGCCGCGTACGTCCTGTTCGGCATCGGGTTCGGCATGCTCAACTCGCCGATCACGAACACGGCCGTGTCCGGGATGCCGCGCGCCCAGGCGGGCGTCGCGGCCGCCGTCACCTCCACCAGCAGGCAGATCGGGCAGGCCCTCGGCGTCGCCGTCATCGGTGCCGTGCTCGCCGCGGGAGCCTCCGGGACGTTCGCCGCGCCGGCCTTCGCGGCGGCGGCCCGCCCGGCATACTGGGTGGTGGTCGGATGCTCCGCCGCCGTGCTCGTGCTCGGGACCGTCACCACCGGCCGCCGGGCCCAGCGCAGCTCGGTGCGCGTCGCCGACCTGTTCGACCCCGCCGAACGCCCTGTGACCGGAGCCAGCACCCGATGACCGAGACCCAGCGCGCCCGCGTGCCCGACCCGGCGTCCGACCCCGCCGCCCGCGCCTGGCGCAACCTGCGGCGCGCGATCCTGGAGCGCGGCGACCGCCGCCGGGAGGCCACCGAGGCGCTCGGGATGAGCTTCTTCCGGGTGAAGGCGCTGTGCCGCATCGCCGCCGCGCCCGTCCCGATGACGCTGCGCGACCTCGCCCACGACCTGGTCACCGACCGCCCCTACGCCACCCTCGTGGTGGACGACCTGGTCGGCCGCGGCCTCGCCGAGCGGACCGTCAACCCCGGCGACCGGCGCTCCAAGCTCGTGACGGCCACCGCAGCCGGACGCGCGGCGGCGGCGGAGGCCGAGCGCATCCTCGACACCCCGCCGCCCGCCCTGTACGACCTGCCGCCCGAGGACGTCGCCGCCCTCGACCGCATCGCCGCCCGCATCGCCGCCGAGGTCTGAGCCGGGCCGAGCCCGTCCGGCGCGGCCGGGCGGGCGCCGCTCACGCCGCTGCCCGGCGTCCGCACGGGACGCCGGGCAGCGGGCGGTCGAACGGGTCGGTCAGCCGGTCACTCGCCGACCGGGACCTGGTAGCCGGTGGCGGCCTGCGCCGCCTCGGCCTCGCGCTCGACGACCAGGCCGCCGAGCGCGGCCTTGTCGGTCCGCAGGATGTAGGTCTTGCGGGTGGCGGGCTCGGTGAACGTCGAGAAGTCCATCGGCGTGCCGTAGCCGGTGTCGTAGGACTTGCGGGCCCGGTGGGCGTTGATGACGCCCTCGCGGCTCAGGTCCTTGTTCTCGCACGCCGCCTTCAGCGCGTCCACGAAGATGACCGCGTTGGTGTAGCCGTTGACGACCGCGTTGTCGAGCGGCTCCTTCGGGTACTTCTTGGCGTACCCGTCCGCCAGCTTCTTGACCGCCGGCAGGTCGGAGGCGATGGGCGCGCCGGCGCTGGTCAGGTAGAAGCCCTTGAGCAGCGCGGGCGCGGCCTCGGTCTCCAGCAGCTGCGGGGAGAACCCGGAGTTGCTGGCGACGATCGGGGCCGTCACGCCGCGGCTGCGGACGATGCCCGCGAGGGACGCCGACTGGCGCGGGCCCGCGCTCATCAGGATCGCCTTCACGTCGGCGCTCTCCAGCGCCGACGCCTGCGCGGTCATGTCCGTCGCGGTCGCCTTGATCTTCTGCTCGACCAGCTCGAGGCCGTACTGCTCGGCCGCGGCCTTGGAGCCGTTGAGCGCGCTCTCGCCGTAGTCGCCCTCGAAGTACACGTGCCCGATCTTGTCGCCCTTCTTGATCATCCCCTCGTCCATCATCCAGGACACGCCGTTGATCATGTCGACGTCGTAGGTGGTGCCGGTGACCTGGACGTACTTGCTGCCGAGCAGGGTCGTCGACCAGGCGTTGGGGATGATGAACATCTTGTCGGTCTCGATGCGCTGCTTGAGCGCCGTCACCATCGGCGAGCCGATGAACTGCGGCATGCCGATGACCTCGCCTTGCAGCTCGCTGTAGGCGGAGACGGCCTTCTGCACGTCGTAGCCGTGGTCGCGGACGACCAGCTCCAGGTTCCGGCCGCAGACGCCGCCCGCCTTGTTCACCTCCTCGACGTACATCTGCTGCGCCTGCGTGAGGCTCTTGCCGAGCGGCGCGTACACGCCGGTCAGGTCGGTCTCGACGCCGATCTTGATGACGTCGTCGGTGACCCCGGTGCCGACCTTGACCCCGTCGGCGTCGGTCCCGCCGGAGCCGCCCGTCGCCTTGTCGCTGCAGGCCGTCATGCCCAGGGGCAGGATGATCGCCAGGGCGGCCGCCGCCGTGACGCGCACCTTACGCTTCATGCCGGTTGCTCCTCTTTTTTGTCGAGTCGGTTGGGGGTTCGCGCGGACCGGCGCCGGGTCACGGAGACACGCAGCCGCGCCCAGAGCCCGAGCAGTCCGCCGGGCAGGAACAGGACGACCGCGACCACGGCGGCGCCGTACAGGATCCGGGCGGCCTCGGCGGGGGAGACCCCCTTCGAGCCCGGCTCCGCGACCAGGGGGAGATCGTTGCCGAAGCGGGTGAGGAGCTGCGGGAGCACGGAGACGAACACCGCTCCCGCCACCGCCCCGGCGGCGGACCCGAGTCCGCCGATCACGATCATCGCGAGGTAGTCGAGGGACAGGAACATGCCGAAGTACTCGGGGACGGTGCGGCGGAACGCCAGCGCCAGCAGCGCGCCCGCGGCGCCCGCGTACATCGACGACAGCACGAACACGCCGCCGCGGTAGCGCGCCACCGGAACGCCCATGACCGCCGCCGCCACCTCGTGGTCGCGGATCGTGTTCATGGCCCGCCCCGGACGGCCCCGCAGGATCCCGCGGGCGATCCAGATCGCCGGGATCAGCAGCGCCACCCCGAGGAACCACAGCCGCTCCAGGGCGCCCAGCGGCACGTTGAACAGGACGAACTCGGGGCTGTCGGCGAACGTGAACCCGAAGATCTTCATCGGCGGGACGTCCCGGCCGTTGAAGCCGCCGGTGATGCCCTCGGCGTTGAACAGCACGTGCTGCCCGATGAAGATCAGCGCGAGCGAGGCGATGCCGAGGTAGGTGCCGCGCAGCCGTCCGGAGATGGGGCTGAACAGGCCGCCCGCGATCCCGGCGAGCAGGATCGCGCCGACGAACGCCAGCGGCGTCGGCAGCCCGAGCCCGCTCAGCTCGTGGCCCGAGTCGGACGCCAGGTACACGTACCCGTACGCGCCCACGGCCAGGAAGAACGCGTGGCCGAGGGAAAGCTGCCCGGTCGCGCCGGTCAGCAGGTTCAGGCCGATGGCGCCGATCGCCGCGGACATCGCGAACAGGCCGGTCTGGAGCCAGAACGCGTCCAGGTAGAACGGGACGGCGAGCAGGACGGCCGCCGCGGCGACCGTCGCGAGCAGGGGGCCGCCGACACGGCGGGACGCGCGCTCAGACACGGGTCAGCTCCCTCGTGCCGAACAGCCCGGCCGGCCGGATCAGCAGGATCACGATCATGACCACGAACGGGGCCACCTCGCCGATGCCGCGGCCCAGGAACGTCAGGTCGCCCTGGTAGCCGGTGACGAGCGACTCGGTGAGCCCGATGATCAGCCCGCCCGCGAGCGCCCCGGTCGTGGAGTCCAGGCCGCCGAGGATCGCGGCCGGGAACGCCTTCATCGCGGCGAACGAGGTGCTGCGGTCCAGGCCGGGCGTGGGGAACACGGTGAGGAACAGCGCCGCGACCGCGGCCAGCCCGCCGGCGATGGCCCAGGCCGTCAGCGACACCCGGGTCAGCCGGATGCCCATCAGCGCGGCCGTCTCGCCGTCCTCGGCGGCGGCCCGCATCGCCACGCCCCAGGACGTGTAGCGGAACGCCACCAGGAACGCCGTGATCAGCAGTGCCGCGACGAGCAGCGCCGCGATCCGGGTCTGCGCGATGCTGACGCCCCCGACCGTGACGATCTGGTCCTTCCACGGGTCGCCCAGCGACAGCACCTCGGTGCCGATCTGCCGCGTCAGCTCGGTCGTCAGCACGATGTCGACGCCGATGGTGACGATGGCCAGCACCGCGTGGTTCTCGGTGCGCGCGCGCCGCAGCACCAGCACCTCGACGAGCGCGCCGACCAGCGCGGCGCCGGCGATGCCCGCGCCGAGCGCGAGCCAGAAGCCGATCTGCTCGTGCAGCTTCGCCGTGATGAAGCCGCCGACGAGCAACAGCGAGGCGTGCGCGAAGTTCACCACCTCGGTGGCCTTGAAGATGATCACGAAGCCGAGGGCGATCAGCGCGTACACCGCCCCCATCGAGAGCCCGTTGATCACCAGCTCGATGAAGGTGCTCAAGCCTTCTCCTCTTCCGTGCCGGCCTGCGAGCCGGTCCCGGTCTCTGTGTGGGCGCCGCCCAGATACGCGCGGATGACCGCGGGGTCGCGCTGCACCTCGTCCGGCGGGCCGCCCGCGATGCGCTTGCCGAAGTCCAGGACGGTCACCTCGTCGGCGAGCCGCATGACCATCCCCATGTCGTGCTCCACCAGCAGGATCGAGACGCCGAGGTCGGCGCGGGCCCGGCGGATCACCTCGGCCATCCGCACCCGCTCGGCGCCGTTCATGCCGGCGACGGGCTCGTCCAGCAGCAGCAGGCCGGGCTCCAGCGCGAGCGCGCGGGCCAGCTCGATCCGCTTCTGCACGCCGTACGACAGCCCCGCGACGGGCGCCGCGAGGTACGCGTCGACGCCCACGAACCGGGCGATGTCGCGGACCCGCGCCCGGTGCCGGGCGTCCTCGTGCCGCGCGTGCGGCAGCCGCAGCCCGGCCGCGACGAACCCGGCCCGGGTGAGCCGGTGCCGCCCGAGCATGAGGTTGTCCTCGACCGTGAGGTTCCGCGACAGCGCGATGTTCTGGAACGTCCGCGCGACGCCCAGCGCGGCGATCCGGTCGGGGCGCAGCGCCGTCAGCTCCTTGCCGCCGAAGCGGACGCTGCCCTCCGTCGCCTTGTACACGCCGGACAGGACGTTGAAGCAGGTCGACTTCCCCGCGCCGTTCGGCCCGATGATCGCGTGCACGCTGCCCGGCGCGACCGTGAACGCGACGCCGTCCAGCGCCGTCAGCCCCGCGAACCGGACCGTGAGGCCGGTGACCGTCAGCTCGCTCATCCGGCCCACCTCTCCAGCGTCGGCGCCGTGCCCGCCGTCCGCGCCGCCTTCGCCGCGTCCTCGGCGGCGTCGTCGTCGGCGACGCCCAGGTAGCGGCGCCGGACCTCGTCGCTCGCCGCCAGCTCGGCGGACGGCCCGTGCAGCGTCACCGCGCCGACCTCGAGCACGTGGGCGCCGGACGACAGCTCCAGCGCCAGAGCCGCGTTCTGCTCGATCAGCAGGATCGAGGTGCCCTGCTGGTTGATCTCGGTGATCGTCTCCGCGATCCGCTCCGCCATCAGCGGTGCGAGGCCGAGGGTCGGCTCGTCCAGCAGGAGGACGGACGGGCGCGCCATCAGCGCCCGCCCGATCGCGAGCATCTGCTGCTCGCCGCCCGACAGCAGGCCCGCCCGCTGCCCGGCCCGCTCGGCCAGGACCGGGAACAGCTCCAGGACGCGCGCCCGGGACTTCGCGGTCCCCGACCGGTCGCGGGCACCGAGGGCGCCGGCCCGCAGGTTCTCCTCGACCGTGAGCCGCCCGAACACCCGCCGCCCCTCCGGCACCTGCACGACCCCGGCGCCCACGACGGCCGCCGGGCGCAGCCCGGAGATTGTGCGGTCGCCCAGTCGGACGCCGCCGGACTCCACCGCGCCGCGGTGGAACGGGAGCGTGCCCGAGATCGCCCGGAGCAGCGTCGTCTTGCCCGCTCCGTTCGCGCCGAGGACGGCCGTGACCGAGCCCGCGGGAACCTCCAGCGACACCCCGCGCAGGGCCCGGACGGCCCGGCCGTAGCTCACCGACAGATCACGGACCTCGAGGGTCCCGTTCGCCATGCGCGCCTCCTGCCAAGTGGTGTGGCAGGCACCCCAGCACGGGCTCCGCGGGGGCGTCTACGGGCGCGTGGCAAGACGGGGCAGGCGTCCAATCGAACGGTATTCGGGTTGTGTGCGGAGCACAGCCTCGCAAGCAGGCCATTGCGTTCCTTCGTTGTGATCCATGACACTGTGTCGGCAGATGCCTGACCGGAGGTCGTTCATGCCGCTCACCAGCGCCGATGCAGCCCTGGACGCCGATGCCGCCGTCGGCGCCGCCGCCGCGGGGACCGGGCCCGGAGCCGCCGGCCCGGGCCGTGCCGCCGAGCCGCGGACGGACGCCGCCCGCGCGGCGCGCGTCCGGCTGCTGCGGTCGATCGTCGGCCGGATGCACGACCGCATCCCCGAGCTCGCCGACCGGCTCGTCGCCGAGGTCCTGGCCGAGGACCCGCTCTACACCGACTTCGTGTCCCGCGAGGAGTTCTGGGAGTCGGTCCGCACCTGCCTCGAGGCGGGCATCGTGCAGCGCGCCCAGGAGGCCCGCGGCCATCGCCCCGACCTGTCGGAGGCCGAGCGGGTCGGGCGGCGCCGCGCCGAGCAGGGCATGCCGCTGGAGTCGCTGCTGCGCAGCTTCCGCATCGGCGGGCGCGTCGTCTGGGAGGCCCTCATCGAGGAGGTCGCCGACGAGGGGCCCGACGCGATGGCCGAGCTGCTGCGCTACGCCAGCACCGTCTGGCACACGGTCGAGCAGCAGTCCACGGTCGCGTCCGAGGTGTACCGGCGCACCGAGTCGGAGATGCTGCGGCGCAGCGACGAGCGCGTCCAGGCCCTGCTGGACGCCCTGCTGGAGGGCCGCGGCGCCGACGGCGGGCTCGCGCAGGCTGCGTCGGCGGCCCTCGACCTGCCCGAACGCGGCCGGTACGCGGTGGTGGTGCTGCGCGCGGCCCGCCGCGACCCCGGCTTCGAGCGTCCCGAGGAGCTGGACGGGCTGCGGTTCGTCTGGCGGATGCGCACCGACGGCGAGGTCGGCGTCGTCGCGCTCGGCGACCGCTCCCCGCAGGACGTCGCCGCCGCGCTGCGCGACCTGGTGCCGAGCGAGGCCGGGATCAGCACCGTCGTCGACGGGCTCGCCGGGCTCGGCCGCGCCCGCTGGCTCGCCGAGACCGCGCTGGCCACCTGCCGTCCGGGGGAGCGCCGGGTCGTCCGGCTCGACGACCGGCTGCCCGGCGCGCTCGTCGCCGCCCAGCCCGAACTGGCCGGACTGCTGAACGCGCAGGTCCTCGGCCCGCTCGACGGGCTCGACGCGGCGGACCGGGAGATCCTGCTGGAGACCCTGGAGACCTGGCTGGAGTGCGAGGGGTCGGCGATGCGCACCGCGGGCCGCCTGTACTGCCACCGCAACACGGTGTTCAACCGGTTGCGGCGGCTGGAGCAGCTGACGTCCCGGTCGCTGCAGCGCCCGCGCGACGTGGTGGAGCTGTCGCTGGCCCTGGACGCGGCCCGGCTCGGCGGCCGGGCCTGAGGGCCCGGCCCCGGCTCAGAAACGGGGGCCGTGGCCGGCGGCGTCCAGCCGGGCCCAGTCGGCGTCCCACAGCGCGTCGCGGCGCCGGTCGCAGCGCCGCCGCACCAGCCCGTACGCCACCGCCGTCGGGAGCGCGGCGCCGAGGACGGCCGCCGTGCCCGCGTACACCGCGTCGGTGACCGTCCGGCTGTGCGGCCGGGGCTCCACGGTCGGCTCGCCCGCCCGGTCGACCCAGATCGTCCGCCGGTCGCCGACCTCGACGCCGCGCCAGCTCGGCAGCGTCCCGGCGGTCGGCCTGGCGCCCGGCCCCGGCCAGGTCGCCTGGACGGTCTCGTGGACGAACCGGTCGCCGGAGGTGGCCGCCCCGCCCGTCTGCGTGACCGTCGCGGTGACCCGGTGCCGGTCCCGCCGCTCGGCCTCCTCCGTGCGGCTCCCGGCCGCGTAGGACGCCGCCCCGGCCCAGATCGCGAGCGGCGGCGCGGCGCCGAGGAAGATCAGCAGCAGCGCGAAGCCGAGCAGCCGCTGCACCCGGTCGACCGGGCGGCGGAGCTCGCTCGGCTCCAGGCCGAGTCTCCTGCGCAGCGGCCTTCGCGGCGTCGCCCGCGGCACTGGATGTCCGTCGCCCCGGCCGGAACCGGACCTGCGCATCTCTCGTCACCTCCCCGGGGAGCGCCCTCCCGGCAAGGGGCCTTGCTCGTCGTTTGCCAGGATATTCCCGAGATCGCTGAACGGCACGTGGCCCATGGCCGAATCGTTTCCCGGATCGGGCCCACTATTCCGCATCCGTGACCGAAACGTCGGCGCCGCGCCCCCGGTCCGGCCCGCGGCCTCCCGCGGCGAGCGCGAGCAGGGCGCCGAGCGCGCACAGCACCGCCGTGATCAGGAAGATCTCCCGGTACTCGGTGCGGAGCGCCTCCTCGACCGCGGCCAGGTAGACGTCCATGGCCCGGTCGAACTCCGCGTCCGACATCGTGAACGGGAGCGGCGGCCGCAAATCGGCCGTCAGCGCGTGGAACCGGTGGAACCCCCAGGCCGAGAGCGCCGAGATGCCGAGCAGCATCCCCATCATCCGCGCGACGACCACGGCCGCCGACGCCACGCCGTGCCGCGCCGCCGGGACGAACCGCAGCACCGCCGACGACACCGGCGCGATCACCAGCCCGAGGCCCAGCCCGGTGATCACCAGGTCGACGTCCATCCGCGGCAGCGGCCCGTACGCCGCGTCCGCCAGGTCGGCGGGCCAGGCCGCGATCAGCAGGTACCCGGCGGCCGAGACCGCCATCCCCGCCGCCATCGGCCACCGCTCCCCGAACCGCCGCGCCGCCATGCCCCCGGCCACCGCCGCGATCGGCAGCGCCACGAGGAAGCGCGTCAGCAGCAGCGCGCCCTCGACGTCGGTCTTGTCCAGGACGGTCTGCGCCACCAGCACGACGTCCACCAGCGTGACCATCAGCGCCGCGCCCGACAGCAGGCTCACGCCCAGCGTCGCCAGCAGCGGGACGCGCCGCACCCCCGACAGGTCGAACAGCCGCGTGCGCGCCCGGATCTCCCACAGCACGAACAGGACGAGCACGACCGCCCCGGCGACCAGCAGCGGCGCGCCCCACGGCGGCAGCGCCGACTCCTGCGGCTCGGGGTTGTAGACGCCGCCGACCAGCAGCCCGAGGCCCGCCGCCAGCAGCAGCCCCCCGGCCACGTCCACGCCCGGCCGCGGCCCCGCCGGCCGCCCGCCCGGGACCGCGACGTGCACGGCGATCATCGCCAGCGCCGTCAGCGGGAGGTTGATCCAGAAGATCGCGCGCCACTCGTCGAGCACCGCGACCACGGCGATCCCGTACAGGGGCCCGAGGACGCTGCCGAGCTCCTGCGCGGCGCCCACGGCGCCGAGCACCACCGGCCGCTGCCGCTCCGCCCACAGGTCGCCGGCCAGCGCCATCGTCACCGGAAGCAGCGCCCCGCCCGCGACGCCCTGCACCACCCGGCCCGCCGTCAGCAGCGGGACGTCCTGCGCCAGCGCCGTGACCACCGAGCCCGCCGCGAAGAACACCAGGCACGCCTGCAGCAGGGGGCGCCGCCCGAACCGGTCCGACAACTGGCCGAGCAGCGGCATTGCCGCGACGTACCCGAGCAGGAAGCCCGTCAGGATCGGGGTGACGCGCTCCAGCCGGTTGACCGGCAGGCCCAGGTCGTCGACGATCGTGACCAGGACGGTCGTGACGACGTAGGCGTCCAGCGCGGCGAGCAGCACGACCGCCCCGCCCGCGCCGATCGCGACGCGGCGCCGCGCGCCCGGCCGTCCTGCCGCGCGCTCGGTCAGGGTTCCGGTCACCGAGGAGCGCTGATCTCGTAGGCGGCGTCGAACTCGGTGAACTCGATGACCACCGCGCCCTTGCCCTCGGGGAACGCGCCCCGCACCTTGACCAGCCGCCCGTCGTCCTTGTTCACCCACACCTGGCCGCGCAGGTCGGCGTCGATCCCCGGGATGAGGCCGCCGATGCGGTCCTGCGGGAGCGTGGCCGCCACCCGGTACGTCTCCTTGCCGCCGATCTCCTCGACGGCCTCGGCCTCCGGCGCCTGCAGCGACGACAGCAGGCTCGAGATCCCGCGCTCGGGGTCGAGGACGGCCGACGGGTCGTACATCGTCGCCGCGAGCGCCTTCGGGGCCTTGCGCCAGCCGCCCGTCCCCGCGTCCAGGTAGATGCTGTCGCCGACCGCGACGACCTTCATCTCGACGGCGTGGCCGGACTGCTCGATCGTCAGGGTGCCCTCGGCGTCCCCGCTGCGGAGCAGCTTCAGATCGCCGCCCTTCACCATGATCGGCGTCTCGTCCTCCGTCGTCACGGTGAACGCCGTGCTCTTCAGGTCCGCCATCGCCTGCGCCGCCCGCTGCAGCACCTGGGCGCCGTCGAAGTCGGCCTTCCGCGGCTCGCCCGACCCGTCCCCGTCGCACGCGCCGACCGCGCCGAGCAGGAGGAGGAAGGAGACGAGGGCGAGGATGCGTCTGGACATGGACGGGACCCTACCGACGGGTACCGCCGCGCGTCACTCGCTCTCAAGGATGACATCACCGCTCTCGTGCCCATGAGGACGGAGATCGGGGAAATCGCGGTGGCCGCCGTCATCGGGCCGCCGCTAAGATGACTCGCGGCACGCCCCCCGCCGTTTCACGGGGGAGGCCTCGGGGCGGTAGCTCAGCCGGTCAGAGCAGGAGACTCATAATCTCTGGGTCGCGGGTTCGAGTCCCGCCCGCCCTACCCCGTCGGGGAATGCGGCATGTCCCGGGACGTGGCGATACGCCGGGCTCACGGCGTAACGTCGGACCCTCGTCGTACTGTGGGCGAGTCCACGGCCGGCCGAGGGGGCACTGTGAAGCTGCTGACCGCCACGAACTCGACCCAGGGATTCCGCGACAACGACTTCGACTGGTGCGTCGAGGGCGAGCTCGTCCACATCGGCGTGATCTGCGCCCGCGACAGCGGAGACCCGGACGGCGGCTGCGGCTGCGGCCGCTCGTTCGCGGGGCTCAACTCCCATCGCGCCACCACGACCGCGATGGTCCGGGACGTCCCCGGGTTCACCGGCGCCGACTACGTCGAGGCGATCAGGTCGAGCCTGGAGCAGCAGGGCTGCGACCCCTCGCACGCCGAGCACGAGGCGGCGCTGCTGCGCTGCCTCGTGCGCGACTGGCCGGTCGGCGCGATCGTCGAGCGCCGCCTCGACGAGATCGTCGTCCGCCAGGTCGTCCGGTAGACCCCGTCAGGCCGCGGCGCGCTCGCCGAGGCGCTTGTCGGCGGTGGTCGGGCCGAACGACCGCAGCACGACCGGCGCCCGCAGCGCCTCCTCGACGACCTCCTCCGGACGAACGAGCGGTGCGTACACCGGTCGCGCGGCGAGCAGCCGCCGGGTGAGGTCCTCCTGCAGGTCGAGGCGTCCCGCCGGGTTGGGCGCCAGCCGCCGCACCGCCGTGCCGCCCATGCGGTAGGCGCGGCAGACGCGCAGATCGGGACGTGCCCCCGCGACGTCCAGATGCGTGACCGCCACGCCGTCCATCCCGCCGGTCACCTCCCGCGCGTACCGCAGGGCGACCGCGTCCAGGTGCCCGGCGCGGAAGGGGCCCTGCCACGGGCCGGTCCCGTTGTGCGGTTCCGGCAGTTCGCGGGTGAGCGCGGGGTCCTCGGTGACGAACGGGCCGTGGCCGTGCCGCGTCGCGTACGCGCGCGTGACCCCGAGGCGCGCCGCGCCGCCGCCCGCCTCCCGCAGCAGCGCCTCCGCGTTGCCGAACGTGGTCGTCGACCAGGTCGTGTACGGGTGGAAACCGTGCCATTCGTCCAGCAGCACGCCCTGGGCGCCCTCGAACACGACCGGCCCCTCGCCCATGAGCGTCCGCAGGTGGCCCCCGCCGACGACGCGGACCCGTGCGCCGAACGCGGCGAACGCGGCGGCGCAGTCGTCCACGTCCGGGACGTCCGCGTGCGCGCTGGGGAACGCGTCCAGGTACCGGTCGCGGACCGCGGCGAGCGTGCGGCGCAGCCGCGCCGGGGAGCGGCAGTCGCCCGCCCGGGGGGCGTCGGCGTGCGCGAGCGCGTAGGACGCCGTCTCGCCGATCCCCATCCCGCACGACCCGTGCCGGTCGGTGCCGCGCGCCCGTTCCCGCGCCCGTCCCGCCGCGCGGTGGTACGGCGTCGTCAGGAGCGCGTCGCCGTCCACGGTGAGCCGGTCGAACGCGTCGCCGACGCCGACCGCGCGGAGATGGTCGGCCTCGGCGGCGAGGGCCAGCGGATCGACGAGCATGAACCGCGACAGGTGCGTCCGGACCCCGGGGGTGAACGTCCCGGAGCCGAACTGCGCGAACGTGTGGTGCCGTCCGTCCGCGGTGACCACGTTGTGCGCCGCCTGCGCGCCGCCGTTGAACCGCACGACCGCGTGCACGGGCGACGCGGCGCAGAGGTGGTCGACGACCGTGCCCTTGCCCGCGTCGCCGAACCCGAGGTCGACGACGATCACGTTCTCCGCGCCGAACAGCACGTTGTGCTCCCTTCTACGGACGGACGGTCACAGGCGGGTGGTCCGGGTGCCGGCGGGGCGGTCGAGGCCGGGCGGGGCCGGGGACGTGGCCGCCGGGGCGCGGGTGCCGTCCAGGCGGGCCAGGGCGCGCGACACCGACGCGCCGGCGGTGGAGCCCGCCTCGGCGAGGTGGTCCAGCCCCTCGGCGAGGTCGATGGCGTCCTCGCCGAGGCCGACGGTGAGGGCGATCGTCTCGCAGACGGCGTCCAGGTCGTCCAGGTAGAGGACGTTCTGGCCGAGCAGGTCGCGCCAGAAGTCGCGCAGTTCGGGCTTGCCGGAGTGGTAGCCGCCCTCGGGGATGATGAAGTACACGTCCCACATCCGCCGGAGTTCCCGCACCAGCTCGTCGATGGGGACGTCGGCGGGCACGTCGGCGCCGATGACCTTCGAGATCTCGCGGCGCCGCGCCTTCGGGTAGGCCAGCTCGTCGCCGATCATGAACAGGTAGCCGCGCTTCCCGCGCTTGTCGAAGCAGTCGAGGGCGGTGTGCCGGGCCATGAAGTACATCGCCAGCTCGTAGGACTCCCGCATCTGGCCGCCGCCCCCGCCCTCGATGAGGATCTTGGCGAGGTCGTCGTCCATCCGGTTGTCGGCCTCGAACTGGCCGACCTGCAGCGGGGCGCGGTCGCAGGTGGCGTCGCCGACGGCCCCGAACAGGATGTGCGGGTCGGCCGCGTAGCCCTTGCGCAGCAGCAGGCCGAGCAGGTCCGGCAGCTTGGTCTGCAGGGTGCGGGGGACGGTGCCCATCGAGCCGGTGACGTCGAACAGGACGGCGATCGCCAGCGACTCCGGGTGGTCGTCCGAGTCGCGGCTCTCGCGCACGGTGACGCCGCGCGGGTCGAGGTCCGGGTGGGCGGTGGTGGCGCCGCCGTCGCTGTAGGCGAAGGCGCTGATCCCGTTGGCCGCCTGGTAGCTCTTGCGGGCGGCGTAGACGTTGGTCGACCAGTGTCCGCTTCCCATGGGTTCTCCTCAGTCGTTCGGGGTGGGCAGGTGGAAGGGGCGGAAGCGGCGCGGGCCGTAGAGGCGTTCGAGCAGGTCGTCGAACTCGGCCAGCAGCCGCCAGGCGTCGGACGGGCGGCGGTGCGGCGCCGGGAGCGTGCAGCCCCGGGCGAAGGCCCGCACGGCGCCGGGCGTCCGGTCGCCCATGAGGCCGGTCATGCAGCGGGTGGCCATGAAGACGTCGGTGCCGGGCGTCGCGGGCTCGCGGCCGGGCACCTCGGGCGGGTAGAGGTCCGCGTGCCGGTCGACCATCGCGGGGACGCGCCCGCCCGGTTCGGTGACCGCGTGGCACCAGCCGACGAGCACCAGGCCGTGCAGCTCCGGGTGGATCATGACGTGCTCGGGGAGGACGGCGCCGTGCAGGACGCCCGCGCGGTGGGCGAACCCGAGCGCGACGAGCAGGCGCCGCCACATCCAGGCGGCGTCGCGCGGATCGACGCCGTCCGGGTACGCGCGCCGGACGGCCGCGAGGTCGTGCCAGCCGTCGAGCCTGCGCAGCACGTCGACCCGCCGCTGCGCGCCCGTCGCGGCGTCCCGGTGCCGGAACGTCTCGACGAGGTCCGGGACGTACGCGCGGTGCCGGCGTTCCCCGCGCGTCGCGAGCCGCCGGAGGGCGGTCGCCTCGCGCTCGATCAGGTCGCCGTCCCGGGGATCGCGCGGCATCTTGAGCAGGACCCGCTCCCCGCCGCCCGCGCGGGCGGGGTACAGCTCGGCCAGGTCGCCGCTGATCGGGTCGCCGTCGAGGCGGTAGGCGTGCCGGCCGCCGGTGATCGTCGCCGCGTCGGCCCGGTGGTAGGCGCGCCAGAGCGCGTTCAGCCGGGTGAACGCGTCGTGGGTGCGGCCGCCGGTCGCGTCCGGGTGGACGGCCCGCGCCAGCCGGCGGTAGCGGCGCGCGGCCTCGGCGCCGTCGTCGCCGAACAGGTCGGCGGGGGTGCGGGCGGCGTCGAGCCTGGTCAGGGCGTCGTCCAGCGGGGTCATCTGATCAGCTCCTCCCGTCCGGGGCGCAGCAGCGCGGGATGCAGCAGCCGGGCGTCCCCGGCCCGGTAGAGGCGGGGGCGCGGGCCGCCGCGCCGCCCGGTGCGGTCGGCGGTCGCGCCGGTGCTCTCCACGAACCCGGGCACCGACAGGACCTTGCGGTGGAAGTTGCCGGCGTGCAGCTCCTCGCCCCAGACCGCCTCGTAGACGGCCCGCAGCTCGGGGATCGTGAACTCGTCGCCGCAGAAGGCGGTGGCGAGCGGCGTGTACTCGAGCTTCCCGCGCGCCCGCTCCAGGCCGTCGGACAGGATCCGCGCGTGGTCGAACGCCAGCCTGCGGGTGGTGCCGGGCCGCTGGTCCCCGGACTCGGTGAGCCCGAGCTCGGCGACGGCCGTCCACTGCGCCCCGGCCGCGTCGCCGCCCGCGCGGGGGTCGGGCAGCTCGGGCGCGAACGCCAGGTAGGCGACCGACACGATGCGCATGCGCGGGTCGCGGCCGGGCACGCCGTAGGTGCCGAGCTGCTCCAGGTGCAGGCGGTCCAGCTCGGCGTCGCCCGCCCGGAGGCCGGTCTCCTCGGCGAGCTCCCGGACGGCCGCGTCCGGCAGGTCCTCGCCCTGGGCGTTCCGGCCGGGCCCGCCCGCCCGGACGAACCCGCCCGGCAGCGCCGGCATCCCCGCGAACGGGGCCTCGCCGCGCCGGACGAGCAGGACGTGCAGGGCCCCGTCGCGGATCGTCAGCGCGACGACGTCCACCGTCACGGCGACGGGGTCGTAGGCGCGCGGGTCGTAGTTCGCGAGGAAGTCGTGCTCGTCCTGCCGCGGGTCCGGGCTCATCCGTGCTCCGATGTTGTTCTCACTTTGAGTTTGTCTCTGTCTGAGAAGAACATAGCCCGGACGGCTCCCCCTGTCCACCCCGTTTCCCGGCGATGAGATCGTGGGAGGACGAATCGGACGCCAGGAGGTGCGCTGTGCTCGTCGCGTTCTCGGTGACCCCGCTCGGCACGGGGGAGGACGTCGGGGAACTCGTCGCGGAGGCGGTGCGGGTGGTGCGCGAGAGCGGGCTGCCCAACCGCACCGACGCGATGTTCACCACGATCGAGGGGGAGTGGGACGAGGTGATGGCCGTGGTCAAGGCCGCGACCGACGCCGTCGCCGCCCGCGCGCCCCGGGTGAGCCTCGTCGTGAAGGCCGACGTGCGGCCCGGCGTGACCGGGGCCCTCGACGCCAAGGTCGCGAGCGTCGAGCGTCACCTCAGCCGGACAGCCACTCCCTGATCTCCTCGTCGGTGCGCGGGAGGACGCACCACAGCGCCTCGTCCATCGAGGCGCACAGCGGGACGTCCCGGTCCAGCCCGAGGATGCGGAACACCTTCGCCGCGTACGGGCGCATCCCGACCAGCGCCAGCGCGGCGCCCTCCGCCTCGCACGCGCGGGCGCACCGGCACATCGTCCGCATGCCCTCGGCGTCGAAGAACGTCACGCCGGACACGTCCAGCACGAGCGGGCGCCCGGTCAGCGGGCGCAGCCGGGACCGGACGAGCGGGCACGACGCCCGCTCCAGTTCGCCGCTCAGCAGCACGGTGGTGTGCCGCTCGCTCTCGACGACGACGATGTCGACGGTGCCACCAGGCTCCATGCTGCCCCCTCGCTGTCGCCGGTGACTCAAAAGCATCGCGTGCCCACACGCGGTTGCCAAGCGGATCGCGGGAGTGGCGGCCAGGTCGCCGAAGCCGGGCGCGGGACGGACCCCCTCGCGGCGCCCGCGTCCTACCCCGGACGCGTCCGGCTCGCCGGCGGCACGCGCGACCCGTCCGACCCGGCGCGCCTCATCGAGGACGCCTCAGGGCGCGAGCACGCACGGGCCGCCGCCGCAGACGTCGACGACGCGGCCGGTCTCGAGGAAGACCGCCTTCTGGCGGCGGGCCTCCGGATCGTTGCGGGGGTCGGAATGCGGGTCCTCGCCCCGCGTGGGCGGGGTGTTCGTCGTCGGCGGAGCGGGCGTGCCGCTGTCCCAGACGACCATCGCCGACCCCTCGTGGAACGCGCCGAAGGTCGGAACGCCCCAGTACGGGACGTCGTCTGGGCTGCGGCCGGGGCGCAGCGCGGGGGCGTGGACGTGCGCGCCGATCGTCCGGGCCTGGACGTCCGTCGCCGCGTTCGCCACCTGGTGGTCGCCGAACGCGACGTGCATCAGCACCCGGTGCGGGGGCGCCCCGGGGAGCGGGTCGTCGGTCATGTGGTGCGCGTAGCCGTTCGCCTCGCCGCGATCCCACAGCATCTGGATCAGCGCGAGCCCGATCTGCTGGTCGAGCTTGTCCGGGTAGAAGACGTCGAACACGCGCGCGTACGTCGGGAAGTCGGAGCTGCGGTTCAGCATGGTGCTGTAGTTCATCGCCGGGACGCCGAGGACGGCGCGGCGGATGTCGGGGGAGACGGCGGTGAGCGCGCCGCCCATGATCCCGCCCTGGCTGTTGCCGTCGAAGGTCAGCGGCGCGTCGCGGTCGATGAGGGAGGCGCCCGACTCGTCCTGGAACGCGGAGTGGCCGGGGAAGCCGCGGGTCATGGCGCGGCCCAGGAAGACGAAGCCGAGCATCCCCTGCTGGAGGCGGTCGGCGACCGTCTGGAACCGGGTGAGGTCGGTGAGCGCCGAGACGACGTTCGGGACGTCCTCGTCGGCCATGCCGATCCACTTCGTCGCGCAGAACACGAAGCCGTGCTCGTCCGCCATGGCCGTGACGTTGCCCGCGCCGACCTCGTCGTGCGACCCGAGGAGCCCGTGGCCGTACAGGGCGGGACGGGCCGGTTCGCCGAACGCCGAGCGGGGGATCTCGCACCGGAACGGGACGGCCTGGTCGTTCCCGGGCAGCCGGGACGGACGGCCGTCGGGTCCGAGGCGGAACTTCGAACCCGGCAGGCCGCCGTACCGGTCGAGGTAGCCGGGCGCCCACACGACGCCCTCGACCTCGCGGGCGATCCGCTCGTCGACGTCCTCGCGCACCCGCGTGACCAGGAAGGACGGCGAGCGGTCGCCGAGGCGCCCGAGGGCGTCGTCGCGGATGTGCAGCATCCGCCCGGTGAGGCTCTCGCGGCTCGCGACGGTGAAGTCCCACGCGAGGTAGAGGCCGTCGCGGTCCACGCCGTGCGCGGCGAGGTCGTCCAGGACCGGCCGCATCGACCGCTGCCGCTCGTCCAGGGGGTGGCCGCCGGGCAGGTCGGGGCCGGTGATCGCGCGGAACGCCGGGTTCGGCGCGATCGGCGCGCCGGAGGCGTCCCGCAGGTTCCGCAGCGCCACGACGTAGCGGTGGCCCTCGCGGAGGTTGCGGGCCGGACGGACGATCAGCGCGCGGCGGTCCTCGGGCGCGTTCGCGTCAAGCTCCGCCCAGTACGGCCACCGCTCGCCGGTCGCGGTGTCGATGACGACGATCGGCGCGTCCGGGTCCAGGGAGGCGCCGATGTCGGTGATCGGCGCCGCGCCGCTGCGGGTCAGGTCGACGCCGGGGACGCGGCTCAGCAGCATCGAGCCGGGGGAGAAGCCGTCCGCCCGGTTCCACTCGTCCGGCGCGACCGGCACCCCGAGCGCGTTGCGCGGCGTCGTCCGCAGGTCCACGCGGCGGCCGGTCGGCGTGCCCGGATCGCGCACCGTGTACCAGTCGTCGGGGAACGGCAGCAGGCACGCGGCCGGGTCGATCGGGTCGCAGCCCTCCTGCGTGCGCGCGGCGGCGGGCGCCGGGGCCAGGGGGACGAGCCCGGTGATCGCCAGGACGAGCGCGCACAGCGCGGCGGGCAGGGCGCGTGGGAGACGCAACGTCCACCTCCGGAAGATCCGCGGCGTTGTGCCGAGATCATGGACGCGCGACGGCGCCCGGTCAATGCGCGTCCGGATGCGGCCACGCGCCGCGCCGGGTCAGCGCCGGTGGCGGCCCCCCGGGTGCGGCGGCTCCTCCGGCTCCTCGTCCGGGCGCGGGTCCGGGGACGTCCGCCGCGGGTCGCGCGCGGTCGGGACGTCCGGGCGGCGCAGCGAGTACCGGCCCGTCGGGTACGGGGTCTCCGGCGCGGGGACGTTCGGCCGCGGCGGCGGCGGCGGAGGCGGCGGCGCGGCGAGCGGCCCGGAGACGGGCTCGACGCCGGACGGCAGGCGCCTGGGCGGCGGGCCGCCCAGGGGCAGGCCCTCGGGTGGGGACGCCTCGAAGACGGGACGTTTCGGCGGCGGCTCGTCCATCAGCGGCCTCAGCTCGCTCTTGCGGCGCCCGTAGACCAGGTACAGCAGGAGCCCGACGGCCATCCAGGCGGCGAAGTAGACCCAGGTCCGCACGTTGAGGTTCAGCATCAGCCAGCCGACGGCGGCCATCGTCACCGCGGCGGTCAGGTGCGCGGCGGGCACCCGGAACGGGCGGTGCAGGTCGGGACGGGCGCGGCGCAGCGTCGGGACGGCGGCGGCGACGAACAGGAACGCGAACAGCGTCCCGATCACCACGAGCTGCTCGAGGGTGAGGACGTCCACGGTCTGCGACATGACGATCGCCGCGCCGCCCGCGAGCAGGGTGGCGCGGGACGGCACCCGGTACCGGCTCATCCCGGCGAGCCGGCGCGGCAGCAGCCCGTCCCGCGCCATCGAGAAGATCACGCGCGTCAGGCTGATGAGCAGCACCAGGGTGACCGTGGTGAGCGCCAGCACCGCCCCGATGTCGACGATCTTGGCCATCGCGCCCGAACCGGCCGCGTCGAACGCGCTGGCGAGCAGCAGCCCGCCCTGGTCGAGCCGCCCGAGCCCGTCCATCCCGACCATGCCGACGAACGTGACGGCCACGGCCGCGTACAGCACGACGGCGGCCACGAGCGCGGTGATGATGCCCCGCGGCACCTTGCGCGGCGCGTCGTCGGTCTCCTCCGACGCGGTCGCGATCAGGTCGAACCCGATGTAGGCGAACGCGATGGCGGGGGCGGCGGCGAGGACCCCCCAGACGCCGAACACGTGCGGCGTCCCGCCGCCGAGCGCGCCGAGCAGCGCGTCCAGGACGGTCCGGCCGTCCTCGGGCGCGGGCCGCGCGGGCGGGACGAGCGGCGTGAGGTTGCCGGGCTCGAAGTGCTTCAGCCCGACCGCGATCACGGCGCCGATCACGATGACCTTGGCCATCACCATGAACCACAGCGTCCGCAGCCCGAGCCGGCTGCCGGTGGCGAGCATCAGCACCAGCAGCGCCAGGATGCCGAAGGCGAGGAGGTCGGGCCCCTTCTCCTGGCCGATCAGGTCGCCGAGCCAGGACGGGACGCCGACGCCGAAGTCGTGCAGGGTCTGCGTCGCGTACAGGGACCAGACGCGGGCGAGCACGGACGCCGCGAGGAGCAGCTCCATCAGCAGCGCCCACCCGACGACCCAGGCCCAGACCTCACCGAAGGCGACGTAGCTGAACGAGTAGGCGCTCCCCGCGACCGGGATGATCGACGACAGTTCGGCGAAGGCGAGCGCGGCCAGCAGGCACACGACGCCGGCGATGAGGAACGACACCAGTACCGCGGGCCCGGCGGTCCCCGCCGCCTGCTCTCCGGCGATCTTGAAAATGCCGGAGCCGATCATCACTCCGAGGCCGAGCACCACCAGATCGCGGGTCCGGTAGACCACGCGGAGGCGGTGCCGGCCGCCGTACAGCCGGCCGGTCGCCCGCTCGACGGGCAGGCGCCGGAACATGTTCGTGCGCATGCGGATGTCCCAGGTCATAGGCGGTCCCCCCTGGCACCGGACCCCGCGGCGCCGGTCGCGGCGGTCGTCGGCGAAGTCCCTAAGAATTCACCAGGTAAGACCGAGAATGCAACGTTTGCCGGGTGGTCGATGTCCAATGGCTGTTGTCGAATCCTGCCAAACTCCGGAGCCGTAGGCGCGGCGCAGCGGCGTGCTCACCCTGGGCGAACACCGATTCGGGTTCGATGGGAGCGCTCCAGTGCGAACCATTCGCAATATGTGCGGACGAAAGTAAATTCGAGCGGGGATCGGCCGGTGTCGGCCGTCCCTCCGGAGCGTTCGGCGCGGACGGTGGCGCGCGACGAAGATCGATGGCACCGTTGAGTCGCCGCGATCTTCAGGAGGCCCGGTGTCCCGCTCCCCGTCGCATCCGTCCCCGCCCGCAGCGCCGTTCCCGCGCCCGGCCCGGCCGCGCGGGCGGCGGTTCCGCCGGACGGCCCCGGCCGCCGCGGTCGCCGTCGCCGCGGCCCTCGCCGCCTCCACCGCCCTGACCGCCCCGGCGTCCGCCCGTCCCCGGCACCCGGCGCCGCCGGACAAGCGGCCGGTCGCGACCGGGTACGGCGGCGCGGTCTCCACCGTCGACCCGTACGCGAGCCGGACCGCCCTGGACGTCCTGAAGCACGGCGGCAACGCGATGGACGCGGCCGTCGCCGCCGCGGCGACCCTCGGCGTCACCGAGCCGTACGTCGCGGCGATCGGCGGCGGCGGGTTCATGACCTACTACGACGCCCGCAGCGGACGGGTGCACTCGATCGACGGCCGGGAGACCGCGCCCGAGCGGATGCGCGCAAACTCCTTCGTCGATCCCGAGACCGGCGAGCCGCTGCCCTTCGAGGAGGCCGTCACCAGCGGCCTCGGCGTCGGCGTGCCCGGCACGGTCGCCCAGTGGGAGCTGGCCCTCGACCGGTTCGGCAAGCGGAAGCTCCGGCACCTGCTGCGGCCCGCCATCGAGGTCGCCGAGCGGGGCTTCGTCGTCGACCGGGAGTTCCACGACCAGACGGCCGTGAACGAGGAGCGCTTCCGCGACATCGCCCCGACCCGCGAGCTGTTCCTGCCGGACGGGAAGGTGCCCGAGGTCGGCTCGGTGTTCCGCAACCCCGACCTCGCCGGCACCTACCGCGCGCTCGCCCGGTACGGCGGCGACTGGCTGTACGAGGGGCGCCTCGGCCGGGAGGTCGTGCGCACGGTCGCCGAACCGCCCGTCGCCCCCGGTGCCGGACGCACCGTCCGTCCCGGCCTGATGCGGTCCGGCGACCTGGACGCCTACCGTGCGAAGCTCCGCGAGCCGACGCACGTGTCGTACCGCGGCCTCGACGTGTACGGGATGCCGCCGCCGTCGTCCGGCGGGTCCACGGTCGGCGAGGCGCTGAACATCCTCGCCGGGTTCGACCTCGACGAGGACCGCCCGGTCGACGCGCTGCACCTGTACCTGGAGGCGTCCAAGCTCGCCTACGCAGACCGGGGCCGCTACGTCGGCGACGCCGACAAGGTCGACGTCCCGCTCGGCGAGCTGCTGTCGCCCGGGTTCGCCGGCGAGCGCGCCTGCCTGATCAAGCCGGACGAGGCCGCGGCCGCGCCCGTCCCGCCCGGTTCCCCGGACGGACGCTACGGGCCGTGCGGGCCCGCGCGCGGCGCGGCGGCGCCGACGACCCACGAGGGGCCGCAGACCACCCACCTCGTCGTCTCCGACAGGTGGGGCAACGTCGCGTCCTACACGCTGTCCATCGAGCAGTTCGGCGGCAGCGGCATCACCGTCCCCGGCCGCGGCTTCCTGCTGAACAACCAGCTCACCGACTTCTCGTTCGAGCCGCCCGGGCCCGGCGAGGCGCCCGACCCGAACCTGCCCGGCCCGCACAAGCGCCCGCGCAGCAGCATGGCCCCGACGATCGTGCTGGAGGACGGACGGCCGCGGCTCGCGCTCGGGACCCCGGGCGGGAGCACGATCATCACGACGGTGCTGCAGATCCTGGTCAACCGGCTCGACCTCGGCATGGACCTGCCCGCTGCCCTCGGCGCGCCCCGCGCCACCCAGCGCAACACCCCGCAGGTCTTCGCGGAGCAGGCGTTCATCGACGAGTACGGCGACGACCTGCGCGCCCGCGGTCACGCGCTCGAGCTCTTCGCGGGCCCGCCGCGGGGCGTGATCGGGGCCGCGAACGCGCTGGAGATCCTGCGGCCCGGCCTGGTCCAGGCCGTCGCCGAACCGGAACGGCGCGGTGGCGGAAGCGCCCTGGTCGTCAGACCGGCCCGATAGCGTGCGGTCGGCGAACGCGTGCGCGGTCCGCGAAGGGGAAGGAGTCGTGCCATGGCGCAGTCTTACGTTCAGGTGACGACCACCACCGACTCGCGGGCCGAGGCGGCCGAGCTGGCCAAGGCGTCGGTGTCCGAGCGGTTCGCGGCGTGCGCCCAGCTCGTCGGCCCGATCGCCAGCACCTACTGGTGGGAGGACGAGATCGAGTCGGCCGAGGAGTGGATGGTGCTGTTCAAGACCACCGCCGACCGGTTCGACGAGCTGGCGACCCTGATCACCGAACTGCACTCCTACGACACCCCCGAGATCATCGCGACGCCGGTGGTGGCCGGAAGCATGGACTACCTCGCCTGGATCGCCGAGCAGACCGAGGGCGACGACCCCGAAGACGACTGACCGCCGCCCGAACGGAGCCCGCCGAGAACGGGACGTCCCTTGCCGGTGGGCGTCCCCCTGCGGGATGCTGACGGCCCGGTACCGCGTGTGACCCAGGGCATACCTGGGTAAATCTTGAGTTACGCGGATCGACGTGACTTGCTCGGCGCGAGGAAAGGGGGGCCGCCGTGCACGACGGGACACGCGGGAAGCAGGCCGACGACGGGCTGTTCGGGCCCGGCTCCATCACCTGGCGGGTGATGGGCGAACCGGTCCTGATCATCGGCGGGATCCGGGCGCTGCTGCTCCAGTCGCTGCACCCGCGCACCATGTGGGGGACCGCCCAGAACTCCGAGCTGATGAAGGCGGACGCCGCGTGGGGGCGGCTGACCCGGACGGTCGAGTTCGTCCGCGTCCGCACCTACTGCGCGACCGAGGACGTCGAGCGGGTGGGGCGCCGCGTCCGCAAGCTGCACTCCAAGCTGACCGGCCTGGACATGCGCACGGGCGAGACGTTCCCGATCGACGACCCCGAGAACCTGCTCTGGGTCCACATGGGCGAGGTCGACTCCTACCTCGACGTCGCGCGCCGCGCGGGCGTCCCGCTGAGCCCCCGGGACGCCGACCGGTTCGTGGACGAGCAGCGCCGCGCCGCCGCGGTCGTCGGCCTCGATCCCGCGGGCGTCCCCGCGTCCGTCGCGGAGATGGAGGACTACTACGCCGACATGCGGGGCCGCGTCTGGGCGTGCGACGAGGCCCGGACGGGGCTGCGGCGCATGTTCAGCCCGGCCGTCCCGCGCAACCTGCTGCCGCTGAAGCTCGCCGCGCCCGTCGTCGGGAGCCTGACGGTGTCGACGCTGCCGCGGTGGGCCCGCCGCATGTACGGGCTGCCCGGGCTGCCGACGTCCGACCTCGCGGCGACGCTCACGCTCAAGAGCCTGTACCGGACCACGCGCGCGGTGCCCGAGCGGTACCGCTACTCCCCGGACGCGCGGCGCGCCCTGCGCCTCACCCGCGAGCGCGAGACCGAGGCGGCCACCTGGACGATCGCGTCCTGAGCGGCCCGCGCGCGAGCGGCGGGGCGGGCGGCCGGGCGGGACGGGCGGCGGTCAGCCGCGGCGCATCAGCCGTCCGACGGCGGCCATCAGCTCGGTGGACATCGCGTCGCCCTTGCCCTCCTCGGCGCCCTCGGCGACGCAGTGCCGGACGTGGCCGTCGAGGAGGCCGAGCGCGACCTTGTCGAGCGCGGCCTGGACGGCGCTGATCTGGGTGAGGATGTCGATGCAGTACCGGTCGTCCTCGACCATGCGCTCGACGCCGCGCACCTGCCCCTCGATCCGGCGGAGCCGGGTCTGCAGCTGGTCCTTGGTGGCGGTGTAGCCGCGCGTGGGGGCCTCGCTGGTCGCCATCTCGGTCCTCGCAATCGGTCTGGGGCCTCGCACCGCGGAGGGACACCCCCGCAGGGGTATGTTATGCGCTAGTTCGGGGGGATGTTCCAGGCGGAGACGACGGGACGGTCGTGCTCGGTGCCGAGCACCGACAGCGTCCCGGTCGCCAGCGCGAACAGGCGCCCCAGCGCGGGTTCCAGGCCGAGCCACCGAGCCGTGAGGACGCGCAGGAAGTGCCCGTGCGCGACGAGCGCGACGTCGCCGTCGTCCGGTAGCGGGCACACCCGCGCCAAGACCGCGTCTGCGCGCGCGCCCACCTGCTCGACCGACTCGCCCGGGTGTTCGGCGTCGCCGGGGATCACCCCGTCCTCCCACAGGAACCAGCCGGGCCGGTCCTCCCGGATGCGGGCCGAGGTGATGCCCTCGTAGCCGCCGTAGTCCCACTCCCACAGGTCGGGGACGACGCCGTCCACCGGCAGGCCCGCCAGCTCGGCGGTGCGGCGCGCCCGCTCGGCCGGGCTGACCAGCGTGCGGACGATCGGGCGGCGGGCGAGCGCCGCGCGCAGCGCGCGGGCCTGCTCCTCGCCCCGGTCGGTCAGCGGGAGGTCGGTGCGTCCGGTGTGCCGGCGCGCCCGGCTCCATTCGGTCTCGCCGTGCCGCACGATGATCAGCTGCCCCATGCGCACCACTCTAGGCGCGGGCCCGCCGCCCGCATCCCCCGGCCGAGGGGCGCACCGGGGGAGGGGCGCACCGGGGGAGGGGACGCCGGGGGAGGGGAACGGGTCAGTCCAGGACGGACGACGGCGGCGTCCACGGCAGTCCGTGGGCCTCGGCGACGTGGTCGTAGACGATCTCGCCCGCGTGCGTGTTGAGGCCGCGCGCCAGCGACGCGTCGGCCCGCAGCGCGCCGTGCCAGCCCTTCTCGGCGATCGCGACGGCGTAGGGGAGCGTCACGCCGGTGAGGGCGTAGGTGGAGGTGTTGGGCACCGAACCCGGCATGTTCGCCACGCAGTAGAACGTGGAGCCGTGCACCGGGTAGGTCGGGGCGTCGTGGGTGGTCGGCCGCGAGTCCGCGAAGCAGCCGCCCTGGTCGATCGCGATGTCCACGAGCACGGACCCGGCCTTCATCCCGGCGACGAGGTCGCCCGAGATCAGCTTCGGCGCCTTCGCGCCCGGGATCAGCACCGCGCCGATCACCAGATCGGCGGCGCGGACCCGCTGCTCGACGGCGAGGGCGTTGGACACCAGGGTCCGCACCCGGCCCTGGTAGATCGCGTCGATGTGGCGGAGCCGGTCGACGTCGACGTCGAGGATCGTGACGTCCGCGCCCATCCCGGCCGCGATCTGCGCGGCGTTCAGTCCGGACACCCCGCCGCCGATCACCACGACCTTCGCGGGCGCCACCCCGGGCACGCCGCCCGGCAGCACGCCGCGCCCGCCGTTGGACGCCATCAGGTGGTAGGCGCCGACCTGCGGGGCCAGCCGCCCGGCGACCTCCGACATCGGGGCGAGCAGCGGCAGCGAGCGGTCCGGGAGCTGGACGGTCTCGTAGGCGATCGCGGTGACGCCCGCCGCCAGCAGCGCGTCGGTGCACTCGCGGGACGCGGCCAGGTGCAGGTACGTGAACAGGACCTGGCCCTCGCGCATCCGGTGGAACTCGGGCGCGATCGGCTCCTTGACCTTGAGGACCAGGTCGCCCTCGGCCCAGACCTCGTCGGCCGAGTCGAGGATCTTGGCGCCCGCGGCGGTGTAGTCGTCGTCGGGGATCGCCGAGCCGAGGCCCGCGCCCCGCTCGACGAACACCTCGTGGTCGTGGCGGGTGAGCTCGTGGACTCCCGCCGGGGTGATGGCCACGCGGTACTCGTGGTTCTTGATCTCGCGGGGTACGCCGATCTTCACGGAAGGCTCCTTGTGGGGGCTGACGTCCGTACCCTCTGAGTTCTCCCCCGGGACGCTCCCGCCACTCAGGCGTTCGGACGGCGGACCGGCGGGAGCCACTCGTCGGCGATCGCGACCGTCAGCTGCTCCAGCAGCGGGCCGGCCCGCCGGACGCAGCGCCCGGCGTCGGGCTCGATGTCCTCCAGCGAGTAGACGGCCTGGATGCGCGCCTTGCGGAGCTGCTCGCCGGTGAGGCCGCGCCGCCCGGCCACGGCGACGACCGGGACGCCCGCCCGCGCCGCCGCCCGCGCGACGCCGATCGCCGCGCCGCCGCGCAGCGAGCGGGTGTCGAGCACGCCCTCGCCGGTGACGACCAGGTGCGCGTCGCGCGCCTTGCCCGCGAACCCGAGCACGTCGAGCAGCACGCCGGGGCCGGGCTCGATCGTCGCGCCGAGGAAGGCCAGCGCGGCGAACCCGGTGCCGCCGGCGGCCCCCGCGCCCGGCAGGTCGCGCGCCGCCCGGCGGGTCGCCGCCTCGGCCAGGTCGGCCCAGCGGCGCAGGCCCGCGTCCAGCACGCGGACCTCGTCGCGGTTCGCCCCGCCGCGCGTGCCGTGCACGGCCGCCGCCCCGCCGCGGCCCAGCAGCGGGCCCGCCGGGTCGCCCGCCGCCACCACCTCGACGCCCGCCAGGTCGGGCATGCCGCGCAGGTCGAGGGCGTGCAGGGAGCGCAGCGCGGCCCCGCCGGGCGGCAGGTCCCGGCCGGTCGAGTCGAGCAGCCGCCCGCCGAGCCCCTGCACGAGCCCGGCGCCGCCGTCGACGCACGCGGCGGCGCCGAGACCGAGCACGATGCGCCGGGCGCCGTGCCGCAGCGCGCGGCCGATCAGCTGGCCCGTCCCGGTGCTGGTGGCCGACAGCGGGCGCGGGCGCCCGCCGGGGAGGCGCCGGACGCCGGACGCCGCGGCCAGCTCGACGATCGCGACGTCCCCGGCCAGCGCGAAGGCCGCGCCGACGGGCCGTCCGGCCGGGCCGCACACCTCCGCCTCGATCCGCCGCCAGCCCGCCGCGACGGCCGCGTCCACGGTGCCGTCGCCGCCGTCGGCCACCGGCAGCTCCACGACCGGGACGTCCGGCCGCGCCCGGCGCAGCCCGGCGGCCAGGTGCCGCGCCGCCTCGGCCGCCGACAGGGCGCCGAGGAACCGCTCGGGCGCCAGCAGGACGTGACCGCGCGGGGACGGTTCGGAGGGTGAGTCCGCGGACACAGGCAGCCACACTTTCACGCCGGGAGGTAAGGCCTTACCTTCTGCTTACGCGATGTCGGCATCATTTGACACCCGGAACGCGCCGCGAGACTTTCAAACGCGCAGAGAGGTGCGGCCTTCCGGCATCAGCGGACGCCCAGCCAGGTCTCTATGGGGTGAATCGCGAAGAACAGCAGGAACATCGCCACCACCGGCCACAGCCACACCGACACCTCGCGCGCCTTGCCCTTGGCGACCTTGATCACCGCGTAGGCGACCATGCCGCCGCCGATCCCGATGGTGATCGAGAACGTGAACGGCATCAGCACGATCGTCAGGAACGCCGGGATCACCAGCTCCAGGTCGTCCCAGTCGATCTTGGCGACCTGCATCATCATCAGCGCGCCGACGACCAGCAGCGCGGGCGCCGCCGCCTGCGCGGGCACCACCGCCGCCAGCGGGGTCAGGAACAGCGTGGCGGCGAACAGGGCGCCGGTGGCGATGTTGGCCAGGCCGGTCCGGGCGCCCTCGCCGACGCCCGCGGCCGACTCCACGAACACCGTGTTGGCCGACGAGCTGGTGATGCCGCCGAACGCCGCGGACACGCCGTCCACCGACAGGATGCGGCCGAGCCGCGGCACGTCGCCGCGCTCGGACACCAGGCCGGCCTCGTCGCTGACGCCGAGGATCGTCCCCATCGCGTCGAAGAACCCGGACAGCACCAGGGTGAACAGGACGACCAGCGCGGTGATCACCCCGGCCTCGGCGAACCCGCCGAACACGTCGACCTGGCCGAACAGTGAGAAGTCGGGCATGGCGAACAGCTCGTCCGGCACGTTCGGGGTGACGACGCCCCAGCCGCCCTCGGCGATGGTCGCGTTCGCCTCGATGAGCACCGCGACGACCGTCCCGGCCACGATGCTGATCAGGAGGCCGCCGGGCACCCGCCGGACGTACAGGACGATCATCAGCAGCAGCGTCAGGCCGAACACCACGGTCGGCCACGTCTCCAGCCGCCCGCCGGTGCCGAGCGCCAGCGGCGGGCTCGTCTCGCTGGAGCTGATGAAGTGCGCGTCGTACAGGCCCACGAGCGCGATGAACGCGCCGATGCCGACCGCGATCGCGTGCTTGAGCGCCAGCGGGATCGCGTTCATGATCCGCTCGCGGATCCCGGTGAGCGCCAGGATCACGATGATCACGCCCTCGATGACCACCAGGCCCATCGCCTGCTCCCAGGTCATCACCGGCGCGGCCTGGAACGCCACGACCGCGTTGATGCCGAGGCCCGCGGCGAGCGCCAGCGGCGCGTTGCCGACCAGGCCCATCAGGACCGTCGTGATGGCGGCCGACAGCGCGGTCATCGTGGTCAGCTGGGGGATCGACAGCGTCGACTGGGTGACGTCCTTCGCCCCGCCGAGGATGATCGGGTTCAGCAGGATGATGTACGCCATCGCGAAGAACGTGGTGACGCCGCCGCGCAACTCACGCGGGACGCTCGTCCCGCGTGCGGTGAGGTCGAAGAACCGGTCGAGCGGCCCGCGCCCGCCCGAGGGCGGTGATTCGTCGGCCTTCGCGGTAGGGGTGTCGGACATGGCGCGGGCTCAGCCTCCAGCAGCGTCGACTCGGAAAAGTGCGAGCACAGGCTAGCCGCCGCCGGCACCGGGCCGGGCGGCGGCACCGCCGAGGCGAAGGGGGCTTTGCCGGGAAGTTCCGCCTGAGCGGAGTGGGACTGCGCTGCGTGACGGGATTGCTGCGCTATAGCCTGCCCTGGTGCGAATGCCAGACTCGTTGGGCACGGTGAACCCCGACACCTACGCGCTGCTGCTGGCCGAGGTCTCCGAACGGACGCGCTGGTCGTTCCGCGACCGGATGCTCGGACCGCTCGAGGCCTACGACAGCGCCCGGCGCGCCGAACTGCTGCGCACCCTCGAGGTCTTCCTCGCCTGCTCGGGCTCCTGGAGCCGGACCGCGACGCAGCTGCACGTCCATGTGAACACGCTTCGGTACCGAATCCGACGAATCGAGGACCTGACCGGCCGGGATCTCGGCACACTGGAAGATCGAGTCGACTTCTTCCTCGCCCTGCGCGCGACGCAGCCGGCGAGAACCCTGTAGGCGGTGGTCACACGATGGATCGCGAGACACTCGGACAGCGCATCCGCGCCCTGCGTATCCGGCAGGGCGTGAGCCAGGCGCAACTCGCCTTTCCCGAACTCTCGGACAGCTATATCTCGCTGATCGAGAGCGACAAGCGGGTGCCCGCGCCGAGCGTGGTCGAACTGCTCGCCGCGAAGCTGAACTGCTCGGCGACGTACCTGGTCAGCGGCGTCAGCGAGGACGTCGTGGACGAACTGCGCGTCACCCTCGACTACGCCGAGATCGCGCTGCGCAACGGCGCCGCCGAGGAGGCCCGCGCCCGGTACGCCGAGGTGCTGGCGAGCGCCGACGCCGTCGCGCTGCCGGAGATGCTCCACCAGGCCCGCTGGGGGCACGCGCTGGCCCTGGAGGCCGCCGGCGCCCTGGAGGACGCGATCGCGGGGCTCGTCGCGCTCGCCGCGGAGGTCTCCGCCGAGGACGACCTCGACCACTGGGCCCGCGTGCACGTCGCGCTGAGCCGCTGCCTGCGCGAGCGCGGCGACGCCGGCGCGGGCGTCCAGGCCGCCGAGGACGCGCTGCGGCACCTGATCGCGACCGGCGCCGACTCGACCGACGCCGCCGTGCACCTCGGCGCGGCGCTGCTCGCCGCGTTCGTCGAGCGCGGCGACCTCGTCCGGGCGCGGCAGCTCGCCGAGCAGCTCGTCGAGCGCGCCGAGCGGATCGGCAGCCCGCGCGCCCGGATGCTCGCCTACGGCGAGGCCGCCTACGTCGCCGAGATCCGCGGCGCCTACGAGGAGGGCGTGGAACTCGCCGAGCGGGCGCTGATGCTGGCCGGCGACGGCGAGGACCCCCGCGACCTCGACCGGCTCCGCGTCAGCTACGCGGGCCTGCTGCTGCGAGCCCGCCCGGACCAGGCCGTCCGCGCCCGCGACCTGCTGGTGCGGGTCCGCGGCGACGGCGGTGTCGGCGCCGCCGGGGAGATCGACGTCGCCTGGTGCCTGACCGAGCTGGCCCGCGCCGAGACCGTCCTCGGCCGTCCGGAGGAGGCGGTACGGCTCGCCGAGGAGGCCCTGGAGCTGCTCGGGGACGCCCCGCGCCGCGCGGCCGCCGGAGCGCTGACCGTCCTCGGCGAGGCGTGCCTGCTGCTCGGCCGGCGCGACCGGGCGACCGAGGCGCTCACCCGCGCCGCCACCTGCCTGGAGGAGATGGAGGCGTCCCGGGAGGCCGCGCAGGCGTGGTTCGACCTCGCCGAGGTGCTCGCCGAGACCGGCCCGGCCGGCGAGCCCCGGATGGCCGCCTACCGCCGCGCACTGACCTGCGCCGGGGTGTAGCCGCGATCACGTTGAACCGTTCCGCCCACCGGGGCGTCGGACTGGCGGGTTCCCGGTTACAGGAGGTTCATCGTTGTTCGGTGTGGTTCGCCCGTGCAGGCACGTGCTGTGCGGTTCCCTGTTCACGGACTGGATGGCGCACCTGTGCGGGCTCTGCCTGACGCTGCGCGCCCGGCACGGGCAGGCGGCGCGGCTCGTCACGAACTATGACGGGCTGCTCGTCTCGGTCCTGGTGGAGGCGCAGGCGCCGGAGGCGTCCCCGCGCCGGACGGCCGGGCCGTGCGCGCTGCGCGGCCTGCGGCGCGCCGAGGTCGTCGCGGCCCGCGCGGAGGGCGCGCAGCTCGCCGCGGCGACGTCGCTGCTGCTCGCGGCGGGCCGCACCCGCGACCACGTCGCCGACGGCGACGGCGCGTACGCGCGGCGGGCCGTCGCGGCGGCGGCGGGCCGGCTGGCCGGCCGCTGGGACTCCGCGGGCGGCCGCACCGGCGCCGGCGTCGGGTTCGACGCGTCCGCGCTGCGGGCCGCCGTCGCCCGGCAGCCGCTGCTGGAGGCCACGCCCGGACTCGCGCCGCTCGACCTCACCGAGCCGACCGAGACCGCCGTCGCGGCCGTGTTCGCGCACACGGCCGTCCTCGCGGGCCGGGCGGGCAACGCCGAGCCGCTCGCCGAGGCGGGCCGCTTCTTCGGCCGCCTCGCGCACCTGATCGACGCCGTCGAGGACGTCGACGACGACCTCGGGTCCGGCGCCTACAACCCCCTCGTCGCCACCGGCACCGGCCCCGCCGAGGCGCGGCGGCTCGCCGCCGACGCCCTGCACGGGCTGCGGCTCGCGCTCGCCGAACTGGAGCTGGAGCGGCCCGCCCTCGTGGCGGCGCTGCTGGACCGCGAGGTCGCCCGCTCCGTCGACCGGGTCTTCGCCGCCTACCCGCCCGCGCCCGGCGGGCCCCCGCCGCACGGCGGCCCGTACCCGACCCACCAGCCGCATGTCCAGCACGCGCACCCGCAGCAGGGGTACCCGCCGCACGCGGGCGGTGGCGGTGACCACGGCGGCGGCCACGGCGGCGGCCACGGCGGCGGGTTCGGCGGCTGGGGCGGCGGCGGTCACGGTGGCGGCGGTCACGGCGGTCACGGCGGGCCCCGCAGGAAGCGTCCCCCGCTGCCGATCCCGTGCTTCACCGGCTCGCTGGTGTGCGCCACGTGCGGCATCTACCAGCCCGAGTGGAGCAAGCACCACGGCAGGCGGTTCAGCGACCGCTTCTGGGTCACCCGCCACTGCGACGACTGCGGGTGCGACGGCTGCTGCGACTGCTGCTGCTGTCCCTGCGACTGCTGAGCACTCCGGAAGTGGCCGGCGAGGGGCCCGCGGTGCTCAAGATGGGGTAGGTAAGCGCAACGGCAGACCCTAAGTAGGGTGGTTGGAGCCCCTTCGCTCTCCTGGAGATCCGGCACCCATGAAGCCCCGCAATCCCCGCGCGTCCCGGCGCCGCGCGCCCGTCCGACACGGCGCGACCCGGGTCGGCCTCGTCACGGCCGCCGCCACCGTGCTCTGCGTCCTCACCGCCGGTCCGGCACCGGCCCACACGCGGCCGGCGGACGGCGTCCGCGGCGAGGGCGGGCCGGCGGCCGTCACCGGGGTCACGCCGGCGCCCCCGGCGCGGAGCGGCGGCCGGACGTCCGCCGCGTCCGTCGCGTCCGTCGCGTCCGCCGAGCCCGCGGGCCTCACCGTCACCCGGGCGGCGAGCCCGTCCGAGACGGTCGTGCTCGCCCGGAACGAGCCCGCGGCGGCGGAGGAGGACTCCGGGTCGTCCGCCGTCGTCACGTGGGCGATCATCATCGTCGGGGCACTGCTCGGCATCGGGATCGGCCTCGCCATCGTGTCCCGCGCGACCCGCAAGCACGCGCGCGAGCAGCGCAAGGGCGGGCCGCGATGAGCGGCGCGGAGAGCACGCGCGGGACGGAGGCCGCGCGCGGCGGCGTCCCCGCGCTGGTGCGGGCCGCCGCGATCGCGGTCGCCGCGGGCATGGCCGGACTGGCCGTCGCGCTGGTCGCGGGCGGAGCCGTCGCCGAGCAGATCATCCCGGGGATCGCGACCGCCGGCACCCTCACCCGGTGGGGGCTGCCGGTCTCCCGCACGATCATGGACCTGGCGTCCGCGCTGACCATCGGCACGCTGCTGGCGGCGACCGTGCTGCTCCCGCTGGAGGCCAGGCGCGGCGCGAAGAAGGCGGGCGCGGGAAAGACGGGCGCGGGAAAGACGGGCGCCGGAAAGACGGGCGCGAGGACGGGCACGGGGGCGGGGACGGGGACGCTGTCGCCGGACGCGATCGGATACCTGCGGGCCGCGTCCTGGTTCGCCGCCGGATGGGCCGCCGCCGCGGCCGCCACGCTCGTCTTCACCGTCTCGGACGTGCTGGGGCAGCCGGTCGGGCAGGTGCTCACCGGCAGCGAGCTGAGCAGCTACGTCGGGTCGCTGGAGCAGGGCACCGCGCTGATGGTCGTGGTGCTGCTGGCGGTCGTCGTCGCGCTGCTCGCGCGGACCACCGCCACGCCCGCCGCCGCGATCGGGCTGCTGGCCATGGCCGGTGTCGCGCTGCTGCCCGCGCCCCTCACCGGGCACTCGGCGTCCTCGGCCAACCACGCGATCGCGGTCACCGGCGTCGCGCTGCACGTCGCGGCGGTCGCCCCGTGGGTCGGCGGGCTCGCCGTCGTCGCCGCGCACGCCATGCTGCGCCGGGACCGGCTGCCCGTCATGGCCGAGCGGTTCAGCCGGATGGCGCTGTGGTGCTACATCGTCGTCGGCGCCAGCGGGATGATGAACATCGTCGCGCGGATGCCCGACCCCGCCGAGCTGCTGACGACGAACTACGGGCGGCTCGCCCTCGCCAAGATCGTCGCGTTCGGGGCGCTGGGCTGGTTCGGCTGGTGGCACCGGCAGCGGACGCTGCCCGCGCTGCACGACCGCGGGACGCGGCGCGCAGGCGGCTGGGCGTTCGCCCGGCTCGCGGGCGTCGAGGCGGCCGTGATGGCGGCCACGATGGGCCTCGCCGTCGCGCTGTCGAGCACCGCGCCGCCCCCGCCGTCCGGCACCGAGACCGCCGTCCGGACCCTGCTCGGCTACGACATGCCGCCGCCGATCACCGCGGGACGGCTGGCGACGCTGTGGTGGTTCGACCTGTTCTTCGCGGCCCTCGCCGCCGTGCTCGCCGGCGTCTACCTCGCGGGCGTGGTGCGCCTGCGGCGGCGCGGCGACCCCTGGCCGGTGTGGCGGACGGCCTTCTGGCTCGTCGGCGTGCTGACGATCGTCCTCGCCACCCAGACGGGCGTGGCGCGGTACGCGTCGATCCTGTTCAGCGTCCACATGGCGCAGCACATGACGCTGAACATGCTGACCCCGATCTTCCTGGTCGTGGGCGCGCCGGTCACGCTGGCGCTGCGCGCGCTGAAGCCCGCGCGGATCCGCGGCGACCGCGGTCCCCGCGAATGGCTGACCGCGATGCTGCACAGCCGCTTCTCGGCGTTCATCGCGCATCCGGCGGTGGCGACGGTCATCTTCGTGGTGAGCACGTTCGCGCTGTACTTCACGCCGCTGTTCCAGTCGCTGATGCAGAACCACCTGGGCCACATCGGCATGACCGTGCACTTCCTCCTCGCCGGGTTCCTGTTCTTCTGGGTGCTGCTCGGCGTGGATCCGGCGCCGACGCGGCTGCCCTACCCGGGACGGTTGCTGCTGCTGTTCGTCACGATGCCGTTCCACGCGTTCTTCGGCATCGCGCTGATGAACCTGAGCCGGCCGATCGCCGAGGGCTGGTACAACGCGGTCGACCCGCCGTGGGGGACGTCCCTGCTGCAGGACCAGCACACCGGCGGGGCGATCGCGTGGGCGTTCGGCGAGATCCCGACGTTCATCGTCCTGATCGTCCTGGCGATCCAGTGGTACTCCGACGACCAGCGGCAGGCCCGCCGGACGGACCGCAGGGCCGACCGCGCGGCCAGGGCCGGGGCGGCGACCGGGGTGCCGGCGGAGGACGACGAGCTGGCCGCCTACAACGCGCGCCTCGCCGAGCTCGCCGAACGCGACCGGCTCGCCGGGGAGCGCGGCGACACCTGACCCGGTGCGGGCCGCCCGGCCCGGCGGCCCGTCCGGCTCACCCGCACGGGGGAGGGCCCCCTCCCGCCGGGGGAGGGGCGGGCCCGCCGGTTCTGCCAGGATCGACGTGTGATCGGTCCTCTGCGTCCGCTGGTCCGGCGGACGACCTGGCGGCGCTGGGCCCACCTCGTGGTGGGCGGCGCGCTGCTGATGCCGTACTGGTTCCTGTCGGTGTTGCTCACACCGCTGATCCCGATCGGCAACGAGTACGTCACCCTGGTGCTGGCACTGGTCGTCCTGCCGGGGGCGGCGACGTTCGTCACCGGGCTCGTCCCGACGGTGCGGATGCTGGCGACGTCCCTGGCCCGGGAACTGCTCGAGGGACCGGCGAAGGAGCTCGAGCCCGGCCCGGCGCGCTCGTGGGAGAGCCGCGGCCGCACGGCGGCGTGGTTCTCCCTGCACCTGGCGGCCGGCGTGGTGATCAGCGGGCTCAGCCTGGCCGTCCCGCCGTTCGCCGTCTTCGTGACCCTCGCACCGGCCGTGACGTGGGACGCGCGGTTCCTCGACGCATGGGGCTGGCGGGTCGACTGGCCGCAGTGGCCCGGTCCGCTGATCGGAATCGGCTCGATGGCCGTCCTGCTCGCGCTGATCGTCGCGGCGGGCGCGCTGCTGTCGCGGCTGGCTCCGGTGTTCCTCGGCCCCTCGCCCGCCGAACGGCTCGCGGCGATGGAGGCCAGGGCCGTCAAGCTCGCCGAGCGCAACCGGCTGGCGCGGGAGCTGCACGACTCGGTGGGGCACGCGCTGAGCGTGGTGACGCTGCAGGCCGCGGCGGCCGGGCGGGTCCTGGACGCCGATCCGGAGTTCGCGCGGGAGGCCCTGTCGGCGATCGAGGAGTCCGCCCGCGCCGCCCTGGAGGACCTCGACCACGTCCTCGGGCTGCTGCGCGAGGACCCGTCCAGGCCCGCCCCGCAGGCCACGCTGAAGGACCTCGGGCGGCTGCTGGAGCAGACGAGGATCGCCGGGGTGATGCTCGACGCGCGGGTCGATCCGGAGATCGAGGCGGTGCCCGCGGCGGTGTCGCGGGAGGTCTACCGGATCGTCCAGGAGGGCCTGACGAACGCGCTGCGGCACGCGGGACGGGTGCCGGTGCGGCTCCGCCTCGGCGTCACGGGAGAACGGCTGGAGATGGAGATGAGCAATCCGCTGGGCGCGGCGCGCGGCGAGGGCGCCGACCACGGCGGCGGGCGCGGCCTCGGCGGCGTCCGCGAGCGCGTCACCGTGCTGCGCGGCGAGATGAGCGCGGGACCGGACGGCGGACGCTGGTGCTTCCGGGTGTCCCTGCCGCTAAGGTCCGGATCATGACGATCAAGGTGCTGCTGGTCGACGACGAGCGGCTGATCCGGGCCGGGCTCGCCGCCATCATCGACGCCGAGGACGACCTGACCGTGGTCGGGGAGGCGGCCGACGGGTCGGAGGTGCCGGGCGCGGTGTCGCGGCTGCGCCCCGACGTCGTGCTCATGGACGTGCGGATGCCGGAGCTCGACGGCATCCAGGCCACCCGCCACCTGCTGTCGGCGATGCCCGAGCCGCCGCGGATCATCGTCGTCACGACGTTCGAGAACGACGAGTACGTCTACGACGCGCTCAAGGCGGGCGCCCACGGGTTCCTGCTCAAGCGGACGCGCCCGGAGGAGATCCTGCAGGCGATCCGGATGGTGGTGCACGGCGACACCCTGCTGTTCCCGGCGGCGATCCGCGCGCTGGCCGCCGAGCACGGCGCGGCCCGCGGCGGTCCGGCCGGCGCCCGCTGGCACGACCGGCTCACCGAGCGGGAGTCGGACGTCCTGCGGCTGATGGCCAAGGGCCGCTCGAACGCCGAGATCGCGGGGGAGCTGTTCGTGAGCCCGCAGACGGTGAAGACGCACGTCGGGAACGTCCTCGCGAAGCTGCAGGCCCGCGACCGCACGCAGGCGGTCATCTTCGCCTACGAGACGGGGTTCATCTCGCCGGGATGACCCGGGCGGGACTGTGACGTTCGCCGCGCTGCGCGAAACTCGACCGCCCCTTACGCGCGATTTACCCCCGAATCGTTACAAATGAGACAGCTGCGAGATGACCGATCGATCGGGGGATCATGGACGCTGTCACTCTGGCCGAGCTGCGCAAACCCCGCGCCTACCCGGCGGTGTCGGTGCTGATGCCGACCCACCGGGCCGCCCCGGGCAACCGGCAGGACCCCATCCGGCTGCGGAACCTGCTGGCCGAGGCGCGGCGCCGGCTGTACACCGACGACCGGGTCCCGGCCGACGCCGCCGACCACGTCGTCCGGGGCCTGGAACGGGCGGCCGGCGACGTCGACCTGCGGCACGCCGCGGACGGCCTCGTGCTGTTCGCCGCCCCGGACGGCGAGCACCACGCCTTCGCGATCGACCAGCCGGTCGACGAGCGGGTGATCGTCGACAGCGGCTTCGCCACCCGCGACCTCGTCGCCGCCTTCACCCGCACCCCGCGCTACTGGCTGCTCACGCTGTCGGACCAGCGCACCCGGCTGTGGGACGGCCGCGGCGACGAGCTGACCGAGCGCACCGGGGGCGGCTTCCCGGTCGAGCCGGAGCCGATCGACGAGGTCGCGTCCGGCCGCCGGGCGCGGCGCGGGGCCACCGGCGGGGACGAGCAGCACCGGCAGGCCGTGCGCGACGTCGCGGCCGCGCTCGACCGCGTCCTCGCCCGCGACGACCGTCCGCTGATCGTCACCGGCGTCACCCGCCACCAGGCGTTCTTCGACGAGGTCGCGGGGCCGCACGTCCGGGTCGCCGGGCGCGTGGACGGCAGCCTCGAGGGCGCCTCGCCGAGCACGCTGATCGAGGCCGCCCGCCCGGCGCTGGCCGCCTACGAGGACCTCCGCGAGGTCGGGGTGCTGTCCGAGCTGGAGGCGGCGCGCGGCATCGACCGGTACGCCGCCGGGCTCTGCGACGTGGTACGGCTCGTCGAGCAGGGCCGCGGCGAGCACCTCGTCGTCGAGCGCGGCTACTACGCGCCCGCGATCCGGAGCGACGGCGGCCTCGTCCCGGTCGACGGGCGCCCCGGCGAGCTGCACGGCGCGGACGTGGTCGACGACGCCGTCGACCACGTCATCGAGACGGCGCTGGAGTACGGCGGCGAGGTGACGTTCGTCTCCGACGGCTTCCTGGTCGACCACGACCGCATCGCCCTGGTCACCCGGTTCTGAGCGTTCCCGGCCGGTCCCCGCAGGACGGGTCGTGCCAGCTCGTCCAGCCGATGCCGTAGGCGGCGCCCGGGTGCGGGCGCCATCCGGCCGGATGCGCGGGCCAGGTGTCCGCCGGGTCCGTCCCGTCCGGCCGGGGCACGACGACCGTGCACACGTCCGGCGCGGGCGGCCGTCCCGACCGGACGTCGAAGGAGCCGATGCCCGTCCACCACACCGGGTACCGCAACCTCACCTTGAGCGCCCAGTGCAGGGACCGGTCGGCGACGACCCCGCCCGCGGCCGGTCCGGGCAGCGGCGGCGCCGGGCGCACGCGCTCGGGCGACGGCCCGAAGAGGAAGACCAGCGCGGCCAGGTTCGTCCCGGCGAGGGCGAGCCCGACGAGGACGGCCGGGCGCGGCGCCCGCGCGAGCGCGAGCAGCACGACGAGCAGCCCGGCCGCCGCGAGCGAGGCCCCCGGGAGATCGAACGCCGCGCGGTCGCGGGTGAGGAACGTGACCTCGGGGAAGTCGAACCCGATGAACGCGTGCGTCCGGAGGCGTTCGCCCGCGTGGGCCGTGACGCACAGGCCCGTCCCCGCGAGCAGGACCGCCGCGCCCGCCGCCGCCCGGACCCGTGACCGCGAGCGCAGGATCGCCGCCGCCCCGGCGAGGGCGAAGACGCACGCCGTGCACGCGAGGTAGCGGCCGTACGCGAAGTTGCCCACGCGGTGCTCGTCCGGCAGCGCCGCCGACGACGCGTACGCGATGCCGCACGCGGCGGCGAGCAGGACGGCCGCCATCACGCGCTCCGCCGCGGGCGCGCGCCGCCGGACGAGCACCGCCCCGACGGCCACCAGTCCGACCCCGGCCAGCCCCCACGTCGACACGACCAGGTACCAGAGTTGCCCGGCGGCTCCCGACAGCGCCCACGCTTGCCCGTCCGCGGTGGTGAGCCGGGTGACCAGGAGGTCGCCGAGGTCCCGCGTGCCGCCCGGGTACAGCGCGTCCCGCAGCCGCGCGTTGGCCGCCGCGCCCAGCGCGTACCCGGCGACGCCGGCGGCGAGCCCGGCGAGCCCGGCGGGCGTCCCGCGCGGTCCCCTGCGCAGGACGGCGAGGGCGATGAGGGCCGCGAGGGCCGCGAGGTGCACGGCGAGCAGCACCGTCCCCCGGGTGTGGACGGCCGAGGCGTAGGCCGCGACGAGGCTCGCCAGGACGGCGTCCGGTAGCCGCCCCCGCCGTGCGAACCGGTCGAGGGCGAGCAGCCAGCCGAGGACGAGCGCCGGCAGCAGCGCGTCCGCCAGCGCGAACGCGCCGAAGAACGTCGACGCCGGCAGCAGCGCCGCGCCGAACGACACCGGCAGCGCCGCCCGCGGCGCGAGCCCGAACCGCCGCGCCGCCGCGTACCCCAGCGGGAACAGCGCCGCGCCGGCCACCGCGTTGATCAGCATGACGATCGTGTAGACCGTCGCCGGATCGTCCGAGATCCAGGACGCTGGGGTCAGCAGGAGCGGGTACCCGCCCTGGTAGAACGTGTTGCCGGACAGGTCGCCGCCCGGCCCGCCGGCCAGGTGCCGCGCCGCGAGGAGGTAGCCGGTCTCGTCCGGGTTCGCGGCCGGCCCGGTGCGCCCGCGCGCGAACCACATCCGGACGCTCACCTGGGCGAGGAGGCCGAGCACGAGCAGCCGGGGCACGGCACGCCGCGGCCGCCCGTCCGGTGGGGAGGCGGACGGGGCGGACGGCCGGAGATCGATCGCGAGCGTCATGCGTCCCCACGCTCGCGGCTCGATGTGATGATCTCGTCCGGGAAATGTCCGGATCTTGTGACATCAGGCGGGAAGTCCGGGCGGCCGCCCGATAATGACCGGGTGGCGAAGATCCTTCTGGTCGAGGACGACCCGTCCGCCCGCGTCGGGCTGGAAATGGCGCTCACCCGCCAGGGGCACGGCGTCACCGCCCGCGCCACCGGCGAGGACGGCCTCGACGCGCTGCGCGCCCTGCGCCCCGAGATCGCGATCCTGGACGTGATGCTGCCCGGCATCGACGGCATCGAGACGTGCCGCCGCGTCCGCCGCGACGAGACGTGCGGCGGCGCCGACCTCCCGATCGTCCTGCTGACCGCGCGCGGCGACGACCTCGACGTCGTCCTCGGCCTGGAGGCGGGCGCGGACGACTACGTGGTCAAGCCGGTCGAGCCCCGGGTGCTGGACGCCCGCATCCGCGCCGTCCTCCGCCGCGCCGAGCGCACGCCGTCGAACCGGTCCGTCCACGGCGACCTCGTCATCGACCGGACGTCCCTGAAGGTCACCAAGGCCGGGACCGACCTGCGGCTCACCCCCACCGAGCTGCGGCTGCTGCTGGAGCTGGCGCGTCGCCCCGGGCACGCCCTCACCCGCCGCCACCTGCTCGCCGCCGTCTGGGAGCACACCTATCCGGGCGACTCGCGGCTGGTGGACGCGTGCGTCCAGCGCGTCCGCGCCAAGATCGAGGACGAGCCCGCCGAGCCCCGGCTGATCGAGACCGTCCGCGGTTTCGGCTACCGGTTCGCGGCGCCGTGACCGTGCGCGCGCTCCGGCCGCTGACCGGGCTGCGGGCGCGGCTCGCGGCGGCGTTCCTCGCGGTCGCGCTGCTGGCGTCCGTCCTCGCGTCCGGCATCTCCTACGTGCTGTACCGCCGGACGATGCTGGACCGGGTGCAGGACGAGGTGCTGACGGACGTCCGGGCGACCCTCGCCCGGGAGGTCCCGAAGCGGCTGCCGCCCGACGCCGGTCACCTGCTCGGGAAGCGGCTCGAGAGGGTGCTGACCGGCCGCGCCGGCACCACGCGGGTCGTCGAGGCGTCCGGTGCGGGCGGGCCGGGGCCGGTCACCGAGATGGACGAGGGCACCGGGAACGAGCGCAGGGCGGCCGCGGTCGGCGTGGCGGGCGGCGGGGCCGTCGAGGTGCCGGAACCGGGGGCGCTGCACGTGCCCGTCAGCCGGGAGTTCGCGCGGCGGGCGCTGGACGAGATGGTGTACCGGCGCGTGGTCCGGGACGGCACCCCCTACCTTCTGGTCGGCACCCACCTCGACGGCTACGAGGTCACCGCCGGCGGGCGCACGGTCCCGCCCATGGTGTTCGTCTCGGTCGACCTGAGCCGGGAGGCGGACGACCTGAGCCTGTTCGCCCGCGTGCTGCTGATCGCCGACGGCCTCGCGGTCGCGTGCGCGCTCGCCCTCGCGCTGCTGGCGACCCGCGGCGTCCTGCGGCCGGTGCGGCGGCTCGGCGCCGCCGCGCGGGCCCTCGGCGAGGGCGACCTGGAGACGCGGGTGGACGTGCGCGGCCGGGACGAACTGGCCGACCTCGCCCGCACGTTCAACGGGACGGCCGAGGCGCTCGAACGGACGGTCACCGAACTGCGGGCGATGGACGCGGCGTCCCGCCGGTTCGTCGCCGACGTCTCGCACGAGCTGCGGACCCCGCTGACCTCGATGGTCGCGCTGACGGACGTCCTGGCGGACGACGCCGCGGCGGCGCCCGGCGACGGCCGCGCGGCCCGGCTGGTCGCGACCGAGACGCGGCGGCTCGGCCGACTCGTCGAGCACCTGATCGAGATCAGCCGGTTCGACGCGGGCGCCGCCGCGCTCGTCCTCGACGACGTGAACGTCGCGGAGGCCGTCGCCGCGACCCTCGACGCGCGCGGCTGGGCGGGCGAGATCGCCGTCGGCGGCCCCGCCGGCCTGTTCGCCCGGCTCGACCCGCGCCGGTTCGACGTCGTGCTCGCCAACCTCGCCGGGAACGCGCTGAAGCACGGCGGGCCGCCGGTCTCGCTGCGCTTCGGACCGGTGCCCCGGGACGGACGGCCCGGCGTCGAGGTCACCGTCACCGACCACGGCCCCGGCGTGCCGGACGGCCTCCGCGACGCGATCTTCGACCGGTTCGTCAAGGCGGACGCCGCGCGCACCGCGAGCGACGGCAGCGGCCTCGGCCTGGCGATCGCCCGGGAGAACGCCGCCCTGCACGGGGGAACACTGGAGGCCGCCGCCCGGCCGGGCGGGGGAGCGGTCTTCACGCTGTGGCTGCCCGTCGCGCGGATCGGCGACGAGGAGGACGCGTCATGATCCGGGCCGTCGCCGCCGTCCTCGCGGCCGTCCTCGTCACGGCGGGGTGCGGCGTCCGTCCGACCGGGACCACCGCCGCCGGTCCCCGACCGGTCGCGGGCGGGGAGGCCGACGACATCACCGTCTACCTCGTGAAGGACGGGCGGCTCACCGTCGTCACGCGCCCCGGCCTGCCGGGCCACCCGTACCTGCCGATCACGCAGCTATCGGTCCCGCCGACCGGATGGGAGCAGCGGCAAGGGCTGCGCACCGACGTTCCCGGTGCGCTCGAGCCCCTGCCGGGGGTGGGAGGGACCGTGGGTCTGCAGATCCGCGTCGTCCCCGGGCCGTGGCCCGTGCGGTCGAAGTGGCCGCGCACCGCGCTCGCCCAGATCGCCTGCACCGCCGACGCGATCCCCGGCGTCAACCGCGTCATCCTGTGGGACCCGCGCGAGGGGAGCGCCCGGCGGCTGACCTGTGAAGAGTTCGCCGGCCTGCTGGGCGGCGCGCCCGTCGTCAGCCCGCCGTCATCCAGGTGACGGCGGCGTCCCCGATGACCGACCGGACGGCCAGGATCGCGATGCCCACGCCGAGCACGGGCATGACGACCCAGCGTTCGACCTTCCCGTCGGTGCGGGGGATCAGCGGGACCGACGTCCGCCACGGGACCGGCCACAGCACCGGGCAGCCGCGCGGTGTCAGGCAGTCGCCGACGACGTGCGCGAAGCAGCCGAGCCCGACCGCGAACCCGACGAAGCTCATGTCGAGGTCGTGCATCAGCCAGACGGCGATGGCGGCCAGCGCGCAGTCGGCCAGCGCCGACTGCGGCTCCTTGCCCTCGAAGTCGAGGCCGACGCCGCGCAGCCCCAGGCCGACGATCATGAACAGGCAGGCCCACCAGGCGTACACGTAGTGGGTGGCGAGGAGGTCCATCGCGAAACCGATGGCGACCGCGAACAGCAGCGAGTGGGTCGCCTGCCGGTGCCCGCCGGAGGCCTTGCCGATCCACTTGCACATGTGCTTGGTGATCGGGCCGAACGTGTTCGCGATGCGCCCGTTGTGGTGGTCGATGTCGGGCAGGAGCGCCGCGCCCGCGCAGACCACCGCTCCGGCGGCGACCTGCTCGACCGACAGTGACACCGCGTACTCGCCGATCCAGTCCTCCCGGCTGATCACCGGAACGATCGCGAGCCACGCCAGCGCGCCGCTCAGGGCGTGCGTCCTGCCCATCATGAGCCGTTACCCCGCCTTCCGCATCCGCCGTACCGGGGCGGACTATAGCCCGCTCTTGATCGTTTTCGGCGGCGACGCGCCGAAGCGGGTGCTACGTCCGTTTGATGCGTGGCGGAGGCGATAGGTTCCGGGTCGGGACCCGGCGGCGCCCGCCGGTTCCGTGCGGCACGCCGCCCCTCACGCCGAACGGGAACCGGCGCCGTCGCCCACCGGGCTCACCGGCCGCGCGCGGGGACGAACCGCCACGCGTCCGACTCCTCGCCCGGCCGGTACGGGGAGTCGAGCCGCTTGGCGAGGACGCCCGGCAGCTCCTGGGCCCGCGCGGCCTCCCGCACCGCGTCCCCGTCCCCGGGGAACCACGGCGCCGTCTGCCACAGCGCCCCCGACAGTCCCAGGCCGTCCAGCCGCTCCCGGCGCTCCCGGTACGGGACGTCCAGCAGCGGACGCCCGTCCAGATGCGGCACGTCGTAGATCATGTACGTCTCGCGGCCCTCCACCACGGCCAGCTCCCCGTCCAGCACCGCCGGGCGGGCGCCCAGCTCCGCGCCCAGCCGGGTGCCCGCACGCGCGGGCCCGTCCACGCTCCGCCCCCGGCCGTCGGTGAACCGCGCCCGGCCGCCCTCGACGTAGGCCAGCAGCCGCCTCCCGCCCCACGCGAACTCGAACGCCCAGCCGTCCTGGTCCCGGGGCAGCCGCGCCCGCCGCACCGGACGCATCGGCGCCAGCGACTCCGGGACCGGTTCGGCGTCCGGGTCCGCCGGCGGGTCCATCCGGTGGATCATCCAGTCGTCGCCGCGCGTCCGGAACAGCACGTACCGGCCGGAGACCCGCGAACCGTGCACGACGACCTTGACCTCGCGCTCGTCCCACTTCTCCGTCTCGTACGTCCCGCGATCCCAGATGATCACCTTGCCGCCGCCGTACTCGTCCTTCGGGATCTCGCCCTCGAACGTCGCGTACTCCAGCGGATGATCCTCCGTGCGCACCGCCAGGTGGTCGGTGTCGGGACTCCACGGCAGGCCCTTCGGCACCGCCCACGACACCAGCACCCCGTCCCGCTCGAACCGCAGGTCCCAATGCAGGCTGCTCGCGTGGTGCTCCTGCACCACGAACGTGTCGTCGTCCCCGCGCGGCAGCGCCGCCTCCGCGGGGACCGGCTCGGGGGTGCGCCCGGCGTCGCGCCTGCCCCGGTACCCGGCCAGCCGGTCGCCGTTCCTCTTCGCGCGCTCGGGGCTCACACCCCCTGCATACCCGGCGTCAGCGGATGAAGACGGCGTAGTCGACCAGATCGCCGGTGAGGTCGGGCGGCAGCCCCGCGATCGCCGACAGCTCCTCCGCGGACATGAACCCGCCCGTCTCCGCCCGCACCCGCTCGATCCTCTCCGCCAGTTCCGGGGTGATCCCCGGCAGCAGCGCGAGCGCCTTCGCCGGCGCGTGGTTGACGTCGACGAGGCCCCCGTCGTTGTACTGGCGCGGCAGGTCCGGACGTCCGATCCGCAGCTCCTTCGCGAGCCCCGGGTCGCTCGCGGCCAGCTCGCGGGCCTTCTCCCGCAGCAGCCGCCGCCGCTTCACCCGCTCCACCACGGCCTCGTTGTCGACGCCCGACAGCCCGTGCGGGTCGAACACCCGCCGCCGGATCACGAACGCGTGCCCGCACCCGACGACCGCCAGCACGAACATCAGCAGGCCCACGGTCCGCTCCGTCCCGTCGCCCTCCCGGAGCCCGGGCAGCAGGTACAGCATCAGCGCGAAGACGCCGATGTAGACCCCGGACGAGACGAGCAGGTGCAGGTTGCGCCGCCACAGCGCCGCCGCCGCGAACGTGAACGGCGTCGCGTAACCGAGGGACAGGAACGGCAGCGCCGCCCACGTCACGCTCAGGGCCGCCCGCCCCGGCGGCATGCTGTCTGAGGGAACCCTCGGCTCGTACGGCGCTGGCTCGTTCATCCAGAGGTCTCCCGGCCGGCTCGGCAGGCGTTGGTTCGACTCTAGGCGATGGGACGCTCAGCCCGCCCGGAGGCTCACGGCAGGGTGAGGATCTCGTTGCCCCCGTCGGTGATCAGGATGGTGTGCTCGAACTGGGCGGTCCGCTTGCGGTCCTTCGTCACGACCGTCCAGCCGTCGTCCCACATGTCGTAGTCGAAGCTCCCGAGCGTCAGCATCGGCTCGACCGTGAACGTCATGCCCGGCTCGATCACCGTGGTCGCGTTCGGGTCGTCGTAGTGCGGGACCACCAGGCCCGAGTGGAACGTGGTGCCGATCCCGTGCCCGGTGAAGTCGCGGACCACCCCGTACCCGAAGCGCTTCGCGTACGACTCGATGACCCGCCCGATCACGTTCAGCGCGCGTCCCGGCTTGGCGGCGCGGATGCCCCGCAGCGTCGCCTCCCGGGTGCGCTCCACCAGCAGCCGCGACTCCTCCGGCACGTCCCCGCACAGGAACGTCGCGTCGGTGTCGCCGTGCACGCCGTCGATGAACGCGGTGATGTCGACGTTGATGATGTCGCCGTCCCGCAGCACCGTGTCGTCCGGGATCCCGTGGCAGATCACCTCGTTGATCGAGGTGCACAGCGACTTGGGGAACCCCCGGTAGCCCAGCGTGGACGGGTACGCCCCGTGGTCGAGCATGAACTCGTGCCCGATCCGGTCGAGCTCGTCCGTGGTGATCCCGGGCCGGACCTGCTTGCCGACCTCCTCCAGCGCCTGCGCGGCGATCCTGCCCGCGACCCGCATCCGCTCGATGATCTCGGGCGTCTTGACGTCCGGCTCGCCGGTCCGGGGCCGCTTCTTGCCGACGTACTCCGGGCGGGGAATGTGCGCGGGGACCTTCCGCAAAGGGGAGACGGTGCCGGGTCGGAGAAGCTGGGTCGTCATGGTAAGGGAGTGTAGTCAGCGCGACCGGGGCACGAACCCCGTGCTTCGGTGACGTCGAGAGGAGCGCCCATGAAAGGCACGGACGGCGACTGGTGGTTCTGCCTCAAGCACATGAAGGCGGAGCACGGGCCCGGCTGCCCCGACAAGGACCGGATGGGCCCCTACGAGACCGAAGGCGCCGCCGCCAACGCCCTCACCCTGGCCCGCGAGCGCAACGAGTCCTGGCGCCGCCAGAACAACGAGGACTGACCCCGGGACCGACGGCCTCCGCTCCGCGGCGCCCCGCTCCGCCCGCCGGCGGGGCGGGGTCAGTCGAGGGTGGGGCCGGTCACGGTCTCCAGGAGGCGGGCGAGGCGGCGGCGCAGCCCCGGGCGTGCGCGGGCGTCCTCATCGCCGGCGGCGGCGCTGACCAGGTGCTGGGCGCCGTCGAACGACAGCAGGGTCTCCTGCGGCGGGACCGTCAGCGCCTCGTGCGCGAGCCCCCGCAGCTCGCGGTCGCCGCTCTCGAGGGCCAGGACGGTCGCGCCCGTGCGGCGTGCGTCGTCCACCCGTTCGAGCAGCGGGACGGGTGCGCCCTCCTCGGCGACGACGAACACGGTCTCGCCGCGCCGGGCATCCTCCAGCCGGTCCAGGCCGATCGCGAGGTGGGCGGGCGCGCCCGGCGGCGGCGACCAGCGCACCAGCGTCGGGGCCAGCCCGGGGGCGCCGCCGAGCCGGCTCTCGTCGTCCAGGTGCGCCGCGAGGTGCCAGGGGTCGTCGCCGGGCGTCCCGACCAGCAGCAGCCCGCCCGGTGTCCGCGACGTGCCCCGCAGCGCGCGGCCGAACTCGCTCGTCCGCTCCAGCCATCCGGTGACGGACAGCACCTCGCGCAACATCGAGATCTGCTCGGCGTCCACGGGACCATGGTGCCGCACCGGGCACCGTCCGCAGGCCCGTTTCCGCCGATCGGGGAGGCCGGGACGCGGCGGCCCGGGACCCGCCTGGCAGACTCGGCGGCATGAGTGATCAGCAGCGGAAGAATCCCCACGACCTCCCGGACGCGAGCGGCCTCACGATCGGGATCCTCGGCGGCACCGGCGACCAGGGCAAGGGCCTCGCGCGCCGGTTCGCGCTCGCCGGGCACCGGGTGACCATCGGCTCCCGCAAGGCCGAGCGCGCCCAGGAGGCCGCCGACGACCTCGGCGCCGGCCTGCCGGTGTCGGGCGCGGAGAACCCGGTGGCGGCCGGGGAGTCCGACGTCGTGATCGTCGCCGTCCCGTGGGAGGGCCACCGGGCCACGCTGGAGTCGCTGCGGGACGAACTCGCCGGCAAGATCGTCGTGGACTGCGTGAACCCGCTCGGCTTCGAGAAGGGCAAGGGCGCCTTCGCGCTGCCGGTCGAGGAGGGCAGCGCCGCCGAACAGGCCGCCGCCGTCCTGCCGGACAGCCGCGTCGTCGCCGCCTTCCACCACGTGTCGGCCAAGCTGCTGCTCGATCCCGCCGTCGAGGAGATGGAACTGGACGTCCTCGTCCTCGGCAACGACCGGGAGGCCACCGACCTCGTGCAGGCCCTCGCCGGCCGGATCCCCGGCATGCGCGGCGTGTACGGCGGCCGGCTCCACAACGCCGGCCAGATCGAGGCGTTCACCGCCAACCTGATTTCGATGAACCGTCGCTACAAAGCGCATGCGGGCATTCGCATCACCGATGTATGACGGTGTCCATGGCGTCGCACGCGGAACCAGAGGACCTGCGTCGGCCCCGTGCGGAGGCGAGCCACCGCGGTCGCGTGCGGAGCCGGGAGCGGGTGAAGCGGGAACCTGATCGCGCGGCGATCGTCCGCGAAGGCGGGGGCGGCGCCGTCCGGACACGGGCGGCCGCCGCCGGAGGGCCGGGGGCGGCGCCGTGAGCACGAGGGCGCTCGTCCTGCTGCCCAAGGTGCGGACGGGCCCGCTGCGCGCCGTCGGGCAGCGCGTCGGGCTCGGCGTCCTCGCGGTGCTGGCCGTGGTGGCCGCCGTCTACCTGGGCCGGGACGGCTACCGCGACTCCGCCGACGGCGAGATCACGCTGCTGGACGCCTTCTACTACGCGACCGTGTCGGTCTCCACGACCGGGTACGGCGACATCACCCCGGTGAGCGACTCCGCCCGGCTCGTCAACATCCTCTTCGTCACGCCCGTGCGGGTGCTGTTCCTCATCGTCCTCGTGGGCACGACCCTCGAGGTGCTCGCGGAACGCACCCGCGAGGACTGGCGACAGTCACGCTGGAGGGCACGCGTGCGCGACCACATCGTGGTGACCGGATACGGGACGAAGGGCCGCAGCGCGATCAAGACGCTGCTGAGCACCGGCGTCCCACGCGACTCGATCGTCGTCGTCGACCCGGACGCGCGCGTCGTCGCCGAGGCGGCGGAGGCGGGCCTGGTCGGCGTCGTGGGGGACGCCACCCGCCGCTCCGTCCTCGAGCAGGCGGGCGCCCAGCGGGCCCGCGAGATCGTCGTGGCGACCGCGCGGGACGACACCGCGGTGCTGATCACGCTGACCGCGCGGCAGTTGAACCCGCGGGCCGGGATCCAGGCGTCGGTGCGCGAGTCCGAGAACGTCCCGCTGCTGCGGCAGAGCGGGGCGGACCACGTCGTCACGTCGTCGGAGGCGGCGGGCCGGCTGCTCGGCGTCACCACCCGGCACCCCAACGTCGGCGACGTCATCGAGGACCTCCTCGACCAGGGGAGCGGCCTCGATCTCGTCGAGCGTCCCGTCGCGGACGGGGAGACCGGCCGCCCCCTCGGCGCGGTGGGGGAACCGGCGCTGGCGGTGGTGCGGGACGGCCGCATGCTCCCGTTCGACCACCCCGGCTGCGAGGCCCTGCGGCCGGGCGACCTGCTCATCGTCGCCCGCTCGTCCCGCCCCATGGCCTCCAAGCCCGCGCCCGATGACCCGTCCACCCGGGCCTGACACGACGGCGCCCCCGCACGGTGCGTTCGCGGGGAACGCGCCGTGCGGGGGCGCCGGCCGTTACTTGTAGGAGTGCTCGGCGGCCGGGTAGGAGCCGCCGACGACCTCGTCGGCGTAGGCGCGGGCCGCGTCGGCGAGAACGCCGTTCACGTCCGCGAACTTCTTGACGAACTTGGCGGTGTGGGGGGTGAGGCCCGCCATGTCCTGCCATACGAGGACCTGCGCGTCGGTGCCGCTGCCGGCGCCGATGCCGATCGTCGGGATGGACAGCGACGCGGTGACGCGCGCGGAGAGCTCCTCGGGGACGCACTCGAGCACGACGGAGAACGCGCCCGCCGCCTCGAGGGCCTTGGCGTCGGCGATCAGCTCCTCGCCGGACTCGCCGCGGCCCTGCACCCGGTACCCGCCGAAGACGTTCACCGACTGCGGGGTGAGGCCGAGGTGGCCCATCACCGGGATGCCCGCGGCGACGAGGGCCTCGACCTGCGGCAGGATGCGGCGGCCGCCCTCCAGCTTGATCGCGTGGGCGCCGCTCTCCTTCATGAAGCGGGTCGCGGTGGTGAGGGCGTCGGACACGCCCGTCTGGTACGAGCCGAACGGCAGGTCGGCGACCACCATGGCCCGCTTGGACCCGCGGACGACCGCGGCGGTCAGCGGGATCAGGTCGTCGACCGTCACGGGAATCGTCGAGTCGTAGCCGTAGACGACCATCGCGGCGGAGTCGCCGACGAGCAGCACGGGAATGCCGGCGTCGTCGAACACCCGCGCGGTGAGCGCGTCGTAGGCGGTGAGCATCGGCCACTTCTCGTGCCGCTGCTTGGCCGCCGCGATGTCGCGCACGGTGACCCTTCGTCCCCCCGTACCGCCGTACAGGGCGGTCGGCTGCGCGGGGGGTGCAACAGATGAGGACATGCGAAACCTCCGGTCTTGAGGCGCCACGGTGGCGTACCCAGACGGAACCGATCGTGCCACTTGGTCAACGATTCGGGTAGCCCCGACATTCCACAATCTATTAGGGCGAGATAGGTGCAAAGTGTGGTTCGGCATCCGGTTTTCCGCACGGTAAGCCCGATCTTCTCCCCGCGTAACGGTGTCATGGCCCATACTGTCGCTGGATACTGCTACGAGATCGGCTGTCTGGAGCGCGTCAGTGAGATCCGTCATGGCGCCGCGAGGCGACGTCCCCGGCCCCGACTCGGCGTCCCGAACCCTCGTCCTGGGCGTCGACGGTGCGCGGCGGATCGTCCAGTGCGGGCCCAACGTCCGCGCCGTCCTCGGACGGGAACCGGGAGAACTGGTCGGCCGCCCCGCCTGCGACCTCGTCGCGGAGGAGGGCAAGGCCGAACTGGAGGCCATGCTGGAGGCCATCGGCGCGGGCCAGGAACGGCGCGGAGTACTGCCCGTGCTGAACCGCGGCGTCATGGTGTCGGCCGTCGTGACGGCGCAGCCCATGCTCGGCGGCGACGCCGGCGCGGCGCCCGCCGGGCTGCTGTACGTGCAGGTGGCGCTGCCCCCGAGCGAGCGCTACCAGGACCCGGCCCTCATGCGGCGCGCCCTGCTGGACGACCCGCTCACCCGGTTCGCCGACTCGCTCGACCTCGACCAGTCCGCGCGCAAGATCGTCGATGTGGTCGTCCCGCACTACTGCAACGCCGCGTCGGTACTGGTGCTGGAGAGCCTCGTCGCCGCCGACGAGGTGCACAGCGAGTCCGGCTCGGCCGTGATGCGCCGCATCGCCGTCACCTCCGACGACGACAACCCCGCGTGGACGTCGGCGTTCCCCGTCGGCGAGGTCCTCGTCTTCCCCGAGGGCACCCCGTACCACGAGGTCATGGACACCGCGCGTCCCGTCCACAAGCCCCACATCGACGCCGCCGCCGCCGACGCCATCGGACGGATCTGGCGGCGCGGCCCCGCAGGGGAACTGCTCGCCGACGTCTCCATGGTGCTGCTGCCGCTGATCGCGAACGACACCCTGCTCGGCTTCATCGCCTGCACCAGGGTCCCCGGCTTCCGCAAGTTCGACGCCTACGACGTCGAGATCGGCATGGAGTTCGCGGCCGGCGCCGCGATCGTCATCGAGAACGCCCGCCGCTACAGCCGCGAGCGCGCCACCGCCCTCGCCCTGCAGCGCAGCCTGCTGCCGAACCGGCTGTCGGCGCCGTCCTCGGTCGAGGTCCGGCACCGCTACCTGCCCGGCAGCAAGCTCGTCGAGGTCGGCGGCGACTGGTACGAGTCGATCGCGCTGCCCGGCGCCCGCGTCGCGCTGATCGTCGGCGACGTCGCCGGGCACGGCGTCCGCGCCGCCGTCACGATGGGACGGCTGCGCACCGCCCTGCACACGCTCGCGAACCTGGAGCTGCCGCCCGCGGACGCCCTGCACGTCATGCACGAGCTGATGATCGAGCTCGGCGAGCAGGAACCCCACTTCGCCACCTGCGTGTACGCGGTGTACGACGCCACGACCGGCACCATCGAGATCGCCTCCGCCGGGCACCTGCCCCCGCTGCTCGCCGGTCCCGGCGGCGACAACGACTACCTGCGGGTGCCGCCCGCGCCGCCCCTCGGCGTCGCCGGGGGCGCCGCGATCGAGAGCCGCGAGTTCACCGTCGAGGACGGCAGCCTGTTCGTCATCTACACCGACGGCCTCGTCGAGAACCGCGGCCGCGACATCGACGACGGCCTCGCCCGCCTCCGCACGATCTTCGGGCCCGAGTCGGTGGACCGTCCGATGGAGGACCTCGCGAAGGCCACCCTCGCCGGCGTCTACGCCGACCAGCACCGCGACGACATCGCCGTGCTGATCGCCCGGCTGCGCCGCCTCCCCGAGGACCTCCGCGCCTCCTGGACGCTGCCCGCCGACCCCGCCGCCGTGCGCCGCGCCCGCGGCCTCGTCCGCACCCGCCTCGCCGAATGGGGCCTCGAGGAGCTCGAGTACACCACCCAGCTGCTGATCTCCGAGCTGATCACGAACGCGTACCGGTACGCGCACGGCCCCATCGAGCTGCGCCTGCTCAACGAACGCACCCTCGTCTGCGAGGTCCTGGACCGGTCGGCCGCGCTGCCCCGCCTCCGCCGCGCCGAGGACGACGACGAGAACGGCCGCGGCCTCCTCGTCGTCAGCCAGCTCGCGCACCGCTGGGGCAGCCGCCGCACCGCCGCGGGCAAGGTCGTCTGGTGCGAGCAGGTCGTCCCCGGCGTCGACCCCGAACCCATCGACGTCGACTCCACCTGGCCGGGCGAAAGCCACCATAGATAGCGACGACGAGGTCCCTCCAGGGCCTGCCGCCGTGGGTGACGTGATCAGAACCTCTCGCGCCAGCGGTTGGTGATGGGGAGGCGGCGGTCGCGGCCGAAGTTCTTCGGGGTGATCTTGGGGCCGGGCGGGTACTGGCGCCGCTTGTACTCGGCGATGTCGACCAGGCGGACGACGCGCTCGACGAGTTCGGGGGCGTGCCCGGCGGCGATGAGGGCGTCGCGGCCCATGTCGCGCTCGACGTAGTCGGCCAGGACGGCGTCGAGCAGGGGGTACTCGGGGAGGCTGTCGCGGTCGCGCTGGCCGGGGCGCAGTTCGGCGGACGGCTCCTTGACGATGATCGCCTCGGGGACGGGCTCCTGCCCGAAGGGGTGCAGGAAGGGCAGATCGGCGCCGAGGGCGGTGTTGCGCCAGCGGGCGAGGTCCCAGACGGTGGTCTTGAAGACGTCCTTGATCGGGGCGAAGCCGCCGGCGGAGTCGCCGTAGAGGGTGGAGTAGCCGGTGGCGAGCTCGCTCTTGTTGCCGCCGGTGAGGACGAGGTGGCCGTGCTCGTTCGACAGGCCCATCCACACGTTGGCGCGGATGCGGGCCTGCAGGTTCTCGGCGGCGAGGCCGTGCAGGTCCAGTTCGGCCTCGAACGCCTCGACCATCCGGGCGATCGGGACGATCCGGGAGTGCACTCCCTGGCGCTTCACGAGGTCCTCGGCGTCGGAGACCGAGCCCTCGGACGAGTAGCGGCTGGGCAGCAGGACGGCGTGCACGTTCTCGGGGCCGATGGCGTCGGCGGCGATGGTGGCGACGAGGGCCGAGTCGATGCCGCCGGACAGGCCGAGGACGACCGAGCGGAACCCGTTCTTGCGGACGTAGTCGCCCGTGCCGAGGACGAGCGCCGCGTAGATCTCGGCGAGGTCGTCCAGGGGTTCGGCGACGGCCGGCGGTTCGGGGGCGTAGGCGGGCAGGGGGGCGGACGAGAGGGTGCGGCGCTCGATGGCGAAGGTGACGCCCCCGGACGCCTCGACCGACGACGGCCCCTCGACCGGCGACGCCTCGGGGAGGTCGAGGTCGGTGACGAGGAGGTGGTCGACGAACTGGGGGGCGCGCGCGATGAGGGCGCCGTCCGCGTCGACGATGACGGAGTCGCCGTCGAAGACCAGTTCGTCCTGGCCGCCGACCATGTTCACGTAGGCGAGGGCGCAGCCGGCTTCGCGCGCGCGCTTCGCGCACAGGTCGAGGCGGACGTCGTCCTTGTCGCGCTCGTAGGGGGAGGCGTTGACGGAGAGGAGGAGTCCGGCGCCCGCGGCGCGGGTCACGCCGGCGGGGCCGCCCTCCTGCCAGAGGTCCTCGCAGATGACGGTGGCGACGTCGACGCCGTGCAGCCGGACGACGGGGAGCGTGTCGGCCCGCTCGAAGATCCGGTACTCGTCGAACACGCCGTAGTTCGGCAGGTGGTGCTTCGCGGAGCCGATCAGGATCTCGCCGCCGTGCAGCCACGCGACGGCGTTGAGCGGACGCCGGCCGCCGTCCCGGCGGTCGAGGTGGCCGACCACGACGGGCACGTCGCCCATGCCGGCGTCGGCGAGGCGCCGGGCGACGCCGCTGAGGGCATGCCGGGACGCCTCGACGAAGGACGGCCGCAGGGCGAGGTCCTCGACGGGGTAGCCGGTCAGTGCCATCTCGGGGAAGGCGACGAGGTGCGCGCCTGAGTCGGCGGCGATCCGCGTCCAGTCCACGATGAGGTCGGCGTTGCCGTCGAGGTCGCCGACGGTCGGGTTCACCTGCGCGAGCGCGATCCGGAGCTGTGCCACGTCCCAAGGGTAATACGTCCGGGGTCGCTATCGTCACTTTGACGACAATTGGCGGCGCCGGATCGCCGGAGCGAGGGCGAGCTGCCCGGCCGCGGCGGCGAGCGCGAGGGCCAGGCACGTCAGCCACAGCGCCGGGCCCCCGCCGAGGCCGAGCAGCTGGGTGCCCCCGAGCGGCGCCAGCAGGAACCCGCCCGACCAGGCCATCCCGTACAGGGCGTTGTACCGGCCGCGCAGGTCGGCGGGGGCCAGGTCGGCGACCACGGCCTGCAGGACGGCCGCGGCGACGATCTCGCCGCACGTCCACACCAGGATCGTCGCGGTGTAGGCGGGCAGCGACGAGGCGAGCGTCGTCAGCCCGTATCCGGTGCCGACGATGACGAACCCGGCGACCAGCACGAGGCTGTGGTCGCGGCGGCTCAGCCACGCGTTGACCAGGGGCGTGACGATGACGATCAGCACCCCGTTCGCCGCGATCGCCAGCCCGTACGCCTGCGCGCCGAGGCCGTCCTCCTTCATCGCCAGCGGCATGGTGGTCATGCCCTGCATCAGGACGAACGTGTACAGCAGCGTGACGACGACGTAGGCGACCATCACACGGTCCCGCAGCGCCCGTCCGAACCCGCCCGGACCGGACGACGCCCGCGCCGCGCGGTCCCGCGTCTCGGGGACGGCGCGCCACACCAGCACGCCGAACGCGGCGCAGGTCAGGGCGTCGATCCAGAACAGCCACAGGAACCCCTGCCGGGCGAGCGACCCGCCGAGCACCATCGCGACGGCCCAGCCGAGGTTGACCGCCCAGAACAGCAGCCCGAAGGCGCGCGGACGGTCCGCCGGGGAGATCAGGTCGGCGACCATCGCCTGCGACGCGGGCCGGTACATGTCCAGCAGCAGCCCGAGGGCCAGCGCGGACGCGGCGAGCGCCGGCAGGCCCTGGGCGTGGCCGAGGGCGAGCATGGCGACGCCCGTGCCGACGGTCGCGGCCGTCAGCGTGAAGCGGCGGCCGATGCGGTCGGCCAGGACGCCGCCGACGAGCTGCCCGGCGAGCGACCCGGCGCCCAGCAGCGCCATCACGGCGCCCGCCTGCGCGAGCGACAGGCCGCGCATGGTGGTCAGGTAGAGGCCGAGGAACGGTTCGACCATCGTCCCGAGCCGGTTGAGGAGGGTTCCCGCCCAGAGCACCCAGAAGGTGCGGGGGAAGCCGCCGATCCGGGGCTCCAGGAACGCCGCGACTCTGCCGGGCGGCGGGCCGAGGGGAGTGCCTTGCGCTGTGGTCACGCACCGATGCTCGGGGAGCCGGTGCGGCGGCGATAATGATTTAGGCTGGGCTTAATGGTCGAGCTGGTGTTCGCCCCCGACGACGTGGCGCGGGTCCGGTTCGCGTTCTCGCCGCTGTGGGAGATGGTGCGCAGCCTGCGAGTCCTCGCGGACCCGTCCGGCCACGCCCTGCACCTGCCCTGGGTCCACGCCGTCGGGCCCCGGCTGCGCGGCCTGGACCTGGAGCCGCTGCGGTGCCTCGTACCGTCCTGGGGGTACATCCCCGACTTCCTCACACCGCCGCCGGAGAGCCCGCTGCCCGACCTCGGCGCCGAGCTGGAGATCGTCCGGGCCACCCCGTCCGAGGTCGTCGCCGCCGAGCTGCGGTTCATGGCGCCCGATCCGCGGCGGGCCGCGATGGCGGCGCGTCCCGAGCACACCCTGGCGGTGGTCGCCGAGCTGCTCGAGGGCTACTGGGCCGCGGCCGTCGAACCGTACTGGCCGCGGGTCCGCGACCTGCTGGAGGGCGACGTCCTGCGCCGGACCCGGGCCCTCGCCGCACAGGGCGCCGCCGGGGTGTTCGGCGACCTGCACGAGGCGGTCGCGTGGCGGGCGGGGACGCTGACGATCGACCGGCGCTGGGACTTCCGCGGCGAGCTGGCCGGACGCGGGCTGCTGCTGGTCCCGAGCGCGTTCGTGTGGCCGGAGGTGTCGGTGATGATCCCGCCCTACCAGCCCATGCTCAGCTATCCGCCGACCGGCGTCGCGGCGCTGTGGGAGACGCGCCGCCCCGCCGGACCGGACGGGCCCGCCGCGGCGCTCGCCGCGCTGCTCGGCCGGCGGCGCGCCGGACTGCTGCTCGCGCTCGCCACCCCGGCGTCCACGACCGCGCTGGCCGGACGGCTGGGCGTGACGCCGGCGGCGGTCAGCCAGCATCTCGGCGTGCTGCGCGCCTGCGGGCTCGTCGCCGGGCACCGCCTCGGCCGCCGCGTGCTGTACGCCCGGACGCCCGCGGGCGACGCCCTCGCCGACGCGCCGCGCACGGCGGCGCGCTGACGCGGGATCAGCGCAGCGACGCCAGCGCGTCCAGCCGGGGCGCCGGGACGGCCGCGCCCGCCTCGTACCGTCCGGACTCGGCGAGCCAGTCGATGTGGGCCCGCGGCGTGTCCAGCAGGACCCGGACGACCTGGGCCGCCGCCGCGCGCTGGGCGACCGTCAGCTCCAGCCGGTCGAGCATGTCCGGCAGCCGCCGCGCGGCCTCGCGGGCGTCCTCGATCCGCTCGGTGACGCGCGCCGCCACGGCCGGCCCGGCCTGCCCGGGCGCCGTCCCCTCCGCCTCGGCGAGCACCGCCGGCAGGTCGTGGACGTCGCCGCGCGCGGCCTCGAGATCGTGCGAGGCGAGGTCGTTCGACCACGCGACGGCGTCGGCGACGGCGTGCGAGAGCGCCTTCCAGCGCGGCGTGCGCAGCAGCCGGGCGGGCAACTCGACCCCGAGGACCGGCTCGATCAGGTCGTACAGGAACGGCCCGCACGCGCGGCGGCGCAGCGGCGCGTACTCGCGCGGGGTCGGCACGTGCCCGATGCGGCGGTGCACGGACTCCTGCGCGCAGGCGTCCCGGTGCGCCTCCAGGTGGAGCATGAAGCGGCGGCGCCACTCGCGGCTCATGCCCTTGGACGTGGCCTGCCACAGCTCCACGAGCGTCGCCTCCAGCGGCCTGGCGCCCGGACGGGCGTGCCCGCGGCGGGTCGCGCGCAGCAGGTCGTCGTACAGCGAGTGCACGGCGCTGCCGCTGTCGGCGAGGGGCTCGTGGTCGAGCATGTCGTCCAGCGCGAGCGTCCAGGTCAGCCAGCGGGCGAAGAGGTCCACGGCGGCGAGGTCGGCGGACGGGAAGACGCGGGCGGCGAGCCGCTCGCAGCGGGCCCGGCCGAGCGGAGAGGTGTCCGGATCCCCGAGCACCAGGCCGCGGCCGCGCGCCCAGGCCTCCACCTGCGCGCACAGCTGCCACGACTCGGGGTGCATCGCCGCGGGCGCGGCTAGGGCGGCGGCCCGGTCGGCCGAGAGAAGATGAGAGATGTCCACGACGCGGTTCACGTTAATGATCAGTTCCCGGTCGAGGCCCGATCGGCACGTCAAGATTCGGGAAACGGCTGTTCGGACCGGGGACGGGCGGGCGGTATGGGGCATAGGTCCGATACCTTCGACGCGCGGCCGAGAGCGAACACGCCGTCGCGCGTCCACGAAATCGACGCCGAGCGCGTAACGTCGTGGTAACAGCGGCCGGGCATACTGCACAGTGACCGGTCCCGTCGATGCGGCGGGCCGGTGGAGCAAGGCACCGAGGGAGAAGGCTTTGGACCGTCAGCAGGAGTTCGTGCTCCGCACGCTGGAGGAGCGCGACATCCGGTTCATCCGGCTGTGGTTCACCGACGTGCTCGGGTTCCTGAAGTCGGTGGCCGTCGCGCCCGCCGAACTGGAGGGCGCCTTCGGCGAGGGCATCGGTTTCGACGGCTCGGCGATCGAGGGCTTCGCCCGCGTCTACGAGGCCGACATGATCGCCAAGCCCGACCCGTCCACGTTCCAGGTGCTGCCGTGGCGCTCGGAGTCGCCCGGCGTCGGCCGGATGTTCTGCGACATCCTCATGCCGGACGGCACGCCGAGCTTCGCCGACCCCCGGTACGTCCTCAAGCGCGCGCTCGCCCGCGCCGCCGACCTCGGGTTCACGTTCTACACCCACCCCGAGATCGAGTTCTTCCTGCTGAACACCAAGCCGGAGGACGGCAGCGAGCCCGAGCCCGCCGACTCCGGCGGCTACTTCGACCACACCCCGCACAGCGCCGCGCACGACTTCCGGCGCAACGCGATCATGATGCTGGAGTCCATGGGCATCTCCGTGGAGTACAGCCACCACGAGGGCGCCCCCGGCCAGCAGGAGATCGACCTCCGGTACGCCGACGCGCTCACCACCGCCGACAACATCATGACGTTCCGGCTGGTCATGAAGGAGGTCGCGCTCGAGCAGGGCGTCCACGCGTCCTTCATGCCGAAGCCGTTCACCGAGCACCCGGGCTCGGGCATGCACACCCACATGTCGCTGTTCGAGGGCGACGGCAACGCCTTCTACGAGCCGGGGGCCGAGTTCAAGCTCTCGAAGGTCGGCCGGGCGTTCATCGCGGGCGTGCTGCGGCACTCCGCGGAGATCACCGCCGTCTGCAACCAGTGGGTCAACTCCTACAAGCGGCTGTGGGGCAACGTCGGGTCCGCGGCGGGCGCCGGGGGAGAGGCCCCGTCGTACATCTGCTGGGGCCACAACAACCGGTCCGCGCTCGTCCGCGTGCCGATGTACAAGCCGCACAAGGGGCACTCCACGCGGATCGAGTTCCGGTCGCTCGACACCGCCGCCAACCCGTACCTGGCGTTCGCGGCGATCCTCGGCGCCGGGCTCAAGGGCATCGAGGAGGGCTACGAGCTCCCCGCCGGAGCCGAGGACGACGTGTGGGCGCTCACCCCCGCCGAGCGGCGCGCCCTCGGCATCGAACCGCTGCCGCAGAACCTCGACGAGGCCGTCCACGCGATGGAGCGCAGCGAGCTGATGGCCGACGTCCTCGGCGAGCACGTCTTCGACTTCTTCCTGCGCAACAAGCGGCAGGAGTGGGAGGAGTACCGCCGCGAGGTCACCGAGTTCGAGCGCAAGCGGCTGCTGAACGTCCTGTGACGCGCGGCCGGTCCGGGCCGTCCGGCACGCCGGGTGCCCGGCCGCATTACGGTTGAGGGGTGACCGAGCCGAGGACCTCGAACCGCCGCCCCTCCCTCGCCGGACGCCTCGCGCGGCTCGGCTTCACCGACGCGGGACGCGCGCAGCGGCTCGTCCGCGACGCCGAGGCCGCCGACGGCGTCCGGCTCGACGGCCCGCTGCTGGAGGCCCTGCTCGGCGCGCTCGGCGGCACCGCCGACCCCGACCTCGCGCTGAGCGGCCTGCTGCGGCTCCTCGCCGCCGCCGACGAGCACGGCGAGGGCGCCGAACTGCGCGCCGCCCTCGCCGCCGAGGACGGCACCCGCGACCGGCTGACCGCCGTCCTCGGCGCCAGCGCCGCGCTCGGCGACCACCTCGTCCGGCACCCCGGCCACTGGCACGTCCTGCGCGACCACCACGCGGGCCACGGCGACGTCCGCGCCGAACTGCTCGCCGCCGTCGGGGCGCGGCCCGCAGACGCCGAACCCGTCGCCGCGTCCGCCGGACCGGACGTGCTCGCCGCGCTGCGCGTCGCGTACCGCCGCCGCCTGCTCGACCTCGCCGGACGCGACCTCATCGGCTCCGCCGACGTCGCCCGGGTCGCCGCCGAACTCGCCGACCTCGCCGCCGCCGCGCTCGAGGCGGGCCTGGCGGTCGCCCGCGCCGAGGTCCCCGGGCACGCGGCCTGCCGCCTCGCCGTGATCGGCATGGGCAAGTGCGGGGGCCGGGAGCTGAACTACGTCAGCGACGTCGACGTCGTGTTCGTCGCCGAGGCCAGGGACACCGGCGAGAACGGCGCCGGCGAGGACGCCGCGCTGCGCACCGCCACCAAGCTCGCCGCCGCCACCATGCGGGCCTGCTCGGCCAGCACCGTGGAGGGCTCCCTCTGGGAGGTCGACGCGGCGCTGCGGCCCGAGGGCAAGGCGGGCCCGCTCGTCCGGACCCTCGCCAGCCACCGCGCCTACTACGAGCGCTGGGCGAAGACGTGGGAGTTCCAGGCGCTGCTGAAGGCCCGCCCCGTCGCCGGCGACGCCGATCTCGGCGCCCGCTACGTGGCCGCCGTCGCCCCCATCGTGTGGGCCGCCGCCGAAGGCGAGGGCTTCGTCGAGGACGTCCAGGCCATGCGCCGCCGCGTCGAGGCCGACCTCAACCGGCGCAGCGCCGAGGCCGAACGGCAGCTCAAGCTCGGCCCCGGCGGCCTGCGCGACGTCGAGTTCGCCGTGCAGCTCCTGCAACTCGTCCACGGCCGCACCGACGAGACGCTGCGCAGCCCCAACACGCTCCAGGCGCTCGCCGACCTGTCGCGCGGCGGCTACGTCGGCCGCGAGGACGCCGCGGCCCTCACCTCCGCCTACCGGTTCCTGCGCCGCGCCGAGCACCTCCTGCAGCTGCACCGGCTGCGCCGCACCCACCTCGTCCCCGACGACGAGGACGACCTGCGCCGCCTCGGCCGCGCGCTCGGCCTGCGCAGCGACCCGATCACCGAGTTCACCGCGCTGTGGCGGCGGCACGCCCGCGAGGTCCGCCGCCTCCACGAGAAGCTGTTCTACGCGCCGCTGCTGCGGGCCGTCGCGCGGCTCCCCGAGGAGGAGGCCCGGCTCACCCCCGAGGCCGCCCGCACCCGCCTGGAGGCCCTCGGGTACAACGACCCGGCCGGAGCCCTGCGGCACATCGAGGCGCTCACGGCCGGGGTGTCGCGCCGCGCCGCCATACAGCGGACGCTGCTGCCCGTCATGCTCGGCTGGTTCGCCGACGCCCCCGACCCGGACGCCGGCCTGCTCGGCTTCCGGCAGGTCAGCGACGCCCTCGGCACCACCCCCTGGTACCTGCGGCTGCTCCGCGACGACATCACCGTCGCCGAGCGGATGGCGTGGGTGCTCGGCGCCAGCCGCTACGCCACCGACCTGCTGCTGCGCGCCCCCGAGGCCGTCGCCATGCTCGCCGGCGACGCCGAGCTGGCGCCCCGCCCGTACGACGCGCTGCGCGCCGAGGCGCTCGCGGCCGTCCGCAGGCACGCGTCCCCCGGCGGCGACGCCGGCACCGCCGCCGCCGCCGGCACCGCCGCCGCCGCCGGGGCCGCCGCCGAGGCGGCCGTCACCGTCGTGCGGGCGCTGCGCCGCCGCGAGCTGTTCCGCGTCGCCGTCGCCGACCTGCTCGGCCTCGCCGACGTCACCGCCGTCGGGGAGGCGCTCACCGACATCGCCGCCGTCACCATCGAGGCCGCCCTGCGCGCCGCGACCGACGCGGTCGAGGCCCGCACCGGCGGACCCCTGCCCACCCGCATGGCAATCGTCGCGATGGGCCGCCTCGGCGGGCGCGAACTCGGGTACGGCAGCGACGCCGACGTCATGTTCGTCCACGACCCGCTCCCCGGCGCCGACGAGCGCGCCGCCGAGCGGACCGCCCGCGCCGTCGCCGAGGAACTGCGCCGCCTGCTGTCGCTGCCCGCCCCCGACCCGGCGCTCGCCATCGACCCCGACCTGCGCCCCGAGGGGCGCCGCGGCCCGCTCGTCCGCACCCTCGCCTCCTACGCCGCCTACTACGCCCGCTGGTCCGAGCCGTGGGAGACGCAGGCGCTGCTGCGCGCCGACCCGATCATCGGCGATCCGGGCCTCTGCGACCGGTTCCGCGCGCTGATCGACCCGATCCGCCGCCCGCCCGGCGGCATCGCCGACGACGCCGTCCGGCAGATCCGCCGCCTGAAGGCCCGCATGGAGTCCGAACGGCTGCCGCGCGGCGCCGACCCGCGCCTGCACGTCAAGCTCGGCCCCGGCGGCCTGTCGGACGTCGAGTGGGTCGCCCAGCTCATCCAGCTCCAGCACGCCCACGACGTCCCCGGCCTGCGCACCACCCGCACCCTCGCCGCGCTCGACGCCGCCACCCGCGCGGACCTGCTCGACCCCGCCGACGCCGAGGTGCTCGCCGCCGCCTGGAAGCTCGCGACCCGCATCCGCGGCGCCGTCATGCTCGTCCGCGGCCGCGCGTCCGACCTGCTGCCCACCGACCACCACAGCGACCGCAGCGCCGTCGCCCTCGTCCTCGGCCACGCCGGCGCGGGCGACCTGCTGGAGGACCACCGCCGCTGCACCCGCCGCGCCCGCGCCGTCGTCGAGCGGGTCTTCTACGGCTACGCCGACTGACCCGCGGCCACCGGCTCGGGACGGTCGCCGGCGGCGGCACGCGGGTGCGGTGCGGGAGCGGGCGCCGCCACCGGACGCCGCAGCAGCCGGTCCCGCGCGTCCAGCAGCCGCCGCGGGCGCCGCACGTACAGCAGCCACGACAGCGCCAGCGCCCCCGCGACCACCGCGAACCCCGCGACCGCGTCCAGCAGGTAGTGGTTCGCGGTCGCCAGGATCACCAGCGTCGTCGTCGCCGGGTACAGCACGCCCAGCGCCTTCAGCCACCGGCGGCTCGACAGCCGGACCAGGATGAACCCGCACCACAGCGCCCAGCCCGCGTGCATCGACGGCATCGCCGCGTACTGGTTCGTCATCGTCGCCGACGCGTCGCTCGCGTACAGGCCGAACGACTGCAGCGCCGTCACCGGGTCGACGAACCCCTCCTCGTGCAGGAACCGCGGCGGCGCCAGCGGGTACAGCCAGAAGCCGAGCACCGCCACCCCGGTCGCGACCATGAGGGACGTCCGGAGCCACCGGTAGTCGTGCGGCCTGCGCAGGTACAGCCAGACCACCATGCCGAGCGTCACCGCGAAGTGCATCGTCGCGTAGAAGACGTTCGCGGCGCGCGCCAGCCAGGGCAGCTCCAGCAGCGCCTGGTTGAGCGAGCGCTCGACGTCGAGGCCCAGCACGCCCTCCAGCCGCAGGATCTGGTCGGCGTGGGCGAACGCGGACGCGGTGCCGTCCTGGACGAGCACGATGCGCGTGAGTGAATAACCGGTGTAGAAAAGGATGATCAGCAGCAGTTCGCGCCACACCGGGGGTACGGTGAACACCCTGCGCCGCGGCGTTGCGGCCGGCCTTCGCGGCTCGCCGTGCGGAGCCGGGTGGGCCGGGGCTCGGCGAGGGGCCGGGGGGGCGATCTGGGCCATACCGACCATCTTTCTCCGGCGATCGCGATATGTGATCACCGCAGCGAACGGTCTTCACCTCAGACCTGAGTAGTACGACCCTGAGGCCGTATCCGGTCTTTGGGTGGAGTTCATCAGGGCTTCTCGGTTGATTTTCACGTCCACCGCGTCACCGGAGCGACCCGTACGGACGCCGCGTGGCCCCGGCGGGGAACCCGCCGGGGCCACGCGGCTCACGACGTATGGGGACGTCGCGGTACATCCAGGGCGATCATCGTCCGGCACGGACGCCACCGCGCCCAGCGGACGGACGACCGATCAGATGTCGTAGTACATCTCGAACTCGTGGGGGTGCGGGCGGAGACGGATCGGGTCGATCTCGTACTCGTTCTTCATCGAGATCCAGGTCTCGATGAGGTCCTGGGTGAAGACACCGCCCTCGAGCAGGTAGTCGTGGTCGGCCTCGAGCGCGGCGAGGACCTCCGGCAGCGAGCCGGGGACCTGCGGGATCGCGCGGGCCTCCTCGGGCGGGAGCTCGTAGAGGTCCTTGTCGACCGGCTCGGCGGGCTCGATCTTGTTCTTGATGCCGTCCAGACCGGCCATCAGCATCGCCGAGAAGGCCAGGTACGGGTTGCAGGACGGGTCCGGGACGCGGAACTCGACGCGCTTGGCCTTCGGGTTGGAGCCCGTGATCGGGATGCGGATGCAGGCCGAGCGGTTCCGCTGCGAGTAGACGAGGTTGACCGGGGCCTCGTACCCGGGGACCAGGCGGTGGTAGGAGTTCACCGTCGGGTTCGTGAAGGCCAGCAGCGACGGAGCGTGCTTGAGCAGGCCGCCGATGTAGTAGCGGGCGTTGTCGGACAGGCCCGCGTACCCGACCTCGTCGTAGAACAGCGGCGAGCCGTCCTTCCACAGCGACTGGTGGCAGTGCATGCCGGACCCGTTGTCACCGAAGATCGGCTTGGGCATGAACGTGACGGTCTTGCCGGCGGCGCGCGCGACGCTCTTGACGACGTACTTGTAGAGCAGCAGGTTGTCGGCGGACTTCAGCAGCGTGTCGAACTTGACGCCGATCTCCGACTGGCCGGCGGTGCCGACCTCGTGGTGGTGCAGTTCGACGTTCAGGCCGACGTTGAGCAGCTGCGCGGACATCTCCGACCGGAGGTCGGTGTAGTGGTCCATCGGGGGGACCGGGAAGTAGCCGCCCTTGTAGCCGGGCTTGGCGCCGAGGTTGCCGCCGGGCTCCTCGCGGCCGGTGTTCCACGCGCCCTCGATCGAGTCCAGGTGGTAGAAGCCGGCGTTGGGCGACGTCTGGAAGCGGACGTCGTCGAAGATGTAGAACTCCGCCTCGGGACCGAAGTAGCACGTGTCGGCGATGCCGGAACCGCGCAGGTAGTCCTGGGCCTTCTTCGCGACGTTGCGCGGGTCGCGGCTGTACGGCTCCCCGGTCAGCGGGTCGTGCACGAAGAAGTTCAGGTTCAGCGTCTTGTGCTGGCGAAACGGGTCCAGCACCGCGGTCGCCGGGTCGGGCAGCAGCAGCATGTCCGACTCGTGGATCTCCTGGAACCCGCGGACGGACGAGCCGTCGAACATCAGGCCCTCGGTGAAGATGCTCTCGTCGAAGCGCTCGACCGGGAACGTGAGGTGCTGCATCTTGCCCGGCAGGTCCACGAACCGGCAGTCGACGAACCGTACGTCCTCGTCCCTGATATAGCTCAGGATCTCTTCGGCGCTGCTGAACATCCGGCCTCCTTGGCACTCCTTGGCTATCCAAGAGGCTAGGCAGCCGCCGTTTCCCGTCCATGTCCCATATGTTTCGGCCGTGTTACGCGAGCCGTCCATCCTGTGGCGAGTCGTCCGGAGGAAGGGCCCGTCGGAACCCGCCGGGGGAGCGGATAGCGTAGGGACATGAGCAGTGGCAAGGGCCCGCGCTGGACGCAGACGTGGCTGGGCGGCGCGCGCGCGGCAGGGGTCGACCTGGGGCAGCCCGGGGAGCGGTTCGGTTTTCCGGAGAACGGCAGCGGCGCCGTCGCGAGCTACGGCCGCAGGATCGGCGCGCTGTTCGTCGACTGGGGGCTGTCGATGCTGGTCGCGAGCCTGCTGGCGCGCTCGCTCGACTGGGGCCCGCCGGAGCGCAGCACCTGGACGCTCGTCGTCTTCGGCGTCCAGGCGTGGCTGCTGACCTCCCTGCTCGGCATGACGATCGGCAAGCGGCTGTGCGGGATCCGGGTCGTCCGGATGGACGGGCGCCCGGTCGGGCTCGGCTGGGGCCTCGCGCGCACGCTGCTGCTGATCCTCGTCATCCCGGCGCTGCTCTGGGACCGCGACTACCGCGGACTGCACGACCGGGCGGCGAACACCGCCGTCGTCAACATCTGAGCGGACGCCCGACCACGCGAAAGCGCCCCCTCCCGCGGGAGAGGGCGCTTCGGCGTTCCGTCAGCGCATCCTGGGCTTGGGGCCCTTGGGCATCTTCGCGCCCTTCGGGATCGGCCCCTTCGGCATCTGCATGTTGCGCGGCAGCGCCTGCAGCCGGTCGTTCAGCTCCGCGACCTGGCCCTTGGTGAGGTTGCGCGGCAGCTTCATCAGGTGCCGCTGCAGCTTGTCCACCGGGATCTGCCCGTCGTCGTCGCCCACCTGGACGTCGTAGATGGGGACCTGCTGGGCCGCGCGCGAGATGCGCTTCTTCTCCGCGCCGAGCAGGTGCCCGACCCGGTTGCGGGGCCCCTCGGAGACCAGCACGACCCCGGCCCGCCCGACCGCGCGGTGCACCATGTCGAGGTTGCGGTTGCCGCTGACCGCCTCGGTGACCGTCCAGCCGCCGCGCATGTTCTTCAGGATCGCGGCGGCCGCGCCCGGCTGCCCGGCGATCACCTTGTACTGGGCGCGCTGCGCCAGCTGGCCGAACACGATCATGCCGACCGCGAAGGCGGCCAGGATGCCCAGCGGGATGAAGAACCACAGCTGGCCGAAGATCAGCCCGATGACGACGATGACGGCCAGCGTGCCGATCGCCGAGGCGAAGACGATCGGGAGGGCCTTCTTGTTCGCCTGGTGCAGGACCTGGGCGACCATGCGGATCTGCTTGAGGCGGCCCGGACGCTCCTGGCCTCCGTCTGCGGGCTTTTTCGACATGGTTCCAAGGATAGTCGGGTCGGGGTCGTCACCGGACAGGCGATTCGTCCCCGAACGGTGCGGATCAGGCCCGCCGGGCCTCGACGGCCTGCTTGTAGAGGCGTCCGGCGCGGTAGCTGGAGCGGACGAGCGGACCGGACATCACGCCCGCGTAGCCGATCTCCCCGGCCTCGTGCGACAGCTCGACGAACTCCTCCGGCTTCACCCACCGCTCGACGGGGTGGTGCCGGGGGGACGGGCGCAGGTACTGCGTGATCGTGATCAGTTCGCAACCGGCGTCGTGCAGGTCGCGCAGCGCGGCGGAGATCTCCTCGCGGGTCTCGCCCATGCCCAGGATCAGGTTCGACTTGGTGACCAGCCCGGCCTCCCGGGCGCGGGTGATCACTTCGAGGGAGCGCTCGTAGCGGAACCCCGGACGGATCCGCTTGAAGATCCGCGGGACGGTCTCCACGTTGTGCGCGAGGACCTCCGGACGGGACGAGAACACCTCGGCGAGCTGCTCGGGCACCGCGTTGAAGTCGGGGATCAGCAGCTCGACGCCGCAGCCGGGCACGGCCGCGTGGATCCGCCGCACCGTCTCGGCGTACAGCCAGGCGCCGCCGTCCTCCAGGTCGTCGCGGGCGACCCCGGTGACGGTGGCGTACTTCAGGCCCATCGTCACGACGGACTCGGCGACGCGGCGCGGCTCGTCCCGGTCGTACGCGGCGGGCTTGCCGGTGTCGATGTTGCAGAAGTCGCAACGCCGGGTGCACTGCTCCCCGCCGATGAGGAACGTCGCCTCACGGTCTTCCCAGCATTCGAAGATGTTGGGACAGGCCGCCTCCTGGCACACCGTGTGCAGGCCCTCGGACTTCACCAGCCCGATGAGTTCCTTGTACTGCGGGCCCATCTTCAGCCGGGTCTTGATCCAGTCCGGCTTGCGCTCGATCGGAGTCTGGCTGTTGCGTGCCTCAATGCGCAGGAGCTTGCGCCCCTCAGGTGTCACCGTTGTCACCCGTTCAGCCTACGTCGCGGTTTCCGGTGTCGGCACACGGCACGGGCGCGGCTCGCGGCACGGGCGCGGCGCGGGCGGGGCGCGGCGGCGGGGGCTCGATGCCGTATCGGGGGGATCTCGAACGAGTGACGTTACCGGCGGTGTCGGCGCGGATTCGCGTGTTTCGGTCATCTCTTTCCCCGGACGTCTCTAAGGTGGCTCCCTGTCGTCACGAAGAGTCGTCACGGTCATCGAGCGGTGTGGGCAGGAGGAACGCAGTGGGTCTGGCAATGTCGTACCTCAGGGTGCCGCCGGTGCTGGACGGGGAGACGGACCCCGGCCGGATCGCCCGTCACGTGTTCGGCGACCGCGAGTGGCGCCGCCGTGCGGCGCCCGCGCCCGTCGACCTCGGCGGTGCCTGGCAGGCGCTGCACTACCTGCTGACGGGCGACGCGTGGGACGGCCGCCAGCCCGACGCGGACGTGGTGTGCGGCGGCCGGCTGCTGACCGAGGACGGCGCCGACGAACTCGGCATGGACGTCATCTACCTGGCCCCGGACCGCGTCAAGCCCGCCGCCGACCACCTGGCCGCGACGCCGTTCGCCGGCGTCGCCGCCCGGTTCGACCCCGCGGCGATGCACGCGGCGGGCGTCCAGGGGGCGGCCGCGCTCGACGCGGGCGCCCTCGACCGGGTGCTCGCGCCCGCCTACGCGGCCCTCACGGGGTTCTTCCGCGCGGCCGCCGACGAGGGCGAGGCCGTCTACAAGGTGATGGTCGCGTCCTGACGGCGCGTCAGAGCGAGGCGAGGAGGCGGGGCTCCAGCCGCGTCTCCTTGGCGGTGCCGGGCCCGTCCGGCTCCACCCGGTAGGCGCCCGCCTCCTGCCGGAACGAGACGGCCTGGACGAACTCGGTGCCCACGTAGTGCAGGGCGACCGACTCGTCCGCCGCGTAGCCGCCGGGCAGGGTGCCCTCGCCCACGAGCTGCTGCAGCAGGGGACGGCGCTGCGGGTCGCTGTCGTAGTGGACGCCGCAGGAGTACGGGAGCAGCCCGAGGCCGCCGGTCAGCGGGCGCAGCTGCGGGCCGAACGAGTCGGTGTTGCCGCCCACGTGCCAGCAGAGGGCGCCCGCGCTCTGCCCGGACAGGACGACGCCGGCCTCCCACGCCTCCCGCAGGATCTCGTCGAGGCCGTGCAGCCGCCACAGGGCGAGGAGGTTGGCGACGCTGCCGCCGGACACGTACACGAGGTCCTGGGTGAGCAGGTGCGCCCGCATGTCGGCCACGTTCGGCATCGGGAACAGCGCCAGGTGGCTGACCTCGGCGTCCAGTGCGGCGAACGCCGCGTAGAAACGGGAGACGTACTCGGCGCCGTCGCCGAGGGCGGTGGCGAGGAAGCAGACGCGGGGACGGTCCTGCCCGGTGAGGTCGGCGGCGTAGCGCAGCAGCGGGCTCGGGGCGAGCCCCTCGCGCCCGTCCGGGACGAACGACCCGCCGCCGATCGCGAGAATGTGCGGCTGTCCGTCGGTGCTCATGCGCCCTCCTCAAGGCCCGGACTCCCGGGCCGGTCGGTCTCGCTGTCACGGTACGGCCACCGGGGGGCGCGGGCCGCGACTTTGACGAATCTTGGGCGGAACGCGCGGAACCCCCGCCGTCCGGCCTGGACGGCGGGGGTTCCGGTGACCGGGGCGAGCGGTCAGAGGCCGAGTTCGGCCTCGAAGTTGCCCTCCTCGAGACGGTGCTTGACCGTGCCGAGGAAGCGGGCGGCGTCGGCGCCGTCGATGAGCCGGTGGTCGTAGGTCAGGGCCAGGTAGACCATGGACCGGACGGCGATGACCTCGCCGAGGTCCGGGTCGTCGATGACGGCCGGGCGCTTCACGACCGCGCCGGTGCCGAGCATCCCGACCTGCGGCTGGTTGAGGATCGGGGTGTCGAACAGGGCGCCGCGGCTGCCGGTGTTGGTCAGCGTGAACGTGCCGCCGGACAGCTCGTCCGGGCTGACGTTGCCGGTGCGGGTCCGCTCGGCGAGGTCGGCGATGCGCTGCGCGAGCCCGCCCAGGTTGAGCTGGCCGGCGTTGTCGATCACCGGGACCATCAGGCCGCGCTCCTGGACGTCCACCGCGATGCCGAGGTTCTCGACGTCGTGGTAGGTGACCTCGTTGGTCTCGCTGTTGATGACGGCGTTGACCTTCGGGTGCGCCTTGAGCGCCTCGAGGGTCGCCATCGCGAAGAACGGCAGGAACGACAGCTTGACGCCCTCGCGCGCCTGGAAGTCGGCCTTGGCCTGCTCCCGCAGCCGCGCGATCTTGGTGATGTCGACCTCGACGACGGTGGTGAGCTGCGCGGACACCTGCAGCGACTCCACCATGCGGCGCGCGATCGTCTGCCGGATCCGCGACATCGGCTCGGTCTTGCCGCGCAGCGCGAGCTGCTCGGCCGGGGCGGCGGCGGGCGCCGGGGCGGCGGCCCGGCCGGACGGCCGCGCGGCCGGGGCGGACGGCGCCGCCGCGGGGGCGGCCGGGGCGGCGGCCTGCTGCGCCTGCCGCTCCTTGGCGGCGCGGGCCGCCTCCAGGACGTCCTGCTTGCGGATGCGGCCGCCGACGCCGGTGCCGTTGATCGAGGCCAGGTCGACGCCGTGCTCGGTCGCCAGCTTGCGGACGAGCGGGGTCACGTACGGGCCGTCGGACGACGCCTCGGCGGCCGGGGCGGACGGCGCGGACGGCTGCTCGGGCACCTGCGGCGCGGGCTGCCGCGGGGCCTGCTGCTGGGCCTGCGGGGCGGGCTCCGGCGGCGCGGCCGGCTGCTGCTGCGCGGGCGGCGGCCACGCGGCGGGCGGCGGGGCCTGCTCCGCCTGCGGCTGCGGGGCGGGGGCCTGCTCCTGGGCCGGGGCGGGCGCCTCCTGCGGCGCCTCCTGCGGCTTCTCCTCGGCGGCCGGGGCGGAACCGCCGGACGGCGCGTCCCCCTCGTCGCCGATGATGGCCAGTTCCGCGCCGACCTCGACGGTCTCGTCCTCGGCGACGGTGATGCTGGTCAGGATGCCCGAGGCGGGCGAAGGGATCTCGGTGTCGACCTTGTCGGTCGACACTTCGAGAAGCGGCTCGTCGGTCTCGACGCGCTCACCCTCCTTCTTCAGCCAGCGGGTGACGGTGCCCTCGGTGACGCTCTCGCCGAGCTGGGGCATGGTGACGGAGACCGGCATGGCTCTCAGCGACTCCTTCGAAGAAATGAACCGTGCGGCGTTCAGCCGTGCACGTGCAATGGCTTGCCGGCGAGGGCGAGATGGGCCTCACCGACGGCCTCGGATTGTGTCGGATGGGGGTGGATCAGCTGCGCGACCTCGTCGGGGAGGGCCTCCCAGTTGTAGATGAGCTGCCCCTCCGCGATGAGCTCGCCGACGCGCGCGCCGACCATGTGCAGGCCGAGGACGGGACCGTCCACGGCCGCGATCACCTTGACCTCGCCCTGCGTCCCCAGGATCTTGCTCTTGGGGTTGCCGGCCAGGTCGTAGGTGACCTCCTTGATCTCGTGCCCGCGCTCCCGCGCCGTCGCCGAGGTGATGCCGACGGAGGCGACCTCGGGGTCGGAGTAGGTGATGCGCGGGACGCCGTCGTAGTCGATCGGGGGCGGGGTGAGCCCGCCCAGCCGCTCCGCGACGAGGATCCCCTCGGCGAAGCCGACGTGGGCCAGCTGCGGCGTCTCGATCAGATCGCCGACCGCCGAGATCGTGGGGACGCTGGTGCGGCAGAACTCGTCGACCTTGACGAAGCCGCGCTCGGTCTCGACGCCGGCCTCGGCGAGCCCGATGCCGTCGGAGACGGGGCCGCGGCCGACCGCGACGAGCAGCAGCTCCGCGTCGATCGTCTTGCCGTCCTCCAGCGTGACGGCGATCCCGCCCTGCGTCGTCTTGGCGCTCTGGAACCGGGTGCCGAGCTCGAACTTGATGCCGCGCTTGCGGAACGCCCGCTCCAGCCGCTTGGAGCTGGACTCCTCCTCCAGCGGCAGCAGGTGGGGGAGGGCCTCGACGATCGTGACGTCGGCGCCGAACGAGCGCCACACGCTCGCGAACTCGACGCCGATGACGCCGCCGCCGAGGACGACGACGGAGCCGGGGACGTGCTCGAGCCGCAGCGCGTGGTCGCTGGAGATGACGCGCTCGCCGTCGATCTCCAGGCCCGGCAGCGACCGCGGCGCCGACCCGGTGCCGAGGACGACGTGCGCGCCCTCGAGCTCGCGGACCGTCCCGTCCTGCGAGGTGACCTCGACGGTCGTCGGGCCGGTCAGCCGCCCGGTGCCGTGCACGACCTCGATGCCCTTGGACTTGATCAGGCCGGTGAGGCCCTTGACGGTCGTCGTGACGACCTTGTCCTTGTAGGCGTTCACGCCGGCGACGTCGATGCCCTCGTACGTCGCCCGGACGCCGAATCTGGCGGCCTCGCGGGTCTGGTCCGCCACCTCCGCCGCGTGCAGCAGCGCCTTGGTGGGGATGCAGCCCCGGTTGAGGCACGTCCCGCCGAGGGACTCGTCCCGCTCGATGAGCGCGACGGACTTGCCGAGCTCGGCGGCGCGCAGGGCGCACGCGTATCCGCCGCTGCCGGCACCCAGGACCACGATGTCGAAGGGGCCGCTGTTGGCCACTGAACGCTCCCTTTCCCGGTTCTGGCGCCGCGTGGGTCGCGACGCCGGGGCGGGGGTGGGGCGCTCCGGCAACGGGCCCCCACCGCCACGAGAAACCTATTCGCTTGTCATCCCCGGCCGCACCGGTGAGGCCCCTAGAGGGTCCCCGCGGCGAGGTCCTCGGCGATCTGGACGAGTGCGCGGGTCGCGGCGCCGGTGCCGCCCTTCGGGGTGTAGCCGTACGGCTCGCCCTTGTGGAACGACGGGCCCGCGATGTCCAGGTGCGCCCACTTGACGCCGTCCCGGACGAACTCCTGGAGGAACACGCCCGCGACGAGCATGCCGCCCCAGCGGTCGCCGCTGATGTTGGCGAGGTCGGCGACCGCGGAGTCCAGGCCCTTGCGCAGCTCGGCCGGCAGCGGCATGCCCCAGGAGGGCTCGCCGGCGCGCCCGGCCGCGTCCACCACCTTCTCACGAACGGCGTCGTCGTTGGCCATGACCCCGGTGGTCCGGGTGCCGAGCGCGACGAGCTGCGCGCCGGTGAGGGTGGCGACGTCCACGATCAGGTCGGGGTCGTCCTCGGCCGCCCGCACCAGGGCGTCGGCGAGCACGAGGCGTCCCTCGGCGTCGGTGTTGAGGACCTCGACGGTCGTGCCGCCGTAGATGCGGATGACGTCGGACGGGCGCTGCGCGGTGCCGCTCGGCATGTTCTCGGCGGCGGCGAGGTACCCGACGACGTTGACCTTCGGGCGGAGCCGGCCGATGGCGGCGAGCGCGCCGAGCACGGCGCCGGCGCCGCCCATGTCGGACTTCATCCAGTCCATGGCCTCGGCGGGCTTGAGGGACAGGCCGCCGGAGTCGAACGTGATGCCCTTGCCGACCAGCGCGAGCGTCTTGGCGGCCTCGGGGTGGGTGTAGGAGAGCCGGATCAGCCGGGGCGGGTTGACCGAGCCCTGCCCGACGCCCACGAGGCCGCCGTAGCCGCCGTCCACCAGGGCCTTCTCGTCGAGCACCTCGATGGACAGGCCCGTCTCCCGGGCGACCCGCTCGGCCTCGCCCGCGAGGTCCTCGGGGGCGAGGTGGGACGGCGGGGTGTTCACCAGGTCGCGGACGAGGTTCACCGACGCGGCCAGCACCCGGGCGCGCTCGACGGCCGCCTCGGCGCCGTCGCCGCCCGCGACGAGCGTGATCTCCTCGACCGGGCTCTTGTGCTCGCCGGTGCGGAAGGAGTCGAAGGAGTAGGCGCCGAGGAGCGCTCCGAGGGCGGCCGCCTCGATCTGCTCGGCGTCCGCGACGGGGAACGCGACGGCGGCGCGGGCCGACCCGGCGAGGGAGCGCAGGGCGGCGCCGGCGGCGCGGCGCAGGTCCTCGGCGGTGGGGTCCTCGCCGAGCCCGGCGGCGACGATCACGGGGGCGGGCACGGCGCCCAGCGTGGGCACGCGGGTGATCTCGCCGGGCTTGCCGGTCGCGCCCAGGGCGCCCAGCGCGGCGGCGAGCCGCCCGTCCAGGGCCCGGTCCAGCGCCTCGGCGCCGGCGGCCGGGGCGGCTCCGTCCCCGCCGGGGGAGACGCCGATCACGATCGCGTCGACGTCGAGGCTGTCCGGGGCTGCGCTGTCAAGGCTGATGGTCGTCACGTAGCCCGATGTTAGTCCTCTTGGTGAGCGGGTTCGTCCCCTGGGATCAAAGGTTCGTACCGGTTCATCCCGCGGCGAGGACGATCATCGCGCCCGTCCCCGCGATCTCCACGAGCGCACCGAGAACGTCGCCGGTGACGCCGCCCAGCCGCCGGACCGCGTGCCGCAGGGTCGCCAGCGCGGCGGCGAGGCCGGCCAGGGCGGCGGCGACGGCGAGCAGGGCGCCGGCCGGCCCGCCGGACGCGGCCCCGGCCCCGGCGACGGCCGCGAGGACCGCGGCGGTGACCGGCAGGGCCGCGCGTCCGGGCACGGTGCCCGCGACGAGCGCGCCCAGCCCGCCCGGACGGGCCGGGGGGACGGCCGCGCGGCAGGCCCACGGCAGCGCGAGCCGCCCGGCGACCCCGGCGACGAGCGCCGCGACCGCCGGATGCGGTGCCGACGCCAGCGCCGCGACCTGGATCAGCAGGGTGAGCAGCAGAGTGACGACGCCGAACGGGCCGATGTCGGACCGCTTCATGATCTCGAGCGCGGCCGCGGCGGGCTTCCGGCTGCCGAGCCCGTCGGCGAGGTCGGCGAGGCCGTCCAGGTGCAGCGCCCGGGTGACCGCCGCCGTCGCCGCGACCGCGAGCGCCGCGCACAGCGTCGCCGACAGGCCGAGCGCGCCGGCCGCCAGCAGGACGAGCGCCGCCGCGCCGCCGGTGACCAGCCCGACGCTCGGGGCGAGGAGCATCGCGATGCGGGCGGTCCCGCGGTCGAACCGGCCCTCGCCGGGGAAGGGCACGACGGTGAGCAGGGTGACCGCGAGCCGGAGTCCGGCGATCACCGGAGCCCCGGGCCCGCGAGTTCGGTCACGCGTCCGGCGACGACCAGCGCGGTCTCCTCGGACTCGGCGGCGAGCCGCTGGTTGAGCAGCCCGAGCGCGTCCCGGAACGCCCGTCCGGACGCCGTGGCCGGCACCACCGACAGCCCGACCTCGTCGCTCACCGCGACCACGCGCGCCGCCGTGCCGCGCCACGCCGCCACCAGGGCGTCCAGGCGGGGGAGGGCCCGGGGGACGGCCGCCGCGGGGTCGTCCCACGCGCCGGTCTCGTCCATCGCCGCCGCGAGCCAGGTGCCGATGCCGTCCACGAGCACCGCGCCGTCCGCCGTCTCCAGCGCGCCCGCGACGTCGGTGGTCTCCACGGTCCGCCACCGGGCGGGACGCCGCCGCCGGTGCGCCTCCACGCGCGCCGCCCACTCGGGGTCGCCGTCGCGCGCGCCGCCCGTGGCGACGTACGTCACGTCCGCGCAGGCGGCCAGCCGCAGTTCCGCCTCCGCCGACTTGCCCGACCGGGACCCGCCGAGCAGCAGCGTGCGCCACGGCCCGGCGTCGGGGCGGAGCCAGCAGGCCAGGCGGCGCTCCAGCTCGGCCGGGGACGGGACGCGGTGATCGACGTGGACGGCCGCGACGTGCGTCTGCGCCGTCACGGCCCCGAGACCGCGCAGCCGTCCGAGATGCTCGGGCGCCCCGACCAGATCGAGGAGGGCGGCGTCGTAGCGGACGCCCGGGGCGGGCTCGGGGCACGAGCCCGGCCCGGCCGCCACGAGCACCCGTTCACCGGACGGTCCGCGCACGTCATGGCCGCCGGGCACGTCCGTCCGGTCGCACTCCGCCCAGGGCACGCCGCCGATCAGCGCGCCGAACGGTTCGCGCCGGGCCCCGGCCGCGCGCAGCCGGTTGCAGGACGCGCAGGGGCAGCCGTCCGCGGGCCACCCGCCCGCCGCGGCCGTCCCGAGGATCTCGACGCCGCCGGGGGAGGGCGCGGGGGCGTTGACTTCGGTGTTCATGTCGGTGGACGACTCTACGGCGGGCCGTGCGCCGTTACCCTCACGGGAGGGAGCTCGCCATTACGGCGAAGCTCGCGAATCACCGAAATACGCTACAAAGCAGACAATTCAACCGAAGGAGTCGCGGGTGGGCTACCCCCCGAACCCCCCGAATCCGCCGTTCCCACCTCCTCCGCCCCCTCCCGGCGGAATGCCCCCGGGCGGGATGCCGCCCGGCGGGATGCCGCCCGGTCCGGGCGCGCCCTGGCAGGGCGGCCCGCCCGGACGGCCGCCGTCCGGCGGCGGCAGGGGCGTGGGCCTGCTGATCGCGCTCCTGGGCGGCGGGCTGGCGGTCGTCCTCGTCGCGGTCGTGGCCGTCGTGTTCGTGGTCGGCGGCGACGAGGAGGGCGGGGGCGGCGGGAGCCGCGGCGGCGAGATCCGGTTGCAGGTCGGCGACATCGTCGGGGGCGCCAAGGCCACGCCGGGCCGGGACGGCAGCCTCGCGATGGCCCGGCCCGGCGTCTCGTCCCCCGTCGTGGACATCTACACCGACTTCGCCTGCCCGCACTGCGGCACGTTCGACAAGGCGAACGACCCGATGCTCAAAGAGCTCGCCGTCGCCGGCGACGCCAAGGTCGTCTTCCACCCCATGGTGATCTTCGACGAGTCCCGGCAGCCCGCGTACGGCAACGCGCTGCGGGCGGCGTCCGCCCTGCGCTGCGTGGGGCACGGCGCGCGGTGGCTGTCCTACCAGGACGCGCTCTACGAGCACCAGCCCGCGGACCTGCAGACCGAGGGGTACGCGGCCGGGGAGCTGGTCTCGGTCGGCGCGGAGGCGGGGGTGGCCGACGCGCGGTTCGAGGAGTGCGTCGTCGACGAGTGGTACGCCGAGGAGGTCGCGCGGGTCAGCAAGGGGTACATCGACGCCGGAGTGGGCGGGACGCCCACCGTCCAGGTGAACGGCCGCGCCCTCGAACAGGACGAGATCGCCACGCCCGAGGCGCTCCGCAAAGCCATTGAGGCCGCCTCCTGACGGGCTACGCTCACGTTTCACGGCGGTAGGGCATGTGAGCGGTACGAGCACGCGGCACGAGGGACACGCGGCACTAGGGAGAGGCGAGCGCGATGGCGTGGAGCTGGCGTTTGGAGACGGCCGACGGCCGCACGGTGGGCATGTCGGACGAGTCCTTCTCCACCCAGGCGGACGCGGAGAGCTGGCTGGGCGAGAACTGGCGCGGCCTGCTCGCCGACGGCGCCGACAAGGTGACCCTGCTGGAGGGCGACACGGCCGTCTACGAGATGAGCCTGCACGAACCGGAGTGACCGGCGCGCCGGAGTGAGCGTCCGGCCGGAACGGACGAGGGCCGCGGGCCCCGGAGACCCGGGGCGCCGCGGCCCTCGCACGTCCGGCGCGGAGGTCAGGGACGCGACTCGGGGCTGCGGGTCCGGGCCGGGTCGCGGATCACCACGGGGCCGAGCACGCCGTCGATCCGCTCGAGCACGTCGGCGTCCAGCTTCACCCCGGCGGCCTTCACGTTGTCGCGGACCTGCTCGGGACGGGACGCGCCCACGATCGCCGCCGACACGTTCGGGTTCTGCAGGGTCCACGCGATCGCGAGCTGCGCCATCGACAGCCCGAGCTCGTCGGCGATCGGCCTCAGCTCCTGCACCCGGGCCAGGTGGTCGTCGCTCATGTACCGCTGGATCATGTCGGAGCCGCCCTTGTCGTCGGTCGCCCGCGACCCCTCGGGCAGCGGCTGCCCCGGCTTGTACTTGCCGGTCAGCACGCCCTGCGCGATCGGCGACCACACGATCTGGCCGACCCCCTCGCGCTCGCACAGCGGGACGATCTCGTCCTCGATCACCCGCCAGAGCATCGAGTACTGCGGCTGGCTGGAGACGATCCGGTCGAAGCCCATCTCGTCGGCGATCTTCAGGGCCCGCTCGATCTCCTCGGCGCGCCACTCCGACACCCCGACGTACAGGACCTTGCCCTGCCGGACGAGATCGTCGAACGCGCGGAGCGTCTCCTCGAGCGGCGTCTCGTAGTCGAACCGGTGCGCCTGGTAGAGGTCGACGTAGTCGGTGCCGAGGCGGCGCAGCGACCCGTTGATCGACTCCACGATGTGCTTGCGCGACAGGCCCCGGTCGTTCTGACCGGGGCCGGTGGGCCAGTAGACCTTGGTGAAGATCTCCAGGCCCTCGCGGCGCTGCCCCTTCAACGCCCGCCCGAGGACCGCCTCGGCGCGCGTCCCGGCGTAGACGTCCGCGGTGTCGAAGGTGGTGACGCCCTCGTCGAGCGCGGCGCGCACGCACGCGTTCGCGGCGTCCTCCTCGACCTGGGAACCGTGGGTGAGCCAGTTGCCGTAGGCGATCTCGCTGATCTTGAGACCGCTCCTGCCCAGGTGTCTGAACTCCATGCCCAAGACCCTAGTCCCGCCGCGGGCGGCACGGGTCCGGTCAACGGACGGTCAGATCTCGTCCTTCTCGCCGATCTTCACCTGCGCGGCGGGCATCCGCAGCCGGCGGATCTGCATCGCCCGCATCGCCGCGTACATCCCGACGCCCTTCTGGTTCTCGTCGGGGTACCGCTCGGCGGCCAGCTTCTTGATGCCGCGGCTGAGCAGCAGTCCCTCGCCGAACACCGCGAGCAGCAGCAGCGGCGGTGCGAACAGCACCAGCAGGCGGGCCGCCGGGATCGGGATCAGGCTGAGCAGGACGATCGCGAACATCGCGTACATCAGGTACGAGCCGACCGTGCGGCGCGAGTCCACGTAGTTGCGGGCGAGCCGGCGGACCGGCCCCTTGTCGCGCTTGAGCAGGTACTTCTCGTCGCCCCGCTGCATCCCTTCGCGAGCCCTGGCGCGGTCGGTGGCCTGCCGCTCCCTGACCTTCTTGTACGCCTCTTTGCGGTTGGACGGCGCGGTGATCGGCTGCCGGTTCCGCTTCTCGGCCTCGCTCCGTTTGGGCGTGGGCCGGCCCTTTCCTCCCGGCTTTACTACCTGAGGAGGATTCGGAGGGGCTTCCTGGGTACGACGCTTGAACACGGGATCAGCCTACCGGCTGCGAACGTCGTGACTGCCTCGCACGTTACCGCGTAGGGTGATAAGAACCCCAGCAGTGGTCATTGAGCCCAGTTTGCGACTGAGCGACAGCACGAAGGGACCGGCGCCGCGCGATGAGCGTGATGAAGCGAATGTCGATGATCTTCAAGGCCAAGGCGAACAAAGCCCTGGACCGAGCCGAGGATCCTCGCGAGACGCTCGACTACTCCTACCAGCGTCAGCTGGAGATGCTGCAGAAGGTCCGTCGGGGGGTCGCCGACGTCGCCACCTCCCGCAAGCGTCTCGAGCTGCAGATCAACCAGCTCGAGCAGCAGCAGGAGAAGTTGACCGACCAGGGCCGCAAGGCGCTGCAGGTCGGCCGCGAGGACCTCGCCCGGACGGCGCTGGAGCGCCGCGCCGGGATCGAGAGCCAGCTGAACGACCTGCGGGCGCAGTACCAGCAGTTGCAGGGCGAGGAGGAGAAGCTCACGCTCGCCTCCCAGCGGCTGCAGGCCAAGGTCGACTCCTTCCGCACCCGCAAGGAGACCATCAAGGCCACCTACACCGCGGCCGAGGCCCAGACGAAGATCAACGAGGCGTTCTCCGGCATCTCCGAGGAGATGGGCGACGTCGGGCTGGCGATCCAGCGCGCCGAGGAGAAGACCGAGACGATGAAGGCGCGCGCCGGCGCGATCGACGAGCTGCTGGAGTCCGGCGCCCTGGAGGACTTCTCCGGTCCCAAGGACGACATCCAGGCCGAGCTCGACCGGCTCGGCGCGGGCAGCGGCGTCGACCTGGAGCTGGAGCGCATGAAGGCCGAACTCGGCCAGGGCCCCGCTCCGAAGGAGCTGAACGAGGGCTCCCCGAACGCTCAGCAGCAGCCGCAGGTGGACACCTCCAAGCAGGCGTGGCCGCAGCAGCCCGGGGGTGCCCAGTGATCGTCCGGCTGATGGGCGAGGGGCAGCTGGACGTCGCCGCCGACGACCTGACGGCGCTCAACGCGCTCGACGACGAGCTCGAGGCGGCGATCGAGTCGGGCGACGAGACGACGTTCCGCGCCGCCCTGGTCGCACTGCTGGACAACGTCCGCAAGGTCGGCAAGCCGCTGCCCGCCGACAGCCTGGCGCCGTCGGAGCTGATCCTGCCGCCGGCGGACGCGCACATCGACGAGGTGCGCTCCATGCTCGGCGACGAGGGCCTGATTCCGGACTAGTCGGGGGAGAACGGGGAACGACCGGGCCGATCACCGACAGCGAAAGGGACATCCGGCACAAAAGTCGCCGCTCGCGCGTTCTTCCTGGTGAACGGGGTGTATACCGGGGGGTGGTGGCCGCATGGCCAAGACACGTTACGCGCCCGACCGGGGACTGACGTCGCGGATGCTCGTGACCATGTTCCTGCTGGGGCTGGTCTATGTCGTCTTCGTTACGGCGTTCTTCGTGCTGGCGCCGGAATGGGGCGTGTTCGCGCTGGCCGTGGCGGTGGTCTTCCTGCTCGCCCAGTACTTCTTCTCCGACCGGATGACGCTGTTCGCGATGCACGGCAGGGTCGTCACGCCGGCGGAGGCGCCGGAACTGCACGGGGTGATCGACCGGATCTGCGCCCTGTCGGACGCGCCGAAGCCGCGGGTCGCGATCGCCGACAGCGACGTGCCCAACGCCTTCGCGACGGGCCGGAACCAGAAGAAGGCCGTCGTCTGCGTGACCACCGGGCTGCTGCGCCGCCTCGACCCGGTCGAGCTGGAGGGCGTCCTCGCGCACGAGATGGCGCACGTCGCGCACAAGGACGTCGCGGTCATGACGATCGCGTCGTTCCTCGGCGTCTGCGCGGGCCTCATCACCCGGTTCGGGCTGCAGATGGGCCTGTGGGGCGGCTTCGGCCGGCGCGGCAACGACCAGAACACCGGGCTGGTCCTGCTGGCCGTGGTCGGCGCGAGCGCGCTTGCCTATGCCGTCAGCTTCCTGCTGACGCGGGCGCTGTCGCGGTACCGGGAACTGTCGGCCGACCGCGCTGCCGCGCTGCTGACCGGGCGCCCGTCGGCGCTCGCGTCCGCGCTCACCAAGGTCACCGGCGACATCGCCCGGATCCCGACGAACGACCTGCGGTCGGCGCAGCCGTTCAACGCGTTCTTCTTCACCCCGGCGCTCGGGCGCGGGGTCAGCGTCTCCTCGCTGTTCTCCACCCACCCGTCGCTGGACAAGCGACTCGCCCAGCTCGGCAAGATCTCCGACCAGCTCAGCAGGGGGGCCTGACACCGTGGGATTCCTGGACACGCTGCTCGGCCGCTCCAAGCCGGCCCGCCCCGACCTCGACCGGATCTTCGGGCTGTCGACCGCCGCCGTCACGCTCGAGGCCGCGACGGGGTTCGCCCCGACCGGCCTCGGCTCGGTGTGCTTCCGCGCCGCGGAGGGCGGCGCGTTCGCCCGCCTGCAGCACGACGTCCGTGAGCTGCTGGACGCCGACGAGGGCCCGCCCGTCGAGCTGAGCACCGACTCCTACGGGTTCACGTGGCTGCTCGCCGAGCACCGTCCGGACGAGCTGCCCGCCCTCGTCACCGACCTGCACGCGGTCAACTCCACCCTGGAGTCCGGCGGGTTCGGCCCGCACCTGCTGTGCTCCCTGGCCGGTTTCCGCGGGACGGACGGGCGCCGGCTCGCCCTCGTCTACCTCTACAAGCGCGGCACGTTCTATCCGTTCGCCCCGATGCCGGGTAATAAGCGGGATAACGCGCTGGAACTACAGGTTCGGAGTGCTCTGGGGGTAGATCTCCCGATCGAGGAGGATCTGGGACGCTGGTTCCCGGTATGGGGCGCACCAGGGCTCTGAGCCCGCCCCGAACGGCCTCCGAGAGGGAACGACGATGACGGACACGACCGCGCCGGTGTTCGACCACGCCCGGTACTGCGACGCACTCGAACTCGAGATCGCCGCGTTCGCGGACGCGGCCGGGCGGGTCGATCCGGACGAGCCGGTCCCGAGCTGCCCCGGCTGGTCGGCCGCCGAGCTGCTCCGGCACCTGGGCGACATGCACCGCTGGGCCGCCGGAACGGTCCGGCTCCTCGCCCCGCGCCGCCTCAGCCTGCGCGAGCTGGGCGTCTCCCGGCCCGTCGCCCGGGTCGACCACGTCCCGTGGCTGGTCGAGGGCGGGGAACTGCTGCTGACGGTGCTGCGCGCCGCCGATCCCGACGCCGGGGTCTGGACGTGGGGCGCGGACCCGCACGTGCGGTTCTGGTCGCGGCGGATGCTGCACGAGACCGTCGTCCACCGCTGCGACCTCGACATCGCGGCCGGGCGGACGCCGGAGGTCGCCCCCGAGATCGCCGCCGACGGGATCGCCGAACTCTTCGGCAACCTGGAGTCCGCGGCGGCGTTCTCGCCCAAGATCGCGAACCTGCGCGGGGACGGGCGGACGCTCGACTTCGCGGCCGACGACATCGGCGCCCGGTGGCGGTTCCGGCTGCTGCCCGACGGCTTCGAGGTCTCGGTCGGCCCCGGAGACGCGGGAGACGCGGGAGACGCGGGAGACGCGGGAGACGCGGGAGACGCGGGAGACGCCGACGCGACGGTGCGCGGCGGCGTCTCCGACGTGTTCCTGTTCCTGTGGGGGCGGCGCAAGCTCGGCGAACCCCGGCTGGAGTTCTCCGGGGACGAGGACCTGCTCGTCCACTGGGTGGAGAACTCCGCGATCTGACGCGCCCCCGCCCTCCCGGTTACGGCAGGGCGAGCATCTGGTCGAGGGCGACGCGGGCGTAGTGCGCGGTCTCCTCGTCGACCTCGATGACGTTCTCGACCTCGTCGCGCGCGAGCGACTCCAACGACCGGACCAGGTGCGGCAGGTCGATGCGGTTCATCGTCGAGCAGTAGCAGACCGCCTTGTCCAGGAACATGACGTTCTTGTCCGGGTGGGCGTTCGCCAGCCGCCGGACGAGGTTCAGCTCGGTCCCCACGGCCCACGACGTCCCCGGCTCGGCGGCCTCGAGCGTCTTGATGATGAACTCGGTCGAGCCGATCAGGTCGGCGGACGTCACCACCTCGTGCCGGCACTCGGGGTGGACCAGGACGTTCACGCCCGGGACGCGCGCCCGCACGTCGTCCACGGACTCCTTGCTGAACCGCCCGTGCACCGAGCAGTGGCCGCGCCAGAGGATCATCTTGGCGTCCCGCAGTTGCCGCTGCGTGAGCCCGCCCTCCGGACGGTGCGGGCTGTAGAGCACGCAGTCGTCCAGCGAGAAGCCCATCTCCAGGACCGCGGTGTTGCGCCCGAGGTGCTGGTCGGGCAGGAAGAGGACCTTCTTGCCCTTCTCGTACGCCCAGTCCAGCGCGCGCTTGGCGTTGGACGACGTGCAGACCACGCCGCCGTGCCGTCCGACGAACGCCTTGATGTCGGCCGAGGAGTTCATGTACGTCACGGGGACGACGTCGTCGGCGACGCCCGCGTCCTCCAGGACGTCCCAGCACTCTTCGACCTGGTCGAAGGTGGCCATGTCCGCCATCGAGCACCCGGCGGCCAGGTCGGGCAGCACGACGCGCTGGTGGCCCGCGGTCAGGATGTCGGCGGACTCCGCCATGAAGTGGACGCCGCAGAACACCACGTACGGGGCCTGCGGGCGGGCCGCCGCCTCGCGGGCGAGCTTGAACGAGTCGCCGGTCACGTCGGCGAACCGGATGACCTCGTCGCGCTGGTAGTGGTGGCCGAGCACGAACACGCGGTCGCCGAGCGCGGCCTTCGCGGCCTCGGCCCGTTCGACCAGGGCCGGGTCGGAGGCCGGCGGCAGCTCGCCGGGACAGTCCACGCCGCGCTCGCTGGCCGGGTCGGCGCCGCTGCCGAGCAGCAGCAGGGGCAGGTCGCGCACCGGTGTGCTCACGAGGATCTCCCTCCGGGCGGCGGCATCGGATGCCGTCTCCGTCCAACGGTACTTATCGTCGATTTGACGACTAATGATGGCACATCCGGCGGGATGCGCAGATGTGACGTAGACCGCACCCCTCCGGGATGTTCAAGACCGCCGAGAAGCGGAATGGCCTAGTGGCGAGGTACGTTGTCCTACGGGAAGGGGCGTACGCGTCCTCATTGGACTAGCGGATAGCGCCGCATCGCGGCGCAGCGAGACCCGGGAGCTGAACACATGACGGTTTCAGGCGAGACCACGCAGGAGACCACGCAGGACGGCGTGGTCCTCACCGACGCCGCCGCTGAGAAGGCCAAGGGCCTGCTCGAGCAGGAGGGTCGTGACGACCTCGCGCTGCGTGTCGCCGTGCAGCCGGGCGGCTGCTCCGGCCTCATCTACCAGCTCTTCTTCGACGAGCGGGAGATGGACGGCGACCAGATCCAGGACTTCGAGGGCCTGTCGGTCCGCGTCGACCGGATGAGCGCGCCCTACCTCACCGGCGCCACCATCGACTTCGTCGACTCCATCGAGAAGCAGGGCTTCACGATCGACAACCCGAACGCCTCGGGTTCCTGCGCCTGCGGCGACTCCTTCAACTGAGCCGGCTCGACCGAGTCGGCTCGACCGACCCGGTTCGACCGAGCGGCCCCGCCGGGCGCGCTCGAGCGTTCCGGACGGCGCACGGCCGGGGGCGGCCGGACGATCCAAGTGATCTGTCCGCGCCGTCCCTTTTCGGTTGCCCTACGCGGTGATCCACCGCCGCGGCAAGTAGTCTTTCCGGGTCTCAACAGCCGGTGAAGCAGCCGGACGACCATGACGGAGGAGAGCGGCTCAGTGCGCATCGCCGTGACCGGTTCCATCGCGACCGACCATCTGATGACCTTCCCGGGAAGGTTCACCGACCAGCTCCTTCCCGACCAGCTCGACCGGGTGTCGCTGTCGTTCCTGGTGGACGAACTGGAGATCCGCCGCGGCGGCGTCGCCGCCAACATCTGCTTCGGGATGGGCAGCCTCGGCAAGGAGTCGATCCTGGTCGGCTCGGTCGGCGACGACTTCGCCGACTACCGCTCCTGGCTCGACCGGCACGGTGTCGACACCGCCTCGGTGCACGTGTCCGAGCTGCACCACACCGCCCGGTTCCTGTGCAACACCGACCAGGACCAGAACCAGATCGCCACCTTCTACGCGGGCGCGATGAGCGAGGCCCGCACCATCGAGCTGCAGCCGGTCGCCGACCGCGTCGGCGGCCTCGACCTGGTGCTGGTCAGCCCGAACGACCCCGAGGCGATGCTGCGGCACACCGACGAGTGCCGCACCCGCGCGATCCCGTTCGCCGCGGACCCGTCCCAGCAGCTCGCCCGGATGGACGGCCCGGACGTGCGCCGCCTCATCGACGGCGCCGCGTACCTGTTCACCAACGAGTACGAGAAGGCGCTCTGCGAGGAGAAGACCGGGTGGTCCGGCGAGGAGATCCTCTCCCGCGTCGGCGTCCGCGTCACCACGCTCGGCGCCAAGGGCGTCGTCATCGACCGGGAGGGCCAGGAGGGGGTCCACGTGCCGTGCGTCCCCGTCGCGTCCGTCGTCGACCCGACCGGCGTGGGCGACGCGTTCCGCGCCGGCTTCCTGTCGGCCGTCGCCTGGAAGCTGCCGCTGGAGCGCGCCGCGCAGGTCGGCAACGCCATCGCCGCGCACGCCCTGGAGGCCGCCGGCCCGCAGGAGTACACGCTGTCCCGCCAGGCGTTCCTGGACCGCTTCGCCGCCGCCTACGGCCAGGAGGCGTCCGCCGAGGCGGCGCCGCACGTCACCTGCCCGAACCCGTAACGTCCGCGCGCACCGGCCGCGTCCCCAACGGGGGCGCGGCCGCCGCGCGTCCGGGGGCCGGGCCGGGTCAGTACGTGCGGCGGATGTGGAAGCCCCAGCCGCCCTCGGCGAGGGTCTCCTCGCGGACGAAGTCCTGCGACTTCATCCGGCACCAGGCGGGGACGTCGGTGCGGGCCGCGGGATCGTCGGCGAGGACGGCGACGACCTGCCCGACCGGGACCTCGCGGATCCGCTCGGCCAGCATGATGATCGGGATCGGGCACTTGCGGCCCAGCGCGTCGATGACCAGCACGGGGACCGGACCGGTCGGCTCGGGGGCGGGGACGGGCGCCGCGGCGGGCTGCCGGCTCTTGGCGCGGCCTCGGAACCTCATGGGCGGGACCGCCTCCCTGTCTCGGGGGTCGTGGGGGTGCCCGCGTGGCCGGGGGACGCGACGAGCGTGCCGAGCGCGACGGGGCGGGTCACCGCGGGGGGAGTCACTGCGGGGGGAGTCACTGCGAGGTCACTCCCAGGTCGCTGCGGAGCCGGGCGACGGTGCGGGGGAGCACCGACAGGAAACGTTCGACGTCCGCCGCGTCGGCGTCACGCGGCAGCGACACCCGCACGTTCCCATGGGTGATCACTCCCATCGCCTCCAGCACATGACTGGGACGCAGCGTATCCGCCGTGCACGAACTGCCCGACGAAACCGCGAAACCCAGCCGGTCCAGTTCGGTCAGCAGCGCCTCGCCCTCCACGTACAGGCAGGAGAACGTGACCATGTTCGGCAGCCGCCGGACCGGGTCGCCGACCACCTCCACGTCGGGCACCGTCCGCGGCACCTCGGCCCGGATCCGGTCCACGAGCGCCGACAGCCGCGCCGCGTCCGCCGCCATGTCCAGATGCCGCGCCTCCAGTGCCGCCGCGGCGGCGACCGCGGCGGGCACGTTCTCGAATCCGGGGACGCGGCGCCCCTCGCGCTCGTCGTCGGGCAGCGGGGAACGCCACCGCGTGCCCTTGCGGATCGCGAGCACGCCGACGCCGGCGGGCCCGCCCCACTTGTGCGCGCTCCCGGCCAGCAGCGACCAGCCCGCCGGGACGTCCGCGCGCCCGAGCGACTGCGCCGCGTCCGTGCACAGCGGGACGCGCGCGGCCCGGCAGTGCTCGGCGACCTCGGCGAGCGGCTGCAAAGTGCCGACCTCGTGGTTGGCCGACTGCAGGCAGGCGAGGGCGGTGTCCGGGCGCAGCGCGGCGGCGAACTCGGCGGGGTCGACGCGGCCGGACCGGTCGACGCCGACGAGCGTCACCTCGCCGCCGTCCCGTTCGTGCAGTTCGGCGGCGTGCAGGACGCTGGAGTGCTCCACCGCGCTCACCACGAGGTGCGCCCCCACCCGCCGGCGCGCGCGCAGGCCGCCGAGGACGGCCAGATGCACCGCCTGCGTCCCCGATGACGTGAACGACACCTCGTCGGACCGGACGCCGAGGACGCCCGCGACACGCGCGCGGGCGCGGTCGAGCAGGATGCGGGTCCCGCGGGCCGTACCGTAGAGGCGCGCGGGATCGGCCCAGGCGGAGTCGAGCGCGTCCAGCAGCGCGGCACGCGCGGCGGGGTGCGGCGGTTCGGTGGAGGCGGCGTCGAGGTAGCCGCTGCTTCCGGCCATGGCGGAACACTAACCGGGCACCCGATCGGGGGTGTGCGCGACCCTCGCGCTAGGGTGTCCAACGCACGTGTAACAGCAGATCTACACCGCCCGGCCGACCGGGCTTTCATCCGTGGGGAAGGCATTCCGTGAGTCCGACCCGCTCTAGGGAGCGGCGTACGCCTGTGCGCAGTCGCCGCGTGATAACAAGCGCCGGCGCGCTAGGGCTGCTGGCGCTGACCGCCACCGCGTGCAGCGGCGAGGCGGCCCGCCTCGGCATGCCCGAGCCGATCAGCATCCAGGGCGAACGCATGCTGAGGCTCTGGCAGGGCTCCTGGATCGCGGCGTTCGCCGTCGGGGCCGTCGTCTGGGGCTTGATCATCTGGGCGGTGGTGTTCCACCGCAAGCGCTCCGACGACCTGCCGCCGCAGGTCCGCTACAACATGCCGATCGAGATCCTCTACACGGCGGTCCCGTTCGTCATCATCGCGGTCCTGTTCTACTTCACGGCGCGCGATCAGAACTTCGTCGAGAAGACCACGGACGATCCGGACGTCGTCGTCGACGTCACGGCGTTCCAGTGGAGCTGGCAGTTCGACTACGTCGAGAACGGGCAGAACGTCGCCACCGTGGTCGGCCAGCCGGTCGCCCCGAACGGTCCGGCGCCGGCCAAGCCCGTCATGACGATCCCGGCGAACGAGACGGTCCGCGTCCGGCTGCACGCCAACGACGTCATCCACTCGTTCTGGGTCCCGGCACTGATCTACAAGAAGGACGTCATGCCGGGCTACACCAACGAGTTCGAGTTCACCGCGAACAAGCTCGGCACCTATGAGGGCCGCTGCGCCGAACTCTGCGGTGTCGACCACAGCCGGATGCTGTTCCAGCTGAAGGTCGTCACGCCGGAGCAGTACGACAAGTTCATCGCCGACGCCAAGGCCAAGAAGCAGGCCGCGTCGACCCAAGCCGCGGGGGGTGCCAATTGACGACGATCAGCAAGGCACCGAGCGCGCCGGTCTCCGCGTCGCGGACGAGCAAGGGGCGCATCATCGCCTCGTGGCTGTCGTCCACCGACCACAAGACGATCGGCTACCTCTATCTGATCACGTCGTTCTTCATGTTCCTGATCGGCGGCGTGCTCGCCCTGGTCATGCGCGCCGAGCTGTACAGCCCGGGTCTGGGCGTCGTCAGCAACGAGCAGTTCAACCAGCTGTTCACGATGCACGGCACGATCATGCTGCTGATGTTCGCGACGCCGCTGTTCGCCGGCTTCGCCAACGTCGTCATGCCGCTGCAGATCGGCGCGCCGGACGTCGCCTTCCCGCGCATGAACATGCTGGCGTACTGGCTGTTCCTGTTCGGCAGCCTGATCGTCCTCGCGGGTTTCCTGACCCCGAACGGCGCCGCCAGCTTCGGCTGGTTCGCCTACGCCCCGCTGTCGAACTCGGTCCGCTCGCCGGGCATCGGCGGTGACATGTGGGTGCTCGGCCTGGCGATGTCGGGCTTCGGCACCATCATGGGCGCCGTCAACTTCATCACCACGATCCTGTGCATGCGGGCCCCGGGCATGACGATGTTCCGGATGCCGATCTTCACCTGGAACGTCCTGCTGACCTCCATCCTGGTCCTGCTCGCGTTCCCGGTGCTGGCCGCCGCGCTGCTGGCCCTGGAGGCCGACCGGAAGTTCGGTGCGCACGTCTTCGACCCGGCGCACGGTGGTGCGCTGTTGTGGCAGCACCTCTTCTGGTTCTTCGGGCATCCGGAGGTCTACATCATCGCCTTGCCCTTCTTCGGCATCGTGACGGAGATCCTCCCGGTGTTCAGCCGCAAGCCGGTCTTCGGCTACGTCGGCCTGGTGTTCGCCACCATCAGCATCGCGGGTCTGTCCGTCACGGTCTGGGCGCACCACATGTACGTGACCGGCCAGGTCCTCCTGCCGTTCTTCTCGTTCATGACGTTCCTCATCGCCGTACCAACAGGCGTGAAGTTCTTCAACTGGATCGGGACTATATGGAGAGGCCAGCTGACGTTCGAGTCACCGATGCTCTGGTCTCTCGGCTTCCTGGTCACGTTCCTGTTCGGCGGTCTGACCGGCGTCATCCTCGCGTCGCCGCCGATGGACTTCCAGCTCTCCGACTCCTACTTCGTGGTGGCGCACTTCCACTACGTCGTGTTCGGCACCGTGGTGTTCGCGATGTTCGCGGGCTTCTACTTCTGGTGGCCGAAGTGGACCGGCAAGATGCTGAACGACCGCCTCGGCAAGGTGCACTTCTGGCTGCTGTTCATCGGCTTCCACGGCACCTTCCTGGTCCAGCACTGGCTCGGCGCCGCGGGCATGCCCCGCCGGTACGCCGACTACGCGGCCGAGTTCGAGGGCCTGAACCAGGTCTCCACGATCTTCTCGTTCATCCTCGGCGCCTCGATGATCCCGTTCTTCTACAACGTGTACATCACGTGGAAGAAGGGCAAGCGCGTCGAGGTCGACGACCCGTGGGGCTACGGCGCGTCCCTGGAGTGGGCGACGTCGTGCCCGCCGCCGCGGCACAACTTCAACTCGATCCCGAAGATCCGCTCCGAGCGGCCCGCGTTCGACCTGCACCACCCGCACGTGGGTGCGAAGGGCGAACTGGCCGGCGCGTCCGGCGGCTCGGCCGGCTCGAAGGGAGACTGACCGATGCGCGTTCAGGCGTTCATGTTCTACGGCTGCGCCGTCTTCTTCCTCATCACCGACATCGTGTACTGGTACTGGTCGAAGGACTGGACGGGGACGACCGCGCTCGCGCTGTCGATCGGCCTCGCCGGGCTCATCGGCTTCTACATCCACTTCACGGTGCGGCGCCTCGAGCGGGCCAACGCCGGCCCGCTGTACGAGGACGACCCGGAGGGGGACATCGCCGACGCGGCCGGTGAGCTGGGCTTCTTCAGCCCGCACAGCTGGTGGCCGCTGTACATCGGCCTGTCCGCCGCGACGATCACGCTGGGCCTGGTGTTCGGCTGGTGGCTCGTGATCATCGGCACCGTCGCCATCATGATGTCGGTGATCGGCCTGGTCTTCGAGTACTACCGGGGTCATTTCGCCCACTGATCGGTAAAAACCGCCCATGAAGGGCCGGTATCCGGAATTTCCCGGGTACCGGCCCTTTCACATACTGGGCGTCGCTCCAGCGACCGGGCCGGAGCGGACGAAATGGGCGCCCAGGGAACGACCGGGGGGTCCACTGTGCGGTTTCGTTGCTCAGGACCGAGGGATCGGGGACGGCGGGCCGTGGCGCTGCTCGTCGGCGTCGGGGCGGCGGCGGCCGCGGGATGCACGGCACAGGACAAGCCGACGGCCGAGGCGGTCGAGCTCTCGGTGTCGCCGCGGCAGGGCGGGACGGTGGCGCCGGACGCACCGATCGCCGTCCAGGCGAAGCGGGGCACGCTCGCGGGCGTACGGGTGTCGACCGGCGGCACCGCCGTCGCGGGCAGCCTGAACGAGGACGGGACGGCGTGGCGGTCCCGCTGGGCGCTCACGCCCGGGAAGAGCTACACCGTCAGCGCCACGGCGCTCGGCGAGGACGGGCGCAGCCGGACGGTGCACAGCCGGTTCGCCACCGCCCGGGTGGAGAAGACGAACCCGATGACGCTCGAGGGACCGTTCGCCGGGGAGACCGTCGGCGTCGGCATGCCGATCGTCATGAGCTTCGAGGAGCCGGTCAAGGACCGGGCCGCGGTCGAGCGGGCACTGGTGGTGCGCTCGAACAAGCCCGCCGAGGGAGCCTGGCACTGGGTCGACGACCAGAAGGTCGCGTTCCGCCCCAAGGATTACTGGCCCGCGCAGACCAAGGTGTCGGTCCAGGCGCACCTGGCCGGGGTGAGCACCAGCAAGGGCGTGTACGGCGGAAAGAACTACAACGTCGACTTCAAGGTCGGCGACTCGCAGATCAGCACGGCCGACGAGGACTCCCACAAGATGGTGGTGAAGGTCAACGGCAAGAAGGTGCGCACCATCCCGACCAGCATGGGCGACGGGTCGGAGCGCAGGTTCACGACCACCAACGGCGTCCACGTGGCGATGCAGAAGGACGACCCCGTCACGATGACGTCCTCGTGGATGGGGATCAGCCCCGGCAGCGCGGGCGGCTACAGCCTCGTCGTGGACGACGCCGTGCGGATCTCCGACAGCGGCGAGTACGTCCACAGCGCGCCCTGGTCCGTCGGCAGCCAGGGGAGTTCGAACGTCAGCCACGGCTGCGTCAACGTCAGCCCGTCCAACGCCGAGTGGTTCTACGAGAAGACCATGCGCGGCGACCCGATCGTGGTGACCGGCACCGACCGGGAGTTGGAGCCCTACAACGGGTGGGGCTACTGGCAGATGGACTGGAAGAAGTGGGTGGACGGCAGCGCGCTGAAGCGGTCGGTGAAGACCGGGCCGAACGCCGACCCGGCCACCCTGTCCGCGCAGGCGGATGGCAAGGCCGGCGAGGAGAAGCCGACCGGCGGCTGAGGGGGGTCAGCCGCCGGAACGCGGCGGCGGGACCCGGGTGCCGTGCAGGCGCGCCCAGTCGCGCGCCATCGCGATCCGCTCGGGTCCCGCCGGGTGCGTCATCCAGAGGAACCGCTCGACGGGGTTCGGGCTCAGGTCGGAGATGTTGCGCACGGACAGTTCGTGCTGCATCGGTACGAACGTCCCCGGGTCGCGCGTGAGGTCGAGCGCGTGGACGTCCGCCCGCGCCTCGATGCGGCGGCTGACGAGGTTCTGCACCGGGGCGCCGACCTGCATCGCGACCGCCACCACCGCCAGGACGAGCGCGACCGACCGCGGGTCCGCGGCCCCGCCGGACGCCCCGCCGGACGCCCCGCCGTTCGGGTCGCCGCCCTCGGTGCCGGCGTCCCCGGTGCCGTCGCGCGGGACGACTCCGGCGCGGCGCAGCAGGCGCGGGGACGTCATCAGCGGGTACAGCAGGCACACGCCGCCCGCGACGGCGAGCGCGCCGACGAGCGTTCCCCAGAGCACGTCCCGGCTGTCGGCGTGGCCGAGCTCGTGCCCGACGATCGACTCGACGCGCTCCGGCGGGGACTCCAGCAGCGTGTCGTACAGGACGATCCGGCGCGTGGAGCCGAACCCGGACACGTAGGCGTTCAGCGAGGTCGTCCGGCGGGACGCGTCGGCGACCAGGACGTCCTCGACCGGCACCCCGTCGCGCTCCGCCATGGCCAGCAGGTCCGTGCGCAGCCGCCCCTGCGGCAGCGAGCGGAAGTCGTTGAAGACGGGCTCGACCACCACGGGGTAGGCGAACGACGCCGCGACCACGAGCGTGAAGCCGCCCGCGGCCGCGCCCGTCCACCAGTAGCGGGGGAAGCGGCGCACCACGGTGTACAGGAGCAGCAGCACGACGCCGTAGACGGCCCACGTGAGCCCGAGCGACTTCAGCTCGTCCACGAACCACGCGGACCAGCTCTGGGTGGACAGGCCGTAGTCGCGCAGCACCGTCTCGCCCCAGACGTCGAACGGCACACCGACGAGCCACAGCAGCGTCGTCACCGCCACGGTCGCGACCAGGACGCGGAGGCGGCGGCGCGGTACGCGGGCCGTCGCGGACCGGATGAGCCGGGCGCCCAGGGGGGTCAGGCCGAGGACGAGGACCACCGCGAGCCCGGCGACCAGCCCGGCGTACGCGGGCGGGTTGACCGCGGCGTCGAACGCCGCGCTGCGGGCGATCTCGGCGGCGGAGTAGTCGGCGGCGGGGTCGGGCGGCGTGCGGCCGCCGGGCACGGGACCGGGCAGCGGGTTCCAGGGGGTGGTCAGGGCCAGCACGGTCCCGACCGCGGCGAACAGCACGGCGGCGGCGACGGTCGCGGCGATCCGGGGACGCCGCGGCCGGTCCTGCTCGCTCACGTGAGCTCCTTCTTCAGGTGGTCGCGCCACATCGCGGTGAAACGGTCCGGGGCGAGTCCCAGCTCCGCGCGCAGCACGGCGTTCAGGGGGGTGCGCCCGGCGGCCCGGTAGAGCCGGACGAGCGTCGCCTCACCGTACCGCTCCGCGATCATCCGGCAGGCGAGCCATGCCTCCTGGTAGGACTGCGACAGGCGCCGCGCGTCGCCCGCGAAGTCGTCCGGCGCCGGCAGCCGCGCGGGCAGCCGTCCGGCGGCCACCTCGCGGCGCAGCTCGGCGGCGGCGTCGCGGACCCCGATGCCCGCGTCCAGGTAGCCGACGTAGTCGGCGAACCCCTCGATGAGCCACAGCGGGGTGGTGTCGTCGCGGGCGCCGCCGGTCGCGACGTGGGTCAGCTCGTGGGTGAGGACGACCCGGCGGCCGAGGTCGTTGAGGCGGCCGAACGCCGCGGGGGAGACGACGACGCGGTCCCGTCCCGGCTCCTTCCCGGGGCCGGGGGTGACCGCGGCGAGCGCGGCGAACGAGGCGACGTCCGTCCGGGACCCGGCGAGCTCCCCGGCCAGTCCGGGGTCGGCGGGCGCGAGCGCCACCGCGCGGCGCGCCCAGCCGGTGCCGACGACGCCCGTGACGGCCGGCACCGCGGCGTCGAGCAGCGCGGCGATGCCGTCCAGGCCGGTCGTGTCGCCGACGACCAGGCACGCGCGGCCCCGGGCGACCGTGAGCGGGCCGGCGTCCCAGATCGCCGCGTCGTCGAAGAAACCGTGGGCCGAGCCGTCGCCGGTCACGGCCCACCCGCCGGAGCGCGGCGCGAACGTCAGCTGGCGGACGCGGGCCGCGTCGCCGCCGTCGAAGCCGCGGAACCGGTACCGGGTCTCGACGCGGACGACGACCGCGTCCGGGTCCTCGGCGAGGCGGGGATCGGCGACCTCCTCGCGCCAGCCGCCGAGCGGGAGCCTGCGCAGGTTGTCGAAGCGGCGCGCCTCCGCGGCGCGGAACTCGGCGGGCGCGGCCGCCACGGTCGCGAGGAACGCGGCGCGGTCGCCGGACCGGACCGCTTCGGCGCGGCGGGCGAGGACGGCCGCGGCGCGCGCGGGCTCGAACGGCCCGGCCGCCCGCGCCGCGTCCGCCGTCCGGCCGGGCGCGGGACCGGCCGCGCCGCCGCGGGCGCCGAGCAGTCCCGCGCCGCCGGCCGCGAGCAGTGCGGCCCCGCCCGCGCCCAGGGCGAGTGCCCTGCGGCGCGAGACGGGGCCGCGTGCGCCGGGGCCGGGGGCGTCCTCCATGGGCGCGATCCTATGCACCCGGACGACCTCGACCGGACGGCGTCACGGGGGCGCCCTCACTCGGACGCCCTCATCGCGACGCCCTCACTCGGGCACCGTCACCGCTGCGCGTACTCGGGGTACCCGTAGCCGACGATGCTGGAGGTCGGGCGCTCCCGGATCCGGACGGCGCTGTCGGTGTTGCCCTCCACGGTCTTGACCGTGCCGTCGTCGATCTTCTCGATCACCATGCCGACGTGGTCGATGGCGTCGATGGAGTCGCTGCCGCCCCAGTCGAAGAAGACGATCGCGCCGGGCTCGGGCTCGGTGCCCCAGCGGCCCTGGTCCTTGAACCACTCCGCGTGCGTGACCGTGTAGGCGTCGTGCCCGAACTGGTCGCTGGCCCCGATCTGGGAGCCGATCCAGGAGATGAACATGCTGCACCAGGCGGCGTCGCTGTATCCCGACAGCGAACCGCCGTCCCGCTCGACCGTCGAGCTGGAACGTTCCGAGTCCACGTACCAGTCGTTGAACTTCGTCTCGCCGTCGGCGTCCTCCTCGATGCCCACCTGCTTCTCCGCCAGTGCGATGGCGTCCTGCGCGGTGGGCTTGCTCTTCTTCTTCTCCGATGCGCCCTTCCCGGACCCGCCGTCCTCGGACGAGCCGGAGCCGGTGGCGCCGGACCCTTGACCGGAGCCGTCGCCGGAATCGCCCTCGTCGGACTTCCCGCCCTCGTCGGACGACGCGGAGCCGCCCGGAGCGCGGTCGCCGCCGTCCTGCACGACCGCGAACTCCGCCGCCGTCCTGGCGGTGCCGGAGTCGAACGGCAGGACCGACGCCTGCGCGGTCGCCGCGGCGGTGCCGAGGACGGCCGCGCCGACGACGACTCCGCCGGTGGTGCGCCATGAGAGGGGAATGGCGCTCCAGGCGCGGGGCGACGTCCGCGGGGTTCGCGGAACCGCGCGCATCTGCTCCCGAGCCGCGCGCAGCGGGGAGGGGAGTGGGCTGGAAAGGGGGGACGGGCCCGGCTTGCGTCGCCTGGCGGCCCGGTGTTTGCCTGCCACGGGGATTTCTCCTTGGCTTCCATTCCGCCTACCGGGTTAGCTGACGGGTTCGGGCGTGGAAGCCGCCCTACGGCCTGGGGGCAGGCCGATTCACCCCGATACGGAGGTGGGTCCCCGGCTCCGCGGGCGGGCCGTGTGCGGCCGCGTGCGGACTCGGCGGTGACGCGCCCGGGGGGCGGGCGCGCCGGTGCGGATGGTCTCGGCCTCCCGGGGGCGCGGTGCCCGCGGGGAGGCGGAGGGCGCGGCCGCTCGGTCGTCCGGCGACCACGCCCTCGTATTGCCGTTTCGGCTAGATGGTCCCTACTCGCCCGTCAATGGGCATGGTGGGACGCGTCGAGAATCGTCTCGTGAAGAGATTCCTGAGGGGATGTCGGACAGAATTCACACTCCGTTTCTTCCAGACGCCTACCGGGTTAGCTGACGGGTTCGGGCGGGAAGTGGCCCTACGGCCGTCCGCTGGACGTGTCCAGGGACGAGCCGATTCACCCCGGCGCCGGAATGCCCGTCCGGAACGATCCGGACTCCAGCGCGAATGGGTCCCCGGCTCCGCTCGAAGCGGATTCGGCGTGCCGCTGCGAAGAGCGGCGATGCTGTTGTGATGACGGCGGGCCCTGTCCAGGGGAACCGCCCTGGGCCGCCCGTCCGGCTCGTGGAACGCAGACAGCTCCATGCACGCTGCCGCGTGCGCACGGGGGAGGGGAGACCTGGTCTCGGGGAGGCGTCGCCTCGGCGAGACCGCCGCGGCACCGTCGCGGTGCCGCGTGCGGCACGTGGAACGTGCCGCGGGGGGAAGCGACACGTGGGGCGTGTCGCCGGAAGGGGTGACGGCGCGTGGGGCGCGCCGCCCGTCGCACGACCACTGGATGTGCCGTGCGGGCCCGCGATCCCGGATGCCGGTTCCGCGGGGCCACGGCGTCTGGAGGGCGCCGGGAGTGAGGACAACGTACCAAAGGTTCAAGCGGAGGCAAATCCCCACTAAAACGACAACGGACCAGGTAGGACCTGGTCCGTCGTCTCCGGCGCCCGCTCTGGGGCCTCCTCCGAGGCCCGCGTCACAGGGGCCCCCTGGCACCCGGGGGGTGTGTCAGGGGCGTCCGGCGCCGTAGTAGTTGTTCAGGTAGTAACCCGAGGTGATGCTCACGACCTCGACGTTCTTGCCGGTGCGCGGCGCGTGGATCATCTGGCCGTTGCCGACGTACATGCCCACGTGCCCGAGACCGCTGAAGAACACCAGGTCGCCGGGCTGCAGGTCGCTCTTGGCGACCCGCTTCGTCGCCGCGTACTGCGAGTTCGTCGTACGCGTGATGCTCACGCCCGCGGCCCCCCACGCCTTCATGGTGAGCCCGGAGCAGTCGTAGCTGCTCGGGCCCTCGGCGCCGTACGAGTACGGCTTGCCGAGCTGTGCGTAGGCGAAGTCGAGCGCCGTCCCGGCCGCGCCGCTGGCGGGACCCTTGTAGGTGCCGCCGACGCTGCCCGAACCGCCCGAGGAGGAGCTCGTCGTCCCGCCGAGCCGGCGGACCAGCTTCTGCTGCTTGTCGATCTCCTTCTCGACCTTGTCCTTGTGCTTCTTGATCTCGTCCGACTTGGCCTTGACCTCCTCGTAGGCGGTCTTGGCCGACGCCTGCTCACGCCGGAGCCGCTGCGCGGTGGCGATGAACTGGGTCAGCTCGGAGCTGCGCTCGCGCGACAGCAGCGAGAACACCGCGGACTGGTCGAGGATCGCCTGCGGGTCCTCGCTGCTCGCGAAGCCCGCGACGTTGGTGGCGTCGTCGCCGCCCTTCTTGTAGGCGTTGGCGGCCATCTGGGCGACGGTGCGGCGCTGCTCCTCGAACTTCGTCTGCTCTTCGGTCGCGCTCTTGTTCGCCGCCTGGTACTTCTTCTTGGCGATCTTGAGCTTTTCGCCGATGTCGTTGTACTTCTCGACGTACTGGTCGACCTTCTCGTTGAGCTCGTTGAGCTTCTTCTGCGCCTCCGCGGCCGTCGGCTGCGGGTCGGCGTGCGCCGCCACCGGGACGGACACCAGCGAGGTCGTCACCGCCAGGCAGGCGGCGACCGCCAGCCCGCGAAACGCGCCCGCCGCCCCGAGCCCGCCCTTGCGGCGCGTGGGCTCCCCGATGTGATCATTGGTCACGGTCGAAATCGCCCCTCTCGTCGACGACACAATCAGCCGACGACAGTAGCGAGGCCCCACCACCCTCACAACCGGTTCATCACAATTTGCTGGCCTTCTCGGCCGAACGCCCACTTTTTGTCACGGCAAGATCACAGATCGCTGGGGCGCTGCGGCGTGATGAGGGGCCGGCCTGGGAGATTTCTCACCCTCAGGAACGGCCGAGCCGGCGCAGCAAAAGCGAGGACGGGCAGGGCCGCGCATTGGCGCGCCGCGCCGCGTCGGCCACCTCGCGGTCCGACGAGACCACCACCACGGCCCGTCCCGGCGGCTCCGCCCGCACCAGCTCGCCGATCAGCTCGTCGGCGGTCCGGCCCGGGTTGCTGAACTTCACCCGCACCGTGCGGGGCGCGGCGACCGCCACCGGCGCGTCCAGCTCCGCGCCGTCGAACACGCACGTCACCTCGGCACGGGTCTGCGCCGCGAGCCCGCCGAGCCCCGACACCAGCCGGCTGCGCTGATCGGCCAGCGGCAGCTCCCCGTAGCCCGTCTTGGTGACGTTGTAGCCGTCCACGATGAGGTGCACCTGCGGCAGCGTCAGCAGCCGGTCCAGCAACTGGGGATCGCTGTCCGACAGCGCCCGCCCCGGCAGCGTCCGGTGCGTCAGCGTGTCCGGCTCCATGCCCCCGACCGCGTCCGCGGGCCGCCCGATGGTGGACGGCAGCGCCAGCTCCCGCCGGACGCCCTGCGCCGCGTCCTGCAGCACGTCGAGCAGCATCCGCAGCCGGACGTCGTCGACGTTGCGGCCCTCGCGCGCGGCGCGCTTGGCGGTCTCCGCCGCCGCCTCCGCCCGCTCCGTCCGCGACCGCAGCTTGCGCAGCTCCTTGTCGGACGCGGTCGCGCGCTCACGCGCGGCGGACAGCTCCCGCTCGGCGTCCGCGGTCACCTCGGCGGCGTGCTCCTGCGCGGCGCGCGCCTTCACCCGCGCGTCGTGCAGCTTGCGGCGCAGCTCGGCGACCTCCGCCTTGGCGCCGCGCAGCTCCGCCCGCAGCTTGTCGACCTCCCCGGCGCGCGCCGTCCGGGCCGCCGCCAGCTCGTCCTTCAGGTCGGCGACCCGCCGCTCGGCGTCCTGCTCCTGCGACACCGTCGCGGACCGCTCCAACTCCTCGCGCGCCGCCTCGACCAGTCCGGTCCAGCCGGACGGCCGCAGCAGGTACCCCAGCATCGCGACCCGCACCGGATCGGCGGCGGGCGGGACGTCGCCGCCCTCGACGGCCTCGGCCAGCTCGGGCTGCGCCGCGCGCAGCGGCCCGGCGACGCTCGTCCGGAAGCCGGCGTCCTTCTCCAGCAGCGCCGCGATGTGCTGCCCGGCGAGCTTGGCCCGCTTGCGGCGCTCGAACCGGGCGAAACGGCGAAGCGGCATCGGAATCTCACCGTGCGGCAGTGTCCCGAGCAGGTCGGCGGCGGTCTCCACCACGCCGTGCCGCACCGCTTCGGGCAGCGGCCGCTCCAGCCGCTCTTCGGGCCCGCTGTCGATGATCCCGCTCCTTCCGGGGGTTCCCGCCGGTGCGCTCTGTCTTCCCGAGCGTCCCGCGCCTAACCGGAGCCGCGCGACGGCACCGGCATGGCGGACGGAACGCGCCGAGCTGCTGCGCGCGGCCGTTCCCCCGGGCCCCGTCCGGCCGATGCTGCAACCCTAGCGGCACCGGCCCGCGCCGGTGGCGCGCTCCGTGACTGTCGGTGGCAACCTCTACGGTCGCCGTCATGACGACTGCGCACGGGAACGATGTGCCGGACGTCGGGGTCCAGGGGACTCTGGACGACCTCGGCACCCCGCTGGCCGGGGTCACGTTCGTCGTGGTCGACCTCGAGACCACCGGCGGATCCGCGGCCGACTCGGCCATCACCGAGATCGGCGCCGTGAAGGTGCGCGGCGGCGAGGTGCTCGGCGAACTCGGCACGCTCGTCGACCCCGGCGGCCCGGTCCCGCCGTTCATCACCGCCCTGACCGGCATCACCACCGCGATGGTGACGGCCGCCCCCCGGATGGACTCGGTGCTCCCCGCGTTCCTGGAGTTCGCGCGGGGCGCCGTCCTCGTCGCGCACAACGCCCCCTTCGACATCGGCTTCCTCAAGGCGGCCTGCGCCGCGCAGGGACGCGCCTGGCCCGCGTTCCCCGTCGTCGACACCGTCGACCTGGCGCGCCGCGTCCTCGGCCGGGACGAGGTCCCCAACTGCAAGCTGGGCACGCTCGCCCGGTTCTTCCGCACCACCACCGAGCCGACGCACCGCGCGCTCGCCGACGCCCGCGCCACCGTCGAGGTCCTGCACGGCCTCATCGAGCGCCTCGGCTCCTTCGGCGTCACCTCCCTGGAGGACATGCGCGGCTTCGCCAAGGCCCCCACCCCCGAGCAGCGCCGCAAGCGCCACCTCGCCGACGGCGTGCCGAGCGCCCCCGGCGTGTACCTGTTCGAGGACGACGCGGGCGAGGTCCTCTACGTCGGCAAGAGCGGCGACCTGCGCTCCCGGGTGCGCAGCTACTTCACCGGCTCGGAGACCCGCCGCCGCGTCCGCGAGATGGTCGGCCTCGCCGAGCACGTCCGGACGATCCCGTGCGCCACCGGGCTGGAGGCCGAGGTCCGCGAGCTGCGGCTCATCGCCGAGCACAAGCCCCGCTACAACAGGCGGTCGAAGTTCCCCGAGCGGGCCATCTGGCTGAAGCTCACCGTCGAGCCGTTCCCCCGGCTCTCCATCGTCCGCGAGTGCCGCGACGACGGCGCCTGCTACCTCGGGCCCGTTTCCTCCCGGCACCAGGCCGAGGAGGCCCGCGCCGCGTTGCACGAGGCCGTCCCGCTGCGGCAGTGCACCCAGCGGCTCACGACCCGCCTCATCGAGCACGGACGCGCCCGCACCTGCGCCCTCGCCGACCTCGGCCGCTGCGGCGCCCCCTGCGACGGGCGCGAGTCCGCCGCCGACTACGCCGCGCACGCCGACACCGCCCGCGCCGTCATGCGCGGCGACGTCCGTCCCGTGGTCGCCGCCGCGCAGGTCCGCATCGACCGGCTCGCCACCGAACTGCGCTACGAGGAGGCCGCCGAGCAGCGCGACCGGCTCGCCGCGTTCGTCCGCGCCGCCGCCCGCGGGCAGCGCCTCGCCGCCCTCGCCGCCCTGCCGGAGCTCGTCGCGGCCCTGCCCGCCTTCGACGGCGGCTGGGACCTGTCGGTCGTCCGGTACGGGAGGCTCGCCGCCGCCGGGACCGTTCCGCCGCGTGCCCGCCCCCGCCCCTACGTCGACGCCCTCATCGCCACCGCCGAGACGGTGTTCCCGCCGTCCGGGGGCGCGCCCGGCGGCGTCCCCCTCGGCGCGCGGCCGTCCACCGGCGCCACCGCCGAGGAGATGGAGTGCGTGCTGCGCTGGCTCGACCGCCCCGGCGTCCGCCTGGTCGAGGTCGCCGGCACGTGGGCGTGCCCGGCGCACGGCGCGGAGGGGCAGCGCGAGCGGCTCGACCGCGCCACCCGCGACCGGGCCTACGGCGACCGCGCCTACACCGCCCACGCGACGCAGGCCCGCGCGTCCCGCCGCCCGCTGCGCTGACCCCGCTAGAGTGACGTGATCGTCCGTACCCCCGAGGGGACCGCCCGCACATGGCTCTGCCGCTCTACGACAGCCAGCCCGCACGCCGCGTGCCCTGGGTGACGTACCTGCTGGTGGCGGCCAACGTCGTGGTGTTCCTGCTCACCCCCATGTCGAACTTCGCCACCTGGTACGGCGAGGGCGAGGTCCGCGAGTGCAGCGCCGCGCACTTCAGCTACGAGTACGGCGCCGTGCCCAAGGAGCTGACGACGGGGGAGCGGCAGCCGCTGCCGACGAAGGTGCGGCACGAGTGCGGCCCCTCCGACCACGGCAAGACGCCCTGGACGTCCGCGTTCACCTCGATGTTCGTGCACTCGGACGCGCTGCACCTGCTCGGCAACGTCGTCGCGCTGTTCGTCATCGGCATGGGCCTGGAAGACCGGCTCGGACGGTGGCGCTACCTCGCCGCCTACCTGCTGTTCGGGCTCGCGGCCGTCTACGGGTTCGCCTACACCTCGCCCGACTCCACGGTCCCGCTCATCGGCGCGTCCGGGGCCATCGCCGGGGTGATGGGCGCCTACGTCATCCTGAACCCGCGGGGCCGCGTCGTGACCTGGGTGCTGCCCTTCATCGTGGTCCGGCTGCCGGTGTGGGTCGTGCTCGGCTACTGGTTCGTCATGCAGTGGCTCTCGCTGGGGCAGGAGAGCAACGTCGCCTACGCCGCGCACATCTCCGGGTTCGTCGCCGGGGCGGTCTTCGCCGTCCTGGCCCGCCGCGCGGGTCCCGCCCGCCGGCTCGCCGCGCTGAGCCGCGGCTGACGGCTCCCGCGGCGCGTCCGGGCAGAGGTACGTCCCGATAGAGTCGGAACGTCATGGAACAGGGGAGGGTGCAGTGGTCACTGCGATCGTGTTCGTCAAGGCCGACGTCGCGCGCATCCACGAGGTGGCCGAGGCGATCGCCGCACTGGACGGCGTCAGCGAGGTCTACTCCGTCACCGGGGACCACGACCTCATGGCGATGGTCCGGGTCCGCCGCCACGAGGAGCTGAACGACGTCATACCCGGGCGGCTCAACAAGGTCCCCGGCATCGTCGGCACCGAGACGCACATCGCGTTCCGCACCTACTCCAAGCACGACATCGAGGCCGCGTTCTCCCTCGGCCTGCCGGACGCCGACTGACCGGCAGGCCGGAGCGGAGTCCTGCGGAGCGCAGGACGGCGGTCAGTCGCTCTTGCCGGGGGGCGGGGGCGCCCCCACAGGGAGTACTGACGGGCGCCCGGTCTCCGGCCGGCCCGCCCGGGGACGGGCCGGGGACGGGTCAGCCGCGCATGCCCTGGGAGACCTCGATCCAGCGGCCGAGGAGATCGTTCGCGGCGCCCGAGTCGACCGCGCCGGCGGCCCGCTCGTACGCGGTGCGCAGGGCGCCGGTGAGCTCGTCGGCGGGCGGGGCGCCGTCGTAGGCCGTCATCAGCGCCGCGGCGTTCAGCAGCACCATGTCGCGGACCGGGCCGGTCTTCCCCGCGAACAGGTCGCGGGCGACCCGCCCGTTGAAGGCCGCGTCGGCGCCGCGCAGGTCGTCCGGCGCGGCGGGCGGGATGCCGAGGTCGGCCGGGTCGAACGCCGTCTCGGTCGCGGTGCCGTCGCGGACGACCCACACCGTCGAGGTGCCCGTGGTGGTCAGCTCGTCCAGTCCGTCGTCGCCGCGGAACACCAGGGACGAGCAGCCGCGCGCGGCGAACACGCCCGCGATGACGCCCGCCATCCGCGGGTGGAACACGCCGACGGCCTGCGCGGTGGGCCGCGCCGGGTTCGTCAGCGGGCCGAGGAAGTTGAACACCGTGGGGGTGCCGAGCTCGCTGCGCGTCCGTCCGGCGTACTTCAGCGCGGGGTGGAACCGGGGCGCGAAGCAGAACGTGATGCCGGTCTCGTCGACGACCCGCGCGGTCGCCTCGGGGGACAGGTCGATGGCGACGCCGAGGTGCTCCAGCAGGTCGGCGGAGCCGCACGACGACGACGCGGCCCGGTTGCCGTGCTTGACCACCGTGACGCCCGCCGCCGCGGCGACCACCGCCGCCATCGTCGACACGTTCACGGTGTGGGCGCGGTCGCCGCCCGTCCCGACCAGGTCGGCGATGGGGCCCGGTACGTGGATCGGCGTGGCGTTGTCCATCATGCCCTCGGCGAGCCCGGCGACCTCGGCGACCGTCTCGCCCTTGGCGCGCATCGCGACGGCGAAGCCCGCGATCTGCGCGTCGGTCGCCTCCCCGGCCATGATCGTGTTCATGGCCCAGGACGTCTCCTCGCTCGTCAGCGACTCGCCGTCGAGCAGCGCGTTGAGCAGTGCGGGCCAGGTCGTGCGCGCGTCCATGTCTCCCCAAGGGTGAGGTCGGTCACCGGGGACGCGGGGGCGGCCCGCCCGGCCGGGGTGTCGGGCCGGGCCTCCGCCCCGCCTCCCCGGCGAGCTGGTCTACAGGGCCGGAAGGCGGTTCTCGATGCGCCAGCGCAGCAGGTCGGCGAGCGCGTTCGCCAGGGCCATCGGGTCCAGCGGCAGGCTCACCACGGCGTCGGCGCGCGACCAGGTCGCGAGCCAGCCGTCGTCCCGCCGGGCGATGACGGCCAGCACCGGAGGGCAGTCGAAGACCTCGTCCTTGGCCTGGCGGCACACGCCGAGCCCGCCCGCGGGCTGCGCCTCGCCGTCCACGACGAGGACGTCGATGCCGCCCTCGTCGAGCCGCCGGACCACGGCGGGCTGCGTCGCGCACTCGACGAACTCGACCCGCGGCACGTCGGCGGCCGGTCGTCGCCCGATCGCCGTCCGGATCTGGGCGCGGGTGTTCGCGTCGTCGCTGTAGACGAGAACCTTCATCGGGCTCTCCGGGGCGGTGCTCATGTCGATGAAGGGTACCCGGTCCCGGGCGCGCGCACGAGATCCCGGGCCCGTTCCGGGCGGTCGAGCGGGCTTTCCGAACACGCCCGGGAACTCTAGGAGGGGGGTCATGCGTCACTCACGGGATAGGGGCGCAATAATGCTGCCCGTGACAGCATCCGCGATAGAGACAACACCTCACGCACGGGCGAACCGTCCCAATCTGGTCAGCGTGGGGACGATCGTTTGGCTGTCGTCCGAGCTGATGTTCTTCGCGGCGCTGTTCGCGATGTTCTTTACGATCCGCTCCGTGACGATCGGCCAGTCCGGGCAGGACGCCTGGCCGGGCGCCCACCTGAGCCTGCCGCTGGCGTCGATCAACACCACGGTCCTGGTGCTCTCCTCCGTGACCTGCCAGATGGGCGTGTTCAAGGCGGAGGCCGGGAAGGTCGGGCGCGACGGCAGCCTCCTGAACTTCCGGCGCTGGGGACTGCGCGAGTGGTACGTCCTCTCGTTCCTCATGGGCGCCTACTTCGTCGCCGGCCAGGCCTACGAGTACTACGAGCTCGTCGTGCACGAGGGGCTCACGCTCTCGTCCTCCGCCTACGGGTCGGTCTTCTACCTGACCACCGGCTTCCACGGGTTGCACGTCACCGGCGGCCTCATCGCCTTCCTGTTCGTCCTCGGACGGACGTACGCGGCGAAGAGATGGACGCACGAGCAGGCCACCAGCGCGATCGTCGTGTCCTACTACTGGCACTTCGTCGACGTGGTGTGGATCGGCCTGTTCGCCGCGATCTACCTGCTCGACCTGTGACGACCTGACCCGATTGACCTACCAGACGACATGACCCGAACGGGGATTTCCGTGAAAAGGTTCACCGCATGGCGACGGCGCCCGTGGGCGGGCTACGCCGTCGTGCTGGCGGCCCTGGCGGCGATCGGCGTCATCTACGCCGGCTTCTCGCCGCAGACCGAGCGCGCCCAGGCGGCGGCGGGCAAGGCCCAGACCGCCGAGGACATCGAGCATGGCAAGCAGCTGTTCGACAAGAACTGCGCGAGCTGCCACGGGCTCAACGGTGAGGGCACCAAGGACGCCGAGGGCAACTGGATCGCTCCCAGCCTCATCGGGGTCGGCGCGGCCTCCGTCGACTTCCAGGTCAGCACGGGCCGCATGCCCGCGATGAACCCTGGAGCGCAGGTCCCGCGCAAGGACCCGATCCCCGTGTTCGACACGGACATCGAGACGGACCACGAGGACCCGAAGGAGCGCGCGGAGGCCGAGAAGCAGAAGGCCGAGGCGGAGAACAACCTCCACGACCTGATCGCCTACGTCGACTCCCTGGGCGGTGGCCCGGCGATCCCGCCGGAGTCGGTGACCGACCCCGAGGACGGTGACGCCGCGCTCGGCGGGAAGCTGTTCCGCACCAACTGCGCCCAGTGCCACAACTTCACCGGTCAGGGCGGCGCCCTCACCGGCGGGAAGTACGCGCCGGAGCTCTCGAAGAGCGACGTCACCCCGACGCAGATCTACGAGGCCATGCTGACCGGCCCGCAGGCGATGCCGGTGTTCAACGACACCACGCTCACGCCGAAGGACAAGCAGGCCATCATCGCCTACCTGGTGGAAACCCGTCAGGAACCGAACCCCGGTGGCTGGGGCCTCGGCCGCATGGGCCCGGTGAGCGAGGGCCTGGCCGGCTGGCTGTTCGGCATCGGGTTCATGGTGCTGGCGGCCATGTGGATCACCGCGAAGAAGCCGAAGAAGCTGAAGAAGTCATGAGCGACGACAACAAGGAGAACGCGGGCTCCAAGGGCCCGCGCGAGGAAGGCGGCCCGCGCGAACGCGTGATCGGCACGCCTTCCCCGGCGAAGGACAAGGCGCTCCTCGCCGAGGACGACATCTCCGCGCCCGCGGGCAGCGGGGAGCAGTTGGACGAGCAGTCCGCCAAGCGCGCCGAGCGGACCGTCGCGCTGCTGTTCCTGCTCGCGTTCGCGGCGAGCGTCGCCTTCATCGCCTACTACATCGGCTGGAGCGGCCGCGACGGCGGGATGCACGGCATCCTGCGCGCCCAGGAGTCCAACCTCTGGCTGGGCGGCACGATGGCCGCCGCCTTCCTGCTGATGGCGGTCGGCGTCACCATCTGGATCCGCCGGCTGATGACCAGCAAGCCGATCACGCAGGAACGGCACGAGCTGGTCAGCGACGCGGAGACCCGCGCGGGCCTGACCAGGGACGTCCTGGAGGGCGCCGAGGACAGCGGCCTCACCAAGCGGCCGCTGCTGCGCCGCACGCTGCTGCTGGCCGCCGCCCCGCTGGGCCTGGCCCCGCTGGTGCTGCTGCGCGACCTCGGCCCGCTGCCGGAGAAGCGGCTGCGCCACACGCACTGGGCCGCCGCGGTCGAGAAGGCGAAGCAAGAGGGCAAGAAGGGCGTCCGCCTGGTGGTGGACGGCACCCACAAGCCGCTCCGCGTCAGCGACTTCTCGACTCCCGGCTCGATGATCACGGTGCTGCCGGAGGGCCTCGAGGAGGAGGTCCCCCATGACGACGTCCTCACCGAGATGGCCAAGGCCGTCACCATCCTGATCAACGTGCCGGAGGGCCAGTTCAAGCCCGCCGACGGCCGGGAGAACTGGCACGTCAACGGGATCGTCGCGTACTCGAAGGTCTGCACGCACGTCGGCTGCCCGGCGGCCCTGTACGAGCAGACCACGCACCACATCCTGTGCCCGTGCCACCAGTCGACCTTCGACGCGACGGACGCGGCCAAGGTGATCTTCGGCCCGGCGGCCCGGCCGCTGCCCCAGCTGCCGCTGGGCGTCGAGGACGGCTACATCATCGCGACGAGCGACTTCCCCGAGCCCATCGGCCCGAGCTTCTGGGAGCGCGGATGAGCGACACGACGGCTCCGAAGGCGATCGAGGGCTCGCTGGGCTTCATCGACGAGCGCCTCGGTTCCACGAGCTTCCTCAAGCGCAATGTCAAGAAGGTCTTCCCGGACCACTGGTCGTTCATGCTGGGCGAGATCGCGCTGTACTCGTTCATCATCCTGCTGCTGACCGGGACCTTCCTGACGCTCTGGTTCAAGCCGAGCATGATCGAGGTCGTCTACGACGGCTCGTACGATCAGCTCAAGGGCGTCAAGATGTCCGAGGCGTACGCCTCGACGCTGCACATCAGCTTCGACGTCCGCGGCGGCCTGCTCATGCGGCAGATCCACCACTGGGCCGCGATCCTGTTCATGGCGTCGATCCTGGCGCACATGCTGCGGGTGTTCTTCACCGGCGCCTACCGCAAGCCGCGCGAGCTGAACTGGCTGATCGGCATCGGCATGTTCATCCTGGGCATGCTCGAGGGCCTGTTCGGCTACTCGCTGCCGGACGACCTGCTGTCCGGCACCGGCCTGCGCATCACGCAGGGCGTGCTCGAGGCGATCCCGGTGGTCGGCACCTACGGGTACATGTTCCTGTTCGGCGGCGAGTTCCCGGGCACGGACATCGTCCCGCGGATGTACATGCTGCACATCCTGCTGATCCCGGGCATCATCCTGGCGCTGGTGACGGCCCACATGATGATCATGTGGCATCAGAAGCACACCGCGATGCCGGTCAAGAACCAGACCGAGAAGCAGGTGTACGGCTACCCGTTCTACCCGGTCTTCATGGCCAAGACGGGCGCCTACTTCCTCTTCACGTTCGGTGTGCTGGCCCTGATGGGGGCGTTCTTCCAGATCAACCCCATCTGGCTGTTCGGGCCGTACGATCCCGGGGCGATCTCGGCCGGGTCGCAGCCCGACTGGTACATGGGCGTCCTGGAGGGCTCGCTGCGGCTCATGCCGGGGTGGGAGACCACCCTCTGGGGCCACACGGTCAGCTGGAACGTGCTGATCCCGGCGGCGGTGCCACTGGGCATCATCTTCGGCGGCGCGATGGCGTGGCCGTTCATCGAGCAGTGGGTGACCGGCGACCGGCGTCAGCACCACGTGAACGACCGTCCGCGCAACGCCCCGGTCCGCACCGGGATCGGCATGGCGGCCGTCACCTTCTACGGGCTGATGTGGCTCGCCGGCGCGAACGACGTCATCGCGGAGAAGTTCCACGTCTCGCTGTTCGCCACGACGTGGTTCTTCCGGGTGACGATCTTCGTCGGACCGGTGCTCGCGTACATCATCACGAAGCGGATCTGCCTCGGCCTGCAGCGCAAGGACGCCGACACCCTCGGGCACGGCGTGGAGAGCGGCATCATCGTGATGTCGCCGGACGGCAAGTTCTCCGAGCGGCACGAGCCCGCCAAGGAGGAGGAGCGCATCAAGCTCCTCGCCAAGGAGACGGCCCGTCCCGTGGCCCCGACGAAGGACGCGCAGGGCATCCCGGCGCCGTCCTCCAAGGGCCCGCTCGGTCACCTGCGCGCACGGCTCAACCGGGCCTGGAACTTCGACGACATCCCCGTCGAGGAGCACGGCCACGGGGAGCACGGCCACGAGGAGAACGGGCACGCGGAGATCGAGGGCGGCAGGGAGTCCGAGGAGTCCAAGGGGCTCCGCGGCTGACCGCGGCATCGTCACGGCCGAGGGCCCGTCACCGGACGACCGGTGGCGGGCCCTCCGCCGTTGCCGCGCACCGGTGTTCCCGATGACGTGAACGCCCCCGCCGCTCCCTATCCTTGGCGGCGATGACCAAGACCCTCGTCGTGACCAATGACTTCCCGCCCCGTCCCGGCGGCATCCAGGCGTTCGTGCACGCCCTGGCGCTGCGGCGCCCGCCCGGCTCGGTGGTGGTGTACGCCCCCGCCTGGGAGGGCGCCGCGCGCTTCGACGCGCCGCAGCCGTTCCCCGTCGTCCGCCATCCGGGCTCGCTGATGCTGCCGGTGCCGGGCGTGCTGCGGCGGGCGACGGACGTGCTGCGCGCCGAGGGCTGCGATTCGGTGGTGTTCGGCGCCGCGGCCCCGCTCGGGCTGCTGGGCCCGGCGCTGCGGCGCGGCGGCGCGGGGAGGCTGGTCGGCCTCACGCACGGGCACGAGGCGGGATGGGCGGCGCTGCCCGTCGCGCGGACCCTGCTCGGCCGGATCGGCGACGGGGTGGACGTCCTCACGTACCTGGGGGAGTACACGCGCTCCCGGATGGCGCGGGCGCTCAGCCCGGACGCGGCGGCGCGGATGGCGCGCCTGGCGCCGGGGGTGGACGAGAAGGCGTTCCGGGCGGGGGCGGGCGGCGCGGAAGTCCGCGACCGGTACGGCCTCGCCGACCGTCCCGTGGCGGTGTGCGTGTCGCGGCTGGTCCCGCGCAAGGGACAGGACGCGCTGATCCACGCGTGGCCGCGGGTGCTGCGGACGGTGCCGGACGCGGTGCTGCTGCTCGTGGGCGGCGGCCCGTACCGCGCCGACCTGGAGCGGCTGGCGGCGTCCGTCGGCGTGTCGCGGTCGGTGGTCTTCACCGGGAGCGTCCCGTGGGAGGAGCTGCCCGCCCACTTCGACGCCGGGGACGTGTTCGCGATGCCCTGCCGCACCCGCCGCCGCGGCCTGGACGTCGAAGGGCTCGGCATCGTCTACCTGGAGGCGTCGGCGACCGGGCTGCCGGTCGTGGCGGGCGATTCGGGCGGCGCGCCCGACGCCGTCCTGGACGGGGAGACGGGCGTGGTGGTGCCGGGACGTTCGGTCGCGCGGGTCGCCGCCGCGGTGGCGGACCTGCTCGCCGACCCCGCCCGCGCCCGCGCGATGGGCGAGGCGGGCCGCGCGTGGGTCGAGCGGGAGTGGCGGTGGGAGATCCAGGCGGCGCGGCTGGACGCGCTGCTGGAGGGCTGACGGACCCGCCCGGGTCCGGAGGGGCCGGGAATTGGCGCCCCGGCGCTCGTACCGCGTCACGTCCCCGGGTGACAGGATGCGTTCTATGGAGAACGCGCACGTCGAGGACGCATGGGTCCGGGTTCCGGGGGCTGCGGCCCGGTGGCTGGAGGAGCTCGACCCCGAGCACGGGTACAGCGGGTTCCAGCCGCCGCGCCGTCCCGACGCCGCATGGGTCCTGCACGCGATGTACGCGTGGGAGGAGGGGCTCGTCACCACGACGTACGACGACCTCCACAAGTCGGTGGCGGCGGCCGGGCTGACCGGGCGCACGCGGCTGCCGGAGCCGGTGGGCGACGTCAGCGAGCTGCTGCAGGGCTCGATCGTGACCGGCACCGATCTCGGCCGCACCGGGCACCCGGGGGCGGGCTGGCGGCGGCTGCGGTGGCGGGAGCTGGCGCGCGGCTTCGGGGAGCCGGCCGTCCCGGAGGGGCGGCTGCCGGGCAACCGGTGCCTGCGGCAGGCGCATCCGGCGGGCAGCTGGTCGGCGGCGATCCGGCCGCCCGCGGAGGGCTGCCTGGACCGGGAGAGCTGGCAGCGGCTGATCGGGGTCCTGCTGCGGTGCGTCCCGTCGGGCGCCGACACCCGCTGCCTGGCGTACTACTGCCCGCTCGTGACGAACGAGTGGGAGGAGGACACGGTGCTCGTCGGGCGGCTCGGGGACGCGGGCGCGCTGTACGACCACCCGGCGATGCACAGCTGCCCGTCGAACCTGTGGCCGGAGGACCGCTCCTGGATCGTGTACTGCGACTGGGACCTGTGGGGGACGAAGATCGTGGGACCGTCCGCGCTGGTCGACGCGGTGCTGGCCGATCCGGAGCTGGAGGGCGTCCGGCTCCCCTGGACGGGCTGACGACGGGCCGGTCGCCGACGACCCGGTGATCCGGCCGCCGTAGGATCGCGGCATGGACGTAGTGATCGCGGGCGGGCACGGACAGATCGCGTTGCGGCTGTCCCGGTTGCTCGCCGTACGGGGGGACACGGTCCGGGGGCTCATCCGCAACCCGGACCACGCGGACGACCTGCGGGAGGCCGGGGCGGAGCCGGTCGTGCTGGACCTGGAGTCGGCGACCGTGGACGAGGTCGCCGGCCGGCTCACCGGCGCGGACGCCGTCGTGTTCGCCGCCGGCGCCGGACCGGGCAGCGACGCGGCGCGCAAGGACACCGTCGACCGGGACGCCTCGGTGCTGGCGGCGGACGCGGCGGAGCGGGCCGGGGTCCGCGGCTTCCTGCAGATATCGGCGATGGGCGCGGGCGAGCGGACCGACCCGTCCCGCGGCGAGGTGTGGGCCGCCTACGTGCGGGCGAAGGGCGAGGCGGAGGACGACCTGCGCGCGCGGGACGCCCTCGACTGGCTCGTCCTGCGCCCGGGCCGCCTCACCGACGACCCGGGCACCGGGCTCGTGCGCCTGGAGGAACCGCCGATCGGCCACGGCGCGGTCACCCGCGACGACGTCGCCGCCGTCCTGGTGGCGCTGCTGGACGAGCCGCGTGTGCGGCGCCGCACCCTGGACCTGCTGAACGGTGGGACGCCGGTCGCCGACGCCGTCGCCGACCTGCGCGCCTAGCCCGCGGGGGTCACGCGGTGTAGAGGGCGTCGATCTCGCCGGAGAAGTCCTTCATCACCACGTTGCGCTTGACCTTGAGGCTCGGGGTGAGGTGCCCGGCCTCCTCGGTGAAGTCCACGCCGAGCACGACGTGCTTCTTGATCGCCTCGGCGTGGCTGACCGACCTGTTGGCCTCGGCGACCGCGGCCTCGATCTCGGCGACGAGGTCGGGGTCGCGGCGCAGCTCGTCCACGGTCATCGCGGCGGGCTTGCCGTGCCGCTCCTTCCAGGGGCCGAGCGCCTCCTCGTCCAGCGTGACCAGCGCGCTGATGAACTTGCGGCCGTCGCCGACGACCAGGCACTGGCTGATCAGCGGGTGGGCGCGCAGCCGGTCCTCCAGCGGGGCGGGCGCGACGTTCTTGCCCGCGGCGGTGACCAGGATCTCCTTCTTCCGGCCGGTGATCTTCAGGAAGCCGTCGTCGTCGAGGGAGCCGAGGTCGCCGGTGTGCAGCCAGCCGTCCTCCAGGGACTCCGCGGTCGCGGCCTCGTTGTTCCAGTAGCCGCGCATGACGTTGACGCCGCGGAAGAGGACCTCGCCGTCCTCGGCGATGCGCACGTCCACGCCCGGGATCGGCTGCCCCACGGTGCCGATCTTGATGGCGCTGGGCCGGTTCACCGCCGCCGGGGCGGTGGTCTCGGTGAGGCCGTACCCCTCCAGGATCGTGATGCCGACGCCGCGGAAGAAGTGGCCGAGCCGCTCGCCGAGGGCGGCGCCGCCGGACACCGCGTACTGCACCCGCCCGCCGACGGCCGCGCGCAGCTTGCCGTAGACGAGCACGTTGAACACCGCGTGCCTGGCCTTCAGCCCGAGGCCCGGCCGTCCCCCGTCGTCCAGCGCCCGGCTGTAGGCGATCGCGGTGTCGGCCGCCGCCTTGAAGATCTTGCCCTTGCCCTCGGCGAGCGCCTTCTGCTCGGCGCCGTTGTAGACCTTCTCGAACACGCGCGGGACGGCCAGCAGGAACGTCGGCCGGAACGAGGCGAGGTCGGGCAGCAGGTTCGGGATGTCGCTGTGCCCGAGGACGATCCCGGCCTCGATGCTCGCGACCTCGATCAGCCGCGCGAACACGTGCGCGAGCGGGAGGAACAGCAGCGTCGCGCTGCCGTCCACGGCGACCTCGGAGATCGCGCCCTGGACGGCGTTGCGGGCCGTCAGCACCAGGTTCCCGTGGGTGATCTCGCACCCCTTCGGCCGTCCGGTGGTGCCGGAGGTGTAGACGAGCGTGGCGACGTCCGCCGCGCCGCGGGCCCGGCGGCGCTCGGCGGCCGCGTCGTCGCCCACGTCCCGGCCCAGTTCGGTGACCTCGGCGACCGCGCCGGCGTCGATGCCCCAGGCGTGCGCGAGCTCGGGGAGCCCGCCCCTGACCTGCTCGATCGACTCCAGGTGCGCGGCCGTCTCGGCGAACACGGCCTTGGCGCCGGAGTCGCCGAGGATCCACTCGATCTGCTCGGCGGAGGACGTCTCGTAGATCGGCACGGCGACGGCGCCCGCCGCCCAGATCGCGTAGTCGAGGACGGTCCACTCGTACCGCGTCTTCGACAGCAGGCCGACGCGGTCGCCGGGCCCGATCCCGGCCGCGATCAGGCCCTTGGCGACGCCGGTCACCTCGGCGGCGAACTCGCCGGCGGTCACGGCGCTCCACGCGTCGCCGCGCTTGCGGCGCAGCACGATGGTCCCGGGCGTCTCCGCCGCCCGGGCGAACGGCGCGTCGGTCAGGTTGGCGGAGTCGGGGACCTCCACCATCGCGGGGACGCTGAACTCGCGCACGGCCTGCTCCTCGATCGATCCTCGGCACTGCGGGAAACCGTCCGGCTTTCCCGGAACGGCATGATACCCACGGGTAGCAAGGTGGTCGCCCGGTGCGGACGCGGCCCGGTCAACGGACGGCAAAGGTCGCGGCCGTCCCGCGGCGGCGGGGGCCGGTTCCTCTACGCTTGGTCGGGTCTCACACGAACCTGGCCGGGGGAGCCGCATGTCGCTGCTCGAAGTGATCGCGCTGACCGCCGCCGACGCGCGCGCCGCGCAGGAGGGCGGGGCCGACCGGCTCGAGGTCGTCGCCGACATGGCCGCCGACGGCCTGACGCCCGACCCCGACGTCCTCGCCGCGATCCGGGCCGCCACCGACCTGCCGCTGCGCGTGATGCTGCGCGCCAACGCCGGGTTCCGCACCACCGGCGCCGAGCTGGACCGGCTCCGGCACGCCGCCGCCGGGCTCGCCGAGGCGGGCGCGGACGGCTTCGTCCTCGGCTTCCTCGACTCGTTCGGCCAGGTCGACGCCGCCGCGACCGGGAAGCTCGCCGCGGACGCCGCGCCGCTGCCCTGGACGTTCCACCGCGCCCTCGACCACGCCGCCGACCCCGCGCAGGCGTGGGGCGCCGTCCGCGGCCTCGGCGGCGGCCTCGACACCGTCCTGACCGCCGGTTCCGCGCGCGGCGTCGACGCGGGCGTGGAGGTCCTGGTCCGGCGCGCCGCCGAGGGCGCCGGCGCGGCCGCGATGATCATGGCGGGCGGAGGGCTGCGCCGCAAGCACGTCGCGGTGCTGGCGGCCGCCGGCGTCACGTCGTTCCACGTCGGCACCGCCGTCCGTCCCGACGGCTCGTGGGACGCCCCGGTCGATCCCGCGCTGGTCGCCGAGTGGCGCTCGCTCGTCTCCGCGGCCGCCGACGACTGACCCGGAGCCCCCTTCGCGGGACGCCGGCCGGCGTCCCGAACGGCGTGAACCGCCGGTGAACCCGGGTGTGTTGCGTGGTGGTCCGTCCTATTAGAGTCGGTTCATGAGGATCCACGTGGTGAGCGACGTCCATGGCCGCGCGGAGGCGCTCCGGAGCGCGGCGGACGGCGCGGACGCCCTCATCTGCCTGGGCGACCTCATCCTGTTCATCGACTACGACGACCACGCGCAGGGGATCTTCGCCGACCTGTTCGGCCGCGACAACGCCGACCGGTTCATCGAGCTGCGGACGCGCAAGCGGTTCGACGAGGCGCGGGCGTTCTCCCGGAAGCTGTGGGCCTCCCTGGACGGGGACGCGTGGCCGCACATCGAGCGGGCCGTCGACCGCCAGTACGCGGAGCTGTTCGCGGCGATGCCGTCCCCGGCCTACCTGACGTACGGGAACGTGGACGTGCCGCGCATGTGGGGCCCGCACCTGCGCGACGGGCACCGCGTCCTGGACGGCGAGACCGCGGAGATCGGCGGCCTGCGGTTCGGGTTCGTCGGCGGCGGGCTGCGCACCGAGTACCGCACCCCCTACGAGCTGGACGACGAGACGTTCGCGGCGAAGGTCGCGGCCGTCGGCGAGGTCGACGTGCTGTGCTGCCACATCCCCCCGGCCGTGCCCGACCTGCTGTACGACACGGTGGCGCGCAGGTTCGAGCGGGGCAGCGAGGCGATCCTCGAGGCCGTCCACCGGACGCAGCCGCGGTACGTCCTGTTCGGGCACGTGCACCAGCCGCTCGCGTCCCGCATCCGCATCGGACGGACCGAATGCGTGAACGTGGGGCATTTCCGTGCGCGCGGCGTGCCGTACGTCCTGACGGTGTGAAGGATACTGGCGGGGGCGTCCACGCGGGCTTCACGCGCCGTCCACGCGCCGTCCACGCACAGCCGGCCCATGGCCGCGCAGAGCCGGAAGGGAGTTCGCAGATGGCGGACCGCACGAGTTCTTCCCTCGCCGTCAAGGCCGGGAAGGCCGAGATCATGGCGATCATCGCCGACCTGGAGGCGTATCCGGACTGGGCGAGCGGCGTCCGGGAGTTCACGGTGCTGGAGGCGGGCGCGGACGGCCGCGCGGAGCGGGCCCGGCTGACGTTCGACGGCGGGCCGTTCAGCGACACCGTCGGCCTCCGCTACACCTGGGAGGGCGACGACCGGGTGACGTGGGAGCTCGAGGAGAAGGGGTCGGTCGTGACCGGCCTCGACGGCGCCTACACCCTGGCGGACGACGCGGGCGCCACGCGCGTGACCTACGACCTGGCCCTGGAAGTCCGGGTGCGGGTGCCCGGGATGGTGAAGCGCAAGGCCGAGAAGCGCATCGTCGAAACCGCGCTCAAAGGTCTCAAAAGCCGTGTGGAGCGCTGATCCGGGGTATTCACCCTTCTGACGACGGATGGATGATGGGGTCATGAGCGAGCAGCCGGGCGACATCCTGGACGAGGCGGGCAAGGTCTTCGACGCGCTGCTGCGGCGCGCGGCCCGCACCGGCATCCTCGGCGGCCCCCGCCGGCCGGACGACCGCGACCGCCCCGGCGCGGGCGAACCGGGCGAACCGGGCGGCGACGCGTGGGCGCGGGCGACCGCCGAGCGGCCCCGTGCCGAGGGCGGCGCCCAGCGGGAGGCGGAGGAGCCGCGCGGGGAGCCGCGCATCGCCACCGGCGCCCCCGAATGCCGCGACTGCCCGGTCTGCCGGGCGATCGCGATCAGGCGCGCGGCGGGCGGCGACGTCGCCCGGCACCTGCGGGACGCGGGCGAGTCGCTGATGGCCGCCGCCCTCGACGTGGTCGCCGCCGTCGACCGCACCCGGGAGGACCACGGGCGGGACGACCGCGCCGGGGCCGGTCGCACCCGCGACGGCCACGGGCGGGACGCCGGTACGTACCGGAAGCGGCCACGCCAGGAGTCGGCGGGCCGCCCGGCGGGTACCTCTGAGCGGTCGGGGGAGCGGCGCGACCGTCCGGAGGGCGACGCGTGGTCGGCCGCCACCGGCGGCTCCGGCGGCTCCGGCGACTGACGTGCAATGCGGGACGCGCTCCGTGCGGGGCGCGTGATGAGGAGGTTGCGTACATGGCCCTGACCATCGGCGTGGATGTGGGCGGCACCAAGGTGGCCGCGGGGGTCGTCGACGACCGTGGAACGATCCTGGAGAAGGTCCGGCGCCCGACGCCGTCGACCAACCCCAAGGAGACCGCCGAGGTCATCGCCGAGGTCGTCGAGCTGCTGAAGGGCAAGTACGAGGACGTCACGGCGGTCGGGCTCGGCACCGCGGGGTTCGTCGACGAGACCCGCTCGACCGTGCTGTTCGCGCCGAACCTCGCCTGGCGGGACGAGCCGATCAAGCAGAAGGTGGAGAGCCTGGTCGGGCTCCCGGTCGTGGTGGAGAACGACGGCAACGCCACCGCGTGGGGCGAGGCCCGGTTCGGCGCCGGACGCGGTGAGGACCATCTCGTCCTCATCACGCTCGGCACCGGCATCGGCGGCGGCGTCGTGCTGAACGGCGAGCTGTACCGCGGCCGGTTCGGCATCGGCGCCGAGGTCGGCCACTTCCGGGTGGTGCCGGACGGGCGGCGCTGCGGCTGCGGCAACCGCGGCTGCTGGGAGCAGTACGCCAGCGGCAACGCGCTCGTCCACGAGGCCCGCGACCTGGCCCGGGTGGCGCCCGCGATGGCGGGGCGGCTGCTGGAGCTGGGCGGCGGCACGCCGGAGGGCATCCGCGGGCCCGAGGTGACCCAGGCGGCCCGGGAGGGCGACCAGGCGGCGCTGGAGTGCTTCCGGACGGTCGCGCAGTGGGCCGGGCAGGGCCTGGCCGACCTGAGCGCGATCCTCGACCCGGGCGCGTTCATCATCGGCGGGGGCCTGTCCGACGCGGGCGACCTGCTGCTCGACCCGATCCGCACGTCCTTCGGGGCGGCGCTGACGGGCCGCGGCCACCGCCCGCTGCCCGACATCCGCATCGCCGAGCTGGGCTCGGCCGCGGGGATCGTCGGCGCCGCCGACCTCGCCCGGGTCCCCGCCCCCACCCTGTGACCCGGTGCCGGACGTGACCGCGTGACGCCCCTGCGGGTGATGAGCTACAACGTCCGGTCGCTGCGCGACGACCCGGCGGCGGTGGCGCGGGTCGTCCGCGCGGTCCGGCCGGACGTGCTGTGCCTGCAGGAGGTCCCGCGCTTCTGGGGCTGGCGCGGCAAGCGGCGCGCGCTGGCCCGGGAGAGCGGGACGGTCGTCGCGGCGGGCCGCCGGGCGTGCGGGCTCGCGGTGCTCGCGGCCCCGCACGTCCGCCGGACCGCTCGCGAGTTCCACCTGCTCGTCCCGGAACCGGACCTGCACCGCCGGGCGCTGGCCGTCGCGGTCCTGGAGGCGGGCGGGGCCCGGTTCATCGCGGCGTCCACGCACCTCGACCTCGCGGCGGAGCCGCGCCGCAGGCACGTCCTGGAGGTCCTGGAGCATCTCGATCGCGCCCGCGAGCGGTACGGGGCGCCGGTGGTGCTGGCCGGGGACGTCAACGAGGAGCCCGGCGGGCCCGCCTGGTCGCTGCTCGCGGACCGCCTCCGGGACGGGCACGCGGTCGCCCCGGCGGGGGAGGCGGCGACGTTCCCCGCCCGCGCCCCGCGCAGGCGCATCGACGGCGTCTTCGCCGACCCCGAGGTGGAGATCGTCGGCTGCGGCGTCCCCGGTGACGCGATCGCGCCCACCGCCGACTACGCCGCCGCCACCGATCACCGTCCCGTCATGGCCGATCTTCGCCTGCGCTCCTGACTTACCTCCGGGTCACAATGACCACATGGGTAGATTTGTCCACCGATATGTTGATTGCCGCGTGTCCGAAAAGCGTTGGCGCAGGTGGAGGGGTCGATGTGGTGTCCGCCGTCGGCGACGATCTTCCACCCGAGATGATTACGTGTCGGCATAAGTGCCGGTCGTCGTATGTATGTTCGTGTTTGTAGATAAAGTGCGTCCGAAATCAGGGTTGACCCAATTCGTCTAGATATTACGGTGAATGTCGACCCGATGATTCCGGAGGACCCCCATGGAACGATCCGCGGTGCCCTTCCCCGTCCATCGCGACGATCCCCTCCATCCGCCGGCGGAGTACGCCGGGCTGCTCGACGGTCCACCGGTCCGGGTGCTGCTGCCCGACGGCACCGAGCACTGGATGGTGACGCGGCACGCCGACGTCCGCGCCGTCCTGGCCGACCCGCGGCTCAGCGCCGACGACACGCTGCCGAACTTCCCGAACGTGCTGTCGCTGCCGCAGGCCCCGGGCGCGCTGTCGTTCCTGCGGATGGACGACCCGGAGCACGCGCGGCTGCGCCGCACGCTGACCGCGGAGTTCACGGTCCGGCGCGTCGACCGGATGCGGCCGGGCATCACCGAGACCGTCGACGCGCTGCTGGACGCGATGATCGAGCAGGGCCCGCCGGCCGAGCTGGTGTCGGAGTTCGCGCTGCCGCTGCCGTCCCTGGTGATCTGCCGGCTCCTCGGCGTGCCCTACGCCGACCACGACTTCTTCCAGGACCGCAGCGCCGAGTCCCTCCGCCTGGACATCACGCAGGACGAGGCGGGCGCGGCCTTCGGCGAACTCGCCGCCTACCTCGACGGGCTCGTCGCCGACAAGGAACGCGAACCGACCGACGACATGCTGGGGCGGGTCGCCCGGCGGGTCCGCTCCGGGGAACTGGGGCACGACGAGGCGGTCGCGATGGCGCGGCTGCTGCTGCTCGCCGGGCACGAGACGACCGCCAACATGATCGGGCTCGGGACGTTCACGCTGCTGCGGCACCCGGACGAGCTCGCCCGGCTGCGCGCGGACCCCGCGCTGATCCGCCCCGCCATGGAGGAGCTGCTGCGCTACCTGACGATCGTGCACCGCGGCACGCAGCGCATCGCCCGCGAGCCCGTCGAGGTGGGCGGCGTGACGATCGCGCCGGGCGAGGGCGTCGTCGTCGCGCTGTCGGCCGCCGACCGCGACCCCGGGGCGTTCGCCGACCCCGACGTCTTCGACCCGGCGCGCCCGCCCGGCCACCACGTCGCCTTCGGGTTCGGCGCCCACCAGTGCATCGGCCAGACCCTCGCGCGGGTGGAGATGGAGATCGCCTTCACCCGGATGCTCGACCGCCTCCCCGGCCTCGCGCCGGCGTGCGCGCCCGAGGAGCTCCGGTTCCGCGACTCGGTCGTGTACGGCGTCCACGCTCTGCCGGTCACGTGGTGAGCCGGCTGCACGTCGACCGCGCCGCCTGCCGTGGCGCGGGCCAGTGCGCCTACAACGCGCCCGAGCTGTTCGACCAGGACGAGGACGAGGGCCTGGTCGTGCTGCTGAACGCCGAGCCGGCGGCCGGGCAGCTGCCGTCGGCCCGCCGCGCCGTCGACGCGTGCCCGAACCGCGTGATCGTCCTGACCGGGGCCGCGGAGCGGGGGGAACGCGGCTAGACGACCGCGCCGTCGTCGTCGTCGCGCGGCTCGTCGCCCATCCGCAGGACGAGCGTGACGAAGCCGCCGATGAACGCCGCGACGGCGAGGAACGCCGCCCAGCCGGGGACCTCCCAGTCGAGGATGACGGTGATCAGCAGGTAGACGGGTCCGCCGACCAGCGCCACCCAGGCGCCCTTGGTGAGCGGGTCGGCGGCGGGCAGCGGCGGGGGCGGCGGCGGGACGTAGTGGCCGTTCTCGTCCTCGGCCGGGAACTCCGGCTCCGCGGCCGGCTTGATCACCCGGGCGCGGGGCAGCCGGCCGGTGCGGTCGTCGCCCTCGGCGGGCGGCTCGGGCGGCTCGTCGATGTTCTCCTGGTCGGGCCAGGGCATCTCGTCGCCCTCGGGCACGGCGTCGAACCCGGCGACGATCTCGGCCCAGATGGCGTCCTCGTCGCGTTCGGCGGTGCCCGCGGGGGAGGCGTCGGCGCCGGGACCGTCCGGGCCGTCCGAACCGGCGCCCTCGGGACGGTCGGCGCGGGGCCGGTCGCCGTCCGCGCGGTCCGCGTCGGCGAGCCCGCCGTCGGGCCGCCCGGGGTCGGTCAGGCCGGCGCCGGCGAGCCCCGGGTCGGTGAGCGCGGCGTCGGTGCGGTCGGCGTCCGGGTCGGAGCCGCGCACGCCCGCGTCGCGCAGCCGGGCCAGGTGGGCCCGCAGGATGCCCTCGGCCGCCGGTTTCATCTCGACGTCGACGTACAGCCGGTCGAGGACGTCCTCGGCGGCGCGTCCGGACGGGTCCGCGGTGCGCGGCGTCCCGTCGGTCGCGCCGGCCGGGGCGGGGCCCGGGTCGTCCGCCGCGGCGGTCCCACCGGCCGGCGGGACGGCGTAGGCGGCGACGCCCGCGTCCCGGAGCGCCGTCAGCATCGCGTCGGCGAGGTGCGGGGCGAGATCGACCAGCGGGGCGTAGGTGTCGGCCGACAGTCCATTGCCACGGCGATTCACGGGGCCGGCTCCTTCGACTCCGGCGTGACCGGCAGCACCGGCATGGCGGCCTCCGCTCCCCCATCGACATGTGCGTCCGGCGGCGCCTCCCACACGGCGGCGCCCCCGGACACGTTGAAACGTGTGTCCCACGGTATTCGCTGCGCCGCGCGGGACAAGCCCCCGGGCACACCCGATTGAGATTTACCCGAAGAGCCTACGGCCATCCGGTGACGCGGCGCGCCGCGTCCGGCGGGCCTTCCGGGACGCCTGGGTGGGCCGCTCGCGGGCGGGATGCGAAGATAACCCATCATCTTCCCCCCGGGCCGGGGACCTCGGCTCGCACACCGCATGCACGCGCGGTCAAGAAAGGGTGTCGGCATGCTCTGGTTCTGGATCCTGCTGAGGATCGTCCTCTCGCCCATCATGTACCTCTTGTGGCGGCCGCGGAACCGGGGGATGCGCAACGTGCCGAAACGCGGGCCCGCGCTGCTGGTGAGCAACCACCTGTCGTTCGCCGATCACTTCTTCGGGCCGCTGCCGCTGATGCGTCCGATCTTCTTCCTCGGCAAGGGCGAGTACTTCACCGGCAAGGGGATCAAAGGACTGATCAGCAAGTGGTTCTTCACCGGCGTGGGGGTGGTGCCGGTCGACCGGACCGGCGGCTCGGCCGCCGAGGCCGCCTTGCAGACGGGCCTGCGGATCCTCGGGGAGGGCAAGCTGCTCGGCATCTACCCCGAGGGCACCCGCGCCCCCGACAACCGGCTGTACCGGGGCAAGACGGGCGTGGCCCGGCTGGCGTTGAAGTCGCGCGTCCCGGTGATCCCGATGGCGATGATCAACACGTTCGAGCTGATGCCGTCCGGCAAGCCGCTTCCCCGGCTCGGGGTCCGGCCGGGCGTCCGGTTCGGCGAGCCCCTCGACTTCTCCCGCCACTACGGCCGCGAGGACGACCGGGAGGTGCTCCGCGAGATCACCGACGAGATCATGCGCGCGATCCGGGAGCTGTCCGGCCAGCAGTACGTCGACCGGTACGCCGCCGAGGTCAAGGCCGAGCTGGCGGGCAGGCCGGTCCGTCCGGTGCGCGACGACGACGAGGACGACGACGAGGACGACCGCGACCGGGACGGGGACGCCCGGGGGGCGCGCGACGACGACGGAGGGCCGACCGACGGCCGGTGAACCGGACCGCGGCGGCGGCCTGGGGCTGGAGGCCGCGCTGTGGCGGGCGGTCGCGGTCTACCGGACCGCGGCGCTCGGCTACGCCGCGGCGCTGATCGTCAAGAACGCGGGCGGCTACGCGCATCCGGCCGGCGGCTGGGCCGTCCTCGGGGCGATGACCGGCTGGACGGTCGCCGCGTGGCTGCTGTTCCGCGACCCGCGCCGCCGCGGCCCCGCCCTCCTCGCCGCCGACATGGCGGTCGCGGCCGGCTGCATCGTCGCGACCGCGTGGGTGGAGAGCGTCGAGGGCATCGCCTCCGGACGTCCGACGCTGCCGGTGTCGTGGGTCGCGGCGGCCGTCCTGTCGTGGGCCGTGGTGGGCGGCCGCCGCCTGGGCATCGCCGCCGCCGGGATGCTCGCGCTGGCGAACCTGCTGGTCCACGTGCTCGCCGGGACGGCCGGCGGGATGGGCGAGCGCACCTTCAACGGGATCGTGCTGCTCGGCCTCGCCGGCCTGGTCGTCGGGCACGTGGTCCGGCTCGCCCGCGAGGCCGAGGCGCGGCTCGCCCGCGCGGTCGAGCTGGAGTCGGCGACCCGCGAGCGCGAGCGGCTCGCCCGCGACATCCACGACTCGGTGCTGCAGGTCCTCGCCATGGTGCGGCGGCGCGGCGCCGGGCTCGGCGGCGAGGCCGCCGAGCTGGCCCGCCTGGCGGGGGAGCAGGAGACCGCGCTGCGCGTCCTCATCGGCAGCGCGCCCCGCACACCGCCGCGCGGGACGGCCGGTTCCGGACGCCCGGCCGCCGGAGCCGGCCCCGATCCCGCCGCCGGGCACGACCTGGACCTGCGCCCGCTGCTGACCGCCCGCACGTCCGGGACCGTCACCGTCTCGACGCCCGCGACGCCCGTCCCGCTGCCCGAGCACGCCGCCCGGGAGCTCGACGCGGCCGTCGCGGCGGCGCTCGACAACGTCGCCGCGCACGGCGGCGAGGACGTCCGGGCCTGGGTGCTGCTGGAGGACGGCGGCGACGAGGTGATCGTCAGCGTCCGCGACGACGGGCCGGGGATGCCGGACGGGCGACTCGAGCGGGCGGCGGCGGACGGGCGGCTCGGCGTCGCCCAGTCGATCCGCGGGCGCGTCCGCGACCTCGGCGGCACGACCCTGATCACGTCCGCGCCCGGCGAGGGCACCGAGATCGAGATGACCGTTCCGCGCCGAAAGTGAAGGCGTGAGAAGGTGAGGCGGTGAGCGACGTTCCCCTCAGGGTCATGGTGGTGGACGACCACCCGATGTGGCGGGACGCGGTCGCCCGCGACCTCGCCGAGGCCGGGCACGAGGTCGTCGCGACCGCCGGCGAGGGCCGCGCCGCGGTCCGCGTCGCCGCCGCCGCCCGTCCCCAGGTCGCCGTGGTCGACCTGCAACTGCCCGACATCTCCGGGGTCGAGGTGACGCGGCACCTCGCCGCCGCCGACCCGCCCGTCCGGGTGCTGGTGCTGTCGGCCAGCGGCGAGCAGGAGGACGTGCTGGAGGCGGTCAAGGCGGGCGCCACCGGCTACCTGCTGAAGTCGGCCGCCCGCGAGGAGTTCCTGGAGGCCGTCCGGCGCACCGCCGGCGGCGACGCCGTCTTCACCCCGGGCCTGGCCGGGCTCGTCCTCGGCGAGTTCCGCCGCCTCGCCGCCGCGCCCGCCCGCGACGCCGACGACGGCGCGCCCCGGCTCACCGACCGCGAGACCGAGGTGCTGCGCCTCGTCGCGAAGGGCCTCACCTACAAGCAGATCGCGCAGCGTCTCGTCCTGTCCCACCGCACCGTGCAGAACCACGTGCAGAACACCCTCGGCAAGCTCCAGTTGCACAACCGCGTCGAACTCGTCCGCTACGCGATCGAGAAGGGTCTCGACGAGGACCTCGGCAAGGGCTGAGGCCGAACCGGCGGGCGCGTCCGGCCCCCTTTCCGTCCCCGCCGAGTGACGCGGAACACATCGCCGTTCCTGAGCGTCAAAGTCGGTAGATTAACTAAAAATAGAGACAGAAGAGGTACGGGCATGCGTGACGCCCCGGCGGTCGCCGCCGCACTGGACGCCTCCGTCGCGAACCTTTCCTTCTGGACGGTCTGCGTCCCCGCGGTGGCCGCGACGTTCGCGCTGGCGATCATCGTTCGCCGCCGCATCGCCCGGGGGACGCCATTGGCCCGGGAGCCGCACCCGTACGAGGCGGCCATGCTGGAGGCCGGAGAGAAACGCACCGTCCTCACCGCGCTGACGGTCCTGCGCATACAGAAGGCGATCGACGCGGACGGGCCCGGGGCGGCGCGCGTCACGGAGACGTCGAGACCCGCGGGCGGGCCGCTGGACGACGCACTCCACGAGGCCGTCCGGCAGGGATGCAAGCTTTCGGACCTGCCGGAACGGCCGGAGGTCCGGGCCGCCCTGAAAGCGCTGCGGCACGACCTGGAGCGCTCGGGGCTGCTCCTGACGCCCGCGCAGCACGCCCGGCGGCGGCGCGCCGCGCTGCCGGTGCTCGTCGCCGCGGTCGCGAGCGCGCTCACCGGCCTCACCGCCTTCGTCTCGGGCGCGATGCCGGTGGCCCTGCTCGTCGTCGCCCTCGTGATCCACGCCCCGCTCTCGATCACGCTGATGCTGCTCCTGACCGACCCGTGGGCGCGCACCGTCGAGGGGACGAGGGCGCTGCGGGCCCACGCGGGACGGCACGCGCACCTGAACCCCTCGAACTCCCCGTCTTGGGCGACCTACGGCCTCTCGTCGGCGGCCGTCGGCGTGGCGCTGTTCGGGACGGCGGCGCTGGCGAGCGCGGACCCCGACTTCGCGGCGGCGACCGAGATCGAGAAGGTCTACGGGACCGGCGCCGCCGCCTCCGGCGGGGGGTGCGGCGGCGGCGCCTGCAGCGGATGCGGGGGCTGCGGCGGGTGCGGTGGCTGACGCGGACGCGCCGCCCGCCGGGCTCGGCGTGGGGATCGGCTGGCGGCCCGCGATCACCGGGTTCGTGTCGGCGCTGCCGGGGCTGCGGTTCACCGAGGTGATCGCCGAATCGGTGCGGCCGGACCGCCCCGCCCCCGAGCTGCTCGCCCTGCGCGACCGCGGCGCGGCGGTCGTCCCGCACGGGGTGCGGCTGTCGCTCGGCGGCGCCGAGCCCGTCTCCGCCGGACGCGTCGCGCACCTGGCCGCCTGCGCGGAGGCGTTCGGCGCGCCGCTGGTCAGCGAGCACGTCGCGTTCGTCCGCGCGGGCGGGATCGAGGCCGGGCACCTGCTGCCGGTGCCGCGCACCCGCGCCGCGCTCGACGTCCTCACCGCCAACGTCCGCCGCACGCGGGACGGGCTGCCGGTGCCGCTGGCCGTCGAGCCCATCGCCGCGCTCTTCGACTGGCCGGACGCCGAGTACGACGAGGCCGGCTTCCTGACCGAACTGGCCGAGCGCACCGGCGTCCTGCTCCTGCTCGACGTCGCCAACGTGTACGCCAACGCCCGCAACCGCGGCGCGGACCCCCTGGACCTCATCGAGCGGCTGCCCCTCGAGCGCGTCGCGTACTGCCACGTCGCGGGCGGGGAGCAGGCGGGCGGCCGGTACCACGACACCCACACCGCGCCCGTCCCGCCCGAAGTCCTGGACCTGGTCGGCGAGCTGTGCGCCCGGCACCGCCCGCCCGGCCTCCTCCTCGAGCGCGACGGCCGCTACCCGCCCGCCGCCGAACTGCGGGCCGAGCTCGACGCCATCGCCGCCGCGTCCGGCCACCCCCGCGTCACATGACCGGCGACGGGGAGGTCCTGGACCCCGGCCTCGCGGCGGCCCAGGAGGCGCTGGTGCGGGCGGTGACGGCCGGCGGGCCGATGCCGCCCGGCTTCGACGCGGGCGCCGTCCGGGCCGCCGCGCGGAGCATCCTGCGCAAGCGGGCCGGGGAGGTCGCGCACGCGTGGCCCGCGCTGGCCGCCTCGTTCGGGACGTCCTGGGGCGAGGCGTTCGCGGCCTGGGCGGGGGAGCGGCCGACGCGCGGGGCGGCCCGGGACGGGCGCGACTTCGCCCGCGCCCACCGCGACGAGTTGACGCCCGACGCGGCGCGGGAACTGGCCCTCGCGGAGGCGCGGTGGTCGTATGGCCGCGAGGGCGCGCCGCGCCGCCGTGCCGCCGGGATCCGGCGGGTCCCCGGCGGGCTCGCGGTGGCGGTCCTCGGACGGGCGCGGGCACTGGCCCTCCGCCGCTGACTGGCTTAGCGGCGGACGTGCCCAAGCTCCCCGCGAACGACTATGGTCTAGACCAATGGGCGGCGTGCCGGAACGGGCGGCGAACGTGCCGTGCGGCCGCGCGCCCACGATGAGTCCGAGCACGTGTATCGAGGGAGGAGACCGGTGGCGGGACAAGGAGACGGCATGCGCGTCGGAGTGCTGACCGGCGGCGGGGACTGCCCCGGCCTGAACGCGGTGATCCGCGCGGTCGTGCGCAAGGGCGTGCAGGTCTTCGGGTACGAGTTCGTGGGCTTCCGGGCCGGGTGGCGCGGTCCCCTCGAAGGCGACACCGTGGCCCTCGACGTCCAGGCCGTGCGGGGCATCCTGCCGCGCGGCGGCACGATCCTCGGGTCGTCCCGGACCAACCCGATCAAGGTCGAGGGCGGCGTCGAGCGGATCAAGGACAACCTGGCCGGGCTCGGCGTGGACGCCCTCATCGCCATCGGCGGCGAGGACACCCTCGGCGTCGCCCGCGAGCTGCACTCGCGCGGCGTGCAGGTCGTCGGCGTCCCCAAGACCATCGACAACGACCTGAACGCCACCGACTACACGTTCGGGTTCGACACCGCGGTGAACATCGGGGTGGAGGCCGTCGACCGGCTGCACACCACCGCCGAGAGCCACCACCGCGCGCTGATCTGCGAGGTCATGGGCCGGCACGCGGGCTGGATCGCGCTGCACGTCGGCATGGCCGCCGGCGCCAACGTCATCCTGATCCCCGAGCGGCCGTTCGACATCGACAAGGTCGTCGAGTACGTGGAGAGCCGGTTCAAGACCCGGTACGCGCCGATCATCGTGGTGTCCGAGGGCGCCCACCCGCTCGACGGGCAGATGGAGCTCCAGACGGGCGAGCGCGACGCGTTCGGGCACGTCCGGCTCGGCGGCATCGGGCAGCGGCTCGCCGACGAGATCGAGAAGCGCACCGGCAAGGAGGCCCGCGCCACCGTGCTCGGCCACATCCAGCGCGGCGGCACCCCGAGCGCGTTCGACCGCGTGCTCGCCACCCGCCTCGGCCTGCAGGCGATCGACGCCGTCCGCGACGGCGACTACGGCAAGATGGTCGCGCTGCAGGGCACCGAGATCGTCCGGGTGGGCCTCGACGAGGCGACCAAGGAGCTGAAGACCGTCCCGCTGGAGCGCTACGAGGAGGCCGAAGTCTTCTTCGGCTGACGAACGGGATCCTCCCGGCGGGAACACCGATACCCGGTCGCGGCGTTGCGGCTTCTGGGCCACACTGGTGGCCTGCCCCCGTTCGCCCCGCCAGGAGGATCCGCATGACCACGCTCGACGCCGCGCCCGCCGTCGTCCGGGAGCATTCACCGGTCGACGGCGAGCCGTGCGTGCTGCTGAAACTGGGCGAGGTCGTCCTCAAGGGCAAGAACCGCGAGCAGTTCGAGCGCCGGCTCGCCGACAACGTCCGCACCGCCGTCCGTCCGATCGCCCGCGTCGACGTCATCCGCCGGCACGGCGTGTTCATCGTGCGCATGAAGGACGCGGACGTCCCCACCGTCGACCGGATCGCGCAGCGCATCAGCGACGTCATGGGCATCGTGTGGGCGCACCGCGCGTGGCGGGTCGGCAAGGACCTCGCCAGCGTCGAGCGCGCCGCCCTCGAGCTGATGGACGGGCGCGTCGGCTCGTTCGCCGTCCGGTCCCGGCGCCGCGACAAGCGGTTCCCGATGACCTCCACCGAGCTCGACCGGCACATCGGCGCGCTCGTCGGCGGCAAGTACGGGCAGCCGGTCAAGCTCAAGAACCCCGAGCACACCCTCTCGATCGAGGTCGACCGCGACGAGGTGTTCGTGTTCTCCGGCGGGCTGCCCGGCCAGGGCGGCCTCCCGGTCGGGATGAGCGGACGCGCGCTGGTGCTGATGTCGGGCGGCATCGACTCGCCCGTCGCCGCCTACCGGATGATGCGCCGCGGCCTGCGCGTCGACTACCTGCACTTCTCCGGGATGCCGTTCACCGGCCCCGAGTCGATCTACAAGGCGTACGCGCTGGTCCGCGAGCTGGACAAGTTCCAGGGCGGGTCCCGGCTGTTCGTCGTCCCGTTCGGCAAGGCGCAGCAGCAGATCAAGTCGTCCGGTGCGGACCGGCTCGCGGTGATCGCGCAGCGCAGGCTGATGCTGCGCACCGGCCAGGTCCTCGCCCACCGCCTGCGCGGCACCGCGCTGATCACCGGTGACGCGCTCGGCCAGGTGTCCAGCCAGACGCTCGCCAACATCACCGCCCTGGACGACGCGGTCGACCTGCCGATCCTGCGCCCCCTCGTCGGCATGGACAAGAGCGAGATCATGGACCAGGCGCGCCGTGTCCGCACCCTGTCGATCTCCGAGCTGCCCGACGAGGACTGCTGCACGATGCTCGCGCCGCGCCGCGCCGAGACCCGCGCGAAGATCGAGGACCTGCGCCAGATCGAGAAGCGCCTCGACGTCGGGGAGCTCGCCGACCAGCTCGCCGCGTCCGTCCAGGAGCACCGCCCCGTCTACGGCGACACCGCCGCCTCCTGACCCGGGGCCCGGCGCAGCCGGGCGGCCCCGTGCCCGGTCGCGGACGGTCCCGCCGACCGGCACCGGAACCGCCCGGCGGAAGCGCGCGGTCGGCGGCGGGGGTCAGCGGGGGTCGCCGGGGCGCGGCGGCTCGGGCCCGTCCGGGCCGAGGAGGGTGATCCGCTCGATCCGCACCACCCGGAACCGGCGCCCGGCGACCGTGATGCCGTTGCGGCCCGTGCCGTCCTCCATGAGTTCGGCCGCCGCCGCGAACTCGGCGGCGGCGGGCTCCTCGGGCCGCTCGATCACCGGGACGACGTGCCGGAAGTAGGTGACGAGCGAGTCCCGGGCCTGCTGCGGGCCGTCGTGCAGCCTGCCGACCGGACGCCACCGCCCGCCGCCCCGCTCGGCGACCGTGAACACCGGCGCGAGCGGCACCGGCGTCAGGAACGTCCCGTCCGGCTCGTTCCCGGCCGCGGCCGCCGCGTCCAGCACCTGGCACAGCAGCTCCGCCGAGGTGAGGTCCGAGCCGGTCTCGTCCTCGGGCAGCAGGTCGGGCTCGCCGCGCGGTGCCCGCCCGGACGGGTCCAGGTCGGTGGGCCGGGGCGGTTCGGGCCCGTCCGGTCCGGTGCGGACCAGTTGCTCGATCCGTACGATCCGGAACCGCAGCCCCGCCGCGCGCACCTCGTCGGACGGGTCGGCCTGCAGCCTGCGCGCCGCCGTCCGCAGCTCCCGTCCGGCGGCGCCGCCGGTCTCGGCGGCCCGGTCCTCCAGGTGGACGGCCAGCAGTTCCCGTGCGCCCTGCGGCAGCGGATCGCACGGGCACACCAGCCGCCACCCGCCCGCGACCCGCTCGGCCGCGGCGAACAGCGGACCGACGACCACCGGCTCCGGATACGCCGTCATGGCGCGGCGCGCGTCCGCCCGCAGCACCGCGGCCACCGGGTCGACGCCGTCCAGGTCCTCCGGGAACAGCCGTCCGCCGGAGTCCCCGTCGCCCGTCGTCATGCCGGCCATCATCCCTTCCGGGGCACGGTCACCGCGAGTGGTTCAGACCAATCGTTATTTCCGTGAGGGCAGGACGATCAGCGGCAGCGCGGCGGCGACGAGGGCGAGGCCGACCGGCGCGAGGCCGCCGAGGTGCTCCCCGAGCAGGACGACGCCGAGGACGGCGGCGACCGCGGGTTCGGCGAGCGTCAGCGTCGTCGCGGCCGTGGCCGGGGTGCTGCGCAGGCCGCGGGCGAACAGCAGGTAGGCGCCGCCGGTCGCGACCACGCCGAGGTAGAGCGCGATGAGGGCGCCCTCGCCGGTCAGCATCCAGCCCGAGCCGGCGAACGGCAGGACGGGAAGGAGCGGGACGGCCGCGACGCCGAACAGGGTCCCGACGACGGCGCGCTCGTCGCCGCCGCGGGCGATCAGGGCGGCCGTCACCGTGGTGTACGCCGCGTACGCGAGGCCGGACAGGGCCGCGAGGGCGATGCCCGCCGGGTCGGCGCCGGCGTCCTCGCCGCCGCCGACGAGCAGGGCGCACCCGGCGACGGCGGCGGCCGTCGCGAACGTCCAGCGGAGCGTCGGTGCGGTGCGGCGGACGGCGACGCCGATGAGCCCGGCGAACGCGGGCGCGGAGCCGATCGTGACGACGGTCGCGATGGCGACGCCGGTACGGGCCGCGGCCACGAAGAACGCCGTCTGGTAGACCGTGATCGCGACGGCGCCGAGCAGGACGAGGGGACGGGCGCCGCGGTCGGCGGCGAGCCGCCGCAGGCCCGCGCCGCGCCGGGCCGGGCCGGCCGAGACCAGTAGGACCAGCCCGCCGAGGACGATGCGCATCGCGGCGACCGACAGGCTGGACGCACCGTCCGCGAACGTGCGGACTGTGCCGGTCGTCCCCCACAGGGACGCCGCCGCGAGGATGGGGAGGGCGCCCCCGCCCGGCAGCCCCCGCCCGGACGAGCCGGAGGCGGAGGCATGCCCGGACGGGGACGGGGACGGGGACGGGCGCGCGGACGTGCGGAACGCGGACGTGCGGAAGAACACGGAGTACTGCTCCTGGACTCGAATCGGGAGAGGGATTCCGGATTCGGGGCGCAGGACTGACCGGGCCGGGGCGCTCTCGCGCCGGGCCCGTCAGGACTCGAGGTCGGAACTACCGGTGGTCCACCACGCCCCGTCAGGAGCGGGGCGGCCCGCAGTTCGGGGTCCAGTACGCCATGTTCCCGACATTATCAGCCGTTTCGCGGGGTCGCCGTCAGGCCGGAACGGCGTCGACGTCCGGGTCCTGGGTGAGGGTCCGGCCGACCATCGGCGGCAGGTCCCGCACCACCTTCGCCAGCTCCCGCAGGTCGCCGTCCACGAGCGCCTGGGGGCCGTCGCACAGCGCGGTCTCCGGGTGCGGGTGGACGTCGATGATGACGCCGTCGGCGCCGATCGCGATCGCGGCGCGGGTCAGCGGCAGGACGAGGTCGCGGCTGCCGCCCGAGTGCGACGGGTCCACGATCACCGGCAGGTGGGAGAGGCGCTGCGCCACCGGGACCGCGGAGATGTCGAGGGTGTTGCGGGTGGCCCTCTCGAAGGTGCGGATGCCGCGCTCGCACAGCACGATGTCGAGGTTGCCGCGCTGCGCGACGTACTCGGCGGCCATCAGCCACTCCTCGATGGTGCCGTTCATGCCGCGCTTGAGCATCACCGGCTTGCCGGCCTCGCCGGCGGCCTGCAGCAGCGCGAAGTTCTGCGCGTTGCGGGTGCCGATCTGCAGCATGTCGGCGTAGGACGCGACGAGCTCGACGTCCGCCGCGTCCACGACCTCGGTGACGACCGGCATCCCGGTCTCCTCGCGGACGTCCGCGAGGATCTTCAGACCGGCCTCGCCGAGCCCCTGGAACGCGTACGGGGACGTGCGCGGCTTGAACGCGCCGCCGCGCAGCAGCGTCGCCCCGGCGGCCTTGGCCATCTGCGCGGCCTGCAGGGTCTGCTCGGGGGTCTCCACCGCGCACGGCCCGGCGATCAGCGTCATCGTGCCGGGGCCGACGGGGACACCGCCCACCCGCACCACCGTGCGCTCGCCGTGGTTCTCCCGGCTCACCAGCTTGTACGGCGCCGAGATGCGGATGACGTCGCTGACGCCGCGCAGCCCGCGCAGGTTCAGCGAGCCGAACTGCTCGACGTCGCCGATCAGCCCGACGATCGTCCGCTCCACGCCGCGGCTGACGAAGGCGTCGCCCCCGGCCGTCTCGACCAGTGAGACGACGCCGTTGACATCCGCTTCGGTGGCCTCCGGGGCCATGACGATCACCATGCCGTACTCCCTCTCCTCGTCCCGCGGGTCCCGGCGGTCCCGCGGGCGTCCCCTGAAACGACGGAAGCCCCGGGCCGACGCGGCCCGGGGCTTCTCGTTCGTGGTCTGTCAGCGCAGCGTCTGGCAGACCAGCCGTCCGGGCTGGTCGAACCAAAAGAAATAGACGACGTTGCGCATGGGCCTCAGCGTAGCCGACCCCGGGCGGGGGTGGAGGCGAGGGGGCCGAATATGGCTCAGCTCACGCCGGATGGCAGGATGGCCGCGTCATGTCCCATCCCGAAGAGCCCACGCAGCAGCGGCGGGATCTGCCGCCCGGTCAGTACGTCCCCCGGGGATGGCCTGTCCTCCACTATGGACCCGTGCCGAAGTTCCGTCCCAAGGACTGGGACTTCCGCGTCTTCGGTGCGACCGCGACGGGCGGGCAGCACCGGTGGACGTGGGACGAGTTCGACGCCCTGCCGAGGACCAAGGCCGTCGCCGACTTCCACTGCGTCACCAAGTTCACGATCCCCGACAACGAGTGGGAGGGCGTGGCGGGCTCGTCGATCGTGGAGCTGGCGCCGCCCGCCCCCGAGGTCACGCACGTGATGGTGTGGGCCGAGTACGGCTACAGCGCCAACATCCGGATGGCCGACTTCCTCGCCGACGGGACGATGTTCGCGACGCACCGCGACGGCGAGCGGCTCACGCCCGACCACGGCTTCCCGATCCGCATCGTCGTCCCGCACCTGTACGCGTGGAAGAGCGTGAAGTGGGTCCGCGGGGTGGAGTACCTGGTGAAGGACCGCCGGGGCTTCTGGGAGGAGCGCGGCTACCACAACGTCGCCGACCCGTGGCACGAGCAGCGGTACTCCTACCAGGAGGACGAGGGCGAGGCGCCGCCGCTCTAGGCGGCGTGGCCCATCCGAGACCTTCGTAAATGCCCAACACACCGACCCACGCCGACGACAGCCGTTACCGTAAGTCGTCATGGTCCTACCGTCCGTCCTGGACGCCGTGGCGTGCGTCGCGGCCGCCGGCGCCGCCACGGGAGCGTGCGTGCTGCGCCGCCGGTTCCCGTTCCGCGGCCGGGGCCCCGCCGAGCCGGGCGAGCAGGCGGCGTTCGCGGCCCTGCACGCGATCACGCGGGCGTCGCCGCCGCTGCGCACCGGGCTGAGCGGCGACGCCGCGCGCCGGTCCGTCCGGCACCTGCGGTCGCTGCTGGACGCCGAGGCCGTCGCGCTCGTCGCGCTGCGCTCCGCCCTGGAGGAGGACGACGAGGTCGCCCCCGACACCGGCGGCGCGCCCGGGGCCGCGCTGCTGCTGGCCTGGGACGGCGCGGGCCGCGCGGCGCACGCCCGCGACGCGGTGGACCTCGTGCTGCCGGTGCTGGCCTCGGGACGGCCCCGGGTGATCGGCGCCGACCGGCTCGGCTGCCCGGACGGCGACTGCCCCCTCCGGGTGGCGATGGTCGCGCCGGTGGCCGCCCGGACACCGGCCGGGAGGGGCGTCGATGCCGCGCTCGTCGCGTACTGGCGGCGGCCGTCCGCGGCCCGGGTCCGGGCCGTCGGCGAGGCCGCCCGGCTGGTCGCCGGGCAGCTCCAGCTCGCGGAGCTGGACACCGCGCGCCACCGGGTCGCCGAGGCCGAGATGCGGGCGCTGCGCGCGCAGATCTCCCCGCACTTCGTCTACAACTCGCTGACCACGATCGCCTCGTTCGTCCGCACCGACCCCGAACGGGCCCGCGAACTGCTGCTCGACTTCGCCGACTTCGCGCGCTACTCGTTCCGCAACGCGCGCGACTTCACCACGCTCGCCGACGAGCTGCGCTCCATCGACCGCTACCTCCTGCTGGAACGTGCCCGCTTCGGCGAGCGGCTGCGCTTCCGGGTGGAGATCGCGCCGGAGGTGCTGCCCGTCGCGGTGCCGTTCCTGGCGCTGCAACCGCTGGTCGAGAACGCCGTCCGGCACGGCATGGCCGACGCCCGCGACACGTTCCACATCTCGATCACCGCGCGCGACTCCGGGCCCGAGGCCGCGATCAGCATCGAGGACGACGGCGTCGGCATGGACCCCGAGCGGCTGCAGGAGATCCTCTCCGCACCCGTGGGCGGCCCCGGCCCGACCGGATGGGGGAGCGTCTCCGGCGGACGGGAGCGGCGCGGCGGAACCGGGATCGGACTGGCGAACGTCGACGCGCGGATGCGGCAGGTCTACGGCGAGGAGTACGGGCTGACGGTCCGAACCGCGCTCGGCGCCGGAACCCGGGTCGAGCTGCGCGTCCCGAAGTACCGGCCGGGCGTGTTCCCCGACTGAAAATCTCACGCCGACACGCCACTCACTTTTCGGAATCGATTGCGGACGGTCGGTAATCGCGGCAAAGTCGCCCTCATGCTTCGCGTTCTGGCCGTCGACGATGAACGCCCCGCCTTGGAGGAGCTCACCCACCTGCTCCGGAGGGACCCGCGGATCGAGCGGGTCACCGGCGCGGGAGACGCCTCGTCGGCGCTTCGCGACCTGAGCCGGATGCTCGTCGAGGGCGAGCGACTGGACGCGGTGTTCCTCGACATCCGCATGCCCGGCCTCGACGGACTGGACTTCACCCGCCTGCTGACCGGCTTCGCCGCGCCGCCGCACGTGGTGTTCGTGACCGCGCACGACGACTGCGCGATCGCCGCCTACGACCTCGGCGCCCTCGACTACCTGCTCAAGCCCATCCGTCCCGAGCGGCTCGCCGAGGCGGTCCGGCGCGTCGCGGCGGCCGCCCGCCGCGCCGACCCGCCCGGCGCGGACGAGCGCGCCGACCCCGAGGACGAGATGATCCCGGTCGAGCTGGGCGGCCGGACCCGCCTGGTGTCGCGCCGCTCCGTCACCCACGTGGAAGCACAGGGCGACTACGTCCGGCTGCACACCCCCGACGGGGGATACCTGGTCCGGATGCCGCTGTCGGCGCTCACCAAACGGTGGGAGGGCGCCGGGTTCATCCGCATTCACCGCAGCACACTCGTCGCGTCCGCGCACATCACCGAACTGCGCTTCGACGGCGGCCGCGCCGCCGTGCAGATCGGCGACGAACTGCTCCCGGTGAGCCGCCGCCACACCCGCGAGGTGCGCGACCTGCTCGTCCGCCGGTTCCACCACGATCCCCGCGGCGACTGCGACGTGGACGACGACCGTGGTTGAGCCGACGACCGACGCCGACCCGCACCATACCGGCCGGGCGGCCGCCCGCGCCCAACTCGCGGTCGCGCTGCGCACCGGCGCGTTCGTCGCGACGGCCCTGGCGCTCCTGCCGCTGCTCCCCGGCCCGTTCGCCCTGGCCGTCCCCGCCCTGCTCGCAGCAGCCGCACTCGACCACGTCCGCCGCGCCGAACGCACCGAACGCACCACCCTCCCGAGACGGCCCGCCCGTCCGGTGGGCGTCATACGCACGGAGTCGCCTGATCACGGGGACCAGGCCGGGCGCGTGGATTGGTCCGGCCGCGTGGATTGGCCCGCCCGTCCGGTGGGCGCCGAGGGTGCGGAGTCGCCTGATCGCGCGGGCCGGGCCGGGCGCGTGGGATGGGGCGGTCGTGCGGAGCAGGCCGAGCGCGGGGGAGTGGCCGGCCGTGAAGGGTGGCCCGAACGTGCGGAGTGGGCCGAGGGCCCGGTGCGTCCTGATCGCTTGGGGGCGGCCGATCACGCGGAACCGGTGGTGTACGAGGGATGGGCCGACGGCGTGGGGTGGGGCGAGCGCCCGGTGGGCGTCGATGGCACGGGACTTGCTGATCACGTGGAGCGAGGCGACTGTCCGGGGCGGGTCGTGGAGGGTGAGCATGCGGGGTGGGGGGATTGCGCGGGATGGGACGAGTGCGTGGCGCGGGGCGAGCGGGTGGAGGCGGTTCGCGGGGTGGAGCGGGGCTCGGGCCTCGGGTGGGATCGTCCTGTTCGGGCGGTTGATCCCTGGTGAGCGCGACGGCCGTCGCGGTCGTGCTCGCCGCACTGGCCGCGGTGCTCACGGCGTGGCTCGTCCCGCGCCGCGGCCGTGCGGCGGCGCGGGCCGTCCCCGGCCTCACGGCCGCCGCGCGCGAGATGCCGCCGTGGCGCAATGCCGCCGCGGTCGGTGGCGAGCACCTGTGCGCGGCGATGTACCTCGGTGCGGCCGGGCTCGTCCTCGCGCACGGGACGGACGTGCTGTGGCTGCCCGTCGGGGCGGCGGCCGGGTGCGCGCTGCTGGCGGCGTTCGTGGCCGCGCCGCTGCGCAGGTCCGGCGCGTACAGCGTGGCGGACTTCGCCGAGTGGCGGCTCGGGTCGCGCGGCGCCCGGCACGCCGCCACCGGCTGCGTCTGCCTCGTGGGCTGGTGCTACCTGCTGCCGCAGCTCCACGGCGCGGGCGTGGCGCTGCACGTGCTGACCGGCGGCCCGCCCTGGACGGGCTGGACGATCGGGGTCGCGGCGGCGTCGGCGCTCGTCCTGTCCGGCGGGGTGCGCAGCATCACCGCGTTCCAGGCCGTCCACTTCTGGGGGAAGCTGGCGGCGCTGACCGTGCCCGTGCTGGTGGGGGCCGTCGTGTGGCACGTGCGCGCCGCCCCGGCCGCGCCCGCCCCGGGTGGTGAACCGCACGGGTTGCCCGGGACGTACGCGCTGGCCGTGTGCGTCGCGCTCGGGACGATCGGGCTGCCGCAGGTCCTGATGCACTACTACGCGAGCGGTGGGGGCGGCGCCGCGCGCAGGACGGCGGCGTACGCGACGGTCCTCGTCGGGCTGTCGTCGGTGACCGCCGTCCTGTACGGGACGCTCGGGCGGGCGCACGGGTCCGGCGGGCCGGTGACCGGCGCCGGTGCGGACGCGGACCTCCTGCTGCTGCCGCACCGGACGATCCCGGGGACGGCGGGCGCGCTGCTGACGGGGCTGCTGGCGGCGGGCGCGTTCGCCGCGTTCGTCACCGCCTCGTGCGGGATCGCCGTCGCCATCGGCGGGACGGTCGCGCAGTACGCGCGGCGGCGCGGGGCGGCCGTCTTCCGGACGGCCGCGGTGGTGGTGCTCGCCGCGCCGCTTGCCGTCATGCCCCGGCTCGGCCCGCACGGGGCGGCGGCGCTCGTCACCCTGGCGCTCGCCGTGTCCGCGTGCACGCTGTGCCCGCTGCTGCTGCTGGGGATCTGGTGGCGGGGGCTGACCGCGCCGGGCGCGGTGGCCGGCCTGGTGCTCGGCTGCTGCCTCGCGGTCGCCGCGGGCGCGGCGCACCTGGCCGGGTGGGAGATCGTGCCCGTCGTGGCGGCGCCCGTCGCTGCGGGCGTGATGGTCGCGGTGTCGCTGCTCACCCGCCGCCGGGTCCCGCGCCACGCGGGCCGGGCGATGGCGCGGCTGCACCTGCCGGACGGCTGACCCGGTCGTCCCGTTCGTCGTGCGGAACCGTCCGCTCGTCGTTCGACTACGCTCCGCACATCTATGACTACGCACCGCTCAACGCGGGCTGCGTGTTCCCGGTGCCGATCTGCGGCATCCCGGGCCTAGTGTTCTCAGTAGCACCACGGAAACACCGCCCTCGGAGGGGCGGGCGGCCGGGGGGACGGACGTTCACCGGTCGCGGAACCTCCCACAACAGCACACCCGGAGATCCGGCGCACGCCAGTCGACGCCGGATCGTGAGTCGCCGGGTCCCGTACCGGGGGGGTGGGACCCGACGGCCTGTGGCTCGGGTGCCGATGGACAGTCGGGGGGTTGTCCATCGGCACCCGAGCTCTTTTGTGCTCGGGTGCCGGTCAGTCGCCCCGCAGGCGCTTCAGCGCGGCGATGTCGCGGCCGTGGGGGCCGGGGTCGCGGCCCGGGGTCTCGATGATGAACGGCACGCCGGCGACGGCGGGGTGGCGGAACAGGGCCGCGAACGGGTCCTCGCCGATCTGCCCGGCGCCGATGTTCTCGTGCCGGTCCTTCGCGGAGCCGCACGCGTCCTTGGAGTCGTTGGCGTGGACGAGGCCGAGCCGTCCCTCGCCGACCGTCTCGACCAGCGCGTCGATCGTCTCCTTGACGCCGCCCGCCGCGGCCAGGTCGTGCCCGGCGGCGAACGCGTGGCAGGTGTCGAAGCACACGCCGAGCTTCGGGTGGTGCTCCAGCTTCTCGAAGAAGGCGCCGAGGTCCTGGACCTTGGCGCACAGCATCCTGCCCTGGCCCGCCATGGGCTCCAGGAGCAGGCGCGGGCCGTCGTCGGGGATCTCCTCCAGCAGGGGGAGGACGTGCTCGTGGACCTGGTCCATGGCGGCGTCGTAGGACTGGCTGACGGCCGAGCCGGTGTGGACGACGACGCCGCGGGCGCCGATCGCGCGGCCGCGCTCCAGCGAGTGCCGGACCGTCGCGATCGACTTCTCGAGCGTCTCCTCGCTCGGGGAGCCGAAGTTGACCAGGTACGGGGCGTGCGCGTAGACGGGCACGTCGTCGCGTTCGCGGAGCTTGGCGTCCTCCGCGGGCTTCCCGGCGGGGAGCGCCCATCCGCGCGGGTTGGCGACGAACACCTGGATCGCCTCGGCGCCGATCTCGGCGGCGTACTTGAGGCCGCCGGTGGCGAGCCCGCCGGCGACCGGGACGTGGGCCCCGACGGGGCTGAGCGGAGAGGTCATGGTCCGTCCAGCCTATCCGCCGCTCAGGGCCCCCGGACGATCGTGACGGTGGACCCGCGCGCGGCCGTGCTGTCCGCTCCGGGGGCCTGGAACCGCACGGTGCTCCCGCCCCAGCCCTGCACGTTCACCTCGAACCCGGAGTCCTTGAGGACCTTGGTGGCGTCGTCCACGCTGCGGTTCGTGACGTCCGGCACCGGGATCTTCTCGGCGCCGGAGCCGTCGTCGCAGCCGAGCCGGAACGGGCCGGCGTCGATGATGCAGTCGCGCTCGTTGACGACGAGCGTGACGTCGTCGCCGCGCGACACTCCGGTGCCCTCGGCCGGGTCCTGGCTGAGGACGCTGCCGGGCTCCTTGCCCTCGACACGCTTGTTCTGGACGGTGACGTTGAGGCCCAGCGAGCGGAGCCTGTTCGCGGCGGTCTCGCCGTCGGTGCCGACGACGCCCGGCATCGCCATGCCGCTGCTGACCGCGACGGCCACCGGCTCGTCGGGCGACAGGTCCTTCCCGGCGGCGGGGTCGGTGCCGATGACGCGGTCCTTGGGGACGGTCTGCGAGGCGCGGGTGCTCGTCTCGCCGACCCGGAACCCCTCGTCGGCGAGGATCTTCTTCGCCTCGTCCAGGGTCTTGCCCTCGACGTTCGGGACCTCCCGGGGCGTGAGGCCCTTCGACGGTGTCAGCGTGACGGTCTCGCCCTGCGCGACGCGGGCTCCGGCGCCAGGGTCGGACCGGGCCACGAGACCCTTGCGGATCCGGTCGTGGAAGACGGGGTCGGCGACGCGGACGTCGATCCCGGCGTCGGCGAGCGCGCCGCGGGCGTCCGCCAGCTCCATCCCGACGACGTCCGCCGGGACGTGCTCGTACTGCCCGGACGTCTGGTACCAGACGGCCCACCCGAGGATCACGGCGGCGATCACGCCGATCGCGGCGAGCACCCACCGGCCGGTCAGCGCCCCGATGACGCGGTCGCCGCGGGAGCGCGGCGGCCCGGCCGGGTCGTCGCCGGGGTCGAGGACGGCCGTGTGCCCCCGCTCCTGCGGGAAGCGCAGGACGCCCCCGTCCTGCGGGAGCATCGCCGTGCGCCCGCCGTCCACCGGCTCCCCGTCCACGCGCGTGGCGGCGGGGGCCTCGAGGACGGCCGTGGCGGTGCGGGACGTCTCCTCGACGCGGGCGTCGATGTCCGGCGGGAGCCCGCCGTGCACCTCGGCGACCTCGGCGAGGTACTGGTTCGCGTCCGCCGGGCGGCGCGCGGGTTCGTGGCTCGTCGCGTCCGTGACCAGCTCGTCGACCCGCCGCGGCAGCCCGGGGACGAGGTCGGACGGCGGCGGCACGGTCTCGTTGACGTGCTTGTAGGCGACGGCGAGCGGGGTGTCGCCCTCGTGCGGGAGCCGCCCGGTGAGCAGCTCGAACAGCATGATCCCGGCGGCGTAGACGTCCGAGCGCACGTCGGCGCTGCCGGACTGGACCTGCTCGGGCGCCAGGTACCCGACGGTGCCGATGATCACCCCGGTCCGGGTCATCTTGCTCGCCGACTCGGCCCGCGCGAGCCCGAAGTCGGTCACCTTGACCAGGCCGTCCTCGGTGATCAGGACGTTCTCGGGCTTGACGTCGCGGTGCACGAGCCCGGCGCGGTGCGCGGCGCCGAGGGCGGCCAGCACCGGCTGCGTGATCTCCAGCGCGGCGCGCGGCCCGAACCGGCCGCGGGCGGCGAGCTCGTCGCGCAGCGTCCGGCCCGCGACGTACTCCATCACCAGGTAGCCGCGCTCGCCGTCGGTGCCCTGGTCGTACACGGCGACGACGTTGGGGTGCGACAGGGCGGCGGCGGCCTTCGCCTCGCCGATGAAGCGGGTGACGAAGTCCTCTTCGGCGGCGAGGCCGGCGTGCATCACCTTGACCGCGACGACGCGGTCGAGCCTGCTGTCGCGCGCGAGGTAGACCGTGGCCATGCCGCCGCGCGCGATGCGGGACTCAATGCGGTAGCGCCCGTCGAGCAGCTGCCCCACGAGTGGATCTGCGACCGTCGTGTCCATCGATGCGAGTGTACGGCGGGAACGTTGTGGAACTCATCAGTCCCGAGTATGAGCATGGTCGAGTGCGGAGGGTGACGCGGCCGGCGCGGCGGCCGGGACCTCCGTGGACGCGGGGGCCGCGGCGGTCTCCCGCCCGCGCCGCCGGTCGCCGCGCGGTGTGCTGCGGGACACGGCGACGCCGGCCAGGCACAGCGCGCCGCCGAGCAGCGTGACCGTCCCGGGGACCTCGTCGAGGAACGCCCACGACATCAGCACGACGATCGCGGGGACGGCGTAGGTGGTCGCGCCCATCTTCCCGGCGGACGTCCGCGCCAGCGCGTAACCCCACGTGGTGAACGCGACCGCGGTCGGGAAGACGCCGAGGTAGATCATGTTGAGGGTCGCGCCCGCCGGGGCGTCGGCGGCCTGCGACGCCAGCTGCCCGGCGAACGGCAGCGTGGCGGCGGTGCCGATCGCGCACGCGAACGTGGTGAACTGCAGCGCGGACGCGTGCCGCAGCGCCGGCTTCTGGCTGACCACCCCGGCCGCGTAGGTGACGGCCGCGACGACGCACAGCAGGACGCCGAGCAGCGGCGAGCCCTTCTCGCCGGACATCGACAGCCCGACGACGGCGGCGCCCGCGAACGCCACGGCGAGGCCCGCGAGCAGCCGGGAGGAGAAGCCCTCCTTCAGCAGCCAGCCGCCGAGGAGGGCGATCAGGATGGGCCCGATGTTGACGACGAGGGCCGCGGTGCCGGCGTCCACGAGCTGCTCGCCCCAGTTGAGCGCGACCATGTAGACGCCGAACCACAGGACGCCCGCGGCGGCGATGCCCGGCCACGCGCCGCGCGGCGGCAGGCCCTCGCGGCGGACGAGCCAGAGGGCGCCGAGCACGACGGCCCCGGAGAGCAGCCGGCCGAGCGCGAGCGCGCCGGGGTCGTACGCCTCGCCCGCGCTGCGGATGGAGACGAACGCGGACGCCCACAGCACGACCGTCACGGTGGCGGCCGCGATCGCCCGCTTGTCGACGCCCGCCGCGGGCGCCGGGGTGAAGCCGTCCTGTTCCATGGAGCGCACCTTAGGTAGGGATCGTTTCGATGGACCCCGAAGTTCGGCGCGCGGTTGCACCGCCGGACCCCGAACGGGCCGCCCCCAGTCTGGGAGCGGCCCAATTTTCAGGTCCAGCGAATAATGCTTGAGTCGGTCGTTAAGGACCGCTACATCGAGGCGAGGCCCTCGAAGGGCGAGGACGCCTGCGCGCGGCGGCGCTTGGGGATCCGTCCGGCCAGCCGCGCCAGCCGCCCGCCCTCGACCGCGTGCCGCATCGCGGCGGCCATCGTCGCGGGGGCCTGCGCGCGGGTCACGGCCGTGGCCAGCAGCACCGCGTCGCAGCCCAGCTCCATGGCGAGGGCCGCGTCGCTGGCGGTGCCGAGCCCGGCGTCCAGGATGACCGGGACGCCCGCCCGCTCGACGATCAGCTCGATGTTGTGCGGGTTGCGGATGCCGAGCCCCGAGCCGATCGGGGAGCCGAGCGGCATCACCGCCGCGCACCCGGCCTGCTCCAGGCGGCGCGCCAGGACGGGGTCGTCGTTGGTGTACGGCAGCACGACGAACCCGTCGTCGACGAGCTGTTCCGCGGCGTCGACCAGCTCGATCGGGTCGGGCAGCAGCGTGTCCTCGTCCGCGATCACCTCGAGCTTCACCCAGTCGGTCCCGAGGGCCTCGCGGGCGAGCTTGGCGGTCAGCACCGCCTCGCCCGCGGTGAAGCAGCCCGCGGTGTTGGGCAGCACGCGGATGCCGCACTCGCCGAGCACGTCCAGGACCGAACCGCGCGCCGCCGGGTCGACCCGCCGCATCGCGACCGTGGTCAGCTCCGTCCCGGACGCGGTGAGCGCGTCCCGCAGCACCCGCATGCTGGGCGCGCCGCCCGTCCCCATGATGAGCCGCGAGCCGAACTCCTCGCCCGCGATCACCAGCGCGTCGCCGCGGGTCGCCGCGCCGTCCATCGTCCCGTCTCCCATGGTCCTCAGCCCCCCTGCACGGCGGTCAGTACTTCCAGGCGGTCGCCGTCGCGCAGCGGCGTCGCCTCCCAGGCCGCCCGGCGGACGACCTCGTCGTTCAGCGCGGCCGCCACACCGGACGGCGCGGCGCTCACGGCCGCGACCGCGGCGGCCACGCTCGTGCCCGCGGGCAGCTCGCGCGGCTCGCCGTTGACGATGACCTTCATCGGTTCACCTCGTGGAATCGATCGGGGGAGAACGGTGCGGCGACCTCGGGCACCGGCTCGTCGAGCAGCGTCGCCGCCAGGACGTCCGCCGAGACGGGCGCGAGCAGGACGCCGTTGCGGAAGTGCCCGGTGCCGAGGACGAGCCCGGGAAGGGCCGAGGGTCCCATGACCGGGGCGTTGTCGGGGGAGCCGGGCCGCAGTCCGGCCGTGACCTCGGCGAACTCCAGCTCGGTGATGCCGGGGAGCAGCTCGCGGGCGTCCCGCAGCAGCTCCCACAGCCCGCCGGCGGTCACGCGCGTGTCGAACCCGAGCTCCTCCTGCGTGGCGCCGAGGACGATCTCGCCGTCGTCGGCGCGCGGCACCAGGTACACCGGCGAGCCCTTGACCAGCCCGCGCGTGCAGCGCCGCAGGAACGGGACGCGGGTGCGCAGCCGGATCACCTGGCCCTTGACGGGGCGCACGCTGGGAACGGTCCCGGCGGGCAGGCCCTCGAGGTCGCCGGACCAGGGTCCCGCGGCCAGCAGGACGCGGTCGGCCCGCACGACCGTCCCGTCCTCGAGCCGGACGCCCGCCGCCGCGTCGCGCTCGACGACCACGCCCGCCGCGCGCCGCCGCACGATCCGCACGCCCAGCTTCTCGCACGCGGTCAGCAGCGCGGCGGCGAGGCGGCGCGGGTCGACCGAGCCGTCGCGCGGGGCCAGCAGGCCGCCGCGGACGCCCGGCGCCAGCATCGGCTCCTGCCTGCGGCACTCGCGCCCGGTGAGCGCCTCCACGGGGAGGCCGAGGCTCGCCTGGAAGCGCCGCAGGTCGTCCAGGACGGCCAGGTCGTCGGTGTCGAACGCGACCTGGAGCAGGCCGTCGTCGCGGTAGCCCGTGCTCGCGCCCGTCAGCTCCTCCAGTTCCGCGACGAACGCGTCGTAGCGGTCGCGGGAGGCGAGGTTGAGGCGCAGCAGCGGCTCCTCGCCGTAGGCCAGCTCGCTGACCGGGGTGATCATGCCCGCCGCGACGGACGTCGCGCCGCTCGCGGGCTCGGGATCCACCAGGGTCACCGCGCCGCCCCGGCTCGCGGTCCGCCAGGCGGCGGCGAGGCCGACGATCCCGGCCCCGATGACGACGATCTCCATACGCGCTCCCTTCGCCGGCATGATCCGGATCAGGTCGTGGCGGTCGGCGGCCCGTTCAGCCGCCCTCTCAGCCCGGTCGCACCGGACTCCCGCGTCTGTGGTGTTTTGTGTGCTCTTCCCCCCACTTTACGACTGCTGTGATGCACACGACCGTCTGGACACATGTCCAGGTCAGTGCCGCGCCCATTAGGGTGAGCGCCATGGAGAGGGTCATCGTCGTTGGTGGCGGGCTGGCGGGCGTGCGCGCCGTGGAAGCCCTGCGCAAGAAGGGGTACGAGGGCGCGCTCACCCTCGTCTCGGCCGAGCGGCACCGGCCGTACGACCGGCCGCCGCTGTCGAAGGCCGTCCTCGCGGGCGACTCCGACGACACCACCGTCGACGCAGACTGGGACGCCCTGCGCTGCGAGCTCCTGCTCGGCGAGCGCGCCACCGCGCTGCGCCCGGACGCGCCCGGCCGCGGCGGCGTCCTCGCCACGACGGCCGGGGACCTGCGGTTCGACGGCCTCGTCATCGCGACCGGCGCGACCCCGATCACGCTTCCCGGGGACGGCCGCCAGCACGTCGTCCGCACCATCGAGGACGCCCGCGACCTGCGCGGGCTCCTCACCGAGGGCGCCCGCGTCGCGATCGTCGGGGCGGGCTGGATCGGCGCCGAGGTCGCGACGACCGCCGCGCGGAAGGGCTGCGCGGTCACCGTCGTCGAGGCCGCCGACACGCCCCTGGCGAACGCCCTCGGCCCCGAGGCGGGCGCGCTGACCGCGCCCTGGTACGCCGAGGCGGGCGTCGAGCTGCGCACCGGCGTGAAGGTCGCCGAGGTGGACGACCGCGGCCTCGTCCTCGCCGCCGACGGGGCCGCCGGACGCATCGACGCGGACGCGGTCGTCGTCGGCGTCGGCGTCCGTCCCGACCTCGGCTGGCTCGCCGGATCCGGCCTGCTGCTGGAGCGCGGCGTCGTCACCGACGGCTCCTTCCGTACCTGCCACGAGGGCGCCGAGCCCGGCACGCCCGGCGAGTACCGCCCCGACATCGTCGCCGTCGGCGACTGCGCGGCCTGGTGGTCGTCCCGGTACGGGCGGCGGCTCCTGGTCGAGCACTGGGACACGGCCCTCAACGCCCCCGAGGTCGCCGCCGCGACGCTCCTCGGGCAGGACGCCGCGTACGACGCCGCCCCGTACTTCTGGTCCGAGCAGTTCGGCCGGATGGTGCAGTACGCCGGGAACCACGCGGCGTCCGAGCGGATGATCCGGCGCGGCGACCCGGACGGGCGCAAGTGGGCCCTCGCATGGCTGACCGGCGACCGCCTCGACGCGATCCTGACCGTCGACCGCCCCCGCGACCTCGTCCAGGCGCGGCGGGCGATCGCCGCCGGGGCGTCCGTCGACCCGGACGTCCTCGCCGACCCGGACGCGCCCGTCCGCCAGGCCGTACGCGCCTAGCCGGGGCCGTCCGGAAAACCGGTGGTCGCCCGGGGGGTTTGAGTGATTCGGCGGCGTGGTAGCAAGGGGGCGTGACGCAGATGCACGCAACCGTTGAAAGCGCACTCGACCCCCGGACCGACGCCCTCGCCGGCGAGTGGCTCACCCTCCCCGACACCGCCGAGCGGCTCGGCATCAAGACCAACCGCATGAAGCAGCTCATCAGCGAGCGCAAGCTCCTGGCGGTGCGCCGCGGTGGCGAGCCGATGGTGCCCGCCGCCTTCATCAAGGACGGACAGGTGATCAAGGGACTGGCCGGCACGCTCACCGTGCTGGCGGACGCCGGGTACGACGACGTCGAGACCGTCCGCTGGCTGTTCACCGCGGACGACACGCTGCCCGGGACACCGGTCGACGCGCTCACCGAGAACCGGGGGACCGAGGTGCGCCGCCGCGCCCAGGCCCTGGCATTCTGACGGTTCCGCCCGACCCGAACACGCGACACCGGGGGTCACGCGCACGCGTGACCCCCGCACCCTTGCCCGAGAGGAAGATCTCCCCACCGTGTCCAGGCACCTGCCCTCCGACCGCGCCGTGGCCCTGCGCGCCCGGCTCGACCGCGCCCGTCTCTACCTCTGCACGGACGCCCGGGAGGAGCGGGGCGACCTGCCCGACTTCCTGGACGCCGTCCTAGCCAACGGCGTGGACATCGTGCAGCTCCGGCAGAAGGGCCTGGAGGCGCGGCAGGAGATGGCGTTCCTGGAGGTCTTCCGGGCCGCGTGCGAGCGGTACGGCGCGCTGCTGGCCGTCAACGACCGCGCGGACGTCGCGCACGCCGTCCGCGCCGACGTGCTGCACCTCGGCCAGGACGACCTGCCGGTGCCGGCCGCCCGCGAGATCGTCGGCGGGGACGTGCTGATCGGCCGGTCCACGCACGCCGAGGAGCAGGCGTCCGCCGCCGCGGCCGAGCCCGGCGCCGACTACTTCTGCACGGGGCCGACGTGGCCCACGCCGACCAAGCCCGGACGCCCCGCCCCGGGGCTGGAGCTGCTCGAGTACACCGCCGGGCGGCGCTTCGCGCGGCCGTGGTTCGCGATCGGCGGCATCGACCTCGGCAACCTCGACCGGGTGCTGGACGCCGGCGCCCGCCGCGCCGTGGTGGTGCGGGCGATCACCGACGCCGACGACCCGGGCGCCGCGGCGGCCGAGTTCGCGCGCCGCCTCGCCGCCGTGTGACCGGCCCGTGCGACCGGCCCGTGTGATGACCGGCCCGTGTGACCGGCCGCACGGTTCCCCGGGGCGCGCCATGCCGCACAATGGGGATCATGAGCGTGGGACCCGACGACGACCGGCCGGTCGACCTCGACGACGACTTCGCCGTCCTGCCCGACCAGACGTCCGACGACACCGACACCGGCTGGGGCGAGTGGCGCGGCGGCGACGACGACTCCCGCCTGCTGGAGGAGCGGCCCCCGCACTGGTGAGCCGCCCGAGCCCCGGTCGCCGGCCCGGGGCTAGAGGATGCCGATGACGAAGCCCGCCGCCATCACGACGGCGAGCGCGACCATCATGCGCCAGCGGTAGCGCGGGATGCGGGTGGGGCGCGGCCTGGGCGCCGGGCCCGCGCCCTCGCGCAGCGCCCGGACGAGCTGCCGTGCGGACGGCCTGGCCTGCGGGTTCTTGTCGAGGCAGCGGGCCGCGAGGTCGCGCAGCGGGCCGTCGAGGTCGCCGAGGTCGGGCGGTCGGGACGTCACCCGGCGCATCACCGCGGCGTTCGGCCCGGTCCCGAACGGGGGACGGCCGGTGGCCGCGAACACCATCGCCGCGCCCCACGCGAACACGTCCGCGGGCGGCCCCACCGGCTCGTCCTCGATCTGCTCGGGGGCCATGTAGGCGGGAGTGCCGAGCGGCCCCGTGGTCAGCGGCGTCGCGTCCGCCATCCGCGCGATGCCGAAGTCGATGACCTTGGCGCCGTCCGGTCCGAGCAGCACGTTCCCCGGCTTGAAGTCGCGGTGCACGATCTCCTCGCGGTGGATCGCGGCGAGCGCGGCCGCCGTGCCGAGGGCGACCAGGTACAGCCGCCGCTCCGGCAGCGGCCCGTCCTCGGTCACGACCTCCTGCAGCGACGGACCGTCCACGTACTCGCTGACGATGTAGGGGCGGTCGCCGGTCACGTCCGCGTCCAGCACCTGCGCCGTGTGCCGCCCGGCGACCCGCCGCGCCGCGTCCGCCTCCTTGACGAACCGGTCGCGGGCGCGCCGCCCGGCCGCCATCCCGCCCTTGAGCAGCTTGGCCGCGCACAACCCGTCGTCCGGGTCCTCGGCGAGGTAGACGACGCCCTGGCCGCCCTCGCCGAGCCTGCCCAGCAGGGGGCGGCCGCCGATGTCGTCCGGGTCGCCGGGGCCGAGCGCGGACGCGGGACGGCGCAGCGGGTCGCGGGACGGGGCGGCGGACGGCCGGGTGGCTGGGGACACGTGAGGACTCCGGCGGGGAGACGGATGTGAAGGGGGTCCTTATTTGTACCGTGTGACCGTCCTGTCCTGCAGGGGAACGGAGACCTTCGTCACCGGCACGCCCCGAACGACCCCCGCTGGGCGACGTCCCGCGAGGAGGCGCCGACCATGACCGTGTAGCAGCCGTCCGCGACCTTCCACTGCTTCGCCTCCACGTTCCAGTAGGACAGGTCGCGCGCGGTCAGCGGGAAGGCGACGGTCGTGCTCTGCCCCGGCCGCAGCGTGACCTTCGTGAAGCCCTTGAGCTGCTTGGGCGGCTGCGGGACGTCCACGCCGGGCGACGGCATGCCGAGGTACATCTGCGGGACGGCCACGCCGGCGCGGCTCCCGGTGTTCGTGACCGTCACGCTCACCTGCTTCGAAGAGACCTTCAAGCCGCTGTAGCGGAACGTCGTGTACGACAGGCCGTGTCCGAACGGGTACTTGGGCGCGATGCCCTTCTCGTCGTAGTGCCGGTAGCCGACCATGACGCCCTCCGAGAACGTCGCGGTCTTGTCCACCCCCGGATACCGCGCGGGGTTCCCGGCCGTGGGCGCGTGCGCCTCCGCGGCGGGGAACGTGACCGGCAGTCGCCCGCCCGGGTCGACGTCCCCGTACAGGACGCGTGCCAGCGCGTCGCCGGCCTCCTGCCCCGGATACCAGGTCTCGACGACCGCCGCGACGTCGTCCGCCCACGGGGTGAGGACGGGCCCGCCCGTCTGCAGGACCACGATCGTGTTCGGGTTCGCCGCCGCGACGGCCGAGATCAGCCCGTCCTGGTCGCCGCGCAGCGGCTCCCCGCACTCCAGCGTCAGGCACGACTTGTCGAAGAACTCGCCCTGGCTGTCGGTGGCGAACACGATGGCGACATCGGCCTCGCGGGCCGCGTCCGCCGCGGCGCCGCGGTCGTCCCCGTTCCGGTAGGTGATCGAGGCGCCCGCACCCGCGCGCCGGGCCAGCCCCTCCCGGGCGTCGACCGTCCCGAACGGGACGACCTTCGCCGACCCGAACCCGGCCTGGCTCTCCTCGGCCGCCCGCCCGATCAGCGCGATCGACTTCGGCGCCGCCAGGGGGAGGACGCCGTCGTTCCTCAGCAGCGTGACGCCGTCCTCGGCGATCGTCCGGGCCGCCGCCTCGCTCGCCGTCCGGTCGACGCGGGCTAGGTCGTTCGGGTACGCCGGGCGGTCGAAGACGCCGAACCCGAACATCGTCCGCAGCACGTTGCGGGCGTGCCCGTCGATGACGGCCTGGCCGACCTTCTTCTGCGAGCGCGCCATCTTCAGCAGGAACGCGTTGTAGCGGACGCCGATCGGCAGTTCCATGTCCAGCCCGCCGTTGGCGGCCTCGGCGGTGTCGTGCACGGCGGTGTGGTCCGACAGGACCATCCCGTCGAAGCCCCACTCCGACCGCAGGATCCCGTTCAGGACGCCCCCGTCGTGGCACGCCCAGCGGCCGTTCAGCTTCCCGAACCCGCACATGACGGTCGCGGCGCCGCCCTCCCGCACGGCGGCCTCGAACGGCGGCAGGTAGATCTCGCGGAGCGTGCGCGGGTCCACCGCCATGTTCAGCTCGAGGCGGTCCTTCTCCTGGGTGTAGACGGCCAGGTGCTTCACCGAGGCCATCACGCCCTGCCCCTGCGCGCCCTTGATCCAGGACGCGCCGAGCCGCGCCGACAGGTACGGGTCCTCGCCGAACCCCTCGAACGTCCGGCCGTTGAGCGGGTTGCGCAGCACGTCCACGGTCGGGCCGAAGATCACGTCGTTGCCGCGGTGCCTCGCCTCCCACCCGACCGTCTTCCCGTACAGCCGCGCGGCGTCCCCGTCGAACGTCGCGGCCAGCGCGATCGGCGCGGGCAGCGCGGTGGCCTCGCCCTGCCGGACGCCCGCCGGCCCGTCGACCATGTACAGCGGCGGGACGCCCAGCCGCTCGATCCCGTCGTTGGTGTCGGCGTGCGCCCAGTCGAAGAACCCGCCGAGCGGGCCGCCGAACGGGTCGTCGGACGCCAGCAGCGCGATCTTCTCGTCGTCGGTCAGCTTCGCGAGCAGCAGCCCCGCCCGCGCGTCCGCGCTCAGCGAGGTGTCGCACCACGGACGCTGCGCCGGATCGCCGCAGCGTCCGGCGGCGGCCCGCGCCCCGTCCGGGCGCCCGGGGACGACCACGAGCGCCAGCGCGCACGCGAGCGCCCCCACCGCGGGCAGCCACCGCCGGCTCCGGAGTGTTCCGATCCGGAGCATCAGGCGCCCCCGCCCTCGTGGCCGGCGCCCTGCCCGCCGTCGTGCCCGCCGTCCTCGCCCTGCACGCGCAGCGCGTTCAGCGTGAACGCGACCATGTGGTAGTGGCCGATCAGCATCACCAGCTCGATCAGCTCGCGCTCGCCGAAGCGGGTGGACAGCTCCGTCCACGTCGCGTCCGTCACCGTCCCGCGCTCGTGCAGCTCGTCGGCGGTGGTGAGCACCATCCGGTCGTCGTCGCCCCACGGGTGCTCGTCGAGGCCGCGGCGGAGCGCGTCGATCTCGTCCCCGGTCAGCCCGGCGCCCAGCGCGAGCTCGCGATGGTGCGTCCACTCGTACTCGCAGGAACGGTGGTGCGCCGTCCGCAGGATCGCCAGCTCGCGATCCCGTCCGGACAGCAGGCCGCTCATCAGCAGCGCCGAGCCGAGGCCGATCCACGACTGGAACAGCGACGGATGGCGGGCCAGCGTCGTGAAGACGTTCAGCGGTCCGGTGGTCGCGGTGACGGCCTTGAGCACGTCGTCCCACTGCTCCTCCGGCAGCGGGGCGAGGCGCGGAAGGCGGTTCGCGGGGGTGTCGGCGCACATGGCGACATTTCTGCCACCAAATGGTGGGACAGTGCTAGTGCGATCGGGGCGATTGGCCGGATCGTGCCATCTTTCGGCGATCGGACGACGGTTCGGACGACGGTTCGGACGACGGTTCGGTGGGCGGCCGGCGGCTCAGGTGCGGCGGGACGTGGCCGCGACCGCCAGCCCCGCGAGCGCCTCCCGCGCCTCCTCGGTGATCGGCGCCGCCTTCAGGGCCCGCTCGGCCTCGTCGAGGTACCGCTCGATCATCGCCTCGCAGGCCGCGAGCCCGCCGGTCTCCTCGATGATCGAGCGCAGCTCGTCCACGCCCGGGCGGTCCAGCTCCGGGTCGCCGAGGCGCCGGTTCAACGCCGCCGCCTGCGCGGCGCCCGCCCGCTCCAGCGTCAGCGCCACCAGCACCGTCCGCTTGCCCTCCCGCAGGTCGTCGCCCGCCGGCTTGCCCGTCTCGGCCGGGTCGCCGAACACGCCCAGGACGTCGTCGCGGAGCTGGAACGCGATGCCGAGCGGCAGCCCGTACCCGGTCAGCGCCCCCGGGACGTCCGGACGGGCCCCGGCCAGCGCCGCGCCGAGGTGCAGCGGCCGCTCGATCGTGTACTTGGCGCTCTTGTACTCCACGACCCGCAGCGCCGTGGCGACCGTCGCCGCGCCGCGCGTCCCCTCCAGCATGTCGAGGTACTGGCCGCACATGACCTCGGTGCGCATCAGGTCGTACACCGTCCGGCCGCGCCGCCTGCGCTCGCCGTCCAGCCCGCACGTCTCGAACATCTCCGCCGACCAGGCCAGGCACAGGTCGCCGAGCAGGATCGCGGTGCCCTCGCCGAACGCCGCCGCGTCGCCCGGCCAGCCCTGCGCGCCGTGCAGCGCCTCGAACCGGCGGTGCACCGACGGCTGCCCGCGCCGGGTGTCGCTGGAGTCCATGACGTCGTCGTGGATCAGCGCGCTCGCCTGCAGCAGTTCCAGGGACGCCGCCGCGCCGACGACGCCCGCGTCCGCCCCGCCGCCCGCGGCGCGCCACCCCCAGTAGCAGAACGCCGGACGCAGCCGCTTCCCGCCGCGCAGCAGCGCGTCCAGCGCCCCGAGCAGCGGCGACAGGTCGTCGCTGATGGCCAGCAGGCCCGGACGCTGCCGATCGACGAAGGCCAGCAGCGCCTCGTCGACCTCCTTGCGGATGCGGCTCGTCGGCATGTGGTGATCGTATCCAGGGGAAGGCATTCAACCGCCCGTCGTTAGCGCGAGATGTCCATCAATCCTAAGAAATCTCCACATTTTCGGGGCAGCGGGGTGCGCCCTCCCGCCCGATCGTCGGTGCGGGCCGGAACCGGCCCGCACCCCGGCCCCGCGGACCGCCCCTTCTGTACGCTGGTGGGATGCGACCCGTGCGCCCCGACCGGCCCCCCACAGTCCGTGAGCTGCTCGCCACCGGTGGAAGGTCCTTCTCCTTCGAGTTCTTCCCGCCCAAGACCGAGAAGGGCGCGCGGAACCTCTGGCGTACCATCCGCGAGCTCGAGCCGCTGCAGCCCACGTTCGTCTCGGTCACCTACGGCGCGGGCGGCGGCACCCGCGACACCACCGTCGACATCGTCGAGCGGATCGCCACCGACACCACCCTCACCCCGGTCGCCCACTTCTGCGCGGTGGACCACTCCCAGGCCGAGCTCCGCCACCTCATCGGACGGCTCGCCGCGGCGGGCGTCCGCAACATGCTCGCCCTGCGCGGCGACCCGCCCGGCGACCCGATGGGGGAGTGGGTCAGGCACCCCGACGGCGTCGCCTACGCCGCCGACCTCGTCCGGCTCATCCGCTCCACCGGCGACTTCAGCGTCGGCGTCGCCGCGTTCCCCTACAAGCACCCGCGCTCGCCCGACATCGAGAGCGACACCCGGTACTTCGTCGAGAAGTGCCGCGCGGGCGCCGACTACGCCATCACCCAGATGTTCTTCCGCGCCGAGGACTACTTCCGGCTCCGCGACCGGGTCGCCGCCGCCGGCTGCGACGTGCCGATCATCCCGGGGATCATGCCGGTCACCCGGCTGAGCACCATCGAGCGGTCCGAGCAGCTGTCGGGCGCGCCGTTCCCGCCCGAGGTCAAGGCCCGGTTCGACGCCGTCGCCGACGACCCCGAGGCCGTCCGGCGGCTCGGCATCGAGCACGCCGCCGAGCTGTGCCGCGAACTGCTCGACCAGGACGCGCCCGGCATCCACTTCATCACGTTCAACCAGTCGACGGCGACGCGCGAGGTCTACGGGCTGCTCGAGGCCGACGGCTACTGCGGCACGCCCGTGGCCGGCGGCAGCGTCCCGCCCATGACCGCGTAGCGGGGCCCGCCGCCGGGGAACTCGAAGTCGGTCAGCAGGTCCACCATGCCGACCGACCGGTAGAGCCTGCGGGCGGGGGTGTCCGGCCGCCGCTCCAGCGTCGACAGCACCACCGTCCGCTCCGGCCTGCCCTCGCACAGCGCGTTCAGCAGCCCCCGGCCGAGCCCCCGCCCCTGCGCGTCCGGACGGACGTGCAGCTCGGCGACCTCGAACGCGTCCTCCAGCCACGTCGCCGCGTGCTCCGGGCCGCCCCGCGCGGTCAGCGCCTCGAGGACGACGTCGTGCCACCACTGGCCGCGCGCCCCGTGGAACCCGTAGGCGAACCCGTGGAGCGGCCCGGGCAGGCGCGCCAGCGCCCCCCGGCGCTCCGCGACGAACGCCCGGAACGCCGGGTACCCCGCGTGCCGCTCCATGATCATGCGGCGGCCCGGCAGCTGCTCCGGCGGCGGGTCCATCGCCGCCGCGTAGACGTCCAGCATCGGATCCACCCTGCGCAGGAAGGCGCGTTCGTCGATCTCGCGCAGCTTCGCGTCCCTCACCCGACCGAGCCTAGACCCGGGGAAGGGTCCGGGGGGTGGCCGACAGCCGATCGTAGATGTCCCACAGGATCAGGTCGGCCGCCTTCCGCAGCCGCGCCCGCTCCGCGTCGAGCCCCGACCCCCACTGGCGCGCCTCCGGGCCGAGCCACGCGTCCGTCCCGCCCAGGGTCTTCACCGGCGCGTCGAGGGCCTGCCGGAGCCGGTCGATCCCCCCGTAGGCGTCCGCGTACGCCCGGTAGAGCTGCGCGTAGGCCGGGTTGGGACGCTCCGTCGCCGGCAGCGCGGCGGCGGCCGCGCCCTCCAGCGGCGGCGGCAGGCTCCCCGCCGGCGGCGGCGCGCTCACCGGCCCCGCCTTCCGTGAGCCGCGCTCGTTCCCTCGCTCCGCCCGGTCATGACGCCGGCCTCGACGCCGTCAGATCCAGCCTCCCGACGGCCTCCCGCGTGCGCGCGCTCCAGTCGGCGCCCGTCAGGACCTGGACGGCCACCGGACGCACGCCCGCGCGCCCCGCCTCCGCCAGGAACGCCCGCAGCCATCCGACGTCCATGCGGACCTCGTTGCTCGCCATGCCCAGCGCCTCGCGGATCACCCGCAGCCGGTCCTCGTCGCCCTCGGCCCCCGCGAGCAGCCGCGCGGCGCCCGCCGGGCCCAGCCGCTCGTACAGGCGCGCGGTGTAGTCGGGATCGTCGGCGTCGGCCTTCAGCCGCGTCCAGACCGCGGCCGGGACGGGACGGTCGCCCTCGAACGCCGCGCGCAGTGCCCGCGCGTCGGCCTCCGCCGCCTTCTCGGCCGTCCGCCGGTCGGGATGGCTGCCGATGTCGCCCGCGCCGCGCGAGGACAGGCCGCCGCCCGCCGCGGGCGCCTTCGCCCGTCCCGGATCGGGGGAGCGCGGGGCCCCCGCCACCGGTTCCCGGCGGGGCGGCGCGACCGGGGCGGTCGCGCCCCCGCCCGCCTCCACCGGTGCCCGTCCCGTCCCGGGCGAGGGCGCCGGGGACGGCGGCGCCTGCATCGAACCGCCGTCCGGGTGCGTCATCGCGTAGTTGTAGCGGCGCGACAGCATCCCGAGCTGGCTCCCGACCCACTGCGCGACCTCGTCGGCCTGCCGGTACCCCGCCGCCGACACCCCCGGCGGCGGGCGATGCGCGTTCAGCCAGCCCCGGATCGCGGACTGCGCGTCCTGCATCTGCTTGATGACCCGATCGAGCGCGGGCGGGTCGATCCCCCGGAAGTTCGGATCGCGGGCGGCCGGGCCCGTGCGCATCTGCGCGGTCATCGGTCCTCCGGAGGTCGCCGGACGTCGGGGTCGTACCCCAGAATCACACCGGCGTTACAGGCTGTCGAGGGCTTTGCCGACAGAGTCCTCGTCGCGCGCGACGATCGCGGCGCCGTCCGTCACCACGATCGGCCGCTGGATCAGCACCGGGTTGGCCGCCATGACCTCGATCCACCGCGCCCGGTCGTGCTCGAGGTCCTTCAGCCCGAGCTCCTTCGCGACGGGCTCGTTCAACCGCGCGACCTCCCACGGCTGCGCGCCGATCCGGGTGAGCACCGCGTCCAGCTCCGCCGCCGTCGGGGGCTCGTCCAGGTACCGCCGCTCGGTGTAGGCGACCCCCGCCTCGTCCAGCGCGGCCTTCGCGGCGCGGCTCTTGGAGCAGCGCGGGTTGTGCCAGATCTCCGTCATCACTCCACCTCCGCCGGGTCGCCCCCGGTGATCTTCAGCAGCTCCTCGTACGACGTCGGGAACACGGTGTGCGGATGCCCGCCCGCCGCCCACACCCGGCCGTACCCGTCGAGCCAGACGTCCACGAGCGTACGGATCGGCGCCGGATGGCCCACCGGCGCCACGCCACCGATCGGCTGCCCGGTCGCCTCCCGGACGAACTCCGGCGTCGCGCGCCGCACCTCCCGCGCGCCCACGATCCGGGCCACCTTGGCGGTGTCGACCCGGTGCGCGCCGCTCGTCAGCACCAGCAGCGGCGCGCCGTCCGCGTCGAACACCAGGCTGTTGGCGATCGCGCCGACCTCGCACCCCAGCTGATCCGCGGCGGCCCGCGCCGTCGGCGCGGAGTCGGGCAGTTCGACGATCTCGCCCTCGGCCCCGTGGCCGCGCAGGACGCCCGCGACGTGTTCGGCGTTCGGATGCATGCCCCGCACCCTAACCGACCTGCACACGCCGACCCGTTCGAACACGTTGACGAATCGTCACGGTGCAGGTTTACTGTGAATGCGTCGAACTTATGTTCGATGTGATGCGGGACTCGCGGCCCGTATCAGGGCGACGCTCCCGCCGGCGGCGAAGTGCCGGCGGGGGTCGAGGGCCGGGCGGAGTGAGGGGAAGCTCTCCGCCCGGCCGGCCCGAGCCCCGGAAGGAGGCAGTCATGTCCGCAACCGCTGTTCACTCCGCCGCACTGTCCGGCCCGCCGAGCCCGCGGCGCCGCCCGAGGCCCGCGCCCCGTCCGGCGCACACCGCGGTCGGCCAGCTCCAGGCCGCCCGCACCGGCCTCGCCGAAGCCGCCGAGGCGACCACGCCCGCCGTCCGCTACGTCTGCGCCCACCTCGCCGCGCTCCGCGCCGCCGCCGCCGTGCTGGCCTCCCGCGAACCCGTGGAGACGCACCGCCGCGGCCGTCCCCGCAGCGTGTGGGTCCTGCTGCCCGAGGCCGAGCCCGCGCTGCGCGAGTGGGCCGCCTTCTTCGCCGCCGGCGCCGACAAGCGCGCCGCCGCCGAGGCCGGCCTGCCCCGCGCCGTCACCGTCCGCGAGGCCGAGGAGCTCCTGCACGACGCGGAGATCTTCGTCTCCCTCGTGGAGGACTCCCTCGGCATCGCCGGGCAGCCCGCCCTCCCGTTCACCGACGCCAACTGACCTCTCCCCGAAGGGGCCGTCCCACCCTCCCCGGGACCGCCCCGCGCCGGGCCGGGACGGGCCGCTCCCCTCACCGAGCACCGTCCCGGCCCCCGCGCCGCACGTGCGCGTCCGTCCAGCCCGCGCGCGGCGCCGCGTCCGTCCGGATTGGCCTCTCCGCCACGTCCCCGTGAGGCGCACCGGCTGCGGGCTTCTCGTGGCGGGTGTTCGGTGGGTGGCGGTCGGGGCGGCGGTATGGGGTGGGTGATAGGGATTTGCGGGTGGACGCACTGTTGCCGCTCGCCGGGATGCGCATCGTCGAGATCTCCAGCTTCGTCGCCGCGCCGCTCGGCGGGATGACGCTCGCCCAGCTCGGCGCCGAGGTGATCCGGGTGGACCAGGTCGGCGGCGGGCCCGACATCGACCGATGGCCGCTGGCGCCGTCCGGGCGGAGCCTGTACTGGGCGGGGCTCAACAAGGGGAAGCGGTCGGTGACCGTGGACCTGCGGTCGGCGGAGGGACGGGGCGTCGCGGCGCGGCTCGCGGCCGAGTGCGGCACCGTGCTGACGAACGCGCCGCCGCGCGGCGGGCTCGCCCCCGAGGACCTGACGGCGCTGCGGCCCGACCTCGTGCACGTCCGGCTCGTCGGGCGCCGGGACGGGGGCACCGCGGTCGACTACACGGTGAACGCGGCGTCCGGGTTCCCCGCGGTCACCGGACGGGACGGAGCGCCGGTCAACCACGCGCTGCCGGTGTGGGACGTGGTGTGCGGGCTCTACCTGGCGGCGGGGCTCCTCGCGGCGGAGCGGCACCGGCAGCGGACGGGCGAGGGGAGCGGTCTCCGGGTCGCCCTCGACGACATCGCGCTGGCGACCGCCGGCAACCTGGGCTACCTCGCGGAGGCGCAGCTCGGGACGCCGCGCGAACGGATCGGCAACCACGTGTTCGGCGAGTTCGGGCGCGACTTCGCCACGGCGGACGGGCGCGTCATGGTCGCCGTGGTCACCGGACGGCAGTGGCGCGACCTCGTCGCCGCGACCGGGCTCGGGGACGTCGTGGAGGCGCTCGAACGGGCGCTGCGGGCGGACTTCGGGGCCGCCGGCGACCGGTACCGGCACCGGGAGGCGATCGGCGGCGTCCTCGCCTCGTGGTTCGGGACGCGGACGTGCGCGGAGATCGAGGCCGGGCTAGCGGGCACGTCGGTGCTGTGGTCGCGCTACCGGGACTTCGGCGAGGTGGCGCGCGACCTGGACGGGCGGCCGCTCATGGGCGAGATCGACCAGCCCGGCATCGGCCCCCACCTCGCGCCGGGGTCCCCGCTGGTGTTCGGCGGGCAGGCACCGCCCGGCACCGCGCCGGTGCTCGGCGAGCACACCGCCGAGATCCTGCGGGACGTCCTCGGGATGTCCGGCGACGAGGTCGACGGCCTGCGCGCGCGGGGTGTCGCCGGGGAGTCCTGAGGCCCGGCGGCGCCGGTGGGCGACGGCCAGGACCGCGAGGATCGGCGCCCAGGCGACCAGCGGCAGGTAGAGGAAACCGACGAGCGTGCGGCCGGCGGGCGTCATGCCGTCGTGCGGCACCGCCCACCAGAGCGCGAACGGCGTCCAGAGGAGCCCCAGCACGGCCACGCCCGTCCACGCCGGGACCAGGACGGCGCGGGGCGGGACGGTCCGGCCGCCGGCGAACGGGACCCGGCGGGGGACGACCTCGCCCCAGCGCCGGACCAGCCCGAGGGTGAGCAGCGCGGCGGCCTCGGTCGCGACCGACAGCCCGATCAGGTAGATCGGGCCCCACGCTCCCGGCGGGGCGACCCCGGCGTAGCCCTCCTCGGTGTAGCCGAGGGGGAAGCCCAGCGCGAGGCCGATACGCCAGAGGCAGGACGGGAGCGCGAGCAACGTCACGGCGTGCGCGGCGCGGCGCTCCCAGGGTGCGGGTGTCGCTCGGTTCATGCACCCGATCATGGTCCGCAGGCCGGCCGGTGCTCCTCCCTCCACGGGGCGGGACGCCTCCCCCGTGCGGGGGAGCGGCCCGTCAGTCCTGCTGCAGGACGGAGAGGACGTTGCCCGCCGGGTCCCTGAACCACGCGATGAGCGGGCCCGTCTCGCGCATGATGCCCTTCTCGTCCGTGACCTCGTAGTGCTCGAAGCGGACGCCGCGCGCGGTGAGCTCGTCGACGGCGGCCTCGATGTCGTCCACCGGGAAGTTGAGGATGGTGAACGTCGCCGGCGCGTGATCGGGCTTCGGGTAGACGAGCGTGCCGCGGTCGCCCGCGATGTGCAGGGTGAGCATCCCGTGGTCCTCGGAGACCTTCAGGCCCAGGACCTCGCCGTAGAACTTCCGCGCGGCCTCGATGTCGTCCACCGAGAAGCCGCTGAACGCCTTCGTGTTCTCGAACATGAGTCGCCTCCTTCATCGTGTGCGCACCGGTACCGACCAGGTCCGGGCCCGGAACTCATCGCAGGGCTTTTGTGCGCATATGAGATTGTTAGGGCGGCGAAGTAAAGGAGGCCGGACGTGGCGGCGCGCGGCGGTCGGGGGCTGGTGCCGCTCCTGGCGTTCCTCGGCGTGGCGGCCTACTCGCTGTCGATGGCGGTCGTCACCCCGGCGCTGCCGCAGATCCAGGCGGGGCTGGGCACGACGCCGGCGGGGGCCGCGTGGGCGCTGACGGCGATGACGCTGTCGGCGGCCGTGGCGACGCCGGTCGTCGGGCGGCTCGGCGACCTGTACGGGCCCCGGCGGGTGCTGCTGGCGGTGCTCGCGGCGGCGACGGCGGGGATGGTCGTGGCCGCTTCGGCGGGGTCGCTGCCGGTCATGCTCGCCGGACGGGTGCTGAGCGGGGCCGGCGCGGGCGTGTTCCCGCTCGCCTACACGATCATCCGCGACGTGGTGCCCGCCGAGCGGACGGCGTCCGCGGTGGGGCTGATGTCGTCGATGCTGGGGCTCGGCGGCGCGCTGTCGTGGTGCATGGCGGGCCCGATCATCGACCTGCTCGGGTGGCGCTGGCTCCTGTGGGTGCCGGTGCTCGGGCTGGTGCCGGGACTGCTCGCGGCGTGGTGGATCGTCCCGCGTTCGCCGTCCCGCAAGGGCGCCCGGGTGGACTGGTGGGGCGCGGTGCTGTTCGCCGGCTGGCTCGTGGCGGCGCTGGCGGCGCTGACCCAGGGGACGTTCTGGGGCTGGACGTCGCCGGGCGTGCTGGGGCTGCTCGCGGCGTCGGCGGTGACGGCGGCGGTCTGGCTGCGGGTCGAGACGCGGGTGCGGGAGCCGCTCGTGGACCCGGCGGTCATGCGGCTCCGGGGGGTGTGGACGGCCAACGCGGCGTCGCTGCTGTCGGGGTACGCGCTGATGGCGGGCGGGCTGCTGTTCCCGTTGCTGGTCCAGCTCCCGGAGGACACCGGATACGGGTTCGGGGGCAGCGCGACGCAGGCGGCGGTGCTGCAGCTTCCCGCGAGCATCGGGATGACCGTCGCGGGCGCGGTGGCGGGGACGCTGGACCGGCGGATCGGGTCGCGGGCGGTGCTGTTCGGCGGCGCGGCGCTGACGGGCGCCGGGTACGCGTTCGTCACGTTCGCGCATTCGGAGCTGTGGCACCTGTACGTCGGCGGGCTCGCCCGGGGGATCGGGCTCGGCCTCGCCTACGCGGCGGTGGCGACGCTGGTGGTGCTGGCCGTCCCGGCGGGGGAGACGGGGGCGGCGACGGGCGTCAACACGCTGATCCGGACGGTCGGCGCGTCGCTGGGCACGCAGGTCAGCGCGGTGATCGTGGCGGGGGTGCCGGGGGAGCGGGGGTTCACCGCCGGGTTCGCGATGAGCGCGGTGGTGATGGCGGCCGTGCTGCCGCTCGCGCTGCTCGCCGCGCGCGGCGCGTCGGGACGGGCGGCCGCCGCGGCGGCCGCGCGCCGGGAGCCCGATCCGGTGCGGGACGGATCACTGCGGGCCGTCGACCGGCCGTGAGCGCGGCCCGCCGAACACGACGAACGGGGGCCCGGCCGGAGCCGGGCCCCCGTCAGCACGGACGAAACCGAAGCGGACGCGTCAGAACGACTCGACGGCGCGGCGCGCCTCCGGGTCGAGGACGCCCCAGGAGATGAGCTCCTCGGTCAGCTCCGTCGGGGACTTGTCGTAGATGACCGCGAGTGAACGCAGGTCTTCCTGGCGGATCGACAGGACCTTTCCGTTGTAGTCGCCCCGCTGGCTCTGAATCGTCGCGGCGTAACGGGCGAGAGGACCGGCCTTGTCCTTCGGAAGCTGCTGCAGCCGCTCGAGGTCGATCACGAGCTTGGGTGTAGGCCCGAGCGGGCTCGGCGCGGCTCCGCCGGGCAGCAACTCGGAAACCGGCACGCCATAGAAATCGGCGAGCTCGGCCAGCTTCTGAACGGTGACGGCGCGGTCGCCCCGCTCGTACGAACCCACGACGACGGCCTTCCAGCGGCCTCGGGACTTCTCTTCCACGCCGTGCAGGGACAGGCCCTGCTGGGTGCGGATGGCGCGCAGGCGCGCGCCGAGAGCCTTTGCGTATTCAGACGGCATTCTTGGCCCCCCAGGCTCACTTTCGTCGTCGGATTGGTTCCCGGCCGAAGCCGGGGACCGACAGAATCCCGAAGCCAATGAGCCCCAAGACCCCGTCTCCAGGGATGGTTACGGACAGTGACGGTAAAACGGAGAGGGCCCCAGGTCAAGCCGATTGGAAAAAAGCGGTCGAATCCGCAGGTCTCGATCCGGACCGTCCGCGAGCCCCCAGACCCGGCCGAAGCGGCGTCCGCGCGGGCGTTCCGGGCGCCGACCGGGCCGAGTGTGACCCCTCTCACCAGCAAGGATACGGGGCCGCCCGGGGGCGGGGCAGCTCCGCCCGACTGCTACCGTGTGGGGGACAAGACGTCCTTTAAGGCCCGTCCAGTGAGGCGGGAAAGGAGGTTTCCGAGGTGAATGCTGCCTCCAGGCCGCCGCGGCCTGTGGGGTCGCGCGCCGCGGAGGGTGACCCCCGGCCCAAGGCCGTTCTGGAGGGTCCCGACATCCGCCGCGCGCTGACCCGGATCGCACACGAGATCCTCGAACGCACCAAGGGCGGGCACGACGTCCTGCTGCTGGGCATCCAGACGCGCGGGGTGACGCTGGCCGAGCGGCTGGCGGGCCTGCTGCGCGAGGTGGAGGGACGTCCGGTGCCGTGGGGCTCGCTCGACGTGACGATGTACCGGGACGACCTGCGGATGCGTCCCGCGCGCGCCCTCGGCCGCACCGAGCTGCCCTCCGACGGCGTCGACGACCGCGTGGTGGTGCTGGTCGACGACGTCCTGTTCTCCGGACGGACCGTCCGCGCGGCGCTCGACGCCCTGGGCGACCTCGGCCGGCCGCGCGCCGTCCAGCTGGCGGTCCTGGTCGACCGCGGCCACCGCGAGCTGCCGATCCGCGCCGACTACGTGGGCAAGAACCTGCCGACGTCGATGCGCGAGACCGTCAAGGTGCTGCTGGACGAGAACGACGGCCGCGACGCGGTGCTGCTCGGCCCGGTGCCCGAGCCCGTGGGCTCCCCGGTCCCCGCTCCGGCTGCGGGCACGGCGTCCGGCCCGGCGGGGGGTGCCGAGTGAAGCGCCACCTGATCTCCGCCGCCGACCTGACCCGCGACGACGCGCTGCTCATCCTCGACACGGCCGAGGAGCTGGCCCAGATCGCGGGACGCTCCATCAAGAAGCTGCCGACGCTGCGCGGCCGCACCGTCGTCAACCTGTTCTTCGAGGACTCCACCCGCACCCGGATCTCGTTCGAGGCCGCCGCGAAGCGGCTGTCGGCGGACGTCATCAACTTCTCCGCGAAGGGGTCCAGCGTGTCCAAGGGCGAGAGCCTGAAGGACACCGCGCTGACGCTCGAGGCGATGGGCGCCGACGGCGTCGTCATCCGGCACGGCGCGTCCGGCGCCCCGCACCGGCTCGCGGGCTGGGTGCAGGGCAGCGTCGTCAACGCCGGCGACGGCACCCACGAGCACCCGACGCAGGCGCTGCTGGACGCGTTCACGATGCGCCGCCGCCTCGGCGACCTCGAAGGGCGCAAGATCACGATCGTCGGCGACGTCCTGCACAGCCGGGTGGCGCGTTCCAACGTCCTGCTGCTGGACACCCTCGGCGCCGACGTCACCGTCGTCGCGCCGCCGACGCTGCTGCCGGTCGCGATCGGAACCTGGCCGTGCCGGGTGTCCTACAGCCTGGACGACGTCCTCCCCAAGAGCGACGTGGTCATGATGCTGCGCGTCCAGCAGGAGCGGATGAACGCCGCGTACTTCCCGACCGTGCGCGAGTACAGCCGCCGCTACGGCCTGGACGCCGAGCGGATGGCGCAGCTCCCCGAGCAGGCGATCGTCATGCACCCCGGCCCGATGAACCGCGGTGTCGAGATCGCCGCCGAGGTCGCCGACTCGGTCCGCTCCACCATCGTCGAGCAGGTCGCCAACGGCGTCAGCGCCCGCATGGCCGTGCTCTACCTGCTGCTCGGCGGGTCCGAGCCCGCCATCGGCCAGGAGGTCCCCCAGTGACAGTCACCCTCATCAAGGGCGCCCGGATCCTCGGCGGCGAGCCCGCCGACGTCCTCGTCCGCGACGGCGTCATCGCCGAGATCGGCCCCGGACCGGACGCGCCCGGCGCGCGGGTCGTCGACGCCGCCGGGCTGATCGCCCTGCCCGGCCTGGTCGACCTGCACACCCACCTGCGCGAGCCCGGCCGCGAGGACGCCGAGACCGTCGAGTCCGGCACGAAGGCCGCCGCGATGGGCGGCTACACCGCCGTCCACGCGATGGCCAACACCGACCCGGTCGCCGACACCGCCGGCGTCGTCGAGCAGGTGTGGCGGCTCGGCCGGGAGGCCGGGTACTGCGACGTGCAGCCGGTCGGCGCCGTCACCCGCGGCATCGCCGGCGAGCAGCTCGCCGAACTCGGCGCGATGGCCGACTCCGCCGCGTCCGTCCGGGTGTTCTCCGACGACGGGCACTGCGTGTCGGACGCCGTCATCATGCGGCGCGCGCTGGAGTACGTGAAGGCGTTCGACGGCGTCGTCGCGCAGCACGCGCAGGAGCCGCGGCTCACCGAGGGCGCGCAGATGAACGAGGGCGAGATGTCGGCCGCGCTGGGGCTGCGCGGCTGGCCCGCGGTCGCCGAGGAGGCGATCATCGCCCGGGACGTCCTGCTCGCCCAGCACGTCGGGTCGCGGCTGCACGTCTGCCACGTCTCCACCGCCGGGTCCGTGGAGATCATCCGGTGGGCGAAGAGCAAGGGGCACCCGGTGACCGCCGAGGTCACCCCGCACCACCTGCTGCTCAACGACACGCGCGCCGAGTCCTACGACCCGATCTTCAAGGTGAACCCGCCGCTGCGCACCGCCGCGGACGTCGCCGCGCTGCGCGACGCGCTCGCCGACGGCACCATCGACTGCGTCGCCACCGACCACGCCCCGCACCCGGTCGAGGCCAAGGAGACCGAGTGGGCGGTGGCCGCGATGGGCATGATCGGCCTCGAGACCGCGCTCCCGGTCGTCCAGGAGGCCATGGTCGACACCGGGCTGCTCGACTGGGCCGGCGTCGCCGACCGCATGTCGTACCGGCCCGCGCGCATCGGCCGCCTGTCCGGGCAGGGACGTCCGCTCGAAGCCGGGTCGCCCGCCAACATCACGCTGTACGACCCGTCGCCGCGCCGCGCCGTGGACCCGTCCGCCATGACCTCCAAGAGCCGCAACACCCCGTTCGCGGGGCTGGAGCTGCCGGGACGCGTCATGGCGACGTTCCTGCGCGGCGAGCCGACCGTCCTGGAAGGGAAGCTTCAATGAACCCTGCTCTGCTGGTTCTGGAAGACGGCAGGGTGTTCCACGGGGCCGCGTACGGGGCCGAGGGGGAGACCTTCGGCGAGATGGTCTTCAACACCGGGATGACCGGTTACCAGGAGACCCTCACCGACCCGTCGTACGCGCGCCAGATCGTGGCCATGACGTCCCCGCACATCGGCAACACCGGCGTGAACGACGAGGACCCGGAGTCCGGCCGCATCCAGGTCGCCGGGTACGTGGTCCGCGAGCCCGCGCGCGTCGCGTCCAACTGGCGCGCCACCGGCTCGCTCGGCTCCGCGCTGCGCGACCACGGCGTGGTCGGCATCGCGATCCCGGGGACGCGGGCGCTGACCCGCCACCTGCGCGACCGCGGCGCCATGCGCGCCGGGATCTTCAGCGGCGCCGCCGCCGGCGCCGGAGCGGACGCGCTGCTGGAGCGGGTGCGGCAGAGCCCCTCGATGGAGGGCGCCGACCTGGCCCGCGACGTCTCGACGACCGAGCCGTACGTCGTCCCGGCGATCGGCGAGAAGCGCTTCACCGTCGCCGCCGTCGACCTCGGCATCAAGTCGATGACGCCGCAGCGGATGGCCGAGCGGGGCTGCGAGGTGCACGTCCTGCCCGCCACCACCACGGCCGCCGACATCCTCGCCCGCGACCCCGACGGCGTGTTCTTCTCCAACGGCCCCGGCGACCCGTCCGCCGCCGGGTACGCGGTGGACGCGCTCAGGGGCGTCCTCGACGCCGGCAGGCCGTTCTTCGGCATCTGCTTCGGCAACCAGATCTTCGGCCGCGCCCTCGGCCTCGGGACGTACAAGCTGCGGTTCGGCCACCGGGGCATCAACCAGCCCGTGCAGGACCGCACGACCGGCAGGGTCGACGTGTCGGCCCACAACCACGGGTTCGCCGTGGAGGCGCCGGCCGACGGCCCGTTCGACACCCCGTACGGGCGCGCCGAGGTCACCCACGTGAACCTGAACGACGGCTGCGTCGAGGGCCTGCGGCTGCTCGACCGTCCCGCGTTCAGCGTCCAGTACCATCCGGAGGCCGCGGCGGGCCCGCACGACGCGTCCGGCCTGTTCGACCGTTTCTGCGAGATGATGGAGGGGTCGAGGTAATGCCGCGCCGCGAAGACCTGTCGTCGGTCCTGGTCATCGGCTCCGGGCCGATCGTCATCGGCCAGGCCTGCGAGTTCGACTACTCGGGCACCCAGGCGTGCCGCGTGCTGAAGGCCGAGGGCCTGCGCGTCACGCTGGTCAACAGCAACCCCGCGACGATCATGACGGACCCGGAGTTCGCCGACGCCACCTACGTCGAGCCGATCACCCCCGAGGTCGTCGAGAAGATCATCGAGAAGGAGCGGCCGGACGCGCTGCTGCCGACGCTCGGCGGCCAGACGGCCCTCAACACCGCGATCGCCCTCTTCGAGAGCGGCGTCCTCGAGCGGTACGGCGTCGAGCTGATCGGCGCCGACGTCGACGCGATCCAGGCGGGCGAGAACCGGGAGCGGTTCAAGGAGATCGTCGCCAAGGTCGCGCGCGAGCAGGGCCTGAACGCCGAGTCCGCCCGGTCCGTCATCTGCCACACCATGGACGAGGTCACGGCGGCGGCCGGGGAGCTCGGCTACCCGCTCGTCGTCCGGCCGTCGTTCACGATGGGCGGGCGCGGCTCCGGCTTCGCCCACGACGAGGACGACCTGCGCCGCATCGCCGGCGCCGGCCTCGACGCGTCCCCGACCAGCGAGGTGCTCCTGGAGGAGTCGATCCTCGGCTGGAAGGAGTACGAGCTGGAGGTCATGCGGGACCGCGCCGACAACGTGGTCATCGTGTGCTCCATCGAGAACCTCGACCCGATGGGCGTGCACACCGGCGACTCGATCACCGTCGCGCCCGCGATGACGCTGACCGACCGCGAGTACCAGAACATGCGGGACGTCGCGATCGCGGTGATCCGCGAGGTCGGCGTCGACACCGGCGGCTGCAACATCCAGTTCGCGGTGCAGCCCGGCACCGGCCGGATGACCGTCATCGAGATGAACCCGCGGGTGTCGCGGTCGTCGGCGCTGGCGTCCAAGGCCACCGGCTTCCCGATCGCCAAGATCGCCGCGAAGCTCGCGATCGGCTACACCCTCGACGAGATCCCGAACGACATCACCCGCGAGACGCCCGCGTCGTTCGAGCCCACGCTCGACTACGTCGTGGTGAAGGTCCCCCGGTTCGCGTTCGAGAAGTTCCCCGGCGCCGACGGCACCCTCACCACCCACATGAAGTCGGTGGGCGAGGCCATGGCGATCGGCCGCTGCTTCACCGAGGCGCTGCAGAAGGCGCTGCGGTCGCTGGAGCAGAAGGGGTCGTCGTTCGGCTGGGCCGGCAAGGACGGCGCGTCGGGTCTGGACGCCGCCGCGCTGACCGAGTCCGCGTCCCGTCCGCACGATGGGCGGCTCCGCGACGTCCAGCGCGCCCTCTGGGCCGGGGCGTCCCTCCAGGACCTGTACACGGCGACCGGCATCGACCCCTGGTTCCTCGACCAGATCGCCGCGATCAACGCCGTCGCCGACGAGATCCGCACCGCCGACGACGCGCTCACCCGCGAGAAGCTGCTGGCCGCCAAGCGGCACGGCTTCTCCGACGCGCAGATCGGCGAGCTGCGCGGGCTGTCGGAGGAGGTCGTCCGCGAGGTCCGGCACGCCCTCGGCATCCGCCCCGTCTACCTGACCGTCGACACCTGCGCCGCCGAGTTCGAGGCGCGGACCCCGTACCTGTACTCGTCCTACGACGAGGAGACCGAGGTCCCGGCCGGGACGAAGCCGAAGGTGCTGATCCTCGGCAGCGGGCCGAACCGCATCGGGCAGGGCGTCGAGTTCGACTACTCGTGCGTCCACGCGTCGTTCACGCTGGCCGAGGCGGGCTACGAGACCGTCATGGTCAACTGCAACCCCGAGACCGTCTCCACCGACTACGACACCTCCGGGCGGCTGTACTTCGAGCCGCTCACGCTGGAGGACGTCCTCGAGGTCGTGCACGCCGAGCAGCAGACGGGCGAGGTCGCGGGCGTGATCGTCCAGCTCGGCGGGCAGACCCCGCTCGGCCTCGCGCAGAAGCTCAAGAACGCGGGCGTCCCGATCGTCGGCACGTCCCCGGAGAGCATCCACCTCGCCGAGGAGCGCGGCGCGTTCGGGCGCGTCCTGCACCGCGCCGGGCTGCTCGCGCCCAAGCACGGCACCGCCACCTCCTACGCCGAGGCCCGCGAGATCGCCGCCGAGATCGGCTACCCGGTGCTCGTGCGGCCGTCCTACGTGCTCGGCGGGCGCGGCATGGAGATCGTCTACGACGACGCCACGCTCGAGTCGTACATGGCCCGCGCCACCGTGGAGCTGGGCTCGGAGGCGCTGCTCGAGCACCCGGTGCTGGTCGACCGGTTCCTGGACGAGGCCATCGAGATCGACGTCGACGCCCTGTTCGACGGCGAGGACCTGTACCTCGGCGGCGTCATGGAGCACATCGAGGAGGCCGGCATCCACTCCGGCGACTCCGCCTGCGCGCTCCCGCCGATCACCCTCGGGCACGACGACATCCGCCGCATCCGCGAGGCCACCGAGGCGCTCGCGCGCGGCGTCGGGGTGCGCGGGCTGATGAACGTCCAGTACGCCCTCTCCGCGGGCGTCCTGTACGTCCTGGAGGCGAACCCGCGCGCGTCCCGGACCGTCCCGTTCGTGTCCAAGGCGACGGCCGTCCCGCTCGCGAAGGCCGCCGCCCGCGTCATGATGGGCGCGACGATCGCCGAACTGCGCGCCGAGGGGATGCTGCCCGGCACCGGCGACGGCGGGAACCTCCCGCTGGACGCGCCGATCGCGGTCAAGGAGGCCGTGCTGCCGTTCGACCGGTTCCGCAACGCGCGCGGGCAGGGCGTCGACACCGTCCTCGGCCCGGAGATGCGCTCGACGGGCGAGGTCATGGGCATCGACGAGGTGTTCGGCACCGCGTTCGCCAAGTCGCAGCAGGCCGCCTACGGCTCGCTGCCGACCAAGGGCCGCGCGTTCGTCTCCGTCGCGAACCGGGACAAGCGGCACATGGTGTTCCCCGTGAAGCGCCTCGCTGACCTGGGCTTTGAGATTCTTGCCACGGAGGGGACCGCCGAGGTCCTGCACCGCAACGGCGTCCATGCCAAGATCGTGCGCAAGCACAGCGAGGGACCCGGCCCGGACGGCGAGCCCACGATCGTGCGGCGCGTCCTCGACGGCGAGGTGGACCTCATCGTCAATACTCCCTTCGGCGGCCCCGGCCAGTCCGGGCCCCGGCTCGACGGGTACGAGATCCGTACCGCGGCCGTGCTGCGCGGCGTACCGTGCGTCACGACCGTGCAGGGACTCGCCGCCGCCGTGCAGGGCATCGAGGCGGTCGCGGGCGGGCAGATCGGCGTCCGCTCCCTGCAGGAGCACGCCGAGCGGCTCAGCGGCGCGCACGGCCGCACGGGCACGGGCGAACCGGGTCCGGGCGGACCGCGCACCGGCTGACGTCGCCGGCGACCCGCCCCCGCGACGTCCGGAGGGGCGTCGCGGGGCGGGGCGCGGCGGGCGCGCGTCCGGTCGCCGTGTGCGAGCGTGGACGTGCGAGGCGACCGTGTGAAGCGACCGTGTGAGGCGACGAGGAGAGGGAGACGGGTGTCCGACACACCGGTGCAGACGTCGGCGACGGTCCTGACGGTCCGCCAGGTGCAGGACTACCACGCGTTGACGCTGGTCGCCCCGGCCATCGCCGAGCGGTTCCGGCCCGGCCAGTTCATCGCGGTCGCCGTCGGCGGCCGGCAGACCGCCCGGCTCGTCCGCCGCTGCTTCGGGGTGCACGAGGTCAAGTCCGACTACGGCGGCACGGTCGAGGTCGTGTTCGCCGACACCGAGCCCGGCACCGGCTGGCTCGCCGGGCTGCGCTCGCGCGACCAGCTCGACCTCCTCGGCCCGCTCGGCCGCCCCTTCCGGCTGCCCCGCGACCCGGTGAACTGCCTGCTCGTCGGCGGCGGCCCCGGCGGCGCGGTCCTGTTCGCGCTCGCCGACTCCCTGCTGCGGCGCGGCTGCCGCGTCCACTTCGTCCTCGGCGGGCCGTCCGCGCGGCAGGTGTTCGGCTCCCGGATGGCGCAGCGCATCGGCGACAGCGCCACCGTCGTCACGGCGGACGGGACGCTCGGCGACCGGGGCGCCGTCCGCGACGTGCTGCCCCGCGTCATCGACGAGACCGCCGCCGACGTCGTCTACGGCTGCGGCCCCACCGACCTGCTCCGCTCGGTCACCCAGGTCGCCGGGGACTTCGGGCTGCCGTCCCAGGTGTCGGTCGAGGAGTTCATGCAGCGGACGGGCGCGTGCGGCACCGGCGTGTGCATGACGTGCGTCCTGCCCGTCCACGGCGACGACGGCGTCACCCGCATGGTGCGCGCCTGCGCGGACGGCCCCGTCCTGCGCGGCGACCGCGTCCGGTGGGGAGACCTCGGCACCATCCCGTTCGACGCGCTGGGCGCGCCGCGCGTCCTGTCACCCGGAGCACGCGGCGTCACCGAAGGGAGCGAGCGGTGAGCGAGCGCGCGGGGAGCGACCGGCTCCGGACCGCGATCGGCGCCTTGGAGCTGCCGAACCCCGTCCTGACCGCGTCCGGGTGCGGCGGCACCGGACGGGAGCTGACCCAGTTCTTCGAACTCTCCCGGCTGGGAGCGTTCGTCACTACGTCCGTCATGCCCCAAGCGCGCGCGGGACGACCGACGCCGCGCGTGGCCGAGACCCCCAGCGGCCTCCTGACCGCCATGGGCCTTCCCGGGCCGGGCATCGAGACGTTCCTCGAGCACGACCTGCCGTGGCTCATCGAGCAGGACGTCCGCACCATCGTGTCCGTCGCGGGCAACAGCGTCGAGGAGTACGGCGACCTGTCCCGGCGCCTGCGCGGCGTCCCCGGCGTCGCGGCGATCGAGGTCAACCTCGCCGCCCCGAACGCCGGCGACCGCGGCGGGACGTACGGACGGCACCCGTCGGCCGCCGCGGCGGCCGTGCGGGCCGTCCGCGACCACGCGCGCCCCGGCGTGCCCGTCCTGGCCAAGCTCGCCCCGGACGCCACCGACATCGTCACCATCGCGCTGGCGTGCGTCGACGCGGGCGCCGACGGGCTGACGCTGATCAACACCATGGACGGGATGGCGATCGACCCGCACACCCTGCGGCCCGCCCTCACCGGCGTGTCGGGCGGGCTGTCGGGCCCGGCGATCCGCCCGGTCGCCGTCCGCTGCGTCTACCAGGTGCACGCCGCGCTGCCGCGCACCCCGATCGTCGGCGTCGGCGGCATCGCCACCGGCCTGGACGCCCTGGAGTTCGTCCTCGCCGGGGCGTCGGCCGTCGCCGTCGGCACCGCCCTGTTCCACGACCCCACGGCCGGGCCCCGCATCCTGCGCGAACTCGACGAGGCCCTCGCGGCCCGCGGGATCGGGAGCCTCGCCGCCGCCGTCGGGCTGGCCCACCGGCCCGCCGGCTACGTGCCGCCGCAGGTGCGGCCCGACGAGCCCGCGAAGGAGAGATCGTGACCGCCGCCCCCATCGCCGTCGCGCTGGACGCCCCCGACCTGGAGACGGCCGCGCGCTGGGCCACCCTGGTCACGCCGCACGTCTCCACCGTCAAGGTCGGCCTGGAGCTGTACCTGCGCTACGGCCCGGACGTCGTCGCGAGCGTCCGGGGCGCCAGCCGCGTGCAGGTGTTCCTGGACCTGAAGCTCCACGACATCCCCGCGACCGTGCGGGGCGCGGCGCGCGCGGTCGCGCGGCTCAAGCCGTCCTTCCTCACCGTGCACGCCGCGGGCGGGCCCGCGATGATCCGGGAGGCGGTGCAGGCCGTCCCCGCCACCAAGATCGCCGCGGTGACCGTGCTGACGTCCCTCGGGGACGCCGATCTGGCCCGGCTCGGCATCGAGGGCCCCGCCCCGGACGCCGTCCGCCGCCTCGCCGTCCTGGCCGTCGAGGCGGGCGCGCAGGCGCTGGTGTGCTCGCCGCAGGAGGCCGCGGCCGTCCGCGCCGAGGTCGGTCCGGACATCACGCTGATCACCCCCGGCGTCCGTCCCGCGGGCGCGGACGTCCAGGACCAGGCCCGGGTCGCGACGCCCGAGCAGGCCCTCGCCGCGGGCGCGGACCTGCTCGTCGTCGGCCGTCCCATCACCGGCGCCCCGGACCCGGGGGCGGCCGCCGCCGCCCTCGCCGCGGCCCTGCGCCGCACGACCGCCGAGGGCTCCGGCACCCGGTCCTGACCCGGCCCGGAGGGCGGGTGCGGAGCGCGGCTCGGCATCTGACCGTCGCCTTGCCGCCGGGGTCTTGACAGAGGGCGGGTCATAGTTCGGGTCATGGCGCCGGGAGCGCGGGCGGGATGTCGCATCTGTTGCGGTATGTGGCATGGGCCCAGAGTGTTCAGGTGTGACCCCGGATGCGACCTAGCGGCCCTGACGTGGGAAGATGTCGGGCAGCGGGCGCCGGGAAGGCGTGCGCCTCCGCGTCGTGCCGGTCGTCTCGGACGTCGGCGGCGCCCGTCCTGACACGGGATGAGTCACGCCGCCCGTCATGACCGAGAGGCGCGGCGCATTTTGGGGCGCGGGAGGTCCGTATGGCGAGATTTGCTTTGCGAGCCGGATTTAGCGTCGCGTTGCAGTGGGCGCACAGTTGGGTGTCCCTGATCACCCATTGCGGTTTTAGCGGGCGCGCGAATGCCACCCGGGCGACTTCCACAATGCGAAACACGGTGAACGCGCCGGGCGTTCACGAACGGGTCTCGCGGGAGCGTTTCCCATGCCGCGGAACGCGTCCGGCGCGCCGGCGGGACCGTTCTCGCGCGGACGGGCGGGTGCGGGGCCCCGGGCGGGCGTGGAGGCGCGCGCACGGACGCGAGAGGGGGAGCGGTGTCGGGCGGCGGGCCTCCGGAACGGGAACGATCTTGGCGGGCGGGTGTTGTCGAGGATGGCAGTTGCGGGGCGGTCGCGACGTGCGGAACGGCACGGCGTGACGAGCGTCACTCGGTCGGGACGCGCTGTGGGGAGGTTCACACGGCCCGTTCCGCAGGGGTTCCGGACGGTCGCCGGAGCGGTCCACCGGCGCGGCGCGGACGCGGGCGCGGCGCTCCGAAGCCTCGACGGAACGGTACTTAGTGCCGCAAATCGGGTCGGATTGGGGGGTTTTTCACGATCTCCCGAAAGTCCCAGCAAGGTGCAGGGGTCGACTTCCGGGCCGTCCAAGTTGTGTACACTCCGTATTGAGGACACTCCGGGGAGTGATTTTCGTGAATTTGTGGTGGGCTAAACGGCACTTCACGTTGCCTTATGGGGCGTGAACTCGCTAGTTTCCCAACCCGTCCGACTCCGTCGAGTGGAAACCTGAGGTGACCCGGCGTGGCTCTTCCGCCCCTAACCCCCGAACAGCGCGCCGCAGCCCTGGAGAAGGCTGCCAAGGCTCGCAAGGAGCGGGCCGAGGTTAAGAACAAGCTCAAGCACGGGGGGACCTCGCTCGCCGAGGTTCTCAAGGAGGGTCAGACCGACGACATCATCGGAAAGATGAAGGTGTCGGCCCTCCTGGAATCGCTGCCCGGTGTGGGCAAGGTCCGTGCGAAGCAGATCATGGAGCGCCTGGGCATCGCCGAGTCCCGCCGCGTGCGGGGCCTCGGCGCCAACCAGCGCGCCTCCCTGGAGCGTGAGTTCGGCGGAAGTGCGAACCGCTGACGCGCGACTCACGGGCGGGCGCGGCGGTTCGACCGCCGCGGCCGGCTCCGGGCTCCCCGGACACGGGGCGCCGGGCACCGGGTCGTCCGGTGCCGGGCTCCCCGCCGGCGGACCCCCGGACGCCGGCACCATCTCGCCCGACTCCGGCGCACCCATGACTGCGCCGGACGGCTCTCGAACGCATGAGCCGCTCGCCCGGCGGCTGACGGTCCTCTCCGGGCCGTCGGGCGTCGGCAAGAGCACGGTCGTCGCCGAGATCCGGCGCTCACACCCCCGGGTGTGGCTGTCGGTCTCGGTGACAACCCGGGCCCCCCGCCCGGGCGAGACCCACGGCGTGCAGTACTTCTTCGTCGACGACGCCGGTTTCGACCGGCTCGTCGCCGAAGGGGACCTCCTCGAATGGGCCGAGTTCGCCGGGAACCGGTACGGCACCCCCCGGCGGCCCGTCGAGGAGCGGCTCGCCCGCGGCGAGCCCGTCCTGCTGGAGATCGACCTGCAGGGCGCCCGGCAGGTGCGGCAGACCATGCCGCAGGCGCAGCTGGTGTTCCTCGCGCCCCCCTCGTGGGAGGAACTCGTCCGCCGCCTCACCGGCCGCGGCACCGAGCCCCCCGAGGTCATCGAGCGGCGCCTGGACGCCGCCCGCGTCGAGCTCGCCGCCGAGAAGGAGTTCGACGTCACGCTCGTCAACACCTCCGTCCGGGACGTGTGCTCGGAGCTGCTAGCCTTAATGGCTGTTCAATGACCGAAGTCCGCCCACCGGCGGACGCGGCCCGCACCCTAGTGGAAGGCCACGCAGTGGCAGCCAGCAGCGAAGGCATCACCAACCCGTCGATCGACGAGCTCCTCGAGGTCGTCGACACCAAGTACGGCCTCGTGAGCATCGCGGCCAAGCGCGCCCGGCAGATCAACGCCTACTACGCCCAGCTCGGCGAGGGCCTGCTGGAGTACGTCGGCCCGCTCGTCGAGACCCAGGTCCAGGAGAAGCCCCTCTCGATCGCGCTCCGCGAGACGCGCGAGGGCCTCCTGAACGCCGAGCCCATCGAGGGCTGAGACCAACCGGGCCGCCCGCATCCGGACGCGACGCCGCGGCCCTGACGGACCGGGCACCGCGCCTGGGGGGCGTGCGCCGGGCCGGTGAGCCGGGAGAGTGACCACGATGACCTCCGGTAAGCCCCGCGTCGTCCTCGGCGTCGGCGCGGGCATCGCCGCCTACAAGGTGTGCGAGCTCCTGCGGCGGCTCACCGAGTCGGGCCACGATGTGCGCGTCGTCCCCACCGCGGACGCGCTGCGCTTCGTCGGCGAGCCCACCTGGGCGGCGCTGTCGGGCCATCCGGTGTCCCCGCAGGTCTGGGACGGCGTGGCCGAGGTCCCGCACGTCCGGCTCGGGCAGACCGCCGACCTGGTGTTCGTCGCGCCCGCCACCGCCGACCTGCTCGCCCGCGCCGCGCACGGCCTGGCCGACGACCTGCTCACCAACACCCTGCTCACCGCGCGCTGCCCGGTGGTGTTCGCGCCCGCGATGCACACCGAGATGTGGGAGCACCCCGCCACCCGCGACAACGTCGCGACGCTGCGGGCGCGCGGCGCGATCGTCGTCGAGCCCGCCTCCGGGCGGCTCACCGGCGCCGACACCGGCCCCGGACGGCTGCCCGACCCGGCCGAGCTGTTCGAAGTGGCCCGGCGCGTCCTGGCCCGCGGCGACCGGGAACCGGACGCGCGCGGCACCGACCCCGCGGGAGACCTCGCCGGGCGGCGCTTCGTCATCTCCGCCGGCGGGACGCGCGAGGCGATCGACCCGGTCCGGTTCATCGGCAACCGCTCGTCCGGCCTGCAGGGCTACGCGCTCGCCCGCACCGCCGTCGCGCGCGGCGCCCGCGTCACGATCGTCGCGGCCAACGTCGCGCTGCCCGCCCCGGCCGGCGCCCGCGTCGTGCCCGTCGGGTCCGCGGAGGAGATGCGCGCGGCCGTCCTCGACGCGGCCGGCGACCCCGGCGATCCGGCGGACGCGGTCGTGATGGCCGCCGCCGTCGCCGACTTCCGGCCCGCCGCCTACCGGGGCTCGAAGATCAAGAAGACGCCGGACGGCGAGCCGGACCCGATCACGCTCGTCAAGAACCCCGACATCCTGGCCGAGCTCGGCGAGCGCCGCCGTCCCGACCAGGTGATCGTCGGGTTCGCGGCGGAGACCGACGACGTCCTCGCCAACGGGCGGGCCAAACTCGTCCGCAAGCGCTGCGACCTCCTCGTCGTCAACCAGGTCGGCGAGAACCTCGCGTTCGGGACGCCCGACAACGCGGCGGTCGTGCTCGGCGCGGACGGCTCACGCACCGACGTCCCGCGCGGGGCGAAGGAGGAGCTGGCCGACACCGTGTGGGATCTGGTCGCCGCACGCCTGAAACCTCGATCCTGATCGATCCCGCTAGACTGCCCACTTGCACCATCGGGTCGCCCGGGCGGGGCGACCCCCGCCGATCCGAAGTAACATCCGTCCTGCGACGTCAGTCAGCAGCCGCTGCAAGGAGTTCACGTACGTGTCTCGCCGCCTGTTCACCTCCGAGTCCGTCACCGAAGGACACCCGGACAAGATCGCGGACCAGATCAGTGACGCGATCCTCGACTCGATGCTCAAGGACGATCCGAAGAGCCGGGTCGCCGTGGAGACCTTGATCACGACCGGTCAGGTGCACGTGGCCGGCGAGGTCACCACCGAGACCTACGTGGACATCCCCGCGCTGATCCGGGAGAAGATCCTCGAGATCGGCTACGACTCGTCCAAGAAGGGCTTCGACGGCCACTCCTGCGGCGTGTCGGTGTCCATCGGCGCCCAGTCGCCCGACATCGCGCAGGGCGTCGACGACGCCTACGAGACCCGCGCCGGGGACGACCGCGACAAGCGCGGCGACGACCTCGACAAGCAGGGCGCCGGCGACCAGGGCCTCATGTTCGGCTACGCCACCAACGAGACCCCCGAGCTGATGCCGCTGCCGATCACGCTGGCGCACCGGCTCGCGCAGCGGCTGTCGGCCGTCCGCAAGGAGGGCACGGTGCCCTACCTGCGCCCCGACGGCAAGACGCAGGTCACCATCGAGTACGACGGCGACCGCGGCGTCCGCCTCGACACCGTCGTCGTGTCGTCGCAGCACGCCCCCGACATCGACCTCCGGGAGCTCCTGACGCCCGACGTCAAGGAGCATGTGGTCGACCCGGTGCTGGCCGCCTTCGAGATCGACACCGACGGCTACCGGCTGCTGGTGAACCCGACCGGCCGCTTCGAGATCGGCGGCCCGATGGGCGACGCCGGGCTCACCGGCCGCAAGATCATCGTCGACACCTACGGCGGCATGGCCCGGCACGGCGGCGGCGCGTTCTCCGGCAAGGACCCGTCCAAGGTGGACCGCTCGGCCGCGTACGCGATGCGCTGGGTCGCCAAGAACATCGTGGCCGCCGGCCTCGCCGACCGCGCCGAGGTCCAGGTCGCCTACGCGATCGGCAAGGCCCACCCGGTCGGCGTGTTCGTCGAGACCTTCGGCACGGAGAAGATCGACCCGGAGAAGATCGAGAAGGCCGTCCACGAGGTCTTCGACCTGCGCCCCGGCGCGATCGTCCGCGACCTCGACCTGCTCCGCCCGATCTACTCGCAGACGGCCGCCTACGGTCACTTCGGCCGTTCCGAGCCCGACTTCTCCTGGGAGTCCACCGACCGCGCGAAGGCGCTCGCCTCCGCCGCCGGTCTCTGACCTTCCGGCACCGACGGGCCCCGGACGCCTCGCGCGTCCGGGGCCTCCGGCGTGCGCTCAGGACGAGCAGCGCGTGCCGTGGCCCAGCGCGCCGTAGTGGGCCGCGAGGGTGTAGCGGCCCGCCGACGGCACGTCCATCCGCACGAAGCCGCCCTCGGGCCGCAGGCAGCCGCCCCCGGTGACGTCCAGCCACGGGGACCAGGCGGCGCGCACCAGCACCGACCCCGCGGACGGCATGTCGACGGCGAGTTCGCCCGCGTCGAGCCGCGCCACGGTGCCGGGCGCGTCCACGAGCGGGGTGGCGTGCCGCACCCGGAACAGCCGCCAGTGCTCGTCGCGCCACACCTCCGCCAGGTACGCCGGTTCCGACCGGACGAGCGCGGCCTCCTCCTCGGCGGCCCAGTCGACCTCCTGGGCGGGCAGCACGACCCACTTCACCGCCCACTCGTGCAGCCAGTCGCGGTACGACTCGGCGGTGAGCGCCCCGTCCTCGTAGAACAGCTCGTGGCGCTCGGCGTCGACCTGCCGGTTCCAGCCGCGCGCCAGGACGAACCCGCGGGCCAGCCCCGCCGACTCCCAGTGCGACCGCAGCGGCACGACCTCGATGCGGCTCTCGTCCGCGTCCAGGGCCTCCAGTTCGGCCACGAGACCGCGCGCGTGGTCGGCGGCGCGGGCGGCGGGCTCGGTGTGGACGATGTCGTCCACGGGCTTCACGACCTGCCAGGCGGCCGTCACCACGAACGCCAGCGACAGCGCGGTCAGCCGGATCCGGTCGCGCGTGCACCCGGCGGCGACGAGCAGGAACATGCCGCCGAACAGCAGCGACAGGCGCTCGACGTTGCTGCCCACCGGTGAGGGGATGAGCCATGTCAGGAGGATCCCGGCGAGGTAGACGCCGGCGCCGATCCGGACGAACCGCCAGGTCGCGGGCGCGCAGCACAGGATCGCCAGGACGCTCGTCACCGCCGGCAGCACGATCGCGTCGAACGAGATCGGCTGCACCCCGCTGAACGGGAACAGCAGGCTCGTCGTGCCGGACACGACCGGCAGGCCCACGCCGATCGCGACCGCGACCCGGAACCGGCGGATGAGGACCAGGGCCCCCGCGAGCACCAGCAGGAACAGCCCCGCGACCGGGCTGGCCAGCGACGCCAGCAGCCCGCACGCGACCATCCCGGCGCCGCGCAGCGCGGGGGTGCCGCGCCGGGTGAACACCAGGATCGTCGCGACGAGCGCGAACGTCAGGCCGAGCCCGAACGTGGTGCGCCCGGAGGCGCTGTTGCAGGTCAGCGCGAACGCCGCCCACACCGCCGCGGGCAGCGCCACCGGCGCGCGGAACCGCACGAGCAGGTGCGCGGTCAGCGCGGCCGACACGACGCCCGTCACGGTGGCGACCGTCCGGATCCCGAACAGGGCCATCACGTACGGGGAGACGACGCTGTAGGACGCGGGGTGCATCCCGCCGTACCAGGAGAAGCTGTACGCGGCGCCGGGATGCTCGGCGGCGAAGTCCGTCCAGGCGGCCTGCGCGGCGAGGTCGCCGCCCTCGGCCGCGAGGAGCAGCGCCCACACCAGGTGCAGCACGGCGGCCGTGAGCGCCGCCGCCGTCACCGGGTGCCGCAGGCTCGCGTAACGCCGCCACGGGGGCGGGGCGGGTTCGGCGGGACGGCCGGGCCGCGCGTCCTCGAGCAGAGCGCCCGCCGATCCGGGCGCTTGAGTGACGCTCACAGCACCTGCCGGGACACGGTGAACGGGGAGGACGCGGGAGGCATCCGCCAATGATCGCCCCAACCGGCACCCTGCACAAAACGACCCCGCCCCGCCCTACCGCCGCCGCCCCCGCCCACCAGTCCGGCGCCCTGAGGGACCGGGACGTCCTGGTGCGGCGCCTGAGCGGCTGGTACACCGTCCTGAGAGGGGCGGGACGGCGGACAGGACGGTGAACGGCAGGACGGGTGGTCAGGACGGTCGGGGCACCGGGACGGGGCGGGGCGGCGCGGCGGTGCGGGGGCGGTCGGTGGTCGGAGGCTTCTGGTAGGACGGGGGACGTGACGAAGGCGGGCGGTGAAGCGGCGGGCGGGGGAGCGGACCTGATCCCCGGGCTCGGCGATCTTCCGCGCGCCGCGCCCGCGAAGCCGAAGAAGCCGGCGAAGCCGCCCAAGAAGGGCGCCAAGGTTCCGGCCGAGAACCTGCCGGTCGCCCGTGTCGCCGTCGACGTCCCGCTCCCGCACCTCGACCGGCCGTTCGACTACCTGGTGCCCGCCGAGCTCGACGCCGAGGCGGTCCCCGGCTGCCGGCTGCGGGTCCGGTTCGCGGGCCAGCTCGTGGACGGCCTCCTGCTGGAGCGCGTCGCCGAGAGCGACCACGAGGGCACGCTGATGTACGTGGAGCGGGTCACCTCGCCCGAACCGGTGCTCACCCCCCAGGTCGCCGCGCTGGCCCGGGAGGTCGCCGACCGGTACGCCGGGACGTTCGCGGACGTCGTGCGGCTCGCCGTCCCGCCGCGGCACGCCCGCGTCGAGGCCGAGGAGCCCCCCGAGCCGCCGCCGGCGCCGGCGGAGGACGCGGGCCCGGGACCGTGGGCCGAGTACCCGGCCGGGCCGTCGTTCCTGGCCGCGCTGGCCGAGGGACGGGCGCCGCGCGCGGTGTGGACGGCGCTTCCCGGCCCCCGCTGGACGGACGCGGTCGCGCGGGCCGTCGCGACGGCGCTGCGGGCCGGGCGCGGCGCGCTGGTCGTGCTGGCCGACGGCCGCGACGTGGCGCGCGTGGACGCCGCGCTGGCCGGGGAGCTGGGGGAGGGGCGGCACGTCGCCCTCACCGCCGAGCCGGGGCCCGCGGAGCGGTACCGCAGGTGGCTGGCGGTGCTGCGCGGCTCGGTGCGCGCGGTCGTCGGGACGCGCGCGGCGATGTTCGCGCCCGTCGCCGACCTCGGGCTGGTCGTGCTGTGGGACGACGGCGACGACGTGCACGCCGAGCCGCACGCCCCCTACCCCCATCCGCGCGAGGTGCTGGCGCTGCGGGCGCACCGGTCGGGCGCCGCGGCGCTGATCGGCGGGTTCACCCGGACGACCGACGCGACCCGGCTGGTGGAGACCGGCTGGGCGCACGCGCTCGCCGCCGACCGGACGCGGATCCGGCAGGTGATGCCGCGCGTCCGGTACGTCGGGGAGGAGGGCGAGCTGGCCCGCGACGCCGCCGCCCGCACGGCGCGGCTGCCGAACGTCGCGTTCCAGGCGGCCCGCCGCGCGCTGGAGGACGGTCCGGTGCTGGTGCAGGTCCCGAGGCGCGGGTACCTGCCGGGGCTGGCGTGCGCCCGGTGCCGGACGCCCGCGCGGTGCGCCGCGTGCCAGGGGCCGCTGGCGCTGCCGTCGTCCCACGCGGCCCCCTACTGCCGGTGGTGCGGCCGGATCGCGGGCGACTGGCACTGCGCCGAGTGCGACTTCGTCCGGGTCCGTGCGGTCGTGGTGGGCGCCAAGCGGACGGCCGAGGAGCTGGGCCGGGCGTTCCCCGGGGTGCCGGTGCGCACGTCGGGACGGGACGCGATCCTCGAGCGGATCGGCCCGGAGCGGGCCCTCGTGGTGGCGACGCCGGGCGCGGAGCCGCCCGCCGAGGGCGGCTTCACGGCCGCGCTGCTGCTGGACGGCTGGGTGCTGCTGGGCCGCCCGGACCTGCGGGCCGGGGAGGAGGCGCTGCGCCGCTGGATGAACGCGGCGGCGCTCGTTCGCCCCGGCGGGCCGGTGGTCGTGGCCGCCGACGGGACGCTGCCGCAGGTGCAGGCGCTCGTCCGGTGGGACGCGGTCACCTACGCGGAGCGGGAGCTGTCCGAGCGCCGCGACGCCGGGTTCCCGCCGGCGGTGCGGATGGCGTCGCTGACCGGCACGCCCGCCGCGATCCGCGACCTGCTGGCCGACGCCCGCCTCCCGGACGGCGCGGAGGTGCTGGGCCCCGTGCCCGTCCCGCAGGCGCCCGGTGGGCAGAAGGGCGACGGGGGCGGGCGGGAGCGGGGTCCGGAGCGGGAGCGGGCGCTCGTCCGCGTTCCCCAGCGGGACGGTTCGGCGCTGGCGCGCGCGCTGAAGGAGGCCCGGGGCGTTCGCAGTGCGCGGAAGGCCGCGGAGGCCGTACGCGTCGAGATCGACCCCCTGGAGCTGATCTGACCAATAGGGTGCTCTGGTGGCCGATAACTGGGTGGAGCCGACCGACCGCGACCTGCGGCGGTGGGCGGACGAGCGCGGAGAGAAGCTCGACGAGCAGGGCACGCGGATCCTGCTGGAGCTGATGCGGGACGAGCTGGGCCTGCCGGGTCCCGGGGAGCTGACCCCCGAACGGCTCCGGAGCCTCCTGCTGGAGGTGTTCCCCGAGGCCGTCGTCGCGGCCGCCGACGACGTCCCCACCGTCCTCACGGCGCTGCGCGGCGTCGTCGCGTACCTGCGCGACTCCGGGACGGTCACCGCGCCGGACGCGGCCGCGCTGGAGACCGAGATCGACCGCGTCGCGCCGGAGTTCACCGAGGTCGTCGGCGACTTCGACGACGCCGAGCAGCGGGCCGCCGCGGAGGTCGTCGCCGGGCTGATGCAGGCGGACGGGGTCCCCATGGAGGACCCGGAGGCCGTCGAGAAGTGGGTGCGCGAGTTCGAGAGCCTCCCCGACGAGGAGCGGTTCGCCCGCACCGAGGAGTACCTGCGCGAGGTCGAGGAGCGCGTCGTCCCGCCCGTCCGGATCGCGCCGGAGGCCGAGCTGGCCGCCGCGGCGCGCGCGTCCCGCCTCACCGCGGCGATCGTCGCGCTGGCCGAGTGGACGGGCGAGCGCGAGCTGACCGAGCACGAGACCCTCACCGACGCCGACGCGGCGGAGGCGCGCGGCGTCCTCGGCCTGGCGGCGGCGGGCGCGGAGGGCGAGCCCGACGGCGAGCTGGAGCGGCTCTGGTGGGCGGCGGCCGCCGCCGAGGTGATCGAGGTCGAGGGCGGCCGCGCCGTGCCCGGCCGGGCGCTGGCCGGGCTGCGGTCCGAGGACGACGCCGAGCTGCTGGGCGCGTGGCTGCCGCTGTTCGACGCCGTCGCGGTGCCCGAGCACGACTACGAGGACGGACTCGACGCCGCCGAGCTGGTGCAGAACGCGCTGACGGGCGTCCTGATCCACCTGTACGAGCAGGAGGAGCCGACCCCGCCGGACGCGCTCGTCGACGCGATGATCGAGCACATCGGGGAGCAGTACGTGGTGGAGGAGGAGGGCGCGGCGATGTCGCGGCTCCTCTCCGACGCGTTCCGCCGGGAGCTGGACGTCCTGGAGGAGTGGGGGATCGTCGAACCGGCCGGGAACGGACCGGCCGGGGGCGAGCCGGGCGGGGAGGCCGCCGGGGGCCGCGCGCTGACGCCGCTCGCGGTCTGGGCCGTCCGGGAGCTGCTGATCGCCGACGGGTTCCTGGCGCCGGTCGTCGGCGACCTCGCGGACGCGACGGCGGCCGAGCTGGTCGCGGGCCTGGTGTGGCACCGCACCGACACCGCCGACGAGGAGATCGACGGCTGGCTGGCCGACCGGGACGCCGCCGCGGCCGCCGCCGAACTCCTCGACGTCATGCGGACCGGCGGGCCGGGCGCCCGCAACCTCGCCGCGTCCGTCCTGCACCGCATCGGCGCGGACGCCGCGCCCGTCGTGCGCGCGGCGGGCGACCATCCGCTCTGCGGCCCGTACGCGGCGATGTGGCTGGCGTCCGCGGGCGACGCCGCGGGCCGGGACCTCACCCGCGGCGAGTACCTGTGGGTGTTCGTCGACACCGTCGCCGGGATGATGGAGGCCGCCGACGCCGCCGCGGCCGTCGCCGCCGCGCTCGCCGACGTCGCGCCGGACGCCGACATGGCGGCCATGGTGGACGAGCTGTGGCGCATCGAGCACCCCGACCTGGTGGAGGTGCTGGAGGCCCTCGGCGACCACCATCCCGACCGGACCGTCGCCAAGACCGCCCGCACCGCCGCCTACAAGGCGCGATCCGCCTGACGCCTCCGTAAACTGGACGGTACGTCCCACGATCGAACGCTCGACCCGCAGGAAACGGAGCCCTCCTTGGCCGTCAAGCCCATCCGCCTCTTCGGCGATCCCGTGCTGCGCACCGCCGCCGAGCCGGTGAAGGACTTCGACAAGGAGCTGCGCAGGCTCGTCAAGGACCTCACCGACACGATGATCGACGCCCCCGGGGTGGGGCTGGCCGCGCCGCAGCTCGGCGTCGGCCTGCGCGTGTTCACCTACTACGTGGACGACCGCCTCGGGCACGTCGTCAACCCCACCCTCGACCTGTCGGACGAGCAGGAGACCGACGACGAGGGCTGCCTGTCGCTGCCCGGCCTGGCGTTCCCCACGCCGCGCGCCGTCGGCGTCGTCGCCAAGGGCTTCAACATGCACGGGGAGCCGATCACGCTGGAGGGCACGCACCTGCTGGCCCGCTGCGTCCAGCACGAGACCGACCACCTGGACGGCGTGATCTTCATCGACCGGATGGACGCCGAGCAGCGCAAGGCCGCGATGAAGGCGATCCGCGAGGCCGAGTGGTTCGGCGACCCGGCGCCCGTCGTGAAGGAGTCGCCGCACCGCACCCTCGGGAAGGCCCTCTGATGGGGCCGGCCCGTTCGGCGACGAGGCTCCGGTACGCCGTCGGCGGGGAGCGGAGCCGATGAGGCTGGTCTTCGCCGGGACGCCCGGCACGGCGCTGCCGTCGCTGGACGCGCTGCTGGCCTCCGACCACGAGGTCGCCGCCGTCGTCACCCGTCCGGACGGGCGGGCGGGCCGGGGCCGCCGCGCCGCCGCGAGCCCGGTGGCGGAGCGCGCCGCCGAGGCCGGGGTCGAGGTGCTCAAGCCGGCCAAGGCCCGCGACCCCGAGTTCCTCGACCGGCTGCGGGAGATCGCGCCCGACTGCTGCCCGGTCGTCGCCTACGGGGCCCTGCTGCCCCGCGAGGCCCTCGACATCCCCCGGCGCGGCTGGGTGAACCTGCACTTCTCGCTGCTGCCCGCGTGGCGGGGGGCGGCGCCCGTCCAGCGCGCCATCCTGCACGGCGACGACGTGACGGGCGCGGCCACCTTCGAGATCGAGGAGGGGCTCGACACGGGCCCCGTCTACGGGGTGCTGACCGAGCCGATCCGCCCGGACGACACCTCCGGCGATCTGCTCGGGCGGCTCGCCGTCGCGGGCGCGGGCCTGCTGCTGGACACGATGAACGGCATCGAGGCGGGGGTGCTCGAGGCGCGCCCGCAGCCGTCCGAGGGCGTCTCGCACGCCGCGAAGCTCACCCCGCAGGACGCCCGCGTCGACTGGACGGCCCCCGCCCGGCACGTCGACCGGCTCGTCCGGGCCTGCACGCCCGCGCCGGGCCCGTGGACGGAGTTCCGCGACGCCCGGCTGAAGCTCGGGCCCGTCCGTCCGGCGCCGCCCGGCGCCGCGCCGCTGCCGCCGGGGCGGCTCCGCGCGGGCAAGCAGGACGTGCTGGTCGGGACGGCCACGCACCCGGTCGTCCTCGGCGACGTCCAGCCGCCCGGCAAGCGGCCCATGCCGGCCGCCGACTGGGCCCGCGGCGCCGCCATCACCGAAGAGGACGCGCTGCACTGATGCCGAACACCCGCAGACACGGCGGAAACCGGGGCAAGGGGAACGGCGGCGCCGGACGGCGCCCGGGGGGCCCGCGCAGCACCGGACGCCCGCAGGACCTCGTCCGCCGCACCGCGTTCGACGTCATCCGCGCCGTCGAGACCCGCGACGCCTACGCCAACCTGCTGCTGCCCGCCCGGCTCCGCGACCGCGAGCTCACCGGCCGCGACGCCGCGCTGGCCACCGAGCTGACCTACGGGACGCTGCGCGGGCGCGGCACCTACGACGCCGTCCTCGCCCTGTGCAGCGACCGCGAGCTGCGCCGCGTCGACGCGCCGCTGCTGGACGTCCTGCGGCTCGGCGCCCATCAGATCCTCGCCACCCGCATCCCGCCGCACGCCGCCGTCGGTACCACCGTGGAGCTGGCGCGCTCGGTCGCCGGGCCCGGCCAGGCGAAGTTCGCCAACGCCGTCCTGCGCAAGGTCGCCGGACGCGACCTGGACGCCTGGCTCGCGATCATCGCGCCGGCCGACGCCGAGCCGGTCGCGCGGCTGTCGATCGCGCACAGCCACCCGAGGTGGATCGTGTCGGCGCTGCGCGACGCCGTGGGACCGGCCGAGATCGAGGACCTGCTCGCCGCCGACAACGCCCGCCCGCGCGTGACGCTCGTCGCCCGCCCGGGCCGCGCCGCCGTCGGCGAGCTGGTCGAGGCGGGCGCCGAACCGGCCCCGTACTCGCCGTACGGCGCCGTCCTGCCCGAGGGCGACCCGTCCGCCGTCGCCGCCGTCCGGGAGGGCCGCGCCGCCGTCCAGGACGAGGCCAGCCAGCTCGTCGCCCTGGCGCTCGCCGAAGCGCCCCTGGACGGGCGCGACGCGCGCTGGGCCGACGTGTGCGCGGGGCCCGGCGGCAAGGCGGGCCTGCTGTCGGCCGTCGCGACGGAGCGGGACGCGCGGTTCGTGGCCGCCGACGTCCAGCCGCACCGGGCGGGGCTCGTGCGCGACGCGGTCGACGGCCGCGCCGGGGTGCTCGCCGCCGACGGCACCGCCCCGCCGTGGCGTCCGGGCGCCTTCGACCGCGTCATGGTGGACGCGCCCTGCACCGGCCTCGGCGCGCTGCGGCGCCGTCCGGAGGCCCGCTGGCGGCGCGGTCCCGAGTCGGTCGCCGACCTCGGCCCGCTGCAGCGCCGGCTGCTCGCGGCCGCGCTCGACGCGACCCGGCCGGGCGGCGTGGTGGCCTACGTCACCTGCTCCCCGCATCTCGCCGAGACCCGCGTGGTGGTCGACGACGTCGTCCGCGCCCAGGGCGGCGCCGAACCGCTGGACGCGCCGTCCGTCCTGACGGGGCTCGCGCCCGGCCTCACCGGCCTGGGCGACGGCCCGTACGCGCAGTTCTGGCCGCACCGCCACGGCACGGACGCGATGTTCCTGGCACTGTTGCGCCGCACTTAGGCGTTGGACGTGACGAGGGGTTCCTGCCCGCCGTCGAGCCCGCCGTTGATGGGAGGTCCGTGCTCACCGCCTTCATGCACGTCGTGTCGGCCCTGGGGAGTGCGGTCTTCTACGTCCCGCTACTGGCGGTTTTGTACTGGTGTGTCGCGCCGCGTCCGGCCGCGCGCGCCTCGGTGCTCCTGCTGCTCAGCGCGGTCCTGAACACGCTGCTCAAGCTCGTCTTCCACGATCCCCGGCCGTTCTGGACGGACCCGTCGGTCGAGGGGCTCGCGGCGCACTCCTCGTTCGGGATGCCGTCCGGCCACGCCCAGAACGGGATCGTCATCTGGGGCTTCCTGGCGATGAGCGCGAGACGGCCGGTGCCGCGGGCGGGCGCCGTCGTCATGATCGTCCTGATCGGCGTGTCCCGGGTGTACCTGGGCGCGCACTCGGTGTGGCAGGTCCTCGCGGGATGGGCGATCGGCGGGGCGCTGCTGCTGCTCGCGCTGACGGTCGGGCCGGCCGTCGTCGCTTGGTGGGCCCGGCGGCGCGTGCTCGTCCAGACCCTCCTGTCCCTGGGCGTCTCGCTGCTGCTGCTGGGCGCGGCGTGGTTCGCGTTCCAGCCCGTCGAAGACTTCCGGTACCCCGTGAGCTGGCGGCGCGCCATCCTGAGGGCCGGCGGCGACATCGAGCCGCTGAGCCTCACCCAGGCGGCGATGATCACGGGCGCCCTGTGCGGGTTCCTCGCGGGCGCGTCGATCGCGGCGCGGCGCGGCTGGCCCGACCCCTCGGGGACGATCCCGCGCGGCCTCGCCCGGCTCGGCGTCGGGGTCGCGGGCGCCCTGCCGCTGCTCGCGCTGAACCTGCCGGCCGGGGGCCCGCACCCCGCCCAGGCGTTCGCCGTCCAGGCGCTCGTCGCCCTGTGGGTGGTGGCCGGGACGCCCGAGGCGTTCGCCCGCCTGGGCCTGGCGGCGCGCTCCCGGCCGGGAACCACCCCCGCCGTCACCCGACCGGGTGACGGACCGCCCGGCCGCCGCCAATAGACTCGTCGCATCATGGCTCCGCAGATCTCACCCAGCATCCTGTCCGCCGACTTCGCCCGACTGGCCGAGGACGTCGAGCGCATCGCCGACTCCGCCGACTGGGTGCACGTGGACGTCATGGACAACCACTTCGTCCCGAACCTCACACTCGGGCTGCCGGTGGTCCAGTCGCTGCTGAAGAGCAGCACCCTCCCGCTCGACTGCCACCTCATGATCGAGGACCCGGACCGCTGGGCCCCCGAGTACGCCGAGGCCGGCGCGGGCAGCGTCACCATCCACGCCGAGGCCGCCAAGGCCCCGATCCGCACCCTGCGCGCCATCCGCGCCGCCGGGGCGCGCGCGGGCCTCGGGGTGAACCCGGCCACGCCCGTCGACGGCTTCGAGGACCTCCTCGGCGAGATCGACATGCTCCTGCTGATGACCGTCGAGCCCGGCTTCGGCGGCCAGAAGTTCCTCGACGTCGTCCTGCCGAAGGTGCGCCGCGCCCGCGAGCTGATCAAGGGCCGCGACCTGCCCGTCTGGCTCCAGGTCGACGGCGGCGTCAGCGCGGAGACGATCGAGCGCTGCGCCGAGGCCGGGGCCGACGTGTTCGTCGCGGGCAGCGCCGTCTACGGCGCCGGCGACCCGGCCGAGGCCGTGCGCCGCCTGCGCGGTCAGGCCGAGGAGGCGACCGCCAAGGCGGGCTGGTGAGGGGCGGACCGGGCACCCGCGGGGCCGCGGGCGCGGCGCACCTGCCGTGCGCGGCCGTCCTGTTCGACGTGGACGGCACCCTCATCGACTCCACGCCCCTCGTCGAGCACGCGGCCCGCCTGTGGGCGCCCGAGTACGGCATCGACGCGGACGAGTTCCTCTCCGGCTCCCACGGGCGCCGCACGAGCGACCGCGTCGCCGACTTCCTGCCGCCGGACCGCGTCGCCGAGGCCACGGCCCGCCTGGACGCCCTGGAGGCCGAGGGGACCGACGGCATCACCGCCCTGCCGGGCGTCCTCGACCTCCTGGCGAACATGAACGGGCTGCCCTGGGCGCTCGTCACCTCCATGGACCGCGGGCAGCTCGCCGCCCGCGCGGCCGCCGCGCGGGTCCCGCTGCCGGACGTGATGATCACCGCGGAGGACGTCCGGCACGGCAAGCCCGACCCCTCCGGCTACCTGCAGGCCGCCGGGCGCCTCGGCGCGGAGCCGTCCGCCTGCGTCGTCGTCGAGGACGCCCCCGCCGGTGTGGCCGCCGGGCGCGCCGCGGGCGCCACCGTCCTCGCGGTCACGACCAGCCACCCGCCCGAGACCCTGAGCGGGGCGCACCGCATCATCGGGGACCTCACCGCGCTGACCCCTGCCCCGGACGGCCTGACGCTCGCCTGACCCGCCCGCCACGGGCGTCGCGGGCGCGTCGCGGCGAAGCGACGGCGATGGTCCCATCGCCGCCGCTCCCCCCGCATCGGCGCCGGGTCGCCCGGCCGGGGGCGGGCGAGGGCCGGCGGGTCCACGTCCGTTCCCGCCGTCCGCACCGTCCTCCCACCGGGGTCGCCGACCGTGCGGACAACAACTAGCGCGAAATTTGCCGTAGGGCAACAGATGGTCCGGTCGCCGTGCGGGACGGCCGGTCCCGCCGTACGGTTTTTCGTCCGATCACCTGGAATCCTGCGGTATTGCGGTATAGGGCGGAACCGGCGGGCATCCCTCCGTCATGAGCAGTGCGCTGGACGTGACCGTGGCCGAGCGGGACGGACCGATCGCCGTGCTCGCCGTCGTGGGAGAGCTCGACCTGAACAACGCTCCGCTGCTGGCCGACGCCGCCCTGGAGGCCGCGGGCCAGGGGCGCCCGCACGTGATCCTGGAGATGTCCCGGGTCCCGTTCTGCGACTCCAGCGGCCTCAACGCGCTGATCCGGCTCTACCGGCGGCTGCGCGCCGAGCAGGGGTCCCTGACGCTGGCCGCCGTGCCCGGACGCCTCACGCGGCTGCTGAGCATGACCGGCATCGACCGGCTCATCCCCGCCCATCCCGACGTTCCGGAGGCGCTGGCGGCCGTCCGGGACGCGATCGGCCGCGAACCCGACACCGGAGCCCGCTGACCTGTGCCTTCGGTGGTCCCCAGGGCGGCGTACCGCAAATCTAGTCACGATCCTTGACTATCAAGAATCGTGACTATAGATTGGTCTCAGTCGAACGGACCCCCGGGAACGGGGGCGGAACGAAGGAGACCGAGATGGCCGAGAACGCCGGCTTCCCGTACACCCTCACCCGCGACCTGGACGCCCCCGTGGACGCCGTCTGGAGCGCCTGGACCGACTCCGCCCGCTACGGCGAGTGGGCGAGCGCCGAGGAGGTCTCCCTGGACGCCCGGCCCGGCGGCGCCTGGAGCTCGGTGATGGTCATCCCGGGCGGCGCGCGGATCCCGACCAGCGGGACCTTCGTCGAGGTCGAGACGAACAAGCGGCTGGTCATGGGCATGGACGTCCCCGGACGGGACGAGCCCGTCCTGATGACGCTCGAGTTCCGCGGCGACGGCGAGCGCACGCGCCTCACCGTCTCCCAGGTCCTCGACGGCGCGGAGGAGCGCGACCAGGCGGAACAGGGCAGCGGGATGCTGCTGGACGGCCTGGGGGCCTACCTCGCCGGCTCCCGAACCGGCTCCTGAACCGCTTCGGCGGCCCGCGATCGGCCCGCCCCGGCCCGCCCCGCGCCCGCCCGGCGCCGGGCGGGCCGATCGCCGTCGTGGCGACTCTCACATGGGGCGGGGAATGTCGGGCATGGCACACTGGTTGGCAAGCATGAACGCGTGCTCCGGGGTCGGTGCAATTCCGAACCGGCGGTGACAGTCCGCGACCCGGCCGAAACCATCGGCCGGTTGACCCGGTGGAACTCCGGGACCGACGGTGAAAGTCCGGATGGGAGGCAGCGCGCGGTACGTCCCTGTCCAGGGGCGTAGTGGGCATATCTGCCGTACCCCGGAGCCTTTCGAGTAGGAGGCCCGGGAGTGTTCACCGGCATCGTCGAGGAGCTCGGCGAGATCGCATCGATCGAGCCCCAGGGGGACTCGGTCGCGCTCGCGATCCGCGGCCCGCTCGTCACCCAGGACGCCGTTCACGGCGCGTCGATCGCGGTCAACGGCGTCTGCCTCACCGTGGTGGACGTCCGGGACGGAACCTTCACCGCGGACGTCATCAAGGAGACCCTCGACAAGTCGAGCCTCGGCGCGCTCGAGCCGGGCTCGAAGGTCAACCTGGAACGGCCCGTCCGGCTGTCGGACCGGCTCGGCGGCCATCTCGTGCAGGGGCACGTGGACGGCGTCGGCGCGATCGTCTCCCGGGAGCCGGGGGAGCGGTGGGACGTCGTCACGGTGTCGCTGCCGGCCGATCTGAGCCGCTACCTGGTCGACAAGGGCTCGATCACCGTCGACGGCATCAGCCTCACGGTCGTCGAGGCGGGCGCCGACCGGTTCAGCGTCGCGCTCATCCCCACGACCCTCGCGCTCACCACGCTCGGCCGCAAGCAGCCCGGCGATCCGGTGAACCTCGAGGTCGACGTCGTCGCCAAGTACGTCGAGCGCATGCTGGGCGACCGGGCATGAGCTGGCTCGACGCGAGCTTCACCGTCGCCGGCGAGCACGTCCTGTGGACCGACCTCACCGGCAACGCGCTCTCGCTCGCCGTCGTGTGGCTCGCCATGCGCAAGACGATCTGGACGTGGCCGGTGCAGCTCGTCGGCGCCCTGCTGCTCCTCGCGGCGTCCCTGCACGCCGACGTTCCCGGCAACGCGCTCAAGCAGGTGCTGTTCATCGGCCTCGCCGCCTACGGGTGGCACCGCTGGACGCGCGGGCGGCGCGACGGCGCGGGACTGGTCGTCCGGCAGGCCACCGCGCGCGAGCGCGCCGTGCTGGTCGCGGTGCTGCTGCTCGGCACCGCGGTCGTCGCGCAGCTGTTCACCCACCTGGCCTGGCTGGAGATCGCCTGGTCGCCGTGGGCGAACGCCTACATCTTCGTCGGCAGCGCTGTCGCGACGTTCGCGCAGAGCCGCGCGCTGGTCGACTTCTGGGTCGTGTGGGTGCTGGTCGACCTCGTCGGCGTCCCGCTGGCCCTCAAGTCCGGGCTGTACGTCTCCGGCGCCGTCTACGGGATCTTCTTCGTGATGGTGATGGTCGGGCTCCGGAACTGGCTCCGCGAGTCCCGGGAGGCCCGGGCCCCGCGCACTACCCCCAAGGACAAGGCGGTGACCGCATGAGCGGCGACGACGGCAAGGTCGACAACGGCGTGATCGACAACGGCGTGATCGACAACGGGAACGGGATCTTCGACGACATCGAGGCGGCGGTCGCCGACATCGCGGCGGGACGGCCCGTCGTGGTCGTCGACGACGAGGACCGCGAGAACGAGGGCGACATCATCTTCGCCGCCGCCAAGGCGACGCCGGAGCTGCTCACCTTCACGATCCGCCACACCAGCGGCGTCATCTGCGTCCCGATGGAGGGCGCCGACCTCGACCGGCTGCAGATCCCGCTGATGACCGCGCAGAACACCGAGCGGATGCGCACCGCGTACACGGTCAGCGTGGACGCGCGCCTCGGCGTCAGCACCGGCATCTCCGCCGCCGACCGGGCCAGGACCATCCGGACGCTGTGCGACTCGGCGTCCGAGCCGCGCGACCTCGTCCGTCCCGGCCACATCTTCCCGCTGCGCTACCACGAGGGGGGCGTGCTGCGCCGCCGCGGCCACACCGAGGCCGCCGTCGACCTCGCCCGGCTGGCGGGCCTGCACCCCTCGGGCGTCCTCGCCGAGGTCGTCAACGAGGACGGCACCATGGCGCGCCTCCCCGAACTCCAGGTGTTCGCCAAGGAGCACGGCCTCAAGCTGATCTCCATCGAGCAGCTCGTCGAGCACCGCCGCCGCACCGAGCCGCTCGTCACCCGCGCCGTCGAGACCCGCCTGCCCAACCGGTACGGGACGTGGCGCGCCGTCGGCTTCGCGAGCGACGTCGACGGCGGCGAGCACGTCGCGCTCGTCCTCGGCGACCTCGGCGACGGCACCGACGTGCTGGTCCGCGCGCACTCCGAATGCCTCACCGGGGACGTCCTGCACTCCGAGCGGTGCGACTGCGGCACCCAGCTCGACGCCGCGATGGAGCGCATCGCGCAGGAGGGCCGCGGCGTCGTCCTCTACCTGCGCGGCCACGAGGGGCGCGGCATCGGCCTGCTGGCCAAACTGCGCGCCTACGCGCTGCAGGACGCCGGCTCCGACACCGTCGACGCCAACCTGGAGCTCGGCCTGCCCGCCGACGCGCGCGAGTACTCCAACGCCGCGCACATGCTGCGCGACCTGGGCGTACGCTCGATACGGGTGCTCACCAACAACCCGGCGAAGCTCCAGGGCCTGCACGGGTTCGGCATCGAGGTGCGGGGCCGCGAGGCCATGCCGGTGGTGGTCACCGAGGACAACAGGCGCTACCTGACGGTCAAGCGCGACCGTCTCGGACACCAGATCGAGGGACTCTCATGAGCGGCGCGGGACGCCCGGAGGACACCGTCGTCGACGCGACCGGGCTCACGCTCGGCGTCGTCTGCACCCGCTGGCACGAGCCGATCACCGAGCCGATGCTGGAGCGCGCCCTCGGCGCCGCCAAGGCGTGCGGGATCGACCAGCCGGTGGTCGTCCGCGTCGCCGGCGCCCTGGAACTGCCCGTCGTGGCGCAGCAGCTCGCCCGCGACCTGGACGCCGTCGTCGTCCTCGGCGCGGTCATCCGCGGCGAGACGGCCCACTTCGACTACGTGTGCGACTCGGTGACCGCCGGTGTGACACGGGTCGCGCTCGACGAGTCGACTCCGGTGGGCAACGGGGTCCTCACATGTGACAACATTGAGCAGGCAATGCAGCGCAGCGGGCTGCCCGGCAGCCGCGAGGACAAGGGATGGGAGGCGACTGTGGCCGCACTCGACACGGCACTGACCCTGAGAGGTCTGCGGCATCACGGTCACGCCGGACACGGCCTGGAGCATTCGGGCTCCTGAACGTCCCCGGTCACCCGTACTCATCCCATCGAAAGGCAACTTCCGTGCTGTCACTCGTCCTGCCCAAGGGGTCGCTGGAGAAGGCGACCATGCAGCTGTTCGACGCCGCCGACCTCACCGTCCGGCGCACCTCGGACCGCGACTACCGGGCCTCGATCGACGACCCGCGCATCGACCGCGTCCGCGTGCTGCGCCCGCAGGAGATCCCGACCTACCTCGAACAGGGCCTGTTCGACCTCGGCATCACCGGCCGCGACTGGATCACCGAGACCGACTCCGACGTCGTGAGCCTCGGCGAGCTGAAGTACTCCAAGGCCACCTCGAACCCGGTCCGCGTGATCATGGCGGTGCCCGAGGACGCGCCCTGGAAGAGCGTCTCCGACCTGCCCGAGGGCGTCCGGATCTCCACCGAGTTCCCGGCGATGACCAAGCGGTTCCTCGAGAAGCACGGCGTGAAGGCGAAGGTCGTCCCGTCCTACGGCGCGACCGAGGCCAAGGTCCCCGACATCGTCGACGCGATCGTCGACCTCACCGAGACCGGCTCGTCGCTGCGCAAGAACGGGCTGCGGATCCTCGACACCCTCCTCACCAGCTACACCGAGCTGGTCGCCCACCGCGAGGCGTACGAGGACGCGGAGAAGCGCGCCGCCATGGAGGACGTCTCGCTCCTCCTGCAGGGCGCGATCCGCGCCCGCGGCAACGTCCTGCTCAAGCTGAACGTCGCGCAGGGCGACCTGGCGAAGGTCCTCGACATCATGCCGTCGATGTCGTCGCCCACGGTCACGTCCCTCGCCGGGGGCGAGTCCAACGCGGTCGAGTCGGTCGTCGCCAAGCGCGGCGTCAACACCCTCATCCCGGCCCTGAAGGCCGCGGGCGCCCACGACATCCTCGAGATCCCGATCTCCAAGATCGTTGACTGACGCTCCGGCCCTGCCGACCGAGTGGCGTCCCCGCACCACCCGGCTCGTCGCCTACGCCACGGCGGGCGCGATCATCCTGGCCATGATCGTGCTCGCCGTGTTCGTGGCGCCCCAGTTCACGATCGTCGACCGCGTCCTGATGGTCCTGTTCGGCCTCGGCCTCGGCTGGATCCTGCACATGCTGGCCCGCTGCCGCGTCACCGCGGACGAGTCCGGCCTCACGGTCGTCAACGCGTTCCGCACCCGCCGCCTCGAATGGGCCGAGGTCGTCGACGTCACCATGACCGTCGGCGACCCCTGGCCGCGCCTCGACCTTTCCGACGGCACCGCGCTCGGCGTCATGGGCGTCAACGGCGCCGAGAAGGCCCGCGCCGCCCGCCAGGTCGCCGAACTGGCCGCCCTCCTGAAGGCCCGCGCCGAGGCCCCCGACCGCACCTGACGGCCGCCGCGGCTAGAACGCGGCGGCCAGGGTCGGGACACCGGCGATCAGCAGGGCGGCGGCCCACAGGCGGTCCAGGTCCCACCGGGCGCGCCGGAGGATCGCCGAGCCGGCCAGCTCGTAGACGGCCACGGCGATGATCCCGGCGACGGCGAGCATCGCGAGGGTGTGCACGGCCGTCACGAAGATCCCGGCGGACAGGGCGCTGCCGGACGCGCCCGCCAGGCCGTGGTCGTGGTGGCCCGCCGCGACGGGCGCCGCCGACGGGGTGAGGAGCGGCACCAGCATCAGCCCCGCGCCGTGCGCCGACGACATGACGAACGACCAGCCCGCGAGCTGCCACGTCCCCACCGGCGCGGGCGTGCGGTGCGCCGCGTGCCGCCCCGGCGCCAGCAGCCACAGGCCGAAGCCGACCATCAGGACGCCGCCGCCGACGGCCAGCGCCCGCGCCGGGACGACCAGGCCCGCGAGCGTCACGAGGACGGCGACCGCGCCGATGGACGCCGCGTGCCCCGCCGCGATCGCCGGCAGCGCCTGCACGACGAGCGAGCGGTCGCGTTCCTGCAGGCCCCGCGTCACCGCGAAAAGCCAGCCCATCGCCGGATTCAGCCCGTGGAACGCGCCGAGCACCACGAGTGCGGCGAGCGAACCGTCGCGCATGCCCCGTCCCTCTCCGTGCGCCGTCCGTCGCGGTCAGCGTCCGGCGCGGGGCGGGTGATGTCCACCGGCGCGAGGGTGACACTGGGGAAACCGTCCTCCCGGTATGGGCGATTCACGATCTCGGTGTATAGCCTGGCCATGTGGTGGCGGACACGGTCGGCGAGGCGGTCGCCTCGCCCGCGGAACTGGCGGGCCTGCTGGACCGGCACGACTACCTCTGCGACGACGGCCTGGCCACGGCGTGCTTCCTCGCGCTGCGCATGGGGCGGCCGCTGTTCCTGGAGGGCGAGGCCGGGGTCGGCAAGACCGAACTGGCCAAGACGCTCGCGCGGGCGCTGCGGGCGCCGCTGATCCGGCTGCAGTGCTACGAGGGGCTCGACGCGTCGCAGGCGCTCTACGACTGGGACTTCCCGCGCCAGATGCTGCACCTGCGCGCCGCCGAGGCCGCCGGGACGGCCGACGCCGCGCGCCTCGAGGGCGAGCTGTACGACCGCCGGTTCCTGCTCGCGCGGCCGCTGCTGCGGGCGCTGGAGACGTCCCCGAGCGTCCTGCTGGTCGACGAACTCGACCGCGCGGACGACGAGTTCGAGGCGTTCCTGCTCGAGATCCTCAGCGACTTCACGATCACCGTGCCCGAACTCGGGACGATCCGCGCCGAGCGTCCGCCCGTCGTGATCGTGACATCGAACCGCACCCGCGAGGTCCACGACGCGCTGAAGCGCCGCTGCCTCTACCACTGGCTCGAGCATCCGTCGTTCGAGCGGGAGGTCGCGATCATCCGGCGGCGGCTGCCGGCCGCGACCGCGCACCTCGCGGGGCAGGTCGCGGACGCCGCGCGGCGGCTGCGGGGCGGCGGCGGGCTGCTCAAGCCGCCCGGCGTCGCCGAGACCCTCGACTGGACCGAGGCGCTGCTCGCCCTCGGCGCCCGCGAGCTGGATCCGGGCACGGCGGCCGTGACGCTCGGCGCCGTCCTGAAGTACCGCGAGGACCAGGAACGCGGCGCCGCCCTGCTCGGCGGAGGATGACATGGCCGGGGACGGCACGCCCGGGGACGGCGGCGCGGCGGATCGCGCCGACGTCGTCGGGACGCTCGCCGGGTTCGCCCGGACGCTGCGCGCGGCGGGCGGCGCCGCCGATCCCGAACGCCTGCAGGCGATGGTCGCGGCGCTGCGGCACCTCGACGTCCTCGACCCGTCCGACGTGTACTGGGCCGGACGCCTCACGCTGTGCGCGGCCCCGGACGACCTGCCCCGCTACGACCGCGCCTTCGCCGCGTACTTCTCCGGCGAGACGGCGCGCCCGCGGCGCAGGCCCCCGGTCGCCGTCCGCCGGATCCCGGTCCTCGAGGCCGCCGAGGAGGACGGCGACGGCGGCGGCGGCGACGCGCGGGCCGTCACCGCGAGCCCGTCCGAGGTCCTGCGGGACCGGGACGTGTCGCGGCTCGGCCCCGCCGAACGCGCCGAGGTGGACCGGCTGATCGCCCTGCTGGACGCGGGCGCCGAGCGGCGCCGCGCGCGCCGGTTCGCCCCCGCGCACGCCGGGCGCCTGGACCCGGCCCGGACCGTCCGGGAGACGCTCCGGCGCGGCGGTGAGACGGCGCTGCTGCGGCACCGCGCGCACCGCGTCCGGCCCCGCCGCGTCGTGCTGATCGTCGACGTGAGCGGCTCGATGGCCCCGTACGCGGACGCGCTGCTCCGGTTCGCGCACGCCGCCGTGCGGGCCGGAGGCCGGACGGCGGAGGCGTTCACCGCCGGGACGCGCCTCACCCGCGTCACCCGGGAGCTGGGCCGCCGCGACCCGGACGCCGCGCTGGCGGCGGCGTCCGCGGCGATCCCCGACTGGAGCGGCGGCACCCGCCTCGGCGAGGAGCTGCGCGAGTTCCTCGACCGTTTCGGCCGTCCCGGCATGGCCCGCGGCGCGATCGTGGTGATCGCGTCGGACGGCTGGGAGCGCGGCGACGCGCGCCTGCTCGGCGAGCAGACGGCCCGCCTGCGGCGGCTCGCGCACCGGGTGATCTGGGCGAACCCGCACAAGGCGCGTCCCGGGTACGAGCCGCTCACCGCCGGGATGGCGGCGGCGCTCCCGCACGTCGACGACTTCACGTCCGGACACAGCCTCGCCGCGCTGGAACACCTCGCCCGCCTCATCGCGGGCACCGCGAGGACGGCCGCGCCGGCGGGCCGGGCGTCCGGGGCGGGCGCGGGAAGGGGCCGGTCCGCGGCGGCCGGCATCGGGATCGGAGACGTTCATGCGTGAGGTGCTCGGGGACGTCGACGGCTGGTACGCCGCCGGGGAGACGTTCGGGCTGGCGACCGTGGTGCGGACGTTCCGCAGCGCGCCGCGCCCGCCGGGGGCCGCGATGGCGGTGTCGGCGGACGGCGAGGCGGCCGGGAGCGTGTCCGGCGGGTGCGTCGAGGGCGCGGTGTACGAGGTGGCCCGGGAGGTGCTGGCGTCCGGCGAGGCGGTGGTGCGGCGGTACGGGGTCAGCGACGACGACGCGTTCGCGGTCGGGCTGACCTGCGGCGGGATCCTGGACGTGCTGGTCGAGCCGGTCGGTCCGGAGACGTTCCCCGAGTTCGGCGAGGTGGCGGCGGCGGTCGGGCGGGGCGAGCCGGTCGCGGTCGCGACGGTCGTCGGCGGGCCCGGCCGGATCGGCGCGCGGCGCGTCGTGTGGCCGGACCGGGCGTCGGGGACGCTCGCGCCCGGCGAGGCGTACGCGGCGCGGCTGGACGCGGCGGTCGACGACGACGCGCGGGGGATGCTCGCGCAGGGCGTCACCGGCGTGCGGCGGTACGGGCGCGAGGGGGAGCGGCGGCCGGACGACCTGGAGGTGTTCGTCCACGCGTTCGCGCCGCCGCCGCGGCTGCTGGTGTTCGGCGCGATCGACTTCGCGGCGGCCGTCGCGCGGATCGGCAGGTTCCTCGGGTACCGGGTGACGGTGTGCGACGCTCGGCCGGTGTTCGCGACGCCGAAGCGGTTCCCGGACGCCGACGAGGTGATCGTCCAGTGGCCGCACCGGTACCTGGCGGGGGAGGCCGTGGACGGGCGCACGGCCATCTGCGTCCTGACGCACGACCCGAAGTTCGACGTGCCGCTGCTGGAGATCGCGCTGCGCACCGAGGCCGGGTACGTGGGGGCGATGGGCTCGCGCCGGACCCACGACGACCGGCTGGCGCGGCTCCGGGAGGCCGGGCTCGGCGCGGCCGAGCTGGCCCGGCTGCGGTCGCCGATCGGGCTCGACCTCGGCGCGCGGACGCCGGAGGAGACCGCGGTGTCGATCGCGGCGGAACTGGTGCAGCTGCGGTGGGGCGGGTCGGGCCGCCCGCTGACCGAGACCGGCGGCCGCATCCACGGCCCGGAGGCCCGCGATGACGGGTGAGGCGGCCCCGGCGGGGCTGCTGCTCGCCGCGGGCGCGGGCCGCCGGTTCGGCCGTCCGAAGGCGCTGCTGGAGCTGGCCGGCGAGCGGCTGGTCGACCGGGGCGTGCGGACGCTGCGGGGCGGGGGCTGCGCGCCGGTGCTCGTGGTGTCGGGGGCCGCGCGCGTGGATGTCGCCGGCGCGGTCGTGGTGCCGAACCCGGAGTGGCGGGAGGGCATGGGGTCGTCGCTGCGCGCCGGGCTCGCCGCGCTGCCGCCCGGCTGCCCCGCGGTGGTGGTGGCGCTCGTCGACCAGCCCGGGGTTACGGCCGAGGCGGTCGGCCGGCTGGTCGCCGCGTACGGGGACGGCGCGCGGATCGCCGTCGCGACCTACGGCGGCGCGCCGCGCAACCCGGTCCTGCTGGCGGCCGAGCACGTCGCGGCGGCCGCGGAGTCCGCCGTCGGGGACCGGGGCGCCCGGGCCTTCCTGCGGTCCCGGCCCGACCTGGTGACGCCCGTCCCGTGCGACGGCGTCGCGGTGCCCGACGACATCGACACCCCCGGCGACCTGGAGTCCTTCACCCGCCGCGCCCCGGTGAGGGCGCGGCGCGGGCGCGCGGGCTAGGTAAGGGGCGGGACGGCGGACTCGTCGAGCGCGCCGCAGTCCACGGCGCGGCGGAGCCGGTCGGTGAGCGCGCTGATCGTCGCCGGTTCGTCCAGCACGCCGCCCGCCTCCCCGGACCGTTCCCGCCACGCGCGGACCCGCGCGATGACGTCGTCCACGCCGGTCAGATGGTGGCCGTACACGACGGCGTAGCGGCTGGGCAGGTGCGCGGGGTGCAGGTCCCAGCCCTGGTGGAAGCCGTGCCGCAGCGAGTGCCGGACGTGCGCGGCGTGCGCCGCCCATGCCGCGTTGACCTCGTCGGGACCGTCGTCGCGCGGCACGACGTTGGTGGAGCCGTCCGACAGCCGCACCCCGGACCCGGCGAACCCGACCTGCATGACGTGCCGCGCGAAGTCGCAGGCCGGATGGTCGAGGCGCTGCTCGTCCGGGGACAGCCCGATGGCGGCGGTGTAGTCGAACACGCCGAAGTGCGCGCCGGTCAGCCGGCCCGCGGCGGCCCGGATCATGGCGGGCGCCGCGACCCTGCCCTCCGGGTCGAAGACCGACTCGGGCGTCTCCACCTGGATCTCGAACCGCAGGATCCCGGCGGGCAGGCCGAGGGACGTCTCCAGCCGGTCCAGGTACTCGGTGAACAGCGCGACGTGCTCGGCGGCGATCACCTTCGGGAACGTGATCGTGAACCCGCCGGGCAGCCGCCCGAGCCGGTCCCGCAGCGCGGTGAGGAACCCGTCGAGCGTCCGCATCGCCCGCTCGTGGCCGCCGTCGGCGAACGACTTGACCCGCAGCCCCCAGTAGTGGGGCAGCCCCTTCACCCCGTACGCGGCGGCCACGGCCTCGACGACCTGGCCGACGTGCGCGTCCTCCTCGGCGTCGGGGCGGGTCCCGTAGCCGTCCTCGAAGTCGATCCGCAGGTCCTCGAGCGGCTCGGCGGAGAGCTTGGCCGCGACCCGCGCCCGGACCTGCCCGGCCACCTCCGGGTCGAGGCCGAACGCGGCCCCGAACGACCCGTCGCCCGGCGTGTGGGTGTTGAGCAGGCGCAGCGCCTCGGCGCCGAAGTCGGCGGGGGTCGAGGCGGCGAACCGGTCCGCCGCGACGTACACCGTGTGCACCGGGCGGCGGCCGTCGGCGCCGCCGGACAGGCGTTCGCGGTGCTCGTCGCGGACGGCGGCGATGCGGGCGGACAGGTCGTCGAGCGAGGCGGAGCTGAGGTTCACCCGGCCATGATCCCCCAAGATCCGCGGAATGTGTCCCCGGGCTCGAGATCGATCAGCCCCTCGCCGGACGCGAACGCGTTCGGCGGGCACGTCATCGGCTCGACGCCGAGCCCGGCCCGCGGCTCGGGCGCCTGGTCGGCGGTGTAGACCTCCATCCAGGGATGCGCCTCGTCGGACCACGACCGCACCGACCGACCGCCGCCGCTGAGCGTCACCCAGCAGCGCCCGGCGGCGTCCCGCCCGAGGTCGGTGTAGGCGTTGTCGATCCGCCGGTCGCCGAGCACGGGACCCTCGCGCAGGTCCCAGCGGGTGCCCGCGACGTCCTGCGCGGGCCCGGACGGGATCATCCGGTCGTCCACCGGGAGGTACCGGGCCGCGTCGAGCGTCGCGGTGCAGCGGTCGAGCGGCTCGCCGACCGTGAGGTACGGGTGGGCGCCGTGCCCGTACGGGGCGGTGACGCTCCCCGGGTTGTGCGCGCTCAGCCGGACGGTCAGGCCCGTCTCGGCGTCCAGGGCGTACTCGACCTCGAGGTCGAGGCGGAACGGGTACCCGCCCGATCCGAGCAGCCGGTGCGCCAGCCGCACCCGGTGCGGCTCCCGCTCGGCGGCCGTCCAGGACGCCCACCGGACGAGCCCGTGGATCGCGCAGTCGTTCTCGGGCTCCGACAGGTCGAGGCGGTACGACCTCCCGCCGTACTCGTAGCGGCCGCGGTCGACGCGGTTCGGCCACGGGATCAGCAGGTTCCCGAACGCCGCCGGGGCCGGCTCGTCCGCGCCGTGGGTCAGCACGAGCGGCCGCTCGTCCCCGCCGTCCGCGAGCAGGGTCAGCTCGCGCAGGCTCGCGCCCGACTCGGTGACGACGGCCCGGTACGGCCCGGCGGCGAGCGCGTACTGCGCCCCGGTGATCATTTCGGTCATACCCGGACGTTACCCCAGCGCAGGCACGCCACACGGCGCCTCCCGCCCGCCCGCACGCCGGTTCGCCCGGCCGGGTTCGTTCGGCCGGGTTCGTTCGGCCGGGTTCGTTCGGCGGGGGCGTCCGGCGCGGGTCAGCTGGCGCGGGTCAGCCGGCGCGGTTCATCCAGCGGGGGCCGGTCAGCGCGACCGCCGCGCGGCAGCCCGCGAGCAGCCCGCACGCCAGGTCGGTGCCGGAGGTGTGCCCCACGGCCAGCAGCCGCCGCACGGCCGGACCGGGCGGCTCGGCCCCGGCGGCGCAGCGCAGCACCGCGCCGACCTCGGCGCCCGCGCCGCCCGCCGCCGCGCAGTGCAGCAGCGTCGCGGCGAGCGCGGTGGTGCGGGTGCCGGCGTCCGCCGTGACGGCCGCGCCCAGCCAGTCGGCCAGCCACACCGCGCGCCCGGCGGGCCGGACGGCGCCGCCCGCGAGCCGCAGCGCCACGAGCAGCCCGCACAGGATGTCGTCCCCGCTCGGCGTGAGGCCCGGCCCGAGCCCCACGATCCGCTCGGCGGCCTCCACCGCGCCCGCGAGGTCCCCGGCGGCGCAGTGGGCGGCGAGCAGCACCGGGTCGGGGTGGCCGGCCAGGCCGCCGCCGGTCATCCCGGCGTCGCCGCACGCGGACTCCACCGCCCGGACGCCCCGGGCCAGCGCGGCGGGATGGAGCGGCCCGAGGACGGGCGCCGGGTCCCACTCGCGGCGCACCCGCACCGCGAACCCGCCGGTCTCGACCCGCCCGTCCCCGACGACCGCGTCGGCGCCCTCGCGCACCGCGCGGAACGGCTGGTCGCGGCGGGCCGCCGGGACGACCACGGCGTTCGGCATGCGGGCGGCGTCGGACGCGACCACGGCGAGCACCCGCGGCTCCGGCGCGCCGCGCACCTCCGCGTACACCGCCGCCGGGAACACGGCGATGACGCGTGCGGCGCGGCGCGGTCCGTCCAGCAGCGGCCGCAGGGCCAGGCTCGCGGCGCCCGCGCCGGCCGGGCGGGCTCCGGGCCGCGCGGGGAGCGGTGCGGGGTCGCGGACGAGCGGGGTCACGGAACCTCCCGAGGCCGGTGACGGGCGCCGCCCGCGTCATCGTCGACGGGGCGGCCCGGACTCTGCCGCGACGGTAGATCGCCGCTCGCGCGGGCCGTATGGACAAAGGTGCCAATGCTTCTTGTCATTGTTCGTCTTTGTTGTCAGTGTTGATCAGGAAGAGGTAGCGATCACGCCGTAACCGGCGATGTACGCACCAAAAGGCGAGGTGACCCCTGGCATGAGTTACACCAGCGCGGACCCGGGCCCACCGGCCCTGCGGCTCGCCAGCACCGGAACACTGACCTACGGCCTGTCGGTCGGCGAGGTACTCGGCGTCAGCACCCTGGACGGCGCCCGCCTCATCGCCGGCCGGGCCGGACTCGACCGCGTCGTCCAGCGGCTCAACGTGATGGAGGTCCCCGACGTCCTGTCGTGGGTCAAGCCGAACGAGCTCCTCCTCACCACCGGATACCCGCTCCGCAACACTCCCCAGTCCCTCGACAACCTGGTCGCCGACCTCGACGAGCGCGGCCTCGCGGCGCTCGCGATCAAACTCGGCCGCTACCTGGACGCGGTCCCGCCCGAGATGATCGCGCAGGCCGACCGGCGCGGCTTCCCGCTGATCCTGCTGGCCCCCGACGTCGGCTTCGACGACATCCTCAACCAGGTGCTGACCGACATCCTGAACCGGCAGGCGGCCGTGCTCGCCCGCACCGAGGAGGTGCACCGCGCGCTCGTCCAGATCGTGCTGTGCGGCGGCGGCCTGCAGGAGGTCGTCGACGAGGTCGCGTCCCTGCTGGACGTGGCGGTCGTCGTGCTGGACGGCGAGCAGCGGGTCCTCGCGGGCGCCGGTCCGGACGAGGACGTCCAGGCCATGCGGGCGTTCGACGCGGGCCGGCACGCGGCCTGCGGTCGCGGCGGCTGCGGCATCACCGGCGCGCACGGCACCGCCGACCACCTGGTCGTCCCCGTGATGGCGGGCGGCTTCGACCACGGCCGGATCATCGCGTTCAGCCCCGGCGGCGCCCTGCGCGGCACCGACCTCGGCATCCTCGAGCGCGCCGCGACCGTCACGGCGCTCGTGGTGACCAAGCAGCAGGCGGTCGCGGCGGTGGAGAGCAAGTACCGGGCCGACTTCCTGCGGGACGTCCTCGCGGGCCGCGCGGGCGACGACGACCGGATCATCGGGCACTGCGACGGGTTCGGCTGGGATCTCGACCGCCCGATGGTGGTCGTGGTCGCCGAACTGGACGGGCGCGCCCGCGGCGGCGGCTCGGGCGGGGGAGCGGGCGGCGAGCCGGACGGCGGCGCGCGCGGCGGGCGCGGCGCCGAGGAGCGGTCCGCGCAGGAGCGGCTCGCCGCGGCCTGGACGGCCGCCGCGCGGCGGCACGACCGCGGCGCGGCGGTCGTGAGCTTCGCCCACGAGGTCGTCGCGATCATCGGCGGGGACGGCGACGGCTCGGCCGATCTGCCGTCCGCGCCGCTGCAGACCATGATCAAGGAAGCGGCGGCGGTCTTCGCCGAGCACATGTCGGTGCGGCGGACGTTCTCCACCGGCGTCAGCCGCACGGTGTGCTCCCCGGCCGCACTGCCCGAGGCGTACGACCAGGCGGTCAAGGCCGTCCGGGTGGGGAGGCAGCTGCACGGCGCCGGGGCGCGCGCGCACTTCGACCAGCTCGGCGTGTACCGGCTGCTGAGCCTGGTGTCGGACCCGGACGAGCTGCACGCGTTCGTCCGCGAGACCCTCGGCGACCTCGCGTCCGACGCCGAGCCCGAACTGGTGGACCTGCGCCGCACACTGCAGGTGCTGCTGGAGACCAACCTCAACGTCGCCGAGACCGCCCGCCGCCTCCACTTCCACTACAACACGCTGCGCTACCGCATCGGCAAGCTGGAGCGGATGCTCGGCGCGTTCACCGAGGACGCCCACCTGCGCCTCAACCTCACCCTCGCCCTCCACGTTCTGCGCATGCGCGGAATCTGAGGGTAACCGCACCGCCCGGCGGTCGTCCGGGGCCGCGCCGACGCGGCGGCCCCCGGGCGGCCCCGGTCCCTTCGCACGTCCTCCCACCTGGTAGATCTACCGTGCCGCACGGCGCGGCGACGCAGGACCGGGAGGGACCCGATGAAGATCGGCTGGAAGCTGCACGGCGACGGGCGGACGCCGCCGCCCGGCGAGATCGTCCGTCCGGACGAGCGGCTGTCGTGGCCGCGCACCGCCGGGATCGGCGCCCAGCACGTGGTGGCGATGTTCGGGGCGACGTTCGTGTTCCCCGTGCTGATGGGCCTCGACCCCAACCTCGCGATCATGATGTCGGGGTTCGCGACGATCCTGTTCCTGCTGATCGTGCGGGGCAAGGTCCCGAGCTACCTCGGCAGCAGCGCCTCCTTCGTCGGGGTGGCCGCGGCGATCCGGGCGGGCGGCGGCGACGCCGCGACGGTGACCGGCGCGATCCTCGTCACCGGCGTCGCGCTGCTGCTGGTCGGCGTGGCGGTCCACCTGCTGGGCGGCGACCTCGTCCACCGGATCTTCCCGCCCGCGGTGACCGGCGCGGTCGTCATGCTGATCGGGTTCAACCTGGCGCCGGTCGTCGCCGACACCTACTGGCCGCAGGACCAGTGGGTCGCCCTCGCCACGCTGTGCTTCGCCGTCCTGTGCACGGTGCTGCTGCGCGGCTTCTGGGCGCGGATCGCGATCCTCCTCGCGCTGGTGTTCGGATTCGTCCTCTCCTGGCTGCTGGACGCCCTCGCCGGGCCCGTCACCTCGGTGCTGCCGGGACAGAACCTGCTGGACGCGTCGGGCCGCGCGTGCGCGTCCGAGGGCCCGTACTGCGTCGCCACCGCGTTCGCGCACGACCGCGTCGACTTCGGCGCGGTGTCGTCCGCCGACTGGTTCGGGCTCCCGACCCTGCACGCGCCCGACTTCAAGACGTCCGCGATCCTGCTGGCGCTGCCCCCGGTCATCGCGCTGATCGCGGAGAACACCGGGCACGTCAAGGCCGTGTCGGCGATGACCGGCGACGACCTGGACCCGGTGCTGGGCCGCGCCCTGGCCGCCGACGGCGTCGGCACCACCCTCGCGTCCGCGGTCGGCGGCGCGCCCACCACCACCTACGCCGAGAACATCGGCGTCATGGCCGCCACCCGCATCTACTCGACGGCCGCGTACTACATCGCGGCGCTCGTGGCGGTCCTGTTCGGGCTCTGCCCCAAGTTCGGCGCGCTGGTCGCCGCGACCCCCGGCGGCGTGCTCGGCGGCATCACCGTCGTCCTGTACGGGATGATCGGCCTGCTCGGCGCCAAGATCTGGGTGGAGAACCGCGTCGACTTCGGCGATCCGGTGAACCTCGTCCCCGTCGCGGCGGCGCTGATCCTCGCGATCGGCAACGTGACGCTGAACGTCACCGACGACTTCCCGCTGGGCGGGATCGCGCTCGGCACCATCGCCGTCCTGGTCGGCTACCACGCCCTCAACGCGGTGCGGCGGCCGGACGGCGCGGGCGGCGGGGTGATCGCGCCCGAGGAGACCGAGATCGGCGGGCCGGTGCGCCGCCGCGCCGAGGAGTAGGAGGCCCATGCCGGCGGGGTTGCTCGGGGAGCGGGGGACTCAACCCCGCCGGCGGCACGACGATAGAACGCGCGGGACGGCCCGCACCCCGTAACCGGGATTCCTCCGGATTCGCCGGGTTTCAGGCCCCGCCCTGGTCGGGCGCGTTGCCGCCGAGCGACTCCGGCAGGTAGTTCTCCAGCGCGGCGGGCCGGAACCCGGCCTTCCTGATCTTGTCGAGGAACGCCTTGAACTGGCCCGCGAGCCCCTTGCGGAAGTGCATGAGGATGATGTCGCCGGGCTTGAAGCCCTGACCGCCGTCCCCGCGCGCGAACCCGTTGAAGCCGACGCCGGGCCCGGCCGTCCCGTTGTAGTACTCGGCCGACCACAGGACCAGCGACTTGACGCCGCAGTCCTTCGCGACCCGCCGCGTGGTCTCGTTGTAGCTGCCGAACGGCGGCCGGAACAGCGTCGGGCGGCGGCCGTACTGCTTCTCGATCGCGCCGGACGCGTCGCAGATCTCCTTCTTCTGCGCGTCCGGGCCGAGGGTCGCCATGTCGGGATGCCCGACCGTGTGGTTCTCCATCGGCGACCCCGCGCGCTTCATCGCCCAGAAGTACTGGCCGTGGCCGTCGATGTACCGGGACGTCAGGAACGTCATGATCGGAACCTTCTCCTTGCGGACGAGGTTCACGAACTCGGCGTCGTAGACGTAGCCGTCGTCGATCGTCAGGAACACCACGCGATCCTGCGTGGAGATGTCGGTGACGACCGGGGGAAGACCGTCCTGCGCGGGTTTCGGCGGCGTCCAGGAACCGGGCTCGGGCGCCGGGAAGGTCCGGTCGGTGAGCGCCGAGGCGAGCTGCGACCGGGTGGACGGCCCGGACTCGCCGGCCTGGGCGCGCACCACGGGCCAGCCGCCCGCCGTCACGCCGAGCACTCCCGCCGCGGCCATCGCGATCACGGGCGTCTTCCCACGCATTCGGCGCGTTCTCCGTTCGGTCGAGCAGGCATCCGGGGGTCCGCCGGCGCGCCCGCGCGGCCCGGGAGCGGCGCGCGGCGGAAACCGGCGGGACGTATATCTGATCATGCCCCGCCGCCCGCTGCCGTAATTGCCCGATCTTCGGCGTGTATTCGACTGTCACCGCCGGGGAAGGCAGGGATTCCGTCGGCCTCCGCTCCGCTGCGCTCCGCTCCGGCCGCCGGGTGCGGGGCCGCTGCCGCGCGGTGACGGAACCCGCTCCGCTCCGGCCGCCGGGTGCGGGCCCGCCGCTGCGAGGCTCGGGATGCTCTTATGGATGTCAAGCGGCGAGTTCAAGATCGTGAGCGGTGATGATCTGGAAGAGTTCGCGG
>NZ_BMRF01000004.1 GCF_014648495.1 Actinomadura cremea
GCGCTGCGGCGCCTCGGCCTGGAGGACTCGGAGATGCAGGACGAGATCGCCGAGGCGGTCGCGGGTGCGCCGGTCGTGGCGCGGCTGGAGTCGCTGAGCCTGGCGATGGGGACCCTCACCGACCGGGGCGCCGAGGCGCTCCTCGCGGGCCAGCCCCTCACCCACCTCCGCGAGCTCGACCTGCACCACCACTTCATCTCCGAGCCGCTCCAGGAGCGGGTCAGGGAGGCGCTGCCGGGCGTCGAGATCGCGCTGAAGGGGGCGCGGCGCGACGAGCCCTACATCGAAGTGTCCGAATGAGCGACGAACGGCTCGACGGGTTCGACGGGCTTCCCGTCGTCGCGATCGAGATCGAACCCGCCGTCGAGCCCCTGCCGGCGCCCGGGGACGCCGCCTGGGGCCTCTATCCGGGGGTCCGTGACGGGCTGGCGTACGAGGCCGGGACGAGCCTCGACTGGCTCCTGGAGAACGTCGACACGACGCGGGTGACCCATCTGGTCAGCGGCCGGTGGGACGCGCCGGTCGCCGCACGGGAGATCGCGGCGGAGGCGGGCGCGTTCCCCCGCCTGCGCGCGCTCTACCTCGGGGACGTCCCCGAACAGGAGATCTCCTGGATCGGGCACGGGGACCTCTCGCCGGTCTTCGAGGCGTTCCCGGAGCTGGAGCGGCTGGAGGTCCGCGGAGTCGGCGACCTCGGTCCGGGGCCGGTCCGGAGCGAGTCGCTGCGGGTGCTGCGGTTCGAGTCCGGCGGGCTGCCCGCCGGGGTCGTCCGGGCGGTGGCGGCGAGCGACCTGCCGAACCTGGAGCACCTGGACCTGTGGCTCGGCGACTCCGACTACGGCGGCGACGCGTCCGTGGACGACCTGGCGCCCCTCCTCGCCGGAGACCGGCTGCCCTCGCTGCGGCATCTCGGGCTGGAGAACGCGGAACGGCAGGACGAGATCGCCGAGGCGGTGGCGGACGCGCCGGTGGTGGCGCGGCTGGAGTCGCTGAGCCTGGCGATGGGGACGCTGACCGACCGGGGCGCCGAGGCGCTCCTGTCCGGTCAGCCCCTCACCCACCTGCGGAGACTCGACCTTCACCACCACTTCGTCTCCACGCCGCTGATGGAGCGGATCGAGGCGGCGCTCCCCGGCGTCGAGGTCGACCTCCGGCTTCCGGAGCACGCGACCGCCGATGACGCGTGGCCGCCGAATGGCTTTTATGTCGCGGTGTCGGAATGATCTGGGCGATGGACGTGAAGGGGGACCATGGCGATCGGTGAGCACCTGACGGAGTACGTGGGGCTGCCTGTGGTCACGTACGACGCCGATGCGGGCACCGGCGCGGGCGGGGAGGTCGCCTGGCGCGTCACCACCTCCTACGACGGCCCCGAGTTCGCCGACCACTTCGCGAGCTTCGTCGAGGCGGTCGACACCACGGCGGTCACCGCGCTGGTCATCGGCTTCTGGGACATGGAGCCGCTGCCGGTCCCGGTCCTGACCGGCGCGGCCGCGGCCTTCCCGAACCTGCGGTCCCTGTTCGTCGGCGACATCGACATCGAGGACGAGGCGCACCTCTCCTGGATCCAGCACACCGACATCACCCCGGTGCTGCGGGCGTTCCCGGGGCTGGAGCGCTTCGAGGTGCGCGGCGCGGAGGACCTGCGGCTCTCGCCGTTCCGGAGCGACGCCCTGAAGGTCCTGCGGTTCGAGTCCGCCGGGCTCCCGGCGGACGTGGTGCGGGCCGTGGCGGCGAGCGAGCTGCCGAACCTCGAGCACCTCGACCTGTGGCTGGGCGTCGAGTACCGCGGCGGCGACGCGACGGTCGCCGATCTCGCGCCCGTCCTCGACGGGACGCGCTTCCCGGCGCTGCGGCACCTCGGCCTGTGGAACACCCCGATGCTGGACGAGCTCGCGGCCGCGCTCGCGTCCGCTCCGGTCGTGGCGCGGCTGGAGTCGCTGGCCCTGGCGATGGGGACGCTGACCGACCGGGGCGCGGCGGCGCTGCTGGGCGGGCAGCCCCTCGTCCACCTGCGGGAACTCGACCTGGACCAGCACTACCTGACCGGCCCGATGACGGACCGGGTGAAGGCCGCGCTGCCCGGCGTCGGCCTGGCGCTCGGCGCCGCCGGCGATGCGGGCGACGACTTCCCGTGGGGGGACGACGACGGGGACCGCGAGTACTACGTCGCGGTGTCGGAATGAGCGCGTTCACCGTCGTCGCGACGCCCGGCGACCGGCGTCCCGTCCTGTTCGCGGAGGCGTGCCGGTCGTGCGGCCTGCCCGAACCCCGGGTCGTCCCCTGGACGGACGTGCTGCGCGGCGGCGACCTCGGGTTCGGCCCGAGCGACCTCGTGCGCATCGACTCGCCCGGCGAGGACGCCGAGGCGGACGCGCTGCTGCGCGGCCCCGGCGACCCGACGCGGGTGGGCGGCGGCGCCCGCTGGCACCGGACGTTCACCGCCGCGCTCGGCCGGATCGGCGCGGCGGCGTCGGCGGCGGGCGCCCGGATCACGGGGGACGTGGACGACATCGCCGTCATGTTCGACAAGCGGCTGTCGCACGCCCGGATGCTCGCCGCCGGAGTGCCCGTGCCGCCCGCGCTCGCGCCCGTCCACGACTACGCCTCGCTGCGGGACGCGATGGCGGACGCGGGGGAGCGGCGCGTGTTCGTCAAGCCCGCGCACGGGTCGTCGGCGTCCGGGGTCGTGGCGCTGCAGACCGCGCCCGGCGGCCGGATCCGCGCCATCACCTCGGCCGCGACGACCCCGGACGGGCTGCGCAACTCGCTCCGCGTGCGCACCTACCTCGGCGAGCCGGAGATCGCGTCGCTGGTCGACGCGCTCGCGCCGGACGGCCTGCACGTGGAGCGCTGGGTGCCGAAGGCGTCGATCGGCGGGCGGACGTTCGACCTGCGCGTCGTCGTCATCGGCGGCGAGCCGACGCACGCGGTCGTCCGGACCAGCAGCCACCCCATGACCAACCTGCATCTGGGCGGTGCCAGAGGAGACCTGGAGGCCGTCCGGAGCGCGCTTGGGGACGGCGGCTGGCACGAGGCCATGGACGTGTGCGCGCGGGCTGCCGCGTGCTTCCCCGGCAGCACGATGGTCGGTGTGGACCTGCTCGTCCTGAACCGCATGCGGAGCTTCGCGGTGTGCGAGGTCAACGCGTTCGGCGACCTCCTGCCGCGCCTCACCGGCTTCCCGGGCGGCCCCGGCGAGGGCGTCGACACCTACACCGCCCAGGTCAGGGCCGTCCTCGCGGGAAGCGGCGCCCATGCGTGACATGAACCGGATCATCGGAAGCCACGACGTGCTGCTGGTGACGCTCGACACACTGCGGTACGACGTGGCCGCCGAACTCGCCGCGGCGGGGGAGACGCCCACGCTCGTCCGGCACCTGCCGGACGGGCGCTGGGAGCGCCGCCACACTCCCGGCAGCTTCACCTACGCCGCCCACGCGGCGATGCTCGCCGGCTTCCTGCCGACCCCCGCCGCGCCCGGCCCGCACCCCCGCCCGTTCGCCGGCGCCTTCCCCGGCAGCGAAACGACCGCGCCCGGCACCTGGACGTTCGACGCCGCCGACCTGCCGGCCGGGCTCGCCGCCGCCGGCTACCACACCGCCTGCATCGGCGGCGTGGGGTTCTTCAACAAGCGCACCCCGCTCGGCTCCGCGCTCCCGTCGCTGTTCGCCGAGAGCCACTGGGAGCCGGAGTTCGGGGTGACCGACCCGGACGCGCTGCCCAACCAGATCGGCCGCGCCGCCGACGTGGTGGCCCGGCTGCCGCCCGACCGCCGGCTGTTCATGCTGGTCAACGTGGCGTCCCTGCACCAGCCGAACTGGTTCTACCTGGACGGCGCGTCCCGCGCGGACGGCGACACGCGCGCGAGCCACGCCGCCGCCCTGCGCCACGTCGACGCCCGCATCGAGCGCCTGTTCGCCCTCATGCGCCGCCCCTGCCTCGTCATCGTGTGCTCCGACCACGGCACGGCGTACGGGGAGGACGGCCATACCGGGCACCGCATCGGCCATGAGGTCGTGTGGACCGTTCCGTACGGAGAGTTCGTTCTGCCGTGACCCTAGCCAGCACCGCGACCGGCGTGTCCCCCTACCAGGGATACGTCTACGCGTACCCGCACAAGACCGCCTACCGCCCGCTCGACCCCGCGCCCGCCCTGCGGGACGTGTGGGCGGGCGAGCCGCTCGACGCGCTGTTCCTCTACCTGCACATCCCGTTCTGCGAGATGCGGTGCGGGTTCTGCAACCTGTTCACCCGCACGGGCGCGCCCGGGGAGCTCACCGGCGCCTACCTGGACGCGCTCGACCGGCAGGCCACGGCCGTCCTGGACGGCTTGGCCGGCGCGGGCGGCGCGGAGGGCGGGGGCGGCGCGTCGTTCGCCACGGCGGCGTTCGGCGGCGGCACCCCCACCTACCTCACCGCTCCCGAACTCGAACGGCTCTGCGATATCGCGGGACGATTCCCCGGATTCGGGTCGGGCCCGCTCGGCGTCGAGACGTCCCCGGCGACCGCCACCACCGACCGCCTGACCGTCCTGGCCGAACGCGGCACCACCCGCGTCTCCATCGGCGTGCAGAGCTTCATCGACGACGAGGCCCGCGCGGCCGTCCGTCCGCAGAAGCGCGCCGAGGTCGAGGCCGCACTGGACCGCATCCGCGCGGTGGGCTTCCCGACCCTGAACATCGACCTCATCTACGGCATCGACGGCCAGACCCCCGCCACGTGGATGCACTCCCTCGACGCCGCCCTCGCGTGGCGCCCGGAGGAGCTCTACCTCTACCCCCTGTACGTGCGTCCGCTCACCGGACTCGGGCGGCGCGCCCGTGACTGGGACGACCAGCGCCTCACCCTCTACCGGCTCGGACGCGACCACCTCCTGGCCCAGGGCTACGAGCAGGTGTCCATGCGCATGTTCCGCCTGCCGGGGGAGTCCGCGAACGGGGCGGAGTACTGCTGCCAGACCGACGGCATGGTCGGCCTCGGCTGCGGTGCCCGCTCCTACACGACCGCGCTGCACTACTCGTTCGAGTACGCGGTCGGGGCGTCGCAGGTCCGTTCGATCATCGACGACTACGTGCGCGAGACCGACTTCGGCACCGCACGCGTCGGGCTCACCATGACGGCGGACGAACGCCGCCGCCGTCACCTTCTGCAATCCCTCCTGCAGGCGGACGGGCTCGACCTCGCCTCCTACCGCGCGCGCTTCGGCGGCGACCCGTCCGCGCACTTCCCGGACGAACTCCGCACGTTCGGCGAACGCGGCTGGCTGGAGCCGTCCCCCGACACCCTGCGCCTCACCCCGGAAGGGCTCGCCCACTCCGACGCCATCGGCCCCGCGCTGTTCTCCGGATCCGTGCAGGCCCTCATGGCCTCCTACGAGGCGCGCTGATGGACCACCTGACGATCCTCTACCGAGGACCCCTGGCGAGCTGCGACTACGACTGCCCGTACTGCCCGTTCGCGAAGCGCCGCGACACGACCGAGCAGCTGCGCGCCGACCGCGCCGCCCTCGAACGCTTCACCGCCTGGGTCACCGCCCAGGACCACCCGGTCTCCGTCCTGTTCACTCCGTGGGGCGAAGGACTCGTCCGCTCCTGGTACCGGCGCGCGCTCGTCGAACTGAGCCACGTCCCGCACGTGGAGCGCGTCGCGATCCAGACGAACCTCAGCCACCGCGTGTCCTGGACGTCCGACGCCGACCCGTCCCGCCTCGCGCTGTGGGCCACCTACCACCCCGGCCAGGTGCCCTACGAGCGGTTCCTCGGCAAATGCCGCGACCTGCACGCGCGCGGCGTCCGGTTCAGCGTCGGCATCGTCGGGCAGCCTGAGCACCTCGACGCCGCCCGCCGCCTCCGCGCCGACCTCCCCGGCGGCGCCTACCTGTGGGTCAACGCCGCCGAGGGCCGTCGCTACGACGACGCCGAGGCCGCCGCCTGGACCGAGATCGACGCCCTCTTCCCGGTCAGCCGGCACCCGCACCCCAGCCGGGGCCGCGCGTGCCGCACCGGCGACACCGTCGTCTCGGTGGACGGCGACGGCACCGTGCGCCGCTGCCACTTCGTCCCGTCCGTCCTCGGCAACCTCTACGACGGCACCTTCCGCGCCGCCCTCGGGCCGCGCCCGTGCCCCCTCGCCACCTGCGACTGCCACATCGGCTACGTCCACCTCGAACCGCTCGGCCTCTACGACACCTTCGCCGGCGGCGTCCTCGAGCGGATCCCCGCCCTGCTCGCGTGATGCGGCGGGCGTCCGTTGGCGACTGGGGAAGTGCTGCCAACGGACGCCCGCCGGGGGACCGGCAGACCGGTCGTCTCTTCGATCAGGTCTGCTTCTCGGGGTGGTAGTCCGCCTCGTCCACCCCGAACGTCCAGGCGACGCCCTCCCGCGCGGTCCGCGTGGACGGCGGGACGCGCAGGTAGTACGTCCGGTACGTCCCGTCGGGCTCGGGGGTGGAGTTCACGACCTCGACCATCACCACCGGTTCGTCGTCCTGCAGGTCGATCGACCACAGCACGCCCGTCTCGTCCTGGTGGACCGGCTTCGCCCCGGTGTCGGCCAGGTAGCGGTCGTAGCCGAAGATCTCCAGCATGACCCGGCGCAGCTCGGCGTTGTCCTCGTGGAGGATCCGGTCGGCGGTCAGGTCGGTGAGGGAGGCGACGAAGTCGGGCGGGATCGGCATGCCGCGCCAGGCGTGCAGCGCGAACCCGTCCGGGTGCGCCAGCGCCGGGCCGTCCCCGCGGTGCAGCCGCCCCGGCTCGTCCCGGTGCAGCTCGGTCGGCCGCTCGGAGCAGATCACCAGCCGCTCGTACGGCCACCACCAGCCCGCCGTGCGGGCGACCTCGGCCACCCCCGAGAGCGGCCCGTCGAGCCGGCCCAGCGACTCGAACAGCGCCAGCCACGGCGCGTCGTGCTGGCCGAGGACGGCGTCGAGGGTGGCGGCGCGCAGCAGCGCCTCCGCCCGTTCCCGCTCGGGCGTCGCCGCCTCCGGATCGGGCAGCGCCAGCGCGCCGATCGCGCCGCGGACCCGGGTGACCAGCGACTGCACCTGCTCCCAGAGCAGGCCGCCGCTGTCGGCCCACGCCCGCGGCCACCCCTGCGCCCCGAGCTCCGTCGCCGCCGCGGCCCGCTCGGCCTCCCAGGGGCGCGTCCGCACCTCGTCGCGGACGCTCGTGCCCGCCCGTCCCGGTTCGGCGAAGTCGCCCAGGTCGGCGTGCGCCTGCTCGACCCGCTCGTCCAGCCCGGCCGCGCGCAGCGCGTCGCCGTGCCCCGCCAGGACGGCCGCCGCGACGGCGCCGCGCGCGGGCGAGGGCACCCAGACGACGCGGTCGGGGGCGGCCGCGCCCGCGGCGGCGTAGGCCGCGGCGATCCCCGCCTCGGCGCGGGGCCGGTCGGCGGGCACCGCGGCGAACGCGGCCGACTGCCAGTCGCCGACGACGAAGTGCGCGGGCCTCGGTGTCTCGGTCGGCATCTCCGCCACCTCAGTCCGCCACGACCCGGACGGAGCCCGGCACGTACTCGCGCTGGCGGATCACCCGGTACCAGCCCTTCGGCAGCGAGATCGTCGCGTGCTCCTCGTGCACCAGCCGCCCGCCCGACGGCAGGTGCAGGTGGTCGGGAGTGCGCGGATCGGGGGTCCGCAGCAGCGTCCCGGGCGCGGCCAGCGCGTGCGCGTGCCCGGTCGCCTCGCCGAGCGCCAGCACCATGCGGCCCCGCCCGTCGCGCGGCGCCGGCGGCAGGGCCCGCACCGGCTCCGGCACGTCCGCCTCGGCCACGGGCAGGATCAGGATGTCTCCCTGTCGGTACATGCGGAGAACGTAACGCCCGGCACCGACAAAAGCGGCTAGTAGCCGCGGGTCCGGCGGGCCGCGGGACGGGCCCAGCGGCCGGACGCGGTGAGGCCGACCCGCTGGAAGGCCCGCACGAGTTCACCACCGAGGTTCACCCCGGCGCCGAGCGCCAGCGCGATCGACAGCGCGGAGATCAGGCTGAGGATGCCGTCCTGCGGTGCCCCCGTGTTCAGCTCGACCATGCCCCGGTACAGCGGTGTCCCGGGCAGCAGCGGGCCGATCGCCGGGACGACGTAGGGCATCACGGGCGCGCCCTGCCTGCGCGCGACCACGTTCGCCAGCGTCCCCACCACCGTCGCGGCCACCGCGGAGGCCAGCACGGGCGGCATGTCCCAGCCGCGCATGAGCACGTACAGCACCCAGATCAGCGCGCCGCCCACCGCGACCGGCATCAGCACGGCGCGCGGCGCGGCCAGCGACACCGCGAACGTCACCGCCACCGCCGCGGCGGCGAGGATCTGGACGGAGTCGAGCGTCTCGGCGGCCTTCGGCAGGTGCCGGACGTCGATCGCGACGTCGAAGTTGACCGCGATGTAGACGACGGCGCCCAGGCCCGCGACGAGCGCCGCGATGATGAAGAACACCTCGAGCACGCGCGCCCCGGCGCTCACGAGGTCGCCGGTGATGCCGTCCTGAATGCTCGCCACCAGCGGACGCCCGGGCAGCAGCGCCAGGATCACACCGGTCACGACCGAGGCGGCCGGACCCGGGCTGCCCGTCACGACCACGAGGACCGCGCCCGTCGCGCCGATCGCGGCGGCCACCGCCAGCTGGAAGAACTCCGCGATGCCCCGGCGGGCCAGGTAGGCGGCGGCGCGGTCGCCGAGGACGGTCCCGGCGAACGCGGTCAGCGCGACCATCAGCCCACCGCCGGACAGCACACTGGCCGAGCCGGAGATCATCCCCAGCCCCAGCACGATCATCCACGGCGGGTACGGGCCGCGGCCGCGCTTGATCTCCGCGAGGCGCCGGTGCGCCGCCTCCAGCTCCAGCATCCCGATGGACGCCTGCTGGACGAGGTCGTGCAGCGCGGTCAGCCGCCAGTGCGCGGGCGTCCGGCGCCGGATCGCGCGGGCCGCCGTCACCGGCATCGCGCCCTTGCCCGGATGCGAGGACACCAGCAGGCTCGTCAGTGTGACCTGCACCTCGCAGCGCGGCAGCTCGTAGGCCACCGAAAGGCCCAGCATCGCCTCGTTGACGCGCTCGGTGGTCTCACCGCTGGCCAGCAGGAGTTCCCCGACGCGGAGTACGAGGTCGAGGGCCCGCGGATCGACGACCTCCCCGGGTTCCTCTTCGGGCGGTTCCGGCGGCGACCCGTCCATCAGGACCTGCCAGGTGCGCCGAAGCCGTTCCGCGGCGGCCGACTGCCGCAGCCTGTCCACCGCGCCCGGGGCCTCCGGGCGCTGCGTCGCGCTCATTTCCGCGCTTGTGTCCTTCCAGCAAGATCCGATCTCGCCCGCAGGCTACCCACGGCCGGGGCCTGCGACGTCCACCGGGGTTATCCCCAGAAACAAGTTCTGGTGTGATGGTCATCGCATCGTTGATACCAAGGGTGCATGAGTTCTCCCAGCGACCTCCGCGACGAGGCCGAACGGACCCTGCGCGCCCTCGCCGGCGACCACGCACGGCTCCGCGACGACCAGTGGACGGCGATCGACGCCCTCGTCGTCGGGCGCCGCCGGGCACTGGTCGTCCAGCGCACCGGATGGGGCAAGTCCGCCGTCTACTTCGTCGCCACCCGCCTCCTGCGCGCCCGCGGCGCGGGCCCCACCGTGATCGTGTCCCCGCTCCTGGCGCTGATGCGCAACCAGATCGACGCCGCGGAACGGGCCGGCATCCACGCCCGCACGATCAACTCGGCCAACACCGACGACTGGGAGGGGATCTTCGCCGAGGTCGAGGAAGGCGGCGTCGACGTCCTCCTCGTCAGCCCCGAACGACTCAACAATCCCGACTTCCGCGACCTCGTCCTGCCGAAGCTCGCCGCCGGCGCGGGCCTGATCGTCGTCGACGAGGCCCACTGCATCTCCGACTGGGGGCACGACTTCCGGCCCGACTACCGCCGCATCCGCACCCTCCTGACCGAACTGCCGCCGGGCATCCCCGTCCTCGCCACCACGGCGACCGCCAACGCCCGCGTCACCCACGACGTCGCCGAGCAGCTCGCGGGCGCGGGCCCGGCGACGGGCCACGGGGAGACGCTCGTGCTTCGCGGCCCCCTGGAACGCGAGTCGCTGCACCTGTCCGTGGTGACGCCACCGACGGCCGAGCAGCGCATCGCCTGGCTGGCCGAGCATCTCCACCACCTGCCCGGCTCCGGGATCATCTACACCCTCACCGTCGCCGCCGCGCACGAGATCGCCGCGTTCCTCCGCGACCGCGGGCACGAGGTCGCCGCCTACTCCGGCCAGACCGAACAGGCCGAGAGGCTCCAGGCCGAGCAGGACCTCCTCGACAACAAGCTGAAGGCCCTCGTCGCCACCAGCGCCCTCGGGATGGGCTTCGACAAACCCGACCTCGGGTTCATCGTCCACGTCGGCGCACCGCAGTCGCCCGTCGCCTACTACCAGCAGATCGGCCGCGCGGGCCGCGGCGTCGACCGCGCCGAGGTGATCCTCCTCCCCGGCCGGGAGGACCGCGAGATCTGGGAGTACTTCGCGAGCATGGCGTTCCCGCCCGAGCACATCGTCCGCGACACCCTGCGGGTCCTCGACGAGGCCGGCCGACCCCTCTCCCTCGGCGCCCTCGAACCCCGCGTCGACCTCGGCCGCTCCCGCCTGGAGATGATGCTCAAGGTCCTCGACGTCGACGGCGCCGTCCGCCGTGTCAAGGGCGGCTGGACCGCCACCGGCGTCCCCTGGGCCTACGACCGCGAACGCTACGAGCGCGTCACCGCCGAACGCCGCCGCGAGCAGCAGGCCATGCTCGACTACATCACCACCACCGGCTGCCGGGAGGAGTTCCTCCGCCACCGGCTCGACGACCCGGCCGCCGCGCCCTGCGGCCGCTGCGACAACTGCACCGGCGAGCACAGGTCCGCCGACGTCGCCGCCGAGAGCACCGCGCGGGCCCGCGACCGCCTGCACCGTCCCGGCGTCGACCTGGCGCCCCGGCGCATGTGGCCGACCGCCGTCAAGGACGACCTCGGCGTCTCCGGCCGCATCGCCCCCGGCGAGCAGGCCGAGACCGGACGCGCCCTCGGCCGCCTCACCGACATCGGCTGGGGCAACCGCCTCCGCGACCTGTTCGCCGCCGGCGACGCCGACGTGCCCGCCGACATGCTCGACGCGGTCGTCACCGTCCTCGCCGCCTGGGACTGGTCCGCCCGCCCCACCGGCGTCGTCACCATCGGGTCGCGTTCCCGGCCCCGCCTCGTCACCGGCCTCGGTCACCGCATCGCCGAGATCGGACGCCTCCCCTACCTCGGCGAACTCGCCCCCGTGGGCGAGCCCGTCCCCCGCCGCCACAACAGCGCCCAGCGCCTCCGCTCCGTCTGGAACGGCCTCGCGCTGCCCGACCCGCTGGGCGACGCGCTCGCCGCGGCACCCGGCCCCGTCCTCCTCGTCGACGACCGCGTCGAGACCGGCTGGACGATGACCGTCGCCGCCCGCCTCCTGAGACACGCGGGCGCCCCGGCCGTCCTCCCCCTGACCCTCGCCACCCCGAACTGACCCGCCCACCCGGCCGACCGCCGGTGGCCCGTGACCGCGCGGCCGCCGTCGGCGGTGGCCGATCGGGCCCGTGTCCGGCCGGTCATCGGGTGGACGGCGGCGCGTTGAGGTCGGGGCGCCCGGTCGCCGCTGATGGCGGCCGTTCGGCCTTGCTCGGCGGTGGGGGCGTTCGGGGTGGCGCCGGTGGTCGTGGTCGGCGCCGATGGGGCGGCGAGGCCGTCGTGGGGGATGGTTGCGGGCCGCCCGCGCGCCCCTGTCGGCGCGGGCGGCGCAACCGAGCCGGCCCGTGCGCGCGGCCCCGCGCACGGGCCGACGACCGGCCCGGCGCCGCGGCGGAGAAGGGCCGCGGCGAACGGGGGTCATCGTCGCCGGAAGCGGTGGACCGCCTCCCCGGCGGCGGTCCCGGCGAGGACGGTCGCCGGGACGCGCCCGGGAGCGCCGCCGGTGCGTCCGGGAGGGGACGCGGCGGCGTGGGGGGAGGTCGGTCGGTTCACTGTGCTTCCTCGGCGGGGTCCGGACGAGAGGAAAGTGTTCTAGAGGTTAGAAAACCCTGTCCAGCTGATTGGGAGAACATCTCAAGATAAGTTGGAGAGGAAATGTCATCAATTCCCGCCGGGGTGCGCGAGAGGCCATTTCGGCCGGGTCGGGACGGCAGGTAGTAATGTCCGGTCCCGTGCCCCTCGACGAGCTGCTCGACTGCCCGCCCGGTCTGCTGGACATGACGTTCGACCAGTTGCGGACCCTGCTCCTCGTGCACGAGACCGGGTCCGCGCTGCGCGCCGCACGGGCGCTCGGGCGCGAGCAGTCGAGCGTCCAGAAGCAGCTCGACACGCTGAACCGGACCAGCCAGGCGCTCTGCGGCGAGGTGCTGGCCGTCCGGCAGGGGCGCGGGAAGGACTTCCTGTTCACCCCGACGGGCGAGGCGACCGTGGAACTGGCGCGCGCCACGTTCGAGAACTGGCTGGAGGCCGTGCACCGCAGCAGGCGCAGGCTGGGCCGGATGCTCACGGTGGGCACGACCGAGTTCACGCTCCCGATCGTGTCCCGGGCGTGGAACCGGGTGTCGGAGGAGTTCCGGCAGCGGGAGGTGGAGTTCAAGGTCGCCCACGTGCGGACGAAGGACGTGTGGTCGCGCCTGGAGACCAACCAGGTCGATCTCGTGTGCGGCAGCATCGTCAGCACCCCGGAGGGGGACCGGCGGCTCAAGGAGTACGAGGTCGTCGAGTACGCGCGGGGGCGGGCGCTGCTGCTGACGAACCTGCCGGAGCGCGAGCTGCCCGACACTCCGGTGCCGACGAGCCGGCTGCCCGGCGTCCCGCTGGTGCTGCCGCCCGCGGGCCTGGTCGCCGACCTGCTCGCGACCTGGTACGGCCCGAACTACCGGGAGCGGCTGAACGTCGTCGCCGACATCGACGACGTGCACTACGGGCTGTCGCTGCTGCGGTCGGGGTTCGTCCGCGGCTGCATGATCGTCACCGGGTCGATCGGCCGGGGCATGGCCGGACGGGACGACCCGGACGCCGTCCCGCTGCGGGCGATCGGGCTGGACGACGACATGGAGCCGCGCGCGGAGCTGATGACCGGCGCGTTCGTCCGGCGCGCCGACCTCGAGCGGTACGACGCGGACCACCCGCTGAACCGCCTGTGGGAGGCCGTCCGCGAGGACGTCCGCACCTACACGCCGCTGGCCTGATCCGCGACGGTGGCGAGCGGCCCGGCTCGTCGCCGGGCCGGGCGCGTCAGATCTGGTTGTCGACCACGTCGAGGGTGGGGCGGGCCCCGAGGTGCCGCATGGCGCGGGCGGCGAGCCGGCACCCGGCGGTGAGGGCGTCGGCGGGCTGCTTGCCGTCCAGCCAGGGCGGCAGGAACCCGGCGACGAACGCGTCGCCCGCGCCGGTGCCGTCCACGACCTTGTCGACGGGCTCGGCGGCGACGGTGACCGGCTCGGGGCGGCCGTTGGTGTACCAGATGGCGCCGTCGGCGCCGTCCTTGATGACGACCTGGGGGTACCAGGCGGTCAGCACCTTGGCGGCCTGGTCGGGGGTGTCCCGGCCGGTGAGGATCTCCGCCTCCTTGGCGTTCACGACCAGCAGCCGGGCGCCCTGCGTCCACTCCAGGAAGGGCTCGGCGCCCATCCGCTTGAGCGGGGAGAACGAGCCGCCGTCCACCGAGACCGACATCTGCGCCTTGCGGGCCATGTCCAGCGCGAGGATGGCGGCCTTGCGGGAGCCCTCGTTGATCAGCGAGTAGCCGGAGAGGTGCATGTGCGTGCCCTGGACGAACAGGTCGCCGCAGCGCTCGATGTCCTCGGGGAGGAGCGCGCCGTTGGCGCCCGGGTCCGACAGCATCGTGCGGTCGCCCTTGTGGGTGACCATCACCACACACGTGCCGGTGGGACGTTCGGCGTCCATGACGAGGCGGGCGTCGACGCCGTACCCCATCATCTCCATGTCCCGGTTCCGGCCCGCGATGTCGGAGCCGCGGCGGCCGACGAAGGCCACCTCGACCTCCTCGACGGCGAGCCAGGCGGCCACGTTGGCACCCGAACCGCCTCCGTGGGTCGTCACGGCGGCAGGTGTATCGCTCCCCTTGGCCAGGGGAAACGCGGCACGAGCCACGGTGTCTGTCATCAGATCGCCGACCACGACCACGCGCGTCATGGAGTCATCACCTCGATCAACACGGCCCGCGCGAGCGGCATCCTGGGCGTGGGGTCGACGTTAACAGCTCCGGTGCCTCGAATAGGTCTCGAACGCGCAGCGAAACCGAGGAAGCCGTGTTTTTCCCCACCGCGGGCACGGGAGCGGCGTGCCTTACCCTCGGTTACGTGACCGAGGACTATCCGGTGCAGTGGGAGGCGGACGTCGTTCTCAGCGACGGCGGGACCGCCCATCTGCGTCCCATCCGGCGCGACGACGCCGAGCGCCTTCGGGTGTTCTACGCGCGGCTGTCCCCGGAGACGATCTACTACCGGTTCTTCTCGCCGCGCCCCTACCTGACCGACCGGGAGATCGAGCATTTCACGGGCGTCGACTACGACCGGCGCGTCGGGCTGATCGCCACGATCGGCGAGGAGATGGTCGCCGTCGTCCGGTACGACCGGCTGGCGGACGCGCCGGAGACCGCCGAGGTCGCGTTCCTCGTGGAGGACGCCCACCAGGGGCGCGGGATCGGCAACGTGCTGCTCGAGCACATCGCGGCGGCGGCCCGGGAGCGGGGCGTGCGCCGGTTCGTGGCGAGCGTCCTGCCCGACAACCGGCGGATGACCCGCGTGTTCCGGGAGGCGGGCTACCAGGCCGAGCAGCGGTTCGAGGAGGGCGTGATCGAGCTCGTCCTCGACCTGGAGCCCACCGAGACGTCGATGGAGGTCATGGCGGCCCGCGAGCACCGGGCGGAGTCGCGGTCGATCCAGCGGCTGCTGTTCCCCGGGTCGGTCGCCGTGATCGGCGCGAGCCGCGCCGAGCACACCGTCGGGCAGACCGTCCTGCGCAACCTGCTGGCGGGCGACTTCAGCGGCCCGGTGTACCCGGTGCACCCGACGGCCACGGCGGTCGCGGGCGTCCGCGCGTACGCGTCCGTCCTGCAGATCCCGGACGACGTCGACCTCGCCGTCGTCGCCGTGCGGGCCGACACCGTCCACGAGGTCGTCGAGCAGTGCGCGGCGAAGGGCGTGCGGGGGCTGGTGGTCGTGTCGTCCGGCTTCGGCGAGACGGGGCCGGAGGGACGCGCGAGCCAGGAGGAGCTCGTGCGGATGGCGCGCGCGTACGGGATGCGGGTCGTGGGGCCCAACTGCCTGGGGATCGCCAACACCGACCCGGACGTGCGCCTGAACGCGACCCTGGCGCCGACCATGCCCGGAAGGGGCCCGGTCGGGTTCTTCTCGCAGTCGGGCGCGCTGGGCATCGCGATCCTGCAGCGGACGGCCGAGCGCGGCCTCGGGCTGTCCACGTTCGTCTCCGCGGGGAACCGGGCGGACGTCTCCGGCAACGACCTCATGCAGTACTGGGAGGAGGACCCGGCCACGAAGGCCGTCCTGCTCTACCTGGAGTCGCTGGGCAACCCCCGCAAGTTCGCGCGCCTGGCGCGCAGGCTCGGCCGCCGCAAGCCGATCGTGGCGGTGAAGAGCGGACGCAGTACCCAGGGCGTTCCCATCGGGCACGCCGCGCGCGCGCTCACACTGCCCGACCACGCGGTCAGCGCGCTGTTCGAGCAGGCGGGCGTGATCCGGGTGGAGGACCTCTCCGAGCTGTTCGACGTCGCCCAGCTGCTGGCCTACCAGCCGCTTCCCGACGGCGACCGCATCGCGATCATCGACAACTCCGACTCCCTCGGGCTGCTGGCGCAGGACGCCGCGACGGCGCTCGGCCTGCAGGTCCGGCCGCGCATCGACCTGGGCCCGCGCGCCGACGCCGACGACTACGAGGCGGGCCTCGCCGCCGCGCTGGAGGACGACGCGGTCGACGCGGTCGTCGCGCTGTTCACCCCGCCCACGATCGGCGGCTACGACCTGCGCGTCCCGGAGCGGATCCTGCGGCTGGCCGCGGCCAGCCCCAAACCGGTCGTGGCGACCTACCTCGGCTCCGAGGGCATGCCCGCCGACCTGCGGATCACGGCGCCGGACGGGTCGCCCGCCGAGGGGTCGGTGCCCTCGTACCCCGCGCCCGAGGACGCCGTCCGGGCCCTGGCCTACGTGATCCGGTACGCGCAGTGGCGGCGCCGCCCGGCGGGGAACATGCCCGAGTTCGAGGGCGCCGACCGCAGGCGCGCGCGCACCCTCGTCGAGGGCTGGCTCGACTCCGGCGCGCCCGTCCACGCGACGTCCGAGCAGGCCGCCGAGCTGCTCGCCTGCTACGGCATCGAGGTCGACCGCGGCGACGGCGGCGCCGGGATCCCGACCCGCATCGTCACCATGGAGGACCCGTCGTTCGGCGCCGTCGTCTCCTTCGGCCTCGCCGACGAGACGGCCGCGCTGCTGGACGACCGCGCGTACCGCCTCGGCCCGCTCTCGGACGTCGACGCCGCCGAGCTGATCCGCGCCACCCGGACGGCCCCGCTCCTGCTCGGCCACCGCGGCGCCGAACCCGTGCGCGTGGCCGCCCTGGAGGAGCTCGTCATGCGGGTGTCGCGCCTCGGCTTCGACCTGCCCGAGGTGGCCCGCCTCGAGCTGAACCCGGTGGTCGCGAACGGTGCGGGCGCCGTCGTCCGCGAGGTCGCGCTCCGCCTCGAACGTCCGCTGGGCCCCCGTCCCGAACTCGGCCCCCGCCGACTCCGCGGCCCCGACGCCGACCCGACCCGCTGACCGACCCGGCAGGGGCGGGGCCGCTCCGGGCGCCCCGGGCCGGGCGGTCAGCGTGCTCGGCACTCGCGTGCCCGCTGCCGGTTCCCGGACCGGCAGCCGCTCCCAGTCCGGCGCGAGCGCCTCCCGGTCCGGCCGGAGCATCCGTCCCACGTTCGTTGTCGGGCATGCGGACGGCGGGCTTGTGCCGCCGCAGTGGCCCGACGGCGTCTCCGAGCAGCCCCGGTGTCGCCGACGCCGACGGGGCGGTCGGCCTCGGCCGGGCACGGACCCGGGTGCGCTCGTCCAGCACGTGGACGGGCGTCCTCAGCCAGGCGTGGCCGGGCCCGGCTGGGGCTGCGGCTCCGGGCCCGGCGGGACCGGATCGGGATCCGGGGTGGGCGGGCTCGGGTCCGGGGCCGGTCCCGGCGGCGTCGGCTCCGGCGGCGGACCGGGCGGGACGGGGTCGGGCGCGGGGCCCGGCGGGACGGGGCTCGGCGGCCGCGGCGGCGGCCCCGGCGGACCCGGCGGCGGTTCGGGCGGCGGTTCGGGCGGGACGGGCGGCCGCGGCGGCGGCGCCGGGTCGGGCGTGGGCGGCGGCACCGGCGGCGGGCCCGGCATCGGATCCTTGTCGTCCATGTCCGGTTCGTACCCTGGACGGGCGTCGATGACCGCGTGACCGTACATCGGGTGCGCCGCCGGGGCCCGGTCGTGTGCACGTCCGGGCCCGGACAAGGCAGGATGGGGCCATGAGGGAAACGCGAGCGACCGCCAATGGTCTGCGCACGGCCATCGAGCGCAGCGGCTACTACCCGGCCCTGGTCGCGGACGCGGTCGAGTCGGCCATCGGGGACGAGCCGGTCACCGCCTACGTGGTGCACCACGAGGCGACGTTCGACCCGGCGATGGAGGTCCGCCGGCACGTGACCGTGCTGGTGCTGTCCGCGAGCCGGCTGCTGGTGTGCCACACCGACGAGCATCCCCCCGGGGAGGGCATGCCCCGGCCGCACGCGTCCACGACCACCGAGGCCGTCAAGCTGGACCGCGTCCAGTCGGTGGCGGTGACGCGGGTCGTTCCCGACCCCGCGTCGTACGTGCCGGGCGTGCCGCCCACGGAGGTCGTCCTGACGATCGGGTGGGGCGCGATCGCCCACATCGACCTCGAGCCCGCGACCTGCGGCGACGAGAACTGCGAGGCCGACCACGGCTACACCGGCAGCGTCACGGCCGACGACCTGTCGCTGCGGGTGAGCGAGGCCGCGGACGGCGCGGACGCGGTCGGCCACGTGCTGGCGTTCGCGGAGGCGCTGTCCGCCGCGACCGCTCGGTGACCGCCCCGCCACCGCCCGTCCCGCGCTACGGGACGGCCGCGCTGCCGGACGTCACGCCGTCGGTGCTGGCGACGCTGGGCGTCCCGGGCGCCGCGAACGTGCTGGGGCTGCCGCCCGCCGCGCGCGTCTGCGTCCTGCTGATCGACGGGCTCGGCTGGGAGCAGCTGCGCGCCCACCGGGACGAGGCGCCGTACCTCAACGCGCTGTCCGGGCGCGCGATCGACGCCGGGCTGCCGGCCACGACGGTCACCAGCATCGGGTCGCTGGGCACGGGCCTGCCGCCGGGCGGGCACGGCCTGCTCGGCCTGCAGGTGGCGGTCCCGGAGACGGGACGGCTGCTGAACCTGCTGCGCTGGAGCGACGACGCCGGGGTGGACCCCTGCGAGTTCCAGCCGCTGCCGACCGTCTACGAGCGGGCGGCGGCGGACGGCGTCGCCGTGGGCTACGTCGGGGCGAGGCACCTGCGGAAGACCCCGCTGAGCCGCGCCGCGTCCCGCGGCGTGGAGTACCTCGCCGCGGACGCGCTGGGCGAGCTCGTCGGGCGGGCCGAGGCGGCGCTCCGGGCGGGCGACCGCGCGTACGTGACCGTCTACCACGCGGACCTGGACGCGACCGGGCACCGGCGCGGCGTCGACTCGGCCGAGTGGCGCTTCCAGCTCCGGTTCGTCGATCAGCTCGCCGAGCGGATCGCGGGCGTGCTGCCGCCCGGGGCGCTGCTGTGCGTGACCTCCGACCACGGGATGGTCGATCCGGGCGAGCGCCTGGACGTCGACCGGACGCCCGAGCTGCAGGCCGGGGTCGCGCTGCTCGGCGGGGACGCGCGATGCCGCTACGTGTACGCCGAGCCGGGGGCGCGCGAGGACGTCCTCGCCGCGTGGCGCGCGGCCGTCGGCGACCGGGCCTGGGTGGCCCCGCGCGAGGAGGCGGTGGCGGACGGCTGGTTCGGCCCGGTGGCGCCCGGGATGGCCGAGCGGATCGGCGACGTGGTGGCGGTCCCGCACGGCGACCTGGCGATCGTCGCGTCCGAGCGGGAGCCGTGGCTGGAGCACATGGTCGGCATGCACGGCTCGATGATCTCGGCGGAGCGGCTGGTGCCGCTGCTCACCGTGTCCGGGCCGACATGATCGCCGGAACTGCGTAGCCTGGATGATTGTGACGAACCAGGATTCACCTCTCCCCAACCCGGGCGACGGCGTTCAGACTGGCGGTGTGCACCCTCTCATCGACGTGCCCACGCTGGATCGGCTGATCCGCCGGCGGGCCCCGGTGGTGCTGCTGGACGCGCGGTGGCGGCTGGCCGGACCCCCGGGGATCGAGTCCTACCGCGAGGGCCATCTGCCCGGCGCGGTCTTCGTCGATCTGGACGGGGACGTCGCCGGGCCGCCGGGCCGCGGCGGGCGGCATCCGCTGCCGGCCGCCGGCGACTTCGAGGCCGTGATGCGGCGCGCCGGGGTGTCGCCCGACCGGCTCGTGGTGGTGTACGACGACGCCGATTCGACGGCCGCGGCGCGCGTCTGGTGGTCGCTGCGCTACTTCGGGCACGACAAGGTGCGGGTCCTGGACGGCGGTTTCCGGGCCTGGACGGAGGCCGGGCACCCGGTCACCACCGCGGAGCCGGAGGTCAAACCGGGAGATTTCCTGGCGGCTCCGGGAAGCGTTCCCGTCCTGGACGCCGAGGGCGCGGCGGAACTCGCGCGCGGCGGGGTGCTGCTGGACGCGCGCAGCGCCGAGCGCTACCGCGGCGAGCAGGAGCCCGTGGACCCGGTCGCCGGGCACATCCCGGGCGCCCGCAGCGCGCCGACGTCCGGGAACGTCGGCGTGGACGGCCGGTTCCTGCCGCCGGGGCTGCTGCGCGAGCGGTTCGGCCAGCTCGGCGCCACCGACGCGGCGGACGTCGGCGCCTACTGCGGGTCCGGGGTGACGGCGGCCCACGAGATCCTCGCGCTGAACCTCGCGGGCATCCCCGCCGCCCTCTACGTCGGCTCCTGGTCGAACTGGGTCGCCGACCCCGCCAACCCGGTCGCGACGGGCTCTTCCTGACCTCGGGCGCGTCCGGGATCAGCCGCCGCCCATGCACAGCAGGCCCAGGACGCCCGGCGTGCGCGGGGCGGCGGCGAGGGCGTGCGACGGCGGCAGGCCCGCGGCCAGGCCGCTGTGGAGGGCGGACATGAACGCGGGCGCGTGCGCGTCCCGGACCGGCGTCACGCTGGCGATCACGGTGGCGGTGCCGAGCGCGAGGAGGACGCCCGCCATGCCGAGCACGGCGTCCCCCTCGTCGCCGCGGCCGATGTCGCACGCGGACAGGACGACCAGGTGCGGGGGCGCGGCCAGCTCGTCGAGGTCGTGCACGAGCAGCGGCCCGTCCGCCAGCCGGAGCCGGGAGAACAGCGCGTTGCCCTCGCGGAACTCGCCGTGGGCGGCGAGGTGCGCGAGCGACGCGCCGTCCAAGGCGTCCCGGACGACCTCCGCGCGCGCACCCGGACCCTGCAGGACGCGCGCGTCCGGGTGCAGGCGCCGCAGGGCCGCGACCTCGCGTCCGGCGTGCTCCAGCCCCGGACCCGCGACGAGCAGGACGTGCCCGTCGGCCCGGGACTCGGCGGACGTGCGGGCCCGCAGCCAGGCGCGCGCGGACGGGACGACCGTGACCGGGCGGCCCGCGAGGGACGGGAGCGCGGCCCAGGGGAGCCCGTGCAGGGGCCCGGCGGGGGCGATGACGAGCTCGCGGTCGCCGACGGCGTCGCGCAGCGGGTCCAGCAGGAACCGGTCGAGCCGGCCGGCGGCGGCGGCGAGCGCCCGTGCGGCGTCCGGGTCGTCGCCGGCGGCGAGGCGGTGCGCGGCGTAGCGGACCACGCGGACGTCGTGGCGGGCCGCGCCGGCGGGCCCGAGCCGGTGCCGCCGGGGCCTGCCGTCCGCGACCGTCACCGCGTGCAGCTCCCCGCCGATGCCGACCAGCTCCACCAGCGCCCGGTCGCCCAGCGCCGCCGCGACCTCGGTGACGCCGGGCGTCCGTCCGGACGGCGCGGCGGCGGGGGAGCGCCGCCGGGTGCGGGCGCGGACCGCCGCCTCCAGCGCGGCCAGGTCCGCCGGTCGCGGCGGCGGGACGCCCCGGGCGATCGCGGCGGTGCGCCGCCCGCTGCGGGCGCGCAGCTCGGCGAGCGCCGCGGCCCGCTCGGGGTCGGCGGGCGGGCGGACCCGGACCGGACGCGCGATGGCCCGGCGCCGCTCCTCGACGGCGAGCAGCTCGCGCGCCGACCTGGCCAGGCCGAGCCCCAGCTCGGCGGGCTCGGCGGCGGACCCGGCGGCGCGGGCCCGCAGGTCGAGGGCGCCGAGCGCGTCGGCGTGCTCCTCGGCGACCCGCAGCCCGGCCTGAACTGCGGCGACCGCGCCCCGCCGGTCGCCGCGGCCGGCGCGCTCCAGCGCGGCGGCGTGCCAGGCCGTGATCCGCGCGGTGGCCGACCCCGCGGGGCGCCCCACCGGCCCGAGGAGGTGCCCTGCGGGGCGTCCGAGGGCGAGGGCGGTGCGGGCCGCGATGACGCGGGCGCCGGCGGCGGCGTCCGTCCAGCCGCCCCGCGCCAGCCGGTCGGCGGTCGCGGCGGCGGTGCGCAGCAGCACCGGCGAGCGCTCCCCGGCCGCCCAGCGCGCCCGCAGCAGCACGTGCTCGGCGAGCAGCATCCAGCCGGTGCGCTCCTGCTCGGCGAACGCGGCGCGCGCGCGTTCCGCCGTGTGGACGGCCCGTTCCGGATCGTCGTCGTCCAGTTCGGCGTGGGCGAGCAGCAGGAGACCGTCGGCGGTGTCGCACCGGTAGCCGTGTTCGGCGGCCGACGCCAGCGCCTTCTCGAGGACGGGACGAGCCTCGCCCGGCAGGCCGGCCGAGATCAGCGTCTCGGCCTGATCGAACCGGCACTGCGCCAATCGCTCCCCGGACAGGGAGGGCTCGGCTTCTGCATAGAGCCGAAGCGCGCGCGGGACGTCCCCACGCCGGGACACCACGAACGCCAGGTTGCCCGTGGACATCGCCGTCTGATGCCGCAACCCGGCGGCCCTGGCCACGTCCACGGCCTCGGTGAGAGCCGCCTCCGCCGCGACGAACTCGCTCTGGAACGCCCGCGCGAGACCCAGATTGGTCAGCAACCCGTTCAGAACCGCAGGATCGTGACCACGACGCAGCACGGGCAGCGCGCGCGCCGCCGCGTCCTGCGCCTCGGTCAAGCGCCCTGCCCGCGCCAGAGCGCACGCCGTGTTCGCCGCCAGCCGCGCCGCGTCCGTCCCTCGCAGGACGCCTTCCGCGTGCGACGCGTGCGCCAGCGCCCCGGCGAGGTCCCCATCGGCCGAGAGCAGGCCGACGAGGCTCATCCGCACCTGGGCCGCCGCGTACGCGCCGTCCGGCGCCGCCTCCGCGATCTCCAGTGCCCGGCCGAGGAGCCCCAGTCCCTCCGCCAGGCGCCCCAGCTCCTTGGCCGCGAGCCCGGCGGCCCGCAGCGCCGGGACGGCCGCCGCGCCCGTCCCGTCCCGGACGAGTGCGAGCGCCCGCGCGTGCGCCGTCGCCGGGTCGGTCGCGACGAGCCGCAGCAGCTCCTTCTCCGTGCGGGCGCCCGCGGGCGCCGCGCCCTCCGGCGGCCCGTCCCGGTGTGGCGTGTACCCGTTCACACCCGGACCCAGCTGGTCACGACCGACGTGCCGTCGTCCCGGCGGAACACCAGGCTGACCAGGCCCGCCGGGACCTCCGGCAGGCAGAACAGCCCGCCCGGCTCCACCCGCACGCCCGCCCGGTCCGGCGGCAGGTCGCGGTGCCGCACCGCGACGGTCGCGCCCGCCGCGGGGACGACCCGTCCGGAGATCTCCCGGAACCGCCCGGCTCCCGACACCTCCAGCTCGATCGTCGCGTCGGGACACGTGAACGCCAGCGTGCGCGGCGCCCGGCCGCGCGTCCCGCGCGCCGCGCCCCCGCCCCGCTCCAGCGACAGTTCCGCCAGCACCGCCGCCGGGAGCCGCCACGAGAGCGCGGCCCGGCCGGCCGCCAGTACGTCGCCCGGCACCGGATCGAGGGCGGCGAAGGCGTCCCGGACGCCCGACATCAGCTCGTCGTCGTTCACCGCAGCAGCCGCCGCAGCGTCTCCAGGCAGCGGGCCCGGGTGGGTCCGACGCTGCCGAGCGGGATGCCGAGGGCGGCCGCCAGCTCCTCGTAGCTGGCGGCCAGGGCGTACAGCCGCAGCAGCGTGCCGCAGCGCTGGGGGAGGACCCGCAGCGCGGCCCCGACCCGGTCGAGCCGGTCGCGCGCCAGCACGATGTCGTCGGGACCGGGACCCGGGTCCGCGGACGGTTCCGCGGGCCCGCACCCCGGGAACGTGCGTCCGTGGACGCGCACCACCCGCAGGCTCTCGTGCCGCGCCGTCCGCGCGAGCCAGGCCCGGACCGCGCCGGCCTCCCGCACCGCGTCGATGTGCTCCACGAGGCGCAGCCAGGTGGTCTGCACGACGTCGCGCGCGTCGGCGTCGGCCAGCCCGTGCGAGCGGGCGACGGCCCACAGCAGCGGGCTCTGCTCGTCCACCAGCCGGGCCCACGCGGCACCGTCGCCGTCGCGGGCCCGGTCCACCAGTTCGCCGACGTCGCCGATGCGGACGTCCGTGTTCGTGTCGTGCCGGGCCAATGAGAACTCCCTCCGAGCCCCCCGCGGACCGACAACTTTACGATTCGAACAAGGACGAGCACCCAGAGTTATCTTTCCGCCATCAGCTCGTAGTCAAGACCTGATGATTACGCCGAGGTCCGGGTGGGTACGCCGCCTCGCCTGGTCGAGGACCCTGTCCGCCGCGGCCACCGCCCCGAGGTCCTCGGACGCGGCCAGCCCCGCGATCAGCCCCGCGACCATCGGCGTCGCGAACGACGTCCCGCTCCACGTCGCGAACCCGTCGAACCGGTCGGGATCGGCGCCGCCCGCCTGCGGCCGCGGCCCGTCGAACCGGACGAAACTGCTCTCCACGTCCACCCCCGGCGCGGCGGCGTCCACCCACCAGCCGTAGTTGGAGAACGGGGCCCGGTCGTCCCCGTCCAGCGCGGCGACACCGATCACCGACTTGAGCGCGGCGGGCCAGAACGGCCGGTCGCTCGCCGCGTTCCCCGCGCACGCCACCACGACCGTCCGGCGGCCCAGCGCGGCGATCGCCCGGGACAGCACCGGCGACGGACGGTCGTCGTAGGTGTGGCAGCCGAGCGAGAGATTCACCACGTCGGCGCGGTCGCGGTCGGCGAGCCGCGTCAGCGCCCGGATGACGCCCAGCTCGTCGCCGACTCCGTCCCCGCCGAGGACGCGGCGCGCCCGCAGCCGCGCCGTCGGCGCGTGCCGCAGGACGACCCCCGCGACGAACGTCCCGTGCCCCGCCTGGGCGTCCAGCTCGCGGTCGAGGTCGGCGTCGAGGACCTCGGCGTCCTCCTCGCGCTGCTCGCGGAACCAGTCCGCGTCCTGGTACCAGGGGTGCGGCGACAGGCCCGTGTCCAGGATCGCGACGGTGACGTCGCGGCAGGCGTCCGCCGCCGGGCGCGGCGCCGGGACCGGGCGCGCCGGACGCGGGCGGTCCGCGGGCCCGCTCCACCACATCGGCTGCCCGTGCACCAGGTGGTTCGGCGCCACCGCGAGCCGGCGGTGCGGCCCGTCCCCGCCCAGCTCCGCCGCCAGCTCGCACACGTCCGGCCGCGCCGGCGCCCGCAGCCGCAGCCGCGCCACCCCGGCCCCGTCCTCCCGCGCGTCGCACCAGCGCCGCACCAGGTCCTCCGCGGCGGCGGCGTCGTGCCCGGCGACCAGGAGCTGATCGCGGCGGATCAGCGCGGGCCGTCCCGGGACCGGCTCCACCACGACCGCGTCCCGGTGCCGCGCCAGCACCCGTTCCAGGACCGCCTGCTGATCGAACATCGTTCCTCGCCTCCCGTTGATCGCTCTGTGCACACATGGTGCCGCAACAGTGACCGTGCGTAGCGCGAAATCGGACGGAGCGCTCACGGGAGACGATCAACGGTGTGCATGGCGTGGTCAAGCGTTCGACAAACAGCGAACTCGCGGTGGTGCGACCCGTGCCGATGATGCACAATGAGGGACGCGGACGCCGACCTGGGACGTACGAGGCCGTAGGGGAAGACGAGCCTCGGTACAGATCCAGGAGGTCCGGTGACCGCACGTGGCGTTTTCTACGTCCACTCCGCGCCACCTGCGCTGAGCCCGCATATCGAGTGGGCCGCCGCAGGTGTCCTCGGCGTGCCCGTTTCCCTTGAATGGGCTGATCAGGCGGCCGCGCCGGGGACGCTGCGCGCCGAACTGCATTGGGAGGGCAAGCCTGGGACGGCCGCGGGCATCACGTCGGCGCTGCGGAGCTGGAAACTGGTGCGCTTCGAGGTCACCGAGGATTCCACTCCGGGCACCGACGGCGTCCGCTACAGCTTCACCCCGTCACTCGGGGTCTTCACCGGCGTGATCGGCGCCAGCGGCGACATCATGGTGCCCGAGGACCGGCTGCGCTCCGTCATGGCCAACGCCGCCGTCGGCAAGGCCAACCTGGAGAACGAGCTGGACCACCTGCTCGGCACTCCGTGGGACAACGAGCTCGAGCCGTTCCGCCGGGCGGGCGACGGCGCCCCCGTGCGCTGGCTGCACGCCGCCGTCTGACCGGTCCGGACCCCGCCCGTCTGACCGGTCCGGTCGATGGCCGACCGCCGCCCTGCCCGGAGCGCGCTCGCCCCGCAACGAGCACGCCCGGAGTTCGGCGAGCCAGGGCGTGGTAACGGAACGGCCCGGGTCCCTGATGGGGCCCCGGGCCGTTCCGCGGAGTTCGAGGGTCAGACGGCGCGCTGGAAGGCGACCGACACGTTGTGGCCGCCGAAACCGAACGAGTTGTTGAGCGCGGCGGCGGGACCGTCCGGGAGCTTGCGCGGTTCGTCGCGCACGATGTCGAGGTCGACCTCGTCGTCCATGTCCTCCAGGTTGGCGACGGCGGGCACGACGCCCTCCTTCAGCGCGAGGAGCGTGAAGACCGACTCCAGCGCGCCGGCGCCGCCGAGCAGGTGCCCGGTCATCGACTTGGTCGCGGTGATGACGGCGGCGCGGGCGGCGTCCTCGCCGAGGCCGGCCTTGATGGAGGCGAGCTCGGCGACGTCCCCGGCCGGGGTTGAGGTGGCGTGCGCGTTGATGTGCACGATGTCCTCGGGCCGCAGACCGGCGTCTTTCAGCGCCCGCTGCATGGCCTTGGCCTGACCGGACCCGTTCGGGTCGGGCAGCACGATGTCGTAGGCGTCGCCGGAGTAGCCGCAGCCGGACGCGTAGCCGACGACGTTCGCCGAGCGGGCGCGGGCGTGCTCCTCCGACTCGAGGATCATGACCGCGGAGCCCTCGCCGAGCACGAACCCGTCGCGGTTCTTGTCGTAGGGGCGGGACGCGCGCTCGGGCTCCTCGTTGCGGGTCGACATCGCCCGCATGGCGCCGAACGACGCCATCTGCAGCGGGTGGATGCAGGACTCGGTGCCGCCGCAGATCACCACGTCGGCGCGGCCCGCGCGGATCATGTCGATGGCGTAGCCGACGGCCTCGCCGCTGGACGCGCAGGCGCTGACCAGCGCGTGCGACCCGGCCATCGCGCCGAACTCGATGCCGACGTGCCCGGAGGCGCCGTTCGGCATCAGCATCGGGACGGTGAAGGGCGAGACCCGCGACCAGCCCTTCTCCCGGAACACGTCGTAGCTGTTGAGGGCGGTGTGCAGGCCGCCGATGCCGCTGGACAGCACGACGCCGAGCCGTTCGCCGTCCACGGTGAAACCGCCGTCGACGCCGGCCCGCTCCATGCCCTTCTGCGGCTTGCCGCCGGTCGACGGCGCGAACCCGGCGTCCACCCACGCCTCGCGCGCGGCGATCAGCGCGATCGCCTGGCTGCGGTCGAGGCGGCGCAGCGTCTGCCGGGGGATGCTCTCGGAGGGGTCGACCTTCAGCGTCGCCGCGAACTGGACGGGCAGGTCGTCGACGTTGTCCCAGTCCAGCTTGCGAACCCCGGACTCTCCGGCGAGCAGGGCGGACCAGGTCGACGGCAGGTCGCCGCCGAGAGGGGTCGTTGCACCGAGACCGGTCACGACGACCCTGGTCTGGCTCTTGCTCATGTTGTTCTCCTTGCCGGCTGGAGGGGGGTCGGATCGGGCGCGCCGTCCGGGGCGGCGGCGCGCCGTCCCCGCATCGTCAGGCCTTGAGCTTCTGGACGAAGTTGATGACGTCCTGGACCGTCTTGAGGTTGCGGAGCTCGTCGTCGGGGATCTCGACGCCGAACTCGTCCTGCGCGGCCACGGCGATCTCCACCATCGACAGCGAGTCGATGTCGAGGTCGTCGATGAAGTTCTTCTCCGGAGTCACTTCGGCCTTGTCGATGCCGACGATGTCGTCGATGATCTTGGCGAGGCCCTCGAGGATCTCGGCTTCGGTGGCGACTGCCATGGTTTCGCTCTCTTCCTTCAGTGGGTTGGTCCGGGGGCCGCGGCGCGGGCGCCGCGACCTACGGGATCTGGATGACTTGGGCAGCGTAGGACAGCCCGGCGCCGAACCCGACCAGCAGGGCCGGGGCACCGGACGGCACGTCACCACGTTCGATCATGCGGGACATCGCCAGCGGGATGGACGCTCCCGAGGTGTTCCCCGACTGGACGATGTCGTCGGCCACGACGGCGTTGACGGCCTTCACCTTGCGGGCGATCGCCTCGATGATCCGCAGGTTGGCCTGGTGCGGGACGATCGCCGCGAGGTCCTCGGGGGCGACCCCGGCGCGCTCGCACGCCTCCAGCGCGACGGGCGCGATCGCGGTCGTCGCCCAGCGGAAGACGGCCTGGCCCTCCTGCCGGATGAACGAGTGCCGGTCCGGAATGATGATCTTGTCGAAGCCCTCCCCGGCGCTGCCCCACACGACCGGGCCGATGCCGGGCTCGTCGCTGCCGGTGACGACGGCCGCGCCCGCGCCGTCGGCGAAGATGATGCAGGTCGACCGGTCGGTCCAGTCGAGCCACTGCGACATCTTCTCGGAGCCGATGACGAGCACGTTGCGCGCGCTCCCGGCCCGGACGGCGGCGCTGGCGGTGCCGAGCGCGTAGCAGAAGCCGGCGCAGGCGGCGTTCAGGTCGAACGCGCCGGGCGCGTCGATGCCGAGGCGGTGCGCGACGGCCGCCGCGTGGCTCGGCATGGGCGACTCCGCCGAGCAGGTCGCGAGGATGACCAGGTCGATGTCGGTCGGCGCGAGGCCGCTGTTGGCCAGCGCCTTGCCGCCCGCGTGGACGCCGAGTTCGACGATGCCCTCGTCGTCCGCGGCGATGCGGCGCTCGGCGATGCCGACGCGGCTGCGGATCCAGGCGTCGTCGGTGTCGACGGTCCGCGCCAGCTCGTCGTTGGTCACGACCCGGGCGGGCCGGTAGTCGCCGAACGCCAGGATGCGCGCGCCCGCGGCGACCTCGGGGATGCGGAGACCGGCGCTCACGAGGTGTGCGCCTTGATCAGCTCGCGGGCCTTGTCCAGGTCCGCGGGGGTCTTCAGGGCGACCTGCTCGACGCCCTTGAGCTCGCGTTTCGCCAGCCCGGTGAGCGTCCCGGCGGGCGGCAGCTCGATGACCGCGGTGACGCCCAGTTCCCGCATGGTCTCCATGCAGGCGTCCCAGCGGACGGGCGCGCTCACCTGCTCGACGAGCCGTTCGACGAACTCGCGGCCGGAGCCGACGACGGCGCCGTCGCGGTTCTGCAGCAGCTTCGCCCGCGGGTCGCCGACGGGCGCGCCCGGCGCGAGCCGGCGGAGCGTGTCGACGGCGGGGGCCATGTGCTCGGTGTGGAAGGCGCCGGCGACCGACAGCGGCCGGAGCCGCGCCTTGGCGGGCGGCTCCTCGGCGAACTCGGCGAGCCGCCCGGCGGTTCCGGCGGCCACGATCTGCCCGGCGCCGTTGACGTTGGCGGGGGTGAGCCCGTGCTTGTCGATCGCGGCGAGGACCTCGTCGGCGTCGCCGCCGAGCACGGCCGTCATGCCGGTCTCGGTGACGGCGGCGGCCTCGGCCATCGCGCGGCCCCGCTCCCGGACGAGCACCAGCGCGGCCTCGGGGCTCAGCACCCCGGCGATCGCGGCGGCGGCCAGCTCCCCGACGCTGTGCCCGGCCACCGCGTCCGGCGCCGCCGCGTCGGCCTCGGCGTACAGGACCTCGTGGGCGGCGAGGGCGGCGGCGACCAGCAGCGGCTGCGCCACGGCGGTGTCGCGGATCTCCTCGGCGTCGGCGGTCGTCCCGTACCGGATCAGGTCGAGCCCGGTCACGGCCGACCACCAGGCGAGCCGGTCGGCGACGCCGGGGATCTCTAGCCATGGCTCTAGGAAGCCGGGGGTCTGAGCGCCCTGGCCGGGCGAGGCGACGACAATCACAGCGACAAGCCTGCCCTTAAGGGGTCCCGGGTGCCGATGCGGATGAGTACGAAGTTTCGTCGTGAGGCTTTGTAAGACCTCTACAAGCGGGGGTCACCCGCGGGGCGCGCGGTTCGCGAACCTTCCGAGTACGAGGGCGATCCGCAGCGTGAACGCGTTGCGTCCGTCCGTGGGCGCGAGCCCGGTCAGCTCGGTGACGCGCCGCAGCCGGTACCGGACCGTGTTGGGGTGGACGAACAGCATCCGCGCGGTGGCCTCCAGCGACGACCCCTGCTCCAGGTAGGTCGTCAGCGTGTCGAGCAGCGGGGCCCCGGCGGCGAGCATCGGGTTGTACACGCCGTCCACCAGGTAGCGGCGGGCGTCCTCGTCGCCGTCCAGCGCACGCTCGGGCAGCAGCTCGACGGCGAGCACGGGACGCGGCGCGTCCGGCCAGCCGGCGGCGGCGCGCAGCCCGGCGACGGCGGCCTGCGCGGACACCGTCGAGTCGTACAGGTCGTCGACCTGCGGTCCCACGACGACGGGCCCGGGGCCGCACTTGGCGGCGATCGGCCGCGCCGCCTCCAGGGGGTCGTTGTCGCCGCCGACGATGACGATGACCCGGGGGCCCTGGACGCCCGCGAGGACGTCGGCGCGCGCGCGGCGCGCGGCAATCTGCATCTGGTCGATCGTGACCTCGGGCTCCTCGTCCTCCGGCGTGAACCCCGCGATGACGGTGACGGGCTTGGACGTCCAGCCCAGTGCGGCCGCCCACGAGTGCATGCCGTCGTCGACCTCGCCGCGCATCACCGCGTTCACCACGAGCGCCTCCAGCCGGGCGTCCCAGGCGGCGCGGGTCTCGGCGGCGCGCGCGTACACCTGTGCCGCACCGAACGCGACGTCCCGCGTGTACCGCAGGATGGCCTCGCGCAGCTGCTGCTCCCCGCCGGGCGCGGCCAGCTCGTCCAGCCGCGTCTCCACCACGTCGATGATCACGCGGATCATGTCGATGGTGTGGTGCAGCTTGATCGAGCGCATCAGCTCGCGGGGCGCGGTGCCGAACACTTCACCGGCGATGGCCGGGCGCGCCTGCTCGTCGTTCTTGAACCACTCCACGAACGCGGCGATGCCCGCCTGGGCGACGAGCCCGATCCACGAGCGCTGGTCCGGCGGCATCCGCCGGAACCAGGGCAGCTTGCGCTCCATGCTCGCCAGCGCCGCGGTCCCGAACGTGCCCATCGCCTTCTCCAGGCGCAGGGTCGTCTGCTCGCGGACCCGCGCGGCGGTCTCGGGCTCGGGCTCGGTATCGGCGTCGCTCGCGGTGTTCACCCTCCCAGAGTGCCACCCCGCCGCCGATGACCCGGTCGCGACCACGCGGGAGCGCCCTCACCCGTGCCGCGGCCGCTCGAAGCGGCGCACCAGGATCGTGAACCCGGCCAGGACGAGCGCGAACACCGGCAGCCACGCGAGCCGGTGGACGATCCAGGCCCCGTCGTCCGGGCGCGTGTGCAGGCCCGCGACGGCGCCGGCCGCCAGGGCCGCCGCGACCGTCACCGTCATCATCGCCGTCTGGTGCCACAGGTAGATCGTCATCGCCGGACGGTTCGCCGCCGCCACCGCCGCCCGCACGCGGGGCCGCCGCGTCCAGCGCGTCAGCGGCCCGTGCAGCAGCAGCGCGAGCCCGGTCTGCGCGAGGCCGAAGGCGACGGCGGCGAGCGTGGGCGGGCTGAGGTTGGAGACGTCGGCGCCCGGCACCCCGACCATGCTCGCCGGGTACCCCGCGAACGCGATCAGCGCGGCCGTCGCGGCGGCGCCCCCGGCCAGCAGGCCGACGGCCGTCCGGCGCGACCGGAGCGCGCCGCGCGCCCAGCCGGCGCCCAGGTAGAACGGCAGGAGCCAGCCGGTCAGGACGGTGCACCAGCCGATCCACGCGGGCGCGCCGAGCGCGAACCGTCCGGCGTCGACGAGCGCGGTCGCGGCGACGAGCAGGACGGCGCCCCACGCGCCGAACCGCTCCCACAGGGCCGCGACGGCCGGGGTCAGCGCGGTCAGCACCACGAAGACGGCGAGGAACCACAGGGGGCCGACCACCAGCTTGACCAGCGCGTACAGCGTGTCGCCGTCGAAGCCCGCCCACGACAGGGCCGCGACGACCGGGACCCACACGGCGACCAGGACGGGCAGCGGACGCGCGAGCCGGCCGAGCCGCCCCGCGAACCGCCGCGCCCACGGCTCGTCCGGGCGCAGGCCCCTCGCCGCCGCGTACCCGCCGACCAGGAAGAACAGCGCGAGCGTCTGCAGCACCCAGGACACGGGCGCGAACTCCGGCATGGCCTTCAGCGGGCTCGTGACGCGCAGGTCCGCGGCGTCCGCGCCGGTGGCGACGAACGCGGTGACGAACCAGTGGCCGAGGACGACGCCGAGGATCGCGAACGCCCGCAGCGCATCGATCGCCCGATCACGCTGGACGGGGCCGTCGGGGGCGGTCGTTCGCTCGCGGTCGCCCGAACCGCCGGGGCCGCGAGTCTCGCCCCACGGCGCGTTCCGGTCCCGGGCGGTCGACGGGCGGCGTCCGGCGGGTCGGCCGCGCCGGACGGGCAGGTCACGGCCGTTCGCGGGGATGCGGGGGCGGGCGCTGTCAAGCATGGGTGACCTCCGAGTCACGGCCGAGCGCGATGAGGGCGAGGTTGCGGAGCGCGGCGGATCCGGGCTTCAGGTAGGCGCTGTGGGGGCCGGTTCCGGCGTCGAACCGGACGGCGCCGAAGCCGGGGGAGACCGGGTCGGGGCCGAAGCCGAGCCCGGCGACACGGACGTGCGGGACGAACCGGGTCCAGTCGCCGGTCGAGCGGCCGGCCCAGACGGTCGCGGACGTCCGCAGGCCGGAGACGTCGCGGGCGGTCGTGCCGGGGCTGCCGAACAGCGCGATGTCGTCCACGGGGACTCCGGCGAGCCCCGGGGCGGCCTTGCCGCACACCACCGACCCGTAGCTGTGGCAGAGCAGGGCGAACCGGGCCTTGCCGTTCACCTGGGCGACGCCGGTGAGGAACCCGTCGAGGTGCCGCGCGCCCGACTCGGCGCGGTCGTCGGTCAGCGCGGCCGTACTGAGCGTCGCGGGGGAGCGGTAGCCGAGCCAGGCGATCACGGCGACGCGCGCGGACGGCGCCTCGGCGGCCATGCGCCGGTGCAGGGCGCGCGCCCCGCCGCCGACGAACTTGACCGAGTCGTAGGCGGTGAGGGTGTTGTCCGCGCCCGGCACGACGACCGCGATCCGGTCGGCCCGCCGCAGGTCGCCGATGACCTCGACGGCGCGCCCGTCACCGCGCGGGTCGAACGCCAGGAAGCGGCGTCCGGGGGCCAGGAACGCCGACAGCGCGCGGGCCCGGTCCTCGTCGCCGACGCGCACCGCGGTCGCGCGGGCGCGGGCGATGTCCCGGCCGGCGGCGGCGAACCGGGCGTCGAGCGTCGCGGCCGACAGCGCCGGAGCCGGGGCGGGCGCGGCGTACGGCCCGGCCGGGGCCGCCGCGGCGACGGTCGAGCCCGCCGCCGTGAGCACGGTGAGGGCGGCCGCGGTTCCGCGAACCCAGCGCATGGGGCGTCCTTCCTGGTCAGTGGGGGTGAAGCACTGACAAGGAAGTTAGGAACCGGCGCCCGTAGCGGAGATCAACCGGTGGTGCGGTCTTTTCGCCTCACACCCCGGTATGACGGGACGGGCCCGCGGTATCAGGCGGCCGGGGTCAGTCGCCGGGACGGACGAGCCCGACCTCGTACGCGTAGACGATCGCCTGCGGGCGGTCGCGCAGGCCCAGCTTCATCAGGATCCGCCCGAAGTGCGTCTTCACGGTCTGCTCGGCCAGCACCAGCCGTGCGGCGATCTCGCCGTTGGACAGCCCGCGCGCGACCAGCCCGAGTACCTCGGTCTCCCGTTCGGTCAGCTCGTCCAGCCGCTTGCGGGACGGCGCCCGCGGCCCGCCCAGCCGGGCGAACTCCGCGATCAGCCGGCGGGTGACCGACGGCGACAGCAGCGCGTCGCCCGCCGCGACGACCCGCACCGCGTCGGACAGCTCGGTCGCGGACGCGTCCTTGAGCAGGAACCCGCCGGCCCCGGCCCGCAGCGCCTCGTACACGTAGTCGTCGAGGTCGAACGTCGTCAGCATGAGGACCTTCGGGGGGTCCCCGGCGCCGTCCGCGAGCAGCCGCCGGGTGGCCTCCAGCCCGTCCATCACCGGCATGCGGACGTCCATCAGCACGACGTCCGGGCGCAGTTCGGCGACGCGGAGCAGTCCCTCCGCGCCGTTGACGGCCTCCCCGACCACCTCGATGTCGGGCTGGGCGTTCAGCAGCACGCCGAAGCCGGCCCGCACCATGCCCTGGTCGTCGACGATCACGACGCGGATCGTCACGTCGCGTCCTTCGTCTGCTCGGGCAGCGTGGCGGTCACGGCGAATCCTCCCTCGGACGTGGGTTCGGCGGTGAGCCGGCCGCCGAGCATGGCGGCGCGCTCGCGCATCCCGACCAGCCCGTGGCCGCCACCGGTCGCGAACCGCGCCGGGTTCCGGCCGTCGCCAGGGGGGCCGTTGACGACGCTGATCGAGAGTACGCCGTTCTCCCGCGCGGCCTCCACGTCGACCCGGGATCCGGGGGCGTGCCGCATCGCGTTGCTGAGCGCCTCCTGCAGGATGCGGTACGCGGTCAGTCCCACGCCGGAGGGGAGGCCCCCGAGGTCCCCGGCGAGCCGCGTCGTCACGTCGAGCCCGGCGCCGCGGGCGCCCGCGACCAGGTCGTCCAGCCGTTCCAGGCTGGGCTGCGGGGCGGTGTCGGACCCGTCCGCCGAGCGCAGGACGCCGAGGATGCGGCGCAGCTCGTTCAGCGCGTCGAGGGCGGTCGACCGGATCTCGGCGAGGTCCTGCCGGGTCACGTCCGGGACGGCGTCGCTCTTGTAGGGGGCCGCCTCCGCCTGGATCGCGATCATCGACATGTGGTGGGCGACCACGTCGTGCAGCTCCCGCGCGATCCGCTGCCGCTCGGTGAGGACGGCCTCGGCGTCGGCGTGCCGGCGCTCCTGCTCGGCCAGCTCCCGCCGCGACGTCCGCCGCACCCGCATGGCGTAGCCCACGGCCAGCGGCAGCAGGATCAGCACGGACGCCCCGGGCGCGGTCTCCGGGTCCTTGATCCACACGCCGGCGAAGGCCATGATCCCGGCGCCGAGCGTGATGTTCCCCGAGCAGCGCACCGCCACCGTGTAGAGGCACATGATCGCGGCGAACGCCCCGGCCGGGACGTACGGGACGCTCAGCCAGTCGCTCACGCCGATGACCGCCATCGCCGCGAAGCTCAGCCGCCACGCGCCCAGCGGGTGCCGGTCGGCCAGCGCGAGCGGTGCGCACGCCGCGATCGAGATCAGCAGCATGGTGGCATCGCCGGGATGCCGTCCCCGTTCGGCGCTCTCGGTCTCCAGCAGCGACTTCGACGCGGCGATCATCCCGATCGTGACGGCGAACCAGAACAGGTTCGCCACCACCCCGTACGGGAACCGCCCGACTCCGATGTGCCGGGTCCAGCGCAGCGGGGCGGGCCAGGGCCGGTCGAGCGGCTCGGGTTCGGCCCGTCCGGTCACCGCGGCGGCGAGCACCCCGTCCAGCAGCACCGCGCGCAGCAGGCTCGGCTCGTCCGCGCTCTTGTCCTCGGCCATGCCGACCAGGCTAGAGATCGGACGACCCGCCCCGGATGACCCCATGGTGGGACACGGGGGTGATACCTGGGTACTCCCCGGGTGTGGAGCCCGTCGAAGCGCTGCGCCGGATCGCGTTCCTCCTCGAACGCGCGGGCGAGCCCGCCTACCGCGTGCGGGCCTTCCGCACGGCCGCCGCCCGGGTCGCGGGCACGCCCCCCGGCGACCTGGACGCCCGTGCCCGCGCGGGCACGCTCACCGACCTGCCCGGCGTCGGGAAGGTCACGGCCCTCGTCGTCGAGGAGGCCCTGCGCGGTGAGACGCCCGTCTACCTGCGGCGCCTGGAGGCGACCGAGGGCGAGCCGCTCGACGCGGCCGCCGCCGCGCTCCGCTCCGCGCTGCGGGGCGACCTGCACACCCACAGCGACTGGTCCGACGGCGGTTCGCCCATCCGGGAGATGGCCGAGGCTGCGCGCGCGCTGGGACACGACTACATCGCGCTCACCGACCATTCGCCGCGCCTGACCGTCGCGAACGGGCTGTCCGCCGACCGCCTGCACCGCCAGCTCGACGCCGTCGCCGACCTGAACGCCGACCTCGCGCCGTTCCGGGTCCTCACCGGCATCGAGGTGGACATCCTCGACGACGGCGCCCTCGACCAGGAGCCCGGCCTCCTCGACCGCCTGGACGTCGTCGTCGCGAGCGTCCACTCGAAACTGCGCATGGACCGGGTCGCGATGACGGCGCGTATGGTGACCGCGGTCATGAACCCGGCGGTGGACGTCCTCGGCCACTGCACGGGCCGCATCGTCAAGGCGGGCGGACGCCGCGGCGGCCTGCGTCCGGAGTCGGAGTTCGACGCCGAGCTGGTCTTCGACGCCTGCGCCGCCCACGACGTCGCCGTCGAGATCAACTCCCGGCCCGAGCGCCTCGACCCGCCCAAGCGCCTGCTGCGGCTCGCCGTCGAGGCGGGCTGCCGGTTCGCGATCGACTCCGACGCGCACGCCCCCGGCCAGCTCGACTGGCAGCCCTTCGGCTGCGACCGCGCCGCCCGCTGCGCCGTCCCCGCCGAGCGGATCGTCAACACCCTCCCCGTCGACGCCCTCCTGGCCTGGACGAACGCGTGATCACCGGGTCAGGGCGCACGTGTTCAGGGTGTCGCCGGACGGTTCGGGCAGCGTCGCGCTCGGCGGCGGGGTGCGGCCCTCGGACGTCCATGCCTCGAGCGCGGTGAAGGCCGAGCGCATGCAGGGCAGGAGCGGGCGCAGGCGGTCCGGGTGGGCGTCGACGAGGCCGTCGGTGTGGTTCGCGGCCTCGACGCGGTAGTAGCGGAACGGCGCCCTGCCGCGGTCGCGGACGAGCGCCGCGTAGGCGTCGCCGTTGCGGCCGATCGGCAGCAGGGAGTCGTGGGTGCCCTGGAGGCTGATCAGGGGCTTGCGGATGCGCCCGGTGAGCGAGACGCGGTCGACCGCGCGATGCACCTCGCGCGGACGGGACGCGTAGTCGTAGTCGGCCTCCGCGCCCTCGTAGGAGGGGTCGAACTCTTCGCGGTAGATGCGCTGGGTCAGCTCCCAGTAGACCTTGTCGTGGTACGGCCAGAGGAACTCGGAGCCCGGGGCGAGCCCGGCGTCCAGCAGGTCTCGGTGCGCGGACGCGTCGCCGGAGACGTAGGCCGGGTAGGCGCGCAGGATCGGCGGCAGGTACGTGAACAGGTTGGGCCCGCCGGCGCGCCAGAGGGTGCCCTCGGCGTCGATGCCGCCGTCGTAGAGGTGCGGCCGGTTCTCCAGCTGCCAGCGGACGAGGTAGCCGCCGTTGGAGATCCCCGCCGCGTAGGTGCGGGACGGGCGGTGGCCGTAGTGGCGGGCCGCGGTCTTCCGCGCGGCGCGGGTGAGCTCGGTCAGGCGGCGGTTCCACTCGGCGACCGCGTCGCCGGGGCGGCGCCCGTCCGTGTGGAACTCGAGGCCGCTGTTGCCCTTGTCGGTGGCCGCGTACGCGTACCCCCGGGCGAGGACCCAGTCGGAGATGGTGACGTCGTTGGCGTACTGCGGCCGGTTCCCGGGCGACCCGGCGACGACGAGGCCGCCGTTCCACCGTTCGGGGAGCCGGATGACGAACTGGGCGTCGTGGTCCCAGCCGTGGTGGGTGTTGAACGTGGAGTCGTCCCGGAAGTACCCGTCGATCTGCACGCCCGGGACGCCGCTCGGGTTGCGGGTTCCGGACGCGTGCAGGCCCGCGTAGTCCGCCGGGACGGTGTGGCCGGACGCGACCGTCCCGGCGGTGGTGAGGTCGTCGAGGCAGGCGGCCACCTGTTTCTGCGCGCCCGGGACGGTCGGCGCGGGCTCGCAGCGGTTCTCGTGCGCGCGCGCCGGGCTGGCCAGGGCGAGGGTCAGGACGCCTGCGGTCAGCAGGGTTCGGGTGATCGGCATTCCGGCTCCTCTGGACGGAGGCGAGTGCCGACATCGTGCGGGCCCCGGGGGACGACGGCCACGTGTTCGTCCCACATAAGGGTGTGGCGTCCCATGTGAGAACGCCTGCGACCTGCGAGTGATGTGCATCACGACCGTATTGGTTGGGTGGAATGTGTCGATCGCTCACATAGTCCCTTTCGTGGTGGCGGCCTAGCGTTCCCGAGCACGGCGGCCCGGTGTGGTCCGGGTCACCATGGGAGGAGGGCGCATGGGCGCTACCGTCCGGCCGGCGCCGGTGCTGACGGCGCGCGGCCTGGTCAGGGAGTTCCGCGGGTTCCGCGCCGTGGACGGCGTGGACCTGGACGTCGCGGAGGGCGCGGTGCACGCGCTCGTCGGACCGAACGGCGCCGGCAAGACCACGCTGTTCAACCTGCTCACCGGCTTCCTGAAGCCGACGTCCGGGAGCGTGAAGCTGGGCGACCGGGAGCTGGCGGGCAGCAGTCCGGAACGGATCGCGCGGCTCGGGCTGGCGCGGTCGTTCCAGATCACCAGCCTGTTCGCCGAGCTGACCCCGCGCCGGCACGTGGAGCTGGCGCTCGCCGGGCGCACCGGCCTCGGATGGCGGTTCTGGAGGTCGGACGGGGCGCTCGGCCGGTTCGCCGACCGCGCCGCCGAGCTGCTCGCCCAGGTCGGCCTGGAGGAGCACGCCGAGGTCCCGGCGGGCGCGCTGGCGTACGGGCGCAAGCGGGCGCTCGAACTCGCGCTCGCGCTCGCCCTGGACCCGAAGGTCCTGCTGCTGGACGAGCCCACGGCCGGGATGGGCGTCGAGGACGTCGACCGCACGGTCGAGCTCGTCCGGCGGGTCCGGGAGGGACGGACGGTGGTGCTGGTCGAGCACAACATGAGCGTCGTCTCCAGCCTCGCCGACCGGGTGACCGTCCTGCAGCACGGGCGGGTGCTGGTGGAGGGCCCGTACGCCGAGATCCGCCACGACCCGCGGGTCATCACCGCCTACCTCGGGGACGCCCATGCTGCGAGTTGACGGACTGTCCGCCTGGTACGGCGAGGCGCAAGCCCTGCGGGACGTGTCGCTGCACGTGGACGAGGGGGAGATCGTCACCCTCGTCGGGCGCAACGGCGCGGGGAAGACCACGCTGCTGCGCTGCCTGATGGGCCTGCACGCGGGCGCGTCCGGGACGGTCGAGTTCCTCGGCGAGGACGTCACCGCCCTGGGCCCGCACAAGCGCGCGCGGCGCGGCCTCGGTTACGTCCCGGACGACCGCGGCATCTTCGCCACGCTGTCCGTGGAGGAGAACCTCCTGCTGCCGCCCGCCCAGTCGGCGAAGGGCAAAGGGCCCGAAGCGTGGCCGCTGGAGCGGGTCTACGAGACGTTCCCCCGCCTCAGGGAGCGCCGCCGGTTCCCCGGGACGAAGCTGTCGGGCGGCGAGCAGCAGATGCTCGCGCTCGCCCGGGTGCTGCGCACCGGTGCCCGGCTGCTGCTGTGCGACGAGCCCACCGAGGGCCTGTCGCCGCTGATCGTCGCGCAGATCGGCGACATCCTGCGCGAGGTCAAGGCCGCGGGCGTCACCGTCCTGCTGATCGAGCAGAACGTGCACTTCGCCGCCACCGTCGCCGACCGCCACCACCTGCTCGCCGAGGGCCGGATCGTCCAGTCGATGGACAACGACGAGGTCCGCGCCCGCGAGAGCGAACTCCTGCAGTACCTCGGAATCTAGGGAGAGCCCGATGAAACTCTTGGGACGCTCGGCCGCGCTCGCGGCCGCCGGAGCCCTGCTGGCCGGCTGCGGCGCGGGCGGGCCCGGCGGGGGCGGGGGCAAGATCAGCGACGACAAGATCGTGCTCGCGGTGCTGACCGACCAGTCCGGCGTCTACGCGGACCTGTCGGGCGAGAACGCCGTGACGGCGGTCGAGATGGCCGTCGCCGACTTCAAGAAGAAGTACGGCGACAAGGCGGTCGCGACGGAGATCGAGGTCGTCTCGGCCGATCACCAGAACAAGCCCGACATCGCCAACACCAAGGCGCGCGAGCTGTACGACCGGCAGAAGGCCGACATGATCGTGGACGTGCCCACGTCGTCGGCCGCGCTCGCCGTCGCGAACGTGGCGAAGGGCAAGAAGCGCGTCTTCATCTCGGTGGGTGCGGCCACGACCGCGCTGACCGGGGAGCAGTGCAACAAGTACACGTTCCACTACGGCTACAACAGCTACATGCTCGCCCACGGGACGGGCACGGCGCTCACCAAGGCCGGGTCGAAGAACTGGTACCTCGTGTACCCGGACTACGCGTTCGGCCAGGACATGGAGAAGACGTTCAGCGCGTCGGTCAAGGGGGCCGGCGGCACGGTCGTCCAGTCCGACCCGACCCCGTTCCCCAACGACAACTTCTCCACGTTCCTGCTGAAGGCCCCGGACCTGGACCCCAAGCCGGACGTCATCGGCGCCATGCAGGCCGGCGGTGACCTCGTCAACCTCGTGAAGCAGTACAACGAGTACAAGCTGCGCGACAAGGGCGTGGGCCTCGCCGTCGGGCTGATGTTCATCACCGACATCCACTCGCTCGGCCCGAAGGCCCTGGAGGGCACCCGCTTCACCGACTTCTGGTACTGGAACCAGGACGACGACAACCGCGCGTGGGCCGACCGGTTCAAGAAGGACACCGGGGCCCGGCCCACGGCCGTCCACGCGGGCGACTACTCCGCGGCCCTGCAGTACCTCGAGGCCGTCCAGCGCGCCGGGACCGACGGGTCCGACGCGGTGGTGAAGGAGCTCGAGGGCCACAAGGTGAACGACGTGTTCACCGCCACTGGAACGATCCGGGCCGAGGACCACCTGCTGACCCACGACGCCTACCTCGCCGAGGTCAAGCCGGAGAGCGAGGTCAACGAGCCCTGGGACTACGAGAAGATCGTCGAGACGATCCCCGCGGCCGAGGCGTTCCAGCGGCCCGACCCCGCCTGCGAGCTCTGAGGCGGTCGGCGTGCTGCAACAAGCCTTCAACGGCCTGGTGGGCGGGGCGTTCTACGCCCTGCTCGCCCTCGGGCTCGCGGTCATCTTCGGGATGCTCGGCGTCGTCAACTTCGCGCACGGCGCGTTCTACATGCTCGGCGCGTTCGGCTCCTACGTCCTTCTCGACTCCTTCGGCGTGAACTTCTGGATCGCGCTGCCGCTCGTCCCGCTCGTCCTGGGCGTGGTCGGCGTCGCGGTGGAACGGCTGTTCATCAGACGGCTCGCGCCCCTCGATCCCCTCTACAACTTCCTGTTCACCTTCGGACTGGCGCTGATCCTGCAGGACCTGGTGAAACGGCAGTACGGCGTGCAGTCGCAGCCGTATCCGCGCCCGTCCGCGCTGAACGGCTCGATCGACCTCGGCCTGTTCACCTACCCCGCGTACCAGGTGTTCGTCCTGGCCGTGTCGCTCGTCGTGTGCGGCGCGGTGTGGTTCGTGCTGGCCCGCACCCGCGTGGGCATGATCGTCCGGGCGTCCACGGAGCGGCCGGAACTGACCCGCGCCCTCGGCATCGACGTGGCGCGCTGGGTGACGCCCGTGTTCGGGTTCGGCATCGCGCTGGCCGGGTTCGCGGGGGTGCTGGCCGCGCCGATGCGGGCGGTGAACCCGCTGATGGGCGCCGACCTGATCGTCACCGTGTTCGCGGTCGTGGTGATCGGCGGACTCGGCTCGGTGTTCGGCTCGGTCGCCGCCGGCTTCGCGGTCGGGCTGGTGTCGGCGCTCGGCAACTACTACGTGCCGTCGCTGTCGCAGACGCTCGTGTTCATCCTGATGGCGGTCGTGCTGCTGTGGCGCCCGGCCGGCCTGTTCGGGCGCGAGGAGGCCGCACTGTGACCCGTGGAGGCGACGCTGCGACCCGTGGAGGCGACGCCGTGACCGTGGAGGCGACGCTGTGATCCTGTCCAAGCTCGCGGGACGGCCCGTGCTGCTCGCCGTCGGCCTGGTGGCGGCGCTCGCGCTGCCCTGGTTCGTCTACCCGCCGGTCGCGCTGGACATCGCCTGCTGGGCGCTGTTCGCCGTCGCCGTCGACCTGCTGCTCGGCTTCACCGGGCTGCTGTCGTTCGGGCACGCCGCCTTCTGGGGCGGCTCGGCGTACGCGACCGGCCTGATCGCCCTGCACTCCGGCCTGCCCTTCCCCGTGGCGATCCTGGGCGGCGCGGCGTTCGCCGCGCTGCTCGCGCTCCCCATCGGATTCCTGTCCGTCCGGCTGCGCGGCATCTACTTCGCGATGGTCACCCTGGCCTTCGCGCAGATGGTGTACTTCGTCGCCAACCAGTGGAGGGACGTCACAGGCGGAGAGAACGGGCTGCAAGGCATCCCCAGGGAACTGTTCGGGCTCGACCTGTCCGACCCGTTCTACTTCTACTACGCCGGGCTCCCGTTCATCCTGGCCGGACTGTTCGCGGCCTGGCGCATCGTCCGTTCCCCCTTCGGATGCGTACTGATGTCCATCCGCGACAACCCGGCGCGGGCGCGCGCGCTCGGGTACAGCGTCGACCGCTTCAAGCTGCTCGCGTTCGTCCTGTCCGCGGCCCTGTCCGGACTGGCCGGCGGCCTGTTCGCGATCGGGCACGGCTTCGCGTCCCTCCAGGGCGTGTACTGGTCGACCTCCGGCGAGGCGGTGATGATGGTCGTCCTCGGCGGCATCGGCACCCTGTGGGGCGGCGTGATCGGCGCCGCGCTGATCGTCGAGCTGAACGACTACCTGGCCACCGCCGGGTTCCAGGAGACCGGGATCATCACCGGCGGGATCTTCATCCTCGTCGTGCTGCTGTTCCGGCGCGGCGTGTGGGGCACGGCCCGCGACCTGATCGCGGCCCGCACCGCGCGCCGCCGTCCGGCGGAACCCGCGCGGGAGAAGGCCGAGACGCCCGCGTGACGCATGCGGGCGGGCCGCCGTCCTCCGGGACGGCGGCCCGCCCGCGCCGTCACCGCAGCCGGTGCAGCCGCAGCGCGAGCTGCAGCTCCAGGGCGCGATCCGGGGACTGCCAGTCCTCGCCGAGCAGCCGCCCGATGCGGTCGAGCCGCTGGCTGACCGTGTTGACGTGGATGTGCAGCTCCTGCGCCGTCCGGGCGAGGCTGCCGCCCGACCCGAAGTACGCCTCCAGCGTCCGGACGAGCGCCGTGCCGCGCCGCTCGTCGTAGTCGGCGACCGGCCCGAGCGACCCGGCGAGGAAGCCCGGGACGTCCCGGTCGTCGCCGATCAGCAGCCCGATGAACCCGAGCTCCGACGCGCCCGCCCCGTCGCCGCGGCGGCCCAGCGCCACCAGCGCGTCGGCGCAGCGCTGCGCCTCCCGGTGCGCCCCGGCGACCTCGCCCGGCCCCCGCACCGGGCCGGCCGCGCCGACCGTCGCGGGACCGCCCAGCGACGCCCCCAGCTCCTTGGCGACCCGCCGCGCCGCGTCGCCCGGCCGGTCGCCCGGCAGCAGCAGCACGACCTCCTCGCCGCGGGACGCGGCCAGCCCGCGCTCCACCGCCGCGAACGACGCCGCCCAGAACTCCGCGCGCCGCCGGTGCTCCCGCGACTCGTACCGGGCCGACAGCACGACGTGCGGGGCGGAGAGGTCCACGTCGACGCGCCGGGCGCGGGCCGCCAGCGCCGCCGCGTCCGCCCGCCGCTCCGACAGCAGATCGTCGAGCAGCTCGCCGCGCACCCGTCCCTCCGCCTCGGTGACGCTCCGCTGGAACAGCAGCAGCAGCGCGGTGACGAGCGCGGCCCGCTCCAGGATCCGCTGGTCGGCGTCCGACACCTCGTCGGACGTGCGCAGCACGAGCGTCCCGAGCATCTCGTCACCGCTCGACACCGACGCGATCCACAGATCGCCCCGCCGGACCGTGCGTCCCTGCGCGCGCGCAGAATGCGCGGACGCCGACACACCGGCGAGTTCCTCATCGCTCAGGGACGCGGACGCGGCGTCCGTCGTCGCCAGCCGGGCGCCGTCCGGGTCCAGCACGTGCAGGGTGCCGCCCAGAAGCTCGGTGACGATCGCGGCGACGTCCTCCACACCGCCACCGCGCACCACGACCGCCGTCATCCGGTCGTGCGCGCGCGCCGCCACCTCTACGGCCGCGCTACGCGCCTTGACCTCCTCGTTGGCGGCGCTCAGCTCCTCCAGGGCGGTGCGGGTCTCCTCCAGAAGGCGCGCGTTGTCGATCGCGATCGCCGCGTGCGCGGCCAGCGACCCCAGCAGCGCGACCTCCTCCTGGTCGAACGGACGCTCGCTGCGGTTCGCCGCCGTCAGCACGCCGATCACCCGGCTGCCCAGCCTCATCGGCACGCCCAGGATCGCGACCAGCCCCTCCTCGGCCACCGCCTCGTCGATGAACCCGCGATGCTGGAACTGCGCGTCGACCAGGTAGTGGTCGCTGTTGTACGGCATCGCGGTCTGCGCGACCAGGCCGACCAGCCCGGTGCCCATCGGCAGCCGCAGCCGCCGGAACGCCGCCGACACCGACCCGTCCGTCACCCGCATGAACGTGTCGCCGTGCTCGTCGTCGTTCAGCGTCAGGTAGGCGATGTCGGCGTTCAGCAGCCGCCGCGCCCGCCGGGTGATCGCCTCCAGCACCGCGTCCAGGTCCCGCAGTCCGGCCAGATCGCCCGCCGTGTCGAACAGCGCCGCGAGCTCCGCCTCCCTGCGCGCGTGCCGCCGCATCACCGCCCGCACCCGCAGCGCCGCCAGCTTCGCCGCCTCCAGCTCCGCCAGGACGGCCGGTGGCGCGCCCTCCGCCCGCGCCTGCACCAGCGGCCCCTCGAACTCGACGGGGGACGCCTCGCGGGCGAGCAGTTCGAGGAAGACACCGCAGGACATACGGGACATTGTCAATGGGCCGTCCAGCCGCCGTCGAGGGTCAGCGACGCGCCCGTGACCATCCTCGCCGCCGGGGAGCACAGATAGGCGACCATCTCCGCCACCTCGTCCGGCTCGACGAGCCGCTTCACCGCCGCCTTCTGCAGCATGACCCGCTCAACGACCTCGTCCTCCGACATGCCGTGCGCGCGCGCCTGATCGGCGATCTGCCCCGCCACCAGCGGGGTCCGCACGTAAGAGGGATTGACGCAGTTGGACGTCACGCCGTGCTCCGCGCCCTCCAGCGCGATCACCTTCGACAGCCCCTCCAGGCCGTGCTTGGCCGTCACGTACGCGGCCTTGTACGGCGACGCGCGCAGCCCGTGCACCGACGACACGTTCACGATCCGGCCCCACCCGCGCTCGTACATCCCCGGCAGCGCGTCCCGCACCAGCCGGAACGGCGCCTCCACCATCAGCCGCAGGATCCGGGAGAACATCTCGGGCGGGAATTCGTGGAGCGGCGCCACATGCTGCACCCCCGCGTTGTTGACCAGGACGTCGAACCCCACCGCCACCCCGGCCACATCCGGCCCCGCGAGGTCCACCGCCAGGGCGGTCCCGCCGAACTCTCCCGCGGCCCGCTCCGCCGCCGTCCCGTCCAGGTCCGCCACGGTCACCCGCGCCCCCGCCGCCGCCAGCCGCCGGGCGCACGCGAGCCCGATCCCGCTCGCACCGCCGGTGACCAGGGCCCGCCGCCCCGTCAGGTCCGGTGTCACGCTCGTCATGCGGAGAACCTACGCAGGCGGCCGCGCGCGACCCATGTGGTCCGGGCACATAATCCCCGCCCGGGTGGTGTGGCTCGTGTCGCGCTGTCTACGTTGGTGCGATGACCGAGATCGCGCACCGTTTCGTCGAGGGGAACGGCGGCCTGCGGATGCACGTCGCCGAGGCCGGCGAGGGCCCGCTCGTCCTGCTCCTGCACGGCTTCCCCGAGTGCTGGTACTCGTGGCGGCACCAGCTCACCGCCCTCGCCGACGCGGGCTACCACGCCGTCGCCCCCGACCAGCGCGGCTACGCCCGGACGGGCGGTCCCGCCGACCCCGCGCAGTACACGATCCTGCACACGGCAGGCGACGCCGTCGGCCTCATCGACGCGCTCGGCGCCGACCGCGCGGTGGTCGTCGGCCACGACTGGGGCGCGCCCGTCGCGTGGGCCGTCGCCCAGATGCGTCCCGACAGGGTGCGCGGCGTCGTCGGCATCTCCGTGCCGCACCGCCCCCGCGGCTCCCGCCCGCCCGTCGCGACCATGCGCCGCCACTTCGGCGAGGGCTTCTACATGGTGCGCTTCCAGGAACCGGACGCCCCGGAGGCCGAACTCGGCCGCGACCCCGCGTCCACGTTCCGCCGGCTGCTGGCCGCGATCTCCGGCGACGGCTCCGGGAGCGCCCTGATCGCCCCCGAGGGCGGCGGCGTCCTCGACGCGGCCCCCGAACCCGACGAACTCCCCGGCTGGCTCACCGAACACGACATCGCCACCTACGTCGCCGAGTACGCCGATAGCGGCTTCACCGGGCCCGTCAACTGGTACCGCAACCTCGACCGCAACTGGGACCTCACCGCCGCCTGGCACCGCGCCCCGATCACCCCGCCCGCCCTGTTCATCGCGGGCGACCGCGACCCGGTCGCCGCCCCCGACGCCGTCGCCCGCCTCCGCGACTTCGTCCCCGACCTGCGCGGCACCGTCACCCTGGCCGGGTGCGGCCACTGGACGCAGCAGGAGCGCCCCGCCGAGGTGAACGACGCCCTCCTGTCCTTCCTCCGCACTCTCTGACCCGCCCCGGGCGGCCGGTGCCGGTCGAGGGAGGGGGGACGGGCCGGTCCGTCGCCGCGCGCCGCTCCCGGGGGATTGTCGGAGGCGGGACGTACGGTCGCGGGCGTGAACCGGACCGATCGCCTGTACGCCCTCGTCGAGGAACTCCGGGCCCGCGCGCCCCGCCGCGTCAGCGCGCGCGAACTGGCCGCGCGCTACGAGGTCAGCTCCCGGACGATCGAACGCGACATCGGCGCGCTCCAGCAGGCGGGCGTCCCGATCTACGCCGACGTCGGCCGCAGCGGCGGTTACACGCTCGACCCCGAGCGCACGCTGCCGCCGCTCAACTTCACGCCCGCCGAGGCCGTCGCCGTCGCGATCACCCTCGCCCGCGCCGGCGGCTCCCCGTACTCGCGGTCCGCCCGCACCGCGCTGCACAAGATCGTCACCGCGATGTCGGCGGCCGACAGCGCGTCCGCCCGCGACCTCGCCGACCGCGTCCGCTTCCTGACGCCGCACGACGCCGCCGCGCCGCCGTCCGTCCCGTCCGTGCTGGAGGAGGCCGTCTCGGCGCGCCGCGTCCTGCGGCTCGGCTACGTGAACGGGACGGGCGAGGAGAGCGAGCGCGACGTCGAGCCGGTCGCGTTCACCTGCGCCTCCCTGCGCTGGTACCTCATCGGCTGGTGCCGGCTGCGCGGCGACACCCGCATCTTCCGCATCGACCGGATCCGGCGCGCCGCCCTCCTCGACGAGACGGCGCCCGAACGCCGCTACGAGGAGGTCATGGTCAAGGACGCGCCGCTCAGCCACCTCACGCGGCGGCTCGAATTCGTTTGAGAAACACCGACAGGGGGATGTCGCCGGTCCGTCCGAAACTGGGTCCCGCCTACGAGGGAAAGAGGAGACCCATGACGATTCCGGCTTTCAACACCGTCGCCTGGTTCCAGATCGGCACCGGGGCGCCGGAGGAGGCCCGCCGGTTCCACGGCGACTTGTTCGGCTGGCGCTTCGACGCCGACGCGTCCTCCGCCGTCCCCGGGACCGACGGCTACGACCTGGTCCGCTACGCCGGAGCCGACGCGCCGAGCGGCGGCCTCGCGCACCAGCCGGACGCGCACGCGATGTTCCTCGTCCTGGTCGAGGACGTCGACGCGGCGTGCGCCCGGACGGAGCAGTGCGGGGGCAAAGTCGCGGCGTCCACCATGGTGACCGCCAAGGGCCTCCGGTTCGCCTACCTGGAAGACCCCGCCGGCAACCGCTTCGGCGTCTTCACGCCTCCGACGCCGTGAGGAACGGACGGGCGGTACGGGGACGCGGCCCGCACCTCCGCGCTCCCCTACCGCCCGCCCGATCCGCTAGCTCTCGCCGCCGGTGTTGCTCTCGGCGCTGCCGACGCCGCCCGCGAAGACGTCGCTGACCGGCGCGTTCAGCCGGTAGCGCTCGATCGCCCGCGGGAGCGCCTCCGGCTTCACCTCGCCCTGCCGGACGAGCCGGGTGAGGACGGCCAGGACGATCGACGGCGAGTCCACCTGGAAGAACCGGCGGGCGGCGGCCCGGGTGTCGGAGAAGCCGAAGCCGTCCGTGCCGAGCGAGGTGAAGTCGCCGTTCACCCACGGGGCGATCTGGTCGGGGACGGCGCGGGCGAAGTCCGACACCGCGACGATCGGCCCGGCGACGTTGTCGAGGGTGCGGGTGACGTACGGGACGCGCTGCTCGCCTTCGGGGGCGAGCAGGTTGTGCTCGTCGCACGCGCGGGCCTCGCGGGCCAGCTCGTTCCACGAGGTCGCCGACCAGACGTCCGCGGCGACGCCCCAGTCCTCGGCGAGGAGGCGCTGCGCCTCCAGGGCCCACCGGCCGCCGACGCCGGACGCGAGGATCTGCGCGCGCGGCGCCTGCCCGTTGCCCGAGGTCACCTCCGGTGCGGCCTTGTAGCGGTACAGGCCCTTCAGCAGTCCGTCGACGTCCACCTCGTCGGGTTCGGCGGGCTGCTGGTAGGGCTCGTTGTAGACGGTGAGGTAGTAGAAGACGTCCTCGCCGTTCGGGTGCTCCTCGGACGTCCCGTACATGCGGCGCAGCGCGTCCTGCGTGATGTACGCCAGCTCGAACGACCAGGTGGGGTCGTAGTGGACGCACGCGGGGTTCGTCGCCGCGAGGAGCGGCGAGTGGCCGTCGGCGTGCTGCAGGCCCTCGCCGGTGAGGGTGGTGCGGCCCGCGGTGGCGCCGAGGAGGAACCCGCGGCCCATCTGGTCGCCGAGCGCCCACATCTGGTCGCCGGTCCGCTGGAAGCCGAACATCGAGTAGAAGATGTAGACCGGGATCATGTGCTCGCCGTGCGTCGCGTAGGACGTGCCCGCGGCGATCGTCGACGCCATCGAGCCGGCCTCGCTGATGCCCTCGTGCAGCATCTGACCGCTCTCGGACTCCTTGTACGACAGCAGCAGCTTGCGGTCCACCGCGTCGTAGGTCTGCCCGTGCGGCGAGTAGATCTTCGACGTGGGGAACAGCGAGTCCATGCCGAACGTGCGGTACTCGTCCGGAGCGATCGGGACGAACCGGGCGCCGATGTTCTCGTCCTTGATGAGGTCCTTGAGCAGCCGGACGAACGCCATCGTCGTCGCCACGTTCTGCTTGCCGGACCCCTTCTTCAGCTCCGCGTAGACCGGGTCGCCGGGGAGCTTCAGCGGCTTGGCCCGCACGACGCGCTTCGGCAGGACCCCGCCGAGGGCGGCGCGGCGCTCGCGCATGTACTGGATCTCGTCGGAGTCCTCGCCCGGGTGGTAGTAGGGCGGCAGCGGCTGCTCGAGCGCGGAGTCCGGGATGTCCAGGTACAGGCGGTCGCGGAACTCCTTCAGCTCGGCCTTGGTGAGCTTCTTCATCTGGTGCGTGGCGTTGCGCGCCTCGAAGTCGGAGCCGAGCGTCCAGCCCTTGATCGTGTGCGCCAGGATGACCGTCGGCTGCCCGACGTGCTCGCGGGCCGACTTGAACGCCGCGTACACCTTCCGGTAGTCGTGCCCGCCGCGCGACAGCTTGCGCAGGTCGTCGTCCGTGATGTCCTGGACGATCTTGCGCAGCCGGGGGTCGTCACCGAAGAACTTGTCGCGGATGTACGAGCCGGACTCGACGCTGAACGTCTGGAACTGGCCGTCGGGCGTCGTGTTCATCTTGTTGACGAGCGCGCCGTCGACGTCCTGCGCGAGCAGCGGGTCCCAGTCGCGGCCCCAGATGACCTTGATGACGTTCCAGCCGGCGCCGCGGAAGTACGACTCCAGCTCCTGGATGATCTTGCCGTTGCCGCGCACCGGGCCGTCGAGCTGCTGCAGGTTGCAGTTGACGACGAAGGTGAGGTTGTCCAGCTCCTCCCGGGCGGCGAGGCCGATCGCGCCGAGCGACTCGGGCTCGCCCATCTCGCCGTCGCCGAGGAACGCCCACACGTGCGAGCGCGACGTGTCCTTGATCCTGCGGTTGTACAGGTAGCGGTTGAACCGGGCCTGGTACACCGCGTCGATCGCGGTGAGGCCCATGGACACCGTGGGGAACTCCCAGAAGTCCGGCATGAGCCGCGGGTGCGGGTACGACGACAGCCCGCCGCCGGGGTGCGACTGCTCCTGCCGGAAGCCGTCCAGCTTCTCCTCCGGCAGCCGTCCCTCGAGGTAGGCGCGGGCGTAGATGCCGGGGGAGGCGTGGCCCTGGATGAACACCTGGTCGCCGGACTCGCCGTGGTCCTTGCCGCGGAAGAAGTGGTTGAACCCCACCTCGTACAGCGACGCGGCCGACGCGTACGTGGCGATGTGCCCGCCGACGCCGATCTCGGGACGGTTCGCCCGCGACACCATGATCGCGGCGTTCCACCGGATGTAGGCGCGGATGCGGCGCTCGACGTGCTCGTCGCCGGGGAACCACGGCTCCAGCTCCGGCGGGATCGTGTTGATGAAGTCGGTGCTGCGCAGGCCGGGCACGCCGACCTGCAGCTCGCGCGCCCGTTCCAGGAGCCGCAGCATCACGTACCGGGCCCGGCCACGGCCCTCGGTCTTGATGACCGTGTCCAGCGATTCCAGCCACTCCCGGGTCTCGTCCGGGTTGATGTCGGGCAGCTGGCTCGGCAGGCCGTCGCTGATGATCGAGTAGCGTTGACGTCCGGAAGCCACGGGGTCCCCTCTGTGCTTACCGTCGATTCTGTGCTTGCCGTCGATGCTGGTGAGACCCGGCAGGAGGCCGCCGGTCCCCGCACGACTGATTCGTCGCCTGCATTCGCGTCCATCGTCGCCGTTCACGACGGTTAACGCATCTCTACCGTCCGGTAACCATCCTCCCCGCTCAGCGGGGTCGCGGACCGATCGACGACCCGTTTTTTTGCGCGTCCCAGTGAGATTGCCCGCCCGCGCGGGGAACGAACGTAGGAGGCCGGCAACGCTTGGGGGAAGAGATGAACGGACGCATCGGAGACCGGCTGCACGTCCACGGCAAGATCGTGGGGCAGCCCGACCGGACGGGCGAGATCATCGACGTCCGAGGCGAGGACGGCGGCCCGCCGTTCCTCGTGCGCTTCGAGGACGGGCACGAGACCCTGGTCTACCCGGGGCCCGATGCCGTGATCGAGTCCCGAGAGCACCTGCACACGACGTCCCGCTGAGGGGAACACCGGGGCCGGATGGGTCCCGGGCCGTCGATGGGGTACACCCGGATCATGGAGAGCACCGTGATCCGGGTGTCCACCGGATCGAAGGAGGCCGTGCACGACATCACGGCGGAATGCGAGCGGTTCGCCGCGGACGCCGGCGGCGACGGGCTGCTGCACGTCTTCGTGCCGCACGCCACCGCGGGCGTCGCGCTCATCGAACTCGGCGCGGGCAGCGGCGACGACCTGCTGGCCGCGCTCGGCGACCTGCTGCCCGCCGACGACCGGTGGCGCCACGCCCACGGATCGCGCGGGCACGGCAGATCGCACGTCATGCCCGCGGTCGTCCCGCCCTACGCGACCGTCCCGGTCACCGGCGGACGGCTCGCGCTCGGCACGTGGCAGTCGGTCGCCCTCGTGGACCTCAACATCGACAATCCCGACCGCCAGGTCCGGTTGTCCTTCCTCAGGGGTTGACGGTTGTATCAAGATACGGGCTCGAATTTCACCCTCGGTGGCCGCTTAGTGACGGCCGATTCCGGCATCGGGCCAATGAGGGCGCCAAAAGCCGGGAAGACACTTGCGCTAGGGGCCCACACTTGTGTGGACTGTCCCGCAAACACCGCACAGGTGCGGACGGGCCGCCCGTCCCGGGGGGCCGTACAAGAGAAGTGCACAGGTGCACGGAGCACCGTGCGGACGAACGACATGGGAGGACTTTCGTGAGCGCGACCGCGGGTCAGGCGCAGTCTGAGCGCAGCCTGGCCGAACGGCTCGGCCTGAAGGCGGGCCAGGTGGTGCAGGAGATCGGCTACGACGACGACGTGGACGAGGAGCTCCGCGATTCCGTCGAGGCCGTCACGGGGAACGAGCTGGTCGACGAGGACTACGACGATGTGGTCGACATCGTGCTGCTGTGGTGGCGCGAGGACGACGGCGACCTGTTCGAGGGCCTGACCGACGCGATGGTCCCGCTCACCAGCGGCGGCGACATCTGGCTGCTGACGCCCAAGGCGGGACGCGACGGGCACGTGGAGCCCAGCGACATCGGCGAGGCGGCCGACACGGCCGGCCTCTCCCAGTCGCGCAGCCTCAGCGCGGGCAAGGAGTGGTCGGGGACGCGCCTCGCTGCGCCCAAGGTCAAGAAGTAGACGCGCGGGGACGGGCGAGCCCTCGCCCGTCCCCGGACCGAGGCCGGCCCGCGCCCGCAGGGCTCGCTCCGGCGGCCCCGAGCCGCGCCCGCACCCCGCCCGCGAGCCGCCCGCCGACTCCGCCTCCGGCCACTGCGGAGCCGCTCCGGCCGCCATGCGGTGGGGCGTGCCACGCGTGGGAGGCGCTCACCGGACTCGTCCGTGAGCGGGTGGGGCCGCGCGGAAGTATTCGCCTGGGTTGCCTTACCGTAGAGTCGACCATGACTCGCCGAGGACCTTCGGTCACGACCCCAGCAACCCATACCTCGGCCCCGTGCGAACCTGGGCCACTGCGATCGCGTCCCGGAGGCAGGTTCGAGCGAAGCGAGAACCTGATCGCGCAGCGAGCCCCTGGCGAGTCGGAGCGATGCAGCGAGCGCACGCAAGGCCCGTCGAAGGAAGGCCGCCCAGCGGCCCGGCGCCGAGGGTCTTGCAAGAGAACAGGGAGAGGCTTTGGCGGTTGAGGTAGGCGACGGCGCACCGGACTTCGAGCTGAAGGACCAGCACGGGACGCCGGTGAAGCTGTCGGACTTCCGGGGGCGCAAGAACGTCGTCCTGGTGTTCTATCCGCTGGCGTTCAGCGGTGTCTGCACCGGCGAACTGTGCGAGATCAGGGACGAGCTGCCCACGCTGGGCGGGGACGACGTGCAGGTCCTGGCGGTGTCGGTGGACTCGATGTTCGCCCTGCGCGCCTGGGCCGAGCAGGAGAAGTACCAGTTCCCGCTGCTCGCGGACTTCTGGCCGCACGGCGGGGTCGCACAGCGCTACGGGGTGTTCGACGAGGAGAAGGGCCTCGCCACGCGCGGGACCTTCATCATCGACACCGAGGGCGTGGTCCGGTGGAAGGTCGAGAACGCCATCCCGGACGCGCGTGACATCGACGAGTACCGCAAGGCGCTCGCCGGTCTCTGAGCGAACGGGCCGGTTCCGGTCATGTGGCCGGAACCGGCCCCCGCACCTTCTGGAGGTGTGATGCCCTGCTTCCGCTGCGGGGCGCGGCAGACCGATCCCCTGCGAGGCGCGAGCCCGTGGCGGCGCGGGGTCCGGGCGGACCACCAGGTGCTGGTCTGCCCCGGCTGCCAGGCCGTCCACGGCTGGGCGGACGAACTCGACCGCTGCTCCGCCTGCGAATCGGCCGCGCTCGTGTGCCGGCTCGGCGAGGTGGAGTGCCGCGACTGCGGCCACACGCGCGAGGCCGTCCGGGACGATCTCGTCCGTGCGGGCGCGCAGGGCGGGGCCGGCGATCGGGACCTGTCGGCGGAGGTCGCGGCGGCGCTGAGCCGGGTCCTCAACCGGGGCCCGGCGGGCTGACCTGCGCGTTCGTCGTTCGCGGGCTTGACCGCCGGGCGCGGGGGCTGCCAGGCTGCGCGGGTGCCGATCCTGCTGTTCCAGTTGCTCAACCGGGTCACCGCGCGCTCCTGGCGGGTGCCCGCGCTGGTGCTGGCGGGGGCGTTCGTGCTCGGCTGGGTGCTGATCGCGGTGTTCGAGGCGCCGGGCGCGGAGATCAAGGAGCCGCTCGGGTACGTCTGGTACTTCATCGTCAGCGGCACCACGACCGGGTACGGCGATCTGTCGCCGGAGTCGGTCGGCGGGCGGATCGGCGGCGTGCTGATCATCGGCTCGGGCGTGACGGCGGGGCTCGTGCTGTTCGCGGAGCTGACGCTCTGGATGTCGAAGGGCAGGACGATGAAGGCCAACGGGCATGCGCAGCTGCACCATCGGGGCCACGTCGTGGTCGTCGGCTACGAGCGGGACGGGCTGCGCTCGATCATCGGGCAGTTGCGGGCCGACCCGGAGTTCGCGCGGACGGCCGTGGTCACGGTGTTCTGGTCCGGTGAGCTGTCGGGGGAGAACCCCGACCCGGACCTGTACGACGTGGTGGAGTTCGACGCCACCGCGTTCGACCGCGCCTGCCTGAAGGACGCGCGGACCGTCCTGACCGTGGGTCGGGGCGACGACGAGACGGTGCGGGTGATGCTGCAGGTCGCCGCGCATCTGCGGCGGCACGGGGAACCGGCGGTGCATCTGCTGGCCGGGCTGCGCGACGGTGGCCGCCGCGCGGAGATGGCCGAGGCGCTCGCGCTGATCGGGCAGGACGTCGAGGCGGTGGACATCGACGATCCCGCCGTGGTGGCGGACTCGATTCGCAATCCGGGGGTCTCGGCGATCTACCACAACCTGGCGAGCACCCTCGATACGGACGGAACGCTCTACCGGGTGGACGTGCCGGAGGGCGTGGGCGAGTGGCCCCGGTTGGACGTCGCGATCTTCCTGTTGCGGCGGGGCAGCACGCTGCTGGCGGTGGGGGAGTCGCACCGGCCGAACGCCCGGTTCCGGCTGTCGGCGTCGCCGGGCGAGACGGTCCGCGGCGGGCAGTCGCTCGCGCTGGTCGCCCTGGAACGGCCCGAGATCCCCTGGCACGAACTGTCCTGAACGTGGGAGAAGGCCGGGAGGGCGCCGTGCGCCCGAAGGGGCGCCCTCCCGGCCGCCGCGTCGCGCGGCCCGGGGTACAGGTCCGAAACCCCGGGGCCTCCCCGCGCGTCCGCGGAGCCTGAACCCTACGGGTCAGGCGGCTTGGCGGTGATCCGCGTCGAGCAGGTGGTAGAGCAAGAGCAGCTGGGTGATGGCGAGCGGGTCGCTGGTGCCGGTGTCGCCGAGGCGGCCGAGGGCGTCGGGGGCGACGAGGCCGTCGCCCGCACGGGCGCCGAGCCGTGACCAGATGGCCTTCTTGACGACCTGCGACTCCTCGGGCGAGACGTAGCCGTGCACGTGCAGGGCGTCCACGGGACGCCCGTCGGTGTCGCGGTGCAGGCGCAGGTGCATGGCCGTCTCGGCGCCGGGTTCGGCGTCCAGGACGCCCGCCAGCTCGGGGTGGTCGATCGTCGGGCGCAGCAGGAGTTCGGCCGACAGCGGCGTGCCGGGCGGGTCGACGCGGCCGGCGACCGGGGCGAACCGGACGACGATGTCGGCGTGCTTGCGCTGCGGGCGGATGTAGGCGGCGCTCTCGGGCTCGCGCCGGGCCAGCTCCGCGCGGACCTGCTCGGGGGAGTAGCCGCGCTTCTCGCAGTCGCGGGCGACCTTCCACGAGTGCCGCAGCGGTTCGGGCGGGTCGAGGTAGACGGTGATGTCGAAGCAGGCGCGGGCGAGGCGCGTGTGCAGGGGCAGCAGCCCTTCGACGATCACGAAGTCGCGGGGCTCGACCAGTTCCGGCCGGACGAGACGGCCGGTCGCGTGGTCGTACACGGGTTTGAGGATCGGCTCGCCCATCGACAGGAGCTGGAGGTGCTGCTCCATGATGTCGACGTGGTTGCAGTCGGGGTGCAGCGCCGTGAAGGGTTTGCCGGCGCGTTCCTCGCGGTCGTAGCGGTGGTAGTCGTCCACGCAGACCGCCGTCATCCGGTCGGCCCCCAGACACCGCACAAGCCCCCGCGTGAGTGTGGTCTTGCCCGCCGCGCTGTCCCCGGCGATGGCGAGCATGACGGGGCGGCGGCCCGAGCCGCGCGCCCGGAGCATATGCACGATCCGATGGGGCACCTCGCTCCTCCGTCCTGCGGAATTCAGTTTTCGCTATGAGAGTATGCTGCACCTCCCGGCGGCGCTTCCCCCATTCAGGGGAGAGCACGGGTGAGACCCGGACGGGGGGCTACTGGCGAGTAGCTTCCGGTTGTATCGTGCCGGGATGAGCGTCCCCGTACGCGTCGTCCTGGTCGACGACCACGAGATGATCCTGGCCGGGCTGCAGGCGATGCTGGCCGGGTTCTCCGGCCGCGTGCGCGTCGTCGGGCAGGCGGGGACGGGCGAGGAGGCCGCCCGGCTGGTCACGACGCTCCGCCCGGACGTGGTGCTCCTGGACGTCCGGCTCGGCCCCGAGAGCGGCCTCGACCTGTGCAGGCAGCTCACCGGCCGTGTCCCCGAGGTCCGCGTGGTGTTCCTGTCGGTGTACGACGACGAGCAGTACGTCTTCGAGGCGCTGCGCGCCGGGGCCGGGGGCTACCTGCTGAAACGGGTGGACGGGCCGGAGCTGGTGCGCCGGCTGGAGGAGGTCGCGCAGGGCGAGACGGTCGTCGACCCGACGCTCGCGGGGCGGATGGCGGTCACGGCGGCCCGGCTGACCCGCGGCGAGTTCTGGCCGGGCGCCAACCGGGGCCTCACCCAGCGCGAGAGCGAGGTGCTGTCGCTGCTGGTCGGCGGGCTGTCGAACCGGGCGATCGCGTCCCGGCTCGTGCTGAGCGAGGAGACGGTCAAGAGCCACCTGCGCGCGCTGTACCGCAAGCTGGAGGTGACCGACCGGTCGGCGGCGACGGCGGTCGCGCTGCGCGAGGGCCTGTTCCGGTGACCGTCCCCGCCGCGCTGGCCGGTCGCGGCTCCGACCTGCTCGTCCGCATCGTCGGCGTCGCCTGCTCCGACCGCGAGCTGCCGCAACTGGCGGACGAACTCGCCGGACTCGTCGTCCGCTCGGCGCGCGCGCTGACCTTCTGCGACGTCTACGTCCTGGACGACGACGGCCGCGTGCTGGAGTCGCGGGGCGTGCCCGTCCTGCTGGGCGAGGGCGACGTCGGACGGGCCGCAGCCCACGGACGGGCGCGCGCGCACGGGGACGGCAGGGGCGCGGCCGTCCCGGTGCTCAGCGGCGGCACGGTCATCGCGGTGCTGGACGTCCGGTCCGCGGGCCCGTGCGCGCCGGAGGACGTCGCGCTGGTCACGGCCCTCGCCGACCTGTTCGCGCCCGTGCTGTGCTCGTGCCGCCGGCTGCGCGCCGCCCGCGAGCGCGAGCACGCCGCCGAGCGGTTCGCGGAGCGGGCCGTCGAGGCGCAGGAGGCGGAGCGGTCGCGGTTGAGCCGGGAGATCCACGACGGGATCGCGCAGCGGCTCGCCGGGCTCGGGTTCCACCTGTCGGCGGCCGAACGGGCGCTGCCCGAGCACCATCCCGAGGGCCTCGCGCAGATCATGATCGCCCGGTCGCTGTGCGAGCTGGCCGCGGCCGAGACCCGCGCGGCGATCGGCGGCCTGCGCCCGCCCGTCCTGGACGACCTCGGCCTGTCCGCGGCGCTCGCCACCCTCGCCCGCGAGGCCGGGGACGGCGCGGGACCGTCCGGCCGCCCGCTGGACGTCACCGTCACCGTCGAGGGCGAGCTGGAGGACGCGCTGCCCGACCACGTGCAGACCGCGCTGTACCGGATCGCGCAGGAGGCGGTCGGCAACAGCCTCCGGCACGCGTCCGCGTCCTGCGTCGACCTGCTGCTGGAGCTCTTCGGCGACCGGGTGCGGCTCACGGTCGCCGACGACGGCGCCGGCTTCTCGATCCAGGACGTCCTCGGGCCGGGCGGGCGCGGGCGGCGCCCGGACTCCTACGGGCTGCGCGGCATGACCGAGCGCGCCGAACTGCTCGGCGGGCGCGTCACGGTGACGAGCCGTCCCGGCGTCGGGACGACGGTCGAGGCCGTCGTCCCGATCCCGGGCCTCGCCGGGCCGGGCTAGCGGGAGGTCAGCACCCGGAACGTCAGGCCCGCCCGGTCCAGCCGCTCCAGCAGCGCGTCGCCCATCGCGGTCGCCGTGGTGACCTGCCCGGACGTCTCCGGAAGCTCGTCGCGGGCGAGGCACAGCGCCGACTCGCCCAGCATCTTCGCCGTCTCGCCGTAGCCGGGGTCGCCGCCCGCCACCTCGGTGACGACGCGGCGCCCGCCGCCCTCGCCGGCGAACTTCACGCTGAACCAGTTGCGGGCGCGGGCCTCGGCCGACGGCCCCTGCCCGGCGGGCTTGATCCGGGTCAGCAGCGTCCGCGCGGGCGGGACCTGCGCGAGCACGGTGAGGGCCCCCGCCCCGGCGGCCATCGCGGCGGCGGCCGGCAGCCGCTTCACCGCGATGTAGTGCCCGTAGCTGAAGTCCGGGCCGTACCGGTCGAGCGCGGCGGCGGAGCGGGCGACGATCTGCGGGTCGATCGTCGGCATCGGCAGCGTCCAGCCGTCCCCGATGCGGTTCTTCGGTGCCGGGCGCCGCGACACCCGCACCCGCCGGCCGTCCGGACGGTCCTCGACCGCGCGGCGCTCCCGCTCGGCCCGCGCCATCCCGGGCAGGTCGGCGAAGATCCCGAGGGCCGAGTGGACCGTGCCGCCGGACGCGTCCCCGCGCGCCCGGAGGAAGCCCTCGACGTGCAGGGGGACGCCCTCGGGAAGCTGCTTCACCGTGAAGTACACGCCGAGGTCGTGCGGGATCGAGTCGAAGCCGCACGCGTGGACGATCCGGGCGCCGGTGCGCACGGCCTCCGCGTGGTACTTCACGTACATCCGGTCGACGAACGTCGGTTCGCCCGTGAGGTCGACGTAGTCGGTGCCGGCGCGCGCGCACGCCGCGACGAGCGGCTCGCCGTGCTTGACGTACGGGCCCACGGTCGTGACGACGACGCGCGCCGAACGGGCCAGCTCGTCGATCGAGCCCTGGTCGGACGAGTCGGCCTCCAGTAGCGGCAGTTCGGCGCACGCCGGGTCGATCTCGGCGAGCCGGTCGCGGACCGTCGCGAGCTTGGCCGCGCTCCGTCCGGCGATGGCCCAGCGCGTCCCGGGATCGGCGTGCCCGGCCAGGTACTCGGCGGTCAGCCCGCCGGTGAACCCGGTGGCCCCGAACAGAACGATGTCGTACGGGCGGTCGGCGGTCATGGGTGCCCCTTTCGGTGCCCTTTCGCGGTCCCGAACACCATTCTGTCGTCCCGGCGGCGCGATCCGCGCGCGAAGCGCCGGGTGTGAGCGACCACACCGGGCCGCCCGATGTGGCAACGTTCGTCCTACGGCAGGTGAACGGAAGGGGAACGCGTGGCGGGCCTCGCCGCGGCGATGGACGTCGCCGCCCTGATCTTCTTCGGCTGGTGCGCGGCGGAAATGCGCCGGAACCGGGACGAACCCGACGGCGACGCCGGGAAGTCGGCCGCGCTCGCGCTGATCGGCGTCAGCCTGCTCCTGCTGTCCGTCCCGCTGTGGGCCCTGCCGTAGCCGCACCGGGCGCCGCGGGCGCACCGGGCGCACCGGGGGCCGCCGGCGCGGCCGTCCAGCCCGGCGCGTCCAGCAGGTGCCGGACGAACAGCAGCGTCGTCGCCGTCGGGGCCGCACCGCCGACCGCGTGCCACGGCCGCTCCAGCGGCATGTCCGGGGCGTGCACGACGACGAGGCGGCGGGCGTCCAGCTCGGCCCCGACGGCGTCCCGCGACACCAGCGCCGCCCCCAGCCCGGCCGCCGCGCCCGCGATCACCGCGCCGTTCGAGCCCAGCACCAGCCGGGGCGGGGACGCGTCCCGTTCGGCCAGGTAGGCGTCGGCGGCGGCCCGCGTCCCCGACCCCGGCTCGCGCATCACCCACGGCGTCCGGTCCAGCGCGAAGCCCGCGGCGACGTCCGGCGCGGCGACGACCACGAGCTCGTTCGGGCGCCGCGCCAGGACGGTCGCGGCGACGTCGGCGGGCGGGCGCCCGGCCAGCACCAGATCGGCCTCGTGCGCGGCGAGGCTGCTCCACACCTGGCGGCGCGGCCCCACCTCCAGCGTCAGCTCCACCTCCGGCCACCGCGCCCGGAACGACGCCAGCAGCTCGGGCAGGATCTGGTCGGCGGCCGTGGTCACCGCCGCGAGCCGCAGCGGCCCGCGCCCCGGATCGGCCGCCCCGCGCGCCGCCGCCCGGCCCTCCTCCAGCAGCCCCAGCACCTGCCGGGCGTAGCCCGCGTAGACCGTCCCGGCCGGGGTGAGCCGGATCCCGCGCCCCACCCGCCGGACGAGCGGGACGCCGAGGTCCCGCGTCAGCGCGGCCACCGCCGCCGACACCGCCGACTCGGTCACGTACAGCCGCCGCGCCGCCGCCCGCACCGACCCCGTGTCGGCGAGCGCCACGAACGTCCGCAGCCGCGCCTCCGTCACGCCCGACCTCCTCGATCAACCGAACACTTGACGGTCACCATAGAACACTTGATGGACATCGCAAGTATCCGCCGGGCACGCTCGGACTCGTTCACGGTCACTCGACCGGGGACGCGGCGCCCCGCCCCATCCCCTGGGCATGCCGTCCTTCCGCGGGCGGGGCACCGCGTCCCGTCCCCCAGCGCGAAGGAGAGCGGCGATGAGCTCGGGCAGATGGTCGGCGGGCGTGATCCCCTACGCGGAGATGGGCTACTGGCGCCCGGACTACGAGCCGAAGGACAGCGACGTCCTCGCCGCGTTCCGGATCACGCCGCAGCCGGGCGTCCCGCCGGAGGAGGCGGGCGCGGCCGTCGCGGGGGAGTCGTCCACCGCGACCTGGACGGTCGTGTGGACCGACCGGCTCACGGCGTACGAGAACTACCAGGCCAAGTGCTACCGGGTGGACCCGGTGCCGGGGCACGAGGACCAGTTCATCGCGTACATCGCCTACGACCTCGACCTGTTCGAGGAGGGCTCGATCGCGAACCTGACGTCGTCCATCATCGGGAACGTCTTCGGGTTCAAGGCGCTCAAGGCCCTGCGTCTCGAGGACATGCGGATCCCGACCCACTACGTGAAGACGTTCCAGGGTCCGGCCCACGGGATCATCATGGAGCGTGAGTACCTGGGCAAGTTCGGCCGTCCGCTCCTGGGCGCCACCGTGAAACCCAAGCTCGGCCTGTCCGCGCGCAACTACGGCCGTGTCGTTTACGAAGCCCTACGCGGCGGCCTGGACTTCACCAAGGACGACGAGAACATCAACTCGCAGCCGTTCATGCGGTGGCGCGACCGGTTCCTCTACTGCATGGAGGGCGTGAACCGGGCGCAGGCCGCGACCGGCGAGGTCAAGGGCCACTACCTCAACGTCACCGCCGCGACCATGGAGGACATGTACGAGCGCGCCGAGTTCGCCAAGGAACTCGGCAGCGTCATCGTCATGATCGACCTGACCATCGGCTACACGGCGATCCAGTCGATGGCCGGCTGGGCGCGCAGGAACGGCGTCATCCTGCACCTGCACCGCGCCGGGCACTCCACCTACACGCGGCAGAAGTCCCACGGCGTGAACTTCCGCGTGATCGCCAAGTGGATGCGGCTCGCCGGCGTCGACCACATCCACGCCGGGACCGTCGTCGGCAAGCTGGAGGGCGACCCGAACAGCGTCCGCGGCTACTACGACACCCTGCGCCTCGACAAGATCGCCGCCGACCCGGTCAAGGGGCTGTACTTCGACCAGGAGTGGGCGTCGCTGCCGGGGACGATGCCGGTCGCGTCCGGCGGCATCCACGCCGGCCAGATGCACCAGCTCCTGCACTACCTCGGCGAGGACTCGATCCTGCAGTTCGGCGGCGGCACGATCGGCCACCCCATGGGCATCGCCGCCGGCGCGACCGCCAACCGCGTCGCGCTCGAGGCGATGATCAAGGCGCGGAACGAGGGCCGCGACTACCTCGCCGAGGGCCCCGACATCCTGCGCGCCGCCGCCAAGCGGAGCCGCGAGCTCGACATCGCCCTGTCCACCTGGGGCGACATCACCTTCACCTACGAGTCCACCGACACCCCCGACGTCGTCGAAACCCCGGTGAGCATCTGATGCGGATCACTCAAGGCACCTTCTCCTACCTGCCCGACCTCACCGACGAGGAGATCACCCTCCAGGCGGGCTACGCCCTCGCCCAGGGGTGGCCCTGCTCGGTCGAGTTCACCGACGACCCGCACCCGCGCAACGCGTACTGGGACATGTGGGGGCTGCCGATGTTCGACCTCGCCGACCCCGCCGGCGTCCTCTACGAGATCAACGAGTGCCGCAGGGCGTACCCGTCCCACTACATCCGGCTGAACGCCTACGACGCCCGCTACGGACGGCAGACGACCGCGCTCTCGTTCATCGTGCAGCGCCCGCCGGTCGAGCCCGGATTCCGCCTCGACCGGCAGGAGACGTCCGACCGGCGGATCCGGTACACGCTGCACTCGTACGCGGCCGACCGTCCCGAAGGCGAGCGGTACGGAGCCGAACGGTGACCGAAAGGCCCGCCTTCGGCATGCGCGAGAACGGTACGAGCGGTGCGAACCGGACGGACCGTCCGGACGGCCGGACCGGCTCCCCGGCGGAATCCTCGCCCTCCGCCGGGGAGCCCCTCCCCCCGGACGCCCGCGTCGACCTCGCGAAGGAACGCGCCGACTCCCACATGGACGACGTCCTGGAGGCCCTCGACGCCGACCTCGTCGGGCTCGCACCCGTCAAGACCCGCATCCGCGAGATCGCCGCGCTCCTGCTCGTCGACCGCGTCCGCGCCCGCTTCGGCATCGACTCCGGCCGCCCGAACCTGCACATGTGCTTCACCGGCAGCCCCGGCACCGGCAAGACGTCCGTCGCCGTGCGGCTCGCCGAACTCCTGCACCGCCTCGGCTACATCCGCCGCGGCCACCTCGTCCCCGTCACCCGCGACGACCTCGTCGGCCAGTACGTCGGGCACACCGCGCCCAAGACCAAGGAGGTCCTCAAGCGCGCGATGGGCGGCGTCCTGTTCATCGACGAGGCCTACTACCTGTACCGGGCCGAGAACGAGCGCGACTACGGCCAGGAGGCCATCGAGATCCTGCTGCAGGTCATGGAGAACCAGCGCGACGATCTCGTCGTCGTCCTCGCCGGCTACAAGGACCGCATGGACTCCTTCTTCGCCTCCAACCCCGGCATGAGCTCCCGCATCGCCCACCACATCGACTTCCCCGACTACGAACCGGACGAACTGGAGGCCATCGGGCACATGATGATGCGGCGCGAGGGCTACGCCCTCGCCGCCGAGGCCGAACCCGTCTTCCGCGACTACCTCGACCGGCGCCGCGTCCGGCCGCGCTTCGCGAACGCCCGGTCCGTCCGCAACGCCGTCGAACGCGCCCGCCTCCGGCACGCGAACCGCCTGCTCGACCGTCCGGGCGAGGTCGGCCGCACCGACCTCACCACCCTCCACCCGGAGGACTTCCTCGCCAGCCGCGTCTTCCGGTAGGAAGCGGTCACCTCGTGCCGAGGGGATGACCCCCGCATGTCCTAGTGTTGAGAACATCGACATGATGATGTGGGGGAGAAGTTGCTGAACCCAGAGGATCTGTACGAGCTGGACACCGACTTGCCGGAGATGTCCGGGCCGGTGCTGCTGCACAGCCTCGACGGCTTCGTGGACGCCGGATCCACCGGGCAGCTCGTGCGCGAGCACATCCTGGACGCCCTGGAGCACCGGGTCATCGCCCGCTTCGACGTCGACTCGCTGATCGACTACCGGGCCCGGCGGCCGCCGATGACGTTCGACCGCGACCACTGGGCGGCCTACGAGGCCCCCGAACTGGTCGTGCGGCTCGTCCACGACGAGGCCGGCACCCCGTTCCTGCTGCTCAGCGGGCCCGAGCCTGACCGGCTCTGGGAGGGGTTCACCTCGTCGGTCCTGCACCTGGTCAAGCGGCTCGGGGTGGGGCTCGTCGTCGGGTTCCACGGCATCCCGATGGGCGTCCCGCACACCCGACCGGTCGGGATCACCTCGCACGCCACCCGGCCCGAGCTGATCGACCGCGGGACGTGGTTCGACAAGGTGCAGGTGCCCGGCAGCGCCGCCGGGCTGCTGGAGCTGCGGCTCGGCGAGGCGGGGCAGGACGCGGTCGGGCTGGCCGTCCACGTGCCGCACTACCTGTCGCAGTCCGCCTACCCGGCCGCCGCCGTGGCCGCGCTGGAGGCGATCATCGCCGCGACCGGGCTCGAACTGCCGATCGACTCCGTCCGCCGCGCGGCCGCCGCCACCGACGCCGAGATCGCCGAGCAGGTCGAGGGCAACGACGAGGTGGAGAAGGTCGTGCGGGCGCTCGAGCAGCAGTACGACGCGTTCGCCGGTGCCGCCGAGCGCGACAACCTGCTCGCCGAGTCGCAGGACATGCCGACCGCCGACGAGCTCGGCGCGCAGTTCGAGCGGTTCCTCGCGGAGCAGGACGGGCCCGAATCGTCCCCGTGACGGCCACCGCGCATGCCCGCCGGGCCCCTGGGTAGGCGAGCCTCCGAGAGGGGAGGCGCGACATGACCCAGCACGCGATGGCCCAGAAGGTGAACGAGGTGATGACGCCCGTGCCGGTGACGGTGTCCCCGGACACGCCGCTGGCGCGGGTCGGCGAGCTCATGCGCGAGCACGGCATCGGCGACGTCCTCGTCGTCCACGAGGGACGCCTGCGGGGCCTGGTGACCGACCGCGACATCGTCGTCCGCGGCGTCGCCCTGCGGCGCGACATGGCGTCCACCGCCGTCGCCGACATCTGCAGCACGAACGTGATCACCGTCCCGGCCGGGGAGGACGCCGACACGGCCGTCCGGCTGATGAGCGAGCACGCCGTCCGCCGGCTGCCCGTCGTGGACGGCGACCGGCCCATCGGCATGGTGTCCATCGGCGATCTCGCCGTCCAGCGCGACGACCATTCGGTCCTCGCCGACATCAGCGCCGAACCCCCGAACAGGTGAGCGCGGTCCGGATCGGCCTCGCCGACGCCGCCCTCGACGCGGACCTCGACATCCCGGACGAGCCGACGGGCCTCGTGCTGCTCGCCCACGCCGGTGACGGCCCCCGCGACCCGGCCGTCGCCCGCGGGCTGAACGCCGCGGGTCTCGGCACCCTCCTGCTCGACCTCCTCACCGAGCACGAGGACGAACTCGACCGCGTCACCGCCGCGCTGCGCTTCGACATCGAACTGCTGACGCTCCGGCTGATCGGCGCGATCGACCGGCTCACCGAGGGCCTGGAGTCCGCGCCGCACACCGCCGGGCTCCCCGTCGGGCTGTTCGGCGCGGGCACCGGCGCCGCCGCCGCGCTGGCCGCCGCGGCGGCCCGCCCGCGCGTCGCGGCCGTCGTGTCGCGCGGCGGCCGCCCCGACCTCGCGGGCCCGTCGCTGCCGCGCGTCCGGGCGCCCGTCCTGCTCATCGTGGGCGGCGCCGACACGCCCGTCCTCGACCTGACCGAGCGGGCCGCCCGGAACCTGGAGGTGGCGGAGGTCCACGTCGTGGACGGCGCCGCGCACCTGTTCGCGGAGCCCGGCGCGCTCGAGGAGGTCACCACCCAGGCCGCCGACTGGTTCAACCGGCACCTGACCCGCGCCGCGACCCGCCGGTGACGCTCGGCCGAGCGGCGGCGCGACGACCGGCCCGGCCGCCGGCCGCGGCGATGCCGGCGTCGTCCCGCCGTCCCGCGTCCGGCCGGGTCAGGGCTCGAAGCGGTAGCCCATCCCGGGCTCGGTGATCAGGTGCTTGGGGCGGGACGGGTCGGCCTCCAGCTTGCGGCGCAGGGACGCCATGTAGACGCGCAGGTAGTTCGTCTCCTTGACGTAGCCCGGACCCCACACCTCGGCGAGCAGCCGGCGCTGCGGGACGAGCGCGCCGGGGCTGCGCAGCAGGATCTCCAGGATTCCCCACTCGGTCGGGGTGAGGTGGACGGCCCCGCCGTCGCCGGTGACGGTCTTGCGGGCGAGGTCGACGAGCCGCCCGCCCACGGCGACCGTGGGGGACGTCCCGTCGGCCGGGGCGCGGCGGGTGATCGCGCGGATGCGGGCGAGCAGCTCGTCGAGCCCGAACGGCTTGGTGACGTAGTCGTCGGCGCCCGCGTCGAGCGCCTCGACCTTGTCGTGGCTGCCGGACCGGCCCGACAGCACGATGATCGGGACCTGCGACCAGCCGCGCAGCCCGCGGATCACCTCGACGCCGTCCAGATCGGGCAGCCCGAGGTCGAGGACGACCAGGTCGGGCAGCCAGTCCGCGGCCCGCACCAGGGCCTGGCCGCCGTCGGCGGCGACCTCGACCTCGTAGTGCCGGGCGCGCAGGTTGAGGCGCAGCGTCGTCAGGATCTGCGGGGAGTCGTCCACCACCAGCACGCGCGTCACGTCCGCTCCTCCCGTACGGCCGCGGGCAGGGCGACCACCATGGTCAGCCCGCCGCCCGGGGTCTCCTCGATCTCGATCGCGCCGCCCATCGCCTCGGTGAGCCCGCGCGACAGGGCCAGCCCGAGCCCGACGCCGGTGCGGTCGTCGCGGTCGCCGAGCCGCTGGAACGGCGCGAACGCCCGGTCGCGGTCGGCGGGCGGGATGCCGGGGCCGCGGTCGATGACGCGCACCTGCACCCGCGCCGCGTGGGCGCTCGCGGTGACCAGCACGGGCTCGCCGGGCGGGGTGTGGCGGACGGCGTTGGACACCAGGTTCGCGAGCACCCGCTCCAGCAGCGCCGGGTCGGCGGCGACCTCGGGCAGCCCGGCGGAGACGTCGACGTGGACGTCGATGTCCCCCAGGCCGTCCAGCGCGCGGGGCACGACGTCCTCGACGGCGATGGGCCGCCGCGACACCCCGAGCACCCCGGCCTGCAGCCGGCTCATGTCGAGGAGGTTCGCGACGAGCCGGTCGAGCCGCTCCAGCGATTCGGCGGCCATCGCGGTCAGTTCGTCCCGGTCCTGGTCGCTCCAGACGACGTCGGCGCTGCGCAGGCTGTCCACGGCGGCCATCGCGGACGCCAGCGGGGTGCGCAGATCGTGGCTGACGGCGCCGAGCAGCGCGGTGCGCATCCGGTCGGCGGCCTCCAGCGGCGCGACCTGCTCGGCGGCCTCGGCGAGCCGCCGGTGCCGTAGCGCGACGGCGGCCTGCGCGGCGAACGCCTCCAGGATCCGGCGGTCGGACGCGGGCAGCGTCCGGCCCCGGACGGCCAGCGCGAGCGCGTCGTCGACGAGGACGTCGCAGTCGCCGTCGTCCGGGCGCGTGACCGGCGGGCCCCCGGCGGACGCCACGATCGTCCACGGGGCCTGCGGCGCGGCGGGGTCGCGTTCCAGGAGGGTCGCCGAGGCGAGCGCATACGTCTCGCGGAGCCGTTCCAGGATGCCGTTCAGCGGACCGCGCCAGCCCGGCGGGGCGTCCCCGGCGTCGCCGCGCAGGATGTCGCCGGCGAGCGTGGACAGCACTTGCGCGTCGGCGCGCGCGCGGGCCGCCTCCCGGCCGCGCCGCGCGGTGACGTCGACGATCGTGCTGACGGTGATCCCGACGACGATGAACACCGCCAGCTGCAGCACCGACTGGGCCCCGTAGACGGTGAACGTGCCGCGCGGCGGCGTGAAGTAGAAGTTGAGCAGCAGCGTTCCGGCGACCGCGGCGAACAGCGCCGGGTACAGGCCGCCGACCAGCGCGACCCCGACCACCGCCGCCTGGAACAGCAGGATGTCGCTGGTCAGCGACACCTCCCCGCGCAGCCCGGCCAGCAGCAGCGTGAGCAGCGGCTGCCCGATCGCGGCCAGCGCGAACCCGGCGGCCCGCCGGGCGGCGGGCACGCCCCACGCGGTCCGCAGCGCCCGCCACCGGTGCCCCTGCCCCGCCTCCTCGTGGCTGACCAGGTGCACGTCGATCGGCCCCGACCCCGCGGTCACCGTGACGCCGACCCCGCGCGAGAACACCTGCGCCAGCCGTCCCCGCCGGGACGCGCCGAGGACGAGCTGGGTGGCGTTGACGCCGCGCGCGAAGTCCAGCAGCGCGTCCGGCACGTTCGTCCCGACGACCTGGTGGTAGCTGCCGCCCAGGCTCTCCACCAGGGACCGCTGCCGGGTCAGGTTCGCGGGCGCCGCGTCGGTCAGGCCGTCGCTGCGGGTGACGTGCAGGGCCAGCAGGTCGGCCCCCCGCGCGCGGTCGGCGATCCGGGCGGCGCGGCGGATCAGCGTGTCGCCCTCCGGACCGCCGGTGAGCGCCACGACGACCCGTTCCCGCGCCTGCCACGTCCCGCGGATGCCGTGGTCGGCGCGGTACCGGTCGAGCTGGTCGTCCACCTTGTCGGCCAGCCACAGCAGCGCCAGCTCGCGCAGCGCCGTCAGGTTGCCGACGCGGAAGTAGTTCCCGAGCGCCGCGTCGATCTTCTCCGGGGCGTAGACGTTGCCGTGCGCCATCCGGCGGCGCAGCGCCTCGGGCGCCATGTCGACCAGCTCGACCTGCTCGGCGCGCCGCACCACCTCGTCGGGGACGGTCTCGCGCTGCGGCACGCCGGTGATCTGCTCGACCACGTCGTTGACCGACTCCAGATGCTGCACGTTCACCGTCGACACCACGTCGATGCCGGCGTCGAGGATCTCCTCGACGTCCTGCCACCGCTTGGCGTTCGGCGAACCGGGCACGTTGGTGTGCGCCAGCTCGTCGATCAGCGCGACGTCGGGGCGGCGCGCGATGACCGCCGCGACGTCCAGCTCGGTGAACTCCGCGCCCCGGTGCGGGACCGTCCGGCGCGGGACGGCCTCCAGACCGTCCAGCAGCGCGGCGGTGCGGGCGCGGCCGTGGGTCTCCACCAGCCCGACGACGACGTCGGTGCCGCGGGCGCGGCGCCGCCCGCCCTCGGCGAGCATCGCGTAGGTCTTGCCGACGCCGGGCGCCGCGCCCAGGTAGATCCGCAACCGCCCCCGGCCCATCGTTCCTCCTCGTCCTCACGGTACTCCCGGGCGGCGTCAGCCCCGGCCGGGGAACCGCTGGTCGAGCGCCAGGTTCAGCGCCAGGACGTTGACGCGCGGCTCGCCCATGAAGCCGAGGGAGCGGCCGTCGGTGTGCTCCTCGACGAGCGCCCGCACCCGGCCGGGCGCGACGCCCCGCGCCTGCGCCACGCGGTCCAGCTGCAGCGCCGCGTAGGCGGGGGAGATGTGCGGGTCGAGGCCGCTGCCGCTGCCGGTCACGGCGTCGGGCGGGACGGCCGGGTCCGCCGGGGCGTCGCCCCGGACCGGCACGATCAGCCCGCCCGCGCGGTCCTCGCCCTGCCGGGCGAGTTCCACCTCCACGCCCTGGTAGCGGGCGACGAACGGCGCCTTCACCACCCCGGCCCGCTCGTTGACGCTGACCACGCGCGCGGGACGCGGCACGGTGCCGTCCGCCGCCCGCTCGCCGAACACCGCGAGCACGGCGCCGACGCCGCCGTCCGTGCAGTACGGGCGCGAACCGTCCACGCCCTCCAGCACCCCGACGGCCCTGCTGCGCTCGCACACCTGCGTGAGCAGGCTTCGGCGGTCCGGGGCGTCCACGACGTCCTCGGGGCCGAGGTTGCTCGCGCCCGTCGACAGCGGGTCGTAGCCGTCCCCGGCGTTGGACGGGCGGCTCTGGAAGTACCACCGCAGCGGTTCGCCGTCCGGGCCGGTGAACGGCTGGGCGAGCAGCGAACTGCCGACCGTCCGGCCGTCGGCCCGCACGAGCGAGCCGTCCGCGCGGTCCTGCAGGCCGGGCAGGCGCCCCACCGCGTACAGGGCGACGGGATAGGCGAGGCCGAGCAGCACGGTGAAGACGAGCAGCGCCCGCAGCGCCGCGGCGTGCCGCCGGAACGAGTGCTCCATGTCAGGACATCCCCGGAAGGTACTGGACGAACAGGTCGATGAACTTGATGCCGATGAACGGGACGACGACGCCGCCGAGTCCGTAGACCAGCAGGTTGCGCGACAGCAGGGCCGACGCCCCGCCCGGCCGGTACCGGACGCCGCGCAGCGCCAGCGGGATCAGCGCGACGATCACCAGCGCGTTGAAGATCACCGCGGCGAGGATCGCCGACTGCGGGCTGTGCAGCCGCATGACGTTCAGCGCGTCCAGTCCCGGGAACAGCCCGACGAACAGCGCCGGGATGATCGCGAAGTACTTGGCGATGTCGTTGGCGATCGAGAACGTCGTCAGCGCCCCGCGGGTGATCAGCAGCTGCTTGCCGATCTCCACGATCTCGATCAGCTTCGTCGGGTCGGAGTCGAGGTCGACCATGTTCCCGGCCTCCTTGGCCGCGGACGTGCCGCTGTTCATCGCCACGCCCACGTCGGCCTTCGCGAGCGCCGGGGCGTCGTTGGTGCCGTCCCCGGTCATCGCGACCAGCCGGCCGCCCTCCTGCTCCCGCCTGATCAGGTCGAGCTTGTCCTCCGGCCGCGCCTCGGCGAGGACGTCGTCCACCCCGGCCTCCGCGGCGATCGCCTCGGCCGTCGCCCGGTTGTCGCCGGTCACCATCACGGTCCGGACGCCCATCGCGCGCAGCCGGTCGAACCGCTCCCGCGTCCCGGGCTTGACGACGTCCTTCAGATGCACCACCCCGAGCACGCGGGCCGCCTCCGCGACGACCAGCGGAGTGCCGCCGGACGCCGAGATCTCCGCGACGATCCCGTCCAGCTCCGGCGGGACAGTCCCGCCCCGCCCGCGGACCCAGCCGGCGACCGCCCCGGCCGCGCCCTTGCGCAGCGACCGGCCGTCCAGATCGACGCCCGACATGCGGGTCCGCGCGCTGAACGGGACCCATGCGGCCTGCCCGAGCCCGCCCTCCGCGGGTTCGCGCAGGCCGTAGTGCTCCTTCGCGAACACGACGACCGACCGCCCCTCGGGCGTCTCGTCGGCGAGGCTCGACAGGTGCGCGGCGTCCGCCAGCGCCCGTCCCGTCACGCCGCCCACCGGGACGAACGCCGACGCCCGCCGGTCGCCCAGCGTGATCGTGCCCGTCTTGTCGAGCAGCAGCGTGCCGACGTCGCCCGCCGCCTCCACGGCGCGCCCGCTCATCGCCAGGACGTTGCGCCGGACGAGCCGGTCCATCCCCGCGATGCCGATCGCCGACAGCAGCGCCCCGATCGTCGTCGGGATCAGGCACACCACCAGCGACACCAGCACGATGCCGCTGACGCCGTGCGCGTCCAGCGCGGCCGTGTCGACGCCGCCGTGGCTGTAGATCGCCATCGGCTGCAGCGCCGCGACCGCCAGCAGGAAGACGATCGTCAGCGCGGCCAGCAGGATGTTCAGCGCGATCTCGTTCGGTGTCCGGCGCCGGCTCGCGCCCTCCACCAGGGCGATCATCCGGTCGACGAAGCTCTCCCCGGGCCGCTGCGTGATCCGCACGACGATCCGGTCCGACAGCACCTTCGTCCCGCCGGTGACGGCGCTGCGATCGCCGCCCGACTCGCGGATCACCGGAGCCGACTCCCCGGTGATCGCCGACTCGTCCACGCCGGCCACGCCCTCGACCACGTCGCCGTCCCCGGGGACGATCTCCCCGGCCTCGACGACCACGCGGTCACCGAGCCGCAGTTCCGTCGCGGGGACGCGCTCCTCGCCGGCCCCCGCGAGCCGGCGCGCGACGACGTCCGTCCTCGCCCGCCGCAACGAGTCGGCCTGCGCCTTGCCGCGCCCCTCGGCGACGGCCTCGGCCAGGTTGGCGAACAGCACCGTCAGCCAGAGCCAGCCGACGATCAGCCAGCCGAACACGCTCGGCCCGGCGACCGCCAGCAGCGTCGCCCAGAGCGCGCCGACCTCGACGACGAGCATGACCGGGTTGCGCCACAGCGTGCGCGGGTCGAGCTTGCGCAACGCGTCCGGCAGCGCCGCGGCGAGCCGGTCCGTCCGGCGTCCGGACACGGGGCGCGGGGGCGCCTGAACGGGTGCGGACATCAACCGATCCCTTCTGCGAGGGGCCCGAGCGCCAGCGCGGGGAGGAACGTGAGGGCGACCAGCACGACGGTCACGCCGGCGACCATGCCGACGAACAGGGGCCGGTGCGTGGGCAGCGTCCCCGCGGACTCCGGCACGCGGGCCTGCCTGACGAGCGACCCGGCCAGCGCGAGCACGAGCACCATCGGGACGAACCGTCCCAATGCCATGCACAACCCGAGCGCCGTGTCGAACCACACCGTCGCCACACCGAGACCCGCGAACGCCGACCCGTTGTTGTTCGACGCCGACGTGAACGCGTACAGCACCTCGGTCAGCCCGTGCGGACCGCCGTTCAGCATCGCCGACTGCCCGTTCCCGGTCGCCAGCGCGGCGGCCGTCCCCACCAGCACCAGCGCGGGCGTGACCAGGAAGTACGACGCCGCCAGCTTGATCTCGCGGGGGCCGATCTTCTTGCCGAGGTACTCGGGCGTCCGGCCCACCATCAGCCCGGCGACGAACACCGTGATCACGGCGAGGACGAGCATCCCGTACAGCCCCGACCCCACCCCGCCGGGAGCGACCTCGCCGAGCATCATGTTCAGCAGCGCCATCATCCCGCCGAGGCTCGTGTACGAGTCGTGGAACGAGTCGACGGCGCCCGTCGAGGTCAGCGTCGTCGCCGCGGCGAACACCGCCGAGTTCAGCACGCCGAACCGCGTCTCCGTCCCCTCGCCCGCGGAGCCCACGGCCGCCGGTACGGTGCCCTGCGGCGCGCCCTGGAACGCCATCGTCAGGACGGTGCCGACGACCGCGATCAGGCCCATCACCGCCGCGATCGCGTACCCCTGCCGCACCTGGCCGACGATCCTCCCGAACGTCCGGCACAGCGTGAACGGGATGACCAGGATCAGGAAGATCTCCAGCCAGTTCGTCCACGGCTCGGGGTTCTCGAACGGGTGGGCCGAGTTCGCGTTGTAGAACCCGCCGCCGTTCGTCCCCAGTTCCTTGATGGCCTCCTGCCCCGCAACCGGCCCGCCGGTGATCGCCTGCCGCCCCCCGTTCACGGTCGTGACCGCCTCGGGGTCGCCGAAGTTCTGCACGACACCACCGGCGATCAGCAGGACCGCCCCCACGAACGCGATCGGCAGCAGGATCCGGACCGTCCCGCGCGTCAGATCCACCCAGAAGTTCCCGAGCCGCTCACCCCTCCGGCGCGCGAACCCCCGCACCAGCGCCATCGCGACGCTCATGCCGACCGCGGCCGACACGAAGTTCTGCACCGCCAGCCCGGCCATCTGCACCAGATGCCCCATCGCCGACTCGCCCGAGTACGACTGCCAGTTCGTGTTCGTCACGAAGCTGACCGCGGTGTTCCACGCCTGATCGGGCCGCACCGGCCCCATCCCCACGTCCAGCGGCAGCCACTGCTGCACCCTTTGCAGCAGGTACAGGAACAGAACGCTCACCAGCGAGAACGCGAGCATGCTCCGCGCGTACGTCCCCCACGTCTGCTCGGCGCCGGGATCGGCCCCGACCACCCGGTAGACCCCGCGCTCCACCCGCGAGTGCCTCGTACCGGTGTAGACCCGGTACATGTAGTCGCCCAGCGGCCGATGCACCACGACCAGGGCGAGTATCAGGGACCCCAGGAACAGGACCCCCGCGACCGTCGAACTCACTAGAAGCGCTCCGGATACAAGAGGGCGAAGACCAGGAACACGATCAAGGCCGCGGCCAGCACCAGCCCCACGGCGTTCTCGAGCGTCACCTCTCCACGCCCCTCACCAGCAGGCCGAGCAGGGCGAAGACCGCCACCGTCAGCACCACGAAGGCCACATCGCTCATCGTCGATTTCCTCGGTTCGTCTCGTCGGACCCCCGGCGAGGACCCGTCCTCACCAGGGCGTTCGCGAGTTAAGCACCGATCTGTGGCGGTTTCGGGGGTGTTGACGGGGCCTTAGCGCCGAGCCGCCGACTCTTAACGCCTTCCTAATGCGGACGGCGCAGAGCCGCCCGCACCCGTGGCAACGGCCCCCGGCCGCCCTCACGTAGCACACAAACCGGCCCGGGATACCGTTTCGCGATCGTCCCCGAGGTCGGGGTACGCTTTCCCGGCGAGCACGCGGGCGCGTAGCTCAGGGGTAGAGCACTCGCCTTACAAGCGAGGAGTCGGCGGTTCGAAACCGTCCGCGCCCACCAGCCAAGAGACCCCGATCTCCACTTAGCGAGACCGGGGTTCGTGCTATTACACCGACTTTTCGGACGTGCCGTTCGCGTCGGGCGGAGGGGCGGCCGGAACCGGGTGGTGGCAGGCTATCCAGTGGCCGGGGCGGATCGGGCGCATCAGCGGTTCCTCGGTCTTGCAGCGGGCGTCGGCCCGGGGGCAGCGGGTGCGGAACCGGCAGCCGCTGGGTGGGGCGATGGGCGAGGGGGGCTCGCCGGTCGCCTCCTCTGCCGCGGTGAGGTGGAGCGGGCCCCGGGGGACGGACGACAGCAGCGTGCGGGTGTACGGGTGTGCGGGGCGGTCGACGAGGTCCGCGCTCGGGGCGAGCTCGCAGGTCTTGCCGAGGTACATGACGAGGACGCGGTCGCTGATGTTCTTGATCACCGCGAGGTCGTGCGCGATGAACACGAGGGTGAGCCCGTAGTGCGCCTTGAGGTCCTCGAGCAGGTTGAGGATCTGCGCCTGCACGGAGACGTCGAGCGCGGACACCGGTTCGTCGCAGATGATCAGTTCGGGTTCGAGGGCCAGGGCCCGTGCGATGCTGATGCGCTGGCACTGGCCGCCGGAGAACTCGTGGGGGCGCCGTCCGGCGGTGGTGGACGGGTCGAGGCCGACGGCTTCGAGGACTTCGTCGATCCGGGACGAGCCGCCCCAGATGCGGGGGCCCTCGGCGACGATGTCGCGCACGCGGCGGCGGGGGTTCAGGGACGAGATCGGGTCCTGGAAGATCATCTGCATGTTCTGGCGGGTGCGGCGGAGGCGTTCGCCGTGGAGGGCCGTGAGCTCCAGGCCGGACAGCCGTACCGATCCGGAGGTCGGGGGCGGGAGTTGCATGATCGCGCGGGCGGTGGAGGACTTGCCGCAGCCGGACTCCCCGACGATGCCAAGCGTCTCGCCTTTGGCCACGTCGAAGCTCACCCCCGACACGGCCTGCACGGTGCGGAACCTGACCGTCAGGTTCTCGACGCGCAGGAGTTCGTCGGTGTCGCGCAGGTGCGCGGTTCCGCTACCCGCCATGGTGCGCGCTCCTTTCCGCGTTCGGGTACCAGCAGGCGTGGGACCGGTCGCCGTCGGAGACGAGCGGTGGTTCGGCCGTCGTGCAGCGCTCCCGGGCGAACGGGCAGCGGGGGTGGAACCGGCAGCCGGAGGGCGGGGCGGTGAGGTCGGGCGGGCGGCCGTCGATGACCGCGAGCCTGGTGTGGCTGGGGGCCGCGAGGTCGGGCGCGGCCCGCAGGAGCGCCTCGGTGTAGCGCATGCGGGGGGCGGTGAACACGGCTTCGGCGGGGCCGCGCTCGACGATCTTGCCCGCGTACATCACGATCACCTCGTCGGCGTGGTCGGCGACCACCGTGAGGTCGTGGCTGACGAGGACCATCGCCATGTCGCGTTCGTCGCGCTGCCGGTGCAGGAGCCGCATGATCTGCTTCTGGACGGTGACGTCGAGTGCGGTGGTGGGCTCGTCGGCGAAGAGGACCTCGGGGTCGCAGGACAGGGCCATCGCGATCGTGATCCGCTGGCGCATGCCGCCGGAGAGCTGGTGCGGGTACGTGCGCAGGACGCGCTGCGGCTCGGGGATGCCGACCGAGGCGAGCAGTCGTTCGGCGGCCTCGCGGGATTCCCGGCGGCCCATCCCGCGGTGCACGCGGAGGGGTTCGGTCACCTGGGCGCCGACGGTGCGGACGGGGTTGAGGGCGGTCATCGGGTCCTGGAAGACGGCGGCCATGCGGGTGCCGAGGACGTCGCTCATGTCGGCGGTGACGTCCCGGTCCGCCAGGTGCACCCGGCCGGAGCGTTCGGCGGTGTCCGGGAGCAGCCCGAGGACGGTGCGGATGAGCACGGACTTCCCGCTGCCCGACTCGCCGACGATCGCGAGCGTGCGGCCCCGTTCGAGGGTGAACGACACCCCGTCGACGGCCGTCACCGGTCCTCGGGGTGTGCGGAAGCGGGTTCGCAGGTCGGACGCTTCGAGCAGGGAGCCGCCCCGGCGGGGGACGGGCGGGGCGGTGACGAGCTTCTTGGCGCGTGCGGTGTGCGGGCTGGTCGGCCGGTGGCCGGTGAGCTCCTGCAGCCGGTCGCCGACGAGGTTGAACGCGAGGACGGTCAGGAACATCACGGCGGACGGCATGACGACGATGTGCGCGGCGGTGTCCAGCGAGCCGCGGCCATCGTTGATCATGGCGCCCCAGGTGGGCGTGGGCGGCTGCACCGACAGGCCGAGGAAGGCCAGGGCGCCCTCGGCGATGATGACCACGGCCATCACGGTGAAGGCGTAGGAGAGGGCGGGCGGGACGACGTTGGGCGCGATCTCCCGCCACATCACGGTGCGGCCGCGGGCGCCCAGGGCCCGGGCGGCGGTGACGAACTCGCGCTGCGCGTAGGAGAGCGTCACGCCGCGGATCAGCCGGACCCAGGCGGGCACGCCGAGCAGGCCGAGCACGATCAGCACGTTGCGGACGCTGGGGCCGGCGAAGGCGACCACCGCGAGCGCGAAGACCATCGCGGGGAAGGCGAGCAGGACGTCGTTGGCCGTCATGACGATCCGGTCGACCAGGCCGCGGCGGTACCCGGCGAGGAGGCCGAGCGGGCCGCCGATCAGCAGGCCGAGCAGGACGGCGCCGATGCCGACGCCGAGCGAGACGCGGGCCCCGTGGACGACGCGGCCGAGCAGGTCGCGGCCGAGCCCGTCGGTGCCGAGCGGGTGACCGGGGGCGGGGCCGGTGCCGGGCTCGCCGCTGAGCGTGGCGTCGTGGTCCGGCAGGGGCAGCACGTCGGCGGTGAGCGCCGCTCCGACCACGATGACGATCCACAGCACGGCGAGGCGGAAGCCCCAGCCGAGCCGCTCGCGCCGGGCGCGGCTCTCAGGAGGCATGGCGGATCCTCGGGTCGAGGACGCCGTAGAGCAGGTCGATGCCGAAGTTGACCAGGACGTACCCGACGGCCACGACGAGGACGCCGCCCTGGACGACCAGGTAGTCGCGGGCCAGGATCGAGTCGACGATGAGCCGTCCCACTCCGGGCAGTCCGAACAGGGTCTCGATGATGACCGCGCCTCCGATCAGCGTTCCCAGGTTGAGCCCCACCACCGTGACGAGCGAGATCGCGGACGGCCGCAGGGCGTGCCGCCACAGGACGCGGCGGGGCGACAGCCCGCGGGCGCGGGCGAGCGTGATGTAGTCCTCCCGCAGGGTCGCGATCAGGTCCGAGCGCAGCAGCCGGGCGTAGATCGCGAGCTGCGCGGCGGCGAGCGTCACCGCCGGGAGCAGCAGCGACCGCAGGTTCTCCACCGGGGCCGCGGTGAACGGCGTGTGGCCGGTGGCGGGGAGCAGCGGCCACCGCACCGCGAAGATCATGATCAGGACGACGCCGGACACGAAAACGGGGGTGGACAGCAGCCCGAAGCTCACCGTGGTGAGCGTCCGGTCCAGGAGGCCGCCGGGACGGCGCGCGGCGGCCGCGGCGGCGGGCACCGCGAGGCCCAGCGAGATCACCTGGGAGAGGAGCAGCAGCTCCAGCGTGACCGGCAGCCGCTGGGCCAGGGAGTCGGCCACCGGGGTGCTCGTGAGGTAGGAGGTTCCGAGGTCACCGGTGACGACGCCGCCCAGCCAGGAGAGGTAGCGCCGCCAGAACGGGGCGTCCAGGCCGAGGTCGCGCCGTACCGCCTCGATCGCGGCCTGGTCCCCGGAGTAGCCGAGGATCTGTGTGGCGGGATCGCCGGGCAGCAGGACGGTCATCCAGAAGGCGAGCAGGGTCACGACGAGCAGGACGACCAGCAGTTGCGCCCCTCGTCGCAGCATCATCACCGCCATCGGTCACCTGCTCATCCAGATCTGGCCGAACGGGTGCGTCGCGGAGCCGATGAGCGGCTTGCCGGTCGACCCGTCGGGCAGCTCGTACTGCTCCAGGCCGCGCACCTCGGATCGGGTGATCACCGCGCTCGTGCTGAGGTGGTCGATCCAGATGAACGGGAGCGTCGCCCGCAGGCGCTGCTGGACGGTCCCGTACGCCTCCTTGCGCTCCGCCTCGTCGGCGGTGGTGCGGCCCGCGTCGAGGGCCGCGCTCAGCCGCTCGTCCTTGATCCGGCTCATGTTGATGGAGATCGACCCGACCGGCCGGACGAACTTGGAGTGCAGGAACGAGTACTCGCCGTCGGGGTCGGGGCGGGCGAACTGCTCCCACACGATCGCGCCGTAGTTGCCCGTGAGGGCGCGCTGGATGAGGGTGGCCTGGTCGGCCTGCCGCACGGTGACCTCCATCCCGGCCTTGTTCCACATGTCCTGGACGAGTTCGGCGTTCTGCATCGCCGACTGGTCGGGGACGGTCAGCAGCTCGATCTCGACCGGCCCCTCCTCCCGCTCGTACTCGGAGATCAGGGACTCGGCCTTGGCCGGGTCGAACGCTGGGTGGCCGCCGGGGACGTACCAGGGGGAGTCGGGGGACCAGGGGCCGTCGGCGGGCTCGGTGAGGCCGGAGCGCAGCGTCTTGACGAACGCCTTCCGGTCGGTGGCGTGGGCCATCGCCCGCCGTACCCGCAGGTCCGCGGTCGGCCCGGCGGCGGTGTTCAGCATGAACGCCAGCTCGGGCACCGACATGCCGGCGGCCCGGTACAGCCGGTAGGCGCCCTGCTCGGCGAGCTTGCCGAACTTGACGATGTCGGTGTCGCGCTGGGTGGCCATGGCGGTCAGGCCGCCCGACTCCAGGGTCTGCGCCCGGGTCTGGAAGTCCGGCAGGATTCGGAACTCGACGCCGTCGAGGTAGGGCAGCCCCGCGCGCCAGTACTTCGGGTTCCGCTTGACGATGAAGCGGTTGTCGGGGGTGTAGCTCTGGAAGACGAACGGTCCGGTGCCGACGGGCCGCCGGCTCGCCCGGTCCAGGTCGGCGAGCGACGACAGCGGCACGATCATGCCGATCTGGGTGGACAGGGTGCTGGGGAAGCTCACCCAGGGGCTGCTGAGGTCGACCTGGACGGTTCCGGCGCCGACGGCCTTGATGTCGCGGACCGGGGCGAGGACCGCCGCCGTCAGCGGTGACGCCTTCTGCGCCGCCAGGTTGGCCTTGACGGTCTCGGCGTCCAGAGGCTCCCCGGTGGAGAAGGCGACGCCCTTCCGGAGCGTGATCGTCCACCGGGTGGCGTCCTCGTTCGGCTCGACGGTCTCCGCCAGCAGCCCCCGCCAGCCGCCGGTGGCGTCGATGGTGGTCAGCGTCTCGATGATGGTCCCGGCCATCGCGTAGGTCTGCGTGGCGAACGAGTCGGTGATCGGGTTGAAGCCGTCGGCGTCCGCGCCGAGGCCGTAGATCAGGCGCCCGCCGCGCACGGGCGATCCGTCCGCGCCGGAATCCCCGCCGGACGTTCCGCCGCCCGAGCAGGCCGCCAGCGCGGCGCCCACGGCGAGAGCCAGTGCGGCGGCGCGGGTCCCGCGCCGCCGGTGCTTTCGTGTCGTCATCGATCCCACGACTGCCCTCCCGTGACCCGGGTCACATATTTTCGCCGATAGTACTATCAGCGAACGGGATTGCAATGGATTGACACTGTTCACATTCTGTGCAACACACAGGAGAGTTGCTTGCGGAGTTCGCCGATACGGCTATCGTTGGACGGACCGTTCAGGGGGACCGATGCCCGATGTGACGCTGAGCCGGCGCGAGGCCAAGGATCTGACCCGGCGCCGGCTGCTCGCCGCCGCGCTGCGCATCCTCGACACCGAGGGCGAGGCGGGCCTGTCGACGGGGAGCGTCTGCCGCAGCGCGGGCATCGCCCAGTCGACCTTCTACGTGCATTTCCGCAACATGCAGGATCTGCTGGAGGCGCTCGGCGAGGAGGCCGCCCGGAGGGTGGGCCCGGTGATCCGGGAGGCCCGGCGGAGGTCCAGCGACGCGCCCCGCAGCGCCGACCGGCTCCGTGAGGCGTTCCGCGTCCCGCTCGAGAAGATGTGCGCGCACCCGGAGTTCTTCCGGCTCAACGTCCGTGCCCGCTTGGACCGCGCCACTCCGCTGGGCGAGGCCGCGCGGCGCCGTGCCGCGGCCACCCGCGCCCAGCTGGTCGAGGACCTCGTCGCCGCGGGCCTCCCCGGCGGCACGCCCCGGCAGGCGCTGCGGGTGGAGATGGTCGCCGACGGCGTCACGGCCCTGACCGAGGCGATGGCGATCGGCCACCTCGAAGGCCGGTACCCCGACCTCGAGGAGTGCGTCGACGTCCTCGTCGAGTTCTTCGCCGGGATCCGCGCCCAGGTTCTCGGCGACCAGCACGGATCCGGCCGCAGCTGACGGCCGGGGCTCCGAAGGCCGGGACGCCGGCTTCCGCCGCTCAGCCGCCCCAGTGGTTGGTCGTCAGGTCTCCGGTGAGGGCGATCCGGTCCTCGCGGGCGAGGACGCCGATGAGTTCCTCGGCCTCGGACACGGTGACGTGGCGGCCGTAGGAGCGGCGGTTGGGGGGATCCGGGTGTTCGATCCAGAGCCGGGGGCCGGACTCCCAGATCATCACCAGGGACTTGCCGGACCGGTTCTCGTAGTTGATGAAGCTGCCGCTGTAAGGGGTCACGCTCAGGAGGACGTCGCGAGCGTACGGGAACGGCATCCAGACCGACGCGTTCTGGATCGGGCCGTGGCGTTCGTCCGCGAACGAGACTTCCAGGGCATCGTCGTCGGCGGGGTCGGGGGAGGCCGGGGCGCCGGGGAAACCGGCGCGTTCGCCGTAGCGGCGGCGGCGCCAGGTGAGGGGGACGTCGATCCGGCGGCGGGGGCTGCCGTCCCAGTCGACCTCCAGGCCGTGCCGGCGGAGGGCCGCGGCGACCTCCCGGCCGATCTCGGCCTGGGCCTCGGGGGGCTGCTCGCCCGCGATGAAGAGGCCGTAGGCGAGAGTGAGGACGCCTTCGGGGACGGCGGCCTCCATGTCCTGGCGGTGGGCGAAGACGTAGCCGCGCGGGCCGTCGCCCGTCGCGACCTCGTCGCCGATCTCCGAGATGCCGCAGTTCTGGCAGCAGGTGTGGTCGAGGCGCGCCACGATGCCGGACGCGTCCAGTTCGCGGAACGCGCGGTGCAGGCGGTCGGTGTCGAGGTCGTCGGGCCACGTCGCCTGGTCGGCGAGGTGGGCGGCGAACTCGTCGGCGACGACGCGGCGGACGTCCTCGTCGGATCCCCGCAGCTCGGTGCACTGCCTGACGACGGTTTCGAAGTCGTGGCGTCCCAGGGCGACCAGGAACCGGGCGTGGTGCCGCACGCTGGATTCGACTGAGTTGTGCGTCATGGCGCCGGAGTATGGCAAACGTCACCGACGTTCCGCGTTTTACACGTCGTTCACAAATGGGCAATGGACGTGAAACGGCTGGTTGGCACGTTCATGGGAGCCCGATACCTGCGGAGGGACCGACGTGAGCTACAAGGCCGAGTACATCTGGATCGACGGCACCGAGCCGACCGCGCGGCTGCGCTCGAAGACCAGGATCCTGCCGGACGGCGCCGACCTGCCGGACTGGGGGTTCGACGGGTCCAGCACCAACCAGGCGCCCGGTGACAACTCGGACTGCGTGCTCAAGCCCGTGTTCGTCTGCCCCGACCCGATCCGGGGCGGAGCGCACAAGCTGGTGCTGTGCGAGGTGTACCTGGTGGACGGGACGCCGCACAAGACGAACACGCGGGCCGAGCTGCGTCCCGTCGCGGAGAAGTACGAGGCGCAGGACTCCTGGTACGGGATCGAGCAGGAGTACACGTTCTTCAAGGACGGGCGGCCGCTCGGGTTCCCGGAGCGGGGCTTCCCCGCGCCGCAGGGGTTCTACTACTGCGGTGTGGGCGCGGACGAGGTGTTCGGGCGGGAGATCGTCGAGGCGCACCTGGACGCGTGCCTGGACGCGGGGCTGAAGATCTCGGGCATCAACGCGGAGGTCATGCCCGGTCAGTGGGAGTTCCAGATCGGGCCGGCGGGGCCGCTCGAGGTCGGGGACCACATGTGGGTGGCGCGGTGGCTGCTGTACCGCATCGCGGAGAACTTCGGCGTCTCGGCGACGCTCGACCCGAAGCCGGTGGAGGGTGACTGGAACGGCGCGGGGGCGCACACGAACTTCTCGACGAAGGCGATGCGCGAGGGGTACGACGCGATCATCACGGCGTGCGAGGCGCTGGGCGCGAAGGCGCAGGAGCACGTCGCCGGGTACGGGGCGGACATCGAGCGGCGCCTGACCGGGATGCACGAGACGGCGCCGTGGAGCGAGTTCAGCTACGGCGTGTCGGACCGCGGGGCGTCCGTGCGCATCCCGTGGCAGGTCGAGGTGGAGAAGAAGGGCTACCTCGAGGACCGTCGCCCGAACGCCAACATCGACCCGTACGTGGTCGCGCGGCTGATCACCGGCACCTGCTGCGAGGCGCTGGAGAAGGCCGGCCAGGTCTGAGTTCCGCCACGGCGCGCCGGCCCCCGGAAGGGGGCGGCGCGCCGTGCTGTTATGCCGCCAAACGTCTGCAAATTGTTGGGCTTCGGGGAGTTCCCGCGAACAGGTCCGGGTAGCACCTACTCGTTCGCAGCGGGGGAGGGGACATGCCCGATTCGCCTTTCGGGCGGCCCGGCAGGAGCACCGGCCGTCCTGCGGCGAGGCCCTGGGAGCGGTCGTTCCGGTGCCCCGCCACGGCGCAGCGCCGCCGGACGGAGGCCCGGCGTTACGAGGACTTCGTCGCGCTGCACGCCGAGTACTCGTCCGAGCCCGAGCTGCCGCTGCGCCAGCTGTGGTGGACGGGCCTGGCGTGCGCGGTCGGCGGGGCGCTGCTGACGTTCGCGGCGGTCCTGGGCCTGCGCGGGATGTTCGGCATCGAGGTGCCGGTGTTCGCGGGGACGGACGTCGCCGTTGAGGGCGCGGCGACCAGCTACGCGCTGTGCGTCCTGGCGGGGACGGTGCAGGGCACCGCGCTGATGCACCTTCTCCTGGCCGGGGCGGCCCGTCCGGTGCGGGCGTTCGCGTTCATCGGCGGGCTCGCGGTGGCGATCATGACGGTGCTGCCGCTGCTGCTGAACGGCCCGCCGGTCGCCCGGATCGTCACCGCCGGGATCAACCTGGCGGGCGGGGCGGCGGTGGTCGTGCTGCTGTGCGCGGTGGTGTCGGCCTCGATGTCGTTCAGGCCCGGCCCACGGTGATCGTCAGCGGGTCCGGGGCGGTGGTGGACGCCACCCGGACATGCCGGAGCCGCCGCCACACCCGGGCGTCGACGGACTCGGACGGCGCGAGCACGCGCAGCTCGCGGTGCATCCCCGAGAAACCGAGGCACAGCCACACGTCCCACGCCCCGCGGGGGAGAGGCCGGTCGATGATCGTCCTGGACACGGGCAGGACGGCCGTGTAGTGCAGGCCCTCGGGGCGGTCGTCGAGCATGCAGATCACCTCGTAGGTGCGGCCGCCGTGCTCGCGCAGGTTCAGCGTCGCCGAGATCGGCGTCGCGAGGTCGAGGGCGAGGTGCCCGGTGACCAGGACGTGCTCGTTCGGTTCGTCCCACGACAGGCCGTCGGCCCGGACGGCGCCCGCGGCGTGCGGGCGTCCGCCGACGTCGATCGCGAGCGAGCCGAGCGGGCTGAGGTACACGGCGACGGTCGTGCCGTCGGTCAGGAATCTGCGCTGGGGCGAGGCGTCCAGGCCGGGGGCCCGCTCGCGGCCGAGCGGCATCGTCTCCGGCCCGATCGACAGGTCGACGTCCCATACGCCGCCGGGGAGCGGGTTCCCGCCCTCGACGGCCGCGACGTCGATCAGCGCCTCGAACGCGTCGTCGGCCCGGGGCGTGGCCGGGACGCGGACGAGCGCCCCGCCGTCGCGCTCGCGCAGCAGCAGCTCGAGGGGGCTCCCGCCGTGGTCGAACCGTCCGGCGACGCGCAGGGCCGTGCCCGCCCAGGCGATCTCGGTCAGGTACGGATCCGACATCGCCGTTCGCCTCCCGGACGCCCCTGAACCGTCCCCGTGAACCCTTCCCCCGAACCCGCCGTTCTACCGGTCAGGGGACGACGGTGACCGGCCAGCGACCGGCCCGGACCAGCCGGACGGCCACCGACCCGATCAGCCGGTGCCCGGCCTGCGCCGACGCGCCGACGACGACGGCGTCCGCGCGGGACTCGTCCGCGACCCGGGCCAGGACGCCGTACGGGTCGCCGTGGGCGGTGACGATCTCGTAGTCGACGGGCGCCTGCTCGTAGGCGCGCCGGATGTCCCGTTCCAGCTCCGCGACGATCTCCTCGGCGGCCTCCTGCATGACCGCGGCGCCGCCGGGCGTGAGCGTGGACAGCGAGGCGATCTGCGTGACGTGCACGAAGACCAGCCGTCCGCCGCCGCGCCGGGCGAGCCCCCACGCGTACGCGGCGGCCCGCAGGGACGTGTCCGAGCCGTCCACGCCCGTCACGATCACCCGGGGGCCGTCGGCGCCGTACTCGAACGGCGTCCGCGCCGGTCGCTCGTCCGCGGTCTCGTCGGGCCGTTCCCCGGCGGTCATTCGATCACCCCCGGCCAGGCTATCGACCGTCCGGCGGTGGGCGCCGCCGGGGCGGCCCGAGTCTCGGATCCGTCAACGGACGGTCCGATCTCCTTTGCGGTGACGCCATGGGCGCGTCCTCGGGTGTGTCGTCCCGGTATTCGCTCGGTTGCCGAACGTAGTGTGACGAATCGTTGTCGAGCCGCGCCCGTCACGGCGCGGGCCGCGCGGGACGTCGGGGGGCACTGCATGACGGCGGACAGGGGCGAGAACCGATACGGGCGCGGGCCGGGGGGTGCCCCGCAGGCCGAGATCATCGGGGGCGCCCCGGGTGGGCGGCCGGTGCCGCGGCTGGTGGTGGCGGTCGCGCGGGCGGGCGGGCTCGGGGTCCTCGACCTCGGCACCGAGCGCGCGGCCGGGCTGGCCGCGCTGGACGAGGTGGTCCGCTGGTGGACGGGCCCGTTCGGGGTGCGCGTCCCGGCGGGGTGCCGGATCCGCCCGGACGAGCTGCCGGACGCGGTGAGCGCCGTGGTCGTGGACGCGCCGGTCCTCGTGGACGCGCCGGTGCTGGGGGTGCTCGACGCGCCCGGGGACGGTGCGGTGGACGTCGCGGGGTTCGCGCGCGGGCGCCGGCTGCTGGTCGAGGTCGTCGACCCGGCCGAGGCGGGCGCGGCGCTGGACGCCGCCCGGGTCGTGGACGGGACGCGCGGCGTCGGGCTGATCGCACGGGGCTGCGAGGCGGGCGGCCGCGCGGGCGACGTGACGACGTTCGTGCTGGTGCAGCACCTGCTCGGGCTGGACGTCCCCGTGCACGCGGCGGGCGGGATCGGGCCGCGGACGGCGGCCGCCGCGGTGGCCGGGGGCGCCGCGGGCGTGGTGCTGGACGCCCAGCTGGCGCTGGTCGGGGAGATGGACCCGGACGGCGGCGAGGCGCCCGCCGGGCAGGACGGGGCGATCGCCGTGTCGCTGGCGGCCCGGTACGGCACCGCCGGGGGCGTGGTGCAGGCCGTGCGCCGGGGGATCGCGGAGCATGTCCGCGCGGCCGTCCGGGTCGCACCGCTCGCCCCGCAGGACGGCCCGCACGGCCGCGAGTACCCGGTCGCGCAGGGGCCGATGACGGAGATCAGCGACACGTCCGCGTTCGCCGCGGCGATCGCCCAGGACGGCGGCGTGCCGTTCCTCGCGCTCGGCCCGATGGACGGCGACCGGGTGCGGGAGCTGCTGCGCGAGACCGCGGAACGGCTCGGCGGGCGCCCCTGGGGCGTCGGGATGGTCGGGTTCGTCCCGCCGGAGCTGCGGGCCGAGCAGCTCGCCGCCGTCCGCGCCGCCGCGCCCCCGTACGCGATCATCGCCGGGGGCCTGCCCGTCCAGGCCGAACCGCTCGAGGAGGCCGGAACCCGGACGTACCTGCACGTCCCGGCGCCCGAGCAGCTGGACCGCTTCCTCGCCGAGGGCGCCCGCCGGTTCGTGTTCGAGGGGATGGAGTGCGGCGGGCACGTCGGCCCGCGCGCGAGCTTCCCGCTGTGGGAGACGCAGCTCGACCGGCTCGACGCCTTCTGCGACGCGCACCCGGGCGAGGCCGCGCGGCTCTCGGTGATGTTCGCGGGCGGCGTCCACGACGAGCGGTCCGCCGCGATGGTCGCGGCGCTCGCCGGGCCGCTCGCCGAACGCGGCGCGGACGTCCGCGTCCTGATGGGCACCGCGTACCTGTTCACGTCCGAGGCGGTCGCGGCGGGCGCCGTCCGGCCCGGCTACCAGGAGACGGCGATCGAGTGCGCGGCGACCGCGCTGCTCGAGACGTCCTCCGGCCATGCGACCCGCTGCGCCGCCACCCCGTACGTGCGGACGTTCGCGGAGACCCGCACGGAGCTGCTGGGCACCGGGATGTCGCAGCACGAGGCGTACCGGCGGCTGGAGAAGCTCAACCTCGGGCGGCTGCGCATCGCGGCCAAGGGCCTGCGCCGCGGCGCGCCCGTCGACACCGACGAGCAGCGCGCCGAGGGCCTCTACCTGCTCGGGCAGACCGCGACGCTGCGGTCGGCCAGGACCGGCGTCGCCGTCCTGCACGAGCAGGTGACGTCCGGCGCCACCGAGCTGCTGGCCGCCCGCGCCGCCGAGCTGGGCCTGGACGGGCGCGACGCCGCCGCCGGTCCGGCCGACATCGCGATCATCGGGATGGACTGCGTGCTCCCCGGCGCCCGCGACGCCGGCGAGTACTGGGCGAACGTCCTCGGCGGGGCCGACGCGGTCACCGAGGTCGCGCGCTGGGACCCGGAGACCTACCACGGCGCGGGCGAAGGGCGGACGCCGTCCAAGTGGGGCGGATTCCTGCCGGACGTCCCGTTCGACGCGGACGCCCACGGCGTCCCCGCGCACGCGCTCGGCGGCATCGACCCCGCCCACCTGCTGTCCCTGGAGGTCGCGTCCCGGGCGCTGGACGACGCCGGCTACCGCGACCGGACCTTCGACCGGGCCCGCACCTCGGTGATCTTCGGCGCGGAGGGCGGCGGCGACCTCGCCGCGGCCTACGCGTTCCGCGCCGCCCTCCCCGGCTACTTCGGCGAGGTCCCGCCCGAGCTGGACGAACGCCTTCCCGCGCCGACCGCCGAGTCGATCGTGGGCGTCCGGGCCGCCGGCATCGCCGCCCGGTTCGGCCTCGGCGGCGCCGCGCACACCGTCGCCGCCGACGCCGCGTCCTCGCTCGCCGCCCTCGCCGCCGCCTGCGGGGAACTCGCCGCGGGCGGCAGCGACATGGTGCTGTGCGGCGGCGCCGACCTGCGCACCGGCATCCACGACTACCTGCGGGCCGCGGCCGCCGGGACGCTCTCGCCGTCCGGCCGCTGCGCCCCGTTCGACGCCGACGCCGACGGCATCGCGCCCGGCGAGGGCGTCGCCTGCGTCGTCCTCAAGCGGCTCGCGGACGCCGAACGCGACGGCGACCGGATCTACGCGGTCGTCCGGGCGGTCGGCGGGGCATCGACCGGTGAGGACGCCCGGACGCGCGCGCTGCTGCGGGCGCACGAGCGGGCGGGCGTCGCACCCGACCGGATCGGGCTCGTCGAGACGTCCGACACCGGCGACCGCGCCGAACTGGACGCGCTGGCCTCGGTCTTCGCCGCGGCCGCGCCCGGCGCCGTCACCCTCGGTTCGGTGACGTCGCAGATCGGGCACACCGGCGCCGCCGCCGGGCTCGCCGGGCTGATCAAGACCGCGCACGCCCTGCACGCCGGCGTCCTGCCCGGCACCCTGCACCTGGCCCGTCCGAACGAGGCGTGGGACGACGGCGGGCCCCTCGCGTTCGGGGCGTCGGCGCGTCCGTGGGCGGTCCCGCCCGGCGAGCGGCACGCGGGCCTCGGCGGCTCCGGGCTCGGCGGGGCGCACTACCACGCCGTCCTGTCCGGGTACGACGGCGCGCCCGAACCGCTCTCCGGGCTCGCCGAATGGCCCGCCGAACTGTTCGTGATCCGCGCGGGCACGGACGTCGAACGGCTGCGCGCCCTCGCGGCGTCCGGGCACCGGCTCCGCGATCTCGCCCGCACCGTCGCGTCCGACGAGGGCCCGGTGCTCGCCGCGTTCGCCGCGACCGGACCCGACGACCTGTGCGAACGGCTCGCCGGCGTCGGCGGGCCCCTGGACCGCGACCCCGGCCAGGTGGCGTTCCTGTTCCCCGGCCTCCTCGGCGGACGGCCGGGCGCGCTCGCCGACCTCTTCGTCGCGTTCCCCAGGTTGCAGCGGCTCCTGCGGCTCGGCCGCGACTACGTCCCGGCGATGTTCCCGCCCGCCGCGTTCACGCCCGCGGACGTCCGGCGGCGGCGCGCCGCGCTCGCCGACCCGCGCGTCGCCCAGCCCGCCCTCGGGCTCGCGGGCCTCGCCGTCCACCGGCTGCTCACGGCCGTGGGCGTCCACCCGGACCTCGCCGCCGGGCACGGGCACGGCGAGGTCGTCGCGCTGTGCGCCGCCGGGGTCTTCGACGACGCCGACCTGATCGAGCTGAGCGCCGCCCGCGCCGACGCGATCCTGGCCGCCGCCGGGGACGACCCGGGCGCGATGGCCGTCGTCACCGGGACGCTCCGCGAGGTGCGCGACGCGCTGTCGGACGTGTCGGACGTCTCGGTCGCCGCCCAGAACGCGCCCCGCGAGATCGTGGTCGCCGGGACGTCCGCGGGCGTCGACCGCGCCCTCGACGTCCTCGCCGACCGCGGACTCACCGCCGAGCGCCTGCCCGTCGCCTGCGCCCTGCACAGCCCGCTCGTCGCCGCCGCGTCCGGTGCCCTGCGCGCCGCGCTCACCGGCCGCGACCTGCGATCCCCGGCGTTCCCCGTGTGGTCCGGCGCGACCGCCGCACCCTACGACACCGAGCCCGCCGATCTCGCCGCGACCCTCGCCGGGCAGCTCGCGGCGCCCGTCCGGTTCGCCGAACAGATCGAGGCGATGTACGCCGCGGGCGCCCGCACCTTCGTCGAGGCCGGACCCGGCGGCGTCCTGCGCGGGCTCGTCGGCGCGATCCTCGGCGACCGCCCGCACACCACCGCGGGCTGCGACGGCCTGACCGGCCTGCTCGACGCCCTCGCGAGCCTCGCGGCCGCCGGCGTCCCCGTCGACCCGCTGCCGCTGTTCGCCGGCCGCGACGCACGTCCCGTCGACGCGCCCGCGCCCGCACCCGCCTGGTTCGTCAACGGCCACCTCGTCACGACCGCCGGCGGCGACACCCCGCCCAACGCGCTGCGGCCCGCCCGCCGCGTCGAAGGAGGAACGATGAGCGACCGCCGCTCCGACGCGGCCGTCCTGGAGTACCTCCGCGCCGGCCGCGAGCTGATCGCCGCCCAGCGCGAGGTGATACTGCGGCACCTCGCCGGTGACGCCGAGGCCCCGGCCCCGCCCGTCCCGGCGCCGCGCCCGATCCTGCCGGGCGAGACCCTGCCGGACGGCCCGTCCGACGCCCGCGCCGCCGTGCGCGCCGCCGTCGCCGCACGCACCGGCCGACCGGAGGACCTGCTCGCCGACGACCTCGACCTCGAGACCGACCTGGCGATCGACCCCGGCGAGCGCACCGCCCTCCTGCACGAGCTCGCCGCCCGCGCGGGCGTCCCCGATCCGGACGAACCGTCCGGCGGCACCATCGGCGCGATCGTCGAGTGGTTCGACGCCCTGCTGGACCCCGCACCCGCACCGACCGCGCACGTGGGCACGTCCGCGCTCTCCGGCGGCCCGACGCCCCCGTCCCCGCGCTCTCCGGCCGAACCCGCGGACCGGACGTCCGATGCCGCCGAGCCGTCGGGCGAGGACACCGCACGGACCGACGGGCCGCCGCGCGAGATCCCCGCGCAGGGCACATCCCCGAGCCCGGCGGGAGAGCCCGAACCGCCCCGCCCCCTCGAGCACACGGTGCCGGCCGCGAGTTCCGCGAGGGACGCGGTCGCGGTTGAGGGGCCGCCGGTGGACGTCCCGGTGATGCGGGACCACGGCCAGGGAAGCGAGCCGGAGGGGGCGGGGTCCGCCGCTTCGGTCAGCGCGCCGTGGGCGGACGCCCCGCTCGTGCAGGAGGACGCGCATGTGAGCGAGTCCGAGGTCACGAGGCCGGTCGAGCATGCGGTGCCTGCTGCGAGTTCCGTGAGGGACGCGGTCGCGGCTGAGGAGCCGCCGGTGGACGTCCCGGCGACGCAGGACGATGCTCCGGAAGGCGAACCGGAGGCGGTGAGGTACGCCTCCGCAGCAGGGGAGCCGCCGGTGGACGCCCTGGCGGGGCAGAGCGACGGGCTTGGTCGCGAGCCGGAGGGGGCGGGGTCCGCCGCTTCGGTCAGCGCGCCGTGGGCGGACGCCCCGCTCGTGCAGGACGACGCCCATGAAGACGAACCGGAGGGCACCCGGTCGGGTGATGGGGCGTCCGAGCGAGAGGACTGGACGGGCGCACCGGGCTACGGCGGGGCGCCGCCCTCGGCAACCGAGGCGCCCGCCGCGCCGCCGGTCGACGCCGGATCGGCTTTCGGGGAGTCCGTGCGGGTGATCCCGCCGGGCGAGCGGCCGCGAGCGGCCTCCGCACCGGCCGGGGAGGGCGCGGACGGGCCGGTGGACGCCTCGATGGAGGCCGGGGAGTCCGTGCGGGTCATCCCGCCGGGCGAGCGGCCCCGCCGCCAGGAGGCGACCTCGGGGAACTTCGAGGGCTCGGTGCGCGTGATCCCGCCGGGGGAACGCCCCGCCGTCGAGAGCCCTGCAGGGAGGTCGGTACGGGTCATCCCGCCGGGCGAGCGGCCTCGGGAGGTCTCGGGCGGGTCGGTGCGCGTCATCCCTCCGGGGGAGCGGACGCGGGGGAGCGTCGAGAACGGGACGGGGCGCGGGCACGCGGAGGACACGGCGCCGGACGTGGTCGTCGCGGGTGCGTCATTCCGTATCGAGGGCGCCGAGCCGGTCGAGGCGCAGGCCGGGCCGGGGATCGTCCGGCATGTCCTGCGTGAGACGTCGCTCGAACCGCTTCCCCTCCCGCCGGACTCGGGGAGCGCGTTCGCCGGACGGCGGTTCGTGATCGTGGACGACGGGTGCGGCGTCGCGCTCGAGCTGGCGGACCTGCTCGGACGGCACGGGGCGCGGGTCCGGACGCCGCTCGAGGCGGACGGCGAGTGCGACGGGCTCGTGCACCTGGGGGCGTTGCGGCCGGCGGGGGCGGCGGTGCTGCCGGAGGCGTACGCGGGCGTCCGGCGGGCGCTGCTGGGCGGGCTGCGGTGGTTCGTCGCGGTCGGCGGCGCGGGCGGGACGGCCGAGCGGCGGTTCGGCGGCGGGGCCGTGGAGCCGGGGCCGGGCGCCGGGCTGCGGGGGCTGGCGCGGACGGTCGCGCGGGAGTTCCCGGAGACGGTGGTGCGGGCCGTGGACGTCGACACCGGCGAGACGCCGCGCATGATCGCGGTGCGGATCATGGCGGAGCTGCTCGCGGTGGACGCGCCGGTGACCGTCGGGTACGAGGGGGAGCGGCGGCGGACGCCGGCGCTGGTTCCCGCCGAGCTGGACGGCGACGCCCGTGTCCCGGTGGGTCCGGACGGCGTGGTGCTGCTGACGGGCGGTGCGCGGGGCGTCCCGGCGCGGGTGGCGCGGGAGCTGGTGCGGACGACCCGGTGCCATCTGGAGATCGTGGGGCGCACGCCGGAGCCGGTGGGGCGCACGGTGTTCTCGGAGGCCGTGGACGAGGCGGCGCTGCGGCGCGCGCTGGTCGCGGACGGGTCGCGCGGGCCGGAGGAGATCGAGGAGACGATCCGGCGGATCCTCGCCGAGCGTGAGGTGCAGGAGAACCTGGACGCGCTGCGGTTGCGGGCCGCGTCGGTCCGGTACCACTCGGGGGACGTCCGGGACGGGCGGTTCGTCCGCGACGTCGTCGAGGGCGTGTACCTGCGGCACGGGCGCCTGGACGGTGTCGTGCACGGTGCGGGGATCGCCGAGGACCGGCTCGTCCGGGACAAGTCGCCGGAGTCGTTCGAGCGGGCGTACCGGACGAAGGTGGACGGTGCGGCGGCGCTCGCGGCGGCGGTCCGGCCCGAGGTCGGGTTCTTCGTGGTGCTCGGCGGGGCCCCCGCGGGGCGGCTCCCCGCTGATCGAGCGGCGGCCGACGACGCCTGCGACGCGCTCGCGCGGGCGTGGCGCACGCGGCTGCACGGGCGGGTGCTCGTCGCCGACCTGGCCCCGCCGACCGGCGCGGGATGCGGGGACGAGCCGGAGCCCGCGGTGGCGGAGCTGTTCCGCGAGATCGCGCACGGGGACGAGACGCGCGTCGTGTTCACGGGGCCGGACCGGTGACGGAGGAACCGATCGCGATCGTCGGCGCCGGGGCGGTGTTCCCCGGCGCCGGGTCGGCGGCGGAGCTGTGGCGGAACGTGCTGGCCGGGTTCGACGCGATCACCGACGTGCCGCCGGGCCGCTGGGACCCCGCGCTGTTCTACGACCCCGCCGCGTACGGGGCGCCGGAGAGCGACCGGTTCTACTGCCGCCGGGGCGGGTTCGTGGACGACGTCGCGACGTTCGACCCGGCCCGGTTCGGGATCGAGCCCGCGGCGGTGGCGGCGATGGAGCCCGACCGGCTGCTGGCGCTGCGTACGGCGGCGGAGGCGATCGCGGACGCGGGCGGCGACGAGCGGCTCCCCGACCGCGAACGGATCGGCGTCGTCCTCGGCCGGGGCGGACACATCACCCCCGGGGCGGCCCGGGCCGACCAGCGCGTCATGACGTCCCACCAGGTCACCGCCGTGCTGGCCGAGCTGGTGCCGGAGCTGGGCGGGGAGCGGCTGGAGGAGATCCGGCGGGCGTTCCGCGCGCGGCTCGGACCGGACGGGCCGGACGTGCCCGCGGGGTCGGCCGCCGCCCGGATCGCCGACCGGTTCGACCTGCGGGGCCCCGCGTACACGCTGGACGCGGCGTGCGCGTCGGCGCTGCTGGCGGTGGAGCACGCGGTGCGGGCGCTGCGGCGCGGCGAGGCCGACGCGATGCTGGCGGGGGCGGTCCACGTGGGGCACCACCCGACGGTGTGGAGCGCGTTCAGCCGGCTGCGGGCCCTGAGCCCGAGCGAGACGATCCGTCCGTTCGACCGCGCGGCGGACGGCACGCTGCTGGCCGAGGGCGCCGGCGTGGTGCTGCTCAAGCGGCTGCGGGACGCCGAACGCGACGGCGACCGCGTGCACGCGGTGATCGTCGGGGTGGGGTCGGCGAGCGACGGGCGCGCGGCGGGGATCCTGAGCCCGCTGGTGGACGGGCAGGTCCGCGCGGTCGAGCGGGCCTGGCGGGACGCGGGCCTCGATCCGGCGGCGCCCGATGCGGTCGGCCTGGTGGAGGCGCACGGCACCGCGACCCCGGCCGGGGACGAGGCGGAGCTGGCGACGCTGCGCCGGGTGTTCGGGACGGGCGGTCCGCCGATCGGCCTCGGCACGGTCAAGTCGATGATCGGGCACGCGATGCCCGCCGCGGGGATCGCCGGGCTGATCAAGGCGGCGTTCGCGCTGCGCGACGGCGTCCTCCCGCCGACCCTGCACGTGGACGATCCGCATCCGGCGCTCGACGACGGCCGGCTGCGGCCCGTCCGGGAGACGGCCGAGTGGGGCGGCCTGCCGCGCCGCGCCGTCGTGAACGCGTTCGGGTTCGGCGGCGCGAACGCGCACGTGGTCCTGCAGGAGGCGCCGTCCGGGCGGGCGGCGCGGGCGCGGCGGGCGCGGATCGAGCCGCCGGGCGCGGACGAGGCGGTGCTGCGGATCGCGGCCCGCACCGCCGACGAGCTGGCCGCGGCGCTCGCCGCCCCCGACGAGGAGCTCCTCGCGCGGGCGTCCCGGGACGTCCCCGACCTGCCGTGCCGGCTGGCGATCGTGGCGCCGACGGCCCGCCGGCTCGATCTCGCGCGGGCCGTCGTGCAGCGCGGCACGGCGTGGCGCGGGCGCAGCGACGTGTGGTTCGCGCCGCGCCCGCTGCTCGCCGAAGGCGGCCGCCTGGCGTTCCTGTTCCCCGGCTTCGAGCCCGCCTTCGACCCGCGGGTGGCCGACGTCGCCGCGCACTTCGGACTTCCCGCACCCGTCCTGACCGGCCGCTTCGACCCGCCCGGACGCGCGGCGGACGTCCTGGCCGTCGGGCGGCTGCTGGCGTCCGCGCTCGCCGCGCTCGGCGTCGAACCGGACGTGACGGCCGGGCACGGCCCGGGGGAGTGGGCCGCGATGGTGGCCGCCGGGATGTGGGACGGCGACGGCGCGGGAGACCTCCTCGCGGCACTCGAACCGGACGACCCGGGCATCGTGTACGGCGCGCTCGGCTGCGGGGCCGACCGCGCCGAGGAGGCCGTCGGGAGCCGCCCCGGCGTGTTCGTCAGCCACGACAACTGCCCGCACCAGTCGGTGATCTGCGGCCCGGCGGGGGACGTGCGGGACGTGCTGGACCGGCTCGGGTCCGAGGGCGTCCTCGGCCGGGAGCTGCCCCTCGGTCTCGGCCTGCACACGCCGCACGCCGAGGCGCGGGAGAAGGCGCTGCGGCACGCGTTCGACGCGCTGGACGTCCGCGAACCGCGGACGCCGGTGTGGTCGGCGACGACCGTCGCGCCGTTCCCCCGCACGCCCGGCGCGGCCCGCGACCTGGCCGTCCGGCACCTGCTCGAACCCGTCCGGTTCAGCGAACTGGTCGAGGAGCTGTACGGCGCGGCGCACGTCCGGGCGTTCGTGCAGGTCGGTCCCGGGAGCCTCACCGGCTTCGTCGACGACCGGCTCGGCGACCGCGAGCACCTGGCGCTGGCCGTGAACGTCCCGGAACGGGACGGGACGGCGCAGTTGCGGCGTGTCGTGGCCGCCCTGTGGGCCGAGGGGTACGGCGCGTCCCCGGCGCCGCCGCCCCCGTCCGGGATGCGGCTCGAGCTGGGCACGCCGCTGGTCCGGCTGGACGGCGCCGTGCCGCCCGTCCGGCTCGCGCCGTCGATCCCGCCGCTGCCGGACGACGACCCGATCATCGCCGAGCTCGAGGCGCTGCTCAACGACGCGGCGGCCGGGGCCCAGTCGGTCGCGGACGCCCTGGGCACGGGCCCGCTCGCCGACCGGGACGCGGAGGACGCGGGACCGGCGCCCGCGGACGACGTCCGGCACGTGCGTCCGGGCGACGCGGAGCACGCGCCGCCGGACGCCGCGATGTGCGGGGACGCCGACTCGTCCGGCCACGAGGACGCCGAGCCGGACGGAACGGACGCGGCCTCCGGGCCCGCCGCCGGCGCCGCCGGGCCGGCCGACCTGGTCGTCTCGCGGGTGTTCTCCCTGGAGTCGATGCCGTTCCTGCACGATCACTGCGTCGTCCCGCAGGCCCCCGGGTGGCCCGACATGTCGGACCGGTTCCCCGTCGTCCCGCTCGGCACCCTCCTGGAGGTCATGGCCGACGCCGCCCGCGAGCTGCTCCCCGGCCTCGTCGCCATCGGGTTCGAGGACGTCCGCGTCGCGCGGGGGCTCGTGGCCGCGCCGCCGACGGTCGCCGACGTCCGCGCGTCCCGGCTGGCGGACGCGCCGCGCGGCGCCCGCCGCGTCGGCGTCGTGATCGCCGGGCACGCCGAGGGCACCGTCGTGCTCGACGCCCGCCACCCCGAGCCCCCGCGCCCGGACCGCACCGCGCTGACCGTGGAGAACCCGCCCATCGTGACCGCCGCGCGGCTCTACGAGGAGCGCTGGATGTACCACGGCCCGCTGTTCCGGGGCATCGCCGAGATCACGGCGCTGGCCGAGGACGGCGCCCGCGGCGTCCTGACGTCCCTCACGGCCCCGGGCGCGCTCGTGGAGAGCGCCGGGCAGCTCTGCGCCCACTGGATGCAGGTGTACGGCGACACAGATCAGACCGTGTTCCCGATCGGCCTCGACGGGCTCGCCCTCTACGGGCCTTTGCCTCCCGCAGGGGAGTTGCTGGAGACGACCGTATGGAACACGTCCCTCACCGACTCGACCATGTGCTGCGACGCCGAACTCCTCCGCGCCGACGGGACGGTCTGGGCGCACATCGACGGGTGGACCACCCGCCGCTTCTACACCGACGAGGCCCTCTGGCGGATGAAGTTCACGCCCGAGGTGTCCGGTACCGGCGAGCCGCAGCCCGGCGGCTGGTGCCTCGCCCGCCGCCGCTGGACCGGCGCCGCGTCCCGCGACCTGCTCATGCGCCGGTACCTGTGCGCGGCCGAACGCGCCGAGTACGAGCGGCTCCCGGCGTCCGGGCGGGGGGCGTGGCTGCTCGGCCGCATCGCCGCCAAGGACGCCGTCCGCGACCGCCTCTGGCGGGACGGGCACGGCCCCCTGTTCCCCGCCGAACTGACGGTCGGCGCGGGCGACGCCGTCACGGGCCCGTTCGACGAGCCGCTGACCGTCCGCATAGCGTCCGACGAGGAACTGGGCGTGGCGCTCGTCCGTCCCGGCGACGCCGCGGCGGGCATCGGGCTCGCCGTGCACGACGGGGACGGCCGGGTCCGCGCGGCCAAGCGGGCGGTGCTGCGGGCGCTGCCGCGGGCCGAGCCGTCCGGGCTGGTGGTGGCCGCCTCCGATCCGCATCGACTGCTGATCGCCGGGGACGGGACGCTCACCACGGTCGAGACCCGCGAGATCGACGGACACGTCGTCGCCTGGACGGTCCCCGGCGACGCCCCCGACACGGAGGAGTGCAGCACATGACGAACGAGAACGCCGAGACCGGCGAGAGCGAGAGCGAGAGCGGGGTCGACGAGGCCGAGGTCGACGAGGTCGTCCGGGTGCTGACCGACGACCTCGTCCTCGTGCTCGGCGCGGAGCCGCCGGACGCGCCCATCGGCCCCGGCAGCACCTTCTTCGAGGACATCGGCCTGGAGAGCATCGAGTTCGCCGCGCTCGCCGGCCGGCTGCGCGCCCGCCACGGCGACCGGGTCGACCTCACCGAGATCGTCGCCGGACTCGACGTCGACGAGTTCGCGGACCTGACCGTCGCCGATCTCGCCCGCCACATCGCCGTCGCACGGCACGAGGAGACGCATGACTGAGCCGTCCCCCGCCCGCCCGAACGCCCAGGCCCCGTCACGGACGGGGACCCCCGGACTCCTGGAGGTCATGGTGCCCCGGCCGATCCGCACGCCCCGGACGGGAGGCGCCCGATGAGCACCCGCCGCGCCCGCCGCGTCCAGGTTCCGTCCATCCTCGGCGAGCAGGGCATCCGGGCCGAGACGCCCAAGCGCCGGTTCCTGTTCGCGGTGCCGCCCGTCGCCCGGCACGTCCTCCCGACCGTCGCGGTCGCCGCCGAACTCGCCGGCCGCGGCCACAAGGTCGCCTGGACGGGCGACCGCACCGCCCTCGAACCGCTGCTGCGCCCCGGCTCCCGCGTCTACTCGGCGGGCGACGACGCGTTCACCGCGCACCTGCGCGAGACCCGCGCGGGACGGCTGCGGCTGCGCGGCCCCGCCGCGCTCCGCTCCCACTGGGAGGACGTCGTCGTCCCGCTCGGGCACGCGATGCTGCCGGGCGTCGACACCGCCATCGACCGGTTCCGCCCGGACGCGCTGGTCTGCGACCAGCAGGTGCTCGCCGGGCCCGTCGCGGCGCGCCTGCGCGGACTCCCGTGGGCCACGGCGGCGACGACGCCCGCCGAGTTCGCCCGTCCGCTCGCCGGCACGCCGCGCCTCGAGCGGTGGGTGCGCGACCAGATCGGCGACTTCCAGCTCGACCACGGCATCGAGGACCTGCTCGACCTCCGGTTCTCCGACCACCTCGTGCTGGTCTTCTCGACCGGCGCGCTCCTCGGGGACGTCTCGTTCTTCCCCGACCACTTCGCGTTCGTCGGGCCCGTCCAGGGCCGTTCCGCCCCTGGAGCGTTCCCGTGGGAGCGGCTGGACGACGGGCGTCCCGCCGTCCTGTTCGCGCTCGGGGGGCCCGACGGCCCGGCGGGGGAGCGGTTCCTGGGCGCCGCCGCCGACGCCGTCCGCGGCCTGGACGTCCAGGCGGTGTTCGTCGCGCCGCCGGGGGCCGTCGCCGACCCGCCGCCGAACGTGCTGGTCCGCGAGCAGGTCCCGCGGGCGAAGCTGCTCGAGCGGATGTCGGCGGTCGTCTGCCGCGGCGGCTTCGACACCGTCGGCGAGTCGCTCGCCCGGGGCCTGCCGATGGTGCTCGCGCCGCTGCGCGACGACGAGCCGGTGCTCGCCGGGCAGGTCGAACGGGCGGGCGCCGGGATCCCGGTGCGGCACGCCCGCGTCACGTCCGGCGAGCTGCGCTCGGCGCTCGGCGAGGTCCTCACCGATCCCGCGTACCGGGACGCCGCCGGGCGCGTCCGCGACTCGTTCGCCGCCGCCGGCGGAGCGGCCGAAGCCGCCGACCGCCTGGAGAAACTCGCCTGAGCCTCGCCCCCGGGCGGGGCGGGGGGGGGTCAGCGGGTGGGGCGCTCGTCGGGGCCGGTGGGGCCCCTCCGGGCTCGCAGGGCCGTCTCCACGAGGGCGACCGCGCGCTGCACGGCGACCAGGCGTGCGCCTTCGCGCCGGTACGCCTCCAGGACGGCCTCGACGCCGTGCGGCGGGACGAGCGCGCCCAGGTCCACGCGCGCCGTGCGGAAGCCCTCGCGGGCCGCCTCGACGGACGCGTCCACGTGGTGCCGCGCCATGCGCGCGAGGACGGGCGGGTACCGGCGCAGCACGCCGTACCGCCGGTACTCCGGGGGTACCTGGTCGAGCAGCCAGGCCAGCGCCGTCTCCTCGAAGCGCTCGGTGCCCGGCGGGTGCACCTGCGCGGGCCAGCCCGGCGGAACGGAGGTGCTCACCCGGTCAGGATACCCTCCGCGTCGAAAGTGTGTTCGACCTACTCCGGTGCAGGGGGCGCGTCGGGACCGGGCCCGGCCGGGCCGCCCGTCCGGCGGATGCGGATCTTGCCCGAGTCCAGGTCGTCGCGCCCGGACCCCTCCTGCTTGTGGTCGTCCTCGCGCAGCAGCTTCTGCCGCTCCTGCTCTTCCTGCTTGACCTTGCGGGAGCCTTCGAACGCGGCGGCGAGATCTTCGAACATGCCGCCGCCGAACCCGGCGCCGGTCTCGCCGTCGCCGCGGATGGCTCCCATCAGGGACGTCCTGCCGGTTCCGTCGTGGGGCCAGTCGACGACCTCGGGCTCGGCGGGTTCGGGCCGGTTGCCCAGCGGGCGGCCCTTGACGCGCTTACGGCGGCGAAAGGGTGACTTCACACACTCTCCAACGCGATGAGTGGCCGGATAAATCCCGGCGACGGGTCAGGTCGTGAACCTCCACCGGGTGGGAGAACCGGTGAAGTCGCCCTGTCGCAGCCCGAACGCCTGCTGTGGCCGCACCGCGACGGTCGCGTTCACCTCCGGGTCCAGGAAGTCCACACGATAGCGGGTGGCGTACTTGGAGTTGACGAGGTCGATGAACCGCTGGAGTGTCCGCGGCTCGGTGACGACCTCCGCCCGGCCCTCGATCACGACCGGGTTCTCGGCCGCCTCGGTGGTCACCACGACGTCCGGATTGGCCCGCAGGTTCACCATCTTCCGCGACGGGACGCTGCTGCTGAACATCAGCGCCTCCCCGGACCACGCGCCCCACACCGGCATCGCGTGCGGCCGTCCGTCCGGACGGACCGTGCACAGCCAGAAGTTGCGCGCCGCCCGCATCCGCTCCACGGCCCAGGACCACGGGAGCAGGCCGCTCCCCTCGTTCGGTCCCCGGATGCCGTAGCCCGGCATGTACGGGCGTTCCGCGATGGTTTCCGGTTCCGACTGCGCGTCGGAAGCCGACATGACGATCTCCCTCCGGTCGGGCACGCTCCCGTACGTATCGTTTCAGACGCGACCGTCCGGTGGCGACGGCCGGTGACCGCGTCGGGGCGCCGCGGCGCGGTAGCCTGCGGAACGTGCGTCTATCCCATGTCATCGCGGCCCTCGAGGAGCTCTACCCGCCGGCGTGGGCGGAATCCTGGGACGCCGTCGGGCTCGTCTGCGGCGACCCCGACCAGGACGTCGAACGGGTCCTGTTCGCCGTCGATCCCGTCGCCGCCGTGCTGGACGAGGCGCTCGAACGGCGGGCCGACCTGGTGATCACGCACCATCCGCTGCTGCTGCGCGGCGTGCACTCGGTCGCGGCGACCGACCCCAAGGGCCGCATGATCCACCGGATGATCCGCGCCGGCGTGGCGCTCTACACCGCGCACACGAACGCCGACGTGGCCGACCCGGGCGTGTCGGACGCCCTCGCCCGCGCCGTCGGGCTCACCGGCGAGCTGCGTCCGATGGTCCCCGCCGCCGACGATCCCCGCCGCGGGCTCGGCCGCATCGGGGACCTCGCCGAACCGGTCGCGCTGCGCGAGTTCACCGCCCGCGCCGCCGCCGGACTCCCGTCGACCGCCTGGGGCGTGCGCGCCGCCGGCGACCCCGACCGTCCCGTCCGGACGGTCGCGGTGTGCGGCGGCGCCGGCGACTCGCTGCTCGGCACCGCGCGCGCCGCGGACGTCGACGTCTACCTGACCGCCGATCTGCGGCACCATCCCGCGTCGGAGTTCGCCGAGCACGGCGGCCCGGCCCTGATCGACGCCGCGCACTGGGCGACCGAGTGGCCGTGGCTGGCCGACGCGGAGCGGCGCCTGACCGGGGCGACCGGGGGCGCGCTGCAGACCCGGGTGTCCACGCTCGTCACCGACGCGTGGCGCCTCCACGACGAAGGAGCAAAGTGAAAGCCGCACCGCAAGCCCAGCTTCGCCTCATCGACCTGCAGGAGCTCGACAGCTCGCTGGACCGGCTGGCGCACCGCCGCCGCACCCTGCCCGAGATGGCCGAGATCGCGCGCGTCGAGGGCCGCCTCACCGAGCTGCGCGACGCGATCGTGACGGCCGAGACCGAGGTCGGCGACCTGCAGCGGGAGCAGAAGAAGGCCGAACAGGACGTCGACCAGGTCCGCACCCGCGCCGACCGCGACCAGAAGCGCCTCGACTCCGGCCAGGTGACCTCCGCGAAGGACCTCGGCAGCCTGCAGACCGAGATCGAGTCCCTGCAGCGCCGCCAGTCCGACCTGGAAGAGGTCGTCCTGGAGATCATGGAGCGCACCGAGACCGCCGAGGCGCGCGTGTCCGGGCTCCGCGGCGAGCAGACGGCCGCGCAGCGGGAACTCGAAGACCTGACCGCACGCCGCGACGCGGCGCAGGGCGAGATCGACGGCGAGGCCGGGACGACCACGACCGCCCGCACGGCCGTCGCCAAGGACGTCCCCGACGACCTCCTCGGCCTCTACGAGAAGCTGCGGAGCCAGTTCGGCGGCGTCGGCGCGGCCAAACTGTTCCGCGGCGCCTGCCAGGGCTGCCACCTCGCCCTCAACACCGTGGACCTGAACCGCATCCGCGCCGCCGCCGAGGACGAGGTCGTCCGCTGCGAGGAGTGCCGCCGCATCCTCGTCCGCACCCCCGAGTCGGGCCTGTGAGCCGCAGGCTGATCGTCGAGGCGGACGGCGGCTCCCGCGGCAACCCGGGACCCGCCGGGTACGGGGCCGTCGTCCGGGACGCGCTCACCGGCGAGGTGCTCGCCGAGGCCGCCGAGGCCATCGGGAAGGCGACCAACAACGTCGCCGAGTACCGGGGCCTGATCGCCGGGCTGACCGCCGCCGCCTCGATCGACCCGGACGCCCGCGTGGACGTCCGGATGGACTCCAAGCTCGTCGTCGAGCAGATGTCGGGCCGCTGGAAGATCAAGCACCCGGACATGATCCCCCTCGCCGCGCGGGCCGGCGACCTCGCCTCGTCCCTCGGGGCCGTCTCCTACGCGTGGATCCCCCGCAAGCGGAACGCGCACGCCGACCGGCTCGCCAACGAGGCCATGGACGCCGCCGCCCGCGGCGAGGAGTGGACGCCCGGCGCGCCCCCGGAACCCGAGCCCCCGCCCCTCCCGCCGTCCACCACCCCCACCACCACGATCCTCCTGCGGCACGGCGAGACGCCGCTCTCGGTCGAGAAGCGGTTCGCCGGCATCGGCGACGTCCCGCTCACCGCGACCGGCCTCGCCCAGGCCCGCGCCGCCGCCCTCGCACTCAAGGACCGCGGCCTCGACGCGATCGTCACCTCGCCCCTCGCGCGCTGCCGCGCCACCGCCGCCGAGGTCGCCGCCGTCACGGGCCTGGACGTCCGCGTCGAGGACGGCTTCCGCGAGACCGACTTCGGCGACTGGGAGGGCCTCACGTTCGGCGAGGCCCGCGACCGCGACCCCGCCGCGCTCCGCGCGTGGCTCGCCGACCCCGAGGCCGCCCCGCCGGGCGGCGAGAGCTTCGCGGACACGTCCCGGCGCGTCCGCACCGCCCTCGACAAGCTGAAGGTCCGCGCCCGCCACCGGACCGTCCTCGTCGTCTCCCACGTCACCCCGATCAAGCTGCTGGTCCGCGACGCCCTCGGCGCCCCGATGCCCGCGATCTACCGCATGCACCTCGACGTCGCGTCCCTGACGACCGTCGACTGGTACGACGACGGGCCCGCGACCCTGCGCACCTTCAACGACGCCCACCACACGGACCGCTGACCGACGCGGACGGTCTATCCTTGGACGTGGTGGACGAGCCGGCCGGACGGCCGCGTCGGGGAGCGATCCCCGTCGAGGAAAGTCCGGGCTCCACAGGGCAGGGTGGTCGGTAACGCCGACCCGGGGCGACCCGCGGGAAAGTGCCACAGAAAGCAGACCGCCACCGGTCCGCCGGTGGTAAGGGTGAAACGGTGAGGTAAGAGCTCACCAGCGCCCACGGTGACGTGGGCGGCTAGGTAAACCCCACCCGGAGCAAGGTCAAGAAGGGGATCCGGCAGGATTCCCGCGCAGGCGTTCGAGGGCGGCCCGCCCGAGCCTGCGGGTAGACCGCTGGAGGCCGTCGGCAACGGCGGCCCGAGATGGATGGCCGTCGCCCGCCGCCGCGCGCGGCGGGCACAGAACCCGGCTTACAGGTCGGCTCGTCCACCGCCCCCGCACCCGCGCCGGCCCTGCCCGCGCGACCGGCCTCACCCGAACACGCTCGTTCATGTGCGCGAGATGTGCGGAGAATCGGGTGATGATGCGGGAAGTCGGCGCTTTCGGGTCACACGACACAGTGGTGCGGAAACAGCGCGCTTAACGTCCTGGTATGGAGCCGATCGGCCTCGATCGGCGACAGGCGGCGGGACCGTGGGGAACCGGTCCCGTGGAGAGGAGCGCAGATGTTCATCGCGTTCACGATCTTCGTGCTCGGGGCGGCGACGGTGTCGGTGCTGGCGGTGCTGTGGAGTTTCGCGCGGGCCAGCCGGCGCGACGCGCTGTTCCTGCCGGCGAGCGACCGGAGCGCGCGGATGGCGCGCCGGGTCACGGGGATGTACGTGCGGGACTACCAGCAGGGCCGGGACCACATCCGGGGACGGGACGACGAGCGCGACGGCGAGCTCGTCGGATTCTGAAGACGATGGTGAGGGCGCCGCATGGCGGTGCGGCGCCGAGGGCATGGGCCGTCCGCGGGGGACGGCCCATGCGTGCAGGGTCACGACGGGGTTCGCGTGTCCTGCCGGTCGCCGGCGGGGGCCTCGCCCGAGACGGGGGCGAAGGTCCCCGTCGCGCGGTCGAGGATCTCGACGTTGGCGGTCGGCAGGTCCAGGTAGAGGCCCACCAGTTCGATCTCGCCGGACTCGACGCGGTGCTCCAGCCACGGGTGGGTGAGCAGGTTGTCGAGCTGCTGGATGACGTTGATCTTGCAGAGGTGGGCGAGCGGGTTCTTGTCGGTGGCGAGCGGGGAACCCAGGAACCGGGCGATGCTGTGGCGGCCGTGCTCCAGCCACCGGGTCAGGTGGTGCAGGTGCTTGACCTCGGTGCCGCCGGCGAGCAGCGCGGCCATGGCGCCGCAGTTGGCGTGCCCGCAGACCGTGATGGTGCGGATCTCGAGCACGTTGACCGCGTACTCGACGGTGGCCATCACCGCGTCGTCGGCCGGGTAGGCGCCGTGCCGCGGGACGAGGTTGCCGACGTTGCGGTTGATGAACAGGTCGCCGGGGCCGCTGGCGGTGATGATGTTGGGCACCACGCGCGAGTCGACGCAGGTGATGAAGAGGTTCTGCGGTTTCTGCTCCATCGCCAGTTCGGCCATGATCGGGCGGACGAGCGGGGCGGTGCTGTCGTGGTACCTGCGGACGCCCGCGAGCAAGAGATCGCTCGCCGGCGGCTGCTCGGCGTCGGGCGTGGACTCGGGGTTCCGCCGGTCCGACCATGGCGCCCACCAGGGCGTCTGCGGCGGAGTCTTGCTCGGCGGTGTGGTGTCACCTGTCACCGCTCTTTCATACCAAGCCTCGTGGACCTCGTCGATGTCGACCCTCCCGCCTTGCCGCTCGTGGGCGATCCGCCACTGGTGGACGGCGTCGAACGCGGCGTGGTCCATGAAGTCGACGTTGAGGTCGAGGTCGACGTTGGAGCCCGCGGGGATCTGCTGGAGGTGCCGGGTGACCTTCGGGACGCCGAGGAACGTGAACGTCCCCTCGACGACGACGTGCCGGCGGGGCGGCGCGGGGCCGTCGCCGGGCGCGGGGACGAGCTGTTCCGAGCGCACCGACAGGGTGGTGAGCCGGCGCAGGGCGAGGATCGCCATGACGCCGATGCCGAGCAGCACGCCCTTGCCGAGGCCGAGGACGACCACGCCGCCGAGGGTGGCGAAGTAGGCGGGGGCCTCGCGGTGGTGGCGCAGGTCGCGGACGTGCGCGAGGTCCATCAGCCGGCAGCCGAGGACGACGAGCAGCGCGGCCAGCGCGGACAGCGGGATCTGTTCGATGATCGGCCCGCAGGCCAGCGCGAGCACCAGCACCCAGACGCCGTGCAGGATGGACGACAGCCGCGTGCGGGCGCCCGCGTGCAGGTTGGCGGTGCTGCGGACGATCACGCTCGCGATCGGGAGCCCGCCGAGGAATCCCGACACCATGTTCGCGACGCCCTGCGCGCGCAGGTCCTTGTCGAGGTCGGACCGCGGCACCCCCGGCGGCCGCATGCGGTCGACGGCGACCGCGCACAGCAGCGACGCGACGGCGGCGACGATGCCGACGGAGACGACGGCGCCGGCGATCCCGCCCGGTGGGCCGTGCGGGAGGACCGGAGGCGTCCAGTCCTCCAGGAGGGTGCCGGGCAGGTCGACCCGCGCCGTCGGCCAGCCGAGCGCCCACGCGGTCGCGGTGGCGCCCGCGATCGCGGGCAGCGGGCCGGGCACCAGCCGCGGCACGGCGCCGAACCGGCCGTGCCGCGGCAGCCGGCTCCAGCAGAACAGGATGAGGATGGTCAGGCCGCCCAGCAGCGCCGTGCGGGTGTGCGGGGCGGCGAGCTGGCCGGGCAGCTCCCGCAGGTCGGTCAGGGACGACTGCTGCGGGCTGCCGCCGAGCACCACGTGCACCTGGGCGAGGACGATGACGGCGCCGATCCCCGCGAGCATGCCGTGGACCACGGCGGGGGAGATCGCGAGCGCGGCGCGGGCGACGCGGGCGGCGCCCAGGCCCAGCTGCAGCACTCCGGCGAGCAGGGTGATGGTGCAGGTGGCGCGCCAGCCGTACTCCTGCACGAGGCTGAAGACGATGACGGTGAGGCCCGCGGCGGGGCCGCTGACCTGGAGCGGCGAGCCGCCGAGTGCTCCGGCGACGACGCCGCCGACGACGGCGGAGATGAGCCCGGCCGCGACCGGTGCGCCGGAGGCGACCGCGATGCCGAGCGACAGTGGTAGCGCGACGAGGAACACCACGAACGACGCGAACAGATCGCGCCGCAATGTGGATACGTTGAGTGTGTTTGATATCACTCAACGTATATAACCAGCGTTCGGTCGGGTTATCGACTCGCGGCCTGACCTGTGATGCTGTACATCACGAACACCCCTTTTGTGCCCTCGGCGCGGGCGGTCACGGCAACGCGAAGGGCCGCCGGACGGATCGTCCGGCGGCCCTTCGGAGCGCGGCGTCGGTGACGCCTTCGGTCAGCGGCGGTAGTCGCGGTGGTTCTCCCAGTCGTCGCCCTGGTAGCCGCCCTGGCGGCCGAAGCCGGGGTCGTAGGCCTGGGTGGAGTTCGGGTCACCGCTCTGCGCGCCGGGGTCGTGCGGAGCGGACAGCGGGTCGTTGCCGCTGTAGCTGCTGCCGCTGAAGTCGCCGTAGGCACCGGGGCCGCCGGTCCCGGGCTCCCCGCCGTAGGAGTCGCGCCCGCCGCTCAGCGGGTCGTCGTAGCGGTTGCCCTCGCCGTACCCCTGGCCCGGCGGGTAGCCCTCGTTCTGGCCGCCCTGCGGGTAGCCGCCGGTGTTGCCGAGGTTCCCTCCGGGCGACCAGGGGCCGGTCGGCTGGCCCGAGCCCGCCCCGGGCCCGCCGGAGCCGCCGAAGGAGCCGGACGTGAGCGGGTCGCTGAGCGGGTCGTTCAGGGGCCCGCCGTAGGACGGGCCGCCCGAGTCGGCCGGAGACCCGGAGGAACGCTGCCGGTCGGTCTGGATGCGCTGGAGGAGCTCGTCGACCGTGGGCAGCTTGTGGTTGTCGGTGTCGGGCCCCGAGCCGCCGGGCGCCGCCGGAGCGGACGGTGCGGGCGGTGCGGCGGGCGTGGGCGGCGCCACCGGCGGCGGGGGCGGAGGAGGCGGCGTGGCCGCGGGCTCGTCGGTCCGGCCCAGGGGCAGGCCCAGCGGGTCGGACGGCGGCGGTGCGGGCGGGCCCTGGTTAGGGCCGGTCGAGCCGGGGCCGGTCAAGCCGGGGCCGGTCGAGCCGGGTCCGGCGCCCAGCGGCATGTCGAAGGCGTCCGGACGGCCCTGGGGCGGGGACGCGGGCGTCGGGCGGCCACCGGAGGCGAGCGGGTCGGAGCCGTACGGCTGCGGCTGCTCCGGGACGCCGTACGGGGACTGCTCCGGCGCCATGCCGGGCTGTTCCGGCCCGCCGTAGGGCTGCCGGTCGCGGCCGGACGGGTCGCCGTAGGGGGACTGCTGTTCCGGCCCGCCGTACGACGGGTCGGCCGCTCCGTAGGCGGGCTGGGCGTCCTGCCCGCCGTAGACGTGCTGGTCCGGCGCGCCGGGGGCGAACGGGGAGTGCCCGCCCGAGCCGCCCGGTCCGCCGGGGCCGGCCAGGTCGGCGGGGATCGGGTCGAGCGCGGTCGCGCCCGGGTCGCCGCCGCCGAACGGGGAGCCGCCCTGGAAACCGCCGGGGCCGCCGGGAGTCTGCTGCGGGCCGGTCGGGGCGGGCCGGCCGCCGGGCTGCCCGGGGGCGCCCGGCCCGTGCGGACCCTGGCCCTGCTGGCCCTGGCCGCCGAAGGGGCCGCCGTCGGAGCCCAGCGTGACCGTCTGGTTCATCCCGTGATCGGGGACCTGCGGTTCGTGGTGCTGCGGGTCCTGCTCGGCGTACTGGTCGCCGTACTGGTCCCCGTATTGGTCCGCGTACTGTTCGCCGTACTGCTCCGAGTACTGCTCACCGTACTGTTCGCCGTACTGGTCGTCGCCGCCCTGCGCGTGCCGCGGGTCGGCGTGCTCGCCGTCGGGACGCTGCCCCTCCTGGTTGTGCTGCCAGGGGAACTTGGGCTTGTCGAAGGTGATCGTCGCCCAGTAGTCGTCGTCCTCCATGTCGTCGGACGCCTGGCCGGAGGGCTGGGGAGCCGGTGCGCCCTGCTGCCCGGCGGGCGCGGCCAGTGGGCCCGGACCGCCGCCGCCGCCGGCGACGCGGCGGTCGGGGCCGGGAGCGGGCGCACCGTAACCGCCGTCGTCGTAGCCGTAGTCGTCCGGCCCGGTCATGTCGTCCTGCTGCGCGGCGCCTCGGCGTCCGCGCGGCTGCGGCTGCTCGTCGTCCATCCAGTCGTCGTCGTCGCGACCCGCCTTGCTCGCCCGCAGACCCAAGACCACGAGGACGACGACGAGGACGACGACCACCAAGAGGCCGAAGACCACGATTGTTGAAGTCATGCCACCACCCAATGCCTTGGCCCGGCGAACACGGCCGGCGCGGACGCGTGGTCCGTCCCGATCGCCGCCGGCAGCCGGTCGTCCTCGGAGCCGGTCCGATTCTGTCCGACCGCTATGACCGTTGTCACACCCTTAGTGCTCATAGACACCCTCACACGGACCGCACCGATCGGTCGAACCCGCCGATCCTCGACCCGCCGTAAGGTCCCACGGTCAACGCGCCCGCTCGCCGCCGAAGTTCCCGGTGATCCGGCCCCGGCCGACGGTGTGCTCGGCGATCGTGCCGAGCGACTCGTCCAGCGACGCGCCCTCTTCGAACGGCGCCTCGCTGTCGAGCGCGTAGATGGTGAACCGGAACAGGTGCCGTTCTCCGCGCGGAGGGCACGGCGGTGCGTAGCCCACCTTCTCTCCCGTGGTCAGTCCCTCGACGGCGTTGTCCAGCCTGGCGCCCTCGACGATCTCGTGCGTGGTCCCGTCGATGCCCGCGATCACCCAGTGGACGTAGGCGCCTTCGACGTCCGGGTCGTCCACGACGATCGCGAACGACTTGGTGCCGGCCGGCGCCCCCGACCACAGCAGCGGCGGGGTCTTCCCCTGCCCGCCAGGGTACGTCGTGCAGCCGTACCGTGTGGGCAAGTCGCCGCCATCGCGGAACACCGGGCTTCGCACGGTGAACCACTCCGACAGTTCGGCGCTCTCCTGCTCGGGACCGCCGAACAGCCCGCAGCCGCTCAGCGTGCCCGCGAGCGCGAGCGCGGCCGCCGCGGCCGGGATCGGACGCCGTCTTCTGCTCATCATCGATACGCTCCCGCGCGAGATCGTGCGGCGCTCCGCCGGTCCGCCTTCGTCCCGGCCGGACGCCCGCGCGGGCGGCGCCCCCTTCCCTTCCCTTGTCCGCCCCAACCTTAGGGGCTCGGCGGTCATGGGTCGGGACTTTCGGGCCGCGAGGCGGAGGCGTCCGCCGCCCCCGCGGCTGTGAGGTGCGTCATGCGTACTTCGTCCCTGAACGTCGAGAATCATGCGAAGAAGTGGTGGAGTTCACAGCCTCTGCAACGCTCTAGTTTGCCGTACCGGGAAGTTCTGCTGTTCTTTCGTGGTTCCTGGTTGGTGTCAGGGGCATTCATCGAGTAGTTTGTGAATGTCTTCACAAGCCGACCGTGACATTGGAGGGCCGCAATGGCCAGGACCGCCGAGGAGACCCCTGGCGCTCCCCACATCCTCATCGTGGGTGGCGGCTATGTGGGCATGTACACCGCCCTGCGCCTGCAGAAGAAGCTCCGCAAGGAGCTCAAGCGGGGCGAGGTCAAGGTCACCATCGTTGACCCCAACTCGTACATGACGTACCAGCCGTTCCTTCCCGAAGCCGCCGCGGGCAACATCTCGCCCCGGCACGTCGTCGTCCCGCTGCGCCGCGTGCTGCCGAAGTGCACCGTGCGCAAGGCCCGGGTGACCGAGCTCAACCACGACGCGGGCTGGGCCATCGTCCAGCCGCTGGCGGGACCGCCGGAGCGGATCTCCTACGACTACCTGGTCATGGCGGCCGGCGCGGTGCCGCGGCTGCTGCCGATCCCCGGCCTGGCCGAGCACGGGATCAGCCTCAAGACGGTCGGCGAGGCCATCCACCTGCGCAACCACGTGCTCGAGCAGCTGGAGATCGCCGAGTCGACCGACGACGTCGAGCTGCGCCGCAAGGCGCTGACGTTCGTCTTCGTCGGCGGCGGGTTCGCCGGTGTCGAGGCGGTCGCCGAACTCGAGGACATGACGCGCGACGCCACCACGTACATGCGCAAGGTCACCCCCGAGGACCTGCGCTTCGTCCTCGTCGAGGCCGCCGACCGCATCCTGCCGGAGGTCGGCCCCGACATGGGCAAGTGGACGGCCGAGCAGCTGCGCGGCCGCGGCATCGACGTGAAGATGAAGACGTTCCTGCAGTCGGCCGAGGACGAGGTCGTCGAGCTGTCGGACGGGAGCCGGTTCCCGGCCGGGACGCTCGTCTGGAACGCGGGCGTCAAGCCGTCGCCCGTCGTCCGCAGCGGCGACCTCCCGGTGGACGAGCGCGGCCGCGTCAAGGGCACCGAGTACCTCACCATCGAGGGCCTCGTCCGGGCGTTCACCGCCGGTGACAACGCCGCGATCCCGGACCTGACGCAGGAGGGCGCGTTCTGCCCGCCGAACGCCCAGCACGCGGTGCGCCAGGCCAAGCTGCTCGGCGACAACATCGTCCGCTCGCTGCGCGGCAAGACGCTGAAGCCGTACGTGCACAACAACCTCGGCGCCGTCGCGGGCCTCGGCCTGCACAAGGGCGTCGCCAACCCCATGGGCTTCAAGCTCAAGGGCTGGCCGGCGTGGTTCTTCCACCGCAGCTACCACGGTGCGATGGTCCCGACCTTCAACCGCAAGATCCGCGTCATCGCGGACTGGACGCTCGCGCTGTTCCTCAAGCGCGAGACCGTCTCGCTCGCCACGGTCGAGCAGCCGCGCGCGGACTTCATCCTCGCCGCGCTCGACGACGAGAAGATCCGCGAGGCGAAGGCCAAGGAGAACGCCGCCTGACGTTCCCCCGGCCCGAGCCGGACCGAATGCCGGACGCCCCGGCGGTCGATCGACCGCCGGGGCGTCCGGCATTCGCGCGTGCGGGACCCGGCTCAGGCCCGCTTCTTGAAGGCGTACAGGGAGAGCGGGGCGAACACCGCCGAGAAGGCGACGCCCCAGGCCAGCGCGACGACCGCGTGCTCCATGACGGGGCCGCCGACCAGCAGCCCGCGCATCGCCTCGACGAGCTGGGTCACCGGGCTGTTGTCCATGAAGAACGCCAGCGGGCCGGGGATGCCCTCGGTCGTCGGGATGAACGCGGTGCTCAGGAAGCTCAGCGGGAAGATCACCACGAACCCGAAGATCTGCACCTTCTCCGGCTCGTTCACCATCATCGCGATGAAGACCGACACCCACGAGAACAGCACCGCGAAGGCCAGCAGGAGGAAGAACGCGGTGACCAGCGCGAGCACGTTCGTCTCGAGCCGGAAACCGATCGCGAAGCCGACCACCAGCAGGATCGCCATCGACCACGCCTGCTTGGCGGTGTCGGCGATGATCCGCCCCGCGAGCGGGGCGAGGCGCGAGATCGGCAGGCTCCGGAACCGGTCGAAGACGCCCTTGGTGATGTCGGTGTTGAGCCCGAACCCGGTGCTCATCCCGGCGAACAGGGCGTTCTGCGCGATGATGCCGGGGATGACCACCGGCAGGTACGCCTCGACGCTGCCGGCCATCGCCGGGCCGAACACGTAGGCGAACAGCAGCACGAACATGATGGGCTGGATGGACAGGTCCAGCAGCTCCATCGGGTTGTGCTTGATCTGCACCAGGTTCCGCCACGCCAGCGTGGCGACGTTGCGGGCGCCGGTGCCCGGTGAGACCCGTTTCGACAGGGGCCGCGGTGTGAGGGTCGCCGTGCTCATCGGGAGGCACCTTCCTTCTGCGCGGCCCGGTCGCCGTCGTCGGCGCCCTCCTGGGCCTCGGCTTCGGCTTCTTCGGTGTGATGGCCGGTGAGGGCGAAGAACACCTCGTCCAGGCTCGACTTGCGCAGCGACATCTCGCCGACCGTGACGCCCTCCTCGTCGAGGCGGCGCACCACCGCGGGCATCAGGCCCGGGTCGGTGATCGGCGCGGCGACCAGGCCGTCCTTGAACTCCGGCGCCGTGTCGGCCAGCTCGCCGACGATCCGCGCGACCACGTCGGCGTCGGTCTCCTTGATCGGACGGACCTCGAGCACCTGCCCGCCGACCTGCGCCTTCAGCATGTCGGACGTGCCGTGCGCGATCACCGTGCCGCGGTCGATCACGATGATGTCGTCGGCCAGCTGGTCGGCCTCCTCCAGGTACTGCGTGGTGAGCAGCACGGTGACGCCGTCGTCGGTCAGGCCGCGGACGATGTCCCACAGGCCGTTGCGGCTGCGCGGGTCGAGGCCGGTGGTCGGCTCGTCCAGGAACAGGATCTGCGGCCGTCCGACCAGGCTCGCCGCCAGGTCGAGGCGGCGGCGCATCCCGCCCGAGTACGTCTTCGCGGCCCGTTCGGCCGCGTCGGTGAGCTGGAACCGGTCGAGCAGCTCCGCCGCACGGGCCTTGGAGTCGCGCCGCGACATGCCGAGCAGGCGGGCGATCAGCACGAGGTTCTCGGTGCCGGTGAGCATCTCGTCCACGCCGGCGTACTGGCCGGTCAGCCCGATCAGCTGGCGGACCTTGTGCGCCTCGCGGACGACGTCGAAGCCGCCGACCCGGGCGCTGCCCTCCGTGGGCTCGATCAGCGTGGCGAGGATGCGCGTGGTGGTGGTCTTGCCGGCGCCGTTGGGCCCCAGCACGCCGAGCACCGTCCCGGCCTGGGCGGTCAGCGAGACGCCCGCCAGCGCCTGCGTGTCGCCGAATCGCTTCACCAGGCCCTCGGCCTGGATCGCGTGGGACATGAGATCTCCTAGGAAATATGATGTGCCGGATCGTGCACCCCGCCGCCGAGGGACAGGCCAACCTATGGCCTGGCCCGCGCCGGATGCACTTGGTTTTTCGCCGCCCAAGCGCCGGTGCGTGACGCCTGTTCAGCCTCGCACCCGCCACTGACAGAACGCTGACACGGCATCGATTGCTCCCGCGCGCCCGCGCCCGGGCGCGTCGGGCCCTTTACACTCGCGGTGTGACGTCGGTGCGGCGCGACCTGCACGGGGACGGCGGGCTGTCGCGCCCGCCGCGGTTGCGGCCGCCCGCACACCGCGTCTCCCCCCGCGCGATCGCCCACTGGGCGATCGAGTACCTGCTGCTGTGGGGCCTGGCCTTCGGCCTCTCCCTCGGTGTGGCGGCCTGGCTCGGCGACGCGAGGGCCGAGTGGCTGCCCCGCTGGCTCTCCGACCGCGTCGGCGTCCTGCCCTGGCTCGTGGGCGCGGCCGGGCTGCTGATGGTGACGGTCGCGCCCGTCTGGCGCTACCGCGTCCACCGCTGGGAGGTCAGCGCCGACGTCGTCTACACCCGCACCGGCTGGTTCAGCCGCGAGTGGCTGCTGGTGCCGGTGAGCCGCATCCAGACCGTCGACACCGAGCAGGGCTGGATCGAGCGCCTGCTGGGCCTCGCCACGATCGAGATCAACACCGCGTCCCATACCGGCTCCTCCAAGGTCTCCGGCCTTCCCGCCGGCGTCGCGACCCGGCTGGCCGACGACCTGGCCCACCGGGCCCACGACCTGCGCGACGACGCCACGTGACGCCCCCCGAAACCCCCGGCGAAGCGAAAACCCCACACACCTCGGACTGCCCGGACCCGCCGGACTCATCGGCGCCGGGTGAGGAGGCCCCCCGGCGCCTGCATCCGCTGACGTTCGTGGTCGGGGCCGTCCGCGAGCTGATCGCCCTGCTCGCGGCAGGGGCGACGGGACTCGTCGTGGGTGGGCTGTCCCTGGCGTTCTACTTCACCCTCGTGGGCCTCGGGCTCGGCCTGGCGTTCCACGCGGCGAGCTGGGCGACGTTCACCTACGCGCTGCGGGACGACCGCATCGAGCTCCGGCGGACGCTGATCGGGCGGTCGGTGAAGACCATCCCGCGCGACCGGATCCGGGGCGTGGACATCAGCACGTCGCTGCCGCACCGGACGCTGGGCCTCGCGGTCGTCCACATCGACGCCGGGTCGGAGGGCGGGGAGGCGGAGCTGAACGCGGTCTCGCGCCGGGAGGCCGAGCGGCTGCGCCGGGTGCTGCTGGCCCGGACGGACGGCGAGCCGGACGGGACCCGCGAGCCCCCGCCGCGGCGCGTCCTGGCCCGGATGCGGCGCCGCTGGTACGTGTACGCCCCGCTGAGCGGCGCCTACCTGCTGACCCCGTTCGCGCTGGCGGGCAGCCTCCTCGGGACGCTCTACAACCTCGGCGACGACCTGGGGCTGATCACCCGGGAGCGCGTCGAGACCGTGGGCCACGAGGTGGTGGGGCTGCCGACCGCCGCCGTGGTCGCGCTCGTCGTGCTGGCGCTGTTCGCGCTGCCGGTCATGTCGGTGATCGCGTTCAGCCTGTTCAACTGGGACTTCACCGTCGAGGAACGGGACGGCTCGATCGTCGCCGAGCGCGGCCTGGCCACGCGGCGGAGCGTGTCGCTGGAGCGCCGCCGACTGCGCGGCGTGGAGCTGGCCGACAACCCGCTGGAGCGGCTCGGCGGCGTCCGGCGGCTCGGCGCGCTGGTCACGGGGCTCGGGGACGCCTCGCACCGCGGCCGGCTGCTGCCCGCCGCGCCGCGCCCGGTCGCCGAGGAACTGGCCGCGCGGGTCGTGGGCGCGGTGCCGGGCCCGCTGCGTCCGCACCCCCGCGCGGCGCGCGGACGCCGCGTGGTGCGGGCGGTCGCGCCGCCGGGCGCCTTCGGGCTGCTGGCGGTGGTGGCGGGCCGCCCGTGGATCGCGGGCGTCTGCGCCGTCCTGGTGCTCCTCGCGGTGCCCCTCGGCCTCGACCGGTACCGGCAGCTCGGGCACGTCACCGACGGCGGACGGCTGAGCGTCCGCTCGGGCTCGCTGAAGCGGCGGCAGGTCGTGGTGGAGCACGGCGCGATCGTCGGCTGGCGCTTCCGCCGGACCCTGTTCCAGCGGCGGCTGGGCCTCGCGACGCTGGACGTCGCGGTGGGCGCGGGCGAAGGCGGCTACCCGGCCATCGACATGGCCGAACACGACGCGGTCGCGTTCGCCGCCGAGATCACCCCCGAATGGGTCCAGCCTTTCCTGGAGAAGTGACCCCGCCCTCCACCCGGCGCCGCCGCCGACCGTGATGGCCCGGGGCCACCCTGTGCGGCTGCATCCCCCTTCGGGGAGACGGCGGCCTCCCCAGGCACCGCGCGCCGAGCGCGTCGGGGCCGTGCGCTGCCTGGGACGTAGCGGCTACTCGGGGCGCCGCGCCCCGAACATGATCTCGTCCCAGGACGGCACGGACGCTCGCTTCCCCTTGGACTTGCGCCGCGCACGCGCCGGACGCTGCTGTGCCGGGGACGAATCGGCAGCGGCGGCGGCCGGAGGACCGGTGACGGGCTTGTCCTGCGCGGCGGGCATCGTCGGACGCGCGGCGGGCTTCTTCTTCGCCGGCGGGCGTGCGGGCTCGCGACGAGGCGCCCGCGGCGACGCGGCGGGCTTGCCCTGCTCGCGTGGGGCCTGCTCGCGGGGCGCCTGCTCGCGTGGCGCGGATTCACGCGGGGCCTGTTCGCGCGGGGCCTGCTCGCGCGTCGCGGACTCGCGTGTCGCGGACTCGCGGGGTGCTTGGTCGGGTCGTGCCTGCGGGGCGGGCTCGTCGCGCGCCTCCGGGCGGGCGGGCTCGGGCTCGGGCTCGGGCGACCCCTCGGCCACCGGCGCGGCGGTTTCGGGCTCGTCGTCGACGTCGGCGGTCTGCTCCGTCGTGGTGGCCTCGGGCTCCTCCGGCTCGTCGGCCGGACGGGCGTCGGCGTGGGCGCGGGCGTCGGCGTCGTCCTGGTCCGAGAGCGCGGCCTCGTCGGCCTCGGCGGCCTCGTCGGCCTCGTCGGCGGACCCGGTCGGCTCTTCCGCGGCCGGGGGCTCGTCGTCGGCCTCCGCGGCGGGGCGCTCGTCCTCGCTCGCCTCGGCCGGGCGCTCCGGGGCCGTCTCGTCCGGGTCGGCCCGCTCCCGCTCGGCCTCCGGTTCCGTCTCCTGGAGGGAGTCGGCGCCGGTCTCGTCGGCCTCGGCGTCCGCCGGTTCGTCGCGCGGCTCCTCGGGGCGCGCCTCCGGCTCCGCCTGCAGCTCGAGCTCTTCGAGGGACGGTTCGGGCGCGCGCCGCCACGGGGCCTCGCTGCGCGGGGCCTCGCCGCGCGGCGCGTCCTGCTCGGTGTCGTCGAACGGGCGGATGGGCTCGCGGTCGGTGCCGATCTCGCGGGGACGTCCGGGCTGCTGCCGGGACGGGAAGGACGGGCGGGGGTCGATGATCCGGCCGCGTTCGACGATGTACTCGCGCGGTTCGGCGGCGCGCAGCGGCGGCTCGGAGGCGCGCTCGAGGGGCGGCTCGGACTCGGGCGGCAGCCCGCGCCCGAGGTCGCGCGGCCCGACCTCGCGGACGTCGCGGCCGTCGGAGACGACCTTCATCGCGGGGCGGCGCGGGACCAGCGGGGTGACGGTGTCGGAGAGGTCGTCGTCGTCCCAGTCGACCGCCGTGAGCCGCGCGGCGATCTCGTCCAGCGGGGAGACGTTCCGGCGGCGCGGGTCGAACGTCCACTCGGCGGCGTGCGGGCGCCCGTTGTCGAAGAAGGACAGGCGGACGCGCCAGGTGCCGTCGTCGCACTTCCAGGCGTCCCACTCGACGTCCTCGAGGTCGACGCCGCCGCGGCCGAGGCGCTCCTCGACGGTCTCGCCGAGGGGCGGGCCGGGCGTGGACTCGCCGGGCCGCCGGACGGTGACGCGCTGCGCCTGCTGGGCCATGTACTCGCGTTCCTGCAGGACCGGCCCCTCGAACCAGCGGACCCGTTCCACCGGGATGCCGGCGGACTCGGCGATCTCCTCCGCGGTCTCACCGGACCTGATGCGGGCCTGGATCTCCTTGGGACGCAAGGGACTCTCCACTTCGATCTCGAACTGGCCGAGGCGGGAGAAGTGCCCACGGACCGCGGCGCGGACGCGGTCGTCGACGGGCAGGGTGAACCGGGTGCCTCGGCCCGCGGTGGCCAGGACGAGGTACGTACCGTCCTCGCTGACCGCGACGAGGCGCAGCTCCTGCATGCGTGTCCTTCCTGCCCTGTCCTGACGGCACGGAGGGCCCCGAACCGGTCGGCCGGTGCGGAACGCGTCGCCGCTCCCCGCACCGTTCGGCCGTCCGTTGCCCACCGAGGGCGCATGCGTGCCCTTCCCCCGGGTTCCCGAGTCTCTCTTTCGGACACACCTGCTGCCAGCACCGTACCCGGCATGTCCGAACATCGCCGCTCTCGAAGCCCCCTTCACGTCGAGGAAGAGGGCGCCCGACCAAGCTTGCCGGTGCCCGGGTGCGGCCGGAGGCGCTCTGTCTGAATCTTGAGGAATCCTTTCCCCACCGTGCCCCACGTGGGGGCCGGTCTCCACCCGATTCGCGTAGCGAGCGTCACGTTGACGGTCGGAACACCGTGATCGTCCGGTTAGTTTCGATTCCGGATGTTTTTGGGGGATTCAACGGGGGTGAATCGGGGTAATGCGCCGCAAGCTTCCCGATCTGAGCACGACACAGGTGATCGCGAGCGGGGTCGCCACGGCCGTCGCCGCGATCGGGGCGTCCTTCCTGGGGGTGTACGGGACGGTCATCGGCACCGCGCTGATGAGCGTCATCTCGACCGCGGGCGCGGCCGTCTGCAAGCACTACCTGGACCGGGGGCGCGACCAGATCCGGGACATGTCCCACGTGCAGGGCGCCGCGCGGCGCCAGGAGGCGGCCGAGGGCGCGGCCGAGGAGGCGACGAGCGCCGACCCGACGCGCACCGTGGTGTGGCCGGCGGGCGCCGACCCGTCCCGCACGATGGTGCGGCCGCCGGGCGGGGACCCGAACGCGACCCGGCTGGACGCCGGGCTCGGCGACCCCGGCGCCACCCGGCTGGACGCCGCGGCCGGTGACCCGAACGCCACCCGCCTGGATCCGTCCCGGACGGTCGCCGGAGAGCTCGCCGCGGAGGCGGGGGAGGACGCCCGGCGGCGGGTCGCGCGGCGGTCCGCGCTGGACGACACGCTGGCGTGGGCGAAGCAGAACTGGGTGAAGCTCGCCGCGTCGTCCGCGGTCGTGTTCGCGGTCGTGCTCGGCGGGATCACGATCTACGAGGCCACGACGGGCGGCCCGATCGGCGGCGGCAGCGGCGGCGGACTCACCGTCACGCACGTCCTCGGCGGCGGGGACGGCTCGGGCGAGCCGGCCGAGGACGTCCCGACGGACGCGCCGACCGGGGACGGCACCGCGCCCGTGGAGACCCCGGGGGAGAGCCCGTCCGGCGACGCGCCCACCGGCGGTCCGGACGAGCCGGGCGACGGCTCCGGGACGACGCCGACCGGCGACGCCACGACCGGCCCCTCCGACGGCGGCGAGCCGACCGGAGGGGCCACGGACCAGCCCACCGGCCCGCCCGCGACGACCGCTCCGGAGACGCCCGAGACGCCCGCGCCGACCCAGTCGTCCGGCGGGCAGGAGCAGCCGGGCGGGACGGACGGTCAGCCGCGCGGCGACACCGGCGGCTGAGCCGGGCTCAGTCGGGCTCAGTCGCCGAAGACGCGCCTCGTGTAGGCGTTGGCGAAGCGGCGCTCGGGGTCGAGTTCGTCGCGCAGCGCCCGGAAGTCCGCGTACCTGGGGTAGGCCTTCTCCAGGTATGCGGCGTCCCGGGTGTGCAGCTTGCCCCAGTGCGGGCGTCCGCCGCGCGCCGTCAGGACGTCCTCGACGCCGCGGAAGTAGTCCTCGTGGGCGTCGCGGTTGAAGACGTGGACGGCGATGAACGCGGTGCGGCGGCCGTGCGCCATCGACAGCCAGGCGTCCTCGGGCGGGAGCAGCCGGACCTCGATCGGGAAGCTGATCCGCCAGTCGCGCTCGGCGAACAGCGAGCGGATCTCCCGCAGCGCCGGAACGAGTTCCGCGCGCGGGATCGCGTACTCCTGCTCCTTGAAGCGGACGGTGCGCGGGCTGGTGAACACCTTGTAGGACGTGTCCGTGTACGTGCGCGCCCCCAGCGCCTTCGCGGAGATCCCGTTCACGAACTGGGTCGTGGCCGGCGCGGCGTGGGTCAGCCGGTTGACGGCACCGAACACGGTGTTGGACAGGAACTGGTCGTCCAGCCAGTACTTGAACTTCGACAGGGGGGCGGCGGGCCCCTCCACGCGGTTGTTCCGCTTGGTGAGGCAGCCCTCGGTGTGCGGGAACCAGTAGAACTCGAAGTGCTCGTTGGCCTCGTCGAACTCGTCGATCCGGGCGAGGACCTCGTCCCACTTCATCGGCTCCTCCTGCGCGCGCAGCAGGAAGGCCGGGACGGTCCGCCAGGTGACGGCGGTGACGATCCCGAGCGCGCCGAGCCCGGCGCGGGCGGCGTCGAACAGGTCGGGACGCTCGTCCCGCGAGCAGGTCACGGTCGTCCCGTCGGCGAGCACCAGTTCCAGCGCGGCGATCTGCGAGACGAGCCCGGCGGCGTCCCGTCCGGTGCCGTGCGTGGCGGTCTGGATGGCGCCGGCGACGGTCTGCTCCTGGATGTCGCCCATGTTGGCGAGGGCGAGCCCGTGGTCGTCCAGCAGGCGGTTCAGCCGGTGCAGCGGGTACCCCGCCTCGACGGTGACGAGCCCGGTCCCGGTGTCGACGGAACGGACCGCGGTGAGCGCGGACGGGCGCAGCAGCACGCCCTCGGCGACGGCCGCGCCGGTGAAGGAGTGTCCGGTCCCGGTCATCCGGACGGTGCGGCCCTCCGCGGCCGCCGCGCGGACGGCCGCGGCGACCTCGCCGGCGGTCCGCGGCGTCGCGACGCGGTGCGGGCGGACCTGCTGGTTCCCGGCCCAGTTCCGCCACGTTTGGTTGCTCACGGGTGACATGCGGCGACTCTACTCGGCAAACGATCGTGAGGAAAGTTCACGTTTACCGGCCCGTCCGGCCGTCCCCGGAGGACCCTCGCCGGGACGGAAGCGGCGATACCGTACTATCCGGTAACCGCTGGACACGGCCCACCGCACGGGAAACCGGGCGCCCCGGTTAACATTCCGCGACGTCACCCCCTTGACCGGGGTATGTCGGGGCAAGAAGTGCGCAGACGTGTAACCGACCGCTAGCGACGCTCGTTGGGAACTGTTGTGGCTCCTCCATCCGTGACACGCCCGCCGAAGCGCCGGCCGGAGAAGAAGAAGCGGGACCGCGCCGGGAAGCGGCCCCCCGGGCGGACGCTCCGCGGCCTTCCCCTGATCATCGCCGGGATCGCGGTGCTCGCGGCCGGCAGCACGTCCGGCGGCGTGTACGCGGCCCTGACGGCGTCCGAGGGCGACACGGGGGAGCCGGACGGCGACGTCGGCGGGCGCGCGGTCGCCCCGCCGAACGCCGACCGGGGCGCGCCGGTGACCGTGGCCGACGGCGGCGACGTCGCGCCGCTGCGCCGGGTCGTCCCCCCGGACGTCCTGGCGGTCGGCGGCGCCACGATCCCGGCCGCAAAGATCAAGCAGCTGTCGAAGCTGAAGCGGGTCGGGGAGGTGACGGCCGTCGCGGGCGGCGCGATCCAGCTGCAGAACCGCTCGGTGAACGCGCTGGCCGTCGACCCGTCGGCGTTCCGGTCCTGGACGCCGCCCGGCACCGCCAGGAACACGGCCCTCTGGACGGCGCTGGCCGCCGACCAGTTCGTCACGACCCCGGACGTCGCCGAGCAGCTCCAGCTCGGCCGCGGCACCCGCTACCCGGTGGTCGGCCGGACGATGCCGAACCTCGTGATGGGCGGATCGGGCGAACTCGGGCTGCCGGGCGTCAACATGCTGGTCAGCGAGAAGGCCGGGAAGGACATGGGCCTCGTCCCGAACGTCGCGGTGCTCGTCAACGCGCCGGGGGTGGACCCGGCCACGACCGTCAAGGCGGTCGAGCAGATCCTCGGCGGCGGCGTGAAGATCGTGAACCTGCACGCCAGCGAGTACCAGGCGCCCGGGAGCGGGCGGGCGACCGGCTACCTCGACCTCTACAAGCAGGCCGCCACCAGTTGCCCCGGCCTGTCCTGGACGGTCCTCGCCGCGATCGGGCAGGTCGAGAGCAGCCACGGGCGCAATGTCGGCCCGTCCAGCGCGGGCGCCCTCGGCCCGATGCAGTTCATGCCCGCCACGTGGAAGGCGTACGGCGTGGACGGCGACGACGACGGCAAGGCCGACATCATGAACCCCTACGACGCCATCCCGGGCGCCGCGAAGTACCTGTGCGCGAACGGCGCGGGCCAGGGCGGCCGGCAGCTCTACAGGGCCGTCTGGCACTACAACCACGCGGACTGGTACGTGCAGAAGGTGCTGAACCTGGCCAAGGCGTACCAAGCCAAGTACTCCTGAGCCGTGTGGCCTTGACGACACGTGCCGCCGGCCGGGGCCTGCCATCGGAAAGCGGCTGGTTGGATGGAGGCATGACGTCGTACGACGCTTTGCTGCTGCTCTCCTTCGGCGGGCCGGAAGGGCCCGACGACGTGATCCCGTTCCTCGAGAACGTGACCCGCGGACGAGACATCCCCCGCGAACGCCTGGAGGAGGTGGGCGAGCACTACTACCTCTTCGGCGGGGTCAGCCCGATCAACCGGCTCTGCCGCGAGCTGAAGGCCGCGATCGAGGCCGACTTCGCGGCCCACGGCGTCGACGTCCCGGTCTACTGGGGCAACCGCAACTGGACCCCGTACCTGGCCGACACCGTCCGCCAGATGAAGGACGACGGCGTCCAGAGGGCCGCGGCGTTCGTCACGTCCGCCTACAGCGGCTTCTCCACGAACGACCAGTACCTCAACGACATCGCGCGCGCGCGGGAAGAAGTCCCGGGTGCCCCCGAAATCGACAAGCTGCCCGTCTACTGGGACCGTCCGGGCTTCCTCGGCCCGTTCACCGACGCCACGATCAGCGCCCTGAGCGACCTCCCGGACGACGCGCGCCTCGTCTTCACCGCGCACAGCGTGCCCCTCGCGCAGCCCAACCGCGAGAAGTACGTCGCCGAACTGGAGGAGGCCGCGCACCGCGTGGCCGCGAAGGCCGCCCCCGGCAAGCCGTGGGACCTCGTCTACCAGAGCCGCAGCGGCCCCCCGTCCCAGCCGTGGCTGGAACCGCAGATCACCGACCACCTGGACGCCCTGCACGGTGAGGGCGTCCGCGCGGTCGCGGCCGTCCCGATCGGGTTCGTCTCCGACCACATGGAGGTCAAGTTCGACCTCGACGTCGAGGCGGCCGACCGCGCCGCGGAGCTCGGGATGGCGTTCGCGCGGGCCGCCACGCCCGGCTCCGACCACCGCTTCGCCGCGCTGGCCCGCGAGCTGCTGAACGGAGACCCCGCATGAGCCTGCCCGACGAACTCCTCGACCTGGCCGTCGCGACCGCCCGGGAGGCCGGCCGGATGCTGGTCGACAAGCGCCCGGACGGCGGCCCGGACGTCGTGCAGACCAAGTCGAGCCCGACCGACGTCGTCACCCAGATGGACCGCGCCGCCGAACAGCTGATCATCGAGCGGATCCGCGCGGCCCGCCCGGACGACGCCTTCCTCGGCGAGGAGGGCGGCACCCGCGCCGGGGGCAGCGGCGTCCGCTGGGTGATCGACCCGATCGACGGCACCGTCAACTACCTGTACGACCTGCCCGACTGGGCCGTCAGCATCGCCGTCGAGGTGGACGGACGCGCCGTCGCCGGGGCCGTCGAGATGCCGCGCCGCGGCGAGACCTACACCGCCGCCCGCGGCGCCGGCGCGCTCCTGCACACCGCCTCGGGCACCCGCGAACTCCGCGTGAACACCGGCGTCCCGCTGGACCGGGCCCTCGTCGCCACCGGCTTCGGCTACGCCGCCGAGCGCCGCGCCCGCCAGGCCGGCGTCCTCACCGGCGTCCTCCCGCACGTCCGCGACATCCGCCGCGGCGGCTCCTGCTGCGTGGACCTGTGCTCCCTCGCGGCCGGCCGCCTGGACGCCTACTACGAGCGCGGCGTGCAGGCGTGGGACATCGCCGCGGGCGCCCTCATCGTCGAGGAGGCGGGCGGCCGCGTCGAGGGCCTGCGCGGCGCCGCCCCCGGCCCCGAACTCACGATCGCCGCGGCCCCCGACGTCTTCGACGACCTGCACGACCTCCTGGTCCCCCTCGACCCCATCCGCGACTGACACCACGGCACCGAACCGCTCCCGGCACGGGCGGCCGCACCGTGGTCGGGGCCACCGTGCCGGGGATCGCGAGGGGGCGTGGCCCTGGGCAAGCGAAGAAGAGCCCGGGACCGTGGGGTCCCGGGCGGTGGTGCGGCGGGGGTAGTGATCAGCGATGCTTCCAGGGGGTGAGCCCGGGAACTAGTCGCAGCGGGGTGGTTCGATGCCGATGTCGTGGTTCGCTGCGATCCGGCGCAGTTCGCTGATCTCCTCCCGGCGGATGTCCGCCAGGTAGGTGTCCCCATCTGCGTGGGCGCTCCGCAGCGACGCGTACGCGTCGTCGAGCCGCTGTCGGATAGTGCGCGTCAACTCGCCCATGAGCCTCCTCCCGGATCGTGCCCATCCCTACCCACACGTACGCTTGAGGCAAACCTGTTCGCCGATGCAATTTTCGCGGATTCTTGCGTACGGGGCCCGGCGGCGTCTTGAACGCCTGCTTACGGGGGTCTTACGGCTCGCATGGCATACCTGTAGCGCGGGCGGCCGCGCCCGGCCGGACCGGAGGGGGAACGAGTGCGTGTTCTAGTCGTCGAGGACGAGCGGGTGCTCGCCGACGCGATCGCCACCGGCCTGCGCAGGGACGCGCTGGCGGTGGACGTGGCCTACGACGGCGCCGGGGCGCTCGAGCGGGCGGGCGTGAACGACTACGACGTGATCGTGCTGGACCGCGACCTGCCGAGGGTCCACGGCGACGACGTCTGCAAGCAGCTCGTCGCGCAGCGGTATCCCGCGCGGATCATCATGCTGACGGCGGCGGGCGAGCTGGACGACCGGGTGGAGGGGCTGTCGATCGGCGCCGACGACTACCTGGCGAAGCCGTTCGCGTTCGCGGAGCTGATCGCGCGGGTGCGGGCGCTCGGACGGCGGGCCGCGGCGCCGCTCCCGCCCGTTTTGGAGCGGTCGGGCGTGCGCCTGGACCCGGGCCGCCGCGAGGTGACGCGGGACGGCCGGCAGGTCGATCTGACGCGCAAGGAGTTCGCCGTGCTGGAGGTGCTGCTGAGCGCGGACGGCGCCGTCGTGAGCTCCGAGCAGCTCCTGGAGAAGGCGTGGGACGAGCACATCGACCCGTTCACGAACGTGGTGCGGGTCACGATGATGACGCTGCGCAAGAAGCTCGGCGACCCACCGGTCATCGAGACGGTCCCGGGCGTGGGGTACCGGCTGTGACGGCCCCGGAGCCGCAGGGCGAGCCGACGGAGCACGGGTCGACCGACACGCAGCCGACGGGGACGGCCGGGCGCCGCACGGGCCCCTGGCGGCGTCCGGGGCCCCAGCAGGTCCCGTCGCCGGGCCCGAAGGCCGTGTGGCGCGCGGAGGGGGACGGGTTCGGCGCCGTGAAGGCGCTGCCGAGCCGGATGAGCGTCCGGCTGCGGCTCACGCTGCTGTACGGGCTGCTGTTCTTCATGGCCGGGGCGCTGCTGCTGTTCGTGGTGTCGATCCTGGTGGCGAACATCCTCGGCAACGTCCAGGTCATCGGGCTCGGCATCTCCCAGGAGGAGGCGGCGGCGCTGCAGCGGCAGTTCGTCGAGCAGACGATGCAGCAGCTCGTCGGACGGTCGCTGGTGGCGCTCGCCGGCGTCGGGATCATCACCCTGGTGCTCGGCTGGTTCGTCGCCGACCGGGCGCTCAGCCCGCTGCAGCGGGTCACCGCGACCGCGCGGCGGCTGTCTGCGGGCACCCTGCACGAGCGGATCGCGCTGGTGGGCCCCGAGGACGAGATCAAGGAGCTCGCCGACACCTTCGACGCGATGCTGGAGCGGCTCGGGGAGGCGTTCGACTCGCAGCGCAGGTTCGTCGCGAACGCCTCGCACGAGCTGCGCACGCCCCTGGCGATCAACCGGACCCTGCTGGAGGTCGCGCTCGGCGATCCCGAGGTCTCCGACGACCTGCGCACGGTCGGACGGACGCTGCTGGCCACGAACGCGCGGCACGAGCGGCTCATCGAGGGGCTGCTGCTGCTGGCCCGCAGCGAGCGGGAGCTGACCACCCGCTCGCCGGTGGACCTCGCGGACGTGGCGTCGACCGTCCTGGAGCACTCGGGGCGCCGCGAGCACGACAACGACGTCGCGGTGCACCCGGAGCTGACGTCCGGCGCGGCGTTCGGCGACCCGGTCCTGCTGGAGCACCTGGTGTCGAACCTGGTGGAGAACGCGATCAAGCACAACGCGGACGGCGGCGAGCTGTGGATCCGCACCGGCCTGCTGGACGGCTACGCGACCGTCCAGGTCGAGAACACCGGCCCGGTGGTGCCCGCGTACGAGGTGGAGCGGCTGTTCGAGCCGTTCCGGCGGCTGAACGCCGACCGCGTCGAGTCGGCCAAGGGCGCGGGCCTCGGCCTGTCGATCGTCCGCTCGGTCGTGCTGGCGCACCGCGGCGCCGTGTACGCCGCGCCGCGGCCCGGCGGCGGGCTGGTCGTCACCGTCCGGCTGCCACCGGGCTGACCTACTTCAGGGCCGACCTACTTCAGGGCCGCGGTCGCGAGCGTCGGGTCGCCGTCGTAGTCCATCTCGAGGTGCACGTACCCGTCGCCGGCCAGCGCGGCGCGTCCCTCGTTGACCAGCGGGATGAGGGCCATGTCGTCCAGCGCCGCCTTCTCGGCCTGCCTGTACAGGTCGGTGCGCTCCTGCCCGGAGGCGGTGCGGACGGCCTGGCCCATCAGCTCGTCGAACCGGCCGTTCTTCCAGCCGGACAGGTTGTAGTAGTCGTTCTTGTCGGTCGCCACGAGCGTCCCGCCCAGCAGCGGCCACAGCATCGTGTAGGGGCTCGCGTAGTCCGGGCCCCAGGCGAACAGGGCCAGCCCGGACGCCTCGTCGCTCACCAGCTCGTCGCGGAACCGGGCGAACTCGGCGACGGGCGTGGCCTTCATCTCGACCTTCCAGCCGAGTACGGACTCCAGCCGCGCCTTGACGACGTCGGCCAGGTTCCGCTCGGCGGGCGAGGTCCGGTACGAGAGCCGGATCTCCGTCCCCGTCCCGAGATCGGCCTCCGCGGCGAGCTGCTTGGCCCGCTCGGCGTTCGCGGCGTCGCAGGACGGGCACGGGCCGGGCCGCCCGAAGCCGGGGAGCGAGCGCGGCACCAGGCCGTGCGCGGGCAGGTCGACGCCGCCGGACAGCCCGGCGAGCGCCTCGCGGTCGAGCGCGTACGACACCGCGAGCCTGGCCTCCCGCGACTCCATCGGCCCGCGCGCCGTGAGCGGGACGAGCATCCGGACGAACGGGGCGGGACGGGAGACGAACGACGGGTCGTCGCCGACGCTGCGGACGTCCTCCATGCCGGTGAGGTGGCTCCAGCCGACGTCGTCCGACTGGAACATGCCGCGGGACAGGGCGGCGTCGGGGACCAGCCTGATCTCGACGCGGTCCAGCTTGGTCTTGCCGAAGGCCCAGGCGTCGTTGCGGACGAGCACGGCCTCCTTCCCCGAGGTGTAGCTTTCCAGCCTGAACGGCCCGTTGCCGATCGGGTGCGCGTTGAACGCCGTGTCGTCCGGTTCCCCGGCGGACGGCGGCAGCGGCGCGAAGACCGGGTCCGCGAGGCGCGCGGGGAAGTCGCAGTTGGGCGAGGTGAGCCGGACCGACAGGCCGTTCGGCGACGCCTCGACCCCGGAGAACGCGTCCGCGTCGCCGCTCGCGACGGCGTCGAACCCCTCGATGTCGGACATCAGGTAGGGGCCGGCGCCCTCCTCGGTGCCCGCCGCGCGGACCCATCCGCGGGAGAACGCCTCCCCGTCCACCGGCTGCCCGTCGCTGAACGTCGTCCCGTCCCGCAGGACGATGTGCCACTCCCGGCAGCTCTCCTCCGGCCGGATCTCGGTGGCGAGCATGTTGCGGATCCGGCCGTCGGTGCCGACGGCCGTCAGGCCGGTGTAGAGCTGCTTGCCGAGGAACCGCTCGGTGCCGCTGTAACTGTGCGAGGGATCGATCTGGCCGCCGGAGCCCAGCAGCGCGGGGGCCGTCATCGCCAGCGTGCCGCCCGTCCGCCCGGCGGGCGGATCGGTCTCCTCCCCGTCGCCGCCCGCCCGCACCAGGATCACGGTGCCGACCAGCACCAGCGCGACGAGCGCGGCGCCTCCGGCTCCCGCGAGCACGCGCACCCGGGGCCGTCCGCGCCGCCCCCGGGACGGCTCGGTGAACTCGCCGCCCGGACCGGACGGGCCCGCCGGCCGGCCCGGCCACGTACCGCCCGTCCCCGGCCGTCCGGGCTGCGGCCCGGCCGGGAGGGGGTGCGCGCCCGGCCAGCCCGCGGCGCCCGGCGGGCCCGGGACGGCGGGCGGCTGCGGGCTCGGGCCCGCTGCGGGCAGTGCCGGCAGCGCGGGCAGCGCGGCCCCGGGACGTCCGGGGAACGAGCCCGGGGGCGGGGTGGACGAGCCCGGGTGAGCGGACGAGCCGGGCGGGGGAATCGGCACCGCCCGGAGCCGCGACGATTGCGCGGCGGCCGTCTCGGCGCCCTTGGTGAGCATCTCGGCGTCCCCGGGCGCCGGGGCCGTGCCCGGCCGCCGCAGGCTCCCCGCGAGGTTCAGCAGGTGCGCCAGGACCTGCTGGGACGCGGGCCGCAGCGCCGGGTTCTTGGCCAGGCACGCCAGCACCAGCCCGCGCAGCGGCTCCTGCAGGCCGCCGAGGTCCGGCGGGAGGTTCAGGATGCGGTTCATCACCGCGGGAATGGAGTCCTGCCCGAAGGCCGGGCGCCCGTTCGCCGCGTACGCCATCGTCGCGCCCCACGACCAGACGTCCGCGGCGGGCCCCACCTGGTTGCCGGAGATCTGCTCGGGCGCCATGTAGGCGGGGGTGCCCACGGCGACGCTGGACATCGTCCCGGTGGCGTCCAGCGCCCGCGCGATCCCGAAGTCGATCACGCGCGGGCCGTCCGGCGCGAGCAGCACGTTGCCGGGCTTGAAGTCGCGGTGCACGACCCCGGCCTGGTGGATGGCGGCCAGCGCCGTCATCGTGCCGATCGCGAGCCGGTCCAGGTCGGTGCCGCGGCGCGGGCCCTCGTCGGCGAGCACCGCCGACAGCGACGGCCCGTCGATGAACTCGCTGACGATGTAGGGCCGGTCGCCCTCGACGTCGGAGTCCAGGACGCGCGCGGTGCAGAACTGCGAGACCCGCTTGGCCACCGCGACCTCGGCGGCGAACCGGGAGCGGGCCTTCGGATCGCCGCTGAACCGGGCGTGCAGCAGCTTGACCGCGACCGCGCCGCCGCCGTCGTCCTCGCCGAGGAACACGGCGCCCTGCCCGCCCTCCCCGAGCAGCCCGGTGAGCCGGTAGGGGCCGAGTTGCTCCGGATCGCCCGGACGGAGGGGCGCGGCCTCGGGCATGTGGCGTCCTTCCGGGGGAGGGCGACGTCCTTTTCTCGCGACTTTACGCGATCATCACTTGGACACGTTGCCGTACGCGGCGGGGCCGGAATCCGACCGGTTCTGGCGCCACTCCCACCGCGCCGACCGGTCGCCGGTGAGGTTGAAGGTGACGTATCCGGGCGCGCAGTTCTCCTTCTCCTGCCCGGACATCGGGGTCTCCTTGTACTCGACCTTGGTGCCCGCCTCGCTCAGCAACTGGAGCCGGGTGAAGCAGGTCGGGTGCGAGGAGCCGTAGGTGTACCGCGCGGTGCCGCTGTCGTAGATCAGCGCGAACTGGACCGTGAAGTCGCGGCCGTCGGCGGGCGCCGCCGGCTGCGTGCCGTCGCCCTTCCACACTCCGACCAGTCCCTGGCGGGAGCCGGTCGACGGGCTCGACGGCTCGCTCGACGGCGTGTACGGGTCGTCCGACGACGGCGACGGCGGCGTGACGGGCGGGTCGTAGGTGTCGTCCTCGGAGTTGGCGGCGACCGCGATGAACACGATCACCACGATGAGGATCACCGCGAGGACGCCGCAGCCGATCGCGATGATCGGCCCCGCGTTCGACTTCTGCCGGCCGTACGGCTGCCCCGGCGGTATGGGCCCGCCCGGTCCGGGCATCGGGGGCCGGGGCGGGCCCGGGGGCTGCATCCCCGGCCGCTGCTGCCCCGGCGGCATCCCGGCGTTCTGGTACATCGGCATGGGCGGCGGCGTGATCGGCTGCGGCGGGGGCGTCGCCGGCCCCTGCGGACCGTGCCCGCCCGGCATGCCCTGCATCCCGCCTTGCATGCCGCCCTGCATGCCGCCCTGCATCCCCGCCTGGTGCATCGGCATCGGCGGGGGAGTGATCTGCTGCTGGGGCTGCCGCGCCGGCGGCACGGGCGGCGGCGCCGGGAGCTGCGCCGCGATCCGGGTGCCCTGGTCGAGCAGGTTCGCCTCGCCCGTCCCGGACGGCGCCGCGCCGACGTGCCCGAGCAGGTTCAGCAGCAGTTGGGGGGCGGACGGCCGCAGGCCCGCGTCCTTGTTCAGGCAGCGGCCCACGAGGTCGCGCACCGGGCCGGCGGGCAGCGCCGACAGGTCCGGGTCCTCGTTGAGGATCCGGTTGATGATGACCGGCAGCGTGTCGGCCTCGAACGGCGACTGCCCGGTCGCCGCGAACACCATCGTCGCGCCCCACGCGAAGATGTCGACCGCGGGGGTGAGGGCCGCGCCGGTCAGCTGCTCGGGCGCCAGGTAGCCGGGGGTCCCGACGACCATGCCGGTCGCGGTGACGGCGCTCTCCTGCGAGTTGACGGTCCGGGCGATGCCGAAGTCGACGACGCGGGGGCCGTCCGACGCCAGCATGACGTTGTTGGGCTTGAAGTCGCGGTGCACGATCTCGGCCTCGTGGATCGCCGCGAGCGCCGTCGCCGTGCCGATCGCGAGCCGCTCCAGGTCGGCGGCGTTGCGCGGGCCCTCGTGCGCGACGACGTCGTGCAGGGACGGCCCGTCGATGAACTCGCTGACCACGTACGGCTGGTCGCCGTGGACGTCGGCCTCCAGCACGCGGGCGGTGCAGAACGGCTCGACGCGCTGCGCCGCCGACACCTCGCGGACGAACCGGGCACGCGCGGACGGGTCGTTCGCCGTCTGCGCGTGCAGGAGCTTCACCGCGACGTGCTCGCCACGGGGCGACCTGCCGAGGAAGACCGCGCCCTGCCCACCGGCGCCCAGCCGCCCGACGACCTCGTACTGTCCCAGCGCCCGTGGATCGCCCGGCTCCAGCGGAGCGGCATCCGGCATCTGACCCTCCCGTGACCCGCGGTGTCGTTCCGCGATATTGTGCGCCGATCCCGGCCGCGAGGTCACCTCCCGGCCGTGCCGGACGCCCCCAGCTCTCCGAGCGGGCACCATATCGCGTTAGTTCTGACGTTTCACCGGCCCGTCCGGTTCAGTGCGCGGGCGGCCGTGACCGGACGGTCCGGCGCGCCGCGGCCGGTCGGTGCACGCGCGGCCCGCGAGACGGGTATGATCCCCGCCGCCGCGGGATCCCGGCGGTCGTCGTCCGGCACGGACGCGCAGTGCTCGCCGTGCCGTGGACGCCCGCCGGGCGTGTGATGGAAGACACAGGACGAGGAAGAGAAGCGGGTGATCGGTGTCACTCGTGGGAGCGGTCGCGCCTCGTGTGTCGCACGTCACCAACCGTGACAGAATTTCCCGCCCGGATCGGGCACAAGAACGGTCCCCCGAGCGTTAGTTCCGCGCGACGGGGCGCATAAAGCACTGAGGGGGATGGAGATAGAAGATGGCGACCGACTACGACAGCCCGCGCAAGACAGACGACGACATCAATGAGGACAGCCTCCAGGAGCTCCAGGCTCGTCGCGCCGACAAGGCCGCGAGCATCATCGACGAGGACCTGGACGCCGGTGAGGTCGCCGACCTGCCGGGTGCGGACCTGTCGAACGAGGAGCTGACGTTCCGCGTCGTGCCGCGGCAGGCGGACGAGTTCACCTGCACCCGCTGCTTCCTGGTGCACCACCGCAGCCAGCTGGCCAAGGAGAAGAACGGCCAGCCGATCTGCCGTGAGTGCGCCTGACCCGGGGGCGGGCCTGTGACGGGAGACCTGGAGAAACGACGCGACGACGACGTGGAGCCGGCGCCCGGCGGCGGCTCCACCGAACTCGGTGAGCTGGTCGGCCGGCTCACCGGCGACGAGGACATGGACCGCGAGACCCGCGGCCGCCTCCTCGGGCGACTGGCGAGACTGCTCGGCCAGAACGCCCGCAGGGCGGGGGCCGCGGGCGTCGCGCGGGGGCGCTGGCTCGGCGACCTGCTCGTCGAGGTGGCCCCGCACATCCCCATCCGCGACCGGGAGACCCTGAGCGCCCACCATCACGGCCTGACCGGCGAGGCGCTGGCCGACAGCCTGGTCCGGGTGGCGAGCAACGCCACGACCGGCGTCGGCGCCGCCGGCGGCGCGCTGGCCGCGGTGCAGTTCACCGCCCCGCCGCTGCTGCTCACCGCGCCCGCGCAACTCGCCGCCGAGACCCTGGTGGTCGCGGCCGTCGAGGTCAAGCTCATCGCCGAACTGCACGAGGTGTACGGCGTCCGCGTCGAGGGCACGGGCACCGTGCGGGGCCAGGCGTTCGTGATGTCCTGGGCCAGGCAGCGCGGCATCAACCCGCTGGAGGCGGGGTCCATCGGCAGCGCGCTCGGCTCGGCCGCCAAGGCCGCGCTGCGCAAGCGGATGCTGCGGGTGTTCGGCCGCACCATGAGCACCATGGGACCGCTGCTGACCGGCGCGGCGGCCGGCGCCGCGCTCAACCGGGGCGCCACCAAGGCGCTGGCCGGGAAGATCCGAAACGACCTGCGCGCGTCCGCGGGCGTGCCGCCCCCGCTTCCCGGGGACCGGCAGCCGCGGCTGCCGTCCGGGGACTGACCCGGAGACCGATCACGCTGCCGCTCCGCGGCGCGGGCCATATCCGGACACGTCCCCCTCGTGGCCGGAACCGGGTCTCTCGCCACCGGAGCAGGCGTGTCCGTGATCGGCGGGTCCGTGACCGGTACCGTCGGCGAGCGCGGCGGGGCGGCACGTGGCCGTGCCCCCGCCCTCGCCCGCCGCCGCAGGCCGGTCGGCCGTCAGCCCTCGGCCGTCAGCCCTCGACCTTGAAGTGGGACGGGGGCGCACCGGTGCCCTTGGCCCACTGGTGCGCAACGGCGCGGGTGGCCAGCAGCCGCGCCACCTCCATGCCGACGCCCATCATCACGGCCCAGCCGATCGCCTCGGCCAGCGCGACGTCGGGCGACTCGGGGTTGGTCGGCGGCTCCTTGCCGGTGCTCTTCTTCCAGGCCATCGTGATGGCCTTCTTCGCGACGAAGCCGCCCGCGAAGGCCGCGGCCCCGGCCGTCAGCCGCCAGCCGAGTTCGCCCTTGTCCGCCATGTTCGTCCTCCAGTCGTCCTGTCGTCTCCGACGCTACCGGACCGCGCCCGCCCCGGACGGGCGACCGGTGGGGCCGCGTCGCGCGCGGGGAAATGCGCATGCGCCCGGGGGCGATGTCAATACCATTGGCGCATGACAGAGCGTCCGCGTACTCCGCACGTCCCGGCCAAGCCCGCACTCGACGGCCTGGAGGACACATGGGTACGCGTGTGGGACGAGGAGGGCGTCCACCGGTTCGACCGGACCAGGCCGCACGCCGAGGTGTTCTCCATCGACACGCCCCCGCCCACGGTCAGCGGCTCCCTCCACGTCGGCCACGTCTTCTCCTACACCCACACCGACGCGGTCGCCCGGTTCCAGCGGATGCGCGGTCGAGCGGTCTTCTACCCGATGGGGTGGGACGATAACGGCCTGCCCACCGAACGTCGCGTGCAGAACCACTTCGGCGTCCGCTGCGACCCGTCGCTGCCGTACGACCCCGGCTTCGAGCCTCCGGCCGCACCGGACGCGAAAAGGCAGGTCCCGGTGTCGCGGCGGAACTTCATCGAGCTGTGCGAGCGGCTCACCGAGGTCGACGAGAAGGCGTTCGAGGAACTCTGGCGCCGCGTCGGGCTGTCGGTCGACTGGGACCACCTGTACACCACGATCGGCGAGCGGTCCCGCACGGCGTCGCAGCGCGCGTTCCTGCGCAACCTCGCGCGCGGCGAGGCGTACGTCGCCGAGGCCCCGACGCTGTGGGACGTCACGTTCCGCACGGCCGTCGCGCAGGCCGAACTGGAGGACCGCGAGCAGCCCGGGGCGTTCCACCGCCTCCGGTTCCACGCGTCCGAACGGCCCGTCTACATCGAGACGACCCGGCCCGAGCTGCTGCCCGCGTGCGTCGCGCTGGTCGCGCACCCCGACGACGAGCGGTACGCGGAGCTGTTCGGCACGACCGTCCGCACGCCGCTGTTCGACGTCGAGGTGCCCGTCCTCGCGCACCGGCTCGCCGAACCCGACAAGGGCTCGGGCATCGCGATGATCTGCACGTTCGGCGACGTCGCCGACGTCACCTGGTGGCGCGAGCTCGACCTGCCGACCCGCGCGGTGATCGGCTGGGACGGCCGGCTGGCCGCCGAACCGCCCCGCGACGTCCCGGCCGGGCCGTACGCGGAGCTGGCCGGCAAGACGGTCTTCTCCGCGCGGGAGCGGGTCGTCGAGCTGCTGCGCGAGTCCGGTGACCTGGACGGTGAGCCGCGCAAGGTCACGCGGGCGGTGAAGTTCTACGAGAAGGGGTCCAAGCCCCTGGAGATCGTCACGACCCGGCAGTGGTACATCCGCAACGGCGGCCGCGACGCCGGGATCCGCGCCGAGATGCTCGCGCGCGGCGCCGAGCTGAACTGGCACCCGCCGCACATGCGGGCCCGCTACGACAACTGGGTCGAGGGCCTGAACGGCGACTGGCTGATCTCGCGGCAGCGGTTCTTCGGCGTCCCGATCCCCGTCTGGTACCGGCTGGACGGGTCGGGCGAACCGGTCTACGGGGAGCCGATCGTCCCGGCCGAGGCCGACCTGCCCGTCGATCCGTCGTCGGACGTCCCGTCCGGCTACTCCGAGGAGCAGCGGGGCGAACCGGGCGGCTTCATCGGCGACCCGGACGTCATGGACACGTGGGCGACGTCGTCGCTGACCCCGCAGATCGCGGGCGGCTGGGAGCGCGACGCCGACCTGTTCGGCCGCGTCTTCCCCTACGACCTGCGTCCCCAGGCGCACGACATCATCCGCACCTGGCTGTTCTCCACGATCGTCCGGTCGCACCTGGAGCACGGGTCGCTGCCGTGGACCGACACCGCGCTGTCCGGCTGGATCCTCGACCCCGACCGCAAGAAGATGTCGAAGTCGAAGGGCAACGTCGTCACGCCGATCGACCTGCTGCGCGAGTACGGGTCGGACGCCGTCCGGTACTGGGCGGCGAGCGGGCGGCCGGGCACCGACACCGCGTTCGACACCGGGCAGATCAAGGTCGGGCGCCGCCTCGCGATCAAGGTGCTGAACGCGTCGAAGTTCGTCCTCGGGCTCGGGGACGTCGTTGCGGAGGGGCCCGCGGCGGTCGTCGAGCCGCTGGACCGGGCGATGCTCGCGACGCTGGCGGGCGTCGTCCGGGACGCGACCGAGGCGTTCGAAGGCTACGACTACACGCGCGCGCTGGAGCGGACGGAACGGTTCTTCTGGGAGTTCTGCGACGACTACCTGGAACTGGTGAAGTCGCGGGCCTACGGGGAGGGACCGGAGGCGCAGTCGGCGCGTGCGGCGCTGCGGACGGCGCTGTCGGTGCTGCTGCGGCTGTTCGCGCCCGTGCTGCCGTTCGTCACCGAGGAGGTCTGGTCGTGGTGGCGGCAGGGGTCGGTGCACACGGCGGCGTGGCCGACGCCGGCCGAGCTGCCCCCGGGCGGCGACCCGGCCGTGCTGGCGGCGACGGGCGCGGCGCTGCGGCAGGTCCGCAAGGCGAAGTCGGAGGCGCGCGCGTCGATGCGCGCCGACGTCGCGCGGGCGGTCGTCCGGGGCGCCGAGGTGCTGCGGATCGCCCGGCCCGACCTGGCCGCCGCCGGGCGGATCGCGGAGCTCACGCTCGAGGACGCGCCCGCCGACCTCACCGTCGAGGTCGAGCTGGCTCCCGCCACGTAACCCCGATCACACGTGCGCGGCCTTGACTTCCCCCGGCCCGCTCCAGATATTAGACGGCGAATCTAATTGTCTGGGCCGGGCCCGGGGAGGACGCCAGTGAGCGAGATCGACGAGCGGCACCCCGTCATCACCCCGCGGCGGGTGAAGTTCGACTGGGCGGACACGCCGCTGCACTGGATCCCGGGCGAGCCGGTCGCCACGCACTTCATCAACGTGCTGCACCTGCTCCTGCCCGCCGGGGAGCGGTGGTTCGTGCACGTCTACAAGCAGGCGCTGCCGCTCGTCGAGGACGACGAGCGCCTGTACCGCGAGGTCAAGGGGTTCATGGGCCAGGAGGCCGTGCACGCCTACTCCCACCAGGGCGTCCTCGACCGGCAGATGCTCGCGATGGGCCTCGACCCGCGCCCGCTCACCCGCCGCATCGAGTGGCTGTTCAAGCGCATCCTCGGCGACCGGCCCCCGCTGCCCGGCATGTCCCGGCGCCGCTGGCTGAAGCTGCGGATCGGGATCATCGCCGGAATCGAGCACTACACCGCCGTGCTCGGCCAGTGGATCCTGGACGCCCGCGCGCTCGACGACGCCGGCGCCGACCCCACGATGCTGGACCTGCTGCGCTGGCACGGCGCCGAGGAGGTCGAGCACCGCTCCGTCGCGTTCGACGTGTACCAGCACGTCTCCGGCGGGTACGCGCAGCGGGTGCGCTCGTTCTTCATCGGCCTCATCGCCATGCCGCTCGCGGTGTACGCGGGCGCCGCGTACCTGTGCCGCGCGGACCCGACCCTGCACGGCGTCCGGCCGCGCCTCCGCGACTACCGGCGGGCCGTGCGCCGCGGCCTGTTCCCGGGCAACCGGTTCATGATCGGCGCCGCCCGCACCTACCTGCGGCGCGACTACCACCCGTCCGGGGAGTGCTCCACGCAGCGCGCCATCGACTACCTGTCGACCTCGCCCGCCGCGCGCGCCGCCGGGTACGGGACGTCCTGAGCCCCGGCGGCCCGCCCGCGGTTCAGTAGGTGAACGGCAGGTGCTTGATGCCGTTGATGAAGTTCGAGTAGAGCCGGTCGGGACGCCCGTCCGCGCGGATCTGCGGGACGCGCGTGAGCAGCTCCCGGAACATCACCGTGATCTCCCGCCGGGCCAGGTTGGCGCCCAGGCAGAAGTGCGGGCCGGGCCCGCCGAACCCCACGTGCGGGTTCGGCGACCGGGTGATGTCGAAGGCGTCGGGGTTCTCGAACACCTCGGCGTCCCGGTTGGCCGAGTTGTAGAACAGCAGGACCTTCTCGCCCGCCCGGTAGGTGTGGCCGTTCATCTCGTGGTCCCGGGTGACCGTCCGGCGCATCTGGATGACGGGCGTCGCCATCCGGACGATCTCCTCGACGGCGCCGGGGGCGTGCGTCTCGAAGTCCTCCAGCAGCAGGGCCCGCTGCTCGGGGTTGTCGGTGAGCAGCTTCAGCCCGTGCGACATGGCGTTGCGCGTCGTCTCGTTCCCGGCCACGACGAGCAGGATGAAGAACGACCCGATCTCCTTGTCGGTGAGCCGCTCCCCGTCCACCTCGGCGGTGACCAGCGCCGACATCAGGTCGTCGCCGGGGTCGCGGCGCCGCCGCCGGGCGAGCTTCATCGCCAGGTGGTTCAGCTCGTAGGCCGCCGTCACCACCCGGACCAGGACGTACAGGGCGCCGATGCGGGTGATCTCGCCCTTGAAGTCGCGGCCCCCGGTGTACTCGGGGTCGCCGATGCCCAGCAGCGTGTTCGTCCGGTCGAACACCATCGGCCGCACGGGCTCGGGCACGCCCACCATGTCGCAGATGACCGTCAGCGGGAGCCTCGCCGCGACGTCGGTGACGAAGTCGCCGCCGGGCCCGCGCGCCAGGACGTCGTCCACGATGCGCGTCGCCGTCGCCTGGATGTCGGTCTCCAGCTTGGCCAGCACCCGCGGCGTGAACGCCCGCGACACGATCCGCCTGATCTTGGCGTGCCGCGGGTCGTCCATGTTGATGATCGAGCCGAGGTAGCGGGCGATGTACCCGGGCATGTCCGGGATGCTGGTGGTGGTCGGCTCGCTGCTGAACACCTGCGGCGTCCGGCTCGCCTCCACCACGTCCGCGTGCCGGGCCAGCGCCCAGTAGCCCGGCCCCTGCTTGATGAACGGCAGCTTCAGCTCGGGGAAACGGGCCGGGTGCTCCAGTTCCCGCAGCCGCGCGAACGCCGCCATGCGCTCGGCCTGCGGCCTGGCCCAGAAGGCCAGGTCGGAAAGATCGGTCGCCGGGTCGCGCGTCACCGTCGTCACTTCGCACCGTCCTCGGGGGGCTCGTCTCCGAACGGAGTTCGGTTTCCATGGAACCGAGGTCGCGCGACGACGTCAAGGAGCACTTACCTCGCCGGAGCCGCGCCGCGGCGGCGTTTCAGCGGCGGGGCCGGCGCGCGGAGTCGGTATTGTCAGGTGGTTTCCGAGGCGGTTCGGCGCGAGCGTGAGGTGAACGTGGGAAAGGTCGATGTGCTGATCAAGCGGCTCGATCCGGAGTTGCCGCTCCCCTCGTACGCGCACGCGGGCGACGCCGGCGCCGACCTCGTCGCCGCGGCGGACGTCGAACTCCCGCCCGGCGAGCGCGCCGTCGTCCCCACCGGAATCGCCGTCGCCCTGCCGGACGGCTACGCCGCTTTCATTCACCCGCGGTCCGGTTTGGGCGCTAGGTTGGGGGTGACCATAGTCAACGCACCCGGTACGGTCGATGCCGGCTATCGGGGTGAGATCAAGGTGACCCTGCTGAACACCGACCCCCGCGCCACGGTCCGGCTGCGGCGCGGCGACCGCATCGCGCAGATGGTCGTGCAGCGGGTGGAGACGGCGGTGTTCCACGAGGTCGCCGCGCTTCCCGGATCGGCGCGCGGAACCGGCGGGTTCGGCTCCACGGGTGGGTACTCCCATCCCGATGAAGGTCAGAGAGAAGGAGTGTGAGTCGTGGCTTTTGGACGTCGCCGACGGGCCGAGGAGGGCCGTGCGGAGCCCGAGGTGACCGAGGAGCCGGCGCAGCAGGACGCGGAGGACGCCGAGGACGTCGCCGATGAGGCCACCGCCGAGGCCGAGCCCGGTGCGGGAGGTCCCTGGGACTCCGAGGACTCCTTCCCCGAGATGCAGCGTCTTGACTTCGGGTCCCTGCAGGTGCCGGTCGCGCCCGGCCTCGGGTTCCAGGTGAACTTCGAGGCGACCCAGGTTGACGACCAGGGCAAGCCGCTCGACGGCCGCCCCGTCGCCGTCCTGGTGCAGCACCAGGAGAGCGCCATGCAGCTCCAGGTCTTCGCCGCGCCCAAGCGCAGCGGCATCTGGGACGACGTGCGCGCCGAGACCGCCAAGGACATCGAGGAGCAGGCGAAGGGCCAGACCCAGGAGGGCGACGGGCCGTTCGGGTCCGAGCTGCTGGCGATGGTGCCCGCCGCGCTGACCGAGGAGGTCCTCGCGGAGATGCCGCAGGAGGTCCGCGAGCAGATCCCCGCCGAGTTCGTCGAGCAGGGCTGGGCGCCGCAGATCATCCGCTTCCTCGGTGTGGACGGCCCGCGCTGGTTCCTGCAGGCGGTCGTGCAGGGCGCCGCCATCGAGGACGAGGAGCAGTGGCAGGTGCTCGAGGACGTGCTGCGCGGCGTGGTCGTCGTGCGCGGCGACGCCCCGATGCCCCCGCGCGAGCTGCTCGAGCTGCGCATCCCGCAGGAGTTCAGCGAGTCCCAGGAGGACGGGCAGCAGGAAGAGCCCGCCGAGCAGGAGTTCAAGCCGTTCGAGCGCGGCCCGGAGATCACCGAGGTCCGCTAGACCGTCACCCTGTTCCGCCCGGCCGCCTGCGACGACGCGCGGCCGGGCGCCGTACGGCCCGCTCCCCGGTCAGGTCTCGATCAGCTCGAACGCCATCGCGTGCTCCACGCCGACGGCCCGTCCGGTCGGCTCCGCCATCCCGGTGAGGAACGCGGCGGCGTCGAAGTCGGCGCCCAGGTTCGAGAAGTACACCTGGTGGGCGAGCAGGGAATCGATGCCGCTCCGCAGATGCCCCGTGACGTCCACGTAGTGCCCGGCCTGCGGCGAGCCGCCGAACAGCGCGAACCGCACCCCCTGCCACGGTTCCAGCCCCAGGTCCCGGAAGACCCACCGGTTCGCGGCGTCCCGGATCGCGTCGGCGACCGCGAGCCCGAGGACCCGGTGGTCGGCCATGTTGAACCCGCCGCCCGGGAAGGACTCCCGGAAGTTCACCGAGATCACCACCTCGGGGCGGTGCCGCCGGATCGCCGCCGCGAGTTCGCGCCGCAGCGGCAGCCCGTACTCCAGCACCCCGTCCTGGAGATCGAGGAACTCGACGGTGTCCACACCGACGATCCGCGCCGCCTCGATCTGCTCGACGGTGCGGACGCGGCGCACCTCCTCGGGGTCCATCCCGTCGATGCCCGCCTCGCCGCGCGTGGCGAGCACCTCCGTCACCGTCTTGCCCTGGGCCGTCCACTTGGCGACGGCCGTCGAGCCTCCGTACTCCAGGTCGTCGGGGTGCGCGACGATCGCCAGCGCCCGTTCCCAGTCCTCAGGTACCGGTTCCATGCCCTCATCCTCGCGGATCTTCCACGCGGCCGCGAAGCCTAGGATCGGCAGGTGACCGATACGGCGATGCATGTCCGGATCGTGCGGTTGCGGGCCGCGATCCTCGCCCGTCCCGAGACCGTCCGGGACGAACCCGCGGGGGAGCCCCTGTACCAGGCGGTCCACGGGCTGTCCGCCGTCGACGCCGCCGACCCCGCGCGCCTCGCCCGGGAGCTGGCCGCACGGCCCGGCCCCGTCCTGCGCGCCGCGGCGTTCCGGCTCGTCCGGGAGGCCCTGCACGCCGACCTGCTGCCGCCCGCGGACGCCCGGGCGCTGGTCGAGGACCTCGCGGCCGACGTCCCCGCCGCGCTGCGCGAACTCGCCGAACCCTGGGCCGCCCTCGACCCCCTCCCGTACGGACGCGCGCTCCGGTATCTGGAGACCGGCCCGGACGAAGCCGCGATCGAAGCCGCGATCGAGGTCGCGGTGCGGAACGGTCACGCGGGGCTCGTGCGGGACGTCGCCGCCGATCCCGGACGGTCCCCGACGGTGCGGCGCCGGGCGCTCGAACTGCTCGGTGATCTCGCCACCCGCCGGGACGTCCCCGATCTCCTCGCACTCGCCCGCACGGACCCGCCCCTGTTCGCCGCACCGGCCGTCGCGTGCCTGACCGGCATGCACCGGCGCGGCCATTTCCTGCAGGACCGCGACGTCCCGACCGTGGTGGGCCTCGCACTCGCCGATCACCGCGTCGATGCCGAGGACGTCGCGATCGTGCTGTACACGTCGCGCCATGCGGCCGTGCGCGTGCTGACGGACTCGGGCGCGAACCCGACGCGACGGCTCCGGCTGCTGCTCGCGCTCGACGCCCAGGGTGCCCCCGGTCTCGGCGTGGGCGATGCCGTCACCGGTCTCGCGCGCCGTGCCGCCGATCCCGTCCCGTATCTGCGGGCGATCCGCGAACTGCGGCACGTCCCGTCCGAGGACACGGTCATCGATCTCCTGCCCCGCGCGCCGTTCGCCGCGCTGCTCGCGCTCGAGGCCGTCGGGGGTGCCCGCACCGCCGGCGTCCTGTGGGCGGGCCTCGGGCTGGACGGCGGCGAGATCGTCCCCCACCTGCGGCCGCACCGGCGCCGCGCCCTCGAGATCCTGTGGCACCTCACCGCCGACCCCGGCCGCCGCCGCGCGATCCTCGACGTCCTCGATCCCCGCGACCTGCCCCGCCGCATCGCCGACGACCTCGGCGGGCCCGATCCCCGCGAACTCGCCGTCCTGGCCGCGAACCCCGACCCGGACGAGCCCGTGGACACCCTGTGCCGGCTCGCCCGCAACGGCGACGCGACGTCCCTGCCCGCCATCGCCGACCTCCTCCTGCGCGTCGTCTCCGACCTGGCCGCCACCTGGGGCGAGGGCCCCGAACCGGCCGTCCCGGACGAGGTCGTGACGGAGATCCGCGGCCTCGGCGAACGGCTGTACCGGCGCGGCGCGATCCGTCCCGGCTGCCTGCTGGACGCGTCGGACGAACGCGAGGCCGGGCACGACCTGCTCACCGACCTCGCGTTCGACCTGCTCGATCGTCCGGACCTCTCGCCCGTCGAGCGGACGATCCTGCTGGGCCTCCCGCGCGGCGTGTGCCGGCGCCCGATCCGCGCGCGGGTCCACCCGCTGCTGCGGCATCGGGACCGGCACGTCCGCAAGAAGGCGATCGCGCTGCTCGCCGGGTGGGACGCTCGCGCGCTGTCGGCGAGCCTCGTCCCGCTCACCACCGCCGGAGACCCGCAGACGGTCCGGCGGGCCCTGCTCGCGCTGGGGGAGGCGGGCGCGACGTGGGCGGCCCCGGCGATCGCCGCCTGCCTCGACCATCCGAACATGAACGTGAAGAAGACGGCCGCCGGGGCGCTGTCCGCCGCGGGCTCGCCCCGGGCCGTCCCGGCGCTGCTGTCCTGGCTGGCCCGCCACGACAATCCCGGGTTCCGGGACGCCCTGGTCAAGGCCCTGCGGGCGATTCTCGGCCCCGCCTTCGCCGCGACCGTCCGCGCCGCGGCCGACCGGACGGAGGACGACCGCGCGCGCACGCGCCTGCTGTCGGCCCTGCCCGCCCGCGGGCCCCGGCATCCGGCCGCCTGGCTCGCCGAGCACGGCTGGGCGCCCGAGGTCGCGCGCCGCGCCATGAACGCCCGCGCCACCGACACGTCCCGGATCCGCGCCATGCTCCCGCACTGGCTCGGCCTCCTGTCCGAGGACGATCCGGGCGCGTCCGTCCTCAGGTTCGTCCTCGGCCTCTGCGCCGCTCCGTGGGCCGACGCGGAGCTGGAGACCTTCGCGACGTCGGCAGGGACCCTCGTCGACGCCCTCCCCGCCCTCGACGGCTCCGACCGGACGCGCCTGCGCGACCTGCTCGACGCGGTGATCCCCCGCACGGGCCCCGCCGGGCGCCGCGCCCTCGCCGCCCGCCTGCACGGCCTGCCCCCGGATCGTGACGTGCTCGCCCTCCTGCGCCGCTGCGGCACCGCCCCGACCCGCGACGGCCTCGTCCGAGCCCTCGCCGCCGCCCGCCGCACCGAGGACCCCGCCGAAGCCGAGACCGCCGTCCTGCGTGAGGCGTTCGCCCGCACGCCCCCCGACGCGCCCGCCGAACCGGTGCCGGTGCTCCGCGAGACCGTCCGCTCCGCCGAGGCCGTCCGAGCACTGCGAGGCGATCGCCGCGACCTCCGGGAGGGGACCGAGGGGGTCAAGGTCGATGGGGAGGCGCGGTTCGGTCACCCGGGCGGTCCGCGCGTGGGGCAGGAGTCCGACCCCGTCCAAGGGGCGCCCCTTGCGGAGGGCGTCGGCCCGCGCGAAGCGGCCGGACCGTTCGGCGAGCGCTCGACCGACGCGGTGAGCGGGGCGGACACCGCTCCGGAGGACGGGCCGGGACGCGCCCTGGGCGACGGTCCGCCCCAGGAGCGCCGGTCGTCGCGGGAGTGGCTCGATGCGTTGATCGAGGTCTTTCCGGCGGCGGCTCCGGAGGCGCGGGACGAGCTGCTCGACTGGATGCTCGACCTGCAGCCGCTCGGGGTCCCGCCGTGGACGCTCGGCGAGGAGGCGCGGCGGACGCCCGAGGAGCGGGTGCCGCGTGCGGACGATCTCGACCAGCCGTGGTCGGCGGCCCGGCGCGAGCGCTTGCTGCGCATGCTGGAGGACGGCTCGGCGGCACAGCGCGAGACCGCCGCACGGGCGCTCCTCGACCGTGGGGAGCCCGCCGCCCGGATGCCCGTCCTGCGCGCCTACCTGCACGGTCGTCTCGACATGGAGGTCACCTCCCCGCTTGCCCGGACGCTCCTCCTCACCCGCGAGCTGGAGGCGTCGGCCCCGGAGGCGGCCGACGTGGACCGGTTCGTCCGCGCGCCCGAGGACGTTCGCGCGGTCGCCTCCCGCGGGGACGAGGCGGCGTTCCTCGGACGGTTCGTGCGGCTCGCCGGACGGCTGGACGCGCTCGAGATCGAGCGGTTCGTCCCCGTGCTCGTCGAGGCGTGGGAGCACGGCGGCCCCGGCACTCGCGACCGCGCGTGGCACCCGCTGAGGCGGGTCTCGGCCGATCTCGTCGCCGAGGCGATCGCCGATCGGGTGGAGGCGGGGGAGTGGGGCATGCTCGACCTCGTCGCCGGACGCCCGCTGCTGCGGACGCCCGTGCTGGTGAAGGCCGTCGAGCGGCTCCGGGCCGAGGGGCGCGACGACCTCGCCGACCGGCTCGACCTCGTGGACGGGCCGCTCCGCGGGCCCGGCGCGGCCGAGCGGGACGCGGCGGCGCTCGCGGGGCTGCGGGAGCGGCGCCCGGTCCCGGCGGAGCCGGCGCGCGACGAGCTGTTCGTGCAGGCCCGCGAGGGCGTGCCGCAGGACGTCCGGCAGGCGCTCACCCGGCTCGCGGAGCAGGCCCGGACGCCCGATCCCGAGCTGGCGGGGCTGCTCGCCGAACTGCTGGAGCACCCGGACCGCAAGATCAGGCTTCAGGCGCACCGGGTGTCCCGGCAGTTCCTCGAGCGCGGCGAGCACCTGGACCGGACGGTCGGGCTGCTGGACGATCGCGACTCCGACGTCGTGCTGACGGCGATCCGGACGCTCGCGCACGCCGGATGGGCGCCCGCGATCCCGGGGCTGATCGCGTTGCTCGGGCATCCGCGGCCGGTCGTCGCGCGGGACGCGCGGGACGCGCTCGTCCGGCTGGGGGAGCCGGCGGTCCCCGCGCTGCGGCACGCGGAGGGGCGCGCCCGTCCGGACCGGCGGCACGTGTACAGCGGACTGATCGCGCGGATCGTGAACGAGTAGGGAGAAGGTGGGGCGGATGCAGATCGTGGGGAACCTCGTGGTCGCTTTGGCCGGGGTGCTGGTCGTGGTGGTCGCGCGGGGCACGGCGACGGGACGGATCGGCCGCAACGCGTTCGCGGGCATCCGGACGAAGCGCAGCATGGCCGACGACGAGTCGTGGCGGACCGTCCACCGGGGCGCCCAGCCCTGGATGATCGCCGGCGGGGCGATCATGACGATGGCGGGGCTGATCGCGCTGGCCGTCCCCGACAAGGCGGCGTCCGCGATCGTCGTCGGAGGCGGTGTGCTGCTCACGCTCGTCCTGACCGTGCTGGGGACCTTGATCGGTCTTCGCGCGCTGAGCCGCCGCACCTTGTGATCTTCCTCCGCCCGAGGTGGAACGCCCTGTTCCGCTCGGGCGGTTCCGGTGACCGCGGGGGGTCCGATTCGCCCCGGGATGCCATACGCTTCGTCGTATGGACGAGGTTTCGGCTCGCACATCGCCTCAGGCCGGCGGCGCCGGCCGCGGCAAGGGCGGGCTCAAGCGCTTCCTCCGCCGGATGGCGTCGAGCAAGGCCGAACTCGAGGCCGAGGAGCTGCAGAAGGAGGGCGGCTCCGAAGGGGCGACCCCGATCACCGAATGCGGCTCGCGCAAGCGCCACTGCGTGGCGGGTACCCTACGTACCGTGACGCTGCGTCCGCGCGGCGGCGCGCCGGCGCTGGAGGCCGAACTGTACGACGGCACCGACGTGATCACGCTCGTCTGGCTCGGCCGCCGCAAGATCGCCGGGATCGACCCCGGCCGCCGGCTCCGCGCCGAGGGGCTGGTCAGCCTCCAGGACGGGCGCAAGACGATGTTCAATCCGCGTTACGAGCTGCGCGGCGGTTCGTGAGGCCGCCACGGGCGGCCGGGGGAGATACGTGAGCGAAGGACGAGCGGGCCGGGACGACACCGCGGAAGCCCTGGACGACGAGGCGTCGCGCGGGCCGGACGGCGGGGCGGCGAAGCCGCGCAGCGCCCACGACACCGTCGAGGCGGCCGTCCGGGCACAGCTGGGCAAGGCGCTCGGCGGGGTCCGGGGCATGCTGGAGGCGGCCGCCCCCGTCACCGCCTTCACTCTGACGTTCGTGGTGCTCGACGAGGTCAGGACGGCGGTGTTCGCGGGGATCGGCGCGGCCGTGGTGCTGCTGCTCGTCCGGATCCTGCAGCGGTCCAACCCGCAGTTCGTGCTGAACAGCCTCCTCGGCATCGCCATCGCGGCGTTCTTCGCGCTGCGGTCGGGGGACGCCGAGGACGCGTTCCTGCCGGGCATCATGCTGAACGCCGCCTACGCCGTGGGGCTGACGTTCTCGATCCTGGTCCGCTGGCCCGCGGTCGGGTTCATCATCGGCTCGGTCACCGGCGACCCGACCGCCTGGCGGTCCGACCCCGGCATCGTGAAGCTGTGCTCCCGGCTGACGTGGCTGCTGGTGCTGCCGTGCGTGCTGCGCGTGGCCGTCCAGTACCCGATCTACATCGCGGCCGGCGACCAGAGCGGGCTGCTGGGCGCCGCGAAGATCGGCATGGGGTGGCCGCTGCAGGTCGCCGGGCTCGCCGCGATGGCGTGGCTGCTCGCCCGGGGACGCACGCCGATCGAGCGCCCCCGGGCGTAGCGTCAGCGGCCGCCGAGCAGTTCGGCGAGGTCGTCCTCGACGTCCTGGCTGGCGACGAACATCAGCTCGTCGCCCGGTTCGAGGGTGTCGTCGGCGGACGGCACCAGCACCCGGCCCTCGCGCAGGATCGCGACCAGCGCGGTGTCGCGGGGCCAGTCCACCGAACCGACCCGCTGGCCGCCGAGCGGCGCGTCGTCGGGCAGGGTCAGCTCCACCAGGTTCGCCTCGCCCTGCCGGAACGTCATCAGCCGCACCAGGTCGCCGACGGAGACGGCCTCCTCCACGAGCGCCGACAGGAGCCGCGGCGTGGAGACGGCCACGTCCACGCCCCACGACTCGTTGAACAGCCACTCGTTGTTCGGGTGGTTGATGCGGGCCACCACGCGCGGCACCCCGTACTCGGTCTTGGCGAGCAGGGACACCACCAGGTTGACCTTGTCGTCACCGGACGACGCCACCACCACCTGGCAGCGTTCGAGCGCCGCGTCGTCCAGCGCGGAGATCTCGCAGGCGTCCGCCAGCAGCCATTCGGCGCGCGGCACCATCTCCACCTTGATGGCCTTGGGGCTCTTGTCGATCAGGAGCACCTCGTGCCCGTTCTCCAGCAGCTCCTGCGCGATGGAGCGGCCCACCGCGCCCGCCCCGGCGATCGCGACCCGCATCAGGCGTCCTCCCCGTCCCGCGCCGCCACCGCGGCGTTGATCCGCTCCAGGTCCTCGGCGGGCGCCATGACGTGCACGACGTCCCCGTCCTGGATGACCGTGTCGCCCGCGGGGACGAGCGCCTCGCCCATCCGCGCCAGGAACGCCACCCGCGTCCGCGCGTGCTCCTCCAGGGCGGCGACCTTCTCCCCGACCCACAGCTCCCCGCCGTCCAGCTCGGCGAGGACGACCCCGCCGCTCGGGTCCCGCCACAGCGGCTCGGTGCCCTCGGGCAGCAGGCGGCGCAGGATCTGGTCGGCGGTCCACCGGACGGTCGCGACGGTGGGGATGCCGAGCCGCTGGTAGACCTCGGCGCGGCGCGGGTCGTAGATGCGGGCGACGACGTTGTCGACGCCGAACGTCTCGCGCGCCACCCGGGCGGAGATGATGTTGGAGTTGTCGCCGCTGCTGACGGCCACGAACGCGGACGCGCGCTCGATGCCCGCCTCGGCGATCACATCGCGGTCGAACCCGAACCCGGTGATCCGGCGGCCCCGGAACCCGCTGCGGAGCCGGCGGAAGGCCTCCGGGTTCTGGTCGATGATGGCCACCGAATGGCCCTTGTCCTCCAGGATGTGGGCGAGCGTCGAGCCGACCCGCCCGCATCCCATGATCACGATATGCACGGCCGTTCCTTCTGTTCTCCAGGGGACGCCGCCCCTGCACCCCCCGCGCGGTGGACGGCATTCCGCCGCTGCGCCGCCGACGCCGTGCCGCACCCGAGGATCGCTTCTCCGATGAATGATCCCTGCCGGACGGCAAACCTACACATCAGCCCGGTCCAGTACTACCCGGCCGGGGCTTCCGGCAGGTCACGGCGTGTTCGCCTCCGCTCCGACGGCCGGGCGGGGGCTGCCGGAACGGAGGCACCCGCAGCGGCGGCGTGTTGCAAGATATCTGGTGAGGGCCCGGAGTCGGGAGCTCTTCCCTGTTGCCTCTCGCGGTGGGGTCGGCTGTCCCATGGGAGACCTGGCGGTGGGCTGTCGATCGCTTGTTCGATTATGGTGACGTAATGTGTTCGACATGCCGCAGTCCGTAACTGGTTATGAGGGTGACGCCCCCGATGCCGCGTCGCCCCGTGCGGGCGTTATGGACGGGCCCGCGACCGGGCGGCGGTGTCGGGGAAAGAACAAGGGCCCGGCTTGGCGGCGGCCTGATGACGGCCCGGTGACGGTGGTGCGGTTGCGACTGGTCCCGGACCCGGCCGCCCGGCATCGCCTGGAGCAGTTGTATGCGGCGGCGTGGAGTTTGAAGCGGGCGCTGCGGCGTGATGCCCGTTCGCGTGCGGTCGCCTACCGGGCCGGGCACCGGCGCCGCCGTACCCCGGCCGCCGCCGGGGGTGGGGGCGCACGGCCCGAACCCGGTGATCGAGGACTGCGATATCACCACCTGGTTCCGGCTTTGGGGCGCGGCGTGTGCCCGGTTCACCCCCGGCATGCTCATCACCGCACTGCGGGCCGAGCGCGCCGCCACGAGCGGGCGGCTGCTGCGCGCTTCGACCAGCACCACCGCCCTGTCCCAGCACTGCCCCTGCGGCGAACGCGTCCCCAAACCGCTGAGTATCCGCGTCCACCACTGCCCGATCGAGGACGGCGGGTGCGGGCTGACCGGCGACCGTGATCCGGTCGCCGCCGCACTCGCCGCGTTCGTCCGCTTCGACGATCCCGACGATGCGTCCACCGCCAGGGTGGACTACCAGATGTCCCGCCGCGTGTTGTGCGCGGGCGGGCCGGGGCTGCCTGGAGCCCTGTCCGAGTCAACCGCACCCATCCCCGCGCCCGGCACCGACCCTCACGGGCCCGGTGCCGGGGAGGGGAAAGCGGCAGCCACCCGTCCCTGGACCCACCGCAACCGGCGGCGGATCCAGGGGCGGGTGGCCTCTGCTCGGCGAACCCGGACCAGTACAGTGCCGACCCCGGATGAACCATCCCTGCCCATTACGGGCGGGCGGGTGGTCACACCGGACAGGCATCGGACACGAATCCGGCTGTTCAACACACCCCCGTACCACGGAACCCGTTGAACAGGCCTTAGAGTCTCGTTGCGTGTCGAAGGCTCCTGACCTCGCCAAGCGCTTATTGCTGGGCCGCGCCCTGCAGAGCCGGCAGCAGCACGAGCAACTGCTCCCCAAGCGCATCGCGCTCCCCGTGTTCGCCAGCGACGCGCTGTCGTCGGTGGCCTACGCCCCGCAGGAGATCCTGCTCGCCCTCGGCGCGGGCGGCCTGGTCATGTACGGCTACACGCCGTGGGTCGCCGCGGGCGTCCTCGTCATCCTGCTGACGGTGGTGGCCTCGTACCGGCAGAACGTCCGGGCCTACCAGAGCGGCGGCGGCGACTTCGAGGTCGCCACCACCAACCTCGGCGGCAACTGGGGCGTCGTCGTCGCGAGCGCCCTGCTGGTCGACTACGTCCTGACCGTCGCGGTGTCGGTGTCGTCCGGCGTCGAGAACCTCGGGGCGCTGCTGGAGTTCATCCGCCCGCACGAGGTCGCCGTCGCGATCGGCATCGTCGTGCTCCTGACGATCGGGAACCTGCGCGGCCTGCGGGAGGCCGGGGTGGCGTTCGCCATCCCCACGTACCTGTTCATGTTCGCGGTGTTCGGGATGCTGCTGTGGGGCCTCATGCGGCTCGTCACCGGCACCGAGTTGCGCGCCGAGAGCGCCGGCTACGAACTCGTCGGCTCCGAGACCGGCGTCGCCGGGTTCGCCCTGATCTTCCTGCTGCTGCGCGCGTTCTCCTCCGGCTGCGCCGCCCTCACCGGAGTCGAGGCGATCAGCAACGGGGTGCCCGCCTTCCGCAAGCCGAAGGGCGACAACGCCGCCAAGACCCTGCTCATGCTCGGCCTCATCGGCGGGACGCTGTTCGGCGGCGTGACGGCGTTCGCGTTCATCACCGACGCCAAGTTCGCCGAGGGCGACCAGGACGTCCGGATGGTCGACCCGGCCACCGGCGAGACGATCGAGCACCCCGACCCCGTCATCGCGCAGGTCGCCGACACCGTCTTCAGCAACTTCGCGCCCGGCTTCGTGCTGGTCACCACGATGACCGCGCTGATCCTGTTCCTCGCGGCCAACACCGCGTTCAACGGCTTCCCCGTCCTCGGCTCGGTGCTCGCGCAGAACCGGTACCTGCCGCGCCAGCTGCACACCCGCGGCGACCGGCTCGCCTACAGCAACGGCATCATCATCCTGGCGACCATGGCGGGGCTGCTGATCTACGCCTACGACGCGTCCGTCAGCCGGCTGATCCCGCTCTACACCGTCGGCGTGTTCGTGTCGTTCACCGTCAGCCAGATCGGCATGGTCAAGCACTGGAACCGGCTGCTCGCCGCCGAGAAGGACCCGCTGCGGCGCCGCCACATGCGGACGTCCCGCGCCATCAACGCGTTCGGCGCCACGCTCACCGGCATCGTCCTGATCGTCGTGCTGTCCACCAAGTTCATGCTCGGCGCCTACATCGTCTGCATCGCGATGCCGCTGCTGTTCCTGCTGATGAAGGCGATCCGCAAGCACTACGACCGGGTCGCCGAGGAGCTCGTGCCGTCCGGCGAGGACGTCGCGCTGCCCGCCCGCAACCACGCGATCGTGCTCGTCTCCACCATCCACAAGCCGACGCTGCGGGCGCTCGCGTACGCCCGCGCGACACGCCCGTCCACGCTGGAGGCCGTCACCGTCGCGGTGGACGCCGCGGAGTCGCGGCGCCTGCAGACCGAGTGGGACGCGCTCGACATCCCCGTCCCGCTGAAGATCCTCGACTCGCCCTACCGGGAGATTACCCGGCCCGTGATGTCGTACGTGAAGGGCGTCCGCCGCAAGAGCCCCCGCGACGTCGTCACCGTGTTCATCCCCGAGTACGTCGTCGGCCACTGGTGGGAGCAGATTCTGCACAACCAGAGCGCTCTGCGGCTGAAGGGCAGGCTGCTGTTCGTGCAGGGCGTGATGGTGACGAGCGTGCCCTGGCAGCTGCGTTCGTCCGACCGGCTCAAGGGACGCCTCGAGCCGCCGGGGCCCGGCGCGTCCCGGCGGCCCCCGCGCGCATCGAAACAGCCGCCGACGCAGACCTCGCCGGGGACCGGAGCACGCCCCGGCGACGGTAGTGTGTCCGACCGTGAGTGAAACGGAGTCCGACGTCCCCGACGTCCTCGAACTGCAGGTCGGCGACGTCGCCAACGGCGGCTTCTGCGTCGCCCGGCACGAGGGGCGCGTGGTCTTCGTCCGGCACGCGCTGCCGGGCGAGCGGGTGCGGGCCCGCGTCACCGAGAGCGCCAAGAACTACCTGCGCGCCGACGCCGTCGAGATCATCGAGGCGTCCCCCGACCGGGTCGAGCCGCCCTGCCCGTTCGCGGGCCCCGGCCGCTGCGGCGGCTGCGACTGGCAGCACGCCTCCCTCCCCGCGCAGCGCGCCATGAAGGCCGCCGTCGTCGAGGAGCAGCTCCGCCGCCTCGCGGGGATCACCCGCACGGTCGTCGTGGAGGAGGTCCCGTACCCGGTCGACGGCGACGTCGTCCCGCCGCCCGGCCTCGGCTGGCGCACCCGCGTGCAGTTCACCGTCTCCGGCGGCACCGTCGGCCTGCGCCGGCACCGCTCCCACGACATCGAGCCGATCGACGAGTGCCTGATCGCGCACCCCGGCGTCGAGCTGATGGGCATCGAGCACAAGCGCTGGCCCGGCGCGTCCGGCGTCGAGGGCGTCGTGTCCGCCGCCACCGGCGACCGCCTGGTCGTCCTGCGGGGCCGCGACCGCCGCAAGATCCGGGTGCCGCGGCTGGACGTGCCCGTCCGGCTCGTCCGCGGCAAGCCCGAGCCCGGCGCGACCCTCCCGTACGTCCGCGAGGCCGTCTCCGGGCGGATGTTCCAGGTCAGCGGCAGCGGCTTCTGGCAGGTCCACCCAGGTGCCGCCCAGCTGCTCGCCGACGCCGTCCTGGACGCGCTGGAGCCCAAGCCCGGGGACGTCGCCCTCGACCTGTACTGCGGCGTCGGCCTGTTCGCGGGCGTCCTCGCCGACCGGATCGGCCCGGACGGCCTCGTCGTCGGCATCGAGGCCGACGGGCAGGCCGTGCGGGACGCCCGGTTCAACCTGCGCGACCTGCCGAACGTGTCGATCGAGCGCGGCCCCGTCGAGGAGATCGTCGCCGAACTCGAGTTCGGCCGCGCCGACGCCTCGTCCCGCACGCAGAACAAGCGCGGCGGCACCGGCCACCAGGGCGGCTCCCGGGTGCGCCGCGCCGACGTGGTCGTCCTCGACCCGCCCCGCACCGGCGCGGGCCGCGACGTCGTCGAGCACATCACCCGCCTCGCCGGCCGCAAGATCGCCTACGTGTCCTGCGACCCCGCGACCCTGGCCCGCGACCTCGCCTACTTCGGCGAGCGCGGCTGGACCCTCGACACCCTGCGCGCCTTCGACGCCTTCCCGATGACCCGCCACGTCGAGCTGCTCGCCACGCTCGTCCGCGGCTGACCCCCGCCCGCCCGCGGGCCGGGTCCGCCGCCCTTGCCGGTCCCCGCGTGCGCGTGGAGGCGGGGGTAGGGGGAAGACGGGTTGCGGGGGTGCATAGCGTGGGGCCTGTGATCGAACTCAGGAACGTCCCGGCGGACGATGTCGACCGCATGATCGATCTGGTGGCGACGGTGTTCCACCTGCGGATCACCGACCGCGACCGGCTGCGCGAGTGGGTGTCGCGGATGGAGCGCGTCGGGGCCTACGACATCGCCGGGTCCGGAGCGGACGTCCTCGCCGGGCAGCTGGGCGTGGTGCCGCAGCGGCTCTCGGTGCCGGGCGCGATGCTGGATTGCGCGGCCGTCACGTTCGTCGGGGTGCTGCCCACGCACCGGCGGCGCGGCATCCTCAGCTCGATGATCGACCGGATGCACGCGGACGCGGCGGCGGCCGGACGGCCGGTGGCGGCGCTGTGGGCGTCCGAGGGGCCGATCTACGGACGCTACGGGTTCGGCGTCGCGAACCGCCGGATCGGGTTCGAGGTCGACACGTCCCGGCCGTTCCGGCTCCGCACCGTCCCGGACGATCGTCCGTTGCGGCTGATCGACCGGGCGGACGCCCCGGGCGTCCTCGGCCCGCTGTACGCGCGGGAGCTGGCGCGGCGGCCGGGCGGGCTGGCGCACGACGAGTGGTGGTGGCTCGAGCGGAACCTGCCGCCCGTGGACACCCGGAACCCGCGGCACACCGAGCCGCTCGTCGTCGTGCACCCGGAGGGGTACGCCGTCTACCGGACGCACGAGCGGACCGTCCGGCTGTACGACCTGGTGGCCGAGACGCCGGGGGCCGAGGCGGCGCTGTGGACGTACCTCGCGTCGATCGACCTGACGGACCGGGTCGTCGCCCCGGAACGGCCGGTGGACGACCTCGTCCTGCACATGGCCGCCGATCCCGACCAGGTCACGGTCACGGCGGACGCGGCGGCGCTGTGGCTCCGGCTGATCGACGTCCCGGCGGCGCTCCGCGCCCGGTCGTGGGCGGTCGACGACGCGTTCGTGCTGGACGTCGCGGACGCGCGCGTCCCCGGCAACCGGGGCCGGTGGCGGCTCACCACCGGCGAGAAGCCGGGCTGCGAGCGGACGGACGCGGCCCCCGACCTCGCGCTGGACGTCGCCGATCTCGCCGCCGTGTACCTCGGCGACACCCGCGTGCGGACGCTCGCGCGGGTCGGGGCGGTGGTCGAGCACGCACCCGGCGCGGCCGACCGCCTGGACGCCGCTCTCGCCGTCCCGCTCGCGCCGTTCACCAACGACGACTTCTAAGGCCGCCGCCGCCCGGGTTGTGCCGGGGCCGAGTGCCGTCTAGTCTTCAGGGCGATCGTACAGGGCGATCGCCCTAGTTGTGGGAGGTGCGAGGTGACGCCACCGGCGGCGGCACGCGGCCACGAGGTGCGGCGGCGCCTCCTGGCCGCCGCGATCGAGCTGATCCCCGAGCGGGGGTGGACGGCGGTGAGCACCCGGACCCTCGCCGAGCGCGCGGGCGTGACGCCGAGCGTGGTCCACTACCACTACCCGTCGCTCGCGGCACTGCTGAACGAGGCCGTGGCCGGTTTCCTGCGCGAGGTGCTGGCCGAGGCGGAGGCCGCCCTGGACGGGGTCCGGACGGCCGGCGAGGCGATCGACGCCCTGCTCGGCTCGGTCGACCGGTACACCGGCGCCGATCCCGCGTCGCTGCTGTCGATCGAGGCGTGCCTCGCGGCCACCCGGGACCCGGAGCTGCGCGTCCGGATCCGCGAGGTGCTCGCGGCGTACCGGCGCCGGCTCGGCCGCCTGCTGGACGAGCGCGGTGTGCCCGACCCGGACGCCACGGCGGCCGTCCTGACGGCGGCGGTGGACGGCCTGATCCTGCATCGCGGGATCGGCGCGGGCGGCGACGCGGCCGACCGCGCCGCCACGGCGTCCGTCCTGCGCCGGCTCGTCGCGGGAGGGGAGGGGCGGTGAGGGCCGTCGTCTGCGGTGCCGGGCTCACCGGGCTGGCGCTCGCGAACCGGATCTCGGCGCTCGGCGGCGAGGTCGTCCTGCTGGAACGCGCCCCCGGCCCCCGCGCCCAGGGCTACATGATCGACTTTTTCGGGCCGGGATACGACGCCGTCGAGGCGATGGGGCTGCTGCCCCGCGTCGAGCGGCTCGCGTACCCGGTCGCCGAGGCGGTCTTCGTGGACGAGCGGGGCCGCCGCCGCGCCGCGGTGGAGCCGGCCCGGTTCGCCTCCGGCCCGCTGCTGAACCTCATGCGGCCCGACCTCGAGCGGGTACTGCGGGAGGCGCTGCCGCCGGACGTCGATCTCCGGTTCGGCACCGGCCCGGCCGCGGTGGACGCGCGCGACGGCGGGGTCCGGGTGACGCTGGAGGACGGAACCGCCCTGGAGGCCGACCTGCTCGTCGGCGCCGACGGCGTCCACTCGACCGTCCGCCGGCTGGTGTTCGGGGACGAGTCGCGGTACCTGCGGTACCTCGGGTTCCACACCGCCGCGTTCACGTTCGACGCGCCGGAGGTGCACGCGCGCATCGCGGGGCGGGCGTACCTCACCGACACCGTCGGCCGCCAGATGGGCTTCTACGCGCTGCGCGGCCCGGAGCGCGGACGCGTCGCCGCGTTCGCCGTCCACCGCACCGCCGACCACCGGCCGCCCGACGACGTCGCGGACGCCGTCCGCGCCGCCTACGGCGGTCTCGGCTGGGCCGCCCCCACCGCGCTCGGCCGGATGCCCCCGGGAGGGGAGATCTACTACGACCGGGTGGCGCAGATCATCATGCCTCGCTGGAGCGGCGGGCGGGTCGTGCTCGCCGGCGACGCCTGTCACGCGGTGTCACTGCTCGCCGGGCAGGGCGCGTCGCTGGGGATCGCCGGCGCGTACCTGCTGGCCGGCCTGCTGGCCCGCGAGGAACCGGTCGACCGGGCGCTGGCGCGGTACGAGGAGCTGTGGCGGCCGGTGGTGGAGGAGAAGCAGAAGACCGGCCGGTCCGCCGCGCGCTGGTTCCTGCCCGCGTCGCCTTTCCAGCTCCGGATGCGTCGCGCCGCGCTGCGGCTGGCGCGCGTGCCGGTGTTCGATCGGTACGTCGCGGCCGTGCTGGCGGGCAAGTCGACGGCGCTGATCCGGAACATGAGCGGCGCGCGGGACGCCCCGCGCGCCCGAAGCTAGGTTCGCCAGAAGAGGAGCTTGGCGCTGCCGCCGGTGAGGGTGGCCGGGGCGGTGCCGAGCTGGGCGACCTGGAACCGGACGCGGCGCCCGTCGCCGACGGTGTCGGCCGGGAGCGCGTACAGCACGTGGACGTCGTCGCGGGACGCCGTGAACTCCTGGACGGGGCCCGCGTCGAACTTGGCGGTGTCGTCCTCGTGCACCTCGATCGCGCGGGCCCGCAGGCGGGTGCCGGGGGCGACGCCGGTGATCGTCACGGACGCCGACAGCGCGTAGCGGGCGGGGCCGTTCAGGACGCTCGGGCCGCCGCGGTCCCAGTGCTGGTGGTCGGCGTCGGCGTAGTCGACGTTCCAGGTCACGGTCGTCCACGCGGCGGGTTCGAGCGGCTGGGCGGTGGTCGCGCCGACCGACACGTATCCGGGCTCGTCGGGCGACTCCCCGACGAGCCATTGCCCGTAGTCGCCGGTGACCGCGCGGTTGTAGTCGACCGACACGCCGTTGAGCGTGTGCCCGTTGGAGTACTGCCGCAGTTGCGCGCGGTCGTCCCAGCGTCCGCCGGACCACGCGTACGTCTGCCACCCGTAGGCGATCTTGCCGGCGTCGAAGGCGCGGCCGACCGGCCCGTACCCGCCGTACATGCCGGTCCGGTCCCGGCCGAGGACGGCCGCGGCGCCGTCGAGGTAGGCGTTGATCTCGGGCTGCTGGTCGGCGGACGCGTCGAAGTCGACGGCGAAGTAGATCGGGCGGCCGCCCGGCATGCCGCAGTCGGCGGCCTGGGCGGCGGCGTCGCGGGCGTCGGCCTCCCCGGCCGCGCGGCCGTCCAGTGCCCGGGCGGCGCTGGTCTCCCAGACGACGACGAGCCGGATGCCGGCGGCGGAGAGCGTCTCGGCCTCGGCCCGGGTCAGGTTCTTGCCGGTCCTGTCGTGCGACACGTAGCGGCAGGCGAAGTTCGCCCCGGCGCTCTCGAGCGCGGCGACGCCCGGACGGCCCCAGGCGTAGTCGACGCCGAAGACGGCCATGTGGCCCCTCCAGGGGTGCGGGAGCACATCGGTCGGGAGTGGGAAAGGGCATGCCCGTTCCCAGAACGATCTAACAGGTTTCAGTGGTTCAACTTTAGGGGCTGGTTAAGGAATGCGGGCGGTTTGCGGCCGGGAGGAATCTCTTTCTTGACCTCGTGATGCGAAGTGCTGGGACGATGTCCGGTAAAAGAGATGCAAAACGGGTCATATCACTGACGGTGACGACACGCCGACCCGGCGCTAGGCGCCGGGACGCTGATCGCTTACAACGGAGCTGATCATGCAGGTTCGCAGGTCAGGGGGTACTCGTGGGGAAGGTCAGGGGTCTGGTGGCGGTACTGGCGGCCGTGCCGCTGGCGGCGTCCGCGCCGGTCGCGGCGCAGGCGGCGCCGAAACCGCCGAAGGAGAAGCGGGACGTCGCGTTCCGGACGGACGCGCCCGAGCGGGACGTCGCGCCCGGCGGAACGTACGCGTGGTCGTTCGCGGTCACGCCGAAGGGCGGGAAGAAGGCGGCCCGCGCGGAGTTCCGGACGACGCTGCCCGCGTCGCTGGAGTTCGTGCACGGCAAGGGATGCGAGGCCGAGGGGCGGAAGGTCGTCTGTGAACTCGGCAAGGTGAAACCGGGGCAGAAGGTCAAGGGCTCTTTCCGGGCGAAGGTGTCCGCGCGTGCCGTGCCGCGCCGCAAGATCGCGGTGCGCGGTGTCGTGACCTGGGGCGGGACGCGCGCCACCGCCGACTTCCCGGCGGTCCGGGTGGCCGAGGCGTCCCGCATGGAGGCCGCGACTCTTTAAGCCCGCTTTCGCCGCGCCCTGTTGTGATCGTCCCCGTCGGGTCCGGACGGGCCCGGGACAACGGAGGGACGAGCATGACGCTCACCAGGCGCATCAAGATCACGATGGTGACGGCGGGCGCGGCCGGGGCGGCCGCGTTCGCCGCCGGCGGGATGGCCTTCGCGGGGGACGACGCGCCGCGCACGGAGCTGCGCATCGTCGAGCGGGCCGAGCCGGCGGGCGCGATGCACGCCGGGTACGCGGCCGCGCCCGGGGACGAGGCGGCCGGTGCCGGCGAGGACTGCCCGGAGAAGGGCGGGACGTCCCCGGCCGCGGATCCGCGATGAGCCTCCACGACACCGCCCGCGCCCCGCAGGGCCCGGGCGGGCCGCCCGCCGGGAACGGCGCCGGGCCGGAGGCGGCGGCGCTGACGGAACGGCTCCTGTTCGAGACCAAGCGGGTCATCGTCGGGCAGGACCGCATGGTCGAGCGGATGCTCGTCGCGGTCCTGGCGGGCGGCCACTGCCTGCTGGAAGGGGTGCCGGGCGTCGCCAAGACGCTCGCCGCGCAGACCCTCGCGACGGTGGTCGGCGGCTCGTTCGCCCGCCTGCAGTTCACCCCCGACCTCGTGCCGTCCGACATCGTCGGGACGCGCATCTACCGGCCGTCGCAGGAGGCGTTCGACGTCGAACCGGGCCCGGTGATGGCGAACGTCGTGCTGGCGGACGAGATCAACCGGGCGCCCGCGAAGGTGCAGTCGGCGCTGCTCGAGGTGATGGGGGAGCGGCAGGTCAGCATCGGCGGCCGCACCCTGCCGGTGCCGGACCCGTTCCTGGTGCTGGCGACGCAGAACCCGATCGAGTCCGAGGGCGTGTACCGGCTCCCGGAGGCGCAGCGCGACCGGTTCCTGCTGAAGATCGACGTCGGCTACCCCTCCGAGGAGGAGGAGCTGGCGATCCTCTACCGGATGAGCGTCGACCCGCCCGCGGCGTCCCCGCTGCTGGACCCGCCGCGCCTGGCGGAGCTGCGGCGGGCGGCGGAGACGGTGTTCGTGCACGACGAGATCGCCCGGTACGCGGTGCGGCTGGTCGGCGCCACCCGGGACCCGGCCCGGTACGGGGCGCCCGACCTCGCCCGGCTGCTCACCTACGGGGCGGGCCCGCGCGGGACGCTCGGCCTCGTCGCCGCCGGACGGGCGTTGGCGCTGCTGCGCGGCCGCGACTACGTGCTGCCCGCCGACGTCGGCGACCTGTGCGGGGACGTCCTCGCGCACCGCCTCGTCCCGTCGTTCGACGCGCTCGCCGATGAGGTGCCGCCGCGCGCGATCGTCGAGCGGATCGCGTCGCTCGTCCCGCAGCCGCGCCTGGCGCCGCGCGACGGCGACCCGGGCGTGGGCGGACTCGGCACGGCGGAGGGGGGTCGGGCCGCGTGACCGCCACCCCCCGGCTCCGCGACCTCGCGCCCGAGCAGGCGCTGCGCCGGCTGGAGATCGTCATCGTCCGGCGGCTCGACGGGCTGCTGCAGGGCGACCACCTCGGCCTGGTGCCGGGGCCCGGCTCCGAGGCCGCGGAGGGACGCGAGTACGCGGCGGGCGACGACGTCCGCGCGATGGACTGGTCCCTGACCGCCCGGACGGCCGTGCCGCACGTCCGGGACCGGCTCGCCGACCGGGAGCTGGAGACGTGGGCGCTCGTCGACGCGACCGCGAGCATGGACTTCGGCACCGGACGGGTCGAGAAGCGCGACCTGGCGGTGGCGGCGGTCGCGGCCGTCGGCTTCCTCACCGACCGCACCGGCAACCGGATCGGCGCGCAGGTCGTCGGCGGCTCCGGGGCGCGGCTCGTCCCGCCCCGGACCGGCCGCCCGCACCTGCTCGCCCTGCTGCGGGCGCTGCTGGAGGCGCCGCGCACCCCGCGGGACGGCCCGGACGGCCCGTTCCTCGGCGCGGGCGCGGACCTGCTGCGCCGCACAGCCGGGACGCGCCGCGGCCTCGCGGTCGTCGTCTCGGACTTCCTCGAGCCCCCGGAGTCCTGGACGCGCCCGCTGCGGCTGCTGGCCGTGCGGCACCAGCTCCTCGCGGTCGAGGTCGTCGACCCCCGCGAGCTGACGCTGTCCGACGTCGGGCTGCTCACCGTCGTCGATCCCGAGTCCGGGCGGCGGCGGGACGTGCCGACGGCGAGCCGGCGGCTGCGGGAGCGGTACGCGGCCGCCGCCGTGGAGCAGCGCGCCGCGATCGCGGACGGGCTGCGGCGGGCGGGCGCGGCGCACCTGCGGCTGCGCACCGACGGCGACTGGGTGCGCGACATCGCCTGGCACGTCATGGCGCAGCGCCGCCTCGCCGCGGCGGCGCCCGGACCGGGAGGCGTCGCATGACGTTCCTCGCGCCCGAACGGCTGCTCCTGGCGGTCGCGCTGGCCGGGCTCGCCGCCGCGTACGTCGTCATGCAGCTGCGGCGCGGCCGGTACGCGGCCCGGTTCACCAACCTCGCGCTGCTGGAGAAGGTCGCGCCGCTGCGGCCCGGCTGGCGGCGGCACGTCCCGGCGGCGGCGTTCCTGCTGATGATGGGCCTGTTCGTCACCGGGTTCGCGCGCCCGGCGGCGGACGTCCGGGTGCCGCGCGAGCAGGCGACGATCATGCTGGCGGTGGACGTGTCGAGCTCGATGGAGGCGGCGGACGTCGAGCCGGACCGGCTGACGGCGGCGCAGCGCGCCGCCCGCGCGTTCCTGGAGGGGCTGCCCGGACGGTTCAACGTCGGGCTCGTCGCGTTCGCCGGTTCGGCGGCCGTGACCGTCCCGCCGACGACCGACCGGAGCGCCGTCCGGTCCGGCATCGACGGGCTGGCGCTGGGCCCGCGCACCGCGATCGGCGAGGGGGTGTTCTCCTCGCTGCAGGCCGTCGGCGACTTCGGGGCGCAGTTCGGCGAGGCGGCGCCGCCCGCGCACGTCGTCCTGCTCTCGGACGGCACGAACACCGCCGGCCGCAGCCCAGAGGAGGCGGCGGAGCGCGCGGTGCAGGCGGGCGTGCCGGTCTCGACGATCGCCTACGGCACCCCCGAGGGCGTGATCTACCAGAACGGGACGACGCTGCCGGTGCCGGTGGACGGGCCCGCGCTGGAGCGGCTCGCGCAGCAGACCGGCGGCGGGTACTACGAGGCGGCGAGCGGCGACGAGCTGCGGCAGGTCTACGAGGACATCGGCAGCACCGTCGGATACCGCACCGAGCAGCGCGAGATCTGGGCCCGGTTCGTCGGGGCGGGCCTGGTGGCCGCGTGCATCGCGGCGCTGACGTCCCTGCTGTGGTTCTCCCGCATCCCCTGATCGCACGAGGGAGTCGACATGGAAAGAGCCGGTACGGAACACGGAAGGCGCCCCGGCGACGCCCGCATCGGGCTGGGCGAGCCGCACGGCCCCGACTTCGCACCGCCGCCACCGCCGCCGCTCGGACCCCCGGCGCCGGTCCGGCCGCCCGCCGCCCCCGCCGCGGTCCCGGTCCCGGTCCCGGACCCGCGGGCTGCCGGACGGTTCCGGCCGGGACGGCGCCCGCGCGGGGTGGTCGTGACCGCGATCGCCGCCGCCGCGATCACCGGCGCGCTGGCCGGGACGGCCGGTGCCGCGCTCACCCGGGACGGCGGGGCGTCGGTGGTGACGCAGTCGGCGGGCGGGCCGGTGGACGGCGCGGGCGACCTGAGCGGCGTCGCGGCGCGCGTCCTGCCGAGCGTCGTGTCGGTCGAGGTGCGGGCGGGGCGCGGACGCAGCGGCGGGTCCGGGTTCGTCATCGACGGGGCCGGGCACGTCCTGACGAACGCGCACGTCGTGGACGGCGGCGGCGAGGTCACGGTGGTGCTGCCGGACCGGCGCCGGCTGTCCGCGCGGGTCGTCGGCTCCGACACCGCGAACGATCTCGCGGTGCTGGCCGTCCCGGCGGCCGACGCCCCGCCGCCGCTGACGTTCGGCCGGTCCGCCGACGCCCGGGTCGGCGACCCGGTCCTGGCCGTCGGCTCGCCGCTCGGGCTGGCCGGGACGGTCACGGCCGGGGTCGTCAGCGCGCCGCGCCGCGAGGTGCGGCTCGGCCCCCGCGAACGGCAGCTCGCCCTGCAGACCGACGCGTCCATCAACCCGGGCAACTCGGGCGGGCCGCTGGTGAACGCGCGCGGCGAGGTCATCGGGGTCAACACGGCGATCGCGACGGTGAGCGGCGGCGGGTCGATCGGCATCGGGTTCGCGATCCCGGCGGACCGGGCGGTGGACGGCGTCCGCCGCATCATCGGCTGATATCGGACGAACAGGGGAGCAGGGGGGATAGCGTCACGTCATGCGGGTGCTCGTGGTGGAGGACGAGGAGGACCTCGTCGAGGCGCTCCGGTACGGCCTGGTCCGTGCGGACTACGCGGTGGACGTGGCGTACGACGTGAACGAGGCGTCGCAGAAGCTGTACGCGGCGTCCTACGACCTGATGATCCTGGACCTGAACCTGCCGGACGGCGACGGCTTCGAGCTGTGCCGTGCCGTCCGGGCCGGGGAACTGGACGGGGAGAGCGGCCCCGACCTGCGGATCCTCATGCTGACCGCGCGGGACCGGCTCGCCGACCGGGTCCGCGGCCTCGACGAGGGCGCCGACGACTACCTCGTCAAGCCGTTCGCGTTCCCGGAGCTGCTGGCGCGGGTGCGGGCGCTGCTGCGGCGCGACAGCGGCGGCGGGTCGGCGGTGTGGACGGTCGGGGAGCTGCGCCTCGACACCGGCCGCCGCGAGGCGGCCCGCGGCGGGCGGCGGCTGAACCTCTCCCCGAAGGAGTTCGCGGTGCTTCGGTACCTGATGAGCCGGCCCGGCCAGGTCGTCTCGCCCGAGGACCTCCTCGAGCACGTGTGGGACGAGAACGCCGACCCGTTCACCAACACGGTCCGGGTCACGGTCGGCACGCTGCGCCGCAAGCTCGCCGGGGACGGCGAGGACCCGCTGATCGAGACGGTCGTCCGGCACGGCTACCGGCTCCGCGAGGCCGCCCGGGAGGGGGCGTGACGCGCCGCCCGCCGCTGCCCGGCTTCACGCAGTCGATCCGGTTCCGCCTGACCGTCCTGTACTCGACGCTGCTGTTCGCCGTGACCGCGCTCGTCCTCGGCGGGACGTACCTCGCGGTCGTCCGCAGCACCGAGGCGCAGCCGATCACGGAGACCTACCAGGCCCAGAAGTACGTCGGCGGCGTGCGGCTCGGGGACGTGGAGGTCGTCAAGGTGCAGCAGGTGGAGCAGGCCGTCAACTACGAGACGCGCCGCACCCTGCGCAACTATTCGTTCGGGACGCTCGGCGGGCTGCTGGTCGCCAGTCTCGGCATCGGGTGGGTGCTGGCGGGCCGGGCGCTGAAACCGGTCCGCGCGATCGCCCGCACCGCCGAGGAGATCCAGGCGACGGACCTGTCGCGCCGCATCCGGCTGTCCGGGCCGCGCGACGAGCTGCGCGAGCTCGCCGACACCGTCGACTCCATGCTCGACCGCCTCGACAGCGCGTTCCAGGCGCAGCGGCGGCTCATCGACGACGCGTCGCACGAGCTGCGCAGCCCCCTGGCGATCATCCGCGCGAACCTCGACACCGTGCTCAGCGCGCCCGACGCGGACGAACCGGACCGGCGCCGCGCCGTGGACGTCGTCGACCGCGCGACCACCCGCATGACGCGCCTCGTCGAGGACCTCCTCGCCACCGCCCGCCGCTCGGCGCCCGCGCTGGAGGACGCCGACGTCGACCTCGCGGTCGTCGCGCGCGAGGCCGTCGAGGAGTTCGGGTCGCTCGCGTCCGGCCGGCGGCTGTCGGTGGAGCCGCGGATCCGGGACGGTCTCGTGCTGATCGGCGACCACGACGCGCTGCGCCGCGCCGTCGGGAACCTGCTGTCGAACGCGGTGCGGCTCGCCCCCGCGGGGTCGGCGATCACCGTCGGGACCGGGGCCGCGGGCGGCTGGCTGTGGATCGCGGTCGGCGACGCCGGGCCCGGCCTCGCCCCGCACGAGCAGGACCGCGTCTTCGACCGCTTCTGGCGCGGCGCGCAGGACCGCCGCGACCGCCGGACCGGCGACCGCCGCACGGGGCTCGGGCTCGCGATCGTCCGGCAGATCGTGGAGACGCACCACGGCCAGGTCCGGCTGTTCTCGGCGGAGGGGGAGGGCAGCACGTTCGTCCTGTGGTTCCCCGCGGAGGGCGGCGGCCCGCAGGCCGGGGCGCCGCCGGAGACGAACCCCCTCGAATCCCCCTCGGCTCCCCCCGCGAACCGGGCCGGCGACGGGCCGTGACCCGACCCGCGGCGCGAGCAGGGCCGTCCGGGTACGAGGATGGAGGCATGCGTCTACGGATCTTCACCGAGCCCCAGCAGGGGGCGACCTACGAGACACTGCTGACCGTTGCCAAGGCGACCGAGGAGCTGGGCTTCGACGCCTTCTTCCGGTCCGACCACTACACCAAGATGGGCGACGTGACGGGCGAGCCGGGGCCGACCGACTCGTGGGTCACGCTCGGCGCCCTCGCCCGGGAGACGAGCCGGATCCGCCTCGGCACGCTGGTCACCGCCGCCACGTTCCGCTACCCCGGCCCGCTCGCGATCTCCGTCGCGCAGGTCGACCAGATGAGCGGCGGCCGTGTCGACTTCGGCCTCGGCACCGGCTGGTTCGAGGAGGAGCACGCCCACTACGGCGTCCCGTTCCCGAGCCTGAACGAGCGGTTCGAGAAGCTCGAGGAGCAGCTCCGGATCTGCAAGGGCCTGTGGGGGACGCCGCCCGGCGAGACGTTCTCGTTCAGCGGCGAGCACTACACGCTCACCGACTCGCCCGCGCTGCCCAAGCCCGCGCAGGCGGGCGGCCCGCCGGTGCTGGTCGGCGGGGCCGGCGCCAAGCGCACCCCGCGCCTCGCCGCCGCGTACGCCGACGAGTACAACGTGCCGTTCCATCGGCCGGCCGACACCGGCGCGGCGTTCGAGCGGGTCCGGGCGGTCTGCCGGGACGCGGGCCGGACCCGTCCGATGGTGTACTCGGCCGCGCAGGTCGTCTGCTGCGGACGGGACGAGGCGGAGCTGCGGCGCCGCGCGGACGCGATCGGCCGGGGGGTCGACGAGCTGCGGGAGAACGGCCTGGCGGGCACCCCGCAGGAGCTCGTCGACAAGATCGGCGAATTCGGCGGGCTGGGCGCCGAGCGCCTCTACCTCCAGGTCCTCGACCTGTCCGACCTCGAGCACCTGGAGCTGATCGCCGCCGAGGTGATGGGCAAGCTCTGACCGGTGCCGCGGCGGGGACGGCCCGGCCGTCCCCGCCGTCCCCGTCGTCCCCTCGTCCCCGTCGTGTCAGCCGAACACGCGCTCGAAGGCGGCGTGCCTGGGGGCGCCCTTAGCGGTGTCCCAGACGGCGAACACGACGTGCTCGAAGCGGTCCGCGAACGCGCCGCCGGGACGCAGCGCGCGGGCGAACGTCTCGGCGACCTCGGCCGGGTCGTTGCGGAACACGCCGCAGCCCCACGCGCCCAGCACGACGCGCCGGTGCCCGTTCGCGAGCGCCGTCGCGAGCACCTTGCGGGCGCGGACGTCCAGTACCCGCGGGATCCGCGCGGCCTGCTCGGGATCGCGGATCGCGCCCCGGTTCGGGGCCGGCGAGGTCAGGAACGCGACCTCGTACGGCTCCTCCAGCAGCGCGCCCTGGTCGTCGCGGAACACCGGCACGCCCGGCGAGTAGATCATGTGGTCGCTGTAGAGCAGGTCGCGCTGCTCGCGGTGGTGGTCGTAGTACTGCCAGGCCGAGGTGAGCGACGCGTACAGGGCGGACGAGCGCGCGAGCCCCTCCTCCTGCGCGTGCGCGCCGTTGAGGAAGCCGCCGCCGGGGTTCTTCGCGGACGCGAAGTTCAGCGCCAGCGGGACCGCGTCCGGGGCGACGAGCCGCCGGGCCGCCGCGAGGGTCGTCTCCTCGGTGACCTCGATCCGGGTGCCCGCGCCGGCGGGCTCGTCCGCGGTCGTCCGCAGGAGGCCGTCCAGCTCCTCGGGCCGGTAGAGGACGGTGCCCCGCCTGGCCCGCTCGATGCTCTCGGCGACCGGGACGGCACGCCCCGAGGGGGCCCGGTACTCGCCGCGCTCGATGATCTCGACGGTCTCCCGGGCGACGGAACGGCGTGGGTGTCTGCTCATGATGTCCCGGATTGTCACGGCACGGCGGAGCCGTCCGCAAGCGCTTTTCGCTGCCGTGGCGGTACCCTCCGTCACCGCGTCGGGAATCTCACAGATATGGGCTTATGGCCCTGACCTGTGACTTGTCGCGAAATGATCACTTATGTCGAGCGGGATCTGTCATGCTGAGCACGCTATGCAACGTCCACGATCTCGCTCCCGCCGCCGTCCCTCACGCCCGACCGGGGACGCCGGGACGCAACCTCCGCATCAGCCCCCCTACCCGCCGGACCAGGCCCCCGGGCACCCGTTCGAGCCGCCCTTCGACCCCGCCGCCCCCTCCTCGGACCCCTCGCACGAGTACGCGCCGCCGCCCGGACCGGACTCGCCCCGGCGGACGCGCCGGGACGGGCATCCGGTGGGACCGCCGTCCGACGAGGGCCCGGGGCCGGAGACGACCGAGGGGTTCGGGGACGAACTCGACCGGGCGTTCGCGGGCGCCCGGCGCAACCGGATCGTCGGCCTGGCCGTCGGCGGCGTCGCGCTCGCCGCCGCGTGCGGCCTCGGCGCCGCCGCGCTGGTCGCCTGGAACCCCGGCGCGGACACCGCGTCGGCCGCGTCCCACCCGAGCGGGAGGCCCGGCGCGAAGGGGTCCGCGAGCGCGCCGCCCAGCGCGGCGCCCACGACCACGGCGCCGCCGTACCTCCCCGACGAGGGCAACGGGAAGTTCACCGTCGCCAAGGGCGCGGGCGTGACCGGGCAGGGCGGCAAGGTCATGCGGTACATGGTCGCCGTGGAGGGCGGCCTCAAGCAGGACGTGAACGAGTTCGCGAAGGAGGTCGACGACATCCTCGGCGACCCCCGCGGCTGGACCGCCAAGGGCAAGTGGGCGTTCCAGCGCGTCGACTCCGGCCCGCACGAGTTCGTCGTGAAGCTGGCCTCCCCGGGGACCACCGACAAGCTGTGCGGCGCGTACGGGATGGACACCGAGGGCGAGGTCAACTGCCGCGCCGGCAAGCAGGTCGTCGTCAACCTCAAGCGCTGGCTGCTGCTGACCAAGTACTACAAGGGGCGCCCGCACGAGTACCGGGCGCTGACCATCAACCACGAGGTCGGGCACCGCCTCGGCTTCGGCCACATGACCTGCGCCGGCAAGGGGAAGCCCGCGCCGGTGATGATGCAGCAGATCTACGGGCTGAAGGGCTGCGAGGCCAACCCGTGGCCCTACGCCGAGAACGGGACGTTCGTGAAGGGCCCCGCGGTGCCCTGACCGAAAAACGGGATGCGGGAGCTTCCCCCTGGTGCGCCACACTTGGGGGGTGCTTCTGACGATCACCACCACCCTGAGCCCGCCGAGCGATCTGGGCTTCCTGCTGCACAAGCATCCCGACCGCGTCCAGACGTTCGACCAGGCGTACGGGACGGCGCACGTCCTCTACCCCGAGGCGGACGAGCGGCGGTGCACGGCCGCGCTGCTGCTCGACGTCGATCCGGTCAAGCTCGTCCGCACGCGCGGCAGAGGCACGCCCGACTTCTCCCTCGGCCAGTTCGTCAACGACCGCCCGTACGCGGCGTCGTCGCTGCTCGCGTCCGCGATGGCGAACGTGTACCGCACCGCCATGCGCGGGCGCTGCGACCTGCGCCCCGGCCTGGCGGAGACGCCGATCCCGCTGGAGATCACGCTCCCGGCGCTGCCGTGCCGCGGCGGCCCCGGGCAGGCCGAGCGGTTCTTCGGGCCGCTCGGCTGGGCGGTGTCGGCCGAGCCCGTCCCGCTGGACCCCGAGTTCCCCTCCTGGGGCGACTCCCGGTACGTGACGCTGACGCTGACCGGGACCGTCCGGCTGGCCGACGCGCTGAACCAGCTGTACGTGCTGCTGCCGGTCCTGGACGACGCCAAGCACTACTGGGTGGCGTCCGACGAGGTCGACAAGCTGATCCGGGCGGGCGAGGGATGGCTCGCGGCGCACCCCGACCGCGCCGCGATCACCCGCAGGTACCTGGCGAACCGCCGCACGCTCGTCCGGGCGGCGCTGGGCCGGCTGGCCGACGCCGAGGACGCGCCGGAGGAGGCGCTCGACCCCGTCGAGGTCGAGGAGGAGCCGCCCGCCGAGAACGCGGCGGACACCGGGAGCGCGGTGGACGCCGAGAACGCGGGGAACGCGGTGGACGCCGAGAACGCGTCGCCCACGGGGAGCGCGGCGGGCACCGGGAGTGCGGCAGGCGCCGAGGACGCCGTCAGCGCGGGGACGACGGCCGGGGAGCCGAAGGCGTCGCTGGCCGAACGGCGCGTCCGCGCGGTGACGGACGTGCTGCGCGAGGAGGGCGCGGGCACCGTCATCGACCTCGGCTGCGGCTCGGGCAAGCTGCTGGCGCGGCTGCTGAAGGACGGCTCGTTCGGCGCGCTCGCCGGGGCGGACGTGTCGTTCCGCGCCGTCGAGCACGCGCGGCGCCGGCTGCGGCTCGACCGTCCGGGCCCGTCGCGCGCCCGGGACCGCGTCGGCGACCTGTTCCAAGGCGCCCTCACCTACGCCGACGACCGGTTCGGCGGCTACGACGCGGCGGTGCTGATGGAGGTCGTCGAGCACATCGACCCGCCGCGCCTCGGCGCCGTCGAGAAGGTGGTGTTCGGGCACGCCGCGCCCCGCGTCGTCGTCGTGACGACGCCGAACGCCGAGCACAACGTCCGCTACGAGGGGCTGGCGCCCGGCGCGATGCGCCACCCCGACCACCGGTTCGAATGGACGCGCGCCGAGTTCCGCGCCTGGGCGGACCGCGTCGCCGCCGCGCACGGCTACCGCGTCCGGCACGTTCCGGTCGGCGACGACGACCCCGAGGTCGGCGCGCCCACGCAGATGGGGGTTTTCACGAAATGACCGGCCGTGAGATCCGGCTCCCGGAGATGGGCCTCGTCGTGCTGGTCGGCGTGTCCGGCTCCGGGAAGTCGCACTTCGCCCGCACGCACTTCAAGCCGACGCAGATCGTGTCGTCCGACTTCTGCCGCGGCGTCGTCTCCGACGACGAGAACGACCAGTCGGCCACCGGCGACGCGTTCGACCTGCTGCACTACATCGTCGGCACGCGGCTCCGGCGCGGCCTGCTGACCGTCGTGGACGCCACGAACGTGCAGTCCAAGGCGCGGCAGCAGCTCATCGCGCTGGCGAAGGAGCACAACGTGCTGTCGGCCGCGATCGTCCTGGACGTGCCCGAGAGCGTCGCCGCCGCGCGCAACGCCGCCCGGCCCGACCGCGCCGGCCTGGCCGCGCACGTCCTCCCGCGGCAGCGGCGCGAGCTGCGCCGCGGCCTGCGGTCGCTCGGTCGCGAGTTCCGCCGCTCGTACGTGCTGAACGGCGTCGAGGAGATCGACGCCGCCACCGTCACGTACGAGAAGCCGTGGAACGACAAACGGGAGCTGACCGGCCCGTTCGACGTCATCGGCGACGTGCACGGCTGCCGCGCCGAACTCGAGGACCTCCTCGCGGGCCTCGGCTACGAGATCGAGCACGACGCGGACGGCCGCGCCGTCGGTGCGAACCACCCGGGCGGCCGGACGGCCGTGTTCGTCGGCGACCTCGTCGACCGCGGCCCCGATACCCCGGGCGTCCTGCGGCTCGCGATGGGCATGGTGGCAACCGGGCAGGCGCTGTGCGTGTCCGGCAACCACGAGGCGAAGCTCGTCAAGGCGCTGCGCGGCCGGAAGGTGCGGGTCGCGCACGGCCTCGCCGAGTCGCTGGAGCAGCTCGACCGCGAGCCGGAGGAGTTCCGGGACGACGCCCTGCGGTTCATGGACGGCCTCATCAGCCACTACGTCCTGGACGGCGGCAAGCTCGTCGTCGCCCACGCGGGGCTGAAGGAGGACTACCACGGCCGCGCGTCCGGACGCGTCCGGTCGTTCGCCCTCTACGGGGACTCCACCGGCGAGACGGACGAGTACGGGCTGCCCGTCCGGTACCCGTGGGCGCGCGACTACCGCGGCAAGGCGATGGTCGTGTACGGGCACACCCCGGTCCCGGACGCCGAGTGGATCAACAACACGATCTGCCTCGACACCGGCGCCGTCTTCGGCGGCAGCCTGACCGCGCTCCGCTATCCCGAGCGCGAGCTGTTCTCCGTCCCGGCGCGCGAGACCTGGTACGAGCCCGTCCGCCCCCTGGCGGCGCCGTCCGGGACGGTCGCGGGCGGGCAGCGCGAGAGCGACTTCCTGCAGATCAAGGACGTTCTGGACAACACGGGCGTCGAGACGCGGATGATGGGGCGCGTCACCGTCCGGGAGGAGAACGCCCTCGCGGCGCTGGAGGTGATGAGCCGGTTCGCGGTCGACCCGCGCTGGCTCGTCTACCTGCCGCCCACGATGCCGCCCGCCGAGACGTCGCCGCTCCCCGGGCACCTGGAGCACCCGGTCGAGGCGCTCGCCGCCTACCGCGACAAGGGCGTCGTGCGGGTCGTGTGCGAGGAGAAGCACATGGGCTCGCGGGCGGTCGCGGTGGTGTGCCGCGACGCGTCCGTCGCCGCCGAGCGGTTCGGTGCGGACGACGGGACGACCGGCGCCGTCTACACCCGCACCGGCCGGGCGTTCTTCCGCGACCCGGCCCGGACCGGCGAGGCCCTCGCCCGGCTGCGCGCCGCGATCGGCGCCGCCGGGCTGTGGGACGAGCTCGGCACCGGCTGGCTCGTCCTGGACTGCGAGCTGCTGCCCTGGTCGGCGAAGGCGATGGACCTCATCCGCGTCCAGTACGCCGCGACCGGCGCCGCCGCGCGCGCGTCCCTGCCGATGGCGGCCGACCTGCTGGCCCGTGCCGAGGGGCGCGGTCTCGACCTCGGCGGGCTGCGCGGGCACATCGACCGGCGCGCCGCCAACGCCGCCCGCTTCCGCGACGCCTACGCCCGCTACTGCTGGGACGTGGACGGCGACGGGCTCGGCGGCCTCGGCATCGCGCCGTTCCAGGTCCTCGCGGGGGAGGACCGCGCGTGGGCGACCGCGCGCGACCACGACTGGCACTTGGAGATCGCCGGGCGGCTCGCCGACGCCGACCCGACCGGGTTCGTCCGCCGGACCGGTTCGCTCGTCGCCGACCTGACGGCGCCGGACGCGGACGCCGCCGTCACCGAGTGGTGGGAGAAGCTCACCGCGGCGGGCGGCGAGGGCATGGTCGTCAAGCCGCTCGGCCCGCTCCCCGCGGACGCCAAGATCCAGCCGGGGACCAAGTGCCGGGGCCGCGAGTACCTGCGGATCATCTACGGCCCGGACTACACCGAGCCGGAGAACCTGGAGCGGCTGCGCGGCCGGTCGCTCGGCCGCAAGCGGTCACTCGCGATGCGCGAGCACGCGCTCGGCGTCGAGGCCCTCGACCGGCTCACCGGCCGGGAGCCGCTGTGGCGGGTGCACCAGGCCGTCTTCGCGGTGCTGGCGCTGGAGTCGGAGCCGGTCGACCCCCGGCTCTGACCGGTCCTGGTCTCGGGGACCGGGGCTCCTGGGACCGGGCTCCGGCCCGGGAAGCAGGGCCAGGGAACACCGGGCATGAAAAATCGGCCGTGCGGTCGCCGCCCCCACCGGGGAGCGGGCCGCACGGCCGTCGCCGTCCGCGGGCGTCAGGTGGAGAACAGCATGTGGAACACGCTGCCGCCGTAAGGGCGGTGGTGATGCCCGCCATGGTGGTGGTGGTGCACCTGCGGACCCGCGGGCGCGCTCCACCCCGGGTTCGCGGGCGCGACCGGGGCGGCCGGGGCGACCGGGGGCGCGGCCCGGTACTGGGCCTCCATCTGGCCGAGGGCCTCCAGCTCGCCGTAGTCGAGGAAGATGCCCCGGCACGCGTCACATTGCTCGATGTGGACGCCGCTCCGCGTGTAGGTCCGCATCACGCCACGGCACTTAGGGCAGTGCATCGCCGTACCATCCCTTCGTTATGGAACCCCAGGTAGAGGGTAAATCTAAGGCAGGTTCCCCGTCACGTCATGCCGGTTCTCCGCCGATATCGGTAGCGCAGGCCATTCTCCTGCAGGCGTCGACCATCGCCTCCTCGGATCCGTCCAGCGGCCGATCGCCCTTCCTTGCGGATTGGACGCATGTGGCGGCGATTTGGATCGCAAGACTTCGTGCAGGTACGTCCAGGGTCGTCCACGGGTCGCCGTCCGCCGGGACGGCCGGGCCCCCGGCCGCACGGTAGGCGTCCAGGAACCGCTCCCAGTCGGCCGGACGCAGGACCCCGGCGCAGTACAGCGCCGCCGGGCGCGCGAGGTCCCAGGCGGGGTCGCCGCGCCCCAGGTCCTCGATGTCGATGAGGCGCCAGCCGTCCCGCACGCGGACCATCTGGCCGAGGTGCCAGTCGCCGTGCACGAGCCGCTCCACCGGGCGGGACGGCTCGGCGGCCTCCCCCCGGATCCACGCGGGCAGGCCGGCGAACGCGCGCCGCACCGCGTCCTCGGCGGGACCGCTCCCGAGCCGCCCCACCAGCCGCGCGACCCGCTGCGGACGCCCCCAGGACGGCGCGCCGTCCGGGACGGGCACCCGGTGCAGGGCGGCGAGCAGCCGCGCCCCCTCCGCCCACGGCAGGTCGCGCGCCGGGTCCACCGGTTCCCCGTACGGGGCGACGGTCACCGTCCGGCCGCCCGCGTCGAGCGGCGGGCCGTCCGGGCCGAGCAGGAGGTGCGGCAGCGCGGCCGCCAACCGGATCCGCTGGAGGAACTCCGGGCCGACGTCGCGGTCGGGCTGGTGCGCCTTCACCGCGACGTCGCCGACCCGCACCACCAGCACGCCGTGCCGGTCGTAGAGCGTCTCGGGCGCCGCGCCGTGCGTCCCGCCTTCACCGGGCGTCCCCGGCGACCCGCCGCCGATCTCGACGAGCCGGGCGAACAGCTCGGACTGGGGGGTCTCGGTATACACCCGGACAGTCAACCACCCGTCGCGTGGCCGCGCCCGACAGGTTTGCGTGACAGCGCGAGGACGCACGCGGTCGCGACCGCCGAGAACAGCGCGAGCGCCACGCACACCGTCCGCAGCGCGCCGGTGTAGTGCGCCCCGGTCAGCCGGTCGCCGCTCAGCGCCGCGAGCGCCGCGCCCACCACCGCGATCCCGACGGTCTCGGTGGCCAGCCGCGCGGTCGAGAACATCCCGGCGGCCGTCCCCGCCTGCTCGGGCCGGACGGCGGTCACCGCCAGCCCGTCCAGCAGCCCGGTCGACAATCCGAACCCCGCCCCGGTGAGCGCGAGCGGGACGGCCAGCGTCCCCGGCGTGCTGCCCGGCCCGATCGTCACGAGCAGCAAGGCGCCCACCCCCGTCACCGCCACCGACCCGGCCACCAGCGGCCCCGTCGGCATCCGCCTGGCGAGGGCCGTCCCGGCCATCGGCAGCAGCACGGTCGGCGCGGTCAGCATCAGCAGCCACGCGCCCGCCTCTCCGGCGTCCAGCCCCACGACGGAGATGAGGTACGACGGCAGGTACACCAGCAGCGGCACCAGCACGAACACGATCGAGCCGGCCGCCACCGCATGCGACGAGAACCGCGGGTTCGCCAGCAGCCCGAGCTCGAACATCGGGTCGTCCGCCCGCCGCTCGACCACCGTGAACGCCGCCGCCAGCGCCGCCGCCGCGACGAACCCGCCCAGGACGAGCGGGCTGCCGAAACCGCGCTCACCGCCCTCGACGATCGAGGTGATGAGCACCAGCAGCGCCGCCGTGAACAGCACCGCGCCCGCCCAGTCGATCCGGCGGCCGGCCTCGGCCCGCCCGGCGGGCAGCCGCCGGACGAGCACCAGCACCAGCCCCGCGACCGCCGCCGGCACCCCGAACGCGGCCCGCCAGCCCAGCGTCTCCACCAGCAGCCCGCCGACCGTCGGCCCGAACGCCAGGCCCATGCCGAGCACGGTCCCGAGCATCCCGAACGCCCGGACCCGCGCCGCCCCGTGGAACGTCGCGGCCAGGATCGCCGAGCCGCCCGTCGCCGCCGCGGCGGCGCCCATGCCGCCGAGCGCCCGCACCGCGTTGAGCGTCAGGACGTCCTGGGACGCCGCCGCGGCCAGGCCGGTCGCGCAGAACACCGCCACGCCCCCGGCGAAGACCCGCCGCCGTCCCGCCACGTCGGCCAGCGAGCCCATCGCGACCAGGAAGCTCGCGAAGCACGCGTTGTACCCGGTGATCACCCACTGCGACGCGGTGAGGCCGGCGTCGAGATCCGCCCGGATGTCCGGCAGCGCCACCGACGCGCCCGTGATCGTCAGCGGGAACGTGAACGACGACAGCAGGACGATGCCCAGAACGATCGCGTTGCCGTTCAGTGGCCGGTGCTCCCGTCGATGCGCTCGCGCAGCAGGTCGGCGTGCCCGTTGTGCCGGGCGTACTCCTCGACCATCGACCAGTACACCCAGCGCAGGCTCATCTCCACGCCGCGCCGCGGGTCCAGGTACGTCTCGTCGAGCGACCGGCCGGCCGTCGTCCGCCGGACCGCCTCGATCTCCGCCAGGTAGCCGGCCATGTCGGCGTCGGCGTCGGCGTCGGCGACCCGGAACTCCGCCACGAGGTCGTCGTCCGACACGTACAGGTACTCGACCCGCTCCCCGGCGAACCGCGCCCGGAACCAGTCGCGCTCGACCTCCGCCATGTGCCGGACGAGCCCCAGCAGCGACAGTTCCGACGGCTCGACGCAGCGCAGCTTGAGCTGCTCGGCCGTCAGCCCCGCGCACTTCCACAGCAGAGTCTCGCGGTGGTGGTCGAGCCAGGCGTCGGCGAGCGAACGCTCGTCGCCCGTCAGGTGGTCGGCCCAGGGGTGGGAGCGTGTCACTTCGGGAGCGGTCCACGTCATGGTTCCACTATGTCGGAGTCAATTCCGGTATGCAGGCCGATATCCGGGTAGGGAGGGCGCCTGCCGCAACGGGGCTCGTCAGGGCGGGGGGAACCATGCCGGACGCGACACTGACCTTCATCGGGAACGCCACGACCATCATCCGGTACGGGCCGTTCACGCTGCTCACCGATCCGAACTTCCTGCGGCGCGGGGAGCGCGCGTACCTCGGGTACGGGATCGGCAGTGAGCGGCTGCGCGACCCCGCGATCACCGTGGAGCAGCTGCCCGCCGTCGACGCCGTCGTCCTGTCGCACCTGCACGACGACCACTGGGACCCCGTCGCCGAACGGCACCTCGACCGCGGCCTGCCCGTCCTGACCACCGGCGCCGCCGCCCGGACGCTGAACGGGCGCGGCTTCCGGGAGGCCGTGGGCCTGCGCACCTGGGAGGGGCAGCCGCTCGTCAAGGGCGACCACCGCGTCACCGTCACCGCGATGCCCGGACGGCACGCGCCCGGCATCCTGCGGTACGCCCTGCCGCCGGTCATGGGGGCGCTGCTGGAGTTCGGCCCGCGCGCCGGCGACCCCGAGCTCCGGATGTACATCAGCGGCGACACGCTCATGTACGACGGGATCGCCGAGGTCTCCCGCAGGTACCCGGAGATCGACGCCGGGGTCGTCCACCTGGGCGGGACCAGGCTCCTCGGGCTGCTCACCGTCACCATGGACGGGCGGCAGGGCGCCCGCTGGCTGCGGACGTCCGGGTGCGCCACCGTCGTGCCCGTCCACTACGACGACTACACGGTGTTCACGTCGCCCCTGTCGGACTTCGAAGGCGAACTCCACCGGCGGGGCATGGACGCCCGCCTGCGCCGCGTCGAGCGCGGCGGCACGGTCCCGATCGTCCCGCGGAGCCGGCTGCGGACCCGCATCCCGCACTGAGTGCCCCGTACTGAGTGCCCCTAACTGGGTACCGAGGACGGCCGGGCGGCGGAACGGCGGGCCCGGCGGCGCGCGTCAGCGGGTCCAGCCCTCCGACGCGGTGACCCTGCGGGCCCCGGGCTCGGCCGGCTCGACGGCGCGTCCCTCGTAGGCGGTGGACAGCACGATGTGGGAGTTCATCTCCCCGTGCTCCCCGAGCCGCTCCAGCACCCCCTCCAGATGCGGCATCGACGCGAGCCGCACCTTGAGCATCGAGCACCAGTTCCCGCTCAGCTTGTGCACCTCGACGACCTCGGGCAGGTCGTCGGCCGCCGTGGTCTTCAGCAGGCAGCGGCCGAGCGAGCAGCGCATCTGCACGAACGCGGTCAGCGGCTGCCCGGCGCGGGCGGGATCGACCACCGCGCGGTAGCCGGTGATCACACCGGCCTCCTCCAGCCGCCGCACCCGTTCGGCGACCGCGGGCGCGGACAGGTTGACGCGGCCGGCGAGACGGTTGAACGGCAGGCGCCCGTCCCGCTGCAGCTCCTCGAGGATGCGCCAGTCCGTACGGTCGAGGTCCCGATCCATGTGCAAGGTCCTTCCCGCCGGATTCCTTCGAAAATAGGGGTGACCCGCGCCGGACGCCATGAATCGTCCATTCTCCGCGGCGTTCTTCCTTCCTACCGTTTCGGGGATGGACTCCACCTTCGAGGTTCCCGGCGCGGCCCGCCGCCCGATGGCCGCGCTCTGCTCGGGGACCGCGCTGATGAACGCCGCGATGGCGATGACCTCGGCGGCGGGCACGCTCGCCGCCGCCGACCGGCTCGGCACCGGCTGGGGCGGCGTGCCGAACACCGCCGGGATCGTCGGCACCGGGGCGGGCGCGCTGCTGCTGACCCGGGCGATGCGCCGGACCGGACGGCGCCGCGCGTTCGTCCTCGGCTACGCCGTCGCGGCCGTCGGCGCGGGCCTGGCGGCGGCGGCCGTCGCCCGCGGCGACGTCGCCCTGCTGTGCGCCGGGATGCTGCTGCTCGGCCTCGGGAACGCGGCGGCGCAGCTGTCCCGCTACGCGGCCGCCGAGCTGCGCCCGCCGGGGCGGCGCGGCTCCGCGATCGGGCTCGTGGTGGCGGCCGCCGCCGTCGGCGCGGTCGGCGGACCCCTGCTGCTGGACACCTCCGCCGAGCTGGCGGGCCGCCTGTTCGACCGGCACGGCGCCGCCGTCCTCGCCGGGCCGTTCCTGGCCGGGCTGCTCGCCTGCGTCGCCGCGTCCGCGGCCGCCGCGGGAACCCCGTCCGGGCGGCCCGGGTCCGGCGCCCGTCCCTCGCTGCGCACGCTGGCCCGCGTGCCCGCCGCGCGCACCGCCCTGCCGGTCATGGCGACGGCGCAGGCGGTGATGGTCGCGGTGATGACCGCGGCGCCGCTCCACATGCACCTGCACGGGGCCGGGCTCACCGCCGTGGGGATCACCCTGGCGGCGCACACGCTCGGCATGTTCGCCCTGGCGCCGGTGTCGGGCCGGCTGTTCGACCGGTACGGGGCCCGCCCGGTGCTGCTCGCCGGTCTGGCGACCCTGGCCGGCTCCGCCGTGCTGGACGCGCTCCTGCACGGCCCCGTGACGCGCGCGACGGCGCTGTTCCTGCTCGGGTACGGCTGGAACCTCTGCTTCGTCGGCGGCAGCGGCATGCTGGCCCGCGACCTGCCCGAGTCGCTGCGGGAGCACGCCGAGGGGGCGGTGGACGCCGCCGTGTGGACGATCGCGGCGGCGGCGAGCCTGCTGTCGACCGTCCTGATGTCGGCGGGCGGCCACGGCATGCTCGCGGGCGCGGCCTGCGTCCTGACGTTGTGGGCGGCCCGCCGGGTCCCCTCGGGCCGGAAGGGCGGTGAGGGGGAGCCGGGAGTACCGGGGGAGCCGGTGGAGCCGGGGGTCAGCGGCGGCGGCGGCCCTCGATCCGGCCCCGGACGAGCCGCGGGTGGAAGTAGCTGATCTCCGTGCGGCCGGCGTCGGTGACGCAGCGGATCCGGTAGCCGTTGCGGCCGTCCTCGTCGGGGACGGTGAAGTCCTCCGGCGCGAACATGCCCTCGGCGGCCATCGCGACGAACCAGCGGCCCAGCGCGAACTCGTCGGGGAACATCACCGACCCGGCGCCGCGCGAGCCGAGCGTGTAGCGGACCTCGTAGAGGCAGCCTTCGGGCGGGTAGTCGATCGGATCGCCGGGCGTCTCCCTGCCGCGCTCGTCCAACGTCCACCGCCTTCCCCGCACATCCTAAGGCGCGTCCGCCGCAACGCTTCCCGAATGCCGGCCCGTCCGCTGTGACCGGTGACACGGACGGTGCGGGGCCCGCGCCGCGGGCGGCGGTCGCGCGCGGCGGTCATGCGGCGAATGGGGGCGCTCCGAAAAAGGCTTGCGCCGGGAAATGGGCGGCGGCATCATGGGGTGCAGTCGAGCGGGGCCGGGAGAGGAGAAGGCGATGCATCAGCACCGAATGCGCAGTCGGAGCCATTCCGGTCTCGGGAGTCGTGGAGGGACGTGACCAGCACGTTCGTCCGTCGACCGCCCGCAGGCACCGGGCGGTCTTTTGTTTTCCGGAGGGTTGGCCGAGCGGTAAGGCACCGGCTTGCTAAGCCGTGGTCAGGGTCACCTGCGCGAGTTCGAATCCCGCACCCTCCGCGCCGGATAGGAATGCTGGTGCATTCGGCGGATTCATATCCCGCTATAGGTAGGTTCGATTCCTGCATCCGGTACTCGTCCCGGCGAAGGTCGCCTTCGCGGGGGGACGTGGCGTCCGTGGTGTGGTGGTCTGCACGCCGGGTTGTGGTCCCGGAAGTCCTCGGTTCGATACCGGGCGGTCGCCCTGAATGTCGGCATTGTCAGTGTTTGTCTGGCGTCGACCGTCGGATATTGCCCGAACGCTGACAATCGGTTGCGTTGAGATTGATCATCCGCGGAAACGTTCCGCCGCATGGACTGCACCTCGGCGAAGGCGAAGCGGCGGCGCGTCCGCGCCCGGCACCGCGTTCTGGCGTTCGGCATGCTCGCCACGCTCGCGATCGGCATCGGCGGCGGCTCCGCGCGCACGGACCCCGGCGCCGGCCCCGCCGCGGACGCCGTCCTGACCGTGGGCGAGCGCGCGCCCCTCCCGTACCTCGACCCGAGCCTGCCGGTCGAGAAGCGCGTGGACGACCTGATCGCGCGGATGACCCTCGACGACAAGCTCGGCCAGATGACCCAGCCGGAGCGCCGGTACATCACGCCCGCCGAGATCACCGAGCACCGGATCGGGTCGGTGCTGTCCAGCGGCGGTTCGGCGCCCAGCCCCAACACCCCCGAGAACTGGGCGCGGATGTACGACGAGCTGCAGAAGGCCGCGCTCGGCGGCCCCCTGCGCGTCCCGCTGATGTACGGCGTGGACGCCGTGCACGGCCACAACAACGTCGTCGGCGCGACGATCTTCCCGCACAACATCGGGCTCGGCGCCGCCCGCGACCCCGAACTCGTCCGGAGGATCGGGGCGGCGACCGCGCAGGAGATGACCGCGACCGGCGTCGACTGGAACTTCGCGCCCTGCGTGTGCGTGGTCCGCAACGACCGCTGGGGGCGCACCTACGAGTCGTTCGGCGAGGTGCCCGGCCTGCCCTCGGCCATGACCACCATGGTCGACGGGTTGCAGGGCGCGAAGCTCGGCGCCGGTCCCACGTCCGTCCTCGCCACCGCCAAGCACTACCTCGGCGACGGTGCCACGCAGGGCGGCGACGACCGCGGCGACGCCCGGATCTCCGAGGAGCGGCTGCGCGAGATCCACCTGCCGCCGTTCCGCGCGGCCGTCCAGCGGGACGTCGGCTCGGTCATGGTGTCCTACAGCTCGTGGAACGGCGTGAAGATGCACGAGCACAAGCATCTGATCAGCGACGTGCTGAAGGGCGAGCTGGGCTTCACCGGTTTCGTCGTCTCCGACTACAACGGCGTCGACCAGATCGACGGCGAGCCCGGCTTCACCCGCGACGAGGTCGCCAGGGCGGTCAACGCCGGGATCGACATGGTGATGGTCCCCGAGGAGTGGAAGAAGTTCATCCGCCACCTGCGCGCCGAGGTCGGCGAGGGCGACGTGCCGATGGCGCGGATCGACGACGCGAACCGGCGGATCCTCACCAAGAAGTTCGAACTCGGCCTGTTCGAGGACCCGCTGGCCGACCGCCGGTACTTGAAGTCCGTGGGCGGCGCCGAGCACCGCGCGCTGGCCCGCGACGCGGTGGCGAAGTCGCAGGTCGTGCTGAAGAACTCCGGGGGCGTCCTGCCGTTCGGCGCCACCACCGGCAAGGTCTTCGTCGCGGGCCGCAGTGCCGACGACATCGGCCGCCAGTCCGGCGGCTGGACGGTCACCTGGCAGGGCAAGCCGGGCGACATCACCCCCGGGACGACGATTCTGGAGGGCATCCGCGAGGTCGCCGGCTCCGCCGTCAAGGTCGACTACGGGAGCGACGGGCAGGGCATCGACGACTCCTACGACGCGGCGATCGCCGTGGTCGGCGAGGACCCCTACGCCGAGTACCACGGCGACCGCACCGGCGGCCTCGGACTGGACGACGCCGACCTGCGGACCATCGAGCGCCTGCAGGCGGCGGACGTCCCGGTCATCGTCGTCCTGGTGTCGGGCCGTCCGCTCGACATCGCCCAGCGGCTCCCCGGGTGGGACGCCCTCGTCGCGTCCTGGCTCCCGGGCACCGAGGGCGCGGGCGTCGCGGACGTCCTGTTCGGCCGGGCCGCGCCCACCGGGCGGCTCCCGGTCACCTGGATGTCCGACGCCGCCCAGCAGCCCATCAACGAGGGCGACGGCCAGAAGCCGCTGTTCCCCTTCGGTTACGGCCTCACCTACAACTAGGCGAGCATCTCCTTGAGGACGTCGTCCAGCGGCGACGCGGCGACGCCGAACCGGTCGGCCATGGCGGAGGCGTCCACGACGTACGGGCGGTGCGACATGTGCTCGGTCTCCCACTGCTCGTTCCAGAAGGGGTCGCCGAGGCTGAGGAGGGTGAGGTCGCGCTCGGTCATGGGTGATGGCGTTCGACGTCGCCGTCCCGCACATGGTGTTCGGTGCCGGGCCGGGCTACGGGCTGCGCGTCTGCGCGGCCGAGCCCGGCCGCCCGCTGGAGACCGTGGGCGGGCTCGACGTCGTCGCCCCGCACGGGCTCGACGCCGTCGCGGGCGCCGGGACGGTCCCCGTCGTGGGCGGGGCGGACGTCGACCCGCGCGTCTCGCGGGCCCTGCGGGACGCGGCGTCCGCCGGGGCGCGCATCGTCGCGATCTGCACGGGTGTGTTCGTCCTCGGTGAGGCCGGCCTCCTCGACGGCCGCCGCGCCACGACGCACTGGGGACTGACCGGCGCGCCGGCCGAGCGCTTCCCGGCGGCGACCGTGCTGCCGGACGTCCTGTACGAGGCGGACGGAGACGACCCGGCTGCCGATGGAGCAGGTGGCCCGCCTCGCCGGGCTGGGCAGCGCCGACTCGCTGCGCGGCCATCTCGTGCGCCGGACGGGCGTGACGCCGTCCGAGTACCGCAGCCGGGTCAGTCTTTCAGCGCGGTGAGCGCCTTCTGCAGGTCGGCGGCGGCCCGGTCGACGGTCTTCTCCCCGGCGATCGCGGCGGTGACGTGGTCCTGGATCGTCGTCGACACCTCGTTGTAGCGGACGACGACGGGGCGCGGCTCCGCGTTCCGCAGGCTCTCCTCCATCACCGGCAGGTACGGGTACAGCTCGATCATCTCGGGGTCGTCGTAGAGGGCCGCGAGGGACAGCGGGAACGACTGCGCGCGGCCGTACTCGCGCTGGACCTCGGGGCCGACGATGTGGGCGACGAAGTCGCGGGCGGTCGCCTGGTGCCGGGAGAACGCCGACACCGCGAGGTTGTTGCCGCCGAGGGTGCCCGAGCCGGGGCCGTCCCGTCCGGGGAGGGGCGCGACGCCGAACCGTCCGTGCACCTTCGACGACCCGTCGCCGGCGGACGCGAGCGCGTACACGTACGCCCAGTTGCGATGGAACACGAGGGTGCCCTCCTGGAAGGCGCGGCGGCCGTCCTCCTCCATGAACGTGACGGCCTTCTCCGGGATCGTCCCGTCCTGGAACGACTCCACGAGGAACCGGAGCCCCGCCTTCGCCCGGGGCGTGTCCACCACGGGTTCGCCGGACGAGTCGAACACCTCGCCGCCCGCCGACCGCACGGCCTCCGCGTAGTTGACCGTCAGCCCCTCGTACTTGCCGTACTGCCCCGCGTAGCAGCCGATGTCCGCGGCGTCCGGCAGCTTCCGCACCCGCGCGCACTGCTCGCGCAGCCGCGCCCACGTCGCCGGGGGCCCGTCGACCCCGGCCCGCTCGAGGAGGTCCGTCCGGTAGTACAGGACGCCGGTACCGGTCAGCCACGGCGCCGCGTACAGCCTGCCCCGGTACGTCCCGGTCTCGAGGGACGCCGGGACGAACGTGCCGGTGTCCACCAGCCCGTCCGGGAGCGGCAGGATCCACCGGTGCGCCGCGAACTCGGCCGTCCACACCGCGTCGAGCCTGACCACGTCGTAGGCGTCCGACTCGATCCGCATGTTCTGGACGAGCTGCTGCCGCGCCCGGTCGCCGTCCTCGGGCAGCTCGACGATGCGGACCCTCTCCTGCGGGCGGTCCTCGTTCCAGTCGTCGGCGAGCTTCCGGACCGTCCGGGTGAGGTCCTTGCCGGTGGCGAACGTGATGGGGCCGCGCCCGTCGTTCGCCGCGGGGCCGGACCCGTCCGAGCCGCCGGAGCAGGCGCCCAGCGCGAGGACGAGCGACAGCGCGGCGCACGCCCGCGCCGGCCCGGCCCTCACGGCGTGCCGGTCGCGGGGGACAGCTCGACGACCGCGCCGTCGCGGCGGGCCCGTTCGGCGGCCCACACGACGCGATGGGAGGCGAGGCTCTCGGCGGCGCCGGTGCCCAGCCGGGACGGATCGCCGGTGGCCAGCGCCTCGGCGAACGCGTCCGCGAGCGCCTCGTCGCCGCCGCCGTGACCGCCGGTCACGCCCTCGCCGGGCCGCAGCTCCGCCGTCCCGCCGGTGACGAAGTCGTGGAGCGCGATCCGCGCGCCGTCGCCCTCGATCGACCCGGACGTCCCGAACACGCGGGTCCGCCGCTGGGCCGGGGGAGTGAACGCGGTCATCGTGAACACGCCCGTCGCCCCGGACGGGAACTCCATGTTCACGACCTGGTGGTCGACCACGTCGTTGTCGCACGCGTAGACGCAGCGCCCGTACGGGCCGTCCCGCAGCGCCCGCCGGACGCCCGCCTCGGTGCGGTCGTCGGTGACCGCGCCGAGCGGCCAGCCCTCGCGGCGGGGGTCGCCGAGGCAACCCAGGTACAGGCGCGGCGCCGAGTACGCGCAGCCGGGCTCGATCGCGCAGTCGAGGCAGCGGTCGGCGGCGCCCTCGGGACGGTTCTCCGGGCGGAAGTGCGACAGCCGCCCGAACGACGACACGCGGGACGGCGCCTCGCCCATCACGTGCACGAGCCAGTCGAGGTCGTGGCACGACTTCGTCATGAGCATCGGCCCCGACTCGTCCTCCCGCCGCCAGTTGCCGCGCACGTACGAGTGCGCGTGGTGCCACCAGCCGACCGGCTCGAGATGCTGCACGCTGAGCGGCGTCCCGATCCGCCCGTCCGCGACCAGCTCCCGCAGGGCGCGGGTGTAGGCGGTGTAACGCAGGACGTGGCAGACGGCGAGCATCACGCCCGCGCGCTCGACCGCGGCCACGATGCGCTCCGCCTCGGCCTCCGACGTCGCCATCGGCTTCTCCAGCAGGATGTGGCGGCCCAGCCCGGCGAACCGGATCGCGGGCCCGGCGTGGTCGGCGTCCTGCGTCGCGATGATCACGCCGTCCGCGACGCCGCCGGCGTCCGCCAGCTCCCGCCAGCCGGGGAAGGCGCGCTCCGGCGGGATGCCGTGCTCGGCGGCGAACCGCTCCCGCCGGACGGGATCGGGTTCGGCCACCGCGACGATCCGGGCCCGTCCGGAACGCCGGATCCGGGTCGCGTACCCCGCGCCCCGCAGACCGGCTCCGGCCACCGCGATCGTCGGGCCCCTCTGGTCCATCGTCACGCCCTCCGAGCTGGGTATCCTCGACCCGCCGCCACCCGACCGGCATTACGCAAACGTCTTTCATAAGCTCGTCCGTCCGCCGACCGCTGTCAAGAGGTTCCGTGACCCGACCGTCCCCGCACGGAGCAGATCCCTCGGTGCTGCGCCGCCTCAACTCCGCCGCGACCCTCCGCGCCCTCCGCGCCGGCGGCGAGTTCACGCTGTCCGCCCTCGCCGAACGCGTCGGGGTGTCGCGCCCCACCGCCGAGGGCGTCCTCGGCGAGCTGACCGCCCGCGGCCTCGTCACCGAGGTCGCGCCCCGGCACGGCGCCGGGCTCGGCCGGCCCGCCCGCCGCTACCGCTTCCGCGCCGAGGCCGGGCATGTCCTCGGCATCGAGATCGACGCGCACCGCGTCCGCCTCCTGGTCGCCGACCTCGCCGGCGGCGTCGCCGGCGGCCACCGCGCCGGCCTCCCCACCACCGCCCCGCCCGCCGAACGGATCGCGGCCGTCCGCGCCGCCGTCAAGACCTGCCTCGCCGCCGCCCGCGTCGAACGCCGGTCGCTGCGCGCCGTCGCCGCCGGAACCCCCGGCGTCGTCGACCCCGGCGGCACCGTCGCGTCCTGCACCGTCGTCCCCGGCTGGGAGGGCGTCCCCCTCGCCCGCACGCTCGCCCGCTCCTTCTCCTGCCCCGTCCTGGTCGAGAACGACGCCAACCTCGCCGCGCTCGCCGAACGCTGGCGCGGCGCCGCCCGCGACGCCGACGACGTCGTCTGCGTCCACGCCGGCCTGCACACCGGCATGGGCGTCCTGATCGGCGGCCGCCTGCACCGCGGCCGCCGCGGCGCCGCCGGCGAGATCGGCATGCTCCCCGAACTCGGCCTGCGCGACACCGCCGCCGCCCTCGCCGCCGAACCCGCCGGACGCCTCGCCGCCCGGATGGCCCGCGGCGTCGCCGCGATGGCCCTCGCCCTCGACCCCGAGATGATCGTCGTCGGCGGCCCGCTCGTCCGCCCCGGCGACCCCCTCGTCGCCGAACTCGCCCGCCGCGTCCGTCCGCTCTGCCTCGGCGCCGTCCGCATCGAGGAGTCCCCGCTCGGCGACGAGTCGGTGAGCCTCGGCGCCGTCCGCCTCGCCCTCGACCGCGTCGACGAGGACCTGTTCTCCCTCGACCCGGCGCGTTGACCGGACGCCCCCGGCCCGTACCGGCCATCATGGGAACGCGATGTCGGTGGGGGCCGGTAGCGTCCCCCGCACACGACCGATGGAGGGGAGCCCCGTGAGCGCCATGCCGGCCGAACCCCCGCGCCACCGCGGGCGGGTGCACCGCATCCCGCGCACCGTCGACGGCATCAGCGCGTGGCTCTCCCGCGACAAGCGCGCCGCGTTCCTCGCCGAGATCCGGGACGCCCGGGGCCGCGAGCTCGACGACCTCCTGTCCGGCTGGTACGCCGAGGCGATGCTCGACCAGCTCCCCGACCGCGAGCGGCGCCGCGCCCGCGCCCTCGACCGGCGGGGCGCCGTCGCCCTCGACGACATCGCCGCCCGGCGCGGTCCCCGCCCCCGCGGGTGACCACCGCCAAGACCGGCTGGACCGTCTACTGCTCCGAGGTGGCGGCCGACGTGCTCGAATCCGTGCCGCCGCCCGCCCGGGACGACCTGATCGACTTCCTGTGCGACCTCGCCCGGCACGGCGGCCCCGCCGTCGACGCCGGCCTCCCGCCGCCCGGCCGCCCCCTCGACGGCGTCGGCGTCCACTACACCCACACCGCCCCCGGCACGGCCGCCTGCATCGAGTACCTCGTCCTCGCGGACATCAAGGAGTTCTACGTGGCCGACATGGTCTGGGCCGGCTGACGCTCAGGCGGTGAGCGGGGGCGCGAAGGGCCAGGGCTCGGCGAGGAGGGCGTCGGTCGCGGCGACGGCGGCGGCCAGGCGCTCCTCGTGGGGGCCGGTGACCGCGAGGTGGGGGAGGCCGCGCCGCTCCAGCTCCTCCCGGAACCGGTTCGCCATCCACGTCCGGACCGACTCCCCGTCGCGCCAGCCGTCCTGCTCGAACGGGACGCCGTCCGGGTCGGTGACGATCCACAGGTGGTGCGGGACGCGCGCGTGGACGGCCTCGACGTCGGGGGCCGGGGCGCCGAGGTAGCGCTCGTGCCACACGGCGGTCGCGAACGCGTCGGTGTCGCAGACGAGGAGCGGCGAGCCCGAACGGGCGGCGGCGTCCTCCAGGGCCGCGTGGCGTTCGGCGATCCGGGTGAACTCGGCGGACTCCCAGACGAGGTCGTCCAGCCAGAGGGACGCGTCGTCGGCGGCGCGGCGGGCGGCGGCGAGCTTCTCCTCCGTGTAGGTGCGGCCGTACTCGGGGACCCAGCGGGTCGACGACCAGACGCCGCCGCGTTCGGCATAGTGCGCGGCCAGCGCGCGCGCCAGCGTGGTGGTGCCCGTCGACTCGGCGCCGACCACGACGACGCGGCGGGCCAGGTACGCGCGGACGGGCGGCGACAGCCACTCCCAGTTCGCCGCCGGATCCTCGCGGACGGCCGTGCCGCTGACGGGGAAGCGCTCGCGGGGCGGGTCCACCGGCACGTGGGCGGCGGAGAACCGGGCGGCGAGCTCGGCACCGTAGGGCTCGGAGCTGAACACCGCGTCGACCGGCGGCACGTTGACGCCGAGCCCGGAGCGGAGCGCGAGCCCGGCGCGGAACGCGGCGACGTGCGCCGACCAGATCTCGTCGGACCCGTAGTCGATCTCGGCGTCGTCCACCACCGGGACGACCTCGACGTTCGGCTGCCGGTGCGCCTCGCGCAGCCACGCCGTCCGCAGGGCGAGCGGGACGCTCTCGACGCTGGACGCCGCGACGACCACGCTCACCCGGACGCACGCCGCGGCGGCCGTGTCGATCAGATGGTGGTGCCCGGCGTGCGGCGGGTAGAACTTGCCGATGACGAGGCCGTGCTCGTACGTCATGCGGCCGCCGGGACGGTCTCGGCGCCCCCGCCCGCGCGCCGCCAGTCGCGGTACCAGGTGGTGAGCCCGAGGACGCAGAGCGACAGGAAGAGGACGTACAGGGCGCTCGTCAGCTTCAGGTCCTTGTGGAAGTACAGCGGGATGTACACCAGGTCGGCGGTGATCCAGATCCACCACGACTCCAGCAGCTTGCGCGACTGGCCGTAGATCGCCATCAGCGACAGGGCGGTCGTCAGCGCGTCCCAGAACGGGACGGTCGAGTCGGTGAACGTCGCGAGCAGCCAGGTGATCGCGGCGGTGCCGGCCGCGCCGGCGGCGAGCAGCGCCGCCCACTCGGCCCCGGTCGTGCGGCGGACGGGCAGGTCGTCGCGCCCCTCGCCGCCGTACAGCCACACCCACCAGCCGTACGCCTGCAACCCGATGTAGACGATCTGCAGCCCGGCGTCGGCGTAGAGCCCGCCGTCGAGGAACACCAGCCCGAGCAGCATGACGTTGGCGATGCCGATCGGCCAGTTGAGGATGTTCTGCCGGACGACGAGCCATACGTTGACCGCGCCCGTCGCGAAGCCGAGCAGCTCGGCCCACGTGGTGGGGACCGTGCCGAGGTGGAAGGCCGGATCGAGCAGCGGCCCCAGTGGAACGTTCACCGACATGACGGCGATCTTCGCATATCAGCGCCGCCCCGATCCCGCCCGGGAGGCACCGGGCGGGAGCGGGACGCGGCGACGTCAGGCCACGATGAGCAGCGGGTTCTCCAGCAGCTCGGCGAGCCGCGCCAGGAACGCGGCGGCCGTCGCGCCGTCGCACGCCCGGTGGTCCACCGACAGCGTCACCGCCATCCGCTTGCCCGGGACGACCTGGCCGTCCCGCACCACCGGCTCGTCCCGGACGGCGCCCACGGCGAGGATCGCGGCCTCCGGCGGGTTGATCACCGCGGAGAACGAGTCGACGCCGAACATGCCGAGGTTGCTGACGCTGAACGTCCCCCCGCTCATGTCGTTCGCCGACAGCTTGCCGTCGCGCGCCCGTCCGGCCAGCTCGCGGGTCTCGCGGCCGATCTCCGAGGGGCTCTTGCGGTCGGCGTCCCGCACGACCGGGACGAGCAGGCCGTCCTCGACCGCGACCGCGACGCCCACGTTCACCCGCTTGTGGAAGAGGAGGTTCTCCTCGGTGTAGGACACGTTGACCGCCGGGTGCTCCCGCAGCGCCGTCGCGACCGCCTTGACGACCAGGTCGTTCACGCTGACCTTGGCCGGGGCGAGCGCCTCGTTGACCTTCCCGCGGAACGCGACGAGGGCCTCGGCGTCCACCTCGCGGTTCAGGTAGAAGTGCGGAGCGTTCTGCTTGCTCTCGGTGAGCCGCCGGGCCGCGACCTTCCGGAACCGGTTCAGCGGCACGGCCTCGACGTCCGGGTCGTCCGCCCGGGACGCGGCCGCGGGCGCGGCGGGCGCGGACGGCGCGGGGGCCGGAGCCGCGGCGGCGGGCGCCGGCTGCGCGGCACCGCCGGACCGGACCGCGGCCTCGATGTCGGCCCGGACGATCCGTCCACCGGGGCCCGAACCGGACAGTTCGGCGAGGTCGATGCCGTGGTCGCGAGCCAGCCGGCGCGCGAGCGGCGACGCCGGCGGGCGGGACGCGCCCGTCCGCTGCTGCGCCGGGGCCGGAGCCGCCGGCTTCGCCTCCGCCGGCTTCGCCTCCGCCGCCGGCTCGGGCGCCGGCTCGGGCGCCGGCTCCGCAGCCGCCTCGGCCTTCGGAGCGGCCTCGGGCTCCGGCGCGGCGGCGGGCGCCGGGGCCGCGCCGGACGACGCGCCCTTCGGCGCGACCACGGCGATCGGCGCGCCGATCGCCGCCGTCTCACCCTCGCCGACCAGGATCTTCTCGAGCACGCCGGCCTCGTACGCCTCGTACTCCATGACCGCCTTGTCGGTCTCGATGTCCACGAGGACGTCGCCGACCGCGACCTCGTCCCCCGGCTGCTTCTGCCAGGAGCTGATGACGCCCTCCTCCATCGTGTCGGAGAGGCGGGGCATGAGGATCTCGGTCATGAGGCGGTCTCCAGGGCGAGCCGGCCGGTCGCGCGGAGGGTGTCGCGGGCGGCGGTGAGCAGGGACTCGGCGGACGGCAGCGCCGCCGACTCCAGGGACTTGGCGTAGGGGAGCGGCACCTCGGCCATCGCGACGCGCCGCACCGGCGCGTCCAGCCAGTCGAAGGCGCCCTCCTGGATGGTGGCGGCGATCTCGGCGCCGATGCCGTAGGTCAGCCAGTCGTCCTCGGCGACGACGGCGCAGCCCGTCCTGCGGACCGACTCCACGATCGTCTGCCGGTCCAGCGGGCGCAGGCTGCGCAGGTCGACGACCTCGGCGGAGATCCCCTCGGCGGCGAGGGTCTCGGCGACCTCGGCGGCGACGCGCGCCATCCGCGAGTACCCGATCAGCGTGATGTCGGTGCCGGAACGGGTGACGGCGGCGCGGCCGATCTGGGCGGGCTCGATGTCGGCGACCTCGGCGGGCAGCTCGCCCTTGGTGTTGTAGAGGGCGAGGTTCTCCAGGAACAGCACCGGGTCGTCGTCGCGGATCGCGGCCTTGAGCATCGCGGACGCCTCGGCGGGCGTGCTCGGCGCCACGACCTTCAGGCCCGGGATGAACGAGTAGAACAGCTCGACGTTCTGCGAGTGGGTGGCGCCGAGCTGCTGCCCGCCGCCGCCCGGCGTCCGGATGACCATCGGGACGCTGGCCTGCCCGCCGAACATCCCGTAGATCTTCGCGGCGTGGTTGACGATCTGGTCGAGCGCCAGCAGCGAGAAGTTGATCGTCATGACCTCCACGACCGGGCGCAGGCCCAGCATGGCGGCGCCGATCGCGGCGCCGACGAAGCCCTCCTCGGCGATCGGGGTGTCGCGCACCCGGCGCGGCCCGAACTCTTTCAGCAGCCCTTCGGTGATCTTGTACGAGCCCTCGAAGAGCCCGATCTCCTCGCCCATGAGGAAGACGTCGTCGTCCCGGATCATCTCGGCGCGGAGGGTGTCCCGGAGGGCCTGGCGGTAGGTGACGGTTGCCATGGTCGGCTCCTCAGGAACTGAATACGGGGTCCGCGGGCATGCGGCGCAGCTCGCCCGGGACCGGGGTGGCGTAGGTGTAGTCGAAGAGCGTGGAGACGTCGGGCGCCGGGCTCCGGTCGGCGAACGCCGCCGCGGCGTCGACCTCGGCGGTGACCTCGGCGTCCAGCGCGTCGCGCGCGTCGTGGGGCAGGATCCCCTGGTCGGCCAGGTCCAGCGCCATGCGGGCCAGCGGGTCGGCGGCCTTGAGGGCCTCCTTCTCCTCCTTGGAGCGGTAGCGGGCCGGGTCGACGACCGAGTGGCCCTTCAGCCGGGGGCTCATGGTCTCCAGCAGGTACGGGCGGCTCTGCGCGCGGGCCTTCTCGACGGCGAGCGCCGCCGCGTCCCGGACGGCGAGGACGTCCGTCCCGTCGACGCGCGCGGACTCCATCCGGTAGGCGGCGCCGCGCTTGTACAGCTCGGGCTCGGCCGAGGAGTTCTCCACGGTGGTGCCCATGCCCAGCCCGTTGTTGATCACGACGAACACGGCGGGCAGGTCCCACAGCCCGGCGATGTTGAGCGACTCGTGGAACGCGCCGATCGCGGTCGTCCCGTCGCCCATCTGGCACATGACGACCTCGTCGCCGCCCCGGTAGTTGACGGCGAGCGCCGCGCCCGCGGCGAGCGGGACCTGGCCGCCGACGATGCCGTACCCGCCGAGCAGCCGGGCCTCGGTGTCGAACATGTGCATCGAGCCGCCCCAGCCCTTGGACACGCCGGTGGAGCGGCCGTACAGCTCGGCCATCACGCGGTCCGGGCCGATGCCCTTGGCGATCGCGTAGCCGTGCTCGCGGTAGTTCGTGAACAGGTAGTCGGTGGGCCGCAGCGCGGCCATCAGCCCGACGACCGTCGCCTCCTCGCCGAGGTTCAGGTGGCAGTAGCCGCCGATCTTCGCCTCGGTGTAGGCGCGGGCGGCGCGCTCCTCGAACCGGCGGATCAGCAGCATCTGCCGGTAGTAACCGATGAGCGTCTCCGCGTCGGCGCCCGGACCGGACGCGGTGTCGGCCGGGACGTCGGGGCTCGGCGCGGGCGCCGCCTCGCGGCCGGTCTCGCGCCCGGACGCCTTGGCGCCGCGCGTCCTGCTCGTGCGGGCCGGGGCGGCAGTGCCGGCCGACCTGGTCGTCTCAGCCATCGGCGACCTTCCTAACTCAGGGGTAACGCCGTAGGATCGCCACGACGCTCACCGATCATCATTGATCTATGATCGATCATATTCTACCTCGTCAAGACCCGCTTACCTCACCGGCGACCTGAGGGTCCTGCCCGGTCAAGCCTTACTTACTGGGCGTAGGTCTACGATGGAGTACCGTGAACGCGCCCATTCCCGCCCAGTTGCTGCGCACCGGTCTCGCCGATCAGATCCGCGAGTTCATCGTGGAGGGCATCAGCGCCGGGCGCTGGGAGCCGGGGGAGCGCATCGTCGAGCGCCGCATCGCCACCGAGCTGGGGGTCAGCCAGGGACCGGTCCGCGAGGCGCTCCGGCAGCTCGAGGCGCAGCGGCTGATCGAGTCGCTGCCGAACCGGGGCGCGCGCGTCCGCGACTTCACCGAACGCGACCTCGCCGAGATCTTCCCCGTCCGCGCCGGGCTGGAGCGGACGGCCGTCGAGCTGGCGCTCCCGCGCATCGCCGACCGGCTGGACGCCCTGGAGGAGCACAACCGGCTCCTCGCGGAGGCCGCGGGGGACGGCGACCTGCACGCGCAGATGCGGCTCAGCATCGCCTTCCACCGGGAGATCGTCGAGACGGCCGGGAACCGGCTGCTGGTGTCGGTGTGGGAGGGCCTCGGCATCGAGCTGTGGACGACGCTGTCGCTGCGGCTGCACCACACGGAGATCTACTCGAAGTCGGCCGAGCACGCCGAGCTGATCGAGGCGTTCCGCCGCCGCGACCCCGAGGCTCCGCGCATGCTGCACGACCACGTCATGAACTACGCGCCGTGACGCGTCACTCCTTCACGCGGTAGGCCTTCATGAGCTGCGCCTCGGCGTCGTCGAGGTAGGAGCGCAGTTCCCGCTCGGCCGCCTCGTGCTCGCCGGACGCCAGCAGGTCGTACATTCGCCGGTTGCGGGCAAGGTACGGCTCGTGGAACTCGCGCGGCGACCCCATCTCGTGGAAGACCAGGCGCATCTCGGCCATCAGGTGGCGGATCATCTCGTCCACCCGGGGGCTGCCGACCAGTGCCGCGACGGCCCGGTGGAACCGGATGTCGGCCGTGCCGACGTCCGGCCAGCGGCCGGCGGCGGCCGCGGCCTCGCCGTCCTCGACGGCGGACCGGACGCGGTCGAGCGCGCCCGCGCCGGCCGTGGGGGCGCACCGGACGCCCTCGGACTCCAGGATCCGCCGCACCCGGTACAGATCGGACAGTCCGTCGGCGCCGACCCGGCGGACGAACACGCCGCGGTTGAACTCGTGGACGAGCAGCCGCTCCTGCACGAGCAGCCGGAACGCCTCGCGCATCGTGTTGCGCGAGACCTTGGCGGCGCGGCACAGGTCCTCTTCGGGGAGGCGGGCCCCCGGGACGAGCGCGCCGTCGGTGATCTGCTCGCGGAGCAGGTCGGCGACCCGGGCGGCGGTGCTGGAGCGGTCGAGCTCGTGGCGGGCCGCCGCGATGTCATCGAGCCACGTCACGGAACGAGGGTAGCGCACCGCAAGGAAAATGTCGGAACCAGGGATTGCTGGATTGTTGAACGATCCCTACTCTGACGGAAAGCCGAACCCCCGAAGGGGCAGATCATGACCGACTCCTCCACGCTGGACGCCACCCCGGCGAAGCCGGACCGATCCCGCCGCGGCGCGCTCCTCGGCGCCATGTTCCTGATGGCCACCAGCGCCATCGGCCCCGGATTCATCACCCAGACGACCGTGTTCACCGCCCAGCTCGGCGCCGCGATGGCCTTCGCGATCCTCGTGTCGGTGCTGGTGGACATCGCGATCCAGCTGAACGTGTGGCGCGTCGTCGGCGTCTCCGGCAAGCGCGCCCAGGAGCTCGGCAACAGCGTCGTGCCCGGCGGCGGCTACGCGCTCGCGGCACTGGACGTCTTCGGCGGCCTGGTGTTCAACATCGGCAACATCGCCGGGACGGCGCTCGGGCTGAACGCGCTGTTCGGCCTCGACGTCAAGATCGGCGGGGCGCTGTCGGCGCTCGTCGCCATCGCGATCTTCCTGAGCAAGCGCGCCGGGGTCGCGATGGACCGGATCGTCGTCGTGCTCGGCGGCGTCATGATCCTCATGACGCTGTACGTGGCGATCGTGTCGGACCCGCCGCTCGGGGACGCCCTGGTGCAGGCCGCGGCGCCCGAGGAGATCGACTTCCTCATCATCACCACGCTGATCGGCGGGACGGTCGGCGGGTACATCACCTACGCCGGGGCCCACCGGATGATCGAGTCCGGGATCACCGGGCCCGAGTACGTCGGCCGGATCAACCGCAGCGCGATCACCGGAATCCTGGTCACCGGCCTGATGCGGATCCTGCTGTTCCTCGCGGTGCTCGGCGTCGTCGCGGGCGGCGTGGAGCTGGCGGAGGCGAACCCGGCGCCGTCGGCGTTCGAGCACGCCGCCGGGGAGGCGGGGCTCCGGGTGTTCGGCCTGATCATGTGGTCGGCCGCGATCACCTCGGTGATCGGCGCGTCCTACACGTCGGTGTCGTTCCTCGTGTCGTTCTCCTCCTTCGTGGAGAAGTACCGCAACTGGATCGTCGTCGGGTTCATCGCCGTCTCCACCGTGATCTACCTGTTCATCGGCACCGCGCCGGCCAAGCTGCTGGTCCTCGCGGGGGCCCTCAACGGCCTGATCCTGCCGTTCGGGCTGGCGGTCCTGCTGTGGGTGGCGGCGCGGCGCCGCGACCTGCTCGGCGGCTACCGGTTCCCGAAGTGGCTGCTCGCGCTCGGCGTCGCCGCCTGGCTGCTGTCGCTGTACCTCGGCTGGAACGCGCTGTCCGGCCTCGACGAACTCTGGGGGTGAGGGACGGGTGCGGATCATGCCGAGCGGCGACGCCGCCCTTCTGGTCGAGCTCCCCGGCCTGCCGGAGATGCTGGGCCTGTACTCGGCGCTGGCCGCGTGCCCGCCGCCCGGCGTCGCCGACATCGTCCCGGCGGCCCGCACCCTCACCCTCCTGCTCGAGCCCGCCGCGAACCCGGCCGCCGTCGCCGCGGCCGTGCGCACCGCGCGGCCCGGCGCGGCGGCCGGGACCGCCGGCACCGTCGAGATCCCCGTGACCTACGACGGCCCCGACCTGCCCGAGGTCGCCCGGCTGACCGGGCTGCCGCCCGCGGCGGTCGTCGCCGCCCACACCGCCGCGTCCTGGCGGGTCGCGTTCACCGGGTTCGCGCCCGGCTTCGGCTACCTCGACGGCGGCGACCCCCGGCTGGACGTCCCGCGGCGGGAGACCCCGCGGCTGCGGGTCCCGGCGGGCGCGGTCGGGCTCGCCGGGCCGTACAGCGGCGTGTACCCGGCGGAGTCGCCCGGCGGCTGGCAGATCATCGGCAGCACCTCCACCGCCCTGTGGGACATCGACCGCGACCCGCCCGCGCTGCTGCGGCCGGGCCTGCGCGTGCGGTTCGTGGAGGACGCGTGAAGCGGCTCCTGGACGTCCTCGCCACCGGCCCCCGCGCCACCGTGCAGGACCTCGGCCGGTTCGGGCACGCGGCGCTCGGCGTCGGGACGTCCGGCGCCGCGGACCCCGCGTCGCTGCGGCTGGCGAACCGGGCGCTCGGCAATCCCGAGGGCGCCGCGGCGGTCGAGGTCACCCTCGGGGGCCTGCGGGTCCGCGCCCGCGGCGGCGTGTTCGCGGCCGTCACCGGCGCCCCCGCCCCGCTCGTCCTGGCCGGCCGGCCCGCCCCGCCGAACGCCGTCCTGCACGTTCCGGACGGCGCCGAGCTGCGGCTCGGCGTGCCGCCGACCGGGCTGCGCAGCTACCTGGCGGTGCGCGGCGGCGTCGCGGTCCCGCCCGTCCTCGGCTCCCGTTCCACCGACACGCTGTCGGGCCTCGGCCCGCCGCCGCTCGAACCCGGTGCCGTCCTGCCCGTCGGCCCGGTCCCGGACGCCCCGCCGCTGCTGGACGTCCTGCCCGTCGCGCCGCCGACCGCCGGGACGGTCGAGCTGCGCGCCGTCCCCGGCCCCCGCGACGACTGGCTCGTCCCCGGCGCGCTCGACGCCCTGTTCACCGGGACGTTCGAGGTCACCAGCGACGCCGACCGCGTCGGGATGCGCCTGGACGGGCCCCGTTTGAAGCACGCGGAACGGGGCGAACTACCCAGCGAGGGAACCGTCACCGGGGCGCTGCAGGTCCCGCCGTCCGGACGTCCCGTGCTGTTCCTCGCCGATCATCCGGTGACCGGCGGCTACCCGGTCATCGCCGTCGTCGCCGCCGCCGACGTGGGACGCGCCGCCCAGGCGCGCCCCGGGCAGCGGCTCCGGTTCCGTCCGGTCCCCGCACCGGACCTCAGGAAGGCACCGTCATGAACCAGACCGCTTCCCCCGACCGCGCGCCCCTCGACCCCGGTGCGCTGACCCCCGATCAGGCCCGCGCGCTGTTCCGCGCCGGGCTCCGCGTGCCCACCGCCGGCTGGTGCACGGGCCGGACGCAGGCGAACCTCATCGCCGTCCCGCGCGACCAGGCCTACGACCTGCTGCTGTTCGCCCAGCGCAACCCGAAGCCGTGCCCGCTGCTCGAGGTCACCGACCCCGGCGCCGTCTCCGCGCCGATCTTCCCCGGCGACCTGCGCACCGACCTGCCCGGCTACATCGTGTACGAGCACGGCGAGCCGGTCGCCGAGGTCACCGACGTCACCGAGTACTGGCGCGGTGACCTCGTCTCGTTCCTGATCGGGTGCAGCTTCACGTTCGAGACCGCCCTGCGCGACGCCGGGGTCCCGATCCGGCACGTCGAGCAGGGCGTCAACGTCCCGATGTACCGGACGAGCCGGACGTGCCGGCGCGCCGGGGAGTTCGGCGGCCCGCTCGTCGTGTCGATGCGCCCGGTGCCGGCCGCCCAGGTGGCCGACGCCGTCCGCGTCACCGCGCGCTACCCGTCCGTCCACGGCGCGCCCGTGCACGTCGGCGACCCCCTCGAACTCGGCATCGAGGACCTCGGACGGCCCGACTACGGCGATCCGGTGGACGTCCGGGTGGACGAGATCCCGGTGTTCTGGGCGTGCGGCGTCACCCCGCAGGCCGCCGTCACGGCGTCCCGGCCCAAGTTCGCGATCGGCCACGCGCCCGGCCACATGGCGATCACCGACGCCCGCGACACCCGCTACCTGGTGCCCTGAGCAGGACGTTCGTGCCTGGCATAGGCTGCGGGCATGCCGGAGACCGTGGGCCCGGGCGACCTGCCGGGGGAGCGTTACCGCATCGAGGCGCCCCTCGGTTCGGGGGGCATGGCCACGGTGTGGCGCGCCCACGACCTCGTCCTCGACCGCGCGGTCGCCGTCAAGGTGCCGCGCGACGGATGGCCGGAGGAGTCCACCCGGCGGCTGCGGCAGGAGGCGCAGGCCGCCGCCGCGCTCGCCCACCCGAACATCACCGGCGTCCACGACTACGGTGAGCACCGCGGCGTCCCGTACGTCGTGATGGAGCTGCTCGAGGGCGAGACGCTGGCCGACCGGCTGGCGCGCGGCCCGCTGCCGTGGCGGGAGGCGGCCGCCGTGTGCGCCGGGATCGGGGACGCCCTCGCCGCCGCCCACGCGGCCGGGATCGTGCACCGCGACATCAAGCCCGCCAACGTCTTCCTGACGCCGGTGGCCGTGAAGGTCCTCGACTTCGGCATCGCCTTCACCGGGCCCGACCCGGCGGGCGGGCCGGTCCTCGGCACCCCCGCCTACACCGCGCCCGAACTGCTGGACGGGGCGCCGCCGTCCCCCGCCGCGGACGTGTTCTCGCTCGGCGTCGTCCTCCGGCAGGCGCTCACCGGAGGCCCGCCCGGCGCCGCCGACCTCCCCGCCGACGTGCCCGCCGACCTCGCCGCCCTGTGCCGGCGGTGCGCCGGTCCGCGCCCGGACGCCCGTCCGGACGCCGGGGCGACGGCCCGCGCGCTCGCCGAGGCGGCGGGCGTCCAGCTCCTCCGGGTGGTGCCGGACGACCCGCCGCCGCCCCGCGCGCCGGGCCGGCACGAGCGGACGCGCGTGCTGGACGACCCGCTCCCCGGCCCGGAACCGGTCACACCGGCGCCGCCGCCGGTGCCGGCGTCGCCCCGCAAACCGCTGATCATCGCGGGCGCGGTGGGCGGCGCGGTGGCGCTCGTCGCGGTGCTGCTGGCGCTGCTGTCGCCGGGCGCCCCGTCGGCCGGGACGTCCGGCGGCCCGACCGCCGGCGCGCGGGACACGTCGTGCGAGGTCGCGTACCGGGTCGACGGGAGCTGGCCGGCCGGGTTCCAGGCGACGGTGCGGATCACCAACCTCGGCGACGGCCCGATCGACGGGTGGCGGCTCGGCTTCGACCTGCCGGACGGGCAGGCCGTCACGCAGCTGTGGAACGGGACGCCGGCGCAGGACGGCTCCGCGGTGACGGTCACGCCCGCGGACTGGAACCGGTCGATCCCGGCCGGCGGGACGGTCGAGTTCGGCTTCCTGGGGAGCAGCGACGGCGACGGCGGGACGACGCCCGAGGGGTTCCGGCTGAACGGCTCGCGGTGCCGCTGAGCGCACGCCGCGATGGGAGCGCTCCCAGATTGTTCGCGCAGGTCAGCGGCGTGATCCGGAAATTGGTTTGGGACGAACTATTGTGCGGCGCTCGCACCCGGGACTAACATCCCGGCAATCGAAACGCTTCGACGAGGGAGTCGAAGCGCTTCGATTGGAACGCGGCAAACCCCCGTCCCCCCGGACACCCACTCCGCTCCACCCCCGGAGGAACACCCATGATGAAGGCAGGCAGGGGCGCGGCCCTGATCGCGGCGGTGGCCGCGAGCGCGCTCGCGCTCACGGGCTGCGGCGGCGGCGACGCCGAGTCCGACCCGAACGTCCTCAGGCTCTGGCACTACGAGTCCCCCGACAGCGCCATGGGCGTCGCCTGGAACGCGGCGATCAAGGAGTTCGAGAAGTCCCACCCGGGCGTCAAGGTCGAGTTCGAGGAGAAGGGCTTCGAGCAGATCCAGAAGACCGCCTCGATGGTCCTGAACTCCGACGACGCCCCCGACATCATGGAGTACAACAAGGGCAACGCCACCGCCGGGCAGTTGTCCAGCCAGGGACTGCTCGCCGACCTGACGGCCGAGGTCCGGGAACGGGGCTGGGACAAGCTGATCAGCCCGAACGTCGCCGTCACCGCCAAGTACGACGGCAAGGGCACCATGGGCGGCGACAAGTGGTTCGGCGTCCCGAACTACGCCGAGTACGTCATGGTCTACTACAACAAGGAGCTGTTCGAGGAGCACGGCGTCGAGGTCCCGACCACGCAGGCCGAGTTCACCGAGGCGCTCGACGCGTTCGCCGGCAAGGGCGTCACCCCGCTGACCAACGCGGGCGCCGAGTACATGGCGCACCAGTTCGTCTACCAGCACGCCCTCTCCAAGGCCGACCGCAACTGGATCGACAGCCTGCAGCGCTACACCGGCCCGGTGGACTTCACCGACGCCGCGTGGACGCACGGCGCGACCACCTTCCAGCAGTGGGTCGAGAAGGGCTACGTCGACAAGAACACCGTCGGGCAGAAGGCCGAGGAGGCCGGGGTCGCCTTCATGAAGGGCGAGTACCCGATGATGTTCTCCGGCAGCTGGTGGTTCGGCCGCGTGAACGCGGAGTCGAAGTTCGACTGGGGCACGTTCGTCTGGCCCGAGGCCGAGTTCACGCTCGGCTCCAGCGGCAACCTGTGGGTCGTCCCGGAGAGCTCCGAGAACAAGGAGCTCGCGTACGACTTCATCAACATCACGCTGCAGAAGCACATCCAGAACCAGCTCGGCAACGCGGGCGGCATCCCCATCGCGGCCGACCCCGCCGCGATCACCGACGAGAAGTCCAAGCAGCTCATCGCGGACTTCGACGAGCTGGCGAAGGGCGACAAGCTCGCCTACTACCCGGACTGGCCGGTGGCCGGCTTCTACGACGCCCTGGTCGCGCAGACGCAGCAGATCATGAACGGCGAGGACCCGAAGAAGGCGCTCTCCACCCTGCAGCCCACCTATGAGGACGGCCTGCCCGAATGAGCGGACGGTCCGGGCGGGCCGGCGGCCTCGGCGGCCGGCTCGCCTACCTCCCCTACCTGCTCCCCGGGCTGCTGCTGTTCACCGGCGTGATCGGCGTCCCGTTCGTGATGAACATCGGGACGAGCTTCACCGAGTGGTCGGGCGTCGGCAGCCCCGAGTGGGTCGGCCTGGAGAACTACAAGGAGCTGATGGGGGACGAGCGGTTCTGGTCCTCCTTCCGCAACAACGTCCTGGTCATCGTCGGCATGGCGATCGTCCCGACGGTCGTCGGGCTGGTGCTGGCCGGGGCGCTGACCGACCTGATCGACCGGCACTTCGGCTCCCGCGTCGCGGCCGTCCTGCGCGCCTGCATCTACCTGCCGCAGGTGCTGCCGGTCGTGATCGCGGGCGTGGTGTGGAGCTGGCTGCTGGCCCCCGACGACGGCGCGGTCAACGCGCTCCTGGAGGCGGTCGGCCTCGGCTCGCTCGCGCACAACTGGCTCGGCGACCCGTCCACCGCGCTCTGGTCCGTCCTCGCCGTCATGGTCTGGACGCAGATCGGGTTCCCGCTCGTGATCTTCATGTCGGGGCTGCAGCGGGTCGACCCGTCGCTGTACGAGGCGGCCGAGATCGACGGGGCGTCGTGGGCCCGCCGGTTCTGGCACGTCACCGTCCCGCAGATCCGCCCCGAGATCTTCGTGGTGCTGCTGTGGACGACGATCGCCGCGCTGAAGGCGTTCCCGCAGATCTTCGTGCTCACCAAGGGCGGTCCGGGCGGGGCGACGAACGTGCCGTCCTACTACTCCTACGTCAGCTTCTTCGAGAAGCAGGACGTGGGCTACGGCTCGGCGATCGCGACCGTGCTGACCCTGGTGATCATCGCGCTGACCGTCGTCTTCCTGCGTGCGCAGGGACGCGAGTTGGAAGGGGAGGACCGGTGACCGCGACGCTCACCAAGCGCACCCGCACGCCGGCCCGCGACCGTCCGGACACGCCCGGCCGGCGGCGCCGCCGCGGACCGTCCGCCTACGCGGTGCTGGTCGCGCTGATCGCGATGGCGGGGGTCATGCTGATCCCGTTCGCCGTCGTGCTGTTCAACGCGCTGAAGACCCCGCAGGAGTACTCGTCCAACGGTCCCCTGTCGCTGCCCGAGGGCGTCTACCTGGACGGCCTCCGCGCGTTCTGGGAGCGGACCGATTTCGGCCAGGTGCTGGTCAACAGCGCCGTGATCAGCGGCTCGGTCGCGGTGCTGGCCGTGCTGCTGTCCGTCCTGAACGCCTACGCGCTCGGCATCGGCCGCATCAAGGGCCGCATGTGGGTGCTGGTCCTGCTCCTCCTGGCGAACACGCTGCCGCAGGAGGCGCTGGTCTACCCGCTGTACTACCTGTCCAAGGAGTTCGGCCTCTACGACACCCGCATCGCGGTGATCATCGTGTTCACGGTGATCCAGAGCGCGTTCGGCACCTACCTGCTGTCGTCGGTGCTGTCGGCGTTCCCGCGCCCGCTGCTGGAGGCGGCCCGCATCGACGGCGCGGGACGGTTCCAGATCCTCTGGCGGGTCGTGGTCCCGGTGATCCGGCCGACGCTGATGGTGCTGATGGTCTTCTTCTTCGTGTGGACCTGGAACGAGTTCCTGATCCCCATGGTCTTCCTGATCTCCAACGACAACCAGACGGTCTCGGTCGCGCTCGGCGTCCTGCAGGGCCAGCGCATGATGGACGCCACGATGTCCAGCGCCGCCTCGCTGCTCGGCCTCCTCCCGACCGTTCTCTTCTTCCTCGTCTTCCAGCGCACGCTCTCGCGCGGACTCACGGCAGGAGCAGTGAAGTAGCAATGAAGTTCAGCGACGGCTACTGGATGATGCGCGAGGGTGTGCACGCGAGTCATCCGGTGGAGGTCCTCGACGTCGACGCCGGACGGGACTCGCTCACCGTGCACGCGCCCGTCCAGCGGATCGGGCACCGCGGCGACCTGCTCAAGGGCCCGGTGGTGACGGTGACGGCGTCGTCGCCGATGCCGGACGTCATCGGGGTGACGCTCACGCACTTCGCGGGGGAGCGGGCCCGCGGGCCGGCGTTCGAGCTGGCGGACGGGGCGCCGGACGTGGTCGTCGGCGCCCCGCCCCCCGGGGACGGTGACGGGGCCGGGGAGGCGGCGACGCTGACGTCCGGCGCGCTCACCGTCCGGGTCCGGCGGGACGGGACGTGGGGCGTCGACTTCCTCGCGGCCGGGCGGCGGCTCACCGGCAGCGCGCCGAAGGCCGCGGCGATCATCGACACCGACGACGGGCGGCACTACGTCCGCGAGCAGCTCGACCTCGGCGTCGACCACTTCGTGTACGGGCTCGGCGAGCGGTTCGGGCCGCTGGCGAAGAACGGGCAGACCGTGGACGTGTGGAACGCCGACGGGGGCACGGCCAGCGAGCAGGCGTACAAGAACGTGCCGTTCTACCTGACGAACGCGGGCTACGGGGTGTTCGTCGACCATCCGGGGCGCGTGTCGTTCGAGGTGGCGTCCGAGGTCGTGACGCGGACGTCGTTCAGCGTCGAGGGCCAGTCGATGCGGTACTTCGTCATCTACGGCCCGACGCCGCGGGAGATCCTGCGCAAGTACACGGCGCTGACGGGACGGCCGGCGAAGCTGCCCGGCTGGTCGTTCGGGCTCTGGCTGTCGACGTCGTTCACGACGTCCTACGACGAGGAGACCGTCACCTCGTTCATCGACGGCATGGCCGAGCGCGATCTGCCGCTCAGCGTGTTCCACTTCGACTGCTTCTGGATGCGCGAGTTCCGGTGGTGCGACTTCGAGTGGGACCCGCGCGTGTTCCCCGACCCTCCGGCGATGCTGCGGCGGCTGAAGGAGCGCGGCCTCAAGATCTGCGTGTGGATCAACCCGTACATCGGGCAGCGGTCGCCGCTGTTCGAGGAGGGCCGCGCGAACGGCTACCTGCTGACGCGTCCGGACGGGGACGTGTGGCAGTGGGACAAGTGGCAGCCGGGCCTCGCGGTCGTCGACTTCACCAACCCCGAGGCCCGCGAGTGGTACGCGGCGAAGCTCGACGCGCTGCTGGAGATGGGCGTCGACTGCTTCAAGACCGACTTCGGCGAGCGCATCCCCACGGACGTCGTGTACCACGACGGGTCCGACCCTGAGCGCGCGCACAACTACTACACGTACCTCTACAACAAGACCGTGTTCGAGCTGCTCCAGAAGAGGCGCGGTGAGGACGAGGCGGTGGTGTTCGCGCGGTCGGCCACGGTGGGCGGGCAGCGGTTCCCGGTCCACTGGGGCGGCGACTGCGAGTCGACGTTCGAGGCCATGGGGGAGAGCCTGCGCGGGGGCCTGTCCCTGGGCCTGTCCGGGTTCGGGTACTGGAGCCACGACATCGGCGGGTTCGAGGGCACGCCGGACCCGGCGCTGTTCAAGCGGTGGATCGCGTTCGGGATGCTGTCGTCGCACAGCCGCCTGCACGGCAGCCACTCCTACCGGGTGCCGTGGCTGTTCGACGAGGAGTCGGTCGACGTCCTGCGCGCCTTCACGAAGCTGAAGATGCGGCTGATGCCGTACCTGGCGGGGGCCGCGCGGCAGGCGTACGAGGAGGGCGCGCCGATGATGCGCGCGATGGTCCTCGAGTTCCCCGACGACCCCGCCTGCACGCACCTCGAACGCCAGTACATGCTCGGCGACGACCTGCTCGTCGCCCCCGTGTTCTCGGCGGACGGGACGGTCGCGTACTACGTGCCCGACGGCGTCTGGACGCACTACGCGACGGGCGAGCGCGTCGCGGGCGGGCGCTGGGTGCGGGAGTCGCACGGGTTCGGGAGCGTTCCGCTGCTGGTGCGTCCGGGCGCGGTGGTCGCCGAGGGCGCGGTCGACGACCGTCCCGACTACGACCACGCGGACGGCGTCACGCTGCGGGTGTACGGACCGGCGGACGGCGCCCGTGTCGTCACGAAGGTCGGGGACGCGACGTTCACCACCGAACGCGACGGTCCGACCGTCCGCGTCACCCGTTCGGGCGCGGGCGCGGGCGCGGGCTCGTGGAACGTTCTGCTGGTCAACGCGCGGGCCGCCGAGGTACGGGGCGGCACCGCCGCCGAACACGCGCGGGGCGCGCTCGTCGCGGCGTCCGGCACCGAAGTCGTCGTCACGCTGGAGGGATGAGCCGATGCGGTTTCCGGAAGGGTTTCTTTGGGGCACGGCCACGGCGTCCTACCAGATCGAGGGGGCGGCGGCCGAGGACGGCCGCGCGCCGTCCATCTGGGACGCCTTCAGCCGCACCCCCGGCAGGGTTCTGGACGGCGACACCGGTGACGTCGCCACCGACCACTACCACCGGTGGCGCGAGGACGTCGCCGCGATGGCCCGCCTCGGGGTCGGCGCGTACCGGTTCTCGATCTCCTGGTCGCGCGTGCTGCCCGGCGGCGAGCCGAACGCGAAGGGCATCGACTTCTACTCGCGGCTGGTCGACGAACTCCTCGACCACGGCATCGCGCCCGTCGCGACCCTCTACCACTGGGACCTCCCGCAGGACCTCGAGGACGCCGGCGGCTGGCCCGCCCGCGACACCGCGATGCGCTTCGCCGACTACGCCGAGCGGATGGGGCGGGCCCTCGGCGACCGCGTCCACACCTGGACCACGCTGAACGAACCGTGGTGCTCGGCGTTCCTCGGCTACGCGTCGGGCGTGCACGCGCCCGGCCGCACCGACCCGGTCGACGCGCTCAAGGCCGCGCACCACCTCAACCTGGGGCACGGACTGGCGAACCGGGCGCTGCGCGCGGTCGCGGCACCGTCCGCGCGGCACTCGGTGACCCTGAACCTGCACCATCTGCGCGGCGAGGACGAGGCCGTCCGGCGGGTGGACGCCGTGTCGAACCGGGTGTTCCTCGACCCGATGCTCGGCCGCGGCTACCCCGACGACCTCGGGCGCGACACCGCCGGACTGACCGACTGGTCGTTCGTGCGCGACGGCGACGAGGCGGCGATCGCCGCGCCGCTGGACGTCCTCGGCGTGAACTACTACTCGCCGACGCTCGTCCGGACCTGGGACGGGACGTCGCCGCGCGAGCACGCCGACGGGCACCGGCAGGGGGCGGCGTCGCCGTTCGTCGGGTGCGGGGACGTCGAGTTCGTCCGGCAGCCCGGCCCGTACACGGCGATGGGCTGGCCGATCGACGCGACGGGCATGGAGGAGCTGCTCCTGCGGCTGCACCGCGAGTACCCGGGCACCCCGCTGATGGTGACCGAGAACGGCGCCGCGTTCGACGACGAGGTCGAGGAGGGCGGCGTCCGGGACGAGCGCCGCGTCGCGTACCTGCGCGACCACATCGCGGCCGTCGGGCGCGCGGTCGGCGCGGGCGCGGACGTCCGCGGCTACTTCGCCTGGTCGCTGCTGGACAACTTCGAGTGGGCCTACGGCTACTCCAAGCGGTTCGGCCTGATCCACGTCGACTACCCGACGGGCGAGCGCACGTGGAAGGACAGCGCCTTCTGGTACCGCGACGCGATCGCGGCGCGCGGGGCTACGATCGACGCCCCGGACAACGACGGGACGGCCCGTGGTCAAGATCACTGACGTGGCGCGGCACGCGGGCGTGTCGCCGAGCACCGTCTCCTACGTGCTGAGCGGCAAGCGCTCGATCTCGGAGGAGACCCGGCGGCGCGTCCGCGCCAGCATCCGGGAGCTCGGCTACCGCCCGCACGCCGGTGCCCGCGCCCTCGCCAGCAGCCGCTCCAACGTCGTCGCGCTGATGCTGCCGCTGCGCAGCGGCGTCGCGGTGCCCGTCGTGATGGGCTTCGCGACGTCGGTGGTGACCGCCGCCCGCCGGCACGACCACGACGTCCTGCTGCTCACCCAGGAGGAGGGCGAGGACGGGCTGCGCCGCGTCGCCGACAGCGCGCTCGTCGACGCGCTCATCGTCATGGACGTCCAGCTGCGCGACCCCCGGCTGCCGCTGCTGCGGTCCCTGGACCGGCCCAGCGTGCTCATCGGGTTCCCCGCCGACGCCGGCGACCTGACCTGCATCGACCTCGACTTCCACGCGGCGGGCGCGGCGTGCGCCCGGCACCTGGCCGCGCTCGGGCACCGCGAGGTCGCGATGATCGGCTCCCCGCCCGAGGTGTACGAGCGGGAGACCGGGTTCGCGCAGCGGGTCACCGAGGGGTTCGCCGAGGCCGTCCGCGAGCACGGCATGACCGGGGGCGTCCACCCGTGCGAGGCGAGCGCGGACGCGGCGAAGGACCTGGTCGGACGGCTGCTGCGGGAGCGCCCGGACCTCACCGGGATCCTCGTCCACAACGAGCCGATCGTCGACACGGTCGTCCGGGCGCTGCGGGCCGAGGGCCGCCGCGTCCCCGAGGACGTGTCGATCGTCGCGATCTGCCCGGACGAGCTGGCCGAGCACGCCGATCCGCCGCTGTCGTCCGTCGCGATCCCCGCCGAGGAGGTCGGCGGCCGGGCCGTCGGGCTGCTGATGGCCAAGCTCGACGGCGAGCCGGTCCCGGCCGCGACGCTGCTGCCGCCGACGCTGACCCCGCGCGCCAGCAGCGCCGCCCGCTGACCCGGGCCGTCCGGCGCCGCCGCACGAGGGAAGGAGGCTTTACCGCACTCATCGTCGAAGCGCTTCGACAATTCGATCTCGGGGGCGAGTTCACCCAAGGAGCAAGGTTGAAGCTCAGCCGTAGCAGACCCCGTTCCCCCGGCCGGCGCAGCCGGTCGCTGACCCTCCTCCTGTCCGCCGCGCTCGTGGCGCCGCTCGTCCAGACGGCCCCGGCCGCCGCCCGCGAGCCCCTCCCGTTCCGCGACCCCGGCCTTCCCGTGGCCGTCCGCGTCGACGACCTGCTCGGCCGGCTCGCGCTCGACGAGAAGATCGGGCTGCTGCACCAGTACCAGGCGCCGATCCCGCGCCTCGGCATCGGCCGGTTCAAGACCGGCACCGAGGCCCTGCACGGGCTCGCCTGGACCACCGACGTCCACGCGGACGGCGCCGTCCGCACCGCGAAGGCGACCGTGTTCCCGCAGTCGGTCGGCCTCGGCGCCACCTGGGACCCGGCGCTGATGAAGGAGATCGGCTCGGTCGTCGGCGACGAGGCGCGCGGCCACCACAGCGAGAACCCCGACGTCTGGGGCCTGCAGTTGTGGGCACCGGTCGTCAACCTGCTGCGCGACCCGCGCTGGGGCCGCAACGAGGAGGGCTACTCCGAGGACCCGCTGCTCACCGGCCTGCTCGCCACCGGCTACGGCCGGGGCATGCGCGGCGACGACCCGAATCGCCTCAAGACGGCGCCCGTCCTGAAGCACTACCTCGCCAACAACAACGAGTACAAGCGCACCGAGACCTCCTCCAGCCTGCGCCCGCGCGCGAAGAAGGAGTACTACGAGGTCCCGTTCAGGATGCCGGTCTCGAACGAGGCGGTCACCGGCATCATGACGGCGTACAACAAGGTCAACGGCCGTCCCGCGACGGTCACCCCGGACGCCGCCGGGCTGGTGCGGTCCTGGACGGACGAGACGCTGTTCAACGTCACCGACGCGGGCGGCCCGAACAACCTCATCGGCTCGCAGAACTACTTCCCCGACCTGGCCACCGCGGACGCCGCCACCATCAAGGCGGGCGTGGACGGCTTCACGGTCGACGACACCAAGTCGTCCATCACGATCGGCGCGGTCAACGAGGCCCTCGACCGGGGGCTGCTCACCGAGGCCGACGTCGACGGGGCCGTGCGCCACATCCTGAACATCCGGGTGCGGCTCGGCGAGTTCGACCCGGACGGCGGTCCGCACGCCGGTATCGGCATGGAGGTCGTCGACAGCCCCGGGCACCGCGCGCTGGCCCGCAAGGCGGCCGTGGAGCAGATGGTGCTGCTCAAGAACGAGGGGAAGGCGCTGCCCGTCGCCCCCGGCGAGAAGGTCGCCGTGGTCGGCCCGCTCTCCGACACCCTCTACACCGACTGGTACTCGGGCGCCCTCCCGTACGAGGTCACCCCGGTGGACGGCGTCCGCGCCCGCGCCGGCGCGGACAACGTCACCACCAGCGAGGGCGTCGACCGCATCGCCCTCAAGGACGCCCGGACCGGCGAGTACGTCGCGGGCGGCACCGGCGCCGACGGCGCCGTCCTCAAGACCGGCCCGACCACCCCGGACGCCACCGCCCAGTTCGACGTCTTCGACTGGGGCCAGGGAATCGTCACCCTGCGCAGCGTCGCGAACGGCAGGACGGTCGGCCGCCACAACTGGGGCTCGAACTTCTCCAACAGCCAGGCGCAGCCGAACGGCTGGTTCGTCCAGCAGATGTTCGAGCTGGAGGAGCAGCCGGGCGGCGGCGTCCTGCTGCGCTACGCGGGCTACGAGAACCCGGCCGACCCCTACGTGAAGGTGCTCGACGACGGCACCCTCGCCCTCTCCTCGAAGGCCGACGCGACACCGTTCGCCAAGGACGTCATCGGCAGCGGCACCGACTCCGCCGTGGCGGCCGCGAAGCGGGCGGACACCGCCGTCGTCGTGGTCGGCAGCATGCCGTTCATCAACGGCCGCGAGGACCACGACCGCACCACGATGGACCTCGCCGAGGGGCAGCTCGAACTGGTCAAGGCCGTCCGCGCGGCCAACCCGAACACGGTCGTCGTCGTGGAGAACAGCTACCCGACCACGCTCACCTGGGCGGAGGCCAACGTCCCGGCGATCCTGTGGACGAGCCACGCGGGCGCCGAGACGGGCAACGCGCTCGCCGACGTCCTGTTCGGCGACGAGAACCCGTCCGGCAAGCTGCCGCAGACCTGGTACCGGTCGGCGGAGCAGCTGCCGAGCATCCTCGACTACGACATCATCGACACGAACCGCACGTACCAGTACTTCCAGGGCGATCCCCTGTACGAGTTCGGGTACGGCCTCTCCTACACGACCTTCCGCTACGGCGAGCCCAAGCTGAGCCGCCGCTCGATGAGCGCCGACGGCACGATCGAGGTCACCGTCCCGGTCACCAACACCGGGAGGCGCGCGGGCGAGGAAGTCGTCCAGCTCTACACCCACCAGCAGAAGTCCCGGGTGAAGCAGCCGGTCAAGGAACTGCGCGACTTCGCCAAGGTGGCGCTCGCGCCGGGCGAGACCGAACGCGTGAAGCTGGAGATCAAGGCGTCCGACCTGGCGTTCTGGGACGTCACGCGGAACACGTGGGCGGTCGAGAGCGCCCGGCACGACGTGCTGATCGGCTCGTCCTCCGCCGACGTCCGGCAGCGCACGAAGGTCAACGTGCGGGGCGAGCGGATCCCGGCCCGCGACCTGTCCGCGCCGACCCGAGCGGCCGACTTCGACGACCACGACGGCATCGTCCTGGCCGACGAGACCAAGGCGGACGGCGACGTCGTCGAGGGCTCCGCGGGCGCCTGGATCGAGTTCGCGGACGCCGATCTCGGCAAGGGCGCCGGCACGATCACCGCCCGCGTCGCGGGGGCCGGCGCCGCGACGATCGAGGTCCGGCTCGACGCCCCGGACGGCCGCCGCATCGGCACCCTCGACGTCCCGTCCACCGGCGGGGTCTACGACTACGCGGACATCACCGCCGACCTGAGCCGCACGCGCGGCCGGCACGACGTCTACCTGGTGTTCGACGGCGAGACCCGCCTGAGCACGTTCACCCTGGAGTAGCCCCGCCGAGCCCGCCCGCCCCGGGGACCGGGGCGGGCGGGCGAGGAGCCGCTGCGGCGCGGACGAGAGGAGGCGGACGATCCGCGCGTGAAGGCCCGGCTGCCGGCCGTCCGGCGGGTCCTGGGCCCGGCGGACGGCGGCGCGGCGCGTCCCGCGTCCCCAGGTGCCGCCGCGGGCGGCACCTGGGGTCAGGGCGCGCGGCGGACGGCGATCACGTTGTCGAGCAGGGTGCCGGTCTCGCCGTCGGGACTCGTGGCCTCGCGCTCGTGGACACCGCACCGCTCGGTCGTCCACACGGCGGTGTCGAGGGCCAGGTCGGCGAACGTCTCGTCGGCGGTGGGGAACCGGTGGTCGTGGTGGTGCCGGGACCACGGCGGGGCGGCGGCGTGCTCGACGATCAGCAGCAGGCCGCCGGGCGCGACGGCGGCGGCCGCCGCCCGCAGGATCTCGGCGCGCGGCCAGTCCAGCGGCGACTGCAGGAATTGCGCCGACACCAGGTCGTAGGATCCCTTCGGGAAATCGCGGCCGAGGTCGTGCCGCCGGAATTCGACGTCCACGCCCGCGTCGGCGGCGTGCGCCGCCGCGCGATCGAGGGCGACGGTGGAGACGTCGACGGCGGTCACCGTCCATCCGCGGCGGGCGAGCCAGACGGCGTCGGCGCCCTCGCCGCAGCCGAGATCGAGCGCGGTGCCCGGGGCCAGCGGCTCGACGACGCTCACCATGACGGGGTTCGGGTTGCCGCTCCACACCCGGTCGCGGGCGCGGTAGTGGTCCTCCCAGAACTCCTCGGTCTCGTCGCTCATGCGGTACCTCCTGTCGGATGCGGTCCCCGCATCTTCGGTGACGGAGGCGGGCGCAGGCAAAATCGTTTGCCGCTTCGGCAACTCCGCCCGGTTCGATGCGGTCTGTGAATTTCGTGCCGTGATTCGTCGCCACATTGGCGTTTTTCGGATGCACATGTGCGCGGATTGCATTGCGCGAGCCGAGCGGTGCCGATTTAGGTGTGAACGACACCCGATGAACGGCGGGCTTTTCAGGAGGGGAAAATGCGTATTTCGCCAAACAATGTCCGATGGGCCGCGCTGCTGGGGGTGACGGTGGCGCTGACCGTCGTCGGCCCGGTCGCGGGGGCGCGCGAACCGCAGGGCGTCTACCGGCTCGGCGTGACGGCGGGGAGCGCCGCGCGGGACGGGGCGGGCGCCGCGCGGGCGACGCTGACGTGCCGTCCGGACGGCGGGTCGCACCCGCGCGCCGCGGCGGCGTGCAAGCAGCTCGGGCGGGCCCGCGGCGACATCGCGAAGATCCCCGCGGCCGGCGGCATGTGCACGACGGAGTACGCCCCCGTGCGGGTCCGCGCCGACGGCAGGTGGAACGGCCGGGCCCGGCGGTTCGAGAGGACGTTCTCCAACAGGTGCGTCGCCGTCCGCGAGACCGGCGGGGTCGTGTTCCGGTTCTGAATCCGGCGGAACGACTTTACAGACAGCGATGTCTGTTAGAGACTTCCTCCGGCGGGACCGGGATCCGGGCCGCGCGGTCACGCCCGTCGCCGGGACGGTGCGCGGGCGGCGCGGCGCACGACCGGCGATCCCGGCGGTGATCGAGCGACGCGGAGGATGGCATGGCGTATCCGGGTCCTGGCGAGGGTCCGGCACCGGCGGGGAGCCCGCCGGTGCCGAGGCCCGCACCGCCGCCGCAGGCTCCGCCCGACGCGCCGATGCCGCCGATGTCGCTGATGCCGCAGCTCCGGATGCTGAACGGACTCCAACGCGCGGTGCTCCTCGGCATCGTCGGGACGCTCGTCCTGGCGATGGTGACCGGACTGACCGGGGCGATCGTCTCCCGGACCGGCACGTCCGTGGCGAGCCGCGACCTGCGGCCCTTCCAGCAGGCCCTCGACGACCTCGCGCAGGCGCCCGGCCTGCGCTACCGGGACACGGCCGCCGCGGGGACGGGCGAACGCGACATCACGGTCACCGCGTCCGGCAACAAGTTCGGCACCGCCGGTCCGGGCGACACGGACGGCGACACGGACGGCGACCCGAGCGGCGGCCCGAACGTCCTCCAGGTCGGCGGGAAGACCTTCACCCGCGGGCAGGGCGGCACGGGCACGGGCACGGGCACCGGATCGTCCGACGGCTGGACGGCCGGTGCCGAGGGCGCCGCCGCGCGGATCGGCGAGGTGCTCGACGGCAGGCCGGCACCGCCCGCGCTGGCGGCGGAGCTGTCCGCGGCCCTGAAGAAGGCGGGAAGCGTCCCGCAGCCCGAGGACTCGGACTCGGCCACCGCGGGCGGGAAGCCCGCGAAGGCCCTCAACACCCCGGCGGGGCGGCTGCTCGTGACCCGGCAGGCGCCGCACCGGGTGCTGCGCCTGGAAGCCTTCGGCGGGGCCGGGCGGGAGGAGCCGTTCAGGAGCGGGCTGCTCGCCGCCGACACCCCGCGGGTGACCAGCGGCCCGCTGGAGGACGGCGACTCCGCGGGCATCGACCTCTCGCCGATCGACGGGCCCGCCGCCACCGAGATGTACGACGCGCTGGAGAAGCAGGTCGAGCGGCTCGAGGACGCGACCGACGGCGGGATCTCCTTCACCCTCGGCGCGTCGGGGAACGTGAAGTGCGGCGCCGGGGGCTGCTCGGTCTCGAAGAGCTTCACCGGGAGCCTCACCGGCGCCGCCCGGTCCCGCGTCACCGGCGGCAACGTCACCGCGGTCCTGCGGGCGACGTTCTCCATCGACGGGCGTTCGGCGGGCGGTTGCACCAGCGACAGCCGCACGTTCCCGGTCAGCGGCGCGAGCGTCTCCGGCACCCTGAGCTGCTCCAACCCGGGCGCCGGGGCGGTGTTCAACTCCGTCAACGCGCAGCACAGGTCCCGGGCCATGGCCCGCTCCAGGGCCATGGGCGGCCGGCCGGTCAGCTACCGCGTCCCGTTCCGCGCCGACACCGCGATCAACGCGCGCGCCCTCGCGGCGGTCGAGGTGAAGCGGCTCGTCGAGCAGGTGAAGACCGAACGCGACGTCGCCGAGTGCGTCGAACCGAACAGCTTCCCGCCCGGCACGCGGGTCCTCATGGCCGGCGGCGGCACGAAGCCGATCGAGGACGTGCGGATCGGGGACGCCGTCCTCGCCACCGTCCCGGAGACCGGCGCGACCGGTGCCGAGCGCGTCCTCGCCACCCCCGCGAGCGGCGGGTACAAGGATCTCGTCCGGATCACCACCGGCGCGGGGCACGGCGCCGAGGGCGGCGCCGTCGTCGCCACCGGCGGCCACCCCTTCTGGGTCGCGGGCGGCATCGGCCGATGGGTCGACGCCGCCGCGCTGGAACCGGGCATGTGGCTGCGCACCAGCGCAGGCGGCCACGTCCAGATCACCGCCGTCGAGCACCGGACCGCCCGCGACCGGCGCGTCCACAACCTCACCGTCGCGGACGCCCGCACCTATTACGTCCGGGTGGGCGGCGCGTACGTGCTCGTCCACAACACCAACTGCTTCAACATGACCCCCATGGGGAACGGAGGTGTGCGTTCGCCCGCCGGGCTGGTCTACAACCCGGGGTCGGCCCACGGCCACCGGCTGCGCCATGTCCAGGCCCACGGCAACCGCTTCCCGGTCGACCCGTCGAAGCCGACCCACACCCGGTTCAACACCTACGGGCGAGAGCTGTTCCGGCTGGTGGACGAGGCGTGGACGAAGCGGGCGTCCGGCACGAAAACGACGAAGAACGGCACCGACGAGTACGTGATCCCGATGGGGAAGGAGATCGGGACCAACGGCGAGAGGTCCGTGAAGATCGTCGTGGAAGAGGGCAGCGGTAGGATCATCACGGCGCACCCGGTGCCATTCTGACGGGGGAGCGGTGGCCGACGAATACCTTTGCGGCGAGTGCCGGGCCGGACTCGTCCGGCGCTATCGGGTGAAGCGGACGAGCGTGCCGGTCTGGGTCTGCGCGGAGTGCGACTCGATCTGGTTCCACCGCGACCGGCTCGGCCGCGGCGAGAGCCTCGGGACGCCCGGCGTGGAGACGGCGCAGATCCTCGCGCCGTCCGACGGCAACCTCGTCCAGATCGTCGAACCCTACGTCGACGCGGGCGACGTCCCCGACTGGGAGCAGATCGAACCGTTCCCGGAGTAGCCCTCAGCCGTGCGCGCGGTCGTGCAGGGCCCGGATGTCGGCCTCCAGCGCGGCCACCGGCCCCTCGACGCGGACGCCCGGCGCCACCTCCCGCACCGGGATCGGACGCACCGGCGCCGGCGGCAGCCCGCGCCCGGCGAGCCACCCGGTGAGCTGGGCGGACGACGCGACGTACACGATCCGGCCGAGCCCGACCCAGCCGTGCGCCGCCGCGCACATCGGGCAGTGCTCCCCGGACGTGAAGACGGTCGCGGTGGCGCGCTCGTCCGGCGTCATGTGCCCGGCCGCCCAGCGGGCCAGCTCGAACTCGGGGTGGCGGGTGCGGTCGCCGCCGGCGACGCGGTTGCGGTCCTCGGCCAGGACCTCGCCCGACCCCGACACCAGCACGGACCCGAACGGCTCATCGCCGTCCGCGAGGGCCTCGGCGGCCAGCTCCACGCAGCGGCGCAGATGGGACATCTCTTCCGGGGACGGCTCGTACGGCATGTGATGATCTTACGCCCGCCGGGTCATGCGCTCTCGCGCAGCACCAGGTGCGGCTTGAGGACGACCACCGGTTCGGCGACCGTCTCGCCGCCGATCCGCGACACCAGCAGCCTCGCCATCTCCACGCCCATCTCCTCCAGCGACTGGTGGACGCTGGACAGCGGGGGATCGGCCAGCGGCGCGGCCGCCGAGTCGTCGAACCCGATCACCGCGACGTCGTCCGGAACGCGGCGGCCCATCCGGTGCAGGACGCGCAGCGCCCCGAGCGCCATCGGGTCGTCGGCGGCGAACACCGCGTCCAGCTCCGGGTCCCGGGCGAGCAGCTCCTCGGCCGCGGTGATGCCGCTGGCCTCCCCGAAGTCGCCGAACGCGACGCACTCGGGCAGCCCGGCGGCGGCCAGCGCGTCCCGGTAGCCGGTGAGCCGGTCGATGCCCGCGCCCATGTCCTGCGGGCCGGCGATCGTCGCGATCCGCCGCCGGCCGCCGCCGATCAGGTGGGCGACGGCCTCCCGCGCGCCGCTGCGGTTGTCGACGTCCACGTAGCTGACCGGCGACACCCCCGGCGGGCAGCCGCCGAGCACCGTCGGGACGCCCGCCGCCTCGAGCTTCGCGGGCAGCGGGTCCTCCGCGTGCAGCGACGTGAGCAGCACCCCGTCCACGTGCTGCGGGGTGAGGTAGTTCTCCAGCCGCGCGTACTCGGCGGGGGAGCGGGCCATCGCGAGCAGGAGCTGCAGGCCCGTGTCGGCGAGCCCGTTGCCGATCCCGCGGATGATCCCCGCGAAATACGGCTCGCCGAACAGCCGCTGGTCGGACTCGGCGACCACCAGCGCCACCGTGTCGGTGCGGCGGGTGACGAGCGTGCGGGCCGCGCGGTTCGGCACGTACCCCAGCTCGTCGATCGCCGCGAGCACCGCCGCACGGGCCTGCGCGCTGACCCGCGGCGACCCGTTGATCACCCGGGAGACCGTCCCGCGGCCCACTCCGGCCCGCGCCGCGACCTCCTCCAGCGTGGGTCGCGTGCTCCTGCCCGTCATCCCGCCCCCCTCCGTCGATCTCGCAATGAGACGGTCGAAAACCCGCCGTCGGTCGGGCGCGGGCCCGGCACGCCGGGCCCGCCGCCTCGACCTCAGCCGGACGCGCGTCCGGCCGGCCCGCCCCGCCGGATCACGTCCGCGTACCAGCGGGCGCTCGCCTTCGGGACGCGCCGCTGCGTCGCGTAGTCCACGTGCACCAGCCCGAAGCGCTTCGAGTAGCCCCAGGCCCATTCGAAATTATCCAGCAGCGACCACGTGAAGTAGCCCTGCAGCGGCACGCCCTCGGCGATCGCGTCGTGGCACGCCCGCAGGTGCGCGTCGACGTAGGCGATGCGCCCCGCGTCCTGGACCGTGCCATCCTCGTCCAGCACCTCGTCGTAGCCCGCCCCGTTCTCGGTGATGTACAGCGGGACGGCCGGGTACTCGCGGTGCACGCGGGTCAGCACCTCGAACAGGCCGCGCTCGTCGATCTCCCAGCCCATCCCGGTCACCGGACGCCCCGCCGGGACGAACCGGACGTGCTCGCTGCCGACCCACGGGGAGTGCGTGGAGAACGGCGACGACGCGGTCTGCGCCGCCTCGCCCGGCGTCCCCGCGACGGTGTGCCGCGTGTAGTAGTTGATGCCGAGCCGGTCGAGCGGCTGGTGGATCGTCCGCAGGTCCGCGTCGGACGGCTCGAACCCGTGCTCGGCCGTGTCGGCGAGGACGTCCTCGGGGTAGCGGCCGAGCAGCAGCGGGTCCAGGAACAGCCGGTTCTGCAGGCCGTCGATGCGGCGGGCCGCGTCCACGTCCGCCTCGTGGTCGGAAGCGGGGGAGACCGCGTACAGGTTGACGGCCGCACCGAACAGGTTGTCCGGGTGCTTGGCCCGCATCGCCTCCACCGCGAGCCCGTGCCCGAGCAGCATGTGGTGCGCGGCGAGCAGCGACGCGGACGGGTCGAGCCGTCCGGGCGCGTGCTCCCCGGACGCGTAGCCGAGGAACGCCCCGCACCACGGCTCGTTCACCGTCATCCAGTTCCGGACCCGGTCGCCCAGGGCGCCGTGGACGTGCGCGGCGTACTCGGCGAACCGGTGCGCGGTCTCCCGCTCGGGCCAGCCGCCGGCGTCCTCCAGCGGCTGCGGGAGGTCCCAGTGGTACAGCGTCGGCCACGGCTCGACGCCCGCCTCCAGCAGCGCGTCCACGAGCCGCCGGTAGAAGTCGAGGCCCTCCTGGTTGACGGCGCCCGCGCCGCCCGGCTGGATCCGGGGCCACGAGACCGAGAACCGGTACGCGGTCAGGCCGAGATCGGCCATCAGCGCGACGTCCTCGCGGAAGCGGTGGTAGTGGTCCACGGCGACGTCGCCGGTGTCGCCGTTCAGGACCTTGCCGGGCGTCCGGCAGAACGTGTCCCAGATGGACGGGCCGCGCCCGCCCTCGGCCGCCGCGCCCTCGATCTGGAAGGCGGCGGTCGCCGCGCCCCACCGGAACCCGGCCGGGAACAGCGCGGCCTCCGCCGCGCCCGTGTCGTCCTGTAGCGAGGTCACGCTTTTACCGCACCTTCCATGATTCCGCCGATGATCTGGCGGCCGAACACGATGAACACGACGAGCAGCGGCAGCACCGCCACGGTCGTCCCGGCGAACATGAGCGTGTAGTCGTCGAAGTAGGCGTTGGCCAGGTTGTTGATCGACAGCTGCACGGTGGGGTTGTCCGGGGCGAGCACCGCGAGCGGCCACATGAACTCGTTCCATGTCTGCATGAACGTGAGCAGGCCGAGGACCCCGGCGGCCGGACGCAGCGCGGGCAGCACGACGCGCCAGTAGATGCCGAACGTGGAGCAGCCGTCGACGCGCGCCGCCTCGATCAGCTCGTCCGGGATGGCCTGCGAGGCGTACTGCCGCATCATGAACACGCCGAACCCGGTGACCAGGAACGGGACGATCACCGCCTGCAGCCGGTTCTGCCAGCCCAGCTCCACCATGATCATGTAGAGCGGGATGATGCCCATCTGGACCGGGATCATCATCGTCGCGATGATGGTCAGCAGCAGCGCGTTCTTGCCCTTGAAGCGCAGCTTGGCGAACGCGAACCCGGCCAGCGACGCGAAGAACACGGTCGAGACGGTCACCACCGTCGAGGCGATCGCCGAGTTCAGCAGGCCCTGCGCGAAGTAGGCGTCGGGGTTGTCGAACAGGCGCCCCACGTTCTCGCCGCCCTCCCCGCCGGGCACCAGCGGGGGCGGCACGGCGGAGACGACGTCGTTGGTCCGCGTCGCGACGACGATCATCCAGTAGATCGGGAACAGCGACAGGCCGACCGCGACGAACAGCGCCACGTAGGTGAGCGGGCTTGCCTCCCACAGGCCGCGCAACCTGCCGCTCGGACGAGCGTGCTTGGCGGGCTGCCCGGGGCCGGCGAGGAGCGTCGTCACTTGGTGCCTCCCGTGCGTCGCACGATCAGGAAGTTGATCAGGGAGAACACGATGATCATCATGAACAGCGCCCAGGCGACGGCGGCGCCGTAGCCGTACCGGTCCGACCCGAAGGCGTTGTCGTACATGTACATCGTGATCGTCTGGAACTGGTGCATCGCGCCGCCGTCCATGTTGTTCGGCGTCCGGACGCTGAACAGCACGGGCTCGGTGAACAGCTGCAGCCCGCCGATCGTCGAGATGATCACCGTGAAGATGATCGTCGGGCGCAGCATCGGCACCGTGATCTGCCAGAACTGCCGCATCCGGGAGGCGCCGTCGATCGCGGCCGCCTCGTAGAGGTCGCGCGGGATGGACTGCATGGCGGCCAGGTAGATCAGGGCGTTGTAGCCGATCCAGCGCCAGTTGACCATCGCGGCGATCGCGACCCAGGACCAGCCGCGGCTGGAGCTCCAGTCGATCGGGTCGATGCCGACCAGGCCGAACGCCCAGTTGATCATGCCCCAGTCGGTGTCGAACATCTGGGTGAACACGATCGACACCGCGGCGGTCGAGGTGACCAGCGGGGCGACCATGCCGATCCGGAACAGCGTGGGCATCCGGATCCGCCGGTTCAGCGCGTTCGCGATGAACAGGGCGATGAGCAGCTGCGGGACCGTCGCCAGCACGAAGATCCCGAGGGTGTTGACCGTCGCGTGCCAGAAGTCCGCGTCGGTCAGCAGGTAGTCGTAGTTGTCGAGGCCGACCCACTCGCGGGTGCCCGAGGCGAGTCCCCAGTCGTGCAGCGACACCCAGAGCGTGAAGCCCAGCGGGAACAGGCCGAAGATCAGGAAGACGATGTAGAAGGGCGAGATGAAGGCGTAGGGCGCGGCCTTCACGTCGAGCTTGGCCAGCCGGCCCCGCCAGGTGGGGCGTGGACGGCGGTCGGCGTCGCCCGGCGACGGCCGGGATTGCTTCCGGCCGGCGCGCAGATCGGTGGTCATGCGCCTCCTTTCGGGGGCGGTCCGTCCGGGGACGGGGGTCCGGGACATGGGTGAGGCGGTGGCGCCGCACGGGGAGGTGAGGCACGGCGCCACCGCCTGGCCATCGGTCGTGGTCGGTCGTCGGGGGGTCGCGGGTCAGGTCCGGGCCGGGGTCACCGGGCGGACTTCTCCGCCTCCTCGACGGCCTTGCCCCACGCCTCGCCGGCCGGCACCTTGCCCTGGCCGACGCTGATCAGGACGTTCTCCACGGCCTGGCGCACGTCCTCGTTCTTCGGGCCGAGGTAGACGGGCTTGGCCTGCGCGACCATCTCGCCGAAGATCTGCCCGACCGGGGCGTCGTTGAAGTACGGGTCCTTGGCGTCGGCCACGGCCGGGTCCTTCGCGGCCTGCGGGGAGGACGGGAAGACGTTCGCGGCCTTGTACGCGCCGATCTGGCCCTCGGGGGAGGTCAGGAACTTGGCCAGCTCCGCGGCCTCCTTGGCGTGGTCGGTCTGCTTCGGCACGGCCAGCCACGAGCCGCCCCAGTAGCCGCTGCCGCCCGGCACCTGGGCGACGTCCCACTTGCCCTTGCCGAAGTCACCGGAGAACTCCTTGATGCCCCCGAGCATCCAGGACGGGCACGGAACGGTCGCGAACGTGTCGCGCTTGAGCGCGGTCTGCCACGGCGGGGTGAAGATCGACATGTCGGCGGTGAGCTTGTTCTGCTCGAACTTCAGCGTCGTGTCGAACGAGGTCTTCACCGCCGGGTTGGTGCTGAAGACCAGCTCGTTCTGCTTGTCGAAGTAGCTGTGGCCCGCGCCCGCACCGGCCTGCTGCAGGACGGTGGTGCGCCACACGGCCGTCGGGCCGTCCAGCCACTTGGTGTCGTCCATCTTCGACTGGAAGTCCTGGCCGACCTTCAGGAACTCGTCCCACGTCGGCCAGAGCTCGGAGACCTTGTCGCGCTCGGTCGGCAGCCCGGCCTTCTCGAACAGGTCGGTCCGGTAGCACATGGCGAGCGCGCCGACGTCGGTGCCGAGGCCGATGAGCTGCTCGCCGTCCGGCGTGAGGCCGCCCGCCCACTTCCACGACACGAAGTTCTGCTCGAGCTCCTTGCCGCCGTGGTCGAAGAGGTCGACGAACTTGTTCGCCTGCTGCATGTAGAGGGGCAGGATCCCCTCCTCCAGCATGACGACGTCGCCCGCACCGCTGCCGGTGGCCATCCACTGCTGGATGCGCGGCTTGAAGTCGTCCAGGGCGGACACCTTGCGCTGCTTGATCGTGACGTTCGGGTGGGACGCCTCGTACTGCTTGTACAGCTCTTCGTAGCCCGGCTCGCCGAAGACGTCGACGGTCAGCTCGACCTTGCCGTCGCCGCCGGAGTCGTCCCCGCCACAGGCGACGGCGAGGCCGCCGACGAGCAACGCGGCCACCGCCGTGCTCAGTCCGCGCCGCATGCTGGCCCTCATCGCGGACCCCTTCCAGTTGTGGTGTACCTCGGGTGTGGGAGCGCTCCCACGAAGCAAAGACGGTGACCCCGGTCACTGTCAATCGCCGAGACTGAACCGTTATCGGCGTGTTTCCGCCGTCATCGGGCCGTGCGACAGGTCGCGACGGCCCGACACCTGCGTCAACGTTCGGGAACGGGCCGATGAACGGCTTCGCGGACGCCTCCGGCCCCGGCCGCCCGCCGCCCCCCGGCCGGCGCGGGCGCCGTCGAGCGGCGCACGACCAGCTCCGGCCGGTACAGCAGCTCGGTGCGCGGCGCGCGCTCGCCGCGGATCTCGTCCAGCACCGTGCTCACCGCCGCCATCGACATCTCCCGCACCGACTGCCGGACCGTGGTGAGCGGCGGGTCCAGGTAGGCGGTCAGCAGCGAGTCGTCCATGCCGGTGACCGACACGTCCTCGGGGACCCGCAGGCCGCGCGCCCGCGCGGCCCGGATCGCGCCCAGCGCCATGATGTCGTTGCCGCCGCAGATCGCCGTGCAGCCCTCGTCCAGCAGCCGGGCCGCGGCGGCCTGCCCGCCCTCCACCGTGTACATGGTGTTGACGACCAGCGCGTCGACCTCGGCCGCGGCCATGCCGGTGTGCGCGGCCATCCCCCGCCGGAACCCCTCGGTCTTGCGACGCGTCGGGACGTAGACGTCCTGCCCGATCGCCAGCCCGATCCGGCGGTGGCCCATCGCGGCCAGATGCCCGACCGCCGCCTCCATCGAGGCGACGTCGTCGTTGGAGATGAACGGCGCGTCGATGTCGTCGCGGTACCCGTTCACCAGGACGATCGGCAGCGCCTTCTCCAGCAGCCGCGCGTACCGCGCGCGGTCGGAGTTGGCGTTGGCGTGCAGGCCGTTGACGAAGATGATCCCGGAGACGCCCCGTTCCAGCAGCATCTCGATGTAGTCGTCCTCGGCGACGCCGCCCGGCGCCTGCGAGCACAGCACCGCCATGTACCCGTGCCGGGCCAGCGCGCTCTCGATGACCTCGGCGAACGCCGGGAAGATCGGGTTGATCAGCTCCGGGATGATCAGCCCGATCAGCCCGGCCCGCTGCTGGCGCAGCCGGGCCGGGCGCTCGTAGCCGAGCACGTCCAGGGCGGTCAGCACCGCCTGGCGCGTGGTCGGGGACACGCCCGGCTTGCCGTTCAGCACCCGGCTCACCGTCGCCTCGCTCACTCCGGCGTGGGCCGCGATGTCGGCCAGGCGTGTCGTCATGGGTTTCAACTCGCTCCGTATCCGTGGTCCTGTTGTCGCCACCGGTCATGCGGTGGCGGGGCCGGCGCACCCGGCGCGCCGGGGAACGGCTCGTACGTCCTGTTATCGGCACCGTACTGCGGCGTGGTCCGCCATGCCGGGCAGTGGGCCACGCCGACGTCAGCGCTCATCGACGTCCCACCACAGAGCGGTGTCCGGGGGCAGTTCCGCGCCTTCGTCGCCGATCTGGACGGGCCCGCTCGCCAGCAGCGGCGCCCCCTCGACGGGCACGCGGACCGTCCGTCCCGACATGTTGACCGCGCAGCCGACGGCCCCGCCGCCCGGGGCGTTCCGGACGAACGCCAGCGTGCCGCCCGGCCCGTCCAGCCAGCGGAGGGCGCCGTCGCCGAGCGCCGGGTGCTCGCGCCGGACGCGCAGCGCGTCCCGGTACAGCGCGAGCATCGAGTCGGGGTCGGCCTCCTGCGCGGCGACGCTGAGGGACCGCCAGGCCGGCGGGATCGGCAGCCACGAGGCCGGGCCGGTCCCGAAGCCGAACGGCGGCTCGTCCCCGTCCCACGGCATCGGCACCCGGCAGCCGTCGCGGCCCTGCCCCTCGCCGCGCAGCCGCTGCGGGTCCTGGAGGAACTCCTCCGGCAGGTCGAGCACCTCGGGCAGCCCCAGCTCCTCGCCCTGGTAGACGTACGCCGAGCCGGGCAGCGCGAGCGTCAGCAGCGCCGCGGCGCGGGCCCGCCGCAGCCCCCGCTCGCCGCCGCCGTACCGGGTGACGTGCCGCTTCACGTCGTGGTTCGACAGCACCCAGGTCGCGGGGGCGCCGACGGCCTCGGCGGTGCGCAGCGACTCGTCGACGACCGCCCGCATGCCGGCGGCGTCCCACGGCGCGGTGAGGTAGTGGAAGTTGAACGCCTGGTGCAGCTCGTCCGGACGGGTGTAGGCGGCGAGGCGCTCGGGGGTCGGGGCCCACGCCTCGGCGACCGCGACGCGCTCGCCGTCGTAGGAGTCCAGCAGCCGCCGCCACGCGCGGTGGATCTCGTGCACCGGGTCCTGGTCGAAGTACGGCAGGACGGCGGTGCCGAGCATCTCGACCTGGTTCGGGTGGCCGACGTCGGGCAGCCCGGGGGCCTTCGCCATGCCGTGCGCGACGTCGATCCGGAACCCGTCCACGCCGAGGTCGAGCCAGAACTTCAGGATGCCCGCGAACTCCGCGTGGACCTCGGGGTTCTCCCAGTTCAGGTCGGGCTGCTCGGACGCGAACAGGTGCAGGTACCACTGCCCGTCCGGCACCCGCGTCCACGCGGAGCCGCCGAACACCGACTCCCAGTCGTTGGGCGGTTCGGCGCCGCCGGGGCCGCGGCCGTCCCGGAAGACGTACCGGTCGCGTTCCGGCGAACCGGGCTCCGCGGCCAGCGCCGCACGGAACCAGTCGTGCCGGTCGGAGGTGTGGTTCGGCACGACGTCGACGATGACGCGCAGGCCGTGCCCGTGCGCGTCGGCGATCAGCGCGCGGGCGTCGTCGAGGGTGCCGAACAGCGGGTCGACGTCCCGGTAGTCGGCGACGTCGTAGCCGAAGTCGGCCATGGGGGAGACGTAGAACGGGGTCAGCCACAGCGCGTCCACGCCGAGCGCCGCCAGGTAGGGCAGCCGGGACCGGACGCCCGGGAGGTCGCCGACGCCGTCGCCGTCCGCGTCGGCGAAGCTGCGCACGTACACCTGGTAGATGACGGCGTCCCGCCACCAGCGGGCGGCGTGCTCGGCGCCGTCCCGGGGCGCGGGGACGGCGAGGGTGTCCTGCGTCATGAACGTCCTTCCTTCGGTTGCCCGTTCCTCACTTGACACCGCCGGCGGTGAGCCCGGCGACGATCCGGCGCTGGAAGACCAGCACCACGACGATCAGCGGGACGGTCACGATGACCCCCGCCGCCATCTGGGTGCCGAACGGCTGGTCGAAGCCGGACACGCCGGTGAACTTCGAGATCGCCACCGTCGCGGTCTGCATGTCCTTCTCGTTCACCATCGACAGCGCGATGAGGAATTCGTTCCACGCGGCGATGAACGTCAGGATCGCCGTGGTGAACACTCCGGGCGCCGCCAGCGGGACGATGACCTTGCGGAACGCCTGGCCGCGCGTGCAGCCGTCCACCATGGCCGCCTGCTCCAGTTCGAACGGCAGCTGCCGGAAGAACGCGTTCAGCAGCCAGATCGACAACGGCAGCGCGAAGCCGAGGCTCGGCACGATCATCGCCTGGTAGGTGTTGATCCAACCGATGTCGGTGAAGACTTTCAGCAACGGAACGAGCTGGGAGATTCCTGGGAACATCGTCGTCGCGATGATGAGCCCGAGCAGCGCGTTCTTGAACCGGAAGCGCAGCCGGGCCAGCGCGTACGCGGTGAAGATGCCGATGATCAGGGTGAGCAGGGTGGTCGTGCCGGCCACCACCACGCTGTTCAGCAGCGCCCGGCCGAACCCGTTGTCGCCCTGGAAGACCGCTGTGAAATTTTCCAGCGACCACCGTACCGGGACGATCGAGTTGTCGAACTGGTCCTGCGGCCGCCGGAACGCCGAGATCGTCATCCAGTAGAACGGAGCGAGGCAGTAGACGGCCACGGCCGCGATCCCGGCGTACGACAGGATCCGCCGGGCCCGGGAGCCGGTCATGTGGCCACCGCCTTCTTCCGCTTCGGGCCCGCCGGCCGGCGCTTCGCCCGTTTCGTCTGCTCGCGGGCCTCGCCGATGATGTCGGCGCCGAGCAGCTTCACGAACAGGTACGCGATCAGGGCGATGTAGACGAACAGCACCGTCGCGTACGCCGCCGCCGACCCGTATCTCAGGTTGGACGCCTCGAACCACGCGATCATCGTCAGCGTCTCCACGGAGTCCTGGTTGACGCCGATGAGGACGGCCGGAAGGTCGAACATGCGCAGCACGTCCAGCATCCGGAACAGCACCGCGACCAGCAGCGCCGGCTTGACCAGCGGCAGCGTGATGCGCCAGAACTGCTGCAGCGCGCTCGCGCCGTCCACCCGCGCCGCCTCGTAGACGTCCCGGGGGATCATCTGCAGGCCCGCCAGCACCAGCAGCGCGATGAACGGCGACGTCTTCCACACCTCGGCGATGATCACCGCGAGCTTGGCGGGGAAGCCGTCGGCCGTCCACAGGATCTGCTGCCGCAGGAGCGCGTTGGCGGCGCCGTCGGCCTGGAAGATCCACCGCCACAGCAGCCCGGAGATGGCGGTCGGGATCGCCCACGGCACCAGGATGCCGACCCGCACCAGCGCCCGCCCGCGGAACGCCTGGTGCATGATCAGCGCCATCCCGACGCCGATCACCGTCTCCAGGATCACCGTCGTGAACGTGAAGAACGTCGTGTTGCCGAACGCGTTCCAGAACGCGTCGGCCCGGTCGCCGCTGAAGATCGCGGTGTAGTTGTCGAGGCCGACGAACCGCGTCCCCTCGACGACGAACCCGTTCTCGTCCAGGCCCTCGCCGCGCGCGAACAGCGACTCGCGGAACCCGGCCAGCACCGGGTAGCCGATGACCAGCGCCAGCACCAGCAGGGTCGGGGACAGCAGCAGCGCGGCGAGCCGCCGCTGGCTCCGCGCGTCCCCGCCCGCGCGGGGCCGCCGCCCGCGCGGCGCGGCCGCCGCGGCGTTCGCCGCGGCGGACCGCTCGTCCTGCGTCGTCGTCATGCGCGTCACTGCCGGGCGGTCAGCGTCTCGAGCTTGCCCTGCAGGTCCGCGAGGGCCTTGTCGACGGGCGCGTCGCCGGTGACGGCCGAGTACCCGGCCTCCTGGATCGCGGCGGTCACGTCGCCGTACTCGACCGCGACGGGACGCGGCGTGGCGTTCTCGATCGCCGCCTTCAGGACCGGCAGGTACGGGAACTTCTTCACCAGTTCGGGGTCGTCGTAGAGCGCGGCGATCGTCGGGGCCTGCGAGGTGGCCAGCAGGTTGTCGCGCTGCGCCTGCTCACCGGTCATGTAGCGGATGAAGTCGAGCGCGGTCGCCTTGTTCTTCGCGAACGACGAGACCGCGTAGTTGTGCCCGCCGAGGTTGGAGACGCCGGGACCGTCCGGTCCGGGCAGCGGCGCGACGGCGAACTTCCCGGCGACCTTCGAGGAGCCGTCGTCCTCGTTGGCCAGCGCGTACTGGTAGGGCCACTGGCGCTGGAACACGAGCTTGCCGTCCTGGAAGTAGCGGCGCCCGCCCTCGGTGTCGAGCGTGATGGCGGACTTCGGCATCTTCCCGTCCCGGTACGCCTTCACCAGGAACTCCAGGCCCCGCTTCGCCTGCGGCGTGTTCACCGTCGGCTCGCCGTCCGCGCCGATGATCGCGCCGCCCGCGCCGCCGATGGCCTCCACCATCGAGATCGTCATGGACTCGCTCTTGTTGACCTCGGTGAAGAAGCAGTCGATGTCCTTCGCCTCGTCCAGGTCCTCGACCTTCTCGCAGGCGTCCCACATCTGCCGGTAGGTCTTCGGCGGCTCGGAGACGCCGGCCTTCTCCAGCAGGTCCTCGCGGTAGTAGAGCATCCCCGCGTCGGAGGTGGACGGCACCGCGTACAGCCGGTCCCGGTACTGCCCCGTCTTGATCGTCGCGGGCAGCATCTTCGACAGGTCGATCTTCTCCTCGGGCAGCTCGGTCAGCCAGCGGTTGGCCGCGAACTCCGCCGTCCAGACGACGTCGAGGTTGAGCACCGTGTACGCGTCCGACTTGGTCGTCGCGTTCTGGATCATCTGCTGCCGCTGCTCGTTCGGCTCGTCGGGCAGCTCGATGATCCGCACCTTCTCGTCCGGATGCTCGGAGTTCCAGCCGTCCACCTGCTTCTGCAGGTTTCCGGAGCGGTCCTTGCCGGTGACGAACGTGATCGGGCCGCGGCCCTGCAGGTCGCCCGCCGACGTGCCGGACGATCCGTCGCCGTCGGCGTCGTCGCCGCCGCAGCCGGCCAGCGAGAGCGCGAGGACGGCGCCGACGACCGCGCCGCCGACCCGGGGGATGCGCCGCATGGGTCCTCCATTCGCGAGACGGGCCCTGCCGGCCGCCGTCCCGCCGTTCCGTGGATGGGGGTGGTTGCTGATCGGGGACGTTAGCAACGGGTTTCAAGGTCGTAAATAGCTTGCAGAAAGTTTCAGCAAGCTCGTGTCTGATCTGTAACCCTCTTGCAGAATCCGTCCGGAAACCGGTCGACGCGGCGCGCCCGCCTGCGGCAGGCTTCGCCGGTGAGCACCGACCTGCGGCTCGTCCGCGACCACACGATCCTGTCCGTGGTGACCGGGTCGCGCGCCTACGGCCTCGCGACCGCCGGCAGCGACGTCGACCGGCGCGGCGTCTTCGCCGCCCCCGCGCGGCTGTACTGGCGTTTCGACAAGCCGCCCACCCACCTGGACGGCCCCCTGCCCGAGCAGTTCTCGTGGGAGCTCGAACGCTTCTGCGAGCTGGCGCTGGCCGCGAACCCGACCGTCCTGGAATGCCTCTGGTCGCCGCTCGTCGAGCGCGTCACCCCGGTCGGCGAGGAGCTGCTGGCCGTCCGCACGTCCTTTCTCTCCCGCCGGGCGCACCGCACGTTCCTCCGCTACGCCGACAGCCAGTTCCGCAAGCTGCAAGGCGACGTGCGCAAGGCCGGCGAACCCGACTGGAAGCACGTGATGCACATGCTGCGGCTCCTGCACGGCGGGCTGCATCTCGTCCGCACCGGCACGCCGCTCGTCGACGTCGGCGACCTGCGCGACCGGTTCCTCGCCGTGAAGCGCGGCGACCTGCCCTGGGACGAGATCGAGGCGTGGCGCGCCGACCTCGCCTCGGACATGGCGGGGGCCCTCGACGGGAGCCCCCTGCCCGACCTCCCCGACCGCGACCGCGTCGAGGAACTCCTCGTCTCCGTCCGCCGAAGGAGCCTGGAATGGTGACCCTTCCCGACGGCCCCGGTGCGGGGCGGGCGCTGCACGACCTGGTCGTCCGGACCCGCCTGGACTGGCTATACCACACCTGAACCTTCCGGTGGGGTTGCGACACCACCGGCGAGGGGATCTTCCTTCGCGGACGGCGTGGGGGCGCCGTCCGCGAAGGGAGCCGTCATGACCGTGGCCAGCCCGTCCAGTCCGTCCTGGGCGGAACTGCGCGAACCCGCCGACGCCGCCGCCCGCGCCGGCTCGCTGCTGGACGTGCTGCGCGCCGAACTGCCGCGGGACCGTCCCGTCACCGTGTGGAACGCGTCGAGCGGCGACGGGGCCCTCGCCCGATGGCTCGCACCCCGCCTGTACGGCCCCCAGCACTGGATCATGCAGGACTCCGACCCCGTGCTCCTGGCCCGCGCCGCCGGACGGACCTACGCCTCCAGCGACGGCACCCCCGCGACCGTGGAGACCCGCGCGGCCGATCTCGCCGACCTCCGCGCGGCCGATGTCGTCGGCACGTCCGTCCTCGCCGCCTGCCACGTGCTCCACCGCCTCACCGCCGCCGAGATCGACGCCCTCGCCGCCACGGCGTGCCGTCCCGCGCTGCTCACCCTCACCCCGATCGGCCGGGTCCGGCTCGACCCGGCCGACCCCCTCGACACCGAGTTCGCCGCCGCGGCCGACGCCCACCGCCGCCGCGACGGCCGCCTCGGCGCCGACGCCGCGTTCACCGCCGCCGACGCGTTCACCCGCCGCGGCGCGATCGTCCACACCCGGCCCAGTCCCTGGCGGCTCGGCCCCGCCCGCTCCGTCCTGATGGGGCAGTGGCTCCGCGGGTGGGTCGCCGACGCCGTCGAGCACCGCCCGGCCCTCGCCGCCGACGCCCCCGCCTACCTGCGCCGCCGTCTCGCGGACTGCGCCAACGGCGATCTCACCGTGGAGATCCGCCATCTGGACCTGCTGGCGGTCCCCGCCTGCTGACGCTTGTAACCGAGCGCTTACTTGGATAGCCTTCCGCCGGACACCGGCGGGAGGTACGGCGGATGGCGGTCACACCGGTCGTGGAAGAGCGCTCCGGGTGCGGGCGGGGTGCGCGGCTGCTGGCGGTGCTGCTGCGCCGGTCCGTCCGGCCGTTCGTCGCGCGGCTGCCGTGGACCCCGCTCACGCTGCGTTTCGCGGGGCTGATCGAGTTCGCGGGCGCCCTGCTGCGGGCGCCGCGCGGCACGCGGGTCGCCCCGGTGCGCGGCCTCGGCTGCGCGGCCGAGTGGGTCCGGGGCCGCGGGGTCCCCGACCACGGACGGACGATCCTGTACTTCCACGGCGGCGGGTTCGTCGCCTGCGGCCTGCGCACCCACCGCCGGATGATCGCCCGGATCTCCCAGGCGGCCGGGATGCCGGTGCTCTCGGTCGCCTACCGCATGCCGCCCAAGGTCCCCATCGCGACGTCGATCCGCGACTGCGTCGAGTCCTACCGGTGGCTGCTCGACCAGGGGCGGGACGCCGGCGACATCGTCATCGCGGGCGACTCGGCGGGCGGCTACCTCGCGTTCGCCGCGCCGCTGCACGCGCTCCGCGACGGGCTGCCCCGTCCGGCCGGTATCGCCGCCCTCTCGCCCTTCACCGACCTGGACCTCGACGGCAGGATCGCGCACGCCAACGAGCCGCTCGACCCGTTCATCCCCGCCCGCCGGCTGCGGGACATGGTGCGGACCGTGTTCCCGGACGTCGAGCCGACCGACCCCTGGCTGGCGCCGGTGCACGCCGACCTCCGCGGGCTGCCGCCCGTCCTGATCCAGGCCGGCGGCATCGAGGTGCTGTGCGCCGACGCGGAACTGATGGCCGAGCGCCTCGGCGCCGCCGACGTGCCCTGCACCCTGCAGCTCTGGGAGGGGCAGATGCACGTCTTCCAGGTCTTCGCCGACCTCACCCGCGAGGGCCTCACCGCCATCGCCGAGATCGGGGGCTTCGCCCGCCGGGTCACCTCGGCGGAGGCTCGGGCCGCCTGACGGTCACCGCGCGAGGCGCTCGACGGCCTTCGCGTGCAGCGCCGTCGACAGCTCGACGGCCGTGTCGACGACCGCGTCGAGGTCGTCGCCGAGCCGTCCGTCCGCCCACTGCCGGGCCAGTTCGATCATCGCGCCGGTGAACATGGTCGCGGCGACCACGACCGTCGGGCCGTCGCTCGGGCCCATCGCCACGAGGTCGTCCAGCAGCGAGGTCTCCGCCTGCCGCCGCCGCGCGGCCAGCGGTTCGTCGCCGGGCGCCTCGGCGAACAGGACGCGCCCGCGCCGGGGGTCGTCGCTGATGAACCGGAGCACGTCCCGGACGCCCGCGCGGGTGCGGGCCTCCGGGTCGGCCCCGGCCCGCTCCAGCGCCCGCGCCAGCACATCGCCGAGCGCCGCGGCCTCCCGGTCGTAGAGCGCCGCGAGCAGCTCGCCCGTGTCGGCGAAGTTCTCGTAGAAGTACCGCGTGTGCAGCTCGGCCTCCCGGCACACGGCGCGGACGGTCAGGCCCGCCTCGCCCTCGGCGCCGAACAGGGCGAACGCGGCCCGCAGGAGCATGCCGCGGCGTTCGTCCCGGCGCCGGGTCGCGGGGACGCCCGCCCACCGGGTCGTCATGGCGCTCACGCTATCAAGTCTGGACACGGGCGTAACCAGACACTTATTCTGGCTACAGTCGTATCCAGAATGGGAGCTCGAGATGCCGTCGAAGAGCAACATCATCGCGACCAGGTTCGAGGCGGCGTTCGACGCCGACATCCGCTCGAAGTTCTTCAGGGGCCTCGACTTCGCCGGCCCGGAGGGCGACCCCGGCTGGTTCGGCCCCGGCAGCGCCGTCTGGTACGTGCACTCCCACCTGCCCACCCTGATCCTCGGCCTGGTCGGCGCCGCCTACATCGAGGGCCTCGACCCGAGCATCAGCTGGATGGCCTACGACCACTCCCGCATCCCCGAACGGGACAAGAACGGCATCCCCACCGGGAACGTCGACGTCCACGGCGCGACCGTCCGGCTCGGGCACTCCGTCTCGTTCTTCATCGGCACCGCGTACGGCTCCACCGAGACCGCCGAACGCCTCGCCCGCACCGTCCGCGCCATGCACCACACCGTCAAGGGCACCCGCCCCGACGGTCTCGCCTACGACGCCGACGACCCCGACTGGCTGCGATGGAACTACGCCACGGTCGTCTGGGGCCTCGCGACCGCCCACGAGCGCTACCACCGCCGCCCCCTGCGCGACATCGACCGCTACTACCGCGAGTTCGTCCGCGTCGGCGAGGCCCTCGGCGGCACCGACCTGCCCGCGACCAAGGCCGAGACCCTCGAATGCCTCGAGTCCTACCTGCCGCGCCTCGCCGTCACCCCGATCAAGGCGTTCGGCACCGGCCCGAACCTGCGCGACAGCGAGGCCAAGCCGTGGGAGCCCGGCAGCGCCTTCATGGACTGGGCCGCCCGCGACATGCTCCCCGAGTGGGCCCAGAAGCTCGCCCTCTACCGGCCCCCGAACCCCATCGCCCTCCGCGCCCGCCGCGCCGCGCTCTGGACCGCGATCAACGGCCTGTACGAGGCCACCGGCCCGATCCGCGAGTTCCGCGAGGCGAAGGCCCGCGTCGCCGCGGGCGCCTCCGCCCCCGTGGCGTCCACCGCCCCCACGACCCCCGACGCCGTCCTCACCCGAGAAGAGGTCGAAGCGATGGCCTGACCGCCCGTATGTTGGCGGGATGAGCCCCTACGCCCTGGTCGCCTACGGGGGTAACGCCGAGGACGTCGTCCTCATGCGCGCCTTCGCCGACCACCGCGGCGGCTTCTTCGTCGACGTGGGAGCGGGCGACCCCGTCAGCGGCTCCCTCACCAAGAACCTGGTGGACGCCCTCGGCTGGCGGGGCGTCAACATCGAACCGCTCCCCGAACGCCACGAGCGTCTCGCGGCCGCCCGGCCGAACGACGTCAACCTCCGGCTCGCGGCTGGCGAGGCCCCCGGTTCCGCGGCGTTCTTCCGGATCGTCCCGGGGCCCGGCAAGACCGGCGGCGGTGGCCTCAGCACCCTGGACACCGCCGTCCGGGACGCCCACCTCGGCGACGGCTGGCGCCACGAGGAACTCCGGGTGGACGTTCTCACCCTCGACTCGATTCTGGGGCGGCACGCGTTCCCCGGCTTCGACCTCCTCAAGGTCGACGTCGAGGGAGCCGAGGCCGCCGTCCTGCGCTCGGCCCGCCTGCGCTCGTGGCGGCCCCGGGCGATCGTCGTCGAGGCGACCGTCCCCCTCACCTCCCGCCCGAGCCATCACGCGTGGGAGCCCGACCTGCTCGCCGCGGGCTACGACCTGGCGCTCTTCGACGGGCTGAACCGCTTCTACGCCCGCACGGACGAACCCGCGCTGCGCGAGCGCCTCGCCGTCCCCGCGAACGTCCTGGACGGCTACATCCCGTACCGCTGCGCGCTCCGTGCCGGACTGCTCCGCTGACCGGTCACCCGGCGAGGTCGAGCAACTCGGGGCGCCGCTCCCGGAGCCATGCGGCGATCCACGCCCCGTCGGTGTCCCGGAGCCCGAGCACCGTGGTGTCGATGAGCCTGCGCAGCATCATGAGCGGGAGCAGCGCGTCCAGGGCGTCCCCGTCGACACCGGCGTCGCCGTAGCCCTCGATCAGCGGCCCTCGCTCCGCGCCCCGCGGCATGTCGACGGCCAGTGCCCACGCCAGGTCGAGCATCGGCGGCCCCGACTCGGTCGCGCCCGGATCGAGCAGCCCGGTGAGCACGTCACCGTCGAAGAGCGCGTTGTGCCCGACCGCGACGTCCCCGTGGATCGCCGTCATCGGCGCCCCCTCGCACACCTCGCCGAACAGCGCCGCGATCCGCGGGTAGGCGTCCGGGACGGCCGACCGCGCCCAGCCGAGCAGCACGCCGAGCGCGCCCGGCGCGTCCAGCCGTAGCCCCCTGGGCGGATGGGCGTGCCACCGGCGGAGTTCGCGGCCCAGCTCCCGCTGGCGTTCCGGGGTCGGACGGTCGCCGTGCACGCCCGGCAACCGCTCCAGGACCGCCCACCAGTCGCCGTCCACGGTTCCCCAGTCCAGCAGCCTGGGAGCCCTGATCCCGGTGACGGCGCGCATCGCCTCGAACGTGCGCAGAGTCTCCAACCGTTCGTGCCGCCGCCGCCGTACCTTCACGACCGTCGCGTCGCCGACGACGACGCCGTCGGTCTCGGGAGACGTCCCTGCGGGCCCGTCGAACGCGGGGCTGGCCAGCGCCGCCCGCACGGCCGCCGCCGTCCGCGCGGCGGGCAACCGGCCGGTCTCGATCAGCGCCAGCCGGTCGCCGACGTCGAGCGGCCCGCACGTCGGAGCCGTCCGCAGCCGCTCCAGCGGTTCCGCCCAGCGCCGTCGCGCCGCCTCGGCGTCGTCCAGCCAGCCGACCTCGCCGAAGTCGGCCGGCGATCCCGCCCAGGCGGCGGTGACCGGCTTCCAGACCGGCAGACACTCCCCGGCCAGCTCTCCGGCGGCGCGCCGAGCCTCGTCCACGTTCCGGGCCGCCGCGTGCAGGAGCACCTGCACCGCCTGGACGGGCAGCAGTTCGCGCCGCGCCCCGAGCTCCGCGAATCGCCGCGCCGTCACGTCGAGCAGCCGCGCCGCCCGCCCGCGCTCGCCGGTCATCGCGAGCGCCAGCGCCTCCGCCATGTCGCACTGCGCCACACCGATCAGTTCCCCGACGGACGTGTTCAGCTCGCGGGCCCGCGGAAGCAGCGCGAACGTCCGGTCCGGGTCGTACCACATCAGCGCGAGCAGCCGGTGCCGCTGCGCCCGAGCCTCCCACAGCGGCGCGTTCGCCCGCCGCGCCTCCCGCGACGTCGTCTCGAAGAGCCGGGCCGCCTCCTCGAACCGCCCGTTCTGCAGGTTGGCGTGGCCGAGCATGTCGGCCGTCCTGACGCGGTCCGGCCCGGCGGCGGACGCGCCCGCCATCAGCCTCGCCACGGCCCGGTAGTCGCTGCGGCGAAGGGCGTTGTCGGCCAGCCCGAACCGGGCGCTCGCCCCGATCAGCGACGTGTCGGAGGCGATGGCGGCCACGTGCGCGCTCGCCTCCTCCATCCGCCCGACGATGTGCGCCCGGCTCGCCAGCTCGTGCCGGTAGTAGTCGGCGAACGGCCCGTCCGGCTCGCCCACGAGCCGCCGCATGGCGTCGTAGCGCTTCCCGGCGTTCATGTCGCCTCGGGCGGTGAGCCGCGCGACGGCGGTCAGTTCCGCGAGCCGCGGCGAATCGGGCAGCTCCGGCAACGACGCGAGCACCTGCCAGTGCCCGAGCACGCTCAGTCCGTACGCCATGTCGCCCAGCGCCGGCGGGAGAAGCCGGTGCTCGTGCGCCGCCCGCAGCACGAGCAGGAACGCGGCCACCGCGCGGCGGCTCCGCACCCCGAGCGGCAGCGCGTGCTCCGGGTCCTCGTCCCAGACCTCCATCGCGACGCCCGCCAGGTGGTCGACGGCCCGCTGCGCGTTCGCGGCGCGCTCCGCGTCCGTCCATCCGTCGTCGGTCCGCGAGTCGCACGCGGCGACGCTGCGGCGCAGGTTGTCGTGGAGCCGGTACGGGGGCCACACCGTCGCGTCCCGCCGGACGAACATCCGCTCGGCGAACAGCTGCACCTGCCGCCGCCGGATCCCGGGCAGGACCGCGTGCAGCACGTCCTCGTCGAACGCCTCCAGCAGCGCCGCCGCGCGCAGCAGGTCGCGGTCCTCCGCCGACAGGTCGCGCATCATCCGCAGCACCAGTTCCGGGAAGCCGAGCCCGAACACCTCGTCCGGCGGGGTCTCGCCCCGCGCCAGATGCTCTCCGAACAGGCCCGCCGACAGTTCGAGGTAGAGCGGCGACCCGCCCGACCCCGCCGTGATCCGCTCCCGCACCCGCGCCCCGATCGCCGGACGGCCCTCGACCGTCAGCCGCGCGGACAGGTACGCGTCGGCCGAAGCACGGTCGAACCCGTCCAGCCCGAGCCGGTCGTCGCCGCGGAGGCCCGGCCAGCGGTGGTCCCCGCCGTAGGTGAGCGTGGCGGCGCGCACCGGATCGTGCCACCGCAGCGGCACCCTGCTCACCGCGACGAACATGACGTTGGGCATCAGGTACACCAGCCGCGACACCAGGTCCTCGAGGCCGCCCCGTTCCGGCGGCAGCATCTGCACGTTCTCGAGGGTGTCCAGGACGCACAGCGCCAGTGCGGGCCGCCGGGACCGGGCCCGTTCGAGGTCCGCCGCCAGCAGCACGGGCATGTAGCCGAGCATCCGGTCCGGGTCCTGCTCGCCGAGGATCGGGTCGAGCGCCGGAAGGTCGTTGCGCAGTCTGCGCAACCGCGTGCGGTGCGCGGCGGTACTGCCCAGCAGGTGCAGCGCGCGGTACGCCGCGCTCACCGCCCCGAACCCGCCGAGGAGCTGGTCGACCGTCCCGCCGACCTGCTCGGCCACCGCGGACGTCGAACCGCGCCGCAGGAACTCGGTCAGCGACTCGCCCGGATGCTTCCGCTCCCAGTACAGCGCGAGCGCCACGTCGAACGCCGGCCACGATCGTGCCAGCGGCCCGAGCGCGGCGCGCACCCGCAGCATCACTCCTTCGAAACTCGAACTGCCGGGATCGGCGAAGTCCAGCACGGCCCGCGCGCGTCGCGCCGGGAGCCCGTCCAGCGAGCCGTCCACGGCGAGGTCGGCGACGTGCCGCGCCAGCGTCGACTTCCCGATCCCGCCCTCGCCCGAGACGACGACGAGATTGGCGGCCGGCCGCTGGAAGTCGAGCAGCTCCTCGGTCGTCCACGACCGCTCGGCATGGTCGGCGAACCGCTGGTGGAGCGTCGCCACGTGCCGTTCCCGGTCGGTGAAGACCTGCCGCGTCTCGAACGGTGCGCGCGGCCCGAAAGTGAAGAACTGATCGACGTCCACGGCGTTACCCGACCATACGCCGCCCCCGGTGACAACGCCCTTTCACGAAGCGGGGCATCGCGGAGAACGAGCCCGGCGCGGGGGGTAGGTTTCGGGGATGATCGATGGTGAGTGGTTGAACGCGCCGGTCGATGTCGTCGGGGACGGGGACGGGGACGCCCTCCTCGTCACCGCCGCGCAGGGGAGCGACTTCTGGCGGACGACCTCGTACGGCTACGACCGCGACGGGGGGCACGCGCTCCTCGCCCCGTTCGCCGCCGAGGCCGCGTTCGAGGTGTCGTTCGTCGCGGACTACGACCGCCAGTTCGACCAGGCGGGGCTGCTCGTCCGCATCGACGCGTCGACGTGGACCAAGGCCGGGCTGGAGTACTGCGACGGCGCCATGCAGCTCGGCGCGGTCGTCACCCGAGGGGTGTCGGACTGGTCGTCCGCGCCCGTCGACTGGACGGGACGCGAGGTGACGATCCGTGCGAGCCGTAGCGGCGACGCCGTCACCGTGCGGGCCCGCGCGGGCGACGAACCCTGGCGGATGATCCGGCTCGCCCCGTTCCCCGCGGGCGTCCCGGCATTCGCGGGCCTCTACTGCTGCGCCCCCGAGCGCGCGGGACTGACCGTCCGCTTCACGAACGCCGCCTTCACCGCCCCGGACGACGCCCTGCACCCATAGCGCCTACAGGACGAACTTGGTGTAGTCGTAGTGGTACTTGCGTGAGGCGCTCTTGGCCGCCGCGATCCAGGCCCGATTGCCGCCCGGAGTGGGATTGGAGATCGGCCCGGCGGTGTCGAACCAGCACGCGAACGCGCACCGGGTGTGCTTTCCGCCCCCGGCGGTCGAGGTCATGTAGTCGATCTGGTCCTTCATCCACGACACGTTCTGCGTCCCCCTGTTGCCGTAGCCGATCTCGGGGACGCACCACGGGATTCCCCGCGAGCGGGCGAACTCGACCGCCGGACCCCACAGGGACGACTCGGAGCCGACGTGCGAATAGCCGTCCGCGCCGTAGCAGTCGACCAGCCCGTCTCCCGGCCACATGTCCGCGTAGGTGCGGCCGGACGACGGATTCGTGCCGGCCCACGTCGTGACGATCTGCACCGTGTGCAGGCGCGTCCATCCGTCGTCCTGCACCCGCTTGACCAGCCGGCAGAACCGCCGGAATCCGGCCCGGTAGGTGGAGAGGGAGAATGTCCCATTCTTCAGCTTTGCATCGGGTTCGTGCCAAATCGTCACGAACGCGACGTGGGTCTTCGGGATGCTGCGCAGGAAAGCGAGAATCCGCTCGTCCAGTGATCCCGAGGCGACGGCGCGCATATCCGGTTTTCCCGACCAGCAGCTGGCGCGCTTCCCCACGTCGGCCCCGGCGTTGGACGCCGCCCACGACCTCGGGATCCCGTCGCGCGGGCGCTGGTAGACGCGGCGGATCGTCAGCGGCCCGTACCGGTCGTCCAGTTCTTCGTAGTCCGAGCCCGACAGATCGTCGCCGGCCGAGCCCCACAAGATCGCATCGCGTCCCGCCGCCAATGGATCGACACCGCCTTCGTTGTCCTGGAAAGGTAATACCCATTTCGGGTGGTGACGGAAGCGTCCGATCGACCGGCATATGGTAGATCTTTTCCGATTGCATCACACGGGCGTTCGGTGATCCCTTTTGGGTTTTATGTCGCACTTCGATCCTTCGTTTAGGGCGCACCCAATCTGGGATTTGTGTCGACAATAAATTGGTTCTCGTAATACGAGAATCATCCTTCCGAAGGGGCGTCGCGACGAGTAGCATGCCCGCCATGCGCTATGGAGTCTGCGTGCCCAACATCGGGGAGTTCGCGGAGCCCCGGCAGGTCGCCGAACTGGCGCGGCGGGCCGAGGACGCGGGGTGGGACGGGTTCTTCGTCTGGGACCACGTGGACTTCCCCTACGGTCCCTTCGACGTGGCCGACCCCTGGGTGCTGCTCACGCTGGTGGCCGCGGCGACCGAGCGGATCCGGTTCGGGCCTATGGTCACGGCGGTGGCGCGGCGGCGGCCCGGAACGCTGGCGCGGCAGACCACGTCGCTGGACCGGCTATCGGGCGGACGACTGGTGTTCGGCGCGGGGCTGGGCTTCACGCTGGACGACGAGTACGGCACGTGGGGCGAGTCCGTCCGGCCGGTCGAAATTGCGCGGAAGCTGGACGAGGGGCTGGCGCTCCTGACCGAGCTGTGGTCGGGCGAACGGGTGGACTTCCACGGCGAGTACCTGACCGCGGCGGACGTGACGTTCCGGCCCGCGCCGTCGCAGCGCCCGCGTCCGCCCGTCTGGATCGGCTGCAACTGGCCGAACCGTCGGCCCCTGCGGCGGGCGGCCCGGTGGGACGGCGTCGCGCCGATGATGGTCTCCATGGAGGACGGCTCGTGGAACGCCACTCCGGAGGCGGTGGCCGAACTCGTGGGGATCGTCGGGGAGCGGCGGGACGGCGACGGCCCGTTCGACGTCGTGATCACCGGCGCCACCCCGGCGGACGATCCCGGCGCGGCCCGCGAGACCGTCGCGGCCATCGCCGCCGCCGGTGCGACGTGGTGGCTGGAGGGCCACCGGCCGCAGCCCGGCGAGTACGCCGCCGCCCTGCGCCGGATCGGGGCGGGCCCGCCCCGCTGACCGCCCCGAGGACGATTTCTTCACTTCGAAGGCGGCCGACGAGGCCGCCAGGTTCCGTTCCGACAGCCGCAGGCGTCGTGGGGGAGGGCGGGTCAGGGCCGCCGCGAGGCCAGGCTATGGCCGGTGGGAAGTTTTGCCTGTACGGGCTGTCTTGAAGGGTCTCTTTCACCTCTGGTGCGGGATGAAGGGCCGTGTTCTTAGTTGATCAGCGCGCCGGGGGTGAAGCCGGTCGAGATGTTTGCGCAATATTGCGTAGTAGTATTACTTTTGCTCCATCTGATTTATTTGGTGCGCATTTATTCCTTGCGTCGCACGAGTATGGCGAAAATGGTTGCCGAATGGCGGGTGGTGCAATATACGATGTCGCGTATGCGAGCCAAACTCCTCTGTGTATCCATCACTGCCGCACTTGTCGGCACGGTCGGCGCGGCCCCGGCGCAGGCCGCCCCTTCTGCAGACGATCGGTTGGCCTGGGCGGCGAGCCCGGCCGCGGCGGTGAGCCGGGCCCAGGTGCAGGCGGCGCCGCCGTGGGGCGCCTGCGGGCGCAGCACCGACCCGCAGAAACTGGTGCGGTTGTTCACCAAGAACCGCGTCGTCGACTTCGCGCTGCGCTGCGGCGGCCCGAAGCACAGCTCCTCCCCGACCTGGGGTTACCGGCACATCCTCTGGCGCCACAGGGGTGACTTCGAACGCATGGCGGCGGGGACGTACCAGAATTGGCGGGACATCGCCGACCTCGCGATGAGTCACAACACCTCCGATCCCGACAGGTGGAACCGCAGCGGAGGGAAATCCTGCTACTCGCGGGTTCTGTATCTCAGGAACGTCCGGACCAACCAGGTCGTGCGCAAGCAGATCTTCAAGATGATCGTCGGCAGCAGCAGCAAGAACATCATCACGAGCTACCCGGCCGGGACGCACTGTTGACGGACGTGGCCGCCGGTCTCGTCGCCCGGATCCGCCGTCTCGGATACACGGTCTCCGGGACGGCGCCCGGCGTGTACGAGGTGACCGCCCACGCCGGGCGGCCGGTTCGCCGGCGGCCGCGCCTGGTCCTTCCCGAGGACGTCCTGACGGAGTACATCGCCGGGCTGCGGGACGACGGCGCCGAGGCGGGACTGTCCCCGCTGGACCTGATCGAGACGCACATCCAGGAAGAGCTCGACTCGGTCGACCCCGAGGGCCGCAACCACACCACGGCCATCGGCGTCCGGCGCGACCACGTCGGCCGGCCCGAATGGTTCGTCACCCAGGACCCTCGGCCGCCGCAGGACGCGGAGTCCGGATTCCGCTGGGACGCCGACCGGCCGGAGGGGGCATCGTGACGACGGGCACCCGTTCCCGAACGGCGATCGGCGGCGATCGTCTTTGTGATCGGGTCAGTGCGGCCGGAGCCCGGCGTCGATGAACGTCGGCATTGACGGGCCCCGGCCGATCGGGACGACCGGCCGGGACAGGGCTTCAGCCGTTCCCGGCGACCCGTAGGGGCGGGGGGACGATCTCCTCGTACGTCGGCAGTCGTTCGACGAGGCCGGTGGTGCGGTGGAACTCGAGGGCAGTGCCGATCGCCTCGCGGGTGAAGCCGACCTGGGCCGGGACCTCCTCGCGGAGGATCGGGACGAGGGCCGCGCGGGCCTCCGGGTCGACGGTCTCGTTGTACTCGGCCAGCAGGCCGGGGATCTCGCCGGGACGCTCGCGGATGTCGGCGAGGGCCCGCGCGATGGCGCGCTGGAACGCGGCGATCTCCTTGCTCTTCTTGGCCATGAGCTTCTCGGTGGTGAACACGACGCCGTGCGCGGTGTGCTCGAAGCCGGGGATGTCGCCCCGGGACGGCGAGATGTACAGGTTCCCGGCGCCCGCGGCCTCGGCCTGCTGTGCGATCGGCTGGAAGAAGGACAGGGCGTCGACCCGGCCGGCCTTGAGGGCACCGATGGCGGACGTCGCCTTGGCGCCGAGGTTGACGAGTTCGACGTCGTTGTCGGAGCGCAGACCGACGCGCTGGAAGAGGTAGGTGACCAGGGCCTCGGTGCCGCTGCCGGGGCCGGTGATGCCGATCTTCTTGCCCTCGAGCGCGCGGATCCGCTGGTCGAGCGGGGCCGAGGCGGGTGGGCCGGTCCAGTTCTCCGACACGATGACGTCGACGTAGTACTTGTCGACGAGGTTGGCGACGAGCTGGGTGTCGTCGTCGATGCGGGCGAGGTTGAGGGCGTCGGTGAGGACGCCCGCGCCGACGTCGATGCCGCCGGACTTGAGGGCGGCGGCGACCTTCGCGCCGGTGCCGAGGCGGGGGCGGTCGCCGAGCTTCACGCCCTCCTGGGCGAAGTAGCCCTTCTTCTCGGCGATGAACAGCGGGAAGAACGCGATCGAGTTGCTGATCTGGCCGACGTTCAGCACGCCCGGCGGGGTGGTGGACGTGCGGTTCGCGCATCCCGCGGCGGTGAGGACCAGGGCGAGCAGTGCTGCGAGCAGGCGTTTCATCGTGATCCCACCGGCTTCCAGCGGCTCAGCCGGCGGTCGAGGAGGCCGACGAGCAGGTTCAGCACGGCCGCGATGACGCTGAGCACGACGAGGGTGGCGAACACGCCGGCGGTGTCGAACTGGGCGGCCGCGTCGTTGATCAGGTAGCCGAGGCCGCGGTTGGACGCCACGAGTTCGCCGATCACCGCGCCGATCAGGGCGTACGGGATCGCGACCTTCAGGCCGGTGAGGACGCCCGTCATCGAGCCCGGCAGGACGACCTTGAACGTGATGTGCAGGCGCGAGCCGCCCATCAGCCGGACGGCGTCGATCAGGCCCCGGTCGACCTCGCGGACGCCCGCGACGGTGTTGAGGAACACGAGGAAGAAGACGGTCGCGGCGGCGAGCAGCACCTTCATGTTCATGCCGATGCCGAACCAGACGATGAACAGCGGGGCGAGCGCCACCTTCGGGATCGAGTAGAGGGCCATGATGAACGGGTCGAGCACCCGGTACAGCAGCGACGCCGAGGCGAGCAGGAAGCCGAGGACGACGCCCGCGGCGGCGCCGAGCGCGAACCCGTAGAGGATCTCCTGGACGGTGACCCAGGTGTTCGACCACAGGATGTCGTCCTGGTGCCACTGGACGAGGCGGGCCCAGATCTCGGACGGGCGGCTGGTGAAGATGACGTCGAACCAGCGGTCGGCGGCCCACTCCCAGATGAGCAGCAGCGCCGCGACGAGGACGACCCGCGCGGTCCACACGCCGGCGGTGGTCCCGTTCCTCGCCCAGAAGCCGCGGTCGATCCGGACGATCTCGGGCGCGGCGCCCTTGGTGCCGGTGCTCATCGTGCTCCCTCGCGGAGTGCGTCGGTCATCTTGCGGTGGAGGGAGACGAAGCGGGAGTCGACCCGGAGTTCGTCGGGGTCGCGCGGGCGGGGGAGGCCGACCTCCTCGTCAAGGACGACGCGGCCGAGGCGGCCGAGGACGACGACGCGGTCGCCGAGCAGGAGGGCCTCCTCGATGTCGTGGGTGACGAACACGACGGTCTGGCCGCTGCCCTGCCAGAGCCGGAGGAGTTCCTTCTGCAGGTCGTGCCGCAGCTGGGCGTCGAGCGCGCCGAACGGCTCGTCCATCAGGAGGGTCTCGGGGTCGCAGGCCAGCATGCGGGCGAGGCTGACCCGGCGCCGCATGCCGCCGGACAGCTCGCGGGGGTAGTGGCGTTCGAAGCCGCCCAGCCCGACCCGCTCGATCAGCTCGTCCGCGCGTTCGCGGCGGCGGGCGGACGGGACGCCGCGCAGTTCCATCGGCATCTCGATGTTGCGCCGGACGGTCCGCCAGGGCATGAGCGTGTCGGACTGCGTCAGGTAGCCCACGTCGACGCGGGGCTTGGTGACCGGTTCGTCCCGGTAGAGGACTTCGCCGGACGTGGGCGCGGTGAGGCCCGCGAGGAGGTTCAGCATCGTGGACTTGCCGCAGCCGCTGCGCCCGAGGACGCTGACGAAGCCGCCCTGCGCGACGTCGAGGTCGAAGTCGCGGAGCGCGACGATGCCCTGGTCGTCCTTGACGAACTGCTTGGTCAGCTTTCGGGTCTTCAGCACGGATGTCACGGTCGGGCCTCCTCGGCGCGGTCCGCACCGGCGAGCCGGCGGCTGTTGCGGACGGCCATGGTCCGGACGTCGTCCTCGGTGAAGCCCTCGGCGAGCAGGCGGTCGGCCATCAGCGCCAGCCCGTCCTCGACGGGCGGGTTGAACGGCTGGCCGAGGTCGCTGGACAGGACCGAGTGCTCGGGCCCCACCGCCTCGATGTTCTCGAGCCAGAGTTCCCATGAGACCTTCCCGGTGTACGGGGTGGTGAAGCAGCGCTCCAGCAGGGCGCCCTTCGCCGCGAGGGCGCGCTGCCGTTCCGCGCCGACCCGCTGGGACGTGAACTCGGGGTGGGTGACGACGATGCGCCGCACCCCCTCGGCGGAGGCGGCGTCCACGACGGTGGCGATCTCGGCCTGGCTGAGATGGCCGGTGGCCAGCGTCATGTCGTGCGCGGCGATCACGCGGAGCACCTGCCGGACGGCCGCGGTGATCGTCCCGTCGCCGTCGACGACGTCCACGGGGTCGGCGGCCATGCCCGCGGCGCGCAGCTCCTCCTGGAGCCGCGCCCACATCGGCGGGCGGGCGCCCTCGGGGTCGTGCGCCGTGCATTCGCGCTGGTTGGCGCTGTCGACGGTGGGCATCCACACGACCTGCGCGCCGCTGCGCGCGGCGATCTCGACGGCGATCGGGTTCATGCCGCCGACCGAGCCGTTCAGCGTGATCGCGCCGACCGCGTCGAAGCCGGGGACGGCGGCGCGCACCACGGCGGCGCGCTCCGCGGTGGGCAGGTAGTGCGACTTGAGCACGAAGCCGCTCATGCCCACCTCGGCGAACCGGGGGGCGAGCGAGAGGTCGTCGATGCGGCGCCGCATCACGTCGGGCGCCACGTGGATGTGCACGTCGTACGCGCCCCGCACGAGTTCGCGCGCCCGTGGGGACGGCGTGGGGTGGTCGGTCATGCTCGGCGCCTCCTGTCGACGTCACTGGTGCCAAGATTGTCAACAATTTCGGCGACATCGTCAATGCCCTGGTCCGAGTATGTTCCCGGGGATTTCGGACATGCGGCGGCCCCGCGCGCGGCGGGACCGTGCGCGGGGCCGTTCGGGGCGGAGGGCGCTACCGGGCCGAGTCGACGGCCGCCGGGGAGAGGATCCTGCCGAGCACCATCGCGGCGCAGCCGGTGAGACCGGCGGTCTCGCCGAGGCGGGCCGGCTCGATCCGCAGGCTGCGGGTGGCGAGGGCGGTGGCGCGCCGGTAGACGATCTCGCGGAGGCCCGCGATGAGCGGTTCGTCCGCGCCGACGAGGTCGCCGCCGAGGACGACGACGGCGGGGTTGAGCAGGTTGACGGCGGTGGCGACGACCTCGCCGATGCGGCGGCCCGCGTCGCGCAGCAGGGCGACGGTCGCGGGGTCGCCGGAGCGGGCGAGCGCGGCGAGGGCGGGCAGGTCGGCGGCGGACGAGCGGGCGAGCAGCGCGGCGCCGCCGGCGATCGCCTCGACGCAGTTGACGTTGCCGCACCGGCACGGGCGCTCGACGTCGGACGGGACGGGCACGTGGCCGATCTCCCCGGCCGCGCCGAGGGCGCCGCGCCGGATGGCGCCGCCCGCGATGATCGCGGCGCCGATGCCGGTCGAGATCTTCACGAACAGCAGGTCGTCCACCCCGGGGTGGGCCTGGTGCTCGCCGAGCGCGGCGGCGTTGACCTCGTTGTCGAGGAAGGCGGGGACGCCGAACCGGTCGCGGACGCGCGGGCCGATCTCGACGGCGTCCCAGCGGCCCGCGACGTGCTCGACGGCGTCGGGGACGCCGAGGCCGACGCCGCGGACGGACGCGACCGGGACGCCCGCGTCCTTGAGCAGCCCGCACCACAGGTCGAGCAGGTTCGGGATCGTCGTGTCGGGCGAGACGTCGGCCGGGGGCCCGTCGGCGCGGGCGAGGATCGTCCCGGCGAGGTCGCAGACGGCGAGCTGCCCGCGCGACTGGCCGAGGTTGGCGACCAGCACGGCGCCCCCGGCCGCGTGGAACCGCAGGCGGGCGGGGGGACGGCCGCCGGTGGACGGCCCGTCGGCGCGCTCGACCACGAGACCGCGGCCGATGAGGTCGGCGACGCGGGACGCCACGGTGGGACGCGACAGTCCGGTGAGGCGCGCGAGGTCCGCGCGGGTGTCGACGCCGTCCTCGCGGATGAGGCGGAGGACGTCGCCGGTCGTGGCCGGGGTGGCGGGCATCCGGCCAGTCAAGCATGCGGGTCTTTGGTACGTCCAGCTGGTGAAACTCCGGAGACTTTTGTAAGACGGATTTTCTAAGTGGGTTGTGCGGGCTGCGTATGTCTCTGTAGTTTGCATGCGGAGATTCCCCCTGGTCTGGAGCAATGAATGGCTGTGCATCCCGTGCTGGCAGAGGTGACGCGGCGCATCGCGGAGCGGAGCGCCGACCGCCGCGAGGAGTACCTGGGCCGGATCCGCGCCGCCCGCACGGAGGGTCCGGTGCGCGGCGGCATGGGGTGCGCGAACCTGGCGCACGGCTTCGCCGCGTGCGGTGTCCAGGACAAGCTGTGGCTGCGCGGCGACGTCACGCCGAACGTCGCGATCGTGTCGTCCTACAACGACATGCTGTCGGCGCACCAGCCGCTCAAGGACTACCCGGACGTCCTCAAGGCCGCGATCCGCCGCGCGGGCGGCACCGCTCAGTTCGCGGGCGGCGTCCCGGCGATGTGCGACGGCATCACCCAGGGCCGCGCGGGCATGGAGCTGTCGCTGTTCAGCCGGGACGTGGTCGCGATGGCGACGGCGGTGGCCCTCTCGCACGACATGTTCGACGGCATGCTGCTGCTCGGGGTCTGCGACAAGATCGTCCCCGGCCTGGTGATCGGCGCCCTGTCGTTCGGGCACCTGCCGGCGATCCTGATCCCCGCCGGGCCGATGGCGTCCGGCCTGCCGAACGCCGAGAAGGCCAGGGTCCGCAAGCGCTACGCGGCCGGGGAGATCGGCCGCGACGAGCTGCTCGCCGCCGAGTCCGCGTCCTACCACTCGCCCGGCACCTGCACCTTCTACGGCACCGCGAACTCCAACCAGCTCCTCATGGAGGTCATGGGCCTGCACCTGCCGGGCGCGAGCTTCGTCCCGCCGGGCACCGACCTGCGCGAGGGCCTCACCGCCGCGGCCGGACGCCGCCTCCTGCAGATCACCGACCTCGCCGGCGAGTACACGCCGGTCGGCGAGATGCTGGACGAGCGCGCGTTCGCCAACGCGATCGTCGCGCTGCTCGCGACGGGCGGCTCCACGAACCACACGCTGCACCTGCCCGCCATGGCGGCCGCCGCGGGCATCGAGCTGACCTGGGACGACTTCGACGAGCTGTCGCAGGTGACGCCGATGCTCACCCAGCTGTACCCGTCCGGCACGGCCGACATCAACCACTTCCACGCCGCGGGCGGCACCGCGTTCCTCATCGGCGAGCTGATCGACGCCGGGCTGCTGCACGAGGACGCCCGGACGGTCGGCGGCGCGTCCCTCGCCGCGTACCGCAAGGTCCCGCGCCTCGACGGCGGTCGCGTGATCTGGGAGGACGGCCGGGCGGCCACGGGCGACCCGGCGGTGCTGCGGCCCGCCGCGGAGCCGTTCGACACGCACGGCGGGCTGCGGACCGTCCGCGGCAACCTGGGGCGCGCGGTCGTGAAGGTGTCGGCGGTCAGGCCCGAGCACCGGACGGTCGAGGCCCCCGCGCGGGTGTTCGGCTCGCAGGAGGAGCTGCAGGACGCGTTCGCCGCCGGGGAGCTCGACCGGGACGTCGTCGCGGTCGTCCGGCTGCAGGGCCCGCGCGCCGACGGGATGCCCGAACTGCACCGGCTGATCACGCCGCTCGGCGTCCTGCAGGACCGCGGCCACCGGGTCGCGCTGGTGACGGACGGGCGGCTGTCGGGCGCGTCGGGGGCCGTGCCCGCGGCGATCCACGCGTCGCCGGAGGCCGCGGCGGGCGGCCCGCTCGCGCGCGTGCGGGACGGCGACGTCGTCCGGCTCGACGCCGACAAGGGGCTGCTGGAGGTCCTGGTCCCCGACGAGGAGTTCGCCGCGCGGGAGCCGGAGGGGGGCGTGCCCGACCCCGACCGGTGGTCGGGCACCGGACGCGAGCTGTTCGCGGCCTTCCGCGCGGCGGTCGGCCCGGCCGAGAGCGGCGCCGGGGTGTTCGGATGAGCGGTCCGTGGCTGGTCGGCGACATCGGCGGGACGAACGCGCGGTTCGCGCTCGTGGACGGCCCGTCCGGCGCGCCCCGCGCCGTCCGCGCCCTCCCCACCCGCGAGCACGCCGACCTCGCCGACGCCGCGCTCGCGTACCTGTCCCGGCACGCTCCGGGCGTCCGCCCGTCCGCCGCGTGCCTGGCGGTGGCGGGCCCCGTCACCGGCGGGACGTTCCACCTGACGAACGCGGGCTGGCCGGTCGGCACCCCCGAGGACGTGCGCGAACGTCTCGGCGTGCCGCACCTGGAGATCGTCAACGACTTCGCCGGGCTCGCCATGTCGCTGCCCCGGCTGGCGGCCGGCGACCTGGTCCCGGTCGGGGACCGGTACCCGACGGCGGACGGGCCCCTCGCGGTCGTCGGCCCCGGTACGGGCCTCGGCGTCGGCGGGCTCGTCCCGGCGCCCGGCGGCGGCTGGGTGCCGCTGCCGGGGGAGGGCGGCCAGGTCGACGCGCCCGCCGGGACCGACCTCGAGGTCGAGGTCGTCCGGCTGCTGCGCGCCGAGCGCGGCGCCGCGACCGCCGAGTACCTCCTGTCGGGGGACGGCCTCGCCCGCATCCACCGGTACCTCGCGATCATCGACGGCGTCCCGCCCGAGCCGGCGGAGCCCGCGTGGATCGTCGACCACAAGGACGACGCCCGCTGCGCGCGGACCCTCGCGTTGTTCTGCGAGATGCTCGGCTCGCTCGCCGGCAACGTCGCGTTGACGATCGGCGCGACGGGCGGCGTCTACCTGGGCGGCGGCGTCCTGCCGCGCATCGCGGACGTCCTGGCGGCGAGCGCGTTCCGCGCCCGGTTCGAGGGGAAGCCTCCCGTCGAGACGTACCTGCGCGCGATCCCCACCGCACTGATCGTCCACACCGGCCCGGCGCTGGTCGGCGCGGCCATGCGGCTCGCGCGGACCGCTCCCGAACCCGCACGACCCTTGGAGTCCGCTTGAACGCCGAAGACCTGTTCGACCTCGCGCCCGTCATCCCCGTCGTCGTGCTGGACGACGCCGACGCCGCCGTGCCGCTGGCCCGCGCGCTCGTCGCGGGCGGCCTCCCGGCGATCGAGGTGACGCTGCGGACGCCGGTCGCGATCGAGGCGATCACCCGGATCGCCGCCGAGGTGCCGGACGCGGTCGTCGGCGCCGGGACGGTCGTCCGCCCGGACGACGCCGAGCGTTCGGCCGCCGCCGGGGCGAGGTTCCTGGTCAGCCCCGGCTGCACCGAACGCCTCCAGACCGCGATGGCCGCGACCGGCCTGCCGTTCCTGCCGGGCGCCGCGACCGCGTCGGAGGCGATCGCGCTGCTGGAGGCGGGCGTCACCGCGATGAAGTTCTTCCCGGCCGAGCCCGCCGGCGGCATCCCGTACCTGAAGGCGCTGAACGGCCCGCTCCCGCAGGTCCGGTTCTGCCCGACCGGCGGGGTGAAGCCCGGCAACGCCGCCGACTACCTCGCGCTGCCGAACGTCGGGTGCGTGGGCGGGACGTGGCTGACCCCGGCCGACGCCGTCCGGTCCGGCGACTGGGACGCGATCCGCGGGCTCGCCGCAGAGGCCGCCGCCCTCCGCTAGTCGGAGGGTGCGTGCGGGCAGGGCCCGGCGGTCAGGCGCGACCCGCCGGGCCCGTCCGGCACGAGATCCATGCGCAGGCGCCCGCACGAGCACCGCGTCCACACGACGACGCCGTCGCTGGTGAGGTGCCGGGAGACTGAAGGCGGCCGGACGGCTGCGGCGCGCGGACCCGCGGCTGCCGATCGAGATCCGCGAGTGCGACACCGCCGAGGCGATCGCCCTGCTGGCCGCCGGCGACACCGACATCGCGGTCATCGAGCCGTCCGCCGACGCGCCCCCGCCCGGCGACCCCAGCTTCGACCGGGAGCCGCTGCTCGAGGAGGCGATGGACCTGATCGTCCCCGCGGGCCACCCGCTGGCCGTACGGGGGGCCGCCCGCCTCGAGGACGCCGCGTCCGAGTCGTGGATCAGCGTGCAGCCCGAGAGCTGCGACCACCACCACCGGCTGCTCGCCTACTGCGCCGCCGGGTTCACGCCCCGCATGGAGCACTTCACGACCACCTGGTCGGTGATCTGGGCGCTGGGCGCCGCCGGGCTCGGGGTGTCGCTCGTCCCGCGCCTGGTCGGCGGGCCGGGGGAGGGGGCCGTCCGCGTTCCGCTGGTCGGCGAGTCGGTGCCGAGGTGCCGCCTGCTGACGTGCGTGCGGCGCGGAGGGCGCGGGAACCCGCTGGTCGAACGCGGGCTCCAGGCTCTCCGCGACGCCGTTCCGGCCCCCTGCACCCGCCTCCCGGCCGCCTAGCGATCGCCGGCGCGGTGGGCGTGGCGGAGGGCCGCGCCGGCACGGACCGCCTTCGCGAGCCAGGCCACCATCGCGATGGCGAGGACGGCCAGGAGCCCGGTGCCCGCGCCGACCGTGAACGTCAGCACGAGGAAGACGCCGAGCAGCAGCGGGAACGCGGGGCCCGGCCCGTGGTGGTGCCCGGGGTGGCGCCGGTGGCGGTGCAGGTGGTGCGGGCCGCCGTACATCAGCCCCGGATGCCCCCACGGCACCTGCCCGGGGACGGGCGCGGGCCGCGGCTTCGCCGCCTCGGGCAGGCCGTGCGGGGGCGGCAGGTCCCGGACGAGCGCGCCCAGGTCGCCGCGCGTCTTCGCGGCCAGCGCGGCGTCCATGCGCCCGTCGAGTTCCGCGCGGTCCAGCCGGCCCGCGGCGAAGTGGTCGTGCAGCGCGACCACGACCGCGTCCCGTTCGGCGTCGCCGATGCGGAGTCCGTCGCTCATGATCCCTCCCGTGCGTCCGGGCCCGGGTCCTCGTCGTCGGCGAGGATCCGGTACAGGTCGCGGCGGGCGCCCGACAGGACGTCCCGCGCCCGGTCGAGCTGCTCGGGCCGGCCTGAACGGACGATCTGCATGACCGCGGCTCCCGTCTGCGCGGCCTGCCTGAACAGTTCGGGGACGCCCTCGCCGAAGTCCGGGGTCATCGCCGCCCACGGCTCGCGCAGCTCGTCGGCGTGCTCGTCGACGTACGCGCGGCCGGGCTCGGTGAGCCGGTAGGTGCGGCGGCCGCCGGACTCCTCGGCGGCGATCAGCCCTTCGTCGGCGAGCTGCTGCAGCGCCGGGTAGACCGCGCCGGGGCTCGGCCGCCACGCCTGCTCGCTGCGTTCGGCGATCTGCTGGATGACCTGGTAGCCGTTGCGGGGCTCCTCGGCGAGCAGCGCGAGGATCGCCGCGCGGACGTTGCCCTTGCGGGCCTTGGCCCCCCGCCCCCACGGGCCGCCGCGCCGCCCGTGCGCCCACGGTGGGCGCGGGCCGGGACCGGGGCCGGGGCCGCCGAAGCCGCCAGGTCCGCCAGGTCCGCCGGGGCCGCCGGGGCCGAATCCGCCGGGCGGCCCCCACGGGCCACCGAACAGCGGGCCGAAGCCCGGCATGTCGCCCCTGCCCCACGGGTTTCCGTGCTTGTGACGCATGTTCTTCACCACCTTCTGAGATCTTCCGTGATCCCTCGCGATACGACAACGATATATCGAAGACGTACGGAATCGCCATATCGTTCCCGAAGATTTCCGGTCAACCCGGACGGTCGGCCCCGTCCTGACGCCCGCCGGACAAGATCCCCGATTCCGGTCACGGCCGTCTGACCTCGGAAAACCTGGGTAACAGCGGTTTGTGGGGAGACGATGGGGACACACGGAGCCGTGACGGCGCGCGATGCGGTCCTGACCCGGGACGGGGACGCCGCCCGCGCCCACGCCCTCGGCGAGGTGCTGCTCGGGCTCGCGCTGTTCGGGCTGTACCTGCTCGTGGCGATGCTGCCGGAGGAGCCGCGGGCACAGCTCGCGCGCGCGCACGGGATGACGTTGTACGAGCTGGAGCGGGTGCTCCACCTCGACGTGGAGCTCGCGCTCAACGAGTGGCTCGCGAACCAGTCCGTCCTGCGGGTCCTGGCCAACTACGAGTACGCGATCACCTACGTCGCGAGCGCGCTCGCCCTGCTCGTCTGGCTGTTCCTGCGCCACCCCGACCGGTACCGGACGGCCCGCACCGCGTTCATCCTGCTCAACGTCATCGCGCTCGCGTGCTTCACGCTGTACCCGGTGATGCCGCCGCGGCTGATGCCCGGCCTCGGCTTCGTCGACACCGTCCGGCTCGGCGGCACCTGGGGGTCGTGGGGGTCGCCGCTGGTCGAGCACGCCGACCGGTTCGCCGCGCTGCCGTCCCTGCACATGGCGTGGACGCTGTGGGTCGGCGTCGAGCTGGCGCGGGTGAAGGCGCACCGGTCGGTGCAGGCGGTCAACGCCGTCCACATCATCGTCACCGGCTACGTCATCATGGCGACCGCGAACCACTACCTGGTGGACGCGGCCGCGGCCGTCCCGCTCGTCGCCGTGTCGGTGTACGCGGCCGAACGGTTCGCGCGCCCGTCGGCCGAGCGCGTCCGCGCCCCGGACGCGTTCTTCCTCGCCGTCGAGACCGAACGGGCGCCGCAGCACACCGGCGGCGTCATCATGCTCGACACCTCCCGCGAGCCGCTGCACCGCGCCGACCTGATCCGCCTCGTCGCCGGGCGGATGGACCGGCTGCCCCGGTTCCGGCAGCGCCCGCACGGCACCGGACGCTGGCGGCGGCCCGTCTGGCGCGACCACCCGGCCCTCGACTGGGACTGGCACGTCGCCGAGCACCGCGTCGCGGGCATGGACGGGCTCCGCGAGGTGATCGCCCGCGTGCAGGCCGAGCCGTTCCCGCGCGACCGCCCGCTGTGGCGGATCCTCCTCGTGCGCGGCGCCGAACCGGGCCGCACCGCCGTCGTGTTCCTCATGCACCACGTCGTCGCGGACGGCGTCGGCGTCGTCGCGCAGGCCGTGGCGCTGATGGAGCCCCCGCAGGACCCGCCCCCGGCCGGGCCGCCGCGCGGCCGGGTCCGCGCCGCGCTCACCGCCGCGGTGGGCACCATGATCGGCCTCGGCCAGCTCGCCGTGGACGTCGCCCCGCCCGCCCGGCTGCCCGCCGCCGGCACCCCCGAACGCCGCTTCGGCACCCTGCACCTGCCGCTCGATCTCGTCCGGGACGTCGCCCGCCGGCACGGCGTCCGGGTGACGGACGTGGTGCTGTGCGCGGTCGCGGGCGGCCTGCACCGCGCCGCCCGTCCCGGCGGGAACGCGCGCGGGACGTGCCGCGTCGCCGTCCCGCTGATGATGCGGGCCCCCGGCGGCGCGATGGAGGGCAACCACACCAGCGCCGTCATGGTCGACCTGCCGATCGGGGCGATGCCCGAGACCGCGCGGCTCGCCGACATCGCCCGCCGCGGCAAGGTGCTGCGGTCGGGCACCCGCGCGCTGGCCGCCTGGTTCGTGATGCGCCAGGTCGGACGGCTGATGCCGGTGCCGCTGCACGCCCGGTTCGCCCGCGCCGCCTACAGCGAGCGCTTCCTGCAGGGCATCGTGTCGAGCCTGCCGGGTCCGGGCGGGCCGCTGCGCCTGGCGGGCGCCCCGCTCGCCGCCGTCTACCCGGTCGTCCCGCTCGCCCCGGGCGCGCCCCTCGCCGTCGCCGCGCTCGGCGTCTCCCGGGAGCTGTGCTTCGGCGTCTCGCTCGACCCCGGCCTGGTCGACGACGCCGACGCCCTCACCGCCGCGATCGCCGACGTCATCGACGAACTGCACACCGACCCCGTCACGGAGACCCCCGCCGCCCGACCCTGACCCCGTCCTGGGCGGGAGTCGCGGCGCGTGAGGGAGCCCCGCGCCGGTCGGCCGGCGCGGGGCTCGGTGGTCCCGGTGGTCACACGGCGCGCATCGCGCGCAGCGACTCCTTCAGCGAGCCCATCGTCGCGAACACCGACGTCGGCTCGTAGCCGCAGTGCGCCATGCAGTTCGCGCAGCGCGCGTCGCGGCCCCGTCCGTAGGAGTCCCAGTCGGTCTCCTCGATCAGCTCCCGGTACGTCGCGGCGTGCCCGTCGTCCATCAGGTAGCAGGGACGCTGCCAGCCCTTGAGCGAGTACGACGGGATCGCCCACGCCGTGCAGGGGAAGTCGGCCTTCCCCTCCAGGAAGTCGAGGAACAGCGGCGAGTGGTTGAACCGCCAGCGCTTGCGGTTGCCGTTCGCGAACGCCTTCTGGAACAGCGACCGCGTCTCCTGGACGCCGAGGAAGTGCTCCTGGTCGGGCGCCTTCTCGTACGCGTAGGCGGGCGAGATCATCATCTGGTCGACGCGCAGGTCGTCGTTGAGGTAGTTCAGCACCTCGATGACGGACTGCGGAGTGTCGGTGTTGAACACGGTCGTGTTGGTCGTGACGCGGAACCCGCGTTCCTTGCACATCTTGATGGCGGCGACGGCCTCGTCGAACACGCCCTCCTTGCAGACGGACGCGTCGTGCCGTTCGCGCAGGCCGTCGATGTGCACGGCCCACGCGAAGTACGGCGACGGCTCGAACTGGTCGATCTTGCGGGGGATGAGGGCGGCGTTCGTGCACAGGAACACGTACCGCCTCATCCGGATCAGCTCGCCGACCAGTTCGCCGATCTTCGGGTGCATGAGCGGTTCGCCGCCCGCGATCGACACCATCGGGGCGCCGCACTCGCGGATCGCGGCGACGGCCTGCTCGACCGGCATCCGCTGCTTGAGGACGTCCGCCGGGTGCTGGATCTTCCCGCAGCCGGCGCACGCCAGGTTGCAGGCGAACAGCGGCTCCAGCTCGACCAGCAGCGGGAACTTCTCGCGGCGCGCGAGCTTGTTCTTCAGGACGTATCCGCCGACGCGCAGGCTCTGTCGCAGTGGCATGCCCATGTCAGGTCTCCCGGGCGTACCGGCCCAGGGCGCTGACGGGGAACACCAGCCGGTACAGGTGGTAGTTGATGTAGAAGTCGCCGGGGAAGCCGGTGCCGGTGAAGTGGTCCTCGTCCCACGTGCCGTCCGGCCGCTGGTGCTCGATCAGCCAGCGGACGCCCCGGTCGACGGCCGGGCCGCGCTCGCCGGCGGCGAGGAGGGCGAGGAGCGCCCACGCGGTCTGCGACGGCGTCGAGGTGCCGCGCCCGATCCATCCCGGGTCGTCGTAGGAGCGCAGGTCCTCGCCCCAGCCGCCGTCGGCCCGCTGGTGGCGCTCGAGCCACCGCACGGCCCGCCGGATCGCGGGCCTGCCCGGCCGGACGCCCGCCGCGATCAGCGCGGGCACCGCGGCGCCCGTCCCGTACACGTGGTTGGCGCCCCAGCGGCCGAACCACGAGCCGTCCCGCTCCTGCGCCTTCAGCAGCCACACCACGGCCCTCTTCACCGTCAGCGAGTCGGCCATGCCGCGGCGGGCGAGGGCCTCGACGACGTGCGCGGTGACGTCGGCGGACGGCGGGTCGATGACCTCGCCGAAGTCGCAGAACGGCAGCCGGCGGCAGAGTTCGCGGGTGTTGTCGGCGTCGAACGCGGCGAACCCGCCGTCCTTGGACGCCATCCCGGCCATCCAGCGGACGGCCCGTTCGATCGCGGGCTCGGCGTCCGGGTGGTCGACCCGGTCGAGCGCGAGGATCGCCTCGGCGGTGTCGTCGGTGTCGGGGTAGACGTCGTTGTCGAACTCGAACGCCCACCCGCCGGGCGGCAGGTTCGGGCGCCGCACCGACCAGTCGCCGGGCCCGGTGATCTCCTCGCCGAGCACCCAGTCGGCGGCGCGGCGCAGGACCGGGTCGTCGCCGGGGACGCCCGCGTCGGCGAGCGCGTTCATCGCCAGGACGGTGTCCCACACGGGGGACTGGCACGCCTCCAGCCGGCGGCCCTCGGCGTCGCGGATCGTGAACCGCTCCAGGCCCTCCAGACCGCGCTTCATGACCGGGTGGTCGTTGCGGTAGCCGAGGAGGTGCAGCGCGATCAGCGAGTACACCCACGGCGGCTGGATGCCGCCCCAGCACCCGTCCGCCTCCTGCCGCGCGACGATCCACTCGCCGGCGCGGCGCAGCGCCGCCTCGCGCAGCGGGCGGACGGGCCGCCGCTGGTACGCGTGCAGGGCCCGGTCGAGCGCGTGGAACGCCTCGTCCCAGCCCGGCAGCCCGCGCCGTCCGGACGGGCGGGCGGTGCGGTCGGCCCGCAGTTCCGGCAGGTCGAACGGGAGCGGACGGACCGGGCGGAGCGATCCGACGATCGTCAGCGGGACGATCGTTTGCCGGGCCCAGCACGCGAAGTCGTACACGTTGAGCGGGAACCAGCGGGGCAGGAACATCATCTCCGGCGGCAGCACGGGCAGGTCGTCCCACGACCATTCGCCGAACATCGCCAGCCAGAACCTCGTGAACACCCGCGTCGCCGGCACCCCGCCCCGCGCCCGGACGAACGCGGACGCCCGCGCCATGTGCGGCTCGTCCGGGGCGTCCCCGGCGAGCCGCAGCGCGACGTACGCCTCGGCGGTGGTGGACAGGTCGGACGGGCCGCCGTGGAAGTTCGCCCACGTGCCGTCCGCCGCCTGCTGCGAGCGGATCCAGCGGGCCGCCTCCCGCGTGTCGTCCTCGGTGCGGACGCCGAGGAACTCGCGCAGCAGCAGATCCTCGGCGTCCATCGTGACGTTCGTCTGGAGTTCGCCCTTCCACCAGCCCTCGGGGGACTGCAGGGCGATCAGGTGCTCGCGGGCGGCGGCGAGCGCCTCGGCGGGCGTCCGTGCCGCCCCCGCGGCCTCCGCCGCCGTCGCGAGCTTCGGTTTCGTCGGCTTGGTCGGTCTCGTCGGTTCTGTCGTCGTCATCAGTGATCCCGTCCTGTGACGAAGTCGGCGATGTGCAGGAACTCGGCGCGGATCGCGGTGGGCAGCCCCGCCGACGTGATGCGCGCGGCGGCGCGCTCGATGCGGCGCCCGGCCTCGGCCTCGGCCCACGCCCGGCCGCCGGCCGCCTCCACGAGACGCGCCATCTCCTCGAGCCGGGCGTCCTCCGTCCCGGACCCGGTCGCGTCGTCGCCGCCGCCGGCGTCGCCGCCGTCGGTGTCGGCGGGTACCGCGTACAGTTCGGCGAGCCGCTCGGACTGCGCCGTCCCGGCGTTCAGGGCGGCGACCACGGGCAGCGACAGCTTGCGCGACCGCAGGTCCGACAGCGTGGGCTTGCCGGTGACCTTCGGGTCGCCCCAGACGCCGAGCAGGTCGTCGACCAGCTGGAACGCGATGCCGAGGTCGGAGCCGAACTCGGCGAGCGCGGTGCACAGCGGCTCGGGCGCCCCGTCCAGGACGGCGCCGATCGAGCACGAGCACGCCAGCAGCGCCGCCGTCTTGTCGGACGCCATCGCGACGCACTCGTCCAGCGAGATGGTGCGGCGCGACTCGAACTCCAGGTCGCGGGCCTGCCCGCCGATGAGCCGCCGGGTGGCCGCGGCCAGCGCGCGCGCCGCGCGTCCCGAGCCCTGCGCGGGCGCCTCCAGCAGCACCTCCCCGGCCAGCGACGCCAGCGCGTCGCCCGCCAGGATGGCGTCGGCCTCGCCGAACACCGCCCACGCGGCGGGCCGGTGCCGCCGGGTCCGGTCGCCGTCCATGATGTCGTCGTGCAGGAGCGAGAACGCGTGCGTCAGCTCCACGGCGACCGCGCCCGGCAGCGCGCTCTCCTGCGGCGCGCTCGCCGCCCGCGCCGACAGCAGCGCCAGCGCGGGGCGCAGCGCCTTGCCCGCCGGGGCCGCCCGCGGATGTCCCTCCGCGTCGGTCCAGCCGAGGTGGTAGGCCGCGACCCGGTAGGTGCGCGGGTCGAGGCGGCCGACCGCGGCGCGCAGCGCCCCGTCGACCAGCCCCCGGACATCGGTCATCGAGACCGGAACGGTCGTCACCGGTCCCTCACCCCCTCCAGGTGGCGGCGGACCAGCCGAGCGGCGGTCAGGCCGCTGCGCACTGCTCCCTCCATGGTGTCGGGCCAGCCCGTGTCGGTCCACGCACCGGCGAGGAACAGTCCGGGCGCCCGCGTCGCGGCCGCGGGCCGCACCGACCCGCTGCCGGGACGCTGCCGGAACGTCGCGCGCCGCTCCCGCGTCACGAACAGCTCCCGCACCCGGGCGTCCCGCGCGGCGGGCAGCAGCCGCGCCAGCTCCGGGACGAACCGGTCGCGCAGCTCCGCGGTCGGCCGGTCGATCCAGCGGTCGGCGGCCGACAGCGAGATCGCCAGGTACTGGCCGTCCCGCAGCCCGCTCACCCCCGTCCGGTCGAAGATCCACTGGACGGGCGATCCGACCGCGGCGGCGAACGGCTCGCCCATGACCGGACGGTCGTAGACGACGTGCACGTTGACGATCGGGCTCGAGTCCAGCTCCCGCCAGCGCAGCGGGTCCGGCAGCGCCTCCGCGGGCAGCACCTTCGCCGCCGCGTCGTGCGGCACCGCGACGATCACCGCGTCCGCCGCGATCGGCACGCCGTCCACCACCACCTTCGGGTCGGTGGTGACCGCCTCGACCTTCGCCTTCAGCCGGACCGTGCCGCCCATCTCGGCGATGCGGCGCAGCGCCGGGCCGCCGTGCAGCTCCTCCAGCGGGACGACCGGGACGCCGATGTCGGCGGCGTCCGCGCGGCCGAACAGCGCCCGGCGGCACACCAGCGCCGACAGCCCGAGCGCGGCGTCGTCCACGTCCGCGTTCAGCGCCGCCGTGATGAACAGCCCCCACAGCGCCTCGCGCGCCCACGGCCGCTGCCCCCGCGCCGCGAGCCACGGCCCCGCCGCGATCCGGTCGAGCCGCGCGTCGTCCGGGTCGAGCCGCCGCAGCGCCGCCGCCGTCCGCATCGCCCGCACCCGTTCGCGGGGCGTCAGGTGCGCGTACCCGGCGAGGGCGGGCAGCAGGTGCAGCGGGCCGGGCAGCCGCGACCGCGTCAGCCGCGCCGCCTCCGCGCCGGGCCGCAGCACCGTCACGTCGAACCGGTCCTGGACGTCCACGAGGTGGTCGGCGCCGAGCCGCTGCAGCAGACCCTGGTAGGCGGTGCAGCAGCGCAGGAACACGTGCTGCCCGTTGTCGACGCTCAGCTCGCCCCGCTCGAACGAGTGCGTGGCGCCGCCCAGCCAGGGCCGCGCCTCCAGCAGTGTCACCGGGACGCCCGATTCCCGCAGGGCGATCGCGGCGCTGATGCCGGCCAGGCCGCCGCCCACGATGACCACGCTCACCGTTCCACCCCCGTCAGCGCGCGCGCCGCCACGACCGCCTTCTGCCAGGTCGGCAGCGACGCGCGGGTGTTCAGCGCGATCGCGGGCCGCGCCTCGATGTTCTCCAGCAGCCGCCGGTAGATCCCGGCCATGGCGGCGGTGCAGGCGGCGCTGCGGCGGTCCAGCAGCGGGAGCAGCCGCAGGCCCTCCGCGTACCAGGTCCGCGCGCGCTCTGCCTGGAACCCCACCAGCTCGTTGAGCCGCCAAGGCGGATCGACGAACTTGCCCGCGTCGTCCAGTTCGAGCGTGCAGTTGAACCGTTTGAGGTCCTCGGTCGGGACGTAGATGCGTCCCGCGAGCCGGTCCTCGCGCAGGTCCCGCAGGATGTTGGTGAGCTGTAACGCGATGCCGAGCGAGTCCGCGAGCGCCTCCGCGCGCAGCCGCCCCTGGGAGCCGAAGATCGCGAGCGACAGCCGCCCGACCGTCCCCGCCACCTGGCGGCAGTACCGGAGCAGGTCGTCGAACGTCTCGTAGTCCGCGCCCCGCACGTCGCTCTCGCAGCCGTCGATCAGCTCGTCGAACGCCTCCAGCGGTATCGGGTAGCGGGCCGCCGCGTCCGCGAGCGCCGTCAGCACCGGATGCCCCTCCAGCACCGACGCGTCCGCCCGCCGTTCCAGGACGTCCCGGACGGACGCGATCCGGCCCCGCGACCGGTCCAGCAGGTCGAGCCGCACGCACGCCGGCTCCGGCCCGTCCCCGATGTCGTCGACCCCGCGCGCGAACGCGTAGACGGCGCTCATCGCCCGCCGCTTCGGGACGGGCATCAGCCGGATCCCGTAGCCGAAGTTGCGGGCCTCCTCACGCACCACCCGCTCGCAGTGCCGATACGCCTCCACCACACGCTCGGACCGCTCGCACGCCTCCGAGACCGTCATCGCTCACCCCTCTCCAGTGCGCGTGCCCAACCGGCCAACAGCGCGGCCCGGCCCGGACGCAGCGCGCGCGCCAGCACGTCGTAGCGGCCCCGCGCCAGCCCGGCGAGCGCCGCGCGCCCCCCGGCCGCGTATCCCGCCACGGCGATCCGCGCCCACCCCGGCAGGCCCGCCATCAACGGCGGCACCCCCCGGTCCAGCAGGTCGCGGGCCCGCGCCGCCTCCAGCGCCACGACGCCGCGCAGCCGCGTCGGCGTCCTCCTCCGCCCCAGGTCGTCGTCGGTGCAGCCGAACCGCCGCAGGTCCTCGGCGGGCAGGTACACCCGTCCCCGCCGGTAGTCCTCCCCGACGTCCTGGCAGTGCTCGATCACCTGCAGCGCCGTGCAGACCCGGTCGGACGACTCCTCCAGTCCCCGGTCGGCCGCGCCGAACACGTGCAGGACGATCCGGCCCACCGGGTCCGCCGAGAGCCGGCAGTACGCCACCAGCTCCTCCCACGTCTCGTAGCGGTGGACGGTCTGGTCCTGCCGGTTCGCCTGGACGAGCCGCCGGAACGGTTCGTCCGGGATCGACCGCGCGTGGACGGTCCGCGCCAGCCTGCGCAACTGCGGCAGCTCCGGCGTCCCGCCCGCGTACACGCGGTCGAGGTCGTCGTCCACCATTTCCAGCAGCTTGCCCCGCTGCTGCTCCGGCGCCTCGTCGCCGATGTCGTCGGCGAGGCGGGCGAACCCGTACACCGCCATCAGGTCGGCGCGGTACCTCCTCGGCAGCAGCCGTGCCGCCACCGGAAAGTTCTCCCGGGCCGCGAGCCGTGCCAGCGCCCGGTCGTGCTCTTCGACGTTCCAGGGCGAATCAGTGATCACCACAGTGAGATGAGCGCGCACGGCACCCGAAAAACTCTGATCCAGGTATGGAGTTGTTGAATCAGGCGCGTGTCGGACCGGACGCCCGAGCCCGCGGCGCCCCCGATAACCTCGGGGGATGCGCGAGCGAGAGATCGTCCGGCCCGTCGACCTGTGCCTGCCCGACGGGAGCCTGAACCCCGCCGCCGTCGGCTGGACGCGCCGCCCGCTGCACCGCGCCAACCTGCGCGGATGGGGCCGCGCCAAGCGGTGGGAGTACTGGGGGATCGTCACGCCGCGCCACATCGTCGGGCTCGTCGCGTCCTCGCTCGACTACGCGGGAGTCCACGGCGTGTACGTCCTCGACCGGGAGACCGGCGAGGAGCTGAGTCGGGACGCGGTAGTCCCGCTCGCGGCGGGTGCGCGGTTCCCCGACCGCAGCGGCGAGGGCACCGCGTCCGTACGCGGCGGCGGCGTCGCGGTCGGCACCCGCGAGGAACCGGACGGCACCCGCCTGCGCGCGCTCGCGCCCGCGATCGGCGTCGACGTCGACGTCACGGTCCCGGTGCCGGACGGGCACGAGTCGCTCGGCGTCGTGATCCCGTGGACCGCGAACCGCTTCCAGTACACGGTGAAGGACGTGGGCCGTCCCGTCCACGGTACGCTGCGGCTCCCGTCCGGCACGCACCCGGTGAGCGCCGGCGACTCGTTCGCCGTCCTCGACCACGGGCGCGGCAAGTGGCCGTACCGGATGACGTGGAACTGGGCCGCGGCCGCCGCGCCCGGCCTCGCCCTGCAGCTCGGCGGCCAGTGGACCGACGGCACCGGCATGACGGAGAACGCCCTGTTCGTGAACGGGCGCCTGCACAAGATCGGCGACGAGCTCGACTGGGCCTACGACCGGACCGACCGGCTCCGCCCGTGGACGATCACCGGCCCGCGCGTGCGGGCCGAGTTCCACCCCTTCCACGAGAAGGTCTCGCGGACCGAGCTGGGCGTCGTCGGCAGCGAGACCCACCAGTGCTTCGGGACGTTCGGCGGGCGGGCCCGCACCGACGACGGCGCCTGGATCGACCTCGACGGCCTCACCGGCTGGGCCGAGGAGGCCCGCCAGCGCTGGTGACCCCGGCACCGGCGACCTTCCTGGCGCCTACAGCCGGAGGCGCCGGTTGACGCCGCGCACGAGCCGCTCCGGGAGCTTGCACACCTTCCGGTCGTAGGTGAGCAGCCCGTTCAGCTCGTCCTCGACGTCCGACAGCTGCGTGTACACGGTCGCGCTCAGCCCGCGCGGGATCGCCGGGACGATCTGCCGCGCGTGCAGCCGCGCGAACGCCCCGCCGAGCCGGGCCGCGTCGTGGTAGCGGCGGTAGCCGAAGTCCTCGTCGTTCCACGCGTGGCCGTCCACCCGCAGGTTGTAGCCGCCGTACTCCGACAGGACCAGCACCCGGCCGTCCCTCCTGCGCGGCACCCGGAACCGGCGGACGTACACGTGCAGGCTGCGCAGGTCGCCCGCGCCCTGGTCGTGCCACCCGCTCGCGTGGTCGACCGTCCGCGTCGGGTCGAGCTCGGCGACCTCCCGGGCGACGCCCGCCGCGTCGAACTGCCCCCATCCCTCGTTGAACGGCACCCACACCGCGATGCTCACGACGTTCCGCAGGTGCTCGACCGTCTCCCGCATCTCCTCCCGGAACCGCTCGCGCGCCGCCGCGTCCGCCCGCCCGAACCGCCGGTGCCCCCGCTCGCCGGAGTCGTCCAACCGGACCGGCAGGAACGCCGGGGCGCTCACGATCTCCGGGCGGTACGGGCCGCCGCCGTTCACGAAGTCCTGCCAGACCAGGATGCCGAGCCGGTCGCAGTGGTGGTACCAGCGCAGCGGCTCGACCTTGATGTGCTTGCGCAGCATCGTGAAACCGAGCCGCTTCATCGTCGCGATGTCGTGCACCAGAGCGGCGTCGGACGGCGCCGTGTACATCCCGTCGGGCCAGTACCCCTGGTCGAGGACGCCCGCGTGGAAGTACGGGCGCCCGTTGAGGAGGAGGCGCGGCACCCCGTTCTCGTCCGGGCCGATCCCGAACGAACGCATGCCGAAGTAGCTTCGCACGGTGTCGTCACCCAGTTCGACGGTGACGTCGTAAAGAAACGGGTTCTCGGGCGTCCACGGGCGCACGTCGTCCAAGGGGATCCGTACCGGCGTCCCCGCAGGCGCTCGGCTCTGCGCCACGGTTCGTCCGTCCGCCTCGATCGTCACCCGGGCGTCGCCGCTCGCGGCGTGCACGGTGACCTCGACGCACGCCCCGTCCAGGTGCGGGACGAGCGTGAGCAGCTCGACGTACAGGTCGGGCACCCGCTCCGCCCACACCGTCTGCCAGATGCCCGACTGCGCGGTGTACCAGATCCCGCCGCGCTTCAGCCGCTGCTTGCCCCGCCCCCGGTCGCCGGTGTCGGACGGGTCGCGCACCTCGACGACGAGCGTGTTCGGCCCCCCGTCGCGGAGCAGGCCGGTGACGTCGAACGCGAACGGCAGGTAGCCGCCGTCGTGCGTCCCGGCCTCGGCGCCGTTCACCGTCACCCGGCACCACTGGTCGACGGCGCCGAAGTGCAGCAGCACCCGGCCGCCCGGCCCGTCCGGCGCGTCGAACTCCCGCCGGTACCACAGCGTCTCGCCGGGAAGGAGCCGCCGGTTCACGCCCGACAGCGGCGACTCGGGGGAGAACGGCACGATGATCTCGCCGTCGAACGCCTCCGGTTCGCGGGGCGCGACCGCGTACTCCCACCGGCCGTTCAGGTTCAGGTACCCGCCCCGGACCAGTTGCGGGCGCGGATACTCCGGCAGCACCTCGTCCGGGTCGAGCCCCTCGCCCCACTCCGTCAGCAACGTCATCCCACGGCCTCCCTCAGGACAGTCCCGGCAGCAGCAGGTGCGCGACGTCCAGCGCCCGGCTCCCCGGCTCCCCGCCCTGCGCCTCCCACACCTCCGACAGGACGCAGGAGGCGAACCCCCACGCTACGGCCCGGTCGACCGGCATCCCGAGCCCGTCCGCGAGCCGCTCGACCCGCGCGGGCACGAGGTCGCGCAGCCGCTCGTCCCGCACACCGGGGTCCGGGTTGTAGAGCACGGGCCCGATCTCGTAGCCGCGGTCGCCCACGAGGCCGTGCGGGTCGATCGCCAGCCACGGCTCCCGGTCGCCCCGCAGGACGTTGTCGTGGTGCAGGTCCCCGTGCAGGACGAACCGTTCGTCCGAGTCCGCGCACAGTTCGCCGAACAGCCGCGCGGCACGTTCGACCAGGTGCCGCGGCAGCGGATCGTCCCCCGGGAACCGGTCCAGGTGCTCGGCGAACGACGCGCTCTCCGCCTCGACCGCCGGGAGCCCGCAGTCCGGCGGCGCGGGCCGGTGCAGGCGCCCCATGACCTCGACCAGCGCGCCCGTCGCGTCGCCGTCGCGGCCCGGCACGAGGTCGCGCAGCATCGTCCCCGGTTCCGCCCGTTCCAGCAGCAGCGCCCCGCGCTCCGCGTCGTGGGCGAGCAGCCGCACCGCGCCGCGCCCGCCGAAGGTCTCGAGCGCGGCGGCCTCGTGGGCCAGATGCCCCGGTTCGGGCGGTCCGAGCTTCAGCACCGCGGCCGTCCCGTCCTCCCGCCGGACGGCCGCGACCCAGTGGAAGCTGAGGTCGAACGTCCTGCCGACGTCCAGCCGCCAGTCGCGCGCGACCTCCTTCACCAGCCGCGGCAGGTCGTCCAGCCACCGCCGTCCGACATCGCCCCACGTGTTCACGGCGTTGCGCACGAGTTCGTCCATGATCGTCCAGCCTGCCATCACCGGGGCCGCGCTCTCACCCCGGTTCTCAGGAGCGGAGGAACTCGCGGACGTTCAGCAGGTGGTCATGGGGGATGCGGGGCTCCTGCCAGGTGAGCGTGACCGTGCAGTCGGCGTCGTCGAGGCGCCTGACGGAGACGGTGAGCGTGTTCGCGCCGTCCGGGAAGTCGTCGCTGCGCAGGGTGTCCCGGTCGACGGAGAACAGGCGGCGGCGGACCATGACCTGCGACACCGTCCGTCCTCCGGCGACGGCGGTGAACTCGACGGCGGACCCGGTGCAGGCGCTCCTCAGGCTGAGGATGGTGGACAGTTTCCCGAGCGGGAACCGCTCGTTCGTGTCGGTAACCGTGAACACCGTCGTACGGGTCTTCCCCGGCGGCAGCGTCCAGTTCAGGAACTGGACGTAGACGGTCGCCTGGGCGTTCGACACCGCGTTCTCGGTGGTGTGGAGGGGTTCGTCCCCTGACCGGTAGCGCGGGTACGCGGCCGAGAACGGCGCGGTCAGCAGGCCGGTGGTCAGCAGTACCCCGGCGACCTGGAGCCCGACCCTGGCGGAGGGGACCGACCACTGCGGGAGCCGGTTCCAGTCGCTCGACTCCTCCTCCTCGTACGTGCGCACACCTCGGCTCAGCCGGTCCAGCAGGAGCGCGTGCCGGAACTGGTAGACCGCCCCCACCTGCCGCAGTGCGCCCCGCTCGTGGGCGTCCCGGAGGAAGGCGACCAGCCGGAAGGGCAGGCTCCGGACCAGGCCGAACCACGCCCGCGACAGCACGAACGATCCCCAGGCGGTGCTCGCCAGCGCCCCGGCGGCGAACATCGACGCCAGCACCAGCGCGTACCCGACCGTCTTGCCCGCGCTCGCCTCGAGGCCGAGGCCGAACCACGTCCCGATGAGGAGCCCGGCCGACACCGCGACCAGCAGCGCCCACACGGCCGAGCCGCCGCGCAGCCGGCGCAGCAGCGCCATCGGGTCCGTCGGCCTCCGTTCCCTGACGGGCGGCACCGTGGAGCCCGGGATGAGGGAGGTCGCCGCGACCACGGCGAACAGCCCGGCCGCGACGAGGCCCCGCTCCGCGCCGAAGATCGAGCCGAACACCAGGCCGCCGGTCGCCGCGAACGGCACCGTCAGCAGCAGTGCCGAGGGGAACGTCCAGCTCTCCCCCCAGGAGATGTCCGCGGTGCCGTGCCGCCGCATCCGCCGGGCGAGGAAGCCGAGCCACCGTTCCGCCCGGTCGGCCCGGTACGCGGGCCGGTGCGCCTCCGCGTAGAGCGCGGGGACGAACCGGTCGGTCAGATGTCCCTCGATCGACTCCCGCGACGGGAACCGGTCCGCGTCCAGCAGCTCCGCCGGGTCCGTCGCCGGAACCCGGTAGGCCGTGCGGAGCAGCTCCACCATGAGCGGCGTGGACAGCGCCTCCCCGAGCGGCCCGTCCGGGTCGGCCGCCAGCCGCTCGAACAGCGCGTCCCACCGGGCGTCGCCGCCGATGGCGGCGGCCCGCAGGTAGGCGGCGGCGTCCGCGGCCCGGACGTGGCCGATCTCCACGACCGGGGCCCGGCTCAGCGGGCTGCCGCTCTCCCGGACGGTCTCCTCGTACTCGTCGCCCCTGCAGGTGAGGACGAGCGGCCGCTCGTCGTCGGTCCATCGGTCGACGCGCTCCACGAGCAGGGCCCGCAGGTGCGGGGCGAGCTCGTCGAGGCCGTCCAGGACGGGCATCACCTTCCGGGCCCGGAGGAGGTCCGCCGCGGTCTCCGCGTCGAGGAACGGGTGGTCCTCCGCGAGCCGCCCCGCCATCCAGTCGTGCAGCGACGGTTCCGGGGTCCACGACGACAGCGGCAGCAGCACGGGGACCGGTTCGTCCGGGTCGTCCGGGTTCACCAGGTCGAGGAGCAGCCGGATCGCCAGCACGGTCTTGCCCGAGCCCGGGGCGCCGAGCACGACCAGGTGCCGCACCGGCGGCTCGCGGAACCGCTCGGCCAGCTCGGAGACGTCGCCGCGCAGGTCGTCCCGCGCCGCACCGGCGGGCTGCACGGGACGGCCCGTGCTCGCCCAGGCCAGCCGCAGCCGCTCGGGGGCGCGCGGGAAGAGGATCTTCACCTCGGCCGTCCACTGGTGCCGCACCGCCTCCGCGAGCCGCCGCACCACCGCGTCCGTCCGGGCCTCCGGCGTCACCCCCACGAGGACGTCGCCGCCCACGGAGCCGACGACCACCGCGTCACCCTGGACGGTCGAGCCCTCGATGGACAGCCGCGCCTCGGGCCTCGTCCCGGGGGAGGCGTCCCGGCGTCGCCGTCGACGGCCGCGGTCCGGACGGTCGCTCACTCGGGACGCGTCTCCAGATCGCCGTCGACGGACCCGGCCTGGAAGACGTCGCCGTCGACCCGGGACCCGCGCACCGAGGTCCCGCCCTCCGCCGCCGCGCCGTCCGCGGGCTCCGGGACGTCCCGCGGCGCGCGGCCCCGCGTGGTTCGCGAACCGCCGAGCCGGACGTTCCGGCCGACCCGGCCCACGTTGGCGACCGACCCGCCGACGGTCGATCCGTGCACCGTGACACCGCCCGAGGGTTCCCCGCCCGAGCCGTCCCCGCCGGCCGTCCCGTCCCGGCGGAGCGTCCCCGCCACGGTCAGCCCCAGCCCGGCGATCGCGGCCACCGCCGCGACCACACTGCCCAGTTTGTCCGCGTCGTCGAGACCCATCACGAAAAAGAGCCCGCCGACCCCCAGCACGAGCACGCCCGTCGCCACGAGAACGGCCCGCGTTCCGATCACTCGGCGCATACGAGACCCCAATCTTCAGGATCATCAAGATACAACGCCGACCTGCGGTGAACGGCTCGGTCCGTAATGGCCGAAAACCACATGACAAGGCGCCGAAAAGGACGGGGACATGCGGCGGCGCCCGCGACGACGTGCGAGGGGCCCTCCCACCAGCGTGGACGGGATCCCGGCTCGGCCGAACATCGCAAAACCGTTAAGACCAATGGGAACGCGCCGCCGCAATTATCCCTCCTTGGGTACGGCAGAATGGGGACGTGCCGAGGACGGTGGACAAGCAGGCCCGCCGCCGCGTCGTCGCGGACGCCCTGTTCCGCATCGCCGCGCGGGAAGGGCTGGACGGCGTCAGCATGCGGACGGTCGCGACCGAGGCGGGGTTCTCGCTCGGGGCGGTGCAGCGTTACTTCCAGACCAAGGACGAGATGCTGCGCTTCGCCTTCGAGCAGGCGGCGGAGGCCGCGCGGGCGCGGCTGGCCGCGATCCGGGCCGCGCCGGGCGGGCGGGCGTTCCCCGAGGAGCTGCGCCGGGCGATGCTCGGGTACCTTCCGGCCGACGAGGGCCGCCTCGCCGAGGCCCGGATCTGGGCGGCGTTCCACGCCGAGGCCGCCGTCCGGCCCGCGTTCGCCGACGCCCTCAACGAACTCGACGCCGAGGCCCGCGCGAACCTGCGCACCGCCATCGCGGTGGCCCAGGAGACGGGCGAGCTGCCGCCCGACCGGCCCCCCGAGGAGCTGGCCGAACTGATCCTCGTCCTGCTCGACGGCCTGTGGTGGAGCGCGGTCCGGCGGCCGCCCGGCACCCCGCTGACGGCGCAGCGCGGCGTGATCGACACGGCGATCGCGATGCTCACCGCGTCCTGATCAGCGCGCGGTCCGGCCGACGGCGGCGCGGCCCTTCCAGACGCCGCCGCGTCCCGTGTGGTGCCGGCGGGCCGAGTCGAGCGTCATCGCCGTGTACACCAGCGCCACCAGCGGGAGGGCCGGGGCCCGCAGGGGCGAGAGCCGGTAGTGGCGCAGCATCGGCGCGAACGTGCACGCCATGATCGTCCAGGCCGACAGGCCGAGGACGGCCGCCGCGGGGTCGCCGCCCGCGATCCCCGCCACCGCGGCGGCGGGCGGGACCGCGAACAGCAGCACCAGGCCGAGCACCGTGCCCGCCAGCAGCGCGGGGGAGTAGCGGAGCTGGTCGTAGGCGCTGCGCGTGACCATGGCCCACAGGTCGGCCGGGCGCGGGTACCGGCGGCGGCTGACGACGTCCCGGTCCAGGTCCAGCCGGCACCGGCCGCCGGCCCGCTTGACCAGCCGCCCGAGCGCCACGTCGTCGATCAGCGCGCCGCGGATCGCGGCGAGCCCGCCCGCCCGGTCCAGCGCGGCGTGCCGCACCAGCATGCAGCCGCCCGCCGCGGCGGCCGTACGCGCCCCGGGACGGCCGACGCGGCGGAACGGGTACAGCAGCGCGAAGAAGTACACGAACGCGGGGACGAGCGCCCGCTCCCACGGCGTGCCGGTGCCGAGCGTCGCCATCCGCGACACCAGGTCGCGCTCCTCGCCGACGGCCGCGCGCACGAGCCGTTCGAGGGTGCCGGGCGCGTACGCGATGTCGGCGTCGGTGAACAGGACGAACTCGGGCTCGCCCGCCGCGCGGACGCCCTCCCGCATCGCCCACACCTTGCCCGCCCAGCCGTCCGGACGCTCGCTCGCCCGGACGACGCGCAGGCCGGCCGCCGCGTCGGCGCCGCGCGCGAGCCGCAGCGCCGTGCCGGCCGTCCCGTCGGTGCTCCCGTCGTCGACGAGCACGACGTCGAAGCGTCCCGGATAGTCCTGGGCGAGCAGGGTCGGCAGCGTCTCCGGCAGCACCGCCGCCTCGTCGCGGGCGGGCACGACCGCCACCACGTCCGGCCACGCGGGCGGCGCCGCCCCCTCCGGGGGCCCGCCTCCGGTCCGCCAGAACCCGCCGTGACCTGCGGCGAGATACGCCCATCCCGCGAGCGCCGCCAGGGCGAGAACGTCCAGTGTCACCACAGCGGCAGCGTCGCACGCCGGGCCCGCCCGGCCAAGGACCCGCGCGCCGGGCCCGGTTCGCGCCGGGGGTCAGGGGAGGGCGTGGCCTGTGGTGGCGTCGACGTTCGCGGGCAGGTCGTCGTGCCGGTCGCCGACGCTGAGGGTGCCGGTCGGCTCGAACAGGAGGATCGAGGCCCCGCCGGGCGCGGACGGCCGGTGCTCGACCCCGCGCGGGACGACGAACACCGCGCCCTTCGGCAGCAGGACGCTCCGTTCCGCCCCCGCCTCGCGCAGGGCGATCGAGAGTTCGCCGTCGAGCACGAGGAAGAACTCGTCGGTGCCGTCGTGGGCGTGCCAGACGTGGTCGCCGTGCACCTTGGCGATGCGGACGTCGTAGTCGTTCACCCGCGTGACGATGCGGGGGCTCCACAGGTCGTCGAAGGTGGTCAGGGCGGTGTGCAGGTCGATCGGTCGGTCGTTCATGCCGTCCACCCTGCCGCGCCGGCGGACGCCCGCGTGAGTGCTAGAAATGGCATATGCCGCAAGGATTCTCGCATCGGGTGGCGATGATCGTCGATGCCGGGTCGAACCCGTTCGAGCTGGGCGTCGTCACCGAACTGTTCGGCCTGCGCCGTCCCGAGCTGGACCGGCCGTGGTACGACTTCACCCTCTGCGCTCCCGGCGGCCGGGCGGTCATGCACGAGGGCTTCTTCACGATGTCCGACGTTCCGGACCTGGACGCCGTCGACCGCGCGGACACTGTGATCGTCCCCAACCGGCCCGACCCGGAGACCGGCCCCGCCCCGGCCGTCCTCGACTCCGTCCGCCGCGCCGCCGCGCGCGGCGCACGGCTGGTCGGCCTGTGCACCGGGGCGTTCACCCTCGCCGCCGCGGGCGTCCTCGACGGCCGCCCCGCCGCCGTCCACTGGCGCTGGGTCGGCGCGTTCCGGGCCCGCTTCCCGGACGTGCGCCTCGAACCGGACGTCCTGTTCGTCGACGACGGGGACGTGCTCACCTCCGCGGGCAGCGCCGCCGCCCTCGACCTCGGCCTGCACCTGGTCCGCCGCGACCACGGCGCCGAGACCGCCAACGCGGTGAGCCGCCGCCTGGTGTTCGCCGGGCACCGCGACGGCGGCCAGCGCCAGTTCGTCGAACGGGCCCTGCCCGACGTCCCGGACGCCTCGCTCGCCCCCGTCCTGGTCTGGGCGCGCGAGCGCATCGGCCGCCCGCTCACCGTCGCCGACCTCGCGGCGCGCGCGGCCGTCAGCCCGGCCACCCTGCACCGCCGGTTCCGGGCCGAGCTGGGCACCACCCCGCTCGCCTGGATCACCGCCGAACGCGTCGCCCTCGCCTGCCGCCTCATCGAGCGCGGCGAGCCGAGCCTGGACGCGGTCGCCCGTGCGAGCGGCCTCGGCACGTCCGCGAACCTGCGCGCCCAGGTGCGCCGCCACACCGGGCTCGCCCCGTCCGCCTACCGGGCGAGGTTCGCGCGCCGGGCGGGCTGACCCTCAGCCGACGCGCTCGCCGAGGAAGGACGCGAAGCCGTCGTGCAGGCGGTCCAGGCCGAACTCGAAGAGCTGCTCGTAGGAGAAGTCGAAGGTGTCGGCGTCGAGCACGGCCATGGTCGGGAACCGGCCGCTGAGCATTACCCGCTCCAGGGTCGGCGCCTGCGCCTCCCAGAACTCCTCGCTGGTGACGCCGGTCCGCGCCACGGTACGGCGCTCGTTGATGTAGCTGCGCGCGATGCCGGAGACGAAGTCGCTCTGCACGCCGATCATCATCATCGCCGTCCGGTCGGCGATGCCCCGGGGGCGGAGCAGGCTGAAGAGGGCGTCGAGTCCGGCCACCGTGTTGGGGCCGAGGGTCGGACGGCTCTGGTCCACGAACGGGTACCAGGAGTGGTCCATGCACATCCGCCAGTGGCGGTCGGCGTCGGCCTTCAGGATCTCCCGCCAGCCGAACTCCGCCTCCGCCTCGAGGTCCGGCCCCTCGACGACGCGGTCGAGCATGAGGTCGAGGAGTTCGCCCTTGCCCGGGACGTAGCGGTAGAGCGACATCGTGCCGACGCCGAGGCGGGTCGCGATGGACCGCATGGTGAGCGCGTCGAGGCCCTCGGTCCGCGCGAGCTCGTCGGCGGTCTCCACGGCGGCGGTGACGATCGCGTCGAGGGTGAGCGTGGGCGGGCGCCCGCGGGCCGGCCTGGTCCCGTCGTCCCACAGCAGCTCCAGGCTGCGCCGGGGGTCGCGGTGGTCGCCGTGCGCCGTCGTCATCGTTCGTCCTGCTCTTCCCGTGTCCGGTGGTGCGGATTCCGACGCTATACCGCCCGCCCGTCCGCGCCGCACGCGCGATCCCGTTGCGCCCCGACCGACTTCGAGTATGCTGTACGCGAATTAGCGTATGTCATACGCGAAGTACGGGCGGGAGACGACATGCCGGACAACGCGATCCTCTGCGAGGGGGTCCGCAAGCACTACGGAGAGAAACGCGCGCTCGACGGCTTCGACCTCACGGTGCCCGCGGGCACCGTCTACGGCCTGCTGGGGCCGAACGGGGCGGGCAAGACCACCGCCGTGCGCATCCTGGCCACGCTCATCCGGCCGGACGGCGGACGGGCGGAGGTCGCCGGTGTCGACGTCGCCGCGCGCCCCCGGCAGGTGCGCCGCCGGATCGGGCTGGCCGGGCAGCACGCCGCCCTCGACGAGGTCCTGACGGGACGGCAGAACCTGCGCATGTTCGGGCGCCTGTTCCACCTGGGGCGCAAGCGGGCGGCGCGGCGGGCCGACGAGCTGCTGGAGCGGTTCGACCTGGTCGAGGCCGCCGACAAGGGGATCAAGGAGTACAGCGGGGGCATGCGCCGCCGCCTCGACCTCGCCGCCGCGATGATCCTCGCGCCGGACGTCCTGTTCCTCGACGAGCCGACCACCGGGCTCGACCCGCGCGGCCGCAACGAGGTCTGGCACTCGGTCCGGTCGCTGGTCGAGCAGGGCACGACCGTCCTGCTCACGACGCAGTACCTGGACGAGGCCGACCAGCTCGCCGGGCGCATCGCCGTCCTCGACCGGGGCCGGGTCATCGCCGACGACACCCCGGACGGGCTGAAGCGGCTGGTCGGCGCCGACCGGATCGAGGTCGTGGTGCGCGATTCCGCGGCCCTGCCCGCGACGGCGGACGTCATCGCCCGCGTCACCGCCGCCGAGCCGCGGATCGACGCGGCGGTGGCACGGGTCCACGCGCCGGTCACCGACGGGGTCGCCGCGCTGACCGAGATCGCCCGCACCCTGCAGGACGACGGCGTCGCCGTGGCGGACATCGGCCTGCGCCGCCCGACGCTGGACGAGGTGTTCCTGCGGCTCACGGGACACCGGGCCGCCGACGAGACCGACGAGACCGACGAGACCGACGAGACCGACGGGGCCCCCGCCGAAACCTCCGGCGAGAGCGCGACCAAGGAAGGGGCGCGGGCGTGAGCGTCCAGGACGACATGGCCGAGGAGACCCTCGGCGAGCGGCTCCGCTGGGCCTTCGTCGACTGCTGGACGATCGTCCTGCGGGGCCTGACCCACTACGTCCGGCAGCCGAGCAACATCGCCTGGCAGCTGGGCTTCCCCATCGTCTCGGTGCTGCTGTTCGGGTACGTCTTCGGCAGCGCGATGTCGGTGCCGGGCGGGGGCGACTACCGCGAGTTCCTGATGCCCGGCATGTTCGGGATGACGATGGCGATGGGGTTCATGAACACCGCCTACGCCGTCGTCTACGAGAACACCCGCGGGGTGACCGACCGGTTCCGGTCGATGCCGATGGCGCCGTCCGCCGTCGTCACCGGGCGCGGCGTCGGCGACCTGATCGGCGCGTCCCTGGACCTGCTCGTCCTGCTCCTGACGGCCCTGGTGATCGGCTGGCGCACGGACGGCGGGCCGCTCGCCACCCTCGGCGCCTTCGGCCTGTTCCTGCTGCTGCGCTTCGGGCTGATCTGGATCGGCATCCTGCTGGGGCTCCTGATCCCGAACGAGGAGGCCGCCGGCAGCCTGTTCGCGGTGGCGTTCCCGTTCGCGATGATCTCCAGCGCGTTCGTCGCGCCGTCGCTGATGCCGGACTGGCTGGGCACGATCGCGATGTGGAACCCGGTCTCCTCGACGGTGACCGCGGCCCGCGAGCTGTTCGGCAACCCGGCCGCGGTCGGCGACACCTGGATCGAGCAGAACGCCCTGCTCATGGCGATCGTCTGGCCGATCGTCATCACGGCGGTCTTCCTGCCGCTGGCCGTCCGCCGCTACCAGAACCTGAGCCGTTAGGAGGGAGGGCGCCGCGCGGCCGAAGGCGGCGAGCGCGGGGTCCCCGTCCGAGCGGGGATCGTTCCGCACGAGGATCAGGCGGCCCCTACCCGGCGCCGGGCCCGTGCGCTCCGGAAGCCCGGTGGGAGGCGTGCCGGGCGGCGCCCATGGCCGCCGTGCGGACGGCCGGTCCGAGCCGGGCGATGTTCGCGCGCGAGCTGTGCACCACGACGGAGATCGCCGCGAGCGCGTGGCTCCGGTCGGCGGACAGCACGGGCGCGGCGACGGAGACGGTGCCGAGCGAGAACTCCTGCACGGCGACGGCGAAGCCCCGCTCCCGCGTCCGGGCGAGCGCGCGGCGCAGCAGTTCCGGTGAGGTGAGGGTGTGCGGGGTGTAGCTCGGCGTCGCCGCGCCGGTGCTGCTGATCGTGCTGCGCGTCGTGCAGGGCCTGGCCGTGGGCGGCGAGTGGGGCGGCGCGATGCTGGTCGGCCTCGAGCACGCCCCCGAGAGCAGGCGCGGTTTCGCCGCCAGCTTCGCCAACATGGGCGCGCCCGCGGGCGCGACGCTCGCCACGCTCGCCGTCAGCGCCTGCACCCTGCTCCCCGAGGACCAGTTCCTGTCGTGGGGCTGGCGGATCCCGTTCCTCCTGAGCGTCGCGCTCGTCAGCGTCGGGCTGGTGATCCGGCTCAAGGTCGCCGAGACGCCGCTCTTCCAGCAGTTGCAGTACGCGGCCGAGACCCGGAAGATCCCGCTGGTCGAGGTGCTCACGAAGCACCCGAGGAACCTGGCTCTGGGCATCCTCGCCGGGACGAGCGTCTACACCCTCGCCGGGATCGTGACGGTGTGGGCGGTGTCCCACGCCGTCGACGCCGGGGCGGACAAGACCGGCGTGCTCAACGCCAAGGCCGCGGCCGCCGCCGTCATGATCCCGGTCGTGATCGTCAGCGCCCGGCTCAGCGACCGCGTGGGGCGCCGTCCGGTGATGCTCGCCGGCATGGCCATGGCGGCGCTGGCGGCCTTCCCGATCCTGTGGCTGGCCGACACCGGCACCGTGTGGGGCTTCGCCGGCGCCGTCGTCCTGGGCCAGGCGCTCCAGGGCGTGATCTTCGGCCCGTTCGGTGCCTTCACCGCCGAGCTCTTCCCGACCCGCATGCGCTACACCGGCGCCTCGCTGACCTACCAGAGCGCCTCCACCGTCGGCGCCGGCTTCACCCCGGCCATCGCGGCGGCGCTCGTCGTCGGCGGCGGCCTGCCGCTCCTCGGCGGCATCTGGGTCCTCGCCTTCGCCGTCGCCGGGGGCGCGCTCCTCATCACGCGGGAGGGCCGCACCCGCGACCTGGCCATGATGAAGTGACGCCCCGCGCGGCGGGCGGAGCGGTCAGCGGACGAGCTCGTCCGCGAGCAGGTCCATCAGCAGGCCGTCGTGCCAGGTGCCGTCCGCGCCGCGCTCGTACTGCCGCATGACGCCGACCGGCCGGAAGCCGACCTTCTCGTAGCAGCGGATGGCCGGGGCGTTGTCGGCGGCCGGGTCGATGGTGAGCCGGTGGAAGCCGTGGTCGTCGACGAGGTGCCGGGCCATCGTGCGGACGGTGTCGGTGCCGAGGCCGCCGCCGTGCACGGCGGGGTCGAGGAACAGGTCGATGCCCGCGTGCCGGTACTCCGGCTCGTTCTCCGCGTGCCACTGGACCATGCCGACGATCCGGTCGTCCCGCAGGACGGTGTAGGACGTGATCTCGGGGTCGCCGAGGTCGTCGCGGACCTCGGCCTCGAGGTCGTCCCCGCCCCTCCACCGCGCCCGCACCTCCGGCGTCGCCCGGATGGCGGCCAGCGCGGGGACGTCGGCGGGGTCGGTGGCGCGCAGGACCACGGTGGCGCCGCGAAGCACAGTCATGATCAAGAACGATACGCGATCTCCCGGTCCGGGACCGGCGGGCCGGGCGCAGCGCCGCCGGTCCCGCCTGCGCCGGGCGCGGTACGGGCGGTTGCGCCGGACGGGGGACGACCGCGCGGGCACCGGCCTCGCACGATGACTCCACCCTTCGGAAGGAGTCGACCATGCGACCCGCACCGTTCGTCCTCACCGCGCTCCTGGTCCCGGCGCTGGCCCTGGCCGGGACGGCCGCGGCCGCCGTGCCGGGGCACGGCCCCGGACGGCTGTCCGGCCCGAGCCCGTTCGCGGGGTGCGCGCCGGGCGCGATCGACGACAAGATGGCCGCCGGCGCCATCGAGCCGGCGCTCGCCGCCGACCCGTCGAACCCCCGCCGCCTCGCCGCCGTGTGGCCCCAGGACCACCAGCGCGGCGCCGTCCTCGCCGTCACCGAGGACGGTGGACGGCACTGGAAGCGGTCCGTCGTGCCCGGCCTCACCCGGTGCTCCGGCGGACGCCACGACTACGTGGACGACCCCAGGGTGACGTTCACCCGCGACGGCGGGATCGTGGTCACGGGCGGCGTCGCCTTGGACGACTACACCGAGTCCGCGGCCCTGTCGGTCCGCTCCGACGACGGCGGACGGACGTGGACGCGCCCGGCGGTCGTCGCGCACGAGGCCGATCCCGCGCAGGGCGGCGTCTACGGCAGCGGCGCCGTGCCCGACACCCGCGACCCCGACGTCCTCTACGTGGCGGGGGCGCGCTTCCCGGCGGAGGCGCGGACGAGCAACACGGGCTGGATCAGCCGCAGCACGGACGGCGGCCGCACCTGGGAGGCGCCCCGCGTGACCGTGGCGTCCGCGGAGGGGTCGATGGTCACCGGGCACCGCCTGGTCGCGCTGGACGACGGCTCGCTGCTGGACTTCCACACGCACGTCCGGTTCGGCGGCGGGCCGGGACTGAGCGACTACACCGTGCAGGTCGTGCGCTCCACCGACGGCGGCGCGACCTGGTCCGCCCCGTGGAAGGTGGGCGACCTGGAGACGAGGATCGAGATCCGGGACCCCGAGTCGGGCGAGCACGTCTCGCACACCACGAGCATCCTGGCCGACGTCGCCGTCGACCGCCGCACCGGACGGCTGTACGCCGCCTGGCAGGACGCGCGGTTCGACGGCGGCGCGTCCGACGGCGTCGCCCTGACCTCGTCCGGCGACGGCGGCCGGACCTGGTCGGCGCCGGTCAGGGTGAACCGGACGCCCACGACCGTGCCGGCGCCGAACCGGCAGACGTTCACCGTGTCCCTCGCGGTGGGCCGCCGCGGGACCGTCGCCGTCTCCTACTCCGACTTCCGCCACAACGACGCCGCGGCCCCGCTGCGCACCGACCGCTGGCTGGCGACGTGCCGCCCGACCCGGACGGCGTCCTGCGCGGACGGGACGGCGCGGTGGCGCGAGACGCGGCTGACCGCGACGTCCTTCGACATGCGCCGGGCCCCGCGCATCCCCGACGAGGCCAGCCCGCGCGGGTACTTCCTCGGTGAGCAGGCGGGCCTCGTCGCCGCGGGCTCCGCGTTCGTCGGCGCGTGGGCCGAGCCGGACGCGCCGGGCCGCGCCGCCGCGTTCGTCCGGACGGTGCGGTAGCCGCCCGGCCGACCGCCGTCAGGCCGCCCCCGCGTGGGCCCGCGCCGACGCGGAGCGGCGGCCGACGATGGCCGGAGCCTCGCCGACCAGGGCGTCGTCCTTCAGGGCCTCGACCATGAACAGCGCGAAGTCCGTCCGGCGGGTGCGGTTGCTCGCCAGGACCGGGTCGCCGACGTGCCGGCTCCACACCGGCAGCCCCTCGCTCGGCCCCTCCTCCAGGTCGCTGCCCCGGACGACCGTCCAGCGGGTGCCGCTGTCGAAGACGCGCCGGCAGGCCGCGACCTGGTCCCGGACGTCGACGGCGCGCACCAGCCGGCCCACCACGCCGAACACCGCGACGGCGGCGCGCAGCCGGAGCGGGTAGCGGTCGAGCCCGTCGCGGGAGATGTGCCAGCCGCACGAGAACACCAGCCGCGCCCCCGGCGGCGCGTGGTCGAGGACGGCCTGCGCGGTCCCGGTCGAGTACCCGTGGACGCCCCACGGCACGAGGACCGTCAGCACCCCGTCGCACCCGGCGACGGCCTTCCGGATCGCCTCGCGGTCGTCGGTGCGTCCGGGGACGATCGTGATGCGGTCCGCGAAGCCGTCCAGCTTGCCGACGCTCTTCTCCCGGCACACGCCGACCACCTCGTACCCCCGGTCGAGGCAGTGCCGCACCATGTGGCGGCCGAGCTTGCCGGACGCGCCGACGACGCAGACCCGCGTCCGGCGGTCCACCGCTTCGTCCATGTCCCACTCTCCTTACACTCGTAAGTCGACAATACGATGTCGACTTACACCTGTAAACAGAAAATCGAGACGAGCGGAGGTGCCGCCTGTGGCCACCGGATCCGGACGGCGCGGCCATCGGCCCGCGCTCACCCGCGAGCGGATCGTCGAGGCGGCGGTGCGCGTCGCCGACGCCGGTGGGGCGACGGCCGTGAGCATGCGCAACGTCGGCAGGGAGCTGGGCGTGGAGGCGATGTCGCTCTACCACCACATAGCGAACAAGGAGGCGCTCCTCGACGCGCTGGTCGACCACGTCTTCGCCGGCATCGCGCTGCCCGAGCCGGACCGGCCGTGGCGGGCGGCCATGCGCGACCGCGCGGCCTCGGCGCGCGCCGTGCTCGGGCGCCACCCCTGGGCGCTCGGCCTCCTCGACTCGCGGCCGTCGCCGGGCCCGGCGCTGCTGCGGCACCACGACACCGTGCTGGGCTGCCTGCGCCGCGCCGGGTTCTCGATCGCGCTCGCCGCGCACGCGTTCTCCGCCATCGACGCCTACGTGTACGGGTTCGTCCTGACCGAGTCGAGCCTGCCGTTCCAGTCCGCGGGCGAGGTCGAGGACGTCACGGAGGGGATCGTCGCCGCGATGCCCGAGGGCGCGTACCCGTACCTCGCCGAGCTGGCCACCGAGCTCGTGCTCGTCCCCGGCTACTCCTACGGCGACGAGTTCGGTTACGGCCTGGACCTCGTCCTCGACGGGCTGCAGGATCGCCTCGCGAAGACGGAGTGACCACCGGGTCATGTCGGTGGGTGAGAATAATCCAATTCTAGTCTACTGCCGAACGACATTCTATGCGAAAGTCGCTAAAGTCATAAGCGGCTAGTTACCGGGGGCGCCGTGGCCCCGCGCCCGGCGCGTCGGTAGGAGGGCCCCGGATCAGAGGGAGGCGCCAGTGCAGACGCGAGCGGCAATCCTGAGGGAACCCCGCACCGACTGGAGTGTGGAGACCATCGAGCTCGATGATCCCAAGTCGGGTGAGGTCAAGATCAAGCTCACCGCGGCGGGGTTGTGCCACTCCGACGAGCATCTGCGTACCGGGGACATGGTGCTCGACCCCGAGATCGCGGATCTGATGGGCTGGAGCCAGTTCCCGTGCGTCGGCGGTCACGAGGGCGCCGGCGAGGTCGTCGAGGTCGGTCCCGGCGTCACGTCCCTGCAGGAGGGCGACCACGTCGTCCTGTCGTTCATCCCGTCCTGCGGGCGGTGCCCGTCGTGCGCCATGGGACGCCAGCACCTGTGCGACTACGGTTCCATCCTGCTCGGCGGCCGGCAGATCAGCGACAACACGTCCCGGCACCACTCCGCGAAGGGCGAGGACCTCGGGACCATGTGCCTGACCGGCACGTTCGCCCCCTACACCGTGGTGAACGAGGCGTCCTGCATCAAGATCGACGACTGGATCCCGCTCGACAAGGCGGCCCTCCTCGGCTGCGGCGTCACCACCGGGTGGGGGTCGGCCGTCAACGCGGCGAACGTCCGGACGGGGGAGACCGTCGTCGTGATCGGCCTGGGCGGCATCGGGATGAACGCCGTGCAGGGCGCGGCGATGTCGGGCGCCCGGCACGTCATCGCCGTCGACCCGGTCGCTTGGAAAGGCGAGGCGGCCGTCTCGACCTTCGGCGCCACGCACGCGGCGGCGTCGATGGAGGAGGCCGCGGCCCTGCTCGCGGAGATGACCTGGGGCGCGAACGCCGACAAGGTGATCCTCACGACGGGCGTCGCCACCGGCGACCTCATCGGGCCGATGATGGGGATGGTCTCCAAGGGCGGGCGCGGCGTCGTCACGGCGGTCGCACCGATCGTCCAGGAGGACGTCAAGCTCAACCTGTTCGACATGGCGATGCAGCGCAAGGAACTGGTCGGCTGCATCTTCGGCAACGCCAACCCGCGCCGCGACATCACGCGCCTGCTGCGCCTGTACGAGGACGGGAAGCTGAAGCTCGACGAGCTGATGACCAGCACCTACACGCTCGACGACATCAACCAGGGCTACCAGGACATGCTCGACGGGAAGAACCTCCGCGGCGTGATCATGTACTGATCCGGCGGCCCGCCGGACGGCGCTGGACGATCCCCCGACCACCGTTCCCCGGCGGCCGGGGGATCGCCGGTTCCTGCACCGGACGAACGGGCTCCGCCTTCGACCGGCCGCTCGCGTCGTTCGCCGCTCGGATCACCTTCCCCGCGACGCGAAGGTGACGGCCAGGGCCGTCCGGGCGTCAGGGCGCGGGGGCCAGCGCGGCGAACGCGCGGTCGACGAGCCCGCCCCGGTCGGCCGCGCCCTCGAGGCGGAGCCATTCGCGGCCCGCGGCGTCCAGGGCCGCCGCCGCGCACCCGGTGAGCAGGTCGGCGGTGAACGCGTCGATCCCGGCGCCCGGCCGCTCGCGCAGCGCGGCGGCGACCCGCCCCCGCATCTCGTCGCGCCGCTGGTGCAGGCGCGCGCGCAGCGCGGGCGTCGACTCGATCAGCCGCAGCACCGCCGGGTCACGCTGCGCGGCGTGGATCCGTTCCTCCCACTCGCGCAGGACCACCCGCAGCACCGTCCACGGCGGCTCGTCCGCCGGACGCGACCGGACGGCCGCGGCGACCTCGTCGGCGAGGTCCTCGACGTCGCCGAACACCACGTCCTCCTTGGACGGGAAGTAGCGGAAGAAGCTGCGCTTCGACAGCCCCGCCGCCGCCGCGACGTCCTCGACCTTCGTCTCCTCGTAGCCGCGCTCGACGAACAGTCCCAGCGCCAGCTCCGCCAGTTCGGCCCGCACCGCGCGCCTCGTCCGTTCCCGCAGTCCCGATCTCGTCCCGTTCACGCACCGAGGATACTTCATGGCATCATGAAGCAAACTTGTCACTCGGTGACGAAGGAGGCAACTGATGGCGATGAACGGCAGGACGGTCCTCGTGACGGGCAGTACCGGAGGGATCGGCAAGGAGACCGCGCGGGGGCTCGCCGCGATGGGGGCGCGCGTGCTCCTGGTCGGCCGCGACCGCGACCGGGCGGACGCCGCCGCCCGCGAGCTCGGGCCCGCGGCGACCGCGTTCACCGCGGACCTGTCGTCGCTCGCCGGGCTGCGCGCCCTCGCCGCCGAGGTGAGCGCCCGGCACGACCGCCTCGACGTGCTCGTCAACAACCTCGGCGGCATGACCGCGCCGCGCACCCTCACCGCCGACGGCGTCGAGACGACGTTCGCCGCGAACGTCCTGGCGCCCTACGCGCTGACCTGCCTGCTGCTGCCCCTGCTGCGCGCCGCCCCGGCCGCGCGCGTCGTCAACCTCACGGGCGGCATCCCCGGCGGCCCGCTCGACCCGGCCAACCTGCAGGGCGAGAGGCGCTACCTGGGCTGGACGTTCTCCCAGTACAACCACGCCAAGACGGCGGTGATGGCGATGAGCCGCCGCTTCGCCGCCGTGGACGGCGTCGCCGTCAACGTCGCCTACCCCGGCCACGCCTACACCCCCGGCAACCGGGCGACGACCGCCGCGGCGTTCCCGTACGCCTACCGGCCGCTCGTCCCGGTCATCCGCTTCCTCGGCCCCCGGCTGCTGAACGACCTGGCCAAACCCGCCCGGTCCAGCATCTACCTGGCGTCCAGCCCCGAGATGGAGGGCGTGACCGGCGTCTACGTCAACGCCAAGGTCGAGCGCACCCCGTGGCCCGCGACCGTCCTGGACGAGCGCAACTGCGACGCCGTCTGGGACCTGTGCGGCCGCCTGGGCGGCGTCGCCCCCTGACCCCCGCGACCGTCGCCGGGACGGGCTCGTCGGACGGGCATGGCGGCTCTCGCGTTCATGACGATCCCCCGGCTCGTCCGCGAGGTGCTCCTCGGCTGACGCGTCGGAACGCTACGCCTTCGGGCGGAACTCCGCGACGAACCGGCGGAGGTCGCCGACCAGGTCCGTCGATGGGGCCCGCAGCCGGCGGGCCTGGAGGCCCTCCGCCAGGGCGATGGCGATCCGCTCGACCCACGGGTCGTCCGTGCCGAGCGCGTTGCGCGGCAGCCGCCGGACGGCGAGGTCGTGCCGCTCCATGAAGGCGTGCGCGGGGCGGTCCGGGTCGGACGCCGCCGCGCTCATGTCGAGGAACAGCTTGGTCAGGCCGGGGGTCCGCATCGTCGGCTCACCAACGCCACCCCGGTCCCGTGGAGCGGCCGGCTCGCCGCGCGGCTCGCCCGGTTCGACGGCGCCGCCGCCGAGGCCGTCCGGGACGTCGCCGTGACGGTCCCGGGCGGCGCGTCGGAGCCGGTCGCGACGCTCCGGCGCCCGGCCCGCGCCCGGTGGCGCGACGACCGGCGGGACGCGTGGCGACCCGGGGCCGTCAGACCCGGTCGAGGAAGTCGCGGATCAGCGCGGACCACTCCCCGGGACGATCGGCGAACGGCAGATGCCCGGTGGCGATCTCGGCGAACTCCGCGCCGGGGATCCCGTCCGCGACCTGCCGGTGGTGGAACGGCGTGACGAGCTGGTCGAGCGTCGTGGAGACGACGAGCGCCGGCACCCCGATCGAACCGAGGTCGGCGCGGACGTCGACGCCGTCGAGGAGCAGCTCGACGTGCTCCGGCGTGCCCTCGGGGACGGTCGCCGCGGCCGTCGTGACGGCGAGGTCGAGGTCGTCCTGCCCGGCTTCGTCGAGAACGGGGGTGCTGGAACCGATGAGGGCGACGAAGGCGGCCAGGCGTTCCCCGTCGCCGTCGCGGAGCAGGTCCCGCCACAGCTTCGCCGCCAGTAGCAGCCGCGGGTTCGGGCGCGCGAAACCGGCGGTGAGGACGAGCGAGGTGACCCGCTCGGGATGCCGGGCGGCGGCCCGGACGGCCACCGGCACGCCGAGCGAGTACCCGGCGACCGCGAACGACTCCACGCCCTCCTCCACGGCGGTGGCGACGAGTTCGTCGGCGAGACCGTCGAGGGTGAGCGGGGCCTTCGCGCGCGGCGTCCGTCCGGTGCCCGGATAGTCCGGCCCGACTACCGTGCGCCGCTCGCTCAGGACGTCCATGACCGGGCCGAAGTTGGCGTCGACGCCGCCGCCGGCGCCGTGGGCGAGCAGCAGCCCCGGTCCGGTGCCGCGCACGATGCGGCCGAGCGTGGAGGGGGGAAGCACGTTGGACATCGGGATGCCTTTCCTTCGGATCAGTTCGGGTCGTGGCCCGGTCGGGTGTGCCGCCGGGCGGTGGCGGCGGCCATCAGCATGGCCACGGATGTCACCAGCGCGCCGACCCAGCCGAGGCCGCCCAGCGGGACGCCCGCGGCGAGCGCGCGCCCGCCGATCTCGGCACCGGCCGCGATGCCGAGGTTGACCGCGGACGCGCCGATCGCGGTCACCAGGGTGGGGGCGAGCGGCGCCGCGATCAGCGCACGCGCCTGCAGCAGCGGGATGAGGGCGCCCGAGGCCGCGCCGAGGGCCGGCACGACGGCGACGCCCGCCCACTGGGCGCGTCCGGTGAGCGCGAAGGCGGCCAGCACGACGGCGAGGGCGGCGAGCGTCCCGCACAGCGCGGCGTCCGAGGCGCGGTCGGCCAGCCGGCCGCCGAGGACGTTGCCGCCCAGGGCGCCGAGGCCGAAGAGCGCGAGCAGCGTGGTGACCGCCGCGGCGCTGAAGCCGCCGGCCTCCCGCAGCAGCGGGGCGACGTAGGTGTAGGCGGTGAACATCCCCGCCTGCGCGACCACGGTGATCGCCAGGATCGTCGCCACCCCGCGGCCGAGCATGCCCCGGATCTCGCCGCGGGCCCGCCCGTCCGTCCCCGGCGCGGGCGGACGGACGAGGAGCGCGACCGCGACGAGCATGAGTGCGCCGAACGCGGCGATGCAGGCGAACGTCGTCCGCCAGCCGTGGTGGTCGCCGATCCAGGTGCCCAGCGGAGCGCCGAGGAAGGTGGCCAGGTTCCAGCCCGCCGAGACCACGGCGATGGCCCGGCCGCGGCCGGTCTCCGGCGTCATCGACACCGCGATCACGACCGCCACCGCGAACACCGTGCCGTGCGTCAGCGCGGTCAGCATCCGGGCCGCCAGCAGGACGCCGAGGCCGTCCGCCAGCGCCGCGGCCGTGTTGCCCGCCACGAACACGCCCAGCAGGGTCAGCAGGGCGCGGCGGCGGGGCAACCGCAGCATCAGCACGGTCACCGGCGGCCCGGTGAGGGTGACCACGAGGGCGTACCAGGTCACCAGGGAGCCGACCGCCGGAAGGGGACGGTCCAGATCCGCGGCCAGTTCCGGCAGCAGGCCGACCACGGACCACTCGGCGGTGCCCACCACGAAGACGCAGGCGGTGAGCACCGCCGGCGCCGCCGTCCGGCGCGTTCCGGTGAGGAGAGCGGCGTCGGCCGCCGTGCTCGTCGTCATGCGAGGACGCTAAAGTCTCACATCTGTGTGAGAGTCAATGCGGTGAGGTGTGGATCACATGCGCATCGGGGAGATGGTGCGGCGGACCGGAGTGAGCGAGCGGCTCCTGCGCTACTACGAGGAGCAGGGACTGCTCGCGCCCGCGCGGCTGCCGAGCGGCTACCGTGACTACGCGGAGGCGGACGTGGCCACGGTCCAGAACATCCGGACGCTGCTCGCGGCCGGACTGTCGACGTCGACGATCACCCGCGTCCTGCCGTGCGTCCGGGACGACGGTCCCCGACTCGTGCCCACCTGCACGGAGCTGATGGCCGAACTGCGGCGGGAGCGTGCGCGCATCGCCCGCACGATCGAAGACCTCCAGACGTCCCGGGAGATGCTCGACACGGTCATCGCCGCCGGCCCCGCCTGACGGCGAAACCGGGCAGGACGGGTCCGTGAGCCCGAACAACGAGTACCGCAGCGCCCTCGGAGCGGTCCGCTGGGACCGGTTCGGCGACCCGGACGCGCCGTCACACGACCTCGAAGACGTTCTTCTGGATGCCGTTGGCGTAGGTCTCGTGCTCGACGAGCCGGAGCTTCTGCGCGTCCTTGCCGGTGTCGCTGAACAGGCGCTTCCCGGCGCCGAGCAGACCGACTCATAGCGCCGAGCCCCGGCCGAGTGAGCGGCCGGGGCTTTGGGGATCAGCGTCGCTTGAGGTCGTTCACGAGCGAGCGGAAGTCGCCCCGGTCGAGGACGAGCCTGGCCCCGTCCGAGTCCTTGGAGTCCCGCACGGCCACGGCCATGGGAAGTGAAGCGAGTTCCACGCACTCATGGCCCTGGTCATTGCTTCGTCGGGACTTGCGCCAGATCAGATCGTCCACTGGTCTATCGCCCTTCGTATGAAGTCGCGGGAGTCGCTGACGCTCAGGGAGCGTGCCTGCATATCCGCGAACGCGCTGACGCAGTGCAAGATATCCCCAGGTTCGTTGGAGGTGATCCCCCCAGTGGACATCTCCTGATGGAGCAACTCCTCCCCGGTCGGCTGGGTGGCGATGCTGAACCCTCCGGAGACTCCGCGGTAATACGCGGTGGGAGCGATCTGGAGGGCGACGTTCTCCCACTGAGAGACCTCAAGGAGATGCTCGAACTGGCCGCGCATCACCTTGGGGCCACCGACTTCTCGAGCCAGCACCACCTCGGCGAGGACGACGACGAGCCTGGGCGGCGGGTTCCGCTTGAGGATCTGTTGCCGTTTCAATCTGCCCTCAAGGGCCAGCTGTGACTGCAGTAGCGCCCGCGCGTACTCCTCCGTTTGCAGCAGGCCGACAACGAAGGTCTCTCCGTACATACGGAGCAGTGAGGCGGACGCCTCGGCCCGAGGGTAGTCCGCGAATGCCTTCGGATACGTGGCTGATTGAAGGAACTCGTCCCACAGGTCTGTGATCGTGTTTCCGGTGTTCAGGGCTTTGTCCAGGCGTTGAGCGAAGTCTCGTCGGCAACGTGTGTTGCCGCTTTCGACCTGGGAGATGTACGACCGGCTGACCGCCATGCGCCTGGCGAGTTCGGTGCGGATGATGGCTGTGTCCTCGCGCAGGCGCGTGACCTCCGCGCCGAACGACTTCAGAGCAGGGGACGTCTTCCGCGCGGCCATGGGGTTCCTCCAGCTGTTCAGCAAACTGAACCGCCTGCGAAGCGGACCGTTTGCGTGTCCAGGGTTCCCTGGTGACGCTACGCCCCGAAGCGGAACCTGTGCGGTGAGTCACGGGAATTCGGAGGTGATCACCGTGGGGCATCCGGCGTCGATCGTCGTGCGGGCGGACGTGGAGTCCGTGAAAACCGCTCGCGACTGGGTGGGGGAGACCCTCGAGAGGTGGGGGCGGGACGCGTACATCGCGAAGGTCGTGGTGTCGGAACTCGTCACCAACGTCGTGCGGCACACGCCGAGCGAGACCGCGACCGTTCGGGTTCTGCTCGCCGACACGGGGACCGTCGTGGAGGTACTCGACGGGTGCGACGTGATGCCGGTGGCGCGGGACGTCGGCATCCTCAGCGAGGACGGGCGAGGACTGGCGATGCTCGGCGCGCTCGTCAAGGACTGGGGCGCGCAGCCGCTCGCGGGCGGAGGCAAGGCGGTCTGGGCGCTGCTTCCCGAGGGAGGCGCGTGAGCGACGACATACTCCCCGTCCTGCACCGCGCGGCCCCGGGGTGGGACTTCTCGGTGCGGGACGGGGAGTGGCGGGCGTCGGGACGGGCGGTGGTCGCGGCCTCGTCCCTCGAACTCCTCCTCGCGTGGATCACCGTGTTCGAGGACGAAGCCGATCCGCCGACCACCGGCGCGCAGGTCAGCAGGTCAGGTTGCCGCCCGTGGGGACGCCGAGGAGCCGGGTGAACCTCGTGTAGCCGGCCGCCACGGCGGTGAACCTGCGTGTGGACTTCTTCATGCGGGGGGTCCTTGCGTTCGCGGGGGTGGATTTCGTCGCGCCACGGGAGTTGGGAGCCACCGCGGCGTCGAGCCCAGTCGATAGGAAACTTTCCTATCGGTGTCCGGACGTTAATCCCGCTGTCGCAGAGGGTCAAGACCCGCCGGAATCGGTGACGGACGCCCGACTCGACCAGTGCAGGTCGATAACCGAACCGGCGGAGATCCGCCCGCGAGAATGTGAATCAGTGATAACGGCCCGGGTGGACGATCGGCGATATGTGCCGGGTCCCGCCGTGCGCGGGGAGGGCGCTCACTGCGACCACTCGATCTCGTCGGCGGCCAGGTCGAGGTGCGCGAAGCCGCCGCCTCCCAGGTTCGGGTCGCCCAGCTTCTCGTCGAAGCCGATGAAGAACGGGCCGAAATCGCCGCCGTTCAGCGCGGTGGCGGTGCCGCCGAAGTGGCAGCGGTCGAGGAACCTGTCCTCCAGCCCGAGTCGCTTGCCTTCCTCGGAGAACATCTCGATGTACCCGGGTGCGGCCTTCCCCCACTCGTCGTAGCGCTTGCCGGCGTTGGGGTCGTCGGTGCGGGCCCGGACGCGCAGCGGAAGCGGCGGCCGGTCGTGCTGCCAGGCGCCCATGCGGTACTGGCCGGTGTAGCCCGGGAGCTTCGTCGCCGGGTCGGGCAGGGGGCAGGGCGGTGCGGCCAGTTCGTCCTCGGTGAGCCAGATCCAGGCCCAGCCCCCGCCGATATCGTCCTCCCGGTAGCGCTCACGGGGATGGCCGTCGCTCGCGTAGGCGGTGAGCGCGGACCAGAACGCCGCCGCCTGCGGGGCGTGGGCCGGTGGCTCGCCTCCGGCGATGGCGTCCGCCGCTCCCTCCACCGTTTCGGCGACGTGGTCGTCGGCCTCGAACACGCTCAGCCCGACCAGGCCCTCGCCCGCGCAGCGGTACTGCGCCGGAACCCGCACGGTGAACACGTGCGCCAGCGGCAGTCCGTTGACCCTGCTGCGGGGCCACTGCTCGGGGCGCAGGCCGGGCGGACGACCGAACGCGTGACCGTCGCGGCCCTCGTCGTCGAAGTCGATGTCGTACGCGGTGTCCGGCAGGGGAAGGTCCATCGGCGCTCCTTGATCGAAATCGAAAGGAGCGTAGTGGGGCGCCGTGACACTTCTCAGACGGACTCGCGGAAGGCGGCGAGCAGCCGCTGGTCCTCCTCGGGCGTGCCGGCCTGCTCGGGCCTGCCGGGGTAGGTGTCCAGCAGCAGGTGGGTGGCTCCCAGCTCGGCGAACCCCTCGGCCTGCCGCAGGGCCTCGTCCACATCGTCGAGCCGGATGCGGGGGGCCAGTGCGGGCACCGGACGTCCGGCCTCGTCGGCGGCCCGGCGCAGGGCGGGCAGTCCCTCCGCGCGGAGCCGGGCCGGATCGATATTGATCGGGTGCCAGGCGTCGCCGAACCGCGCGACGCGGCGCATCGCCCCGGGCGACGTCCCGCCCACCCAGACGGGCGGGTGCGGCTTCTGGACGGGGTGCGGCCGTGGATCGATCGTCTCGCCGTCGTAGAAGACCGAGTCCTGCGTCCAGGACTTCAGGATCACGTCGAGCTGCTCGTCGGCCAGGGCTCCGCGCCGCTCGAAGGGCACCCCCAGCGCCGCGTACTCCCGCCTCGCCCAGCCGACGCCCACCCCGAAGATGAGCCGTCCGCCGCTGAGCCGGTCCAGGTTCGCGGTGACCCGCGCGAGCTGCAGCGGGTGCCGGTACGGCAGCACGGTGACCGTCGTGCCGAGCGCGATCCGGTCCGTCGTCCCGGCCAGCCACGCGAGCGTGGTGAACGGGTCGTAGAACGGTGCCGGGTACTGCTCGGCGACGTCGGGCGTGACCGCGACGTGGTCGGAGATCATCGCGAAGTCGAACCCGGCCTCCTCGGCGAACCGGGCCCAGCCCGCCAGCGCCTCCGGGGTCGCGTGGGCACCGAAGTTGAGAATGTTGACACCGAACTTCATGATCGGGGACAACGTCCCAGGTCGGCCCGGTGTTCCAACCGGGGGGAACGGGTGTGCGGGCGGTGGTGTCCGGAATGAGGCGTTCAAGGCGGGGTAAAGCGACGCCATGCGGATCGGTGTGCTGGACGTGGGGTCGAACTCGGCCCATCTGAAGATCGTCGACCTGGCCGAAGGGAGGCCCCCCTGCACGGTGGACACGCTGAAGCACCCCACCCGGCTGGCCGAGGCCATCGCCCCCGACGGCACGATCGGCGATGAGGCCGTCCGCCGCCTGGTCGGCGCGGTCGGGCAGGCGGCGTGCACGGCGGCGCTGCACGGCGTGGACGAACTCATCGCGTTCGCCACCTCGGCGGTCCGCGACGCCGCCAACCGCGACGAGATCCTCGCCCGGGTCGCCGACCGGACCGGCGTCGAGCTGGGGTTCCTGACGGGCGCGCAGGAGGCGACGCTGACCTTCCAGGCCGTGCGCGCCTGGTACGGGTGGTCGGCGCGGCGGCTGCTGGTGGTCGACATCGGCGGGGGCTCCCTGGAGATCGCCGCCGGGGAGGGGCAGGAGCCCGACGTGGCGCTGCCGCTGCCGCTGGGCGCCGGCCGGCTGACCCGCCGGCACCTTCCCGGCGACCCGCCCGGTCCCGAGCGGGTCCGGCGGCTGCGGCGCCACGTCCGGCGCAAGCTCGCCGACGCCACCGCTCCGCTCGCCGGAGATCTCGACGGCCGCGCCGCCGGGACCGTCGCGGTCGCCACCTCGCGCGTCCTCACCCAGCTCGCCGTGCTCGGCGGCGCGCCCAAACCCCGCAAGGGCCCCCACGTGCGCCGCGTGCTGCGCCGCGCCCGGCTGCGCGGGCAGATCGACGACCTCGCGGGCATGACCGCGTCGCAGCGGGCCGGGCTTCGCGGCATCTCGGCGCCTCGGGCCCCGCAGATCCTGGCGGGCGCGATCGTGGCCGAGGCGACCATGTCCGCGCTGCACGTGAAGCACATGGAAGTCTGCCCGTGGGCGCTGCGCGAGGGCATCATCCTGCACCGCTGGGAGATGCTCGCCGACCCGGCCGCCCGGTCGCCGACGCCGCTGCCGGCCTCCCCGCGACCGCGGTCGCACCTGATCGTCGTCCCCTCGGTCGCGGAGGCGCACGCCTAGCGGCCGGGCGGCGGCGGCCGGTGCCGTGAAGCGACCCCGTGTCGGTGGGCGGCCCTACGGTGGGGCGGCATGAGTGATCTTCCCCCCCGCCCTCCCGGACGCGCTCGCCGACCCGCCCTGGGCGAGAAAGGCCGGGGGCGAGACCGCGCCCGTCGTGGTCCCGGGGCTGGCACCGCCCGTGCCCGGCCCGCTCACCTGGGAGAACGGCGAACAGGAGCGGTGGATCGAGCTCGCCTCGTTCATGGTGTTCGTCAAGTATCCGGACGACCACCCGTTCTGGGACGCGGCGCGGGAGCGGTTCCTGACGGGCGAGACGGACTTCGCCCACCAGGCGAGGGAACTGGTGTTCGGCAAGCGGCGGGCGGCGCGGGACCGGGCCGCGGCCGGGCTGCGGCTCATCGCGCGGGAGTCCGGCGCGGCTGGGCGAGCTCGGCGACGACGAGATGGTGCGGCTGGCGGCGCCGCTGGTCCGGGAGTGGACCGCGGGGCGCAAGCACGCCAAGGCGGGCCGGGTGGTCGAGGACGTCCTCGCCCGGATCGGCACCGACGCGGCCCTGCGGGAGCTGAGCCTCATGACGCGCCGGTCGTTCCCCGGCGGCGCGCGCGAGGACGCGCGGTTCGCGCTGGTGGACGCGGCGGGGCGGCGCGGGCTCACCGACGAGCGGCTCGCCGATCGTCTCGTGCCCGACCTCGGCCTGGACGCGGACGGCACGCTGACGCTGGACTACGGCCCGCGACGGTTCGTGGTCGGCTTCGACGAGCAGCGGGGTCGAGCCGGGCATTTTCCGGCGGGTCGGCGAGAAGGTCCACATCGCCGTGGAACTCGATCCGGGCATCGTGGCGGGCGCGCCGGACGACCCCCCGGAACAGGGGATCCGGCGCGTGCAGGTCGTCACCGACGTCGACGCCTGGTGGTGGGGCGAGCCCGAGGCGCAGGACCCGGACGCCCCCCGCCTCGGCGACCTCGATCCCGTGATCGTCTCGGAGGTCCTGGCCGACCTCGCGACGCTCGGCTGAAGCCCGGTCAGCTCTCGCAGAACTCCGTTTCGACGACCGCGTCCTCCAGCTCCTGTTCGCCCCAGTCGCCGTTGCGGTTCATGGTCAGGACGTGGCCGCCGTCGGCCGTGGCCATCGTCCGGGTCGCGGAACCGGGGATCATGCCGCCGTGGCCCCAGGCCCGGCAGCCGTCCGCGAGCTTGAAGTGGCGGATGCCCAGGCCGTAGGCGTCCTCGGGTCCGCCGTGGCCCTTGTCCCCGTCGACGGGGACGGCGTCGAGCAGCGCCCGCTGCTGGGCGGCGGGCAGCAGTCCGCCGCCCAGCAGTTCGGACATGAAGGTGTTCACGTCGCCGACGGTGGACACCAGCTGCCCGGCGGAGAAGGCGACGGTGGGGCTGAACTCGGTGACGTCGCGCACCTTCGCGTCCGGACCGTCCTCGAAGAGGGTGGAATAGTGCCTCGAGTGCGGCCGGGGCAGGCGGGGCGAGGTATCCGGCACACTGGTGTCGCGCAGCTCGAGCGGCTCGATGACGAACCGTTCGACGGCTTCCTTGTAGGTGCCGCCGGTGACCTTCTCGATGACCATTCCGGCGAGGATGTAGTTGGTGTCGGAGTAGTCCCACCGGCCGGGCTCCCCGGGTCTGCTGCCCTGCTCCGGCTGGAAGTTCGCCGGGTGGGCGAGCGCGATCTCCACCAGCTCTCGGGGAGACCATCGGCGGTAGCGGTTCTCATCGAACTCGTCGCCCGCGTATTTCGCGCGGAAGCCCTCGTCCATGTTGTAGTCGAAGATTCCGCTCGTGTGGTTGAGCAGGTGCCGCACGGTGATGTGCTCGGGCCTGTAGTTCTCGCCGCGCACCACTCCGGGAAGCCATTTCTCGATGCTGTCGTCCAGCGAGAGGCTCCCCTCGGCTTCGAGTTCGAGAAGGACGGTGGCGGTGAACGGTTTGGTCACACTGGCGACACGGAACCTGTCATGGACGCCGCGCTTGCGGCTGCCTGCGAGGTCGCCGACCCCGGCTCGGCCGTTCCACCGGCCGCGGGCGTCCCGCACCTGGGCGATGACACCGGGGGTGCCCTGTTCGACGATCGCGTCCAGCGCCGCCTGGGTCTCGGCATGGGGTCGCGGGGGCCGGTCGGACGAGCCGGCGCCGGCGGACAGTGCGGTGGTGGTGAGCGCGCTCACAACGGCCAGGACGACGAGTGCGGGGCGTGAGGGAAGGAAAGCGTTCATGCGACGAGTCGATCAACCACCGAAGCCGCCCGCCATCGGGAATGCCCCGGAGATCGCTCGGAGGGTCGCTCCACGGAACTAAGGGACGCGCCGTCTAGTCGTCCCGGCCGGTGATCCGCATTCGCCCGCCGGACCGACAAATGGGAGCCACCGCCGCCGTGGCAGTGCGGCGATCAGGAGCATGCCGCTCGCTCACATCACCCTCGGATCCGGACGTGTGGTCGAACTGAACACCTTGAACATCCACTCGACCTACGAGGGGCTGCTGGGGGGATATCCGAACGCGCAGATGAACGATGCCCTGCTGAACTCACTGAGCAAGCGCCGCGACTTCGCGTACCGCACGGCGCCGCCCGTCCATGTGATCCGGCCGCCGCGCACGTACCCTCATCCGGACGCGCGGCCTTCGTCGTTCGGCCCGGTGGAGGTGCTCCCGCCGATCTACTGCCGCGGTCACCTCGAATCGACGCGCGTCAACGGGGAACTCGACGACGTTCTCCACCGGTCGTGGCTGGACGTGGTCTGGTTCCAGGACGACATCGCCGCTCCGGCCGCCGACTTCGTGACGGCCGCGCCGGCGGATCTCCGGTGGGACGGCCTCGCGGAGGACTACGAGCTCTGACGCCCTCCGGGGTGACGGCGTCCGGCCCGTCCGGCGGGACGGGCCGGACGGGCCGGACGGGCGGGTCAGCCGGACGCGGCGTCCTGCTCGGCGACGAGTTCCAGGATGAGCATGCGCGGCGGGGGGTCCGTCCGGGCGGTGTCCGACAGGTGCATGGTGCCGTCGCTGGCGGCGTCCTGGAGCCGCTTCATAGCGGCCTTCGGGTCGCCCTCGATCTCGTAGTGCGCGATGTACGGGCCGTCGCCTTCGGCGGGCGCGTAGCGGCGGGCGGCGACGATGCCCTCGATCGTCAGCATCTCGGGGATGTGCACCTCGTCGTACCAGCGGTTGTACTCGGCCGCGACGTCCGGGCCCGCGGGCCCGGACTCCACGTGCAGGATCGTCCTCTTCGGCATGCGCCTTCTCCCATCGGTGGCTCCGACGGATGGTATACGCGCTTGCGAAACTTGAGAATGCCGTTCTCGGTCGCGACGGTCAGCCCGCGATCTCCTTGATGAGTTCGAAGACGTGCATCTGCGGGGGCGGGTCCATCTGGACCTTGTCCGACAGGCTCACGGAGCCGTCGCCCATGGCCTGGTTCAGCCGCTTCATGGCCTCGGTGGCGTCGCCCTCGATCTCGTACACCGCGACGTAGGGGTCGCCGTCCTTGGTGGGCCCGTAGCGGCGCGCGGAGACGAAGCCCTCGAGCGCCACGACCTCCGGCATGTGGGCGTCCTCGTACCAGCGGTTGTACTCGTCCGTCACCTCCGGGCTCGCGGGCCGGGTCATGACGTGCAGGATGGACTTCGCGGGCATGCTGTTCTCCAATCGCGATGGCTCCGACCGGATGCTATCTGCGCCGAGAATCCCGGGTCCGGTCGGTGGCGGGAAACGGCCGCGGGGGCGTTCGGGGCCCCCGGCGCGCAGGTCAGCCGGCCGCGCTGATCTCCCTGACCGGTTCCATGAGGAGCATTCTCGGCGGCGGGTCCAGCCGGAGCGTGTCCGACATGTGCAGGGTGCCGTCGGCCGCCGCCCTGCTCAGCCGGGGGACGGCCTCCTTCGGGTCGCCCTCGAACTCGTACTGGGCGATGCAGGGGCCGTCCCCGTCGAGCGGCGCGAACCGGCGGGCCGCCACGAACCCGTCGATGGTGAGCACCTCCCCGAGGTGGACCTCGTCGTACCAGCGGTCGAACTCCTCGACGACGTCCGGGCCGGACGGGTACGACTCGACCTGGAGGACCGTTCTCTTCGGCATGCGGCTGCTCCGATCCGTGGCTCAGACCGGATGGTATATCTGTTATCCAGAAATGAGAATGGCGTTACGCGGCGGCTCCGTCAGCGGGCGAAGACGCCGAGCGCGTCGTAGACGTGCCAGGACCCGACCCGCTTCCCGATGGTCAGGACGTTCTCGCCCGTCCGCAAGGCCGCGGAGGGCAGCGGAAGCTCGACGTAGGAGGGCTTGAGCGGGGTCCCGGGGACGGTCGCGTCGCCTTCGAGCGAGCCCCGGGTGCCGCCGTTCTCCAGCGCGACCTCGCGGACGGGCGTGCCGTTGAGCGCGAGCTCGATCGTCCCCGGGACGGACGCGTGGGTGTCGACGAGCCAGATCGCGAGCCAGGTCTCGCCGGACGGGACGTCCCGCAATCCGAGATCGGCCGCATCCGCCTCTCGTGGAAGGGCGAGCCGTACGAGCCGCTGGTCGACCACTACGCGATCTACGGCTCCCGCTCCCCGCGCTTCGAGACCGGCCCCGGCACCCTCGTCGGCAAGACGGTCTACGGCTCGTTCGCGCACGACCGGATGGGCGGCGAACGGCAGGACTGGCACTACCGGATCGTCTCCGCGCGGAGCGCGTGCACCGGGCGGGGAGGCCGGGTGGCGGTCATGGGGTCAGACCTCTCGGTTCAGTCCGGGCCGTCCGGCCTCGGTGACGAAGCGGGCGGTGGTGCGGATCGGGGCGCCGGGACGGGTGACGTACTCGACCGTCCTGAAGTGCGACGTGAGCCGCTTCGGCGTGAGGGTGCAGCTCACGTAGCCGCGGCGGGCGTTGTAGAGCCCGACGTGCGGGTTGGCCAGCCAGAGGTCGCCCGTGGCGTCGGTCTCGGCGCCGTCGCCGTCCGAGGCGATCGAGCCGGTGACCAGTTCGGTGCCGACCGTGCGGGAGTCCGGGTCCTTCCAGTCGGCCTTCAGGTCGGCGGCGACGTGGCGGTGGATGTCGCCGGACAGCGCCACCGGGTTGGCGACGCGGTACCGGTCGAGGGCCTTCCACAGCCGGTCCCGGTTGGCGGGGAACCCGTCCCACATGTCGTTGCTGTACAGTTCGGCGCCGCCGGGGTCGCGGTCGATCTCGGCCATGACGACGCCGGTGCCGAGCAGGTTCCACGTCGCGTCGGAGCGGCGGAGGCCGTCGTAGAGCCACCGCTCCTGGCGGGCGCCGAGGATGGAGCGGCGCGGGTCGTGCCGCTCGGGGGAGTCGTCGATCACCTGCCCCGCCGGGTAGGCGTCGCGGAACTGCCGGTTGTCGAGCATGTCGATCTGCGCCAGGCGTCCCCACCGGTAGCGGCGGTACAGGGCCAGGTCGGGGCCTTCGGGGCGCATCACGCCGCGCAGCGGCTGGTGCTCGTAGAGGGCGCGGTACGCGGCGGCGCGGCGGCGCAGGAAGTCGGCGGGCGGGATGCCCTTCTCCGACCACGCGGCGGCGTGGTTGTTCTGCACCTCGTGGTCGTCGGTGGTGATCAGCCAGGGCGCGTTCGCGTGCGCGGCCTGCAGATTCGGGTCGCTCTTGAAGAGCGCGTAGCGCAGCCGGTACTGCTCCAGCGTCTCGGTCTCGACGGCGTGTTCCGGACCGGGCACGGGGGCGCCATCGCGCCACAGGTTGCTTTGGGTGATGCCGTACTCGTAGACGTAGTCGCCCAGGAAGAGGACGAGGTCGAGGTCCTCGGCCGCCATGTGCGCGTACGCCGTGTAGTGCCCGTGGTACCAGGCGGCGCAGGACGCGGTGGCGAAGCGGAGTTCGGACGGCGTCGCCGTGCGGGCGGGCGCGGTCCGGGTGCGGCCCACCGGGCTCAGCTCCGAGCCCGCGCGGAACCGGTAGAAGTACTCGCGGCCGGGGCGCAGCCCGTGCACCTCCGCGTGGACGGAGTGCGCGAGATCGGGCGTCGCGAGCACGTGGCCGCGCCGGGCGACGCGGCGGAACGACTCGTCCTCGGCGATCTCGTACCGGACCGTGTACGGGCGCGACGGCATGCCGCCGTGCCCGTCCGGGGCGAGGGCGTCGGGCGCCAGCCGGGTCCACAGGACGACGCCGTCGGGCTGCGGGTCGCCGGACGCGACGCCCAGCGTGAACGGGTCGGACGGCACCCTGCCGCCCGCGTTCTCGTCGGCGGCGGCCTGGCCGGTGCCGGCGGCGAACGCGGTGGCGCTGACGCCGGTCATCGCCAGGAACGTCCGGCGGGTGGGGGAAGGCAGGGGTGAACTCATGCGCGTGCTCCAGGGAGGCGGGGGCGGCCCGAGGAATCCTGGCCCGGCCGGGTGGACGCGGGCCGTCCGCCGGTTCAACCTGGAGTGAGCAACAAACGATCATGGGCCGTCCCGTGCGCGCGGGACGGGTGCCCCCGGGTCAGCGCGGACGGTCGTCCCGGTGCGTCCCGTCGCCGGTCTGCGTCCCGAACTCGAGGACGGCGCCCGCGACCAGGTCGGGCCGCTCGGCGACCATGGCGTGGCTCGCCGGGAGCTCGCGCACGCGCAGGTGGGGCCGGTCGGCGGTGAGGGCGAGCAGGTCGCGCCGGATGCCCGCGCGCAGGGCCGGCATGAGCTCGCCGACGCGGCCCGGCAGGCCGGGCAGGGACCGGGTGGCGAGGACGAACACGGCGGGGCAGCGGATGCCGGCCACCGCCGCGACGCCGTCCCGGAAGTGCGGGTCGTCCCTGATCCGCCGGGCCAGCGCGGCGTCCGGCCGCGCGTGGACGCCCGCGTCCGTGGTGCGCAGCGCGCGCTCGGGGAGCATCGCGGCGTGGGCCTCGGTGAGCGGCCGGGCCATCGCCTCGGCCTGGGCGTCGAAGACCGCCTTCAGCTCCGCCAGGAGGACGTCCACCTCGTCCCGCGGGAGGCCCGCGTAGTGCCGTGCCTCGGTCTCGGCCGAGCGCAGGCCGTCGAGGTTGACGATCCCGGGGCCGTCCGGATGGCGCAGCGCCCACCGCACCGCGACCATCCCTCCCAGGGAGTGGCCGACCACGAGGGGAGCGTCGAGGTCGAAACGGTCGACGACCGCCCGCACGTCGTCCAGGACCGCCTCCCACTCCCACGGCCCGTCGCCGGACAGCCCGTGGCCGCGCAGATCCATGGCGAGGACGCGGTGCGCACCGGTCAGCAGCGCCGCGACCGCGTCCCAGTGCAGGAGGGTGCCGCCCAGCCCGTGGAGCAGCAGCACGGGGGAGCCGCGGCCACCGTGGTCGCGCACGGCCAGCGGGACCGGACGGTCGTCGATGAGCACGTCCTGAGGCATGGGCGCTCCCTCTAGGGGCGGTCGAGCCGGTCGCGGATGGAGGAGGTGGTGACGCCGCCGCCGGGGTCCCTGCCGAGCTTGCCGCGCTTGACCAGGTCGTGGACGCCCTGCCGGGTGATGCCGAGCATGGCCCCCGCCGTGGAGTACGGCACCGCCGTCGCGGTGGGATGACCGGCCGTGCGGGCCACGGCCCGGCCCAGGGCGGTCCGCCACCACGCGGCGGGCGGGTCGAAGGGGCCGTCGCCGGGGAACAGCACCCCGATGAGCCGGGCCGCGGTCTGGACGGCCCGCTCCCGGTCGGGGCCGAGGAGCTGGGCGGCCCAGACCTCGGCCTCCACGCGCAGCCGTGCCCTGACCGGCCCGAGGGGCTCGGCGGAGGTCAGCAGGATCTCCAGCGGGTCGAGGATGCGCGTCTCCAGCGACCGGACCAGCTCGGTCACCAGCTCGACATGGTCGTCCGTCGTCGTCACTTGACGGACGATAGCAAGTACTTGCCATCGCCCGTCAAGTAGTGGCGTCCCGGAGCCGCGCTCAGGCGTCGATGTTCGCCATGTACGCCGCGTTGCCCTGGGCGCCCGCCGCGGCGCCGGGCGGGACCAGCTCCTCCAGGCGCTCGAACACCGCCGCGTCGAGGCCGAGGCCGGCGGCGGCCGCGTTGGCGCGGGCGTTGGCGGCGCGGCGCGTCCCGGGGATCCGCTGATCCGGGAGCTGGCCGAGGCGAGCCCGCGGTTCGGCGAGTGGTGGGAGCGGCAGGACGTGAAGGGGCCGGGCATCGGCCGCAAGGAGTACCGCCATCCCGTCGTCGGACGACTCTCGCTCGACTATGTGGGCATGGTGCTCCCCGGGACGGTGGACCACCAGTTCGTGACGCTGACCGCCGAGGAGGGCGGCACGTCCCAGCTGGCCCTGGACAAGCTGGCCGCCGGGCTCTGACCGGCGGCGGACGGCCGGATGTGCAAGTAGCTCGATATCGAGATAAATTGGAGATAGCTTGACGTCGAGAGAAATCTCGACGAAGTTGGGCCGCCCCGATTCTCGGCCGGAGGCCGGGCTAAGGCAGGATCGGGGGAGATGAGCTTTCCGTCCCGCCCGGGAGACGCCGGTCACGGGGGCGGGATTTCGACGAACTGAGAAGACAGCGCCGCGCGCTCATGTCCCGGACCGGACGCGCGGTGACGACGGAGGAGGAGTCCGTGTCCGCGAACAGCTTCGGCAGCCTTAACAAGCTGCAGGTGGGCGAAAAGTCCTACGACATCTACCGGCTGGACGCCGTCGAGGGCTCGGCTCGTCTCCCGTACAGCCTCAAGGTGCTGCTCGAGAACCTGCTGCGCACCGAGGACGGCGCGAACGTCACCGCCGACCACATCCGCGCGCTCGCGGGATGGGACGCCAAGGCGCAGCCGAGCAAGGAGATCCAGTTCACCCCCGCGCGGGTGATCATGCAGGACTTCACCGGCGTGCCCTGCGTGGTGGACCTGGCGACGATGCGCGAGGCCGTCCGCGACCTCGGCGGCGACGCCTCCAAGATCAACCCGCTGGCGCCGGCCGAGATGGTCATCGACCACTCCGTCATCGTCGACTACTTCGGCTCGCCGGACGCGTTCGAGCGCAACGTGAAGGTCGAGTACGAGCGCAACAAGGAGCGCTACCAGTTCCTGCGCTGGGGCCAGACGGCGTTCGACGAGTTCAAGGTCGTGCCGCCCGGTACCGGCATCGTCCACCAGGTGAACATCGAGCACCTGGCCCGCGTGGTGTTCGACCGCGACGGCGTCGCCTACCCCGACACGTGCGTCGGCACCGACTCGCACACGACGATGGAGAACGGCATCGGCGTCCTCGGCTGGGGCGTCGGCGGCATCGAGGCGGAGGCCGCGATGCTCGGCCAGCCGATCTCGATGCTCATCCCGCGCGTCGTCGGCTTCAAGCTGACCGGCGAGCTCCCGGCCGGGACGACCGCGACCGACCTCGTGCTGACCATCACCGAGATGCTGCGCGAGCACGGCGTCGTCGGCAAGTTCGTCGAGTTCTACGGCGAGGGCGTCGCGGCGCTGCCGCTGGCCAACCGCGCCACGATCGGCAACATGAGCCCCGAGTTCGGCTCCACCTGCGCGATCTTCCCGATCGACCAGGAGACCACGAAGTACCTCCGGCTGACCGGCCGCAGCGAGGAGCAGATCGCGCTCGTCGAGGCCTACGCCAAGGAGCAGGGCATGTGGCTCGACCCGTCGGTCGAGCCGGAGTTCTCCGAGTACCTCGAGCTGGACCTGTCGACGGTCGTCCCGTCGCTGGCCGGCCCGAAGCGCCCGCAGGACCGCATCGCCGTGTCGGAGGCCAAGGAGACCTGGCGCCGCGACGTGCGCAACTACGTCAGCAGCATCCAGGGCCCGACGGACGAGTCGTCCGACGAGTCGTTCCCCGCGTCGGACTCGCCCGCGATCAGCCACGGCGGCAACGGCGACAAGCCGCGCGAGCACGCGACGAACGGCTCCGGCCGCCCGCACAACCCCGTCCAGGTCACGCTGGACGACGGCACGACGTTCGAGCTCGACCACGGGCACGTCGCCGTCGCGGCCATCACGTCCTGCACCAACACCTCGAACCCGTACGTGATGATCGGCGCGGCGCTGCTGGCCAAGAACGCGGTCGAGAAGGGCCTGACCCGCAAGCCGTGGGTGAAGACGTCGCTGGCCCCCGGGTCGCAGGTCGTCACCGACTACTTCGAGCGCGCGGGACTCACCCCCTACCTCGACAAGATCGGCTACAACCTGGTCGGGTACGGCTGCACGACCTGCATCGGCAACACCGGCCCGCTCCAGCCGGAGATCTCCAAGGCGGTCAACGACAACGACCTCGCGGTCACGGCCGTCCTGTCCGGCAACCGGAACTTCGAGGGCCGCATCAGCCCGGACGTGAAGATGAACTACCTCGCGTCCCCGCCGCTGGTCATCGCCTACGCCCTCGCCGGGACGATGGACATCGACATCCTCAACGACCCGATCGCCGACGGCACCGACGGCCCGGTCTACCTGCGCGACATCTGGCCCGCGCCGGAGGACGTCGCCGCGATCGTCGAGTCGTCCATCGGCCAGGACATGTTCACCAGCAGCTACGCCGACGTCTTCGAGGGCGACGAGCGGTGGCGCGGCCTCGACATCCCGACCGGCAACCTGTTCGAGTGGGACGAGGCGTCCACGTACGTCCGCAAGGCCCCGTACTTCGACGGGATGGCCGCCGAGCCCGAGCCGGTCACCGACGTCCACGGCGCGCGCGTCCTGGCGAAGCTGGGCGACTCGGTCACCACCGACCACATCTCCCCGGCCGGGGCGATCAAGGTCGGCACGCCCGCCGCGCAGTACCTGCAGGACAACGGCGTCGCGGTGAAGGACTTCAATTCCTACGGCTCGCGCCGCGGCAACCACGAGGTCATGATCCGCGGCACGTTCGCCAACATCCGGCTGCGCAACCAGCTGCTGGACGGCGTCGAGGGCGGCTACACCCGCGACTTCACCCGGCAGGACGCGCCGCAGTCCTTCATCTACGACGCCGCGCAGAACTACGCGGCGCAGGGCACCCCGCTCGTCGTCATCGCGGGCAAGGAGTACGGCTCCGGCTCGTCGCGCGACTGGGCCGCCAAGGGCACCGCGCTGCTCGGCGTCCGCGCCGTCATCGCGCAGTCCTACGAGCGCATCCACCGCTCGAACCTGATCGGCCTCGGCGTCCTGCCGCTGCAGTTCAAGGACGGCGAGTCGGCCGAGACGCTGGGCCTGACCGGCACCGAGACGTTCGACATCACCGGCGTCACGGCGCTGAACGAGGGCGGCGTCCCCGAGGAGGTCACGGTGAAGGCGGACGGCAAGCAGTTCCGCGCCGTCGTCCGCATCGACACCCCCGGTGAGGCGGACTACTACCGCAACGGCGGGATCCTGCAGTACGTGCTGCGGAGCCTCATCCGCAAGTAACGCGATCCGCACGAAACGGGCCGTCTCCTCCGGGAGGCGGCCCGTTGCCGTCGCGCGGCGGCCGTAGTACCGCGGAGCTAGGCGGGAGGTCGGTTCCGTGGAGGGAGGCGGCGGGGCGCGGCCGTGACCCAGGATTCTCGTGCGGCGATCGCGAGGCCGCGGAAGGACAACGCGCCCGGCCCCGGTGTCGCCGTGGCCGCTGCTCGCCGGCACCGCCGCGCCGCTCGCGGCGGTTACCGTCATGGTGCAGCGCCGGGACGCCTGACGGAACGGCCGCGGGACGAGGAGTGGGCGATGAGGGTCGGTTCGGTCGTGCGGAACGCGTGGCGGGATCTGTCCCCGGCCGCCGGTCCGCCGCTGCTGCCGCTGGACGTGCCGTCCCGGCCCCGGCTCGCCGCCTGGCTGCCGCACGCCCTGGTCGCCGCGGGCGCGGTCGTGCTCGCCGGATCGTCCTGGCACATCCTCCTCACCGACTACGCGCTGCCCAACGGGTGGGCCGCGACCCTGGGCACCGTCCACGCGTCCGCCCTGGTGGTGTGCGTGTTCCGGCCGATGGCCGCCTGGTGGCTGTCGCTGGCGATGGCGGCGGTGACCGCGCTCGCCGCCGCGTCCGCCCGTCCGGACGGCGGACCGCCGTGGCCGGCGCACCCGGTGGACCTCTCGCCGACCGTGCCGGACCCCCTTCCGGCCGAGCCGGGACCGCTGTGGGCGGGGCCGAGCCTGTCGGTGCACCTCGCGGTGCTCGCCCTCGTCGCGCTGCGCGTCCCCGCTCGGGCGGCGGCGCTGATGTGGGCGCTCACGGCGGCCGTCACGGTCGGCCTGGCGATCGCGCTGCCCGGCCGCGACGAGTTCCCGAGCCTCGCCGAGGTCCTGCTCGTGTCCGGCACGGTGCTGCTGGCCGCGGCGGCGCTGCGGGGCCGCGGCGACGCGCTGCGCGGGCTGGCCCGGGAGCGCCGGCGGCGGGCCCTGCTGGAGGAGCGCGCCCGGATCGCGCGGGAGCTGCACGACGTCGTCGCGCACCACATGTCCGTGGTGGCGGTCCAGGCCGAGGCCGCGCCGTACCGCGTCGCGGAGGTGCCGGACGAGCTCGCCCGCAGTTTCGCCACCATCCGGGCGAACGCGGTGGAGGCGATCGACGAACTGCACCGCGTCCTCGGCCTGCTGCGGGAGGAGGACGGTCCGGGCGGCCGGGCGCCCGCCGACTCCGCCCCGCAGCCCACCCTGGACGGCCTGGACGGGCTCGTCGACGGCCTCCGCGCGACCGGCCTGGACGTCGACCTGCGGGTGTCGGGGCGGCGGCCCGCGACCACCCCGGCCCTCGAGGTGTCGGCGTACCGGATCGTGCAGGAGGCGCTGAGCAACGTCCTGCGCCACGCGCCCGGCGCCGCCGCCCGGGTCGTGGTCGCCCACCACCCGGACCGGGTCGAGTTGACGATCGGCAACGGCCCGTCCCCGCGGGCTCCGGCGCCGTCGGCGGGCCGGACCGGCCACGGGATACTGGGGATGCGGGAGCGGGCCGCGATGCTGGGCGGCGAGCTGGCCGCGGGCCCGCGTCCCGGCGGCGGCTTCACGGTGACCGCCGTGCTCCCGGCCGGAAAGGAGGGGTCGCGGTGACCGTCAGGGTGCTGCTGGCCGACGACCAGGACATGGTCCGCGAGGGGTTCTCGGTGCTGCTCGGCGCGCAGCCCGGCATCGAGGTGGTCGGGGAGGCCGCCGACGGGCACGAGGCCGTCGCCAAGGTCGCCGAACTGGCGCCCGACGTCGTCCTGATGGACGTGCGCATGCCCGGCATGGACGGGCTGGAGGCCACCCGGCGGATCTCCGCGACCACGAAGGTCATCGTGCTGACCACGTTCGACCTGGACGAGTACGTGTACGGGGCGCTGCGCGCGGGCGCCGCCGGGTTCCTGCTGAAGAAGGCGTCCGCCGGTGCGCTGGCCGAGGCGGTGCGGGTCGTGGCGGCGGGGGAGGCGCTGCTCGCCCCCTCGGTCACCCGGCGGCTGATCGCCGAGTTCGCCCGGCTCGGCGGCCCCCGCGCGCCTCGCCGCGCGCGGCTGGGACGGCTGACCGAACGGGAGACCGAGGTCCTCACCCTCGTCGCGCACGGGCTGTCGAACGGCGAGATCGCCGGGCGCCTCGTGCTGGCCGAGCAGACCGTGAAGACCCACGTCAGCAACATCCTCGCCAAGCTCGACCTGCGCGACCGCACGCAGGCCGTCGTGCACGCCTACGAGACGGGCCTCGTCCGCCCCGGTCCCGGCGCCCGCTGACCCGTCGGCGGCTCGGGCGGCGGCCGGCGGTTCAGTGGTCGGCGGCCAGGCGCAGGCCGAAGCCGATGAACGCGACGCCGGTGACCTGCTGGAGGCGGCGCTTCACGGACGGACGCGCGAGCGTGCGGCGCGCGGCGCCCGCCGCGACGACGAGCAGGGCGCACCACGCGAGGCCCTCGGCGACGTGGATGACGGCGAACAGCATGCTCGTCCCGAACACGGGGGCGTCCGCCGGGAGGAACTGCGGCAGCAGGCTCATGTAGAAGACGCCGATCTTCGGGTTGAGCAGGTTCGTGACGAGCCCGGTGCGGTATGCGGCGGTACGGGACATCTCCGGCTCCGGGACGTCGGCGCCGCCGCCCTTCCGCCGGGCCCGCCAGAGCGCCTGGCCGCCCAGCCAGAGCAGGTAGCAGGCACCCGCGACGCGCAGCACGTCGAACGCGAACCGCGACGCCGCCAGCAGCGCCGTCAGTCCCGCCGCGCTCGCGGCGCCCCAGCACAGCAGCCCGGTCGCGATGCCCGCCGCGGTGACGAGCCCCGTCCGGCGCCCGTCCGCCACGGTGGTGCGAAGCACCAGCATCGTGTCCAGACCGGGGGTGATCGTGACGAGTGCCGCGACGGCGGCGAAAGCCAGACAGGCGCTAACCATCCAGGCATTCTGCCAACCGGGCGGCCCGGCGGGCATCGTCTCCCGCTCGATTGGTTACATCAGCTGTATGGCTGACACCACGAAGAAGATCGGCGACCTGGACGTCTCGGGCCTGTGCCTCGGCGGCAACGTGTTCGGCTGGACGGCCGACCGCGACACCTCGTTCCAGCTCCTGGACGCCTACGCGGCCTCCGGCGGGAACTTCATCGACACCGCCGACTCGTACATGGCCTCCGTGCCCGGCGGCAAGGGCGGCGAGTCGGAGGAGCTCATCGGCGAGTGGACGGCGGCGCGGGGCAAGCGCGACGACGTCGTCATCGCCACCAAGGTCGGCAACCACCCCGAACGGCGGGGGCTGTCCGGGGCGAACATCAAGGCGGCGGCGGACGACTCCCTGCGGCGGCTGCGCACCGACCGCATCGACCTCTACTACACGCACTTCGACGACGAGTCGGTGCCCGTCGAGGAGATCATGACGGCGCTGGACGAGCTGGTGAAGGCCGGGAAGGTCCGGCAGATCGCCGTGTCGAACATCGAACTCGGGCGGCTGGAGGCGTCCCTGGCGTTCAGCGAGCGCGCGGGGACCGCCAAGTACGTCGCGATCCAGCCGCACTACAACCTCGTGTCCCGCGACACCTACGAGGGCCCGCGGCGCGAGATCGCCGACCGGTACGGGCTGGCGTGCCTGCCGTACTACGGCCTCGCCTCCGGGTTCCTCACGGGCAAGTACCGTCCGGGCGCCGAGGTCGACAGCGTGCGCGCCGGGAAGGCGGCGAAGCACCTGGAGACCGAGCGGGGACGCCGGGTGCTGCGCGCCCTCGACGAGGTCGCGCAGGAGTCGGGCAGATCCCACGCGACCGTGGCGCTCGCGTGGCTGGCCGCCCAGCCGACCGTCGTCGCGCCCATCGCGAGCGCCCGCACGATGGAGCAGCTCCCGCCGCTGCTGGACGTCCCGCGCACGACGCTCACCGCCGACCAGCTGAGCCGCCTCACCGAGGCGTCCGCCTGACTTGTACCGTTCCACGGTGTGGATCCGCATTTTTTGATCGTCGGGGGAGTCGCGGCGCTGCTCGGCGCCATCGTGCAGAGCAGCGTCGGCCTCGGCGTCGGGCTCGTCGCCACGCCGGTGGTGACGATGCTGTTCCCGTCGCTGATGCCCGGCGCGATCCTCGTCGTGGCGGCCGTCCTGCCGCTGGCCACCCTCGCCCAGGAGGCCCGGCACGTCGAGCTGCGCGGCCTCGGCTGGGCGTTCGGCGGCCGGGTCGCCGGGACGCCGCTCGGCGTCTGGCTGGTGGCCGCGGTGCCCGCCCGGGTCCTCGGCGTCGTGATCGGGTTCTTCGTGCTGGCCGCGCTCGCCGCCACCGCCTGGACGCGCGAGGTGCCGCGCAACCGCCGCACGCTCGCCGCCGCCGGGGTCGTCGCGGGCACCACCGGCACCGCGTCCGGCATCGGCGGCCCGCCGATCGCGCTGCTCTACCAGCGGGAGAGCGGCCCGCGCGTCCGCGCGACCCTCGCGCTGTTCTTCGTCGCCGGGACGCTGTTCTCGCTGGCCGCCCTCGCGGTGTCCGGACGGCTCTCCGGCGAGCAGGTCGCCGCAGGGCTCGCGCTCGTCCCGTTCGTCCTGGCCGGGTTCCTCGCCGCCGGGCCGCTCCGCCGCTACCTGGACGCCGGACGCCTCCGGATCGCGCTGCTGATCGTCGTCGGCGCGTCCGCCGCCGCCCTGATCGTCCGTAATCTGATGTGATGCGCCCGACGAAGGCCGATCTGGAGGCCGCCCGCAACCGTGTCGTCCCCGACGTCCTGCCCGCCCCCGGCGGGACGCTCCGCGTCCTGTTCAGCGGCATCAACCCGGGCCTGTACTCCGGCGCGACCGGGCACCACTTCGCCCGTCCGGGCAACCGCTTCTGGCCCGCCCTGCACCGCTCCGGGTTCACCGACCGGCTCCTGGACCCGTCCGAGCAGCACCTCCTGCCCGCGTTCGGCCTCGGCATCACGAACCTGGCGCAGCGCACCACGGCCCGCGCCGACGAGCTGGCCCCGGACGAGCTCCGCGACGGCGGGCGCCGCCTGCGGGCGCTCGTCGACCGGTACCGTCCGGCCTACCTCGCGGTCGCGGGCGTCACCGCCTACCGCACCGCGTTCGGCCGTCCCCGCACCCGGATCGGGCCCCAGGACGACACGTTCGGCGCGGCCCGCGTGTGGGTCCTCCCGAACCCCAGCGGCCTCAACGCGAGCTGGCCGCTCGACCGCATCGCGGACGAGTTCGCCCGCCTCCGCGAGGCCGCCGAGGCGGACGGCGCGGACGGCGCCGGTTAGCCCGCCGGGTTCGCGGCGGCCGTCGCGAACATCAGCTCGACCTCGGCCGCCAGCGACGCCGACGGCTCCCACAGGTCGGTGCGGCCGAGCGCGACGATCGGGCGGGGGAGGGCCCGGACGTCCGCGAGGTGCCAGTGGTGCCTGCCCGGCTCGGCCCACGGCCCGCAGCCGCACGCCCCGCCCTGGACCGTCGCGGAGCAGACGGCCACGAGGTCGGCGACGGCGATGGCGGCGCCGATCGCGGCGAGCGGGTCGCCCGGATCCCAGCCGGCGGCCTGGACGAGCGGCGAGTCGCACGCCGACAGGTCGACCCGCATCGACGCGTGGATCAGCAGCGGCCCGCGGTAGGCCGTGGACGCCCCCTGGTTCGAGACGCTCTTGCCCCCGCACGCGATCGCGAACGCCCAGGGCTGCTGAACACTTATCGCCTGCACGCGGTCACCTCCAGTGCTCGACCGTCTCCGTATCCGGCATCGTCTCCGGCGGGGACGCCGCGCGGCAATGCCCGAGAGGCTAGGCGCATCGGGGCGGTTGCGCCAACGGAGGAGGTGAGCGGTTCGCTCATGCCGTTCCATCCCGATCATTCCTGTGACGCCTGAGAACGGAAAGTGGTTGACGGGACAACTGTGAACGATTGACAAAAGTGAGGGCGGAGATCACCCCTTGAGGGCGCCGGCCATCAGGCCGCGCATGAAGAAGCGTCCGAGGAGCAGGTAGACGAGGATCGTCGGCAGCGACGCCAGCAGCGCCGACGCCATCTGCACGTTGTACTGGACGGCGACCGCGCCGGAGCCCGCCGTGTTGTTCAGCATGACGGTGACGGGCCACGAGTCCGGGGCGCCGAGGAAGACGGCGAACAGGAAGTCGTTCCAGATCGAGGTGAACTGCCAGATGAGCGTGACGGCGAACGCCGGCGCCGACAGCGGCAGGACGACCGACGCGTACGTGCGGAGCATCCCGGCGCCGTCCACGCGCGCCGCCTCGATCAGCTCGTCCGGGATCGAGACGTAGTAGTTGCGGAAGATCAGCGTGCAGATCGGGATGCCGTAGACGACGTGCACGAGGACCAGGCCCCGGATCGTCCCGACGATCTGCATGTCGGTGAGCAGGCCCGCGAGCGGGATCATGACGGCCTGGTACGGGATGAACATCCCGAACAGGAACAGGGTGAAGACGGCGTCGGACCCCGGGAACCGCCACTTCGACAGCACGTACCCGTTCATCGAGCCGAGGACGGCCGAGATGACCGCCCCCGGGATCGCGATCCGGAAGCTGTTGGCGATGCCGGGGCGCAGCTCGTCCCACGCGGCCGTCCAGCCCGACAGGCTCCACTGCTCGGGCAGGCTCCACGCCGTGGCGGGCCCGGCCTCCTGCAGCGGCTTGAAGCTGGTCACGAGCAGGACGTACGCCGGCATCAGGAACAGGGCGACGAACAGCAGCAGGACGGCCGGCCGGCCGAACCGCAGCACGCGGCTCACCGGGCCCGCTCCGAACGGATCGTCCAGACCAGGTACGGGATGACGAGGACGGCGACCGCGACCAGCAGGTACGTCGCGATCGTGGCGCCGTTCGCCGGATCGTGCCGGTCGAAGATCTCCACGTAGGCGGCGACGGCCGGGACGTAGGTGATGATCTGCTTGCCCGCGATCGCCATGATCAGGTCGAACACCTTCAGCGAGATGTGCCCGAGGATGATCAGCGCGGACAGCGTCACCGGGCGGAGCCGCGGGAACACGACGTAGCGGTACACCTTCCACTCGGACGCGCCGTCCACCCGGGCCGCCTCGCGCAGCTCCTCGGGGACGCCGCGGAACCCGGCCAGGTACAGCGCCATGACATAGCCGGACATCTGCCAGATCGCGGGGAGCGCCATCGCGGCCATGCCCCAGTCGGGGTTCTGCCACCACGTGTTCGCCAGCGCCCCCAGCCCGGCGTCGTGGAACAGCTGGTTGAGCCCGACGGCCCGGTCCGCGGGCGCCGGGTTCAGCAGCCACCGCCACACCACCCCGGCGGCGATGAACGACACGGCCATCGGGAACAGGTAGACGACGCGGAAGGACGCCTCCGCCCGGACGCCCTTGTCCATCAGGAACGCGAGGAACGCGCCGAGCAGCAGGGCGCCGAGCACGAACACGGCCGTGAACAGCAGCGCGTTGCCCACCGCGCCCGGCCAGCTCGGCTGGGACCACAGGTCGACGAAGTTCTTCCCGCCGTCGAACCCCAGCGGGGACACCTCGTCGTGCTTGCCGCTCAGCGCGACCCGCGTGTTCCAGAAGATCAGCCCGTAGACGAACAGGCCGATCGCCACGATGGACGGGGAGACCAGCAGCAGGCCCGGCAGCCACCGCCGGGCGCGGCGCGCCCTCACTGCCCGCTGTTCTGCGCCGCCTGCACCAGCGCCTGCTGGAGCTTCGCCGGGTCCTTGTGCTGGAGGAACAGGCCGACGGCGGTGTCGACGTCGGTGTGCCACTTGTTGTTCGCCGTCACGCCGTGCCAGAACGAGCCCGCCAGCTTGACGCCCGGCTTGTTCCACTCGTTGATGGCGTACTCCAGATACCCCTTGTAGAGGGCCTTGTCGGCGTCCGTGCGCGCCGGGATCGACCCCTTCTTCGGGTTGAACGCGTCCTGGCCCTCCTTACTGGAGACCGTCTTCAGCCAGGCGAGGGCGCCGCCGCGGTGGGGCGCGTTCTTCGGCAGGGTGAAGCTGTCCGACAGCCACATGTAGGTGCCGTCGGTGCCGGGCGCGGGCGCGTGGTCGAAGTCCGTGCCGGCCTTCTTGGCCAGCCCGTTGGGGGCCGGGTTCACGAAGTAGCCGTACGCCCAGTCGCCCATGATGTTGAACGCGGCGCGCCCGTCCACGACGGCCTTCGCGGCGCCCTGCCAGTCGGTGGACGCGGCCTCGGCCGTGGTGTGCTTCATGATCTCGGCGAAGTCGTCGAGGGCCGCGCCGACGGCCGGGGTGTTCCAGTTCGCCCCCGGCCGCCACAGCGCGTTGTACGCGTCGGCGCCGAGCGAGCCGAGCAGGACGTTCTCCAGCAGGTGGTCGGCCGTCCACTGGGCGCCGAGCGACAGCGGCACCTTGTCGGTCTCGGCGTCGATCTTCCGCAGCGCCTCGATGAACGCGTCGATCGACTCCGGCGGCCCGTCGACCCCGGCGTCCTCCAGGATCTCCGGGTTGTACCAGAGGACGTTCGACCGGTGGACGTTCACCGGCACCGAGTAGATGCTGCCCTTGTAGGTGATCTGGTCGATGAGCTGCTTCGGGTAGACGGAACGGAGGCCGTTCTCGTCATAGAAGTCGTTCAGCGGCTCGATCTGGCCGGCCTTGATGTAGTCGAGCAACTCGGCCCCGGCGTGGCCCTGGAACGAGTCCGGCGGCTTGCGGTTCTGGAGCCGGCTCGAGAGCACCGCCTTCGCCTGGGTGCCCGATCCGCCGGCGATGGCCGCGTTGACGAACTTCGTCCCCGGGTTCTGCTTCTCGAACAGGGCCTGCAGCGCGGTCAGCCCCTCGGCCTCGCCCGGTCCCGTCCACCAGGAGAAGACCTCCACCTCGGAGCTGTCGTCCGATCCGCCGTCGCCGCCGCAGCCCGCGAGGGCCAGCACTCCGGCCAGCGCGGCCGCGGCGAACGACGTCGTCCGGCCCCGGCCGGCGGCGTTCCTTCGAGTACGTCCGAACATCGCCCGTCCCTTCGGTCGCCCGAAGAACAAGCGTCTGCTCGGTGATCAACACCGTCAACACCCGTACGGAACAGTGACCCAGCGGTTACATGGGGCTGTCCCGGGGCTACCAGCCGACGGCGGGCGGCAGCGGCCCCGCGCCCGCGTCCGGCCAGTCGAGCGGCGCGCCCAGCGGCGCCAGCTCGGCCAGCTGCAGCCGGTACCACGGCGAGGACTCCGGCCGCCCGGCCAGCTCCAGGCAGCGGTCCCACGACCACCACTCCGCGGCCTCGACCTCCTCCGGGTTGCGCGCGACGGCCCCGCCCGGCGCGACCGTCGCGCGCACCACCGGGCACCGCTCGTGCTCGACCGTCCCGTCCTCGGCGACCGCCCGGTACCGGAACCCCGGCAGGACGGACGTGAGCGCCGCGCCCGGGATGCCCAGCTCGTCCCGCAGGCGCCGCAGCACCGCGTCCTGCAGCTTCTCGCCGGGCGCGGGATGCCCGCAGCAGCTGCCCGTCCACACCCCCGGGAACGTGCGCTTGTGGAGAGCGCGCCGAGTGATCAGGACACGACCCTCCGTATCCACCACATAGCATGAAAAAGCCAGGTGGTAGGGCGTGTCGCTATGGTGACTCGCGGCCTTCGGAGCCGCCCCCACGGCCTCGTCGTCCGCGTTGAGCAGTACGATCTCTTCCTCGCGCATGGCCCTTTCCTACTGTTGCTCGAGTTTCAGTGTGCCTCAGCATCCCGGACGTTTCCGTCCGGGAGGTCCGTCACGGTTTCACCGCCCCGAAGGGGGCGGTGTCTTGAGGACGGTGCTCGTTTCCTTAACTGCCGGCGGATCTCGCCGAAGGACGCATCGGCGATCCGGCGCGACGGCCGCCGGTTGCGCTGCGTCCCCCTGCCACCGCCCCCGCCGATACGACACCGTCGCCGACAAGATCCGGGCCGAGCCGTTGTCCAGCCGGCGGTGGAGCCTGCGGGTGCTCTCATGGGTGCGGACCGTGCCCACGCGGGGGAGGGTGACGTGCCGCCGGTCACCCTCGACCCGGATGGTTCCGGTGGTGAACCGGCATGAGGGGACTGCACGCCGCTTGGCCTTGAACCTGGGGAACCCCACCTTGGGCCCCTTTCGCCGCCCCTTGCGGGAGTCGTCCCAGTTCCTCGACGCCGCGGCCGCACCGGCGAACCCGGTGTTGTAGGCCTCTTTGGAACGCTCCCCCCACCACGGCGCCACCGCCGACCCGGCGGCCGCCGGGTCGGCAGGGCGGGCCGGGTGGTGGACCGGCGTCCGGCCGCCCTTCTCGCCGACCTTAACGGAGTGCGACATGGTGAGTACTTTATGTGTTCATGTTCGAACGTGCAATCGAGTTGTGGAGGTTGTGGTCGGACGTCGTGGTGTGTGGCGGGTCAAGGCATCATTCGCCGCACCCGGAAAGGCCGTTTCCCCGGTGACCTCACCTGGGGTGAGCGGTTTCGCACCTGCTGGGCACACTCCCTCCGGCACGTCGAGATCGAACCGGGATTAGACTCGGAACGGCCCGAGCCAGGGGAGCCAGTCGTCCCCCATGAGGAGTTGAAATCGCGTGAGCCTGCTGGAGTCGATCAAGGACCCCGAAGACCTCAAGCGACTGGACGCCGCTCAGCTGTCTCGGCTCGCGGAGGAGATCCGCGAGTTCCTGGTCCACGCGGTGTCCAAGACCGGCGGTCACCTCGGCCCGAACCTCGGCGCCGTCGAACTGACGATCGCGCTGCACCGGGTCTTCGACTCGCCCAAGGACAAGATCCTCTTCGACACGGGCCACCAGGCCTACGTCCACAAGATTCTCACCGGCCGCCAGGAGTTCGACCTGCTGCGCAAGCGCGGCGGGCTGTCGGGCTACCCGAGCCGCGCCGAGTCCGAGCACGACGTCATCGAGAACTCGCACGCCTCCACCGTCCTGTCGTACGCCGACGGGTTCGCCAAGGCGTTCCAGCTGCGCGGCGAGGACGACCGGTCCGTCGTCGCGGTCGTCGGCGACGGCGCCCTCACCGGCGGCATGTGCTGGGAGGCGCTGAACAACATCGCCGGCGCCGCCGACCGCCCGGTCATCATCGTCGTCAACGACAACGGGCGCTCCTACTCGCCCACCATCGGCGGCCTCGCCGGCCACCTCGCCGACCTGCGCGTGACGCAGGGCTACGAGCACGCCCTCGACCTCATCAAGAAGACGGTGCCCCGCGCGCCCGTCGTCGGCGGCATGGCCTACGAGACGCTGCACGGCATCAAGAAGGGCCTCAAGGACGTCCTGCAGCCGCAGGCCATGTTCGAGGACCTCGGCATGAAGTACGTCGGCCCCATCGACGGCCACGACGAGGACGCCGTCGAGAAGGCGCTGCGCCGCGCCCGCGGCTTCGGCCGTCCGGTCATCGTGCACTGCATCACCACCAAGGGCCGCGGCTACGCGCCCGCCGAGAACGACACCGAGGACTGCATGCACGGCGGCGGGGCGTTCGACCCCGAGACCGGCAAGTTCCTGCCCAAGGGCGGCGGCACCGCCTGGACGAAGGTGTTCGGCGAGGAGATGGTCGAGATCGGCCGCGAGCGCCGCGACGTCGTCGCGATCACCGCCGCGATGCTGTACCCGACGGGCCTCGCCCCCTTCGCCGAGGCGTTCCCCGACCGGGTCTACGACGTCGGGATCGCCGAGCAGCACGCCGTCACGTCCGCGACCGGCCTCGCCATGGGCGGCATGCACCCCGTCGTCGCCGTGTACGCCACGTTCCTCAACCGCGCCTTCGACCAGGTCCTGATGGACACGGCGCTGCACCGGCAGGCCGTCACGTTCGCGTTGGACCGCTCCGGCGTGACCGGCGACGACGGCGCCAGCCACAACGGCATGTGGGACCTGTCGATCCTGCAGCTCGTCCCGGGCCTGCGCATGGCCGTCCCCCGCGACGGCGCCCGGCTGCGCGAACTCCTGCGCGAGTGCGTCGCCGTCTCCGACGGCCCCACCGCGATCCGCTACCCCAAGGGCCCCGCCGCCGCCGACGTCGAGGCCGTCGACAAGGCCGGCGAGATGGACGTCCTCGCCCGCCACGACGGCTCCAACGGCACCCGCGTGCTGCTGGTCGCCGTCGGCGCGATGGCGACGCCCGCGCTGGAGGCCGCGAGCCTCATCGCCGCGCAGGGCATCGGCGTCACCGTCGTCGACCCCCGCTGGGTCAAGCCGCTCGACCCGGCCCTGCTCGACCTCGCCCGCGACCACACGCTCGTCGCCGTCGCCGAGGACAACGGCCGCACCGGCGCCGTCGGCGACGCCGTCGCCCGCCTCCTGCGCGACGCCGAGGTGGACGTGCCCGTCCGCACGTTCGGCATCCCGCAGGAGTTCCTCGACCATTCCTCGCGCGGCGAGATCCTCGCCGACATCGGCCTCACGCCGCAGGCGCTCGCCCGCGACATCACCGAGTCCGTCGCCCGCATCTCCTCCCTGGAGGAGCACGAGCACGCCCCCTCCACCGACTGACACCCCTCCCGAGGGAACCTGTGGGGGGAAGCCGGAAGCTCCGCTGCGCCGGGTGAGCGTGACTCGCCCGTCGCGGTCGGGGCCGGGCCCCCTTCGGCCGCAGGGCTGCCCTGGGGCCGGTGCTGGGCCGCCCCCCGCCCGCGCCCCGGGCGAGCCGTGACTCGCCGCCGCGGTGGGGCCTGAGCCGCCTTCGGCCCCGGCTCTGCCCCGTCCCGCCGGGGTGGTGCGGGACGGGGTGTGGCGGGCGTCCGCGGTCAGCCGCCCTCGGCGGCGAGGAGCTGCCAGAAGTGCTGGACGGACGCGGCCGCGGTGCCGAGCTCGCGGCCCGCGTACGTCCAGCGGCCGCGCAGCATCCACAGGCGGCCGGAGCCGTCCTGGACGTAGACCTGCAGCGGGAAGCAGGCGTCGTGGGCGCGGATGACGCCCGCGTGGTCGACCGCGGGACGCAGGTCGGGCGCGCCCTCGCAGCGAACGCCCATGACGGACGTGCGGGGATCCTGGCGGAGGAGCCCCCGTATCAGGTCATGGACGAGTACGGACACGTAGTCGGGACCTAGCCACCTCAGGTCGGGCACAGACTCGGGTGGGGGGAACCCGTACAGTTCTGGACCGCCGGTCACAGGCGGCACCGTAGCGCCCCGGTCACGCTCCCGTCACTACCCGGCGGGCGGTTTGTTGCGGCACGCGGTGGTCATCGCCTCCCAGTGGCCGAGTTTGACGCGCTCGCCGCGGTCGAGCGTGCGGGCGAGGTCCATCTCGGCGGCGTCCAGGTTGAGCCAGTCGGCGTAGGTGACGACCGGCAGCCCGCGGGACTCGAGGAGCTCCTCGACGGTGTGCTCGGGCGGCTTGCGGTCGGCGGGCAGGTCCGCGAGGAGGTTGCGGACGGTCTCGGCGGCGTCGGACTTGTTGGTGCCGACGACGCCGGTCGGGCCCCGCTTGATCCAGCCGGTGACGTACTCGCGGGGGACCTGCGCGCCGTCCGGGCCGATGATCCGGCCGCCCTCGTTGGGGACGACGAAGGCGCGCTCGTCGAACGGGACGCCGTCCAGCCGGACGCTCTGGTAGCCGACCGAGCGCAGCACCATGCCGACGGGGAGCGTCTCGTACTCGCCGGTCCCGGTGACGCGGCCGTCGTCGTCGAGGTGGGTCCGTTCGAGCCTGAGGCCCTCGACGCGGTCGGTCCCGAGGATCTCGGCGGGCGCCCGCCAGAACCGGACGTCGATCCGCCGGGGGCGGTCGGCGGGCGGCTCGGCCGTCCACGTGTTGAGAACCTTGACGTTGCCGCGGACCTTCCGGTCGTTCTCGGCGAGTTCGGCGCTCGCCGGGTCGAGGTCCATGTCGGCGGGGTCGACGTGGATGCCGGCGTTCGCCAGCTCGCCGAGCTCGCGGGCCTCCTTGGTGGTGAACTTCGCGTGCGCGGGGCCGCGGCGGCCGATCATGTGGACGCGGCGGACGCGGCTGCGGGACAGGGCCTCGATGACGTGCTCGGGGACGTCGGTCGAGCGCAGCTCGTCCGACGTCTTGGCGAGGATGCGGACCACGTCGACGGCGACGTTCCCGACGCCGATGACCGCGACCTCCTCGACGGAGAGGTCGAACTCGTGGTCGGCGGCGTCGGGGTGGCCGCAGTACCAGTTGACGAAGTCGGTGGCGGCGACGCTGCCGGGCAGGTCCTCGCCGGGGATCCGCAGGTGCCGGTCGACCATCGCGCCGGTCGCGTAGACGACGGCGTCGTAGCAGCCGAGCAGGTCGGCGCGGGTGATGTCGCGGCCGAGTTCGACGCAGCCGAAGAACCGGACGGCCGGGTTCTCCAGCACCCGCTGCAGGTAGCCGGCGATCGACTTGATCGAGGTGTGGTCGGGGGCGACGCCGTAGCGGACCAGCCCGTACGGGGTCGGCAGCCGGTCGAACACGTCGACCCGGACGTCGCCTTCGGCCTGTTTCACCAGGGCCTCGGCGGCGTAGATCCCCGCGGGGCCGGATCCGATCACCGCGACGAACACAGGAGAAGCCATGCGGGCCATTGTGCACACCGTCTCATTCAATGAACACAGTGAGACGGGTCACTCGGCGGATTTGACGCGATGTTCGCCGCCCGGCCGGGCCAGCCGGCTGTGCCGGCGGCCGTAGAGGAAGTAGACGACGACGCCGATCGCCATCCAGGCCAGGAACCGGTACCAGGTCTCCAGCGGCAGGTTGATCATCACGAACAGGCAGCCGAGCACCGACAGGATCGGGATGAGCGGGACGAGCGGGGTGCGGAACGCGCGCGGCAGGTCGGGACGGGTGCGGCGCAGGATCGGGACGCTCAGCGAGACGACGAGGAACGCGAACAGCGTCCCGATGTTGACCAGCTCCGCGAGTTCGGTCAGCGGGATGAACCCGGCGATGGCCGCGGAGATGACGCCCATCAGGATCGTCGAGCGGTACGGCGTGTCGAAGCGCGGGTGCACGGTCGACAGGAACGGGGGCAGCAGGCCGTCGCGGCTCATCGAGAAGAACACCCGGCTCTGCCCGAGCAGCAGGATGAGCACGACGGAGGTGAGGCCGATGACCGCGCCGATGTTGATGATCGTGGCGAACGCGGGCGCGCCGACGTCCTCGAACGCGTGGGAGAGCGGCGCCTCCTCGTTCAGCTCCCTGTAGTTCTGCATGCCGACGACGACGGTGGACACGGCCGCGTACAGGACGGCCGTGATGACCAGGGAGCCGATGAGCCCGATCGGCAGGTCGCGCTGCGGTCGGCGGGCCTCCTCGGCGGTGGTCGCGACGATGTCGAAGCCGATGTAGGCGAAGAAGACGACGGCGATGGCGGAGAAGATGCCGAGCCAGCCGAAGTTGACCGGGGTGAACCCGAAGATCACCTGCATCAGCGGCGCGTGCACGCCGGACTCCTCGCCGCTCGACTCCGCGGGCGGGATGAACGGCGTGTAGTTGTCGCCCTTGACGAAGAAGAGCCCCGCGAAGATCACCAGCAGCACGATCGTCACCTTGATGGCGACGATCACGGCGTTGACCCGGGAGGACACCTTGATGCCGAGGACGAGCAGCACGGTGACCGCGAGGACGAGCGCGATCGCCGGGACGTTCACGACCCCGCCGTCGCCCGGCGGCGCGGCGATCGACGCGGGAAGGTCGAGGCCGGCGTCGCTCAGCAGGGACGCGAAGTAGCCCGACCAGCCGACCGAGACGACGGCGGCGGCGAGCGTCAGCTCGAGGATGAGGTCCCAGCCGATGATCCACGCGGGGAACTCGCCGAGGGTGGCGTAGGAGAAGGTGTAGGCGGAGCCGGCGACCGGGACGGTCGAGGAGAACTCGGCGTAGCAGAGCGCGGCGAGCCCGCAGACGACCGCGGCGAGGATGAACGAGAGGGCGACCGCGGGACCGGCGTTGTTGCGGGCGACCACGCCGGTGAGGACGAAGATGCCGGTGCCGATGATGACACCGACGCCGAACACCACCAGATCGAGGGCCGACAGGCCGCGTCGGAGCCGGTGCTCCGGATCTTCGGTGTCGCGGATCGACTGCTCGACCGACTTCTTGCGCAGCAGGTTCATGCTCGGCTCCCCGGGGCGGTCCGACCGTCGCGGGGGCTATGCCCGCTGGAACGCGGATTATGATCAGCCGAAATCCGGTGCGGCCCATGACAAGGGCGAATGTCGGGAAAGAGGCGCCCCGAAGCGGGTTCGGGACGCCTCTTCCGTCACATCGGCCGCATTCCGGACTAGCGGGGCAGCGAGGCGACGCCGGGTTCGAGGAACCGGCGGCCGGTGACCCGCTCGGAGACGCCCGCGCGGTCCAGGTACGGGGTGATGCCGCCGAGGTGGAACGGCCAGCCCGCGCCGAGGATCATGCACAGGTCGATGTCCTCGGGCGCCGCGACGACCCCCTCGTCCAGCATGGTCCGGATCTCGCCGGCCAGCGCGTCCAGCGCGCGGGCGAGGACCTGCTCCTCGGTGGACGGCGACGTGCCGCCCGCGAAGATCTCCACGGCCTCGGGGTCGAGCGTGAAGTCCGGCCGGTACACGCCGGACTTGCCGGCCGCGACCAGCTTCGCGAGGTTGTCCGAGAGCGGGAACCGGTCCGGGAACGCGCCGTGCAGCGTCTCGTTGACGTGCAGCGCGATCGCCGGGCCGACCAGCCCCATCAGGACGAACGGCGGCATCGGCAGCCCGAGCGGCGCGGCGGCCCGCTCGGCGACCTCGATCGGCGTGCCCTCGTCGACCGCCTGGACGATCTCGGCGAGCAGCCGCAGCAGGACCCGGTTGACCACGAACGCCGGAGCGTCCTTGACCAGCACGCACGACTTCTTCAGCTGCTTGCCCGTCGCGAACGCGGTGGCGAGCGCGGCGTCGTCCGTCCGGTCGCCCCGGACGATCTCCAGCAGCGGCAGCACGGCCACCGGGTTGAAGAAGTGGAAGCCGACGACCCGCTCGGGGTGCTCCAGCTTCGACGCCATCTCGGTGACCGACAGCGACGAGGTGTTGGTCGCGAGCACGCACTCGGGGGAGACGTGCTCCTCCAGCTCGGCGAACACCTTCTGCTTGACCGACATCTCCTCGAACACCGCCTCGATGACGAAGTCGGCGTCGTTGAAGGCGTCCTTGGTCAGCGACCCGGTGATCAGCGCCTTGAGGCGGTTGGCCTTGTCGGGGGAGACGCGGCCCTTGCCGAGCAGCTTGTCGATCTCCCCGTGCGCGTAGCCGACGCCCTTGTCGAGGCGGTCCCGGTCGAGGTCGGTGAGCACCACCGGGACCTCCAGGCGGCGCGCGAACAGCAGCGCGAGCTGCGAGGCCATGAGCCCGGCGCCGACGACGCCGACCTTGGTGACCGCGCGGGCCAGTTCCTTGCCGGGGGCCCCGGCGGGACGCTTCGCGCGCTTCTGCGTCAGGTCGAACGCGTAGAGGCCGGCGCGCAGCTCGTCGCTCATGATGAGGTCGGCGAGCGCCTCGTCCTCGGCGGCGAAGCCCTCGTCGCGCGTCCGGTCCCTGGCGGCGGCGACGAGTTCGAGCGCCCGGGTGAACGACGGGGCGGCGCCGTGCAGCTTGCCCTCGAGGTTCCAGCGGGCGCCCGCGATCGCGTCGTCCCACGCCTTGCCCTTGTCGACCTCGGGCCGCTCGACGACGACGTCCCCGTTCAGGACGCGGGCCGTCCAGGCGAGGGACTCCTCGAGGAAGTCGGCCGAGTCGAAGATCGCGTCCGCGATGCCCAGCTCGAACGCCCGCCGCGGCTTCAGCATCCGGTTCTGCGCGAGCGGGTTGTCGATGACGACCGTGAGGGCCTTCTCCGCGCCGATCAGGTTCGGCAGCAGGTACGTGCCGCCCCAGCCGGGCACCAGCCCGAGGAACGCCTCCGGCAGCGCGAACGCCGGGACGCCCGCCGAGATCGTCCGGTACGCGCAGTGCAGACCGATCTCGACGCCGCCGCCCATCGCCGCGCCGTTGTAGTAGGCGAACGACGGGACGTCCAGCTCGCCGAGCCGCCGGAACACGTCGTGGCCCAGTTTCCCGATGGCCAGCGCGTCGTCGCGGGAGCCGATCAGCGGCACGCCCTTGAGGTCGGCGCCGACCGCGAAGACGAACGGCTTGCCGGTGACGCCGACCGCCGCGATGTCGTCGCGTCCCGCGACCGCGTCGATGGCCGCGTCCAGCTCCGCGAGCCCGTTCGGGCCGAACGTGTTCGGCTTCGTGTGGTCGTGCCCGTTGTCGAGCGTGATCAGCGCGAGCGTGCCCGCCCCGTACGGCAGCGTCACGTCCCGGACGCGCGCGTGCGTGACGACCTCGTCGGCGAAGATGTCCTTGATGTTCCCGCTCACTTGCTGCCCTCCCACCCCGTGTTCTCCCAGAGGACGGTTCCGCCCATGCCCATGCCCACGCACATCGTGGTCAGTCCGTAGCGGACGTCCGTCCGCTCCTCGAACAGCCGCGCGAGCTGGTTCATCAGCCGGACGCCGGACGACGCCAGCGGGTGGCCGACCGCGATGGCGCCGCCCCAGGGGTTCACCCGCGGGTCGTCCTCGGCGATCTTGAAGTGGTCGAGGAACGCGAGCACCTGCACGGCGAACGCCTCGTTGATCTCGATGAGGCCGATGTCGTCCATGGTCATCGCGTTGCGGGCCAGCAGCCGCTCGGTCGCCGGGACCGGCCCGACGCCCATCACCTCGGGCTCCACGCCCGCGAACGAGAAGTCGACGAGCCGCATCTTCGGCGTCAGACCCAGCTCCGCGGCGACGTCCTCGGCGGCCAGCAGGCACGCGGTCGCGCCGTCGTTCAGCCCGGCCGCGTTCCCCGCCGTCACGTTGCCGTGCACGCGGAACGGCGTCTTGAGCTTCGCGAGGTCGTCGAGCGTCGTGCCGGGGCGCGGCGGCTCGTCCGCGGTCGCCAGGCCCCAGCCGTGCTCCGCCGAGCGGACGGCCGTCGGCACCAGGTCGGGCTGGATCTTCCCGGCCTCGTAGGCCGCGGCGACCTTCTGCTGGCTGCGCACCGCGTAGGCGTCCGCGCGCTCCTTGGTGATCTGCGGGTACCGGTCGTGCAGGTTCTCCGCCGTCGAGCCCATGACCAGCGCGGACGGGTCGACGAGCCGGTCGGCGAGGAACCGCGGGTTCGGGTCGACGCCCTCGCCCATCGGGTGCCGGCCCATGTGCTCGACGCCGCCCGCGATCGCGACGTCGTACGAGCCGAACGAGATGCCCGCGCCGGACGTCGTCACGGCGGTCATCGCGCCCGCGCACATCCGGTCGATCGCGTAGCCGGGGACGCTCTTGGGCAGCCCGGCCAGCACGGCGGCGGACCGCCCGATGGTCAGGCCCTGGTCGCCGGTCTGGGTGGTGGCGGCGATCGCGACCTCGTCCACCCGCGCCGGCGGGAGGGACGGGTTGCGGCGCAGCAGCTCGCGGATCGCGCGGACGACCAGGTCGTCCGCCCGGGTCTCCGCGTACAGCCCCTTGGGGCCGGCCTTGCCGAACGGCGTGCGTACGCCGTCGACGAACACGACGTCGCGTGCGGTGCGAGGCACGGGTGCGTCCTCCCTGTGCTGGGCTCGGTGGTCGCACCCAATGCTACTCGTCAGTAACTACTGATCCGGGTGGCCGGTGCCCGCACCTCCGCCCGCTCCCGGACGTGCAGCGCCGCCAGCACCCCGGCCGCCAGCACGGCCCCGAGCACGATGCCGATCACTATCACCTGGAGTCGTATCCGCAGGACAGGGCGTTGACACTCGTCGCGCACCAGTCCCCGCAGCCACGCGGGCAACTCCGCCGGCGGCGGGACCCCGGCCCCCGCCCGCAGCGACAGCAGCGCCGACCGGACGGCCGCGACCGCCCGGTCGTGATCGCCGAGCAGCTCCTCGGCGTACTCGATCAGCTCGGGACCGTGGACGTCGTAGACGCGGCCGACCGCCCCGGGACGCCGGGCGCGCAGCGCCCGCACCAGCCGCGCGTCCTCCGCCGGATGACTCGTATGTATGGACACGCCCGGATTATTGGCGCACCGATCTCGCCGGCAATGCGCCCCCGGCGCACACCTCGCACCCGCCCCTTTGTCATCGAGGTGACAGCGCGGGCAGCCGAACCGTGATCGACAGCCCGCCCTCCTTGCGCGGCACCGTCACGACGGAACCCCCGTGGGACGTCACGACGGCCCGGACGATCGACAGCCCGAGGCCCGCGCCCTCCGCCGAACCCACCCGGTCGGCCCGCAGCCGCCGGAACGGCTCGAAGATGTTCGCCACCTCGTACTCCGGCACGATCCTGCCCGTGTTCACGACCTCGACGAACGCCTCCGCACCCGCGACGCCCGTCCGCACCCACACCCGTCCGTCCGGCACGTTGTACTTCACCGCGTTCTCCAGCAGGTTCCCGACGCACCGCTCCAGGAGCACGGGATCCCCCCAGACCCGCCCCGGCTCCAGCCGCGCCTCGAACTCCCGGTCGAACGGATCGAGGGCGCCGCGCACGAGCTCCGCCAGGTCCAGCTCCTCCGGCGCCGTCGGCTCGCGCTCCGACCGCGCCAGCAGCAGCAGCCCGTCGATCAGTCGCTCGTGCCGCGCGGTGTTGCCCAGCAGCACGTCGGCCAGCGCTTTGGTCTCCGGCGGGTTCTTCCGGCTCGCCAGCGCGACCTCAAGCACCGTCCGGTTGATCGTCAGCGGCGTCCGCAGCTCGTGCGACGCGTTCGCCACGAACCGCCGCTGCGCGTCGAACGCCCGATGCAACCGGTCGAGCATCCCGTCGAACGTGTCCGCCAGGTCCTTGATCTCGTCCTGCGGGCCGTCCAGCCCGATCCGCTCGTACAGCGTGCTCTCCGACAACCGCCGCGCCGTCGCCGTCACCGTGTGGATCGGCTTCAGCACCCGCCCCGCCACCACGTACCCGATCACCACCGCGACGACCCCGAGCACCGCCATCGTCACCAGCGACCCCTGAAGCAGCCGCTCCAGCACGTCCGCCTGCCGCTGCGCCATCGCCTCCTCGGCCCGCTCCCGCAGGTCCATCAGGGCGCCGAACCGGTCGCCCTCGGTGAGCGCCTGCAGATCCTCGGCCGTGAACGTCGGATCGTCCTCCAGCCCGGCCCCGGCCTCCATGCTCCGCACCGTCATCCAGTACGTGACCGCCACCAGCACCGCCGACATCACCAGGAACAGCGACCCGTACACCAGCGTCAGCCGCGTCCGGACGCTCAGCCGCGTCACCGCTCCTCCAGCCGGTACCCCGACCCCGTGACCGTCTCGATCAACGGCGGATCGCCCAGCTTGCGCCGCAGCGTCGCCATCGTCACCCGCACGATGTTGCTGAACGGGTCGATGTTCTCGTCCCACGCCCGCTCCAGCAGCGACTCCGCGCTCACCACCCCGCCGCCGGCCCGCAGCAGCTCCTCCAGGACGGCGAACTCCTTGTTCGTGAGCCGCACCTCCCGGTCGTCCCGCCGCACCCGCCGCCGGTGCGGATCCAGCCGCACCCCCCGCACCTCGAGCACCGGCGGCACCGCGCGTCCCGCCCGGCGCCCGAGCGCCCGCACCCGCGCCACCAGCTCCCCGAACACGAACGGCTTCGGCAGGTAGTCGTCGGCCCCGAGGGCGAGCCCGTCCACCCGATCCGCCACGTCCCCGGACGCCGTCAGCATCAGGATCCGCCCCGCGTAACTCCGCCCGACGATCTCCCGGCAGACGTCGTCGCCGTGCACCGTCGGAAGATCCCGGTCGAGCACGACGACGTCGTACTCGTTGTACGACGCACGCTCCAGTGCGACGTCCCCGTCGTACACCACGTCGACGGCGATCGCCTCCTCCCGCAGCCCCTCGGCGATCGCGTCCGCCAGCACCCGCTCGTCCTCGACGATCAGAACCCGCATGCGCAGAGCATGCCGGTCGGGACGTTAAACGCGGATAAGCCTCAAACGCGGATAAGCCTCAACGCCGCCACGGCAGCAGCCGGGGACGGGGCCGCGGCGGCTCGGTGGTGAAGGCGGCGTCGATGCCGGGCAGCCAGTAGCAGGTCTCGAGGGTCTTCAGGTCGGCCCAGTAGCGAAGCTTCGCGGACTGGAGGAGCGCCGCCCCCGTCCCCACCGCCAGGAGCACCGCGCAGCTGATCGCGGCCGGACGGGACGTGCCCGCCACCGCCTCGACCCCACCGGCGACCGCCCCGAGGAACAGCGGCAACGCGCAGTTGCGGATCATCAGGCCCACCGCCCGGAACCGGTCTATCTCGTGCGCCGTCTCCCGGTCGCGCGCCTCGACCGCCGCCGCGAGGACCGTCGGGTGCGCGTCCATGTACGGCCGCCGTTCCGCCTGCGGCACCCGCCGGGCGAACTCGTTCCGCGCGTCCGCCCACGCCTTGGCCCACGGCATCGCGAGACCGACGAGCGTCCCGAGGAAGTACGTGACGTGCCCCAGCAGGTACGACGCGACGATGACGCCGCCCACCAGGATGACCGTCGGCGGATCGTCCAGCCGGGAGAGTTCGAGCCAGTCCAGCCGGACCCCGACGTAGATCCCGAAGGCGAGATAGAGCGCACCGGGGATGGCGTAGGCAAAGAGGTCGAATATCCCAACGCTGACCCTCACGCCCTTCCGACGCTCCCGTCCGCGCGTGGGTTCCCCCCTCGGGCGAGGTCGTCCAGGTGCCGGGCGAGGGCGGCGCGCATGGCGGCCGGTGTGGCGCGTCCGGGGCGCATCGCCGCATGGACGGCCGGGCCGTCGACCAGGGCGTGCAGGGCGGTCGGTCTCGGTCTCCACGTCGCCGGGCGCCAGCGCGCGGACCAGGTCGCGGCACCCCGACCGCAGGACGTCGTGGGCCTCCTCGCACAGCGCACGCAGCTCGGGATCGACGAGCGCGCGGGCGGTGAACGCCAGCCACACCTGGTTCTCCGCGGCCCGTTCCGCGTCCATCCTGCGCGGAACGTCGCACGCCGACTTCGTCTCCGCCGACCTGGACCCGCTGCGGCCCTCGTTCCGCAGCGTTCCGGGACGGGCCGCCGCCTCCCCGAGCGCGCAGACCTTCTGGGCGGCCGGTTCCCACGGGACGGGCACCCGGCGGCTCTCGTGGGACAAGTCGGGCGGCGCCTGGTCCGCGGTGGCGCTGCGCCTGGACGGGCGCCCCGGCGTGGACGTCCACGTCTCGGTCGGGCTGCGCTTCGGCTTCCTGACCCCGCTCGCGGCGGGCGCCCTCGCCGCCGGAACCGTCCTGCGCGGGCACGCCGTGCTCGCCCGCCGACCGCGGAAGGCCGGTCAGGCGCTTTCGGTGAGCGACTCGGCCAGCCGGTCCACGAACCCGTTCAGCTCGTCCAGCCACGCTCCATCGCGGACGATGCCGAACCCGTGGCGGCGGCCGTGGAACGCGGCCTGGACCGCGTGGAACTGGGCCCAGCGCCGGACGCGCTCCCGATCGAGCTCCGCCGCCTCGGCGAAGACGTCCAGGACACGCCGGGCGGCCTTGTGCGGATCGTTAGCCTCCAGGAACGTCAGCCCACGCGATTTGAGCAGCGTGCCGCCGTCGTAGGCGGGGTCTCCCACGACACCCTTGGGATCGACCGCGAGCCAGGGCTCCCGCTCGGCGCGCAGGACGTTCCCCGGATGCAGGTCGCCGTGGACGAGCGTCTCCGGCTGGTCGCGGCCCAGCTCCCGGACGGTCGCGAGCGCGGCGTCCACGACGGGACGGGGCATCGTGTGCGGCAGCTCCGCGGCGTCCTTGCGGAGCGACTCCTCCCACTCATCGGCCCGATCGCGGAGCCGGGGCAGGCCGGGCGGCGCGGGGACGGCGAGCCGACGCCCGAGCCGTCCCGCGACCGCCACGACCTCGTCGCCGTCCTCGACCTCCGCGAGCGTCGACGTTCGGGCCCGCTCGAGCAGCATCGCGAACCGCGCGTCGTCGCGCTCGTGCAGCAGGACGGCCCCACGGCCGGCCCACACGGCGAACGCGTCCGGCTCGTGCACGTTGCCGGGGTGCGGGAACGACACCTTCAGCGCGGCGGTCCCCGCGGCCCGGCGCACGGGGACGATCACCGCGACGTGCCCGTGCACGACCTCGCCGTCCGGCACGCACCCCCAGCGTTCCAGCAGCTCGTCCACGATCCCGGGCAGCCCGGCGAGCCACGCGGCCCCGGCCGCCCCCTCCCGATCGACCGTCCCCCGCGCGAACGCCCCCGGTATCTCGATCATCCGGGCACCCTACGCGTGCCCGGACGCGGCTAATGCGGGTTTAACGCGTTGGGCGGTGCCATGGCTCTCGCCGGGCAGGGTGCTTCGGCGGGAAGGGTGTCATGGATCGTCGGATGCGGGTCGTCGTGCTGGCGGCCGTCGTCGGGCTGGGCCTCGCGGGGTGCGGGGGAGACGAGGGGACGAAGGCCGCGCCCACGGGGTCGATGGCGGCCGAGGACGCGCAGCTGGAGTTCGCGCGGTGCATGCGGGAGCAGGGCGTCGACGTGCCCGACCCCGGAGCCGGGGACGCCGAGGAGACGCGGCTCGGCAAGGGGGTCGACAGAGGGCGGCTGGAGCGGGCACTCGAGAAGTGCCAGTCGTGGCTGCAGGCAGGGGGAGTGCTGCCCGATCTCGCGGACCCCGAGGAACGCGACCGGTACGTGAAGTTCGCGCAGTGCATGCGGGAGCAGGGGGTCGACATGCCCGACCCCGGACCGGACGGGACGATCCAGTTCCCGGAGGGGGACATCGATCCGGCGAAGGCCGAGAAGGCGCGGGAGGCGTGCCGGGAGCTGCTGCCGGGGACGGGGCGGTGAGGCGCGTCGTGGTGGCCGGGGCCGTGGCGGGGGTCGTGGCCGCGGGCGGCGCCGTCGTGTGGGCGGCCGGGGACGAGCCCGCCCGAGCCGGACGGACGGCGGCGCCCGCGACGGCGCTCGTGGAGCGCGGCGATCTGGTCGACACCGAGACCGTGGACGGGACGCTCACGTACGCGGACGTGGCGGCGGTGTGGACGGGTGCGAGCGGCGTGGTCACGTGGGCGCCCGAGCAGGGGGCCTCGGTCGGGCGCGGGGAGACGCTGATCGGCGTCGACGGGCACCCGGTGACGTTGATGTACGGGGACGCCCCCATGTACCGGACGCTCGGGCAGGGCGTGAAGGGCAAGGACGTCCGGTGGCTCGAGGAGAACCTGAAGGCGCTCGGGTACGGGCCGATGACCGTGGACGGCGAGTTCACCGCGGCGACCGAGGCGGCGGTGTGCGCGTGGCAGGACGAGCGCGGCCTGCCGGAGACCGGGACGGTCGACGCCTCGCAGGTGGTGTTCCGCGGCGGGGCCGTCCGGGTGCGGGAGGTGAAGGCGCCCGAGGGGGGCCGGGCGTCGCCGGGGCAGCCCGTGCTGACGGTGTCCGGGACGGAGCGCGTGGTGCACGTGGACCTGGACGCCGACCGGCAGGACCTCGCGAAGAAGGGCGCGAAGGTCGCGGTGGAACTGCCGGGCGGGACGAGCGTCGAGGGGACGGTCGCCGAGGTCGGGGCGGTCGCGGAGTCCGGCGGGGAGCAGCAGGACACGACGGTGGACGTCGAGGTCGCGGTGGAGTACGACGGGCGGTTCGACGAGGCGCCGGTGAGCGTGGAGCTCGTGAGCGAGCGGCGGGCGGACGTCCTGTCGGTGCCGGTCGAGGCGCTGCTGGCCGTGCGCGGCGGGTTCGGGGTCGAGGTCGTCGAGGGCGCGCGGACGCGGGTGGTGCCGGTGACGGTGGGCGCGTTCGGCGGCGGACGCGTGGAAGTCTCCGGGGTGCGCGCGGGGACGCGGGTGGGGGTGCCCGCCGAATGAACATCGTGGAGCTCGAAGGGGTGACGAAGGAGTACCCGGGCGGTGTCGCGGCGCTGCGGGGCGTCGACCTGGTGATCGAGGAGGGGGAGGCGGCGGCGATCGTGGGGCCGTCGGGGTCGGGGAAGTCGACGCTGCTGCACGTCATCGGGACTCTCGACCGTCCGACGGCGGGCGCGGTGACGATCGCCGGGCACGACGTCGCGGGGCTGCGGGACCGGGAGCTGTCGGCGCTGCGGGCGCGGCACATCGGGTTCGTGTTCCAGCAGTTCCACCTCGCCGAGGGCGGCACGGCGCTCGACAACGTGGCCGACGGCCTCCTGTACGCGGGGGTGCGCCAGGGGGAGCGGCGGGAGCGGGCGCGGGCCGCGCTGGAACGGGTGGGGTTGGGCCCGCGCGCGGGGCACCGGCCGCACGAGCTGTCGGGCGGGGAGCGGCAGCGGGTCGCGGTGGCGCGCGCCGTGGTCGGCGAACCGGACCTGCTGCTCGCGGACGAACCCACCGGCAACCTCGACAGCGCCGCGGGCCTCGAGGTGCTGCGACTGCTGGACGACCTGGGCCGGGGCGGCACGACCGTCGCGGTCATCACGCACGATCCGGACGTCGCCGCCCGGATGCCGCGGCGGGTGCGGGTCGCCGACGGGCGCGTCGTCGCGGACGACCGGCCGGAGACCGTCCGATGACCGGGCTCGAACCGGCGCGGCTCGCGCCGGGGGACGTGCTGCGCACCGGCCTCGCGGGGCTGCGGGCGCGGCCGGCGCGGGCGGTGCTGTCCGCGCTCGGGGTGGCGCTCGGGATCGCCACGATGACCGCGGTGATCGGGATCTCCGCGTCCGGGCAGGAGGACCTGCTGCGGCGCCTGGACCGGCTCGGCACGAACCTGCTGACGGCCGGGCCCGGCGAGACCCTGTTCGGGCAGGACGCGCGGTTGCCGCGTGCGGCGCCCGGCATGGCGGGGCGCGTCGAGGGGGTGACCTCGGTCGCCGCGACGGGCGCGGTGGACGCGACCGTCCGGCGGACGAGCGCGATCCCCGAGGAGGTCACGCACGGGATCAGCGTGCAGGCCGCGACGACCGGGCTGCCCGGGACGCTGCGGGCCCGCGCGGCGAGCGGGCGGGTGCTGAACGCCGCGAACGCGCGGTATCCGGGGGCGGTGCTCGGGGCGGAGGCGGCGCGGCGGCTGGGCGTCGACCGGGTGGGCGCGCAGGTGTGGATCGGCGGCCGGAGGTTCACCGTGCTCGGGGTGCTGGCGCCCGCGGAGCTCGCCCCGGAGATCGACCGGTCGGCGCTCGTCGGGTGGGAGGCCGCCGAACGGTACCTCGGGTTCGACGGGCACCCCACGACGATCTACGTGCGGGCGGCGGACGGGGCGGTGCCGGACGTCCGGGACGCCCTCGCGCGGACGGCCGACCCGGAGCATCCGGAGCAGGTCCGGGTGAGCCGCCCGTCGGACGCGCTGGCGGCGAAGGCCGCGGCGGCGGGGGCGTTCACCGGGGTGCTGCTCGGGCTCGGGGCGGTCGCGCTGCTGGTCGGGGGCGTGGGCGTCGCGAACACGATGGTCATCTCGGTGCTGGAGCGGCGCCGCGAGATCGGGCTGCGCCGGTCGCTGGGGGCGACCCGCGGGCAGGTGCGGGTGCAGTTCCTCGCCGAGTCGCTGCTGCTGTCGGCGTTCGGCGGGCTGGCCGGGACGGTGCTGGGCGCGGCCGTCACCGTGGCGTTCGCGCTCGTCCGGGGCTGGCCGCCGGTCGTGCCGGGCTGGGCGCTCGGCGGCGCGATCGCGGCGACGCTGCTCGTCGGCGCGGCGGCGGGACTGTGTCCGGCGATGCGGGCGGCGCGGTCGTCGCCGACGGCGGCTCTGGCCACGGCGTGATGAGTCGAGGCATGATTGGGGCGCCGACGACGTCCCGCCCCCCGGAAAGGTGTCCCGACCGTCATGCCCGTGCCAGGCCCCCTGCGCCAGACCTGCCGCGAGTTCCTGGGAATCGACGGGGAGATCCGCTACATCTTCCCGGCGCAGACCTTCGGCGGCGGCGCCGGGTTCATCTTCGTGGTCACCGACGACCGCATCTCGGTGCTCACCACGGGCGCGCTGAGCCGCACCAGGCCGAAGAGCGTCTGGGGCAGCTACCCGCGCGGGACCCGGATCGGGCCCGTGGAGACGGGCGCCGGCGCGTCGTTCCTGTTCGCCGGGGGCCAGTTCGAGATCGACGACGAGTACGTGGCGGTCATCAACGCGGCCGACGCCGAGATCTTCGACCGCGACAGCCTGCCCCGCGACCCCCTCCCCGACCTCTAGCCGGGGAGGGGCGCCGCCCTACAGGTCGCCCTTGGTCTCCAGCCGCAGGAACGCGCGCGCGATCGGCTGCGCGGTGAGGGACGCCTGCCAGTTGCGGGCGCCGAGCCGGCGCAGCTCCGCGCCGATCACCGACGCGGACGGCTCGTCCGGCGGCGTCCAGGCGAGGCGCCGGACGACGTCGGGCTGCAGCAGGTTCTCCGACGGCATCGAGTGCTCCTCGGCGAGGGCCGCGACGACGGCGCGGGCCGCGGTGAGCCGCTTGGCGGCCTCGGGGTCGCGGTCGGCCCAGCGGTGCGCGGGCGGCGGGCCCTCGCCCGGGACGTTCGCGGCGGGCAGCCGCCGGTCGGGCAGCTCCCGGGCGCGCGTGACGGCCCGCAGCCACGCCGACTGGTGCCGCCGGGCGGAACGGCCCCGCATCGTCGGGAGCGCCTGCAGGTCGGGGAGGGTCTGCGGGGCCTGCTGCGCCAGCTCGACGATCGCCGCGTCCTGCAGGACCCGGCCGGGGGACAGGTCGCGCTCGCGGGCGATCTTGTCGCGCATCTCCCACACGGACCGGACGACCGCGAGCGCGCGCCGGTTGCGCACCCGGTGGATCCCGGACGTCCGGCGCCACGGGTCGGCGCGCGGCTGCTTCGGCGGCGTGGCGAGGATCGCCTCGAACTCCTCCAGCGCCCACTCGAGCTTGCCGGCCGCCGCCAGCTCGTCGTGCAGGGCGTCGCGCAGCTCGACGAGCAGCTCGACGTCCAGCGCCGCGTAGCGCAGCCAGTCCTCGGGGAGGGGGCGGGTGGACCAGTCGGCCGCCGAGTACCCCTTCTCCAGCAGGAAGCCGAGCACGTTCTCGACGATGGAGCCGAGCCCGACGCGCGGGTAGCCGAGCAGGCGCCCGGCCAGCTCGGTGTCGAACAGCCGCTTCGGGACGAGCCCGACCTCGGCGAGGCACGGCAGGTCCTGGTTGGCGGCGTGCAGCACGATCTCGGCGTCGGCGAGGGCGGCGTCCAGCCCGGACAGGTCGGGGCAGGCGACCGGGTCGATCAGCGCGGTGCCCGCACCGGCCCGCCGCAGCTGGACCAGGTAGGCGCGCTGCCCGTACCGGTAACCGGACGCGCGCTCCGCGTCGACCGCGACCGGACCGTTCCCGGCGGCGAAGGCGGCGATGACGCGGTCCAGCGTCGCGGCGTCCTCGACGACGGGCGGCACGCCCTCGCGCGGCTCGAGCAGCGGGACGGCCGCGGGCGCGTCCCCGGACGTCCGGTCCGGCGCGTCGTCCTCGGGAGTCCCGGTGCCGGACGCGCCCGTGCCGGGCGGGTCGCCGCCGGTGGGGTCTGGAACGGTCCCGGCCGCCTTCCGCGCACCCGGGCCCCGCTCGGGACCGGTGGCGCGCGTCTCGGACATTCCCACGATTTCCGTGTTCTCCCCCGCCGCCTCGGTTTCGGACGCTGTGCTCACGCCCCCTACCGTACGTCGCTCAGCCGCCTTCGCCGCCGGGTCCTCCCGGCAGCGCGGCGACTCCGGTGGGCGGCAGGCCCGCCGTCGTGCACATGACCTCGATCCACGCGGCGACGTGACCGGCCACGTCGTCCCCGGTCGGGGACCACGAGGCGCGCAGTTCGAGCTCGGTGGTGGACGGTTCGTCGCGCTTGTCGCCGAAGCTCTCGGAGACCGCGCGCGTGATCGTCCCGGAGACGGACGCGTAGCCGACCGGCTCGAGGGCCTCGAGCAGCCAGTCCCAGGCGACGGAGCCGATCAGCTCGTCGGCGGCGATGTCGGGTTCCAGATCGGCGCGGATGTAGGCGACGACGCGGAAACCGTTCGTCCATCCGTTGCGGCCCTCGGGGTCGTACAGGACGATCAGCCGTCCCGTGGCGACCTCGGCGTCGTCGTCGCGGTAGACGCTGCCGGACAGCGCCGCCGCGTGCGGGGCGAGGCGCTGGGGCGCGGGCATGTCCTCGAGGTCGAGTTCCGGCCGGACGGCCGGGCCCTCGAGGATCTCGCGGAACGTGTCGAGGACCCGCTGGAAGGCGGGTGGTGTCATGGGCTGACCGGCCTGGTCGTGTGGGCGGGCGTCGGATCGGTGATGCCGGGACGGATGGCCGCCGCGCGCGGCGGCGACGGCTGGAGACGGTGGGGGAACAGGCACAGCACAGGTGGTTTCGTTTCGGGGGCCGGGCCGGTCAGGCCACGGCCCGCGTGGAGACGCCGGCGCCGGACGTGCCGGCGGTGCGTCGGGCGGACGGCCGGGAGGCAGAGGCTCCGCGCGCCGGATCGGGGGACGGGTCGGGGCCGACCAAAACGGCGGCGCCGCACTCGACGCAGGCCCGTTCCGGGCAATCGGGACCGTGCCCGTCGGGGCACGGCGGCTGCTCGAACATACGTTCATCACCGCAGGTGGAGCAGTACAAGGGGGAACCTCCCTCACCTATGACACGGATCACGTTGGCATGAGCCGGTGACAGAATGCGGGACTTCGCTCGGCGTGTCCGGAACTTCATGTGCCCGCCGGACGTACGCGTGTCGCCGCCCACGGACCGTACGCCGCGCCCGCGGGCCCTCGTACCGGGGCGGTGCGTGGCCGTGCGGGTTTCGTGGGACCATCGCAGTGTGGCTGCCAACGCTCTGGGTACCGACGACTCCACCGTGCCCCCGCCGGGCCCGAACGCCGGCGACGGGACGTCCCGCACGGACGCTGCGGGCGGGCTCGCGGAGAGCCCCTTCCTGCGCGCCTGCCGCCGCCGGCCGGTCCCGCACACGCCCGTGTGGTTCATGCGGCAGGCCGGACGGTCGCTGCCGGAGTACCTGCGGGTGCGCGAGGGCGTGCCGATGCTGGAGTCCTGCACCCGGCCGGAGATGATCGTCGAGATCACCATGCAGCCGGTGCGGCGGTACGCCGTGGACGCCGCGATCTTCTTCAGCGACATCATGGTGCCGCTCAAGGCGATCGGCGTCGACCTGGACATCAAGCCGGGCGTCGGCCCGGTGATCGCCGACCCGATCCGCGGCGCCGCGGACCTCGACGTGCTCCGCACCCTCGAACCGGACGACGTCCCGTACGTGACCGAGGCCGTCGCGGGCCTCGTCGGCGAGCTGGGCGACACGCCGCTGATCGGCTTCGCGGGCGGCCCGTTCACGCTCGCCTCGTACCTGATCGAGGGCGGCCCCTCCAAGAACCACGAGCGCACCAAGGCCATGATGTACGGCGAGCCCGAGCTGTGGGCCGCGCTCATGGACCGGCTCGCCGACCTCACGATCGAGTTCCTGAGGCTGCAGGTCGGGGCCGGGGCGAGCGCCGTCCAGCTCTTCGACTCCTGGGTGGGCGCGGTCGCCGCGCAGGACTACCGGGCGTCGGTGCTGCCGCACACCCGCCGGATCTTCGAGGCGGTCGAGCCGCTCGGCGTCCCGCGCATCCACTTCGGCGTCGGCACCGGCGAGCTGCTCGGCCCGATGGGCGAGGCGGGCGCGGACGTCGTCGGCGTCGACTGGCGGGTGCCGCTGGACGAGGCGGTCAGCCGCGTCGAGCCCGGCAAGGCCCTGCAGGGCAACCTCGACCCCGCGCTCCTGTTCGCCCCGTGGGAGACGGTCGAGCAGCGCGCGCGCGACGTCCTCGCCCGCGGGCGCACGGCCGAGGGGCACATCTTCAACCTCGGGCACGGCGTGCTCCCCTCGACGGACCCGGACGTCCTCGCCCGCCTCGCGGACCTGGTCCACGAGGCGAGCGCGGAGCGCACGGCCTGACGTTCGCACCGGTCAGGGCTGCGGAGTTCCGGAGCCGCCGGTCGTCCCCGGACCGGACGTCCCGGACGGCGGAGCGCTCGGGGGCGGAGCCGCGGCGCCGGGGACGGGCGCGCCCATCGCGGGCGCGAGCCGCGCGCGCGGGCCCGTCCACGCGCGCAACCGCGCGCGCAGCCGGTGCCGGAGCAGGAAGACCGGGACGCCCAGCACCGCCAGCGTGACCAGGAACGGCAGCAGCCAGCCGACCATGACGGCGAGCCCGCCGACGAACGCGCTGAACGCGCCCCAGCCGTCCTTCAGGCCGCCCAGGAAGCCGCCCTCCTCCTCGTCGACGTTGTCGTCGACCGGTTCGATCTTGCCGACCAGGGTGACCGTGAGGGTCGCGTAGCTGGTGCTCTCCTGGAGGGCCTTCTGGCGGGCCTGCAGCGACTCCAGGTCCGACTCCCGCTCGGAGATCTCGTCCTCGAGCTTCATGATCTCGTCGAGCGACCCGGCGCGCTCCAGCAGCTTGCGGAAGGACGCGAGCGTGGCCTCCGCCGACCGGACGCGGCTCTCCACGTCGGCGACCTCGCCCGTGACGTCCTCCGTCTGCTGGGTCAGCGAGAGCTTCTCGCCCAGCTCGGTCCCCAGCCGCCCCAGCAGTTCCGCGTAGCGGTCGGCGGGAATGCGCAGCGTGATCTCCGCGCGCGGCGGGCTGCTGTTCGCCGACTCCTGCCCGACGTAGCCGCCCGCCGCCGCGGTGAGCTGCTTGGCCCGGTTCGCGGCCTGCTCCACGTCCGTCGCGCGCACCCGGAGCTCGGAGGTGTAGACGACCGCGCGCGACGCGGACGGGAGCTTCGCGTCCGACCCGCGGGAGCCCTCCGCCCCGCCGCCCGCCCCGCCGCCCTCCCCGCCGTCCGGCGCGCGGGTCTTCATGGCGCCGCCGCCCTGCGCGGCCCCCTCGTCGCGGGCCTCGGCGGGGGCGGCACCGCTCGACGACTCGCCTCCCCCCGAGCACCCGGCGAGCAGCCCGGCCAGGAGGACGGTGACCAACACGATTGTCGCTTGCCTGACGCTTCTGGCGATCCGCATGCGGCTTGGACGACGTGGCGCAGGTCACCGTTCCGCGGGCCTAATCGCGGAACGGGTACGAATCGGGCACGTCTCGGTCACGGCCGGCGCCCCCGCGGAGCCGGCCGTGACCGCGCTCACCGGGCCCGTTCACCGGCCCCGTTCACCGGCTGGACAGCACCACGGGCCCGCCGACGTTCACCGACCCCAGCATCCACAGGTCGCCGGTGCCGGGGACGACGGCCAGCGCGTCCCCGTGGAAGTTGCTCCGGTTCGGTACGGGGGTCGCCCGCACCCGCCGCCACGTCCCGCCGTCGAGGCGCAGCAGGCCGGGTTCGGCGGGCTCGTGCAGGGAGTGGCCGAGGGCCCACAGCGTCCCGTCCGCCCCCGCGGCGAGTTCGTTGAGCGAGTTGAGGCCCGCGGGCGGTTCGACGCTCGCCCACGTCGTGCCGTCCCAGCGCATCAGCACGGGCGTCGCCGGGGACGTCCGGTAGTTCGTGCCGACGGCCCACGCCTCGCTGGGCGACAGCGCGAGGACGTCGACGATCCCCGCCGATCCCGGAGGCTGCTCGACCGGGACGTCGCGCCACCCCCGGCCGTCGAAGTGGCGCGCGACGAGGTCGCCGCCGTACCGGTCGGCTTCGCCCAGCATCCAGATGTCGTCGTCCGCGCGGACGTGGTCGATGGCCGCGTGGCCCTCGGGGAAGGGCGACGACGCCACGTGCGTCCACGCGTCGCCCGTCCGGCGGTAGATCCCGCCCGAGCTGCGCAACCAGACGTTCGAGCCGTCCACCCGCAGTCCGGCGGACCGCGCGCCCGCCGGGAGTTCGACCTCCGTGAAGGCGGTCCCGGTGAAGCGGGCGACGTACGGCTCGCTGGGGTAGCCCCGCTCGGGCGAGCCGTCCAGGTAGCGGATGCCGTTGATCCACACGTCCTCCGGGCCGGCGGCGTGCACGCCGGTGATGGTGCCGTGGCGGGACAGCCCGCCGAGGTCGTACTCGACCCAGCGGCCGCTCTTCCAGCGCCGCACGACCGGGTTGCCGGGGATGCTCTTCCCCGTGCCGGGGATGGGGCCGGGCACGATGAGCTCGCCCTGGACGCCGCCGATCCAGACGCTGTCGGGGGAGGCGGCGGCGACGTCGTAGAGGTAGTTGTTCGGCCAGAAGAAGGGGAGCCCCACGGGTCCGAGGCCGACGGTCGCGGCGGGGTCGGTCGCGGCGGGGTCGGGCGCGGTGGCGGCCGGGGCGGCAGGCGGGGCGGAGGCGGTGGCCGGGGCCGCGGCCAGCACCAGTCCGGCACCCAGCGTGCAGGCGCCGGCGCCCGCGCCCGCGCGGCGGAGGAACGTCCGAAGGTCCATGGGTGCCAGTATTCACTGGCACGGTCCTGCGTTCTTGTCACTCGCGGCACAAAACTCCGGTGGCACGGGGCCGCTGAAGCCGCCCCGGTGCACGATCCGGCGGGGCGTCTGGAAGGGTGGAGGCATGACCACGTCCCATGTCGTCGTCATCGGAGGCGGTATCGCGGGCCTCGCCGCCGCACGCCTGCTCGCCCGCGCCGGCGTCCAGGTGACCGTGCTGGAGGGCTCCCCCCGGATCGGCGGAAAGCTGCGGGTCGGCGAGATCGCCGGGATCCCCGTCGACGAGGGCGCCGAGTCGATGCTGGCACGCCGTCCCGAGGGCCTCGACCTCATCCGCGAACTCGGCCGCGCCGACGATCTCGTGCACCCCGGCACCACGTCCTCGGGCATCCGCAGCCGCGGCGCGCTCCGCCCGATCCCGTCCGGGCAGGTCATGGGCGTTCCCTCCGACCTGAAGGCGCTCGCCGCCGCCCAGGTGCTGTCCCCGGCGGGACTGGCCCGGGTGCCGCTCGACCGCGTGCTGCCCGAGACGACGCTCGGCGCCGACGCCTCCGTCGCCGACTACATCGGCGCCCGCGTGGGCTCCGAGGTCGTCGACCGGCTCGTCGAGCCGCTGCTCGGCGGCGTCTACGCGGGCCGCACCGAGCTGCTGTCGTTCGAGGCGACGATGCCGGCCGTCGCCGCCGCCGCGCGCTCCCACCGGTCGCTGATCGACGCGGTGCAGAGCGTCCGCGACGCCGCCCCGAAGGACTCCGGCCCCGTGTTCGCGACCCTCCCCGGCGGGCTCGGCGCGCTCCCCGGCCTGGTCGCCGACGACCTGACCGCCGCGGGCGGGACCGTCCGCACCGGCGCGATGGTCCGCGAACTGCGGCGCCGTCCGGACGGCTGGCGCCTCACCGTCGGCCCGGCCCGCGCGCCCGAGACGCTGGACGCCGACGCGGTGGTGGTCGCGGTCCCGGCGGCGCCCGCGTCCCGCCTGCTGGAGCCCGACGTGCCCGCCGCCGCCCGCGCGCTGGCCGGCATCGAGTACGCGAGCATGGCGATCGTCACGCTCGTCTACCCCGCCACGGCGTTCCCCGAGTTCCCGCGGGGCAGCGGCTACCTCGTCCCGGCCGTGGAGAACGCGCACGGGGTGAAGGCCGTGACGTTCAGCTCCGTGAAGTGGCCCCATCTGCGCGAGCGCGATCCGCGGCTCGTCGCCGTGCGGTGCTCCATCGGCCGGTTCGGCGAGGAGCACGTGCTGCAGCGGACCGACGAGGAGCTGACCGCGGCGGCGACGGCGGAGCTGGCCGCGACCTGCGGCGCCTGCGACGTGCCCGCCGCCACCCGGGTGACCCGATGGGGCGGCGGCCTCCCGCAGTACAACGTCGGCCACGCCGACCGCGTGGCCGCGGTCCGCGCCGCGGTCGCCGCGCAGCCGGGGCTGGCCGTCGCGGGCGCCGCCTACGACGGCCTCGGCGTCCCCGCCTGCCTCGCCACGGCGCGGGCGGCGGCCGACCGGGTGCTGGACCACCTGCGCAGTCGAGAAGGAGCAGCATCATGACCGAGCCCACGGCGAAGCCGAAGGCACGCGACCTCAACCAGCAGATCCGCTACACCATGTGGTCGGTCTTCCGGGTGGCGCGCCAAGGGGAGATCGGCGAGAAGGACGCCGCCGAGGTGCAGGACCTCCTGGACCGGTCCGCCCAGAAGGACGTCACGACCCGCGGCCTCTACGACGTCGCCGGGCTGCGCGCGGACGCCGACTACATGTTCTGGTGGCACGCGCCCGCCTCCGACGACCTCCAGGAGGTCTACAGCCGGTTCCGCCGCACCGCCATGGGGCGCGCGAGCGAGCCGGTCTGGTCGCAGATGGCGCTGCACCGCCCGGCGGAGTTCAACAAGAGCCACATCCCGGCGTTCCTCGCCGACGAGGAGCCGCGCGCGTACGCGTGCGTCTACCCGTTCGTCCGGTCCCTCGAGTGGTACCTGCTGCCGGACGAGGAGCGGCGCGGGATGCTCGCCGAGCACGGCAAGATGGCCCGCGACTACCCGGACGTCCGCGCCAACACGGTCTCGTCGTTCGCGCTCGGCGACTTCGAGTGGATGCTCGCCTTCGAGGCCGACGAACTGCACCGCATCGTCGACCTCATGCGCCACCTGCGCGGCGCGAAGGCCCGCCTGCACACCCGCGAGGAGATCCCGTTCTACACGGGCCGCCGCAAGCCGCTGGGCGAGCTGATCGCGTCCCTCCCGTAGCGGGCGGTCAGTAGTCGCCCCCGCCCCCGCCCCCGCCGTCGCTGTAGCGCCGGTCGGCCGCCTCGCCGCCGGAGCCGTCGCCCCAGCCCCGCGTGCGGGACCCCCGGCGCGGGAGGCGCACCCGCTCGGGGACGGGGTTCTCGAGGACCTCGCGCATCTTGGCGTCCGCGACGGCGGACGGGCCCAGCGCGGCGAGCCGGGCGACGTCGCGGGACGTCCCGTCGGGCGGGAAGCCGGGCAGCACGCCCCGCTGCGCGGCGTCCAGGACGAGGCGTCCCTCGCGCGTCGGCCGGAGCCGGCGGAGGAACCGCGCGCCCAGCAGGCCGCCGTCGATCAGAGCCTGGCAGACGTCCCACACCGCGTCCGCCGGGGCGGCGTAGACGAGCAGCTCGGCCAGCGGCGTTCCGGCGTGCGGCACCTCCTCCAGCACGGCCGCCTGCACCGGGTCGCCCACCGGGGCGTCGGACTCCCCCGCGAGGGACTCCACCCGGCGCGTCAAGCGCGACACCCGCACGCGGCGCCGCTCGTAGAGGCCGAGCAGCGCCGTCTGCACCACCCGCTCCGCTCCGCCGGACAGGAAGGCGATCTCGTAGGGACCGGTCATGGGGACCCCCTCAGGGCGCGCCGTCGCCTCTTGGACGCGCGGCGCGCGCGGAGGGTTGCCGTGGACCGGCCCGATGGGGCCGCCGGGTGCTACTCGGCGGGTTCGAGGGTCAGCGAGATCGAGTTGATGCAGTAGCGGTCGTCGGTCGGGGTGGCGTAGCCCTCACCGTGGAACACGTGGCCGAGGTGCGAGTCGCAGGTGGCGCAGCGGACCTCGGTGCGGACCATGCCGAGGGAGGCGTCCTCCTTGAGGACGACCGCCTCCGAGTCGGCGGGCTCGAAGAACGACGGCCAGCCGCAGTGGCTCTCGAACTTGGTCTGCGAGCGGAACAGCTCGGTGCCGCAGGCGCGGCAGCGGTAGACGCCGACGGTCTCGGTGTCGGTGTACTCGCCGGTGAACGGCTTCTCCGTGCCCGCCTCGCGGAGCACGTGGTACTCCTCCGGCGACAGCTGGGCCCGCCACTCGTCCTCGCTCTTGCGGATCTTCTCCATGCCCTCGAACGTACCCGGCGCCTTCGCGGGAATGTCGCCCCCCTGGGTTAACGTGCAGGCATGGCCTCGCCCTACATCGAGATCCCGGTCGGGGATCGGCTCGTCAAGGTGTCCAATCCCGACAAGCCGTACTTCCCGGAGCACGGCTACACCAAGCGGCAGCTGGTGGAGTACTACCTGGCCGTGGGGGAGGGGATCCTGCGCGCCACCCGCGACCGGCCGACCACGCTGGAACGCTGGCCCGCCGGGGTGTTCGAGGGCGCCAAGATGGCCACCCGGGAGGACTACGCGCGCGGCCAGGCGGGCGCGGGCGCCGGAAAGGCCGACGCGTTCTACCAGAAGCGGATCCCGAAGGGCGCGCCCGACTGGATCCCCACGGCGCGGATCGCGTTCCCCAGCGGCCGGTCCGCCGACGAGGTCGCCCCGTCCGAGCTCGCGGTGATCGCCTGGGCGGCCAACCTCGGCACGCTGACGTTCCACCCGTGGCCGGTCCGCAAGGGCGACGTCGACCACCCGGACGAGCTGCGCATCGACCTCGACCCGCAGCCGGGCACCGGCTTCGCCGACGCGGTGCGGGTCGCGCTCGGCCCCGCCCGCGACCTGCTCGGCGAGCTCGGCTACACCGGCTACGTCAAGACGTCCGGCAAGGCCGGCGTGCACATCTACGTGCGGATCGAGCCGCGCTGGACGTTCACCGAGGTGCGGCGGGCCGCGCTCGCGTTCGGCCGCGAGGTGGAGCGCCGCGCCCCGGCGGAGGTCACCACCCGCTGGTGGAAGGAGGAGCGCGGCGAGCAGGTCTTCGTCGACTTCAACCAGAACGCCCGCGACCGCACGATCGCCTCCGCCTACAGCGTCCGCCCCGTTCCGCACGCGCCCGTCTCGGCGCCCGTGACCTGGGACGAGCTGGGCGACGTCGACCCGCGCGACCTCACCATCGCCACGATGCCCGACCGGTTCGCCAAGGTCGGCGACCTGCACGCGAGCATCGACGACGCGGCGTTCTCGCTGGAGCCGCTGCTGGAGCTGGCCGACCGGGACGAGCAGGACCACGGCCTCGGCGACATGCCGTATCCCCCGAACTACCCGAAGATGCCCGGCGAGCCCAAGCGCGTCCAGCCCAGCAAGAACACCGACCAGAAGTGAGCGGGCGAGGCCGCCGCCCCCGGGGTGGGGGAGCGGCGGCCTCTGTTCACGGACGGATCAGGAGAACTCGCGCTCCTGCACCGGCAGGGTGACCTCGGCCGGGCCCCGCCACACCGCCTCCGGGCGCGGGACGACGAGGCTCGCCGGGGCGTCCCCGTCCTGCCCCACCACCGGGAACCGGATCGAGCTGGACGCCAGGTCCACGGTCACCGTCGCGCCGGTGGGCGTCTCGGTGTTGTAGTCCGCGTCCGTCCCGGCCAGGACCAGCCCGAGCCGGTGGCCCTTCTTCAGGACGTACTCCTGGCTCAGCGTCTCCCAGCGGATGCTCTCGAACTCGCCGGGGGTCAGGGGCTCGGGATCGCTCAGCGAGTCGTGGTTCTGCACGTCCAGCCAGCCGCGCGCGACCACGTTGACCGGCGCGCTGGTCGTGGTGACGCGCGTCTCCCGGTAGCAGGCGTCGTCGAACCCGGTGCTCGCGCCGTGGCAGCTCTCGGTGTCGAGCGTCTCGACGCCCGAGCCGGGACCGAGATGGTCGACGCGCTCGGCCGTCCCGTAGTCGACCAGCAGCGCGGTGACGTTCGCCGTCGGCTCGTCGAGCTTGACGCGCAGCCGCACGTCCGGGGTGCCCGACAGCCGGCCGCTCCGCGGCAGCGGGCCCGACACGAACGCCGCCCGGTACGGACGGTCGGCCGTCGGGTCCTCGACCATCGCGCCCTCGGAGTACCCGTGGCCCTCGGGCCCGGCCGCGTCGGTGAACGCCGCCGTCGCCCCCTTCGGGGTGCGCTGCTGCGCGAGCGTCCCGTCGTCGCGCGGCCGCAGGATCACCGTCTCGGCGTCGCGCGACGGCCAGTCGTCCTGCGTGATCCACTCGTCCGGCCCGACCTCGATGTCGGCGCGCGGCTCGTCGGTGATCCCGTTGTCGATGCCGTGCAGCTCGTGGTCGAACCAGCGGTGCAGCGTCCGCACCCACGCGTCCCGGCGGAAGTCGAACGGGTCGACGTGACCGCGCTGCGTCAGCCACACCTTCCGCTCGACGCCGTGCTGGGCGAGCTCCTCCCACCACAGCGAGAAGTGGTCGTCCTTCACGTTCAGGTCGTTGACGCCGTGGATCGCGAACACGCTCGCGCGCACGTTGCCCGCCCGCCCGACCGTCCCGTGCCGGTAGTCGGTCGTCTTCCAGTAGTCGTTGTAGTTGCCGGTCGCGTCGTCCTCGCCCTCGTCGAGGTCGGCGTTCACGGCGGCGCACTTCTCGGGCGGATCGGTGTCGACGTAGCCCGCGAGCCACGGCTGCTCGTCCGTCCAGTACTTCACGCCGTTCATCCGGCTGTAGTTGTACCAGCCGCTGATCGCCGCGATCGGGACGATCGTCTCCAGCCCCTCGACGCCCGTCGCCGCGACCCCGTTCGCGAGCGTCCCGTCGTAGGACTTGCCGATCATCGCGGTGCTGCCGGTCGTCCACCCGGCCTCGACCGGGGTGCCGTCCGCCCGGAACGCCTTCGCGCGGCCGTTCAGCCAGTCGACGACCGCCTTGCCGCCCAGCACGTCCGTCGGGCCCCCGCTCACCGGGCAGCCGTCGGACCGGGTCGTCCCGACCATGTCCACGGCGAGGAACGCGTACCCGCGCGGGACGAAGTAGTTGTCGTAGTACAGGGGGAACTTCAGCGGGTCGCCGTTCCCGTCGTAGGTCTTGCGCTCGCCCTCGTTGCCGCGTCCCGAATTGTCGTAGTACGGGCTCTCGTCCATGACCACCGGGACCTTCAGCCCCCGCTCGGTCTCCCGCGGCCGGACGATGTCGACGTTGACGCGGTCGAGTTCGCCGTCGCGGTCGCTGTCCACCTGCGTTTGGACGTACACGTGCTCGCGGATCGCGTCCTCGTACGAGAAGACGGGCTGCGTCATCCCGTCCTTCACCACGATCTCGGGCGCCGTCCGGGCGAGCGCCGCCGTCCCGCCGCCGCCCGCCGCGAGCGCCGCACCGGTCAGCACGGCGATCGCGGCCGTCCGCCGGGTCCGTCTCAGGGGTCTCCTGGCCAACCCAACCTCCCGGGAATGAGAATGATCTCCACCGGGGCAAACGCTCCCGAACGGGCGGCGCCGGGTAAAGGGCGGTGCTCTGCTAACTCTCCGCGTTTTTGGTCAGGTCCTGCCCTTGCATCCGGCCGTCCGATGCGGAAGTCGAGGTGCAAGCCCGCCGTGAGCGGGGAGCCCGTACCCATGGGATGGCATTACCGAAAATCGATCCGGCTCGGACCCTTCCGCCTCAACCTGTCGCGGGCGGGCGCCGGGCACAGCGTCGGCGCGCGCGGAGCCCGCTACACCCGCTCGGCGCACGGGCGCCGCTACCTGACGTTCCGCGTCCCCGGCACGGGCCTCTCCTGGCGCCGCCCCCTCCGCCGCCGCACCTCCGCCCGCCGAACCACCCGTCGCCGCCGCTGAGGCACGGCCGGCGCCTCGCCCGGCGCCCGCACCCCTCGACGGCCGCCGCGCTCCCTGAGGGGCGAGCGGTGCGGCCGGGCCGCGGGACGCCCCGGGCCCTCGCCGTCCGTCCGTCCGAAACCGGACGGACGGACGGCGAGGGCGGGCCCGATCGCCGCGGGCGTCCCGTGTCCCGTGCGGCGTTCGCCCGCTATGCCGCCGTTGCCCGGTTCACGGCCGACAGGACGGCGCCGACGGACGCCGCGAGGACCGAGGTGTCGCGGCCCGCGCCCCAGCGGACGACGCCGTCCACCCGGCACTCGGCGTACGCGACGGCGGGGGAGCCGCCGCCCGACGGGTTCGGCTCGGTCGAGTGCTCGGCGAACCGGAGGACGTCCACCTTCACACCGGCGCCGGCCAGCGCGGTGGTGAGCGCGTCGATCGGCCCGTTGCCGCCGCCGGTGTGCTCCGCGGCGCGGCCGTCCACCGTCACCGTGCCGGTGAAGTCGTGCCGCGCGGGGCCGGTGTGGGACGTCCGCCAGCCGGTCAGGACGACCGGGCCCGCGTCGGCGCGGTCGAGGTACTCGGCGCGGAACAGCTCCCACAGCTGCTCGGCGGTCACCTCCTCGCCGCTGCCGTCGGTGGCCTCCTGCACCACGCGGGAGAACTCGATCTGCAGGCGGCGCGGCAGGTCGAGGCCGTACCCGGCGCGCAGCAGGTAGGCGATGCCGCCCTTGCCCGACTGGCTGTTCACCCGGATGACGGCCTCGTAGCCGCGGCCCACGTCCGCGGGGTCGATCGGCAGGTACGGGACGTCCCACGGGGCCCGTTCGGGCGGGACGCCCAGGTCGGCGGCGCGCTTCGCGTGGTGCGCCATGCCCTTGGCGATGGCGTCCTGGTGGGTGCCTGAGAACGCGGTGTAGACGAGGTCGCCGCCGTAGGGGTGCCGTTCGTGGACGGGCAGCCGGTTGCAGTGCTCGACGGTGCGGCGGATCTCGTCGATGTCGGAGAGGTCGAGCCGCGGGTCGACGCCCTGGGCGTGCAGGTTCAGCGCGAGGGTGACCAGGTCGACGTTGCCGGTGCGCTCGCCGTTGCCGAACAGGCAGCCCTCGACCCGCTGGGCGCCCGCGAGCATCGCCAGTTCGGCGCAGGCCACGCCGGTGCCGCGGTCGTTGTGCGGGTGCACCGACAGGATCACCGCGTCGCGTCGCGCCACGTTCCGGTGCATGTACTCGATCTGGTCGGCGTACACGTTCGGGGTGGCGATCTCGACCGTCGCGGGCAGGTTCAGGACGACGGGACGGTCGGGGGAGGCGTCCCACAGGTCCGTGACGGCGTCGCAGACCTCGAGTGCGAAGTCGGGTTCGGTGAAGTTGAACGTCTCGGGGGAGAACTCGAACCGGACGCCGGGGCCCGCGCGGCGCGCGACGTCCGCCGCGCCGTCGAGGATCAGCCGCCGCACGCCGTCCCGGTCCTCGCGCAGGACGACCTCGCGCCAGGCGGGGCCGGTCGCGGTGTACAGGTGGACGACCGCGCGGGGCAGGCCCTCGATCGACGCGAACGTCCGCTCGATGAGGTCGCGGCGGGCGGGCGTGAACACGACGGGCGTGACGTCGTCGGGGATCCCGGCCCCGGCCAGCCGGCGGACGAACGCGAAGTCGGTCGCGCTCGCCGACGGGTAGCCGACCTCGATCTCCTTGAAGCCCATCGCGACGAACAGGTCGAACATGCGGGCCTTGCGGTCGGGGTCCATCGGCTCGGCGAGCGCCTGGTTGCCGTCGCGCAGGTCGACCGGCACCCACAGTGGAGGCGCCTCCAGGCGGCGGGACGGCCAGGTCCGGTCGAGGTCCGGGACGGGCGACGGCGCGCGGTCGTGCACGGAGCGGTAGCGGTGCGACGGCATCGCGCCGCCGCGCTGCGGGTTCCAGAACGGCGCGCCGGCCGGGACGGGGCCGCCGGGCGTCCGGAGGGTCGGGAAGGCGTGGCTCACGGGAGGGTCTCCTGGGGTGTCGCCGATCGGACGACCGGCGGCACCGGACCCCGCGGCGGGGTGCCGGTCGGATCAGGCCCCGCCGCGGCGGCCGAGAAAAAGAACCTGCCACGCCATGCCGGGCACTCTAGCCACACCTCAGGTCCTCAGACAAGTTGCCGTCGCGCTACCGTGGTCCGGTCCCGCGCCCCGGAAGGAACCCGTATGCCGCTCGGCCCGCTCCGTCCCAGCCCGCTCGTCGAGCAGGCCGCGCAGCGGCTGCGCGGGCAGATCGCGGACGGGACCTGGCCGGTCGGCGCCCGGCTGCCCGGCGAGACGACGCTCGCCAAGGAGCTGGGCGTGGGCCGCTCGACCGTGCGCGAGGCGCTGCGCGCCCTCGCCGGCGCCGGGCTCGTCCAGGCGCGGCAGGGCGCGGGCGTGTTCGTCCTCGCGACCGAGCCGGACGAGGACTGGCGGACGCGGCTGCGGCGCGCGTCCGTCGCCGACGTGTACGAGATCCGCGAGCTGATCGAGGGCCGCGCCGCCGAGCTGGCCGCCCGCCGCCGCACCGGCGCCGACCTCGCCACCATCGACCGCGCCCTCGCCGACCGCACCGCCGCCCTGCCCGCCGACGGCGCCGCGGGCGCGCGGGTCGAGGCGTTCATCGACGCCGACATCGCCCTGCACGCCGCGATCGTCCGGGCCGCGCACAACCCGATCCTCGCCGACCTGTTCGCCGAGTTCGTCCCGGTCCTGCGCGAGGGCCTGCTCGAGCTGACGTCCCTCGTGGACGTGCGCCGCCACGACCTCGACCACGGACGGGACGCGCACGCCGCGCTGGTCGAGGCCGTCCGCGACCGCGACCCGTCCGCCGCCGCCCGCATCATCGCCGCCGAGCTGGAACAGACCCTCGGCACCCTGCGCCGCCGCTGACCGTATCCGGCACAGGCCGAATGCGGTCAGTGTGCCGTTTGGCGCAGTCATTGCGTGGTGGAGCCGACCAGAATCGACCTGTTCATGTCTCTGTAACCGGCACGACACGGAAACTGCCGGACGGCGAGACCGCGGGTGCGGGATGCGGGGGTTCCTTGACGGTGACCGTGGGCCGGACGGCCGGCCCGTCCGATCGGCTCGGACGCGACGAGGCGGCGCGGCGGCTGGCGGCCCTGGCGGCGGAGCGGCGGATGCGCCCGCGCGCCGACCAGCTCCGCCGGCTCGCCGAAGACCTGGAGAACGAGAACGACCTCGAACGCTGGGCCGCCGTCGACCTGTACGCGGCGTTCCTGCGCGACGACACGGTGGCGGAGCCCGACGACCCGGGCGGGCCGCGCGGTGCGGCCGGAGCCCTCCGGGACCTGGCGCCGTCCGTGCTGATCTTCATGCCGATCATGCTGACCTGGCTCGGGCTGTTCAAGGCGACGAGCGCCTACCGGCACAGCCGCGGCGACGCCGACCTGGCGGGCATGTCCTTCCTGGAGCAGTGGCAGACCGGGTTCGACGGCCGGTTGGGCGGCTGGTTCTACTTCGACCGGATCGCGCTCGGCACCCTGCTGCTGATCTGCGTGCTGATCACGGTGACGGTGGCCGAGACGGTCGCCCGGCGCCGGTCCGAGCGCGCCGACGCGCGGGAGCGGGCGCGCCTCACCCGCGAGCTGGCGGGGGCGCTCACCGCCGCCGACTTCCACCTCGCCCAGTACCGGACGGACGACGCGTCGCGCGTCGAGGAGGCGGCGCGGCGGCTCGAGGACGCGGCCGAGGAGGCGCGCCGGGCGGGGGCGGCCGCCGCGGAACTGCAGCGCGAGACGAACGAGGCCGTCGCCCGCGCCCGGACCGGCATGGACCGGGTCGAGCGGCTCGCCGAGGCGCTGCTGGCGGGGGACGAGGCGGTGCGCGACGCCACCGGCCGGATCGGCGCCGCCGCGGCGGCCGTCGGCAGCCGGATCGACGCGCTCTCGTCGGCGACCGGGTCGGTGGCCGGGGCCGCGGCCGAGCTGACCCGGGCGTCGGCGGACGGCGCCGAACTGCTCGGCAGGGCGGTCGAGGACGCCGCCGAGCGGCTGCGGACGGCCGCCGCCGAGGACCGGGCGGGGCTCGGCGACCGCATCGCCGAGGCCCTCGACTCCGGCGGCGCCGCGATCCGCGCGGCGCTCGACGACTGGCGCACCGACGGGGCCATCTACTCGCACCGCCACGAGATGACCGCCGACCATCTCGGCGCCGTCGTCGGCAGCGTCGAGGACCTGCTGCTGCGGATGGACGGCTCGGTCCGGGAGCTGATGGACGGGACGACCGCGTCGCTGGGACGGCTGCCCGGCGCGGTGGACGCCCTGGACGCGCACGCGCGGCGGTCCGTCGAGGAGCTGCGGACCACGCTGACCGCGGCCACCGGCGAGATCCGCGCGGAACTGGACCGGCTCCTCGCGGGCGTGCCGGAGGCGGACGGGCGCACGGCGCAGGTCACCGCGGAGCTGACGCGGCTGCGCACGTCGGTGGACGCGCTCCGCGACCAGCTCGCGGCCGGCGGGCGGAGGCGATGGTTCCGGTGAACCTGCGGGTCTCCATGATCGCTCTCGCCGGCTGGCTGTTCGCGGACCTGCTGCTGGCGTTCTCGATCGTCGTCCTCGGCACCCAGGAACCGCCGCCGAAGCCGGTGGCCGCGCCGACGCCGACGAAGGCGCCGCGGCAGGCCCTCGAACGCCGCTACGTCGAGATCGAGCTGGCCGTGGACCCGGACGAGGCGAGGTCGGGCGGCCCGGCGGCCGTCGAGGCGCTGCGCCGGGCGATCCGGGACGAGCCGGGCCTGCGCGGCCGCAAGGCGGGGATGGTCCTGACGTTCGGCGCCCAGCACAGCGGCGGGGAGGGCTTCGCGCACGACGTGAACGCGCTGCTCCCGCGCGCCGACCGCGCCCTGTTCGCCGACGTCGCGACCCGCGACTTCCAGCTGCTGGGCACCGGCGGCGGCGCGCTGATGCTCAACATCTACCTCTTCCACGACGACTGACCGCAAGGAGCTTCGGTGAGCGAACAGGTACTGCCCTTCTATCTGGTCTGCGACGAGTCGTGGTCGATGGCGGGGGAACCCATCGACGCGATCAACGAGTCCCTGAAGGAGCTGCACCAGGAGATCGGCAGCAACCCCGTCGTCGCGGACAAGACCCGGTTCTGCCTGATCAGCTTCAACCACGAGGCCCAGGTGCTGCTCCCGCTGACGGACCTCAGCGACCTCGAGGACGAGATGCCGGGGATGACGGGCGACGGCGGGACCTCCTACGGCACCGTCTTCGCGCTGCTCCGCGACACCATCGACAAGGACGTCGCCGCGCTGAAGGCCGCCGGGAACCAGGTGCTGCGGCCCGCGGTGTTCTTCCTCACCGACGGCCAGCCCAACGACACGTCCGAATGGGGGACGGCCCACCGCCGGGTGACGGACCCGGCCTGGGGCCCCCGGCCGAACATCCTGGCCTTCGGGTTCGGCGACGTCGACCGCGACACGATCCAGCGCATCGCCACCGTCCGGGCCTTCATCACCGACGAGTCGATGCGGCCGGGGCCCGCGCTGCAGGAGTTCGCGCAGTCGCTGATCCGCTCGATCGTCCGCTCGGGATCGTCCGCCGACGCCGACGGCGGCATGAGCCTCGCGATGCCCGACGAGGTCCCCGGCTTCACCACCATCAAGGCCGATGTCGTCTGACCGCCGCGACCGGCCGAAGCCGGACGACGAGTGGCAGCGGATCCGGTGGACGCCCGGCGAGCTCGCCGACACCAGGCCCGAGGGGATCGCGATCGTGCCGGGCGAGACCGGGCAGGAGGTACCGGACCCGCTGGACGCCGAGGGGCACGCGATGTCCATGCGGGAGCGCCTGCGGCAGGGGCCGGTCGTCCCCGAGACCCGGACCACGGAGCCCCCGGCCGCCGGGGAACCGCAGGCCGGTCCGGAGGCGGGCACTGCGGGCATGGAGCCGGAGCCGGAGGTGCGGTTCGAGCCGTTCGAGGAGCCGCCGCGGTACCGGCGCCCGCACCCCAGGGGCGGCGTCCCGCGCGGCCTGCCCGAGGTGCGGGACCCGGTGCCCGACATGGTGTTCGACGGTGCGGACCTCGACGGGCTGACGGTCCGGGCCGCGTCGCTGCGCGGCGACGACCACCGCTACTACGGCGAGCCCCGGCAGGACGCGGTGGCGCTGTGGACGGTCCCGCTCGCCCCGGGGGACGCGCTCCTCGCGTGCGTCGCGGACGGCGTGGGCAGCCAGCCGCTCTCGCACGAGGGGTCGGCGCTCGCCTGCCGGCTGCTGCGCGCGGAGATCGAGCGGGTCGCCGGAACCTGGGAGTGGGAGCGGGCGGGCGAGCTGATCACGGGTGCCGTCGCGCGGGTGGCGTCCGGCATGACCGCGCACGCCGCCGAGGCCGGGATCGACCCGAAGGCGCTGTCGACGACGCTCGCGGCGCTGATCGTCGACGCGGGCCCCGGGGACGATCCGCGCCTCGCCGCCGTCCTGAACATCGGGGACGGCGCCGCCTACCGGCTGCGCGACGGGGTGCTGGAGCCGGTGCGGGCCGCCGAGCCGGATCCCGGCGGCATCGTCGACCCCCGCACCGACGCGCTGCCCGGCAGCCCCGGGACCGTCCGGCCCATGGTCGACTGGCTGCGGCCGGAGGAGGCGCTCGTGCTGTGCACCGACGGGCTGTCGAATCCGATGCGCGGCGCCGAGGTGCGCGAGCCGCTGGTGGCGTCGTGGAGCCGCGCCGAGCCGCCCGGGATCATCGAGTTCGGCTGGAAGTTGGCGTTCCGGGCCAAGTCCTACGGCGACGACCGCTCGGCCGTCTGCGTCTGGGGACGGTAGCGGGATGCGGCTGGACGGCACGGACCTGGCGCTCGGCGACCTGGCGCCCGGCCGTGAACTCGGGGTCGGCGGTCAGGGGAGGGTGCACGAGCTGAGCGGCGCGCTGACCGGCCACGTCTTCAAGGAGTACGTGCTCAGCGGCGTGGACGGTGCCGCGCTCAAGCGGCTCGTCGATCTTCCCGGACGGCTCTCCGGCCCCGACCGCGACGCCCTGCTGCGGCAGGCGGCGTGGCCGCTCGCGCGCGTGCTCGACGGCGGCGCCGTCAAGGGCTTCGTGATGCGCGTGGTGCCCCGGGCGTTCTGGGGCAACGCCGCGACCGGTCCGCGGCTGCGCGAGCTGCAGTACCTCCTGTACCGGCCGAAGCCGATGTGGGGGGACATCGCGCCTCCCGACGCGGACGGCCGGTTGCGCGTCGCCCGCAACACGGCCGGGCTGTTCCGGCTGCTGCACGGCCACGGGCTGATCGTGGGGGACGTGTCCATGAAGAACCTGCTGTGGTCCCCGGCCGGGGAGGTGTTCCTGCTCGACTGCGACGGCGTCCGCGAACTCGGGGAGCGGCCCGTCCTGCCCCAGACCCACACCCCCGACTGGAACGACCCGCGGGAGCCGCCGACCGGCCCGGAGCTGGACACCGACCGCTACAAGCTCGCCCTCCTCGTGGCGCGGGTGCTGACCCGCACCCACGCGCTGCGCCCCGGTGACGAGGTGGGGTGCGTCCCCGGGCTCCCGGACCGGGTCGTCGCCGAGGTCACCGCGCGGTTCGCCGAGGCGGGACGGGCGCGGGGCCTGCGGCCGGACGCGGCGCAGTGGGCGCGCGCGCTGGACGATCGCGGGGCCATCAAGCTCGCGCCCCTGCCCCCGGTGCGCCGCCCCCCGAAGCTCCCCAAAGTCCCCTTGGACGGGGCCGGGGACGGGGGGCGGCCCACGATCAGACTCCGCCCTCCCGAGAACTAGGCGTCAGGCGAGCGACGCCAGGACGGGCGGGAGGTCGCCCGCGTGGACGACCGTGAGGCGGCGGGTGGCGCGGGTGAGGGCGACGTACAGGTCCTGCCCGCCCTTCGGCGAGCCGGCCAGGACGCCCGCCGGGTCGACGAGGACCACCGCGTCGAACTCCAGCCCCTTCGCCTCCTCGGTGGTCAGCACGACGACGGGGGAGTCGAGGGCCTCCGGGGTGGCCCCGGCGGCGGCGCCGGGCAGCACGGCCAGGACGTCCGCGTGCCGCGCCGCCGAGACGATCACCGCGAGCCGGCCCTCGCCGACGGCGTCCAGCTCGTCCCCGACCAGGGCGGGCAGCCCGGTCACCGGCAGCTCGACGGCACGGGGCGGGGCCTCGTCGTCGCGGACCGACTCCGGCGGCGTCTGGCCCGGGTCCACGGCGGCGAGGACCTCCGCCGCGACCCGCATGATCGCGCCCGGGGTCCGGTAGTTGACCATGAGCCGCTGCTCCCGCCACCGTCCCGGGACGTACGGGTCGAGCATCTGCCCCCACGAGGCGGCCCCGGCGGCGCTGCCCGTCTGCGCGATGTCGCCGACGACGGTGAGGGAGCGGGTCGGGACGCGCCGCATGACCGTCCGCCACGCCATCGCCGACAGTTCCTGCGCCTCGTCCACGATGACGTGCCCGTACGCCCATTCGCGGTCGGCCGTCGCGCGCTGGGCGGTGGTGAGCGGCGGGCCGTCCTCGTGGTGCCGCCCGGCGAGTCCGGCGGCGTCGATCACGTCGGCGGCGTTCAGCAGGTGGGAACCGCCGGTGCTCTCCAGGACCTCGCGGGCGTACTTCTCCTCGTCCGCGCGGGCCGCCTCGGCGGCGCGGGCGCGGGCGCGGTCGGCCGCATCGTCGACGCCGAGCCATTCGGCGGCCTCGTCCAGCAGCGGGACGTCCGCGACCGTCCACTCCGCCCCGGCCGGGCGCTCCAGGAGCGCGGCCTCGGACGGCCGCAGGCCCGCGCGCCCGCCGAGCCGGGCGAGGGCCGCGGGGTCGGCGAACAGCTCGGACAGCAGCCGCTGCGGCGTCAGCTCCGGCCACAGCGCGTCGATCGCCGAACGGACGGACCGGTCGAGCCAGAGCGTCTCCTTCGCGAGCCGCAGGTCGGTCTCGTCCAGCAACGGCTCCTCCTCGGCCTCCTCCATCAGCTCCCGCAGCCACTCGGGCAGCCCGCCCTCGCGCGCCATCGCCTCCAGCGGCTCGTCGACCATCCGGTCGTACTGCTCGGCCCGGTTCAGCGCGAGCGCATCGAGCATGTCGTGGACGAACCGGCGCCGCTGCACGTTGTGGGCCCCGCGCAGCGAGCGGGCCCGGTCGCGGGCGCGCTCGCAGTCCGCGGCGGACACCGTCAGCGTCATGCCGTCGGCCTCCACCGCCAGGCCGTCCGCCGGGGCGCGCTGCCGGTCCCGGACGGCCTCGGCCACGAGGTCCGCCATCCGCGCGTCGCCCTTCACCACCGCGACGTCCGGCGCGTCGGACGCCGTCGCCCGCGTCCCCGGGAACAGCTCGCCGACCGTGGCGAGCACGACGTCGGTCTCGCCGAGCCCCGGCAGGACCTGCTCGATGTAGCGCAGGAAGGTCGCGTTCGGTCCGACCACCAGGACGCCGCGGCGCTCGAGCACGTCGCGGTGCGTGTAGAGCAGGAACGCGGCGCGGTGCAGCGCCGCGACGGTCTTGCCGGTGCCCGGCCCGCCCTGCACCACCAGCACGCCCTGCAGGCCCGCCCGGATCACCTCGTCCTGCTCCTGCTGGATGGTGGCGACGACGTCGCTCATCCGTCCCGTCCGGCCCCGGCGCAGCGTCGCCAGCAGCGCGGCCTCCCCGACGAGCGTCCGCCGCTCGGGCTCCGCCAGCCCGTCGAGGTCGAACACCTCGTCGTCCAGCCCGACGACCTCGCGGTGCCGCAGGTGCAGGTGGCGGCGGCGTGCGAGGGTGCCGGGCGCGCCGGACGTGGCGGTGTAGAACGGGCGGGCCGCGGCGGCGCGCCAGTCGATCAGCAGCGGCTCGTGGTCCTCGTCGCGCAGCCCGATCCGGCCGACGTAGAACGTGTCGCCCGGCCCGTCGCCGTCGGCGCGGTGGTCGATGCGGCCGAAGCACAGCGCGTCCTCGACGCCGCCGAGGCGGGCCAGCCGGCGGGCGGCCTCGTCGGTGGCGACGGCGCTCTCCACCCGAGCCTGGAACGCGCTCCCGCCGCCCGCCGCGGGGCCCTCGCGCAGCGCGGCCTCGGCCTTGGCCCGCTCGGCGTCGAGCCGCCCGTACAGGCGCGTGACGTGCTCCTGCTCCACGCGGAGGGCCTCGTGCCGCGCGGCGTCCCCGGCCCCGGTTCCGGCGGTGGCCCCGGCGAATTCTCCGCCGGACTTGACAACGCTGGATTGACGATGCCCCATGTGTTAGGTACACTCCTAAGTGTAGGGATGGGTTCTCTGTGTCCGCATGTAACCCATTATCCTAGCATTCCCGTGCGCCCTCCGCGGATGATCGTCTGAAAAGATCACTCCTGTTGCGCGGTGCGTCATCTTCACGGTGCCTTTCGGTCACCGACCTTCGCGAGGCTGACCGGCGATCGATGCCGGAATCCTCCGAAAGGTCGCTCCCCCATGGCCGACGCGCCCCAGCTCGACCGGCGTTCCTTCCTCGTCACCACCGGACTCGCGGTCGGCACGGCCGCGACCGTCTCCGCCGTCCCCGGCACGGCCCACGCCGCGCCCCGCACCCGGCGCCTGCCCGGCGACCCGTTCACGCTCGGCGTCGCGTCCGGCGACCCCGAGCCCGACGGGTTCGTCCTGTGGACCCGCCTCGCCCTCGACCCCCTCGCCGAGGACGGTCGCGGCGGCATGCCGAACCGGAACGTCGACGTCCACTGGGAGGTGGCGCGGGACGAGCGGTTCCGCAAGGTCGAGCGGCGCGGCACGGCGGTCGCGCGGCCCGAGTCCGCCCACTCCGTCCACGTCGAACTGGAGGGGCTGCGGCACGGCCGCGACTACTGGTACCGGTTCCGCGCCGGCGCCCACTTCTCCCCGGTCGGGCGGACGGTCACCGCGCCCCGCCCCGACTCGTTCGGCCCCGCCCTCGCCATGGCGTTCGTCTCCTGCAGCCAGTACGAGCACGGGTACTTCACCGCATATCGGCGGCTCGCCGAGGAGCACCCCGACCTGATCCTGCACCTCGGCGACTACCAGTACGAGTACAAGCCGAACGACTACACGATCCCGGCCGGCAACGTCCGCGACCACGAGGGTCCCGAGACCGTCACCCTCGCGAACTACCGGCAGCGGCACGCCCAGTACAAGGCCGACCCCGACCTGCAGGCCGCGCACGCCGCCGCGCCCTGGCTCGTCGTGTTCGACGACCACGAGGTCGAGAACAACTGGGCCGACGACGTCCCCGAGGCGGGCTCCGACACGCCCGACCCGGCCGACTTCCGGCGCCGCCGCGTCGCCGCCTTCAAGGCGTACTACGAGAACATGCCGCTGCGCCGCCGCTCCATCCCGAACGGCCCGGACATCCAGATCTACCGGCGCGTCCGCTGGGGCAAGCTCGCCAACTTCCACATGCTCGACACCCGCCAGTTCCGCGACGACCAGGGCTGCGGCGACGGCTACAAGGACTGCCCCGAGGCCGTCGACCCCGCACGCTCCATCACCGGCGCCGAGCAGGAGAAGTGGCTGCTCGACGGGTTCGCGGAGTCCGGCGCCCGCTGGGACGTCCTCGGCCAGCAGGTCTTCTTCGCCCAGCGCGACAACAACGCGGGCCCCGCCAAGATCACCTCGATGGACGGCTGGGACGGCTACGTCGCGTCCCGCAGGCGCATCACCGAGGGCTGGCTGAACCGCAAGGTCCGCAACCCGGTCGTCCTCACCGGCGACGTCCACGCCCACTGGGCGAGCGACCTCAAGCTCGACTACGACGACCCGGACTCGCCGACCGTCGGCTCCGAACTCGTCGCCTCGTCCATCACCAGCGGCGGCGACGGCGCCGACTCCGACCCGGCCGACCACCCCTTCCTCACGATCAACCCGCACCTGCGCTTCTACAACAACCAGCGCGGCTACGTGCTCACGAAGATCGACAAGCGCGAGATGAGGGCCGACTTCAAGACCCTCCCGACCGTCCGCGACCACGTCGCCGAGGCATCGACCAAGGCCACGTACGTCATCGAGGACGAGGTCCCGGGCGTCAAGCAGACCTACCTGCGTCCCTTCAACGCCCCCAGGACGGCCGCCAAGTCCGATCGCGACCTGATCGAGGAGACCGTCCGGAACGAGACCCGGCGCTGACGCGCGGTCTCCCGCCGGGTCCCCGGGCGCCGCGCACCGCGCCGGGGACCCGGCCGGTCGTTCTCACCCGGTCGCCGTCACCCGGCCGGGACGCCCGCCGGCCGGGCCCGGCCGAACTCCTCCGCGACGAGCCGGTCCGCCCAGACGCGCAGGGCGTCGGTCACCGGAGGGTGCGCCAGTCCGGCGGCGCGGGCGAGCGCGTCGGCCGACGCGGTGTCGTAGCGGTCCTCGGACAGGAAGGCGAGCGTCTCGGGCTCGATCCCGGTGAGCGCCCGCGGCAGCCGCCGCACGAGCCCGACCGGGACGACGGCGCGCGGCGCGCGCACGCCGAGGTGCCGCGCGAGCAGCCCGATCAGCTCGGGCAGCTCCGGCGTGGCGCCGTCGAGGACCCAGTGCGCCCGGACGCGCCCGCCGTCGTGCTCGGGCACGGCGGCCATGAAGCGCGCGAGATGGTCGACGGTGACGACCGGGACGAACGTGCGCCGCGTCCCCGCGAGGGCCGGGAGGCGGCCCCTCCAGAGCTTCTCCACCAGATCGGCCAGGCCGATGTACTGGCCCGCCTCGCCGGTGACCGAATGGCCGATCACCCCGGACGGATTGACCACGGTCAGCGGGAGCCCCTCCCGCTCGGCGAGGGCCCGCACCGCCGCGTCGCCCTCGCGCTTCGACGCCTCGTACGCGCCGTGCCGCCGGTAGACGGCGTCCCACCCCTCGGCGGGGCCTCGCGTGCCCACCGCCCCGACGCGGTACCCGGACACGTGGACGAGGCGGCGCAGGCGCGGGAGCGTCCCGGCCCACCGCGCGACGTGCAGCGCGCCGTCGACGTTCGCGCGCCGCGCCTCGCCGCGTCCCATGCCGAACCGGTAGACGGCCGCGGCGTTGAAGACGTCGCGCACGGAGTCCAGCCGGTCCCGGTCGGCCGGGGACAGCGCGAGCCCCTGCCGGGCGATGTCGGCGGGGACGACGGTGAGGGACCGGTCGTCGGCGCCGCGGTCGCGCAGCCACGCGCGCAACTCGTCGCCGCGGGCCGGTCCGCCCCGGACGGCCGCGGCGACCGTCCGTCCGCGGGCGAGCAGCTCCGCCGCCAGCCACCGTCCGATGAAGCCGGTCGCCCCGGCGACGAGGGCGTCGGGTCCGTCGCTCATGAATCCTCCAAGTAGACCGATCTGCATAATTCGACGGCATGTGTGCGGGACGCCCGCGCACGGCGGCGGGTCAGCCGGCCAGCAGCGCCCGGACGGAGCGGCGCGCCCGCTCGACGGGCGTCCTGGCCCGCTGCGCGCGCGCCAGGACGAGGGCCCCCTCGATGAGCGCGAGCAGGGCGCCCGCCAGGTCGTCGGCGCGGCCGGGAGAGCGGCCGTCGGCGACGAGCCGGTCCGCGAGGGCCCGCTCCCAGCCGCCGTAGACGTCCGCGCAGACCCGCCGCAACGCGTCGTTGCCCGCCGCCGTCTCCAGCGCGACCGTGGCGACCGGGCAGCCCTTGGCGTACCCGGACGCCTCCATCCGGTCGGCCAGCGCGTCCAGGACCGCCTCGACCAGTTCCGCGGTGCCGGACGACTCCTCGGCCAGGCCCGCGATCAGCTCGGTGATCTCCCGCCCGGAGACGGCCACGGCCTCCGCGACGAGCTGCTCCTTGCCGCCGGGGAAGTGGTGGTACAGCGACCCCCGGGGCGCCTTCCCGGCCGCGATCACGTCGTTCAGCCCGGCGCCGTGGTACCCGCGCTCCTCGACGAGCGCCCGCGCGGCGTCGATCAGCCGCGCCCGCGTCTCGTCTCCTCTGCCCGCCATGGCCCCAGACTAGACCGATCTACATAATTCGTCCAGCCGTCCCGTCGCCGGGGGACGGCCGCCCGGACGTCAGCGGTCGGTGCGGGGGTTCGTCGCGGAGCCCCCGAGGATCGCGTCGAGGTCGTACGCGACGGGGACCTCCAGCTGCTCGTACGTGCACGACTCGGGCGTGCGGTCGGGCCGCCAGTTGCGGAAACGGGCGGTGTGCCGGAACCGGTCGCCCTCCATCGCCTCGTACGCGACCTCCACGACCGGCTCGGGGCGCAGGGCGACCCAGGAGAGGTCCTTCTTGCCGGTCCAGCGGGAGATCGCGCCGGGCATGCGGTCGACCGTGGCCTCGGTCTGCCGCGCCCACTCCGACCACGGGTGGCCCTCGTAGCTGTCCATCCGGTAGGGCTGCAGCTCCTCGACGAGTTCCGCGCGGCGCTTCATCGTGAACGACGCCGCCACGCCCACGTGCTGCAGGTGGCCCTTGTCGTTGTAGAGACCGAGCAGGAGGGAGCCGACGATCGGCCCGGACTTGTGCCAGCGGAAGCCCGCGACGACGCAGTCGCAGGTGCGCTCGTGCTTGACCTTGAACTGGACGCGCTTGTCGGGCTCGTACGGCAGGTCGCGCGGCTTGGCGATGACGCCGTCGAGGCCCGCGCCCTCGAACTCGTCGAACCAGCGCAGCGCCAGCTCGTAGGAGTCGGACGCGGGCGTCACGTGGATCGGCGCGTTCACCCCGGAGAGGGTGTCGACGAGCCGCCGCCGCCGCTCGCCCAGCGGCATCTCCAGGAACGACTCGTCGCCGAGCGCGAGCAGGTCGAACGCCACGAAGGACGCCGGGGTCTGCTCCGACAGCAGCGTGATCCGGGAGGCGGCCGGGTGGATGCGCTGCTGGAGCTTGTCGAAGTCGAGGCGGGTGCCCTGCGGCAGGACGATCTCACCGTCCACCACGCACCGCTCCGGCAGCTCCCGTTTCACCGCCTCCACCAGCTCGGGGAAGTACCGGGTGAGCGGCTTCTCGCCGCGACTCGACAGCTCCACCTCGTCGCCGTCCCGGAAGACGACGCAGCGGAAGCCGTCCCATTTGGGCTCGTACAGCAGGTCGCCCTGGGGCATGGTCTTGACCGCCTTGGCCAGCATCGGCGAGAACGGCGGACTGATCGGCAGGTCCATGGCACCATCTTGCTCTCCGCCACCGACAGAACGCCGCCCCGGGGTCCGCTAATCTGCAGCTCATGCGCCGTCTCCTGCCCGAACCCGCGATGGACGGCGCCGACCCCTTTGCCGAGTACGGCGACGCGCCCGGCCTGCGGGTCGGCATGGTGATGAGCGCGGACGGCGCGGTCACCGACGCCGAGGGCTGGACCGACGGGCTCGGCGGCGCCGCCGACTTCCGCGTGTTCCGCACCCTGCGGGCGCTCGCCGACGCGATCCTCGTCGGCGCCGGGACCGTCCGGACGGGACGGCTCGGCCCCGCGAGGCTCCGCGCCGATCTGCGCGCGCGCCGGGGCGGCCCGCCCGCGCCCATCGTGGTCGTGAGCCGCTCACTCGATCTCGACTGGACGCTCCCGCTGTTCACCGACGCCGAGACCCCGACGGTGGTCGTCACGACCGAGCGTGCGCGCGCGCACGTCCCGTCCGGGATACCGGTGATCGCGGCGGGAGCCGACGGCATCGACCTGCCGGAGGCGATCCGCCTCCTGCACGAGGAGCTGGGGCCGCGCCTGCTCTGCGAGGGCGGACCCGGCCTGACCACCGCGCTGTTCCGCGCGTCCCTGGTGGACGAGCTGTGCCTCAACATCGCCCCGGCGCTGCACGGCCCGCGCACCCCGCTGCTCACGATGCCGCCCGCCCCCGGCGAGCCCGCCGGGACCCCGCTGGAACCGGTGGGGCTCTACCTGGACGAGGGCGTGCTGTTCGTCCGCTACCGGGTCGCGCGGGTGTAGCGGAGGAAGAGGAAGTCCTCGTCGGTGAGGGCGTGCGCGAGCCGCCAGGACGCCGGCTCGGGCACGGTCGGACCGTCGAGGATCCGCAGCGCGTCGCCGCCGAGCAGCATCGGGCTGAGCGTGAGGCACAGCTCGTCGAGCAGGCCGGCGGCGGCGACCTGCCCGAGGACGGATGGGCCGCCCTCGACCAGCAGCCGCCGGTGGCCCCGCGCGGCCAGCGCCCGGAACGCGACCCCGAAGTCGAGGGCCCGCTCCCCGGCGATGATCACCTCGGCGTGCTCGCGCGCCGCCCGCAGCCGCTCCGGGTCGGCGTCCGCGCTGGTCAGCACGATCGTCGGGACCCGCGCCTCGGTGAACACCGGCCCGTCGAAGTCCAGCCCGAGCGAGTGGGAGACGATCACCAGCGGCGGCACCGGTGTCCGGCCGTCCCGCACGTCGCCCCATTCGGGGACGGGCCGGACCGGCCCGTAGCCCTCGGCGCGGACCGTCCCGGCGCCGACGATCACGGCGTCGGCGAGGCCGCGCAGCAGCAGGAACAGGCGCTTGTCCGCCTCGTTGCCGAGCCCGCCGCTGCGCTCGTCGCGCTGGGCGGCCCCGTCGAGGCCGGCGACCATGTTGGCGCGCAGCCACGTCCCGTCCGGCGGGTAGGCGTACTGCTCGACGAGGTCGACATGGTCGGGCGAAGAGTTCAGTGGCCGCATAGCTCCTTCACGGTAGTGCACGGCCGGCCGCGGCAATCTGGGCGAATTCCTCATTCTCGCGTCATAGGGCGGCGACACTGACGTCAGGGGACGTGAGAATCTCAGAAGGGAGCAGGGGGTGGAGTTCGCTGCGCTCGCGGCATGGGTCCTCGCCGCACTCGCCGGGGGCTACCTACTGATCACCTGGATCGTGCACGGGGGGCTCGCGACCAAGGTGACGCGCTTCCCGCGACTGGTCGTCGTGGGACATCCGCTGGCCGCCGTCGGCGGCCTGGCGCTCTGGATCGGCCACCTGGCCACCGCGGAACCGGCCTACGCCTGGTGGGCGTTCGTCGCGCTCATCGTGGTCGTCCTGCAGGGGTTCCTGCTGTTCACCCGCTGGCTCGTGGGCCGGGGGAGGCACGCGCGCGGTGCCGAGCAGGCGTTCCCGGCGCTGGCCGTGGCCGTGCACGGCGTGGTGGCCGTCGCGACGGTCGTCCTGGTGTTCCTGACCGCGCTGGAGGTGACCGCGGGCTGACGCGCTAGACGCGGCGCAGCACCGACAGGGACCGGTCCGCGACCTCCAGCGTCGCGCGGGCCTTGGCGAGGGGACGCTCCCCGACCCCGCCGGGCTCGGCGGTGTCGAGCGCGTACGTCCAGCGCTCGCCGTACTCGGCCCCCGGGAGCGTGAACTCCTGGGGGTCGGGCCCGGCGTTGACCAGCAGGAGGAACGAGTCGTCCCGGACCCGGCGCCCGCGCCGGTCGGGTTCGGTGATGGCGTCGCCGTTGAGGAACACGCCGAGGCACTTGGCGAAGCCGACGTTCCAGTCCTGGTCGGTCATGATCTCGCCGGCGGGGGTGAGCCAGGCGATGTCGGCGGCGGCGCCCGTCCCGGTCCCGGTGAAGAACCGGCGGCGCCGGAACACCGGGTGGTCGCGGCGCAGCCGCGACAGCGACCGGACGAACGCGACGCCCTCGGCGTCGTCCCAGTGCACCCACGCGAGCTCGTTGTCCTGGCAGTAGGCGTTGTTGTTGCCCTCCTGCGTGCGGCCCAGCTCGTCGCCGTGCGACAGCATCGGCACGCCCTGCGACAGGAACAGCGTGGCCAGGAAGTTGCGCTTCTGCCGGGCCCGCAGCCGGCGGACGGACGGGTCGCGCGTCGGGCCCTCGTGCCCGCAGTTCCACGAGCGGTTGTCGTCGGTGCCGTCCCGGTTCCCCTCCCCGTTCGCCTCGTTGTGCTTGCCGTCGTAGGAGACGAGGTCGTGCAGGGTGAACCCGTCGTGGCAGGTCACGAAGTTGATGGACGCGAACGGGCGCCGCGCGCTGTGCTCGTACAGGTCGGACGAGCCGGTCAGCCGGGACGCGAACTCCGGCATCGTCGCGTACGAGCCGCGCCAGAAGTCGCGGACGGTGTCGCGGTACTTGCCGTTCCACTCGGTCCACAGCGGCGGGAAGTTGCCGACCTGGTAGCCGCCCTCGCCGACGTCCCACGGCTCGGCGATCAGCTTCACCTGGGAGACGATCGGGTCCTGCTGGACGAGGTCGAAGAACGCGGCGAGCCGGTCGACGTCGTGCAGCTCGCGGGCCAGCGCCGACGCGAGGTCGAAGCGGAAGCCGTCCACGTGCATGTCCAGGATCCAGTACCGCAGCGAGTCCATGATGAGCTGCAGGGCGTGCGGGCTCCGCACGTTCAGGGAGTTGCCGCAGCCGGTGTAGTCGAGGTGGTAGCGCTTGTCGTCGTCGCGCAGCCGGTAGTAGGACGCGTTGTCGATGCCCCGGAACGACAGCGTCGGCCCCAGGTGGTCCCCTTCGGCGGTGTGGTTGTAGACGACGTCGAGGATCACCTCGATGCCCGCCTCGTGCAGGGCCCGCACCATCGCCTTGAACTCCAGCACCTGCTCCCCGAGCCGTCCGGACGAGCTGTAGGAGTTGTGCGGCGCGAGGAACCCGATCGTGTTGTAGCCCCAGTAGTTGTCGAGCCCCCGCGCGACCAGCGCGTGCTCGGGCACCGACTGGTGCACCGGCATCAGTTCGACGGCCGTCACGCCGAGGTCGAGCAGATGGTCGATCATCACCGGGTGCGCCAGCCCCGCGTACGTCCCGCGCTGCTCCTCCGGGACGCCCGGGTGCAGCCGCGTCAGGCCCTTGACGTGCGCCTCGTAGATGACGCTCTCGTGGTACGGGACGCGCGGCGGCCGGTCGTCGCCCCAGTCGAAGAACGGGTTCACCACCACGTTCTTCGGCATGTAGGGGGCGCTGTCGTCCTCGTTGAGGACCTCGGGGTCGGTGAACCGGTACGAGAACAGCGACTCGTGCCACCGGACGTTGCCCTCGACGGCCTTGCCGTACGGGTCCAGCAGCAGCTTCGCCGGATTGCAGCGGTGCCCCTCGCGCGGGTCGAACGGCCCGTGCACCCGGTACCCGTACCGGCGTCCGGGCCCGACCCCGGGCAGGTAGCCGTGCCAGACGAACCCGTCGACCTCGGGCAGTTCGTGGCGCGTCTCACGGCCGTGCTCGTCGAACAGGCACAGCTCGACCCGCCGGGCCACCTCCGAGAACAGTGCGAAGTTGGTGCCCGTGCCGTCCCAGGTGGCGCCCAGCGGGTACGGATCCCCGGGCCAGACCTCCAGCATGCTCTCCCACTCCCGCCGTCTCGTCCCCCGCCACTGCGCAGCCGATTCTGACCTACCCGTCTCCTGCCCGCCCGCCACCACCCGATATCAGAGTGTCATCCTCGCTCGCCGGAGTCCGGCGCGTCCGGGCCGGGGCGGCGCCAGACGGTCTCGTCGTCGGCGGTCTCGGCGGTGGGGCGCAGCCCGAGCCGGGCGGCGACGGCGGCGGACGGCCGGTTCTCGGGGTGGATCAGCGCCACGATCTCGTGGACGCCCTGGTCGCGGAGCCAGCCGAGCAGCGCGCGGGCGGCCTCGGTCGCGAACCCGAACCCCTGGTACGGCATGCCGATGACCCAGGCGACCGACGCGACCGTGGCGGGCGACGCCGGGGTGACCGTCGAACCGGAGCCGGGCGGCGCGACGGTGTAGCGGCCCGGCGCGGGACGCACCGTCGCCTGCACGTAGCCGACCGCCCTGTCGTCGCGGGCACGCCGGACGATCCAGTTCAGCCAGTACTCCTGGTGGAACGGGGACGGGCCGGCGGCCAGGCGCGTGTAGCGTTCGCGCAGCTCGGCGCGGGTGAGCGGCTCGCCGCCGATGTACCGGTGCAGCCGCCGGTCGTCCAGCACGTCCGCCATCTCGTCGGCGTGGTGGGGTGCCAGGGGCTCCAGGACGAGCCGCTGGGTCCGGATGGTCTCCGCGATCGGCCCGTACACCAGGCGATCGTACGCCACGCCCCCGTCCGGCTCAGAGACGCCGCGTCCACGCGCCGGGGGAGTGCTGGCCGGGAGCGAGCCACAGCCAGGGCTGCGAGCGCCGGAACGGCAGGTCGGTGCCGGGCTGCCAGGGGAACAGCCCGTCGGCGTTCGGCCACAGGACCTGCAGGAACGGCGGCGGCGTCCGCCGGTAGAACGCGACGGCGCCGCGCAGCAGCGCCCCGTACCAGCGGCGGTCGACGGCGCGGAACCCGGCGGGCCGGCCCCGGACGACGCCGTCGCGGCGCTCGCCCTCGGCGGGCGGGCGGCCCTCGGCGGACTGCCGGCCGAGGAGGTCCAGCGACTCCTCCATCTCGTAGACGTCGCCGCCGAAGATCGCGAGTTCGGGCACCCGGTAGGTGTGCCACAGCCCGATCGTGTAGGCCCACCCGGGCCCGACGTCGTCCGGATGGTTCAGCACGACGCTCCACCCGTACTGGGAGATGTGGACCATCGTGCGGAGGAGGAAGTTGTCCAGCCGGTCGCGGTCGCCGTAGTCGTGGCAGAGCACGCACGCGCAAGGGGGCGGACCGTCGGGCATGCCGCAAGCTTACGGCGACCGGGACGCGGCGCGGCGCGCGGCCGGGCGGCGACCCGTTTGAACCGGGCGGACGGAGGAAGAGCACCCTACAGCCGATGATCTTGTGCCCTGGCGAAACGTGGGAGAACCCTGTGACATCCACCGTCATGCCCGAATCCCGTGCCGCCGATCCGGCGGCCGAACTCGACAGGGTGATCGACGGCGTCGTCGCCCCGAACGCCGCCGGGGTGGACGAGACGGGGGCCTTCCCCCGCGAGGGCGTCACCGCGCTCGCCGGGGCGGGGGTCCTCGGCCTGCTGAGCGCCCCCGGCCCCGGCGGTCTCGCGGACGCCGCCCGCGTCGTCGAGCGGCTCGCCGGATCCTGCGGGTCCACCGCGATGGTCGTCCTCATGCACTACGCGGCGACCGCCGTCCTCGAGGCGCACGGGCCGGACGACGTCCGCCGCGCCGTCGCCGCCGGCGAGCACCTCGCCACCCTCGCCTTCTCCGAGACCGGCTCGCGCAGCCACTTCTGGGCGCCGGTCGGCACCGCGACGGCCGAGGACGGATCCGTCCGGCTGGACGCCCGCAAGAGCTTCGTCACCTCCGCCGGGGAGGCCGACGGGTACGTGTGGTCGAGCCGCCCGCTGTCCGCGCCCGGCCCGATGACGCTCTGGTACGTCCCGTCCGGCGCCTCCGGCCTGACCGTGGACGGGCCGTTCGACGGGCTCGGCCTGCGCGGGAACGCGTCGAGCCCGGTCACCGCCGGCGGCGTCCGCGTCCCGTCCGGCGCGATGCTCGGCGCGGACGGCGCCGGGCTCGACATCGCGCTCGGCACGGCGCTCCCGGCGTTCCTGGTGCTGAGCGCCGCGTTCTCGCTCGGCGTCATGGAGGCGCTGATGGACGCCGCCCGCGACCGCATGACCCGGACCCGCTTCGAGCACCTCGGGCGCACCCCCGCGGACGACCCGGCGACCCGCGCCGCCTACGCCCGGCTCCGCATCCGCGTGGACGGGGCCCGCGCGTTCCTGCGCGACACCCTCACCGCCCTCGACACCGGCCGCGAGGACGCGACGCTGCGCGTCCTGCAGGTCAAGGCCGTCGCGGGGGAGGCCGCCGCCGAGGTCGCCGACGGGGTGCTGCGGCTGTGCGGCGGGTCGGCGTTCGTCCGCGGCACCGGGGTCGAGCGGCGCTTCCGGGACGCGCTCGCCTCCCGCGTCATGGCGCCGACGACCGAGGCGCTGCACGACTTCGTCGCCCGGGCGGGCCTCGGCCTGCCGCTGTTCGGAGAGGAGAACCGATGCTGCTGATGGGAGCGGTCGCCTACGACCCCAAGGTCGTGACGATCTGGACCGGGTTCCGCGAATGGCTCGCCGCGCGCGGGTTCGCGTTCGACTTCGTCCTGTACTCCAACTACGAGCGGCAGGTCGAGGACCTGTCCCTCGGCCGGATCCACGCGGCCTGGAACTCGCCGCTCGCGTGGATCCGGGCGCGCCGCCTGGCCGAGGCACGGGGCCGCCGCGTGCGCCCGCTCGTCATGCGCGACACCGACCGCGACCTGACCTCGGTCATCGTCGTGCGCGAGGGCTCGCCGTTCACGTCCGTCGCGGACCTGAAGGACGAGACGGTCGCCGTCGGCGCCGTCGACTCCCCGCAGGCCACGCTGCTGCCGCTGTCGTACCTGCGGGCGCACGGCGCCGACGTGGACGTCCGCCGGTCCGACGTCGGCGCCGGCCTGCACGGCGACCACATCGGCGGGGAGCGGGACGCGGCGGCGGCGCTGGCGTCCGGCGAGGTCGCGGCGGCCTGCATGGTCGACGCGAACCACCTGCTGTTCGGAGCCGAGGGAGTGCTGCCCGCCGGGGGGACCCGGGTGCTCGCACAGACCCCGCCCTACGACCACTGCAACCTCACGGTGTCCGACTCGCTCCCGGACGAGGCCGCCGCCCGCTTCGCTGCGCTGCTGCTGTCGATGAGCTTCGCCGACCCGGCCGCCCGCCCGCTCCTGGACCTGGAGGGCCTCAAGGCGTGGGAGGACGGCCGCGACGACGGGTACGCGGCGCTGGAGCGCGCCGTCGACGAGACGGGCTTCTACGACGCGGACGGGCGGGTGACCGCGCGCGGCTACGCGCCGTGAGGCACCTCGACCTCGCCGACCTGGGCTTCGAGCACGGCGCCCACATCCTGGTCCGCCGCGCCCTCGCGGGCCTGGCACCGGGCGAGGAACTGGCCGTCGTGGGCACCGATCCCGCGCTCGCCGTCCACCTGACCGCCTGGTGCCGCGGCGAGGGCCACCGCTTCACCCCGCGGAGCGGCGGAGGGCTCGCCTCCGGCCGGGCTGCGCCGGACCTGTGCGGGGCCGGTGGGGACGGCGCGAACGGCGACATGCCGGGCGCGTCGGGGCACGGCCGCCGCGTGCCTCACGCGGACCGTCCTGGACGAGGCGAGGCGGAGGCGGACACGGAAGGCGGCACGCCGGGTTCGTCCGTACGGGGGCGGATCGTTCGGGGGCGGGCCGATCTGGACCGGTGGGCGGGGGCCGTGCGGGCGGGCGGGGCCGCACCCGAAGGGATCGTCCGGCGGCCGGATCCCCGGTGGGGGCTCGCGGCGCGCGGGGCGCTCGTCGAGCCCGGCGGCCCGGCGCTCGCGTCCGATCTGGCCGACCGCGACGTGGTGTGGGCCGATATCGCGCCGCGCCTCTACGCGCACGCCGCGTCCGCCCAGTGGGATCCGGCGACGGCGGTCCCGTGGGACGCCGCGTTCGACGTCCCGGACGAGGTGGAGGCGGCCGTCGTCCAGGTGATGACGTACCTGGTCGAGAACGAGCAGGCCGCGCTGGTCGTCCCGGCGCGGCTGCTCGCCCGCGTCCACCCGCACTTCCGGGAGGTGCTGCAGCTGCTGGCCGTCCAGGCCGCCGACGAGGCGCGGCACATGGAGGTGTTCACGCGGCGGGCGCTGCTGCGCGGCGGCGAGCCGGGGACGTCGTCGGCGGGCGGCCGGGCCTCGCTGGCCACGCTGCTCGCGGAACCCGACTTCTCGCTCGCGTCGTTCCTGCTGTCGGTCCTCGGCGAGGGCGCGTTCCTGAACCTGCTGACGTTCCTCGACCGGCACGCGCCCGACCCCGTCACGCGCGCGGCCGTCCGGCTGGCCCGGCAGGACGAGGCGCGCCACGTGGCGTTCGGCGTCGCCCACCTGGAGCATCGGGCGAGGCTCGACCCGGGCCTGCGGGGCAGGCTGCGGGGCGCGGTCGAGCGGCGGCACGACGCGCTGGCCGACACCGCGGGGCTGAACGCGGACGTGTTCGACTCGCTCGTCGTCCTCGCGGCGGGGGAGTGGACGCCCGCGGCGATCGCGTCCGGTCACCGCGCGGTGCGGCGGCTCCGCGCGGAGATGGACGAGGGGCGGCGGCACCGGCTGGAGCGGCTCGGGTTCCCGCCCGGCGAGGCGGCGGAGCTGTCCGCCCTGCACACCCGCAACTTCATGTAGCGGGCCCCTCGGCCGGCCGGCGTGCTCGCCGACCGTTTAAAGCGGCTGCGCGCGGTAAGCCCTAAGTTCCGAAACCCCTGGAAGGGACTGCATGCCGCAAAACATCTTCGTGCTGGGATTGGACGACCTCAACCTCCGCATGCTCAGGGAGATCCCCCGCCTGGAGCAGTACCGCTTCCACGGGCTGCTGACGATCGACGAGCTGCAGCAGGGCGACATCGACTTCGCGGGGCTGCTGGAGCGGGCGCGGGAGCGGCTCGACGCGTTCGAGGGCGAGGTGGACGCGATCATCGGGTTCTGGGACTTCCCGATCACGTCCATGGTCCCGATCCTGTGCGCGCGGTACGGGTTGCCCGGCCCGAGCCTGGAATCGATCGTCAAGTGCGAGCACAAGTACTGGAGCCGGATCGAGCAGCGGGAGGTGATCGAGGAGTACCCGCCGTTCGGACTGGTGGACCTGTCCCCGGAGGGACGGGCGGAGCCGCCGCCGGGAGTGCGGTACCCGATGTGGCTCAAGCCGGTGAAGTCGACGTCGTCCGAGCTGGCCTTCCTGGCCCGCGACGACGTCGAGTTCGACCGCGCCGTCGAAGACATCCGCGCCGGGATCGGCCGGATCGGCGAGCCGTTCCAGGAGGTCATGAACCATCTCGAACTGCCGCCGGAGATCGCCGAGATCGGGGGCGTCGCGTGCCTGGCGGAGGAGTCGATCGACGGCGCCCAGGTCACCGTCGAGGGGTACAGCCACGAGGGGGAGGTGCACGTCTACGGCATCGTGGACTCCGTCGACTACCCCGACATGCCGAGTTTCCAGCGCTACCAGTACCCCTCGTCCGTGCCCGGCGACGTCGCCGAGCGGATGACGGACATCAGCGTCCGGGTGATCCGCCGCCTCGGGCTGGACTCCACGACCTTCAACATCGAGTACTTCTGGAAGCGCGACGACGGCAGCATCACGCTGCTGGAGGTCAATCCCCGGCACTCGCAGTCGCACGCGCCCCTGTTCGAGTACGTCGACGGCGCGCCCAACCACGAGTTCATGGTGCGGCTGGCGCTCGGCCACCGGCCCGAGCTCCCGAAGGGTGCGGGCCAGTACGACATCGCCGCCAAGTGGTTCGTGCGGCACCGCGAGGACGCCCTGGTGCGGCGCGTCCCGTCCGAGGCGGAGATCAAGGCGGTCGAGCGGGACGTGCCGGGCACGATCGTGGAGATCAGCGTGGACGCCGGCCAGCGGCTCTCCGACATCTCCATGCAGGACAGCTACAGCTACGAGGTGGCCCGCGTCTTCATGGGCGCCCGGGACGAGGCGGAACTGAAGGCGAAGTACGAGAGGGCCGTGGCGGGGCTGCCGTTCGAGTTCGAACCGCCGAAGGGAACGTGAGCCATGCGCGAGGTGACGGCGCTGCCCAACGCGATCCGCGAGGACGAGCACGTCTGGATCCCGATGTCGGACGGCGTGCGGCTGGCGGCGCGGATCTGGCGGCCGGTGTCCAGCGACGACGAGGCCGTGCCCGTGATCCTCGAGTTCATCCCGTACCGCAAGCGGGACCTCACCGCGCAGCGCGACTCCGTCCACCACCCCTACATGGCCGGTCACGGCTACGCGTGCGTCCGCGTCGACCTGCGCGGCACCGGCGACTCCGAGGGCGTCCTGACCGACGAGTACCTGGAGCGCGAGCTGCTGGACGCCGAGGAGATCCTCGCCTGGCTGGCCGCGCAGCCGTGGTCGACCGGACGGTCGGGGATGATGGGGATCTCCTGGGGCGGGTTCAACGCCCTTCAGGTGGCCGCGCGCCGCCCGCCCGGCCTGGACGCGATCGTCCCCCTGTGCTTCAGCGACGACCGCTACGCCGACGACGTCCACTACATGGGCGGCTGCCTGCTGAGCGACAACCTGTCGTGGGCCTCGACGATGTTCGCCTACACCTCCTGCCCGCCCGACCCGGCCGTCGTCGGCGAGCGCTGGCGGGAGATGTGGCACGAGCGGCTGGACGGCAGCGGGCTCTGGCTGGAGACGTGGCTGCGCCACCAACGGCGGGACGAGTACTGGAGGCACGCCTCGGTGTGCGACGACTACGCCGCCGTCCGGTGCCCGGTGCTGGCGGTGAGCGGCTGGGCCGACGGGTACTCCAACGCGGTGTTCCGGGTGCTGGAGCACCTGGACGTCCCCCGGCAGGGCCTCGTCGGGCCGTGGTCGCACAAGTACCCGCACCTCGGCGAACCGGGTCCGGCGATCGGTTTCCTCCAGGAACTGGTGCGGTGGTGGGATCACTGGCTCAAGGACGCCGACAACGGTGTGATGGACGAGCCGATGCTGCGCATCTGGATGCAGGACTCGGTGCCCCCGTCCACCTCGTACGACGAGCGGCCGGGCCGCTGGGTGGGGGAGACGAGCTGGCCCACGCCCCGCGTCGCCGTCCAGGGCCGTCCGCTCGGGCGCAACCGCATCGCCCGCGAGGGGGAGGACGTCGGCGAGGAGGAGTTGACCATCGAGTCGCCGCTGTCGGTGGGGCAGTTCGCCGGCAAGTGGTGCTCCTACAACGCTCCGCCGGACCTGCCCTACGACCAGCGTGAGGAGGACGGCGGTTCACTGGTCTTCGACGGCGAGCCCTTCGCCGAGCGGTGCGAGCTCCTCGGCACCCCGGTCGTGCGGCTGTCGCTGGCGGCCGACCGGCCGCAGGCCATGGTGGCCGTCCGGCTGTCGGACGTGGCGCCCGACGGCCGCGCCACGCGCGTCAGCTACGGGCTGCTCAACCTCGCCCACCGCGACGGGCACGACTCCCCGCGGCCGCTGCGTCCGGGCGAGCGCTACGAGATCGCCGTCCCGATGAACGCCATGGCGCAGGCGTTCCCGCCCGGCCATCGCATCCGCCTGTCGGTCTCGACCTCGTACTGGCCGCTGGCCTGGCCTCCGCCGCGTCCGGTCCGCCTGTCGGTCTTCACCGGGGCGAGCTCGCTGGAGCTGCCCGTCCGCCCGGTCGGCGCGCCCGGTGAGCCGGACGTCGCCGGGTTCGCCGAACCGGAGGGCACGCCGCCCCTCTCCACGTCCCGGGTCCGGCCGGGCGAGGAGGCGTGGCGGGTCTCCCGCGACCTGGTCGGCTACGAATCGAAGCTGGAGGTCGTCAAGGACCTGGGCGTCGTCCGCTTCGACGACATCGACCTGGAGGTGTCCCGCCGCGCGGACGAGACCTACGGGTGGACGGGCGACGACTTCACCAGCGTGTTCGGCGACGTCGAGTGGAACATGGGCTTCGCCCGCGGTGAATGGGCCGTCGCCACGGTCACCCGCACCAAGCTGTCCTCGACGGAGACCGACTTCCACGTCCACGCCCGTCTCGACGCGTTCGAAGGAGACCAGCGGGTCGCGTCCCGCAACTGGAACGTCACGATCCCGCGCGACCAGCTGTGACCGGCGTCGAGTCCACGCCCTAGTGTCCTGAGTCATTAATTCGCCTGCAGTACGAGGCGACGGCGTCGAGGATCTCGTCGGCTGTCTTCGTCCAGACGAAGGGTCTGGGTTCCTCGTTCCATGCGGTGATCCAGGCCCGGATGTCCTTCTCCAAGGCCTGGACGCTGCGGTGGACACCGCGCCGTATCCGTTTGCTGGTCAGCTCCGCGAACCAGCGTTCGACCAGGTTAAGCCAGGAAGAGCCGGTCGGGGTGAAATGCAGATGGAAGCGCGGGTGCGCCACCAGCCACCTGCGGATCGCCTCGGTCTTGTGGGTCGCGTAGTTGTCGCAGATCAGATGCACGTCGAGGTGAGCGGGCACCTGCTTGTCCAGCTTGATCAGGAACTTGCGGAACTCCACCGCGCGGTGGCGCCGGTGCAGCGAGCCGATCACCTTGCCGGACGCCACGTCCAGGGCGGCGAACAAGGTGCTGGTGCCCGCCCGCACGTAGTCATGGGTGACGCGCTCGGGTACTCCGGGCATCATCGGCAGCACCGGCTGGGACCGGTTCAGCGCCTGGATCTGCGATTTCTCGTCCACGCACAGCACCAGCGCGCGTTCGGGCGGGTCGAGGTACAGGCCGACCACGTCATGGACCTTGCCGGGCGAAGAACGGGTCCGTCGACAGCTTGAACGTCTCGGACCGGTGCGGCTGCAGTCCGAACGCCCTCCACACGCGGGAGACCGTGGACTGCGACAGTCCCGTCTTGGCGGCCATCGAGCGGGTCGACCAGTGCGTGGCGCCGACCGGTCTGGTTTCCAGCGTCCGTGCGATCAGGTCGGCGACCTGCTCGTCGGTGACGCTGCGCGGACGACCCGGGCGGGGCTCGTCCGACAGTCCCTCCAGCCGGTCGGCCAGGAACGCCTGCGCCACTTGGAGGCCGTGTCCACCGAGACACCGGTCTGCTCGGCCACCGCCGTGACCGAGATGGGGAACCCGTCGTCGGCCACCGCATCACAGGCCAGGATCACTCGCGCCCGCACCGCCAGATCCTGGGCACCCTTCCGCCGGCGCACCCACCGTTCCAGCTCCGCCCGTTCCACGACGGTCAACTCCAGCGGCACAAGCTTCGGTCCCGGACGCGTCATGACAGAACACTAGACGAACTTAAGACTCAGGACACTAGGTGCATAACGGACGAGACCGCCCCCACCAGGCGAGGAACGCACCAGGGCATCAAGGGCAATCTGCCTACTTCAACGCCCTCTGAGGTCCGGCGCATAAGCCCGGAGGAGCCGCGAGGAGACGGCGGTTCAAGGGAGTGGACGGGGGCTCGGCGACGATGGCCGTCGAGCCCCTGTCGGCCTCAGCGGAAGACCCGCTCCACGAACGCGTCGAGGTTGCCGCGCAGGCGCTCGATCTGCTGCTCGACAGTGAGGGACTCCTCCATGCGCCCGCCCGGTGCCGCCTTCTTCCTGCCCCGTACGTACAACGAGCAGTCCAGGTCGGCGCAGATGTAGAGGCCCACCGAGTTGCCTACGCGGCTGGCCGGGCCTGCCTTGGGGGCGGTCATAAGGGAGACGCCGCTGCCGGGATGCGTGGTCAGGCACAGCGAGCACAGGCTGCGGCGCAGGAAGCCGCGGTTGCCGGAAGCGGAGCGCAGGGACAGGCCGACGAGTTCATCGGCGCGTTCGACGACGAGATACCTGCGATCGGGCGCGGACAGATCGAACCAGCCTAGGAAGTCCAGGTCGTCCCAGTGGTCGAGGTCCGCCAGGTTCTTGGGCAGGGGGAGGCGTTTGGCCTCGCCCTTCGAGCAGTTGATGAACGAGGTACGGATGTCGTGCTCGGTCAGGGGTTTCATGGAGGATCCTTCGAGGGGTGAGGTGGACGGTGGCGGGACACGACCCCGGCTCGCTAGGCCGGTGCGTCGTTTCCGGCGTGCTTCGGCGTCTTGTGCCGAACGGTGAGGCCCGCTACCAGGGCGGAGAGCAGCAGGACCCCCGCCGAGCACCAGTGGGCGACGGAGAAGCCGTGCACCATGCCTTCGTTGAGGGTCGCGCCGCCGTGGGCCGGATCGTGCAAGTGCGAGTGGACGTAGCGGCTGGTGGCGCCGGTGGCGATGGTGTTGAGCAGTACGGTGCCCAGCGAAGCGCCCATCTGCTGAACGGTGTTGAGGACAGCCGAGGCCACACCGGCGTCCTGCGCGGGCACGCCGGCGGTAGCCGTCGCGTAGACCGGCATGAAGGTCAGGCCCATGCCCAGACCGAGCAGCAGCAGGGCGGGCAGCACGTGCGGGACGTACTGCGCATGCACGGTCAGGCGGCTGAGCAGCACCATGCCGGCGGCGGCCAGCACCATGCCGGACGACATCAAGGTGCGCGGCGCCGTGCGTGGCAGCAGGCGGGCCGCGATCTGGGTCGCGCCGATGACGATACCGGCCGACATCGGCACGAAGGCCAGGCCCGTCCGCACCGGCGGGTAGCCGAGGACGACCTGCAGGTAGTACGTCAGGAACAAGAAGACGCCGAACATGCCGATGGTGGCCAAGCCCATCGTCGCGAGCGACCCGGCCCGGACACGGTCCTTGACGATGCGCAGCGGCAGCAGCGGGTTCGCCGCGCGGCTCTGCCACCACACGAAGGCGGCGAGCAAGATCACGCCGACCACGAGCAGCGCGAGCACCGACGGGCTGGTCCAGCCGCGAGGTTCGGCCTCGCTGAAGCCGTACACGAGGGCGACGAGCCCGCCGCAGCCCAGCAGCGCGCCCGGCACGTCCAGGTGTCCGCCCCGGCGGCCGGAGCGGTCGTGCAGGAAGGCCGGTGCGCCGAGCAGGGCGGCCAGCGCGATGGGCACGTTGACGTACAGGGACCAGCGCCAGCTCAGGTACTCGGTCAGCAGACCGCCCACGATCAGCCCGACCGCGCTGCCGCCGCCGGCCAGCGCACCGTAGACCCCGAACGCCCTGGCCCGCTCCTTGGGGTCGGTGAACGTCGTCGTCAGCAGCGACAGGGCCGAGGGCGCCAGGACCGCCGCGAACGCACCTTGCAGGGCCCGCGCCGCGAACAGCATCCCGGGACCGGCCGCCGCGCCGCCCAGCGCGGAGGCCGCGGCGAACCCGGCCAGGCCGATGACGAAGGTGCGCTTTCGGCCCACCAGATCGGCGATCCGGCCGCCGAGCAGCAGCAGCCCGCCGAAAGCCAGCGTGTAGGCGGTGATCACCCACTGCCGGTCGGCGTCCGACATGCCGAGGGCGCGCTGGGCGGAGGGCAGCGCGATGTTCACGATGGTGCCGTCAAGGATCACCATCAGCTGGGCGAGGGCGATGACGGCCAGCGCCCACCAGCGCTTCGGATCCGGAGCCGGTGCCGGAGTCGCGGCGGGAACCTCGCGGTCCGGGGAACGGTCGGTGGCCGTGGAAGGGGCGGACGGGAGGGATTCCCCTCCGGGACGTTTCTTGCTCATGGCGATCACGCACGTTTCGTGTCGAAGTGCTGTCGAGACAGCCGGCCAGGGACGGTCGCAGTGGTGACGACGGGCCGGTGTACGCAGCACGGGGACACGGCATGGCGGTGGGCCAGCGGGAACCGTGGACAGCACCCGGGGCCTGCCTCACCAGCTGCGTGTCACTCACGCCGGCGCTCTTGCTGTTCGTGAGGCGGAGAGTGCCGAGATCACGGTGACCAGCAAAGAAGGGCCCGTCTTCGGGCACGCGCCTTCGCGGCCCGCGCGGCGACGAACCCGTGCAGGCCAGGACATCTCGTGACGCGGCATCTCAGGAAGATGCCGAAGACAAGAAATAAGAAGGGGGAAGAGTTACCGCGCGCCGCAGAGGAGGGAGGGCACACGGCCGGAGGCAACTATGGCCGCAACGCATTCGGCACGGTCCATGTCTCTCGCCTCCTTCCGGGCAAGGCACGCGGTGCGTGTCGACGCCGAGCGCGCCGAGCAGGGGCGGCAGAGAAGCTGCCGCGCGAAATCCCGGACAGGATATCCCATCGACGCCACCGCACGACCGGAATTACCGACCGCCCGCGCACACACGGAAGGGGTTGGACGACGGCCGTCGTCCAACCCCTTCCGTGTGTGCGCCCAGCACAAGTGATTGCTTGGGGGGTGGAAGTCCCTGGGGAAGAGGTGGTGCTACCCCGAGCCGGGAGTCCGGGCGGGAAGCCGTTGACGATGCGCACGGCGCAGCCGCCGATCAAAGTGCTGCAGTCGGTGGACAGGGTGGCCTGGTCAACGAGCACCTCGCCGACCCCGAGGCCGTCACCGCGGAGATCGAGCAGGCGTTCACCGCCGTGCTGACCGCACTGCTCCCCCCGGCCACGCACGCCTGAGAGGACCCTGTTGTCGACCCTGCTCTACCGGCTCGGCCGGACCGCGTTCCGCCACCGATTCCGGTTCAAGGTGTCCGTACCCCGTGCGGTATCACGGCCAAGTTGGGCCGCTGTACCCGCTGTTACCTGCTGGTGGGGCTGCTGCGCTGCGGGATCTGCGGGCGCCGACTGGAGTCGTGCTGGGCCGACAACCGGGCGGCGCACCGGTGTCGGCACGGCCACAGCAGCGCGTCGCGCTCCGATCCGGATCGGCCGAAAAACGGCACCGGCCGTGCCTTGGACGAAGTCGTTGTCCTGAACCGGGTCGGCAGCGTTATGCATCCGGGCCGTCTAACTTAGGAAGTCGGCGGCCTCGCTGTGTTCGAGGATGGCGTTGATCAGCGATTGCATGGGCCGCACTCTAACGGCCGCCAATGAGCAACTCACCAAGGGCGTGGAGCTCAGTTGTTCTTCCAGGGCCTTGAGCCCTCACGCAAGCCGGCGGACCTGCGGTCGGCCGGGGTCACGAACTGTTGATCGGATGTCGAGCCATCGAGCTCTCTCATTAGGGCGTGGCGTGTCCCTGCACGGCTCAATGACCTGCGCGAACCCCAGAGCAAAGGAGCATCACAGTTGAAGGTGACATGCGGGATCGACTGGGCGGAGAGGCATCACGACGTCGCCCTGGTCGACGGCGACGGGACGCTCGTGGCACGCCGCCGCATCGGCGACGACGTCGCCGGCTGGCATGCCTTGGTCGAGCTGCTCGCCGACCAAGGCGACACCCCGGCCGATCCGACCCGGTCGCGATCGAGACCAGCCGCGGGCTGCTGGTCGCCTGCCTGCGCGCCACCGGCCGCAGTGTCTATGCGATCAACCTCCTTGCGGTCGCTCGCTACCGCGAGCGCCACACCGTCGCTCGATCCAAGAGCGATCACGCCGACGCGATGACCTTGGCCAACATCCTGCGGGTCGACGCCGCCCACCACCGCCCGCTGCCCAACGACTCAGAACTGGTCCAGTCGATCGCGGTGCTGGCCCGGGCCCAGCAGGACGCGGTCCGGAACCGCCAGCAACTGGCCAACCAGATGCGCTCGCTGCTGCGCGAGTACTACCCCGCCTCGCTGGAGGCGTTCCAGGCCAAGAACGTCGGGCTCACCTCGCCGGAAGCCCGCGAGATCCTCCGGATCGCGCCGACCCCGGCCATGGCCGCCAGGCTCCCCAAGAACCGCGTGCTCGCTGCGCTTCGTCGCGCCGGCCGTCAGCGCAACCTGGAGGCCCGCGCCATTGACCTTCAGACCATCTTGCGCCGTGAGCACCTGCGCCAGCTTCCCCTCGTCGACGCCGCTTTGGGCAGGCAGGCCTTGCACCTACCGCGCCGACGGCGATCACCTCGACGACCTCGGCACCGCGGCCTTCACCGGTAAGACCCAGAGCTGGTACTACCTCACCGATGTCGAGGTCTCCGGTGGCGGTACACCTCGCAGGGACGCAGTGGTCACCCTGGGGGACTCGATCACCGACGGTTTCGGTTCCACCCCGGACGCCGACAACCGGTTCCCGGACGAACCGGCCGAGCACCTGCGCGAGGAACGCCGGCCCCGGGCCGTCCTCAACGCCGGGATCGGCGGTAACCGTCTGCTCAACGCCTCGGCCTGGTACGGCGAACCGGCTCTGGCGCGTCTCCAGCGCGACGTGCTGTCCAAGCAGGGAGTCGGCACGCTGATCATCCTGGAGGGCATCAACGACATCGGCTTCGCCGACTGGCCGGATCCCACCGCCGCTCCGAATCCCCAGGTTTCGGTCCAGCAGCTCATCGCCGCGCACCGCGCGATCATCCGACGCGCACACGACAAGGGCCTCAGAGTCGTCGGCGCGACGCTCCTGCCGTACAAGGACTCGCAGTACTTCACTCGGCAGGGCGAGAAGACCCGCGACGCACTCAATCATTGGATCCGGACGTCGGGCGCGTACGACGCCGTGCTCGACTTCGACCGGCGCATGGCCGCCCCCGGCGACGCCGACCGGCTCAACCCGATCTACGACAGCGGCGACCACCTGCACCCGAACGACCATGGCTACGGGGTCATGGCCGAGGCCGTCGACTTGCCGTAGCACGCGGATGGCCGTGGTATGCCTCACGTCGTCGCTGAAGAACTGCGGCAGCGTGTACGCGTGACGGCATCGATCCTGCCCCTGGGCGGGGGTGGTCCCACCACCGGCGTTGCGCTGGGCAGGCTCTCGGGCTGCTCCCCGCGCACGCGGGGATGGACCCGGCAGGTCGTAGGTCAGCGTCACCCGATCGGCCTCGTCCCCGCGCAGGCGGGGATGGGCCGGCGGTGGGCAGCGGCGCCGGACACGTTCGTCTGCTAGCCGGTCCGTTAGCGGATGATCTTGGTTGTCTTGTTGGTCGTCGGGGGTGGTAGGGCGTCTTGGTCAAGCCGAACGGCGAACTGAGTGTGGGGCTAGGCGATCTTCGGGACGGCGCGGTCGATGATCGGGGCGAGGTCCGGTCCCGGGGGGAGGGTGCCGAAGGCGGCTCCCCAGTCGCCGGCGAGGCGGGTGGCGCAGAAGGCGTCGGCCACGGCCGGGTGGCCGTGCCTGACCAGGAGGGACGCCTGGAAGACAAGGGCCAGGCGCTCGGCGAGGCGGCGGGCGCGGAACTCGATCGTCGCGGTGTCGGTGAAGGCGTCCTTGACGTCCTGGACGGCTGCGTCGAGGCGCTTGTCGGCTCCTCGGGCGAGGTCGACTTCGTCGAAGAACGCCTCCAGCGTGTGCGGCTCGCGTAGCGTCGCGCGGAGGAGATCGAGCGCCGCGACGTTGCCCGAGCCCTCCCAGATGCCGTTCAACGGCGATTCGCGGAAGAGGCGCGGCATTCCGGACTCCTCCACGTAGCCGTTGCCGCCCAGGCACTCGAGGGCCTCGGCGGCGTGCGCGGGCCAGCGCTTGCACACCCAGTACTTGCCGACCGCCAGGCCGAGCCGCTTGACCGCCCCCTCGGCCTCGTCGCCGCGCACCGACCGGTCGGTCGCCCCGGCGAGCCGCAGCATCAGGGTCGTGGCCGCCTCCGACTCGATCGCGAGGTCGGCCAGGACGTTGCGCATCAGCGGCTGGTCGATCAGGGTTCGGCCGAACGCGGCGCGGTGGGCGGCGTGGTGCGCGGCGGCCTGCACCCCGTGCCGCATCCCGGCCGCCGCGCCGATCACGCAGTCCAGCCGGGTCATGTTCACCATCTCGATGATGGTGCGGACGCCGCGTCCCTCGGCCCCGACGCGCCACGCGGCCGCGCCGTCGTACTCGATCTCCGCGGACGCGTTGGAGCGGTTGCCGAGCTTGTCCTTGAGCCGCATCAGCCGCAGCGGGTTGCGGTCGCCGTCCGGCCGGACGCGCGGCACGAGGAAGCAGGTCAGGCCGCCGGGCGCCTGCGCGAGCGTGAGGAACACGTCGCACATCGGCGCGCTCGTGAACCACTTGTGCCCGACGAGCCGGTACGTGCCGTCGGCCTGCGGCGTCGCGCGCGTGGTGTTGGCGCGGACGTCCGAACCGCCCTGCTTCTCGGTCATCGACATGCCGGCCAGCAGGGCGCGCTTGGTGAGCGGGGCGCGCAGCCCGTGGTCGTACTCCGGCTTCGTGAGCAGGGGCTCGTACAGCGCGGCCAGCTCGGGCTCCCGCCGCAGCGCGGGGACGGCCGCGTACGTCATCGAGATCGGGCAGCCGTGGCCCGCGTCGACGCGCCACACGTAGAACTTCGCGGCCCGCGCGACGTGCGCGCCCGCGCGCTCGTCCGTCCAGGCGGAGCTGTGCAGGCCGTGCCCGACGGCCACGGTCATCAGCTCGTGCCAGGCCGGGTGGTACTCGACTTCGTCGATGCGGTGCCCGTAGCGGTCATGGGTGCGCAGGACGGGCGGGTGCTCGTTCGCCAGCCGTCCCCACTCCTGCGCCCGTTCGGTGCCCGCCAGCCGGCCCAGCTCGCGCACCTCGCCGGTCGCCCATCCGGCGCCCTCGCGGGCCAGGCCGTCCAGCAGCGCGGCCTCGTCGGCGACGTCGTGGCCCGCGAGCGGCGGAACCTGGTTGAGAACCTCGTGGGTCACGGCACTGCTCCCTACCTGCGGGCATCGTTCGCGCCCACCCTACCGAACGCTGTTCGGGCAGGACAGATGATCATGTCAGGGGCCCGCACGCGCGGGCATCCTCCTGAAGTGGTGGGGCATCTCGTCCGCGCGGCGGATTGTACGAAGGCGCGGGGGGCATACCTTCGAAATCATGAGTCAGTCCACCCCGCAGCCGGGATCGCCGTCCCCCGGCGGCCCGAAGGACCCGGTGCCCGCCTCGCGTCCCGACCGTCCGGCGGCCCCCGGTGTCCGCGCGTCCGACGCCGAGCGGGAGGCGGTGGTCGAGCGGTTGCGGGTCGCGTCCGTCGAGGGCCGGCTGACCTTCGAGGAGCTCACCGAGCGGACCGAGGCCGCCTACGCCGCCGTCACCCGCGACGACCTCGAGAACATCACCGCCGACCTGCCCGGCATGGGCGCGCCCGGCGCCGAACCCGCCCCCCTCCAGGTCAAACGCCGCTTCAGCGCCATCATGGGGGACTGCAAGGAGCGCATCGTCGGGCGCATCGACGAGCCGCTGGAGGCCGTGTCGGTGATGGGCGACGTCGAACTCGACCTGCGCGGGGCCCAGGTGCCCACCGGCGAGGTCCGCGTGCAGGCCACCGCCGTCATGGGCGACGTGAAGATCATCGTCCCGGACGGGATCGCCGTCGAGCTCGACGGCTACGCCTTCCTCGGCGACCGCAAGGTCGCGGTCCGCGAGTCCGGCGGCGGTGCGCGCGTCCCGGTCGTCCGCGTCACCGCCCGCGCCGTCATGGGCGACGTCAAGATCGTGGACGACGAGCACCACGCCCCCGTCCGCCGCGCCCTCAGCGCCTGGTGGCACGACCGCAAGTCCTGACGGCTCAGCCGTCCCGGCGCGACGTCGCGGCGAGCGAGCCGAGGAGGCCGAGGGCCTCGGCGCTCGCCGACCCCGGCTCCGCGTGGTAGACGACCAGCTCCTGCCCCGGGCACGAACGCACGTCGAACGTCTGCATCGTCAACGTCACCGGGCCGACGTCGCGGTGCGCGAAGCGCTTGCGCTCGAGCGCCTTCCCCCGCGCGTCGTGCCGCGCCCACAGCTCCGCGAACTCCGGGCTCTGGTCGAGCAGCTCGGCCAGCACGTGCCGCACGCGCGGATCGTCCGGGGCCCGGCCGTGCCCGAGCCGGAAACCCGCCACCGAGTTGCGCGCGACGTCGTGCCAGTCCCGGTAGAACTCCCGCGCGGCCGGGTCGGTGAACACGACGTGCATCAGGTTGCGCGAGTGCGCCCAGTCGTGGAAGAGCGCGTCCGCGATCGCGTTGGAGGCCAGCACGTCGTAGGCGCGGTTGTAGACGACTGCGGGATTGCTCGGCCACGCGCTCATCAGCTGCAGCAGCCCCGGGTCGACCCGGGCGGGCACGGCGGGGCTCCGGTCGCGCGGGCCGAGTCCGGCGAGGCGGAACAGGTGCAGGCGGCCGTCGTCGTCGAGCCGGAGCGCGCCCGCGAGGGCGTCGAGCACCTGCGCGGACGGCGAGCGCTCGCGGCCCTGCTCCAGCCGGACGTAGTAGTCGGCGCTGACCCCCGCCAGCATCGCGACCTCCTCGCGCCGCAGGCCGGGGACCCGCCGGTGGCCCGTGCCGACCAGGCCGACGTCGTCCGGCGTGACCCGCCCTCGCCGTGCGGTGAGGTAGGCGCCGAGCTCGGAACGTGACATACCGCCCATCGTAGGTCGGCGCCCCGCCGCCTTCCTGGGTGCGCCGCTCCCAGGAAGATTCCGCACTGCCACCCGGCCCGAGGAGCGGGCAGCCTCGACGTCATGAACACCGACTCCAAGACCATTCTCGTCACCGGCGCCAGCAGCGGCATCGGCGCGGCCGTCACCGCCCGCCTCGCGGGCGAGGGCCACCGGGTCGTCGCCGGTGCCCGCCGCCTCGACCGGCTGCACGCCCTGGCCGAGCGCGCCGACGGCGTGCATCCGGTGCGGCTCGACGTGACCGACCGCGCGGACGTCGAGGCGTTCGTCCAGGCGGCCCGCGACCGCTTCGGGCGCGTCGACGTCATGATCGCCAACGCCGGGGTCATGCCCCTGTCGCGCCTCGACGCGCTGCTCGTGGACGAGTGGGACCGGATGATCGACGTGAACGTCCGCGGGCTCCTGCACGGGATCGCCGCCGTCCTGCCGCACTTCACCGCGCAGGACGCGGGCCACTTCGTCACGATCGCGAGCATCGGCGCCCACGAGGTCGTCCCCACGAGCGCCGTCTACTCCGGCACCAAGTACGCCGCGTGGGCGATCACCGAGGGCCTGCGCCAGGAGTCCGCCCCCTCGATCCGGGTCACGACGGTCTCGCCCGGCGTGGTCACCTCCGAACTCGCCGACTCCATCACCGACCCCGCCACCGCCGAGGCGATGCGCGTCTACCGGGCGAACGCCATCGAACCGGACGCGATCGCCGGTGCCGTCTCCTACGCCCTCGCGCAACCGGCCGACGTCGACGTCAACGAGATCGTCGTCCGTCCGGCCGCACAACGCTGAGGGGGCGCACGAACATCCCCGCCACACGGGACCCAACCGGCCGCGTCGCCGTCGTCACCGGCGCCGCGCGGCGTCGGCCGGTGGGCGGTCGGTGCGTGGCGATCATTCGATCGTCTCGCAGGTCCGCACCCGTGGCGCGACTCGGGGGGCGTCAGCGGCTGTCGTCGTGGCGTTCGGCCTCGGTGACGCCGCGCTCGTCCGCCGGGAGGGCGTCGGGGTGCTGCCGCTTCACGCCGGGGGTGCCGGTGCCGCTGACGTCGGCGTCGCCGCCGTTCGTCTCGGGTTCGTCGCCGTCCGGGACGCGGTGGGGGACGGGCGTGCCCGGACGCGTCCGGCCCCGGGCGTCCGATCCCTGGTTCACGGGCGCGAACGCGCGGTCGTGCGTCTCGCGGGGCTCGTGTCCCGATTCTTCGGAGAATTCGCGTTCGTCCATAACTATTCGCATACCCGACGTTTCGACCGCCGAACGCGACATGTCGACACGAACACCCGCCGATCACCCCGCCGGTCGCCGACGCTTGCCGGACCGCGCGCCTGACGGTTCCCCGCCGGGCCGGGCCGGGGCCCGGTCAGGTGTCGAAGGCGGCGGGTTCGGCCAGCAGGGAGGAGACGTCCGTGCCCGCCGGGAGCTCGCGCGGGGGTTCGGCGCGGCGGAACAGGCGCGCGTCGAGGGGGCCGCCGAGCGTCGCGGCGCCGTCCGACACGCGCAGCCAGGTGCCCTCGCGCAGGCCGAGGACGGGCACGTCGTTGCACTCGAGGAACTCCGCCAGCCGCTGCTCCCGCGTCTCGCCCATGTGCGTGTCGCCGGGACGCGGGTCGACGTAGTGCGGGTTGATTTGGAACGGGACGAACCCGAGGGCGTCGAAGCTCGGGGGCTGCACGATGGGCATGTCGTTCGTGGTCCGCAGGGTGGGGCACGCCATGTTCGTCCCCGCGCTCGCGCCCATGTACCGGAGGCCGTCGCGGACGGCGGCGCGCAGCTCGTCCCGCAGGCCGGTCCGGTACAGGTCGCGGAGCAGGCGGAACGAGTTGCCGCCGCCCACGAACACCGCGTCGGCGCCGTCCAGGCCCGAGGTGGGGGCGCCGCGCACGGTGATCCCCCGGGGTTCGAGGGCCGCGCGGACGGTGCCGGTGTACGCGTCGTGGTCGGCGAGGGCGTACGGGACGAACGCGAGCGTCGAGCCCGCGCCGACGAACGCGGTCACCGTGTCGAGCGCGTGCTCGAGGTAGGTGCGGCCGTGGTTCGTGGAGTTCGACAGCAGCAGCAGTTCCACGATGCTCCTCTCAGTGGCGGCGGGCGCCGGTCAGCAGCCGTTCCACCTGTTCGGCGGCGCGGCGAAGGCGGGGGAGGCGGTCCACGGGGGCCTCGAAGCGGGCCTCGGGGCCGCCGAGGCTGAGGCTTCCGTACGGCTCCCCGTGCAGGTGGACGGGCACGGCGAGGGTCGCGACGTGGGCGTCGTACTCGCCGATCGTGAACGCGTACCCGAGCTCGCGGACGCGGTGGAAGCGGCGTTCGAGCGCGTCCGGGTCGGTGAGGGTGCGGTCGGTGAAGCGGGCCATCGGACGGTCGCGGAACAGGCGGCGCCGGCCGTCCTCCGGGACGAACGCGAAGTACGCCTGGGCCGTCGCGCCCGCGTGCGCCGGGTAGAGCTCGCCGACCAGCGGGTAGTAGCGCAGGGGCCCCTCCTCCCCGTCGACCGCGGCGACGCACCGGATGTGGAAGCCGTCCGGGATCGAGAGCAGCGCGGTGTCGCCGGTCAGGGCGGAGAGCTCCGCGAGGATCGGCAGGACCAGCATGCGCAGGGAGCCGGAGCGCTCCCAGGTCCGGCCGAGGTGCAGCGCGGCGGGGCCGATGCGGTAGCGGCGCGTGTCCGGGTCGGCGGCGAGGAACCCGCGGTGCGCGAGCGTCGCGAGGACCCGCTGGGCCACCGACTTGTCCCACCCGAACTCCTCGGCCACCTCCGTCACGCCCCAGTCGGTGCGGTGCCGGTCGAAGCCGAGCAGGACGAGCAGTGCGCGGTCGGCCGTCTGCAGCAGGCCGCGCGGGGTGCCGCGGTCCGCCGCGAAGCCCGATCCCATGGCGCCCCCTTGTTGCAGATAACGGGACAAAGTTGCTTATTACGATAACAGCGCTGCAACCTGGGGAAACACGCTCCTCGCCAGGCAAGGAAGGCCCATGCTCAAGCACGTCCTCGCCGTGATCGACCGTCTCGACGACCCCGCGGCGTCCGGCCGGTCACTGGCCCAGTTCCTCGACGGCGCCGCGGGCCCCGCCGGATCGGGCGCCGAGATCGTCACCGTCCGCGGCGACAAGGGGTCCACCGACTTCGTGCGCGTCCGCGTGCCCGGACGCCGGGGCCGCGCGGCGGGCGGGGACGCGCCCACGCTCGGGATCGTCGGACGGCTCGGCGGCGTCGGCGCCCGCCCCGAGGTCCTCGGGTTCACCTCCGACGGGGACGGCGCGGCGGCCGCGCTGGCGGCGGCGGCCAAGCTGCTGGAGATGCACCACCGGGGGGACGTCCTGGACGGCGACGTCGTCATCGCCACGCACGTCTGCCCGGACGCCCCCACGCAGCCCCACGACCCGGTCCCGTTCATGGACTCGCCGGTCGACATCGCCGCCATGAACGAGCACGAGGTCACGGCCGACATGGACGCCGTGCTGTCGATCGACACCACCAAGGGCAACACGATCATCAACCACCGGGGGCTGGCGCTGTCGCCCACCGTCAAGCAGGGCTACATCCTGCGGGTCAGCGACGCCCTCGCGACCCTGCTGGCCGTCGTCACCGGCGAGCCCGCCGTGACCTACCCGATCACCACCCAGGACATCACCCCGTACGGCAACGGGGTGTACCACCTGAACTCGATCCTGCAGCCCGCGACCGCGACGGACGCGCCCGTCGTCGGCCTCGCCGTCACCGCCGCGTCCGCCGTGCCGGGCTGCGCCACCGGGGCGAGCCACGAGACCGACATCGCCGCCGCCGCGCGGTTCGCGGTGGAGGCGGCCAAGGCGTTCGGCGCGGGCGCCCTCACGTTCCACGACCAGGACGAGTACGACGCGCTCGTCGCGCGCTACGGCTCCCTGGCGCACCTGCAGACGCTCGGCGCCGAGTAGGTCAGACCGCGGCGGCTTCGCGCGCCGCCGACAGCGCCTCGTCGTAGCGCCGCACGACCAGCTCGGCGACCTCGGGCGCCGCGCCCAGCGGCGGGGAGACGGCGTCGGCGCCGGCCGCCAGCGCGGCGTCGCGGACCTTGTCGGTGAAGTGGCCGGGCGCCAGGAAGTAGGACGCGACGACGACGCGCGGGGCGCCCGCCTCGCGCAGCGCCGTCACCGCCTCGGCGGGCGTCGGGCTCGCGGCGGACGCGTACGCGGCGGTGGCGTCCCACCAGCCGCGGGCCCGCCACCGGTCGGCCAGCGCGGCCACGGTGGCGTTCGCGGACGCGTCGCTGGAACCGGCCGACACCACGACGACGGCCGTGTCCGGGGAGCCGGGCCGCACGCCCGCCTCCGCGAGCCGCCGCTCCAGCGCGGCCGTCAGCAGGGGGTGCGGGCCGAGGGTCCCGGCGGTGCGCTGCCGCAGCCGCGGATGCCGGGACCGGACCCGGGCCAGCACGCCCGGGATGTCGGTCTTGCTGTGGTAGGCGGCGGTGAGGAGCAGCGGCAGCACCACCGCCTCCTCCGCGCCGTCCCGGGCCAGCCCGTCCAGCACCCGGTCGGGCGCGGGCGGGGCGTGGTCCAGGAACGACGGCAGCACCGGCACGTCCGGGCGGTGGACCCGGACGGCGCGGAGCAGCTCGAAGACGGTCGCGGCGGCGCGCGGGTCCCGGCTCCCGTGCGCGACCGCGACCATCGGCGGGGTCATCGGGTGGATCACAGGTGGATGCCGCACTCGGTCTTGCCCATTCCGGCCCAGCGGCCGCTGCGCGGGTCCTCGCCGGGCGCGACCGGACGGGTGCACGGCGCGCAGCCGATCGAGGGGTAGTCGTCGTAGTGCAGGGGGTTGACCAGAACCCCGTTGTCCTCGATGTAGTTGTCCATCTCCTCCTGGGTCCAGTCCAGGATCGGGTTGACCTTCACCATGCCGCGCTTGCGGTCCCACTCGACCACCCTGCGGTCGCGGCGGCTGGCGGTCTCGTCCCGCCGGATGCCGCTGAACCACGCCATGTAGCCCTCCAGGGCGCGGCCGAGCGGCTCCACCTTCCGCAGGTGGCAGCACAGGTCGGGGTTGCGGCCGAACAGCCGCGGGCCGAGCGCCGCCTCCTGCTCCTCGACCGACCGGGACGGCGTCACGTTGATCACGTTCACCGGGTAGACGGCCTCGACGGCGTCGCGGGTCCCGACCGTCTCGGCGAAGTGGTAGCCGGTGTCGACGAACAGGACGTCGATGCCCGGCTTGACCTTCGACACCAGGTGGATCAGGGCCGCGTCCGACATGGACGAGGTGAGGCAGATGCGGTCGCCGAACGTGGCCGCGGCCCACCGGATGACCTCCAGGGTGGGGGCGCCCTCCAGCGCGGCGGCGGCGGATTCGACGACGTCTTCGAGATCTAGTGCCGGTCTGTCGGTCTCCAGGAGTGTCACCGGAAGGTCTCCTTGGTAGTGCGGGGGGCTCCAACGCCGAGGAACTTCAACCCGAAGGAACGGACGCAGTCGGGACAGAACCACGAGCCCGCGCCCTCTCTGGGCTCGAGGTTCTCCTCGCCGCAGTACGGGCAGTAGAACGGCGCCATCCGCTCGCTCATGGGTGCTCCTACTTGAGGTCCGCGTCGTCGGCGCGCTGCACCCACGCGGCGAACGTCTCGCCGTCGGTGCGCTGCTCGTCGAAGTTGCGCACGACCCGCTCGACGTAGTCGCCGAGCGCGGCCGAGGTGGTCTTCAGCCCGCGGACCTTCTTGCCGAACGTCGCGCCGAGCTGCCCGCCCAGGTGGATCTGGAAGCCCTCGACCTGGTCGCCGTTCTCGTCCACGACGAGCTGGCCCTTGAGGCCGATGTCGGCGACCTGGATGCGGGCGCAGGCGTTCGGGCAGCCGTTGACGTTGATCGACAGCGGCTGGTCGAAGTCGGGCAGCCGCTTCTCCAGCTCGTCGATCAGGTCCATCGCGCGCTGCTTGGTGTCGACGATCGCGAGCTTGCAGTACTCGATGCCGGTGCAGGCCATCGTCTGCCGCCGGAACGTGGACGGGCGCACCTGCAGGTCGTGCTTCGCCAGCTCGTCCGCGAGCGCCTCGGTGTTCTCCTCCGGCACGTCCAGGATGACCATCTTCTGCTCGATGGTCGTGCGGACGCGGCCCGACCCGTAGCGGTCCGCGAGATCGCCGATGACGCCGAGCAGCTCGCCGTTCACCCGTCCGGCCCGCGGCGCGAACCCGACGTAGAAGTCGCCGTCCTGCTGCCGGCGGATGCCGACGTGGTCGCGGTTGGGGAGCGGAGCGGCCGGCTCGGGGCCGTCCGGCAGCGCGTACCCGAGGTACTCCTTCTCCAGCACCTCCCGGAACTTCGCGGCGCCCCAGTCCTTCATCAGGAACTTCAGCCGGGCGCGGTTGCGCAGCCGCCGGTAGCCGTAGTCGCGGAAGATCGACGTGACGCCGTGCCACACCTCGTGCGACTGCTCGGGCTTCACGAACACGCCGAGGCTCTGCGCGAACATCGGGTTCGTCGACAGCCCGCCGCCGACGAAGATCTGGTAGCCGATCTCGCCCTCGTCGTTCTTCACCCCGACGAACGCGATGTCGTTGATCTCGTGGACCGTGCAGTGCGACGTGCAGCCGGACAGCGTCGTCTTGTACTTGCGCGGCAGGTTCGAGAACTCGGGAGAGCCGATGTAGCGGTCATGGATGTCGCGCAGCTGGGGCGTCGCGTCGATGATCTCGTCCTCGGCGATCCCCGCCAGCGGGCAGCCCATGATCGTGCGCGGGGTGTCGCCGCACGCCTCGATCGTGTGCAGGCCGACCGCCTCGAGCCGCTCCCAGATCGCCGGGACGTCCTCGATCCGCACCCAGTGCAGCTGGACGTTCTGGCGGTCGGTGATGTCGGCGGTGCCCCGGGCGTACGTCGTGGAGATGTCGGCGATCGTCCGGAGCTGCGGGCCGCTGAGCTGGCCGCCGTCGATCCGGACGCGCATCATGAAGTACTTGTCCTCGAGCTCCTCGTCCTCGAGGGCCCCGGTCCTGCCGCCGTCGATGCCGGGCTTGCGCTGGGTGTAGAGACCCATCCAGCGGAACCGCCCCCGCAGGTCGGCGGGGTCGATCGAGTCGAAGCCGGTCTTGGAGTAGATGTCGATGATCCGCTGACGAACGTTGAGCCCGTCGTCGTTCTTCTTGTTCTCTTCGTTCTTGTTGAGGGGTTCCCGGTAGCCGAGGGCCCACTGGCCCTCGCCCTTCTTGCGCTTGATCGCGGGTGGCACGGCGCGCGTCCTCATCTGTGGTCGTGAGGGACGCGTAGCGCACCGGCAGTCTCGTTCGGCCGGCTCGACGCTGAGCAGGAGTTAAGGGTGACGCCGATGCACCACGCGCCCGGCTGGAGCTGTACGGGCGGGTGGTCGGGGCGTCACCGACAGATCGCGCTGCGGACGCGCAGGAAGTCGACGTGCCGGCGCTTGGCCAGCAACGGGTCCGCAGCAGTCATACCCGAACTCTGACATGCCGTCTCACGGCCTGTCCAGTAACGTCCGGGATGCGGACGCGTGAGAAGAGTCATCGTTTCGGCTCTCACCCCTGCCGCCGCCAGTTCACGGCGGGCTCGCCCTTCCCGGCGCCGTCGCCGGAGTCCGGGCCCGGTTCGTCCCGCGGGCCCGACGTCGTCGTCTCACGCGTCGCGGGACCGTCCCGGTGCTGGCAGTCGCACCACGACCCGCCACGGCACTTCTCGTGGCGGCGCTCACGGCACGACTCGCATATCACGATTTCCATTGTCCCCGATGATTCGCGATGCTCACTCCCGATCCCCGATGTGGAGGCCCGCCGCGCCGGGTTCGGTGGGGCCTGTTCGGCGTGCGGCTCGCCCGGGGGCGCGGGGTCGGGGGCGGGCACGGCGGCGGCTGCGATGATCTTGGGCGGGACGGTGCGCCGCGGCGTCAGAGGGGTAGCGCGGGGAACGGGACGGGGCGGGCGGTCGAACGGGGGGTGACGTGCGACGCGCGGAGCGGGGCGTGAGATCGGGCGGTACAGGACGTCGCGGGCGATGCACGCCTTACGGTGAGGCGGTGTGACGACCGTCTCCGACGCCGACCGCGTTCCCTCGTCCGGGGACGCGAATCCAGCCGAGGGCCCGCCGGGGCCGCGGCGCGGCCTGCCCCGGTGGGTGCCGCGGCACGTGCCGGACGGGGTGCGGGCCGCCCCGCGGGTGACGTGGCTGCTGGTCAAGGGGACGACCGTGACGGCGTTCCGGCACCGGGTCACCGGGCTCGCGGCCGAGGCGGCGTTCTTCGCGCTGCTGTCGCTGCCGCCGCTGGTGATCGGGCTGATCGGCACGATGGGGCACTTCCGCGGCGCGCTCGGGCCCGGCACCGTCGACGAGATCCGCAACTGGGCGATCGAGCAGGCCCGGACGGTGCTGACCGGCCCGTCGGTGGACACGGTGGTCGTCCCGCTGCTGGACGACGTGATCGGGGGCGGCAACGCCAACATCGTGTCGATCGGGTACCTGATCTCGCTGTGGGCGGGATCGCGGGCGACGAACGTGTACGTCGACACGATCACGATCGCGTACGGGCTGTCGGGCGTGCGCGGGGTGATCCGGACGCGGCTGCGCGCGTTCTTCCTGTACCTGATCGGCCTGCTGGTGATGCTGGTCGTCATCCCGCTGCTGGTGCTGGGACCGACCCTGGTTCGGCACGTGCTGCCCGAGAGCGCCGAGTTCGTCCGGGTCCTGTACTGGCCGGTCGTGGTGACGCTGTCGATCGTGTTCCTCGCGCTGCTCTACCACATGAGCGTTCCGGTGCGGACGGCCTGGTACCGGGAGGTGCCGGGCGCGGCGCTGGCGCTGCTGATCTGGATCGCGGGCAGCTTCGCGCTGCGGCTCTACCTGGCCGGGTCGCTGCGCGGGGTTTCGGTGTACGGGTCGCTCGCGGCGGCGATCGCCGTGCTCGCCTGGCTGTACGTGGCGGCGTTCGCGGTGCTGATCGGCGCGGCGCTGAACGCGGAGATCGACCGGCTGTGGCCCAGCGCCGGGACGGCCCGGGCGCGGGCGGTCCGGGAGGCGCAGGGCGACGAGGACGCAGGTGGGAGTGACGTGGCAGACGGTAAAAACTCCGCCGGTTAAACCCATCAAAAGGCCAAACATGTCGTAACCTCGGCGTACATGACCCCTCGTGAGGAGACGCGCCGGATCCGGACCGTGACCGGCACGATCGCGACGTCCGACATCACCGGCCCGGTGCTCTCCCACGAGCATCTGCGGCTCGACCTGCGGTGGCCGGCGCGGCCCGCGATGGTCGGCTCGGACCCCCGCCGCTGGCTGGACGAGGAGAAGGCCGTCAAGCACGAACTGGCCGCGCTGCGCGCGGACCACGGCCTCGGCCTCGTCGTCGATCTGACCTGCTCGGGCATGGGCCGCGACGCCGCGTCGCTCGCCCGCGTGGCGTCCGCCGCCCGGGTCGCGGTGGTCGCCGCGACCGGCGTGTTCACCGAGCCCTTCCACCCCGCGTTCGTCCGCGAGGCGCTCGCCGCCGGGGAAGCCGGCACCGGCCCGTCCGCGGTGGAGCGGCTCGCCGAGCGGCTGCTCGCCGAGATCGGCTTCGGGATGGACGGGACGAACGCGCTGCCCGGCGTGATCGGCGAGATCGGCACCTGGGGCGAGGCGCCCACCGAGGCCGAGGAGCTGTGCCTGCGCGCCGCCGCCCGCGCCGCCCGCTACTCCGGGCTGCCGGTCGCCACCTACGGCCGCGCGGGCCTGGCCCAGCTGGAGATCCTCACCTCGGCCGAGCTGGCGCCCGAGCGGGTCGCCGTCGGCCAGCAGGACCGGGTGGACGACCCCGGCCAGCACCGCAAGATCGCGGAGGCGGGCGCGTACGTCTCGTTCGGGACGCTGGGTCTCGCCGGCGACGACGACGCGGCCCTCGGCGCGCGCGTCCGCGCCGTCATGGACATGCTCGACGCCGGGCACGCCGACCGGGTGCTGCTGAGCACCGGGGTGTCCCGCATGACGCAGGTCGCCCGCTACGGCGGCGCCGGGTACGGCTACCTGTTCGAGACCTTCCTGCCCGCGCTGCGCGCCGCCGGCGCCGACGACGCGACCCTGGAGGGGATTCTGCACGACAACCCCCTCAGGTGGCTGGTCTCCTGACAAGACCGCGCTGAGCGGGTAGGGCTCCGGGGTGAAGGTGCAAACGACCCCGGAGGGGGTGTGCGCGATGCCCTGGGACCGGACACGGAACAGGACGCGCGAGGAGATCCGGCGGGACGAGACGGTGCGGCTGCCGTTCGCCGACCGGGCCGAGGCGGGCCGGGTGCTCGCCGAGCGGCTGGCGCCGCTGGGGCTGGAGGGCGCCGCGGTGCTGGCGCTGCCGCGCGGCGGCGTCCCCGTCGGGTACGAGATCGCGCGGCGGCTGGACGCGCCGCTGGACGTCCTGGTGACCCGCAAGATCGGCTTTCCGGCGCAGCCGGAGCTCGGCGTGGGGGCGATCGCCGAGGGCGGCTCCCCGGTGTTCGACGCGGGGCTCCTGGCACAGCTGGGGCTCACCGAGCACGACCTGGCCGCCACGGTGGAGGCCGAGCGCGCGGAGCTCGACCGGCGGGTGATGGCGTACCGGGGCGGGCGTCCGCTGCCGGAGACGTCCGGACGTCCCGTGGTCGTGGTCGACGACGGCCTGGCGACCGGCGGGACGGCCCGTGCGGCCGTGCGGGCGCTGCGGGAGCGGGGCCCGTCGCGGCTGGTGCTGGCGGTGCCCGTGGGCGCCGCGGAGACCGTCCGGCGGCTGGAGCCGGAGGTGGACGATCTGGTCGTGCCGGCGGCGCCGCTGGACTTCCGCGCGGTCGGGCAGTGGTACCGGGACTTCGACCAGCTCACCGACCGCGACGTGATCGACTGGTTGGCGCGCGCCGGCCGGCTCGCGGAGCCCGACAATGGACCCGGCTGAATTTCCGGAAATGGCTTACGGGCCGACGCCGGATGCGGTAAAAGACGGCCGCCCGGTAATTCGGGAATCTTGGAACAGGTCAAGCGTGACGCAAACGCCCGTACCCGGCCTTCGGGACCGGGTACGGGCAACGCAAACGGCCCCGCCGGATGCGGGGCCGTGTCGTTTTTCTCGGGTGGCGTGCCGGGGTGGTTCTGGGAGCGGTCGGGCGGCCTGTGCACCGCCCTGCGCGGTCGGCTAGGCGGCGTTGGCGCGACGCATGCGGCGCCGGCGCTCGGACGCGCGCTCGTCTTCGTTGAGGCCGCCCCACGTGCCGTACTTCTCCGGCCTGGAAACCGCGTAGTCCAGGCACTCCGAACGAACGGGGCAGCCCATGCAGATCTGCTTGGCCTTCCGCTCGCGGATCTCGCGCTCGGGCTGGCGCTCGCCGTCGGGACCGAAGAAGAGGACGAGGTCTTCCCCCCGGCACGCCGCGGCGTCCTGCCAGCCCCAGCTGGGACGAGGGAGGTTTGCCTGCCGACGTACCTGAGCCATGGAACACCCACCTTGATTGGTTTCGTACTGAGCAAAGGACATGGACGCTCGACGTGCTTCACATGACGAGTGTCAGAAGCGAAGCGCCGAATGGTCCAACGTCTGGAGTTGCCGCTCTGTTCCCCGTCCGGTTACTCCGGAATCCTGGGGACGTGCGACACGGATGCCCTCTAAAGGGACCTCCGAGAGATTACACGAGGGCCGCCGCGTTGAGAAGGGTGAGGTCCCTAACAATGTAGGTTTCCAGGTTCTCTCCGCAGTCCGGTCCGCACGGGGCCGACTGCTGTGCGGCCTCGAAGACGACCCGGTAACGGCTCTCCTGAACGGTGACCACCGCTTCGTACCGAGATGCCCCTGTGATGGACTCCACGGTCACGGCGTCCACTTCCAGCCGTCCCGTGTGGGCCCGGACGAAGTGCTCGGCCGCCTGTGCGGGCTCCGGGTTTCCAGCCCGGCCCCGCAGCCGGTCCAGCACGACCTCGCCCCGCAGGTAGGCGTCCACCGCCGACACGGCCTCGGTCTCGCCGAGGTCGCCGTAGTAGAAGGCGTGGGGGAGACATACCAGGTTCGCCGCGAATCGGTCACCGCCGACATGGGTGGTTTCCCAGACGAGCGGCCCGAAACGTGACGACAGGGTTCGGGCGAGGGGAGCGCCCGTGCGCGCGCAGCACGCGTTGCGCTTGCCGTGCGTGCACACCAGCAGCACCGGGTCGGCGACGAGCGCCCCCAGGCCCGGCGAGCGCCCCGCCGCGAGGGCGTCGAGGTCGAGGGCGTCCAGCTCGTCCGGATCGGCGAGCTTGCGTCCCTCCATCCACACCCGGTCGCCCTGCGAGAACGCCGCGTAGACCTGGATCGGGGGGAGCGGGCGGCGGCGGCCGGTCCGGCGGATGAGCTGCGGCCGGACGCCCGCCCGCAGCGCTGCCCGCAGGGCCCGCGCGACGGGGGCGGGTCCGGCGATGTCCTCGACGCGCTCGGGCCACGGGCCCGGGTGCTCGATGAGCAGCCAGGCGCGGGCCTTGGTGGTGGCGCTCGCCAGGCAGGGCAGCTCACCGGTGTGGCTGCCCGGGCAGTGCCCGCACCCCTTGCCGCGCGTCAAGGAACCCCCCCCCGCCGATCTTGGCCCGTTAGGTTAGGTTAACCTAACAGAGATTCCGGGGGCCAGCGAAGGTGGGGAACGTCATACCCGCCGCGCGCGCCGCCTCACCCGACGGACGCCCTGGTCAACGCCTCGGCGACGGGCAGCGCCGCCGCCCGGTCGGCGGCCACGAGCCCGATCCGGGTACGCCGATCGAGGACGTCGCCCGCGTCCAGCGCCCCCTCGTGCCGGACGGCCCACGCCAGTTCGGCCCCCAGCACCGGCAGCCCCGCGACGACCGGCTCCAGCAGCGCGGGATCGTCCGCGCCGAGCGCCGCCAGCAGCGGGGCCTCCGCCCCGTACCGGCGGACGAGCCGCTGCGGCGCGTCCAGTCGCGACAGCCGGTCCGGGGACGCCGCCCCGACCAGCGGGATCCGCGCGGTGCGGCAGGGCCCGGCGGCGAGCCCGCGGCCCCGCACGGCGGCGTCCACGGCGTCCTCCGCCATCCGCCGGTAGGTCGTCAGCTTGCCGCCGACGACCGTCACGACCCCGTTCCGCGCGGTCAGCACCGCGTGCCGCCGCGACAGGTCGGCCGTCTCCCCGCCCGTGCCCGCGCCCGCGTCCAGCAGCGGACGCAGCCCCGCGAACGCGCCGACCACGTCCGACGGCCGCACCGGCACCTCCAGCGCCGCGCCCAGCACGTCCAGCAGGAACCCGACCTCGGCGGGCGTCGGCTCGGGCACGTCCGGGACCGGCCCGTCGGCCGGCTCGTCGGTCAGCCCCACGTAGACGCGCCCGTCCTCCTGCGGCAGCACCAGCAGGAACCGGCCGAACCCGCCCGGCACCGGGATCTGCATCCCCGCCCGTCCGGGCAGGACCTCCGGCCGCACCACCAGATGCGTCCCGCGCGACGGCCGCAGCCGCACCCCGTCCACGAGGCCGCCCGCCCACACGCCGGTCGCGTTGATCACCGCGCGGGCCCGCACGGCGAACTCCCGGCCGGTCTCCTCGTCCCGGACGAGCGCGCCGTCCCCCGCCAGCGCCACCGCACGGCACCGCGTCAGGATCCGGGCGCCGTGCGCGGCGGCCGTCCGCGCGATCGCGGTGACCAGCCGGGCGTCGTCGGCGAGGCGCCCGTCCCAGGACAGCAGCCCGCCGCGCAGCCCCAGCCGGCGCAGCGCGGGCGCGGCCCGCAGCGTCTCCACCGCCGACAGCCCGCGCGAGCGCGGCAGCGCGGCCCGCGGCGTCCGCGCGGCCATCCGCAGCGCGTCCCCCGCGTGCAGCCCCGCCCGGGTCACCAGCGCGTGCGAGCGGGGCACCAGCGGCGTCAGCGGCATGACGAACGGCTGCGCGGCCACCAGGTGCGGCGCCGTCCGCGTCAGCAGCACCCCGCGCTCGGCGGCGCTCTCGTGCGCCACGCCCACCTGCCCGGACGCCAGGTAGCGCAGCCCGCCGTGGATCAGCTTCGAACTCCACCGCGACGTCCCGAACGCCAGGTCGTGCGCGTCGATCGCGGCGACCGACAGCCCCCGCGACGCGGCGTCCAGCGCCGCCCCGGCGCCCGTGGCGCCGAGCCCCACGACCAGGACGTCCACGACCTCGCCGGGCAGCGCCGCGAGCTCGCGGGCGCGCCGCGCCCGGTTCAGCGACGACCGTCCGGGTGCGGTGATCGGTCCGTCGTTCATGGTGTGCGCCCTTCGTCGGCGTGCGGTGCGGGCCCGCGCCGCCGGGTCCCGACGGCGGCTCGGGCGTGCGCCCTGTCCGGTGTGCGGTGCGGGACGGTCGCCTCGGGGACGGCTCCGGTCACGGGGCGAGGAGCCTGTCGAGGGCGTCGCGCAGTTCGGCGTCGAACGCGGCGGTGGCGAGCTCGGGATCGTCCTCGTCGATCACGGTTCGTCCCGACAGCCCGTAGGACTGGACGACCAGCAGCAGCGCGCGCGCCTGCCGTGCGGGATGCCCGGCGCGGATCGTCCCGTCGCGGTGCCCGTCGGCGATCGCCTCCTCGAACAGCTCCAGGAACGCCCGCTGGCTGGCGCCGAGGCGGTCGAGGACGTACGGGAGCAGCAGTTCGGGGTCCACATCGACGATCTTGCGCAGCAGCGGGTGCCCGCGGAACGCGCGGACGCCCTCGACCAGGCCGTCCACCAGCCGGTCCCGGACCGGACGGCCGTCGTCCGGCCGCTGCACGGCGGCGCCGATCCGCACCCACTCGCGGGTCATCAGGTCGGCGACGATCGTCCGGACGTCCGGCCAGCGGCGGTACAGCGTCATCCGCGAGACGCCGGCGCGGCGGGCGATGTCGGTCAGCGTGGTCCGGCGCACCCCGACGGCGAGCACGCAGTCGCGGGCGGCGTCCAGGACGGTGTCGTCGGCGGTCCGGGCGCCGGTTCCATTGTGACGATTCGACGTCATGTGTCACAGTGTAAGCACACGGAACGACACGCCGGGAGGCAGGGTGGAGACGCGCGACATGCTGTGGAGCGGCTGGGGCGATCCCGACCGGGCGGTGCCGCTGCCCGAACCCGTCGTGGGCCTGCTGCGCGACCTGCTCGGCGTCCGGACGGGCGACGCGCGGCCCGTCGACCTCGCGGGGATCGCGCCCGCCGAGCCCCGGCTGGACGCGGCCGAACTGGGCGCGCTCGCCGAGGCGGTGGGCGGCGCCGGACACGTCCGGACGGACGCCGAGACGCGCGTCCGGCACACGCGCGGCAAGTCGACGCCCGACCTGATGCGTGTGCGCGCGGGCGAAACGTCCGCCGCGCCCGACGCGGTCGTCCTGCCGGGCGGGCACGACGAGGTCCTCGCGGTCCTGCGGGTGTGCGCGGCCCACCGGATCCCGGTCGTCCCGTTCGGCGGCGGCACGTCGGTCGTCGGCGGTCTCGCGCCGGAGGGCGTCGACCGGTTCGTCGCCCTCGACCTGCGCCGGATGGACGCGCTCGTCTCGATCGACCACGCGTCGCGCACGGCCGTCCTGCAGCCCGGCCTCCGCGCCCCGGACGCGGAGGCGCTGCTCGCCGAACACGGGTACACGCTCGGACACTTCCCCCAGTCGTACGAATGGGCGACGATCGGCGGCTTCGCCGCCGCGCGCTCCAGCGGGCAGGCGTCCGCCGGGTACGGCCGGTTCGACGACATGGTGGTCGGGCTGACCGCGGCCACCCCCGAGGGCTCCCTCGACCTCGGCCGCGCGCCGAAGTCCGCCGCCGGGCCCGACCTGCGCCAGCTCGTCCTCGGCTCCGAGGGCGCGTTCGGCGTGATCACCTCGGTGACCGTGCGGATCCATCCGATCCCGCCGGAACGCGCCTACGAGGGATGGCGGTTCGCGTCCTTCGCCGAGGGCGCCGCCGCCCTCCGGCGCCTCGCCCAGGACGGCCCGCTCCCGACCGTCCTGCGGCTCTCCGACGAGACCGAGACCATGATCGGCCTCGCCGACCCGGCCGCCCTCGGGTCCGGCTCCGGCGCCGCCGGCTGCCTCGCCGTCCTCGGCTTCGAGGGCACCGCCGCGCGGATCGCCGACCGGCGCGCCCGCGCCGCCGAGACGCTGCGCGACGCGGGCGGCGAACCGCTCGGCGCCGAACCCGGCGAGAAGTGGGAGCACGGCCGCTTCAACGCCCCCTACCTGCGCGACTCCCTGCTGGACGTCGGCGCGTTCGTCGAGACGCTGGAGACCGCCGGGTTCTGGTCGCGGATCCCCGACCTGTACGAGGCCGTCCGGCTCGCCCTCATCGGCACCCTGTCCGGCTCCGGCACGCCGCCCCTCGTGATGTGCCACATCTCGCACGTGTACCAGTCGGGCGCCTCCCTCTACTTCACGGTCGTCTCAGCGCAGGGCGAGGACCCGCTCGCGCACTGGGAGAAGGCCAAGCGCGCCGCCTGCGACGCGATCATCGACGCGGGCGGCACGATCAGCCACCACCACGGCGTCGGCACCGACCACCGCGACTGGTACGAACGCGAGACCGGCCCCCTCGGGACCGCCGTCCTGCACGCCGTCAAGGACCGCCTCGACCCGGCCGGGATCCTCAACCCCGGCGTCCTCGTGCGGGGAGAGTGACCGTGCCGCGCGCGTTCACCGCGATCGTCAACCCCGCCGCGGGCGGCTCGGCGTCCGCCGCCTCGCTCGTCCCGCTCGCCCGCGCCCTCCGCGACGCCGGCGCCGACCTCGCCGTCGAGTACAGCCGCGGCCTCGACCACGCCGCCGACCTCGCCCGCACCGCCGCCTCCGCCGGCCGCGTCGTCCTCGGCGTCGGCGGCGACGGCATGGTCGGCCGCGTCGGCGGCGCCCTCACCGGCACCGACGCCGTGTTCGGCATCGTCCCCGCCGGGCGCGGCAACGACTTCGCCCGCCAGCTCGGCGTCCCCACCGAGCCCGCCCCCCTCGCCCGCCTCCTCCTGCACGGCGAGCCGCGCGCCGTCGACGCCATCGAGGTCGCCGGCACCGCCGTCCTCGGCAGCGTCTACGCGGGCGTCGACGCCGTCGCCAACGCCAACGCCAACCGCTCCCGCCTCCTGCGCGGCTCCGCCGCCTACTACGCCGGAGCCCTGCGCGCCATCCTCGCCTGGCGCCCCGCCGACTACCGGGTCACCGTGGACGGCGCCGAGCACCGGTTCCGCGGCTACAGCGTCGTCGCCGCGAACTCCGGCTACTACGGCTCCAACAAGCACATCGCCCCGGACGCCCGCGTGGACGACGGCCTCCTCGACGTCGTCCTCATCCACTCCGCCCCGAAACCGCTCTTCTTCGCCGTCATGCGCGAACTCGAGGCCGGGACGCACGTCCACCGTCCCCAGGTCGAGGTCCTGCGCGGCCGGGAGGTGCGCATCGAGCTCACCGGCCCGCCCGGCCGCACCCTGCCCTACGGCGCCGACGGCGAACTCCCCGGCGTCCTCCCCGTGACCGCCCGCGTCCTGCCGAGCGCGCTGCGTCTACTTGCACCACCCTTGGCGTCAGGCCGCTAGGCGGCCTTCCTCCGGCGGGTGCTGCGTGCGATCGCTGCATCGCTCCGACTCGCCCAGGGGCTCGCTGCGCGATCAGGTTGTCGCTTCGCTCGAACCTGCCTTCGGACGCGATCGCAGGGGTCCAGGTGGGCGGGTGGCTGGGGTGACGGCTGAGGTTCAGTGCTGCTCTGAACTGCGCCGACGTGGAAAGATCCGAGATTTGGTGCGCGCGTTTGGGGCGATTTACGCGGGCGTTACGGCCATCCGGATAGCGTCGTATACGTCCCGCTAAGGGACCTTGGGGCCGTCTGCGGACGCATCATGAGAAGGCGATTCACTCGCCGTTCTGGGGGGACTCATGATTCCCGCGGACGCCCTCCACGTGGCAGCGCCGGCGTCCCTGGGGGTGGCGCCGGTGCTGCTGTGTTTGTTCGCACCACCCTTGGCGCCAGGCCGCTAGGCGGCCTTCCTTCGGCGGGTGCTGCGTGCGATCGCTGCATCGCTCCGACTCGCCCAGGGGCTCGCTGCGCGATCGAGTTCTCGCTTCGCTCGAACTCGGCTTCGCTCACAATCGCAGGGGTCCCGGTGCGCTCTGGCTGGGGTGAGGGCTGGTGTTGGTGTCTTAGGGGCTTCGTCCGGCCTCGTGGGTGATTCGGGTCGGGGGCCGTGGACGGAGCGATGTCGCAATTAGACTCTCCGTGTCGCCCCCTTCCCCCCGGAGGTCTCCTGTGCGTGCTGAGGAATCGGCTGGTTCGAACGGCATGGCGGGGGGCGAGGGGAACTCGCGGACGTCCGAGGCCGGGGCCGGGTGGGAGTGCAGGACGCCGGGGACGTTCCACGAACTGCTGCCCGAGCGGATGCCCGACTTCTCGTGGCGGCGTCCCCGGGTGCTGTGGCGCTCGCGCAACGACGTGATCGCCAAGTGGTTCGGGGATCCGTCGGTCGTGATCCGGCGGCGCTGCGTCGCGGCGCTGCGGGAGCGGGGGACGCCCGCCGCGTTCACCGTGCACCGGTCGGCGCCCGAGTTCTCGTTCGTCCTGCTGGGCGACACCGGGGAGGGGGACCGCTCGCAGTACGCGGTCGTGCCGCCGATGCTGAACGCGGCCGGGGACGCCGACTTCATGGTCATCGCGAGCGACGTCGTCTACCCGGCGGGCGAGGCCGCCGACTACCCGGAGAGGTTCTTCCGGCCTTACAAGGACTTCGCGGGGCCGGTGTACGCGGTGCCGGGGAACCACGACTGGTACGACGGGCTCCGCGGGTTCCTCCACGTGTTCTGCGGGCTGGACATGGACTGCTCGCCGCCGAAGTGGGGCGGGCCGTTCGGGTGGCTCGCGGGGGCGCTGTGGCGCAAGGCCGGGGACGTCGACGCGCGCGCGCTGGCGGAGGCCCGGAGGACGTACCGGGGCGCGGCGGGCCAGCGGTCGGGGCAGCCGGGGCCGTACTGGGTGATCGACACTCCGTCCCTGCGGATCGTGGGCGTCGACACGGGGATCGAGGGCGAGATCGACCGCGATCAGGGGGAGTGGCTGCGGGAGGTGTCCGGGGGGCCGAAGCCGAAGATCCTGATCACGGGCAAGCCCCTGTACGTGGACGACGAGCACCGTCCGTGCCCGATCGAGGGCGGCGGGACGGTCGACGGGATCGTCCGCGATCCGGCGCACAACTACGTGGCCGCCATCGGGGGCGACATCCACAACTACCAGCGGTACCCGATGGTCCGAGAGGACGGACGTACGCTGCAGTACGTGGTGGCGGGCGGCGGGGGCGCGTTCATGCACGCGACCCACACCATCCCGCGGACGCGGTCCGTGGCGGAGAGCGAGTTCCGCTGCTACCCGCTGCGGGGGGACTCCCTGTCGCGGTACGGCAAGTTGTACGGGCGGTGGCTGCACCTGCCGAAGCTGTTCGACCTCACTCCTGAGGAGGCGACGGCGGCGGTGCGGCGGCGGCTCGGCATCGAGCCCGGCCGGGGGTACGAGGCGCGCGGGCCGTCGCTGCGGGCGCGGTTCGTCGCGTTCGCGCTGGGGGTGCCGCGCGGGGACAGGCGGCGGCGGGGGGCGTTGCGGCTGCCGGTCCGCAAGCTGCCGCAGCGGTTCCGGTCGGAGATGGCCGACTGGGACGAGCCGCCGTTCTTCAAGAGCTTCCTGCGGCTGGACGTCACCGGGGAGGAGCTGCGCATCCGCTGCCACGCGGCGACCGGATGCGGCTCCCACGAGGCGTTTCCGCCGGTCGAGGACGAGGTACGAATCTCCTTGAGCCCGGCGAATTCGTCGTGAAACCGGGCGAACTTCGGCGATCTTGTCGCACGGTGCGTGCGCCGGGCGTTACAGTTCTTGATCACCTCACGGGTGAACGGTGAGAACGCGTCCACAGGAGACACATACATGAGCTACCCCTCGCAGGGGCAGGGCCAGCACGCGCACCAGCAGGGCGGCTACGCGCCCGCCCCGGCGCCGCAGCAGGCGCCCGCGGCCACGGGCACCGGCGCCAACATGAAGCGGCGCAACCCGCTCGGCGCCTGGCTGGGCCTTCCCGTCATCACCTTCGGCATCTACGGCCTGGTGTGGTTCTTCAAGGTCCACTCCGAGCTGTACCGCTACGACCGGCGCGTCGGCGACTCCGCGCTCAACGCGCTGCTGTCGATGCTGTTCGGCGCCATCACCTTCGGCATCTGGCCGCTGGTCATGTGGGTCAAGCTCGGCGGCCGCATCGCCCAGGCGCAGCGCGCCGCGGGCCTGCCCGCGAGCTGCAGCGGCGGCCTCGGCTTCCTGCTCGGCATCATCGGCTTCGGGGTGCTGTACTACCAGATCCAGCTCAACAAGGTCGTCGACCGCTACGGCGGGACGCCGCCCGAGCAGCAGGTCTCGCTCGTCGCCTGACCCTCCGGGGGCTACGGCCCTGGCCCCCGTGCGACCCCTCCGCGTTCACCCGTCGCGGAGGGGTCTTCGGTTTCTGTCGGTGGGCGCGGCCAGAATGGACGGGTGCGGATGGCGGCGGCCGCGGGGCCCGGCGGCGGGGGAGAGCTGAGGCCCCTCGCCGAGGACGGCGTGCCCGCGGGCCCGGCCCGGACCGTGCCCGACCTGGTCGCCGCGATCGCCGAGGCGGAGCGGGACGCGGCGCCGCGGTGGGTGTGGGCGTCCACCGCGCGGCTGTACCCGCGGCTGCTGGACGCCGGGGTGCGCGTGGCGCGGTGCCACGACCTGGAGCTCGTCGAGAGCCTGCTGCTCGGCCACGCCGGACGGTACGGCGAGCCGCGGTCGGTCGCGGCGGCGTGGGCGCGGCTGCACGGCGCGCCCGTCCCGCCCGATCCGGCGCCGGTGCGCGAGACGACGCAGGCGTCCCTGTTCGGCGACTCCGGCGAGGACGCGCTCCGCGACGACCTCGCGCGGATCGTCGAGGTGCACGCCGCCCAGCGGAAGGCCATGGCCGACCTGGACGGGTTCGCGCTGCTGGCGGCGGCGGAGTCGGCGGGCTCCCTGGTCGCCGCCGAACTGGGCCACGACGGGCTGCCCTGGTCGGCCGAGGAGCACGACGCCCTGCTCACCGAGCTGCTCGGGGCGCGGCCGTCCGGGGGGCTCCGGCCCCGCAAGCTCCAGGACCTCGCCGACCGCATCGACGCCGCGTTCGGCCCGCGCGCACACGTCAACCCCGATTCCCCCGCGCAGATCGTCAAGGCGTTCGCGGCGGCGGGCCTGCCGGTGCCGTCGACGCGGGCGCACGTGCTCAAGGAGATCGACCATCCGGCCGTGCCGCTGCTGCTGGAGTACAAGGAGCTGGCGCGGCTGCACACGGCGCACGGGTGGGCGTGGCTCGACACGTGGGTGCGGGACGGCCGGTTCCGCGCGGAGTACGTGGTCGGCGGCGTGGTGTCCGGACGGTGGGCGACCAGCGGCGGCGGCGCCCTGCAGATCCCGCGGGTGCTCCGCCGGGCGGTGGTCGCCGACCCCGGCTGGCGGCTGGTCGTCGCGGACGCCGCCCAGCTGGAGCCCCGCGTCCTGGCGGCGCTCGCCGGCGACCGGGCGTTCGCCGACGCCGCCGCCCACGGCGACCTGTACGCCGCGCTCGCCGAGGCGTTCACCGCCGACCCCGGGCAGGACGGCCTGTCCGCCCGCGACAAGGCCAAGCTGGCCCTGCTGTCGGCCATGTACGGCGGCGGGACGGGCGAGGCCGTGCAGCTGCTCGCCGTGCTGAAGAAGCGCTTCCCCGACGCGTTCGGCTACGTCGAGGCGGCCGCGCGGGCGGGCGAGCGGGGCGCGCTCGTCCGGTCCCTGCTCGGCCGGACGTGCCCGCCGCCGTCCGCGGGCTGGCGGGCGCTGACGTCGGACGACGGCGGGGCGCGGGCGCTGCGCAGCCGCGGCCGGTTCACCCGCAACTTCGTGGTGCAGGCGACGGCCGCCGACTGGGCGCTGGCGCTGCTCGGCGCGCTGCGCCGCCGCCTCACCGGGCTGGGGGCGCCCCGCCTGGTGTTCTTCCAGCACGACGAGGTGATCGTGCACGCGCCCGCGGAGCTGGCCGGCGACGTCGCCGAGGCCGTCCGGGCGGCGGCGGACGAGGCGCGCCGCCTGCTGTTCGGCGGCACGGCCGTCGTGTTCCCGATGGAGATCGCGGTCGTCGACCGGTACTCCGAGGCGAAATGACGGTCAGCGCGCGGTCGTGTAGGACGGGCGCGAGTTGAGCTCGTCGGCGTCGGAGAACGACGTCCGCCGGTACGCGCCGGTGATCGTCTCCAGTTCCTCCGGCGCCAGCACGTCCTCGATCGCGGTGAACCCCCGCGGGGCGCGCCGGCCGACCATGTGCAGCACGCGGTCGGCCGGCATGTCCCGGCAGGCCAGCACGATCGCGTTGGCGATCTCGCGGCGTTCCCGCTCGTAGGCGGCCAGGCCGTCGGCGGGGCCCGCGGCGGCCAGTTCGTGCGCCAGGACACGGGCGTCCAGGACGGCCTGCGAGCCGCCGTTCGACCCGATCGGGTACATCGGGTGGGCGGCGTCGCCGAGCAGGGTGACGCGGCCGAACGTCCAGCGGTCGAGGGGTTCGCGGTCGACCATCGGGTACTCGAGGATCTCCGTCGTGGACCGCAGCATCGCCGGGACGTCCAGCCAGTCGAACGTCCAGTCGGCGAAGCGGGGGAGGACGTCCTCCAGCCGTCCCCTCCGGTTCCAGTCGGCGGTTCCGGCGGGGCGCTCGTCGCCCGTCCTGACCTCCGCGACCCAGTTCAGCAGCGCCCGCCCGCGCCGCTCGGCGCGCATCGAGATCGGGTACACGACGATCTTCGCGGCGGCGTTGCTGCCCGCGACCGCCAGCGTCCGGCCGGTGAGGAACGGCTCGCCCTCGGTGACGCCGCGCCACATCCGGATGCCGCTCCACAGCGGTGCGCGCTCGTCCGGGTACAGCCGGGCGCGGACGGTCGAGTGCAGCCCGTCCGCGCCGACGAGCACGTCGGCCGCCTCGGTGCCGACCGCGCCCGACGCCCGGTCGCGCAGCCGGGCCCGCACCCCGGAGCCGTCCTGCTCGACGTCCTCGAACACGGTCCCGGTGCGGACGGCGGCGTCGCCGAGCCGCTTGCGGACCGCGTCCAGCAGGACCATCTGCAGCTCACCGCGGTGGATCGAGTACTGCGGCCAGCGGTAGCCGAGGCCGCGGCCGCGCGGCTCGCCCCAGATGCGGCCGCCGAACCGGTCGAAGTGCACCATCTCGGTGGTCGGGACGCCGATCTCGGCGAGCTCGTCCCCCAGCCCGAGCTCGGTCAGCTCCCGGACGGCGTGCGGGAGCAGGTTGATGCCGACGCCGAGCGGGCGCGGCTCCCGGACGGCGTCGACCACGAGCGGCTCCGCGCCCGCCTCGTACAGGCTCAACGCGGCGGTGAGCCCGCCGATCCCGCCCCCCACGACGAGTACGCGCATGAATCGTCCTCCGTTGGTCCCTGGGAGCGGCGAGACCGCGTGGCCGACCCGCCCCCGGGTCGTGTCATCGCCGCCGTGCCCCCGGCGGTCCCGACCGGCCGGCGAGCCGGACGCCGTCCGGCTCGCCCTGCCATCGTCGCCGATTCGGCGCCCCGATCTCGGCCCGTTGTCCGATTCCGGCACGTTCTTCGCCGTCCGTCCCGGCGGGACCCCTGGAGGTGCCGAGCGGGACTACCCGGTGCTCTTCCTCCCGGTGGCCGCGGGTGCGGCGCCGGGGACCTTGGCGCCGCCGCGCACGAGGCGTCCGACCTCGGCCCTGAGGCGGATGAACTCGGGGAGGGCGCGGGTCTCGATCTGGTCGCGTTCGGTGGGCAGGTCGACGCGCAGGTCGGCGTGGACGCGTGCGGGGGACCGGTTGAGGACGACGACGCGGTCGCCGATGTAGACGCTCTCGTCGATGTCGTGGGTGACGAGCAGGATCGTCATCTTGGCGTCCCGGTGGACTTTGAGGACGAGGTCTTCGAGGTCTTCGCGGGTCTGCGCGTCGACCGAGCCGAACGGTTCGTCCATCAGCATCAGCGAGGGGCGGTAGGCGAGTGCGCGGGCGATGGACACGCGCTGCTGCATGCCGCCGGAGAGCTGCCAGGGGTATTTCTTGCCCGCGTCGGGGAGCCCGACCGATTCGAGCGCCTCCTGCGCGGCGGCGCGGCGTTCGGTGCGGGACTTGCCGCGGCGCCGCAGTGGCAGTGCGACGTTGTCGCGGACCGTCAGCCAGGGGAACAGCGACCGGCTGTAGTCCTGGAAGACGACGGCGAGGTCGTCGGGCACCCCGTCGATCGGTTTGCCGTTGAGGGCGAGTTTCCCGCCGGTGGGTCGGATGAGCCCGGCGATGCAGCGCAGCAGGGTGCTCTTGCCGCAGCCGGACGGGCCGACGATGCTGAGCAGCTCGCCGTCGGCGACCGTCAGGTCGAGACCGTCCAGGACCCCGTGATCGCCGGAGTAGGAGTGCGTCAGGCCGGTTACCTCGAGCATCACGGCCGCCTTTTCTGTGTGTGCGTCAGGAGGGACATCGTCAGTCCGCGAGCCGGTTGGCGCCGGTGTGCCAGGCCAGCAGCCGCCGCTCCAGCAGCATGAAGACGGCGTTGAACAGGAACCCGAGGATGCCGAGCATGACGATGCCGGCCCACATCCGCGGCAGTTCGAACTGGCGCTGCGCGTCCAGCAGCTCGGTGCCGATGCCGACGGTGCTCCCCAGCAGCTCGGACAGCACCATGAGGATCAGCGCGAACGACAGCGCGACCCGCAGCCCGGCGAAGATCTTCGGCGCGGCGGCCGGGAGGATGATCGTCGTCATCCGGCGGACCCGGGAGATGTTGAAGACCCGCGCGGTCTCCAGCTGCAGGACGTCCACGGAGCGGACGCCGTCGGAGGTGTTCAGCAGCACCGGCCAGATCACGCCGAACGCGATCGTCACGATCCGCATGGTGTCGCCGATCGAGAACACCAGGATGAAGAACGGCAGCAAGGTGGGCGGCGGCACCGCCCGCAGGAACTGCAGTGCCGGGTCGAACAGGTCGGACAGGGTCCGGGAGCGTCCGATGGCGGCGCCGATCACCACGCCGGCGAGTCCCGCCGCGGCCCAGCCGGCGAACAGGTTCTTCAGGCTGCTGGAAAAGTCCTCCAGCGCGTCGTCCGACAGGAACAGGTGCGCCGCCGGTCCGGAGAACCAGATCTCCTCGAGGGTCCGGACGATCTCCGAGGGCGGCGGGAAGTAGGTCTCGTTCACCGCCCGGGTGACGAGCTCCCAGGCCACGACCGCGAGGGCGACGAGCCAGACGCGTTCCAGGAGCGCGCGCCCCAGTCTCAGCGCCCTCACGAGACCCCCTCCGTCCGCGCGGTGTTCCAGCGGAACGCGACCCGCTCGATCCCGAGCAGCAGGCCGTTGGCCAGCAGCCCGAGCAGGCCCGCCCAGGCCGCGCCGGCGAGCAGCAGGTCGGTGCGGCCGCCGCCCGACTGGGTGTCGGACAGGTAGATGCCGATGCCGTCCCACCCGCCGGCGAACAGCTCGGTGCTGATCACGACGACGAGGGCGACGGAGGCGGCGATCCGGACACCGGTCACGATGAACGGGGCGGCGCTCGGCAGCGAGACCCGCCACAGCACCGACGGGGTGCCGAACCCGAAGCTGCGGAGGGTGTCCTTCGCGACGGGGTCGACGTCGCGGAGCGCGTAGAGCGTGTTGATGAGGATCGGCCACAGGCACGCGTAGAAGATGAGCGACATCTTCATCTGCAGCGGATCGGCGAACAGGATGATGGCGAGCGGGATGAGCGCGACCGAGGGAATCGGGCGGAGCAGCTCGACCAGGGCCCGGGACGCGGTGTCGAGCAGCGGGACCGAGCCGAGCAGCACGCCCAGCGGGACCGCCACGAGCACCGCGAGCGCGAGCCCGCCGAGCCATGCCTGCAGGGAGGCGCCGACGTCGACGAGGAAGTCCTCGTCGACGGCGAGCCCCGCCGCCTCGGTCAGGACGGTCGTCATCGGGGGCAGGGCGTCGCGGTCCAGGAGGCCGGCACGGCTGACGCCCTCCAGGACCGCGAGCACCCCGACACCGCCGGCCGCGCCCAGCGCGATTCGGCGAAGGTTCATGAAGCCTGGGCGATGAGGGTCTTGATGTCGAGCTTCTCGTCGATGTAGCCGAACTTCTGCATGAGGTCCGGGACCTTCTGGAGGCGCTCGGCGCTCAGCGCGGTCGGGTAGCCGCCGTAGCTCATCGTCGAGGCGACCTGGGCGTCGATCTTGGCGTACTTGGGCAGGACGTCCTGGACGACCTTGCGCTCGCCGCACATGCCCGCGGCCTTCTGGAGCGCGTTCCGGAACGCGGCGACGGTCTTCGGGTTCTCCTTCACGAACTTCTCCGTGGAGGCGTAACCGGCGATCGGGAAGTCGGCCGTCTCCCCGCTCGACAGGTCGGCGACCATGCGCGCGCCGATCGACTGCTGCATCCGGGTGCCGAACGGCTCGATGGCCTGGACCGCCTCGACGCTCCCGGACTTGAGCGCCTGCTCCATGTTCGGGGGCGGGATCTCGACGAAGACGTCGTCCGCGAAGGTCACGCCCTTCGGCCTGCCCGCGGCCTCCACCATCAGCGTGCTGATGTTCTTCTTGGTGTTGACGCCGATCTTCTTGCCCTTGAGGTCCTCGATGGAGTGGTAGGGGGAGTCCTCGCGCACCATCAGGGTGTGGGTCTTCGGAGCGCTCTGGAAGCCCTCGGCGACGATCTCGGGCTTGAAGCCCGGGTCCTTGACGGACGCGGTGACCAGCGAAACGAAGTTGCCGAAGCTGATGTCGAGGGCGCCGCTCTTCAGCTTGGGAATGGCCTCGGCGCCGCCCTGGACGGTCTGCAGCCTGACCTCCAGGCCCTCGGCCTCGAACAGCCCCTTCTCGATCGCGACCTGGACCGGCGCGGTGTCGGCGACGGTCATGGTGCCGAGCGTGAGCCTGGAGGTCTCCAGACCGTTGGCGGAGGTCTCGTCGTCGCCGCCGCAGGCGGCGCCGGTGAGACCGAGCGCGATGGCGAGCGCGCCGGCGAGGACCGCGCGGCGATGTGTGACTGGCATGCGCAACGCTCCGTGTGGGGGTACCGGGCTGAAAGCCGATCTTTCAACGAGGCGGGAGCGTAGCGCACTGTAAGCCCAATGTGGGTGATTTGTCGCGTTTACACGGGCGCGTGGGAAGAGGTGTAAACAAGCTGTGACTTTGATGTCTGCTGTATCGCAAGTGCGGACTTATATGGACATTCAGGATGAGCGTGATGGTCGTTCCGCCTGCGGTGTTCCATACGCCTCCGGGGCGGCGCCGAAGACGCCGCCCGTCCGGCTCCGGCCGCCGTGCCGGAGCCGGACGGGCCCGCGCTCCGAACCCGGACGCCGGTCAGGACTTCGTCTTCGAGACCCTGCCCGATTCCGACGCGCCCTTCTCCGCCGTGCCGCCGGACGTTTCGTCGCCGCTGCCTTTCACGGCCGCCTTCGCTTTCCCGGCGTCCTCACCGGCGACCTCGGTGACGGGGCCGTCGCCCGACTTGTCGGCGCCCTTGCCCTCGGCGGGTGCGGCGCCGGGGACCTTGGCGCCGCCGCGCACGAGGCGTCCGACCTCGGCCCTGAGGCGGATGAACTCGGGGAGGGCGCGGGTCTCGATCTGGTCGCGTTCGGTGGGCAGGTCGACGCGCAGGTCGGCGTGGACGCGTGCGGGGGACCGGTTGAGGACGACGACGCGGTCGCCGATGTAGACGCTCTCGTCGATGTCGTGGGTGACGAGCAGGATCGTCATCTTGGCGTCCCGGTGGACTTTGAGGACGAGGTCTTCGAGGTCTTCGCGGGTCTGCGCGTCGACCGAGCCGAACGGTTCGTCCATCAGCATCAGCGAGGGGCGGTAGGCGAGTGCGCGGGCGATGGACACGCGCTGCTGCATGCCGCCGGAGAGCTGCCAGGGGTATTTCTTGCCCGCGTCGGGGAGCCCGACCGATTCGAGCGCCTCCTGCGCGGCGGCGCGGCGTTCGGTGCGGGACTTGCCGCGGCGCCGCAGTGGCAGTGCGACGTTGTCGCGGACCGTCAGCCAGGGGAACAGCGACCGGCTGTAGTCCTGGAAGACGACGGCGAGGTCGTCGGGCACCCCGTCGATCGGTTTGCCGTTGAGGGCGAGTTTCCCGCCGGTGGGTCGGATGAGCCCGGCGATGCAGCGCAGCAGGGTGCTCTTGCCGCAGCCGGACGGGCCGACGATGCTGAGCAGCTCGCCGTCGGCGACCGTCAGGTCGAGACCGTCCAAGACCCCGTGATCGCCGGAGTAGGAGTGCGTCAGGCCGGTGATCTCAAGCATTTCGGCCACCTTTCCTGTGTCCGGGCTCCATCACTGGGCCCAGGGCTCGTACATCGCCGAGTCGTCGGACGCGACGCTGACGTCGATGAGGAACGGCCCGTCGTGCGCGAGCCCCTCGGCCATCGCGGCGTCCAGGTCGGCGGCCGTCGTGACGGTGCGGCCCGGGCAGCCGAGGCTCTGGGCGAGCGTGGCGAAGTCGATGCCGGTGATGTCGGCGCCCACGATCTCGGTCATGCCGATCCTGCGGCCCAGCGCGCGCACCGCCCCGTAGCCGCGGTTGTTGAGGACGATCACGGTCATCGGCAGCTTGAACTGCGCGGCCGTCCACAGGGCCTGCACCGAGTACATGATCGCGCCGTCGCCGAGGACGCAGACGATCCGCTCGCCGGACCCGGCGAGCGCGCGGCCGACGCCCATCGGCAGGCTCCAGCCCAGCACGCCGCTGCCCATGGTGAGGAACGAGCCGGGCCGGGTGATGGGGAACCGGGCGTGGAACAGGTCCCGATGGCTGGGGATCTCCTCCACGAGGATCCCGTCCTCGGGCATCCGCTCGCGCAGCGTCTCGATGACCAGGGCCGGGTCGATCGGGTCGGCGACCGCGGGCTTGGCGAGCCGCGGCCGCGGCTCCGGCGCGGGCCGGTCGGCCTTGTCGACCAGGTCCAGCAGCCCGGACACCCCGGCCCGGACGGTGGTGAGGACGCTCGTGCCGACCGGCGCCCACGCGATCTGGTCGGGGTCGCAGTCGAAGTGGAACAGCCGCGAGCCCTCGGGGATGTAGGGGCCTTCGGCGTGCACGTGGTAGTTGAAGACCGGCGCGCCGAGCACGAGGATCACGTCGTGGCCCGCCAGCCGCGCGGTGAGCAGGTCCCGGACGGGCGGCAGGAAGCCCTGGAACAGCGCGTGGTCCTCGGGGAAACCGGACCGGCCGGACAGCGGGCTGATCCACACGGGGGCGCCGGTGCGCTCCGCGAGGTCCACCACGAGGGAGGACGCGTCCTCGTCCTCGACGCCGTGCCCGACGATGATCACCGGGTTCTCGGCGCCGTTGAGCGCGTCCGCCGTCTCCCGCAGGGCCGCCGGGTCGGCGGCGAAACCGGTTCGGATCTCGCGGTGCGGGACGGCCTCGGCCGGCACGTCCCAGTCGTCCTCGGGCACCGACAGGAAGACCGGGCCCCGCGGCGGGGTCATCGCCACCCGGTAGGCCTCGGCGAGCGCGGCCGGGACGTCCTCGGCGCGCTCGGGCTGCCGGCTCCACTTCACGTACGGGCGCGGGAACGTGGCGGGCTCGTCGGCGCCGAGGAACGGCCGCGTCGGCAGCATCGCCCGGGTCTGCTGGCCCGCCACGACCACCAGCGGGACGCGGTCGCGGTAGGCGTTGAACACCGCGCCGAGCCCGTGCCCCACGCCGCCCGCGGAGTGCAGGTTGACCAGGGCGGCGTTGCCCTTGCCGATGGCGTGGCCCGCCGCCGCGCCGACCGCCACGATCTCCTGGAGGCCCAGCACGTAGGAGAAGTCCTCGGGAAAGTCGCGGAACATCCTCAGCTCGGTGGAGCCGGGGTTGCCGAAGATCGTGGTCATGCCCACGCGCCGGCAGAAGTCGAACACCGCGTCCCTGACCGTGAACTCTGTCGTCATGACTATGCCCTTCGCGCCCCGCGGTGCCAGCCGAGGACCCGGCGCTCCACCGCGAGCAGAATCGTGTTGAACAGGTAACCGAGAATGCCGAGCAGCACGATCACCGACCAGATCGTCGGCAGATCGGACATGCTCTGCGCGTTCGTCAGTTCGAAGCCGAGCCCGTCGGAGGTGCCGGGGAGGAGCTCGGAGAAGATCATCAGGATGAGGGACAGGGACAGCGCGAGCCGCAGCCCGGCGAAGATCTTCGGCAGCGCGGACGGGACGATGAGGAACCGGATCCGCTGGAACGCCGACAGCCGGAACACCTCCGCCGTCGCCATCTGGGTCTTGTCCACGCTGCGCGCCCCGTCCGCGGTGTTGAGCAGGACGGGCCAGACGGCGCCGAAGATGATGGAGGCGACCTGCATCTGCGTGCCCAGCTCGAACAGCACGATGAAGACCGGCACCATCGTGGGCGGCGGGATCACCCGCGCGAACTGCAGCAGCGGCTCGAGGTAGGCCAGCACCCGCTCGGAGCGGCCGAGCCACATGCCGAGGACGACGCCGATCACCACCGACAGGAAGAGGCCGAGGGCCATCCGGGCGAGGCTCGGCGCGATGGACTCGCCCGCACCGGTGCTGAGGAACAGGCGGCTCGCCGGCCCGGAGAACCACATCTCCCGCATCCGCTGCACGATCTCGGACGGCGGCGGGAAGAAGGGGCTCTCGGCGGCGCGCGTCGCCGCCTCCCAGCACACGACGAGGAGGGCCGGCGGCAGCAGGCGGTGCAGCAGCCCGCGGACCAGCCGGAACGCGAGGGCGCCGGGCCGCGCGGTGCGCGCCGAGCGCGCCGTGAGGGCGGCCGTCGTCACGATGCACCACTCCTTTGCGCCTTGTGCCACCGGAACGCGCGGTTCTCGCCCTGCACCAGCACGCTGTCGATGATCAGGCCGATGCAGCCCGCCCACACGGTGCCGGCGAGGACGTCGACGGTGCCGTCCGGGACGGTGCCGGCCTGGGCGATGAACATGCCGAGGCCGTCGCCGAAGCCGGAGAGGATCTCGGTGCCGACGGCCAGGATGAGCGCGATCGACGCGGCCAGCCGCACGCCCGTCGCGATGAAGGGCGCCGCGCTGGGCAGCGAGACCCGCAGCAGGATCTGCATCCGGCTGAAGCCGAAGGTGCGCAGCGTCTCCTTGGCCGTGGGGTCGACGTCGTGCAGGCCGTACATGGTGTTGAACAGGATGGGCCAGCAGCAGGCGTAGACGATGAGCGGGACTTCCATGCTCAGGCCCGAGCCGAGCACCAGCCCGGCCAGCGGGATGAGCGCGACCGACGGGATCGGCCGCAGGAACTCCACGATGGCCCGGACCGCCGTGTTCACCGCCGGGACGCTGCCGAGCAGCAGCCCCAGCGGGACGGCGATCGCGATGGCGATCAGCATGCCGAGGACCCACGCGGTGAGCGTGACGCGCACGTTGAACAGGAAGTCGGTGTCGCCGAACAACTCGAAGGCCCGCGTCACGATCTCCGACGCGGGCGGCAGAAAGGAACGGTCCACGATCCCGGCTCTACCGAGGATCTCGCTGGCCAGGAACAGGGCCGCCACCCCGGCGGCCCCCCGCGCCCACTTTCCGGGGCGCGAGAGGCCGCGGGGCGGCGTCGTCTGGTCGGACATAGGTGTCAGAGCCTCGTCGTCAGGCCGACGACGGCTGGAAGAGGATCGTCTTCATGTCGGGCTTCTGCTTGAGCAGCTTCGCCGCGTCCATGAGGTCGACGACCTTCTGCATGCGGGTGGCGTTCAGCGAGGACGGGTAGCCCGGCAGCGTGATCACCGAGGCGACCTTCGCGTCGATCTTGGTGTAGGTCGGCAGGATGTCCTCGACCTTCTTGCGGTCGTTGGCCGCGATCTTCTGCGCCGCGAAGATCGCCCGCTGGAACGCCGCGGCCGTCTTCGGGTTCTTCTCCGCGAACTCCTGCGTGCTGATGTAGCCGGCGATCGGGGTGTTGGTCACCGGCTCGGTCCCGCCGTCGACGGCCACCCGGGCGCCGAGCTTCTTCTCCGTGTCGGAGGTGAAGGGCTCCACCGTGTGGATGGCGTCGACCTGCTTCTTCTCCAGCGCCGCGGCCATCTGCGGGAAGGGGATCTGGACGTACTCGACCTTGGACGGGTCGGCGTTGTTGGCCTCGAGGATCGCGTCCAGCGTGAGCGACTGGATGTTGTTGAGGATGTTGACCGCGACCTTCTTGCCCTCCAGGTCCTTCGGCGTCTTGATCTTCGAGTCGGGCAGGACGAGCGCGTCCATCATGTGCGAGGTCATCGACGCGGCCTCGGCCAGGACGCTCAGCTTGAGCGTGCCCTTCTCGTGCGCCTGCAGGAACGACACGTAGTTGGCGCCGGCGATCACGTTCACGTCGCCCTTGACGAGGGCCGGGATCGCCGCCGTGCTCTGCTGGACGGGCTTGATCTCGACCTCGAGGCCCTCCTTTTCGAAGAGCCCCTCCTTCTGGGCGAGGTAGACGGCCACGTTGTCGGCCAGCGGAAGGGCGGCCACCGTCATGCTGTCCTTCTCGAGCCCGTTGCCGCCCGAGGAGGATTCGGAGTCTCCGCAGCCGGCGACGGATACGACGAGGGCCAGGGCGCTGAACAGCGCTGAGAGACGAAGGGATTGCCGCATGGGCTCTCCTTAACTCACGGGGGAAGTTGTTCGGCAGGGCTGCTGGGCGGGACTCGTGAGCCAGGGGGAACGACTGTAGGCCACCCCACCGCCACGCCTGAAGATCACGTGCGACCGGAGAGTATCGTGAACAGAGTGACTTGGGTGGTTTGAGCACGAATTGTGTGACTCTCTTGTGTCCTGGGTGCTTGGTGGCCGCCAAGTGACTGGTAGGTAACTCATTCCTGTCGCGACTGAGGCCGAGTCGAGACCGTCGCTAAGCATCGCCGCGCCAATTCGGAGCGTAATCATCGAATCGAGGGAACGACGTTCGACACTCGGCGGCCTCCGGGGTGCGAAGGGGCTCGCGAACGGCTGGTATCACTCCGCGGGATCACCGGATCGCGGACGGTGCGTGTGCGGTGAGTGATCAACTGTGTACGACAAAACGGACATCTAGGCATGAAATCCCGATCATCGCTTTGCGGCATATTGACTGTCCTATGGTCCTTTGCGGCCTATCCCGTGGATGTGCTGCAATGGCGTGCGCCGAGGGGCGAGCTGATGCCGCTTTAACCCTTCGCGTCGGTGAGGCCACGGAGAGTGCAACATCGTGTGGAGAGGGTGTTAACGGCGGATGCAACCAAGCGACGAAGGTCGCGACGGTCCTCGACCCGGTAATGTCGAGGTGCAGTCGGACCATTCGAGACGGTCGGGCGGCCGACTGAGCCTGCGGAACTGGCGTGTGCCGCAGCGGCTCATCGTCCTGATCCTGGTCCCGACGGTCGCCGCCGTCGCGCTCGCCGGAGTGCGGATCTCGAGCTCTGTGAGCGAGGCGGACGCGTACGGTCGCGTGGAGCGGATGGCGGATCTCGGAGTCGGCATCACCCGGTTCGTCCAGGAGTTCACCGCGGAGCGCGACCTGGCCGTCGAGTACAGCGCGGCGGGCCGTGCGGGATCGCTGCTGCCGGAGCTGCAGGCTCAGCAGCGCCGGACGGACGCCCAGCTCGGGTCGGTGCAGGCGGCCGCGACGGCCATCGACGAGTCCTACGGCGAGGAGGCGGTCGGCGACGCCAGGGCGGTGCTGAGCCGCCTCGACGGCGTCGGGGCGCTGCGCTCCCTCGTCGTCGGCAGCCACGTCCCGGCGTTCATCGTCCTGCAGAAGTACACCGAGGCGGCCGGGGAAATGATCGGCATCCTCGACGGTCTCTCGCAGAACGTCGCCGACGGCCGGCTCGCCGAGTCGAGCCGTGCGCTCGGCGCCCTCGCGCGCGCCAAGGAGGCGGTCTCCCGGGAACGGGCGCTGCTCCTCGTCGGCTCGCGGGTCAGGGGACTGGCACCGGGCGAGATGAACGCGCTCACCGCCGCGCGCGCGCAGGAGGACAGCGAGCTCGCGTCCTTCCGCGGCTCGGCGAGCGTGGAGCAGATCCAGCTGTACGAGGACACGGTCGTCGGCACCAAGGTCGACCAGGCCCGGGTGCTGCGGCAGCGGGTGATCTCCGCCGTCCAGGTGACCGGCGGGCCGCTGCCCCGCTCGCTCGGCACGGCCCGCTCGGCCGAGGTGATCGGTGCCGCGATGACCGACATGATCGACCGGATGCGCCAGGTCGAGCAGGAACTGGCCCAGGACATCGAGGCGCAGAGCGCCGCCGGCAGCGCGGACGCCCGGCAGTCGATGATCATCGACGCGGTCATCGTCATCGTGCTGCTGGCCGTCACGCTGCTGATCACGGCCTTCATGGCCCGGTCGCTCGTGCGGCCGCTGCGCCGGCTGCAGTCCGGCGCGCTGGACGTCGCCAGCACCCGGCTGCCCGGCCTGGTCGACCGGCTCCGCGACCCCGAGGCCGCGGTCGGCGGCATCGAGGTCGAGCCGATCGACATCGACTCCACCGACGAGATCGGCCAGGTGGCGCGGGCGTTCGACGAGGTCCACCGGGAAGCGGTCCGGCTGGCGGCCGACGAGGCCGTCCTGCGCGGCAACATCAACGCGATGTTCGTCAACCTCTCGCGCCGCAGCCAGTCGCTGATCGAGCGGCAGCTCCGCCTGATCGAGCAGCTGGAGCAGAGCGAGCGCGACGAGGAGCAGCTCGCCAACCTGTTCCGGCTCGACCACCTCGCCACCCGCATGCGCCGCAACAACGAGAACCTGCTGGTCCTCGGCGGCCAGGAGCAGGTGCGGCGGTGGCGCAAGCCCGTCCCGCTCATCGACGTCGTGCGCGCGTCGCTGTCGGAGGTCGAGCAGTACGAGCGCGTCTCGCTGCGCGTCCAGGGCGACATGACCGTCGCCGGACCGGCCGTCAACGACCTCGTCCACCTGCTGGCCGAGCTGATCGAGAACGCCACCACGTTCTCCTCCGAGCACACCAAGGTGACGGTGTCGGGCCAGCTGCTCAGCGGCGGCGGCTCGATGCTGCAGATCACCGACAACGGCGTCGGGATGGCGCCCGAGGAGCTCGAGCAGGCCAACTGGCGGCTGGTGAACCCCCCGGTCATCGACTTCGGCGCCGCCCGCCGCATGGGCCTGTTCGTGGTCGGCCGCCTCGCCATCCGGCACGGCATCCGCGTCGAGCTGCGCGCCGCGCAGGGCGGTGGCCTCACGGCGTTCGTCGTCCTGCCGGACGCCGTCATCAGCCCCGGCGAGTCGGGCGGCATCGGCGCCCGCGGCCTGCCCGGCCGGGAGGTCGCCGAGCAGGGCCCGCTGGCCACCCTCACCGCGCCCGCCGAGGCGCCCGCCATCGGCACGACCGGCGCCTTCCAGCAGGAGGGCTCCGGCACCGCCGGGATGCCGGCGCTCGGCACGGGCGCACCGGCCGGCAGCGGCTCGCACCCGATGGTCGGCGGCACCGGCCCGCTGCGCCCGCTGCGCGGCGCCACCGGCCCCCAGCCGACCATGAACGACTCCGGGCCGTTCGGCTCCCTCGGGACGGGCGCGCACGCCGCGCGCCCCGGCACCGGCCCGCTGCCGCGCGTCACCGCGGACGAACCGGCCCGGCACGCGTCCGAGCGGCCCACCGAGGAGTGGCGTCCGGACGACTCGGAACCGTCGCGCCGCCCGGGCGAGCTGCCGGTGCGGCAGCCGGGCGCCCAGCTGCCGGGACGTCCGGCCGACGACGACGGCGGCTCGAACGGGCTGTTCGAGCCGCGCAACGAGCAGCCGGCCGAACCTGTGTACGAGCAGCCGGTCGAGCCGGGGCGCGACGCCGCCGGCCGGCCGGGCGGCGAACCGGTCGTCCCCGAGGCGCAGCCGATGGTGCCCGAGCCCCGGTCGTCGCGGCGCATCCCCTGGGAGACGGGCCCGCTCGACCAGCTCGGCGATCAGTACGGTGAGCAGAACGGCGGATCGGCGGACGCGACGATCGCGGACGGTTCGCTGAACGGCGCGGCGCACGGCGGCGACGCCGGCTGGGCCGGGACCGGCGAGCGGGCCCCGGTGGAGCCCGCGCGGCCGGACGCCACGCAGGGATTCGGCGGCCTCCGCCACCTGGAGGACGCCGCCCCCGAGCGGCCCGCCCGGGAGCCGTCGATGTTCGACCGCCCGGCGCAGGCCCCCGCGGCGCCGCCGCAGCCCGCGGCACGGCCGGCCCCGCCCGCCCCGCCGCAGGGCCCGCCCCGGATGCCCGAGCGCTCACCGATCTTCGACGCGATGCAGTCGGAATGGTTCCAGCGCAGGTCGGGGGAGACGGTGAACGAGGATCCGGTGAAGGGCTGGGAGTCCCCGGCGGACGCGGGCTTCCGCGCCGCCGAGGCCGCCCGCGAGCCCGTGGCGGACAAGCGCACGTCGGTCGGGCTGCCCAAGCGGGTGCCGGGCAAGAACCGCGTGCCGGGTGCGGTCGGCAAGCCGGGCGGGACGATGCAGCCGCCCACCGTGCCGACGGTGGACCCGACCGCGGGCCGTCCGCCGCAGCAGCCGCAGGGCGCCCCGGCTCAGGGCGTGCCGGCGCAGGACACCCCGGCGCAGGCGCGGCCGGAAGAGCAGCAGGGATTCGGCCAGTCGGCCGACACCGTACGCAACCGCTTCGCGAGCCTGCAGCGCGGCGTCAATCGGGGCCGCACCGAAACTCGCGGCACGTCAGGTGAGGCGCCGTCACAGGATGACGGCGAGACAGGAGGCACCCGGTGAGCGGGCAGGATCTCAACTGGTTGGTGACGAACTTCGCGGACCGTGTCCCGAAGGTCGCGCACGCCGTCGTGGTCTCCTCGGACGGCTTGCCCATGGCGTACTCGGCGGGCTTCCCGCCGGAGCGGGCGGACCAGCTGTCGGCGATCGCGTCCGGTCTGATGAGCCTCACGCAGGGCGCCGCGAAGATCTTCGACGCGGGCGGCGTGAACCAGACGGTCGTCGAGATGGACCGCGGGCTGCTGTTCGTCATGTCGATCACCAACGGGTCGGTGTTCGCGGTGCTCGCGGCCCCCGACTGCGACCTCGGCCTGGTCGCGTACGAGATGACGCTCTTGGTGGAACGGGTCGGCCGTGTGCTGAGCCCCGCCCTGCGCGGGCAGGCCGAACCGCACGGCCCGTCCGTGACCGAGATGGGCGCCGGGCCCGCCCGCTACTGACCCTGACTGACTCTGACGGAGGTCAGCGACATGGATCGAGGCAGTCCCTACGGAGGCGGCCCCGGGGGCCCCGGCGGCTGGCCGGGCGAGCCCCGGCACCCGCATCCGGCGCCGGGGCGTGCCCCCGTGCAGGAGGACGACGGCGAGAGCAGCTCGCTGGTGCGTCCCTACGCCGTCACCGGCGGGCGGACGAAGCCGCGGTACGACCTGGCCATCGAGGCCCTGGTCACCGCGGCCCCCTACCCGCCGCGGGACGTGGCCGTCCTGACCCCGGAGTACCGGGCGATCATGGACCTGTGCCGGCAGGCCCGTTCGGTGGCCGAGGTGTCGGCGCTGCTGCGCATCCCGCTGGGGGTGGCGCGCGTCCTGGTCGCCGACATGGCCGTCGAGGGGCTGCTGCGCCTGCACCAGTCGCAGCCCTCCACCACCTCCGGCGGTCAGCCGGACATCCGCTTGCTAGAAAGGGTGCTCAGTGGCCTTCGGAAGCTCTGACCAGGCCCCGGCGCCGCACGGCGGCGAAGCCGAGCTGACCTCGGTCAAGATCGTCGTCGGCGGGGGGTTCGGCGTCGGCAAGACGACCTTCGTGGGCTCGGTCTCGGAGATCATGCCGCTCACCACCGAGGCGGTGATGACGGCCGCGTCCGCGGACGTCGACGACCTGTCGGCCGTCCCCGACAAGACGACCACGACGGTCGCGATGGACTTCGGCAGGGTGTCGCTCGACAGCGAGCTGATCCTGTACCTGTTCGGCACGCCCGGGCAGCACCGGTTCTGGTTCATGTGGGACGACCTGGTCCGCGGCGCCATCGGCGCGGTGGTGCTCGTCGACACCCGCCGGCTCGAGGACTGCTTCGCCGCCGTCGACTACTTCGAGGAACTCGGCCTGCCGTTCGTCGTCGGGGTCAACGGGTTCCACGGGGAGTTCCAGTACGCGATAGAGGACATCCGCGACGCCCTGTCGATCAGCGCGCACGTCCCGATCGTCCAGTGCGACGCGCGCAGCCGCGAGTCCACGAAGCAGGTGCTGATCACGCTGGTGCAGCACGCGATGACGGTGCACGCCACGTCCGGTGCCCACGCCCAGCCCGCGGCGCCGCCCGCCCCGCCCGCCCCGCCGGCCGGCCCGCTGGGCACCTCCTCGCCCAGCTGGACGTGATTTCTCACATCGCGGTCCCTACGGTCGCGTAGGTCGTGTGTACGATGCATCATTGTTCGACGTGATCGAACAAGATTCAGCGCCGGGGGCGGCGGCGGAGCGGATCCGCACCTACGTCGCCCTCGGGGACAGCTTCACCGAAGGACTGAACGACCCCTACCCGGGCGAGGACGACCGGTTCCGCGGCTGGGCGGACCGGCTCGCCGAGCACCTCGCCGCGCGCGATCCCGGGCTGCGGTACGCGAACCTCGCCGTGCGCGGCAAGCTCGTGCGCCAGATCGTCGACGACCAGGTGCCCCGGGCCGTCGCGATGGACCCCGACCTGGTGACGCTCTGCGCGGGCGGGAACGACATCCTGCGTCCGGGCGCGGACCCGGACGCGCTGGCGGTGCTGTTCGACGACGCCGTGCGGCGGCTGCGGGCGACGGGCTCGCGCGTGGTGGTCTTCACCGGGTTCGACCCGCGCGGGCTCCGCAACGGGCGGCGCATCCGGGGCAGGGGGGCCACCTACAACATGCACCTGCGGGCGATCGCCGACCGGCGCGGGTGCACGGTCGTCGACCTGTGGGCGCTGCGGGTGTTCAACGCGCCCCAGGCGTGGTTCGAGGACCGGCTGCACCTGTCGCCGGAGGGGCACCGCCGCATGGCGCTGCGCGTCGCGGAGGTGATCGGGCTGCCGGTGGAGGGCGACTGGCGCGAGCCCTGGCCGCCGGCCGACCCGGCCGACTGGCTCACCTCGCGCCGCGAGGACCTGCACTGGGCGCGCGCCTACCTGCTGCCGTGGATCGGGCGGCGGGTCACCGGACGCTCGTCCGGCGACGGCCGCGACCCCAAACGGCCCACGCCGCTGCCGCTCTGACGGGCCGCCGCCGGGTCCCGGTCAGGCCGGGTCGGCCTGGACGGCGTTCCGCGCGTTCGGAGCGCCGTCCGGTGCGGGCTCCCCGCCGAGGGCCTCCCGCAGCGAGCCGTGGACGGGGATCCGCCGGTGCAGGCCGGTGATCTCCAGCGTGCGGCGGATCATCGGCCGCGGGGCGGCCAGTGCCACCCCGCCGCCCGCGGCCGTGGCCGTCTTGTAGCAGGCGACGATGACCGACAGGCCGCCCGAGTCCATGAACTCGAGGTCGGTGAGGTCGAGGACGAGGTCGTCGCCGTGGTCCCGCCGGGCGTCGCGCAGCCCGCGGCGCAGCGTGTCGGCGGTGGCGATGTCGAGCTCGCCGCGCAGCCGGACGACGGCGCGCCCGTTCTCGGCGCGGGCGGTGACTTCGAGCGGTCGCACGTGGTCCCTCCTTCTGCGATCGGTACCGGGAATTACTTTACACATGGCAAATTCTCGCACGATCCCGCGCGCGGGGGCATGTCGCGGGCGGATGTGTCGGACGTCACCGGGGTCATAGGGTGCTCACCAGACGTGCCCCCGCCCCCTCGCGTAGGAGAAGGACCCACAGGTGAGTTCACCCCGGCTGCCGGACCATCTCGAAGTGCTGCTCACCGAGGAGCCCGTGCTCGACGTCTACGCGCACGGGCCCTGGCGCGTCCCGGACGGGCTGTACGACGAGCTGCGCGCGCGGGCCGTCGCGTTCAACGACGACCCGCGCGTCGCGGACCTGCCGCGCGGCCACGGCGACTTCTACAACGAGCGCACCACGGCCGCCGGAGCGGAGCTGTGGTCGCTGCTGACGTTCCTGCTCGGCGCGTCGGCGCTGCGCGGCGGCTCCCGCGGCGACGTCGACTACGAGGTGCTGTCGGACTTCATGGCCACGCCCGAGCCCAGCGTCCGCGACCCGCTCGCCTGGTTCTCCCAGGCCGGGCGGTGGCGGCCGCCGGGCCTGTGGCTGGCCGAACCCGCCGGGGACGACCCGGCCCTGCGCGCGGTGATGCTCGAGCTGGCGCGGGCGGGCCTGGACGTCTTCGACGGCCTCGAACCGGTCGAGCGCCGCCGCCGCGCGCTGATCGGCGTCTTCGACCGGCGCGCCGCCGACCCGGTGCTGCGCGACGGCGACCTGACCGTCCCGAAGCCGCTGCTGGAGGACGCCTGGGCCGCCGGGCTGACCGACGAGGAGGTGGCCGTCCTGCCCGAGCTGGCGGGGCCCGTCGCCTACCTCGGCTGGGCCTGCCAGGGGTTCGACGCCGCGCACGAACGGCTCGGCGCCGTCCTCGGTGCCGCGGGCGAGCCCGACGACGCGCTCGCCCGGCTGCTGCTCGCCGCCGACGCCACGTCCGCCCCCGCCGAGCTGGCCGTGACCCTCGGCACCGACCGGCACGCGACCCTGCAGGACCGGCTGCGCGCCCTGCGCGCCGACTTCGCCGTCGACCCCTGGCGGCACGACGTGCGCGACCGGCTCGCCCTCGCGCTCGTCGCGGGCGAGGCCGACGCCGCCCGCGCGTGGCTCGACATGGCCGTCCGGATCACCGGCGCCGTGCAGGGACTGCCGGGCGCGCCGGCCGCCCCGCGCGACCGCGTGCCCGTCCGCGCGTTCCAGGCGGACGTGCGGCGGCTGTTCACCGCGCGCCGCGTCGTCAACCCGCTGGGGGACGCGCTGTTCCCGGGCGCCCGCGCGGGTGCGTCCGCCGGGGAGCCGGGCACCGGGACCGGCGACCGCGCCGCGGAGCCCGCGCCGCCCGAGGGCGCGGCCGAGCCGCCCGACGACGATCTCGTGGGGCAGCCGGAGCTGGCGCGGGCCGTGCGGGAGGCCGTGGCCGCGCGCCTGGCGGGGGCGCGGCCCGTCCGGCTGCTGATCACCGGACCGGCCGGGACGGGCAAGGGCACCGCCGCCGAGCTGGTGGAGCGTCGGCTGGCGGTCGGCGGCGCCGTCCGCGAGGCGCTCTGGATCTCCGACCAGGTGTTCGCGTCGCTGGGCGTCAGCGACGCCGTGCTGTGGCTGCAGGCCCGCGTCCGCGACTGCGTCGAGGCGCGGATGCTGCTGGTCGTGGACGATCTGGAGCGGCTCTCGGCGCACGAGCGGTGCGGCGCCGCCGCCGTCGAGGAGCTGCGCCGGCTCATGGCCCGCTCGCCCGCGCTGGACGTCGTCGCGCTGTGCCGCCCCGGCGGCGACCGGCGGCTGTACGACGCCAACCCGGCGCTGGTCGGCGCGTTCGACACCGCCCGCACCCGCGACTTCGCCGAGGACGACTTCACCGAGCTGTTCATCCGGGCCGCGGCCCGGCGCGGGTTCGGCGTGCCCGGCGACGTGGCCGCCACCGCCGGCGGGCGGCTCGCCCGCACCCCGGCGCTGCTCAACCTGCGCGGCGCCCGCCTCGCCGAGCACCTGGCCGAGCGCTGCGCCGCGGCCGCCCGCGCCCGCCTCGGCGAGTCCGCGGACGCGCCGGAGACCGTCCCGCGGATCGCCGATGCCGACCTGCCGGAGCGGATCGTCCCCGGCCGCCCGCCGGAGAGCGACCCCTTCGCCGAGCTGGCCGCCTGCGTGGGGATCGAGCCCGCGAAGCGGGAGATCGAGGCGCTCGTCGCCGAGGCGGAGGCCGCCCGGCTGCGCCGCGAGGCCGGGATGGCGGCCGCCGCCCGCCCCCGGCACCTGGTGTTCGCCGGCGGGCCCGGCACCGGCAAGACGACCGTGGCGCGGATCCTCGGCCGGATCTACGCCGGGCGCGGCGTCCTGTCGTCGGGGCACCTGGTCGAGGTCGAACGGGCCGACCTGCTCGGCGAGTACGCGACGGAGAGCGTGCTGCGCGTCCGGCGGGCGGTGGAGCAGGCGCTCGGCGGGGTGCTGGTCGTCCGCGACGCGCACAGCCTCGTCTCGTCCGGGGACCCGGCGCGCGGCCGGGAGGTCCTGGACGTCCTGGTCGCCACCGTCCAGGCGCACACCGAGGACCTCGTGGTGGTGCTGACCGGGCCGGAGGCGGAGCTGAACGGGCTGCTGAAGGCGCACTCCGACCTCGCCGCGTTCTTCCCCCGCTCGGTCCGGTTCCCGGCGCTCACCGAGGACGAGCTGGTGCGGGTGTTCGCGGCCAAGGCCGCCGACGCCGGGTTCGCGCTCGCCGACGGCGTCCTGGACAAGGTCCGCGCGCTGCTGCAGGCCGCGCCGCAGGGCCCCGGGACCGGCAGCGCCCGCACCATGGTCAACCTGCTCGACCGCGCCGTCGCGCTGCAGGGCCGCCGCGTCCTCGCCGACGGCGTCGTCGACGAGACCGAGTCGCTCGACGAGATCCTGCTGGAGGACGTCCCGGACGCGCTCGCCCGCGGCCGCGAGGGCGTGCCCGGCGACCCGCTCGCCGAGATCGAGCGGCTGATCGGCCTCGACGCGACCAAACGCGAGGTCGCCGCGCTGGTCGCCGAGGCCCGCGCCGGACGGCTCCGCATGGACGCCAAGATCGCGCCGGGCTCCCCGGCGCGGCACATGGTGTTCACCGGCAATCCCGGCACCGCCAAGACCACCATCGCCCGGCTGGTCGCCGCCGTCTACGCGCAGCTCGGGCTGCTGTCGTCCGGGCACCTGGTCGAGGTCACCCGCGCCGACCTCGTCGCCGAGTTCATCGGCCAGACGGCGCCGCGGGTGCGCGGCGCCGTGGAGCGGGCGCTCGGCGGCGTGCTGTTCGTCGACGAGGCGTACGCGCTGGCCGACGCGGGCGGCGACCGCCGCGACTTCGGGCACGAGGCGATCGCGGAGCTGCTGCGGCTGATGGAGGAGCACCGGGGCGACCTCGTGGTCATCGTCGCGGGCTACAAGACGGAGATGGAACGGTTCGTCAAGGCCAATCCGGGCCTGGAGTCCCGCTTCCCGAAGTTCCTGCACTTCCCCGACTACTCCGACGACGAGCTCGTCGCGATCTTCGAGTTCATGGCGGCCGAGGACGGCTTCGTCCTGGCGCCGGGCACGACGGACGCGCTGCGCGGGCTGGTGGCCGGGCATCCGCGCGGCGACACGTTCGGCAACGCCCGGTTCGTCCGGAACATGCTGGAGGCCGCGATCTCCCGGCAGGCGCGCCGCATCACCTCGGTGGAGGGCGAGCTGCCGCCCGCCGAGGCGGGCACGCTCCGTCCGGTCGACCTGCCGGAGGCGCCGCCCGCCGAGCGCGACGGCGGCTTCGGCCCCTACCTGTGACGGATCCGTCGCCGGCGGCGGAGTAGGGGGAACCCCGGCGGGGCACGCTGCGACGGGGCCGCCCTAGACCTGATCGCGATGCGCGGTCCCTCGGCATGGTGATTTGGAGCTGTGGACAATCATGCGAGGGATGGAAGCGAGGGACGCCCCGTTTTGTCTATGGTCTACGGCATGACCAACGGCCGGCCGGAAGGCCGGGGACGACGTGAGGGGGCGCCGCGTGGCGCGCAGCGGGTATGACGGCGCCGGAGCGGGGCACGCCCACGCGGGCCGAGGGCGGGATCCGTACGGCGGTGCCCACGGGGACGCGTACGGCGATCCGCGCCAGGGCGATCCCTACGGCGACCGGTACGACGACCCGTACGCCGGCGACCAGCTCGTCGGCGGCCGGCCGCATCCCGGCGGGCCCGGCGGGCGGCCGCCCGCCCGGCGCCCCCGCAAGCGCCGCTGGGGGCGCTGGTTCGGCGGCGTCCTGGTCGTCGTCCTGCTGCTCGTCGTCGTCGGCTACTTCTACCTCGACTCCAAGCTCGAGCGCGAGGACGTCCTGGTCGACTACGCCGGCCGCGTCGCCGACACCCCGGGGACGAACTGGCTGATCGTCGGGTCCGACAGCCGCGAGGGCCTGTCGCGGGAGGAGCGCGCGAAGATGGCCACCGGCAAGGCGTCCGGGCGCCGCACCGACTCGATGATGCTGCTGCACTACGGCGAGGGCGGGACGTCGCTCATCAGCCTCCCGCGCGACTCCTACGTCCCGATCCAGGGGCACGGGCGCAACAAGCTGAACGCCGCGTTCGCGCTCGGCGGCCCCAAACTGCTCGTCCGGACGGTCGAGGAGACCACCGGCGTGCGCATCGACCACTACGCCGAGATCGGGTTCGCCGGGTTCGTCGGCGTCGTGGACGCCGTCGGCGGCGTCGAGATGTGCCTCAAGGAGCCGATGAAGGACCCGAAGGCCGGGCTCGACCTGCAGGCCGGATGCCAGACGCTCGACGGCGCCCACGCGCTCGGCTACGTCCGGAGCCGCGACTACGCGCGCGCCGACCTCGAGCGCGTCGAGAAGCAGCGGCAGTTCTTCGGGGCGCTGATGAAGAAGGCGGCGAGCCCGGGGACGCTGGTCAACCCGTTCCGCAGCATCCCGCTGGCGACGAACGGCGCGAGCAACTTCCTGGTGGACGAGGACGACCACATCCACGACCTCGCCCGGATGATGTGGGCGATGAAGGGCGTCAGCGGCGGCGACGGCGTGATGACGACCGTTCCGATCGGCGGGTCGGGCAGCTCGGCCGCCGCGGGTTCCTACATCACCTGGGACAGGCAGAAGGCGACCGCGCTGTTCGACGCGCTCAAGCAGGACCAGGCCATCCCGGCGAGCGTCTCCGGCAAGGACGCGGGTTAGAGTCGGAGCATGTCGGACGCGACGCCCGAGCAGGGAGATCTGGACCAGCTGTCGTCCAAGGAGCTGTACGACCGGGCGATGCAGGTCGCCAAGGACGAGCGCGACGTCGGCTTCCTGTGGGAGCTGCTCCGCGCGATCCCCCCGGCGGCGGCCGCCCTGGGCGAGACGGACCGCGCCAGGTTCGACCTCCTGCACGGGCTGTCGCTGCTCGAGGAGTTCACGCACGCGGGGGAGGGCGAGCTCGGCGACGCCCTCCGCCCCCTGTACATCGAGTACCTCACCGAGCACGCCAAGCGGGCTTGACCAGCACATTCACCCGACTTGATCTCTGTTGGGCCACCCTGGGGAATCACTGTGCGTAGGCATCGGACCTCAGAGGGTGGTTGAACGTGAACAAGAAGCACCTGAAGATCGCATCGATCGCGTTCCTGGCGTGGTACGTCGTGAGCCGGCCCGAGGGGGCGGCGAGCATGGTCAACAGCGCCCTGAACGGTCTCGGCAGCGCGGCGGAGTCGCTGTCGACGTTCATGAGCGCGCTCCCGGCGTAGATTCCGGCGCGCTCCCGGCGTAGAACCGGGCATGTCGTCCCGGCCATGTTTGTTCCGCCGTGGCGGCCGTCGAAGCGGCGGCCACCCGAGTCGGCGGCCGCTGATGCGACGGCTCCGGCGGCCGTCCCGGTGCCGCTTCGGCCCCGTACCCCGGAGGGTGCGGGGCTCCCTGGCACGGGCAGCAAGCGCTAACGCTCCGGTCACAGTAAAATCGCGCTTTGCGGGCGGACACGCCTGGGCACACTAAGAGCGGGTCACTGTGTCATGGCGCTACGACAGGGACGGCGTTGCTGATGAGCAAGAACATGAAACGCGTGGCGATCGCTTTCGTCATCTTCTACCTCCTGAGCTCCCCCAACGAGGCGGCCGGCTTCGTCAACAACGTGTTCACCCAGCTCGGACGGGCCGGCGGTTCGCTCTCGTCGTTCGTGGACGGCCTGGACCTGTCGCCGTGACGCCGTGACCTTCGTCCCCGGCCGCCCGGCGGCCGGGGAGGAGCGATCTTCTAGTATCGGCTCCATGTCTGTCTTCGACGTAGAGATCGGGGGTCTGCGGGGCGGCTCCGCGGACCTCGCGCAGTACCGGGGCAAGGCCGTGCTCGTCGTCAACGTCGCCTCCAAGTGCGGCCTCACCCCGCAGTACTCCGGCCTCGAACGGCTGCAGGAGCGGTTCGCCGATCGCGGCTTCACCGTCCTCGGGGTGCCCTGCAACCAGTTCATGGGCCAGGAACCCGGCACCCATGAGGAGATCGCCGAGTTCTGCTCGACGACCTACGGCGTCACGTTCCCGCTGACCGAGAAGGTCGACGTGAACGGCGACGACCGCCACCCCCTCTACCAGGGCCTCGTCGGCACCGCCGACTCCGAGGGCCACACCGGCGACGTCCGGTGGAATTTCGAGAAGTTCCTCATCGCCCCCGACGGCGCGGTCGCGGCACGTTTCGCGCCGCAGGCGGAACCCGAATCGCGCGAGGTCGTCGCCGCGATCGAGGACGCCCTCCCGTCCTGAACCCCGAATGACCGGGCGGTGATGTGAATCGCACCACATCGCCGCCCGGTTGTCGTTCATTGGACGAGCGGTCTAGCTTGAGGCATCTCGCGATATGACGTGCTCGTGAACCTGGAGGTTCCCATGCGAGGCTGGACCGCGGACGACATCGGCGACCTGACCGGGCGCCGCGCGATCGTCACCGGGGCCAACAGCGGCCTCGGCTACCACACGGCCCTCCAGCTGGCGCGGCACGGCGCGTCCGTGGTGCTGGCCTGCCGCAGCGCCGAACGCGGGCAGGCCGCCCACGACCGGATCCGCGCCGCCGCCCCGGACGCCGACGTCGCCCTCGGCTCCCTCGACCTCGCCGACCTGGCGTCCGTCCGCGCCTTCGCCGAACGCCACCCCGAACCCCTCGACGTCCTCGTCAACAACGCCGGCGTCATGGCGCTCCCGCACCGCACCACCGCGGACGGCTTCGAGATGCAGTTCGGCACCAACCACCTCGGCCACTTCGCCCTCACCGGGCTGCTGCTGCCCGCGCTCCGCGCCGCGAAGGCCCCCCGCGTCGTCACCGTCACGTCCGCTCTGGCCTGGAGCGGCCGCTTCGACTTCAAGGACCTCCAGGGTGAGCGCCGCTACCGCAAGTGGGCCGCCTACGGCCAGTCCAAGCTCGCCAACCTGGCCTTCACGGCCGAACTCGACCGGCGCGTCCCCGAGCTGACCGCCGTCGCCGCCCACCCCGGCTACGCCGCCACCAACCTCCAGCAGACCGGCCCCCGCATGCAGGGCAGCCGCATCGGCGAACGCGTCACCGGCCTCGGCAACGCCGTCATCGCGCAGCCCGCCCGCGCCGGCGCGCTTCCCCTCCTCTACGCCGCGACGTCCCCCGACGTGCGCGGCGGCGCCTGCTACGGCCCCCGCATCCTGCAGTACCGCGGCGCCCCCACCGAGGTCGTCACGCCTCCGCAGGCCACCCGCCCCGGCGTCCCGGCCCGCCTCTGGCAGGTCTCCGAATCCCTGACCGGCGTCACCTACGAGAGCTGACGGTCAGGCCGGTGCCCGAGCGATGTCCCAATCGAGGGTCGCGGGCACGGCGCCCTCGAGCGTGAGCAGCCACCGCTTGCCCTCGACGCCGCACGCCCCGCTGTACCCGCCGAGCCCGGTCGACGCGACCACCCGGTGGCACGGGACGATCAGCGGGATCGGGTTCGCGCCCATCACCTGCCCGACGACCTGCGCGTGCACGCCCGTCCCGCTGCGCTCGCCCAGCTCCCCGTAGGTCACGACCGTCCCGTACGGGACCCCCTCGTACAGGGCCGACAGCACGGCCCGCTGCACGTCCGAGGTCAGGCGCCAGTCGATCGGCAGCCCGAACGTCTCGAGGTCGCCCGCGAAGTACGCCCGCAGGGCGTCGAGCGCGGCGGCCGTCCGTCCGGGGTCGTCCACGACGCGCAGCCCGGACGCTTTGACGATGCGGGCGCGCGCGCCGGGCGAGTCGTGGAAGTGCAGCGAGATCACGCCCGCCTCGGTCACGGCCACGAGCAGGCGCCCGAGCACGGTCTCGACCGTGCCGAACGCGAGGGTGTCGTCCACTGGATGTGCTCCTTCCTCCCGATATTCAACACCGGCCGAGCCGTTCCCGTTGCAGCCGAGCCGAGCCGACCGGACGGCCGGTCTCAGTCCCTCGTGCGAGCATCGCCGACCGGTGGAACGCGGCGGCCGTCGCGGCGGCCCCCGGCAGCGGGGCGGCCGCCGCGGTCGTTCAGGCGCCGGTCAGGGTGCGGTGGAGGCGTGCGGCCTCCTTCACCAGGCGGCTGGAACCGCCGCGGGCCGCGGCCCCGGCGAGGCCCGGGACCGTGCCACGGACGCCGGTGGCCTCGGCCGTGCGGGCGCCGAGGGCGATGAGGTCCGGCAGGCCGGACGGTGCACGGGTGCCGGGTTCGGGCAGGAGCGGCGGAAGCGCGGCGGCGATCACCTTCCACACGTCGGCGTGCGCGCCCGCGTCGGCGGCCTCGGCCAGGGACCGGACGGCGCGGTTCGGCTTGAGCCGTCCGGCCGCGGCGAGCCGGCCGACGGCGGCGCCGACCTCGGCGGCCGGGAGACGGCCGCGGGCGCTCAGGGCGAGGAACGCCTCGGTCCCGTCCGCGCGCTCGCGCGCCTCCCCGTGCGCGAGCGCGAACGCGAGGGCGGCGCCGGTGGCCCCGCCCGCCGGGCCGTCCGCCTCGGCGAGCGCGAGGGCGGTCGCGCCCTGTTCGTTCGCGTAGTCGTCCCAGTACATCAGGTGGGGGAGTGCGTGCGCGGCGGCGACCTCGCGGTGGGACGGCAGGACGGCCGGCCACGATGCGGTGCCGGAGGAGTGGTGGGTCGGGCCGGACTTCGCGTGGCGCTCCCACAGTTCGGAGAGGTCGGGCGGCACGTCCCCGGCGGGCGTCACCGTCGCCGCGCGGTGCGGCGGGAGTTGCAGCGGGCGCCCGCCCTCGGTGCGGAGCGGCTCGCCGATCAGCCCGCATTCGACGTCCGGGTCGGGAAGCCCGCCGGACGCCAGCAGCGCCGCGACCGCCTGCCCGTGGGCGGAGGTCAGGGCTTTCGCCCGGACGGCGGCGTCCGGATCCACGTCGCGGGGGATGCGCAGCATGGCCTGCGCGACGTCGGCGCGACCCGGGTCGGCGCCGGCCCGTTCGAGGCGCTCGAGACGTTCGACGAGCGTCATGGGCGCGATGTGGCCGCTGCTCTCGGTGGGCGTGGCGAGCAGCACCGGCACCCGCCCGACGAGGGCCGGGATCTCGATCTTGCGCCAGATGAGGAACCGCTGGACCGGCGGGCCGTCCACCCCGGTGCCGCGCGTCCGGTCCCAGCGGTCGCCGGGCGGCTCGTTCCCGTGCCGACCGAGCAGCCCCTGGACGGCTTGCAGGGCCCATCCGTACAAGAAACGGCTGGTCGGATGCATCCCGTAGGTCTGGTCCGGAGTCAGGGCGTCCGGCGGAACGAGCGGCCGAAGTATCTCGCGGGTCGCGGCGGGGTCGGTGTAGGCGAACTCCACGAGCGCCGCCAGGAATCGTTCCGTGGGCTCCCACACGAACTCGGCGTGCCGCAACCGTGTGAACTCGTCGGCCAGTTCGGCGAGCGACGCGATGGGAGCGGGCGGCGTTCGCGGGACGAAGGGGGGCGGACCGGACGGGACGGGCGCCGGTCCGGGGGACGCCTCGACGTCGCCGTACGCGGCGGCGATCGCGGCGCGCAGGTCGCCGGGAAGCTCGGCCGCCGCGTCCCGGACGGCGTCGCGGGTCGCGCCGGCCACCCGTCCGGCGTGCTTCACCGCGATCTTGACCGCGCGTTCCCGCAGGTCGAGGGCCTCGGACGTGAAGACGGCCGAGACCGCGCGGACCGTCGCGTCGACGCGGTCGCGCTTGCGGGCCGTCCGGTCGAGCCAGGTGAGGCCCGTCCGGACGAGCTTCTTCTCGGGGCGGAACGCCAGCGCGTCGGCGGCCTCCCCGAACAGCGACGCGTCGAGCGGTTCGCGGTCGTCCGCCAGCCGGACCTGCCGGAGCGCGAGGTCGGCGACCGTGGACGGCGCGGCCGGCAGCAGCCGCACGTGGTCGCGGACGCGCGCGGCGGCCTCGCCGTCCGCCGGGTCGAGGCGGTCGTGCAGCCGGACGAAGAAGCGCAGCTCGCGGGCCGTCCCGCCGCGCAGGAACCGGCTGACGCACCCGTCGAGCAGCGCCGTGCGGTCGAGCCGGCCGGTGCCGGCGAGGCCGGCGAGCGCCTCGGCCCACGTGCCCTCGCGCTCCCGGTCCCACCGGGCGCGGGTCTCGTCGTCGGCGAGCGCGGCGCCCACGCCGTCCGCGTCGAACAGCCGGGGGACGAGCGCGTCGAGGAACGGGTCGTCCGCGAGCCCGGACGGGTCGGCGATGAGCGCCCAGCCGACGACGAAGCCGTCCGCCGCGGGGGCGTCCGCCCCGGCCGACAGGGTGAGCGCCGCCGACATGTGCCACAGCGACTCCAGGCGGTCGTCGGAGCCCCGGAGGCGGTCGGCGATGCGCTGCCCGACGTCCGCGCGCCAATCGGCGGGACGCGCCGCGGTGACCTTGTCCAGGTCGCGGACCAGCCCGCTGCGCTGGAACCGGCCCGGCCAGAGCTCGAGCTCCCGGCGGCACAGCCAGGTCGCCGCGGCGGCGGCCCCGCCGATCGTGCCCGCGCCCGCCAGCAGCAGCGGCTCGATCAGCCCGCGATCGAGCAGCCCCCACTCGGCCCCGGCGCGCAGTCCCCGCAGCCTCCCGGGGAGCGCGTCGGCGACCTCGCGGCGGCCCGCGTCGTCCAGCTTCCTCACCAGCGCCATGACGCGGCCGGGGTCCTTGCGGTCGATCGCGTCGCGGACGTCGTCCCACGCGGTCATCGCGCCACCTCGGCGAGGGCGTCGCGGCGGACGATCCGGGCCGCGAGCACGTGCTTGCACGGGCCCCGCTCGCCCCGGTGGTCGTACCACCACGGGCACGTGCACGAGGCCGCGCCGCCGTCGAAGCGGACGTGCCGTTCCCCGCCGTCCGTCGTCACCACGGCGTCGTCGTCGCCGGTGAACCGCACGGAACCGTCCTCCACCAGCGCGCGCGCGGAACGCAGGCGCGGGTTCAGCGCGGCCACCCGAGACGGGTCGTACGGGAGTTCGCGATGGAAGAACGCGGCCTCGGCCGTGTCGAACCCGACCCGCCCGGACGTCCCGAGCTGGACGAGCGCCGCCTTCGTCCGGTCGAGCGGCAGCCCCGAACGCTCGGCGAGCAGGTCGGGCTCGACGCGCGGCTCGAACGACAGCAGGGCGCCGACGAGGTCGGCGTCGCCCGCGACCTCGTCGGTGGCCAGGGCGTCCAGCACGGCGCCCTCGCCGGAGAACCCGCGCGCCCGTTCCGGGGACAGCGTGAGCACGTACCGCATCCCCGGCAGCTCCAGCTCCCACACGCTCGCCGTGGGCCCGCTTCCGTTCTTGACCGACGGCCCATAGGCGCGCAGTGCCCGCGCAAAGCGAAGCAGGGGAAGCATCGTGCGCAGCCTGTCCGGCCCGGCCAGGCACACCGCGCCCGGCGCCGGGCGGGAAGCGAGCCGCAGCGTCCGTCCGGCGGGCACGGCCCACACCGCCTGGCTCCGGCCGCGCGGCAGCGACCGCAGGAACCGGACGGCGTCGTGCCCGGCCAGCTCGGCGCGCGGGTCGAACCCGGCCGTGATGACCTGGACCTCGGCGAAACCGCGCAGCCACCGGTCCGGCAGCGGCACCTTCTTCTCCACCACGGCGCCGTCCAGGGTGGTGACCGCCAGCTCCTCCGCGCCGACCGCGAGGTGCAGCGGATCGGAGCCGCCGACCCGCGCGAGCGCCTCCCGCAGCGGCCCGTTCACGTCCACGTTCGTGGTGCCGCGCTCGTGCACCTCGCCGTCCATCGCCGGCTCCAGGACGTCCAGCCGCGCGTACACGCCGCCGCACGCGGAGAACGACTCCAGCCGGAGGCGGTCGCCGTTGCAGGTGACCACCGGGTCGCGGAACCCGGTGGGCCGCGGCTGGTGGTACCGCGTCCGCGCGACGTCGGCCAGTCCGATGAGCGACGCCGCGGCGGGCGCCGCCTGCGTGAGGACGCCGCTGAAGAAGTGCGGATGCGGCTGGGGCCCGCTCCCCGTCGTCCCGCCGGACGTGGACAGTCCCAGCAGGCCGCCGTCGATTCCGGACGGTCGCGTGTACGTGTAGGACTGCGCGGCCCCTGCCGCTGCCGTAGTCGCCATGGCTGGAAGGTAAAGGACCCTTCCGACAATTAGTCGGGTCGCCCCGCGAGCAGCGGCGCAAGCCCCCGCGGTCGCGCGCCGGATGGCCTGCGCACGCGGTCGAGGAGCACGGGCGGAGCGGTCCGCCGCGTCCGCGCGCCGTCCGCGCCGGTGCGCGACCGGCCCTGCGGCGGGGGTGTGCACGGGCTCCGGGAAGCGCGGGGTAGTCTCGTTGACGTGCGACGGTTCCTCACTCCCGGTTGGCTCGGGCTGCATGCGCTGGCGATCGTCCTGTGCACCGCGTTCCTCGGTTTCGGCTGGTGGCAGTACGACCGCGCCCAGGCCGGCAACGACCGCAGCTGGGCCTACACCTTCGAGTGGCCGATCTTCGCGATCTTCGTGGTCGTGATGTGGATCAAGATGATCCGGGACGAGCGCGACGGCGTCGAGTCCCCGGCCCCCAAGGTGATCGAGGAGCCCGCCGAGGCCAAGGTGAAGCGCGAGATCATCCGGCGGCAGGAGGAGGAGGACCCCGCTCTGGCGGCCTACAACCGCTACCTCGCGCGGCTCAACTCCGAGAGCAACCGGCGCGACTGACCCCGCACGAGCCCGGCCGCGCGTCCGAGACGCGGTACGCCGTGGCCGAGGAAAGGTGTGAACTGTGGAAGGCGCGGTGACCCGGTACCGGATCCTCGCCATGCTGGTCGGCACCCTGCTGGTGCTCCTGGTGATCGGCATGGTGCTGAAGTACGGTCCGTCCGACATGCCCGAGATGGCGGGCATCGTGTCCCCGATCCACGGCTTCTTCTACATGGTCTACCTGGCGGCCGCCTACGACCTGTGGCGGCGCACCGGCTGGCCGCTGAACCGGATGGTGCACATCGTCCTGGGCGGGATCGTCCCGCTGATGACGTTCTTCGTCGAGCGCAGGATCGTCCGGGACGCCCGCGCGCTGCAGGCGTCCGAAGAGCGGCCCGCCGAAGCCGGGGTCTGATCCTTCCCGTTCCCGCCACCCGTGGACTCGGCCCCGCCTTCCCGCGTATTGTTTGACTGAGTCAAACATCTTGGGGGCGACGATGGAGCCGACCGCGGCGGACGTCGTGACGGTCCGGGCGTTCAACCGCTTCTACACGGGCGTGATCGGCGTGCTGGGCGAGGGACTGGTGCGCAGTCCCTACTCGCTCACCGAGGCCCGGGTGATCTTCGAGCTGGCGCAGCGCGGCGAGACCGAGGTCGTGAGCCTGCGCCGCGCCATGGGCCTGGACGCCGGGTACCTCAGCCGGATGCTCGCCCGCTTCGAGAGCGACGGCCTGGTCACGCGCGAGCGGTCGGCGCAGGACGCCCGCCGCCAGCTCATCCGGCTCACCGGGCGCGGGCGCGAGGTGTTCGCGATGCTGGACGAACGGTCCGCCGGCGAGGTGCGCGCGCTGCTCGCGCAGGTGCCCGCCCCGGACCGGGCGCGGCTCCTCGCCGCCATGCGGACGGTCGAGGACGTCCTGCGCGCGCGGCCGTCCGGGGACGCCCGGCCGGTGCTGCGCTCGCTGCGTGCCGGGGACCTCGGCTGGATCGTCGAGCGCAACGGCGCCCTCTACGACGTCGAATGCGGCTGGGACCGGACGTACGAGGGGCTCGTCGCCAAGGTCGTCTCCGGCTACGTCGAGAACCACGACCCGGAGCGGGAGAACGCCTGGATCGCCGAACTGGACGGCGAGCGGGTCGGCGGCGTCTTCTGCGTCCGCCGGGACGACGACGTCGCCCAGTTGCGGCTCCTGCACGTCGAACCCGGGACGCGCGGCGCCGGGGTCGGCGCGGCGCTGGTCGACGAGTGCGTCCGCTTCGCCGGGGACGCCGGCTACTCGGAGATCATGCTGTGGACGACGGCGCTGCAGCGCCCGGCGCACCGCGTGTACGCGCGCGCCGGTTTCGTCCTGACCGAGGAGGAGCCGCCGGTCTCCCGCTTCGGGGACACGGTCCACGGTCAGATCTGGCGCCGGAAGCTCTGACGCGGCCTCCGGCCGCACCTGGCGCGGGCATGAGCCGAGGCCCGCGAGGTGCGTGCACCTCGGCGGGCCCGGCTCCGCAGCGATCCCTACTGCGTGGTGGCGGCCGAGACGGGGGTCGGACGGAGTATCGGCCGCCTGTGGGTCACCGGCGCATGGCCGGTTCGGCTGGAGACCGATAGCTCACCTCCCTTCCGGGACGGGCCGCCGGGTCGCGCGGACCGGGACGGCGGGACGGGAGCGGGAGCCGCGCCGACACCCGCGTGACGATCAGGAGAGCCCTCGGCGACCGGAGGAAAAGGGGCCGCGGAGGAGGAACCGGGAAGTCGTGGACGCCGTGGGCGCGCGGAGCGGGGACCGTTCCGGCGGGCCCGTGGGCGCGCGGGCCGGGGACCGGAGGTGAACGGACCGGTGCGGGCCCTCGGCGGGAGGGCCGCGGCCCCGCGGGCGCGGGCGGGCCGGGGCGGTCCGGGCCGGCGGCGTCCGGCACGGCGCCGCCGACCCGGCCGCGGGGGAGCGCCGGTGCCGCGGGGGCGTGCGGCGCCGGCGTCCGTCGATGGGCGGGGTGCCCGTGGGCGGGCGGACGGGACGGTCCGGTGCGGCCGAGGACCCGAGGTGTACCGCCGGGCACGGCGTCCGCGGCCGGCGTCGGGGGACGCCGTGTGCCGGGGCGGAACGTGCCGGGAGCGCCCTCGGCCGTGCCGGAGGGGCGGAGGCCGTCATCCGCTGTGCGCCGCATTCCGGCCCCCTCTCGTCCTGGACCTGGGGCTTTGCCGCCCCGAGGTCCGCTCGTTCACTCGCTGTCACGAACTCGTTGCGTTAAGTACCCTCAGGTCATGCACGCGTAAACCGGGGTAGGGCGGCGGAATCATGATCGTCTCCAGACTTTGCCTTCGCATTGCCCGCGCTGCGTCCCGTCCCAGGTCATCGGACCGGCCCGCCCGGGGCGGCGCGCGGAGCCGAGACCGCGAGCGGTGCGGCATCGGCGGCGAACGGCGGGCGGTGCCCGCGACGGCGCGGTTGTGACATGTCACAGCGTTTCCGGCCGAACGCGGGACATCCGCCGATTGTGGCGGGTCCCGTGCGGCGGAAGGGTGATCCGTACCCCCCACAGGCAGGCTGCCGGAGCGCGCATGGAAGGAAAGCGATGAACATCAGGGAGTACGCCGACAAGGTGTGGAGCGGCGAGAGCGACGACAGCATCGCCAACACCGGGATGGGCGGGAAGGGCGTCATCGACATCGCCGACGGGCTCGGCTGGAAGCCCGGCTTCGGCAACGTCATCGCGTTCCGCACGCGCGGCGAGCTGATCCTGTTCGACACCGGCAACAAGGCGTACGCGGGGAAGACGCACGCCCGGATCCGCGAGTGGACGTCCGATCCGCTCGGCCTCGCGTTCTACTCGCACGGCCACATCGACCACGTCATGGGCATGGACCCGTTCGACGCCGAGGACGGCCCGCGCGCCCAGGTCGTCGCGCACGAGAACGTCCGCGACCGGTTCGACCGCTACGCCCTCACCGCCGGGTACAACTCGGTGATCAACCAGCGGCAGTTCCAGACCCCCGGGCTGCGCTGGCCCACCCGGTACCGCCACCCCGACGTGACGTTCCGCGACGCCCTCACCGTCACCCGCGGCGACCTCACGTTCGAGCTGTTCCACGCGAAGGGCGAGACGGACGACGCCGCCGTCGCCTACGTGCCCGAGCACCGGCTCCTCCTGCCCGGCGACCTGTTCGTCTGGCTCGCCCCCAACTGCGGCAACCCGCAGAAGGTGCAGCGCTACCCGCGCGAGTGGGCGCACGCGCTGCGCCGCATGGCGGCCCTCGGCGCCGAGATCATGATGCCGTCGCACGGCGCCCCGGTCTTCGGCGCAGACCGGATCGAGCAGGCCCTCCTGGAGACGGCCGAGTGGCTGGAGAGCATCATCGACCAGACCCTCGGCATGCTCAACGAGGGCCGCCGCCTCGACGAGATCGTGCACGCCGTCGCCCCGCCGCCGCACCTGTCCGACCGCGTCTACCTGCAGGCCAAGTACGACGAACCGGAGTTCATCGTCCGGAACCTGTGGCGCATGTACGGCGGCTGGTACGACGGCAACCCCGCGCACCTCAAGCCCGCCCCGGACGCCGCCGTGGCGCGTGCCGTCGCCGGGCTGGCGGGCGGCGCCGCGCGGGTCGCCGGCGCCGCGCGCGGCGCCGCCGCGGCCGGCGACCTGCGGCTGGCCGCCCACCTCGCGGAGATGGCGGTGCAGGCCGACCCGCAGGACGCCGCGCTGCACGAGGCCCGCGCCGAGGTCTACGCCGCCCGCGCCGCCGCCGAGCCGTCGCTGATGGCCACCGGCGTGTTCAAGTGGGCGGCCGACGAGTCGCGGCGCGCGGCGGGCGGCGAGGCGGCCCCGAGCACGATCCCCGGCCTGATCGCCTGACGCCCGATCGTCCGGCACCGGCCCCCCGGCCCCGGCGCGCACGCCCGCGCCGGGGCAGGGTCAGGTGATGTCGCGGCGCATGGGGGCGGCGACGGCGGCCGCGGCGGCGAGGGCCGCGTACGCGAGGAGGACGAGCGTGCCCGCCACCGGCGTCAGCAGCCGGACGGGATCGGTCGACATCTCCCGCGAGAGGGCGTCGGCGACCGCGGTGAAGTCGGTCAGCGCGGCGGTCGCCCCGCCCGGCAGCCACGGGTAGAGCCACCGGACGCCCGGCACCATCAGCAGCAGCGTCTCGCCCGCGTACAGGTACCCGACGACCACGCCGAGTGCCACCGTCTGGTTCGGGATCAGCGCCCCCAGGGCGATGCCGAGCAGCGTGTAGACCACCATCGCCACGCCGATGCGGGCGAGCAGCCCGAGGATCGTCGCGGCGGGCAGCCCGAGGTCCATGCCCTTCGCCGCCGCGACGCCGAAGAACGCGGCGGCGGCCGTGCTCGCGAGCACCAGCCCGTACCCGGCCCCGGCGGCGCCGTGGACCAGCAGCTTCGCCGCGAGCACCCGCCCGCGGCGCGGCGCGAACAGGAACGTGACGTCGGCCGTCCGGTGCCGGTACTCCGACGCCATCGCCAGCGTGCCGACGGCGGCGGGGACGATCGCGGTGTACCCGAGGATCCCCAGCACCGACCGGACGCCCTCGGCGGTGTGCAGGCCCGGCATCGGCGGGTCGAAGTTCTCCGGCCCGACGACGGCCATCATCCCGACGAGCCCGCCGCCGACGAGACCGCCGAGCAGCAGGATCGCGAGCCACGTCCGGGTGGCGAGCAGCCTCCGGAACTCGGCCTTGACCAGCCGGTTCATCGCGTACCTCCGGTCAGTTCGAGGAAGAGGCGCTCGAGGTCGAGTTCCTCCTCCAGCAGCCCGTGCACGCGGAGGCCGCGGGCGGCCGCGAGGTCCGCGACGCCGGGGGCGTCCAGCCCGTGCACCCGCAGCCATTCGGGGTCGTCCGGCCGGGCCGGCTCGGCCCGCACCCCGTGCCCCGGCTGGGCCTCCCGGACGAGCGCGCGGGCGAGCGCGCCGGCGTCCGGCGAGCGGACCAGGACGGTCGGCGCCGCACCCGCGAGCCCGTCCAGCGGCCCGGCCGCGACGACCCGGCCGCCGCGGATCACCACCGCGTCGTCGGCGATCTGCCGGACCTCGCCGAGCGCGTGGCTGGAGAACAGGATCGTGCGTCCCTCGCCGGCCAGCCGGCGCAGGAACTCGCGCAGCCATGCCGTCCCCTCGGGGTCCAGGCCGTTGCCGGGCTCGTCGAGCAGCAGCACCCGCGGGTCGCCCAGCAGCGCCGTCGCCAGGGCGAGGCGCTGCCGCATCCCGGTGGAGAACCCGCCCGTCGCGCGGTGCGCGGCCGGGGCGAGGCCCAGGACGTCGAGGAGTTCGTCGACCCGGCCGTCGGGATGCCCGCCCATCGCCGCGTACACGCGCAGGTGGTCGCGGGCCGAGTGCCCCGGATGGAAGGTCGCCGCGCCGAAGACGGCCCCGACGGTCGCCGAGGGGTTGGGGATGTCGCGGTACCGGCGCCCGCCGATGCGCGCCGATCCGGCGGTCGGCGCCACCTGACCGGTGATCATCCGCATGGTCGTGGTCTTCCCGGCGCCGTTCGGGCCGAGGAACCCGGTGATCCGGCCGGGGTCGACGGTGAACGTGACGCCGTCCACGGCCGTGTGCCCGCCGAAGCGCTTGGTCAGGCCGGTGGCCTCGACGCGCGGCCCGCCGGTCACGTGCGCGTTCCGGTGGCCCGCCGGATGCGCCTGCTCAGCCCGGCGGCGTCCCGGTGGGAGAGCACGATCTCGTCGAAGTCGTCCCCGGCGGCCGCGCGGTCCAGCGTGAGGTGCAGGCCGGGGTGGCCGCGCCGCACCGACACGAGCCGGCGCGGGCCCCGCACGAGGCCCCAGACGCCGATCTTCGCGACGCCCGAGACGTGGCAGCCGCGCCGGGTGCCCTGCGGGATCCGCAGCGGCCGGTCGACGTGCTCGGCCCGGTCGATCGCGGCGAGCGGGACGCTGACCCGGCCGCGGCCCGTGCAGGCCCGCTCCCAGGCGCTGAACTCGATCTCGACTCGTTCCCGGGAGATCTTCACATCGGCCATGGCACTGTCCTTCCTGTTCGGGCCCGGACGGGCCCTTCAGCGTGATTCGTCCTGGTTCGGGGGTGGTGGTGGGTCGACGGGCATGAGGACGGTCGCGAGCAGCCGCGGCGTCCGCCCGGCGCGCGCCTCGTTGGCGAGCAGCGGCCGGACGAGTTCGGCGAACCCCTGCGCGAACTCGGCGAACTCCGCGTCGTCCAGGTTCAGCACCGCCTGCTGGTAGCCGACGCCGTCCGCGACGACGTCGATCTCGTCGCGGGCGAGGTAGCGGGAGAACTCGGCGAGCAGGCTGGAGACGAACGAGGTGAAGTAGCGTCCGTGGTCCTCGGGCGTCGCCGCGGCCAGCGCCTCGCCGTCGAGCGCGGCGCCGCCGGGCGGCAGCGCGTAGACGCGCTCCTGCGCGCCGCCGACCCTGCGTTCCCCGGCCACCTCCAGCAGGCCGCCCTTGGCGAGCGCGGCCAGGTGCCGGTAGAGGGTCGCCTGCGGGACGTCCGGCAGCAGCTCGGCGATCTCCCGGGTCGTGCGCCGTCCGGCGCCGACCGACCGCAGGATCCGCAGCCGGACCGGGTGCAGGGCCAGGTCCGACCAGCTCTCCTTCGATGTGCTCACACCAAGACGTTATCATTATCGATAATGAGAACGCCAGTCCGGACGTCTCCGCTAGGTTTCTCCCATGTCCTGTCTTCGCTGCGGCGGGACGGTCGCGCCCGACGGCCGCTGCTGGGACTGCGGCGGCGCCCAGCCCGCCTACCGCGCGCACCTGGAGACGGCCGTCCCCGGCGCCGCCGGGGTCACCGACCGCGGCCGCCGCCGCGACGTCAACGCCGACGCGATGGCCCTGGTCACCGCGGGCCCGTGGACGATCGGCGTCGCCTGCGACGGCGTCTCCATGGCGCCGCGCGCCGACCGGGCCGCCCGCGTCGCCGCCGACACGGCCGCGGCCGTCCTCGCCGCCCGGCTCCCCGCCGCAATACTGCCCGAGACGGCGCTGGACGAGGCCGCCGCCCGCGCGGGCCGCGCCGTCGCCGCGCTCGCGACGTCCGTCCGGTCCGCCCCCGCGTGCACGTACGTCGCGGGAATCGCCGGACCGGACGGCCTCTGGACGAGCTGGATCGGCGACAGCCGCGCCTACTGGCTCCCCGACGACGGCCCCGGCGTGCTCCTCACCGAGGACGACACCGGCGACCTCGACGCGCTCGCCGCCTGGCTCGGCGCCGACGCCGCGGCGCCGGATCCCCGCTGCCGCAGCCTCCGCCCGTCCGGTCCCGGGCGGCTGCTGCTCTGCACCGACGGGCTGTGGCGGTACCTGCCCGATCCCGGCGCGCTGCGGGCGGCCATGCCGGGCGGGGAACCGCCGGACGACGCGCGCGCCCTGGTCGGGCGCGCGCTCGACGCGGGCGGCGCCGACAACGTCACCGCCGTGCTCCTCAGAGCAGGGCCCCCACCCCGGGATGGCGCACGGCGAACACCGTGCTCCGCACGATGGTCTCCTTGATCCGCGCCGCCGCGCGCCCGGTCACGACGGCCCGCGTGATCGGCGTGTCGTCGGCGCGGCTGAACTGGACGACGCCGTCGCGGCGCCCCAGGCTGATGCACTGCGATACGTAGCGCAGCTTCGCCCGCGCGGGCTCGCGCCCCCGGGCGAGCGCGGCGGCGGTGACCCCGCCGTGCAGGCCCATCGGGAGCCCGATCTGGCAGGACATCCGCGCCTCCCGCCCCCGCACGGACAGCGTGGCGACGTCCCCGACGGCGACCACCTCCGGATGCGTTTCCGCGCGCAGCGACTCGTCCACGCGGACGCGGCCGCGCCCGTCCACGCCCAGCCCGGCCTCGGCGGCCAGGGCCGGGACGCGGAACCCGGCGGCCCACACGACCGCGTCCGAGGGCAGGTGCCGGCCGTCCTCCAGCAGGAGGCCGTCCGCCGCGACCTTGGCGACCGGCGCGTTCTCGTGCACCGTGACGCCCCGCTCCGCGAACCACCGGCGCAGGTGGTCGCGCGCGCGGGCGCCGACGCTCGCGCCGAGCACGCCGGCGGTGACCAGGTCGATGCGCAGTCCCGGACGGGCGTCGGCCAGCTCGGAGGCGGTCTCGATGCCCGTCAGGCCGCCCCCGATCACGGTCAGCGACCCGAGGTCGGGCAGCCGGGCGCTCAACCGCTCGGCGTCCTCGGGCCGGGCGACCGCGAAGGCGTGCTCGCGCGCCCCCGGCACGACGTCCAGGTCGGCGGTGCTGCCGAGCGCGTAGACGAGCGTGTCGTAGTCGAGGGCGCGGCCGTCGTCGAGGCGCACCCGGCGGGCGGCCGGGTCGAGGCCGGTCACCCGGGCCACGACGAGGCCGACGCCCGTCCCCTCGAGCAGGTCCGCGAGCGGCAGGTCCGCCGGCTTCTGGCCGGTCGCGACCTGGTGCAGGCGGACCCGCTCCACGAAGCGGTCCGACGCGTTCACGAGCGTCACCTCGGCGTCCCCGGCGGCGCTGGCCGCGCGCTTGGCCGCGCCCAGCCCCGCGTACCCGGCACCCAGTACCACGATGCGGTGGTTCATGCTTCCTCCTCGCCTGAGAGTCGGAAGTTGAACCGGCCTGGACGCCGATCCGTGACGGCGGCGCCGCGTGACACCGCTCACACGAGCTGCGCGGTGACGAACGCGAGCTTGCGCGGGGCCACGACCGTCCGCACGCGGGCGATCCGCCCGTCCCCGATCTGCAGCGTCACGACGCCCGCCAGCGCGTCGTCGATCCAGAACAGGACGCCCGGCTCCCCGTTGACCTCCGCGATCCGGCTGGTCACCCGTGCGGCCTCGGGCCGCGACGCGAACCCGCGCAGGTACCGCAGGACGCTCGCGCGCCCGAGGATCGGGCGCCGCGCCGCGGTCGCCTCGCCGCCGCCGTCCGCCACGTTCACGACGTCCTCGGCCAGCAGCCGCTCGAGCGCCGCGACGTCGCCGTGCAGCGTCGCGCCGAAGAACGTCTCGACGATCCGCCGGTGCCGGCCGGTGTCGATGTCCTCCTTCCGGCCGTCCTCGCCGACGTGCGTGCGCGCCCGCCGGTGCAACTGCCGCGAGTGCGCCTCGGAGACCCCGAGGATCTCCGCGATCTCCCGGTGCGGATGCCCGAACGCCTCCCGCAGGATGAACACCGCGCGCTCCGCCGGGGTCAGCCGCTCCAGCAGCACCAGCACTCCCAGCGAGACCGACTCCCGCTGCTCCACCGTCTCCAGCGGGCCCAGCGCCCCGTCCCCGGTCAGCACCGGCTCCGGCAGCCACGGGCCCACGTAGCTCTCCCGCCGCACCCGCGCCAGCGACAGCCGGTTGAGGCACAGGTTCGTCACCACCGTCGTCAGCCACGCCGCCGGGACGTCCACGTGACCGGCCCGGCTCCACCGCAGGTAGGCGTCCTGCACCACGTCCTCGGCCTCGGCCGCCGATCCCAGCATCCGGTACGCGAGCCCCATCATCCGGGGCCGCTGACCCTCGAACACCTCGACGTCCGAACCAGGCATGCCGCCGACACTACTCCGCCGGTTCCCGGCCCCCGCCGGACCCCGGGGCGACGGGGGCGCGAGGGGTCAGAGGCCGAAGGACGCCAGGCACGGCCGGAGCCCGTGCGTCTCGACCTCGACCGTCCGGTGCCGCTCCCATCCGGCCCGGTCCAGGACGAACCGCCGGTCGAGGCGCCGCTCGTCCCGCACCCGCACGCGCTCGGTGCCGTTCGGTTCGTAGCCGAGCCGGCGCGATACCGCCGTGGACGCCGGATTGTCGGCGAACGCCGCGCTCACGGCGGTCTCGGCGCCCAGGCCGTCGAAGGCGAACGCCAGGACGGCCGCGCGCATCTCCGTCCCGATTCCCCGCCCCTGGAAGCGCCGTCCGAGCCACGACCCCGTGCCGACCTCCCGCACGACCGCGAAGTCGCGGGCGCCGACGCTCTGCGTGCCCACGACCCGCCCGTCGAGGAACACGGTGAACTGCAGGCTCCAGTTCTCGGGGGTCCATTCGGCGAGCTGTCGCCAGTGGAACTGCATGGTGGCGCGGGCGCGTTCGGCGGGCGGCGCATCGGTCCAGGGAACCAGGAAGGGCATCGATTCCGGATCGTGCACCCCCTCGGCGGCGAGTTCCCCGAGCGCGTCGAGTTCCCGCAGGTCGGGCAGCCGGAGCTGGAGCCGGGGCGTCCGGAGCACGAGCCCGAACAACGGCCAGTGAGTCATGTTCATCGGCCCCATCATCCGCCTGCGAACCCCGGGCGGAGAAATGGTTTTCCGCTAGGAAGGCGGGGCCCGGCCGGCGACGTCGTCGTCGTGGAGCTGGGCGTTCAGCCAGCCGGTCGCGGCGATCTCGTCGAGGCGGTCGGTCGGGCCCGCGGTCGGCCAGTCGATGAACGCGACCGGCAGGCCGTCGCGGGCGATGATGGTCCAGGGGCCGGTGTCGCGGTGGCCGATGATCACGTCGGGCGAGCCGGAGCGCAGCGGCCAGGGGTGCCAGAGCGCGTCCTCCGGCGGCCGGAAGGACGCGGTGGCGTCGTGCAGGTCGCGCAGCATCCGGCCGACGTGCCAGATCCCCTCGTCGCTCCAGGCGTGCGGGTGGACGGACTCCCCGTCGATGTAGGTGACGATCTCGCGCCCCGCGTCGTCGTGGCCGACGGCGCGGGAGCTGCCGGCGAACCCGGCGGCCGCAGGGCCGGGGAAGCACGTCGGGGTTCGTCCGCCATGCCCGCCTCCGGCGATCGGTCCGTCACCGGCAACGTGTCACGGGCCCTCGCGACCGCAACGCGTTTTCGACCGTCGCGGGCCACGGCGCGTCCGTGTCACGAACCGCGACCCCGGCCGCGGAGCCCGTCCCGGGGGGCGTCGAGGGTGATCCAGAACCGTTCCTCGCGCCCGCTCCGCCCGGCGGCGACGCCACCGTTGGCCGTGATGACCCGGCGGGACGCCTCGTTGTCCGGGGCGCACGTGAGCAGGACGCGCGCGAGGCCGCGCCGGGCGCACTCGTCCAGTCCGGCGGCGAGCATGCGGGTGGCGTGGCCCTGCCGGCGCCAGCGGAGAACGACGTGGTAGCCGATGTGCCCGCCCTCCCCGGCCAGGGGCGCCGTCAGGCGGTGCCGCAGGATCAGCGTGCCGAGGTAGTGCTCGCCCGCGACGTACCAGAACGTCGTCGTCGGGACGCCCCACCGGACGTGCACGCCGCGCAGCCGGGCGACGAAGCCGCCGAAGTCCGCCAGTGCCGGGGCGAGCCAGTCGGCGGACGTCCCCTCGGCCCGGCAGTCGGCCAGCTCGCCCGCGAGGAACGACGCCCGCACGGCCGCCGTCGGCGGCACGAGGCGGCACGGTCCGTCCGGCACGTCCATGCGTCCAGTCTCGCGCGGGAGGAAGCGGCGGGCGAGGCGTGGCGCTACCGCCTTCATGGTGTCCGTTCCAGATGGACCTGTCGGTGGCGGCGTGCGTTGAGCTGCGATCCGACAAGTGTCCGGGCGAGTTGCGTCGACCTGCTGTTCGACTCGACTTGGCGGATTCTATGGCGCAAGGCTGCGCACCTCTCCGAGATTCTTCAGAAGGGCGCGTCGACCGTGCGCTGAAGCCTGACTCGGCGTTCGGTGTCGGTGAACCCGAGTGATCGGTAAATCCCGATCGCCTCGGCATCTGGATCTGCGACGATCACGAGTGTTCGGGCTCCGTTGGCCGGCCTCCACTCCGGCGAAGTGGACGAGTGAGGAGGCCAGGCCGCGTCGTCGGAAGGCGGGATGGGTCTCGACGTGCTGGTAGCGAGCGAGTCCTCGGCCGTCGAGGACGACACCCAGGCCCGCGCGCATCTCACCGTCCACGAACGCGCCGAACCAGGTGATGTCTCCCGCCTCGTTCAGCCGTCGTTCCTCAGCGAGTTTCGCCGCCACGAACGCGGTGTGCTCCTCCGACGGCGGCGACTCATCGCACGCGTGCCGCAGTCGGGCTGCCTGCTCCCAGTCGTCTTCGGTCAGCGCGCGCAGCGGTCCAGGATGACCGAGCCGGCCAGACGGCGAAGCAACAGGTCAGTACGAAAAGCGAGAGATCGGACCTTCACCCGGCGATCCTAGAACCGATTCTGTGCCGGGCGCCTACCTCGTTTTTTCGGGCGCGAGTGTCCCCGGGCCGCCTCGGACTTGGCTGCGTCCCGCGGCTTGATCCGCTCCAGCGGACGGCAATCCATCACCACCGCCGAGGGTTCGGAGCGTCCCATCAAGGTCGTCATCGGTGACCATGAAGCTGGACGGTCGTCGGACGATGTGTCGGCTGTGTCAATCGGTAGTGCTGGCGTGCACGGCGATGATTCGCCAGCCGTGCCTCTCGTCGTATATCCATGTGCGGGTGTACCGCATCCTGGCCGCGAACGGCGTCCCGGAGACGGTCCCCTCGACGGTGCCGAGAAACCAGGTCACCCCGGTGCGCCCGTCAGCGAGTACGGTCAACTCTTCCTCGGCCACCTTCGTCACCAGCTGCGTCCGAGTGCGGTGCAGCTCCAGATCGTCCGCCTTGGTCTGAACGTTGGCACCGAAGGTGAAGATCAGCCGATCATCCAGCAGTCGATCAAGCGCCTCGACATCCCCAGCCAGCTGCGCGGCTTGGAGCCGGCGCTCTGCCTCTCGCAAGTCCTCCATGAGGCCCACCCTCCCAGTCGGCGTCGTATCCACGCCAGGGCGTTCACGTTCGGCTGATCTTCGCAGTCTGGTCCAGGGACCCCGATCGCCGGTGAGAATCCGCGAGCGATCACGTACCGAGCAAGCCGTACTGGCAAGGCGCCGACCTTGAGCAAGTTCCACTGACAAAGAAGAAGATCAACTGTCACAGGACGGTCGTGCTGCCTGCGGGGTGACGACTGGGAGGGGACGGGGCGGCGGAGTTCTCATTGAGGATGGCAATCTGGTGTGGCGGAGGAGGCCGGGGAGGGTCGATGCCGGTAGCCGGCCAGCCAGCGAAGATTCGCCGCCCGCGTCGGTTCCAGCTCCCCGACGAGCCGGTAAGCCCACCCGCCCTGCTCGCAGGCCCGCAGCATCACGCTGAAGGACTCCGCGGACCCCGAGTCCCTCCGCTCGACCGGTCGGCAATCGATCACCAGGCCCGTCCGTCGGCCGGACGTGCGAAGGAGTCCGGGGCGTGCGACCGCTCCCGCCGGGCCGCCTCGTCCCACCACCGCAACCAGAACGGCTGCGAGGCGAACCCGACCACCTGCGGGTCGAAGTCCAGCAGCATCGCGTGATCACGCTCCAGCCAGGACTCGAACCCCGCCTCGGCGGCGTCGACCAACCGGCGGCGTACCGTTCCCACATCGTGGGTTCCGCCGCTTGATCGCTGAGAGCGAACAGCGGGAGGAAACAAACTTGTGCTCCGTTTTCTTGAGTGTGTATGACTCAACCTTCAGGGGTTGGGGCGACGGCCCTCCCGAGGGGCCGACGAGACACGGACTTGGAGTGAGCATGAGCGAGACCCTGACGCTGCCGGTGCTGCCCCTGGACGACGGGGTCGTGCTGCCGGGCATGGTGGTGCCCCTCGACCTGTCCGACGGCGCGGAGATCCGGGCGGCGATCGAGGCCGCGCGGGCGGTGGCGCAGACGACGGGCCCGGGGATCCGGACGCCCGGCAAGCCGCGGGTGCTGCTGGTGCCCCGGCTGGACGGCCAGTACGCGGCCGTCGGCACGCTGGGCGTGGTCGAGCAGGAGGGGCGGCTGCCCGGCGGGGAGCCGGGGGCCGTCGTGCGCGGCGTCGCCCGCGTCCGGATCGGGACCGGGACGACCGGGCCCGGCGCGGCCCTGTGGGTCGAGGGCACCCTGATCGAGAAGCAGGCGCCGTCCGGACGGGCGCAGGAGCTGGCGAAGGAGTACAAGGGCCTCGTCGGCGCGATCCTGCAGAAGCGCGGCGCGTGGCAGGTCGTCGACGTCGTGCAGCAGATCGACGACCCCTCGACGCTGGCGGACAACGCCGGGTACGCCCCCTACCTGTCGGACGAGCAGAAGGTCGAGGTGCTGGAGACGCCCGACGTCGTCGAGCGGCTCACCCTCGTGATCGGGTGGGCGCGCGACCACCTGGCCGAGCTGGACGTCGCGGAGACCATCCGCAAGGACGTGCAGGAGGGCATGGAGAAGACGCAGCGGGAGTTCCTGCTGCGGCAGCAGCAGGAGGCCATCCGCAAGGAGCTGGCCGAGCTGAACGGCGACCCCGCCGACGAGGAGGACGACTACCGCGCCCGGATCGAGGCGGCGAACCTGCCCGAGAAGGTGCGGGAGGCGGCCCTCAAGGAGGTCGACAAGCTCGAGCGGTCCTCGGACGCCTCGCCCGAGGGCGGCTGGATCCGCACCTGGCTCGACACCGTCCTCGACATCCCGTGGAACGAGCGGAGCGAGGACGCCTACGACATCGCGGGCGCCCGCGAGATCCTGGACGCCGACCACGCCGGGCTCGACGACGTCAAGGAGCGCATCATCGAGTACCTGGCGGTGCGCAAGCGCCGCGAGGAGCGCGGGCTCGGCGTCGTGGGCGGGCGGCGCAGCGGCGCGGTGCTGGCGCTGACCGGCCCTCCCGGGGTCGGCAAGACGTCGCTGGGCGAGTCGGTCGCGCGGGCGATGGGCCGCGAGTTCGTCCGGGTCGCGCTGGGCGGCGTGCGGGACGAGGCCGAGATCCGGGGCCACCGCCGGACGTACGTGGGCGCGCTGCCCGGCCGGATCGTGCGGGCGATCCGCGAGGCGGGGACGATGAACCCGGTCGTGCTGCTGGACGAGGTCGACAAGGTCGGCGCCGACTACCGGGGCGACCCGACGGCCGCGCTGCTCGAGGTCCTCGACCCGGAGCAGAACCACACGTTCCGCGACCACTACCTGGAGGTCGAGCTCGACCTGAGCGACGTCCTGTTCCTGGCGACGGCGAACGTGGTGGAGGCGATCCCCGGGCCGCTGCTGGACCGGATGGAGCTGGTGCAGCTCGACGGCTACACCGAGCACGAGAAGGTGACGATCGCCCGCGACCACCTGCTGCCGCGCCAGCTCGGCAAGGCGGGGCTGGAGCCGGCGGAGGTGGCGCTGGACGACGCGGCGCTGCGGCTGCTCGCGTCCGAGTACACCCGCGAGGCGGGCGTCCGGTCGCTGGACCGGTCGATCGCGCGGGTGCTGCGGAAGATCGCCGCGAACGTCGCGCTGGAGAAGGCGACGCTGCCGATCTCGGTCGGCCGCGACGACCTCAAGGACTACCTGGGACGGCCCCGGTTCACGCCGGAGGTCGAGCTGAGCCGGAACGAGCGCCGCACCGGGGTGCCGGGCGTCGCGACCGGCCTCGCGGTGACCGGCGCGGGCGGCGACGTCCTGTACATCGAGGCGTCGCTGGCCGACCGGGAGACCGGCGACACCGGTGTGACGCTGACCGGGCAGCTCGGCGACGTGATGAAGGAGTCGGCGCGGATCGCGCTCAGCTACCTGCGCTCGCGGGGCGCGGAGCTGGAGCTGCCGGTCGGCGACCTGAAGGAGCGCGGCGTGCACGTCCACGTGCCGGCGGGCGCGATCCCGAAGGACGGCCCGAGCGCCGGCATCACGATGACGACGGCGCTGGCGTCGCTGCTGTCGGGACGTGCGGTGCGGCCGGACGTCGCGATGACCGGTGAGGTGTCGCTCACCGGGCGGGTGCTGCCGATCGGCGGGCTGAAGCAGAAGCTGCTGGCGGCGAGCCGGCTCGGCATCACCACCGCGATCGTCCCGAAGCGCAACGAGCCCGACCTGGAGGAGGTGCCGCAGGAGGTCCTGGACGGCATGACGGTGTTCACCGTCAGCGACGTCCGCGAGGTCCTCGACCTGGCGCTGGAGCCCGCGACGACCGCCGTCGCCGCCTGACCCGACCCACCGGACGGACGCCCGCGGCCCGCGGAGGCCGCGGGCGTCCGCATGGGCAAGACGGCCATTCTTCCTTTATGTAATTATATGGACACTTAGCGTAACGATCAGATGGGTGGGGTAGATCCCGGCGCAGTCCCCTCGACCCCCCGGGAGCGCCCAATGCAACGCACGATCCTCAGCCTGATCACGGAACCCCGCGATTCGGACACGGCGCTCGCCGGGCAGATGCGCCGGGTGGGCACCGGGCTGGAGGAGCTGGGGTACCGGATGCGGTGGACGCATCGCGGCGAGGACGGGCTGGCGGTCGCCGGATCGGACGCGTCGCTGGCGGCGGCGCTCGTCTCGTGGGACGTGCCCGGTGCGGACGGGCTGCTGCACGCGGTGGCCGAGCGCTTCCAGCGGCTCCCCGTGTTCCTGGTGTCCTCGGGCGAGGACCCTCCGCTGTGGGTGTACGAGGTGGTCCAGGGATACGTCTACCCGCTGGAGGACACGCCGGACTTCATCGCGGGGCGCATCGCGCACGCGGCGGACCGGTACGCCGCACGGCTCCTCCCGCCGTTCTTCGGCGCGCTGCACCGCCTGGAGGACCACCACCACTACTCCTGGCACACGCCCGCCCACGCCGGCGGCGTCGCGTTCCTGAAGTCGCCGGTCGGGCGGGCGTTCTTCGACTTCTTCGGTGAGCGGCTCATGCGCACCGACCTGTCCATCTCGGTCACGGAGCTGGGGTCGCCGCTGGACCACACCGGCCCGATCGGCGACGCCGAGCGCAACGCCGCCCGCGTATTCGGCGCCGACCGCACGTTCTTCGTGGTCAACGGCAACTCCACCGCGAACCGCGTGGTCGGCCACCACGCGATCGCACGGGACGACACCGTGCTGGTCGACCGCAACTGCCACAAGTCGATCCAGCACGCGCTGACCATCACCGGCGCCCGGCCCGTCTACCTGGTCCCCGAGCGCAACGGCCTGGGGCTGGCCGGGCCGGTCCCGCCCGCCGCGCTGGCGGCGGACGCGGTGGGCCGCCGCGTGGCGGACCATCCGACGGCCGCGGGGGACCCCACGTACGCGGTGATCACCAACTCGACCTACGACGGGCTGTGCTACGACGCGGTGCGCGTCGGCGAGCTGCTGGGGGAGACCGTTCCGCGCCTGCACTTCGACGAAGCGTGGTTCGCCTACGCGCGGTTCAACCCGATGTACGCCCGGCGCTACGGCATGGCCCTCGACGACCGGTCCCTGCCGACGGGACGGCCCACCGTGTTCGCGACCCAGTCCAGCCACAAGCTGCTGGCCGCGCTCTCGCAGTCCGCGATGCTGCACGTGCGGTCGTCCGAGCGCGCTCCGGTCGACTACGACCGCTTCAACGAGACCTACCTGATGCACGCCTCGACGTCGCCGCTCTATCCGATGATCGCCTCCCTGGACGTCGCGGCGGCGATGATGGACGGCCCGTCAGGCCCGTTCCTGACGGGCGAGGCGATCGTCGAGGCCGTCCGGTTCCGGCAGGCGATGGCGCGGCTGGCCGAGCGGGTCCGGGAGGACCCCGGACGGCCCGACTGGTTCTTCGGCGTGTGGCAGCCGCCCCACGTCACCGATCCGCGCACGGGACGGCCGGTCGCGTTCGCCGAGGCGGACGCGGGCCTGCTGGCCGCCGAGCCGGGGTGCTGGACGCTGGAGCCCGGGGCGTCCTGGCACGGGTTCGACGGCCTGGAGGACGGCTACTGCCTGCTGGACCCGATCAAGGTGACGATCACCTGCCCCGGGGCGGACGCCGCCGAGGGCACGCTGGAACACGGCGTGCCGGCCCGGATCGTGGCCGCCTATCTCGAGCGTCGCGGCATCGTGGTGGAGAAGACCGGCGACCACACGCTGCTCGTGCTGTTCTCGATGGGCATCACCAAGGGCAAGTGGGGGACCCTGATCGACGCCCTTTTCGACTTCAAGGCCGCCTACGACGGCGATGCCTCGCTGGACGCCGTGCTCCCGGGCTTCGGGCCGTCCGGGGCGTCGCTGCGGGACTTCTGTGACGCCGCGCACGGCGCGTTGCGCGACTCGAACCTCGGAGGGCTCCTCGACCGGGTGTTCACCGACCTGCCCGAGCCCGTCCTGACCCCGGCCGACTGTTACGCGGCCCTCATCCGGGGCGGGACCGAGCGCGTCCCGCTGGCGGAGCTGGCGGGCCGGGTCTGCGCGGCCACGATCGTCGTCACCCCGCCGGGCATCCCCATGCTGATGCCGGGCGAGGCGGCGGGGCCCGCCGACGGCCCGCTGATGGCCTACCTGCGTGCGCTGGAGTCCTTCGACCTGGAGTTCCCCGACCTGGCCAGTGACGTCCACGGCGTCCGGCGCGACCCGGACGGGCGCTACCTCGTCGAGGTCGTCCGGCGCTGACGTTTCGCCGGGACGTGCGCGGCGTGCGGGCGGTCGGGGAGTTTCGCGCAGGCTGCTCGGGGGTGTATCGGGTGTCCGAATAGTGGTGACGGGCATGGGGCGGGCCGCGCGGGGGGACGAGTCGCCGCGTGTTGGTCGAAATGTGGCAGCCCGCCCCGTCCGGTGAACGAGCCCCCTGGTACCTCCTCGCGCTGCGCGCCGCCGTCGTCGTCGCGGCGCTCGGCCTCCTCGGCGCCTTCCTCTACGTCGCCTTCCAGTTCACCCTGACGCCCGTCCGCGACCACGGACAGGCCGGGGCGAACTTCCGGCCCGGCGACTCCCTCCGCTTCTACCTGGACCGTCCGACCGAGGAGGCGCTGCTCCAGATCGGCGGCAACCTCGCCCTGCTCGCCCCCATGGGCGTGCTGCTCCCGCTGATCGCCAAACGCCTGCGCGGACCGCTGCGGCTCGCCGTCCTGACCGCCCTGTTCTCCCTCGCCATCGAGCTGGTGCAGGGCGCGTTCGTGGTCGGCCGCGCGTTCGACATCGACGACCTGATCCTCAACGTGGCGGGCGTCGTCCTCGCCTACCTGCTGCTCGGCCGCCGCCTCTCCCGATCCCTGCGGGGCGGCTGATCCCGGTCGTCAGCGGGGAGTGAGGCGGAAGACGCGGAGCTGTCGTGTGGTGCGTTCCACGTAGCGGTCGTAGACGGGCCAGACCCGGACGAGGCGCGGCCAGACCTCCTCGCGTTCGGCGTCGTCGAGCAGGTGGGCCTTGACCGGGACGGTCCGGCCGCGGAAGACGACCTCGGCCTCGGGGGTCTTGCGGAGGTTGCCGGTCCAGGCCGGGTGCTTCTCGCGGCCGAAGTTGGAGCCGACGACGAGCCAGCCGCCGTCCCGCTCGGGCAGGCAGGCCAGCGGGGTCCGGCGCGGCCGGCCGCTGACGGCGCCGGTGGTGGTCAGGACGAGGCTGGGGACGAGCAGCTGGCCCAGCATGAGGCGGCCGCCGGTCAGCCGGTTCAGCGTCCGGTCGATCGGCGGGACGACCCGGGGCCCGGCCTTCGCGAACCAGCCGGAGCCCGAGACGCGGTGGAAGACCGGGCCGAGGACGCGCTGGACGAGCGTGCGCCCGGCGGGCTCGGCCCCCTGCGGCGCCTTCGGGGCGAGCCGGCCCGCGCGGCGCGGGCTCAGGTGCCCGGTCGCGGCGAGCCAGCGCAGCCCGTCGGCGACCGTGTCCTCGACGGGACGCGGTGTGAGGTCGAGCGCCTCCAGGATCGGGCGGTCGTCCGTCGGGACGAGCGTCACCATGAACTCGGCCGCGTCGCGCGTCAGCGGGTAGTCGAACGTGCGGACGCGCTTGGCCGCGTCGAGCGCGGACCCGAGGCCGAGCATCACCGCGGACGGGACGCGGAAGCCGCGCGTCCGGACACCGGTGAGCGCACCGCACAGGGCGGCGAACCGCGGCCACGTCAGGTAGCGGCCGCCGAACACCCAGCGGCTCGCGCCCTGCCGGGACTCGACGGCGCGGGCGAGGGCCTCGGCGAGGTCGCGGACGTCGAGCACCGAGACGCCGCCGCCCGGCAGCGGCCAGACCTTCGACAGCGCCCCGGCGAGCCCCTCCGGCAGCGCGTCGAGGACGGGCTGGTCGGGGCCGAACACGCCGCCCGGGTAGACGATCGTGACGGGCGCGCCGTCGTCCTGCAGGCCGCGCGCGTAGCGTTCGGCGGCGACCTTCGAGCGGCCGTAGCCGGTGCGGGGGCTCGCGAGCGGCGCGTCCGCGGTGATGACGGGGGAGGACGGCGGGACGAACACCCCGATCGTGGACACGTGGATCACCGGGGCCAGCCCGGCGGCGACGGCCCCGCCGACGACGTTGCGGGTGCCGGTGACGTTCGCGTCGACGACCCGGTCGTCGCGGGCGCCGCCGGTGACGCCGATCGCGGCGGCGGCGTGGATCGCGGCGTCGCAGCCGTCGAGGGCCTCGGCGACGGCACCGGCGTCCAGCATGTCGCCCCGGACGAACTCGACGTCCCCGGCCGCGACGCCGAGCGCCCCCAGCACCCGGCCCGCCTTGCCGGGGTCGCGCACCAGCGCGCGCGGCGTGTGCCCGCGAGCCAGGAGGGCTTGGACGGTGTGCGACCCGACGAAACCGGAGGCGCCTGTGACGAGAACCCGCATGGCATTCAAACTAGCGCTTGGTGATCACTTCCGGCCAGATCCGCCGCGTCGGGTTTCGGTCGGCCGCACGGGGAGAGGCGACGGGACGTCCGCGGCGGCGAGGACCCGGCGGCCGCCAGAACACGGCCGGAGGGGCGCAGGCGTCGGCGGACGAGCGTGTACCGGACGCCGCCGGGACGCGGCCCGTCCGGCGTGTGCTTGCGACCCCGCGACCGCCGACCCGGCGAGCGGACCTACTCCTCGGCCGTGTAGATCCCCCGGGCCGTGAACGCCACGTCGGCCTCCGGGTGGGCGCGCAGGCCGCGCAGCAGCGACCGCCACTCCTGCGGCCAGCCCGCGTCGGGGCCGTGCCGCTCGGCGAGCGCGCACGCGAACAGGCCGCCGGCGAGGTCGCCCCGCGCCGCGAGCCGGACGGCGTGCGGGTGCACGTCCTCGGGGTCCGGCGCGTCCAGCAGGGACATGCCGTAGTAGAGATCGTCGTCCTCGCCGCCCGCGAGCGTCTCGGCGATCCCGGCGACGGCGAGGACGCCGAGTTCCGCGCAGCCGTCGGCCAGCGCGTCCACGGCGTCGTCCTCGTCCCAGTCGAGCGTGGCGGCCGCCAGTTCGAGCGCGAGCGGCTCCGGCAGCCGCCCCTCGACGGCGTCGAGCGCGGGCTCGGCGGCTGTGCGGTCCAGCGCGGCGGCGCCGCGGATCGCCGTCACCAGGGCGGCCAGCCGCTGCTCGGCCGGGAGGTCGCGCTCGGCCTCCGCGTCGGCGCCGCCGGCCCCGGCGAGCGTCGCGGCGGCCGCGCCCAGCTCGTCCGCCCCGAGACCCGCCCGCACGCACGACAGCAGCGCCGGCATCGCGGTCCGCCAGCGGCGCGTCTCCCCGAGGTCGGTGAGGACGCCCGCGAGCAGCGCCGGGACCTCCGGCGCCCACTGCGCCCACCGGCCGAGCACCTCCAGCGCGGCGTCGGCGGCCTCCGGGTCGGCCGAGCCGGCCACCCGGACGACCAGCGCCGCGTAGTCGGCGCGGAACCGCTCCTCGATCTCGTGCGGCATCCCGCCGAGCACCTGCCGCGCGAGGTCGCGGGGGCCCCGCGCGGCCTCGGCCAGGATGCGGCGCGCGACCGGCTCGGCGATGTACGGGCGCAGGGCCGACGCGATCGCCGCGCGGACGTCGCGGTGCCGGCCCGGATCGTCCCACGCCTCCGCGACGACGGTCAGCGCGTCCGGCGCCCGCGTGCGCAGCAGGATCCGCAGCGCCTCCTTCCGCGCGGTGATCTTGCCGTCGGCCAGCACCGGCCGCAGCAGCGGCCCCAGCGCCGACGGCCGGACGAACCGCGCCGCGCGGCCCGCCGCGTAGACGGCGACGTGCGCGTCGTCCGACGACGCCAGCGCTAGCAGGCCCGGCAGGACGTCCTGCGGCGACGACGTCCAGGGCGCGGCCGTCAGCGCCGTCCGCCGCACGTGCGCGTCGTCCGACTCCAGGTACGGCACCAGCCGCTCGGCGCCGACGCCGGGCACGGTCGCGATCGCCATGACCGCGCCGCCCCGGTCGCTCTCCGCGAGCCCCTCGTCCCCGGCGACCCGTTCCAGCAGCCGCAGGTAGTCCGCCTGCTGCCGGGCCGTCCAGCGCCGCGTCCACGTCGGCCGCGCCCGCGGGACGTACGTGACGTCGTCGCGCCGGAACCGCCCGGCGGCGCCGGACAGGACGAAGTGCAGCAGGTCGGTGCGCTCGGACGCGATCGCGGCGAGCACCGCGGGGACCATGACGGCCGACGGGTCCTTGCCGACGACGCGCTCGACCCGCGCGCCGCGCGTCGCGGGGGGCTCCAGCCACAGCGTGATCGCGGCCCTGATGACGCCGTCGTCGGTGGCGTCGATCGCCCGCTCCAGGGCGTCCTGCAGGAGCGGAACGTTGTGGGCGCGGCGGCCGAGCGCCCGGACGAGCGTCAGCGTGAGGGAGTGGTCGTCGCCGCGCGCGCCCCGGTCGAGCAGCGGGGCGAGGTGCTCGACGAGCCGGTGCTCCTGCCCGCGCCGCAGCACGTGGTCCAGGCGGGGCAGGCGCCCGTGGCCGCTGTGCCCGACGACGCGCTGCAGCAGCCCGATGCCGAACACGGTGAGGTCGCCGTCGTCGCGGACCGCCCCCTGCCGGGTGAACGAGACCGCGAGCCGCGCCAGCTCCTGCCGGGTCGTCCACGAGCAGTCGCGGGCGTCCAGCGCGTCCCGGGCGAACCGCCCGACCGCCGGCGCGTGCGCCTCCCGCAGCAGGCCCCCCGGGACGGACGCCAGCGCGTTCAGCGTGCTCAGCCGCACGGGGTCCTGCTCGTTGCGGAGCCGGTCGAGCGACTCCAGCAGGCCCGCCAGGACCTCCGGGTCGCGCTCGCGCCCCGCGCAGCGGACGAGCAGCGCGTACCCGGCCGCGCGTTCGTCGGCGTCGGGCCGGCGGGTCAGCTCGGCGAGGACGGGCCGCGCCTCCTCGAACGGCAGGAACGCCGTCACCTGCCGCACCTGGACCGGATGGTCGGCGACCGCGCGCAGCCCCAGCATCCGGCGCGCCTCCCGCACCCGGACCTCGCGCGGCAGGACCTCCAGCAGCTCGTCCCCGAGCACGGCGGTAGCGAGGTCGACGCCGCGCATCGCCGCGTCGAACAGCGCCCCGCGCCCGCTCGGCGGCACCGCCTTCAGCAGCAGCCGAAGCGCGCGCTCGTCGTCCCGCACGGCCCGCGCGACGTCGGCGAGCGCGTCGCCGCCGATCCGGACGATCCGCTCCCGCACCGCCCGGCGCCGCACCAGCGTGCCCAGCCGCCGCCGGTCGGCCAGCAGCAGCCGCAGCGTCCGCTCCGGCTCGGCGTCCAGCAGCCGTCCGATCGACGGCCGCAGCGCCCACGGCAGGTCGGCGGCGTGCCAGTAGTCCTCGAGCAGCGCGACGACGCGCGCCGGCTCCGCCGGTACCGCCGCCGCGACGCCCGTCCCGTGCCACTGCCACCACGACGCCCGCGCGCCCTCGGCCAGGCCGCCGAGCTCCCGCTCCGCGTGGTCCAGGACGGCCGCGGGGTGCGCCCGTCCGAGCGAGTACCGGTTCGGGACGGCGTGCGCGAGCGCGCCGACGCGTCCGGCCGCGGCCTCCGGGGTGCACGCGGGCAGCAGTCCGGCGGCCTCGTCCTCGCCCCACCGCTCGGCGACCGGCCCGACGAGCGCGTCGGCGAGATCGCCCCGGCGATGCTTGCGGACCGCCCGGTACGTCGCCGCGCGGATCGCCGCCGGGGCGTCCAGCAGGCTCTCCAGCAGCGACTCCGGCCCCGGCGCGTACCGCACCGACAGCCGGATCGCCTGCTGCGCGATCCACGCGTCGGGGTCGCGCGTCGCGGCCAGGATGTGCGCGATCGACGCCTCGTCCCGGACGGCCGATGCGATGAACAGCGCCGTCGACCGTTCGTAGTGGCCGCGCCCGCCGAGTTCGTCCAGCAGCCCGGCGAGCGCCGGGTCGCCCGCCGAACGCCGTAGGTCCACGAGCCGCCGGACCCGGTCCGGGTACGACAGCGGTTCCATCTCGTCGAGCAGCTCATCGGCGCGCATGCCGCGCATCCTTCCGGATCACCTGCCCGCCTTCACCCGCTTTTCGCCCGCCGGCCCAGAAGCGACAGGAAAGTGCGCTGGCGGGCGGTCCAGCGGCGGGTCCAGGCGGGGTCGATGCGGCGGGGGTCGAGGTCATCGGTGAGGACCAGGTCCAGCAGGTCGGTGCGTTCGGTGGCGATGGCGCGCAGGACGGCCGGGACGGCGATCGCGGACGGGTGCCGGGTGACGACGTGGCCGACGCGGTCGGCGCGCGTCCTCGGCGGGGCCAGCCAGAGCTCGATCGCCCTCCTGCGCACCGGCCCGTCGGCGGTGTCCACGGCGTGCGCGAGCGCGTCCCGCAGGGCCGGGACGTCCTCGGCGCGGCGGTGCAGGGCGGCGGCGAACAGGAGCGCGAGACGGTGCCGGCCGCGGGTCGCGTCCGCGGCCAGGTAGGGCGCGAGGGCGTCGCCGAGGAGGCGCTCGCCGCCGCGCGGGAGGAAGCGGTCGAGGTGGCGGTCGCGGGGGAGCCGGTGCTGGGCGATGCCCGCTCCCCGGTCGATCAGCCCGAGGGCGGCGGCCAGCGGGCCGGGATCCTGCCGGGCCAGGCCCGCGCGGCAGAACTCGGTCGCCAGCGGCGTGAGCACGTGGGCCGCCCCGTTGCGGGCGCCCGCGTCGTGCGCGTCCAGGACGCGGTGGGCGAAGCGTTCGATCAGCGTCGTGTGGTCGGCGCGCAGGACGGCGTTCGGGATCTTCACCAGCGCGTACACGACGGTGTCGATCGATTCGCGCGCGTCGACCCGGTCCAGGGTCTCCAGGGCCCGCAGGAGCGTCGCGGCGTCGCCGCTGCGCTCGGCGCACCGGACGAGCAGCGCGGCGCCGTTCGCGCGCTGGTAGGCGTCCGGGTCGCGGGTCATGCCCTCCAGGAGCGGCCGGGCCTCCTCGTACGGGAGGTGCGCGTACAGGGGCAGATCGCGTTCCAGGGCTCGGGGCGAGGGCACCAGGCTCCGCGCGTGCCGCGTCCGGACCGGACGCGGCAGGAGGTCCGGCAACCCCCGGAGCGAGGTCAGGCGGCCGCGCGCCTCGGCGTCGGCCCGCAGCACGGCGAAGAGGCGTTCGCGGCGGCTCGGCGCGACGGCCCGCAGCAGGCCGCGCAACGCCGGCTCCACGGCGTTGCCGGCGTGCTCGTGCACGGCGCGCGCGATCTCCGCGAGGTCGTCGTCGCCGAACCGGGCCAGACGCCGGCGCACGGAGCGTCCGTGCGCCGTGACCAGCAGGAGCCAGAGCGCCGGACGGTGCGCGCCGAGGAGGAAGGCCAGCATCCGGCGGGGTTCGGCGTCGAGGAGCATGCCCACGGTCCTGCGCACCGGGAGGGCGCCGCGCGGCGCCGGGCGCTCCCTCCGGCGCCGCGGCGGACCGGCGGCCGGCAGCAGGTGCGGGGCGCGTTCGAGCAGGGTGACCACCTGGCCGGGGGAGTGGTGGGCGGCCACCGCGATGCCGGGGGCGAGGTCCCGAAGCAGTTCGTTCCGCGCGTCCCCCGGGGGCATCGCGCCGGAGGCGCGTTCGGCGTGGTCGAGGACGAGGCCGGGGTGGGCGCGGCCGAGGGTCTTCCACGACGGGACGGCGTGCGCGAGCGTCCCCAGGCGCGCCGCGACCGTCTCGCGGCGGCAGGCGGGCAGCAGCGACGCGGCCTCGCCGTCGCCCCACCGCTCGGCCACCCGGTCGACGAGCGCGTCGGCCAGGCCGTCGCGGCGGCGGTGCCTGCGGACGGCGCTCCAGGCGGCCTTCCGGACGGGCGCGGAGACCTCCGCGAGGATGTCGAGGAGTTCGTCCGCGCCGGTCCCGAACCGCACCGCGAGACGGGCGGCCGCGCGGGCGGGCCCGATGCCCTCGGTCCGCGCGACGATGGCGATGTGCTCGCGGGACGCCTCGTCGCGGGCCGCCGCCGCGAGCGCCAGCGCGAGCTCCCGCTCGTACGGGCCGCGCGTGCCGAGGTCGACGAGCAGCGGGACGAGGGCCCGGTCGCCCGCGCGGTGCCGCAGGTCCGCGACGCGGCGGCGCCGGTCGGCGTGCGCGAGCGGCTCGATCTCGGCGAGCAGGGCGTCGGCGGGACGCATGTCCGTGCGCATGACCCGCATCCTGCCGGGTCAGTCCGCCGGATTCACCCCGGTCTCCCGCCCGGTTCCGGCCGAGATCTGCGCGGCGAGGCGGCGGACGCGCTCCTCGTGCTCGTCGTAGGCGACGACGACCGGCGGCTCGTTGTACGGCATCGTGTCGGACGAGCGCCGCAGCTTCACGTACTGGCCGCAGGCGTCGATCGCGTACGGCTCCATGTCGTCCTGCAGGGCGCCGATCACCGTGATGCCGTGCGTCTCGCCGATCTTGCGGAACAGCGCGACGGCCTCCTTGCGGTGCTCCTTGCCGAGGTTGCGGCCCAACTCGTCGAGGACGAGGCAGAGGCGCCCGCCGCCGGAGCTGGCGAGCGCGGCGGCGCAGACGAGCTTGACGGCCTTCTCGTCCATGAGGGCCGTGTTGGCGCGCCGGTTGTAGGGGACGTACCGCTGCCCGTCCGACCGGCGCCACTTCGGCGTGACGCGCCAGCGCCACTCCTGCTCGGGGTCGCCGGGGGGCTCGGGCGTGGGGAACTCGAGGGTCGCGCCGTAGCCGCCGTAGTTCACGTCGAGCTTCTCGAACTCCTCCGACACGCGCTGGAGGCGGGCGCGGATCGCGGCGGTCAGCGCCGTGCGGTGCGCCTCGGCGGCGCCGGCGGCGTCCGCCGCGCCCTTCTGCGCCTTCTCCAGGTCGGCGCGGCGAGCCGAGACCTGCACCTCGATCTGCCGCCGCTGGTGCCGCTCGTAGTCCTCCTGCTGGCGCAGGTACGCCTCCACGGCCTTGGCGAGACGGGGGAACGTGGCCTGCTCGCGCTCGGTGCGGCGGCCCTCGCCGTCCGTCCGCTCGCGCAGGAGGAAGCGGACCTCCTCCGGCATGTCCTCGTCGGACGTCCCGTCGGGGAACACGCGGCGGATCGCCTCCGAGAGGTGCTTCTCGGCCGTGTGCCACCACTCGGCGGGCGTCCAGGTCGACTCGTCCTCGTCCAGGCCCGAGAGCCATTCGGCGGCGCCGTCCCGGGAGCCGCCCCACTCCTTCTCCAGCGCCTCGATGCCGAGGGCGGCGCGGCGGTCGGACAGCTCGGACGAGCGTGCCCGCACCCGGTCGCGGTCCCGTTCGTGCCCGGCGCGGCGTCCCCGGAGGCGGTCCACTTCCAGCGCGCGTGTGTCGGCCTTGGCTTGCAGGCGCCGGAGCGTCTGCTCGGCCGCACCCAGGCGGGGCCCGAGGCGCGCCTCGCCTGCTGCGAGTTCCTCCAGTTCCGCGCGCAACTCCGCCATACGGGACCGGACGTCGTCCAGTTCGGCCGCTGCGCGCGCGCCCGCGAGCCGACGTCCCGCGAGTGCGACCTCGGCGGCCCCGTCGGACGTCGCCTGCCGTGCGGCCTCGAGCGCCTCCCGCGCGGCCTCCAGCTCCGCGCGGGCCGCCCGCACGCGCGCGACCCGTCCGGTCACCGGCTCGGGGAACCCGCCGACGATGACGACGCCGCCGGGGTTGCCGCCTTCGAGCGCCGCGAAGAAGCCGGTGAGGGGCAGCGCGCACCGGACGCCGTCCGGATGCCCGCCGACGTCTTCGGTGCTCGCCGCGACGTCGCCGTCCGCGGGGACGATCATCGAGCCGGGGAGTTCCTTCAGCGCGCCCGCCGCCGCGTCCAGGTCGGCCGTCCCGACGGCGACGGCCTCCCGGTACGGCCACAGCGCGGCCTCCCAGCGGTCCCGGACGCCGGCGGCCAGCTCGACCGCGTCCAGCAGGCCGACGGCCGCGACGCCGGCGGCGGCCAGCGCCCGGATCTGCGCGGGCGCGCTGCTCTCGCCCGCCTCCGCCTCGGCGAGGGCGCGCTCCGCGCGGGCGACGGCGCCGCGCGCCATCCCGAACTCCTGCTGCGCCTCGTCGCGGCCGGTCTCGGCGGCGGCGAGGCCCGCCCGCGCGGCGGCCTCGTCGCGGCCGTCGGCGTCGCGGCGGCGCTCCTCCAGCTCCGCGACGCGGCGGCGCAGCTCCTCGAGGCGGTCCTGCGCGACGGCCTTGTCCGCGCCGAGCCGGTCGACGCGGCCCTTCAGCTCGGCGAGCGCCGCCTCCGCCGCGGCGACCTGCTCGTCCAGCGCGCCGCCGGTGAGCTGCTCCATCTCCTGCTCGGCCGCCCGCGCCGCGGCGGCCAGCTCGTCGGCCTCGGCGCGCAGCCCGTCCTGCTCGGCGGCGAGCGCGGCGTCGGCGTCGGCGGCGTCGGACAGCAGCCGCGCGTGCCGGGTGCGCCAGTGCCGCAGCGCCGCGTCGACGTCCGCGCGGGCCCGGTCGCGGCGGTCGAACGTCTTCAGCAGGGTCGCCGCCTCGCGCTCCCACTCGGTGAGCCGCTCGGTCGCCTCGGCGGCCTTCGCCCGCTCGCGGTGCTCCTCCGCGCGGGAGCGCCGCTCGGCCTCCAGCTCCCGGTCCAGGCCGGTCAGCGCGGCGATCGCGCTGAAGATCCGCTCCGGGGTGATCTCGTTGAGCGGCTGGGACAGCAGGTTCGTCGCGACCTTGCTGCGCACCGACGTCGACAGGAACGACACGCACCGCACCTGCCCGCCGTACAGGACGCGGCTGAGGTCCTTCGCGACGAGGTCGCGGCGGCCGGCGCTGCGGGGGAGGCCCGCCCACAGCCGGTCGGCGAGCGCGACCCGGTCGGCCTCCGACGGCGCCGCCGCCAGGTGGACGCCCCGGCGCCACCGGATCTCCAGGTGCGGCGCGTCCACGTTCACGCGCAGCCAGACGGTGAGGGCCGTCTCCTCGTCGTCGTCTCCGGGCTCCTCGGGCGGGTCGGCGTGGTCGAAGACGCCGACGATGTAGCCGTGGTCGGCGCTGGCCCACCGGCTGTCGCCCTGCGCCGCGAGCTCCGCGTTGAACAGCAGCTCCGCGACCGCCCGCGCGCCCGACGCGAACCGCCACTGCTCGTCCCCGAGCAGCGCGGTGATCGCGGCGATGAACGACGACTTGCCCGCGCCGTTGGAGTCCTTCGGGCCCTGCCCGGCCACGACGATCAGCGTGCCGGGCACGGTCGGCACCGGATGCGTCGACAGCCGCGAGATGTTCACCGCCTGCACGGCGACGAGCGTCCGGGCGCCCACGATGTTCTCGGCGTCGCGGGCCGGGCCCGGGACGAGCGGTTCGAGGACGGCCGTCACGTGTTCTCCCCCTGGATCTGTTCGCGTTCGCGGCCCCGGCGGCGGGCCCGGATGGCCGCCGCGAGCGGCGAGTCCGGCCCGGCGGCCAGGATCAGCTCCTCCTGCAGCCGCCGCCGCGCCGCCGGTGTCAGCCGGTGGAACTGCGGCCCGGGGACGAACCCGCCCGTGTCGTCCGACCCCGCCTTGACCTGTGCCACCAGCCCGGCGAGGCGCAACCGCCGCAGCGCCGCGTCCAGCTCGCCGACGGGCAGCTGGGTGCGGCGCCGCAGCTCGTCCACCGGCGTCGGGAACGGCGACAGCCACGAGTCGTCGCCCAGCCGCCCGGCGGCGCGCGGGATCGCCACCGAGTGGATCAGCACCAGCGTCAGGACGGCCCGGTCCCGGACGGGCGGGACGCACGCGGGGTCGCGGGCCAGTTCGGCCGCCACCTCGTCGCGGTAGCCCGAGATCCACTTCGTCCGGTCGGACCGGACGAGCGTCCGGCCGCCCAGCGCGAGCATCCCCTCGACCGTGCGGCGCAGCGCCGGTTCGCGCAGCGCCGGGAACCGGACCTCGGGCACCGGCTCCGCCGCGTGCTCCACCGCCATGTACGCCGCGACCAGCTCCGCGCGGCGCCGCTCGTCGTAGGGGCGCAGCAACCCCTCGAACAGCTCACTCACCGCCCGAGCCCTCCTCCGCGTCCCCGGCCTGCCCCGGCACCGTGGGCGCCGGGCCGGGTGCGCCGGATGGGTCCTGCGGTCGTGCCGGTCCCGGTGAGGCGGCCTCGGCCCGCTCCGGTTCCGCGGGTGCCGGCGGGCGGGGGGTGCCGGTGGAGTCCGGCTCGGGCGGGTTCGGTGCGTCGGAGGGCTCCGGGGGCTGGGGGAGGCGGCGCAGGAGGTCGCGCAGCGACGCGAGGGAACCCTCCGGCCACAGCGCCGTGCGCGGGCCCGGACGGACCGTCCCCGCCTCGCGGTCCAGCAGCAGCCATCCGGTGTCGGCGAGGCGCCGCAGCTCCCCGGTGGCCCAGCGCCGCGCGAGGTCGGCGTCGCCCCGCGTCATCCCCCCGTACACCTCCAGCACGTGCCCGACCGGCGCCGACGTCCCGGGCCACGGGGCGTCGTCCAGCCGCAGCCAGCAGCAGCGCAGCGCGGCGGCCAGGACGCGGCGGGCCTGCCCCGCCCGGTCCAGCGGCATCGGCGCCGTGTCGTACTCCTCCAGCAGCGCGGGCGTCGCGCCGTCCGGCCACTCCGGCAGCGGCCACACACGCGCTCCGTCCGTCGCCGTGCGGGTTCCGCCGGGGACGGGCTCGGCGGCGTCGGCCGACGGGACGCCCAGCACCCGGGCGCGGGCGCGGGCCAGCACCCGCGGGTCGACGTTCGCGTGCTCGCTCATGCCCGCTCGAACCATCCCGGCGACAGCCACGCGGGCACCCCGCCGGGCCGCGCGTCAAGGCCGTCCTCCCAGCTCAGCCGGTACGGCAGCTCGGGGTGCAGGTGCGCGGCCGACAGGTCGGCCAGCATCCGCCGCGCCGAGGCCCAGTCCGTGCCGAGGACGTCCGCGACGGCGACGCGGTCGCGGCCCCGCAGCGCCTCCTCGGCGACGGCCCGCAGCCGTCCGGCCGCCGCGTCGTCCGACCCGGTGTCGCGCGACAGGCCCGAGTCCGGGACGGACGGGCGCGGCGGCGCGGGGCGCGGCGGCGTCGTGCGCGGGCCGTCCTCCACGGCCGTCACCACCGCCGCCGGCTCGTGCCACGGCGCGGGCGCGTCGAACACGAACCCGTCGAGGACGGCCGCCAGATCCTCGCGCGACGCGGTGCGGGAGAACGTCCGCCACGTCTCCGGCGGCAGCAGCGTCAGGTTCCGGGTGGTGCCCGCCGAGTCCGACAGCCGGGCCGCCGCCCGCCGCGACGCGTCCCCGTAGGCGTAGATCGCGGCGCGCAGGTCGGTGCAGGTGCGGTCGAGCTGCGGCCAGCGGCGCAGGATCGCGCCGTGCAGCCGCTCGGCCCGGACCAGGATCTCCTCGGTGCCCCACAGCTTGGGCGCCTGCTCCCGCAGCTCCTCGATCGTCCCGTTCGTCAGGGTGAGCAGTTCGACGCTCCACAGCCGGAACGCGCGGGCCAGCCCGTCGGCGCCGTCGCGCGCCTGCTCCGCCGTCATCCGCGGGTCGGCGACGTTGAGCTGCTCGAGCGCCAGCAGCCGGTGCATCTCGCTCTGCCCGCCGTCCAGCATCATCCGCCGGACGAACATCAGCCCGACGACGCTCGTGAACGACGCCCGGTACCGCAGCTGGTTCGGCTTCGGGAACACCTCCCGGACGGCGCCGAGCCCCTTCAGCACCCGCAGCCGGTTCTCGAACACCTCGGCGGGATATCCCCGGCACACGTACCGCATCTGCTCGCGGCTCAGCCCGTCCTCGCCCGCGTCGGCGAACGCGGCGAGCAGCGTCTCGGCGACGTCCACCAGCTCCGGGTCGTCGACGACCGCGCCGCTGTCGCGCGCGAGCGCCGCGAACATCTGCCGGTAGACGCCGAGGACGGCCTCGCCGACCAGGACGTCGTCCAGGCTGGCGGCTTCATCGGCGGAGGTAGGGGACACGGCGCACTACCGTACGGCTCCGCACCGACGATTGCGGAATCGGAGACCGTCAGCGGGCCGGGCCGCGGCGCAGCAGCCCCCGCTCGAACGCCGCCCCGACCGCCGCCGCCCGGTCGTGCACGCCCAGCTTGGCGTAGATGTGCAGGAGGTGGGTCTTGATCGTCGCCTCGCCGACGAAGAGCCTCGCGGCGGCGTCCCGGTTGGTGCTGCCGCGCGCGACCAGCCCGAGCACCTCCAGCTCCCGGGGGCTCAGCGGCTCCCCGCCGTCCTCCCGCGCCGGGACGGGCGGCGCGGGCGCGGCACCGGACCGCATCCGGCTCATCAGCGGCGTCGCCACCGGCGGCGACAGGACGGCCTCACCGCGCGCCGCCGCCCGCACCGCGCGGAACAGCTCGTCCTTGCGGGTGTCCTTCAGCAGGTGCCCGGTCGCGCCCGCCTCGATGGCGGGCAGGACGTCCCGGTCGGTGTCGTACGTCGTCAGCACCAGCACCCGGCAGGGCAGCCCCGCCTCGGCCATCCGGGTGATCGCGGTGACGCCGTCCATGCCGGGCATCCGCAGGTCCATCAGGACGACGTCGGGCCGTAGACGGGCGTCGCGTCGACGATCACGGCGAACCCGCCGAGCCGGGAGGCGGCGGAGAAGGCCGCGGTCACGCCGATCCCGGCGAGCCGCCACGGGGACGGCAGTACGAACGCGTGCACGTACCCGGCCATGGCCGCGAACCCGTACAGCGGCGCCCAGCGGCGTGAAGTCGCAGACCCGCTGCAGCGCCGCCGGCATCTGCTCGTAGGGGATGTAGACCCCGGCGAGGAACAGGCTCGGGAAGAACAGCAGCATCCCGACGGCGTTGCCCGCGCGGGCGGCCGGCGCCACGGCCGTCACGACCGATCCGAGCGCCAGCGGCGCGAGCATGCACGCCGCCGCCGACACGACGAACCAGCCGGAGCTGCGCGGCGCCGCGACGCCGAACACCGCCGCGCCGAAGCCGATCAGGACGAGCGTGCTGACCGCGGCCATCACGGCGTTGAACAGCAGTTGCGCGACGAGCGGCGCGGACGGCCTGGCGGGCGTGGCCCGCATCCGGCGCAGCACGCCGCGCTCCCGGTACTCGGCCAGGATCGCTGGCATCATCATGAGACCGAGGATCGCGAAGGCGATGCCGATGCCGATCGACGCGATGTACTCGGCGAGGGTCTGCCCGCCGAGGTCGTCGGCCGGGTCCCCGGAACGCGGTATCACGGCGAACCCGGCCAGCAGGGCGAGCGGCAGGACGAACGCGAACACGAGCGTGTGCCCCTCGCGCAGCCGCAGCCGGAACTCGGTGGCGATGATCTTGGTGGACACGGCGGTCCCCGCGGGCGCGGTCGGACGAACGGGCGGGCGCATCGGCGGACGTCTCCCCGGGGGAGGGGGCGCCCGCGCGGGTATCCACCGTCCGGCCGGTGAGGGGCTGATCAGCCATCGACCGAACGGCGGACGCCTACGCGGGCGGTCTCACGCGGACGCGGGGCGGGGGATGGACTTGTGCTCCAGGTAGGCGGCCAGGCCCTCGGGACCGAGCTCGCGGCCCATGCCGCTGTTCTTGTAGCCGCCGAACGGGGTGTTGGGGTCGATGACGTACATGTTCACGCCGCAGCTGCCGGTGCGGATGCGGCGGGCGACCTCGACGCCGTGGTCGGGGTCGGCGGTCCACACCGACCCGCCGAGGCCGTACTCGCTGTCGTTGGCGATGCGGACGGCGTCGTCCTCGTCCTCGTAGGGGATGAGGGCCAGCACGGGCCCGAAGATCTCCTCGCGGGCGATGCGCATGTCGTTGCGGACGTCGCCGAAGACGGTCGGGGCGACGTACCAGCCGCGGTCGTGCGGGCGGTCCAGCCCGCCGGTGATGATCTTGGCGCCCTCGTCCTGCCCGAGGCGGATGTAGCCCTCCACCCGCTCCTGCTGGCGCCGCGCGACCAGCGGGCCGATCTCGCTGCCGAAGTCGGACGGGTCGCCGACGGTGAGGCCGCCGACCATGGCGGCGAGGGCGTCGGCGACCTCGTCGTAGCGGCTGCGCGGGGCGAGGATGCGGGTTTGCGCGGCACACGCCTGCCCGTTGTTCATCAGCGACGCCAGCTTGAACCCCTCGATGGTGGACGCCAGGTCGGCGTCCTCCAGGACGATCGCCGCCGACTTGCCGCCGAGCTCGAGCGTCACCCGCTTCAGCTGCTCGCCGCAGACGGCGCCGATCTTGCGCCCGGCGGCGGTGGAGCCGGTGAACGACACCTTGTCGACGTCGGGGTGCGCCACCAGGTGCGCGCCGACCTCGCGCCCGCCCGGGACGATGTTCACGACGCCGTCCGGGATGCCCGCCTCCAGCATCCACTCGGCCAGCAGGTAGGTGTCGAGGGGCGTCTCCGGGGACGGCTTGGCGACCACGGTGCACCCGGCGACGAGGGCCGGCGCGAGCTTCAGCATGAGGGTGAACTGCGGGACGTTCCACGGGACGATCGCCGCGACGACCCCGACGGGTTCGCGGGTGACGGTGACCGGCCCGAGCATCCCCGGGCGCTCGTCCTCCCAGGTGTAGGAGGCGGCGAGGTCGGTGTAGTACTGCAGCACCATCTGCGGGATCGCGGACTGCGCGAAGATGGAGAACCCGAGCGGCGAGCCCATCTCCGCGGTCACCAGTTCGGCCATTTCCTGCTGCCGCTCGGCGTAGATCGCCGACAGCCGCCCCAGGATCCCGGCGCGCTCGGCCGGGGTCATCCGCGGCCACGGACCCTCGTCGAACGCCCGCCGCGCCGCCGCGACGGCGGCGTCGATGTCGGCTTCGGTACCCTCGGGAACTCGGCCGATGACCTCTTCGGTGTGGGGCGAGATGACGTCGATCGTGCCGGTTCCGGCCGGGGCGGCCCAACCGCCGCCGATGAAGAACCGATCGTGCTCGCGCATGCTGGGGTGCCTCCTGCCCTCGCGGGCGGCCGTGGGACTCCGTGGTCGAACCGAGTGCTTGCTTGGCCACAGCATCGCACGTGCCCCCGGGACCTTGGCAAGAGCGGATGAGACTCGAGTCTCATCCGGTAGGAAGGACTCCATGACCGACATCGCGGACGTCTGGGTCGATCCCGCTTGCCCCTACACCTGGGTCACGTCCCGGTGGCTGCTGGAGGCGGCGCGCGTCCGTCCGATCGAGCTGCGCTGGCGCCTGCTGAGCCTCGCCGCCCTCAACGAGGACCGCGACGACGATCCCGAGGGAGACCCGGAGGGCTACCTGTGGCTGCCCGCGCGGGTCTGCGCCGCCGTCGAGGAGCACGCCGGATCCGACGGCCTCGGACGCTTCTGCACCGCGTTCGGCGTCCGCGTCCACGAGCGCGGCGAGATGGACGGCGGGACCGTCCCCGGCGCGCTCGCCGAGGCCGGGCTGCCCGCCCGGCTCGCGGCGGCGGCGGACTCCGGCGAGCGCGACGACGCGATCCGCGCGTCCACGGCCGAGGCCCTGCGGCGGATCGGCGGCGCGCACGTCGGGACCCCGATCGTCGCGGTGGGGGAGCGGATCGCGTTCTTCGGCCCGGTCATGTCGCGCATCCCGCGCGGGGAGGAGGCGGGACGGCTGTGGGACGGGACGCTGCTGGTCGCGGGCGTCGAGGGCTTCCACGAGCTCAAGGGACGCCCGCACGCCGAACCCGATTTCGGCTGACCGGTCCGGCCCGTCCGGTCAGAGCAGGTGCGCGTTGGGCGAGCGGGCCAGGTCCGCCAGTTCGGGCAGCTCGACCGGTTCGACGCCCGCCGCCTCCAGCGCCTCCGCGCCCGTGCCCTCCACGAACAGCGACGGTTCCCGCCACGCGAACACGACCCGCCGGGCCCCCGACGCGACGATCAGCTCCGCGCACGTCCGCGGCCGGGACGCGCGCCGCCCGCACGGCTCGAGCGAGCTGTAGACCGTCGCGCCCGCGAGATCGCCGGACGTCTTCGCGAGCGCCGCCTCCTCCGCGTGGTCGTGCGGATCGCCCTCCCGCGAGTGCCCGCGCGCCAGCTCCCGTCCGTCCGCGCCGACGACCACCGCGCCGACGGAGAACGCGGTCCGCGACGGCGGGCACAGCGCCGCCAGCTCGCACGCCAGTCGCAGCCACCCCGTGTCGTCCATGCGGTCCATCCTGCCCGTCAGCCGCGCCGTCCCGCCGTCAGGTACCGCAGCAGCACCAGATCGCCGATGCGGGTGACCTCCTCCAGCCGCATCGGACGGTCCGGGCGCTGCGGGAACACGCCCGAGTGGACGAACCGCGGCGCGGACGGGTCGCCGACGAAGAACGGCGCCACGACGAGCTGCAGCTCGTCGGCCAGCCCGGCGGTCAGGAACGCGGTGTGGACCCCGCCGCCGCCCTCCACCATCAGCCGCCGGACGCCCCGGCCCGCGAGGTCGGCGAGCACCCGCGGCAGCTCCGGCGGGTCCCCGGCGGCGATCACCTCGGCACGCCCGGCGAGCCGCTCCGCCAGCGCGGACGTCCGCGCCGACGCGGTGTAGACGAGCTTCGGCGACTCCCCGGTGGTGAAGAACCGCGCGTCCGGGGCGACGTCGCCGCTCCAGGTCAGCGTCACCTTCGTCAGGTCGGGTGGCAGCCCCCGCGCGGCCCGCCGCTCCCGCCGCGCGGCCGAGCGGATCAGCAGCCTCGGGTCGTCGGCGCGGACGGTCCCGGCGCCGACGAGGATCGCGTCGCAGCCGGCCCGCACCGCGTCGACCCGGTCGAAGTCCGCGGCGCTCGACAGCCGCAGCCGCTCCGGCGCCGCGTCGTCGATGTACCCGTCGACCGACATCGCGCAGCTCAACAGGACGTAGGGGCGTTCGCTCACCCTCCGAACACTAGGGCGTCGGCGGCGTGCCCGGCCCGGATCCGGGGATTCGAAGATCCTTTGTGGCGACTCGGCGTTTCTGCGCCGGATGTGTCGGAGGGGAGTCCTAGGGTTTCCCCCGACATGCGAATCCTCCACACCTCCGACTGGCATCTCGGCAGATCCTTCCACCGCGAGTCGCTGAAGGACGCGCAGGAGACCTTCGTCGACCACCTCGTCGACACGGTCCGCGCGGAGCGGGTCGACTGCGTGCTCGTCTCCGGCGACGTCTACGACCGGGCGCTGCCCAGCGTGGACGCCGTGCGGCTGTGCAGCGACGCGCTGGCGCGGCTGAAGGCGCTGACCCGGGTGGTGCTCATCGCCGGCAACCACGACTCGGCGAGCCGCCTCGGGTGGGGGTCGCAGCTCCTGGACGACGCGGGCGTGCACGTCCGCACCGAGTTCGCCCGCGTGGGGGAGCCCGTCCTCGTCGGCGACGCCGCGATCTACGGCATCCCCTACCTCGAACCGGAGTTCGCCCGGCACGAGTGGGAACTGGAGGAGCGCAGCCACGCCGCCGTGCTGGCCGAGGCGATGCGCCGCGTCCGCGCCGACGTCGCGACCCGCGGCCCGGACGTCCGGTCGGTCGTCCTCGCGCACGCGTTCGTCACCGGCGGCGAGGCCAGCGACAGCGAGCGCGACATCTCCGTCGGCGGCTCCTCGCACGTCGGCGCGTCGGTGTTCGACGGCGTCGACTACGCCGCCCTCGGCCACCTGCACGGGAAGTGGGCCGTCACCGACCGCGTCCGGTACTCGGGGTCGCCGCTGGCCTACTCGTTCTCCGAGGAGCACCACGTCAAGGGCTCGTGGCTGGTCGACCTGCGCGCGGACGGCGTCCACGCGGAGTTCGCGGAGGCGCCCGTCCCGCGCCGCCTGGGCCGCGTCCGGGGCCGCCTCGACGACCTGACGCAGGCCGCCCGGTTCGAGGAGTTCGAGGACCGCTGGCTCCAGGTCACGCTGACCGACGCGCGGCGGCCGTCCGGGGCGATGGAGCGGCTGCGCCGCCGGTTCCCGCACACGCTCGTCCTCGGGTTCGAGCCCGAGGGCGACGCCGCGGAGGTCCCGCGCAGGTGGGCCGACCGCATCCGGGAGAAGTCCGAGCTCGACATCGCGGGCGACTTCGTCACCGAGGTGACCGGCGCCCCCGCGAGCGAGGACGAGCGCGCCCTCCTGCACGAGGCGTTCGAGCACTGCCGCCGGAAGGAGTCGCTCGCGTGAGGCTGCACCGGCTGGAGGTCACGGCGTTCGGCCCGTTCTCCGGCACCGAGGAGGTCGACTTCGACGCGCTGTCGGAAGCCGGGCTGTTCCTCATCCAGGGGCGGACCGGGGCCGGCAAGACCAGCGTCCTGGACGCCGTGTGCTTCGCCCTCTACGGGCAGGTCCCGGGCGTCCGCAACCGGGTGAAGGGCCTGCGCAGCGACCACGCGGCCCCCGGCACCGCACCCCAGGTCGTCCTGGAGACCACGATCCGCGGGCGCCGCCTGCGCCTCACCCGCTCGCCCGAATGGGAACGTCCCAAACTGCGCGGTTCCGGCACCAGGAAGGAGCACCACAAGGTCCTCCTGGAGGAACTCGACCGCGGCGGCTGGACCGGCGTGTCCAACCGCATCGACGAGGTCGGCGACCTGGTCGGCGACCTGCTCGGCATGAGCGCCGTCCAGTTCTGCCAGGTCGCGATGCTGCCGCAGGGCGAGTTCGCCGGGTTCCTGCGCGCCAAGGCCGACGAGCGGCGCAAGGTCCTCGAGCAGCTGTTCGCCACCGAGGTGTTCGCGAACGTCGAGAAGTGGCTCGCCGACCGCCGCGCCGGCACCGGCCGCGCGGCCGCCGACCTCGGCTCCCGCGCCGGCTCGATCGCCGACCGCATCGCCGAGGCGACCGGCGCCGCACCGCCGGTCTCCCGGTGGGAGGACGGCCCCGCGCGGCCCCCGGCGAGCGCGGCCGGCCGGCGCGAGGCGCCCCCGGCCGTGCCGCCGCCCCGGCGCGGCGAACCGGCCGCCGAACCGTTCGACGACGTCGAGGTGCTGCCCGCGTGGGCCGCCGAGCTGGCGGGCGCGCACGCCGCCATCGGCGCGCTCGCCGACGACCTGCGTGCGGAGGCCGCCGCCGAGCTGGAGACGGCCCGCGCCGCCCTCGACGCGGGCCGCGCCCTCGCCGACCGGCGCCGCCGGCACGCCGACGCCCTCGACCGGCAGGCCGGGCTGCGCGACGCCGCCGAGGAACGCTCCCGCATCGGCTCCCGGCTGGACGCGGCAGCCCGCGCCGACCGCGTCGTCCCGCTCGTCCGGGACGTCCGGCGGCGGCACGAGCGCGTGCTGCAGGCCCGCCGCCGGTCCGACGACACCCGCGCCCGCGTCGCGGCGCTCCTGCCGCCGAACGCGTCCGAGGACGTCCTGGTGAAGGCCGAGCGGACGCGCCGCGACGAGATCGCGAAGCTGGAGGGCACCCGCGAGCGCGCCGACCGGCTCCGCCGCGTCGACGCCGAACGCGCCGCGCTCGCGTCCGAACGGGAACGCCTCGAACCCGAGCAGGCGCGCCTCGCCGCCGCGCTCGCCGACCTGCCCGGCGTCCTCGAGGCCCGGCGCGCCGAACTGGACGGCGCCCGGCTCGCCGCGGCCGAACGCACCGGGGCCGCCGCCGCGGTCGCCGACGCCGGCCGCCGCCTCGACGCCGCGCAGCGCCGCGACCAGGTCGAGCGCCTGCTCGCCGAGGCCGAGGAGGCGCACCGCGACGCCGTCGACGCCGCCCAGGAGGCCCGCGACCGCGTGCAGGAGCTGCGGCAGGCGCGCCTCGACGGCATGGCGGCCGTCCTCGCCGGCGACCTGCGCGACGGCGAACCCTGCCGCGTCTGCGGATCGACCGAGCACCCCGCGCCCGGCACGTCCCCCGGCGCCGTCCCGACCGAGGAGGAGATCGAGCGCGCGCAGGGCGGGTACGAGCGCGCCGGGAGCCTCCGGGAGGACGCGTCGAACCGGGTCGGGAGGCTGCGCGCCGAGCACGACGGCCTCCTCGAGACCGCGGGCGAGACGGCCGTGGAGGCCCTCGCCGCCGACCTGGACGGCGCGCGGGAGGAGCTCGCCGCCGCCGAGGCCCGCGCCGCCGAGGCCGAACGGCTCGAAGGCGTCCTGCACCGGGACGAGCAGGAGCTCGAACGCGCCCGGGACGCCGCGCGGGAGAACGACCGGGGGCTCACCGAGAACCGCGCCCGCGACCGCGAGCTGGCCGACGAGCAGGCCCGGCTGCGCGCCGAACTGGACGAGGCGCGCGGCGACGACGCCACCCCGCAGGCCCGGATGACCCGGCTCGGCGGGGAGGCCGACGCCCTCGCCGCCGCCGTGGAGGCCCGCCGCGACGCCGCCCGCGCCGAGGAGGAGCTGGCCGCCGCCCGCGCCCGCGCGAAGGCCGAGGCGGAAGCGCAGGGGTTCCGGACGCCCGACGAGGTCCTCGCCGCCGAACTGTCCGACGAGGACCAGGGCGCCCTGCGCGACCGGCTCCGCGGCCACGAGGACGAGGAGGCCGCCGTCCGCGACCTCCTCGCCGACCCCGAGCTGACCGCCGCCGCCGAGGCCGCGCCCCCCGACCTGCCCGGTCTGCGGGAGCGGTTCGCCGCCGCCGAGGACGCGCACACCACGGCGGCGTCGTCCGCGCGGGCCGCGCGCGCCCGCCTCGACCGCCTCACCGACCTGCGCGCCCGGCTCGACGCCGCCGTCCGCGACTGGCGCCCCGCCGCCGAACGGCACCTGGTGGCCGAGCGGCTCGCGGGCCTGGCGTCCGGGAAGTCCGCCCTCAACGAGCGGGGCGTCTCGCTGCCCGCCTACGTCCTCGGCGCCCGGCTGGAGCAGGTCGTCGCCGCCGCCAACGAGCGCCTCGTGCACATGTCGGGCGCCCGCTACGAGCTGATCCCCACCGACGCGAAGGCGGCGGGCGACCGCAGCCGCAGCGCCGGCGGGCTCGGGCTGCGCGTCGCCGACGCCTGGACGGGCCAGGAGCGCGACCCCGTGACGCTGTCGGGCGGCGAGTCGTTCATCACCTCGCTGTCGCTCGCGCTCGGCCTCGCCGACGTCGTCACCGCCGAGACCGGCGGCGCCGAGATCGGCACCCTGTTCGTCGACGAGGGGTTCGGCACGCTCGACGCCGAGACCCTCGACGAGGTCATGGACGTCCTGGACGGCCTGCGCGACGGCGGCCGGGCCGTCGGCATCGTCAGCCACGTCGCCGAGCTGCGCGCCCGCATCCCCGCGCAGCTGCGCGTCGCGAAGGAGCGCGGCGGGTCCACCGCCGAGATCGTCGTCTGACCCGCCCGGCCCCGAAGATCAATCTGCGCGTGCGGAATGTCGGTGATCGGCTCTAGCGTCGAGCATCATGTGGCAGGACTTGTCGGTCATCTCGGCTTCGTGGCGGTCCCAGATGCACCCCCGGCGGGACGGGCCCGTACCGCCGGACCCCGCCGTGAACGAGCCCCTCGCCGGGGACGTGCTGAGACGCCTCGCCGATCTGCGCGACCGCCTCGGCGCGTGGGTCGAGCCCGACGGCAGCGGCTTCGACGCGGACCTGGTCGAACCGGTCCGCGCCTACCTCGCCGGCGCGGCCGACCCCGTGGGCGCCGCCGCGACGCTCGTCCTCCTCTCCGACGACGCGATCTGCTCCTGGTTCTACGGCGCGGCCGGGCCGCGGACCACGACCCGCCTCGACGGGCTGGCCGACGCCTGGACGGCCGAGCACGGGCTCGCGTTCGCGGCGAGCGCGTTCGTCGAGCTGAGCGGGATCGGCCCCCGGACGGCCCCGCCGAGCCGGGACGGGAAGACGTCCGGGGTCCTCAGGTCGCACGAGTTCTCGATGGACCTGTTGTGGGAGAGCAGGCTCGGCGGTGTCCGCAGGATGCGGGAACTGATGACCGGCGCCGGCGAGGCGGCGGTCGACCGTCTCGGCGCGCTCCGCACCACGCGCCCGCGCCGCATCGTCGCGTCGTACCTCGTCCCGGACCGGGAGGACTGGCTGGACGAGTGCATCGCGGAGCAGCACGACGCCGGGCGGGAGCGGAACGCGAACTGGATGCTGTGGTGCTGCCCGGGGCCGGCGGCACGGTTCGAGCAGGCCCGGCCCGTGCTGCGCGCCGGCCGGTACGAGCTGGTGCCGGACGTCCTCGCCACGGTCTACGCGGGGGCGGGCCCGGCGCTCGTGCCCGTGCTGTCCGCCGCGCTGGACGGCGACCTGCTCGCACCGAACCGCGACGCGGTGCTCACGCTGCTGGGGCGGCTCCCGTCCGACGAGGCGTTCTCCGTCCTCGTCGAGCGCGCCGACCGGACGCCCGTGCGCCGCGCCCTCGACGCCGCCGCGCGGCGCTTCCCGGAGCGCGCCCGGCGGCTCCTGCCGTCCGGTGCCGGCGAGTCCGGTGCCGGGGCCGACGGGCGAGCCGTTCCGGACGCGTCCGAGGACGCGCTGCCGCCGGTGCTCGTCCGTCCGCCGTGGACGCGGACCGAGGCGCCGGCGGTCACCGGCCTGAAGCCGCCCTCCGAGCGGGCCGTCGTGTGGGAGGCCGGTGAGCGGGAGCGGTGGGCCGACGAGGCGTCGCGATGGCGCCCCGGAATCCTGCGCCGCGACGACCCCGACGGGGCGCTGGCCGAGGCGATCGAGGCGGTCCGCGACGGGGCCGACGTCGGCGTCAGGCAGGAGATGACCGTGCTCCTGCACGCGCCCGACGACGTGGTGGACACGCTCGTCCAGGGGTGGGCGCCGTACAGCCACGACTTCACCGACGGATGGATCCGTCCGTTCGTCGCGCGTTTCGAGTCGCGCGCCCGCGAGGTCGCGGTGCAGTTCGCGACCCGCCCGAGGAAGGACGGTGCGCGCGACGCGCGCGCGTCGCTCCTGCCGTTCCGGGACGCCGAGGTCGCCGAGCGGATGGCCGGGTGGCTCGCCCGGGGGACCGAACCCCTGGAACCCGTGCGCGACTGGTTCGGCCGGCACGGCGTCGCGGCCGTCCCGATGCTCGTGCCCGCCGCGCTGGGGCGACCGGGCGCGCGGCGCCGGCAGGCGGAGCACGCGCTGCGGTTCGTCGCGGAGTCGACGGGCACCGGGCGGGTCGTCGCGGCGGCGGGGGAGCACGCGGACGCCGTGGAGCGGCTGCTGTCGGCGCCCGCGGTGCCGCCGGTGCTCCCGAAGATCCCCGTGTGGGCGTCCCCCGGCGTCCTGCCGCGGGTGCGCCTGCGCGACCGGGCCGCCGCGCTGCCCGCCGAGGCGACGGCCCACCTGGTGACGGCGCTCGCGGTCGCGGACCCGGGGCTGGACGAGGTCCGGGCGGCGTGCGATCCGGTATCGCTGGCGGGGTTCGCCTGGGCGCTGTTCGAGGCGTGGCAGGCGCACGGGGCCCCGCCCCGGGACGACTGGACGCTGCGGGCCCTCGGCCTGGCCGGTGACGACGACACCGCGCGGCGGCTGGTGCCGCTGATCCGGACGTGGCCGGGGGAGAACCGGCACGACCGGGCGGTGCGGGGACTGGACGTCCTCGTCGCCCTCGGCACGCCCGTCGCGCTGCTGCACCTGCACGACCTGAGGCGCAAGGGGGAGCACCCCGGGGTCAGGGAGCGGGCGCGGGAGCTGTTCCACGGGGTGGCGAGGCGCGCGAGCCTGTCCGCCGACCGGCTCTCCGAACGCGTCATGCCCGACTACGGCCTCGACGCCGACGGGGGAACGACGCTCGACTACGGCCCGCGCCGGTTCCGCGTCGGTTTCGGCGACGGGCTCGAGCCGTACGTCACCGACGGTGCCGGGCGCCCGCTCAAGGCCCTGCCCGAGCCGGGCGCGGGCGACGACCCGGAGCTCGCCCACGCCGCCCGCCGCGGCTTCACGGCGATGAAGGCCGAGGTACGGACCGCGTCGACCCACCTCAAGGGGCGGCTGGAGAAGGCCATGGCCCGCCGCCACGCCTGGACGCCGGCCGATTTCCGCGCGCTCTTCGTCGACCATCCGATCGTCCGGCACATCGGGCGCCGCCTGGTGTGGACGGTCGACGGGACGGCCTTCCGGATCGCCGAGGACCGCACGCTCGCCGACGTCCACGACGACGCCTTCGAGCCGTCCGGCACGGCCGCCGTCCGCCTCGCGCACCCCGCCGAGCTGGGCGCCGACCTCGAAGCCTGGGCGGAGACGTTCGCCGACTACGAGATCGCCCAGCCGTTCCCGCAGCTCGGCCGCCCGTTCCACCTGCTGACCGGGGACGAGCACGCGTCAGGCCGCCTGGAGCGGTTCGAGGGGCTGGCGGTGGACGGGGAGAAGCTCTACGCCATGAGGCGCCGCGGCTGGGCGGTCACCGAGCAACCGAAGAGGGAGCACACCGGCGGCGATCTCGCGGCCGCGCTCCTCATCCGCGCGATCCCGGACGCGCTCGACATCTGCCTCACCGTGCAGCGGTGGGTCGCCGGCGTCGCCGTCGAGTACCGCATCAGCGAAGCGTCGATCGACGCGGCGGACCCCGCGCACAGCTCCGAGGCCATCGCCGACGTCATCTGGCTGGTCGGTTCACGGCCGTAGGCGGCGTCGATCGATTCCGCGGCGGAATGTCGGCGATCGTCCGTAGTGTGAACCGGCATGAGCGACGCCCCCGTGGTGAACGAGGCACTGGCCGAGGAGACGCTCCGGCGGGTCGCCGGCGTCCGCGGCCACCTCGTCGAGTGGATCGACGCCGACGCGCTCTTCCAGGACGGCCTGGGCGCGCGGGCCCGCGCCTACCTGACCGGCGACGCCGATCCGACGGGCGCCGCCGCGACCCTGCTCGCCCTCTCCCACGGGGAGGTCGCCACTCGGTTCTTCGGACCGGACGGGCCGGCGCACGAGAGCCGCTTCGACGGGTTCGCCGACGCCTGGACGGCCGAGCACGGGCTCGGGTTCGCCGCCGAGGCGTTCGTCGAGCTGAGCGGGCTCGATCCCGTGTGGGTGCCTCGCCGCAGCTTCGGCGGCGCCACGAGCGGCGTGCGCCGCGCGCGTCCCGAAGACCCGATGGACCTGTGGTGGGAGGCGTGGGAGGGCGGCGTCCAGCGGATGCGGGAGCTGATGCCGGGCGCGGACGGCGCGGTGCTCGAACGGCTCGCGGGGCTGCGGACCGCGCCCGTCCGGCGGGTCGTCGCGTCCTACCTCGTGCCCGCGCGGGAGGACTGGCTGGACGAGTGCTGCGCGGCCCCGCCCGCGGACGAGCGGGAGCGGAGCGCGCAGTGGATGCTGTGGTGCTCGCTGCGGTCGGCCGCGCAGTTCGAGCGCGTCCGTGACGCGCTGAGCCTCGGCCCGTACGAGCTGGTGACGGACGTCCTGGCGACGGTGCTCGGGCGGATCGGCCCGGCGCCGCTCGCGCCCCTGCTCGCCGCCGCGCTGGACGACGGGCCCAAGGCGGTGCACCGCGACGCCGTCCTCGGGCTGCTGGCCACCGTGCCCGCGGACGAGACGTTCGCCGTCCTCGTCGAGCGGGCGTCGGACATGCACGTCGCGCGGGCCCTCGCCACCGCCGCCCGCCGGTTTCCCGACCTGGCGCGCAGGCTCCTGCCCGCCCCGGACCGGGCGCCCCGCCCGGTGCCCGACGCGCCCGCCGGCGCGCTCCCGCCGCTGCTCGTCCGGCCGCCGTGGAAGCGGACCGTGCCCCGCGGGCCGGTGCTCCGCCTCACGGTCCCGGACGAACGGACCGTCGTGTGGGCGGACGGCGAGCGGGAGAAGTGGGCCGACGCCCCGAAGTACCGGCCCGAGGCCCTCGGGCCCGACGGGCACGACGTCCAGTTGAGGCGGGCGATCGCGAGCGTGCGGCGGGGCGACGCCTACCCCAAGGAGGAAGTGGTCGCCTACCTGCACGCCCCCGACGAGGTGCTCGCCCCGCTGCTCCCCGGCTGGACGCCCCCGAAGGGGCTCGCCGACGTCCCCGTGTGGATGCGCCCGCTCATCGCGCGCCACGAACTGGCCGTCCGCGACCAGGCGCTGCGGATCGCCCGCTCGGACGCCCCCGGCGGCCGCGGCCTGCTCGTCCCGTTCCGGGACGCCGAGATCGCCGCGCGGATGGCGCAGTGGCTCGCGCGGCGCGCCGGGTCGCAGCGGCCCGTCCGCGCGTGGTTCGGCCGGCACGGCCTCGCGGCGGTGCCGCTGCTCGTCCCCGCCGCGCTCGGCGGAGCGACCGGGCCGCGCCGGCACGCCGAGCACGCGCTGCGGTTCGTCGCGGACCGGACGGACGCCGGCCGGGTCGTCGAGGCGGCGCGCGGGCACGGGGACGCGGCGGCGGACGCCGTCCGGCGGCTGCTGGCCGGGCCCGATCCCGTCCTCCCGCTCCGGAACCCGCGGAACCCCGCGTGGGCCGACGCCCGCGCCCTGCCGCAGGTGCTGCTGCGCGACCGCTCCGCCGCGCTCCCCGCCGAGGCGACCGGCCACCTCGTCTCGGCCCTGGCGCTCGCGGACCCCGGTGCGGCGGACGTCCGCGCGGCCTGCGATCCGGTCTCCCTGGCGGAGTTCGGCTGGGCGCTGTCCGAGGCGTGGCGAGCCCATGGCGCCCCGCCCCGGCACGCGTGGGCGCTGGAGTCCCTCGGCCTGCTCGGCGACGACGACACCGTGCGCCGCCTGGTCCCGCGGCTCCGCGACTGGCCGGGAGAGGGCCTGCACGCGCGGGCGGTCAGGGCCTTGGACGTCCTCGCCGCGATCGGCACCCCGGTCGCCCTCCTGCACCTGCACGATCTGGCGCGCAAGGGGAAGTACCCCGCGCTCAGGAAGCACGCGCGGCACCTGGTCGAGCGGGCCGCGAAGCGCGCGGACGTCCCGGCCGACCGGCTCGCCGAGCGGCTCCTCCCGGACTACGGCCTGGACGCCGACGGCCTCCTGACCGTCGACTACGGTCCCCGCGCGTTCCGCGCCGGCTTCGACGGACGGCTCGAACCGTGCGTCGTCGATCGGGCCGGACACCGGTCGAAGAAGCTGCCCGAGCCGGGCGAACGCGACGATCCCGCCCTCGCCGTCGCCGCCCTCCGCCGGTTCAGGGCGATGACGGCCGAGGTCCGGACGGCGTCCGCGTCCCTCGTCGAAGCGCTGGAGAACGCGATGACCCGGCGGTACGCGTGGACGCCGGAGGAGTTCCGCGCGCTGTTCGCCGACCATCCGCTCGCCCGGCACGTCGCGCGCCGCCTGGTGTGGACGTCCGGCGGCGCGGCCTTCCGCATCGCCGAGGACGGCACGCTCGCCGACGTCCGCGACGACGCGCTCGTCCTGCCCGCGGGGGCGGCCGTCCGCGTCGCGCACCCGCTCGACCTCGGCGGCGACCTCGCGGCCTGGCGGGAGACGTTCGACGACTACGAGATCGTCCAGCCGTTCCCGCAGCTCGACCGCCCCGTGTACACGCTGACCGACGACGAGCGCGCGTCCGGACGCACGACGCGGTTCGACGGCCTGGTGGTGTCCGGGTACAAGGTCCGGGGCCTGCTCCGCCGCGACTGGACGACCGGACACGACGGCGACTTCACCCGCGAGCACCCCGGCGGCCTCAGGATCGTCCTCGCGCTGGACGGCGCGGCCGACGCCGGCGGCGAGATCGAGTGGCGCGTCCGCGAGCTGGCGGTCGAGACGACCGGCGCGACCGATCCCGCGCTCGCCTCCGAGGCCCTCGCCGACGTCGTGTGGCTCATCGGCCCCCGCCGGATCGCGGCGGCGGGGGGCGGGTGACGGCCCGTCACGGTTTGCGGCCGACGCCCGCCAGCAGCCAGCCGGACGGCGGGTCGTAGGGGCGGTCGGGACGCCACTCCGGCGCGGGGACGAGCCCGGGATCGAGGAGGTCGAGGCCGTCGAAGAACCCGGCCAGGCGGGACGCCGGGCGGAACTCGACGGGGAAGCCGAGCAGCTCGACGATCTTCGCGTGCTTGTCGAGGTCGGCCTCGGTGAGCCGGTCGGACGCCAGGTCGCAGATCACCAGGTGGCTGCCGGGCGCCATCGCGTCGCGGAACGCCCGCACGACTCCGTCCGGGTCGTCGGCATCGGTGATCTGGTCCAGCATCCCGATCATCAGCACCCCGACCGGACGGCCGAGGTCGAGGAGCGCGGTGACGTCCGGGTCGCCGAGGACGTCGGCGGGGCGCCGCGCGTCGCCGCGCACGGCCGTGGCCGTCGGCACCGCGTGCAGCAGCGCCTGGTAGTGGACGACGGCGACCGGATCGTGGTCGACGTAGACGGTGCGGGCCTCCGGGTCGGCCCGCTGGGCGAGCTCGTGCACGTTGCCCTTGCCGGGGAGGCCGCAGCCGACGTCGAGGAACTGCCGGACGCCGGCGTCCAGCAGGTGCCGCACGGCACGGCGCATGAACTTGCGGTTCTCGCGGGGCAGCAGGTGCGCGACGCGGTGCATGGCGAGCGCCGCCATGGCGACGTCGCGGTCGGGGCCGTAGTTGTCCTTGCCGCCGAGCGAGTAGTCGTAGACGCGGGCGCTCGCGGCGCCGGGGTGGTCGAGCATCGGGGATCACCTCGACGAGTGAACGGGGTGGGTCGAGGACGCGATCTCCCAGTCTAGTTCACGGTGATCACGGTGTGCACGGCCCGGACAACGGAAAGTGCCGGTGCGCCTTGTCAGTCCGCGACGGGACGGGACGCGCGGTCGGCGTCGAGGAACGCGGCGCAGCGGCCCAGCAGGGCGACCAGCGACTCGCGCTCGGCGTCGGTGAACTCGGCGGACAGCCCCCGCTCGACCCGGACGGCGCGCTCGTCCGCGCTCTTCAGCACGGCCTCGCCCTCGGCGGTCAGCCGCGTCTCGAGGATGTTGCGGTGCCACTCGTGCGGCGTGCGCTCGATGAGCCCGCGCTCCCGCAGGTTCCTGAGCACCGTGTTCATCGTCGGCGGGGTGACCGCGCAGGCCCGCGCGAGCGCGGCGGCCGACATGCCCGGGTTGCCGGCCAGCTGGAGGAGTGCGCCGTACTGCGGCACCGTCAGGCCGCTCGGCTTCAGCGCCGCGTGCTTGGCCGCGTTGAGCGCCTGCTCGGCCCGCTTGATGTGGTGGCCGATCCGCTCGTGGACGGGCATCGAGGTCATCCGCGCATGGTATCCGCCCTCGAACGGAAGCCCGTTGACAAGCATTAGAGCTCTAACTACTGTATCGACGCGTTCGAATGATTCACCACATATGGAGAACGATGTCCCGCTTCCACCGCTCCCTCGCCGCCGCCGCCCTCGCCGCGGCCGTCGTCCCCCTGACGGCGCCCGTCGCCGGCGCGGCGGCGCGGCACCACGTCCGCGTCTCCACGGCGTACGAGCTGCCGGGCGACCGCGTCTACCCGGAGGGCATCGCGGCCGACCCGCGCACCGGCGCCCTGTACGCGGGCTCCTTCGCCGACGGCACGATCTACCGCATGTCCGGCCGCGACCGCGTCGCGGAGGTCTTCCTGCCCGCCGGGACCGACGGCCGCGACACCGCCAACGGCCTCGAGGCCGACCGGCACGGCCGCCTCTGGGTCACCGACTCCGGCACCGGCGTCGCCGTCTACGACGTCCGCACCCGGCGCCTGCTCGCGCGGTTCGACGTCCCCGGGGACGGGCCCCGGTTCGTCAACGACCTGGCGATCGCGCCCGACGGCACCGCCTACCTCACCGACAGCCTGCGCGCCGTCGTCTACCGGGTCGCCCCGCGCGACCTCGCCGAGGCGCGCGGCGGGCGCGCCGCCCTCAAGCCGCACTTCGACATGGGGCCCGTCCTCGAACCGCACGAGCCCGGCGCCTACACGCTGAACGGCATCGTCGCGGACCCGTCCGGCCGGTACCTCCTCGCCGTCGACTCGACCGGCGGCGACCTGTACCGCCTCGACGCCACGTCCGGCGCCATCGCCCGGGTCGCGCTGCACGGCGGCGACATGGACCTGGCCGACGGGCTCGACCTGCGGCACGGCCGCCTGTGGGCCGCCCACAACACCGACGACGCGATCACCCGCTGGCGCGTCTCCCCGGACGGGCGGTCCGCGTGGCTGCAGCGCCGCGTCGTCGACGCGGAACTGGACGCCCCGACGACGCTCGTCCGCGCGCGCGGCACCCTCTACGTCGTCCGCTCGCAGTTCGACGACGGCGGCCCGCTCGGTCCCGGCACCCCGGAGACCCCGTTCACCGTCGCCGCCGTCCGGGGCCTCTGACGCGCCCTGCGCCTGCCCGCGCCCGGCCTGCCCGGCCCGCGGTTGAAGGCCCGGCCCCCGCCACCGCCGGCACTGACCGGCGCGGAGTGGTACTCGTCACAGTCGGGTCACGATCGGGCGCATCCGGCCGTTTCCGTGCGTCATACGGAGCAAGGACCGTTCCCGATGCTCCGCAGGAGGCCATGTGAGCACCACCGCGCCGCCCCGTCCCGCCCCCGAGACCGCGGCCGAAACGCCGACCGAGACCGACGTCCCGTCCCCGGCCCCGAAGGGGCGGCTCCGGCCGGTGCGCAAGATCGCCGTGGCCGTCGCCGGGACGGTGGTGATCGCCGCGGGCATCGTGATGCTCGTGATCCCCGGTCCGGGCGTGGTGGTCATCCTCGCCGGCATCGGGCTGCTCGGCACCGAGTTCCCCGCCGCCAAGCGCGTCAGCGACCGCGCCTACGGCTACGTCAAGACCGTCTGGGCGAAGGTCCGCCGCAAGCGCTGACCCCTACGCGGGGCCGGTGCTGCGGCGGATCACCAGCTCGCTCGGCACCACGCCGGGCGGCGCGGGCGGCGTGCCGTCCGGGCCGGTGAGCTGGGCGACCAGCAGGTCGACGCAGTGCCGGCCGAGGGCCGCGAAGTCCTGCCGGACGGTGCTGAGCGGCGGGGTGAGGAACGCGGCCTCCGGGATGTCGTCGAAGCCGATCACGCTGACGTCCTCGGGCACCCGGCGCCCGCTCTCGTGGATCGCCCACAGCAGCCCGAGCGCGATCTGGTCGTTGCCCGCGAACACCGCCGTCACCTCCGGGTCGGCGGCCAGCACCCGGCCCCGCTCGTAGCCGGAGCGGGCGCTCCAGTCGCCGGGCGCGCAGCCGGGGATCTCGGCGCCCGCCGCGGCGAGCGCGTCCCGCCAGCCGCGGGTGCGCTCGGTGGCCTCCGACCAGTCCTCCGGTCCCGGCAGGTGGTGGACGGTGCGGTGCCCGAGGCCCAGCAGGTACCGGGTGGCCTCGCCGGGGGCGTGGTAGTGGTCGGCCCGGACGGTCGGGACGGCCGCGGGCGGCCCCAGCATGACCATCGGCAGATCGCCCGGCAGGTGCCGCACCGCCTCCTCCGGCGGTACATGCCCCGGGATCATGATGAGCCCGTCCACGCCCTGGTCGCGGAACCGCTCCACCGCCCCGGCGACCGTGCCGCGGCCCGCCGACCCCAGCCCGGCCACGCTGGTGAAGAAGTCGGCCTCGCGGGCGTGCCGCTCGATCGCCGCGATGATCGACGCCGGGCCGTGCAGCGCGGTGTCGAAGCTGACGACGCCGAGGGTGCGCGACCGTCCGGTCGCCAGGGCCCTGGCCGCCGCGTTGGGCCGGAAGTCCAGCTGCGCGGCGGCGGCCAGGACGCGGTCGCGGGTCTTCGGGCTGACCATCGGATGGTCCTTGAAGACCCGGGACACCGTCTGGTGCGAGACTCCGGCCAGCCGGGCGACGTCGCGGAGCCCCGGCCGCGTGGGTGGCGTGGCGGTCATGTCACCCCGAAAGATACCCGGCGGACGGCGGGGGCGGGACGGCGGGCGGGACGGCGGGCGGCGACGGCGCCGCCGCTCACCGGGGCGTTCCGCTGCGCCGCTTCGTCCAGATGTCGAACGCCACCGCGGCCAGCAGGACGAGTCCCTTGATCAGCATGACCCGCTCGCTGGGCGCGCCGAGCAGCGACATCCCGTTGTTGATCACGCCCATGATCAGGCCGCCGGTGATCGCCCCGATGACCCGGCCGACGCCGCCCTGCACGGCCGCGCCGCCGATGAACGCCGCCGCGATCGCGTCCAGCTCGAACATGTTGCCCGCGGTCGGACCCGCCTGGTTGAGCCGCCCGGCGAACACGATCCCCGCGACCGCCGACAGCACGCCCATGTTCACGAACAGCCAGAACGACACCGACTTGACGTTCACGCCGGACAGCCGCGCCGCCAGCGGGTTGCCGCCCATGGCGTAGATGCGGCGCCCGAACACCGACCGGTTGGTCAGCGTCGTGTAGGCCAGCACCAGCGCGCCGAGCAGGACGAGCACCCACGGCAGGTTCTTGAACCGGGCGAGCTGCACGGCGACGAACATCACCACGACGACGGCCAGCGCGTTCTTCGCCGCGAACACCGCGATCGGGTCGACCTGCTGCCCGTACCCGATGCGCCCCTGCCGCCGCCGCCACCCGAGCACGACGAACCCGCCGACGAGGGCCAGCGCGACCAGCAGCGTGAACAGGTCCGCGCCGCCGAGGAAGCCGAGGCCGATGTTGCCGAGGTAGCCCGACAGGAAGCCGTTGGCGATCGTCCGGACGTCGTCGGGGAACGGGCCGATGCGCTGGTTGTCCAGGACGGTCAGCGTCAGCGCCCGGAACATCAGCATCCCGCCCAGCGTCACGATGAACGCCGGTATCCCGAAGTAGGCGATCCAGTACCCCTGCCACGCCCCGATCGCCGCCCCGGCGAGCAGGGTCAGCAGTAGCGCGAGCGGCCACGGCACGTCGTGGTTCACCATCAGGACCGCGGCGATCGCGCCCGTCAGGGCCACCACCGACCCCACCGACAGGTCGATGTGCCCACCGATGATCACCAGGATCATCCCGATCGCCAGGATCAGGATGTAGGAGTTCTGGACGATGATGTTGGAGATGTTCCCCGGGGACAGCAGCTGCCCGTCGGTCAGTACCGCGAACAGCGCGACGATGACCGCGAACGCGATGTAGATCCCGCTCTGCCGCAGGTTGACCGGCAGGCCGCGCCCGCCCTTCGGCGGCTCGGCCGCCGGCGGGGAGACCGGCTCCCCGGCCTTGGCGACGCTGCTCATGTGACGGCCTCCTCGGTCTGGGTCATGTACTGCATCAGGCGCTCGGGCGTGGCCTCCGCCCGCGCCACCTCACCGGTGATCCGCCCGGCCGCCATCGCGTAGACGCGGTCGCAGATCCCGATCAGCTCCGGCAGTTCGGACGAGATCACCAGCACCGCGCGGCCCTGCTCGGCCATCGCGTTGATGATCGAGTAGATCTCGTACTTGGCGCCGACGTCGATGCCGCGGGTCGGCTCGTCCAGGATCAGGACGTCGGCGTCGGTGAACATCCACTTCGACAGCACCACCTTCTGCTGGTTGCCGCCGCTCAGCTCCCCGGCCGCCGACAGGACGCTCGGCGCCTTGATGTTCATCTCCCGGCGGAACCGCTCGGCGACCTCGTACTCGCGGTTGTCGTCCACCCAGCCCGCCTTCGCGAGCTTGCCGAGCCCGGCCGCCGACACGTTCCGGGTGATGCTCTCGATGAGGTTGAGACCGTAGGTCTTGCGGTCCTCGGTGGCGTAGGCCAGGCCGTGCGCGATCGCGTCGCCGACCGTCCGGATCCGCACCTGCGCGCCGTCCTTGAACACGCGGCCGGTGATCTGGGCGCCCCAGCTGCGCCCGAACACGCTCATCGCGAGCTCGGTGCGGCCCGCGCCCATCAGCCCCGCCAGCCCGACGACCTCGCCGCGGCGCAGGGTGAGCGCGGCGCGGTCCACCACGACGCGGCCCCGCTGGGTGGGGCTGTGCACCGTCCAGTCCTCGAGGCGGAACACCTCCGCGCCCACGTCGTGGACCCGCTCGGGGTAGCGGTGCCCGAGCTCGCGGCCGACCATCCCGGAGATGATGCGGTCCTCCGACACCTCGTCGCCGTGCATGTCGAGCGTCTCGATCGTCCGCCCGTCCCGCAGGATCGTCGTGGAGTCGGCGATCGACCGGATCTCGTTGAGCTTGTGCGAGATGATCACGCAGGTGATGCCGTCCGCCCGCAGCCCGCGCAGCAGGTCGAGCAGGTGCTGCGAGTCGGCGTCGTTCAGCGCGGCGGTCGGCTCGTCCAGGATCAGCAGCCGCACCTCCTTCGAAAGCGCTTTCGCGATCTCGACGAGCTGCTGCTTGCCGACGCCGAGGTCCATCGCGGGCGTCACCGGGTTCTCGTGCAGGCCCACCCGCTCGAGCAGCGCGGCGGCGTCGGCGTTCGTCCGGTTCCAGTCGATCAGCCCGAACCGGCCCCGCCGCTCGTTGCCGAGGTAGATGTTCTCCGCGATCGACAGGTACGGGCTCAGCGCCAGCTCCTGGTGGATGATCACGATGCCGCGCCGCTCGCTGTCGCGGATGCCCGAGAACCGGCACGGCTCCCCGTCGAACTCGATCTCCCCGCTGTAGTCGCCGTGCGGGTACACGCCCGACAGGACCTTCATCAGGGTCGACTTCCCGGCCCCGTTCTCGCCGCAGATCGCGTGGATCTCGCCGCGCGCGACGTCCAGGTTCACGTCCTGCAGGGCCTTGACCGCGGGGAAGCTCTTGGTGATCCCGCGCATCCGCAGTATCGCGTCCGTCATGCTCCTCCTTCCGGGGGGGACGCCGGACGGCGCCCGCCCCGGCGCCGCTACTGCAGGTCGCCCGCGGTGTAGTAGGCGCTGTCGACGAGCACCTTCTGGTAGTTCTCCTTGGTGACGATCACCGGCTGCAGGAGGTTGGACGGCACGACCTTCTCACCGTTGTCGTAGTCCTTGGTGTTGTTGACCGGCGGGTCCTCGCCCTTCAGGACGGCGTCGGCCATCTTCACCGTGACCTCGGCGAGCTTCCGGGTGTCCTTGAAGATCGTCGAGTACTGCTCGCCCGCGATGATCGACTTCACCGAGGCGACCTCGGCGTCCTGCCCGGTGACCACCGGGTACGGCTGGGAGTCGGTGCCGTAGCCGTTCGACTTCAGCGCGGACAGGATGCCGATCGACATGCCGTCGAACGGGGACAGCACGCCGTCCACCTTCGCGCCGTCGCGGTAGTTGCGCGTGATGAGGTCCTCCATGCGCGCCTGCGCGCGCGCCGCCTCCCACCGCAGCGTCGCCATGGTCTCGAAATCGGTCTGCCCGCTCTTGACGACCAGCGCCTTCTTGTCGATGTACGGCTTCAGCGTGGCCATCGCGCCGTTGTAGAAGTACGTGGCGTTGTTGTCGTCGGCCGAACCGGCGAACAGTTCGATGTTGAACGGCCCCTTCTCGGAGCCCTCCGAGCCGTCCGCCTTCTTCAGCCCCAGCCCGACCAGCAGCGACGTCGCCTGCTGCACGCCGACCTGGTAGTTGTCGAAGGTGGCGTAGTAGTCGACGTTGGGGGAGTTGAGGATCAACCGGTCGTAGGAGATGACCGGGATGTCCTGGTCGGCCGCCTTCTGCAGCTGCGTGGTCAGGGCGGTGCCGTCGATCGGTGCGACGATCAGCAGCCGGGCGCCCTTGGTGATCTGGTTGTCGATCTGGTTGGCCTGCGTCGGGATGTCGTCCTCGGCGTACTGGAGGTCGACCTTGTAGCCGAGCCCCTCCAGCCGCTTCTTCACGTTGTCGCCGTCGTGGATCCACCGCTCGGAGGACCGCGTCGGCATCGTCACGCCGATGAGCGCGCCCTTCACGGGCTGGTTCGCCCGCTCCTTGTCGACCGTCTTCTCGCTGGAACCGCACGCGGTCAGGCCGAGCGCGAGCCCGATGCCCAGCGCCAGTGTGACGAGCTTCCTTGGCTTCACGTCTCACCTCGGAGGTGGTGCCGGATGGTTCTGGGCCACACTGTTACCGGTCACATCAGATGTCAAGACCTCGCTGTGCTCCGCATCACAACCGTGATCCGGCGGCCCGGGGCCGGCCTCCGCCCGCAAAGCCCGCTCCACCGGCCCCGAAGCCCCCGCCCGCCGATGGAACGGTGCGCGGCCCGGGAGAGCTCCGGTCAAGGAGGCGCTCCCGGGCCGGGCGGGGGTCAGCCGTCCAGGGCGGCCAGGTCGATCCGGGCCAGCCGCTCGGGATCGGAGAGGATGTCGATGGCGACGATCTTCTGATCGGAGATGGTGAAGCTCATGATCGAGATGAGCTCGCCGTCGATCGTGTTCACCAGTCCGGCCGCACCGTTGACCAGCGCCGGGCGGGAGACCGAGGCGGTCGCCATGCGGCGGAAGGTCGGGGCCTGGCCCGCCACCTCCCGGGCGCCGCGCACGACCCGCATGCCGCCGGGGAGCAGCGTCCCGGCGTCGGCGCGCAGCACGACGTCGGGGTCGAGGACGGCCAGCAGGCCCTCGATGTCGCCGCCGTGCGCCGCGCTGAGGAACGCGTCGACCACGCGGCGCCGCGCGACCGGGTCGGGGTCCGGCGCCGGGGCCGAGCCCTGCACCCGCTGCCGGGCGCGGCTGGCGAGCTTGCGGGCCGCGGCCGGAGTGCGGTCCACGATCGGGGCGATCTCCTCGAACGGCATGCCGAACATGTCGTGCAGGACGAACGCCAGCCGTTCGGCCGGGTTCAGCGACTCCAGCACCACCAGGAGGGCCAGGCCCACCGAGTCGGCCAGCATCGCCTGCCGCTCGGGGTCCTGCCGCTCGGCGCCGAGGAACTCCTCGCCGACGACGGGGTCCGGCAGCCGCGCCTCCAGCGGGGTCTCGCCCCGCATCCGGCGGGTGCGCAGCATGTCCAGGCACACGCGGCCGACGACCGTGGTCAGCCACCCGCCGAGGTTGCCGATGTCGTCGCCGTCGGTGCGCGCGAGCCGCAGCCAGGCCTCCTGGACGGCGTCGTCGGCCTCGGCCAGGGAACCGAGCATCCGGTACGCCACCGCCTTCAGGTGGGTGCGGTGCTCTTCGAAACGCTCGGCCAGCAGATCGCGCTCGTCCATGGTCGTCCTCGTTCTCGGGGGTCGATGCATCGTCGTCCCAGCCATGACGAACGGGACGCTCCCGATGTGACCGGAAGCGCTCCGTCCCGTCAGGGAAGCTGGGTCTCGTTGCAGAGGACCAGGACCGCGGTCTCCACCGAAGAGTAGATCGGGAAGAGGCGGGTGAGCCCGGTGGTGCGCAGCACCTCGCGGATGCGGGGGTTCACCGAGACCAGTGCGAGCATCCCGGCCTCGCGCAGCAGCGGGAAGATGCCCGCCAGGACGCTGAGCCCGCTGGAGTCCATGAAGGCGACGTCGGTGAAGTCCAGCACCAGGTGGTGGGCGCCCTCGCCGAGCAGCGCGGCGAGGTGGTCGCGCAGCCGGGCGGCGGTGGAGATGTCCACGTCGCCGGTGAGGGTCACGACGGCCAGGTCGGTGTGGATCGGATGGAACCCGCTGTGCACGGTCAGGGCCATGGTGTCCAAGATGTGCCCGCCGTGGAGACGGTCATTCCCCACCGGGCGGGCGGGGGCCGCGTTCCGATGACCGTCGTGCGGGCGGGCTGGGTCAGGTGTTGTCCGCGGACGTGCGGCGGCGCGGCCGTCCGCGCTTGGGCTTCGGCTTGGCGGCCTGCGCGCCGCCGCGGCGCCGGCCGTCCTGCGGCTCGCGCCGGGGGGCGGCGACGCTCGGGGCGGCCGCGGCCGGGGGCCGGGCCGGGGGCCGGGCGCCGGTGATGCGGGCGAGTTCGCTGTCGCCGGGGCGCACGCGGGTGGTCTGCGGGGTCACGCCGGCCGCGGCCATCATCGCGTCCACGTCGCGGCGCTGGTCGGGGAGCACGACGGTGACCACGGTGCCCGCCCGCCCGGCGCGCGCCGTGCGGCCGCTGCGGTGCAGGTAGTCCTTGGGATCGGCGGGCGGGTCGATGTTGACGACGAGGTCGAGGTCGTCGATGTGGATGCCGCGGGCGGCGACGTCGGTGGCGACCAGCACGGTGACGGCCTCGGTGCGGAAGCCCTCCAGCGCGCGGTTGCGCTGCGACTGGGTCTTGCCGCCGTGCAGCGCCGCGGCGCTGACGCCGCGGGACGTGAGCTTGCGGACGAGGCGGTCGGCGGCGTGCTTCTTGGCCACGAACATGATCACCCGGTCGCGGCGGGCCGCGATGTGCGCCGTCGTCTCGTGCTTGTCGGTGTCGGCGACGTGGAGCAGGTGGTGCTCCATGGTGGTGACCGCGCCCTTCGGCGGGTCGACCGAGTGGGTGACGGGGTCGCTGAGGAACGCCCGGACGAGCCGGTCGACGTTGCGGTCGAGCGTCGCGGAGAACAGCATCCGCTGCCCGCCGGAGGGCGTCTGCTCGAGGAGCCGGGTGACCTGCGGCAGGAAGCCCATGTCGGTCATCTGGTCGGCCTCGTCGAGGACGGTGATCCGCACCCGGCCGAGCCGGCAGTCGCCGCGCTCGATGAGGTCGGCGAGGCGTCCGGGAGTGGCGACCAGGACCTCCGCGCCGCGCTGCAGGGCGTTCGCCTGGCGGGTGATCGACATGCCGCCGACCACCGTGGCCGTCCGCAGGTCGACGGCGGCGGCGTACGGCTCGAGCGCGTCGGTGACCTGCTGCGCGAGTTCCCGCGTCGGGACCAGGACGAGGGCCAGCGGAGCGCGCGGTTCGGCGCGCTGCCCGGCGGTCCGGGCGAGCAGCGCCAGGCCGAAGGCGAGGGTCTTGCCGGATCCCGTGCGGCCGCGGCCGAGGACGTCCCGTCCGGCGAGCGCGTTCGGCAGGGTCGCGGCCTGGATCGGGAACGGAGTGGTCACGCCCCGTTCGGTCAGCGTCGCCAGCAGCGGCGCCGGCATCCGCAGGTCGGCGAACGACTCGACCGGGGGCAGCGGCGGGGCGGACGCCTTCGGCGGCGCGGCCTCGGCGCCGGAGCGCGGCCCGTTCACCGGACGGCGGTCGCCCGCGGCGGGACGGGAGGAGCGGCCTCGTCGGGCCGGACGGGCGGGACGGGACATGCTTGGGAGCCTTCCACAGATGCCGTGCGCGTCGGGGACGGCTCCGCGCGCTCGCGTGGGCGATGCCGTTCGGGCAGCGCCGCGGAGGGCGCCCGCCTGGGCGCCCTCCGACTGGACGATCAAGCGGGAACGATGTTCTCCGCCTGCAGGCCCTTCTGGCCCTGCGTGATGTCGAAGGACACCTTCTGGCCCTCCTGGAGCTCACGGAACCCCTGGGCCGCGATGTTGGAGTAGTGGGCGAAGACGTCGGCGCCGCCGCCGTCCTGCTCGATGAAGCCGAAGCCCTTTTCCGCGTTGAACCACTTGACGGTGCCGGTGGCCATGTCGATCTCCTCTAGGGTCGTCCCCGGTGCGCACCTTGCGCGCCGAGTTGCCGCGATGGCCCATCCGGAAGATCCAGAACAACAAAAAATGCGCTTGAGGTCGAACACCACAAGCGCACGAAACATGTCTATGGGAACCGCAACCATTTGTACGCTACCACATGATTCCCCCGATGCAGCGGAATCCCGTGCCGGCCGTCGTGACGTGCGGGTAAATTCCGTGTCGGATGCGGGACCGGGCTCCCGGCGGTGGCCGGGTGGGCGCATACTGGAGAGTGATGAAATCGTCAAAGCCGCCCCAACGGCGACACCTGCCCACCAGTCCCTTCAAGCCGCCGCCCGCGGCGCCGCCCCTCCAGGAGTTCGAGCTCCAGGACCAGGTCACCCATGACAAGTACGGGCTCGGCCGGGTGCTGGAGGTCGAGCCCGGACGCGCCGTCCTGGTCGACTTCGGCACGAAAAAAGTGAGGATTCTCGCGCCGTTCACCAAGCTTTTCAAGCTGTGATACCGGCCCCCGGTCCGCGCGAAATCCACGCGCGGGCGGGCGTTTCCGGCGGTTCCCGCGAACCGGGCGCCGGCGGCCGGGGACGCGCCCCGCGCGGGAGCCCCGTGACGGGACTCCCGCGGCCGGCGGCGGTGCTCAGGCGCCGGTGAGTTCGTTGACGGGGCGAGGCGTCTGCGCCTTGCTCCTCACCTCACCCGAGTCGAGGTCGACGGCGTGCAGCGTGCGGCCGCCGGGGTCGGTGACGTACGCGGTGTGGTCGCGGACGTAGAGGGCGGGGCGGGGCCGCTGCCATTCCAGGGGCTCCCGCCACTCGCCCACGACCTCGATCTTCTCCGTGACCTCGGCGCGCTCGGGATCGATGACGTGGATCGCGCCGTCGGTGCCGAGGACCAGGGCCTCGCCGTGGGGCCCGCGCGCCAGCGACCGGAAGCTGTAGCTCGTCCCCAGGTCGACCAGTTCGAGGTCGCCGGTGCGGGTGTCGATGAGGGAGACGCGCTCGGGGCGCTCGAGTTCGGCGTCGGGATCGGTCTTGTAGTCGCCGAGGACGATCGGTGACTCCTCGTGGCCGGCCTGGTTGCCGATGCGTCCGTACTCGTCCGGCGCCTCGACCTTGTCGATCTCGCCGTTCCGGTAGACGAGCGCGCCGTCCTCGCAGCCGATGACGACGGCCTCGCCCTGCGCGGTCGCCTCGCCGTGCACGCTCGGGCACTCCTCGCTGCGGGCGACCTCCTCGCGGTTCGCGTCGAGGACGTGCACGCCGGTGCGCTCCTCCTCGGTGCCGAGGGTGGTCAGCAGCTCGCCGTTGGAGAGCGCCACGGCGACCCCGTGGTGCGGGTGCTCGCTGTCGTGGGTCTCGGTCTCCGGCAGCCCGTCGCCCAGCTCGCCGGGATCGAACACGGTCACCTCCCCGGTGCCGTCCGAGAACAGCACGGTCCTGCCCGCGTGATGGACGACGTGGCCGGGCTTCGGCGCGGCGAACTCGTCCTCGGTGAGCCGGGCCCCGGCGGCGTCGAGGACGCGGAACCCGGTGGAGGCGGACACCATGACGTGGCGGCCGTCGCCCGCCGGGTTGACGCGGTTGAAGCCGTCGAGGGGGATGTCCTGGACGACCTTGAGCGTGGCGGGGTCGAGGACGTACAGGCCGCCGTCGTAGGTCGCGACCAGCGGCTCCCGGACCTTGACGGCGGCGGGCGCGGACGTCTCGCGCCTGGCGGCCGAGTCGCCGTCGCCGCAGGCGCTCAGCGCGAGGGCGAGCGCGACGGCCGCCGCGGGCAGCGCCGCCTTTCCGGGGAGCACTCCGCGCGGGCCGGATCGGCGGGGGGATCTCATCTGTGGTCTCGCTTTCCTTGGGAATCGCGGGATATCGGACATGGGGTCACCGTGCGGAGAGGCCGGCGGTGATGGCCTCGGTGTTGGCGCGCATCATCCGCAGGTAGGTGGGGGCGCCGCCGTCGGCGCCGGTGAGCGACTCGGAGTAGAGCGGGACGACCTCGATGTCGAGCCCGGTCTCCCGCGCCATCACGCGGGCGAGCCGGTCCGGCTGGGAGGAGTCGGCGAACACCGTGCGCACGCCCGCCCCGCGGACCGCGCCGGCGAGCGACTCGAGGTCCGATCCGCTGGGCGAGGCGAGCGTGGTGCCGCTGGGGATGACGGCTCCGACGACCTCGAAGCCGTAGCGCCGGGCGAGGTAGCCGAACACGTGGTGGTTGGTGACCAGGTTGCGGCCGCCGGGCGGGATCTTCGCGAACTCGGTCCGCATCCACCCGTCGAGGGCCTCGACCCGCTCGCGGTAGGCGGCCGCGCCCGCGCGGATCGCGGCCTCGTCCACGCCGTCGACGTGCTCGACGACCCGTTCGGCGATGACGTCGACGGCCTCGAGCACCCGGACGGGGTCGGTCCAGAAATGCGGGTCGGGTTCGCGCGCGGTGCGCCCCCCGGCGTAGGGGATCGGGTCGACCTCCGCGCCGACGGCCAGCGTCGGGACGCCCTGGTCGGCGGCCGCCCGGACGTTGCGCGCCACGCCCTCCTCCAGCCCGAGGCCGTTGTGGATCAGCAGCGCGGCGTTCTCGATGCGGGCGGCGTCCCGGGCCGACACGCCGAACGAGTGCGGGTCGGCGTCGGGCTTCATCAGGACCGTCACCTCGGCCCGGTCGCCCACGATGGCGCGGGTGATGTCACCGAGGATGTTCGTGGTGACCACGACGCCCGTCCGTCCGGACCCCGGCGCCGAGCAGCCCGCCGCCGACACCGCCAGCCACAGCGCCGCCAGGATCGCGACGGCGCGCCGCGCCGGGCGGGACGCCCGCCCGGTCACCATCCCGTCTCCACCATGTGCGCGGGGGAGAAGGGGAGGTCGAAGGTGCGCGCCACCCGCAGGTCGTCGTTGTAGTCGATCTCGTGGACGGCGCGGGCGGCCGGGTCGTTGACGTAGGCGCGCGCGGTGTCCACCTCGATCACCGGCGCGGCGGCCCCGGGGGCGTCCCGCTCCGGCGCGCCCGTCTCCAGCAGGCCGGTCTCCGCGAGTTCCGCGCCCGTCGCGGGATCGTAGGAGCGCAGGGCGCCGTCCCGGCCGAGCAGCAGGACGGGCGAGTCCCCGCCCACCGCGTTCACCGCGAGCGCGGGCCGCCCGGTGCCGACGCGGTGCCACTCGCGGGCGCGGACGTCGAGGACCCAGGCGCCGTCGCCGCCGGCCCTGGCCGCCAGCACGTCCGATCCGGGGCGGTGCCGGAACTCCGCCGCCCGTTCGTCCGCCGGCACCTCGCCGGGATAGGCGATCTTCGCGGCCTGGAACGTTCCGTCCTCGTGCGTCACCAGCAGCGCCCCGTCCGCGCAGCCGAGGACGGCCCCGCGCCGGGTCGTCGCCTGCCCCCGGGGGTCGGGGCACGCCTCGGGGAGCCGCGACAGGCGGCGGCCGGCGCGGTCGTGGACGGTCACCTCGCCGCTCTCCGGGGCGGCGGCCACCAGGTGCTCGGCGTACGCCACGGCCGGCCCGCCCGCGACCCGCGCGAGCTCCTCGATCCGCCCGGCGTCGAGGGCCTCGCGGTCGAGGACGCGCACCCGGCCGCCGGTCGCCAGGGCGGTCACGGCGATGTCGCCGCTGACGCCGGACGTCCCCGCGGCGTCCACGTCGCCGACCATCCGCGCGTCGGCCCGGTAGTAGTGGACGTGGTCGCCGTGGTCGACCGTCCAGGTCCCGCCGTCGAAGACGCGCAGGCCCTGTCCGGTGGTCAGGTAGGCGAAGCGTCCGTCGCTGCGCGCCGCCGTGACGCCGGGAACCTCTCCGGCGTCGGCGGTCTCGCCGGTCGCGGGGTCCAGCGTGTGGATCCGGCCGCCCTCCGGGTCGGCGAGGACGAGCCGCCACTGCGTCTCGGCGGTCTCCTCGGCGCCCTCGACGTAGCCGTGCGGGGTCGGTTCCGCGCCCGCGGACCCGCCGTCGCCGCCGGAGCCGCCGCACGCCGCGAGGAGGACCCCCGCCGCGAGCGCGGTCGCCGGTGCGCCCCACCGGGCGCGTCTCGTGCTGCCACAGATCATGACGAGTACTCGGGTTCCTTTCGGTCGGAGCCGCCCGGACGGGCCGGCGCGCCGCGCGGACGGCGGTCGCGCAGGCCGGCGCCCAGGGCGGAGAGGAAGAACAGGGCCACGGCGGTCGCGGCGATCGTCGCCCCCGCCGCGGTGCCCAGGTGCCAGGAGACGAGCAGGCCGGTGAACGTCGAGAGCGCGCCGAGCAGCGCCGCCCCCGCCATCACCATCGGGACGCTGCGCGCCCACAGCACCACCGCGGCGGGCGGCGCGATCAGCAGCCCGAACACCAGCAGGGTGCCCACCACGTGGAAGGACGCGGTGATCGCCAGGGTGAGCAGGCCCAGCAGCAGCGCGTGGGCCAGCCGGGGCCGCATGCCCAGGGTCCGCGCCTTGCGCGGGTCGAAGGCGAGGGCGACGAAGGAACGGTGCCCGAGGACGGCGATGACGGCCGCGACGCACAGCGCCGCCGCCAGCACGGCGAGATCGACCGGACGCACGGCGAGCACGTCGCCGAACAGGAAGGCGGTCAGGTCCACCGCGAAGCTCTGCGAGTGCGACACCACGATCACGCCCGCGGCGAGCATGCCGACGAACAGCAGCCCGATGCTCGTGTCCTGGGACAGCCGCGGCGACCGGGACAGGGCCGTCACCCCCAGCGCCATCGCGGCCGCGCTGAGCAGCGCGCCCGCGAACAGGCTCCCGTTCAGCAGCGACGCCGCCGCGACCCCGGGCAGCATCCCGTGCGACATCGCGTCGCCGAGGAAGGCCATGCCGCGCAGCACCACCCAGGTGCCGGCCAGCGCGCAGATGCCGGAGACCAGCAGACCGCCGAAGAGCGCCCGTTCAACGAAAGACACCCCAAAGGGGGCGAAAAGCCACTCCATGGGCAGGCATCGTATAATGAAAACCGTTATCGTTTGCAAGGGGGACGGATGGGCGAGACGGCGATCACGATGCGCGGGATCCGGGCGGGCTACGGCCCCGCGACGGTCCTGCACGACATCACGGCGCGCGTGCCGCGATCGCGGGTGACCGCCCTCGTGGGCCACAACGGGTCGGGAAAGTCGACGCTGCTCGGCGTCCTCGCGGGGACCCTCGCCCCGACGGCGGGCACGCTGGAGCGTTCCAGCGGGCGGCGGCCCGCGCTGGTGCTCCAGCACACCGACGTCCCCGCGGCGCTGCCCATGACCGTGCGGGACGCCGTGGCGATGGGACGCTGGGCGCACCGCGGCTGGTGGCGGCCGCTCACCAGGGGCGACAGGGCCGTGCTCGCGGACTGCATGGAGCGCGTGGACGTCGCGGATCTGGCCCGCAGGCAACTGGGCGAGCTGTCGGGCGGCCAGTACCAGCGCGTGCTCATCGCCCAGGGGCTCGCCCAGCGGTCAGACCTGCTGCTCCTCGACGAGCCGGGGGCGGGCCTGGACCGGGACGCCCGGGAGCGCATCCTCGAGATCTTCGACGACCTCGTCTCGACCGGCGTCACGATCGTCCACGCGACGCACGACGCCGACGCGGCCGGGCGCGCCGACCACCGCCTGCTGCTCGCGGACGGGCGGCTGCTCGCCGAGGAGCCGTCCGCGCGGCGGAGTCAGAGGTAGAGGCCGGTGCCGTGCTCGGGGCGCTCGCTGGCGATCGCGTGCAGGTCGCGCTCGCGCATGACCAGGTAGTTCTCGCCCTGGATCTCGACCTCGTACTGGTCGTCCGGATGGAACAGGACGCGGTCGCCGGCCTTGACGACGCGCACGTGGTGGCCGACCCCGCAGACCTCGCCCCAGACCAGGCGGTTGGTCTCCTCGACCGTCGCGGGAATCACGATCCCGCCGGTGCTGCGGCGCTCCCCGCTGTCCTTCTCGACCTTGATCATGACGCGGTCGTGCAGCATCTGGACTTCGAACTTCGGATCGGACACGCGGGCGAGTTTAGTCGTTCGCGCGGGTGAGGGCGTCCCACGCGTCCCCGATGATCTCCGGCAGCGCGCGGGACGCCCGCCAGCCGAGCCCGTCGCGGATCGCGGCGGGGTCGCAGACCAGTTCGGGCGGCTCCGGGCGGGCGGGCCGCCGGAGGGCGGGGACGGGGCGTCCGGTGACCCGCTCGACGGCGGAGATCACCTCGTGGACGGCCGCGCCCGCCCCGGTGCCGACGTTGTAGACGCGCTCCTCGCCGGGAGGGACGGCCCGCAGGGCGCGGGCGTACGCCGCCGCGAGATCGTCCACGTGCAGGTACTCGCGGACCGCCAGGCCGTCGCCGTTGACCTCCAGGTGCGGGGCACGCCCGGCCGCCACCGCCAGAGCCTTCGGGATCAGCCGGGTGGGGTCGGGGTCGGGTCGGCCGTCGACGGAGCCGGAGACGTTGAACGTGCGCAGGATCGTCGCGCCGATCGCGCCCGTGCGGGCGTGCCGCCGGATCAGCTGCTCGGCGGCGAGCTTCGAGGCGCCGTACGGGCTGGCCGGCGCCGTCCCGGCCGTCTCGGGGATCGGGCGCCGCTCGGGCGGGGTGCCGTAGACGGCGGCGGTCGACCCGAACACCACGTGCGCGCCGTCGCGGCCGAGGGCGCGCAGCAGCGCGAGGGTGCCCTGCACGTTCGTCTCGTAGTAGGCGAGCGGGTCGTCGAAGGACTCGCGGACGCGGGTGAGCGCCGCGAGATGGCACACGCCGTCGTAGGGGCCCGGCGGCAGGGAGCCGAGCAGGTCGCCCACGACGGGACGGACGCCGCGCGGCAGGGCCGTGTCGCGGCGGACGAGCCCGTCGACGTCGTGGCCCGCCGCCGCGAGGCGCCGCGCGACCGCGTACCCGATGTAGCCGCCCGCGCCGGTGACCAGGATCCGCATGCCGCCAGCATCGCCGATCCGGCCGTCCGGCGCACGCGGGTCAGGCCGTCTGGCGCACACGCTCCGGCCGGGGCGCCTGCTCGTAGCGGGGGAACAGCGCGAGGGCGGCGAGGGCGAGGCCGAAACCGGCCGTCCGCAGCAGGAACGGGCCCGCGTCGCTCGGCCACTCCTCGTCGAACAGGACGGTCCCGCTGACGATCAGGTACAGGCGTCCGATGACGGTCAGGACGGCCGCGACGATCGCCACCCGGCACCGCTGCAGCGCTACCTGCAGCTGGCCGAGCGCGATCGCGGCGAAGCCCAGCGTCAGGTACGGGTACGGCGACTCCAGGACGGCCCGGAGGTCGCCGGTGTCGGCATGGACGATCGCGATGCCGCGGATGCCGGCCTCGGCGAGGCCCGCGCAGGCCCCGGCGCCGATGCCGTAGGCGACCCCGGACAGCCGGCGGGCGTGCCGGCCGCCCGCCTTGCGGTCCCCGACGAGCCAGACCAGCGCCGCGATGACGAACGCCGGGACGCACAGGGCGAGCATCGGCCACGGCGCGGCGAGGGTGCCGAGCAGGGTCGCGTCGGCGACCGGCTCCCCGGCGGGACCGGCGGACAGCCCGATCAGCACGGTGGCCAGGACGAACAGCGCCATGCTCGCCCATTCGCGGGGGGCGAGCCGCTCGTCGAGGAACCACACGGCGTACGCGACGAGCAGGACGAGCCCGACGGCGAAGATGGGCTGCGCGACCGTGAGGGGCAGCAGCGAGAACGCGACGATCTCGTATCCGAGCCCGAGGAAGAGCAGCAGCCCGCCGCCGAGCCACAGCGGGTCGGTCAGCATCAGCCGGGCGACGCGGAACGGCCGCCCGCCGCGCAGCGGCTCCATCCGGCGCGCGGACGCCCGGAAGATCAGGAAGGCGACGTAGTAGGTGGTGGTCGCGATCAGCGCGAGGGCGGCGTGGCCCAGGTCGTGACCCATTCGTAAGGACCTCTCGGCGTGCGGGGCGAAGGACGCCGCTCACGCGCCGGAGGAGCGACATGCACTCTTACCTTGCCCCGCCCGGCCCCGCGTGACAAGGGATCAGTCGTATCTGCGCCCGCGCGTGGCCGAAAGCCGCGCCACCAGACCCCGCGGCAGCATCCGGGTGAGGCCGACGATCGCCTTGTACTGGACGCTCGGCACGCTGACGCGGAGGCCGCGCCGGAGGTCGCGGAGCCCGGCGTCGACGACGGCGTCCTTGTCGAGCCACATGAAGTTCGGGACATCCGACATGTCCATCTGCGCGCGCTCGTGGAACTCGGTGTGCACGAAGCCGGGGCAGAGCGCCATGACCCGGACGCGGCCGCGGGAGCGGGACGCGATGTCCTCGGCGACGCCCTGGCTGAAGCTCACCACCCACGCCTTGGACGCGCCGTAGGTGCCGCGGGTCGCGAACGCCGCGACGGACGACACGTTGATCACGCCGCCGCGGCCGCGCTCGAGCATGCCGGGGACGGCGGCGCGGGTGAGGCGCAGGACGGCCTCGCAGTGCACCTTGAGCATGGTGAGCTCGTCGGCGACCGGCACGTCGAGGAAGACGCCCCGGTTGCCGAATCCGGCGTTGTTGACCAGGAGGTCGACGTCCTTGCCGGCCCGTTCCTCGGCGGCGGCCAGGCCCTCCTCGGTGGCGAGGTCGGCGGTCAGCGTCTCGGCGCGCACCCGGTACCGGTCGCGCAGGTCGGCGGCGGCCCGTTCGAGGCGGGCGGTGTCGCGGGCGAGCAGCACGAGGTCGAATCCGTCGGAGGCGAGCCGCCGGGCGAAGGCGGCGCCCAGGCCGGCGGTCGCGCCGGTGATGAAGGCGGTCGGCATGGTCCGAGCCTACCGACCCCGTGCCCGCCGTCCCGTGCCCGCCGACCCCGCGCCTACCGACCCCGCGCCTACCGGCCGGTGGTGCGGCGTGCGCGGAAGTGGCGCGGGTCGGGGCGGCGGGTGGAGCGGCGGTAGGCGAACGTGAACCCCGGCCAGTTGTTGACGACCGTCCCGTCCGCACGCCGGTACCAGCTGTCGCAGCCCGCCTCCCACACGGTGGTGCGCATGCGGGCCCGCATCTCGCGGACGAACGCGTCCTCGACGTCCGGGCGCACGTCGATCCAGCCGAGACCGTGGCGGCGCATCGCCCGCACGCAGCCGAGGACGTACCGGAACTGCGACTCCAGCATGTAGATGATCGAGTTGTGCCCGAGGTTGGTGTACGGCCCGTAGAGCAGGAACAGGTTCGGGAAGCCGCTGACGGTGATCCCGAGGTGGGCGCGGGCGCCGTCCCGCCACGCCTCGTTCAGCTCCCGGCCGTCCCGCCCGACGATCTTCATGGGGGCGAGGAAGTCGGTCGTGCTGAACCCGGTCGCGTAGACGAGCACGTCGGCCGGGTGCTCGCCGCCGGACGTCGCGACGCCCGACGGCGTGATCCGCTCGATCGGGTCGGTCATCAGCTGGACGTTCGGCCTGGTCAGAGCCGGATAGTAGTCGTTGGACACGAGGATCCGCTTGCAGCCCATCCGGTAGCCGGGGACGAGCGCGTCCCGCAGGTCCCGGTCCGCGACGACCTCGTCAAGCTCCCGCCGGAACCGGTGCTCCATGAGCCCCATCAGCTTCGGGTACTTGAAGAAGCCCACCGCGCGCGATTCGAGCTGCGCGTAGATGCGGGCGCGGCTCAGCCCGTGCACGCCCGGCACGTTCCGCAGGACCGCCCGCTTCCAGGCCGGGTACGGCCGGTCGGGCTTCTCGATCACGTACGGGGGCGTCCGCTGGTAGAGCCGCAGCTCGGCGACGTCCCGCGCGATCTCGGGGACGATCTGGATCGCGCTGGCGCCCGTCCCGATCAGGGCGACGCGCCGCCCGCGCAGGTCGACGCCGTGGTCCCAGCGGGCGGAGTGAAAGCTCGGCCCGGTGAAGGACTCGCGGCCCGCGATCTCCGGGAGGGCGGGCCGGTTGAGCTGCCCGGACGCCGACACCAGGACGCGCGCCTCCAGTTCGCCGCCCGTGGTGGAGATCCGCCACAGGGCTGCGTCCTCGTCGAACCGCGCCTCGGTGACCTCGGTGCCGAAGCGGATCCGGTCCAGGACGCCGTACTTGCGGGCGCAGTGCCGCAGGTAGTCGAGGATCTCCGGCTGCGGCGGGAACCGGCGCGTCCAGTCGGTCTTCGGCTCGAAGGAGAACGAGTAGAGGTGGGACGGGATGTCGCACGCGGCGCCGGGATAGGTGTTGTCGCGCCAGGTGCCGCCGAGGTCGCGGGCCCTTTCCAGGATCACCACGTCGCGGACTCCGGCCATGCCGAGCCGGATGGCCATCCCGATGCCGCCGAACCCGCTTCCGATGATCACCACGCCGTGCGTCATGGGCGCCGTCCCGAATCTCGTTCTGTCCAGCTCTGCTCCCCGAGCGTAGGTGACCATGAGGTCACTGACCAGAGCGCCGGAACGGCCGTTTTGTCGGGCGGCTCTGCGACGATCCCCCGCATGCCCGACGCACCCGTCATCTCCTTTCCGGACGCGCCCGCCCTCGCCCGCGCACCGTGGACCGCCCCGCTCCGCGCCCTGCACGACGCGGAGGCCGCGGCCGAACTCGTCCGCCACCTCGGGGACCTGTCCGGCCCGCGCCCGTCGCGGAAATGGCGGCGTACCTGCACCGCCCTCGCCGACGCCGCCGCGTGCGCCGCGCTGGCCGAGACCGTCCGGGTCCTCGCCGAGGACGCCCCGATGTGCAGCGAGCACCACGGCCCGTCCGTCCTCCTATGGCCTCACGACGACGGCGGCGACGGGAACGACGGCGAGTACGGCGAGTACGGCGAGGACGACCAGTACGGCGACGAGCCCGTCGACCACGAGCACTACCTCGTCCGCGCCGATCACGGCGACCTCGCGCGGGGCATCGTGTGGGCGGCGGCCCTCACCGGCGGCGGCGCGGTCGTCCCGCACCTGGCCGCCCTCGCCCTGCGCGCCGCGGGCGGCGGGCGGACGCCCTGCGGCGAGCCGCCCGAGGACCACGAACCCCGCAGGACGGTCTGGGCGGCCGGCGCCGAGGTCGTCCCGAACGCGGCGCCCGTGGCCGGTCCCGCTCCGCTCGTGGAGTGCCTGAAGGTCGCGGGCGCGGCGATCAACGCGCTCGGCGCCGTCGACGGTCCGGCCGGGCTCGGGGCGCTCACCGGGCTGCGGGGCCGGATCAGGCACCGCGGCCTGCGCAAGCAGGTCGACGCGGCGTTCCAGGCGGCGGGGGAGCGGCTCGGGCTGTCGCCGGAGCAGGTGGTCGAGCGCGGCATCCCCGCGCACGGGCTGGAACCGGACGGCACGGTCACGCGGACGCTCGGTGCGCACACGGCACGGCTCGCGGTCGAGGACGCCGCGACCGTCCGGATCACCTTCACCGGCCCGGACGGACGCGCGACGCGCACGGCGCCCGCGGCCGTCCGGGACGGCTTCGCCGCCGGACTCGCCGAGCTGAAGGCGCTCGCGAAGGAGGTGCGCGGCACCCTCGCGAACGAGCGCCGCCGCGTCGAGGGCCTCATGTCCGCCGGGCGCACGTGGCCGTTCGGCGAGTGGCGCGCGCACTATCGCGACCATCCGGTCACCGGAGCGGTCGCGCGCGGCCTGATCTGGGAGTTCCAGGGGACGGACGGCGTGTGGCGCGCGCTCGCTCCCGGCACGTCCCCCGCGGCGCCCGAACGCCGGTCGCACGTCCGGCTGTGGCACCCGGTCCGCGCCACGGTCGACGAGGTGCGCGCCTGGCGGGAGCACGTCACCGGGACCTCCCGGCAGCCGTTCAAGCAGGCGTTCCGGGAGACCTACCTGCTCACCCCGGCGGAGGAGGAGACCGGCACGTACTCCGACCGGTACGCCGGGCACATCGTCCGGTACGACCGGCTGTACGCGCTGCTCCGGGAACGCGGCTGGCAGGCGAACCACCTCGGGCCCTACGAGGGCGGCCGCAACGGCGAGGCGCGCGGCGAGTTCGCCGGCGGCCGGTGGCGCGCGTGCCACTTCCACGACCTGGTGACGCGCGCGGGCCACCTGGCCGAGCACGCCTCCACCGACCAGGTCCGGTTCGAGGTTCGCGACGGGCGGCACTGGCGGGAGGCGTCCCTGGCCGAGGTGCCCCCGGTCGTGTTCAGCGAGGCGATGCGGGACGTCGACCTGTTCGTCGCCGTCACCTCCATCGCCGCCGACCCCGAGTGGGCCGACCGCGGCGACGACCGGTCCCGCGCCTACTGGCGCGAGCACGCGTTCGGGGAGCTGACGGCGAGCGCCGAGGTCCGCCGGGCCGCGCTGGAACGCGTCCTGCCCCGCACGAAGATCGCGGACCGCTGTACGCTCGACGGCCGGTTCCTCGTCGTCCGCGGCGGGCTGCGCACCTACCGGATCCACCTGGGGTCGGCGAACGTCCTGATGGAGCCGGACGGTGCCTACCTGTGCATCGTCCAGGGGAGGCAGGGCGGCGGCCGGGTGCTCCTCCCCTTCGAGGACGAGCGGCTGTCGCTGATCCTCAGCAAGGCGTTCCTGCTCGCCGCCGACGACCGGATCACCGACCCGTCCATCCGCCGCCAGATCACCCGCTGACCGAAGGACCCCCGCATGGACCTCGTCGCCCGCCTGCACCGCGTCCTGACCGCCCCCGCCCCCGAGGACGCGGGCTTCGTCGTCACCGGCGCCGAGCTGGCCGCACTGCCCGACGCGGCCCTCGGCGACCTGCTCCCCGACGCGTACGCGGTGCCGGCCAAGGTGAAGGCGTGGGAGGCGACGAGCGCGCGGTTCGCCGTCGAGGACGCCGCCCGCGAGCGGCAGCCCGACTTCACCCCCGACGCGTGCCGCCGGATGTTCGACGCGCTCGTCACCGGGCTGCCGCGCCGCAAGTGGGCCGACCTCACGCTGGGCGCGGCGGCGCTCGTCCGCTGCACCGGCCCGTGGCCGGACGGCCTCGCCGGGCCCGCGCGCACGCTCGTCCGGTTCCTGCTGGACGCGGACGAGCTGACCGCACCGCTCGCCCTCCTGGCGGTCGCGGGCCTCGCGGAGCCCGGCGAAGCGCGCCCGCCCGTCCGGAGCCGGCCGGACACCGGGGCCGGGAGCGGTCTCGCGGGCCAGGGGCGGCCGGGCGGGGGCGAGGCGGGCGACCAGGAGGAACCGGGACGCGGCGACCTCCTCGCGGAGGTCGCCGGACGGCTCTCGCGGGGCGCCGGGGCGATCGCGCGGGGGGAGATCGACGCCATCGCGGGGTTGACGGACTCCGAGCGGGTGCGGCTGACCGAGCTGGACCGCACCCGCAGCCACACCGCGCCGCCGCCCCTCCCGGACGCCTGGCGGAGCGCCGCCGAGATCCCCGCGTACGCGGCGTGGGCCCGGAGCGCGCTGCGGGAGGCGGCGGAGCGCGCCCGCGCCGTCCAGGACGGGACGATCCCGTTCAAGGCCGACAAGGCGTTCGCGCCCGACGAGGTCATCGCGCTCGGACGCGCCGCGCGCATCGCCCTCGCCACCGACGAGCCGTGGCTCCCGGCGCTGTTCGAGCGGCTCCTGCCGGACGTCGCGGTGGCGCCGACGGCCGCGAAGACGCTGCCGTCCCAGGCGCTGCTGTTCGAGGTCGTCCGGGCGGCGCAGGACGTCCCGACCCCCGAGCTGGTCGCGGCGATCCGGAACGTGCGCGGGCTCGTGCGGCACGCGGGGGTGCCCCGGCAGCTCGACCGGATGCTCAAGAAGGTCGACGCGGCCCTCGCCGAGCGCGCCGAGGTGGCCCTGCGCCTCCCCGACCTCGGGTTCGCGCCGGACGGGGTGCTGCGCCGCGACCTCGGCGACCACAGCGCCGTGATCACGATCGAGGGGTCGGCGGCGCGGCTGGCGTTCGAGAAGGACGGGCGGGAGCTGCGGAGCGTCCCGGCGGCGGTCCGGCGCGACCACAAGGACGCCGTCAAGGAACTGCGCGACCTCGTGAAGCGGGTCGGCGCCCAGCTCGGCACGCTCGTCCGGGCGCTGGAGGGCGGGTTCCCGGCCGAGGCCCGGCACCCGTTCGGGTGGTGGCGCGACCGGCTCGTCCGGCATCCGATCGCGGGGCCGACCGTGCGCGGCCTGATCTGGGAGGTCGAGACGGAGCCGGGCGCCTGGACGGCCGTCCTGCCCGAGTCCGGCGATCTCCCGGACGCGCGCGACGACGCCGCCGTGCGGCTGTGGCACCCGATCGGCGCGAGCGTCGAGGAGGTCCGGGCCCGGCGGGACGAGCTGGTCGAGCGGGGCGTGCGGCAGCCGTTCAAGCAGGCGTTCCGCGAGATCTACCGGCTCACCCCGGCCGAGGAGGAGACCCGCACGTACTCGAACCGGTTCGCCGCGCATCTCGTCCACTACCGGCGGCTGTTCGCGCTGTTCCGGGCGCGCGGCTGGGCGAGCCGCCTGCTCGGCCCGTGGGACGGCGGCGGCGCGGACGAGGCGTCGCGCGTCCTGGCGGGGGAGTGGCGGGTCCGGTTCGCGCACGTGCTGGCCGAGTCCGGGCCGGACGAGCTGGCCGGCACCGACCGGATCCGGTTCGACCGCCGCGTGGACGGCTCGTGGCGCGAGGCCGCGCTCGCGGACGTCCCGCCCGTCGTGTTCAGCGAGGCGATGCGGGACGTGGACCTGTTCGTCGCCGTCACCTCCATCGCCGCCGACCCCGAGTGGACGGACGGCGGTCCGGCGCTCGCCTACTGGGAACGGGCCCGGTTCGGCGACCTGGACGAGAGCGCGCGCACCCGCCGCGACGCCCTCGCCCGCGTCCTGCCCCGCACGAAGATCGCGGAGCGGTGCTCGCTGGACGGCCGGTTCCTCGTCGTCCGGGGCGACCTGCGCACGTACAAGATCCACCTGGGGTCGGCGAACGTCCTGATGGAGCCGGACGGCGCCTACCTGTGCGTCGTCCCCGAGCGGCGCCCGGCCGGACGCGTGTTCCTCCCGTTCGAGGAGGAGCGGCTCGCGCTGATCCTCAGCAAGGCGTTCCTGCTCGCCGCCGACGGCGAGATCACCGACCCGTCCATCCGGACGCAGATGGAGCGGGGTGCGCGATGACCGAGGCGGCGTCGACGTCGACGGTGACGTTCCGGGACGAGACGGCGACCGGCAGGCCGGTCGCGGAGTTCGCCGTGGCCGGGCTGCCCGCGCGGATGACCGTCCGGGAGCTGATCAGGTTGCGCGTCCGGGAGGAGGTCGCGCGGCACAACGCGTCGGTCTCCGACCGGTTCGACGGGCTCGTCCGTCCGGACGACGCCGAGGCGGGGCTCGACGGCTACCGGCTGCGGGAGCCGCGGCGGCTCGACTTGGAGCGGCAGGCCGAGATCGCCGAGCGCGCGTTCGCCGGCAACGGGTTCCTCGTGCTGGCCGGGGACCGGCAGGTGGAGGACCTCGACGCGGAGATCGACCTCACCGCCGAGCCCGACCTGGTCTTCATCAAGCTCGTCCCGCTCGCCGGCGGCTGACCGCCGGGGCCGCCGGGGCGACGGTCAGGTGAGGAGCCCCAGTTCGTGGGCGCGCAGGCCCGCCTGGAAGCGGGACTCGGCGTCCAGCAGCGTGAGGATCTCCGCGACGCGCCGCCGGTAGGTGCGCAGCGACATGCCGAGCCGCCGCGCCGCGGCCTCGTCCTTCAGCCCGTCGGCGAGCAGCCGCAGGATGCGGCGGCTCTCGTCGGTCAGCGCGGGCGCCCGGTCGCGGCGGTGGTCGGCGAGGTCGGCCGACCGGTCCCAGGCGGCCTGCAGCAGCGAGACGACGCCCTGCACCACACCGGGCGACCGGACGACCGTGTACTCGCGCACCCCGGCGCGCGCCGGGCCCGCGAGGATCGCGACGCGCCGGTCGACGACGATCGTCTCGTAGGGCAGCGGGGCGGTGCAGATCCGGACGGCGACGCCCGCGCCCGCGACGTCCAGCAGGTGCCGCTCGGCCGCCTCGGTGGCCAGTGCCTCGGGGTTGTAGAGCTTGCGGACGGCGGGCGCGTGCCGCAGCGACCGCCGCGCGGCGAGGAGCCGCTCGCGGAAGCCGGGAAGCGCCCAGGTGTCGAGGTCGCGGGCCGCGCAGGCGAACTCCTCGCGCGCCTCGAACAGGTGCCCGGCGCGCTCGAGCAGCTCGGCCTCGCCGCGCAGCGTCACGTTGAGGTCGGTGCTCGGGACGGTTTCGACGCTCATCGCCGCCCAGTCTGCCACCGCGCCGCCGCGACCTGCCAGATGGCAGCAAACTGCCAGCGGCTCGCCCGGCCCGGTCATGAACGGCACGGTTGGGGACATGACGAACGAAACGCACTTTCTGCTCGGCGGCGACCTGCGGGTCCGCCGCATGGGATTCGGCGCGATGCGGCTGCCCGTGGGGGCCGTCGACGGGCCGCCGCGCGACCGCGGCACCGGGGTGAAGGTCCTGCGGCGGGCCGTGGAGCTCGGCGTGGACCACATCGACACCGCCGCGTTCTACGCGCGGGGCGGTGTCGCGGCGAACGACCTGATCCGCGAGGCGCTCGGCGACCCCTACCCCGAGGGCCTGGTGATCGCCACGAAGGTCGGGCCCTTCAAGGGACCGGGCGACCCCTTCCCCACCGGGCAGCTTCCGGCGGACGGCCTGCGCGCCGAGGTCGAGCGGAACCTGACCGAGCTCGGCCTGGAGCGGCTCGACCTCGTCAACCTGCGGCCCGGCGGGATCGACGCGCCGGGCGGCGAGTCGATCGGGGAGCGGTTCGAGGTCCTGGCCGGGCTGCGTGAGGAGGGGCTGATCCGGCACCTCGGGGTGAGCCACGTGGACGCGGCGCAGCTGGCCGAGGCCAGGGCGATCGCGCCCGTCGCGGGCGTCCAGAACCGGTTCGACATCACGATGCCGCAGGACGCGGCGATGCTCGCCGAGTGCGAGGCCGCGGGCATCGCCTGCGTCCCGTACTTCCCGCTGGGCGGCTTCGGGATCCCGGACGACGCGCGCGTCGCGCGGGTCGCGGAGCGGCACGGCGCCGCGCCCGCGCAGGTGCTGCTCGCGGGCCTGCTCGCGCTGTCCCCGGTCATGCTCGCGATCCCCGGCACGGGCTCGCTCGAGCACCTGGAGGAGAACATGGCCGCCGCCGACCTGCGGCTCACCCCCGAGGACCTCGCCGACCTCTCCGGTGGGACGAAGGACTGACACGGCCTTGTATCGTTTGAGGCGGGTATGTCTCATTTGATACGGGGGTGTCGCGCATGCAGGTGCGCGAGCAGATCATCGCGGCGGCGCTGCGCCGCCTGAACCGGGACCCGGCGGCCTCGATGGCCGACCTCGCCGAGGCCGCCGGGGTCAGCCGGGCCACCCTGAACCGCCACTTCGCCGGGCGGAACGAGCTGATCGACGAGATCGGCACGCAGGCGCTGGACCGGTGGGAGCGGGTCCTCGACGACACCGGGGTGGACGCCGCCGCGGCCTCCGCGGACCCGGACGTGCACGCGGCGACCGTCCGCGCCGTGCTGGAGGAGTTCGCCGGGGTCGCGCACGAGCACGGCTGGGCGCTCACCTCCGAGGAGGTGGAGGCCCGCCCCCACCTGCGGGAGCGCTCGGACCGGCTGGAGGACCGCGAGATCGTCCTCTACACCGCCGCCCAGCGGTCCGGCGTGCTGCGCACCGACCTGCCCGTGCGCTGGATCAGCAACACCGTCTACGGGATGTGCGTCGCCGCCCGGGAGAGCCTGCGGCGCGGCGACGTCGCGCCCCGCGACGTCGCCCGGCTGATGGCCGAGACGTTCCTGTCCGGCACGGAGGCGCGGCCGTGACCTCGAAGACCCCCCGTCCCCCCGACACCGCCCCCGGCGCGGTGATCGTGCCCGACCCGCGCCGCTGGGCCGGGCTGGCCGTCCTGTCGGCGAGCCTGCTGCTCGTCGTCATGGACATCACCATCCTCAACGTGGCGCTTCCGGCGATCTCCGCCGACCTGCGGCCCGACACCGTCTCGCTGCTGTGGATGGTGGACGTCTACGCCCTCGTCGTCGCGGGCCTGCTGGTCACCGTCAGCGCGCTGGGCGACCGGTGGGGCCGCAGGCGGATGCTGATCTGCGGGTTCGCGGTCTTCGGCACCGCCTCGGTCCTCGTCGTCTTCGCCGACAGCCCCGGGGCGGTGATCGCGGTGCGGGCGCTGCTCGGCGTCGGCGGCGCGATGATCATGCCGTCCACGCTGTCGATGATCCGCACTCTGTTCCCGGACGGGCGCGAGCGCGCCACCGCGCTCGGCGTCTGGTCGGCGATGGCCGCGGTCGGCGCGGCCTTCGGTCCCATCGTCGGCGGATTCCTGCTGGAGCACTTCTCCTGGCACTCGGCGTTCCTGGTCAACGTGCCGGTCATGGTGGTGGCGATCGTCGCCGGGCTCGTCCTGCTGCCGGAGGCGCGCAACCCGCGCCCCGGGCCGCTGGACTTCCCCGCCGTCGTGCTGTCGATGGCCGGCATGGTCGCGCTCGTCTACGCCATCAAGAGCGCCGGCAAGCACGGCGTCACCGACCCCACGGCGCTGGTGTCGGCCGGGATCGCCGCCGTCGCGCTCGGCTGGTTCGTGCGCCGCAGCCTCCGCCGTCCCGACCCGCTGCTGGAACTGCGGCTGTTCCGGACGCCCTCGTTCAGCGCGGGCGCCGTCGCGGCCATGACCACCGAACTGGCGATGGCGGGCATGATGCTGCTGATGGCCCAGTGGATGCAGCTCGTCCAGGGGTACGGGCCGCTGGAGACGGGCCTGCGGCTGCTCCCGACGGCGCTCGCCGCGATCATCGCGTCCCCGGCCGCCCCCGCGGTCGCCGCACGGGTCGGCGCCCGGACCGTCCTCGCGGGCGGGCTGGCGGTCGCCGGGCTCGGTTTCGCCGTCCTCGGCCTGGCGCCCCAGCCGCTCGGGTACTGGCCGGTCGCCATCGCGCTGATGCTGATCGGGATGGGCATGGGCTCGCTCGCGATCGCGTCCGCCGTCATCATGGCGGGCGCCCCGCCCGAGAAGGCGGGCAGCGCCGCCGCCGTCGAGGAGACCAGCTACGACATCGGCGGCGCGCTCGGCATCGCGCTGCTCGGCAGCCTCGCCGCCGCCGTCTACCGGGACGACCTGTCCCACGGCGAACTGGCCTCGCTGGGCGTCACCGGCGGGGCCGCCGAGACGGCCCGCGAGTCGCTCACCGGCGCGCTGGAGGTCGCGCGCTCCGTCGACGGCACGCTGGCGGAGGTCGCGCGGACCGCCTTCGGGCACTCCCTCGGCGTCACCGGGCTCGCGGGCGCCCTCCTCATGCTGGCCGCCGCCGCCCTCGTCTGGCGCCTCACCCCGCGCGACCTCGACCTGTCGGCCGCCGACCACTGACCGGGCCCGGCCGGGCGGGCCCGGCCGGTGCCGGAACACCGGCCGGAGCCGGCCGCCCGCGCCGCGTTCCCGTCCGCCGAGGCCGTAGCCTGGAGCGTCACCCGATCAGAAGGGAGCCAGATGTCGGCGACGCGGCTGCTGGTGCTCGGCGGTGTGCGGCGGTCAGGGCGGGCGCACGGCTACACGGTCCGGCGCGACCTGCTGTCGTGGGGATCGGACGAGTGGGCGCACGTGAACCCCGGGTCGATCTACCACGCGCTCAGGCAACTCGCCAAGGAGGGCCTGCTGCACGCCCACGACGTCGAGGAGAGCGACGCGGGCCCCCCGCACGTGGACTACGAGATCACCGACGCGGGGCGGGAGGAGTTCCTGCGGCTGCTGCGGTGCGCGCTCGGCACGGTCGACGTCCGGCACCCCGAGATGCTGACGGCCGGTCTCGGGTTCCTCACCGAGCTGCCGCGCGCCGAGGTGCTCGGGCTGCTGCGGCAGCGCCTGGAGGGCCTCGCGGCCTGGCGCGCGTCGGTGAGCCCGCACGTGGACGAGCTCGACCCGGGCGAGCACCTGCGGGAGCTGCTCGGCTGGTGGACGCACTCCGCCGAGGCCGCGACCGCGTGGACGCACGGCCTCATCGAGCGGCTCGAGGCCGGCGCGTACGTCATGGCCGGTGAGGCGGGCGGAACCGGCGCGGCGGGCGGAACCGACACGGCGGGCGGAACCGGGGAGCGGGGCGGCGTGCCCGAGGTCGCCGGCTAGCGCGGACCGCTCACGTGTCGACGAACGTCTGCGGGACGACGACGCGCAGCGCGTTGCCGCGCAGCCGGATCGTCACCGGCGTCCGGCCGCGGATCTCGCCGTCCACGTCCACCCGCAGCGGCGGGTCGGTCTCGATCTCGACGCGGTCGGTGGTGAGGAAGGCGTCCTCGGCGAGCGAGCGGCGCGGCCCGGTCAGCACGTGCCGGGCCGTCGCCGACGCCAGCCGCAGCCGCCGCTCGTCGCCCAGCCGGTAGACGGCGAGCAGCCGGTCGTCCGGGCTGGCGTCCCGGGCGATGCGCGTCCCGCTGTGGTGCGCGCCGTTGGCGACGTTCATCTGGTGCGTCTTCATCTCGCGGGTCTCGCCGTCGATGGTGATCCGCGCCGTGAACGCCGGGTGCCGGGGCAGCAGGCCCACGGCCGTCAGCGCGTACGCGGCCCGCCCGGCGTACCGCTTGAGCAGGTGCGGGACGCTCCCCGCGACGTGCACCGACAGCCCGATGCTGACCATGTTCGCGAAGATGTGCGCGCGGTCGTCGCCGGGGCCCTCGCCGCGCGGGTCGTCGGTGCTGTCGAACCAGCCGACGTCCACGTCCGCGACCTTGCCGCCCGCCGGGCCCCCGACGCACAGCGTGCGGACGGCGCCCGGCAGGTCGAGCGGCAGCTCCAGGCTGCGCGCGAAGTTGTTGGTGGTGCCGAGCGGGAGGACGCCGAGGGCGATGTCGCGGTGCGCGAGGTTCCCGACCGCCTCGGCGACCGTCCCGTCCCCGCCGCCCACGACCACGAGGTCGGGCTCCAACGCGATGACTTCGGCGAACTGCTCGCGCAGCCGTCCGGGGTCGGTCACCGGGAAGACGCGCACGAACTCGAGCCCGGCCTCGTCCAGCAGCCGCCGCGCCGTCCCGTACAGCCGGCGCCCGCGCCGCGACCGCGAGTTGATCATCAGCACCGCCCGGCCGCCGGTCCGGATGGCCGACTCCAGTTCGGTCTTGCTCCGCATCTCAGGTGCTCCGCCTCCGGGCCGATCGCCCATTCCCGTCCGCGTCACCCTACCGGTGACGTGGGCCGCAGTCCCCGGCCCGATATTTTATAAACCGATTACTCAACGTTGAAACACCCCCGGAAGCGGGGACATTTCAGCTAACGACAGCTGAATCCCCGTGGGGTGGCCCATGCGCAGTGCGACGTCCTTCACCGCCCCCGCCGACGACGGCGCCACGGTCGTGGCGGAGCGCCGGCCCCGGCCCCGCGTCCTGGATCTGGCGGTCCGCTCCCCGGTCCTGTCCGGCGTCGCGCACGTCCGGCTGCTGCTGCCCGCGGGCTGGTCGCGGGGCGCGTCCCGCACCTGGCCGTCGCTGTGGCTGCTGCACGGCGGGGACGGCCGCGCCGACCACCGGGCGTGGACCGACCACACCGATCTCGAGGACCTCACCGCCGACGCCGATGTGATCATCGTCATGCCGGACGGCGGCCGGTGCGGCCATTACACCGACTGGTGGAATCGCGGCGAAGGCGGGGCGCCGCGGTGGGAGACGTTCCATCTGGCCGAACTCCGGCAGATCCTCGAACGCGGTTACCGCGCGGGCGGCGAGAGCGCCGTCGCCGGGAACGCGATGGGCGGATTCGGTGCGATGTCGTACGCGGCCCGGCATCGCGGCCTGTTCCGCGCCGCCGCGTCGTTCAGCGGGCCCGTCCACACCCTGCACGCCGACCCGTCCGCGCTCGACGCCGCCGACCTGATCGAGCTGAGCGTCGCGGTCGGCGCCCCGGACCGGGACTGGACGGACGTGTGGGGCGACCCCGAGCGGCAGCGCGTCGTCTGGCGGCAGCACAACCCGTTCGACCTCGCCGACCGGCTCACCGGCGTCCGGCTGTACGTCAGCGCGGGCGACGGCGCCCCCGGCCCCTTCGACCCGCGTCCGGCCCCCGCCGGCCGCGACCCCCTGGAGGCGCTCGCGCACACCGTCGGCCGCCGGTTCGCCGACAAGCTCCGCAAGCTGGGCATCCCGATCTCGACGCACTTCTACCGGGGCACCCACACGTGGCCGTACTGGCGCCGCGAGCTGCGCGCGGCCCTGCCCGTCCTGCTCGACGAGATCGTGTGAGCGGCCCCAGCCGGGCGGGTGGGGCCGGGGCGCCGGTCCGGTCCGGCCGGAGGCGGCGCGGCTGCGGCGGTCCGGTGGACGGCCGCGGCGGTGCGGGTGCGCCGGTCCGCCGGTCCGGCGGGGCGAGTGCGGGGGATCGTGGCGCCCGTTAGAGTTCGGCCGTGACCGAATCGCATTCTGGACCGCGTTCGGACGCCGGGATCGCCGGGTTCTGGCGCGGGCTGGGCCTGCCCGGGCTGATCGACGTCCACACCCACTTCATGCCGCCGCGCCTGATGGACGCGGTTTGGGAGTACTTCGACCGGGCCGGGCCGCTGATCGGCACCGAGTGGCCCATCCGGTACCGGTATCCCGAGGACCAACGGGTCGCGTTCCTGCGCGGCCACGGCGTCCGCGCGTTCACGTCGCTGCTGTACCCGCACCGTCCCGGCATGGCCGAGTCGCTGAACGCGTGGGCGGCCGGGTTCGCCGCACGCGTCCCCGAATGCGTGCAGACAGGGACGTTCTACCCCGAGCCCGGCGTCGCGGACTACGTCCGCCGGGCCATCGACGCCGGCACCCGCCTGTTCAAGGTCCATCTGCAGGTCGGCGGGTTCGACCCGCGCGCGCCCGAACTCGACGAGGTGTGGGGGACGCTCGCCGACGCGGGCGTCGTCGCGCTCGTCCACGCCGGGTCGGGCCCGGTCGCGAACGGCTTCACGGGCCCCGGCCCCTTCGGCGACGTCCTCGCCCGCCACCCCCGCCTGACCGCGATCGTCGCCCACATGGGCGCCCCCGAGTGCGACGGGTTCTTCGCCCTCGCCGACCGGTACGACGGCGTCCACCTGGACACCACGATGGTGTTCACCGACTTCGGCCTGTCGGACTTCCCGGACGCCCTCGTGCCCCGGCTGCGCGACCTCGGCCTCGGCGGTCGCGTCCTGTTCGGCACCGACTTCCCGAACATCCCGTACGAGTACGCCCACCAGCTCGAGGGCCTCGCCCGGCTCGGCCTGGGCGACGACTGGCTCCGGGCCGTGTGCTGGGACGGTCCGGCGAAGCTGTTCGGCGTCCCGGACCCCGCGGGGCCCGGGACCTAGCTCAGTGGTCGCAGGGGGCCGAACCCGCGTGCCGGTGCGGCCCCGACGCGTCCGAGACGTGCCGCGGCCCGTGCGCGTCGTCGCAGTGGACGTCGTAGGCGGACGCGGCCACGTGATCGACCTCCAGCGTCGTGTGCGTGATCCCGTACCAGGCCCGCAGGACCTCCTGCAGGTCGCGCCGGACCGCGTGGCAGTCGCCCCCGTTGTCGACCAGCACGTGCGCCGACAGCGCCGGGTAGCCGGAGCTGACCTCCCACACGTGCAGGTCGTGGACCTCCTCCACGCACGGCCGCCGGGCCAGCCGGGCGCCCAGCTCGGACGGGTCGACGCCCGCGGGCGCGGCCTCCATCAGCACCCGCCCCGCGTCCCGCAGCAGCCCGTAGCCGGCCTTGAGCATCAGCGCCGCGACGACCAGCGACGCGATCGCGTCCGCCCGCGCGAACCCGGCCGTCCAGACCAGCAGGCCCGCGACCGCGGTGGCGATGAACGCGAACAGGTCGTTCAGGATGTGCTGGAACGCGCCCTCGACGTTCAGGCTGGACCGGTTCGCCTTGCTGATCAGCCACGTCGCGACCAGGTTGATCCCGACCCCGGCGAGCGCCGTGAAGAACACGAACTTCCCGTCGACCTGCGGCGGGTCGATGAGCCGGTGCACGCCCTCGTAGACGAAGTACACCGTGAGCAGGATCAGCGTCAGTCCGTTGAGCTGCGCCGAGAGGATCTCCGACCGCCGCAGCCCGTAGGTGTAGCCGCCCTTGGGCGGCCGGGCCGCGATCCGCATCGCGACGAGCGCGAGCGCGATGGCGAACGCGTCCGTCATCATGTGCGCCGCGTCGGTCATCAGGGCCAGCGACCCGGCGAGGAAGCCGATGACCACCTCGACGGACATGTACGCCAGGATCAGCGCGAGCGCCCCGCCGAGCAGCCGCCGGTCCGCGCTCGCGGAGATCCCGTGCCCGTGCCCGTGGCCGTGCCCGCGGTCGGGTTCGTGGCCGTGCCCGTGATCGGGTTCGTGCTCCGCCGTCATGACCGTTCCTCCCCGTGCCCGACGTGCGCGAGCGCGAGGTCGAGCAGCATCCGCACGTGCGAGTCGTCCAGCCGGTAGTACGCCATCCGCCCGGCCCGCCGCACCTGGACGACCCGGCTCGCGCGCAGCAGCCGCAGGGCGTGCGACACCGCCGACTCCGAGTTCCCGCAGGAGGCGGCGATGTCGCACACGCACATCTCGCCGCCCTCGAGCAGCGCGGTGATGACGCGCAGCCGTCCCGGGTCGGACAGCAGCCCGAACACCTGCGCGAGCTCCCCGATCGTCTCCCCGTCCGGCAGCGCCCCCCTGACCAGGGCGACCTTCTCCGGATCGACGACCCGGACGGCGCATTCCTCGGCGGGCGGCGCAACGTCTGAAGGAGTGCTCATATGAGCAAATATAGCCCAGAAGGGTCCGGCCGGGTCATGCCCGCCCCCGCCCGGCCCAATCCGCCCGGTCAGCCTTCGGTGAAGGTCCGCAGGTCACGGCCCTCGACGGCGGCGGCCATGAGGTCGGGGAACGCGTCCGGCGTGCACGCGAACGCGGGGACGCCGAGCGCGGCGAGCGCCGCCGCGTTCGCGTGGTCGTGCGCGGGCGTCCCGTCGTCGGACAGCGCGAGCAGCACCACGACCCGCACCCCCGACGCCGTCAGCGCCGCCACCCGCCGGATCAGCTCGTCCCGCGAACCGCCCTCGAACAGGTCGCTGATCAGCACCAGCACCGTCGCGGACGGCCGGGTGATCGACTCCTGGCAGTAGGCGAGCGCCCGGCCGATGTCGGTCCCGCCGCCGAGCTGGGTGCCGAACAGGACGTCCACCGGATCGTCCAGCCGGCCGGTCAGGTCCACCACCGAGGTGTCGAACGCCACCAGCGACGTCCGCAGCGACGGCAGCGCCGCGAGTGCCGCGCCGAACACCCCGGCGAACACCACCGACGCCGCCATCGAACCGCTCTGGTCGACGCACAGCACCACGTCCCGCAGCGCGGCCCGCCCCCGCCGCCCGTGCCCGACGAGCCGCTCCGGGACGAGCGTCCCCCGCTCCGGCAGGTAGTGCCGGAGGTTCGCGCGGACCGTCCGCTCCCAGTCGACGTCGGCGGCCCGCGCCGGACGGGCGGTGCGCGCGGACCGGTCGAGGGCGGCGCCGACCGCCGACCGGGTCCGCTGCGCGAGCCGCCGCTCCAGGTCGTCCGCCACGCGCCGGACGACGGCCCGCGCCGACTCCCGCGCCCGGTCCGGCAGCACGGTGTTCAGCGCCAGCAGCGTGCCCACGAGATGCACGTCCGGCTCGACGGCGTCCAGCATCTCCGGCTCCAGCAGCAGCCGCGCCAGGTCGAGCCGCTCGATCGCGTCCCGCTGCATGATCTGGACGACCGTCGAGGGGAAGCACGCGCGGACGTCGCCGAGCCACCGCGCCACCGACGGCGCCGAGTCGCCCAGCCCGGCCCCGCGCCGCCCCGGCCGCGCCCGCCGCTCCCCGGAGTCACCGCCGTACAGCCGCTCCAGCGCCCCGTCCATCCGCGCATCGTCCGCGGCCAGCGCCGCGCCCGTGCCGTCGGCGGGCCCGCCCCCGAGCACCAGCCGCCACCGCCGCATCCGCTCGCCGTGCTCCTCCGGCTCGCCGGGTCCGTCGCTCATGAGCCGGCCTCCCAGCCGAGGATGGTCCGGACGGTCGCCGCGGCGGCCTCCGCGCGGTCCGGGTCGAGGCCGGTCGCGGACGCGTCGGCGCGGTCGGGGCGCGGCTCGTGCAGGCGGCGGGCGCGGGCGCCGATGGAGCGGCGCTCGGCGGCGGAGAAGGTGCCGAACGTGCGGCGCAGCAGGGGCAGGACGTCGGTGAACGCGGCGGCGGGCAGGTCGTCGAGCCACCCGTCGACGAGCCGGAGCAGGCCCTCGTCGTGCATGAGGATCAGCCCGCCGCCGGACAGCTCGCCGCCCGACAGGAAGCCCTCGATCCACGCGGCGGCACGCGCCGGGGCGACCCCGGCGGACACCGCGCGCGCCATCCGGTCGGGGGCGTCGGTGAGGCGGCCCGCGTCCAGCAGCAGCCGGGTGACGCGGCCCTCGACCAGGCCGTGCAGCCCGTCCGGGCGGGCGACGAGGCGGTCGAGCGCGCGGCGCCAGCGGTCGAGGCAGGCGTCGTCGGCGAGCAGCGCGAGGGCGCCGTGGACGGCGTCCACATGGTCGAGGGCCGCGCGGGCGGCGTCCTCGTCCAGCCCCGACACCGCGGGCGCGAGGCCGACGCAGATCCGCACGACGAGGCCGTCGACGACGGCGCGGAGCCGGTCGCGGGACGTGCCGCGCACGTCGCCGTACCGGAGGGTGCGGACGAGCGCGGGCAGCGCCGACATCAGGTGCAGGGCGTCGGCGTCGACGGCGGCGCGGTCGGCGAGCGCCCGCAGCACGGCGGGCAGCGCCTCGCCGAGGTCGGCGAGCAGGCACCGTTCGGCGAGACCGGTGAGCTCCGGCAGGTCCGTCGCGTCCGCCGCGAGGACCTCGGCGCGGACGGTCGCGGCGCCGCGCACGCTCGTCCCGAAGGCGCCCGCCTCGATCAGCGCGACGTCGAGTTCGGGCCGCCACGCGAGCGTCCACGTCTCCCGGAACGTCCCGGTCGAGCGGCCCCCGGCGGGCACGCCCCAGCCGACGTCCAGCAGCCGCAGCCGGTGCAGCAGCCGGCTGCGGTCCAGGTCGAAGGGGCGGCGCAGGTCGAGGTCGCGGTCGCGGGGCCGGGGGGACGGCTTGAGCCGCAGCCGCCGCTGCTGCGCCCGCAGATCGCGCTGCAGCGGGACCATCGGCGTCCGGGGCGGCACCGAGCCGAGGCGCTCGCCCACGACCAGGCGGTGCTCCAGCAGGTCGACGCGGAATTCGGCGCCCTCGCACAGCACCGCCCGCGCCGCCTCGGTGACCTCGTCGAGCCCCGGCAGCGGACGGTCGCGCAGCGCCGCGAGCGCCCCGGCGAGCCGCACCGCCTCGATCACCTGGGCGGGGGAGACGTGCAGGTCGTCACCGCGCAGCACGCGGGCCGCCCCGGCGAGCCACCGCTCGACGGGCCGGTCGGGCGCGGTGAACAGGTGGTGGTACCAGCCGGGCGACGCGACCCCCGCGCCGTAGTGGGAGCGGGCGGCGAGCCGGCCGTGCGTCCACGGCACCCACGTCATCGCCACCCGGACCCGGTCGAGGCCGCGCAGCGTCCGGTCGTCGTGCGCGGCGGGGACGTCGGCGAGGACGGCGGGGGCGTGCCACGCGCCGCACACCACCGCGACCCGCTCGTGCCCGTCCTTGAGGGCGCGCCGCAGCGTCCGCCGCATGTACGCCTCGCGCCGCTCCTCCGCGCCGGCCGGCGGGCCCGCGCGTTCCCGCAGCTCGGCCATCGCCTCGGTGATCGCCGGGAACGGGGAGGGGCCGCCCGCGTCGCTCCCGGGACCGCCGCGATGCTCCATGACGTCGTCCCACCAGCGTTCGGGGTCCGCGTGCCCGGCGGCGCGGGCGAGTTCGCCGAGCGGGTCGAGCCGCACGTCCCGTTCGTCCGGCTCCTCCGGTGAGGCGGCGAACGTGACGGCGGCGGGCAGGTCGCAGAACCGGACGGTCAGCCCCGCCCCGACCCCGTACCGGATCGCCTGCCACTCCGGGCTGAACTCCGCGAACGGCCAGAACGCCGACCGGCGGCCCTCGCCGGACGCGTCCCCCGGCGAGTAGGCGAGCAGCGCGACCGGCGGGACCATCTCCGGGTCGCCCGCCAGCCCCACGAGCGCGTCCGCCTCCGGCGGGCCCTCGACCAGCACCGCGTCCGGCTTGAACTCCTCCAGGGCCGCGCGCAGCGCGCGCGCCGAGCCGGGACCGTGGTGCCGCACGCCGAACACCTCGACGGTCAAGAGACCTCCCGGCACGCCCGGTAGAAGTCGCTCCAGCCCGGACGGTCGCGCACGACCGTCTCCAGGTACTCCTGCCAGGCGACGCGGTCGGACGCCGGGTCCTGGACGACCGCGCCGACGATCCCGCCGGCGACGTCCGCCGCCCGCAGCACCCCGTCCCCGAAGTGCGCCGCCAGCGCCAGCCCGCCCGTCACCACCGAGATCGCCTCGGCGGTGCCGAGCGTCCCGCCGGGCGACTTCAGCCGGGTGCGGCCGTCGCCGGTCAGCCCGGACCGCAGCTCCCGGAACACGGTCACCACCCGCCGGATCTCCTCCAGGCCCGCCGGGGCCTCCGGCAGCTCCAGCCCCGCGCCGATCTGCGCGACCCGCCGCGCGACGATCTCGACCTCGTCCTCGATCGTCTCGGGCAGCGGCAGCACGACGGTGTTGAACCGGCGGCGCAGCGCGCTGGACGGCTCGTTCACGCCCCGGTCGCGATCGTTCGCCGTCGCGATCACCGTGAACCCCTTGCGGGCCTGCACCTCCGTGCCCAGCTCCGGGACCGGCAGCGCCTTCTCCGACAGGATCGTGATCAGCGCGTCCTGGACGTCGCCGGGCATCCGGGTCAGCTCCTCGATCCGCGCGACCGCCCCGCGCCGCATCGCCCGCAGGATCGGGCCCTCCACCAGCGCCCCCTCCGACGGCCCCTCCGCCAGCAGCCGCGCGTAGTTCCACCCGTACCGGACGGCCTCCTCCGGCGTGCCCGCCGTGCCCTGCACCAGCAGCGTCGAGTCACCGCTGATCGCCGCCGCCAGATGCTCCGACACCCACGTCTTCGCCGTCCCCGGCACGCCGAGGAGCAGCAGCGCCCGGTCGGTCGCCAGCGTCGCCACCGCGACCTCGACGAGCCGCCGCGGACCCACGTACTTCGGGACGATCGACGTCCCGTCGGGCAGCTCGCCGCCGAGCAGGTAGACCGTGACGGCCTGCGGCGACAGCCGCCATCCGGGCGGGCGGGGCCGGTCGTCGTGCTCGGCGAGCCGCGCCAGCTCCGCCGCGTGCTCCTGCTCGGCGTGCGGGCGCAGCACGCCGTCGCGTCCGTTCGGGGAAGTGGTCAAGACAGCTCCTTCACCATCTCGTCGCGGAACCGCAGCGTGTCGATGAGGTCGGTGAGGGGACGGGGGAGCGGGCGCACCGGATGCTCGGCCAGCCGGGGCGCGGCGGCCGGATCGAGACGCAGGTCGGCGACCCGGCACAGCTGCGTCAGCGTGTGCTCGGCGGCGCGCGTCGGGCGCCCCGCCGACCGCGCCAGGATCGCCACGACGGCGGACGCGAGCGGCCCCGCCCACGGGCCCGGCACCCGCTCCAGCAGCCGGAGCAGCTCCGCGCGGTCCGGCGCCCGCCGGACGAGCCCGGCCGCCGCCGCGTCCCGCTCGTCCCGGGGCAGGACGTCCAGCAGATCGGCGAGCGCCTCCGGTTCGTCGACCACGACGCCCGCGCCGATCAGCGCGCGCGCCCATTCGGCGTCGCGCTGGTTCAGCGCCGCGCGGGCCCAGCCGACGTGCAGGTCGCCGGCACCGCCGTCCGGCACCCGCAGCCGCACGATCGCGGCGGGCGGCAGGCCGAACGCGGACGTCCACGTGGACAGCGGCGTCCGGGCGAGGATCTCCCGCAGCCACGCCACCCGCGTCCCCACCGGCCCGTTCCCCGCGCGCGGCGCGAACGACCCACCGGGATGGAACGGGACACCGTCGCGAGCGAGCCCCGCATCGTGCTCCCGCGGCACCTCGACCTCGATCCACGCCGCCTCCGGTCCCGCCGCCTCCGCGCCCGCCCCGGCCACGGCCGCGTCCGCCCCGGCCACGGCCAGCCCGTCCCACGGGCTTTGCGAACCGGCCGTGTCCGGTCCCGAGGCCCTCGCGTCCGGCGGCGCCGCGGCCGGTCCGTCCGGCGGGCCTCCCCGGCCGGGCACGTCCTGGCCGGGCGGCGGGGCGGTTCGCAGGGTCAGGCAGGTGCGGGCCCGGTCGGCCATCCGCTCCCCGTACGCGGCTCCGGGGAGCCGGGCGAGCAGGTCGGCCGCGAGTTGCCGGACGTCCTTGCCCCGGTCGTCCAGCGCGGCCTCGAGGAACTCCTCGTCGGCCGGGGACAGGCCCCACGCGAACGTCCCGAGGAACGCGGCGCGGTCCGGTGCGGGCTCGCGCTCCCACGTCTCGCGGAGCAGCTCCCGCGCCGCCGCGGGGTCGGTGCCGCGCAGCCCCGACAGGTACGCGACGCGGCGGTGCCGGGTGCCGCTCCGCCACGCCTCCGCGCCCGCGGGGTCGTCGCCCGACCGCACCGGACCGGCTCCCACCAGGTACGCCCAGTCGGTGTTCTGCAGCGCCAGCCACATGCCGCGCCGCCCGGCCGCCCGCGCGATCGACGGCCGCAGCATCCGGTCGCTGCGCCCCCGCTCCAGCAGCGCGGGCAGCAGCCGCGGCGGCACCCGCAGGCCCCGGCGGGCCGCCGCGTCCAGCCACTCGGGCAGCACCCGGATCTGCTCGCCGGCGAGGATGCGCGCGAGCCGCGCCGCCGCCGCGTCCGGGACCGCCGGGTCGTGCTCCACGGGGGCCGGGGCGATCGGCTCCAGGTCGCCGGACCGGACGGGCACGTACCCGGCGCGCCGCCGGACGGTCAGCAGCGCGGCCTGGTCGAGCAGCCGCGCCGCCGCGTCGTCCCCGCCCGGCTCGCCGGGGAGGGCGGGCGGGTCGCGGCGCTCGGTCCCGAGCAGCGCGGCCGTCACATGCTCGTCCCACGCGCTCACAGCGGCCCCTTCACGGCGGGCCCCCTCCCAGCGGCACCGCGCCCTCGCCCTCGTGCCAGACGGCGAGCGGGCGCAGCCCGCGGGGCGTCCACTCGCCCGCGAGCACGACCGCTTCGCCGCCCGCCACCGCCAGGAGCGTCCACGGCGCGGGGCCCCGCAGCGGGAGCGCGCCGCCCGCCGCGTCGACCGCGAACAGCCCGCCCGCCGTGTCGCGCGCGAGCCGCACGCCGGTGAGCGTCACGGGGTACCGGTCCAGCCACGGATCGCGGGCCACGGCGCCCGCGTGCTCGTCGAGGAACTCCCGGACGCCGCCGCCCGGCGGGGCCCCCGGCCCCGTCTCGTCCGCGGCGAGGCGCTCGGCGACGAGGGCGCGCAGCGGGAGGGCGCCGGGGTAGAAGGCCAGTTCGGCCTCGACGCGGGCGCCGACCGGCGGCACCGGGCCCGGCGCGTCGCTCGGGCCGGTGAACGACAGCAGCAGCGCGGGACGCCGCGTCCGCTCGCCGCGCAGCCACACGCGGCGCGCGGTGAGGACGTCCTGCGCGGTGTCGCGCGTCCCGATCACCCACCAGCGGTCCCGGACGCGCTCGCCGTCGCGCAGCACGTCGTCCCGCGCGACGGGGAACCCGACGCGCGCCCGGACGGTGCCGCGCAGCCCCGCGGGCAGGGAGTCCCGCCGCCGGTGCGCGCGGACGAGCAGCCGCAGCAGCGCGTACTCCGCCAGCAGCCGGCCGGGCCAGCCGGGCTCCCGGGGGACGCCCGCGAGGGCGCGCACCCGCGCCGCGACCGCGCCCGCCTGCGCGTCGACGAGCCGCCGCGCGGCGTCGTCCCACAGCCGGTAGGGCGCCCGCTCGGCGCGTGCGAGCCCGTGCGCGACCTGGTCGCGCAGCCACCGGTCCAGCTCGGCGAGGCCGTCGTCGACCCGCCGCCCCCGCCGCTCGCCCGTGTCCCTCACGAACCCGAAAATACCGGCGGGGTCCGACATTCTCCGGGGCGCTGACTCCCGGTCAGGCGCGGCCCCGTTCACGTGAGAGCGCGGTTCGGGCTCACACCGCGAAGCACCGATACCGGCGGCAGACGCGGCGCGTGGAACTCAGCTCCCGGGGAGGGTGGGCAGGTCCGGCAGTGTGAGGTCGGACGGGGCGAGCAGCGCGGCGCCCGCGACGAGCGCGGCCAGCGCGACCGCGCCGAACATGGTCACCCACGCCCCGCCGGGGACTCCGGTCAGGTGCGCGAGCTGGTCGGCGTCCGAGGACGGGGCCATCCGCCGCGTCCGCATCCGCTGCAGCTCGACCACCGGGCGGGTCGCCGCCAGCAGCAGGAACCACGCGGCCAGGTAGGCGAACCCGGCCTGGACCTCGGCCGAGCCGAACCACGACACGGCGAACACGAGCGCGCCCGTCCCGACCACCGACAGCACCCCGTAGGCGTTGCGGATCATGACCAGCATCCCCGCGAGCAGGGCCAGCGTGAACCACAGCATCAGCGTGATCCGCCCCGCCGCCAGCAGCACCGCGAACAGCAGCCCGAGCAGGGGCGGGGCGACGTAACCGGCGAAGGCGGTGAACACCATCCCGGGGCCGTGCGGCTTGCCGCGCGACACCGTCACCCCGGACGTGTCGGAATGCAGCTTGATGCCGTCCAGCTTCCGGCCGGTGACGAGCGCGGCGAGCGCGTGCCCGCCCTCGTGCGCGATCGTCACCGTGTTGCGCGCGACCCGCCACGTGGGGCCGTGCACGATCGTCCCCAGCGCCACCACGCCGACGAGCGCGACCAGCCACCACGGCGGGTCCGGCTGCGTCCCCGTCAGGCTGTCCCACAGGTCGGCGATGCTTGCGTTCTCCACGTCCACCCCGGATTCCTCGTCGCGATGCCCAACAGTAGGACGTCGCGGACAAGGTTCGCGTTCGGTTCCGCGCGCCGGAACCGGGACGTCGCCGCCGAATGTGAGGCATGTCATGCCGCATCGCCCGTAACCTGGCGCCCCGCGCCATCTCGGCAGGCCGCGGTTCCGCGGGTCCGTTCCGGCGCGTCCGTTGGCGATCCCGGGACGAGCTGGAATTCGCAGGCAACCGTTGGCGGGGGGCCGACGTCCGAGTCAGGAAATGTCCGGCGGAGGGGGCGATCGGTGAGCACGGGGAGCAGGGGATGACGGAGAACGGCGGGGTCGACCCGGACGCGCCGGCGGGACGGTTCGCGCAGATGTTCGCCGCGCTGGCGGGGAACATCGAACGGGTCGTGCGCGGCAAGCGGGACCGGGTGGAGCTGGCGCTGACGTGCCTGCTCGCCGAGGGGCACCTGCTCGTCGAGGACGTCCCGGGCGTGGGCAAGACGACGCTCGCGCGGGCGGTCTCGGCGTCGGTCGAGGCGGAGTGGGCGCGGATCCAGTTCACGCCCGACCTGCTGCCCAGCGACATCACCGGGGTCTCGATCTTCAACCAGGGGAAGAACGCGTTCGAGTTCCACCCGGGGCCGATCTTCGCGAACATCGCGGTCGCGGACGAGATCAACCGGGGGTCGCCGAAGACGCAGTCGGCGCTGCTGGAGGTCATGGAGGAGCGGCGCGTCACGGTGGAGGGGCGCCCGCATCCGGTGCCGCGCCCGTTCATGGTCGTGGCGACGCAGAACCCCGTGGACATGGACGGGACGTACCCGCTGCCGGAGGCGCAGCTCGACCGGTTCCTCATGCGGATCTCGATGGGGTACCCCGACCATCGGGCCGAGGTGGCGATGCTCGCGGGCGCCCCGACGGGCGCGATGCTCGACCGGCTGCCGGCGGTGATGGGACGGGACGACCTGGCGCGGATGATCGACTTCGCGCGGCGGCTGCACGTCGCGCCGCCGCTGCACGACTACGTGGTGCGGGTCGTCTCGGCCACGCGGGGGCATCCGGACCTGCGGCTGGGCGCCAGCCCGCGGGCGAGCATCGCGCTGCTGGGCGCGGCGCGGGTGCGCGCGGCGGCGGCCGGACGCTCGTACGTGGTGCCCGAGGACGTGAAGGTCCTCGCGGCGCCGGTGGTCGCGCACCGGCTCGTCGTGACGCCGGAGGCGGAGCTGCGCGGGCGCGGCGCCGCGGACGTCGTGGCGGAGGCGCTGGCGAGCGTGCCGACGCCGCAGGCCGCCGGTGCGTGACGGGCGGGGTGCGAGGTGCTGACGCCGCTGGGGTGGGGCACGGCGGCCGCGTCGGCGGCCCTGTACGCGGCGGGCTGGTGGCTCGGGTACCCCGAGCCGGCGGCGTTCGCGGTCGCGGGGCTGGTCGCGGTGGCGGCCGCCGCGCTGTGGACGCTGCCGCGGCCGCGGCTGTCGGTGCGGCGGGAGATCGCGCCGGGGAAGGTCGGGCGCGGTGAACCCGCGACCGGGGTCCTGCACGTGACGAGCGAGGGGCGCGGGGTGCGCGGGCTGAGCGCGCGGGACGCGGCGGGCTCGACGGAGGTGGCGGTGGACGTCCCGCGCCTGCGGGCGGGCGCGACCCGCACGGTGTCGTACGGGCTGCCGACGGACCGGCGCGGCCGGATCGCGGTGGGCCCGCTGCGGCTGGTGCGCGCCGACCCGCTGCGGCTGGCGCGGCGCGTCCGCGAGTATGGGGAGCCGGGGACGCTGCTTGTGCGCCCCCGGACGGTCGCGTTGCCGCCGCTGCCGTCGGGCCGCGCGCACCATCTGGAGGGGCCGACGAGCGACCGGTCCCCGGCGGGGACGGCGACGTTCCACGCGCTGCGCGAGTACGTGATCGGGGACGAGCTGCGGCACGTGCACTGGAAGTCGTCGGCGCGGACGGGGACGCTGATGGTGCGGCAGCTCGTGGACGCGAGCCTGCCGACGACCACGGTGCTGCTGGAGGCGCGGCCGGGGCGCTGGCCCGAGCCGGACGACTTCGAGCTGGCGGTGGACGCGGCGGCGAGCGTCGCGACGGGCGCCGCGGCGGCGGGCTTCCCGGTGAAGGTGCTGACGGGGAACGGGCCGGTCGCCGAGACGCGGGGCGGGCCGGGCGACGTGGAGGAGATCCTGGACCGGCTCACGGGCGTCGCCGTGCGGGAGTGCCCGCAGTCGACGATGGACGTGGTGCGCCGTGTGCGCGCGGGCGGTTCGCTGATCGTCGTCACTCCGGGCGACGCCGAACTGGGCCGGATCGCCGCGGTGCGGAGCCGCTTCGACCGGGTGGTGGTGCTGCGCGTGCGCCCGGACGGTCCCGCGCCCGCGCCGCCGGGCGTCCGGGTGGCCGACGTCGCCGAACTGGACGACCTCCCCGACACCTGGCGCCGGCTGGGAGCCGTCCGATGACCGGGCGGGACGGCAGGGCACGGCCCACCGCGGCGCGACCGCCGGCCGGCGGGATGCGGCCGGTCGCCCGGTACGCGTCGCTCGCCGTCACGGCCGCCCTGGCGGCGGTCGCCGGTCTGGCGTTCAACCGGGTGTTCGGGTACGGGCCGGTGGTCCCGGTGGCCGCCGTCGCGGCGGTCGTCCCGACGCTGCTCAGCGGCCTGCTGTCCGGTCCCCGCCGGGCGGGACGTCCGTGGCCGCTGTGGCCGTCGCTGGTCCTGACGCTGGTCGCCTGGGCCGGGACGGTCGCGCTCACCGTGCTGCGGCCCGCGCTGAGCGCGGGCACGCTTCCGGGGACGCTGCGGGACGGCGTGCTGAACGGCTGGAAGGAGATCCTGACGACGCTGCTGCCCGCCCCGGCCGAGCCGCGCCTGCTGGTGCTGGTCAACGTGCTGGTGTGGCTGGCGGCGTTCGGGTCCGCCGAGCTGGCCCTGCGGACGCCGCGGCGGGCGCTGCCGTGCGTCCCGGCCCTGGCGGTGTGGACGGCCGCGCTGCTGCTCGGCGTGGACGGCCCGGGGACGAACGTGCCGCTCGCCGCCGGGACCGTCGTGCTGATCGCGGTGCTGGTCCTCGTCCGCTCCGACGATCCCGGCGCGGGCCCGGCCTGGCGTCCGCTCGCGCTCGGGGTGCCGTGCGCCGCCGTCCTCGGCGTCCTCGCGTACCTGGTCGCGCCCGTCGTGCCGGTCAGCGCCGACCCGTACGACCCGCGCGAGCAGGTGCAGGCCCCGCCGCCGCAGCAGCGCGACGGCGTCAGCCCGCTCGACCGCGTCGGCGGGTGGCTGCTGCGGCCCGACCAGGTCCTGTTCACGGTGGAGTCCGAGCGGACGGAGGTCGAGCGGCTCGCCGTCCTCGAGGCGTTCAACGGGGTCACGTGGTCGTCGACGGCGCGGTTCGTCCCGACGGGCGGCCGCGTTCCGGAGGGGCCGGAGCGGGACCGCGCGCACACGACCACGCAGCGGATCACCGTCCGGGACCTGCCCGGCGTGTGGGTCCCCGCGCCCGACCGGCCCCGCCGCGTCGAGGGGCTGCCCGTCGTCGCCGACCCCGCCGCCGGGACGCTCGCCGCCGCGCGGCCGCTGCGGTCCGGGCAGGCGTACACGGTCACGGCGGTCGTCCCGGAGTGGACGGCGGAGGACCTCGAGGACGCGGCCGTCGCCCGCGACGCCGAGGCCCGCGCCGCGCTGGAACTGCCGTGGGGGCCGGGCGCCGCGGAGGCGCCCGTGCAGCTCGCCGAGTTCGAGAGGTTCGCCGAGGCGGCGACGCAGGGCGCGACGACGCCCTTCCAGAAGGCGGCGATGCTCTCCGCGTACCTCAAGCGGTACGCGAAGTACGACGTGACGGCCGCGCCCGGACACGGCTATCGGCAGATCGACTACTTCCTCGCCGAGGGGCGGCGCGGGACGCCCGAGCACTTCGCCGCCGCCTACGCGCTGCTCGCCCGGTCGGCCGGGCTGCCGTGCCGGCTCGTCGTCGGGTTCTCCGGCGGGGAGCGCGCGGGCGGCACCGTGCAGGTGCGGGCGGGCGACGTGATGGTGTGGCCCGAGGTCAAGTTCGAGGAACTCGGCTGGGTGCGCTTCAACCCGCTGCCCGACAACGCGCGCCGCTCCGACGACGGCGACGCGGTCGCGGCGGGGGAGACGGCCGAGGAGCTGGAGCAGGCTCAGAAGAACGCCGCCTCCCGGCAGCAGGGTCCGGGGCCGGACGAGAAGCCCGCGAAGCAGCGGGGGAAGCCCGTCGCGGGGGACGAACCCGCGCCGTGGTGGGTGTTCGCGTCGACCGGCGGGGCCGCGCTCGTCCTCGCGTACGTCGTCGCCGTCCTCCTGGCGCCCGCGCTCCGCACCCGCCGCAGGCGGGCGGGCCCGCCCGCCGAGCGCATCGCGGGCGCGTGGCGGCAGGTCCTCGACCATCTCGCCGACGTGGGGCTCGGCGCCTCCCGCACCCTCACCGCGCAGGAGGTCGCGCGGTTCGGCGCGGACGGCGTCGGCGCGCAGGCCCACGGGGAGCTGGGCCCGCTCGCCGAACTCGTCGACCGCGCCCGCTTCGCGCCGGATCCGCCCGACGCGGCCGCCGCCGACCGCGCCTGGCGGCACACCGACGCCGTCGGCCGGCTGGTCGCCGCGAAGGCCGGGCGGCTGCGCCGCCTCCGCCGCCGCCTGCACCCCCGCTCCCTCGTCGGCCGCGATTAGGGTGGTCGGGTGCGCACACCGACGATGCCGGGCGGCCCCGGCGAGCGCCCATGACGGCCCGTCCCGTCCGGATCCCCGGGCCGGACGACCTGGACCGCGCGTGGCGGGCCGTGTCGCGGCGGCTCGCGCCCGCGCCCCTGGTGCCGTCGGGTCTCGCGCCGGACGCGCTGCTGAAGCTCGAGACGTTCCAGCCGACCGGCGCGTTCAAGGTGCGCGGCGCGATCGCGGCCCTGGACGCCCTGCCCGCCGGGGAGCCCGCGGTCACGGCGAGCGCGGGCAACCACGGCCTCGGCATGGGGTTCGCGGCGGCCGAGACCGGCGCGGACGTCACCGTCGTCGTGTCCACGCGCGCGTCGCGGGCGAAGGTCGACCGGATCGCCGGGTTCCCGGTGCGGCTCGTCCAGCACGGGACGACCTACGACGAGGCCGAGGCGCACGCGCTGACGCTGCCCGGCCGGTACGTCTCGCCGTACAACGACCCGGCGGTCATCGCGGGGCAGGGGACGATCGGGCGGGAGCTCGACGCGCAGACCGGCGGCCCGCTGACGGTGATCGCCCCGGTGGGCGGCGGCGGGCTCGCGGCCGGACTGTGCCTGTGGGCGCGCGGACGCGGCGACGTGCGGATCGTCGGCGTGGAGTCGGCGGTGTCGCGGGGCGTGTCGGCGTCGGTCGAGGCCGGACGCGTCGTCGAGGTACCGGTCGGGGACACGTTCGCCGACGGGCTGCCGGGCAACCTCGAGGCGGGCTGCGTCACGCCCGACCTGGTCCGCGGCGTCGCGGACCTGACGTCCGTCACCGACGAGGAGATCCGCGCGGCGCTGCGATGGCTGCTGCGCGAGCACGGGCTCGTCGCCGAGGGCGCGGGCGCCGCCGGAGTCGCCGCCGTCCTCGCGGGCCGGGTCGAGATCACCGGGCGTCCGGTCGTCGTGGTCTCCGGACGCAACATCACGATCCCGACGTACACGGCCGCCCTCGGCACGGGAAACGGCGACTAAACCCGTCATCTCCGACCGGATCCGGCCATCTCCCCTGCATCCTGGCGAAACTCACTACGGTGTCCCGTAATCGGGGAAGGTGATCACGGGTGGGTGCAGGCGCCGTCTTCTTCACGCGCGACCGGTTGACCGGACAGATCGCCGTCGGCCTCGTCGGCGCGGTCGTGGTCGCCGCCGTCGTCTACGGGGTGGGCGTGGCGAGCGCCAAGTACGAACTCGCCGACGTCGGCGCCTGGCTGTCCGCGCGGACGAAGGGACTGGTCGTCCACGTCAACGGCCCGGCGGGCAAGGTCGACGGCAAGGCTCCGCTGCCTGCTCGGACCCGCGGCAAGCGGGTCAAGGTGGTCCAGGACGGGACGACGATCCTCATCGTCGACCAGGAGACCGGCGTCGTCAGCCGCCTCGACCCGTCCCAGATGAAGATCGTCGGCAGCGGCTCGCTCGGCCCCGGCATCCAGGTCCTCGCGCAGGGAGGCCGCGCCTACACGGTCGACTCGGTGAACGGCGGCGTGCAGCAGCTCGACGCGATCACCCTCCAGCCCGCCGGCCGGCCCGCCCGGCTCGACCCCGTCCTCGGGCAGGCGGGCATCTCGGCCCGCGGCGAGCTGTGGGTGCCGGTGGCCGCGAACGGGCAGGTCGCCGGGTACGTGGACGGACGCCTGCGCGAACCCGTCGACGTCGGCGAGCCCGGCCACGACCTGGCCCTCACGATCGCGGGCGGCGCGCCCGTCGTCGTCGACTCGACCGCCGCGTCCGCGACCGTCGTCGAGCCGTCCGGGAAGCGGCTGACGATCTCGCTGCCCTCCAGCGTCCGGAAGGCCGGCCGCGGCGGGGTGCTCGCCCCCGCGGTCGCCGACGGCCGGACCGTCCCGATGCTGGTGCCCGGCACCGGGTCGCTGGTGACCCTCGACACCGACACCGGCCGCTTCTCCAGCACGCGCCTGCAGATGCCCCGGCACCGGTACCGGGCGCCGCAGATCCTCGGGACGAAGGTCTACATCCCGGACGAGACGGCCGGAGCGCTGATCGTCTACGACTCGGCGGCCGGACGGTTCGAGAAGCCGATCACGGTCGGCCGGCCGAAGTCGCCCCTCGAGGTGTTCGTCAAGGACGGCCTGCTGTGGGCGAACGACCCCGACGGCCCCGGCGCCGTCGTCATCGACCGGCAGGGCCAGGCCAAGGCGGTCGACAAGTACACCGAGAAGGTGGCGGGCGGCCCGCGCCGCAACCAGATCCCGACGCCCGGCGCCGGGGGAGCGCCCCCGGTCCCCGGCGCCCCCACGCGGCGCGAGCAGGACCCGGCGCGGCCGGGAGGCGGGGGCGCCCCGCGGGTGCCGGGTGCGCCCACCGCCCCGTCCAACGTCACGGTCACGCCGGGCGCCGGGACGATGCAGATCTCGTTCCAGCCCTCGCAGGGCGAACGCATCACCGGATACGCGCTCAAGGACGTCCCGGCCGGGCTGACCGCCGCCCCGGCCGCCATCGCGGCGAACGCGCCGCAGCGCACGTTCACGGTGACCGGCGGCGACTGCGGCCAGGAGTACCGTTTCCGCGTCGCCGTCCAGTACACCGACGCCCAGGGCCGGGCCCGGGAACTGCTCTCGGCGGCCAGCGACCCCGTGCGCCCGTGCGTGACACCGGGCGCGCCGACGAACGTCGCGGCGGAGGCCGCCGGATCCGGCGCCGCCGTCTCGTGGGCTGCCCCGGCCGGGGGAGGCGCCTCGCAGTACAAGGTCGAGTGGGACGGCCCCGTGACGGGCTCCAAGGTGGTCACCGGAACCTCCACCACCCTCACCGACGTGTGGACGAACGGCACCTACACGTTCACGGTCACGGCCATGAACGCCGCCGCGGCCGGAACGGGCACGACGGCCACCGCCCAGTTGGAGGGCCCGGACAGCGCCCACAAGGTCATCCTCAACGGCGACGGTTCCACCGCCTACATCAGGTCGACGCCGACCGGGAAGAACGCTCCTCTGGTCGCCGAGATGTTCGACAACAACGGCGACGGCCTCACCGTGCATTGCCAGGTGAAGGGCACCCACATCGACCACTCGAACACCCAATACTCCGGTACCACCTACGCGAAGATCACGTGGAAAGGTAATACCGGTTACATCATGAACTTCCTGATCGACACCTATACCTCGGGCAACTGGGACGTTCTCGCGGGGCCGCCGATCTGGGAGTGCGCGGGCTAACGGCCTTCCGCACGTCGTGACCGGGTCAGGACTCAGGCTCCGCCGCCCCGGCCCTGCTCGCGGACGCACGCGACCTTCGACCAGGCCACGTCCGGTGAGGCACCCGCGTTGACGCGCAGCACGGCACCGATCCGGAAGCAGTTCGTGTCCGGGAGCAGCGGCGAGACGGCCGTTCTCGTCGATCCGGGCTCGACCGTCTTGATCGGCTCCGATCCGGCCGGGTCGCGCTGGATCAGCAGCGGGAGCTCGCGCGCCGCCGGGGGCAGCTTCCAGGCGAGCAGCGCCCCGTCGCCCGTCGCCTTGGCCCGCAGGTTCTGCGGGCGCGCGGCGGCGATCTGCTGGGCGGTGACGGGTGCCGGTGGGCCGGACGACGCCGCGACCGGGGGCGACTCGCCGCCACCGGCGGACGGTCGGCCGTCGTTCGGGTGGTCGCCGCCGGAGGCCACGAGCGCTCCGATCCCGAGCGCGAGGCCGCCGACGAGCGCGACGCACACGGCGACGAGCAGCCCGCGGGACGGCCCGTCCTGCGGGCCCGTGTGCGGGCCCGTGTGCGGTGCGGCGGACGGCGCCGCGGGCGCGGGGGCGTACGGCGGGTGCGGCTGGGCCTGGAGCGGCACCGGGGCGCCGTGGGCGGGGTACTCCGGGCGGGGCGTCGTGGCGCCCGGCGCCGCGGGGTGCGCCGCGCTCGCATGCCAGGGCGAGGTGTCCGACCCGGCGACCGGAGCATGCGCGGCGGGCGGTGCGGTCGGCCGGGGGAGCGAACCCGCGGGCCCGCGGGTGGTGGGCGCCCACTCCGGGACGGGCGGCGGGCCCGAGACGTCCGGGAACGACAGCCGCCCGGTCGGCGCTCCGGTCGGCGACCCCGTCGCCCCGGTGTCGGAGAACGGCGCCGGGCCGCCAGCTCGGGGGTGCGGCAGCGTGGACATGCCGCTGTGCGCCAGGTCGGTGACCGGCAGCCCCAGTTCGGCCTGCACGCCCTGCAGGGCCTGCGCGAACTCGACCGCGCTCCCGTACCGCTGCTCGGGCGTCTTCGCCATCGCCCGTCCGATGGCCTCCTGCACCTGCCGCGGCACGTCCGGACGGGGGATGGCGGGCGGCGCGTCGTTCATGATGCGCAGCATGAGGAACGCGATGCCCTCGTTCGGCGGGCCCCTGAACGCGGGCCGGTCGGCCAGCAGCTGGTACAGGGTCGAGCCCAGCGAGTAGATGTCGGCGCCGACGCCGGGCTGCGCGCCCTGGAGGATCTCGGGGGCGGCGTGGTGCGGGGTGAACGCCTGCGTGTGGGTGGCGTCGAAGGAGTCGACCAGGCGGGCGATGCCGAAGTCGGCGAGCGCGGGCTCGCCGTACCGCGACAGCAGGACGTTCTGCGGCTTGACGTCGCGGTGCAGGACGTCCGTCTCGTGGGTGGCGGCGAGCGCGCCCGCCATCTTCACCCCGACGCGCAGCACCTCGGCGACGCCGAGCGGGCCCTCCCGGGCGAGCCGGTCGGAGAGCGCGCCGTGCTCGAAGTACTCCATCGCGATGTAGGGGCGGCCGGAGCGGGTCGTGCCGGTGTCGAGCACGGTCACGATGTTGGGGTGGCCGGACAGCCGTCCGGTGATCTTGCATTCCCGCTGGAAGCGCCGCATGGTGGCGTCGTCGACGGCGCTGACCGACAGCACCTTGAGGGCCACCATCCGGTCGAGGCGCTCCTGGTGCGCGCGGTACACGACGCTGAAGCCGCCCTCGCCGACCTGCTCCAGCACCCGGTAGCCCGGGACGTCCTCGGTCATGCGTCGGGGGATCCTTCTCCGTTGCGTTCACCGCGGCGGGGGCGCGGACGTCCGGGGCGTCCCCCGGAAACCCACAGGGTAGTACGGGGACGAATCGGACGTGGGCGATCTCGCCACAGCGCCGACGGACCTCGCCGCCCGTGCGACTCGTCCCGAAATGGCACGACATATTCTCTGGCCTTCGCCAGCATTCTCTCAATACGGCTCCGCGCCGATCCGTGCGCCCCGTAGCCTCGGGTCCGCGAACGGGAGAAGCCTGGAGCGGAGTGGCGCGCCGTGATGGAAGACCTGATGACGAGCCCGGAACCGGAAACGCCGGCGGCGAAATCGACGTACGGCGATCTTGTTCGAATGGCGTATTTCGTTCTGCCGGGCCGGGGAAAGCGCGTCTACCGGCTGGCGATCGCCCGGCGGATCGTGGACGGCACCGCGCGCGGCGCCCGCGACCGCTCGCCCGCCGGGCTCGCCCGCCGCCGCACCCGCGTGCTGCGCCGCGCCATGCGCCCGTCCCGCCGACTGCAGATCGGCCTCGGCCCCTGGCTGCGCGCGCTGCCCGCCCGGCTGCCCGACCCCGCGCCGACCGTCGCGCTCGCCAAGCTCGACCCGGCCGTCCGCGTCGCCTACGTGCTCCTGCGCGTCGAGGGGCTGCCGCGCTTCGCCGTCCGCGACCAGCTCATCGAGCTGCGCGTGCGCCGCCCCTGGCAGGTGATCGAGGCGGCCGCCGCCGTCGAGGTCCCGCGCTCCCGGCGGCCCGCGCGGTTCGAGCCGGTGCCGGTCCGGCCGGTCCGCAACCGGTCGGTGCTGCCGCTGGTGACCGCCGCCGCGCTCACCGCCGTCCTGGTCGGCGCCCTGGTGGTCACCGAACGCGCGCCCGCGCCGACCGACCCCGGCCCGCCGCTGCGGCTCGTCTCCGCCGCGCCGGACGCCTGGCGCGCCGCCCGCACCCTGGACGCCTGGCCCGCGCGCGGCGACCTCCTCCGCGACGACGCGTTCCTACGGGCGGCCGCGACCGCCTGGGCGGGGGAGACCGGCCCGGACCGGCCCGCCGGCGCGGCCCGGCTGCTCTACGCGGGCCGCGCCGGCGGGCGTCCCCTCGCGGTGATGCGCAGCGGCGCCCTGCTCGCCCGCTACACCCCCGCCGGGCTCGACGTCGTCCCCGCCGGGACCGACCCCGCCGCCCCGATCGCGCTGCCCGGCGGCCGCTGGCTCCTCGCGCCCTGGGACCCCGCCCCCGCGAACCTGGACGGCGGCGCCCTGCCCGTCCGCGACGGCGTGACCGGGCCCGTCGCGCCCGCCGCGCCCTGCGGCCGGGGCCCGCTGTTCCACCTCGGCTCCCGCACCGTCGGCTTCCTCGGGGACGAGCGCGCGTCCGTCCTGGCCTACCATCCGCCCGACCACCGGACGTCCGGCGCCGCCACGCCGCCGGAACGCCTCGGCCCGGCCGGCCGCGCCTTCTGGGACCGTCTCGGCTGCCTCATCGCCGACCAGCAGCGCCCGGTCGCCGAGGCGACCGCGTGGGACTTCTGGTCCGGACGGCTCCCGCACGGCGGGGGCCGCGCCGACTGGGTCTGCACCCGCCTGACGTTCGCCGACGGGACCGGCTCGTCCGAGGCGATGCTCCTCGCGGGAGACGAACGGCGGCCGACGGGCGCCTGCGACGTCCGGCGTCCGGTGAGCGGCACGTGGTGGACGGCGCCGGACGGCACCCGCCGCCACCTCGCCGCCGCCGCGCGCGGCCTCACCCCCCAGGTGGACGCCGAACTGCGCACCCGCACGGAAGGGCGGCTGCTCATCGGCACCTCGCCGGACCCCGGCGGTCCCGTCCGGGTGACCGCCCGGGACCGCGACCGCTGACCCGAGTCAGCACGCGCTTACGCCGATGGTGCACACTGGGAGGGACCGAACGACATTCAGCGAAGGGGTCGAGATGGGCAAGGGTCCACTCTCCGGAGTGCGGGTGATCGAGCTGGCCGGCATCGGGCCGGGCCCGTTCGCCGCGATGCTGCTGGCCGACCTCGGCGCCGAGGTCATCCGCGTCGAGCGCGCCTCGGCCGTCGGCGGCGGCATGGGCACGGACTTCACCAACCGCGGCAAGCGCTCCGTCGCGGTCGACCTCAAGTCCGAGCGGGGCCGCGACGTCGTCCTGCGCCTCGTCGAGAAGTCCGAGGTCCTCCTCGAGGGGTTCCGGCCCGGCGTCACCGAGCGCCTCGGCATCGGCCCCGACGACTGCCTCGCCCGCAACCCCGCCCTCGTCTACGGCCGGATGACCGGCTGGGGGCAGGACGGCCCCCTCGCGCAGAGCGCCGGCCACGACATCGGGTACATCGCCGTCACCGGCGCCCTGCACGCCATCGGCCGCGCCGGCGGCCCGCCGCAGGTCCCGATGAACCTCCTTGGCGACTTCGCCGGCGGCAGCATGTACCTGGTCGTCGGAATCCTGTCGGCCCTGCTGGAGTCCCGGACGAGCGGCCGCGGCCAGGTCGTCGACGCCGCCATCGTCGACGGCACCGCGCACCTGTCCACGTTCATCCACGGCTTCCTCGCGGGCGGCATCTGGCAGGACCGCCGCGGCGTCAACATGCTCGACACCGGCGCCCCCTGGTACGACGTCTACGAGACCGCCGACGGGAAGCACATGGCGGTCGGCGCGATCGAGCCGCAGTTCTACGCCGAGTTCGTCCGCCTGCTCGGCCTCGAGGGGGAGGACCTCCCCGGCCAGCACGACACCGCCCGCTGGCCCGACCTCCGCGAGCGCTTCGCCACCGCGTTCAAGGCCCGCACCCGGGACGAGTGGGCCGAGGTCTTCCTCCCGTCCGACGCCTGCGTCGCGCCCGTCCTGTCGCTGGAGGAGGCGAAGGACCACCCGTACAACACGTCCCGCGACGTCTTCCCGGAACTCGGCGGCCACCGCCAGCCCGCCCCGGCGCCCCGCTTCTCCCGCACGCCCGCCGAGACCGACGGCGTCCCCGTCCTGCCCGGCGGCCAGACCCGCGACGTCCTCACCGACCTCGGCTTCGACGACGTCGACGCCCTCATCGAGGCGGGCGCCGTCGCGCAGGCCTGACGCGCGAGATGCCCGGCGGTCCTCCGGCCGCCGGGCACCTTCACGGCGCGTCAGCCGTCGGCGCGCTTCTCCTGCCGGCTGCCCCGCCGCAGCGTGATGGACATGACGTCGCTCGGCTCGTCCAGTTCGAGGCGGTGCCAGCGGCCCCGCGGGACGATCACGGCGGTGCCGGGGGTGAGCGCCACGCCCTCCTCCTCCCCGCCGGGCTCGGTGGGACGGAAGTACAGGCGGAGCCCGCCGGACAGGCAGCACACCGCCTCCTCGGCCGCCGGATGCACCTCCCAGTGGTCACTGTGCACGTCCGCGTCGGTCTCCACGTGGAACGCCGCGACCTGCCAGCCGCCGGAGTCGGTGGTCATCCGCCGCTCGGCCGGCTCGACGGCGCCGCCGGGGTAGAAGTTGATCGCGGACGCGAACATGTCGACGAGGGTCATGAGCGTGTTCCTTCCAGTCGGGTTTCCATGGGCTCGGGGGTGGACGCCGCCGGGGGAGTGCGGCGGGGCAGGGTCAGGGCGACGGCCGCCGCGACCAGGAACAGGACGGCGCCGACCGCGAGGCTCAGCGCGTAGCCGTCGTTGACGGACGCCGGGGACGCGGGGTCCGCGGTGCGCCCGGCCGCGACGGTGGCCAGCACGGCGAGGCCGACGCAGCCGCCGAGCTGCCGGGAGCTGTTCAGCAGCCCGGACGCCGTGCCCGCCTCGTGCGGGGCCACGCCCGTGGTCGCGGCGGCGGCGACCGGCGCCAGGACGAGGCCGAGGCCCACGCTCGTGAGCACCGACGGGCCGAGCACGTCGGCGACGAACCCGCCGTCCGGGCTGATCAGCGCGAACCAGCCCAGCCCGGCGGCGGCCAGCAGCGTGCCGGGGAGCAGCGACGCGCGCGGCGACCGCGTCGAGCCCACGCGGGTGGCGACGATCGTCCCGGCCACCACCCCGACGGTGAAGGGCAGGAACGCCGCGCCCGTCGCGGCGGCGCCCATCCCGAGCACCTGCTGCATGTACAGGGACACGAAGTAGAACGCCGAGAACTGTCCGGCGGCGGCGAGGAACACGAGGACGTTCGCGCCCGCCGTCCAGCGGCTCCGCAGGAGCCCGAGCCGGACGAGCGGCGCCGCCGTCCGGCGCTCGGTGAGCACGAAGCCCGCGAGCAGGACGGCGGCCGCGGCCAGCGTGCCCAGGGTCGCCGCCGACGCCCACCCGCGGGCGTCGGTGCGGACGACGCCGAACACCAGGAGCCCGATGCCGCCGGTCGCGAGGACGGCGCCCGGCACGTCCAGCCGCTCCCGCCGCCCGGCCCGCGCGTCGCCGGGGACGCCCGCGGGCACGAGCGCCAGGGCCGCGGCGACGATCGGCAGGTTGACGAGCATCACCCAGCGCCAGCCGGCGTACTCGGTGAGCAGCCCGCCGGCGAGGACGCCCAGCGCGCCGCCCGCCGCGTTCATCGCGCTCCACACGCCGAGCGCCCGCACGCGCTCGCGTCCCTCGGTGAAGGCGGTGGTGATCAGGGCGAGTGCGGCCGGGGCCGCGACGGCGGCCGCCGCGCCCTGCCCGGCGCGCGCGGCGACGAGCTGCCACGGCGCCTGCGCGAGGCCGCCGAGCAGCGAGAACGCGGCGAAGGCCGCCAGCCCGGCGACGAACAGGCGGCGCCGCCCGTACAGGTCGCAGAGCCGGCCGCCGAGCAGCAGGAACCCGCCGAAGGTGAGCGCGTAGGCGTGCACGACCCAGGACAGGTCGACCGGCGCGAAGCCCAGGGACGCGCGGATGTCGGGCAGCGCGACGTTCACGACCGCCATGTCCAGGGCGACGAGGAACTGGGCGACGGCCGCCGCCGCCAGCACCGCTCCGGGCCGCCCGCGCGAATTTTTGTACATGTACAAAAAGTACCCCGAGCCGCCCCCGTCCGTCCACTCGGTGGCCGGGGCGGGCGACGGCGGCGGCGCGTGCGAAAGGATGGGGGGATGCCGCAACCGTCCGCGCCGCGCAAGGGCAGACCGCCCCGCATCTCCCGCGCGGAGATCGTCGAGACCGCCCGCCGGATCGTGGACGCCGAGGGCGTCGACCGCCTGACCATGCGGCGGCTGGCGAAGGAGGTCGGCAGCACGCCGATGGCGCTCTACCACCACGTCCGCGACAAGGAGCAGCTGCTCGTCCTGCTCCTGGACGACTACGCGGCGCGCAACATGCGCAGGCCGGAGCTGCCGGACGACCCGCGCGAACGCGTCGTCGCGCTGGCCGCCGCCATCCGGGAGACGCTCGCGGGCTGCCCGTGGATCGTGGAGGTGCTCACCGCCGACGACCTGATGTCGGAGGCGGCGCTCTGGTACAACGAGCGCATCGTGAACGCCCTCATGGAGTGCGGCCTCACCATCGAGCGGGCCGTCCACGCCTACAGGTCGATCTGGTACTACACGGCCGGGGAGATGCTCGTGCGCGCCTCGTCGACCCGCAGGCGCGCGCACGACGACCGGCCCACCTACCGCGACCGGGTGTTCGCCGGGCTCGATCCCGTGGAACTGCCCCGCCTCGCCTCGCTGGGCGAGCGGTGGCCGGAGCTGACCGCCGAGGACACCTACCTCGACGGCCTCCGCGCCCTGGTGAGCGGGTTGGTCGAGGCCGGTTAGAGCCCGAGCCGCTTCGCGACGATCTCGTTCATGATCTCGTTCGTGCCGCCGCCGATGCCGAGGATGCGCGCGTCCCGGTAGTGCCGCTCGACCTCCGACTCCCGCATGTAGCCCATGCCGCCGTGCAGCTGGACGGCCTCGTGCACCACGTGCTCGCACGCGTAGACGGCCGTGTTCTTGGCGTAGGCCGTCTCGGTCAGGACGTCCTCGCCCGCCGCGAACCGCTCGGCGATCGAGCGCGTGTAGGCGCGGGCGACGTCGACCTGCCGGGCCATCTCGGCGATCTTGTGCCGGACGAGCTGCCGCGACGACAGCGGGCGCCCGAACGTCTCGCGCTCGCGCACCCAGCCGAGCGTGAGATCGAGGCACCGCTCGGCCGTCGCGTACGCCTGCACGGCCAGCGACAGCCGTTCGGCCACGAAGTTCTGCACGATCTGCAGGAACCCGCCGTTCTCCGCGCCGACCAGGTTCGCCACCGGCACCCGCACGTCGTCGAACGACAGTTCTGCGGTGTCGGAGCAGAGCCAGCCCATCTTGCGCAGCGGCTTCGACACGCCGAACCCCGGGGCGCCCTTCTCGACGACCAGCAGCGAGATCCCCTCGAACCCCGGCCCGCCGGTCCGGACGGCCGCCGTGACGAAGTCGGCCCGCACGCCCGAGGTGATGAACAGCTTCGCGCCGTTCACCACGTACGCGTCGCCGTCCCGCACGGCCGTCGTCCGGATCCCCGCGACGTCGGAACCGGTGCCGGGCTCGGTGATGCCGAGTGCGCCGATCTTCCGGCCGTCCAGCACCGGCCGCGCGAACCGGTCGATCAGGTCCCCGTTCCCGGACGCGATGATGTGCGGCAGCGCGATCCCGTGCGTGAACAGGGACGCGACGAGCCCGCTGGATCCGCCCGAACGGATGATCTCCTCCGTCACCACCAGCGGATCGAGGACGTCCCCGCCCGACCCGCCCGCCGCCTCGGGGAACCCGGCGCCGAGCAGCCCCGCCCCGGCGGCCCGCACGTGCAGGTCGCGGGGCAGCTCGCCGGCGTCCTCCCACGCCGCGAGGTTCGGGACGATCTCCTTGGCGGTGAAGTCGCGGACGAGTTCGCGCAGCGCCGTGCGTTCGGGGGTGGTCCAGATGCTCATCGCGCCTCCAACCGTTAGAACCGGATTCGGAAATCTAACAGCCGTCACCCGGCCGCCGTGCTCGGGGCGGGCACCGGCGGGCGCAGGCCGGGGGCCAGGGCCAGCGTCGTCGCGAGCGAGGCCGCCGCCATGACGGCCATCGCGGTCGCGGTGGAGGTGTACTCGGCGACCGCCCCCGCGAGCGCCGCGCTGACGCCCTGCATGGTCAGCATCCCCGACGAGTGCAGGCCGAGCGCCTGCCCGTGGACGTCGTCCGGCGTCAGGGCCATGAGCCGCTCCTGCACCAGCAGCGTGGCCCCGTACCCGATCGAGGCGACCAGCACTGCGGCGGCCGCGACCCAGATCGCCGGGCGCAGCGCGAACACCAGGTAGGGCCCGGCGAGCAGCACCAGCAGCGGGACCGGCAGCCGCCCCCGCCACCGGTGGGGCACGAACCGTCCCGTCAGCACGTCCCCGGCCAGCATCCCGACGGACGACACCGCGAGCAGGAGGCCCGCGTGGCCGGGGGAGTAGGGGACGAGCATCGCCTCGCACCCCACGACCAGCCCGTTCGGCAGCCACATCGCCAGGTAGGCGTTGCGGCGGGGCCGCGACGACCACAGCAGCACGTTGCCCCGCCACGTCTGGGCGACCGACGGCCGCCCCTGCGCGCGCGGCGGACGCCCCGTGAGGCACGCCCACGCGACGAGCGCCCCCAGCAGGTTCAGCCCCGCCGCCGCGAGCAGCGTCCCCCGCGCCGACAGCGCCGCCACCAGCACGCCGCCCACCGCGAACCCGCCGATCTGCATGAGCCCGTTCGACGCGTTCAGCACCGAGCGTCCGATCAGGTAGCCGTCCCGCGGCAGGATCTGGCCGAGCAGCCCGTACCGCACCCCGCCCAGCACCGCGCCGAGCAGCCCGAGGCCCAGCACGACGGGGAACATCGCCCACACCGGCAGGCCGGGTACCGCCAGGACGGCCGTGCCGAGCCCGGACGCCGCGAGCAGGACGGCCATCGCGGCGCGCGGCGGCACCCGGTCGGCCGCCGACAGCAGCGCCATCGCCCCGACCACGTGGGCGAACGCCGGGCCGAACATGCTCAGCGCCGACAGCAGCGGCGACCCGGTGGTGTCGTAGACGAGCACGCCGAGCGCCAGCCCGCCGACCGCGAGCGCGGCGGACTGCGCCGAGGCGGCCGCGAACAGGGGCGTGAACTCCGGTGAGCGGAACAGTTCCCGGTAGGTGCGCACGACTCGCGAGTCGATCAACCCGTGGGGCGGCTCCGCAACCGCTTTTGCCGCCGCCGGGCCGCGTCACCCGGCGTGCGGACGGCTCGGGACTCGGGCGGCTCGTCGAGGCCGGCGGCGATCGGATCGAGGTAGGCGGGCCCCGGGAAGGCCGCGCCGGAGGCCGCAGGCGCCGGGCCCGGCCGAGGAGACGAGGAAGGGAGCACCACCCGCGCGGGCGGTGCTCCCTTCCGATCGCTCCGATCGCTGCGACCGGCCGGTTCAGCTGGTCGCTTCGGCCACGGCGTCGGCCCAGAGGCCGAGGGCCTCGTCGATCTGGGCCTCGTTGACCACCAGCGGCGGGATGAGGCGGACGACGTTGCCGTGGGCGCCGCACGTGAGCAGCAGGAGGCCGCGGTCGGCGGCGGCGCGGTGGGCCCGGACGGCGGTCGCGGTGTCGGGCTCGCCGTCGGCGGTGGTGAACTCGCCGGCCTGCATGAGGCCGAGACCGCGGACGTCGCCGATGACCGGGTGGTCGGCGGCGACCTTGCGGAGGCCGTCGCCCAGCCGGGCGCCGAGCCGGGCCGCGTTGGCGACGAGGTCCTCGTCCCGGATGACCTCCAGGGTGGCGAGCGCGGCGGCGCACGAGACGGCGTTGCCGCCGTAGGTGCCGCCCTGCGAGCCCGGCCACGCCTTCTCCATGACGGAGGCGGGCGCGGCGATCGCCGAGAGCGGGAAGCCGCTGGCCAGGCCCTTCGCGGTGATGAGGATGTCGGGGCGCATCGCGGAGTGCTCGTGGCCCCAGAACTTGCCGGTGCGCCCGTACCCCGTCTGCACCTCGTCGACGATCAGCAGGACGCCGTGCCGGTCGGCGCGTTCGCGGAGTCCCTCGAGGAACGCGGGCGGCGCCGGGATGTAGCCGCCCTCGCCGAGGACCGGTTCGACGACGAACGCGGCGGTGTCGGGCGCGGGGCTGGTGGTGGCGAGGACGTAGTCGAGTTCGCGGAGCGCGAACCGGACGGCCTCGTCCTCGTCCCACCCGTACCGGTAGGCCTGCGGGAACGGGGCGACGACCGCACCGGGCATCATCGGCCCGATGCCGGCGCGGAACTTCGTCCCGGCGGTGGTGAGCGCGGCGGCGCCCATGGTGCGGCCGTGGAACGAGCCGTGGAAGACGACGATGTTCTGCCGTCCGGTGGCGTGCCGGGCGAGCCGGATGGACGCCTCGACGGCCTCGCTTCCGCTGTTGAGGAAGAACACCGAGTCGAGAGCGTCCGGCAGGACGTCGCCCATGGCCTCGACCAGGCGCAGGAGCGGCCGGTGCATGACCGTCGTGTACTGGCCGTGGATCAGGGTGCCGACCTGCTTCTGGGCGGCCTCGACCACGCGCGGGTGGCAGTGGCCGGTGTTGGTGACGCCGATGCCCGCGGTGAAGTCCAGGTACCGGCGCCCGTCGGCGTCGTAGAGGTGCACGCCCTCGCCGCGCTCGGCCAGGACGGGAGTCGCCTGCTTCAGCAGAGGTGACAGCGTCGCCATGGGAGTCCCTCTCGGTAGATTGTCGACAATCGACAGCCTAGGCCACCGCACCCCTCCGAGCGGAGGGGGAGGGGCCAAGAATGTGGCCGTCCGGTCAGTCTTTACGGAGTCTTTCGATCGAGTCGGTCATGTGCTCCTCGATGAGGCGCAGCAGCCGCTCCTCCTCGCCGTCGCCGATGGCGTCGACGATGCGCCGGTGCTCCTCCACGAGGTCGTCCGGTTCGGGATAGGTGTCCTGCAGGGCGTTGAGGCACATCCGCGTCTCGACGAGCAGCGTGTGCGCCATGCGCTCGAGGCGCTGGCTGCCGGACGCGCTCACCAGGACCTCGTGGAAGGCCTGGTCGGCGTCGCTCATCTTGACGCGGTCGCGCGCGCGGGCGGCCTCGACCAGGCCCTCGAGGGCGTCGGTGAGCCGGGCGACGGCCTCGCCCCGGTTCCGTTCCATGATCAGTTTTCCGGCGGCGCGCTCGATCGCGAGCCGCGCCAGGTACACGTCCTCGACGTCGCCCTCGTCCAGGGTGATCACGAACAGGCCCCGGTGCGGCTCGCTGACCAGCAGCCCTTCCTGGACGAGCCGCTGCATCGCCTCCCGCAGCGGCCCGCGGCTGATGCCCAGCCGGGCGGCCAGCTCGGCCTCGCCGAGCTGGTCACCCGGCTCGAGCGAGCCGTACATGATCGCGGCACGCAGCTCGTCGGAGACGAGTTCGACCGTGGACTTGCGGGGGACGGGTTCAAGCTCGCCCAATCGGCTCATGGGAGGTCACCTTTCGTCAGAGCCTCCAGGCCGGACGTCCGGGCGCCGCTTCGGGAACGGGCTCCGCGAACAGCCGGCCGAAGCCGGTGCGCGGACGGAACCCGCCGGAGGGTGACTCACCGGAACTGCTCGCGAGCCGCAGGCCCTCCCAGACGCTGACCTGGTTGGCCGTTAGGACCGGTTTGCCGACGCGTGCCTCCAGCTCGTCGAGCCAGGACACGGTGTGCAGCGCGGTGTCGGGCACCAGCACCGCCTCGGCGTCCGGGTGATCGTTGGCCGCGACGAAGGCGAGGACCTCCTCGCGGCCGAGGGTGCCGACCTCGGCGGCGGTGATGATGCCCTTGCAGGACAGCGACACCACCGTGATGCCGGCGCGCCCGAGGAAGTCGCCGAACTTCTCGGCGACGTCCTCGGGATAGGTCGCGGCGACCGCGACCCGGGTGACGCCCAGCGCGCGGGCCGCGTTGACGAACGCGAACGACGTGCTGGACGCGGGGACGCGGGCGGCCTCGGCGACGCCCGCGACCTGCTGTTCGGCGCCTTCCCAGCCGAAGACGAAGCTGCCGCTGGTGCAGGCCCACACGGCCGCCCGCACGCCCATCTCGCGCAACTTGTCCGCCCCGGTGGCCAGGACGTCCGGGCCGCCGACGTCGAGAAGGGCGTCCACGCGGTGGGCGTCCTCGCGCATCAGGGTGTGCACGACGGGCAGGCGCACGTCGCCGAGGGCGGCCTCGATGGCCGGGTAGTCGTCCTCGGCGCTGTAACCGGGGTAGAGGAATCCGGCGCTCAGTGCAATCTGCGACATTTGTTGACAATCCTACTCTCGGGGATCACGCTGCGGTCGGGCTGCTCAGCTGCACCAGCGACTGGCCGGCGCCGTTCGCCGCGCGGCCCATCGCGCGCAGCGCGGAGCACATCGTCACCTGGTTGGAGGTCAGCACCGGTTTGCCGATCAGCTGCTCCAGCGGCGCGATGATGTCGTAGGTCGGCACGTTGGTGCAGCTGATGAACACGGCCTCGGCGTCGGGCCGGTCGACCGCGGACACGGCGCTCACGACCTCGCCGTACCCGACCTTCCAGATGTGGCTGAGCAGCCCCATCCCGACCGACGACACGACCTCGACGCCGTGCTCGCCGAGGAACGACACGAGCCGGTCGGTGACCGTGTCGATGTACGGCGTCACGACCGCGATGCGGCGGGCGTCCAGCATGTGCAGCGACTCCACCAGCGCCCCGGACGTCGTCGCGACCGCGGGCGCGCCCGCCCGCTTCATCGTCTCGTGCAGCGACTCCTCGCCGGCGCGGCCCCGGATGAAGCTCCCGGACGCGCAGGCGAACGCGACCGCGAGCGGTTCGGGCGCCAGCACGTCGCGCGTGGCCTGCCGGACGATCGAGTGGTCCGACAGCGCGGACGCCATCTCCACCGTGACCGGGACCGGCACGTACGGCAGCCGGGTCATGAACAGCGACACGTCGTCCGGCGTCCAGCGCCACAGTTCACGGTCGAGCGCGAAGTCGAAGGGCGCGACCACGCCGATCCCCTGCTGGGCCAGCAGTTCGGGACCGACGACCAGCGTGGGATCGAATGTCATCTGCGCGGCCACCGCTCTAGCCTTCGTGCCGGCGGTAGACGAGCCGCTCGCCGACGCCGCCGGAGCGCCAGACGTCGTTGCACGCCTCGGCCATCCGGTCGAGCCCGTCGACGATCGTCGCGTAGACGTTCCCCGGCACCCAGCCGACGTCCCCGTTCAGCAGCAGGTTGTTGCGGCCGTAGAAGATCGCCAGGTCGATGACGCCGGGGAGCTCGTGGATGTTCTTCTCCTCCTTGAACCTCCGATCGAGCATCCCGCCGGGGAACGAGAAGAGGACGACGTCGCCCGGGATGGGCGTGACGGTGGGATTCTCCTGGCCGATCTCCTCGTCCGAGAAGTACTCGACCATCGTGTAGACCTCGTTGCGCGCGTACTTGGCGTGGTACGCGTCTCCGCCCTGCGGCAGGGCGCGCCAGACCGCCTCGCAGGTGCGCGGCGCGTCCTTCTCCAGGAGCTCGGCGACGCACGAGACGCCGCGCCGCTCGAGGGAGATGGTCATCAGCTTGGGCATGCCGGGCCTCCCCGTAGAACAGGGGTGGGCGAGAGCGTCGCCACCCGAAGGACTCTTGCTGTTGCGTTAGAGCGCTCTGGGATCCGTCCTGGCCATGCTTGGGCAGCGGTTGCGACGGTCTTGCAGCACGATCAGCGCGGTCTCCTCGGGCCGACTCGTCGGCCGCGCTGATTGTTGACAATCCTACGAACCCTTCCTAGCGTGTCAATGCCTCCCCGAGTTGCCTTCACGTAAACTCCCGGATCCCGGAAAGCAGAGCCGATGCAGCAGCCTTCGCCCGCAGCCGGTGCACCGCCCGTGGTGGCGGTGCTGACGGGGGACGTCGAACCGTCCGGGATGGCGGACGTGGAGCGCCGCGCCGACGTCCGATACGTGCGTGAGAGCGGCCTCGCCACCGCCGTCGCGGAAGCCGACATCGTCTTCATGTGGGATTTCCTCTCCGGAGCCCTCGCCGCGGCGTGGCCCGCGGGGGACGGCGCCCGGACGCCCCGCTGGGTGCACATCGCGAGCGCGGGCGTCGACAAGGTGACGTTCCGGGGCCTGACGGAAAGTGACACGGTCCTCACCAACTCGCGAGGGGTGTTCGACGAGCCGATCGCCGAGTACGTCCTCGGGCTGGTGCTGTCGTTCGCCAAAGACCTGCACGGCACCGTCCGGCTGCAGGCGGAGCGGCGCTGGCGGCACCGGGAGACCGAGCGGATCACCGGCAAGCGCGCGCTGGTGGTCGGCACCGGCCCGATCGGCCGGGCCATCGCGCGGCGGCTGTCGGCGGCCGGGCTGCGGGTGAGCGGCGCGGGCCGCACCGCCCGCACCGGCGACACCGACTTCGGCACCGTGCACGCCACCGCCGACCTGGCCGCCGCGCTGGCCGCGGCCGACTACGTCGTCCTCGCCGCCCCCCTCACCCCGCAGACCCGCGGCATGATCGACGCCGCCGCGCTGGGGCGGATGCGGCCGTCGGCGCGGCTGATCAACGTGGGCCGCGGCTCGCTGGTCGTCCAGGACGACCTGGTCGCGGCGCTGCGGGACGGGCGGATCGCGGGCGCGGCCCTCGACGTGTTCGAGGAGGAGCCGCTCCCCGAGAAGTCCCCGCTGTGGGAACTGCCGAACGTGATCGTGTCGCCGCACATGTCGGGCGACACGGTCGGCTGGCGGGACGAGCTGGTCGAGCTGTTCGCGGACAACTTCGACCGGTTCACGGCCGGCCGTCCGCTGCGCAACGTCGTGGACAAGCGGCTCGGCTACGTGGGCTCGGGCCCCCCGGCCGCGGTGCCGCCCGGCGCGAACGGGAAGTCGAGCACCGACGGGACGTCCGTCCCGCACACCGACCAGAGGGGGTAGGACGATGACGGAACCGGCCGACCTGACCGCCGCGGAACTGATCGACGCGTACCGGGACGGGACGCTGTCCCCGGTGGGGGCGGCGGAGGCCGTCCTCGCCCGGATCGAGCGCGACGACCCGAAGCTGAACGCGTTCTGCCTGGTGGACGCCGACACGACCCTCGAGATGGCGCGGGCGTCCGCCGAGCGGTGGCGGCGCGGCGCGACGCTCGGCCCGCTGGACGGCGTGCCCGTCTCGATCAAGGACGTGCTCCTGACCGACGGCTGGCCCACGCTGCGCGGCTCCACGACGATCGACCCGTCCGGTCCGTGGACCGAGGACGCCCCGTCCGTGGCGCGGCTGCGCGAGCAGGGCGCGGTGTTCGCGGGGAAGACCACCACGCCCGAGTTCGCGTGGAAGGGCGTCACCGACTCGCCGCTGACCGGCGTCACCCGCAACCCCGCCGACCCGTCGCGGACGGCCGGCGGGTCCAGCGGCGGCGCCGCGGCGGCCGTCGCGGCGGGCATGGCGCCGCTCGCGCTCGGCACCGACGGCGGCGGCTCGGTGCGCATCCCGGCGAGCTTCACCGGCACGTTCACGATCAAGCCCACCTACGGGCGGATCCCGCACCACCCGGCGAGCCCGTTCGGCACCCTCGCGCACGTCGGTCCGATGACGAACACCGTGGAGGACGCCGCGCTGCTGCTGGACGCGGTGTGCGGGCCGGACGCCCGCGACTGGTCGGCGCTCGCGCCGCCGGACGCCCCGTTCGCCGTCCGCACCGCGGCCGTCCCCGGCCCCGGCGACCTGACCGGCCTGCGCGTCGCCTACAGCCCGACGCTCGGGTTCGCGAAGGTCGATCCGGAGGTCGCGGCGCTGGTCGCGGCGGCCGTCGAGACGTTCACCGAGCTGGGCGCGAAGGTCGAGGAGGCCGACCCCGGGTTCGGTGACCCCGTCGAGGCGTTCGAGGTCCTGTGGTTCGCCGGGGCCGCCAAGGTCGTCGAGCACCTGACGCCGGAGCGGTTCGCCGCCCTCGACCCGGGCCTGCGGGAGATCTGCGAGCAGGGCGCCCGGTACTCCGCGCTGGACTACCTCGCCGCGACCGCCCGCCGGATGGAGCTCGGCCGGCTGATGGGCCTGTTCCACGAGCGCTACGACCTGCTGCTGACCCCGACGATGCCGATCGCCGCGTTCGAGGCGGGCGTCGAGGTCCCGGCCGGGTCGCCGTCCCCGCGCTGGACGGCCTGGACGCCGTTCACCTACCCGTTCAACATGACGCAGCAGCCCGCCGCGAGCCTCCCGTGCGGGACGACCGCGGCGGGGCTGCCGGTCGGGCTGCAGGTCGTCGGCGCCCGGCACGCCGACGCCCTGGTCATGAACGCGTGCCGCGCGTTCGAGGGCGCCCGGCCCTGGCGGCCCTGACCGTCAGGACCGGCCGAAGGAGATCACCGCGCGCCCCCGGTGCGTGCCCGCGTCCATCGCCGCGAGCACGTCCGGCGCCTCGTCCAGCGTGATCGGGGTGACGTCCGGGACGATCCCGTGCGCGGCGGCGAACGCGAGGGTGTCGCGCAGGTCGTGCGGTGAGCCGGACGGGCTGCCCATCACCCGCCGCCGGTGCAGGACGAGCGCGACGGGCGGCACCGACACCTCCGCGCCGTCGAAACCGAGGAACAGCAGCGTCCCGTCCGGCGCCAGGCCGTCGAACGCGGCCTGCGCGGCGGCGGTGCTCGGCGCCGTGTTCATGACCAGGTCGGCGCCGCCCCAGGCCCGCAGGGCCTCGGCGGGGTCCTGCTCCTCGGTCGCGACGTACAGCTCGGCGCCGAGGGCGCGCGCCTGCGCCTCGGCGCGCCGCGAGCGGGACACGACGGCGACGCGGGCGCCGGTCGCCGCCGCGAACCGGGCGGCGAGCGTCCCGACGCCGCCCGTGCCGAGCACGGCGACCTTCGATCCGGCGGCGGCGCCGCCCTGCCGGAGCCCGTTGAACGCGGTGACCCCGGCGCACATCAGCGGCGCGGCGGCGACCGGGTCGAGGCCGTCCGGCAGCGGGGTGACGAACCCGGCGCGGGCGAGGAAGTACTCGGCGTACCCGCCGTCGCGGTTGACGCCCGTGACGGCCTTCGGGCCGCCGGTGCAGAGGATCTGGTCGCCGCGGACGCAGTTGTCGCAGCGCCCGCAGGAGTCGTGGATCCAGGCGGCGCCGACGGGCGTGCCGGGCACGGGCCAGGAGACGCCGTCGCCGAGGGCCTCGACGACGCCGGTGATCTCGTGGCCGGGGACCGTCGGGAACGTCCCGAACGGGTAGTGGCCGTTCAGGTGGTTGACCTCGGAGAAGCACATCCCGCACGCGGTGACCCGGACGAGGATCTCGCCGGGACCGGGCGCGGGGACGTCCCGCTCGACGACGTCCAGGGCCTTGCCGGGTCCGGTGAGTACGGCACTGCGCATGACTGCGCTCCCTTCGTCGTTGCGCGGCGGTCGAACCCGCCGCTCGCTAACGACGGTATAGCAAGTTCTGTAGTGACGCTATACGAGATGTTCCGTGCGGGCTCGCATATCCGCAGTTCAGTCCCCATATCGATGTTCGGAAAATTTCTGTAGCATCGTTGTTGTGAGTGCGCAGAAGGACGTCGAGGCCCGGGAGCGGATCCTGCGGGCCGCCGCGCGGCTGCTCGCCGAGTCGGGCGGCGAGCCCGTCTCGACGCGGGCGATCTGCGGCGCCGCCGGGGTCGGGGCCCCGACCCTCTACCACCACTTCGGCGACAAGCAGGGGCTGCTGGACGCCGTCGCCGCGCACGGGTTCGAGCGGTACCTGGCGAGCAAGCGCGCGCAGCCCCACAGCGCCGACCCGGTCGAGGACCTGCACCGCGGCTGGGACCTGCACGTCGACTTCGGCCGGTCGAACCCGGAGCTGTACACGCTCATGTACGGGACGTCCCGCCGCCCGCCCGCCGCCGCCGAGGCGCACGAGCTCCTGCTCGGCCTCGTGGGGGCCGTCGCCCGCGCGGGACGCCTCCGGGTGCCGGTCGAGGCCGCCGCGGGCATGATCCACGCCTCGGGCACCGGGGTCACGCTGTCGCTGATCGCCGGGGACGGCGACGCCGAACTGCCGGCGCGCACGCGCGAGGCGCTCTTCGCGGCGCTGATCGTCCCCGCCGGGCCGGGGGACGGGACGTCCGGCACGGCCGGGACGGACGACGGCGGGGCCCGGGCCCTCGCCATCGCGCTGCGCGCCGCGCTCGCCGACGAGCCCGCGCCCGGCCTCACCGCGACCGAGAACGCCATGCTCGGGGAGTGGCTCGACCGGATCGTGGTCGGGCCGTACGCCGGGCGGGCCCCCGACGACGCCTGACGGCCCGCCCGGCGGCGGGACCGGTGGGCGGACGGGCGGTCAGTCTTCGAGCCGCTTGCGGTCCTTCTTCCTGCCCTTGCGGGCCCGCCGCTTGACGTCGACGCCGCCCCAGAACGCGAACCCCTTGACGACGACCCTGGGCGCGCCGGGATCACCCGGCCCGCTCGCCCGCTGGTCGAACCCGCCCATGATCCCGAGACCGCGGACGTGGACGGCGAGGTCGTCCGGCACGATCACCTCCACGCCCCCCATGATCGCCCAGGCGTGGATCGTCAGCTCGCCCTCGGGGAAACGCGCCTCCCGCAGGTCGATCTTGCCGCCGCCCCACCAGGTGAACGTGAAGAACGTCCGGGGCGCGTTCCACACCCCGGACCGGCGGAACCCGCTCAGGATCCCGATGCCGGTCTTCCAGGTGGGCGCGCCGTCCACCGGCCGGTAGTCCGCGCCGACCAGCGGCGACGGGGCCGCCGCGCCGCCCGTGGCGGGGAGGTCCCGGGTGAGCGGCTGCAGCTCGGAGTAGGTCTTGGCCGCGTACACCGCGTCGAGCCGTTCGTCGAGCTCGGCGAGCGTGAGCCGGCCGTCGCCCGCCGCGTCCCGCAGGACCTGCGCCACCCGGTCCCGATCGGCGTCGGACGCGCGCATCTCCGGAGTCCCGGACGGCCCGGCGTGCTCGGGAAGGTTCGTCATGACGCAAGCCTAATCCGCCGGTACCGTCCGGTGCAGGATCAATCGCCCCGCGGCTCCAGCCGGACGATCACCGACTTGGACGTCGGGGTGTTGCTGATCTCGGCCGTGCTGTCGAGCGGGACCAGGACGTTCGTCTCCGGGAAGTACGCCGCCGCGCAGCCGGGCGCGGTCGGGTAGCCGACGATCCGGAAGGACGGCGCCCGCCGCTCCGTGCCGTCGGACCACTCCGACACCAGGTCGACCACGGCGCCGTCCGCGAGGCCGAGCGCCGCCAGGTCGGCGGGGTTGACGAACACGACGCGGCGTCCGGCCTTGATGCCCCGGTAGCGGTCGTCCAGCCCGTAGACGGTGGTGTTGTACTGGTCGTGGCTGCGGACCGTCTGCAGCAGCAGCCGCCCCTCGGGGACGCGCAGCACCTCCAGCTCGTTGACGGTCAGGTTCGCCTTGCCCGTCGCGGTCGGGAAGCGGCGCTCGTCGCGCGGCGCGTGCGGCAGGACGAACCCGCCCGGTGCGCGCACGCGGGCGTTGAAGTCGTCGAAACCGGGCACCACCCGGGACACGTGGTCGCGGATGACGTCGTAGTCGCGCTCCATCGCCGCCCAGCCGACGACCGAGCCGGGGAGCGCGGCGCGGGCCAGCCGGCACACGATCGCGACCTCCGACAGGAGGTGCTCCGACGCGGGGGCGAGGCGGCCGCGGGACGCGTGCACCATGCCCATCGAGTCCTCGACGGAGACGAACTGCGGCCCGGACTCGCGCACGTCGCGCTCGGTGCGGCCGAGCGTCGGCAGGATGAGCGCGTACTCGCCGGTCACCGCGTGCGAGCGGTTCAGCTTCGTGGACACGTGCGCGGTCAGCCGGCAGTTGCGCAGCGCCGCCTCGGTGACGGCCGAGTCGGGCGTGGCGCGGACGAAGTTGCCGCCCATCCCGAAGAACACCTTCGCCGCGCCGTCGCGCATCGCGCGGATCGCGTCGACGGTGTCGAGGCCGTGCTCGCGCGGCGGCTCGAACCCGAACTCGGTCGCGAGCGCGTCCAGGAAGGCGGGCGCGGGCTTCTCGTAGATGCCCATCGTGCGGTCGCCCTGCACGTTGGAGTGGCCGCGGACGGGGCAGACGCCCGCGCCGGGGCGGCCCACGTTGCCGCGCAGCAGCAGGAAGTTGACGACCTCGCGGATCGTCGGCACCGAGTTGCGGTGCTGGGTGAGGCCCATCGCCCAGCACACCACGATCCGCTCGGCGGCGAGGACGTCGCCGAGCGTCGCGGCGATCTCCCCGCGCGTCAGGCCGGTGGCCTCCAGGACGTCGTCCCAGTCCAGGTCGCGGACGTGCTTCTCGAACGCCTCGAACCCGTGCGTGTGCGCGTCGAGGAACGCGCGGTCGAGCGCACCGGGCGCGTCCGACTCCAGGAGCAGCCGGTTGAGGGCCTGGAAGAGGGCGAGGTCGCCGTTCAGGCGGATCTGCAGGAAGCGGTCGGCGAGCGCGGTGCCCTGCCCGGTGACGCCGGACGGGCGCTGCGGGTTCTTGAACCGCATCAGCCCCGCCTCGGGCAGCGGGTTGACGGCGATGATCCGCGCGCCGCCCTTCTTGGCCCGTTCCAGCGCCGACAGCATCCGCGGATGGTTCGTCCCGGGGTTCTGCCCGACGACGAGGATCAGGTCGGCCTCGTGCAGGTCGTCCAGGAGCACCGAGCCCTTGCCGACGCCGAGCGTCTCGGTCAGCGCGGACCCGGACGACTCGTGGCACATGTTGCTGCAGTCGGGCATGTTGTTCGTGCCGAACTCGCGGGCGAACAGCTGGTAGGCGAACGCCGCCTCGTTGCTCGTCCGCCCCGAGGTGTAGAAGACGGCCTCGTCGGGGGAGTCGAGGGAGGCCAGCTCGTCCGCCACCAAAGCGAACGCGTCGTCCCAGCTCACGGGCTCGTAATGGGCGGCGCCGGGCCGCTTGACCATCGGCTCGGTCAGCCTGCCCTGCTGCCCGAGCCAGTGGTCGGACCGCTCGCCCAGCTCGGCGATCGTGTGCGCCGCGAAGAACTCGCGGGTGATCCGCCGGGTCGTGGCCTCCTCGGCGACGGCCTTCGCGCCGTTCTCGCAGAACTCCGCGACGTGCCGCTCGTCGCCCTCCGGCCAGGCGCAGCCCGGACAGTCGAACCCCTGCTTCTGGTTGACGCGCAGCAGCGTCAGCGCCGTCCGTCCGACGCCCATCTGGTCGTAGGACCGGCGCAGCGCGGCCGTCACTCCCGGCACGCCCGCCGCCCACGTCTTCGGCTTCGACACCTGCATCCCGGCGTCATCGAAGTCGCCGGTGGGGGGCTTGCGGCTCATGTGCACATCCTCGTGGGGTCGGCGCTGTGACCTTCCACTTTCGCACGGAAGCACCGCGCGGGCCCCGCCCGGTCTCCGCCGGACGGAAAGGCTCAGGCCGCGGGACGCGCGATCACTGCGGCGGCCCCTTCGCCAGCCGGACGTCGGTGGCGACGACGGCGCCGCCCGGCCGCGTCCACTCGATGCGGACCACGTCGCCGGGGTGGCGGCGCAGCATCAGCCCGGTCAGCGTGCTCGGCGAGTCGACGCCCTGCCCGCCGAACGTGACGATCGCCGCGCCCACCGGGATCCCGGCCGCCTCGGCGGGGCTGCCCGGGACGACCTCGACGACGCGGGCGCCCGGGTCCGTCCCGTTGCTCCGCACCATCACGCCCAGCATCGCGGTCTCGCCGATGTGCACGGTCGCGGACGCCTCCCCGCGCCGGATCCGCGCGGCGATCTCCAGCGCCCGGTCGGCGGGGATCGCGTAGCCGCGCGGCTTCTCCCGTCCGTCCGGCGCGTCCCCCGACAGGGAGGTCGAGGCCGCGGTGTTGACCCCGATCACCCGTCCGGCGGAGTTCAGCAGCGGCCCGCCCGAGTCGCCCGGCTTGATCGGGGCGCTGACCTCGATCATCCCGGCCAGCCGCTCGACGCTGCCGTCGCTGTCGTCCCGGGCGGTCACGGACTGGCCGAGCGCGGTGACGTGCCCGGTGACCACGCTCGGCTCGCCGCCGTCGCCGCCCGCGTTGCCGACGGCGGTGACCGGGTCGCCGATCCCGACCGAGGACACCGGCGCGAACCGCGCGGCCGGGAGCCCGGACGCGCCGGTCAGCCGGACGACCGCGATGTCCTGGGACGTGTCGTACCCGACGACCCGCGCCTGATAGGTGCGGTCGGTGTCGGTGTCGGTCCCCTCTATGCCGGTGGCGCCCTGGATGACGTGGCTGTTGGTCAGCACGAACCCGGACGCGTCCAGCACGATGCCCGTCCCGGCGGCCCGCGTGCTCTCCAGGCCCCGTACGGACGAGATGTTGACGACCCCCGGCTGCCGTTCGCTGAAATCCGTCCGCTCCGGGGCGACCTCCGTGGCCGTGACGGGCGGCGGAACGGCGTTCTCGGTCTCCTCGCCCGGCAACCGGCAGGACGGGGCGAGCAGGGCCAGCAGCGCGACCAGGACCAGCGGCAGCGCGGAACGGAATCCGGGACGACCGGGGAGTTCGCTCACCTGCGTTCCTCCTCACCCTTTCCACCCATAATTCCCGATCCCCAGTGATTAGTCCCTGACCGGCTTGACCTCCGCCCTGGCTAACGGTTATCTGTAAGCCCGACGGGGAGGGGAGGCGGCCGATGCGGGACGTCGTCCCGGCGCCGCCGGCCGGGGAACCCGCGCACGGATACGAGCCGCGCGCGCTCCCGCCGGAGGGTGCCGCCCTCCGCCCACGGGCCGCCCACCGCCGGCCCGACGCCCGCGAGACCGACTGGACGAAGGAAACCGAGTGAACGAGTACATGATCCGCGCGCGGGAGCTGACCCGGCACTACGGGACCGGCCCCGCGCTCGTCCGGGCCGTGGACGGCGTCGGCCTGGACGTCGCGGCGGGCGAGACCGTCGGGATCGTGGGCCCGAGCGGCTGCGGCAAGTCGACCCTCCTGCACCTGCTCGGCGGCCTCGACCGTCCGGACGCGGGCGAGGTCCACCTCGCCGGGCGCCGCATCGACCGGCTCGCCGAGACGGCGGCGGCCCGGATGCGGCGCGACCGCGTGGGCTTCGTGTTCCAGGCGTTCCACCTGGTCGACGAGCTGACCGCCGTCGAGAACGTGGAGCTGCCCGCGCTGCTCGCCGGGACGTCCCGGCGCACCGCCCGCCGCCGCGCCGCGCACCTGCTCGAGCGGGTGGGGCTCGCCGAGCGCGCCGCGCACCTGCCGGACGCGCTGTCGGGCGGGCAGCGCCAGCGCGTCGCGGTCGCGCGGGCCCTGGTGAACGACCCGCCGGTGCTGCTCGCCGACGAGCCCACCGGCAACCTCGACAGCGCCGCGGCCGCCGACGTCCTGCGGCTGCTCACCGCGCTGCGCGCCGAGGGCCGCACGCTCGTCGTCGTCACCCACGACACCCGCATCGCCGGGGCCGCCGACCGGCTGGTCACCATGCGGGACGGCGCGTTCGTCGACCAGACGGTGCTGGCCGGGCGCACCGGCGGCCTCGGCTCGCTGTCCGGGCTCGTCTGATGGGCCGCTGCGCGCTCGTCCTGCGGCTGGCGCTGCGCGACCTGCGCCGCCGCCCCGCCCAGGGGGTCCTGCTGCTGCTCGCGATCGCCGCCACCGCCGCGACCCTCACGCTCGGCCTGCTCGTGCGGGGCGCGGCCGACGACCCGTGGGAGCGCACCCGCGCCGCCACCGCCGGTCCCGACGCGGTCGCCGCCGCGCCGGACGCGGGCACGCTCGCGGCCCTCGCCCGCGAACCCGGCGTCGCGGAGGCGGGCCGCCCGTACCCGACGCTGTCGACCGTCCTGCGGTCCGGAGACGCGGAGGTCGCCGCGGTCGTCCACGGCCGGGACGCGGGCGCCGCACCCGCCGGGCTCGACCGTCCGCACGTCACCTCCGGCCACTGGGCGGCGCCGGGGACGGCCGTGGTCGAGCGGGCGTTCGCCGAGGCGCTGGACGTCCGGCCCGGCGACGCGATCGTCGTCGGAGGCCGCCGCCTGCCCGTCGCGGGGATCGCCGTCACGACCGGCCGCGCCCCCTACCCGTCGTCCACCCCCGGTCTCGTGTGGACGACCCGGGCCGACGCCGCCGGGCTGGACGCGCGGGAGCGGAGCTGGACGATGCCGCTGCGGCTCACCGACCCCGCCGCGGCGCCCGCGTTCGCGGCCCGCCACGACGGCGTGCGGTCCGCGCAGGACATCGCCGCGTACGCGACCGCCGAACTCCGCCTCGCCGACCGGGCGCTGCTCGGCGGGACGTGGGCGCTGGCGATCCTCGCCGGGCTGTGCGTCGCGCTGCTGGTCGGCGGGCGGCTCGCCGAGCAGGGCCGCCGCGTCGGGCTGCTGAAGGCCGCCGGGGCGACGCCCGCGCTGGTCGCGGCCGTCCTGCTGGCCGAGCACCTGGTGGTCGCGCTCGCCGGGGGAGTCGCCGGGATCCTCGCGGGCTGGGCGGCGTCGCCGCTGCTGACCGGCCCGAACGCGGGCCTGCTCGGCGCCGCGTCGGCGCCCGTCCCGACGCCCGGCGTGGTCGCGGCCGTGCTGCTCGCCGCACTGGCCGTCACCGCCGCCTCCACGGCCGTCCCGGCGCTGCGCGGCGCCCGGGTCCGGACGGCGCGCGCGCTGAGCCGTCCCGTGCGGGGTCCGGGCAGGCGTTCGCGGCTGGTCGCGCTGTCGTCGGGGCTGCCCGTCCCGCTCCTGCTGGGCGTGCGGATCGCCGCGCGCCGTCCCCGCCGGACGTTCCTGGCCGCCGCGAGCACCGCCGTCACCGCCGGGATGCTCGTCGCCGCGCTCGCCCTGCACCGGCAGGTCGAGGCCAAGGACGCGGGCGCCGTCGGCCCCGGCTTCGTGCCCGGCGCGGGCAACCCGGTGACCGAGCGCGTCGGGCAGATCATGCTGGTGCTGTCGCTCGCCCTGCTCCTCCTCGCGGCCGTCAACGCGATCCTCACCGCCTGGACGACCGCGCTCGACACCTCCCGCACCGCCGCGCTCGTCCGCGCGGTCGGCGCGACGCCCCGGCAGGTGGCGTCCGGCCTGGCCGCCGCGCAGCTGCTGCCGGCCTCCGTCGCGGCGCTCGCCGGGGTCCCGCTGGGGCTGCTGGTCCACCGGGCCGCGCTCGCCCTCGGCGGCGGCGGGGCGCCCGCCGCGGACGTCCCGGCGCCGTGGCTCGCGGCCGTCGTGCCGTGCACGCTCGCCGCCGTCGCGCTGCTCACCGCCGTCCCGGCGCGCCGCGCCGCGAGCCGCCCGGTGGCCCGCGTCCTGTGAGCCGGCCCCCCGGCTCGGGCGGAGCGGCCGGCCCGGCGCCGAGGGCGACGCCCAGGAGACGTGCCTAGGAGAAGTAACGCCGCGGGTTGGTCACGAGCATCTGGTCGAGCTGCGCGTCGGTGACGCCGCGGGCGCGCAGCGCGGGCAGGACGTCGTCGCTGATGTGGCGGTAGTTCCAGTTCGGCGCCATGCCCCGCAGCAGATCGGGGTCGGGGCCGAACCAGTCGATGAAGCAGCTCGCGTCGTGGCTCAGCACCATCCGGTCGGCGTAGCCGCGCTCGCACATCGCGACGACCGTGCTCACCCGGTCGGCGGTCGAGTTGATCACGTCGAGCCCGAACCGGTCCATGCCGAGGATCGCGCCGGTGTCGGCGAGCTCGCTCAGGTAGCCGAGGTCGTTGCTGTCGCCCGCGTGCGCGATCACGACCTTCGACAGGTCGGCGCCCTCCTCGCGCAGCACCCGCACCACCTCGCGTCCGGCGAAGGTGGAGCTCTCGGTGTGGACGGTGATCGGCGCGCCCGTCTCGCGGTGCGCGCCCGCGACGGCCCGCAGCACCCGCTCGACGCCGGGGGTGAGGCCGGGGTGGTCGACCGCGCACTTGAGGAACGCGGCCCGCACGCCGGTGTCGCCGATGCCCTGCGTCAGGTCCCGGACGAAGTCGGCGACCATCGGGTCGGGACCGCCGAGCAGCGTGCCCGGCCCCCGGTGGTGGAACTGGAACGGCAGGTCGTTGTAGGTGTAGATGCCGGTCGCGGCGATGATGTTGAGCTCGGGCACCCGCTCGGCGATCCGGGCGATCCGCGGGATGTAGCGGCCGAGGCCCCACACGGTCGGGTCGGCGATCGTGGCGACGCCGCGCTCCACGAGCTGCCGCAGCTTGCGGACGGCGTCGTCGGCCTTCTCGTCCTCGTCCCACCAGTCGCCCGCGCCGTAGTTCTCGACGTGCTCGGTGCTCAGGACGAACACGTGCTCGTGCATGAACGTGCGGCCGAGCGCGCCGACGTCGACGGGGCCGCGGACGGTCTGGACTTCGGCCATGGAACTACCTCCATACCTGCACGGGGTGCATACCGACCGGTCGGTATCTGGCAAGCTAGGACGCGGGACGCGGCCGCGTCAATGCCCTATACCCCAGCGGAGGTGCACAGGTGACCGACGGCGAAGGGCCGGACGTCCGGCCCGTGCGCGCGAGCGCGGTGGAGCGGCGGATCCTGGCCGCGGCGCTGCGGCTGTTCGCCGAGCGCGGTTTCGACGGGACGTCGGTGCAGGGCATCGTGGAGGCCGCGGCGGTCACCAAGGGCGCCCTCTACCACTACTTCGACTCCAAGGACGACCTGCTCTACGAGATCTACCACTCGCTGATCGCCCGCCAGCTCGCCGACCTCGATCTCGTGCTGGCCGAGCGGCCGCCCCCGCGCGAAGCCGTCCGCGCCGTCCTGGCCGGGCTGATCCGCAGCACGGCCGAGCATATCGACGAGGCGAAGGTGTTCTCCCGCGAGATGCACCGGCTCGACCATGTCCGGATGCGGTCGGTGCGGTCCGAGCGGCGCCGCTACCACGTGACGTTCCGCGGCATCGTCGAGCAGGGGCAGCGCGAGGGCGTCTTCGCGCGCACCACCCCCGCCGAGACCGTCACGATCGTCGCGCTGGGCATGGTCAACCAGATGCCCGCGTGGTGGCGGGCGGACGGCCCGAAGCCCGCCGAGGCGCTCGCCGACGAGGTCGCCGCGTTCGTCCTCGCGGCCCTGGAGACCGGGGCTCAGCCCGCCGCGGACTGACCGGCGGCCCGCGCCGCGACCGCGGCGACGCACGCGGCGAGGGCCGCGAGCACCGCGATCGACACCGCCATCGGGACGGCGGTGTCCTCGCCGCCGAGCCCGGCCAGCGGCCCGGCCGCGCCGCCCAGCGTGAACTGGCCGACGCCGAGCAGCGCGGACGCGCTCCCCGCGATCCGCGGCGCCCGGTCCGACAGCGCCAGCGCCGTCGCGTTCGGCAGCACGAGCCCCTGCCCGGACGCGACGAGCAGCATCCCCGGCAGCACGCCCGGCAGCCCCAGCCCGGCGAGCACCGCGACCAGCAGCAGCGCCCCGCCGACGAGGACGATCCCGAGCCCGGTCGCGAGCAGCCGGCGCAGCGGGACGCGCCCGGCCAGCCGCCCGCCGACCTGCCCCGCGATCATGATGCCGACCGCGTTCACCCCGAACGCGGTGCTGAACTCCTGCGCGGAGAGCCCGTAGACGTCCTGCAGCACGAACGGCGAACCGGAGATGTAGGCGAACATCGCGCCGAACGACAGGCCGACGGTCAGCACGTACCCGACGAACGCGCGGTCGCGCAGCAGCGTCCCGAACGTCGCGAGGGTCGCGCGGACGCCGCCCGTCTGCCGCTCCCCGGCGGGCAGGGTCTCCCGCAGCCCGAGCAGCGCGGCGAAGAACAGCAGGACCCCGACGGCGGCGAGGGCGGCGAACAGGCCCGGCCACGGCACCACCCGCAGGAGCTGCCCGCCGACCACCGGCGCGAGGATGGGGGCAAGCCCGGTCACCAGCATCAGCATCGAGAAGAACCGGGCGGCGGCGACGCCCTGGTACAGGTCGCGGACGACGGCGCGGGCGATGACGATCCCGGCGGCCCCCGCGGCGCCCTGCACGAACCGCGCCCCGATCAGCGTCTCCACGGTCGGCGCGACGGCGCACAGCAGCGAGGCGACGGCGTAGACGGCCATGCCGGCGAGCAGCGGGCGGCGGCGGCCGAGCGCGTCGCTCAGCGGGCCCGCCACGGCCTGCCCGAGCGCGAGCCCGATGAGGCAGCCGGTCAGCGTGAGCTGCGCCAGCGACGCGCCGGTCGACAGGTCGTCGGACACCTCGGGCAGCGCGGGCAGGTACAGGTCGGTCGAGAGCGGCGCGATGGCGGTCAGCGCGCCGAGGACCGCGATGAGTCCGAACCGCGCACCGCGCGCGGCGGGCTCGGCGGGGCCGGTGGCGGGCTCGGTGGCGGGCCCGGCGGGCGCGTCCGCGGGGCGGGCGTCCGGGCTACGGGGGGACTGGGGCATGGGGGCGCTCCGTGAACGGCGTGCGCCCGGCCGCGGTGTGCGGCCGGGCGGGGCGGTGGACGGCGGGGGCTCAGACGGTGGTGACGACCTGCTCGTAGTCGAGGCGGCGGTTCCGGCCGAACCACGCGTCCGGGCCGGGCCTGCCCGCGTTGACGATCGCGATGGCGCGCAGGCCGCCGCCCGCGAGGAACTCCTTCTCGACGGCCTCGGCGTCGAAGCCCGCCATCGGCCCGGCGGCGAGCCCGGCGGCGCGGACGCCGAGGATGAGGTAGCCGAGCTGGATCGTGGCGTTGAACCTCGCCATCCCGGCGCGGCGCGGACTGGCGGCCATGTCGTCGCGCGCCTCCGGCCGGTGCCAGACGGTCGGCAGGTGCTCGTGGAAGTCCTCGTCCGCCGCGACGACCAGCGAGACCGGCGCGGCCGCGGTCTTGGCGCGGTTGCCCTCGGCCATCAGCGGGAGGAGGCGTTCCTTCGCCTCCGCGCTGCGGACCGCCACGATCCGCAGCGGCTGGGCGTTCATCGCGGTCGGCGCCCACTTGACCAGTTCGTAGATCGCGCGGAGCTGCTCGTCGGTCACCGGCTCGGTCGTGAACGTGTTCGCCGTGCGGGCCTCGCGGAACAGCAGGTCCTGGGCGTCCTCGGCCAGGGCGAGGAGGCCGTCGGGCGCGATCGCGGTCATGGGCTGGCCTTTCGTCGGCGGAAAACGGTTCCGCCAAGGTCCAACGCGATGACGGTCCGTTATCTGCCGCGTCAGGCAGTGGAGTGCGTCACACGTCAGAACGGCGGGCGGGCCAGCATCGTGAGGTCCGAGAGCCGCTGCGCCGCCGCGACGGCCGCGCCCGTCACCGTCCCCACCGTCAGCAGCGACAGCCCGCCCAGCACCGCGAGCCGGCCCAGCCGGTACCCCGCCGGCACCCGCTCGGCGCCGCGCCCCCGCACCGGCCAGGGCGCCCGCAGCGGCGCCGTCCCCGGCGGCTCGGGGGCCTCGGCGGCGGGCGGCGCGTCCGCCGGCCCGATGCCCGGCGCGAGCCCGGCCGCCCACGTCAGCAGTTCGGCGACGTCGGCGGGCTCGGCGCCCAGCCCGGACGCGAAGTAGCGGACCCGCCCCGCCACCTGCTCCAGCGTCCGGACGGTGTTGCCGAGCCCGACCCCCGCGAGCCACTCGCGCACGCCGTCGTCCAGGTCCCGGCCGATCCCGGTGCGGGCCAGCAGGTCGGTCTTGGTGACCACGACGGCGACGCGCTTCTGCCGGCCCCGGTCGGGACGCGACCGCAGCTCGTTCAGCACCCGCTGCAGGGTGTCGGCCGGGTCCTCGTCCGACGACATCGCGGACCGGTCGACGAGTTCCCGCTCCTTCCCGGTCAGCGCCCGCCGCACCTGGGGGAGCGCGAACGGGTCCACGACGAACACGAGCGCCTCGCCGTGGTCGAGGTACCGCAGCGACTCGACCTCCGTCGCGCCCGTGTAGTGCTCGCCCGCCGGGTCGAACAGGTACAGGATCCGCCGCGCGCGCCCCGTCCCCTGCCGGTCGGGCACCTCCACGTCCACCATGGTCGCCAGCGGCAGCTCCGGGCCCGTCTTGGCGAGCCGCCCGCCCCGCTGGAACTCCCGCATGGCCGCCGCGTACGCCTCCGCGTGCCGCCGCTCCACGAACGACAGCCGTCCCCCGGCGGCGTGGGCGCGCGCGTGCAGCGCACGTATGCCCAGCACCATGAACGTCGTCTTCCCGGCCGCCGGACCGCCGACGAACGGCAGCGGCTCCACCCGCACCCGGCCGATCCGCTCCGGCAGCCGCCCGCCGCAGTGCGGGCAGTACGCCGCCAGCCGGAACCGCCCGAGCGGCACCGTCGTCGGCAGCCGCGCCCCGCACCGGCACACGTGCCGGAACGCCCCCGCCGCGCCCGGCGCCAGCTTCGGATGCCGCGCCCCGCACCCCGGGCACTCGTACTCGGGCAGGGCGATGCGCTCGTAGCAGAACGGATGCGGGCACGTCTGCAGGATCCGCCCGTACGCCATGAACCCCCGCTCGACCGCCGCGAGCACCAGCACGCACGCGAGCCAGCACGCCAGCCCCACCGCCGCGAGGAGCCCGTACAGGACGGTCAGCGCCAGCACGAACACCGCCGCCGGGACGGCCGCCGCCGCGATCCCCGCGCACAGCGCCAGCCATACCGGGAACGCGAAGAACCCCCACGGGCCGCCGAGCAGCAGCGTCCGGGTCAGCCCCACCACGGTCCGCGACGCGGTCGTCCACACCTTCGGCACGACCGTCCGCGTGATCGTCCACCAGTCCCGCCACACCTGGCTTAGCAGGTAGTTGCGGTACGCGACGTCCGGGGCGGCGACCGGCGACGGCCCCTCCAGCGTGGACGGCGCCAGCGTGCGGCACGCGTGCAGGTAGTAGAGCCCGAGCGCGGCGCCCCCCGCCACCACCAGCGTCACCGGGAACAGCACCGGGAACACGTACGCGAACCCCAGCCACATCACGGCCGCCCACACCGCGATCAGGATCAGCGCCAGCACGCCCTGCATCCGGTCACCTCCCCTCGGCGATCAGGTCGCGCAGCGCGGGCCGCAGCTCCGGCGCGCGGTCCAGGTACGCGTCGAGCTGCCGGCCCGCCAGCCAGCGCCCCGCCTGCCCGCTGAAGCACGCCCGCGCCCACGCCTCCAGGCCCGGCTCGCGCACGTCGCTTCCGCGCAACCGCAGGACGACCTCCACCAGCTCGTTGCGCTGCTCGATCTCCGCGCCCCGCAGCGGCGCCCGTCCCGCCCGGACCCGTGCCGCGAGCCCGGCAGTCCAGCACCCCGCGAGCCGCGCCCGCACGCCCTCGTCCAGCGCCGCCAGCAGCGCCGCCCGGAACTCCGGCGGGCGCCTGCACAGCCGCCGCGCCGCCCCGCCGAACGCCGCGTCCGCCAGCCGCCCGGCCGCCCCCGCCCCGGCGAGCGCCGCCAGCGCCTTCGCGGCGCGGCCGGGCCGGTCGGCGGTGACCGCGTCGGCGTGCGCCCGCACGACCGCCGCGTCCCGGGCCGCCGCCCCGCCCGGCAGGACGGCCTCGGTCCGCGCCGCGAGCCGCAGCACCCCGGCGTCGGTGAACGCGTCCTCCGCGAGCCGCCCGAACGTCCGGCACGGCAGCGCGGCCAGCGCCGCGTACGCGCCCATCGCGGCCCCGTGCGCGTCCAGCAGCTCGGTGCACTCGGCCACCGACGGCGGCGACGCCCAGACCTCCCCGAGCGCCGCGTCCAGCCCCGGCCCCCCGGGACGGTCGGCGAGGGCCAGGAGGTCGGTGGTGGCCCGCAGGCGGCGGGCGGGGTCGCGGCGGCCGACGGAGGCCAGGACGGGAACGGCGACGCGCGGGGCGTCGCGCAGCCGGTCCAGGTGCTCGTGGAGCGCGTCGCACAGGTCGGGTTCGAGGGCGCGGCCGCCGGTGTCCGCGAGGCCGGTGACGGCGCCGTCCACGAGCGCGTCGCGGAGTGCGGCCGGGCAGGCGGCGAGGGCCGCCGGGAGGTCGCGGGCGCCGTTGCGGACGCACGCGGCGGCGGCCCCGGCGACCTCGTCCGGGCCGACCGGGACTCCCGCGCGCGTCGCCACGGCGGCCACGGCCGCGACCTCGCACAGGTCCGGCGCCGCCGCGAGCGCGGCCGGGACCCGGCTGCTCAGCTCCGCGTGTGCGCCGCCCGCCGGTTCCGCGGGCCGGGCCGGACGGGCGGGACCGGCCGGGCGGGACGGCTCCGCCGGGGGCCGGGGGGCGCCGTCGCGCGGGGCGTCGGGCAGGTGCGCGCGGGCCGCCGGGTCCGAGAGGGCGAGGAGCGCGATCCGGGAGGCGCACCGCCGGGCGACGGCGGCGGCGCCCGTCCGCTCGGCGTGGTCGCGCACCGCCACGGCGAGGTCGAGGGGCATGGACGGGACGCGCGGCTCCAGCTCGTCCCACGCCCATCCGGGGAGCGCCGGACGCCGGGTGGTGAGGAGATCGGCGGTCGCGCGCTCCTCGGCCGGCGTCACCGTCGCGTCCGCCCGGCAGAGCGCGAGGAGGACGGCCGCGGCCTCGGGGGAGACGCCGTCGAGTTCGGCGAGTTCGGCGAGCGCGTCCAGGCCCGCGAAGTCGGCGTCGCGCCAGCGGTCGGCGACGGCGCGGGCGAACCGCGACGCGGGGGCGTCCGCGATGCCCGCGCGCAGGTCGACGGCCAGGGCGTGGGACGCGTGGTGCCGCACGTCCGCCCACACGCCGGGCGTCGTGCCCACCAGGTGCTGGGCGGCGCGCTGCGGGTCGGCGCTGTAGGTGACGAACGACAGGCGCCCGGTCGCCGCGACCGGCAGCGAGTACGACACCAGCGCGATCCAGCGGGCGATCGTGTCGGCGTCGTCGGCGACGAGCACGACCCGGCCGTCGCCCGCCGCGATCCGGTCGCCGACCGCGCCCACGAGGACCCCGAGCGTTCCGAACGGGTCGGCGGGGCCGGACGCGGGGAGCCAGCGGGCGAGGTCCTCGGGGGCGAGCGCCGCGCCGGGCGGCAGCTCGTCGAGCTCGTCCAGGCCGCCGTCGGCGGTGCCGCGCGGTTCCCACAGCGGCGACCGCCACAGTTCCGCCGGGCGCACCCCCTCGAGTTCGTCGGGCTCGGCGACCACGGCGTGCCCGAAGAAGTTGCCGTAGCGGCGCGAGTAGTCGAGCCCCAGGTAGCGGCACCGCACCAGGACCGGACGGCCGTCGACCCGGTCGTACAGCAGGGAGACCGGGAAGAGGTCGAGTTCGGCTTCGTCCGGTTCGGCCGGGGCCTCGGGCGGCGGGCGGTACGACAGGTGCGCCAGCACCCCGGCCCGGACGCCCTCCGGCAGCCCGGGGGTCTCGGCGACGACCTGGAACCCCGCCCGTCCGGTCGGGCCGCGCCGCACGGACGTGTAGTACAGCTGCCACGCCATCGTCACTCGCCTTCCGGACGAACGCCGTCGAGCATCCCGAACCGGTACAGCAGCCACAGGAGGGGGTCCTCGGCCCGGTGCGGACGGACGCCGCCCGCGCCGACCCGCCCGTCCGCCGGGACGCCCCCGAGGGCCGACAGCGCGAAGAACGCGTGGTCGGCGTACTGCTGCCCGAGGTAGGTGTCGAGCTGCCCGGCCTGCCAGTCGTGCAGCAGCGCCCGCACCTGCTCGTGCACCGCCTCGCGGTCGTCGAGGTCGAGGACGCCCGCCCCGGACCGCGTCCGGTGCAGCGCCGACTGCCGCAGCAGGTCGGGGCGCAGCGCGTCCATCTTGGTGAGCGCGACCGCGACCGGGACGGGCAGCGGCTCGCCGGGCCGGGTGCCGTGCCGCCCCCGCAGCGTGTCGGTGACGCGCGCGATGACGTTCAGCGGCTCGCTGTCGGGGTCCTCGCCGGGGACGCGCGGCGCGGGCACGGCGTCGCGCAGGCCCGGCCGGGCGCCCGGCAGCTCGAGGGGGTCCACCAGGAAGATCACCGCGTCGGCGGCCTCCAGGTAGCGCAGGTGCAGGTCGGTGACCTCGCGGCTGCGCAGGTCCTCGCCCGCGGTGTCGAACAGGACGAGCGCGAGGGAGTCGTTGCGCGCGCGGGCGAACCGGTTCCGCCGGGTGCGGGTCAGCAGGTAGACGAGGGGTTCGCGGGGGCTCGTCGCGGCGGACGCGGTCGTCGGCAGCAGCCGCCGCTCCTCCAGCAGCGGGCGCGCGAAGTCCCGTTTGTACCGTTCGATGGTGCGGTCGTCGCAGGCCACGAGGGACGCGTCCAGTTCGGTGCCGACCCGGTTCATCAGCTCGTGCAGCAGCACCGCGATGTAGGTGCTCTTGCCCGCGTTCTTCGCCCCGACGAGCGCGACGATACGGCCGGGGGAGTCGCAGTACGCCGACGGCAGGGGGTTGTGGCACTGCGGGCACACCCGGTTCCCGGTCGGCCGGCCGCAGTCGGGGCAATCGGCCCGTCCCGACTGCGCGCTGCGGCGGCCGGGCGCGTCGAACACCGGCGGCAGCGACGCCCCGGCCGTCGACCCCGCGTAGGCGGCGAGCGCCTCGTCCAGCACGGGCGCGCACCCCTGCTGCCGTCCGGCGCGTCCCCGGCAGCGGAACGGGATCCGCTGCGGCGCGGCGGACGCGAAGCAGTACGGGCACGTCACCTCCCGGCGCCCGCCCGGCAGCCCGACCCGCGACAGCGCCGCCCGCGGCGACGGCGGCCCGCTCACCGCCGCACCCGCAGCCGGTCGACGGGCGGATCGGACAGCTCGACGTCGCCGTCCCCGGTGAAGCAGCGCAGCCAGTACGGCCCGGCGGCCCGCGGCGCGGGCGCCGACAGCTCCCCGGGGACCGGCACCTGCTCCCACGCCCCCAGCGTCTCCCCGTCGCCCGCCCGGTGCGGCATCACCCGCCCGGCGCGCAGGACGAGCGACAGCCGCGCCACCCGCACCGGGCGGGCCGCGGTCAGCCGGATCGTCAGCGACCGCCGCCACGGCGGGCCCGACCGCACCACGTCGTAGTGGACGACCGTGCGGGCCGCGACGACCGCCCGCACCGGCGGGCCGGTCGTGCGGGCGCCCCCGACCGTCCCGGCCGACGCGAGCGTCACCTCCACGGCGGCGTCCTCGGGCGCGGGCACCCGGATGCCGCCGTGCGCGTCGTAGGCGGCGCGGCTCACCGCCTCGTGCCCCGGCGCGGCGCCCGCCACCCGGTGCACGAGGTCGATCTCGGCGACGTCGCGCGGCCAGTCGAACCCGACGTGGACGTGCCCGCCGCGCCGCTCGGCGACCAGCCGGCGCGGCGGCGGCAGGTTCACGTGCCGGTGCGCGGCGCCGATCGCGGCGGTGCCCTCGACGACCGTCACCGCCACCAGCCAGCCGCCCGACCCGGGCCGCACCGCGAGCCGGCCGTCGGCCGCGGCGCCGCCGGCGGCCTCCGGGACCCGCCGCGTCTCCCGCCGCACCTCCTCCAGCGGGACGAGCGCGCTGCGCGGCCACGGCGGCTCGCCGTCCGCCAGCACCAGCTCCACCCGGCCGTGCGCGGGCGGCGCGAACCGCACCCGCACCAGCCCCGGGTCGGCCGGGTCGGCCTCGGCGGCCAGCTCCAGCACCGGTTCGGGCGGCGCGCTCGGCGTCACCGCCGCCCGCACGCCCGGCGTGACGACCTCGCGCCCGTCCTCGTCCAGGTACACGGCGCTGATCCGGTAGGTGTGGGCGCGGCCGTTGGGCACCCGCTCGCCGAACCCGTCGCGGCCCGCCGGCACGACCGTCCCGTCCCGGACGACCAGCACCCGCGCGGCCTCGGCGGGCGCCCGCCACCGGCCGGTGACGCGCCCGTCGCCCGGCAGCAGCTCCACGCCGGACGGCTCGGGGCGCACGACCACGGGCCCCGCGACCGCCGGCGCGGCCGCCGCCTCGCCCCGCACCGCGACGACCCCGTAGTACAGCGGCGCGTTCACCGGCGGCTCCGGGTCGCGCCCGTCCCGCACCGGCCGCCCGTCCGCCGGGCCGCGCGGGGGACGGCCGCGCCGCCGCACCACGTGGTACAGCACCTCGCCCGCCGTGGACGGCGACGGCTCCCACGACACCCGCACCGCGCCGCCGTCCCCGCCGTCGCCGTACTCGACGTCGGCGCGGACGGACGGGACGGGCGCGGGCGGCAGCCGCCGCTGGTGCTCGGCCGCGCCGGGCAGGTCGCGGACCAGCCTGATCGCGTCGGCCAGCAGCCGCCACGCCCGGTCCGGGTCGGGTTCGGCCGCGGCGGTCTCGCGCAGCCGCAGCGCCGTGTCCAGCCGCCTGCGCGCCTCCGCCGCGAGCATCCGCTCCTCCGGCGGGTCGCCGCCGGCGTCCGGCGCCGGGACGTCCGACGCGTCCGCCAGCTCGGCCGCCGCGAACACCTCACCGGCGTCCAGCAGCGTCCGGAGCCGCCCCGCGACGCCGCCGCCGTCGCCCGGCCCGCCCTCCCGCACGACCGCGAACACCAGCCGCCGCGCCTCCCCGGCCGCGACGCCCAGGTCCTCGGCGGCGTGCCGCAGTAGCGCGCGGTCCGACGCCCGCTGCCGGAACCGCTCCCGCAGCCGGTCCACGACGTCGTAGCGGACCAGCTCGGCAGGGTCGGCGCCCGACCGCAGCGCCGCCAGGATCGTCTCGGCGTGCGTGGTGCTGGTGTCGCGGGCCCGCCGCGCCCACCGCTCGCCCGCCGCCGCCACGGCCGCCGCGTCCGGACGCAGCGTGCGGTCCACGGCCGCGAACCCGTCGAGCACGTGCATCGGGCCGGTGAGCCGCTCCCCGAACAGGAACGCGGCCAGATGCCGCTCGCCCAGCACGTCCAGCGACTCGCGCACCTTCCGGAACGCCGGGTACGGCGCGGCCGCCGGCAGCGGATCGGGCTCGCGCACCTCGACGCCGTCCTCGACCGCGAGCCGCGCCAGCTCGTCGGCCGCCATCCCCCCGGCGCGCGCGATCGCCGCGACATCGCCGGGCGCGACCATGCGGGTCGCGCCCGCCGCGTCCACCAGCCGCGCCCGCGTGCCCGCGCGGCGCCGCTCCGCCCGCTCCGTCCCGCCGTGCAGCCGCTCGGCGAGGCGCCGCGGGTCGCCGCGCTCGGCGGCGGCGAACAGCGGGACGAGGTCGCGGTGCTCGGCCTCCAGCCGGTCGATCAGCCGCCGGTACTTCAGCTGCCCGCGCGCCCGCCGCCAGCACTGCCGCACCTCCCGGACCCGCGCCGTGACGGCGTCCGGGTCCAGCGGGTCGGGCAGCGCGTACCGGACGCGCAGGTCCTCGGGCGGCTGGTCGCCCGCGGCCCGCGCGGGCTCCAGCACGTCCCGGCGGTACTCCTCGTCGAACGTCACGGCCGCCCCCCTGGGCCCGTCCTCAGCTCACCCTGACCCGGGAGAGGGCCTTCCGGGAGCGCTCGACCTCCTCCTCCGACATGCGGCCGACGTCCACCTTCAGGTCGAGCCGCTCGCCGGTCTCCTTCTCCACCGCCGTCACGTTCAGCAGCCCGGACGAGTCCAGCGCGAACGTCACCTCGACCGGCCAGCCCGCCTTCTTGCCCGGCGGCACCCGGATCTCGCCGGTGGCGATCTCGTTGTTGTCGCCCGGCTCCGGCGACTCGACGCTCCCGGCCTGCTCCATCACCCGGATGTCGGCGGACGTCTGGTCGTCGTAGACGGTGAAGAAGTCCTCGGTCTTCGCGGCGGGCAGCTCGTCGTTCGCGTGCACCAGGTGCGCGACGCTCTCGTCGCCGGTCTCGCGGTCCACCACCACGATCCCGAAGGCGTGCGACGCGACCGTCCGGATCCGCCGCCCCGCGATCTGCTTCTGCTGCTCCGCCGACAGCCCCGCCCGGATCGCCATGTCGGCGGCGCGCTCGGCCGCGCCCTCCCGCACCAGCCGCCGGTAGGTCTCCTCGAACGCGTACAGCGCCGCGCCCTTCGCCACCGCGAGGTCGGGGTCCTGGAGCCGGGGGATCATGCCCAGCTCGGTCTCCAGCCGCGCCGCGACCACCGGCATCTTCGTCGACCCGCCCACCAGCACGAGGTCGTCGTAGTCGTGGACGCCCTTGTCGGCCGCCGCCGTCAGGGTCCGGCCGGTGATCTCCACGGTCCGGTCGAGGAGGTCCTTGGTCAGCTCCTCGAGTTTCTCCCGCGTCACCTCGACGGCCGCGACGCGCCCGCCGTGCATCACCCGGACGGTGTGGGCCGTCCGCGTCGTCAGCGCCTTCTTCGCGTCCTCGGCGTCCCTGCGCAGCTGCTGCTCGGTCTGCGGGTCGTCCAGCGGGTCGCCCGCGTCGGCGTGCTCGGCGCGGAACCGCTCCGCCAGGTGCTCCACCAGCCGCGCGTCCCAGTCGGCGCCGCCCAGCTCGTGGTCGCCGTCGGTGCACACCACCTCGATGTGCCCCTCCCGCAGCGTGATCACCGTGGTGTCGAACGTGCCGCCACCGAGGTCGTACACGAGGATCGTCCGGTTCACGTCGGGGTTCAGCACCCCGTAGTTGATCGCCGCCGCGATCGGCTCGGAGACGATGTCGATCACGTTCAGCCCGGCGATCCGCCCGGCCTTGCGCGTCGCGTCCCGTTCCGCCGCGCCGAAGTACGCCGGGACCGTCACGACGACGTCGCGGGCCTCCTCGCCCGTCGTCGTGCGCGCGTCCGTGGCCAGCTTCAGCAGGATGAACGCCGACAGCTCCTCGGGCGTGAAGTCGATCCCGTGCATCGGGCGCGTCACGTCCCGGCCCATGTCCCGCTTGATCAGGCTGACGACGTTCGCGGGCTCCAGCACCGCGGTGTCCTTCGCGGTCGCGCCCACGACGACGTTCTCGCCGCTCTCGAAGTACACCACCGATGGAGTGGTGTCGGTGCCCTCCAGGTTCCGCAGGACCGCCGGCCGCCCCACGTCGTCGATCGCGGCGATGCAGGAGTACGTGGTTCCCAGGTCGATGCCGTAGACAGCCATGTCCCTCTCACTATCGGTCCCGAGTCGAGTTGTTCATGCTCTCGTCACGTCCGGCGGCATCGTGCCGACTTGACCCGGACCTGACGATCGTGGCCGTCTCCTCCGCCGCCTCCGGCGCGCCGTTCGCGTCGCCGGGGTCGGTCGTCGCCTCGCCGGGGCCGCCGTTCGCGGCGGCGGGGCCGGCCTCGTGGCGTCCGACGCTGACGGCCGCCTTGCGCAGCACCCGGCCGCCCTCCTCGAACCCGTCGGACCGCGCCTCCACGACGGTGCCGTCCCGGCCGGGCTCGGCGACGGGCGCGACCGCCACCGGCCGGTGCCGGGACGGGTCGTAGGGCTGCCCGGCCTCGGCCCGGAACCGCTCGACGCCGAGCCGGGCGAGCGCGTCCGCGACGTCGTCGGCCAGCGCGTCCAGCAGGTCGGCCGTCGCGCCGGACTCGTCCGAGGTCGCCAGGCGGCGTGCCTGGTCGTGCACCCGGTACAGCGCGGCGCGGACCGGCTCCAGCATCGTCTGCAGCTCGCCGCGCCGCAGCCGCTGGTTCTCCTCGTGGAGGCGGTCGATGACGGACTCGCGGTGCGCGGCCCGTTCGTGCTCGCGGTCGAGCCGCGCGGACAGCCCCGCGAGGGCGTCCCTGAGCTCGGCGCGGAACGCCGCGTCGTCCCGGCCGTCCTTGACCGGATCTTCCCCGTCGCTCGACACGTGCAGTGACCTTAATGGTGAGGCGGCATGAGGCGATAGAACGCAGTTGACCTTCCGTGAACTCTAGTTTGACCCCCGCCCGCCATTCCAGCACCGAACTTGCCGAGTCTGCCGCTCGACATCTTCATCCGTGGGTAACAGGGGGGATACGGGGCTGTAGCACCCCGTGTGCACGATCGCGGATAGGAGGTGACCGTGTTGCTGCGAATACGCGTACGACTGCCGGACCGCCCGGGGACGCTGGGGAAGGTGGCGCGCACCCTGGGCGCCGCCGGCGCCGACGTCGCGCAGATGGCCGTGCTGGAGCGCGACAACGGCCGGGCCCTGGACGACTTCACCGTGGAGTGGCCCGCGGGCGCGGGCATCGGACGGCTGGTGGACGGGCTGGGCGCGGTACCGGGCGTGGAGATCGTCGGCGTGTGGCCCACCGTCGAGCCCGCGGGCGTCCACCCGGACGCGGCCGTCATCGGGCAGGTGGCGGCCGTCCCGGACCGGGGCCCGCAGATCCTGGCCGACGCGGTGCCCGGCGTGCTCAGCGCCGACTGGGCGGGCCTCGCGGAGATGGCCGAGGACGGCGAGGCGGTGCTCGCGCACGCGAGCGTGGGAGGCGTCCTCCACTGCGAACTCCCCGTGCTGGCGCCGCTGCGCCCGCGCGCCTTCACCGCGCCGGACGGCGCGCAGTACGCCATCTGCCCGCTCGCCGCGGGCAGGGTCGTTCTGGTCGTCGCCCGGACGGGCGCGCCGCCGTTCCATCGGACCGAGGTGTACCGCCTCGAACAGCTCGTCGGCGCGGCGGAGACGGTGCTGGGGGCGGCGCCCGCCGGCCTCGTCCGCGCGCCCTGACCGTCCCCGCGGTCCGCTCCGGGGGCGGATCGCGGCGGCGAGCCCGGACGGGCGCCGACACCGTCGTCGGCGTCCGCCGCGGCGACCCCGGCGGGGCCCGGCACGGCGCGGACACGGCGCGACCGCGCACCGGCCGGGCCCCGCCCCGGGGACCGCCGACGGCCGAGACGCCTTTCTGCCTCCTCTGTTCTTCCAGGGCACGGGTTTCTAGAATCGCATTCTGCGATCCGTCGCGTCCCTGGAGGTGGCCGATGGCCGTCCTGCTCCGTCCGTACGCCGAGACACGTCCCGACGAGCCCGCGCTGACCGACGAGCGAGGGTCCACCAGCTGGCGAGATCTGAACGAACGGACCGACCGGCTCACCGACGCCCTGCGGAACCTGGGGCTGGCCGTGGGGGACGCGATCGCGATCCACTCGGGCAACCGGCGCGAGTACTTCGAGCTGATGTGCGCGGCCGGGCACGTCGGCCTGCGGTACGTGCTGGTGAACTGGCACTGGACGGCCGACGAGCTGCGGTACGTCCTCGCGGACTCGGGCGCGCGGGTCCTGTTCTCCGAGGACGCGTTCGGCGGCATCGCCCGGGAGGGCTCGGACGGTCTCGCGCTGGACGCCCGCGTCGCGATCGGCGGGCCGATCGACGGGTTCGTCCCGTACGAGGAGTTCGTCGCGTCCGGTGCGGCGGGCGAGGCGGCCGACCCGAGCATGGGCGCGCCGATGATCTACACGTCGGGCACCACGGGACGGCCGAAGGGCGTGTCCCGCAAGGTCCTGGGCGCGGGCGCGCCGATCGAGACGTCCGCGTTCGTCGCCGACGCGTTCGCCGAGATCCTCCGCATCCCCGAGGGCGGGCGGTCGCTCCTGGTCGGGCCGGTGTACCACTCGGCGCAGTGGCTGTGGTCGCAGGCGTTCCTGCTCGGCGGCCGCGCGGTGGTGATGCGCCGCGACTTCGACGCCGCCGAGACGCTCCGGCTGATCGACGGGCACCGGATCACGAACGTGCACCTGGTGCCGACCCAGTTCGTCCGGATGCTGCGCCTGGACCCGGACGTGCGCGCCGCGTTCGACGGGTCGAGCCTCGCGTCGGTGTGGCACGGCGCCGCGCCCTGCTCGCCGGAGATCAAGCGCCGCATGATCGAGTGGTTCGGCCCGGTCGTGCACGAGTACTACGGCTCCACCGAGTCGTCGGTGAACAGCGTGATCACGGCGGGGGAGTGGCTGGAGCGGCCGGGCAGCGTCGGGCGCCCGCTCCCCACCACCGAGGTGCACGTGCTCCGGGAGGACGGCGAGCCCGCGGCGGCCGGGGAGGCGGGGAAGCTGTGGTTCCGGTACGTCGGGGGCGAGGACGTCGAGTACTGGGGCGACGAGGAGAAGACCCGCTCGATCCACCGCGGCAACGGCCTGTTCACCACCGGTGACGTCGGCTACCTCGACGAGGACGGGTACCTGTTCCTCGCCGACCGGGCCATCGACATGATCATCAGCGGTGGGGTGAACATCTACCCGGCGGAGATCGAGGGCGTGCTGATCACCCATCCGGCGGTCCGGGACGTCGCCGTGTTCGGCGTCCCCGACGAGGAGTTCGGCGAGCAGGTGAAGGCGGCGGTGGAGCTGACGGACGGCGCCGCGCCGTCGGACGCGCTCGTGGACGAGCTGGTCGCGCACGTCCGGGAGAAGCTGGCCGGGTACAAGGCGCCGCGCTCGATCGACTTCGTCGACGCGATGCCGCGCACCCCGACCGGCAAGCTCTACAAGCGGCTGCTCCGCGACCCGTACTGGGAGGGCCGCGCCCAGAAGATCTGACCGGCCGTCAGCCCTTCAGCGCCAGGACCGCGCTCAGGTCGGTGAGGCCCGCGTCGGAGCCGAGCCCCTGGGCGACGGTCGCGGCGGCGGCCGTCCCCCAGCGGGCGGCCTCGAGCACGTCCTCGCCGCGCAGGAGCGCGGTGATGAACCCGGCGCAGTAGGCGTCGCCGCAGCCGGTGGTGTCGACGACGTCGACCGGCAGCGCCGGCACGGTCTCGATCCCGGCGGGCGTCGCGACCAGGCTGCCGTCCCCGCCCATGGTGATGATCGCCGCGGAGGGACCGGCGGCCAGCAGCGCCAGCGCGGCGTCCGCCGGGTCGGTCTCGCCGGTCATCGCGAGGGCCTGCTCCAGGTTCGGCAGGACGTGGTCGACGTGCGGGAGGAACGCGGCGGCGCCCTTCAGCAGGTCGGGCATGTTCGACAGCAGGTCCAGCGTGACGATCGTGCCGTTCGCCCGCGCGGCCGTGAGCATCGCGAAGAGGGCCGGGTCGTTCAGCCCGAACGTGACGTCGGGCCCGCCGAGGTGGACGGCGTCCGCGGCGACGAGCAGGCCCCGTTCGACGGCCGCGGGGGTGAGGGTCAGGTTCGCGCCCGGGACGTGGAAGCTCGGGCGACCGCCGTCGCCGCGGATCGGCAGCACGGACGCGCTCGTCTGGTCGGCCGTGCGGCGCACCAGCCCGGTGACGTCCACGCCGTTCCGGTTCATGATCGCGACGAGCAGGTCGCCGAGGTCGTCGTCGCCGATGGCGCCGACCGAGACGACCTCGTTGCCGAGCCTGGCCAGCGCCACGGCGGTCCCGGCGGCGGCGCCCGCGGCGGTCGCCCGGATCTCCTCGACGACGACCGTGTCCTGGCCGGCCGGGATGCCCTCGACGGGGCGCGCGAGCACGTCCAGGATGTGCGCGCCGAGCGTCACGACGGTCATGATCGCGCTCCCTTGATGATCGTCAGGCCCGTAGCGTACGCCCTGACGACCGATGAAGGTGAGGGGTGTTCACATGGTGCTGGAGGACGAGCGGGCCGCGCTGTGCGACGTGGGCCGCGGGCTGGCCGAGACCGGCCTGGTGACGGGCGCGTCCGGCAACGTCAGCGTGCGGTCGGGCGATCTGGTGGCGGTCACGCCCGGGGGGATGATGCTCGACCGGATGCGGCCGCGGGACTGTCCGGTCGTGGACGTCGCGGGCCGGCTCGTCGAGGGGGAGCGGGCCCCGTCGTCGGAGACGCCGATGCACCTGGCCCTGTACGAGGCGACGCCCGCGGCGGCGATCGTCCACACCCACTCCACCTACGGCGCGGTCGTGGCCACGACCATGACGGAGCTGCCGCCGATCCACTACAACACCCTGCTGCTCGGCGGTGTCGTCAGGGTCGCCGAGTACGCGACCTACGGGACGCCCGAACTCGCGGAGAACGTGCGGGCGGCCATGGCGGGAGGCAAGCGGGCCGCGCTGATGGCCAACCACGGGGGCGTCGCGATCGGCGGCGACCTGGACGAGGCGTTCGAGAACGCGCGGCTGCTGGAGTGGCTGTGCGGCGTGTACGTGCGGGCGAGGACCATCGGGGAGCCGCGCGTGCTCACGGACGCGGAGCTGGCGCGGGTCGTCGAGCGGGGGCTGACGCCGCCGGAGTTCCCGCCCTTGTAACCTAACGCTTGCTACGAAAGGGGTTCCATGGGATTCGTCCTGACCGGCAAGCCGCGCCCGCACGTCACGCAGATCACCCTCAACCGGCCCGAGCGGATGAACGCGATGGCCTTCGACGTCATGGTGCCCTTCCGCGAGGCCCTCGAGGCCGCGAGCCGCGACAACGACACCCGCGCCGTCGTGATCACCGGCGCGGGGCGCGGCTTCTGCTCCGGCGCCGACCTGGAGTCCCCCGGGCCCATCCCCGGCATCGACGGCCTCACGCTGCCGACGATCGCGCTGCGCTCGATGGAGCTGCTCGACGACGTCGTCCGCGCGATGCGCCGCGTCCACCAGCCGGTGATCGCGGCCGTCAACGGCCCGGCGATCGGCGGCGGGTTCTGCCTGGGCGTCGCCGCCGACATCCGGCTCGCCGCCGACACCGCCGTGTTCCGCGCCGCCGGGATCAACAACGGCCTCACCGCCGCCGAACTCGGCCTCGGCTACCTGCTGCCGCGCGCCGTCGGCTCGTCCCGCGCCTTCGAGATCATGCTGTCCGGACGGGACGTCGACGCCGCCGAGGCCGAGCGCATCGGGCTCGTCTCCCGCGTCGTCCCCGGGGAGAAGCTGCTGGACGCCTCCCTCGACCTCGCCGAACGCATCGCCGGGTTCAGCCGTCCCGGCGTCGAGCTGACCAAGCGGATGCTGTGGGCCGGCCTGGGCGCCGGAACCCTCGACTCCCACATGGACCACGAGGGACTCGGGCAGCTGTTCGTCCGCCTCACCACCCAGAACTTCGAGGAGTCGATCAAGGCGCGGAAGGAGAACCGGCCGCCCGACTTCCAGGACTGACCGGCCGGACGGCCGCGTGGCGCGCCGGGCCCGCGTGTGACACGCTGCGGGTGTGCCGAGACTGCCGGTGGACGACGCGCTTCACCTGCTGGCGGACGCGCCCGTCGCGCGCCTCGCCACGGTCGGCGAGGACGGCCGCCCCCACCTCGTCCCGGTGACGTTCGCCGTGCACCGCGGCGCCGTCCACATCGCCGTCGACCACAAGCCGAAGAGCAGCCGCGACCTGCGCAGGCTGGCCAACATCCGCGTCAACCCGCGCGTCGCGCTGCTCGCCGACCACTACGACGACGACTGGACGCGCCTGTGGTGGGTCCGCGCGGACGGCCGCGCCCGCGTCGTCGAGGAGCCCGAGGGCATGCGCGAACCCGTCCGGCTCCTCGCCGGCCGCTACCCGCAGTACCGGGAGAACCCGCCCGCGGGCCCCGTCATCACGATCACCATCGACCACCTCACCGGCTGGACGGCCGCCTAGCCCTGGCCCTCGAGGGCCAGGATGAGAACGCCGTCGACGAACACCTGGTAGCTCGACGGGCGGAACCCGGCGAACAGCACCTTGCGCGTCTTCTCGATCACCACTTCGTGCCGCTCCTGGTGCCCCACGGCGAACTGGAAGCGGTGCGTCATCCTGAGATGGAACAGGATCAGCTTCGACTCGACCTCCTGGCCGTCGACGCGGATCTTCACCCGGCCCCACATGCGGTCGTAGAAGTACTCGACGCGGTGCCGCTCGTAGTGGCCGACGTCGAACCAGAACTGCTCGTGCATCTTCGCTCCTGACCCCGTCAGTCCCAGGCGGTGCCGAGCTCGGCCAGCTCGTCCGCGTACTCGATGCGGCCCGCCCACTCGGCCGGCCAGGCGTCCATCCCCAGGTGCGCGCCCGCGAACGAGCCCGCCAGGCACGCGATCGAGTCGGAGTCGCCCGAGCTCGCGGCCCCCCGCCAGATCGCGCGCACCGGGTCGTCCGGGAACAGCAGGAAGCACAGCAGCCCGGTCGCCAGCGCCTCCTCCGCCACCCAGCCGGCGCCGGTGGACGCGCACGGGTCGGTCGCGCGGTCGCCGCGCGCCACCGCGTCCGCGAGCCGCTCGAGCACCTCCCGGCACTCGTCCCAGCCGCGCGCGATGAACGTCTCCGGGTCGGGCATCCCGGGCCGCCGCCACAGGGTCCCGAGCCACCGCTCGTGGTAGACGGCGCGCTGCTCCAGGCACCGGTCCAGCAACGCGGCGGGCAGGTCCGCCGGGGCCGTGCCGTCGGCCAGCCATCGGACGGCGAACGCCGTCAGCTCGCTCGCCGCCAGCCCCGTCGGATGCCCGTGCGTCATCGCCGCCTGCAACTGGGACGCCCCGGCGCGCGTCTCGTCCGTCAGCCCCGGGGCCAGCCCGACCGGCGCGACCCGCATGTTCGCACCGCACCCCTTGGACCCGTCGACGGTCGCCTCGACCCACGCCTCGCCCCGCTCCAGCCCCGCGCACGCCCGGAGGCACGTGTTGCCCGGGGCGCGGTCGTTCTCGGGGCTGCGCAGCCAGTCGACGAACCGGCGCCGCCACATCGGCGTGACCAGCTCGGGGGTGAACGGCGGGTTCCCCAGCGCGTCCAGCAGCCCGAGACCGACCGCGATCGCCATCTGCGTGTCGTCGGTGACGAGCGCCGGGTCGCCGTTGAGCTGCGTCGGCCCGTCCGGTCCGAACCGCCGCAGGATCTGGTTCATGGTGAGGAACTCGGTCGGCGCGCCCAGGGAGTCCCCGTACGCCAGCCCGAACATCGCCCCGCTCGCCCGTCGATTCGCCGTCATGCACGGCATGCTCGCCTACCGGCCGATACTCCGCAAAGCGGATTCGCCCGGATCCCGGCAGGGGCGTCAGGCCGCACCCGTGATGCCCGCGAGGGCGCCCAGCCGCCCGCGATGGTGGTCGGACGAGCCGAACAGCTGCCGCGACCCCTGCGCGCGCTTGAAGTACAGGTGCGCGTCGTGCTCCCAGGTGAACCCGATCCCGCCGTGCAGCTGGATCGCCTCGCCCGCCGTGTGGAAGTAGGCGTCCGAGCAGTACGCCTTCGCCAGCGCCGCCGCCGCGGGCAGCTCCGCCGGACGCCCGTCCGCGACGGCCGCCGCGTTCAGCACCGCCGACCGCGCCGACTCCACCAGCACGAACATGTCCGCGCACCGGTGCTTGACCGCCTGGAACGACCCGATCGGCCGCCCGAACTGCCTGCGCACCTTCACGTACTCGACCGTCATGTCCAGCGTCCGCTGCGCGCCGCCGAGCTGCTCGGCCGCCAGCGCCACCGCCGCCACGTCGAGTGCGCGCAGGACGGCGTCCGCGCCGCCCACCCGGCGCACCGGAGCCCGGTCGAACTCGATCCGCGCCAGCTTGCGGGTCTGGTCGACCGTCGGCATCGGCGCCCGGACGACCCCGGCGTCGCCCTCGACGGCGAACAGCGCGACGCCGTCCCCGTCCTTCGCCGCGACGAGCAGCAGATCGGCGATGTGCCCGTCGGGGACGAAGCTCGTGACGCCGCTGAGCCGGCCGTCCACGGCGGTCGCCGCCACGGAACCGAGGTCCCAGCGCCCCTCGTCCCCGGCGACCGCGAGCGTGGCGATCGTCGACCCGTCCGCGATGCCGGGCAGCAGGTCGTGCCCGCCCTCGCCCGCCGCGAGCCCCGCCGCGGCGGTGATCGTCGCGAGGAACGGCGTGCACACCAGCGCGCGCCCCATCTCCTCGAACACCACGGCCAGCTCCCGCATCCCGAACCCGGCGCCGCCGTGCTCCTCCGGGATCGCGAGGCCCTGCAGCCCCAGCTGCTCGGCCATCTGGACCCACACCGCCGGATCGTGCCCTTCGGCGGTCTCCATCAGCCGCCGCACCTCCGCGCCCGGAGACCGGTCGGCGAAGAACCGCCGCAGCGCGTCCCGCAGTTCCCGCTGCTCCTCGGTGACGACGAGCTCCATCCCGGCGGCCTCCACAACACGGCGCTTGTTCGGTCGGTCGCCCATGCTCGCCCAGCCGGCCCGGCCCCGGCCCGTCCGCTCCCGCTCACCGGGACGCCGGTCAGGGCGCCCAGTCGTGCGGCCCGAGCACGTACCCCTTGTCGGTGGAGTGCACGTGGTTCACCGACACCAGGTGCCCGAGTGCCGCCCACAGGTCCTCCTCGGGCCCGCCGACCAGCCGCCCGAGCGTCGCGAAGTCCGCCGCGCCGCCGTCCTTGTCGATCTCCGCGACCGTCTCGTAGACCCGCAGCTCGAAGTCGCTGAGCTCCTGCACGTCCCCGCGCCTGTCGAATCGCTCGTCCATAAGGAAGGCGTGCCCACTCCCGGCGGTTCTATTTGCCCGCGCCCGTCCCCGTTGCGGCGGACGGAGGCGAGGCTGGGGACGTACCCTGGAAGGGACACGACTTTCACGATCCGTATGCGAAGGGTGGCGCTCCGCTTATACGCTCGTTCGCGAGGAAGGGAGCGGAGCATGACTGCGATGGTTCATGAGCCTCTGGCGCAGGACAACGAGAACGTCCTCCTGCGGGGATTCCTCGACCTCGGCACCCCCGACGGCTTCCGGGCCGAACTGATCGACGGAGAGATCGTCGTGTCCCCACCTCCCGCACTTCGGCACGAGAAGTGCATCTCGAAGATCAACCGGCAGGTCATGCGGCAGCGGCCGGACGACTGGGACTTCGCCGGCAACGTGGGCTTGATCCTGCCGAGCGCGGAGGGGCACCCGGAGAACCGGGTGATACCGGACGGTACCTTCGCGCCCGTCGAGCTCGACGTCTTCGGAGGCGAGGGATACTGGCTCCCGGTCGAGCCGGACACCATCTCCATGGTCGTCGAGGTGACGTCATCGCGGCCGACCCAGGACCGGCAGGCCAAGCGGCACGGCTACGCGCGGGCGGGCATCCCGCTCTACCTCTTGGTGGACAGGGACAAGAAGAGGACGACGCTGTTCAGCGAGCCCGCAGGCGACGACTACAAGCTCACGGCCCGGGTGCCGTTCGGTGAGGTCCTCGCGCTTCCGAAGCCCTTCGACTTCGACCTGGACACCTCTGAGTTCTCCTGACCGTCGAGACCGCCCCGCCCCTGTCGCCCGACGGAAAGAGCACCGCGTGACCCGGACGCGCGATCCGCAGGACGATCCTCTTCTGGAGCAGTTCCTCGCCCTCGACGCCCCTTACCGGCGCGCCGACTGGGCCGGGTTCGGCGAGACCCTCGCCCTCCCGGAGCCGTTCTCCATCGACCTGGACACCACCGACTTTTGCTGGTCGCGCACGCCGGACGGGGCCGGACGCCCAGGCCGGTGACCGTCAGCCGTGGCGGGACAGGTCGTGGAAGAAGTCGGGGACGGTGTGCAGGGCGTCGGAGGCGGAGACCTCGTCGTAGACGTGCCGGGCGACGGCGAGGTCGAGGACGCCGAGGCCGAACGGGGAGAAGACGACCGGACGGTCGGCGGGCGGGGCGATCCGGTCGGTGAGGACGTCGTAGAGGGTCCCGGCCACGAAGTCGCGGTGGCCCACGCGCTGTTCGGCGAGGTGCGGGGACGTGTTCGCCTTCATGCAGTGCTCGATGTCGTCGACCACGTTCCAGGAGTCGAGGACGATCTCGGGCGACAGGTCGCGCAGGGAGACGTGCAGGACGAGCGGGTTGTGCGCGAACCGGGACGGGTCGTGGACGTGGGGCTCGCCGGCGACGGTCGCGAAGACGATGAGGTCGCAGGAGCGGATGAGGCTCTCGGCGGTGTCGTGGACGGTGACGTCGCCCTTCTCGGTGCGCTCGAGGTAGCCCTTGAAGCCCGCGGCGTGCTCGGGGGAGAGGTCGTGCACGGCGAGTTCGTCGAAGGTGAAGCCGGTCCCCGCGAGGTAGGTGTGGATGTAGCGGGCGATCAGGCCGCCGCCGACGAAGCCGACGCGGCGGGGGCGGTCGCCGCGCCGGTCGGCCAGGGCCGCGGCGGCGAGCGCGGCGGACGCGGCGGTGCGGGCCGCGCTGATGATGGAACTTTCCAGGCAGGCGAAGGGGTAGCCGGTCTCGGCGTCGTTGAGGATGAGGACGGCGGAGGCGCGGGGGAAGCCCCGGGCGACGTTGCCGGGGAAGCTGGAGATCCACTTGATCCCGTGCACGCCGACGTCGCCCTCGACCGAGGCGGGGAGCGCGATGATGCGGTCCGCGGGGCGGTCGGGGAAGCGCAGGAAGTAGGAGTCGGGGTTGATCGTCCGTCCCTCGCCGTGCAGCCGGTAGGCCGTCTCGACCATCCGGACGACCTCCTCCTCCCGCCCGGCGACGGCCGCGTGCACCTGGGCGCCGGAGATCACGGCGAATGCGGGGACCTGCGACATGGGAACTCCGTGTTCTTCTCTGATGATCAGACGCCGAGAATATCGGCGCCGGGCGAATCGAGTTCGGGGACCAGCCCGCCGAAGTGCTCGCGGAGCCAGCTCTCGGCGTAGAGGGAGTCGAGGTAGCGCTCGCCCAGGTCGGGCGCGATGGCGACCGCGACGGGGTCGGTGCCCGGGTACTTGGCGTCCAGCCAGCGGGACGCGCCGGACACGACGGTGCCGGTCGAGCCGCCGAACAGGAACCCGCGGGACGACAGCGCGTGGGCCGTCCGGATCGTGTCGGTCTCGGGGACGTGCACGACATCGTCGATGAGGGACTCGTCGACCAGGGCGGGACGGCTGCTGGTGCCGAGGCCGGGCACCATGCGGGGGCCCGGGACGCCGCCGAACGTGACGGAGCCGACGGCGTCGACCGCCACGATCGTGACCGGGCGGCGGTGCTCGCGGAAGTACCGCGCGCAGCCCATCAGGGTGCCGGTGGTGCCTGCCCCGACGAACAGGACCTCCAGGTCGGGGAACTCGCGGTCGATCGCGGGGGCGGTGCCGCGGTAGTGCGCGAGCCAGTTGTTGCGGTTGGCGTACTGGTTCAGCCAGACGTACCCGTCGGCCTCGCACAGGTTCCGGACGTACCGGATGCGGCTCTCCAGGAACCCGCCGTTGGCGTCGGTCTCCGACACCACCCGGACCTCGGCGCCGAGAGCGCGCATGACCCGCTTGGACGCGGGGTTGCAGCGGGGGTCGGTGACGCAGACGAACTTCAGGCCGCGGTCGGCGGCGATGAGGCTGAGCGCGATGCCGAGGTTGCCCGAGGACGATTCCACGATCGTCGAGCCGGGGGTCAGCAGACCGTCGCGTTCGGCGGCGTCCACCATCGCGGCGGCCGCCTTCAGTTTCACCGAACCGGCGAAATTGAAACCCTCGCACTTGAGGAGGAGTGACCGCCCGATCACATTCCGCAGATCGACGTAAAGGTCGTCCACATTGAAATCCTGCGGCGAGGTGATTATCGGCACGCTGCCATCCTGAAATGAAGAAGCAATTCCCTCATCGTCCCCCGTGCAACGCCGCGGGTGAGATAACCCTGACCATGGCGGAGCCTCACGGTACCTTCGCCCATCTTGCCCCGCAACCCCCGATTACCAGCGGGTAGGGCAGAATGCACGGGTACTTCTCGACGCGTCCGGACATAAGCTATGCACCCGCATTGTCGAGCCCGGCGTTCGATGACGGCGAAGCGGTACTACCTCACGGAGAGTGAACATGAGCGCTCGCGGACCGGCGGCCGACCGGCTGCCGCCCCTGGCCGGCCTGGCGCCCCTCGCGGTGCCCGCCGCCGAGCTCGAACGGGCCCGTGACCTGGCCGTCCGGCACGGGATGCTCCGCGAGCGGGAGGTCGACCTCGGCGACCCCGTGATCACCCGGGTGGAGCGCTTCGCCGCCGAGCGGGACCGGCCCGCGGTCGCCGACGGGGCCCGCGCGCTGAGCTACGCGGAGCTGGCCGCCGAGGCGCGCCGCCTCGCGACGCTGCTGGAGGGCGCGGGCGTGCGGCCCGGCGAGGTCGTCGGGGTCGGCGGCGGCCGGTGCGCCGCCGTGATCGCGGCGTTCCTGGCGATCGAGCTGGTCGGCGCCCTGTACGTGCCCGCCGACGAGACGTGGCCGGCGACGCGCGTGCGCGACGTGCTTGACCAGGCGGGCGCGTCCGTCCTGCTCACCGTGGACGCCGGCGATCCGGCGCCCGCGCTGCTGGAGGGCGCCGCCGCGGCCGGATGCCGGACGGTCCGCGCCGACGCGGCCCGCGACCTGGCGCCGTGGCCCGGCGAGCCCCGCCTGGACGCCCTCGACCGCCCCCGCTACGTGCTGTTCACGTCGGGTTCGACCGGACGCCCGAAGGGCGCGGTCGTCGAGCACCGGGGGATGCTGAACCACCTGTGGGCGAAGATCATCGACCTGGGCATGACGGAGGACGACGCGGTCGCGTTCACCGCCCCGCTCGGCTTCGACATCTCGATCTGGCAGATGCTGTGCCCGCTGCTGCTCGGCGGCCGGGTGGAGATCGTCGGCGACGACGTCGCGCACGACGCGGCCGCGTTCGCGCGGCTGGTGGACGGGCGCGGCGTCACGGTGGTCGAGCTGGTCCCGACGATGGTGCGGCACCTGCTCGACGACCTGCCCGAACGCCCGGAGGGGCCGCCGTTCCCCGGCCTGCGCTGGATGATCGCGACCGGCGAGGAACTGCCCGCGGAGCTGTCGCGGCGCTGGCTCGCGGCCGTCCCGCACGCCCGGCTGCTCAACGCCTACGGCCCCACCGAGTGCTCCGACGACGTCACCCACCACACCGTCACGGCCGGGGACCTGGAGCTGCTGCGGCTGCCCATCGGCACCCCGGTCGTGAACGCGCGCCTGTACGTCCTGCGGGCGCTGGACGACGGGACGTGGGCGGCGTGCGACGTCGACGAGACCGGCGAGCTGTTCGTCGGCGGCGTCGTCGTGGGGCGCGGCTACCTGGGCGACGCGGAGCGGACGCGCGAGGCGTTCTTCCGGGACCCGTTCGGCGCGTCGCCGACCGGACGCCTCTACCGGACGGGCGACGCCGTGCGGCTGCTGCCGGCGGGCGCGGGCGGCGAGGACCGGCCGACCCTGCAGTACCTCGGCCGCGTCGACCGGCAGGTGAAGATCTCCGGGGTCCGGATGGAGCTGGGGGAGATCGAGGCGGTGCTGCAGCGGCACCCCTCGGTGGGGGCCGCGGCGGTGGTCGTGCACGAGTATCCGGCCAGGTAGCCGACGGTGTGCGGGCGCGCAAGTTAACGGTCGGTAATCGCATTGGCCGGATTCGGTTGCCAACCTTTGTCATCCGGCGAGCGTCCGCGGTGCGCCGCGACCGCCCCCACGTGTGTCCTTTTGTCACTCCTGTGAGCAATATTCGAGGTCAAGTTCTACTTTCGGGGGGATTGCGAGTCCTGTGACCGGGCTGCTTGACTGTGGCCCCGCTACTCCCGAGTAGTACGTGGGTCGCGGGAGGTCTCGCCGGGGACGGAAAGCGGCGGCGCTCCGTATCAGCGAGACCACAGGGCGCAGTCCGGGATCGCGGCCGCCGCGCATCCGACGGGACTCGGGGAAAGGGGACGGGGCCAGCCCGATCAGTTCTGTGGTCATTCTCATCGGTTTTCCGCCCGTCGGACCCGGCGCCGCCGCGGCGCCGTTGCCGGGCATAAAGCAAACCCACCCCGACCCGGAAAGTGCCGCTTGATGTCGTCCACCGAGATCGTTCCTCTCTCCGCCGCTCAGCAGAGTGTCTGGTACGCGCAGCAACTGGCGCCGGGAACGCCGATCCATCTCGCGCAGTACATCGAGATCGAGGGCCCGCTCGACCACGAGCTGTTCGACCGGGTGGCGCGAATCGCCGCGCACGAGGCGCTCGCGATGAACGTCCGGCTGGTGGAACGGGACGGAATTGCGCACCAGATCCTGGACCCCGACGCGACCGCGTCCATTCCCCTCGTGGACCTCGGCGCCGAACCCGACCCGCGTGCCGCCGCGCGGGCCCGCGTCCGCGCCCGGATGGCCGAGCCGCTCCCGCTGGACGCCGACCACCTGTACGTCACCGAACTCCTGCGGCTCGCGCCCGGCCTGCACTGGTGGTTCCTCCGCGCGCACCACACCATCCAGGACGCCTACAGCGGCGCGATCGTCGTCCGCCGCGCCGCCGAGGTCTACACCACCCTCGCGAACGGCGGCGAGTACGTCCCCGCCGAGCAGGGCGACTACCGCCGGGTCCTCGCCGAGGAGGAGGCGTACCGGGCCTCCGAGAGGTTCGAGCGCGACCGCGCGTACTGGACGGAGCGCTTCGCCGACCGCCCCGTCGCGGTCGGGCTGTCGGACGGCACGGCCGAGCCGACCACCGACTACCTGACCCGCGTCACGGTGATCCCGCCGGAGCAGACCGCCGGCCTGGCGGCCGGGGCGCGCCGGCTCCGCACCGCCCCCCAGGGCCTCGCGATCGCCGCGACCGCCGCCTACGTCGCCCGGACGACCGGCACCGAGGACGTCGTCCTCGGCCTCGCCGTCAGCGGCCGCACCACCCAGGTCGCGCTCGACACCCCCGCGATGCTCGCGTCCGTCCTGCCGCTGCGCGTCACCGTCGCCCCGGACATGACGGTCGAGCAGCTCGTCCGCACCGCGACCCGCGCCGCCGCCCGCGCCCTGCGCCACCAGCGCTACCGGCGCGAGGACCTGCTGCGCGACCTGCGCCTGCTCGGCGAGCGGCGGCGCCTGTACGGGCCCGTCATCAACATCATGGCGTTCGACTACCGCATCGACTTCGCCGGCCTGCCCGCGCGGATGCACGCCATCACCACGGGCCCCATCGACGACCTGTCGATCAACCTCTACGACAACTTCGACGGCACCGGGATGCGCGTCGACTTCGACGCCCACCCCGACCTCTACACCGAGGCCGAGGTCGCGACCCACCAGGACCGCTACGTCCGGTTCCTGCGCGCCCTCGGCGACGCGGACCCCGCGACGCCCCTCCGCGACGTCGACCTGCTCGACGACGCCGAGCGCGGGCTCGTCCTGCGCGAGTGGAACGACACGTCCGCCCCCGTCGCCCCGGCGGTGGTCCCCGATCTGGTGGAGGCGCAGGCGGCCCGGACGCCCGGCGCGACGGCGGTGGTCGCGGGCGCGTCCCGGCTCACGTACGCGGAGCTGAACGCCCGTGCGAACCGGCTCGCGCGGCATCTCATCGCGCGCGGTGTCGGCCCCGAGGATTTCGTGGCGCTGGCCCTGCCGCGCGACGCCGACCTCGTGGTCGCGGCGCTGGCCGTCCTGAAGGCGGGCGCCGCCTACCAGCCGATCGACCTGGCCTACCCCGCCGACCGTGTCGCCTACATGCTGGCCGACGCCGCACCGGCCGCCCTCATCACCGACACCGCCACCGACATCCCCGGCGTCCGGCCCGGCGACGCCGTGCGGGACCGGGAGATCGCGCGGATCGAGATCGACGCGCTCGACCTCGGCGGGGTCTCCGGTGCGGACGTCACGGACGCCGATCGGGTGCGGCCGCTGCGGGCGGAGAACGCCGCGTACGTCATCTACACGTCGGGGTCGACCGGACGGCCCAAGGGCGTCGTCGTCTCGCACGCGAACGTCGTCGACCTGTGCGCGTGGGCGGGGCGGGAGTTCGGCCCCGAGCGGCTCGCCCGGGTGCTGTTCTCGACCTCGCTGAACTTCGACGTGTCGGTGTTCGAATGGCTCGCGCCGCTCACCTGCGGCGGCGGGGTCGAGGTCGTCCGCGACCTGCTCGAGGTCGCCGAGCGCGGCGGCTGGTCGGGGACGCTCGTCAGCGGCGTCCCGTCGGCGGTGGCGGCGCTGCTCGGGACCGGACGGCTCGACCTGCGGGCGGGCGACGTGGTGCTGGCGGGCGAGGCGCTCCCGGCGCAGCTCGTCCGGGACGTGCGCGCGCTGCTGCCGGACGCCCGCGTCTCCAACGTCTACGGGCCCACCGAGGCGACCGTCTACGCCACCGCGTGGCACGACGACGGCAACACCGCCGGGCACGCGCCGATCGGCGGGCCGGTCGCCAACACCCGCGCGTACGTGCTGGACGCCGCGCTCGGTCCGGTGCCGCCCGGCGTCCCCGGCGAGCTGTACCTGGCGGGGGAGGGGCTCGCGCGCGGCTACCTGAACCGTCCGGAGTTGACCGCCGACCGGTTCGTCGCGTGCCCGTTCGGCGAT
>NZ_BMRF01000005.1 GCF_014648495.1 Actinomadura cremea
CGCATGGTCGCACCGCTACCAACACCTCGCAGCTTGACATCTCAGCTCCTGGGATGTCTGACCTGGCAGGAGCACTACGCGAGCGAAGCCGGACTCGTGGACGACCTGCGCGATCACGCCGACCGCCTCCGGCGCGGGGACGCGAGCCGGTTGCCCGACCTCCGCCGCCTCCTCCTCCCGACCGCCCCGCTGTGCGAGATCGCGACGAGCAGCGGGTGGTCGCTGGAGTACCTGGCGCTGGCGAACCGGCTCGACGAGGCGTCCGCCTGATCAGACGCGCAGCCGCGCCCACACCCATTTGCCCCCGTTCGGATCCCGCGTCACGCCGCACACGGCGGCGAGCGTCTGGACGATCGACAGCCCCCGGCCGCCGTTGTCGTCGAACGAGCCCCCGCACGAGTCGAGTTCGTCGAGGGTCAACTCGAAGGCCGGTTTCGGTTGGCGCGGGATCTCGGGACTGGAGTCCCAGACACCGATGATGACCCCGGCGGCGTCCCGGCTGATCTGGAAGCGGATCTCCTCGTGCGGCGTCTGCCGGGCCGCATTCGTGACGAGTTCCGAGACGATCAGAAGTGCATCGTCCGAAATATGAATACAGCCCCATTTGCACAGCCGAGCGCCCGCAAGTGTCCGCGCGAGCCCCACGGCCGTCGACGTCCCCAAAAGGGGAACGATCAGGTCTCCCGTCGCAGTGATCGACATCTCCCCGCCCCTTGCCTAGTTTTCTGATTTCCTGTGGCAAGGATCACCCGGCGTCGTACGGTTGACCTGTACAAGCATAAAAACCAAACAGGAGGCTCCGATGCCGATCGTCCGCGACCCCCTTTAGCCCAAGCTTTCGATGTGGCACTTCCTGGCCTTCTACCTGCGATTTCTCCGCGAGGGAGCGGGACTGTCCCTCACCCAGGCAGGAAAGATCATCGGGATATCGCGATCATCGGTTTGCAACATGGAGTCGGGCCGCCAGCGCCCGCAGGAGTACCAGATGGCCAAGCTGGACGAGGTCTACGGCACCGGACGCCTTCTGCAGCTATTGCTCTGGTTCGCCCGAATGATGCATGATCCCGATTGGGGACGCCAACTAGTCAAATACGAGGAAGAGGCACACCTGATCAAGGTCTACCACGGCCAGGTGATCCCACTCGCGCTCCAGACGGACGGGTACACGTGGTGCTACGTCCAGGCGGGGACCCCGAAGGACTTCGACATCGAGATGGCCGAGCGCGTCGCTAGAAGGAAGTTCTTTCTCGACAAGGGCGCCGACGTTGAGATGTGGGCCGTGATTGATGAAAGCGCTCTAGCTCGACTCGTCGGGAGCCGCGATGTGATGAGGGAGCAACTCCAGCACCTCTACACGATGGCCCAACTCCCACAGGTGAGCATTCGTGTCGTCCCCTTCACCTCAGGTGCTCACCTCGGCGTCGACGGCTCGTTGCAGGTACTCAGTCTTGCGACTCGTGACATCGCCTTCTCCGGCGCCCAGAACGGGGGGCGGTTGATCGAAACACCTGGCGAGGTGCGGGAATTGTCGGTTAAGTTCGATCGCATCGGCGCGCAGGCAGCCTCGTTGGAAGCCTCACGCGAGATCATCCGGCAGTACATGGAGAGGTATTCATGATCGTTCAGTGGCGGAAGAGTTCTCACAGCGGCGGAGCCGATGACCAGCACTGTGTTGAACTCGGAACGCTTGCGCTGGGTGTCGGCGTCCGGGACTCCAAGGATCCGGACGCCGGGCACATCGGCATGACCCCCGCCGCCTTTGCCGCCCTCCTGGACGGGATCAAGCAGCGGTCGGTCTGACCGTGGCGGGTGCCGTCGGGGACGGGCGGTTCCACTCGATCCGCCGACCCGCGACCTCCGGCCCGGCCTTACCAGGCCGCTCCCCAGCCGCCGAGCAGCTCGATGCGCTCACGTAGGTGGTCTTCAGGCGAGCGCGGGGTGATCGCTTCCGTGATCGCGCGCCGTTCGCGGAGGGCCTCGACGGCGAGCACGAGGTCCTGCGCGGTGGCCGCGGGTTCCTCCATCTCCGGCCAGGCCCACCGGTCCTCAGCAGAGCGGCCCACAGCCGGTCCGATTCCAGGACGAACCTGCCGCCGATCATCCGCCCCTCGCCCTGCCGGAACACCGTCGCCCCGGCCAGTAGTTCGCGGGCTTCGGCGAGCGGCATCAGGCCACGCTCGTCCAGGACGGGCAGGCGGGCATCGCGCATGGCGGCATCGAGACTCACGCCGCCAAGATAGGGCGCTCGAACCCGCCGGTCGCGCACGTCCGGGGGTCGGGCGCCACGGCGGCCGACCTGCGCGGCACACCCACGGCCGGCTCCTGCAGATCAGGTCGGCCACGTCACCGCGGTCCCTCGACGCCCGGAGGTGCGGCTGTATCGCGGGCGTATCGGAAATCGCATACGCCGCCGCAACAGCCCGCCCTCTTCAGTGGAGCCATCGACCACAGCGCAGCGACGGTCGGTTCGTCGATCAGGAAGGGCCGTGATCATGGACTCGGATTCCGTACGTGGCATCGACCGGCGGCGGCTGCTCGGGTGGGGCGGGTTGGCGGCCGCCGGGGCGGTCGCGGCCGGGGCACCGCTGGCGGGCGCCCGCCCGGCCCACGCCGCCCCGACCGGCTCCGACATCCCGCCGGACGCCCGGCCCGGCGGGGCCTACGACCGGTACGTGGCGGGGCTGGCCGCCGAGGACAGGTTCTCCGGCGTGGTGATGCTGTCGCACCGGGGCCGGACGGTGCTGTCGCGCGGCTACGGCATGGCCGACGAGGAGAAGGGGATCCGCAACCACGAGGGCGTCGCGTTCAACCTCAGCTCGGCGGGCAAGCCGTTCGGCGCGGTGGCCGTCATGCAGCTGGTGCAGCGCGGCGAGGTGAACCTGTGGGACACGGTGGGCACCTACCTGACGGGCTTCGCCGAAGAGATCGCCGAGCAGGTGACCGTCCACCACCTGCTCTCCGGCACCTCCGGGCTGAACACCCCGGAGGAGGACCGGCAGCGCGTCTTCCAGAGCCGGGAGGAGGTGCGCGAGTTCTACGAGCAGTGGGCCCGGCGGTCGGAGCCGGTGGCGCCCCCCGGCACCCCCACCCACCACGCCGGCGCCGAGGTCGCCATCCCCGCGCTGATCGTGGAGGCCGTGACCGGCATGACGTACTGGGACTACGTGGAGGAGCACGTCTTCCGGCGCTGCGGCATGACCGGCACCGCGTTCTACACCAGGCCGCAGTGGCTCACCGACGAGCACATCGCGCACTCGTACATGCGGCAGGCCGACGGCACCCGGGTGGACGCCGTCCGCAACCTGGACAAGGGCAGCCCGGACCCGCACCAGCTGGGCAAGAACCCGGGCCGCAACTTCATCGATCCCCCGGGGGACGGCGGCTTCGCCACCGCACCGGACCTGATCCGGTTCGCGCACGCGCTGGGAGACGGCACGGTGCTGGACCGGCCCTACGCCGACGTGCTCACCGCGGCCAAGAGGCCGCACCCCCCGCAGGTGGGCGGCCGGAGCGGCCGGGCGGCCCCCGCCGACGCGTCGTTCGGGGCGTACTCGATGCCGGTCGGCATCGTCGAGGGCCGGTGGGTGATCGGGCGCGCCGGCGTCAACCCCGGCAGCGTCGCCAGCTGGAACATCTACCCGGACACCGGCTGGGTCGGCGTCATCCTCGGCAACCACGACGACGACGTGCCGTTCCAGGAGATCATCCAGCGGGAGATGCAGGCCGTCCTCGGCCGGAGCGCGAGGAAGTAGCGGGTGGTTCCACGGTGACACGGATCCCGCCCTCGGGGCGCCGCTCGCACCGGGGCTCTATCCACGCCCGCGTCCGGCCTCCGGTCGCGTGTCGATGCGGTAGCCGGCGCCCGGCGCGGTGGCGATGATCCAGGGTTCGCCGAGCCGTTTGCGCAGTGCCGAGACGGTGATGCGCACGGCGTTGGTGAACGGGTCGGCGTTCTCGTCCCACGCGCGTTCCAGGAGTGCTTCGGCGCTGACGACACCGCCCTCGGCGGCGACGAGGACTTCGAGCACGGCGAACTGCTTCCGGGTGAGCGCGACGTAGCGGCCGTCGCGGTAGACCTCGCGGCGGAACGGGTCCAGCCGCAGACCCGCGATCTCCCGCACGGGCGGCCGGTGGTGCGCGCGCCTGCGGTCGAGCGCTCGGAGCCTGAGCGCGAGTTCTCGCAGCTCGAACGGCTTGGTGAGGTAGTCGTCGGCGCCGAGTCCGAACCCGGTGGCCTTGTCGTCCAGACGGTCGGCGGCGGTGAGCATCAGGATCGGCATGCCGCTGCCGGAGGCGACGATGCGTTCGGCGATCTCGTCACCGGACGGTCCGGGGACGTCGCGGTCGAGGACGGCGATGTCGTAGGCGTTGACGCCGAGCAGTTCCCACGCGGTGTCGCCGTCACCCGCGATGTCGGCCGCGATCGCCTCCAGGCGCAGGCCGTCGCGGATGGCTTCCGCCAGGAAGGGCTCGTCCTCGACGATCAGCACACGCACGTCCTCGATGCTACGAGCCGGCGCATATCGTCGGCATATCGAAAACCGCTTACGCGCCGGCAACACCGCCCTGCCTTGAATGAAGGCATGATCCGAATCCCGCCGTCGGCACGGGCAACGCCCCGCCGGATCGTCGCCATGGCAGCCGTCACCGCACCTCTCGGTCACCGGTCGCGGAACCCGCATGTACGCCGACCCACCCGGGAACAGAAGTGACCGTCGATGAGCCAGGGGAAACGATGGCGCAGACGGACACTGCGGAGACCGGACGGGACGGCACCGGCGGCCGTGATACCGGCTCCGGCACATGGCGCGCGGGCATCCGGAGGGCGATCCGCGTCGGCGCTCGGCCGGGGCCGTGGAAGCGCGGCCCGGTCCTCGCGGCGTCGGCGCTGCTGCTCGGCCTGTTCATGCTGCTGCACGCGGTGATCCCGAACCGGATCGGGAACCTCGGCAGCCTGGTGGAGACCTTCCTGCCATGGTTCGGCCTGTTCGTCCCGGTGCTGCTGGCCGGGGCGCTCTGGCGCCGCTCCGTCTCGGCGGTGGCCGCGCTGCTGCTGCCGGTCATGGTGTGGCTGAACCTCTTCGGCGGGCTGCTCGGCGACAAGGCCCGCGCGGGCGGCGACCTCACCGTGGCCGGTCACAACGTCGGCGCCGACAACCCCGACCCGGCCGGCACGGCCCGCGACCTGGCCGCCTCCGGTGCGGACGTGCTGGCGCTGGAGGAGCTGACCCCGCAGGACCGGGGCACGTACGAGAAGGAACTGGCGAAGGCGTACCCGTACCACGCGGTGCGGGGCACGGTCGGGCTGTGGAGCAAGCTGCCGCTGTCGGACACCCGGCCCGTCGACATCAAGACGGACTACGGGCCGCTGGCCGAAACCAAGCCGATGGACGTCAAGCTGGTCGACGCTCGGGCGCTGCGCACCACGGTGGCCACGGGCCACGGACCGCTGGCGGTGTACGTGGCCCACCTGGGGTCCGCACGCGTGAACCCCCGGGCGGGCTTCTGGACGGCCCACCGGGACCGGAACGCGCAGGCGCTCGGGGAGGCCGTCGCCGCCGAGCGGAACGAGCGGGTCGTGCTGCTCGGCGACCTGAACGGCACCATGGACGACCGCGCGTTCGCCGCCCTCACCTCGCGACTGCGCTCGGCGCAGGAGGCGGCCGGGGACGGCTTCGGCTTCACCTGGCCTGCACGGTTCCCGGTGGCGCGGATCGACCAGATCCTGGTCCGCGGCGTGAAGCCGGAGAGCGCGTGGGTGCTGCCGGCCACCGGCAGCGACCACCTGCCCGTGGCAGCCGGAATCGGCTGGTGAACACCGCACCACCGGACGGGCCGTCAGTGGGCGGTCCCGAGTTCGATGAACAGGACACCGGCGGCGATCAGGACGATGCCCAGGCCCATGACCTTGGTCAGGGCCTCCTTGAACAGCACGCGTGAGGCGATGGCGGTCAGGGCGACGCCGGACGCGGCCCAGACGCCGTAGGCGACGCCGATGCCCAGGCCGTCGTACAGCACGAGCGTCAGGAAGGCGAAGGCGGCCAGGTAGCCGGCGACCACGGCCGCGAGCCAGGCCCGGCGCCCGCCGGGCTGGGAGGCCATGCGCAGGGACAGGGTGGCCGCGACCTCGGACAGGATCGCGCCCCCCAGCAGCAGCCAGGTCATGCGGAGCTTCCCTCTTCCTCGCGGCGGTGGGCCTGCTGGGAGCCCAGCTCCACGCACAGGACCCCTGCGATGACCAGGGCGATGCCCACGCCCATGGTCGCGGTCAGCGGGTCGTCGAACAGGACGGCGGCCAGCACCGCGGTGAGCACGACTCCGGCGGCGGCCCACACGCCGTAGGCCACGCCGATGCCCAGCCCGGCGCGCAGCGCGCGACCGAGGGCGGCGAACGCGCCGAGATAGCCGACGACCACCAGCGCGTACCAGGCGGGCCGGTCCACCGCCGCGCGCAGTGACAGCGTGGCGGTCACCTCCAGCAGGATCGCCGCCAGCAGGGGTGTCCACTTGTTCATCGGGAGGTCTCGTCTTTCAGCAGGTCCTCGGCGACCGCGAGGACGTGGGCGCGGTCGCGTCCGGGAACGGGGAAGACGCCGGTGGAGTCGGCCGTCCAGTAGCCGTCGGCCAGGAGCCGCGCGGCGGTGAGCCTGCCCCGGTCCGGCTCGGGGAGGTCGTCGGGGAGCGCGAGCCAGGGATCGAAGCGCCGCACCCAGGCGGTGGCCAGGGCGTCGCGGTAACGGGCGTCGGCGCAGACCGCGTAGTCGGCGCGGTCGAACTGCTCGGTCAGGGCCACCCGCACGTAGGCGCGGATCCGCTCGTGCGGTGAGGCCGTCTCGACCGGACGTCCCAGATGGTCGAGCAGGCGCCGTTCCCACCGGTCGGCGACGTGCTCGACCACCCCGAGCATCAGCGCGTCCTTGGTGGCGAAGTGGTACATCAGGCCCGGTTTGGTCACTCCGGCCTGGCGGGCGGCGGCGTCCAGGGTGATCTTCCCGCCGCCCTCGGCGCGCAGCAGTTCGAGCGCGCCGTCCAGGATGCGTTCGCGTGCGTTGGTCTCCACGCGGCCTACTTTACCTTCCGGAAGGTAAAGTAGGCCATCGTCCCCGCACGGTCAGTCCGGCGCGCGGGTGTGCAGGTAGTCGTCGAGGTGCGCTCCGGACGCGAGCATGGCCCGGCTGCGGCGCCGGAGCCGGACGCGCCACTCGGCGAGGACGTCCTCGAGGGCGGTGGTGTCCCCCGCGGCGCGCAGCTGATCGACGAACAGCTCGATGCGCCGGAGCGGGTAGCCGCCGCGCCGGAGCTGGCGGGCGACGTGCGCGTCCCGCACCGCGTCCGGCGGGTAGCCGCGGCGGCCGGTGACCGGGTCGCGGCGGGGCCGCAGGATCCCGGCGTCCTCCCACTTGCGCAGCGACGCGGGGTGCATGCCGAGCTGGTGGGCCAGCGCGCCGATCGACAGCTCGGCGGGCCGGTCGTCCGGGACGGGCGCGGCCGTCAGGTCGCCGAGCGCGACGGCGACCTGGTCCAGGACGTCCCGTTCGTGCAGCAGCTCGGCGTGCGCCCGGTCGATCAGCCGGAAGAGCGCCTCGTCGTCGCCCCGGTTGGCGGCCCGCATGATCTCCGTGGCCGTCTGGTGCCCGTATCCGGCGCGGAGGGCGAGGAAGGCGCGCAGGGCTCGGGCGTGCACGGCGCCGTACCGGCGGTACCCGGTGCCGCTGCGTTCGGCCGCGGGCAGGATGCCGTCGTCCTCGTAGTTGCGGACGGCCTGCGTGGAGAGGCCGTGCTCGCGGGCCAGGTCGACCGGCCTCAGTGCTTTCGGAGTCATGTCCTCGTTCGAGGGTTCAGGCGATGATCGGTGCCCTCGATGCGAAAAGTATCAATGTCGCGGGTCCTCCGGCGTGACAGCATCGGGCCATGGGACTGGAGTCGCCTCGGGTCACGCACGTTTCGTGGGGACGGATGGAGGTCGAGGGCCTTCCTCCGGGGAAGGACTTCAAGCTGTTCCCCGGCGGTGGCCGGGAATGGGACTGGAACGAGCACGGGACCCGGCACGATCCGGGGATCCGGCCCGGCGACGTGCGCGAACTGCTGGACCACGGGTGCGAGGTCGTCGTGCTCAGCCGGGGCATGGAGCTGCGGCTGAAGACGATGCCCGAGACGCTGCGGGTCCTGGAGGACGCGGGGGTCGAGGTGCACGTCGCGGAGACGACCGAGGCGGTCCGGCTCTACAACGAGCCGGCCGCCTCGCGCGCCGTCGGGGGCCTGTTCCACTCGACCTGCTGACGTCCCGGCCGGCGACGCGGTCGGGACGGGTGGACCCGCGGGCTCTCGATCGAGCACGCGGGTCCGGGACGTTCTCGGGTGGACGGTGACCGCCGCCGCGCCACCCCGGCACGGCGGCGGACGTTCCTAGTCCTCGGTGATGGCGCTCAGTCCTCGGTGATCCTGTTGAGGCGCTCCATCGACTCGACGTACTCCTCGATGAGGTCGTAGACGACCTGGCTCGCGGGCTTCACCTGGTTCATCGAGCCGACGATCTGGCCCACCGGGAACGTGACCAGCTCGCCGTCGCCGGAGCGGGCGATGCGGGGCAGCGCGTCGGCGATGAGCATGAACTGCATCGGCATCGGGAGGGTGCCCGGGGAGTCCTCGCTCTCCCACGCTTCGGTCCAGGCGGTCTTGAGGAAGCGGGCGGGCTTGCCCGTCCACGCGCGGGACCGGACGGTGTCCCGGGACGACGCCTCGAGCAGCTTCGGCATCGCGCGCTCGGGGGTGTCGGCCTCCTCGACGGTGAGCCAGATCGAGCCCGTCCACACGCCGTCGGCGCCGAGGGCGAGGCCCGCGGCCATCTGCCGGCCGCGGCCGATGCCGCCCGCGGCGAGGACGATCGTCTCGTCCCCGACGGCGTCCACGACCTCGGGGATGAGGACCATCGTGGAGACGTCGCCGGTGTGCCCGCCCGCCTCGGTGCCCTGCGCGACGATGATGTCGACGCCGACGTCGGTCTGCTTGCGGGCGTGCCGGGCGTTGGAGGCCAGGCCCGCGACCTTGACGCCCTTCTCGTGCGCCTCCGCGACGACGTCCGCGGGGGGCGGGCCGAGGGCGCTGGCGAGGAGGGCGATCGGGTGCCGCAGCGCGACCTCGACCTGGGGCCGCGCGGTCTGGTCGGTCCAGCCGAGCAGCGCGCGGTGGGCGGTGTCGGTGGACGGCTCGACGCCGTGCTCGGCGAGGAGGTCGTCGAGGAACTTGCGATGCTCGGCCGGGATCATCCCCTGCAGCTTGCCGAGCATCTCCTCGGCGTCGCCGAGATCGGCGCCCTCGTACTTGGCGGGCATGACGACGTCCACGCCGTAAGGCTTGCCGCCGACGTGCTCGTCGATCCACTTGAGCTCGAGTTCGAGCTCCTCGGGGCTGAAGTACAGGGCGCCGAGGACGCCCATGCCGCCGGCGCGGCTCACCGCCGCGACGACGTCGCGGCAATGACTGAACGCGAAGATCGGGTACTCGATGCCGAATAGTTCGGTAGCTCGTGTCCGCACAGCCCCGACCCTAGGCGCGAATCCAAGAAACTGCAACAGGTTCTAGTTACGGATTTCAGTGTCACCTCGGTACGGGGAGTCGGCCTAGAACAAGTATCAAGGGCGGCGCGGGCGGGCATGGCGGAGCCGCCCGGCGGCGGGACCGGGCGGCGGTGGTGCGCGGATCAGGCGCGGCCGGCGGGCTTGCGCTTCGCCGCGGGACGGCCGGCGAGGCGCGGCGGCGCCTTCTTCTTCGCGGCCTTCTTCTTCGCGGCCGGTTTCGCCGGTTCCCCGGCGGGGTCGTCGTCCGGCTTCTTCGCCGGGCGCGGCGGGGACACGTCGCCGAACTTCCCGTCGGAGCGGCGCGGGGCCTGCGGCGGGGGCGGCGGCGCGTCGTCGCGGCCGAGGCCCATGATGCCGCCGACCAGCAGCCCGAGGAGGCCGAGCAGGACGGCCGCGCCGGGGAGGAAGATCCGCACCATGTCGATCTGCAGGGCGGTGCCGTCCGCGAGGTCGACGGCCTTCTTCTGGTCGGCGTCGGTGGTGACGAGGTCGGCCTGCGCGACGATCATCTCGCCCCGGCCGTCCGGGGTGCGGACCGTGCTGCGGATGTTCTTGCGGTGCTTGACCGGGACGCCCGTGCGCGGGTCGACCCAGACCGTGTTGTACGCCTCGCTGTAGCGGTCGACCCGCTGCGGCTCGGCGTCCTGCAGGCCGAGCATCGTCCCCGGGAGCTTGCCGTCGACCGCGCCGGTCTTCGTCAGCGGGATGTGCTGGGTGAACCGGTAGGCGGTGAGCCCGTGGACCTGCTCGACCGCGCCGAACTGCATCGGCGCGGCCTGCTTGGTCGTCGGGTCGAAGAACCGGTAGTCGGTCTTCTGGACGTTCGCGATGGGGAACAGCAGCCCGTACCCGCTCATCTGGACGCTGCCGTCGCCGTCCACGTGGACGCCGCAGCAGTTGACGAGCTCGCCCGTGTCGCGGTCGAAGGCGATCCGGAAGCCCTGGATCTGCACGGGGTTCTTCGGGTTCGCCTTGTCGTAGATGTTGGTGGTCGAGTCCCAGACGGCGACGTCGTCGTTGCCGCCGTTCGCCCGGACGTCGCCGCGGACGGTGTTGGTGGCGAGCAGCGTGACGTTCGTCTTCGTCTTCAGCTCGGCCTGGTCGAAGTAGGTGCTGTTCGGCGACTCCAGGTGCGTGACCTGGTACCGGTTCAGCGGCGCGCGCACGACCTGCTCCGCCACGTAGAACCGGACGAGGGGCGCGAGGGTGAGGAAGAACGCTCCCAGGCCGATCAGGAGCAGTCCGACCCGTCGCCGCATGAACACCTCCGGGAGTGCCGTCCAGTCGCGGCCGGGGGGCCGTCTCCGGCGTGTGTCGGGTCAGGCTAACAGGACTCCCGCAGGTCTGTACCGGCCGGTAAGCTCCCGCTGTACTTTTCGACGCAGTATTTTTCCGACGCCGTGTCCTTCCGACTCCGAGGCGAGGTGGCGATGGTCTCGGTGCGCCTGGACCCGGGCGCGCACCGCGCGACGCTGGCCCGCTCGGTGCGGCTCTTCAGCGCGTTCCGGCACGAGGGCGGCGACCCGGCGCGGTTCTACGACCTGTTGGCACGTGACACCGTGGCCCAGCTCCGGGCGTACGCCGACCTGGACGGGGCGACGGTCGTCGACGTCGGGACGGGCTCGGGGTTCTTCGCGCGCGCGCTGGAGCGGGCGGGCGCGCGGTGCAGCGGCGTCGACCCGGACGTCGGCGAACTGCGGGCGCACGGACCCCCCGGGCCGAACACCGTCGTGGCCAGCGGGCTCGCCCTGCCGTTCCGGACGGGCGCCGCCGACGTGTGCTTCTCGTCGAACGTCCTGGAGCACGTCCCGGAGCCGTGGCGGATGGCCGGGGAGATGGTGCGGGTGACCCGGCCAGGCGGGACCGTGTACCTGTCGTTCACCAACTGGCTGTCGCCGTGGGGCGGGCACGAGACGTCCCCGTGGCACTACTTCGGCGGGCATCGGGCCGCGCGCTGGTACGAGCGGCGGCACGGCCGTCCGCCGAAGAACCGGTACGGGCGGAGCCTGCACCCGGTGTCGGTCGCGGACGCGGTCGCGTGGGCGCACGGGCGCGACGACGTGGACGTCCTGGACGTCCTGCCCCGCTACCACCCGGGCTGGGCGCAGGCGGTCGTGCGGGTGCCGGGGCTGCGGGAGATCGCCACGTGGAACCTCGTGCTGGTGCTGCGCAAGCGGACCGGTGCGGGGAGCGCGCCGGAGGCGCGGCGGCTCTCGGGGAGCCGCCGGTGACGACCGACTTCTCCCGCCGGGACGAGCGCGGCGCCGCCCGCGCGGCGCCGCCGCCGATCGCCGGGCACCAGGACTCGCTGGACGGCGTCCGCGCGGTCGCGGCCCTCGCCGTCCTGGCCGTGCACGTCGCCGGTTCGGCGGGCACGATGACGCGGGGCGAGGGCGCCGGCTGGCTGTTCAACGGCGGCCAGGCCGGGGTGGCGATCTTCTTCGTGCTGTCCGGGCTGCTGCTGTACCGGCCGTGGGCGGCGGCGGCGCTGGACGGACGGCCCGCGCCGCGTGCGGGCCGGTATCTGGCCAAGCGCGCGCTGCGGATCATCCCCGCGTACTGGGTGCTGATCGTGGTCTACATGGTCACGGCAGGACGCGACCACATCGGCGACCCGCTCACCTGGGCGTCGCTGCTGACGTTCACGCAGATCTACGTGCCCGACCCGTGGTGGTCGTCCGATCTGGGCCCCGCGCACCTGGGTCAGCTGTGGAGCCTCTCGGTGGAGGTGGCCTGGTACGTGACGCTGCCCATCACGGCGGCGGTGCTGAGCTGGGTAGTCAGGAGCGCGCGCACAGGGGACGTGGGCGCCATCGCCAAACGGCTGCTGATCGCCATCGGCGTCTACGGGGCGCTGTCGTTCCCCTTCACGCTCCTCGCCTACTTCCCCGAGCGGAACTCGCAGATGGGGGTGTGGCCGCCCCGGTACTTCGCCTGGTTCGCGATCGGCATGGCCCTGGCCGTGGTGACGGTGTGGGCCCGGCTGGACGAGCGCCGCCCCGTCGCCGCGCTGTGCAACGCCGTGGCCGACTCGTGGGCGGCGTGCTGGGTCGGGGCGGCGATGCTGTTCGTGGTCGCGGCCACCCCGGCGTCCGGCCCGCTCGGCCTGTCGGAGCCCGGCGGCCCGTGGACGTCCGTCCTGCACCTGGTGCTGTTCGGGGCGTGCGCCCTGGCGTTCGCGGCGCCGGTGGCGCTGGCGCCGCCGGAGCACGCGGCGATGGGCGCGGCGCTGGGCAACCCGGTGATGCGGTTCCTCGGCCGCGTCTCCTACGGCCTGTTCCTGTGGCAGATGATCATCATCGTCGCCTGGTACGAGGCCCTCGACCGGACGTTCCGGGGGAGCGTCCTGACGGATCTTCCGCTGCTGGCCGCGGGCTCCATCGCAGCGGCGGCGTTGAGCTTCTACCTGGTGGAACGTCCGATGCAGGCGGTCCAGCGACGCCTCCCGGGGCGTCCCAGCTGACCGCGATCGGCCCCCGCCCGGAACCGCCGCCGGACGGGCGGGGCCGCCACAGCTCGATCGCCAGCCGGCCCACGATCACGAGCCCGAGGACCTGCGGCGCGACGTCGCCGAGCACGCCGGACGGGTTCGCGGGGTTGCCCAGCAGGTCCCAGCGGGCGCCGACGGCGAGGCACGCCGTCCCCGCGACCATGGCGGCGGCGATCGGCCACGGCGAGGCGATCGCGCGCAGCGCGGCGGAGCGGCGGGTGCGCGCCCAGCCGCACACGACGGCGACGCCGACGGTGACGGCGGCGCCGGGCACGCCGCCGATCCAGGCCCCGAGCGCGGCGGCGAACGGGACGGCGGCCCAGATCGGCCAGCCGGGTCCGGCCGCCGGGACGGGAACGGGGGCGCGGCCGCGCGGCGGGCGCCGCCGCCGGACCGGCCGGACGGCGACGGCCAGCAGCAGCACGAGCAGGCCGAGCCCGCCCGCGACGGAGACGAGCTGCGCCCGGTCCGGCAGGTAGGTCAGCTCGACGGTGCCCCGCGTCCCGGCCGGGACGATCCAGCCCTGCTTCCACCCGTCGAGCCGGACGGGCCGCAGCTCGGTGCCGTCCGCGGTGGCCCGCCAGCCGGCGTTGAAGTTCTCGTTCACGGTGAGGAACGACGTCGCGGCGGCGTCCACCCGCACCTCGCGGGCGCCGGACTCCCAGCTCACGACCTCGACCGGCGCCGCCGCCCCGGTCCCCTCCGCCCCGGTCTCCCCCGCCCCGGTCTCCCCCGCCCCGGTCTTCTTCGCCGCGACGTTCCGGTCGCCCGCGATCACCGTCTCCAGGCGGTAGGAGTCGAGCGGCACGGCGGTCAGCCGGTTCGCGCCCGCCTTCAGCGGCGCCGCGCCGCAGGCCGCGAACCGGACGGGACGTCCGGCGAGCAGGTCGCCGAAGGTGCCCGCGGCCTTCGTCTGGACGGTCGTCCCGCCGACCCGCAGCTTGGGTCCGAGGCCGCACGGCAGTTCGAGGCCGAGGCCGCGCACGTCCGGTAGCGGCTCGACGCCGGGGACGACCAGGTCGGTGAGCTGGACGGGCTGCAACCGGCGGCCGTCCAGGAACGTGACCTTGATCCGCGCGGTGGTCATCGGGGCGAACGAGATCCGGCCCGCGCCGTCCGAGAGGCCCTCGCGGATCTCGCCGTCGTCCCCCTCGATCTGCACCCGGGCGGGCCCGGACGCGCCCGGCGGGCGCCGCAGCTCGACCGTCCCGACCTTGCGGGGCTTCCCCCACGCGACGGCGAACGCGGGCGCGCGGTCGTCCGGTTTCGCGATCCACGCGGTGGCCGGGTCGCCGTCGAACGCGGACCGCGGGCCGTTCGCGGGGTGGGCGGTGAGGGTCGAGGTCGCCTTGACGACCGGCTGCCCCTCGGCGGCGGTGTACTCGGCGACCAGCTCGTCGTCGGTGAGGACGGCCGTCCCGGTGAGCCGCACGTCGCGGGCGGTCGCGGAGGAGAACGTCCGGTCGAAGCCGTCGCCCTCCTCGCCGCGCACGCCGAGGTCCTCGGAGCAGACCCAGCGCGCGCTTCCCCGCATGCACGTCGCCTCGCCTCCGGGCACGCGGCTCATCACGTACGTCGCCGGTTCGTCCGTCCTGCCCGGTGAGGGCATGGTGTAGGAGCGGGTGGGCTCGATGCCGCCGACGGTCAGCTCGGTGATGCCCGCGCGCGCGAACCCGGGCACGGCGGGCTCGGCGATCAGGCCGGTGATGCGCACCCGCACCCAGCGGGTGTCCCCCTCGGGGGCCCGCAGCGGCCGAGCCTCGGGGGTGCGCTCGACGTCCTGCTCCACGGTCCCGTGCTCGGTCTCGACGGCGACGCGCGCGACCGCCGGGCCGAGCGCGTCGTCCTGCAGGAACGCGGCCTTCAGGTCGCCGGCGTCGCGGGGCCGGTCGAAGTCGACGCGGAGCCACTGCCCGACCGGTCCGTCGAACCCGCCGGTGCGCCAGGCGGAGAAGGGGTCGCCGTCGAGCGCCGCGTACGGGGCGGCGCCGGGCAGCCGCCCTTCGGGCGCCGTGTCCTCGCCGGACGCCGCCGACGAGGCCGTCACGTCCCGGACGCCGCCGCCGTAGGAGACGTGCGTCGCGTACCGCCTCCAGCCGTCGTCCAGGACGTCGGCGGCCTCGCCCCGGTGCGCGGCGCCGAGCGTGTGCGACGTCTGGTGCAGCTCGCCGAAGTTGCGCCGGACGAGCTGCGGCGAGTCGGTGACCACCGGGGCGCCGCCGAGGTCGGGCGCGTCGTCGTTCAGCAGCACGGGACCGTCCGGCAGCGCGCCGCCGTCCGCCATCGTCAGCAGCGACTCCGGGCCGCCGAGCACGCGGACGGGGTCGGCGGCATCGGCGAGCGTCGCGACGGGCGCGGCGCCCTCCACCTCGTAGACCTCCAGCGCGGGGTAGCGCTGGTCGAGGGCCGAGACGGCGTCGTCCACGGGCGTGTGGCCGACCGGCGGGCCGAACGTCGCGACCCTGCGCAGGCCCGGGGAGCCGTCGAGCGCCTCGTGGACGCGCGCGGGGCGGGCGCCGTCGAGGCTCTCGCGCCGCAGATCATTGCGGACCAGGACGTACCGGACGCCCATCCGGCCGAGGAACTCGCTCAGCCCCGGCGACGGCTTCCCGGCACCGGCCTGCAGGTCGATCGCGTCGAGCGCCCGGGTGTATCCGGGCGAACCGGCCGGGACGAGCTGCCGGACGCCCCAGCGCGCGTCCAGCAGCGGCTGCACGATGTCGTCCATCGGACGGCCCCACAGGTACTCGCCGAACGCCGCGCCGGGGACGGCGAGCACGCCCTGCCGTCCGGCGCGCTCGTTCAGCCAGGACGCCGCGTCCTGCCAGTAACCGGGCACCCGCTCGAAGCTCCCCGAACCGCTGAGGCCCCGGGCCGCGCCGGTGAGGCCGATGCCGCCGAGCGCGACCGCCGCGACCACGGGCAGGACGGCGGCGGCGCGGATCCGCCCGGCGAGCCCCTCCCGGCGGGGGCGGACGATCGCCGGGTCGTCGTCCGGACGCCGCCGCTCCAGCCATCGCGCGGCGGCGACGAGCACGTGGGCGAGGCCGAGGGCGAGCGGCAGCCGGATCACCGCGTCGAACTTGTGCAGGTTCCGGAAGGGGGCGAGGGCGCCGTCGAGGAGCGCGCGGACGTCCCCGGCGAACAGTCCCGGCAGGTCGCTGAGGTGGCCCGCCGTCAGGACCGCGAGCCCGGACAGCAGCGTGAGCAGCAGGAACGTCCGTTCGGGCAGCAGCCGGCCGACGAGCCCGGCGAGCCCGAGCGCGGCGACGACGCCCGTGCACAGCATCGCGAGCGGCGTCAGCGAGAGCCCGTACCCGACCGGCGACCAGATCTGGCCGTCCGCCACCAGGTAGTTCACCCAGCGTTCCGCGCCGCGCAGCACGTTGACGAGACCGGTCGGCCCGGCCGTCGTGGACGCCTTCTCGGTGTAGGTCAGCCACGAGAACCCGTACGTGCCGGTCAGCGCCAGCGGGATCAGCCACCACGCGATCGCCGCCGCCACCGCCGCCGACCACCAGCCCGCCAGCCGGAACCGGAACGTTCCCCGGGGCCGGGTCAGCAGGTAGACCGCGGGGACGACCAGGACCGCGAGGGTCGCGGTCGCGTTGATGCCGCCGCAGCACGCGATCGCCAGCCCCGACCGCGCCGCCGCGCGCAGCCGTCCGGTGTCTCCGGCGACCGCGCTCGCCAGCGGCAGGACGATCCAGGGGAGCATCGCGACCGGCATGTACTCCGACGAGATCAGCCCGAGCGTCGACAGCGCGTTCGGGGCGAGCGCGTACGCCATCGCGGCGAACAGCCGGGAGCGGGGGCCGCCGACGCCGAGCCGTCCGGCGAGCCGGAGCGTACCGGTGAACGCCAGGCACATCAGCAGGGCCAGCCAGAACCGCTGGGTGATCCAGGCGGGCACCCCGGCGAGGTCGCCGAGCGCGTAGAACGGGCCCATCGGGAACAGGTAGCCGACGGCCTGGTTCTGCAACTGGCCGAACTGCTCGGGGCTCCACAGGCGCAGCGCGCCGCCGAGGAACCCCAGCGGGTTCACCGCCATGTCGATCTTGGTGTCGGCGAGGATCGCGCCGGGCTTGGTGAAGAAGGCGAGCGCGGTCAGCGCGCAGCAGCACGCGACGGCCCGCAGCCGGTCGCGCAGCCGCGCCGCCGCCGCGTCCGCGTCCATCGGCCGGTCCGTCGGCCGGTCCTTCGGCCGGACGCCCGCGCGAGGCGGGTCAGCCTCTCCGACGGCCATGGTCCCGCCGATCCCCTTCCGTCGCGCCGTCGCCCGTCGCGTCACCGTACCGGTGGACGGCCGCCTCGACGAGCGCCGCCAGCCGCACGGTCGTCCGGTCCCAGTCGTAGCGGGCCGCCCGGTCCCGGCAGGCGGCGGCGACGGCGGCGCGGCGGCCGGGGTCGTCCAGCTCCTTGAGGGCGCGCTCCACGACGTCGAGGAAGTCGCCGCCGGACGGGACGAGCCAGCCCGTGACCTCGTCGCGGACGGCGTCGCGCAGCCCGTCGACGTCACCGGCGACCGTGGGGACGCCGAGCCCGGCGGCCTCGATCACGCTGAGCCCCCAGCCCTCGCCCCGGGACGTCGACAGGTGCAGGTCGGCGCGGGCGACGAGGGCCGCCTTGACCTCCTCGGACACGTAGCCGTGCGGGACGACCACGCCCGTCAGGCCGCGCGCGGCGACGCCCTCGGCGAGCGCGGCCGCCTCCGGGCCGTCCCCGACGACGTGCAGGCGCAGGCCGGGGCGCCGCGCCGCGAGGCGTTCGGCGAGGTCGAGGAGGAGGCCGAGCCGCTTGTGCGGGACGAGCCGCGTCACGCACACGAGGTCGGGATCGCCGCGCGGTCCGGGGGCGTCCTCCGCGTTCGCGTCCTGGATCTGGGTTCCGTTGTGGACGACGTGGGCGGGGCCGGTCCAGCCCAGGCGTTCACGGACGGCACGCAGCGTGGACGGTGACACGACCACGAACGCGTGCCGCCGGTACGTCCAGCGGCTCACCGGCCCTTCCAGGACACGGCCGACCCAGGCCATCCAGGGCGGGAAGTACAGGCCGAACTGGTCGTCGTGAACATGGTGGACGACGCAGAAGACCGGAACGCGCCGAGGCAAAACCCACGGTGAGAAGAACGGGATGCCGTTCTGGCAGTCGATGACCGCGTCGAACGACCGGCGGTGCAGGAGCAGCCACAGCAGGACGAGCGGGTAGACGGTGAACCGTCCGCCGAGACGCACGAACGTGACGTCCTCGACCTGTTCCTTACGCTTCTGCCCGCGCGCGCGGGCCGTGACGTAGGTGACGCGGGAACCGCGCAGGGCCATCCCTCGGGCGACCTCCCACGCGTAGCGTTCGGCGCCGCCCGCGGCCGGATGCCAGGGGTCACGCCAGTTGACGACCGCGAGCCGAGTGCTCATCCCCGCCCGAGGCCCGACGCCGCACGAGAGGAGGGCAGCCCCGCGGCCTCGCCGGACGGCGCGGGCGCCTGCGCCGGGACGCGCGCGGTCTCCGGGGGCCCGCTCGCGCGGGCCCGGATCAGGGCCAGGTCGACGAGGCAGCGCAGCGAGTGCCGCCGCACCGAGAACGTCGAGCCGGGGCGGTCGCGCCACACGACGGGGATCGCGGTGACCTCGGCGCCGCGCCGCACGCAGTGCGCGAGCAGCTCGACGTCGAAGGAGAACCCGGCGGTGCGCAGGTCGGCGGCGGCGGCGCGGGCCAGCGGCCCGGCGAAGAACTTGAACCCGCACTGGGTGTCGGCGACGCCGCCCGCCATGTCGCGCACGATCCGGTTGAACGTGACCGCCCCGAGCCTGCGGACCGGCAGCGCGTACGCCTGCACGATCGACCGGTCGTGCCGGCGCGACCCGACCACCACCGGGCGCCCGTCGTCCAGCAGGTCGAGGACGTCGTCCAGCGCCGCGAGGTCCGTCGCCATGTCGGCGTCCATGAACCCGACCCAGGGGGCGCGGGTGGCGAGCAGCCCGGCGCGGACGGCCGCGCCCTTGCCGGGCCGGTCGCACCGCACCAGCCGCACGGGCACCGGCCCGCGCCAGGAGCGGGCGATCTCGGCCGTGCCGTCGGTGCTGGCGTTGTCGACGACGATCACCTCGGCGCGCACCGGCAGTCCGGCGAGCTTGTCGCTGAGCAGGCGAAGGCCCGCCGGAAGCCGGTCGGCCTCGTTGCGGGCCGGGACCACGACCTCCAGCAGGACGGGGCCCGCGCACCAGGTCCCCATGAGGGCGGGAGGGTCAGCGCTCGCCGTAGTTGTACAGCGGCTTGATCACCGGGTCCTCCTGCGAGGCGCTGGCGAGCTGCACGGCGCCGAGCGAGGTGCCGGCGGCCAGCAGAGCTCCGACCACAATGGCGATGGCGATGCGCATCAGGGGGCCCTTCGTCGGGTGCGGCGGGGTGAGCGGCCTTTGATACTGCCGAGTAACGGGATGCTCAGGCTAGTACCTGGACCCACAATTGACCAGAAAACACCTGCACTCGTGATAGCCCACGCCACCACCACGGGTGCCAGGGGAACCCGCTCGTCCACCTGCGCAACGGGTCCGCCGATCCGGTAGACCGCCAGGTGCGGGCCGCGCAGCACCCGTTCCGCGCCCGTCGGCCGGAACCGGTCGATCTCCGCGTCCACCACCACGTACCGGACGCCCGCGGCGCGCAGCGTCGCCGCCGGCGGGCTCCCGGACGACGACGCCGGGGCCAGCCGGACGGCGCGCGGGTCCTCCGGCGCGACGCTCGTCCGGCCGACCGTGACCGCGTCGTTGACGATCACGCGCCGGTCCAGGTAGCGGGGCAGCGGGTCCAGGACGCGCCGCCCGTGGTTCCACTCGTAACTCCGGTACTGCGCCCACGGCAGGAGCAGCACGTCGCCCGCCGCAGGGTCACCGTTGATGATCTGTCGCGCGCGCGCCCAGTCGTCCGGGTACTGGACGGCTCGTAGTTCACCTGCCGCACCCCATGCGAGCGTCGGCAGCAGCAGCACGGGAACGACCGCGATGCCCACGGGAACCAGGGGCAGCCGCGCTCGCGCAGCACGATCGGCGGCCATGCCCACCCCGACCGCGACCACCACCGCCAGCGGGGCGACGAACTGCTGGCCGTCCCGCAGCACCGCGAACCCCGGCCACAGCCCGATCAGCCACGCGAGCACCGGCTCGGCGACCGCGCCCAGCGCCGCGACCGCGAACCCGACCGCCCCCGCGGCCGCGAAGCCCCTTCGTGCGGTGGCGGGCCAGGGCTCGTCCCGCGTCCACGCCCAGAACGCGGCGAGCGCGCCCACCATCGCGACCAGCCACAACGTCGCCGTCACCGGCGCCCCGTACCCGTCCGGGACCGTCTCGCCGTTCCACACGCCCCCCAGCGCCAGCAGGCTGCCGAGCGTCCCGAACGGGGTGTCCGCACGGGCCGCGAACAGCCCGACGGCCGAGTCGTCCCCCGGCACACCGCCCGGCCGCAGCAGCCCCGGGACCAGCCACGGAAGGCTCAGCGGCGCCGCCGCCGCGACGACCCGCCCCGCCGCGCGTCCCGCCGCCCGCCGCCCCGCGAGCAGCGCCACGACCAGCGCCGCGAGCCCGGACACGGCCAGCGCCGCGAACCCGCCGACCGCCGCCGGGAGCAGCGCCCGCACGAGCCGCCGTCCACCGCCCCGCTCCCCCGCCCGCGCCGCCGCCGCCAGCGCCCAGGGCAGCGCCGCGTACCCGAGCAGCAGCGCCCACTGCCCGAGCAGCAGCCGCTCCGCCACGAACGGGTTCCACGCGTAGACCACGCCCGCCGCGAGCCGCGGCGCGAGCCGTTCCGTCGGCACGAGCGACGCCGCCGACGCGCACGCCAGCACGAAGATCGCCAGCAGGAGGAGCTTCTGCGCGACGTCCCCGGGCAGGACGGTCCCGAGCGCGACGGCGAGCGCGTCGCTCGGGACGTGCCGCGGCACCGTCCCGGTCAGGCCGAACGTCATCGCGGTGAACGCCGGATCCGGGACGAACACCATGTCGTAGGACAGGACGAACCCGGGCGCGAGGCCCGGCCCCACCACCACGACACCGAGCACCAGCCCGGTCAGAGCGGCCGCCAGGTGCCGCGTTCGTCCCGTCATCGCCGGAAAACTACCCGACCGGCTCGGGGTCGCGGGGCAGCCCGAGGATCCGCTCGCCGATGACGTTGAGGTTGACCTCGGTGGTGCCGCCGCCGATCGTCATCGCGCGGGACGCCAGCAGGTGCCGCGTCCACCGGGCGCGCAGCTCCGACTTCCACCCGCCGGTCAGGGCGCCGTGCTCGCCCAGCAGCCCGAACCCGAACTCGGTGACCCGCTGCCCGTGCTCCATCGCGACCAGCTTCCGGACGTTCGCGGTCGCGCCCGGATCCGTGCCCGAGATCTGCTTGAGGGTCGCGCGCAGGCTCAGCAGGTCGAGCGCGTGCTCGTCGCACACCAGGTCGCCCACGCCGTCCCGGACGACCGGGTCGTCGGCGAGCCCCAGCTCACCGGCCAGCCGCAGCAGCTTCGGGACGTCGCCGCCCAGCTGGAACGACGTCGTCAGCCCCACCCGCTCGTTCGCGAGGGTGTTGCGGGCGACGCGCCACCCCTCGTTCACGGGGCCCACGACCAGCTCGTCCGGGACGAACACGCCGTCCAGGAACACCTCGTTGAACACCGCGTCGCCCGTGCACTCGCGGAGCGGGCGGACCTCGACGCCCGCGGACGCCATGTCGACGAGGAAGTACGTGATGCCGTCGTGCTTCGGCCGGCCCGCGTCCGTCCGGGCGAGGCAGATGCCCCACTGCGACTCCCGGGCCAGCGACGTCCAGATCTTCTGCCCGGTGATCCGCCAGCCGCCCTCGACCCGCTCGGCGCGCGTCCGCAGCCCGGCGAGGTCGGAGCCCGCGCCCGGCTCGGAGAACAGCTGGCACCAGATGGTCTCGCCCCGCAGCGTCGGCGGCAGGAACCTCTCCTGCTGCTCCTCGCTCCCGTACTGGACGAGCGACGGCACCACCCACGCGCCGATCATCAGCGGCACGGGCCGCACCCCCGCCGCCTTCAGCTCCTGCCGGACGACGATCTGCTCGACCGGGCCCGCGTCCCGTCCCCACGGCCTCGGCAGGTGCGGCGTCACCCAGCCGCCGTCGGCCATCGCGGCCCGCTGCTCCAGCGGCTCCATCGCGGCCAGTGCGGCGACCTCCTCGCGGATCGATCCACGAAGGTCGGCGGCCTCCTCGGGCAGGTCGATGTCCATCGGACGCCGGACACCGCTCAGCGCGCGCGCCGCGACCTCACCCCGGAACGTACTGGCCCTCCCCAGGACGGCCCTCAACGTCAGGGCACGCCTATAGAAAAGGTGAGCCTCGTGCTCGTACGTGTAGCCGATGCCCCCATGAATCTGGATGTTGCCCTCGGCGCACTGCACGGCCGCGTCCGCCGCCAGCACCCCGGCCACCGCGACCGCGTACCCGCGCTGCTCCTCCGGTTCGCTCAGCGCGCGCGCCGCGTCCCACACGGCGGCCCTCGCCCGTTCGAGCGCGATGAGCATCCGGGCGCACCGGTGCTTGACGCCCTGGAACTGCCCGATCGGACGGCCGAACTGCTCCCGCAGCTTCGCGTACGCCACCGCCTCGTCGAGCGCCCGCCCCGCGACGCCGCACGCCTCCGCGCCGAACACCACGACCGCGAGGGCCCGCACGTCCGCGCCGTCCACACCGTCCACGAAGCGGGCCTCGGCGTCCACGGTCACGGCACCGGCGGGACGGCCCACGTCCAGCGACTCCAGCGGCTCGACCTCGCACGCGTCCCGATCGACGACGACCCAGCGATCACCGGCGGGAAGGACGAACACCTCCGCGTCCTCGGCCCCCACCACGGGACGGACCGTGCCGAACACCCGTGGACCATCGACCTCGAGAGTGCCGGACAGGCCGACCGCCCCGGTGCGCGACCCGTCCCGCAGGATCGCGGACGCCAGCACCGCGGGTGCGTACGGTCCCGGGCCCATCGCGCGGCCCAGCTCCTCGAGCACGACGGCCTGCTCCGGCAGGCCGAACCCCTGGTCCGGAAGGTGCAGGCCCGGCAGCCCCTCCCGGAGGAGCGCGGGCCAGAGCCCCGCGCCCGCGTGCCGCTCGACGAGCCCGCGCACCGACGCCGCCAGCGCCGCGTGCTCCTCCGTCACTCCGATGGCCATGGCCGCACCTTCCGTCGTGGTGCGGCCACCCTATTAGAACGCCATTCGGTCAGATGACCTCGAGGCTCCCGAGGAACCGGTTCAGGTCCGGCCACAGCTTCTTGTGCGTGTTCGGCAGCGACGCGAACACCACCGCCGGCGCGTCCCGTCCGGTGTCGATCACCGCCGTCGCCACGATCTCGCCCGTCGCCTTCACGCCCTGGCGCTTGTACGTCAGGTACGACGCGACCAGCCAGCCCTTGCGTCCGTCCACGTCGAGCGCCTGCGACGCCAGCGGCTCCTTGCCCTCCTGGAAGCCGTAGTACTGCGCCACGTACCCGTCCGCGGCGAGCCCGGCCACGTTCTTCACGCTGTCCGGACCGCTGTACGCCTGGTGCAGGCTCGGGATCAGCGTGCCCGTGAGCAGTTGCCCGTACCAGAGCTGTTCGCCGCTGCGCTCGGTCACCACGATCTGCTGCCCCGACCAGCCGGGCGTGCCCAGCCTGTTCTCCTTGGTCGGCACCTGCCAGGGGGTGCCGAGGCGCGGATACGACAGCCCCGACATCTCGTCGTTCACCCGGCCGAGCACCCGCGACGGCGTCCCCCCGAACGACTCCAGCTTCGCGTCCGGCGGCATCGACGCCTGCGCCACCGACTCCTCGGCCGCGCCCGTCCGTCCCGCCTTGTCGGGCTCGTCGCCGCCGCGCGTCAGGAAGTACACGCCGCCCGCCGCGATCAGCGCCGCCACCAGCAGCCCGACCCCGCCGATCAGCACCTTCCGGGACCGGCCGCCCACCTCCAGCGAGTCGCCGGACGCACCGAGCTTCTCGTCCGCCGCCGCCTCGTCGGCCATCCAGTCCGGCATCTGCCAGTTGCCGCTGCTCGGCTTCCCGGACTTCACCGGCCGGTCCGACCCGGTCGGGACCGCCGGCACGTAGTTCGAGACGCCCTCCTCGGAGTCGTCCTCGAACAGCTCGCCCTCCCACTGCGGCGCGTCCGGTTCGGGGGCGACGCGCACGTCGGACGCCTCCGCGGGCGTCTCGCCCGCGGACTCGGGCGTCTCGACCTTGCCCCACACATCGTGCGACGCGTCACTCTCGTTCAAACCGGCGCGCTCCCCCTGATCGGACATGCGGCACACGTTACGCGAAGATCGTCAAGGGCGGCCCGCTTGCAATCACGCCCAGGACACAGCTTGCTATCGGTCGTGTCCGGGCTGCCACTGCTCCGGCCGGAGCTCCGGCGCCTCGCGCCACGGCTCCGGCTGCGGCCACTTGTCCGCCCCCAGCCGCTCCCGCACCATCAGCGTCGCGCCCGCCACGGCACCCGGCATGACCAGCACCGCCCCCAGCGGCACGAGGAACATGGCGAACGTCGCCACCCCGAACCCGACCACCAGCGGACGGTTCGCCTTCATCCGGGCGAACCGCTCCTTGCGCAGGATCTCCCGCCGCTCCAGCGCGACCGACGACAGCTCGCCCGCCAGGAAATAACCGGAAACACACGCCGCCACCACCGGCACCACGGTCTGCCCGATGCCCGGGATGAACCCGCCCGCGAAGAACAGGATCGCGAACCCCAGCGCGACGATCCCCAGCAGCACCGCGTCCTTGATCGCCCGCCCGATCTGCGTCATCAGCGGAACGTCCGGCTCCGGCGGCGCGCCGCCCTGCGACTCCTCGACGCGCACGGCGATCGCCTCGTAGAAGGGATCGCCGACCAGCAGCGTCACGGCCGTGAACGTCAGGATCCCCAGGAACACCGACGCCCCGAGCACGGCGATCCCCGCGATGACCCGCGTCGTCTTGCGCACCGTCTCCGACCACCCGTCGGCGAACCACGTCACCCACGAGGCCACGTCGTCGAGGTGGTAGACGAGGAACCCGAGCGCCGTCCCGTACACCACGAGGACGATGAGCGCGGGGATCAGGCCGAACAGCCACTGCAGCGGGTGCCGGGCGACCCACCCGATCCCCCGGAACAGGTACCCGGCGCCGTTGATCAGGTCCTTGAAACGAGACTGTTGTTCCACGCGCCCAAACCCTACGGGAGCCCCACCAGGTGTGCCGAACGGTCCCAGACGTCCCGCGCCAGTTCGGGATCCTGCCCCGGGCCCGGCAGCATCCCCGCGCCGGGCGTCGCGCTGTAGAAACCGCCGCTCCGCTCCGCGAACTCGTCGTCCACCGCCAGCCGCAGCGCCAGCCGCGCCCCCTGCTCGGGCGTCCGTATCACCGGGGTGTGCGACAGCAGCGACCCGAGCCGCTCCGTCCCCCGCATCTCCCGTGCGAGCTGCGTCGCGACGGCCCCCGGGCACATCGCGTTCACCACCACGCCACTGCCCTCCATCCGCCTCGCCAGCTCCTGCGCGAAGAGGATGTTGAGCAACTTGCTCCGCCCGTACACCCGCAGCGACCCCGGTCTCCCGTAACTACCGGGCTCCGCCAGCCGCTCCACGTCCAGCTTGCCCGCGAACCGGTGCGCCTCGCTCGCCACGACCACCACCCGCGACGGCGCGGCCTTCTCCAGATGCCCCAGCAGCAGGTTCGTCAGCAGGAAAGGCCCCAGGTGATTGGTCGCCACCATCCGGTCGTACCCATCGGCACTGACCTTCGCCCGCATCTGGTGAACCCCCGCGTTGTTCACCAGGACATGCACCTGATCGAACCGCTCGCTCAGCGAAACGGCCACCCGCCGCACGTCCATCAGCACCGAGAGATCGGCCAGGAAGATCTCCACCCGGGCCTCGGGCACCTCCCGCACCAGTTCCTCGACCGTGGCCCGCCCCCGCATCTCGTTGCGGCACACGATTCCCACCAGGAACCCCCGCCGCACCAGCCCGCGCGCGATCTCTTTCCCGATCCCCGATGTCCCCCCGGTCACAATCGCGATCTTGGTCTCCATGTCACCACCCCACCACCCGCCCACCCCCCGGACAAGCCCCTTGCGCCAACAAGGCCCGCACCGTCAAGGGTCACCTCCCCGGCGGCGGACCACCGGACGGCGCACCGCCGGGCGGCGGACCACCGGAACCGCCCGGCACCGCACCACCACCGGGCGGCGCGCCGCCCGTGGGCTTCGTCCGGGTGCCGACACCGACGGGCAGGACGACGGCATGACCGCCGCCGGAACGAGATCGGAGACGGCCGGCTCCGTCGTCAGGTGACCGGGGACGTCCAGGCGGCGGCCCACGTCGCGGGGCCGACGATGCCGTCGACGGGAAGCCCCTTCTCCCGTTGGAACACGCGGCAGACCTCCTCCGAGCGGGCCCCGTACACCCCGTCGACGTCCAGGCGCCATCCGCGTTCCCGCATGCGGGCCTGCCAGGTGCGCACGTCCGAACCGGACATCAGCGGCGGCTGCGTCAGGTACCGGCCCGGCCACCGCGGCGCCGAGCCGCCTCCCGGCGCGGGCGGCTTCACCGGTCCGGCGGGCATCCCCGCGCGCACCCACGCGTACAGCTCGCCCCCCGGGCACGACGTCGACCCGACGTCGCGGTGCCCCCGGCGCGCGAGCGTCCGGCCGGCACGCCGGTTCGCCTCGTCGTACAGCGCCCGGATCGACGAGCGCGCGGCGTCGGTGGCGTCCCCGTCGCGGCCGATGAAGCACACCCCGATCCCGGACGTGTTGTGGCCGGTGGCGTGCGCGCCGACGACGAGCCACCCGCGCCCCTCGTAGGCCCGGCCGCCGGTGTCGACGAGGAAGTTGTAGCCGACGTCCGACCAGCCGTTGCCGTCCATGTGGAAGTTCTGGATCTGCCGGGGAGTCTGCGAGGCCGGGCCTTCCGAGTAGTGGACGACGAACTCGCTGCGCTGCGCCCACGAGGTCGTGCTCCGGCTGCGCGGGGCTCGCGCGCCCCACTCCTTACGGCTGATGATGTCCACGTTCGGCTCCCTTTGGGTGGCTGCTCATGAACATGAAAGGCCACGGAGCCATCGCCGCGCATGCCGTTGACGTCGATTCTCATGCCGACCGCGTGAACATCGGACCACGCGGCGGTGTCATCAACGTTGCCGGAGAACGGGCGGAATGTCGGCCAGGCACACCAAGACTCAAGGATGAGTCGGCTGGAGTACCAGAGGCGCGACAGGTAAGGAACCGTGGTGCGCACCGCATCCAATCCACGGGTTCGCCCGCCGACGGGCGAGGCAAGGAAGTCGAAGAAGTGCAGACCTTTCTTCCGTACGCGGATTTCGCTGCGTCGGCTCGCGTCCTCGACCTCCGCCGGCTCGGAAAGCAGCGCGTCGAGGCGCTGCAGGTGCTGCGCGGGCTGACGGTGCCGGGGTACGGATGGCGGCACCATCCGGCCGTACGGATGTGGACGGGGTACGAGGAGGCGCTGGTTCGCTACGGCCTGGAGATCTGCCATCGGTGGTCCTCGCTCGGGCACAGGGACACGTGCGCCGCCTCACTGGCGTCCGGGCTGCTGGACGCCACGGGCGTCCAGCAGCCGCGGAGCCAGGAAAGTCTGGCCGGTACCGGGGCGCTGCCGCCCTGGCTGGGCGATCCGGAACTGCACCGCAGCCATCGATCCGCGCTGATCCGCAAAGACCCCGGGTTCTACCAGCCGATCTTCCCCGACGTACCCCCCGACCTGCCGTACTTCTGGCCCCGGTCCAGTCCGGACGGCGAAGGCGGCGAACCGGCACCACCGGTTTGACCACCGCCGACGGCATCGGCCCAGGACGCTCCTGCCTCTGCGAAGCCCACGGGCCGCAGGGGCGGGGGTGAAGGCGCTCAGCGCGGACACGAAAAACGCCCAGCGGCAAGCCGCTGGGCGTCTACGAACATCCCCGACCCCGAACCACGCGAGTGGCCGGGGGCGTGGGGGCGGAGCCCCCACACCGGGGGGTGTTGGGGGGTCGTCCCCCCAACAAGGGGCGAGCGAAGTGGGCGAAGTCGGCCTCCGGGCCGACGAGCACACTTCACCCCGAGCGAGTGGAGGTGGCGGGAATCGAACCCGCGTCCTTCGATGATGAGTCAGGGCTTCTCCGGGTGCAGCCTGTTAGGCGGTTTCTCGGCCCCGGCGCTCACACAGGCTAGTCGCCGACGGGCTCAGTCGCTGTTCGATTTCCCGCACAGCCCCGCGACCGGGCTGTTCGGTGGAGTCTCCTGATGATGTCAGGTCCTGGGGCGGAGACTCACCCAGGCTGACAGAGTTCGCTCCTCGCTCAGGCGGCGAGGGCGAACTCGGACTGCTTCTTGTTGGCAGTTATTGTTTTGCTGTCACAGGATTTACGAGGTCACGACAGCAACCCTCGACCCGCTTCTCCTGACTCGACCGACCGAAGTCGAAGCCGGTCACCCCCATGTTGAGTTGTCAATGCGGCCGAGGCCGCGCGCTTGACGTTACTAGGTTAACGCCTGGGCGGGCAACGTGATTCCCGCCGGGCAGTGTGAAACCCGGGTGGGCGACGATCGGGTCGCGCCCACCCGGGTCGACCGGCAGGGTCGGGCCGGTCCGGACGGCAGAGCCTCCCCCGAGACGAGGCTCTGGTCTCATCACGGCGACTGAGTCCGCAACCCCCCAAGCGGTTTCTCAGTCACCAGGGAAGACGCTCGGGAGGCGGGTCCGGGTTGCGGCCCGGACGTAAAGGTGTTTCAAAGTCGACCGAAGAAGGCTCCGGCGACCTCGGCGGCGTTGACCTGGCCCTCGACGGCGATGGCGACGGCGAGGTCGCCGCGGGAGCCGACGAACCACGAGACGTTCTTCGGCTTGCCCTCCTCCTTGTATCCGGTGAAGGAGGTGGCCCCGACGACGTCGGAGTCGACGTAGGCGGCCTTGGCGGTGCCGTTCTCCGCGGAGTTCTCCAGGACGTCCTTGAGGTTGGCGATCGACTGCGGCGGGAGGTTCTGGACGGGCGCGCGCTGGTCGGGGTTGGGGACGTCCTTGAGGACGTACGGGGGCTTCCACGCGCCGTTCTGCGCGGCGGCGGCCACGAGGGCCATCGCGAGGGGGCTGACCTCGACGCCGCCCTCACCGATCATGGTGGCGGCCATCTCGCCCGCGTTGCGGGGCTCGGCGACCGAGCCGGTGAACGCGGGGACCTGCAGGCCCCAGTCCTGGCCGATGCCGAAGCGGCCGGCCTCGGCGAGCAGGGTCTTGCCGTCGATCTTTCCGTTGAGCTGGGCGAGGGCGGTCTTGCAGGAGAGGGCGAGGTGGTCGCTCAGCTCGCCGTCGCGGTACGCCTGGGTGGTGAAGTTCTTGCCGCCGACGGCCGTCTGGCCGGGGCAGGTCGACTCGGTGGTCGGGGAGACGCCGCCGTGGGTGAACAGCGCCTCGGCCGACACGATCCCGAACGTCATGCCGGGCGGGTAGTGGCCCTGGAACGCGCGGTTCTCGCCCTTGGTGCCGTAGTTGGAGACCGCGAGCACCTCGCCGGTGCTGGGCCGGACGGCCGCGAGGGACGCCGGGAACTGCAGGCCGTTCAGGGCCGTGTCGGCGGCGACCTGGACGCTCGGGTCGAGCGTCGTCTGGACCTCCTGCGGCGCCTCGCCGTTCCAGGTGCGCAGGGGCGCGGCGCGCTGCCCGTTCGGGTCCTGCGCGACGACGCTGACGGTCGGGGTGCCGGCCAGGCGGCGCTGCATGAGCAGCTGGATGCCGCTGACGCCGATCGTGTCGCCGGGCTGGTAGGGGGCGCCGACCTCCTGGAGCCGGTCGGACGTCGCGGGGCCGAGGGTGCCGATCAGCTCGGGGGCGGCCTTCGGGGCGATCGGCGCGGTGATCGAGATGAACTCCAGGCCGGGGATGCTCCCGTGGAGCCGCTGGATCAGCCGGTTGTGCAGGTTGGTCTGCAGGGTCATCAGCGGCAGGAACTCCTGCGGCGGCGCCGACAGGACGCGGCCGAGGAGGCGTTCGGCGTCGAGGCGGCGGCCGCCGTCCATCTCGGTCGCCTTCGCGAGGGCGTCGAGGGTCTTCTTCGGGTCCTTGAGCCGCCCGGGGTAGACCCCGGCCTGGTACGCCTGGACGGAGCGCAGCAGCGAGCTGCCGTTGGTGTCGGTGATCAGCGCGCGCTCGGGCACCTCGCTGGTCACCGCGAGCCGCTGGCCCTGCTGCAGCTTCGGGTTGATGATCGACGGGTTCCAGACGACCTTCCAGTGGCCGCCGACCTGCTTGAGGTCCATGTGGCCCTTGTACTCCCAGGGCTGCCCGTTCTCGCCGAGGTCGATCTTGACCGAGAAGGACGCCTGCGCGGTCTCGCCCTCCTTGACGATGGCCGCGGCGTCGGGGTCGGCGCCGTCCGCGCCGATCGACAGCCGCAGGGACGCCGCGTCCAGCTGCGCGCTCACCTTGCTGAGGGCGTCCGCGACCTGCCGCTCATCGGCGCCGACGGTGTTGCCGGCGGCGGCCTCGTAGTTGCCGACCGACCATGCGATGAGGAAGTCGCGGACGGCGGGCATCGCCGATCTCTCGGCGAAGCAGCCGGTGGTCAGGGACGCGACGAGGGCGCCGCACCCGGCCAGCGAGATCGCTCGGCGCCGGACGCTGCGCGCCCGGCCTCGGTTGGTCTTCGACACCCTTCACCGTCTCCTGAACCGGGCCGCCTGTGCACGCTGCATCTCTCGCTGGGCCTCCCGCTTGGCGATGGCCTGCCGCTTGTCGTAGGACTTCTTACCACGGCCCAGACCGATCTCGATCTTGGCCTTGCCGTCCTTGAAGTACAGCGAGAGCGGGATGAGCGTCCAGCCGGGATCCGACGTCTTGTCGATGATCTTCTGGATCTCGCGCCGGTTCAGCAGCAGCTTCCGGCGGCGTCGCGGGGCGTGGTTCGTCCAGGTGCCCTGCGTGTACTCGGGGATGTGGACGTTCTCCAGCCACACCTCCCCGTCCCTGACCTGGGCGAAGCCGTCGACGAGCGAGGCCCGGCCCGCGCGGAGGGCCTTGACCTCGGTGCCCATCAGCACCATGCCCGCCTCCCAGGTGTCGTCGATGTGGTAGTCGTAGCGGGCCCGCTTGTTCTGGGCGATGAGCTTGCGCCCTGTGTCGCGTGACACGTGATCAGCCTCGGTCCTTGTCCGGCAGCGTCGCGTCCAGGCCGCGCAGCACCGTCCGGGCGCGCTGCTCGGCCGCTTCGGGAGGGCGGTCGGCGGAGACCGCCACGTCGGGGTCGACCCCGACACCGTCGAGGTTACGGCCGCCCGGGGTGCGGTAGCGACCGACGGTCAGCTCGATCGTCGAACCGTCGGAGAGCTCGATCGGCTCCTGCACCGACCCCTTGCCGTATGTACGTGATCCTACGAGGACCGCGCGATCGCGGTCGCGCAGGGACCCGGCGACGATCTCGGCGGCGCTCGCGGTGCCCGCGTCGACGAGCACGACCAGCGGCGTCTTCGCGTCCCCGGGACGGTCGACGGTGTAGCGGCGGGGACGTTCGCCGCGCCGCTCGTAGGTGACGACCGGGCCGTCGGCGAGGAACGCGGACGCGGCCTCGACGGACTCCTCCAGCAGCCCGCCCGGGTTGCCGCGCAGGTCGAGGAGGTACCCGGCGGACGGCGCGGGGGCGGTGGCCGCGCGGACGCGGTCGCCGGTGCCGCGGGTGAACGCCCCGACGCGGATGGTCCGGACGCCGCCGGGCGCGTCGGTCACGGTGACGTCGCCCGCGCTGACGGGCGTCCGGACGAGGCGGAACGTGCGGGACCGGGAGCCGCGGGTCACGGTGAGGTGGACGGCGTCGCCCTCGGGCCCGCGCAGGGCCGCGGCGACGCGGGCCAGGTCCCAGCCGGCGGTGGACGCGCCGTCCACCGCGGTGATGGCGTCGCCCGCGCGGACCCCGGCGCGGTCGGCGGCGGTGCCGGGCTGGACGCTCGCGACGCGGACACGCTCGTGGCCGCCCTCGGCGCCGAGCCACAGCCCGACCCCGCTGTAGTGCCCGTTGAGGCGGCCCTCGACGTCGTCGTACCGGCGGGCCGGGTAGTAGCGGGCCCACTCGTCGCCGAGCGCGCGGAGCATGCCCTCGATCGCGTACCGGTCGAGGTCCGCGCGCCCGACGGGGTGCGCCGCACTGCCGCCGATCTTGGCGGCGGCCTCGTCCAGGACGGACCCGCCCGCGACGGCCGCGTGCCGTTCGGGACCCGGTCCGCTGACCGCGCCCAGGCCGTACGCGCCGAGGACGACGGACGCGATGACGGCACCGCGAAGCAGGCGGCCGGAGGGGAACATGCCGCAATTCTAGAGTCGGGACCGGTGCGGGCCCGGCGTTCCGCTCAGATCTTCAGATATCGCCGGAGGGTCATGAAGGAGGCGATCGCGCACAGCAGGACGCCGAAGCAGATCGACACCACGATGACCGAGAGCACCTGGCCCCAGCCGAGCTTGGCGATGAGCTGGATCTCGCTGGCGAGCTTGTCGATGAGCAGGAACTTGCTCGCCACCAGCATGATCGAGGCGAACAGGCCGCCGATCAGGCCGGCGATCGCGCCCTCCAGGATGAAGGGCAGCTGGATGTAGGTGTTGGAGGCGCCGACCAGCCGCATGATGCCGGTCTCCCGGCGGCGGTTGAACGCCGACAGCCGGACGGTGTTGCCGACCAGCAGCACCGCGGCCACGACCTGGACCAGCGCGACCATCAGCGCGCCCCACTGCAGCGCGTTGAGGATGCCGAAGAACCGGTCGAGGATCTCCTGCTCGTTGATCACCGTGTCCACACCGGGGCGGCTCTTGACGGCCTCGGCGACGGACTTGTACTCCTCGGCGTTCTTGAGCTTGACCCGGAAGGAGTCGGGGATGTCGCCCTCGCGGGTGCTCTCCACGAAGCCGGGCGAGCCCGCGTAGCGCTCCTTGAACCGCTGGTACGCCTCCTGCCGGCTCTCGTAGCTGACCGCCGAGACCTCGGACATGCCCTTGAGCTGCTGCTCGAGCTGCTTGCGCTGCTCCTCGGTGACGTCCTTGCCCTGACATGCCGGGTTCGAACTGGTCTGGGCGCACAGGAAGATCGAGACCTCGATCTTGTCCTGCCAGTAGCTCTTGGAGGATGAGACCTCGGCGCGGATGAGCAGGCCGGTGCCGAAGAGCGCCATGGCGATGGCGACCGTGATGATGAGGGAGATCGTCATCGTCAGGTTCCGGCGGAGACCGATCCAGATCTCCTGGAGAACGAACTGTACGCGCATGCCTCGCTGTCCTTGGTCGCCTGTCGTCCCGGCGGTGTCGCGGTGGCGGGAACGGGGTGGTTCAGATGGGAGCCGTCAGTGGGCCGGGCCGTGTCTCAGTAGGCCTGACCGTAGACGCCGCGCGACTGGTCGCGGACGACCCGTCCGTCCTCGAGCTCGACGACGCGCTTGCGGAAGGCGTCGACGATCGCGGCGTCGTGGGTGGCCATGACGACGGTGGTGCCGGTCCGGTTGATGCGGTCCAGCACCTTCATGATGCCGATGGACGTCGCCGGGTCGATGTTGCCCGTCGGCTCGTCCGCCAGCAGGATCATCGGCCGGTTGACGAACGCCCGCGCGATGGCCACGCGCTGCTGCTCGCCGCCGGACAGTTCGTGCGGCATCCGGTGGCCCTTGCCCTCGAGACCGACCAGGTCGATGACCTCGGGGACGACCTTGCCGATGAAGCGCCGCGGCTTGCCGATCACCTCGAGGGCGAACGCGACGTTCTCGAAGACGTTCTTGTTGGGGAGCAACCGGAAGTCCTGGAAGACGCAGCCGATCCTGCGGCGCAGGTGCGGCACCTTCCAGTTGCTCAGTCGGGTGAGGTCCTTGCCCGCCACGTGCACGTGACCCTGGGAAGGACGCTCCTCCTTGAGGATGAGTCGCAGAAAGGTCGACTTGCCGGAGCCCGACGGGCCGACCAGGAACAGGAACTCGCCCTTGTCGATGGCGACGTTCACGTGCTGGAGGGCGGGCCGGTTCTGGCTCCGATAGACCTTGGTGACGTTGTCGAAATTGATCACGGCTGCATCACGGCGGTTCAGTCTAGGGGTTGGGGAGCGGCCCGACCTGCGGCGGCGGAACTGCTCCGTCGCTTTCGGCCTGCGCCGCCCGGCTCCGCGGCCGGACGGGCCGACGAGCCTGCGAGCAGTGTAGAGGGGACAGTCAACTACCTCGTCCCACTCGACGTGGTGGTGATGGCGCGGCGGGAATGACCGCGCCCGCTGTGCGGGGCTCTGGGGTCGTCCCCGGTGGTTCGTACCGTTCATGAATCCGGACTTGCCGGAACGACCATACAGTCCGGCTAGGCTGGATGATGGGAAAGATGCCTAATAAGTCGGTGATCGACGCATCCGCACGGACCCGCGTGCCGAGCACGGAGATGGGGGCCACACCATGAGCTGCGAAGATCTGATCTGCGCCCGCTGCTCGAACCCGGTCGTCGAGGGACGCTGCCCGACCTGCCGGATCGCCCGTTCGCAGATGCACCGGCACGGCCCGACCCTGCCGCCGGCGCTCGTCCTGGCGGTGCTGGTCGCACTGCTCTTCGTGGCGCTCGTGCTACAGCGCGTGTACTGAACGCGCTGAGAGCCTTCTCACCCGTCCCGCGACCGGGAACTCGGACCGCCCTCCGGCCTCGGCGAACACCGGTGACGACCGGTCAGTTCTTCTTGGGCGCGGGGGTCGACGCCCGGGTGACCGCGCCGCTGTCGCCGATGACGCGCGCCTTGACGGCCCCGCCTTTCCGGTCGCCGCCGTCCTTCTTCTCCCCGTCCTTCTCGCCCCCGCGCTTCCGCTCACCGGCCGGCGTCTCGCGGGGCTCGCCCGACTCGCGGGTCGACGGCTCGCCCTCCCCGGCGTCCTTCTCGCCGTCCTCGCCGCCCTCGCCGCCCTCGCCGTCCTCGCCGTCCTCGCGGGGCGGGTCGTAGGCGGCGAAGTGCAGCGTCGACGCGGTGTCGACCTTGTTGCCCTCGACGGTGCCGTCGAGCAGGTGCTCCGCGTCGCCCGGGATCTCCGGCCCGGGCGCCTCCGGATCGTCGGCGGCGGCCTCGGAGGTGAGCGAGGAGTTGCGGTACAGCGAGTAGATGATCAGCCCGCCGCCGTCCTCGGTGCGCAGCCCGAAGTAGGGGAAGGACGTCGCCGTCGGGACGACCGTCAGCGTCAGGTCGTCCTCGGCGGCCTTCTCCTTCGCCTTCTCGGCCCGCTCGTAGTAGCCGCTCGTGCGCGAGCCCGCCTCCATGACCTTGGCGGCGACGCTGCCGTCCCCCTCGGCGGCCATGGTCGCGTGGATGCCGCCCATCTCCTGCGGCCGGATGAGGACGGACGTGTCGTCGCTGCGCAGCGCCTCGGCGTAGCCGTCGTCGTCGACCACGACCTCGGGCAGGTCGGCGTCGCGGTCGACCACGACGGCGCTGGTGAGCGCCCAGCGGCGGTCGGCGCCGCGCAGGATGAACGACATCAGCACGCGCCGCCCGCTGTCGGGCTCGCCCACGACCGAGCGGTCCACCGACGCCACGAACCACTGCGGGTAGCCGGCCGGACTCAGCTTGGGGACGTACAGCTCGGGCCTGCCGTAGTCGAACCGGCGCACGGGGTCGCCGTCGTAGGCGGCCTTGCGGAACTCGGCCGCGGTGAGCTGGGACTGCCCGTCGGACGTCCAGGTCAGCGCGAGGCGCTCGTCGCCCGCGGCGCGGGCCACGTCCTCGTTGACGACATAGGTACGGAAGGTCTCCTTCGCGACCTCCGGGGTGAGGTCGACGGGTTCGGGCGGCGAGGGCGTGGGCATGGCGGCGGTGGGCCGCACCTTCGGCGCGCTCTGCTGAGCGCAGCCTGCGGCCGCCACCGGCACCAGCAGCATGATGGCCGCCAGCGCGCGCGCGATCCTGTGCAAAGCTCCGTCCCCCGGGCCCGACTTTCGCCTGACGCTCAGGCCGTCCGGCGGGGCCTCCCGTTCGCCGATTCTGCCACCCAGGGTATTGGCCGGGCGCGCCCGGCACTGCCGGGACGGCGATAAGCTCGGAAACGTGGCTGGCATGGAACCGGAAGAGCGACTCAAGGAGCTCGGCGCGACGCTGTCCGGCATCGAGCAGGTGCTGGACCTCGACGGCATGCGGCGTGACATCGCCGAGCTGCGCGAGCAGTCCGCCGACCCCGACCTGTGGAACGACCAGGAGCGCGCTCAGTCGGTGACCCGCCGCCTGTCGTACCTGGAAAGCGAACTCGGCAGGGTCGAGGGCCTGCGGCAGCGTCTCGACGACGCCGCGACCCTGTACGAGATGGCCGCCGAGATGGACGACGCCGACACGCGCACGGAGGCCGACGGAGAGCTGGAGGAACTGCGCAAGTCCGTCCAGCAGCTCGAGGTCCGGACGCTGATGTCCGGCGAGTACGACGCCCGCGAGGCGCTCGTCAGCATCAACGCGCAGGCCGGCGGCGTCGACGCGGCCGACTGGGCCGAGCAGCTGCAGCGCATGTACCTGCGCTGGGCGGAGCGGCACGGCTACCCGACCGAGATCTACGAGACGTCCTACGCCGAAGAGGCCGGGATCAAGTCGACGACGTTCACGGTCAAGGCCCCCTACGCGTACGGGACGCTGCGCGGCGAGCACGGCACGCACCGGCTCGTCCGGATCTCCCCGTTCGACAACCAGGGCCGCCGGCAGACGTCGTTCGCGGGCCTGGACGTCGTCCCGGTGGTCGAGCAGAGCGACCACGTCGAGATCGACGAGAACGAACTGCGCGTGGACGTGTACCGGTCGTCCGGGCCCGGTGGCCAGGGCGTCAACACGACCGACTCGGCGGTCCGGATCACCCACCTGCCGTCCGGGATCGTGGTGTCCTGCCAGAACGAGCGGAGCCAGCTGCAGAACCGGGCGACGGCGATGAACGTCCTGCAGGCGAAGCTGCTGGAGCGCAAGCGGCAGGAGGAGGCGGAGAAGATGTCCGCCCTGCGCGGCGAGGGCACGAGCAGCTGGGGCACGCAGATCCGCAACTACGTCCTGCACCCGTACCAGATCGTCAAGGACCTCCGCACGGGCGTCGAGGCCGGCAACCCGTCGTCCGTCCTGGACGGCGACATCGACGAGTTCATCGAGGCCGAGATCCGCTGGATGCGGCAGCAGGAAGCCGGCGCCTGATCTTTTTCTCGCGTTCCCAGAGTGATCGGCCGGTCACTCTGCGATGATTCCGGGTGGACTCAGCTTCTCGCTTCCACCCGGGGGACCGCATGGCCGCACGCACGCACGGACGCACGACCGGACGTCCGCCCGCGCGCACACGCCCGCGCGCGGTCGTCGCCGCGCTGGCGCTGCCGTGCCTGCTCGGCGGCGCCGCCGCGGGCTGCGGCGAGAGCCCGTCCGCCGCGTCGTCGGCGCCGCCGGCGCTGAGCCGGGCGCAGGCCGAGCAGGTGCTGAAGTCCTACACCGCCGCGGCCGACGGCGCCGGGCAGAAGCTCAACCTCAGGGCGCTGACCGCGATCCAGAGCGATCCCCAGTTGACCATGGACGCGGCCATGTTCCGGAAGTACCGGGCGCTCCGGCAGCGGGCGCCGAAGCTCGACCTCGCGAAGAGCACCTTCCTCATCCCCCGCATGGAGGGCCACCCGCGCTGGTTCGTGGTGGGCGCCGGCGGCGGGAAGGGCGCGGGCGCACGACCCCACGCGATGCTGTTCACGCAGGAGAAGGCGGGGGGACCATGGCTGCTGTCCGCCGACCCGGCCCCCGGCGACGGGGCGCTGAGCCAGGTGAAGCTGGACGACGAGGGGTTCGCCGAACCGGTCGCCCCGGACTCCGGCGGCCTGCCCGTCGCGCCCGCGCGGCTCCCGCAGGCGCACGCGGCGCTGATGACGGACGGGCCGGACGCGTCCGGCGCCGCGGCGCTCGCCGACGGCCCCACCACCGGGCGGGCGTACCAGGCGCTGCGGAAGGTCACCGAGTCGCTGGCCGGGCAGGGCGTCAGGCTGTCGTCCTCGTTCGCCCCGGCCGCCTACCGGGTGCACGCGCTGCGCATGAAGGACGGCGGCGCGCTCGTCTGGTACGCGATAAAGCAGCATGAGGCATACTCCGCCGCAAAACGGGGCAGCCTGGCGGTAAGCGGTGATCTCGTCGGGCTCGCCCCGGCCGGATCGGTCAGGACACGCCTGAAGACGACGGTGCTCACGCAGTACCTGGCCGTCGTGCCGCCGGACGGCCGCGCCATGGTCGCCGGCGTCTACCGCAAGGCCGTCGCCGCGAAGGGCGCCTGAACGACAGGCCGTCCGAGCCGCGAAGGCCGCCGCCGCGCACGGCGCCGAGCCCGCGCGCGGCCACTGATCTCCGTCGGGTGCCGGGCCGTCCCGCTCTTCCCGACCGCTGCAGCGGGAGCGGTCCGGCACCCGGCGGGTCCTTCGATTGTGCCGTGCGCGCCGTCCCTCCCGCAGTACGCGGGAGGGACGGCGCGTCACGTCCGGCCGGTCAGGACTCGGCGGGCGGCAGGGAGCTGCTGGTGACGAGCGTGCGGACCGACCGCAGCGCCACCGACAGCGTCGCGAGGTCGAAACTGTCGCTCTCCCAGATCTCGCTGAGCGTCTGCTGGGCGCGCTCCACGGCCGTCTTGTTCTTGTCCGCCCAGTGCACCAGCCGCTCCTCCGGCCGCGCGCCCGGCTCGCTCGTCACGAGGACGTCCCGGGTGAGGGCCGCGTGCGCGGCGTACAGGTCGTCGCGCAGCGCGGACCGCGCCATCGAGCGCCACCGGTCGTCGCGGGGCAGCGCGATGATCCGCTCCCGCAGCCGCGACAGCTCCAGCCGCTCGGCGAGGTCGAAGTACACCTCCGCGACCGCCTCCACCGGACGTCCCGTCTCGTGCGCGATCCCCACCAGGTCGAACGTGGTGTAGGCGGCGACGAGCATCGCGCACTGCTCGGCCAGCTCCCCGGGGACGCCCCGTTCGGCGAAGCCGTCGCGGCGCTGCTCGAACGCCGCGAGGTCCTGCCCGGTGAGCAGCTTGGGCAGCTGCGCGCTGAGCGTCGCGGCGCCCCCGGCGAAGAAGTCGACGGTCTCCCGGATGTCGAACGGGGGCCGCCGGTTGGTCAGCAGCCAGCGGGCGCCGCGCTCGGTCAGCTTCCGCGCCTCCAGCAGCATCGCGATCTGCGTGGACTGGTCGACCTGCCGCGACAGGCCCTCCACCGACCGCCAGAAGCGCGGCATGTCGAACACGTCCCGGGCCACCAGGTAGGCGCGGGCGATGTCGGACGACGACGCGCCCGTCTCCTCGTTCATCCGGAACACGAACGTGGAACCGGAGTTGTTGACCAGGTCGTTCACCACGGCCGTGGTGATGATCTGGCGGCGCAGCGGGTGCCGGTCCATGTACGGGCGGAACCGTTCGCGCAGCGGCGTCGGGAAGTAGTCGACGAGCCACGACTCCAGGTACGGGTCGTCGGCCAGGTCGGACGCGACGACCTCGGCGTCCAGCGTCAGCTTCGCGTACGCCAGCAGCACCGAGAACTCGGGCCCGGTCAGCCCCAGCCCGGACTGCCGCCGCTCCGCGATCGCCTTGTGGCCCGGCAGGAACTCCAGGTGCCGGTTCAGCCGCCCGTCCCGCTCCAGCTTCCGCATGTGCCGGGCGTGGACGTGCAGCATCGCCGGGGCCTGCGCGCGGGACGCCTCGAGCACGACGTTCTGCGCGTAGTTGTCGCGCAGGACCAGCCGTCCGACCTCGTCGGTCATCTCGTACAGCAGGCCGTCGCGCTGCTTGCCGGTCAGCTCCCCGTCGCGGACCGCCTGGTCGAGCAGGATCTTGATGTTGACCTCGTGGTCCGAGGTGTCGACGCCGGCGGAGTTGTCGATGAAGTCGGTGTTGACGACGCCGCCCTGCCCGTTCGAGCCACTGCGGGCGAACTCGATCCGGGCCAGCTGCGTCAGCCCCAGGTTGCCGCCCTCGCCGACGACGCGGCAGCGCAGCTCCGCCCCGTCGACCCGCACCGGGTCGTTCGCCTTGTCGCCGACCGCGTCGTTCGTCTCCTGCGAGCCCTTGACGTACGTGCCGATCCCGCCGTTCCACAGCAGGTCGACCGGGGCCCGCAGGATCGCCCGGATCAGCTCGTACGGGGTCAGCGCGGCCACGCCGTCCGCGATGCCGAGCGCCGCCCGGACCGGCGGAGTGATCCTGATGGACTTGGCCGTCCGCGGGAAGACGCCGCCGCCCTTGGAGATCAGGGACGTGTCGTAGTCGGCCCACGTGCTGCGGGGCAGCTCGAACAGCCGCCGCCGCTCGGCGAACGACGACGCCGCGTCGGGGTCCGGGTCGAGGAAGACGTGCCGGTGGTCGAACGCGGCGACCAGCCGGATGTGCTCCGACAGCAGCATCCCGTTGCCGAACACGTCGCCGGACATGTCGCCGATCCCGACGACCGTGAAGTCCTCGGCCTGCGTGTCCTTGCCCAGCGACCGGAAGTGGTACTTCACCGACTCCCACGCGCCGCGCGCCGTGATGCCCATCGCCTTGTGGTCGTAGCCGACGGATCCGCCCGACGCGAACGCGTCCCCGAGCCAGAACCCGTACTCGGCCGCGACCCCGTTCGCGATGTCGGAGAACGTCGCGGTGCCCTTGTCGGCCGCGACGACCAGGTAGGTGTCGTCGCCGTCGTGCCGCACCACGTCCGGCGGCGGCACCACCTTGCCGTCCACCAGGTTGTCGGTGACGTCGAGGAGGCCGGAGATGAAGTCCTTGTAGCAGGCGACGCCGGCCTGCTGCCACGCCTCCCGGTCGGCGGCCGGGTCCGGCAGCTGCTTGCCGACGAACCCGCCCTTGGCCCCCGCCGGGACGATCACCGTGTTCTTCACGGCCTGCGCCTTCACCAGGCCGAGGATCTCGGTGCGGAAGTCCTCGCGGCGGTCCGACCAGCGCAGCCCGCCGCGCGCCACCGCCCCGTACCGCAGGTGCACGCCCTCGACCGACGGCGAGTACACGAAGATCTCGTACATCGGGCGCGGCTCGGGCAGGTCGGGGATGCGCTCGGGGTCCAGCTTCAGCGCCAGGTAGGGCTTGCGCTGGTAGTGGTTCGTGCGAAGCGTCGCCTGGATCATCGCGAGGTACGCGCGCAGGATGCGGTCCTCGTCGAGGCTCGCGACCTCGTCGAGCTTGCCCTGCAGCTCCTCGGTGATGCCGGCGCTGCGCTCGTCCTCCCCGCCGGCCAGGGACGGGTCGAGGCGGCTCTCCCACAGCCGCACCAGCAGCCGCGTGATCTGCGCGTTCCGCAGCAGCACCTGCTCGATGTACCGCTTGGAGAACGTCGTCCCGGCCTGCCGCTGGTACAGCGCGTACGCGCGCAGGATCATCGCTTCCCGGAAGCTCAGCCCCACGTGCAGGACCAGCGCGTTGAACCCGTCGTTCTCGATCTCGCCGCGCCACAGCGCGCGGAAGGCGTCCTGGAACAGCTCCTTGACCGACTCCTCGGGCACGTCGGCGGACGGCGTGTACCGCAGGCCCAGGTCGTAGATCCAGCACCGCTTGTCGTCCGCGGTGTTGATCTCGTAGGGGCGCTCGTCGACGACCTCCACGCCCATGTTCTGCAGCAGCGGCAGCACCCGCGACAGCGAGATCGGCTCGCCCAGCCGGTAGATCTTCAGCCGCCGCTCGCCGTGCCCCGCGGAGAACGGCTCGTACAGGTTGATGGACGTGTCGGCGTCCGGTCCGAGCTCCTCGAGGAACCGCAGGTCCGCGACGGCGGTCCGGGCCGGGAAGTCCGCCTTGTAGCCCTCGGGGAACGCGTCGGCGTACCGCCGCGACAGCGTCCCCGACCGCTCCTCGCCGAACAGCTCGACGATCGCGTCGGCCAGGTCGTCCGCCCACGACCGGGTCGCCGCCGCGAGCCGCGCCTCCAGGTCGTCGACGTCCACGTCCGGCAGCGGACGGCCCCGCTGGCCCCGCACGACCACGTGCAGGCGTGCCAGGAGCGACTCGGTGACGTTCGCGCTGTAGTCGACGCTGACGCCCTCGAACGCCTCCTTCAGGATCCCCTGGATGCGCAGCCGCACCTTCGTCGTGTACCGGTCGCGCGGCAGGTACACCATGCACGACATGAACCGGCCGTACATGTCCTTGCGGAGGAACAGCCGGAGCTGGCGGCGCTCCCGCAGCCGCAGCACCCCGAGCGCGATGCCCAGCAGGTCGTCGACCTCGATCTGGAACAGCTCGTCCCGCGGGTAGCCCTCCAGCACCTCGATGAGGTCCTGGCCGTCGTAGCTGTCGCGCGGGAACCCGGACCGCTCCAACACCTCGTCGCGCTTGCGCTTGAGGACCGGGACGTGCGCGATCGACTCGCTGTAGGCGACGTGCGTGAACAGGCCGAGGAACCGGCGCTCCCCCACCACCTCGCCGGACGCGTCGAACTTCTTGACCCCGATGTAGTCGAGGTACAGCGGGCGGTGGACGGTCGAACGCGAGTTCGCCTTCGTCAGCACCAGCAGCCGCTTCTCGGTGGCCTTCTCCCGGACCTCCGGCGGCAGCGCCGCGAAGCTGCGGGACTCGCGGGTGTCGTCGCGCAGGATGCCGAGCCCGGTCCCGGGCTCCGGCCGCAGCGCCGTCCCGTCCTCGACCAGCGTGTAGTCGCGGTAGCCGAGGAAGGTGAAGTGCCCGTCGGCCAGCCAGTCCAGCAGCTCGACGCCCTCGGCGAGCTCCTTCTCCGGCAGCTCCGGCCCGTCGCCGCGGACCGCGTCCGCGATCTCCCTCGCGCGCGCTTGCATCTTGGGCCCGTCCTCGAACGAGACCCGCACGTCCTGCAGGACGCGCAGCAGGTCCCGCTCAAGCTCCTCCAGCAGCACCTTGTCGCTCGTCCGGTCGACCTCGATGTGCATCCACGACTCGTCGATGTCGGTGGAGACGTCGAGCTTCCCGCGGAACCCGTTGAGGTGGCCGACGACGTCCCGGTCGACGCCCAGCAGCGGGTGCACGACCAGGTGCACGGCCAGCTGGTGCCGGGCGAGCTCCATCGTCACCGAGTCGACGAGGAACGGCATGTCGTCGGTGACCACCTGCACGACCGTGTGCCCCGGGTCCCAGCCGTACTCCTCGACCGACGGCGTGAACACCCGCACCTTCGGACGTCCCTGCGGCCGCTCCTCACCGAGCAGCCGGTGCGCCATCGCCGGACCGCAGATGTCCGCCGGATCCCGTTCGAGGAGGTCCTCCGGCGCGACGTGCCGGTAGTAGAGCCGGAGATACGCGACGGCCTCCTCGACGTCGCCTCCACGAGCCCCCGGACGCTGGACGCACGTCTCCGCGGCCCTCCGTAGGAGATCGTCCTTCGCCTGGTCGAGCCTGCCGCCCATCAACAACTCCCCTTAGAGACTCCGCCACCCCGTTGTGGCGCTTCTCACGCGCCAGCGTAGCCAGGAAAACACCCCAAAGCTGACCTGCCAACCCGTTGGGTATTTTTGGCGTCGCCCTCGGCGCCAGGCCCTGGAGGGCCTTCCTTGGACGGGCAACGCGTGCGATCGCCGCATCGCTCCGACTCGCCCAGAGGCTCGCTGCGCGTTCAGATTCTCGCAGGCTCGAATCCGGCTTCGCACGCGATCGCAGGGGTTTCGGTCGGCTCCGGCTGAGGTGATGACCGGGGTTGGGCGCGCGGGAGACGCCGGCATGAAGGTCGCGCTTGCGGCGACGTCCGCGCACGTCGCGGGACGTCCGCGGGGGATCCGGCCGGCGAGCTTCCGTTCCGGATGGTGTGAGCTTTCTCTCCGCCGGAGCGGAGCGGCCCCGGCCCGCAGGCAGGACGTCCGGGCCCCTCCGCCGCCGGTCAGGGCGGCGACGGACGGGCCGGGCGCGTCCGTCGCCTAGGGGGTGGTCCCGGTGTCGCCGGTCGGCGGGTCCTGGGGGTCCTCGGGGCCGGTGGGCGGCTCCTCCGGCTCGTCGGTGCTCGGCGGGGGCTCGCTGGTCGTCGGCGTGCCGGTGGGCTCGTCGGACCCAGTGGGGTCGGGGGACGGGCTGTCGGTGGGGCTCGGCAGGTCCGTCGGGCTCGGAGACCCCGGGTAGGACGGGTCGTAGGACGGGTCGGGCGTGTAGGAGGGGGCGCCGGTGGTCGGGTCCTCCGGCGCGGTGGTCGTCGGAACGGTCAGCGACGGGGTCCCGCTGTCCGACATCGGGGGGACGGTCGGGTCGCCGACGTGCTCGCCGGCCTTGCCGTTGTCCCCCGAGCTGAAGATCATCACCGAGGAGACGACCACGATCGCGACGCACAGCGCGGCGACGCCGGCCAGCGCGGCGGAGCGGCCGGAGCTCTCGACGAGCTGCCGCAGCGTGAGGCGGCCGCGGCCGGGGAGGGCGGCGGCGGAGACGGCCTGGGTGCGGTCGAGGTCGCCGGTCCGGACCGGGTCGTCCTCGAAGGCGGCGAGGTCGGGCGCGGGCTCCTCGGCGGCGGCCTCGTCGGCGGCCTCGGCGGCGCGGACGGACCCGGCGGCGAGCATCGCGGTCGCCTCGGGGTCGTCGGGCACGGCGACCGGGGCGGGCACGGCCGCCTCGTCGTGGCCGAGCAGCCGCATCAGCACCTGGCGGGCCGTGGGCCGCAGCTCCGGGTCCTTGCCGAGGCAGTCGGCGACGAGGTCGCGCAGGGAGCCGTCCAGGGCGCCGAGGTCGGGGTCCTCGTGCAGGATGCGGTTGATCACCGCGGGGATCGTGTCCTGGCCGAACGGGGGCTCCCCCGTGGCGGCGAACACGAGCGTGGCCGCCCAGCAGAAGACGTCCGAGGGGGTGCCGACCTCGTCGCCGCCGATCTGCTCGGGCGACATGTAGGACGGGGTTCCGATCACCCGGCTGGTCAGCGTGGTGCTGCCCGCCATCGCCCGAGCCACCCCGAAGTCGATCACGCGCGGGCCGTCCGGGCCGAGCAGGACGTTGTGCGGCTTGAAGTCGCGGTGGATGATCTTCGCCTGGTGGATGGCGGCCAGCGCCGTCGCGGTCCCGACCGCGAGCCGGTCGAGGGCCGCGCCCTCCAGCGGCCCGTCCTTGGTGACGTGCTGGTTCAGCGACGGGCCGGGGACGTACTCGCTGACGATGTACGGGCGCTCGCCGTCGGCGTCCGCGTCGATCACCTGGGCGGTGCAGAACGGCGCGACCTGCTTGGCGACGTCGAGTTCGCGCAGGAACCGGGCGCGCGCCTTGTCGTCCTCTTCGAGTTCGGCGTGCAGGAGCTTGATCGCGACCTGCCGGCCGTCCTCGGCCTCGCCGAGATAGACCGTGCCTTGTCCGCCTTCGCCCACCCGGCCGATCAGGGCGTAGGAACCAAGCCGCTCCGGATCTCCGGATCGCAGCGCCCCAACCTCCATGCGTGGAACCGTCCCTCTCCTGATCGCCCGGGTCGAACGGACCACCGGCCGATCACCGCAGACCAGCGCTGTGCGTGTCAGTGTGACGTCCGAGTCGGGCGGGAGGTTCACCCGGCCATGAGGCCATTCGGGGCGTTTCGACCCAGTGCTTCCGATCGGACACGAATGAGCAAGCTCTTACCCTAGTGCCGAACACCGACGGACCGCGAGATCATTCGGAGACCGATCGGGGATCGGCGCGGCCGTCCGGCGGCCCGTCCGTCCGGCCGTCAGCGGGTGAAGTGGGACAGGACCTCCGGGTTGGCCATGGAGTCGCGGTTGGCGGCCTGGTCGACCGGCGTGCCCTGCAGGATCTTGCGGACGGGGACCTCGAGCTTCTTGCCCGACAGCGTACGGGGAATCCCGGGGACGGCGTGTACCTCGTCCGGGACGTGCCGGGGCGAGAGCGCCGAGCGCAGTTCGCGCTTGAGGCGGTTCAGCAGGTCGTCGTCGAGGGCCGCGTCCGGCGCGAGCTGGACGTACAGGAGCAGGCGGCCCTCCTGCCCGAGCCGGCCGGTGTCGATGACGAGGCTGTCGGCGATCTCGTCGAACGCCTCGACGACGCGGTAGAAGTCGGACGTGCCCATGCGGACGCCGCCGCGGTTGAGGGTCGAGTCGGAGCGGCCGTAGATGACGCAGCCGCCGTCCGGGAGGATCTTGAGCCAGTCGCCGTGCCGCCAGACGCCCGGGTACATGTCGAAGTACGAGTCGCGATAGCGGGCGTTGTCGTCGTCGTTCCAGAAGAAGACCGGCATGGACGGCATGGGCTCGGTGATGACGAGTTCGCCGACCTCGTCGATCACCGGTCCGCCCGTGTCGCCGTACGCCTCGACCTTGGCGCCGAGGCCGCGGCACTGGATGACGCCGGCGCGCAGCGGCAGCAGGGGGGACGGGCCGACGAAGCCGGTGCACAGGTCGGTGCCGCCGGAGAACGAGCCGAGGAGCAGGTCGCGGCCGACGGCGTCGTACACCCAGGAGAAGCCCTCGGGCGGGAGGGGCGAGCCGGTGGAGCCGATGCCGCGCAGCGCCGAGAGGTCGAGTTCCTCACCGGGGCGGCGGCCCTCCTTGGCGGAGGCGGTGATGTACGGCGCGCCGACGCCCATGTACGTGACGCCGTTGTCGGCGGCGAGCCGCCACAGGTCGAGGGGGGCGCCGTCGTACATCACGATGGTGGACCCGACGAGGAGACCGCCCATCAGGTAGTTCCACATCATCCAGCCGGTCGTGGTGTACCAGAAGAAGACGTCGCCGGGGCCGATGTTCTGGTGGAACGACAGGGCCTTGAGGTGTTCGAGGACGACGCCGCCGTGGCCGTGCACGATCGGCTTCGGCAGCCCGGTCGTCCCGGACGAGTAGACGACCCAGAGGGGGTGGTCGAAGGGGACGGGCTCGAACTCGGGGGTGTCGTGGTCGGGCCGGGGCAGGTCGGCGTAGTTCACCCCGGCGCGGAGTCCGTCGGCGCTCGCGGCCGGGTCCAGGTAGGGGACGAGCACGGTCGCGGCGAGCGTCGGGAGCGCGGCCTCGATCTCGCGAACGGTGTCGCGGCGGTCGAACGTCCTGCCGTTGTAGGCGTAGCCGTCGACGGCGATGAGGACCTTCGGCTCGATCTGCGCGAACCGGTCGATGACGGAGGACGAGCCGAAGTCCGGCGAGCACGACGACCAGATCGCGCCGAGCGAGGCCGTGGCGAGGAAGCAGATCAGGGCCTCGGGGATGTTCGGGACATAGGCGGCGACCCGGTCGCCCCTGCCGACGCCGAGGTCGGCGAGGCCCGCGCGGACCTCGGCGACGTGCAGGGCCAGCTCGCGGTACGTCAGCACGCGGTGCCCGCCCGCCTCCGACCGGAAGATCAGCGCGGTGTCGTCGGGGGTCTCCTGCGCGCGGCGGAGCGCGTTGGCGGCGTAGTTGAGCGTCGTGCCGGGGAACCAGCGCAGGCCGTCCACGGGCATGGGGCCGCCGGTGCGGACCGGCCCGTCGCCCCGCTCGCCGACGACGCCGAAGTACGTCCAGATCGCGTCCCAGAAGGCGTCGACCTCGGTGACCGACCAGCGCCACAGGTCGTCGTAGGTCTCGGTGAGGACGCCCCGGTCCCACAGCCAGTGGACGAAGTGCGTCACCCGCGCGTTCGCGACGACCTGCTCGGACGGCTCCCAGAGCGGTGCGCCCTCGGCGACGGTGTGCTCACCCGACATCTCTCCACCTCTCCGCCGCGTCCCGGCCACGCGGCGCTCCCCATATTCGTCGCGTGCCCGCACCGGCGCAACCTCGGCGATCGCACGCCCCGCCGCAGGTCACGCGCAATGCGGGCCGTCCACACACTTCCCCTCCCGATCATGGGCGGCCCGCCCACCACCGGAGTTATCCACAGGACCGGTTTCCCGTTCCACGCGAAAGCGGGGCCGCCGAGACTGGGGACGACGTTGAAGGAGGACGCATGTCAGGGAGTGGTCAGGGCGCCCACGGCGTCGATGACGGCGGCCGTGTCGGCGAGCGTGGGCAGGACGGTGTCCGCGCCCGCGGAGCGCAGCTCGGCCTCGGTGGCGCTGCCGGTCGCGACGGCGATGATCCGCGAGCCCGCGATGTGCGCGGCCTGCACGTCGCGCGGCGAGTCCGCGATGTAGACGGTGGCGCGTTCCGGGAACGGCACGCCGTACCGGTCGCCCGCGCGGGACCGCGCGAGTTCGAGGAGGGCGGCCTTGCTGTAGACGCCGTTCTCGTAACCTCCCACGTCCAAATCGAGCCGGTCGGCGAAGCCCAGCTCGGTCACCTTCAGAACCGCGTTGGCCCTTACCGACCCGGTCAGGACGGACTGCACGACCCCGGCCCTGCGCGCGAGATCGTCCACGGCCTCCCGGGCACCGGCCAGCACCCGGCCGTGCTCGCGCAGCTCGGCCCGGCGGGCGGCGAACGCCTCGGTCAGCGCGGCGATGAAGGGGGGCAGATGGTCGTCGGTGGTGACGACGTCGTTGAACGCGAGGGTCTCGAACACGATCTCGGACTCGGTCCGCCCCGGAGTGGGCGCGAGCCGCAGCAGCGATCGTCCGACGGTCGCCTGGAACGCCTCGGCGTAGGCCTCGCGGGTGACCCGCCCGACGTCGACCAGCGTGTGATCGATGTTCCACAGCACCAGCCGGTTCAACGTCGACATCCCGTTCCCATGGTCGGAGGAGCGCCCCGGGCGGGCCCGGGGCGGTGGGCGCCCTTATCGTCGGTCCTCCCGGGCGCTCCTGGCAACCGGACGGTCAGGGCCCCATGTGCGGGTAACGGTGGTCGGTCGGCGGGACGAACGACTCCTTGATGACACGCGCGCTCGTCCACCGGGTCAGGTTGAAGACGGACCCGGCCTTGTCGTTGGTCCCGCTCGCCCGCGCGCCGCCGAACGGCTGCTGCCCGACGATCGACCCCGTGGGCTTGTCGTTGATGTAGAAGTTCCCGGCGGCGAACCGGAGGCTCTCCGTGGCGGCGGCGATCGCGGCACGGTCGTCGGCGACGATCGCGCCCGTGAGCGCGTACTCCGAGACGCCCTCCATCTGGTGCAGCACCCTGTCGTAGTCGGCGTCGTCGTACACGTGCACGCCGAGGATCGGGCCGAAGTACTCGGTCGTGAAAATCTCGTCGGTCGGGTCCGCCGACTCGAGCACCGTGGGCCGCACGAAGTAGCCGCGCGAGTCGTCCAGCTCGCCCCCCACGAGGATCTCCATCGAGTCGATCGCGCGGGCCCGCTCGATCGCCGCTCGGTGCTTCGCGAACGCCCGCTCGTCGATGACCGCCCCCATGAACGTCGACAGGTCCCCGCCGACGTCGCCCATCGTCAGCGACTCGGTCTCGGCGCAGAACTCGTCGCGCATCCCGTCCCAGATCGAGCGCGGGATGTAGGCCCGCGAGGCCGCGGAGCACTTCTGCCCCTGGTACTCGAACGCGCCCCGCACGAGCGCCGTCTTCAGCACCGCGGGATCGGCCGAGGGATGCGCGACCACGAAGTCCTTGCCGCCGGTCTCGCCGACGATGCGCGGATACCCCCGGTACCCGGCGATGTTCTCGCCGATCGTCCGCCAGAGCGCCTGGAACGTCCCCACCGACCCGGTGAAGTGCAGCCCCGCCAGATCGGGCTGCCGCAGCGCCACCTCGGACACGGCACGCCCGTTCCCGGTCACCATGTTGACGACCCCGGGAGGCAGGCCCGCCGCCTCCAGCAACCGCATGGTGAAGTGCGCGGCGAGCTGCTGCGTCGGAGACGGCTTCCACACGACGACGTTGCCCATCAACGCGGGCGCCGTCGGCAGGTTCCCGGCGATCGCGGAGAAGTTGAACGGCGTGATCGCCAGAACGAACCCCTCCAGCGGCCGGTACTCCATGCGGTTCCACACGCCCGGCGACGAGATGGGCTGCATCTCGTGGATCTGCCGGGCGTACGCGACGTTGAACCGCCAGAAGTCGATCAGCTCGCACGCCGCGTCGATCTCGGCCTGCTGCACCGACTTCGACTGCCCGAGGATCGTCGCCGCGTTCAGCGTCGGCCGCCAGGGGCCGGCCAGCAGATCGGCGGCCCGCAGGAAGATCGTCGCACGGTCGTCGAACGACATCGCGCGCCACCCGGGCGCGGCCTCCCGCGCCGCCGCGATCGCCTCGGCGACATCGGCCTGCGCGGCGTCCCCCATCCGCCCGAGGACGTGCCCGTGATCGTGCGGCTCCACGACGGCGATGGGCTCCCCCGCCCCCATCCGCCGCTCGCCCCCGATCGTCATCGTCAGCTCGGTCTCCGTCCCGCCGAGCTCCTTGATCCTGGCCTCCAGCGCGGCCCGTTCGGGGCTGCCCGGGGCGTACCCCCTGCCCGGCTCGTTCACCGGGACGGGGACGGTCGTGACGGCGTCCATGCGATGCTCCCGCGAGGTCCGACAGCAGTGTCGACACGCCGGGACCTACCCCTCAGCCCCGATGCCTACCCAGCCCCCGTCCCCGTCCCCGTCCCCGGCCCCGCCCCGATCCGCTTGATCACGCCCGGCGAACGTTCAGGGGCAGCGCACTGGGTGGTGGAGGGCAGCGTCTACTTCCGCACGTGGAAGCGGAGCGTTGTGACGGCGCCCGACTGGGTGTTGCTGAAAGGCTCCAGCTCGATCCTTTCGAGGCCGGGGGGCGAGAAACGGACGCCGTCGCCGAGGAGCACCGGCAGGACGTACACCAGAATCTCGTCGACGAGCCCGCGCCGCAGGCACTGGGCGGCCACGTCGGCTCCGAGGATCTCCAGGTTCTTGCCGCCCGCGGCGCCGCGTGCCGTGGCGACGGCTTCCTCGATTCCACAGGTGAGGAAGGTGACGGTCGTGTCCGGCTCGGCGGGAGGCGTGTGGGTGAGGACGAACTGTGGTCCCCCGTCGTAGGCGGTCTCCTGGTCGGCCATTCGCTTGGCGACCTCGTAGGTGCCCCGGCCGACGAGCATGGCGCCCGTGGCGGCCATGACCTCGGGAATCGCGTCCGCAGTCAGGTAATCGGCGATCCAGTCCATCGCGTGGCCGGGGCCGGCGATGAAGCCGTCCAGCGACATCGCCCTGTTCACGACCACTCTGCCGGTGCCCACATCGCTCATGCGTTCTCTCCCACGAATTCGGAGGCCGAATCATAGCTCGGCCGGTCGTGCACGGGGGTTGCTGGCGGGGGCGCGCTAGGTTCCTTTTATGGTCATGTTCACCTGCAGCCGGTGCGGTACGGCGGTCACCTTGGATTTGAAGGAGACCGGCTACCGGCCCGACCGCAAGCCGTTGGGGCGGGTCGATATCCATGCTGATGCGCCGCGGTTGATTCCGCGCGGCCGGTTCGCCGTCGATCCGGAACCGTTCGGGCCGCCTTTCGTTCCGGTTCCCGGGAATGACCGGTCGATCGCGTCTGACGGTCCACGCAGGACGATCGTGGTCAATGTGAACGATCTCGTCGCTTTGGCACCACATCCCGAGCGCGGAAGCATGAGTGGGTGCTGCGGGCTCGCCCGCACTTCGGCCCCAACCTGATCTGTGAGGCGTGCGGCCAGGAGATCGCCACCGAAGTGGACGACTGCGGCATGGTGTGGCACTGGGTGAGGCTCTTTCCCGACGCGGTGCTCGGCGCACCTCCGGGATAGCTCGACCGGTGGCTGCGGCCGTTAGACGAGGTGCTGGAGTTCTTGCGTGGCGTACCAGAGGAGCTCGTGGCCCTCGGCGCCGTCGACGGTGAACTCGGCGTCGTCGTCTCCGGCGTCGGCGGCCGGGAGCGCCGCCACGGCGGCGGCGATGTCGGCCTCGGCGTCGGCGTCGTCCACGTGGCCGGACGCGATCTTCTTCCACGGGACGGGCGACGTCAGCCGGACGAGCGACGGGTCGTCGTCGAGGCCCGCCTTCCGCTCGACCACCGGGTCGGGCATCTCGGCGGCCAGGACGACGCGGCGGCGCGGGGCGGACGGGTCCGCGGCGAGCAGCCGCAGGGACGCGCGGGCGGCGGCGGTGAGGGCCGCGTACTCCAGTTCCTCGGTGTCGCCGCCCGCGTACCACTCGCGCAGCGCGGGCGTCACCGCGTGCGCGGTGAGCGGTGCGGGGCCGATCTCCCGGGATTCGTGGACGCCGGCGAGGAGTGCGAGCGTGCTGGGCAGGTAGACGCGCATGATTGGCGACAAGTCTGCCAGACGGCCGCCCGCTCCCCGGCGGGACGCACCGTCCGGACGGTCACGGCAGGAGGTTCAGGTCCCGCAGTTCGGCGATGGTGGTGCCGGGGGCGGTGTGCAGGATGCCGCGCATGCCCGTGGCCTCGGCGGCCTTGATGTTGTGCTCGATGTCGTCGATGAAGACGCACTCGGCGGCGTCCAGTTCGAGGAGGTCGAGGGCGTGCCGGAAGATGCGCTCGTCGGGCTTGCGCATCCCGACCTCGCAGGAGATCACGACGGCGTCGAACAGGTCGGCGAACAGGTCGCGGGGGTACTCGTTGCCCCACGAGTTGGACAGCAGTGCGGTGCGGGTCCCGGCGGTGCGGGCGGCGCGCAGCGCCTCGTACATGGGCTCGACCGGGGAGAACGCGCCGAACATGCGGGCGATCAGGCCGGCCGCGGCGACCGGTTCGCCCTCGACGGTGAGCAGTTCGGCGGCGAGCAGCCGCTCGAACTCGGCGGGGTCGAGGGTGCCGTCCTCCAGCCCGTGGATGGGATTGACGCCGCCGCCGTCGTAGGCCTGCTTGACCCACGCGCGCATCACCGTGCGGTAGCGCTCGGCGTCGATGCGGTCGGCGGCAAGCCAGGTGGCGATCGCGTCGTTCAGGGGGGAGGTGAGGACGCCGCCCCAGTCGGTGATTACGGCTTTGACGGTCACGAGGCGATGGTACCGACCCCCGCCCGAGTGACCGAATCCGGTTCTGGATGTCGGCCCGGACACAACTACCGAATCGCGTTCTGCAAGACTGCGGGCATGGACTTCGAACTCAGCGCGAAGGCTCGGGAGTACCGGGACAGACTCCAGGAGTTCATGGACGAGCGGGTCTATCCGGCCGAGCCCGTCTACGCCGAGTGGCGTGCGGCGAACGATCCGCACGCGCTGCCGCCCGTGGTGGAGGAACTGAAGGCCGAGGCGCGGGAGCGGGGTCTGTGGAACCTCTTCCTGCCCGACGTCTCCGGCCTGTCGAACGTCGAGTACGCGACGCTCGCGGAGCTGACCGGCAGGTCTCCCGATCTCGCGCCGGAGGCGGTCAACTGCGCCGCACCGGACACCGGGAACATGGAAGTCCTGCACATGTTCGGGACGGACGAGCAGAAGCGGCAGTGGCTCGAGCCGCTGCTGAACGGCGAGATCCGCAGTGCGTTCGCGATGACCGAACCGGCCGTCGCGTCGTCGGACGCCACGAACATCACGACCTCGATCGTCCGGGACGGGGACGAGTACGTCGTCAACGGCCGCAAGTGGTTCATCACCGGCGCGGCGGACGAGCGCTGCAAGATCTTCGTGGTGATGGGCAAGACGGACCCGGACGGCCCCGCGCACCGGCAGCAGTCGCAGATCCTCGTGCCCCGGGACGCGCCGGGCGTTCAGGTGCTGAGGCACCTGCCGGTGTTCGGCTACCAGGACCAGCACGGGCACTCGGAGATCGTGTTCGAGGACGTGCGGGTGCCGGTGTCGAACCTGCTCGCGGACGAGGGCGACGGGTTCATGATCGCGCAGGCGCGGCTCGGGCCCGGACGGATCCACCACTGCATGCGCGCGCTCGGGATGGCGGAGCGCGCTCTGGAGCTGATGTGCCGGCGCGCGGTCGACCGCGTGGCGTTCGGCGCGCCGCTCGCGAAGCAGGGGGTCGTGCGGCAGCAGATCGCCGAGTCGCGGATGGCGATCGAGCAGGCGCGGCTGCTGACGCTGAAGACCGCGTGGCTGATCGACCGCGCGGGCGCCAAGGGCGCCCGGTCGGAGATCGCGGCGATCAAGGTCGTGGTGCCGCGCATCGCGCACGAGGTCGTCGACCGGGCGATCCAGGTGCACGGGGGCGCGGGCGTCTCCGACGACACGCCGCTGGCGGGCATGTACACGTGGCTGCGGGCCATGCGGATCTTCGACGGCCCGGACGAGGTGCACGTCCGGACCGTCGCCAGGCAGGAACTCCGTCGCTACGAGAAGTGACAGTCAGTGCGGGGATGACTGCCGGGACGGCTCGCGGCCGGGCCGGGCCGGAGCCTGTCCGGTCACGCGGATCTCAGTCGCTGCAGCGCCTCCCGGACACCGCCGTCGGTCTCCTCCAGGACGAGCGTGGCGCGGGCGGCCGGGACCTCGCCGAGCAGCGAGACCAGCGCCACGCGGGTGTTGCCGCCGGCCTCGGCCAGCGCGTTCTCGCACGTCCGGGCGTCCATCCCGGTCGCCTCGGTGAGGATGCGCACCAGGCGGGCGCGCAGCTTGGCGTTCAGCGCGTTCACGCTGATCATCAGGTTGGAGTAGGTGCGCCCCATTCTGATCATGAGGGTGGTGGAGAAGCTGTTGAGCACCAGTTTGGTCGCGGTGCCCGCCTTCATCCGGGTGGAGCCGCTGATCACCTCGGGGCCGGTGGCGAGGCCGATGTGGACCTCGACCTCGTCGCCGTAGGGGGTGTGCGGGTTGCAGCTGATCAGCGCGGTGCGCGCCCCGACGGCGGCGGACGCGCGCAGCGCGCCGACGACGTAGGGGGTGCGGCCGCTCGCCGCGATCCCGATGGCGATGTCGCCGGGCTGCACGTCCCGGGCGTCGCGGTCGCCGAGTTCGAGGTCGTCCTCCACGTCGGAGATCGCCTGGGACAGCGCCCCGGGCCCGCCGGCGTGGTGGGCGACCACGCGCCCCCAGATGCCGAACGTCGGGGGCAGCTCGGCGGCGTCGATCACCGCGAGCCGGCCCGACGTGCCGGCGCCGAAGTAGTGGACGCGCCCGCCGCCGCGCAGCGAGACGACGGCGAGGTCGACCAGCCGGGCGACCTCGGGCAGGACGGACGCCACCACCATCGGCACCGTCGCGTCCTCGGAGTTGATCAGGCGTAGCACCTCCATGGTCGGCAGCGTGTCGACATCGAGGGTCCGGGGATTCCGCCCCTCCGTGGGGAGCTCGCAATCGATCACCGACGCCTCCGGTCGGGTCGCACGGTCCGGCCGCGGACCGCCTCGTACGTGGCTTCCAGGGCCTTGCGGGTAGACCCGTAGGTGCGCTGCGCGACACCGACGAACAGGCAGTCGATCACCGTGAGCTGCGCGAGCCGGCTCGCGGTGGCGCCGGAGCGGAAGGTGGTCTCCCTTGCCGCAGTGGTGAGGATCAGGTCGGCCACCTCCGCTATCGGGGACTTCGGGAAATTGGTGAGCGCCACGGTCTTGACGCCGTTGCTCTTGGCGACCTCGAGCGCGTCGATGGTCTCGACGGTGGCGCCGGTGTGGGAGATTCCGATGGCGACGTCGCCGCTGCCGAGGACCGCCGCGCTGGTGAGCATGATGTGGGCGTCGGCCCACGCCGAGCAGACCCGTCCGATGCGGTGCAGCTTCTGCTGGAAGTCGGCCGCGACGAACGCGCTGGCGCCCACCCCGTAGACGTCGACGCGGTCGGCGGCGACGACCGCGTCGACGACCTGTTCCAGCATCTTGATGTCGAGCTGGGAGGCGGTCTCCTCCACGGCTCGGGCGTCGGCGAAGGTGACCTTCTCCACGATCTGTTCGAGCGAGTCGTCCGGGCTGATGTCGCTGCCGATGACCCGCCCGCCGCTGGCGGTCTGGGCGCGTCCCGCCTCCGTGGCCAGGGTCAGCCGCAGCTCCGGGTAGCCGTGGAAGCCGATCGCGCGGCAGAACCGGATGACGGTGGTTTCGGACGTGCCGCAGTTCTGCGCCAGTTCGGTGATGGTGGAGTTGGCGACCCCCTCGGGGTCGTCGATGACGCGTTGCGCGACTCGCCGTTCGGCGGGGGGCAGTGAGGGCAGCAGCGAGCGCACCCGCACCACTGTGCTGAGCGGCGTCGGGTCCTTGCCCGGCGCCTCGTCCCCGGGTGCACCGGGCGCCCCCGTGCCCCCCGGCTCGGGTCCGATGGGTTTCCTCATGGAAGAAAGTTTCTTACGCTCGCATTGTCGCGTCAACGGTAGAAAAGGCTACGGTTCGCCATGTGTTGACCCATTTGGCCGGTCCGTATGTGGTCGGTATAGACGCGGGTGGCACGAAGACCCGCTGTGTCGTACTGACCCTCGGGGGAGCCTTGGCCGGTTCCGGCACCGGCCCAGGGGCCAACCCCAACTCCGGTGGAGACACCGCCGGGGCGCTGACCACCGCCCTGCGCGAGGCACTCGGGGACCTGGACCGCACCCACGTCCTCACCGGCGTCTTCGGGATCGCCGGTGCCGGTTCGGCCGGCCGGCCCGCGGCGGTGACGGCGGCGCGGCGCGCCTGGCAGGCGATGGGCCTGCGCGGCTCCCCCGCGGTGGTGACCGACATCGCGGTGGCGTTCGCCGCCGGGACCAGCCGCCCCAAAGGGATCGTCGTGTTCTCCGGCACCGGGGCGGGCGCGGCGGTGATCAGCGACGGGACGATCGTGCAGCGGGCGGACGGCTACGGCTTCCTCGTCGGGGACGAGGGGTCGGCGGTGTGGCTCGGCAAGGAGGCCGTCCGGGCGGCGCTCGCCGCCTACGACGGCCGGGGCTCCCCCACCCTGCTCACCGACTCGGTGCCGCGGGCGCTGCTCGGCCCGTCGGTCGTCGCGGAGATCGACGCGGCGCGGCGGCGGCAGCACCGGGCGCACCGGGCGCCGACGCGGTCGCACGTCCCGCACGTCCAGCACGGCTCCCCGGCCCACGGCCCGCACGGTCCGGGCGCGCCCGTCCTGCCGCAGCAGGCGACGCTGCCGTCGGGCGGCGGCACGGCCGTGCTGGTCCACGAGGCTCCCCCGCCGCCGGGCGGGCCGCACGGCCATCCGGAGCATCCCGGCACCCCGCCCAACCCGCAGCTGGCGCAGGCGATCATCAAAGAGGTCTACGGTCGCCCGGCCTCGGCGCTGGGCCGGCTCGGCCCGGTCGTCGCCGCCGCGGCGGCCGCGGGCGACCCGGTCGCCAAGCGGATCACCGAGGAGGCCGCCGCGTCGCTGCTGCGCGACGTGGACGCCGTCCGGCCCGCGCTGTCGGACCCGTGCGCGCCGGTCGTCATGCACGGCTCGGTGCTGCGCGAGGGCCCGGTCGCCGAGGCCGTCCGCACGGGGCTGCGGCACCGGTTCGCCGAGGCGCCGCGCAGCGCGGGCGACGGCGCGGTGGGCGCGGCGGGCCTCGCGCTGCGCAGGCTCGGTCACCCCCTTCCCGCCTGACCGGTCTCCCGGTTCCGGCCCCGTGGCCCTATGGCATCCCTCGGTCGCGGTTACCCTGTGACGACCCATGAACCGCAGACGAGACCACGTCGGGGGCCTGGTCAGGTGCGTTTTCCACGGAGTTCACTCGTGATCGCGACGGCGGTCGTGCTCGGCGCCCCGACGCTCGCCGCCTGCAGCGACGGCGACGACGGCGGGACGGACGGGCGCGCGACGTCCGGCGCGTCCGCGTCGGCGCCCGCGTCCTCGCCGCCGCCCGACGCCTGGATCCCCGGCCACGTGGCGAAGATGAGCGTGCGCGAGAAGGTCGGGCAGCTGTTCGTCCCGACCTTCTACAGCCGCACCGACGCGCTGCGCACGATCCGCAAGTACCACGTGGGCGGCCTGATCTACTTCCCGGAGAACTTCGGCTCGCCGCAGCAGACGGCCGCGCAGTCGAACGCGCTGCAGAAGGCGTCGAAGATCCCGCTGGTGCTGGGCGTGGACGAGGAGCAGGGCATCGTCACCCGCACGCCGTTCATCACCCGCTTCCCCGGCAACATGGCGCTCGGCGCGACCGGCGACCCGGCGCAGGCCCGCGCCGCCGCGCGCGTCACCGGCGCCGAGCTGCGCGCGGTCGGGATCAACCTCGACTACGCGCCGGTCGCGGACGTCAACGTGAACCCGAAGAACCCGGTCATCGGCGTCCGCTCGTTCGGGTCCGACCCGGCGCGGGTCTCGCAGATGGTCACCGGGGCCGTCCAGGGCTACCAGGACGCGGGGGTCGCGGCGGTCGCCAAGCACTTCCCCGGCCACGGCGACACCGCCACCGACAGCCACACCGGCCTGCCGGTGATCGAGCACAGCCCGGACGAGTGGCAGAAGATCGACGCGCCGCCGTTCCAGGCCGCGATCGGTGCCGGGGTGGACGCGATCATGACGGCGCACATCGTCCTGCCGAAGCTCGACCGGTCGGGCGATCCGGCGACGCTGTCAAAGGGCGTGCTGACCGGGCTGCTGCGGGAGAAGCTCGGCTACGACGGCGTGGTCTCGACCGACTCGCTGCGGATGGAGGGCGTCCGGTCGAAGTACGGCGACGGGGCCGTCGCGGTGCGGGCGGTGCAGGCCGGCGCCGACCAGCTGCTGATGCCGCCCGACCTGCCGGAGGCGTACCGGGCGGTGCTGGACGCCGTCGGGTCCGGGAAGATCACGCAGGCGCGGCTGGACGCGTCGGTCACCCGGATCCTGCGGCTCAAGCAGCGGCGCGGGATGTTCGAGCGGACGCAGGCCGACCCCGCGAAGGCCGCGTCGGTCATCGGCGGCGCGCAGCACGAGGCCACGGCCCGGCAGGTCGCGGAGCGGGCGGTCACGCTCGTCACCGACAAGGGCGGGGTGCTGCCGCTCAAGGGCAGGACGGTCGCGGTGACCGGGCCGAAGGCCGAGGCGCTCGCGGGCGCGCTGCGCGCCCAGGGCGTCCGGACGGCGTCGCCCGGTTCGGCGGACGTCACGGTGCTGACGACCGACGACGCCGGTTCGGCGACCGCCGCGCGCGTCCGGGCGCTCGGCGGGAAGCCGGTGGTCGTGGCCGCGCTCGGCAGCCCCTACGACCTGAACTCGGCGGGCGGCGCGAGGGCGGCGCTGGCCGCGTACTCCTCCGGGGCGGCGTCGGTGCGGGGGCTCGCACGGGTGCTGGCGGGCACCGTCGCCCCGACCGGGAAGCTGCCGGTCCCGGCGGGCGGGCAGCCGGTCGGGCACGGGCTGACCTACCGGTAGGAACGGCCGGGGAAACGGCCGGGGAAACGGGTCGGCCGCCGGGGCGGATGCCCCGGCGGCCGGACGCGGAACCTCAGATGCCCAGTTCGTCCAGGCCCGGGAGGTGCTCGCGCGCGTAGGCGCGCGCCTGCGCCGCGGTGCGGCCGGTGCGCGCGGCCGCGGCGGCGTCCCGGCACTGGTCGAGGGTGTGCCGGGCCAGGGCGGCCCGCACCAGCGGCAGGGACGGCGCGCTCATCGACAGCGACGTCACGCCGAGCCCGACGAGCACGCAGGCGAGCGCGGGGTCGCCCGCGGCCTCGCCGCACACCCCGCACGGGACGCCCGCGGCGGCCGCGGGGGCGACCAGGTCGAGGACGGCGGGCTGCCACGGGTCCTGCAGGTGGGCGAGCGCGCCGATCTGCCGGTCGGCGGCGCACGCGTACTGCGTGAGGTCGTTGGTGCCGATGCTGAAGAACGCCACCTCGGACGCCAGGTCGCGGGCGCGCAGCGCGGCGGCCGGCACCTCGATCATGACGCCGGGGGTCTCGATGCCGGCCTTGCCGCACTCGCGGGCGAAGAACGCCGCCTCCGCCGCTTCCGTCACCATCGGCGCCATGACCTGCAGCTTCGCGGTCGTCCCGGCGGCAGCGCGGGCGAGCGCGCGCAGCTGCGCGGCGAGCACGTCGGGGTGCGCGAGCGACATCCGCAGCCCGCGCTCGCCGAGCGCCGGGTTGGGCTCCTCCCCGGGCGGCGGCAGGAACGCGAGCGGCTTGTCGGCGCCCGCGTCCAGCGTCCGGACGACCACGCGGCCCTCCGGGAACGCCTCCAGCACCTTCCGGTACGCCTCCTCCTGCTCCGCGTCGGACGGGGGCGTCGCCCGGTCGAGGAACAGGAACTCGGTGCGGTAGAGCCCGACGCCCTCGGCGCCGTTCGCGAGCGCCGCCTCGACGTCCTTCGGGCCGCCGATGTTCGCCAGCAGCGGCACCGCGTGCCCGTCCTTCGTGGCACCCGGCCCGGTCGACTCCGCCAGGGCCGACGCGCGCGCCGCGGCGGCGGTGCGAGCGGCGGCGACCTCGGTGTCGGACGGGTCCGGACGGACGGTGCCGGCGGCGCCGTCGACGAGCACCGGGGTGCCGTCGGCCAGCGCCGTCGCGCCCGGCAGGGCCACGACGGCGGGCACGCCCATGGTGCGGGCGATGATCGCGGTGTGGCTGGTCGGGCCGCCCTCCTCGGTCACGAACGCGACGACCTGCGCGGGGTCGAGGACGGCGGTGTCGGCGGGGGCGAGGTCCCGGGCGACGAGCACGAACGGTTCGTCCGACTCCGGCACCCCGGGCATCGGCAGCCCGAGCAGCCGCGCGATCGTCCGGTCGCGGATGTCGTCCAGGTCGGTGACGCGGGCGGCGAGGTAGTCGCCGGCGCCCGCGAGCATCTCCCGGTACACGCCGAACGCCTCGAACACCGCGCGGGCCGCGGCCGTCCCCGCGGCGACCTTGCCGCGGACGCCGTCGGCGAGCCCGGGGTCGCGGGCCATGAGCGCCTGCGCGTTCAGGACGTCCCGCCCGTCGGTGTTGCCGGCCTCGGCGGCGCGGTCGCCGCGCTCCTCGAGGTCGACGGCGACGGCCTCGAGCGCGGCGAGGGCGACCGCGGTCTCGGCCTCCGCGTCGCCCCCGTGCCGGTCACCGGCCGCCGGCTCCGGCACCGCTCCCGCGATGCCGCGCACCGGCCCGAACCCCACTCCCGGGCTGACGCCCGCGCCCTGAAGCGCCTCAGGCACTTTCGGGCTCCGGCGTGGACAGGAGCGCCTCCAGGCTGTCGAGCAGCGCGTCGGCCTCCTCGCCCTCGGCGGAGATCACGACCTCCTCACCGTGCCGGGCGTCCAGGCCCAGCACCGCGAGGATGCTCTTGGCGTTCACCGGGTCGCCGCCGCGCTTGCCGACGGTCACGTCCATCGGGGCCTTCGCCGCGGTCTGCACGAACAGCGCGGCGGGGCGCGCGTGCAGGCCCACCTTCGACTCGATCCTCACATTGCGCTCGCTCACTGCACACTCCTCACGGACGCGTATTTCCTCACGTTCGCGCGCCGGATGCGGGCACGCGCAGCGCGGGCCCCGGCGCGACGTTCACTTCTTCCAGGTCGGCGACCACGTGGTCGGCCGCGGCGAGCGCCATGGCCGGCTGGGTCGTGGTGATGCCGACGCAGATCATCCCGGCGGACTTGACCGCCGCCACCCCGGCCGGGGCGTCCTCGAAGCCGATCGCCCCGGCCGGGGCGACGCCGAGGTCGCGGGCCGCCGCCAGGTACCCCTCGGGGTGCGGCTTGCCGGTGGCGACGTCGCCGGCGGTCAGCACGATGTCCAGCAGGTCGCGGATGCCGAGGACGTCCAGCAGCCCCTCCGCGTACGCGCGCTGCCCGGACGTCACGACGGCCAGCGGCACTCCCGCGTCCGCCAGCGACCGGACGAGCCCGACCGCGCCGGGAACGGGCGCGGGCGACGGCATCCCCGGCATCGACTCGTAGGAGATCGCCTCCTCGAACAGCTCCTCGGCCGTCCGGCCCGGGAACAGGTGCAGCAGGTCGCGCAGCACCTCCAGGCCGCGGCGCCCCGCGAACGAGGCGATCAGCGCCTCGTCGTGCGGGACGCCGTGCGACTCCAGCAGCTTCCGCCACATGACGCGGTTGCGGGGTTCGCTGTCGATCAGCGTGCCGTCGAGGTCGAACACCGCGGCGCGGAGCGGGATCAGCTCCCCCGGGTTCTCGGTCTGGTCTAGCGCCATGTGAACAGCTCGGCCCCCTTCGTCACCTCGCCGGTCTCGACGACGTCCGACAGCGCGCCGTCGCCGGCGTCCAGCGCCACCACCGCGCACACCGGCGAGCGGCCGCCCGCCTCGATCACCGCCGGGTTCCAGCCGACCAGCGGCTGCCCGGCGGTCACCTCGTCGCCCTCGGCGGCGAGCAACTCGAAGCCCTCGCCCTTCAGCTTCACGGTGTCGATGCCGAGGTGCACCAGGACACCGTGCCCCTCGGCGTCCACCACGACGTACGCGTGCGGATGCATCTTCACGATCGTGCCGGTGACGGGGGCGATCGCCTGCCCGGCACCGCGCTCGGGATCGACCGCGGTGCCCGGTCCGACCATCGCCTGCGCGAACACCGGGTCCGGGACCCCGGCCAGGCCGACCGCGCGGCCGGACACCGGGGACAGTACTCGGGTCATGTGGGGGCCCCTTGCCGTTCGTTGAGCCGTCGGTGGACGTGCGGCCGTCAGTCCAGGATGTCCTCGATGTCACTGGCGATCGTGTCGGCCTCGGGGCCCACCACGACCTGCACGACCGTGCCGCTCTTCATCACGCCGAACGCCCCGGCCGCCTTCAGGGCCGCGTCGTCGACCTTGGCCGGGTCGGAGACCTCGGTGCGCAGCCGCGTCGCGCACGGCTCGATCTCCTCGATGTTGTCGGCGCCGCCCAGCGCGGCGACGATCGCCTCGGCCTTGTCCATGTCGTCTTCTCCTCGGTCCGGGTGGGATGGACCCTCTGGTGAACGGGTCTTGGGGAGCGCCGGTGCTCAGGTCGTCTGAGTCACCTTGTTCAGGCCGCGCGGGACGTCGGGGTCGAGCCCGAGCCGGCGCGCCAGGTTCTCGACCAGGATCTGGCCGGGGACGATCAGGCCCAGCGGCGCCACCCACTCGGGCAGGCCGGGGCCGGGCAGCGCCGCCGAGCACGCCTCGGCCAGGCCGGCACCGCCGCCGACGCCGTACGCGGGCGCGCCCGCGCCGCGCACGCGCTCGGCGAGCGCGATCGTCCCGGGAAGCGTCGGGCCGGAGTCGGCGGCGACGAGCAGCGCGGGCGTCTGCGCGTCCACGACCGCGATCGGGCCGTGCAGCAGGTCCGCGTACGACAGGCCCATCGCGTGCAGGTAGCACGCCTCCTTGATCTTCAGCGCGAGCTCCAGCGCGGTGCCGAACGCGATCCCGCGGCCGGACACGACCGCGCCGGGGACGTCCGCCAGTTCCGCCACGATCCGCGGGAGCGCCGGGGACGCCTCGGTGGCCTCGATCAGCCCCGCGACCTCGTCGGGGACGCGGCGCAGGTCGTCCGCCGCGACGTCGGCGCCGAGACCGAGCCCGAGGACCGACAGCGCGGCGAGCTGCGTCGTGTACGTCTTGGTCGCCGGGACGGCCTTCTCCTCCCCGGCCTGCGTGATCAGTGCGACCTCGGCGGCCTCCGCCAGCGGCGAGCCCGCGCCGTTGGTGATCGCCACCGTGCGGGCGCCGCAACCGGCGGCCCAGTCCAGGGTCTCGACGATCTCCTCGGTCTTGCCGGACTGGCTGATCGCCACCGCCAGCACGCCCGACAGGTCCAGCCTCCGCCGGTAGGTCGTCGCGATCGACGGAGCGGCCAGGGTCGCCAGCCGGCCCGCGTGCGCCTCCACCAGGTACCGCCCGTACACGGCGGCGTTGTCGGACGAGCCGCGCGCGATGAACAGCACCTGCCGCGTCTCCGCCGCCAGGTTCGCGAGGTCGGCGGTGCGGGGCAGCAGCGCGTCGATCGTCCGGCGCAGCGCGTCCGGCTGCTGGCCGATCTCGGCGCGCATGAGGCTGGTCATGAATCCCCTCCGAAGACTTTCTGCCCGTTGATCCAGGTCGCATGCGCTCGGTGGTCCGGCCCGAGGTGCACCAGGTCGGCGGCGGCGCCGGGCGCGATGCGGCCGAGGTCGGCGCGGCCGATCAGGTCGGCGGGGACGCGCGTCGCGGCGTCCACCGCCGCGGCCGGATCGACGCCGATCGCGACGGCGTTGCCGACCGCCTCGTCCAGGCGCAGGCCCGAGCCCGCGATCGTCCCGTCGGCGCGCAGCGGCGGGCCCTCCGCGGGCATGGTGATCGGCTCGCCGCCGAGCTCGTAGGTGCCGGGCGGCATCCCGGCGGACGACGCCGCGTCGGTGACCAGGACGGTTCGTCCGGCGGCGGCGCGGAACACGAGCTTCGCGGTCGTCGCGGACACGTGGTGCAGGTCGAGGATCAGCCCCGGGCTCAGCCGGTCGTCGACCAGCGCCTGCGCGGCGACGCCCGGGTCGCGGTGGTGGACGCCGGACTGGGCGTTGAAGATGTGGGTGACCTTGCGGGCGCCCGCGTCGGCGGCGGCGGCGACCTGCTCGGCCGTCGCGTCGCTGTGCCCGACGCTGACCAGGACGCCCGCGTTCGTGAGCGTGCGGATCGCGTCGAGGGCGCCGCCCCGTTCGGGGGCGAGGGTCACGAGCTTGACCAGGCCGGTCTCGAGCAGCGTCGCGATCGCCTCGGGCGACGGGTCGGTGAGGAAGTCCGCGTTGTGCGCGCCCTTGCGCTTCTCCGACAGGAACGGGCCTTCGAGGTGGACGCCGAGGACGCGCGTGCCGTCCGGGAGCCGGGGCAGCAGGTCGCGGACGCGGCGCAGCGCGTCCGCGTGCGTCTCGACGGGCGCGGTGATGAACGTGGGCAGGAAGGAGGTCACGCCGGTCTCGGGGAGGCGCGACACGACCGTGCGCCACCCGTCCTCGTCGGCGTCGACCATGTCGTGGCCGAAGAAGCCGTTCACCTGGAGGTCGACGAACCCGGGCGCCAGCACGCCGTCGCGCAGCCCGACGTCGGGCGTCCCGTCCGGGCGTCCCTCGCCGACCTCGGCGATCACGCCGTTCTCGACTCGGACGTATCCCGGGGAGAGCACGCGGGTAGTACCCCCGGCAGGGGTGGTGATCATGCTTTCGGCCGTGATCAGTTGTGACATCTCTGCGCACTCTCCGTGACGCGGTGATCGCTGGTCGTCGCCTTCGGCGACTGGTCTAGTCCGGACTAGACCAGTCAGCACCATACTGCACGAATCGGATGCATCTAAAGATGTCGGCTCGAACTCCTCCCATCGGGCCCGCTCGGGGGAGGTCATCGGCGCATGAGCACGGCAACCGCCGCCGGGAACGGCGGCTCCGGCGACGGCGGCGTGCGCCGCGCCTGGTCGTCGACGTTCGGCGTGCTGCAGCGCATCGGGCGCAGCCTCATGCTGCCGATCGCCGTCCTGCCCGCCGCCGGCATCCTGCTGCGCCTCGGCCAGCCCGACCTGCTCGGCGCGGACGGCCTCGGCCGGGACCGCGTCGCCGAGGTGTTCGCCGCCGCCGGCGGCGCCCTGCTCGACAACCTCGCCGTCCTGTTCGCCGTCGGCGTCGCCATCGGCTTCGCGAAGAAGTCCGACGGCTCCACCGCCCTCGCCGCCGTCGCCGCCTACCTCGTGTTCGACCGCGTCTCGAAAGTGATGTTCGCGCACACCGACGAACTGCGCGCGTCCGTCGTCCAGAAGGTCCAGCAGGAGGACGGCTCGCTGGAGGAGAACGTCGCCTACGGCTTGCAGAACCCGACGCAGGTCCTCGGCGGCATCGTCGTCGGAATCATGGTCGCGCTGCTCTACCAGCGGTTCTACCGGGTGAAGCTGCCGTCATGGCTCGCGTTCTTCGGCGGGCGCCGGTTCGTCCCGATCGTCAGCGCGGGCGGCGCGCTGCTGCTCGGCGTCGCCTTCGGGTTCGTCTGGCCCGCGCTCGGCGGCTGGATCAACGACTTCGGCGACTGGCTCACCGGCGCGGGCGCCGTCGGCGCCGGGCTGTACGGCGTCGCGAACCGCCTGCTGCTGCCGTTCGGCCTGCACCACATCCTGAACTCGCTGATCTGGTTCGTCTTCGGCTCGTACCGCGAGCCGGACGGCGACGTCGTCCACGGCGAGATCAACCGGTACCTCGCCGGGGACCCGGACGCCGGGACGTTCCTCGCCGGGTTCTTCCCCGTGCTCATGTTCGGCCTGCCGGGCGCCGCCCTCGCCATCTGGCGCGCGGCGCCGAAGGCCCGCCGCCCGGCCGTCGGCGGCATCATGGTCTCCGCCGCGCTCACCGCGTTCGTCACCGGCGTCACCGAGCCCATCGAGTTCTCGTTCATGTTCGTGGCGCCCGTCCTGTACGCGATCCACGTCGTGCTGACCGGCGTGTCGATGGGCGTGCTCGCCGCCCTGGACGCCCAGCTCGGGTTCAGCTTCTCGGCCGGGCTCATCGACCTGCTGCTCAACGCGACCAAGAGCAACACCCGGCACCTGTGGCTGATCGTCGCAATGGGCGTCCTGTACTTCTTCCTCTACTACGCGATCTTCTACTTCGTCATCAAGCGGTTCGATCTGCCGACGCCCGGACGGGAGCCGGAAGAGGACACGCCACCGGAGTCCAAGCCGGACGCCCGCTCCCGCCGAGCCCGCTGACCTGCGAGAACACCGATCTTGCGAGGTCGTCTCCGTGATCGCCCCGTTATCTTTTCGTGCATTGACATGCGTTTCGTCCTTGTGGTCTAGTCCGGCCTAGACCAGTCCGAAACCCTGCAAAGCCGAACGCATCCAACGATCATCGATCCGGCTCCGGCCATCGAGGACCCCCGTGACCATCGATCCGCACAGCCCCGTCCCGAAGTACTTCCAGCTTCGCGCGATCCTGCTCGATCTCATCGAGAGCGCGGAGCTGCCCGTGGACGCCCCGATCCCCTCGGAACGCGAACTGTGCGCCCGGTACGAGCTGTCCCGCATGACCGTCCGGCAGGGGGTCGACCAACTCGTCACCGAGGGACGCCTCTACCGCGTCCCCGGCAAGGGCACGTTCGTCGCCCGTCCCAAGATCGAGATGCCGCTGCGGCTGGTGTCCTTCACCGAGGACATGCTCGCCCGCGGCCTGCGCCCCGGCGCCGTCGACCTCGACCGCCGCACCGCCCCCGCCGACGCGCACCTCGCCCGCGTCTTCGGCGTCGAGGCGGGCACGCCGATCCACGTCTTCGAACGGCTGCGCACCGCCGACGGCGAGCCGATGGCCCTCGAACGCGCGCACATCCTCGCCTCGATGGCCCCCGACCTGCTCGACCGGCGGCTCGCCGACCGCTCCCTGTACGGCGTCCTCGAAGCCGTCTACGGGATCGTCTTCGACGCCGGCGACCAGACCATCGACGCCGGCCTCGCCGACGCCGCCGACGCCCGGCACCTGCAGATCGCCAAGGGCAGCGCCGTGCTGCTCCTGCAACGCCGCTCGTACACCGGAGGTGTGTGCGCCGAACTGGGCGTGTCGACCTACAGGGCGGACCGCTACCAGATCCACACGGCCCTCGGAAACCCCCCGCCGAACTCCTAACCCCCAAGGAGGAACCCCCCGATGACAGCGACAACCGTGGACTCGGCGCCACGCCGAGGGTCGAGCGCGCTGGCGGTGCTGCAGCGCATCGGCCGCAGCCTCATGCTGCCGATCGCCGTACTGCCCGCCGCCGCGCTGCTGATGCGCTTCGGCCAGGCCGACATGCTCGGCGCGGACGGCCTCGGCTGGGACCGCGTCGCCGAGATCGTCGGCGAGGGCGGCAACGCGCTGTTCGCCGCGCTGCCCCTGCTCTTCGCCGTCGGCGTGGCGATCGGTTTCGCCAAGAAGTCCGACGGCTCCACCGCCCTCGCCGCGGTGGTCGGCTACCTGGTCTTCGACCGCGTGTCCAAGATCATGTTCTCGCACACCGAGGAGCTCAAGGGCAACGTCCTCGTCACCACGGTGACCGACGGCGCGCAGGCCGAGGTCATCAACTGGGGCGCCAAGAACCCGACCGACGTCCTCGGCGGCATCCTCATGGGCGTCGTCGCGGCCCTGCTCTACCAGCGGTTCTACCGGATCAAGCTGCCGACCTGGCTCGCGTTCTTCGGCGGCCGCCGGTTCGTCCCGATCATCACCGCCGTCGCGGGCCTCGCGCTCGGCATCCTCATCGGGTTCATCTGGCCCCTGCTCGGCAGCTGGCTGACCGACTTCGGCGAGTGGATCACCGGGGCGGGCGCGGCGGGCGCCGGCATCTACGGCGTCATCAACCGGCTCCTGCTGCCGTTCGGCCTGCACCACATCCCGAACTCGCTGATCTGGTTCGTCTTCGGCGAGTACACGGCGGCCGACGGCACGGTCTCGAACGGGGAGATCAACCGGTACCTGGCCGGGGACCCGGACGCGGGCGGCTTCCTCGCCGGGTTCTTCCCCGTGCTCATGTTCGGCCTCCCCGGCGCCGCCCTCGCCATGTGGCACGCCGCGCCCAAGCACCGCCGCCCGGCGGTCGGCGGCATCATGATCTCCGCCGCGCTCACCGCGTTCGTCACCGGCGTCACCGAGCCCATCGAGTTCGCGTTCATGTTCGTCGCGCCGCTGCTGTACGGCGTGCACGTCATCCTGACCGGCATCTCGATGGCCATCCTGGAGGCCGCCGGGGCCCAACTCGGCTTCGGCTTCTCCGCCGGCCTGATCGACCTGCTGCTGAACGCGAGAAAGGACAACACGGAGGGATTGGTGCTCATCCTCGGGATGGGCGTCCTGTACTTCTTCCTCTACTACTTCATCTTCAGATTCCTGATCGTGAGGTTCAACATCCCGACGCCGGGCCGCGAGCCGGAGGGCGAGGAGTCGGTCGCCGCCGACCCCGCCGCCGAGCCGGAGATGGCCGGTGCCGCGGCGGGCAAGGCGAAGGGCAAGGCGCGCAAGAACGGCGGCGCGTCGCCCCCCGCCCCGTCCGGTGACGGCGGGACGACGCAGACCCTCGCGAGCGACACCGGCTCGACGGACGACGCCCCGGCGAGCGACGCCGGCGGCTCGTCGGGCGGCTCGTCGGGCGACACCGGTTCGTCGGGCGGTTCGTCGCCGGACACCCCGTCGAGCAGCTGACCCCTCCCCCGGGCGGCCGCCACACCGGCCGCCCGGCCCCGCGAGTCCCGGCTCCCGCACCACCCATCGGGACTCACCCCGCGGCGGGGCGCCCACCCGGGCGCCCCGCCGCTCCCTTTCCCCGCACACCCGGGCCGCCCCGCCAAGGCCCCACCCGGCAAAGACGCACACGACACCGAGCGGGACCGTGGTGCTGCGGGGTGGGGGCCGGGAAATACGCGTTCGGCCGCATCCGGCCACGACGTATCAATCGGGGTGCCCGGCGCCTCTCTTTCTCGGCAGCACCCGAGCAGGAGGTCCCGATGAGCCATCGCCCGAACCCGAGCCGCCGTCCCGACCCGAACCGCCGGCCGGACGCGCCCACGATCGTCCGCATCAGCCGGTACCGCTCCGCCTCCGGGACGGACGGCGCGCTCGCGCTCGCGCGGGTGCCCGGCGTCCAGGCCGCCGAGAACCCGCTGCGGCTCGTACGGGCGGGCGACGGCGCCGAAGCCGAGGTGCGCAGGGTCGCCGACACGGCGCTCCTCATGGTCGCCGAGACCCTCGCGGGGATCCGGCCGCCCACCCGGCTGTCGCTGATCGCCGTGGCCGAGGTGTGCCACGCGCTGGACGCGCGCCGCGCGGTGCGGCCCACGCACCGGGTCGTCCCGCCGCGCATCCTGACCAGCTGGCTGCAGCGGCCCGCGCCCGGGGCGGCCGAAACGGGCGCCGTCGTCGTCATCGCGGGCCGGGTGCACGCGCTGGCGCTGCGGCTGGAGCACCTGCGCGGCCGATGGCGCTGCACGGCCGTCGAGACCACCGCGGCCTAGACACGCGAACGGCCCCCGAGAGATCTCTCGGGGGCCGTTCGCGTGCGTGCTACTTCTTGGCGCGCGGGTCGCCGTGGCAGCGCTTGAACTTCTTGCCGGACCCGCACGGGCACGGCTCGTTGCGCCCGACACCGGCGTAGGGGTCGTCCGACTCCTCGCTGTGGGTCTCGACGCCGCCCTCACCGTCGACGGTCGGGGCCGAGTACTCCAGCTTCTTCGGACGGTCCGGCTCGCCGAGGCCCTTCGCGACGATCGTCGGAGCCTCCTCGGAGTCGTCCTCGGGCGGCTCGCCGTCCTCGGCCTTCTCCGCGGCCTCGGCCTCGTCCTCGGCGGTCCCGGCCGGGGCCGACTTGGCCACCGACACCGGCTCGGCGCCGACCTTCGGGGCCTGCGGCTGCTCCTCGACCTCGACCTCGAGGTTGAACAGGTAGCCGACCGACTCCTCCTTGATGCCGTCCAGCATCGCGTTGAACATGTCGAAGCCCTCGCGCTGGTACTCGACCAGCGGGTCGCGCTGCGCCATGGCCCGCAGGCCGATGCCCTCCTGGAGGTAGTCCATCTCGTAGAGGTGCTCGCGCCACTTGCGGTCCAGCACCGAGAGGATGACGCGGCGCTCCAGCTCCCGCATCACTTCGGTGCCGAGCGTCTCCTCGCGCTTGTCGTAGGACTTCTGGGCGTCCTCGCGGATCTTCTCCGCGAGCGTCTCGGCGTCCAGGTTCGAGATCTCGCCGCCGGCGGCGTCCTCGACCAGCTCGTCGACCGTCATCGAGACCGGGTAGAGCTGCTTGAACGCCTTCCAGAGCTTCTCCAGGTCCCATTCCTCGGCGAAGCCCTCGCCGGTCGCGCCCGCGACGTAGCCGCCGACGACCTCGTCGATCATCCGGCGGATCTGCTCCTGCAGGTCCGCGCCCTCGAGCACCTTGCGGCGCTCGGCGTAGATGACCTTGCGCTGCCGGTTCAGCACCTCGTCGTACTTCAAGACGTTCTTGCGCATCTCGAAGTTCTGCTGCTCGACCTGGCTCTGCGCCGACTTGATCGCGTTCGTCACGATCTTGGACTCGATCGGGACGTCGTCCGGGATGTTCAGCCGCGTCATGATCGCCTCGACGCGGGCCGAGTTGAACAGCCGCATCAGGTCGTCCTCGAGCGACAGGTAGAACCGGGACTCGCCCGGGTCGCCCTGCCGGCCGGACCGGCCGCGCAGCTGGTTGTCGATCCGCCGCGACTCGTGCCGCTCGGTCGCCAGCACGTACAGGCCGCCCGCCTCGACGACCTCCTCGTGCTCGCCCTTGACGGCCTCCTTGGCCTTGTCCAGCGCCTCCGGCCAGGCCGTCTCGTACTCCTCGGGCGTCTCCAGCGGCGACAGGCCCCGCTGGTGCAGCTCCAGGTCGGCGCGGAAGTCGGGGTTGCCGCCCAGCATGATGTCGGTGCCGCGGCCCGCCATGTTCGTCGCGACGGTGACGCTGCCCTTGCGGCCCGCCTCCGCGACGATCGCCGACTCCTGCTCGTGGTGCTTGGCGTTCAGCACCTGGTGCGGGATGCCGCGCCGCTTGAGCATCTTGCTCAGCCGCTCGGACTTGTCCACCGACGTGGTGCCGACCAGGACCGGCTGGCCCTTCTCGTGCCGCTCGGCGATGTCGTCGACCACGGCCTCGAACTTGGCCTGCTCGGTCTTGTAGACGACGTCCGCGACGTCCTCGCGGATCATCGGCTTGTTCGTCGGGATCGGCACGACGCCGATCTCGTAGGTCTTGTTGAACTCGGCCGCCTCGGTCTCCGCCGTACCGGTCATCCCGGACAGCTTGTCGTAGAGGCGGAAGAAGTTCTGCAGGGTGATCGTGGCGAGCGTCTGGTTCTCGTCCTTGATGGACACGCCCTCCTTGGCCTCGATGGCCTGGTGCATGCCCTCGTTGTAGCGGCGGCCGTGGAGGATGCGGCCGGTGAACTCGTCCACGATCAGGACCTCGCCGTTCATGACGACGTAGTCCTTGTCGCGCTTGTACAGCTCCTTGGCCTTCAGCGCGTTGTTGAGGAAGCTCACCAGCGGCGTGTTCACCGAGTCGTACAGGTTGTCGATGCCGAGATAGTCCTCGACCTTTTCGACGCCCGACTCGGTGATGCCGACCGTGCGCTTCTTCTCGTTCACCTCGTAATCGCCCGGACCGTACTCGTCGACCTGCCCGGCGGTGCTGATCAGTTCGGCCCGCTTCAGCCGCGGAACGATCTTCGAGAACTCCGCGTACCACTTGGAGTTCTGCTCGGCCGGACCCGAGATGATCAGCGGGGTCCGGGCCTCGTCGATCAGAATCGAGTCGACCTCGTCGACGATCGCGAAGTTGTGGCCCCGCTGGACGCATTCGTCCAGGCTCCACGCCATGTTGTCGCGCAGGTAGTCGAAGCCGAACTCGTTGTTCGTCCCGTAGGTGATGTCGGCGTTGTACGCGGCGCGGCGCTCGTCCGGCGTCATCTGCGGGAGGATGACGCCGACCTCGAGCCCGAGGAACTGGTGCACGCGCCCCATCCACTCGGCGTCGCGCTTGGCCAGGTAGTCGTTCACGGTGACCACGTGAACGCCCTTGCCGTCGAGCGCGTTCAGGTAGGCCGGGAGCACGCAGGTCAGGGTCTTGCCCTCACCGGTCTTCATCTCGGCGATGTTGCCCAGGTGCAGCGCCGCTCCGCCCATCACCTGGACGTCGTAGTGACGCTGCCCGAGCACGCGTTTCGCGGCTTCACGCGCGGTCGCGAACGCCTCGGGGAGCAGGTCGTCCAGGCTCTCGCCCTCGGCGATGCGCTCCCGGTACTTGTCGGTCAGCTCGCGCAACTCGGCGTCGCTCATATCGAGGAAGTCCTCCTCGATCGAGTTGACCTGATCCGCGAGCTTCTTGAGCTTGCGCAGGGTTCGTCCCTCGCCCGCACGAAGGATCTTGTCGATGACTGGCGGCACTCTCGAAGGCTCCTTGCAGATCGTGGTTGACCGCCGTTCCCGGCGGCACGCACACCACACGTACGATGCCCATCGTAGGCGAGACCCAGAATGGTCTAGCTCACTCCCGCGGCGCAATCGTTGCGCCCCGTTTGATCCTCCGGGTCACGGAGAGGATCTTTCACACGACCCGAGGGAGGCCCCCATGTCCGAAGACGCAAGCGGATCGCACGCCGGACGCCCCGGTTCCTGGCTGGCCGTGGCCGTCATCTTCGCCGGTTTCGTCGTCGGCGGCGTGGCGCTGTGCATCGGCCCCGCCTGGATCATGTTCTGGGTCGGCGTCGGCATCGTCGTGCTCGGGATGATCGTCAGCGGTTTCGTGCACCTGTTCGCGGACGTCGTCGTGGACGCCCCGCGGGTGATCCCGGAGATCGTCGACTACTCGCTCTTCGGGGCCCGCACCGACAAGCGCCGCGGCGGCCCGCAGGGCGAGGCGCTCGACCGTCCCGTCGCCACCGACCCCCAACAAACCCCCCACGGCTGAATGTTCCCCGGTCAGCGCCCGGCCCGCACGGCGGCGGCCACGAGGGCCGGGTCGGCGTCGACCCGTTCGACCCGGACGTCGTCGCAGCCGACCCACTCGGCGGCGCGCCACAGCGCGGCGCCGAGCGCCGCCGCCGACGCCTCCGCCCGCGCGGCCGTCCGCACCGCCCACGGTTCGAACGACGCCTGCCGGGCGACGAGGGTGCGCCCGTCGCGGGCCGGGTCGACGCGGCCGATGAGGCGCCCGCCGGCCAGCAGCGGCATCGTGAAGTAGCCGTGCACCCGCTTGGCCTTGGGCACGTACGCCTCCAGCCGGTGATCGAACCCGAACACCCGTGACGTCCGCGCCCGGTCCCACACGAGCGAGTCGAACGGCGACAGCAGCGTGGTGACGTGCCGCCCCCGCGCCGGGACGCCCAGCGCCTCGGGATCGGCCCACGCGCGCCGTCCCCATCCGGCCACCTCGACGGGCACCAGGCCCGTCCCCTCGATGACGCGGTCGACCTCGTCCTGCCGGACCCGGTAATAGTCCGCCAGGTCCGCGCGTGTCGCGACCCCGAGCGCCCGCCCGGCCCTCGCGACGAGCTCCGTCAGGCACGCGTCGTCGTCGAGGTCGCGCGCGAGCAGCTCCGGCGGCACCGCCCGCTCCGCGAGGTCGTAGACCCGGCGCCACCCGACCCGCCGCACGCAGACGACCTCGCCGATGTCGAGCAGCCACTCGATGCCGATCTTCTGGTCGCTCCAGTCCCACCACTCGGCGCTCGCCTTGGCCCCGCCGAGCTCCCGGGTGGTGAGCGGCCCGTCCGTCCGCAGGCGCTCGCGCACCACGTCGCACACGCCCTCGGGCACCTTGTGCCAGCGCCAGCCGCGCCGCGCGTACGCGCGGCGCCGGAACGCGAACAACGGCCAGTCGTCCAGCGGCAGCACGGACGCCGCGTGCGCCCAGTACTCGAACGCGGTCGGCGTCCCGTTCCCCCAGTACGCCGTCTCCACCGGCTCGCGCCCGACCGCCCCGAGGCGCGCGTACGGCACCAGCTCGTGCGACCTCGCGAGCACCGAGATCGTGTCAAGCTGGACGGCGCCCAGCCGCCGCAGCATCGCGGGCACCCCGCCCCGGTGCCGCGCCCCCAGCAACCCCTGGGCGCGCAACTGCAGCCGTCTCGCCTCGTCCGCACTGAGCTCGATCACGCCCGCGATGCTACGCCACAACACCGACAAACCGCGTTTACTGGTCGCGCCTCTCCGGCCAAGCCGTCACCGGGCCCACCCGGCGACGGACAAGGCGGGACGCGGCGGGACCCGGCGGGACACGGGCCGGTCGGGGATGGAGGCGGCCGCGGGCGGGCGACGAGCCGTCAGGTGATCTCTAGGAGTTTTTCGCGGACGGCGTAGACGACGGCCTCCATCCGGGAGTGGAGCTGGAGCTTCTCCAGGATGTTGCGGACGTGGTTCTTGACCGTGTTCTCCGAGATGAAGAGCTCGCGGGCGATCTCGCGGTTGCCGAGGCCCCGGGCGACCAGGCGCAGGACCTCCATCTCCCGGTCGGTGAGCTTGGGTGCGGGGACCTGCTGGGTGCGTTCCTCGCTGCGTTTGGCCAGGGCGGCGAACTCGGTGATGAGCTTGGAGGCCATGGACGGGCTGATCAGCGACTGGCCGCCGTGCACGGCGCGGACCGCCTGCGGGACCTCGTCGATGGAGATCTCCTTGAGGAGGTAGCCGGTCGCCCCGGCCTTGATGGCCTCGAAGAGGTCCTCCTCCTCGTCGCTGATCGTCAGCATGACGATCTTCGCGCTCGGGGCGGCGTCCTTGATGGCGGTGCACGCCTCGAGGCCGCTGCGGCGGGGCATCCGGATGTCCATCAGGACGACGTCGGGCAGCAGGTCGCCCGCCATCTCGACGGCCTCGTGGCCGTCCCCGCCCTCGCCGATGACCTCGATGTCGTCCTCCTCCTGGAGGACCATTTCCAGACCACGGCGGAACAGCGCGTGGTCGTCGACGATGAGCACGCGGATCGGGTCGGCCGAATCGGCCGGCTGCGCCGCCTCCCGGTCGGCGGAGGTCGCACCGGCGCCGGCCCGACGGGGTGCCGCCCCGGAGCTACGAGCCTCGGGATTCTCGCTCACCTGAGTCGCGGCGTGGAGGAGACGCCGCTTCCCCCCTTCACTTTGGGTGATCTGGGATTACCGGAGGGTCGGTTCCGAGAGCACCCGGAACCGTGCGGGGTCCGGGGTCGCCCCCGGTGAAGTTCGTGCCCGGGACTACCCGGGGCCGGTGTCCGGGCCACCGCGCGGCGGCGTCCGGACGGGGGTCGGGCGGACCCGGAGGGGCCGGGTCTGATCCCGGAATCGAGCCGTTGCGGTCGCCTCCGATCGAATCAGCGGTTTGCGTCGTCCTCGGGAACCTAAAGGGTCCGAAGGCGGATCCGGGGGATTTCGGCCGGGTGTCTCCCGGAGAACTGCCGCGGGCCGCGAGGAGGTTCCCGGCCGGGCGCGGCGCACCTTCGGGCGACCGACACGGGACGGTGGCTCGGACGGGCGGGCGACGGCGCCGCGGCCGCGCCCGCCCGTCCGGGCCACCGCGCCCGGATCGGCAGTACGTCGTTTCAGATCATGGCATGGTTCGGACGGTGGGCGAGCACCTAATCACTCTTCGACGAGCCTGATCACTCCGTAGTCCCAGCCCCTTCTCCGGTAGACGACCGAGGGGTGTCCGGTGGCCTTGTCCCGGTACAGGTAGAAGTCGTGCCCGACGAGCTCCATCTCGAACAGCGCCTGCTCGATGCCCATCGCCTCGGCCTGGTGGAACTTCTCGCGGACGACGACGGGCCCGTCGCCCTCCATCGGGATCGGGACGATGTTCTCGTCCGTCGAGATCGCGGTCTCGGGGTCGGGCCGCTCCTGGACGGCCGTGTTCTCCGCGCGCGCCGCGCGCGGCGGCGGTTCCGGCGCGGGAATCGGCGGTTCCGGGACCGATTCCATCGTCGCGAGCTTGGCGCGCGTCTTGCCGCCGTGGCTCTTGCGTCGCTCGCCGTCGCGGCGCAGCCGCGACTCGAGCTTGTCCAGCGCGAGGTCGAGCGCGCCGTAACGGTCGTCGGCCGCCGCCTCGGCCCGGATGACCGGGCCCCGGGAGCGGATCGTCAGCTCCACTCGCTCGCGCTGATCGGCGAGACGCGGGTTGTGCTCCTCCGACACCTCCACATCCACGCGGATGACCTTCTGGTTGAGCCGCTCGATCTTGGCCAGCTTGCCGTCGACGTGCCGGCGGAACCGGTCGCCCACATCGGTGTGCCGACCTCTCACGGTGATGTCCACGCGGGACTCCCCCCTTCGCCCGGTTGCGTTCTTCGCCCGGACCGGGGGCCTTGACGTCCCCGGTTCGGGCGCCACAGCACGGTGGGTCGCACCCGCCCGGCCGACCTGGTCTTCGTCCCCACATCCGCCTGCCGAGGGGCTCGCGGCGCTCTCGCCACTACTGCCCTTCTCCCGGTTCGGGGGATGTCGGATCCCCCGACGGGGCAGGACTTACCTCTAAGGCGCACCGTGATCGGTCGACGAGAAGTCGCCTTACGTGGGCCGTTTCGCCTGCGCCTGGCATCGGCTAGCCGGATCGTCTGCCGCGTTCCCAAGGAACGCTGCGATCCGACGCAACCACGGACCCGGGCGGGTGCCATGTGAGGAACGCTAACCCCTTACGCCACGAATGTCAGGGGGGTGAGGCGAGGAAAAACTCACGGTCCGTCATGAGTGATCTCCACAACGGCGCCTCGCGGGCCCTCCGCGGCGCCGTCACGAGCCGTGATGCCCCTCGGGCACGGGGTTCGCGCGCCCGCCTCCCCCGCAGGTCAGATCGCCCTGTCCCGCCGGTGAGTTCACGTAATATCTGCTCCCCTCGTCGCGCCTCACGCCCGGGGTGCCCACCGGCGACGCCCGTCCGCCGCAAGCCCGGCCACGCTAGGTAGCTACCTGCCGAACCTTTGGGCGTACGTGAAGAAAGTCACCATTCACCCCCACCGGCGTGGCGTCATCGCCACCGTGGCCGCACCGGCCAGCTCGGCCCCGGCCGCGCGCAGGGCCCGCGCCCCCTCCGACAGCGACGCCCCGGTGGTCACCACATCGTCCACCAGCACGACCCGCCGCCCCGCCACCGGTGCCCGCACCTCGATGGCGCCCCGCAGATTGGCCGCCCGCCGCGCCGCCGTCAGGCCCGCCTGGTCGGCCACCCGCCGCCGCTGGCGCAGCGCGTCCACCGCTCTGACGGCCACGCCCTCGGCTTGCAGCCGCCGCACCGCCACCCGCACCACCTCCCCCGTCGCGTCACGCCCCCGCCGCCGCAGCGCCCGCCGCCCCGAAGGCACCCACACCACCCACACCTCCTCGCGCTCCATCGCCCCGTCCCCCGGCCCGCTCGCGCCGAGCCTCACGCAGCGGTCGGCCCTCGTGCCCGTAGACGACCCCCGCCCCCGGGACCGCGGGCCCACCGGCGACCCTCGCGCCCGACCGGCCCCACCGGCCCCCGCCCATCCGCCACGCGCTGACCGAGCGGGTGCCCTCACCCCGGCGGGCGCCGGCGGGCGGTCGCTTGGCGTGGGATCTGGGTCGCTGCGGGCCCCTGGTTCGGGCGTGGGCGGTGCGTTGCTGGGGCGGTCTGGTGGTGAGGCGGGTGTGGCGTCCGGAAGGTGTGGGGTGGGAGCGCTGGATGCGGGTGGGCGGAGGGTGGCTCGGAGGGTGGCTCGGAGGGCGGTGGCCAGGGCTTCGCCCAACGGGGTGGCCAGGCGGGTTCGGCCGTGCTCCTTGTAGGCGGACAGGACGGCCTGCACCGGGCCCTGGTAGAGGGCGACCGTGTGGGGGCGGGGGACGCCGGGGGGTGCGGGGCCCCGGCGGGCGGGCGCCTGCAAGGGGACGGCGCAGGTGGGGCAGAGCAGGACGGACGGGCGGCCGCAGCCCGCGCAGTTCTCGGGGAGTACCAGGTCGAGGATCGTGCTCAGCGGATTCATGTCCTCGACGATGCCCGGCGGGCTTCGGGGGTGTCAGAACTTCTCGGGCCTGTGGATAACTCGCCGTCTCAGCGGGGGTAGTGGGGGTCGCGGCCGGCGGTCGAGCAGATCCACGGGCTGTAGGTGTTGGCGGGCGAGCGCTGGCGGCAGACCTTCTGCTCGCCCGCGGCGCGGGTGCCGATGAGGACGGGCGCGCCGGGGGCGGCGGTGATCGTCTCGGGCTCGCCGAGGGAGCCGACGCCGAGGGAGGTGATGGCGCTGCCGCTGACCGGCAGCAGGAACGGGAGCGTCTGGGCGTCGCGGTTGGCGCGCCCGAGGACGGCGAGGGTGCCGTAGTCGCGCCAGGCGATGTCGACGGCGTCCTGCAGCTCGGAGCTGACGGGCAGGAACGCCCCGACGTCCAGGGTGCCGTCGGGGGCGTGGGCGATGCGGCCGACCTGGATCTGGGGGCGGCCGTCGATGCGGACGATGACGGCGGCGCGGACCCCGTCGCGGGCGACGTGGAAGGCCAGGACCTCGCGTCCGCCGAGGCCCCAGTGGGCGGCGCGGACGAACCGCTGTCCGGGGCGGCGCACCCAGAGGGTGGATTCGTCGGACGCGCTCTCCACCGTCCACAGCGTGCCGTCGGGGCTCCAGGACGGGGCGGTGAAGCGGGCGCCCTCGTGGGCGTTCAGCAGGACGCGCGGGACGGCGGCGCTGGTGACGGGGGAGGCGACGATGACCTGGTCGCGGGCGGGGCCGAGTCCGGCGACCTCGCCGTAGTCGGGGGAGACGGCGGGGCGGGAGAGGTTCACGGCGGGGCCGACGGGGTGGGCGCGGTCGCCGCGCAGGGTGCCGAGGGCGCCGGTCTCGCCGACCATGTAGGCGTTCTGGTGGCCCTTGCCCTTGGCGTCCGGGCCGTCGGGCGAGTTCTCCGGCCAGGCGTAGACGGACTGGGTGGCGTCCATGCCGTCGGCGGTGACGGCCTCGCCGCCGATGCGCAGCCGCCAGCGCTGGATCTCCGACAGCTGCCGGAGCGTCCAGCTGAGCTGGGCGGACATGCGCTCGATGTTGCCGTTGCGGGCGGCTTCGGTGAGGTCGACGGTCGCGACGTCGTTGTCGATGTCGATGTCGCCGCGCAGTTCGGTCCCGCTGGGGAAGGCGCTCCGCACGGCGCCGTTCAGCCAGGACGTGGGGCCGCTGAGGAGCGCCCGGACGAGCTGGGTGGGGAGCGTCTGGCGGTTCACGACCGGCAGGAAGATCCCGTTGGGGACGAGGGTGTGCCGGTCGGGGGCGAAGAAGTACAGGTTGACGGTGCGCATGGCGCGCTCCACGTCGTCCTTGGTGAGGATCAGGCCGGCCTTGTCGCCGCCGGGCAGGCCGGTGATCCGCCAGAGGCCCTGGGGGGTCCTGGCGAGCTGGAAGGTGGCGTCGAGGTCCTTGGGGGCGGCGGTGTACTGGCCGTCGGAGGTGATCGTGCCGAGCTGCTCGCCGGTGATCCGGACGGTGGCCTGCGCCCCTTCGGACCGGACGACCTGGGGGTTGACGATCCGGTCCTCGAGGACGGTGACGAACGGGCGGGGCCCGGGGTCCCAGCGGGACTTGGGGCCGAGGTACTGCTTGGCGACCCGGTGGTCGTCGTCGAAGCCGGCGGACGCGGCGAGGAAGCCGGAGACGATCTCGGCGGGGCCCCACTCGGGGTCGGGCGCGACGGGGATGAGCCGGACGTAGGGGTCGTCGACGCGTTCGGCGCGTTCGGCGGGCATGCCGGTGACGACCTGGCCGCCGCTGGGGACGCCGGCGCAGCCGGTGCCGGTCATCAGGACGGCGGCGCAGAGCGCCGTGAGGCCGATCCAGCGGTTCATTCGCCGACCTCCAGTTCCGCGTAGACGGGGCGGGGATCGCCCGCACCGGGCGGGACGAGCGGGAGGGGGGAGCCGCGGAGTTCGGCGCCCGCGACGCGGGGCAGGGAGAGGCGGAACTGGGAGCCGTGGCCGGGTTCGCCCCATGCCTGGAGCCAGCCGCCGTGGAGCTGGGCGTCCTCGCGGGAGATGGACAGGCCGAGGCCGGTGCCGCCGGTGGTGCGGGCCCGCGCGGGGTCGGCGCGCCAGAAGCGGTCGAAGACCATCTGGCCCTCGCCCGGCTTCAGTCCGACGCCGTGGTCGCGGACGGCGACGGAGACGGCGTCGCGGTCGGCGGCGGCGGACACGACGATGTCCTCGCCCTCGCCGTGCTCGACGGCGTTGACCAGCAGGTTCCGCAGGATGCGCTCGACGCGGCGGCGGTCGACCTCGGCCATGCAGGGTTCGCCGGGCAGCTGGAGGACGACCTTGCTGCCCTTGCGTTCGGCGAGGCCCTGGATGTCGCCGACGGTGCGCAGCACGAGGTCGCGCATGTCGAGGGACTCGGCGTCGAGGGTGGCGGCGCCGGCGTCGTGCCGGCTGATCTCGAGCAGGTCGCCGAGCAGGGCCTCGAACCGTTCGAGCTGGCTCTGCAGCAGTTCGGCGGAGCGGCCGACGGCGGCGTCGCCGAAGGTGTCGCGGTTCTCGTAGAGCATGTCGGCGGCGATGCGGATGGTGGTGAGGGGCGTGCGCAGCTCGTGCGAGACGTCGGAGACGAACTGGCGCTGGACCTGCGAGAGGTCCTCGAGTTCGCGGATCTTCTCCTGCAGGTTCTCGGCCATCTCGTTGAACGAGCGGCCGAGCCGGGCGAGGTCGTCCTCGCCGCGGACCCGCATGCGCTCCTCCAGGCGGCCGGCGGCGAGGCGCTGGGCGCCCTGCGCGGCGAGCCGGACGGGGATGACGACCTGGCGGGTCACCAGGGACGCGATGGCGGCCAGGAGCAGGACCAGGACGATGCCCACGCCGACCAGGGAGCGTTCGACGGTGGTGAGGGTCTCCTGTTCCTGTTCGAGGGTGAACAGGTAGTAGAGCTCGAACTGTCCGGTGCGTCCGCCGACGATGAGCCCGCGTTCGGACGAGCGGTCGCCGAGGTAGGTCAGTTCGCCGTAGGTGTAGGCGCGGGTGCCCGCGGGCGCGTTGGCGATCTCCTCGCGGAGGCGCTTCGGGACGCTGCCGGGGCGCAGTTCGTTGGTGGCGTACCCGTCGGAGTACTGCTCGTTGGTGTCCCGGATGTAGACCTCGTACAGCCCGGACGGGCCGCTGCTCGACTTCAGCCGGTCGATCGTGGCGTCCAGCCTGCTGCCGCCCCCCGAGGTGTTGCCGAGGTCGCGCTGCACCTGCGCCAGGCCCTCGTCCAGCTGGAGCCGGGCGGCCCTGACCTTGCTGTCCATCAGCGCGGACGAGACCTGCTGCATCAGGAACGCGCCGAGGATCACGACGACGACGCCCGAGATGAACAGGGTCGAGGTGACGACCCGCACCTGGATGGAGCGGCGCCAGCGGGTGAACGCCTGCCGGACGGCGCCGCGCAGGAACCGCCGCAGGGCGCCCAGGATCCGCCGCGCGAACCGCCCCGCGCTCCTCACGGAGACGTTCATGAGGAGTCCGCGGGGAGTCGCGCGGTACCGGTCGGGAGGCCGGACGAACGAAGGGTCATCGTCGTGTCACCGGAGGGTTCGGGCCGGTGGGGAGTCGAACCGGCGGCGGGCGGGTCAATGCGGGGGACGCCCCCACGCGTCCCGTACCGACCCGCTGTCGTCGCTACGACAACGGGTCAGGCGGGACCGGCCTTGTAGCCGACGCCGCGCACGGTCACGACGATCTCCGGGCGCTCGGGATCCTTCTCGATCTTGGCGCGGAGTCGCTGGACGTGCACGTTGACCAGGCGGGTGTCGGCGGCGTGCCGGTAGCCCCACACCTGCTCGAGCAGGACCTCCCGGGTGAAGACCTGGCGCGGCTTGCGGGCCAGGGCGACCAGGAGGTCGAACTCCAGCGGGGTGAGGGGGATGTGCTGGTCGCCGCGCTTCACCGAGTGGCCGGCGACGTCGATGGTGATGTCGCCGATCTGGAGGGTCTCGGGCGCGGGTTCGTCGGTGCGGCGCAGGCGCGCGCGCACGCGCGCGACCAGCTCCTTGGGCTTGAACGGCTTGACGATGTAGTCGTCGGCGCCCGATTCGAGTCCGAGGACGACGTCCACGGTGTCGCTCTTGGCGGTCAGCATGACGATCGGGACGCCCGCCTCGGCACGGATCTGGCGGCAGACGTCGATGCCGTCGGCGCCCGGCAGCATCAGGTCCAGCAGCACGAGGTCGGGGCGGGTCTCCCGGAACGCCTCGAGCGCCTTGTCGCCGTCGTGCACGAACGAGGGCTCGAAGCCCTCGCCCCTCAGCACGATGCCGAGCATCTCGGCGAGCGCGAGGTCGTCGTCGACGACCAGTACACGTCCTCTCATGGCCCTCATCGCAAAGTCGGGGTTCGGTGGAGTGGGTGCGACGCGCCGGTTACCACCTAGCCGCGGAGAGATATGCCTTGGCGTGCCAGGTTACCTGCGTTTGCCTTGTACATGACTCCCCCGAGCCGGGTGGCCGCGCGTCCGGCGCACGGCGCCGCCCCCGCGTCGCGGCGGGGCATTGCCTTATGCGCTCTTTATACAGTGCCGGGTTTGTCAAGAGTGACGTCCGAAACCGGTGCGGGCACGGCCGGAACCGGGCGGAATCCATCACCGCGTTCGGCGTGTCGCGGGCGGATCGCCGCGCGGGACGGGCGATGGCGGTGAACCCGGCATTGCGACCATGACAGGATGACCTGACCGGACGCACGCGGTGGACGCACCGGGCCCGCAAGGTGCCGACCGGGCCCCGCCGCAGGGATCGCAGTACAGATCGCCGCCGAGATCGCAGGGAGCCGCCATGCCGGTACCGGACGGCCGGGACGTCGCCGTGGAGGAGACCGTCCCGTTCCGCCCCATGTCGATCTCGGAGCTGCTGGACGGCGTGATCGCGGGAATCCGGCGCCGCCCCCGGGCGATCCTGGGGATGTCGGTGACGGTGGCGGCGGTGATCCAGGTGGCCGGGTCCGTCGGCGCGTTCCTCTTCATCGGCGACGACGGCGGCGACGAGGTGACGCCCGACGTGCTGCTGAGCTCCTTCGGGGCGCAGGCGACGCTGAACGGGCTGCTGCTGGTGCTGTCGGGGTTCGGGATCCTGCTGCTGGCCGGGCTGCTGGCGCCGCTGCTGGGCCGCGAGCTGCTCGGGGTGCCGGTCCCGGCGCGGCGGGCGCTGCGCGAAGCCCGTCCGGTGCTGGGACGGCTGCTGGGGACGGCGGCGGTCGTGATGGGCGCGTCGCTGCTCGCGGCGGCGCTGCCGGCCGTCCCGTTCGTCCTGCTGGCCGCGGCCGGGGCGCACCCGGCGGCCATCGCCGTGGCCGCGATCCTCGGGTTCTCCATCGGGTTCAGTCTGATGGTGTGGCTTTACGTGCTGCTCGTGCAGGCGGTTCCTGCGGTCGTCCTGGAGCGACGCACCGTGGGGGGTGCGCTCAAGCGCGCGCGGGCGCTCGCCAAGGGCCGCTGGTGGCGGCTGTGCGGCGCGCTCGTGCTGGCCCTGCTGGTGACCGTCTTCATGGGGCTCTTCGCCCTGCGGATCCCGTTCATAGTGATCCAGCTGGTCTTCTTCGGCGACGGCAGCGACACCGTGGCCGCGCTCGCGGTCGACACGGCCGGACGGATCGTGGCGTGGTCGGTCGTGCTGCCGTTCGACGCGGGCGTCATCGCGATGCTCTACATGGACCAGCGGATGCGCCGGGAGGGATTCGACCTCGAGGTTCGCCTGCAGCGGACGTCGTCCACGAAGGGCACCCGAGGCGCACCGGCGGGCGTGCAGGGCGTGCAGGGCGTGCAGGGCGTGCAGGGCGTCGAGGCAGACGGAGCGGCAGACGAAGCCGCCCTCACATCGCTGTGGCGTCCCACTGACGGAACGGGGGCGACTCTCTGATGCTCGGCTCCTTGTCGCTCGATCCGATCGACCGCGAGCAGGCCCGGGAGCTGGCCCGCCGCGAACTGGAGAAGCGGGCCTACCAGCGGGAGGAGCCCTCCTGGCTGGAACGGACGTGGAACGACTTCCTGGACTGGCTGCGCGAGCTGCTCGACCACTCGCCGGGCGGACAGGCGCAGGGCGACGGCAGCGGGCTGCTGTCGATCGTGGTGATCGTGCTCGTGCTGGCGGCGGCGATCGCGCTGGTCGTCTGGCTGATGTGGGGGCGCGGCAACCCCCGGTCGCGGCGCGGGGGGCTGCTGGACGACGCGCGGCCCGCGACGGCACTCGACCACCGGGCCGCCGCCGAGCGGCACGCGGCGGCCGGGCAGTGGGCCGAGGCGATCCGGGAGCGGCTCCGCGCCGTCGCGCGCGACCTGGAGGAACGCGCCGTCCTCGGGCCGCGTCCGGGCCGCACCGCCGACGAGCTGGCGAGCGAGGCGGGCGCGGCGGTGCCCGAGCTGGCGGACGCGCTGCGCGCCGGGGTGCGGGTCTTCGACGACGTCTGGTACGGCGACCGGCCCGGCACCGCCGACGGGTACGCGCAGATCAGGGACCTGGACGAGCGGTTGCGCGCGGCCCGTCCGGCGCCGCTGGAGTCCGACGGCCTCGTGCCGGCCGGGCAGTCCGACGAGGACGGGGGGCCGCGATGGTGATGCAGGCACCGCCCACCGGAACGGGCACCGGCGGCGGAGCGGGGACGGCCGCCGAGCCGTCCGCGCGGCAGGTCGCCGGACGCCGCTGGCGCGCGTCCCGCGGCATCCTGGCGGCGCTCCTGGCCCTGGCGCTGATCGCGGTGATCCTGGCCGCGCTGCGCCCGTCGAGTTCCGCCGAGTCGCTCGATCCGGAGTCGCCGCGGCCGGAGGGCGGGCGCGCCCTCGCCGCGATCCTGGCGCAGCACGGCACGCGGGTCGACATCGCGCGGAGCGTGGACCCGGCCCTGGTCTCCCACGGTCCCGGCACCACGCTGGTGGTGACGCACAGCGAGCGGCTCACCGACGCGGACCTGACGATCCTGCGCTCGTCCCAGGCGAACCTGGTGCTCGTCCAGCCCACGCCGTACGCGCTGTACGACCTGGCGCCCGGCGTCGACGCCACGGGGAACACGTACTCCGACGTGGACGCCCCCGGGTGCGGCCTTCAGGCCGCGAGCCTCGCGGGACCGGTCTCGTTCCAGGAGTCGTTCCTCTACGAGGCCGACCCCGGCGCCATGCAGGGCGACTCGACCGCCTGCTACGCGGAGACGGACGGCGCCCGCCTGGTGCAGGTGCAGGAGCCGGGTCGGACGGTCACCGTCCTGGGCTCGACGGCTCCGCTCGTCAACGAGCATCTGGAGAAGGAGGGCAACGCCGCGCTAGGCATGAACCTGGCGGGGCCCGGCGCCCACACCGTGTGGCTGATGCCCGACCTTCCCGAGCCCGGCACCGCCGCGGGCGGTCAGTCGCTGACCGATCTGCTCCCGTTCGGGGTGAAGCTGTTCTTCCTGGGGCTGCTCGTCGCGGTGCTGCTGGTCGCGCTGTGGCGGGCCAGGCGGCTCGGCCCGGTCGTGGCGGAGGCGCTGCCGGTCGTGGTCCGCTCCGCCGAGACGGTCGAGGGCCGCGCCCGCCTGTACCGCGCGAGCCGCGCCCGCGACCGGGCGGCGGAGGCGCTGCGCGCGGGCGCCCGCGATCGGCTCGTCCCGCTGCTGGGGCTGCCGCGCTCGGCCGCGCAGGACCCGGCCGCCGCGCAGCAGATCGTCTCGGCCGTCGCCGGGCGCTCCACCTACGAGGAAGCGGCCGTGGGCGGTGCCCTGTACGGTCCTGAACCCGTGGACGACGCCGGGCTGCTCGCCCTCACCGACGTCCTCGACGACCTGGAAAGGCAGGTACGCCAGTCGTGAACCACCCTGTTGAGCTCGGAAAGGGCGACGGGCCCGGCGACGGGCCGGGCGCCGAGCCGGGGACGGTGGCCGACACGCCGCCGGGCGCCGCCCCGGCGTCCGCGGAGACGCTGCGGCGCGCCGAGTCGGCCCGCGCGGCGCTGGCGGCGCTGCGCGGCGAGGTCGGCAAGACCGTCGTCGGGCAGGACTCCGTGGTGACGGGCCTGGTGATCGCGCTGCTGTGCCGGGGGCACGTGCTGCTGGAGGGCGTCCCCGGGACCGCGAAGACGCTGCTCATCAAGACCCTGTCGCGGGCCCTCGACCTGGACTTCAAGCGCGTGCAGTTCACCCCCGACCTGATGCCGGGCGACGTGACGGGCTCGCTCGTCTACGACAACCGGACCTCGGAGTTCGAGTTCCGCGAGGGCCCGGTCTTCACGAACCTCCTGCTCGCCGACGAGATCAACCGGACGCCGCCCAAGACCCAGGCGTCCCTCCTGGAGGCCATGGAGGAACGGCAGGTTTCGGTGGAGGGCTCCGCGCGCGCCCTGCCCGAGCCGTTCATCGTGTGCGCGACCCAGAACCCGGTCGAGTACGAGGGCACGTACCCCCTGCCCGAGGCCCAGCTCGACCGGTTCCTCGTCAAGCTGACCGTGCCCGTCCCCACGCGGGACGAGGAGATCTCGATGCTGCAGCGGCACGCGTCCGGGTTCGACCCGCGCGACCTGTCGGAGGTCAGGCCGGTCGCGGGCGCGGAGGAGCTCGCCGCCGGACGGGCCGCGACGCGGGCCGTCCACCTCGACCCCAAGGTCGCCGCGTACGTGGTGGACCTGTGCCGCGCGACCCGCCAGTCCCCGTCCCTGCAGCTCGGGGTGTCGCCGCGCGGCGCGACGGCGCTGCTGGCGACGTCCCGCGCGTGGGCGTGGCTGTCGGGCCGCGACTACGTGACGCCGGACGACGTGAAGGCGCTCGCGCGGCCGACGCTGCGGCACCGCGTGCAGCTGCGCCCGGAGGCGGAGCTGGAGGGCGCGACCACGGACGGCGTGCTGGAGGGCATCCTCGCCCACGTCCCCGCGCCGCGCTGATGGCGCTGACCGGACGGCTGGGGCTGCTGGCGCTGCTCGGCGCGCTCGTCCCGATCCTGCTGCCGAGCTGGTGGACCCTGTTCGCGCTCTGGGGCGTGCTGCTCCTGGGCGTGGTCGCGGACCTGGCGCTGGCGGGCAACGTGCGGGCGCTGCGGTTCCACCGGTCGGGCGACTCCCGGGTGCGGCTGGGCGAGTCGGCGCGGGTGACGCTGACGGTCGAGAACCTCGGACGGCGGCGGCTGAAGGCCCGGCTGCGGGACGTGTGGCCGCCGAGCGCCGGGGCGACGCCCCGCACCGCCGACGTGGACGTCCCGGCCGGGGAGCGGCGCCGGGTGGAGCTCACCCTCACCCCGACCCGGCGCGGCGACCGGGAGGCCGTGACGGTCGTGGTGCGCTCGGTGGGCCCGCTGGGGCTGGCCGCGCGGCAGCTGTCGCGGCGGGCACCGTGGACGGTGCGGGCGCTGCCGGCGTTCCCGTCGCGCCGCCACCTGCCCGCGAAGCTCGCGCGGCTGCGGGAGCTGACCGGCGCGCACGTCGCGCAGATCCGGGGGCAGGGCACCGAGTTCGACTCGCTGCGCGAGTACGTGGACGGCGACGACGTCCGCTCGATCGACTGGCGGGCCACCGCGCGCCGCGCCGACGTGGTCGTCCGGACGTGGCGGCCGGAGCGGGACCGCCGGATCTACCTCGTGCTGGACACCGGGCGGACGGCGGCGGGGCGCGTCGGCGACGTCCCCCGGCTGGACTGCTCGATGGACGCGGCGCTGCTGCTGGGCGCGCTGGCGTCCCGGGCGGGCGACCGCGTCGACATGCTGGCCTACGACCGCCGCGTCCGCGCCCGGGTGGAGGGCGCGTCCCGGACGGACCTGCTGCCCGCGCTTGTGCACGCGCTGGCGCCGCTGGAACCGGAGCTGATCGAGTGCGACGCGGCCGGGATGGTGTCGACCCTGCTCGCGCGGGTGCGGCAGCGGTGCCTGGTCGTGCTGCTGACCGAGCTGAACACGGCGGCGATCGAGGAGGGCCTGCTGCCGCTGCTGCCGCAGCTGACCGCCCGGCACCTGGTCATGATCGCGGCCGTGACGGACCCGCGGATCGGGGAGATGGCGGCCGGGCGCGGCGACCTGGCGTCGGTGTACGACGCGGCCGCCGCCGAGCGGGCGCGCGGGGAGCGCCGCCGGCTCACCGCGGAGCTGCGCGGGCACGGCGTGGAGGTCGTGGACGCGCCGCCCGGCGAGATCGCGCCCGCCCTCGCCGACGCGTACCTGGCCCTCAAGGCCGCCGGACGGCTCTGAGACGGCCCGGCGGGACCGACCGGCACCCGGCGGCACCCTGCACGGGCCGGGGCCCGTCCGCGGCCCTGCGCGCCGCTCAGCCCGCCCCGGACGGGCGTCAGCCGGCCACGGGGGCGAGGTCGGGCCGCAGCTCGGCGTCGCCGGTCTCGCCCCGCCGGGTCGCCCGGCGGCCGAGGACGAGCACGTACGTGAGGAACGCGAGCTCGGCGACCACGCCGATCGACACGCGCAGCCAGGTCACGTGGACCCAGCCCGTGACGAACCCCTCGATCAGGCCCGAGACGAGGAGGACCGCGACGAGCCCGATGGCGATGCTCACGGCCGCCCGGCCCTCCTCGGCGAGGGCCTGGCCGCGGGTGCGCCGCCCCGGGTCCACGATCGTCCAGCCGAGTTTCAGGCCGCCCGCGACGGCGAGGTACACGGCGGTCAGTTCGAGCAGGCCGTGCGGCAGGATCAGCCCGAAGAAGATGTCGCCCTTGCCGTGGGCGAACATCAGCCCGCCCGTGAGCCCGAGGTTCACCTGGTTCAGCACCAGGACGTACAGGGTGGGCAGGCCGAGCAGGATCCCGAAGATGATGGCGACCGCGGACACCCACGCGTTGTTGATCCAGACCTGGAAGGCGAAGGAGGCCGCGGAGTGCTCGGTGTAGTAGTTCGCGAAGTCCTCGTCGACGAGCTGCCGGATCTCGTCGGGCGCCCCCACCGCCGCCTGGACCTCCGGGTTCTGCACCACCCAGATCGCCAGGGCGAGGGCCAGCAGGTTGCCCAGGACGGCGTTGCCCAGCCACCACCACCGCAACCGGTACGCGACCGCCGGGAACGTCACGGTGGCGAACCTGGAGGCGTCCCGCCACAGCGGCGCCCGGGCGCCCGCCACGGCCGCCCTGCCGCGCGCCACCAGCGACGACAGCCGCCCCACCAGCTCGGGGTCGGGCGAGCTGGACCGGACGACCGACAGGTGCGTCGCCGTGCGCTGGTAGAGCTCGACGAGCTCGTCCGCCTCCGCACCGGTCAGCTTCCGCCCCCGGTTGATGAGCTGCTCGAGGCGGTTCCAGTCGGGGTTGTGCGCGGCCACATAGGCGTCGACGTCCACCCGGGGAGACTAACGCGTCCGTCCGCCGAACCGGCAAAATAGACCAGACCCCCAGCTTTGGAGGATCGGCACATGGGCCAACTCGTCACCGGCGAGGCCGTCGCGCTCGACATCCGGGTCGCGCGGCTGCCCAGCCGCGGCTGCGCCCTGCTGATCGACCTGATGCTCCAGGCCACGATCCTCAACGTCGCGCTGTACTTCGTGAGCGCCACCGCGCTCATCGCCGACGAGGCGTGGGCGATCGGCCTGGGACTGCTGGCCACCGTGTTCGTGCTGGTCGGCTACCCGTGCGCGGCCGAGACGCTGACGCGGGGGCGCACGCTCGGCAAGATGGCCCTCGGCCTGCGGGTCGTCGGCGACGACGGCGGCCCGGTCCGGTTCCGGCAGGCGCTCGTGCGGGCCCTGGCGGGCTTCATCGAGTTCTGGACGTTCTACGGTTCGCCCGCGCTCATCGCCTCGTTCTGCAACCGGCGGGGCAAGCGGCTCGGCGACATGTTCGCGGGCACGGTCGTCATCCAGGAGCGTTCCGGGTCCGGCCTGTACCGGCCGGTCGCGATCATGCCCGCGCACCTGGTGCCGTGGGCGGGCACGCTGGAGCTGTCGATGCTCTCCGACGAGCTGGCGCTGACCGCGCGCCAGTACCTGTCGCGCTTCTGGGAGCTGCGGACGGACGTCCGCGACTCGCTCGGGCAGCGGATCGCCGACGACGTCGCCGCGGTGATCAGCCCGCCCCCGCCGCCGGGCGTCCGCCCGGAGATCATGCTGTCGGCCGTCCTGGCGGAACGGCGGCACCGCGAGCAGTGGCGGCTGGCCGAGCGCCGCGCCCGCCGCATGCGCCGGCTGGGGCTGCCCGCCCACGGGCCGGGCGCGCATCCGGCGGCCGTGATGGCGATGGCGGGCCCGCCGCCGGGGCCCGGCCCCTTCGCGCCGGGGCCGCCCGCGCCTCCGCCGTTCAGCGCGCCGCAGCCGGGCCGGCCCGCGTTCCTGCCGCCGCCGAACTACGGCTCGGGGCCGTACCAGGGCTACCTGACCGGCCCGCCGGGGCCGCAGTACCCGCCGGGGCCGCAGCCGTACCCGCCGGGAGCGCAGCAGCAGCCCTACCCGCCTCAGCCCCACCCGCAGCAGCCGTACCCGCCCCAGCACGGCTGACGTCCCGGGGCTTCGGGGGCCGCCCGGGACGGCCGCCGAGCTGGGACGTCGCGGGCCATTTGGCAGGTCACGCCCGTTCCGGGCGCCCGTCGTTGTGCATTTCTCCCACTTCCCTCACCCCCGCACGCTGCCTAATATCCGAACAAATTTCATGTTCTGGAGGTGGCATGCGCGCCCGTAACGCCCCCGCTGCACGGAACCGGGGCCGGTTCACCCTGACGGCCGTCCTGACGAGCGCGCTCGCCGCCGGGGCGGTCGCCGCCCTCCCGGTGCAGCCTGCGCGCGCGGACGAGGCACCGCTGCGGACGATCGTCGACGACCGGGGCCGGACGCTGATCCTGCACGGGCTCAACACCGCGAGCAGCGCGAAGGGACCGAGCGGCCTCCCCTGGATCGACCGCGCGGACGTCGTGCGCGAGGCCCGCGACCTGGGCGGCAACTCCGTCCGGTACCTGGTCCAGTGGAAGGACGTCGAGCCCGAACCGGGCCGGTACGACGACGCGTACCTGGACGACGTCGCCGAACGCGTCTCCTGGTACCGCGAGCAGGGCATGCACGTGATCCTGGACATGCACCAGGACATCTACGGCCCGGCCGCGTGCGAGGGCTCCGGGAACGGCGCGCCCGCCTGGGCCACGCACACCGACGGCCTGCCCTGCACCCCGCAGACGCCCTGGGTCCTGACGTACGTGCAGCCCGCCGTCATCCGCGCCTACGACCACTTCTGGAACAACTCGGGCGAACACCCGGAACTCAAGCAGCGGTTCACGGCCATGTGGAGGCACGTGGCGGAGCGCTTCGCCGACGACCCGGCCGTCCTGGGCTACGACCTCTACAACGAGCCGTTCGGCGGCACCCGCCAGTTCGGCTTCTTCGAGGGGCCCGTTCTCACGCCCTTCTACCAGGGCATCGTGAACGCGATCCGCGAGGTCGACCGAGACAACTGGATCTTCGTCGAGCCGCAGGCCCTCGGCCCGAACGAGGGTGCCGAGACGTCCCTCGGGGCGGTGCGCGACCCGCGCCCCGGCGAGCCCCGCCTCGTCTTCGCCCCGCACTTCTACCCCGGCGGCGTGGACATCGGCGGCTCCTACGACGGGTTCACCGAACTCCTGGTCAAGGCGCAGTTCCTGCTGTGGAAGCGCAACATGCCCGCCGCCGCGCGGCGGCTGGGCATGCCGATGTGGCTCGGAGAGGTCGGCGGCATGCCCGCGAGCGCGCCGGGCGCCGACGCGTTCACCGAAGACTGGCTGGAGATGGCGGACGAGCTGGGCATCGGCTGGGCGTACTGGTCCAACGACCCGGGCGGGAGCGGCGTGATCGACGGCGACGGGAACCCGACGCTGTTCGCCGAACTCCTCGCGCGCCCCTACCCGCGCGCCGTCGCCGGCATCCCCACCGAGATCTCCTACGACGGGACGTCGCTCAAGGTCGGCTGGCGCGCGCGCAGCGGGACGTCCGGGCCGACCGAGATCTGGTTCCCGACCGACTCCCCCGTGGTGACGTCAACCGACCCCAAGGGCACTTGGAAGTACCTGTGGGACGAGGAACGCCGCGTCCTGTCGGTGTGGGCGGACCCGAGCAGTCCCACCCACACCGTGACGGTCAAGCCGTGACGGCCGGCCGGATGTTCTGGTTGTGGTGGAAGAGGTTGTCAGGGTCGTACCGCCGTTTGACTTCCGCGAGCCGCCGGAGGTTCTCCTCCCCCAGCCCCTCCCGGACGCGATCGCTCCCCTCGTCCCCGATGAAGTTCAGGTAGACGGCCCCGCTGGACCACGGCCGCATGGCGTCGCGCAGGCCGTGCGCCCAGGCGACGGCGCGCGCGTCGTCCGCCGGGTCGTCCCACAGCCCGAACGGGTGCACGACCCACGGGTCCCGCCTCCAGGGGATCGGGTACTCGGGTCCCCTGGCGACGGCCCCGCCCATCGGGAAGAGGACCTGCTGGGACGGCGACGGGATCACCATGTCCGCGGACATCTCGCAGAAGCGCGTCACGGCGTCGTCCGGGAACGCGCGGAGGTGCTCCGCCGACCAGTGGTTCCGGTAGCCCGGCGGATCGTCGAGCATGCACTGCAGGTCGGAGTACCGCATCTCCGCCTGCATGCCGCCCGCGTGACCCAGCCGCGTCATCGGCCCGATCACCCCGTTCGCCTTCGACCCCGTTCCCGTGTACGTGACCAGGAACGCGAACGCGCGACGTCCCACCAGGTCACCCGGAACGAAGTCCTCCGGTGGCGCGGTTATGTACAGGGCTCCGCCGCCCACCTCGTCTGGGGCGGAATCCATGAAGTCACGGTAGGCGGTCAGGATCTCCGGCCCCGCCTCCTCGGGCCACAGCAGGAGCGCCACGGAGACGGCGGGGAGCGGATGGAGCCGCATGGTGAACGAGGTCGCGACGCCGAAGTTCCCGCCGCCGCCGTGCAGCGCCCAGAACAGCTCCGGGTTCTCCTCCTCGCTCGCCCGCAGGTGCGTCCCGTCGGCCGCCACCAGCTCCACGGAGATCAGGTTGTCGCAGGCCAAGCCCATCTTGCGCTCCAGCCAGCCCGAGCCGCCGCCGAGGACGAACCCGCCCACACCGGTCGTCGAGACGCGTCCCCCGGTGGTGGCGAGGCTGTACTCCGCGGCGGCCCGGTCGAGCTCGCCCATCGTCGCGCCGCCGCCGACGCGGACCGTCCGGGCCTGCGGGTCGATCGTCACCGAGTTCAGCATCCGCAGGTCGACGACCAGGCCGCCGTCCACCAGCGCCTTGCCCGCGACACCGTGCCCGCCGCCGCGGACCGACACCTCCAGCCCGCGCTCGCGCGCGAACCCGATCGCCCGCGCCACGTCGCCCGAGTTCGCGCACTGCGCGATCACCGCCGGACGCCGGTCGATCATCCCGTTGAACAGCGCCCGCGCCTCGTCGTAGCCGGGATCGTCCGGCAGGAGCACCCTGCCCGCGAACCCCTCGCGAAGGTCGGCTTCCATATGAGTGGTCATGCGCGCCCCTCTCGTACCGTTGCCGCCGCCGGAGGGCGGGGGCGGCGGCCGCTGACAGGACTGCCGTGACGAGCAGCCGGTTCAGGCCGGTTCGATGTTCTGGTTGTAGTGAAAGACGTTGTCGGGGTCGTACCGCCGCTTCACGTTCGCGAGGCGCCGCATGTTCTCGTCGCCCCAGCCCTCCCGGACGCGGTCGGCCCCCTCGTCCCCGATGAAGTTCAGGTAGAGGGAGCCCGTCGACCACTCCCGCATCGACAGGCGGACGTCCCGCGCCCACGTCCTCGCGCGGACGTCGTCGGCCGGGTCGTCCCACAGGGCCAGCGGATGCACGACCCAGGGGTCGTTCCGCCAGGGGACCGGGTAGTCGGCCGGCCCCCGCGCGACGGCACCGCCCAGCGGGAACAGCGTGTGCCTGGACGCGGACGGGACGATCATGTCGTCGGCCAGCGCGCAGTAGCGCGCCACCGCCTCGTCCGGAAGCTCGCGCACGTGCTGGGCGGTCCAGTAGTTCCGGAGTCCCGACTGGTCGTCGTCCATGCCCTGCACGGCCGTGTACGGCATCTCCGCGATGATCCCGCCCGCGGGCCCGAGCGCGGTCAGCGGCTCGACCACGGCCCGGGTCTCGGGCTCCGTGGCCACGCAGGTGACGACGATGGCGAGCGCGAGCCGTCCGGCCAGGTCGCCCGGGACGAAGTCGGCGGGCGGGGCGAGCATGTACTCCGAGCCGCCGCCGACCTCGTCGGGCGCCGCCTCCATGAGGTCGCGGAAGGCCGCCACGACGTCCGGTCCCGCTTCGGGCGGCCACAGCAGGAGGGCGAGTCCGAGCGTGCTCAGCGGATGCAGCCGGAGGCTGAACGAGGTGACCGCGCCGAAGTTCCCGCCGCCGCCGTGCAGCGCCCAGAACAGCTCCGGGTTCTCCTCCTCGCTCGCGCGCAGGTGCGTCCCGTCGGCCGTCACCACCTCGGCCGACAGGAGGTTGTCGCAGGCCAGCCCGAACTTGCGCTCCAGCCAGCCGGACCCGCCGCCGAGGACGAACCCGCCCACACCGGTCGTCGAGACGCGCCCGCCGACGGTCGCGAGGCCGTAGTCCGCGGTCGCGCCGTCGAGGTCGGCCATGACCGCCCCGCCGCCGACGCGGGCCGTCCGGGCGTCCGGGTCGACGGTCACCGAGTTCAGCATCCGCAGATCGATGACCAGACCGCCGTCCACCAGCGCGTTCCCGGCCACGCCGTGCCCGCCGCCGCGGACCGACACCTCCAGCCCGCGCTCGCGCGCGAACCCGATCGCCCGCGCCACGTCATCGGTGTTGGCGCACTGCGCGATCACCGCCGGACGCCGGTCGATCATGCCGTTGAACAGCGCCCGCGCCTCGTCGTAACCGGGATCGCGGGGAAGGATCATCTCGCCGGCGAACTCCGTCCGCAGACCGGGATCGATGCGAGTGGTCATGTTCGTCCCTCTCGTCCAGGATTCACCGTGGGAGCGAGGGTTTCGGGACATTCGCGGGAGCGGACATCTCCGCCGCCCTGCCGTGCCGTCACTCACTCCTCATTGTGCGCTCCAGTCCCGGGGATGAGAAGAACCCGCGGCTCCTCGATAACCGAGAAGCCGCAGGTGAAAGGACGTACGAGGGACGTTCGCGGGTCAGCTGCCGAGCGACTTGATCCGCTCGTCGAGGGTGGGCCGCAGCTTCTTCACGCACATGATCGGCCGCAGCGCCTTCTCCTTCTCCTCGGCCTCGAGGTGGTGGGTCGTCCCCTTCGGGCACTCCGCCTCGGACCGGGTGCGGGCCAGCACCTTGGCGATGGCCCGGTCGGACTCGCAGGACGCCGTCTTGAGCCCGCCGACCGCGAAGCTCGGGTCCTGGATGCACTCGCCGGCCGACACGATCAGCCCCTCGTCGCCGAGGCACAGCACCGGCCGGGGAAGGTCGCCGCCGAAGGACGTGAGCTCCATCGTCTCCAGCGCCGTCGACGGGCACTCCTTCGCGGTGTCCACCCGCGCGACGACCTTCGAGTACGACTCCTCGTTCGTGCAGGGCGTCTCGCTGCCCATCGCGATCGACGACGTCACGCAGTCGCCGACGGTGATCATCGCGCCGCCCACGCCGGGGTCGCCCGGGTGCGGGCCGTCGATGTTGCGCACGCAGACCTGGGTCGTGCGCGGGTTCTCCGGGTCCGTCCGGACGGCCGCGACGCCGTCGGCACCGTCGGGGCAGTCGGGCTCGGCGGCCGCGAACCCGCCCGCGCTCGCGCCGGCGACCTTGACGACCTTCCCCTTCGCCTCCGGGTCGTCGCAGTTCACCCGTTCGGCCACCGGCACCTGCCGGTAGGAGCCCTTCCCCTTTTCCAGGTCGAACCGGACGCCGATGCACTCGTCCGCCTTCACCGGTCCGTCCGGCGCGGCCGACGCCATGTTCAGCAGGACGGACCCGACGATCGCGGCGAGCACCAGCACGGCCGCCCCGGCCCCCACCACGAACACCCACGGCGAGGTCTTGGCCCGCGCCGGCGGAGGCGTCGGCCCGGGATACGCGCCTCCCGGCGGCGGCGGTCCGGGCGGCCCCGGCGGCTGGGGCGGCGTCCCCGACCCGTACATGGCGTCCTCCATCGGCATTGATCACGAAGGGGTGGAACATATCGCACCCGCCCGACATGCCCTGGCCGACCCCACTCCGGCCGCGCACGCCGACCGCTGATCGCCGTGTTTTCGGGCGACCCATTCCCCCTTCACAGGCGACATGATTAGGGAACGCCCACGCCGAATGCCGCTGTGCCTCACCCCGTTCAGGTGTCCGCGTGCTCGGCCTGTCGACGGGCACTCGAAGAGGCTCCTCGCACGGTCGGCCTGGCCCTGAAGTGAGCGCGTTCGCCCTGGCCGCCGAAGAGGCTGAGCACCTCGACGGCGCCGCGTCCGGTCGAGCCGAACCAATGCGGGTGCTGGGTGTCGAATTCGGCGACCTCGCCGGGCCCGAGAACCAGGTCGTAGTCGCCGAGAATGAGGCGCAGCCGTCCAGTGAGGACGTAAAGCCACTCGTATCCGGCGTGAGTTCGCGGAAACGGTTCGGATTCGCTCGCGGGGATCGTCAGTTTGTACGCCTTGGGCTCGCCTTGCGTCCGCGACAGCGGAATGATGACGCGGCCCCGTGTCCGCATCGGCTCCTGCGGCATGCGCGGGTCGACGATGCGGGGGGCCGCGACGATCTCGTCGAGCGGCACCGCCAGGGCGGCGGCGATCGGCAGCAGCAGCTCCAGACTCGGCTTGCGGTGCCCGGTCTCGAGCCGCGACAGGGTGCTCTTGGAGACACCGGTCCGGCGGCTCAGTTCGGCGAGGGAGAGGTTCTTCTTCTCTCTCACCCTGCGCAGGCGGTGCCCGATCTGGTCGAGGGTCGCCTCGATGGCGGGATGGGACTCCATCGTCCCAGCACACCAGGTCGTTCCTGTTCCGGCAACGTTAGTTGCCGTTCCGTACCCCGGGCGGCCACGGTCGGCGTCGGAGGTGAGGGTGATGGAAAACCATCGCGATGTCGTGACCGGAAGGGTCGCCCCGCATGGCGGCGAGGCGGCTCGGGCGAGCACCACCGGAGTGCGGGGGCGGCTCCTGCCGCCCGGGGTGTATCTCCTGGCGTTCAGCCTCTTCGCCATGGGGAGCGCGGAGTTCCTCCTCGCGGGGGTGCTGCCCGCGGTCGCCGCGGATCTCGAGGTCGAGCTCGCCACGGCGGGCTGGCTGATCACCGCGTTCGCGGCCGGAGTCGTCCTCGGCGGCCCGCCGTTCGCGGTCATCAGCCTGCGGTGGCCGCGCCGGACCGCACTCGTGCTGACCCAGCTGGTGTTCGCCGGCGGAATCGCCGCCGGGCTGGTCTTCGGCGGCCTGACCGCGCTGCTGATCACTCGTTTCGTCGCCGGACTCGCCTACGCGGGCTTCTTCGCCGTCGCGGCCGTCACCGCCGTCGGGCTGGTCGCCCCCGACCGCGCCGCCCGCGCCTCGGGCGTCGTGGTGAGCGGCCTCAGCCTGGCCATGGTCGTCGGCGGACCCGCCGGGACGCTGATCGGCTACCGCACCGGCTGGGAGGGCGGGTTCTGGCTGGTGGTCGCCCTCACCCTCGCCGCCGCCGTCGCGGTGGCCGTCGCGATGCCCCGGACGGCCGCCGGGCGGGACCCCGGCATCGGACGGGAGCTCCGGGCCATGCGGCGGCCGCGCCTGTGGCTCGTCTACGCCGCCACGCTGCTGAGCACGGCGGCGTACATGATCACGTTCAACTACCTCTCCGAGATCCTGACCAGCGTCACCGGAATCCCGGACGTGTGGATCGCGGTCGTCCTGGTGCTGTTCGGCGTCGGCGCGTTCACCGGCCTGGCGATCGGTGGCCGCGTCTCCGACGGGCGGCCCCACCGGGTCCTCGTCACCGGAGCGGCCGGGATCGCCGGCTGCTCGGTGCTGATCGCCATGCTGGCCGAGCACGCGCTCGCGGTCGTCCCGCTCGTGCCGCTCCTCGGCGTGGCCGGGTTCGTGCTCAATCCCGCGGTCTACGGCCGGGTGTTCACGATCGCCTCCGACGCCCCCACCCTCGCCGGGGCCACCACGGTGTCGGCCTTCCAGCTCGGCATCAGCCTCGTTCCCCCGATGGCCGGCGCCGCGCTCAACGCGGGCGCGCCCGTCACCGCCGTCGCGTGGATCGGCGCCGGGCTGGCCGCGGCCACCGTTCCCGTCGCCCTCGCCGAGCGGGCCCTCGCACGGGGGGACGGGATCCGGCGCACCGGCCGGGCGAACGTCGACGCCGCTTGACGGGCCGCCCGCGCTCAACCGGTCAGGCGGCGCTCGGACGGGTCGATCGGGACGTCGTTGATGCTGGCCTCGCGGCGGCGCATGAGGCCGTCGTCGGCAAACTCCCACTGCTCGTTGCCGTGGCTGCGCCACCAGCGCCCGTCCGCGTCGTGCCACTCGTACTCGAAGCGCACGGAGATGCGGTTCCCGGTGTAGGCCCACAGCTCCTTGCGCAGGCGGTAGTCGAGTTCGCGTTCCCACTTGCGGCGCAGGAAGGCCCGGATGGCGTCGCGGCCGGTGAAGAACTCGTCGCGGTTCCGCCAGACGGAGTCCTCGGTGTAGGCGAGGGCGACGCGGTCGGGGTCGCGGGTGTTCCAGGCGTCCTCGGCGGCCTGGACCTTGGCGCGGGCGGTCTCCTCGGTGAACGGCGGCAGCGGTGGGCGCATCGTGGGTTCCTCTCCAGAGAACGTGCGTTCTCCGCTACCGTAGAGAACGAACGTTCTCGACGCAAGGAGGGGCATGGAGCGGCAGGAGGCCGAAACGCGGCTGCTGGACGCCGCGGAGGCGCTGTTCTACCGGCGGGGCGTCCAGGCGGTCGGCATGGACGACCTGCGCGCCGCGTCGGGCGTCTCGCTCAAGCGGCTGTACGGCACGTTCCCCTCCAAGGAGGCGCTGGTGACGGCGTACCTGGAGCGGCGGGACCTGCGCTGGACCGCCGACCTGGAGACCTACGTCGCCGCGCGGGACGACTCCGTCGCCGCGGTGTTCGACTGGCTCGGCGAGTGGTTCGCGAGCGACGACTTCCATGGCTGCGCGTTCATCAACGCGTTCGGGGAGCTGCGCGAGGGGGCGACTCCCGTGGCGGCGGCTGCGCGCGCACACAAGGAACGGCTGCTCCGGTTTCTGCGCGGGCTCGTGAAGGACGACGTACTGGCCGCGCAACTGGTGATGCTGATGGACGGGGCCATCGTGTCGGCCTCGATCAACGGCGATCCCGGCGCGGCGGCGACGGCCCGGAAGGCCGCCGAGGCCCTGGTCGGAGGCGGGGTCACACGCAGGTGACCGCGGGCTGCGGCTGGTACTCGGTGTGGTACTTCTCGCGGCGCACCTTGCGGCCGTCCTCCAGCAGGACGCGCCAGACGTCGATCTCGAACCCCTCGCGGCCGGTCGTCGGGACGCACCTGCTGCCGCTCCCGACGGCCGTCCCGTAGGGGGTGCGGTCGTAGCGTTCGGACGTCTCCGACCGGACCTCGTAGCGGCGTTCGCCCCACAGGCCGACGGTGAGGGACGAGTCGGTGTAATCGACCTCGATACGGACGGGGTGCGCCGTGTCGTTGCGCCAGAGGAAGTCGAGATCGGGGTAGGCGACCGCGGCCTCGCGCCCGTCCGGGTACTCGGGAATCCACATGGTGTGCGCGCGCGCCTTCTGGATGTCGAGCCCGGCACGGAAGACGGCGTTGTAGAGGGTCGAACTGACCTGGCAGATGCCGCCGCCGGTGTCGTTCACGACGCGCGAGCCCATGATGACGGGTGCTGACACGTAGCCGCGGTCTTCGGTGCGGGGGCCCACGACCTCGTTGAACGAGAACGTCGCGCCGGGCTGCACGACCTCGCCGTCCAGCCGGCGGGCCGCGATCTCGATGTTGCGGACGCGCGGCTCGCCCCGCTCGAACCGGGTCGTGAAGGTGCTCATCGGGCGTTCCACCGGGTCCGCCCGCCGCGCGGCGGCGGCATCGGGGGCGGAGACGGCGGTCGCGGCGGGCTCCTGCGGCGCCCACAGGTACGTGGCCACCAGGAAGCCGTTGGCGACGAGCGCGCCGACGACGAACGGCCACCAGCGGCGCACGTGGTCGCGCAGCGCCCGCTGGTCCGCGCGGTATCGGCGGTAATGACGGCGCCGGGTCCGTCCCACAGCTCACACCCCCCGCGGATCCCCGTGCGGGATCCCGGAACGGGAGCCTGCCTGACGCGAGAGGGACGAACCGGCCTTCTTTACCCTCTATTCGAGAACTCTCTGCGGAAAACGAACGCACCACGCGCGCACGATGGTCTCCGGGTTGACAGCACCGCCGGCGGGGAGGTCGTGCGGGGGTCAGCGGGCACGGGCGCCTTCACGGAGGCGGTTGGGGTCGACCTCCCGGCCGGGACGCCGGCGCAGGTACTCGCCCTCCATCTCGTTCGTCCGCCGCGTGTGCTCCTCGAGCGCCTGCTCGGACGCGTGGCGGAGCGTCTCGAACCGGGTCTCGTACAGGTGGCCGAGCTCGCGGAACAGATCGTCGTCGGGGAGTTCCCGCGGGTCGATGCCCATCGTCATCGCGCATACCTCTCTTTCACAGCGTTCCCGCCCCTTACCCGGACGCCACGCCGGTATGCGGACCTTTCACCCCGGTCCGGCCCGTCCGCCGGCCGGGCAGAAGACGGCGAGGGCCCGCCGGTGCTTGCCGAACCGGATGGTGCCCGCCATCGTCGACACCTCGCCGTCCCGCGCCAGCCGGAGCCCGCCGGCGGGCGACCACAGCTCCAGACCGCCGGCCCGCCACGCGCGGTACCCCGGCGTCAGGGGCAGGTGGCCCGCCAGGACGGCGAGGACGGCGCGGGCGCGCGGCACCCGGCGGCCCGTCGCGACCATGCGGATGTCGAGGCAGCCGTCGTCGAGCCGCCGCCGCCAGGACGGGGCGGCACCGGGCGAGCCGTAGGCGCAGTTCCCCACGAACGCGAGCCAGACGCGGCGCCGGTGCCCGTCCACGTCCAGTTCGACCGGCTGGGAGCGGCGCAGCGTGCGGGCGGCGGCGACGGCGAGCGCGGGCCACTTGCCGAGGCGCCCTTCGAGCCGCTCGCGGCGGTCCACGATCTCGGTGTAGGCGCCGAAGCTCGCGGTGTTGAGGAACAGCTGTTCCTCGTCGGGGCCCTGCACGGACCCGACGTCCACGCGGCCCAGGCGTCCGCTGCGGTAGGCGGCGATGGCATCGGCGGGGGTCTCGATCCCGTACGCGCGGGCGAAGTGGTCGAACGTGCCGCTGGGCACGATCAGCAGGGGAACGTCGTGGCCGAGTGCTGCGCGCGCGCCCGCGTTCACGGTTCCGTCCCCGCCCACGACGGCGAGGACCTCGGCGCGCTCCGCGGCCTCCCTGAACACCTTGTCGGGGTCGTCGTCCGGGCCCAGCCGGACGACCTCGGCCTCCGGCAGTTCGCGTTCCAGGAGCCCGATCGTCGTGTCGGTGGGCGTCGGCAGGATCCCGGACGCGCCGGCCCCCGACCCCGGGTTGACGACGGCGACGACCCCGCGGCCCTCGGCGTCGACGCGCATGTCCTCGCCGCCGGCCGGGCCGATGCGGGCCGCCGGGGGGCGCGGGGGCCACACCAGGCGGGTGCCGACGGCGGCGAGCGCGCCGATGCCGACGCCCGCGAGCACGTCCCCCGGATAGTGGGCGCCGGTGTAGACGCGGGCGAACGCCACGGCGGCCGCGGTCGCCGCGACGGGCGCGGCCACGGCGGCGGGCGCCTCCAGCGCCACCCCGGTCGCGAACGCGGCGGCCGAGGCCGAGTGCCCGGACGGGAACGCGTGCGAGGTCGGCAGCTTCCAGCGGATCCGGATCGGCGGCACCAGGTCCACGACCGGCCGTTTCCGGCGGAACGCGTGCTTGCCGATGATGTTCACCGCCGGGCTCGCCACCGCGATCCCGATGGCCCCGCGCAGCGCGGCGCGCCGCAGCGCGGGCCGTCCGGCGGCCCCGAGGAGGCCCGCGGTGGTGAACCACAGCACCCCGTTGTCGGCGGACCGGGACAGCCGGGGCAGGACGTACTCCAGGCCGGGCAGCCGCGCCGCGGCGACGCTGTCGAACGCCCAGCGGTCCACCCGGCCGAGGCGGCGGAGCACCCACGGGCGGCGGCGACGGCGGGGTCTATGCTCGACCGCGGACACGGGCCGGGACGCGTTCTGCGCGGCCCCGGACGGGCGGGAGGGAGCCCTCGAGTGGTTGACGCGCATGCCCCGGGTATCCCCAAAGGCGCCGACATGATTCCGGGAAGATCTCAAATCGGGGGTCACATGCGGGCGAACGTCACTCGGACAACATCGACTGCAATAAGCTTCCCGGCATGAGTCACCCGGAACGGCTCGGTTCCCCGGGTGGCGAGTCGGTCGGCACGATCGCGGAGCCTCCTCACGTGAACGAGAAGCTGTCCGACTACGCCGCACGGTATGGGCTGAGGCAGAGCGCGGCACGCCCACCTCTGGGCAAGTACCTCCGCGATGTGTGGGCCCGGCGCAACTTCATCTGGGCCTTCGCGTCGGCGAAGAACATCTCGACGTACAGCGACTCGCGCCTCGGCCAGGTGTGGCAGGTGCTGACGCCGCTGCTGAACGCGGCCGTCTACTACCTGATCTTCGGGTTGCTGCTGCAGCTCGACCGGGGCATCCCGGACTTCATCCCGTTCCTGGTGACCGGCGTGTTCCTGTTCGGCTTCACCCAGCGGTCGGTCACCGCCGGGTCCAAGTCGGTCGGGGACAACCTGTCGCTGATCCGGGCGCTGCACTTCCCCCGGGCGACGCTGCCGCTCGCGATCGCGGTGGTCGAACTGCAGCAGCTGCTGCTGGCGCTGATCGTCCTGTTCGCGATCATCCTCGCGTTCGGCGAGCCGCTGACGTTCTACATGTTCCTGTTCATCCCGATCCTGATGCTCCAGCTGATGTTCAACGTGGGCATCAGCATGGTCATGGCGCGGCTCGGGGCGTTCAACCGCGACATCACGCAGCTCCTCCCGTTCGTCATGCGCACCTGGCTGTACGCGTCCGGCGTCATCTTCAGCCTGCCGCAGCTCATGGAGCGCGCCGACCTGCTGAACAACCACCCGTGGCTCGGGGAGATCCTCCAGGCGAACCCCGCGTACGTGTTCCTCGAGCTGAGCAGGCACGCCCTGCTGGGCGAGTACCGGAACTACGTGGAGACGAGCCTCGGCATGGCCTCCATGGGCCAGCTGTGGCTGTACGCGGTCGGCTGGGCCGTCGCCATGCTGATCGGCGGGTTCTACTTCTTCTACCGTGCCGAGGAGCGTTACGGCCGTGGCTGACACCAAGGTCCGGAACGAGGTCGCGATCGACCCGACCCGCGAGCCGATCGTCGTCGTGGACGACCTGCACATCGTCTACCGGGTGTTCGGCGCGGGCGGCAAGGGCAACGCCGCGAGCGCGTTCTCCCGCGTCATCCGGCGGCGCAACCGTCCGACGATGACCGAGATCCACGCGATCAAGGGGCTGTCGTTCGTCGCCTACCGGGGCGAGGCCGTCGGGATCATCGGCACCAACGGCTCCGGCAAGTCGACGCTGCTGAAGGCCATCGCGGGCCTGCTGCCGCCGCACGGCGGCGGCGTCTACACCGACGGCCAGCCGTCCCTCCTCGGCGTCAACGCCGCCCTGATGAAGGACCTCACGGGCGAGCGCAACATCGTGCTCGGCTGCCTGGCGATGGGCATGTCCCCCGCGGAGACCAAGGCGAAGTACCACGAGATCGTGAACTTCGCCGGGCTCAAAGAGGGGTTCATCCAGTACCCGATGCGGACGTACTCGTCCGGCATGGGCGCCCGCCTCCGGTTCGCGATCGCGGCGGCCAAGACGCACGACGTGCTGCTGATCGACGAGGCCCTCGCGACCGGCGACGCCAAGTTCAAGACCAAGAGCAAGCGCCGCATCGAGGAGCTGCGCAAGGAGGCCGGCGCGGTCTTCCTGGTCGCGCACCAGCTCGACGTGGTGAAGGAGACCTGCGACCGGGTCCTGTGGATCGACGACGGCAAGATGCACATGGACGGCCCGCCGGAAGAGGTCATCTCCGCCTACACCGAGGCCACCGGCAAGTAGCGGGACGCCGCACCGCAGCGGCGCGCGGCTGGTAGAGATGGACCGACAAGATCCGTCTCACGAGGAGGTCGCGATGGCCGCCAGGCCCCCGCTCCCGCACGAGTTCCTGCCGCAGGTCCCGTCGTTCACCGTCAGCAGCGACGACATCGCCGACGGCGAGCGGCTCGGCGACGCGCACGTCTTCGACGACTGGGGCTTCTCCGGCGGGAACCGGTCCCCGCAGCTGCGCTGGTCGGGCTTTCCCGCCGAGACCAAGAGCTTCGCGGTGACGTGCTTCGACCCGGACGCCCCCACCGGCAGCGGCTTCTGGCACTGGTCGCTGTTCGACGTCCCCGCCGGGGTCATCGAGCTGCAGACCGGTGCCGGGACCGAGGACGCCAAGGTCGGCGTGCACGCCCGCAACGACTACGGCGTGAAGGCGTTCGGCGGCGCCGCCCCGCCCCCCGGCGACCCGCACCGCTACGTCTTCACCGTGCACGCGCTGGACGTCGAGTCCCTCGGCCTCGACTCCGACACCTCCCCGGCCGTCGTGGGCTTCAACATCACCGCCCACACCCTGGCCCGCGCCGTGATCGTCCCCGAGTACGGCAGCTGAGGCCTGGCCGCCCGGACACGGTTTGCGCGGCCGGGGGCGCCCGGCGCCGGAGGCCGCGCAAGCCGCCGGGAATGAGCACTGCATGTCCGTCCTGCGGAAAGATGCGCTGATTTACCTCCGGTGACCGCGAGATGCTGGTGCCTCGCCACGACTGCGAGAGGACGGGGCCGTGCCAGCCTGGAGTCGGGATCCGGAGGACCGCGAGGAACGCGAAGAGTACGGGTACGGGCTCGGCGACCCGGGCGGTCTCCTGGTGCTGAAGTACCGCTCGTCCGGCGGGATCGATTTCGGTGAGAGCCGACAGGACTTCCTGCACCAGCTGTACTGGTCGCCGGACGGTCCGCTCGCGACGTCCCAGGGGTTCATCACCGCGCCCCTGGAGGCGTACTGGGTGCGGCGAGCGGTCAGCCACGAGCTGCGGGCGGGCGACCGGCAGACGGTCTACCGGATCTGCCTGCGGGAGGTCCCGGCGGCGCTGACGGCGCTGCGCACCGGGCCGCTGGCCATCGACGGCGAGGCGGCGCGGCTGATCGAGCGGATCGCCCGCCGGGACTGCGACGAGACCGCCGCGCTCGCCGCGCGCCGCCGGATCGTGGCCGGGCTCGGCGGGCCGCCGCGGCGGGGGCCCGCCGGCACGGGCGTCGCGCTGACCGTGGCGCGGGCCCTGTCGCGCGACCCCGCCGACCAGACGCGGCTGGACGAGTGGGCCGAGCGGCTCCGCGTCAGCGTGAAGACGCTGCAGCGCGACTTCGTCCGCGAGTTCGGCATGCCGTACACGCAGTGGCGCACCAAGCTGCGGCTCCGCTCCGCCCGGGTGCTGCTGTGCTTCACCCCGGTGACGCAGGTCGCGCCGCTCGTCGGCTACGCCAGCCCGTCGGCGTTCATCACGGCGTTCACGAAGGAGTACGGCCATACGCCGGGCACGCGAGCGCCCGGGTTCGATCCCCGGCCGTGAGCCCCGCGTGGGGCGACCCGTGGTGTGGCGTGTCCGTCCGGGGGACGAACACGCCACGAGCGGGTCACTCCTGGAACGGGAAGCGGTCCGCGAAGGCGGGCTTGAGGTCGTCCAGCCAGACCGCCTCGGGGTCGTACTTGGCGTAGAACGGCCTGCCGACCAGGTCGGAGTCGCGCGCCTGGATGAAGTGCAGGGCGAACACCTTCTCCCCGAACAGCTCCAGGACGCCGTCCACGCAGACCTTGCCGGGCGTGGCGGACATGGACGGGCCCCGGACCGTCCGGGCGAGCCCGGAGACGTTGCTGTAGGCGTCCCGGAAGATCTCGTAGGCGTCGCCCAGGGGAACCGCGAAGTAGTCCTGCGGGCCCGTGTCGCGCTCCACGAACATGTAGTACGGGACGAGACCCATGCGCGTCTGCACGCGCCACATCGTCTCCCAGGTCTTCGCGTCGTCGTTGATCGTGCGGATCAGCGGGGCCTGGGTGCGGATGACCGCGCCGGTGTCGCGGATGCGGCGGCACGCCTCGGTGACCATGAGCGGCTCGAGCTCGCGCGGGTGCGTGAAGTGCGCCATGAACGCGAGGTTCTTGCCGGACTCCACGACCTGCTCGAACAGCCGGAGCATGGCGTCGGCGTCCGGGTCGGTGACGAACTTCTGCGGCCAGTACGCGAGCGACTTGGTGCCGATGCGGATCGACTCGAGCTGTTCCAGGTCCAGCAGCGGCTCGAGGTAGCGGCGCAGCACCGGCTCGCCCATGATCATGGCATCGCCGCCGGTGAACAGGACGCTGGTGACCTCCGGGTGCGCGACCAGGTAGTCGCGCAGCGCGGCGGGCTCGTCGCCGGCCATCTTCAGGTCGGGCTCGCCGACGAACTGCGCCCACCGGAAGCAGTACGTGCAGTACGCGTGGCACGTCTGCCCCTGCTTGGGGAAGTACAGAACGGTCTCGTCGTACTTGTGCTGCATCCCGGGGATCTTGCCGTCCCCGAAGCTCGGGATGTTGAGCTCCATCTGCCCGGCCGGATGCGGGTTCAGCTTCATCCGCACCGCGTGCGCGGCGGCCTCCACCTCCGCCTTGGGCGCCTCCCTCGCGAGCAGGTCCGACAGGCGCGCGACGTCCTCGGCCGGCAGCATGTCCTCCATCGGGAAGACGAGCCGGTAGATGGGGTCGTCGGGCGCGGCCGTCCAGTCGATCAGCTCGTCGATGACGTAGGCGTTCGTCCGGAACGGCAGGACGGTCGCGACCGCCCGGGTGGCGAGCCGCTCGGCCGGCGAGAGCCCGGCGCGAGCGGTCAGCTCGTCGAGGTGCTTCGCCGTGAAGGCGCGGAACTTGCGACCGGTGGATCGCATGGCGGGGGCCGCGTCGTTCACCAGTGTCACGTGTTGGTACTCCTTGCTGTCGGCGGGCACGGCGCGCCGGAAAGGCACGCCGTCACGGACTGTGAGCACAGACCCGGCAAGTCACCCCCATTGAACAGTCCTTGGGTGGTTCCTGCCGAATTGATACCCCATACACGGTACGGGGCAAGCCTGGTCAGTCAGGATCCCGACAAATCACCCGGCCATGATCGTGGACGGGACGCGCCTTGTAAACGACTACGCGACGTCAACGTGCACGGTGCGATACGGGTGCGGGACCGTCCGGAAACGCGGCGCAGGTCACACCATCGCCGATGTTCGGAAATACTGGCGGGATCCGTGCGGTGCGAGGGGGTGTGCGTTGGACTCGGCGGACGCCAGGGGAGACGCCAGGGGGACGGTCGGCACGACCGGCCCGGCGGCCGCCCCGGCGGACGGTGCGACGGACGGCGCGGCGGACGGTGCGACGGACGGTGCGACGGACGGTGCGGAGGGGCGCGGCGGCTCCCGGAAGCCGCGCGGGCGCGGCGGATCCGACGGGCACGGCGGGCACGGCGGGCCCGGCGTGGCCCCCCGGTACATGGTCGTCCTGGCCTGCGCGGCGGCGGTCTGCTACGCGTCGTTCCTGCTGGAGCACCTGTTCAGCCCCCAGCTCGACGCCGTGAACGGGTACGTCAGCGAGCTTTCCGCGGCCGACCAGCCGTACCGGTTCGTCTACGGCGGCGGCGACGCGCTCACGGGCGTGATGACGCTCACGGTCGCCGCGGGGGCGCTGCGCAAGCTGGGGCGGCGGCCGCTGGCGACGGCCGGCTGGTCGTTCCTCGGGATGTTCGGGCTCTGCGCCATCGGGGACGCCGTCTTCCCGCTCGACTGCGCGCCGAGCCTGCAGACCTGGTGCGCGCTGCGGGAACGGTCGTCGCACGTGTCGTTCGCGCACGCGTTCCACTCGGTGACCAGCAGCGCCGTGATCGTCTGCGGGGTCGCCGCGCTGCTGCTGCTGTCGCTGGCCGCCCGCCGGTACGGGTGGTGGCCCCCGCTGGCGCGCTGGGGCTGGATGCTCGCGCTCACCGAGTCGGTGTTCGCCCTCGTCACGCTCGCGGCCATGTACCACGGGGAGTGGCTCGGCATCGTGCAGCGCTTCCAGATCGGGATCCTGTGCCTCGGCCTGCTGACGATCGCGTGGGCCCTGCACTCCGACCGCGCGCGGGACGATCGCGCGGACGGCGACCGCGATCGCGCCGATCGCACGGCGCCGGACGTCCGTCCGGAGGGCGCGGGATGAGCGAGATCGTGAACGTGGGCCGGGAGCAGGTCCACGTGGTGCGCTCCGGGCCGATGGACGGGCCGCCGGTGCTCCTCGATTCGGGGCTCGGCGGCGCGTGGTTCGACTGGGACCCCGTGGCGGCCCTGCTCCGGGACACCCACCGGGTGACCGTGTTCGACCGTCCCGGTCTCGGGGCGAGCCCGGCCGGGGGCGCGCCGCCGTCGCTGCGCCGGGACGTCGCGCTGGCGGCCGCCCTCGCGGAGCGCGCGGGACGCGGGCCGGTCACGCTGGTCGCGCACTCGATGGCGGCCTTCCACGCGGAGGCGCTGGCGCGCGTCCGTCCCGAGCTGGTCCGGGCGCTCGTCCTGGTCGATCCGAGTCACGAGCACGACGCGCGGGCACGGGTGCCGGTGCGGCTCTCGTCCGTCCTGACCCCCGCCTTCATGGCCGCCGGCGCGCTGCTGGAGCTGACCGGCGCGGCGGGCGTCGTGGGCCCCTGGGGGCGGCGTGCGGTGCTGCGGCACACCAGCCGCGCGAGCGATCCCGCGCCGGACGCGGCCGTCCGGTCGGTGTACGGGCGCGGGACGGTCCTCGGCACCGTCCTCGCGGAGAACTTCGCCTATCGGGAGATGGCCGCAGATCTCGTCGCTCTGCGCGCGCGCCGACCGTTCCCGCCCGTCCCCCTGGTGGTGCTGACCGCCCTGGGGGACGTCCGGCGCGAGGGATGCAGGCGGGCGTGGTCGGACGGGCACGTGCGGTTGGCCGCGATGTCGCCGCGGGGCCGGCAGGTGGAGCTTCCGGAGGCCCGCCACATGATCCACCTGGACCGTCCGGACGCGGTCGCCGGCGCGGTCGCCGAGGCGCACCGCGCGGCGCCCGCTCCCCGCACGCGGGCCGCGCGGCACGGGGAGACGGCGTGAGGCGCGCGGGACGCGCGGGACGCGCGGGACGCGCGGGACGCGCGGGACGCGCGGGACTCGCGGGACTCGCGGGACTCGCGGGACGCACGGTCGCGGCGATGCTCCTGGTCGTCGCGCTGTCGGGCTGCGAGGCGATGCAGCGGATCTCCGAGGGCGCGTACCGCAACGCCGTCAGCGACGGGACCACCGACGAGCTGCGGGCGCGCGGCGTCGAGCTGGAGCGCCGTCCCGAGTGCGAGCTGCCGGAGACGGGCTCGGACGCGCTCGTCCGGGTGCGGTGCACGACCCGGACGCCGGCGGGCGAGCCCGTCACCGTGCGGGGCGTCGCGCACGACGCCGACACGCCGCGCCCGCGCGAGCTGTACGTCGTGACCGTGGGCGAGCGCGAGATCTTCCGCACGGACTGCCTCGGCCCCGACTGCGATTAGCGGCGGCCAAGGATCCGCTAACGGCGAGGAAAAACCGGCCACTCACCGCATACGTCCCCACACACAGGGCGATATCGGCTCCGTGGAAATGACTCGGAAGAAGGCCGCGATCCTGGGGTCGGCCGTGGCCGCCGTCCTGGTACTGGGCGGGGTCGCCGCCGCCGCGATCGTGCTGCTGACCGGAGGCAAGGAACTGCCCTACAAGACGCAGGCGCAACTGCAGAAGGCGATGCCGTCGATGGCGGCCGCCGAACTGCGGACGCGCGGCGTGACCTTGGCGGGGCCGCTCACCTGCGAGGACGTCCCGGGCTGGACGCAGCAGCGGATGCGCGTGTCCTGCACGGGGACCACCGCCGACAAGAAGCCGGTCAAGATCCTCGGCAGCGGCCAGATCGAGACGCAGGACTCCTACTACACGATCCTCGTGGACGGGCGGCCGCTCGTGGAGAACGTCCCCTGCATCGGCGCAGGCTGCCAGAAGGACGAATAGGGCCGACCGGAAACAGGGTGTCCGGACGGGCGCGCGCGGGCCGATGACCGCAAGTGAGGATCGCCACTCCGGGCGAGGGTCGTCAAGACGGGTGAAAGAACGTCCTACCATGCGATGAGCTGCACCATCGCAGAGCGCCGCATTCCGCGCCGTGCTCTTTCACCCGTCTGGAGCGACCATGTCCGGCAGCACGTCCGGCAGGGGCGAGCCGTCGCGCCCGGCGCCGGCCCGCCGCGCGGGGGCGGCCCGGACGGTCCGCCCGCTGCCGATCGCGGTCGACACGATGGGCGGCGACCACGCGCCCGAGGAGGTCATCGCGGGCGCGGTCGACGCGGTGCGCGAGCACGACGTCCGGCTCGTCCTGGTCGGCCAGGCGCCCCGGATCCGCCGCGAGCTCGACCGGTACGGGATCACCGGCGAGATCCCCATCGTGCACGCCGACGAGGCGCTCGACATGGGCGAGGGCGCGCTGGCGAGCTGGCGCAAGCCCCGGTCGTCCATCGCGATCGCCTGCCACCTGATCAAGCAGGGCCGGGCGTCGGCGCTGGTGTCGGCGGGCGGCACCGCCGGGGTGGTGGCGACGTCCCGGCTGCGGCTGAAGGGCCAGCAGGGCGTGATGCGGCCCGCGATCGCCGTGACGCTGCCGACCCGCCCCTCCCCCACGATCCTGCTGGACGCCGGCGCGACCGCCGACGTGAAGCCCGAGGGCCTCGTGCAGTTCGCGGCGCTCGGCACCGCGTACGCGCAGGTGCTGCTCGGCACCGAACGTCCCCGGGTCGGGCTGCTGACCATCGGGGAGGAGCCGGGCAAGGGCAACAAGCTCGCCAAACGCGCGCACGAGCTGCTCGCGAGCGGCAACCACGGCATCGAGTTCGCCGGGAACGTGGAGGGCCACGACCTGCTGGCGGGCCGCGTCGACGTGATCGTCACCGACGGGTTCACCGGCAACGTCGCGCTGAAGACGATGGAGGGCACGATCCGGACGGCGTTCGCCGAGATCCGCGGCGCGATGACGTCCAGCGCCACGGCCCGGATGGGCGCGCTGCTGCAGCGCCGCCGGCTGCAGGGGCTGCGCGACCGGCTCGATCCCGACACCTACGGCGGCGGCGTCCTGCTCGGCCTGAACGGGACGGTCGTGATCGCGCACGGCGCGGCGCGGGCCCGCGCGATCACGTCGGCGTGCGAGCTGGCGCACCGGCTCGCCGCGGGCCGCATCGTGGAGCGGATCCGCGAGCAGGTGTCGCTGACCCGCACCCACCGGTTCGGGCGGTGGGGGCACGGGACCGGCGACGGCGGCGCCGACCGGCCGGACGAGCGGCCGGTCGAGCCGGACGACGCCGGGGCGGGCGACGCGAGGGCCGGCGGGGCCAGGGCGGGCGACGCCGCGCCGGCCCCGCCGTCCGCCACCGTGGAGACCGCCCCGGACGGCATCGAGCCGCCCGGGGGGCGGGCGTGACGGCGCCTGTGAAAAACGATGGCGGGGATGGGCCGCCGCGCCGATAACCTTGGTGCATGCCCGATCCGCAACTCGTCCTCGCCGCCCGGGTCCAGGCCGCGCTGGCCGCCGCCTTCGGACCGTCATACGCGGACGCCGACCCGGTCATCCGGCCGTCGCAGTTCGCCGACCTTCAGGCCAACGTGGCGCTGCCGCTGGCCAAGAAGCTGGGCCGCAAGCCGCGAGACGTGGCGAACGAGATCGCCGAGCACCTCGACGTCGCGGGCGTCGTGGCGAAGGTCGAGGTCAGCGGGCCGGGGTTCATCAACCTGACGCTCGCCGACGGGTGGATCGCCGGCGAGGCCCAGCGGGCCCTGGAGGACGCGCGGCTCGCCGTCCCGGCGGCCGAGAAGCCGCAGAAGGTCGTGGTCGAGTACTCGTCGCCGAACGTGGCGAAGGAGATGCACGTCGGCCACCTGCGGACCACGATCGTCGGCGACGCCATCGCCCGGATCCTCGCGTTCCTCGGCCACGACGTCGTCCGCGACAACCACGTCGGCGACTGGGGCACCCCGTTCGGGATGCTGATCGAGCACCTGCTCGACCTCGGCGAGGACGCCGCCGCGCGCGACGACTCGTCCGTCAGCGACCTCACCGCCTTCTACCAGGCGGCGCGGGAGAAGTTCGACGGCGACCCCGAGTTCGCCGACCGGTCCCGCAACCGGGTGGTCGCCCTCCAGGCCGGCGACCCCGAGACGCTCCGGCTCTGGCAGGTCCTGGTGGACGTGTCGAAGCGGTACTTCAACACGGTCTACACGCGGCTCGGCGTCACCCTCACCGACGACGACATCAAGGGCGAGAGCTTCTACAACGACCTCCTCGCCCCGACCGTCCGGGAGCTCGAGGACAAGGGCATCGCCGTCGTCAGCGACGGCGCGCTGTGCGCGTTCCCGCCCGGGTTCACCGGCCGCGAGGGCGAGCCCCTGCCGGTGATCATCCGCAAGAGCGACGGCGGCTACAACTACTCGACCACCGACCTCGCGACCGTCCGGTACCGGGTCGACACCGAGCACGTCGACCGGATGATCTACGTCGTGGGCGCCCCGCAGGCGCTGCACTTCCAGATGATGTTCGCCGTCGCCCGGATGGCGGGCTGGCTCGGCGACGAGGTCGAGGCCGAGCACGCGCAGATCGGCAACGTCCTCGGCACCGACGGCAAGATCCTGCGGACCCGCGCGGGCGGCACCGTCAAGCTCGTCGAGCTGCTGGACGAGGCCGTCGAGCGGGCCGGGGCCGCGTTCGACGAGATCGAGCACGTCGAGGAGTTCGACGACGCGACCCGCGCGGAGATCGTCCAGGCCGTCGGGATGGGCGCGGTCAAGTACGCCGACCTGTCGGTGGCGCGCGACAGCGAGTACACCTTCGACCTCGACCGGATGATCTCGTTCCACGGCAAGACGGGCCCGTACCTGCAGTACGCCGCCGCCCGCATCCGGTCGATCTTCCGCAGGGGCGGGCTCGCGCCGGAGGACGCCGCCGGCCCGATCGTGCTCGGCGATCCCGCCGAGCGGGCGCTCGCGCTGACGCTCCTCGGCTTCGGCGCCGCGCTCGAACAGGCCGGTGCGGCCGCCGAGCCGCACAAGCTCGCGACCTACGTGTACTCGGTCGCCGACGCCTACACCACGTTCTACGAGAACTGCCCGGTGCTGAAGGCCCCGGACGAGGCCGCGAAGGCGTCGCGCCTCGCCCTCTGCGCCGCGACGCTCCGCACGCTCGAGACCGGCCTGCACCTCCTCGGCGTCCCCACCCCGGAGCGCATGTAGGCGCCTCAGCGGGTGACGGGCGCGCCCGTCCGTTCCCGCGCGGCCTGTTCCCGGACGGACGGGACGATCTCGAGTGCGAACACCGCGAGGTGCTCCGGGGCGCCCGCGAACAGGAACGTGTCGACGCCGTGGCCCACGGCCAGTTCGGTGAGCTCGTGGATCCACTGGCGGGGCGGGCCGTGCAGGAACCCGCGCGAGTCGCGCGCGATCGTCCCCTCCAGGACGTACCCGCGCCGGACGTCGGCAGGGTCGCGCCCGACGCGGACGGCGGCGTCGTCGATGCGGCGCCGCGCCTCGGCGAGCCCCTTCGGCGGGACGCGCGTGGAACGGGCGAGCCAGCCGTCGGCGACGCGTCCGGTCAGGTCGAGGCCGCGCGGCCCGTCCGTCCCGAGCCAGACGGGGATCCGCCGCTGCGGCGCCGGGCCGGCCTGCGGCGCCGCGAACCGGTAGTGCGCGCCGCCGAAGGCGAGGCCGCCCTGGTCGCTCCACTGCAGGCGGACGACCTGGACGGCCTCCTCCAGCGCGCCCGCGGCGGACGCACCGGCATGGGGCAGGCCGCCGAACGCCTCGACGCCGGCCGCGGACGCGCCGGCGCCGAGCCCGAGTTCGGCGCGGCCGCCGCTGAACCTGTCCATGGTCGCGATCGCCTTGGCGAGGGCGGCGGGCGGGCGCAGCGGCAGGCACGCCACGGCGGGCAGCACCCGGATCCGCGACGTGACGGCCAGCGCGGACGCCAGCAGCGTCAGCGCGTCGGCGGTGCCGCGCCGGTACGGCTCGTCGCGGACGCCGAGCAGGTCGAGGCCGAACCTGTCGGCGTCCTGCGCGGTGCGGACGAGCGGTTCGGCGCAGTCCGGGCCGAGCGACAGCCCGAACCGCAGCCAGCGCCGCGTCATTGCAGGTAGCCTTCGACCTCGTCCGGCGGACGCACCCCGGCGTCGTCGTCGGGTTTCTCGCCCGCGTCGAGTCGCGCGCGGCGGCGGCGCAGCAGGTCCCAGCACTGGTCGAGCGCGACCTCGATGCTCCGCAGCCGCCGGTGCTCCTCCTCGCGGCTCAGGTCGCCGCGCTGGAGGCGGTCACGCAGGTCCTGCTCCTCGCCGACGAACTCGCCGATGCGGGCGAGGATGTCCTCTTCCCTCATCGCTCAGCGCCCGCGTCCGATCCCGTTGCCGGTGAGTCCGCTGAGGAACCCGCCGGGCGACGTCCGCGGCTCGACGAGCGGGGCGGCGGGCGGCGCGGTCGCGGCGATCGACCGGGCGGCGGCGACGGCTCGGGCGGCCGGGCCGCGCCCGGATGATCCGGACCCCTTGGCGGACGCGGCGGTCGAGCGCGACGTCGTGCTCCGGCGGGCGGTCGAGGCGCGCGGCGTGCTCTTCTTCGCCGTGCTCGCCTTGGCGGTGGCCGACTTCGCCGTGCCCGACCTGGTACGGGACGGGCTCACCCGGGCCGTCGTGGTCGACCGGGAGCGCGACGCGGCCGAGGTCGACTTGCGCGCCGTCCCCGACTTGGCGGTCGTGCTCTTGCGGGCCGTGGTCCCGCTCTTCTTGGCCGTGGACGCCTTGGCGCCCTCCTTGGTGATCTCCTTGGCCGCGGCGTCCATCGCCTTCGCGGCGTCGGTCATCGCCTTGGTCGCGGTCGTCATCGCCTTGGTCATCGCCGTCATGGCCTTCGCCGACGACGACGCCTTCGTCGCGACCGACTTCATCTGCGTGGCGGCGGCCTTGGCCTCGGACGCCGCCTTGGTCACCCGCGTCCCGGCGGCCGACGACGAGCGGCTCGTCGCGGTGCTCGTCCGCGACGCGGGCTTCTTCGTGCCGGACGCCTTCGCGCCGGTGGACTTCGAGGTACTGGCCTTGGTCGACTTGGTCGCCCTTGTCTTGGCAGGCATGCGATCTCCCCCCTGTGATGATCGGGGGATCTATTCCACAGAAGGTGAAGGTCTACACACTCCGCGTCATTCGGCTTTCAGACCCCAACCGGGTGCCAGACCGTCTTGGTCTCCAGGAACGCGGTCATCCGGGCCGTTCCCGGCTCCGCACCCCAATCGGAATCGCCCGGCCGAACCACCCGCTTGAGGTTCCCGGCGGCCTTCTCCTCCAGGTCCGCGACGCCGTCCCCGACGCCCGCGAGGTCGAGCGCGTTGACGTCCATGTGCGTCGCGAGCCACGGCGCCAGCTCGTCCCGGCGCCCGGTCAGGACGTTGACGACGCCGCCGGGCAGGTCGGACGTGGCGAGCACCTCGGCCAGCGTGATCGCCGGGAGCGGCGCGGGCTCGGACGCCACGACGACCGCCGTGTTCCCGGACACGATCGCGGGCGCGACCGTCGAGACGAGCCCGAGCAGCGGCGAGTCGGGCGCGACGACGCCGACGACGCCGGTCGGCTCGGGCGTCGAGAAGTTGAAGAACGGCCCCGCCACCGGGTTCGAGGACCCGACGACCGCGGCGAGCTTGTCCGCCCACCCCGCGTACCAGACCCAGCGGTCGACGGCCGCGTCCACCTCGGCCGTCGCCGCGCCCTTCGACAGCCCGGCGGTGCGCAGCTCGTCCACGAACTGGTCGCGGCGCCCCTCCAGCATCTCCGCGACCCGGTACAGGATCTGGCCCCGGTTGTAGGGGGTGCGGCCGGACCAGCCGCCGAACGCCTTGCGGGCCGCGCCGACGGCGTCGCGGACGTCCTTGCGGGAGGCGTGGGAGGCGTTCGCGACGAACCGCCCCTTGGCGTCGGTGACCACGTAAGACCTGCCGGACTCCGATCGGGGGAAGGCGCCGCCGATGTACAGCTTGTAGGTTTTGCGCACGCTGAGCCGCTCAGACATCGAGATACGCCTCCAGTCCGTGGCGTCCGCCCTCGCGGCCGAACCCCGATTCCTTGTAGCCGCCGAAGGGGGACGCGGGGTCGAACTTGTTGAAGGTGTTCGCCCACACCACGCCCGCCCGCAACCGCTGCGCCGTCCAGAGGATCTGCGAGCCCTTCTCCGTCCAGATCCCGGCCGACAGCCCGTACGGCGTGTTGTTCGCCTTCGTGACGGCCTCGTCCGGCGTGCGGAACGTCAGCACCGACAGGACGGGCCCGAAGATCTCCTCGCGCGCGATCCGGTGCGACTGCGCGACGCCCGTGAACACCGTGGGCGCGAACCAGAAACCGCGGTCGGGCAGCTCGCAGGGCGGCGACCACCGGGTCGCGCCCTCCTGCTCGCCGGACGCCGACAGCTCCCGGATCCGCTCCAGCTGGGCGGCCGAGTTCACGGCCCCGACGTCGGTGTTCTTGTCGAGCGGGTCCCCCACGCGGAGCGTCGCCATCCGCGCCTTGAGCCGCTCCATCAGCTCGTCGGCGATCGACTCCTGCACGAGCAGCCGGGACCCGGCGCAGCACACGTGCCCCTGGTTGAAGAAGATCCCGTTGACGACGCCCTCGACGGCCTGGTCCAGCGCGGCGTCGGCGTAGACGATGTTCGCGGCCTTGCCGCCGAGTTCGAGCGTCAGCCGCTTGCTCGTCCCCGCGACCGTCCGCGCGATCTCCTTGCCGACCTCGGTCGACCCGGTGAACGCGACCTTGTCGACCCCGTCGTGCCCGACGAGCGCGCGTCCCGTCTCGCCCGCGCCCGTCACGATGTTGACCACACCGGGCGGCAGCTCGGCCTGCCCGCAGATGTCGGCGAACACGAGCGCCGTCAGCGGCGTCGTCTCCGCGGGCTTCAGCACCACCGTGTTGCCGCACGCCAGCGCGGGGGCGATCTTCCACGCGAGCATCAGCAGCGGGAAGTTCCACGGGATCACCTGCGCCGCGACGCCCAGCGGCCTCGGGTCCGTCCCGAACCCGGCGTGCCCCAGCTTGTCGGCCCATCCGGCGTAGTAGAAGAAGTGCGCGGCGACCAGCGGCACGTCGACGTCCCGGGACTCCCGGATCGGCTTGCCGTTGTCGATCGACTCCAGCACCGCAAGCTCCCGCGCCCGTTCCTGGACGATACGGGCGATCCGGTACAGGTACTTGGCGCGTTCGGCACCCGGCATCGGGCCCCACACCTTGTCGTGGGCGCGCCTCGCGGCCTTCACCGCCCGGTCGACGTCGCCCTCGTCGGCGCACGCGACCTCCGCGAGCACCGTCTCGTCCGCCGGGTTGACCGACTTGAACGGCTCGCCGCCGCCGCGCGTGAACTCGCCGTCCACGAACATCCCGTACGACTCGCGGACGTTCGCGAGCGCCGCCGACTCGGGCGCGGGCGCGTACTCGAAAACCATGATCAGTCCAGGGTGAAGTAGTCGGGACCGGAGTACACCCCGGTGGCGAGCTTGCGGCGCTGCATCAGCAGATCGTTCAGCACGCTGGACGCGCCCAGCCGGAACCACTCGGGCGCCAGCCAGTCGGGCCCGGCCGTCTCGTTCACCAGCACCAGGTACTTGATCGCGTCCTTGGTGGTGCGGATCCCGCCCGCGGGCTTCACGCCGACCTGCCGTCCCGTCGCGGCGCGGAAGTCGCGGACGGCCTCCAGCATCACGAGCGTGACCGGGAGCGTCGCCGCAGGCGCCACCTTGCCCGTCGAGGTCTTGATGAAGTCCGCGCCGGCCCGCATCGCCAGCCACGACGCGCGCCGCACGTTGTCGAGCGTCGCCAGCTCGCCCGTCTCGAGGATCACCTTCAGGTGCGCGGGCCCGCACGCCTCCTTCACGGCGACGATCTCGTCGAACACCTTCGCGTAGTCGCCCGCGAGGTACGCGCCCCGGTCGATCACCATGTCGATCTCCGCGGCCCCGGCCGCGACCGCCGCCCGCGTGTCGGCGAGCTTCGCCTCCAGCGGCGCCCGTCCGGACGGGAACGAGGTCGCGACGCTCGCGACGCCGATCCCCGTCCCGTCCAGCGCCCGCACCGCGACGTCCACGAGGTCCGAGTACACGCAGACCGCCGCGACCCTCGGCACGTCCGGATCGTCCGGGTCCGGGCGGGCGGCCTTCGCGCACAGCGCCCGCACCTTCCCGGGCGTGTCCGCGCCCTCCAGCGTCGTCAGGTCCACCATCGAGATCGCGAGGTCGATCGCCGCGGCCTTCGCCGTCGTCTTGATCGACCGCGACGCCAGCCGCGCCGCCCGCTCCTCGGCCCCGACCCGGTCGACGCCGGGGAGCCCCTGCAGGAAGGCGCGCAGCTCGGCGGCGCCGGTTACCGTCTCCGTTGACACGCCCTCAGCATCGCCGAAGTACGTCACCGTCACAAAACGCGCACGTCACGACTTCCGCGTTCGGGCGCCGCGTCGGGCCGCGTCGGGCCGCGTCGGGCCGGCGCCGTGCCGGCGCCGAGGGCGGGCGGTTCGGCCTTTCGCGGCGTCAGCGCTTGGCGAAGTGGTCGATCAGGCGCGAGTAGTCGTCGTCGGCATGCCCCCCGTCAATGGCCTTGGACACCAGGTCCAGGGTGTAGGCGGGGATCTCGTCGTCGACGCCTCGGGCCCGGCTCTCCCGGAGCAGGTCCTCCACCGAGGGCAGGTGGTGCTTGAGCGCCCCGTACTCCACCGCGTGCTCGCCGCGATCGACCGCCTCGGCGACCGACGGCAGGAACGACACCAGCGCGGAGACCGAGGCGGCGGCGTCGTCCAGGAACCGCTTCACCTCGATGCCCTCGCTCGTCAGGACCGCGGCCGCGTGCAGGAATCCGTTCAGGGTGCCCCACATGGTGCCGTGGACGGCCATCCCGTACAGCACCGGGACGCGCGGGTCGTCGGCGATCAGGCGTCCCCGGCCGCCGAGGACGTCGAGTGCCGGGCGGACGCGGTCGTACACGGCCTCGGAGCCGCCGTAGAACACCACCGCGTCCGGGTGCCCGATGGCGGGGGCGATCGTCATGATCTGCCCGTGCAGGTACTCCGCGCCCTGCTCGGCGGCCTGCCGGGCGACGGCCGCGACCTCCGCGGACGTCCCGTCGGTCAGGTTGACCACGGCTCGGCCGGCGAGGGCGTCGCCGGCCGACTCCAGCAGCTCGCGGGCGTTGCCGTTGCCCTTCACGTTGACGACCACCAGCGCACCGGCGGCGACGGCGTCGCGGACGGTCGCGGCCCGTATCGCGCCCTTGGCCACCAGGGCGTCGGCCTTCTCGGGCGTCCGGTTCCATACCGTGGTCGGGTGCCCGCCGTCGAGGAACGCGCCCGCGAGCGCCGCGCCCATCTCGCCCAGGCCGATCACGGACACGGCCGGTCGGGCTTCGGTGCTTTCAGAAGTCATGGTCGTGGCCCTCTTCCCAGGAGCGGTGGCCGGGCCACCGCGGTTCGTCGATCACCGGCCACGCTAGGAACTCGACCAAGCTTGAGGTCAAGGGACGATCTCAACCGGGCAGGGTGATCGCGACCTTGCCGCGGGCGTGGCCCCGCTCGACGTAGCGCAGCGCCTCGGGCAGTTCGGCGAACGGGTAGGTCCGGTCGATGACCGGCGTGACCTCCTGCTTCTCCATGAGGTCCGCCAGGAACCGCAGGTCGGTGGCGTTGGGCTTCCAGCTGACGCCGGCGATCCGCTGGCTGACGAAGCGCGAGATCAGGGCCCCGCGGAGGATCTGCGCGGCCGGGCCGAGCAGGCCGCGCCGGGGTGAGGCGATGCCGCCGACGATCACGAGCGTCCCTCGGGGCGTCAGGGGGCGACGCAGCTTCGCGAGAGACCGGTCGCCCACGATGTCCATGAGCAGGTCGTACCGTCCCTCTCGTTCGGCGAAGTCCTCGCGGGTGTAGTCCACGACGTCGTTCGCGCCCAGGGAGCGGACCAGGTCGACGTTGCGGGTGCTGCACACGCCGGTGACCTCGGCCCCGAACGTCCTGGCGAGCTGGACGGCGAACGTGCCGACGCCGCCGGAGGCCCCGTTGACCAGGACCCGCTGCCCGGCGGCGATCCCGCCGGCGTCGCGCAGGCCCTGCAGCGCGGTGTGCGCTGCCATCGACACCGACGCCGCCTGCTCGAAGGTGAGGCGGGCGGGCTTGACGGCCAGCCTGTCCTGCGGGACGGCGACGGCCTCGGCGAACGAGCCCAGCGGGACCTCGCCGAAGACCTCGTCGCCGGGCCGCAGCCCGGTCACCTCGTCGCCCACCCGCTCGACGACGCCGGCGAGATCGGCGCCGAGGACCAGCCCCGGCTTCGGCCGCCGCAGGCCGGCGCTCAGCCGCACCAGCTTCGGGTGCGCCCGCAGGTGGCGCCAGTCGTAGGGGTTGACGGACGCCGCCCGAACCCGCACGAGCACGCCGTCCCGGGCGATGGCGGGCTCGTCGGCGTCCTTGAGGGTCAGCACGTCCGGCGGGCCGTAGCGGTCCCAGCTCCAGGCTTTCACGGCGCCTCCCTTTCCCTTCGTACGACGTAAGGTGTTCGTACGCCGTAAGGCTATCGTACGACGTAAGGGAGTCAAGGGTCCGGCATCAGACGGGGAGGGGAGTTGATGGAGTGCCGGGTGTGCTCAGGCGGATCCGGGCGGGGTCGCGCGCCGCCGTTCCAGCCCTTCGAGGATCAGGTCGAGCGCGAACTCGAACTCGAACTGGTCGTCGCAGAAGCCCAGGGTGCCGTCCGGATCGTCGTGGACGGCGTCCGCGAGCATCCCGACGATGTTCGGGTACCGGTCGGCCATCTGCTCCATCGCCGCGACGTCCGCGTCCCCGGCGCCGTCGGGCTGGAACAGCTCCTGCGTGAACCCGAGCGCACGGCTGCCCAGGACGTGCAGCGCACGGTGGGCCAGGTCGAAGGGAAACCCGCCCGCGCGGAGGATGGCGACGACGCGGTCGTAGTGGGCGATGACGGCCGGGCTCGTGGTGGTCCGGGACTCGAGCACCCGCGGGGCCCAGCGGTGGCGGAGGAAGACCTCGCGGGCGGTGAGGATCCGCGCGCGCAGCGCCGCCCGCCAGTCCTCCTCGGGGGACGGGGCGTCGACCTCGTCCACCGCCGCCGCGATCTCCTCGAGGACCACCTCGACGACGCCGTCGAGCACGGCCTGCTTGTTGGCGACGTGGTGGTACAGCGACATCGCCTCGGCCCCGACCTCCTGCGCGAGCCGGCGCATGGTGAGCGCGTCGATGCCGTCGCGGTCGGCGAGCTCCACGGCGGCGCGCAGCACGCGCCTCCGGCTCAGCGGGATGCGGGGCTGCTCGGTCAGCTCGTCGGCGTCGGTCCGTGGGGTCATGGCTCTTCCCGACGCACTCTACCCGTACGCGGCGAGCCTCCCCGGTCCGATCATTCGGCGGGACCGACCACCACCGGAACGCCGTTGAACGTCGCGTTGCCCGACAGCGGGTCGGTGACCGAGTCGTCCGTCAGCGCGTTGGCGTTGACCCCGGGATGCTCCGCCGCGACCCGCTGGTCGCTCCCGGCGTGGCCCCACCCGTGCGGCAGGCTGACCACGCCCGGCATGATCGCGTCCGTGGGCTCGACCGGCGCGACGACCTCGCCGACCGCCGACCGCACCCGGGCGCGGTCGCCGAGCCCGAGCCTGGCCACGTCGGCGGGGTTGACGTGCAGCGTGCACCGGTTGCTGCCGCCGACCAGCGACGGCACGTTGTGCAGCCAGCTGTTGTTGGAGCGCAGCTGGCGGCGGCCGATCAGCAGGAGGTCCGGGGGGCGCGCGGCCAGCCGCTCGCGCAGCCGGTCGATCTCCCCGGTCAGTTCCGCGGGCGCCAACCGCACCCGCCCGGACGGCGTGGAGAGCATCTCCGGCAGCCTCGGCTCCAGCGGGCCCAGGTCGATGCCGTGCGGGCGGGCCTTCAGATCGGCCAGGGTCAGCCCGTGGGGGCCGAGCTTGAGCATCGCGTCCAGCAGGCGCTCCGGGCCGCTGTCGCCCTCCAGGCCCGCGCGCAGCTTCGCCACGTCGGCGTCCGTCATGGTCGAGCCCGGCGCCGCCGCCGCGCCGCCGAGCAGCTCGTCGATCATCATGTCGTCCAGCTCGGCGGGATCGGCGCCCGCCCCCCGGCCCGACGCGATCAGCGTCAGCCGTCCCATGATCTCCGCCTCGGAGAGCCGGCCGGGCTCCAGCGGCAGGATCGGCGGCGAGAAGCGAATGTAGTTGCGCACCGTGACCATGAGGAGCAGCAGGTCGTAGTGCGGCATCTGCAGCATCCTGGGCGGCGGCAGGATGACGTCGGCGTGCCGTGTCGTCTCGTTCAGGTAGGGATCGACGCAGACCATGAACTCGAGGTCGCGCATCGCGCGTCCGAGGCGCGGCCCGTTCGGGGCCGAGACCACCGGGTTGCCCGCCACCGTGACCAGCGCCCTGACCTGGTCCGCGCCCGGCGTCTCGATCTCGTCGACGAGGGTCGCGACGGGCAGTTCGCCGAGCACCTCGGGCAGCCGGCGCACCCGGCTGTGCCAGCGGCCCGACGTGAACGGTCTGGGGCCCCATCCCCCCTCGACGGTCGCGCCCTTGGTGAACATCACCCCGCCGCGGCGGTCGAGGTTGCCGGTCAGGACGTTGACGACGTCCACCAGCCACTGGGTCAGCGTGCCGAAGTCGGCGGTGCACGTCCCGACGCGGGTGTAGACGGCGGCGGTGGGGGCGGCGGCCAGTTCGCGCGCCAGCCGGACGATGTCCCCGGCGGGCACCCCGCACACCCCGGCCACAACCTCCGGCGCGAACGCGGCGGCCAGCCGCCGGAGGCGGTCCAGCCCCTCGGTCTCGACGCGCACCGTGGTCAGGTCCTCGGCCAGGAGCGTGTGGACGATGCCGAAGAGGAGGCACGCGTCGGTCCCCGGCCGGACGAACAGGTGCTCGTCGGCGAGCTCGGCGGTGCGGGTCCGGCGCGGATCCGCGACCACGATCTTGCCGCCCCGCGCGCGGACGGCCCGGAGGCGGCCGGGGAAGTCGGGCGCGGCGCACAGGGAGCCGTTCGACTCCGCCGGGTTGGCCCCCAGCACGAACAGGTAGTCGGTGTGGTCCAGGTCGGGCACCGAGATGGCGGCGGCGTTGCCGTACATGAGGCCGCACGCGACGTGCTTGGGGATCTGGTCGATGGTGCTGGCGCTGAAGACGTTGCGGGTGGCGAGGGCCTGGGCCAGCGCGCCCCGGTAGAAGATGCCGCCCATGGTGTGGAAGGTGGGGTTGCCGAAGTAGGCGGCGACCGCCTGGCGGCCGTACCTGTCGATGACTCCCCGCAGGCCGCGCTCGACCGTCTCGAACGCCTCGTCCCACCCGGCCGGGCGCCACCCGTCGTCCGTCCGGATCATGGGAGTGCTCAACCGGTCGGGGTCCTCGTCGATCCGGCCGAGGCTCGCCCCCTTGGGGCACATGTAGCCCTTGGACAGCGGATCGTCCGGATCGCCCCGGACGGAGAGGACTTTCCCGCCGTCGTCGAGGGTGAGGCGCAGGCCGCAGACGGCGTCGCAGATCGGGCACGTTCGGTGTGCGGTTCGCATCGCGCCTCCCAGGGACGGACCGTTTCTCCACCTTCGGTCCCGTCCGCACCGGCCCGCATCTCCGCACGTGCGGCGACGACCCCGGACTCGGACACGACGCGTCACCGGGGCGGCACCGACTCGTCTCCGTACCGGTTTCCGTGGTCGGCACGGAGGCGGCCCGGACGCCCGCCGGGAGAGGCTGTGACCACGGCGATCAGGCCGACGGGAAGCACCGACGAAGGAGCGATCATGGCGGACGGCACGTACGCGGGGTTCACGGCCGAGGAGCGGGCCGCGATGAAGGAGCACGCCCGGGACCAGAAGAAGGCGGCACGCCGGAGCTCGCGCGCCGACAAGGCGGCGGAGGCGCGGCGGGACGTCCTCGCGAAGATCGCCGAGATGGCCGACGCGGACCGGAGCATGGCCGAGCGCGTCCATGCCGTCATCACGGCCGAGGCCCCGGCCCTCGCGCCGAGGCTCTGGTACGGGATGCCCGCCTACGCGCTGGACGGCAAGGTCGTCTGCTTCTTCCAGAGCGCGGCGAAGTTCAAGGCGCGCTACGCGACGCTCGGGTTCAACGATCCGGCGAAGCTGGACGAGGGCACGATGTGGGCGAGCGCGTTCGCCCTGACCGAGGTGACGGCCGAGGCGGAGCGGCGGATCGCCGCGCTGGTGAAGCGGGCGGTGAGCTGACCCGCCACCGGACGGCCGCAAGGAAAGGCCCTGACCACGGCGGTCGGCCCACCGGGCCGGCCGCGGACCACGACCGGAGGAGTGACCATGACCGAGCCCACGAGCGCCGCACCCCGCTCCCGCGCCCAACGCCGCCGCGACACCGAGCACCGGCTCACCCACGACGTCGACGTCTGGGTGGCCACCGCATCGGCGGACGGCACGCCGTATCTGGTGCCGCTGAGCTTCGACTGGGACGGCGAGGCGCTGCTGGTCGCCACCCCGGCCGGCAGCCCCACGGGGCGCAACCTGGCCGCCACCCGAACCGTCCGGTTGGGCCTCGGCCCCACCCGCGACGTGACCGTGATCGACGGCGAGGTCGAGGTCATCGAGATGGACGCGCTGCCGCGGGAGCGGGCCGACCTGTTCGCCGAACGCACCGGCTTCGACCCGCGTCCGCCGGCGTCGTACCGCTGGTTCCGCATCACCCCGCGCCGCGTCCAGGCGTGGCGGGAGGCGAACGAACTGTCCGGCCGCGAGCTGATGCGCGACGGCCGCTGGTCGGCCTGACGCCCCCGCCGCCGCGTCAACCGAGGGGTGTCGTCGTCCACGTCGACTCGTCCGGGCCGAGCCAGGTGATCCGGCGGTAGAGCCCGGTCAGGCCGCCCGTGGGCTCCAGTTGTTCCAGCAGCCTCCTGCCTCGTGCGTCCAGCCTGATGTCGGCTCCCCCCGCGTTGTAGACGTTCAGGATGTGCGCCTCGGTGGGCGGGACGCGACCGTCCGTCGGGCCGTCGTGCGGGCGATGGGAGTCGAACGCGGGATGACCGTCGAGGGTCGTGTTGGAGTGCGACGGAACGTTCCGGAGGCTCGCCTCGGTGGTCGGGCCGACCGTGATCATCAGTTCGCCGCCCTCGGATCCGGCGAGCGTGAACGTCGCCCTCGCGACTCCGTCCTCGACCCGCGCCCCGGAGATCCCCATCCCCTGGGGGAGGTTCTCGATCCGCACGGGGAACTTCGCGGGCTCGGCGCCGTCGAACCGGACGCTCTCGGCGATGCGCCGCACCGTCGCGACGTCCGCGATCTCCTTGCCGTTGATCTGCAGTTTCGCCCAGGCGTCCCGGTACCGGAAACGGAACTCCGCCGGGATCTGCTCCGAGCCGGGGGCACCGGGCTCGATGAGCCAGTCTGCGCGGCGTCCGTGGATCGGTTCCGCCCTAGGGACCGCCCCCGGAGATCCGCGTCCGCGCGTATCCCCGGGGGAGCCGGCCGAACGTCGCCGTCTCGACCAGGACGTCCGGATACCGCACCGGCTCGACGACGCGCGGGCGGTGCTCGTCCGGACGCGTGACCTGCACGACCGGGACGGCGACGGCCGCCGCGAGCCCGGGACGGCCTGGTCGGGCGCGGGCGCGTCCGGGGCGTCCGGCACGACGCGGACGCGCTTCCACCAGCCGACGCGCTGTTCGGCCAGGTAGGCGCGGACGAGGACGGTCCGGGCGTAGCCGTCGAGGTTGTCCGCCGCCGACGCGCGCCGCCAGTTCACGTACAGGCGAGTGACGGCCGTCTGGACCAGGTCGTCCGCGCGGTGCCAGTCCTGGCACAGCAGCCAGTGGGTCGAGACGGGCGTCTTCGCCGTCCTGACCCTGGGCCTCTCGGGCTTCTGCTTCTACTGGGTCCGCCGCCGCCTCTCCTAGCCCCGGGTGCGCGGACGAGTTCGGCGGTAGGTAGTTTGTTGCGCTCGGCATAGGATTCACGGAGAGTTAAATCAAATCCGGCGCCATCGTGTGATCTCGGTCAACTTGCGGACGCCGGCACCGCGCGGGAAGCACCCGTCTCTCCCGGTCACCCGGCATTTTCGGGCGACTAATAGGAACGTCCTATCACTGCGTTGGGATAGATCGATTTCTCTTCTCTATCGCCGTACGGCACGCTGAGTGACATCGGTCGCCGCGGAGTCGTCCCGGCGCCTTCCCAACGCCTCGACGGAGGCGTCCCTTTCTCGCGAAAAAGGAGCATACGTGCTTACTGTCGGTGACCAGTTCCCCGAGTACGAGCTGACCGCCTGTGTCTCGCTGGACGCGGACAACGCCTTCGAGACGATCAACCACAAGTCGTACGAGGGCAAGTGGCGCGTCGTCTTCTTCTGGCCGAAGGACTTCACTTTCGTGTGTCCGACCGAGATCGCCGAGTTCGGCCGGCTGAACGAGGATTTCGCCGACCGTGACGCCCAGGTGCTGGGCGCGTCCGTCGACAACGAGTTCGTCCACTTCGCGTGGCGCAAGGACCACCCGGACCTGCGCGAGATCCCGTTCCCGATGATGGCCGACCTCAACCGCGAGCTGTCCGAGGCCCTCGGCATCCTCACCCCGGACGGCGTCGCCCAGCGCGCGACGTTCATCGTCGACCCGAACAACGAGATCCAGTTCTCCATGGTGACCGCCGGCTCCGTCGGCCGGAACGTCAAGGAGGTCCTGCGGGTCCTGGACGCTCTCCAGAGCGACGAGCTCTGCCCCTGCAACTGGAACAAGGGCGAGGACACCCTCGACGCGACCAAGCTGCTGGCCGGCGCCGGCGCCTGATCCACCCCGTGTCCGGGCCCGCCCCGGACGCCCAGTCACCCCGCCGGACGATCCGCACGGGTCGTCCGGCCCGGCGGCCGGTCGCGTCGCGCGACCGGCCGTCGCGCATGGAAAGGACCTTTGATCATGAGCGTTGACGCGCTGAAGAGCGCCCTCCCGGGCTACGCCAAGGACACCAAGCTCAACCTGGGCTCCCTGACCTCCACCTCGCAGCTCACCGAGCAGCAGCTGTGGGGGACGGTCCTGGCGTGCGCGCTCGCCACGCGCAGCGCGGTCGTCATCCGCGAGCTGGCCGAGGAGGCCGGCGACTACCTGTCCGCGGAGGCGTTCGAGGCCGCCAAGGGCGCCGCGTCGATCATGGCGATGAACAACGTGTACTACCGCGCCACGCACCTGATCGGCGACGAGACGTACGCGACCCTGCCCGCGAAGCTGCGGATGAGCATCATCGGCAAGCCCGGCGTGGACAAGGTCGACTTCGAGCTGTGGTCGCTGGCCGTGTCGGCGATCAACGGCTGCGGCCGGTGCCTGGAGTCGCACGAGAAGGTCGTCCGCGAGGGCGGCCTGTCGCGCGAGCTGGTGCAGGAGGCCCTGCGGATCGCCGCCGTCGTGAACGCGACCGCCGCGACGCTCGAGGCCGAGGCCGCGCTCTCCCCCGCCACCGTCTGACCGCCCCGCGCGTGGCACCGAGGCCCGGGGGCGAACGCACCCGGGCCTTCCGCGTCCCCCGGGGCCTTCCGCGCCTCGGGGCCTTTCCCCGGGTCCGCGGGGTTGTTCCCTGGGCGTTCACTCCCCGTCCGGCCTGGGCGTCTACGGTCGCGAGGGTGAAAGACGATCAACGAACCCTGCCCCGCCGCGCGCTGCTGACCGGGGCGCTCGGAACCGCCGGGACGCTCGCACTCGCGGCCCCCGCCGACGCCTCCCCGCGCCCTCGTCCGCGGGTGCGTCCGCGCGTGCTCATCGCGACCAATGAGCCCTGGGGCACCTACCACGTCCGCCCGCTGCTCGCCGAGGCCGCGCGGCGCGGCTGGCGCCTGACGCAGCTCGTCCCCGACCTGTCCGGGATCGAGCCGGGCGACCCCGTCCCCGTCGCCACCCCGCGCGACGCGCCCCGCGCGGACCTCCTGGTCGTGACGGGCGCGGACGACTGGCCGCTGGAGTGCGTCCGGAGGTTCGGCGAACTCCCCCGGGCGGCGAGTTCGCTCGCCTACCTCGGGCCGGAGGAGGCACCGGGGGCCGACCGCGTCCGTCACCGGCTGCGCCTCGTCACCGCGTCGTCCCCGGCCGAGGCGCGCTCGTTCGGCGGCTACCTCGGCACCCGGCGCCGCGTCCGGGTGGTGGGCTCGCCGCAGACGGACGACCTGCCGGAACGCGCGCCCGAACCGGGCCTGGTCCTGGTCATCACCAGCGTCACCCGCCCGGACGGGACGGGCGGCGCCGCACCCGGCACCGAGCTGCTGCTGGCGGCCGCCGAGCGGCTGCGGGCCGCGGGCAAGCGGATCCTGGTCGGGCTGCACCCCCGCGAGGACCGGTCGCTCTGGGAGCGGTACGAGATCAGCGACGTCCCCACCCTGCGGGCGTCCGCACGCGCGGAGGCGGCGATCGGCATTCCCGGCACGATCTTCCCGCTCATCGCGGCCGTCGGCACGCCCGTGGTGGGCTGCACCGACCCGGCCCTGTCCGTCCCGGACTACCTGCTGTCGGTGTGCTCCACCACGATCGGCGCCGCCGACCAGGCCGTCCCCGCCGTCACCGGCGCCCGGCTGCCCGACGCGTCCGTGCTCGCCGACGCGGTGGGACCGGTCGGCGGCTCGGCGGCGCGGCTGCTGGACGCCTGGGCGAGGGCGGCGGCCCATCACGGGCGAGCGCGTGACGGGAACCACCCGACCATGTGATGAAGACGGTCCCGGACGTGAGTCCGAAACCGTCCCGGTCTTGCCAGCGCTCGCGTGCGTCCGGGGACACGGCCCTTGCCGACACCGCTACTGCGGCGGGTCCTGGGCCGGGTTCCTGGGTCGATCCCGCTGGAGCCGGGCGTGGATCCGCTGGGCTTCGGCGAGCTGGTCTTCCAGGATGATGATGCGGCAGGCCGCCTCCAGAGCGGTGCCCTGGTCGACCATGTCGCGGGCGCGCTGGGCCAGCCGCAGCTGGTAGCGGGAGTAGCGGCGGTGCCCACCGGACGAGCGCTGCGGGACGAACAGCTTGGCGGCGTCCAGATTGCGCAGGAACGCCGGGGTGACGTCCAGCATCTCGGCGGCGCGGCCCATGCTGTAGGCGGGGTAGTCCTCGTCCTCGAACTTGTCGACGAGCCCGCCGCCGGAGTCGTCGCGTGCGCCCGGACGCCGTCCGCGCCGGGGTGAGCGGTCGTCTGAGTGGTCGTCTGCCGGGGTGCCGGGCCGAGCCGGCCGAAGTGCTTTCACAAACCCTTCCGTACTGCCGTGAGGAACCAACGACGTGAGCCCCGGCGCCGAACCGCGGCGCCGGGGCTCATCAGGTACAACACCATCTACTCGGCCCTGGGGCCGGTCTTCCGCGCCGGCCGCCCGAGCGGGCGGGGGCGCGGGGATCGCGGATGCGTGACCGTAGACCACCGTCCAATCTGTGGGGCTGCGGTACCCGTGCGGCGTGACTGGAGCCTGCAGCGGGCGATCCCGATGGCGCCGAACCCTCCTTCCTCGATTTCCTGCTTCTCTCAGCTGTGTTCTCTTGCTTCCGGTGGCCCGTTGGCCACCGGGCGGCGGACCGCCGGACGGAGCCCCTTCCACTGCGTTGGCCCCGGCACGCCCGGTCCGCGCCATCCATACCTGCGAGCAGTTCGTCCTCTGCCGCTTCACTTGGACTTGTCTCTCTTCGATGAGAGGAACACTACCTGGCCCCGCAGCGAAAATCTACCTCGATCACTACAGAGTTTCGTAGATCACAGCGGAAGGCTTCCGTGCGGTGCGGCGTGCGGTGCAGTGTGCGGTCGGCCCGCGTCCACCCGCGAACGACGAAGCGCCGCCCCGCATCACGCGGGACGGCGCTCGATCGCCGGAACCGGCTCACCCGCGACTAGCGGGCGAAGTGCATCCTGGTCACAGCCCTGCTCGGGACGAAGGCGTGATCCACCGGACACGCCTCGGAGGGCCCGGGGTCACTCCCACTCGATGGTGCCCGGGGGCTTGGAGGTGATGTCGACGGTGACGCGGTTGATCTCGCGGACCTCGTTGGTGATCCGCGTGGAGATCCGCTGCAGGAGGTCGTAGGGCAGCCGCGCCCAGTCGGCGGTCATGGCGTCCTCGCTGGTCACCGGGCGCAGGACGATCGGGTGCCCGTAGGTGCGGCCGTCACCCTGGACGCCCACGGACCGGACGTCGGCGAGCAGGACGACCGGGAACTGCCAGACGTCGCGGTCGAGGCCCGCGCGGGTCAGCTCCTCGCGGGCGATCGCGTCGGCGTCGCGCAGGATCTCCAGGCGCTCGCGGTCGACGGCGCCGACGATGCGGATGGCGAGGCCGGGGCCGGGGAACGGCTGCCGCCACACCATCTCGGGAGGCAGCCCGAGCTGCTCGCCGAGCGCCCGGACCTCGTCCTTGAAGAGGGTGCGCAGCGGCTCGACGAGCTTGAACTGCAGGTCCTCGGGGAGGCCGCCGACGTTGTGGTGCGACTTGATGTTGGCCGCGCCGGTGCCGCCGCCGGACTCGACGACGTCCGGGTAGAGGGTGCCCTGCACGAGGAACTCGACGGGCTCGGGGGCGTCCTCGCCGACGATCTCGCGCGCGGCCTCCTCGAACACGCGGATGAACTCGCGGCCGATGATCTTGCGCTTCTGCTCGGGGTCGGCGACGCCGTCGAGGGCGGCGAGGAAGCGGTCCTGGGCGTCGACGACGTGCAGGTTCACGCCGGTCGCGGCGACGAAGTCCTTCTCGACCTGCTCGGCCTCGCCCTTGCGCAGCAGCCCGTGGTCGACGAACACGCAGGTGAGCTGGTCGCCGATGGCGCGCTGGACGAGCGCGCCCGCGACGGCGGAGTCGACGCCGCCCGACAGCGCGCAGATGGCGCGCTTGCCGCCGACCCGGGCGCGGACGGCCTCGATCGACTCCTCGGCGATGTTGACCATCGTCCAGTTGGGGCGGCAGCCCGCGCCCTCGTAGAGAAAGCGGCGCAGGATCTCCATCCCGTGCTCGGTGTGCAGCACCTCGGGGTGGAACTGGACGCTGAAGAAGCCGCGGGACGGGTCCTCCATGCCGGCGACCGGGGTGACGTCGGTGCGGGCGGTGACGGTGAAGCCGTCGGGCGCGCGGCTGACGAAGTCGCGGTGCGACATCCAGACGGCCTGCCGGGCGGGCAGCCCGGCGAACAGCATCCCGGGCGCGGTGACCGCGACGGTCGTGCCGCCGTACTCGGCGACGTGCGAGTTCTCGACGACGCCGCCGAGGGCGCGGGCCATCACCTGGTGGCCGTAGCAGATCCCGAAGGTGGGGACGCCGAGGTCGAACAGGCCGTCGGGCGCGGCGGGGGCGCCGTCCTCGTACACCGAGGCGGGCCCGCCGGACAGGATGATCGCCTTGGGCCGCTTCGCGAGCATCTCCTCGGCGGGCATCGTGGACGGCACGATCTCGCTGAACACGTGACATTCGCGGACGCGTCGCGCGATGAGCTGCGCGTACTGCGCGCCGAAGTCGACGACGAGAACGGTGTCGAAGGACTGGTCTGCGGCCACCAACAAAACGCCTTTCGCACGGCCGGAAGGACTTCCCAGTCTACGGGCCGCAGCCTGCGCCGACGTCCGCGCCCGCCACCGCGCGGACGGCCGCCGCCGAGCCCCGTCCGATCACGCAAGGAACGCGATCGGTAACGGTCTGCATGCATTTACCTTGATCACATACCAACGTGGACTTCGCTCTGATACCACTTGATGACGCACTGTGTTCACAGGTGCCACGACCGCGCCCGCCCCGCATAGGAGTCCCGTGAAGCTGCTCACCGCCGCCGCCGCGCTCGCCGTCCTCGTCCCCGCGGCCCCGGCCGCCGCCCCGGTCGCCGGTCCGGTCGCCGGTCCGGTCGCCGGTCCGGTCGCCGGTCCGGTCGCCGGTCCCGCGCGGGACGCGGTGGGGCACCGCCACACCGCCCTGGACGACTGCGCCCCGGCGGCGGCGCGGCTCCGGCCCGGCCCGCACGGGCACGGCGGCGCCGACCACGCCGAGCTGAGCCCGGCGGAGTCGGCGTCCGTGGAGTCGGACCTCGGGCGCATCCTGGACGGGCTCGGCCTGACGCTCGGCCCGAAGGCCCCGCGGGACGCGTCCGCGGCGGAACGCCGGGCGGCGAGGCAGATCACCGTGCCGGTCTACTTCCACGTCCTGCACGACGGGACGCGCGGCAACGTGTCGAACGCGACGGTCGAGCGGCAGATCAAGGTGCTGAACGCGGCCTACGGCGGACGGTACGGCGGCGACGACACCGACGTGTCCTTCCGGCTCCGCGACGTCACCCGCTCCGACAACGCGAACTGGTTCCGGTACCCGGAGCAGTACGAGGGGTCGTACAAGCCGCGGCTGCGCAGGGGCGGCAGGAGCACGCTGAACCTCTACAGCGCCTACATCGAGGGCGACCTGCTCGGCTGGTCGACGTTCCCGTGGAAGTACCGGGACGAGCCGAAGATGGACGGCGTCACGATCAACTACGGCAGCATGCCGGGTGGTCACATCGACCAGTTCGATCGCGGGTTCAGCGCGACGCACGAGGTGGGCCACTGGCTCGGGCTTTACCACACGTTCCAGGGCGGCTGCGGCGGTGACGGCGACCGGGTGGCGGACACCCCGGCGGAGCGCTCCCCGGCCGACGGGTGCCCGGAGGGCAAGGACACGTGCCCGCAGCGCGGCGACGACCCGATCCACAACTTCATGAACTACAGCTACGACACCTGCATGACGTCGTTCACCCGGGGCCAGGGCGACCGCATGCACAAGGTGTGGGCGGCCTACCGGCGCTGAGCCTTGCAGGCGGCCGTGAGGCGGGCGGCGTCGCCGTCCGGGAGGTGGCGGACGGCCTCGCGCAGCGTCACGCCCGAGACGTCCGCGATGCGTGCCTCGACCCACCGCGCGACCCACGCGGGGTCCTTCTTCGACTGCTCGCGCAGCACCCAGCCGAGCGCCTTGCGGATGAAGAACTCGGTCTCGCCGAGCATCGCGTCGCCGAACCGGGCGATCCGGGCGAGGTCGGGCGCGCCCGTCCGGACGCCGGGCAGCAGCGCGAGCAGCGCCGAGCGCCGGATCCACATGCCGGGGTCGGACGCCCAGTCGTCCAGGACGCCGCCGAGGCCGGGCTCCCGCAGGACGAGCGCGCCCGCGACGCGCTCGGCGAGGTTGTCGACGTACACCCAGCTCGCGGAGTCGAGGATCATCCGCTCGGCGACCGCGATGTCACCCGGTTCCAGCAGCCCGACCCGTTTGACCAGCACCTCGACGGCCGCCATCCGGGCCTCGTGCACCGGGCGTCCCGCGTCCTCGGCCGTCCAGAGGGCGTCGGCGAGGGCGAGCAGTTCGCCGCGCGCGGGCGGCTCGCGCACCGCCGACACCGCCACCCTGCGGAGCGCGGGCACCGGCACGCCGATGTGGGCGAACGCGCTCTTCAGGTACCGCCGCTCGTACGCCGCGCGGGCCGGGTCGGCGAGGTCGCGCAGCTCCGCGAGGACCCGCGCGGCCTCCCCTTCGACGTCCATGCGCGTCACGCTACGCCCCCGGTCGGACGTCCCGCCCGGACGGGCGGACGAACGGGTGGACGGGCGGGGTCAGCGCACGTCCACGATCGGCAGCCGCAGCGCCGCCGGGGCGCCGGCCGGGACGATCGGGTTCTTCGGCGCGACCGCGCCGATCCGGCGGTAGGCGTCGCCCAGTTCGGGACGCGGGTCGTCCTCGCCACGGTTCGGCCACAGCGACATGGCGCGCTCGGCCTGCGCGGTGATCGTCAGGGACGGGTTGACGCCGAGGTTCGCCGAGACCGCGGAGCCGTCCACGACGTGCAGGCCGGGGTGCCCGTAGACGCGGTGGTAGGGGTCGATGACGCCGGTGGCGGGCGAGTCGCCGATGGCGCAGCCGCCGAGGAAGTGCGCGGTCATCGGAACGTCGAACAGGTCGCCCCAGGTGCCGCCCGCGACGCCGCCGACCTCCTCGCCGATCAGCCGGGTCGCCTCGTGCCCCTCGGGGATCCACGTGGGGTTGGCCTCGCCGTGCCCGGCGGTGGCGCGGACGTCCCAGCCGAACGGGCCCTTCTTCGGCGACAGCGTGATCGAGTTGTCGCGGGTCTGCATGACGAGCGCGATCACGGTCCGCTCGGACCAGTGCCGGACGTCGAACAGCTGCAGCAGGTCGCGGGGCCTGCGGGCGGCGAGGCGGGCGAACTTGCGGATGCGCGGGACGTGCGGTTCGCCGGGGCGGTCGCCGTCCACGAGGAGCGTCTGAAGGCCCGCGAGCAGGTTGGACCCGCGCCCGTACCGGACGGGTTCGATGTGCGTGTCCGGGGCGGGGTGGAACGACGAGGTGATCGCGACGCCCTTGGAGTAGTCGGGGCCCGGCTTGCCGTTCGGCCGTCCACCGCCGAGGATCGCCTCGGAGTTGGTGCGGGTGAGCGCGCCGAGCCGGTCGGAGACCCGCGGCAGCCGTCCGGTCGACTTGAGCTTGTGCAGGAGCTTCTGCGTGCCGTACGTCCCGGCGGCGAACACGACCTGCCCGGCGGTGAGCGTCTTGCGGTTGCGTCCGAACGACCCGGTCCGGACGATCTCGACCGCGTACCCGCCGCCGTCCACGGGCGTGATCTGCGTGACGCGGCTGAGCGGCATCACGCGGGCCCCGGCCTTCTCGGCGAGGTACAGGTAGTTCTCGGTGAGCATGTTCTTGGCGCCGTGCCGGCAGCCGACCATGCACTCGCCGCACTCGAGGCAGCCGCGGCGGCGCGGCCCGGCGCCGCCGAAGTAGGGGTCGCCGCTCTCGATCCCGGCGCCGCGCCCGAAGAACACGCCGACGGGCGTCTTGACGAACGTGTGCCCCTTGCCCATCCGGTCGGCGACCCGGCGGATCACGTCGTCGGCGGCGGTCGTGGTGGTGTTCTGCACGACGCCGAGCATCCGCTTGGCCTGGTCGTAGTGGGGGGCGAGCTCGTCCCGCCAGTCGGTGATGTGCGCCCACTGCCGGTCCCGGAAGAACGGCTCCGGCGGCACGTAGAGGGTGTTGGCGTAGTTGAGCGACCCGCCGCCGACGCCCGCACCGGCCATCACGAGGACGCGGCTCTGCTTCGTCCCGCGGATGAGGTGCAGGCGCTGGATGCCGGTGAGGCCGAGCGCGGGCGCCCACAGGTAGCGGGCGACGCGCCAGTTGGTCTCGGGCAGGTCGGGGTGGCGGGTGCCCGGCGTGCCGGACGGGTTCGTGTCGAAGCGCCGGCCCGCCTCGATCACCCCGACCTTGTAGCCCTTCTCGGTGAGCCGCAGCGCGGTGACGCTGCCGCCGAACCCCGACCCGACGACGAGGACGTCGTAGTCATGGTTCACGCCGTCGTGGTTCACGCCGTCGTGCTTCACCCGTGCTCCTACTTGATCCGCAGCTTCTTCATCAGCTTGACGCCGTTCGCCATGAAGCCGGCGAAGGTGTCGTAGCCGACGCTGCCGGGCGGCTCGAGGTCCATGTAGTGCTGGCTGGCGATCGTCTGGACCTCGGTGAACTTGAGCAGGCCCTCGGCGCCGTGGCGGCGCCCGACCCCGGACTGCTTCATCCCGCCCATCGGCGAGTCGTAGGACGCGTAGGCCGCGCCGTACCCGTCGTTGACGTTGACGGTCCCGGCCTGGATGCGGGCGGCGAGACGGCGGCCCGCGGCGACGTTCTTGGTCCAGACCGAGGCGTTGAGCCCGTACGGGGTGTCGTTGGCGCGCTCGACGACCTCGTCCTCGTCCCGGTACTTGTAGACCGACACGACCGGGCCGAACGTCTCGTTGGCGCACAGGTCCATGTCGGTGGTGACGTCGGCGAGCAGCGTCGGCTCGTAGAACAGCGGGCCGACGTCCGGCCGCGCCTTCCCGCCCGCGAGGACGGTCGCGCCCGCCTCGACGGCCTGGTCGACGTGCGCGGTCACGGCGCCGAGCTGCCGCTCGTACGTCAGCGAGCCCATCTCGGCCTCGAAGTCGAGCCCGGTGCCGAGCTTCATGCCCTTGACCAGCTCGGCCAGGCGCGGGACGAACCGGTCGTAGACGTCCTCGTGCACGTACATCCGCTCGATGGAGATGCACAGCTGCCCGGCATTGGTGAAGCAGGCCCGGATGGCGCCGCGCGCGGTCCGCTCGACGTCGGCGTCCGCCATGACGATCATCGGGTTCTTGCCGCCGAGTTCGAGCGAGTACCCGACCAGGCGCGGCGCGACCTTCGCCGCGATGGCCTTGCCGCCGCGGGTGGAGCCGGTGAACGACACGTAGTCGGCCTCGCCGATCAGCGGGTCGCCGATCTCCGCCGGGTCGCCGACGACGATCTGCCACACGTCCTCCGGCAGGCCCAGCTCGACCAGCAGGTCGAGGACCCAGAGGCTGGACAGGCACGTCTGGGTGTCGGGCTTGTGGACGACCGCGTTCCCCGCCATGATCGCGGGCGCGATGTCGCTGGCGCCGAGCGCGAACGGGTAGTTCCACGGGGCGATCAGCGCGACGACGCCCTTGGGGTGCCGCAGCTCCTGGACGCGCGTGAGGCCCGGCATCATGCCCTGCCTGCGCTGCGGCTTCAGCAGCCGCCCGGCCCGCCGCGCGTAGTAGAGCGAGCACAGCGCCACGTCGAGGAACTCCTCCAGCGCGTGCCGCCGGGCCTTGCCGGTCTCCATCTGGATGACGTCGAGGATCTCGTCGCGCCGCGCCACCAGCGCGTCGGCGAGCCGCAGGAACGGCTTGACCCGCTCGCGGACGGGCAGCGCCGCCCACGCCCGCTGCGCCGCGCGGGCCCGCTCGTGCGCGCGCCGGACGTCGTCCGCCGTGGACAGCGGAACGGTCGCCAGCGGCTTGCCGGTGAAGGGGGCCGGCACGGTCGCGGTCTCGGCGCCGTCCGACGCCACGCGCGCGACCAGCCGGTCGAGGAGGTTCGGGGGAAGCTCGTGCGCTGCCGCACCGTCGGCACGGACCGTCGGGGATGCCATGCAGAAGAGGGTATGACCGCCCGGCCATTTTTGCTACCCGCAAGTAACGACGATTTCACCGGCCGAGCACGCCGACGGACCGTTCCAACCCGCGCGGACTTCCGCAACTCCCGGACTGACCATGCTCGACCGGTGTATTCCGAAAAGGCAGCACCCCGCACGAACGACCACGCACGAACCACCACGCGAGCACCCGACGACGCGAGCACCCCCCAAGCCGAAGGGACCCGCAGATGACCGACGCCCACGGCGACGACCCGCCCGAGGGCGCCCCGACCGGTGCGCCACGACACGCCCCCGGCGGCCGGGCCCACCCCGTGCCGGGCGCCCGCGCGCACCGCACCGGCGGCGGACCGGGCGGGCCCGGCGGCGGGCCGGCGGCACGCCGGGAGCGCCGCGAGCAGACCCGCGAGGCGCTCCTCGCCGCCGCCGAACGCCTGTGGGCCGAACACGGCATCCACGGCGCCTCCCTCGACGACGTCGCCGCGGGGGCCGGGCTCACCAAGGGCGCCGTCTACTCGAACTTCACCGGCAAGACCGACCTGCTGCTCGCACTGCTGGAACGCTTCACCAGCGACCGTCTCGGCGCCGGATTCCGCGACGGCCTGCACGCCGCGGAGCCGGCCGCCGAACCGGAGCCCGAACCGGATGCGGGCGGCCGCACGGGGCGCGTCCGTCCCGTCCCGGACCCGCAGGACGGCCCCCGCCGCATCGTGCTCCTCCTCGTCGAGTTCTGGCTCTACGGCATGCGCGACTACGCCGCGGGCTGGCGCATCGCCGACTGGTACGCCGAGCGCCGCGCCCTGCTCGCCCGCGACCTGCCCGAGAGCGACGGCATCGCCCCGGACGACCGCGCCGCGCTCGCCGTCGCGCTCGACGTCGGGCTCGCGTTCCAGCACCTCCTCGACCCCGAGCGCGTCCCCGCCGGCCTCTACGACGCCGCCCGCGCGCTCGTCCGCGCGCGGACCGCGCCACAGAACGCCGGCACTTTGTCGGACGGATCCGCCAGGTTCCCGCCGTTCGACGATCACTCCCCCGCATCGGGGACCGCGTGAACATCGAACTCGGCACCGCCCGGGGCGGCGCCCGGAGCGGCACCCGGGGCGCGGGCTACGGGGTGGCGGTCGGCACGATGTCGGGGGCGCCGCGGCGGTGCGCGTCGGCCTCCTGGTCGTCCACCTGCGTCTGCGAGGCGCGCTCGGCCTCCACCCGCTTGCGGTAGTACTCGATCTCCCGGTCGCGCTGCTTCTTCGACCAGCCGAGCACCGGCGCCAGCAGGTCGGCGACCTCCTGCGCGACGCCGACGCCGCGGTCCCACGTCTCGATGGAGATCCGGGTGCGGCGGGCCAGGACGTCGTTGACGTGCCGGGCGCCCTCGTGCGACGCGGCGTAGACGACCTCGGCGCGCAGGTAGTCGTCCGCGCCGGTGAGCGGCTTGCCGAGGTCGGGCTTGTCCGCGATCAGCCGCAGCAGGTCGTCCACCAGCGTGCCGTAGCGGCGCAGCAGGTGCTCGATGCGCGCCACGTGCAGGCCGGACCGGCTCGCCAGCCGGTGCCGCGCGTTCCACATCGCCTGGAACCCGTCGCCGCCCACGAGCGGGATCCGGTCCGTGCACGACTCGGCGACCTTGCCGTCCAGACCGTGCGCGACGGCGTCGATCGCGTCCTTCGCCATCACCCGGTACGTCGTGTACTTGCCGCCCGCCACCAGCACCAGGCCCGGGACCGGGTGCGCCACCACGTGCTCGCGCGACAGCTTGGACGTCTCGTCCGTCTCGCCCGTGAGCAGCGGACGCAGGCCCGCGTACACGCCCTCCACGTCGTCATGCGTGAGGGGCGTCGTCAGGACCGCGTTGACGTGTTCGAGCACGTAGTCGATGTCGGCCTGGGACGCCGCCGGGTGCGCCCGGTCGAGATCCCACGCGGTGTCGGTCGTCCCGATGATCCAGTGCCGCCCCCACGGGATCACGAACAGCACCGACTTCTCCGTGCGCAGCAGGATGCCCGTGGCCGAGTGGATCCGGTCCTTCGGCACCACCAGGTGGATGCCCTTGGACGCCTTCACGTGGATCTGCCCGCGACCGCCGACCAGCTCCTGGATGTCGTCCGTCCACACCCCGGTCGCGTTCACGACCTGCTTGGCGCGGACCGACGCGGTCGTGTTCGCCTCCAGATCGCGGACCTGAAGCCCCGTGACGCGCTCCCCCTCCCGCAGGAACCCGACGCACTGCACGCGCGACGCGATCTGCGCCCCGTACTCGGCGGCCGTCCGCAGCGCCGTCATGACGAACCGGGCGTCGTCCACCTGCGCGTCCCACAGCTGGATCGCGCCGGTGAAGGAGTCCTTGCGCAGGGACGGCGCCAGCCGCAGCGCGCCCCGCCGCGTCAGGTGCCGGTGGTGCGGGACGCCGCGCGTGCTGCCCATCTGGAACGCCAGCGCGTCGTACAGGGCCACGCCCGCACCGATGTAGGCCCGCTCCCACACGTGATGGGTCGTGGGCAGGAGGAACGGGACGGGCCTCACCAGGTGCGGCGCGATCATCTGCAGGAGCAGGCCGCGTTCCGTCAGCGCCTCGCGGACGAGATCGAAGTTGTACTGCTCCAGGTAGCGCAGGCCCCCGTGGATCAGCTTCGACGACCGCGACGACGTCCCGGACGCGAAGTCCCGCGCCTCGACCACCGCGACCGACAGCCCGCGCGTCGCCGCGTCCAGCGCGGCCCCGGCCCCCACGATGCCGCCGCCGACCACGACCACGTCGAACTCCTCGCGCGACATGCGGTCGAGGGCGGTGGCCCGCTCGGCGGGCCCCAGCCGCGAACTGCCCAGGCCGGTCACCGGTGATCCCGTCATCGCAGATTCCCCCCACACACCGTTCGGTTCACGCCAAAGTTCCTACCCCACAGTAGGTACGGACCTACCCCGGAATCGGACGATTCCCCGGGTGTGCCCCGTCTCAGTTCGCCCGGCACGTGAAAGCCCCGGGACCGGACGGCCCCGGGGCTTTCACGACGTATCGGCGGACGTCAGTCGACGCGTCGCGGAGCGACGACGACCTGCACCCGCTGGAACTCCTTCAGCTCCGTGTACCCGGACGTCGCCATCGCGCGGCTCAGCGCCCCGATCAGGTTCATCGAACCGTCCGCGACGTGCGACGGGCCGTGCAGGATCTGCTCCATCGTCCCGATCGTCCCGACCTCCAGCCGGGTACCGCGCGGGATGTCCGGGTGGTGCGCCTCGCTGCCCCAGTGGTAGCCGCGCCCCGGCGCCTCGGTGGCCCGCGCGAACGGCGACCCGACCATCACCGCGTCCGAACCGCACGCGAACGCCTTCGCGATGTCGCCGCTGTTCACCATGCCGCCGTCCGCGATCACGTGCACGTACCGGCCGCCCGACTCGTCCAGGTAGTCGCGGCGCGCGGCGGCCACGTCCGCGACGGCCGTCGCCATCGGCACCGCCACGCCCAGCACCGTCCGCGTCGTGTGCCCCGAGCCGCCGCCGAATCCCACGAGGACGCCCGCGGCGCCCGTCCGCATGAGGTGCAGGGCCGCCGTGTAGGTGGAGCAGCCGCCCACGATGACCGGAACGTCCAGGTCGTAGATGAACTGCTTGAGGTTCAGCGGCTCCGCGCGTCCCGACACGTGCTCGGCCGACACCGTGGTGCCGCGGATCACGAACAGGTCCACGCCCGCGTCGATCACGGTCTTGTGGAACTGCGCGGTGCGCTGCGGCGACAGCCGCGCCGCGACCGTCACCCCCGCCTCCCGGACCTCCTCGATCCGGCGGCCGATCAGCTCCGCCTTGATCGGCTCGTTGTAGATGTCCTGCAACCGCCGGGTGGCGCGGGCGTCGTCCAGCGACGAGATCTCGGCGAGCAGCGGCTCGGGGTTCTCGTACCGCGTCCACAACCCCTCGAGGTCGAGCACGGCGAGCCCGCCGAGCCGTCCCACGGCGATCGCGGTGGCCGGGCTGACCACGCTGTCCATCGGTGCCACGACCAGCGGCATGTCGAACCGATAGGCGTCGATCTGCCAGGCGACGCTGACCTCCTCCGGATCGCGCGTCCGGCGCGACGGCACGATGCCGATGTCGTCGAAGGCGTACGCCCGCCGGCCGCTCTTGCCGGCGCCGATCTCCACGTCTGCGGCCACTGCGCCCTTCCTCTGCGTCACGGGGTTCCCGCGCGCTGCGGAAACAAGCCCCGCAAAGCTTACGTCAGGCCAGGACAGGGCCAGGAACCGGCCGGGACGCCGCCGCCTCAGCGACCCTGGTAGTTCGGCGCCTCGACCGTCATCTGGATGTCGTGCGGGTGGCTCTCCCGCAGCCCCGCCGGGCTGATCCGCATGAGCTGCCCGCGTTCCTGCAGCTCGGGGATCGTCCGCGTCCCGGCGTACCACATCGACTGGTGCAGGCCGCCGACGAGCTGGTGCGCGACGTTCGCGAGCGGCCCCCGGTACGGGACCTGCCCCTCGACGCCCTCCGGGATCAGCTTCTCCTCGCTGCTGACGTCGGCCTGCGCGTACCGGTCCTTGGAGAACGAGGCCCCGCGCTCCCGGTTGCGCATCGCGCCCAGCGACCCCATGCCCCGGTACGACTTGTACTGCTTGCCGTGCACGAAGATCAGCTCGCCCGGCGACTCCTCGATGCCCGCCAGCAGGCTGCCGAGCATCACCGTGTCGGCGCCCGCGACGAGCGCCTTGGCGATGTCGCCGGAGTACTGGATGCCGCCGTCCCCGATGACCGGGACGCCCGCCTCCTTCGCCGCCCGCGCCGCCTCGAAGATCGCCGTGAGCTGCGGGACGCCGACGCCCGCGACGATCCGGGTGGTGCAGATCGAGCCCGGACCGACGCCCACCTTGACGGCGTCCGCCCCGGCGTCCACCAGCAGCTTCGCACCCGCGTACGTGGCGATGTTCCCGCCGACGACCTGCACCGGCGCCCCGGCCTTGATCGTCGCGATGGTGTCGGCGACGCCCTTGGAGTGCCCGTGCGCGGTGTCGACGATGATCACGTCGGCGCCCGCCTCGACCAGCGCGCGCGCCCGCAGCACCGCGTCCTCGCCCACGCCGACGGCCGCCGCCACCAGCAGCCGCCCGTCCGCGTCCTTGGTCGAGTTCGGGTACTTCTCGCTCTTCGTGAAGTCCTTGGTGGTGATCAGGCCCTTGAGCCGGTTCTCGGCGTCCACCAGCGGGAGCTTCTCGACCTTCCGGCCCGCCAGCAGCGCGAACGCCTCGTCGCGCGTCACGTCCACCGGTGCGGTGACCAGCGGCATCGGCGTCATGACCTCGCGCACCGGACGGGACGGGTCGCTCTCGAACCGCATGTCCCGGTTGGTGACGATGCCGACCAGCACGCCCCGCACGTCCGTGACCGGCACCCCGGAGATCCGGTAGCGGGCGCACAGCTCCTCGACGTCCGCCAGCGTGGCGTCCGGCAGGCACGTCACCGGCTTGGTGATCATCCCCGCCTCGGACCGCTTCACCCGGTCGGCCTGGTCGGCCTGCTCCTCGATGGGCATGTTGCGGTGCAGCACCCCGATGCCGCCCTGCCGCGCCATCGCGACGGCCGTCCGGGCCTCGGTCACCGTGTCCATCGCCGCCGACAGCAGCGGGATCCGCAGCGAGATCTCGCGGGTCAGCCGGGTGGTGGTGTCGGCCTCGCCCGGCTGCAGGTCGGAGTACCCGGGGAGCAGCAGGACGTCGTCGAAGGTGAGGCCCTGCGGGAGGAACTTGGCGGGCTCGGCGGCGGGGTTCATGACGCCCTTTCGTAGCTGGTGGCGGTGTCCGGCCAGGTCACGGCGACCCTGTACCCATGGTAAGGCGTGCGTCCGTGCCGCGAGGGGCGGTTGGGGACGGTCCCCGCGTGGGCTTGATGACACCGACCAACAACCGCGTCCTGCCCGGACATTCCCCCTCATACCACCCCACCCACCGATCGTTTCGACGCACCGCGGACCGGGGGGTGCACCTCACACGGCGACTCGCAGTAGCGTGGGTGTGTGCACGACGACGCTCCGCTCGACCCGTTCGCCGGAGACCCGGACGACCCGGCGGCGTCGCTCGGCGACCCGGGCGAGGACGCCGCCCCGCTCAGCGTGAGCGAACGCGAGGACGTCCTGGCCGACCTCGCCGACCTCGAGGTCTTCCGCGCCCTGCTCGAACCCCTGGGCGTCCGCGGCCTCACCGTCGACTGCGGAGACTGCGGCAAGCCCCACTACATCGACTGGGACCTCCTGCACGGCAACCTGCGCCACCTGCTCGACGAGGGTCTCCCCCGCGTCCACGAACCGGCCCTCTCCCCCGACCCCGTCGACTACGTCTCCTGGGAGTACGCCCGCGGCTACGTCGACGGCGTGATCGACAGCGAGGAGGGCCGCGACGACTGACCCCCGGGCGCTCACGGGAGGACGGGGAAGTTGCTGCGGAACACGCCGTGCGGGTCGTGGGCCCGCTTGATGTCCCGCAGGCGGTCGAGAGCGGCGGGAGCGAAGGCGTCGGCGGCGGTCTCCGCGGGGTTCAGGTACGTGAAGGGCTTGCGTCCGGACAGGCGGGGGCCGAGGGCGTCGGCGAGGGCGTGCTGCTTCGCGGTGATGGCGGCGGACGACCCGGGATCGGTCGGGACGCCGAACAGGTACAGCGAGTAGGGCTCGGTCAGCGGGCCGTGCGGGGAGTCGGACGGACGGGCGAACGCGCCGCCGAGGTGCCGGATCTGCAGGCTCATGAGCGGGGCGATCGGGTCGGCCAGGAGGGTCTTGACGGCCACGTCGTCGAGGTCGGTCAGCAGTTCGCCGCGCGAAAGGCCCGCGCCGGGGTCGGTGGGTTCGGCGGTGATGGCGCCGAGTTCGGACGGTGACATGGACCTGCGGCCGTCGGAGACGGGGCCGGGCACGGCGTCGAGGGGGCGCAGCAGGTCGCCGGCGTCGCCGAGGACGGTGGCGTCGACGGCGACGAGCGGGGCCGAGCCGGGGAAGTGCAGGACGTCCAGCCAGGCGGTCAGGTGGTCGGGGGCGGTCGCGGTGAGCTCCCGGTAGGCCGCCACGACCTCGGGGAGGCGGTCGGCGCTCCACATGACGCGGCCGCCGAACAGGGCCGGCGCGGGGTGCAGGGCGAACTCGACGGCGGTGACGATCGCGAAGTCGCCGCCTCCGCCGCGCAGCGCCCAGAACAGGTCGGCGTCGGCGGGGGTGACGCGGCGGGGGACGCCGTCGGCGTCGACGATGTCGAAGGCGGTGACGGAGTCGGCGGCCCAGCCGTGGGCGCGGCCGAACCAGCTGAGGCCGCCGCCGAGGGTGTAGCCGGTGACGCTGACGACCGGGGAGCTGCCGGGCAGGCCGGTGAGGCCGTGCGGCGCGGCGGCGGCCTGGACGCGGCCCCAGGTCACGCCCGCCTCGGCGCGGGCCGTCCGGGCGGACGGGTCGATGCGCAGGCCGTCGAGGCGTCCGGTGCGCAGCAGGATCGTGCCGTCCGTCCGGCCGGTGGCGCCGTGTCCGGACGGCTGGGTGGTGACGGTGAGCCCGGACGCGCGGGCGTGCCGGACGAGCGCGGCGACGTCGGCGGCGTCGGCGGCCTCGACGACGGCGGCGACGGGCTGCTCGACGGCCAGGTTCCAGGGGCGGCGGGCCTCGTCGAAGCCGGGGTCGCCGGGGAGGAGGACACGGCCGCGGATCTCAAGAGTTCGCATATGGCCAACCTAGGGACGAGATAGACCGTTGTTAGGGTGCAATCTCGTGCAGAAAGATTGGGTCAATCTGGCGGAGCGGATCGGCGCCGACCTGCTCGTGGAGCCGTCGGGGAGCGGACGGGCCGCGCTGACGCGGGCGCTGCGGGAGGCCGTCCGGTCGGGGCGGCTGGCCCCGGGGACGCGGCTGCCCCCGTACCGGTCGCTGGCCGCGGATCTCGGGCTGGCGCGCAACACGGTCGCCGACGCGTACGCCGAGCTGGTCGCCGAGGGGTGGCTGACCGCGCGGCAGGGGTCGGGGACGCGGGTCGCGCTGCGGGTGCGCCCGCCGGCGCCGCCGAGGCCGAGCCCTCCGCGGCGGGCGCCGCGCCATGACCTGGCGCAGGGGAAACCCGATCCGGCGTCGTTCCCGCGGACCGCGTGGCTGGCCTCGGCGCGGCGCGCGCTCACCGCCGCGCCGAGTGAGGCGTTCGGTCCGGGCGACCCGAGGGGGCGTCCCGAGCTGCGCGGGGCGCTGGCCGAGTACCTGGCGCGGACGCGGGGGGTGCGGGCCGATCCCGAGCGCATCGTCGTCTGCTCGGGGTTCGCGCACGCGCTGCGACTGCTGTTCGGCGGCCGGGTGCTGCGCGGCCCGCTCGCGGTGGAGTCCTACGGGCTGCCGTTCCACTGGGGGCTGCTGGCGGAGGCGGGGGTGCGGACCCGTCCGCTGGCGGTGGACGCGGACGGCGCGCGGGTGGACGGGCTCGGCGGGGAGCGCGCGGTGCTGCTGACGCCCGCGCACCAGTTCCCGACGGGCGGGCCGCTGCATCCGCGGCGGCGGGCGGCGGTCGTGGACTGGGCCGCGGCGGGCGGCGGGGTCGTCGTCGAGGACGACTACGACGGCGAGTTCCGCTACGACCGGCGGCCCGTCGGGGCCGTCCAGGGGCTCGATCCGGACCGGGTGGTGTACGTCGGTTCGGTGAGCAAGAGCCTGTCACCGGCGATCCGGCTGGGCTGGATGGTGCTGCCCGGACGGCTCGTCGAGGGCGTGCTCGCGGTGAAGGGGCAGCGGGAGGCGTGGGCGAGCGCGCTCGACCAGCTCACCCTGGCGGATTTCTTCGAGTCCGGCTCCTACGACCGGCAGGTGCGCCGGATGCGGCAGCGGTACCGGCGCCGGCGCGACCGGTTCACCGCGGCGCTGGCGGAGCGGGCGCCGGGCGTCCGCGCGTCCGGCATGGCGGCCGGGCTGCACGTGGTGCTGCGGCTGCCGGACGGTACGGAGGACGCGACGGTGCGCGCGGCGGCGCGGGCGGGGATCGCCGTGGACGGGCTGCGCGGCTTCCGGCATCCGGACGCGGACGTGCCGCGGATGGACGGGCTGGTCGTCGGTTACGCGGCGCCGCCCGAGCACGCGTTCGAGCCCGCGATCCGGGCGCTGCTGGACGTCCTGCCTAGGGGCGGGTGAAGCGGTTCCAGCGCTCGCGGGCCTGGTCGCGCAGTTCTTCGAGGGTGGGCGGCGGTTCGGATTCGCGGTCGTCGCCGTCGGTGGCCGACATGGACGGCACCGGGCGCGGGCGGTCGTCGCCGCGGGACTCGGCGAGGAACCGTTCCAGCCGCTCCTTGAAGGCGCGCTCGATGTGCTCGGGGACCTCGCGGCCCGGGACCGGGGACGCCGGCGGCTCGGTCGTGCTCGGACGGACGCGCTCGGACGGGCGGGGCGCGGGCGGCGTGGGCTGCACGTGCGTGGCGGCGACCGAGTCGTCGGCGTCGCGGGGCGGTCCGGCGCGGCCGGAGGGGCCCGGGGTGGTGGGCGCGACCGCGGACGACCGGTCGGTCACGCCGCTGCCCGCGGCGGCGACGCCGGTGCTGGCCAGGACGGCGCCCGCGACGCCGAGCGCGACGATGGTGCGGGGGCCGCGGCGGCGCGGGCCGGGGCCGGCCGGGACGGGCGGGGCGGGCTCCTCGACGTCGCTGATCAGCGCGGTCAGCAGCCGGACGGCCGGGTCGGCGTCGTCGGGCGCGGCGGCGCGGTCAGCGGAGCCGGCAACGGGCCGGGCCGCCATGGCGTCGAAGATGGCGTCGGTACGGCGCACCGCGCTCAGGTCGGCGGGGGCCGATGGCCCGCCCCTCGGTGAGGGGACGTCGTGGGGGCGTGCTGGCTCGGCCGGATTCGGGGCGCCTGGGCTCCGCTCCGTCAAGCGATCGACTCCTCTCTGGCCATCGCCCGAAGCCGGGCCAGCGCCCGGTGCTGCGCGACCCGAACCGCCCCCGCGGACATGCCCAGTACATTACCGGTCTCCTCGGCCGACAGACCCGCCACGACGCGCAGCAGCACCAGCTCGCGCTGCTGTTCGGGCAGCCGCGTGAGCAGGTCGCGGGCGCGCTGCGCCTCGATGTGGCGCACCACCGTCTCCTCGGGCCCGGGACGGTCGTCGGGGCCGTCCGGCAGGTCCTCGGTGGGCACGGCCGCGCGGACGGCGCTGCGCAGCGCGTCCGCGATCTTGTGCGCGGCGATGCCGAAGACGAAGGACGCGAAGGGGCGGCCCATGTCGCGGTAGCGGGGCAGGGCCGACAGGACGGCGATGCACACCTCCTGCGCCACGTCGTCGGCGATGTGGTACTGCCCGGAGACGCGGCCGAGCCGCGCCCGGCAGTACCGGACGATCATGGGTCGGACCTCGGCGATCAGCACTTCGATCGCGCCGGGGTCGCCCTGCACCGCCAGCGCCGTCAGTTCCTTGAGGTCACCGTCGTCGGGCTTCGCCGTGCGCCGCCTCCCGCGGCCCGTGTCGCGGGGCGGGGGCGGCGGTCCCCCGGAGAGCTCGGCTGCGCTCGCGGCCATGGTCCGGGCGTGGCTTCCCTGGGTCACGTCAAGCATGATGCCCAGCGCCGCCGGGCGTGTCGCCACCGTCTCGTACAACGGAATGGTCACAGTTCTGCGTCCGGGGGTGCGCGAAAAGGCCCCCATCCGTACGGACGGGGGCCTTTTCCGGCACCTCGGACGGCGTGCGAAACGCCGTCCGACGTGGTCTTTCGCCGGTGCCGTCGATCAGTGGCCGTGACCGTGGCCGTGCCCGCCGGCGGGCTCCTCGTCCTCCTCCGGCTTCTCGACCACGAGCACCTCGGTCGTGAGCAGCATGCCCGCGATGGAGGCGGCGTTGGTGACGGCCGAGCGGGTCACCTTCACCGGGTCGATGACGCCCTGGGCGACGAGGTCGCCGTACTCGCCGGTGGCGGCGTTGTAGCCGTGGCCGGCCTTCAGGTCGCGCACCTTGGAGACGACGACGTAGCCCTCCTGGCCCGCGTTCTCGGCGATCCACCGCAGCGGCTCGTCGAGCGCACGGCGCAGCGCCTCGGCGCCGACGGCCTCGTCACCGGACAGGCCGATGGAGTCGAAGCCCTCCTTGGCGACGTGCACGAGCGCGCTGCCGCCGCCGGAGACCATGCCCTCCTCGATCCCGGCCCGGCTGGAGGAGATGGCGTCCTCGAGGCGGTGCTTCTTCTCCTTCAGCTCCACCTCGGTGGCGGCGCCGACGCGCAGCACGCAGACGCCGCCGGCCAGCTTGGCCAGCCGCTCCTGCAGCTTCTCGCGGTCCCAGTCGGAGTCGCTGTTCTCGATCTCGACCTTGATCTGGTTGACGCGCGCGTTGATCTCGTCCGCGGACCCGTCACCGTCGACGACGGTGGTGTTGTCCTTGGTGACGGTGATCCGGCGCGCGCGGCCCAGGTCGTCGATGCCGATCGAGTCGAGCTTGAGGCCGAGGGCCTCGGACACGACCTGGCCGCCGGTCAGGGTGGCCATGTCGCCCAGCATCGCCTTGCGGCGGTCACCGAAGCCCGGCGCCTTGACGGCGACGGAGGTGAAGGTGCCGCGGATCTTGTTGGCGACGAGCAGCGCGAGGGCCTCGCCCTCGACGTCCTCGGCCACGACCAGCAGCGGCTTCTTGGTCTGGGCGACCTTCTCCGCCAGCGGCAGGAACTCCTGCACGTTGGAGATCTTGCCGTCCACGATGAGCACGTAGGCGTCCTCCAGGACGGCCTCCATGCGCTCGGGGTCGGTGACCATGTGCGGGGACAGGTAGCCCTTGTCGAACTGGAGCCCCTCGGTGAACTCCAGCTCGAGGCCCATGGTGTGGGCCTCCTCGACGGTGATGACGCCGTCCTTGCCGACCTTGTCGAACGCCTCGGCGATCAGCTCGCCGATCTGCGGGTCCTGCGCGGAGATGGTCGCGACGTGCGCGATCTCCTCCTTGGAGGCGACCTCGCGGGACGTCTTCAGCAGCTGGTCGGAGACGAACTGGGCGGCGGCGTCCATGCCGCGCTTCAGGGCGAGCGGCGACGCGCCGGCGGCGACGTTGCGGGTGCCCTCCCGGACCAGCGCCTGCGCGAGGACGGTCGCCGTGGTGGTGCCGTCGCCCGCGATGTCGTTGGTCTTGGTCGCCACTTCCTTGGCGAGCTGGGCCCCCAGGTTCTCGTAGGGGTCCTCCAGCTCCACCTCGCGGGCGATGGTGACGCCGTCGTTGGTGATCGTCGGCGCGCCGAACTTCTTGTCGATGACGACGTTGCGGCCGCGGGGGCCGATCGTCACCTTGACGGCGTCAGCGAGAGCGTTGACGCCGCGCTCAAGAGCCCGGCGAGCGTCCTCATCGAACTCCAGGATCTTCGCCATGCGGTTTCTCCTCTTTCACGCGGTCCGCCCCGGTCCCCGCCGAAGTCGGCGCGGACCGGGGCGGGCGCAATCACGTCTCGCTTGGTTACTTCTCGATGACCGCGAGCACGTCGCGGGCCGAGAGCACGAGGTACTCCTCGTTGTTGTACTTGACCTCGGTGCCGCCGTACTTGCTGTACAGCACGACCTCGCCGACCTTGACGTCGACGGGAACGCGCTCGCCCTTGTCGTCGACGCGGCCGGGGCCGACCGCAACGACGGTGCCCTCCTGGGGCTTCTCCTTGGCGGTGTCGGGAATCACCAGGCCCGACGCGGTGGTGGTCTCGGCCTCGAGCGGCTGGACGACGATGCGGTCCTCGAGCGGCTTGAGAGTGACCTTGGTGGCGGTCGTCACGATCTGACCTCCCCTTCGATAGGTCCTCGGCCGGCCATGGTCGGCCGACCGGTAACTGTGACAGAGAGAGGCGACCCTGGACCGGCCTGCCGTCGCGGGTGCCAGACCGACCTTGTCGCTGTGTTGGCACTCTAGCGTGGAGAGTGCCAGACACGAAACTATGCGGTGCCCCGTGGCTCGTCAACACGAACGCGGACCTCCGGGGCCGACCGTCGCGCGACGGTCGCCCGGTGTTCACGGGCCGCTAGTTTCGACCCATGGACCTGTCGTCGTTCCGCACCCTGCGGTCCCCCTCCGGCCAGGACGTACTCGCGGCGGCGACCGGCGCGGACGTCGGCGGGGACGGGCTGCTCGCGACGGCCGCGCGGCTCCGGGAACGGCACGATCCCGAACTCGTCGCGGCGGCGTTGACGCAGGCGCGGCTGCGGGAACGGGCGAAGGTCAAGTTCGGTGCGGACGCCGAGCGGATGTACTTCACCGAGGCCGGGCTCGAACAGTCGACGAGGGCGAGCGTGGCGGCGTACAGGGCCGGACGGTTCGCGGACCGGCTGGCGGGCGCGCGCGTGCTGGAGCTTGGCTGCGGCATCGGAGCCGACCTCGTTGCGCGAGCGCGCGCGGGACTGACGGGCGACGGCGTGGAACTCGACCCCCTGACGGCGGAGGTCGCGCAGGCGAACGTGGACGCGCTGGACGTGCGCGATCGCGCGTCCGTCCGGGTGGGCGACGCCGTCGAGCAGGACCCGGACGGGTACGCGGCCGTGTTCGCCGACCCGGGCCGCCGCACGGCGCGCGGCCGGGTGTTCGACCCGCGCGCGTACGAGCCGCCGCTCGACGCCGTCCTCGACCTGGCCGGGCGGACGGACGCCGCGTGCGTGAAGGTCGCGCCGGGCATCCCGCACGAGGCCGTCCCGGACGGTGCGGAGGCCGAGTGGATCTCGGTCGGCGGGGACGTGAAGGAGGCCGCGCTGTGGCTCGGGCGGCTCGCGGGCGGCGTCCCGCGCCGCGCGACGCTGCTGGACGGGACGGGCGCGGTGGCGGGCTCGCTGGTCCCGCGCGGGCTCGGCGACCCGGACGTCCGCGGGTGGGGTCGCTACCTGTACGAACCGGACGGCGCGGTCATCCGGGCGCACCTCGTGGCGGAGGTCGCGGAGCGGGTCGGCGGCGGCCTCGCCGACCCGCGCATCGCGTACGTGACGTCGGACGAGGAGCACGCGACGCCGTTCGCGTCCGGGTACGAGATCGAGGACGTGCTGCCGTTCTCGGTGAAGCGGCTGCGCGCGGAGCTGCGGCGGCGGGACGTCGGGGTGCTGACGGTCAAGAAGCGCGGGTCGGCCGTGGACGTGGACAAGCTGCGACGCGACCTGGGGTTCGGCGGGCGCAGGGCCCGGCGGGGCGCGGCCGGGCTGACGGTCGTCGTGACGCGCGTCGGGCGGGACCCGGTCGCGCTGCTCGCCCGTCCGCTCGCCCGTCCGCTCGCCCGTCCGCTCGCCCGTCCGCTCGCCCGTCCGGCCGCGGTGCCGCCGGCCGGACCGGAAGGGCGCTGACCCGCCCGGCGCGGCGGCGTCCGGGAATCGATTCCAAAGATCTTCCGGAGACCCCGGGGAGCCCAAGAGCGGCCCGGCGGGACGCCACGGTCGTGCAAATCATCGGTGCTTTCCGGCATTGCGTTCCCCAGGGGACCGGGAGCCGCGCGGCAAGGGCGCGACGGGGCCCGCGAATCGGCGCGGTCGTATCGACGGCCGGAGAAACACCAAGGGTTGTTCAGGAACCGGCCGGGCGGGCGTGAGGAATGCCGCCGACGGCCGCGGCGGCGGCGTGCCGCGGGCCCGGACGCGGGGGGCGCGGGCCGTGCCGTCCGCGCACGCCGGGGGTTCGGGAACTGCCGATGTCGGGCGAGATGTACGGACACGTCGCCCGTCCGCGCGCCCGGCCACGACGTCGGCCATGTCCCACCACACGCCCGCAATTGCCCAAACTGCCTACGAATCGGAAATTTGGCGGCAATAATCTCGATCTCCGACTTTCTTCGCCAGTCGGATAACGAGTGCATTCCACCGAACTCGCAACGTACCCTGCTACCCGTTATAGCGGCGCTCTACACGCACTAGAGTGGCGGCTTCACGATTCATTGCCGTGCGCCATTTCGTCGCGTCGGCACACGAAGGAGCTCCGGTGGAAACGAATCACAACTTCCTGCAGACAGGGGGTCAACCGGTCTCGGATCGGATGCGGGAGTTGCTCGCCCGTGCGGCGCAGGACCACGTCTACGAACAGCGCTCACAGGGTCAGGTCCTGGATGAGATACGCCAGCGGCTGGAAGGGATGGAGTGGCTGCTGCGGGAGGTCCGGGAGCGGGAGCTCAGCGGGCTGACGGGGCAGATCGAGAGCGTTCGCGGCCAGGTGGACGACCTCACGGGCAAGCCCCCCGAGTGGGCCGAGGGACTCGCCCTGCACATCGAGTCCGTCGGGGAGAAGGTCAAGCCGGTCGCGGAGCTTCCGGCGCTGTGGGCCGACGTCGGCGTCGTCGCCGAGCACGTCGACGAGGGCCTCAACCGCCTCCAGACCGTCCTCGACTCCGCGCAGCACATCGCCGACGTCACCCAGCAGGCGTCGCAGCGGATGGACGAGATGACCAAGCGGCTGGACAAGCTGCAGGGCAGCATGGAGGCCGCGTCCGTCCGGTTCAACCGGCTCGACAAGTCGCTCGCGGAGCTGGGGCACCGCTCGGAGCGGCTGGAGCACTCGATCAACGGCGTGACCGCGCGCGTCGACCAGTCGCTCGGCGAGATGGCCGAGCGGATGGAGCAGGGCCTGGAGGCGGTCAGCGGCCGGGTCGAGGGCGTCGGCGGGCGGCTGGACGGGCTGGACGGCCGGCTGGACGGCGTCGACGGGCGGCTCGAGGGCCTGTCGGGCAAGCTGGAGGGCGTCGACGGCCGGTTCGAGAACATCGAGGGACGGATCGACGGCGTGGGCGAGCGCATCGCCCGGCTCCCCGACGCGCTGGAGATCACCGATGTGCACCGGATGCTCAGCGAGCTGGTGCAGCGCCCGGCGCCCGACCACGGCGACCGCTTCGACGCGCTGGAGAAGCACCTCGCCGAGGCCGTGGACCCGCTCGTCGAGGAGCTGCGAGCCCGTCCCGACCGCGACGAGGTCAAGGCGACGATGGCGGAGATCGCCGAGACGGCCTACAGCGACGTCGCCCGCCGGATGGACGAGTTCACCCGCCGGTTCGACGACGTCCACGACGACGTCCGCAAGCGGATCGAGGGCATCCACGAGGAGGTCGCGAAGAAGGTCGACGGGGCGCTGGACGAGTTCACCACGCAGGTCGACATCGTGTCGCGCCGCGTCGAGTCGGTGCACATCGACGTGACCAAGCAGGTGGAGTCGGTGCACCACGAGATGACGCGGCAGGTCGGCGGCGTGCACGACGACTTCGGCAAGCGGATCGGCGACATCCACGACGACGTCACGCGCCAGGTCGGCGGCATCCACGAGGACGTCTCCAAGCAGGTCGGCAACCTGCAGGAGGACGTGGCCCGGCAGGTCGGCGGCGTCCAGGACGACTTCGTCCGGCGGATGGAGGGCGTGCACCACGAGGTCGGCCGCCGCGCCGAGGCGGTGCAGGCCGAGATCACGAAGCGCTTCTCGCACGTCGAGGACGAGGTGGGCCGGAAGGTCGAGAGCGTGCACGACGACGTGTCCAAGCAGGTCGGCGCGGTGCACGAGGACGTGCTGAAGCGGCTGTCGACGCTCGAGGAGACGATGCTGGCGCTGGCGGAGGCGCTGCTGCGGCCGCGCCGGGACGGCAAGGACTGACCACGGGTTCGGGGGCGCCGGGGCCTTCCCGGAGACCACGGGCGGGACCGTCGGGGCGGTCCCGCCCGTTCTCCGTTTCCGGACCGGTCCGGGTTCCCGGAACGACACTGTCCGGAAACGGTCGAATACCCATCGGAATCTGAGGGGTTCGTCCGTTAAATAGCCGGGATGCCCGAAAGGCCGATGCCGGGGGACGGCGATGACGTGCTGTTTGTTACGTTCCGTCTTCGCAAAATCACTCCCAATACCGTTCGGAATCCGTTTTCATGGACCTCGTGACCCATACTCAGGCTCTCAGCCAACCGCTCGGCGCCTCGCCCGGCGACGCCACCCTGCGCTGGGTCGTGGAGTGCCTCGGGAAGGGCGCCGAAGTGCGCATGGTGCGTCCGCTCCCCGGCGGCACCGCGCACGCCAACCACGCGCTGCTGGTGGAGAGCCGGTCCGGCAGCGCCCACCGGCTGGTGCTGCGCCGCTGGACGGTCCGGGACGCGCCGGGCGGCGACGCCCGCGCCGACGCGGGCGGCCCGAACGGCACGGCGCCCGGCGCCGCGCGGCGGACGTTCGGCGACACCGAGTTCTCCCCCGAACGCGAGATCGCCGCGCTCGCGCTGCTCGCCGGCGCCGAGGTCGCGACCCCCTCGCTCGTCGCCGCCGACCCGGCCGGCGCGCACTGCGACGTCCCCGCGCTGCTGATCACCCGGCTGCCCGGCCATCCGCCGCGCCCCTCCCCCGACGACCTCCCCGAGTACCTGATCCAGCTCGCCGCCGCGCTCGTGACGGTGCACCGGCTGAACGGCGCCGCGACGATGCCGCCGTACGTCCCGCACAACCGGCTCGACACGCGGGTGCCCCCCGAGCACGCGCTGCGCCCCGAACTGTGGGAGCGCGCGTTCGAGGCCGCGTCCGGGCCCGCCCCCGAGGCGCCCGCCCGCTTCATCCACCGCGACTACCACGCCGACAACACGCTGTGGTCGTACGGGAAGCTCACCGGCGTCGTCGACTGGTCCGACGCGTCGTCCGGGCCGATCGCGGTCGACGTCGCGCACATGCGGCGCGGCCTCGCCGTCCGGTACGGGCCGTCCGTCGCCGACCGGTTCCGGTCGACGTTCGACATGGTGTCGGGCGGGCACGAGCACCACCCGTACTGGGACGTCCGGTGCGTCCTGGACCTGCTGCCCGAGGAGGCCGGCCGGCCGATCGACGAGACGACCGTCCCCCTCCTGGAGGACTACCTCGCCGCGCTGCTGTCCGAGCTGCGCGGCTGACGGGCGCCCGCGCGGCCGGTCGGGGGCGTCCCGCGTCGTTACAGCGTCACGGTCTCGATCGGGAGGCTGGAGTCGGCCGGGAGATCCAGCTCGGACGGTGCCAGACCGGCCGACACCAGCTCCGAGCCGAGCGCCGCGACCATCGCGCCGTTGTCGGTGCACAGCTTGGGTCGCGGCACCCGCAGCCGCACGCCCGCGCGCTCGCACCGCTCCGCCGCGAGCGCCCGCAGCCGCGAGTTCGCCGCGACGCCGCCGCCGATCAGCAGGTCGCGGGCGCCGTTCTCCTTGCACACCTTGAGCGCCTTGTGGACGAGGACGTCCACCACGGCCTCCTGGAACGACGCCGCGACGTCCGCCACCGGGACCGGCTCGCCCGCCCGCTGCCGGGCCTCCACCCAGCGCGCCACGGCCGTCTTCAGCCCGGAGAACGAGAAGTCGTAGGTGCCGTCGTTGTACTTGCCGCGCGGGAACGCGATCGCCGCCGGGTCGCCCTCCCGGGCCATCCGGTCGATCACCGGCCCGCCCGGGAACCCGAGGTCGAGCACCCGCGCGACCTTGTCGAACGCCTCGCCCGCCGCGTCGTCCACGGTGCTGCCCAGCGGCCGGACGTCCGACGCGACGTCCGGCACCAGCAGGATCGACGAATGCCCGCCCGACACCAGCAGCGCCACGCACGGCTTCGGCAGCGGGCCGTGCTCGAGCTGGTCGACGCACACGTGCGCGGCCAGGTGGTTCACCCCGTACAGCGGCTTGCCCAGCGACAGCGCGTACGCCTTCGCGGCGGCCACCCCGACCATCAGCGCGCCCGGCAGTCCCGGCCCGGCCGTGACGGCGAACGCGTCGACGTCGGCGAACGCGACGCCCGCGTCGGCGAGCGCCCGCTCGACCGTCGGGCCCATCGCCTCCAGGTGCGCGCGCGACGCGACCTCCGGCACGACGCCGCCGAACCGGGCGTGCTGCTCGACGCTGGACGCGATCGCGTCCGCCAGCAGCGTGCGCCCCCGGACGATGCCGACCCCGGTCTCGTCGCACGAGGTCTCGATGCCGAGCACCAGCGGCTCGGAGTCCCCGATCACGTGTCCTCCCTGGTGAAGCCCACGGGCGGGCGCGTCCGCAGCCTGCGGAACATCACCGCCGCGTCCACGTTCGCGGGCTGGTAGTAGCGCTCGCGGATGCCGATCTGCTCGAACCCGAACCGCTCGTAGAGCCGGCGGGCCGGGTCGTTGTCGACCCGGACCTCCAGGAACAGGCCCTCGCTGCCGCGCCGCACGGCCTCGTCGATCAGCTCGGTGAGCAGTGCCGCGCCGATCCCCGCGCCGCGCCGGCCGGGCACGACGCCGATCGTCTGGACGTCCGCCTGCCCACCCGCGCTCGCCAGGCCCGCGTAGCCGACGACCTCGCCGCGCGGCGACTCGGCGATCACGTACCGGCGGGTGCGGGGCTGCCCGGACAGCTCCTCGCGGAGCATCTGCTCGGTCCACGCGTCGTCGGGGAACAGGACCTGCTCCAGGTGGTGGACGGTCGGCAGATCGGCCTCCGTCATGTCCCGCAACACGACCTCCGCAGCGAACCCACCGGCCGCGGGCCGGTCGGACGCGGAGCCGCCCCGCGCGGGCCGGTCGGGCGCGGGGCCGCCGGGCACAGAGCCGCCGGGCACGGGGCCGCCGGGCACGGGGCCGCCGGGGACGCTCATGCCGGCGTCACCTTCTTGCGCGGGCCCGGCTCCTTGGCGTCGGGCCTGCGCAGGTAGAGCGGCTCGGGCGGCAGCAGTTCCGGGCCCCTGCGGGCGGACAGCCGGGCGACGGCCACCTCGGCGAGCGCCCGCGCGCTCGGGAGCATCGGCTCGTGCGCGGCGTCGCCGAAGTACAGCGCGGCCCCTTCGCCGACGATGGGAAGCCCCTCGGCCTCGACCTCCGCCGGTGGGCCGACCATGGGTTCCGTGGCGCGCGCGCGAGCCGAGTGGTAGCGCGCCCAGTACAGCTCCTTGCGGCGCGCGTCTGTGGCGACGATGAACGGTTCGGCGCGTCCGGTCTCCCAGGCGAGGACGTCCAGCGTGCAGACGCCGTGCACCGGGACCTTGAGGGCCCCGCCCATGGCGCGGGCCGTGACGAGCCCGACCCGCAGGCCCGTGTAGGGGCCGGGGCCGACCCCGACGGCGATCGCGCTCAGATCGTCCGGCGCCGCGCCCGCGTCCGCCATCACCCGTGCGATCGACGGGGTGAGCAGCTCGGTGTGCTTGCGCCCGTCGACGGCGTCGGAGGCGGCGCGGCACGCGGCGCCCTCGCCCGGAACCCACTCGTACAGCGCCACGGTGACCGCGGCGGTCGCGGTGTCGAAAGCCAAGACCAGCACGGATTACAAGGGTAGTGCAGGCCGTGCGCCGTCAGGACTGCTCGAGCTTCGCCAGCACGGCCTCCGCCGCCTTGACCGCGCCGTCGCCCGCCGCGTCGTAGCTCAGCGGGTCGTCGCCCTCCGACCCCGCGTAGTGGATCGTGACGAGCACGTTGACGAACCGGACGTTGGCGACCGCCTCGCCCGCCTCGTGCTGGCCGTCGACGCTGTAGACGACGTAGCCCTCGTCGCCGACGCCGTCGAGGCGCCGCTTGTCGGCGAGCTCCTGCCCCTCCAGCAGCGCCTCGCCGGCCTCGTCGACCTTCTGCTCGGACGCGTACGTCCGCTGGGCCGTCGCGGTCGCCGTCGCCCCGCCCGCGGCCTCGATCGCGCGGAGCTCGATGGTCAGCTGCCGCTTCTGGTCGCCGGTGTAGATGCCCCACACGCACTGCGTCTGCCGGTCGTTGCCCTGGTAGTTGTCGGCCTCGTTGCGCTCGGCCTTCGGCGCGAGCTCGTCGATGAGGTCGGTGCCGACGATCGTGCACGAGTCCGGGACGCCCGAGAACTCCGACGTCCCGCCCGACGCGCTCTCGGACGCGCCGCTGCCGACGATCCGCCCGGTGCCGCCGTCGCCGTCCGAACCGGTGCCGGACATGATCACGAACACGGCGAGGACGCACGCCGCGATGCCCGCGCAGGCCCCGGCGAGGACGATCCCCCAGCGCCGTCCGCCGCGCTCCTCGCGCACGATGCGGTGGCTGCCTGTCCCCGAGCGGTACCCGCCGCTGCGTCCGGACGACTCCCGCGGGCCGCGCGTGTCCCGTGCGTACTCGTAGTCGTCCGAGCGCCGGGAGCCCGCCGAGCCCGCCGAGCCCGGGACGTACCGTCCGGAGTCGCGCTCGTGGCCGCCGGCCTCGTAACCGCCGGAGCCGGCCGTCGGGTAGCGCCCGGAGTCCGTGCCGTACGCGCCGCTCTGCCGGCCACCGGTCGGGTGGCCGCCGGTGCCGGAGCCGTACGCACCGCTCCCGCCGGAGCCGCCCGCCTGGGCGTATCCGCCGGAGGAGTACCGGCCGGAGTCCTGGCCGTCACCGCCGCCCTGGGGGTACCCGCCGGAGGCTTGACCACCTGACGGGTACTGGCCGGAGCCTCCCGCCTGGGGGTACCCGCCCGTGGCGTAGCCGCCGGACGGGTAGCCGCCGGACGGGTAGCCGCCGGACGGGTAGCCGCCGGACGGGTAGCCGCCGGACGGGTAGCCGCCGGACGGGTAGCCGCCGGACGGGTAGCCGCCGGACGGGTAGCGGCCGATGTCGGAACCGGTGGCGGGGGCGGTCGGGTATCCGGACGTCGAGGATCCGGACGGGTCGAGGGGGTCCTCGGGATATCCGCCCGTGCCGGGACGGGCGGCCCGCTCGCCGGGACCGCCCATGCCGTGTCCACCGCCGTCCGTGCGGTACCCGTCGCTCCGGTCACCGCCCGGACCGCGGTAGCTGTCCGCGCGGTCATCACCGCTGCGATGGCTACCACTCACCGGATCCCACTCCCGCATGAGGAAATCGATATGTCGCGTAGTGAGGTTGTTCCGGCAAAGAGTACGACATGTCACCGTAAAGTGAACCAACTAATCCCGGCAAAAAGTGAAAACTTTTCAGGTTAGCCCGTTCGGAGGTCCCACTCCAGGTCGGACCATCGATGACCGACCCCGACGATCCTTACTTCGCGCGTCTCATCGGTGCCGTCGCCCCGCGAAATGATCATTTCCAGCCGGTCGTCGGCGAGCCCCTCGGCGAGCCCTTCCCCCCATTCCACGACCGTCACCGATTCGGCGACGGACGCGTCCAGGTCGAGGTCGTCCAGCTCCGCGAAACCGCCCAGCCGGTAGGCGTCCACGTGCACCAGCGGGGGCCCGCCCGCGAGCGACGGATGGACGCGCGCGATCACGAACGTCGGCGAGGTGACCGGCCCGCGGATCTTCAGGCCCTCGCCGATTCCCTGGGTCAGCGTCGTCTTGCCCGCCCCGAGGTCGCCCGACAGGACCAGCAGGTCCCCGGGGGCCAGCAGGCCCGCCAGCCGGACACCGAGCCGGTGCATGTCCGCCGATGTCGGGACGATCACCGTCTGTTCGTTCACGCCGTGCGCTCCTGCTCGTCGTCCTCGTTCCCGGCCCCCTCGGGACGGACGCGGCCGAGCAGCCGCCGCAGCCCGCCCGTGACCACCCCCGGGTACTCCAGCGGCAGCACGTGCCCGGCCCGCTCGACCTCGACCAGCTCGGCGTCCGGCAGCGTCTCGGCGATGCGGCGGCCGTGCGCGGCGGGGGTGAGCTTGTCGCGGCCGCCCACCAGCACGAGCGCCGGGACCTTCGCCAGGACGTCCAGCGCCGACGCCTTCTCGTGGCCGATCAGCGACGGGTAGAACTCCGCGATCACGTCGATCGGCGTGTCCCGGATCATGTCGTCGAGGAACGCGACGACGCTCGGGCTGACGTGCCGGTCGGCGAACGCCACCCGGCGGGTGACGACGAACGCCAGGTCGGCGCCCAGGCCGCGGGCACGTTCCACCAGGACGGCCCGCTCGCCGAGCCCGCGCAGGGCGCCCGGCGCCAGCGGCCGGACGGCCTTCGCCACCACCATCGGCAGGCCGAGCGTCATCTCGGCCATGTCGCCGCAGGAGGTGTTGACCAGCGCGACCCCCACGACCTGCCGCGCGAACAGCTCCGGGCGCCGCTGCGCCAGCGCCATGATCGTCATGCCGCCCATGGAGTGCCCGACGAGCACCACCGGGTCGTCCGGCCCGACGGTGGCGGCGAGCACCGCCTCCAGGTCGGCGCCCGTCCGGTCGATGGTCGCGCGCGTCGGCGCGCTGCGCCCGGACCGTCCGTGGCTGCGCTGGTCCCAGAACACCATCCGGACGCGTCCGCGCAGGTCGCGGCGCTGGTAGTGCCACGCGTCCTGGTTGAGGGCGAAGCCGTGGCAGAACACGACGGTGAGGTCCGCGGCGTCCGGGCCCTCCACCTCGACGTGCAGCGGCAGGCCGTCGCCGGCCTCCACCACCAGCTCGCGCCCGCGCAGCTCGCCGAACTGCTCGCCCGCGTCCGGGTCCGGCCGCAGCCGCCTGCGGCCGACGGCCAGGTGCCGCAGCCCGACCGCCGCGGCGCCGGCGCCGGCCGCGGCGCCCGCCACCGCGCCGGCGATGCCGACCCTGCGCTTCGTCCTGCTCTCCATCCGCGCCTTCCCTACCGCCCGCCGCCGGGATACGCCCGGGGCACGCGCGATCCGATCCGGGTGACGATCTCATACGAGATCGTGCCGAGGGCGTCCGCCCACTCCTGCGCCGTGGGCTCGCCCCGGTCGCCGGGCCCGAACAGGACGATCTCGTCCCCGGCCGCGAGGTCGTCGTCGCCGAGGTCGATGACGAACTGGTCCATGCACACGCGTCCGGCGATCCGCCGCCGCCGTCCGCCCGCGAGCACCTCCAGCAGGTTCGACCCGGCCCGGGGGACGCCGTCCCCGTACCCGACCGGCACGACCGCGACGGTCGTCTCCCGGTCGGTGACGTAGGTGTGCCCGTACGACACGCCGCTGCCCGCCGGGACGCGCTTGACCAGCGCGGCGTCGGCGACCAGCGTCATCGCGGGCCGCAGCCCGAACGTCCCGACCCGTGGCACCGGCGTGAGGCCGTACGTCGCGATGCCCGGACGGACGAGGTCGAAGCGGGCCTCCGGCAGGGTCAGCGTCGCCGCCGAGTTCGACAGGTGCCGCACCTCGGGACGCGCGCCCGCCCCCTCGGCCAGCCGCACCATGTCGGTGAACGCGGCGACCTGCCGCGCGATCGACGGGTGGCCCGGCTCGTCCGCGCAGGCCAGGTGCGACATGATCCCGACGACCTGGACCAGCCCGTCGGCCTCGGCCTTGAGCGCGGCGTCGACCAGGGCGGTCCAGTCCTCGCCGGCGGCGCCGCCGCGCGTCATGCCCGTGTCGGCCTTGAGGTGGATCCGGGCGGGGCGACCCGCGGCGGCGGCCGCCGCGGCGATCTCCCCCGCCAGCTCGGACGACCCGACGGTGAGGTCGATGTCGCGGGCGACGGCGTCCGCGAACGGCTCCCCGGGGACCAGGACGCACGCGAGCGTCCGCGCGCCGAGCCCGGCGTCGCGCAACCGCAGCGCCTCGGCGAGCTTGGCGACGCCCAGCCACTCCGCCCCGCCGGCGAGCGCCGCGCGGGCGGCCTCCACCAGGCCGTGCCCGTACGCCTCGGCCTTCACCATCGCCATGACCTCGGCACCGCCCGCACGCTCGCGCAGCACCCCGATGTTGTGGCCGATGGCGCCCAGGTCGACGCGGGCCTCCGCTGGAACCCTCATGGTTACCCAGTGTGCCGCCATCCCGGCCATGACCGGGCACGATCACGGTGAGTCGCTACGAGAGCGTGCGGAACGCGGCGGGGATCGCGTCGAGGACGTCCTGCGGAGTGATCGGCGCCTCGCGCCCGTCCGGTCCGGCCGAGGCCAGGCGCCCGGCGAGCCCGTGCAGGTAGGCGCCGGCCGCCGCCGCGTCCAGCGCGGCCGTCCCGCCCGCCAGCAGCGCCCCGATGAGGCCCGACAGGACGTCGCCCGTCCCGGCCGTCGCGAGGCGCGGCGTCCCGGTCGGGTTCACCCGCACCGGACGGTCCTGCTCGGCGACGAGCGTCGTCGAGCCCTTCAGCAGGACGGTCGCGCCCAGTTCCTCCGCCGCGCGCCGGACGTGCTCCAGCCTGCGCGCCTCGACCGCGTCCCGGTCGGTCCCCAGCAGCCGCGCCAGCTCGCCCGCGTGCGGGGTCAGCACGGTGGGGGCCGGACGGCGCAGCAGCGCGCGGCGCCGCGCGACGATCGTCAGCCCGTCCGCGTCCACGAGGACCGGCAGCTCGGTCGCCAGCACGGCCGCGACGAGCGATTCCGCGGCGTCCCCGGTGCCGAGCCCCGGGCCGACGACCCACGCCTGCACCCGTCCGATCTGCTCCAGGGCCCGGTCCCCGGACGTCCCCGGCTCCAGGACGGTCGTGACCGCCTCCGGCCACCGCCGCCGCACCAGCTCGACCGGGTGCGCCACCGACGCGAACCGCACCATCCCGGCGCCGCCGCGCACCGCGCCCCCCGCGCACAGCACCGCCGCGCCGGTGAACGCGTCCCCGCCCGCGAGCACGCCGACGACGCCGCGCCGGTACTTGTCGGACTCGGGGCCGGGCTCGGGCGGCTGGACGTCCCCGGGCCGCGCCGCGACGACGTCCGGGTCGGGCAGGTCGCCGCCGAGGCCGATGTCGACGAGTTCGACGACGCCGCAGTGCGCCGCGCCGGGGTCGATCAGCAGCCCCGGCTTGTAGGTGCCGAACGTGACCGTGACGTCCGCGTGCACGGCGGCGCCGTCGACCCGTCCGGTGCTCGCGTCCACGCCGCTCGGCACGTCGCAGGCCACCACGAACCCGGTGGACCGCGACGCCAGCGCGGCGAGCCGGGCGTGGGGTTCGCGCAGGCCACCGGTGCCGCCGATGCCGGTGAGCCCGTCGATGATCAGGTCCGCGGCACCGACCGCGTGCTCGCCGCCCGCGCCGTCCAGCAGCCGCCCGCCCGCCTCCCGCAGCGCCGCGAGCCCCGCCTCGTGGATCTTCGCTCCGGCCTGCACGGCGCCGACCCGGGCGCCCCGCCGCGCGAGCCGCGCCCCCGCGTACAGGGCGTCCCCGCCGTTGTCGCCGCCGCCGACCAGCAGCACGATCCGGGCTCCGTACACCGCGGGCAGCAGCCGGGCGCACACCGCCGCCAGCCCCGCCGCGGCGCGCTGCATCAGCGCCCCGTCGGGCAGCCGCGCCATCAGGGCGTGCTCGGCCTCCCGCACCTTGCCGACCTCGTGCGCGTACCTCATTCGCGGCTCCTCGAGTCGATCATCCGGCTCAGCGTGCCACGCGGACGCGCGCGGCACCCGCACCCCGACCGATTCGACGGTTGCAGTGCAACTTACGACGTCATGTGCGGGAAAGGATCTCCGGTCGTAGAATCTTCCGCATCGGTCCAGATGTATTCGCGCCGCGGCGCCCCCTGCGGCGGGATGCGCCCCAGAGCAGTCCGTCAGGGCTGGAGAGGCCCGTGCAATGAGCGGTTCCCGAGGTCCCTCCGTCCGGCAGCGCCGCCTGGCCGCCGAGCTCCGCCGGCTCCGCGAGAGCAAGCGGCTGACCGGCGACGACGTCGCCGACCGGCTCGCCTGGTCCACCGCCAAGGTCAGCCGGCTCGAGAACGCCCGCACCGGCGCGAAGATCGCCGACGTCCGCCGGCTGCTCGACCTGTACGAGGTCGGCGGCGACCGCCGCGACGACCTGCTGGCCCTCGCCCGCGACGCCGAGGAGCGCGGCTGGTGGGAGGACTACCGCGACCTGCCGAGGCCCCTCGCCGACTTCATCGCCCTCGAGTCCGAGGCGTCGGCCGTCCGGGAATGGGGCAGCTCGGTCTTTCCGGGCCTGCTGCAGACCGAGGCTTACGCCCGGCACGTCATCGGCGGCTGGAGCGCGCTGGCCACCCTCCCGCCGCAGGAACTGTGGCGCCGGGTCGAGGTCCGGATGCGCCGCCAGAGCCTGCTGCGCGGGCCGCGCCCGCTGGAACTGTCGGTCGTCCTGGACGAGGCGGTTCTGCAACGCCTCATCGGCGACCCGGAAGTCATGCGCGCGCAACTCGAACAGCTGTGCGCATTCACCGAACTTCCGAATGTGACGGTGCAGATCCTTCCGCTCGGGGTCGCGCACTCGGTCTTGGCCGAGACATTTATCATCCTCGAATTCTCCCCGGTACATGACGTCGTCTTCAATGATATCGTCCACACGGAATCGCTGACGATCAGCCATCTCGCGGAAGAGTCGGTCACGCATATGTACCGGCTCGCCTATGCGACCCTTGCCGAACAAGCACTTGACCCCGCCCGATCAAGGCGGCGGATCATCGAGGCCAGGAACTCCTGGTAGGAGCGTGGGAGCCGCGGGGTGGCCCCTACTTGTGAAAGGCACACCGAGTGTCCCCTTTCGCCACTCCTGCTCCACTGTGGAGGAGAAGCGCCCACTGCGGGGCGAGCAACACCTGCGTCGAAGTGGCCACACTGGCCGGTTCGTCCCTTTCCATCGGGGCGCGTGACGCGAAGCATGGCGAGCAGAGTCCGGTCCTGGCATTCTCCACGGGAGAGTGGCGGGACTTCGTCGAGCGCACCAAGCGGGGCGAATTCGACCTATAACGCAGAAAGCGGCATATAACCCAAGACAGCCCGGACCGGGCATGGCGGGGCCGCACCGAACGGGCCGGATCCCACGCGGAGCCGGCCCGTCGCCGTCCCGTCCGCCCCCCTGCGCCTTCCTCGCCCCGGGAGTCCCGGCGGCACCGCGCCGCCCGGCATGATCACGCGTTCGGGCCGATCTTGTTACCGTGTGATGGAACACGGCAGCGCGGCCGCGGGCAGATCCCACCTCGAGGCAGGAGCCCGGAATGAGTTTCCACGCGACACCGCCCGACCGATGGAGAAAGAGCGCTCGATGCGGGGCGAGCAACGGATGTGTTGAGGTCGCGAGGCGCGACCGCGGGACGATATCCGTGCGGGACACCGAGAAGACGACGGATATCCTGTCGTTCGGCGCCGCCGAATGGCACCGATTCGTCACCGACGCCAAGCGGGGCCGCTTCGATCCCGAGTGAGAATTGCATTTGATCGGAAAGTTCCACATCGCCAGGAGAATTGCACACCGACGTGCGATGACGATCACGGCGATGTGCGCGGCGCGTTTTCCTCCGGCTTTCCCGAGCAGGTCGCACGCGCGCCGCGACGCCCGCCCGGGAACGGCGAAGGGCGGCGGCCCCGCGCTTCACGGGGCGCCGCCCTCCGGGCGTTCGCCGGGCCTATTCGACCGTGACGGACTTCGCGAGGTTGCGGGGCTGGTCGACGTCGTGGCCCTTCGCCGTCGCGAGTTCGCAGGCGAAGACCTGCAGCGGGACGGTCGCCACGAGCGGCTGCAGGAGGGTCGGGACGGCCGGGAGCCGGATCAGCATGTCCGCGTACGGTTCGACGGACTCGTCGCCGTCCTCGGCGATCACGATGGTGCGGGCGCCGCGGGCGCGGATCTCCTGGATGTTCGAGACGATCTTGTCGTGCAGGACGTCGCGGGCGCGCGGCGGGACGATCACCACGACCGGCAGGCCCTCCTCGATGAGGGCGATCGGGCCGTGCTTCAACTCGCCGGCGGCGAAGCCCTCGGCGTGCATGTACGCGAGTTCCTTGAGCTTCAGGGCCCCTTCGAGCGCGACGGGGAAGCCCACGTGGCGGCCGAGGAACAGGACGCACCGTTCGCCCGCGAGCGAGCGGGCCAGCTCGCGGACCGGCTCCATCGTCTCGAGGACCTTGTCGACCTTCTCCGGCATGCGCTCGAGCAGCTGGATCATCGCGAACACCTCGTCGCCCCACTTGGTGCCGCGCACCTGCGCGAGGTAGAGGGCGATCAGGTAGACGGCGACGAGCTGGGTGAGGAACGCCTTCGTGGACGCGACGGCGATCTCGGGGCCCGCGTGCGTGTAGAGGACGCCGTCGCACTCGCGCGGGAGCGTCGAGCCGTTGACGTTGCAGACGGCGAGCAGCTTGGCCTTCTGCTCGCGGGCGTGCCGGACGGCCATCAGCGTGTCCATCGTCTCGCCCGACTGGGAGATCGCGATGACGAGCGTGGTCGGCGACAGGATCGCGTCGCGGTAGCGGAACTCGTGCGCGAGCTCGACCTCGCAGGGCAGGCCCGCCCAGTGCTCGATCGCGTACTTGGCGATCATCCCGGCGTGGTTGGCGGTGCCGCACGCGACGATGACGACCTTGTCGACCTCGCGGAGTTCGCGGTCGGCGATGCGCATCTCGTCCAGGTGCAGGCGCCCGTCGGTGCCGATGCGGCCGAGGAGGGTGTCGGCGACCGCGCGGGGCTGCTCGGCGATCTCCTTGAGCATGAAGTAGTCGTAGCCGCCCTTCTCGGCGGCCGAGACGTCCCAGTCGACGTGGTACTCGTTGACCTCGGCGGGGCGGCCCTCGAAGTCGGTGACCGTCACGCCGCCGGCGCGCAGCTCGACGACCTGGTCCTGGCCGAGCTCGATGGCGTCGCGGGTGTGCGCGATGAACGCGGCGACGTCGCTGGCGAGGAAGTTCTCGCCGTCGCCCACGCCGACGACGAGGGGCGAGTTGCGGCGGGCGCCGACGACCAGGTCGGGGTCGCCGGTGTGCACCGCGACGAGCGTGAAGGCGCCCTCGAGCCGGCGGCAGACGCGGCGCATCGCGTCGGCGAGGCCACCGCCGCCCTTCAGCTCGTCCTCCAGCAGGTGCGCGACGGCCTCGGTGTCGGTGTCGGACTCGAGCCCGTGCCCGGCCTCGGTCAGTTCGGCGCGCAGCGCCGCGAAGTTCTCGATGATCCCGTTGTGGACGACGGCGACCGAGCCGGTGCAGTCGACGTGCGGGTGCGCGTTGCGGTCGTTCGGCGGCCCGTGCGTCGCCCACCGGGTGTGGCCCATCCCGAGCGTGCTCTCCGGTGGCGGCTCCTCGTCCAGCGCCGTCCGCAGGTTGACCAGCTTGCCCGCGCGCTTGGCCGTCGCCAGCTTCCCGTCGGCCAGCACGGCCACACCGGCCGAGTCGTAGCCGCGGTACTCCAGCCGGGCGAGCCCCTCGACGACGACGTCGAGCGCCGACCGCGCGCCTACGTACCCCACGATTCCGCACATGGCCGCAACTCTATTCGGTACGCGGCGCCCGCCCTACCTGCGACCGGCGTGGGAGGGTGACGCTAGCGTGGACGGCCGGTGAAATCCCGGAACGGACCTGAACAGGCCGTTACGTTAACTCCATGAACGGATGGGACAGCGTGCCGAGCCCTTACGTGGAACTCTCCCGCGACGCCTGGCGGCGGCTGCGCGAGAGCACGCCGCTGCCGCTGACCGCCGGTGAGCTGGACGCGCTGCGCGGGCTGCGCGACCCGATCGACATCACCGAGGTCGAGGAGGTCTACCTGCCGCTGTCGCGGCTGCTGAACCTGTTCTTCCTCGCGGACACGCGGCTGCGCGACACCGTCAGCGGGTTCCTCGGCGATGAGGTGAAGCCCACACCGTTCATCATCGGCGTGGCGGGCAGCGTCGCGGTCGGGAAGTCGACGACGTCGCGGCTGCTGCGCACGCTACTGGCCCGCTGGCCGGAGCACCCGAGCGTGGAGCTGGTGACGACCGACAGTTTCCTCCATCCGAACGCGATTTTGACCGAGCGCGGCATGATGGAGCGGAAGGGGTTCCCCGAGTCGTACGACCGCCGGGCGCTCGTCCGGTTCGTCTCCGCGATCAAGTCGGGCGTGGAGGAGACGACGATCCCGGTGTACTCGCACCTGGAGTACGACGTCGTCCCGGACGCCGTGCAGACCGTGCGGCGCCCCGACATCCTGATCGTCGAGGGCCTGAACGTCCTGCAGCCGCCCCCGCCGGGGTCCCTCGGGGTGTCCGACTTCTTCGACTTCTCGATCTACGTGGACGCGCGGGTCGAGGACATCCGGCAGTGGTACATCGACCGGCTCTTCGCGCTCCGCCGCACCGCGTTCACCGACCCCCGCTCGTACTTCCACAAGTACGCGCACGAACTGGACGAGGACGAGACGGCGGCGTTCGCACGGCGCGTCTGGCGCGACGTCAACGAGATCAACCTGGTGTCGAACATCCTGCCGACACGCGCGCGGGCGACGCTCGTCCTGCACAAGGACAAGGACCACGCGGTGGAGCGGGTGCGGTTGCGCCGGATCTGACCGTCAGAGCCGTTCCCACGGGCCGGTGACGGCGAACGTCGTGCCCGGCTCGTAGACGTTGACGAACATGGTGCGTCCGTCCGGCGCGAAGGTCACGCCCGCGAACTCGCCCCAGGCGGGGTCGCCGTCGCCGCCGATGTCCTGCCGGTTCCGCGCCATCGGGTAGACGGTGCGGCGGCGCGTCACGCCGAACACGTGCTGGGCGCCGTCGCCGTCCTCGCAGATCATCAGCCCGCCCTGCGGCGCCGTGCAGATGTTGTCGGGCGACTCGCCGGGCGTCCGGACGTCCGTGCCGGGCCCGAAGACGATCACGAGCGTGAGGCGCCCGGAGTGCGGCTCGTACGACCACACCTGCCCGAAATGGTCGGCGGCGGCCCCCTCGCCCATGCGGGCGTAGCTCGACGTGAAGTGGACGCGGTCGCCGCTCCAGTAGCAGCCCTCGAGTTTCTGCGCGTGGGTAAGGCCGCCGGAGCCGAAGTCCTGGAACCGGACGGGCGTCTCGCGCGCCAGCGGGTCGGGGACCTCGATCCATTCGAGGCGGTCGAACACGGTGCCGGGCTCCTGGACGACGGAGAGGTCCGGGACGTCCGGGACGCGCAGCGCCTCCAGCCGTCCCCCGGCCCGCAGGCTCCCGAACCCGCCCCGCGGATTCTTCGGGAGAAACCGGTAGAACAGCCCGAACGGCCGGTCGAACGCGTCCTCGGTCTCGTAGACGGTCCCGTCGCGCGGGTCGACCGCGACGGCCTCGTGCTGGAACCGGCCGAGAGCGGTGAGCGGCTCGGGCACGGTCCGGCCGTCCTGGTAGGGGTCGACCTCGAACACGAAGCCGTGGTCCTTGGTGTAGCCGTTGTCCCCCGCCTTGTCCTCGGTCTCCTCGCAGGTCAGCCAGCTGCGCCAGGGAGTCGGGCCGCCCGCGCAGTTCACCGCCGTCCCGGCGATCGCGACGCGCTCCTCCCGCACCCGGTGCGCCGCGTCGACCTCCAGGACGGTGCAGCCGCCGAGCCCCTCGGGGTCGTAGGTCAGGCCGTGCACGACGGGCACGCGGTACGCGGCGTCCGGACGGTTCTCGTGGTTGCGGACGAGCCGGACCGCGCGGTCGCGCGCGGGGAACGCCGCCATCCCGTCGCAGTGGCTCGGCACCGCGCCCTCCCCGGACGGCAGCGGCTCGCCCTCGCGCGACAGGACGGCGTACCGGAAGCCGCGCGGCAGGTCGAGGAGGCCGTCGGGGTCGGGCGTGAGCGGCCCGTATCCGGTGTCGCGCGCCGGGCCGACGACGGCGCGCGCGCCGTCTCCGAACAGGGCGGCGCCGAACAGGTGGTCCACGGCCCCGATGACCGTGACGCCCGCTCCGAACGTGCCCGCCCCCTCGAGAACCTGCCGGCGCGTAACTGCCATGTGCGAACCCCGTTTCCCTGGAACGAACCGATGTCACCCGTCCGTCGTAAATTGCATGATCTCCCACGGTGTGCGACCGCCTGCTCACGTTGTCGCCCCCGGAACCGACCATGAAACGGAACGATGACGGAAACACCCCGCGTCCCAGACGCCCCGGCGGGCGACGTCCCGTCCCTGCTGGCGGAACCGCCGTGGGCCCGCCCGCGGACCGCGCGCCCCGCGGAACCGATCGTCGTCCAGGGCCTGAAGCGGCCGAAGGCGCCGACCGTCGAGTCGTGGCCCCCCGGAGTGCGGGAGGAGTTCGCGGACGTTTCGGACACCTGGCGGAGGAACGAGATCCCGCTCCCGGACGACCCCGACTGGGCGGCGATCGCGGAGCACTTCCGCGGCGGCGACGCCCTCGAGGACGGGCGCGGAGGAGCGCGGGCCGCCCGGTACCGCCGGCTCGTCCTGGACGGGCCGGACGACCTGGCCCGCGAGCTGCTCGCCGACGAGCGGTACTTCGGCGACTGGTCCGGCTGGGTGTACGTCACGCCCCTCAAGCGGTTCGCCGCCCGCCGCGGCCTGGCCGCCCACCGGCTGATCCTGCACGCCGCGAAGGAGCACCTGTCGTGCGCGGCGGCGCTCGTCCCGTTCGTCGACGACGCCACCGCCCAGTTCATGATCAAGTGCTTCGGGAAGCACGACACCGACGACGCGGCGCGCGCCTGGGCGGCCTGGCACGGCCCGGCCGCCGCGCCGTTCGTCGTCCCGGAGGCGCTGCGCAAGCCCGGCCCCAAGCGCGACCAGGCCGAGCGGGCCATCGCGGTCATCGCCCGCGAGCACGGCGGCGAAGGGATACTCCAGGCGGCGCGGCAGTACGGGGAGCGGGCCGTCGCGGCGATGGAGGCGCTCGGCCTCGACCCCCTCGACCGGTACCCCGACCCGCTGCCCGAGCCGGACGAGGAGTTCGTCCGCGAGCGGCTCCCACCGGTCCTGCTGCGGGGCCGGAAGTCCGCCCTGCCGGTCTCCGCGACCCGGAACCTGGTGACGATGCTGCGGATCTCGTCGACCAAGGACCCGTACGCCGCCTGCGAGCCCGTCTTCGAGCACCTGGACCCCGGCTCGCTCGCCGAACTCGCCTGGGCCCTGTACGTCACGGAGGGGTACATCCCGAACGCCTGGGCGTCGCCGGGCGTCGAGTACGCGGTGCGGCGGCTCGGCGAGAAGGAGACCGGCGGGTACCGGCGGCACGTGTCGCTCGAACTGGGCGAGAAGCGGTACCTCGTGCTCTACCTGGACCCCGGCATCCGCGTCCTCACCCCGGCGGACGACCCGGTGCAGGAGATCGACCAGGTGCGGCTCGCCTCGTCCGGCCACGGCGCGGGCGAGATCACGTTCGACGAACTGGGGCCCGTCCTGACGTCCGAGATCCTTGCGACCTTGACGAAGCTGACCGGCGAGGAGCGGGGAACGTGACGGGGACGGCCCGGGTGCCGGAGGCCCCGAGAAGCGACCTGCCGCCCCTCCTCGCCGACCCCCCGTGGACACGGGAGCCGCGCGGCGGGGAACCGGTCGTCCTCCCGGACCTGGAGGCCCCGGCGGAGCCGGCCGCCGAGTCGTGGCCGTTCGGGCTCCGGGAGGCGTGGTCGATGATTCCGGCCGTCGCACTGCAGGACCTCCTGCCGGAACCGCCCGAGGACACCGACTGGGAGCGGGCGGCCGCACGCGTCCGCACCGGCGGGGCCGCCGACCGCAGGACGTACTACTGGCTGGTGATGCGGGGCCCGGACGACCTCGCCCGCGAGCTGCTCGCGGACGCGCGTCACTTCGACGACTGGTCCGGGGCGGAGTCAGACGCCCCGCTCATGCTCATCGCCGCCCGCCGCGGCCTGGCGGCCCACCCGCTGGTGCTGCACGCGGCCGGGCGGCACGGGCGGGTGACGGCCCTCGCCCCGTTCCGGGACGCCGCCACCGCCCGCATCATGGTCGAGAGCCTGGACGAGCCCGACCGCGCCGACGACGCCCGCGCCTGGTTCGGCTTGCACGGCCGGGCCGCCGCGCCGTTCATCGTCCCGGACGCGCTGCGCGAGCCCGGCCCCGGACGCGACCGGGCCGAGCGGGCCCTCGCGCTCGTCGCACGGGAGCACGGCGCCGAGTGCGTGCGCGAGGCCGCGCGCCGGTACGGCGACGAGGCCGTCGCGGCGGTCTCCACGCTCCGCCTCGACCCGCTGGAGCGGTATCCCGACCCGTTGCCGGAACCGGACGAGGCGTTCGTCCGGGACTCGCTCCCCCGGGTGCTGCTGCGCGGCGGGGAGTCCGCCCTGCCGGTCTCCGCGACCCGGAACCTGGTCACGATGCTGCGGATCTCCACGATCGAGGCCCCGTACCGGGGCTGCGAGCCGGTCTTCGAGCACCTGGACCCGGGCTCGCTGGCCGAACTCGCCTGGGCGCTGTACGAGCACCGGGCCCCCTCGGGCGATCGTTGGGCCGCGCCCGACGTCCAGTACGCGCTGCGGCGCCTCGGCGACGCCGGGACGGCCGCGCGGCTCGCCCGCGAGATGGGCGGCTGGGAGTCGTCGTTCGTCTGGTCGCACGACGGGCACGAGGCCGTCGCGGTGCTGGCCGAGATGGACCCGGCCGGCGGGCCGCGCCACCTGGACCGGCTCACGCGCACGGCGGCGGCCGAGGAGATGCGCGGCTACGCGCGGGCCCGGCTGAACCTGGTCGCCGCGCTGCGCGGGCTGACGCCCGAGCAGCTCGCGGACCGGCTCGTCCCCGACGCCGAGCCGGACGCCCCCGAGGGCCGGGAGGCCGTCGCCGACCAGATCGGGCGCCTCGAACAGGCGATGCTCTCCGGGCGGTCGTGGACGGCGAGCGATTTCCGGGAGCTGGCGGAACGCCCGCTCCTGCGCCCCGTCGTCCGCCGCCTCGTCTGGTCGGCCGGACCGGACTCGTTCCGCGTCGCCGAGGACGGCACGTACGCCGACGTCCACGGCGCCGCGTTCGTCCTCCCGGACGGGGCCCGCGTCGCCCTCCCGCACCCGGTCCACCTCGACGACGCCGACGCGTGGGCCGGAGCGTTCGCCGAACGGGGGATCGAGCAGCCGTTCGCCCAGCTCGCCCGTCCCGTCCATGTCCTGACGGCCGAGGAGCGCCGCTCGGTCTCGCTGCACCGGTTCGCGGGCGTGACGGTTCCGACGGCGCGGATCGTCGACATGACCGCCCGGGGATGGAGCCTTCCGCAGCCGCCGCACAGGCTGGTCCATCAGCGCCAGTTGCACTTCGCCATGCGCGACGGCCACAAGCTGATGGTCACCTTCGAGCCCGGCGTCCACCTGAGGGACCCCGAACGGTACGCCGACCAGACGATCGGGGCCGTCCGGCTGCACGGGCCACGGCAGCCCCGCTGGGGCGACGCCGACCCGGTCGCCGTGTCCGAACTCCTCGCCACGCTGCTGGAGCTGACCCGGCCGATCCCGACCACGAAACAGGAGACATGACGGAAACGCCCCGCTTCCCCGAGGCCCCCGAGACCGCGCTCCCGCCCCTGCTCGTCGCCCCGCCCTGGGCCGGCGGCCCGAGGGCCGCCGGGGAACCGGTCGTCCTCAAGCTGCAGACGCCGAAGGAACCGACGACCATGCGCTGGGCCCCGGGGATGCGCGAGGAGTGGCTGAATCCCAAGAGCAGGCCCTTCGGTGCCGAGCCGCTCCCCGACGACACCGACTGGGACGCGCTCGCCGGGACCTTCGCGAACGGCGAGGCGTTCGAACTCGACCCGGTGGACAGGTACCGGGCGTTCTGCGGCCTGGTCATGCAGGCGCCCGCCGAGATCGGGGAGAAGATCCTCGCGGACGAGCGCAACTGGGACGTCTGCGCGCGCTTCCCCGACCTGGGCCGCCCCCAGCTGAGCCGGAAGTACCGCAACTGGAAGAACTGGGACGTCTTCCGCACCTACAGCCACGAGAACCTGTGCCAGGGCGCGGCGGCCCGCCACGGCATGGCCGCCTACCCGTTCCTGCTCCACAAGGCGAAGAACGAGTCCAAGTTCCACGGGCTCGTCCCGTACCTGGACGCCAAGGTCGCCCAGGTCATGGTCAAGTACTTCGGCGTCTGGCCCAACCGCTACGAGTCGGAGAGCTGGTACCGGCTCCACGGCCGCGACGCCGCGCGGCTGACCGTCCCGGCCGCGCTGCGCAAGCCCGGCCCGACGCGGGAACGCGCCGAGGCGGCCCTCCGGCTGGTGGCCCGGGAGCACGGCCGGGACGCCGTCACCGAGGCCGCGCGGCACCACGGCGACGAGGCCGTCGCCGCCCTGTCCGGGCTGCACGACGAAGAGGACCCCCTGGACGCCTATCCCGACCCGCTCCCGGAGCTTCCCGAAGCCTTCGCGCCCGAGAACCTGCCGCAGCTCCTCCTGCGCGGACGCGAGCAGGCGCTCCCTCCGGCGGCCACCCGGAACCTCGTCACGATGCTGCTGATCTCGAGCCACCGGGAGCCCTACGCGGGCGTCCCGCCCGTGCTCGAGGCCCTCGACCCCGATTCCCTGGCCGAGTTCGCCTGGGCGCTCTACCAGGCCGACCGGCACCCGAAGGAGTGGGCGACCCCGGGCGTCCAGTACCTCCTGCTCGAATACGGCAACGACGAGACCGCCGACCGCTTCGGCTCGATCGTCAAGCGCTGGCCCAAGTGGTACACGTGGGAAGCGGGCGCCACGAACGCGCTGCGCCTGTTCACCCGGCTCGAAACGCCCACCGCGCTGCGCCACCTGCACGTCCTCGCGGAGAAGGCCGCCGACCCCAAGCGCATCCGGTTCTTCGCCAAGCGCAACCTCGACCGGATCGCCGAGGAGCGCGGGTACACCACCGAGCAGCTCGCGGACCGGCTCGTCCCGCCCCTCGGCCTGGACGCCGACGGGACGATGACGCTCGACTACGGGCCGCGCCGCTTCACGGTCGGGTTCGACGAGCAGCTCAAGCCGTACGTCACCGACGAGAAGGGCAAGCGGCGCAAGACCCTCCCGAAACCGGGCGCGAAGGACGATCCGGAACTCGCACCCGCCGCCCACAAGCGGTTCGGCGACCTCAAGAAGGAAGCCCGGACCGTCGCCGCCGAACAGATCAAGCGCCTCGAACAGGCGATGGTCACCGGACGGTCGTGGACGCCCGAGGAGTTCCGCACGATCTTCGCCGACCACCCGCTCCTCCGCCACGTCGTCCGACGCCTCGTCTGGTCGGCCGGATCCACGTCGTTCCGCGTCGCCGAAGACGGCACGTACGCCGACGTCCACGACAACGCGTTCGTCCTGCCGGACGACGCTCGCGTGTCCCTCCCGCACCCGCTCCGCCTGCCGAACACCGACGCCTGGACGGAGGTGTTCGCCGACTACGAGATCCTGCAGCCGTTCGAACAGCTCGCCCGTCCCGTCCACACCCTCACCGACGAGGAACGCGGCGCCACGCAACTCGACCGGTTCAAGGGCGAAACCGTCCACTTCGGCCGGATCACCGGCATGACCTCGCGGGGCTGGGAACTCGGCGACAAGGAGGACGGCGGGTTCCGCCGCCAGGTCATGACGATGACGGGGGACGGCCGCCACGTGATGGTCTTCTTCAGCCCCGGCATCCGGGTCTACGCGCCGGAGGAACTCGCGGAGCAGGAGATCCGCGACGTCATCGTGCTGCCCGGCCGCTACTCCGGCAAGCCGATCGCGCTCGGCGACCTCGACCCCGTCGCCGCGTCCGAGCTCGTCAACGACCTCACCCGCCTGACGTCCTGACGTCCTGACGCCGCACGGCGCCGGCCCCGCCCTGGGCCGGCGCACCGGGTACAGCCCGTCGCCCTCGTCTACGAGGCGGGCCTCGTGTCGACGTGGTCGGCGGGCTCATCGAGCCAGACCGTCTGCCCCTCCGGCGTCACCGTGACCCCGAACCGCGACGCGTCCGGCCTCCCCTGTGCCTCCCACTTCTCGCGCGTCCGGTGCCTGACGTCCTGCGGCATTCGCTGCCCCCGCAGGGGCATGAACCACGCGGGATCGGTGAACCGTCCTTCCGCGGTCCCGTCCTCCCCGACCGTCACCACGGCCAGCGGTTCATCGGGGTGGACGGTGGGCCCCCAAGGCACGACGACGAGCCCGCCCGGCCGGGTCTGCTCCACCCACGCGTAGGGAAGCTCGCAGACCGCCGCCGTCGCGATCACGCGGTCATACGGCGCGTTGTCCGCATAGCCGTCCGCCCCGTCTCCGGTCACGACCCGAACCGGGTGACCGGCTCGACGAAGCGCCGTACGAGCGTTCTCCGCCAGGACAGGGTCGACCTCGATCGAAGTCACGTTCGACGCTCCCGCCAACTCCGCCAGCAGAGCGGCGTTGTAGCCGGTGCCGGTGCCGATCTCCAGCACCTTCATTCCCGCTTCCACGTCCAGCGCCTTGAGCATGGTCGCCACGATGTGCGGAGCACTCGCCGAACTGGTCGGCCAGGTGCCCTTCTCAGTCGCCCCGTCGGCTACCTGCGTGATGATCGAGTCGTCCGACCTCACCAGGTCCATCCACCGATCCGGGTCGTCCTCGCGTCGCAGGGGGACCGCCAAAATTGCCTCGTGGAGTGAGAGTAGGGCGCTCCATGAGCGGCCGCAATAGGGGGCCTAAAGTCTTCCCGAGAAGGACCGGAGTGCCGATCACACCGAGGCCGAGCGTCAGGGCATCACACCGGGCCGACGGATGCTCTACATCGGCACCGAGCCCGCGAGCGAGCACGTCGCCGCGTGCCTACGCGTCGACCCCGGGGACGACATCCTGGCGCGCCGCAAGATGATGACGGCCAACGAGGTGCCGGTCCGCATCGCCACGACTCGATCCGGGCGAGTGGGTCGTCCAGGTGCTGCGGGCGTCGTATTCGGCCGAGGGGACGCCGGTCCACACGTTGGAGACGATCTGCGCGGCGACCCGCCACATCTTCACCATCGGGCAGGTCGGAGGGCTCGACGAGTTCTGATCCAGGCGCGGCGTGTGTGCTTCAGAGCAGGTGGGGGGCCAGGAAGGCGAGTTGGCGGGGGAGCATCTTCCGGCGGAACGCCGCGTCGTGGCAGCCGGGGTAGATGCCGCCCTCCGGGCGCCCGCCCGCGTCGCGCAGGGTCGCGAGGAGCTCCCTGGTCGGATCGGCGAAGGAGTCGTGGTCGCCGCATCCGGCCCACACCGGGATGCCGGCCAGCCGCCGCGCGTACGATCGCGCCGCCGTGTCGTCGATCGCCGGTGAGGTCGCCACCACGGCGGCCACCCGCGAGCGGCCGTGCTCGGCCGCCAGCCGCAGCGCGCCGTCCCCGCCCATCGACCAGCCGAGCAGGCCGACACGTCCGGTCCGCAGGCCCTGGTCGGCCAGGAAGGGGATCAGGGCGTCCATGACGACGCCGCCGCGGAACCACCGGTCCACGGACGGCCGGGCGGCCGATCACGGCGCGGACGGACTCACCGGCCGCGCGCAGGGTGTGCTCCTCGACCCGTCCGGGCCGCGCCGGCGGCGGAGTGGGCATGTCACCGCAGCGGCCCAATGCCTGTGCCGCGCGTTCCCTGCCCGGCAGCACGCCCGTTTCCACCAGCGCGGCGACACCCCCTCCGGCCGCCACCAGGCCGGCGGCGGCCAAGAACCCCCGCCGCGATACGCCGCTCATGCCGTGGCCCCTCTCGAAACCTCCCCAAAGTAGTACCTGCGGTGCTTTTCCGCCGGTGAACCAGCCGACGAACGAGGGCGCCATCGGGCAGGGGGCGAGGCCGCGCTACGGGTGGGCGAGGACGTTGATCACACGGCCGTTGGGGTCGCGGACGAAGAAGCGGCGGACTCCCCACTCCTCGTCCTGGAGGGGGTGGACGATCTCCGCGCCCGTCTCTCGCACCGCCGCGTAGGCCGCGTCCACGTCGTCCACCTCGACGCTCATGTCGGGCACGACCGGCGCGGTCTTGTCGTGGGTCATGAAGGTGACCTGCGCCGTGGGGTTGGAGGGCGAGGCGAGCGTCATGACCCAGCCCTGGTTCATGACCTCCTCGAAGCCCAGGAGGCCGTAGAAGTCCCGGCTCTCCTCCATGGCCTCCGTGTGGAAATCGGGCATGGCGCGGCGGATGGACATGGCGGCTCCCTCTGGCGGACGTTCCCCGCGCATTCTCCCGCAACCGGGCTCAGCGCTCGGCCGCGAGGGTGACGCCCAGGCCGATGAACACGCCGCCGGTCGCGGCGTCGAGGCGGCGGCGCACGGCCTTCCGGGTGCGCAGCCAGCCGCCGATGCGTCCGGCGAGGACGCCGACCGTGCCGTCGGCGACGAACTCCAGGGCGATCAGGACGCCGCCGAGGATCGCGACCTGCAGCCAGACGGGCCCGGCGGCGGGGTCGATGAACTGCGGGAGGAACGCGACGACGAACGTGAACGTCTGCGGGTTCGCCATGGACGACACGACGCCGTTCAGGAACGCGCGCCTGCCCGACATCCCCCCGGCGGCCGGATCGTCGGCCTGCCCCTTCCTGCGGTTCCGGATCATCTGGACGCCGAGGTAGATCAGGTACGCGGCCCCGGCGATCCGGATCACGGTGAACGCGACCGGGAACGCCGTCAGCAGTGCGGCGAGCCCGGCGGTGGCCGCGACGATGTAGAGCGCGTCGCCCGTGATGACGCCGGCCGTGGCCAGCAGGCCCGCGCGGGCGCCGCCCCGCACGCCGCAGCCGAGCACGAAGAGCATGTCGGGCCCCGGAGTGACGAGGGCGACGATGGTGGTCACCGTGAACACGGCGAGCAGGTGGGGGTCGATCGGCATCCGTGGTTCTTCCGTCAGCGGCCGAGGCCGCGCCTGATCGCGGTCTCGACCGGGGAGCTTCCACCGCCGAGCCGGACGGCGGGGGTGAGTTTCGGCTGGCCCAGGAAGCGCGGACGGGTGCCGTGGTGCGGCTGCCCGGCGTGGACGAGGAACGGGTGGCACAGGTAGACGTCGCCCGCGTCGCCCGTGGCGAAGGCGAGCGGACGGTGCGCGGTGGCGGCGTCCACGCGGCGGGCCAGTTCTCGGGCGTCCAGGCCCTTCTCGCCTTCGGGTTCCAGGACGCGCGCGGCGTCCAGGTGGGAGCCGACCCGGAGGCGGGTGGGCGCGTCGTCCTGCCCGGTGTCCGAGAGCAGGAAGAACATGCGCAGCGCGCAGTCGCGGGACTCGACGTTCACGCGCCAGCGCATGTAGTCGGTCGAGCCGGGCTCCAGGTCGTCGCCGGGGAAGCTCGCGTCGATGTGCCATCCGTCGACCCGGGCCGGGGCGCCGCCGGGGAACCGGACGACGAAGCCGCCGAGGTCGTCGCGCGGAATCCAGCGTCCGGGGCCGACGAGGATGTCGAAGGCGGCGTGCAGGCGCGGGGTGTCGGCGGCGGTCCGGAACGGCGGCTGGGCGAGGTCGCCGAGGCCCGCGACCGGGGACGGCCAGGTGGACGGGTCGCCGGGGTCGGCGCCGATGTCCCGCCAGATGATCTCGCGGCACTCGGCCGCGATCTGCGCGGGGAACGCGCCGTCGATGCGGACGAAGCCGTCGGTGACGAACGCGTCCACCTGTGCGTCGCTGAGCATGATCACCAGGGTGCCGGGCGGCCGGTGGGGCGCGCCAGCGATTATCCGGCGCGGGCCGCGATCCCGTCGATCAGCACGTCGAGGGAGAACTCGAAGAGGGTGTCCGGGGAGTCGGGTTCGAGTTCGCCGACGCGGCGAAGGTGGGGGAGGTCCTCGCCGCCCGGGGCGGTCAGCCAGGGCGGGGGCGACGCGTGCAGGTCGGCGGCGTCCACGTGGACGGGCGGACGGTCGTGGAGAGCGTCCTGGAACTCGACGAAGCCCACGACCATCCTGATCGTCTCCATGCAGGCCCGGTAGGCGTCCTGGATCGGGAGGCCGATCCGGACGAAGACGCCGATCAGGGCGTCGACGTTGCGGAGCATCGCCGGGTGGCGGGCGAGGGTGATGTTCTCGCTGAGCGCGAGGGTCGTCATGCCGGGGTGGCGCCGGTAGTGGGCTCGCAGGTCGCGGCAGAAGACGCGCAGGTCGTCGCGCCACCGGTCCGGGTCCAGCGCGGCGGGCCGCCAGCGGGACTCGAAGATCTCGGCGGCCACGGTGATGAGGTCGCGGCGGTCCTCGACGTAGTTGTACAGCGCGCGGGGCGAGACGCCGAGTTCGGCGGCCAGGGAGCGCATGGTCAGCTCGCCCGGTCCGCGGCGCCCGAGGAAGTCCAGCGCGGCCGTCCCCACCGACTTGCGGGTGAGGGTCGCGCGGCCCTTGCGGTGGGTGGGCCGGCGCCGGGGGTTGCTGCTCATCGTGTCGAAGGCTACTAGCCGCTTGAACTTCACACATGTTGACTTTTAGATGTGTGTCGATCAAGGTGACTTAGGCAAGCCTCACCTAAGGAGCGTTATGGGCCTCGCCATGGACCTGTCCCCGTTGCGGGAGAGCCGCGATTTCCGCCTGCTGTACGCCGGGTTCCTCGGCGCGCTGATCGGCACGCTGATGACGAGCGTGGCGGTCGCCGTCCAGATCTACGCGATGACCGCCTCGCCGCTGCAGACCGGTCTGGTCAGCCTCGCCAGGGCGCTGCCGATGGTGGTGGGCGTGATCGTCGGCGGCGTCCTGGCCGACCGACTGGACCGGCGGCTGCTCATGCTGGCCACGCGCGTACCGCTGGTCGCCGTCGCGGCGGCGCTCGCGGTCAACGCGCTGCTGCCCGAGCCGCGGTTGTGGGGGATCTACCTGGCCACCGGGCTGACGGGGCTGCTGGCCGGGCTGGGCGGCCCCGCCATGCTCGCCGCGATCCCCGCCCTGGTCGGCACCGGACGGCTGGCCGCCGCGGGCGCGCTGACCGCGGCGTCCACCCAGTTCGCCGCGCTCCTCGGCCCGGCGGTGGGCGGCCTGCTCGTCGCGGGTCCGGGCCTGGCGGCCTGCTACGCGGTGGACGCCGCCGGGCTCCTGCTGTTCTCGCTCGCCCTGCTGTTCGTACGTCCGCTCCCGCCGGGCGACGCCGGCACGGGCACCGGGGTGCGCCGGGCCTTCGGCTCGGTCGTGGACGGGCTGCGGTTCGTGCGCGGGCGGCGCCTCGTCATCGGGCTGCTGCTCGTCGACGCCGCCGCGATGGTCTTCACGATGCCGCAGTCGCTCTACCCCGCCCTGGCCGAGGAGCAGTTCGGCGGCGGCCCCGCCGTCGTGGGCCTGCTGTACGCCGCTCCGGCGCTGGGCGCGCTGGTCGGCGCGGCCACCAGCGGATGGACGGGACGGGCGGGAGGCCACGCGCTCATCGGCGCCGTCCTGCTGTGGGGCGTCTCCCTCACCGGGTTCGGCCTCACCACGCTGCTGCCCTTGGGGCTGTTCCTGCTGGCCCTGGCCGGGCTCGGCGACCTGATCTCCGAGACGCTGCGTTCCGCTCTCCTGCAGCACGGCACGCCCGACGCGTTGCGGGGACGGGTCAGCGGCCTGTGGATGGTCCAGGCCACGGTGTCCCCCGCGCTCGGCAACGCGAGCGTCGGCTTCCTGGCCGAGCTCACGAGTCCCCGGACCGCCGTCGTCGCCGGGGGCCTGTTCTGTGTCACGGCCACCCTGGCCGTCGCCGCCGCCTTCCCCGCCCTGCGCCACGCGACGCTCGCCGTGCCGGATGATCGTCCGGCCTGACGTTTCCCTGCGGATTCATGGCAAAAACTCGACTCTCAGTCACGAAATGCCAAAGATGGGTCATAGCATGACAATCAGCGGGCTGATGGACGCGCAAGCTCTGCCCGGCGGCAAGCCCCCGCGCACCCCCGATACGCCCCCTGACCTGTGAGGAGTCACCCGAGTGGACCGCGTAGCACGCTTCGCGGGGCCCGGTGAGGTCGACGCCGTCGAAGCCCCCGGAACGGTCGACCACGACCGCCTGAGCGAGGCCGCCGTCGGCACGCTGGACGCCAACTGGACGGGCGCCGCCACGCTCCCGTCCCGCACGCAGTACCCGCACCAGTGGAGCTGGGACTCGGCGTTCATCGCGATCGGGCTGGCCCGGGTCGACCAGGGCCGCGCGCAGTGCGAGCTGCTCGGACTCCTCCGCGCCCAGTGGGACACCGGACGGCTGCCGCACATCGTCTACGGCGACGCGGGCGGCGAGGCGTACTTCCCGGGGCCCGGCTTCTGGGACAGCCGCGGCGTGCCGGACGCCCCCGCGGTGCGCACGTCCGGTATCGTCCAGCCGCCCGTCCACGCGCGCGCGGCGCTGACCATCTGCACGCGGGCCGCCGACGGCGACGCCGCGCGCCGCTTCCTCGCCGAGGCGTACCCGAAGCTCGCCGCCCAGCACCGGTACCTGATCGAGCGGCGCGACCTCGACGGCGGCGGGCTGGCGGCGATCGTCCACCCGTGGGAGTCCGGAACGGACAACAGCCCCGCCTGGGACCCCTTCCTCGACGAGGTCGAGACGTCGCGGACCGCGTTCGTCCGCCGGGACACCGACCACGTCGCGGCGGACGAGCGGCCCGGCGACGCCGACTACGCCGCGTACATCGCGCTCGCCGAGAGCTACCGCGACCTCGGCTACGACGACGTGAAGCTGCTGGACAAGCACGCGTTCACGGTCGAGGACCCGCTGTTCAACGCGATCCTGCTGGACGGCGAGCTGTGCCTCGCCGAGATCGCCCGCCGGATCGGCCGCGATCCGGAGCCGCACCGGCGGGCCGCCCGCGCCGTCCACCTCGGGCTGATGGCGCGGCTGTGGGACGAGGAGCGGGGCACGTTCGTCGCCCGGGACGTGCGGACGGGCGTCCGCGGGACCGCGGCGACGATCTCCGGGTTCGCGCCGCTGCTCGATCCGTGGCTGCCCACCGCCGTGCGCGACCGCCTGCTCGGGCTCCTGCTGTCCCCCGCGTTCATGGGCGGGTGCCGCCACCCCGTGCCCACGTACGACCTGCGCGATCCGGCCTTCGAGCGGCACCGGTACTGGCGCGGGCCCACCTGGGTGAACACCAACTGGCTGCTGTGGGTCGGCGCCCTGCGCGCCGGGCGGCCCGACATCGCGCGGACGATCTCCGCGTCGACCCTCGGGATGCTGGAGCGCTCGGGCTTCCGCGAGTACTTCGACCCGGTGGACGGCAGCGGGCGCGGGGCGCACGACTTCAGCTGGTCGGCCGCGCTCGCCCTCGACATGCTGGCCGCGCCGGACGGCGCCGCCGTCCCGCTCCCGGCGACCGCCTGACCGGCGCGGCCCTCCGGTTCAGCCGAAGGGGCCGCCGGGGCCGAACGCGCGGGCCGTGAAGCGTTCGCCGATGCGGCGGTGGGACGCGGTGTCCGGGTGGAGGTCGTCGGGGAGCGGGAGTTCGGCGAAGTCGGACTCCCCGTAGAGGTCGCGGCCGTCGAGGTAGTGCAGGTTCGGGTCGTCGGCCCCCCGCTGCCGGGCGATGCGCGCCAGTTCGTCCCGGACGACGTTCAGGGTCAGCTTCCCGCGCGCGCCGTCCGCCGGGTCGCCCGTGGCGTGGAACCGCAGCCGTCCGGCGGCGATCCCGCCGACGTCCATGGCGGTCGGGCCCGGGGTGTCCTCGTGGATGGGGCAGTAGATGGGCGAGACGACCAGCAGCGGGGCGGTCGGGTGCCCTTCGCGGACGGTGTCGAGGAAGCCGTGGACGGCCGGGGTGAAGGCGCGCAGGCGCATCGCGTCGGCGTTGACCAGGTTGATCCCGATCTTGACGCTGATCAGGTCGGCGGGGGCGTCGCGCATGGTGCGGGCGGTGAACGGGTCGAGCAGGGCGCTGCCGCCCAGGCCCAGGTTGACGACCTCCACCCCGGCGCCGGACGCGGCGATCGCGGGCCAGACGGCGGTGGGGCTCGTGGCGTTGGACCCGTGGCTGATCGAGCTGCCGTGGTGCAGCCACACCCGGCGGCCGCGGGCGGGCGCGGGCTCGACGGGGGCGTCGGTGCGCAGGGCGACCAGCTCGGTCGTCTCGTCGTGCGGCAGCCAGATCTCGACGTCCTTGACGCCGCCCGGGAGCGCGGCGAAGCGGACGGTGCCGGGCTCGCCGGGCCGGTGCTCGGCGGTCCCGGTCGCCATGTCGATGGCGAGGACGTTGCCACCGGGCAGGACGGCCTGGTCGTGCAGGCGACCGTCGACGAGCAGGTCGTACACGCCGTCCGGGCGGAGCGGGGCACCGTTGTAGGCGCGTTTGGTGGGCAGCGCGTCCACCTCGACGGCGGTGGCGGCGGTGCGGAAGGCGAGCCGGACGCCGGCGGGCTGGGACTCGGCCATGGCGAGCTGCCCGTCGGTGTTCTGCGCGCGGGCCCAGGCGGGCAGCCGGTGCGGCAGCACGCCCCGCGCGGTGCGCTCCAGGTCGAGGGCACCGCGCAGGAGGTCCGCGGTGATGGGTGTGGTCGTCCAGGTCTGCATGGTCGTGCGCCGTTCCCGTTGGTGAATGCCGTTTTGTTCCAGCCTAAGGGGTGTAGGCAAATCAGGCGAGGGTCACGGCCAGGAGGGCCACGGCGGAGCCGGCGAAGACGATCGTGTGGCGGATGTTCTGCAGGGTCGGCATCACCCAGCGGGGGAAGGCGCCCTCGGCGGCCTCGAGCAGGGCGCGGACGTCGATGCGCAGCAGCGTCGGGTCGCCCTTGCGCTCGAACGCGGCGCGCACCGACGTGGCCGCGGTGAGCTGGCTGTAGAGGATCGCGGCGTTGCCGAGCAGGACGAGCGACGAGAAGACCCAGGTCAGCGGGCGCGCCCAGTCATGTCCGGCGAGGTTGAGGGACGCCACCGCGACCATGATCGCGGCGATCGCGGCGGGCGCGGCGGTCTCGTGGCCACTGGCGTCGAACTTGAGGCCGTTCTCCTCGAGGACGGTCGCGGGGACGTCCTGGCGGGCGAGCTCGGCCTCGGCGGCGGCCTTCGCGGCGGGCCCGTAGCGGTGGCGGACCATCGGGATGGTCACGAAGGCGGCGGCGACGAGCAACTGCAGGATGGCGGCGAGGGTCGGCATCGGGGGAGTTCCTTCCGGATGACTTGAACTAAGTGCAAGTGCACTCTAAGCGTGGACTTGAACTAAGTGCAAGGCTGTTCTTGAACTAAGTGCAGGGCCGCCCTATCGTGGGGGCATGCCGCGCGACAGCCTCACCCGCGAACAGATCGTCCGGACCGCCGTCGAACTCCTCGACGAGGAGGGCCTGGACGGCCTGAACATGCGCGACCTCGGCAGACGGCTCAACGCCGCCGCGACCGCCGTGTACTGGCACGTCAAGAACAAGGACGACCTGCTCCTGCTGGCGGGCGACCGGGTGTGGAGCGAGATCGAGTTCGCCGACCCGGACGCGCTCGGGTGGCGGGACGCGGCGACGGCGATGGCCACGGGCCTGCACGCGATGTTCGAGCGGCACCCCTGGCTCGTCCAGGCGTTCGGCTCGCACCTGTTCTACGGCGAGGGCAAGGCCCGGTACGACGACCACTGCCTCGCCGTCCACGAGGCGGGCGGCCTCACCGGCGCGGCGGCCGACCGGGCGGCGGCTGCCGTCTTCACGTACGTGCTGGGCAACGTCCTCGGCGCCTCCGCCACGGTGTCGCTGACCCGGCGGCTGAGCCGGGGCGGCAAGGACGCCGAGGCCGCCATGCGCGACGCGATGGAGAAGGCGACCGAGGTCGCGATGCGGTTCCCGCGGCTGCGGGCGCGGCTGGACGCGCCCGCGGCCGCCGACTACGCGGGCGCGCCCGAGGAGACGTTCGAGTACGGGCTCCGCGCGCTGCTCGACGGCATCGAGGCCGAACGCGCGGCCGCCGTCCCGTCCTGATCACTGGGGGCGGCCGTAGGCGCGGACCGCCAGGGGGCAGAACACCAGGAACAGGGCCGCGCACCAGACGAGCGTGGTGGTGACGGCGCCGTCCACCGGTGTCCCGTTGAGGAGGGCGCGGCAGGCGTCCATGACGTGGGTGACGGGGTTGATCCCGGCCCACGCGCCCAGCCAGCCCGGCAGGGTGCCGGTGGGGGTGGCGAGGCTGGTGCCCAGTTGCAGGGGCAGGAAGGTGATGAAACTGAACGCCGGGACGGCCCCGGCGTCCTTGACCAGCACGCCGAAGAGCACGGTGACCCAGCTCAGGCAGAACCCGAACAGGACGGCCAGGCCCGCGGCGGCGAGGGCCGCGGCGATGCCGCCGCCGGTGCGGAAGCCGAGCAGGACGCCGAGGGCGAACAGCAGGGCGACCGCGAGCAGGTAGCGGACGAGATCGGCCAGCACGGACCCGAGGAGGGGGGCGAGGCGGCTGATCGGCATGCTCCGGAACCGGTCGGTGACGCCGTTCTTGAGGTCGAGGTTGATGTTCGTGCCGGTGGAGACCAGCCCGGCCAGCGCGGCGCCCATGACGAGGATGCCGGGGAAGAGGTACTGCAGGTAGTCGCCGGTGGAGCCCGCGACCGGGCGCCCGAACAGGTAGAGGAACAGCACCAGGAACAGTGCGGGCGAGACGACCCCGTTGACGACGGGGCCGGGGCTGCGTTTCGTCTTGGCCAGGCTCCGGCGGGCGAGGACGAGGCTGTGCCGGACGGTGCGCAGCGGGCCGGTCATCGTGCCGCCTTCGCGGTGTCGTCGGTCAGGGCGTGGAAGACCTCGTCGAGGCTCGGCAGCCGCAGGGACAGTTCGGTGACGCCGATGCGGTGCTCGCGGAACCGGGCGGTCGTCTCGTAGAGGGCGTCGTCGCCGGCGACGGGGACGGCGAGTTCGGTGCGGGACGCGCGCTCGGGGGCGCGTCCGGCGACCGCGGCGAGGATCGCCGCGGCCGGTTCGGCGTCGGCGGGGTCGTCGAGCCGGACGGCGATCGTGTGCCCGCCGATCCGCCGCTTCAGGTCCGCGGGGGCTCCGGCGGCGATGACCCGTCCGCCGTCGATCACGGTGATCGTGTCGGCGAGGGCGTCGGCCTCCTCGAGGTACTGGGTGGTCAGCAGGACGGTGACGCCGTCGGCCGCCAGGTCCCGGATCAGCCGCCACAGCCCGTCCCGCCTCCCGGGGTCGAGGCCGGCGGACGGTTCGTCGAGGAAGACGACCTCGGGGCGCCCGACGAGGCTCGCCGCCAGGTCGACGCGGCGGCGCATGCCGCCGGAGTACCCGGCGACGGCCCGGTCCGCCGCCTCCTCGAGCCCGAACCGGTCCAGCAGTTCGCCCGCCCGCCGCTCGGCGCGGCGGCGGGGCAGGTCGAGGAGCCGCCCGATCATGACGAGGTTCGCCCGTCCGGTGAGCTCCTCGTCGACGCTGGTGTGCTGCCCCGACAGCGCGATCCGCTCCCGGACCCGCGCCGGGTCGCGCACCACGTCGAACCCGGCGACGGCCGCGCGTCCGGCGTCCGGGCGCAGGAGGGTCGCCAGGATGCGGATCACGGTCGTCTTGCCCGCGCCGTTGGGCCCGAGCAGGCCCAGCACGCGGCCGCGTCCGGCGGCCAGGGCGACGCCGTCGAGCGCCGTCGTCCCGCCGAACCGTTTGACCAGGCCCTCGGCCTCGAATCCGTACTCACTCACACATGCTCCAAACATTCAGATGTTGGTATCATCTGGATGGTGAAAGTATCTTAGGTCCGTCGACGGAGCAAAGGGGTGGCGAGTGGTCAGGCTGACGCGGGTCCAGCGGCAGGAGCGGACGCGGGCGGCCGTGCTGGTCGCGGCACGGGCGGAGTTCGCCGAGCGCGGCTACGCCGACGCGAAGATCGACCGGATCGCGGAGCGGGCGGAGCTGACCCGGGGCGCGGTCTACTCGAACTTCCCGAGCAAACGCGCGCTGTACCTGGCGGTCCTCGTCGACTCGCTCGACGGCACCGGCACCGGAGCCGGTGCGGGCGCCGGTGCCGGGCCGGGCGAGGCGCCGCCGACCCGCGGGCTGGACGACGCGCTCGGCGCGTTCGCCCGCGTCTGGCTCGAACGCCTCCCGCTGCTCGGCGACTCGCCCGCGGGCGCCGAACTGCGGCTGCGGTCGACGGCCGGGCTGTTCGACGACGACCGCGGGCGCGGCGCGCTCGCGCAGGTCACATGGCTGGAGGCGCTGCTGCTCGGGCTGGCGCTGGAGTCGCACGCGCCGGACGTCCGGCGGGTGCGGCTGGCCGAGCTGGTGCTCACGCTGCTGAACGGGTCCGGGCACCTGGCCGGGGCGGCGCCGGGGTTCGGCGACCCGTTCGACGTGGCGCGGGCCTGCCGCCACCTGGCCGGACTCGACCTCGCCGACTCCTTCGACCCGCCGCACCTGCCCTTCGCCGCCCCCGCGACGGCCGTCCGGGACGGCTGGGAGCCGCCCGGGGGGCTGACGGACGAGATCGGCGGCCGTCCGGCCGGGCTCGACGCCGACGGGGTGGTCGCGGTCCTCGGCACCGGACGGCTGCGGGCGGCGGAGGAGGCGGTCCGCGCCGCCCGGCCCGGCGACCGGGTCACCGTGGCCGTGGTGACCGCCGACCCGGCCGAGGTCGGACGGCTCGTGCGGCTGCGGATCGGCGACGTCACCGGCTGCCTGCGGCGCGCGTTCGCACCGGACGCGTGGCCGGACCTGCGCCTCGTCCTCGACGATCGCGGCGCCGTGGCGGCCGCCGCCGGCGTCGCCGAACCGGGCGACGACACCGAGGTCGCGGTGCGGGTCCGGGCGGGCGGGATCGTCGCGCGGGCGGACGGGCGGGGCGCGGCCCACGCCGTCGCGTCCGTGGACGGGTCGCGGGTGTGACGATGCACGCGACCGGCACCGACCTGCTCGTCCTGCACACCCTGCGCTGCGTCGGGGTCGCCGGTGCCGCCCGGCTGGCCGAGGCGGCGGCACTGCCCGAACCCGACGTGGAGTCCGAGCTGATCGACCTCGCGGTGGCGGGGCTCGTCACGCGCCTGCCCGGCGAGTTCGGCGGTTGGAGCCTCACCGGCCCCGGCCGGGCGGCGGACGCCGCGCGGATCCGCGACGAGCTCGACGCCGCGGGCGCCCGTCCCGTGGTGACCCGAGCGTACGGCGACTTCCTCGTGCTCAACCCGGAGCTGCTCGACCTCTTCACCGCGTGGCAGCTGCGGCCGGACGACCGCTCCCGCGTCCTGGCGGCGCTCGCGGACTTCCACCTGCGGGCCGACGCCGTCTGCGCCGAACTCGCGGGGGCGCTGCTCCGGTTCCGGCGGTACCGCGACCGGCTCGCCCGCGCCCTCGCCCGTGCCCGTGCCGGAGCGGTGGAGTACGTGACCGACGACCTCGCCTCGTACCACACGGTGTGGTTCCAGCTCCACGAAGACCTGCTGGTCACGCTGGGCATCCCGCGATGACGGCCCTCCCGGTCCGGTGGGTCCATCCGATCGCGGCGGACGTCGCGGAGCCCGCGGCCGTCCTCGGCGGCAAGGCCCGCGGCCTGATCGCGCTGCGACGGCTCGGGCTGCCGGTGCCGCCCGGATTCGTCGTCGGCACCGCGGCGTGCCGCGCGTTCCTGCGGGACGGACGGTTCCCCGACGGACTCGACGCCGAACTGGCGGCGGCCGTCGCCGGGCTGGAGGCCGCCACGGGGCGCCGCCTCGGCGGGCCCGACCGGCCGCTGGTGCTCGCCGTCCGCTCGGGCGGCGCGGTGTCGATGCCCGGGATGATGAGCACGGTCCTGAACCTGGGGCTCACCGCGCGGGCGGCGGAGGGGCTCGCGGCCGAGACGGGCGACGCGCGGTTCGCCCGCGACTCGCGCCGCCGGTTCCTGGCGAGCTTCGCCGCGACCGCGCGCGACGGGCCGGGCGAAGGGCCGGGCGAGGCGGTGCCGGACGACGCCCGGCGGCAGCTCGACCTCGCCGTCCGGGCGGTGTTCGCGTCGTGGAACACCCCGCGCGCCCGCACCTACCGCGCGATCCGCGGCATCCCGGACGGCGCCGGGACGGCCGTCACCGTGCAGGCGATGGTGTTCGGCAACCGCGACGGGCGCAGCGGGACGGGCGTCGCGTTCAGCCGCGACCCCGGCACCGGCGAGCCCGTCCCGTCCGGGGAGGTGCTGTTCGGCGGCCAGGGCGAGGACGTCGTGTCCGGGCGGACGAGCCCGTCGCGGCTGTCCGCGCTGGCCGACCGGGAACCGGCGGTGTGGACGGCCCTGGTGGACGCGCTGGACCTGCTCGAACGCCACTACCGCGACGCGTGCCACGTGGAGTTCACGTTCGAGTCGGGCGTGCCGTGGCTGCTGCAGGTCCGGCCCGGGGGCCTGACCGGGCACGCCGCCGTCCGCGTCGCGGTCGACCTGGCCGACGCGGGGGTGATCGACCGGCGTGCGGCGGTCCGGCGCGTCTCCCCGCACGACCTCCGGATCGCGCGCGCCCCGCGGCTCGACGCCACCGGAGCGGACGTCCTCGCGCGGGGGATCGGCGCCTCCCCGGGCGTCGCGACCGGCCGCGTGGCGACCACCCCCGACCGCGCGGTCCGCATGGCGGCCGACGGCCCGGTCGTCCTGGTCCGTCCGTACACGTCCCCGCTCGACATGCACGGCCTGGCCGCCGCGGCGGGCGTCGTCACGGCCGTCGGCGGGACGACGAGCCACGCCGCGGTCGTCGCGCGCTCGCTGGGCCGGCCGGCCGTCGTCGGCGCCCCGGGCCTCGACGTCCCGGACGGCGCCCTCGTCACGATCGACGGGACGGGCGGCGAGGTCGTCGCCGGGCGCCCGCGCACCGTCGCGACGTCGAACCCGCACCTGGACCGCCTGCTCGCGTGGGCCGACGCGACCCGGTGACGGCCGTCAGACGAGGCGGGCGCAGTGCCGGCAGGCCCGCGCGGACGACGCGACCTTCGCGTGGAACGCGAGCGTGAGGACGGCGATCAGCAGGGCGAGCGGCGGGTTCGCGGTCGGCGCCGACGCGACGGTGAGGGCGACCGCGCTGACGCCGAGGGCCGCACCGGCGGTCGTCCCGGCCCACGCGACCGTCACCGGGAGGCCGCGCGGGACGGGCAGGCGGCGGGCCCACGCGCCCGTGGCGGCGAGGCACCCGGCGCACAGCAGGGCGGCGACCGCGGCGACGCCGCCCACGAGGCGGGCGGCGTACGCGAGCACGCCGGTGTCGGAGCCCGCCGTCCACCAGCACAGCAGCAGGACGGGCGCGCTGAGCGCGGCGGCGAGGGCGGTACGGCGGGCCTGGACGATCGTGAGTTCGTGCTGGAAGCTCGGTGCGACCTCGGCGACCGTGCCGAAGTCGCGGACGGCGCGGCGCTCGGCGTCGCCGGCCGGCAGGCCCGCGTCGGCGAGGGCGTCGCGCGCGTCGGTCAGGCCGTCGCGCACCTCGGTGAGCATCCGCGCCTTGGCGCGGGCGGGGCCGCGCAGGGCGCCGTCGAGGGCGGCGAGGTGCTCGTCGACGGCGGTCACGTGGACGGTCCCGGTTCGAGGACGGAGCCGATCGCGGAGGTGAAGTCGCGCCAGGCCGCGCGCTCCCCCGCGAGGGTGCGGCGCCCGGCGTCGGTGAGTTCGTAGCAGCGGCGGCGCCGCGCGCCGACGGACTGCCAGCTCCCGGCCAGGAGCCCGACGCGCTCCAGCCGGTTGAGCGCCGGATAGACCGTGCCCGTGCGCAGTTCGAGGGCTCCCCCGCTGCGTTCCTGGACGGCCGTGATGATCGCGTACCCGTGCAGCGGGCCCGATTCGAGCACGGCCAGCAGCAGGGCGTCCAGGTGTCCCCGTACCGCGTCTCCCCTCATGCGTAGGCAGCCTACCCATAGGACGTGTAGGCATGCTATGCATTGGTAGCCAATACATTGGTGACCTACAACGAGGAGACACGATGACCGAGGTGCTGCTGACGCTGCACGTGCTCGCGGCGCTGCTGGCGATCGGGCCCGTGTCGGTGGCCGGGTCGCTGTTCCCGCGCTACGCCCGCGAGGGCAACGCGGGGGTCATGGCGGTCCTGCACCGGATCTGCCGGAGCTACGCGCTGGTCGGCGTCGCGGTCCCGCTGTTCGGCTTCGCCACGGGCGCGACGCTCGGCGTGCTGACGCAGGCGTGGCTGGTCGCGTCGATCATCCTGACGGCCGTCGCGGCGGCGCTGCTGGCGTTCGCCGTCCTGCCGGGCCAGGGGCGGGTGCTGAGCGGGGCGGCGCCCGGCGAGCGGGCGGCGGGCCGGCTCGCCATGCTGACCGGCGTCTTCAACCTGCTGTGGACGGTCGTCGCCGTCCTGATGATCGTCCGCCCCGGCGCGGGCTGACGTCCACCGATCGGTGGACGGGTGGTTCAGCCGGTCGAGGCTCATGCTGGCCGGGGCCCCGCCAGCAGGCTTGACGGCATGACGAACCTTCCTGTGCGCATGGCCCGGTGGAGCGCCGGACATCCGTGGCGCGGCATCGCGGCGTGGTTCCTGTTCGTCGCGATCTGCCTCGGCGCGGGCTTCGCGGTCGGCGGGAACGCGGCGACGACCGAGGACTACCGGATCGGCGAGGCCGGACGGGCGGAGGCGATGGCGGCCGAGGGCGGGCTCGCCCGCGAACCCGTCGAGCACGTGCTGGTCACCGCGCGGTCCGGCCCCCTCGACCGGACCGCGGCGGGGACGGCCGCGCGGGACGCGGCCGTCCGGATGGAGCGGCTGCCCGCGGTCGAGGGCGTGTCGGCACCGGTGTGGTCGAAGGACGGGACGGCCGTGCGGGTCGACGTCACGATGCACGGCGCCGAACGCGACGGCGGGGAGCACCTCGACACCCTGCTGGCGCAGACGGCGGCGGTGCAGGAGGCGCACCCGGATTTGCGGATCGAGGAGACGGGCGGCCCGTCGGTCAGCGAGGGCGTCGACGACCTGCGCGGCGACGACCTCGCGCGGACCGAGCTGATCGCGCTGCCGATCACCCTGCTCACGCTGCTCGTGGTGTTCGGGTCGGTCGCGGTCGCGGTGGTGCCGGTGGTGCTGGCGCTGACCTCGATCGCGGCGGCGATCGGGCTGTCGATGCTCGCCTCGCACGCCTTCCCGGACGCGGGCGTCGGCGCGAGCGTCATCCTGCTGATCGGCATGGCGGTCGGCGTCGACTACACGCTGTTCTACCTGAAGCGGGAGCGGGAGGAGCGGGCGAAGTCGGACGGGCGGCTGGACGCGCGGGCGCTCGTCGAGCTGGCCGCGGCGACGTCCGGCCGGTCGGTGGTGATCTCGGGCCTCGCGGTCGCGGTGTCCAGCGCGACGCTGTACCTCGCCGACGACGTGATCTTCGCGTCGATCGCGACGGCCGCGATCGTGGTGACGCTCGTCGCGGTGGTCAGCTCCCTGACCGTCCTGCCCGCGGTGCTGGTGAAGCTCGGCGCGTGGGCGGACCGCCGGGCGGCGCGGAAGGGACGGGCGCGCAAGCCGCCGCGGCTCGGCGCCGGGCGGATCACGAACGCGCTGCTGCGTCCGGTGAGCCGGCGGCCCGGGCTGAGCCTCGTGGTCTCGGCAGGCGCGATGCTGGCGATGGCCGCGCCGCTGCTGAGCCTGAACCTGACCGACATGGGCCGCGACAGCCACCCGCGCGAGGTCGCCGCGATGCGGGTGTTCGACCGGCTGAACGCGGCGTTCCCCGAGCTCAAGGCGATGCACCAGGTCGTCGTCCGGGCGGACGCCGGACGGGCGGGCGAGGTGCGCGCGGCGCTGGCGCAGGTCGCCGCACGGGCGGGCGACGACCCGCTGCTCGCCGGACCGGCGCGGCTGCGGACGTCCCCGGACGGGCGGATCACCCTCCTGCAGCTGCAGGTGCCGCACCACGTGAGCACCGACGAGGCGCTGCGGTCGCTGGAGCGGGTGCGGACCGAGTACGTGCCCGCGGCCGTCGGGGGGCTCCGGGCGGACGTCGCGGTGTCCGGAGACGTCGCCCGGTACGCCGACTACCCGGAGCACCAGAAGAGCAAGCTGCCGTGGATCATCGGGGCGCTGCTGCTGGTGACGTTCACGATGACCGTGTGGGCGTTCCGGTCGGTGGTGCTCGGGCTGATCGGCGTGGTGCTGAACCTGCTGTCGGCGGGCGCGTCGCTCGGCCTGCTCGTCCTCGTGTTCCAGGGCACCTGGGCCGAGGGCCTGCTGGACTTCACGTCGACGGGGTCGATCGAGTCCCGCGTCCCGCTCCTGCTGTTCGTCATCCTGTTCGGGCTGTCGATGGACTACCAGGTGTTCGTGATCAGCCGGATCCGGGAGGCCGCACTGCGCGGCGTCCCGACCCGGCAGGCCGTGCTGGACGGCGTCGGCGGCTCGGCCAGCGTGGTGACGAGCGCGGCGCTCGTGATGGTGACGGTGTTCGCGAGCTTCGTCTCGCTGCACATCATCGCGATGAAGCAGATGGGGTTCGCGCTGGCGGTGGCGGTGCTGCTCGACGCCGCGATCATCCGCGTCATGGTCCTGCCCGCGATGATGCTGCTGCTCGGCGACCGCTGCTGGTGGCCGTCCCGCCGGATCGGACGCGCACGGACGAACCGGGCGGAGTCGTCGCTCGAGACCGTAGGCTGACCACCGTGACGCAGCGGACGCGGACGGCCGCGAGGCCGGACGACCGGTTCCGGTTCCGGCTCCACCAGTGGTACGCGCTCGCGTGGATGGTCTTCGGGCTGATCCCGCCCGGCCTCGCCGTCCGGGACCAGCCCGCGGCCGTCCGCTACCCGATGCTGACGCTGCTGGTGCTGCTCGGCGCGGGCTACGCGATCCTCGTGACGTTCCCCCGCAACCGCACCGTCCCGCCGCGGGTGTTCCTCGCCCTGCTGGTCGCGGCGCTGGGCCTGCACTCCTACCTGCTGGACGGCGGCGCGGCGATGCTGGTCGTGTCCCTGCCGCAGTTCTGGATCTTCGGCGGCGGCGCGCGGCGGGCGATGGTCCTCACCGCGACCGGCACCGCCGCCGTCCTCCTCGGCGACCTCGCCCAGGACCTGCCGCGCGTCGTCCTCGGCGGCAACATGGTGGCCGCGCTGATCGGCTGCGCCGCCGGGATCCTCGGCGGCCTGCTCGTCCGGCGGATCGAGCGGCGCGGCGACGAGCGCGCCGCCGAGCTGGGCGCCGAGCTGGACGACGCGCGGCTGGAGCTGGCGCGGGCCCACCAGCGGCAGGGCGCGGCCGAGGAGCGCGAGCGGCTCGCCCGGGAGATCCACGACACGCTGGCGCAGGGCTTCGCGTCGATCGTCGCGCTCGCCGAGGCCGCCCGCTCCGGCCTGGCGACCGACCCGGCCGCGAGCGCCCGGCAGCTCACGTCCATCGAGCGGACCGCGCGGGAGAACCTCGCGGAGGCCCGCGTCCTCGTCGGGTCGGCGATGCCGGCGACCGGGTCGGTGGCGCGGACGCTGCGCCGCACCCTGGACCGGTTCGCCGAGGACACCGGCGTCGGCGTCGCCGCCGACCTGCCCGACGTCGACTGCGACCAGCCGACCCGCATCGCGCTGCTGCGCTGCACGCAGGAGTCCCTCGCGAACGTCCGCAAGCACGCGGCCGCGTCCAGGGTCGGGGTCGTCCTGACGCCGCACCCGGACTGCGTGGAGCTGGAGATCACCGACGACGGGCGCGGCTTCACCGTCGCGGACTCGCGCGGCTTCGGCCTGGACGGGATGCGGCGGCGGCTGGACGAGCTGGGCGGCGAGCTGACGGTGACCAGCGCGCCCGGCGACGGCACCCGCGTCCTCGCCGTGATCCCCCTGAACCGGGAAGGCTGACATGACCGAACGGAAGGTCCGCGTCGTCGTGGCCGACGACCACACGGTGATGCGCGGCGGGGTCGTCGCCCTGCTGGCGGCCGAGCCGACGCTCGACGTCGTCGGGGAGGCGGGCGACGGGCGCGCGGCCGTCGCGCTCGTCGAGGAGCTGCGGCCGGACGTGGCGCTGCTCGACCTGCGGATGCCCGTCCTGGACGGCGCCCGCGCCACCGCCCGGATCGTCGCGGGCCCCGCCCCGACCCGCGTGCTGATCCTGACGACCTACGACACCGACGTCGAGATCGAGAGCGCGGTCGAGGCGGGCGCGATCGGCTACCTGCTGAAGGACGCGACCCGCGAGCAGCTCGTCGACGCCCTGCACGCCGCCGCGCGCGGCGAGACGGTGCTGGCGCCGCGCGTCGCGCAGCGGCTCGTCGCGCGGATGCGGCGCCCCGACCCGGCGACGCTGACCGCCCGCGAGGTGGAGGTCCTGCGGGCGGTCGCCGACGGGCTGTCGAACGCCGAGATCGGGCGGCGGCTGGTCATCGCGGAGGCCACCGTGAAGACGCACCTGCTGCGGGTGTTCGCGAAGCTGGACGCCCGCGACCGCACGCACGCGGTCGTCGTCGCGATGGAACGCGGACTCCTGCGCCCCGGCACGGGCGCCGCCCCCTGACGGCGTCCGGACCGGGGGCGGACGGCGGCTACCAGGTTTCGTCGGCAGTGCTCCGCCCTTCAGGGCGGGGGTGAAGCCGACCCTCCCGCGGAGCGAGACAGGGACGCGGCGGGTGCGGGGCGGTGCACGACCGGGACGTCAACGCGGCCCGCAACATTGTGGACGAAGGACGCCGCATCACCGCCAGGTGATGCCTCACCGGTCGCCGCCGGACGGAAACCCCCAAGGTGTCCTCGGGGAGGCGGAGACCTTAAACGCCTGATGGAGGGCAGGTAAGGCCTTCGGCCCCCGGGGGGCTCGACCCGGTGAAGCAGGAAGCCACGGAAGTGCCCGCACCGGCAACAGCGCGGCACAGGCCGAATCCCCGGCCTTCAAGCCGAAAAGCGCGTCAATCGGCGCTCGCGACCGACAGGCTGCGCAGCCGGAACACCGCGAGGAACGCGCCGACGACCGTCACCGCGACCAGCAGGACGATCGCGAGGGTCAGGTCGACCGACGACGTCACCATCGTCGCCGAAGTCAGCGAGTCCGTCACCGACAGCGCCCACGCCTGGACGGACGCGGACTTGGCGCCCGGTGCGAAGCTCGCCAGCAGCGACTCCCACACCAGCGCGTACAGCAGGCCGATCGTGACGGCGTTGCGGCTCGCGACCGCCAGCGCCACGAAGATCGCGCTGTAGGCGACGCCGCCGACGAGGACGCCCACGGTGTAGGAGGCGGTCAGGCCCGCCGTCGTCCCGGCCAGCAGCACCCCGGCGAGCAGCGTCGGGACGACCGCGAACGCCGTGACCAGCACGATCGCGACCGCCAGCTTCGTCACCACGATCACCTGGCGCGGGATCGGCTTGGTCAGCACGTACATGATCTGGCCGTCGTCGATCTCCGGGCCGATCACGCCGGTGCCCGCGATCAGCGCGAGCAGCGGCAGCAGCGTCGCGAGCCCGAACTGCTGCAGCACGAGCGTCGTGGTCTCGAGGTCGTCGTTGCCGGTCATCCGGATGCCGAGCGCGAGCGCCACCAGGATGGCGGGCAGCGCGAGCAGCAGCAGCGCTCGGCGGCGGCCGAGCATCGACCGGAAGGTGATCGTCGCGATCGTCGCGTTCATTTCGCCACCAGGTAGGAGAAGACGCTTTCGAGGGACTCGTCGGCCGGCGAGACCTCCCACAGCCGCACGTCCGCCTGCTTCGCGACCTGCGGGAGCAGCCAGGTGAAGCGCTGGAAGTCGGTCGCCTCGACCTGCAGGCCCTTGTCGGTGAGCTGGACGCTGCGCGCCGAACCGTCCGCGATGATCGCGGCGGCGAGCGCGCGGTCGTCCCCGGACCGGACGAGGAACAGGTGCGGCCGGTCGGTCATCAGCCGGCGGATCCGGCGGAAGTCGCCGGACGCGGCGTGCCGGCCCGCCACGATGACCTCGATGTGCCCGGCGAGCCGCTCGACCTCCTCCAGGATGTGCGACGAGAACAGGATCGTGCGTCCCTCGTCGCCCATCCGCCGGATGAGGTCCATCAACTGGAGCCGCTGCCGCGGGTCCATGCCGTTGAACGGCTCGTCCAGGAGCAGGACGGGCGGGTCGTGCACCAGCGCGGACGCCATCTTGATCCGCTGCTTCATGCCCTTGGAGTAGTTGCCGATGGCGCGGTCGGCCGCGTAGCCCATCTCGACGAGGCCGATGGCACGGCGCGTCGCGGCGTCCGGATCGCGCAGCTTGTGCAGCTTCGCCATCGACTTGATGAACTGCTCGCCGGTGAGGAAGTCGTAGGCGGCCTCCCGCTCGGGGACCAGCCCGAGGCTCCGGTACACGTCCGGGTTCCGCCAGATCGGCGCGCCGTCCAGCGTGACCGTCCCGGACGACGGCGCGAGGAACCCGCCCATCATGTGGATCAGCGTCGACTTCCCGGCGCCGTTCGGGCCGAGCAGCCCGGTGACGCCCGGACCGATCGTCATCGACACCCCGTTGACGGCGACGACGTTGCCGTACCAGCGGGACACGTTCTCCAGCTTCAGCTCGGTCATGAGAGGCCCGCCTTCCGGAACCGGCGGTACAGGACCGCGATCGAGCCGAGGGCGAGGGCGCCGCACAGCGCGAGCGCGACCAGCCCGCCCCCGGCGCCCGGCGCCACCGGGTAGGCCGCCTCCGCGCCGAGCAGCCGCACCTGGACGGTGTCGACCAGCTCGAACGGCGTCCCCAGCGACATCCAGCCCTGCAGGGTGAAGTTGCCCTGCACCTCGGCGAGTGTCGACACGATCGCCGCGAAGGCGACCGACAGCATGTAGACGGCGATGACGGCGGCGACGCCGAACCCGCGGCGGGGCGTGAACGCGGCGACCACCATGCCGATCGCGGCGAGCACGAGCGCGAACAGCACGCAGCCGGCCAGCGCCGTCAGGTAGTCGAGGAACTGCCGCCCCGAGTCGGGCGCCCGCGCGACCAGCCCGCCCGCGTACAAAACGGTGATCGGCACGGCCGTGATCGCGAGCAGCGCGGTCGCCATCGCGCCGATCTTGGCGAGGACGAAGTCCAGGTGGTCGATCGGGCGGGAGAAGTACAGCGGGACGACGTGGAAGCGCAGCTCCCGCGAGGCCAGCACGGGCGCCTGCGTCGCGGTGAAGATCGCGATGACGACCTGCATGATCACCGCGTAGGACGCGTACGGGATGAGCGCGTCCGCCTGCTTGGTGAGCGCGAACGCGGCGACCGACCCGGCCGCCGGCAGCACCATGATCGCGCCGAGCAGGAACGGCATGATCTTGGCGCGGGCGGGGCGGCCCAGCCCGAACGCCGCCCGCAGGTTGTGGACGTACAGCGACCGCAGCACGTACCCGCGGCCGTTGCGGCGGCCGTCGTAGTGCCGGTAGCCGATGTCGTGGATCGTGCTGGTGCTCATCGGGGCGCCCCCTGCGACTGCGTCGGGGCGGCCGCGGCCGGGTCGCCCTGGAAGACCTCCTCGATGCGGTGGCGGCGCTGCTCCATCCGGACCAGCCGCAGCCCCAGGTCGGCGACGCCGTCGCGGACGAGGTCGTAGGTCGACTCGCCGGCGATGTCGACGACGAGGAACCGGCCCTCGGCCCGCGCCTCCACCCCGTGCTCGCGCAGGACGCGGCCGAGGTCGTCGCGCCCCTCCTCGACCTCCACGGTGAGGGCGCCGCTGGCCTCGGTGTACGCCTCGACGGCCTGCGAGCGCAGCAGCTTCCCGCCGTCGATGATGACCACGTGGTCGCAGACGCGTTCCAGCTCGCCGAGCAGGTGCGAGGTGACCAGGACGCTGATGCCGAACTCGGCGCCGATCCGGCGGATCAGGTCGAGCATCTCGTCGCGTCCGGCCGGGTCGAGGCCGTTGGTGGGCTCGTCCAGGAACACGAGCTTGGGGTCGTGGACGAGCGCCTGCGCGAGCTTCACCCGCTGGCGCATGCCCGTGGAGTACCCGCCCATCGGGCGGTACCGCTCCTCGTACAGGCCGACGTGCCGCAGCGTGTCGGCGGCGCGCTCGCGCGCGGCGGTGGCGGGCAGCCCGCACATCCGGGCCATGTGCACGACGAACTCGGTCGCGGAGATGTCCGGCGGCAGGCACTCGTACTCGGGCATGAACCCGACGTTCTCCCGGATGCGGACGCCCTCGCGCGCGATGTCGAGCCCGAGCACGCTCGCCGTCCCGGCCGAGGGCGGTTGCAGCCCCAGCAGGATCTTGATGAGCGTGGACTTCCCGGCCCCGTTCGCGCCGACGAGCCCGACGACGCCCGGTTCGACGGCCACGTTCAGGTCGTCGAGGGCGGTCACCCGGGGGAACCTCATCGTCAGGCCCTGGGTGGCGATGATCGGCATGGTGCCGAACCTATCTCCTGTGTTGTCCGGCCACGTCGGTCTTAGGTGCGATGCACCGCGCCATAAGTCTGATTCCGCGTCGACCAAAGTCACTCCGCGGCGGGATGCTCACGGGACGCGCCGCCCGGATCGCACGGGCCGTCCGGTGGACGTCAGGCTCTCGCGGCGGCGCAGGACGAGCCCCCACACGACGCGCTGCACCAGCAGCGTCACCGTCCCCGCGATGATCATCCCGCCGAGGTTCACGCCGAGCTGCAGCAGCGACCCCTCGATCTCGCTGACGTGCTTCAGCGCCAGCGCGACCCCGAGGTTCCCCGCGGCGGGCACGGTCGTCACGGAGATGAACACCCCGACCAGCGTCGACGACTTCCCGGCGGTCAGCGACAGCACCCCGGCGGCGCCCGCGAGCAGCGCGACGATGAACGACCAGCGGTCCGGGCTGTAGATGAACGCGGTGAGCGGGCGCTCCGCCGGCAGCTCCGACATCTCGATCACCCCGGCCCACCGGCTGAGCAGCGCGCACACGTAGGTCACGATGATCGCGATCGAGAACCCGACGACCAGGGTGCGCACCGCCGTGACGATGTGCCGCCCCCGCAGGCGGACGACGCCGTAGCAGATCGCCGCGACGGCGGCGAACTCCGGACCGAGCACCATCGCGCCGACGACCAGGATCGGCGAGTCGATCAGCGCCGCGATCGCGGCCAGCTGCGTCGCCAGCACGAGGAACGCGATGAACGACCAGGTCAGCGCCATGCCCTCGGTGACCTGGCGGTCGAGTTCGTCCCACACGACGGCGTCGTCGCCGTGCCCGGGGGCGCGCCGCTCGGCCCGCTCGGCGACGTCCGACATCGACAGGTCGATCCGCTCCAGCGCGATCGACCCGTCGCGGTCGACACCGAGGTCCTGCAGCGCGTCGAGCACCTCGTTGGCCGACTCGCGGGCGACGTCGCCGGTCACCACGTCGCCCGGCGGGGCCAGCGCCGCGCCCCGCAGCACCACGATGTTCGTCGCGCCGTCGCAGTCCGCGAGCGCTCTGCAGACCTCGTCCGTCCGGTCCGGGGGGACGATCGCTCTCATGTGCAGCACGCCCCACATCCTGCCCCGCGGGCCCGTCCTCCATGGCCGGTTCGCCACCCCGTACGGTGTGATCGTTTATCGACCCGCACAGCGGCGAACATCCACGGAGAACCCCGGGACGGTGACGATGGAACGCGCGGCACGCGCGGCGGGGCTTGCGCTCGCCGCTTCCCTGCTTGCGGCCTGCAGTGCGGACGTGGGCATCTCGGACTCCGGCACGCCCTCGCCGTCCGGCGGGGCGCCGTCCGGCGGGACGGCCGAGGCGCGCGAGACGCTCGCCGGGCTGCGCGTCGCGGCGGAGGGCGACGGCGACGGCTACGAGCGCGACGCCTTCGGCACCCGCTGGAAGGACACCGACCGAAACGGCTGCGACCAGCGCAACGACGTCCTGGCGCGCGACCTCGAGGACACCCGCAAGCGCGGCGACTGCGTCGTCGTCGCCGGGCTCCTCCACGACCCCTACACCGGCCGGGACGTCGCCTTCGCCAAGGCCGACGCCGCCGAGGTGCAGATCGACCACGTCTACCCGCTCGCGCTCGCCTGGCGGATGGGCGCGTCCCGCTGGACCGAGGACCGGCGCGAGCGCTTCGCCAACGACCACGCGAACCTGCTCGCCGTGTGGGGCGTGCCCAACGGCCAGAAAGGCGACTCCGGCCCCGCCGAGTGGAAGCCGCGCAAGCAGTACCAGTGCGAGTACGCGGTCAAGTACATCGCGGTCGCCGACGCGTACTCCCTGCCCGTCACCGGTGCCGACGAGCGCGCCCTCGGCGGTTTCCTCGACCGCTGCTGACCGCGCCCGTCCTATGCTCGACGCATGAGCGAATCCACCGATCAACCGGCCGACGAGCGGGACGAACGGGACGAACGCCCCCGCGTCCGGACGGAGCGCGCCGTGGGCGCACGCGCCACCGGCGCCGCGGTCACCGGCGCGTCCGCCACCGGCCTCGACCTGCGCCTCGGCAACGCGTTCGGCTCCCTCGCGATGGGCTCGATGGCGCTCGGGGCGCTCGCCGTCGGCGCCATCGCGATCGGCAAGCTCGTCGTCAAGCGGGCCGTGGTCGAACACCTGGAGGCCGGAACCGTCGAGATCAAGCACCTCAAGGTCGGCCGCCTGGACATCGACGAACGCTGAGAGACGCCCGGTCGTCCGCCCCCGCCCGGCGGCGGAACCGAACGGCCGGGCGCGGGGCGGGCCGCTCGGGCGTCAGCGCAGGGCGGTGCGGACGACGTCCGCCAGGTGCTCGGCCACGCTCTGCGCCCGCTCCTGCGAGGCGGCCTCCACCATCACGCGCACCATCGGCTCGGTGCCGCTGGGCCGGATCAGCACCCGTCCGGTCTCGCCCAGCTCCGCCTCGGCGGCGGCGACGGCCGCGGCCAGCTCCGGGGACGTCTTCGCGCGGGTCTTGTCGACGTCCCTGACGTTGACGAGCACCTGCGGCAGCCGCGTCATCACCTTCGCGAGCTCGTCCAGCGGACGGCCGCGGCGGGCCATGGCCGCGAGGAGCTGCAGGCCCGTGAGCACGCCGTCGCCGGTGGTGGCGTGGTCGAGCAGGATCACATGCCCGGACTGCTCGCCCCCGAACACGAACCCGCCCGCCTTCATCGCCTCGAGGACGTACCGGTCGCCGACCGCGGTCTCCACGACCGTGATCCCGGCCTCCCGCATCGCGAGCTTGAAGCCCAGGTTCGACATCACGGTGGCGACGACGGTGTCCGCGGCGAGGGCCCCGGAGTCGTGCATCTCCAGCGCCAGGATCGCCATGATCTGGTCGCCGTCGACGACCTCGCCCGCGGCGGTCACGGCGAGGCAGCGGTCGGCGTCGCCGTCGTTGGCGATCCCGAGGTCGGCGCCGTGCTCGCGGACGGCGGCGCGGAGGGCGTCCAGGTGCGTCGAACCGCACCCGGCGTTGATGTTGAGACCGTCCGGCGCGGTGCCGATCGTGAAGACCTCGGCGCCCGCGCGGCGCAGCGCCTCCGGCGCGACGTCGCACGACGCGCCGTTCGCGCAGTCGACGACGACGCGCAGCCCGTCCAGCGACACCGGGACCGAGGCGACGAGGTGCGCCACGTACTGCTCGACCGCGCCGTGCGCGTCGCGGACGCGGCCGACGCCGGCGCCGGTCGGCCAGTCCCACTCCTCGCCGAGCCGCGCCTCGATGCGGTCCTCGGTCTCGTCGGGCAGCTTGTGGCCGGAGCGGTCGAAGAACTTGATGCCGTTGTCGGGGGCCGGGTTGTGCGACGCCGACAGCATCACGCCGAGGTCGGCGTGCAGCTGGTGCGTCAGGTACGCGACGGCCGGGGTCGGCAGGACGCCGAGGCGCAGCACGTCCACGCCGGAACTGGCGAGGCCCGCGACGACGGACGCCTCCAGGAACTCGCCGGAGGCCCGCGGATCGCGGCCGACCACCGCCAGCGGACGGTGCCCCCGGAACTCGCCCTGCTCGCCGAGGACCCGCGCCGCCGCGACGGACAGGTCCATGGCGAGCCGGGCGGTCAGGTCACGGTTGGCGAGCCCCCGCACGCCGTCGGTCCCGAACAGACGAGCCACAGTTCAACTCCCGGATAGACGGAAAGACCGCCCGGAGGGGACGGGACGTGCGACGTCCCGGCCGTACCGAACGGTCATCAAAAGCGAACGAACCGGAAAAAGCGGACGAGCCGCCGCACCCGGCGTGCCGACCATGCGGGGTCGGCCACAAAGAAGCCATGGGGTGCGGCGGCTCGTGCCGTCGATCAACGCTTGCTGTACTGCGGAGCCTTGCGGGCCTTCTTGAGACCGGCCTTCTTGCGCTCCGGCACCCGCGCGTCGCGGGTGAGGAACCCGGCCTTCTTCAGCGCCGGGCGGTGCTCGATGTTGGCGAACTGCAGCGCGCGGGAGATCCCGAGGCGCAGCGCACCGGCCTGGCCGGTGGTGCCGCCGCCGTTCACGCGCGCGAGCACGTCGAACTGGCCCTCCAGGCCGAGCAGGACGAACGGCTCGTTCACGATCTGCTGGTGGACCTTGTTCGGGAAGTACTGGTCCAGCGTGCGGCCGTTGATCGTCCACTGGCCGCTGCCGGGGACGATGCGCACCCGGGCGATGGCCTGCTTGCGGCGGCCGGTGCCGGCGGCGGGGCCGGTCGCGACCGGCTGGCCGAGGAAGCCCTCGCCCTCGGCCTCGGGGCTCTCGGTCGTGTACTCGGACGGCGCGTCCTCGTACGAGTCGAGTTCGACGCCCTCGGCGGGCGTCTCGGTGCCGGTGGACTCGTCCACGGTTCTCCTAGGGTCTTCTGGCCAGGGCGGCTGGCCCGAACATCGGGTGCCCCGGCGGCCACTGTTTCCTTACGCGCACCGCGGTCGGGTGCGCGCGGGTCTCACTTGCCGGTCTGGCTGATCTGCGTGATCTCGAACGGGACCGGCTTCTGCGCCTGGTGCGGGTGCTCGGGACCGGCGTAGACCTTCACCTTGCGGAACATCTGCCGGCCGAGGGTGGTCTTGGGCAGCATGCCCTTGATCGCCTTCTCGACGGCCCGCTCGGGGTTCTTGGCCATCAGGTCGCCGTAGTTCACCGAACGCAGGCCGCCCGGGTAACCAGAGTGCCGGTACGCCCGCTTCTGCTCCAGCTTGTTGCCGGACAGCGACACCTTGTCGGCGTTCACGATGACGACGAAGTCACCGGTGTCGAGGTGCGGAGCGTAGATCGGCTTGTGCTTACCCCGAAGCAGCTGCGCGACATGACTGGCGAGACGGCCCAGCACGACATCGGTCGCGTCGATGACGTACCACTGACGCTGAACGTCAGCGGGCTTAGGGGTGTACGTGCGCACGGTCGTCAGCCTTCGTTTCTCGTCGACTATCTCAGCGGATCTCCTGCTCACGCCGATCGGACGCGTTCTCGTTCCGATCGGGCGCTCCGGGAGGCCGGGGCCCGTGCGAGCGCACATGGGGCACACCGACACGTGGATGCGGTCGTCATCCCACCGCCCGGGCAGGCGCCGACGCATACAACAAACCCGCAGGATACTCGGCCGCGCGGGCGCGGGTCAAAGCGAGTAGCCCGTGACAGTCTCCCAGCCGCCTACCAGTATGCCCCACGGCCCGACCCGGACGGCACGCCGCCCCGGTCGGGCGACCGGGGATTTGCCCGAATCGCCTTACTCGGACATACATAAAGAGATAAGGTGCCGCCGACCGGATCCCCCTGCCGGCGTACGGCGTACGGCGGCCCGCCCCCGGGAGCCTCAGCTGTCCACTCCCCGCAGACCCGGCCGACCCGCCGGGCGCCCCCAGCAGCCGGGCGACGGCCGCACCGGCCGTCCCGGACCCGCCGCCGGCCCCGGTCCCCGCCCGCCCGCCGCACCACCGCGCCGTCCGGGCCGTCCCGGCCGTCCGGGCCCCGCCGAGGACACCCTCGTCGCCGGCGGCCGCCCGCGCCCCGCACCGCCCGGCCGCCGGCCCGCGCCCGCCAAGCGCCCGCGCCGCCGGCTGCGCACCGTCGTCACCGTCGGCGCGACCGTCGCCGCGTCCGTGCTCGCCATCGGCACCGGCGTGGCGCTCGACCGCCTCGTCCTGCCCGCGCAGAGCCCCGAACGGGCCGCCGCGTCCGACGCGCTGCCCGAGGACCGCACCGCGCCCGTCCCGTCCGGGCCCGGTGGCGCGGCGCCCTCGCCGGACGCCGCCGCGAACGCCGCCGCGCCGACCGCCGAGCAGGAGCCGCCGCCGCTCAAGACGATGACCGTCCCGCCGACACCGACGCCCGAGCCGTCCACGTCGCGTCCGGAGCGGCCCGCCGAGGACGCGCCGTCCGGCGGGTCGTCGTCCGGCGGATCGGGCGGTTCGCCGGGCGGTTCGCCGAGCGAGTCGCGAAGGTCACGGACGGACGGCGCGACCTCCGTGGAGAGCGCCGTGATCGCGCTCACCAACGCCGAGCGCGCCGACGCCGGCTGCTCCCCGCTCCGCGCGGACGAGCGCCTGATGGCCGCCGCCGAGCGGCACTCCGCCGACATGGCCGCCAACGACTACTTCAGCCACACCTCCCAGAACGGCGACACGCCGTGGGACCGCATGGAGGCCGCCGGCTACACCAGCCCCGGCGCGGAGAACATCGCCAAGGGCTACTCCACCGCCGAAGCCGTCGTGCGCGGCTGGATGGACAGCCCCGGACACCGCCGCAACATCCTCAACTGCGACCTCCGCGCGATCGGTGCCGGGATGGTCGACGGCCCGGACGGCAAACTGTGGACGCAGACCTTCGGCTGGAAGTGACGCCTCCGAGGTTCGGTATGGTCCCCCTCATGGGTTACCCGGGTGATCAAGGCAAGCCCGGCGGCCGCTCGCCGTGGCCGCCGCAGTCGCCGTACGGTCCCGGAGACGACCGTCCGTACGACGGCCCGCCGGGCCCGTTCGACCACGGACCGGCCCCGCACGACGGCGGATTCCCGCCCCCCGGCGGCCCGGACGATCCCGACTTCGCCTACGACCGCGAGTTCGGGCACGACCGCGAGTTCGGGCACGACCGGGAGTTCGGCCCCGGACCGGACCGCGGCCCGCACGACGGCGAACGACCCCGGCGACGCCGCCGTCCGCTCGTCATCGGCGCGGCCGTCGTCGCGGGCGCCGTCCTCGTCGGCGGCGGCATCGCCCTCTCGTCGACGCTGGGCGGCGACTCCGAGGAGCCGGCCGCGGCCTCGTCCCCGACGCCGTCCACACCCCCGCCGACGCCGACGCCGACGGTGCGGCTGTCGCCGGTGAAGCTGCAGAACCGCACCACCGACCCCGCGCCGCTGACGCTCAAAGAGGTCTTCGGCAACGGCAAGTTCGAGATCGACGACCACAAGTACGCGCGCACGGCCTGGAACTCCGAGAAGGAGTGCAACGGCGTCGTCGGCGGCGCCAAGCTGGACGCGGCCGTCAAGAAGGGCGACTGCACCCAGGCCCTCCGCGCGACCTACGCCATCAGCGGCGGCGCCCTCATCGGGACGCTCGGCGTGCTCAACCTCAAGACCGAAGCGCACGCGAAGGCCGCCGAGAAGGCCGCCACGGCCGACGACGCCTACCTGCTGGCCCTCCCCGGCAAGGGCATCACCGGGACGAACGGCAAGGGCGTCGCGCTCGGCACCGCCCAGGCGCGCGGCCACTACCTCGTGATGACCTGGGTGCAGCGCCCCAACGGCAAGACCATCGCCAAGCGCCACCACGACACCGTCCGCCTCTTCGGAGCCGAGATCTACAAGGGCAGCAACCTCGCGCTCGCCCTGCATTACAGGGAAACCGAAGGCAAACCCCTCCAGAAGTGACCGGTTTGAATACCCTCTCTGCTTATGTCTGGACCTGAAGACACCCGGGAGACGGGCGGGGAGGCGGACTCGTCCGCCGCCACCGCCGCGTCCGCGCCGCCCAGCTTCGGCGGTGCGGCTCCCCCGGCCGGCGCACCGGCCGGGGCCTCGGCCGTCCCGTCGGCGGCCGAGGCGTCCGCGCCCACGGCCCACCGGCTCCCCTCGTTCGGCCTCGAGGCCCCCTGGTGGGCCGCCGACTCCACGGAGGCGGCCCCCGCACCGGTGCCGAGCGACGACCCCGCGACGGCCGCGCCCGCCACGAGCGGCACCGCCGCGGGCCCGCCGCCCGGCACGCTGGTCGCCGGAGTCGGCATCCCGCGGGTGGACTCCCGCGGCGCCGTCCCCGCCGAGCCGCTCGTGCCGCCGGCACCGTCCACGTTCACCGACACCGACCCCGACGGCATCCCGGCGGTCCGGCCCGAGGCACCGAAGCCCCGGACGGCCGCGGAGACGGCACCCGAACCGGGACAGGCCGTCGTCGCCGCCCCGAACGGCGCCGTCGCGCCGCCGCGGGAGGCGGCGCCCGCACGGGCGCCCGTCCCGTCCGAGGAGCCCGAGCCCTCGGCGTTCGAGCGCGCCAAGGAGGCCGAGAAGGCGTCCGCGTCCGCCGCGCCGGTGCTCGTCCCGGACGCGATCCTGCCGCCGGGCGTCCGGCCCCCGAGCGGGGAGACCGGGCCCCACGCGCAGACCGGCGGCGGCGAGGAACCGCCGATCGTCCCGCCCGCGTACGAGCAGGCCGCGCCCCCGCAGGCACCCGGACCGGGCCAGGGCGGAACGGACGGCGCGACCCACCAGCCCCCGAAGAAGGCGGGCAACCGGCGGACGCTGCTGATCGGCGGCGGCGCGGCGGCCGTCCTGGTCGCCGGGGTCGCGCTGTTCGCTCTCGGCGGAACGGGCCCATCGGACGACGGCGCCACCCGCAAGGCCGCCGAGCGTCCGGCGACGCCCTCCGCACCGGCCCCGGCGCAGCCCGGGAACGCACCGCCCCCGCCCGCCCCGGACCCGAACCCGCTGAAGATCGACAACGAGAAGACCGACCCCGCTCAACTGGAGTTCACCGAGGTCTTCCCGACCCCGACGATCACGCTCGGCGGGCACGCCTACCGGCTCGACCGCCGGTCCATCAACCGCGACCTGAAGTACGCGGCGAACGGGGCGATGCTCCAGGCGCTCCAGCGGCAGCAGTGCCGCAAGATCGTCCGCGCGACCTACCTCGACGCCCGCCGCTCCATCGCCGTCACGTCCGGCATCGCGGTCATGCCCACCAAGAACGCCGCCGTCACGGTCAGCCGGGCCGGAGACCCCGCCCGCTACCAGTGGTTCCGCGGCATGGCGGGCGAGCACACCGCCGACATCGACCGCGCGGGCGGCTACGCGGCCGCGACCGTCCGCGGCCGGTACGTCGTCTACGCCTACGTGCAGCGCTCCGACGGCAAGCCCGTGCAGCCCGGAGACCAGGTCGCCAAGCAGGTCGCCCAGCAGTTCATCGACCACAACGCGCGCCCCCTCGACGCGAGGGCGCGCGACTGACCCCCCACGCGACCGCCGAGCGCCGCCCGGCCCGTCCCCCTCAGGGCGCGTCGCCGGGCGGCGCCTCGCCGCTCTCCGCCGCCGCCACGGCCGCGGCGGCGTTCAGGGTGCGGACGCGCCGGGTCTCCTGCGCGCGGCGCGCCAGGTCCTCGTCCCCGGGGTAGCGGATCTCCTCCAGCGACAGGCCGTGCGCGGGCGCCACGTTGACCGCCGAGTCGCGGACGCGCGCCGACAGCACCTGCGCGGGCCAGTCGACGTCGCGGCGGCCGTCGCCGACCACCAGCATCGCGCCGACGAGCGCCCGCACCATCGAGTGGCAGAACGCGTCCGCCTCGACGGTCGCGAGCGCGAGGTAGGGGTCGCGGTCGTCGCGGGCCCACTCGAAGCGCAGCAGCTCCCGGATCGTCGTCGCGCCCTCACGCCTGCGGCAGAACGCGGCGAAGTCGTGCTCGCCGACCAGCAGCCGCGCGGCCTCGTTGACCCGGTCGAGGTTCAGCGGGCGCGGGTGCCACAGGACGTCGTGGCGGCGCAGCGGCTCGACGCCGTTCGGGTTGTCGCACACCCGGTACACGTAGCGGCGCGACAGCGCGGAGAACCGGGCGTCGAACCCCTCCGGGGCCACCGAGACCCGCCAGACGCGCACGTCCGGCGGCAGCAGCCCGGCGAGCCTGCGCGGCATCGTGCCGTTGACGGCCGAGTACGCGGCGACGGGCACCACGAGGTGCGCCACCTGCCCGCGCGCGTGGACGCCGGCGTCGGTGCGGCCGGCGACGGTGAGCATCGGGGGCGGGTCGAGCCGCAGCATCCGCGCCAGCGCGTCCTCGATGACGCCCTGGACGGTCCGCTGGTTCGGCTGCCGTGCCCAGCCCGCGAAGTCCGACCCGTCGTAGCCGATGTCGAGCCGGAGTCGTACCAGTGCGGTCATGTCGGTCGAACTGTCCTGTTCCTCGCATCCCTCGCTCGTCCGGTGGGACGGGCGCCGCCCTCGCTGAATCGGCGGACTCCTAACATGACCATGAACGTAAGTGTGGCAAAGAAACGGGCCCGCCGTCCTGTACCGGACGGCGGGCCCGTTCCAATGTCTTACCGAGAACGGCGGCCCGGAATATTACCGGGTCACTCCTTGCCGGACTCGTCCTTGCCCTCTGCCGCCTCCGCGGGCTCCGCCGTCTCGTCGGCGTCCGCCTTGGCGACGTCCTCCGCCGGCTCCTCCGCCGGGGCGGTGGCCGGGGCGGCGGTGGTCGCGGTCGACGGAGCGGCCGACAGCTGCTCCTGCACCAGCTCGATCACGGCCATCGGGGCGTTGTCGCCCTTGCGCGGCCCGATCTTGGTGATGCGCGTGTAGCCGCCGGGACGGTTCTCGAAGCGCGGCGCGATCTCGGTGAAGAGCTCGTGCACGACGCCCTTGTCCCGGATCACGCGGGCCACCTGGCGACGGTTGTGCAGGTCGCCCTTCCGGGCCTTGGTGATCAGCTTCTCCGCCAGCGGACGCACCCGCCGGGCCTTGGCCTCGGTGGTGGTGATGCGGCCGTGCTCGAACAGCGCCGTGGCCAGGTTCGCCAGGATGAGGCGCTGGTGCGCGGCGGAACCGCCGAGGCGGGCGCCCTTCGTGGGCTTGGGCATGCTGCTTCCTTCCTGCGCCGGCCGTATCAGGTACCGGCGTCAGTCGAGCCGGACGGCCGGGGAACGCTCCCCCGGCCGCCGGGTTCCGTTTCCTAGTACTGCTCGGTCTCGGCGTAGCTCTGGTCGTCGTCGCCGTAGTTGTCGGCCGCCGCGCTCGGGTCGAACCCGGGCGGGGAGTCCTTCAGCGAGAGGCTCATGTCGTTGAGCTTCTGCTTGACCTCTTCGATCGACTTGGCGCCGAAATTCCTTATATCCAGAAGGTCCTGCTCGCTGCGGGCGACCAGCTCGCCCACAGAGTGGATGCCCTCGCGCTTGAGGCAGTTGTAGGAGCGGACCGTGAGGTTCAGCTCCTCGATCGGCAGGGCGAGGTCCGCGGCGAGCGCGGCGTCCGTCGGGGACGGGCCCATGTCGATGCCCTCGGCCTCGACGTTGAGCTCCCGGGCCAGCCCGAACAGCTCGACGAGGGTCTTGCCGGCGGACGCGACGGCGTCGCGCGGCAGCATCGCCTGCTTGGTCTCGACGTCCAGGATGAGACGGTCGAAGTCGGTGCGCTGCTCGACTCGGGTCGCCTCGACCTTGTAGACGACCTTGAGGACGGGCGAGTAGATCGAGTCGATCGGGATGCGGCCGATCTCCTGGCCCGGCTGCTTGTTCTGCGCGGCGGAGACGTAGCCGCGGCCGCGCTCGACCGTGAGCTCCATCTCGAGCTTCGCCTTGCCGTTCAGCGTGGCGATGCGCAGGTCCGGGTTGTGGACCTCGACACCGGCCGGCGGCGCGATGTCGGCGGCGGTGACGTCGCCGGGGCCCTGCTTGCGCAGGTACATCACGACGGGCTCGTCGTGCTCGGACGAGACGACGAGCTCCTTGAGGTTCAGGATGATGTCGGTGACATCCTCCTTGACGCCCGGCACGGTCGAGAACTCGTGCAGGACGCCCTCGATCCGGATGCTGGTGACGGCGGCGCCGGGGATCGAGGAGAGCAGCGTGCGGCGGAGCGAGTTGCCGATGGTGTAGCCGAAGCCCGGCTCCAGCGGCTCGATGGTGAACCGCGACCGGTACTCGTCGACCTGCTCTTCGGCGAGAGTGGGGCGCTGAGCGATGAGCATGGTTGTGCCTTCTTCCCGCGGTGCCCGCTATTTGACGACCGCGATCGGAGTACTTCGGGGAGTATTCCCCGTTCCGCCGGGATCCCCACCTGCGGTGCGGATCCCGGCGGCCCCGAGCCCTTACTTGGAGTAGAGCTCGACGATCAGCTGCTCCTGGACGGGAGCGTCGATCTGCTGCCGGACCGGCAGCGAGTGCACGAAGATCCGCATCTTGTCGGCGTCCACGCCCAGCCACGCCGGAACCTGGCGGTCGCCGGCCTCGGCCTTGGCGACCTGGAACGGCGTCATCTCCAGCGACTTGGGCTTGACGTCGACGATGTCGGCCTCGCCGACGAGCGCCGACGGGATGTTGATCTTCTTGCCGTTGATCCGGATGTGACCGTGCCGGATCAGCTGGCGGGCCATGTCGCGGGACTTGGCGAAGCCACCGCGGTAGACCACGTTGTCCAGGCGGCGCTCCAGGAGGCCGAGCAGGTTGTCACCCGTCTTGCCGTCCTGGCGGTTCGCCTCGACGTAGTAGTTGCTGAACTGCCGCTCAAGCACGCCGTAGATGCGCTTGGCCTTCTGCTTCTCGCGCAGCTGCAGCAGGTACTCGGTCTCCTTCGGCCGACCGCGGCCGTGCTCACCCGGCGGGTAAGGACGGATCTCGATCGGGCACTTCGGGCCCTCGCACTTGCTGCCCTTGAGGAACAGCTTCATCTTCTCGCGGCGGCAGAGCTTGCAGTCCGCACCGGTGTAACGAGCCATTGTTCTAGATCTCCTGACCTCAGACCCGGCGACGCTTCGGCGGGCGGCAGCCGTTGTGCGGGACGGGCGTGACGTCCTGGATCGAGCCCACCTCGAGCCCGGTCGCCTGCAGCGAGCGGATGGCGGTCTCGCGGCCCGAACCCGGGCCCTTCACGAAGACGTCGACCTTGCGCATGCCGTGCTCCATCGCGCGCCGGGCGGCGGCCTCGGCGGCCTGCTGGGCGGCGAACGGCGTCGACTTGCGGGAGCCCTTGAAGCCCACGTGGCCGGAGGAGGCCCAGGAGATCACGTTCCCGTTGGGGTCGGTGATCGAGACGATCGTGTTGTTGAACGTGCTCTTGATGTGGGCGTGCCCGTGAGCGACGTTCTTCTTTTCCTTGCGGCGCACCTTCTTGGCGCCGACACGGCTCTTAGGAGGCATCTGCTCTCTCTACTCTCGAGGTCGTCGGACCGTGGCGGGCTGAGCCCGCGACGGACTACTTCTTGCCGGCCTTCTTCTTGCCGGCCACGGTCTTCTTCTTGCCCTTGCGGGTGCGCGCGTTGGTCTGCGTGCGCTGGCCGTGGACCGGAAGCCCGCGGCGGTGCCGGATGCCCTGGTAGCAACCGATCTCGATCTTGCGGCGGATGTCGGCCTGGATCTCCCGGCGGAGGTCGCCCTCGATCCGGTAGTTGCCCTCGATCCAGTCGCGCAGCCTGATCAGCTCGTCGTCGCCGAGCTGGTGCACCCGCAGGTCGCCGCTGATGCCGGTGCCCGCGAGGGTCTCCAGCGCGCGGGTCCTGCCGATCCCGAAGATGTAGGTGAGAGCGACCTCGACGCGCTTTTCGCGCGGGAGGTCGACGCCGAGAAGGCGTGCCATGTGGGCAGTTCCTTTCATTGCGCGGAGGTATGGACGCATCGCGTCCGCACACACCCTGCCCGGGTGGCGGCCTCGGCCTCCGTCGATCCGAGGGTGGTCCCTTCACACGCCACTGCCGTACGCCCCGGGGGACGTACGGCGGAACGCGCGAAGGCTGCGATGCGCTTGTGTCGAGCGGGTCCGGCGGCCTGCGGCCGTCAGCCCTGGCGCTGCTTGTGGCGCGGGTCGGAGCAGATCACCATGACCCGGCCGTGCCGGCGGATCACGCGGCAGTTCTTGCAGATCTTCTTGACGCTCGGCTTGACCTTCACTGGGTCTCCTAAGTCCTAGGGTCACCCCCGCACCGCCACGCGCGAGAGAGGCAACCTCAGTGAATTACTGGCCGCGGAGCTCTCCCCTCACCGGAGTGCGGGGCGGGCCCTGCGGCAGCTGTTCACTTGTACCGGTAGACGATCCGACCGCGCGTGAGGTCGTAGGGGCTCAGCTCCACAACGACGCGGTCGTCCGGCAGGATTCGGATGTAGTGCATCCGCATCTTGCCGCTGATGTGGGCGAGCACCTTGTGCCCGTTGTCGAGCTCCACCTTGAACATGGCGTTGGGCAGCGACTCGATGACGGTGCCCTCGATCTCGATGGCCCCTTCTTTCTTGGGCATGTCCTCCGCGCTTCACTGATCGGCTCATTGGACGACGGTCCGACGCGTCCTTCGATGCGATCCTCGCCCGCCCGCAGGCGGGCCCACGGCGAATCAACGCCGAGAACAGGGAATCGGGTGGTCGCGACGGACCGACACAGGAGTGTACGCCACCCACCCCCCGAATGCGAAATCAGCGCATGATACGGCGGCGGAGACTGCTCCCAACAGAAGCATACCCTGCCTGGGCGTTGGTACCTTTCAGGAGTAGAGACGGACGAGGAGGGTCAGCATGCCGAGCTATGACTTCGCGCTGATCCTCAGCCGTCCCCTCTACGAGGAGGAACTGGACCCCCTGTTCGACCGCACCCACGGCGCGGTCACGGTGTCCATCATCACCGAGCCGCAGCACGCCGAACGCCCCGGCAACGCGTCCTGCACGTGGCAGGGCGCGACCCTCGCGGCGGCGATCATGGAGCTGGTCGAGTACGTCGAGACGAGCGCCCCGGGCCTGCACGTCCTGCAGGTGGAGGCCGATCCGCTGCTGACCATCCGCGACATCGCCGAGCGCGTCGGCCGCTCGACCGACTCCGTCCGGCACGCCATCACCGGCGCCCGCGGCGCCACCGGCTTCCCGGCGTCGGAGATGTCGACGGCGGGCCACCGGCTGTGGCGCTGGTCGAAGGTCGCGGCCTGGTACGGTCTCGACGACCCGCAGCTCGTCGAGGCGAAGCCGACCGTGCAGGCGATCAACGGCTGGCTCGCCCTGCGCGACGTCGTCCCCGACGTGGCACCCGCCCCCGAGGACGTCACCTCGGCGCTCTCCCTGGTGATCCCCCACGTGGCCTGACACCCCCGCACGCCCCCGCGAAGGCCACCGGATCGCGCCGGGTCGCTTCTCCATGACCCGCCGCCTCGAAGGCGTCGCCCGCCCCGGCGGCCGGAGCGGAGTTCCGTGGAGCGGGAGCCGTCGGTCCGTCTCCAGCTACCGTTCAGGGTGTGGGGACAGCACCGATACTCCCCCGAGACCGGGTCGTGATCTTCTTCTCATTCCGCCGAGTCGACAGCCCGGCCGACTGACGACAAGATCGTCCCGGCACGGGACCCCGGCGGTGCGGCCGGGCGGCGGCCCTCGGGACGCCCGGACGGCGGGTCCGTGGTTTTCTTGCAAGGGGGAGGATCAATGGCGATCATCGCGCAGTTGAGCGACATCCACCTGGCGGCCGGGAAGGACGGCGAGGTCGATGACGGCTCGGGGCCGGTGCGCGCCCTGCGGGCCGCGGTGTCGAGCCTGCTGACGCTGCCCGCGCGGCCGGACGCCGTGGTGCTCACCGGGGACCTGGCCGACGGCGGGCTGCTCGCCGAGTACACCCGCCTGCACGCACTGCTGTCGCCGCTGCCGATGGCCGTCTACCCTATGCCGGGCAACCACGACGACCGGGACGCGCTGCGCGCCGTGTTCAAGGACCATCCGGCGGTCGCCGCCACCGGGACCGTTCCACAGGCGCCGCTGCAGTACGCGGTGGACGTCGCCGGGACGCGGCTGGTCTGCTGCGACACGACGGTGGACGGGCACCCGCACGGGCATCTCGACGAGGACCGGCTGCGGTGGCTGGACGAGACGCTCGCCGCGGCCCCCGACACGCCGACGGTCGTCGCGACGCACCATCCGCCGTTCCCGATCGGGATCCGGTTCATCGACGACATGCGGTTCGTCGACCCCGCGGGGTTCGCCGACGTGGTCGCGCGGCACCCGCAGATCGTCCGCGTCATCTCCGGGCACGTGCATCGCGGGTCGGTGGGGTCGGTCGGCGGCAAGGTCAGCACGACGTGCCCGAGCACCTACCGGCAGCTGTTCCTCGACCTGACGCATCCGGGGCGCGCGGCGGTGACCGGGGAGCCGGCGGGGTTCGCGATCCACCTGGTGGACGAGCACGGCTCGGCGACGACGCACTTCGTCCCGACGGGCAACTACCGCCCGCTGATGGACGTGGAGTGACGCGTCACTCGCGCCGCGACCCCATGATCGCCTGGATGAGCAGGACGGCGCCCCACGGCCCCACGACCCAGAGCCACCACGGGTAGACGAACCCGGCCGTCACGCCGATGATCAGCCAGATGACGAAGTTGAGCCCGCCCACGGCCGCCAGCCCGGCCCACGCCGCACGCCGGACGCCCGCCTCGTCGCGCGTCCGCCGTACGGGCGGCTCGGTGCTCTTGGCCTGCGTCGCGGGGACGGGCAACTGGTAGAGGTCCTCCTCGGGGAGGTCGGCGGTGACCTTCTCGAGTTGTCCGAGCGTTCTCGCACCGTAGACGTCCTCGAGCCGTTCCTGCAGTTCGTCCACCGTGATGCGGCCGACGGCGCAGTGCTCGCGCAGGCTCGCGGCCACCCGGTCGCGGTCGGCGTCCGATGCCCGCATGTCCGGATTCGGCGCCACGTCAGCTCCCTCCCGAAGCGCCCCGTCAGGGCGCGGTCTGTCCTCCCAGCTTGGCGAACCACTCCCGGCCCTCGTCAAGAGCGGTCAGCACGCGCGGGCCGTCGGGCGTGACGGCGAACGTGTGCTCGAAGTGCGCCGAGGCGCGCCCGTCGGTGGTGATGACGGTCCAGCCGTCATCCAGTTCAACGGTCTGCTTCGTGCCGAGGTTCACCATGGGCTCCACGGCGAAGCACATTCCGGGCCGCAGCAGCGGGCCGTGCCCGGGGGCGCCGTGGTTGGGGATGAGCGGGTCCATGTGCATCTCGGTGCCGATGCCGTGCCCCCCGTACCCCTCGACGATGCCGTAGGGGCCCTGAGAGCGGACGTACGACTCGACGGCGTGCGAGATGTCCGTGAGCCTCGCCCCGGCGGTTCCGGCGGCCAGGCCGTGCCACAGGGACGCCTCGGTCACCTCGAGCAGCCGCTCGAGGTCGTCGGTGATCTCCCCGACGGGGACGGTGATCGCGGCGTCGCCGTGCCAGCCCTGGACGATCGCGCCGCAGTCGATCGAGACGACGTCGCCGTCGTGCAGCACCTTCCCCGCGCGGGGGATGCCGTGCACGATCTCCTCGTTGACGGACGCGCAGATCGTCCCGGTGAAGCCGTGGTAGCCCTTGAACGACGGGACGCCGCCGTTGTCGCGGATGTGCTCCTCCGCGACGGCGTCGAGGTCCAGCGTGGTGATCCCCGGCTTGACCGACTCCCGCAGCAGCTCGAGCGTCCGGCCGACCAGCAGGCCGGCGGCCCGCATCAGCTCGATCTGCTCGGCGGTCTTGACCTGGATCGCGGGCCTGCGTCTGAACATCCCTCTCCCAAAACGGCGTCGCCGGGACCGCGAGTGCGATCCCGGCGATCGTGCGCGGTCGCCCGCGCGCGCGGCTCGGCGTCTCCGTCGTCACTCCGACGGGCGGAGTGCGCCCAGCGCGCGTCCGGTGACCTCATCGACCGGGCCGGTGGCATCGATGCGCACCAGAATGCCCTCGTCTCCATAGAACCGCACGATGGGCGCGGTCTGTTCCTGGTAGACCTCGAGCCGGTGCCGGACGACGTCTTCCTTGTCGTCGTCCCGCTGGAACAGGTGCCCGCCGCAGTCGTCGCAGATGTCGTCCTTCTTGTCGTCGAAGTCGACGTGCCAGATCTTTCCGCACTTGGTGCAGGTGCGCCGGCCCGACAGCCGCCGGACGACCTCGTCCTCGTCCACGACGAGTTCGAGGACGATGTCGAGCCGGACACCGAACTCGTCGAGGATCTTCTTGAGGGTCTCCGCTTGGGGAACGTTGCGCGGGAAGCCGTCCAGGAGGAAGCCGCTGCGAGCGTCGTCCTCGGCCAGCCGGTCGCGCACCATGGCGATGGTGATCTCGTCGGGGACGAGGTCGCCGCGGTCCATGAACTCCTTGGCCTTGCGGCCGAGTTCGGTGCCGCCGCTCACGTTGGCGCGGAAGATGTCACCTGTCGAGATCTTCGGGATGGACAGATGCTCTGCGATGAACTGGGCCTGCGTCCCCTTGCCCGCACCCGGGGGGCCCACCAGGACGATACGCACTACCGGAGGAAACCCTCGTAGTGATGCTGCTGGAGTTTGCTCTCGATCTGCTTCACGGTATCCAGTCCGACGCCGACGATGATCAGGATGCTCGCGCCCCCGAAGGCGAACTGCTGGGTGGCGTTCAGGAGTGCGAACGCCACCATCGGGATCAGGGACACGATCCCCAGGTAGAGCGCTCCGGGTGTGGTGATCCGGGTCAGCACGTAGTCGAGGTACTCGGCGGTGGGCCGGCCAGGACGGATACCTGGGATGAAACCACCATACTTCTTCATGTTGTCGGCGACTTCAGTGGGGTTGAAGGTGATGGCGACGTAGAAGTACGTGAAGAAGATGATGAAGGCGAAGAACACCGCCATGTGCCAGGGATTGTCCTGCTGGAGGTAGGGCTGGGCCTCCTGCAGCCACTTCGTGTCCGGCCACAGCTGCGTCGCGAGCACCGGCAGGTACAGCAGCGACGAGGCGAAGATGATCGGGATGATGCCGGCCTGGTTGACCTTCAGCGGGATGTAGGTCGAGGTGCCGCCGTACATCCGGCGGCCCACCATCCGCTTGGCGTACTGGACGGGGATCCGCCGCTGGGCCTGCTCGACGAACACGACACAGGCCATGATCGCCAGGCCGACGGCGATGACGAGCGCGAAGATGAACCCGCCCTGCGCCTTGTAGATGCCCCAGAACTGGGCCGGGAAGACCGCGACGACCTGCGTGAAGATCAGGATCGACATGCCGTTCCCGACGCCGCGGTCGGTGATCAGCTCACCGAGCCACATGATCACCGTGGTGCCGGACACCATGACGATGACCATCGTGATGATCGGGAAGATGCCGGTGTCGTAGAGGATGTCGCCGCTGCCGGAGACGCCCTGGAAGAGCTGTCCGGTGCTGGCCATCGCCACGATGCCGGTGCCCTGCAGGATCGCGAGCGCGACCGTCAGGTACCGGGTGTACTGGGTGATCTTCGTGGTACCGGCCTGGCCCTCCTTCTTCAGGGCCTCCAGTTTCGGGATCACCACCGTCAGCAGCTGCAGGATGATGCTCGCGGTGATGTAGGGCATGATGCCCAGCGCGAAGATCGAGAGCTGCAGCAGCGCCCCGCCGCTGAAGAGGTCGACGAGGCCGTACAACTGGCTGCTGTCCCGGGCCGCGTCGGCGGTCTCTCGCAGCACCTGCACGTTCACGTTCGGAGTCGGGATGTTGGACCCCAGCCTGAAGATCAGGATGACGAACAACGTGAACAACAGTTTTTTACGCAGGTCAGGCGTACGGAAAGCCCGAGCGAACGCGGTCAGCACCATTCCTCCTGCGCGACTGACGAAATCTTGGCCGCCGAGGGGCCGGTTACAGGTCCATGCGGTTCGGCGGGGACGGCCGTGTGCAAGCTCACGTTAGCCGCCTCGCCGGTGTGACTCTAACAGCAGATGCGAACGGGGCCGCCTCGCCGCCGCCAGGACCTTCCGGCACCCGGCGCAAGGCGAAGACGGCCCCCGCATAGAAGGTGTTCCTTCTTACAGCTCGTCGGCGGTTCCACCGGCGGCGGCGATCTTCTCCTTCGCGGCACCGGAGAAGGCGTGCACCTTCACCTGAACCGCGACGGAGATCTCTCCGCTGCCGAGGACCTTGACCGGACGGCCGCCGCGAACGGCGCCCTTGGCCGCCAGGTCCTCCGCCGTCACCTCGCCGCCCTCGGGGTAGAGCGCGGCGAGCTTGTCCAGGTTCACGACCTGGAACTCGACCCGGTTCGGGTTCTTGAAGCCCTTGAGCTTCGGCACCCGGCGGATCAGGGGCATCTGGCCGCCCTCGAACCCGACGGGGACGGTGCTGCGGGCCTTCGTGCCCTTGGTGCCGCGACCCGCCGTCTTGCCCTTGGACGCCTCGCCGCGGCCCTTGCGGGTCTTGGCCCTGTTGGCGCCGGGGGCGGGACGCAGGTCGTGCAGCTTCAGGGGCGCGCCCTCGGAACCCGAGGTGTTCTTCTCGAGATCAGCCGCCATGTCAGTCGACCTCCTCGACGGTGACCAGGTGGGCCACCGTCCGGATCATGCCGCGCACCTCGGGGCGGTCCTCGCGGACCACGGTCTGCCCGATCTTCTTCAGGCCGAGGGTGCGCAGCGTGTCACGCTGGTTCTGCTTCTCGCTGATCACGGACTTCTTCTGCGTGATCTTCAGCTGGCTCATGACGACGCGACCTCCGCCCGCGGCTCGCTGCCGGCGGCACGGGCCCGCAGCATGGCGGCCGGAGCGACGTCCTCGATCGGCAGGCCGCGCTTGGCCGCGATCTCCTCGGGACGCTTCAGCGCCTTCAGGCCCGCGATCGTGGCGTGCACGATGTTGATCGCGTTGTCGCTGCCCAGCGACTTGCTCAGCACGTCGTGGATGCCGGCGGCCTCCAGGACGGCGCGGACCGGGCCGCCCGCGATGACACCGGTACCGGGGCTCGCCGGACGCAGCAGGACCTCGCCCGCGGCGTCGCGCGCCTGCACCAGGTGCGGGATGGTGCCCTGGATCCGCGGCACCTTGAAGAAGTGCTTCTTGGCCTCCTCGACGCCCTTGGCGATCGCGGCCGGCACCTCCTTGGCCTTGCCGTAGCCGACGCCGACGGTGCCGTTACCGTCACCGACGATCACGAGGGCGGTGAAGCTGAAGCGACGCCCGCCCTTGACGACCTTGGCGACACGGTTGATCGCCACGACCTTCTCGATGTACGACTGGCCCTTGTCGGCGCCACCGCGGCGGTCGTCGCGGCGGCCGTCGCGACGGTCGCCACCCTGACCGCCACCACGCCTCTGCGCTGCCATCAGTGGTTCCTCTTCTCGTTCGTGACCTTCACAAGGGCCGTCACAGCTGCAGGCCCCCCTCGCGCGCACCGTCCGCGACAGCGGCGATGCGGCCGTGGTACTTGTTGCCGCCCCGGTCGAACACGACGGCGGAGACGCCGGCCTCCTTCGCACGGGCGGCGACGAGCTCGCCGACCTTGCGGGACTTGGCCGTCTTGTCGCCGGAGTCGGCGCGCAGGTCCGCCTCCATCGTCGACGCGCTGGCCAGCGTGTGGCCCTTGGCGTCGTCGATGACCTGGACGAAGACGTGCTGGTTGGAGCGGGTCACGACCAGGCGCGGCCGGGCGGCGCTGCCCACGACCTTCTTGCGGACCCGCAGGTGCCGGCGCCTGCGGGACTTCGCCCGCGCCGACGTGGCCTTCCCGGCCAGGGTCTTGGTGCCTGCCATGACTACTTACCAGCCTTTCCGACCTTGCGGCGGATCTGCTCGCCCTCGTAACGCACGCCCTTGCCCTTGTACGGGTCGGGCTTGCGCAGCTTGCGGATGCGGGCGGCGATCTCGCCGACGAGCTGCTTGTCGATGCCCTCGACGACGAGCTGGGTCTGCTTCTCCACCGTGAAGGTGATGCCCTCCGGGGGCTCGACCACGATCGGGTGGCTGTAGCCGAGCGAGAACTCGAGGTTCTTGCCCTTGGCCACCACACGGTAGCCGACACCCTGGATGACGAGGGTCTTCTTGTAGCCGTCCGTGACGCCGACCACCATGTTGTTGATCAGCGTGCGGGTCAGCCCGTGCAGACCGCGCACCTTCTGGATGTCGTTCGGCCGGCTGACCGAGATGACCCCGTCCTCGAGGTTGACCTCGATCGGCTCGGCGACGGTCTGCGACAGCGTGCCCTTCGGCCCCTTGACGGTGACCGTCTGGCCGTCGATGTTCACATCGACGCCACTCGGCACGGTGATGGGGGAACGTCCGATTCGCGACATTGTTGGGTTCCTCCCTTCACCAGACGTAGGCGAGGACTTCCCCGCCCACGCCACGCTTGCCGGCCTGCCGGTCCGTCATCAGGCCGGACGACGTCGAGATGATCGCGACGCCGAGTCCGCCCAGGACCTTCGGCAGGTTGTCCTTCTTCGCGTACACGCGGAGCCCCGGCTTCGAAACGCGCTTGATGCCGGCGATCGAACGCTCACGGGTCGGACCGAACTTGAGCTCGATCTGGAGCTTCTTGCCGACCTCGGCGTCCTCCACGCTCCAACCCGAGATGTAGCCCTCCTGCTGGAGGATCTCGGCGATGTGCGCCTTGATCTTCGAGTACGGCATCGCCACCTGGTCGTGGTACGCCGAATTCGCGTTCCGCAGACGCGTCAACATGTCTGCGATCGGGTCGGTCATCGTCATGGCCTGCTGGCCCTCCTCGCCACGGTTTCCTCGGCCCGGCGAAGGCCGTGGACCTTTGGCGCGGTCGTGGGCACCCCGCTGGGTGCCCGGTGGTTATTACACGCCGGTTCCGCTCCCCCTCCCGCGGAGGGGGAGGCGGTCACCAGCTGGACTTGGTGATGCCCGGCAGCTCGCCGCGGTGGGCCATCTCCCGGAAGCAGATCCGGCACAGGCCGAACTTCCGGTAGACCGAGCGCGGACGCCCGCAGCGCGAGCATCGAGTGTACGAGCGAACGCCGAACTTCGGCTTCCGCCCCGCCTTGGCGATCAGCGACTTCTTCGCCATCTGCTCAGTTCTCCTTGAAGGGGAAGCCCAGGAGCTTGAGCAGCGCCCGGCCCTCGTCGTCGGTCTTCGCGGTCGTGACGACCGTGATGTCCATGCCCCGGGTCCGGTCGATCTTGTCCGGGTTCACCTCGTGGAACATGACCTGCTCGGTCAGCCCGAAGGTGTAGTTGCCGTTGCCGTCGAACTGCTTCGGCGACAGGCCGCGGAAGTCGCGGATACGGGGCAGGGCCGTGGCCAGCAGCCGGTCCAGGAACTCCCACATGCGGTCGCCGCGCAGCGTCACGTGCGCGCCGATCGGCATGCCCTCGCGCAGCTTGAACTGCGCGATGGACTTGCGGGCCCGGTTCACGGCCGGCTTCTGGCCGGTGATCGCCGACAGGTCGCGGATCGCGCCCTCGATCAGCTTGGCGTCCTTCGCCGCGTCCCCCACGCCCATGTTGACCACGATCTTGGTCAGGCCCGGGATCTGCATGACGTTCTCGTAGCCGAACTGCTCGCGCATCTGCCCCGCGATCTCCTCGCGGTAGCGCAGCTTGAGCCGCGGCTGCGGGACGGGACGCTCGTCGGTCTGCGCGCTCTCGGACAGAGTCTCGGTCATCGGTCTCAGATCTCCTTACCGCTACGGCGCGAGATCCGAGCCTTCGTGCCGTCCTCGTTGATGCGGTAACCGACCCGGACCGGCTTGCCGTCCTCGGCGATCGCGACGTTGCTGACGTGCAGCGGCGCCTCGACCGTCACGCGGCCGCTCTCCTTGCCCGCCCGCTGCTGGTCGGCCTTGATGTTCTTGGTGATGAGGTTGACGCCCTCGACGACGACGCGCTCGCTGCGCGGGTCGACGCGCAGCACCTTGCCCGTCGCACCCTTGTCCTTGCCGGCGATGACGACGACCTCGTCGCCCTTGCGGATCTTCATCACAGCACCTCCGGCGCGAGCGAGATGATGCGCATGAACTTCTTCTCGCGCAGTTCGCGGCCCACCGGGCCGAAGATACGGGTGCCCCGGGGGTCACCGCCGTCCTTGATGAGGACGGCCGCGTTCTCGTCGAAGCGAATGTAGGAGCCGTCCGGGCGCCGGCGCTCCTTGCGGGTGCGCACGATGACCGCCTTGACGACATCCCCCTTCTTCACGCCGGCGCCGGGAAGGGCGTCCTTCACCGTCGCGACGATGATGTCGCCGACTCCCGCGTAGCGCCGACCCGAGCCGCCGAGAACCCGGATGCAAAGGATCTCCTTCGCACCCGTGTTGTCGGCGACCTTGAGTCGCGACTCCTGCTGGATCACGTTGACTCCTGTTCGTCACACCGGTTCTGCTCGCTTCGCGGAGCAGCCTGGTGGAACCGGGTAATTACTTGGCCTTCTCGAGGATCTCCACCACGCGCCAGCGCTTGGTGGCCGACAGGGGGCGGGTCTCCATGAGACGGACGCGGTCGCCGACGCCGCACTCGTTGGCCTCGTCGTGCGCCTTGTAGTTCTTCGTCCGCCGGATCACCTTGTGGTACTTCGGGTGCTTCACGCGGTCCTCGACGGACACGACCACGGTCTTGTCCGTCTTGTCGCTGACCACGAGGCCCTCGAACACCTTGCGGCTGTTCCGCTGCGTCGTCTGCTCGGTCATTCGTCGCCCTCCACGGCGTCCTCGGAGACCTCGACGATGCCGAGCTCCCGCTCACGCATCACGGTGTAGATGCGAGCGATCTCGCGCTTCACGGTGCGCAGTCGCCCGTGGCTCTCCAGCTGGCCGGTGGCGGACTGGAAGCGAAGGTTGAACAGCTCCTCCTTCGCCTCCTTCAGCTTCGTGACCAGGACGTCGTCCGGCTCGGACCGCAGATCAACGGCGGTAAGACCCTTGGCCATCAGGACTCACCCACCTCTCGCTTCACGATCTTGCACTTCATGGGGAGCTTGTGGATCGCACGCATCAGCGCGGCTCGGGCGATCTCCTCGTTGGGGTAGGAGAGCTCGAACATCACGCGCCCCGGCTTGACGTTGGCCACCCACCACTCGACCGAGCCCTTACCGGAACCCATGCGGGTCTCGGCGGGCTTCTTGGTCAGCGGGCGGTCCGGGAAGATGTTGATCCAGACCTTGCCGCCACGCTTGATGTGACGGGTCATGGCGATACGCGCGGCCTCGATCTGCCGGTTCGTGACGTACGCGCCCTCGACCGCCTGGATGCCGTACTCGCCGAACGTCACCCGCGTGCCGCCCTTGGCCATGCCCCGACGCTTCGGGTGGTGCTGCTTGCGGTGCTTGACCTTGCGAGGGATCAGCATGGGTTACTTCAGCTCCCCTCACCCTGCGGAGCAGCCTCGGTCGCCTGGGCGGGCTGCTCGGAACTCTGCTGCTGCTGCTTGTTCGCGCCACCGCGCTCGCCACCGCGACCGCCACCGCGACCGCCACGGCCACCGCCGCCGCCACCGCGACGCTCGCGACGCTCCCGGCCTCCGCCGGCGGCGCGCTGCTGGGCGGCCTGCTGCTCGCGCTCGGCGCGGGTCTGCGCGGCCTCGCCCTTGTAGATCCAGACCTTCACGCCGATGCGGCCGAACGTCGTCCGGGCCTCGTAGAAGCCGTAGTCGATGTCGGCGCGCAGGGTGTGCAGGGGCACCTGGCCCTCGCGGTAGAACTCCGACCGCGACATCTCGGCGCCGCCGAGACGGCCGCCGCACTGCACCTTGATGCCCTTGGCGCCCGACTTCATCGCGGACTGGATCGCCTTGCGCATGGCGCGGCGGAACGCGACACGGCTGGACAGCTGCTCGGCCACGCCCTGCGCGACGAGCTGCGCGTCGATCTCGGGGTTCTTCACCTCGAGGATGTTCAGCCGCACCTGCTTGCCGGTCAGCTTCTCCAGGTCGCCCCGGAGGCGCTCGGCCTCCGCACCGCGGCGGCCGATGACGATGCCCGGCCGGGCCGTGTGGATGTTGACCTCGACACGGTCACGGGTCCGCTCGATCTCCACCTTGGAGATGCCCGCCCGGTCCATGCCCTTCTGCAGCATGCGCCGGATCTGGACGTCTTCCTTGACGTAGTCCTTGTAGAGCTTGTCTGCGAACCACACGCTCTTGTGGTCGGTGGTAACACCGAGACGGAACCCGTGCGGGTTGATCTTCTGACCCACTACCGGGCCCTCCTCGTCTTCTTACCGCCGCTGCCGGCCGCAGCCTCGTCGCGCGACTCCACGACCACGGTGATGTGACTCGTGCGCTTGTTGATGCGGTAAGCCCGGCCCTGGGCGCGGGGACGGAAACGCTTGAGCGTCGGTCCCTCGTCCACCCACGCACGGCTGACGACCAGCGTGTCCGAGTCGAGCTTGAAGTTGTGCTCGGCGTTGGCGATGGCACTCGCCAGCACCTTGCCCACCGGCTCACCAGCAGCCTGTGGGGCGAACCGCAGCACCGCCTGAGCCTCCGCGGCGGGCAGGCCGCGGATGAGGTCCACCACGCGGCGGGCCTTCCTGGGCGTGACGCGGATGTACCGCGCCTGGGCCCTGGCTTCCATCGCTGTCCCTCTCTCCTACGATCTACTGCTCAGCCGCGACGGCTGCGGCGGTCTTCCTTGACGTGGCTGCGGAACGTCCGCGTCGGCGCGAACTCGCCGAGCTTGTGCCCCACCATCGAGTCGGTGATGAACACCGGGACGTGCTTGCGTCCGTCGTGCACGGCGATCGTGTGCCCGATCATGTCCGGGACGATCATGGAGCGCCGCGACCACGTCTTGATGACGTTCTTGGTGCCCTTCTCGTTCTGGGCGTCCACCTTCTTGATCAGGTGGTCGTCCACGAAGGGGCCCTTCTTAAGGCTACGTGGCATGACGAGCGACTCCTACCGCTTCTTCTTGCTGCGACGACGGACGATCAGCCGGTCGCTCGACTTGTTCGCCTGGCGAGTGCGGCCTTCCTTCTTGCCCTTCGGGTTCACCGGGTGACGGCCACCGGAGGTCTTGCCCTCACCACCACCGTGCGGGTGGTCGATCGGGTTCATGGCCACACCGCGGACGGTCGGGCGCTTGCCCTTCCACCGCATACGGCCGGCCTTGCCCCAGTTGATGTTCGACTGCTCGGCGTTGCCGACCTGGCCGACCGTCGCACGGCAGCGCACGTCCACCATCCGCATCTCGCCCGAGGGCATGCGCAGCGTGGCGTACTTGCCCTCCTTGGCCAGCAGCTGGACGCCCGCGCCCGCGCTGCGGGCCAGCTTGGCGCCGCCGCCGGGCCGCAGCTCGATGGCGTGGATGACGGTACCCGTCGGGATGTTGCGCAGCGGCAGGCAGTTGCCCGGCTTGATGTCGGAGCCCGGCCCGTTCTCCACCCGGTCGCCCTGCTTCAGGTCGCGGGGGGCGAGGATGTAGCGCTTCTCGCCGTCCGCGTAGTGCAGCAGCGCGATGCGCGCGGTGCGGTTCGGGTCGTACTCGATGTGCGCGACCTTGGCGGGAACGCCGTCCTTGTCGTGCCGACGGAAGTCGATCACGCGGTACGCGCGCTTGTGCCCGCCGCCCTGGTGCCGGGTGGTGATCCGGCCGTGGTTGTTGCGGCCGCCCTTCTTCGGGAGCGGCTTCAGCAGCGACTTCTCGGGCTCGCGGCGCGTGACCTCGACGAAGTCGGCCACGCTGGAGCCGCGACGACCCGGAGTGGTCGGCTTGTAGTTACGGATGCCCATCTTTTTCGTTCATCCCTTGTCTGTCTTCGGACGACTACGGCTGGTTAGGCCGTGCCGCCGAAGATGTCGATCCGCTCGCCCTCGGCCAGGCTCACGATGGCGCGCTTGGTGTCCTTGCGCTTGCCGTAGCCGTACCGGGTGCGCTTGCGCTTGCCCGACCGGTTGAGGGTGTTCACGTTCGTCACCTTGACGTTGAACACCTCCTCGACGGCCTGCCTGATCTGCGTCTTGTTGGCGTCCGGGCGGACGATGAACGTGTACTTGTTCTCGTCCAGCAGCCCGTAGCTCTTCTCCGAGACGACCGGCGCGATGATGACGTCGCGGGGGTCAGCGATCCTTGCCACAGTCCCCCTCCTTACTTCTTCGCCGCGCGCGAGATGAACTCGTCGTACGCCTTCTGCGTGAAGACGACGTCATCGTTCACCAGCACGTCGTAGGTGTTGAGCTGGTCGGAGACGAGCACGTGCACGCTCGGCTCGTTGCGCAGGCTCTTCCAGGTCAGCTCGTCGTCGCGGTCGAGGACCACGAGGACGCGCTTGGCCTCGGTGATCGTGCGCAGCGCGGCCAGCGCCGTCTTCGTCTTCGGGGCGTCGCCCTCGACGAGCCGGTCGACCACGTGGATCCGGTCGTAGCGGGCCCGGTCGGACAGGGCGCCGCGCAGGGCGGCGGCCTTCATCTTCTTGGGCGTCCGCTGCGAGTAGTCGCGCGGCTGCGGGCCGTGGACGATGCCGCCGCCGGCGAACTGCGGGGCGCGGGTCGAACCCTGGCGGGCGCGGCCGGTGCCCTTCTGCCGGTACGGCTTCTTGCCGCCGCCGGAGACCTCGCCGCGGGTCTTCGTCGAGTGCGTGCCCTGCCGGGCCGCGGCCTCCTGCGCCACCACCACCTGGTGGATCAGCGGGACGCTCGTCTTGGCGTCGAAGATCTCGGCGGGCAGGTCGATGTCGAGCTTGGAGGTCACTTGCCCGTCCCCTTCACTGCGTCGCGGACCAGCACCACGCCGCCGTTGGGACCGGGGACCGCGCCCTTGATGAGCAGCAGGCCCTTCTCCTCGTCGATGGCGTGCACGGTCAGGTTCTGCACGGTGGTCCGGGCGTTGCCGAGCCGTCCCGCCATGCGGAGACCCTTGAACACGCGACCGGGGGTCGCGCAGCCGCCGATCGAACCGGGCGAGCGGTGCTTGCGCTGGGTGCCGTGCGAAGCGCCGAGGCCCTTGAAGCCGTGGCGCTTCATGACACCGGCGGTGCCCTTGCCCTTGCTCGTGCCGGTCACGTCGATCCTCTGGCCGGCCTCGAAGGCGCCGGCGGTGATCTCCTGGCCGAGTTCCAGCTCGGTGTCGCCCCGGAGCTCGGCGAGGTAGCGGCGCGGCGTGACGCCGGCCTTCTCGAAGTGCCCCGCCCGCGGCTTGTTGACCTTGCGCGGGTCGATCTGCCCGTAGCCGATCTGGACCGCCGTGTAGCCGTCCTTCTCCTGGGTCTTGAGCTGGGTGACGACACAGGGCCCGGCCTGGACGACGGTCACCGGAACGATCCGGCCCTCATCGTCGAAAACCTGGGTCATGCCGAGCTTCTCGCCCAGGACGCCCTTCCTCTGCGTACTCATTCTCGGTGCGTCCCTCAGAGCTTGATCTCGATGTCAACGCCGGCCGGAAGGTCGAGGCGCATCAGCGAATCGACCGTCTTGGGCGTCGGGTCGATGATGTCGATCAGCCGCTTGTGCGTGCGCATCTCGAAGTGCTCGCGGCTGTCCTTGTACTTGTGCGGCGAGCGGATGACGCAGTACACGTTCTTCTCGGTCGGCAGCGGCACCGGGCCCGCGACCTTGGCGCCCGTCCGCGTCACCGTCTCAACGATCTTCTTCGCGGAGGTGTCGATGACCTCGTGGTCGTAGGCCTTGAGCCGGATGCGGATCTTCTGTCCCGCCATGGTGGCCTCGGTGTCCTTTGCTGTAGTGCCGCTGTTACTTCAGGAGTCGTGACACGGCGGCCCGGCCGGCAGGCAAGCGCGGCCGGGCCGCCGCATCGCGAGAGGTGTTACTTGATGACCTTCGTGACGCGACCGGCGCCGACGGTCCGACCACCCTCGCGGATGGCGAACTTGAGGCCGTCCTCCATGGCGATGGGCTGGATCAGCTCAACGCGCATCTCGGTGTTGTCGCCCGGCATGACCATCTCGGTGCCCTCGGGGAGGTTCACCACGCCGGTGACGTCCGTGGTCCGGAAGTAGAACTGCGGACGGTAGTTGTTGAAGAACGGCGTGTGGCGGCCGCCCTCGTCCTTGGACAGGATGTAGACCTGCGCCTCGAACTCGGTGTGCGGGGTGTTGGTGCCCGGCTTGATGATGCACTGGCCGCGCTCGACGTCCTCGCGCTTGATGCCGCGGAGCAGGAGGCCGACGTTGTCGCCCGCCTGGCCCTGGTCGAGCAGCTTGCGGAACATCTCGACACCGGTGACGGTGGTCTTGGTCGAGGCTTCCTTGATGCCGATGATCTCGACTTCTTCGTTGACGTTGACCACGCCGCGCTCGATCCGGCCGGTGACGACCGTGCCGCGGCCGGTGATCGAGAAGACGTCCTCGATCGGCATCAGGAACGGCTTCTCGATGTCACGGACGGGCTCGGGGACGTTCTCGTCGACGGCGTTCATCAGCTCGACGATCGACTCGGTCCACTTCTCCTCGCCCTGCAGGGCCTGGAAGGCGGACACGCGGACGACCGGCAGGTCGTCGCCCGGGAACTCGTACTCCGAGAGCAGCTCGCGGACCTCGAGCTCGACGAGCTCCAGGATCTCCTCGTCGTCGACCATGTCGCACTTGTTCAGCGCGACGACGATGTAGGGCACGCCGACCTGGCGGGCGAGCAGCACGTGCTCCTTGGTCTGCGGCATCGGGCCGTCGGTCGCCGCGACCACCAGGATGGCGCCGTCCATCTGCGCCGCACCGGTGATCATGTTCTTGACGTAGTCGGCGTGACCGGGGCAGTCCACGTGGGCGTAGTGCCGGGACTCGGTCTGGTACTCGACGTGCGCGATGGAGATCGTGATGCCGCGCTCGCGCTCCTCCGGCGCCTTGTCGATGTCCTCGAACGGCGTGAAGGGGTTGAGGTCCGGGTACTTGTCGTGAAGCACCTTGGTGATCGCCGCGGTAAGCGTGGTCTTACCGTGGTCGATGTGCCCAATGGTGCCGATGTTCACGTGCGGCTTGGTCCGCTCGAACTTGGCCTTCGCCACTGGTAACTCCTTGTCGCGATCCTCGGCCGCGTGGCGACCGCTTCGATGTAAGTACTGGTGATCTGTGGGCAGGCCCGGGTGCTACTCGCCCCGCGCCTTGGCGATGATCTCCTGCGCGACGTTCCCCGGAACCTCGGCGTAGGAGTCGAACTGCATCGTGAAAACAGCCCGGCCCTGGGTCTTGCTGCGCAGATCACCCACGTAGCCGAACATCTCCGACAGCGGGACCAGCGCCTTGACGACGCGCATCCCGTGCCGCTCGTCCATGGACTGGACCTGGCCGCGCCGGCTGTTGAGGTCGCCGATCACGTCGCCCATGTTCTCCTCGGGCGTGGTGACCTCGACCGCCATCATCGGCTCCAGCAGCGTGGGGGACGCCTTGCGGGCCGCCTCCTTGAACGCCATGGAACCGGCGACCTTGAACGCCATCTCCGACGAGTCGACCTCGTGGTAGGCGCCGTCCTGCAGAGTGACCTTGACGCCCACCATGGGGTAGCCGGCGAGGACACCGAACTCCGCGGCCTCCTGGCAGCCCGCGTCCACCGACGGGATGTACTCCCGCGGGATGCGGCCACCGGTGACCTTGTTCTCGAACTCGTAACCGTCCGACCCGCCGCCGAGCGGCTCCAGGTCGATGATCACGCGGCCGAACTGGCCGGAGCCACCCGTCTGCTTCTTGTGGGTGTACTCGACCTTCGCGACCTTCTTGGTGATCGTCTCGCGGTAGGCGACCTGCGGCTTACCGACGTTGGCGTCGACCTTGAACTCGCGCTTCATCCGGTCGACGAGGATCTCCAGGTGGAGCTCGCCCATGCCGGAGATGACGGTCTGGCCCGTCTCCTCGTCGGTGCGGACCTGGAAGGACGGGTCCTCCTCGGCCAGCCGCTGGATCGCGGTGCCCAGCTTCTGCTGGTCGGCCTTGGTCTTCGGCTCGATCGCGACGTGGATGACCGGCGCCGGGAAGTTCATCGACTCGAGGACGATGGGGTTCTTCTCGTCGCACAGCGTCTCACCGGTGGTGGTCTGCTTGAGACCCATCACCGCGACGATGTCGCCGGCGCCCGCGCGCTCGATCTCGGTGCGCTTGTTGGCGTGCATCCGGTAGATCTTGCCGATGCGCTCCTTGCGCTCCTTGACGGAGTTCATCACGTTCGTGCCGGTCTCCAGGACGCCGGAGTACACGCGCACGAAGGTGAGCTTGCCCAGGTGCGGGTCACTGGCGATCTTGAAGGCCAGGGCGGAGAACGGCTCGTCCTCGCTCGGCGCCCGCGTGAGCGCCTGCTCCTCGTCGCGGACGGCGTGACCCTCGATGGCCTCGACGTCCACCGGCGACGGCAGGTAGCGGACGATCGCGTCCAGCAGCGGCTGCACGCCCTTGTTCTTGAAGGCCGTGCCGCACAGCACCGGCGTCAGGTTCGCCGCGATCGTGGCCCGGCGGATGCCGGCGTGCAGCTGCTCCACGGTGGGCTCGGTGCCCTCCAGGTACAGCTCCATGATCTCGTCGTCGTTCTCGGCGAGCGTCTCGACGAGCTTGTCGCGCCACTCGCGGGACGTCTCGGCGTGGGTGTCGGGGATGTCGACGATGTCGTACATCTCACCGAGCTTGGCCTCCTCGTTCCACACGAGGGCCTTCATGCTCACCAGGTCGATGACGCCCTTGAAGTCGGCCTCGGCGCCGATCGGCAGCTGCAGCGCCAGCGGCGTCGCGTTCAACCGGTTCTCGATCATGTCGACGCAGCGGTGGAACTCCGCGCCGACCCGGTCGAGCTTGTTGACGAAGCACATGCGGGGCACGCCGTAACGGTCGGCCTGCCGCCACACGGTCTCGGACTGCGGCTCCACACCGGCGACGCCGTCGAACACCGCGACCGCGCCGTCGAGCACCCGCAGGTTGCGCTCCACCTCGACGGTGAAGTCGACGTGCCCGGGGGTGTCGATGATGTTGATCGTGTGCTTGACGTCGTCAACGGGCCATGAGCAGGTGGTGGCGGCGGAGGTGATGGTGATCCCCCGCTCCTGCTCCTGCTCCATCCAGTCCATGGTGGCGGCGCCGTCGTGGACCTCGCCGATCTTGTAGCTGATGCCCGTGTAGTACAGGATCCGCTCGGTCGTCGTGGTCTTGCCCGCGTCGATATGGGCCATGATCCCGATGTTGCGGACCTTGGCCAGGTCTACACCGGTTTTGGTAGCCACTTTCGTCCTCGCTGCGTCTCGTCGTTGCAGATCCGCCGGATTACCAGCGGTAGTGGGCGAAGGCCTTGTTGGACTCCGCCATCTTGTGCGTGTCCTCGCGCTTCTTGACCGACGCGCCGAGGCCGTTGCTAGCGTCCAGGAGTTCGTTCATCAGACGCTCGGTCATCGTCTTCTCGCGGCGCTGCCGGGCGTACACCACCAGCCACCGGAGGGCGAGCGTGGTGCTGCGGGCGGGGCGCACCTCGACCGGGACCTGGTAGGTCGCGCCACCGACACGGCGGCTGCGGACCTCCAGGGTCGGCTTGACGTTGTCGAGCGCGCGCTTCAGCGTGACGACCGGGTCGTTGCCGGTCTTCTCGCGGGCGCCCTCGAGGGCGTCGTAGACGATCCGCTGCGCGATGGAACGCTTGCCGTCCAGGAGAATCTTGTTGATGAGCGCGGTGACCAGCGGCGAGTTGTACACCGGGTCAGCGATCAGCTGGCGCTTGCCAGCGGGGCCCTTGCGCGGCATCAGCTCTTCTCCTTCTTCGCGCCGTACTTGCTGCGCGCCTGCTTACGGTTGCGGACGCCCTGCGTGTCGAGGGACCCGCGGATGATCTTGTACCGAACACCCGGGAGGTCCTTCACACGGCCGCCGCGCACGAGCACCATCGAGTGCTCCTGCAGGTTGTGGCCGACACCGGGGATGTAGGCCGTGACCTCAATCCCGCTGGTCAGCCGGACACGGGCGACCTTGCGAAGCGCGGAGTTCGGCTTCTTTGGCGTCGTCGTGTAGACGCGCGTGCAGACCCCCCGGCGCTGGGGGCTCTCCTTCAGCGCAGGCGTCTTGTTCTTGGTCACCTTGTCCTGGCGGCCCTTGCGGACCAGCTGCTGGATCGTGGGCACCGCGTCTCCGTCTTCCTCGTACCGAGCCGGTAAGTCTTGTGTGCAATCACCACCTCAGGAGAGGCTGTGACCTGCCGGTTTCCCGACGCTCTCCGACCCACGCGGTCGGGCGTGTCGCCATGTCGCGGGAAAACCCCGCGGAAAACCGACACGGACCGCCCGACCCTAGATGGGCCAGATCAAGCCGGGGAGTGAATGCGGCGGCCGGCCCTGCCCTGACGGGCTACGCCTACGCGCACGCATAGCGACCCGCGCACAGCGGGCACAAGCGAAGAGGTTACCGACCGCGACGCCAAAGTGCAAAGCGAGCAGCGCACTACCGCGCGGACGGCCTCCGGCGCAAGCCCAGCGGGCCCCTCCGGCCCTCCGAGGGCGATTTCATCCGAGAACGGCCGAATGCCGACGGGGAGTTCCCGCCCGCCGGAGGCGGGAGTCCCGTCGGCATTGTGACCCACATACCCCGCGATGGGGAAGATGTAGCCGAAACTTGACCGGCCCGCTACATCAGGAACAGCACCGCCAGCACGATCACCGCGAGGATCACGACGCCGACGCCCGCGGTGAGGAGGACGACCTTCTTCTTGTCGCCCCCCGAGGAGCCGTCCCCGCCGTAACCGGCCTGCTGCCCGTACTGGCCCTGCTGGCCCGGCTGACCGTACTGGCCCTGCTGGCCCTGCTGGCCCTGCTGGCCCTGCTGGCCCTGCTGACCGGGGGCGCCGGGTGCTCCGGGCGCCTGGCCGTAGGGCTGCTGCTGGCCGAACTGCAGCGCACCGTGCTGCTCGTCCGGCGCACCGCCCTGCTGGTCGGGCTGCCCGAACGCCGGGTACTGCCCGCCGGTGCCCTGTCCGGGAGCCTGCCCAGGGGCCTGGCCGGGCGCCTGCCGGCCGTACTGCTGCTGGTGGTCATAGGGCTGCTGCTGGCCGTACTGCTGCTGTTCGGGCTGACCGAACTGCTGCTGCTGCCCGTACGGCGACTGCTGGCCGTAGTCCTGCTGCTGGCCGAACTGCTGCGCACCGCCCTGCGGCGCCTGCGGCTGCTGCCCCGCGACCTGCCACTGCTGCTGGCCGAGGTCCATCACGGTGTGGTCGGCCAGGCCGCCCGACTCGGCGGGACGGCCCTGCGCGGACGGGTCGAACGCCTCCGTCGCGGGAGGCTCCTCCCCGCCGCCGAAACCCCGCGGCGGCTGCTGCCCGGTGCCCTCGCCGGGCTGCGGGACCATCAGCGTCCGTTCGGTCTCGAACTGCCCCGGCTGCTGCCCCGGCTGCTGCGGGGGCTGCTGCGGCTGGCCGGGCTGGACGCCGGGCGGCGACTGGTGCGCGTCCGTCGACCACGGCTCCGGCGTGGGCGGCGGGGCGGGCGTCTGCCAGGGTTCGGACGGCGGTTCCTGCCGGCGCTCGGGACCGGTCGCGACCGGGATGTCGGTGCCGGGCGACCAGTGCAGGGTCGCCTGGTCGTCCACCACCGGCCGGGGCTTCTCCTGCTCGCCCGTGCCGGGGTTGGGGACGATCAGCGTCCGATCGGCGGCCGGTTCCGGCGGGGCCTGCGGCGCGGGCTGCTCGGCGGGCGGCGCGCCCTCGGGGCCCCGCGGCTCGACCGGCGGGAACCCGCCCGTCGACGTCCCGTACGGCTGCTGCCCGAACTGCGGCTGCTCCGGCGGAGCGCCGTGCGCGGGCTGCTGCGGGTACCCGGACTGCTGCTGCGGCGGCTGCCCGAACGGCGGCTGCTCCGGCGGCGGGAACCCGCCGGGCTGCCCGTAGGGCTGCTGCGGAGGGGGAGGCGGCTGCTCGCCCGGCTGCTGGACGGGGTGTTCCACCATGGTCGGCGGAGGCGGGGCCACCGGACGCTCCCCCTGCGGCTGCCCGTACGGCTGCTGCTGCGGGGCGGGCGGGGGCTGCTGCCCGGCGGGCGGCTGCTGCGGCGGGACGGGGGGCTGCGGCGCGGGCTGCTGCGGCGCGGGACGGGACTGGCCGCCCAGCTGCGGGGCGCCGAACACCACCGTGCGCTCGCCCAGCGGGCGGGCAGGAGGTTGTTCTCCCTGCCCCTCCGGGGGCGTGACATGGCCCTCGTCTTCCGGCAACGGCCGCTGCGGTCCCTGCGCGCCGTCATTCTCGGTCATCGTCGGGCTCCTTCAGCGCCGTCGTCCCGGGGCTCCTCGGCTCCCGGTGCGCCCGGAGACGCGCGGCGCATAACGCGCTCTCCGGACCTGATCTCGGTTTCCCCTCGTAGCGGTCTTGCCACGCGTGGACGGTCTCGGTCCCCAGACTGCCCCGTTCGCCGGTGCGATCGCAAATCACCGCCCTGCGCTAGGAAACACCCTCCGGGAATCGGGTGCGGCCCAGTCCACGATGCATCGCCGCGACGACGATCACCACCCCTCCGTCCCCCGGGCGTCGGCTTCCACACGCGCACCCCGCACCGCACCTCGCACCGCACGTCCGTCCGCGACGAGGATCACGGCGGCGGCCGTCCCGAGGGCGGCGGTCGACGGCTCGCCGTCCACCGGGCGCCGGACAGGACGCGGGCCCGCCCCCCGAACCGGGGAGCGGGCCCGCGCGGTGGTCGTCAGCCGGTGGCCTGGCACTCCACCTCGGCCCGGCGCTCGGTCATGCCGAGCTGGACGCTGGAGGTCACGCACGTGCGCTGCTTCTCGTTGAGCTGGAGATCGCCGCACCGGGCGGTGCTCGAGTAGGTGCGGCAGTCCCCGGTCTGCTGCTGCTGCGGCTGCGCCTGCTGCGGCTGGGCCGCGGCGGCGGTGCCGCTGATGCCCCCCGCGGCGACCATCGCGGCGACCAGGGCTCCAGTCATGACCCTCTTCATGCGTTTCCTCCCCCGAAATGCATGTATGTCAGCAATGACGTAAGTCCCCGGCTCCCTGTGTCGCAAAACACGGTCAAACGTCAAGAAAACGAGGAATCGTCCAGGTCACGGGGCCGTCGGCAGGGCGTCGACGAAGTCGCGGACGACCGTCCGGTCGTCGCCGCGGCGCCAGGCGGCGGCCAGCTCGGACGGCGGCAGGCCGGTGACCGGGACGGCCCGGACGCCCGGACGGCGGTAGATCGCCGCGTTCCCGGCGGCCAGCAGGACGATGCCGCTGCCCTCCTCGATCGCGGTGAAGGTCTCGTCGGCGTTGGCGACCGTCGCGCCGATCCGGGCCGGACGGCCCGCGCGGTGCGACGTCCCGAGCCAGTGGTCGCGCAGCGGGCCCGCGCTCTCCGGGAGGGCGAGGAACGGTTCGTCCAGGAGTTCGGCGAAGTCCACGGCGTCGCGCCCGGCGAGCCGGTGGTCCTCGCGGAAGGCGACCCAGCGGTCCTCGCGGGCGACCACGCGCAGGTGGAAGGCGTCCTGGGCGGGGACGGGGAGCCAGAGGAACGCGATGTCCACGTCCCCGGCGGCGAGCCCGGCGCTGGCGTCCTCCCAGTTGACCTGCCGCATGCGCAGGCGCCATCCGGCCAGTTGACCTGCCGCATGCGCAGGCGCCATCCGGGACGGCGCTCGGCGAAGCGGTCGCGGACGGCGCCGAGCAGCCCGCGGCCGACGCTCGTGGACAGCCCGACGGTGAGGACGGCCGCCTCGGCGGCGGCCGCGTCGGCGACCTGCCGCTGCGCCTCGTCCCAGCGGCCGAGCATGTCGCGGGCGGCGGGCAGCAGCGCCGCGCCGGGGGCGGTGAGCGCCACCGCGCGCTTGTCGCGGTCGAACAGCCGGACCCGCAGGTCGTCCTCCAGCCGGCGGATCTGCTTGCTCAGCGCGGGCTGCGAGACGAACAGGCGCTCGGCGGCGCGGGTGAAGTTCAACTCCTCCGCGACCGCGACGAAATACCGCAGATCACGCAAATGGCTGTCCATGGCACACGGTTATCACGGCCGGCATTGGACGCGGAAGCGCCCGTCGGCACATGATCGTCCCGTCCACGAAGGAGAGGGGAGGCACCATGATCGCGCTGGTCACCGGGGCGAACCGGGGCATCGGACGGGAGGTCTGCCGGCAGCTCGCCGAACGCGGGCACACCGTCGTCGCGGCCGCCCGCTCCCCCGAGGCCGTCACCGGCGACGTCCGTCCGCTGAAGCTGGACGTCACCTCCGACCTCGACGCCGCGCGGGCGGCGGAGGCGATCGCCGAACGGTACGGGCGGCTCGACGTCCTGGTGAACAACGCCGCGATCACCTACGACACGTGGCAGCGCGCCGCCGACGCCGACCTCGAGGTGGTGCGGGAGGCGGCGGAGACGAACCTCTACGGCCCGTGGCGGCTGGTCCGGGCGCTGCTGCCGCTGCTGCGCGAGAGCGGCCACGGACGGATCGTCAACGTCTCCAGCGAGGTCGCCTCGCTGACGAACATGGGCGGCGGCACCCCCGCCTACACCGCGTCCAAGGTCGCCCTGAACGCGCTCACCCGGATGCTGGCCGCCGAACTGCGGCACGACCGCATCCTCGTCAACGCCGTCTGCCCGGGGTGGGTCGCCACCGACATGGGCGGCGCCGGCGGACGTCCCGTCGCCGACGGCGCGGCGGGCGTCGTCTGGGCCGCCACCCTCCCCGACGACGGCCCCACCGGCGGCTTCTTCCGCGACGGCCGCCCCCTCCCCTGGTAGGGGCCCCGGCCGCCGTCCCGGCCACCGGAGCGTTCAGGACACCGGGGAACGCCTGCGTCCGTGCGGCACGGCCTCACGAGGGCCGCGCCGCCCGGTCTGGACGGTCGTAGCGTCCGACCGTCCCTCCCGCACCGAGGGCCCGACGTCCCTGCGGCACGGCCTCAGGACGCCGCGCGCGTCGCCGGGTGCGGACGGTCGTGACGACCGGTTCGACGCCCGAGTACGGCTCCCGCCGCGCTGACGTCCCGTCACGCTGCGGATTCGGCCGAGTTCCCGGATCGTTGAGTGTTCATCCAACCGTCGCGAAGGATCTTCGCTCCCATCGGGTGACGCACCGCTGCCGTTCCTAGCGTCTGCGGCCATGCGCGATCTTCCATTTCGGCTCGGCCGCGTCCGGTCGCTGTCCGCCTGCCTGGCATTGGCGTGCGCCCTGCCGCTCGTGCCGGCGAGCCCGGCACGGGCGCACCCGTTCGGCGATCCGCAGACGCTGGAGGTGAGCGCCGAGGGGTCGACCGTGCACGCGCGCTGGCGGGCGGCGAGCGATGACCTGACGGCGCTCGCGCTGGCCCTGCGGGTGCTGCGGGCGAAGCGGACGTACGTGTACCGGGACGGCGCGCTGGTGCCGGAGGAGTCGGACGAGTCGGACGCCGTCACGCTCGCGAAGTCGGCGAAGCTCGGCGCGTACCTGGTGGAGAACATCCGGGTGGAGTCGGGCGGGACGGCGTGCCCCGGCAGGCTCGCGTCGGCCGCGGACCTCGCCCGGGACGGCGCCCGCCTGGAGTTCGACTGCCCGGCGGCGGTCGCGTCGGCCGAGGTCACCGTCCGGACGCTGCTCGACCTGCATCCCGCGTACCGGACGCTCGCGAGCGGCGACGGGGGCGAGCGGCACATCTACAGCGAGACGGCGCCGACGCACACGTGGTCGCTGGACGGTTCGGCGGCGTCCCGGACGTCCGGGACGGTCCTGCGGCCGGGCGTCCCGATCGCGGTCGTGGTCGCAGCGGGCGCCGGGGCGTTCTGGTGGCGCCGCCGCCGGAGCGCGGCGTGATCGGCGACGGGTACGGCGACCGGCTCGTGGCGTTCGTCGACTCCCCCGGGTTCGCTCCGGCGGCGATCGTGGTGGCGTTCCTGGCCGGGGCCCTGCACGCGATCGGTCCCGGGCACGGCAAGAGCCTCGCGGCGGCCTACCTGATCGGGACGGACGGGCGCGTGCGCGACGCCGCGTACCTCGGGTTCGGCGTCGCGGTGATGCACACGATGTCGGTGCTGGTCATCGCGGTCGCGTGGACGTTCCTCTCCCTCTCGGACGTGATCCGGACGGAGGAGCTGACGGGCGGCCTGCAGGTGGCCGCGGGCGTCTCCGTCGCCGTCCTGGGCGGCTGGCTGCTGCGGCGCCACCTCACCGGAGGCCACCACCACGGCCACGGGCACGGCCACGGGCACGGCCACGGGCACGGCCACGGGCACGGGCACGGGCACGGGCCGGGCCGTCCCGGTCTGCTCCTCCTCGGCGCGTCCGGGGGCCTCACCCCGTCCCCCTCGGCCTTCCTCGTCCTCGTCACCGGCCTGTTCAGCGGACGCTCCGGCCTCGCGCTGACGCTCGTGACGGTCTTCGGCGCCGGGATGGCGGCGGTGCTGTGCGCCGTCGGCCTGACCGCGCTCTACGGCCGCGCCCTGGTGCTGCGGGTCGGCCGGTCCCGTGCCGCCGTGCGACTCGCGTCCCGGCTGGCCCCCCTGTTCGCCGCATCCGGCATCACCATCGCCGGCTGCGCGATCACCGCGGTCGCGGTGAGCAATCTGGTGGCACTCTAGGAAGGCAAGGAATGAGATCACGTCACAGAACGTGGCGACGGCTCCGGGCGCCGGTGGCGGCGCTCGCGGGCCTGGCGCTGGCGTTCACCGGCGCCGGGGTCGCCATGGCGGCGGCCGGGACCGTCGAGGACGGCATCTGGCTCTCGGTGAAGGACGGCGACATCCTGACCGGGCGCGTCCCCCTCGCGGCGGCCGACCGGGAGGGCGGGAAGCCCGTCTCGCTGGCCATCGACGGCGACGAGCGGGAGACCGCGCAGGTCGAGGCGAAGGTCGACATCGTCTTCGAGGCGGACGGCTGGCAGGCGGGCGCGGGGCACATCAACACCGTGTGGGTGAACGGCACGAAGGTGGCCCAGCCGCCCGGGGACGTGTCCGGCTACACCGCCATCCGGGCGTCGGTCCCGGCGTCGGCGTTCAGGGCGGGCGCGAACACGGTCCGCGTGGTCACCGGCAGCAAGACGATGCCCGACGATCCCGTGAACAACAACGACGACTTCACCGTCCGGAACCTGCGGCTGGAGTTCCCCGACGCGACGACCGCGGCGGACCCGGCGGCGGGCCCGTCGACGGTGTTCCGCATCGGCGACAGCGCGAACATGTCCACGCACCACGACTGGGCGATCGCGGTGCCGGCGGAGCAGCTGCTGGCGCAGACGGCGTACGCGTGGGACACGAGCGCGCTGAAGGCCGACACCTACACGGTGACGGCGACGTCGGCGGACGGCGACCGCAAGGCGGAGGCGAAGGTCCACGTGGACCACGGCGCCCCGGTCACCCTGGGCCTGTCGGACGGTGCCGTGGTCAGCGGGGCCCGCGAGATCGTCGCGGCATCGGACGGCCCCGTGACGATCGGCGTCGACGGGACGGAGCTGCCGACGGAGGCGCGGCCGTCCCCCGACCCGACGTTCGTCTTCGAGGCCGACGACTACCAGACCGGCAGCTTCCGCAACACGGTCTGGCTCAACGGCGAGATCATCGCGGAGCCCGAGGTCGGGACCGTCGACAACTACGGCGTGGTCGAGACGACCGTCCCGCTCGACAAGCTGGTGAACGGCGAGAACCGCGTCCGGGTCCGCACCGGCAGCGGCGTCGACCCGGTGGACGAGGCCGGCGAGAACAACAACGACGACTTCAAGATCCGCAACGCGCGGCTGGAGTTCGGCGGCGGCCGCACGGTCGCCGACCCGTCGGTCGCGCCGACCGAGGTCGTCCCGATCGGCGACAACATCACCCCGAAGGCGTACTACAAGGAGTTCGTCCTCAACGTCCCGGACTCCTACCGCACGGAGTACGCGGCGCTGTGGGACAGCTCCCAGGTGGACGACGGGACGCACGAGGTCGTCGCTGCCAAGGAGGGCAGCGTCCGCAAGGCCACCGCGACCGTGACCGTCGACAACACCGTGCCGTCCGTGACGTTCAACAGTCCCGTGGCCGACCAGCGCTACAAGGAGAAGCCGTTCGTCATCGACGTGGCGGCCGAGGACCGGCACGGCGTCGCGTCGCTGGAGCTGACGCTGGACGGACGGACGGTGGCCAACGGCGACCGGTTCACCGCCGACGACCTGAAGGACGGCGCGCACACGCTCGTCGCGAAGGCCGTCGACGAGCTCGGCAACGAGGGCGAGAAGAAGATCGCGTTCTCGACGGTCGGGAACTACCCGCTGGCGCCGAGCGAGCCCACGCCGGAGAACGGCGCGGCGGACGTCTCCCCGACCGGGACGACGCTCGGCGTGACCGTCGAAGACCCGGCGGGCGACGCGGTCGACGTGGCCGTGAAGTGGGCCTACACGGGCGACTACGGCGCCGGGAACAACACGGCGACGCAGGGCTCGTCGAAGGCGGCGGCGCCCGAGCGGGCGGCCGGCGAGGCCGTGGACGAGGCGGCCTACCGGGCGCTGAAGGCCAAGGACGGCGAGGTCACCACGACCGAGGGCGACGACGCCTACCCGTTCCAGCAGTTCGAGATGGAGGTGCCGCCGAACCTGGCGGCCCAGCAGTACACCGTGAACTGGAACGGGACGGTGCCCGCGGGCCAGCGCGCGGCCCTGTCGGTCTGGAACTACGCCGGTCAGAAGTGGCAGCTGCTCGCGGACGGGGAGGGCGGCAAGGAGCTGGCCCTGAGCGGGCAGGCGAGCGTGAACGAGACCGTCCGCGACGGCAAGGCCCGGGTGATGGTGCAGGACGTCGCCGCCTCGGTGATCTCCGAGAAGGACGCGACGTTCGCGTGGATGACCGACACGCAGCACTACTCCGAGCGTGAGCCCGAGACCTACCAGAAGATGGTGGACTGGGCGATCAAGAACCGGTACTCGAAGGACATCGGGTACGGCGTCCACACGGGCGACATCGTGGAGCACGCCGGCGTCAGCCAGGAGTGGGCCAACGCGTCCCGCATCATGAAGACGTGGGACGACGCGGGCCTCCCGTACGGGATCGTCCCCGGCAACCACGACATCGGCGACGGCCACTACGAGGTCTACCGCACGCACTTCGGCGAGTCCCGGTACGCGGGCCGGCCCTGGTACGGCGGCACGGTGGACGACAACGTCCAGCACTACGACATCGTGTCGACGCCCGGCGCCGACTACCTCGTCATGTACCTGGACTGGAGCCTGGACGCCGAGGAGATCGCCTGGGCGAACAAGGTCATCAAGGCGCACCCCGAGCACAACGTGATCATCGGGACGCACCAGTACATCACCGTCGGCGGGGCCTACTACGGCCCGGGGCAGAAGATCTTCGACGAGATCGTCCTGCCGAACGAGAACGTCGACATGATCCTGTCCGGTCACGTCCACGGCGTCGCGCTGAACGTCAAGCGCGAGGGCGACCGGGTGATCGTCGAGGTGCTGGCCGACTACCAGGAGGTGCCGACCTCGGGCGGCGGCTGGATGCGGACGGTCGGGTTCGACACCGGGAACCAGACGGTCAGCAACGAGACGTTCTCCGTGCTCAGCGACGGGAACCACTACTGGGACCCCGAGCTGGAGAACTTCACCGTCCCGCTGGACCTCCAGGCGCCCACCCGCAAGGTGAGCACCGACTACGTGGGCGTCACGGCGCAGACGTCCACGACGGTGGGCACCGTGCGGGACGCCGGGTCCGGGTCGCAGATCTCGGTCCCGGCGGGCGACCTGAAGCCGGACACCCGCTACAGCTGGTACGTCCAGGCCACCGACGCCGACGGCTACCGCACCACCTCGCCCGTCTGGTCGTTCACCACCGGGAAGAACCGCGCCGCCACGGCACTGTCGGTCCGCGACGAGGGCACCGAGTTCGGCCGGGACGCCCGGCTCCGCGCCCGGGACCTCCCCGAGGACGCGACCGGCACCGTCACGTTCGCCACCGGCGACGGCACGGTGCTGTGCGAGGCGGAGGCCGGCGGCGGACGGGCCGAGTGCCGGACGCCCGACGACCTGCCGGCCGGCGCGCACGAGGTGACCGCACGGTACTCGGGCGACGAGAAGTACGGGGCGGCGTCGGCGACGCTGACGCTCACCGTCGCGAAGGCCGACCCCGACCTGCGCGGCGACGGCGACGCGCGCGGCGACCGGGCGACGCTCGAAGCCGAACTGGACGAGCGCGCCACCGGCACGGTCGTCTTCCGGGCGGCGGACGGCACGGAGCTGTGCACCGGGACGATCGCGGAGGGCGCGGCCTCGTGCTCCCCGAGTTCGCCCGCGGGCTCGGGCGCCGTCACCGTCCGGTACGCCGGTGACGCGAACTTCACCGCGTCGACCGACACCTTCACCCCGCGCCGCTGAGCCGGCGCGGTCCGCCGCCCCGCATCCGGTGCGGCGGCGGACCGCGCCCGCGGGCCCCCGGCCCCCCGACGAAAGGGCGAGGCCCCTCCCGACCGGAGTCGGAAGGGGCCTCGCCGCTGCGCGTCGTCAGTGCGCGGAACCGGAGTTACCGGTTGTACTGCCCGAAGTCGTACTCCTCCAGCGGCACGGCCTCGCCGGACCCCTGCCCGAAGGCGTACTCGGCGCCGTCGTCGTAGGAGCCGACGGAGTACACCGCGGCCTTCGCCTCCTCGGTCGGCTCGACCCGGACGTTGCGGTACTGCGGCATGCCGGTACCGGCCGGGATGAGCTTACCGATGATGACGTTCTCCTTGAGGCCCAGCAGCGGGTCGCTCTTGGCGTGCATCGCGGCCTCGGTGAGCACCCGGGTCGTCTCCTGGAAGGACGCCGCCGACAGCCACGACTCGGTCGCGAGCGAGGCCTTGGTGATGCCCATCAGGACGGGACGGCCGGCCGCGGGCTGACCGCCCTCGGCGACGACGTTGCGGTTCGTCTCCTCGAAGATCGGCCGCTCGACCAGGTCGCCCGGCAGCAGATCGGTGTCACCCGACTCGAGGATGTTCACCCGCTTCAGCATCTGGCGGACGATGATCTCGATGTGCTTGTCGTGGATCGACACGCCCTGCGACCGGTAGACCTCCTGGACCTCCTGGACCAGGTGGAGCTGCACGGCGCGCGGGCCGAGGATGCGCAGCACCTCGTGCGGGTTGATCGCACCCGCGATGAGCTGCTGGCCGACCTCGACGGACTCGCCCTCCTTCACCAGGAGGCGCGACCGCATCGGCACCGGGTAGGCGATCTCGTCGGAGCCGTCGTTCGGGACGATGACGACCTTGCGCGACTTCTCCGTCTCGTCGATCTTGACGCGGCCGGCGACCTCGCTGATCGGGGCGACGCCCTTGGGGATGCGGGCCTCGAACAGCTCCTGGACACGCGGCAGACCGTGCGTGATGTCACCGCCGGCGACACCGCCGGTGTGGAACGTCCGCATGGTCAGCTGGGTGCCGGGCTCACCGATGGACTGCGCCGCGATGATGCCGACGGCCTCGCCGACGTCCACCCGCTTGCCGGTGGCCAGCGAGCGGCCGTAGCAGGCGGCGCAGACACCGATCTTCGCCTCGCAGACCAGGGCGCTGCGGGTGCGGACGCTCTCCACCCCCGCCTCGACCAGGCGCGTGACGACCGAGTCCGACAGGTCGGTGTCGCCCGGGAAGATCACCGTGCCGTCGACCTCGACGTCCTCGGCGATGGTCCGGCCGACCAGCGCGGTCTCGCTCGTGGCGAGCTTGATCAGCGTGCCGTCCGGCAGCTTCTCGGCGACCTCGAACGGGATCGTGCGGTCGGTGCCGCAGTCGACCTCGCGGACGATGACGTCCTGCGCGACGTCCACCAGACGACGGGTCAGGTAACCCGAGTCGGCGGTCCGCAGCGCGGTGTCGGCCAGACCCTTGCGGGCGCCGTGCGTCGAGATGAAGTACTCGACGACCGACAGGCCCTCGCGGAACGACGACTTGATCGGCCGCGGGATCGTCTCGCCCTTCGGGTTGGACACCAGGCCGCGCATGCCGGCGATCTGCCGCAGCTGGAGCGGGTTGCCGCGGGCGCCCGACTGGATCATCATCCAGATCGGGTTGTCCCTCGGGAACGCCTCCTCCATGTTCTTGGCGACGTCGGCCGTGGCCTTGTTCCAGATCTCGATGAGCTCCTGCTTGCGCTCGTCATCGGTGATCAGACCGCGGTTGAACTCGCGCTGCACCTTCTCGGCACGGGCCTCGTAGCCGGTCAGGATGTCCTGCTTGCCGGGCGGCGTGATCACATCGGCGATCGCGATGGTGACGCCCGACCGGGTCGCCCAGTGGAACCCGGTGCTCTTGAGCGCGTCGAGCGAGTTGGCGACGGTGACCTTCGGGTAGGTCTCCGCCAGCTCGTTGACGATCGCCGAGAGCTGCTTCTTGCCGATCTCCGCGTTCACGAACGGGAAGTCGGCCGGCAGGGTCTCGTTGAACAGCGCGCGACCGAGCGTGGTCTCCAGCCGGTACGGCTGCGACGGGTCGTACCCCTCCGGGGCCGTCCAGCCGCGCGGCGGCGGGACGTCCTTCAGCCGCAGCCCGATCTTGGCCTGCAGGTCCAGCTCGGAGCGGTCGTAGGCCATGATCGCCTCGGCGACCGACCCGAACGCGCGGCCCTCGCCCTCGGCGCCGTCCTGCTCCGTCGTCAGCCAGTAGAGGCCGATGACCATGTCCTGGGTGGGCATGGTGACGGGCTTGCCGTCGGACGGCTTGAGGATGTTGTTCGTGGACAGCATCAGGATCCGCGCCTCGGCCTGCGCCTCGGCGGACAGCGGCAGGTGCACCGCCATCTGGTCGCCGTCGAAGTCCGCGTTGAACGCGGTGCAGACCAGCGGGTGGATCTGGATGGCCTTGCCCTCGACCAGTTGCGGCTCGAACGCCTGGATGCCCAGGCGGTGCAGGGTCGGCGCCCGGTTCAGCAGCACCGGGTGCTCGGTGATGACCTCTTCCAGGACGTCCCACACGACCGGGCGCGCGCGCTCGACCATCCGCTTCGCGGACTTGATGTTCTGCGCGTGGTTCAGGTCGACGAGCCGCTTCATGACGAACGGCTTGAACAGCTCCAGCGCCATCTGCTTGGGCAGGCCGCACTGGTGCAGCTTCAGCTGCGGGCCGACGACGATGACCGAACGGCCCGAGTAGTCGACGCGCTTGCCCAGCAGGTTCTGGCGGAACCGGCCCTGCTTGCCCTTGAGCATGTCGGACAGCGACTTCAGCGGACGGTTGCCCGGCCCGGTGACCGGGCGGCCGCGGCGGCCGTTGTCGAACAGCGCGTCGACGGCCTCCTGCAGCATCCGCTTCTCGTTGTTGACGATGATCTCGGGCGCGCCGAGGTCGAGCAGCCGCTTGAGGCGGTTGTTCCGGTTGATGACCCGGCGGTACAGGTCGTTCAGGTCGGACGTGGCGAACCGGCCGCCGTCGAGCTGCACCATCGGGCGCAGGTCCGGCGGGATGACCGGGATGCAGTCCAGCACCATGCCGAGCGGGCTGTTGCGGGTGTTGAGGAACGCGGACACGACCTTCAGCCGCTTGAGGGCGCGGGCCTTCTTCTGGCCCTTGCCCGTGCGGATGATGTCGCGCAGCTTCTCGGCCTCGGCGTCGAGGTCGAAGTTCTGCAGCCGGGCCTGGATGGCCGCGGCGCCCATGCCGCCCTCGAAGTACCGGCCGAACCGGTCGCGCATCTCGCGGTAGAGCAGCTCGTCGCCCTCGAGGTCCTGGACCTTGAGGTTCTTGAACCGGTTCCACACCTCGTCGAGACGGTCGATCTCGCGCTGCGAGCGGTCCCGCAGCTGCTTCATCTCCCGCTCGGCGCCGTCGCGGATCTTGCGCTTCTGGTCGGCCTTGGCACCGGCCTCCTCCAGCTCCGCCAGGTCGGCCTCCAGCTTCTGCTGGCGGGCCTCGACCTGCGCGTCGCGGGCCTGCTCGATCTGCTGGCGCTCCACGGAGATGTGGGCCTCCAGCGTCGGCAGGTCGCGGTCGCGGCGCTCGGCGTCCACGCTGGTGATCATGTAGGCCGCGAAGTAGATGATCTTCTCGAGATCCTTCGGGGCCAGGTCCAGCAGGTACCCCAGGCGCGACGGGACGCCCTTGAAGTACCAGATGTGGGTGACCGGCGCGGCCAGCTCGATGTGGCCCATCCGCTCGCGCCGCACCTTGGCGCGGGTGACCTCGACGCCGCAGCGCTCGCAGATGATGCCCTTGAACCGGACGCGCTTGTACTTACCGCAGTAGCACTCCCAGTCGCGGGTCGGACCGAAGATCTTCTCGCAGAAGAGCCCGTCCTTCTCCGGCTTGAGGGTCCGGTAGTTGATCGTCTCCGGCTTCTTCACCTCGCCGTGGGACCACTGGCGGATGTCGTCGGCGGTCGCCAGGCCGATGCGAAGCTCGTCGAAGAAGTTGACGTCAAGCAACGTGTATACCCCTTGAGTTGATCAGACCTCTTCGACACTGCTCGGCTCGCGCCGGGACAGGTCGATGCCGAGCTCCTCCGCGGCGCGGAAGACGTCCTCGTCGGTGTCGCGCATCTCGATGGACATGCCGTCGCTGGAGAGCACCTCGACGTTGAGGCACAGCGACTGCATCTCCTTGATGAGCACCTTGAAGGACTCGGGAATGCCGGGCTCGGGGATGTTCTCGCCCTTGACGATGGCCTCGTAGACCTTCACGCGGCCGAGAACGTCGTCGGACTTGATGGTCAGGAGCTCCTGCAGGGCGTAGGCGGCGCCGTACGCTTCCAGCGCCCAGACCTCCATCTCACCGAAGCGCTGGCCGCCGAACTGGGCCTTACCGCCGAGCGGCTGCTGGGTGATCATGGAGTACGGGCCGGTCGACCTGGCGTGGATCTTGTCGTCGACCAGGTGCAGCAGCTTGAGGATGTAGATGTAACCGACCGAGATCGGGTCCCGGTAGGGCTCGCCGGTCCGGCCGTCGAACAGCCGCGCCTTGCCGCCCGGGCCGACCAGCCGGTCGCCGTCGCGGTTCGGCAGGGTGGACTCGATCAGGCCGGTGACGTCGTCCTCGCGGGCGCCGTCGAACACCGGGGTCGCGGTGTTGGTCCACGGCTCGGCCTCGTCGGCGCCGATCTCCTTGAGGGCGCGCTTCCAGTCGGCGTCGTCGCCCTCGACCTTCCAGCCGCGGCTGGCGACCCACCCGAGGTGGGTCTCGAGGACCTGGCCGACGTTCATCCGGCCGGGGACGCCCAGCGGGTTCAGGACGATGTCGACCGGGGTGCCGTCCTCGAGGAACGGCATGTCCTCGACGGGGAGCACCTTGGAGATGACGCCCTTGTTGCCGTGCCGGCCGGCCAGCTTGTCGCCGTCGGTGATCTTGCGCTTCTGCGCGACGTACACCCGGACCAGCTCGTTCACGCCGGGCGGGAGCTCGTCGCCCTCGTCGCGGGAGAACACCCGGACGCCGATGACCTTGCCCTGCTCGCCGTGCGGCACCTTCAGCGAGGTGTCGCGGACCTCGCGCGCCTTCTCACCGAAGATCGCGCGCAGCAGCCGCTCCTCCGGGGTCAGCTCGGTCTCGCCCTTCGGGGTGACCTTGCCGACCAGGATGTCGCCGGGCACGACGTCGGCGCCGACGCGGATGATGCCGCGCTCGTCGAGGTCGGCCAGGACCTCCTCGGAGACGTTCGGGATGTCCCGGGTGATCTCCTCGGGGCCCAGCTTGGTGTCGCGGGCGTCGACCTCGTGCTCCTCGATGTGGATCGAGGACAGGACGTCGTCCTGCACGAGGCGCTGCGACAGGATGATCGCGTCCTCGTAGTTGTGGCCCTCCCACGGCATGAACGCCACGAGGAGGTTCTTGCCGAGCGCCATCTCGCCGTTGTCGGTGCAGGGCCCGTCGGCGACGACCTGGCCCTCCTCGACGCGCTGGCCCTCGTCGACGATCGGCTTCTGGTTGAAGCAGGTGCCCTGGTTGGACCGCTTGAACTTGGAGACGCGGTAGGTGGTGCGCGTCCCGTCGTCGTTCATCACGGTGACGTAGTCGGCGGACACCTCCTCGACGACGCCGGCCTTCTCCGCCGTGATGACGTCGCCGGCGTCGACCGCGGCGCGGTACTCCATGCCGGTGCCGACCAGCGGCGCCTCGCTGCGCAGCAGCGGCACCGACTGCCGCTGCATGTTGGAGCCCATCAGCGCGCGGTTGGCGTCGTCGTGCTCCAGGAACGGGATCATCGCGGTGGCGACCGAGGTCATCTGCCGGGCCGAGACGTCCATGTACTGGACCTCGCGGGCCTGGACCAGCTCGACCTCGCCGCCCTTGCGGCGGACCAGGATGCGGTCGTCGACGAAAGTGCCGTCGTCGTTGAGCAGGGAGTTGGCCTGCGCGATGACGAAGCGGTCCTCCTCGTCGGCGGTCAGGTAGTCGATGTGCTCGGTGACGACGCCGTCGGTGACGCGCCGGTACGGGGTCTCGACGAACCCGAACGGGTTGACCCGGCCGAACGCGGCGAGCGAGCCGATCAGGCCGATGTTCGGGCCTTCCGGCGTCTCGATCGGGCACATGCGGCCGTAGTGCGACGGGTGGACGTCGCGGACCTCCATGCCGGCCCGCTCACGCGACAGACCACCGGGGCCGAGGGCGTTCAGGCGGCGCTTGTGCGTCAGCCCGGCCAGCGGGTTCGTCTGGTCCATGAACTGGGACAGCTGGCTGGTGCCGAAGAACTCCTTGATGGAGGCGACGACCGGCCGGATGTTGATCAGCGTCTGCGGCGTGATCGCCTCGACGTCCTGGGTCGTCATCCGCTCGCGGACGACGCGCTCCATGCGGGCGAGGCCGAGCCGGACCTGGTTCTGGATCAGCTCGCCGACCGTGCGCAGGCGCCGGTTGCCGAAGTGGTCGATGTCGTCGACCTCGATCGGCACGGGGACGGCCCCGAGGGTCGCCTCCTCCTCACCGGCGTGCAGCCGGACGAGGTACTCGATCGTCGCGACGACGTCGTCCTCGGTGAGGGTGCCCTGGTTCATGTCCAGGTCGAGGCCGAGCTTCTTGTTGATCTTGTAGCGGCCGACCTTGGCGACGTCGTAGCGCTTCGGGTTGAAGTACAGGTTCTCCAGCAGCGTCTGCGCGGACTCGCGCGTCGGCGGCTCGCCCGGACGCAGCTTGCGGTAGATGTCGAGCAGCGCGTCGTCCTGGCCGGAGGTGTGGTCCTTCTCCAGGGTCACGTTGATTGACTCGTAGGAGCCGAAGCGCTCACGGATGCGCGCCTCGTCCCAGCCGAGCGCCTTGAGCAGCACGGTGACCGGCTGCTTGCGCTTGCGGTCGATGCGCACGCCGACGTTGTCGCGCTTGTCGATCTCGAACTCGAGCCAGGCGCCGCGGCTGGGGATGACCCGGCAGCCGTAGATGTCCTTGTCGGACGCCTTGTCGAGGGCGCGGTCGAAGTAGACGCCGGGCGAGCGGGTCAGCTGCGAGACGACGACGCGCTCGGTGCCGTTGATGATGAAGGTGCCCTTCGGCGTCATGAGCGGGAAGTCGCCCATGAACACCGTCTGGCTCTTGATCTCGCCGGTGGTGTTGTTGATGAACTCCGCCGTGACGAACATCGGGGCGGAGTAGGTCATGTCCTTGTCCTTGCACTCCTCGACGGAGTACTTGGGCGGCTCGAACCGGTGGTCGCGGAACGAGAGGGACATGGTTCCGGAGAAGTCCTCGATGGGACTGATCTCTTCGAAGATCTCCTCGAGGCCCGACTGGGTCGGGACGCTCTTACTTTCGGCCTTCTGGGCCGCCTCGACCCGGGCCTTCCACCTCTCGTTGCCCAGCAGCCAGTCAACTGAGTCGGTCTGCAGAGCAAGGAGGTCCGGGACTTCGAGCGGCTCCTTGATGCGCGCGAAGGAGACGCGGTTCGGACCGGTTGCGGTATTCGAGGCGTTGCGCGAGGCTGCCAAGAGTGGTGGTCCTTCCGAGGGCTCGCGGCGTAACTGACGACACGCACGCCAGACGACCCACGTCTAAGACCTACGCGATAGGGTCCAAAACGGACTCTCGTAGGGGTGCACTCACACGCGGATAGTCAGAGGGCAGCGCAAAGGGGCAGTGTAGCCGACCTGCCACACCGCTCGCAACTCTAGCGCCGCAGTATGCATCACGTTGCCTTGGAGCATCGCCCCTCGAGCCCGCTCAGTCAAGAGCGGACTTGGACTTTTCAGGCTCTGACCTGCAGTGAGGAAGGCCATAGTTTAGGATCCCGTCCCCTACCCGGCGGTAGGCCCCTGACGGTGGGCGTTTCCGGGCACCTCGGACACCCTGCGCACCCCCTGTGAACTCCCTGCGCACCGCCCGCGAAGGGCCCCGGGCGGGACCCGCGTGGCGCCTTCGGCGAGCCGCTGAATCCATGGGAGCGGACCACCCCCGGACGGATCCCGGACGGATCCGAGACGGCCCCGAACGCGGATCGAGCGACCACCCGCCGGGTGATCGCTCGATCTCCGCGCAGTCGCCGCCGGAGGCGTCCTCAGGTCAGGAGATGACCTTCAGCTCCTGCGCCAGCCACTTGCCGTCCTTCTCGACCATGGTCATCTGGATCCGCAGCGACTCGGGCAGCCGCGCCTCGGTGTCCTGGCTCGTCGCCGACGCCCGGTTCGCGTACACCAGCACGACCACCTCGTCCGGCGTGGCGCTCACCGCGCCGGCCTTGAGGACCGTCGTGGTCGACACCGCCTGCTGCTGCGTGGCCTGCGTCCGCAGTTGCTGGGCGAGCTTGTCGAACTCGCCGCGCAGTTCGCCCGTCGTGGTGGCGGACGCGGCCTTCAGGTCGTTCTCGAGCGTCCGGTAGTCGTAGGACGACAGCGCCTTCGCGGCGTTCTCGGCGGCGGCGACGGCGTCGCGGCGCGCGTCCACGGTCGCCTGGTGCTCGCGGACCTGCATGGTCAGGAACACGGCGCCGGCGGCCAGCGCGACCGCCACCACGGCCAGGACGCTCACGACCAGCACGGGCCTGCCCGGCCGCCCGGACGAACGGACGGGCTCGTCGTCGGAGTCCGCGTCCTCGTCCGAGTCCGCGTCGGCGGTCTCGGTGCCGGCCTCGGCCGCCTCGGAGTCGTCGTCCTCGTCGTCGTCCTCGTCCTCGGAGTCGTCCTCGTCCTCGGAGTCGTCCTCGTCGAAGTCCTCGTCGTCGAGGTCCGCGTCGTCCTCGACGAGGGTCTCGGCGTCGGCCGAAATGCCCGTGGAGGCCACTGAGTCGTCCGCTGAGCCGTCATCGCCCTCGGGTGCGACTTCGGAGCCGTCCCGCCCGCCCCGCTTCTTCTCGAGCGACGTGACGGCGTCGCCGGGCTTCTCCGGTTCGTCCGCGTCCTCGGACGTCCCGGCGTCGGCGGACGCGGCGTCGGCGGCGATCTGGGCGAGCCGGGCGGCCTCCTTGGCGCGGGCGGCCGCCACCTCGGCGAGCCGGGCGGCCTCGACGGCCTCCTCGGCCCTGGCGGCCTGCTCCGCGGCCTTGCGCGCCTTCTCCTCCGCCTCGGTGGCCTTCGCGGCGGCCTCGTCCTTGGTCAGGCCCTCCGCGGGGTCCTGGTCCGCGCCGCCCTTGCCGCGCTTACGGCCCTCGCCGGACTTGTCTGGGGAGGAGCGCTTGCCCCTGCCGAGCATTGTCACGGGACCATCTCCAGTTGGGACACCAGCCAGCGGTCATCGACCTTGCTCATCTGCATCAGGTACCGGAAGGTGCGCACGGCACCGTTCTTGACCTTGTCGTTGGCGACGGTGCCGTTGAGGGACACCATCACCTCGGCGGAGTCGTCGTCGATGGAGACGACCGCGGCCTCCACTTCGGTCACCGTCGACTCGACCTTGTTGTCCTTCACCTGCTTCAGCCAGACGTTGGACTGGGAGCCGAGCTCGTCCTTCAGGTCGCCGGTCGTGCCGGCCACGATGCGGTCGAGATTCTGCTGGGCGCTCTTGCTGTCGAGAGTCATCAGGTTGACGCTGAACTGCCGCGCCGACTGCCGCGCCTTGGCCCAGTCGTCGGCGTCGCCGTCGTTCTGCCAGACCTGGAAGCCCAGCCAGCCGGTACCGGCGAGGAGCGCGGCGACGGCCACGCCCAGCACGACGACCAGCGTCCGGGATTCCCTCCCCCCGAGGCGGCTCACCGGGCCGGCCTCACTGGCTCAGAGGTCCGAGCAGGAGCCACTTCCACGATGAATCCTCTCCCAACTCCCGCGAACCGGCGGTGCGGGGCATGACGTATCGCTTGCCGTCGGCGCCGTAGACCGCGCCGGTCGAAGGATCGTATCCAGCGAAATTCACCGAATTGGCCGGGTACGACATGTAGAGCTTGCCGTCCGCCAGCATCGCGCCGCCGGACGCCTCGGCCTTCTTCTCGTTCGCTCCGCCCGAGCCCCCGCCGCTGCCCGAACCCGCCTTGGCCGCCGCGTCCGAACCGCCGTCAGAGCCGGAGCCCGAGCCCGCGGAGCCGGACGCGCCGCCCGCCGGGAACCCGGCGCCCGCGGTGGCGCCCTCGGGCAGCTTCGGCGCGGGGACCAGGTCCTCGGTCGGGAAGTTGCGGGCGCCGCGGACGGCCTGCTCGGAGTCGTGCGGGGCCTTGCAGCCCACGTCGAGCCTCGGCTCCTTGTGGGAGGTGTCCTGCGGCCACCGCTTCTGGACCTTCTCGTAGCCCTCTTCGCAGTTGGGCGGCGAGTTGATGTTCAGCACCAGGCCCATGTGCTGGGTGCCGTCACCGGGCATGACGGTGGGCAGGCCCGCGACGGTCACCGGGTAAAGGATGAACAGCGAGCGCAGGCCCGCCTGGCGGGTCGTGATGATCTGCCCAGTGGTGGTGAGGTTCGCCAGGAGGACCGGCAGCGTCGGGGACAGCTGGTTGATGGCCTGGTGGGTCTGGCTCACCGCACCCGGCGCGGCGTCGATCGTCTGCCGCAGCGCCTTGTCGTCGCCCCGGATGGACGTGCTCAGCTCGTTGAGGTTCCGGGCGAAGCCCCGGATGTTGGCGCCCTGCTGCCGCTGGGTGTCCAGGACGGTCAGGCTGTTGTCCAGGAGCTTCTTGGTGTCCGGGTACGCCTCGTCCGCGGTGTCCAGGATCCGGTCGGTGTCGTCGAGGATCTGCTGGAGATCCTCGGCGGTGCCGGAGAACGCCGTGTCCAGCTCGTCGATGACGACGCCGAGGTGCTCGGTGTTCACGGAGGTGACGAGGGAGTCCACGTTGCGGAGGAGTTCCGCGGTGGAGACCGGAAGCTTCGTCCGCTCCTTGGGGATCGTGTAGGGATCGCCCTCGTGCAGGTACGGGCCGTTCTTCCCGGACGGCACCAGGTCGATGTACTGCTCGCCGACCGCGGACCGGTTCGCCACGATGGCCGAGAGGCCCTCCCGCGGGATCTTCTCGCCGCGCTCCAGCTCCAGCTCGACGTTGATGCCCGAATCGGTCAGCTTGATGGGACCGACGCGTCCGACGGGCACGCCGCGGTAGGTGACCTCGGCGTTGCTGAAGATGCCTCCGGAGTCGGTGAGGTCGACGTAGGCCGTGTACTGCCGGCCGAGCAGCTCGCGGCCGAAGCCGATGTAGTTCACCGACACGACCGTCACCCCGACGATCGTGATGACCACGAAGGCGATGAGCTGGATCTTGATGCCGCGCTTGAGGATCACGAGAGGCCCCCCGTCATCAGGGTCGACAGACCGCTCTGCCGCTGACCGAACGCCCCGGGCCGGTTCTCACCGCCGCCGAAGAGGTCCCAGAAGTCGCCGCCGTCCTGCTTCTCACCGCCGGTCCCGGGGGTCTGCTTCCCGGTGGGCGTCTTGGACGGGGCGGGCGTGGGCGTGGTGCCGCCGGGCGGGTTCTGGCCGCCCCCGCCGCCGGACTCCGTCCGCGCCCCGGCGCCGCCGTCCTGCGGGAGGACGCCCAGCGGCGTCTGCGGCAGCGTCAGGTTCGGCACCTGGATCATCTTGCGCATCTCATGCCCGCCGCCGAGCTGGCCTTCCAGGTCGGTGCCGCCGAGAAGGTTCTGGGCGAGGTTCTCGAAGTCGAGGTCGACGGTCAGGTGGACGTTGCCGTAGTCGCCCTCGATGACGTTCCCGAACGTCGTCGGGAACGGGTAGGTGATCAGCATCTCCAGCGCGTTCGGCAGGTCGGAGCCCGCCTTGTTCAGGTTCTGGAGCACCGTGTCGAGGTTCTTCAGGTTGACCACCAGATCGTCGTGCGACCGGTTGATCACGTTCGTGGTGGTGCGGCTGAGCTTGTCCAGCGCGACGAGCATCTCGGTGAGGTCCTCGCGGTTCTGCTCCAGCACCGCGATCGCCGGCCCGGTCTCGTCGATCGTCTCCCGGATCGTCTCCCGCTCGTCCGACAGCTTCGCCGTCAGCCGGTCGAGGCTGTCGAGCGCCCGGGTGATCGCGTCCCTGTTCTGGTCGAGGGTGCCGACGAAGACGTTCACCCGGTCCAGGACCGACTTGATCGTCGCCTCGCGGCCGCCCATCGCGGCCTGCAGCTCGTGGCTGATCGTGGAGACCTGCTCCAGCCCGCCGCCGTTCAGCAGCAGCGACATCGCCGACAGCACCTGCTCGATCTCGGTGCCCTGCGTGGTGCGGGCGAGCGGGATCACGTCGCCCCCGCCGAGCCGTCCGCGCGGCGCCTCGTTCGCCGGCGGCGACAGGTCCACGAACTTCTCGCCGAGCAGGGACGTCTGCGAGATCGTCGCGCCGGCGTTGTCGGGCAGCTCGACGTCCTTGCGGACGGCGACCGTGACGACCGCGCGCCAGCCGCCCTCGCCGCCCGCCAGCTCGATCTCCTCGACCTGGCCGACCGACACGTCGTTGACCTTGACCACCGACTGCGGGACGAGGTCCAGCACGTTCGCGAACTCGATCTTGAACGTCTGCGGGTCGTCGCCGAGGTCGGGGCCGCCGGGCAGCGGCAGCGACGACACGCCGTCGAACGAGCAGCCCGACAGCGCCGTCACGCCCGCCAGCGCCGCCGCGCCGAGCAGCCGCGTCCGGCGCCGCGCGGGCCGTGTCCTGCTCATCGGCCACCTCCAGGCAGCAGTGCGGAGAGTCCCTGCGGCTCGTGGGCCGCGCCGCCCTGAGCGCCGCCCTGCGCGTTGGTCTGCGTCTTCTTCGTCTGCGTCTTCTTCGTCTGCGCGTTCGTCTTGGCGGCCGACCCGCCCCGGTTCGGGTTGTTCGGGTCGTTCGGCCCGTAGGCGTCCGGCGGGATCGGCACCGGGTCGTAGTGCGTGGTCAGCGCCGTGATCCAGGACAGGTCCAGGTGCAGGCCGCCCAGCGCCCGGCCGATGCCGTTGTAGGGCTCGACGAAGTCGAGGCACTGGTCGGCCGGGGTCCCGACCGAGTAGGCCAGCGAGCACACCCAGTCGGCCAGGTTGTTGAACTGCCGCAGGTCGGCCCGGTTGTGGATGGTGCCGCTGATCGGGTCGTAGGCGCGGGCCAGGTTGTTGATGGCCAGCGGGCCGGCGGTGAGGATCTCGGCCAGCGCGTCCTTCTCCTTCACCAGCACGCCGGTGACCTGCGCGAGCTGCTCGACGTTGTCGGAGAGCTGCCCGCGGTTGTCCTTGACGAACTTCTCCACGTTCCGCAGCGTCGGCCCCAGCGTGTTCAGCGCCGCGCTCAGCTCCTCCTTCTCCTGGGAGAGCTGCCCGGAGACGGAGTTGAGCCGCGTGGTGAACGACTTGATCTGCTGGTCGTTCTCCTTCATCGCGTCGGTGATGATCCGCAGGTTCTCGATCGTCTTCGCGACGTCCTCGCGGTCGGTGCTCAGCGTGCTGAGCATCTCCGAGGTGTTCTTGATCGTCTCGTTGATGTCGTCGCCCTGGCCCTGCAGGTTCGCGGCGCCGACCCGCAGCAGCCGCGACAGCGAGCCCTCGCCGGACGCGTCCGGCGCGTTGGCGCCCTGCGGGCCGAGCGCCCTGCTCAGCTCGTCCAGGCTGCCGCTGATCGAGTCGATCTCCACCGGGACCGCCGTGCGGCTGGTGGTCAGCGTCGCGCCGTCCTTCATCACCGGCCCGTTCTTGTAGACGGGCGTGAGCTGGACGTACCGGTCGGCGACCAGCGTCTGGTTCACGATGACGGCCTGCGCGCCCGCGGGCACCCTGTACTTGGCCTCGTACTTCAGCTTCACCCTGACCGAGTCGCCCACCGGCTCGACGCTCGTCACCTGCCCGACCTTGATGCCGAGGATGCGGACGTCCGCCCCCGCGTAGAGGCCGACGGTCTTGGTGAAGTACGCGGTCATGTGCCGCTGCTTCGGCTCCTGCAACAGCAGGACGAGCGCGGCGACCAGCACCGCGACGGCGAGCATCGCGCCGCCGAGGCGGAGAATCGTTGCCGAGTTTCGCACTACCGGTACCTGCCTGCTGTCACGGGAGGAAGGGGAGCGGGCTGTCGCCCTGGTTCTGGCCGTTGCCGTTCTGACCGTTCTGGTTCTGGTTCTGGCCGTTCTGGGTGCCGCCGTGCCCGCCGCCGCCCTGGCTCTTCGGCCCGGCGTTGGAGTCGTCGATGGACGCGGGGATCGGGATGAGGTTCTGCAGGTAGGCGTCGAACCAGCGGCCGGTGCCGGTGACGTCCGCGAACTGGCGGGCGAACGGCGCGAACAGCTGCAGGGTCCGGTCGAGGTTCTGCTGGTTCTTCAGCAGCACCTGGTTGACCTGCTCCAGGTTGTCCAGCATCGGCTTGAGCTGCGCCTCGTTCTCCCTGATCAGCGCGTTGACCTGCTGGGAGAGCTGGACGGTGTTCACCAGCAGCCGGTGGATGACCTCGCGCCGCGCCTGGACGGCCGCCAGCAGCCGGTCGCCGTCCTGGACGAGCTTCTCGAAGTCCTCGTTGCGCTCGGCGAGCAGCCCCGACACGCTGCGGGCCCTGTCCGCCAGCTCGTGCAGCTCGTCGTCGCGGGAGGCGATGGTGTCCGACAGGCGCCGCAGTCCCTGCAGCGACGCCCGCACCTCGTCCGGCGAGTTCGCGAACGTCGTCGACAGCACGTCGAAGGACTTCGCGACCTGCTGCACGTCGATCTGCCCGACCCGCTCGCCCAGCTCGCTGATCGCCGGGACGACCTCGAACGGCGTGTGCGTCCGCTCGACCGGGATGTGGGACTTCATCGGCTTCGTCCCGTTCGGGGACAGGCCGAGGTAGTGCGCGCCCAGCACCGTCTTGATCTTGATGCTCGCCTCGGTGCGCTCGCCCAGCTTCACGCCGTCGTCCACCCGGAACGTGACCTTCACGTGGTCGCCGTCCAGCTCGACCGCCCGGACCTCGCCGACCTTGACGCCCGCGATGCGGACCTCCTCGTCGGGCTCCAGGCCCGCGGCCTCCTTGAACGCCGCCGTGTAGGTCTTCCCGCCGGTGACGAACGGGATTTTCTCCAGGTTCAGCGCCACCAGCAGCGCGACGATGATCACCGCGAACGCGGAGAGGCCGATGGGGACCGGGTTTCGCTCCCGGAACGGGATCCTCATCTACTTGCACCTCGCGTTCTCGTTCACGATCGCCGGTGTCTGGTAGACCGGTCCGCCCGGCAGCCGCACCCGCGCGTCGAGACCGCAGACGTACATGTTGAACCAGGACCCGTAGGAGGAGATGTTCACCAGCTCCTCCAGCCGCCCCGGCGTCCGCTGGAGACCCTTGTCGAGGGTCGCGCTGTGGTCGTCGAGCGTCCCGGTGAGCTTGCGCAGCCCCGCGATGTCGTCCTTCAGGTCGGGCCGCGTGTCGCGCAGCAGCCCCGCCGTCGCCGACTCCAGCCCGTTGATCGCCTCGACCGACTCGAAGATCGCCTCGCGGTCGTGGGACAGCCCGCTCACGAACTTCCGCAGGTCCACGACCATCCGGTCGACCTGCTCGTGCCGCGAGTCGATCGTGCCGAGCACCGCGTTGAGGTTCTCGATGACCCGGCCGATCACCTGGTCGCGGTCGGCGATCGTGTTCGTCAGCGACGCCGTGTGCCGCAGCAGGCTGTTGATCGTCCCGCCCTCGCCCTGCAGCACCTGGACGATCTGCATCGCGAGCGTGTTGACGTCCTTCGGCTCCAGCGCCTGGAACAGCGGCCGGAACCCGTTGAACAGGGTCGTCAGGTCCAGCGCCGGCTTCGTCTGCGCGAGGGGGATCGTGTCGCCCGCGTCCAGGAACTGGTTCGGCTGCCCGGCGCCGTCGGCCAGCGCCAGGTACCGCTGCCCCATCAGGTTCCGGTACCGGATGTGCGCCTGCGTCGACTTCGGCAGCCCCGCCCGGAACACCCCGTCGGAGTCGACGCTGAACGTCACCAGCGCCTGCGTGCCCTTGTGCAGCTCGATGTGCTCGACCTGCCCGACCCGCACGCCCGCGACCCGGACGTCGTCGTTCTCCAGCAGCCCGGTGACGTCCGAGAACACCGCCTTGTAGGAGTTGGACGGCCCGAACCGCAGGTTCGAGATCGTCATCGCCAGCACGCCCGTGGTCAGCGAGGTGAGGACCACGAAGATCCCCAGCTTGACCGCCGCGCCCGTGGTCTTCACTCGACCGTCACCACCGATCCCTGGAGCAGCGGCCCGAACATCAGCGCCGACATGTCCGACAGCTCGTCGGCCGGGGTCCGGGTCAGCGGCGCGACGATGTTCTTGATCGTCTCGCTGTCGCCCCCCGTGCCGGGCTCCACGAACACGTTCGACACCGCACGCCCGCGGTTGCCCGCGGCACCGGCGTTCGCCGGGTCCGGGTCCTTCCACCACAGGTCGTCCTGCGTGCCGTCCAGCGCCAGGTAGTCGGGGAACGGGACCTTCGCGTTCGGGATGCCGTAGCAGCGCGGGTTGCGGTGGTCCTTCGCCTCCGGCTTGTCCAGCGGGTGCTTGTACGGCGGGCGCGGCTTCACGATCTCGATCGTCAGGTTGTAGGTCTTCGACCCCCCGCCGCCGCCGACCCGCTCGAGCTCCGGCTTGGCCTCCATGAGGCCCTCGAGGACGCACGGCATCGTCGGCGAGTACTTCGCGACCACCTGGAGCACGTCCCGGTTGGCGATGTTCACCCCGATGATCTTCGGGCCGTTCTGCCGCATGAACGTGTTCCCGTCCTCCGACAGCGCCGTCACCGCGGGGATCAGCCCCTCGATCGTCCGCTCCTTGTCGGTGATCGTCCGGCTCGTCACGTTCAGGTTCCGGAGCGTCTGCAGCAGGTCGGGCGCCGCCGCGTTGTAGACGTCCGCGACGTCCGCCAGGCCGTGCAGGTCCTGCACGAGCGTCCCCAGCTCGGGGTTGATCTTCGCGAGCAGCGCGTCGGCCTGCTCCAGGTTCTCGCCGAGCTGGTCGCCGCGGCCCTGCAGCGCCGTGGCGAGCGCGTTCAGCGTCGAGTTCAGCTCCGCCGGCTTCACCGCCTGCAGCAGCGGGAGCAGGTCGTCCAGCAGCTTGTTGATCTCCACGGCGGCGCGCGACCGGTCCTGCTGGATCGTCATGCCGTCGGTCAGCCCGAGCCGCCCCGCCTGCGCGGGCAACTCCAGCGACACGTACTTCTCGCCGAACAGCGTCTTCGGCAGCATCCGCGCCTGGACGTTGCGCGGGATCAGCTCCGCCTTGCCGGGGTCGAGCGCCAGGTGCAGGATCGCGCCGTCATCGGTCACCTCGGTGTCGCGCACCTCGCCGACGATCAGCCCCCGCACCTTGACGTCCGAGTGCGGCAGCAGTTGCAGCCCCACCCGCTCGGCGGACACCTTCACGTGCACCACCGGCGTGAACGCCTTGTTGTAGAAGGCCACCGTCAGCGCCAGCAGCAGGACGATCACCAGGACCAGCGTCGTGCCCAGCAGCCGCAACCGCATTCGTTCGCTCATCAGGCCCTCACCCCGCGATCCGCACGCCGGTGTCCGTGCCCCAGATCGCCATGCCGAGCATCAGGTCCGCCACGTTGATCACGACGAGGCTCGTCCGCACCGCGCGGCCCACCGCGACGCCGACGCCCGCCGGGCCGCCGCTGGCGTTGTAGCCGTAGTAGCAGTGGATCAGCATCACCAGCACCGAGAAGACGATCACCTTGCCGAACGACCACAGGATGTCGCCGGGTGGCAGGAACAGGTCGAAGTAGTGGTCGTAGGTGCCGGTCGACTGCCCGTAGAACGTCGTCACGACGAGCCGCGTCGCGCCGTACGACGCCAGCAGCCCCACGATGTACAGCGGGACGACCGCGATCATCCCGGCGATCATGCGCGTCGTCACCAGGAACGGCATCGACGGGACGGCCATGACCTCCAGCGCGTCGATCTCGTCGGAGATCCGCATCGCGCCGAGCTGCGCGGTGAACCCGCACCCGACCGTCGCCGACAGCGCCAGCGCCGACACCAGCGGCGCGATCTCGCGGGTGTTGAAGTACGACGCGACGAACCCGGTGAACGCGGCCGTCCCGATCTGGTCCAGGGACTCGAAGCCCTGCAGACCGACCTGGCTGCCGGTGAAGAACGTCATGAACCCGACGATCACCACGGAGCCGCCGATGACCGCGAGCCCGCCCGTGCCGAGGCTCACCTCGGCCAGCAGCCGCATCACCTCGGTGCGGTACCGGCGCAGCGCCCGGAACGTCCACGCGAACGCCCGCAGGTAGAACGACAGCTGGTGGCCGAAGTCGTCCAGTCGCTGCAGCGGCGCGTTCACCGTGCGGGAGACGGCCTTCCCCGCCTTGCCTGGGGCAGCCATCTACATGCCCTTCGACGGAACGAACTGGAAGTACAGCGTGGAGATCAGGAAGTTCTCCACGAACAGGAGCATGAAGGTGATGACCACGGTCTGGTTGACCGCGTCCCCCACGCCCTTCGGGCCTCCCTTGGCGTTCAATCCCTTGTACGCCGCGACCAGGCCGGCGGTGATGCCGAACACGAACGCCTTGAGCTCCGCCTGCAGCAGGTCCGGGAGCTGCGCGATCGCGTTGAACGAGGCCAGGTACGCGCCCGGCGTCCCGTCCTGCAGCATGACGTTGAAGACGTAGCCGCCCATCAGGCCGACCACCGACACCAGTCCGTTCAGGAACAGCGCCACGAACGCGCAGGCCAGCATCCGCGGGACCACCAGGCGGTGCAGGGGGTTGATCCCCAGCACCTCCATCGCGTCGATCTCCTCGCGGATCTTCCGGGAGCCGAGGTCGGCGCAGATCGCCGACCCGGCGGCCCCCGCGATCAGCAGCGAGGTGACCAGCGGGCTGGCCTCGCGGACGATCGCCACGACCGCCGTCGCGCCCGTGTACGACTGCGCGCCGAGCTGCCGGATCAGCCCCCCGACCTGCAGCGCGAGCACTCCGCCGAACGGGATCGCGACCAGCATCGTCGGGACGACCGTCACGCTGACGATGAACCAGGCCTGCTGGATGAACTCGCGCCACTGGAACGGCCACTGGAACATCGCGCGGCCGGTGTCCAGGCACAAGGCGAAGAACCGCCCCGGTTCCTTCACCGCGACGTTCGCCGCCCCGTCGCCGATCTTGCGGAGCGACACGCGGGACGACCTGCCGTCTTCACCGCCCTGGTTCGCGCCGATACCAGGAGTGGACATCAGTACCCAGCACCCGCCCCGTACTGCCCGGGCGGCGGGCTCCCCGGGAACTGGCCGGGAGCGGTGGGCGCACCGCCGACCGGCGCCAGGGACGCCACGTACCGCGGCCACTCGTCCACCCAGTTGCGGCCCAGGTCGTCGATGAACGACCCGGGCGGCGGGACGACGCCGTGCGCCGCGCACCACGCGCCGGGCGCGTGCTGGCCCGCGCGCAGCAGCCCGTTCGTGGGCATCTGCTGCGGCGGGATCGGCGGCAGCTTGCCCGGGTCGTGCCCCATCTTCGCCTCGGCCTCGAGCTCGGAGGCGTCCTTCTCCTCCGACATGCCGATCGGGCCGATCTTGCTGGCGTTGAGGAACTGCCGGACGACCGGCTCCTCGCTGGACAGCAGCATCTCCCGCGGCCCGAACATCGCCAGGTTCCGCTGGTACAGCAGGCCGATGTTGTCCGGGACGGTGCGGGCGGTGTTGATGTCGTGGGTGACGATCAGGAACGTCGCGTTGATCTGCGCGCTCAGATCGATGAACACCTGGTTCAGGAACGCGGTCCGCACCGGGTCGAGGCCGGAGTCCGGCTCGTCCACCAGCAGGATCTCGGGGTCGAGCACCAGCGCGCGGGCCAGGCCGGCGCGCTTCTTCATACCGCCGGAGATCTCGCCGGGCAGTTTGTTCTCGGCGCCGAGCAGACCGACGAGTTCCATCTTCTCGAAGACGATCCGCTTGACCTCGGACTCGGACTTCTTGGTGTGCTCGCGCAGCGGGAACGCGATGTTGTCGAACAGGTTCATCGAGCCGAAGAGGGCGCCGTCCTGGAACAGCACGCCGAACAGCTTCCGGGTCTCGTACAGCTGCGACTCGGGCAGGTTGGGCAGGTCCCGGTCGCCGATCCAGATGTGCCCGCGGTCCGGCTTGAGCAGCCCGACGAGCGACTTCAGGAAGACCGACTTTCCGGTTCCGGAGGGGCCCAGGAGAACGGAGATCTCACCTGCGGGAATGGTCAGCGACACGTCCTGCCAGATGACCTGGCGGCCGAAGGACTTGGTCAGGCCCTCAACTCTGATCTCGACGCCCACTCGTCACCTTTCGTCCAGGCCGGGGGGAATCCCGAACCAATGAGCGAGTAGTACTCAGGCTCTGTCTTACCGAGGCTCTGTTCCGAGGCTCTGTCGTCACACCGCGTGCCCGTCCCCTTGCTACCGTCCGGTAGCCGTGACGGGTGCCACTACCGTAGCGACCTCCCGGACAAATGGAAGAGGTACCGGACCAGATCAGCGGCTAAATGCGACGTCGTAAGACAATCGTTACTTACGGCGCCTATGAGACTAGTGGTCCAAGAACCGACACCTCAAGCCGAGGGGTCACGGCCGGCCGTCCGCTGTTGCCCGACGGGCGGCCGTTACGGGAGCGGCCCGGTGGGACCACAGCACCAGAACGGGACGCTACGCCCCGGTATGTGACCGGCACAACCCGCCGTGGCACACGGTTTGAACCGGGCGTTTATCACTCGGGCACAGGAACCGCACCCACTGACCAGGCCGCTTGCGCACCCGCCGACAACACCGGCCGGTTCGGCCGTCCCGCGTCCGCTTCTCGAGCGTCCGCGCCGCCTTCCGTCCGCGCCCCGTCCATCCGCGCGCGACATCGCGGTGAAGATCGTCCGGACCTGGACACGCGAAAAGGCGGCCACCCCACCCACGGTGGGATGACCGCCTTCGTACGCGGTGGAGCCGAGCCGCACGGCTCCGGTGCGTGAAGTCGCCTAACCGTCGCGGCCCCTCGCGGAGCCGGTCAACGAGTTACTTGACGGTGACCGAGGCGCCGGCCTTCTCGAGGGCCTCCTTGGCCTTCTCGGCGGCCTCCTTGTTGACCTTCTCCAGCAGCGGCTTCGGCGCGCCGTCGACCAGGTCCTTGGCCTCCTTCAGGCCGAGGCTGGTGAGCGCGCGCACCTCCTTGATGACCTGGATCTTCTTGTCGCCGGCACCCTCGAGGATGACGTCGAACTCGTCCTGGACCACGGCCTCCTCGGCCGCGGCCGCGGCCGGGGCGGCCGCGACGGCGGCGGCCGGGGCGGCGGCCTTGACGTCGAAGACGTCCTCGAACTGCTTCACGAACTCGGAGAGCTCGAGCAGCGTCATCTCCTTGAACGCGTCGAGCAGCTCGTCGGTGCTGAGCTTCGCCATGATGTTTCCTCCGCTATGGCTTCAAAACTGGGGTGTACGGGACCGCGGGTGCCTATTCGGCGGACGCGCCTTCGCTCTCGCGCTTGGCGCGCAGCGCCTCGGCGAGCTGCGCCGTCTGCGTCGGCAGGGCGTTGAAGAGCGCGGCGGCGTTCGCCATGGAGCCCTTCATCGCGCCGGCCAGCTTCGCGAGGAGCACCTCGCGAGACTCCAGGTCGGCCAGCTTCGTGATCTGCGCGGCGTCCATCGACTGACCGTCGATGAAGCCGCCCTTGATCACCAGCGCCGGGTTCGCCTTGGCGAAGTCGCGCAGGCCCTTGGCGGCCTCGACCACGTCGCCCCGGACGAACGCGATGGCCGAGGGGCCCTCGAGCAGCTCGCGGAACTGCTCGTCGACACCGGCCTCGTTCGCGGCGCGCTTGGTCAGCGTGTTCTTCACAACGCGAAAACGTGCGACCTCGCCGAGGTTGCCGCGCAGCTCCGTGACCTGCGCGACCGACAGCCCGCGGTACTCGGTCAGCACGGCGCCGTTCGAGCTCTCGAACTCGTTCTTGAGCTCGGCGATGGCCTCATCCTTGTGGTCCTTGGCCATGGCCCTCCTTCCGATTACCTTGGGGAAGCCGCCGGGGCGAAAAAGGTCTCGGAAACACAGGAACGCCCCGGCGCAGGCGCACGGGGCGTGGACATGACGCGGAGTCATGCGATAGCTCTCGTCTCACCTGCGCGGGCCGCCCGAATCTCTTCGGGTCCTTCGGCCGCCCGTAGGGGCGGCGACCGGCGGTCTTCGGCACTGAACAGGGTACGCGGCGAGACGCCGTTGGACCAAATCGGCGCGTCCCGCGACGGCGAGGGGGCCGCGCCCTGCGGCGCGGCCCCCTCGTCTCGGGTCGGGATCGGTCGGCGTCAGCTGCCGCCGAGGCCCCCGCCCATCCCCTGCATCATCTGCGCCATGTCGGTGACCTGGCTCGCGGGCGGCGCCGCGATCTGCACCGGCTTGCCGTAGTCGCGGTAGGTCATCGACATCGTCATCGCGCCCGCGGCGGACGACGGCGTCGACATCGTCATCTTCTGGGGCAACTGCTGCCCGTCCACCCACACGTCGAACTTCATCGACTCGATGCCGGACTCGGCGATGGACTTGCGGGCCGCCTCCTGCTGCTCGGCGGGAAGCTCCGCGACCGCGTCCGCCATCTGGTAGGTGCCCGCGTAGTGCGTCGTCTCGACGCCGTTCACGTTCTCCTTACCGACCTCGCGGACGTCCTTGGACGCCGTCAGCTTCTCCATGTTCTGCACCGGGTCCATCTGCTGCGACTGCTGCATCAGCTGGTCGATGTTCAGCCCGGCCTGCTTGCCGATCTCGTCGAGCGAGATCTTCATCCACGGCTTGCCGCCGGCCATCTCCGAGAGCATCGGCATCTTCATGTACATGGTGCGGTCGACGAGAATCTGCTGCATGCCGCCCATGGACTGCCCGCCGACGGACATCTCGCTGTAGTTCATGCTGTACGCCAGCTGCGGCTTCAGCTGGTACTGCATGGTGCCCGCCATCTTGACGTTCCCGTCGGGCGCCGACATGTTCATGTCGATGTCGGCCTGGAAGCTGTCGAGCTGGCCGGTCTTCTCCGCGCTCTTGCCGAGCGCCTGCGCGGCGCTCAGCTTGATGTTCTCTCCCGCCTGGCTCACCTTGTCGCCGGCGTCGCCGAGACAACCGGTGAGCGAGAGCGTCAGGCCGGTGACCAACGCGGTCCCCACGGCGAACCGACGGATCATATGCACGGTCTCCTTGCGTCGTCGAAGAGCAGCCCGGCCTCGGCCGGGCTGCTCTCTACCTGCTCCTTATGACGCCGGAACCTTGTGTACGGTTCGCCCCGACGCGGGGTTTTCTCGGAGGAAGCGGTCAGTTTCCGCCGAGGAGGTTCTCCAGCGACAGCGTCCCGACCTGCTCGGCCGGCGGCGGGTTCACCGACACCGGCTCCCCGTACTCGCTGTACACGACGGTCACCTTCCCCGCGTGGCCCTGGTCGCCCTCCACGTTCGTCTCCAGCTTGCGCGGCAGGTTCTCGCCGTCGGTCCACAGGTCGAACTTCATCGTCGCGTCGGCGTCCTTCGGCATGTGGCGGCTCACCTCCTCGCGCGTCTGCGCGTCGAGCTGCTCGAGCGCCTCCTGGACGGTCACGGTGCCGGCGTAGTGCGTCGTCTCGACGCCGTTGACGTCCTCGGTGCCGACGCGGCGGACGTCGTCGGAGCCGGTGAGCATCTTCGTCTGCTCGGCCGGGTTCACCTTCCGCACCTGGTCGATCAGCTGCTGGACGTCGAACCCGCTGCGCTGCGCGACCTGGTTCACGTCGATCTTCACCCACGGCTTGTCGACGCCGACGAACCGGGCGAGCTGCGGAACCTTCGCGTACAGGACGTCACCGGTGTAGATCGCGCGCCCCTGCAGGCCCGGGATCGCCGCCCCGCCCCGCGTCGCCTCGTCGAGCTGCGCCGAGAACTTCAGCGTCGGGCGCATCTGGAACCGCCCGTTGGCGCGGATCTCCCCGCCGCCGTCCCCCTCGCTCGTGACGGTCAGATCGGCCTGGAACGTGTCGGCCTTGCTCGTCTCCGTGGACGATGCCAGCAGCGCCTCGTTCGCGCTGAGGTTCACGTTGGCCGCCGTGCCGCCCGACCCGTCCCCGCCGCAGCCGGACAGCAGGAGCGTCGCCCCCATCGCGGTTCCACCGGCGGCGACCATGAGTCGTCGGTTCATGACTTTCGAGCCTCCTTGATCGCCCTGCTCGTTCCCACCAGTCTGTAGGCACGGCGAAAACGCGGCATCCCCCGATGGTACGAATGCTCGGCGATGCAGTACGACCATGGGGGTAGCGGAGGGGATGACGAAGGGGCCGCCGCGCGGGCTCGGACGCGCGTCAGCGATACGAGCCGAACGTCATCGAACCGTCCAGCGCGCCGCTCGGGGCCTGCGCCTTCAGCCCGATCCACGTCGGACGCGCCTTCGCGTTCGCCCACAGGTCGACTCCGACCCCGGTGTCCGCCGGGATCACCCGGCCGATCTGCTCCGCCGCGTTCCGCGGCAGGAGCCCGTAGAGGTCGCCCATCGCGCTGTCGGCCAGGAAGTGCGTGCGGCCCTGCGCGTCGGGGCCCTCGGCGAACAGGTCGGGCAGGCTCGCCATCAGGTACGTGAACTGCCGGGGGTCCGACCCCGACTGGAGCTGCGTCAACTGCGCCTGGGTCAGTTTGGACTGCGTCCACTCCTGCCCGTCGTACCCCTTCAGGACGCCGTCCTGCACCACGACCTTCTCGGTCACCTTGGACTGCACGCCGTCCTTCACCGTGGTGGTGACCCCGGTCGCGTTCAGCGCGAACTCGGGGTAGAGCGTGAACTGCGCCGTCTCCGCCGCGTGCGTGTAGTCGCCGCCCGTCCCGAGCGTCAGCTTCACCTCGGTCTTGCGGACGAACGCGCGCAGGTCGGGACTGGGCTTCGGCGCCTCGTCCGGGAGCACCGCCTTCGCGGCCTCGCTCCCGCCGCCCGTCCGGCCCGCTCCCGGGCCGCCGGACGCGCCCGCACCGGCGCCCGAACCGGCCGCGGCGCCCGCACCGGCACCCGTCCCGCCCCCCGGGACGGCGCCGCCGGACGGCGACAGCGTGCCGCTGCCGGGCCCCTCCCCGGCCGCCTCCCGGTCCGCCATGGCGGCGGCGGGCGGCATCGTCCCGGCCTCCGGCCCGGAGCCGCCGCCCGTCTTCACCACCGCGAGGACGACCGTGGGGACCACCGCCACGGCACCGAGCGCGGAAATCGCGATGATCCGGTCCGTTCTACGCTTCACGGACCTGATTCAACACCAGGTTCCCCGGCGGTAACAAAGGCCCTCGCATATCGGTTTGGCCATTTCCGGACCCGATTTCCGGTAATCCACCGGTTCCGCCCCGGAAACGCCACAGGGCGCCCCCGTACGGGGACGCCCTGTGATCAGAACGGTCGAACCGGCCGGGCCGGTCGGATCGCTCAGGCGGTCTCGAGCTCCGCGGTCAGGTTGCGGATCGCGTTCGGGTCCACCGGAATGCTCGGGCCCATCGAGGTGGTCAGCGCCGCCTTCTTGACGTAGCGGCCCTTGGCGGCCGACGGCTTGAGGCGCTGGATCTCCTCGATCGCCGCCGCGTAGTTCTCCACCAGCAGGCGCTCGTCGAAGGACGCCTTGCCGATGATGAAGTGCAGGTTCGCGTGCCGGTCGACCCGGAACTCGATCTTGCCGCCCTTGATGTCGGAGACGGCCTTGGTCACGTCCATGGTGACCGTGCCCGTCTTCGGGTTCGGCATCAGGCCGCGCGGACCGAGCACCCGGCCCAGCCGGCCGACCTTGCCCATCTGGTCCGGCGTCGCCACGACCGCGTCGAAGTCCAGGAAGCCGCCCTGGATCCGCTCGATCATGTCGTCGGAGCCGACGAAGTCGGCCCCGGCCTCGCGGGCCTCGTCGGCCTTCGCGCCACCGGCGAAGACCAGCACGCGGGCGGTCTTACCGGTGCCGTGCGGCAGGTTGACGGTGCCGCGCACCATCTGGTCGGCCTTGCGCGGGTCGACGCCCAGCCGCAGGGCGACCTCGACGGTCGCGTCGAACTTGGTGACCGCGGTCTCCTTGGCGAGCTGAACGGCCTCGGCCGGGCTGTAGAGCCGGTCGCGGTCGATCTTCTCCATCGCGGCGCGGTAGGCCTTGCTGCGCTTCATACCTGTTCCTCCAATGGAACTCGTGGTCGCGGGCCGCGCCCGGCCCTCCCACGTGACGGACTTACTTGACCTCGATGCCCATGGACCGCGCGGTGCCGGCGACGATCTTCTCGGCGGCGTCGAGGTCCTTGGCGTTGAGGTCGGGCATCTTGGTGGTGGCGATCTCACGGATCTGGTCCGCGGTGACCGAGCCGACCTTGGTCTTGTGCGGCTCGCCGCTGCCCTTCTCCACGCCCGCGGCCTTCAGGATGAGCTGCGCGGCCGGCGGGGTCTTGGTGACGAAGGTGAACGAGCGGTCCTCGTAGATGGTGATCTCTACGGGGATGACGTTGCCGCGCTGGGCCTCCGTGGCGGCGTTGTACTGCTTGCAGAAGTCCATGATGTTGACGCCGTGCGGACCGAGAGCGGTACCGACCGGCGGCGCCGGAGTCGCCGCGCCCGCCTGGAGCTGCACCTTGACGACCGCGGAGACCTTCTTCTTGGGAGGCATGCGCTACCCCTTCGTGCCCCATTTATCGATGGCTCCGACTCCCGGGATCCGGGCAACACGGTGGCTGGGACGATTCCTCCGTGTGAGAGCCGCTGTGGTTCCGTCCGTCCGCGCGAGCGCGGGGTCGGCGCAGGCGTGGCGGCGCCGGCCTGCACCTGGACGGGACGACCTCCGCCTGGGCGGGGCCGACGGTTCTCCTCGACCGAAGGTCGAGAGGAACACCGAGACGTCCCCGCGCCGGCGGGGACGACCCGTCAAGAATACGCCCTGCTCGAAGCAGGTCGGTCAGATCTTGGAGACCTGGTTGAACGACAGCTCGACCGGCGTCTCGCGCCCGAAGATCGAGACCAGCACCTTGAGCTTCTGCGCCTCGATGTTGATCTCGTTGACCGTCGCCGGGAGCGTCGCGAACGGGCCGTCCATGACGGTGACGGACTCGCCGACCTCGTAGTCGACGGTCGCCTGCGCCTTCGCGGGCTCCTTGGTCTTGACGGCGCCCGTGCCCTCTTCGGGCTCGGGGGCCAGCAGCTTCGCGACCTCGTCCAGGCTCAGCGGGGACGGCTTGTTCAGCAGGCCCACGAACCCGGTGACGCCGGGCGTGTTGCGGACGGCGGCCCAGGACTCGTCGGTGAGGTCCATGCGGACGAGGATGTAGCCCGGCAGGACCTTCTCGTTGACCTTCTGCCGCTTGCCCTGCTTGATCTCGGTGACCTCGTGCTGCGGGACCTCGATCTGGAAGATGAAGTCTTCCATGTTGAGGGTCTGCGTCCGGGTCTCGATGTTGGTCTTGACCCGGTTCTCGTAGCCCGCGTAGGTGTGCACGACGTACCAGTCGCCCGGCTGGAGCCGGAGTTCCATCTTGAACTCGGCGAACGGGTCGACCGGAGGCCCGGCGGGGACCTCGTCGGCCTCCTCGGCCTCCTCGGACTCGTCGGTCTCCGCGGCCTCGCCCGTCTCGTCGCCGGCCTCGCCGGCCTCGGTGCCCTCGCCGGTGCCCTCGGCTTCGCCTTCGGCGGCCTTGTCCTCGGCGGCCTCGTCCTCGGCGCGCACCTCGGCGGCGAGGTCGGCGGCGCCCTCGGCCGCCTCCGGGCCGGGGGGCTCCTCGCCCTCGAGCTTCGTGTCCGCGGGCTCGCCTTCCCCGGCGGTGACGGCCGCCTCGGCCGCCTCGTCGGCGGGCTCGGCCGCCTGGCCGGCCGCAGCAGCCGCAGCGGACTGGGCCTCTTCCACGGCCTCGTCGTAGGGCTGTGAGGACTCGGACACGGCTTCTCTTTCTCTCGGTCTGCGCTGACTGGTTGTACGACGGTACGGCGGTGCATCCGTTCGACGGCCGCACGCCGCGCGAACGTCCCGGACGTCCGGGCGCCGAACGGCCCGGCGGGGCGGGATCAGCCGAAGACGGCGTAGATGCCTTCCTGCAGACCCCAGTCGACACCGGAGACGAGCGCCACCATGAAGAGGACGAACACCAGGGAGACCGCCGTGTACGTGATCAGTTCCCGGCGCGTGGGCCAGATGACCTTGCGCAGCTCGGCGACGATCTGGCGCACGAACAGCGCGGGGGAGGTCCGCTTACCGACCTTCTTCCGCTTGCCCTTGCCTTCGTCCTTGGCCTCGGGCTCGCCGCGCGTCTCAGTCGCCATGCCGCCGTTCACCTCATCGGTCGTGTTCTGACCACCTCGTGGTCGCCGCGCCGTTCGCGCCTTCACGCGTCACGGCGCCCGCCGCGACGCGGCCGGCACGGGTGCGCGCACCGCACCTCGCAGGGCAGGAGGGACTCGAACCCCCAACCGCCGGTTTTGGAGACCGGTGCTCTACCAATTGAGCCACTGCCCTTCATTCTCCGCTTCCGGAGAACTGCCCGGCCGGGTGGCCGGGCGCGTGCCGGTTACCAGCTTACGGCGTCCCGAGGGTCGCTCGTGCGGACAGCCTCGTAGCCGGTGACGCGTCACTTGGAGCAGGAGTCTACGTCTCCGCGGGCCCCGCGTCGAACCGAAACCCCCGGAGATCGTCGCGTCCGGGTCGCGGAACGGCGCCCGACCGGCCGGAACATATCGCTCAGGTCACCGTCCGGGGTCTGTAACGATAGGGGTATGAGCATCGACCGTCCTCGCATCTCCAAGCGCATCTCCGCGATCTCCGAGTCCGCCACGCTGGCCGTCGACGCCAAGGCCAAGGCGCTGAAGGCGGCCGGACGTCCGGTCATCGGGTTCGGCGCGGGCGAGCCCGACTTCCCGACGCCCGACTACATCGTCGAGGCCGCGGTGACCGCCTGCCGCGTCCCGCGGTTCCACAAGTACACCCCGGCCGGGGGCCTGCCGGAGCTGCGCACGGCGATCGCCGAGAAGACCGAGCGCGACTCGGGCCTGAAGGTCGAGTCGTCCCAGGTCCTGGTGACCAACGGCGGCAAGCAGGCGGTGTACGAGGCGTTCGCGGCCCTGCTCGACCCGGGCGACGAGGTGCTCGTCCCGACGCCCTACTGGACGACCTACCCCGAGTCCATCAAGCTCGCGGGCGGCGTGCCGGTGGACGTCGTCGCCGACGAGACGACCGGGTACCGGGTGAGCGTCGAGCAGCTGGAGGCCGCCCGCACGGACCGGACGAAGGTGCTGCTGTTCGTCTCCCCGTCCAACCCGACCGGCGCCGTCTACCCCCGCGACCAGATCGAGGCCATCGGCCGCTGGGCCGACGAGCACGGCCTGTGGGTGATCACGGACGAGATCTACGAGCACCTCGTGTACGGCGACGCCGAGTTCCACTCGATGCCGGTCGTGGTGCCCGAACTCGCCGACCGCACCCTCGTCCTGAACGGGGTCGCCAAGACGTACGCGATGACCGGCTGGCGGGTGGGCTGGATGATCGGCCCCGCGGACGTCGTGAAGGCCGCGCAGAACCTGCAGTCGCACGCGACGTCCAATGTGGCGAACGTCTCGCAGGCCGCCGCGCTCGCCGCCGTGACCGGGGACCTCGACGCCGTCGCCGAGATGCGCACGGCGTTCGACCGGCGCCGGCACACGATGGTCCGGATGCTGAACGAGATCCCAGGCGTGCTGTGCCCCGAGCCGGAGGGCGCGTTCTACGCGTACCCGTCGGTGAAGGAGCTGCTGGGCAAGGAGATCCGCGGCAAGCGTCCCGAGACGTCGGTGGAGCTGGCCTCGCTGATCCTGGAGGAGGCCGAGGTGGCGCTGGTGCCGGGCGAGGCGTTCGGCACGCCCGGCTACTTCCGGCTGTCGTACGCCCTCGGCGACGACGACCTCACCGAGGGCGTCTCCCGCGTGGCGAAGCTGCTGTCCGAGGCGCGCTGAGCCGCGACGCGGACGGTGGGAAGGCCCCGGGCTTCGGCTCGGGGCCTTTCCCTACGGGCCTGGACGGCCCTACGGGCGGATCCCCTCGGCGACGCGCATGAGGTCGGCGGTGACGGCGCCGCCCGCCTGGACGGTCGCGCCGACGCCGGGGCGGGGCAGCCAGGAGATCTGCCGCCCGTCGCCCGGTGCGGCGCCCGCCAGTGCCGGGATCCCGCGGACGGACGTGCGCGACGGCACGCCCACGGCCGGTGCGAGGTCCTCGGGGCCGCCGATGCCGGTGCCCTCGACCAGCCGGACCCGCACCCAACCGGGATCGCCGCGCCATTCGCACGTCGTCGTGGTCCGGACGGTGCGGGCGGTCCCGGCGGTGTCGCGCTCGACGGCGCACGGGCGCGCGGCGGCGAGGCCGTCCGGCAGGAAGGTGAGCCACGCGGGGAAGGACGGCTCGACGCGGGGGCGCACGGGGTCCGGTTCGTCCGGGCCGCCGGCCGACGGACGGGCCGTCCGCGGGTCCGGGGACGTGCGGCCCTTCGCGGACTCGGACGCCCCCGGTGCGGCTGGTGCGGGCACACGCTCGGGGGCGCCCGGACCGGAACCCCCGGAGCCGGTCGCGGTGGTTTCGGGCGCCCCGGCCGGTGCGGGCTGGATCGACCGGTAGGTCGGGACCAGGGCGAGCGCCACGACGGACGCCCCGGCGACCGCGGCGGCGGTGCGGACGCGGGCCCTGCGGCGGCGGTGCCGGCGGCGGACGTCGGCCGCGAGCGAGCGCGGCGCCCGCGTGCCCGCGACCCGTTCGGCCATGGCCCGGCGCAGTTCGTCCTCAACGTCCATCGGTCATCCCCCCATCGGCGCCAGGTTCGTGTCGAGGCGTTCGCGGAGCCTGGCGAGTCCCCGCGACGCCTGGCTCTTGACCGTCCCGACGGAGCAGCCGAGCACCTGCGCCGTCTCCGCCTCCGAGAGGTCCTCCCAGAAACGCAGGACGAGCACCGCGCGCTGGCGTGGGCCCAGCCTGCGCAGCTCGTCCATCAGCGCCCCTCTCAGTTCCACGGAATGGTGCGGCGACATGACCGGCGTCTCGGGGAGGCGGGCCATCTGGATCTCGCGCAGCACCTTCCAGCGGCGCGCCCGGCTGATCATCTGGTTCACCAGGATCCGGCGGACGTACGGCTCGGGATCGGCGTCCGCGTCGAGCCTGCCCCAGTGCCGGTACGCCTTCTCCAGCGCGGTCTGCAGCATGTCCTCGGCGTCCTGCCCGGCGCCGCACAGCAGCGCCGCGGTGCGCAGCAGCGCGTTGCCGCGTGCCGCCACGAACTCCACGAACGACTCGTCGTCTCGACGCCCCACTGTGCTCCGTCCGGCTCGTGCGGTAACGGTCATCGGGGACGGGCGGCCCCGGGCCCGGGGCCGCCCGTCGGGGTCGGGGCCCGCTGGTCTCAGCGGGCCTCGCGCAGGGCGGTCGCCACGTCCGTGACCGACCCGAGCGCGGGCGCGCCGTGGACGTGCAGGAGGTAGCCGCTCGGGTCGTGCACGAGGACGCCGTGCCCGGCCGGAAGGCGCCACGCCTCCGCCCCGGCGACGGGGAGGGGCGTGCCGCCGGTCGGCAGGCTCAGGGCCTCGCGGACGTCCTTCGCGGTGACGCCGGAGGGCGCCTGCAGCCGCTGCACGCTGAGCCACCGGCCGGTCGCGCCCGTCCACTTCTGGGTGACCGTGCAGACCTTCTCGCCGCCGAGGTCGCGGGCGGCGCGGGACGTCGCCTCGTAACGTAGGCCCTTGGTGAGCATGAGCGCCTTCTCGGCCGGGCCGCCGACCTCGACGGCCGGGTCGAGGTCGCGGCAGTCGAGCTTGGCCGCGGGCACGTCGGGCCCGGCGGGCGCCGCGGGGACGCGCGCGTTCGGCGCGCCGGACGCCGCGCCCGTGGGGACGTCCTTCGCGGCGGGCGCGCACGTGGGGAGTCCGGCGGCCTTGCGGCGCAGTTCCGCCGCCTTCTCCTCGGCGCCGTCGACGGCCTCGCCCGCCGCGCCGGTCGCCCCGGTCGGCACGCCGGCCTCCGGGAGCCCGTTCCGCGCGAGTTCGTTCGCCCTGGCCTTCGCGCCGTCGACCGCCTCGGTCGGCAGGTCCAGGTCCGGCACCTCCTTCTGGCGGAGCCCCTCGGACCCGGGCACGGCACCGGACGCCGGGAGTTCCGTGCCGGGCTCGGGGAGCTTCGCGCCGGGGACCGGGACGCAGGTCGGCGTGGCGGCGGGGGCGGCGTCGGCGGCGCCGCGCGCGGCGGTGACGGGCTCGGCGGCGCCCGCGGTCGCGGCCGTGTCGCCGTTCGCGCCCGCCATCGCCCACGTGACGCCCCCGCCGACGGACAGCGTCCCGACGGCGGACGCGGCGACCAGGGCGGCCTTCAGCGTGATCATGGTGATTCCCTTCTTGCCCCGCTTTGCTCTTCCGCCCCTCGTCTACGCACGGACGGTGAGCAGGGTTGCACGGAAATCACAGAATTTTTCGGGCATGCCCATGCGTGTGATGGCCGCCTCGTGTCATGCGAGGTAGTCCGGTGTGGTGATCCTGGTGGGCCGGACGTTCAAGACGGCGCGGCGTCCGGCAACATTGGTCCATGGAGGCCCGTACCGTTCCCGCCCGTCCCGCCCGTCCCGCCCGTCCCGGCCATGAGGGCCCCGTCACGCGCGGCGCCGCGCGTGACGCCGCGCGTCCGGACACGGCGCTGCTCCCGAAGGCGCACCTGCACCTGCACTTCACCGGCTCGATGCGGCATTCGACGCTGGTGGAGCTGGCCCGGCTGCACGGCGTGCACCTGCCGGACGCGCTCGTGGAGGACTGGCCGCCGCGGCTGCACGCGACGGACGAGCGGGGCTGGTTCCGGTTCCAGCGGCTCTACGACATCGCGCGGTCGGTCCTGCAGACCCCGGACGACCTGCGGCGGCTGCTGCGGGAGACGGCCGAGGACGAGGCCGCCGAGGGGTCGGGGTGGCTCGAGATCCAGGTCGACCCGAGCGGCTACGCGTCCAGGTTCGGCGGGCTCACCCCGACGGTGGAGCTCGTGCTGGACGCGGCGCGCGAGGCGTCGGCGGCGACCGGCGTCGGCATCGGGCTGGTGATCGCCGCGAACCGGACGCGGCACCCGCTGGACGCCAAGACGCTCGCGCGGCTCGCCGTCCGGTACGCGGGGCGGGGCGTCGTCGGGTTCGGGCTGTCCAACGACGAGCGGCGCGGCCGCGCCTACGACTTCGAGGGCGCGTTCCGGATCGCCCGGCGGGGCGGGCTGCTGTCGGACCCGCACGGCGGCGAGCTGCTCGGGCCCGCGAGCGTCCGCGAGTGCCTGGAGACGCTCGGCGCCGACCGCATCGGCCACGGGGTGCGCGCCATCGAGGACCCGCGGCTGGTGGAGGCGATCGCGAACCGCGGCGTGACGCTGGAGGTGTGCCCCGCGTCGAACGTGGGCCTCGGCGTCGCGACGACGGCCGCGGACGTCCCGGTGCGGGCCCTGCACGAGGCCGGGGTGCCGATCGCGCTCGGCGCCGACGACCCGCTGCTGTTCGGGTCGCGGCTGGCCCGGCAGTACGAGCTCGTCCGGTCCGAGCACGGGTTCTCCGACGCCGAGCTGGCCGAACTGGCGCGGCAGTCGATCAGGGGGTCCGCCGCGCCGGACGACGTGCGCGGGCGGCTCCTCGCGGGCATCGACGCCTGGCTCGCGGGGCCGCCGAACTGAGCCCGGCGGCTCAGGCCCCGAGTTCGTCCGGGCGCCAGCGGCCGCGCCGCTCCAGGTGCGTCACCAGCAGCTCGCCCGCGCGCAGGATGTGCTCGCGCATCTCGACGCCCGCGCCGGGCCCGTCGCCCGCGCGCAGCGCGTCCATGATCCGCCGGTGGTCGCGGACGGCGAGGCGCGGCCACTCGGGGACGCCCCCGTACAGTCCGCGCGGGACGTAGCGGGCGGCCGTCCCCATCGACCAGGCCAGCTTCGGGGACGCGGCGGCCACGTTGATCCGCCGGTGGAAGTCCCGGTTGTGCTGCTCCATGAGGTCCGGGCGGTGGACGGCGCGGGCCTGTTCGAGCGCCCGGTGGAACCCGTCGAGGTCGCCGAGCGCGACGTCGTCCAGGCGGGCGGCGGCGCGGGCGGTCAGCTCGGCTGCGATGCCCGCCTGCACCCAGAACAGGTCGGCGACGTCCTGCTTCGACAGCGGCGCGACGACGAACCCGCGGCGCGGTTCGAGGACCACGAACCCCTCGCTGCGCAGCGACTTCAGCGCCTCCCGGACGGGCGTGACGCTGATCTGGAACTCGGCGGCGAGATGTTCGAGGCGCAGGTGCTCGCCGGGCCGGACGAGCCCGTCGACGATCAGTTCGCGGATGCGCGCGGCGACCTCGTCGCCGAGCTGCACGCGCGTGCCGACCGCGCCCGGACTCGGCGGGCGCGGGTCGGCCGGGCGCGGGGGCGGCGGTCGCGGGCCCGGCGGCGCGCCGGGCGTGTGCCGGGGCAGGGGGACGGCCACGGTGACTCCCCAACGGACCCCGCCGCGGCCGGGCCCCGCGGACGTCAAAGGGCCCGCCCTGTTCATTCCCGCGAAGGCCCGCCCTGACGCCCGCGAACCCGAAGCCCGCTCGATCGGGGCGTGGAGGTCAGAGGGTGACGCCGACCAGGACGGGCTCGTTCACCAGCTCCACGCCGAACGCGTCCCGCACGCCGTCCCGCACCTCGCGGGCCAGGTCGAGGAGGTCGGCGGTGCTGGCGCCGCCCGGATTGGTGAGCGCGAGGGTGTGCTTGCCGGAGATGCGCGCCGGGCCGGTGCCGTGCCCCTTGGCGAACCCGGCGCGGTCGATGAGCCACGCGGCGGACGTCTTGGTGCGCCCGTCGGGCTCGGGGTAGCGGGGGAACGCCGCGTCCGGGCCGAGGCGTTCGGCGACGCGCCGTTCCAGTTCGGCGAGCCGGGCCGGTTCCAGGATCGGGTTGGTGAAGAACGATCCGGCGCTGCGGGTGTCGGGGTCGGCCGGGTCGAGGACCATGCCCTTGCCGCGCCGCAGCTCCAGGACGGCGTCGCGCGCCTCCTTCAACGCGACCCGCTCGCCGGGCCGCACGTCCAGCCTGCGCGCGAGTTCGGCGTACGCGATCGGCTGCGACTCCTCCGACTCGCGCAGCGCGTACGTCACGTCCAGGACGACGTACCGGCTGTGGCCCTTGAAGACGCTGTTGCGGTAGGTGAACCGGCATTCCTCCGGGCCGAGGGTCACCCACGCGCGGTCGCGCCGGTCGTAGGCCCGCACCCGCACGATGGTCTCGCCGACGTCCTGCCCGTAGGCCCCGACGTTCTGGATGGGCGTCGCGCCGACCCGTCCGGGGATCCCCGACAGGCACTCGACGCCGGCGAGGCCGTCGGACACGCAGCGGGCGACGAACGGGTCCCAGTCCTCGCCGGCCTGGACGCGGACGTGCACCCGGTCGCCGTCGGCGGCGACGCGCTCGGTCCCGCGCGTCCCGACGTGCACGACCGTCCCGGTGAACCCGTCGTCGGACACCACCACGTTGCTGCCGCCGCCGAGCACCAGCACCGGCTCGCCCGCCTCGTCGGCCTCCCGGACCGCCGCGACGACCTCCTCCTCGGTGGTCGCCTCGACGAAGCGCCGGGCGGGGCCGCCCAGCCGCAGCGTGGTGTATCCGGCCAGGTTGACCTCTTCGGCGATCACCGCCACGTCGTCCATCCCTCCGTACGTTCGCGTCCGCACCGGCCGGGCGTCCCCGGCCGGTGCGGACGGGCACGCGCCGGTTCAGGCGAGACGGACGACCGCCTTGGCGCGCGTGAGGACCTTCTGGTCGTTCGACCTGGCGGTGAGCGCCACGACGACCTTGCCGTCGTCCAGCTTCTCCTCCACCTTGCCGCTGATCACCAGCGACGCGCCGCCCTCGTCGGGGACGACCACGGGCGAGGAGAACCGTACCCCGTAGTCGACGACCGCACCCGGGTCGCCGACCCAGTCGGTGACGAACCGTCCGCCCTGGGCCATCGTGTACATGCCGTGGGCGATGACGTCGGGGAGCCCGACGGCCTTCGCGAACGACTCGCGCCAGTGGATCGGGTTGAAGTCGCCGGACGCGCCCGCGTACATGACGAGGTTCGCGCGGTCGACCTTGTACGTCTGGGCCGGGATCTCGGTGCCGACCTCGACGTCGTCGTACTTCACCTTCGCGGTCATCCCTAGGCCCCCCGCTCCACGATCGTGTTGTAGCTCTTGCAGACCGGCTCGCCCTCGACCGTCTTGACCTCGGTCTCCACGACCATCTTCTCGTTGTTGCCGATCGACCTGATCTCGGTGATCGTCGACGTGCAGACCACGACGTCCCCGGCGCGGAGCGGACGGGCGTACTCGAAGCGCTGCTCGCCGTGCAGGACCATCGCGTAGTTCAGGCCGAGCTCGGGGTCGGCGAGGCCCGGGTTGCCGAGGGTCATCACGATCGGGAACGTGGGAGGGGCGATGACGTCGGGGTGCCCGGCCGCCTTGGCCGCCTCCGCGTCGCGGTACACGGGGTTGCGGTCGCCGATCGCGTCCGCGAACTCGCGGATCTTGACGCGGCTGACCTCGTAGGTCTCGCTGGGCGGGAAGCTCCGCCCGATGAAATCACGGTTCAGTGCCATGCAGGTCCGTCCTTCCAGGTCGGCGGGGGCGGCGCGCTCGGGTGCCCGCGCCGCCGTGCACCTGTCCCTCGACATCTGGACGGACGGTAACAGAATGACGTTCAGCCCGTCCCCACGGGTCTCACCGATGAGGACGGGCTGAACGTCGTGCTGTACAGGTGGGCAAGCTGCGAGGAAAATCGCTCCGCTCGGCTCCCGGGAAGGAACGCGGTCGGCCGCTCGCGCCGGACGCGTCAGGCGGTGCGGCACCGCCGACGTCTCGAGTCGAGTCCCCCGGTTCCGCTCAAGGCGGAACGGGTCAGCGGGTCTCCCGGTGCGGACGGTGCGTCCGGCAGTTCGGGCAGTACTTCTTGATCTCGAGGCGGTCCGGGTCGTTGCGCCGGTTCTTCCGCGTGATGTAGTTGCGGTGCTTGCACTCCTGGCAGGCCAGCGTGATCTTCGGCCGGACGTCGGTGGCAGCCACGATGGAGTGCCTTTCTGAGCTAGGGACAGGAACTACGGACCGGGGCCGCCCGTGCGGGCGGCCGACGGTTCGGACCCAGCCTTCTCACCTCCCGGAGGAGGTGAGAGACCTGGGTAGTAGCGAGGGCCGGACTTGAACCGGCGACACAGCGATTATGAGCCGCTTGCTCTGCCTGACTGAGCTACCCCGCCGTGATGGTCGGTGTGGACCGGTTTGCAAGGATACCGGATGCCCACCGCACCCTCGGAACAGCATTTCCCGGACCGTGGTCGGGGACGCATGTTCACGTGGCCCCACGGGCCGCTCCCCAGGGTACCCGGTGCGCCGGTGACCTGCGAATCGTCCCGATGGAACCGGTGGGACGCTACCACAGCCCCTGCCGCGAGGCGAATCCGGACGGACGGGCCCGAACCGCCCCGGGGAACGACGAAGGCCGCCCTCCGGGTTTCCGGACGGCGGCCGTGGTGTCGTTGAGCCCCTTTACGGAATCGAACCGTAGACCTTCTCCTTACCATGGAGACGCTCTGCCGACTGAGCTAAAGGGGCTTGCGTCCTTCGCGCAGTGAAAACCATACACGGCCCGAGCGCCACGTGCGAACCGAAAAGCCCCACCCGGTCTCCCCGCCCGCTCCGGGCGGGGAGACCGCAGGTCAGCGCAGGAGATGCCGGCCGATGACGAGCTGCTGGATCTGGCTCGTGCCCTCGTAGATGCGGAACAGCCGCACGTCCCGGTAGAACCGCTCGACGGCGACGCCCCGCATGTAGCCCATCCCGCCGTGGACCTGGACGGCCCGGTCGGCGACGCGCCCGACCATCTCCGAGCAGAAGTACTTGGCGCAGGACGGCCCGAGCTTGGTGTCCTCGCCCGCGTCGTAGGCCCGCGCCGCCTCCAGCACCATCGACCGCCCCGCGTACAGCTCGGCCTGCGAGTCGGCGATGAGCCCCTGCACGAGCTGGTAGTCGCCGATCCTCCGCCCGCCCTGGGCGCGCTCCTTCGCGTACGCGACGGCCTCGTCCTGGATCCGCTGGGCGAGGCCCACGCAGACGGCGGAGATGCTGAGCCGCCCGTGCGCGAGGGACGCCATCGCGGTGCGGAACCCGGTCCCCTCCGCGCCGACCATCGCGTCCGCCGGGACGCGGACGCCGTTGAGGAGGACCTCGGCGGTGTGCGCCCCGCGCTGCCCCATCTTCTCGTCGGACGGCCCGACCTCCAGGCCGTCCGTCCCCTTCTCGACGAGGAAGGTGGAGATGCCGCGCGAGCCCTCGCCGCCCGTCCGGGCGAACACCATGAAGACGTCCGCCTCCGGGGCGTTGGTGATGAACCGCTTGGCGCCGTCGATGACGTACTCGTCGCCGTCCCGGCGCGCGGACGTCGTCAGCGTGCTCGGGTCCGACCCGGCCTCGGCCTCGGTGAGCGCGAACGCGCCGACGATCTCGCCGGAGGCGAGGCGGGGCAGCCAGCGGTCCTTCTGCGCGTCCGTGCCGGCGTGCACGAGGACCTGCCCGGCGATGCCGTTGCTCGTCCCGAACATCGACCGGAACGCCGGGCTGGCGTACCCGATCTCGAAGACGAGCCGGACCTCCTCGCTCACCGACAGCCCGAGGCCGCCGTACTGCTCCGGCAGCGCGTACCCGAACAGGCCCATGTCGCGGGACGTCCGCCGCACCGCCTCGGGGATCGCGTCGGTCTCCTCGATCTCCTCCTCGCGGGGGATCACCTCGTCGCGCACGAAGCGGCGGACGGACTGCAGCACGTCGTCGAAATCCTGTGGCTCCATGCGGCCATTTTAGAATCAGATTCCAGGATGGCGTCTAGAAGCGGACGAGCACGGCCGTCGCGTCGTCGTACCGCTTGCCCCGCCGCACCGCGTCCGCCGGAAGGGCCGCCGCCTCCGCCTCGCGCGTGCGCCGCACCACCTCCGCGGGCCCGTCCTCGTCCAGCATGCGCAGGAGCCCCGCCCAGCTGAGCCGATCGAACCGCTCGACGAGACGGGACGCGCCGTCGCTCAGCACCGCGGCCCGGCGCAGCCCCCGCAGCGGCACCCGTCCCGTGCGGGCCTCGTGCGCGGCCTCCGGCCTCGTGCTCGCGACCCAGAACCCGCCGGGGCTGTTGCGGGCCGCCCGGACGGCCTCCAGCGTGTAGCTCGGGAGCCGGTCGACCCGGTCGTCCCGGCAGACGTGCACGCCCGCCGCGTCCCGCGTCCCCGTCCCCGCCTCCGCCGGACGTCCACCGTCCCGGGGCGCACCGGCCCGTCCCGGCTCGGCGGCCGTCTCGAACAGGATCGGGGAGTCGGCGAGGACGAACCAGTCGACGGCGTCCGCGCGGCGGCGCAGCACCGAGACGGTCGCCGACGGGCTGTCCGGATTGCCGAGGTCGCAGGTGCCGGCGTGCGCCTCGGCCGTCACCTTGATCGCCTCGGCCACCAGGTCGGGGAGCGGCTCGCCGCCCGCCGCGGCCAGGCCCGCCGCGATCCGTCCGCCGAGCCGCCGCACCAGCCACGCCGGGTCGTGCCGGCACCCGCTGTCCACGCCCGGCGGCGCCGTGGCCCCGTCCAGCAGCACCACCCATCCGGGCCCGGCCGCCACGAAGTCCTCGTTCTCCCCGCCCGGCGTCGCCTCGCTCGCAAAGGTCACCTGCACGGGTCCAGATCTACCCGCACGGCACGCCGTCCGGTACGCCCCGCCACCGAAACCTCACTCAGGCGGCGGCTCTACCCGCGGGCGGACGTCCTCGCCCGGAGGACATCTCCCACGGACTCCTCGCGCCAGCGCCGCAGGAGTTCGTGGAACGCGAACGCGCCGTGGGGGTAGGCCGTCGGGCCGTTCGGCCGGCCCCGCCCCTCGCCGTTGCAGTAGCCGGGGGTGCACGCCGCGTGGAACCACTCGTGGTCGGGAGCGTTCTCGGCCGGCTTCGGGACGCCCTGGACGCCGGTGGCGCCGGTGCCGACGACGCCCACGCGCTTCCCGGCGAGGCCGGTCGGGCCGCCGCTCGCGGGCCGGCGCTCGCGGGCCGGCGCTCGCGGGCCGGCGCTCGCCGGGGCCGAGTTGCTGCGACACCCCGGGAGGGTACCCGGTGGGCCTCCCATACCGGTCTTCCCGGCGGCCATGACCCCGCGGCCATATGACGGGGTGAACATAGCGCCGTCGACATTCGGTATTAGCCCGTGATACCAGTCACGTGCATCCTCATCTGGGTGAACTCGACCGGAAGGCCCAGGTGATGGACATCGACCGCAGGCAGGCGGCGCGCCGCGTCTCATGGGCGGCCTTCATCGGCACCACCATCGAGTGGTACGACTTCTTCCTCTACGGAACGGCCGCCGCGCTCGTCTTCAGCAAGCAGTTCTTTCCGACGATGGACCCCGTCGCCGGCTCCATCGCCTCGTTCGGCACGATGACCGTTGGCTTCCTCGCCCGTCCCCTCGGCGGCGTCGTCTTCGGCCACTTCGGCGACCGCATCGGACGGCGCAACACGCTCGTCGTCTCGCTGCTGATCATGGGGATCGGGACCGCGCTGATCGGCCTGCTCCCGACCTACGACACCCTCGGCGTCTGGGCCGCCGTACTGCTGGTCGTCCTGCGCGTCGCCCAGGGCATCGGCCTCGGCGGCGAGCTGGGCGGCGCCGTCGTCCTCACCATGGAGCACGCGCCCAAGGGACGGCGCGGCCTGTTCGGGGCCTTCCCGATGATGGGGACGCCCGCCGGGATGCTCGCCGCGAACGCCGTCTTCCTCGGCACCTCGGCGCTGCTCGGCGACGGCGCGTTCCAGTCGTGGGGCTGGCGGGTGCCGTTCCTGCTCAGCCTCGTCCTCGTCGGCGTCGGCCTGTACCTGCGGCTCCGCATCGAGGAGAGCCCCGACTACGAGGGCCTCGTCGAGCGCCGCAAGCCCGCGAAGCTGCCGGTCGCACTCGTCCTGCGGGACCACTGGCGCTCGGTCGTCCACACCATCTGCGTCATCGTCGGCAACAGCTCCGTCGCGTACATCTTCATGGTGTACGCCCTGTCCTACGGCGAGGACAACGTCGACCTGAACCGCGACTACCTGCTCCTCTGCGTGATCGGCGGCTCCGCCCTCTGGCTGGTCACCGCGCCGCTCTGGGCGCACTACACCGACCGGTTCGGCATGCGGGCCGTATTCACGTGGGGTTCGGTGGTCCTCCTCCTTGGGGCCCTCGCCATCCTCCCGGTGATCAACACAGGGAACATGGTGCTGATCGCGGTGTTCATGGTGCTGATGGGCGCCGTCCTGTCGATGAGCCACGCCCCGCAGGGCACCCTCACCGCGAGCTTCTTCCCCGTCGCCATCCGCTACTCGGGCACCTCGGTCGCCTACCAGCTCGCGTCGCTGCTCGGCGGCGGCATCACGCCCCTGATCGCCGAGTCCCTGTTCGCCTCGACCGGCACCTCCACGGCGATCACCGGCTACCTGACGGTCATCGCCGCGATCAGCCTCGCCGCCGCGCTCGTCATCCCCCGCGACCACGCCCGGGACGAACGCCCGCAGAAGGCGCCCGTCGCGGGCTGAGCCGTCACGCCGGGACCGCGCGTCCCTCCACGAGGCCCGGGTCGTCCGCGTAGAACCGGACGGCCCGGACCTCGACCCGCTTCCCGAGCGGGCGTACGGCGACGATCGGCTCCGTCAGCTCGACCAGCACGTTCGTCTGCGACGCGACCGCGACGGCCAGCCGCCCGCCGTCCACCCGGACCAGCCCGCTCTCGTCGTAGTTGCGCACCGTCCGCACCGAGGCGATCTTCTCCCGGGGGATCCGCAGGTCGAAGAACGCCCCGTACCGGACGCGCACCTCCTCGTCGGTCACCACGTGCGGCCGCGTGACGCACGCCGCGATGACCGCCAGCACGATCAGGACCGAGTACAGGTCGATCACCAGCACGACCAGCCGCACCCCCTCCGGCGCGCCGACCGCCCGCAGCAGCAGCTCCACCGCGACCAGTTCGATCACCATCGCCGACAGGAACGCGAGCTGGAGCCCCGTCTGCGCCTTCGCGTACGGGACGCCCACCGCCCCCGCGGGCACCCCGTGCCGCCGCCGCGCCGCGAACATCGCCAGGCTGACCAGTCCGTGCTTGTCGAACGCCATGACCCTGCGCACCTGCACGGGCACGATCGTCCGGTAGGTGAGCCGCACGGCCGCCGCACGTCCCGCGTCCCGGCGCGCCTCCCGGTACAGCCGGAACGCGACCGTCCCTTCCAGGACCAGCGCCGCGATCACCACCGCCTCCCCGGCGACCACCACCATCCGCGGAACCCCCGCCCCCGACCCCAGGAGCACGAGCAGGACGACCTCGAACGGGAACAGCCCGAACAGCACCGCCCTCGCGACCCTCACCATCCCCGCACCCGCCGGAACACCTCGACCTGCGCGGGCGTCATCCCGTCGACCCACGGCCCCTCGCCCTCCTGCTCGGCCATGGCCCGCCGCAGCTCCTCCGGGATGTACGCCGCGAGCTCCTCCGCCACCTCCGCGACGCGCGGATCGTCCACGTCGGCGTCCGCCAGCTCGTCCAGGCGCGCGTACAACCGCCGGCCCCGCGCGGCCGTCTCCGGCTCCGCCAGCGGACGCAGCACCTCGATCATCCGCGCGCGCTCCTCCGGCCCCGCCGCGGTGTCGACCAGCGCCAGCATCCCCCGGTCGAGCTCCGCGATCTTCGAGTCCCCGCGGGTGATCTCCCGCAGCACCACCGCCAGCTCCGGCGAGACCGCCGAGTCCGGGTTCAGCTCCCCGTCCTCCAGCAGCAGCGCCAGCCGCGCCCGCCGCGCCCGGATCGCGTCCTCCTGCCGCGCGAGGTCGTCGTCGAGCTCCCGCAGCACCTCCCGCAGGTCGCGGCCCCGTTCGTCCGCGAGCACGTCGCGGACCTCGTCCAGCGACATCCCCAGTTCCACCAGCCGCCGCACCCGCGCGAGCAGCACCGCGTCCCGCATCCGGTACTTCCGGTACCCGTTCGCGAGCCGCGCCGGCTCCGGCAGCAGCCCCTCCCGGTGGTAGTGCCGCACCGTCCGGGTCGACACCCCCACCAACTCCGCAAGCTCTCCGATTCGCATGCCGTCATTGAAAACGTTGACGTCGCGTCAAGGTCAACCCACGTCGCCCACAACCGACACGGGCTGCATCGCCCCCGCGTCCACCGCCTCCGCCACCCGGCGGGCCGCCTCCCCCGGATCCACCCGCTCGGTGTGGACGACGAGGTTGAACACCGGGTCCTCGAGCCCGAGCAGCTCCCGCCGCGCCTCGTCCCACAGCCCGAGGACGCGCCTCGCGTCGGCGTCGCCCCGCCGCTGCGCCCGCAGCCCGCACACCTCCCGGGGCGCCCACAGCAGCACGCTCGTCCAGCCGAAGAACGGCACCGCGACCTTCAGGCGCTGCAGGTCCACGACCTCGTTCAGCCGGACGACCGGAGCCGACCCCTCGGCGGCCACCGCGTCCACGTCCCGCCGGTCCACCGCGAAGAGCCCCCCGTCCCGGCGCACCTCGACCGCGATCCGGCCGGCCCCCCGCAGTTCGTCGAGCTCCCCCGCCGCCAGTTCGTCCGCCGCCACCTCCGGCAGCCGCACGAACCGTTCGTCCAGGCGGAACAGCTCCTCCGCGACGGTCGCCTTCCCCACCGCCGACGGCCCGCAGAGGATCACCCCACGTCTCATCCCTCCGACCCTACGCACGCCCGTCCCAGGCGCGTCCCAAACGCACCCCACGGTCAGTCACACCAGACCACGACCGCCGGCCCGTGCGGAGCACGAACGAGTCGTCCTGCACGAGCAATGTCGAGCGCTGGGGACCTCGTGACGCTTAGCCCTTGCGCTAACCAACACGTCCTGCAACACTTAGCCACGTGGCACAGTATTCGCCAGAGCTGGACGGCGTGTTCGCCGCCCTCGCGGACCCGACCCGGCGCGCCGTCGTCCGGCGCCTCGGCCACGGGCCGACGAGCGTCGGCGACCTCGCCGGCGAGTTCCCGATGACCCTTCCCTCGTTCATGAAGCATGTGCGGACGCTCGAATCGAACGGGCTGATCCGCACGATCAAGTCCGGCCGGGTGCGGACCTGCGTACTCAACCGCGAGCGGCTCGCCCTGGTCGACGACTGGCTCGCGGAGCAGCGCGCCCTCTGGGAGGAGCGCACCGACCGCCTCGAACAGTTCGTCACCGACCCGGAGGAGGACCGACCGTGAATCCCGATCTCGACCTCGGCCTGGAACGGATCATCCGCGCCCCCCGCGCGACCGTGTGGAGGGCCTGGACCGACCCGTCCCGCCTCGAACGGTGGTGGGTCCCCGCTCCGGCCCGCTGCCGGGTGGACCGCCTGGACGTGCGGCCCGGAGGAGCGTTCGTCACCCGGTTGAGCGACGACGGGGCCCGGTTCGTCCCGCACCTGGACGCGTGCTTCCTCGCCGTCGACGAACTCGAACGGATCGTGTTCACCAACGCGGTCGACAGCACGTGGGGACCCGCGAACCCCGATCCGGTCGCGATGACGGCCACGATCACGCTGAACGATCACCCGGACGGCACCGACTACCGGATCGTCGTCCGGCACGGCGACCCCGAAGCCCGCGCCCGGCACGAGAAGCTCGGCTTCGCCGACGGCTGGGGCACGGTCGCCGCCCAGCTGGCCGCACTCGCGGAGGACGCGACATGAAGATCGCTCTCACCGGGTTCGTCACGCTCGACGGCGTCAGCCAGGGCCCCGGCTCGCCGGACGAGGACACCGGCGACGGGTTCGACCGTGGCGGCTGGCTCGTCCCCCACATGGACGAGACGTTCGTCCGGCGCGCGTCCGAGTGGCTCGGCCTCGCCGACGGCCTGCTGCTCGGACGGCGAACCTACGAGGCGTTCGCCCGCGACTGGCCCAAGATCACCGACCCGGCCGACCCGTTCGCCGAACGGATGAACACCCTGCCGAAGTACGTCGTGACGTCCACCCTCACCGAAGGAACCTGGGACCCCACGATCGTCCTCAGGGGCGATCCGGTCCGGACGATCCCCGACCTCAAGGCACGTCCGGGCCGCGAACTGCAGATCCACGGCAGCGCCCGCCTCGGCGACTCGCTGCTGTCGGCGGGCCTGATCGACACGCTCCGCCTCGTGGTCGCCCCCACCGTCCTGCGGACCGGCCGGCGCCTGCTGGCCGGCGCGGGCCGCTCGTCCGGCCTCCACCTGCGCCACCACGAGGCCACGCCGAACGGCCTGCTGCTCCTCGAATACGAGGTGACCGGCGCAGCACTCCAGGGCGAGTACGAGGGCGTCGCCGCCCTCGCGTAACGAAGCGCTCCTCGCCCGCGGCTACCGGGCGGCGATCGTCCGGCACAGGGTCACGACCTCACCGAGTTCACCGGCCGCGCAGAAGCTCTCGCGTGTAGGTGGCGAGCCGGGCGGCGTCGTCCGGATCCAGGGTCTTCAAGCCCGGACCGACGTCCTTCCCCCTGTCGATCGCGGTCAGCGCGCCCGCGGGCGGTCGATCGATCCACTCGACGATCGGCCGCACCGCGTCGGCGACGGGACGAGCGAAGAGCGTCGCGAGCACTCTGATCGCGTTCTGGACGAGCGGGTTCGGGTGGGCACCCGCACCACTCCGGGTGAATCCGGGGTGGTAGAGCACGTATCGCACTTTGCTCTCCTGCCCGGCGAACGCGACACCGAGCAGATCGTTCGCCCGTCCGGCCTGCAGTTGTGCGCGCACCTGACGGTAACGGCGCGTCATCTGCGGGTCGTCCCAGAAGATCCGTCCCGCGGTGTTGCCGACACCGGCCACGTTGACGATCACGGGATCGGGCGCGGCGTCGAGGAGCGGGCGCAGCCGGTGGCCGAGCAGGTAACGGCTCAGGTAGTACAGGGCGAAGGTGGACTCCAGGCCCTCCGCGGTCTCCGTCCGGCCGGGATTGATCCGGTTGGCGAACAGCGCCAGCGCATCAATCGCCTGATGTCTTTCGGAGATATCCGCGACGACCCGTTCGACCTCGGCGATCGACGACAAATCCGCCCGCAGAAACCGCAGTTTCGAATGACCGACCTGATCGAGCAGGGCACGTCCCCTGGCCTCGTCGCTGCCGATCACGGTCACGTGGTCGCCCCTGGCCAGCCGTTCCAGTGCGACCGCCCTGCCCATGCCGGCGGTCCCACCGCTGATGACGACGGTCTTGGGCGGTTGGTCCGGCACGGCATGACTCCTTAGGCTCGGAAACGGCACGTCCGATTCTGAGCCGCCCCGCCGGAGGACGAAAGAAGGCAGTTTCATGTCCGGTACGCACACCGATGTTCCTTCGGTGCTGGCCCACGACCTTCCCCGTCCGGTGCCCGCCGACGAGTTGGCCGCATGCCCGGTCGGGGACGTGTTCCGGCGGCTGGGCGACAAGTGGAGCATGCTGCTGGTGATCATGCTCGGGGGCCGCCCGCACCGCTACAACGAGTTGCACCGCTCCATCGAGGGCATCAGCCAACGCATGCTGACCCGCACCCTGCGAGGACTGGAGACCGACGGGCTGGTACGGCGCGAGGTGCACCCGACGGTGCCGCCCAGCGTCGAATACAGCCTGACCCCACTCGGCCGCACGCTGCTCGAACCTCTCTCGGCCCTGGCCGACTGGGCCATGACCCACGAGGCGGAGATCAACGAGGCCCGCTCCCGCCACCCGTGACCGGCCGGCTCCGCAACGAACGTCGGCACCCCGCGTGGTCGCGGACGTCCACCGGTCAGGTCAGGCGAGCGCGCAGAAGGCAGAACTCGTTACCCTCAGGATCCGCCAGGCAGTACCAGCTCTCCTCGCCGCTCTGGCCGACATCGACCGGACGCGCCCCGGCGGCCAGCAGTCGCTGAAGTTCGGCGTCCTGGTCGCGGTCGGTGGCGCTGACGTCGATGTGCAGGGGCAGCTTGCCCCTCTTGGGCTCGGTGCTGGGGCTGAATACCAGCGTCGGCTGCAAGCCGCCGAACCCCTCCGGCGGCCCGATCTCCACCGCGCCGTCGTCGTCGGTGCTCAGCACACCGAACCCCAGCACCTCACACCAGAACGCCGCCAGCGTCCGCGGGTCCCGGCAATCGATCACCAGCTCGGAAATGCGACAGGCCATGACCGGCACCCTAGGGGAAGGGCCGCGACACCCGCCGAGAGCTACGAGCAACCGCGCCCAGGACCACCGGATGCAGTAATGAACGTTCAGAGTTGGCCGACCTTTGCAGGACGACTTCGTGCTCACGGGGATCGCGGTGCTGGCCTATTCGATCGTCCTATCGAAGAGATGCGTGAGCGGATCGCCGAGTTGAACGGGCTGTTGGGGTCGAGGAGGATCGGCTGTCGCGGCTGGTCATCACCCGGGAGACGGTGGAGGAGGTCCTGGGCGGGGCGGCCCGGTTGGTCGCCGAACCCGCCCGGCCCGCCCCGGCCCCGGCCGGGGCGGCCGTATCAGGTCATCGTCGCGGGGTGGGCCGGCCGGTGGCCCGGGGCTCGCGAGATTCCGCACTCCAGGACTCCGGAACTGGCCCGGTCTGCTTCCGCGATTACGAACATGATCGGCTGTTGGCCGCTCCTGTTCGCATCTCGGCTCGACCCGCTCATCCCGGCTGCCCGGTCTCAGCGACGTCCGGGTCAACTCTTGCGCGGGAAGTCGCGGATGGCGTTGGCCGCCCGCTCGGCGATCGAGGCCAGGTGCTCGGCCAGGAGCGGCGGGTCGAGCAGGGTGTAGTCCATGGGCAGCAGGCTCACGCGGTAGGCCAGGTAGTGGGGCGTGTCTGGGTGGGTGCGCAGCCGGCAGGTGTGTTCGTCGACGGCTTCCAGCTCTCCCTGCCACGCTGGGACCCGCTCGGCGGCCCGCTCTATCGGCGCGTGCAGGAGCAGCGTGGCCCGGATGGAGCCCGCCGCGACCGCCTGTTTCACCCAGGTGAGAGCGTCGACGCCGCCGGGTAGCTCGCGGACGGAGGTGTGGACGCCGGTGCGCTGTACGTCGGTGAGGCGGTCCAGGCGGAACGAGCGCCAGGCGGAGCGCTCGGCGTCGAAGGCGACCAGGTACCACAGCCGTCCAGAGGCCACCAGCCGGTGTGGCTCGACCAGGCGGTCGCTGGTCCGGCCGTTGGCCGTGGTGTAGGCGAAACGTACCCTCTCGGGGATGAGGCAGGCGGCCGCGAGCGCGGCCAGGTCCTCGGCGTCGGTGGCGGGTCCCGGGGCGGGCGGCAGGATGACGCTCGCGCGGGAGAGCGCGGCCACCCGGTGACGCAGCCGTTGCGGCAGAACCTGTTCCAGCTTGGCCAGTGCGCGCAGCGAGGGCTCCTCCATCCCGGTGACGGCCGCGGTGGCGGCGGTGCGCAGCCCGAGACCGATGGCGATGGCCTCCTCGTCGTCCAGCAGCAGCGGTGGCATGGCCTTGCCGGCGGTGAGGCGGTAGCCGCCGATGTTGCCCTGGCTGGCGTGTACGGGATAGCCGAACTCGCGCAGCCGGTCGATGTCGCGCCGGATGGTGCGGGTCGTGACGCCGAGCCGGTCCGCCAGCTCGGTGCCGGGCCACTCCTTGGGAGTCTGCAACAGGGACAGCAGTTGCAGCAGTCGTCCAGATGGATCGCGCATATCTTCACTCTGCCGCACTGCTAGGACATTCGCTGACCTATTAACGATCTACTATTCAGTCATCAGCCGAACGGCGAGGGAGAAACACATGTTGCGCGGAATGTCCACCATCAGCTACTGGGCCGAGGACCACGCGGAGGCCGTCCGCTGGTACACCGAACTGCTGGGCATGCCCCCCTACTTCGAGCGGCCCGGATACGCCGAGTTCCGTGTCGGTGACTTCCAGCACGAGCTGGGCCTGATCGACAACCGCTACGCCCCCGAGGGCGCGGCGAGCGGCCCGGCGGGCGCGATCGTGTACTGGCACGTTGACGAGGTGGCGGCCACGCTGGAGCGGCTCGTCTCGATGGGCGCGAAGGTGTACGACCCACTCACCGAGCGCGGGCCCGGGTTCGTGACCGCCTCGGTGGTCGATCCCTTTGGCAACATCCTGGGCATCATGTACAACGCGCACTACCTGAAGGTCGTGGAGTCGGCCCAATGAGCGCGCAGGAGGAGGCGGTCGTCACCTTCGACGACGCCGCCCAGTGGGAATCCTGGCTGGCTGAGCACCACGACGCGGGGACGGGCGTCTGGCTGAAGATCGCCAAGAAGGGGTCGGGCGCGACCTCGGTGACACAACCGCAGGCGCTGGCCGCCTGCCTGTGCTACGGCTGGATCGACAGCCACCGCCGTTCCCTCGATGAGAATTTCTACCTGCAGCGGTACTCGCGGCGCCGTACCGGCAGCCCGTGGTCGCAGGTAAACGTCGAGCAGGCGGAGGCGCTGATCGCCGAGGGGCGGATGCGCCCGCCGGGGGCCACGGAGATCGCCTGCGCGCAGGCGGACGGGCGCTGGAGCGCCGCCTACCCCTCCCAGCGCACCGCCATCGCCCCGCCCGATCTGGTCGCGGCGCTGGAGCGGCATCCCCAAGCCCGAGCCGCCTACGACGGCCTGGGCAGGACGGGTCAGTACGCGGTGATCCTGCGCCTGGCCAAGACCCGCACCCCCCGTGGCAGGGCCACCTGCCTGGCCACGGTGATCGCCAAGTTGGAGGCCCCCACCACGACCTCCGTGGCGAACGTCTGATGCGAATCCACCTGGCGCAACAACCGCGAAACCGGCGGGCCGGGTGGCCTGCCGGTCGGTGCGCTTCCTCAGGCCCACCTCCACCGGGCTCGGCAGTTCCGCCAGGTAGGTCCGGACGGGTCTCCCACCGCGCCAACTCCTCCAGCAACGAGCCCAGCGCGATCGCCTCCACTACGAACGGTAGAAGACACCCCCGCCCACCGCACCCGAACCCTCAAAATCCCAGCTCAACTACTTCCTGGAAAGGAACTACACCTTCGCGGTGTCCGGCGCTGGCGCCCAGTGGCAGGCAGCCCTGTGGATCATCCGTTGGCCTCACCTCGGGATGCTTTGGGCATGGTCCCGAAGCTTCCTGATGGGGCCGGATCGTTCAAGGCTTGTCCCTCCGCTCCCAGGGTGCCATCATCCGCCGATGACCCCTCTGAGGCTGATCGAAACCGAACCTGGAGCGTTCTCGCTCCTACTGGACGCAGGGACGACGCCGGTAGACGGACTGGTCGAGCAGCTAGACCACGAGCCGAACGGCTACTTCTGGGAAGGCGTCGCGCGGTACCTCGTAAGCACGGAGGCAGGCAACCTCGAAGGACGCTTCTCATACGACCCGGAAGGCGGGATGTTCTGCGCGTACAGCGATGACCGGACCGCTCTCCAAGAGTTGGCCGCCCTGATGAGCGCCGTTGCCAACGACGATGACCGGATGCGGAGTCTGATCACGTCTGCCACAGCCGCCGGCTTCGATTTCGACGACTGATCCGCTCATTTCAACTGGTTCGTCCACGCGTGTCCGGTGACCTGCCCGGCGCCCCTCTCGGACGCCCGCCGATCCATGGCTCGCAGTGCCACCGCAGGGACTCCCACGGGCGCGCTCCTGGTCGCGGCCTCCATGCTCGAACGTCGACGGACGAGCATGGGGCCGGCAACCGCAGCGCCCCCGGCGGCCCCGGCCGACGCTCCGTCCCTCGACTCGCCGGCCATCCCGTCCCCGGCTACGGTCTCGTCCCCGGCGCTCCCGGGCGTCCCTGAAGCCCGCGGCAGAGGGTGCCGAGCGCTGGATCACGGCTGCGACCGGGCCGAAGGGGACTCGAAACTTCGGCACGTATTCGGCACGGACGGCCGTAGAGGGGCGGGGACGATCGCCTACAGCCGGACGATATGCCAACGGCCCCCGACCACGTGCCTGGTCAGGGGCCGTTTAGGCTGGTGTGGCGGGTCCAGGATTCGAACCTGGGTAGGCTAAGCCGACGGATTTACAGCCCGTTACGGATTATCGGCGTTCTTTCGCGCTGACCTGCGTAGACACATACGCGGCACGACGGTATGCCTCGAACGAATCCGCGTATATTCCGTGGCTGACCGACGCGGCTCCGGAGCGCGCTGCCCAAACACCGGGATCCCCGCCGCTGACCTCATGAAGAAACTTGGCGGCTGTTAGCTCTCGGCGTTCAGACTGGACAATGCTCAAGGCAGATCGGGCATCGCTCCACCATGACTACCTCTGGCCTGGGGTCCGTCCATGCGCACCCTTGGGGAACCATCGCACGGTGAGTTCTCCGGCACAGCGGCGTGGTGGTTCCAGGGGGTACGGCGTGAGCCAGAAACAGGCTGATGTGAGCTACCCCCACGTTGTTCTGCAACTTGCCATCCGAGTAAAGAATCGGTCGCGCCGGGTCCTTCGGCCTGATCTCGGTGTCGTGCCCGAACCACATCTCATACTCCACTGTCGGAGTCTAGATCGGGGATATGCCCAAGTCAGCCGCCTGTCTCAGCTTCCTACCTACCACTGCATTCCCTCCGTGCTCGCTTCCCTGGGGAAGGACGCATGCTGACGCACCCACGTTCCGAAGTGCTTATTCGCGCGGGCGGCCTCAACCAGGCAAGGGCGTCGTCGCGCGAATGAGTACTTCGGCGCGCGGGGGTCCATGGGGGTCGCGAGACCCCCTGGTAAGCGCACGCTCGATCCCGCGCACGTCGCGACCGTCAGCCGAACGACGACGGTTCAGCGTCACGGCCGTCGCCGAATAGATCGGGCTGACGCCTCGGCAATCGTGGCCCGGCGGTCCGCCGCCCGGGGACCGGCGCCCACGCCGCATGCCCCGGGCGGCGTAGCCGCCGGGCCTGCGGCGGCGCGAAGCGGCGCCGCCTTGACCGTGGCGCGTAAGCGGGCCGTCCTTTACAACGCCTTCGGGTACGCGGTCGAGCTGAAGGAGGTCGGCAGTAACCCGATTGACGGCATCAAGTGGACGCCTCCCCAGGTGGCCGAGGAGGTAGACCCGCGCGTCGTGATCGGGCCTCGGCAGATGGGCGAGTGCCTGACGGCGGTCACGTATGTCGGCAAGCGTGGGCGGGGCCGGCGTCTCCGGGCCTTCTATGCCTGCCTCTACTACGCCATGCTTCGCCCGGCTGAGGCGGCGGCGCTGCACAAGGATGACTGCACGCTCCCGGCTACCGGGTGGGGCGAACTGCTCCTGACAAGGTCCCTCCCTGAGTCCAACGCCCGGTGGACCGATAACGGGACGACTCACGCCGAACGCGGGCTCAAGTGGCGTCCGGTTGGCGACGTGCGGCGCGTCTCGGTCCCTCCGGTCCTGGTGACGATCCTCCGTGAGCACCTGGACGAGTTCGGGACGGCCGAGGACGGGCGGGTCTTCCAGACCGAACGCGGTGGCATCGTCGGGTCTACCGCCTACGGCGACGTGTGGGCCGAGGTTCGCGCCCTGGCGCTCACGCCTGCGCAAGTCGTCTCCCTGCTGGCGCGGCGGCCGTACGACCTGCGGCATGGGGGCGTGTCGCTGCGGCTGAACGCTGGTGTGGCCGCGACCGATGTAGCCGTGGAGGCGGGGCACAGCGTCAAGGTGCTTCTCGACATCTATGCGAAGTGCATCGACGGGCAGCAACACCACGCGCACCGGAGGATCGATGACGCGTTGGGCGGCTGATCCGGCCTGCTTCGTGGGGGCTCTGGCTCGTGCCGGGGCCCCTTCGTCGTGCCTGGCCTCACCTGCGGAAACGTATTCGGGCGGATTCCGCGCATATTCCGTGACCAGTGACATGAGGTGGCGTCCGGCTGCTGGCCGAGGATCTCGGGGACGCCAACGGCCCCCGACCATAGTCACAGGTCAGGGGCCGTTTAGGCTGGTGTGGCGGGTCCAGGATTCGAACCTGGGTAGGCTAAGCCGACGGATTTACAGTCCGCTCCCATTGGCCACTCGGGCAACCCGCCGTGGCGTCGCGCTCGGCGACGGCACTGGAAAGAATAGCGGACCGTGGGAGTGGACGTGACATCGGTGGTGGCTGAGGTTCGGGGGTGCAGGCGCTACCCTGCGCTTGAGCTGTGTTGACGTGGTGAGGTCTGTGGTGCGTTCAGGAACGATCTTCAGTTTCGACAATGTCCGTGGTTATGGGTTCATCGTGCCCGACGGGGGCGGCGAGGACGTGTTCGTGCACGCCAACGACCTGCTGGACGACAAGGGGCTGTTCACGCCCGGGACGTCGGTCGAGTTCGAGGTCGCGCAGGGGGAGCGGGGGCCGAAGGCGTTCGCGGTGCGGGCGCTCGAGCCGCGTCCGGTCGAGGACGTGCCGGTGCGGCGGTCGTCGGACTCGTTCGACGACGACGCGCTGTGCGACGTGCTGTCGTCGCGGGAGTTCGGCCACGAGATCACCGATGTGCTGCTGGTCAAGGTGCCCGAACTCACGGGCGGGCAGATCGTGAAGATCCGCGAGAGCCTGCTGGCGGTGGCGCAGAAGCACGGGTGGACCGAGGACTGAGCCGTCCCACGCGGTCGCCGGGGGAAGGTCGATACGCTTCGTCGACACGTGCTAGTTGCTGGTGAGGGGACGTCCGATGGCCGACAGTAGTTTTGACATCGTCTCTAAGCTCGACCGGCAGGAGGTCGACAACGCGCTGAACCAGGCCGCGAAGGAAGTGGCCAACCGGTTCGATTTCCGGAATGTGGACGCGGGGGTCAAGTGGTCCGGGGAGACCATCGAGATCCAGGCGAACACCGAGGAGCGCGCGAACGCCGTGCTGGACGTGCTGAAGGACAAGCTCGTCAAGCGGGGGATCTCGCTGAAGGCGATCGATCCCGGGGAGCCGAAGTTGTCGGGGAAGCTGTACAAGCTCGGCGTGGCTCTGAAGGAGGGCATCTCCCAGGAGGACGCCAAGAAGATCGGCAAGATCGTCCGCGACGAGGGCCCGAAGGGCGTGAAGGCGCAGATCCAGGGGGACGAGCTCCGGGTCAGTTCGAAGAAGAAGGACGACCTGCAGGACGTCATCTCCCTGCTCAAGGGCAAGGACCTCGATGTCGCTCTGCAGTTCGTGAACTACCGGTAGGGCCCACCGACGTGCGAGAGCGCGCCGGCCGTCTCCCCCGCAGAGACGGCCGGCGCGCTCTCGTTGTCTATGACGCCGCCGAGTCGGGTGTTGTTCGCGCGAACGCGTCGAGTGTTCGGTGGGGGCGACGGTGCGGGGCTAGCGGGCCATGCGTTCGAGGCGGGCGATCCGGTCGGCGGTCGGGGGGTGTGTGGAGAAGAGCTTGCCGATGCCGGCTCCCTGGAACGGGTTGGCGATCATGAGGGAGCTGGTGGTCGCCAGTTCGGGATCCTGGGGCAGGGGCATGGCGCGGGTGCCGGCCTCGATCTTGCGGAGCGCGGAGGCGAGGGCGAGGGGGTCGCCGGTGAGGCGGGCCCCGGCGGCGTCGGCCGCGTACTCGCGGGTGCGGCTGATCCCCATCTGGACGACGGCGGCGGCGACGGGCCCGAGGACGAGCATGAGGAGCGCGCCGAGGAGGCCGGGGCCGTCGTCGTCCTCGGCGCGTCCGAGCGGCAGGAAGATCGCGAGGTGCGAGAGGTAGGTGATCACGGTCGCGATGGCGGCGGCGACCGAGGAGATCAGGATGTCGCGGTTGTAGACGTGCGAGAGTTCGTGTCCGAGGACGGCGCGGAGTTCGCGTTCGTCCAGCATGCGCAGGATGCCGCGGGTGCAGCAGACGGCGGCGTTGCGCGGGTTGCGGCCGGTGGCGAACGCGTTGGGCTGCATGGTCTCGGAGACGTACAGGCGCGGCATGGGCTGCCGCTGGGACGTCGCGAGCTCGCGGACGAGCCGGTACAGGACGGGCGCCTCGACCTCGCCGACCGGGTGGGCGCGCATGGAGCGCAGCGCGATCCGGTCGCTGAAGAAGAACGCGATGCCGTTGGTGCCGAGCGCGATGACCAGCGCGACGGTGAGGCCGGTGGCGCCGCCGATCACCCAGCCCACGGCGAGCATCAAGGCCGACAGCGCAGCGATGAGTGCCGCGGTTTTGATGCCGTTGAACTGCACTTTTCCGAAGCCTCCCCGTTTGCTCCACCCAACACCGAGAACGGTGTGACCTGGCGAAACGTTCCCGTCAGCTCGCGGCGGTCACCGTCTGCAGGATGACCTGCGGCGCGACGGACAGGACGAGCGCGCCCGCGGCGGTCGCGGCGACGGCGGCGCGCACGGGCAGGCCGGGGACGGGTTCGGGTGTCCGGCCGGACGGCGCGCCGAACAGGCGGGCGGCCCAGAGCAGGTAGTAGTACAGCCCGACGACGGTGTTGACCGCCATGACGACGGCGAGCCAGACGACGTCGCCGGCGACGACGCCGCGGAACACGACGACCTTCGCGAACAGCCCCATGACGCCGGGCGGGAGCCCGGCGAGGCAGATGAGGAAGAAGGCGAGCGCGGCGGCGGTGGCGGGGCTGCGGCGGGCGAGCCCGCGGTAGTCGTCCAGGGTGTCGACGGCCTGCGCGCGCTCGCCGGTGCGGCGGCGGAAGCCGGTGACGACGGCGAACGCGCCGAGGTTCATGACGGCGTAGAAGGCGACGTAGGCGGTGGTGGCGGCGACGGCCTCGGGCAGCCGCTGCGTCCCGACCGCGAGCGGGGCCAGCATGTACCCGGACTGCGCGACCGAGGACCAGGCGAGCAGCCGGATCGCGGTGCGCTGGCGGAGCGCGACGAGGTTGCCGAGCGTCATCGTGACGGCGGCGAGGACGGCGACGAGCGGCCCCCACACGTGCGCGTAGGCGGGGAACCCGAGGGACAGGACGATCGCGAGCCCGGCGAATCCGGCGGCCTTCGAGACGACGGACAGGAACGCGGCGACGGGGAGCGGCGCGCCCTGGTAGACGTCCGGGGCCCAGAAGTGGAACGGGACGGCCGCGACCTTGAACCCGAATCCGGCGAGGACGAGGACGATCCCGGCGGCGGCGACCGCGTCGAGGTCGCTCGGGAGCCGTTCGAGGGCGGGGGCGATGCGGTCGAGGTGCATGGCGCCGGTCGCGCCGTAGAGGAGGCTGACGCCGAACAGCATGATCGCGGCGGAGACCACGGAGACGAGGAAGAGCTTGAGGGCGGCCTCGGAGGCCGCGCCGTCGTAGCGGCGCAGGCCGACGAGCGCGAACACCGGGAGCGAGAGCGTCTCCAGCGCGACGACCAGGAGGATCAGGTCGCGGGCGGCGACGAGGGTGAGCGCGCCGATGACGGCGGCCAGGAGCAGGAAGTGGTACTCCCCCGCCGGGATCCGCGCGTCGGCGATCTGCTGCACGGACATCAGGACGACGACCACGGCGGCGAGGAGGACGATCCCCTGGAAGGCGAGCGTGAAGTCGTCGGCGACGTACGAGCAGGACGCGGGGCCGTCGCCGCGCAGGCCGTCCGGCACGCAGAACGTGGCGCGCCGGTCGCCGGAGCCGAGCGCGAGCACGGCGCCGAAGGCGGCGGCGAGGGACGCGCCGGACAGCAGGCCGAGGAGGCGGCGGGGCAGGCCGAACGCGTCGGCGAGCAGCAGCCCGACGGCGGCGACCGCGATGATCAGCGGCGGGGCGACGGCCGCGTAGTCGATGCTCTGGATCATCAGCCGCCTCCGAGCAGGGCGCGCACGGGCGCGGTCGTCACGTCCAGCAGGGTCTTCGGCCACAGCCCGATGAGCAGGGTGAGCGCGACCAGGGGCAGCCAGGCGGCGTACTCCTGGACGGTGACGGCCGCGACGTCGTCGCGCGGCGCGTCCGGCCGGTCGGGGCGGCCGTGGGTGATCTTGGAGAGCATGCGCAGGAGGTAGGCGGCGGTGAGGACGGCACCGAGCGCGGCGACCGCCAGGAAGATCCAGAACGCGGTGCGGGGCAGGTCGGGGGCGGGCCGGTACGCGCCCATGAGGGCCATCGCCTCGCCCCAGAACCCGGCGAGTCCGGGCAGGCCGAGCGACGCGACGGACGCGAACGTCAGGACGGACGCCAGGCGCGGCGACGTCGCGAGCATCCCGCCGCCGAGGGCGTCCAGGTCACCGGTGCCCCAGCGTTCCTTGACGGCCCCGGCGAGGAAGAACAGCAGGCCGGTGATGAGGCCGTGCGCGATGTTGCCGAACAGCGCGGCGTTCACCCCGACGGGCGTCAGCGTCGCGATGCCGAGCAGCACGAACCCCATGTGCCCGACGGACGAGTACGCGATCATCCGTTTCAGGTCGCGCTGCGCGAGGCAGGCGAGCGCGCCGTAGACGATGCCGATCACGGCGAGGAGCGCGAGCCACGGCGCCCAGAAGGCCGCGCCGTCCGGGGCGAGCGGCAGCGCGACGCGCACCAGCCCGTAGGTGCCCATCTTCAGCATGACCCCGGCGAGCAGGACGGACCCGACGGTCGGGGCCTCGGTGTGCGCGTCGGGCAGCCAGGTGTGCAGCGGCCACATCGGCGCCTTGACCGCGAACCCGATCCCCATCAGCGCGAACGCGGTGACCTGGACGCCGTGGGCGAGGCCGGAGCCGTGCCGGGCGGCGAGCTCGGTCATGTCGAGCGTCCCGGCGTTGACGGCGACCAGCAGCATCCCGGCGAGGAGGAGCCCGGAGCCGAGGAGGGTGTAGAGGATGAACTTGTGCGCGGCGGCACGGCGGCCCGGACCGCCCCACAGCATGATCACCGCGTACATCGGGATCAGCACGACCTCGAAGAACACGAAGAACAGCACGAGGTCGAGGGACGTGAACGTGCCGAGCAGCCCCACCTCCAGGACGAGGAGGAGGGCGGTGAGCAGCCGCACGTCGCCGCCGTCCGGCACGTGCCGGAGCAGGTGCAGGAAGCACAGGAACGTGAGCAGGGCGGTGAGGGCGACGAGCGGGAGGGAGATGCCGTCGACGCCGAGGTGGAAGCGCAGGCCGATCGCCGGGGCCCACGCGCGGTCGACCGCGAGTTGGACGGCCGAGGGGGCGCCGTAGTCGAACGCGTTGAGCGCGGCGACGGCGACGAGGAGCGTCGCGCCGGACACGAACGTCCCGAACCGGCGGACGGCCGGGCCCGTGGCGAGGAACCGGTCGCGCGGGAGGAGGAGGGCGAGCGCCCCGACGAGGGGGATCGCCATCATCACGACGAAGATCACTGGAAGATCACCACCACGGCCGCGATGACGACGACGCCCGCGATCAGGCCCGTCAGGTAGGTCTGCGGGTTGCCGTTCTGCGGGACGCGGAGCGGACCCGCGAGGCGGCGCGCGGACCGTCCGGTCTCGACGACGGCGGTGTCGATGCCGCGCGCGTCCGCCGCGACGACGAGCCGGGCGAGGGCCCGGACGGGCCGCACGATGGCCGCCGCGTACAGCTCGTCCACGTAGAAGGCTCGGGCCAGGACCGGACGGACGGGCCCCAGCGCGCGCGCCGGGTCGAGTGCGGGATCTCGGTTCCAGACGAGGAACGCGGCCCCGGCGCCGAGCGCGGTCAGGACGGCGCCCAGGAGCGCGGAGCCGAGGTGCGGCCGCAGTTCGTCCGCGCCGAGCCCGAAGAAGCCGAGGATCGCGGCGGGGACGGCGAGCGCCGCGACCGTCCACGACATGGTCCTCGAGGGCTCGCGGACGTCGTGCGTCCCGCGCGGCTCGCCGAAGAACGTCATCAGCCAGGTGCGGGCCGCGTAGGCGGCGGTGAGCGCGGTGGTGAGGAGCAGGCCGAGGTAGACCAGCCAGGCGATGCCGGCCGGGATGCTCGCGTCGACGACCGAGACCTTCGTCGCCAGGAGGATTCCGTCGGAGTTCACCGGCGCGTGGGTGAACCAGCCGCCGTCCCGCAGGCCGTCGACGTCCAGGGCGCCGTCGGCCAACGCACCGCCGTGGAGGGCGGAGTGCTGGGCGGCCTCGATGACGGAGTCCTTGCTGAACCAGCCGGACAGGGGCGGGACGCCCGCGAGGGCGCCGAAACCGATCGTCATCGACCAGAACGTGATCGGCATGCCGTGCCGCAGGCCGCCGTAGCGGGCGAGCATGTTCGTGCCGGTCGTGACGATGACGCACCCGGCGGCGAGGAACAGCAGCGCCTTGAACGCGCCGTGCGCGAGCAGGTGGAAGATCGCGGGGGTGTGCGCGCCGACGGCGAGGCCCGCCGCCATCACGCCGAGCTGGCTGATCGTGGAGTAGGCGAGGACGCGCTTGAGGTCGTCCTGCGCGAGGGCCGCGAGCGCCGCGCCGACCATGGAGACCACCGCGAGGACGCCGAGGACGGCGAGGGCCGCCGGGGCCGCCGCGAACACGCCGAACAGCCGCGCGACGACGTAGACGCCCGCCGCGACCATCGTCGCCGCGTGGATGAGCGCGCTGATCGGCGTCGGGCCCGCCATCGCGTCCGGCAGCCAGGTGTGCAGCGGGAACTGGGCGCTCTTGCCGACGACCCCGGCGAGCAGTAGGAGGGCGGCGACGGTGGCCGTCGTGTCGGGGAGCGCGACGGCGTGCCGCAGGACGTCGCCGATCTCGAACGATCCGGCGCCGACGCCCAGGACGATGATCCCGACGAGGAAGCCGGCGTCGCCGAGCCGTGTCGTCAGGAACGCCTTGACGGCCGCCCGCGAGTACTCCCGCTCCTCCCGGTGGTGGCCGATCAGGAAGTACGAGCAGATGCCCATGACCTCCCAGCCGACGTACAGGACGAGCAGGTCGGCGGCGAAGACCGCGAGCAGCATCGCGGACGTGAACAGCGACACGAACGCGGCGTACGAGGAGTAGCGGCGGTCGCCGTCGAGGTAGACGACCGAGTACACCTGGACGGCCAGGGCGACGCAGCACACCATCGGCGCGACGACGGCCGCCAGCCCGTCCACCTGCAGCGCGACCCGGATCGGGACGGTGCCGGTGTCGACGATCGCCAGCGCGCCCGTCCGGTCGCCGGGGTCGCGCCACACGGTGAACGCGACGATCGCCGCGAGGACGGCCGACAGGGCCGCCGGGACGCACGCGATCAGTGCGGGGCCGTTGCGGAGCGGCGAGCGCGGGGGCGTGCCGCCGCGCAGGACGCGCGTCAGGCGGGGGCCGAGGAGGAAGCCGGTGAGGGCGGCGGCGAACGGGAGGAGGACGGTCAGGGAGGCGAGGACGATCACCGGGCGGCCTCCTCGTCGCGGGTGCCGGTGCCGTCCGGTTCGTCCTCCCGGGCCGGACGGGCGGCGGCCGGACGCGCCGGACGTTCGTCCGCGCGGTCCTCACCGAGGTCGCGGAGCCGGTCGACGTCGATCATGCGGCGGTTCCGGTAGACCAGCAGGACGATCGCCAGCCCGATCCCGATCTCGGCCGCCGCGATCACGATCGTGAACAGCGTGAGGACCTGGCCGCCGTGCAGCCGGTCCTGGAGCCACACGTCGAACGTGACGAGGTTCAGGTTCACGGCGTTCAGCATCAGCTCGACCGACATCAGGACGAGGATCGCGTTCCGCCGGGCCAGCACCCCGTAGACGCCGATGGAGAACAGCAGGGCGGCGACGACCGTGGGGTAGGCGAGGTGCATCAGCGCTCGCCCTCCCGGTCGTTCTCCCGGTCGTTCTCCCGGTCGTCCTGCCGGTCGTCCTGCCGGTCGTCCTTGCGGGCGCCGTTCGTCCCGACGTCCGAGCGCGACAGGACGATCGCGCCGACCAGCGACGCGAGCAGCAGCACCGACAGCACCTCGAACGGCAGCACCCACGTGCGGAACACCGCCGAGCCGAGCGCCTCGGCCGAGCCGCCGCCGGCGCGCAGCGGCATCCGCTCGTCCCCGAAGCCCATGACCAGGACGGTGACCAGGACGGCGGCGGTCGCGACGGCCACGGCGGCGGCGACCCACCGGTTCGGGGAGTCGAGGTCGGCGGACTCACCGATCGGCGCGCGGGTCAGCATGATCCCGAACAGCAGCAGCACCACGATCGCGCCGACGTAGATCAGCACCTGCACCCACGCGACGAACTCGGCCGTCAGCACCAGGTATCCGCCGGCCAGCGCGCCGAACGACACGACGAGCCACAGCGCCGCGTGGACGAGCCGGCGGGTCGTGACCACGAGCAGCGCGGAACCGACGGCGACCGCGCCGAGCAGCGTGAAGACGATCTCCTGGCCGGTCACCGGGCGGCCCCCGGGGGCCTGCGGGCGGCACGGGCGGCGGCCTTCTCCGCCGCGCCCAGCTCCTTCGGGTCCTCGGCGGCCGGGTCGGGGGCCTGCGGCGGCGGCACCGTCCACATCCACTCGCGCAGCCGGTCCTTCTCGTGGGTCAGCTCGGCGATGTCGTACTCGGCGTACTCGAACTCCGGCGACCAGAACAGCGCGTCGAACGGGCACACCTCGACGCAGATGCCGCAGTACATGCACAGCGAGAAGTCGATGGCGAACCGGTCGAGGACGTTCCGCGTGCGCGCGCGCCCGCCGCCTTCGGCAGGCAGCGTCTCCTTGTGGGAGTCGATGTAGATGCACCAGTCCGGACATTCACGGGCGCACAGCATGCACACCGTGCAGTTCTCCTCGAACAGTGCGATGACGCCCCGGCTGCGCGGTGGCAGATCGGGTTGCACTTCCGGATACTGGCGCGTGATGGAACGCCGCGTCATCGTCCTCAACGTGACGGCCAGCCCCTTGGCCAGCCCGCCTCCTGGTAGCCGTCCCACGGCCCCATGATTGCGTACTGCGGGGCGTGGGGGAACGCGACGGCCGCCGCGTTCGTCGTACGAGACGTGGGACCGCCGGTCCGTACCGCGATCGGCCTGCGGCGAGGAGGTCAGGTGAGCCACGCGAACGGCCCCCAGGAGACCGGACCCGGACGGCACGGGGACGCGCCCCCGCCGCACGTCCCGCGACCGCCGCACCCGCCCCGGCCGCCGCACGCGCCGCGCGTCCCGCACGGCGGGCCGCCGCGCCCCTACGGCTCGCCGCCGTGGCGCGCGCCGCACTCGCCCGCCGCTCCCGGGCCGCCCCCGCCGCCCGTGCCGATCGTGGCCCCGGCGACGTCCCGCGGGGTGGGCTGGGCGCTCGTCCCGCTGCTCACCTTCGGGTACGGGACGCCCTTCTCGTTCATGTACGCCGCGATCAAGCGGGGTTCGTGGGGGATGGGCGCCGCCGCGACCGGGTACGGCGCCGGGCTGATGGTCGCGATGGCGTCCTTCGGCTTCGACAGCCTGCTGCTCAGCGCGATCGGCTCGTTCCTGATGATGCTGCTGTGGATCGGCGGCACCGGGCACGCGCTCGCGGCGCGGACGCGGGTGTTCCCGAAGGAGCCGCCGCGCAACCTCGCGAACGAGCACGCCGTCGAGGTCGCCAAGTTCCGGCGGACGCTGCGCGACGAGGCCCGCGAGCTCGCCGCGCGCGACCCGGCGCTCGCGCGCGAACTGCGCATCGGCCGTCCGGACGAGCCGCGCACCTACGACGACGGCGGCCTCGTCGACGTCAACCACGCCCCGCCGAACATCATCGCGGCGCTGCCCGGCATGACGCCCGAGCTGGCCGAACGGGTCATCGAGCGGCGCGCCGCGACCGGCCCGTTCATCTCCGTCGAGGAGATGGTCGTGGACGCCGACCTGCCCCCGGACGTCCTCCCCCAGCTCGCCGACTTCGCGATCTTCCTCCCCTGACGTCGGCCCCCTCCGGTAGAACCGGTCTCCGAACCGCTCCCGCTCCCCCGGAGGCCGACGTGCCCGAAACCGAGCCGTACGACGATGAAGAGGGTCTGCCGCACAGCTGCTACCTGCTGGAGTTCTCGGTGTCGCCCGGCGGCGCCCGGCGGGGGGACGTGCACGTCGCCGCGACCCTCGACGGGCTCCGCGAGAGCTTCGAGGGCCGGGCTCACGGGGCGGACGGCTACCTGGTGATGCGGTACGGCGCCGTCCTGCACCTGTGGATCGTCCAGGAGGGCGAGATCGTCCAGGGCGTCGACCTGCACCCGTTCCTGCGGACGGGCGACGCGCGCTGCGACGAGGCGCTCGCCCGGGTGCTCGCCCTGAGGGGCGACGACCTCGACTACGAGGACGAGGACGAACCGGACGAGGACGAGGCCGAGGACGGCTCGGACGGGGACGACGGTTCCGGACAGCCGGCCTTCCAGATCATGGCGCCCTACAACTTCCATCCCGAGCGGTCCCTGCCGCTGCTGGCGCACGCGTTCGCCCTGCACGACCGGAGCGGCGCGGGCGACGCGGGCGACGCGGCCGCCCGCGCCGAACTCGACCGGATCCTCGCGGACGCCGAGGCGGGGAAGGCGCCGGAGTCCTTCGGCGGTGTGACCGTCGAAGGGCTCGCCCTCGACCTGGAGGCGATCGCCAAGGTTCTGCCGCCGCTGCGCGAGCCGGTGCTGGCGACGAAGTGGGTGGAGGTCCGCTGGGCCGACGGCGTCCGGATGCATCCGGAGACCTACCTGGATCCGTGGGGCGACGGGCCGCTCGACCCGCTGCACGTCGGGCTCAACGACCTCGAAGGCGGCGAGGACGTGTACCTCTAGAGCGCGACCTTCAGGACGCCGGTGAGCGCGAGCTGCGCCAGCGACAGGGGCACCAGCCAGGCCCAGGCGAGCTTCTGGAGCTGGTCCTCGCGCATCCGGGGGTTCGCGACGCGCACCCAGATGACGCAGAACGCGAGCGCCGCGACCTTCAGCGTCATCCACAGCCAGCCCAGTTCGGTGTTCAGGAACGGGCCCTTCCACCCGCCGAGGAACAGGACGGCCGTCAGCGCGCAGAGCACGACGATCCCGGCGTACTCGGCGAGGATGAACAGCGCGAAGCGGAGCCCGCCGTACTCGGTGTACGGGCCGAAGATGATCTCCGAGTCGGCGACCGGCATGTCGAACGGGGGGCGGCGCAGCTCGGCGAGGCCCGCGACGAAGAACACCACGGCGCCGACCGCCTGCCACGGCAGCCACCACCAGCGCCACTCCTCGACGACGCCCTGCAGCGACAGCGTCCCGGCCGCCATCGCGACCGACGACGCCGCGAACACCATCGGCAGCTCGTAGGACATCAGCTGCGCCGCGACGCGCATCCCGCCGAGCAGCGAGTACTTGTTCGCCGACGCCCAGCCCGCCATGATCGCGCCGATCACGCCGACGCCCATCACGGCCAGCGCGAAGAACAGGCCGACGCCGAGGTCGAGCGCGACCTGGCCGCCCGGCCCGACCGGGATGACGAGCAGCACCAGCAGGTACGGGACGAGCGCGACGCCCGGGGCGAGCTTGAACACCCACCGGTCCGCCGCCCGCGGGACGACGTCCTCCTTCTGCGCGAACTTCACGCCGTCGGCGACGAGCTGCGCCCACCCGTGGAACCGGCCCGCGTACATGGGGCCGAGGCGGCCCTGCATGTGGGCCATGACCTTGTGCTCGGCCTGCCCCACCAGGAGGGGCAGGACGGCGAACGCGGCGGCGACGAGCGCGAGCTTGACGACGACCTCAAGCATCCGGGTCCCTCTCCGGCGGCCGGGCGGCGCGTTCGGCGGCCTCCGCCCACGGGCCCGACTCGGGGATCCCGGGCGGACGGACGCGGCGGCGGCTCGGCGCCCCGTGTCCGGATTCGCCCGGTTCCTTCGCGCCCGGCCACGGCTTCGCGACCCGCGCCGCGAGCACGAACTCCTTGCGCAGCGGATGCCCCTCGAAGCCGTCCGGCAGCAGCAGCGGGACGAGGTTCGGGTGTCCCTCGAACGCGATGCCGAACATCTCGAACGTCTCGCGCTCGTGCCACCCGGCGCCGCGGTACACGGCCGTCGCCGTCGGCAGCACCGGCTCGTCCCGGGGGACCCGGGTGCGGACGAGGAGGTGGTGCCGGCGTTCGAGCGAGTACACGTGCACGACGACGGCGAAGCCGTCCTCCAGCTCGTCCACGCCGGTCAGCCAGTCGAAGAAGCCGCAGGCCAGGTCGTCGCGGGCGAACACCAGCGCGTCCGTCCACAGCTCGGGCGGGACGCCGACGGCGAGGCCGCCGGACGTCTCCTCGGTGCTGACCTCGTCGCCGAACCGCTCGCGCCAGGCGGCCTCCAGACCGGCGTGCCCCTCCGGGGTCACCGGTCGCGCCCGATCTCGTCGTCGTGCCCGCCGTCGGAGAGCCCGGGGATGATCGTCGGGTCGTGGTCGCGCCGGTCCTTGGTCCGCCGTCCCGGAAGGCCGAAGCGCGGCTCGGCGTCGTCGACCGCCGGCACCGGCAGCGTCTCATCGCCGTCGGGGTCGCCGTCGGGGTCGCCGACGGGGTCGCCGACGGGGAGCACCGGCACCGTCTCGTCCCCGTCGGGCGTGCGACCGGCCGCGCCGTCCGGCGGCGGCGGGTCCGCCGCGACGGGCGCCACGGGCAGCGTCTCGTCGGTGGGCGTCGCGGCCGGCGGTTCGTCGTCGATGGCCTGCACGGGCTGCGTCCGGACGTCGGCGGCCTGCACGGCCTCGACGTCGGCCGGTCCGAGCGGCACCTCGTCGTGCTCCGGTGCGGGCCGCGCCGGTTCGTCCTGCGGGGGCGGGACGGCGCCCGCCTCCTCGGCGTCCGGCGGCGGGGCCGGCGGGGCGGCGTCCGGCGGGGGCTGGAGCGGGCGGCGCAGGACGGTCGGGGACAGCGGGCGCGGCGGCGGCGGGGGCGTCACCGGGTCGCCGTCGTAGCGGTCGCCCAGCGTCTCGGCGGCGATCCGCTCCTGCAGGTGGACGATGCCGTGCAGCAGGGCCTCGGGACGCGGCGGGCAACCGGGCACGTAGACGTCCACGGGGATGATCTGGTCGACGCCCTTGGTGACGCAGTAGGAGTCCCAGTAGGGGCCGCCGCAGTTGGAGCACGCGCCGAACGAGATGACGTACTTCGGTTCGGGCATCTGCTCGTACAGGCGCCGGACGGCCGGGGCCATCTTGTCGCTGACCGTGCCGGACACGACCATGAGGTCGGCCTGCCGGGGGCCGGGGGCGAACGGGATGACGCCGAGGCGCATGAAGTCGTGCCGGCTCATCGAGGTGGCGATGAACTCGATCGCGCAGCAGGCGAGACCGAAGTTGAACACCCACAGGGAGTACCGGCGGCCCCAGTTGAGCACGAACTTGATCGGCTTGGGGGCGACCCGCGACAGCGGCCCCACGCCCGGCGGCGGTAGATCGACAGTGCCCACGTCCACATTGTTACAGCCCGGGGCACGCCGGGATCAGGCCCACGAGGGGATCAGACCCGCGAAGGGGTCAGACCCAGGACAGGACGCCCTTCTTGGCCGCGTAGGCGAGACCGGTGGCGAGGAACGCCAGGAAGACGAACATCTCGCCGAGGGTCGTGAAGCCGTAGCCGGGGGAGTCGAAGACGGTGGCCCACGGGAACAGGAACACCGCGTCCACGGCGAACACGACGTACAGGTAGGCGAACACGTAGTACCGCACGTAGGAGTGCGCCCACCCCTCGCCCACCGGGTCGACACCGCACTCGTACGTCATGAGCTTCTCGGCCGTGGGACGATGCGGACGCAGCAAGCGGTTCGCCGCGAGCCCTCCGGCGACGATGCCGCCGCCTACCAGGAGCAGCGCCAGGACGAGCGCATATGAGTCGAAATAGTTATGCACGACTTCCTCCCGGAGTGCGTCTCACCAAGTATCCCTGAGGACGGTCCCCGGGGAGAGAGTGACGTCGTACCTCCCCCCTGGGGGATCGCGGTGTCATCCTTTGCCTGCACACTAGTGATGCATTGGGGTCAGTTGACCTGGAAGGACGTGACCCGATGAGCAACCCACCTCCGCCCCCGGGCGGCTGGGAGTCCCCGGGCGGTTCGTCGTGGCCGCCTCCGCCTCCGCCCGCCGGCCCGGGCGGCCCCGGTCCCGGCGTCCCGGGCGGCGTCGGCGGCCCCGGCATGCCGGGCGGTCCCGGAACGCCTCCCCCCTTCTTCCCCCCGCCGCCCGGCGGCCCGCTGGGGCCGGGCATGCCCCCGCCGCCGCGCAAGCGCGGCAACGGGCCGCTGATCGCCCTGCTGGCCGGCGGCGGTCTCGTCGTGGTGATCCTCGTCGCCGTCGTGGCGGTGGTGCTCGTCGCGAACGGCGGGATGACCCCCGAGGAGAAGCTCCGCGCGGCGGCGGACGACATCGGCGCCGACACCTCCGTGGGGCTGGAGGGCGACTTCGGCGGCGGCGCCAACTCGATCCGCGGTGAGCTGTCGATCACCAAGGGCGGTCGCGCCTACGGCGCGGTGACGTGGAACAACAGCAAGGTCACCGTGCTCGCGGCGGACGGCATGCTGTTCGCCAAGGCCGGCTCCGCCTTCTGGAAGCAGCAGATCTCCGGCTCCGAGACGCCGTACTACCTGGAGGACGGCGAGCAGTGGGGTCGGCTGAACGCCGACGAGCTCGACCTCAAGTTCAAGGAGGAGCTGTCGCCGACGGCGCTGGCGGCCAAGCTGGACTCGGCCGCCGGTGGCACGGTCGACCCGGTGGAGACGAGCTGGAAGGGCACGAAGGCGCTCAAGGTCAGCACGTTCTCCTCCACCCTCTACATCAGCGACTCCGACGACCCCGAGCTGCTGCACTACGAGGCGACCACGCCGCGCGTGGCGCTGGACGTGACCCCCAACAGCTCCTCGCAGAGCGGGACGGTCGTCTCGACCATGCGCACGAGCATCGGCGAGCTGAAGGACTCGTTCAACGCGTCGGCGCGCCCGACGATCGCGGAGTGGAAGAAGGGCAACTGCCAGGACGACGCGGGCTGCACCGTGCAGGCCCAGATCCGGCCGCCCTACGGGGCGGGCACGCCCGTCACGGTCGAGATCCAGTTCGCGCTGACCGCCGGGACGCTGACCGGCAAGGAACTCGGCAAGTGCACCACCCAGATCACGTTCAAGACGGAGACCCCGGTGTGGGCCAGCTGCCGGGTCAAGAGCTCCGCGTGGACGAGCTGGGCCGAGAAGACCGGCGGCACGTTCTACAAGCACGCCGACTACAAGGTGCTCGGCGCCACGGCGAGCGAGGTTCAGGCGATGCAGAACGGCCTCGACAGCGAGTAGGAGCGCGGCGCCGCAGGTGAGGCGCCGCGTCCGCCGCACCGGGCCGCGTCCGGGTGCCCGGCGACGCGACCGTCCCCGCTCCGGGGACTCGCGTCGTCGGGCATTCTTGTTGCCGTGGACTTCCCTCACTCCGAGCCCACCGATCCCGGAGCGCCCCGCACATCGCCCGGGCACCCGTCCGATCCCGCCGCCCGCCGCCGCGGCCGCCGCGGGGCCGCGTCCCGCGACGTTCCGGTCGCCGGACGGGCCGCGCACGAGCCGCGTCCGGCCCCGGCCCCGGCCTCGTTCGGGGACGGATCGGGCCGGCGCGGGGCCGCCGCGCCGGGCGGCGGCCCCGCCCCGGACGGGCCCGGATTCGCCGCACCGCCAGGACGTCCCGGGCCGGTGCCGCCCGGTGTCGTGCCGGGGCGGCAGCGGCCGATGTCGAAGCGGAACCGGACGCTGCTGATCGCCGCCGGGGTCGCGATGACGGCGACGGCCGCGGGCGCCGTCACGATGGCGACGGCCGCCGGGGACGAGCCGTCCGGGCCGGTCGCCCGGCCGACCGCGGCCCCGCCCCCGGCGTGGTCGCTCGCGGCGGGCCGCCGGCTCACCGACGGGATCGGGCTGCGGTACGCGGGGACGCTCACCGTGGCGGGCGGTCCCGCGCGGCTGCAGCTGCGGATCAGCCCGGCGGGATCGGCGAGCGGGACGCTGACGGCCGGGGCGCGGACCGCGCTGCTCGCGACGGTCGACGGCGTCACCTACATCAAGGCCGGGCTGGACTTCTGGCGCGCGTACGCGGCGGGCACCGAGCATCCCGAGTACTACGCGGACGGCTGGGCGAAGGCGCCGCCGGCGCTGCCCGGGGTGGACGTGGCGAAGGCGCTCGCGCCCGAGGCGGTGGCGCGGCTGCTGGCCAAGGCGTCCGCCGACCCGAAGACGGAGGAGATCGGCGGTGTCCCCGCCTACGTGGTGCGGGCGGCGGACGCCGAGTACCTCGTCGCGGTCGCCGCGCCGCACCGGCTGCTGGGCGTGCGCACGTCCGGACGCGCCACGCTGACGCTCACGGCGCAGCCGCTCGCAGAACCGGCACCGATGTTCAAGGAGCTGCGCGCGCGTGTGAAGCAGCTGGGGGGCGCCACCGACCCCACGCTGCACTTCACGCCCGGCAAGCTGACGTTCAAGAACTGCGACCAGAACGTGAACGGCTGCACCGTCCAGGTTCCGGCGACGCTGTCGACCTGGGAGGGGACGGTCGCGAAGGACGCGCGGGCGGCGCTGCGGGCGTCGATCACCTCGAAGGGGCGGCCGCTCGGAACGTGCCACGGGTCGGCGCCGGTGCCGGACGACCGGGCGGTCACGGTGAGCTGCACGGTCGCGGGCGGGCAGTGGCGGACGTGGATGCGCGCCGCCCTGAACAACCCGGGCTCGTACCCGTACGAGGCGAGCGCCCGCGTCGTCGGGGAGGCGCTGGCGGCCGAGGACGTCCAGGAGCTGCTCGCCGACCTCGACACCGAGCGCCGGGAGCTGGTGCGGGCCGCCGCGCCCGGCCCGGCGGCCTCCGCGGGCGCGGCGGCGTCGGACGCCCCGGGCGCCGTGACGTCGCGCCGCCCGTGACGTCCCGGCGGCCGTGACGTCCCGGCGGCCGTGCGCGTCCCGGCGGCCGGTCCGACCGGCCCGCGACGGCCGGAGTCGGCCGCGGCGGGACCGTGTGGGGGCCGGTGGGTTCGAACGGAATTCGTCCTGTCTACACTTCGGGGCGTGAACTCCGTGCCCATGGGAGATGACGGCTCCTCGGCGAACCGTAGACGGCTCGTCCGGCGGCTGCACGTCGACCTCTGCCGCCAGCACAGCTGCCTGTGTCAGTGGTGAACCGGGGGGATTCGACCAGTTCGTACCCGTGGTGTCCGGTGACTCGGTAGTCCCCCGATTCCAGCATCGCCTCCCGGACATACCATGTAGGCAAGCCTAAGTAGCATCACGATTCTGGGTGCCTCCCCCAGATCGGGTGCTGCCCGTCGAGGAGGTCTTCCTCTGTGACCAAACAGGTCCAGCAGCTCGACCGCGTCATCATCCGCTTCGCCGGGGACTCCGGTGACGGCATGCAGTTGACCGGCGACCGCTTCACCCAGGAGACGGCCGCGTTCGGCAACGACCTTTCCACGTTGCCGAACTTCCCGGCCGAGATCCGCGCCCCCGCCGGGACCCTCCCCGGCGTGTCCAGCTTCCAGTTGCACTTCGCCGACCACGACATCCTCACGCCGGGCGACGCGCCCGACGTGCTGGTCGCCATGAACCCGGCCGCCCTCAAGGCCAACCTCGGGGACCTCCCCCGCGGGGCGGACGTCCTGGTCAACACCGACGAGTTCACCAAGCGCAACCTCGCCAAGGTCGGCTACGCGACCAACCCGGTCGAGGACGACTCGCTCGCCGAGTACCGGGTCCACGCGCTGCCGCTCACGTCGATGACCGTGACCGCCCTCACCGACTTCGACATCTCCAAGAAGGACGCCGAGCGCGCGAAGAACATGTTCGCGCTCGGGCTCCTGTCGTGGCTCTACCACCGTCCCACCGAGGGCACGGTCGCGTTCCTGGAGCGCAAGTTCGCCAAGAAGCCCGAGATCATGAAGGCGAACATCGCGGCCTTCCAGGCGGGCTGGAGCTACGGCGAGACCACCGAGGCCTTCTCGACCCAGTACGAGATCAAGCCGGCCGAGCACGAGGCCGGCCTGTACCGGAACATCACCGGCAACGTCGCGCTCGCGTACGGGCTCGTCGCCTCGGGCGTCCAGTCCGGGCTGCCGGTGTTCCTCGGCTCGTACCCGATCACCCCGGCGTCCGACATCCTGCACGAACTGTCCAAGCACAAGCGGTTCGGCGTCAGAACGTTCCAGGCCGAGGACGAGATCGCCGCCGTGGGCGCCGCCCTCGGCGCGTCCTTCGGCGGGTCCCTCGGCGTCACCACGACGTCCGGGCCCGGCATCGCGCTGAAGAGCGAGACGATCGGCCTCGGCGTCGCCACCGAGCTGCCGCTGCTGGTCATCGACGTCCAGCGCGCCGGACCGTCCACGGGGCTGCCCACCAAGACCGAGCAGGCCGACCTGCTGCAGGCCATGCACGGCCGCAACGGCGAGGCGCCCGTCCCGGTCATCGCGCCCCAGTCCCCGTCCGACTGCTTCGGCGCCACCATCGAGGCCGCCCGTATCGCGGTCAAGTACCGCACGCCGGTCATCCTGCTGTCCGACGGCTACGTCGCCAACGGCTCCGAGCCGTGGAAGCTGCCGGACGTCGCGGACCTGCCGCCGATCGAGCCGGACTTCGCGGCACCGTCCGAGGAGGACTTCCAGCCGTTCAAGCGGGACCCGGAGACCCTCGCGCGCCCGTGGGCCGTCCCCGGCACCGCCGGGCTGGAGCACCGGATCGGCGGGCTGGAGAAGGCCGACGGGTCCGGCAACATCTCCTACGACCCGTCGAACCACGACAAGATGGTCCGGCTCCGCCAGGCCAAGATCGACGGCATCGCGAACGACATCGCGCCCCTCGAGGTGGACGACCCGTCCGGCGCGGCCCGCGTGCTCGTCCTCGGCTGGGGCGGCACGTTCGGCGCGATCTCCGCCGGCGTCCGGCGCGTCCGCGACACCGGCCAGCACGTCGCGCAGGCCCACCTGCGGCACCTCAACCCGTTCCCCGCGAACCTGCCCGAGGTCCTGCGCTCCTACGACAAGGTCATCGTGCCGGAGATCAACCTGGGACAGCTCGCGCTGCTGCTGCGCGGCCGGTACCTCGTGGACGTCATCGGCTACAACCAGGTCCGCGGCCTGCCCTTCAAGGCCGAAGAGCTGCAGGGCGTCATCCAGGATGTGATCGACAGTGAGTGAAGTCAACGGCAACGGGCACAGCCCGCTCTCCCTGGTCCCGAAGACCGACGCGAAGCAGACGCTGAAGGACTTCAAGACCGACCAGGAGGTCCGGTGGTGCCCCGGCTGCGGTGACTACGCGATCCTCGCGGCCGTCCAGTCCTTCCTGCCCGAACTGGGGCTGCGCAAGGAGAACATCACGTTCGTGTCGGGCATCGGGTGCTCGTCCCGGTTCCCGTACTACATGAACACCTACGGGTTCCACTCGATCCACGGCCGCGCCCCCGCGATCGCGACGGGCCTCGCCACGTCCCGTCCCGACCTGTCGGTCTGGGTCGTGACGGGCGACGGGGACGCGCTGTCGATCGGCGGCAACCACCTCATCCACGCGCTGCGCCGCAACGTCAACCTGAAGATCCTGCTGTTCAACAACCGGATCTACGGGCTGACCAAGGGCCAGTACTCCCCGACGTCCGAACTCGGCAAGATCACCAAGTCGACACCGATGGGGTCGCTGGACTCGCCGTTCAACCCGATCTCGCTCGCCGTCGGCGCCGAGGGCACGTTCGTCGCCCGCACGATCGACTCCGACCGCAAGCACCTGCAGTCGGTGCTGCGCGCCGCCGCCCAGCACCGCGGCACCGCGCTCGTCGAGATCTACCAGAACTGCAACATCTTCAACGACAACGCCTTCGAGCCGCTGAAGGACGCCGACGTCCGCGACGACGTCACCGTCCGGCTCGAACACGGCGAACCGATCGTCTTCGGCGCCGACCGCACGAAGGGCCTCCGGCGCACGCCGGCCGGCTCCTTCGAGGTCGTGAACGTCGCCGACGTCGACCCGTCCGAGATCGTGGTGCACGACGCCCGCAACCCGGACCCGTCCCACGCGTTCGCCCTGTCCCGCCTCGACTCGCCCGCGTTCGAGCACACCCCGATCGGCATCTTCCGCGACGTCGACCGTCCGTCCTACGACGAGCTGATGCGCGGGCAGCTCGACGAGGCCACCGAGAACGAGGGCCCCGGCGACCTCGCCGCCCTGCTCGGCAGCGGCGACACCTGGCGCATCGACTGATCCGCCGCACGGAACGCCAGGAAAGCCCGGTCCCCTTACGGGGCCGGGTTTTCCGCGTATGGAACCGCCGTGAAACGGGCACCGTTCCACGTGGTGAGCGATCAGCGAACAGCGGCCGGGTTCGGACGCGACACGGTGCGGGACGGCGTCTCATCCTGGAACACTGGAGAGATCATGTCCCCGGGGAGGTGACGATGCGGGTCGTGCCGCGCCGTAGCAAGGACCGTCGACGCAGGAAGGACGACGCTCCGACCCCGGAGAATCAGGACACCCAGCCCCTAACCGGTGCACCGTCGAACAAACCCGACACCCTCGGCCCGCCCGCGGACACCCTGCCCCCACCCGAGTCCCCGGCTCCGGCCCCGGCTGCCGAACCGCGGCCCCGGAACGTCCGGATCCTCGGCGGAGCGCTCGACGAGGACGACCAGCCCACGCCCCGTCCGTCCGACACCCCCGGCGCAACACACCCAGGCGACACCCAGCCCGTCCCCACACGCCTCCCGGACGCCCCAGCCCCCGGCGCGCGCGCGGACGACGCCACACGCCCGATCCCGGGCCGCCCCGAGGACGCCGAGCCACTCGACCCGCCCGCAGACCGTCCACGGGGCGGCGCTGAAGCGCCCGGTGCGCGCGCGGATGGCCCCCCGGCTGCCCCCGCGCGGCCAGAAGGCGCGGGAGCGGCGCACACCGGCCGCACCGCCCCACCGGACGAGCGCCCAGGCAGCACGCAACCCGTCCCCACCCGCCCGACGGACGCCCAAGCGCCCGGCGCGCACGCAAAGGGGCCTCAGGCGGCTCCCGGGCGGCCTGGAGTGGCGCACACCGGCCCCGCCCCGTCGCCGCCGGACGTGCGGCCCGGCGACACACGCCCTGCGGACGCCCAGGCGTCCGGCGAGCGTGCAGGGGGTGTGCGGGCGCAGGGGCCGGAGTGGGCTGATCCGGCGGAGGCGCTGGGACAGGAGAGCTGGGGACGGCCGGGGCCGGCGGAGCCGTGGCGGCACTCGGCGCCCGACCCTCGGAAGGCGCGGCGGACGGACGCGGACCGGCGGCGGGCGCGCGCGGCGGAGCGGCGGCGGGCGGCGGCCGAGGCCAAGCGGAGCCGCGCGACGTTCCGGCAGGGGCCGGCACGGCGGGTGACGCCGCAGGCCAGGGCCGCCGACCGGCACCGGTCGGCGCTGCTGGTCATGGTGCTCACCCTCGGGCTGCTGATCGCGGCCGTGGCGGTCACCGGCGGGCTGATCGCATCGTCGATGCGGACGCGGCCGGTGCCGCTGGCCGATCCGCTGCACATCTACCCGGTGACGCAGACGACGCCGGGGCAGTGCCCGGCGGGGACGCGCGGGATCAACGGGCAGTCGGGCGGCGGGCCGGCCTGCTACCGGCTGGCGCAGGGGCTCGCGATCCACGAGGTGTCCGAGCTGCACGTGCAGCGGTCGCGGCTGCGGTCCGGCGGGTACGACGTCGCGCTGACGCTGCGGACCGCCGACCGGACCGCGTTCGCCGATCTCACCCGTTCGACCGTCGGACGCGACCTGGCGTTCGTGGTCCGGGACGAGATCGTCACCCTGCCGCGGGTCGACATGGCCATCACCGACGGCAAGATCATCGTGACGGGCGCGCAGGACCGGTCGGCGGCGGCGCGGCTCGTGCGGGAGCTGCGGGGCCGCTAGGTCTGCGGGAGTTCGGTGCCCTGGACGGCCTGGATCTCCAGCTCGACGCGGAGGCTCTCGCCGACCATCGCGATGCCGGCCTCCAGCAGCTCGTTGTAGCGGATGCCGAAGTCGCGGCGGCGGAGTTCGGCGGTCGCGCGGAACGCCGCCCTGATGCCGCCCCACGGGTCGGCGCCCGTCCCGAGGTAGGAGAGGTCGAGGTCGACCGGCTGCGTGCGGCCGTTGAGGGTGAGCCGGCCGTGGACGGTCCAGCGGTCGGGGCCCGCGGCGGCGACGCGGTCGCCGGTGTACTCGATGACCGGGTGCGCGTCGACGTTGAGGAAGTCGGCCGACCGCAGGTGGTCGTCGCGCAGCTTGTTGCCGGTGTCGATGGACGACGCGTCGATGCGGGCGGCCACGCGGGACGCCTCGACCGGTTCGGCGATCTCGACGCGGCCCTCGAAGGCGCCGAACCGGCCGCGGACGCTGGACAGGCCGAGGTGCTGCGCGACGGCGCCGACGCCCGAGTGGGCGGGGTCGATCGTCCACGGGCCGGGCGGCGGCAGCTCGGTGCCGCCCGCCCGCGCCAGCGCGACCTTGCCGATGTCGGCGACACCCGCACCGGTGACGATCAGCGTGGCGGCGGCGGGCTGGAAGCCCATCGCCGTCACGATCACCGTGTAGGTGCCCCCGGGCAGCGGACCGGCGGCGAGGACGCCGTCCTCCCCGGTCCGCTCCCGCGCCACCTGGTTCCCGGACAGGTCCGTCACGGTGACGATCGCGTGCCGCACCGCCCAGCCGTCCTTCGTCCGCACCGTGCCGCGCAGACCCCGACTCTCGTCCATTGACCAGCCTCGTGCTCGTTCGTCCCGGTCCGTCCGGGCGGTGTCCGTCACTCTTCCGGGTAGCCGAGCTTGAGATCGTGCTCGTCCCGGCCGCCGCCCGACAGCGACAGCCCGGTGGCCACGGGAGGGTAGCCGGACGCGATGACGGTGTACTGCCCGCCCGTCAGGTCGGCGAACGCGTACTCCCCGTCCGGTCCGGTGATCATCATGGCGACGACGTTGCCGGCGGCGTCGACGATCGTGACGCGGGCGTCCGCGACGGGCTCGCCCGCCTCGTTGCGGACGGTCCCGCGCACCCGTGCGCCGGGCGGCATCTCGACGTCCTGCATGGTCTGCCCGTTGCCGCCGACCTCGACGGGCAGCGCGACCGGACGGTGCGCGGCGGCGCTCACGGCGAGCGTGTACGTGCCGGACACGACGTCGCTGAACGCGTAGCCCCCGTCGGGGCCGGTCCGTCCGGTGCCGACCACCTCGCCGCGCACGTCGGTGACGACGACCATCGCGTTCGGCACCGCGAGGCCGTCGGCGCCGCGGACCGTCCCGGCGAGGCCCCCGTTGCCCGCCAGGAGGAGGTCGAACTCCACCGGCTTGTCGCCGACGACGAGCGTCGCGGCCTGCGGCTCGTGCTCCCCGGTCGCCGCGATCAGCACGTACGTGCCGGGACCGGGCGTCGGGAGCGCGTACCGTCCGTCGGCGAGGGTCAGCGCGCGCGCCAGCTGGTGGCCGTCCACGCCGATCAGCGTGAGCGCGGCGGACGGGACGGGCGCGCCGTCGGACGTCCGCACCACGCCCCGGACCGGGACGCCGCCCGGACCGTTCCCGCCGGTGTGCCGCGGCGCGAACAGCGCCTCGGCCGCGCCGGTGCCGCTCGTGTCCGCCCCGGCGGAGCGGGGGGCGCCGTCGCCCGACGGGGGGCCGAAGGCGTTGTGCGACATCTCGTTGACGGACGCCGCGCTCCCGTAGGGGACGGCTCCCGCTCCGACGAGTTCCTGGTCGCCCTGCGGGTCCGCGGGCGTCCGCTCGTGCCGTCCCGCCGAGGCCGGCACCACCGGACGGACGACGTCCGCGGCGGTCGCGCCGTCCTGCGGGCCCCCGACGGGCGCGGGCGCGATCGGACCGGCGGAGCCGCGCAGCGGCAGCTCCCTGAGCCCGAGCACCACGAGGAAGCCCAGGATCGCGATCGGCACGCCGATGATGAAGACGGTCTCCACCGCGTTGTTGAACGCGGTCAGCACGATGTGCTTGAGCGGCTCGGGCAGCGCCGCGATCTGGTCGGGCGAGCCGAGCGAGCCGCCGCCGCCGGACGGCAGCGAGATGCCCGCGGCGCGCGCGCCCTCGGCCATCTCGTCGCCGAGCCGGTTGGTGAGGATCGACCCGAACGCGGCGACGCCCATCGCGCCGCCCAGGTTGCGGAAGAACGACAGCCCGGACGTGGTCGAGGCCAGGTCGGCGCGGGCGGCGGAGTTCTGCGCGGCCAGGATCAGGATCTGCAGGGTCAGCCCGAGCCCGACGCCGAGCAGCGCGAGGCCGGTGCCGATCTCGATCCTGGACGAGTCGACGTGCAGGCGCGACAGCAGGAACAGCGCGCCGGCCACGAACACCATCCCGACCACCGGGAAGACCTTGTAGCGGCCGGTGCGGGTGACGAGCTGCCCGGAGAGGGTCGAGGTGACCAGCATGCCGATGACCAGCGGCAGCGTCATCAGCCCGGAGGCCGTCGGGCTCATGCCCTTGACGATCTGCAGGTACTGCGGCATGTAGATCATCGCGCCGAACATGGCGACGGCCATGCACAGCAGGCCGATACTCGCCAGCACGAACGTCCGGTCGCGGAACAGCCGGGGCGGCAGGATCGGGTCGCGCGCGACCCGCTCGGCGACGACGGCGAGCGCCGTCAGCACGACCGTGGCGCCGACCAGGACGTACGTCCAGGTGGAGTTCCAGGCGAACTGGTCGCCGCCCATCGACAGCAGGAACATCAGCGCCGCCGCGGCGCCGGTGATGGTGATGCCGCCGAACACGTCGATGCTGGTGTCGTTCCGCGACTTCGGCAGCTTGAGGACCTTCTGGATGACGAAGAAGGCCACGACCGCCAGCGGGACGCACACGTAGAAGCACCAGCGCCAGCCGAGGGCGCCCGCGTCGACGATGAATCCGCCGAGCAGCGGCCCGGCGACCGTCGCGACGCCGAACACCGCCCCCATGTACCCGGCGTAGCGTCCGCGCTGCCGCGGTTCGACGACGTCCCCCAGGATGACCTGCGCCAGGGCGGACAGCCCGCCGACGCCGAGGCCCTGGAACGCCCGCGCCGCGATGAGCTGGCCGACGTTCTGCGACAGTCCCGCGCCCACGGAGGCCAGGACGAAGATGAGCAGCGCGCTCTGGAACATCAGCTTGCGGCCGAAGACGTCCGACAGCTTGCCCCACAGCGGCGTCGAGGCCGTCATCGTCAGCAGCGACGCGCTCGCCACCCAGGCGAGCTGGTCCTGTCCCCCGAGCTCGCCGACGATCGTCGGCAGCGCGGTGCTGATGACCGACGTGGAGATCATCGCGGTCAGCATCGCCATCATCAGGCCGGAAAGGATCTTCAGGACCTGACGGTGCGTGTACTGCCGGATCTCTTGCTCAGGCTCGGCCGTAGCCGCGCTCCCTCGAGCCACTCTGCCCCCAACGAACTCAATTATCTGTGCTTAGCATGTATCTTATGTAGACGCTTGTTTACTTGCAACTCGGGGGATACTGATGTGATGGAGGCGATACAGGTCGATGACCCCGCGGCGCAGGCGGACGAGGCCCGTCCGCCCGTCCGCAAGCGCGACCGGGAGGCGACCCGGCGGCGCATCCTGGACGCGGCCCGCGACCTGTTCGGCCGGCACGGCTACGGCGGCGTCACCATCCGGATGATCGCCGCCGAGGCGGACGCGAACACCGCGCTCGTCCACCGCTACTTCGGCTCGAAGGCCGACCTGTTCGCCGAGGTCCTGGCCGGCGAATCCGTCCTGGCCGGCGTCATCGCGGGCGACCCCGACGAGCTCCCGCGCCGCCTCGCCGAGTACTTCGCCCACCAGATCGAGCACCGCTCGACGACCTCGGTGTCCCGGCTGCTCGACCGCTCCGCCGGGCACCCCGAGGTGAAGCAGAGCCTCCTGCGCTACCTCGAGGACGCCATCGTCGGGCCGATGGTCGCCCAGCTCGACGGCCCCAACCCGCGTGCGCGCGCGCTGCTCGCGTCCACGATCCTGATGGGCGGCGGGCCCGTCCGGCGCCTCTTCGGCCTCAACGACCTCCGCGAGGCCGGCCCCGACGAGGTCACCGACCGCCTCACCGCCATGTTCTCCGCCGCCCTCGCCCCCTGACCCCCGCGTTCGTCCGCGAGACGTACGGGACCGGCGCCGCGTACCGCACCGGGCGCAGCGGGGATCGGCCGCCGGACGGAGCGTGCGGCCGTCCGGCGCCCATAGGGTACTGTCATGAGGCTGGGGGGACGGCTCCGCGACCGCTGGAACCGGACGGGACGGGCCGCGCGGTGGTCGGCGGCCGGGGCCGCGCTGCTGATCGCCGGCGCGGGGACGCTCTGGGGGATCGCCGACGGCGAACCGGGCGTGCGCGTCCTGGAACGCCGCGTCGCCGTCATGGACGGCCCCCGAGACGACCAGCGGGTCCTGCTGGACGTCTCGTTCTACACGCCCGAGAACGCCGGGAAAGTGCCGGCGGTCATGCTCGCGCACGGCTTCGGCGGCACCAAACGCGACACGGCGGGCGAGGCCCGCGCGCTCGCCGAAGCGGGGTACGCCGTCCTGACCTGGTCCGCGCGCGGATTCGGCGAGTCGACCGGCGAGATCGCCCTCAACTCCCCCGACTACGAGGTCAAGGACGCCCGGCAGCTCGTCGACTGGCTCGCGTCCCGTCCCGAGGTCCGGCTCGACGGTCCCGGCGACCCGCGCCTCGGCATGGCCGGACCGTCCTACGGCGGCGCGATCTCCCTGCTCACCGCCGCCTACGACGACCGGGTCGACGCGATCGCGCCGGAGATCACCTGGCACGACCTCGCCGACGCGCTGTTCCCCGACGCCTCCGGCGAAGGCGCCGGCAACGGCGTCTACAAGAAGCTGTGGGCCGGGATCTTCTTCGCCAACGGCGCGGACGGGACGGCCTGCGGTCGGTTCCTGCCGTCCCTGTGCACGATGTTCCAGGACGTCGCCGAGACCGGACGGCCCACCGATGAGGCGATCGCGACGCTGCGACGCTCCAGCCCCGCGGCGGTCGCCGACCGCATCGACGTCCCCGCACTGCTCGTCCAGGGACAGGCCGACTCGCTGTTCCCGCTGTCGCACGCCGACGCGAACGCCCGCGCCATCGCCCGCAACGGCGCGCCCGTCTCGGTCGTCTGGTACCGGGGCGGCCACGACGGCGGCCCGGAGGAGACCGAACGCCTCCGGGGCCTGGCCGTCGACTTCTTCGACACGCACCTCAAGAGCGCGCAGGCCGAACTCCCCGGCTTCACCGTGACGCGGTCGGGCGGGCTCGACTCGTCCACGGGGGACGTCGTGGTCGAGGAGGCCACCGCGCCCGGATACCCGGGGCTCGGGGCCGACCCGCGCTCGCTGGCCCTCACCGGCCGCGAGCAGACGATCCACCGCCCGGCGGGCGGCGTCCCCACCGGCGTCTCCGCCCTGCCGGGGCTGGGCTCGCTCGGCGGCGGGCTCGACCTCGGCGCGGTCGGCGGCGGCGCGCTCACCGACCCGCCCGGCCAGTCCGCGACGTTCGACACCGCACCGCTGGACCGTCCCGTGCACCTCACCGGCGCCGCGACCGTCCGGATCCAGGTCAGCGGGGGCGACGACGTGCCGCTGTTCGCCAAGCTCTACGACGTCGCACCGGACGGGCGCGCGACCCCCGCGCGCCGCATCGCCGCACCGTTGCGCGTCACGGACGGTGAGGAGACCACGGTCACGCTCCCGGCGATGGACCACCGGTTCGACGGGGGCCACCGGCTGCGGCTCGTCGTCTCCACCACCGACATGGGGTTCGCGACACCGCCCGAGGCCGCCTCGTTCACGGTCCGAGCCGCCTCGCCGCTGACCGTGCCGACCGTCCCGGCGCTCTCCACCGCGTCCACGCCGCTCCCCGCCTGGGTGTGGGCGCTGCCCCTGGTCGCCCTGGCCGTCGCCGCCGGGCTCCTCGCCCGCCGCCGCACACCCGCCGACACCGGCGACGGCGACGTCCCGCTGGAGATCACCGGGCTGACGAAGAAGTACGGGAACGGGCATCTGGCCGTCGCGGACCTCTCCTTCCGCGTCGAGAAGGGCCAGGTCCTCGGGCTGCTGGGCCCCAACGGCGCCGGAAAGACGACGACGCTCCGCATGCTGATGGGCCTGATCCACCCGGACGCGGGCGAGATCCGCATCTTCGGGCAGCGCGTGACCCCCGGCGCGCCCGTCCTGTCCCGGCTCGGCTCGTTCGTCGAGGGCCCCGGCTTCCTGCCGCACCTGTCCGGCCGCGACAACCTCGACCTGTACTGGCGCGCGACCGGCCGTCCCCGCGCCGAGGCGCACATGGACGAGGCGCTGGAGATCGCCGGCATCGGCTCGGCCCTCGACCGGGCCGTCCGCACCTACTCGCAGGGCATGCGGCAGCGGCTCGCGATCGCGCAGGCCATGCTCGGCCTGCCCGACCTCCTCGTGCTGGACGAGCCCACCAACGGCCTCGACCCGCCGCAGATCCGCGAGATGCGCGACGTCCTCGTCCGCTACGCCGAGGAGGGCCGCACCGTGATCGTGTCCAGCCACCTCCTCGCCGAGGTCGAGCAGACCTGCACGCACGCGGTCGTCATGGCGGGCGGACGGCGCGTCACCGCCGGCCCCGTCGCCGAGATCGTCGGATCCGGCCGCCGGCTCGAGGACGCGTTCCTCGAACTGATCGGGGAGGGCTCGTGACGTACCAGGTCCGGCGGACGCTGCCGCTGCACGTCGAGACCGTCCGGCAGTTCCGCCGCCGCCGGACGCTGTTCGCGTTCGCCGTTCTCCTCCTCCTGCCCTGGGTGCTCGTGGCCGCCTTCAAGATCGGAGGCGACCCGGGAGCGGAGGGCGTCCCGAGCCTGGTGGACGTCGCGACCGCGAGCGCCCTGAACTTCGCCCTGTTCGCCCTGTTCGTCTCGACCGGCTTCCTGCTCGTCGTCGCGGTCGCCCTGTTCTGCGGCGACACCGTGGCGAGCGAGGCCGGCTGGTCCTCCCTGCGCTACCTGCTCGCCGCGCCCGTCCCGCGCGGCCGGCTCCTCCGGCAGAAGCTGATCGTCGCGCTCGGCTACGCGGTCGTCGCCGTCCTCTCCCTGCCCCTCATGTCCCTGGTCGCGGGCGCGGTCGCGTTCGGCTGGGGCGACGTCGAGCTCCCCACGGGCGGCAGCGTCCCGGTGGGAACCGCCCTGCAGCGCATGGCGATCATCGTCGTGTACTCGCTGGTCGCCCAGCTCGTCGTGGCGGCCCTCGCCTTCCTGCTGTCGGTCACGACCGACTCCCCGCTCGGCGCGGTCGGCGGCGCGGTCGGCCTGGTCATCGTCAGCAACATCCTCGACGCCGTCACCGCCCTCGGCTCGCTGCGCGACTTCCTGCCGACCCACTGGATGTACGCGTGGATGGACGCGCTCCAGCCGGACATCGAATGGACCGGCATGGCGAAGGGAACGGCGATCTCCGTGTCCTACGCCGTCGTCCTGTTCGCCCTCGCCTTTCGACGCTTCCGCAACCGCGACATCGTCTCCTGAACTGACCAAGTCCGGCCACCGTCCAATTACACACCGCTATTACGCAATCACTCTGCGCTGCGCCCACAACTGCAAAATCGGTCGAACGGGCAGAGGAGGCCGCATACACTCACCGAACCTCGCACACGCCGTCGGCGTCGGCGTCGTACGAGGTGTATAAGGCATCAGCTCGATGGACGGGTTAAATCCGGCCCTACGGGGGAGATGATCACCATGGCACGGCAGCAGCTCATCAAACGCCCCAAGCCTCCACGTCAACCGAGCCCGACCGACCTCAGGACGCCTTCCGGCCGCCTCCTGCCGTACTGATGGACTTCCGCAAGATCAAAGGACCTCCTTTTCCCAGGAGGTCCTTTCTTTTCCCCGTAAACCCGCCGATCTCACGGCATGAGCCGCAACCGGACTTCCTGCAGTAGCCGCTGCCGCTGCGCTTCCTCGTCCCGGTCGCTGGGACGGAAGCGGACGAGCCCGTCTTCGAGCACGTGCCAGAACTGCGGGTTCGGCGACACGAGCCCCTGCCGCACCAGTCCCCGTATCTCGGGCAGGCCCATCCGCCCCACCTCGGCGGCGACCCGCTCCAGCCCCCGCCGATCGGCCTGCTCCTGCCGCATCGCGTAAAGCAACCCGCCGACCACGGCGAGCGCGGTGACGACCATGAGAACGATCGTGTGAGGTGCCAGACCCAGACCCATCCGAGAATTCTGCCCACCTCCCCCAGAGCCCGCAATCCCGCCCATCACCGAACGAACCGGAACCGCCTCCAACCCCCTCCCCCACACACAACCCCCCAACCGAGACCGGGCGACGACACGGCCACTCCAAACGGACGCGAGGCCCAGCACGTCATTCGCGGGCTGCTAGTTCGGTGACGGGGCGGGAGCGGGTGGCGGAGCGGGTGGTCCAGACGGAGGCGAGGCCCGTCACGGCGAAGGCCGAGATAGTGATGGCGGCGAGGAGGCTCCAGGGGACGGCGACGAGGGGGCGGTCGACGGCGCGCAGGGACGCGGCGAGCATGCCGGACAGGGCTCCCGCCGCCACGGTGCAGCCGAGCACGAGACCGATCGCGGTGACCGCCCAGGACTCGATCAGGGCGGCACGGACGACCTGGGCTCGGGTCAGGCCCGCGACGCGGGCGGCGGCGAACTCGGTGCGGCGTTCGCTTCCGGCGATGACGACGGCGTTCACGACCGCGACGGCCGCGTACCCGCCCGCCATGCCCATCAGGACGGCGAGGATGCCGATGTTCATGCGCTGCTGGGCGGCGGCTCTGCCGTCGGCCCATTGGGCGACGGTCTCCACCTCGCCGATGCCGGCTCTTCGGATGGCGGCGGCGACCGTGGCCGTGGAGGCTCCGGGCGCCGTCCGGACGACCGTCCGGGCTTGGGCGGCGGCACGGGTTCGAGCGGGAATGAGGTCGCGGGGGACCAGGAAGCGTTCGGAGTAGTTCTCCAAGGTCGGTGGGAGTGCGGCGACGACCTTCAGGCGGACTTTGCGGCCGTCGATCGTCGCCGTGGCGGTGGAGCCGACGCGGATCCCTTCGGCGGCCAGGCCGGGGCCGATGGCGATGGTGCGGCCGTGCAGCCGCTTCAGTGAGCCCGCGTTGGCCTGGAGGTGGTGGGTTCGGCGGTAGGCGGCGGAGTCGACGGCGATGATCCCGGCGTAGTGGGTACGGCGGCCTGGTCGCCCCGCCGCGTGATGGCGGGCCCGCACACTCATCTCGACGGACAGTTCGGTGGACGTGTCGGCGACGCCCGGGACGGACGCGATGCGTTCGGCGGCGGCGCCCGTGGAGGTGACCACGAGGTCGCCGTTGACCAGGCGCCGCTGCTCCTCCCCCGCCATGAGAGCGAGTGAGCCGAGCGTGCCGGTGAGGCCGATGAGGAGGGCGACGAGCACGATGAGCGGGGCCGCCGTGGAGGCGCTGCGCCGCACGCCGTCGCGCAGGTTGGCTTGGGCGAGTTCGCCCAGGGTGCTGCGGCGCAGGAGGAGGCCGAGCACGCGGCCGGTGAGCGGTACGACGAGCGGGCTGAGCGCGCTGAGGGCGACCGATCCCATGATGGAGATGCCGATGCCCAGCAGGAGTGCGCCGAGGAGATCGGCCGACTGGGCGAGGGTCGCCATCCAGATGGTGAAGGCGAGGCAGGACACTCCCGAGAGCCATCGGGCCGGCGTCATCACGCGGGCGGCTCCGCCGACGTCGCGCATGGCGTCCAGCGGGCGGACCTTGGCCGCGCGGCGAGCGGCGGCGAGGACCCCGGTGAGGGACACCCCGATCCCGATGCAGGGCGAGACGATGAGGACACCCGCGTCCCAGCCGGGGGTGAAGCCGTCCGGCAGGAAGCCGAGGCGGACCATCAGCCAGGATTGCAGCCACGTCGCCGGGATTCCGGCGAGGATGCCGATGGCGGTGCCGACCAGGCCGAGCAGCAGCGCCTCGCCGAGCAGCAGCGCGACGAGCCCGGCACGGCCTCCGCCGAGGAGGCGGAGCAGGGCGAGCTCGCGGCGGCGCTGCGAGACCGTGAAGGCGAAGGTCGAGCTGACGATGAAGATCGTGAGGAAGGTCGCCAGCATGAGCGTCATGCCGAGGACGGTGGCTGCTCCGGCGTAGTCCTCGCGGAGTTGCTCTTCGGCACGGCCCGTGATGCCGGGTGGGAGCGGCGCGCGATCGGTGGAGATCATGACCAGGAGCGACGCCTGGACCAGCGCCACACCGAGCGCGACGGCGGTGACGGCTCCGGCGAAGAGGCGGCGATGCTCGCGGAAGGTGTGCAGGGAGATCGTCAGCACGGTGCGGCCTCCAACTGCGCGAGACGCTCGGCGACGGCACGGGCGGTCGGGTTCTCGAGGCGGTCGACGAGCCGTCCGTCGGACAGGAAGACGACCGCGTCGGCATGGGCGGCGGCTGCCGGGTCGTGGGTGACCATCGCGACGGTCTGCCTCTCCTGGTCGACCATCCGGCGGAGCAGGGCCAGGACGGTGCGGGCGGACGCGGAGTCGAGCGCGCCGGTGGGCTCGTCGGCGAACAGGACGGCGGGTCTGGTGACCATGGCTCGGGCGATCGCCACCCGCTGCTGCTGGCCGCCGGAGAGTTCTCTCGGTCTGTGCCGCAGCCGGTCGCCGAGCCCGACGGAGGCGAGCACGGCGCGGACGTCCGCGCGGGACACCCGGCGGCCGGCCAGTTTCAGCGGGAGCGTCACGTTCTGTTCGGCGGTCAGCGAGCCGATCAGGTTGAAGCTCTGGAAGACGAACCCCATGGTGCTGCGGCGCAGCCCGGTGAGCACATGGTCGGGCGCCCAGGTGATGTCCTGGCCGGCGAGGAGCACGTGCCCGCCGTCCACCCGGTCGAGCCCGGCGGCGCAGTGCAGCAGCGTGGACTTCCCGGAACCGGACGGGCCCATGACGGCCGTCCATGACCCGACGGGGAACGCCATGCTGACCCCGTCGAGAGCGCGGACCCGCGCGTTTCCGCCTCCATGATCGCGAATGACTCCGCGCAGTTCGGACGCCGGAACCCCGGCCATCGGTGTGATCGACATGTCATCCCCCTCGCTTCCGCAGTCCAAGGAACCACCAGAGGGGCGGGGACCGGATCACGTCCGTCCACCATTTCGAAGGTATGGCCAGGCATAATCCGGGTCGTGCGGCGGGTGGCTAGGTTGGGGGCCATGACCGGCGGCGAGGCTCGTACCGCGCTGGAATCGGCGAGGAGACGCCGGTTCCTCCTCACGCGTTGGCCATGGCGATGCGCGGGATACCTGCTCACGACGCCGATCCCCATGCTGGCGGCGGCCGTGCCCTTCGGCCTGTTCGCGCTGCCGTGGGCGGAGGCGCTCTCGTCGCGGCACGACGTCGCCGCGCGGCTCCTGCTCGGCGCGCTCGGCGTCCTGCTCGTCGCGGGGATCGGCCCGCTGGTGGCGGTGCCGGTCGCCGAGGTCGAACGCCGCCGGCTCCGGATGGTCGACGCCCGTCCCGTCCTCCCGGCGCGTGCGCGTGCGCGCGCGACCGGCGCGGACCCTTGGCCGTGGTCGCCCGTCCGGTACGGCGAAGCGGCGGTCTGGCGGGAGATGGGCTACGCGCTCCTGCTGGTCACCGTGGCGCCCGTCCTGTACGGGGCGTTCCTGGTGTACGTCCTGGTCGTGGCCGGCCTGGTGCTCAGCCCGTTACTTGCCCGCGGTGGCGGGCAGCCGGTCGCGCTCGGCGTGGTCGAGGTCGCCACGCCCGTGACCGCGGTCCCGTACGCGCTCGCCGGAATCGCTCTCCTCGCCGTCCTCCCGTATCTGGCCGCCCTCCTCGCGGGCGCGCACGGCGCGGTGGCGCGCGCGCTGCTCGGACGCGGCCGCGACGAGCGCCTTCAGGCCGAACTCGTCGAGGTCTCCCGGTCGCGCGCCCGGCTGGTGGACGCCTTCGAGGCCGAACGCCGCCGCATCGAGCGCGACCTGCACGACGGCGCGCAGCAGCGGCTCCTCGGCCTGACGCTGCAACTCGGCCTCGCCCGCGTGGACCTCCCGCCCGGCTCGGACGCCGGGCGGAGCGTCGCCGAGGCGCACGAGCAGGCCAAGCTGCTGATGGTCGAGCTGCGCGAGCTGATCCGCGGCATCCATCCCCGGGTCCTGACGGACCGGGGACTGCCCGCGGCCCTGCGGGAGCTCGCCGACCGGTCCCCGGTTCCGGTGACCGTCGAGGCCGACCTGCCGGGGCGCCTGTCCCGACACGAGGAGGGCACGGCGTACTTCGTGGCCGCCGAGGCGCTGGCCAACGTCGCCAAGCACAGCCGGGCGACGCGGGCCCGCCTGACCGTCCGGCTCCAGGACGACGGCGTGCTCGTGCTGGAGGTCGAGGACGACGGGCGCGGCGGGGCCGCCCCGGCCCTGGGCACGGGCCTGACGGGCCTGGCCGACCGGGCGGCGGTGATCGACGGGAGAATGCTGCTGTCCAGTCCGGCCGGAGGGCCGACCGTCCTGCGCGTGGAGTTGCCTTGCAGCCGACCATCCGGGTAGTCCTCGCCGAAGACGGCGTGCTGTTGCGTGAGGGGCTCGCCGGCCTGCTCGCGCGGTTCGGGTTCGAGGTCGTGGCCGCGGTGGGCGACGCCGGGGCGCTCGCGGACGCCGTGGCGGCGCACGAGCCCGACCTGGTCGTGACCGACATCCGGATGCCGCCGGACTTCACCGACGAGGGCCTGCGCGCCGCCGTGGAGCTGCGCGCCACCAGGCCCCACCTCGCCGTCGTCGCGCTCAGCCAGTACGTGGAGCTGAGCTACGCGGGCGAACTGCTCGACTCGCACGACGGGGCCCGCACCGGCTACCTGCTGAAGGACCGCGTGGTCGACGTCCAGGAGTTCACGAGCGCGCTCCGGCAGGTCGTGGACGGCGGCACGGTCGTCGATCCGTCCGTCGTCCGGCAACTGCTGCGCCGCAGCGAGGACCCGCTCGCGCGGCTGTCCGCCCGGGAACATGAGGTCCTCGCGCTCATGGCCGAGGGGCACTCCAACACGGCGATCGCCCGGCGTCTCGTCGTCGCGGAGGTGACCGTGGGCAAGCACGTCGGCAGCATCCTCGGCAAGCTCGACCTGCCCCTCGCCGAGGACACGAACCGCCGCGTCCTGGCCGTCCTGGAGTACCTCCGGAGCACCGCCACCGCCTGACCCCCGCGCACCGACCGGTCTCGGATGTCGGGGGCGGCGCTCGGCGAACTCCGGTGGACGCGGTGACCGCGGAAACGCCGTGACCGCGAAACGCCGTGCTGACACGGGATCAGGTGTGCCGTCGCACCGTGGTCGTATCGCTCGTCAGTGGCGTTCCGTCCGGTGCCACGGGCAGGAGGTCGGGTACGCGGGCGCCGTTGCCGTCGACCAGGACCGAATGCGTCTCGCCCGCGCCGAAAGCGTGGCGTTCGCCCCACTGTCGCAGCGTGACGATCACTGGGAACAGGTCCTCGCCCTCTCGGGTGAGCGCGTACAGCCTGCGTCTGCCCGAGGGGGCGTCGACCTGGACGAGCAGGCCGTGGGCGGTGAGCTTGCGGAGCCGGTCGGTGAGGATGTTGCGGGCGATGCCCGTGCGCCGCTGGAAGTCGGTGAACGAGCGGGCGCCGTCCATCGCGTCGCGGATGATGAGCAGGCTCCACCGGTCGCCGACCAGATCGACCGTGCGGGCGACCGGACAGCTCGGGTCCGTCCACGAAGGGCTCTGCCCGCCGGTGCCGTCGTCCGTCATCACCCCTCCAAAGAGTTGCGTAATGAAACCATTCTGGCCTAGCTTCTAGCCAGTTGCAAAATGCAACCGAATGGGGGTGTGGTCTGTGCGCTGGAGAACGAGGCTGCTGCTGGCGGTGGTGTGCGGGGTCGCGGTGGCGAGCGTCTACGCCGGGCAACCGGTGCTGGGCCCGATGGGGCGCGATCTGGACGTTCCGGTCGACTCGCTCGGCTGGTTCGTGGCCACCGGCCAGCTCGGCTATCTGGCAGGGCTGGTGCTACTGGTGCCCCTGGGCGACATGCTCGACCGCAGGCGCCTGATCGCCGCGCACCTCGTCCTGGTGGCCGCGGGAACGGCGATCACCGCGGCCGCCCCGGTCGCCTGGGCGGCGTTCTCCGGACTGGCCGTGGCCGGCGTGTTCGCGGTGGTGGTGCAGACCACCGTCGCCTACGCCGCGTCGATCTCCCCGGCCGCCGAACGCGGACGCAACCTCGGCGTGGTGACCTCGGGCGTGGTGATCGGCATCCTCGGCGGGCGCGTCATCGCGGGAGTCCTCGCGGACCTGTGGGGCTGGCGGAGCATCTACCTGGCCCTGGCGCTCATCGCCGCCGTCCTCGCGGTGTTCACCCTCGCCCTGCTGCCCAGGGAGGTTCGCGGGGACACGGCACGGTACGGGCAGATCCTCCGATCCTTCGGCGGGCTGTTCGCCCAGCCGGTGTTCCTCGGCCGCGGGCTGATCGCCTTCTTCCTGTTCGCCTCGTTCGGCACCCTGTGGAGCGGCATGGCCCTGCCGCTGGCCGGTGCGCCGTGGCACCTCGGCGAAGCCCAGATCGGGTTCTTCGGCGTCGCCGGGCTCGCCGGAGCCCTGGGAGCCGCCCGGTCCGGACGCTGGAGCGACGCCGGGCACGCGGGCCGGGTCACCGGCGTCGCCCTGGCGCTCCTGCTCGCCTCCTGGGCGGCGATCGGACAGCTCCCGTGGTCGCTGCCACTGCTGGTCCTGGGCGTGATCCTGCTCGACTTCGCCGTCCAAGCCGTGCACGTGAGCAACCAGCACACGCTCACCGCCGCCTACCCAGACCGCACCAGCACCACCATCGGCGCCTACATGGTCTTCTACTCGCTCGGCTCGGCTCTGGGAGCAGCCGCGACCACGGCCCTGTTCGAGGCCACCGGCTGGACCGGCCCCACCGTCCTCGGCGCGACGTTCACGCTCTGCGCGCTCGCCACCTGGGCGTTCGGCACCCGTGCGCCGAGTCGCGCCGCCCGTCACCCACGCCGTCATCACTCCCCGACGACCTCGGGCCTCGAAACCGCCGAGTGCCGCCCGAACGGCCCAGCGGACACCGTCGCCTGCCGTTAGCCAAGGGCGCGGTCCGTGGAGCGCTCGTCGGGCCGTTCCGGTATCGGGCGGCTCGACCTCGGCGGTCTCCGCCTGGTCGTCCGTCGGGGCGGCGCGACGCGGATGGGCCGCCGCCGGACGAAGGCCGCGGTGGAGGTCGGGGTGGAGGTCGGGGTGGATGGGCATTCCACCCAAGGAGTGCTGCTCGATCATGTATCAGCGCACACTTGCCAAAAGGGGTACACGCTCCCCATGATGGCGTTGACGCCAATGTCAACGCGCAGGTGAGGGACGGCATGCAGCGGATCTTGGTAGCCAACCGGGGAGAGATCGCCGTCCGGATCGCACGCGCCGCCGCGCAGCTCGGGGTGCGGTCCGTCGCCGTTCACCCGCGCGACGACGCGGGCTCGCTGCATACGCGGATCGCCGATGGGGCGCACGAGCTTCCCGGGGAGGGCGCCGCCGCCTACCTGGACGTCGCGCGGCTCGTCGCCGCGGCGCGCGAGACCGGGTGCGACGCCGTCCATCCGGGCTACGGGTTCCTCAGCGAGAACGCCGGGTTCGCCCGCAGGTGCGCGGAGGAGGGGCTGACGTTCATCGGTCCGCGCCCGGAACTGCTCGAGTTGTTCGGCGACAAGGCACGCGCGCGGGAGTTGGCGGTACGGCTCGGTGTACCGGTGGTCCCGGGGACGCGCGCCGCGACCACGCTCGCGGAGGCACGGGCGTTCGCGGACGAGCACGGTCCCGTGATGCTCAAGGCGCTCGCGGGGGGCGGCGGGCGCGGGATGCGGGCCGTCATCGAACCGGAGGAGCTGGACGAGGCGTTCGAGCGGTGTCGTTCGGAGGCCCAGCAGGCGTTCGGAAACGGTGGGCTGTACGTCGAACGGTTGCTGACATCGGCACGCCACGTCGAGGTGCAGATCGCGGGGGACGGGACCACGGTTCGGCACCTGGGGGATCGGGACTGCAGTGTGCAACGGCGGCACCAGAAGCTCGTCGAGATCGCCCCGAGCCCCGGGCTGCACGAGGACGTTCGCGCACGGCTGCTGGACGCGGCCACTCGGATGGCGGAAGACGTCGGATACGAGGGCCTCGGGACGTTCGAGTTCCTCCTGCGAGCCGACGATTTCTGGTTCATCGAGGCGAACCCACGCCTCCAGGTCGAGCACACGGTGACCGAAGAGGTCACGGGTGTCGATCTGGTGCAAGCACAGATCCGGCTCGCGGACGGCGCGTCCCTGCAAGACGTCGGACTCGAACGGGCACCCGCACCGGAGGGCTTCGCCGTGCAGGTCCGTGTGAACCTGGAGACGCTCGATGACGGTGGGGCGCCGCGCCCGCGCGCGGGGACGCTGTCGGCGTTCGTCCCACCGACCGGCCCCGGGGTGCGGGTCGACACTTACGGTTATCCGGGGTACCGGACGAGCCCGCGCTACGACTCGCTCATCGCGAAGGTCATCGCACGTGGGGCCACGTTCGAGGCCGCTCTGGGGCGGGCCTACGGGGCCTTGGGCGAGTTCCACCTGGAAGGGGTGCCGACCAGCATTCCCCTACTGCAAAGCATCCTGCGGCATCCGGACGTCGCAGAGGGAAACTGGACCACCACGTTCGTCGTCGACCATCTGGCCGAACTCATCGAGGGCGATCACCGGCGCCTGTACTTCGAGGAACGCCCCTCCGAAGAGACCCCGTCCACGGCAACCCCCCAGGCGCCCCCTTCCGGCCAAGCCACAGCACCAGAAGCACCAGAAACGCCAGAAACGCCAGCAGCACCAGAAACGCCAACAGCACCAAAACCCCCACAACCACCGGAAGGAACGGACGCGGTCGTGGCGCCGATGCAGGGGACGGTCGTCACCCTGGAGGCGTCCGAGGGGGATCGGGTCGCGCCCGGCGCCCGGTTGATGGTCCTCGAGGCCATGAAGATGGAGCACGTCGTGCGGGCGGGTTCGGGCGGGATCGTCCGGAAGGTCGTTCCGGCGAAGGGCGATCTGGTCGATGAGGGCGCGCCGCTGTTCTTCGTCGAGCCCGCCGACGTGACGGGCGCGGCGGCGGAGCGGGAGACGGCCGACGCCGGCTGGGCCGCCGAGGTCGAGGAGATCCACCGGCGCCGGGAGTTCGCCCACCGCATGGGCGGGCCGGAGAAGGTCGCGCGGCAGCACGCGTCGGGCCGGCTGACCGTCCGGGAGCGCGTCGAGCTGCTGGTCGATCCGGGCAGCTTCGCCGAGATCGGGTCGCTCACCGGGTTCGCCGAGCACGACGGGGACGGGCGGCTCACGTCGCTGCTGCCCGCGAACTTCGTGGCGGGGACGGCCCGGATCGACGGACGCAAGGTCGTGCTGGGGGCGGACGACTTCACCGTCCGGGGCGGGTCGGGGGACGCGGCGATCCACGCGAAGCAGGTGTACTCCGAGGAGTACGCGCGGGAGATGCGGCTGCCGGTGGTCCGGCTGCTGGACGGCGCGAGCGGCGGCGGCAGCGTCAAGATGGCGCAGGAGGCGGGGTTCACGTACGTGCCGGTGAACCCGGCGTGGGACGCGGTCGTGGACAACATGTCGCTGGTCCCGGTGGTCGCCGCGTGCCTCGGGCCGACCGTGGGGCTCGGCGCCGCCCGGCTCGTCATGTCGCATCTGTCGGTCATGGTGGAAGGGATCGGGCAACTTTTCACGGCCGGGCCGCCGGTCGTGCGCGGCGGCACCGGCGAGGACCTCACCAAGGAGGAGCTGGGCGGCGCCGGGATCCACCGGAACAACGGCGCGATCGAGCGCTTCGTCCACACCGAGGAGGCCGCCTTCGACGTCATCAGGCGGTTCCTGTCGTACCTGCCCGGCAGCGTGTTCGAGCTCCCGCCCGTCTCCCCCGGCTCCGATCCGGCCGACCGCCGGGCGGACGACCTGCTGACGGCCGTCCCGCGCAACCCGCGCGCGCCCTACCGGATCGATCCCATCCTGGACGCGGTGTTCGACGCGGGTTCGGTGTTCCGGTACGCCGAGTACGGGGGCGCGACGGTGACGGCGCTGGCGCGGCTGGACGGCCGTCCGGTCGGCGTGATCGCCGCCGACCCGTTCAAGGGCGCCACGATGTCGGTGGAGGGCGCGCAGGCCGTCACCCGCCTGGTGGACCTGTGCGAGACGTTCCACCTGCCCATCGTCAGCCTCACCGACCAGGCCGGGATGACGATCGGGTCGTCCGCGGAACGGCGCGCGACCATCCGGCACGGCGCGCGCGCCATCGCCGCCGTGTACCAGGCCAGGGTTCCGCAGGCGGAGCTGATCCTGCGGCGCGTGTACGGCGTGGGCGGGGCCGGGATCGTGAACCGGCACCGGCCAGGACGGAGCTGGGCGTGGCCGTCCGGCGACTGGGGCTCGCTTCCCGTGCAGGGCGGCGTCGAGGCGGCGTTCCGCGCGCACCTGCAGAACGCCGAGGATCCGGAACGCGAACTCGAACGGCTCCGGGCGCAGCTCGCCGCGATCACGTCGCCGTTCCGGACGGCCGAGCGCTTCGGCCTCCAGGATCTCGTCGACCCCCGCGACAGCCGCGCGCTGCTGTGCGACTGGGTCCGCGACGCCTACCGGCTGCTGCCCGAGCTGACCGGACGCCCGTCGTTCGGCGCCCGTCCCTGACAGGAGGATTCGCCATGGACCAGTACGAACTGGCAGCCCGCCCGCGCGCGGACGAGGAGATCGTGACCGCCCGCCTGGACCATTGGGCGTCCGTCGCCGGGGACGGGCCGTTCTTCCATTACGGCGAGGACGACCTCACCCTCACGTTCGCGGACTTCGCCCGCCGCACCGACGCGATCGCGGGCAACCTCGCCGCCCACGGGATAGCCAAGGGCGACCGCGTCAGCGTCCACTGCACGAACCCGCCGGCCAGCGCCCTGATCATGGTGGGCGCCTGGAAGGCCGGCGCGCTGTACTGCCCGGTCGATTCGACGTCATGATCCCGTGGCTGATGAGGGCGCCGCCGTCCCCGACGACCGTCGCAACACGCTCAACAAGGTCCACATGCAGCCGCTCCCCCTCCAGCACCATGAGGTCGCCACGCGCTTCGGGATCGACTTCGTGACCGCGGGCTTCGGCTAGACGGAATCCGGTGCGCCCCTATCAATCCTCATGGAGGAGACCCCACCGGGTGAGGGCACCCCGCCCGACCTCTACCGGGGCCTGACACACGAACAGGTCGCCGAAGTCGCCGAACGTCACGGCGTCTCGGTCGTCCCAGGCGAAACCGTCACGCGCAAGGGATTGATGGGCTCCCCGACCCCGTTCGTGGACGCGACCGTGCTGAACGAGCACGACGAAGAGTGCGCGCCGGAGGAGCCAGGGCAACTCGCACTGCGCCCCCGCACCCGGCCGACCCCGCGAGCCCGCAATACGCTGGACGGATATGGCCAAGACACCCTGGGCGGCCCGCACCGCCCGCGAAGGCAGGGACAGCGAGACCCGGTCCCTGCTCCTCGACTGCGCCGCCCGGGTGTTCGGCCGCATCGGCTACGCCCGGACCACGATCGCCGACATCACGCGGGAGGCCGAGGTCTCCCGCGCCGCGTTCTACATCTACTTCGCGTCCAAGGCCGACGTCTTCAAGGCCGTGGCCCTGCGCGTCCGGGACGCCTTCCTCGCCGCCCACGAACTCCCCGGCGTCAACGCGGACGACCCGTACGAACTGGCCCGCGTGTCCAGCGCCGCCTTCCTGCGGGCCTGCACCGACAACCTCGAACTGATGACGGTCGTCGAACACCAGGCCCTCGCGGACCCCGAGATCCACGCGATCTGGAGCGAGATACGCGAACGGCCGATGCACCGGACGTCCCGGTACATCGAGCGCCTCACCGCCCAGGGACGGGCACGTCCCGCGGCCCCTCCCCGCGTCATCGCCGAAGCCACCTACGGGATCTTCACCCAGTTCGCCCATCACGTCGCGGCGAACCCGTCCGGCTACGACGAGACGGTGAACCACCTGACGGCGATGTATCTGCGTCTCCTGGGCGTCCCCGAACCGTCAGGGGACTAGCCCGGTCTCGTAGGCGACGATGACCAACTGCGCCCTGTCCCGGGCCTGCAGTTTCGCCAGGAGGCGGCCCACGTACGTCTTGACCGTCGCCAGGCTCAGGTGCAGGTGATCGGCGATCTCGCCGTTCGACAGGCCGCGCCCGACGAGCGTGAGCACCTCGCGCTCCCGTCCGGTCACCCCGTCCAGCCGCCGCGCCGGCGCCCGCCCCGGCTCGGGGCGACGCGCGAACTCCTCGATGAGCCGCCGGGTCACGGTGGGCGCGAGCAGCCCCTCCCCGGACGCGACGACATGCACGGCCGCGAGCAGGTCGGCGGGCGGGACGTCCTTGAGCAGGAACCCGCTCGCACCCGCGCGCAGCGCCGCGAACACGTAGGCGTCGAGGTCGAACATCGTCAGGATCAGGACACGGACCTCGGTTTCCGTACGAATCCGGCGGGTCGCCTCGATCCCGTCCATGACGGGCATCCGGACGTCCATCAGGACGACGTCGGGCCGTAGCTCGCGAGCGTCCCGCACCGCCTCGGCGCCGTCGGCCGACTCCCCCACGACCGACAGGCCAGGCGCCGTCTCGATCAGGGCGCGGAAGCTGCCGCGCAGCAGCGCCTGGTCGTCGGCGACCAGCACCCGCACCGTCACGCGTCCGCCCCCGGAGAAGGCTCGCGGGGCGTCGCGTCCGCTCCGTAGGGGAGGGTCGCGACCACCCGGAAGCCGCCGCCGGGCAGCGGCCCGGCCGTGAACCGGCCGCCGTACACCGCGACGCGCTCGCGCATCCCCACCAGGCCGTGCCCACCGCGCCGGCCCCGCCCGGCGGCGCGGCCCCGCCGCGCGGCGCCACCGGACCCGTCGGCGCCACCGGACCCGTCGTCGACCACCTCGATCCGCACCACGCCCCGATCATCGCGGACGGCGACCTCGCACCGCGCGGGCGCCGCGTGCCTGACGACGTTCGTCACCGCCTCCTGGACGATCCGGTGCACGGCGAGCCCGACGCCGTCCGGCAGCCCGTCCGGGCACTCCACCGTCAGCTCCACCCGGACGCCCGCCGCGCGGACCCGTTCGGCGATGTCCGCGAGCCCGGCGAGTCCGGGCGCGGGCGGCTCCGCGCCCTCCCGCAGCACCCCCAGCAGCCTGCGCATCTCGCCGAGCGCCTCGCGGCTGGTGGCCTCGATGACCCGCAGCGCCTCCCGCGCCTCGGCGGGCCGCTCGTCCGCGATGTGGTTGGCGATGCCGGACTTGACCGCGATGAGCCCCATGCCGTGCGTGACCACGTCGTGCATCTCGCGGGCGATCCGCAACCGTTCGTCCATGACGATCTGGTGTTCGCGCTGCCGTTCGAGCCGTTCGGCGTCCAGCCTCCGCGCCCGGACGAACCGCCCGATCGTCCACATCGCCGTGCAAAGCACGACCCCCGCCAGGGCCCACCCGCCCGCGAACGGCCACTCCCACCGCGGATGGACGACTCGTCCCAGCGCGGTCGAGCCGAGTGCGACACCGCAACACCACGCCAAGGCACGACTCGACCCACCCTGCACGGCGACCAGGTAAAGGACGAGCGCGACGACCACGAACGGCTCCCACAACAGGCCCGCGACAGTGGCGACTCCAGAAAGCCCCAGAGCAACGTACAGCGTCCCCAGGGGCCGTCGGCGGCGCACAGAGAGCGCGCACCCGAGCCCAAAGGCCACGAACGCCGACCCCAGGAACCACAGGGTGAAGTCGTCCCGGTCTTTCAGGAGGTTCCCGGCGACGAACACGTTCGCGACCACCACGACGAACGCGGTGACCAGATCGAGCGCGAATCCACGGCGGCGTTCCACGCGCCGAACGGTATCCGCACGTCCGGCCCCGCACATCAGACCACTGTGGATCATCCCGAAGGAGGACGAACCCTCGCGACCGTCCCCCTGGGACGACATCGCGATCGTCCACAGCGGCCCGATTCGCCGTCGGCGCGGAACCACGAGCGTTGGGGCATGACGAAGAAGCACCTCACCGCCGTATCCCTGATACTCGGGCCCGTCCTGCTCCTGACCGGGGTCTTGCTGCGCGCGCGCTTCCCCTTCTTCTTTCCGGACCAGCTCGCCGCGTACGACGCCCACCCGGTCCTCGTCACCGCCTCCTACAGCGCGTTCGCCGCGGGCACGGTCGTCCTGTGCCCGGCCGTCCTCCACCTGACCGGCCTCAACCGGACGGCCGCGCTCGGCGGCGCGCTGACGATCGTCGGCCTGTTCGCCCGGACGTTCCACGCGGGCGCCGACCACCTGGCGTTCCGGCTCGTCGACGTGCAGGGCCTCGCCGCCACGACCGCCGCCGTCGGCGACTCCTACACCGGCTTCCACGTCTTCCGCTACGCGTCGTTCGCGATCATGCTCGGCTGGCCGCTGCTCGCCCTCGGCGCTCACCGGGCCCGTGCCCTCGGCGCGCCCCGCGGGCTCGCCCTGGCCCTCGCGGCCGCCCTCCCCCTCGGCGTCCTCAAGGGCACCACCCCGCTCTCGATCGCCGCCGCCGCCGGGCTCGCCGCGGCGCTCGTCCCCCTCGGCGCCCGCGCCCTGCTGGACGCCCCGCGTCCCTCGTCCCGCTCGCTCGCCCGCGCCGCCGCCCTCGCGGCCGTCCTCGCGGGCCTCGCCTACGTCGCGTCCCTCGGCTGACCCGGCACCTCCTCGACATGCGCGGCGTAGTCGAGGAGGGCGGCGAACCGGCGCCACGGGAGCACGTAGCCGTTCAGGGGCGCGTAACCCGGACGGACGGCCTGGTCGATCGCCCGCGCGGCGGCGGCGACGGACGCCCGGATCGCGGGGTCCGCGTCACCGAGCCGCGCGAGATACCCGGCGGCCGCCGCGTCGAGAGCGTCGTGCAGGACGACGGGGTCGCCGGTCGGCAGGGACTCGTCGGGAAGCGGCAGCCGCCGGAACCAGCGGTGCCGATCGGCCACGGCCGCGACGAGGCCGAGCCGGGACGGCGCCGTGCGGCCGGGCCATCGCGGCACGGCGAAGGCGGCCAGGTCGGCGGCCCGCGGCGACCGGCGCCCCGCCGCCTTCTCGACCCGCCGCGCCGCCGCGAAGGCCGCCGACTCCGCCAGCCGGACCGCCCGGCTCGCCTCCAGGACGTCGAGGGCCCGCAGCAGCGCGGGGACGTCCCGGCGGACGTCCGGCAGCGGACGCGCGACGGCCGTGACGTACGCCCACGTGGCGTTGAAGCCCAGCGGGCAGTAGCGCTCGACCGCGCACCTCAGCGCGGCGTGCCGGTCGCGCGGGGGCAGCGACTCGTCCCGCACCCGCCGCGCGTACGTCCCGAAGCTCACCGCACCATCGTGCCGCCTCGCTCAGCGGAAGGCGGCGGCGTTGCGTTCGGCCCACTCGGCGTAGGAGCGCGGAGCGCGGCCGAGGACCTCCTCGACGTCCGGGCTGATCGCCAGTTCCTCGCCGGTCGGCGCGCCCATGATGTCGAGGGTGCCGTCGGCGACGGGCGCGGGCATGACCTGCGTCAGCCGGGCCATGGCCTGCTCGCGGGTCAGCTCCGTGAAGCCCAGCTCGACGCCGATGGCGGCGCCGATGGCCGCGGCCTGCTCCCGCGGCGTGACCGCCGCCGGACCGGTCAGGACGTACGTGCGCCCGTCGTGCCGCTCGTCCCGCAGCGCCACGGACGCGACCTCGGCGATGTCGTCCGGGTCGACCAGCGGCAGCCCCACGTCGCCGAACGGGGCCGCGACCGTCCGGTCGGCGCGGACGCTCGCGATGTGGGCGTAGGTGTTGGACGCGAACCCGCCCGGCCGCAGGAACGTCCAGTTCAGGCCCGACCCCTCGAGGATCCGCTCGAACTCGCGCAGCCGGGCGTGCGAGATCGCCTCCGGCCTGGTCTTCGCCGCCTGCGAGGACAGCAGCACGACGCGCCGCACGCCCGCCGCCTCGATCACCTGGACGAGCTCACGCGGGCTCCCGGCCCCGGCCAGCAGGTCCCCGGCCGGGACGAGGAAGACGGCGTCCGCACCGTCCAGCGCGGGCCGCAGGCTCCCGGCGTCGGCGAGGTCGGCCCGCATCGGCACGGCCCCGTCCGGTGCTTCGGTGATGTGCCGCGACACGGCGGTCACCTTCTCGCCCGCCTCGGTCAGCAGGCGGACCACGCTCGCCCCGACGGTCCCGGTTGCTCCGGTCACCACGATCATGTCGATCTCCTCAGTTAGTTGGCTAACTAACTCAGAAGCGTAGCACACTCCCGGCTAGAGTCAGTTGGGTGACCGACTCACCGAGATCCCAGCCGACCGACAAGCGTCGACGGCTCACGGCCGCCGCCGCGCGCGTGCTGCACGAACAGGGCGTCGAGCGCACCACCATCGCCGACATCGCCAAGGCCGCCGACGTCCCGACCGGGAACGTGTACTACTACTTCAAGACCAAGGACGACCTCGTCCAGGCCGCCCTGCACGAGCACACCGTCCACCTGACCCGGCTCACGGACGAACTCGACAAGCTGCCCGACCCCCTCGACCGCCTGAAGGCCCTCGTGGACGCGTGGGTCGGCCAGCGCGACGTCGCGGCCCGCCACGGCTGCCCCACCGGCACCCTGGCCGCCGAACTCGACAAGCGCCCCGAGGGCGGCCTCGACCTCGAGGCGGCGAAGGTCGTGCGCGTCCTCCTCGGCTGGGTGGAGCGCCAGTTCCGCGAGCTGCGCCTACCCGACCCGGGCGGCCTCGCCCTCACCCTCGTCGCCGGCTACCAGGGCATGTCCCTGCTGGCCAACGCCCTGCGCGACCCGGACGTCATGACCCGCGAAGGCGCCCGCCTCACCCACTGGCTCGACTCACTCCCCGCCCCGAGGGCCTGACGGAGGACGGAGCGCCCCGCGCCACCCATTCGACCGTGCGACCCATCGGTCATGGGTAGTGCCCCCGTCCCCGCGGCGCTAGCCTGCCGAGCATGCGCATGCTGCACCTCGGGCTGCGGGTCACCGATCTGGAACGCTCGCTCGCCTTCTACACCGCGCTCGGCTACACGGAGCGCGGCCGGGTGCCCGAGACGGAGTTCGGCAGCCTGACCATGCTCCAACTGCCGGACGATCCGTTCGTCAGCCTCGAACTGGTGCACGACCCCGCGCGACCGGTCGAGGACACCGGCGCCGTCAACCACCTCGTCGTCCAGGTCGACGACCTCGCGGCCACGATCATCGAACTCGCGGCCAGGGACGTCACGGCCGAGCCACCGGCGGAGCTGGGGCCGGGTTTCTGGACGTCATGGCTGACCGACCCGGACGGCTACAAGATCGAGCTCGTGCAATGGCCGCCCGGCCATCCGGCCGGCATGACGGCGGCCGATTTCGGCTGACGGGTCGGGGCCCGCAGGTTCACCAGCCAGGGGGCAGCTCGTCGGGGCACCGGGTCCACCACCAGCGGATCTCCGTGCCTTCGGCCAGGGGACGCCAGTACTGCGCCAACTCCGCCCCGCCGTCCTCATGGGTGACGGCTCGGTATCGCGCGTCGAGCCGTCCCACGCAGCGAGCGGTATTGGTGCGCGCCTCCGCACGCATGACGCCGAGGAACTCCTCGATCCCGTCCCTGTAGGTGAGATCGTTCAGGTACTCGTACACCATGTAGTAATCCTGCCGACGCCGGCCTGCCTCGATGCGACGGATCAGGATCTCCCACCGGCGCACGGACTTGAGGACGCCGGTGATGGGCTCGGTCTCCGGAAACCTCCGCCCGGCGTTCTCTCGCGCAAGGATCTGCAGGTCCAGGAGCCCGATCGCCTCCCGCTCCGCCACCGTGAGAGCACGGACCAGCCGCTCCGTCTCGTCCGCCCTCACTCGGCAGGAGCCACGCCCACCGGACAGGAGAGGCCGGTGCCGGCGATGCCGCAGTAGCCGTTGGGGTTCTTGTTGTCCGAGAGGTACTGCTGGTGGTAGTCCTCGGCAAAGTAGAAGTCGCCGGCCGCGGCGATCTGCGTGGTGATGGGGCCGTAGCCGGCGGACGTGAGGACGTTCTGGTACGCGTCGCGGGAGGCTTCGGCGGCCTGGCGCTGGGCGTCGTCGCGGTAGAAGATCGCGGAGCGGTACTGGGTGCCGACGTCGTTGCCCTGGCGCATGCCCTGGGTCGGGTCGTGGGCCTCCCAGAAGACGCGCAGGAGGTCGGTGAAGGAGATCCGGGACGGGTCGTAGACCACGCGGACGGTCTCGGTGTGGCCGGTCAGGCCGCTGCAGACCTCTTCGTAGGTGGGGTTGGGCGTGTAGCCGCCCTCGTAGCCCGCGGCGGTGGAGACGACGCCGGGCGTCTGCCAGAACTTGCGTTCGGCGCCCCAGAAGCAGCCGAGGGCGAACTCGGCGATCTCCACACCGTCCGGGTAGGGCGGTGCGAGCGGGGCGTCCAGGACGTCGTGGCGCGGCGGCACCGGGATGGGCTCGTCCCGGCCGGGCAGCGCCTTCTCAGGAGAGACCATCTGGGTCTTGGCTAGGCCGAACATGTCTTCAGGTTAGCTCTTCGGAGCGAAGATCAGCGGCCCCTATGGAGCGGATGCGCGGGAACGGCTAAAGTGCCGGGCGTCACATCCCGATCCGAGGAGTTTCGTTGCGCGTGCTCAGCGTCACCGTGTTGGGGGCCGCCCTCATCGCCGCGGGGCTGGCGGTGCCCGCCGCGGGCGAGGCCACGACGGGCGAGCACGGCGGCGTCACTGTGGAGCCGGGGATGGCCCGGCCGGGTGACGAGGTGAAGGTGTCGGTACCCGGGTGCGCGGCGGGGACGGTGTCGTCCCCGGCCTTCGAGAGGGTCCGGCTCGACGAGGGCGCGTGGACGGTGATCGTGCGGAAGGGCACCGAGTCCGGCACTCACCGGGTGCGGGTGCGGTGCGAGGGCCGGACGTACTCCGGCGCGTTCCGGGTGACGAGCAGGCTCACCTGGCCGCCGCTGCTCTCCACGGACCGCTGACCGACGACGAGGCCGCTGCCGCCGGGGCCCTCCGAGGACGGCCTCCGGGGCAGCGGCACGCCGGGCTCAGCGCCCCCTCGGGGACGGCTCGGCGTCGTCGGCGGACGGCTCGGGCGCCCCGTCTGCGGACGGCTCGGGCGCCCCGTCGGCGTGGGCGTCGGCGCGCCCCTGCTGGGTACCGCGCTGGTAGGAGCCGAAAATCCGCCGGACGTCCTCGGGATCGCGCATCTCCCCGGGTTCCGAGTCCGGCGCCTGCTCGGCCACCGGCACCCCGGTGCGGAGCGCCGGCACGAGGTTCTCCTGGGGGCGGCGGACGGGGAGGCCGTTGGGCGTCGCCTCCATCTCGAGCGTCTGGGACGGCTCCGCCGGCGCGCTCTCCTCTTCGGGAGAGGTGTCGCGCACGAGCGGCCCCGTGTCCGCCGGCGACTCCCCTTCGAGGCGTGGTTCCTCGACGACCGCCGTCAGGGCCGGTCCGGGACGTTCCTTGCGCAGCAGCGACACGTTGCCGTGCGGCTCGCGCAACTCCGCCGGTCCGGCCGCGGCGGGCGCCGCCGCGGGGACGGCGTCCGGCCGGGCGGCGGGCCCATGCTCCGGCTCCTGTCCGGGTTCCCGCTCGTGCAGGAGCTTGTTCGGGATGAGCACGACCGCCGTCACCCCACCGTACGGGCTCTTCTTGAGCGTCACCGTGATGTCGTGGTGGCGGGCCCGGATCGCGACGACGAAGTGACCCAGCTGCGCCTGCTCGCCTCCGCCGAACTGGGCCGCGAGGAACTCCGGCGACTGCGCGAGGAAGGCGTTGATGCGCTCGATCTGGTCGTCGCTGAGTCCCAGACCCCGGTCGTCGATGGTCACCGCGATGCCCCTGGCCGTGACGTCGCTCTCGATGTCCACGGTGTGGGGAGAGTAGCTCACCGCGTTGTCGATCAGCTCGGCGAAGAGGCTGACGGTGTCCCCGATGGCGTACCCGTTCAGCCGGTGGGCGCTGATCCGGCGGAGGTTGACGCGCTCGTACCCCTCGACCTGCCCGACCGCCGCACGGACCACGTCGATCAGCGGCGCCGACGCACGGGCCCGCTGCACGGTGCGGCCACCGGCCAGCACGATCAGGTTGTCGACGTACCGCTGGCCCCGCACGGTCAGCTGGTCGAGCTGGAACAGCTCCTTCAGCTGCCGCAGGTCGATGTCCTGCCGCTTCTCCATGGCGTCGATCAGGTTGAGCTGCTGCGCCATCATGACGCGGCTGCGCTGCGCCAGGTTCAGCAGGATCTTCCGGGACGCCTCCCGCTGCGCCGCCTGGCCCGCGGCCGCGGTGATCGCGGCCTCCTGGACCGCGTTGAACGCCTGACCGACCTGGCCGATCTCGTCGGTGCCGAACTGCAGCGGCGGTGCCTCGACGGCGATGTCCACCTGCTCACCGGCCGACAGCCGCGACATGACGTCGGGGAGCCGCTGCTGGGCGAGGTCCTGGGCGGCGTCGCGCAACCGGTTCAGCTGCTGCAGCAACTGCCGCGCGGCGGTGAACGCCAGCGCGAGACAGGCGGCGACCGCCACGGCGCCCAGCACCGCGGCACCGGCCCACTGCCCCGCCACCATGTAGCCGATCGGCGCGGCACGCTCGACGACCGCGTCACCGCCGGCGTCGATGGCCTGGTCGATCTGGGTGAGCACGGGTCTGGTCGCGGCCTGCCACTGCTTTGCCGTCACTCCCACCCGGCCACGGGCGCCCTGCCGCTGCAGTACCTGGCTCTCCAGCTCCTGCAGCACGCCGTAGTCCGCCCCCCGCCGCAGTTCGTCGAGATTCCGGCGGTCGCCCTCGGGAAGCTGCTGGTACGCCTGCTGTTCGGCGTTCGTCCGCAGCGACACGGCCTGCGCGAACTCGATGAACTCGGCCGACGCGCGGAAACGCCCTTCGGCCAGCACTCCCGCCAGCATGGCGTCCTCACGGGCGAGCATCTCCCGCGCCCGGGTCAGCTGGATCAGTGCCCGGCCGTCCGCGGAGATCTCCGGGTCGGACAGCTCGGCGGACGCGGAGTTGATGAGCAGCGCCGCGTCGATCGTCTCGTTGAAGGCCGCCGAAGCGGTGCTGCGGTCGATGGTGCCCCCGTCGATGGCCGCACGCGTGTCACCGAGAGCCTTCAGCTCGCGGCCGGTGGCCGCGACGTACTGCTTGATCTTGCTGCCCGGCGCGTCGGGGGCCGTCTCGCTCCACCGCTCGACCGTCCGGTCGGTGTGGGCACGCCGCTCCCGCAGTTCTGCGGCCGCGGCGCCCTGCCCCCTGCTGCCCAGGAACACCAGGGAGGCGCGCCGCTCGTCCTGCAGGACGTTGATCAGCGTCTTGGTCGGGCGGCCCGCGGTCTCGTCGCGCTGTCCCGTCTGCAGCAGGTCGTAGCCCTCTTGCGTGGTCACCCACGCCGCGAAGATCCAGAGCGCCACCAGAGAACTCATCATGAACACGATCCGGGCTCGCAGCCGGATGTTGCGGGGACGATCCCGGCGGGCGGCGAACGGCAGGCTCAAACGCATCAAACAAGTCCTCAGACGTGATTCAGGGGGCGAGCCGACAGCCCCCCATATCGCCATCAACGGCGACAGGGCGGCTCTTAGGCCACGATTGGCACGCAGAGAACCTTAGCAACGGACGGTTTCCGGGCAATCGCGTATCACCACACTTCTATGGTGATACGTGCACCGAACGGTCATCCGCCCGTCCCCCTGCGCGCGTATGACCCGCCGGACGGTGGGCTCGCCGCGCTCATCCCTCGGTGCGGCGATTATCGGAAACGCAAGTTCCGGCTGGTCAGCACAGTACATCCAGATGTGCGCAAGAATTCGCCGACACGTCTCAGAGGATGCCCCGGCGAGTGGGCGCACAAGCGCCGCGACACCTTGATGTCAGAGCGATCCCCAGTAGTCATGCCCCTGACCATAGAAGTCGCGACTCCACCGGAACTGCTGCGACAGATAGTTCGCACCCTGCGGACAGTCCCGGCGCAGCGGCGCCAGGATCCGCTCGGTCTCGTCCGCGAGGTCGTCGACGCGCGCCCGGACGGTCTCCTCCGGGATGCCGAGCGCCACGGCGTTGATGTCCTTCCACACGGTCTCGCGGTCCCCGGTCGCGAGGTCGTTGAGGAGTCTCAGCGCGCACTGGACGACCCGGCTCGCCCGGCGCAGAACGTCGAGGTGCTTCAGAACACCGGCGTCGTCGACGGCGATCCAGTGCGCGACGTTCACCCAGGCCGACCCGAAGTTGTCCGCGATGGCGAGGTAGCCGTCGAGCGTCGTCGGCACGGGATCGCAGACGTCCCCGGCCGCAGGCGGCGGACTCACGCCGAGGCCCCGCGAGGTGTCGAGGGCGAGCTGCGCCTTCCAGTGCCACTCGCGCCGCATGGCGTGCAGCATCCTCAGCAGTTCTTCGCGCCATACCGGCTCGAACCCGGCGAAGGCCGGGGACGCGGCGGACAGGTCGTCGCGCAGGTCCGCCAGGAAGCGCGACAGGGGGTCCACCGGGGCTCCGCCGTCGGCCACCGCGGTACACTGTTCGACGATGCGGGCGACCTCGTCGGCGCCGGTGGCCCGGTGATCGACCAGCCAGTCCACGGCGAAGATCCACAGCGAGGTCCGCGCGGACGCCCGCAGTTCGGCGGCCGTATGCCAGGGCGCTCCGTAGGCGATGGCCCGGCTCAGCCGTTCGGCGACCGGCCCCATCGGGGCTCGTGGGAACAACTCCGGGTAAGCGTCCATGCGATCGCGCAGGTCCCGCTCGACCTCCGGAGCCAGGCGGGCGGCCGTCCTCGCCAGGCGGGCGTCGAGCGGCCGGCCGCGCACTGTGATCTCCACGGACCACCTTCCCATCGACGGACTCGCGAAATGACGGCGCTCAGCGGGGAGTCAGGATCAGTTCGACGGACTCGCGCGGCTGCAGCGTGAGGCTCAGCTTGGGTTCGACGGCGCCCCGCACGGCGACCCGGTACCGGCGCAGGACGCTCGCCACGATGAGCGTCGCCTCCTGAGCGAAGAACGCCTGCCCGAGGCACTGGTGCACGCCGTCGCCGAACGGCAGGTAGGCGAGCGGGTGCCGGGCCCGAACCCGCTCCTTGGCGAAACGGCCGGGGTCGAACTCGAGGGGCCGTTCCCAGAACTCCTCCAGACGGTGGGTGAGGTACGGGCTGATCGCCAGCGTGGAACCCGCCGGGATCTCGACCTCGCCGATGACGTCGTCACGCACGGCCATGCGCGGCACCGCCCACCCGACCGAATAGATCCGCAGCACCTCGTCGAGCACCATCTGCGTGTAGGACAACCGCCGGACGTGCTCGCGCCGGAGTGGCGCGTCGCCCACCTCCCGGTCGACCTCTTCGGTCACGGCCGCGGCGATCTCCGGACGGCGGGCCAGGGCCGCCCAGATCCAGGTGAGCGCGATCGCACTCGACTCGGATCCGGCGACGAAGAGGGCGATGATGTCCTGGCACACCTGCTCGTCGGTGAGCGGGCGCCCGTCGGCGCCGGTGCCGTTCAGGAGCAGCGTCACCACGTCGCGGCCGTCCCGCTCCCCCTCGCGCGCCGCGCTCACCGCGGGCCGCAGGATTTCGTTGACCGTCCGCGTGGCCCGGTTGAACCGCCGGTCGCCCGGCACCGGGATCGCGTGCGGCATGAACGGCATGGCCATCCGCCACAGCAGGCTCCCCATCGCGGTGGCGATCGCATCGCCCAGCCGGTCGCCCTCCTCGTCGGGCACCAGCGACCCGAAGAACACCGGGTTGATCACACGCTGCACGACCCTGGTCATCTCCACGCCGGCGTCCACCGGACGGCCCGAACCGGTCCGGCGGCCGAGATCCTCGACCGCGCCGTCGATCGAGGAGATCATCTGTTCGCTCATCGCGGCCAGGTACCGTCCGGAGAAGGCGTTGCGCAGGATCTCCCGCGACGCCGCCCACTGGTCTCCCTCGCCACCGATCCCGTCGCCGGTGAGACGGCCCAGCGCCCGCCACATCGCCGCGCCCCGCGGATAGTTGTCCCGGTGATCGCGCAGGATGTGCTGCAGGTCATCGGGATGGGTGACGAGAAAGGGCCGGAACGGCCCCAGATTCAGGCGTGTGATCGCCCCGTCCGCGTCCCGTCCGATCGAGTCGAGCAGGTGCAGCGGACCCCCGCGGCGGAGCCTCGACGCCACCCGGCGCATCGGCATCTTGACGACGGGACGAGCCGGCTCGAAGTCGCGGAAGCCGAGGGCGGAGTCCGTGGTGACCGACATGACGCGATGCCCTCCCGGGCTGTGAGGAAGTTCGGACGGGCTCGAACCGGAGGACGCCGTGGACCGCGGACCGCCTGCCCGGCTGCACTCGACTGCCGGGATCGGTACCCCTACCGCGACAGACCGGGCAATCAGCACAGAGTCGCCTGAACAGGCCCCCTAGTAAGCACGCAGCACAATCGGGACATACAACATGATCTTGGAACGAAGTATCACATACCTCACGCGTCACGGACAAGATCACCAGGCGCTACTGTTTCACGACTCACAAGTAAGTTCCACAGCGGTGCGGACGCTTGTAAACCCCGCCGCATCGGGGCGATCGGGGGCGCGGCCGCCCCCGGCAGACCGGGCCACGACACCCGCCGGAGGGCGGCGCGGACACCGCCCCCAAGCCCGGAACCCATCTTCCTTTCCGGGTGATTGACTTACCTGTCACCATTCCAGTGCGAGTTTTTTGTCCGTTTTGCCCGCCCTCGCGACACCTCGCCGAGACTCCTCCGGACCCGACTTCAGCAACGTCGCTCCGCCCCCCGCGGTCCGCCTGCGCGACGGCATCTCACCTGACGAGACGAGCCCGATCGAGTGATAAGCGTCACGCGTGATTCGGTGAGCTTTCTACGGATCTCGCCCTTGCTTACGTTAATTAGCTCTGTGATAATCCCAACGAAAGTAGCAAATCACCACAAGCTCACACAGAGTCGACCCGAATAGTACAAACCCACCATGGACCGGTGCCGTCCAGAGCCGGCGGCAACACGTCCGTGGCGGCTCGACGCAGGTCGGCTCCACCGGAGCGAGGGCAGCCGGAAAGGCCGTTGACGTGGACATCCTGGACCGAATGCCCAGGGCCCCCGCGAATCTCACGACACATTGCCCGTGGACATCGACCGCCCTCCCCGGCGTCGGGCAGGGCCGACACCACCGACCAGGCCGAGCGGACGCGACGCCCGCCCAAGTGCATGACGGACAGGACGCCGCTTCCGCGAAGAGCGCGTTCGTGCCGGTCTTCCCCAAGTCGCCGACCTCCGGGACGTGCCGTGAGCATCGATGACCACCCCCTGACCGAACCCGTCCTGTCCGCCCTGCGCCCTCCGCCCACAGGGCGGCACCTGGCCGCGGCGACACGTGAGCTGATCGACGGCCTGGCCGCGCATCCGTGGGGACAGGCATCGCCATCGGTGTACGAGACGGGCCGCCTGGTGACGTTCGTGCCGTGGCTGAGCGGCCACGCGGAACGAGTGGCGTTCCTGCTGGCACGGCAGCGCCCTGACGGAGTGTGGGGCGCGCCCGACGACGGGTACGCGCTCGTGCCGACGCTGAGCGCGGCCGAGGCCCTGCTGTCGGTCCTGATCGCGCCCGCCGGCGCCCACTCGGACGACGCGGTCGTCGCTCACGCCGTGGCGCGGGCGCTGGCGGCGGTCTCCGCCCGGATGTGCGGTCCCTCCGCCCCGGCTCTGGACCTGCCTGACCTGCCGGCGATCGAACTGATCGTGCCCGCGCTGGTCGCACAGATCAACGAGTCGCTGGAGAAGCTGCGGGAGCGTCCGGTGCCGGGCCTGGAGGTGTGGGCGGGGCACAGGCTGAGCCCGCCCGCGGGTCTGGACCCCGCCAAGCTGGGCCTCGTCCGGTCGCTGCTCGCCTCCGGAGCCGACGTTCCGCAGAAACTCGTGCACGCGCTGGAGATCGCCGGGCACGCGCCCGTCGGACTGCCGCAGCTGCGTCCGGAACAGACCGGCACCATCGGCGCGTCCCCGGCCGCCACCGCGGCCTGGCTCGGCAGCGACCCGGCCGCACCGAGCAGCCCGGCCCGCTGGTACCTGGAGACGGTGGTGGCCGAGCACGGAGGCCCGGTCCCGTGCGGCTTCCCGCTGACGGTGTTCGAGCGCGGGTGGGTTCTAGCGTGGCTGGCGCGCGCGGGCGTCCGCTTCTCCGTCCCGCCGGAGCTCGTGCTCAGCCTCACCGCGCCGCTCGGCCCCCTCGGCACTCCCGCGGCCGACGGCCTGCCGGCGGACGCCGACACGACGTCCGGGGCGCTGTACGCGCTGGCGCTGCTCGGCGCGCCGCATCCGCCCGACGCGCTGCACGCCTACGAACTGGACACCCATTTCTGCACCTGGCAGGGCGAGGACGGCGCCTCGATCACGACGAACGCGCACGTCCTGGAGGCGTTCGGGCAGTACTTGACCGTGCACTCGGACGGCTTGGACGACGTGGACGCGGCGCGGTACAGGACGTCCGCGCGCAAAGCGACCGGCTGGCTGCGAGAGCAGCAGGGCCTGGACGGGAGCTGGCGGGACCGCTGGCACGCGTCCCCGTTCTACGCGACGGCGTGCGCCGCCATCGCGCTCGCCGGGTTCGGCGGACCGGAGTCGGGCGGAGCGGTGGCCGCGGCGCGGCGCTGGGTGCTGGAGACCCAACGGAAGGACGGCTCCTGGGGGCATTGGGAGGGAACGGCGGAGGAGACCGCCTACGCGGTGCAATTGCTTCTGCTGACGGGCGATACGGCCGAGCCCAGGACGCTGCGCGCGGTCCGCCGGGGATGTCCGCATCTGCTGCGCGCGCTCGCCGAACCGGACGACGACGCGGAACCGCCGATGTGGCATGACAAGGACCTGTATCGCCCCTCCGCGATCGTGCGCGCCGCGATCATCTCGGCGTTGGCGCTGGCCGAGGACGCAGCCGACTTTAGGTGACGTGAATTACGACACAACCTGACAGCGGAGACGGACCCCTCAAATGCGACATTGTCGTCGTTGTTGACGGTTCACCTTGAGGGGGTATGGTCATGTTGCTAGTCTTCTACGCCGTATGGAACGGCGGCTGGCGGTCGCCTGTGCAGCACTCACTGACCATGCGCGACCCGTGCCGTTGATCCGAGCGGAAGCGGTTGCGAGTCAATTCACATATTGTTGGGGCGATAGTAATGCGCTTCCGCGACTCGCGCCTGAAAAAGGCGACCAGGACGCCGTTGCCTTCGGGCTCGGTGCTCCGGCGCCGGGCGCCTCGTGCGTCACTGGGCGAGGACGCCGTCCGGACGGGCGTCGGATGCACGAGCAACGCGACCGTCCGGTGCGTCGCCTCGAACATCACCGTCCCGCACACGCGCGTCGCGCTCGACCGGCCGCGGGTGCGCCGCCGTCCCGTCCGAACGCCGGACACCCCCCGCACGGCGCTCGCCACCGAGGGCGGGACACGCTCCCGAGCGGACGCTCCGCCCGCCGTTCCGTCGGGCGCCGGGAAGCGTTCCGCGACCATCGAGCCGGAGGACCTGCCACCCGTGCCCGACACCACCACACCGTCCGGACTACCCGTCCGGGTGCCGCAGGCGAACCTTGTCGACCCCCTGCGCGCCGACGAGCCCATCGCCGCACAGCAGCCGGACGAGGACGACGACCTCGGCCGCTCCCCCGAGGAGATCAAGCGGATCATGGGGGCGTACCAGCGCGGTGGTCGGCGCGGCCGCAGTGACGCGGCCCTGAACCTCGGCAACACAGCAGCGAAAGGCGAGGAAGAGCAGTGACGCAGAAGACGGGGTCCGCATCCGACCTGGGCTGGCTGCTGGACGACCTCGTCCGGCGGCTCCCGCACGCCCGTGGTGCGGTCGTACTGTCGGCCGACGGCCTGCTCATGGCCTCCTCCGAGGGAGTGGCGCAGGACGACGGCGAGCACCTGGCCGCCGTCGCGGCGGGGATGCAGAGCCTGGCCAAGGGCGCCGGGGTGCGCTTCGGCGGCGGCCCGGTCCGGCAGACGATCATCGAGATGCAGTCGGCCTTCCTGCTGGTCACGGTGGCCGGGAAAGGCGCGTGCCTGGCCGTCCTTGCCGGCGAGGAAGCCGACGTGGGCCTGATCGCCTATGAGATGGCGATGCTGGTCACGTCCATGGGCCACCACCTGACGACGCCGTCACGGTCCGAGGCTGCGGAGGACCGGTCCCGATGATGCCCCCCGAGGACCCCCGGCCCTGGCCGGGCGAACCGGTGCCACCGCCTCCCGCCGGGGACGAACTGCTCGACGACCGCGCGGGCCCCATGGTGCGCCCGTACGTGATGACCAGCGGGCGGATGGAACCCGCCCGCGGCAAGTTCGACCTCATCACGCTCGTGGTGGCGTCCGGACCGGAGCCCGAAGGCGCCGTCGGCCTCGGCCCCGAACACCTGGCGATCATCCGGCTGTGCCAGTCGGTGATGTCGGTGGCGGAGCTGACGGGCCACCTCGACCTTCCCGTCGCGACCGTCCGGGTCATGCTCGGCGACCTCCTCGACAAGGGGTTCGTCATGATGCAGGAGCCCGAACCGGAGGCGGACATGCACGACATCAGGCTCTACAAGGCGGTGATCGATGGTCTCCGGGCCCTCTAGTGTGCGCGCGCGTCGGCTGCCCACCGCGGTGAAGATCGTGATCGCGGGCGGCTTCGGAGTCGGCAAGACCACGATGGTCGGGACCGTCTCGGAGACCAAGCCCCTGCGGACCGAGGAGATCCTCACCGACGAGAGCGTCGGCGTCGACGACGTCTCCGGCGTCGAGCGCAAGCAGACGACGACCGTCGCGATGGACTTCGGCCGGATCACCATGCAGGACGAGTACGTCCTGTACCTGTTCGGCACGCCGGGCCAGCAGCGGTTCTGGTTCATGTGGGACGAGGTGACGCTGGGCGCACTCGGCGCGGTCGTCCTCGCCGACACCCGCCGGCTGTCCGACTGCTTCCCCTCAGTCGACTACTTCGAGCGCCGCAACACGCCCTTCATCGTCGCCGTCAACTGCTTCGAGGGCGCCCAGCAGTACGACCTGGCGGAGATCCAGATGGCTCTGAACCTGGGCCCGAAGGTCCCCGTCATGCTCTGCGACGCCCGCAAGCTCGACTCGTGCAAGGAGGTCCTCATCGACCTCGTCCTGCACGCCATGAAGGCCCGCGGCCTCACCGAAGAACAACCGGTCTGACCCAGAGCGACGGCCCTCGGGGCGGCGACCGAAGTCGCCGCCCCCAGGGCCGTCAACGGTTCCGGCGGTCGCGCCTCATCTCCTCGAGCCGACGCTCCAGCTCGGCCCGGTGCGCCCGCGCGTTGGAGCCGTCGAGCTGCCCCGCGAACGCACGGTACGCGGCGGCCACCAGGTCGGCGGGGACGTCCGGACGGGCCCGCGCGATGGCCCACAGAGCATCCTCGACCTCCATGTCCAAGCCGGTCTCGGTCCACAGCGCGCCCTCGCTCAGCGCCGATTCGAGCATGGCCGCGAAGTTGCTCCGCAGTTCCTCCTGCGATGGATGCCCCAGCCGCACAGCCGCCCCTCTTCCTCGTCGGCGAAGGGCAACGCTAACAGACACATGTGTACCGCCCAGCGGCCTGACGCCAAGGGCGACGCAATGAACACCGCGTCGCTAGCCGGTCCTCGTCACCACGTAGTCGCAGAGGGCGGTGAGGGCGTCCCGGGCCGCGTTGGCGGGGAGGGTGAGGAGTTCGGTGCGGGCGTCCTCGGCGACGCGGTGGAGGTCGGCGCGGGCGCGGTCCATGGCGGGGTGGGCGCGCAGGAGCGCGAGGGCCTCGGCGTGGAGGGCGTCGTCGGTGAGGTCCTGGACGAGGAGGTCGCGCAGGCGCGCGTCGTCGGGACCGGAGCCGACGCCGCCGAGCACGTGGTGCATCGGGAGGGTGCGGATGCCCTCGCGGAGGTCGGTGCCGGGGGTCTTGCCGGACTCCTCGGTCTCGGACTCGATGTCGAGGATGTCGTCGGACACCTGGAACGCGATGCCGATCTTCTCGCACGCGGAGGTGACCGTGTCGACCGTGGAGGTCGGGGCGCCGGACAGGAGGGCGCCGAACTGGCCGGAGACGGCGATGAGGGACGCGGTCTTGTCGGCGAGGACCTGGAGGTAGTGCTTGAGGGGGTCGGCGCCCTCGGCGGGGCCGGTGGTCTCCTCGATCTGGCCGCTGACCAGGCGGGCGAACGCGCGGGCCTGGATGCGGACGGGCTCGGTGCCGAGGTCGGCGAGCAGGTCGGACGCGCGGGCGAACAGGTAGTCGCCGGTGAGGATCGCGCGGGTGTTGTCCCACCGGACGTTCGCGGACTGCCGGCCGCGGCGGACGGTCGCCTCGTCCATGACGTCGTCGTGGTAGAGGGTGCCGAGGTGGGTGAGCTCGACGACGACCGCGGCCGGGACGAGCCCGGACGCGGTCGGATCGCCGAAGTGGGAGGCGAGCGTCACCAGCATGGGCCGGAAGCGTTTGCCGCCGGCCTCGACGAGGTGCTTGGACGCCTCGTTGAGCAGCGGGTTGTCGCTGCGGACCGAGTCGAGGAGCAGTTCCTCGACGGCGGCCAGGAAACGTCTGCTGTCGGCCGCGAGCGCCGAGTCCACGGGAAGCCCGAACGGGCCGGTCTCCTGCACGGCCGGCCCGCCGGACTCCTCAGCGAAGGCGTTGCTCACCCAAGACTCCCTACCGGACGAACATTTGCGTGGTGGCATCTCCCGCGAGGTCCAGGATCGGCTGCGGGAGCACGCCGAGTACCACAGTAGCCGTCACGCCGACCGCGACGACGATCGCGGTGGCCGGTGGGGCCACGACGACGGGGCCGTCGGCGTCCGGTTCGCTGAAGAACATGACGACGATCACGCGGACGTAGAAGAACGCGGCGACGGCCGAGGCGAGGACGCCGACGATGACGAGGGGGGTCGCCCCGCCCTCGACGGCCGCCTTGAACACCGCGAACTTGCCGGTGAACCCGCTGGTCAGCGGGATGCCGGCGAACGCCAGGAGGAACAGGGAGAAAACGCCGGCGACGACCGGGGAGCGCTTGCCGAGCCCGGCCCAGCGGGACAGGTGCGCCGCCTCGCCGCCCGCGTCCCGCACCATGGTGACGACGGCGAACGCGCCGATCGTGGTGAACCCGTAGGCCGCCAGGTAGAACAGCGAACCGGACAGGCCGTCCCGGGAGGTGGCGATCACGCCCATGAGCAGGAAGCCCGCGTGCGCGATGGACGAGTAGGCGAGCATCCGCTTGATGTCGGTCTGCGTGATCGCGATGATCGCGCCGGCGACCATGGTGAGAATCGCCACACCCCACATGGCGGGCTCCCAGTCCCATTCGAGGGTCCCGAACGCGACGTAGTAGACGCGCAGGATCGCGCCGAACGCGGAGACCAGGGTGCAGGACGCCATGAGCGCGGTGATCGGGGTCGGTGCGCCCTGGTAGACGTCCGGCTTCCACATGTGGAACGGGACGCCGCCGAGCTTGAACAGGAGCCCGACGGTGAGGAGCGCGACGCCCGCCAGCAGGAGGGTCTCGCTGCCCGCGTCCCGGCTGATCTCCTGGGAGATGGCCGAGAGGGTGACCGACCCGGCGTACCCGTACAGGAGCGCGATGCCGTACAGGAAGAACGCCGACGAGAACGCGCCCAGCAGGAAGTACTTGACCGCGGCCTCCTGGGAGAGGAGGCGGCGGCGCCGGGCGAGGCCGCAGAGGAGGTACAGCGGCAGGGACATGACCTCGAGACCGATGAACATGGTCAGCAGGTCGTTGGACGCCGGGAAGATCAGCATGCCCCCGACGGCGAACATCATCAGCGGGTAGACCTCGGTCTGGACGACGCCCGCCTCCTGCGAGCGCTGCTCGGCCTCGCTGCCGGGCAGCGCGGACGCCTGCGCGGCGAAGTGCCCGCCGGCGCGGTCGCCGCCGCGCTCGGCGATGAGCAGGAGGCTGACGAGCGCCAGCACGAGGATCGTGCCCTGCAGGAACAGGGTGGGCCCGTCGACGCCGAGGGCCCCCTCCGCGGCGACGTGGTGCGGGACGCCGTCCCAGGCCAGCGCGATCGTCCAGACGAACCCGCCGAGCAGGCCGAGGAACGTGAGCGGGACCTGGACGCGGGGCCGCCAGGTGCGGCCGACGAACGCCTCGACCAGCACGCCGACGACGGCGACGCCGAGAACGATCAGCAGCGGGCCGATCTCCGCGTACTCGATGTGGGGCGCCGGGATCTCGGCGCCCTGCGCGAGTGTGCTCATGGACGGGCTCCGTTCTCGGCGACGTTACCGGTGACGTCGGGTGCGGGATCCGGCTGGTCGACGCGCACCAGCGTCTGCTCGACCGACGGGTTGATGACGTTCAGCACCGGCTGCGGGAAGAAGCCCATCGCGACGATGATCGCGAGGATGGGCGCGACGGCCCACTTCTCCCGGGCCGTGAGGTCCTTCATGCCCTCGACCGCCGGGGTCTTGGGGCCGCCCATGGTGCGCTGGTACGTCCACAGGATGTAGATGGCGGCGAGGACGACGCCGCTGACGGCGAGGGCCCCGGCCCACTCGTACCGGCTGAACGTGCCGACGATCACGAGGAACTCGGACACGAACGTGGACAGGCCGGGCAGCGACAGCCCGGACAGGCCCGCGATCAGGAACGCCCCGGCCAGGACGGGCGCGGCCTTCTGCACGCCGCCGTAGTCGCCGATCCGGGCCGACCTCCGCCGGACGATCATGAAGCCGACGATCAGGAACAGCGCGCCCGTCGAGAACCCGTGGTTGACCATGTAGAGCGCCGCGCCGGACTGCCCCTGCGAGGTCATCGCGAAGATGCCGAGCACGATGAACCCGAAGTGCGAGACGGACGTGTAGGCGACGAGGCGCTTCAGGTCGACCTGCCCGATCGCGAGGACCGCGCCGTAGATGATGCTGAGGACGGCGAATCCGAGCACGACCGGTGTGGCCCACTTGGCGGCGCCCGGGAACAGCTCCAGGCAGAACCGCAGCATCCCGTACGTGCCGACCTTGTCGAGGACGCCGACGATGAGGACGAGCGCGCCCGCCGGGGCCTGCTGCGCCGCGTCGGGCAGCCAGGTGTGCAGCGGCACCATCGGCGCCTTGATCGCGAAGGCGATGAAGAACCCGAGGAACAGCCACTTGGCGGTCGTCGGGTCGATGTTCATCTGCGACAGCTCGGAGAACAGGAACGTCCCCTCGCCGCGGCCTCCCTCGGCCTCCGGCCGCGCCGACAGCGGGTACAGCCAGATCACCGCGACGAGCATGATCAGCCCGCCGAACAGGGAGTACAGCAGGAACTTGACCGCCGCGTACGAGCGCTGGGCGCCGCCGAAGTACCCGATGATGAAGTACACCGGGATGAGCATCGCCTCGAAGAAGACGTAGAAGAGGAACACGTCGGTCGCCGCGAAGACGCCGATCATGGCCGCTTCGAGCGTCAGCAGCAGCGCGAAGTACGTCTTGACGGACCGCTTGGCGGGGACGTCGACCCCGCCGGACCGGTCGTCCTCGCTCCAGGACGCCAGCATGACGAGCGGGACGAGGATCACCGAGAGCACGATCAGGGTGAGGGCGACGCCGTCGACGCCGACCGCCCAGTGGACCCCGAACGAGGGGATCCAGTCGTACTTCTCCTCGAACTGGAACCGGGCGCCGCCCGGTTCGAACGCCGCCGCCATGACCAGGGTGAGCACCCCGACCACGATCGAGACGCCGAGCGCGAACTGCTTGACCAGCGCGTCGCGTCCGGACGGCAGCGCCGTGAGGACGGCGGCGCCCACCAGCGGCAGCGCGATGAGGACGGTCAGCCAGGGAAAGTCGCTCATGACACGTTCACCACCAGGAGGGCGGCCACCACGACGGCGGCGCCGCAGAACATCGAGAGTGCGTAGGACCGGGCGAAGCCCGTCTGGATCCGGCGGAGCCGGCCGGAGCCGCCGCCGACCCCGGCGGCGAGGCCGTTGACGGCGCCGTCGACGCCGCGCCCGTCGAACCAGACCGCGAGGCGGGTCAGCCACTGGCCGGGCCGCATCAGCAGCGACTCGTTGATGGCGTCGCCGTACAGGTCCTTGCGGGCCGCGACGGTGACGAACGAGCCCTTGGGCTGCTCGCGCGGCACCTTGCGGGCGCCGTACTGCCGCCAGGCGATGGCCGCGCCGATCAGCACCAGGACGAACGTCGCGATGCCGGGCCCGGTGAGCGCCTGGAAGTGGTGCTCCTCCTCGGGGTGGCCGACGACCGGCTCGAGGAAGGTCCCGAACCCGCCGAGGACCAGGAACCCGCCCGCGAACAGGGAGCCGACGGACAGCAGGATCAGCGGGACGGTCATGACCTTCGGCGACTCGTGCGGGTGGACGTCGTCCGCCCAGCGCTTCTCCCCGAAGAACGTCATGAACATGACGCGGGACATGTAGTAGGCGGTGATCGCGGCGCCGAGCATCGCGCAGCCGCCGAGGATGTACCCGGACGTGCCGCCCTTGTGCAGGGCCGTCTCGATGATGACGTCCTTGGTGAACCAGCCGGACAGGCCCGGGAACCCGATGATCGCCAGGTAGCCGAGCCCGAAGGTCACGTAGGTGATCATCATGACGCCGCGGAGCGCGCCGTAGTGGCGCATGTTCACGTCGTCCTTGGTGCCGTGCATGACCGACCCGGCGCCGAGGAACAGCCCCGCCTTGAAGAAGCCGTGCGCGATGAGGTGCGCGATGGCGATGACGTACCCGGCCTTGCCGAGCCCGGCGGCGAGCGTCATGTAGCCGATCTGCGACATCGTCGACCCGGCGAGGGCCTTCTTGATGTCGTCCTTGCCGCACCCGATGATCGCACCGGCGAGCAGCGTGGCCGCGCCGACGATCGTCACGACGAGCTGCGCGGTGGTCGACAGCTCGAAGATGGGCCCGGACCGGACGATCAGGTAGACGCCCGCGGTGACCATCGTCGCCGCGTGGATGAGCGCCGACACGGGCGTCGGGCCCTCCATGGCGTCCAGCAGCCAGGACTGCAGCGGGAGCTGCGCCGACTTGCCGCACGCGCCGAGCAGGAGCAGCAGCGCGATGGCGGTGGCCGTCCCGGTGCCGAGCTGCGAGGCGAGGCCGACGTGCTCGGCGCCCTCACCGAGCACCTCGGTGAAGTCGATCGAGCCGACCGCGCTGAACAGCAGCGCGATCGCGAGGATCAGCCCCATGTCGCCGACGCGGTTGACGACGAACGCCTTCTTCGCGGCGGTCGCGGCGGTCGGCTTGTGCTGCCAGAACCCGATGAGCAGGTACGAGGCGAGGCCGACGCCCTCCCAGCCGATGAACAGCACGACGAAGTTGCCGCCCAGGACGAGCAGCAGCATCGCGGCGACGAACAGGTTCAGGTACGCGAAGAACCTGCGCCGGTCGGGGTCGTGCTCCATGTAGCCGATGGAGTAGATGTGGATGAGCGAGCCCACCCCGGTGATCAGCAGCACGAAGCTGATGGACAGCGGGTCCACCAGCAGGTCCATGCCGACCTTGAACGAGCCGACGTCGACGAAGTCCCACAGGTGCAGGGTGCGGCGCCGCTCTTCGGCGTCGTATCCGAGCATCTGCGCGAACATCGCCGCGCCGACGACGAACGATCCGACCGACATGGCGACGCCGAGCAGGTGCCCCCAGCGGTCGGTGCGCCTCCCCCCGAGGAGGAGGATCGCGGCGCCCGCGAGCGGCAGCGCGATCAGGAGCCAGGCCGCGGCCTGGATGCCTTCGGCTTGCATCCCCGCCCTCTCAGTACTTCAGCAGGTTCACGTCGTCGACCGACGAGGACCTGCGGGTCCGGAAGATGGTCATGATGATCGCCAGACCCACCACGACCTCCGCGGCGGCCACCACCATCACGAAGAAGGCGATGATCTGGCCGTCGAGGTTGCCGTGCATGCGGGAGAACGACACGAACGCGAGGTTGGTCGCGTTCAGCATCAGCTCGACGCACATGAACACCACGATCGCGTTGCGGCGCACGAGGACGCCGACCGCTCCGATGGTGAACAGGATCGCCGAGAGCGCCAGGTAGTGCTCCGGGCTCATTTACCGGCCTCGCCTTCGTTGCCCTGCGCGGACCCGCCGCCGGGCGCGGGACCGCCCGCGGCCGGGGAGCCCGACTTGACGACGCGCGACTCGGCGTCGGCGTCCTCGGCCTCGTGGGTGGCGGCCCGCACGGCGGCGACGTCCGCCCGGGCCGCCGCGGACTCGGTCTCGCCGTGCAGGTCGGCGTGCCGTTCGACCGTGTCGGTGCGGGCGGCGATGACCGGGTTGATCGACAGTTCCGACGGGGTGCCGTCGGGCAGCAGCGCCGGCATGTCGACGGCGTTGTGCCGGGCGTAGGTGCCGGGGCCGGGCAGCGGGCCGGGGTGCCGGCCCGACGCGAACCGGCGCACCGACAGGTCCCGCTGCGTCGGCTTCGGCTCGAGGCGCTCGCGGTGCGCCAGCACCATCGCGCCGAGCGCCGCGGTGATCAGCAGGGCGCTGGTCGCCTCGAACGCGAACACGTACTTGGAGAACAGCAGCCGGGCGAGCCCGACGATGTTGCCCTCCGCGTTCGCGGCGGCGAGCCCCTTCGAGTCGTCCAGCATGGCGTTGCCGATGCCGACGCCGAGCAGGACGACGAACCCGATCGCGGCGACCGCCGCCCAGAACCGCTGCCCCCGGATCGTCTCGACGAGCGAGTCGGTCGAACTGACGCCGACGACCATCATGACGAACAGGAACAGCATCAGCACGGCGCCGGTGTAGACGATCACCTGGACGAACGCCAGGAACGGCGCGTTCTGCAGCGCGTAGATCGCGGCGAGCGAGAGCATCACGGTGGCCAGCAGCAGCGCCGAGTGCACCGCCCGCCGCATGAAGATCATGCCGAGCGCGGCGCAGACCGACACGATGGCCAGCAGCCAGAAGAAGAACGGCTCTCCGGCCTGCCTGTCGGCGACCTCGGCCGCGAGGACGTGCGCGTTCACCTGCCCTCACCGCCCCTGCGCGCCTTCTTGCCCTTCTCCGCCGCGGCGGCCTGGTCGGCGCTCGCCCGTCCGCCGCCCTCGGCGGGGACGGCCGGGCCCTCGTCGTCCTGGAGGCCGAGGCGGTAGTAGTCCTCCTCGGTGTCGCCGAGCCGCATCTCGTGCGGCGGCGTCTCCATGCCCTCGCGCAGCGGCGCCAGCAGCATCTCCTTGGTGTAGATGAGGCTCTCGCGGCTGTCGTCGGCGAGCTCGTACTCGTTCGTCATCGTCAGCGCCCGGGTGGGGCACGCCTCGATGCAGAGCCCGCACAGGATGCAGCGCAGGTAGTTGATCTGGTAGACGCGGCCGTACCGCTCGCCGGGCGAGTAGCGCTCGTCGGCGGTGTTGTCGGCCCCCTCCACGAAGATCGCGTCGGCGGGGCAGGCCCAGGCGCACAGCTCGCAGCCGATGCACTTCTCCAGCCCGTCCGGCCACCGGTTGAGCTGGTGGCGGCCGTGGAAGCGCGGCGCGGTCGGCTTCTTCACCTCGGGGTACTGAACGGTCTCGCTCTTGCTGAACATCTGGTGGAACGAGACCCCGAACCCCTTGACCGGATTCAGGAAATCAGTGAGTCCCACTGGTGACCTCCTCAGGAGGGGTTTCGATCGTGGACGGCCCCGGCGGCGTCTGGACTCGCGCGGCGCCGCCCCGGCCGTGGTAGTGCGGCGCGTCCATCGGCGGCACCGGGAACCCGCCGCCGGCCGATCCGGCCGAGCCCGCCGCCGTCGCACCGCCCTGCGCGGGACCGCCCGCGCCGCCGGTGCCGCGCTTCGCGGCCTCCTTGTCGCCGCCGCCGCGGATCATCTCCCAGACGACGGCGAGGACGAGGACGATCGCGGCGGCCACCGCGGCGACGATGACGATCTGCCGCATGTCGTGGCCGTCGTTGCGGAAGGCGCGGATGGTGGCGACCAGCACGATCCAGGCGATGGAGAAGGGCATCAGCACCTTCCACCCGAGCTTCATCAGCTGGTCGTAGCGGACGCGCGGGAGCGAGGCGCGCAGCCACACGAAGAACCAGATGAACAGCCACACCTTGACCAGGAACCACAGCACCGGCCACCAGCCGGAGTTGGCGCCCGCCCAGAACGTGGAGATCGGCGCGGGGGCCCGCCAGCCGCCGAGGAACAGCGTGGTCGCGAGCGCCGACAGCGTCGCCAGGTTGATGTACTCGGCGAGGAAGAACATCGCGAACTTCAGCGACGAGTACTCGGTGTGGAAGCCGCCGACCAGTTCGCCCTCACCCTCGGGCAGGTCGAACGGGATGCGGTTCGACTCGCCCATCATCGTGATGACGTAGACGACGAACGACGGCAGCAGCAGCACCGCGAACCACTTGTCGTGCTGCGCCGCGACGATCTCCGAGGTGGACATCGACCCGGCGAACAGGAACACCGCGACGAACGACAGCGCCATCGCGATCTCGTAGGAGACCACCTGCGCGGACGAGCGCAGCCCGCCGAGCAGCGAGTACGGCGACATCGACGACCAGCCGGCCAGCACGATCCCGTAGACGCCCATGGAGGCCATCGCCAGCACCAGCAGCACCGCGACCGGCAGGTCGGTGCCCTGCAGCGGCGTCTGGTGCCCGAACACCGACACCGTCGGCCCGAACGGGATGATGGCGAAGGAGATGAAGGCGGGCACCGCCGACATGATCGGCGCCAGGACGAACACGACCTTGTCGACCTGGCGCGGGACGATGTCCTCCTTCAGCGCCAGCTTGATGCCGTCGGCGAGGCCCTGCAGCAGGCCCTGCGGCCCGGCGCGGTTCGGGCCGGTGCGCAGCTGCATCCGGCCGATGACGCGCCGCTCGACCCACATCGACAGCAGGACGGTCAGCACCAGGAAGACGAAGATGACCAGGACCTTGCCGCCGATCAGCCACCACGGGTCCTTGCCGAAGTCGGCGAGCGTGGGATCGGCCGGCGCCGCGAGCGGTGCGGCCGCGAGCGGGCTCATTCGGTGCCTCCAGCGTTGATCTGCACGACGCTCCCGGCGACCGCGCCCAGATCCCGGTGGAGCGCGCAGCCGGCCGAGTTCGTCGGCAGCCACACCACCCGGTCGGGCAGGTCGGCGGTGATCTCCAGCGGGAGCGTGACCGACCCGCGGCCGGCCCGGACGGTGACCGAGCCGACGCCGTCGACCGCGCGGGCGCCGATCTCCTCGGCCGTCGCGGGCGACAGCCGCGCCACGGCGCCCTTGGCGGTGCCGGCCAGGAACGGCTCGCCGTCCTGCATCCGGCCCCGGTCGAGCAGCAGCCGCCACGTCGCCACGACCGCCTCGCCGGCACCGGGCTCGGCCGGGACCGCCTGCGGGACGTTCGGTGCGTCGGGCCGCCCGCCGCGGTACGCGCCGAGGTCGGTCAGCTCCCGGCGGGCCGCCTCCGGGCCGGGCAGCCCGAGGTGGACGTCCATCTCGTCGGCGAGGGCGTTCAGGACCCGCAGGTCCGACAGCGTCCCGGCCGACTTCAGCACGACGTCGAACGGGCGGCCGCGGCCCTCCCAGTCGACGAACGTCCCGGACTTCTCCGCCACGGTCGCGACGGGCAGCACCACGTCGGCGCGGTCGGTGACGGCGCTCGGCCGCTGCTCCAGGCTCACCACGAACGGGGTGGCCTCGATCGCGCGCAGCGCCGCCTCCGGGTCCGCGAGGTCGCCGGGGTCGACGCCGCCGACCAGCAGCGCGGCGCGCTCGCCGCGCGCCGCCGCCGCGAGGACGGCCGCGGTGTCCAGGCCCGGCGTCGCGGGCAGCTCGCCGACGCCCCACGCCCGCGCGACGTCGGCGCGGGCGGCGTCGTCGGCGACCGGACGGCCGATCGGCAGCAGCCCGGGCAGCGCCCCGGCCTCGACCGCGCCGCGCTCCCCGGCCCGCCGCGGCACCCAGGCGAGCCGGGCGCCGGTGGCCCTGGCCAGCCGGACCACCGCCGACAGGGCGCCGGGGCTGGTCGCGAGCCGCTCACCGGCGAGGATGACCGCGCCGGGCGTCTCCAGCAGCCCGCGGACGTCGGCGAACGACCCGTCGCCGCTGCCCATGGACGACCCGTCGTCGATGAGCGCGCCGATCGTCTCGGCCTCCGCGCCCGGCCGGGTCGGCAGGAGCGTCCCGCCGACCTTCGACAGCCCTCGCGTCGCGAACGGAGCCGCCGCGTACACCTTGAGGCCCGTCTTGCGGGACGCCTTGCGGAGCCGCAGGAAGACGATCGGCGACTCCTCCTCGGGCTCGAACCCGGCGAGCAGGACGGCCGGCGCCTTCTCCAGGTCGCTGTAGGAGACCTCGATCGAGCGGCCCGCGACGGACGAGGCGAGGAAGTCCGCCTCCTCGCCCGACAGCGGACGGGCCCGGAAGTCGACGTCGTTCGTGCCGAGCGCGACCCGGGCGAACTTCGCGTACGCGTAGGCGTCCTCGAGCGTCCCGCGCCCGCCGGCCAGCACCCCGGCCGACCCGCGCGCGGCGGCGAGGCCGCGCGCCGCGATCGTCAGCGCCTCCGGCCAGGACGCGACCTCCAGTTCCCCGTCCTCGTTGCGGACGAGCGGGTGCGTCAGCCGGTCCGGCTGGGTGCCGTAGGTGAACGCCCAGCGGCCCTTGTCGCAGTTCCACTCCTCGTTGACCTGCGGGTCGTCCCCGGCCAGCCGCCGCGTGATCTTCCCGCGCCGGTGGTCGGTGCGCAGCGCGCAGCCGGACGCGCAGTGCTCGCAGGTGCTCGGCTGCGACACGAGGTCGAACGGCCGCGACCGGAACCGGTAGGCGGCGCCGGTCAGCGCCCCCACCGGGCAGATCTGCACGGTGTTGCCGGAGAAGTACGACTGGAACGGCTTGCCGTCCGCCGCGCCGACCTGCTCCTTGGCGCCGCGGTCGAACAGGTCGATGAACGCGTCGCCGGCGATCTGGTCGGAGAACCGGGTGCAGCGGGCGCACTGGATGCAGCGCTCCCGGTCGAGCAGCACCTGGCTGGACAGCGGGATCGGCTTGGGGAACGTCCGCTTGGTCTCGGTGAACCGCGTCTCGCCGCGCCCGTTGGACATCGCCTGGTTCTGCAGCGGGCACTCGCCGCCCTTGTCGCAGATCGGGCAGTCCAGCGGGTGGTTGATCAGCAGCAGCTCCATGACCCCGTGCTGCGCCTTGTCGGCGACCTTCGAGGTGAGCTGCGTCCGGACGACCATGCCGGGCATGACCGTGGTCGTGCAGGACGCCGCGGGCTTCGGCATCCCGCGCCCGTTGCCCATGTCGGGGACCTCCACCAGGCACTGGCGGCAGGCCCCGACCGGGTCGAGCAGCGGGTGGTCGCAGAAGCGCGGGATCTGGATGCCGAGCAGCTCGGCGGCCCGGATGACGAGCGTGCCCTTGGGCACCTCGATCTCGAAGCCGTCGATGGTGACCGGCACCATCTCCTCGGCCGGCTGCGTCTCGTTCTTCTTGTCAGAGGTAACGGTCATCAGGCACCTGCCCAGAGGGTGGACTTGGCCGGGTCGAACGGGCAGCCGCCCTGCTCGAAGTGCTGCAGGTACTCGTCCCGGAAGAGCTTGATGGACGAGACGACCGGGCTCGTCGCACCGTCGCCGAGCGCGCAGAACGAGCGGCCGAGGATGTTGTCGGACAGGTCGAGGAGGGTCTCGAGGTCCTCCTCCTCGCCCTTGCCGGCCTCCAGCCGCTTGAGCATCTGCTTGTACCAGTACGTCCCCTCGCGGCACGGCGTGCACTTGCCGCACGACTCGTGCGCGTAGAACTCCGACCAGCGCAGCACGGCCCGGACGACGCAGGTCGTCTCGTCGAAGATCTGCAGGGCGCGGGTGCCGAGCATCGACCCGGCCGCGCCGACGGACTCGAAGTCCAGCGGGACGTCCAGGTGCTCGTCGGTGAAGATCGGCGTGGACGAACCGCCGGGCGTCCAGAACTTCAGCCGGTGCCCCTCGCGGATCCCGCCCGCCATGTCGAGCAGCTCCCGCAGCGTGATCCCGAGCGGCGCCTCGTACTGGCCCGGGCGGGTCACGTGCCCCGACAGCGAGAAGATCCCGAACCCCTGGGACTTCTCGGTGCCCATCGAGGCGAACCATTCCGGCCCGTTCCCGACGATCGAGGGAACCGACGCGATCGACTCGACGTTGTTGATGACGGTGGGGCCGCCGTACAGGCCCGCCACCGCCGGGAAGGGAGGCTTCAGCCTGGGCTGACCGCGGAACCCCTCCAACGAGTCCAGCAGCGCCGTCTCCTCGCCGCAGATGTAGGCCCCGGCGCCGCTGTGGACGACCACGTCCAGATCGAACCCGGACCCGAGGATGTCCTTGCCGAGATATCCGGCCTCGTACGCCTCCGCGACGGCCTGATGCAGCCGTCTGATGACGTGCAGCACCTCGCCGCGCACGTAGATGAACGCGGTGTTCGACCTGATCGCGAACGAGCTGATGATCACGCCCTCGACGAGCACGTGCGGGTTCGCCATCATCAGCGGGATGTCCTTGCACGTCCCCGGCTCGGACTCGTCCGCGTTCACCACGAGGTAGCGCGGGTTCGGGCTGCTCGGCGGCAGGAAACCCCACTTCATCCCGGTGGGGAACCCGGCGCCGCCGCGCCCGCGCAGGCCGGAGTCCTTGACCTGCTGGACGATCGCGTCGGGCTCCATCGCCAGCGCCTTGCGCAGCGCCTTGTAGCCGCCCTCGCGCTCGTACCCCGCCCGGGTGAACGAGTCGGCCTGATCCCAGTTCTTCGTGAGGATGGGAGTCAGCGTCGTCCCTGATTGCGCAGTCACTGGTTGCGCCCCTCCTGCGTTCCCGGCTTCACGTCCCCGCCGATGGGCTTGGCGGGCTCGTTCGGCGGCGGATCGGAGACCTCGGACGGCCGCACCGGCTCGTCCGGCCGCGCCGAGTCGACGTCCGAGGACGGGGCCGACCAGCCGCGCCGCTTCGCCAGCTCCAGGCCGCGCAGCGACTCCGGACCGGCCTGGACGCCCTCGCCCGCGCGGCCGTCGGGGAACCCGGCGAGGACGCGCGACGCGTCCTTCCACCCGCACAGCTTGCCCGGCCCCCGCGAAGGAAGGACTTCCTTACCGGAGCGCAGGTCGTCGACCAGCTCCTTGGCCTTCGCGGGAGTCATGTTGTCGAAGAACTCCCAGTTGACCGTCATCACCGGCGCGAAGTCGCAGGCCGCGTTGCACTCGATCCGCTCCAGGCTGACCTTGCCGTCGCCGGTGGCCTCGTCGTGGCCCACCCCGACGTGCTCGGACAGCTCCGACCAGATCTGGTCGCCGCCCATCACCGCGCACAGCGTGTTGATGCAGACGCCGACGTGGTACTCGCCGACCGGCGCGTGCTTGTACTGCGTGTAGAACGTCGCGACGCCCGTCACCTGCGCGGCCGTGATCCCGAGCTGGTCGGCGCAGAACTCGATGCCGTCCTGCGTGACGTGCCCGTCCACCGACTGCACGAGGTGCAGCAGCGGCAGCAGCGCCGACCGCGGCTTCGGGTACCGCCCGATGATCTCCTTGGCGTCGCGTTCGAGCTGGACGAGTACGTCCGCTTCGTACGTCATCGGTCCACTCCCCCCATGACCGGGTCGATGCTGGCCACGGCCGCGATGACGTCGGCGATCATGCCGCCCTCCGCCATCGCCGGCACGGCCTGCAGGTTGACGTAGGACGGGTCGCGGAAGTGCGCCCGGTAGGGGCGCGTGCCGCCGTCGCTGACCAGGTGCGCCCCGAGTTCGCCGCGCGGCGACTCGATCGGCGCGTACGCCTGCCCGGCCGGGACCCGGAAGCCCTCCGTCACCAGCTTGAAGTGGTGGATCAGCGCCTCCATGGAGGTGCCCATGATGTGCGCGATGTGCCGGGGCGAGTTGCCCATGCCGTCCGCGCCGATCGCCAGCTGCGCGGGCCAGCCGATCTTCTTGTCCTCGATCATCACGGGGCCCTTGACCGACTGCAGCCGCTCGTAGCACTGCTCGACGATCTTGAGGGACTCCTCCATCTCCTTCATCCGCACGAGGTACCGCCCGTAGACGTCCGCGGACTCCTGCGTGGAGACCTCGAAGTCGTAGGTCTCGTAGCCGCAGTAGGGCTGTGACTTGCGCAGATCCCACGGGAGGCCGGTCGCGCGCAGGACGGGCCCGGTGATGCCGAGCGCCATGCACCCGGTAAGGTCCAGGTAGGCGATGTCCTTCGTGCGCGCCAGGTAGACGGGGTTGGCGTCCATCAGCTTCCGCAGCGCCTGGATTCGCTTCGGCATCCGGTCCAGATAGTCACGGATCTTGCTGAGCGCGCCACTGGGAAGGTCCTGGGCGACGCCGCCCGGACGGACGTAGGCCATGTTCATCCGCAGGCCCGTGATCTCCTCGAAGAGATCGAGCGTGTACTCGCGCTCCAGGAACCCGTTGAGCATGACCGTCGTCGCACCCAGTTCCAGGCCGAACGTGGCGATCGCCACGAGGTGGGACGAGATGCGGTTGAGCTCCATCATCATCACGCGGATGATCTGTGCCCGTTCCGGCACCCGGTCGGTGATGCCGAGCAGCTTCTCCACGCTGAGGCAGTACGCCGTCTCGTTGAAGATCGGCGCGAGGTAGTCCATGCGCGTGCAGAACGTCGTGCCCTGCGTCCAGGTGCGGTACTCCATGTTCTTCTCGATGCCGGTGTGCAGGTACCCGATGCCCACCCGGCACTCGGTGACCGTCTCACCGTCGAGCGTGAGGATCAGCCGGAGCACCCCGTGCGTGGACGGGTGCTGCGGCCCCATGTTGACGACGAGACGCTCGTCGCCCCCGTCCTCGGCGCCGGACACGACCTGGTCCCAGTCCTGCCCGCCCACGTCGTAGACGCGGCCCTCGGCCGCCTCCTCGGCGGCGTATGCGTCGTATTCGGTGTACTTCGTGCTGCTCACGTGTACGACCTCCGCTCGTCCGGAGGCGGGATCTCCGCTCCGCGGTACTCGACGGGGATGCCGCCGAGGGGGTAGTCCTTGCGCTGCGGGTGGCCGACCCAGTCGTCGGGCATCTCGATGCGGGTGAGCGCCGGATGACCGTCGAACACGATGCCGAAGAAGTCGTAGGTCTCCCGCTCGTGCCAGTCGGCCGTCGGGTAGACGGGCACGAGCGACGGCAGGTGCGGGTCCGCGTCGGGGCAGGTCGCCTCCAGCCGGACGCGCCGGTTGTGCGTGATCGACAGCAGGTGCACGACCGCGTGCAGCTCCGCGCCCGTGTCGTCGAGGTAGTGGACCCCCGAGACGCCCGAGCAGAGCTCGAACCGCAGCGTCGGGTCGTCCCGCATGGTCCGCGCGACCTCGGCGAGGTGCTCGCGCCGAACGAAGAGCGTCAGCTCGCCGCGGTCGACGACGACGCGCTCGATCGCGTCGCCGAACCGCGGGTAGGCACGCTCCAGGGCGTCGGCGACGTCGTCGAACTCGCCGGCCTCGGCGGTGCCGCCCGGCCCGCCGTACGGGCGCGGCGCCGACACCTTCGGCGACTGCCGGACGACCAGGCCGCCGTACCCGGAGGTGTCGCCGGTCGTCCGCGCGCCGAACATGCCGGTGCGGACGACCGGCTGCTCGCGGCGCTCGTCCTCGGCCTGCGCGGGCAGCCGGTCCGCCGCCTGCTCGGCCTGCTGCTCCGGATTCTGCGAACTCATCGCTCAGGCCCCCTGTCCGAGGAGCGGCAGGCGGCGGCGCTTGGCCTCTTCCAGCTCCTCGATCTGCTTCGCGCGCTGCGCGCCCAGCTTGGTGTTGCGCATCTGGTCGTGCAGCTTGAGGATCGCGTCGATGAGCATCTCCGGCCGCGGGGGGCAGCCGGGGAGGTAGATGTCCACCGGAACGATGTGGTCGACGCCCTGGACGACCGCGTAGTTGTTGAACATGCCGCCGGACGACGCGCAGACGCCCATCGCGATGACCCACTTGGGCTCGGTCATCTGGTCGTAGATCTGCCGCAGGACCGGGGCCATCTTCTGGCTCACCCGGCCCGCGACGATCATCAGGTCGGCCTGCCGCGGCGTCCCCGCGGCCCGCTCCATCCCCCAGCGGGAGAAGTCGTGCCTCGGATCGCCGGCCGACATCATCTCGATGGCGCAGCACGCCAGGCCGAACGTCGCCGGCCACGTCGAACTGGCCCGCGCCCATCCCGCGACCTGCTCGACCGTGGTCAGCAGGAAGCCGCTGGGCAGTTTCTCTTCAAGACCCATGTCAGTCCCACTCCAGACCGCCGCGCCGCCACACGTAGGCGTAGGCCACGAGCACGGTGACGATGAAAAGGACCATCTCCACTAGCGCGAAGATCCCCATTTGGTCGAAAGCGACGGCCCAGGGATAAAGGAAGATGATCTCGATGTCGAAGACGATGAAGAGCATCGCCGTCAGGTAGTACTTGATCGGGAAACGTCCGCCGCCCACCGGCTGCGGGGTCGGCTCGATGCCGCACTCGTAGGCGTCCAGGCGGGCGCGGTTCCAGCGCTTCGGGCCGGTGAGCGAGGCCATCGCCACGGAGCCGACCGCGAAGAGGGCCGCGAGCACCCCCAGCACAATGATCGGTACATAGAGATCCATGTCTCTACTGCCTCTCCTCGGAACGTACGACGCTGTACGGGGCGACGTGACCCTTTACACGCTCGTGACATCTGTCACGAGCACGGTCCGTCACCCTAGCCAAGGTGACCAAATAGCACTCCCCTCAGGGGGTCGAGTACGGCGAACCAACCCGCTCACCTGCCGAAACTTTGCGCTCATGGAGCGCCTCCCGCACACCTCACGCCGCCGGCGCCACCTTCTGCATCGCATTGATGACCCGGTCCATCGCGTCACCGCCCTTGGGGTCGGTGAGGTTCGCGAGGAGCTTGAGCGTGAACCGCATCAGGGTGGGGTGGGGCAGGCCGTGCGCGGTGAGGAACTTCATCACGCGCGGGTCACCGATGGCCTGGACGAACACGCGGGCCAGCGTGAAGTAGCCGCCGTGCTCGTCCTTCAGGATGCGGGGGTACTCGTGCAGCGTCCGCTCGCGCTGCGCCGGGGTGCGGCGGGCCAGCGCCTGCACCATGAGGTCGGCGGCCAGCCGGCCGGACTCGAGCGCGTAGTCGATGCCCTCGCCGTTGAACGGGTTGATCATGCCGCCGGCGTCGCCGACGAGCAGCATCCCGCGGGTGTAGTGCGGCTGCCGGTTGAAGCCCATCGGGAGCGCCGCGCCGCGGATCTTGCCGGTCGCGTGCTCCTCGTCGAACTGCCACTCCTCCGGCATCTGCGCGCACCAGCTCCGCATCATGCCGCGGTAGTCGACGTTCTGGAACGCCTTGCTCGTGTTGAGGAGGCCGAGCCCGACGTTGGACGTCCCGTCGCCCACGCCGAACACCCAGCCGTAGCCGGGGAGCAGGCGCCGGCCGTCCCACAGCTCGAGCCACGCCTCCATGTACTCGTCGTCGTGGCGGGGGGTCTCGAAGTAGCGGCGGACGGCGACGCCCATCGGCCGGTCGTCGCGGCGCCGCAGCCCCATCGCGAGCGACAGCCGGGTCGAGTTGCCGTCGGCGGCGACGACGAGCGGGGCGCGGAACTCGGTGTCCTCGCCCTCGTACTTCGCGGTGACGCCGATGATGCGGTCGGTGCGCTCGTCCAGGATCGGGCCGGTGACGGTGCAGCCGGTCAGCAGCCGGGCGCCCGCCTTCGCGGCGTGCTCGGCGAGGAGCTGGTCGAAGTCGGTGCGCTTGCGGACGAGGCCGTAGTCGGGGAAGCTCGCGAGCTCCGGCCACGGCAGCTCGACCTTCACCCCGCCGCCGTAGATCCGCAGGCCCTTGTTGCGCCCCCATCCGGGGTCGTTGATGTCGACGCCCATGCCGATCAGGGCGCGGACGGCGCGCGGCGTCAGCCCGTCTCCGCAGATCTTGTCGCGCGGGAACGTGGCCTTCTCCAGCAGCAACACGTCAAGGCCGGCCTGGGCGAGCCAGTACGCGGTGGACGATCCGGCGGGGCCCGCCCCGACGACGATGACATCGGCGTGTCGGGTGGAGTCGGTCACGGTGGTCCTCTTCGTTCGTTCGCTTGTGAAGTACTTCACAAGGTTCCGGTGGGGAGTCTATTCCTTTATCACGGTCAGTGGGTACTTCTGGGCCGTTCCAGTTTTGGACCGGTCCCGGGATCACCCGGTCACCCGGGGGTCACCGACGGTCAGCCGGGGTTCGTCGCGTGGTGCAGCGCGGCCACCCCGAAGGTGAGGTCCCGCCAGCGCACGGCTTCCCAGCCCGCGTCCTGGAGGAGCCCGGCCAGGGCCGCCTGGTCGGGCCAGGCGAGGGTCGATTCGGCCAGATACCGGTAGGAGTCGGGATTGGAGCTGACCCGCGACAGCAGCGGCAGCCCCAGCTTCAGGTGCGCCTTGTGCCCGAGCGCGAGCAGCGGGTTCGGGGGGTGGCTGACCTCGCACACCAGCAGGCGCCCGCCGGGCCGGGTCACCCGGCGCAGCTCGCGCAGGGCCCGGACGGTGTCGGCGACGTTGCGGAGGCCGAAGGAGATCGTGACGGCGTCGAACGCGCCGTCGCCGAACGGCAGGCGCAGCGCGTCCCCGGCGACGAAGCTCAGCCGCGGCGTCCCCGCCCGCCTGCTCCGCTCCTCCTGCCTGCGGACGCCCACGCGCAGCATCCCGAGGGAGAAGTCGCAGGCCACGGTGGACGCGCCCGCCTCGGCGAACGGCACCGACGACGTTCCGGTGCCCGCCGCGAGATCGAGGACCCGCTCGCCGGGCCGCGCGTCCAGCGCCCGGACGACCTCCCGCCGCCAGCGCCGGTCCTGGCCGCCGGTCATCAGCGTGTTGAGCAGGTCGTACCGTTCGGCGGTGCCGTCGAACATCGCCGCGACGTCGGCGGGTTTCTTATCGAGTGAGGCGCGGGTCATGGCACCAGCCTAAGAGGCGGAGTGCGGAGCCCTTGCGGCGCCGGGGCCCTAGGCGTCTTCCTTGGTGCGCCCGGCCTGGAACCGCCGCCACCCGCCGTCGACGGCCGCGGAGAGGCGGTCGCGCTGCGCCGACAGCAGCACGTAGCTGATGACGCCGCTGACCAGCAGGGACAGCAGCAGGAGCAGGAAGCCGCGGGCGCCGAACAGCGCGAGCACCCCGGCGGTCGCCGCGAAGATGACGAAGCGCGCGATGGTGTACAGGATTACGGAACGCATGGCACCCCGACTCTACCCGTCCCCTTCCGCGGCCTCGCGGCAGGTCAGCGGTAGACGTCCTGGAAGAGGGCCGGGTCCACGTTGCCGCCGGACAGGATCGAGACGTACGTGCGCGCGTCGGGCAGTTCGTCGCGGTGGAACAGGTACGCGGCGGTGGCCACCGCGCCGCCCGGTTCGGCGATGAGCCGGGCCTCGCGGGCGAGGCGGCGCATGGCGTGCCGGATCTCGTCCTCGGTGACGGTGACGACGCCGTCCACGTGCTCGCGCATGTGCGCGAACGGCAGCGCGCCGACCCGCTGGACGCGCAGCGCGTCGGCGATCGTCCGTCCGGTCTCCTCGGCGTTCCACCCGACCGGGTGCCCAGCGTGGAACGAGTCGCGCGCGTCGGCCGCCAGCTCGGGCTCGACGCCGAACACCCGCGCGTCCGGGCGCAGCGCCTTCACGGCCGCCGCGACTCCCGCGAGCAGGCCGCCGCCGCTCACCGGGACCAGCACGACGTCGACGTCCGGGCGGTCCTGAACGATCTCGAGCCCGCAGGTGCCCTGGCCCGCGATCACCCGGGGGTCGTCGTAGGGCGGGATCAGCGTGAAACCGTGCGCGGCGGCGAGCTGGGCGGCGGTCTGCTCGCGGACCGCCGTGTCGGGCTCGACGTACACGATCTCGGCGCCGAGCGCCGCGCACGCGTCCACCTTCACGGCCGGTGCGGTGTGCGGCATGACCAGTACGGCCCGGATTCCGAGCGCGCGTGCCGAGAACGCCACGGCCTGGGCGTGGTTGCCACTAGAGTGCGTCACCACCCCACGCGCGCGTTCGGCTTCGGGGAGCCGCGACATCGCGGTGTAGGCGCCGCGGAGCTTGAACGCGCCGATCGGTTGCAGCGACTCGGCCTTGACCAGCAGAGCCGGGCCGCCGTGGCCGCCCGGGAACGGGACGAGCGGGGTGCGGACGGTGACACCCGCGAGCCGTTCGGCCGCGCGCTCGATCTCCGCCAGGGTCACAAGATCGGACATCCTCGGAGACTATTGCGTCGGAACCGTTCACGCGGACGTCACGGCCGTGACATGGCAGGTCAACCGGGGTCGGGGTGACTGCTGTGACTCCTGGCGCGGTCACCGGGCGTCATCGCTCCAGCTCGCAGGACTACACCCTGTCATGTTTTGCGAAAACAAGGGAGAAATCGGTCTTGACCCGCCACACTGTAAACAGTCCACCCGCGCCGAGAGCGGGACAAAGGGGGAGATTAAACGTGGAGAGCACGAGCGAGCGCCTGCTGACCCCAGGAGAGGTCGCCGCCCTCTTCCGGGTCGATCCGAAAACGGTCACCCGCTGGGCAGCGGCCGGCCGGATCAGCAGCATCCGGACCCCCGGTGGCCACCGCCGCTTCCGGGAGTCGGAGGTCCACGCGCTGCTGCGCGGCGAAGAGCCGGTGGGGAGTCACCCCGCGCACTGATCCGGCCCTCCGGCCGGGTCCGTTCGACCCGAAGACGTCCGCGCGGGGGACGACGGTCCGCGCCCGTCGCCCCTCCCGCCATCGAAACGGGAACCGGTTCCCGGGGAACCGGTTCCGGCGGCACGCTCCCCCGGGCGGGCGGCCATCCCCCTCAGGCCGCCGCCCCGCACCGGCCGCCGTCCGGCCGCCCGTTCCCCGCGGGCCGCTACTCCCCCGCCTCGTCCGCCTTCCACTCCTCGAACCGGCGCAGCAGTTCCGCGTCGCCCTCCCGCCAGCCGCGCCGCCGCTCCGCCAGCTCCTCCTCGGTCAGCGACCGCGCCAGCAGGCGGTCGTAGTCGGGATCGTCCGGGCCGACCTCCACGTAGGCGTCGGCGATGACCCGCCCCTCGTCCGTCCCGTCCTCGCCGGGTTCGGCGAGCACGCTGTGCGGGACCCGGAGCGTGCCGTCGGGGAGCCGGATCACGTACATCGTCGATCACCATCGTCTGCCATCACGGGATCCTCTGGTGTGTGCCGCGGAACACACACCCTAGATCCCGAAGGTGCGGTTGAAGAAGAGCATGACCTCCAGCGCGGTGCGGATGTCGCCGCCGAGCATGTCGACGAGCGCGGGCCGCTGGCGCGACGAGATGGCCGCGAAGGCGTCCGCGAAGAACTCGCGGCGGCCCAGCGCGTCCGGCTGCCGGTGGAAGTCGCTCGCCAGGTGCGGACGGCACTGCGCGTACAGCGCGCGGAACGCCGCGCCGTCGGACGTCCAGCCGGTGCCGCCCTCGATGTCGTCGAGCGCGTGCCCGACCTCGTGCAGCATCACGTCCGGGGTCGGGGACGGCCGGTCCCCCACGACGATCTTGCGGTCGCCGTAGGCCCCCGCGCACACGTCCCACGTCGCCCGGCCCGACGGGAGCGGACGGTCGCGCAGGTGCCCCATGTCGTCGAGCTGCGGGACGCCGCCGGGCCCCACGTACACGCCGTCCAGGCCCGCGGCGAGCCGGTCCTTCAGCGCGTCCGGCAGCCCGGCGAGGCTCTCCACCGCGCGGATCACCTCCGGGGTGGGCGGCCCGTCCCGGACGTCCCACTGCCGGTGCAGGATCCGTTCCAGGACGCCGCAGTGCCGGCGCCCGTCGGCGGCGTGCGGCGTCCCCGGCGGGTGCGGCTCCACCCGCGACGGCGCGTCGTCGAGCTCGAAGTCGCGCCACGACAGGTCGCCGCCGGTGCGGCGCCCCGCCCCCGGCCGCCGCCGCCCGTACCGGCCGCCGAACCCCTCGCCCGTCCGCTCCCCGCCCGTGTCGCGCCCCGTGTCGCGGCCCGTGTCGCGCCCCGTGTCGCGGCCGGTGCCGAGGCCGGCCTGGAGGTCCGCGTCGAGGGACTCGACGGGCGCGGCGTCACCGGGCGCGAGCGCGAAGCCGTCGTCGCGTCCGGCCTTGCGGAACCGGCCGAACCGGTCGCGGGGCTGGTTCCCGCGCGGCCGTCCCGTCTCGGGCGGCGAGGGCGCGTAGGCCGTGTCCTCGCGCCGGTCGGCGGTCCGGTCGGCGGTCCGGTCGGCAGGGCGGAACGGCCCGCCGCGGGAGAACGCCCGGTTCCGGAACTCCCGGGGTTTGCGGTGGACGCCTTTGAAGCGCATCGGGCTCCTCTGTCGACGGGACCCGCGAACTTCTCGGGCGGCCGGGGTCCCCGGAGGAAGCGTAAGCCGGAACCCGACACCCCGTCATCCCCGGCGGTCACGGAAACTTTCAGGGATGACCTGGGTCCGGGTGACTAATTACCGGCCAAACCGGGCGTCTCGGGCCCTATGCGTAAGAGTGCAGGCCAGAGAACATGTAGTTCACGCCGAAGAAGTTGAACATCAGCGCGGCGAACGCAATGAGCGCCAGAACGGCGGCCTTGCGGCCCTTCCAGCCGGCGGTCGCCCGCGCGTGCAGGTACGCGGCGTAGATGACCCAGGTGATGAACGACCAGATCTCCTTGGGGTCCCAGCCCCAGTAGCGGCCCCACGCCTGGTCCGCCCAGATCGCGCCCATGATGATCGCGGCCGTCCAGATCGGGAACGCGAACATCGTGACGCCGTTCGCCAGCCGGTCCAGGCCGTCCGACGACGGCATGCGGGCCAGGATGCCGTGCTCGCGCAGCGTCCCCCTGCCCTCGGCCCGCGCCTTGACCAGGTAGAGGATCGTGGCGGCGCCGGCGACCGTGAACGCGCCGGTCGCGATGATCGCGGCGGTCACGTGGATCGCGATCCAGTACGAGTTGAGCGCGGGGCTGACCGGGCCGACCTCGTCGTACAGCCAGATGTTGGCGACGCCGAGCGCGACGACGGCCGCGACCATCACGAACGCGCCCAGGTAGCGCGCCCGGTAGCGCAGCATCACGACGAGGAACGCGGTGACGGCCGCGAACGCGATCGCGGTGAGGAACTCGTACATGTTCGCCCACGGCCAGCGGTTCGCCGCGAGGCCCCGCGCCACCAGGACGCCGAGGTGCGCGCCCCACCCGAGGACGTTCAGCAGGATCGCGAGCTTGGCCGGTTCGACCTGCGTCCGCTCCGGCTCCCCGTCGGCGGAGGCGGCGGACGTCCCGGCCGCCGCGGCGTCCGCGGATCCGGCGCCGGACGCGCCGACGAGCACCTTCGCCCTGCTCTCGGCCTCGACCTCGGCGGCGGCGGCGCGCTGCATCGCGCGGCGGCGCCCGAAGCCGAGATCGGCCGCGTAGGCGACCAGCGCGATGATGTACAGCACCACCGTGGTCAGCATGAGCTTGTCGCTCAGATTCGCGAGGTCGGCGTCGCCCACCCTCGTCACTCCTTCGATTCGTCCGCCGCGCCGGTGTCCCGGTCGGCGCCCGGCTCGGCGCCCGGCTCGGTGTCCCGCTCGGTGTCGGGCTCGGTGTCCCGCTCGGTGTCGGGCTCGTCGTCCCGCTCGTCGTCCACGGGCTCCGCGCCTGCTCCGCCGTCATCCGGGCCCGCACCGGACCCGTCCTGCTCGGGGCCGCGCAGGGCGGCCACGATGTCATCGAACTCCGCGGTCGGGCTCCCCAGCGTGAGGCCGCCGACCTCGACCACCGTACGCCCGCCCTTCCCGGCGGCCGCACGGACCCACACCCTGCGCCGCCGCACCATGAAGGACGCCACGACGCCCGCCACCGCGAGGATCGACGCGACCAGCGCGGGGATGCGTCCGGGGTCGCGGTTCACCGACAGGCTCGCCCACTCCTGGACGCCCTCGAACTTGATCGATCCCGCCCCGTTCGGCAGGTCGAACGTGTCGCCGGGCTCCAGCAGCTTCTGCCCGTCCTTGATCGGCTGGAGGGTCTCGCCGATGCCCTCCAGCTTGTAGACCGACTGCGGGGTGCCGTCGTCCAGGCCGATGTCGCCCTTGAACGAGCTGATCGTCACGACCGGGCGCAGCGGCGCCGGGAACGCGGACACGATCTGCTTCCCGTCCTCGGTCGAGACCGCCGTCGGCCACAGGATCGCGTAGAACGCGAGCTGCTCGGGCTGCGCGTCCGGCGCCTTGATGACGCCCTCGGACGTGTAGTTGCGGTTCTCCATCGGCAGGAACGGCACCGCGTCCTTGAACGCGACGTTCCCGTCCGCGTCCCGGACCGTGAACACCGGCGAGTAGCCGTGGTTCAGCAGGTAGACCTTCGCGCCGCCCACCATCAGCGGGTGGTTGACCTTCAGGTCGTAGGACTTCTCCGCGCCCCGCGGGTCGTCCCGGTAGTGCACCTTCGCCGTGAAGTCGGTCGCCTGGCCGCGGCTGTCGCCCTCGGTGTGGTACTCGGCCTTGAAGTCCTCCAGCCGGACGGTGAACGGCGGGAGGTCGTCCGCGCTGAACACGCGTCCGGGCTCGAACTGGTCGTAGAGGCTGAGCGAGTTCGCGAACGTGTCGTTCTCGGTCAGCAGGATGTTGCCGCGGTAGCCGAACATGTTCCCGAGGCCGAGCGCGAACAGCAGCACCAGCAGCGCCAGGTGGAAGACCAGGTTGCCGGTCTCGCCGAGGTAGCCCTTCTCGGCCGACACCGCGCCGCCCGCCACGTCCACGCGGAACCGCTTGCGGCGCAGCGCCGCGCGCGCGTCCCCGAGGACGTCCTCGGCGGACGCGTCCGTCTCGAAGGCCGCCGACTGCGGCAGCCGCTTCAGGTTGCGCGGCGCCGCCGGTGGACGCGCCCGCATCGACTTGTAGTGCTTGGCGGCCCGCGGGATCACGCACCCCGCCAGCGAGACGAACAGCAGGATGTAGATCGCGGCGAACCAGGGCGCCGCGAACACGTCGAACATCGAGAACCTGTCGAGCCACGGCCCGAGCGTCCCGTGCTCCTCCAGGTAGGCCGCGACGTCCTCCGGCGCCTGCCCCCGCTGCGGGAACACCGACCCCGGGACGGAGCCGAGCGCCACCAGGAACAGCAGGATCAGCGCCGTGCGCATCGTCGTCAGCTGCCGCCACGCCCAGCGCAGCCAGCCCAGCGGCCCGATCCCCTTCGGGCGCGGCGCCTCCTGCGCGGCCTGCCGCGCCGCCGGAGGCCGCGTGCCGCTCTCGATCTCTGTGTCGCTCATGTCAGATAACCGGTTCGAAGCCGCTGATCCACGACCTCAGCTCGATGGTCATATCCCCCCACAGGCCGCTGACCAGCAGCACCCCGAGCAGCACCAGCATGCCGCCGCCGACCCGCATCACCAGCGGGTAGTGCCGCTTCACCGCGCCGAACGCGCCCAGCGCCCGCCGGTACGCCAGTGCCGCCGCCACGAACGGCAGGCCGAGGCCCAAACAGTACGCGAGGGACAGCAGCGCACCCCGTCCCGCGCTCGCCTCCGTGATCGCCAGCCCCTGCACCGCGCCCAGCGTCGGCCCGATGCACGGCGTCCAGCCCAGCCCGAACAGGACGCCCAGCACGGGCGCCCCCGCGAGCCCCGCCGCCGGGAGCCGTCCGGACTTCACCGTCCGCTGCAGCCCCGGGACGAGCCCCATGAACGCCAGGCCGAACACGATCGTCACCACGCCCAGCACGCGCGTGATCGTCTCCTGGTACTCCAGCAGCCACCGTCCGAGCCCGCCGAAGACCGCGCCGTAGCTGACGAACACCACCGTGAACCCCGCGACGAACAGCACGACGCCCGCGAGCAGGCGTCCCTTCCGCTCGTCCGCGAGATCGGCGCCCGACATGCCCGTCACGTACGACAGGTAGCCCGGCACCAGCGGCAGCACGCACGGCGAGGCGAACGACACCAGCCCGGCCAGCGCCGCCAGCGGCGCCGCGGCCATCAGCGACCCGCTGACGACCGTCTCGTTCACCGCGGCCGCCGCGCTCACTTTTCCGCTAGCACGTCGGTGACCAGCGGATGCAGCTTGCTGTACGTCGTCGCGCCGATGATCCGGGCCGCGACCCGGCCCTGCCGGTCCAGCACGAGCGTGCTCGGGATCGCGTTCGGCGGCACCTCGCGGAACGCGAGCGTCACCCGCCCGTCCGCGTCGAACACGCTCGGGTACGACACCTTGAAGTTGCGCTCGTACGCCTGCGCGTTCGGCTCCGAGTCCTTGAAGTTGACGCCGACGAACGCGGCGCCCTTCTCCTTCGTCTCCGCGTGCACCTGCTCCAGCGACGGCGCCTCACCGCGGCACGGCGCGCACCAGGACGCCCAGAAGTTCACCACGACGACCTTGCCCCGGTAGTCCGCCAGCGCGAACGGCTTCCCGTCCAGGAACTTCCCGGTGACCTCGCCGACGTCCTTCCGGTCGCCGGGCGCGTACTCGGCCACGTTCCCGTCGCCGGACACGAACCGGTTCTCGCCCGCTCCGTCCTGCGCCGCGTCCGTCCCGGCGCAGCCGGCGAGCAGCCCGCACAGGGCGACGGCGGCCACGGCGGCGCGCACACGGAAGACACGGGGGTTCAACGGACCCTCCTACTACTACAGGTCGTAGTACAACAATCTACCGGCGCCCTCAGGCGCCCGCGACACCGGGTTCCCCGCCGAGCCCCCCGGCGGGCTCGCAGTACGCGACCTCGACGAGCCGGTTCCCCTCGAACGTCAGGCTCGTCACGCTCGCCAGCCCGCACTCCCGCTTCACCGGGTGGTGCCACAGCCGCCGCCGCTCCGCGTGCAACCGCAGGACCCACACCGGAAGCTGGTGGCTCACGCACACCGCCTCGTGCCCGCGCGCCGAGTCACGCGCGCGGATCACCGCCGCGCGCATCCGCGCCGCCAGGTCGCGGTACGGCTCGCCCCAGGACGGCCTGAACGGGTTCATCAGGTACCGCCAGTGCTCGGGCCGCCGCAGCGATCCGGCCCCCACGCCGAACGTCAGCCCCTCGAAGTGGTTGTCGGCCTCCGTCAGCCGATCGTCCACCGTTACCGGCAGATCGAACGCGTCCGCCAGCGGCGCCGCCGTCTCGAGCGCCCGCTGCATCGGCGACGAGAACAGCGCCGAGACGTCCCGGTCGGAGAACCACTTCGCGGCGGCCTTGGCCATGAGGAGACCGTCCTCGCTGAGCCGGTAGCCGGGCAGCCGCCCGTAGAGGATTCCGCCCGGATTGTGCACCTCACCGTGCCGCAGCAGGTGAACGATCGTCTTCTCAGTCATGGCGACGTCAGGGTACCTGCTCAATTGCGTTGAACTCGGCCGCGGGCGCTGGGCCCGCACCCAGTACAACGCGTGCGATCGCCGCATTGCTCCCCCCGCGTCCAGGGGCACGCTGCGCCGGGGACGGCCAGGCGCTCATCGGCGGGCGGTTCCCACGAAGTCCGCGATCGTCCGGGCGGCCCGGTCCAGAACGGCCGGGTCGGCGCCCGCGGCCCGGGCCGACCGGACGAACCCGTACGTCAGCGCGGCGGTGCACACGTTCGCCTTGTCCCACGGCATGACGCACGTGAGCGTCCCGGGCGCCCCTTCGTCGCCGACCATCGCCAGCACGACCGACACGTAGGGGGACGGCGGACGCTCCCCCAGCGGCGTATCGGTACCGATCACCGCGCGGATCCGCGTGCCGTCCGCCGGGAGCCGCCGCGGGTCGCCGAGCGCCGACTCGCACACCTCGCCCGTCTCCCGCTGCTCCGCCGCCTCCGGTGAATCCGGGAAGTACGAGCAGTACACGGTCGCGATCCCGCCGACGGACCCCTGCCATCCGTACCGGACCACGCCCGTCCGCTCGGCCCCGACCTGGCCGACGCCGCTCGCGGCCCCGACCGACCCGCCGCACTCCGCGCCCGCGGGCCCGATGAGGTACTGGCCGCCGATGTGGAAGACCCCCGTGCCGGCGGGCATCCGCACCGTCTCCGGGATCCGGACCTGCGCCTCCCCCGGGCCCTCCTGCATGGGGCTCCCGTCGGGCCCCATCCGATCGCAGTGCGTGACCGACGCGACCGTGGCCGTCCGCGAGGGACTCGCCGCGACCGACCGCCCCGCCCGCGCGGGGTCCTCGTCGCCCGGCTGCACCACGAGCAACGCCCCGCCGCCGATCACGGCGACCGTCCCGCACGCCGCCGCGCCCATCCCGAGCGCCGCCTTCAGCCCGCCGGCGCCCGCCTTCGCCGCGACGGCCTTCCCCGCCCCGTGCGCCCCCGCCTGCGCGGCGCCGTGCGCGGCCGGCTGGCCCGCACCCTGGGCGGCCGCCTCACCGGCCCCGTGCGCGACCGCCTCGCCCACGCCCTGCCCGGCGCCCCCCGTGGCCGCCTGACCCGCACCTTGGACGACCGCGTCGCCCGCCCCGTGCGCGACCGCCTCGCCCACGCCCTGCCCGACCCCGTCGGCTGCGCCGTGGACGACCGCGTCCCCGGCCGCGTCGCCCGCCCCGTGGGCGACCGCCTCGCCGGCTCCGTGCGCGATCGCGTCGCCCGTCCCCGGCGCGGCGGCGCCGGGGAGGAGCGAGGCCGCCACCGGGAAGAGGGCCGCCAGCGCGGCGGCGGACGCGGCGAGGGCCCGGACGCCGGTGTGCTCCCAGCCGGGGCCGTACGCCTCGGCGGCGACGGCCTCCAGCTCCTCGATGAACGCGGACGCGGCGGCGGGACGGTCCCCGGGGGACTTCGCCATGCCCCGAGCGACAAGCGGGCGGAGCGGTTCGGGGACGGTCTCGACCGGGATCTCGCCCGTGCGGTGGGCGAGCAGGAGGGCGGCGCGGTCGCCGGTGAACGGACGGCGTCCGGTGGCGCACTCGACGAACACGCAGGTGGCCGCGTACACGTCGGTGGCCGGAGTGGCGGTGTGGCGGTCCCACTGTTCGGGCGCCATGTAGTACGGGGTGCCCGCGCCGCCCGCCTCCTGCCCGGCGGGGGTGGCGATGCCGAAGTCGACGAGGCGGCTCAGGCCGTCCGCGGGAACGACCACGTTCGCGGGCTTGTAGTCGCGGTGGACGACGCCCAGGGCGTGGGCGGCGGCGAGTCCGAGGAGGGAGCCCTTGAGGACGGCGAGGGACGCCTCGGGGCCGAGTGCGCCCTCGCGGCCGAGGACCGCCTTGAGGGAGACGCCGTCGACCGCCTCCATGATGATCGCGGCGCCGTCCGGTCCCTCGACGAGCCGGTAGAGGCGGGCGATGTGCGGGCTGTCGGCCCGCCCGAGCATCCGGGCCTCGTGCCGCAGCCGCTCGCGCTCCGCCTCGTCCGGGTTCCCGGTCAGGTACTTGATCGCCACCAGGGCGCCCGACTCGTCGTGCCGCGCCAGGACGACCCGTCCCTGCGCTCCCGCGCCGAGTTCCCGAACCTCCGTGTAGCCGCCGACCGCCCACTGGGACACGTACCGCCTCCATCCAACGTGATCTTCGCTGGTTTGGGACGACCGGATCCGCCCTCAGGTTCGCGCCGTCTGCGCGAACCGCGTTCCGTCCCCGCGCAGGCGCGGCGAGCGCACGCGCCACTCGCTGGAGGACGGCCGCCTAGCGGCCCGACGCCATGGGCAGCGCCTTGAGGACCGCCCGGATGGCGGGGCGGCGGGCGGCTTTCTCACGCCAGACGGCGTAGACGCAGCGGTAGAGGGGGTCGGTGAGAGGGACGACCACGACGCCGGGCGGGACGTCGCAGCGGCCCATCCGGGGGAGGATCGCGTTGCCGAGCCCGGCGCCGACGAGCGCGAGCTGGGTGGCGAACTCGTAGGCCATGTGGACGATGCGGGGTTCGCTGTCGACGGCGCGGAGGGTGCGCAGGAGCCAGTCGCAGCAGATGCTGTCGGGCGAGGAGCTGATCCAGGGGTCGCCCGCGAGTTCCTTGAGGTCGACGGCGTCGCGGCCGGCGAGGGGGTGGTCGGCGCAGAGCGCGACGTCGGCGACGTCCTCGCAGATCGCGGCCTTCTGGAGGCCGTCGGGGAGCGGGAGGGGCTCGTTGTTCCAGTCCTGGACGACCGCCATGTCGAGGTCGCCGCGCAGGACGAGCGGCATGCTCTGCAGGGGGTCCTCCTCACGGAGGAGGACGCGCAGGTCGGGGTGGTCGGTGCGGAGGCGGCGCAGGGCGTCCGGGACGAGGCCGCGGGCGGCGGTCGGGAACGCGGCGAGGGTGAGCTGGCCGACGACGGAGCCGCGGTGGGCCTCGAGGTCGGCCTGGGCCTGCTCGACGAGGGACAGGATGCGCTCGGCGTGCGCGACGAGGAGTTCGGCGGCGTCGGTGAGGCGGACGCCGCGGCCGTTGCGCTCGAGCAGTTTCTGCCCGGTCTCGCGCTCGAGCTTGGCGAGCTGCTGGGAGACGGCGGACGTGGTGACGTGCAGGACGTCGGCGGCGGCGCTGACCGAGCCGTAGGTCGCCACGGAGTGCAGGGCGCGCAGCCGTTCCAGATCGAGCATGTAGCGACTCTAAAGCGAGGGCCGAAGAAGGTCTAGCTTGCGCTTAAAGGCGGGCCGATGAGGATCGGTGCATGAGACCGCGCCACGTCCTGCCGGCAACGCTGATCGCCGCGCTCCGGGACTTCGACTTCGTCCCGATCAGCATAGCCCTGGACGACTTTCCCCGTTCGTGATGGCGGCGCTGCGGTTCTCGGCGGCGGCGGTCCTGGTGGTGGCCGGCGTCGCGGCGGGCTCGGTGCGGTTCGCGCGCGGCCCGTGCGGGGCGTCCGGCCCGTCGAGACGAGGTGATCGACGGCCCGGCCGTGCGCGCCGCTGCGCGCGCACGGCCGGAGGGCGTCGGACGGGCTCTAGAGGCCCTGCCTCAAGTGCGCGCCCCCGCCGGAGCGGACGAGGACTCCTGCGATCGCGAGCGAAGCCAGGGGCGGGCGAAGCGAGGCCCTGATCGCGCAGCGAGCCCCTGGGCGAGTCGGAGCGATGCGGCAACCGCACGCGAAGCCCGTTGAAGGAAGGCCGCCTTGCGGCCTGACGCCGAGGGCGAAGCGATCAAACACGCGCGGCGGCGCGGGCGGCGTGCGGGAGGGCGTCCAGGACGCGCCCGACGGCCTCGTCGTCGTGCGCGGCGGACAGGAACCACACCTCGAACGCGGACGGCGGCAGGTACACGCCGCGCTCCAGGGCGGCGTGGAAGAACGCCGCGTAGGCCCTCGAATCCTGGCGCTGGGCGGCGGTGAAGTCGCCGACCTTCTCGTCGGTGAAGAAGATCGAGAAGAGGTTCCCGGCGTGCTGCGGGCTGTGCGGGACGCCCTCCTTCGCCAGCGCCTCGGACGCGGCCTTCAGGACGGTCGCGGCGGCGGAGTCGATCGCGGCGTACACGTCGGCGGTCGCGTTGCGGAGGGTGGCGAGGCCGGCGGCGGTGGCGAGCGGGTTCCCCGAGAGGGTGCCCGCCTGGTAGACGGGGCCGGCGGGGGCGAGGCGGTCCATGATGTCGGCGCGGCCGCCGAACGCGGCGGCGGGCAGCCCGCCGCCCATCACCTTCCCGAACGTCACGAGATCGCCGGCGACGCCCTCCAGCCCGTACCAGCCCGACCGGGACGCCCGGAAGCCGGTGAGCACCTCGTCGATCACGAGGAGGGCGCCGTAGCGTTCGCAGAGCCGCTTGAGGAGGGCGTTGAAGTCGGGCAGCGGTGGGACGACGCCCATGTTGCACGGCACCGCCTCGGTGATCACGCACGCGATGTCGTGACCGTGCTCGTCGAACGCCAGCTCCACGGCGGCGACGTCGTTGTACGGCAGGACGATCGTGTCCGCGGTCGTCGCGCCGGTGACGCCCGGGGTGTCGGGGAGGCCGAACGTGGCGACGCCGGAGCCCGCGGCGGCGAGGAGGGAGTCGACGTGCCCGTGGTAGCAGCCCGCGAACTTCAGCACCTTCGGACGGGACGTGAACCCGCGGGCCAGCCGGATCGCCGACATCGTCGCCTCGGTGCCGGAGTTGACCAGCCGCACCTTCTCCACCGGCGTGCGCGCGGCGATCTCCTCGGCGAGCTCCACCTCGCCCGGTGTGGGCGCACCGTAGGACGTCCCGTGCCCGGCGGCCTCGCGGACCGCGTCCACGACGGCGGGGTGGGCGTGCCCGAGGATCATCGGGCCCCACGAGCACACGAGGTCGACGTACTCGTTTCCGTCCACGTCGGTCAGGTACGGGCCGCGCGCGGACGCCATGAAGCGGGGCGTGCCGCCGACGGCCCCGAAGGCCCGGACCGGCGAGTTCACGCCGCCCGGGACGACCCCGCCGGCACGCTCGAACAACTGCTGGGAGCGATCGGTTCCAGTCACGGTTCCATCCTGTCAGTTGCAGTTCGGCGACTTGCCTTGACCTCGCCGGGCGCGGACCTATATTCCACCAAGTGACGACATCGGCGCCCGTACCGGCGCCTTCCCCCTTTCACCGGCGATCAGCCGTATCGAGGAGTGGCTTTCAACGTGGTCGACGGCTGGACGGTCCCGGGCTTCACGCACGAACGGGAACTGGGCGGCGGCGCATCCGGCAGGGTGGCACTGGCGGTCGACGACACCACCGGCACCAGGGTCGCGATCAGGTACCTGGACCGGCGGCTCGTCGACGACCAGTCGTTCATGGCCCGGTTCAGCGAACGGGCCCGCACGCTCACGCAGGTCGAGGACCCCAACGTCGTCGACGTCTATGACTTCGTGACCGGCGCCGAGGGCGCGGCCCTCGTCATGCAGCACGTCGAGGGCGTCAGCCTGCGCCGCGTCCTCGCCGTGCAGGGGCCGGTCGGCCCGCTCGCGGCACTGTCCACGCTCGGCGGGACGCTGCTCGGGCTCGCGGCGGCGCACGAGCACGACGTGCTGCACGGCACCGTGCGTCCGTCCGACGTGCTGGTGGACGAGCGGGGCAACGCCGTGGTGGGCGACTTCGCGCTCGCGCCGCCCGGCACCGAGGCGCAGACCGTCCCGCCGTATGCGGCGCCCGAACTGTGGGACGGCGCGCCCGCGACCGTCGCCACCGACGTGTACGCGGCCACCGCCGTGTTCTTCGAGTGCCTCACCGGGCGGCCGCCGTTCGCCGGACGCAACATGGCGCGGCTGCACCGGGAGGCGCCGATCCCCGTCGAGGAGGCGCCCGGACCGCTCCGCGACCTCCTGCAGCGGGGCCTCGCGAAGGACCCGGCCGACCGGCCCGCGTCCGTCGCGGACTTCATCAGCGCCCTCGAAGAGGCCGCGATCTCCGCCTACGGGCCGTCCTGGGAGGCGCAGGGCCGCGGCCGGCTCACCGAGCTGGCCGCCGAGGCCGCGCGGCGTCCCGAACCGAAGAAGTCGTCCCGCGGGACCGGGCGCAACGCGATCGTCACGACGGCCGCGCAGCCCGCCCGCGGGTCCCGGGCGCGCTGGATCGGCGCGGGCGTCGCCACCCTCGTCGTGATCGCCGGCGCGGCCGTCGGCGCGACCATGCTGACCGGGGGCGAGAAGCGCGATCCGGTCGCCGCCCCGCCCACCCCGGCGCAGCAGAGCACCAGCCCGCAGCCCGTCCTGCCGGAGGGCGGCGTGGACCCGGTGCCGCTGATCACGCAGATCGAGCAGGCCACCGCGCGGGCCCCGGGCGCCGCGTTCGACTTCGCGCGGGACGGCGAGGGCGCCGTCCGGGCCAAGGGCACCTTCGCGGTCGTGCCGGGCTCCCGCCCGTCCTACGCGATGACGGTCCGGGGCACCGGCGACGCGCGCAGCGCGGGCAAGACCATCGTGGTCGGCGACCGCTTCCACGGGGAGGTGTCGCGCAAGTGGCGCGCCCTGCCGGGGAAGAACCCGTACGCCGCGCTGACCGAGCAGGTCCGGCAGGGGAGCTCGGTGACGACCGTGACGTCCCTCCTGCGCACCGCCACGGAGCTGCGCAAGGACGGCGACGTCTACAAGGGCGCGGCTCCCGCGGCGGCCCTCGCGCAGGTCCCGGGCGTCGGTCCGCTCTACACGTCCCTCACCCGGACGACGGGCGCGGCGACGATCGAGTTCGCGATCAGGATCGACCGCCTGAACCGTCCCGCCGCGCTCTGGATGCGCGCCGGGGAGCCGAAGGCCCGCCACGCCGTCCTGCAGACCACCTACGCCGACTGGGGCCGCAAGAGCGTCAAGGCGCCCCGCTAGGCATGCCGCGGGCCCCGGAATCCGGCGCGATTCCGGGGCCCGCCGTCTCGGGGGACGGCTCCCTGCTCAGTTGCCGTCGGGGTAGTTCGGGTTGTTGATGCTGGGGATCTCGATGCTGATCGGCAGGTCCGCACCGGACAGCACCAGCAGCGCCGCGAGGCGCAGGATCTCGTCGAAGGCCCAGTAGACCTTCTGCAGGACGCCCGGCGCGTCCTCGAGCGCGAGCAGGCCCTCGCGGACCTGGATGAAGGGCTCCCAGGCCGTCTCGAAGACGAAGTCCCAGAACGGCTCCCGGGGGATCTTCAGCCACTGGGCGATCTCGTCACCGAGCACGTAGCGCGTGAGCGCGCCGAGGATGGGCTTGGTGATGTACTTGAGGGGGCCGCCCGGGACGATCGTGGCGAGGTTGAGCAGCATGTCGGCGAGCTTGACGCCCTCGGGCGTCGCCGCCAGGATCGGCGTCAGGACCTGCGCGGCCTGCGCGTCGGCCTCGGCCCACGAGTTCGGGATGTACTCGTCCTTGATGCCGAGCATGTGCGCGCAGAGCTGCCACGAGTGCAGGAACGCCTCGGACTCGGCGGCGGGGATCGGCACCTTCCACTTCTTCAGGTTCTGCATGACGGTCGTGGGCAGGCTGTGCCAGGTGACCATCATGTCCGCCTGGCTGATCGGGATCTCCTCGTCGGCGACCTTCGACCAGTGGGCGGACTTCGGCAGGATGTGGCGCACGCCCGCGTGCGCCAGCCGGGTCTTGACGCAGGTCACGATCATCTCGCCGTCGTCCTTGTAGGCGTTCGACGTGCCGATGTCGTACCCGAGCTTGGCGGTCTTGGTGATGCGGTCGCGCATGTCCGCGCCGCCCTTGGAGTAGTAGACCGCGCGCGCCTCGCGGGGGATGACGGTGCTCATCATCCCGCTGGCGAAGCCGTAGGTGACGCCGAGGTAGAGCCCGCGCTTCTCGTTGAAGTTCACCGCGGTCTCGAGCTTGGCCCGGTCGGTCCAGGACGGCATCTGGCGGGCCTTCTCCATGAAGTTCCGCAGATCCGCCGGCAGTGCGCGCGACAGGTCCTGGCCGTTCTTGGTCCACTTCTTGAGCTCTTTGTTGGCCGCGGCCACGTGGCCGCTGTCGATCACGTCGGCGACGATCCGGTCGGCCTCGTCGTCCCACACGCCCTTGGGGTCGGCGCCCTTCCCCGCGCCCGCCACCGACCCCTTGGGGGACCAGGTCCAGAGTGCGCTCGCCTGCGCGGGCGTCGCGACGCTCAGCGCACCGAGCGCGCCCAGCGTCCCGCCCGCCGCCAGCATCTTCCGCCTGCTGAGTTCGTCCATGCCATCGTCCTCCTCGGGGTGAGCATCCGCTGATACGCTGATACATGGTTTGCATCTGTGTATCATCGGTGGCAGATCAATAACAGCACACCGATTCAGGCGAAACAAGACCCGTTCTGATGCGATTAACGGCAATCCAAGTAGAATCAGCCCTCTTGGAGGAGAACGTGGACTCTGATCAGTCGTCCGCTCTCGCGGCGGCCACGGATCCCGAGTCGTTGCTCGAACGCGCGTACACCGACGCCGTCGAACGGGTCGACGACCCGGACGAGACGCGCACCCGCGTCCTCGACGCGGCGCACGAGCAGTTCGCCCGCATGGGCGTCCAGCGGTCCACCATGGAGGACGTGGCCCGGCGCGCGGGGGTCTCGCGGATCACCGTCTACCGCCGCTTCGCCACGAAGGACGCGCTGGTCGAACAGGTGGTGCGGCGCGAGCTGCGCCGCTACTTCGACCGGTTCCTCATCGACATACAGCGCGCCGAGACCGCCGCCGAGCGGGTCGTGCTCGGCTTCGTGAGCTCGCTGCGCGCCATCCAGCGCAACCCGCTGATCGGCGGCCTGATCGTCGCCGAACCCGACCTGCTCGTCCCGTCGATGGTCAGCGACGGGGGCAAGACGCTCGCGACCGTCCGGCAGTTCGTCGCGGGCCAGCTCCGCCGCGAGCAGCGCGCGGGCAACGTCTCCGCCGACCTCGACACCGAACTCGTGGCGGAGATGATGGTCCGGATCTCCGCGTCGTTCCTGGCCATCCCGAGCCTCGTCATCGACCTCGACGACGACGAGCAGCTGGCCGGCATCGCCGAACGCTTCCTGGTCCCGATGCTGGAACCCTGACGGCCCCGACGGCCCCTGCGCGGCCGGGGCGCGTCAGCCCACGGCGTCCGAGAGGACCTCGAGGAGTCGGAGGGGGTCGGGGAGCGGGGTCTGCGGCGGGCGGAGCCAGGTCGTCTCGCGGCCGTAGGGCAGGACGGTCGGCGGGGCGACGACGTAGCTGTCGCGGCAGTGCCAGCGCATGCCGGGGGTCTCGGCGACGTCCTCCGGGGAGCAGTCGAGGTGGCAAGACCACCACTCGTCCTCGTCGACGGGGGCGCCGCGGGTGGTGACGAAGAACAGGAGGCGCTCGGCGCCGACCGCGGCGACGGGCCCGACGGGCAGGTCGTCGCGCTCGATGCGCGCGAGGGCGCGGTGCCCGGCGGGGGCGGGGATGTCGAGGACGTCGAAGACGCGGCCGGTCGGGAGGATGATCCCGGCCTGCGGGCGGTCGGCCCACCAGCGTTTCAGGACGTCGGCGTCGACGCTGGCCTGCAGGCCCCAGGTGGCGGAGACGGGATGGGCGGCGGGGTCGGGACAGCCGACGCGGTCGCAGGAGCAGGCGCGGTCGCCCCCGACGGGTGCGTGCGCCCCGAGTACGCACGGCCAGCCGAGGGCCGCGTAGCCGAGGGCCGCCGTGATCGTCCGCTCGCGCGCCGCCTTGTTGCGCCTGTACCCCGAGACCGCCAGCATGTCCGCCCCCCAAACGCGAGTTCCTGTACCGATGATGCCCCGCGGGACCCCGGCCCCGCACGGCAACCCCCGGAAACGGCCCGAGCGGGTTACGCGGTGAGGCCGCGGGCCACCTCGGTCGCCCAGTACGTGAGCGTGATGTCGGCGCCCGCGCGGCGGATCGACAGCAGCGACTCCGTGATCGTCCGCTCGCGGTCCAGCCAGCCCTTCTCGGCGGCGGCCTCGATCATCGCGTACTCGCCGCTGACCTGGTAGGCGACGACGGGGACGTCGACGGCGTCGCGGACGCGGCGGACGACGTCGAGGTACGCGCCCGCGGGCTTCACCATGACCATGTCGGCGCCCTCGTCGAGGTCGAGGAACACCTCCCGGAGGGACTCGTCGACGTTGGCCGGGTCCTGCTGGTGGGTGGAGCGGTCGCCGAACCGGGGCGCGCACTCGGCCGCGTCCCGGAACGGGCCGTAGTAGGCGGAGGAGTACTTCGCCGAGTACGCCAGGATCGCGACCTCGGGGTAGCCCGCCCCGTCGAGCGCCTCCCGGATGGCGCCGACCTGGCCGTCCATCATGCCGCTGGGGCCGACGACGGCCGCCCCCGCGGCGGCCTGGGCGACGGCGATGGACGCGTAGCGCCGCAGGGTCGCGTCGTTGTCGATCTCGCCCGACTCGGTGAGGACGCCGCAGTGCCCGTGGTCGGTGTACTCGTCGAGGCACAGGTCCGTCATGACGACGGTCGAGTCGCCGAGGTCGGCGGCGAGGTCGCGCAGCGCGAGCTGGACGATGCCCGCCGGGTCGTCGGCGGCCGAGCCCTCGCCGTCCTTGACGGCCGGGATCCCGAACAGGATGATCCCGCCGACGCCCGCCTCGACGGCGTCGTGCGCGGCCTTGCGGAGGCTGTCGCGGGTGTGCTGGTACACGCCGGGCATCGACGCGACGGGCTGCGGCGCGTCGATGCCCTCCTTGACGAACATCGGCAGGACGAGCTCGGCGGGGCTGAGCCGCGTCTCGGCGACCATCCGGCGCAGCGCCGGGGTGCGGCGCAGCCGGCGCGGCCGCGCGGCGGGGAACTGTGCGGTCATCGGTCTTCTCTCCCTGGGGCTCGCGGCCTGCCGGCGGCCGGGTCCGCGGGCCCGGACGCTACTTGCGGCGGCGGGCGCCCCGGCGCATCTGGGACGGCTTGCGCAGCGGGTCGCCGTTCTCGACCTGCGTCGCGCGCCGCTTGGCACCGTACTCGGCGAGCGCCTCCGCGAGGGCGGATACGGACGGTTCGGACGCCATGACGTCGACGCGCAGCCCGTACTCCTCCGCCGTCTTGGCGGTCTGCGGGCCGATCACGGCGATGACGGTGACGTTGTGCGGCTTCCCGGCGATCCCGATGAGGTTCTTCACCGTGGAGGACGACGTGAACAGCACGGCGTCGAACCCGCCGCCCTTGATCGCCTCGCGGATCGGCGCGGGCGGCGGCGCCGCCCGGACCGTCCGGTACGCGGTGACGTCCTCGCACTCCCAGCCGAGGTCGGTGAGCCGGGCGATGAGGGTGTCGGTGGCGATGTCGGCGCGCGGCAGCAGCACCCGGTTGATGGGGTCGAGGTCCTCGTCGTAGGGCGGCCACACCTCGGCGAGCCCCTCGCCGGACTGCTGCCCGTCGGGGGTCAGGTCGGGGACGACGCCGAACTCGACGAGCGCGGCGGCGGTCTGCTCGCCGACGGCCGCGACCTTCAGGCCGGCGAACGCGCGGGCGTCCAGTCCGTACGCGGTGAACTTCTCCCGGACCGCCTTGACCGCGTTGATCGAGGTGAAGACGACCCACTCGTACCGGCCGGTGACGAGGCCCTTGACGGCACGGTCCATCTGCTGGGGGGTGCGCGGCGGCTCGACGGAGATCGTCGGGACCTCGTCGGGGACCGCCCCGTACCCGCGGAGCTGGTCCGACAGGGACGCGGCCTGCTCCTTGGTGCGCGGCACGAGGACGCGCCAGCCGAACAACGGCTTCGTCTCGAACCAGGACAGCCGGTCGCGGTACCTGACGACGTCCCCCACGATGATCATCGCGGGGGCCTCCATGCCCTTGGCCTCGGACGCGAGCCTGTGCAGGGTCGACACGACGGTCTCCTGCTCGGTGGTGGTGCCGAGGCTCGTCATCGCCGCCGGGGTGCGGTCGGAGCGGCCGGCGGCCACCAGGCCCTTGCAGGTCTCGGCGACCGCGTTCTCGGCGCCGAGGATCACCAGGGTCGCGGCGGTGTCGGTGTAGGCCGTCCAGTCGACGCCGCCGTGGGACGCGTCGACGACGCGGACCTCGCGGTGGTCGGGGTCGGTCAGCGGGATCCCGGCGTAGCCCGGGACGCCCGTCACGGCGGACACCCCCGGGACGACCTCGAACGGCACCCCGGCCTTGGCGAGCGCGCCGCCCTCGGCGGCGAGCCCGCAGCCGAGGCCCGGGTCGCCCTGGAACAGCCGGACGACGCGGCGGCCGGCCTTCGCGGCGCGGGCCGCGAGCTTGACCGGGTCGCCCTCGGCGGTGTCGATGATCTCGGCGTCGGGACGGCAGTACGCGAGCACCTCGGCGGGACAGTGCTCCCGGCTGACGATGACCGTCTCGGCGCTCTCGAGTTCGGCGGCGGCGCGCAGGGTCAGCAGCCCCGGGTCGCCCGGCCCCATCCCGACGATGGCGACGGTGCCGGGGTCGGCGGTCCGGCGGGCGGCCGGAACGGCGACGGCGGGACGCGCCGCGGCGGTGCCCGGACGGGCGGCGCTCTGGCTAGCGGGGCTCAATCTCGCTCCCCCATCAACTGGTCGGCCCCCTGGTCGAGCAGCCGGTCCGCGAGGTCGCGTCCGATCTGCTCGGCCGTGTCCGGGTGGCCGCTTGCGGACATCCTTATCTGCCTGCTCCCGTCGTACGCGGCGACGGTCGCGGTCAGATGCAACGTTTCTTCAACTTCGGCAGCGTATGTTCCCACAGGTGCCGAGCAACCGCCTTCCAGCACGGCCAGCACCGTCCGTTCGGCGGTGACGGCGGCCCTGGTCATCGGGTCGTCGAGGACGCCGAGCAGCTCGATCAGGTCCGTGCGGTCGGCGCGGCACTCGAGCGCGAGGGACCCCTGCCCGGGGGCCGGGAGCATCTGGTCGGGGTCGAACACCTCGGCCACCGAATCGAGCCGCCCGATGCGGCGCAGCCCGGCGTGCGCGAGGACGACCGCGTCCAGTTCGCCGTCGGTCACCTTGTCGAGCCGGGTGGGCGCGTTGCCGCGGATCGGGACGACCTCGAGGTCGGGCCGCAGGGCGCGCAGCTGCGCGACGCGGCGCGGCGAACCGGTGCCGACGCGGGCGCCGCGCGGCAGGTCGGCGAGCTTCGCGGGGCCGCACAGGGCGTCGCGGGGGTCGTCGCGGGGGGGCGTCGCGGCGAGCACGATCCCGGGCGTCGGGGTGGTGGGCAGGTCCTTCAGCGAGTGCACCGCGAAATCCACCTCGCCGGACAGCAGCTCGTCGCGCAGCGCGTTGACGAAGACCCCGGTGCCCCCGATCTGGGCGAGCAGCGCCTTGGAGACATCACCCTGCGTCGTTACCCCGACCAGCTCCACGGCATGCCCCGTACGCCGCGTCAATGCGTCGGCGACGCCCTGGGACTGCGTCATCGCCATCAGGCTTTTACGAGTGCCGAGGCGCAGCGGGCGTCCCGTGCCCGCACCCGTCCCGTTGCCTGTGGTGGTCAATGCCTCGCTCCGCTCACGATTCGTTCCGGTTGCCGGGCGCCGCGTCGCCGGCGCTCACCGCGCGGACGCTCGCCGCCTGCGCGTTCACGTCCTCCACGGTGGGGGTGCTCACGCAGTCGGCCTCGGCGCATTCCGCCGCCGTCGTTCCAGGTGCGGGCGCCGGAGTCGCGGCCCCGTTCCCCTCCACCGTACGCGCGGCGGCGCTCCACGGCGCGGTGCCGCTCCCGGCGGCCGGGACCGGCAGCGCCGCGTCCTCGCCCAGGTCGGGGCGCATGTCGGCGCGCGCGACCGCCTCCGGGGCCTTCGGGTCGAGGTCGAACAGCTCGCGCAGCGCGTCGGCGTAGGAGTCGCCGCCGGGCGCGGCCGCGAGCTCCTTGACCCGGACGGTCGGCGCGTGCAGCAGCTTGTCGACGACCCGCCGGACGGTCTGCGCGATCTCCTTGCGGTCGCGCTCGTCCAGTTCGGGGAGGCGTCCGGCGAGCCGGGCCAGTTCGGCGTCGACGACGCCCGCGGCCTTGCTGCGCAGCGCGACGACGGTCGGCGCGACGGCGGCGGCGCGGGCGGCCGAAAGGTAGGCGGCGACCTCGTCGCGGACGATCCGGCGGGCGGCCTCGACGGCCTGCGGGCCGACGGCCCGCGCGGCCTCCTGGGCGGTGCGCAGGTCGTCCAGCCCGGCCAGGGCGACGCCCGGCAGCCCGCGGACGGCCCGGTCGATGTCGTGCGGGAGGGCGAGGTCGAGCAGGAAGCGGTCGCGGCCGTCGGCGCCCGCGCCGGCCGCGGCGAGCCGCTCGGCGGTGAGCACGATGCCGGTCGCACCGGTGCAGGACACGATCAGGTCGGCGCCGGCGAGCGCGGCGTCGAGGTCGGCGAGGTCGACGGCGCGGGCGGGCACGTCCAGCGACTCGGCGAGCCGGACGGCGTTCGCGCGCGTCCGGTTGGCGATCACGACCTCGCGGGCCCCGGCGCGGCTCAGCGTCGCGGCGGCCAGCGAGCTCATCGACCCGGCCCCGACGACCAGCGCGCGGACCCCGGCGAGCGGGCCGAGGTGCCGGGCGGCGACGTCGAGGCCGACGCTGACCAGCGACGCGCCGGCCTGGTCGATGCCGGTCTCGTGGTGGGCGCGCTTGCCGACGCGCAGCGCCTGCTGCAGGACGTCGTGCAGGTCGCGCCCGAGCGTCTCCTCGTCCTGCGCGAGCCGGAACGCCTGGCGGAGCTGCCCGAGGATCTGCCCCTCGCCGACGACCATGGACTCCAGCCCGCACGCCACCGCGAACGCGTGCTGGACGGCCCGCTCCTCGTAGTGGACGTACAGGTGCCGCGACAGGTCCTCCAGCGGGACGCCGGAGTGCAGGGACATCAGCTCGGAGATCGCGGAGACGCCGCCGTGGAACTTGTCCACGACCGCGTACACCTCGACCCGGTTGCAGGTCGACACGATCGCCGCCTCCGCGACGTTCGCGGACTCGTGCACCGCGTGCAGCAGCTTGGCCAGGTCGTCCCCGGTCACCGCCGCCCGTTCGAGCATCGCCACGGGGGCGCTCCGGTGACTCAGCCCCACCACCAACACACTCATGTGAACTCCGCTGTTCGCCCTACTCGCTCCGCACCGCTCCCGCCGGAGCCGCGCCCCCTTTGCGGCACGCCCCGCCGGACGTACCGTCGCTCTCTCAACAATCGGCGTCCGCCTGATCGTCCCGCTTCCGCGGCCGTGCTCATCAAGCGTCCACCGCCTCCACGTACTGCGTCGTACCGGGGGGCGTCTCGTCGGCGTCGAGCCGGCCGAGCCCGTCCGGCCCGCCCGCCTTGCGCTGCTCGTGGAACGCGAGGATCTGCAGTTCTATGGACAGGTCGACCTTGCGCACGTCGACCTCGCCCGGGACGGTCAGCACGACCGGCGCGAAGTTCAGGACGCTCGTCACGCCCGCGGCCACGACGCGGTCGCACATGCCCTGGGCGGCGGCCGCGGGGGTCGCGATCACGGCGATGGACACGCCGTGGTCCGCGATGACGTCCTCCAGCCGGTCGATGTGCTCCACGGTCATGCCGGAGATCTCCTGGCCGACGATGGACTCGTCCGCGTCGAGCAGGCCCGCCACGCGGAAGCCGCGGGACGCGAAACCGCCGTAGCCGGCCAGCGCACGGCCCAGGTTACCGACCCCGATGATGGCGACCACCCAGTCCTGGGTGAGTCCTAGCTCACGGGAGATCTGGTAGACCAGGTACTCGACCTCGTACCCGACGCCGCGCGTCCCGTACGAGCCGAGGTGCGACAGGTCCTTGCGGAGCTTGGCCGAGTTCACCCCGGCGGCGGCGGCGAGTTCCTCGGACGAGACGGTCGCCACGCCGCGCTCCTGCAGTCCGGTCAGCGCGCGCAGGTAGACGGGCAGGCGCGCCACGGTGGCTTCGGGGATGCCGCGCTCGGCGCGGTCGCGGTTCTGTCGAGGTGTCACGGCCTGCTCTTCGGGGCTCGACGCTGGGGACGGGGCGGGCTCCCCTGACCCCGGCTCGCGGCCGGGCCTCGGGGCCCGAACCTCGCTTCGGGCCCGACCGTCCCCAGGGCTGTCAACCAGGTTAAGCCTTTGTGAATACGCGCACAAAGTCACCCCCCGGTTCGCGGTCGTGACCGTTTTTCCGGCTCTCGTGCGAAAAGCCTTCCATCAGCGGCTTTCAGCGTTTTTCAGGGTACGTCAGTAACCACTTACATGGCGAGCGGTGTGACGGACGACATTCCCGGGACGGACACGACCATGCCGACCGCACGACGTCCTCCGGGCGCCCCGGCAGGAGGGCGGGGACGACCGTGGAAGGCGGCGATTCGGGCGGACGCCGGGAGGGCGGGTGCCGCGCGGACGCGGGACGGCTCGACGAGCGAACGCCGCGACGGCCGGCGAGACCTGGGCGGGACCGGACGGGACCGGACGGGCGGATCAGCGGCGGGTGCGGAGTTCGGTGATCGCCGCGCGGAGCCGGTTCTCGTCGACGCGCCAGAAGTCGTGCTGGACGCCGTTGATCAGCGTCACCGGAATCTGCTCCCAGTAGAGCCGGGTGTCCTCCTCGGACGCGGTGATGTCGCGCTCCTCCACGCGCACGTCCAGCTCGCCCGCGACCCGTTCGATGATCGTGCGGGCGTCGTCGCAGAGGTGGCAGCCGGGCTTGCCGAGCAGCGTGACGACGACGTCGCCCCCGCCCCCGCCGCCGGACGTGCCGGACGAACCGGACGTGCCGTCCACCGTCACCTCCGGGGCCGTTCGGGGACGGCCGGCAGCGGCACCTTGTGCGCCCCGAGCTTGAGTTCGATCACGTTCGTGGCCAGCACGTGCGTCCGCGACTCCGCCAGGAACCGCTTCAGGTGCGGCTGGTGCCGGTGCGCGTTGAACGCGGCCTCGTCGCGGAACAGCTGGTACAGGATGCGCTGCGTGGAGCTGCCGACCACCTCGTGCAGGGCGCACACCACCGTCTCGGGCTCGGCGGTGCGGGCCGCCTTCACGAGTTCGGCGGCGAGCCGGTCGAACGCCTCCTCGCGCCCGTCCAGCAGCGTGTAGACCGTGATCTGGCCACATGCGGCCAGCAGATCGCCGCCGGACGCCTTGGGCGGCATCGGCGCCACGGGGGCGACGGGCGCCCCCGCCCCGCCGCGGTTGCCGGCGGCGAGCGCGGCGGCCGCGGCGAGCGTGGAGTCGTCGAGCGGGTCGACGGCGGTCGCCCCGGCCGGGTTGTCGGGGAGCGACTGGGCGCCGGACGGCTCGGGGAAGCGCAGCTCCTCGGCGGACGGCTCGGGGAAGCGCAGCTCGCCGCGGCGGCCCCCCGGCGGGCGGTTGTCGGCGGGCGGGGTCGGGGCCGGGACGGGCTCGGCTCCGGCGGCCCGCCGCCGTCCCTCGTAGGACTGCTCCTCGTAGCCGGTGGCGGGCTCGTCCACGTACTCCCCGTCGAAGTCGTCGTCGTAGTAGTCGTCCTCGTCGTCGTAGACGGGGATCGTGCGCATCGCCCCGTACCAGACGAGGCCGGCCGCGCCGGCGAGCAGGATCGCGGCGAGCGCCCCGGGCAGGAACCCGCGGGTGCCGAGGATCGCGAGCACCCCGGCGAGCGCGACCAGCGCGACCGGGATCAGCAGCTCGCCGGCCTCGCGGTCGCGCTTGCTCGCCATCCACGCGGTGAACGCCGTGCAGCCCACCAGCGACACCGTCGACACCAGGTGCGCGCCGTCGATCAGCAGCAGCGGCAGCGCGTCGTAGGTGTCGCCGGGCTTCGGCAGGCTCTTGCCCAGCTCGCCCCTGAGCGGGTCGAGCAGCAGGATGACGACGGCGACGACCGTGTAGGAGATGGTGAACAGCCACGCCGCGAACCGCACCTGGACGATCCGCGCGATCAGCTCGATCATGCCGAGCATCAGCCACAGCGGAGCGAGCAGCGCCGCGCCGATCTCCACGATGCGGAAGAACGGGCCGTTGAACCCCGCCAGGAACCCCAGGGTCATCGACAGCAGGGCGAGCGACAGCCCGACCTGGGTGAACGACCAGGCGATGAGATAGAGCAGCCGGTCCTTGTATGCGCGCGAGACCAGCAGCCAGGTGGCGACTAATGCGCCACAGGCCGCGAGAAGCGCGAGAAGAGCACTGACCATCGTGGCCCCATGGTGCCCGATGCCGGGCCCGGAGGGGTAACCCGGCGCGTGCGCAGCACGAACGGCCGAGCCGGCCCGGCCCGGCGCGTGGCACGTCCCGGCCATTGCCTGCCGCACCTTTCGGTATCTAGAGTGACAAATCCCGCCGGAGGTCGCGTACGCCCCGAGGAGAACTGCATGAGCAGCTTGACCCTCGATGCCGGGGTCATCCCGCTTCCTCGGCGTTCCAGCACTCCGTCCACCGCCTCCTGCGACGCGTCCGACGCCACGGGCGATACCGCCGCCGACCGCGCGGAGATGCTCAAGGCGCTCGTCCTGCGCGCCCGGGACGGCGACGCGGAGGCGTTCGGGTCCCTCTACGACCACTACGTCGAGCTCGTCTACCGGTACGTGTACTACCGGGTGGGCAGCCACGCCCTCACCGAGGACCTGACGAGCGAGACGTTCCTGCGCGCCCTCCGCCGCGTCCGCGACTTCCACTGGCAGGGCAAGGACTTCGGCGCCTGGCTGGTGACGATCGCGCGGAACCTGGTCGCCGACCACTTCAAGTCCGGCCGGTACCGCCTGGAGATCTGCACCGCCGAGCTCGTGGAGCCCGACCGCGCGCAGGAGGGGCCGGAACGGGCCGTCCTGGACTCGATGACCAACCGGACGCTGCTCGTCGCCGTCCGGCGCCTCGGCTCCGAGCAGCAGGAGTGCGTGGTGCTGCGCTTCCTGCACGGCCTGTCGGTCGCCGAAACGGCGCTGATCATGGGCAAGAAGACCGGCGCGATCAAGGCCCTGCAGTACCGCGCCGTCCGCTCGCTGGCCCGGATGCTCCCCGATGACCTCCGCTGAGCCCGTCCGGCGCCGCGACACGCCCGGACGCCCGCGCGCGCCCGCGCGCCCGGGAGCGGCGGCCGTAACCGGAAACGGGCTCCGCTCGTTGTGCGGGCAGGAAGGGAGCGTCATTGCGAAGCGGGCGAGCCAAGATCGTCGGTAGAGGTAACCCACTGGCCCACCTGCGGGCCCGCGCCCCGGGCCCCGACCCGGACTTCCGAGCGGATCTGCGGGAGCGGCTCGTGTCCGCCGCGGCCCGGAGTGAGGACGGTCGCAACGGCGCCCGGGACGACGGAGCCGGCGACACGGTTGACTAGGCTTCCGCCATGCGGCGATTCTGGCAGCGCGGCAAAAATCAGGACCCTGTGAGCGCGGGGAAGGTGGCCGCCGCGGCGGCCGCCCGGCCCGAGCCGCTCCCCGAGCCCGATCCCGCCGCGGCGGCGTTCTTCGACGTCGACAACACGATGATGCAGGGCGCGTCGATCTACTACTTCGCGCGCGGCCTGGCCCGCCGCAAGCTGTTCACGATGCGCGACCTGGCCATGTTCGCCTGGGGGCAGGCGTCGTTCCGGCTGCGCGGCACCGAGAACTCCGAGCACATCGGCAGCGCCAAGGAGGCCGCGCTGTCGTTCGTCGCGGGCCAGCGCGTCGCGGGCATCGTGCGGCTCACCGAGGAGATCTACGACGAGGTCATGGCCGACCGCATCTGGCACGGCACCCGCACCCTCGCCCTGCAGCACCTGGACTCCGGGCAGCAGGTGTGGCTCGTCACCGCGACGCCCGTCGAGGTCGCCCGGACGATCGCGCACCGGCTCGGGCTCACCGGCGCGCTCGGGACCGTCGCCGAGACCCGCGACGGCGTCTACACCGGCCGCCTCGTCGGCAACCTGCTGCACGGGCCCGCGAAGGCCGAGGCCGTCCGGGCGCTGGCGCAGCGCGAGGGCCTGGACCTGTCGCGCTGCTCGGCCTACAGCGACTCGATCAACGACCTGCCGATGCTGACCGCCGTCGGGCACCCGCACGCGGTCAACCCGGACGGCGCGCTCCGCGACCACGCGAAGGCGAACGGCTGGCCCGTCCACGACTTCCGGACGGGACGCAAGGTCACCATGGTCGCGCTCCCCGCCGCCGCCGGCGCGGGCGCCCTCGCGGGGGGTGTCGCGGCGGGCATGGCGCTGCGCAAGCACTACCGGTCGTGACGTGCCGTACCTGCCGCCCCGCGAGTGGTACGCGACGCTCCCGACCGCGCACGTCTCCGCCGGCGCCCTGCTGACCGACGCGCGCGACCGCGTCCTGCTCGTCAAGCCGAACTACCGCCCGTACTGGCAGATCCCGGGCGGCGCCATGGACGCGGGCGAGCCCCCGCACCGGATCGCCGAGCGGGAGGTCCGCGAGGAGTTGGGACTACGGATCTCCGCCCGGCGGCTGCTGGTCGTCGACGTCGTCCCGCCGAACGACGACATGCCCCGCCCGATGCTCCACTTCACCTTCGACGGCGGCCCCGCCGCCGACCCCGCCGCGATCCGGCTGGGCGAGGACGAACTGGACGCGTTCGGCTTCTTCACGTGGGCGGAGGCCGGGGCGCGCCTCGCCCCCGCGCTCGCCCCGCGCGTCCCCGCCGCCCGCCGCGCGCGCGAGCGGAACGAGACCGTTTACCTTCCGGCCGCCCCCTGCCCCACCGGCGGAACGTTCGATATGCAAGGGTTCGACCATGGATGAACGATTCGAGGTTCAGCGGACGATCGCCGCGCCGCCCGCGAAGGTGTTCGCGGTGCTGACCGACCCGCGCGGCCACGTGGCGATCGACAGCTCCGGCATGCTCCAGTCGGCCGAGGGCGACCGGGTGGCGAAGGCCGGTGACCGGTTCGTCGTCCACATGGACCGCGAGTCGCTCAACGACTTCCCGCTCGGCAAGTACGACGTCACCGTGATCATCACCGAGTTCGAGCGGGACGCCCACATCCAGTGGACGATCGACGGGGCGATCCAGCCGCCGATCAGGCACCTCTACGGCTACCGGGTGGAGCCCGCCGAGGGAGGCAGCCTCGTGACGTCCTACTACGACTGGAGCCAGATCCGCGAGGAGTACCGCGACAAGGGCATCTTCCCCGTCATTCCGGAGGCGGGCCTGCGCGCCACCCTCGGCGTCCTCGCCCGGACGGTCGAGCAGCCGCCCCTCGACCTCGCCGCGCTGACCTCCGGCTGAACCGGGGCGGCGGCCGTCAGAAGAACGCCGGGCCGCGGCGCAGGCGGGTCTCGTGCAGCATCTCCTGGACGTTCTCGCGGACCTGGTCGGTGATCTCGAAGACCGTCATCGGGTCGTCGGCGTCGTCGGCGTCGTAGTCCTCCAGGTACATGGGCTCGCCGAAGGCGATCAGCCACTTGGACGGCAGCGGGACGAGGCCCGCGGGGCCGAACAGCGGGAACGTCGGCGTCACCGGGAAGTACGGGAGGCCGAGCAGGCGGGCCAGCGGGCGCAGTTCGGCGATCTTCGGATAGATCTCCTCGGCGCCGACGATCGCGCACGGCACGATCGGGACGCCCGCGCGCAGCGCGGTGCCGACGAACCCGCCACGCCCGAAGCGCTGGAGGCGGTAGCGGTCCGCGAACGGTTTGCCGACGCCCTTGTACCCCTCGGGGAAGACGCCGACGAGCTCGCCCTTGCCCAGCAGCCGGCCCGCGTCGGCCTGGCAGGCGAGCGTGTGCCCCGCCTTGCGGGACAGGTGGCCGAGGACGGGCACCTGGTAGATCAGGTCGGCGCCCAGCAGCCGCACGTCGCGGCCCGCGTGGTCGTGCAGCGCGACCGAGAGCATGAGGCCGTCCAGCGGCAGCGTCCCCGAGTGGTTCGCGACGATGAGCGCGCCGCCCTCGGACGGGACGTTGCCGAGGCCGGACAGCTCGACCCGGAACCAGTGCTCGTACAGCGCGCGGGCGGCCGGCAGCAGGACCGTCCCGTTGAACTCGGGATCGAACCCGAACTCGTCGACCTCGTAGTCGCCGGTGAGGCGGCGGCTGAGGAACCGCAGCCCGGCGGCGACACGGCGTTCGAGGGAGCCGGGCCCGGCGGGCTCCGGTCCCGCGTCCCGCGCGACGGCCGCGGGATGCCCGTCCCGTCCGTCGTCGCCGCCGTCCCGCTCCCGTGCCGCGGCGAGCGGGATGACCTGGGCGCCCTCCGCCTCATGATGAGCGTTCATGGTGCCTCCTCCCCGTGCGGGGCGTTCCCCCCACGTCCCCGGCATGAGCCGCGGTCATGCCTCAGCGATGGGAACCCAGCGCGGCGGCCAGCCGGCCGAGCGGACCGTGGGCCCCGCCCCGGGCGGCGACGAAGTCGGCGAAGGCGGCCTCGGTGTCGCGCTCGGGCCGCCAGGCCAGCTCGTTCGCCAGGCCGGACGTGTCGATCACCCGCCCGTAGGTGAGCCAGCGCAGCAGCTCGGGCGAGAATCCGGACATGCCCGCGAATCGGCGTCCCATGTCACCGACCGCGGAGATCGAGGGGGCGGGGACCGGGACGAACGGCCGCCCCGCGCGGCGCAGCACCTGCGAGAGCAGCAGGACGCCGTCCCCGGCGACGTTGAAGCAGCCGGGGTGGTCCTCGACGGTCATGCGGCGCAGCACCTCGACGCCGTCGTCCTCGTGGACGAACTGGAGCCGGGGATCGAACCCGAGCACCGTCGGGACGACCGGGAGCTCCAGGTAGCGGGTGAACGGCGAGTCGACGCCGGGGCCGACGAAGTTGGCGAAGCGCAGTACGGACACGGTCAGGTCGGAGCGGCGGCGCGTCAGTCCGCGCACGTAGCCCTCGACCTCGACCGCGTCCTTGGCGTATCCCGAAGTGGGGGCCTCGACGGGCTGGTCAAGCTCGGTGAAGACCGCCGGGTCCTTCGGCGAGGAGCCGTACACGGCCGCCGAGGACCGTACGACGAGCCTGCGCATGTCGGGCGAGCGCTGGCACGCCGCGAGCAGTTGCATCGTGCCGATGACGTTCAGTTCCTTGACCTTCGCCCGCGGCACGGACGGCGACGTCACGAGGTTGAGGTGCACCACCGTGTCGACCCCGGCGGACGCGATGAGTCTCGCGATGCCGGGCGTCCGGATGTCCACGCGGACGAACTCGGTGCGGCCGAGCGGCGCCGAGGGCGCCACCGTGTCCGCTCCGATCACCCGCTCGATGCCCGGGTCGGCCTGCAGCGCGTGCGCGACCCGCGCCCCCAGGAAACGGGATACGCCCGTGACGAGGACGACACGGGCCGCGGCGGGCTTGGACGACACTGTGGGCCCCACCTCTTACGGCCGAGCGGCCGGCGTGCTCACTTCTTGTTGCGGCGCTGGATGCGCGTCTTCTTCAGCAGCTTGCGGTGCTTCTTCTTCGCCATGCGCTTACGACGCTTCTTGATGACAGAGCCCACGAGACCTCGCTCGGCATATCGGGTGATGTGCGGTCAGGACGTGCCGCGGGCGAGGTCGCTCGTCGGCTCACTCGATGATGCGCACACGGTCCAGTGGTCAAGAGTACCGCCGTACCGGCGCAGATCATGCGTCGGCATGGCGCGGAAGCGTCCGCGGCACGGCGCGGAGGCGTCCTGCGGCGCGGCGCGGAGGCGTCCGCGGCACGGCCCGGACGCGTCGCGGCACCGCGCGCGGGCGCCGGAGCCCGGCGCCGCGCTCGGCACGGCACCGGACGCCGCCGTTCCGCGGGGGCGGGCGCGCACGCCCGTCCCGTGCGGTGTCCTCCCGTCTCCGGCGGTCGCACCGCCGGCGGTCCCGTCCTGTTCCCCGTCACCGCGCCGGGTGCCGGCCCGGCGGCGGCTCCGAGCCCTCGGCCCGGGGCGGCCGCCGCCCCGTCATCCGGCTTCGATGTACGCTTCGCGCAGGTAGTCGTGTACGGCCTGCTCGGGAACGCGGAACGAGCGGCCCACGCGGATCGCGGGCAGCTCGCCCGAGTGGACGAGGCGGTAGACGGTCATCTTGGACACCCGCATCACCGCCGCCACTTCGGCCACCGTCAGGAACCTGACCTCACTCAGAGGTCGCTCGCCTGAACTCATCGGACGCCCTCTTCCACACGTGCCGCGCACCGACCCGTCGGGTGACTTTGATCACGCACGTGTACTTCCTCCAGCGTAAATCGCGTATCGCACGTCGCAAGAGGGAATTCCACGCATTTCCGTCCCCGCACCTTGCCGGGCCGCCACAGTGCTGATACGCACGACCCGCCACGCCCGGACACGCCGCGTGACGAAACCGCCGAATGTGAAGCGGAACCCCCGATCGACCTGCGTCTCAGGCGGCACGGCCGGCCCCGGACGAGCGCATGCGTCACGTCCGGCCGTCGAACTCACCCAGCGTGACGATCGGGGCCGGGAACCTCCGGGGCGCCCCGAATCAGCCGGTCCCGTTCAGTCCCGCGTGCCCCAGGATGTAGGCGGTCAAAGGGGCGTAATGGTGCGGGTTCACGCCGTCGTCGAGCGGGACGACCACGTCGACCTTGCCTTCGGCGGCACCGGCGAACAGCGCCGGGTCGTTACAGTCCGCGAACCCGACGGTGTCGATGCCCGCCTGTCCGGCCGCCCCGGCCCAGCCGTGGTCGGCGATGGCCAGATCCGGCCAGAAGTCCGGTTTACCGCCCGCCGACCCCGCGGAGCCGGTATCGGCGAGTTCGCGGAGCATCGCCTCCATGCCGTGCGGGTCGTGCGTGTGCTGCGTGCGGCCGTCCTCGCTCTCCAGCATCGCGACACCCGGCTCCGCGTACACGAGGCGGCGCAGGTCCGAACCGCCGTAGTCCGTGTCGATCTCGTACGTCCACCCGCGCGCGGGCGTCAGCACCGTGCACCCTTCGTCCAGCAGGGCGCGCGCGACCGCCTGGTAAAGGGGCGTGAGCGTGGCCGGGTGCCCGGTGGCGACGACCACGTTCTCCTTGCGTCGCGCCGCGAGCCCGATGCGCTCCCCCATCGCCTCCAGGGTGTCCAAGGTGATGTCGGGATCGATGGTGTCGTCCCCGTACATGTGCCGGGGATCAGGGTCGACCCCGCAGCGCTCGACCATCATCTCCAGCACCGACTGCTCGGTCCAGGACGTCTCGAACCGCAGGCCGAACTGGTAGTACGGCTGGCCCGCGGCCATCCGGCGAAAGTGCAGGAGGTTGTTCTGGCGCGGCGTCGCGACGTCACCGGCGATCATCGTCCGCACCAGGTGGGCCCGCAGGTCCTTGCGCGTGGGCGTGTCCATCACTCGTCCGTCATCGGGTCGAGGCCGTGCTCCGGAAAGACCGCCCGCCGCGTCGCCAGTACCGCCTGATCGACCGGGTTCGCCGGATCGTAGCCGTTCCCCCACCTGTGCACCTCCACCACGTCGGTCCCGTCCGTCATCCGGCGCGGGGCGATCTCCTCGGTCCGCTGCCGGACGAACTCGCGCCAGCCGTCCGGCGTCGCGGTCTCCGGCGCGATCGGCCCGCCCGCGGCCTCCGCGAGCAGGTGCGTCCACGTGCGCGGAACGACCTGCACCACCTCGTAGCCGCCGCCCCCGGTCGCCACCCAGCGGCCGCCCGCCGTCTCGTGCGCCAGCCGGTGCAGCGCCGCCGCGGCCGTCCGCTGCCCGTCCACGGTGAGCGTCAGGTGGGCCAGCGGGTCCAGCGTGTGGGCGTCCGCGCCGTGCTGGGTCACCAGGACCTGCGGCCGGAACCGGCGCAGCAGCGGCGGGACGACCGCCTCGAACGCCCGCAGCCACAGCGCGTCCCCGGTGCCGGGCGGCAGCGCCACGTTCACCGCCGTGCCCGCCGGGCCCGTCTCGTTCGGGAAGCCGGTGCCGGGGAACAGCGTGCGCGGCGTCTCGTGCAGGCTGATCGTCAGCACCCGCGGATCGTCGGCGAACGCGGCCTGCACACCGTCGCCGTGATGCACGTCGACGTCCACGTAGGCGACGCGCTCGGCGCCGTGCTCCAGCAGCCACGCGATCGCGACCGCCGGATCGTTGTAGACGCAGAAGCCGCTCGCCGCCCCCTTCAGCGCGTGGTGCAGCCCGCCGGCGATGTTCGCGGCGTGCTCCGACGCGCCCGTCCACACCGCCTCGGCCGCCGCGACCGACGCGCCCGTGACCAGCGCCGACGCCTCGTGCATCCCGAGGAACACCGGATTGTCGTCCGTCCCGAGCCCGTACCGCGGCTCCGGCAGCCCGGTCGCGCCCGAATGCCGGACGGCCGCGATGTACGACTCCTCGTGCACCAGCCGCAGCAGCGCGTCGTCCGCGGGCTTCGGCGCGACGACCCGCACGTTCGGACGGTCGAGGACGCCCAGCTCGCGCGCGAGCCGCATCGTCAACTCCACCCGGACGGGGTTCATCGGGTGCCCGGGGCCGAAATCGTAGGAGGTGAGCCGCTCGTCCCAGAGGATCTCGAGCCCGCATGGTCCGGGCGTATCGGACAAGGGAGGAACGGGACTGCTCATGACCTCACGCTATCGCGACGCGCCTATGGCCCGGCTCACACCGGGGCCCGGTTCCGTTTCCTACATGTGACGTGAGCAACTCTCCCAATTTGGGCATATATCTACCTGACCGCAACCTTGGAGGAGCGATGGACCCGAGCGTTCGCAGCCGCGTGATCAGCAACGCGCTCCGCCTCGGCGTCCACCCGTTCATGGACCGCGTCCCCGGCCACGCCGGGAGCATCCGCACCGCGCGCTCCACCCTGGACGCCGCTTCCCTCCTGATCCGGCACACCCAGCGCGTCCGGATCCGCCCCCTCCAGGACCCGGGCGTCGAGTCCGGCGAACCGCCCGTCACCGGCGAATGGGTCGTCGCCCGCGACGCCGAGGCCGCACCCGGCGCGATCCTGTACCTGCACGGCGGCGGGTACGTGGTCTGCTCGCCCCGGACGCACCGTCCGATCACCGCGCGGCTCACGCTCGACACGAACCTGCCCGTCCTCGTCCCCCGCTACCGCCTCGCCCCCGAACACCCGTTCCCCGCACCCCTCGAGGACGCCGTCGCCGCCTACCGGTGGCTGCTCGCCCGCGGCGTCCCCGCGTCCGGCATCGTCCTCGCGGGCGACTCCGCCGGCGGGCACCTCGCGGCCGCCCTCACCGGCGAGATCTGCCGTACCGGCCTGCCGACCCCGGCGGGACTCGTCCTGTTCTCCCCGTGGGTCGACCTGACCTGCGAGCTCTCCGCGCGAGCCGAGGCCCGCGACCCGTACATCAGCGCCCGGTCCGCCCGCCGCGTGGCCCGCCTCGTCGTCGGCCCGGACGGCTTCGACGACCCCCGCGTCGCCCTGCTCACCTGCGCGTGGACGGACACGCCGCCCGTCCTGATCCAGGTCGGCGGCGAGGAGGTGCTGCGCCCCGAGGCCGAGGCCCTCGCCGACGCCCTGACCGCCGCGGGCGCCGACTGCGAACTCCAGGTCTGGAACGGCCAGATGCACGTGTTCCAGATCCTGAACCGCGTGCTCCCGGAGGCGAGCGCCGCCATGCGCGACACGGCCCGGTTCATCGACGCGGTCATCGAGCCCGCCCGCGCGGCGGCGGCGGCCGCCTAACCGACGGGCGCGGGCTCCCGCTCCCGCTCCCGCGACCGTCCGGCCAGCACGAACCCGGCGACCGCGGCGACCGCCGCGATCCCCTCGCCCACGAGGCTCAGCCACTTCTCCGTGTACCACATGGGGTCGTACATGTTCGGCAGCGGCCCGAGCGCCCCCACGTCCACGTAGTGGTACAGCAGCAGCGCCCCCACCGCGCTCCCCGCCACCACGAAGGCCAGCGCGTACGTCCACCGGCTCGCGAACACCAGCACGACCGCGGCCGCCGCCCCCGCCACGGCCGCCTGCGCCTGGAACAGCACCTCCCCGGAGATCGAGCCCCCTTGCACGTAAGCCATGTCCGGCGCGTACATCCAGTGCACGACGGCGTCGACCACCAACCCGGCGGCCACGACCAAACGGATAACGAGTCCCATACCCCCATACACGGACGAACGGGCCCCCCGGCTCAACCAACCTCGTACAAAGTTGAACCGAAACCCCCAAGCCGGGCCCGAAGACGTCGGCGCGGTACGAGGACGTTTGTCGGAGGACGTTTGTCGGAGGCGGGTGCGGCGTCAGCCGCCGGCCAGTTCGCGGCCCCGGTTCCGGGCGGCTTCGATGGCCTCCAGGACGGCCGCGCGGACGCCGTGGCGTTCGAGTTCGCGGATCGCGGCGATCGTGGTGCCGCCGGGGGAGGTGACGCCCTCGCGCAGGAGGACGGGGTGCTCGCCGGAGTCGCGGAGCATGACGGCGGCGCCGACGGCCGACTGGACGACCATCTCGAGTGCGGCGGCGCGGGGCATGCCGAGGAGGATGCCGGCGTCGACCATGGCCTCGACGAGGTAGTAGAAGTACGCGGGGCCGCTGCCGGAGAGGGCGGTGGCGCCGTCCTGCAGGGACTCGGGGATGCGGAGCACCTTGCCGACGGGGGTGAGGAGCTCCTCGGCCTGCTGCAGGTGCGTCTCGTCCGCGTGCGCGCCGGCGGAGAGGACGCTCATGGCCTCGTCCACGTGGACGGGGGTGTTCGACATGACGCGGACGACCGGGGTGCCCTCGGGGAGCCGGTCCTCGATGAAGCCGGTCGTGATGCCCGCGGCCATCGAGATGACGAGGCGGCCGGACGGGACGTGCGGGCCGACCTCGGCGAGGAGGGCGCCCATGTCCTGGGGCTTGACGGCGAGGACGAGCGTGTCGGCCTTCGCGGCGGCCTGCGGGTTCGAGACGGTCTCGATGCCGTAGCGCTCGCGCAGCAGCGTCGCGCGCTCGTCGCGGCGCGCGGTCGCCACGAGGTCGGACGGGCGGCGGCCGGCCCGCAGCACGCCGGACAGGAGGGCCTCGCCCATCTTCCCGGCACCCAGAATCGCGATCAACGGCTCACCCCTTCGACGACCGATCCACCCTATAGCCGGGCCGACACCAGGGAGCGCGCGACCATGCGCAGGTTGGCGGGCCGCTCCGCGAGGCGCCGCATGAAGTACTCGTACCAGTCGCGGCCGTAGGCGACGTACACGCGGACCTGCGCGCCCTGGGACGCGAGGCGCCGCTGTTCCTGCGACCGGACGCCGTACAGCATCTGGTACTCGAACGTGTCGGCGTCCCGCCCGTTCAGGAGGGTGAGGGCTTCGGCGATGTCGATGAGGCGCGGGTCGTGGGTGGCGAGCATCGGGTAGCCCTTGCCGGCCATGAGGATCTTCATGCAGCGGACGAAGGACTTGTCGACGTCCTCCTTGCCGATGAAGGCGATCGCCTCGGACGCCGCGTACGCGCCCTTGCACAGGCGGACGCGCGACCCCTCGTAGGCGAGGTCGGCGCAGTACTCCTCCGCGCGCCGCAGGTACGCCTGGACGACCGCGCCCACGGTGGGGTGGTCGCGGCGCAGTTCGTGGACGGTCCGCAGGGTCGAGTCGACCGTCTCGGGCTCCTCCATGTCGAGGGTGACGGTCGTCCCGGCGGAGGCGGCGGCGGCGCAGATGCGGCGGGCGTTGTCGAGGGCGAAGTCCTCGTCGAGGGCCTGTCCGAGGGCGGTCAGCTTCACCGAGACCTCCGCGCGCGCGCCGAGGCCCTCGGCGCCGAGACGTTCGAGGAGTTCGACGTACTTCCCGACGTTCGTCTCGGCGCGTCCCTTGTCGTGGACGTCCTCGCCCAGGACGTCGAGGGTGACGAGCAGGCCCTCGCCGGTCAGCTGCCCGGTGACGCGCGCGGCGTCCGCGGCGGTCTCCCCCGCGATGAACCGGCGGGCGGCGTCGCGGGTGAACGGTGCGGTCTTCACGATGCGCCGCGCGCCGCCGGAGTGCGACGCGGCCAGCAACGCCCGGCGGAACACTGGACCCCCTCTCGAGCGGCCCGGCGGGCCGCTCCCGAATCCAGGTTACGAGACGGCGCCGAGGTCGCTCCCGCCCCCGTACCGCTGGACGTACGCGGGCATCTCGGCGCCCTTCACCGCGTCGAACAGGGCTTTCGCCTTCGGCGGGTCGAGGAAGACGACGCTCTGCTTCTGCACCATGCCGGTGCCCTTGTCCGGCGCCGTAAGGAACGTCACGTCCGCGACCCGCAGGTGGCGGAGGCCGAGCGCGAACGAGCGGAGGTCGCCGCCCGACAGGCTCTCGTCGACGCTGATCGACTTGGTGAGCGCGGACACGAACCGGTCGAGTTTGAGCGGGTTCGTCAGGGTTCCGCTGTCGGCGGCCTTCTTGGCGAGGGCCCGCAGCAGCGCCTGCTGCCGCTTCATCCGGTCGAAGTCGCCGTTCGGCAGGTTGTAGCGCTGCCGGACGAACAGGAGCGCCTCCTCGCCGTCCAGCTGCTGCCTGCCGGCCTGCCAGTTCACCTTGCGGGCCGGGTCGTACACGCTCTTCTTGATGTTGACGGTGACGCCGCCGAGGGCGTCCACCATCGACTCGAACCCGGCGAAGTCGATCGCGCCGTAGTGGTCGATCCGGACGCCCGTCAGGCCCTCGATCGTCTGGATCAGCAGCTTCGGCCCGCCGAACGAGAACGCGGCGTTGATCTTCTGCTTGCCGTAGCCGGGGACGTCCACCCAGGAGTCGCGCGGGAAGGAGATCATGTACGCCTTGCTGCGATCGGCCGGCAGGTGCATCAGCATGATCGTGTCGGTGCGCTGCTCGCCGGGCTTCCAGGCGTCGTTGCCCTCGCCGGTCGTCTGCGTCTCGGACCGCCGGTCCGATCCGACGAGCAGCCAGTTCTCGGTGCCCGCGACGTTCGGGCCCGGCCGGTTCGCCTCCGGCATGACGTCGGGCACGCGGTCGACGTTGCCGTTCCAGGCCGACTGCCGCTGCCACGCCAGACCGCCCAGCCCGGCGACGATCAGCGCGACGAACACGCCGATCGCGATGAGGACGCGCGGCCAGCGCTTCTTGCGCCGCTTCTCGCCGCCGTCGCCCGCACCCCAGAAAGCGTCGTTGTCCCCGGCGTCCGGTCCGTCCTGCGGGGGCGGGCCGTCGGGGTTCGGGGACGCCGGGGCGCCGGGCACATCCTGGGGGGTCATGACGGGAGAAGCTACCAGTCCGGACCGGGCGAGTCGGGGCACTTGGGGCGAGGTGTCCGGTTCGGGTCGGACGCCTCAGGCGGTGCGGCGGCGCAGGGTGACCGCGCCGAGCAGCAGCGCGACGAGCGTGAACGCGGCGATGACGGCCACGTCGACGGCGAGCGTCCCGGTGAAGCCGCGCTCGCCCGCGATCTCCTGCATGCCCTCCACGGCGTACGTCAGGGGCAGCACGGCCGAGACCGCCTCCAGCCAGGACGCCATCTGCTCGCGCGGCATGATCAGCCCGCACAGGAGGGCCTGCGGCAGGACGAACGCGGGCATGAACTGCACCGCCTGGAACTCGGTGCGCGCGAAGGCGCTGGCGAACAGGCCGAGCGCCATGCCGAGCAGCGCGTCCAGCACCGCGACGAGGACGAGCGAGCCGAGCGAGCCGGTCAGGTCCAGGCCGAGCCAGGTCAGCGAGATCGCCAGCACGACCCCGACCTGGACGAGCGCGACGAGCCCGAACGCGAGCGCGTAGCCGAGCAGCAGGTCGAGCTTCCCGACGGGCATGGTCATCAGCCGCTCGAGGGTGCCGCTGGTGCGCTCCCGGAGGGTGGCGACGCTCGTCACGATGAACATGATCGTGAAGGGGAACAGGCCGAGCAGCATCGGGCCGACCCGGTCGAACGTCTCCGGGCGGTCGAACACGTACCGGAGCAGGATCATCAGGACGGACGGCACCAGGACGAGCAGCGCCAGCGTGCGGCGGTCGTGGCGGAGCTGCGCCAGGATCCGGGCCGTCGTGGCCAGCGTGATCGCGGGGTTCATGCCGGCCTCCCGGACTTCTCGGCGATCAGGTGCAGGAACGCCGACTCCAGGTCGCCGGCGCCGGTGCGGGCGCGCAGGCCGTCCGGGGTGCCGTCGGCGAGGACGCGTCCCTCGCGCATCAGCAGGAGCCGGTCGGTGCGGCCCGCCTCGTCCATCACGTGGCTGGACACGAGCAGCGTCGCGCCCCGGTCGGCCAGGCCCCGGAACAGCTCCCACAGCTCCTGCCGCAGCACCGGGTCGAGGCCGACGGTCGGTTCGTCCAGGACGAGGAGGTCCGGGGCGCCGAGCAGCGCGACGGCGAGGTTGGCGCGGCTGAGCTGCCCGCCGGACAGCGTCGCGACGACCTGGTCGCGGCTGCCGCCGAGGCCGACCTCCTCGACGACGCGGTCGGCGTCCGAGCGCGGCGCCCGCAGGACGGACGCGAAGTAGCGCAGGTTCTCGGCGACGGTCAGGTCCGCGTACACGGCGGGGCTCTGGGTCGAGTACCCGACGCGCCGCCGCAGCTCCGGCGACCCGGCCGGCTCGCCCAGCACCGTCACCTCGCCGCCCGCGACGATCTGCACCCCGACGAGGGAGCGGAGCAGCGTGGTCTTCCCGCATCCGCTGGGGCCGAGGAGCCCCACCACGGACCCGGACGGCACGTCGAACGTGAGCCCGTGCAGGACTTCCCTGCCGCCGCGCACGACCCGCAGGTCCCGCACGCTCACCGCCGGAGTGGAACTCATCATGTGTTGAATTTAAGTCGACGCGGCGGCCCGGTCAAGGGAACGGGAGGGGTCAGCCCAGGTAGCCCTGCAGGGCGGGCGCGGCCAGCTCGACCATCTCGTCCTCGGACGCCGACGCGAGCGGCTCGACGCGCACCACGTACCGCAGGATCATCATGCCGATCATCTGCCCGGCCGCCGCCTGGAGCCGCAGCTGCGGGACGTCGGTGGCCGCGCCCGCGCGGGCGAACAGGACGCCGCCGAGGAACTCGCGCAGCAGCGCCGCCGCGCGCTCGTTCGTCATCGCCGAGCGCAGCATCGCCAGGAGGGGCGCGCGGCGCTCGGGGTCCTGCCAGACGCTGAGGAACGTGCGCGCCATCGTCTCGCCGAGCCGCTCGGGAGGCGCGGCCATGATGCGCGGCAGCAGGACGGCCGGGTCGACCGGGAAGCGCATGGCCTCGATGAACACGCCCTCCTTGGTGCCGAAGAAGTGGTGGACGAGCGCCGGATCGACGTCGGCCGCCCGCGCGATCGCCCGCAGCGACGCCCCGTCGTACCCCTTCTCGGCGAACAGCTCGCGGGCCGCCGCGAGGATCGCCTCGCGCGTCTCGGTCCGCCCCGGCCGGCGTCCGGGCCCGCGCGCCGGACGCGGCCCCGGGTTCCCGCGCGCGGACGTCACCGGGAGCTCCGGCGGCTGACCTCGCCGCCGGAGGTGACCTCCCAGGTGCGGTCGGCGGCGGCGAGGTGGAGGCGGGCGAAGGCGAGCGCCTCGGCCAGGTCCTCGACGCGCTCGGCGCGGTTGGACGCGCGGCGCGTGTTGACCTCCAGCACGATCTGCCCGCGGAAACCGGTCTCGGCGAGCGTCTCCAGCATCGGGCCGCACGGCTGCGAGCCCCGCCCCGGGACGAGGTGCTCGTCCTTGTTCGTGATGCCCACGCCGTCCGCGAGGTGGATGTGCCGGAGCCGGTCGCCGAGCCGCCCCGCCATGTCGAGGGCGTCCGAACCGGAGACCGCCGTGTGCGACAGGTCGAGCGTCACGAACGGGTAGTCCTGGTCGACCGGGTTCCAGTCGGGCAGGTACATGCCGGCCTCGGCGCCGCGCGCCTTCAGCGGGAACATGTTCTCCACCGCGAACAGGACGTCGGTCTCGTCCTGCATGCGGGCGAGGCCGCCGACGAAGTCGCGGGCGTAGTCGCGCTGCCACCGGAACGGCGGGTGCACGACCACGACGTCGGCGCCCAGTTCCTCCGCGACCTCCTTGGACCGCACCAGCTTGCCCCACGGCTCGCGTCCCCACACCCGCTGGGTGAGCAGCAGGCAGGGCGCGTGGATCGACGTGATCGGGACCTGGTGGTAGTCGGAGAGGCGGCGCAGGACGTTGAGGTCCTGCGAGGACGCGTCCGTCGAGACCATGACCTCGACGCCGTCGTAGCCGAGCAGTGCGGCTATCTCGAACGCGCTCGGTACCTTCTCGGGGTAGACCGATGCCGTGGACAGCGTGATCGGGGCGTCGGGCACGCGGAGTGCCGGAGAGAAGGCGCCGTTGTGCTGCGGGGTCAAGGCATCCTCGCCACAGTGATCGCTCGGCAGTGTTCGTACCGAAAGCCTATGCGCCCGCGGCCGGGATGAAACCTCCGCCCCGAGTGATCCGGACCGCGTCCCGCTGCTCCGGCTACGCTCTGCCCTCGTGGCCGAGATCGCTCCGGGCGCCGTGCCGAGCCCCAACATCTGGAACTCCCCGCAGGTCTACGAGCTGGAGAACCGCGCGGTGGACCCCGACGGCGTCCTCCCCGCGGCGATGCGCGCGATCCGTCCCTGGACCGGTGCGACCGTCCTCGATCTCGGCTGCGGCACCGGCTACCACCTGCCGTTCTTCGCGGCGGACGCGGCGCGCGTCGTCGGGGTCGAACCGCACGCGGGCCTCGCCGCGGCCGCCGCGCGCCGCGCGCGCGCCGAACCGAACGTCACCGTCCGTGTGGGCACCGCCCAGGCGCTCCCGCTCCCGGACGCCTCGGTCGACGTCGTCCACGCGCGCTGGGCGTACTTCTTCGGGCCCGGCTGCGAGCCGGGGCTCGCCGAGCTGGACCGGGTCGTCCGGCGCGGCGGCGCGATCTTCATCATCGACAACGACGCGACGCGCTCGACGTTCGGCCGCTGGTTCCGGCGCAGCCTGCCGAAGTACGACCCGGACGCGGTCGAGCGGTTCTGGACGCGGCGCGGGTTCGCCCGCGAGCCGCTGACGATCCGCTGGCGCTTCGACGACCGCCGCGACCTCGCCGCCGTCCTGCACATCGAGTTCCCGCCGGATCTCGCGGCGGACGCGCTGCGCGAGCACGAGGGGCTCGAAGTCGACTACGCCGTCAATCTATGGTGGCGTTGTCCGTGAGTTACTGACTAGTCGGTCACATTCGGGGGCCGGACCCTGGCCCTACTGGACCACCTGTACAACAATCGGCGCAGCCGTTCGCGCCGCCCCGCCCGGCGTGCGCGACCTGAGGGAATCGGAGGAACCGGCCATGGGCCGAGTCGCCACGACGAGCCGCACCATCCTGACCGCCACCGCGCTCGGCGCGGCCGGCGCCGGAGCCGGGCTGGCCGCACAGCGCCGCGCCGTCCGCCGCCTCCAGTTGCGCCCCGACCCGTACGCCGGCGAACCCTTCGGCTCCCTGCGCGGACGCCCCGCGCCCGTCCGCGCCGACGACGGCACCCGGCTGTACGCCGAGATCGACGGCGGCGACCGCACCGACCTCGCCGTCGTGTTCTCCCACGGCTGGACCCTCACCCAGGACTCCTGGCATTTCCAGCGCAAGGCCCTGCGCGGCCTCGGCCGCCTCGTCTTCTGGGACCAGCGCGGCCACGGCCGCTCCGACGGCGGCGCCCGCGACCGCCACACCTTCGACCAGCTCGCCGCCGACCTCGCCGCCGTCATCGACGCGACCGTCCCCGCCGACACCCCCGTCGTCCTGGTCGGCCACTCCATGGGCGGCATGACGACCATGCGGTTCGCCGACGCCGACCCCGGCCTCATGGGCCGCAAGGTCCTCGCGACCGGCCTGCTGTGCACGTCCTCCGGCGGCCTCGGCGAGGTCACCCTCGGGATGCCCGCGCTCATCGCGCGCACCACCAAGCGCGTCCTGCCCCGCGCCCTGCACGCCGCCGGCGCCGGCTCCGCCGCCATCGAACGCGTCCGCCACCTCGGCCGCGCCGCGTCCATGCTCGTCGAGGACCTCGTCGCCTTCGGCCCCGACGCCTCCCCCGCCGCCGTCGCCTTCGGCGAGCAGATGATGGCCGACACCCGCATGGACGCCCTCGTCGACCTGCTCCGCTCCATGATCACCACCGAGGTGATCAGCGACTGCGCCGCCTTCGGCGCCGCCGACACCCTCGTCATCGGCGCCGAGAACGACATGCTCACCCCCGTCGAGCACAGCCTCAAGATCGCCGACTGCCTCCCCAACGCCCGCCTCGAGGTCGTCCCCACCGCCGGCCACATGGCCATGCTCGAACGCCCCGCCATCGTCTCCGACCACCTGGCCGACCTCATCGAACGCGCCAGGAAGAACGCATAGGGCCCGCCGCGCCGGAGTGCGCCCGCCCCCGCGGGCGAGCGCGGCCCCGCGCAGGTGATTCGCGCAGCGTCCGTGCTCGGGGCGCCCTTTGGGCGGACAGTGTCGGTGGGTGGCTCTAGGCTTCCTCGCTATGGCTAAGGCGAAGGCGGCCAAGGCGGCCTACCGGTGCTCGGAGTGCGGGTGGCAGACGTCCAAATGGGTCGGGCGGTGCGGCGAGTGCCAGACCTGGGGGACGGTCATCGAGGGGGCGTCGGCGACGCCCGCGCGCGTGGTGAGCGCCGGGCCGGTCAGCATGCCCGCGCGGCCGATCGGGCAGGTCGACGTGCGGTCCGCGCAGACCCGCCCCACCGGGCTGGACGAACTCGACCGCGTGCTCGGCGGCGGGATCGTCCCCGGGGCCGTGCTGCTGCTCGCCGGCGAGCCCGGCATCGGCAAGTCGACGCTGCTGCTGGAGGTCGCGGCGCTCGCGTCCGAGAAGGGCGACGACGGCGAGGCCAAGCGCGTCCTGTACATCACGGGCGAGGAGTCGGCCGAGCAGGTGCGGCTGCGGGCCGACCGGGTCGGCGCGATCACCGACGAGCTGTACCTCGCGGCCGAGACCGAGCTGTCGGCGGTGCTCGGGCACGTCGACAAGGTGGAGCCGACGCTGGTGGTCGTCGACTCGATCCAGACGATCGGGACGTCCGAGGTCGACGGGGCGCCCGGGGGCGTCACGCAGATCCGGGAGGTCGCGGCGAACCTCATCCGGGTCGCGAAGGAGCGGGGCATCACGGTCGTGCTCGTCGGGCACGTCACGAAGGAGGGGGCGATCGCGGGCCCCCGGCTGCTCGAACACCTCGTGGACGTCGTCCTGTACTTCGAGGGCGACCGGCACTCGCGGCTGCGGATGATCCGGGCCGTGAAGAACCGGTACGGGCCGACGGACGAGCTGGGCTGCTTCGACCTCTCGGAGGTCGGCATCGTCGGGCTCCCGGACCCGAGCGGCCTGTTCCTCACCCGGCGGGACGAGCCCGTCCCCGGGACGTGCGTCACCGTGACGCTCGAGGGGCGGCGGCCGCTCGTCGCCGAGGTGCAGGCGCTCGTCGCGAAGTCGCACCTGCCGTCGCCGCGGCGGGCCACCTCGGGGCTCGACACGTCCCGGGTGGCGATGGTGCTGGCCGTCCTCGCGCAGCGCTGCAAGATCTCCATGCACGAGCAGGACGTGTACGTGTCGACGGTCGGCGGCGTGCGGCTCACCGAGACGTCCGTGGACCTCGCGCTCGCGCTGTCGGTCGCCGGCTCGACCGTCGAGCAGTCGCTGTCGAGCAGCCTGATCGCGCTCGGCGAGGTCGGGCTGGCCGGGGAGGCGCGGGTGGTGCCGGGCGTCCAGCGGCGGCTCGGGGAGGCCGCGCGGCTCGGGTTCAAGCACGCGGTGGTGCCGCGCGGATCGCTGGAACTGGCCGACGGGTCCCCGCTCAAGCGGGCCGACCCGCAGCTGTCCAGTTACGAGGGCATGAAGGTGATGGAGGTCGACAGCCTGCAACAGGCACTGCAAGTCGCCTTTACCGCCCCGTGACACGGGTAGCGCCAGAGTATTACCCGGTGCGGCCCCCGGTTGCGACCAGGGGAGGAACCGGCCAACGGGGCCGCTCGGTAAACTGACGCCGTCCAGCGACCTCCGGGGGCCAGGTGCCAGCACACGACAAGTCCCATGACGAACGACGCCGCGCCACGCTCGCCGCGGTGGCTCCGGGCACCCAGATCCGGGACGGTCTGGAGCGCATCCTGCGGGGCCACACCGGCGCGCTGATCGTGCTCGGCTACGACGAACTGGTCGCCGAGCTGTGCTCGGGCGGCTTCGAGCTCGACGTCGAGTTCTCCGCGACGCGGCTGCGCGAGCTGGCGAAGATGGACGGCGCGATCGTCCTCGGCACCGGCAACAGCCGCATCGTGCGGGCCGCCGTCCACCTCGTGCCGGACTCCACGATCCCCACCGAGGAGTCGGGCACCCGGCACCGCACCGCCGAACGCGTCGCCCGGCAGACCGCCCACCCGGTCATCTCCGTCAGCCAGTCGATGCACATCATCGCGCTCTACCTCGACGGCATCCGCTACGTCCTGGAGGACTCGGCGGCCATCCTGTCCAAGGCCAACCAGGCCCTCGCGACGCTCGAACGGTACAAGCTGCGGCTCGACGAGGTGTCCGGGACGCTGTCCGCCCTCGAGATCGAGGACCTCGTCACCGTCCGGGACGTCAGCGCCGTCGTGCAGCGCCTCGAGATGGTGCGCCGCATCGCCGACGAGATCGAGGGCTACGTCGTCGAACTCGGCACCGACGGCCGGCTGCTGTCCCTGCAGCTGGACGAACTGGTCTCGGGCGTCGACGTCGACCGCGAGCTGATCGTCCGCGACTACCCGTCCGACGACACCCGGACCCGCGGCGTCGACGCGATCCTCACCGCCCTCGACGTCCTGTCGGCCAACGAGTTGCTCGACCTGTCGACCGTCGCCGAGGTCATGGGCTTCGCCGGCCCCGACGCCCTCGACCTGCCCGTCAGCCCGAAGGGGTTCCGGCTGCTGGCGAAGGTCCCGCGGCTGCCGAGCATGGTCGTCGAGCGGCTCGTCGAGCACTTCGGCGGCCTGCAGAAGCTGCTCGCCGCCGGCATCGACGACCTGCAGGCCGTCGGCGGCGTCGGCGAGTCGCGGGCCCGCAGCGTCCGCGAGGGCCTGTCGCGCCTCGCCGAGTCGTCGATCCTCGAACGCTACGTCTGACGCCCCGTCCGTCAGCGGAGCCGGAACACCTGCCGCTCGCCCTTGCGGTCGTGCAGGTCGGCGACGTACGTCCCCGGGCGGGCGGGCGCCCCGTCGCAGCCGCGCCGCCGGTCCCACGCGATCTCCCGGACGTACGGGACGCCCCGCCGCAGCGACCGCCGCGCCGCGTCCGCGTCCCGGCACTCGGCCGACGACCAGATCCGGTCGTCGCCCGACGTGATCCGCACGTCCAGCGACCCGGTGTCGAACTCGCACGCGTTCTCGGCCGTGTTCACGACCGTGACCCGGAACGCCGGCTCCTCCCCCTTCGCGTAGGTCTTCCTCCCGGCGCCGAACGTGACGACGACGTCGTCCTCCGCGCAGGCGACCCCGTCCTCCGCCGGCGTCGGGGTCGTCGTCACGGTGACGGTGACCGTCGGCATCGCGGTCGGCGGGGGCGGCGGCGTCGCGGCCCCGGCGACCGTCCGGGTGACGGGCTCCTCGTCCGTCCCCCGCACGCAGCCCCAGGCCAGCACGACCACCACGCCGAGCACCCCGGCGAGCGCCGCGACGCGGCGGCGCCAGTACCGCTCGCCGCCGTCACCGTCCGTGTCGATCTCCATCCGCTCAGTATGCAAGCACCGCAACGGAAAGAAGAGCAGACCCGCCGCGTGCCACAATGGCCGTCCGCCATGACCTCTTACACCGACTCCATCCTCGCCTGGTACGACGCCAACGCCCGCGACCTGCCGTGGCGCGCGGACGACGCGACGCCGTGGGGCGTCCTGGTCAGCGAGATCATGCTCCAGCAGACGCCCGTCGCCCGCGTGCTGCCCGTCTGGCACGCCTGGCTGGACCGCTGGCCGACGCCCGCCGCGCTCGCCGCCGACCCGTCCGGCGAGGCCGTCCGCGCCTGGGGCCGGCTCGGCTACCCGCGCCGCGCCCTGCGGCTGCACGAGAGCGCCCGCGCGATCGTCGAGCGGCACGGCGGCGAGGTCCCCTCCGCGCACGCCGACCTGCTCGCCCTCCCCGGCATCGGCGCCTACACGGCCGCCGCCGTCGCGAGCTTCGCGTTCGGGCAGCGGCACGCCGTCCTGGACACCAACGTCCGCCGCGTCCTGTCCCGGCTGGTGACCGGCGAGGAGTACCCGCCGAAGTCGCAGACGAAGGCGGAGGTGCGGCTCGCCGAGTCCCTGCTGCCGCCCGCCGCCCCGACCGCCGCGCGCTGGGCCGTCGCGGTGATGGAGCTCGGCGCGCTCGTCTGCACGGCCCGCGCGCCCCGCTGCGCCGACTGCCCCGTCCTGGACCGCTGCCGCTGGCACCGCGACGGCCGTCCCGCCCACGCGGGCCCGCCGCGCCGCGGGCAGACGTACGCGGGCACCGACCGGCAGTGCCGCGGCCGCCTCCTCGCCGTCCTGCGCGACGCCGACGGCCCCGTCGGCAAGCCGGCGCTGGACGTCGTCTGGTCCGACGCCGTGCAGCGCGAACGGGCCCTCGACGCCCTCGTCGCCGACGGCCTCGTCGACCCCCTCGACGACGGCCGCTACGCCCTCCCGACCTGACCGGCCGCCGAATATTCGGTCGCCGTGGGGAGGCCGCGGGACGTAGCGTGCCGCGGGTGCGCGATCTACTGACCCTGCCGAAGGCCCACCTGCACGTCCACCTGGAGAGCACCGTGCGGTGGGACACCCTCCGGGAGATCGGCGCCGCCAACGGCGTCCGGGTGCCGGACCGCGTCGGCGCGTTCGGCGGGTTCGAGGCGTTCTTCGCGCAGAACGACCTCGTCCGCTCGTGCCTGCGGCGGCCGGACGACTTCCGCCGCATCGCCTACGAGTTCTGCGCGGACGAGGCCGCCCAGGGCACCCGCTACGCCGAACCGTCGTTCACGGCCGCCGCGCACGGCGAGCGCCTCGGCGACCTCGGGATGCCGCTGGCGGCGGTCCTCGAGGGGCTCGACGCGGGACGCGAGGCGTTCGGCGTCGAGTGCCGGCTCCTGCTCGACCACTCGCGGCGCCGCCCCGTCGAACGCGCGTGGCGCACCCTCGACCTGGCCCGGCGCCACGACGGCGTCGTCGCGGTGGGCCTCGCGGGCGACGAGGCCCACCCCGGCGACCCGTTCACCGGCGTCTTCGCCGCGGCCCGCGACGCCGGTCTCCACGTCGTCCACCACGCGGGCGAGGGCGAGGGACCGGCGAGCATCCGGCAGGCGCTCGGCCCCGGACGCACCGAGCGGCTCGGGCACGGCATCCGCGTCCTCGACGACCCGGACCTCGTCGCCGAGGTCCGTGACCGCCGCGTGCCGCTGGAGGTGTGCCCGTCGTCCAACGTCGCGCTCGGCTTCGCCGCGTCCCTCGCCGAGCACCCGCTGCCCCGCCTGCGCGACGCCGGTCTCGTGGTCACCCTCAGCACCGACGTCCCCGCCCTGATCGGGACGCCGCTGGCCGCCGAGTACGCGCGCGTCCGCGACGCCTTCGGCTACGCCGACAGCGATCTCGCCGGCCTCGCCCGCGCCAGCGTCGACGCCTCGTTCGCCCCGGCGGCGACCAAGGCCCGCCTGCACGCCGGGATCGACGCCTGGCTGGCCGTCCCCTGACGCGCGGAGGGGCTCAGGCCGCCGGGACGGCGGGGCAGGTCGCGCCGCGCTCCGGAACCCGCAGGTCGATGAGGTAGCGGTCGATCGTGCCCTGCGTGCAGTCGCTCCGGGTGTAGGTGCCGTGCCCGGCGCCCTCGTAGGTGAGCAGGACGCCCTCGCGGCCGAGCTGCCGGGCCACGTTCGTCGCCCAGTTGTACCCGGACGCGGGGTCGTGCCGGGCGTTCGACAGCAGGATCGGCGTGCGCAGGCCGCGCACGTCCAGCCGGTGCTGCGGGTTCGCGACCGGCTGCGGGGCGCCGAGGCATCCCGCGGCGGCGCGGACGGGACGCGTGTACGTCATGTCGGGCGCGACCCGTTCGACGCGGCGCATCAGCCGCGACCACCGGCGGTGGTCGCGGACCGGGAGGCTCCAGTCCGAGCAGAAGACGCCGAGGAACGGGTCCTGGACGGTCGGTTCGCCGGACCGGGGGGAGGCCGCGGCCGGGGCGTCGCCCGCGTCGAGGTCGGCGAGGGTCCGGGCGAGTTCGGCCCAGTCGGGCCCGTAGAACGCGCTGTACGCCTCCTCGACGAGGGAGACCTCCGACATGCCCGGCAGTTCGCCCCGGCGGGCGCGGTCCAGCAGCCCGTGCCAGAGGGCGCGGACGTCCCGGCCGTGCAGGGCGCACCCGTCCGTCCGGTCGCACCACTCGACGAACTCGTCGAACGAGTCCTGCGCGGCGGCGGCCTGGGACGTGAGGAACGCGGCGGCGTCGCGTCGGCTGTGGTCGACGACGCTCTCCAGCACCATCGCGCGGACCCGGTGCGGGTACGTCTCGGCGTACTGCTCGCCCAGCAGGGTGCCGTACGAGCTGCCGTGGAACGTCAGCCGGGACTCGCCGAGCGCCGCCCGGACCGCGTCCAGGTCCCGGACGGTGCTCGCCGTGTCGGCGTTCGCGTAGATCGGGCCGGTGCGCTCCAGGCAGTCCGCGCGGAGCCGCGCGTTGTGGGCGACGGTCGCGTCGAAGTCGTCCTGGTCCTGCATGACCGGCGACGGCTGCGCCCGCGCGAGGTCGCGCGAGCAGGTGATCGGGGCACTGCCGCCCACCCCGCGCGGATCGAAGCTGACGATGTCGAAGCGCCGCCGCAGCTCCTCGCTGAACCGGTCGTCGGCCAGGATCCGGTGGACGCCCGAGTCGCCGGGCCCGCCGGGGCCGAACACGAGCGTGCCGATGCGGGCGTCCGGGTCGCGCGCCTCGCGGCGGGCGACGGCGAGGCCGAACGTGGGGCCGTCGGGGTCGTCCCAGTCGACGGGCAGCGTGAGGGTGCCGCACCGGGCCCCGCCGTCGTCGCCGCACGCCGTCCAGGTGATCTCGGGCGGGGCGGGGGCGGCCTCTGCCGGGCGGCCCGCGACCGGGACGCCCGCGCCGGCGAGCGCGAGGCCCGCGACGGCACCAGCGGCCCACCGGGCCCGCCTGTTCTTGCGCAGCATGGACTACAGCCCTTCGCGTGGGGAGAGCCGTCCTGCGGGGACGGCGCCGACCCCCGAGGACCGGGGCCGCGGGACGGCCCGGTGCTCGAGGACCTTGGTCACGCTAGGGGCGGGTTCAATGGCGGGACAGGGTGTTCAGGGTCGATTCAGGGTGCCGTCAGGGGCATCTCAGGGGCGCCGTGAAGTCGGCGCGGCTCCATGCCGGGTGTCGCCGCCTTCACCAAGATGTGCCAGCGAAGCGGTCACTTCATTGTGATATTCGCGCATTCTCAGAAAAGCGCGGAAGTCGGGTCGCGTGACTCAGCGACCGTCGAGATCTCCGTTCCGGATGGCGTGCACGAGCGTTCGCCACTGCGCCGAGCCGAGCTCGATCATCCCGGATTCCCGATCGCGTGAATCGCGGACCAGCACCGAGGCGCCGGCGGCGGCCACTTCGACGCACTCGTCGCCCTCGGCGCTGGCACTGGCTTTGCGCCAGTTCAGCACCGCCTCCGGTGTCGACCGATAGACCATCCAGCAACCCTCCATCCGTCCCCGGCGGGCGCCTCACGAACGATCGGGCGGGCGCGCCCACCGGGCATGAGCCAAGTAGCAGGGCACAACAAACCACGACCTTGTGGAAATTTTCCCGATCACGAGTGTAATCGGTTCCAGTTATCCCGCATACAGCGGGAACACAAGGTCACGTTGCGTACCATATGCACTACTGGCCTTGGGGTTGACCGATGCGGCCGTCACCTCCGGTCGGTAAGGGCGGGCGCCGGGTCAGGCCATCAGGTCTTCGGCGGCCTGCCTGATCAACGCCACGGAGTCGTCGGCGGGCAGCGCCTCCCCGAGCAGAATCTCGAAATTGTCCAGATAGTCGGTGATCCGCTGATCGTCACCGGTGATCATCGCGTTCGCGCCGGCCCTGCCCTCCAGATAGAGGACGTTGCTGAGGCCCCCCTCGAACTCCAGGATGGTGAAGGGCCCGTGAAGGCCGAGGTGCGCCCCGATGTTGAACGGGATGACCCGGATGCTCAGCAACTCGTCCCGCTCGGCGGCGTCGGCGATGTGGAGGAGCTGATCGGGCATGATCGCGGGATCGGTCTTGATGCCGACGTGGCGCCGGATCACCGCCTCGTCGATGATGTACGACTGCCGCGGCGGGTTCTCCCGGGCGGCGAGCTCCTGCTGCCGCTGCATGCGCAGCCGGACCCCGAACGCCTGCTTCTGCGTGGAGACCATGCCGGTCGACAGCACCTCGGCGTAGGCCTCGGTCTGGAGAAGCCCGGGGACGACCGTCCCGTGGAAGTGCCGGATGTACGCCGCGCCGGCCGCGTATCCCACGAAGTTGAGGAAGGAATCGTCGAACTCGCCCTTGTAGGCGTTCCACCACGCGGGCTCGCGCGCGCCGCGCGCGAGTGCCTGCAGCCGCTCCTGGCGTCCTTCCGACGTGACGTCGTACACCGAGAGCAACGCCTGCAGGTCGGTTCTGGTGATGGCGTTCTTGCCGCCCTCGACCCTGATGAGCTTCGACGGGGACCATTCGAGCCGCCGCGCCACCTGCTCCTGGGTCAGTCCCTTGTCTTTGCGGAGGCGAACCAGTTCGCTGCGCAGCAACGCGCTCTGAACGATGGGCCCCTGGTCACTGCTCATCTGGATCGTTCACCCTGTGTAGTCGATGCCATCGGTCCGAATGCCACCTGGCAGCTCGCCACCTGACTGATCACCTGACGTCACCCGGCCATCTGACCTGGCGATCCATGATGTAACGCCCATGGAACAGATTCCTGTCACGTTGCCGAATCCCACATCGACCACTGGCAGCATGCTGCATGTCGGCGCACGATGTTGTAGCGTGCTAGGTAGCAGATTAGCAGGAGTCGCACTGACATGGACCATCATGCGACCAGGACCTGAGGAGAAGTTGAACACAGCGTGAGCCTCCGGCGATCATCGGCCGAGGGCGCGACGCCGAACTCCGTGATCGGCCGCACGCGACGGGCAGGCGCCGACGGAAGAGGGGATGATGCCGATTTCCGGCAATTCGGAACATTCATTCGAACGCACGAGACGCGACAACGAGAAGAGTCGCCCCCACTTCCCATCGATCACCCGGTTGGCAGCCATGAGGATCGATGGAAAGTGGAGAGCGACTCCCGGAACCGCGGAACCGCCCGACCGGTTCTCGAGGGTGCTCGGCGAATACGCGAGCACACCCGTACTGACCTGGTAAAACGCTTCCTGCGGACTCACCCAGTCTAACCGCGATCTCGCGGTACGGGCTATAGGTGATGCGGCTCGCGTCGGCAGCCCGGACCCGCCTCGGCCACCCCCGGCGAATCCGGCGAACGCCACGGGGCCGCCCTTCGAGGGGTAAAAATGTCAACACAGTGCAAGATTCTTCCCCCGTCCATCGCCGTCCCGCTCCTGCGTCCCGCGCCCCCGCGGCGCCACGGCAGGTGATCCGATGGACGAGCACGTGCGCGACCACGTCCCCGGCGCGACGCCCGCACCCTGCACCGGGCGCCGCCGCAAGGACGTCCACCATCGGCCACGCCGCACCGTCCGGCCCGCCGCCGCCGGCCCGGTGGCCCGGCCCGGCTTCTGGGGCTCCCTGACGTCCGCCCAGCAAGCCGGGTTCCTCGCGGCGGCGCGGCCCACCCGCTACACGCACGGCGAGGTGCTCTGGCACGAGGGCGACATCGCCGACCACGTCGTCGTGATCCGGTCCGGCCGGGTCCGGGTGAGCGTCCGCCGGGACGGGCGGGAGCGCCCGCTCGCGACCCGCGGGCCCGGCGACATCGTCGGCGAGCGGGCCTCGCTGCGGCTGCGGCGCCGCTCCGCGACGATCGTCGCCCTCGAGGACGTCCACGCCGTCGTCATGACGACCCGCGAGTTCGCCGGCTTCCTGACCCGGCACCCCGAGGTCCTGATCGTCCTGGAGGACGAGCTGTACGAGCGGCTCACCGAGCCACGCGGGTTCGACACCCGCGAACCGGCGCCCGAACCCGTCCAGGCTTGCGCGGGCCATGTGTGCCTCCACGGCCCCGCCACGCCGCCCTACGCGGCACCGGTCGTCCTGGACCCGCAGCCGCCGTGCTGCGGCCCCGTCCACGGAACGCACCAGCATCACGCCGTGCTGCACCAGTACGGGCCCCGCCCACAGTCCGCCTTGGGGCGGGGCGAGACGCCGCACTGGGCCGGGCAGAACTGCACCATCATGTTCACCGACATCGCGGGCTACAGCGGCGCGCACCGCGACGACGACGACCGGCTCGAGATGAAGCACAGCATGTACGCGCTCCTGCAGGAGGCCTTCACGCTGTCGAACGTGCCGTGGGACGCCTGCTACTACGAGGACCGCGGCGACGGCGCGCTGGTCGTCGTCCCGCCCGAGGTGCCGACGGCGTCCCTCGTCGACCCCCTGATCGCCTGGCTGGCGGCGCGGCTGCGGCGGCACAACCGCCGCTCCAGCGAGCTCGTCCGCTTCCAGCTCAGGATCGCGCTGCACGTCGGGCCGGTGACGCCCGACGGCCACGGCGTGTCCGGGTGGCCGCTCATCCAGACGTCCCGGCTGCTGGACGCCGGGCCGTTCAAGGAGCGGCTGGCGGCCGGCGGCGCCGACCTCGGGTTCATCGCGTCGCCGTTCGTGTACGAGTCGGTCATCGCCCACAGCCCCGGCTACGTCGACCGGACCGCCTACGAACCCATGACCTGCAAGGTGAAGGAGACGGAGGTCACCGGCTGGATGCACCTGCTCGGCGGCCCGCTGCTGCGTCCCCTCACCTGACCCCGGTGCGGCCGGCAGGCGCCCGCTCCCCGCGCGGGCCCGCCCCGGCCCCCGGCCCGGCCCACGGCCTTCCGGGCCACGACCCCGCGACAGTCGCGGGGTTCTCTGCGTTTCCGCGGCCCGTCCGCCCGCCCGCGCTCAGCCCGAGCCGTCGCGCCGCGTCCCCGGGATGCGCAGGACGAACCGGGCGCCGCGGTCGCTGTCCTCGATCGTCAGGTCGCCGCCGTGCGCCCGCGCGATCTCGCGGGCGATCGGCAGCCCGAGCCCGGTGCCGCCGGCGTCGCGCTGCTTCCCGGCCGCCAGCCGGGCGAACCGCTCGAAGACCTTCTCCCGGTCCTGCTCGGCGATGCCCGCCCCGTCGTCGAGCACCTCCAGGCAGGCGTCGCCGTCCACGCGCAGGACGCTCACGTCGATGCGCGACTCGGCGTGCCGTTCGGCGTTGTCGAGGAGGTTCGTGAAGAGCCGGACGAGCCGGAGCCGGTCGCCGCGCACCGTGACGTCGTCCAGGATCCGCGGGACGACCTGCTTGGAGCGTTCCGACCGGGCCAGCTCGATCGTGACCATCGCCCCCAGGTCGACCACCTCGTCCCCCCGCCAGGCGTTGGCGTCCAGGCGCGCGAGCTCCAGCAGGTCGGTGACGATCGCCTGGAGCCGGTCGAGGCTCTGCAGCACCGTCCGTCCGGTCTGCGGCCAGTCGACCTCGTCCGGGTACATGAGCGCCTCCTCCAACTGCGCGCGCGCCGCCGCGATGGGGCTGCGCAGGTCGTGGGACGCGTCGGAGGTGAAGCTTCGCTGCCGCTCCAGCGCGGCGTCGAGACGGTCGAGGGTCGCGTTCACGGCCTCGGCGAGCCGCTGCAGCTCGTCCCGGTTCTCCGGCACCGTGACGCGGCGGCCGGACTTCCTCGCCGTGATCTCCGTCAGCTCGGCGCGGATGGCGTTCACCGGAACGAGCGTGCGGTCCACGGTCCCCCACGTCCGCAGGCAGGCCAGCAGGACCACCAGCAGCGACAGGCTCAGCAGGGTCGTCAGGAGGGCGGAGCTGACGTACCAGGGCGTCGCCGGGACCGCGGCGTAGACGAGCCAGTCGCCGCCGGTCTCGTAGACGCGGAACGCCACCACGTCCATGCAGCGCTCGAACCCGGCCGGAGGGCACAGCTTCCGGACGCCGTAGACGGACGTCCGCCCCGGGACGAACGTGGCGAGCCGCGGCCCGTCGCGCACCCCGGACGTGCCCGAGACGATCTCCCCGCGCCCGTTCAGGACCTGGAGGATCACCCCCTGCGGCGACTTCAGATCGGCCGGAACCTGCCCCTGCTTGACGAGGAACACCATCTGCAGCGCCGCCGCGCCCGCCTGCTCGCGCCGGTACTCCTCGGCCCGGTCGCGCACCCCGATGACGATCAGCGTGGTGACGATCGCGCAGAGGAGGACGGTGACCGTCCCGGCCATGACGGTCATCCGCACCCGTATGGACCATGTGCGCCGTCCGAACACCCGACCTCCCGCAGGCGAGGTAATCACCCGCAGGACCGGATCCAGTCCTCGAAACGGGCGTATCGCAGCAAAAGAAGCAGAAAGAAGTGGTTACCCAAAGCATGCCGTGACCTGCGGTTTCACCACCGTGGATCGACGTCCGCGCCGATCGCGCCGACCGCCCCCGGCCGACTCACCGGTACGGGCGGGGCGCGGCCGTCCGGGTGTTTAGCATCGGGCACATGGAACTGCGCCAGCTCGAGTACTTCGTCGCGGTGACCGAGGAGGCAAGTTTCACCCGGGCCGCCGCCCGGCTGCACGTCGCCCAGCCCGGCGTCAGCGCCCAGATCCGGCGGCTCGAGCGCGAACTGGGGCAGCCGCTGTTCGACCGGTCCGGGCGGACCGTCCGGCTCACCGAGGCCGGCGAGCTGGTGCTCCCGTACGCGCGGGCCGCCCTCGACGCCGTCCACGGGGCGCGCCGCTCGGTGGACGAGCTGACGGGCCTGCTGCGCGGCCACGTCACGATCGGGACGTTCGACTGGGTCACCGCCCTGGACCTGCCGGGCATGCTCGCCGGTTTCCACCGCGACCACCCGAACGTGGAGATCACGGTCGTCCAGCATGACTCCGCGACCCTCGCCGGGGAACTCCGCACCGGCCGCGTCGACCTCGCGTTCCTCAGCATCGGCGGCGACCCGCCCGCCGGGCTCGCGACCGAGGTCGTCTTCGAACAGGACCTCGTCGCCGCCGCGGCCCGCGACCACCCGCTGGCCGGACGCGCCACGATCCCCCTGCGCGGCCTCGCCGAGCACGCGCTGATCAGCCTGCCGAAGGGGACGGGCGTGCGGACCGTCCTCGACCGCGCGTGCGCGGCCGCCGGGCTCCGGCCCCGGGTGGCGTTCGAGGCCGGTGAACCGCCCGTCCTCGCCGAACTCGCCGCGCGGGGCCTCGGCGTCGCCGTCGTCCCCGCGTCCGCGGCGGAGGCGTTCGCCGGCGACCTGCACGTCCTGCCGATCGTCCGGCCCCGCCTGCGCGGGCGCGTCGTGCTGGCGTGGCGTGCCGAGGGCCCCCGCAGCCCGGCCGCGCGGGCGCTGACCGACCGAGCCCGCGAGCTGCCCGCCCGCGCGTCCGGCTGATCAGGCCGCCGCCGCCTGCAGGACGCCCCGGAACACGTCCGGCCGGTCGGTGATCACGCCGTCCACCCCGAGCCCGAGCACCTTCCGCATGCCCGCGGCGTCGTTGACCGTCCAGGTCAGCACGTCCATGTCGGCGGCGTGCACCTTCTTGACGTACGACGCGGTCAGTCCGCGGTGGTTCGGGTTGATCTGGTCGGCGTACCGGGCGTGCTTCGCCAGCGACGACGCCTTGGGCTTCCCGATCAGCGCGGTGGGCACGTCCGGCGAGAGCTCGTGGAAGCGCCGCACGGACGCCCAGTCGAACGACTGCACGACCAGCCGGCGTTCGCGCGGGTCCGGGCTCGTCCAGTACCCGTCACTGCCCAACGCCGCCGCGACGCGCTTCTCCACCCCCGGATACCGCGCCGGGTCCTTGAGCTCCACCAGCATCCCGAGGCCGCTGCCGCGCATCTCCCGCATGACCTGCCGCAGCGTCGGCACCCGCTCCTTCGAGTAGCGCTTACCGAACCAGGATCCGGCGTCCAGTCGCTTCACCTCCGCCAAGGTGAAGTCGGAGACCTTCCAGGGCTTCCGCCTGGGGAACACCTCCTCCACGTTCGTCGTCCGGGCGAGCGTGGAGTCGTGCAGGAGGACGAGCTTGTGGTCCTTGGTCTCCTGGACGTCGATCTCGAACATGTCCGCGCCCATCCGCGCGGCCGTCCGGAACGCCGCCAGTGTGTTCTCCGGCGCCGCCTCCGACGCACCGCGATGCGCGACCCCGACCGGGTCGAGCGCCTTCGGGGCCTGCAGGAGGACCGCACGTGTCTCCGGGGCGCCGAGCCGGGAGAGAACCGGGCGCGGGTCCACCACGGCCTGCGCCGAGGGACCGGTCACCATCGTCGCGGACACGACCGCGGCGACCACCAGACGCTTCCGTCCGAACATCTTCACCTCTCGAAGCCGGGTACGCCTTCGACACTGAGCCCGCAGCGTGACGGTGGCGTGACGAACCGGTAGCAGACTGTGTACATCTGGTGACATTACGCAGCGTCCACAGGGCGCACGAGAGCGACACGGTGCGCAACGCGCAAAGGGTCACTCCGCTTCTTCGGGCTCCGGACGGGCGCTCCGCGCCCTCGGCAGGACGAACGCGCCGAGCATCCGCCGGCCCAGCCCGCGCCGCCCCGACTGAGCCGGCACCTCGGGCGGACGCGGCACCGCGAGCCGCGTCGGGCGCGTCCGTCCCCGCAGCGTCACCTGCTTGCCGACGTCCCACTGCCCGGCCTCGGCCAGATGCGCGAGCCCCAGCACCGCCCCCGAGGCCAGCACCCGCCGCGGCGACACCTTCGCCAGATCGCTGAGCCGCGCCGCCTCGTTCACCGGATCGCCGATCACCGTGTACTCGAACCGCTGCTCGGCGCCGATGTACCCCGCGACGACCTGGCCCGCCGACACGCCGATCCCCGCGTCCAGCTCGGGCACGTCCGCCCGCAGCCGCACCGCGAGCTCGCGCGCCGCGCCGAGCGCCCCGCCCGCCGCGTCCTCCAGCTCGCTCGGCGCCCCGAAGATCGCGAGCGCGGCGTCCCCCTCGAACTTGTTGATCCACCCGCCGTGCCCCGCCACCACCGACACCACGACCCCGAAGAACCGGTTGAGCAGCCCCACGACCTCGTCCGGCCCCCGCGTCTGCGCCAGCCGCGTCGACCCCGCGAGATCCACGAACAGCACCGCGACCTCGCGGACCTCCCCGCCGAGGGTGATGTCCCCGCGTTCGAGCGCGAGGTCCGCGACCTCCTCGCCGACGTGCCGGCCGAACAGGTCCCGTAGCCGCTCGTGCTCCCGCAGCCCCGCGACCATGTGGTTGAACCCCGCCTGCAGCTGCCCGACCTCGCTCGCGTCGTACACCGGCACGACCGCCTGCAGGTCGCCCCGCTCGACGTGCGCCATGCCCGTCCGGACGGACTTGATCGGATCGGCGATCGCCCGCGTCGCCATGTACGTCACGTACAACCCCGCGAAGAGCGCCGCACCGCCGAGCCCCAGGATCGTGATCGCCAACTGCGTGACGTCGATGTCCGGTGCCGCCAGCGCGGCGATCGCCACGCAGATCAGCCCGAACACCGGGATCGCCGTCCCGAGCGCCCACGCGAGCATCACCCGCGTCGTCACCCCCGGCAGCCGGAACCGGCGCGGCGGCTCCGCCGCCAGCACCAGCGCCGCCGCCGGCCGCAGCAGCCGCTCCGACAGCAGGTACACGATCGTGCACGTCGTCGCCGCGCCCAGCAGGCACGTCAGCCCGGTCTTCACGGCGAGCCGTCCGGTGAACAGCACCAGATCCAGCGCCGCCCACCCGGCGGCCCCCACGCCCCACAGGCACCCGACCAGCAACGTCAACCGGAGCGGCCCCAGAAGCACGGCCCGCTTCTGCTCCCGGTCGGGCGTCCCCCCGTCCCGCACCAACCGCACCACCGGCCGCCACAACCACAGCCCCAGCAGCAACGCGCCGGGCCCGGCGATCACCGGATAGCTGAAGAACGCCACCGCGTTCACCAGGTGGACGTGTTCGGCGTCCTCCAACGGCGGATCGGGCACCACGAACGTCGCGAACAGCAGCACCACGAGGCCACCGACGACGTTCGCGACCACGACCACGACCAGCAGGACCCAGCGCACGCGGATCTCGAGCATGCTCCTGCGGGTCACGTGGGCCTCCCCGAACGTCCGTCCGGATCATCCCACGCCGGTCTCCTCCAGGGGCAAGGGCTCCACGACCCGTCCGGACGACCGCCGCACGAACACCCACCCGGCCAGCACCACCGCGACCCAGCCGGCCATCACGTACAGCGCCACCCGCGTGTCCGCATCCCACGCGATCGTCACGACCACGAAGGCGAAGAACCCCAGAACGACCCAGTTCGAATACGGCGCCCACGGCATCCGATAGGAGGACCGGACCTTCACCCGCCGCCGGTACGCCAGGTGAGCCACGAGGATCACCGTCCACACCAGGATGATCCCGCCGGTCGACACCGAGGTGATGTACTGGAACGCCTTCTCCGGCGCCACAGCGTTGACGACGACACCGACGCCCATCACCAGCGCCGAGATCACCACGGTCAGCACCGGCACCCCGCGCCCGTTCAGCTTCGCCAGCGCCCGCGGCCCGTCCCCGTTCACCCCGGTGGTCCGCAGCATCCGCGACGTCGAGTACAGCCCGCCCGCGTTGCACGACGACAGCGCCGCCGTCAGCACCACGAAGTTGACGATGTCGCCCCCGCCCGGAATGCCGATCCGGTCGAACGCCAGCACGAACGGGCTCGCGCCCCCCTTGAACGCCGTCCAGGGAACGACCGCGAGAATGACCAGCAGCGACCCCAGATAGAAGAGGGCGAACCGCACCGGAAGTGCATTGATCGCCCGCGGGATGTTCTTCTCCGGGTCCTTCGCCTCACTGGCGGTGACACCCACCAGCTCGACGCCCAGATACGCGAAAACGACCATCTGCAGGGTCATCAGCATCGCGCCGCCGCCCTCGGGGAAAAAGCCCCCGTGCGACCACAGGTTCGAGACGTTCGCCGTCGCCCCGGCGTCGCTGAACCCGAAGGCCAGCACCCCCACCCCCACGAGGATCATCATCACGATCGCCGCGACCTTGATCATCGCGAACCAGAACTCCAGCTCCCCGAAGAGCTTCACCGAGATCAGGTTGACCGTGAACAGCACGAGCAGCGCCACCAGCGCCGTCTGCCACTGCTCGACCCCGGGCCACCACTTCTGCACGTACTGCCCGGCCGCCGTCAGCTCGGCCATCCCCGTCGTCACCCAGATGATCCAGTACGTCCAGGTCGTCGCGTACCCCCAGAACGGCCCCAGGAACTCCCGCGCGTACCCCGCGAAGCCCCCCTCCGTCCTCCGGTACGTCAGCAGCTCACCGAGCGCCCGCATGACGAAGAACAGCATCAGCCCCGCGAGCGCGTACGTCAGGATCAGGCTCGGCCCCGCCTTGGCGATGTTCGCCCCGGCCCCGAGGAACAGCCCCGTCCCGATCGTCCCGCCGATGGCGAGCATCTGGATCTGCCGCGTGCCGAGCCCACGTTGATACCCCTCGGCCTGGTCAGGGAGCTTTTCGACCATGCCTCCACCCCTCTCCGTCCGCGATGGCACACTCTCCGTGACAATCGGGACAGAGCAGGCACAGCACCCCGAGACCGAAACTCCACCCCCACGAGCACCATCCCCACCACAAGCCCCCGCACTCCCGCTAACCGAGTTGGCGCCACCCTCGGGCATCGCGTATGCTCTCGGACGTCGCCAAAGACCGGAACACCGGTCAAGACACACCGCCCGAGCCACTAGGCTCGGACACGCAAGGTCCTGTGGAGCAGTTAGGAGTGCTCGCCACCCTGTCAAGGTGGAGGCCGCGGGTTCAAATCCCGTCAGGACCGCCAGACGTGCGACAGCACGTCATGGGCAGGTAGCTCAGTCGGTACGAGCGTCCGCCTGAAAAGCGGAAGGTCGGCGGTTCGACCCCGCCCCTGCCCACCTTCACCCTCTGACCAGCGAGAACACCGGTAACGGATTGATCACCGTCGGTGTACACCGCTTGAACAGAGGAAAACTTTCTCCTGATGGGTACCGCCCGTACGCGGCGTCCGAAGGACCTCCGAGCAGGCACCTTCCAGGCCGCGATCAACTCGTTCGTCCTCCACCTCAACGCTGAGGGGAAGTCCCCCAAAACAGTCCGAACCTACGCCGAATCGGCACAATGGTTCGCAGCCGCACATCTCCGCCGCAACACCGAGCACTCCGACTGGGAAGACGTCACGCCCGACGACGTCCGCGCGTGGATCGTCCATCTCCTGGACCAGTACTCGGACAGCTACGCGAACAACCAGTACCGAGCCCTCCAGCAGTTCTTCAAATGGTGGTCCACCGACGAAGAACTCCCCGACCCGATGGCCAAGCTCCGCCCGCCCTCGGTCGGCGAGAAGGTCGTCCCCGTCTTTACCGACGAGGAACTCGCCAAGCTCCTCAAGCACTGCGAGGGCAAGACCTTCACCCAACGCCGCGACTACGCGATCCTCACCCTCTTCAAGGCCACCGGCCTGCGCCTGTCCGAACTCGCCGGCATCACCTACGACCCCGACGAACCCGACCGCAGCGACCTCGACCTCATGCGCCGCGAACTCCTCGTCCACGGCAAGGGCAACAAGCAGCGCATCGTCCGCTTCGGCCACCCGTCGGCCCGAGCCATCGACCGCTACATCCGCATCCGCAACAAGCACACGTACGCGTCCAGCCGCCGCCTGTGGCTGGGCACCAACAACCGCCCGCCCATGACCGCCAACGGCATCTACCAGATGGTCGTCCGCCGCGGCGAGGCATGCGGCGTCGCCGTCCACCCGCACAAGTTCCGCCACCACTTCTCCCACACCTGGCTCGACAAGGGCGGCGCCGAAGGCGACCTCATGGAACTCAACGGCTGGTCATCACCCCAGATGCTCCGCCGCTACGGCCGCAGCGCCGCCAGCACCAGAGCCCGCCGCACCTACGACCGAATCATGGAAGACGACTAAGACGTCGTCTCATTTGGTGAGGTGGCGGTGGCAGATGAGGGCGGCGGCGATGCCGACGAAGGCCAGGAAGTGCTCGGCCTTGCGTTCGTAGCGGCGGTGCAGGCGGCGGAAGCCGTTCATCCACGAGACCGTGCGCTCGACCACCCAGCGGTGCCGGCCGAGCCGGTTGGAGGTCTCGATGCCGCGTCGGGCGATGCGCGGGACGATGTTGCGGCCGCGCAACCAGGCCCGCAGGTCGGCGTAGTCGTAGCCTTTGTCGGCGTGCAGCTTTGCCGGACGCCGCCGGCGCGGGCCACGCCGGGACTTGATGGGCGGGATGCCCTTCACCAGCGGCTCCAGCCCGAGTTTGTCGTGGGTGTTGGCCGCCGAGATCCCGACAGAAATGGGCAGACCGGCACGGTCGACCAGCAAGTGGATCTTGCCCCGGGTTTGCCGCGATCGACAGGATTCGGGCCCGTCAGGTCCCCCCTTTGGCGGCGCGGACGTTGACCGAGTCGATCGCGCACCGTGACCAGTCCAGCTCACCGGCCGCGCCGAGCTCGTCCAGCAGGACCCGGTGGAGCTTGGCCCATACTCGCGCGGCGCTCCACTCGGTGAAGCGGCGGTGCACCGTCTGCCAGGACGCGTCGAAGGTGGGC
>NZ_BMRF01000006.1 GCF_014648495.1 Actinomadura cremea
GGCGTCGAGGTTCCGGCCGTGCTTGGCGAAGATCCGGGACAGTTCCTCCAGCTCGCCGATGTTCGCGCCACGCTTGTCACCGCTCATCGCTCGACCCTTCCGCCGCTTTTAGGGGGAGTGCGATGCGAGCCTAGACCGATGTGGTGGTTATCAGTCAAGGGGTTTGTCTGCGCCGCAGGTGGAACGGCTGCTGAGATGCGGTGGCGTTGCGTTCTGTGGATTCCGGTCATGCTGCTCTCGTTTGGTGCTGTGAGCTGCAAGGAGGATCACTGGACGGAGGTCATTGACGAAGGCGCGAGTCAGAGGCTGGCCGAGCGCATGTTGCAGGTGCGGTCGTCTCGCTGCTCTCCTGGAGTGCTGCTGCGGAATCTGACGGACTTCCGCTGGGATGAGGTCTACTTTTTCGGTGCCGGGACGCATGTCGGGCGTGACGTGCGGACCAAGACCGGGTTCACGTTCATGCCGGACGACGCCTACCTGCTCGGAAACGAGAAGCTCATCGTGTTCGTCCGTGACTCGAGGCTCGCCGAGGTCGTTTTCATGCAGGCCACCTCGAAGCCCCGGCTCACGTTCCAGAGTGGTGCGCGGTTCTCGACGAAAGTCCGGATCTTGGACAAGGGGGAGGGGCGTTCTTTCGGCGTCGTCGAACCGGCGGACTGTCGGGGTTCCGCTGCTCCTTCGGACGGGGCGGGCCGGCCACGGGCGGGCGTGGCCGGGGGCCGCGTCGTCAGAGGTCCGCGCCGATGATCTTGTCGATGTTCCGCTCGGCGAGTGCGGTGATGGTGACGAACGGGTTGACGCTGGTGTTGCCGGGGATGAGCGAGCCGTCGACCACGTAGAGGCCGGGATGGCCGTGGAGGCGGCCGAGGTTGTCGGTGGCCTTGTTCAGGACGGCGCCGCCGAGGGGGTGGTAGGTGAGGTGGTCGCCCCAGATCTTGTAGACGCCGAAGAGGTCGGTCCGGTAGATCGTCCCCTCCTTTTGGTTGATCTTGTCGAAGATCGACTTGGCCATGTCGATGCTCGTCTGCTTCCAGGACGTCTGCCAGTTCAGGTCGACCCGGCCGGCCCCGGCGTTCCAGGTGAACTGGGCGCGGTGGGGGGTGTTGGTGATCGAGAGGTAGAACGAGGCGTAGGTCTCGATCCCGGTGGGGATCGGGGCGACCTCGGCGAAGGCTCCGCCCGCGTCCCAGTTGTCGATGCCGACGGTGGGGATGGACGACTGGAGGGCGCCGGTCGGGTCCCACATGTGGTTCGCGCGGCCGCACATGACGTTGCCGTTGTCGCCCCAGCCCTTGCCGATCTCGTTGTTGAGGTTGGGAAGCGCGCCGGTCGCCTTCAGCTTCACGAGGAGCTTGCTGGTGCCGACGCTGCCCGCGGCGAAGAAGACCTTTCCGGCGGTGACCGTCTTGGTGGCCGTCACGTCGCCGCTGGTGTTCAGCTGCTCGATGGTGACCGTGTAGCCGCCGGACGACGCCGGAGTGACCGAGTTGACGCGGTGCAGGGGTGAGATCGTGACGCGGCCGGTCGCGGCGGCCTGGGCGAGGTAGGTCTGGCGGAGCGACTTCTTGCCGTGGTTGTTGCCGTAGAGGATCTCGGCGGCGAGTGCCGATTTGGGAACGTTCCCCGCCGCTTCCTGCTTCATGTAGTTGAAGTCGTACACGTTGGGGACGTAGACGAAGTCGAAGTTCGAACGGTCGGCGTGCTTGCGGCCGACGCGGGCGTACTGGTAGCAGTCGGTGGTGTCGAACCAGGCCCGGTCGATCTCGTTGACCCCGAGCCCGGCGTTGGCGCGGGGGTAGTAGACGTCGTACATCTCGTCGGCGTCCACGGACGGGAGGATGGCGCTGAAGCGGTCGCGCCTCGGGGTGACGGCCATGCCCCCGTTGACGAGCGAGCCGCCGCCGACGCCGCGGCCCTGGTAGACGGTGATGCCGCTGAAGTCCTCGGCGTCCAGGATCCCGGTGTGGCGGGGGACGTTCCTGTCGATCGGGAAGCCGAGGAAGTTGCTGATGGGCTGCTTGGTGCGGGTGCGGAGCCAGAAGGACCGGTAGTCCGGGGTCCTGGTGTTGGCGAAGACCTTGCCGTCGGAGCCCGGGGTGTCCCAGGACATGCCCATCTCGATCATGTGGACGTCGACGCCGGCCTGGGCGAGGCGCAGCGCGGCGACGGAACCGCCGTAGCCGGTGCCGATGACGAGGGCCGGAACGCGGGCGCCGTTACCGATCGAGGCGGTGGCGGCCTGGGCGGTATTGGTCTGGGCGAGCAGGCCCAGACCGAGGATAGAACCGGTTCCAGCGAGGAACCCGCGGCGGGATACTCCGCCGCCTCTGCGCTCGGGCAGGGACGAGTTGCTCATGTGAGCTCCCTCACGGTGGGGTGGGTTGGAACAGGTTCTACCTCGACTCCGACGGAAAGGCCACAACGTACGCGAGAGTAACTTGCATTCGAACACTGACCTGTAGTAACCGATTACGGTCGGTTAACCAAATGCTTGCTTGGCAAGCGATCCCGGCCCTGTTAGCCTCCGGCTTATGATCTCCACGGTCGTCTGGGGCACTGGTAACGTCGGCCGGCTCGCCCTCCGGGCCGTCGAGGCCCACCCTGCACTCGAGCTCGCGGGCGTGATCGTCCACGACCCCGGCAAGGTCGGACGGGACGCCGGTGACCTCGGCGGGCTCGGCCGGGCGCTCGGCGTCGCGGCGACCGACGACATCGACGCGGTGCTGGCCGCGGGTCCCGAGGCCGTCGTGTACGCGGCGTCCGGCGACGTGCGACCGGACGACGCCCTCGCCGACATCGTGCGGGCGGTCCGGGCCGGTGCCGTGGTCGTCAGCCCCGCGCTGTACGCGCTCTACGACCAGCGCAACGCTCCGGCGGAGATGCGGGAGGCCGTGCTGGCGGCGATCGCGGAGGGCGGCGGCTCCCTGTTCGTCTCCGGGGTCGATCCCGGCTGGGGGAACGACGTGCTGCCGCTGCTCGTCAGCGGCCTCGGGCACACCGTGGACGTCGTCCGGTGCCAGGAGATCTTCGACTACTCGACCTACGACCAGCCCGACTCGGTGCGGTACCTCGTCGGCATGGGGCAGCCGATGGACTACGAGCCGCCGATGCTCTCGCCGTCCGTCCCGACCATGGTGTGGGGCGGCCAGGTGCGGCTGATCGCGCGGGGGCTCGGCGTCGAGCTCGACGAGGTCCGCGAGACCCTCGACCGGCGGCCGCTGGACGCCACGGTGACCACGGAGTCGATGGGCGACTTCGAGAAGGGCACGCAGGGCGCGGTGCGGTTCGAGGTGCAGGGGATCGTCGGAGGCGAACCGCGCATCGTCGTCGAGCACGTCACCCGCATCCACCCGTCCTGCGCCCCGGACTGGCCCGTGCCGCCGGACGGCGACGGCGCGCACCGGGTGATCATCGAGGGGGACCCGCGCATCGAGGTCACGGTCGAGGCCACCGACGGGGCCGGGAACCGGGCGGCGGGCGGGAACGCCACCGCGGTCGGCCGCCTCGTCGGTGCGATCGACTGGCTCGTCGAGGCCGAGCCGGGCCTCTACGACGCGCTCGACGTCCCGATGCGTCCCGCGACCGGCAAGCTCGGAAGGACACGCTCGTGAACATCGACATCCCCGAGGGCAAGGACGCGATCGAGTACGTGTGGGGGGAGATGGTGCCCGGCATCGGCCCCGCCGCCGCGAACTTCTCCATGTCGGTGTACGCCCACACGACCCTCGGCCTCCGCGAGTTCGAGGCCGCGCGGCTGCGGATCGCGCAGATCAACGGCTGCGTCTTCTGCCTCGACTGGCGCACCGAACGGGACGGCGAGAAGGTCGAGGACGGCTTCCTGGACGCCGTGACCGACTGGCGCACCACCGACGCGTTCGACGACCGGACCCGCCTCGCCGCCGAGTACGCCGAGCGGTACGCGGAGGACCACCACGGGCTCGACGACGAGTTCTGGGCGCGGATGGGCGCGCACTACAGCCAGCTCGAGATCGTGGAACTGAGCATGAGCATCGGCTCGTGGCTGGCCTTCGGCCGCCTCAACCACGTGCTGGGCCTCGACGCGATGTGCATGCTGCCCAAGCGCTGACCGTGCGCCGGACGGCCCCGGCCGTCCGGCCGGGGCCGTCCGGCCGCTCACGGGCCGGTGTCGCTGCGGGGGGACGCGGCGCGAGCGCCCTTCGGGGAGCGGCGGCCGTAGACCAGGATCACGACGGGCGGGGCCGCGAGGAAGACCGCGCCGAGCGCGGCGAACCCGAGCCCGGCCGGCGTCCTGCCGTCCGGCGGGGCGCCGACGATGGCGGTCTCGGGGTTCTCTGGGTCGTAGTGGACGTCGACCGTGCCGCCCACGGCGGCCTCGCCGCGGGCCCAGAAGGCGTGCCGGGTGCCGTCGGCGGCGGTGAACGCGACCTGGATGTCGGTCTGCCGGCTTATGTTCTTGCCCCCGTTGGCGAGCTTTTCCCGCGTGTCCAGGACGGTGCCGGTGGTGCGGCGTCCGCGGTCGTCGAGCGTCGAGGTGTCGGCGGCCTGGCGGACGCCGTTGTAGATCATGAAGGCGCCGGCGAGCATGAACACCGCGGCGAAGAAGAGGGGACGGGTCACGGCGTCGGCTCCCGGGTGCGGCGGCGTACCGTCGATCTTAGTCGGCGTCCGGGAGTCTGTCGGGGTTGGTGACGGTGTAGATGCCGGTGACGCGGTCGCCGTCGAGGTCGAGGACCATGACGGCGAAGGGGGCGTCGCCGGCGAACAGGACGGCGGACGGGTCGCCGTTGACGGTGCGGTAGTCGATGTCGAGATCGTCGATCTCGCGGACCCGGCGGGGCACGGTGGCGGCGAGGGTGCGGGCGACGCGGTCGCGGCCGTGGATCGGGCGCAGCGGGCTGCCGGGGCGGCCGTTCGCGTCCATCCAGAGGGTGACGTCCGGGGCGAGGATCTCGAGGAGCGTGCCGAGGTCGCCGCCGAGCGCGGCGCGCAGGAACCGCTCGGTGGCCTGCCGCCGGACGTGCGGGTCCGCGGGGAACCGGGGACGGCGGGCGTGGACGTGCGCGCGGGCGCGGTGGGCGAGCTGCCGGACGGCGGACGGGGTGCGGTCCAGGATCGCGGCGATCTCGGGGTGCGGGTAGCCGAACACCTCGTGCAGGACGAACACGGCCCGTTCGAGCGGCGTGAGGGTCTCCAGGACGACGAGGAGGGCCATGGAGACGGCCTCGGTGCGTTCGGCCGACTCGTCGGCGCCCGCGATGAGGGGGTCGGGCAGCCAGGGGCCGATGTAGGTCTCGCGGCGGCGGCTGATCGCGGCCTGCCGGGCGAGGGCGGCGTTGACGGCGACGCGGACGAGGTAGGCGCGGGGGGCGGCCACCTCGGGCCGGTCGCGGGACGCCCACGCGAGCCGGGCGTCCTGCAGGACGTCCTCGGTGTCGGCGACGCTGCCGAGCAGGTTGTAGACGACCGAGAAGAGCAGTTCGCGGTGGTCGGCGAAGACGCGGGTCGCGGTGCCGTGTGCGGTGATGCCGGTGGCCTCCATGCCCGTGAGAGGGGCGGCGCAGGACGAGTGTGACATCGGTGCCGTGTGACGTGGGTCTCACGGAGGCGATCGGACGAGTGGGTTGTGTTTTCCAACTGACTCGGGTTACGGTCACGGAACCGCGATACGAGGAGGTCGTCATGCGCGACGCGGTGATCGTCGAAGCCGTCCGGACGCCGGTCGGGAAGGGGAGGCCGGGCGGGGCGCTGCACGCCGAGCACCCGGTGGACCTGCTGGCCCGGACGCTCCGGGCCCTGGTCGAGCGGTCCGGGATCGACCCGGCGCTCGTGGACGACGTCGTCGGCGGCGTCGTCACGCAGGCGGGGGAGCAGGCGGTGAACGCGACCCGGACGGCCGTGCTCGCCGCCGGGTTCCCCGAGTCCGTGCCCGCCACGACCGTCGACCGGCAGTGCGGGTCGTCGCAGCAGGCCGCGCACTTCGCCGCGCAGGGCGTCATCAGCGGCGCGTACGACATCGCGATCGCGTGCGGGGTCGAGTCGATGTCGCGGGTGCCGATGGGGTCGAGCGTCCTGCCCGGAACCGACCCGTTCGGCCCCCGGCTGGCCGCGCGGTACCCGGACGGGCTCGTCGGGCAGGGCATCGCCGCCGAGCTGATCGCGAGCCGGTGGAAGCTGGGCCGGACGGAGCTGGACGAGTTCGCCTACACCTCGCACATGCGGGCGTCCGCCGCGTGGGACGCCGGCGAGTTCGACCGCGAGACCGCGTGGGCCGGACGGGACGAGACCGTCCGTCCGGGCACGTCGATGCGGGCCCTCGCGGGGTTGAAGCCCGCCTACTTCAGTGCGGAGTACGCCGAGCGGTTCCCCGAGATCGGCTGGAACGTCACGGCCGGTAACGCCTCGCCGGTCAACGACGGGGCCGCCGCGCTGCTGGTCACGACCTCGGAGACCGCGCGGCGGCTCGGGCTGCGGCCGCGCGCCCGGCTCCACTCGTTCGCGGTCGCCGGGGACGACCCGCTGCTGATGCTGACCGCGATCGTCCCGGCGACCGAGAAGGTGCTCGCGCGGGCGGGCCTGTCCCTGGCGGACGTCGGCCTGTTCGAGGTCAACGAGGCGTTCGCGTCGGTGGTGCTGGCGTGGGCGCGCGACACGGGCGCCGACCTCGCGAAGGTCAACGTGCGGGGCGGCGCCATCGCGATCGGGCACCCGCTCGGGGCGAGCGGCGCGCGGCTGATGACGACGCTCGTCCACGCGATGGAGGACCGGCAGGCCCGGTACGGGCTGCAGACGATGTGCGAGGCGGGAGGGCTCGCGAACGCCACGATCCTCGAACGGCTCTGACCGCCCCGGGCCGGCCGTCCCTATGCTGGGGCCCATGGGCAAGGACGCCGACCCCCGCGAATGCTCGGTCGCCGACGCGCTGCAGGTCGTCGGGGAGCGCTGGACGCTGCTGGTGATCCGGGAGCTGGTGTACGGGGTGCGGCGGTTCGACGGGATCGTCCGCAACACCGGTGCCGCCCGCGACATCCTGACGGCCCGGCTGCGCAAGCTGGAGGACGCGGGCATCGTGCGGCGGGAGCCCTACAGCTCCCGCCCGGCCCGGTACGAGTACCACCTGACGTCCAAGGGCGCGGAGCTGAGCGAGGTGCTCGCCGTCCTGATGAAGTGGGGCGACCGGCACATCAACCCCGACGACCCGCCGGTCCGCTGGATCCACACCTGCGGCGAGCGCCTCGAGGCGACCGTCGTCTGCGCGCACTGCGGGCGTCCCGCGCTGGAGGGCGGGCACCCCACCGGGCGCGGCGCCCGCACCGCCTAGCTAGCCGTCCCCCTTCGGCGTCCGGACCAGGAACGTCCCGGCCAGCACCACCAGCCCCGAGAGCATCAGGACGAACTGGGCCGGGGCCATCCCGAACGGCGTCGCGTCCGCGCCGTCCAGCAGGTCCGCCGCCGCGCCCGACACCAGCGCCGCGAGCGCCAGCCCGAACCGCAGCGTGGCGTGGAAGGCGGTGAGCGCGAGGTTGCGGTCCCCGCCGCCGAGGCGTTCCTGCAGGTAGGTGATGCCGCCGACGAGCGCGCTCGTGGCCCCCGCGCCGAACAGGACCGCGCCGGCGAACGACGCGACCGTGGACGCGAGCAGACCCATCAGCGTGATCACCACGCCCTGCACGACCGTCCCCGTCCGGATCTGCGACAGCAGGTTCCAGCCCTTCCGGTGGACGAGCAGGAGGCCGATGAGCGCGCCGACCCCGAACAGCACGACGAGCACGCCGAACCCGACCGGGCCCGCGTCCAGGACGTCCTGGACGAACACCACGCCCAGCGAGAACAGGGCGCCGAGGCCGAGCGCGATGACGGCGACGCCCGGGAGCACGCCCCGCACGGTCGGCAGCCGCAGCGCCGAGACGAACCCCCGCTGCGTGTCCGACTCGCGCTCCGCCGCCCGCCGCTCGTGCGGACCGGGGCCGAGGTCGGGGATGGAGCGGACGGCCGCGTACGACGCGAGGTAGGTCAGCGCGTTGAACCAGAAGACGACGACGTAGCGCCAGTGCCCCTCCCAGCCCGCCTGGTTCGACGCCCACAGGATCAGCCCGAACGCGCCCGCGCCGACCGGGATCATCCCGTACGAGGTCGCCATCGTGATGCCGTTGGCGACCTCGAGCGTGCTCGTGTCGTGCTCGTCCTCGTCGTCCTCGATGAGGAACGGGACGGCCGAGTCCCGGGCGGGCAGGAAGATCAGCCCCACGACCTCGATGAGGAACGCCCAGAAGTACACCCACCACAGGAACGGCAGCAGCGGCAGGGTCAGTGCCATCCCGGCCCTGACCAGGTCGGACGTCATCATGACGCTGCGGCGCCGCCACCGCGTCACCACCCGGGCGGCGAGCGGCGCGCCCAGCGCGGACGGCAGCAGGCGCAGCACCAGCACGCCGCCGACGGCCGTCGTGGAGCCGGAGATCTCCAGGACGAAGTACATCAGGGCGAGGGTGCCCATCCAGTCGCCGAACGACGAGATCGACTGACCGATGATGAGCAGCCGGAAGTCCCGGCGGTTCAGCCGGTCCTTGAGTCCCATGCGGGCTCCGTCCCCGGTCCGTGGCGCTCCCGCGCGTCCTGCGCGTCGAGGGCGGAACCGCGCAGCAGGGCGGCGAGGCGCGCGGCGGCGCCGTCCCAGCTCCAGGTGTCGAGGGCCCAGCGGCGTCCCGCGGCGCCCATCGCGCGGGCGCGTCCGGGGTCGGCCAGCAGGCGGTGCAGGGCGAGCGCGAGCTCGCCCGGACCGGACGCGTCGACCAGCACGCCCGTCCGCCCGTCCACGAGGGACTCGGGGCTGCCGCCCGACCGGCCGACGATCACCGGGAGCCCGGACGCGGCCGCCTCCAGCGTCGACAGCCCGAGCCCCTCGGTCTGCAGCCCGCGCCGGTCGTCCCGGCAGGGCAGCGCGAACACGTCGGCGGCCGCGTAGTAGCGCGGCAGGTCGGCGGCGGACACCCGGCCGGTCACGGTGACGGCACCGGGCACCGTCCGCTCGCCGAGCTCGGCGACGCGGCGCAGCATCGGACCGTCCCCGACGATGACGAGCCGCGCGTCCGGGCGCCGCCGCACCACGTCCGTCCACGCCCGGATCAGCGTGTCGTGGCCCTTGCGGCGGACGAGCCGCGCGACGCTGAGCACGACCGGACCCGACCCGAGCGCGTGCCGCCGCCGGATCTCCGCGCCGTCCAGACCGGGCCGGAACCGGTCGGTGTCGACGGCCCCGGCGAGCCGCACGAACCGGGTGCGGCCGCCGAGCGCGTCCTCCAGCTCGGGCAGCGTGGACGCGCACAGGTGCGTGAGCGCGTCGAACGACCCGGCCGCCGCCCGCAGCGCCGCCCGCGTCGGCGCCGCCCGGAACCAGCCGAGCTCCTGCCCGTGCGTCGACCCGACGAGCCGCCGCACCCCCGCCGCCCGGACGAACGGCGCGTACATCGCGAACGGGGCGGCGGCGGTGATCCACCCGGCCTCGGCCCGGTGCCGCGCGACGAGCCGCCGCAGCCCGCGGAACAGCAGGTAGCCGCGCCGCCGGACGACCGGGAACGGCAGCGACGCGTCGAACTCCGCGGCCCCCGCCCGCGCGGGCGCCACCACGAGCAGCCGGTCGGCGGGCAGCCGCCGCACCAGCTCCCACGTGAACGTCTGCACCCCGCCGGGCTCCGGGGGGAAGTGCCCGGTCAGCACCAGGGTCCGCGGGATCTCCATATGATCACGCTTCCCCCGCAGGCGTCCGCCATGCGCGCACCGGCCAGCAGGGCCGCCGGCTCGACGGCGTCGCAGACTGGCGCCGGCGACTCGCGGTCGGGCGGGGCCCGTGCGCCCTGCCGCAGCAGGCGTTCGCGGTGTCGGCGTCGCGCACGACCATCCCGGCGGGGGCGTGGATGTGTAGGCGGCACCCCTCGGGTATCGCTCATTTCAGTCATTACAGACACGGAAGGCCGCAGATCTACCGAAGGCGAGGAGGCGATCGTGGCATGACTCCGACGACGTCACAGAGATCTGCCGAGCAGGCCGACCGGCCCGCAGCACAGGGGCGGCGGGGGCCGCCGTTGACCGAGGGGCGCAAGTCGACGCTCGCGGTGCTGGTCATGTGGGTGGTGGTGGTGGTGCCGTTCGCCGCGTTGGCCGCGGCCGTACCCGTGGCCTGGGGCTGGGGCCTGAGCTGGGTCGACGCCGCCATCGCCGTGACCGGGTACGTGGTCACCGGGTTGGGCGTCACCGTCGGGTTCCACCGCTACCTCACGCACGGGTCGTTCAAGACCGGCCGTCCGCTGCGAACGGCGCTGGCGGCGGCCGGGAGCCTGTCGATAGAAGGGCCGGTCGTCCAGTGGGTGGCCGACCACCGGCGGCATCACGCCTTCGCCGACCGCGACGGCGACCCGCACTCGCCGTGGCGCTTCGGCCGCGGTACCCGCGGCCTGGTCAAGGGCCTGATGTTCGCCCATATCGGCTGGATGCTGGCGGGGCGCGACTACACCGACCGCGAGCGGTTCGCCAAGGATCTGCTCGCCGACCCCGCGATTCGCCGCGTGGACCGGCTGTTCCCGGTCCTGGCGGGGGTGTCGCTACTGGCCCCGCCGGCGGCCGGGCTGCTCATCACCGGTACCTGGACGGGCGCGGCGACCGCGTTCTTCTGGGGCAGCCTGGTCCGGCTCGCCCTGCTGCACCACGTGACGTGGTCGATCAACTCGATCTGCCACGTGATCGGCGACCGGCCGCTGACCACCCGCGACCGGGCCGCCAACTTCTGGCCGCTGGCGATCCTGTCGTTCGGGGAGAGCTGGCACAACGGCCATCACGCCGACCCCACCCGCGCCCGGCACGGCATGCTGCCGGGGCAGGTCGATCCCTCGGCCCGGTTCATCCGCCTGCTGGAAGCGCTCGGTTGGGCGCACGACGTGCGCTGGCCCACCCAGGCCCGCATCGCCGCGCGACGCCGCGAACCCGTCGCAGCGCCTCACCCCCACAGCGGTGACCGCGACGGGCGCCCCGGTCACCCGGCGTCGGCGGGGGCCGACACCGGTCGCGACCGAACCCGCTCATGAGGGTTCGTCAATGCCCGCGCCCGGCCGCTCGCCCGGCCGTGTGACAAGGCGCGTCGCCTGCGCATAGGACGAGGGGGCGCGGGTAGACGCGACGGAGCGACGTGGCCGGGGGGAGCGCCGTGGATCGTAGTGAGGGATTCGGTGAACGGCTGCTGGGGCAGTTGCTGGACCGGGCCCACGAGATGCCGCCGCAGCTGATCGCGCCGCTGGTGGCCGAGGAGGTCCGCGCGATCGGCGGGCGGGACGTGACGATCCTCCTGCAGGACTACGCCCAGCTCACCCTGGTGCCGCTGCCGGGACGGGGCCTCAGCACCGGGGAACCGATGGAGCTGGAGGGAAGTCTGGCCGGGCGGGCGTTCGTGACGGAGACCGTCGTCGAGGATCCGCAGGCCGACGGTGTGCGGATGTACCTGCCGCTGCTGGACGGCAGCGACGAGGTCGGGGTGATGGCCCTGACCCTGGACGACGTCGATGACGACGACCGTCGGCTGCTGCGGCGGCTGGCCGGTCTGGTCGCCGACATGCTCGTCACGAAGGACGGCTACACCGACCGGTTCTTCCAGGCGCGGCGCCGCGAGCCGATGAGCGTGTCCGCCGAGATCCAGTGGTCGCTGCTGCCCCCGCTCACCATGACGACGCCGCAGGTCGCGGTCGCCGGGATCCTCGAACCGGCGTACGACGTCGCCGGCGACAGCCTGGACTACGCCCTCAACGACGACATCCTGCACCTGGCCATGATCGACGCGATGGGGCACGGCCTGAACGCCGCCGTGCTGGCCACCGTCGCGGTGGGCGCCTACCGGCACGCCAGGCGCGCCGACGTCGGGCTCGCGGAACTGTACGAGTTCATGGACAACGCCCTCGACGAGCAGTTCGGACCCGACCACTTCGTCACCGCGCAGATGATGTGCATGGACATCGGGACGGGCGTACTGGAGTGGGTCAACGCCGGCCACCCCGCCCCGCTGCTGATCCGCGACCACCGCGTCATCGGCGCCCTGGAGGGGCCCGGGACGCTGCCGGTCGGCTTCGGCGGCTCGACGCCCCAGATCAACACGACGCGACTGCGCCGGGGCGACCGGGTCCTGGCCTACACCGACGGGCTCGTCGAGGAGCACACGACCGGCGGGCAGTTGTTCGGCGAGGAACGGCTGGTCGACGTCATCGAACGTGTCGAGCCCGCCAGCTCGACCGTGCAGCAGATGGTGCGGAGCCTCTCCCACACGCTCATGCGGGAAAGAGGCGGGAAGACCAGCGACGACGCCAGCCTCTTCCTCATCGAATGGCGCGGCGGCACCGCCGACCACCTCGCCAGGTCGCTGCTGTGACGGCGGGCCCGCCGGGGCGGTTCCGGCAGGGTCCGCTCGGCCGGAACCGGCCATCTCGCGGGCGGGAGAGCGGGGAGACACCGGTCGCCGCATGATCCCGTCGGGCCGCGGACGGCCGGGAGCCGGTCGTTGCGGATACGGTGGAGGTCGCGGGCGCCGCGGTCCGGTCGGGACGGCCGGTCGAGCGTGGCCCGCTATCGGGGCGGCGAGGCGGTGATCACCACATGGTGATCCGGGACGGTGACAGGGCCGCGCGGGCGTGGGCTCTGATCGCCCGGCTCGCCGGTGCCGAGGCCGTCTCGGTGGGGCACGTGTGCCGGGCCGCCGGTCTGTCCGTGGGGACGGACGGGGCGACGTTGTCGCTGGTCACCGGCACAAATCTGCGGACGCTGCTGTACGCGACCGACAGCGCGGCACGGCTGGTGGACGACGCGCAGTTCACCTTGGGTGAGGGTCCCTGCATCGACGCGTGGACGCAGGGCGGCCCGGTGCTGATGCCCGATCTGCGGTCGGTCGAGGCCAGAACGCGCTGGCCCTGGTTCGCGGCGTCCGCCGTCGAGTCCGGGGTGGGCGCGGTGTTCGCCTTCCCGCTGCAGGTCGGCGCGATCCGGCCGGGCGTTCTGGTGCTCTACCGGCGGAGTTCCGGGGCCTTGCTGGACGGGCAGCTGGCCGACGCCCTGGTGTTCGCCCGCGCCGCCCTGACCGTCACGCTGGACACCGCGCGAACCGATGGCGCGCAAGGAGGATCGACGCCGGACCTGCCCGGGGTGCTGGGGTGGGACCGCGCGGAGGTGTACCAGGCGACCGGAATGGTCGCGGTCCAATTGGACGTCGGCCTGGACGAGGCGCTGGCCCGGCTGCGCGCGCACGCGTTCACCACCGATGTGAGCCTCGCCGACGTCGCCCAGCGGGTGCTGGACCGCGTGCTGCGTTTCAGGCCCGACGGCGCCGGAGGCTCCGATGCCGAGTGAGCCGGACGGGCCGAGAAGCCGACCGGATGGAAGGGAGAGCGACATGGCGCGGGAACAGCTGCTGACACGTGTATTCGTGGAGTTGGCGGACACCCTCGTGGCCGACTTCGATGTGATCGAGTTCCTGCACCTGCTCACCGAGAGGTGCGTGCAGCTGCTGGACATCGATCAGGCGGGACTGGTGCTGGCCGACGAGACCGGCCGGCTGCAACTGGTCGCCGCGTCCTCCGAGCAGACCCGGCTGCTGGAGGTGTTCCAGCTCGAACGCGACGAGGGCCCCTGCCTGGAGTGCTACGCCGAGGGACGGCCGGTCGCCTCCGGCGACCTGAACGCCGACCGTGTACGGTGGCCGGCGTTCAGCGAGGTGGCGCTGCGCCGGGGGTTCGCGTCCGTCCATTCGCTGCCGATGCGGCTCCGCGACCACGTCATCGGTGCCCTCAACCTCTTCCAGAGCGAGCCGGTCGCCCTGGACGCCGACAGCGCCGCGCTGGGGCAGGGATTCGCCGACATCGCCACCATCGGGCTGATCGGCGAGCGCGCGGCCCGCGAGCAGGCGCTGCTGTCCCAGCAGCTCCAGACCGCGCTGAACACCCGGATCGTGATCGAGCAGGCCAAAGGGATGATCGCCGAACGCGCTCAGGTCCCGGTCGACCAGGCGTTCACCATGATGCGTCTGCACGCGCGCAACAACAACCGCAAACTCACCGATGTCGCCGCCGCCGTCACCCGAGGCGACTTCGAACTGCCGACCGACCTCGCCGCCCCGGAGCCGACGTCCGGAGCCGACGTCCGGAGCCGGTAGGTACGCCTGGGAGCGGCCGCATCCGGCGCCCGCCCGTTGCGAGTGCGCCTCGTGGCGCCTACGTTGGGTCTCGGAGGTCGTGTCCCGTCCGGGCCCCGTTCTCCGCGATGATGATCGGTCACCTGCCACTCCGGTCCCTGGTGGTGCTTCACAGCCTGTCCAGGAAAGGGAGTCGCCGTGACGACGTCGAACCGCCATGACACCGCCGCCGAAGGCACCGGAGCGCCGACCGGAGTCCGGTCCGCCGGAGGCCGGGTCGTATGGCCGCCGGGCACCGGCGCCTCCACGCCCCACGGGGCGGGGTTGCGCCTCCAGACCACGGCCGTGCTCGACGGTGTGCTGCTGGTGCTGCTCAAGGGAGAGATCGACGCCTCCAACAGCGGCTGGCTGTCGGGCCGCCTGACCGCCGCGATCACCGATGGCACCGGAGAACCCGAGGTGGTCGTGGACCTGACCGAGGTCAGGTTCTGCGACGCGAGCGGAATCGCCGTTCTGATGACCGCGCTGAAGCTGTGCCGCACGCGCCAGGGCGCCTTGGAACTCGCCGGTGCCCACGGCAGGGTCGCCCGCGTCCTGAGCCTCACCGGTGTCGACCGGGTCCTGGCCCTGCACACCGAGCTGGACGGCGCGCTTCGCGCCATCGCCCGCCGCTGACCGGCATCGGCTGGAGCGGTCGGCCGGCACGTCCGCGCGGGGCGTCGCGCATGGGCCGGTCAGCCGATGATGACGCGGTCCTTCGGGGCCTTCGGGTCGGCCGTCCAGCCGTCGTGGCCCGTGTCGGCCCGCCAGATCTCGCCCGCGTGCCGCACCTCGGTCAGCCCGTACGCCTGCGCGTGCGTCACCGCCCAGGCGGCGACCGCCCAGCCCATCCGCTCGCCCGGCACCATCACCGACGTCCACGGCGCGGCCGGGTCCGGCGCGCCGCTCGCCGTGCGCGGGCCGTCCACCTTCAGGCCGCCGCCGAACGCCCGCCGCATCTCGCGGACCGCCTCGGCGCGGCGCGGCTCCGTCCGCTCGTCCGGCGGGAACCAGCACCGCGCGGCCGCCGGCTCCCGTCCGGTGAACGCCGCCGCGAGCACCTCGCCCTCCGGCTCGTGCTGCGCGTACAGGGCGCCGTCGGCGCTGCGCTGCACCTCCTGCGCGGCGATGTGCAGGTCCTTGTCGAGGTAGTCCTTGACCTTGACGAGCCCGTCGAAGAACTTGCTCGTCGTCACGACCGGGTCGCGGAGCTGCTCCGGCGTGCCCCAGCCCTGCGACGGGCGCTGCTGGAACATGCCCACCGAGTCGCGGTCGCCGCCCGCCAGGTTCCGCAGATGCGACTCCTGGATCGCGGTCGCGTACGCGATCACCACCGCCCGTTCCGGCAGCTCCTTGCGGAACGCCACCGCCGCGATCGTGGCGGAGTTCGCGCCCTGCTCCAGGCTCAGCGACATCTTCCCCGCGCCGGAGCCCACCTCGCAGCCCGTCCCATGCAGGTACGGGCGCGTCCACTCGTACGTCACGTACGCGCCGGCGCCGAGCACGAGCAGGAAGGTGGACGTGATGACGGCCCAGCGCCGACGGCGCCGGGGCACACCACGGTCCGGCCCCTTCTCGGGGCGCGACTTCGACCTCGCCCATACAGCCACGCGAAGACCGTACCGGGAACCGGCCACTTGTAAGCTCAGGCAACATGACCGAAACGTTCACCAGCCCGATCTCCCACGTCATCGACGAGTTGTGGGAGCGGCGCGCCGACCTCACGCCGGACGACGCCGACGCCCGCGCCGCCATCACCGCGGCCGTCGACCAGCTCGACACCGGGGAGGCCCGCGTCGCCTTCATCGACCCCGCGACCGACGAGGTCGTCGTGGACGAGCGCGCGAAGCGGTCGATCCTGCTCAGCTTCAAGGTGCTCGGCATGGTGCGTTCGCAGGTCGGCGACTTCCGCTACCACGACCGGATCCCGCTGAAGAGCCGCCTCGACGGCGTCCGCGTCGTCCCCGGCGCGATCGCCCGGTGGGGCGCGTACCTCGCGCCGGGCGTCGTCCTGATGCCGTCCTTCACCAACTTCGGCGCCTACGTCGACTCCGGCACCATGGTCGACACCTGGGCGACCGTCGGCTCGTGCGCGCAGATCGGCAAGAACGTCCACCTGTCCGGCGGCGTCGGCATCGGCGGCGTGCTGGAGCCGCCGAACGCCAAGCCCGTCATCGTCGAGGACGAGGCCATGATCGGCAGCCGCTCGATGATCGTCGAGGGCGCCCGCGTCGGGAAGGGCGCGGTCGTGGGCTCGGGCACGAACCTGTCGGCGTCCATGCCCGTCATCGACGTCGAGACCGGCGAGGAGATCAGCCGCGGCCGCATCCCCGACTGGTGCGTCGCCGTCGGCGGCACCCGCACCAAGGAGTTCAAGGGCGGGACGTTCGGCCTCCCCGCGGTGCTCATCCTCAAGCGGCTCGAAGAGGGGCAGCGGCACAGCAAGGCGGAGCTGAACGACATCCTCCGCGACCACGGCCTCGGCTGACCGAACCCTCCCCGACCACGGCCCTCCGCGCGGCCTCCGGCCGCGCGGGAAGGCGCCCCCGCGCCCCGTGCGGGGGAGAACCCGCGGCTTCCGGCACCAGACGCCGCCGCCCCGTCCGGGGTGGTCCGTGCGGCGCGTGCGGGGTGATTCGCGCGCCGCGTCTGGGGCGACCCGTGTGGCGCGTTCGGGATGGTTCGCGCGCCGCGTCCGGGGTGTGCGCCGCGTCCAGGGTGGTTCGTGCGGTGCGGCCGGGGTGGCCCGTGCGCGGCGTCCGGGGCCGTGTGGCGGGTCTGGCCGCCGGTCAGGGCGGGGGGTGCTCGGTGACCTTCAGAGGATGCGGGGTCAGGACGGCGAGGGCGGCGGCGTAGCCGGGGCCGGGGGCGAGGTCGGCCAGCCGGACGGGCGCGACGGCCGCGTCGTCGTCCCAGGCCAGCACCTCGGGCGGGTCGTCGGGCGCGGACAGCCGGATGGCGCTCATGGGCGCCGCCAGGCCGTGGCCCGTGGCCTTGAGGATCGCCTCCTTGCGGCTCCAGTAGCTGTGGAACGCGCGTTTGCGCCGCTCGGCCGGCAGCGCGGTGAAGGTCTCGCGTTCGGGGGCGGACAGCACCATCTCGGCGAGGCGGTCGATGTCGCGGTCGCTCTCGCGCTCGACGTCCACGCCGAGCCGGACGCCCTCGGCGACGGCGAGGACGACGCGGTCGCCGGAGTGCGAGAGCGAGAAGTCGATGTCGTGCCCGGGGAGCCGGGGCTTGCCGTGGTCGGCGCCGCAGTGCGGGCACTCGGTGGTGAACGCGAGCGAGCCGGGGGGCAGGCCGGTGCGGTCGGCGAGCGCGGTGCGGGCGAGGAAGCGGCCCGTGACGAAGCGGGCCTTGTCCTCGGGACGGGCGAAGCGGTCGTAGCGGGCGAGTTCGGCGGCGTGCAGAAGGTCGCGCATGTGCGGTTCGTCGGCGGGGGCCGACCAGCGCACCTGGATGGGCGTCTCCACGATGGCGATCCTATGCCGCGTACGCTTGTCGCCCATGCGGCTTGATCTGTTCTCGGACGTGACGGACCTGACGGCGGCGATCGTCGACATCGAGTCGGTGAGCGGGGCGGAGGAGCCGCTCGCCGACGCGGTCGAGGAGGCGCTGCGGGCGCTGCCGCACCTCGCGGTCGAGCGGATCGGCCACAACATCGTCGCCCGCACGCGGCTCGGGCGCGCGGAACGGGTCGTCCTGGCCGGGCACCTGGACACCGTGCCGCTGAACGGGAACCTGCCGTCGCGGGTCGAGGGCGACCGGCTGTACGGGTGCGGGACCACCGACATGAAGAGCGGCGTCGCCGTGGCGCTGAAGCTCGCCGCGACGGTGCCGGAGCCGACGCGCGACCTCACGTTCGTGTTCTACGAGTGCGAGGAGATCGAGGCCGAGCGCAACGGGCTGCGGCGGCTCGCCGCCGAACGCCCCGGGCTGCTCGCCGGCGACTTCGCCGTCCTGATGGAGCCGACCGGCGCGCTCATCGAGGGCGGGTGCCAGGGGACCCTCCGGGTCGAGGTCACGGCCACGGGGGAGAGGGCCCACAGCGCGCGCGCCTGGATGGGGTCGAACGCGATCCACTCGGCCGGACGGATCCTGGACGTCCTGCGCGCGTACGAGCCGACGCGTCCGGTCGTGGACGGGCTGGAGTACCGCGAGGGGCTGAACGCGGTGTTCGTCCGGGGCGGCGTCGCGGGCAACGTGATCCCGGACGAGTGCGTCGTGACCGTCAACTACCGGTTCGCGCCCGACAAGTCGCTCGACGAGGCGGAGGCGTACCTCCGGCGGGTCTTCGAGGGGTTCGCCGTGAAGGTCGCGGACGCGTCGCCCGCCGCGCGTCCCGGGCTGACGCACCCGGCGGCGGACGCGTTCGTCCGGGCGAGCGGCGCGGAGGTGCGGGCCAAGCTCGGCTGGACGGACGTGGCGCGGTTCGCGGAGCTGGGCGTTCCGGCCGTCAACTACGGGCCGGGGGAGCCGACGCTGGCGCACACGAAGGACGAGTACGTCGAGATCCCGCTGATCGGCGAATGCGAGCGCCGGATGCGCGCCTGGCTCACCGCCTGAGCGGTCAGGCCCGCATGCCCCGCAGGAACACGTCCGTGTAGACCCGCCGGCCCTCGGGGTCGGCGAGGCTGACCGCCATCGCCAGCCCGCACATCAGCGCGCGGAACTCGTGGAGCCCGATGTCGGCGCGGAGCGTCCCGGCGGCGTGGGCGCGGTCGAGGAGCCGGGCGACGTTGTCGTGCAGCTCCCGGTTCTCGCGGCCGGTGTTCTCGTCGAACAGCAGGCCGATGTCGCCGAACACCATGCGCAGGCCCCGGTTGCGGCTCATCACGTCGCTGCTGAGCCGCACGTAGTGCGCGAGGCCCTCCCACGGATCGTCGATCCGCAGGGACTCGGCCGCGTTGGCGGCGCCGTCGGCCAGCCACTCGACGATCAGCTCGTCGACGAGCGCCTGCTTGGTGGGGAAGTGGCGGTAGATCGTTCCGACGCCGACGCCGGCGCGGCGCGCGATGTCCTCCATCTGGACCTCGGCGCCGCCCTCCTCGAACGCGGTGCGCGCGGCGTCGAGGACGCGGCGCCGGTTGCGGCGCGCGTCCGCCCGCATCGGGCGCGGTTCGGCGGTGCTGGTCATCGCGTCCCAGTGAACCATACGGAGTTGACAACCGGAATCACGCTTCCGTATCTTCCCGGGCTGTAAACGGAATCGGAATTCGACTTCCAGTTGGAGTCATGCATGGCCGCACGGCATCGGGGGCTCGCCCTCGCCCTGCTCACCTCGGTCCAGTTCGTCCTGGTCCTGGACGCCTCGATCGTCAACATCGCGCTGCCGTCCATCGGCCGCGACCTCCACTTCGACCAGGCGGACCTGTCCTGGGTCACCAACGCCTACACGCTCGCGTTCGGCGGCTTCCTGCTGTTCGGCGGGCGGGTCGCCGACCTCGCCGGGCGCCGCCGGATGTTCCTGCTCGGGCTGGCGCTGTTCACCGCCACCTCGCTCGTCGGCGGCCTCGCGCCGAACGCCGGGACGCTCGTCGCCGCGCGGGCCGTCCAGGGCGTCGGCGCCGCGCTCGCCGCCCCCGCCGCACTGGCGCTCATCATGACGCTGTTCGCGCCCGGCCCCGAGCGCAACCGCGCGCTCGGCCTGTTCGGCGCCGTCGCCGGCGCGGGCGGGGCCGCCGGCGCCATCCTCGGCGGGCTGCTCACCGACTGGTTCGGCTGGGCTGCGGTGCTCTACGTCAACGTCCCGCTCGGCGCCGCCGCCATCGCGCTCGCGCCCGTCCTGCTGCCCGAGGCGCGCGACGAGCGGGTCCGCGGCTTCGACCTGTTCGGCGCCGTCGCGGTGACCGGCGGCCTCGCGCTGCTCGTCTACACCCTGGTGGACGCGAACGAGGCGGGCTGGACGTCCGCGCGGACGCTCGGGCTCGGCGCCGGGGCCGTCGCCCTGCTGGTCGCGTTCGTCGCGGTGGAGGCGCGCGTGCGGCACCCGCTCGTCCCGCTCGGGGTGTTCCGGAACCGGTCGCTGACCGGCGGCAACCTGGCGGCCGTCCTGATGACGATGGCGATCTTCCCGATGTTCTACGTCATGACCCTCTACCTGCAGCAGGTCAAGGGCTACGAGCCGGTGAAGGCCGGGCTGGCGCAGTTGCCGGTGGCGATCGCGATCGGCGCCGGATCGGCGATCGGCTCCCGGCTCGTCACCCGGTTCGGCCCGCGCGTCCCGGTCGGCGCGGCGCTGGCCGTCGCCGCCGGCGGGCTGGCCTGGTTCTCCCGCATGTCGACGACCGGCCACTACGCGGTCGAGGCGCTCGGTCCCGCGATCGTGATGGGGCTCGGCGCCGGGGTCGTCTTCGTCGGCGTCACCATCGCCGCGACCGCCGGGGCGTCGGCGGACGAGTCGGGCCTCGCGTCCGGCCTCGTCAACACCGCCCAGCAGGTCGGCGGCGCGCTCGGTCTGGCGCTCGTGGTCGCGGTGGCCGCGCACGTCACCGGCGACGCGTTCGCGGACGGCGGGCACGCCGCCGGCGCGGCACTGAACGAGGGGTTCCGGGCGGGCATGCTCCTCGCCGCGGGCGTCGCGCTCCTGGCGGCCGCGGCCGCCCTGGCGCTCATCCCCGGCCGGACGGCCGCGGAGCCCGCGCCGCGGGAGGTCCCGGCAAAGGTGGGCTGATCGGGAAAACCGGGAGGTGGGCGCCCCCGGCGCGCCGTTACGGTGGGGCCATGACATCCGATGACTCCCGCCGAACCCGGCGGCAGGGGCCCGCCACGCTCCGCGGGCGCGCCGTCCCGCAGACCACCACCGACCAGCGGCTGCTCGACGCGCGCGGCCCCGCCGACTGGGTGCACGCCGACCCGTGGCGGGTGCTGCGCATCCAGGCCGAGTTCGTGGAGGGGTTCGGGCTGCTGGCGGAGCTGCCGAAGGCGGTCAGCGTCTTCGGCAGCGCCCGCACCAAGCCGGGGACGCCCGAGTACGAGATGGCCGTCGACATCGGCGCCCGGCTGCACGACGCGGGATACGCGGTGATCACCGGTGGCGGCCCCGGGATCATGGAGGGGGCCAACAAGGGCTGCGACGAGAACGGCGGGCTGTCGGTCGGGCTCGGCATCGAGCTGCCCTTCGAGCAGAAGCTGAACGACCACGTCGACATCGGCCTCGAGTTCCGGTACTTCTTCGTCCGCAAGACGATGTTCGTGAAGTACTCGCAGGCGTTCGTCGTCCTCCCGGGCGGCTTCGGGACGCTCGACGAGCTGTTCGAGGCGATCACGCTCGTCCAGACCAAGAAGATCACCCGGTTCCCGATCGTCCTCGTCGGCACCGAGTTCTGGGGCGGGCTGCTCGACTGGATCCGCGCCACGATGCTGCCGTCCGCGAAGATCTCAGCCGAGGACATGGACCTCATCCACCTCACCGACGACCCCGACGAGGTCGTCAAGGTGATCGTCGACGGGCACATCCAGCAGGAGCGCCTGCTGCAGGAGAAGGCCGCGGTGCAGGAGACGGCGGAGCAGGGAGTGGACGGAACGTGAGCGACTCCCTCGCCGTCTGCGTCTTCTGCGCCTCCAGCAGCAAGATCGCCCCCCGCTTCCTCGACCTGGCCGCCGAGGCCGGCGCCGAGCTGGCGCGGCGCGGCCACAGCCTGGTCAGCGGCGGCGCCCAGGTGTCGTGCATGGGCGCCGTGGCGCGCGCCGCGCGGGCCGGCGGCGCCCGCAGCGTCGGCGTGATCCCCGAGAACCTGGTCGACCTCGAGATCTCCGACGAGGACAACGACGAGCTGATCGTCACCCCCGACATGCGCACCCGCAAGGGCGAGATGGACCGCCGCAGCGACGCGTTCCTCGTCCTGCCCGGCGGCATCGGGACGCTCGAGGAGCTGTTCGAGATCTGGACGGCCCGCACCCTCGGCATGCACGACAAGCCCATCGTCATCCTCGACCCCGTCGGCGTCTACGAGCCGCTCCGCGAGCTGATGAAGGGCCTCGCGGAGCACGGCTTCACCCGTCCGAAGGCGTTCGACGCGGTCAGCTGGGCCTCGACCGTCCCCGAGGCGTTCGACCTGCTCGAACGCTCCCAGGTCCGGATCGAGCCCACTCCCGAGGACTACGCCGAGGCCGAACTGTAGGACGGCTGACCGCAGGACGCGCGCGGCCTGCTCGGGGCCCGCTCCCGGCCGAATCCGGCTCGGCGCGCGTGGTCTTCGCAGGAGGGGAAGGAAGCCTCTGCGGAGGTGGGGGACTTGAACGGCGTGACCAGGGTGAAGGCGTGCGCGGTGGCGGCCGCGGGCGGGCTGCTGCTGGCCGGGTGCTCCGGCGGCGGGGACGGCGGCGGGGACGCGACGCCCGCGGCGGCGGGCACGCCCGTCCCCGCGACCGGCCCGGCCGCGAGCCTGGAGCAGCAGTACCAGCGGATCGTCGAGGCCGTCCTGCCGTCGGTGGTCAAGATCGAGACGGACCAGGGCGAGGGCTCCGGCGTCGTCTTCGACGGGCAGGGGCACATCGTCACGAACGCGCACGTCGTCGCGGGCGCGCAGCGCATCCGGGTGACGGCCGCGAGCGGCGGCGCACCGCTGGGCGCGCAGCTCGTCGGGGCGTTCCCGCCGGACGACCTCGCCGTCGTCAAGGTGGACGGCGGGTCCCTCAAGCCCGCGCGGTGGGCCGACTCGAGCAAGGCGCGGGTCGGGCAGATCGTGCTGGCCATGGGCAACCCGCTCGGACTCGCCGGAAGCGTGACGAACGGGATCGTGTCCGCGCTGCACCGGACGGTGTCGACGCAGGGCGAGGGCGACTTCCAGGGCTCGACGATCGCCGACGCGATCCAGACGAGCGCGGCGATCAACCCCGGGAACAGCGGCGGGGCGCTCGTCACGCTGAGCGGCGAGGTGATCGGCGTCCCGACCGCCGCGGCGTCCGATCCGTCCATCGGCGGCGCGGCCAACGGCATCGGGTTCGCGACGCCGAGCGACACCGTGAAACGGATCGTCCCGCAGCTGGTCCGCGGCGGTGAGGTGACCGACTCCGGACGGGCGGCGCTCGGCGTCGTCGTCCGGACGATCGTCGACCCGGAGAGCGGGCGGCAGTCGGCGGTCGCGGTCGTCGAGGTGCTCGACGGCGGCGCCGCCGCCGGGTCCGGGATCGAGGAGGGGGACCTGATCCTCGCCGTGAACGGGACGCCGACGCCGAACCAGACGGCGCTGACGACCGTCCTCGCGAACCTGCGGCCGGGGCGGTCGGTCAATGTGAAGATTCGCGAACCGGACGGGACGGAACGGCAGGTGAAGGTGACGCTCGGTGAGCTGCCGGCGTCGAACCGGCCCTGAGATCCTCAAGGGATCAACTGTGTCCTGGGGGTTTCCCGATCCGCGTCCGCTCGTTCACTTCCGATTCAGCATGGCGGAGAAGGCTCCCGCGTGATCCCCTCACGCGATCCCCACTAAGGAGCGTTCATGTCCGTCACCCGTCGTGGAGTGATGAAGGGCGGCGCCGTCGGCGCGATGTCCCTCGCGATGGCCGGGAGTTTCGACGCCATCTTCCAGACCTCCGCGGTCGCCGACACCGGCGAGGCGTACGGCTACGGCCCGCTGGTCCCCGACCCGAAGGGCGTCCTCGACCTGCCCCAGGGCTTCACCTACAAGGAGCTGTCGGTCGAAGGCGACACGATCTCCGACGGCGTCCGGGTCCCCGGGCGTCACGACGCCATGGGAACGTTCCCGACCGGCAACGGCAACGAGCTGCTGGTGGTCCGCAACCACGAGCAGACCACCAGCGGCGTCAAGACCGTCGCCGCCGACGAGCTGGTCTACGACCCCGAGGCGTGGGGCGGGACCACCACGCTGACGCTGCGCAACGGCGACGAGCTGCGGTCCCAGTACGTCAGCCTCGCCGGGACGTCCACGAACTGCGCGGGCGGCGTCACCCCGTGGGGCACCTGGCTGACCTGCGAGGAGACCGAGGGCTTCGGCGGCGAGAGCAAGAGCCACGGCTGGGTGTTCGAGGTCGACCCGTACGGCCGCCGCACCAAGCCCGAGCCGCTGAAGGAGATGGGCCGCTTCGCGCACGAGGCCGTCTGCGTCGACCCGCACACCCTCACCGCGTACCTGACCGAGGACGCGTCCGGCCCGTTCGGCATGTTCTACCGGTTCCGCCCGCGCGCCCACCGCGGCGACTACCACGCGTACATGCAGGGCGGGCGGCTCGAGGTCGGGTACATCCGGGACGTCCCGGACCTGTCGCTCATCGACGAGCCCGGCACCAAGCTGCACGCGCGCTGGAAGGCGGTCCCGGACAAGTACGCCGAGCAGACCTCGATCCGCGAGCAGTTCGGCGACGAGATCACCCGCACGCAGAAGCTCGAGGGCTGCTGGTGGGGGCACGGCAAGGCGTGGTTCACGGCCAGCTTCGCCCGCAAGTCCAGCGGTGCGGCCCGCGACCACAAGGGCCAGGTCTGGACCTACGACCCGCGGACGAACGAGTTCGAGCTGCAGCTCATCTTCAAGACCGACTCGCGGTTCGACAGCCCGGACAACATCGTCGTCTCGCCCTACGGCGGCGGCGTGATCATCGCCGAGGACGGTGACGGCGAGCAGCACCTCGTCGGCACCACGAAAGACAACAAGCCCTTCGCGTTCGCCCGCAACGCCGCCAACGGCAGCGAGTTCTGCGGCGTGACGTTCTCCCCGGACGGCCGCACCCTGTACGCCAACCGGCAGAGCGGCCCCGGCGTGACGTTCGCCATCACCGGCCCGTGGGAGAAGATCCGCGGCTGACCCGCCCTCGGGCCGGTCTAGGCCAGCCCGCGCCTGGTCTCCGCCGGGGGCCGCTCCCCCCGGATGGAGGCCACCATGTCCAGGACGTCGCGCACCGCGGCGGCCTGCGACGCGGGGACGCGCAGCGCGCGCGCCCCCAGCCACGCGTAGACGGACGCCGCGGCCAGCAGCCCGGGATCGGGCTCCCGCGCGTCCGTCTCCAGCGTGACCAGCACCCTCTCGCCGGCGGCGACCAGGCCGGCGACCCGGCCCGCCGGCGGCGCCGTGCCCGCGTCCGCGCACCCGTCCGGCACCCGCGCCCCCGGCACCAGCAGCGCCACCCCGTCCGCCCCATGCGTCCCCATGCCCTCAAGCGTGGCACGAACCGCCCGGCGGACGACCCCGGACCCCCGGAGCCCGCCCGCGCGTCGTCGCCGGGGGAGGGCCGACGGTGGCACGATCGACGGCACCGACACGTAGACTGATCGGAGCATGATCGTGCTTGTGGTCCTCGGGTTGGCGGCCGTCGCCGTGCTGGGCGCCGTCGTCCTGCTCGCCATGGGCAGGGGCGGGGAGCTCGCGGCGACGCACCCCGACCACCCGCCGCTTCCCCTCGGCACCGAGGGATGGCCCGTCACCGCGGCGGAGACCGTTCACCTGCGGCTGCCGCGCACCATGTGGGGCTACCAGCCCGACCTGACCGACGAGGCCGTGCGGCGCCTCGCGCGCGCGCTGTCGGACCGCGACGCCGAGATCGCCGCGCTGCGGCGGGAGAACGCCGAGCTGCGGCACCGGACGGGCGAACCGGTCGGGGCCCTGTACGGCCTGCGCGAGACCGGTCCCAACGCGGGTCCGTCCGGCGACCTCCCCCCGGACGCGGGCGACCCGCACGGCATCGCGTCCGGTGCGACGAGCTTCGACGCGACCCGGGCCGACGACCGCAGGGCGGACGACCGCTGGGACGACCGCTGGGACGACCGCTGGGACGACGACGGGGCACGCGACCACGAGGGCGAGGGGGACGAACGGCCGTGACGACCGCGATCATCGGTGCGGACGGGCTGGGCCGCTGCCCGTGGGGTGCGGGCCCGCCCGACTACCTCGCCTACCACGACGAGGAGTGGGGCCGTCCCGTCCGCGACGACCAGGGGCTCTACGAGCGGCTGTGCCTGGAGGCGTTCCAGTCCGGGCTGTCGTGGCTGACGATCCTGCGCAAGCGCGAGGGGTTCCGGGCGGCGTTCTGCGGGTTCGACATGGAGAAGGTCGCCGCGTTCGGGGCGGGCGACGTGGAGCGGCTGCTCGCGGACGCGGCGATCGTCCGGAACCGGGCCAAGATCGAGGCGGCGATCGGCAACGCCCGCGCCGCCCTCGACCTGCCCGGCGGTCTCGCCGCGACCGCCTGGCGGCACGCCGACCCGGGCGCCCCCGCGCCCGCCGACACGGCCGACGTGCCCGCCTTCACCGACGGGTCGAAGGCGCTCGCGAAGGAGCTGAAGCGGCACGGGTTCCGCTTCGTCGGCCCCACCACCGCCTACGCCCTCATGCAGGCGTGCGGCCTGGTCGACGACCACCTGACCGGCTGCCACCGCCGCGGCGCCCACCGCCCCTGACCGCGGTCACTCCGCCCTTGCGGCGGCCAGGATCGGGACGCCGGAAGCCCGGCGGGCCGGCAGCGCGGACGTCGCCAGGGCGACCAGGGCCGCGCCCGCGACGATCAGCGCGAACAGCCACCAGGGGGCGACGGGGCGCAGGAACGAGCTGCCCGTCACCGCGTGCAGCACGCCCATCGTGCCGAGCGCCGCGCCGAACCCGAGCAGGCTCCCCAGCAGGACGACCGTGGCCGCCTCCCACCGGACGATCGTGCGGATCTGCGACTCCGTCGCGCCGACCGCGCCGAGCAGCCCGAACTCGCGGGTGCGCTCGCCGACGCTCATCGACACGGTGGCGGCCATCCCGAACAGGGCGAGCACGAGGGCCATCCCGATGAACCCGTACAGGACCGTCAGCCCGCTGGTCAGCCCGTCGACGGCGACGTCGAGGTAGGCGTCCCGGTCGAGGACCTGCGCGCCGGGGACGTCCGCGACCGCGCGGGCGAGCGCGGCGCGGTCGCCGCCGCGCACCAGCACCGCCCGTGCCGTCGCGTCCGGGTCGAGGCGGTCCATGGTGGCGGGCGCCACGAGGGCCTGGTCGGCGAACAGGTGGGACGGGTCGTGGTAGGCGCCCGCGACCGTCAGCGCGACCCGACCGCGCTCGCCGCGCAGCACCACCCGGTCGCCCCGGTGCAGGCCGTGCGCCTCCATGACCGCGGAGGCGAGGCCGATCTCGCCGGGGGCCAGCGGCGGCAGGCTCCCGCCGAGGTCGAGGGTCGAGCGCAGGTCGTCCTGCGGGGCGCCCGTCACCGACAGGTGGGAGGCGGCGGCGTCCGGCGAGCCGGCGATCGTGGTGAACGTCGTGGTCAGCGCCGCCGCCGACGACACGCCGGGGACGGCCGCCGCGCGCTCCGCCGCGTCCCGGGGCAGGGCGGGCCCGCCGGGCGCCGTGCCGGTCGAGGCGATCGCGTGGTCCGCCCGCAGCACCTCGCGGCCCGCCTCCGCGAACCGCCCGTGCACCGACAGCATGAGCAGCGCGGTCGCGCCGACGAGGGCGACGCCGAGCATCAGCGACGACGCGGCGGCCGACACCCGGCGCGGACTGCGGGTGATCGTGGCGCGGGCCAGCCGCCCCGCCTCGCCGCTCACCGCCGTCCCGGCCCGTCCCACGAGGCCGCCGAGGGGGCCGACGAAGAACGGGGCGAGGACGGCGAGCGCCGCCACGGTCGTCATGCAGCCGAACAGGACGAGCGCCGCGGTGCCCATCGTCCGCTCCATGCCGGGCGGTTCCTCGTACTGCACGGCGATGGCGGGACCGAAGAACATCCACGCGCAGCCGAACACGGCGAGGGCGCCGACCAGGCGGGGCCACCGCCGCCCGCCGTCCCCGGCGCCCGCCGACCGCAGCGCCTCCATCGGCGACACCGCCGCGGCGCGGCGCGCGGCGCGCCCGGCCGCGAGCTGGGTCACCAGCAGCCCGGACGCGACCGGCACCGCCAGCGCGACCCAGCCGACCTGCGCGTCGGCGGCCGAGATGTCGAAGCCGTCCGCGGCGAACAGCCGGGTCAGCACCGCCGACACCGGATAGCCGACGAGCAGCCCGCCGAGCGACGCGACGATCCCCACGGCCAGCGCCTCGAACCGGATCAGCCGCTTGAGCTGCCGCGGGGTGGCGCCGATCGCGCCGAGCAGCGCCAGCCGCGGCGTCCGCTGCCGGACGAGCGTGCCGAACGTGTTCGCCACGACGAACAGCCCGACGAACACCGCCACCGACGCGATCATCCCGATCGCGCCGCCCACCGACACCCCGGTCGACCGCAGCGTCGCCGACTGCGAGTCCCGCACCTGCGCCGCCGTCCGCACGGTCGCGTCCCCGCGCAGCTCCCGTGCCAGCCGCTCGCGCAGCTCGCCCGCCGGCACCCCGGGCGCCGCGCCGACCCAGACGCTCTGCCAGACGCCCGGCTCCAGCCCCGCCGCCCGCCGGACGGTCTCCGGCGGCGCCAGCAGCAGGTCGCCGCTCGCGACCGCGTCGCGGCCCTGCACGGTGACGATCCCGACGATCGTCATCGCCTGGGCCCGGTCCGGCAGGAGCACCGACATCGTGTCGCCCGTGGTGAAGCCCCCGGCCGCGGCGACGTGCCGGCCGACCGCGACCTCCCCGTCCCGCGCGGGCGCCCGTCCCGACTCCAGCCGGTACGCGCTGAGGGACGGCTCCGCGATCCACGGGCGCAGCGTCGTGCCCGCACCGGCCGGCGGGACGATCGGCTCGCCGTCCCGTCCGCTCGCGGCGACCGGCACCTTCGCGTCCCCGGCCGCCGCCGCGACCCCCGGACGGCCCGCGACCCGATCGAGCGCGATCCGTCCGTCCGGCGCGGCGTACAGGTCGCCCGGGTCGGTCTCGCCGCCCTGCACCACCACGTCCGTCCGGGCGAACTCGCTCGCGTCGCTTCCCGACACCGCCGCCTGCGCCCGCAGCGCGAACTGCAGCGACCCGGCGATCAACCCGATCGCGAACACACCGGCGAGCAGCGTCGCGGCCAGCCGCCCCCAGCCCTCGGCGAACGAGCGCCGCGCGATGAGCCACATCGCGCTCAGCCCTCCATCCCGCGCATCACCGCGTGCACGCCGTCGATCGTCGGGCCCGCCAGCTCGTGCACGATCAGCCCGTCCGCGAGGAACAGCACCCGGTCGGCGTGCGCGGCCGCCGCCGGGTCGTGCGTCACCATGATCACCGTCTGCCCGTAGTCGTCGACCGCCGTGCGCAGGAACCCGAGCACCTCGCCGCCCGAACGGGAGTCGAGGTTGCCCGTCGGCTCGTCCGCGAACAGGACGTCCGGACGGGTCAGCAGCGCGCGCGCCACCGCCACCCGCTGCTGCTGCCCGCCCGACATCTCGCTCGGCCGGTGCTCCAGGCGCCCCCGCAGGCCCAGCGCGTCCACGATCGTGTCGAACCAGGCCGGGTCGGCGCCCCGGCCGCCGAGCCGCCCGGTGAGCCGGATGTTCTCCTCCGCCGTCAGCATCGGCAGCAGGTTGAACGACTGGAACACGAACCCGAGCCGGTCGCGCCGCAGCCGCGTCAGCTTCGTCCGCGACAGCCCGGTGATCTCCACGCCGCCGATGCGCACCGACCCCGACGTCGCGGTGTCGAGCCCGGCGAGGCAGTGCAGGAACGTCGACTTCCCCGACCCGGACGGCCCCATGATCGCGGTGAACCGGCCGCGCGGGAACGCCGCCGAGACCCCGCGCAGGGCCGTCACCGCACCGTCGCCCGTCCCGTACCGCTTGGTCAGGCCCGTCGCCACGGCCGCGTCCTCGACCGGGTGCGCGCCGGCGGGCGGCGCCGCGGATGTCTGCGTCATGCCCCCGAGTCAACCGGCGCGGCCCCTCCGGCGCACTGGCGCGCACTCCCGGACCGGGGGTGGGGTTGTCCATACCTCCGCTCAGGTGGAGGCCCGAGGTAGACCTGGCCCCACCCCGGATCCGTCGGCTGGAGCCAATGATCCGCGGGCCGCGCCGCGATTGCCTTGAACGCGTGAATCCCCAGCTCAGAACATCCGCCCTCTACGGCCTCTGCGCCGCGTTCGCCGCGGCGACGGCCGCCGTCACCGACCTTCCCCCGCACCGGACGTGGGGCGCCGTCGCCGCCGTCGTCTACACCCTGGCCGCCACCGCATCCGCGCTGCCGTGGCTCCGCAGCCGACGCGGGGCCCCGGACGCCGCCGGGGCGGCGGCGGATCGGCCCTGGGGGCGTTCGGAGCTTCTGGCCGGGGTCGTGTTCGTGGGGGCGGCGGTGGTGCCGTTGGCGGTGCTCGTCGTATCCGGGCAGGCGCAGCCGGAGGTCGGCGTCGTCGAACGGTCCGCCGCTCATCTCCTCGACCACGGCACCCCCTACCGCGTCCCCGGACCCGGCGAGGGCTACGAGGCGTACAACCCGTACCTTCCCGCGATGGCGCTGCTCGGCCTCCCGTCCGCGCTGACCGGCCTGGACGCCCGCGTGGTGTTCACCGCCGCGTTCCTGGGGCTGCTCGCCGCGAGCGCCCTCCTGCTGCGCGGCCGGACGGCGCTCGCGCCGCTCACGCTGCTGGCCGCGTCCCCGCTGGTGGCGCTGCCCCTCGCGGTCGGCGGCGACGACCTGCCCGTGCTCGGGCTCGCCTGCCTCGGGCTCGCGCTCGCGGCGCGGGGCGACGCGGCGTCCGCCGGGCTCGTCCTGGGCCTCGCCGCCGCGATGAAGCCGACCGCCTGGCCCGTCCTCCTCACCTGCCTGGCGCTCCTGCTCGCCCACCACCGGACGGGCGGGCGGCGCTTCGCCGCGGCGGCCGGGGGAGCGCTCGCGCTCGGGGCGGTCCTCCCGGGGCTCGCCGATCCCCGCGCGTTCGTCGAGAACGCCGTCCGGTTCCCCATGGGGCTGGCGGGGGTCGGGTCGCCCGCCGGCAGCCCGCTGCCCGGACGGCTCCTCGCCGACCTCGGGACGGGCGGGCACGCCGTCGCGCTCGCGGGGCTGGGCGCCGCCGCGCTGGCCATGGGGGTGTCGCTGCTGGTGCGGCCCCCGGCGGACGTCCGGGCGGCGTCGCTGCGGGTGGCGGTGGGGCTCGCGCTGGCGATGGCGCTGATGCCCGCGTCGCGGTGGGGCTACCTCGTGTACCCGGCGGTGCTCGTCCTGTGGGCGCGGATCGCGGACCGGCCCCGGGTGCGGAAGGAGGCGGAACTGTGGCTCGCCGCCTGATCGTCACCAACGACTTCCCGCCCCGGCGCGGCGGCATCGAGACGTTCGTGTTCGAGGTGGCGCGCCGGTTCCCGCCGGGCGAGGTCGTCGTGTACACGTCGGCCGAGCCGGGCGCCGCGGAGTTCGACCGCGGCCTCCCGTTCCCGGTGGTGCGGGACCGGGCGCGGACGCTGCTGCCGACGGCGCGCGTCGCCCGGACGGCCCGCCGCCTGATCGACGTCCACGGATGCGACCGGGTGTGGTTCGGCGCGGCGGCGCCGCTCGGGCTGCTCGCCGGACGGCTCGGGGTGCCGTCGATCGCGACGACGCACGGGCACGAGGTGTGGTGGGCCGGGGTGCCGGGAGCGCGGGGGGTGCTCCGGCGGATCGGCGAGCGCGCCGACGTCGTCACGTACCTCACCGAGTACACGCGCCGCCGGATCGCGCCCGCGCTGGGCCCGGACGCCCGGCTCGAACGGCTCGTCCCCGGCGTGGACCCCGACGTGTTCCGTCCGGACGTGGACGGGACGGACGTGCGCCGCCGGTTCGGCCTCGGCGGCCGCCCGGTCGTGCTCACCGTGTCGAGGCTCGTCGCCCGCAAGGGGCAGGACCGGCTGATCCGGGCGATGCCCCGGGTGCGCGAGGCCGTCCCGGACGCGACGCTGCTGATCGTCGGGGGCGGCCCCCGGGAGGCCCGGCTGCGGGACATGGCGGGCGACGGCGTCGTGTTCGCCGGGTCCGTCCCGCACGCGGAGCTGCCGCCCTACTACGCGGCGGCCGACGCGTTCGCGATGCCGTGCCGGTCGCGGCGGCTCGGGCTGGAGACCGAGGGGCTCGGCATCGTGTTCCTGGAGGCCGCGGCGGCCGGCCTGCCGGTGCTCGCGGGCGACTCGGGCGGCGCGCCCGAGACCGTCCGGCACGGCGAGACGGGGTACGTCGTGGACCCGGCGTCGGACGACGAGATCGCCGCGCGGCTCGTCGACCTGCTCGTCCGTCCCGGCGCGATGGGGGAGAGGGGACGCGCGCGGGCCCGGGACGAGTGGAGCTGGGACGGGACGTACCGGGCCTTCCGACGCCTTACGGTCGGAGCATGACGAGGAGTCCGTGGCGCGCGATGGCGGGGAACCCGCTGCGGTTCCTGCTGTCGTCGTGGCCGTGGCGGTCGCTGGCCTACCTGGCCGGCGGGCTGGTGACGGGCATCCTCTGGCTGCTGCTGGCCCTCGTGCTGGTGGTGGTCGGCGCGATCCTCGCGCCCGTCGGGATCGGGGTCGTCCTGCTGCTGTGCGTGCCGCTGTCGGCGGTGGGGCTCGGCGCGGTGGACCGGCGGCGGCTGCGGCTGCTCGATCCGCGCCCGGCGCCGTCCCCGCACCGCGACCCGCCCGCGGCCGGGCTGCGGCCGTGGGCGTGGTTCCGGCTCCGGGAGGTCGCGACATGGCGGGAGCTGGGGCACGCGGTCCTGGCGGGCCTGCTGTCGGTGGTGGCCGTGATGACGCCGACGGTGCTGTTCGTGGGGGGCGTCGTCCAGGCGGGCGCGCCGATGCTCGTCGGGCAGGGCGACCAGATCATGTACGGGACGGCCGGGACCGTCGACACGCAGGGCGAGGCGTGGCCGGTGGCCGTGGCGGGCGTGGCCATGGCGCTCCTCGGCTTCTACGCGATGACGGTCGCGGCGGCGGCGCGGGCCGCGCTCGACCGGGCGCTGCTCGTCCGCCCGGTCGAGGAGGAGCTGGTGGACGTCCGCGCGTCCCGGGCGCGGATGGCGGACGCGTTCGAGGCCGAGCGGCGGCGCATCGAGCGCGACCTGCACGACGGCGCCCAGCAGCGGCTCACCGCACTGATCATGACGCTCGGCCTGGCCAAGCTCGACGACGGCGGCGACTGGGCCGCGAAGGCGCAGGACGAGGCGCGGGCGGCGCTCGAGGAGCTGCGCGACCTCGTGCGCGGCATCCACCCGTCCGTGCTGACCGACCGGGGCCTGCGGGCCGCCGTGGAGTCGCTCGCCGAACGGTCGGCCGTCCCGGTCGAGGTGGACGTCGACCTGCCCGGACGGCCGCCGGACGCGATCGAGTCCGCCGCGTACTTCGTCGTCGCCGAGGCCCTCGCGAACGTCGCCAAGCACAGCGGCGCGGGCCGGGTGCGGGTGTCGGCGCGGCGGTCCCGCAAGGCGCTGCACATCGAGGTCTGGGACGACGGGACGGGCGGCGCCGGGGCCGGACGGGACGCGACGTCCGGCACGGGCCTGCAGGGCCTCGCCGACCGCGTCGCCGTCCACGACGGGACCGTCCGGCTGTCCAGCCCGCCCGGCGGGCCTACGATCCTGCGGGTGGAGATCCCATGCGAATCGTGATCGCCGAGGACTCGGTGCTGCTGCGCGAGGGCCTCGGCCAGATCCTCGGCCGGTTCGGGCACGAGGTCGCGGCGGCCGTCGCCGACGCGCCCGCGCTGGCCGCCGCCGTCGCCGAACACGGCCCGGACGTCGTGCTGACCGACGTCCGGATGCCGCCCGGCTTCCGCGACGAGGGCCTGCGGGCGGCGCTGGCGCTGCGCGCCGAGAACCCCGACCTGCCGATCCTCGTCCTGTCGCAGTACGTCGAGCAGTCCTACGCCGCCGACCTGCTGCAGACCGGCGGCGCCGTCGGCTACCTGCTCAAGGACCGCGTCGGCGAGGTCGCCGAGTTCGTCGACGCCATCGACCGGGTCGCCGCGGGCGGCACCGTGATCGACCCGGAGGTGGTGCGGCGGCTGCTGGCGCGGCGGCGCGAGCACTCGCCGCTGGAGCGCCTCACCGCGCGCGAGCGGGAGGTGCTCGCGCTGATGGCGGAGGGGCGCTCCAACGGCGCGATCGCCCGCGCCCTCGTGGTCGGCGAGGCGGCGGTGGTCAAGCACGTCGGGTCGATCTTCGGCAAGCTCGACCTGCACCAGACGTCCGACGACCACCGCCGCGTCCGCGCCGTCCTCGCGTACCTGCGGGACGCGGGCTGACCCCTAGCGACCCTCGAAGACCGGCTGCTCCTTCTTCAGGAACGCCTCGGTCGCGTTCCGGTGGTCGGACGTCCGGGCGGCCTGGTCCTGCAGGTCGGCCTCCATCGTCAGCGCGGACGCCAGGTCGTGCGACGCGGCGTGGTCGAGGGCCGTCTTGACGGCGGCGTACGCGGCCGTGGGGCCGGCCGCCAGGCGCCGCGCCAGCTCGACGGACGCGGGGGCGAGCTCGTCCGCCGGGACGACCCGGTTGACCAGCCCGAGCTCCAGCGCCTCGGGGGCCTTCAGCGGCTCGCCGAGCAGCAGCAGCTCGGTGGCCTTGGCGCGGCCGACGAGCCGCTGCAGCGTCCACGACATGCCGCTGTCGGGCGCGAGGCCGATGCCGGTGAACGCCGTCGCGAACCGGGCCTTGTCGGACGCGACGACCAGGTCGCAGGCGAACGCCAGCGCCGCGCCCGCGCCCGCCGCGACGCCGTTCACCGCCGCGACGACCGGCTTGCCCATGGTGGCGATGCCCAGCACGATCGGGTTGTACTGCTTGCGGACCGTGTCGTTCAGGCCCCGTCCGGCGGCGAGGTGGTCGGCGTGCTCGCGCAGGTCCTGCCCCGCGCAGAACGCCCGCCCGGCGCCCGTGAGGATCACCGCGCGGGCCGACCCGTCGGACGCCGCGCGCTCGACGGCCCCGCGCAGGGCGTCCTTCATCTCCGACGTGAGCGAGTTCATCCCGTCGGGACGGTTCAGCGTGATGGTCGCGACGGCATCGGTCACGTCGTACAGCACGGTGTCGGACATTCGGCGCCCTCCAGCTCTTTCGTAGATCTTCTCCGGCAACCATCGACGAACCGGACGCCGCGGGCAAGCGCCGATCCCGCTTCCCCGGACGGTGCGCGGCCATTCCCCGAACCTGGAAGTCCTTCCCCGAAAACGGCCGCGGACCTGCGGCGGGCACGATCTGGAGGCTGATCGTTACCACTTCGCGCCCAGAAGACGAGATAATGGACCACTACTGATGACGCTTGTTGCGACTGGCGGCCGTGCGGCCACCGCTGAGCCCACGCTGAGCGAGGTCGCGGCCCTACGCAGGAAGGGGATACACGCATGGCGGCGATGAAGCCGCGGACGGGAGACGGTCCGCTCGAAGTGACCAAGGAGGGGCGCGGAATCGTCATGCGGGTCCCTCTCGAAGGCGGTGGCCGCCTTGTGGTCGAGCTGTCCGCAGACGAGGCCAAGGACCTCGGTGAGGCCCTGAAAGACGTCGTGGGCTGACGCGCCCCCGCCGAACCCGGCTTGCGGCGACGGTCCCGGCGACGCCGCCGGGGCCTTCGCCGTTTTCCGCGTTGCCGGCGGCACGCCGTCGCGCGCAGGTCGCTTCAGCACAGGGTCGCCTCACCACAGGGTCGCCTCACCACAGGGTCGCTTCACCACAGGGGGAACCGTCGTCATGCCCATCGAAACCCGCGTCCGCTCAGCGGGCGGCACCGTCTCCGGGACGGCCGCCGAAGTCGAGGCGGAGGCCGTCGCGGTACCCGTCCGCTCCGGCCCGGACGGCCCGGTCGCGCCCGCGGCGGAGATCGCGGACCTCCTTCCGTTCGGCCTCGACGAGCTGCTGACCCTGCACCGCGCCAAGGGCGAGCCGGGCGAGATCGTGGCCGCGCACGTGCCGGTCGACGGCCGCGTCCGCGAGCTGCTGCTGTACGGGGTGGGCGAGGCGCGCCCGGCCGACCTGCGCAGGGCCGGCGCCGCGCTGGCCCGCCGCGGCCGGGGACGGTCCGCGCTGGTCGCGGGCGTCCCCGACGGCGACCTCGCGGCCTTCGCGGAGGGCGCGCTGCTCGCCTCCTACCGGTTCACCGCCGGCACCCCGTCCGGCCCCGCCCCCCTCGGCGAGCTGGTCGTGCTCACCGAGGCCGGACCCGAGGCCGGCGCGGCCGCCCTGGAGCGCGGCACCGCACGCGCCCACGCCGCCGCACGCGCCCGCGACCTGGCCAACACGCCGTCCGCCGAGAAGGACCCGTCCTGGCTCGCCGCGCAGGCCGCGGACGTCGCGCGGGACGCCGGGCTCGGCATCCGGGTCCGGGACGAGAAGGAACTGGCCGAGGGCGGGTTCGGCGGCCTCCTCGCGGTCGGCGCCGGGTCCGTCCGGCCGCCCCGGCTGATCGAGCTGACGTACGCCCCGGACGGGACGCCCGACCGGCACGTCGTCCTCGTCGGCAAGGGCATCACGTTCGACACCGGCGGCCTGCAGCTCAAGCCCAACGCGGGCATGCAGACGATGAAGACCGACATGGCGGGCGGCGGCACCGTCATCGCCGTCATGGGCGCCCTGCGCGCCCTCGGCGTCCGCGCCCGCGTCACCGGTCTCGTCGCCGCCGCCGAGAACATGCCGTCGGGGTCGGCCATGCGCCCCGGCGACGTGATCACCCACTTCGGCGGCCGGACGTCGGAGGTGCTCAACACCGACGCCGAGGGACGGCTCGTCCTCGCCGACGCGCTCGCCTACGCCGCCGCCGAGCTGGACGCCGACGCCGTCGTCGACGTCGCGACCCTCACCGGCGCCGCGAAGGTGGCGCTCGGCCTGCGGCACGGCGCCCTGTTCGCCTCCGACGACGCCCTCGCCGGGGCCCTCACCGCCGCCGGCGACGCCGCCGGGGAACCGCTGTGGCGGCTCCCGCTCGTCGACGACTACCGCGCCGCGATCGACTCCGACGTCGCCGACCTCGCCAACCTCGGGCGCGGCGGCTACGGCGGCGGCGCGATCACCGCCGCGCTGTTCCTGCGCGAGTTCGCCGGCGACCGCCCGTGGGCGCACCTGGACATCGCGGGCCCCGGCCGCGCGGCGTCCGACGACGCCGAGATCACGCGCGGCGCCACCGGGTACGGCACCCGGCTGCTGCTGGAGTGGCTGTCCTAGGGGATTCCGGCCCGGCCGGCCGCCGCACGGTCACTTCGTGCGGCGGTCGATCACCGGGATCCGGCGGCGGCGCCGCGCCTGCCTGACCACCTCGGGCAGGGACGCGTCCCAGCCCGGCTCCACCGGGAACGCCCACGGTTCCGCGGCGGCCGTCTCCGGCAGGTCCCGCAGCGTCAGCGCCACGAGCGCCGGGCGCTCCGCCGTCCGCGCCAGCTCCGCCAGCTCCGGCGTCGGCAGGAACACCAGGTGGTCGCGCACGCCGCCGCGCGCCCCGGACACCCCGCGCCGGATCGCCGCCATCGCCGCGACGTCGTCCCAGGCGAGCGTCCGCCCGAACCGCTTCGGCAGCGGCCAGCGCGCCGGGCGCCGCACCCCGCCCGCGTCGAACTCCAGGACGGGACGCCGCACGGCGAGCTCGCCGATCGACGCCAGCAGGCCCCACCCGAACAGGACGATCCCGCCCGCGCCGAGCACGACCACCACGACGCTCCCGAGGCCGCCGCCGCGCATCACCCCGCCGGCGACGAACCCGACCGACGCCAGGAACAGGATCAGCAGCGCCAGCGAGCGCCAGATCCCCCGCCACCCGATCCGGTCGCGGACGGCGAACACGCCTTCGTCCCGCCCGGTCCCGATGCCGGGTTCGGTGCCGGTCCCGGTCTCGGCCTCCGCACCGTCCACGGCGGTCAGTCGCGCTTGACGGCGCAGAGCAGGCCGTCGCCGACCGGGAGCAGCAGCGGGACGAGCCGTTCGTCGTCGGCGACCGCCCGGTGCACGTCCCGGATCGCCTCGGTCACGGGATCGCGGACCTGCGCGTCGGCCACCCGGTGGTGCCACAGCGCGTTGTCGAACGCGACGACGCCGCCCGGCCGCAGCAGCCGCAGCGCCGCCGTCAGGTACTCGGGGTACTCCTGCTTCACGGCGTCGCAGAACACCATGTCGTAGGCGCCGTCGGTGAGCCTCGGCAGCACCTCCAGCGCCGGTCCGCTGATCATGCGGGTGCGGAACGAGCCGAGGCCCGCCTCCCGGTACGCCTGCTTGGCCAGCCGCTGGTTCTCCGGCTCGATGTCCACGCTCGTCAGCACCGCGTCCGGCGGCATCCCGCGCATCAGGTAGACGCCGGACACGCCGCAGCCCGAGCCGACCTCCACGACCGTCCGGGCGCCGATCAGGGTCGCGAGGAATCGCAGCGCCGCCCCGCCGGCGGGTCCGATCGGCTGCGCGCCGACCTCCTCGCCGCGCCGCCGGGCGTCCCGGAGCGGCTCGTCTTCGGGGTGGAAATCCTCCACGTAGGCCAGGGTGGCCTGAATGGCGTCGATGGCTGCCTCCTCGCGGGACCCCCGCCTGGCTCATGCTGGAAAGACCATATCGTTGACAGGGAACCAACTGGCGTTTCAGCGCGTTGTAACCAGCGAAAGCGTCCACCCTGATGGACGGGAGAACCAGCCGTCGAACCCGCACAGCCGCCCCAGCCCAGGCGAGACCGTGCCGTTCCAAGACGAGGTCTTGGGTGACACCAGAGAGGAACAGCCCGGCACCATGGGAGTCGCAGCACTCAGTTTCAGAAGCGCTGTGGGCGTCGGCGCCAGGCAGGGGCATGGCAGCGCCGTCCGCACCCGCGAGAACGCACCCGAAGCCGAGTGGGCACCGCCGTCGTGGGACGAGGTCGTCCGCGAGCACTCGGGCCGCGTGTACCGGCTCGCGTACCGGCTGACCGGCAACCAGCACGACGCCGAGGACCTCACGCAGGAGGTCTTCGTCCGCGTGTTCCGGTCGCTGGCCAACTACACGCCCGGAACGTTCGAAGGCTGGCTGCACCGCATCACCACGAACCTGTTCCTCGACCAGGCGCGGCGCAAGCAGCGCATCCGGTTCGAGGGCCTCGCCGACGACGCCGCCGAGCGCATCCAGGGCCGCGAGCCGACCCCGGCGCAGGCGTACGACGACACCAACTTCGACGCCGACGTGCAGGCCGCCCTCGACGCCCTCGCGCCCGACTACCGCGCGGCCGTCGTGCTCTGCGACATCGAGGGCCTCTCCTACGAGGAGATCTCCGCGACCCTCGGGGTGAAGCTCGGCACCGTCCGCAGCCGCATCCACCGGGGCCGCGCCCAACTGCGCGAGGCGCTCGACCACCGGGCCCCCACCAGGCGCAGGCCCGGAACGAGGAACGAGCGGTTCCCGGCCGGGGCCGCGGTCGCCGCCGCGGACGTCCAGGTGGGCGCGGGGGCGCCCGTGGAGGGCGTCGCCGCCGCGGCGGCGGACACCGCGGCGCCCGGGGGCGCCACCGCGGCGGAGTACCGGCCGGAGGACGCGTAGCGAACCGGCGCGCGGGGTCGCGCCGCGCATGATCTGAACGGAACGACGAGGGAGCCGCGTGAGTTGTCTGGGGGAACGTCTGACCGCGCTGGTCGACGGTGAGCTGGGACACGACGAGCGTGAGCGTGCGCTCGCCCATCTCGCGGCGTGCGCCATGTGCCGGGCGGAGGCCGCTACCCTGCGCGGCCTCAAGGGCCGCCTGCGCGGGCTCGGGGGCGCCCCCGAGCCCGGCGCCGACGACCTCCCCACCGACGACTTCGTGACCCGGCTCCGCGCCCTCGGCGGCGCCGCCGCACCCGTCGAGCCCCCGCCGGGTCCGCCCGTCCCGCCCGTCCCGCCCGATGAGCCCACCGTGACGTCCGGACGTCCCGTCCGCCCGCGTCGATCATCCGTCCGTCCGTCCCGTCCGGTCCGCGCGGCGGCGTTCGCGGGCCCGCGCGACACGCGCCCGGCGGGGCACGCCGCGACGCTCGCCCGTCCCCGCCGCCGCTACCTGGTGATGGGCGCGGCGACGCTCGTCCTCGGCCTCGGCACCGCCTCGTACGCGGCCGGCGCCCGGCAGCAGGGGCCCGCGGTCACGCCCGAGTTCGACCGGTTCGCCGTCGAGCACGCGATGACCTCGGGCGACGCCCCGGTGACCGGCGACGATCCCCGGACGCTCGGCGAGGTCGGCGCGCGCTCACCGCAGAGCGCGTCTCCGGGCGCGGTCGCGCCCGGCCGGGCGACGCCGAGCACAGGGCCGGTCGCGTCCCCGGTCGCCTCCGTTCCGGTCCACGCGGGGCCGTGACCGCGGCGTCCAGCGCGGCCCACCGACGGCGCCGCGCCGTGGTCACGGGCGGTATCGCGGGCGCGCTCGCCCTGGTCGTCGCCCTCACCGGCGACCCCGTGTCGGCCCGCCGGGTCCGCAGCGATCCGAGCGCCGTGGGCCTGCTGCGCGCCGCCGCCGACGCCGCCCGCCGCGTGCCCTACGAGGGCCTGCGGGTGCTGACGACCCGTTCCCGCGAACGCTCGGCGACGTCCCAGGCGATGGTCGTGCACCGGCCCGGCGAAGGCATCCGCTACACCGCACCGTCCGGCACCTCCGGGTATCGGCCGGAATCGGCCGCCGGGGAGACGACGGGGTTCACGTCCGAGACCCTCGAGCTCCTCACCCGCAACTACACGGTCGTCCAGACCGCGGACGCCGCCAGGTGCGGCCGTCCCGCCCACGTCGTCGAGGCGCGCCGCACCGACGGGACGCTCGCCGGGCGCTTCTGGCTCGACGCCGAGACCGGCCTGATGCTCCACCGCGAGCTGGTCGACGCGTCCGGGCGGGCCGTCGTCTCCACCGGCTTCACCGAGATCAGCTTCGCCGTGCCCGCCCCGTCCGGCGGGACGGACGGAGCCCCGTCCGACGGCTCCGGTGGGACGTCCGACGGGTCCGGTGGAGCGCTCGACGGGTCCGGTGGGACGTCCGGCGAGTCCGTTGGGGCGCCTGACGGATCCGGTGGCGAGTCGTCCGGCGGTGGGACGTCCGGTGGCGCGGGCGATGCCCCCGCGCGCCCGCTGAGCCGCCGCGGCAGCACCCTCGCCGACACTCCGGAGCAGCCCGCGGCCACCGGCGGCACCGCCGCGGCCGCCGAGCCCCTCGACGACGCGACCCTCGCCGACCTGCGCGCCGAGGGCTGGCCGATCCCCGCCCTCCTGTCCGGCGGCCTCACCCTGCACGACGTCCGCCGCGGCGACGGCGACCTGCACCTCAGCTACTCCGACGGCCTCGCGGCCGTCTCGGTGTTCGTCCAGCGCGGCGCCCTCGACGAGGCCCGCATGCGGGGCTGGGACAAGAGCACCCGTCAGGGCCGCACCGTCTACCACCGCGCGGCACTGCGCCGCTGGGCCGTGTCCGCCGGTGACGGGTTCGTCTACACGGTGCTCACCGACGGCCCGTCCGCCACCGCCGAGACGGTCGCCCGCGACCTGCCCGGCGGCTCGGGTGCGGCGTGGGCGCGGCTCGACCGCGGCGCCCGCCGCCTCGCGTCCGCGGTCAACCCGTTCGACTGACCGTTCGGCCGACCGCCCGGCCGGGCCGCCCGCGGACGATGGATAGCCTTGGTGCGTTGGGCGGGCCGTGCTTCGCTTACGCTCGCCACATGCCTCACGGGGCAGCATGAGCACGGATGACGAGGACCATGCTCGGTAGGAGAGATGGGGATGACGGAAGACAACCGCGGGCCGTTCCGGGCTTCCACGGAGGACGATGACGCCGTCCCCGAGTCCGAGCGGCAGGAGGCGGCGACTCCTCCCGAGACGGTGACCGACCAGGAGATGCCCGTGGACCGGTGGGACGACCGGGCGGACGACGACCCGGCCGAACGGCCCGAGGGGGAGCCCGAGGCGTCCGACTCCGATCCGTCGGAGCGGCCGGGCGCCACCGGGAGCCCTGGCGGGGACCGCCTGGTCGCGGGGGGCGCGGACAACGGATTCGCGCCGCCGGACGGCCCGTTCGGCGAGACCGCCGAGGACATCCCGGCGCAGGACGCCGGGCAGGCCGGCTCGCCGCGGGACCCCGCCGCCCTCGGCATGGGACCGCAGGAGGTCCCGCTGCAGGACGGGGCCGCGCGGGACGTGCCCCCGCCGCCGTCCCTCGACAAGCACGCGCCGGCCGGTCAGCCCCCGCCGGCGCCGGACGGACCCGACGGCCGGCCGCGGCCCGGGTTCGTCCCCTACGACCAGCCCTCGCCCGCGCCGGGCGGCATGTACGGCAACGGCGGCTGGGCGCAGCAGCAGGCGCACCTCGGCCCGCCCCCCGGCGGGCAGCCGCCCCCCGGCGGGCAGCCGCCCGCCGGGGGCCCGCCGCCCGCGCCGATGGGGCCGCCGCCCGGCGGCCCGCAGCACGCCGGGTTCGGCATGCCCGCCCCGAACTGGGCGCCGGTGCCCGCACCGCCGCCCACCTCCCGCACCGGGCCGGGCCTCGGCCTGCTCGCCGTCATCGCGCTGATCGTGGCGCTGGTGGCGGGCGCGGTCGGCGCCGGCGTCGGCGTGATCGCGACCGGCGGCGACGACGGCTCGGTGAGCCTCGGCGGCGGCAGCGGCTCGGCCGGCGGCGCCGCGCCGAACCGCCCGCCGGACTCGGTGGCGGGCGTCTCGCAGCGGGTCCTGCCCAGCGTCGTGATGATCCGCGTGCAGTCCGCCCAGGGCGAGGTCGGCGGCACCGGCTTCATCGTCGAGGGCGGCTACATCATCACCAACAACCACGTCGTGTCCGGCGGCGGCACCGGCGGTCGCATCGACGTCGTGTTCAACGACAAGAAGACGCTGCCCGCCACGATCAAGGGCACCGACCCCAGCACCGACATCGCGGTGATCAAGCCCGAGGGCAACCACGAGCTCCCGTCGCTGCAGCTCGGCGACTCCGCCAAGCTCGCCGTCGGCGACCCGGTGATCGCGATCGGCTCGCCGCTCGGCCTGCAGGGCTCGGTCACCACCGGGATCGTCTCGTCCCTCAACCGGGCGGTGCCGATCGGCGAGGAGGGCGGCGGCGACTCGTCCTACCTCAACGCCATCCAGACGGACGCGGCCATCAACCCCGGCAACTCGGGCGGCCCGCTGGTCGACATGAAGGGACGCGTGATCGGCATCAACACCGCGATCGCGACCGTCGGCGGCCAGACGATGGGCGGCGAGCAGCAGGGCGGCAACATCGGCCTCGGCTTCGCGATCCCGATCAACCAGGGCAAGCGGATCGCCGAGGAGATCATCCGGAGCGGGAAGGTCCGGCAGGCGCAGCTCGGCGTCCTGCCCGACCCGCGCTACCAGCAGGGCGGCGCGCGGATCCTGCCGGAACCGATCCAGGGCCAGCAGCCGGTCACGCCGAACGGCCCGGCCGACAAGGCCGGGATCAAGCCCGGCGACGTCATCACCAAGATCGACGATCGGCCGATCCAGGACGCCACCGACCTGATCGCGCAGATCCGCAGCCGGGCGCCCGGCGACCAGATCAGGGTGACCTACGAGCGGGACGGCAAGGAGAACACCGTCTCGCTGACACTGGGCGCCGCGTCGTAGTCTCGGGGGAGATGTTCAGGTCCGGTTCATCCGGGCTGCGGATACGCTGGGGGGACCGGCCCGCGCGGGCCGGTCCCCCAGGCATGGCGTGTGGAGGTCGGTTTGTTCGACGTCGGACTCGGTGAGATGGCGGTGCTCGTCGTCCTCGCCCTGGTCATCTTCGGAGACAGGCTGCCCCAGGTCGCCGGGCAGGCGGGACGGATGCTCCGGCAGGTGCGCCAGATGGCCAACTCGGCGCGCAGCGACCTGCAGGAGGGGCTCGGTCCGGAGTTCAAGGACTTCGACATCGCCGACCTCAACCCCAAGACGTTCGTCCGCAAGCACCTGCTCGAGGACGACGACACCTACCCGACGTCCCGCGCCAACGGCAAGCTCTTCGACGACGAGCCGTCCTACGCGACGGCCGCGGGCGAACTCGACCACGGCGAGCGTCCCCCGTTCGACAACGAGGCGACCTGACGCCCGGCGTCCGGCGTCCGGCGTCCGGCGAACGACGCGTAAGGCCCCGACCCTTCGGAAGGGTCGGGGCCTTACGCGTCTCGGCCTTCGCGTCGTTCGTCAGCGGCCCTTGGGGGAGATGCCCAGCGACATCCCCGCCAGGCCGCGGCTGCGGCCGCCCAGCGAGTCGGCGATGGTCCGCAGCTCCTTGGCGGCGCCGGCGTCCGGGTCGGACAGCACCAGCGGGACGCCCTCGTCGCCGCCCTCGCGCAGCCGCGGGTCGATCTGCACCTGGCCGAGCAGCGGCACGCGGGTGCCGAGCGTCTTGGTCAGCGCGTCCGCGACGGTCTGGCCGCCGCCCGCACCGAAGATGTCCTGCCGCTCACCGCAGTGCGGGCACGCCAGGTACGACATGTTCTCGATCACGCCGACGACCTGCTGGTGCGTCTGCGCCGCGATCGCGCCCGCCCGCTCGGCGACCTCGGCGGCCGCCTGCTGCGGCGTCGTCACCACGAGGATCTCCGCGGACGGCAGCAGCTGCGCCACCGAGATCGCGATGTCGCCCGTCCCCGGGGGGAGGTCCATCAGCAGGACGTCCAGGTCGCCCCAGTAGACGTCGGCGAGGAACTGCTGCAGGGCCCGGTGCAGCATCGGCCCGCGCCACACGACCGGCTGGTTCCCGGCGGTGAACATCCCCACCGAGATCACCTTCACGTCGTGCGCCGACGGCGGCATGATCATGTCCTCGACCTTGGTGGGCGAGTTCCGCACGCCCAGCATCCGCGGGATCGAGTGCCCGTAGATGTCGGCGTCCACGACGCCCACCTTGCGGCCCTGCGCCGCCAGCGCCGCCGCCAGGTTCACCGTCACCGACGACTTGCCGACGCCGCCCTTGCCGCTCGCGACCGCGTACACCTTGGTCAGCGAGTTCGGCTTCGCGAACGGGATCTCCTTCGCGGGCTCCCCGCCGCGCAGCTTGGTCTGCAGCGCCTTGCGCTGCTCCTCGCTCATGACGTCCAGCTCGACCCGCACCGACGTGACCCCGTCGAGTCTCGACACGGCCTCGGTGACGTTGTTGGTCAGGGTCTCCTTCATCGGACAGCCGGCCACGGTCAGGTACAAGCCGACCTGCACCGCGCCGTCCGGCGCGATGTCGACGTTCTTGACCATGTCGAGCTCGGTGATGGGCTTGCGGATCTCTGGATCGTTCACCGTGGCGAGCGCCGCGGTCACCTGCTCGGTGGTCAACTCGGAGGCCATGCGTCCATGGTATGGACTGTGACGCCTCCCTGAACAATCGGGTGTCCGATGTCATAGCCCAGGGGACGGGAGTTCCGGGCGGGCGGACCCGGGTGATCAGCGGACGGGGTCCTTCGCGTCGAGTTCCCGCAGGATCTGCTGGAGCTCGGAGCGCAGGAAGTCGCGGGTGACGACCTCGTTCAGCGCGACCCGCAGGCCCGCGATCTCCCTGGTGAGGTACTCGGTGTCGGCGGTCGTCCGCTCGGTGCGCCCGCGGTCCTGCTCGTACTGGACGCGGTCGCGGTCGTCCTGCCGGTTCTGCGCGAGCAGGATCAGCGGGGCGGCGTAGGACGCCTGCAGCGACAGCATCAGCGTCAGGAAGATGAACGGGTACGGGTCCCAGCGCAGGTCGGACGGACCGAACCAGTTCCAGGCGATCCACACGATGATGAACACCGTCATGTAGACGAGGAACCGCGCGGTGCCGAGGAAGCGCGCGATGCGCTCCGACAGCCGTCCGAACGACTCTGGGTCGTAGTGCGGGCGCGGGACGAGGCTGCGGCGGTAGCGCCGCGGCTGGTCCAGGCGGGTCGTCTCCAGTCGTGTGGTCGTGGTCATGTCCTCCCCCGGAGGGCCTCTTCCTCGGGATCCGAGGACGGCTCGTGCCCGTCCGCGTCCATCACGGCCTCGCGCCAGTCGACGGGCAGCAGATGGTCGAGCACGTCGTCGATGGTCACCGAACCCAGCAGGTGCCCGTTCTCGTCCACCACGGCCTGCGCGACCAGGTTGTAGGCCGCCAGCAGCATCGCGACCTCCTCGAGCGTCATCCCCGGGCGCAGCGGGTCGAGCTCGGCGTCGACGACGGCGCTGACCAGGGTGCGCGGGGGCTCGCGCAGGAGGCGCTGGAAGTGGACGGTGCCGAGGTAGCGGCCGGTCGGGGTCGCGGTGGGCGGCCGGCACACGTACACCTGCGCCGCCAGCGCCGGGTTCAGGTCGGGATTGCGGATCTGCGCGAGCGCCTCCGCAACGGTCGCGTCCGGCGCGACGATCACCGGGTCGGTGGTCATCAGGCCGCCCGCCGAGTAGTCCTCGTAGGACAGCAGCCGCCGGACGGGCGCCGCCTCCTGCGGCTCCATCAGGGTGAGCAGCCGCTCGCGCTGCTCGTCCGGCAGTTCGCCGAGCAGGTCGGCGGCGTCGTCGGGGTCCATGGCCTCCAGGACGTCGGCGGCCCGCTCGAGCTGCAGCGTCCCGATGATCTCGACCTGGTCGTCCTGCGGCAGTTCCTCCAGGATGTCGGCGAGCCGCTCGTCGTCGAGGGCCTCCGCGACCTCCGCGCGGCGCTTCTCCGGCAGCTCGTGGACAACGCCGGCGAGATCGGCGGGCTTCGACCGCTCGAACGCCGCGATCAGCCCGGCGGCGCCCTGCCCGTACTCGACGGCCGAGAAGCCCTCGACCGCGTCCCAGTCGACGACGAGGCTCTCGCCGCGCCGCCGCAGCCCCCGCTTGGTGTGCCGCCGCACCGCGATCTTCGACAGCAGCCAGTCGCGCGTGCGGGTCGGCTCCATCGCCACGTCCACGACCGACACCGGTTCACCGTCGTCGCGGAACCGGACGGTCCGGTCCAGCATCTCCGCGATCACCAGCGTCTCCGACTCACGCTGCTGGAACCGCCGGATGTTCAGCCGGCCGTCGAAGATGATCGCGTCCGACTCGATCACCGTCACCCGGGTGATCGGCAGGAACACCGGGCGCCGCGGCTGCACCTCCACGACGAGGCCCAGCACCCGCGGCGGCCGGGGCGCCAGCCGCAGCGCGACGACGACGTCGCGGACCCGGCCGACCTGATCGCCCACCGGGTCGAACACCGCGATCCCGGCGAGCCGGGCGATGAACACCCGATTCGGAGATGCGCTCATGGCCAGGACACTACCCATGATCGCCCGGACGATCCGGCCGCGCCGGTCATCTCCGTCACATACCGGACCCACGCCCGGTGAAGGGGGCGTGCATGATGGGTGCGTCGGACGGAAGGAGATCGGCATGGTCGGGACGGTGCGGGCGGACGAGACGTTCGAGGAGCATCGCCGCCTGCTGTTCGCGGTCGCCTACCGGATGCTGGGCACCGCCGCCGACTCCGAGGACGCCGTCCAGGACGCCTGGCTGCGCTGGTCGGCCGCCGACCGCTCGGACGTCCGCGACCCCCGCGGCTACCTCGTCCGGATCACCACCAACATCGCGCTCGACCGGCTGCGCAGCGCACGGGCGCAGCGCGAGACGTACGTGGGGCCCTGGCTGCCCGAGCCGATGCTGACCGCGCGGGACGTCGCCGACGACGCCGAGCTCGCGGAGTCGGTGTCGATGGCGCTGCTCGTCGTCCTGGAGACGCTGAGCCCGCTCGAACGGGCCGTGTTCGTCCTCAAGGAGGCGTTCGGCTACCCGTACGCCGAGATCGCGGCGGCGCTCGACCGGTCGGAGGCGTCCGTGCGGCAGCTCGGCACCCGCGCCCGCAGGCACGTCGAGGCGCGGCGGCCCCGGTTCACGGCGGGCGGCGCGGAGCGGCGCGCCGCGACCGACCGGTTCCTCGACGCGGTCATGGGCGGCGACGTGAACCGGCTGATGGAGGTCCTCGCCCCGGACGTCACCCTGTGGACGGACGGCGGCGGCAAGGTCCGCGCGGCGCTGCGGCCGATCGTCGGCGTCGAGAAGGTCGCCCGGTTCATCGGCGCCGTCGCGACCCGGCCGTACGCGGGCGTCGAGGTCGCCGACATGCGGATGCGGCGGACGGACGTCAACGGCCGGTCGGGACTCGTCATCGAGGGCCCCGACCGCGCGATCAGCGCGGTGACGGTGGAGTTCGACGAGGAGGGCCGGGTGGACGCGATCCACATGGTCGCGAACCCGGACAAGCTCGTCGCCCTGAGCGAGGGCCGCGAACTCGTCCTCTAACGGTCGGCGCGGCGGCGCCCCCCGCCGACCAGGCGGGGCGGCGGGCCCGCGGTCGTCGCCGGGGACGGCACCGGCCGGACGTGCGCGTAGTCGCCGGTCGGCGCGACCTCCTCGCCCGTCGGCGTCAGCCGGATCACCCACGACTCGGCCGCCCACCGCTCGAGCCGCCCCTCGTGCGTCCGCGCGTTCAGCCGGTCCTTCGCGAGCTTCGGCGCGACCTCGTCCCACAGCTCGCCGCCCGGTTCCACGTGCTCGCACGCGGCGACGAACGCGACGAGCCGTCCGCCCTTGTCCTTGCTGCGCAGGATCACCGTCACCCGGTCGGCCTCGGGCAGGCCCGGCAGCGGCTGCTCGCCCTCGCCGCCCGTCAGCACGTACGCCGACCCCTCGTGCCAGACGTGCCACGCCGCCCGCGGCTGCGGCAGATCCGGCAGGTCGAGCCACAGCAGCCCCGACTTCTTGGCCGCCTCCTCCACCAGCGCCGCGCTCACCTCGTGCGCCGTGGGCGTGTTCGGGTCACCCATGCTCCGCAGCGTCTCACACCCGCTGGATACGATCCGCCCCATGCGCTCACGACGTACCACCCTCGCGGTTCCCGGCAGCAACCCCCGGTTCATCGAGAAGGCGCAGGGACTGCCCGCCGACGAGATCTTCCTCGACCTCGAGGACGCGGTCGCCCCCTCCGCGAAGCAGGACGCGCGCAAGTCGGTGGTCGCCGCGCTCAACGAGGGCGACTGGACGGGCAAGATCCGCGTCGTCCGGGTCAACGACCTCGACACCCCGTTCGCCTACCGGGACGTCATCGAGGTCGTCGAGGGCGCGGGCGCGAACCTCGACGCGATCATGCTGCCGAAGGTGCAGGACCCCTCGCACGTCCAGTGGCTCGACCGGCTCCTCACGCAGATCGAGGGCGCGACGGGCCTCGAACCCGGACGCATCGGCATCGAGGCCCAGATCGAGGACGCGCGCGGCATGACGCGCATCGACGACATCGCCGCGTCGTCGCCCCGGCTGGAGACCCTCGTGTTCGGCCCCGGCGACTTCATGGCCTCGATCAACATGAAGACGCTCGTCGTGGGGGAGCAGCCGCCCGGCTACACCGAGGGCGACGCCTACCACTACATCCTGATGCGCATCCTCCTGGCCGCCCGCGCCCACGACCTCCAGGCCGTCGACGGCCCCTACTTCAACGTCCGGGACGCCGGCGGGTTCGACCGCGCCGCCCGCCGCTCGGCCGCCCTCGGCTTCGACGGCAAGTGGGTGCTGCACCCGTCCCAGATCGACGCCGGGAACACGATCTTCTCCCCGACGCAGGACGACTACGACCACGCCGAGCTGATCCTCGACGCCTACGACCACGCGACCAACGTCGAGGGCCGCGGCGCCGCGATGCTCGGCGACGAGATGATCGACGAGGCGTCCCGCAAGATGGCGCTCGTCATCGCCGCCAAGGGCCGTGCCGCCGGGCTGTCCCGCACGCGTACGTTCGACCCGTCCGGGAACTGAGCGACCGTACGATTCGTCCACGCAACCAAGGCGCGGCGACGCGGGTCGAGGAGAAGGGGACGCATGGCTGACCAGGAGGACGCGAACGGCTGGGCACCGCTCGATCCCGACATGGGCGACGGGCGGCCGCGTTCTCCTGCCCCGGAACCCCCGCCGCCCGGACCGTCGGACCTGCACCCTGAGCAGGCCCCGGAGGGCACGGAGGCCCCGCAGCAGCACGGATGGCCGCACCCACAGGCCCAGCCCTACGGTCAAGGCCAGCAGCCCTACGGCCAGGGCCGGCAGCAGCCCTACGGCCAGGGGCAGCAGCCCGGGGCACAGCCCGCGTGGAACCATGGCGGCTGGGGCGGTCAGCAGTACCCCCAGCAGTATCCGCAGTATCCGCAGCAGCAGTATCCGTACCCGCCCGGGTACGCCCCCGGCTACGGCGGCTACCCGCCGCCGGTGAAGCGGCCCTGGACCGTCCCCACACCGGGCGGGGTGCCGTTCCACCGGATGGCGCGTTCGGAGTCGCACAGCTGGTGGCGTCCGCTGGTCGGCACCGTGACGATCATCGTGGTCGGGCTCGGCGTCGGCGGCGTCCTCGGCGTCATCGGGCTGATCATCCAGATGATGGTGTCGGACGACGACTCGACGCTGCTCGACGACCCGACCGGCACGTCCATCTTCGGCAACGACACGGCCGACATCGCGTACGCGCTGCTGTCCCTGGCGGTCTTCCTGCCCCTGGTCGCCCTCGCGGCCTGGGGGATCCAGCGGCGCCGGCCCGGGACGCTCTCATCGGTCGTCGGACGGCTGCGCTGGCGCTGGATGCTCGCGTGCTCCGGCATGGCCGTCCTGTTCTGCGTGGTCTCCTTCGGCCTCTCGATGGCCGCGGGCGCGACCGTCGAGGACGAGCCGGCCGGGTCGACCGCCGAGGGCGCGTGGGTCGGCTGGGACGACTTCCTCCTGCCGGCGCTCGTCATCGTGGCGCTCGTCCCGTTCCAGTCGGCGGCCGAGGAGTACTTCTTCCGCGGCTGGCTCATGCAGGCCATCGGGGCCTGCACCCTGGAGAAGGCCCGGAACGGGGTGTTGCGGGCGCTGAGCGTCGTGTTCCGCACCCCGTGGCCCGGCATCGTCATCGGGGCCGCGCTGTTCACGTCCGGGCACGGCTACACCGGCTGGGGGATGCTCGACATCTTCATCTTCGGCGCGATCGCCGGGTGGCTCACCGTGCGCACCGGCGGCCTGGAGTGCACGATCGCGCTGCACGTGTTCAACAACCTGATGGCGTTCCTGCTCCCGGCGGCGCTCGGCGAGCTGAGCCTCGAGCAGGGCGGCATCCCGTGGCAGTACGTCCTCGCCGACGTCGCGTCCATGGCCCTGTACGCGGGCGGCATCGTCCTGCTGGCCCGCCGGTTCGAGGTCCGGACGGTCACGCCCGGCGACGGCCCCGCCGACGATCCGGGCCCGGACGCGCCGGAGCATCCCGGCGAGGTGCCGGGCGCGCAGCCGGTGCACTAGGCGCGGTTCAGAGGACGTCCCACTCCGCGAGCGCGTCGAGGAGACCGGGCACGAGCGGCAGGTCGAGGAGTTCGGCGGGCGCGATCCACCGGGCCTCCGCCGCGTCGTCCCCGGCGCGCAGCGTCCCACCGAGCACCGTGGCGGCGTAGTCGTGGATCTCGTAGACGACGCCCCCCGGGCCGTCCCGTTCGACCGTGCCCACGAGCGCGCCGGCGCGGACCCGCAGGCCCGTCTCCTCCAGCAGCTCGCGCGCGACGGCCGCGGCGTCGTCCTCGCCCGGCTCCACCCGCCCGCCCGGCACCGACCAGCGCCCCTCGCCGGGCGGCCGACCCCGCCGGACCAGCAGCAGCCGACCGTTCTGATCATGGACGATCGCGCCCACGCACCGCTCCCGCATGACTCCATTTTGTCCCGTCTTTCCCGGACGTGCCTTGACGTGCGGGGGAGTCGCCGCGCAGGGTGGAGAATCATGAGGGCGGAGCCCACGTGCCCGCGATGCGGAGCCCAGGTGCAGGCGCCGGGTCTCTGGTCCGGCGACTGGACCTGCGGCGTCCACGGCGCCGTACTGCCCAGGCAACCGCCGGTAAGGCCGGGGCCGGACGCGCTCGCCGTCGTCCTTCGCGACGTGCGCGTGCCCGTCTGGACGCCTTGGCCGCTTCCGCTCAACTGGCTCGTCACCGGGTTCATGACGGTCGGGGACGAGCGCGGCGGCGCGCGCGCGTGCGGCGTCGCGCTGTCGGGTCCCGGACTGCTCGGCGGGCCCGCCGACATGGTGCTGATCGCGGAGGAGCCGGGCGTCGGCCTCGGCGCGCACTACGCGGGACTGGACGGCTCCGATCCCGGCGAGAGGTTCGACGGCAGCCCCCCGCACGCCAAGATCGGCATCAGCGGTCCCGCGGCCACCTGCGGGCACACCGTCCCGCTGTGGGCGGTCGGCCGCGAGCCGGACCGGGCCGTCTTCGTCGGCGAGGCGCTCGGCAACTGGCTGTGGGCCGTCCTGTGGCCCGCGGACGCGGGCGTGCTCATGCTCGAAGAGCAGAACCTCCTCGACCTCCGCGAACCCGGCATGGAAGTGGACCTTCCCTACGGCGCCTACAGCGGCAAGCTAGACCTCTGACACACACGCGCGCCTAGGCTGTGCGAATGGTGATCGACCTCCACGTCCACAGCGACATGTCCGACGGCACCCGGCCGCCCGCCGAGGTCATGCGGCGCGCGCGCGGGAACGGCGTGGACGTCGTCGCGCTCACCGACCACGACACCACCGCCGGATGGGACGCCGCCGCGGCGGCCCTCCCGGACGGGCTGACGCTCGTCCCCGGAGTCGAGCTGTCGTGCGTCCACGACGGCAGGAGCCTGCACATGCTCGGCTACCTGTTCGACCCCGCCGAGCCCGTCCTCGCCGCCGAGCTCGCCCGCATCCGCGACGACCGCGTGATCAGGGCCCGCACCATGGTCGGCCGGCTCCGCGACCTCGGCGTGGACGTCACGTGGGAGCGGGTCCGCGAACTCGCGCGGGGCGAGGCCGTCGGGCGCCCGCACATCGCGCACGCCATGCTCGAGGCCGGGGCGGTCGCGTCCCACGACGAGGCGTTCACCGCCGACTGGATCGCCGAGGGCGGGCGCGCGCACGCCGACCGGTACGCGCTCGACCCCGAACGGGCGATCGAGCTCGTCCGGGCGGCCGGGGGCGCGTGCGTCCTGGCCCATCCGCTGCCGCGGCGCCGCGGGCACTCCCTCCCGGACGAGGTGATCGAGCGGCTCGCCGCCGCCGGGCTCGCCGGTGTCGAGGTCGACCACCCCGACCACGCCGCCGCCGACCGCGCCCACCTGCGCGATCTCGCCGCGGCCCTCGGCCTGGCCGCCACCGGGTCCAGCGACGACCACGGCGCCCCGACCGGCGACCGCATCGGCGCCGAGAGCACCGACCCCGCCGCCTACGAGGCCCTCGTGGCCGCCGCACGCGGAAGCGTTCCGCCGCTGCCCTGACCGGGTTGCGAACGCCGCCCTGACCGGGTTGCGAAGCGCGGTAGGGTGCCTGCGTGGACGCGCGCATCGAACAGGTGGTGACGTCGGGCAAGCTGACCCTGGACGACACCGAGTACGACGTCGAGAACAACACCTACATCGTCGGCGACGACGACGAGGTCATCGTCATCGACCCGGCGTTCGACGCCGAGGCCATCCTCGAGAAGGTGGGCGAGCGCGAGGTCATGGCCGTCCTGCTCACCGACGGCCACGAGCACCGGCTCGCCGTCGTGCTCGAGGTCGCCGCCGCCGGCGAGGAGGACGAGGAGAACTGGGCCCCGATCGCGCTGCACCGCGCCGACCGGCTGCTGTGGCGCGAGTACTTCGGCCGCCTCGCCAAGGAAGAGGAGGACGAGGACGACGCCAAGGCGCTGCGGTCCCTCGAACCCGACATCTGGCTCGAGGACGGCGGCGTCTTCGAGATCGGCGAGGCCCAGCTCGAGATCGTGCACACCCCGGGCCACACCCCCGGCAGCGTCTGCGTGATCAGCGAGCAGCTCGGCGTGCTGTTCTCCGGCGACACCCTGCACCGCGGCCGTCCGGGCTCGGTCGGCGGCGCCTTCGACGACCTGCGCAAGCAGCTCAACTCGATCGGCGCGCTGCTCGACCCGCTGCCCCGCGACCTGCAGGTCATGCCGGCCCAGGGCGACGAGACGACCGCCGGCGAGGAGAACGCCCGCTGGGAGAGCTGGGGCGACATGGCGCGGGAGAACGACGGCTGACCGTGGAGCAGCTCGGCTTCGACGGCATGCCCGAACGCCTGTACCCGTGCACGCCGTCGCGGCTGAACACCTGGCTCGAATGCCCCCGGCGCTACCGGATGGCCTACCTCGACCGTCCGAAGCCGCCGAAGGGCCCGCCGTGGGCGCACAACAGCGTCGGCGCGAGCGTGCACAACGCGCTGGCCGCGTGGTGGCGGCTGCCCGAGCCCGAGCGGACGCCCGCGGCCGCCGGAACCCTCCTGGTCCGCGGCTGGCTGACCGAGGGGTTCCGCGACGACGAGCAGTCCGCCGTGCACCGCGAACGGGCCCGCGACATGGTGGAGCGCTACGTCGCGGGCCTCGACCCGTCCGACGAGCCGGTCGGCGTCGAGCGGACGGTCGCGACCCGCACCGCCCGCATCGCCGTCTCCGGCCGCATCGACCGGCTGGACGCCCGCGGCGGCGAACTCGTCGTCGTCGACTACAAGACCGGGCGGCGGCCCCTGACCTCCGACGACGCCCGCGGCTCGCTCGCCCTCGCGATCTACGCGGTGGGGGCGTCCCGGGTGCTGCGCCGCCCCTGCCGCCGCGTCGAGCTGCACCACCTGCCGTCCGGCGAGGTCGCCGCGTGGGACCACACCGGCGCGTCCCTCGACCGCCACCTCGGCCGCGCCGAGGACCTCGCCGCCGAGGCGTCGGCGGCCGACGACGCCTACCGCGAGCGCGTCCCGAAGCCGCGCCGCGGCGACGCCGACCGGTCCCGGCCGGTCGACCACGCCCCGTTCGACGAGCGGTTCCCGGCGCGTCCGGGACCGCTGTGCGCGTGGTGCGACTTCGCGCGCCACTGCCCCGAGGGCCGCGCGGCCGCGCCCCGCAAGGAGCCCTGGTCGGCGCTGCCGGTCGTCGCCTGACCCGCGCTCAGCCCACCCGGGCCGGCCGGCGGTCGGGCCAGCGCCGGGGGTCGCGCAGCCCGTACAGGCCCTTGCCGAGGTCGTAGCCGTCGGCGGTGAGCCGCTGCCGCGCGCGGTCGAGCATGTCGCGGGTGTTCTTGGCGAACGCGTAGTCGTGCAGCCGCTCGGGCACGGAGTTCATCGCCAGCCGGAACGAGCGGAGCGCGGCGGTGACGGCCGGCTGCGGCGCCTCCGGCAGCGCCCCGTACATCGAGCGCGCCCAGTCGGGGAGCGAGTAGTAGCACAGCGCCCCGAACGGGAACCAGCCCGGCTTCCCGGGCGCGAGGAACTTCAGGTTCTCCGGCATCGTCGGCCACATCAGGAACCGGACGGTCTCGGCGGCCTCCTCGGTGACCCGCAGGTGCGGCCGCATGCTCGCGAAGTACCGCTCCATCTCGGCGACGCTGCCGGGGACGTCCTCGGCGTGCAGCCCGACGTGCACGGCCGACCGCCGCTGCTCGTCGAGGTACCGGTCGGCCATGGCGTCCGTCAGCGGCAGCCCCGCCCGGCGCGCGACCTGCAGGTACGAGTACACCTCGGCGCAGTGGACCCACAGCAGCAGCTCGGGCTGGTCGAGCCGCTCGGTCTTCCCGGTGTCGTGGTTGCGGATGCGCAGGCTCCGGTGGATCTCGCGGACGCGGTAGGCGGCCGCCTCGACCTCCTCCTCGCTCCCGAACGTGGAGAGGCCGACGAAGTCGGACGTCCGCTGGAGCCGTCCGAACGGGTCCTCGCGGAAGTTCGAGTTCTGCCAGACGCCCCACATGGCGACGGGATGCAGGGCCTGCAGCATGAGGCTGCGGACGCCCCCGACCCACATCGCCCGGTCGATGTGCACGCGCCAGGTGACGCTCTCGGGTGGCTGGACGGTCGCCGACATACGCACCTCCGTGAGACAAACTCACGTAAGTGTGTCATTACATCGGTGCGGTCGCGACATCGGCCCCCGGCATGGGGCATGTCGCCGAAGTCGCCACAAGCCCCGACATGGTCCGCCGTGCATTGCCCGACCAATTCCCCCCGCTTCCCTTGGCGATAACGATCAAGGGGGACGAGTGCCGGGTGAGGGACGCGCGGGTGCCACCGGCCCCGCCCCGACATCCACCCGAGGGGAAGAAGATGGCACTCAGAAGGAGCCGGCCGCTCGCCGGTGCCGCCGCGGCGCTCGCCGCCGCGGGCGCGTCCGTCCTGCTCATGGGCCCCGCGTCGGCAGATGCGGGCGAGCCGAGAACGTATCAGGCGGTGCTCGACCCGCTGAACGGCCAGAACGGCTCCGGCACCCTCACGCTCGAACTGGACGGGCGCACCGCGACCGTCACCGAGCACTACTCCGGGCTCGCGGGCCGGATCGACGGGCAGCCTTACCCGCACCTCCAGCACATCCACGGCGGCGCCAAGGGCGAGTGCCCCGCCCCCGGCAGGGACGGCAAAGGCGACGGCGTCATCAGCACCGTCGAGGGAAAGCCCGACTACGGCTCGATCCAGACCACCCTCTCGGTCAGGGGCGACACCTCGCCCGCCGCCGGGACCAACCTCGAGATCGCGCCCCACGGTGCCGCCCTCGACTACCGGCGCGTCATCGAACCGAACGACGCCACCCTCGCCTCGCTCCGCGACGGCACCGCGGTCGTCGTCGTCCACGGCCTCGACCCCTCGCTGATCGGCGAGAAGGCCCGCAACGCCCGGAGCGAGCTCGTGCCCTCGCTCCCGCTGTCCACCACGGCGCCCGCACTGTGCGGCGCCCTCGAACCCATGGCCGGAGGCGGCGCGGACACCGGCGCCGGCGCCACCGCCGGCCCGACCGGCACCCGCGTCCTCGGCGCCGGCCTCCTCGCCCTCGCCGGCGCGGCCCTCGCCCTCGCCGCGCGGCGCCGCACCTCCTGATGCCCCGCCGGGGCCGCGCGGCCGGTCCTCGCACCCGCCTCGCGGCCCTGGCGGTGGCCGCCCTCACCGCCTGCGGCGGCGTCGAGCTCCTCGGCGCCGCCGAACCCCCGCGCGCGACGTCCCGTCCGCCCGCACCGGCACCGCCCCGCGAGCCCGCACCGCTGCCGCCGTCCCGTCCGACGGCGCTCACCATCGCGTCCATCGACGTGGACTCGCCCCTCCTGCCCCTCGGGATCGCCCCCGACGGCACCCTCGACGTCCCCCGGCCGCCCCACGAGGACCGCGCCGGCTGGTACACCGGCTCCGCCGCCCCCGGCGAGCGCGGCACCGCCGTGATCCTCGGCCACCGCGACTCCCGCGCGTCCGGCCCGTCCGTCTTCTACCGGCTCGGCACCCTCGAACCCGGCGAGCGCGTCCGGATCGCCCGCGCCGACGGCACCCGGGCGGTCTTCACCGTGGTCGCCGTCCGCCGCCACGCCAAGGACGGCTTCCCCGCCGCCGCCGTCTACGGGCACACCCCGTACCCGTCCCTCCGGCTGATCACCTGCGGCGGCCCGTTCGACGACGGCCACTACCTCGACAACATCGTCGTCTACGCCCGCCTCGCGTAAAGCAGACGTCGTGTCAGGGTCAAATTCCGGCCTGTGAGCTGGCATGATGGGCGAGGGAACCCGCGACCGGGGGTGAGCGATGGGCGAATCCGTGCCATGGGACGGCCGTTCCTGCCGAGCCTGCAAAGGCACGGGGGAGATCGTGTACGCGCGCGGCGACAACCGCATCTGCCTGCAGTGCGAAGACTGCGCGGGCACCGGCCGCGCGGGCACCGCCCCCGCCGGCCCGCGCTTCCGCACGGACGGCTTCCGCGGGCCGGTGTACGCGACCGGCTACCAGCTCGGCTGCTGGACGTGCTTCGGCGCGGGCGTCGTCCTCACCCCGAACTTCGCCCAGCGCCCCTGCCCCGACTGCGTCCGCGACTGACTCACTGCTGCCACAGCCCCCTGCAGTGCGCGTCGAGCCACTCCACGCACCCGTCCGGCGTCATCTCCGCGTACGCGAACGCGAACGGCCCGTGCGGCCCCGTGATCAGGTCCATGGAGTCCGGACGCGCGATGAACAGCGTCTCCAGCTGCGACCCGGGTGCCCGCCGGTAGTCCGCCGGGAACCAGAACTCGAGCTCCTGGCAGTACGGCAGCGTCTGGTTGTCCCCGCCCTGCGCCCGGTACCGCTTGACCTCCGCCTCGTCGAACCGGAAGCCCAGCCGCCGGTAGGCCTCGAACCACACGTCCTGCGCGGGCAGCGCGTGCACCGCGACCTCGTCGAAGTCGCCCCGGTCCACGGACCTGTCGACGGCGCACCGACGCCCAGAGAGCTCAGGAACGTGCGGAAGGCCACGAAGGACCCCTCTCGGATGGGAATGACCACCGTAAGACCCCCCCGAACCCTCACGAAGTCCCCACCCGCCCTGCCCCGCACGACGTCAAAGCCGAGGCAGCACCCGCGCGATCGTCCGCTCCAACTCCATGACGGGCATCGGCTCGCCCGCCAGTCCCTTGATCGCCATCAGCAGCTCCCGCAGCCCGCCCGGATAGTCCAGGCACGTGTTGACGATCGAGTAGACGTCCTGCCGGGCTTCGGCGTGCCGGGGTACCGCACCGGAGATCTCCCCGCGCACAATCCCCATCACCTGGTTCCGTCCTTGCTCGGTGGTCATCAGCGGCACCTTGCACATCTGGTCGACGACCTCGAACACCGCCGTCGACGGCACGACGTCCGGTTCCGTCGCCCGCGTGCTGTCGTGCGCCGGCGCCACGGGCTCCGACGACGGCTTCACCAGCTGCGTCCCGGTCGGCGGTGCCGGCGGGGCGGGCGTGATCGGCGCACCGGGCACCCGGACCCACGCCGTGCCCTCGGTCTCCTTCACCGCGATGTCGATCGGCCGGTACTCGTCCGGGTCGATCGTTCCCGGCCCGTGCCGCACCACGTCGTCGTGCACGCGCTGCGACACGACGACCGCGAGCCACGCTCCCGACTCCTTCAGCGCGTCCTTGAACGGTTGCGCGTCCAGGATCCGGAACGCGTGGTTCACCGCCGTTCCCACGATCCCGTTCCCGTCGTGACGGGCCTCGCCGGTGTGCACCGCCACCCGCAGCTTGATCCGCGCGACGTCCGCCGCCGCCTTGTTGTACCGCCGCAGTTCGGCCTTCAGCATGTCCACGGCCGCCGTCAGCAGCGGTTCCGTCCCCACCTCCGGTGGGACGAGCACCATCGCGCCGTCACCGCGATCCTCGCGGTAGCACCTCGCGAGCTCGACCCTCGCCGCCCGCAGGCTCGCGTCGATCTGCCGGTACATCGCGTCCCGCATGATCTCCCGGACGTCGTCCGTCCGGGACGCGTCCCCGAACGACGCGATGTCGAACGCCAGGATCGCGCACGTTCCCTGCGGCAGCCACCGCTCCGCCACGCCCCCCAGTTCCTCGACACTCATTCGACCCTCCCTGCTTCCCGCGTTCGTGCAAGGTTCTTTCAGCGGTCAAGACGGATGGACCCCGGAACCATCGGCAGGATGGGCCGTCCTCCAAGATCGGTTCAAGACTCGGAATCGACATGGGTCACCCGCATTGCATGCGTTAGGTTTGGGCACCTGGATCTTGTAAAGTCGCACCACTGTGCGGTGCGGTCCCGCCCGTGATGAGGAGGCTTGGTGGGAGACAAAGGCGACGAAGGTCGATCCTTCCTGATCGATGTGAGCGACGTCTCCCTCCGGCAGATCGAGGCGATGGACGATTCGGTGATCGGAGACGCGCTCCGCCGCCTGCTCGACGAGGCCGCCGCTCCGCAGTCGGCGGCGGCCGGCTTCGACGCGTTCGTGGAGCCGGAGCGGAATCCGTCCGGCTGACCTCCGGCCGAAGTGCGCCGGAACGCCCGGTCGGGCCCGGCCGATTCATAGCGGTATCGGTTCGATCACGCATTCCAGGAGCCCGCCCTCCTTCGCCGCCAGTATTTCCGGATGGTCGTCGCCGAGCAGTCGTGCGAGTGCGATGAGCGGATCCCGCCCCGGACCTTCGCGGCCCAACGCGGCGCTTATGACCTGATGATTGTGCGCGCAGGCCAACGTGTGGGCGTGGTCCGCCCCGTATCGGTTCTCGAAGCGGGCCAGGGTGTCCGCGGAGTGGCTGTGGGCGGCCTCGAGCCGCCCCAGGGTGAAGAGGTCGTGCACGAGGCCCACCGAGCAGCACAGCGAGTAGTAATGGTCCGGGCCCAGCAGCCGTGTCAGGGCCTGGAGCGTCGTGTCGTCGATCGCCCGCGCCGGTTCGTGGCCGCCGAGCGCGCGCAGCGCCACCGTCAGGTCAGTGGTGCACGCGTGCGCGAAGGGATGGTCCCGCCCCATGACCCTGCGATAGCCGGTGAGAGCGGTCTCGGCGAGTCGCCGGGCGCGGTCGGCATCGCCCGTCCGCACGCATGCCATCGCCAGGACGCGGCGGGCGGCGAGCGTGTCCTGGTGCCGTTCCCCGAACCGTTGCAGATGCAGGCGGTGCGTGTCCTCCGCGAGACGGAGCGACTCCGCATGGGCGCCGAGTTCGCGCAGTGTCGCGGCCTGGCTCATCTCGGCGTGCAGGACGAAGGCGTGGTTGGGGGCGAGCGTTTCCTGCATGCGCCCGAGGGCCTCCTGCTGGAGTTGTGCGGCCTCCCGGTATCTGCCGAGCCCGTGCAGATCCCGGGCGAGCTGGTTCATGGCGAGCAGGGTGCTGCGATGGGACGTGCCGAAGTGCGCGCGCAAACGGTCGAGCGCGTCGGAGTCCAGATCCTGCGCGCTCTTGAATTCCCCCAGCAGGCGCAGATCGATTCCGACATTGTTGATGACCCGGAAGGTGTCCAGCGTCTCGCGGCCGTACATGCGCACCATGCGCTGCAAAGTGTCCTGATCGAATCTCAGCGCGCCGACGAAGTCCCCCTGCAACCGCAGGTCGGCCGCCATGCTGTTGGCGGCCAGCAGGGTCGCGAGGTTGTCGGGACCGAATCGCTCCCTCGTCCGCCGGTGGATGTCGGCGTTCAGCTGCGCCGCCGCGGTGACGTCGCCGAGCGCGCGGAGCACCGTGCCGAGTTCGCGGCCCGCGAGCAAAACGGTTCTGTCGTCCTCGCCCCATTCGGCACGCCAGCGGAGCATCGCGAGTTCGCCCAGATCACGGCTTCCTTCGAAATCACCCAGCAGATACAGGTAGCGCATCTGGTCCAGCGCGATCTCGCGTATCTCCGCGGTGGCGCCCGAGATCACTCCGGTCGGTTGGACGTGCGGGGCGATCTGCCGGCGCAGCGGCCACGTGGACTCGTCGTCCGGCCCGGTGTCGGGCGTCGCCGCGGCGAGGACACGGTGGACGCGGTTCTGCAGTGCCTCTCGTCCGGCCTCTGAACGACGCTGCTGCAGGAGGGCACGGACCAGGCGGTGGACCTGCGTCCTCGAACCGTCCCGGTCGGCGTCGAGGCGGCCGAGGGAGTAGCGGGCGATCGCCTCCATGGCGGCACGCAGGGCGGCGGGGTCGTCCAGCGTGGAGCGGATCTCCTCGGGAAGCCGCGCGTGGGCGCCCGCCGCCAGCAGTTCCACCGCCACGGGTTCGGGCCCGAAGAAGGCCAGCAGCTCCAGCAGCCGACCCGCGTCGGGAGCCTCGCCCTCAAGGCCCTCGAAAGAGATCTCCAGGGCCGCCGCGAGCTCCGCCGGATACTCCGGTGGCAGCTCGGTGCCCCGGCCGTTCCCCAGGCGGTCGTCGAGCAGCCGCAGGTACTCCTCGCTCGGCCGACCGGTGGCCGCGTGCCATGCCGCGACCTGCTCCACCGCCAGCGGCAGGTCGCCGACCCGCTCCGCGAGCCGCTCCGCCTCGTCCGGTACCAGCGAGGGGGCACGGCGGCACAGCAGCGCGACGCTCTCCCGGCGTTCGAAGAACCCGACCTCCGCGGCGGAGGCGATCACGCTCCATCGCCGATCACGCGAGGTCACCAGGACGTGCCCGGTGGGAGCGGACGTGGACAGCGGAAGCTCGTCGGGAACGACGGGCATGAGCGGCGCCAGCTCGCCGGGGTCGGCCGCGTTGTCATAGATGAGCAGCCAGCGGCGGAACGGCCGTCCCGCCCGCAGGGCGACGAGCGCGTGCTCGACGGTCCGGTTGATGTCGTCGCTGAGCGGGGTGCCGAGGATCCTGGCGAGCTCGGCGAGGGACGACCGCGCCATCGGCGTCTGCTCGGCCGGAATCCACCAGACGAGGTCGTAGTCGTCCGCGTGGCGATGGGCGTACTCGACGGCGAGCTGTGACTTGCCCTGGCCGCCGAGGTCGTGCGGCGGCGCGGGCAGCAGCGCCGTGACGAGGCCCGGCAGCCGGCGTCGGACATCGCGCAGCAACTCGTCCCGTCCGATGAAGTCGGGGTTGCGGGTGGGCAGCCCTCCGCCGATGAGCGGGCCCCGGCCGGGAGGTGCCTTCTGCCCGGACATGTACGGAAGTTCGAGCCGCCGGGTGGCGGGCGTGTCGACGGGGTCGTCGGCCGCCGCGGCGGCCGACGGGACGGCCAGCCGTTCGGCGATGGCCCGGTACCGTCCGCCGAGCCGCATCAGGACGGGCGCGGCGACCTGGGCGAACGGCCGATCGTCCTGGAGGACCTCGGTGTCGGTCTCGAGGGCGCGGAGCAGCGCGGGGAAGTCGAGCGGCGAGCCGAGGCGTTCCCGGACGATCTCCCAGACCTGCCCGAGGAGGCGCAGGGCGTCGCTGCGCTTCAGCTTTCCGAGCAGAACGTCTCGGACGCCCTCGTGGAACTCGTACAGGACATCGTCGGGCTGCGCGCCGCCGCCCGGCGGGTCGCCGTCGTGATCGGCTCTGCGCATGAGGTCGCCGAGGAAGACCTCGGCCAGGTGCGTCCGGTTCGACTCGGGCAGCGTCGCCTGCTGCACCAGGGACATCACCTTCAACCGCAGCGGCGCCGCGGCGAGGTGGCAGGCCAGTTCGAACGCCATGGGGGACGAGCCGGCGGAGAACCGGCGGACCCGTTCGTCCGCCGAGAGCCTCTCCGTGTCCTCGTCCACGATGTCCTTCAGCGGAGGAGCGCCCGTGAACATGGCCATGGTGTTGATCCGGCGCGCTCCGCCGCCGACCATTTCCGCCCACGGACGCAGCCACCGCGGCGCCATCTCCATCACGGGGACGGCCGTGCCGGCAGGCAACGGGAACCCGTCTCGAGAGCGGATGGTGAGGCGCCGGTTCGGCAGCCCGGCCTGGAGCGAATCGATGCGGACGGGTTCGACGGCCGTTCCGCACCGCCACCACAGCCGCTGCGGAAGCGGCTGGACGATCGCCACCGGACCGGCGTCCGCCCAGCGTTCGAGCACGGCGGCGGCGCGGCCGTCGTGCCACGCCCGTCCGATGCAGTCGCTGAAGACGAGGAGGATCCGGCGGCGGGTCGGGTCGATGAGCTCGTTAGGGTTCCGTACCGACGAGCCCGTCCCCGTCTGGAGGACGAGCGCGTCATCGTCGCTGTTCACGTACCACATGCGCACGTCTCGGAACGCGCCGAGCCGTTCGAGCAGGGTGCGGAACTCGGCGATGATCCTGCCCCACACCACCATGGAGGCGCTCCGGTCGGCGACGAGCGCGAGATCGAACTGCCGTTCCGGGGCCGGCTCCATCACCGGCCGCCAGATCCCGGTCTCGGCGATCCACTGCGCCGTCGCCTCCTCGGCGAGCTTCTCGACCGTCCGCGACGAGGCGTTCTCCCGCAGCGGACGCAGCGCGCGTCCGAGGTTCAGCGTCTGCGGGATGGCGGGCAGCGCCGGTGTCCGCACGATGCCCTCCGCGGCCGCCCCGGGATGGGCCAGGTGCAGGGCGGCCTGCGGCGACGCCGCGGCCGGGCGCGACCCTTCCGGAGGTGCGGGCGGCTCGATGACGGACGAGTCCTCCGGCTCCGGTCCGGAGGACATCTCGGGGCTCTCCTCCTTCCCCGTGACCTCCTGGACGGCTTCGACGTTCGCCGCGCGAGGCGGCAGGAGCCGCGCCAGCCACAGGGCGTCGGCCAGCTCCCGAGCGACCGGAGGGGGGTCGAGTCCGGCGAGGGCCTCGATCACCTCGTCGAGGCGCCGGCTCATCCCGGCCCTGTCATGCCCAGCGGGCGCAGCACCGACTCGAGCATCTCCTGCAGCGTCCCGTCGGGCGGGCGGGAGCCCGACGTGCAGAGGTAGACGGCGTTGAGGAGCTGGTCGGTGGCCAGGTCTCCGTGCTCACGGCGGCTGAGGAAGTCGTTGATGAGATCGGTGCTCGCGTTCCGCGCGTCCCGGCCGAAGTGGGCCTCGACGATCTCGGCGAGCCGCTGGGAGTCGGGCGGTTCGATCACGAGCCGGAGACAGCGGCGAAGGAACGCCGGCGGGAACTCGCGCTCACCGTTGCTCGTGATGACGACCAGCGGGAACTCCCTGCACTGGACCTTGCCCCGCGCGACCGGCACGCGCTCGTTCCCCCGGGTCGAGAGAACGTGGACGACCTCCTCGTCATCGGGCAGCCGTTCCAGCTCCGGGATGGTGAAGCCGCCCTCTTCGAAGACGTTCAGGAGATCGTTGGGGAGGTCGATGTCGCTCTTGTCGAGTTCGTCGATCAGCAGGATGCGGGGCCGGTCCTGCGGCAGCAGCGCGGTTCCCAGCGGGCCGAGCCGGATGTAGCGACCGATGTCGGGCGCCTCCATCGGCGCTCCGGGGGTGACGGCCTGGCGGAGGCTCGTCTCATGGAGCCGTCCGATCGCGTCATAGCGGTACAGCCCCTGCTCGAGGGTGGCGTGGCTGGTGATCGGCCAGTACAGCACGGGGCCCAGGCCGAGTTCGTGGGCGACGTGGTAGGCGAGGGTCGACTTCCCCGTCCCGGGCTTGCCGGTCACGAGGAGCGGGCGCCGTAGGTGCAGCGCCACGTTCACCATGGTGACGACGTTCTGATCCGGCCGGTAGGACGCCGCCCGCTCCAGCGCGTCGGGGCCGAGCGCCGACCCCGGGCCGCCGCGGCCGAACGCTCGCCACGGGGGCGGCTCCGGCAGGTTCCGGAGACCGTCATGCCGCGTGCCTTCGCCGCGATAGATCAGCCAGTCGCCGGCTTCTTCGTCGGTAACCGGTTGTTTCGTCACGACAACCTCCTCGCATCACTAGGCGGGTGCCCTCAGGCGTCCATGCGGCTCGGGAAACCGGTCCGCGTCATCGAAGAGCAGCGTCAACTGCAGCCCCAGGTGGTCGGCGCGGGGATCGAGATCGCGCGACGCCACCGCCTTCCTGCGCAGCTTCAGCACGGTGTCCGGCAGCGCCAGCATGCCGTCGGACAGCAGTTCACGGAACTCCGCGGTGAACCTGTCGGGGGCCCGCCCCCCACGGCACCAGGCGATGACGGGCGACCCCGCCTGCAGCGCGATCCGCAGTTCGTCGGGCGCGCCCGTCCCGTCCGCACGAGGGGGGAACGCCAGCGCGAGGCACACCGACGAGGGGTTGGACAGCAACATGTTGTACAGGCTTTCGCCCGGATACTCGCCCGGTTGTGTCACCCAGCACACTTCGGCGGCGTGTGGGTTATCGCGCAACCAAGTCCACTTGCGATGCCAGGCGGGGTGGTAGTTCTGCTTCTGGATCCGGTCGAGGCTGCGCACCACGACCGGGTGTTCGATGCCGAGCCGCCGTTCGAGGCCGTCCACGGTGATGCGCAGTTGGTCGACCGACTGCATGCCGAGCAGGTTGAGCGGAAGGACGAACTCCAGGGTCAGCTCCGACATCGAGGGCCGGTTCACGACCTGCCGCTCCTCGGTGAGCAGCTCGACCACCAGGGCCGGGAGGCCGGTGACCGGTATCGGTCGATCATCCTGGCAGCGCAGCGTGACCCCGCGGCCGTCGTCCGACTGCAGCCACGCGGATATCAGGTACTCGTCGGGCGTCACCCCGTCCGGACGGAAGGCGACGACCAGGTACATGCGCGGACGTTCCGGTCCCTCGGTCAGGGATTCCCGGCGCCGCCGGACGATGTGCGCGACGCCGAGGCGTTCGGCCGTCTGCTCCGTCCAGCGGAGCAGATGGAGGCGCATGGGGTCGGCGGTCCGGACGGCGAGCTGCTCGACGAAGGACAGTAGCGGTGGAACGCCGTCTCCGTCGACGGTCCGGTCCTCGAGGTCGGCCAGCACCGGCCATACGTCTCCGGTGTCCACGTCGAGTGAACCGACCGGATCCACCACCGTCCAGAACAATTCCCGGACGGCCTCCGGGCGCAGGGAGTCCGGTCCGCGGTCCTGTAGGGACTTGACCAATTCACGGAGAGCCCGTCGTTCTCCGGGTTCGAGCAGGGGCTCGGGCAGCAGCGCCCAAGTCAGTTGCCAGATGTGCTCGAAGGTCGTGCTGCCCGGGTGAAAACGCCCGACGACATGGACGAATGCGTGCAGCGCTCCGGGATGCTCGAGGCAGCCTTCGACCAGACGCCACAGGTCGAAGAAATCACGCTCGTCTCGCTGTACCGGAAGGGGGACACCGAGTTCCTTGCGCAGGTAGGCGAGGTAAAGGTCGCGGGTCTTCTGCTTTTGCAGTGCCTCCAGGCGCCAGAGCGCCTCGACCAGTCGCCGGACGTCTTCATGATCTAGTGGCGATGTCACTTCGAACCACGCCCCCTTGAGCGCCCTCACGGCGACGCCCTTCATCGGTGGGGTCATGGTACGTGGTCGGTTGGACGGTCTGATGGGACGAAACTGGCCGAAGATGGCAGCACAATGCTCGTGCGCGGCGCTTCACCTGGGCTTTTCTGCGGTGCAGGCCGTAAGCGCTGACCACGATGGCCACACACAGGGTCGAACACAGAACGAAAAGGCTCGCGGTGCGCGTCTCGGTGACACTGGACAGGAGATAGCCCGCGAACAGGGCGCCCAGGGGCACGGCCGTTCTCGTGACGAAGTTGTTGACGCCGGCGACGCGCGCCAGCATCTGGTCCGGAACATTGCGAGCCTGGTGCACGGTGAGCGCGACGTTGACGTGGGCGCCCAGCACGCTGATCACTCCCCAGGCCAGGAACCCCGCGACCGGATGGTCGAAGATCCAGACCGCGGCGACCGGCAGCACCCAGCCCCAGACGCAGATACAGGTCGCCTTGAGCGGCGACCGTCTGCGGATCAGCCGCGGTGCGGCGACGGCGCCCAGGGTCCCGCCGAGGCCCGAAGCGGTGAACAGCAATCCGATCACCGTGCTCGAGTCGAACTCGTGCTCCGCCTGCACGACGAGCATGAGAAAGATGACCTGGAAGGCGAAGTTCGTCACGGAGCACACCATCAGCACCATCCGGAGGAACGGATCGCCGAACAGGAATCGTACGCACGTCCAGAAACCGTCCTCGGCCCGTTGCCGTGCGACCGCGGGTGACGCCCTCGCGTCCTCCGGTCTGATTTTGAGGATCAAGAACACCGAGAAGAGCGCCGATAATGCGTCCAGCAGAAACGGATAGGACCTGTGGAGGTTGTAGAGGAAGCCCCCGAGCGGTCGGCCGAGAAGCAGTGCGATGTGGCTGCGCGCCTCGTTTCTTGCCATGGCCTCGGGAAGCGCGTCGACCGGTACCAAACGGCGCACCAGTGAACTTTCCGCGAGGTTGTACAGGGAAGCGAGGGTCCTGTCCAGGGCCGCCGCGCAGATCAACAGCAGGGCCGGATTCGCAACGGTGATGATGCCGATGGCCAGGAGGAGCACCACGGCGAATCTGGCGCTCTGACAGAGCATCATGACCCGCCGGCGGTCGAAACGGTCCACGACCATCCCGGCCGGTAAGTAGAACAACAGGCTTGGGAACGTTCCCGCGGCGGTGACCCAACCGGCGAAGACGGGGGAATGCGTCAGGGACAGGGCGAGCAACGGGAACGCGATGGCGGCGTTCGTGCTGCCGAGTTGGGCGGCCGCCGATCCGACCCACAGGAGAGAGAAGTTGCGTGACAGCGGGGGCTTGCGGCCGGTGCCGCGCCGCCGGCGGCCGGCGCGCGCGTTCCCCGGGAGGTTCACGGGAACCGCCGTTGCTCGAACGTGGCCATGCCCGGCGGGGTGGTGCGACGGTGGCGCCGCGATGGACCGTCCGCGACGCGAATCGGATGGCCAGTGCACAACGCCCTAAAAGGGCACGACAAAGATACTCCGTACCAAGCGACGACGCTGAATCGCCTAGAGGATTGGGTTATAGGCGACTCTAGTCGCGCGCGCGCCGAAGATGCGGAGACTTGAGCAAGTCAATGGGCGATCGAGAAGCAGCTGATGCGATGCCGTCCGGTTGCGGCGGGAGGGCATCCGGGGTTCCGAGGCGGGGGCGACGGGTGTGCCGAGTGCGGACGCGCGATCGGCCGTCGCTCGGAGCCCGCGCGACTATCCGGCGACCTTCGCCGTCTCCATGGGCGGCGCGTAACTGTCGAAACCCGCCGCGGCGATCTCACCGAGCGCCGGGTCCAGCACCTCGCGGAGCGCGAGAGCGATGGAGGATCCCGGGAGGTCCTCGAGCTGGCCGAGAGTGAGGCTGGAAAGGTCGATCGGGTCGTCCTGGAAGTCGTTCATCAGGTTGCTCATACCGCCTCCTTGGCGCGGGACACCACTTGTGGTGGCAGGCATCACCGTCTGTGATCATTGATGGCCGATCGCGGGCGATATGTCCAGCATGTCATGGGTTTGTCGTCCATGGCCATGGAGGAGTTGGCCAGTGTGGGACGGGGGTGCGATGCGGCCTTTTCCGGTCGGCCGGTATCGCGACTTGAGGCCCAGCCTATAAAAGCTCAGCCCGAGGTGAGCGGACTCTGTGTCGCCTGACCTATTTCGTACCTCTCTTGGATGGGATATTACGGTGTCTGCAGCCAGGTAACCGCGGACTGCAACATATGAGGCGGGGGTAAGCGCATGTCACTTCCGATGTCCGCCAGGGTCGGTCGCGTCACGGGACCTACACCCACGGTATGGGGCAGGGTGCCCGGGCGGAACATCAACTTCACCGGTCGGGAAGAGTTGCTCAACAGGCTGCGCGCCGGTATCTCCAGGCAGGTGACCGCCGTCGTCCCGCACGCGCTCCAGGGCTACGGCGGGGTCGGTAAGACGCAGATGGCGGTCGAGTACGCCCATCGTTACAAGGGCGACTACGACGTCGTCTGGTGGATCCCCTCGGACCAGCCCTCCCTGGTGCGGCCGACGCTGGCCGCACTGGCTCCGCATCTCGGGCTGCCTCCCGTCGGGACCATGGGGGTCGAGGAGGCGGCGGGCGCGGTGCTGGACTGCCTGCGCAGGGGAGAGCCGTACTCGCGCTGGCTGCTGATCTTCGACAACGCGGACCAGCCCGAGGACCTCCGCGACTACCTTCCGCAGGGCGACGGGCACGTGCTCATCACGTCCCGCAACCCCCGCTGGGACGCCGTCGTCCGGACCGTCGCCGTGGAGGTGTTCTCCCGAGAGGAGAGCATCGAGTTCCTCGGCAAGCGCGCCTCCCGCGCGATCACGCGCGGGGACGCCGACCGGCTGGCGAACGAACTCGGTGACCTGCCCCTCGCGCTGGAGCAGGCCGGCGCGTTGCAGTCGGAGACGGGAATGAGCGTCTCCGAATACCTCAGAATGCTGAAAGAGCGCACCAGCCAGCTGCTGTCGGAGGGAAAGCCCACCGAGTACCCGGTTCCGATGACCGCCGCGTGGAAGTTGTCCGTGGACAGTCTGGCGGACAAACTCCCCGAGGCCGTGGAGCTGCTGCGGTGCTGCGCCTTCTTCGGGCCCGAGCCGATTCCGCGCGACATCTTCACCCGTGCGCCCGAGGGGATCGGTGAGCCCCTGGCCGGACTGCTGAACGACCCGATCCGGCTCTCCCGCGCGGTCCGCGAGCTCGGTCGCTACGCACTGGCCAAGGTCGAGTCGCAGAGCGACAACCGGACCATCCAGGTGCACCGCCTGGTGCAGGCGCTGCTGCGCGACGAGGTCCCGCTGGCGGCGCGGGAGCGCATCCGTGCCGACGTGCACCGGCTGCTGGTCGAGGCCGCGCCGGAAGAGGTCAACCCGCAGTCATGGCCGCGGTACTCGGAGCTGCTCGGGCACATCGTGCCCGCCGAGGTGAGCGAGAGCCAGGACACGAAGGTTCGCGATTTCGCCAACAGGGTCGTCCAGTACCTGTACAACTCCGGTGACTACTCGCTGGCCCGCCGGGTCGCCGAACTGCTGCTCGACCGCTGGGTGGCCAATACTCCCGAAGCCGATCCCCAGATCCTGAGGCTGCGGTTCTACTACGCCAACCTGCTGCGCGCACTCGGTGATTTCCCTACCGCTCACGACATCGACAAACTGGGTTCCGAGCAGGCGGAGCGAGTCGCCGGGCCGGACTACGAACTCTCGCTGGACTTTCGCCGGAACCTCGGCGCCGACCTGCGTGCGCGCGGCGATTTCCGGGCAGCGAGAGAACGTGATATCGCGAATCTCGAAGCCTATGAGCGCGTGTACGGCGAAAGTGATCTGGCCACCCTCCGGGTGGTGAACAATCTGGCCCTGGACTATGGGCTCAACAGTGACTACGAGCTCGCCAAGGAACTGCATGTCCGCGCGTACACCGGATTCACCCGGCTTTCCAGCGGTGATCCGGCGCAGAACATCCTGAACGCGTGGAACGGGCTGGCCCGGGCCGCACGGTTGTGCGGCGACTACGCGGAGGCCTGCGACCTCGGGGAAGAGGCCCACGCGTACGGGAAGGAGAAACTGACCGCCGAGCACCCGTGGACGATGCGCGCCGGGACCGACCTCGCGATCGCGCACCGGCGGCTCGGGGAGAACCTCGAGGCGGCGCTCGAACTGTCGCTGGACGTGCACGGGAAGTTCCTGCGGCTCTACGGGCTGAACCATCCCGACACCCTCGCGGCCGCGATGTGCCTGTCGAACGTCCAGCGGAGCCTTGGCGAGTTGGAGGCCGCACACGAGCTGGCTGCCGACACGGTGCGGCGGTACCCGAGGGCCTACGGGAACGAGCATCCCTACAACTACGGCTGCATGGGGAACCTCGCGATCCTGCTGCGGATCCGCGGGGACGTCCCCGGCGCCCGGGAGCTGAACGAGCGGGCCCTCGCGGGGCTGCGCGACGTGCTCGGGCACGACCACCACTACTCGCTGACCGTCGCGACGAACCTCGCGAGCGACCTCGCGGAGCTGGGCGAGCTCGCGGACGCGTGCCGGCTGGGGGAGGGCACGCTGCGGCGGCTGCGGACGCTCCTCGGGGAGCAGCACCCGATGACGCTGGCGTGCGCGGCGAACCTGTCGGTCGACCTGGAGGCGGCGGACCGGCGGGACGAGGCGTCCAAGCTGTACAAGGAGACGATGGACGGCTACGTCCGGACGCTCGGGCTCGAGCATCGGGACGCGGTCGTGGCGGCGGAGCGCAGGCACCTGGACTTCGACTTCGACCCGCCGCCGATCTAGAGGCCCTGCAGGGCCGGTGGGTCGCCGTGCGCGGCGCGCCAGGCCGCCAGGTGGCGGGCGGCGGCGTCGCGGGCGAGGGCCAGGGCGCCGGACGGGACGGGTTCGTCCAGCCAGGGCCGGAGGGTGCCGGCCATCCCCGCGACGAAGCGTTCGCCGTCGGGGGTGAGGCCGCCGGAGGCGGTGAGGGTGCGCAGGATCAGGTCCGTGGCGGTGCGCCAGCGGGCGAAGTCGGCGTGGGCGCGGACGGCCGGTTCGCCGGTCTCGTGGTGGCGCTGGGTGCGCCAGAACGCGGCGATGCCGAGGTGCGCGTAGGCGCCCTGGAGCAGGCCGGGGACGGGACGCGGGTCGGTGCGCCACGGCGCGTAGTAGCGGGTGCCGTCGTCGGGGCGCGTCAGGGGGACGACGTCGAGCAGGCCGGTGAGCTTGGTGTGCTGGACCTCGTGGGCGAGGGTGACGGCGAGGAAGAGCGCGTCGGGCGGTGTCGAGAGGCCGATGTTGCCGAAGGCGTGCTTGGGGGTGGCGCTCGACTGGCCGTGGTCCGGGGGGACGAGCGGGGTGAGGACGGACGCGGCGGTGGTCTCCTCGGCCGCGACCCGGTGGTGGGCCGCCAGGATACGCCGGGCCTCGACGAGCGTCTCGCGCCAGTGGGCGAGCTCGGCGGGGGTGAGGCGCCGCGGCAGGGTGGTGCCGCCGGGCATCCGGTCGGGGTCGTGGTCGTCGAGGAGCAGGCCCCCGGGGAGGCGGCGGACGGCCTGCCAGCCGGGGGCGTCCTCGTGCGGGTCGGACGGGACGCGGACCGTGCCGTCCCGCGTGCCGATCGAGGCGCCCGCGGCGTCCACCCGGACGAGCGCGGCGTCCGGCATCGGGGCGCGGCCCAGCGACGGCAGGACGATCGCCCCGTCGCGGGCGGGGACCTCGATCGCGCAGGGGTGCCCGGCGCGGATCGCGGCGGCCGCGGCGAGGGCGGCGAACTCGTCCGGGTCGGCCGTGCCCTGCTCCCGTCCGGCGAGGACGAGGAGGGTGCGGCGGGCCCATTCGCCGACGGTCGGGTAGCGCAGGACGGTCTCGACGGCGTGCGGGTTCTCGTCCTGGATGCGTGCGAGCAGGTCGTAGGCGTGGCGGGCGCGGGGGCCGCCGGCGTCGCGGACGCCGCGCAGGAGGAGCAGGCGTTTGCTGTACTGGGCCCGGCCGAGCAGCTCGACAGCTTCGGCGCCGCCGCCTCCCGCCGCGAGGGCGAGGAAGATCTCCTCGGGGATCTCGTGCCGGGTGAGGATCATGTGGCCCTCCGCTTGATGTCTTCCACGTCGCGGGCGACGACGTTCCGGATGTGGGTGATGAGCCGGAAGAGGTCGCGGGAGTAGACGGAGGGGTTCGCGAAGCCGGTCCCGGACCGGTAGCGGTGCGCGTAGAGGCCGCCGCCGCAGACGCGGTGGACGGGGCAGGCGCGGCACTCGGCGGACAGGGCGCGGCGCCCGATCTGGCGGGCGGCGATCGCGGGGACCATGAGGGCCGCGTCGAACGGGTCGCGGCGGATGTGCAGGGACGTGTCGGCCGCCCCGTCGTACGCGGATTTGAGCGTGTCGACCTGTTCGATGCTCCCGTTCGTCTCGACGACGGCGACCGCGACGGGGGAGAGGCCGATGGACTCGCTGTGCGAGGGACGGCCGAGGAGCAGCCGGATGATCTCGGAGAACAGCCGGACGCGGGTCTCCCGGACGGGCGCGCGGTACCAGCGGTCGAAGACGGCGATCAGCCAGTCGGCGTACGGGGTGCCGTCGGCGGGGAGGCCGGGGGGCGGCTCCTCCCAGTTGCCGTGGGGGAGCAGGAAGTCCATGGTCGGGGGGCCGTGGGCGAGCAGCGCCGCGTAGGTGACCAGCGGGTCGTTGGCGAGGTCGATGGTGCAGAGCAGCCCGCTGAAGAGGTGCCGGTGGGCGGGCGCGGTGAGCCGTTGCAGACCCAGGGTGACGTCATGGTGGCTGCCGGAGCCGTTCTTGCGGAGCCGGTGCCGGTCGTGGCCTTTCTCGTCGCCGTCCAGGCTGACGCTGACGTGAACGCCGTGCTCGGCGAACAGTTCCAGGAAGGGCGGATCGAGCAGGACGCCATTCGTCTGCACATGGAAACCGACGGAAACGTCCGGAGCGGCCGTCGAATGGATGGTTTTCAGCGCGTATCGGAGGTGTTCGAGACCGGCCAGCAACGGTTCGCCGCCGTGCAGGATGACCTCGACGCGGGGCAGGCCGTTGTCCCGCGCGTGCTGGGCGATCCGGGCGGCGACCTGGTCGATCGTGGTGCGGGACATCCGGCGGGGCTGGCGCCGCCAGCCCTGGTCGGCCATCTCGTACATGTAGCAGTAATCGCATGCCAGGTTGCAACGGCTGTGCATCTTCAGCACGAATTGCCGGAACGGCGTGGGGCGCCAACCTTCTTCCAGGAGAGTCTGGACGTTCAGCGCGGCGGGCCATTCGGTGTCCGGTGTCCCGCCCATCGTCACGCTGATCAACTCCCGAAGCGAGAAAGCGGCTGCGCGTTACGATAACCCGTGTATACGGGCCTGTGCACGCGTGGAATTCTCACCTCGGGCCGCGTTCCGCCTGATTCCAGAAATCGATGAGGGCGCCGGCCGTGGTTTCGGGGGCCTCGACGGCGGGGGAGTGGGCCGCGGAGGGGATCACGACCCGGTCCGCGTCGAGGCGTTCCGCCATCGCCGACTGGGTTTCGGGCGGCCAGGCGTCGTCGTCCTCGCCGTACAGCACGAGCGTGCGCAGCCCGGTGTCCGCGCAGTGTTTGGCCAGTTCGTCGGTGCGGTCGGGGGCGGTGAGCAGTTCGCGGGCCATGCCGATGAGGCTCGCCTCGGACGTGCCGAGCATGCGGCCCCTGAGGAAGCCGACGATCTCCAGGGGGACGCCCTTGGCGATCAGTTCGGGCTCCATGCTGATCTCCCAGATCACCTGCATGCCCAGTTCCGGGAGGGCGTCCCGCAGGGACGCGGCGCGGGTGCCGGTCGGGCCGGAAATGGCGGCGGGGCCGGACCCCATCAGCGTGTACGACGCGGGCCGGACCTCGTCGCCCAGCACGGACTCGCGGGTGACGAGCCCGCCGAACGAGTGCCCCACGAGGTGGACGGGCTCGGGGCCGAGGACGTCCAGCAGTGCGGTGACGTCCTCGCCGAGGGACGGGCAGCCGTATCCGGCGGGGTCGTCGGGCCCGTCGGTCTCGTACTGGCCGCGCAGGTCGATCGCGACGACGCGGCGGCCGGACGCGGCCAGCGGCTGCAGGACGGCGAGGAAGTCCTCCTTGCTGCCGGTGTAGCCGGGCACCAGCAGGGCGGGACAGCGCTCGGACACCCCCGAACCCGGCAGGGCCTCCAGCGCGGCGAAGCGGCCGCGGGACGTCTCGATCGTCGTGCGGCTGACGCCGGTGGGCAGTTTCAGGAACCGGGGCGTACTCACGGGTCACCATCCTAAAAGGCCCCCGGGCCGGACCCGCCGCGACGGCCCCGCCCTGGTAACGTCCACAGCGTGCAACCCAAGCCGGCCGTGTCCGCGCATCGGCGGGACGAGGCGGGGCTGGACGGCCTCCGGCAGGCGGCCGAGTCCGGCGCCGAGTACGTGGAGATCGACATCCGCCGGACGGGCGACGGGCGGCTGGTCGTCCATCACGACGCGACGGTGGGCGGGCTCCCGCTGAAGCGGCTGACGTACGAGCGGGTGCAGGAGCTCTCGCCGCGGCCCGTGCCCCTCGTCGAGGACGCCATGGAGATCATCGCGGGGAAGGCGCGCGGCCATCTCGACCTCAAGGAGCGCGGCTGCGAGCACGAGACGGTCGCGCTGGCGCTGGAGGCGTTCGGCCCGCAGTTCGTCGTCACGACCGGTGAGGTGTCCTCGCTGATCGAGATCAAGACACGGTTCCCGCAGGCCGTGACGGCGCTGTCGGTCGGGCGGAACCTCTGGGAACGGGGCGTCGCGCACGACTTCGCGCCGCTGCCGCTGATCCGCCGCGCGGGCGCCGACATGGTCGCGCTCAACCACCGGCTGGCGCGGGTCGGCGTGCTGCGCCAGTGCGCGCGCGCCGGTTTCCCCGCCATGATCTGGACGGTCAACGCCCGGCCGGTGATGCGCCGGTTCCTGGGTGACCCGCGGGTGGCCGTCCTGGTGACGGACCATCCCGCGAGGGCCCTGGCGCTGCGCGACGGCTGATCGACGGCGCGTCACACCGGCTTCCGCTCCACCGGTCCGGTGGAGCGTGCCGACTGCCGGCATCGACACCGAGGACCGCGAGGCAGGCGGGTGCCTCGCGGTCGCCGATCGACCGGGGGCCGGACGGCCCCTGGTCAGGCGGTCTGCGTCTCCGTCGTCTCGCCGGCCGGCTTGCCCGCGCGGGTGCGGCGCCGGGTGCGGCTCCGCTTGCGCTCGGTGGCGACGGCGTCGACGACGTTGTCGTCCTTCGGCGTCGCCTGCTCGACCGGCTGGCCGCCGCGGGTGCGGGCCCGGTCGCGCTTGCGGCGCGGCGGCCGCGGGCGCTCCCGGTCGTGCGAGCCGCCGCCGCGGGCCTTGCCGGTCTCGCCGATGTCCTCGAGCTCCTCGGCGTCCAGCCCGGCCCGGTCGTTCCGCTTCTCCTTGGGCAGACGGCCCTTGGTGCCCGCGGGAATGCCGAGCGCCTCGAAGAAGTGCGGCGAGGTCGAGTAGGTCTCCTCCAGCGCCGCGAACGGCAGGTCGAGCTGACCGTTGATCAGCTTCCACCTGGTGATGTCGGACCAGTCGACGAGCGTGACGGCGACGCCCTCCTTGCCCGCCCGGCCGGTGCGGCCGATGCGGTGCACGTAGGTGTCGGCGCTGTCGGGGCACTCGTAGTTGACGACGTGCGTGACGTCGTCGACGTCGAGCCCGCGGGCCGCCACGTCCGTGGCCACCAGCACACCGATCTTGCCGGCGCGGAACGCGCGCAGAGCGCGCTCGCGCTGGCTCTGCCCGAGGTCGCCGTGCACGGCCGCGGCGTCGAACCCGCGCTGGGCGAGGTCGGCCGCGACACGGTCGCACGCACGCTTCGTCTGGCAGAAGACCATGGTCAGCCCACGGCCCTCGGCCTGCAGCATCCGCGCCAGCATCTCCGGCTTGTCCATCTGGTGGGCCTGGAAGACGTGCTGGGCCACCTGCGGCGTGGCGTCCGACTCGGTGTGCGACTCGGCCCGCACGTTGGTGGGCCGGGTCAGGTAGTTGCGCGACAGCGAGACGATCTCGCCCGGCATGGTGGCCGAGAACAGCATCGTCTGCCGGACGTCCGGGACCTTCTTGATGATCCGCTCGATGTCGGGCAGGAACCCGAGGTCGAGCATGCGGTCGGCCTCGTCCAGGACGAGCACGCCGACCTGCGACAGGTCGAGGTGCTTCTGCTTGACGAGGTCGAGGAGCCGGCCGGGGGTGCCGACGACGACGTCCACGCCCTCGCGCAGCGCCGAGATCTGCGGCTCGTACGCGCGCCCGCCGTAGACCGACAGGACGCGGGTGCCGAGCTTGCCGCCGGCGACCAGCAGGTCGTCGGTGACCTGCAGGGCCAGCTCGCGGGTCGGTGCGACGATCAGCGCCTGCGGCTTGCGGCCGCCGTGCTCGATGCGCTGCAGGACGGCGATGCCGAACGCGAGCGTCTTGCCGGTGCCCGTGCGGGCCTGGCCGATGATGTCGTGCCCGCCCAGGGCGATCGGCAGGGCGAGCTCCTGGATCGGGAACGCTTCCACGATGCCCTCGGTCTCGAGGGCATCTGCTATCTCGGGTACGACCCCGAGTTCACGAAAGGTAGTCAGGGCTTTCAGCCTCCAATATGCGGGGTCCTCGCTCCCCGGTGCGGCGCGGCGCTGCACCCGTGTCGGCCGGCTGCCGACGGGCGGGACGGTCGCGGGCCCTGTCAACCGAAGACAGGACGGGCCTCGGGCGGGCCGCACCGTCCGGGCGTGCCCGCCGGTCGCTTCCTGTGGCCGCGCGCTCGCGCGGGAGGGACCAGCCGTCAATCAAATTACTCGGCGACCGCAGTCAGGGGTCGAAAGCAGTCACTCGCTGTGGCTGCGTGCGGTCACACTCCGCGACGCAGTGTACCGACCGTTAGCTGCATACACCAATAGCCGATCTCCTCACCCAACACCGAGGATGCCGGAGGTATTCCCCGAGCCCCTGCCGGACGGGGCTGTGGGCCTGCGGATCGCGCTGCTCAAACCTTCGCCGACGGCCACTTCCGGACACTCCGCGCGTGTCCGGAGGGGCCGGTGGTCCGCAGGGGTGCGGCCGGGGACGTCCCGAGCCGGGACGGCGCCGCCGCCCGCACGATACCCCGTGAGCGGCGCGTCCGTGCGGACGGGGGCCGGGCGCGAAGTCAGCTGCCGAAGCCGACGCTGCGCTGCTCGTCCTCGGCGATCTCGAGGTAGCCGACGCTGCGGGCCGGGACGACGACGCGGCCGGCGCGGCGGTCCCGCAGGACGAGGACGCCGTTGTCCTTCGCGAGCGCGTCGGCGAGCGACTTCTGGATCTCGTCGGCGGACTGCGCCGTCTCGACCACGATCTCCTTGGGCACGGACTGCACGCCGATGCGAACCTGCACGTGATGCTCCCGTCGTCTGAAGCGGCTCGCCGACCCCCGGCGGCCCCGTGTCCGATCGTCGCACGGAGGACGTCCTCCGCGCGGCCCGGGGCGGTCGCGCCCCGAGTGAAACCGGGATCAGGTCGTCCGGGGGAAGCCGGAGATCCCGCGCCAGGCGAGCCGCGCGATGATCTTCTCGGCGGTGTCCTTGGGGATCGCCCGGTGCTGCGACAGCCAGTAGCGGGCGCTGACCTCGGCCATGCCGACCAGGCCCATGCCGAGCAGGTGCGCCTCGTCGCGGGGGGCGTCGGTGTCCTCGGCGATGACCTGGGCGATCATCTCGGCGCACTGCTGGTTGGCGCGGTCGACGCGGGCCCGGACGGGCGCGACGTTGCGCAGGTCGGACTCGAAGACGAGCCGGTAGGCCTCGCCGTCGCCGGCGACGAAGTCGTAGAAGGCCCGCATGCTGGCCTGCACCCGCAGCTTGTTGTCCGTGGTGGACTCCAGCGCGTCGCGGACCGTCTTCACCAGGCCCTCGGCGTGCTCGTCGAGCAGCGCCAGGTAGAGCTCGAGCTTGCCCGGGAAGTGCTGGTACAGGACGGGCTTGCTGACGCCTGCGCGCTCGGCGATCTCGTCCATCGCCGCCGCGTGGTACCCCTGCGCGACGAACACCTCCTGGGCCGCGCCGAGGAGTTGCCTACGGCGCGCCATTCGCGGCAGTCGTGTGCCACGGGGGCGGGCGTCCGGGGTCGCGGTCACCACACTCTCCGATCACCGAATCAGTGCGACGGGTAAGGGTGTCCGTCGCAGGAGACAATCCCATCATCCTACGCGCCGGTAACCTCGCGGGTCACTAACAAAGCCGACGTCGTTACTACGCGCAGGTCAGTGTATTTCCGTTTCGGACCCCGGAGGCGCTCCGGCCGGCCTGCGCTCGCAGGGTTCGCTCCGGCCGCCCGGACGGGACGAGCGGCCCGCCCCGAGCACCCCCGTTCCCGCGCCGGCGAGACGGTTGCTCGGACGCGGCGGGCGGCCCGTGCCCGCCTGCGTCCGGTCCCGGCCGTCGGGGACGTGGGGGCGGTCGGTGCGCGCGTCGGTCGGGTCGTGCGTCGGCCCCGCCGGTCGGTCGGGGATTCGGCGAGCGGCTCGTCCCCGAGGCGCGTCCGGACCTGCCGGCGCCCGCGAACCGGTTGCGCCGGGTGGGGCGGGTCAACGGTAGTCGTCCTCGTCGAAGGGGACTTCGCGGCTCTGCTCGGCGGTGTCGGCCTCGTCGGCGTCCATCGAGACGCGCGGGGCGGGGTCGGGACGGTCCGCGTCCTCGTCGAGGCCGGCGCGCTGCTCGGCGGCGTCCGCCTCCGGGGTGTCGTCGGGCACCTGCTGCGCCAGGTCGTCGGTCTCGCTCATCGCGCTTCCTCCTCTGGTGTGGCGAGGCGTCCGGCCAGGTCGCGCAGGGGCGCCTCGAGGGACTCGCCGTACGTCGGGAACGCGTGCACGACGTCGGCGAGCAGGCTCGGCGGCGTCTCGGCGCGAATGGCCGGCGCGATCTCGCTCATCCACTCCTCGGCGTGCAGTCCGGCCGCGGCGGCGCCGATCAGCAGGCCGCGGGAGCGGTCGGCGTACGGCTCCACCCGGCCGCGGTCGTCGGCTTCGACCGCCGCACGGGCCGTTGCGGCGAGGTCGTACCCGGCGATCCGGAGGTCTATGCCGGGTTCGGCCGCCTGTCCCGGTGTGATCCCCACCGCGTACACCGTGTCGGTGGTGTAGACGACGCGGGGGATCGCGCGGTAGTCGGCTTCGCGGCGGCCCTCCAGGACGTTGGTGAGGACCACCTCCGCCTGGTAGCGGGCGGCGCGGGCGAGGCCGGCGGCGACGCGTTCCCCCGCGGTGCCCCCGCCCAGCACCACGGCGTCGTAGTGATGGTTCAACTCCCCCGGTCCCTCCCCGTGTGGCGTCTCCCCCGCCTCATAGTGGCGGACGGGGATGCCGGAGCGTGCCGATTCCGCTACATAGGGCTTCCGGGATCGTCAGGGAAGGGCGGGGCGGTCCCCGGCCTGGAGGGGCTCGAGCAGGTCGCCGCGCTCGTCGATGCGGGCGAGGGCCTCGTCGGGCGTGTAGACGAGGTCGGCGGCGTCCTTGCAGGCGCCCAGTTCGTCCCAGGTGAGGGGCGTGGAGACGGTCGGGGCGTCCGCCGCGCGGAGGGAGTAGGGCGCGACGGTCGTCTTGGCGGGGTTGTTCTGGCTCCAGTCGACGAACACCTTGCCCGTGCGCAGGCGCCTCTCCATCTTCGCCACGACGAGGTCGCCGTGCTCGCCGGCAAGCCGTTGGGCGGCGGCCTTCGCGTACTCGGACGTCCGTTCCGCCTGCGGGGGCTCCTTGATCGGGACGTACAGGTGCAGGCCCTTCTTGCCGCTGGTCTTGGGGTACGACTCCAGCCCGTCTTCTGCGAGCAGGTCACGGAGCATGACGGCGACCTCGCACGCTTCGACGATGGTGGCGGGCGGCCCTGGGTCGAGGTCGAAGACCAGGAGGTCGGGGGAGTGCACTTTGCCTCGCGGCCCGACCTTCCACTGGGGGATGTGCAGTTCCAGGGCTGCGAGGTTCGCGCACCAGACGAGCGTTGCCAGATCGTCGACGACGACGTAGTCGACCGTGTCTCGCCCCCTGGTGCTGCCGGGGCTCGGCACGGTCGCGGTCCGCACCCAGTCGGGGGTGTGGGAGGGAGCGTTCTTCTCGAAGAACTTGCCGCCGTCCACGCCGTCGGGCCAGCGGATGCGGGTGGCGCAGCGGTCTTTCAGATGCGGCAGCATGACCGGCGCCACGCGCGCGTAGTAATCGATGACCTCGCCCTTGGTGAAATCGGGGTAGAGGTTCTTGTCGAGGTTGGAGAGGCTCAGGGTGCGTCCGTCGACCTCCGCCCTCTTACTGCTCACTCGTGACCTCCAGGGGGTCCTTGTCGTCGCGCAGGCCCCGCCAGGAGGGGAACCGCAGGCGTCCGTCCCGGGTGCGGGCGCTGTAGGCGACCTCCCCGACGAGGCTCGGCTCAACCCATTGCGCGTCGCGGGCGAACTCGCGCGGGACGGGGTCGTCGTAGGGACTCGTCGGACGTCGCAGCGGCCAGAGGGTCTCGTACAGCTCGTCCAGGAAACGGTCCGAGAAGCCGGTGCCGACATGACCGACGAACCCGAGCCGGCCCTTGCCGTCGTACTCGCCCAGGAGGAGCGACCCCACCCCGCCTTCGCGCCGTCCCTTACCGGGCTTCCAGCCGCACACGATCACTTCACGCGTGAGGAAGTTCTTTACCTTCCGCCAGAAGTCGACTCTGCGGCCCGGCCGGTAAGGAGAGTCGAGCCGTTTGGCCAGCAGCCCCTCCAGATGTTGCTCTCTCGTGAACGCGAGGAGTTCCGCGACCTGCTCGGTGTCGCCGCCGTCCAGGTACGGGGGGACCTCGACGGGGCCGCTGCCGGCGAGGTCCAGCCCGGCCAGCAGCGCGCGGCGGTCGGAGTACGGGGTGTCGAACAGGACGTACCCGTCCAGGTAGAGCAGGTCGAACACGACGTACCGGACGGGGACGTCCCGGACGAGCCGGGGGTCGGGGTGCGCCACGTGCATCCGCCGCTGCAGCCGCTCGAAGCTCGGCCTGCCCTGCTCGAACGCGACGACCTCGCCGTCCAGCACGGCGTCGTGTCCGGGCAGGAGGTCGACCAGGGCGGACAGCTCCGGGTAGCGGGACGCGACGTCGCCGCCCCGGCGCCCGATCGCGCGCAGGCCGTCGGCCGACACCTGGGCGACGGCGCGGACGCCGTCCCACTTCAGCTCCAGACCCCAGCGCGCGCCGTCGCCGGGGAGGTCCCCGGTGGCGGCCATCATGGGCTCGACGGGCCAAGGCATGGTCATATCCGCGTCTTACCCGGAGCCCGCGCAAAGGAAAAGGATCAAGGGCGCGTTGTGTCGCAAATGCGGCCTCGGGAACGCTAGGGCCGGGAGCCGCTGGGTAAGGACCCACCATGCGCAGCATCTGGAAGGGCTCGATCTCGTTCGGGCTGGTGACGATACCCGTGAAGGTCTACTCGGCGACCGAGCAGAGGGACGTCAGCTTCCACCAGGTGCACCGCGAGGACGGCGGCCGCATCAAGTACAAGCGGGTCTGCAGCGTCGACGGCGAGGAGGTCGACTACGCCGATATCGCCAAGGGCTACGAGCTGCCCAGCGGCGAGATGGTCATCCTCACCGACGAGGACTTCGCCGACCTGCCGCTGTCGTCGAGCCGCCGCATCGACGTCCTCCAGTTCGTCGAGCGGGAGGAGGTCGACCCGATCTACTTCGCGAAGTCGTACTACCTGGAGCCGGACGCGCAGGGCGCCAAGCCGTACGTGCTGCTGCGGGACGCGCTGGAGAACTCGGGGCAGGTCGCGATCGTGAAGATCGCGCTGCGGCAGCGCGAGTCGCTGGCGACGCTGCGGGTGCGCGGCGGCGTGTTCGTCCTGGAGACGATGCTGTGGCCGGACGAGGTCCGCACCCCCGACTTCCCGTTCCTGGAGGAGGACATCGAGGTCCGCAAGCAGGAGCTGACGATGGCGACGTCGCTGATCGAGTCGATGGAGGGCGACTTCGACCCGGCGGAGTACAAGGACGCCTACCGCGAGGCGCTGCAGGCCGTCATCGACGCGAAGATCGAGGGCCGGGAGGTGGCGCGGCCCGCCGAGGAGGCCGAGGAGGAGCCCGCCGCCGACCTGCTGAGCGCGCTGCGCGCCAGCGTCGAGGCCGCGAAGAAGAGCCGGGGCGGGGAGAAGTCCGGGGGGAAGGCGGGGGAGAAGAAGGCCCCCGCGCGCAAGAAGCCGTCGTCCGGCGGGGCGAAGAAGGAGACGGCGAAGAAGGAGCCCGCCAAGGGGCGCGGCCGCAAGTCCGCCTGACCTGCCGCAGCGGCGTCCCGGGCGGTGCCCGCCGCCGGGTCGCGGCGACGGGCACGCGCGCCGCGGTTAGAAGAACACCGCGTCCGTGCAGATGAGGCGCTTGCCGGCGTCACCGGTCTTCGGGTCGGTGCGGTCCTGGTGGATGATGACCGACCCGGCGTCCTTCTGGTGGACCCGCCACGGCACCCACGCCTTCGCGTGCCCCTTGCCGCCCTTCTCGACCTTGAAGTCGAGCCAGATCTCCTTCTTGCGGAGCGGGGTGTGCTTCTTGGCGTGCGGGTTCCGGTAGTGGGCGCCGGCCGAGGCGGGCTTCGGGCCGCACTTGTTCTCGTGGACGTGCGTGCCCATCGTCTTGCCCCAGTACTTGCGCGGGATGCGGGCCACCGCGAGCCGCACGGTCGTGCCGCGCCCGTCGAGCTCCGTGACGACCTTCGTGTCGACCTTCCTGAAGTACGGGTCGTACACGTAGGTCGGTCCGCTGACGGTGTGCGTGCGGGCGTGGTGGCCGCCCTTGTCGCCGTGGCCGCCGTGGTGGCCCCAGCCGCCATGGCCCTTGCCGTGGTGTCCGTGGTGGCCCTTGCCTCCGTGGTCGTCTTCGGGGCAGGCCATGGCGGGCGAGGCGAGCGGTAGCAGAACGGCGCCGGCCGCGGCCAGCGTGACGGCGGCCCGGGCGGGCAGTCGCATGGGTGTTCCTCTCCGTAGGTACCGGTCCGCGATGACCGGTGGCTCACGATCTTCCTCACGGAGAGTGAACGATGCACGACTCCCATGCCCCGGATTGGGTCAAGAGACCCTCAGCCGGCGGTGGTGGCCCGCTGGCCGTCCCGCTAGCCGTCCCGCTTGACGGCCAGGACCCGGACGAGCGCGTCCGAGGCGGCCGCCGCGTCCGTGCAGGGGGCGATCCGCTCGCCCCAGCCGTAGTGGTAGGCCCAGGTGCCGTCGGGGCCCTCCTGGACCGCGATGACCGGCTCGTTCATCGCGGGCATGGCGGGGTTGGCGACCAGCGCGCTGGGCCACCGGTCCGCGTGCGCCGACACCTCGACCGTCCAGCCGCGCGAGCGCAGCACGTCGGTCAGGTGCTCCAGGTGTCCGAGGGCTTCTTCGGCCTCGGTCATCGCCTGCACGAGCATGGTGGTGCCTCCAAGGGAACGTCCCATGAGCGGTGAGAGAGCACGCCGGGCCGTCTCCGTCGCGGCGCGCGTCACGCGCGGGCGGCCGGGCGAATCCTGTTCAGTCTCTCCCCGCCCATGGGCGAGCACAAGCGCTTTCGCTCACTTGGGGGTGCGTTTTCGATCTCCGGAGGGTCAGCGCACCGGGACCGGCGGCGCCGCCTGCGGTTCGGCGGGCGTTCCGTCGCCCTCCCGGATCCCGTACCGGCCGTAGAGCCGGGCGAGCGGACCGGGCGCCCACCAGTTCGCGCGGCCGAGCAGCCGCATCGTGGCCGGGACGAGGAGGGCCCGCACGATCGTGGCGTCCACCAGGATCGCGACGACCATCCCGACGCCGACCATCTTGATGAACGTGATGCCGGACGTCGCGAACGCGCCGATGACCACGATGAACAGCAGTGCCGCGCTGGTGATGATCGAGCCCGTCCGCTGCACGCCGGTCGCGATCGCCGTCGTGGTGGACCCGGTGAGGTCGTACTGCTCGCGGACGCGCGACAGCAGGAACACCTCGTAGTCCATCGAGATCCCGAACAGCATCGCCAGCATCAGGATCGGCATCGCGGGGTCGATCGCGCCGGTCGCGGTGAAGCCCAGGAGGCCGGACAGGTTGCCGTCCTGGAAGACCAGCACGATGACGCCGAAGGTGGCGCCGAGCGACAGCACGTTCATCACGATCGCCTTCAGCGGCAGCACGACCGAACCGAACGCCAGGAACAGCAGCGCGAACGTCGCCGCGCCGACGAGCAGGCCGACCCACGGCAGCGTCGCGCCGAGGCTGCCGAGCTGGTCGACGACGCCCGCGGTGGCGCCGCCGACGTGCGCCTGCGCGCCGGGGGGCGGCGGGACGTCGCGGACGCGCTCGACCAGGCCGCGGGCGGCGTCGGAGTCGAGGTCGGCGGTGTAGGTGAGGGCGATGCGTGTCGTGTCGCCGCCCGTGCCGGAGTTCGTGCCGGTCACGGTGGCGCCGGTGACGCCGTCGAGCGCGCCCAGGCGGTCGCCGTACGCCTGGAGCGCGGCCCGGTCGGTCGTCCCGGTCACGACGGCCTCGATGGGGCTCGTGGTGTTCCGCGGGAAGTCGGCCTCGAGGGACTCGGCGACGGCGCGCGCCTGCGCGTCGGCCGGCAGGACGGTGGCGTCCACGCCGCCCCAGTTGATGCGCAGGAACGGGGCGCCGAGCGCGAGGAGCAGCGCGACCGTGGCGACGGCGTAGACCACCGGGCGGCGCATGACGCTGTGCGCGAGCCGCCCCCACCGGCTCTCGCCGCGCCCGCCGCGCCCGCCGCCGTCCGGTCCGGACGCCTTGCGGCGGCGGAACGACAGGGCGTTCACGCGCGGGCCGAGGACGGTGAGCAGCGCGGGCAGCACGGTCAGCGCGCCGATCATGCAGACGAAGACGGTGGCGATGCCGCCGTAGCCCATCGACCGCAGGAACGTCTGGTCGAACAGCATCAGCCCGGACAGCGACACCGCGACCGTGACCCCGGAGACCGCGACCGTCCGTCCGGCCGTGGCCATGGTGGCGGCGAGCGCGTCCGCGCGGTCCCGGCGGGCGATCTCCTCGCGGTACCGGCTCACCATGAACAGCCCGTAGTCGATGGCGAGGCCGAGCCCGAGGAACGTCGTGATGTTCACCGCGTAGATGGACACGTCCGTCAGGTACGTCAGGACGTGCAGCGCGGTGAACGATCCGAGGATCGCCAGGCCCCCGACCAGCAGGGGCAGGCTCGCCGCGACCAGCCCGCCGAAGATCAGCACCAGCAGCACGAGCAGCACCGGCATGGCCGCCATCTCGGCGCGGGCGATGTCCTGCGACACCCGCTCGTTGATCGCGACGTTCGTCGCGACGGCCCCGCCGACCTGCGCGGTCAGCCCGCCGCCGACCCGCGGCAGGTCGTCCTCGATCGCCTCGTAGCTCTCCAGTCGCTCCGCGTCGTCCGCACCGGCCAGCCGCAGCACGGCGTAGGTGCCGGTGCGGTCCTCGCTGACGAACTGCGGTGCCCGCGTCGTCCAGTACGTCGCGGTCGAGGCGATCTCGTCCGCCGGCAGGTCCGCGAGGGCCGCCTCGACGGCCGTCCGGTACGCCGGGTCGTCCACCGTCGTGTCCCCGCGGTACAGGACGACGACGTCGGCCGCGTCCCGGCCGAGGTCGCGCTCGGCGATCACGGCGGCCCGGTCGCTCTCGCTGCCCGGCGTGTCGAACCCGCCGGACGGGGACAGCGCGCCGAACACGCCGGTTCCCCACACGCCCGCGAACACCAGCGCGGCGCCCGCCGCGGCGAGCACCCACCGGCTGCGCCGGTGCACCCAGCGCCCCCACCTGTCGAACATGGTTCATCCTCGCTACACTCGGTCACGAAAGTGAATGCTGTTAACTGCGAACGCTGTAAACTTCGCATAACCCGTTCACTTTCGTCAACGGTGTGTTTGAGAGATCATGCGGGAACGGCCGGAGACGGCCGGACGGACGGAGAGAGAGGGGCGGCGACGTGGCGACACGGCGAGACCGGTTGCGGGCGGCGACGGTCCGGGAGATCTCCGAGACCGCGCGCCGCATCCTCGTCGAGCAGGGGCCGGACGCGGTGACGCTGCGCGCCATCGCCCGCGAGATGGGCATGACCGCGCCCGCCCTGTACCGCTACTTCGGCAGCCACGGCGAGCTGCTGCGCCACCTCGTCGGGGAGATCTTCACCGAGCTCACCGCCGAGCTGATGGCCGCAGCGAAGGCCGTCCCGCCCGACGACATGGGCGCGAAGTTCCTGGCGGTCGCGCGGCAGTTCCGCCGCTGGGCCCTCGCCCACCCCCGCGAGTACGCGCTGCTGTTCGGCGTGCCCGTCCGCGGCGCCGACCGGCAGGGCGAGACGGACTTCGCCCAGGAGTGCGCCCGCCGGTTCGGCTGGACGTTCATGGCCCTGTTCCTCGAACTGTGGAAGAAGCGGCCGTTCCCCGTCCCGGCCGACGAGGACATCCCCGCCGGGCTGCGCGACCAGCTCGCCCGCTACCGCGCCGACCTCGGGATCTCGCTGCCGCTCGGCGTCGTCCTGCAGTTCGTCAAGTGCTGGATCCGGCTGCAGGGCGGCGTCAGCCTGGAGGTCTTCGGGCACCTCGAGTTCGCCCTGGACGAGCCCGAGCCCATGTTCGAGCTCATGCTCGCCGAGCTCACCGGGATCCTGAACCTGCCCTACGCGCCGCCGTCCGGCTCCTGAACCGCGGCGGCGAGGGCCCGCAGCGCGGCCGTCCCGGCACCGGCCCACACCAGCCCGAGCGCCGACGCCGGCAGCCCCGCCACCGGGACGAACGCGACGTCGCCGCGCCGGTTGTGGTGGGCCGTCGCGTCGCACAGCAGCATCGCGCCCCGTCCGGCGCCGACGAGCGTCAGCCCCTCCTGCAGGGTCCGGACGCCCTCGTCGTGCGGGATCGGCCGCCCGTCCGGCGTCGCCGCGGGGCAGTGGAACCGGCGCCAGTACCCGGGGGCGGGGCCGTCGACGGGGAGGAGCGCGGTGCGGGCGAGGTCCTCGGCACCGAGCCGCGCGCGGCGCGCGAACGGGTGCCCGGCGGGCAGCGCGAGCGTCATCGGCCGGCGGGAGAACACCGCGCCCACCGTCAGATCGGGCTCGTCCACGGGCAGCAGCACCACCGCCGCGTCCACCTCGCCGCGCCGCAGCGCGCCGAACGGGTCGCCGAGCGGGATCTCGGCGATGTCGACCCGGTGCTCCGGACGGTCCCGCCGCAGTGCCGCGATGGCCCGCGTGACCCGCTCGTACACCGCGCCCTGGAAGCCGATGCGGGTGCGCCCGCGCGCGGTCGTCCGGGCCTCGTCCACGACCGCGGCGAGGGCGCCGTAGGCGGGCCGCAGCGACGCGGCGAACTCCGCGCCGAACGCCGTCAGCCGCACCCGGCGGCTCGTCCGCTCGACCAGCCGGGCGCCGATCCGCGCCTCCAGCGACCGCAGCAGCTGGCTGACGCGGCTCTGCGACACGTAGAGGCGCTCGCCCGCCCGCCCGAAGTGCAGCTCCTCGGCGAGGACGAGGAAGCATTCGAGCTCCCGGATCTCCAGCCCCACGGCACTCCTTCGGCCTGCATCGATGAGCCTCGCTCATCGAAGTATGAGGGATCGGGCGTTGTTCGGCGCCGCCCCGGACCGTGGGATGAACGACATGCACGATGTTTCCGATTCCGTGGGGACGGCCGCGCGCACCGGTGGCCGCGCCTCCGTGCTCGCCGTGGCGGCCGGCACGTTCACCGTCGTCACCGCCGAGATGATGCCCGTGGGCCTGCTGACGCCGATCGGCGCGTCCCTGGACGTCGGCGCGGGCACGGCCGGCTGGACGCTGACCGTCACCGGCCTCGTCGCCGCCGCCTCCGCCCCGTTCGTCCCGCGTGCCGCGGGCCGGACCGACCGCCGCACCGCCCTGATCGTCCTCATGCTGCTGCTCGCGGCGGCGAACCTCCTCGCCGCCCTGGCGCCGAACTTCGCCGTCCTGCTCGCCGCCCGCGTCCTCGTCGGGCTCGGCATGGGCGGGGTGTGGGCGCTCGCCGCGGGCCTCGCGCCCCGGCTCGTCCCGCCGGGCTCCGCGGGCGCCGCGACGTCGCTGATCTTCGGCGGGATCGCGGCGGCGTCCGTCCTCGGGGTGCCCGCGGGCGCGTTCGTCGAGGCGCTCGTCGGGTGGCGCGCGGCCTTCGCGGTCGTCGCGGGCCTCGCCGCGGCCGTCGCGCTCGCGATGGCCGCGCTGCTGCCCCGGCTGCCCGCCGCCGGACGGACGTCCGGTGCCCGCACCGCGCGCCGTGTCTGGGGGCGCCCGGCCGTGGCGACGGGTCTCGCGGTCACGGTCCTGCTGGTCACCGGGCATTTCGCGGCGTACACGTTCGTCCGTCCGGTCCTGGAGGACACCGCGGGGCTCGGCGCCGGGGCCGTCGGGACCCTGCTGCTCCTGTACGGGCTCGCGGGCGTCGCGGGCAACTTCGCCGCGGGCCTGCGCGCCCCGCACGCCCCGCGCGCGACCCTCGCCGTCCTCGCCGCCGGGCTGGCCGGGGCCGTCGTCCTCGTGCCCGTGCTCGGCACGACGCACGCGGGCGCGTCCGTCCTCATGGTCGTGTGGGGGCTGGCCTACGGGGGCGTGTCGGTCGGCGTGCAGACGTGGCTGCTGGCGTCCGCGCCGGACGACCCCGAACGTGTCACCGCCCTGTTCGTCGGCGTGTTCAACGGCGGCATCGCCCTCGGCGCCTTCGCGGGCGGCCTCGTGGCCGACGGCGCCGGGACCGGGCCGCTCATGGTCCTCGCCGCGGCCCTGGCCGCCGCCGCCCTCGCCGTCACCCTGGCGGCCCCGGCCCGGCCGGGCGCCCGGCACTGACCCCACGGCCCATTGCGGTCGCGCGGCAACCGCGCCGGCCGAGTACTCCGCGCTGCCCGGCCACCGCTGGACCGTCGAGATTGCCCGGAATGAACGGACCGGACGCGACCGAGCGCCTTCTGGCGCTCCCCGTCCCGCCGGTGATCGTGGTCCTGACCACCTTCGACGCGGACGAGTACGTCCTGCGCGCCCTGCGCGCGGGCGCCACCGGGTTCCTGGTGAAGTCGACGCCGCCCGAGGACCTGATCGACCTCGTCCGCGTCACCGCCGCGGGGCACACCGTCCTGTCCCCGGAGGCGACGCGGCGGCTGCACCTGCTCTACCTGGGCGGACGGATGCTGTACCGGAGCCGGACGTCCGGCCGCGGACGGGACGGCGGGCCCGAAGGACGCGACGGCGTGCGGCGGACCCGCTGGGAGCTGACCCGTCAGGAGTTCGGCGTGGCCCTCACCGACCCGAAGGCGCTCCTGCTCTTCGCCGCGTTCATCCCCCCCAGTTCACGGAACCGGCGGCGGGCCCGGTCCCGGCCCGGCTGCCGGCGTTCGGGCTCGCCTGCATCGCCGTCGAGTTCGCCGCCGCGCCGGTGTACGCGGGGGTCGGCGGACGCCTGTCTGCGTTCGAGCCGACCGCCCGGACGCGCCGCCTGTTCGACCGCGCCGCGGGGGTCGCCATGCTCACCGTCGCCGGGGCGCTCGCCCTCGACCGCCGCTGAGACGTCAGCCGGCGGTCAGGCCCTCGAAGTAGGCGCGCTGCGCGGGGTAGTAGTCGTCGAAGTCCGGCTGCGGCGTGCCCGCGACCGACGCGGCGAGCCGGTCGAGGTAGTACTCCCAGCCGGGGCCGGTCGACCGCACCTCGGTGTCGGGATCGAGATGGTGCAGGAAGGTCAGCGTCGTCACGCCGTCGGCCTCCTCGAGGCGGGCCTCCAGGTGCCAGCGGCCGTACTCGTCGACGGTCTCGACCTCCAGCCGGTGCGGGGGCTCGCAGGCGATGATCGTCAGGTCGGACTCCGGCCGCCCCTCCTCGTGGACGAGCGTCAGCCGGACGGTCGCGCCCGGACGGCCGTCGCCGCTCCAGTGCGCGAACCACCGGGCCGTCCGGTCGGGCTCGGTGATGCTCGCCCAGACGTCATCGATCGCCGCCTTGAACGTGCGCGTCATCCGCAGGTCGGTGCCGGTCGCCGTGGCGATCAGCCGTCCGGTGGGCGTGGGCTTCATCCCGCGCTCCTCTCGTTCGTGCGCCGCTCGTCCGTGCGCCGCTCGTCCGGTGCGCGCCGGTCGCGGCGCGTCCGGTGGACCTCGGTCTCCAACGCGTCGAGCCGCCCTTCCCACACGGGCCCCCGGACGGCGGCCAACCAGCCGTCGATCTCCCGCAGGGGCCCGTGGTCGGCCCGGTAGCGGCGTTCGCGCCCCGCCGGCTCGACCGTGATCAGCCCCGCCTCGCGCAGCACCCGCAGGTGGCGGCTCACGGCCGGACGGCTGATCTCCGGGAACGCGGCGGCCAGCGCACCGGCCGTCCGCGGCCCGTCGCCGAGCAGCAGGACGATGCGCCGGCGCACCGGATCGGCCACGGCGTCGAAGACGTCCATGGAGAATACGTAACCATCGTGTTACGCGTTTGTCCAGTCGAAGGCCCGAGGGGCCGACGCCGTCGTCCACCCCCGCGGGCGGTGGCGGGCCGGGAGAGCGTCGCCCGGCGGCCGGACTCGGAGAACGACCGGGGGAACCGACGGCGAAGGCCCCCGGGAATCCCGGGGGCCTTCGTGTGCGCGTCGGTCGTTCGCGTGCGTCAGTAGGACGGGAGGCTGGGGTCGATCTGGTTGACCCAGGCCACCACGCCGCCGCCGACGTGGACGGCGTCGGCGAAGCCCGCGTTCTTCACCACGGCGAGCGCCTCGGCGGAGCGGACGCCCGACTTGCAGTGCAGGACGATCTTCTTGTCCTGCGGGAGCCGCTCGAGGGCCGACCCGTTCAGGAAGTCGCCCTTCGGGATGAGGGTCGCGCCCGGGATCGAGACGATCTCGTACTCGTTGGGCTCCCGGACGTCGACGAGGAAGATCTCGTCGGCGCGGTCCTGCATGGCCTTGAGGTCGTGCACGGAGATCGTCGACTCCTTGGCGGCCTCGGTGGCCTCCTCGGAGACGGCGCCGCAGAAGGCCTCGTAGTCCTCGAGGAGCTCGGTCTGCGTCGGGTTCTTGCCGCAGAGCGGGCACTCGGGGTCCTTGCGGACCTTGACCGAGCGGTACGTCATCTCCAGGGCGTCGTAGATCATCAGCCGGCCGACGATGGGCTCGCCGATGCCGGCCAGCAGCTTGATGGCCTCGTTGACCTGGATGGAGCCGATGGACGAGCACAGGACGCCGAGCACGCCGCCCTCGGCGCACGACGGGACCATGCCGGGCGGCGGGGGCTCGGGGTACAGGCAGCGGTAGCACGGCCCGTGCTCGGCCCAGAAGACCGAGGCCTGGCCGTCGAAGCGGTAGATGGAGCCCCACACGTACGGCTTGCCGAGCAGGACGGCCGCGTCGTTCACCATGTAGCGGGTGGCGAAGTTGTCGGTGCCGTCCAGGATCAGGTCGTAGCCGCCGAAAATGTCCATGATGTTGTCGCGGTCGAGCGCGGTGTTGTGGACCACGACGTCGATCAGCGGGTTGATCTCACGGACGGTGTCGGCGGCGGACTCGACCTTCGGCTTGCCGAGGGACGACTGCCGGTGGATGATCTGCCGCTGCAGGTTGGACTCGTCGACGACGTCGAAGTCGATGACGCCGAGGGTGCCGACACCGGCGGCGGCCAGGTAGAGCAGGGCCGGGGAACCGAGGCCGCCCGCGCCCACGACCAGGACCTTTGCGTTCTTGAGTCGCTTCTGCCCGGTCATTCCGACGTCGGGGATGATCAGGTGCCGCGAGTAGCGGTTGACCTCGTCACGGGTGAGCTCCGCTGCGGGCTCGACCAGAGGTGGCAACGACACGGTGGATGCTCCTGTGCTGACGCTCGGCTGTTCAAGGGGGGCGGGACATCGTCGTCCCCACTCGGCACAACCTTGCCATGACCGGCCGCATTCCCCGCCCTCACCCCGGCGAGAGGGGCGTAATGCCGGAAGCGCAGCTAATCTTGGCTGTTGTGGCGTTCCTCCCCCAACCGCCTGCGCCGTTCCCACCCCCGGAACCCCCTCCGCGCGTCACCGTGCTCGGGCTGCGCGGACGTCAGTGGATGGTCGTCGCGATCGTCGTCGGCTGCTCCTACCTGCTCGCGTCCGTGGCGGCGCTGGGCGGGGTGTGGAACACCTACACGCGCGACCCGACGGACGCGGAACTGGAGATCGCGTCCCGGGCCGAGGTCGCGCGGCGGTGGCAGGCGTGGCCGGCGGAGCGCATCTTCCCCGACCGGATCCCGTACCGGGTCCACGAGCGCGGCACCGAGTACGCGACGCGGGCGGGCATCGTGCCCGACACCGACTGCGCGCAGGCCGTCGACGCCGCGCTGGTGACGACGCTGCGGCGGCACGGGTGCAGGGCGATCCTGCGCGCGACGTACGTGGGGGCGCTCAACGGGATCGTGACGACGGTCGGCGTCGTGGTCTTCCCGGACGCCTTCAAGGCGGACCGGGCGTACAAGGAACTGCCGGGCGGGAAGACGCCGGACGGGTCCGGCGGGGTCGAGCCCGCGCTGAAGGCGGCGGCGTTCCCGGGGACGGCCTCGGGACGGTTCACCGACGCGGCGCGGCAGGCCCGGGCGAGTGATCGCGGCGGCCCGTACGTGCTGCTGACGACGTCCGGGCACACCGACGGGCGCCCGGCGGCGGCCGTCGAGCGGGAACGGCCGGGGCACCCGTTCAACCTGGCGCCGCAGCTGGCGAACGCCCTGGAGGAGACGCTGTCGACGCCGTCGCTGCCGGACTGCTCCAAGCGCGAGTGGCAATGCTGAGGCGGGCCGCGGCGGTGCTGACCGCGCTCGCGGTCGTGTGGCTGCCCGGGACGGCCCGCGCGGACGAGGTGCGGGACCGGCAGCGCCCGGTCCTGGACGTCCTCGGCGTGGACGAGGCGTGGAAGGTGACGCGCGGCGAGGGCGTGACGGTCGCCGTCGTCGACTCGGGCGTCGACCCGGAGCAGGCGGACCTGAAGGGCTCGGTCACCGTCGGACCCAACCTGATCGCGGAGTCGGACGCCGGGACGGAGCCGGAGCGGCTGCACGGCACCGGGATGGCGTCGCTGATCGCGGGGCACGGGCACGGGCCGGGCGGACGCGACGGGATCATCGGGATCGCGCCGAAGGCGCGCGTCCTGTCGGTCCGCGCGATCGCCGAGGAGGAGGACGCCGGGTACACGCGGTTCCGCCGTTCGAAGAAGGCGGAGGGGGCCGTCGCGGAGGGGATCCGCTACGCCGCCGACCACGGCGCGCACGTCATCAACCTGTCGCTCGGCCAGGAGGGCGAGCACCCGGCGGAGCGCCAGGCGATCGCCTACGCGATGTCGAAGGGCGTCGTGGTGGTGTCGGCGGTCGGCAACGACGGCGACGACGCGGACGTCCTGGACGGCGAGGGGTTCGCGCCGTACTCGTACCCGGCGTCGTATCCGGGCGTGATCGCGGTCGCGGCGTCGCGGCCCGGCGGCGCGCGCGCACCGTTCTCCAACAGCAACTACTCGGTGCTCGTGGCGGCGCCCGGCACGGAACTGCCGGTCGCGCTGCCGGGCGGACGGTACGTGCTGAGCAGCGGCACCAGCGACTCCAGCGCGATCGTGTCGGGCATCGCGGCGCTGATCAGGGCGGAGTACCCGCGGCTGCCGCCGGCGCTGGTCGCGCAGGCGATCGTCGACGGCACCCGGAACGGGCCCGCGAAGACCTACGACGCCGAGATCGGCTTCGGCGTGGTGCACGCGGCGCGGTCGCTGTCGGCCGCGACGAAGCTGGTGCAGGAGCGGGCGAAGACGACCGCGGGCAAGGAGCCGGGGCGGCGGTTCGGCGCGGCGGAGCCGGAGCCGGTGCGGGTCATCGAGCGTCCGGCCTGGTTCACGGGCGTCCTGGTCCTGGTCGTGGGCGGCGTCCTCGCGGGGACGGTCGCCGCGGTCTGGATCTCGGCCCTGTTCGCCCGCCGCCACCCGCGCGCCGGAGGCCCGCCCGTCCCCGGTCCGGGACCGGGCATGGGGCCGGGCATGGGGCCGGGCATGGGGCCGGGCATGGGGCCGGGCATGGGACCACCGGTCGCGGGGCCGCCGGGGCTGGGGCTGCCCGGACTCCGAACCGGCCCGAATCCCGCACCGGGGCCGTGGACGCCCGGCGGACGCGAGACGATCGGCTGATGGAGCCAGACGAGTACTCCGAGGCCGTCCTGGACACGGTCGAGCGGATCCCGCCCGGCAGGGTGCTGGCGTACGGGGACATCGCCGAGCTGGTCGGGCGGGGCGGCCCCCGCCAGGTCGGCCGGGTGATGTCGCTGTTCGGAGGCGGCGTGCCGTGGTGGCGCGTCATCCGGGCCGACGGCAGCGCGCCGCGCTGCAACGAGGTGCGGGCGCACGAGCACTGGCGGGCGGAGGGCACCCCGCTGCGTCCGGACGGGCGCCGCGTGGACATGGCCCGCGCCCGCTGGAACCCGGACGAACCCGCCTGAACCCATCCGGCCTCATTCAGTTCATCGCCTCACCCTGCACACTTCCGCGACATGGGTGCGTTGTGGTCCGATCATGCTCGTTGATCTGCTGCAATGAACTGTTGTGCCGCCTGCTTCCTATCGTCTCGTGCGCCGCGCCGGTCCCGCGCGGGCCGTCGCGCCCGTCCTGGACGACCGGCAGCGGCGCGTGGTCGAGCACGCCGGGGGGCCGCTGCTGGTGCTGGCCGGGCCGGGCACCGGGAAGACGACGACGATCGTCGAGGCGGTCGTCGACCGGATCGAGAACCGGGGCGTGGACCCCGAGCGGGTGCTCGTCCTCACGTTCAGCCGGAAGGCGGCCGGGGAGCTGCGGCAGCGGATCGCGGGACGGCTGCACCGCACGACGCGGACGCCGCTCGCGCTGACGTTCCACGGGTACGCGTACGCGCTGCTGCGGCGGGAGGCCGTCGACAACGAGGAGCCGTCGCCGCGGCTGCTGTCGGGCCCCGAGCAGCTGCTGGAGGTGCGGCGGCTGCTGGAGGGCGAACTGGCGGACGGCGCCCGCGAGTGGCCGGAGCGGCTGCGGGCGGCGCTCGCGACGCGGGGGTTCGCCGAGGAGCTGCGGGACTTCGTGCTGCGGGCCGTCGAGCGCGGTTACCTGCCCGACGACCTGGACGGCCTGGGCCGCATCCGGGGCCGGGACGACTGGCACGCCATCGCGGGGTTCATGGACCGGTACGAGGAGCGGTTCGCGCTCGACCCCGTCCCGACCTACGACTACGGCGAGCTGATCCAGATCGCGGCCGCGGCCCTCCTCGACGAGGAGGCGCGGATCCGCGAGCGGGACGCCTACGACGCCGTGTTCGTCGACGAGTACCAGGACTCCGACCCCGCGCAGGAGGCGCTGCTGCGGCACCTCGCGGGCGGTGGCCGCGACCTGGTGGCGGTCGGCGACCCCGACCAGTCGATCTACGGGTTCCGCGGCGCCGACGTCCGGGGGATCCTGGAGTTCCCCGAGCGGTTCCGGACGACGGCGGGGGAGCCCGCGCCGGTCGTGGCGCTGCGGAACTGCCGCCGCATGGGCCCGGAGATCCTGGAGGCGTCGCGCCGGATCGCGCGCCGGCTGCCCGCCGGGTCGTCGGTCGCCGCCGAGCACCGGGCGCTGGTCCCCCAGGAGGACGCCGAGGAGGGCGAGGTCCGGGCGGTGATCGCCGACTCGGAGTCGCAGGAGTCGGCGCTGGTCGCGGACGAGCTGCGCCGCGCGCACCTGCTCGACGGGGTGCCGTGGTCGCGGATGGCGGTGCTGGTGCGCAGCGCCGTCCGGCAGGTGCCGGTGCTGCGGCGGGCGCTCGCGCAGGCCGGGGTGCCGGTGGTCGTGGCGGGCGACGAGGTGCCGCTCGTGTCGGAGCCCGCGGTCCGTCCGTTCCTGGTGCTGCTGCGGGCCGCGCTGAAGAAGGACTACCTGGACGACGCCGTCGCCGAGGACCTGCTGACCGGCCCGCTCGGGGGCGCGGACGCACTCGGCATGCGTCGGCTAAAGCGCGCGCTGCGCGACCTGGAGGAGCTCTCGGGCGGGGACCGTCCGCTGGGGGACCTGCTCGTCGCGGCGGTGAACGACCCGCGGGAGGTGACGCTCGTCCATGAGCGGGTGCGGGGCCCGGCGGAACGCGTGGCGCACCTGATCGAGACGGCGCGGCGGAGCGTCGCGGAGGGCGGCACCGCCGAGGACGTCCTGTGGGACGTGTGGCGCGAGAGCGGGCGGGCCGACGTGCTGCTGGAGCAGAGCGTCCGGGGCGGGACGCGCGGGGCGGCCGCCGACCGCGACCTCGACGCCGTCGTCGCGCTGTTCGACCACGCGGCCCGGTTCGTCGACCGGCTGCCGCAGGCCGGGCCGGAGCTGTTCGTCGACAACATCGCCGCGCAGGAGATCGCCGGGGACACGCTCGCCGAGCAGGCGCCGGAGGGCGAGGCCGTCCGGATCCTCACCGCGCACCGGTCGAAGGGCCTGGAGTGGGACGTCGTGGTCGTCGCGGGCGTGCAGGAGGGCCTCTGGCCGGACCTGCGGCTGCGCGGCTCGCTGCTGGGCGTCGAGGAGCTCGTCGAGCACCACGCGGGCTCGCAGCAGGACGGCCCGGCGGACGGCCCGGCCGTGGGCGCGTCGATGGCCGCGAAGATGCTCGACGAGGAACGCCGCCTCTTCTACGTCGCGGTGACGCGCGCGCGCAAGCGGCTGGTGGTGACGGCCGTGGGCGGCGACGACGCGGAGGACCGGCCGTCCCGGTTCCTGAACGAGCTGCTGCCCGGCGCGATCGAGCAGTCGCAGCTCGACGAGAAGACCCGCTGGCTGTCGCTGGCGGCCCTGGTCGCCGACCTGCGCTCGGTCGTCGCCGACCCCGGACGGCCGGAACCGCTGCGGCGGGCCGCCGCCGGTCACCTCGCGCGCCTCGCGCGGGCGGGCGTGCGCGGCGCCCGTCCGGAGAACTGGTACGCGATCACCGCGCTGTCGGACCCGGGGCCCGCGTTCACCGACGAGGAGCAGATCACGATCTCGCCGTCGCAGGTGGAGGCGTTCACGACCTGCGGGCTGCGGTGGCTGCTCGCCTCGGCCGTCGGCGCGCAGGAGGGCGGCCCGAACGAGTACAGCACCATGGGCAAGGTGGTGCACGCGGTCGCCGAGATGGCGGGCGCGGACGACGGGATCGACGAGGTGCACGTCGCCGAGCGGCTCGACGACATCTGGAACGACCTGGAGTTCCGCAGCTCGTGGTACTCCGACAAGCAGCGCGAGCAGGCCGCGGCGATGGTCGACAAGTTCCTGACCTGGCATCGCGACAACCCCAACGAGGTCGTGGCGCTGGAGGAGTCGTTCAAGGTCGACCTCGGCCGGGTCGTCATCAAGGGCCGCATCGACCGCGCCGAACGGGACGAGCACGGACGGGCCGTGATCATCGACGTCAAGACGTCCACGACCGCCGTGCCGAAGGACGACCTGGCGCGGCACCCGCAGCTCGGCGTGTACCAGTACGCGGTGATGCTGGGCGCGTTCGAACGCCACGGGTTGATCGAGCCCGGCGGTGCGAAGCTCATCCAGGTGGGGAAGGCCGCGTTCGCTGCGCGCGCGCGGGAGCAGGAACAACCGCCCCCGGTCGACGACCCGGATCCCGAGTGGCCGAAGAAGCTCATCGAGGTCGTCGCGACCGGCATGGCCTCGGACGTCTTCCAGGCCCGCGCCAACGACAAGTGTCGGACGTGTCCCGTACGCTCCTGCTGCCCCGTCCACGACGAGGGCGGGCAGGTCGGTGACTAGGCGGGAGAACGCGGGGGGCCTTCGGTGATCACCCCGGCCGAGCTGGCGCGGCTGCTGGAGATCCCCGAGCCCACCGACGAGCAGGCCCGCGTGATCGAGGCGCCGATGGCCCCGATGGCGGTCGTCGCGGGCGCCGGGTCCGGCAAGAGCGAGACGATGGCCGCGCGCGTCGTGTGGCTCGTCGCGAACGGGTTCGTCCGGCCCGAGCGCGTCCTCGGGCTCACGTTCACCCGCAAGGCCGCCGCCGAACTGGGCGCGCGCGTCCGCAAGCGGCTCGACGCGCTGCGGGAGGTGCTCCCGGCCGACGAGCTGGAGCGGCTCGGCGGCGAGTCCCTGTTCGACGGCGAGCCGATGGTGTCGACGTACCACGCGTACGCGGCGCGGCTGTTCGGCGACCACGCGCTGCGCGAGGCCCTCGAACCGACGATGCGGCTGATCTCCCCGGCCGTCGCGTGGCAGATCTGCTCCCGGGTCGTCGACGCCTACAACGGGCCGATGGACCGCGTCGACTGGTCGCCCGACACCGTCACCAAGGCCGTGATGGAGCTCTCGGGCGACCTGTCGGAGCACCTGCGGACGGCCGACGACGTCCGCGGCGTCGGGTCCCGGCTGGAGGAGATGTTCGCGGCGCTGCGCAAGCCGCTGAAGGCGCAGCGCGACGTCCTCGCCAGGCAGGCCGTCCGCGAGCAGCTCATGCCGCTCATCGAGGCGTACGGGCGGGCGAAGGCGGCGAAGGAGGTCGTCGACCACGGCGACCAGATGGCCCTGGCCGCCCGCATCGCCTCCCGGCATCCCGAGGTCGGGATGATCGAGCGGTCGCGGTTCTCGGTCGTGCTGCTGGACGAGTACCAGGACACGAGCCAGGCGCAGCTCGTCCTGCTGCGGTCGCTGTTCGCGGGCGGGCACCCGGTGACGGCCGTCGGCGACCCCTGCCAGTCGATCTACGGGTGGCGCGGCGCGAGCGCGGGCAACCTGCTGCGGTTCGCCCACGACTTCCCGGCCCAGGCGCCGGTGGGGAACCGGCGGCCGGTCCCGGCACCCGTGGTGCAGCTGAGCCGGTCGTTCCGGAACGGGGAGCGGATCCTCGACGCGGCGGCGCGCATCCAGGAGGAGCTGCGCGCCGACACGAAGGCGGTGCCGGTGCTGGTGCCGGGCGCCGGACGGGACGGGCGCGGCCGCGTCGAGTGCGCGCTGTTCGACACCGTCGAGGAGGAGGCCGAGCGCATCGCCGCCCGCATCGCCGCGCTGCTGTCCGCCGACCCCGGCACCGCCCCCGACGGAGCCCCGCAGGTCGAGCCGCTGCGGTTCGCCGACGTCGCCGTCCTCGCCCGGAAGCGGTCGCAGTTCCCGCTGCTGCGGCGGGCGCTGGAGGCGCGGGCGATCCCGGTCGAGGTCGTCGGGCTCGGCGGGCTGCTGACCGTCCCCGAGGTGCAGGACGTCGTCGCGACCATGCGCGTCATGCACGACCCGTCCTCCGGGGCGTCGCTCGCCCGCCTGCTGACGGGTCCGCGCTGGCGGCTCGGGCCCCGCGACCTCGTCGCGCTGGGACGGCGGGCGCGCTCGCTCGCGCAGGAGCAGGCGCGCGACGTGACGCCGCCGCCCGCGGGCGAGGAACCGGACGGCTCCGGGACGTCGCCGCCGATCGCCACGGAGGCGGGCGGAGAGCAGGAGGAGGCGCCGGACGATCCGCTGCGGCAGCTCGTCGGCGAGCTGAACCAGGAGACCGGCAGCCTCGTCGACGCCCTCGACGACCTGGGCGACCCGGCCGCGTACTCGCCCGAGGGGTTCGGGCGGCTGCGGCGGCTCCGCGACGAGCTGCGGGTGCTGCGCGGGCAGGTCGGGCTGCCGCTGCCCGACCTGGTCAACGAAGTCGAGCGGGCGCTCGGGCTCGACATCGAGGTCGCGGCCCGCTCCGGCCTCGACCCGGTCACCGCCCGCGCCGACCTCGACGCCTTCATCGACTCCGCCGCCCGGTTCGCGGGCGACGCCGAGGACCCGACGCTCGGCGCGTTCCTCGCCTACCTCAAGGCCGCCGAGACCGAGGAGTTCGGGCTCGAGGCCGGGCGGGTCGGGGAGACCGACAGCGTCAAGCTGCTGACCGTCCACGCCTCCAAGGGCCTGGAATGGCCGGTCGTGGTCGTCCCCGGGCTGTCGTTCACGGCGCAGAAGAACGGCAACCCGGCGAAGGGGTCGATCTTCCCGTCGCCGCCGCAGAACGCGACCCGGTGGACGGCGAACCCGCGCGTCCTGCCGTTCCCGCTGCGCGGCGACCGCGCCGACCTGCCGAACCTCGCGAGCCTGGAGAAGGACGACCTGGCCGCCTTCGAGCAGGCGTGCGCCGAACGGGACGTGCGCGAGGAGCGGCGGCTCGCGTACGTCGCGGTGACGCGCGCGTCGAGCCTGCTGATCACCACCGGGTACTGGTGGGGGTCGTCGGGGCGCCCGCTCGGGCCGTCGCCGTTCCTGGAGGAGGTGCGGGAGGTGTGCGCGGCCGGGGCCGGAAAGGTCGTGGCGTGGGCCGACCCGCCGCCGCAGGACGCGACGAACCCGCTGCTCGCCGACCCCGACGAGGCGCCGTGGCCGGCCGGGCCGGGCGAGCGCGGGAAGACCGACCTGTCCGCGCGGGAACGGTACGAGGCCGTCGTCGAGGGCGCCCGCATGGTCGAGGACGCGATGGCGGGGCGCGTCCTGCACTGGGCGGGCACCGAGGGGCTCGCGGCCGCCGACCGGGGCCGCATGTCCGCGTGGGCGCGCGACGTCGAGCTGCTGCTCGCCGAACGCGACCGGGGCCGCGGCGGCGACGGGACGCTCGTCGAGCTGCCGGGGCACCTGTCGGTGTCGTCGCTGGTGTCGCTCGCCCGCGACCCGGGGGCGCTCGCCCGGCAGATCCGCCGCCCGATGCCGCGCCCGCCCGCCCCCTACGCGCGGCGCGGCACCGCGTTCCACTCGTGGCTCGAGGGACGCTGGGGGCAGCAGCGCCTCCTGGACCCGGACGAGCTGCCCGGCGCGGCCGACGAGGGCGCGGCCGACGACGCCGACCTCGCGCGGCTGCAGGACGCGTTCGAGGCGTCGGAGTGGGCGGGCCGCGAGCCCCTCGACATCGAGGTGCCGTTCGAGACCATCATCGGGGACCGGCTGGTCCGGGGCCGGATGGACGCGGTGTTCCGGTCCCCGGGCGGCGGCTACGAGGTCGTCGACTGGAAGACCGGACGGCCCCCGTCGGGCGACGACGCGCGGTTCGCGTCCGTCCAGCTCGCCGCCTACCGGGTGGCGTGGGCGCAGCTCGCGGACGTCCCCGTCGACCGGGTGAGCGCCGCGTTCCACTACGTGCGCGCGGGCGTGACCGTCCGGCCGGCCGACCTGCTGGACGCCGACGGGCTCGCCGCTCTCCTGGACGGCGTCCCGGTCGGTTGACCGCCCGCCGCCCCCCGGGTGATCGTCGTCACGGCCCTCTGTTCACCGCGGGTGCTTTCGGGGATGATCCGGGGAACCGACCGAGGGAGGCGTCGTGCCGGTGTCCCATGACGAGAAGGTGGTCCGCGAGTTCTCCAAGCAGGCGGCCGGGTTCGCCGACCCCGGCCGGAACGAGGCGTTCACCCGCCACCTGGACCGGCTCGTCCGGTTCATGGACCCCGAACTCGACCTCGAGGACGTCGTGCTGGAGGTCGCCGCCGGGACGGCGCTGGTGTCGCGGGCGATCGCGCGGCGCGTCCGGCACGTCACCGCCCTCGACCTGACGCCCGCGATGCTCGCGGAGGGGAAGCGCGCCGTCGACCGCGACGGCGTCACCAACGTCACCTTCTCGCACGGCGACGCCACGGCCCTGCCCTACCTCGACCGGTCCTTCACCCTCGTCGTCACGCGCTTCTCCCTGCACCAGGTGGCCGATCCGAAGGCCGTCGTGAAGGAGATGGAGCGGGTCAGCCGGCCCGGCGCGGCGATCTTCGTCGCCGACCTCGTCCGGCCGGACGACCTGGACGGCGATCCCGACCGGATCGAGCGGCTCCGCGACCCCTCGCACAACACCGTCCTCACCGAGTCGCAGGTCGGCGAGCTGGTCACCGGCGCGGGGGCCGAGGTCAAGCGGGCCGAACGGTTCGAGGTCGTCCGCCCGCTGGAGCCGTGGCTGGAGTTCTCCGGCACGCCGGACGACGTGCGCGAGCGGATCCGCGCCGAACTGCGGGACGAACTGGGCGGCGGGCCCGCGACCGGGATGCGGCCGAGCGAGCGGGACGGGGAGCTGCACTTCACGCACTCGCTGCTCTTCCTGCACGCCATCGCGAACTGACGAACCGGGCGCCGTCCGACGTTCCGGGCGCGACACGCGGCACCTTTTCGAGCAAACGTTCGACGGTGCTCGCTCAGGTGTTCTATGTTGTCGCGCATGGCTTCCAGCACCCTTCCCCTCGACCGGCCCCTGGAGCGCGAGCCGGCCGCGCTGGCGATGCGCATCGGCGTCGTGGCGGCCGAGGCCGCCCTCGCCGCGTTCGCGCGCAACCTCGACGTCGACGACCTCGCGGACGGCGTCGACTTCCAGGGCGCCATCGGCCCCGCCGAGTGGCCCCTGTTCTCCCTGGTCATCGACACTCTCGCGGAGGCCGCGCCGGGCGACGACCGGCCGCTGGACGAGCGCCGCGCGGACGCCCTGAACGATCTCGCCCGCATCTGCATGGCCGCGAAGCGCCGCGCGGCCTGACCGCCGCCGCGGCTAGCCGGGGAGCGCCTTCGACCGCACCTTCCCCGTGCTGGTGCGCGGCAGTTCGTCGACGAAGTGGACGTCCCGGGGCACCTTGTAGCGCGCGAGGTGCTCCTTGACGTACGCCTTGAGGTCGTCCGCGCCGACCTCGGCGCCGGGCGCCCGCACCACGTACGCGGCGAGGCGCTGCCCGAACCGCTCGTCGTCCACCCCGGTCACCGACGCGTCGGCGACGTCCGGATGCCCGCCGAGCAGCGCCTCGACCTCGCCGGGGAACACGTTCTCCCCGCCCGAGACGATCATGTCGTCGGCGCGCCCGTCGATGAACAGCCGTCCCGCCGCGTCGAAGTGCCCGAGGTCGCCGGTGCTCGTCAGGCCGTCCCGCACCTCCTTGCCGCCGCCCCCGGTGTAGCCCGCGAACCGCAGCCCGCCGCCGATGAAGATCTCGCCGGGCTCCCCGGCGGGCAGCTCGCGCCCGTCCTCGCCGAGGATCCGGATCGTGAGCCGCAGCGACGGGCGCCCGACCGTGCCGGGGGCGTCGCGCAGGTCGTCCGGCGTGGCGATGGTCGCCCAGCCGATCTCGGTCGCCCCGTACACGTTGACGAGGACGTCGCCGAACCGCTCCATGAACGCGTCCGACACGTGCGGGTGCAGGGCCGAGCCGCCGCAGACGACCACCCGCAGGGACGGCGCCGGCACGTCCGGGGCGTCCAGCACGCGCTGCAGCATGACCGGGACGGCGACGAGCGCCTCGGCCCCGGTCTCGGCGATCAGCCGCAGCGTGCCCTCGGCGTCGAAGCGGCGCGACAGCACCAGCGGCATGCCCATGCCGAGCCCGACCGTCGAGTAGGCGAAGCCGAGCAGGTGGAACAGCGGGGGAGTGATCACGATCGGCGCGCCGGACCGGACGGGGACGCGCATGAGGTGCGTCAGCGCGGCGGGGACCAGCGCCGCGACCGACATCTCGTGCCGCGCGCCCTTCGGGGTGCCCGTGGTGCCGGACGTCATGATGATCACGTTGCTCGTCCGGCCGGGGTTCAGCCGTTCGGCCCGCGTCTCCTCGACCAGCGCGTCGATGCTCTCGGGCGCGGGTTCGTCCGTCCAGCCCAGCACCCGCGCGCCCGCGAACCCGGCGTCGTCCACGACCGGCGCGAACTCCGCGTCGTGGACGAGCAGCCCGACGCCCTCGCGCGCGGCGACGTCCGCGAGCTGCCGGGCGGAGAAGTCGGTGTTGAGGAGCACCACGTCGTTGCCGAGCCGGGACGCCGCGAGGATCGCCTCCACGAATCCCCGGTGGTTGCGGCACAGGATCCCGACGCGGTCGTCCTCCCGGACCCGGTCGCGCAGCGCGGTCGCCAGCGCCGCCGCCCGCGCCTCCAGCTCGGCGTAGGTGAGCGCGCCCCGCTCGTCGATGATCGCCGTCCGGTCGGGGAACCGCAGCGCCGCCATCGCCCCGATCGTCGCCGGGACGGGCCCGTAGCGCAGGTAGGCCAGCGGCATGCGGACCGCCCGATCGGGACGGACCGGACGCAGCGCGCCCACGTCCCACACGGCGCGTGCCGCCCGTACTCCCTGGTTCGCGAACGAACGCACCCGGTCGAGCACCGAAATCTCTCCTTTGTCGGGATCGTCGTCCCTACCCATTAGACGAGACGTTCAACGGCGCGCAAAGGCTAGGGTGGCGGCGATGTCCGCGAACTCCGAACCCGTCACCCCGGACGACCTCGACCACGCCGTCCGGGTCGCCCTCGACGCCCTGCGCGAGGTCCCGGCCGCCGCGTGGGACGGCGCCCCCGCCTCGCTCGACTGGACCCGCTGGGAGACCGTCGAGCACACGTGCAACGCGCTCATGCTGTACGCCGTGCAGCTCGCGCCGAAGAAGCCGCCCATGGACGGCAACGTGCCGTTCGCCCGCACGAGCCGCAGGCCCGAGGCGCCGAGCACCATGATCCGCGCCGACACCGCCGCGGGGCCGGACGGCCTCCTGCAGGTGCTCGAGTCCTGCGGGGCGCTGCTCGTCGCCCTGGCGCGCGTCACGCCCCCGGATGTCCGCGCGTACCACGTCTACGGCGCGTCCGACCCCGAGGGCTTCGCGGCGATGGGCGTCGTCGAGGTGCTCCTCCACACCCACGACCTGATCGAGGGCCTCGGCATCCCGTGGGATCCGCCCGCCGACGTGTGCGCGCGCGCCCTGTACCGGCTGTTCCCCGACGCCCCGAGCGACACGCCCCCGTGGCGGACGCTGCTGTGGGCGACCGGCCGCGCCGACCTCCCCGGCCGCCCCCGCGTCACGGACTGGCGGTGGACGGGCGCCCCGCGATGATCCCCGACGACCTCGACCGGGCCGTCCGGCTGGCCGTCGCCGCGCTGCGCGACGCGCCGCCGGACGCGTGGGACGCCGCGGCCGGCTCGCTCGACTGGACCTGCTGGGAGACCGTCGAGCACCTCGCCGACGACCTGTTCGCCTACGCCGTCCAGATGGCTCCCCGCACGCCGCCGACGGACGGGCTCGTCCCGTTCGTGTGGGCGAGCCGCCGCCCCGGAGGCCCCGCGAACGGCGTCCACGCGAACCGCGCCGCGGGCCCGGACGGTCTCTTGCAGGTGCTCGAGGCGTCCGGCGCGCTGCTCGTCGCGATGGCCCGCACGACGCCCCCGCACGTCCGCGCGCACCACACCTTCGGGGCGTCCGACCCCGAGGGCTTCGCGGCGATGGGGGTCGTGGAGGCGCTCGTCCACATGCACGACCTCGCCGAGGGCCTCGGCCTCGCGTGGGATCCGCCCGCCGACGTGTGCGCGCGCGCCCTGGCCCGCCTGTTCCCCGACGCCCCTGGCGGCACGCCCCCGTGGCGGACGCTGCTGTGGGCGACCGGCCGCGCCGACCTCCCGGGCCGCCCCCGCCGGGCGACCTGGCGCTGGGACGGCACCCCGCGCTGACGACGTTCGCCGTGGGCCGTCGGCGGCAGGTCAGCCGCCGGTCAGCGGAGGCCGCGAGGAAGCGGGCGCCGGAGCCCCGTCCCGGCGGGCAGGCGATCGGCGTGCGCGTCCAGGACGCATGACGGCCGCGCAGGGCGTACAGGCCCCACAGCCCGGCGTTCACGACCGGACGCCCGGCGGCGTCCTCGCAGGCCGGCGAGCGCCGCCGGGCCGGTGCGGCTCAGCGGAGGTAGTGGAAGGTGGGTTTCGGGTGCATCAGGAAGTCGTGGTGGGAGATGTTCCAGGCGTAGGCGCCGGCCATCGAGAACGCGACGATGTCGCCGGGGGCCAGGGGCGGGACGGGGACGTCGCGGGCGAGGACGTCCTTCGGGGTGCAGAGCTGGCCGACGAGGGTCGCCCGGGTGGACGGGGCGCCCTTCGAGGTCAGGACCTCGAAGGGCTGGTCGTGGCCCTTGGTGGCGGGGGTGCGCAGGTGGTGGGTGCCGCCGCGCAGGACGGCGTAGCTCTCGCCCCGCGTCGTCTTCACGTCGAGGACGTCGGTGACGTACCACCCGTGGTGGGCGGTGAGGGCGCGGCCGGGTTCGACGCGGAGCGCGCACGCGGCCGGGAGGTTCGCGCCGTAGGTCTCCCAGTCGAAGCGGGCGCCGGGGGAGGCGTAGTCGACGGCCATGCCGCCGCCGACGTTGATCTCGGGGTCGTCCACGCCGTGCTCCTTGAGGAACGGGAGCGCCCAGCCGACGATCCGGTCCGCGAGGTCGAGCATCGCGGGGGCGTCCAGGCCGGACGCGAGGTGGGCGTGGACGCCGCGCAGGGCGAGGCCCGTGCCGGGGATGCGGCGGGCGCACGCGTCGAGGGCGTCCGCGTCCATGCCGAAGGGGCCGCTCATGGCGAGGGCGGCGCCGGGCGTGTCGATGGGGAGGTTGGCGCGGAGGAGGACGTTCGCGGGGCCGAGGGCCGCGAGGCGCGCGAGTTCGTTCGGGCTCTCGACGTGGATGCGGTCGACGCCCAGGCGTAGGGCGAGGGCCAGTTCGTCGTCCGTCTTGCCGGGGCCTCCGAACGCCAGGGGGGTGTGTGGGAGCGTCTCCCGGACGTGCATCAGTTCGCCGCCCGAGGACACCTCGATGCCGTCCACGTGTGGTGCGACCGTGCGGAGTATCTCCGCGTCCGGGTTCGCCTTGGCCGCGTAGAAGAGTTCCGTCGTGCCCAGGGCCCTGCGTACGGACGCGACGTGTTCGCCCAGCCCTCGCAGGTCGTAGACGTACGCCGGGAGGCGCTCGGGGACGTCGTCGAGATTCACAGGGGCCTCGCCAGGGGGTTGGGGACCGGGACGTACGCGGCGCCGCGGTCGGCCGTCCGGGACCAGCGGGTGCGCAGGTTCGCCTTCGCGGGCAGCGGCACCCCGGCGAGGAGCGCGCGGACCTGCGGGTGGTGGTCGTGGGCGGTGAAGTGGCGGCGGGCGGCGGGCCACAGTTCGAGGTCGGGGTGCAGGTCGGCGACGGCGGCGGCGATCTCGGTGAGGTGGTTGATCAGGAGGCAGTAGACGACGCGGTTCCAGCCCCGGTCGGGCGCGTAGGTGATGCTCTCGGCGACACGGGACGGGAGGGCGCCGAGGTCGCGGCGGCCCTGGACGAGCTTGGTCCCTTCGAGGTCGCGGAACGCGGTGTGGACCGGCATCCCGTCCGTGTTCACGCAGATCAGGACGTTCTGCAGGTGCGGTTCCAGGACGACGCCATGGTCCAGGTACGCGCGCAGGACGGGCGGCACGACGTGCGCGACGTAGGCGTCCCACCAGGCCAGTGCGCCGTCCGGGGTCGACAGGGCGGGTAGGTCGGACAGGAAGGTGCCGTAGGGGTCGGCCAGGGCGCCCGCGAGGAGCGGCGTGCCGGGAAGGTGTTTCACGCCCTGCCGCAGGATCACGCCCAGGCCCTCGTACAGGAGCCGGTCAGCGAGCGTGACGGTGCGGTAGGCGGGTTCGGACAGGAGGGTCACGCCCATGGACGCGAATATCGGGCCCAGCAGGTCGTTCAACGCGACCGCACCCGACAGTTCGTACCACGCGTTCTTGCGCACGCAGTTGGTGATGCGCACGTCCAGGCTGAACTTGCAGAAGACGTCGGCGTCCGGGAGGTAAACGGTCCGGACGGACGACGTGGGGACGGCCTCCGCGTCGGACGGGCCCAGGTCCGCGACCAGACCGGTGCGCAGAGCGCGGTGCAAACGCTCGGAGAGCAGCGCGAGCTGCCACGGGTGGGCCGGGATGAGGCGGCGTCCCGGCCCAGGGGGAGGCCCGTGCTTCTCCAGCATCGCGAACGCGTCCGGGTCGCCCTCTTCGGCGAGGAGTTCCTCGGGGACGGCGAGCCAGTGCGGGCGGAAGCGCGCGCGGGCCTCCGGCGCGTACTTGAGCCAGTCGTCGGGTGCGCCCTGCCGCGACTTGGGCGACGGGTGGAAGCGATGCCCGGCGACGAGCGACTGCTCGGACGCGATGTACCGGCCGTCGGCCGGGCCGACGGAGCCGTCCCGGGCCGCGATGATCGCGGCGAGGGCGCTGCGGCTGTCGCCGACCTGGGCGAGGAACTCGGGGTTGGCGCGGCCGGTCGCGAGTTCGAGCTCGCCCGCGACGAGGTCGGCGAGCCGGTGCCAGGACGCGGGCGTCCAGCCGTCGCCGCGCCGCTCCTCGTACGGCGGCTCGAGCCGGAAGGTCGGCCCGGCGGGCGGTCTGGCGAGGCCGGTGCGCAGCACGACGTCGGCCCGGGGAAGCCGCACGACCAGGTGCGCGCCGTCCGCCCGGACCTGCTGCTCGGGCGCGCAGACCTCCCGGATCAGGCAGTTCAGCAGCGCGGTCGAGGTGGCGTCGTCGGCCGTGAGGGCCGGGGTCGCGGATCCGGTCAGCGGCACGTGGTGTCCCGTAGATAGTTGGGCCCGGCCGGGCCGTAGTGCTTGTTGATGTCGGCGGCGCCGGTCCTGGCCTTGTCGACGAGGGTTCCGGCGGTGACCATGGCCTTGCCCGGCAGCGTCGCGGCGTCCAGGGTCCGGGAGCGCAGGAACGCGTCGCCCGGCCCGAGCGCCGCGGCGAGCCGGTCGCGGACGAGCGCGCGGCCCGTCCGCCAGGGCAGGAGCCCCCGTTCGGCGAGGCCGAGGGCGGGGGCCGCCGCGCACAGGTGCAGCGTGATGGTGACGAAGACGCGGGCCAGGGCGTCGGGGTCGTCGGTCGTCATGCGGCGGTCGATGAGGTCCCGGGGGTCGGCGTCAGGGTCCGGCGGGAGGCGTTCGCGGAGCCGCGCCGGGTCGATGAGCGCGCCGTCGTTGTCCTTGAGCAGGAGGCGGAGCGGGCCGCCGGCGGTGTCACCGTCCAGAACGAGCGCCACGTTCTGCTGGTGCGCTTCGAGGGCGATGCCGTAGCGGAACAGGGTGACGTTCCAGGAGAACAGCGCGTCGAGATAGGAGGCGAACAGTGCCTCGACGTCCCAGCGTTCGATGACGTGACCACGTTCGGGCGTCTCGGCCAGTAACGCCGCGACGGGCACGACGTGCGCGCGCGCCGTCTCGGCCGGGAAGCGCCTTACGAGGTAGCCCAGCAGCGGGTTCTGCGCGTGCCCGTAGGTCTGCTCGTCGGCCAGCAGGACGGGCAGGGACGGCTCGCGGTCGAGGACGCGCCGCAGGATCCGTTCGACGAGCGCTCCGTCGGGCAGCGTGCCCGGCGTGATCGTGCGCCGGTTGCGCAGCCCGAGCGTGCTCGTCGGCAGCGGCACCTTGACGTGCGCGAGCGGCGCCGCCACGACCGTCCGCATCGACAGCGTGGGGCCGACCTGCAGGTACGGGTCCGGGGCGAGGACGGTGCCGGGCTGCTCGCGGACGCGGGCCGCGGCGAGCGGGTGGACGGGGAAGAGCGCGTCGCCGGACGGCAGCCCGACGTCGGACGGCGCGGGCCACCACGGCGGCGGGTCGCCCGCGCGGATCGCGTCGCGGACGGACGCCCAGCGCAGCGGGAACGCGGGGCCGAACTCGGGCGCGTACCGGCTCAGGTCGGCCGTGCTCAGCCCGGCACGGCCGAGGCTCGTGGGATGCACCGGGTGCTCGTTGTACGCGGCGAGGGTCTCGTAGAACGTGCCGGGGCCGGTGCGCAGCTCGTCCGGGATCCGCGCCAGACGCCGGTACACGGCGGGACGCGCGTCGCTCTGCAGCTTGGCGGCGGCCAGGGCGTCGCGGCATTCGCGCTCGAACGCGGTGACGTCGTCCGTGGGATCGGCGAGGTGCCGTACGGCGCGGAAGACGTCGCCCAGTGCGAGGTTCTGCGACGGGTCCACTTTGACGTTCGACAGAAACGCGGGGCGCGCTTCCACAAGCCGTATGGGACGACTTGGCAACTGCAGGGTCTCCTCCCGGACGAGCCCCTGCAGGCCCCCGTAGTTCTCGCGCAGCAGAGCGTCCAGGACGCGCGCGGCGAGCGGCCCTTCGAGATCGGCCTCGGTCACGCGATCGTCCACTCGTGGGCCGCGCGGAACCGGGCGAGGGCCGCCCGGACGTCGTCCGGTCCGGGGCCGATGGCGCGCACGGTGCCGAGGTAGTCCCGGTTCGTCCGGGTCAGTGCGACCTCGTCGCCGACGTCGCGCTGCGGCCGGTACGCGAGCCGCACACCGCCGTCGTCCAGCTCGACGGGGCCGGGCGCGGCGGTGAGCCGGCCCGCCCGGCCGGCGATGACCGGCTCGGCGACGGCGTGCCCGCGGGGGCGGGGGACCGCGGGGGGCAGCCGTGCGCCGAGGTGGACGCGCAGGATCTGCTCGTGCAGCGGGACGCCCAGCAGGTCGGCGAGCAGGAAGTCGCAGTGGTCGCCGATCAGCCGGTAGTTCACCTCGATGATCCGGGCGCGGCCCTCGTGGACGACGAACTCGGTGTGGCACGCGCCGAACCCGGCGCCGAGCGCCTCCAGCTGCTCGAGGACCTGCGGCGTCTCCGGGGGAGGAGGCGCCCATTCGAGACGTTCCTCGACGAAGTACGGCGGCGGGGACACGTGCGTGCGGAACGACCCGAGCACCCGCAGCTCGTGCCCGTCCCCCAGGGTCTCGAGGGTGTGCAGCTCCCCGGGCAGGTACTCCTCGGCGACGAGCGGGTCCGCGCGCCGCGCCTCGATCTCCGCGACGCGGGCCCGCAGCTCCCGCGCGTCCCGCACCAGGAAGACGTCCTCGCTGGCCACGCCCTCGCGCGGCTTGAGGACGAGCGGGTACGGCGCGGCGGCCGGTACCGCGCGGGCGTCCGCCGAGAAGACCGGGTCGAGGTGCGCGAGATGGCGGCGTGCCAGGGCCTTGTTCTTCGCCCGCGCGGCGGCCCGCCAGTCCTTGCCGGGGAGCCCGAAGTACGCGGCGGCGAGCGCGGCCGGGGCCTGCAGGAAGTCGCTGTTGGAGAAGACCGCGGCGGGCTCGCCGGGGCGGGCGGCGATCCGGTGCACGACGTCCCGGAAGTCGGAGACGTCGCATTCGACGACCGCGCCGACCGGCGGCGGGACGTCCGCGTGCGCCGCGGGGCGATCGGTGAGCACGACCACGTCGAGCCCCAGGCGCGCGGCGGCGGGCAGGAATCCGTGCGTCACCGAGTCGGTCGCCTTCCCGGCGACCAGGTAGAGGGAGGCGGCCACGCGGGGCCCTTTCCAGTGAGGTAAGCCTTGCCTAACTCCAGATCGCCAACCATAGTGGCCGCCCCGCACCGTCCGGGCAAGAACGATGACACCGCGTGTCTCCCGCCGTCCCCGGATCCGCGAAGATGGGGCCATGGATCTCATCGAGCGGTGGGTCGCGCTGGCCGGGCCGCACACCCGGCACATCGGCGCGGAACTCGACGCCCGCTACGGCGAGCCCCATCGCCGCTACCACACGCGCGAGCACCTCACCGCCGTCCTCGACCTGGTCGACGAGCTCGCCGACCACGCCGCGTCGCCCGACGCCGTCCGCCTCGCCGCCTGGTTCCACGACGCCGTCTACGACCCCGAGCGCGCCGACAACGAGGAGCGCAGCGCCCGCCTCGCCGACCGCATGCTCGCCGACACCGACCTGGCCCCCGGCGACGTCGCGTCGGTCGTCCGGCTCGTCGAGCTGACCGCCGCGCACGCGCCCGAGCCCGGCGACCGCGACGGGCAGGTGCTGTGCGACGCCGACCTCGCGATCCTCGGCGCCGGACCCGACCGGTACGCCGCCTACGCCGCCGCCGTCCGCGAGGAGTACGCGTTCGTCCCCGAGGAGCTCTACCGGGCCGGACGCGCCCAGGTGCTCCACTCGCTGCTCGCGCTGCCGTCGCTGTTCAACACGCCACCGGCCCGCGCGCGCTTCGAGGAGACCGCCCGTCACAACATCCGGACGGAACTGGCCCTACTGAACACCTGACCCCGACTCAACGGCGGCCGTGCGCGCGCGCAGCGCCTCCCGCACGACCTTCCGGCGACGCAGGCCCGCGCGAGTCAGACGCAACAGGAGTTCCTGGCAACCCACCGGTACCGCCCCCTGCGCGACCGCCGCCTGGTACAACTCGGACGGGACGTCGTAGTGGTCGCGGTCGAACGCGCGCGGCGGCATCCCGAGTTCCTCGGCGAACGCGTGCAACTCCGCGTAGGACACGTCGCTGACCATGTGCGACCACACCCGGCCGCGCGCGGGCCACAGCGGCGGATCGATGAGGATCAAGAAGCCCTCCCGTGGGCGAGTGCGGTGATCCCGTACTGTGCACGACAGTACGACGACATGCAAAGGGGCATGGAGAGTGAACGACTCGGTCGAGAACATCGACGTGGTCGGATACATCCGCGACGAGCGCGACCGGTTCGTCGCGGACCTGAAGGAATGGCTGGCGATCCCGTCCATCTCCGGCGACCCCGCCCACGCCGGCGACGTCCGGCGGTCCGCCGACTGGCTCGCCGCACGACTGCGCGGCCAGGGCTGGCCGACCGTCGAGATCTGGGACACGCCCGGACTGCCCGCCGTCTACGCCGAGTGGCCCGCCGCCGACCCGGACGCCCCGTCCGTCGTCGTGTACGGGCACCACGACGTGCAGCCCGTCGAACCCCTCGAGGAATGGGCCACCGACCCGTTCGCGCCCGTGGAGGACGGCGACCGGCTGCTCGGGCGCGGCGCGTCCGACGACAAGGGCCAGGTCTACTTCCACACCCTCGGGCTCCGCGCCCTGCTCGCCGCGTCCGGCGCGCAGGCCCCGCCCGTCACCGTGAAGCTGCTGGTGGAGGGCGAGGAGGAGTCCGGCTCCCTGCACTTCGCCGACCTGCTCCGCGCGCACCGCGACCGCCTCGCCTGCGACGCGATCGTCATCAGCGACACCACGATGTGGGCGGCGGACGTCCCGTCCATGTGCACCGGCATGCGCGGGCTCACCGAGGTCGAGGTGACGCTGCGCGGCCCCGCGACCGACCTGCACTCCGGATCGTTCGGCGGCGCGGTCCCGAACCCGCTGCACGCGATGGCGACGCTGCTCGCCGGCCTGCACGACGACGCCGAGCGCGTCACCCTGCCCGGCTTCTACGACGACGTCGTCCCGCTCACCGACGAGGAGCGGGCCCTGTTCGCCAAGCTCCCGTTCGACGAGGACGCGTGGCTCCGCACCGCCGGGGAGAGCCGCGCCCCGCACGGCGAGCGCGGCTACACGACCCTCGAACGGATCTGGGCACGTCCCACCGCCGAGATCAACGGCATGTGGGGCGGGCACACCGGCGCCGGCGGCAAGACGATCGTGCCCCGCGACGCGCACGCCAAGATCTCGTTCCGGCTCGTCGCCGGCCAGGACCCGGTCAAGGTGCAGGAGTCCTTCCGCGCCTGGGTCGCCGAGCGCACCCCGGCGGGCGTCGAGGCCGAGGTGCGGATCCCGGGCGGCGGCGTCCGGCCGTGCTTCTCGCCGATCGACTCGCCCGGCGTCCTGGCCGCGCGCCGCGCCATGGAACGGGCCTTCGGCCGCGAGGTCCTGTTCACCCGCGAGGGCGGCAGCGGCCCCGAGGCCGACCTCGCCGACGTCCTGGACGCGCCGCTGATCTTCGTCGCGGTCGGGCTGGACGACGACCGCATCCACGCGCCGAACGAGAAGGCCGAGATCCCGCTGCTGCTCAAGGGCGCCGAGGCCGCCGCGCACCTGTGGGAAGAACTCGCCGGCGCCCTGCGCTGACCCTGGGGGGAGAGACACATGACGGTGACCGACGGTCCACTCGAATGGCTCGCGCTCTCGCGCGGCACGCTGGACCGGGCCGCGGAGCGGCGCGGCGACGACGCCTGGCTCGCGGCGGCGTGGGACGACCCGCGCACCCGCGTGCTGCCGATCCACGAGGGCCGGGCCCCCGTCGTCCTCGACCCGGTGCCCGCGCTCGTCTTCGTCCCGCCCGCGCAGGCCCCGCCCGGCGACCGCCGCCTGCTCGGCGTGGACGAGGACGGCACCGCCTACTTCACGGTCGCCGGAGAGTTCGCCGTCGAGGGCGCCGAACGCGCCGGACTGCGCCGCGTCGGCGCCGTCCTCGGCGACCGCGACTCCGGGCTGCTCACCCACGCCGTCGCGCTGGAGCACTGGCACGCCACCCACCGGTTCTGCCCCCGCTGCGGCGCCGAGACGCGGGTGGCGCAGGCCGGGCACGTCCGGGTCTGCCCCGATGACGGCTCGCAGCAGTTCCCGCGCGTCGACCCGGCGGTGATCATGCTGGTCACCGACCCGGACGACCGCGTCCTGCTCGCCCGCGGCCCCCAGTGGCCCGCCGACCGCCGCTCGATCCTCGCCGGGTTCGTCGAACCCGGCGAGTCCCTCGAGCAGGCCGTCGCGCGCGAGGTCCACGAGGAGGTCGGCCTGCGCGTCCGGGACGTCCGCTACCTGGGCAGCCAGCCGTGGCCGCTGCCGCAGAGCCTCATGCTCGGGTTCACCGCCGTCACCGACGAGACCGCGCTGCGCCCCGACCCGGAGGAGATCCTGGACGCCGGCTGGTACACCCGCGAGGAACTGCGGGCCGCGCTCGACACGGGCGAGCTCGTCGCCCCCGGCACCCTGTCCATCGCCGCCCAGCTGATCATGCGCTGGTACGGCGGCGAACTCCCCAAGATGCCCCCGTTCTGACGGCCCGTCGGCCCGCCGGCCCGCCGCCGGAGCCGGGCCCGAGCCCGGCTCCTCCCCGGCGGGTCCGGTACGGCGCCGGTCGCGTCCCACGGCCGGCGCCCCCGGTCCGGGCTGAGCGGGACGCGGGCGGCGGCCGGAGTCCGCTCGGGTTGGAGCGAGTCCGCCCGTGTGCGATCCCGCCGGGCCGGCGCGGGCGCCGGGCGGAGACGCCGACGGCCCGCCGTGCGGGCACGGCGGGCCGTCGGGTGCGGTGAGGTCAGGCCCCGGCGGCGAGTTCCGCCAGGTGGCGCTTGACTTCCTTCGCGCTGGGGTTCGTCAGGACGATCTCGGAGCCGATCATGACGGTCGGCACGGTCTGATTCCCGCCGTTGACGCTCATCACGAACTCGGCGGCCTTCGGGTCGCGCTCGATGTCGATCTCGACCATCTCGATCCCGTCCCGGGCGAGCTGGCTCTTGAGGCGCCGGCAGAAGCCGCACCAGGTCGTCGTGTACATGGTGAGCTGCCCGGCGGGCACCTCGGCCCGGTCGGCGGTGGGCGTCGCCATCGGTGCGTCGTCCTCCCTCGTCGTTCGTGCGGTGGGCGCGAGATCGCGCGTACGGAAGAACACTAGATGCCCGATTCGCATTCCGTCCGGTCATCGGTCGTCCACAATTCGCGGAGCGTGCCGATCCGGTCGGTGACTGCTGCGACCATGGGGGGATGTTGAGCGAGTCGGTGCTGGAGGGACTGGATCCCGAGCAGCGGGCGGTCGCCGAGGCGGTGCGGGGGCCAGTGTGCGTCCTGGCGGGGGCCGGGACGGGCAAGACGCGGGCGATCACGCACCGCATCGCGTACGCGGTGCGGTCCGGCGTGATGGCGCCGCAGCGGGTGCTGGCCGTGACGTTCACCAACCGCGCGGCGGGGGAGCTGCGCGGACGGCTGCGGGTGCTCGGCGCGCCGGGCGTCCAGGCCCGGACGTTCCACGCGGCGGCGCTGCGGCAGCTCACCTACTTCTGGCCGCGCGTGGTCGGGGGCGAGCCGCCGAAGATCCTGGAGTCCAAGATCCGGGTGGTCGCCGACGCGGCCCGCGAGATCGGCGTGTCGCTGGGCGGCGGCGAACTGCGGGACGTCGCGGGCGAGATCGAGTGGGCGAAGGTCACGCAGAACCGCCCTGAAGACTACGCCGCCGCCGCCGTGCGGGCGGCGCGGCGCCCGTCGGTCGAGATCGCCGACGTGGCCCGCACGTACGCCATGTACGAGGAGCTGCGGCGGCAGCGCAACCTGCTCGACTTCGAGGGGATGCTCGAGCTGACCGCCGCCGTGCTGACCGAGCACCGCGAGGTCGCCAACCAGGTCCGCGACCAGTACCGGTACTTCGTGGTGGACGAGTTCCAGGACGTCAACCCGCTGCAGAAGATGCTGCTCGACACCTGGCTCGGCGACCGCGACGACCTGTGCGTCGTCGGCGACCCCAACCAGACGATCTACTCGTTCACCGGCGCCAGCGCCGCGCACCTGCTGAACTTCACCGCCGACCACCCCGACGCGAAGGTCGTCCGGCTCGTCCGCGACTACCGGTCGACGCCGCAGGTCGTGGGGCTGGCGAACGGGCTGCTGGGGCGGGCGCCCGCGTCCGGCCACAAGCTGGAGCTGGTGGCGCAGCGCGCGGCCGGGCCCGAGCCCGCGTTCAACGAGTACGACGACGAGATCGCCGAGGCCGACGACACCGCGCGGCGCGCCCGCAAGCTCGTCGACGAGGGCGTCCCGGCGCGCGAGATCGCGATCCTGTTCCGGACGAACGCGCAGTCGGAGATGTACGAGTCGGCGCTCGCCGCCGTGAACGTCCCGTACGTCCTGCGGGGCGCGGAGCGGTTCTTCGAACGGCCCGAGGTCCGCGAGGCGGTCGTCCGGCTGCGCGGCGCGGCCCGCGCGGGCGCCGACGCCGAGACCGACGGCACCGGGCTGATCCGGACGGTCCGGCACGTGCTGTCGGGCGCGGGGTTCTCCGACCGTCCGCCCGAGGGGGCGGGCGCGGCGCGGGCCCGCTGGGAGTCGCTGGCCGCGCTGGCGCAGCTCGCCGAGGACATGGCCGCCGACGACCCGAAGGCGGGCCTGCCCGAATTCGTCGCCGAGCTGGAGGAGCGCGCGGCGGCGCAGCACGCGCCCCCGCTGGAGGGCGTCACGCTCGCGTCCCTGCACGCCGCGAAGGGCCTGGAGTGGGACGCGGTGTTCCTCGTGGGGCTCGTCGAGGGCACGGTCCCGATCATCTACGCGAAGACGCCCGCCCAGGTCGAGGAGGAGCGCCGCCTGCTCTACGTGGGCGTCACGCGGGCGCGCGTCCACCTCACCCTGTCGTGGGCGCTGGCCCGCTCGCCCGGCGGGGTGCAGGCGCGGCGCCCGTCCCGGTTCCTGGACGGCCTCACCGGCAAGACCGCGACGCACACCCCCGCCCGCCTCGACCGGGCGTCGAAGCGGCGCCCCGCGAAGGGGCCGCAGCCGTGCCGGGTGTGCGGGCGCCCGCTCACCGCCGCCGTCGAGCGCAAGCTCGGCCGCTGCGAGGACTGCCCGGTCGAGCTGAACGAGGAGCTGCTGGCCGCCCTCAAGGACTGGCGCGCCGGGGTGTCGGCCGAGCAGCGGATCCCCGCGTACGTCGTGTTCACCGACGCGACGCTGCAGGCGATCGCCGAGCACCGTCCCGACTCGATGGAGGATCTCGCCCGCATCCCGGGTGTGGGGAAGGTCAAGCTCGACCGCTACGGCGACGCCGTCCTCGGCCTCTGCGGCGTCTGAACAGGGGCTGCCGCGATGTCCGGTCGCGGCCCGGCCCAGGGGTGAGAGGCCGGTCACACGGGTGGATGGGGGAGACTGTCGGGCGTGAAGGAGACCCTGAAGGCACTGCTGGACCTGCTGGACCTCGAGCAGATCGAGAACGACATCTTCCGCGGCCGCACGTCCGACGAGCGGCGGCAACGCGTCTTCGGCGGGCAGGTCGCCGGGCAGGCGCTCGTCGCCGCCGGCCGCACCGTCCCGCTGAACCGCCCCGTCCACTCCCTGCACGCCTACTTCCTGCGGCCGGGCGACCCGCTCGTCCCGATCGTCTACACGGTCGACCGGGTCCGGGACGGTCGGTCCTTCACCACGCGCCGCGTCACGGCCGTCCAGCACGGTAAGGCGATCTTCACGCTGTCGGCGTCGTTCCAGATCGTCGAGGACGGCCCGGCGCACCAGGCGCCCATGCCGGACGCGCCCGAGCCCGAGACCCTGCCCGACTCCCTCACCCGGCTGACGCCCCTGTTCGGACGCCGCGGCGCCGAGGAGTTCGTGAACCGGCGGCCCATCGACATCCGGCACGCCACCCCGCTGAGCTGGGAGGCGGCCAAGGACCCGACGCTGACCACGCCGGAGTCGAAGGTGTGGCTGAAGGTGGACGGGGAACTGCCGGACGACCCGCTGCTGCACGTGTGCCTGATGACGTACGCGTCCGACATGACGCTGCTCGACACCGTCCTGCTCAACCACGGGCTCGCCTGGGGCGACAAGCGGACGATGGGCGCCAGCCTCGACCACGCGATGTGGTTCCACCGCCCGTTCCGCGCGGACGACTGGCTGCTCTACTACCAGGACACCCCGTTCGCCGGGGGCGCGCGCGGGCTCGCCCGGGGGCAGGTGTTCACCCGTTCCGGGGAACTGGTGGTGTCGGTGATGCAGGAGGGCCTCATCCGCGTGTCGGACTGATCGTCCCGCAGGGGTCTCCCGAGAGTTTCGACGCCGTCCGCGAGGCGCGAGTTCCCGCGGATTGCGGTGAAGTGACCCACAAACTCGCAGGTCAAAAATACCTTGCTCGATTTGCCGAAGTCCCCGTAGTCTCGTACGCGAGCAATCAGGCGGCCGTCTGGTGGATCTTGATCCGACCGGCCCGGCCCGAGGAGCCAGAGAGGTGGTGTGCAGACCGGTGATCAACACGTTGTTCGTGAACACGCCGTCCCGGAACGCCACGCGCCCCGGCGCCTCGCCGACCTATTCCCCGGTGTCCGTCGACACGCTGCGCATGTCGAGACTGCGCAACGGGTCCACCGACGCCGGGGGACATGAGCCGAACGGCGGATCGATCCTCGGCAACGAGGCGATCCTCGCCGACGAGCGTTGTGCCGAACTCGGCGAACTGCGGCGTGGCCCGCGCGATCTCCGTGATCTGCGCGACGTCCGTCGTGCGCAGCGATTCCAGGACGAGCAGGGGTGGAGTGTCTCCGAACACCTCGTCGGAGACGTGACCATCCAGGCTTCGGCCAAGGCCCGCGAGGGCGCCCCCCTGATGGGCGGCGTGTCGGGTCCGCACCCCTGGAGGCGACCGGTCTAGCAAGCACCGGCAAGCCCCCAGGCCGCGGATCCAGACACCGGATCCGCGGCCTTTTCATTTGCCCAGACAACCCACCGACACGCCCGTTGAGATCCAACGAGAGGAACAAGGGTGACTGTGATGCAGGGGGCTCTCGCAGTGAGCGAGGAGGACCTCACGCTTCCGTGCCGGACCGACCCGGAGCTGTTCTTCGCCGAGGACCCCGCCGACGTCGAGCTCGCCAAGGCGCTCTGCCAGGAGTGCCCCGTCCGCAAGCAGTGCCTCGCCGGAGCGCTCGAGCGGAAAGAGCCCTGGGGCGTCTGGGGCGGTGAACTGTTCGTCCGCGGCGTGATCGTGCCGCGCAAGCGGCCGCGTGGCCGCCCGCGCAAGCACCCGCGCCCCGAGGATGTGACCGTCTGAGGGACGGACGGCGGCGGCCGCTCACTGGAGCACCGACACGGCGACCGCGGGTGACACGCCCAGGTCGCCACCCGGACCCGACCGCCGGTGGGCGGCGCGTCCCCGAACCGGGGACGCGCCGCCCACCGGCCGAACGAACATAAAGGCCCCAAGAGGGAAATAACACCCGGGGAAGGAAATCAGCACCCGGGAGGACGAAGTGAAGACGATGACCGAAGCACCCGTCGCGGAGCCGACCACCGAGATCACCGCCGACGAACTGGCCGTGCGGGTGCGCGCCCTGCGGCGCGCCCGCCGGGACGCGCAGACCCGGGCGTCCCGGGTCCGCCGCGTCCTGCTCGCCCCGACCGCCGCCGGCGGCCCGTACCCGAACCCGCGCGGCCGTCCGCGGGGGCACGGCCGAGCCTGAGGCCGAACGGCCGCCGGGTCGCAGGCCCGCGGCCTCCCCGGCGGCCTCCGGAGGCGTCCGGCCCCCACTGCCGGACGCCGCGAAGAAGGGCCCCGCACGCCGATCCGGCGTGCGGGGCCCTTCCCTCGGCGCGGTCGTCTCAGCCGGTGACGAGTTCCTCGTCCTCGTCGTCGGCGAAGCCCGGGATCCACTTGAGCGACTCGGCGCGGGCCGGGATCTCGCAGTCGAGCTGGCACAGCACGCCGGTGCCGGCCGACAGGACGCGGTGGATGATCACGTACTCGGGCGGGAGGTTGAGCTGCCGGACGACGTTGGTCGGGCGCAGGTCGGTGACGCGGGCGGCCTGCTCGCGCAGCCACTCGCGGTTGAACCGGAACGTGTCGGTGACGAACGGCTCGGTGATCGGCGCGAGGAAGCCCTGCAGGGATTCGGCGTCGATGTCCACGTCCTCGCGGATGAAGTCCTCCCGGCGGAGGGCCTCCTCGACCTCGTCGATGTCGGCCATCGTGCCGATGCGCAGCAGGAGGCCGAGCCGCTGCTGGAACCCGCCGGGGATGTGGTCGACGGCCCCGAAGTCCATGACGCCGAGGCGTCCGTCCTCCAGCAGGCGGAAGTTGCCCGGGTGCGGATCGCCGTGGAGCAGTTCGGAGCGCTTCGGGCCCGACAGCAGGAACCGGCAGTACAGGAGCGCGGCGTGGTTCCGGGTCTCCTGGTCGCCCTCGCTGATGATCTTCGAGAGCGGGGTGCCGTCGATCCACTCGGTGACCAGGACGTCCCCGGCCTGGGCGATCACCTCGGGGATGTAGAAGTCGGGGTCGTCGAGGTAGGCCTCGCGGATGATCGTCTGCGACTCGGCCTCGATCTCGTAGTCGAGCTCCTCGGCCACTCGCTCCTTGAGTTCGGCGAGCATCGTCTTGACGTCGAGGCCGGGCATCAGCACGCCGAACAGCCGGCCGACGCGGGCGAGCTGGTTGAAGTCGCTGATCAGGGCTTTGCCGGCGCCCGGGTACTGCACCTTGACGGCGACCGTCCGGCCGTCGTGCCAGACGGCCTTGTGGACCTGCCCGATGGACGCCGCCGCGGCGGGCTCGTCGTCGAACTCGGTGAACGAGTCGCGCCAGTCGTCCCCGAGCGCCTTGGCGAGCACCTTGTGCACGGCGGACGCGGGCAGCGGGGGAGCGGCCTCCTGCAGCTTGGTCAGGGTGGCGCGGTACGGGCCGGCGATCTCCGGCGGCAGCGCCGCCTCGAAGATCGACAGCATCTGGCCGAGCTTCATCGCCCCGCCCTTGAGCTCGCCGAGCACCTTGAACAGCTGCTCGGCGGTGCGCGTCTGGATCTCCATGGCGACGACTTCGGCGGGCCGGCCGAAGGTGCGCTTCCCCACGCCGAGGGCGGTGCGCCCCGCGAAGCCGATGGGGAGGGACGCCAGCTTTGCTGACCGCGTCACCGCGCGGCGGGGAAGATCGCTCACCCGGCCATTCTCGGCGATCGGCCGCCGTTTCCGCCACAGATCTGGACGAACAATCCGGGTGGCCGGAAACGGCGCACTCGCATGACCAGTGCAAATGTGGTAAGTGTGCGCTTTCTCACGCGTTGTGGACGGCGTCCGCGCGACCCGCCCGGCCCCGCCCGGAGCCCGCAGGGTACGGTGCGTCCCGTGCCCGAAGAGCTGCTCGTCGAACGCCGCCCCGACGGAATCGCCGTTCTCACGCTGAACGACCCGGACCGCCGCAATGCGATGGCCGACGCCATGACCGCCGCCTGGAAGAAGGCCGTCGCGGACCTGCGCGCTGATCAGGAGCTGCGCTGCGTCGTGGTCACCGGCGCGGGCGGCGCGTTCAGCTCCGGCGGCGACCTCTCCTGGCTCGCCGACACCAGCGCCGTGGCCGTTCCGGCGCTGCGCGACCAGATGCTGGAGTTCTACCGGACGTGGCTCGCGATCCGGGACCTGGAGGTCCCGACGATCGCCGCCGTCAACGGGCACGCCGTCGGCGCCGGGCTGTGCCTCGCGCTGGCCTGCGACCTGCGGTACGCCGCCGACGACGCCAAGCTCCTCGCCCCCTTCACCGCCCTCGGCCTGCACCCGGGCATGGCCGCCACCTGGCTGTTCCCCGAGGTCGCCGGGCTGCCGCTCGCCCGCGAGATGCTGCTCACCGGACGCGTCCTCACCGGGGCGCAGGCCGAGACGTCCGGGCTGGTCAACCGCGCCGTCCCCCGCGACCGGGTGCTGGCGGAGGCCCTGGAGGTCGCCGGCCGCGTCGCCGCGCAGGCCCCCGTCGCGACCCGGCTCACCAAGGTCGCGCTCGCCGGCGGCGGCCACCCCGACATGGAGTCGGCACTGCGCTGGGAGTCGCTCGCGCAGCCCGTCACGATGGCCACCAAGGACATGCTCGAGGGCCTCACCGCGCAGCGGGAACGCCGCGCGCCGCGCTTCACCGGCGAATGATCAATACCACGGATCGGGGCGTGTAGCGGCCGCGAACGGCCCCGTCAAGGTGGCGCGGGCGTGTGCCGGGCCCTATGGGGTGGTTAAAAGATGGTGTCTGACCTGCGATAACGTCAAACACCCCCTGTGGCGGACGCAAATTTTTGGGTACGGTTCTGGCGTGCCCCCAAACGTTGAGGTCCGCCGCAGCTCCCGCCGCCGGCGGACGGTGTCCGCCTACCGCGACGGGGACAAGGTGGTGGTGATGGTTCCGTCCAGGCTGAGCAAGGCCGAAGAGGAACAGTGGATCGCGACCATCCTGGAACGGCTGGAGGAGCGCGAACGCAAGAGGCGCCCGAGCGACGCCGATCTGCAGATTCGCGCCCGCGAACTGTCCCGCCGTTACCTGGACGGCCGTGCCGATCCCGTGAGCGTCCGCTGGGTCGACAACCAGCGCACCCGCTGGGGATCGTGCACCCCCGACGACGGGACGATCCGGCTCTCCACGCGGCTGCGCGGCATGCCCGGCTGGGTCGTCGACTACGTCCTCGTCCACGAGCTGGCGCACCTGCTGATCCCCGGTCACGGCGCCGACTTCTGGGAGCTGGTCGGCAACTACCCGAAGGCCGACCGCGCCCGCGGTTACCTGGAGGGCGTCGCCGCCGCCGCGCACCTGCCCCTGGAGGCGGACGCGCCCGGCGGCGTCCCCGGCAAGGACGCGCACCACGGCGACTCCCTGCACCGCGACCAGCGGTACGGGGTCGCCGGTTGAGCTCCGACCGCCACGCCGCGGTGCTGTCGCACGCCCGCGGCCGACCCGGCGCGGCCCCGCCCGGCATCGACCCGGACGAGTTCCGGCTCGCGCTGCTCGAGGACGCCTACGAGGTCGTCGCCGGGCTCGAACTGGTCACCCCGGCCCTCGTGCTGGACCCGCCCGACCAGCCGGACGCCGAAGCCGTCACGTGGCCCGGCACGGCGATCGTCCGCGCGGCGGCCCCGCCGGACGCGTTCGCCGCGCTGCACGCCGCCGGGGCGCGGGAGGCCGTGCTGGTCGCGGGCGACGCCCCCGACCTGCCGCCGCTGCTCATCGGCAAGCTGTTCCGGGCGCTCGGGCAGGCCCCGGCCGCCGCCTGCGCCGCCCGTCCGGACGGGCTCGTCGCGCTCGCCGCCCGGCTGCCGCCGCCCGGCTGGCTCGCCGGCGCGCTCACCGAGGTCGACCTCGACACCCCCGACGCGCTCGCCCGGCTCCGCGCCGCCGCGCCGCGCCCCGGGCTCGTCCCGCAGGGGCCCGGCTGGCACCGCATCCGCACCGCCGCCGACCTGCGGTTCCTCGACCCGGGGCTGGAGGGCTGGGAGAACACCCGCGCCCTGCTGGAGGGCCACCCGCTCTGGGGCTGACCAGCCCGCCTCAGGACGCGACGGCCCGCGCGACGAGACGCCGCAGCGCGTCGTCCGTCGGCTCGGGCAGCGCGTCCACCGGGAACCAGGCGAGATCGTCGGACTCGTCGCTGATCGCGTGCCGCGCGCCCGCGGGGGCGATCGCCGCGTACTGGACGTCCAGATGCCACGAACCCTGCGGATGGCAGCGCACGGCGTGCCGGTCGAGCTGGACGGGCCCCCTGCCCAGCAACCGCAGGCCCGGGATGCCCGACTCCTCCGTCGCCTCCCGCAGCGCCGCCGCCGCGAGCGTCTCGTCGCGCGGCTCCACATGCCCGCCCAGTTGCAGCCACGCCTTGATCTTCGAGTGCAGCGTCAGCAGCACCCGGGTACGCGTCGAATCCAGCACGAGGGTGCTCGCGGTGATGTGCCCGGCCGCGCACTCCCGCCACATGCCGTCGATCGTGTGCTCGCTCAGGTGCCGCATGAACTCCAGCGCCAGCTCGCGCTGCGCGTCGTCCGGCGGCCGCCAGCGGCGCAGCACGTCGACGGTGTCCTTGCCGAGTCTGACCGCGGCGACCAGCCGCTGCCCGTCGTCGATCACGCGCGCCCGATGCGCGGGTAACGCGAGTTGACGAGATGGCGACGCCGGCGCTCCTGGTCGATGGGACGCTGCCAGCACAGGCTCGCCCGCGCGACCCGCCGCCGGATCACGTTGGTGGACGATCCCGGCTCGTACCGGCAGCCGCTCACCCGGTGCGGCCGCTGCCGGCTCACCGCTGCGGCCCCGCGTCGCCGGTCCCGCCGTCGTCGTCGTTCTCGTCGTCCTTCCGGCCGTCCTCGTCGTGCGTGCCCGCGGCGCCCTCGGCGCCGGTGTCGTCCTTGGCCTCGGACGGCGCCTCGGACGGCGCCTCGCCCGTGGTGAGCTTCGACAGGTCCAGGTCCGACAGGGCGTCCTCGCGGCCGTGCACGAACCCGTCCGGGTCGTCCAGATCGTCCGACGTCGGCAGCAGGTCGGGGTGGTCCCAGACCGCGTCGCGGCCCTGCACGCCCCGCACGTCCGTCAGCGTCCGCCAGAGCGCCGCCGCCTCGCGCAGCCGCCGGGGCCGCAGCTCCAGCCCCACCAGCGTCGCGAACGTCCGCTCCGCCGGGCCGCCGGTCGCGCGCCGCCGCCGCACCGCCTCGGCCAGCTTCCCGGCCTCGGGCAGCCGGTTCTCGGCGGCCCGGTTGACGACCGTGTCGACCCAGCCCTCGACCAGCGCGAGCGTCGTCTCCAGCCGGGCCAGCGCCGCCTTCTGCCGCGGCGACTCCTCCGGCTGCAGCGAGATCTCCCCGCCCAGCGCGTCCTGGATCGCCTGCGGGTCGCTCAGGTCGAGGCCCTGCACGGCCTGCTCGATGCCCGACAGGTCGACGGTGATGCCGCGCGCGTACTCCTCGACCGCGCCCAGCAGGTGCGACCGCAGCCACGGGACGTGCGCGAACAGCCGCTGGTGGGCCGCCTCGCGCAGCGCCAGGTACAGCCGCACCTCGTCGGCGGACACCTCGAGGCCCGACCCGAACGCCTCCACCCCGGCGGGCAGCAGCGCCCCGACGCCGTCGGGCGCCAGCGGCAGGCCCACGTCAGCCGAGCCGGTCACCTCCTGGGCCAGCTCGCCGAGCGCCTGCCCGGCCTGCCCGCCGACCATCGCACCGGCCATCTGCTTGACCATGCCGATCAGCGGCCCGGCCATCGCCTGGACGTCCGCGGGGATCTCCCCGCCGCCGAGCGCGCCGCCCATGGACTCGACCATGCGCGCCGCGATCGGGTCGCAGACCTTCGCCCACACCGGCAGCGTCTGCTCGATCCACTCCGATCGGCTCCACGCCCGTGGCGTCCGGATGCCGGCGGGCAGCGTCGTGCTCTCGTCGAGCCACAGCTCGGCCAGCCGCAGGGCCTCCTCGACCTGGCGCCGCTCGGCGTCCACGATCGAGGGGTCGCCCTTCTCGGCGACCGCGTGCCGGGCGATGTTCTTGGCCAGATCCCAGTTCAGGGGGCCGCCGCCGGGGCCGCCCGCGCCGGGCGCGCCCTGGCCGCCGATCATGTCGGCGAACCGGTGCAGCATGTCGGCGAACTGCGCCATGTCGCCGCCCATGGCCTTGAATGGATCCTGGGGCCGGTCGTCGTCTCCGTCACCGGGACGGTTGAAGCCGAAGGGTGTGTCACTCATATCGGTTCGCCCCTGGGATGCATGATGGGCTCATATCCGCAACGTTAGCCGGTCCAGGCAAGGTCGCGAACAAAAGGAAGGGGGCACCTCCGTGGCAACGGGCAAGGTTCGCCCTCGGCGTAGCAAGAGCCCGGTCGTCGCGGTCACCGGCGCGGCCACCGGCGCGGGGCGGCTGCTGGCCGCCCGGCTCGCCGAGCGCGAGGAGATCCGCAAGGTCGTGGCCATCGACGGGCAGCGGGGGGACGTGCCCGGCGTCACCTGGCGCGTCATGGACGTCCGCGACCCGCTGCTGTCGGGGCGGCTGTCGGACGTCGACGTCATCGTCCACCTCGACGTCGAGCAGTCGCCCGAGATCGACCAGCGCGAACGCCGCACCCACAACGTGCGCGGCGCGCAGACCGTCGTCACCGCCGCCGCGGCCGCGCGCGTCCGCCGGGTGGTGCTCGTCACCAGCGCCATGGTCTACGGCGCCGAACCCGGCAACGAGGTCCCGCTCCACGAGGACGCGCCGCTGCTCGCCGAGGCCGACACCGGCATCGCCGGCGACCACCTGGAGATCGAGGAACTCGCCGCCACCGCCCCCCTCACCCATCCCGGGCTCGAGATCACCGTCGTCCGTCCGGCCGCGCTCGTCGGCCCCGGCGTCGACACCCTCGTCACCCGCCACTTCGAGGCGCCGCGGCTGCTGTCGGTGAAGGGCAGCACCCCCGGCTGGCAGTTCTGCCACATCGAGGACCTCGCGTCCGCCCTCGACGTGATCGTCACCGAGCACCTCACCGGGCCCGTCGCCGTCGGCTGCGAGGGCTGGATCGGCCCCGAGGAGGTCGCCGAGATCACCGGTAAGCGCGGCTTCGAACTGCCCGCCGCGCTCACCTTCGGGACGGCCCAGCGCCTGCACCGCCTCGGCATGACCCCGGCGCCCGCCACCGAGCTGCGCTACGTCGCCTACCCGTGGGTCGTCGACTGCGCCCGGCTGCGCGCCGCGGGCTGGAAGCCGATGTACGACAACGCCGCCGCCCTGCGCGGCCTGATGGACGAGATCGCCGGACGGCACGCGGTCGTCGGGCGCCGCGTCGGGGGCCGGGAGGCCGCCGCCGCGACCGCCGCGGGCGCCACCGTCGCCGCGATCGGCGCCGCCGCCGCGATCAGGCGGGCGCGCAGGCGGCGCCGCTGACACCACCGCCTGGACGGGCCGAGGGCCGCCGCCCGGGACGGGCGGCGGCCCTCGATCGTCCGTGCGGCTCGGGCGTCACGACTCCGGCTTGGCCTCCTTGGCCGCCGCGAGCGCCTGCTCGGCCTTCTTGAGCGCGTCCCAAGCCTGGCCCATCTTCTCGTAGTCGAGCGACTTCTGCGCCGCCTCGTAGTCGGCGACGGCCTTGCGCAGGTCGTCGATCGCCTTCAGCGCCTCCGGGGTCAGCGTCGCGCCGCTCTCCTCCTGCTCACCGCCGTCCCGGCCGCCGTCCTGGCCGCCGTCCTGCCCCTCCGGGGGCGCGGGCTCGCCGCTCGCCCGGGCGATGATCTCCTCGAGCGCCTGCTCCAGGGTGTCCGCCGACACGACCGTGTCGCCGTACCCGGCCAGCACCTTGCCGAGGACCGGATAGGGCTGCTTGGCGCTCTCCTGGATCGCGTACATCGGCTCGACGTACAGCAGGCCGCCGGCGAACGGGAGCGTCAGCAGGTTGCCGGAGACGGTCTCGGTCTGCCCGATCCGCAACTCGGTGAGATCGTCCTTCACCGCCGGGTCGGTCTCGAACTTGTTCTGCACCTGGCTGGGGCCCGGCGGTTGCGCGTTCCGCTGCATCTGCAGGATCGTGATCCGCCCGTAGTCGCGGCCGGGCGTCGAGCCCACCGTCATGAACGAGGCGAGCTGCTGGTAGTCGCGGGGATTGAACACCGTGGTCAGCGCGAACGACTCGTCCTGCTGCCCCGGGAGGCGCAGGCTCTGGTAGTACGGCGGCTGGATCTTCCCCTTGGCGCTCGGGTCCTCCGGCACCTCCCAGAAGCCCTCCCCGCTGTAGAACGCGGACGCGTCCGTCACGTGGTACTTCGCGAGGATCGTCCGCTGCACCTTGAAGAGGTCCTGCGGGTAGCGGAAGTGCTTCTCCAGCTCCGGGGGGATCTGCGAGCGGGGCTGGACGGTCCCGTCGAAGACCTTCATCCACGTCTTGAGGATCGGGTCCTTCTCGTCCCACTCGTACAGGCGCACGGAGCCGTCATAGGCGTCCACCGTGGCCTTGACCGAGTTCCGCATGTAGTTGACGTGGTCGTCGGCCTGCCGCGCCACCGCCGACCGCGTGTCGGTGATGGTGTCCCGCGTCGACTCCCCGAGGCTGATCTCCTCCGAGTACGGGTAGCCGTTGGACGTCGTGTAGCCGTCGACGATCCACACGATCCGGCCGTTCACCACCGTGGGGTACGGGTCGCCGTCCATCTTCAGCCACGGTGCGGCCTTCTGCACGCGCTCCAGCGGCGACCGGTCGTAGAGGATCTTCGCCTGGTCGTTGATCGCGCCAGACAGCAGCAGGTTCTTGTCCTGGAACTTCGTCGCGTACAGCAGCTTGTGGAAGAACGAGTCGATCGAGACGCCGCCGTCGCCCTCGTAGGTGCTCGTCTGCTGCCCGTTCTCGCTGTTGTCCGGGTAGTTCAGCTCCTGCTGGCCGGCCCCGCCGACCACCGAGTACGCCGGCGTGCGCTCCCCGAAGTAGACCTCCGGCCGCGTCACGTTGATCCGCTGGTTCGCCGTCACCGGCATGTCACGGGTGATGTAGTCCGGCACGCCGCCCTCGGCGAGCCGGTTGGCGTACGCCGACACGAACCCGTAGCCGTGCGTGTACGTCATGCGGTCCTTGATCCAGCTGTGCTGGCCCTCCGGCGCGCCCGACAGCTCCCGCAGCGCCACCACCGTGTCGACCATCTCGCCGTTGATCTCGTACCGGTCCACGTCGAGGATGTCGGAGAAGTTGTAGAACGGCCGGCTCCGCTGCTGCTGCTTGAACGTCTCGCCGACGACGTTCGGGTCGAGCACCCGGGCGCCGCCCAGCTTCTCCGCCTCCGCGCGCAGCGTCGCCTGGTCGGTCTTCTGCTGCGACCCGTAGGGGACCAGCCGCGCGTCCGCGACCCCGTACGCCTGCCGCGTCGCCTCGATGTTGCGCTGGATGAACTCGCGCTCCTTGGCCAGCTGGTCCGGCTTGACCTGGAACTGCTCGATGAGCAGCGGGTACAGCCCGCCCAGCAGGATCGCCGACAGCACCAGCAGCGTGAAGCCCACGCCCGGCAGCATCATCCCGCGGCGCAGCAGGTTGCTGAAGAACATCACCGCGCACAGGATCGCGATGACCGCCAGGATCGTCTTCGCGGGCATCAACGCGTTCACGTCCGTATAGGACGCGCCCGTCGTCACGCCCCGCTCCGAATGGACGAGCCCGTACCGGTCGTACCAGTACGCGACCGCCTTCAGCAGGACGAACAGCCCCACCAGCACCGACAGGTGTGCGCGCGCGGGAGGGCTCGCCTTGTCGCCCGGCCCCTGCAGCCGCAGCCCCCCGTACAGGTAGTGCACCATCACCGCGGCCAGGATCGACAGGATCACCGTCGCGAACACCACGCCCAGCAGCAGCCGGATGAACGGCAGCGTGAAGACGTAGAACGACACGTCCTTGTCGAACTGCGGGTCCTGCACGCCGAACGACGTCCGGTTCAGGAACGCCAGCCACGTCGGCCACTGCCCCGACACGGACGCGCCCGTGAAGACGCCCAGCACTCCCAGCAGCGCGATCGCGATCAGCCGCCGCCGCGGATCGATCACCGCCCGGTAGCGCTCCAGCCCCTGCTGCTCCACCGACAGCGGCCGGTAAGCGGGCCGCAGCCGGTACGCGACCAGGACGTTCGCGCCCACCAGGAGCGCCATCAGCAGTCCCGCCCCGAAGAACAGGACGGCCCGCGCCTGCAACTGTGTCGTGAAGACCGCATCGAAACCGATCGAGCGGTACCAAAGCAGGTCGGTATAGAAGGCGGTGAACACCAAAAAGGCCACCAGCAGCACGGCCAGTGCCACCAGCACGGGCAGCACCAGCCGCGTCCGGCCACCGCCGAACCGGCGCCCGAGGCCGGGAGTCCGGAAGGTCAAGGCCCCACTCCGATCGAGATCGCGCCCACCGGCGGCGCGCCGGTGCTGTGTAAGCAACTTACCGACTGGAACGGGGGTTCCCGCATGGCCACGGACCGATTGGGGGAAAGATGGGCGCGTGAGTCTTCTGGAAGAAGTCGTCCTGGACCTCGAACGCCACACCGCACAGGAAGGATGGGACACCGCCCCCCGCCTTTACGCCCTCGTGCGCAGCGCCGAACTGCGCGCCGCCGAACCCGAGCTCGCCGAGCAGCTCGGCCTCCCCCCGGACGCCGACACCCTCGCCGCCCTCGAACAGCCCGCGCTCCCCGAGCAGGCCGCCGTCGAGGACGCCCTCGCCGCCATCGCCTGGCCCGAGGCCGTCGACGGCTGCGCCCTCGTCATCGAACGCGTCGTCCTGCCCCCCGAGATCGAGGACGACATCCCCGACGACGAGGCCGAGGCCGCGGCGTTCGCCGCGCAGCACCCCCAGCGCGAGGACGTCCGCATGATCGTCGGCGTGCTGCGGGACGGCGCCCGGCACTCCGCCCTCCGGCTCCGCCGCCACGAGGCCGAGGACGAGGTCCTCGCCGGGCCCGACCTCGTTCCCGCCCTCGCCGAAGCGCTCGCCGGCACCTTCGAACCGGACGAACCCGAAGATCCGTCCTGAAGGTAACCTGCGAGGCGTGACCCACGACAGCGCCGAAGCACCTGACGTCATCCGGCTCATCGGCGTCCGTGAGACGCCACTGTCCGTCGACGAGGTCTTCGGCGCCGTCGGAGACCCCGCCGCCGGCGGCACCGCCCTCTTCGTCGGCACGGTCCGCGACCACGATCACGCCCGCGCCGTCAGCGCCCTCTCCTACAGCGCGCACCCCACCGTCGAGCGCGAGCTGCGCGCCGTCATGGAGAAGATCGCCGCGGACCACCCCGTCCGCGCGCTCGCCGCCCTCCACCGCGTCGGCGACCTCGAGATCGGCGACCTCGCCGTCGTCGTCGCCGCGTCCTGCCCGCACCGCGCCGAGGCGTTCGACGCCTGCCGCCGCCTCATCGACGACCTCAAGGCACAGGTCCCGATCTGGAAGCACCAGGCGTTCGCCGACGGCGGCGACGAATGGGTCGGGGCCTGCTGACACCGCCGTGCCGCATAGAGTTCCGACCATGTCTCGTCGTGCCGCCACGCTCTCCGCCGCGAGCGTGCTCGTCCTGGTGCTGGCCCTCGTGGGCTCCCTCATGCCCGTCCCGTACGTCACCCTGATGCCGGGACCGACGAGGAACACGCTCGCCGAGAACGCCAAGGGCCAGTCGATCATCACCATCGACGGGCGGCGGACGTACGAGACCGAGGGGCACCTCAACTTCACCACCGTCACCTACCGCGGCGGTCCCGGCGGCCGTATCGACCTCCTCACCGCCCTCCGCGGCTGGATCGACGGCGACACCGCCGTCGTCCCCGAAGAGACGATCTTCCCCGAGGACGAGTCGCCGGAAGAGGTCGACCAGCAGAACACGCGGCAGATGCGCGACTCCCAGCAGGACGCCGAAGCCGCCGCCCTGCACGAGCTTGGCATCCCCGTCAGCACCCGCGTCGTCGTCGACAGCGTCCAGAAGGGCCAGCCCGCCGACGGCAAGCTCAAGGCCGACGACGAGGTCACCGCGGTCAACGGCACCGCCGTCACCAAGGTGGAGCAGGTCAGCGGCGTCATGGACGGCGTGGAGCCCGGCGACGCCGTCACCCTCACCGTCCGGCGCGACGGCAAGGAGCAGCGGCAGGAGATCACCACCACCAAGGGCCCCGACGGCGGCGCCATCGTCGGCGTCGTCCTCGCCGGGGACTACAAGTTCCCCTTCGAGATCGGCGTCGACATCGGCGACATCGGCGGCCCCTCCGCCGGCCTCATCTTCTCCCTCGCCATCATCGACAAGCTCACCCCCGGCGCCCTCACCGGCGGCAGGTTCGTCGCCGGCACCGGCACCATCACCCCCGACGGCCGGGTCGGCCCCATCGGCGGCATCGAGCAGAAGATGATCGCCGCCCGCCGCGCCGGCGCCACCGTCTTCCTCACCCCGAAGGACAACTGCGCCGCCGCCGCCGAGTCCCGCCCCGACGGCCTCCGCCTCATCCGGGCCGACACCCTCAAGGGCGCCCGCCAGTCCCTCGACGCCCTCACCACCGGCAAGGGCACCGTCCCCTCCTGCACCGGCTGAACCAATTTGCACAACAACCCCCACCCCCATAGAGTTAAGACATCACGCAACGCGGGGTGGAGCAGTTCGGTAGCTCGCTGGGCTCATAACCCAGAGGTCGCAGGTTCAAATCCTGCCCCCGCTACCAATCGGGAATCCCCTGGTCGCAAGCTGGCACTTGCTTCCAGGGGATTTTTCGTTTTACCGGGGGGGCGACCTCCCGAACCCCCCCGGGCCGCCACCATCCCCCGCCCACCCACCCCTGGGGCTTCGCCCCTCGACCCCTTTCGTCTCGTGGTCTGGGGGCTGGAGCGGGTGGATGCTCGACGGTCGCCCCTGGCTCCCGCCCGGCGGGCGTGGTTATGATCGCCGAACTTGGGCTTTATCAGCGGTTTCGTGGAGGCGCCCCATGTCCGGATCGGTCGCTCGTGCCCGGCAGCACTCGTACGGTGACCTCCTGCATCGGACGGCCCGGCGGCGGCCGGACAAGGTGGCGATCATCGACGGGGACGTCCGGTGGACGTTCGCGGAGTTCGACGCCGCGGTGAACCGGACGGCGCACGCGCTCGCGGGGCGGGGGCTCGGCAAGGGCGACCGGCTCGCGCTGGTGAGCCACAACTGCAGGCAGTACGCGGTGCTCGCGTTCGCGACGGCGAAGCTCGGCGTGGTGCTGGTGCCCGTGAACTTCATGCTCAACGCGGACGAGATCGGCTACATCCTCGGGCACTCCGGGGCGTCCGGGATCGTCGCGGAGGACGCGCTCGTCCCCGTGGCCGAGAAGGCGCTCGCGGTCGCGGGCGTCGAGGGCGGGGTCCGCGGCGTGATCGGCGCGCCCGCCGAGGGGTGGGAGGACGTCGACGGGTGGGCCGCCGAGGGGCCGGAGAGCGCGCCCGAGGTGCTCGTGGGGGACGACGATCCGCTGCGGTTGATGTACACGTCGGGGACGGAGTCGCGGCCCAAGGGCGTCGTGCTGACGAGCCGTTCGCTGATCAGCCAGTACGTGAGCTGCGTCATCGACGGCGAGATGAGCGACGGCGATGTCGAGGCGCACGCGCTGCCGATGTACCACTGCGCGCAACTCGACTGCTTCTTCTCCGTCGACGTGTACCTGGGGGCGACGAGCATCATCCTGCCGGGGCCGGATCCCGCGCTGCTGCTGGAGACGATCGAGCGGGAGAAGGTCTCGAAGCTGTTCTGCCCGCCGACCGTGTGGATCTCGCTGCTGCGCCATCCGGATTTCGAGTCCCGCGACCTGTCCAGCCTGCGCAAGGGCTACTACGGCGCGTCGCCGATGCCCGTGGAGGTGCTGCGGGAGCTGCAGCGGCGGCTGCCCGGAGTGCGGCTGTGGAACTTCTACGGGCAGACCGAGATGGCGCCGCTGGCCACGATCCTGAGCCCGGACGAGCAGCCGGCGCGCGCGGGCAGCGCGGGCCGTGCGGCGATCAACGTCGAGACGATGCTGGTGGACGACGACGGGAGCCCGGTGGCGCCCGGGGAGATCGGCGAGATCGTCCACCGCAGCCCGCACGCGGCGTTGGGCTACTACCGGGACGAGGAGAAGACCGCCGAGGCGTTCCGGGACGGCTGGTTCCACTCGGGCGACCTCGGGATCATGACCGAGGACGGCTACCTGTCGGTGGTCGACCGGAAGAAGGACATGATCAAGACCGGTGGCGAGAACGTCGCGAGCCGCGAGGTCGAGGAGGCGATCTACGAGCTGGAGGGTGTGGCCGAGGTCGCGGTGTTCGGCATCGGCCATCCGCACTGGATCGAGGCCGTCACCGCCGTCGTGGTGCCCAAGGCCGGGGCGGCGCTGGAGGTCGACGACGTGAACGCGCACGCCCGGGAGCGGCTCGCCGCCTACAAGCGGCCCAAGTACGTGGTGCTGGCGGAGGCGCTGCCGAAGAACCCCAGCGGCAAGATCCTCAAGCGGGAGCTGCGGGAACGGCACGCCTCGCTGGCTCAGGAGTGATCCAGGTGGGGCGCCAGGGTCAGGGCCAGGTGGAGGGTCAGGCGGTCCTGGCCGTTCGCGAGGGATAGGGACGTCAGCTCCTCGATGCGCCGCAGGCGGTGGTAGAGCGTCTGGCGGTGGACGTTGAGGGCGCGGGCGGTCTCCTGGACGCTGCCCGCGTGGTCCAGGTACGTGCGGGCGGTCGTCTCGAGGCCGGGGTGCTCGTGCAGGGTGCCCGGGATGCGGACGGCGTCGGCGAGGGCGTCGTCGGGGGCGGTGCGCAGGAGTCGCAGGACGCCGAGGGACGTCCAGTCGCGGGTCTCGCCGGGGGCGGCGGCGCGCGCGGCGACGCGGGCGCGGAGCCAGCCCTCGTGGACGGCGTCCAGGGCGGGCGATCCGCCGTGCAGGCCCGCGCGGACGGGCGCGCCGCGCTCCTCCAGGAGGCGCCGGGCGCGGTCGATGACGGGGCGGGGCGCGATGCCGGACGGGATCAGCAGGACGTGGTCGCGCTGCCAGACCGTCGTCAGCACCGAGTGGGGCAGCATCCAGGGGTTGAGGGGCGCGGGGGCGTCGGTGCGCAGGACGGCGACGGCGAGGGGCGGTTCGAGGGCGGCGGACTCGGCGAGTTCGGCGGCCGCCTGGGCGCGGACGCCGGGTTGCGAGGAGAGCAGGTCGGCGACGCGCCAGCCGAGGTCGTCGCGCTCGCGGGCGCGGCGGGCCATGAGGAGCCCGGCGCGCTCGCAGAGCGGCATGGCGCGGGCCGCGTCGGTGATCCTCTCCTCGTCGTCGAGGAGCCACAGGTAGCCGTAGGTGACGTTGTTCCAGCGGACGGGCAGGCAGAGGCGGCCGAGCTGGCCGAGGGCGGCGTCGGCGGGGATGCGGACGGGGCCGGTGGCGCGGGCGATGCCGTGCCGCTCGAAGCGGGTCCGGACGTCCTCGGTGGCGCGGCGGTGCAGGATCGACTCCATCCGGATCGGGTCGATCGTGTCGCCGTGCGCGGCGTAGCCGACGAGGTGGAAGTCGCGGTCCTCCAGGGTGGCGGGCGCGCCGAGGAGGTCCGCGGCGAGTTCGACGATCTCCTGGAGGTCCTGGGCCATGGTTCCCTCGTGACATTTGTATGAAGAGGTCGGACGCCGAAAGTGGCATCTGACTATACGTGGTCGGGCAGGGCCGGTCATACCGTGCGAAGTGTCCAACGCTTTTCGGAGGCCCTGATGCTGAGTCCGCTCCTTCTGGCGGCCGCGCGCAGCGAGCGTGTGCGCGGTCTCGTGACCGCCGTACCCGTCACGCGGGCGGTCGTCGACCGGTTCGTGGCCGGGGAGGGGCTCGACGCGGCTGTCCGGACGGTGCGGGCGCTCGACGCGGACGGCCTGCGGGTCACGCTCGACCACCTGGGCGAGGACACGCGCGACCGGGCACAGGCGGAGGCCACGCGGGACGCGTACCTGGCGCTGTTCGACGCGCTGGGGGAGGCGGCCGGGGGCGCCGACGCGTCGCTCAAGCTGTCGGCGCTCGGGCAGGCGCTCGACGACCGGCTGGCCCTGGACAACGCGCGGACGATCTGCGCCGCGGCGCAGCGGGCCGGCATGACGGTCACCCTCGATATGGAGGACCACACGACCGTCGACTCGACGCTCGGTGTGCTGCGGGAGTTGCGGGCCGACTTCCCGTGGGCGGGCGTCGCGATCCAGTCGATGCTGCGGCGGACCGAGGGCGACCTGCGGGACCTCACGGGGGAGGGGTCCCGGGTCCGGCTGGTCAAGGGCGCCTACGCCGAGCCGCCGTCGGTCGCGTACCAGGGGCGCGGCGAGGTCGACCGCGCCTACGTGCGGGGCCTCAAGCTGCTGATGGCGGGCGACGGACGCCCGATGGTCGGCAGCCACGACCCGCGGATGATCGACATCGCGCTGGCGCTGGCCGCCGAGAACGACCGCAAGCCGGACTCGTTCGAGTTCCAGATGCTCTACGGGATCCGCGCCGGCGAGCAGCGCCGGCTGGCCGAGGACCACACGATGCGGGTCTACGTGCCCTACGGCGCCGACTGGTACGGCTACTTCATGCGGCGCCTGGCCGAGCGACCCGCCAACCTCGTCTTCTTTCTCCGTTCGTTCGTCTCACGCTGACCAGGAGGCACATTCATGGACGCCGTCACCACCGTCCCGACGCCGGTGAACGAGCCGGTCCGGGGCTACGCCCCCGGCAGCGCCGAGCGGGCCCGGCTGGAGGCGAAGCTCGCCGAGATCGACGCGGCCGGGCCGGTGGACCTGCCGATGACGATCGGCGGCGAGCGGCGGCTCGGCGCCGGCGAGAAGGTCGCCGTCGTGCGGCCCCACCGGCACGAGGCCGTCCTCGGCACGTACGGCACGGCCACGCGGGACGACGCGCGGGACGCGGTCGCGGCGGCGCTGGAGGCCGCGCCGGCGTGGCGGGCGCTGTCGTTCGACGACCGCGCCGCGATCTTCCTGCGGGCCGCCGACCTGCTGTCCGGGCCGTGGCGCGAGACGATCGTCGCCGCGACGATGCTCGGGCAGTCCAAGACCGTCCAGCAGGCCGAGATCGACAGCCCGTGCGAGCTGGCGGACTTCTGGCGCTTCAACGTCCACTTCGCGCGGCGGATCATGGCCGAGCAGCCGATCTCGAGCCCCGGCGTGTGGAACCGGTCGGACCTGCGGCCGCTCGAGGGGTTCGTCTACGCGATCACCCCGTTCAACTTCACGGCGATCGCCGCGAACCTCCCGACGGCGCCCGCGATGATGGGCAACGTGGTCGTGTGGAAGCCGTCCCCGACCCAGACGTACTCGGCCGTGCTGACCATGCGGCTGCTGGAGGAGGCCGGGCTGCCGCCGGGCGTCGTCAACCTGGTGACCGGCGACGGGATCGCGGTCTCCGAGGTCGCGCTGCGGCACCCCGAGCTGGCCGGGATCCACTTCACCGGCTCCACGGCGACGTTCAAGCACCTGTGGAAGACGGTCGGCGCGAACATCGACGCGTACCGGGGCTACCCGCGGCTCGTCGGCGAGACGGGCGGCAAGGACTTCGTCGTCGCGCACCCGTCCGCCGACCCGGACGTCCTGAAGACCGCGCTCGTCCGGGGCGCGTTCGAGTACCAGGGGCAGAAGTGCTCGGCGGCATCCCGCGCCTACGTGCCCCGGTCGATCTGGGAGAACGGCTTCAGGGAGCGGCTCGCCGAGGAGGTCGACGGCCTGACGGTGGGCGACGTCTCCGACCTGTCGAACTTCATGGGCGCCGTCATCGACGAGCGGTCGTTCGCCAAGAACAAGGCCGCGATCGACCGCGCGAAGGACGACCCGTCCGTCGAGATCGTCGCCGGCGGGACCTACGACGACGCCGTCGGGTACTTCGTGCGCCCGACCGTGCTGGTGTCCGACGACCCCGAGAACGAGATCTTCCGGACCGAGTACTTCGGCCCGATCCTGGGCGTCCTGGTGTACGAGGACGAGCGGTACGACGAGATGCTCGCCCAGATGGAGTCGGTGTCGGCGTACGGGCTGACCGGCGCCGTCATCGCGAACGACCGCGCCGCCGCCGCCCGCACGGCGGAGGTGCTGCGGTTCGCCGCGGGCAACTTCTACGTCAACGACAAGCCCACCGGGGCGGTCGTCGGCCAGCAGCCGTTCGGCGGCGCCCGCGCGTCCGGGACCAACGACAAGGCCGGGTCGGTGTTCAACCTGCTGCGCTGGACGTCCCCGCGCTCGATCAAGGAGACGTTCGTCCCGCCGACGGACTACCGCTACCCGCACATGGGCTGACGCCCGCCCGACGCCCGCGACCGGTCCCGGTCGCGGGCGTCGCCATGTCCGCATTGTTCAGGTGAAAGCATAATCTTTGGTCGTGCTCACGACATGCCGCCGCGCTGACAGCCCGCCGCCGCGCGCCCCCCGGAGCCGGACGTGACGGACGGCGTGACGGACGGGCCGCGGCTCGCCGCTGGGACGGAGCTGGACGGCAGGTACCGCCTCGAGAGCGTGCTCGGCCGCGGCGGCATGGGCCAGGTGTGGCGCGCGGTCGACCGGCGGCTGCGCCGTCCGGTCGCGGTGAAGGTGCTGCCCGCCGAACTGGCGGACGTGCCGGGCGCGATGGAGCGGTTCGAGCGGGAGGCCGAGGCCACCGCCGCGCTCCAGCATCCCGGCATCACCGTCGTGTTCGACGTCGGCCGCCCCGGCGGCGGCCTCGCGTACCTGGTGATGGAGCTGCTCGAGGGCGAGGACCTGCGGACGGTCATGCGCCGCCACCCGGACGGGCTGCCGGTGGCGGAGGCCCTCGACCTCGCCGTCCAGCTCGCGGACGCCCTCGCCGCCGCCCACTCGCGCGGGATCGTGCACCGCGACATCAAGCCCGCGAACCTCTTCGTCCTCGCCGGCGGACGACTCAAGCTGTGCGACTTCGGCATCGCGGGCCTCGCCGACGCCGCCACCCGGCTCACCCAGGACGGCGGAACCGTCGGCACGCCCCTCTACATGGCGCCCGAACAGTTCCGCGGAGCGCCCGCCGACTTCCGGTCGGACCTCTACGCCCTCGGGTGCGTCCTGCACGAACTCCTCACCGGCGGCCCGCCCTTCCGCTCCGGCACCGGGCTGCCCGGCCTCCTGTACGCGCACCTGAACGAGGCCCCGCCGCCCGTCCGAGCCGTCCGTCCGGACGTGCCGCGGGAGGTGGAGCGGCTCGTGCTCGACCTGCTCGCCAAGCCGGTCGACCAGCGCCCGCCGAACGCCGAGGCCGTCGCGTCCTTCCTCCGGCGCACGGCCGGCGGGCAGGCCCCGCCCGCCGCGCCGCCGCCCCCGACGAGCCCCGTCCCGAAACCGGCGCCCGCGGGCGGGCCGTCCGCGCGGGCGCTGCTCGCGGCGTGCGCGGCGCTCGCCGTCGCGGCCGCCCTGATCGGCGTCGCCGTCTTCGTCGTCGTCGACGGCCTGCCGGACCGCCGGGCGAGCGCGAGAGGCGTCCAGCCGCCGCCCACGGCCTCCCGGTCCGCTTCGGCGTCGCGGACCGCTCCCGCGGTCCGCAAGATCGTCTACAGGGTGACGGGGAGCGTGCCGCGGGCCTCGATCCACGTCTTCCACCCGGAAGGCGGCATGTCCACGCGGACGGTGAAGGTGCCGTGGAGCGACACGTACGAGGTCGAGTCCTTCGACATCGTCGGCGTCGGCGGGAGCACCGGCGCGGAGGGCGGGACGATCCGGTGCAGCATCAGCGTCGACGGCGAGGTGGTCCAGCAGCGGACCTCCGAGGGGCAGTTCGCCAGCGTGAGCTGCCAGTACCAGGCGCCCCCCTCCTGAGCGGCCCGCGGCTCAGCCGACGCCCGTCGCCGGGAGCGACACCCAGCCTCGGGTGAACGGCGACGCGATCCGTTCGGCCTTCTCCAGGTCCACCCCGATGTGCGGGTGGGCCCGGAGGAGCTCCTCGAAGGCGACTCTGGCCTGGAGCCTCGCCAGGTGCGAGCCGATGCAGAAATGGACGCCGCTGGAGAAGCCCAGATGCCGCGGGATCGTCCGGGCGACGTCGAGCCGGTCCGCCGACGGCCCGAACTCGCGCTCGTCCCGGTTCGCGGCCCCGAACATCATCATTACCTTCTCGCCCTCCGGGATCTCCACGCCGTGCAGCGCCACCGGCCGCGTCGTCGTCCGGCCCAGCGCCTGCACCGACCCCTCCAGCCGCAGGAACTCCAGCAGCGCGTTCGGGATCAGCGACGGGTCCGCCGCGAGCCGCTCCCGCTGCGCGTGGTCCCCGTCCAGCAGCGCCACCCCGTGCGAGATCAGGTTCCCGGTCGTGTCGTTGCCGCCCGCGACCATCACGAAGCAGAATCCCAGGACGTCCCGGTCCGCCAGCCGCTCGCCGTCCACCTCGGCGGCCGTCAGCGCGCTGATCAGGTCGTCGGACGGGTCCGCGCGGCGGGCCGCGATCACGTCGGTGAAGTACGCGAACATCTCCGCGACCGCGTTCACCGCGCCGTCGGCCATCGACGTCAGCGCGAACCCGTCGTCCTGCAGCGTCGTCAGCACCCGCACCCACGGGTCGAACCGGGCCCGGTCCGCCTCCGGGACCCCCAGCAGGTGCGCGAGCGCGAACGTGGGGAGCGGCGAGGAGAAGTCGCGGTGCAGGTCGGGGGTCTCGCCGTCGGCCGCCGCACGCTCCATGTCCGCGATGCGCGCCCGGACGAACTCCCGCAGCGTCCCCTCGAGCGCGGCCGTCCGGCGCGGCGTGAACCCGTGGCCGACCAGCCGCCGCAGCGCGGTGTGCCGCGGCGGGTCCAGCATCACGATCGTCGGCGCGAGGCCCAGCGTGCCGATCTCGTCCGGGTAGAAGGTCAGGCCCTGGGCGGACGAGAACGTCTGCGCGTCGCGCGTCGCATCCCACACGTCGTCGAACCGCGACAGCGTCCAGAACGGGGGGTCCTCGTGCCGGTGGGCGGGGTCCTCGTCGCGCAGCCGCCGGTACGCGGGATAGGGGTCGGCCTGGAATCGGGGATCGAACGGGTCGTAGACGTCCGTCATCGAGGCACTCCCGGTGTTGTAACGACCGCCGTTATTAACGTCACCTGTTAGTATCATCCGCGTGCCGAGAGACGCAAGGGCCACCCGCGAGCGACTCCTGCGCGCCGGCGCCCGGCGCTTCGCCGCCGACGGCATCGACGCCGCCCGCACCCGCGACATCGTCGCCCTCGCCGGGCAGGGCAACGACTCCGCGATCACCTACCACTTCGGCTCCCGTGCAGGACTCCTCGAGGCGATCCTGCGCGCCGGCGTCGACCGCATGGAGCCCGCCCGCGGCACCGACCTCGACCCCGCCGACCTCCCCGCCGTCGTGGCCGCCGTCGTCGAGCCCACCGCCGCCGAACTCCGCACCGGCCACGGCCGCGACTTCCTGCGCATCACCGCCCAGCTCGCCGGACGCGCCGGCATCCGCGACCACCGCCTCCCCGCGCTCCTGCACGGGACGAACCTCGCCCGCCAGCTCGACCTCCTCGAGACCGCGTGCCGCGCCGCCCTGCCCGAACCCCTCGCCCTCGAACGGATCTCGAACGTCATCGGCTTCCTCACGACCGCCCTCGCCGACCGGGCCGTCCGGGGCGACGAGGGCAGCCTGCTGGGGCACGACGCCTTCGTCGCCGACCTCACCGCGATGCTCACCGCCGCCCTGCGGGCCCCCGTTCACGCGTCCGCAACACCGCAGCCTTAATCAATTTGCGCAAGCCACGCCGGCCCCATAGAGTTAAGACATCGCCGCGGGGTGGAGCAGTTCGGTAGCTCGCTGGGCTCATAACCCAGAGGTCGCAGGTTCAAATCCTGCCCCCGCTACCAATCGGGAATCCCCTGGTCGCAAGCGTTGCTTGCTCCCAGGGGATTGTTCGCTTTTACCGGGGGGCGACCCCCGAATGCCGCCACCGCCCCCGCCCACCCACCCCTTCGGGGATCGTGGTGGGTGTGTCAGGGGTGGTGCACGGGGTTGGATTCCAGGTTGCCGTCGCCGCAGGGCCACGGGCCGGGGGAGAGGGCGCCCAGGCCCGTGTCGGCGAACACCCATAGTTCGTCTTTGATGTGGATGACTACCCGGCCCTCCTCCAGGAGCAGGGTTCTGCCCCACACGCTGCCTTCGGCGTCCGCCGCCTCGTGCAGCGTGCGCAGCTCGAAGCCGGACGTCACCGCGTACAGCCGCCTGTTGCGCCAGAACACCGCGGTCCCGTACTCGTCCAGGGCCGGATAGGTCGTGTAGTACTCCGGCAGATGCGGCCCTTGGCGCACGCCCACGCCGTCGGGGGAGAAACCGACGAACCTGGAGCGGGACGGCAGGACGTTCTCCGACTCCGGACCCCGGACGTCGCCGCGTTCGCCGACCAGGAGCATCGCGTGCGACGGCCACTCCCGCACCATGCGGCCGGACGCGTCGTAGTGCGCCGTCGCGAGCGCCCCGTAGCCCTGTGCGCCGATCAGGAACTCGCCCGGCCCGGCGATGGCCTTGTGGTGGTAGGGGCCGGGCCGGGTGGTGGCGACGAGCCGCCCGGTCGCGGTGTCGAGGAAGTACACGATCGCGATGCCGCTGGAGCCGTCCGCGAACGTGGCGGCGACGCGGTCGCCGGACACGAGCAGCGGCTCCCGGTGGGCCACGTCGATCGTCCGGGGCTTCCACGGGCGCGACTCGCGCACCTGCCCGCCCGTGTGGGGGCCGAGTTCGACGGCGCCCGGGTGCGAGAGTGCGTCGAGCACGGTCGGCGTCGACCAGCGGCGGCGGCCGTCGGTGTCGTGCCGGGCGACACGGGCATGGCGGTCCGGCTCCACGATCCTGCTGAACCCGGCGGGCAGCCAGGAGACGCAGAACCCGTCCGGGAGCACGGCGAAAGCGCCGAGGTGCTCGTGGGGTTCGTGGTCGAGCCGGAGCGAGTGCAGCACCGTTCCCGCCGCGTCCAGCCCGATCAGGCCGGCCTCGTTCGCCTCGCGACGGGCCACCCATACGGTCCCGTCCGGGCCGACGCACGGATGTCCGGACCCGTGGCCGATCTCGCGCCGCCACAGAGCGTCGCCCGCGACGTCCACGGCCGTGAGGACGGTCGCGAACGGATCGTCGCCGTCGGCGCTCGTGGCGTAGATCGGTCCGCTTGCGCCCCGTGCGGCCGTCCACCGCACCGAGCCCGGCATGCGGGTTCGCCGCGGACCACTGATCATTCGGACATTAAAGCCTGCACCCCGGCGCCGTGTCGGGCCGGAGAAGCCGGGGCCCGACGGCAAGGCGGCGTAAATAGACTCGACGCATGCAGCGGAGTGTTCTGGCCGGGTTCGCGGACGTCGTGTGCGTGCTGGCCTTCGTGGTGATCGGCCGGGCCGAGCATGACGGGACCGGTGGGCCGGGCGGGTACGCCACGACGGTCTGGCCGTTCGTCGTCGGCGGTGCGGTCGGCTGGGCGGTCGGGCGCGTGTGGCGGCGGCCCGAGGCGGTCGTGCCCGCCGGGGTGACCGTGTGGGCGTCCACCGTCGCCGTCGGGATGCTGCTCCGGGTCGTGTCCGGGCAGGGGACGGCGCTCGCGTTCGTGATCGTGTCGCTGGTCTTCCTCGGGGTGACGATGCTGGGGTGGCGCGGGGTCGCGATGGTGCGGCGGCGAAAGGTCGCGACGTCCAAATGACCGGGCGGTCTTTTTGGTGATTCCGCCCGGTTGACGTGGATGGCCGGGCGCTGGTGAAGTTACCCACGAGTCACGTGGGTGACCGATCCGGTTTGTCGAAAGGGACACGATGGCATCCTCGCTGCGCGCTTGGCTGGACAAGCCGAACCCCGGACGCGGCGTTCACCTGGCGACCGACGACGGCGGCTGGGACTTCCGCGACTACGGCGCGCTGGCGGCCGCCGCGCGGCGCACCGCCGGGGCGCTGATCGAGGAGGGCGTCCGGCCCGGTGACGTGGTGTGCGTTGTCCTGCCCACCGACTTCACGTGCGTCGAGACCTACTTCGGGGTGTGGGCCGCCGGTGCGACCGTGTGCCTGATCACGCCGCCGCTGTTCCAGGACGGCGACGACTACGTGGCGCACGTGGCGGCGATCCTGCGGCAGGCGCGGCCGGTGCTGGTGGTGGCGTCCGACGACCTGGCGGACTACGCGGGCCGGGCGATGGCGCAGGCCGGGATCGACGGGACGCCGTGGCGGCCGCGCCAGGGCGACGACGTCGCGGTGCAGCCGGCCGGGGAGCTGGCGCTGCTGCAGTTCACGTCGGGGTCGAGCGGCTCGCCGCGCGGTGTGATGGTCACCTGGGAGAACCTCGAGGCCAACAGCGACCTGATCGCGCGGACGGCCGGGTTCGAGGACGACGACGTCGTGGCGTCCTGGCTGCCGCTGTACCACGACATGGGGCTCATCGGGACGTTCCTGACGCCCATCGCGCGGCAGGGGATGCTGCGGCTGATGCGTCCCGACCACTTCATCCGCGACCCCGCGCGCTGGATCCGGTGCTTCGCGGAGGCCGCGCACACGGCGGCGCCGCCGTTCGCGTACGCGTACTGCGCGCGGCGGGTGAAGCCGGAGCAGCTGGAGGGGCTCGACCTGTCCGGCTGGAAGATGGCGCTGATCGGCGCGGAGCCGATCGACCCGCACGCGCTGGAGGTGTTCGCGCAGCTGGTGGAGCCGTTCGGGTTCTCCCGGTCGGCGTTCCGGCCCGCGTACGGGATGGCCGAGACGACGCTGCTGGTCACGATGGACCACGTGTGGCGGGCGCCGCTGGCGGTGCGTCCCGACCCGGACGCGCTGTCGTTCGGCGAGCCGGTGCGGATCCTGGAGCAGCACCCGCTGGGGCCGGAGTCGCTCGGCGCGAAGGCCGGGTGGATCGTCGGGTGCGGGACGCCGGAGGCCGACGTTCCGGTCGCGATCGTCGACGACGAGGGCCGCGAGCTCGGCGAGGGGCTGCTCGGCGAGATCGTCGTCGGGGGCGCGTCGGCGTGCCCGGGGTACTACGCGGGCGCGGAGGCGAAGTCGACGCGGTTCCTCGGCGGGCGGGTGTACACCGGGGACGCCGGGTTCTTCCACGAGGGGCAGCTGTTCGTCCTCGGCCGGATGGGCGACAGCATCAAGGTGCGGGGCCGCTCGGTGTACGTCGAGGACCTCGAGGCCAAGATCGCCGAGAGCACGGGGCTCGGCAAGGGCCGCATCGTGGCGGTCGGGGTGCCCGGGGCCGGGCGCAAGGGGATCGCGCTGTTCGCCGAGACGCAGGACGACTCGTGGGCGCCGGACGTCCGGGAGATGCTGCGGCGCCGGCTCGGGGACGACGTGGAGCTGACGATCGTGGTCGGCGCCGGGCTGATCCAGCGGACGTCCAGCGGGAAGCCGCGCAGAAGGTACATGTTCGAGCGGTTCCAGGCGGGGCTGATGGAGGGCGGCCGCGCGCTCGATTGATAAACGCGGCGATAACGGACAACATGTCGTTGACGCTGTGAAAGGTCGACGATGCCGTCTGTGTCCAGAATGCTGCGCCGGTTCGGTTCCACCGCGCAGAACGCCCTCGAGGTCGCCCGATTCGGCGGTTTCGACACCGATGAGGACGCCTCCCCGTGCGAGGTGGTGACCGAGGAGCGGGTGTACCGGCTGCGGCACTACTTCCCGGACGCGGGGGACGGGCCGGTGATCCTGCTCGTCCCGCCGCTGATGATCACCGCGGAGGTGTACGACGTCTCGTCGCGGTCGAGCGCGGTGGGAGTGCTGCGCCGCTCGGGCGTCGATCCGTGGGTCGTCGACTTCGGCGCCCCGGAGCGGGAGCCGGGCGGGTTGGAGCGGACCGTCACCGACCACGTCGTGGCGGTCAGCGACGCCGTGGACCGGGTCCGGGAGCTCACCGGACGGGACGTGCACCTGGCGGGGTACTCGCAGGGCGGCATGTTCGTCTACCAGGCGGCGGCGTACCGGCGCAGCGAGGGCATCGAGTCGGTCGTCACGTTCGGCAGCCCGTCGGACACGAGCGTCGGGCTGCCCTTCGGCGTCCCCGGCCGACTCGCGGCCGAGGGCGTCGAGCGGATCCCCGACTGGGTGCTGGGCGAGTTCGCGGTCCCCGGATGGGTGACGCGGCTGGGGTTCCAGCTGCTCAGCCCGGTCAAGTCGGTGCGGTCGCGCGCGGAGTTCATCCTGCAGCTGCACGACCGGGAGCGGCTGGCGCCCAGGGAGCGGCAGCGGCGGTTCCTGGAACGGGAGGGCTGGGTGTCGTGGCCCGGGCCCGCGCTCGCGGAGTTCCTGCGGCAGTTCGTCCAGCACAACCGGATGCTGACGGGCGGGTTCGTCATCGGCGACCGCGTCGTGACGCTCGCCGACATCACCTGCCCCGTGCTGACGTTCGTCGGGGAGGTCGACGAGATCGCGGCGCCGCCGATGGTGCGCGGCATCCGCCGGGCCGCGCCGCGCGCCGAGGTGTACGAGGCGTCGCTGCGCGCCGGGCACTTCGGGCTCGTCGTCGGGACGGTCGCGAACGAGCAGACGTGGCCCGCCGTCGCCGCGTGGACGCGGTGGCGCGACGGGACGGGCGAGCTGCCGGGCGCCGTCGCGCCCGTCACCGGGGACGCGGAGGTCCGCGCGCCGCGCCCGCCCGGCGGGCTCGCCGGGTACGGGCTGCAGCTCGCGATGGGCGTCGGGACGAGCGCCGCGACGTCGGCGCTGCGGACGGTGTCGCGGGCGGCGAGCGGCACCCGGCAGCTCGCGGGGGAGGCGGTGCAGAACCTGCCGCGGCTCGCGCGGCTGGAGCGCATCCACTCGGCCACCCGCATGTCGATGGGCCTGCTGCTGGACGAGCAGGCCGAGCGGAGGCCGGACGAGGTGTTCTTCGTCTACCAGGGGCGCGCGCACACGCACGCGGCGGCCGGGCGGCGCATCGACGCGGTCGTCCGCGGGCTGATCCACATCGGGGTGCGGCAGGGCGACACGGTCGGCGTGCTGATGGGGACGCGGCCGTCGGCGCTCGCGCTCGTCGCGGCGCTGTCCCGGCTCGGGGCGGTCGCGGTGCTGCTGCGCCCGGACGGCGACCCGGCGGCGGAGGCGCGGCTCGGCGGCGTCACCCGGGTGATCGCCGACCCGGAGCACGCGGCGCGGGCGGCGGAGCTGGGCGTCCCGGCGCATCTGCTCGGAGGCGCCCGCGGCGCCGGGCGGGACGTCCTGCCGGACATGGAGCGCATCGACGTCGACGAGCTGAAGCCGCCCGCCTGGTACCGGCCGAATCCGGGACGGGCGGGCGACCTCGCGTTCGTCGTGTTCAGCGGGGACGGCGAGCACCTGCGGGCCAGCCGGATCACGAACCGCCGGTGGGCGCTGTCGGCGTTCGGCACCGCCTCGTCGGCCGCGCTGTCGCCGTCCGACACCGTGTACAGCATCACCCCGATCCAGCATCCGTCGGCGCTGCTGATGAGCCTCGGCGGCGCGGTCGCGGGCGGCGCGCGGCTCGCGCTGGCGGGCGGCTACGACCCCGCGACGTTCTGGGACGAGGCTCGCCGGTACGGGGTGACGGTCGCGTCCTACACCTGGACGCTGCTGCGCGACCTGGTGAACGCGCCCCCCGACCCGGCCGAACGGCACCACGCCGTCCGGCTGTTCATCGGCTCGGGCATGCCGCGCGGCCTGTGGCGGCGGGTGGAGGAGCGGTTCGCGCCCGCGCGGGTGCTGGAGTTCTACGCGTCCACGGCGGGCGAGTCGGTGCTGGTGAACCTGAGCGGGAAGAAGCCGGGTTCGCTGGGCCGCCCGCTGCCGGGCAGCGCGCAGGTGCGGCTCGCCCGCTACGACCTGGAGCGGGGCCGGCTGGCCGAGGGGCCGGACGGGCTCGCGGTCGAGTGCGAGCCGGACGAGATCGGGATGCTGCTGTCGCGGGTGCGTCCGGCGGCGCTCGGGGACGCGGCCCGGCCGGTGCGGGGCGTGTTCGAGCCGGACGACGCCTGGTCGATCACCGGGGACCTGTTCACCCGCGACGCCGACGGCGACTTCTGGCTGGTGGGGCGGGACGCCGAGCTGATCGGGACGGCCGAGGGGATCGTCCCGCCGGGCCCGATCCGGGACGCGCTCGGCGACCTGCCGTACATCGACGCCGTCGCCGTCTACGGGATCCCGGTGGGGGACGCCGAGATCGTCGCGGCGGCCGTCCGGCTGCGGGACGGCGCCGAACTGAAGCCCGTCGACCTGTCCGAGGCGCTGCTGCGGGTGGATCCCGGGCTGCGGCCCGCGCTGGTGCGGGTGGTGGACGAGATCCCGGTGACGGCCGGCCGGCGGCTGCGGACCGGGGCGCTGCGGGACGAGGGGGTTCCGGAGGCGGCGGGGCGCCGCGCGTACGCGCGCGACCGCGCGGGCGCGTACCGTCCGCTGACGGACGCGGCCCGGCGGCGGCTGCTGAAGGTCCCCGCGAAGCGCCCGGCGCGCCGGGAGGGCGTCGCAGGTCACCCTGGATAAGTCTGGACTTACCGACGCTCGCTGCGTTACAACGAAGCTACAGATTCCGTCCTTTTGTTGCACACATCCCCCCGGAGGTGCCATGACGGGCGTCCTCGCCCCGCCGCCGCAGGGCAGCGACCTGAAACCGGTCCCCGGCGTGCCGGGCATCCCCTACATCGGCAACACGCTCGCGGTGATGCGGGACCCGATCGGCCAGGCCCGCAAGCGCTACGACGCGTACGGTCCGGTCGCCTGGGGCTGGCTGCTCGGGCAGCGCACGTGCACGGTGCAGGGGCCCGAGGCCGCGGAGGCCGTCCTGGTCAACCGGGACAAGGCCTTCGCGAACGGTCCCGCCTGGAGCTACTTCATCGGCCCGTTCTTCAGCCGCGGCATCATGCTCCTGGACTTCGAGGAGCACCTGCACCACCGCCGCATCATGCAGCAGGCGTTCACCAGGCCACGGCTGCGCGCCTACATGGACGCGATGGCGCCCGGCATCGTCACCGGCCTCGACGCCTGGGAGCCGGGGCAGGACTTCAAGGTGTACGACCACCTCAAGCAGCTGACGCTCGACCTCGCGGTGGACGTGTTCATGGGCGTCGAACTCGACCGCGCCGAGCGCGACCGCGTCAACGGCGCGTTCATCGACGCCGTCCGCGCCGGGACCGCCTACGTGCGCTTCCCCGTGCCCGGCCTGCGCTGGCACAAGGGGCTGCGGGCCCGGAAGGTGCTGGAGGAGTTCTTCTACCGGCACCTGCCCGCCAAGCGCCGCGACGGCGGCGACGACCTGTTCGCCGCGCTGTGCCAGGCCGAGACCGACGACGGCCACCGCTTCACCGACGAGGACGTCGTCAACCACATGATCTTCGCGTTGATGGCGGCGCACGACACCACGACCATCACGCTGACCACGATGTCCTACTACCTGGCCAAGTACCCCGAGTGGCAGGAGCGGCTCCGGGAGGAGTCCCTCGCGCTCGGCAGGCCGCGGCCGGGTTACGAGGACCTCGACGCGTTCACCGGCATCGACATGGTGATGAAGGAGTCGCTGCGGATGGTCGCGCCCGTCCCGGCGCTGCCCCGCAAGGTCGTCAAGGACACCTCGATCCTCGGTTTCCACGTGCCCGCCGGGACGGTCGTCGTGGTGCCGATGCTCAGCAACCACCACATGGCGCAGTGGTGGCCCGAGCCGGAGCGCTTCGACCCCGAACGCTTCTCCGCGGAGCGCCGCGAGGACAAGGCGCACAAGTACGCGTGGGCGCCGTTCGGCGGCGGCGCGCACAAGTGCATCGGGCTGTACTTCGCCGGCATGCAGGTCAAGACGATCATGCACCAGCTGCTCCAGCGGTACCGCTGGAGCGTGCCCGCACGGTACGAATGGCCGCTGGACACCACGTCCCTGCCCTCGCCCAAGGACGGGCTGCCCGTCCGCCTCGACCGACTGGAGCAAGCGTGAGCAAGGTCATCGCGATCACCGGGGCGGCGCGCGGCATCGGCCTCGCCACCGCCCGCGCCGTGAAGGCGCGCGGCGCGACCGTCGTCCTCGGCGACATCGACGAGGCGGCGGTGAAAACCGCCGCGGACGACCTGGGCGTCACCGGGCTCGTCGTGGACGTCACGTCCCGCGCGTCGTTCGCCGCGTTCCTCGACCGGGCCGAGGCGGCGGCCGGACCGATCGACGTCCTGATCAACAACGCGGGGATCATGCCGATCGGGCCCGTCACGCAGGAGAGCGAGGCCGACGCCCGCCGCTGCCTCGACATCAACGTGCACGGCGTGATGACCGGCACCAAGCTCGCCCTGGACCGGATGCTGCCGCGCGGCCGCGGCCACGTGATCAACATCGCGTCGCTGGCCGGGATCCTCTACACCCCCGGCCTCGCCCTCTACAACGCGAGCAAGGCCGCCGTCGTCGCGTTCACCGAGGCGACGCGGCTGGAGGTGCGGGACCGGGGCGTGCACGTGAGCGCCGTCCTGCCGTCGTTCACCAACACCGAGCTGGTCGCCGGGACCGCCAGCCCCAACGGCATGCGCAACTGCGAGCCCGAGGACATCGCCGCCGCCGTGGTCGAGCTGATCGGACGCCCGCGCCCGCAGGTCGTCGTGCCGAAGAAGCTCGGCGCGCAGACCCGGCTGGGCGCGCTGTTCCCCGACCGGGTCCGGCGGGCGGTCTCCCGCCGGTACGGCCTCGACAGGATCTTCCTGGAGTACGATCCGGCGGCCCGGAAGGGCTACGACGCCCGCATCCGCTCCGGCTCCTGAACCCCGCCGGACCGGACGCCCCGCGAGCGGTCCCGGTGCGCCTTCCGCGCCTCCCGGAAGGCGCGGCGGGCCTGCGGCAGGTACCGGACGGACTCCGGCAGCAGCGGCCACAGCGCGTTCCCCCGCCGGACGAGCGCGGCGAACCGCCGGTGGCGGCGCTCGTCCGCCGCGCTCCACGGCAGGTCGAGCAGCTCCCGCATCCGGGGCGGCATGCCGCCGACCGTGACGAACCGGGCGACCGCGTTCAGCGGCGGCGACACCGCCCGCCAGACCGGCGCCGGGACGCGCGGCGGCGCCGGCAGCCCCTTGGTCACGTAGCCGACGCCGTACCGGGCCGTCCGGTGCGCGACGATCTCCTCGTCGAGCATCCGCCGCCAGTACGTCCGGAAGCCGTCCCAGTCGTCCGGCATCGCCCGGTCGCTGACCCCGTACATCCGGAACCAGACCTTCGACTCCTCGTAGATCCGCCGTTTCTCCGCGTCCGCGAGGGGACGGACGAACGTCTCGATCCCGTAGAGCATGTGGTCGAGGAAGGTCGCGTGCGCCCAGTAGTACGTCTCGGGGTCGAGCGCGTGGTAGCGCGAGCCGTCCGGCATCGTCCCCTTGATGTCGCGGTGGTAGTCGCGCACCGTCCGTCCGGTCTCGGGGGCGCGCGGCCCGCCGTAGACGGTGTCGAGGATCGGCCCGGCGGACCGCTGGAGCCGCGCGAACGTCTCGGCGAAGAACACCGAGTGGTCGAGGACGCCCTGGCCGAGCGCGGGCAGCATGTTCTGCAGGACGGCCGCGCGGGGGCCGACGAGCAGCATGCGGGTGTCGCCGAAGTAGCGCCAGGTGAGCGAGCCGGGGCCGAGCGGGGTGGGAGCCGGGTCCGTCATGAGCACCACCGGGGGAGACGCGGGAGGAACAGAACGACGAGAATTGTAACTCTGTTGCCCTCCGGGGGTCCCGGGCGGGTCCCGGACGCGGTTAGGGTGCGGGCATGACGACCGATGCGACGGATGCGACCCGCGCGGACACGGGCACGGGCGCGGCGTCCGGCACGGGCGGGGGCGCGGCGGCGGGCGGGCTGCTCGCCCGGCTCTCGTCGCCCGAGCCGGGCGGCGCCGACGAGCTGGACGCCCGGATCCTGGACGCCGCGCTCGCCGAGTTCGAGACCTACGGGCTCCGCCGCGTCAGCGTCGAGGACGTCGCCCGGCGGGCCGGCGTCGCGCGCACCACCATCTACCGCCGGTTCGCCGGCAAGGACCGGCTGCTGCAGGCGGTGATCCTGCGGGAGGTGCGCCGGTTCCTCACCGCGATCGCCCGCGCGACCGAGGGCCTCGCGACGCCCGAGGACGCCGTCGTCGAGGGGTTCGTCGCGGGCGTGCAGGGCGCCCGGCGGCACCCGCTGATGCGGCGCGTGCTGGAGAGCGAGCCGGAGACCCTGCTGCCGCAGCTCGGCATGAACGGCGGCGCGGTGCTGGTCGCGGCCCGCGACGTCCTCGCCGAGCGGCTCCGCCGCGCCCGTCCGGCGGACGCGGCCGACCACGACGCGGTCGCCGAGGTGTTCGTGCGGCTCGCCGCGTCGCTGCTGCTCGTGCCGGGCGGCGGGCTGCCGCTGGAGGAGGACGACGACATCCGCGCGTTCGCCCGCGACTACCTGACCCGCATGCTGCGGCGCCCGTAAAGGGGGGGTCGCAGGCGCGTCCCGCCGTCCCTTAGTCTTCGGTTGTCGAATTTCGTTCTAGAACCGGAGGCGCGACATGGAGCCGGTCGTCCGCACTCAGCACGGCAGGGTCCGGGGCATCACCCGGGACGGCGTCACCGCCTTCCTCGGCGTCCCGTACGCCGCGCCCCCGTTCGGCCCGAACCGGTTCCGGGCCCCGCGGCCGCCCGAGCCCTGGGACGGCGTCCGCGACGCGACCGAGTACGGCCCGACGGCCCCGAAACCCGGCTACGCGGGCCCGTTCAGGACCCTCCTGCCCGACCCCGAGATCCCCGGCGAGGACTGCCTCAACCTCAACGTCTGGACGCCCGAGCCCGGTGCGACCGGGCTGCCGGTCATGGTGTGGATCCACGGCGGCGCGTTCGTCAACGGGTCCGGCGCCGTCCCCACCTACGACGGGCGCAACTTCGCCCGGGACGGCGTCGTCTGCGTGACGATCAACTACCGGCTCGGCGTCGAGGGCTTCGCGAGCCTGCCCGGCGCCCCGCTCAACCGGGGCCTGCGCGACCAGATCGCCGCACTCGAATGGGTCCGCGACAACATCGCGGCGTTCGGCGGCGACCCCGGCCGGGTCACGGTGTTCGGCGAGTCGGCGGGCGCGATGAGCGTCACCACCCTGCTCTCCCTGGACCTCGGCCTGTTCCGGCGCGCGATCACGCAGAGCGGCTCCGGCAGCATCGCGCAGGACCCCGACGACGCGCTGCTCGTCGCGAAGGAGATCGCGGCCCGGCTCGGCGTCGAACCGACCGCGGAGGGCTTCGCCGCGCTCGACCCGTCCGCGATCCTGCCCGTGCAGGCCGCCGTCTCCGGCGAGGTGTCCGCGCTGCCCGACCCCGGCCGCTGGGGCGCCACCACCGCGGCCGGCGGGATGGCGCTCACCCCGGTGCTGGACGGCGAACTGCTCGCCCACCGGCCCGAGGACGCCATCGCGGCCGGTGCGGGACGGGACGCCGACCTGCTCACCGGCTACACCGCCGAGGAGTTCCGGCTGTTCCTCATGCCGACCGGCGTCGCCGCCGTCCTCACCCACGACCTGGTCGGCGCCGCCACCGCCGGGATGGGCGTGCCGCCCGCCGTGGCCGCCGCGTACCGGGACCGGCACCCCGGGCTGAGCGCGGGGGAGCTGATGGCGACGATCATCACCGACAGCCTGTTCCGGATGCCCGCGCACCGCACTGCCGCCGGGCACACCGCGAACGGCGGACGGACGTGGATGTACGAGTTCGGCTGGCGGTCGCCCAACCACGACCTCGGCGCCTGCCACGCCCTCGAACTCGGCTTCATGTTCGACACCCTCGAACCCGACTCGGCGCTGGCCGGGCCGAACCCGCCGCAGGCCCTCGCCGACGCCATGCACCGGGCGTGGGTGCGGTTCGCGGCGGACGGCGACCCCGGCTGGGAGCCGTTCGACGTGCCGGCCCGCACCGTCCGCGTCTTCGACGGCGAGGCGAACGCGACCGTCCGCGACCCGCGCGGCGCCGAGCGCGAACTCTGGGACTGAGGCCCGCGGCACCGGCCGGGAGAAGACTCCCGGCCGGACCCCGTCAGCCGTTCAGCCGCTTGCGGCCCTGCGCCCGGACCCGCTTGCGCTGGGACGGGTCGAGCATCAGGTACCCGACGAGCGGCGTGGCGATCACGCCGAGGATGATCAGCGCGGTGAGCCACCACGGGAAGATGAACAGGGTCAGGAAGCCGACGGCGACACCGCCGATCACGAATTTGGTCTGGGTCGACATCTCTACCTCCGATACGGGCCGCCCATCTCGCACAACGGCCGTGCGGCGACCGTCGTTCCACGATATGTCGCGAGTCGCGCGGAGGCCAGTGCCCGTTTCCCCGCTCAGATCCGCAGGGAGAGCTGCCCGCCGCCCAGCGTGCGCAGGACGTCCGCGTGCAGCTTCCCGTTCGTGCACACGACGCTGCCGCCGTCCGGGCCGGGCACACCGGTCAGATCGGTGAACATCCCCCCGGCCTCCTCCACGATCACCTGGAGCGCCGCGAGGTCCCACAGCGAGACCTCCGGCTCCGTCGACACGTCGACGGCGCCCTCGGCGACCATCATGTGCGACCAGAAGTCGCCGAACGCCCGCGTCCGCCACACCTCGCGCGTCAGCTCCAGGAACCGGTCCAGCCTGCCCTGCTCCTCCCAGCCGCTCAGGCTCGAGAACGACAGCGACGCGTCCGACAGCTCCCCGACCGACGACACGCTGATCGGGGTCGCGCGGTTCAGGCTGCGGCCCGCCCAGGCGCCGCCGCCGCGCGCCGCCCACCAGCGCCGGTTCAGCGCCGGCGCGGACACGACCCCGACGACCACCTCGTCGTTCTCCATCAGCGCGATCAGCGTCGCCCACACCGGCACGCCCCGCACGAAGTTCTTCGTCGCGTCGATCGGGTCGATGATCCAGCAGCGGTTCCCGCCGCCGGTCCGCCCGTACTCCTCGCCGAGGACCGCGTCGCGCGGCCGGGACCGCCCGAGCGTGGCGCGCAACTGCTCCTCGACGCCGCGGTCGGCGTCGCTCACCGGCGTCAGGTCCGGCTTGGTCTCGACGTCGAGATCGAGCGCGCGGAAGCGCTTGGTCGTGATGTCATCGGCCTGGTCCGCCAGCACGTGCGCGAAACGCAGGTCATCGGAATAGCCCGCCACGGCGTGCCACGCTACCGCGACCGCCGCGCGGCCCGACACACCCGGGCCGCCCGTGCGGTCGGCCCCGTTCCCGCTTTTCGGGCGCCCGTCGGCGTGACGGCCCGCCCGGAAGGCCCGACCGATGGCAGCATGGGCGCATGGCCCACGAACTGCCCGGATGGGTGGCCGAGCTGACCGACCCGCGCCGCGCCCGGACGCTGGACGAGCTCGCCGACCGGCTCGTCCCCCTCGCCGAGCACGCCATCGACGTCTCCCGCCGGCTCCAGGCCCAGCTGAACGAGCTGAACGACCCGTTCAGGCGGGAGGCGCTCCACGGCCGCGTCGACCGGCTGAAGTCCCGCGCGGGCGAGGCCCTGGAGGAGATCACCGGCGAACTCGCCGCGTCCGGGGACCGGCACATCGAACGCCTCTGGACGGACTGGACCGGACGGGCGGGCCCCGCCGACCTCGCCCGCGAGCCCGAACTGCGGCGGCTCGTGGACCGCGAGGTCGTCCCCGCCCTGTCCGAACGGCACCGGGAGTCCGCCGAGCGGGTCGCCGAGCGGACGTCCCGGGCGCTGGAGGAGGCCGCGCAGACGCTCCTCACCCGCGTGGAGGAGCTGGCCAGGGCCGTCACCGCCCTCGTCCACGACGTGCTGCCGCTCGCCCGCGAGGGCCTGGAGCTCGCCGGCCGGATCTCCGCCCTGTCCGGCTCGGCCCGCCGCGCCGGGCGCGGCCCGGTCCCGGCCGAACTGGCCGGCTCCGCCACCGAGGTGACCCGCGCCTTCGACGAGGCCGTCGCCCGCCTCGAACTCGAGTGGGCCGCGCTCGGCTCCCGCGCCGCGACCGTCCGGGCGGCGCTGCGCGGCGCGGAGGAGAGCGCGTTCAGCCAGGTCACCGAGGAGATGACCCGCTGCGTCGAGGACCTCGCCCCCGAGCACGTCAAGGCGCTGAACGAGGCCGAGGAGCGCGCCCGCGCCCTCTTCGGGGAACCCACGGTGGGCTAGGACCGGCGGAGCGTTCTCAGGAACATCTCGTAGTGGGGCACCGACTCCTCCCACCGGTCCAGCTGCGCGGTCAGGATGGCGCTGTAGAGGGCGCCGTCGAACCGGAACAGCCGCATCCTCATCCGGGTTTCGAGGTCGGCCGCGTCGAACCTGAACTGGAGTTCGGCCGCATCGTCGCCGAGGTAGCGGAGTTCGGTGAACCGCTCCTCCGCGTACCCCGGATAGTGCTCCGGGTCGTCGGCGAAGGACCTGGCCGCGTTCTGGAGCGCCTCGCTCACGTCTACCCAGGGGCGGCCGCCCTCCTCGACGACGTCGTGCACGGTGACGATGCCGGGGTGGTCGAGCCGCGTCGCCGCCCTCGCCTCCCGGACGATGCGCGCGTGCGCCCGCCCGGTCGCGTCGCCTCCCAGGTGGTCCGGGAGCGACACCTCCTGCACCGCGATCTCCCGGTCCGGCACGAGGTCGCGGGCGCGCCACACCGGGCCCGTCCCGTTGCGGCCGAGCGGCTCCACCAGCTCGTACCGTCCGGCGATGACGTGAGTCATGTAAAGGACGGTAAGCGGACATAGCGGGAAATCCCGGCCCGGAATTGGCCGGTCATGGCCTGCATGGGGAGCGGCCGAGTCCACCTCGGCCGCGTCGGCGAGGGAACCGCCCAGGTCGGCCGCGCTCTCCGCGATCCGCCGCGTAGAGGTGGCGCCCAGCGACCACAGGTCGGACGCCGGGGACGCCTTCTGCCTGCGGGCCTGCTCGGGCCGTAACGGTCGGCGATCACAAGGGGCATGAGAGGGGCGATGCCGACGCGCGGCGACCTTCCGGACGGTTATTCCGGTTCGCCCTCGCGGCTGGAGAGCAGCCGGCGCAGCGAGTCGAGGCGGGCCCTGCCCGCGTGGCCCTCGGCGACCCACGCGTCCAGCCCGCAGTCGTCCTGGAAGTGGTCGCACTGCGGCGGGCAGCGCTCCGCCGCCCCCTCCGCGAGGTCCTCGAAGGCGTTGATCACGTTCGCCGGCTCGACGTGCGCCAGCCCGAAGCTCCGCACGCCCGGGGTGTCGATGATCCAGCCGTCCCCGCCGGGCAGCTCCAGCGCGATCGCCGACGACGAGGTGTGCCGGCCGCGCCCGGTGACCGCGTTGACGTTCCCGACCGCCCGCTCCGCGTCCGGCACCAGCGCGTTCACCAGCGTCGACTTGCCGACGCCCGAGTGCCCGACCAGCACGCTCGTCCGTCCGGACAGGTGCCCGCGCAGCTCGCTCAGATCACCGTCGCGCCGCGTCGCCACGCACGGGAACCCGAGCGGCGCGTACTCGGCGATCAGCTCGGCGGGGTCGGCGAGGTCGGCCTTGGTCAGGCACAGCAGCGGGTCCATGCCCGCGGCGTAGGCGGCCACGAGCTGCCGGTCGATCATCCGGGGCCGCGGCTCCGGGTCGGCCAGCGCCGTCACGATGACCAGCCGGTCGGCGTTGGCGACCACGATCCGCTCGAACGGGTCGGTGTCGTCGGCGGTCCGGCGCAGCGTCGACGTCCGCGGCTCCACCCGGACGATCCGGGCGAGCGTGTCCGTGGCGCCCGACACGTCCCCGACCAGCGCCACCCGGTCGCCCACCACCACGCCCTTGCGGCCGAGCTCGCGGGCGCGCATCGCCGTGACGGCGCGCTCGTCGGCGGTGCCGGGCTCGGCGAGGCAGCGGTAGCGGCCCCGGTCCACCGCGATCACCAGGGCCGCGGACGCGTCCTCGTGCGCCGGACGGCGGCGGGTGCGCGGCCGCGACCCGCGCCCGGGCCGCACCCGGACGTCGTCCTCGTCATATTCCCGTCGTCGTGCCAGCGCCTCGCCCTCTCATCCTCAGCCGGACGCCCGCAGCGACGCCCACAGCGCGGTGAAGTCCGGCATCGTCTTGCCGACCGTGTCCGGATTCTCCACCTCGACGCCGGGAACGGCCAGCCCCAGCACGGCCGCCGCCATCACCATCCGGTGGTCGTCGTAGGTGCGGAACACCCCGCCGCGCAGCGGCCGCGGCCGGATCTCCAGCCCGTCCGGCAGCTCCCGGGCGTCGCCGCCCAGCCGGTTCAGCTCGGTGACCAGCGCCGCGAGCCGGTCGGTCTCGTGCCCGCGCAGGTGCGCGATGCCCGTCAGCCGCGACGGCGACCCGGCGAGCGCCGCGAGCGCCGCCAGGACGGGCGTGAGTTCGCCGACCTCGTGCAGATCGGCCTCCAGCCCCGCGTACGACCCGGCCCCCGGGCCCCGCACCGTCAGCCCGTCCGGGCCGAGCGACACCTCGGCGCCCATCGCGGCGAGGAGGCCGCGCAGCGCGTCGCCCGGCTGCGCCGTCGCGTCCGGCCAGCCCGGGACGGTGACGCGCCCGCCCGTGACGAGCGCGGCGCCGAGGAACTGCGCGGCGTTCGACAGGTCGGGCTCGATGACCCACTCGCCGCCGCGCAGCGGGCCCGGCGCGACCCGCCACAGGTTCTCGCCGGTCTCCACCGCCGCGCCCGCCGCGCGCAGCATCTGGACGGTCATCGCCAGGTGCGGCGCCGACGGGACCGGCGGCCCCTCGTGCCGCACCTCCACGCCCTTGCCGAACCGGGGCGCGGCCAGTAGCAGCCCCGACACCAGCTGCGACGAGCCGGACGCGTCGATCGTCACCGCGCCGCCCGCCAGCGCGCCCGTCCCGCGGACCGTGAACGGCAGCGCTCCGCGCCCGCCGTCGCCGATGTCCGCGCCGAGCGCCCGCAGCGCCGCGATGAGCGGACCCATCGGACGTTCGCGGGCGCGCGGGTCGCCGTCGATCGCCACCTCGCCGCGCGCGAGCGCCGCCACCGGGGGCAGGAAGCGCATCACCGTGCCCGCGAGCCCCACGTCCACCCGCGCCGGACCCGCCAGCTCACCCGGGAGGACCTGCCAGTCGTCCCAGTCCTCCCCGATGCCGACCCCGAGCGCGCGCAGCGCGTCCGCCATCAGGTCGGTGTCGCGGCTGCGGAGGGGGCGGTGGACGGAGACCGGTTCGTCGGCCAGCGCCGCCAGGACCAGCGCCCGGTTGGTCATCGACTTCGACCCGGGCAACGCCACGGTGGCGTCCACGGGCCCATCGGCGACCGGCGCCGGCCAGTGCGGAGACGGAGAGGACATGGGCGTAGTTTATTGCGTCGCCTGCGGCGTCAGGCCCCGGAGGGCCATCCTTCAACGGGCGCCGCGTGCGGGCGCCCGTTGAAGGCTCGGAGGTGCCTTCGGACGGCGCGATCGCAGCGGTCGGTCCGCTCGGGGGCGGGGGCGACGGCCGGAGGTCAGCGTTTGACCGCTTGCTTGACCTTCCCCGCCTGCACGGCGGTGTTCGCCTTGACCGTGTGCCCGGCCTTCATCGCGCGCTGGGCCTGCGCGGACGTCCCGGACCTGACGGTCTTGCCGGCCTGCTTGCCCTGCTGCATGCGCGCCTGCAGGGTGCCGGTGCCGTTCTTCCCCGCGCCCTTGGCGACGGCCTTGAACGGACCCACGCCGATGGTCCGGGCGCCCTTGCGGCCGCCCTTCATGCTCTTGCCCACGCTCTTCGACATGCCCTTCGACATGCTCTTCGCGCTCTGGGCGATGCCCATGCCCTTGCCGGCGCCCTTCCCGGCGCGGAAGGCCATGCCGGCCGTGGTCGACTTGCCGGCCTTCGCGGCCTTCCGGCCGCTCTCCGCGCGGGCGATCCGGACCTGGCGGGCGGCCTCCCGGCGGGCGTCCCGCAGCGTCGTCGCGGCCTCACGGCGCAGCGCCCGCGCCTCCGAACCGCGCTTGATCTGCGTCTCCCGCGCCGCGCGCCGCACCTCCGCCAGCCGGGGCGCCCGGCGCGGCTCGGTGGCCACCATCAGCAGCGCGCCGAACAGGCCGGCGTTCTTCAGCAGGTGCGCGCGCTCGTTCGCGCGGTCGTCCGGATCGTCCTCGGTCCAGTAGCGGTGCTCGGACGCCAGCGCGGGGACGACCTGGGCCGCGAGCAGCAGCGCCGTCAGCCGGCGGAACCGGCCGGTCAGCAGGAGGGTCCCGGTGCCGACGCTGAGCGCCCCGTGCATCCGCACGAGGGTCTCGGGGTCCTTCGGCAGCCACTCGAGCCGGTCCGTCACCGGCTTGGCCACCGGCGCGACCCGCTCCGCCCGCTCCCGCGGGTCCCGCATCGCGTCGAGTCCGGTCATGATGAAAGGGGCCGCCACGAACGGGCGGGCCAGAGTCGTGAACGGTCGCATGACCCGCTACATGCCCAACACGCCGGGCCTCATGCGCGGCAGGATGGACACATGTGCGGTCGATATGCCACCTCCCGGGCCCGCCAGGAACTGCTCGACGAGTTCCGCGTGCAGGTCGACGCCGTCGAAGGCGATCTCGAACCCGACTACAACGTCGCGCCCACCAAGCAGGTGCCGGTCGTCCTCGACCGCGCCCCGAAGGACGCACCCGAGGAGTCCGCCGGCAGGCGGCACGTCCGGCAGTTGCGGACGGTCCGCTGGGGCCTCGTCCCGTCCTGGGCCAAGGACCCCGCGATCGGCAGCCGGATGATCAACGCGCGGGCCGAGACGGTGCACGAGAAGCCGTCCTACCGGCGCGCGTTCGCCAAGCGCCGCTGCCTGCTGCCCGCCGACGGGTACTTCGAGTGGTACGTCCTGCAGAACGGGGAGGCCGAGCCGAAGCCCAAGCGGCCGCCGAAGCAGCCGTTCTTCATCCGCCCGAAGGACGGCGAGGTCATGGCCATGGCCGGGCTCTACGAGCTGTGGAAGACGCCCGAGGACGAGTGGCTCTGGACGTGCACGGTCATCACCACGAACGCGCCGGACGACCTCGGTCGCATCCACGACCGGATGCCGATGGTCGTCGAGCCGGACCGCTGGGACGCCTGGCTCGACCCGGAGCTCACCGACCCCGACCGCGTCCGCGGCCTGCTCGTCCCCGCCATGGCCGGGACGATGGACGCCTTTCCGGTGTCGAAAGCCGTCAACAACGTGAAGAACAACGGGCCCGGACTCATCGAACCGGCCAGTGACGGGGACGGCTCCGCCGACCATTCGGACGCCCTGTTCTGACCGGGCGCCAGGCCGTCCGGAAGCGAGGCCCGGAGGGCGTGCTCCCTGACCTGGACCGTTCCATCGCGAGCCCGCGCGACGAGCGCGCCGACCCCGGCCACTCCGCCGCCGCCGACGCGGGGCGGGGCCGGCCGACCGCAGTCAGGGCATGACGGCGCTCGCCAGCAGGTGGATGCCCAGGGACTCGTCGCCCGTGGGCGCGTTGAGCTCCGTGCGGACGAGCCGGGGCAGCGCGCGCGGCGAGCGGCCGAGGACGTGCTCGACGGTCGAGGGCGACAGCACCGTGCGCGGCCTGATCCACTCGACCTCGAGGCCCGCGCCGCCGAGCAGCTCGCGCAGCTGCTCGGCGCCGAAGCACCGGGTGATCGTCCCGTCCGGCCAGGGGACGAGGACGACCTCCGCGCTCGGCACGTCCGACAGGTGCGCCCAGTAGTTGCGCTCGGCGAGCAGCGCCATGCCGAGCGTCAGCGAGTCCACGCACAGCAGGACGCGGCCGCCCGGCCGCAGCACCCGGGCGATTTCGCCGACCGTCTCCTCGGTCGCCAGATGCCGGGACAGGACGCGGTTCTCCGCGACGACGGCGTCCACGGACGCGCCGTCGAGGAACGCGAGCGTCCCCGAGTCGCCCAGCACCGGGATCGTCCCGGCCGCCCCGTCGCCGGACGGGCCGGACGCGCCGTCGGGCGCGGCCCGCTCCAGCAGCGGGTCGCGGACCTCCAGCACCGAGTGGCCCGCCCCGGCGGCGAGCCCCGCGCACCGCCCGTCCCCGCCGGACAGGTCCAGCACCCGGGACGGGCCGCGCGGCAGCCACCGCGTCAGTTGGGCATCGGCCACCGCCCAGTAGAAGGTCCAGTAGCGCTCCAGAGAGTCCCCCGCTCCGTCGCCGGAGGGATCGCGCAGGCTGGCGATGGTGGGCTCGGGAGGTCGTGCCGGCACCGGTAGCACCGCTTTGCTCCTGTTCTCGCCATATAGGTCACTTCTTCCCCGTCCGGGCCCGGTCATCACCCTCCGTGCAGGACACGGCCGGAAAGCCCTCCCCAGCCTTCCCGCGACCGTGATCCGGATCGCGGGAATCGACGGGGACGTCCCGGCGTTGCACCGTCTCATAAGCGTGAGACGAACGAGTACCGCCGAAGGTGGGGGTTCCATGACCACGGCCGTTGCCGATTACCCGCGCGGAGCCGGGGTATCGCCCCTCGGCAAGGCACCGGCACCCAGGCGCGCGCTCAGGTTGCGCGGCCCGATATCGTCTAGCGGGGACGACACGGCCGGTGTCGCCGCATTCGAGGGGGTGGGTCAGGTACCGGGCACCACGGAGACCGTGGAGCAGCGCCAGGAGCGCTTCCAGCGCGATGTGCTCCCGTTCTTGGACCAGCTGTACTCCGCCGCGCTGCGCATGACGCGCAACCCGGCGGACGCCGAGGATCTCGTGCAGGAGACGTTCGCCAAGGCGTTCGCGTCCTTCCACCAGTTCAAGGAGGGCACGAACCTCAAGGCGTGGCTCTACCGCATCCTGACCAACACGTTCATCAACTCCTACCGCAAGAAGCAGCGCCAGCCGCAGCAGTCGGCCACCGAGGAGATCGAGGACTGGCAGCTCGCGCGCGCCGAGTCGCACACCTCCAGCGGGCTGAAGTCCGCCGAGGCCGAGGCGCTCGAGCACCTGCCCGACTCCGACGTCAAGCGGGCGCTGCAGGACCTGCCGGAGGAGTTCCGGATCGCCGTCTACCTCGCCGACGTCGAGGGTTTCGCCTACAAGGAGATCGCCGAGATCATGGGCACGCCCATCGGCACGGTGATGTCGCGGCTGCACCGGGGCCGGCGCCAGCTGCGCGGCATGCTCGAGGACTACGCGGAGGAGCGCGGTCTCACCCGGGCGAACGGAGGGCGGTCATGACGCACGCGCCCGTCCGTCGCCCGCAGCGGAGCGACATGCCGAACACCGCGCCCGAACGCGGCGCGGTGCGCGAGAAGGGTGAGTGAGCCATGAGCTGTGGCGACCACCATGACACCCCCTGCGACGAGGTCCTGGCCCGGGTCTACACCTACCTCGACGGTGAGCTGGACCAGGGCGGCTGCGGCGAGGTCCGCCAGCATCTGGACGAGTGCGGGCCGTGCCTGCGCGAGTACGGCCTCGAGGAGGCCGTGAAGAAGCTCGTGAACAAATCCTGCGGCTGCGAACCAGCGCCGGAGGACCTGCGCACCAAAGTCCTCGGCCGCATCGAGCAGATCTGCGGCGAGATCCAGGCCACCGACACCGCCGAAAGAACCGAGACCGAAACGGCCTGAGGCCGCTCGGGTGCCCGACCACCGCAGCCTCAGCCACCGCAGCCCCAGCCGCCGGTGCCTCGGCCGGCGGACCGGAACCACTGCGACCGCACGTGTCGCCGGTTGAAGGAAGGCCGCCTAGCGGCCTGACGCCAAGGGCGACGCATAATGAACACGTGCTCGTTTTGGTCACCGGCGCGGCCGGCTTCATCGGTTCCCATCTCGTCGACCGGCTCCTCGCCGACGGCCACGAGGTCGTCGGCGTGGACGATCTGTCGTCCGGCGCGAACGTCCGTCCCGACGTCGAGCTGTGGGAGCTGGACGTCGCGGACCCGGCGCTGGTCGAGCGGGCCGCCGCGCGGCGGCCCGAGGTCGTCTGCCACCTGGCCGCGCAGGTCAGCGTGCGGGCCAGCGTCGCCGACCCGCTGCACGACGCGCGGGTGAACGTGCTCGGCACCGCGAACGTCCTGGAGGCGGTGCGGGCCGGCGGCGGCCGCAAGGCCGTGTTCGCCTCCAGCTGCGCCGTGTACGGGGTTCCGGACGCGCTGCCCGTCCCGCCGGACGCCGAACTGCGCCCCGCGTCCCCGTACGCGGCGTCGAAGGTGTCGGGGGAGGTGTACGCGCAGACGTACCGGGCGCTGCACGGCGTCGACTTCACCGCGCTGACGCTCGCCAACGTCTACGGGCCGCGGCAGACCCCCGAGGGCGAGGCGGGCGTCGTGTCGATCTTCACGGACGCGCTGCTCGACGGGCGCGCGACGAAGGTGTACGGCGACGGCACGCAGACTCGCGACTACGTGTACGTCCTGGACGTCGTGGACGCGTTCGCCCGCGCGGTGGACGAGCGCGCCGGCGGGCTGCGGCTCAACGTGGGCACCGGGCTGCAGACCACCGACCGCGAGCTGCACACGCTCGTCGCCGCGGCGGCGGGGACGCCGGACGACCCGGAGTTCGCGCCGCCGCGGCTCGGCGACCTGCCCGCGATGGCGATCGACCCCGGGCCGACCCAGGGGGCGCTCGGCTGGACGCCCCGGGTGTCGCTGCCGGACGGGCTCGCCGAGACGGTCGCGTGGGCCCGCGAGCGCCGCTGAGCCGATGCCCCTGCGGAACCGTCCGGGAACCGTCCGGGAACCGCCCGCGATGCCGTCTGCGCCGCCGAACGCCGGCGAATGCCCGGCCTATCCCTTTCCGGGGCTATTTCTGGTTGTTTAGTTTACTGTTTGCTTCCTGCACGTGCATTTAGGTCGTGCATAACGATGGTGCGCATACGTTGCGTGTAATGCGGCGGAGAAATGATCACTTAAGGTGACGGTTGGTTCACACTTTGCTCACGATTCCTCGCTCGCCTGTGTGACCTGGGCAGTTCGCGTTAAGCTTGTGCCGAATTCAGCGACGGGAGCACGGTGCGCACCCGGGAATTCGGGGTATGTGCTCGCCCGGAGGTCGGGACCGTCGGAGTCCCGGCCCGCCGGTCGTGCACCGGCGTTCCGGATTTCCGCGGGGGGAGGCAGGAGTCATGCTGCATCGCGAGATGCCTGTCCGGACGGCCCGGCACTCGAGCGCCGCGGCGTCGTCGCTGATGATGCCCAAGGGCGTGTCCTGGGTCTAGTGCCGGCAGGCACGAGCGATCCCGGCGGCGGCCCGCCCATTCGTCATCCCCGAGGGGGCGGCAATGCGTGGACTACCTCTCGCTGCCTGGGCGTACGTGTGCGGTGTCGTCGTCCTCGCGGCCGGCCTCATCGCGACGTCGTCCTTCGCGAAGCTGGACTGGAGCGTGCTGGCCGTACTGGCCGTGCTGTTCCTCGTGTGCGACAGCGCACCGGCCAGACTGAACGTCGAGCGCGCCCGCGTCTCGATGAGTTTCGCCGCAAGCCTGGCGTCCGTGGTCCTGCTCGGCCCGGCCGGCGCGGCCCTGCTCGGCTGCTGCGCCGTCGTCACCGGGCAGCGGATCCTCGCGCCGGAGAAGCGGCTGTTCAACGGCGCGCAGTTCGCGCTCAGCGGCTTCATCGCCGGAACCGTCTTCGACCTGCTCGGCGGTGACCGCTTCCGACCCGAGCAGGCCCGCTGGGTCGAGAACGTCATCGGCCCCTTCCTCGGCGCGCTCGTCACCTTCGTCGTCGTCAACCTGGCGCTCACCGCCGGGGTCCTGCTGCTCAGCCGGCAGGCCGCGCCCCGCGAGCTGATCCGCGACAGCGGCCAGCTCGCCGTCGGCTGCCTCGCCTACGGCATGTTCGGCCTGCTCATCGCCGGGCTGTGGCCGCGGGTCGGGCCGCTCGCCGCCGTCCTGGTCCTGCTGCCGCTGTTCATCGCCCGCTGGGCGATGGAGCAGGCGCACGACCAGCACCAGGCGCACGCCGCCACCCTCGCGTCGCTCTGCCAGGCCGTCGAGACGAAGGACTACTACACCCGCGGCCACTCCGAGCGCGTCTCCCGCGGCTCCGTGATGATCGCCAAGGAGATCGGGATGCGGCCCGACCGGGTCGAGGCCATCCGCTACGCCGGGATGCTGCACGACGTCGGCAAGCTCGGCGTCCCCACCAAGGTGCTGCAGAAGAACGGCTCGCTCACCGCCGAGGAGTTCGCCGCGATCCAGCTGCACCCGATGCGCGGGCTGGAGATCGTCCGCGAGATCGGCTTCCTGGACGAGGCGCTCGCCGGCATCATGCACCACCACGAGAAGGTGAACGGCCGCGGCTACCCGATGGGCCTCGCCGGCGACGAGATCCCCGAGTTCGCCCGCGTCATCTCCGTCGCCGACGCGTTCGACTCCATGACCTCCACCCGCTCCTACCGCGCCGCCCGCAGCGTCGACGAGGGCATCGAGGAGCTGCGGCGGGGGATGGGCGACCATTTCGACCCCGTCATGGTCGAGGCGTTCCTGCGCGTCCTCGACCGGGACGGCTGGGAGCCGCCCGAGCCGATGACGCCGCCCGACGACGACGTCGCCGAGACCACCCGGCAGGACCACGACGACCCCAGCGCGCCGCTGCGCGTCGCCGGGGACGAAGTCCGCAAGTGACCGACCCGGCGGGAAAGCAAGCGTGACCAGCACCCAGATCCGCGCCCGGGAACGGGCCGCGTGGCAGACCATCGACTCCGGCCAGCTCCTGCTCATCGCCACGGCGGGGCTCTTCGCCATCGTCGCGATCACCCAGGTCGCCGCCGTCGGGCTCGTCCAGCCCGACATCGCGGTCATCTTCGGGGTCCTCATCGCGCTCGGCGAGCTGTTCCGCATGGTGATGCCCGGCAACCGGGAGATGGCGCCCATCGCCACCGCCGGCGCCATCGGCTACGCGCTGCTCGTCGGCATCGGCCCCGAGGGCGCCCCGCCGGACGCGCCGCTCGGCGTCGTCCCCGCCGCCCACTCGCCGCTGCAGGTCGTCGCCGTCACCGCCGCCGGCATGCTGATCGGCTCGCTGCCGCACATCGCCGTCGGCCGGTCCCCGCGCCCGGACGCGATGGCGCGGCGGCTGTTCACCGTCTCGATCGTCGCACTGTGCTTCCGTCCGCTCCTGGACCTGAACCCCGCCTGGTACCTGCTGCTCGCCTCGATGGGTCTGATCGTCGTCGCGTCCTGCTTCACCGACGTGGTGATCGCCGCGCTGATCCGCGCCGAGGCCGTCCGCACCCGGTTCGGCATCGCGCTGCGCGACGAGATCGGCGCGAAGATGGCGCTGTGCGCGGCGACCAGCGCCACCGCCATGCTGATCGCCGTCTCCACCACCGCGATGGGGCAGGCCGCGCTGCTGATCTTCACGGTGCCGATCCTGGTCACCCAGTTCGCGTTCCGCCGCTACGCGGGCGTCCGCGCCACCTACCTGCAGACCGTCCGCGCCCTGTCGCGCGTCACCGAGGTCGGCGGCTACGTCGAGACCGGCCACTCCCGGCGGGTCGCGGCGTTCGCCGTCGCGATGGGCCGCGAGCTCGGCATGGCCGAGGCCGAACTCCTCGAACTGGAGTACGCGGCGCTCATGCACGACATCGGGCAGCTCTCCTTGGGCGACCCGATCCCCGGCGGCGCCACCGTCCTCGCGTCCCCCACCGAACAGCGCCGCATCGCCGAACTCGGCGCCGAGGTCATCAAGGAGACGGGCGTCCTCGACCGGGTCGCGCACATCGTCCGGCTCTCCTCGCACCCCTACCGGACGGGACGGCCCGCCGACGACACGAACGACCCGGACGGGCAGGACGCCGACCGTCCCGTCGCGCCGCCCCTCGCGAGCCGTATCATCAAGGTCGCCAACGCCTACGACGACCTCGTCGGCGAGTCGCCCGACCGCGACCGGGGCGCGGCCGTCCTGGAACGGCTGCGGCTCGACTCCGCCGCCGAGTACGATCCGACGGTCGTCGAGGCGCTCAGCCGGGTGGTGGACCGCCGCACCCGGCCGTGAGGGACAATTCCACGGTCCGGTAGTCGTCAAAGGGGAGTTCGCAGGTGTTCGAGTCCGTGCTCGTGGCGAACCGGGGTGAGATCGCCAGCCGGATCATCCACACCGCACGCGCGCTGGGCCTCAAGGCCATCGCGGTGTACTCGCAGGCCGACGAGGACCTGCCCTTCGTCTCCGAGGCCGACGAGGCCATCCTGATCGGCCCCGCCGACCCCGCCCGCAGCTACCTCAACGCCCCGGCGATCATCGAGGCGGCGCGGCGGACGAACGCGCAGGCCGTCCACCCGGGCTACGGCTTCCTCGCGGAGAACGCGGACTTCGCGCGGCAGGTCGCCGCCCGCGACCTGATCTGGGTCGGCGCGCCGCCGCTCGCCATCGCCCGCCTCGGCGACAAGATCAACGCCCGGAACCTGGTGAAGGAGGCGGGCGTCCCGGTCGTGCCCGGCGTGTGGGAGCCCGTCCCGGACGCCGACACCGCCGTCGAGGAGGCCCGGCGGATCGGCTACCCCGTCATGGTCAAGCCGGCCGCGGGCGGCAACGGCATCGGGATGAGCGCCGCGCACGACGAGGCCGGGCTCCGCCGCGCCTACGAGACCGCCCGCGCCCGCGGCGAACGCATCTTCGGCCGCGCCGACATCCTGCTCGAACGGTACGTGCCGAACGCCCGGCACGTCGACGTGCAGATCCTCGGGCTGCCCGACGGGACGGTCGTCGCGCTCGGCGACCGCGACTGCTCCGTCCAGCGCCGCCACCAGAAGCTCGTCGAGGAATCGCCGTCCCCCGGCGTCACCCAGGAGCTGCGCGAACGGATGCTGGCCGCCGCCGTCCGCGCCGGGGAGGCCGTCGGCTACCGCGGCGCCGGCACCGTCGAGTTCCTCGTCGACCCGGCCGCGCAGGAGTGCCACTTCCTCGAGATGAGCGCCCGCCTGCAGGTCGAGCACCCCGTCACCGAACTCGTCACCGGCGTCGACCTCGTCGAGGCGCAGTTCCGGATCGCCGCCGGCGAGCCCGTCCCGGACGCGTTCGCGGGCACCCGCGGGCACGCGATCGAGTTCCGCGTCTACGCCGAGGACCCCGACCGCTTCCTGCCCGCGACCGGCCGCATCAAGGTGTGGGAGGAGCCCGTCGGCGACGGCATCCGCATCGACGCCGGGTACGCCGAGGGCAACACCGTCACACCCCACTACGATCCGCTGCTGGCCAAGCTCTGCGTGCACGGCGCCGACCGCGCCCACGCGCTGGGTCGCGCGCGGGCCGCCGTGGACGCGTTCCGCATCGAGGGCCTCCCGACGAACCTGCCCTTCCACGCGGAGCTGCTCGGCCGTCCCGAGTTCGCTGACGGCTCCTACGACACGGGCCTCGTGGCGCGCATGCGCGCCTCCTCGCGGCCGTCGTCCGAAGCGCCGGTACGGTAACCCACCGTGGAGACGTACTGCGACCGTTGCGGCGAGCCCGGCGACCACGCGGCCTGCCGCGCCGCGCGGCGGATGGAGCCGCCCCGCTACTGCGCCCGCTGCCGCCGCCGGCTGATCGTGCAGGTGACGCCGCTCGGCTGGACGGCGCGCTGCTCCGAACACGGCGAACTGGGCAGCGACGACGGCACCCCCGCCCCCACCCGCGGCTGAGCCGCCGCAGGCGTCCCGCCTGGGCGTTCCGGCCTGAGTCGGGCGCGGACCCGACCGTGCCCGTCGCACGCCGCTCCATGCGCGGGCGCGGGGCCTGCGGGGCGGTGCCGGCGTGGCTGGAAGGCTCGGGGCCACCAGGTCGGCACGTGGGCGAGGCGCCCAGGGCGGCGTGGGGGCTCCGGGCTACCAGGTGAGGGCGTAGGTGAGGAGCTTCAGGCCGGGCACGGGGCTCCAGTCGCGGTCAGGGGTGCGGGCGAAGCCCATGCGCTCGTAGAGGCGGTGCGCGTCGCCCATGTTCGGCTGGGTCGAGAGGCGGACGCCGCGCAGCCCGGTGCCGCGTGCGCGGTCGACGCACGCCGTCACGAGCGCGCGTCCCGCTCCGGCGCCGCGCGCCTTCGCCAGGACGGCGAGCATGCGGAACTCGGCCTCGTCCGGTGCGGCCAGTTCGGCGTACGGGCTGCCCGGAGGGCAGTACGCGACGGCTCCGACGATCTCGCCGCCGACGCCCGCGACCAGCAGTTCGGTCTTGGCGGCGCGGTCGGCGGCGTCGGCGAGCGTCGCCACGTAGGACGACTCCGGCGACACGAGGCCGCTGTGCACGTAGACCTCGACGGTCAGCGCGCCGATCAGGTCGTACTCGTCCGGCCGCGCCGTCCGGACGATCACGCGTTCGGGCACCGATGCACCTCCGGGGGTCGGTTCCGCTCCCGCCGGGACGGACGGGGCCGAGCCCAGATTAGCCGCGCGCGGGGACGGATCGGACGGTAGTCGTTAGAGGGTTGACGACGCCCGGTCCGGCGGGGTCGACTGGCGGGAGCCGACCCCAGGAGGCGTCATGCCGATACCGCGTTCCATCCTCGGTGAGGATCACCCGGACATGGATCTGGAGGTGGTCGCGGGCGCCTGGCCGGACGACGTGCGCGGCCACTTCGTCGTCAGCACCTCCGACCAGCGCAGCCACCCCCTGCACGCGTTCTTCGGCGACGGGATCATCGCGCGGATGCCGCTGCGGCCCGGACCGGACGGGCGGTTCCCGTGGCGGGCGCGCGTGCTCGAGACCCCGTCCGTCCGGTTGAAGCGCGCCCGGCCCGACCTGTTCACCGCCGGTCCCGTCGGCACCGGCTCGCCGTGGGGGTTCGCCAACTGCGCGAACACCGCCCCGCTGCCGTGGGGCGACCGCCTGTTCGCGACGTGGGACGCCGGACGGCCCGTCGAGGTCGACCCGGTCACGCTGGAGTTCGTCGCCGAGGTCGGGCACCGCGACGACTGGAAGCCCGCGATGGACCAGGCGGTGCTGCCGCTGATCTCGTCGACCGCGCACCCCGTGATCGACCCCGACCGGGGCTGCATGTGGAACGTCAGCCGCGACGTCCTCGCCGGCACCGTCTCGGTCATCCGCTACGACGGGACGGGCTCGCGGGTGCACCGCTGGGACGTCGAGAACGCGGTGCTGCCGCAGGCCACGCACACGATCACGCAGACGCGCGACTGGCTCGTCCTCGCCGACACCGCCTTCAAGATCGACGTCGACGAGATCTTCGGCGGGGACCGGACCGTCGCCAACAACCCCGACGGGCCCGTCCTGCTCATCCGCAAGGACGACCTCGCGCCCGGCAAGGCCACGGTCGCCTGCAAGGAGTTCCGCATCGCGCCCGAGGTGAACCACTTCTACGCCCGCTACGACGACTCCGACGGCGTCCAGATCGTCATGGAGCACACCCCGGGCGTGGACATCGGGATGTACCTGCGTGAGGACGACGTCGACGTGCACGGTCGCCCCATCGACCCCGCCCTGCGCGGGATGTACTGCCACGGCATGACGCCTGCGCTCACGACCGTCCTGCAGTTCGACCCGGAGACGGGCCAGGTGCGCGAACGCGCGCGCGCCCACGACGCGTCCCGCTGGTGGCAGGCCGAACTGTCGGCCATCGACTGGAGCCTGGAAGGGCAGACCGACCCCACCCGCCACCACCTCGTCTACATCGGCTTCCACCCGGAGGCCGTCAACCGGCGCGCCCTGCGGAACTACGAGGGGCGCGTCGACACCTCCCTGTTCCCCGCCGAGGAGACCCCGGCCGTGCTCGTCTCGCACGACCACGACGACCTCAAGCCCCTCGCCGAATGGACCTTCGCGCTCGACGACTACCCGACGTCGCCGTCGTTCGTCCCGCGCGGTCAGGGCGGCACCCGGTACGCCGGGGCGTCCCCGGGCGGGCACGAGGGCTATCTCGTCGTCGCCGTCCACAACGACGACCGGTTCCGCGTCGAGCTCTTCGACGCCGCCGACGTGGGGCGCGGCCCGGTCGCCGTCCTCGCGCCGCCGCACGGCACGACCGTCCCGTTCCTGATCCACTCCGCCTGGATGCCCGAGGCCCGCCCGGCCCCGGATGTCGAGCGCCTCCGTTTCGCCGACGACCTCGACGCCCGCCTCGACCAGCTCGAACCCGACCTGCGGACCGTCACCCGCGAGGTCGCCGAGGCCCTCGGAGGCTGAGCCGATTACAAACCGCCCCGCCGAATCCTGTGGGATTCGGCGACGGACCGGGCGCCGGAGCCCGCGCTAGTGTGCCGGGCGTGAGCGTGCTCGTGATCACCGGGACCTGTACCGGCGTGGGGAAGACCGTCGTGACGGCCGCGCTGGCCGCCGTCGCCGCCGCGCGCGGCATGTCGGTCGCGGTCGTCAAACCCGGGCAGACGGGTGCCGGTCCCGGCGAGCCCGGCGATCTGGACGACGTCCGCCGGCTCGCCGGGATCGAGGACGTGCACGAGTTCGCGCGGTTCCCCGACCCGCTGTCGCCGGCCGCCGCCGCCCGGATCGCCGGGGCGCCGCCGGTGCGGCTGCCCGAGGTCGCCGAACGCGTCGGGGCCCTGTCGGACGACCGGCGCCTCGTGCTCGTCGAGGGTGCGGGCGGCCTGCTCGTCCGCTACGACGAGGAGGGCGGCACGATCGCCGACCTGGCCCGCTGGCTCGGCGCCGCGGTCGTCGTCGTCACCCGTCCCGACCTCGGCACCCTCAACCACACGGCGCTGACGCTGGAGGCGATGGCGCACCGCGGGGTGCAGCTCGCCGGCGTCGTCATCGGCGCCTGGCCGGACGAGCCCGACCTCGCGCAGCGCAGCAACATCCGGGACCTGGAGACCATCGCGGCGCGGCCGCTGGCGGGCGCGCTGCCCGCCGGAGCGGGTGCCCTGGACGCCGCCGAGTTCCTCGTCGCCGCGCACCGCGGTCTGGCCCCCGCGTTCGGTGGCGCCTTCGACCCTGCTACCTTCCGCGAGAGCTACGGACTCGACAAGGAGAACACGTGAGTGACGTCATTGAGACCGCCCGCCGGCAGGTGCTGGAGGAGGGCGTGGGCCTTTCCGCCGCCCAGGTCCTGGAGTGCCTGACGCTGCCGGACGACCGTCTCGAGGAGTTGCTCGCGCTCGCCCACGAGGTCCGGATGCGCTGGTGCGGGCCCGAGGTCGAGGTCGAGGGCATCGTGTCGCTCAAGACCGGCGGCTGCCCCGAGGACTGCCACTTCTGCTCGCAGTCCGGCAAGTTCGAGTCGCCGGTCCGCTCGGTGTGGCTGAACATCCCCGAGCTGGTCGAGGCCGCGAAGGAGACCGCCAAGACCGGCGCCACCGAGTTCTGCATCGTGGCGGCCGTCCGCGGCCCGGACGAGCGCCTCATGTCGCAGGTGCGGGACGGCGTCAAGGCCATCAACGACGCCGTGGAGATCAACATCGCGTGCTCGCTCGGAATGCTCACCCAGGAGCAGGTCGACGAGCTCACCGCGATGGGCGTCCACCGCTACAACCACAACCTGGAGACCGCCCGCTCCCACTTCCCCAACGTCGTCACCACCCACTCGTGGGAGGAGCGCTGGGACACCCTGCGCATGGTGAAGGACGCCGGTATGGAGGTCTGCTGCGGCGGCATCATCGGGATGGGCGAGACGATCGAGCAGCGCGCCGAGTTCGCCGCCCAGCTCGCCGAACTGGAGCCCGACGAGGTTCCGCTGAACTTCCTCGCGCCCCGCCCCGGCACCCCGTTCTCCGACCTGCCGCTCGTCGAGGGCCCGGACGCGCTGCGCACCATCGCCGCGTTCCGTCTCGCCCTGCCCCGGACGATCCTGCGGTACGCGGGCGGGCGCGAACTCACCCTCGGCGACCTCGGCACCCGCGAGGGCATGCTCGGCGGCATCAACGCGATCATCGTCGGCAACTACCTCACGACCCTCGGCCGTCCCGCCGCGAAGGACCTGGACCTGCTCACCGACCTGCAGATGCCGATCAAGGCCCTCGGCCAGACCCTCTGACGGGCCCTCCGCTCAGTCCTTCCAGGGGGTCCAGTGGGCGGTGCCGATCTCGACGCCGAAGGGTTCGGGGAGGCGGATCGTCTCGCCGAACTCCCAGGTCTCCTCGTGCAGGTAGGCGCCCGTGCCCTGGTCGGGGATGGAGTACAACGTCGTCCGCGCCAGCTTGGGGGAACGGTCCAGCAGCAGGTAGTAGGGGATCTCGGCGAGTGCGTAGGAGCACCACTTCCGGTCGGGACGCCGTTCGGACGGCCGCCGGTCGGTCACGGCGTTGCTGGGGGAGGTGACCTCGACGACCAGTTCGACCTGATCGGGCACGAGCATGTGCACGCGATCACGCCGGGCCGCCTCGTACACCTCCGATTCCAGGACCATCAGATCCGGGATGTACCCATCGCCGATGCCGACGAGGGACATGCCGGACCCCTGGTTGGTGCGCCAGGGGGAGTCCGAGTCGATCACCTGTGCGCGCACCATGGCGACGGTGACGTCATCGACGATGGTGTTGTGCGTGAACGACGGCGGGGGTGACACGGCGACCTGTCCTCCGATGACCTCGATGCGTGACCCTTCGGGGGCGTCGACGAAGTCATCGAGCTCACCGCTTACCCACAGGTTGTATGGCGTGTCGGGCAATTCCGACACGTGCACGTCAGGTGTGATGCTCACTTCTGATGGCCTCTCCCTCACGATCCGACTCCCGTCATCGTAGGGAACACATGTTCGGAGTGTGTTCGAAACGTCGCACTCCGTTCATGCTCCGGGAGAGGCGCGGAGGAGAACGCGGGGGCGGTCAGTGGCGGCGGAGGCGGGTGATGAACTTGTACCGGTCGCCGCGGTACAGGGACTGGGCCCACTCGACCGGCTGGCCCGTCGTGTCGAACGCGTGCCGGGAGAGCAGGAGCATCGGCAGGCCGACGTCGACGCCGAGGAGCTGGGCGTCGTGCGGGGTCGCCAGGACGGTCTCGATCGTCTCCTCGGCCTCCGTCAGGTGGACGTCGTAGGCCGTCGCGAGCGTCTCGTACAGCGAGTGGTGGCGCGACAGCTCGCGGCGCAGGCCGGGGAAGCGGCGCGCGGGCAGGTGCGAGGTGTCGATCGACATGGCCTCGCCGTCGGCGAGGCGGAGCCGGTGGACGCGCAGCACCCGGCCGCCGGGGCGGATGCCGAGCAGCGCGGCGAGGTGCTCGTCGGCGCTGACGTACCCGGCCTCCAGGATGCGGGTCTCGGGCCGCAGGCCGTGGTGCCGCATGTCCTCGGTGTAGCTGACGAGCTGGAGTTCCTGCGCGACCTTGGGCTTGGCGACGAACGTGCCCTTGCCCTGGATGCGCTGCAGGCGGCCCTCGACGACGAGTTCGGCGAGCGCCTGCCGGACGGTGGTGCGGGACGTCTCGTACTTCTCCGCGAGAGCGCGTTCGGGAGGCAGCGGGCTGCCGGGCGGGAGCGACTGGATCAGTTCGACCAGCAGTTCCTTGAGCTTGTAGTACTTCGGGATGCGGGGCGCGTGGCTCGTGTGGTGCCTACCGAGGTCGCTCAACGAGGCCCGGTCGAATCCGTGCTCGAAGCCGCCCCCGTGCCGGGGCCCGCCCCTGACCTCCGTCACGGCATCTCCTCACGTTCATCATCGGTTCTCCCCGATGTTATGCGTGAAGACTACGGCCGGTAGCGCGCGCGATCTCCGCCAGGGCGTCCCCGAGACTTGTGAGGTCCGACTCGTCCACCGTGGCGCGTGCGGTCAGCCGCAGGCACGCGCGTCCCTTCGGCACCGACGGCGGGCGGAAGCAGCCGACGCGGACGCCGTGGTCAGCGCAGATCTCGGCGCCGCGGAGGGCGGCGTGCGGCTCGCCAAGATACACCGGGACGACGGCGGCCGCGGGTTCGGCCGTCTCGAGGCCGGAACCGGCCGCGAGCGAGGTCATCCGGCGGGCGACGGCGCGGGCGCGGGCGGGCAGGCCGGGGTCGGACTCCAGGACGTCGAGGGCCGCGAGGGCCGCGCCGACGGCGGGCGGGTTCAGCCCGGTGTCGAAGATGAACGAGCGGGCCGTGTCGATCAGCGCGTCGATCACCTCGGGGGCGCCGAGGACCGCGCCGCCCTGCGAGGCGAGCGACTTCGACAGCGTGAGCGTGAGGACGACGTCGGGTTCGCCCGCGAGGCCGGCGGCGTGCGCGGCGCCGCGGCCGCCGGGGCCGACGACGCCGAGGGCGTGCGCCTCGTCGACCACGAGGAGGGCGCCGTGGGACCGGACGAGCGCGTGCAGGTCGGCGAGCGGCGCGAGGTCGCCGTCCACGGAGAAGACGGCGTCGGTGACGACGACCGCGTGGTCCTCGTCACGTTCGGCGAGGGCCTCGGCGACGGCGGCGGTGTCGCGGTGCGGGACGATCGCGACGCGGGACCGCGACAGCCTGCAGGCGTCGACGATCGAGGCGTGGTTCGTCCGGTCGGACACCACGAGCACGTCCGGGCCGGAGAGCGCGGTGACGGCGCCGAGGTTGGCGAGGAAGCCGGACGAGAACACGAGCCCGGCGGGGGCGCCGGTGAACGCGGCGAGCCGCCGGTCCAGCTCTGTGTGCAGCTCGGTGGTGCCGGTGACCAGGCGGGACCCGGTGGAGCAGGTGCCCCAGGCGCGCGCGGCGGCGGCCGCCCCGGCGGCGAGCCGGGGGTCGTCGCACAGCCCGAGGTAGTCGTTGGACGCCAGGTCGATCATGTCGCGGGTGCGCGGGCGGAGCGTGCGGCGCAACCCGGCCGCGTGCCGCCGGGCGGCGGCGTCCCGGAACCGGGCTAGGGGGTCGGCGGGGGAGGCCGGGCGGGTGTCCGTGCCCGTTTCCCGTGGGAGGCGGCCTCCCGTGTCGAACGTCCGGATGCCCCCGCTTCGCTCGGTCATGCGGGCATCCTGCCAGGCCCGCGCGGGAGGGGGACGCGCGGGCCCGCACCAGAACCGATGGGCGATGATGGTGGTGTGCCTACCTTGACCGACCTGGTCCGCGATCACACCGACCTGACCGAGACGGACGTGGAGTGGCTGCACGCCCTCGTGTCGGACTGGCAGCTCCTCGCCGACCTGTCGTTCGCCGACCTGCTGCTGTGGGTGCCGCTGCGGATCGGGGACGCGCCGCCCGCGGACGCGCCCGGCCGGGCCCTCGACACCGGCGCGGCCGTCCCCGGCTGGGTGGCGATCGCGCAGATGCGGCCGACGACCGGCCCCACCGCCTACCCGGAGGACCTGGTCGGCAAGGTGGTCCGGACGGGACGCCGGAAGCTGATCGACATCGCGTGGCGGGAGCGCCGGATCGTCCGGGAGGGCGACCCGGAGTGGGGGAGCGGCATCCCGGTGCGGGAGGAGTCGATCCCCGTGCGGCGCGGCGCGAAGATCCTCGGGGTGATCCAGCGCAGCACCAACCTGAGTTCGGCGCGGACGCCGAGCCGGCTGGAGCTGACCTACCTGCAGTCCGCCAGCGACCTCGCGAAAATGATCTCCGAGGGGCGGTTCCCGGTGCCGGGGGAGGAGCCCAACCTGGTGCGCTCCCCGCGCGTCGGGGACGGGCTGATGCGGCTCGACCGGTCGGGGCGCGTGACGTACGCGAGCCCGAACGCGCAGTCGGCGTACCGGCGGCTCGGCTACCCGACGGACCTGGTCGGCGAGAACCTCGGCGAGATCACCGCGGACCTGTGCGACACCGGGGAGCCCCTGGAGGAGGCGCTGAGCGTGCTGCTCAGCGGGCGGGCGCCGCGCGAGGTCGAGATCGAGGCGCACGGGCCGATCATGCAGTTGCGGACGATCCCGCTCGTCGTCGGCGGGACCCGGATCGGCGCGATCGTCCTGTGCCGGGACGTCACCGAGCTGCGGTGGCGCGACCGGGAGCTGATGACGAAGGACGCGACCATCCGGGAGATCCACCACCGGGTGAAGAACAACCTGCAGACGGTCGCCGCGCTGCTGCGGTTGCAGGCGCGGCGGTTGCGGATCCCGGAGGGGCGGGCCGCGCTGGACGAGGCGGTCCGGCGGGTCGGGTCGATCGCGATCGTCCACGAGACGCTGTCGCTGACCCCGGACGAGCTGATCGACTTCGACGACATCGCCGACCGGGTCATCACGATGGCGGGGGAGGTGTCCACCCCTGAGACCAAGGTCGCACCGAAGCGGTCGGGGAACTTCGGGGTGCTGCCCGCGGAGGTCGCGACGCCGCTCGCCATGGCGCTGACCGAGCTGCTGCAGAACGCCCTGGAGCACGGCCTCGCGAACCGGTTCGGGACGCTGGAGGTCGTCGCGCACCGGACGGGCGCGGGCCGCGAGAGCGCGGGCCGCGACGAGCCGTCCGACCTGCGGCGCAGCGCGGCGCGGCAGCACGTGTGGGGGGAGCTGTCGGCGGTGGGCGACCCGGAGCCGCGCCCCGACCGTCCGGACGGCCGGGACGCCGCGGCGGAGCGGCGCCTCGTCGTCGTGGTGGCCGACGACGGGGTGGGGCTGCCGGCCGACTTCGACGTCGAGAGCAGCAACAGCCTCGGGTTGCAGATCGTCCGCACGCTGATCGTGGGGGAACTGGGCGGGAACCTGGACTTCCGGCCGCGCGAGGGCGGCGGCACCGAGGTCGTCGTCGACGTCCCGCTGGACCCCGACCATCGGTCGGGCCCGCCCCACCGATGAACGGCGAAGTGCCCGTGACCTGCGGTCACGGGCACTCCGGAAGACGTGCGGCGCTGGTGGGCTCTCCGGCGGTCGGCTCGGAGGCGGCGCCGGCGGTGCTACAGGCCCAGGCCCGCGTTGGCGCGGGTGCGGGCGCGGGCGGCGCGGCGCTTGAGGGCGCGGCGCTCGTCCTCGCCCATGCCGCCCCACACGCCCGAGTCCTGCCCGGATTCCAGCGCCCAGCGCAGACAGGCGTCCGTCACGGTGCAACGCCGGCATACCTGCTTGGCCTCTTCGATCTGCAGGATCGCGGGCCCGGTGTTGCCGATCGGGAAGAACAGCTCGGGGTCCACGTCACGGCAGGCTGCGCGGTGGCGCCAGTCCATGCGGTCCACTCCTTCGTCAGGTGGTGGAGACACTCCACCCAATTGTGAACGGTTTCACATGTGTCGCGAACGCCCGGAGCGGCGGTGGCCGGGTCCAGGGGTGGTTGTTCGACGGCGCCCCGATCAGGCGGTCGGCGTCATCGGGACCACTGTCGTTCGGGCGCACTTTGAGCGTGTCAGGGGCGCACTACCAGGCGCAAGACCTTTGAGAAAGGATTCTCAAAGTATGGGTGTCGCATGTGTCACATCAGTGGGTCGATCGTGTTACTTGCATCTCAACACATCGGCCGGGTGCGCTCATATGACGATCCGGATGGCCTTCGGGACCGAACGGAACGTCACACTGCGGTGTTCGCCAAGGTAGTCGCCGTCGAGCTGAAAGGCGACGGGACGATCCGCGCGCACCGTGACCTCCGCCGCATCGTGCACGTTCACCACGTCCCGCCCCTGCACAGGACGGGTGCGCGCCAGCAGCATCCCCGCCACGGCCGCCAGTGTCGGACCCAGTCGCAGCGAACGGATGCCGAACACGTCCAGGCCCCGCGCGAAGTGCGCGAGCGGACTCGGATTCACCGGGACGCGGCCCACGAAAGTCCACGGCGATGTGTTGGAGATGAACGCCAGAAACAGCCCCGATTTCGGCGGGCGGCCCGGCTGTTCCAGCGTGATCGCCGCGCGCCGCCGATCCGTGCCCGTCAAGAAATGGCGAACGGTCGTTCGAACATAGAGCGACGGATCCGCCCTGCGCCCCGTTCGGCGATGCCGTTCGACCTCCCGCACGACCTCCGCGTCCAGCCCGACGCCGGCGCAGAACGTGAAGTACCGCTCGGGGCCGTCGCCGGGCCGGGCCGCGCCCAGCCCGACCGTCCGGTACCGCCCCGCCCGCAGCGCCTCCAGCACGACGCGCGTCGCGCTGATCGGGTCGTCGGGCAGGCCGAGCGCCCGCGCGAACACGTTCGCGCTGCCGCACGGCAGCACGGCCAGCGCGGGCGGATCGGCGGTCCGGGCGGACAGCAGGCCGTTGACGGCCTCGTTGACCGTCCCGTCCCCGCCGAGCGCGATGACCAGGTCGTAACCGTCCGTGGCGGCGTCCCGGGCCAGTTCCACGGCGTGCCCGCGGTGCCCCGTCTCGGCGATGACGAGGTCGAGGTCGCCGGCGCAGGCCCGGATCAGCAGTTCGCGGGCCCGCCGGGAGGTGGAGGTCGCCGTGGGGTTGGCGATGAGCATGGCGCGCACGGCGCCAGGTTACCGAGAGTCGCACCGGGCGTTTCCCCGGAGTTGCCCCGGACGGCTCACGGATGTTCGTTCGGGCGTCGCCCCGGGCGACCGTGTGTGGGCCGCGGGCGACCCGTGAGTGCGCATCGGGCGGGGCCGAGTAGGGTTTGGATGTGTCCAAGCGTCTGAGCGCCGCCCGCCCCACGACCGTGTCCGTCGCCGCCGGCCTCGAAGCCGTCGAGGGGCTCGCCGCCGTCGTCTACGGCGCCTACGTGGGCGTGGAAACCGCCATCGGCGAGCCGGTCGACCCGGTCAGCGCGATCGGCGTGACCGTCCTGGCCCTCGCGGGCGGGATCGGCATGCTCGCCTGCGCCCGGGGGCTTCTGCGCGCCGACCAGTGGAGCCGCGCCCCCACGGTGCTCACCCAGCTCTTCGCGCTCCCGGTGGCGTGGTCGCTGTGGCAGAGCGAGCAGTACGCGATCGGCCTGCCGCTCGGCGTCGTCGCCGTCGTCACCCTGGTTGCCGCGCTCAGCCCGCCCAGCACCGCCTGGCTCGTCGCCGACCACGACGAGGCCGGAGCGGACGACGAACCCGCGGACAGCCCCACCCGAAAGTGACGGGCCCGGCGGCCGAAGCCGTCCGGGCCCGTACGGGTCACTCGTCCGCCGTCAGGCCCTCGCGGAGCTGCGCCAGCGTCCGCGCGAGCAGCCGCGACACGTGCATCTGCGAGATGCCCAGCTCCGCCGCGATCTGCGACTGCGTCATGTTGCCGAAGAACCGCAGCAGCAGGATCTTCTTCTCCCGCGCGGGCAGCTTCTCCAGCAGCGGCTTCAGGGACTCGCGGTACTCGACGCCCTCCAGCGACTCGTCCACCATGCCGAGCGAGTCCGCCACCGCGGGCGCGTCCTCGTCACCGGAGTCGGGCGCGTCCAGGGACACCGTGGAGTAGGCGTTCGCCGACTCCAGGCCCTCGAGCACCTCCTCCTCGCTCATCTGCAGGTGGGCGGCCAGCTCGCTGACCGTCGGCGCGCGGCCCTCCCGCTGCGCCAGGTCGCTGATCGCCTTGGTGAGCGACAGCTTCAGCTCCTGCAGGCGGCGCGGCACCCGCACCGCCCAGCCCTTGTCGCGGAAGTGCCGCTTGATCTCACCGACGATCGTGGGCGTCGCGTAGGTGGAGAACTCCACGCCCCGCTCCAGGTCGAACCGGTCGATCGACTTGATCAGCCCGATCGTGGCGACCTGGATGAGGTCGTCCAGCCACTCGCCGCGGTTCCGGAACCGCCGCGCGAGGTACTCCACCAGGGGCAGATGCAGCTCTACGAGCTGGTCGCGGATGCGCTGGCGCTCCGGGTCGCCCTCCGGCAGCTCGGCGAGGCGCTCGAACAGGGCACGCGCCCGCGCACGGTCCGGAACCGCGCTCTCGGACCGCTCGTTGTCCTCGCCCGCCAGGGTCGTCTTCTCCGTCACTGGGGCCCACCCGCACCGCGCCGCTTCTGCAGCGTCACGGTGACCCGGTCGTCGGAGCCCACCTTGGCGTCCACCTCGCCGGCCAGCGACGAGAGGACCGTCCAGGCGAACGTGTCACGGCTGGGCTCCCGGCCGTCCACCGTCAGCACCGACACGGAGATGCGCATCGCCTCCCCGGTCAGTTCGAACTCGCACGCGAGGTCCGTCCCGGGGACGGCCTGGGCGAGCAGCATCGCGCACGCCTCGTCGACCGCGATGCGCAGGTCCTCGATTTCGTCCAGCGTGAAGTCCAGCCGCGCGGCGAGCCCCGCGGTGGCCGTCCGCAGGACGGACAGGTACGCGCTCGCGGCGGGCAGCTTCACCGTCACCACGTCGCGGACGGACAACTTCGTACTGGCAGGCATTGCGGCGGTTTCCTCGGTCACGTCACTCCCTCGCAGGATGGTCCCGCTGCCATCGAAACTACCGCCTACGAAGCACTCTGCGAGACTCCGGCGCGCGTTTGCTTTGCGTTGGCGGCTGGACGAGGCCCCGGGGGGCCTCGTCCAGCCGCCAACGCGTGCGATCGCTGCACCGCTCCGACCCGCCCGGGGGCTCGCTGCGCGATCGGATTCTCGCTTCGCTCGAATCCGGCTTCGCGCGCGATCGCAGTGGTTCCGGTCCGCTCGGGCCGGGGCGATGGCCGGGGTGGGAGCCTCGGTCTCCGGCCGGGATCGGGCTCTCGAGAAGGTTGATCGCGGGCTTCTTGCCGGGGCGCCACCGCAGTGGCTCAGCGGGTGTGCGGGGGCGGCCGACGGCGCTGGTGTTCGTGGGTGTGGGGTGTATCGCAGCAGGTCGGGAGGGGTGGGGGAAATTGCCCAAGGTTTTGCTTGTGAGGTCGGTCTCTTCTGGTCAGGTCCTCGCGGGTCGGGGGAGCAGGGCTCCTCGGTGGGTGATGACCTGGGCGGCCAGGGCCGTCGCGGACTCGGCGGCTTCGAGGCGGGTGGCGCCGGCCAGCCGGGCGGCGAGGTAGGCGCCGTTGTAGGAGTCGCCGGCGGCGGTGGTGTCGACGACGTTCGCGACCGTGCGGGCGGGGACCGGTTCGGCGGTGGCCGTGCCGGCGATCAGGCTGCCCCGGGGGCCGAGCTTGACGGCGATCTCGGCGACGCCGGCGGTGCGGAGGCGGCGGACGGTGTCGCCGGGGGCGCGGTCGCCGAACACGGCGCGTTCGTCGTCGAAGGTGGGGAGGGCGATGTCGGTGCGGGACAGGACGTCCGACATGGCGGCGGCGGCGACGTGCGGGGACGGCCAGCCGGCGGGGCGGTAGTTGCCGTCGAAGGCGACGCGGCCGCCGCGGCGGCGGGTCTCGTCGAGGACGGCGAGGAGGCGGGCGCGGGCGGGCGGCGTGAGGATCGACAGGGTGATGCCCGAGAGGTAGACGAGGTCGTGGCCGGCGAGGGCGTCGTCGAGGGCGTCGGGGTGGTCGGGGCCGAACAGGGTCCGCGCGGCGGACTGCGCCCGGTAGTAGTGGAACGTGCGCTCACCGTGGTCGTCGGTGCGGATGAGGTAGAGCCCGGGTTGGCCGCCGGGGACCACGCGGGTATGGGCCGAACCGACGTTGTGGGCGGCCCAGGAGGCGCGCATCTGGGTGCTGTAGGGGTCGTCGCCGACGGCCGTGACGAACTGGACGTCGACGGGGGCGGAGCGGGCCAGGTAGGCGGCGACGTTGAAGGCGTCGCCCGCGTAGCCGAGCGCCAGGCGGTCCGGGGCGAGGTGGCTCAGTTCGATCATGCACTCGCCGATCAGCGCGACGCGGATGTTCTGCATGGCGGCTCCCGTCTGTAATGGAGCGAAGATACATCTAGACAGCAAGTGATCTGATGACTAAGACTTCATGTGCCGCGATTCACACGCATGGAGGAGCCCGATGGATCCGATGCAGCGCTACGAGACGGACGGCTACGCGATCTTCCGGGACGTGCTGGACGCCGAGCTGATCGCCGAGGCGGACGCGCACGTCCGGTGGCTGCAGGAGCGCCATCCCGGCAGGAGCGGGGAGGACCTGTCGACCGAGCTGGTGGCCGAGGACCCGTTCTGGGTGCGGCTCGTGTCGGACGACCGGTTGCTCGACGTCGCGCAGCGGTTCGTCGGGCCGGACATCGCGCTGTTCGCGTCGGCCTACATCTCGAAGCCGCCGCACACCGGCAAGGCCGTGCTCTGGCACCAGGACGGCTCGTTCTGGCCGCTCGAGCCCATGCGGGTCGTCACGCTGTGGCTGGCCGTCGATCGTTCGACGCCGGAGAACGGCTGCCTGCGGGTCATCCCGGGCAGCCACCGGGGCGGGCTGCACGACGTCCGGGAGCGCGACGACGTCGAGGCGGTGTTCGGGGTCGAGAGTGCGCGGGAGGTCGACGAGTCCGAGGCCGTCGATCTGGTGCTGGAGCCGGGGGACGTCGAGGTCCACCACCCGAACATCATGCACGGGAGCAACGCGAACACCTCGCCCCACCGGCGGTGCGGGCTGACGATCCGGTACATCCCGACGTCCACGAAGATCACGGCGGAGCCGTCGCCGTTCCCGTCCGCGCTGCACCTGCGGGGCGAGCCGGGCGTCAACGAGTACCGGCCGCGCCCCGCTTATGCGGCGGGGGAGCACTTCCCGTTCCAGGGCGCCGAGAGCTGATGCGCCGGAACTGGGGCGCCCGCGTCCACGAGATCACCCTGGCGGGGCTGCGGGCGGTGGTGCTGCAGAACGAGCTGCTGCGGGTGACCGTTCTCGCGGGCAAGGGCGGCGACGTCGTCGAGTTCCTGTACAAGCCGCGCGACATGGACTTCGTGTGGCTGTCGCCCGACGGACTCCGCGACCCGCGCGATGTGGCGGGAGGCGCGGGCGATGACGTCGCCGCGTTCCTCGACGGCTACGAGGGCGGCTGGCAGGAGGTCCTGCCGAACGGTGGTGCGCCGAGCGTCTACCGGGGCGCGCGGCTGGCGCAGCACGGTGAGGTCGCGGGGCTGCCGTGGGATGCGGAGATCGTCGCCGACGACCCGCAGGAGGTCGCTGTTCGGCTGAGCGTGCGCGCGCGCCGGTTGCCCTTGCGGGTGGTCAAGACCTTCCGGTTGGCAGCCGGGGAGGGCGAACTGACCGTCGAGGAGGAGTTGGCGAACGAATCCGACGTTGCTCTGGACGTCATGTGGGGCCACCACATCGTGTTCGGTGCGCCCTTCCTCAAGCCCGGTCACCGGATCCGCGTGCCGGGCGGTGCGCGGGTCGTCCCGCACGGCACGCCGATCGGGCCGGACGGACGCCGGGTGCGTGCGGGCGGTCCGTACCCGTGGCCGCACGTGCCCGCCGAGGGCGGCGGGACGGTCGACCTGAGCGTCGTCCCCGCCCGGGGCGAGCCGAGTGAGATCGTCTACCTCACCGACCTCGGCGAGGGCCGCTACGAGGTGGTCGACCCCGCGGGTGGTCCGGGGCTGCGGGTGCGCTGGGACGCGTCCGTCCTGCCGCACCTGTGGATGTGGCAGGAGCTGGGGGCGACCGTCGACCACCCGTGGTGGGGCCGCGCGTACGTGGTGGGACTCGAACCGTTCGCCGGGCACCCGACCGACGGGCTGGCGGCGGCGGTGGAGAACGGGACGGCGCTGAAGCTGGGCCCGCGCGGGGTCCGGCGGTCGTGGCTGCGCGCGGGCGTCATCGAGGGAGGCACGCAGTGAGCGAGTTCGAGGGCAAGGTCGCGCTGGTCACCGGCGGGTCGCTGGGGATCGGACGGGCGGTGGTGGAGCGTCTCGCGGGCGACGGGGCCGCCGTCGTGTTCTGCGGGATCGACGGGGTGCGGGCCGCCGAGGAGGAGCTGCGCGCGGCCGGACGGACGGTCACCGGGGTGGTCGCCGACGTGCGGGACGCGGAGCGGGCCGAGGGGCTGGTGCGGACGGCCGTGTCCGAGTACGGGGGGCTGGACGTCGTCGTGACGTCGGCGGGGGTGCAGCGGTACGGGACGGTCGAGGACACCTCCGAGGAGACCTGGGACGAGGTCCTCGACGTGAACGTGAAGGGCGTCTTCCTCGCGTGCCGTGCGGCCGTGCCGGAGCTGCGGCGCCGGGGCGGCGGGACGATCGTCACGGTGTCGTCGGTGCAGGCGTTCGTGTCGCAGGCGGGCGTCGCGGCCTACAGCGCGAGCAAGGCGGCGATCAACGCGCTGACCAGGGCGATGGCCCTCGACCACGCCGCCGACGGGATCCGCGCGAACGCGGTGTGCCCGGGATCGGTCGACACCCCCATGCTGCGCTGGGCCGCCGACCTGTTCCGCGACGGCTCCCAGGACGCGCAGGTCGCCGAGTGGGGCCGCGCGCACCCGCTCGGCCGCGTCGCCCGTCCCGAGGAGGTCGCGGAGGTGGTGGCCTTCCTGGCCGGCCCGCGCTCGTCGTTCGTCACCGGCGCCGAGCACCGCGTGGACGGCGGTCTCCTCGCCCGCAACCCGGCGGCCCTGCCGGAGAACTGAGCCCCGCAGTATCGGTCCGAACCCCCCACGGAGGTACCGCATGTCCAGATCCGCCCTCGCGCTCGCCCTCACGGCCGGGCTGGTGGTCGTGCCCGCCGTCCCGGCGGCCGCCGCGGCCGCCCCGGTCTGCGCCGGTGATCCCGCGCCGACCTTCGGCGCCCCCGCGGTCAACACGGCGCAGAACGCGAAGTTCACCGCGTACGGCAACAGCAACGCGCTGCTCGACGACTGGACGGGCGCCGATACGACGTACTCGCTGCGCCTGTCCGACGGCCGCATCGTCTACGCCTACTCCGACACGTTCCTCGGCGAGGTCAGGGCCGACGGGTCGCGCCCGCTCGTGATCTCCGAGGGCGGGACGACGCCGTTCATCAACAACTCGTTCGTCGTGCAGGCCACGGACGGGACGCTGACGACCGTCCACGGCGGGACCGCCGCGAACCCGGCGCCGCCGATGCCGCCGTCGCAGGCCGCCCACTGGTACTGGGCGGGCGACCTCACCCAGCACGGGTCGGAGGTCCAGCAGCTCTACCGCGAGTACTACGACCCGGACCCGGAGAACGACGACCCCTGGGACATGACCTTCAAGGGCAACGTCCTCGCGCGGTTCTCCACCACCGACCTGTCCGACCCGAGCGCCGTCCAGCCGATGCCGTCGGCGATCGGCGTCCAGTGGGGGTCGGCGCTTCTGGAGGACGGCGCGCACACCTACGTCTACGGCACCGAGGACTACACCGACCCGGTCACGAAGAAGAACACGAAGTACCTGCACATCGCACGGGTGGACGGTGACGACCTGAGCGGGGAGTGGGAATACCGGACGTCCTCCGGGTGGTCGCCGCAGGAGACCGACTCGGCCCGCCTGATGAGCGGCGTCTCCAACGAGTTCAGCGTCACCAGGCGCGGCGCGCACTACATCATGGTCAACCAGGACACCGAGTTCGCGTTCGGCGCGGAGATCGACGTCCTGCTGTCCTGCTCCGCCGGGGGCCCGTTCACCGCCGAGCAGGCCGTCTACACCACGCCGGAGACCGGTTCCATCCCCGACGTCTACACCTACAACGCGCACCAGCACGCGTCGCTGTCGTCCAGCGGCAACCTGGTGATCTCCTACAACGTCAACACGCTCGACGATGACGAGGGCGCGGCGAACGACGTCTACGAGGACGTCGGCATCTACCGGCCCCGCTACATCAACCTGCCGGTCACCGGTTGACCCCTTCTTCCGCGCTCCCCCGGGTTCCGCCCGGGGGAGCGTTCCCCTTTCGGAGGTTGTCATGACCATGCCCGCAGGACTCGATCCGCAGCTCGCCCGCGCGCTGGCGGGGGCGCCCTACGTCGGCCTGGAGGACCCCGGGACGGCGCGTGCCGCGATGCGCGGGCTCGTGGCGGCGCTCGGGGAGCCCGAGGGCGACTTCCGGGTGGAGGTCGCCGACCGGACGGTCGCGGGCGCCGTCCCCGTCCGGATCTACCGGCCCGTCCGCGCGGCGGGCCCGGCGCCCGTGCTCGTGTACTTCCACGGCGGCGGGTTCGTCACGGGCGACCTGGAGAACGAGCACGGGCGGTGCCTCGCGTTCGCCGGGGAGGACGGGATCGCGGTGGTGTCGGTCGACTACCGGCTCGCGCCCGAGCACCCGTTCCCCGCGGGCCTCGACGACTGCTACGCGGTGACCGCGTGGGCGCACGCGCACGCGTCCGGGTTCGGCGGCGACCCGGACCGCCTGGCGGTGGGCGGCGGCAGCGCCGGGGGCGCGCTCGCGGCGGCGGTGGCGCTGCGGGCGCGGGACCGGGACGGGCCGCCGCTGGCGTTCCAGATGCTGCTGTACCCGGTCCTGGACGACCGCATGGACACCCCGTCGATGCGCGCGTTCACCGATCCGCCGCTGTTCAACCGGACGGACGCGGCCCACATGTGGCGGCACTACCTGGGCGGACGGCCCGCCACCGCGTACGCGGCGCCCGCGCGTGCCGGAGACCTGGCCGGGCTCCCGCCCGCGTACGTCCTGGCGGCCGAGCTCGATCCGCTGCGCGACGAGGCCCTGGAGTACGCGCGGCGGCTGATCGAGGCGGGCGTCCCGACCGAGCTGCGCCACATGGCGGGCGTGTGCCACGGGTTCGACGGGATCCTTGCGGCGGACGCCGCGCGGCGGGCGTTCGCCGAGCAGCGGGAGGTGCTGCGGCGGTACCTATGGACACCGCGGTAGATCAAGTGATTAGATGACTTGACCTTCTGGGAACGAGGTGGCGATGGCACAGGATGTGGCCCGGCCGAGCCTGGCGGACGCTCTGACCGGGCGGATGCTGGAGCTGATCAGGGCGGACGGTCTGCGCCCCGGCGACCGGCTGCCGTCGGCGCGGGAGCTGTCGCAGCGGTTCGCGGTGACCACGCCGACGCTGCGCGAGGCGCTGCGCCGGCTGGAGGCGACCGGGGCGATCCAGCTCCGGCACGGCTCGGGCATCTACGTCGGCGCCGACCTGGAACGCGTCGTCATCGCGAACCCCAACGCGGGCACGCTGGACGGCGAGCGGGTGCTGCACCTGCTGGACGCCCGGCTGCTGATCGAGCCGCCGCTGGCCGCGCAGGCCGCGCGGCGGTGCGCGCCGGACGACCTCGACCGGCTCCGGGCCGTCCTGGACGAGGCGGGCCGCAACCTGACCGGCGACGTGCCGGACGCCGAGGCGCGGCTGCACGAGGCCAACATGGCGTTCCACCGGGCCACCGCCGGGGTCGCGGGCAACTCCGTCCTGTGCGAGGTCATCGACTCGCTCCTGAAGGTCCACTCCACCGAGCAGCGGGAGATACAGCGGATCTTCGACGACCGCACCCGCGACTACGAGGAGCACCGGGCGATCCTCGGCGCCATCGAGCGCGGTGCGGACGGCGAGGCCGAGGACCTCATGCGCGCCCACCTCGCCGACGTCAAGCACGTGATCGAACGGCGGCTCGGCTGAGCCGCACCTCCCCGGACGGGTCCCGCCGCCGGCCGCACGGCCGGACGGCGCGTTCACCGTCCCCTCACCGTCCCCTCGACCGACCCGATCCTCCCGATCCCCACCCCGATCGGGCGCCCCCCGATGAAGGAGGCTCACCATGGTCTCGTCCCGACGACTGCGGGTGACCGCGCTGGCCACGGGCGCGCTGCTGCTCGCCGCCGGCTGCGGTTCCGGCGGCGGTTCCGGCGACCCGAACCATCTCAAGCTGTACAACGACAAGGGCGCCTGGAAGCCGTACTTCGAGCAGATGGCCGAACTGGGCGAGCAGCAGATCGGCATCGACATGGAGCCCGTCGGCTACACCGACGAGCCGGCCTACACCGCGTTCATCAAGTCGTCGTTCCGCACCGACGTCAAGCCCGACCTGTTCACCTGGACGACGGGGGAGCGGCTCGCCGAGATCGTCGAGCAGGACCAGGTCGCGGAGACCACCGACCTCTGGACGCAGGGCGTCCGGTCGGGCGACCTCACCGAGCAGCTCCGCCAGTACTACACGATCGACGGCAAGCAGTACTGCGTCCCGTTCAACACCGCCTACTGGGGCATGTTCTACAGCAAGAAGATCTTCGAAGAGCACGACCTGAAGCCGCCCGAGACCTGGGACGAGCTGATGGACGCCGCCGCGAAGCTCAAGTCCGCCGGGCAGGTCCCGTTCCACCAGACCACGCCGACGTCGCTGTTCTCGTTCGTCTGGTTCGAGCAGCTTCTCGCCGGCACCGACCCCGAGCTCTACGACCGGCTGTCGAAGGGCGAGGCGTCCTACACCGACCCGGGCGTCGTCACGGTGATGGAGCGGTGGAAGGGCCTCGTCGACGAGGGCTACCTCACCGCGCCGGGCGACAAGTCCGACCCCGCCGACCACTTCAAGTCGGGCGAGGCCGCCATGGTGATGAGCGGCACCTGGTTCAACACGAGCATGACCCAGCGCGGCCTCAAGCTCGGCGACGACTACGGCTTCTTCCTCGTCCCGAACGTGAACCCGGACCTGCCGAAGCGCTCGCTGATCTTCGAGAGCGGCCCGCTGTGCTCGCTGAAGAAGGCGCCCTCGCCGGAGTCCAGCGAGAAGTACCTCAAGTGGTGGACGACCGCCGGGGCCCAGGAGAAGTGGGCCAACGCGCGCGGCGACGTGTCGGCGAACCCGAAGGTGAAGATCGCCGACCCGGACCTGGACGCGGTCGCGAAGGAGGCCGCGGGCGACGGCAACCGGCTCGTCCTGCGGTACTTCGAGGCGACGCCCTCGCCCGTCCTGACCGAGGCGCTCAGCGGGTTCGACAAGTTCCTCAACGAGCCCGGCGCCTACATGGAGGTCCTGCGGACCATCCAGAAGGCCAACGAGCGGTACTGGAAGCAGCAGAAGGCCGGAAGCTGAGCACGCCATGACCATCCACGACGCCACCGCCGACCGCCCCGTGAAGGCGGCCGTGCGCGGGACCGGGCCGTCCGGCGGACGCCGGCGGCCCGGCGGGACCGGCAGGGGGTTCGCCCTGTACGGCCGGTTCCGGCACCTGTACGTGTCGCCCGCCGTGCTGTTCGTCGCGGTGCTGCTCTACCTGCCGTTCCTGTGGACGGCCTACCTGAGCTTCACCTCCTACGACGGGCTCGCCTCGCCCGAGTTCACCGGCCTCGACAACTACAGGCGGCTGTTCGAGGACGACGCGCTGCTCGTCTCGATCCGCAACACGCTGCTGTGGGTCGCCGGGACGGTCGTGCTGCCCGTCGGGCTCGGCCTGCTCGTCGCCGTCCTGTCGTACGACATCAGGGGCGGCGCCTGGTTCCGGCTGCCGTTCCTGCTCCCCTACGCGATGTCCGGCGCCGGCCTCGGCGTCATCTGGGGCTTCATCCTGCAGCCGGACGGCATGGCCAACCAGATCCTCACCTTCCTCGGGATGCCCGGCGGCGACACCGCGTTCCTGCAGGACGGCCCCCTCAACACGTTCGCGATGATCGTGGTGTGGACGTGGCAGCAGCTCGGCGTCAACATGCTGCTGTTCGTCGTCGGCCTCCAGTCGATCCCGAAGGCCCCGATCGAGGCCGCCCGCATCGACGGCGCGTCCGGCTGGAGCATGTTCCGGCACGTCATCTGGCCGCTGATGCGCCCGATCACCACGGTCGTGTTCGGCCTCGCCCTGGTCGCGAGCCTGAAGACCTTCGACATCGTCTGGGTGATGACGCAGGGCGGCCCCGGACGCTCGTCCGAGACGCTCGCCGTGACGATGTACCGCGAGGTGTTCGTCGCCAACGAGTACGGCTACGGGTCGGCGGTCGCGGTGCTGCTCACGACGGTCACGGGCCTGGCCTCGTACATCTACCTGCGCCACCAGGTCGGCAAGGAGGACCGCGGATGAACGCCCGTCTGCTCACTGGAACGGTCCGGCGCGCGATCCTGGTCGTGCTGGGGCTGGCGTGGCTGTTCCCCACCTACCTCGTGGTCGCCAACGCGATCCGCCCGGCCGCCGACTACGACGCGTCCGACGCCGTGGCGCCGCCGACCTCGATCGGGCTGCTCGACAACATCGCGCAGGCATGGGAGACCACCGACGTCGGCGCGACCCTGCTGAGCACGCTCCTGTACAGCATCGCGGCGCCCGCGATCGCGGTGCTGCTCGGCGCGCTCGCCGGGTACGCGATCGTCGTCCTGCGGCTCCGGCACGGCTTCCTCTGGTTCGTGGTGATCTTCGCCGGGACGGTCGTGCCGTTCCAGATGCTGCTGATCCCGCTGTTCGTCGGCTACAGCCGGGTGTCGATGTACGACAGCCAGGCGGGCCTGATCATCGTCTACACGGCGATCAGCGTGCCGCTCGCGGCGCTGGTCATGCGCAACTTCTTCGGCGGCGTCGCCGTGTCGATCTTCGAGGCGGCGCGGCTCGACGGCGCGTCCACCTTCCGCATCTTCTGGCGCATCTACCTCCCGCTGTCGTCGGCGGCCCTCGCCGCCGTGTTCATCCTCGAGTTCACCTACGTCTGGAACGACCTGCTGTTCGGCCTGACGCTGTCGCAGTCGGAGACCGTCCGCCCGGTGTGGGCGGAGCTGTCCGCCCTCACCACCGACGTGTACGCCGGGACGCCCGTGCCGATCGCGCTCGCCGCCGGCCTGGTCGTCTCCCTCCCGACCGTCGTGCTGTTCCTGGCCACGCAGCGGCTGTTCACCCGCGGGCTCACCCTCGCCCAGTTCTGACCCCCACTCGACGCTCCCGAAGGAAACGCTGAACGATGACGAGTCGCCTGCTCCAGGCGAGCCTCGGCTCGCCCGACTATGACGGGATCCGCGACGCGCTGCGCCGCGACACCTCCGCAGAGGTGCTCGCGGTCCGCGGGCTGTCGGTCCGCGCCGCCGTCCTGCCGCTGTTCCGGCGGGACCCCGCCGACGGACCGGCGGGCACCCTCCGGCAGGCCGTCCGGCTCACCCTGGACGGCCGCACCGGCGGCGGGCTCGAGGTCGCGCTCGTCGACGGCGACGCCGTGCCGGCGTCCGCCCCCGCCGACGGGCCGACGGTCACCCTGCTCGTCCCCGAGGTGGACGCCCCCCGCCGCGCCACCCTGGAGGTGCGGGACGCGGACGGCCTCGTCGGCGCCGCGCCGCTCGACATCACGCCGCAGCGCAAGTGGAACGTGTTCGTCGTCCACCACTCGCACCTCGACATCGGCTACACCGACACGCAGGGCACCGTTCTGCGGCACCACCTCGACTACCTGGACGCGGCGCTGCGGCTCGCCCGGGAGACCGACGGCCGCCCCGACGACGCCCGGTTCCGCTGGTCGGTCGAGTCGTTGCTGCCCGCGCTGCGCTGGCTCGCCACCCGCCCGGCCGACCAGGTCGCCGAGTTCGTCGACCGGGTCCGGGCCGGCGACATCGAGATCACCGCGTTCCCCATGCAGCTGCACCTGGAGGCGTGCTCGAACGAGGAGCTGTACCGGCAGCTCCGCTTCGTCGAGGACCTGCGCCGCGAGCACGGCATCGAGACCCGGTCGGCCATGCACACCGACGTCCCCGGCGCCGTCGTCGGCACGGTCGACGCGCTCAACGCCGCGGGCGTCCGGTACCTGGCCGCCGCCCACAACTGGGCCGGACGGTCCGTCCCCTACGTGACCGGCGGCGACAAGCTCGGACGCCCGTTCCGCTGGCGCTCCCCGGGCGGCGGCGAACTGCTCGTCTGGTTCACCGACACCCCGCACGGCATGGCGTACATGGAGGGCAACACGGTCGGCCTCGTCGACGGCTACGACCTCGCCGAGGACCTGCTGCCCCGCTACCTCGCCGCCCTCGCCGACCGGCCCTACCCCTACGGGCCCGGCACCTTCGGCTGGTACGCCGCGCCCGGCCAGGTCGGCGCCGCCAAGGACCCCGACGTGCTCGACGCCGTCCACCTGCGGGTCCAGGGCGCGCACGCCGACAACGCCGGACCCTCGATCGTCCCCGCCGACATCGCGCACCGCTGGAACGAGACGTGGGCCTACCCGCGGCTCCGCTCGGCCGTGAACGCCGACTTCTTCGCGCACGTCGAGGAGCACCACGCCGACCGGCTCCAGGTCCACGAGGGCGACTGGACCGACTGGTGGGCCGACGGCCTCGGCTCCGGCGCCCGCCCCCTCGGCCACGTGCGCCGCGCCCAGAACGTCCTGCGGGCCGCCGAGACGCTGCACGCCTTCGCGGACGAGCGCAGCGGGGACCGCACCGGCGCGTCCGCGGCCGTCGACGCCGCCTACGACGGCGCCGCGCTGTTCGACGAGCACACGTGGGGCGCCGCGAACCCGTGGGAGGACGCCGAGGAGGGCGGCGACTCCGGCGGCCTGCAGTGGACCCGCAAGTCGCAGGTCGGCTACCAGGCGCACGACGACGCCCTCGACCTCCTGCAGTCCGCCGCCCGCCGGATCGGCGCCACCTTCGGACCCGCACCGGACGCGCTCGCCTCGTTCGTCGTCGTCAACCCCGGCACCGCCGCCCGCACCGACGTCGTCCGCGCGTTCCTGCCCCGCGACGTCGTCCCCGTGGACGTCCCGATCGCCCTCGTCGACGCCCGCACCGGCGAGCCCGTCCCGCACCGCGAGGAGGAGGTCGACCCGGTCGAGTGGCCGACCCGCCCGATCGGCCGCCACCTGGAGGCGATCGTCCGCGACCTGCCGGGACACGGGCACGTCCGCCTCGACGCCGTCCGGGCCGCCGCGCCGCCGGAGCCGGCCGATCTCGACACCGCCGACGCGACGGTCGAGAACGAGCACTACCGCGTGGTGTTCGACGTCCGCGAGGGCCACATCGCCTCCGTCTTCGACAAGGCCGCGGGCCGCGAGCTCGTCAGCACCGGCTCCGTCGCCGGGTTCGGCCAGTACGTCTACGACCGGTACGCGACCGCCCCGCACTTCAACCACATGTCCGGGCACATGCTCGTGCACGACAAGACGATGCTCGGCGACCGCGCCGTCGCCACCCACGCGACCGTCACCCGCCGCGAGCGCACCCCCGCCGGCGAGCGCCTCGTCGTCGAGGCCCACGGCAAGGGCGTCGACTGGCTCCGCACGACCGTCGACCTGTGGACCGGCGTCCCCCGCGTCGACGTCCGGTTCCAGCTCGGCAAGCAGCCCACGGCCGCGAAGGAGGCGGTCTTCTTCGCGTTCCCGTTCGCCGTGGACGGCCCGCCCGCCGCGTGGGAGCTGACCGGCGGCGTCGGCGGCACGCACGTCCCGAGCGTCCCGGGATCGGCCGAGCACATGCGGCCCATCCGGCACTGGGTCGCGTTCGAGGACCCCGACCTCACCGTCGCCTGGGCGACGCTCGAGGCCCCGCTCGTCCAGTTCGGCTCCATCCACATGCCGTACGCGCCGTTCCCGCCGACCCTCGACCCCGAGGACGGCACCGTCTACTCGTGGGCCCTCAACAACATCTGGGACACCAACTTCCCGTCCCAGCAGCAGGGCGAGACGAGCTTCCGGTACGCGTTCGCGTCCGCGCCCGGCGGCTCGGGCCGCCGCCTCGGCGCCCGCACCGCCGCCGGGCTCACCGACCCGTTCGTCGCCGCCCTCGCCACCGGCACGGCCCCGGACGACGCGGGCACGTTCGTCCACGTGGACGACCCGGACGTCCTGGTCACCTCCGTCGGCCGCGCCCGCGACGGCGACGGCCTGGCGATCCGGCTGCAGTCCCTCGCACCGGACCCGGTGGAGACCGGCCTGCGCATACCCGGCTACACCCGGGCACGACTCTCGGGGGGCCTGGAGCGGGACCCGGCGGAACTGCCCGTCCGGGACGGCACGACGACGGTCCGGCTGCCCGCGTGCGGCGTCGCCACCGTCACGGTTCGGCGCTAGAGGATCGGGGACGAATGAAGATCACGGACATCAGGGCCACCACGATCACCGTGCCCCTGGAAGCACCCCTGCTGCACAGCAACGGCGCCCACTGGGGCCGGTTCGTCCGCACCATCGTCGAGGTCGAGGCCGACAACGGGCTGATCGGCCTCGGCGAGATGGGCGGCGGCGGGGAGAGCGCCGAACTCGCCTTCCAGGCGCTCGTCCCGCACCTGCTGGGCCACGACCCGTTCGAGCTGGAGGCGCTCCGCTTCAAGATCGCGAACCCGACCGCCGGGCTCTACAACAACCGCACCCAGCTCCTCGCCGCGATCGAGTTCGCCTGCCTCGACCTCGTGGGCAAGCACCTCGGCGTCCCCGTGCACGACCTCCTCGGCGGCCGGATCCGCGACAGCGTCCAGTTCGCCTCCTACCTGTTCTTCCGCAACCCTTCCGGCGACGTGCCCGAGGTGCGCACCCCGGACCAACTGGTCGAGCACGCGCGCGCGCTCAAGGCCGAACACGGCTTCACGGTCCACAAGCTGAAGGGCGGCGTCTTCCCGCCCGCCCACGAGCTGGAGTGTTACCGGTCGCTCGCCGGGGCCCTGCCCGGCGACCGCTTCCGCTACGACCCGAACTCGGTCCTCAGCCTCGACGAGGGCCTCCGCTTCGGCCGCGCCATCGAGGACCTCCCGAACGACTACCTCGAGGACCCCGTCCTCGGCCTCGAGGGTCTCCGGCTCGTCCGCGAACGCGTCCGCATCCCGCTCGCCACCAACACGGTCGTCGTCAACTTCGAGCAGCTCGCCGCCAACGTCCTGCGCCGCGCCGCCGACGTCGTCCTGCTCGACACCACCTTCTGGGGCGGCATCCGCGCCTGCGTGAAGGCCGCCGCCGTCTGCGAGACCTTCCAGCTCGGCATCGCCGTCCACTCGTCCGGCGAACTCGGGATCCAGCTGGCCACGATGCTGCACCTCGGCGCCGTCCTGCCCAACCTCACCTACGCCGCCGACGCCCACTACCACCATCTCGCGGGCGACGTGATCGAGGGCGGGCCGTTCCGCTACGAGGACGGGCGCATCCGCGTCCCGTCCGGCCCCGGGCTCGGCGTCGAGCTCGACCGCGACAAGCTAGCCGAGTACGCCGAGCTCTACCGCGAACTCGGCGGCTACCCCTACGACCGCGACCCCGGACGGCCCGGCTGGTACCCGATCGTCCCGAACGACCGGTGGGCGGACCCGTCGGTCCCCCTCGCCCCGATCGCATAGCCTGACCGCCGTGATCCGACGTGCGACCCCCGACGACGTTCCCGACGTCCTGCGGCTCATCCGCGAGCTGGCCGACTACGAGCGCGCCCTGCACGAGGTGAAGGCCACCGAGGAGCAGCTGCGCGAGCGCCTCTTCGGCGACGAGCCCAAGGTCTTCGCGAACGTCGTCGAGCACGACGGCCGCGTCGTCGGGTTCGCGCTGTGGTTCCTCACCTTCTCCACGTGGAACGGCACGCACGGCATCTACCTCGAGGACCTGTTCGTCGAACCGGACGTCCGCGGCCACGGCTACGGCAGGCTCCTGCTCACCGAACTGGCCCGCATCGCCGACGAGCGCGGCTACGAACGCGTCGAGTGGTCCGTCCTCAACTGGAACACCCCGGCGATCGAGTTCTACGAGGCGATGGGCGCCCGCCCGCAGAGCGAGTGGACGGTCTACCGCCTCACCGGCGACGCCCTCACGAAGGCGGCCGGCGCCTGACCCGAGGGCGGACACGACCGAGGCCCGATCCCCGGCTGGATCGGGCCTCGCACGAACGCACTGGTCAGGCCTGCTTGGTCTCCCAGAAGATCTTGTCGATCTCCGCGATGTGGGTCAGCAGCTCCTCGGCGACCTTGACGTCCATGGTGGCCTTGGTGCCGCCACCACCGCCGGCGAGCTTGGTGGCCTTGTTGAACAGCTCGTGGAGCTGCGGGTACTTCTCGAAGTGCGGCGGCTTGAAGTAGTCCGTCCACAGCACCCAGAGGTGCTCCTTGACCAGGTTGGAGCGCTGCTCCTTGATCAGGATCGCCCGAGTGCGGAACTCCGGGTCCTCGTTGGCGGCGTACTTCTCACAGATCGCCTTGACCGACTCGGCCTCGATCCGGGCCTGCGCCGGGTCGTAGACGCCACACGGCAGGTCGCAGTGCGCGGAGACCGTCGTCTTCGGGCGCAGAAGCTTGAACACCTGCGATTTCCTTCCCTCGTTGCGGATCATGCTCAGGTCACCGACATTACCCTTGTGATCCCGGCCGCGTGCGGCCAGGGACTCGGTAATTCGGCCTAAGACCCGGGCCGGCGGGCGGCCCGGAACCCTTCCGCACAGGGTTGTGACCGTCTGCGGTCCGGATATGCCTTCGGCGAGGGGGAGCATTGCGAATCTGGGGCGCGCTGCTGGGCGGCGGGGTGGTGCTGGCGGCCGGGGCGGTGTGGGCGCGGGGGCGGCTGCGGACGGCGGCGGTCGAGGGGACGTCGATGCTGCCGGGCCTGCGGCCGGGGGACTGGCTCGTGGTCCGGACGGGCGCGGCCCGCGCGGGGGACGTCGTGGTGGCGCGGCATCCGGAGCGGACGGAGCTGCTGATCGTCAAGCGCGCCGTGCGGCGGGAGCGGGACGGCTGGTGGCTGGAGAGCGACCACCGGCGGGCGCCCGGACGCCGTGACAGCTGGGACTTCGGGGCCGTCCCGGACGGGCTCGTCGTGGGACGGGTCGTCGCGCGCTACTGGCCGCCGTCGCGGTGGGGGACGGTCACGCGGGGCGGGCCCGGGAGGTGCGCGGCGGACGCGCGGGAGCGCCGGGCGCAGCGGTCCGAGCAGTAGCGGCCGCCGGGGAAGCGGACGAGGAAGGCGCGGGCGCACGGCCGGGCGCGGCAGACGCCGAGGCGGGCGATGCCGTGGGCGTCGATCTCGGCGGTGAGGCCCATCGCGGCGCGGGCGGCGTACCGGTCGGGGATCGAGCCGCTCTCGTTGCAGTGCAGGTGCCAGTCGGTGTCGCCGTGCCGGCAGATCTGCGGATGGACCGGGTGCCAGATCAGCAGCGTGTTGAGGCGTTCGACGGCCTCGCCGGCGTCGCCGCGCGCGGCGGCGACGAAGATCGAGTGGAGGACGGCGCGCAGCTCGCGCATGGCGTCGAGGTCGCGCGGCGCCGTCCGTCCGGCGAAGTCCGGCCGGTCCGCCAGCAGGGCGCGCAGGCCGTCGAGGTCGCGCAGGTGGTCGGTGTGCGGGCGCCGCGTGTTGACGAGGTCGACCGCCAGGTCCGCGTACGAGGCGAGGTCCACAGTCGCTCCTGACGACTTCGTCCTGGGGCGGGGCGAGTGTGGAAAGCATTCCCCGATGCCGGAAATTACACCGCATCGTGCACCGGAAGTTCACGGACGGCCCGTGCTCCGCGGGGGAACACGGGCCGTCCGGGAAGGGCTCAGATCCGGTTGACGCCTTCCTTGCGGGCCTGCTCGGCGACCGCGGCGGTGACCGCGGGCGCGACCCGGTCGTCGAACGGGCCGGGGATGACGTAGTCGGCGGTGAGGTCGTCGCCGACGATGCCGGCCAGCGCGTGCGCGGCGGCCAGCTTCATGCCCTCGGTGATCGAGTGGGCGCGCACGTCCAGCGCGCCGCGGAAGATGCCGGGGAACGCCAGCACGTTGTTGATCTGGTTCGGGAAGTCGCTGCGGCCGGTCGCGACGACCTTGGCGTGCCGCCGCGCGACTTCGGGGTGCACCTCGGGGGTGGGGTTGGAGAGCGCGAACACGATCGCGCTGTCGGACATCGTGGCGACGCACGACTCGTGGACCGTGCTGCCCGACAGGCCGATGAACACGTCGGCGCCGTTCAGCGCCTCCTCGGTCGAGCCCTTGAGCCCGGTCCGGTTGGTGATCGCGGCGATCCGCTCCTTGATGGGGTTGAGCCCGTCGCGGCCCTCGTAGATGAGGCCCTTGCTGTCGGACAGCGCGATGTCGCCGATGCCGGCCTCGATGAGGATCTGCGAGACGGCGATACCGGACGCGCCCGCGCCGGCCACGACGGCGCGCAGCTCCGACAGGGGCTTGCCGACGAAGCGGGCGGCGTTGGTGAGCGCGGCGAGCGCGACGATCGCGGTGCCGTGCTGGTCGTCGTGGAAGACGGGGATGTCGAGGGCGTCGCGGAGCCGTTCCTCGATCTCGAAGCAGCGGGGGGCGCTGATGTCCTCGAGGTTGATGCCGCCGAAGCTCGGCGCCATCCGGATCACGGTGTCGACGATCTCGTCCACGCCCGTGCAGCTGAGCGCGATGGGGACCGAGTCGACGTCGGCGAACTCCTTGAACAGGAGCGACTTGCCCTCCATGACCGGCATGGACGCGGCCGGGCCGATGTCGCCGAGACCGAGGACGGCGGTGCCGTCGGTGACGACGGCGACGACCTTGGACGTCCACGTGTACTCGTGGGCGAGCTCGGGGTGGTCGGCGATGGCGGTGCAGACGCGCGCGACGCCGGGCGTGTAGGCGAGCGCGAGGTCTTCCTTGTTGCGCACCGGGATCGTCGAGCGCATCTCGAGCTTTCCGCCCCGGTGCAGCGGAAATGCCGGATCGTCGTCCAGTGAGTGCGGTTCTGTGGGAATGGGCTGAGCAGCCACAGCGACCCCTGTCTGTGAAAGTTGGTCTGCTTTCGAGTGATGCCGCCGCGGTGGTGTGGTCTGGTTGCCGTCACCATGGTGGTCATCTCGCGACGTACGGGGGTCACCCGTTGTCCGATTGTGCCACACGGTCCGCCGCCGGTCCGGGGGCCGGGGCGGTGGTGACCGTCACGTGACGGGAGTGTGCGAACGCCGGATTCGTTGCTCAACGTGACGATCTCTGGGCATGGACGAGACACGACCGGAGCTGCCTCGTTGTCCGATTGTTTCGCAGCCTTAACCAGGACCATGCCCGTTATGCGCCAAAATGTGCTCCTGACCTCCGGATCCTCGCGGATCCGCTGACTTCGACTGGAGGGGGACCCGTGACCAACGGTTCTCTGCGCCGGCGCGCCGTCGCTGCCGGTGCGCTCGTCCTGACGGGGGCCCTCGCCCTCTCCGCGTGCGGCGGAGAGGAGGACGGCGGCGGTTCGGAGGCCGCGTCCGGCGTCGGCGCCGACTCCCAGCTCGCCGGGATGGTTCCCGACGCCATCAAGAGCGACGGCAAGATCGTCATCGGCTCGGACGCGTCCTACCCGCCCAACGAGTCGGTGGACCCCGCCTCGCAGGAGATCGTCGGCTGGGACGTCGAACTGTTCCAGGCCGTCGCGGCCAAGCTCGGCCTGAAGACCGAGTTCCACAACGCGGGCTTCGACACGATCATCCCGGGCGTGCAGTCCGGCAAGTACGAGATCGGCGTCTCCTCGTTCACCGACACCAAGGAGCGCGAGCAGGCCGTCGACTTCGTCACGTACTACTCCGCCGGCACCGCGTGGGCCGCGCTCAAGGGCAACCCCAAGCAGGTCGACCCGGAGAACGCGTGCGGCAAGAGCGTCGGCGTCCAGCAGGGCACCGTCCAGGTCGACGACCTGAAGGAGCGCAGCAAGGCCTGCACCGACGCGGGCAAGCCGGCCATCAAGAGCGTCGTGCGCAAGCAGCAGACCGAGGTCAACAACGACCTGGTGGCGGGCAAGGTGGAGGCGATGGCCGCCGACTCCCCGATCGTCGGGTACGCGGTCAAGCAGACCGGCGACAAGCTGGAGATCATCGGCGAGGCGTACGACACCGCCCCCTACGGCTACGCCCTGAACAAGCAGAGCGGCCAGTTCAAGGAGGCCGTGCAGGGCGCGCTGAAGGCACTGATGGCCGACGGCACCTACAACAAGATCCTGCAGGAGTACGGAGTCGAGAGCGGCGCGGTCACCGAGCCGGCGATCAACGCGGCGCAGAGCTGATCGCATGACGATCGGCGACGTCGACAAGGGGCGGCCCGACCCGATCAAGGCCGTCCCCGTCCGGCATCCCGGCCGCTGGGTGGGGGCGGCCGTCGTCCTGGTGCTGGTCGCGATGTTCATCCACTTCCTGCTGACCAGCGACGCCCTGGAATGGTCGGAGCAGTGGAAGTACCTGTTCTCCGAGCCGGTGCTGGAGGGCGTCCGCAACACGGTCTGGCTGACGCTGGCCGCGATGGTCGGCGGGACGGCCATCGGCATCGTGCTCGCCCTGATGCGGCTGTCGTCCAACCCGCTGCTCAGCGGCGCGGCGTGGATCTACCTGTGGTTCTTCCGCGGCACCCCGCTCTACACCCAGCTGCTGATCTGGGGTGCGATCGGGACGCTGTTCCCGACGGTCGGGATCGGGATCCCGTTCGGGCCCGAGTTCCAGACCTGGCAGACGCAGGCGCTGATCAACGCGGCGAGCGCGGCGGCCCTCGGGCTGATCCTCAACGAGGCCGGGTACATGGCCGAGATCGTCCGCGCCGGGATCCTCTCGGTCGACGAGGGGCAGCAGGAGGCGGCGAGCGCGCTCGGCATGTCCCGGACGCAGACGATGCGCCGGATCGTGCTGCCGCAGGCGATGCGCGTGATCGTCCCGCCGACCGGCAACGAGTCGATCTCGATGCTGAAGAACACGTCGCTCGTCGCGGCGGTTCCGTACGCGGAACTGACGTTCACCGCGCAGACGATCTACGCCACCACGTACAAGATCATCCCGATGCTGGTGATGGCCTGCCTGTGGTACCTGCTGATCTCGTCGATCATGATGATCGGCCAGCACTACCTGGAACGGCACTACAGCAGGGGCACCAGCAAGGGCGAGACGGCCAGGGCCGGGCTCCGGCTGCGCGGCGGCGGTGGCGGCCAGTGACCGGCGCCCACGGGACGAGCGAGGTGAGGAATCCGTGAGCGACGCTCTCGGGAAGGGCCCCGCGTCCGGCGGCCCGATGGTGCGCGCCGAGCAGGTGCACAAGTCGTTCGGCCGGACGGAGGTCCTCAAGGGCATCGACCTGGAGGTCAAGTCGGGCGAGGTCATGTGCGTCATCGGCCCGTCCGGGTCCGGCAAGTCGACCTTCCTGCGCTGCATCAACCACCTGGAGAAGATCAACGCCGGGCGGCTGTACGTGAACGGCCACCTGGTCGGCTACCGGGAGAAGGGCGGCAAGCTGTACGAGCTGCGCGACAAGGAGGTCGCCGCGCAGCGCCGCGAGATCGGCATGGTGTTCCAGCGGTTCAACCTGTTCCCGCACATGACGGCGCTCGACAACGTCATGGAGGCGCCCGTCCGGGTGAAGCGGCAGCCCAAGGCGGAGGTCCGCGAGCGGGCCACCGCGCTGCTGAACCGGGTCGGGCTGGGCGACAAGGCGAACAGCTACCCGGCGCAGCTGTCCGGCGGGCAGCAGCAGCGCGTGGCGATCGCGCGGGCGCTGGCCATGGAGCCCGCGCTGATGCTGTTCGACGAGCCCACGTCGGCGCTCGACCCCGAGCTGGTCGGCGAGGTCCTCGAGGTCATGAAGCAGCTCGCCCTGGACGGCATGACGATGATCGTCGTCACCCACGAGATGGGGTTCGCCCGCGAGGTCGGCGACTCGCTCGTGTTCATGGACGACGGCGTCGTCGTCGAGAAGGGCTCGCCCCGCGAGGTGCTGGCGAACCCGCGGCACTCGCGGACGCAGGACTTCCTGTCCAAGGTGCTCTGACCGGCGGTTCCCGGACGGCCCGTCCCCGCGCGGGGGCGGGCCGTCCGGCGTTCCGGCCCGGCCGTTAGTGTGCGTTCATGTTCGCTGTCACCGCCACGAAGATCGACGCAGACGACCCGCTGTCCGGACTGACGACGGGGGAGCGCCCCGACCCCGAGGTGCCGGACGGCTGGACGACCGTCACCGTCCGGGCCGCCGCCCTCAACCACCACGACCTGTGGTCGCTCAAGGGCGTCGGGCTGACCGCCGACAAGCTCCCGATGGTCCTCGGCTGCGACGCGTCCGGCGTCGACGAGGACGGCAACGAGGTGATCGTCCACTCGGTGATCGGCGATCCCGACCGGGGCGGCGGCGACGAGACCCTCGACCCGAAGCGCTCCCTGCTGTCCGAGGTGCACCCCGGCACGCTCGCCGAGAAGGTCGCGGTACCGCGCCGCAACCTCGTCCCGAAGCCCGCCGAGCTGTCGTTCGAGGAGGCGGCCTGCCTGCCCACGGCGTTGCTCACCGCCTACCGGATGCTGTTCGTCAAGGCCGCGCTCGGACCCGGCTCCAGCGTCCTGGTGCAGGGCGCGGGCGGCGGCGTCGCCACGGCGGCGATCGCGCTGGCGTCCGCCGCCGGGATCCGCGTCTACGCGACCAGCCGCAGCGAGGACAAGCGACGCCGCGCGCAGGAACTCGGCGCGGACGTCGCGCTGGAGACGGGCGCGCGGCTGCCCGAGCGGGTCGACGCGGTGATCGAGACGGTCGGGCAGGCGACCTGGTCGCACTCGCTGAAGTCGCTGCGGCCCGGCGGACGCGTCGTGGTGTCGGGCGCCACGAGCGGGCAGGCGCCGCCGGCCGAGCTGAACCGGGTGTTCTTCCTGCAGCTCCAGGTGATCGGCTCGACCATGGGCACCCGCGGGGAGCTGGAGCGCCTCGCGCGGTTCCTGGTCAAGACGGGCGTCCGCCCGCAGGTCGACCGGGTGCTGCCGCTGAGCGACGCCCGCGCCGGGTTCGCCGCGATGGCCGAGGGCGACCTCTTCGGCAAGATCGTCTTCACGCCCTGACGGCCGGCCGGGGGGCCGTGCGCGTCACGGCCTCCCGTCGCCGTCCCCGAAGACCTCCCGCCGCAGCCGCTCGCGCGTCTCGTCCAGCAGGACGCGGACGGCGTCGAGGTCGTGGTCGCCGAGCCGCGCGTCCCCGGCGGCCCCGCGGACGTCCTCCACGAACTTCCGCAGGTGCCGTTCCAGCTTGAGGCGGGCGACGTCCTCCTTGGTGCCGGTCGCCGTCTTCCAGGCGTCCTCCCAGGTCTGCCGCCACTCCTCCTTCCACGCCTGCGTCTGGTCGCGCCAGAAGTCCTTCTGCCGGCGCCACTCGTCCTTCTGCCGGTCGGTGGTCTCGCGCCACGCGTCCTTCTGCCGCTCGGACGTGTCGCGCCAGGCGTCCTTCGACGCCGTGCGGCCCTGGTCGCGCATGGTCTTCGCCGCCTGGCTCAGCTCCTCGCGCAGCGTCCGGACGGTCTGCCGCACGTCCTGCTGGACGCCGCGCGCGAACTCCTGCGCCGACGCGGAGATCTCCTCCTCCAGGTCGGCGAGCTCGTCCATCCGGTGCTCCAGCTCCTCGCGGCCCTTGTCGGTCAGCGAGTACACCTTCTTGCCCTTGACGACCTCGTGCGTGACGAGGCCCTCCGACTCCAGCCGGGCCAGGCGCGGGTAGATCGTGCCGGGGGACGGGGAGTAGACGCCGAGGAAGCGGTCCTGCAGCAGCCGGATGATCTCGTAGCCGTGCCGCGGGCTCTCCTGCAGCAGCTTCAGCAGGTAGAGACGCAGGCGGCCGTGGCCGAAAACGGGGCTCAACTCACTTCTCCATTCCGGGGGCGTCGATCCCCGGCGCATCGTCCTCGGCGCGCCCGAGGAGCGCGACGGCGCCGGACACGGTGTTCACCGTGAGGTGCCCGGACCCGTCGCCGATCTTGCCGTTGACGCTGCGCGAGACCGTCCGGTCCTGGTGGTCCAGCTCCGGGAACGACGTCTCGATGCGCCCGGCCGCCGAGTTCAGCGAGACGTGCGCGCCCGCGGACTCGGGGATCCGCAGCGCGACCTCCCCGGACACGCTGTTGACGTCGATCCGGCACTGTCCGGGCAGCTCCACGTCCGCGGCGATGCGCCCGCTGACCGTCCGCGCCCCGAGCCGCTCGATCGACGCGCCGGCCAGCGCGAGGTCGCCGGACACGGACGTGAACGAGACCGTGCCGTCCAGTCCCTGCGCCTCGATCGCGCCCGAGACGGTGTTGGCGTCGATGGCGCCCGCCACCCCGTCGAGCGTCACGTCGCCCGACGCGCTCTTGATCGACGTCCGGACCGTCATGCCCGTGACGACCGCGTCCGCCGACACGAGGTTGAGGCTGACCGGGCAGTCGTGCGGGACCGTCACGGTGATCTCCGCCCGCGCCTTCTGCGTGCGGAGCCAGGTCAGGACGCCCTCCCACAGCTTGTCGTGGCTGACCGTCAGCATCCCCGCCTCGTGCGTCACCACCAGCGGCGGCCCCTCGACCTCACCGATCATGATCGACGGCCGCTCGTCGGAGGCGAGCACCGAGATGTCCCCCGCGATCAGCGTCGCCCGCAGTGCCACCACACCGTCGAAGTCGAGGGTGGTCGGTTCGTCGATCGTCCAGCGCGACATGGTCGCCTGCCCTTCCGCCGGGGTCCCGTTCCATTAGACACGATATGTCGCGTCATCGGAAAGTCAAGACATGTCGCGTGCCTGATCAGTCGTCGTCCTCGTCGTCGAGGCGCGCCAGCCAGGTGGCCAGGCGCTCGACCGGCGTCTCGAACTCGGGGTTGAGGTCGACGAACTCGCGGAACCGCTCGGCCAGCCACGCGAGGCTGACCTCCTCCTCGCCGCGCCGGTCCGTCAGCTCCTCGATGCCACGGTCGGTGAAGTACATCCCGTCAGATCCCTCGTGTCTCCAGGAACGCCGAGGGCCCCGGCGCGCACGCCGGAGCCCTCGGGTATCGCGTCGGTTACTTCTGCTCGCCGAACAGGCGGGCCATCAGCGCGTCCTGCTCGGCCTGGTGCAGCTTGGCCGAGCCGACCGCCGGGGACGACGACGCCGGGCGCGACACCCGCGACATCCTCAGCCCCTCGATGTGGTGCGGCAGCTTCAGCGCCATGAACGGCCAGGCGCCCATGTTCGCCGGCTCGTCCTGCACCCACACGACCTCGGTGTGGCCCGGGTACTTCGCCAGCTCCGCCTTGATCTCGTCCACCGGCGGCGGGTACAGCCGCTCGACCCGCACGATCGCGGTGTCGGTGACGCCGGCGGCCGCCCGCGCCTTCACCGTCTCGTAGTAGATCTTGCCGGTGGTCAGCAGCACCCGCCGGACGTTCTTCGCGTCGATCGCCGGGTCCTTCTCCGGGATGACCGGCTGGAACGCGCCCTCGGTGATCTCCGCGACCTTCGACGTCGCCGCCTTCAGCCGCAGCAGCTGCTTCGGCGTGAACACCACGAGCGGCTTGCCGCGGCCCGACAGGACCTGCCAGCGCAGCAGGTGGAAGTAGTTCGCCGGGGTCGTCGGGTAGACGACGGTCATGTTGTCCTGCGCGCACAGCTGCAGGTAGCGCTCGATGCGCGCGGACGAGTGGTCCGGCCCCTGGCCCTCGTAGCCGTGCGGCAGCAGCAGCACCACGCTGGAGTGCTGGCCCCACTTCTGCTCGCCGGACGAGATGTACTCGTCGACGATGCTCTGGGCGCCGTTCGCGAAGTCGCCGAACTGGGCCTCCCACGCCACGAGCGCGTCCGGGCGGGTCATCGAGTAGCCGTACTCGAAGCCCATCGCCGCGTACTCGCTGAGCAGCGAGTCGTGCACGTAGAACTTCGACACGCCCTGGTCGAACTGCTTGAGCGGCGTGTGCTCCTCACCCGACTTGCGGTCCACCAGCACCGCGTGCCGCTGCCCGAACGTGCCGCGCCGCGTGTCCTGCCCGACGAGCCGCACCGGACGACCGTCGATCAGCAGCGAGCCCATCGCCAGCAGCTCGCCGGTCGCCCAGTCGAACGCGTCGTCGTCGATCGACTGGACGCGCCGCTGCAGGATCGGCTGCAGCCGCGGATGCACGGTGAAGCCGTCCGGCAGGGTGACCTGCGTCTCGATGATCCGCTTCACGGTCTCCGCCGGGATCGCCGTCCCCGCCGACCCGTGGTCGATCGGGATGCGCTCCTCGACGTCCGGCTTGACCACCGAACCCGGCTCGAGCGGCTTCTTCACGGCCTCGCGGGTCTCGGTGAACGCCCGCTCCAGCTGCTCCTGGTAGTCGCGGAGCGCCTGCTCGGCCTCCTCGACCGTGATGTCGCCGCGCCCGATCAGCGCCTCGGTGTACAGCTTGCGCACCGACCGCTTCGCGTCGATCAGGTCGTACATCAGCGGCTGGGTGAACGAGGGGTTCTCGCCCTCGTTGTGGCCCCGCCGCCGGTAGCAGACCATGTCGATGACGACGTCCTTCTTGAACGTCTGCCGGTACTCGAACGCCAGCCGCGCCACCCGCGCGCACGCCTCCGGGTCGTCCCCGTTGACGTGGAAGATGGGCGCCTGGATCATCCGGGCCACGTCGGTCGAGTACACGCTGGACCGCGAGTACTCGGGCGCCGTGGTGAACCCGACCTGGTTGTTGATGATCACGTGGACGGTGCCGCCCGTCCGGTACCCGCGCAGCTGCGACAGGTTCAGCGTCTCGGCGACGACGCCCTGGCCCGCGAACGCCGCGTCCCCGTGCACGAGGATCGGCAGCACGCTGAAGCCCGCCTCGCCGACGTCCAGCAGGTCCTGCTTGGCGCGGACGACGCCCTCCAGCACCGGGTCGACCGTCTCCAGGTGGGACGGGTTCGCGACCAGCTCGGTGTGGATCTTGGAGCCGTCGGCGCCGACGAAGTCGCCCGACGCCCCTAGGTGGTACTTGACGTCCCCGGAACCCTGCGCGCTGCGCGGGTCCAGGTTGCCCTCGAACTCGCCGAAGATCTGCCCGTAGGACTTGCCGACGATGTTCGCCAGCACGTTCAGCCGGCCGCGGTGCGCCATGCCGATGACGACCTCGTCCAGGCTGTCCTTCGCCGCGGCCGAGATCACCGAGTCCAGCAGCGGGATGACGGACTCGCCGCCCTCGAGCGAGAACCGCTTCTGCCCGACGAACTTCGTCTGCAGGAACGTCTCGAACGCCTCGGCGTTGTTGAGCCGCCGCAGCACGTGCAGCTGCTCCTCGCGCGACGGCTTGTCGTGCGGGACCTCCACGCGCTCCTGGATCCAGGCGCGCTCCTCGGGGTCCTGGATGTGCATGTACTCGATGCCGACGGTCCGGCAGTAGGCCATCCGCAGCACGCCGAGGATGTCGCGCAGCTTCATCGTCGGCTTGCCGCCGAACCCGCCCGTCGCGAACTCGCGCTCCAGGTCCCACAGCGTGAGCCCGTGCTTGAGGATGTCGAGGTCGGGGTGGCGGCGCTGCTTGTACTCCAGCGGGTCCGTGTCGGCCATCAGGTGGCCCCGGACCCGGTAGGCGTGGATCAGCTCGTGGACCCGCGCGACCTTGGCGACGTCGTCCTCGTGCGTCGCCGAGATGTCCTTGACCCAGCGCACCGGCTCGTACGGGATGCGCAGCGCCTCGAAGATGTCGTCCCAGAAGCCGTCCTCGCCGAGCAGCAGCTCGTGGATCCGGCGCAAGAAGTCGCCGGACTGCGCGCCCTGGATGATGCGGTGATCGTAGGTGGAGGTCAGCGTCATGACCTTGCTGATCCCCATGCGCGACAGCGTCTCGCCGGACGCGCCCGCGAACTCCGCCGGGTACTCCATCGCGCCCACGCCGATGATCGTCCCCTGGCCGGGCATGAGCCGCGGCACCGAGTGCACCGTGCCGATGGTGCCCGGGTTCGTCAGGCTGATCGTCGTGCCCTGGTGGTCCTCCAGGGTGAGCTTGTTGTTGCGGGCCTTGCGGACGATCTCCTCGTACGCGGCCCAGAACTGGCGGAAGTCCAGCGTCTCGGCGGCCTTGATGCTCGGCACCACCAGCTGCCGCGTCCCGTCCGGCTTCTGCAGGTCGATCGCCAGCCCGAAGTTCACGTGCTCGGGCCGCACCAGCACCGGCTTGCCGTCCACCTCGGTGAACGCCGCGTTCATCTCCGGCATCGCCACGAGCGCCTTGACGATCGCGTACCCGATCAGGTGGGTGAACGAGACCTTCCCGCCGCGCCCGCGCTTCAGGTGGTTGTTGATGACGATGCGGTTGTCGATCAGCAGCTTCGCCGGGACGGCCCGCACGCTCGTCGCGGTCGGCACCCCCAGGCTGGCCTCCATGTTGGTGGCCGTCCGGGCCGCCACCCCGCGCAGCTTGACCTCCTCGGCGCCGGCCGGCACCGGCGGCGGGGCCGGCTGCTTCTTCTCGGCCTTCGGCTTGGCCGGGGGCTGCTGCTTCGGTGTCGGCGGAGCCGCCGTGCCGTTCGCGCCCTTGGGGGCCTCGGCGCGCTGGGACGTCCCGGGGGTGGTCGCGGACGGCCGGCTGTCCGGCTGATAGTCCGCGAAGAAGTTCCACCAGGCTTCGTCAACCGAGTTCGGGTCTTCGAGGTACTTCTGGTACAGCTCGTCGACCAACCACTCGTTGGCACCGAAATCTGTCATCTTCGGGTCGGCACTAGGTTGCGACGACTCTGTCGACACGGCGGAGATCGCCCTCTTCCGCGGCTCGCAGGTAAGTGTTAAGACGTGTCAAGGCTATCGCGTTTTTATTGCATGGCCCTCGGCGTCAGGCCCCGGGGGGCCTTCCTTCCGCGGGCCCTGCGTGCGATTGCCGCATCGCTCCGACTCGCCCAGGGGCTCGCTGCGCGATCAGGTTCTCGCTCCGCTCGCGCCCGGCTTCGCTCGCAATCGCAGTGGCACCGGTCCGCTCTGGCTGAGGCGGTGGCCGAGCCGAGTGAGGAGGAGCCCCGCAGGGCCACGGGCCGCTCGCCTCACCTGGCAAAGCCTGCCATGGAGTGTCCAAGGTCACAGTTTGAAACGCCGAATATGTGGCCGTAACCGGCCTGATGGCGCTTCCCCTCCAGGTCCCCCGTACACACCCCCGTTGCCCCCGCCCCGCACCCCCGTACCCCGTGGTCCCGTGTCCATGGCTCGGCCGCCCGTCCGCGCCCCCCGAGGAGTGGCACCGCCCCAGCCCACACCCCAGCCGGAGCGGTCCGAAACCATTGCGATTGCGAGCGAAGCCAGGTTCGAGCGAAGCGAGAACCTGATCGCGCAGCGAGCCCTGGGCGAGTCGGAGCGATGCGGCAATCGCGCGTGACGCCGAGGCGTCACTCAGTGAGTATGGGGTGCGACGGTGGGGCCCTCGCTGGCCTGGACGAGGACGAAGCCCTGGCCCTGGTACGCGAGCTGCATGGCCTCGCCGCTGCCGCGGCCGATGAGGGCGCCGGCCTTGAAGGTCTTGTTGACGCCGACCTGGAGGCTGGTGCTCCACGCGACGGCGGACTGGCCGTCGGCGAAGGTGGGGGCGCGGCCGCAGTCGAGCATGACGGGGGTGCCGTGGGTGGTGAGGGCCACCCAGCCGGTGCCCTGGAGGGTGGTGTTGAACAGGCCGCCCGCGGCGATGCCCGCGCCCTGGACGCGCTGGATGTCGGACTGCAGGTGGGAGTCGTAGGCGAGGATGTTCGAGCCGTTGACGGTGAGGCCCTCGTTCTCCAGGTAGAACAGGTGGATGTCGTCGGCGTCGTTGGCGACGAACAGCAGGCCCTGGCCGCGGACGCGCATCAGCGGGACGCCCTCGCCCGTGATGGCCTTCTTGAGGAACTTGCCCATGCCTCCGGAGCCCTCGTAGTCGAACTCCATCTGCCCCTGGAAGGCGACCATGGAGCCCTGCCGGGCCAGGACGTCGCCGTTGAGGTGGATCCGGAGCATCTTGGAGTTCTGGAGGGCGAAGTGGCCGGGGAGTTGCTGTCCCTGGTCCATGTTTCCGAAGAACTGGCTGCGCATGGTCGGGGCCTTCCGGTGCTGGGAAATATCGGTTCCGCAGCATAACGATGGGTCAGGACGGTTGGTGACCGGGTTGTGATCATTCGTCCCGGCGGTCAGGTCCAGTCGACGGCAGGGCCCTTGGGGACGACGCCCGACGGGTTGATGTTGCGCTGCGTCACGTAGTAGTGGCGCTTGATGTGGTCGAAGTCCGTCGTCTCGCCGAACGCGGGGATCGAGTACAGGTTCCGCGCGTAGGCCCAGAGGTTCGGGTAGTCGGTGAGGCGGCGCAGGTTGCACTTGAAGTGCGAGTAGTACACGGCGTCGAAGCGCGCGAGGGTGGGGTAGAGCCGGACGTCCGCCTCGGTGATGCCGTCGCCGAAGAGGTGGCGGCGGTCGGCGAGGCGCTCCTCGAGGTGGTCGAGGGTGGCGAAGAGGGCGTCGAACGCCTCGTCGTAGGCCGCCTGCGAGGTGGCGAAGCCCGCCTTGTAGACGCCGTTGTTCACGGTCCGGTAAACGCGGTCGTTCAGCTCGTCGATCTCGGGGCGGAGGGCCTCCGGGTAGAGGTCGGGCGCCCCGGGACGGTGGAACGCGGTGAACTCGGTCTCGAACGTGGTGGTGATGTTCGGGAAGTCGTTCGTGACGAGGCGTCCGGTGCGGGTGTCCCAGATGCAGGGGACCGTGTAGCGGCCCTCGAAGGACGGGTCGCTCGACAGGTAGAGCTCGGAGAGGAACTCGGCGTTCGTGACCGGGTCGCGTTGGGGGAACCGCCAGCCGCGCTCGTCGCGGATGGGGTCGACGACGTTGAGGCTGATGACGTCCTCGAGGCCGAGCAGCCGGCGGACGATCAGCGAGCGGTGCGCCCACGGGCACGCGTAGGAGACGAACAGCCGGTAGCGGCCGGGTTCGGCGGGGTATCCGGACGAGCCGTCGGCGGTGATGCGGTCGGTGAAGCGGTTCGGCTGCCGGACGAACCGGCCGCCCTCGACCTCCTGCACGGACATGCCGATTCCTCCTTCGGAGAAGGTGCCCTCGCTCGCCACGATAGCCCGCTCAGGTCTCCATGCGGCCGGAGAACACCGGCAGGTCCAGGTAGGTGCGGACGCCGGGGGCGGCGGCGCACACGGCGGGGATCGAGTTGAGCGCGTGCGCGGCGGCGGCCGAGACCTCGTCGGACACCCAGGCGTCGTCGGTGGTGAGGGCGAGGGAGGGGCGGCCGTCGACGCGGACGGAGTGGCCGGGGTCGCCCCAGTCGGGGACGCGCGCGGCGTCGGCCTTGTGGATGACCTCGGCGGTGATCGCCGGACGGGCGCCGGTGAGGCCGCTGAAGGTCCAGCGGGCGGCCGCGACGGTGCCGCGCGGGATGCGTCCGGCGGCGATCTCCAGGTCGGTTCCGGCGAGCCGGTAGTCGACGTCCACGTCGATCTCGTCGAGGTCGATGCCGAGCCCGGTCGCGACCAGGTGGAGGCATTCGGAGTAGAGCGTGCGCATGGCGGTGCGGGTCGGGCGGAGCGCGCGCAGGAACGCGTCCTCGTCGCGGCCGAATCCGATCATGTGGTGGACGAGCCCCCAGGACGGGTGCCGGGCGAGGTCCGAGCACTCGCGGGAGTACACGTGGGTGATGCGGCGGGACAGCCGGGCGAGCACGAGGGGGAGGACGTCGGCCATGAAGCCGCCGTTGAAGCCGGTGCCGTGCACGGACGTGCCGCCGCGCTTGCACGCCTGCTCGAGTTCGTCCACGAGGTGGGGGCCGTGGGCCTGCGGGAAGACGAGCCCGTTGGTGCAGACGACGTTCTTGCCGGAGGCGAGGAGGGCGCAGATGGTGTCGATGTCGTCGAGCGGCGGGCGGCCGGGCGCGTAGACGACGCAGTCGGCGTCCAGGGCGAGGATCTCGGCGCGGTCGCGGGTGGCGCGGACGCCCGTGGGCGGACGTCCGGCGAGGGTGCCGGCGTCGGCGCCGTCCTTGGCGAAGCTGTGCACCCAGACTCCGGCCAGTTCCATGTCGGAACGGTCGAGGACGCCCCGGATGACGTTGCGGCCCAGTGTTCCGCTGGCCACTGCACGACGCGGTAGGGCCGGGCATCCTGGTCGGAAGGGCTCATGGGGAGGGACCTCCGTGCTCCTCGCGGCGTCGGACGGCGAGCCGATGGGGGAGGACACTACGCCGGAGATTCAGCGAATTACGACGATTGAAGCAACTTTCCCTCTTGTCCCATCATACGTGGGACTGTCGTCCCGTCCGGGCGGGAAAGAACCACGGGGGCCGCTCCCGAGCGGGATTCGGTTAGGTGGTACCACTTGGTAACCCCCGGGTGATTACCTGGGGGGCGTAGTCGGTGCTCGATGTGAGGAGACACAGATGGCGGAACTGCGCTACGACGGCCGGGTCGCGGTCGTGACCGGTGCGGGGCACGGGCTCGGCCGGCAGCACGCGCTGGAGCTGGCCTCCCGCGGCGCGAAGGTCGTCGTGAACGACCTGGGCGGCGACCGTTCGGGCGTCGGCGCCGACGCCGGCCCGGCGCAGCAGGTCGTCGACGAGATCAAGAAGAACGGCGGCGAGGCCGTCGCCACCCCCGACAACGTGGCCACCCCCGAGGGCGCGCAGGCGATCATCAAGACCGCGCTGGACACCTTCGGCAAGGTCGACATCATCGTCAACAACGCCGGCATCCTGCGCGACAAGTCGTTCAAGAACATGACCCCGGAGGAGTTCGACGCGGTCATCGCCGTGCACCTGCGCGGGTCGTTCCTGGTTTCCAGCGCCGCCTGGGCGCACCTGCGCGAGCAGGGCTACGGACGCATCGTCAACACCTCGTCCCCCGCGGGCCTGTTCGGCAACTTCGGCCAGGCCAACTACTCGACGGCCAAGATGGGCCTGGTCGGGTTCACCAAGACCCTCGCGCAGGAGGGCGCCAAGTACAACATCAAGGCCAACGCGATCGCTCCGGTCGCCTGGACCCGGATGACCGAGGACCTCCTGCCGGCCGACTTCGCCGACAAGCTGGGCGTCGACCAGGTCACGCCGCTGGTGGCCTTCCTGGTGCACGACAGCGTCGAGGACTCCGGCGAGGTGTACACGGTCGGCGGCGGCCGCATCGCCAAGATCTTCGTCGCCGAGGGCCCCGGCTACGGGCAGAAGTCGACGCTGTCGGTGGAGGACGTCCGGGACAACTGGGCGGAGATCAACTCCGGCGACCCGCTGACGGTCTTCAAGAACGTGGGAGAGCAGATGGGCCCGCTGATCAAGCAGCTCACCTCCTGAGCCGTTGAGCGGGCTGAAGCTCGACCGCCGGGACGGGGTCCTCACGATCTCCCTGTCCCGGCCGGACCGCCTCAACGCCGTCGACGGCGAGCTGACCGAGGAGATGCTCGACGTCCTCAACGGCCTGATGCGCGACCCGGCGACCCGCGTCGTCGTGCTCACCGGCGAGGGCCGCGGGTTCTGCTCCGGGATGGACATCCAGGGCGGCGGCGTGGACGGCGGCGACGACGAACCCGGGGAGGGGCGCGTCCAGCGGCTCTACCGGGGGATCGCGAACGGCGGCGAGGTCACCGCCCGGCTCCGGGAGATCCCGCAGCCGGTGATCGCGGCGCTGCACGGACCGGTCGCCGGGATGGGCGTGTCGTGGGCGCTGGCCTGCGACCTGCGCGTCGCCGACCCGACCACCCGGTTCGTCGTCCCGTTCACCGACCTCGGCCTGTCGGCCGGGGACTGCGGGCTGTCGTGGCTGCTGCCGCGGCTCGTCGGCCCCGCGAAGGCCGCCGAGATCTCCTACCGGGCGCAGCGGCTGGACGCGCAGCGGGCCCTCGGCCTCGGGCTGCTGACGGAGATCGTCGGCGCGGGCGAGGATCTCGCGGGCGCGCACGCGCTCGCCGACGAGCTGCTCGCCAAGTCGCCCTACGGGCTGCGGCGCACGAAGGAACTGCTCAACATGGCGCTGGACGCGCCGGGGCTGCGGCGGCAGCTCGCGGCGGAGACGAGCGTGCAGACGCTCGCCTTCTTCAGCGAGGACCTCGTCGAGGGGATGACCGCGACGCTGCAGAAGCGCCGCCCCGAGTTCAGGAACCGCTGACGAGCGCAGGGGGCCGCGACGGGACCGGGTCCCGCCGCGGCCCCCCGTCGTGCGTGCGCCGGCCCCTCACGGCCCTGTGCAGGCGGCTGGGCGCCGTCAGTCGGCGAGGGCGGTGGCCAGCGCCTCGACGTAGCGGAGCGCGGCGAGCCGGGCCAGCGCCGGGTGGGCGCCCAGCGGCGCCGCGTACGCGGCGCCGACGGCGTCCCCCGCCGCCGCGACCCAGGCCGTCTCCGGCTCGATGCCGATCAGGTGCGGCGCGATCGCCACCGACGCCGCGCCGGCGACGCGCAGCTGCTCGGCGACCGCCTTCACCGCGGCCTCGTCGGCGAGCGACGCGGTGAACACGGGGGCGGCCAGCCGGGACGCCAGCAGGACACCGGTCACCTCCGCCTGCCGGACGGCGTCGGGACCGCCCGGCGTGGCGACGACGAAACCGGACGCGGCCGTCACCATCGTCATCATCCGGATCCGGTCGGCGCGGGCGAGACCGGCGTCCGCGAGCCGGTCGTGCAGCGCCTCGGCGATCAGCGGGTGCGGGCCCAGCGGCTCGGCGGCGACGGCCGGCACCGGCGCGTTCGCGACGGCCGCGCGGACCGCGCCGTCCAGCGCCGGATCGGGCCCGGTGGACAGCGGTACCACCACTGCGGCGAGCTCCTCCTCCTGCCGCGGCAGCCCGGCGAGGACCCCGTGCAGGGACGCCTCGTTCCCCTCCAGGTGCCCGACGTGGGCACGCTGGCCGGTGTGCTCGATCTCGACGAGCCGGGCGAGCTCGTCCGCGATCTCCGTGCCGGGGCGCCGGGCGCCCGGAACGGCCAGGACCAGCGCGGGGGATCCGGGGGGCAGCAGGAAGGACTCGTCGCCGCGGTGGCGGCCGCCGCGGGGGGTGCGGCGGCGTCGCGACGGAAGTGCCTCGGATGCCTGGCTTTCGGGACTCACGGCGGGCATCGTAACGTCCCGCGCCGCGCCTGTCGGCGTCCCGGCCTGATGAGGCGGTATCTGTGACCCGGTCGTGAGGGAGGGGAGACAGAGGCGTAGTACCGGGTCGTGGGGGTATTGACCGGTCCCTTTATCATCGCGGGAACCCTCCGTATCGGGGTGCCGACGTGAATTCGATGACGCTCGGTCGCCGATCACCCCGAACCCGTGACGTAGTAGGCTCCGCAGACCCCCGTACACGACGCATCGGGAGGTTTCCCCCCGTATGTTCCACCCCCGAGTGCCGAGAGCCGTGCCCGCCGGAAGGGGCCGGCGACCGTGACGACCTCGCGCTTCTCCTCCATCCGGTCGCGGATCACGATGCTGGTCCTCGCGCCGCTGCTGGCGGTCGCCGCGCTCTGGGCGTTCCTGACCGCCGTCACCTACGGGGACGCCAACCAGCTCCTGCAGGCGCGGGCGTTCCAGGAGAAGGCGGTGCAGCCCACGCAGCGGCTCATCGACGCGCTGCAGAAGGAGCGCCGGCTCTCGATGACCGCGATCGGCGCCGGCGGTCCGGAACTGCGCGACCAGCGGGTCGCCACCGACCGGGCCGCCGCGTACGTGCGGTCCGGCGCCCGCGACGAGGGACTGCGCGAGGACCTCCTGCCCGCGGTCGTCCAGCGGTGGGACGCGCTCGTGAGCGAACTGCGGTCGCTGGACGCGATCCGCGCGGGCGTGGACCGGGCGACCGACGACCGCGCCGCCGTCCTGCGGCACTACACCTCCCTGATCGACGCGGGCTTCGCCGTCTACACCGCCACGACGCCCGGCAACGGCGAGATCACCGCCGACGCGCAGACGCTCGTGCTGATGGGCCGCGCCCGCGAGTTCCTCGCCCGCGAGGACGCGCTGCTGACCGCCGCCCTCGCCGACGGGCGCCTCACCGCGGCCGAACGCGGCGAGTTCGCACAGCTCGTCGGGGCGCAGCGGTACCTCTACGGCGACAACGTCAAGAACCTTCCGGCCGCCGGACGCGACCAGTACGAGCGGTTCGCCGGGTCCGAGGAGTCCCGCCGCCTCCGCGCGCTGGAGGACCGCATCGTCCGCGGCGAGGTCCAGCCCGCCCGCCCGTCCGGGAACGGGACGGGCGGACGCGCCGCGCAGCCCGTCGCCCCCGCCGACTGGCGCGCCGCCGCCGACGCCGCCAACGTCCGGCTGTTCGAGCTGGAGAACACGTCCCTCGACAGCCTCACCGGACGGGCCCGCGACATCGCGATGGACGTGTTCGTCCGGCTCGCCGTCGCCGCCGGACTCGGGCTGCTCGCGGTGGCCCTGTCGGTGTTCATCGCCGCCCGCGTCTCGCGCCGGCTGGTGCGCGAGTGCCGGACGCTCGCCGACGCCGTCGTCGAGTTCACCCAGCGGCGGCTGCCGAAGCTCGCCGAGCAGATCCGCGCGGGACGTCCCGCCGAGGCCCGCACCCTCCGCGACGAGGACTTCCACATCAACGAGGTCCGGCGGATCGCCGAGTCGTTCGACCGCGCCCACGAGGCCGTGATCGTCGCCGCCGAGGGCGAGGTCGCGGCCCGGCGCGGCATCAGCGAGGTCTTCGTGAACCTCGCCCGCCGCAACCAGGCGCTGCTGCACCGGCAGCTCAGCCTGCTGGACACCATGGAGCGCCGCACCGAGGACCCGGCCGAGCTGTCCGACCTGTTCCGGCTCGACCACCTCGCCACCCGCATGCGCCGGCACGCCGAGGGCCTCGTGATCCTCGCCGGGAAGACCGCGGGCCGCGGCTGGCGCCGTCCGGTCCCGCTGGTGGACGTCGTGCGCGGCGCGGTCGCCGAGGTCGAGGACTACCCGCGGGTCCGGGTGCAGCCGCTGCCCCGGGTGTCGCTGCTCGGCTCGGCCGTCGCCGACGTCGTCCACCTGCTGGCCGAGGTGGTCGAGAACGCCACCACGTTCTCGCCGCCGCAGTCGCCGGTGCGGGTCAGCGGGCACCCGGTCGCCAACGGGTTCGCGATCGAGGTCGAGGACCGCGGGCTCGGCATGACCGAGGAGGCGCTGCGCGTCGCGAACGCCCGGCTGGCCGACCCGCCCGAGTTCGACCCCACCGACAGCGCCCAGCTCGGCCTGTTCGTCGTGGCGCGGCTGGCCGCACGGCACGACGTCCGCGTCACGCTGCGCCCGTCCCCGTACGGGGGCACGACCGCGATCGCACTGATCCCCGGCTCCCTGCTGGTGGAACCCGCCGAGCAGGAGCGGCTCCAGCGCCGCGACAGCGGCCCGATGCCCGCCCTGCAGCAGCCGACCGCCGCGCTGGCGGGCGCGCGCCCGGCGGAGGAGACGGGCGGCGTCGTCCGGCTCGTCGCCGAGGCCGAGCCCGTCCGGCCCCAACCCGTGACCGAACTGCAGCCCGAACCGCCGCGGCCGGTGCCCGAACCCCGACCCGAACCCGAACCCGAACCGGAGCCCGAGCCGCCGCTGAAGGAGGGCGAACTGCCCAAGCGCAGGCGGCAGACGCACCTGGCGCCGCAGCTGAAGGAGCGGGTCGACGCCCACCTGGCCGCCGAGGGCCGCACGCCCCCCGACCCGGCCACCGCGCCCGCGTGGTCCGGGCCCCCGGCCGCGGGCCGGCACGCCGCACCGCCGCCGGACGCACCGCCCGCCGGTCCGGACGCGCCCCCGGAGCCCGCGACGCCGCTGCCGGCGCCCGTCCCCGAGGACGCGGCACCGGACGCGCCGGAGGAACGCTCGCCCGAGACGCTGCGCTCGATGATGTCGGCCATGCAGCAGGGCTGGCAGCGCGGCCGGGACGAGTCGGCGGCCGAAGAACAGACTTCGCAGAACCGAGGCGACCAGGAGGACGACACCCCATGACAGATGCCCAGCACTCCGGCGCGGAGCCCGCTGGCGGCGCCGGCGGTGACCTGAACTGGCTGCTCGACAGCCTCGTCGACCGCGTCGCACCCGTGCAGAACGCCGTGGTGCTGTCGAGCGACGGACTGCGGATGGCCGCCTCGCGGGGACTCGCCCGCGAGGAGTCCGACCATCTGTCGGCCGTGGCGGCGAGCTTCCAGAGCCTCGCCCGCGGTGCCGGCGAGTCGTTCGGCGGCGGCCCGGTCCGGCAGACGATCGTGGAGATGGAGTCGTCCTTCCTGTTCGTCACCGCCGCCGGGCGCGGAGCCTGCCTGGCGGTGCTCGCCGACGCCGACGCCGACCTCGGGATCATCGCCTACGAGATGGCCATGCTGGTCACCCGCGTGGGCCAGCACCTGTCCGCCGACCCCCGCGTCGCCACGGTCGAACCGGGCGGCGGCTGAGATGGAGCGTTCGGAGGGGGCGGCCTGGTACGACGACGCGGCCGGGCCCGTCGTCCGTCCGTACGCGCTCACCGGCGGACGGACCCACCACGACGACGCCGACCAGTTCGACATGGTCGCCCTCATCGTCGCCGCGCCGCGCCCGGCGGACGGCCCGGAAGACGACCGCGGAGCCGCGTCCGGGTGGGCCCCGGAGCCGGAACATGACATGATCTTGGAGCTTTGCCGCACCCCGTTGTCGGTTGTCGAGATAGCGTCGGATCTGGAACTTCCCCTCGGAGTCGTCCGGGTCCTGCTCGGCGACCTGCTCGACCACTCGCTGATCGAGGTTCGACGCCCCGCGCCGGTGGCGCAGTTCCCCAGCGAGCGCGTACTCAAGGAAGTGATCGATGGAATCCGTGCGCTCTGACGCGGTCGCCACGAGCGACTCCGCGCTGACCGTCAAGATCCTGGTCGCCGGTGGTTTCGGCGTCGGCAAGACCACCCTGGTGAGCGCCGTCAGCGAGATCCGGCCGCTGCGCACCGAGGAGGCCCTCACCGAGAAGAGCATCGGCATCGACGACACCAGTGCCGTCGCCGCCAAGACGACGACGACCGTCGCGATGGACTTCGGCCGCATCACGCTGCCGAACGGCCTGGTGCTCTTCGTGTTCGGCACCCCCGGCCAGGACCGGTTCTGGTTCATGTGGGACGAACTGGCCAAGGGCGCCCTCGGCGCGGTCGTGCTGGTCGACACCCGCCGGCTGGCCGACTGCTTCGCGTCCGTGGACTACTTCGAACGGCGCGGCGTCCCGTTCATCATCGGAGTCAACCGGTTCGACGGCACGGGCAACCACTCGCCCGAGCAGATCCGCGACGCCCTGGACCTCCCGTCGGACGTGCCGGTGATCTCCTGCGACGTCCGCGACCGGGAGGACGCCAAGCGCGTCCTCATCACCCTCGTCGAACACATCATGCGAACCATGAGCACCCAGCGGGTGTCTCACTGAGTCGCCCTTGGCGTCAGGCCCTGGAGGGCCTTCCTTCGGCGGGCGCCTCGTGCGATTGCTGCATCGCTTCGACTCGCCCTGGGGGTTCGCTGCGCGATCAGGTTCTCGCTTCGCTCGAACCTGCCTTCGGTCGCGATCGCAGTGGTTCCGGTGGGCGCGTGGCTGAGGCGATGGCTGATGTAGCGGCGTGACGTTGCGTGCTCGCATGCCCACGGCCGGGTGTGCGTACACGAGCCCGTCCGGCTTCGGCGGCGGTCTCGGCTCGATGGTCCGTTAGGGGCCGGAGCCGAGGCCGCCGCCTCCGCCGTGCGCGCACCTGTGCCGGGCTCGGCGTGGTTGGGGCGGGGTTCCGGCGTCGGTGGTGGTCGTTGGGCGGCTTCCTTCTGCGCGCGAGGGCATGTCTTCTGTCGAGGTGCGGGGGCCTCGCGCGGGTGGCTTTGTCCTCTGAGTGGAAAAAGTTCGGACGATCTCGCGAAAAGGTCTTCTCAACGCGGCGAAAGCCGGTTACGTTCTCCGCACGAACCGGCGCGCCAGACCGTCGGGATCGAGCACGAACCGGTCGGAGACCAATGCACCTACGTCAGCCAACGCCCCTGCCCGAGCGGACGGGGGCGACCGCGATCGCGAGCGAAGCCGGATCCGAGCTCGCGAGAACCCGATCGCGCAGCGAGCCCCTGGGCGAGTCGGAGCGATGCGGCGATCGCACGCGTCGCCCGTTGAAGGAAGGCCCCCTGGGCCTGACGCCGAGGGCGACGCGATGTACACGCGCATGACGGCTCGTCCGCAGAACGTGCACCAGGCACGCCTGTTGCGGCTGCTGCGTGACGAGGGGCCGCGTTCGCGCGCCGAGCTGGGCGACGTCGTCAAGCTGTCGCGGTCGAAGCTCGCGGTCGAGCTGGACCGGCTCGTCGAGCTGGGGCTCGTCGAGGGCGCGGGGCTGGCGGCGTCGCGGGGCGGGCGGCGGTCGGGCATCGTGCGGCTGTCGCCGAGGCTGCGCTTCGTCGCGTTCGACATCGGCGCCACGTCGATCGACGTCGCGGTGACCGACGGGGAGCTGGAGGTGCTCGGGCACGTCAACGAGCCGTGCGACGTGCGGCAGGGCGCGCCGGTCGTCCTGGAGCGGGCGCTCGTCCTGCTCGGGAAGCTTCGGGACGAGGGCCTGATCGACCAGGTGCACGGGACGGGCATAGGAGTCCCGGGGCCGGTCAGCTTCCGCGACGGGATGCCGGTCGTGCCGCCGATCATGCCCGGCTGGGACCGGTTCCCCGTGCGGGACGCCATCGGCCAGGAGCTCGGCTGCCCGGTGCTGGTCGACAACGACGTGAACCTCATGGCGCTCGGCGAGCTGACGTCCGGCGTGGCGCGGTCGGTGGACGACTTCCTGCTCGTCAAGATCGGGACGGGCATCGGCTGCGGCATCGTCGTCGACAAGGCCATCTACCGGGGCGTCTCGGGCAGTGCGGGCGATATCGGCCACATCCGGGTCGATGACGACGGGCCGGTGTGCGCGTGCGGCAACACCGGGTGCCTGGAGGCCTACTTCGGCGGTGCGGCGCTGGCCCGGGACGCCACGGCGGCGGCCGCGTCGGGCGAGTCCGCGCATCTGGCGGCGCTGCTGGAGACGCACGGCGAGCTGACCGGCGAGCACGTGTCGGACGCGGCGGCGGCGGGCGACCGCGCGGCGGTGCGGATCATCCGGGAGGGCGGGCGGCACGTCGGCCAGGTCCTCGCCGGTCTCGTCAGCTTCTTCAACCCCGGTCTCGTGATCATCGCGGGCGGTGTCGCGGGGCTCGGCCACACGCTGCTGGCCGAGATCCGCAGCGTCGTCTACCGCCGGTCGGCGCCGCTCGCCACCGGCAACCTGCCCATCGTGCTGTCCGAGCTCGCCGGGGCCGCCGGCGTGGTCGGCGGCGCCCGCCTCATCAGCGACCACGTCTTCTCCACCGCCTGACCCCCAGGAGTCCCGATGGGCGAACCCCTGCTGCGGATGCGCGGCATCGTCAAGCAGTTCCCCGGCGTCCGTGCCCTGGACGGCGTCGACCTCGACGTCCTTCCGGGCGAGGTGCACTGCCTGCTCGGGCAGAACGGCGCCGGGAAGTCCACGTTGATCAAGGTCCTCGCGGGCGCGCACCAGCCGGACGAGGGCGAGATCGTCCTCGCGGGCGAGACGGTGCGGCTCGCCGGGCCGACCGCGGCCATGCGGTCCGGCATCGCGACGATCTACCAGGAACTTGACCTGGTGGACGGCCTGTCGGTCGCCGACAACATCTTCCTCGGCCACGAGAAGGCGTCGTTCGGGTTCACCCGGCGCGGCGACGCCGAACGGGCGGCGCGCGAGCTGCTCGGCCGGCTCGGGCACGGGGAGATCCCGCCGCGCCGGGAGGCCGGACGCCTGCCGGCGGCGGGCAAGCAGGTCGTCAGCATGGCCCGCGCGCTGTCGCACGAGGCGAAGCTGATCGTGATGGACGAGCCGTCGGCGGCCCTCGCGCACGACGAGGTCGGCAACCTGTTCCGGATCATCCGGGAACTGACGGCCGCGGGCGTCGCGGTGGTCTACATCTCGCACCGGCTGGAGGAGATCCGCGAGATCGGCGACCGGGTGACCGTCCTGAAGGACGGGCGCTCGGTGGCGAACGGGCTCCCCGCGAAGACGACGTCGACCGACAAGGTCGTGTCGCTGATGACCGGACGCGACGTGGAGTACGTGTTCCCCGAACGTCCGGAGGCGCCCGAGGGGGAGCGGCCCGAGGTGCTGCGCGTCGAGGACCTGACGGCCCCGGGGGCCTTCGCGGACGTGTCGCTGACGGTGCGGGCCGGGGAGATCGTGGGGCTCGCCGGGCTCGTCGGGTCCGGCCGCTCGGAGATCCTCGAGACGATCTACGGCGCGCGGCGTCCCGCGCGGGGCCGGGTGCTCGTGGACGGACGCCGCGTGCGTCCGGGCGACACGGGCGCGGCCGTGCGGCGCGGCATGGGCATGGCGCCCGAGGAGCGCAAGAGCCAGGCGCTGCTGCCGAACGAGACCGTCGCCGCGAACGTGACCGTCGCGGGCCTCGGCCGGTACTCCAAGCTCGGCTGGTTCGACCGGCGGCGCGAGCAGGACGATGTCCGGCGCCAGATCGCGTCGCTCGACATCCGCCCGCCCGACCCGAACCGGCCCGTCGTGACCCTTTCCGGCGGCAACCAGCAGAAGGTCGTGCTGGCCCGCTGGCTGCTGGGCTCCGACGACCTGCGGCTGCTGATCCTGGACGAGCCCACCCGAGGCGTCGACGTCGGCGCGCGCGCGGAACTGTACGCGGTGATCCGGGAACTGGCCGGGCGCGGCATCGCGGTGCTGCTGGTGTCCAGCGAGGTGCCCGAGGTCCTCGGGCTGGCCGACCGGGTCCTGGTCGTCCGCGAGGGACGGGTCGTGCACACCGGAGACGCCCGCGACCTCGACGAGGGCGCCGTACTCAACATGATCATGGAAGGAAGCGCACTGTGAACGACACGGGCGTGGACGAGCGCGGCGAGGCGCCGGTCAAGGCCGAGGCCGTGCGGGGGCGGGCCGCCCCGTGGTGGCGGCGCCCGCCGCTCGACGACACCCGGCACCTCGGGCTCGTCCTGGCGTTGCTGCTGCTCTGCGCGGTCGGGGCGATCACCCAGCCGGACAACTTCCTCACCACGGGGAACACGGTCGGCATCCTGGTCCTCGCCGCGACCATCGGCGTGATCACGGTCGGCCAGACGTTCGTCATCATCGGCGGCGGCATCGACCTGTCGGTCGGGTCGGTGATGGCGCTCGCGTCGGTGTGGGCGACGACGGTGGCCACGCAGTCCTACGGGCCCGCGGTGATGGCGCTCTGCGCGATCCTCGTCGGGACGGGCGCCGGTGTGGTGAGCGGGCTGCTGATCTCCTACGGGCGGCTCGTGCCGTTCATCGCGACGCTCGCGATGCTCGTCGCGGCGCGCGGCCTCGCGCAGCGGCTCTCCGACAGCAAGACCCAGCTGGTGCAGCAGGAGAACAACGCGATCGTGAAGCTGTCCACCACGGAGGTGCTCGGGCTTCCGCTGGTCGTCTACATCTTCCTGGCCGTCGGCGCCGCCGGCTGGGTGCTGCTCAACCGCACCACCTTCGGCCGCCGGACGTTCGCGGTGGGCGGCAACCCGGAGGCGGCGCGGCTCGCCGGCATCGACGTCCGCCGGCACACCCTCCTGCTGTACGCGCTGTCCGGGTTCTGCTGCGGCGTCGCGGCGATCATCATCATGGCCCGGACGACGACCGGCTCCAGCACGCACGGCAACCTGTACGAGCTCGACGCGATCGCCGCCGTGATCATCGGCGGGACGCTGCTGACCGGCGGGCGCGGCACCGTCATCGGGTCGATCCTCGGCGTGCTGGTGTTCACGCTCATCACGAACCTGTTCATCCTCAACGGCCTGCAGACCAGCGACCAGCTGATCGCGAAGGGCGCCATCATCGTGGTCGCCGTGCTGCTGCAGCGCCGTTCGCTCGGCTCGCCCACCTGACCGTCCCCCGCCACGATCCCGTGTTGACCCCCACCCCCGATCAGGAGCACGACATGCGCGATCAGAGCAGCCCGTCCCGTCCGAGCCGCAGAGGCGTCCTGTTCGGCGGCGCCGCCGTCGCCGCCGGCACGCTCGCCGCGGCCTGCACGAGCAACGCCGAGCCGGACGACGGCGGCACCGCCGCCCGGGGCGGCACGCTGGCCGGCGACAACGACAAGCCCGGCAAGAAGGTCACGATCGGTTTCTCCGCCCCGGCCGCCGACCACGGCTGGATGGCGGCGATCGCCAAGGACGCGGAGGCCCAGGCCAAGAAGTACACCGACGTCGACTGGAAGCCGGTCGAGCCGACCAACGACATCAACCAGCAGATCTCCGCCGTCGAGTCGCTGATCCAGGCGAAGGTGAACGCGCTGGTCATCCTGCCGAACGACGGCGAGCAGCTGAACCAGGTCGCCCGCAAGGCGATGGACGCCGGCATCCCGGTGATCAACCTGGACCGCGTCTTCCCCGACAAGCTGTCCTACCGGACGTGGCTCGGCGGCGACAACTACGGCATGGGCGTCTCCGCGGGCCACTACGTCGGCAAGCAGCTGAAGGAGGCGGGCACGGCCGACCCGGTCATCGTGGAGGTCCAGGGCATCGCGACGCTGCCGCTCACCCAGGAGCGCAGCAGCGGCTTCGCCGACACGCTGAAGACCTACGGGTTCTCGGTCACCGACAAGCAGGCCGCGGAGTTCACCGTGGAGTCCGGCAACCAGGTCACCACCAACCTGCTGTCGGCCCACAAGAAGATCGACGCGCTGTGGAACCACGACGACGACCAGGGCGTCGGCGTCCTCGCCGCGATCACGCAGTCCGGACGGGACGAGTTCTTCATGGTCGGCGGCGCCGGTTCGGCCAACGCCATGCGGGAGATCAAGAAGGGCGGGGTGCTGGAGGCGACCGTCACCTACCCGCCGACGATGGCCGGTTCGGCGGTCAAGCTCGCGCGGCTGATCGCGCAGGGCAAGGGGATGACCGACCTCGTCGAGCTGCAGGTCCCGCAGTCGATCACGCTCGCGTCCGAGACGATCACCAAGGCGAACGTCGACACGTACATGCCGCTCGGCTTCGAGTCGTAGGCGGCGCGCGCCGCGTGCGCGTGCCGCGGGCCGGAGCACGAGCCACGTCCCGGGACGCGCCCGCCGAGACCCGGCGGGCGCGTCCCGGGCGACCACAGAGAGGTGAGCAGAAATGACGACCGTCGGAGTCGGGATGGTCGGGCATGCGTTCATGGGGCGCGCCCACTCCCAGGCGTGGCGCAGCGTCGGGCCGTTCTTCGATCCGCCGCTGACCCCCGTGATGACGGCCCTCGCCGGGCGCGACGCCGGACGCACCGGTGCCGCCGCCCGCGCGCTCGGCTGGGCGTCCGCCGAGACCGACTGGAAGGAGCTGCTGCGCCGCGACGACGTCCAGCTCGTCGACGTCTGCACGCCGGGCGACAGCCACGCCGAGATCGCGGTCGCCGCGCTGGACGCCGGCAAGCACGTGCTGTGCGAGAAGCCTCTCGCCAACACCGTCGCCGAGGCGGAGGCGATGGTCGCCGCCGCCGAACGCGCGCGGGCGCGCGGCGTCCGCTCGATGGTGGGGTTCAACTACCGGCGCGTCCCGGCGGTGACGCTGGCGCGCCGCCTGGTCGCCGAGGGACGGATCGGGACCGTCCGGCAGATCCGGGCGCAGTACCTGCAGGACTGGCTGACCGACCCCGAGTCCCCGCACACCTGGCGGTTGGACCGTGACAGGGCCGGGTCGGGCGCGCTCGGCGACATCGGCGCGCACATCATCGACACGGCCCAGTTCGTCACCGGGCACGCCCTGACCGGCGTCACCGCGCTGACGGACACCTTCACCCCCGAGCGGCCCCTGCCCGGCGGCGGCACCGCTCCGGTGACCGTGGACGACGCCGCGCTGTTCCTCGCGCGCACCGACGGCGGCGCGCTCGCGACGTTCGAGGCGACGCGCGTGGCGTCCGGGCGCAAGAACGCGCTGCGGATCGAGGTCAGCGGCTCGGCGGGCGCCCTGTCGTTCGACCTGGAGTCGCTGAACGAGCTGTGGTTCCACGACGCCGCGGAGGACCCGGCGACCGCCGGGTTCCGCCGGATCCTCGTCACCGAGGACGTCCACCCCTACGCCGGGCGGTGGTGGCCGCCCGGTCACATGCTCGGCTACGAGCACACCTTCACCCACCAGATGGCCGACCTGCTCACCGCCATCGCCGACGGCACCGACCCGAGCCCGTCCTTCGCCGACGGCCTGCGGGTGCAGCGGGTGCTGGCGGCCGTGGAGCGCAGCGCCGCCGAGAGCGGCGGCTGGACCACCGTCGAAGGGAACGCGTGACATGGCACGACCGATCACCCTGTTCACCGGCCAGTGGGCTGACCTGCCGTTCGAGGAGGTCTGCCGGCTCGCGTCCGGCTGGGGCTACGAGGGCCTGGAGATCGCCTGCTGGGGCGACCACTTCGAGGTCGACAAGGCCCTCGCCGACGAGTCCTACGTCCCGCGCAAGCTGGAGACGCTCGCCAAGCACGGCCTGAAGGTGTGGGCGATCTCCAACCACCTCGTCGGGCAGGCCGTCTGCGACATCCCGGACGAACGCCACCAGGCGATCCTGCCCGCGCGCATCTGGGGCGACGGCGAGCCCGAGGGCGTCCGGCGGCGGGCCGCCGACGAGATCAAGGACACCGCGCGGGCCGCCGCGAAACTCGGCGTCGACACCGTCATCGGCTTCACCGGCTCCTCGATCTGGCACACCGTCGCGATGTTCCCGCCCACCCCCGAGGCGATGGTCGAGCGCGGGTACGCCGACTTCGCCGACCGCTGGAACCCGATCCTGGACGTGTTCGACGAGGTCGGCGTCCGGTTCGCGCACGAGGTCCACCCGAGCGAGATCGCCTACGACTACTGGACGACCGTCCGGACGCTCGAGGCGATCGGCCACCGCCCCGCGTTCGGCCTGAACTTCGACCCGTCCCACTTCGTCTGGCAGGAACTCGACGTCGTCGGCTTCCTGTTCGACTTCCGCGACCGGATCTACCACGTCGACTGCAAGGACACGAAGGTCCGCACCGGTGACGGGCGCCGCGGCCGGATGTCGTCCCACCTGCCCTGGGGGGACCTGCGGCGCGGCTGGGACTTCATCTCCACCGGGCGCGGCGACGTCCCGTGGGAGGACGTGTTCCGCGCCCTCAACTCGATCGGCTACGACGGCCCCGTCTCGATCGAGTGGGAGGACGCGGGCATGGACCGCCTGCAGGGCGCGCCCGAGTCGCTCCAGTTCGTCCGGGCCCTCAACGCGATGGAGCTCCCGACGGCCGCGTTCGACAGCGCGTTCGCGAAGGACGACTAGGACGGCCGGGGCACCGCGCGGAAGTCGGCGAAGTCGAAGCCGGGGGAGACCACGCAGCTGACGAGGACCTCCTCCGGCCCGGCGGGCCGCGCCGCCTGCCACGCCCCGGCCGGGACCACGGCCTGCGGCGCCTGCCCGGCCGCGACGTCCGCGCCGACGACGATCGTCTCCGCGTCCCGGGGCTCTTCCCCGTGGCCGCCCAGCAGCAGGTTCAGCGGCCCGCCGCGGTGCCACAGCCACACCTCGGCGGACCGCACCACGTGCCACATCGACTCCTCGCCCGGCGGCAGCAGGAAGTAGATGCCGGTCGCGCTCGCCCGCTCGCCCGGATAGCCGTCCGGGACGAACCGGACGTCCGACCGCCAGGTCTCCCGGTACCAGCCGCCCTCCGGGTGGGGGAGCAGGTCGAGGGCCCCGGCGGTCGCGGGACGGTCGAGCACCGCCGCGTGCCGCCCGTCCGGGCCGCGCCGCAGGTACCGGACGCGCGTCGCGCCCGCCCGGTCGATCACGGCCTGCGGCGGCCGGATCCCGGGCGCCGGGTCCAGCGTGACCGCGAGGACCTGGCCGCCGTCGGGGAACGCGTCGTCGGCGACGGCGAGCAGGTCCCGCTCGTCCTCGGGAGCCCACACACCCCCCGCCTCGGACAGGACGAACCGTGGCCCGGACTGGGCGCGCCAGCCGTCCAGTGTCGTCAGGAGCAGCATGGGTCGGCCGGCCTTTCTCAAGACGACATGGTCAGGACGATCTTGCCGGTCGCATGTCCCCTCTCGCCCAGCTCGTGCGCGCGCGCCGCCTCTTCCAGCGGGAACACCGCGTCGATCTCCGCGTGCAGCCGTCCCGCCTCGGCCAGCGCGGCGATCTGCCGCATCGCGTGGAAATCGGGTTCGACGAGAAGCCGCTCCCAGCGCACCCCGGCCTCCCTCGCCTCGTCCGCGAAGCCCTCTCCGGCGTTGCGCAGCAGCGACACCAGAACGCCGCCCGGCCGCAGCGAGCGCAGCGACCGCGGCCCGTACTCGCCGCCGATCGGGTCGAGCACCACGTCGACGTCCTTCGCGACGTCCTCGAAGTCGACCGACGTGTAGTCGATCGGGTCGTTCACGCCGATCCGGCGCAGGAACCCGTGCTTGCCCGCGCTCGCGGTGCCCAGCACCTCCGCGCCCCGCGCCCTGGCGATCTGCACCGCCAGGTGCCCGACCCCGCCGGCCGCCGCGTGCACCAGCACCCGCCGTCCCTCCCGGACCCCGGCCGTGTCGACCAGCGACTGCCACGCCGTCAGCGCCGCCAGCGGCAGCGCGCCCGCCTGCACGTGGTCGATGCTCTCCGGCTTGCGGACGAACGTCCGCGACGGCGCCGTCACGTAGTCGGCGTGCGACCCGACCCCGAACGGGTACCGCAGCATCCCGAACACCTCGTCGCCCGGCTTGTGGATCGTCACCCCCACGCCGACCGCCTCGACCACGCCCGACACGTCCCAGCCCAGCGTGAACGGCGGATCGCCGAGGAACCCCTTCCCGGCCCGGTGCTTCCAGTCGGTCGGATTGACCCCGGCCGCGTGCACCCTGACCAGCACTTCCGTGGGCCCCGGCGACGGCCGGTCGACCTCCACCAGCGTCAGGACCTCCGGCCCGCCCGTCACGTCCTGCCGGATCGCCCGCATCTTCTCGCTCATCGTCCCCTCGTTCCCGCAGCCGCCTCGACGGCACCGACGATCATTCCATTTCCGACAGCCGGGCCGGATCGAACGCGATCGGGAACGGCCGCTCGACCTCGACCGTCTCCCCGGACCGGACCCGCCGGACGATCTCGTACCGTCCGTCCGCGATCTCCATCAGCGTCAGCGTGGGCCGCGGCTCCAGATCGACGAGCCAGTAGTGCGGGATCCCGGTCGCCGCGTACTCCTCGACCTTCTGCACCCGGTCCGTCCGCTCGTTGCCGGTGCGCGGCGTCACGACCTCGGCGACGAAGATCAGATCGGGCCCGTAGTACGTGCGCGTCCGCCGCTCGAGGGCGAGCCGCGCGACGTCCCGCGCGACGGCGAACACGTCCGGCCTGCGGATGCCCGCGCGCGTCGTCACGTCCTGCGGCGTCCCGGCCACATGGACGTCCGCGTCCGCCTGCCGGGCCGCGTCCTTCAGGATCGATTTCAGCCGCTCGGCGGCGTGGTCGTGCCACACGTCGCCCGGCAGCTCGCTCAGCCACCCGTCGGCGAGCTCGTGGCGCCGTCCGTCCTCGGGCAGCGAGTCGAGGTCGTACAGCGTGTATGGGCCGTGCGCGCGGCCGAGCGTCCCCCCTCCGTGCATGTCCGAAAACTAGCGCGGCGGACGTCCGAACAGCATGATCACGCGGCGGGGTGGCCGGATTTGGCGATATGTCTCGATGATCGAGGCTGTCCGGGTTAAGATACATCTCGTCTTGCCTCTCGAAGGAGAGATGCGATGAGCGTCGAGCACCAGCCCCTCCGCGCCTCCGACCGCGACCGCGACGAGGTGCTCGTCCGGCTCCACACCGCCTACGCCGAAGGCCGGCTCAGCGAGGTGGAACTGGACGAGCGCATCGACCTGACCCTCGCCGCGCGCACCCACGACGACCTCGGCCGCGTCTCGGCCGATCTCCCCGGCCCCCGACCCGCCCCCGGGGCCCCGTCCGGCCGCCTGCAGGTCGCGTACAAGGACACCGTCACGCGCGGTGGCCGCTGGCGCGTCCCCGACACCTTCACGTCCGTCGTCTACAAGGGCCGCGCGCTGCTCGACCTGCGCATCGCCGAGTTCGCCGAACCCGTCACGATCCTCCGCGTCGTGGCGTACAAGTCCACGGTCGAGATCGTCGTCCCGGCGGGCGTCCGCGTCGAGGCCGCCGGTGTGGGCGTCTCCCTGGACGCCCACGGCGCACCGCCGGCCGGTGCTCCGGTCGTCCGCGTCCAGGGGTTCGCGTACAAGGGCCGCATCGAGGCGAAGGGGACGCGCGAGTACTCGGCCGTCTGACCGGGCGCGCGGGCGCCTGATCGGCCGCCCGGTCGCCCCGGAGTTCTAGGGCTGAAGGTCTGGAGCGTCCCGGACTCGCCGAGGGTGTCCTTGCATGGGCCGAGCGTGTCGCGTCCGGCCCCTGACCGTCGATGGGCCGGGAGTGCAACGGGGGCCGATCACCGCGGCCGCGCGTGTACCGGTACCGGCCCGTTCGTTGTGCGGTCGGACGGCTCCTCGGCGGCCGCGCCGTGTGCAGAAGCCGAGGCGGTTGCGGGCTCCGGGGCGGGCCGCGTCGGTGCCGCAATCGCGAATGCTCTCGGGGCCGTGGGTCCTTTCGGGACGACTCATCAGCATATTTCGGCTGTTGCCCGCGAAAGGTGATAGAACCCTCACGCGGCCCGATCGGCCGCCGTTCACCTCAATGTCCGAACAGACCGCCATGTGACGCGGTTTGATGGTGTGCCATCACCAATGGCCCGAAAAGGAGCGCGTGTGACGGCGAGGAGCCCGCAGCAGGACGAGGCACGCTCCGACGACCCGGCAGACTCCCGCGAGGTCCGGCGCCGCCTGACGTTCGGCGTCGCGGCCGACCTCCCGGCGTCCCTGTCCCCGTGGCAACGCGCCCTCGAGGCATGGCGCGCCGCCGGCATCCCGTGGCGCCACGCGCCCGGACCCGGCGAGCCGTCCGCCGCGAAGAACGAGCCGCCGGCGAAACCCCGACGAGGCAAGAAGGCCCGCCCCCGCCCTTCGGCCTCCGCAGCCGCCCCCGCCGAACCGGACACGAGCCCGAAGAAGGTGACGAAGAAGGCCGAGTCGGAGCGCGCTTCTGCGTCGGGCTCGGATGTCGGAGCCGGTTCGGAGCCGGGTGCGAGTGCGGGTAAGGCGACGGAGAAAGCCGAGCCGGAGAGCGTGCCCGCGCCGGGCTCTGCGCCCGACTCGCGTGCGGGTAAGGCGGCGAGGAAGGCCGGATCGGTCAGCGCTCCCGTAGCCCCGCCGAAGGCGGGCGCGAAGGCTCGTGCCGCGGCGTCCGGAAAGGGCGACGCGGACGGCGAGGCGCCCGCGACCGCGACGGGTGGGGGCGCCGAGGAGCCGAAGCAGGACGCGGGCACGTCCGGTGCGGCGGCCCTCGAGAAGCCCGGACGGACGCCGTCCGCTCAGCCGTCGAAGGCGTCCGAGCCGGACGGGACGAAGCGGGCGGCGGCGACGCCCGCCGGTCCGGGGGTCGTCGCGATGGCGGCCAAACGGACGAAGGTCGAGCAACCGCCTGCCGCCGAGTCCGCGCCCGTGGAGCCGAAGCCGGCGCCGAAGCCGCAGCCCGCACCGAAGCCGGTACAGGAGCCCGCGCAGGACGGCGAGGTCGCGGAGACGAGCGCGGCCGTGCGGCCCGCGCGGACGGCGCGGCGGGGGCGGCGCGCGCTCGCAGGGGTCGCCGTGGCGGCGGGGGTCGCGCTGGTCGCGGGCGGCGCGGTGTTCGTCGCGGGGCGCGGGGCGGACGGGCCCGCGAAGCCGTCGGTGCCCGCGCCGGTGGCGGCGTCCGCGCAGTTCGCGCTCGATCCCGCGGCCACCGACGACGGGCTCGTGCAGGAGTTCGCGTCGGTCGACGCGGCGGGCGGGACGATCGTGGCGGTCGGGAGCGAGGGCGGCGGTCGCGCCGAGTTCCTCGTGTCGGCGGACGGCGGACGCGCCTGGTCGGCGGGCACGGCGCGGACGGACGCCGGGACGGTGCCGCCGCACGGGGACCGGCCCCGGCTGGTCGCGGGCGGCGGCGGGCGCTGGACGGCGCTGGGCCTGGCGTCCGACGGCACCCGAGTCGCGTGGACGAGCACGGACGGCGGGACGTGGACGCGTCGCCCGCTCGGGGCCGCGTTCCGTGCGTCCGACGAGGTCAACGACCTGGTGCGGACGCCCGCGGGGTTCGTGGCCGTGGGGGCGGCGGACGGACGGGCCGTGGTGTGGAGTTCGGCGGACGGGCGCGCGTGGCAGCGCGTCGACGGCATCCGGGGCATCAGCGGGTTCTACGGTCTGGCGGCGTCCGGGAACGTGCTCGTGACCCAGGGCACGTACCCGAAGAAGGTCACGGAGAAGAAGGGCCGCCGGAAGGTCGAGCGGACGATCGCGGCGCAGGGGCTGTGGCGTTCGGCGGACGGCGGGCGCACGTGGAAGGGCGTCGGTGTGCGGCAGTCCCACGGGTCCTACGGGGCGACGAAGGGGCTGGTCGCGGGGCCGGGCGGCTTCTTCACCGTGCGGGACGCGAGGCAGAAGAAGAAGCGGTCCGCGATCGTCTTCGCTTCGGCGGACGGCGCGACGTGGCGGGCGGTCGGGAGGTTCGGCGTGCCCGGGCACCGGGGCGTCGAGTCGTTCGGCGGGTCGCCGGCGGGGCTCGTCGCGGTGGCGCGCGGTGACGAGCGGACGATCGTGCGGAGCGCGGACGGGCGCAAGTGGCGGGTGGACGGGACGGTCGGGCGCGCGGCGGTCGCGGGCCTGACGGTCGCCGACGGCGGACGGCTCGCGATCGCCGGGAGGCTCGACGACGACGCCTACCTGTCCGGCGTGGATCTCGCGAAGGTGCCGGGCGCCGTCCGGGAGCAGCGGGAGGTCGGCGCGGTGACGGCGACGGACGGCCGGGTCGTCGCGGTCGGGAAGGGCAACGGGGACGCGGCCGTCTGGAGTTCGCCGGACGGGGCCGCGTGGGCGCGCGCGAAGGTACCGGCGGTCCAGGGCGGTCTGTCGGACGTCGCGCACGGCGGGCACGGCTGGATCGCCGTGGGCCGCGCGGGCGAGGCGCCGCTGGCGCTGCGGTCGTCCGACGGGGTGGCGTGGCGCCGGGCCGCGTTCCCCGCCGGGCACCCGGTCGCGGTCGCCACGGGACCGGCCGGGTACGTCGCGGTGGGGACGGGCGTCGCGTGGCGTTCGTCCGACCTCGAGGAGTGGCGGGGCGCCCGCATCGACGGCGCCCCGGCCGACGTGACCGCGACCGCGAACGGGTACGTGGCGGTCGGCGGTCGCGGCAGGGCGCCCGCGGCGTGGACGTCCGCGGACGGCGCGGCGTGGCGGCCGGTGCGGCTGCCGGCGGGGCTGAACGGGCCGCTCAGCGGTGTCGCGGCGCTCGGCGGCGCGGTCGTCGCGGTCGGTCCGGGCGTCCCGCCGCTGGTGTCGGCGGACGGCGGCGCGACGTGGACGCCGCAAGGCATCGGCGAGGTGTCGCCGACCGCGGTGACCGCGACGTCGGGCGGCTTCGTCGTCGCGGGCGTCGCCGAGGGCCGGGACGGCGTCGTGCTGGCGTCCGCGGACGGGACGGCGTGGCGCCGGGTGCCCGTGCCGGGACTCGACGGCCCGGCCGTCCGGAGGCTCACCGCGCTGGCGCCGGTCGGCGGCGGTGTGCTCGGCACCGGCACGAGCGACGACGGCGCGGCGGTGACCCCGCTGCTGTGGCGGGCGGACGTCCTGGCGGGTTCCGCGGCGGCCGGCTGACCGCCGCGCCGGTCCGTCCGCGCGCGCAGCACGCGGCACGACTGTGGGGACGACCGCGCCGGGCAGCTTTCCGCGAGCCGTCGGCGACGCTCGGCGCCGATCGCGCCGAGGCGTGCCGCGGGGTGCGGGACGCGACGGCCCTGCGGCCGGACGATCCCGCGTCGTGGGACCTTCGGAGGCCGCGACTCCGCCCGTTCCGGGTCGTCCTGGACGAGGTCGCGACATGGGCGGGCGGCCGCGCCGGACGCGCGTGGGCGGGGCGCGACGACCTGCCGTGGGGGCGTGCTCGCCGACGGGTCGAGCGCGGCGGCGCGGCCCCTGCGGGCGCCCGGCGCCGGCCCGCCGGCCCTGGGGGACGGGCGCCGGGCGGCCTAGCCGTTACACCCGCAGGAGCAGCCCTTCGCGCATGAGCATCCGCCGCCGTGTCCGCAACTGCAGTTCTGCTGAGTCATGTCCGGAACATAACCTCTGTCCCGATTTTGGGTCTATGGCCGGGGCGGCGAGGTGCATGTGTCCGTGCGGGCACCCTAGGTGTCGATGGTCAGGTCGACGCCGAGCAGGACCAGGAACCACAGGATGACGGCGAGGACGGCGCTCAGCAGTTTGCCGAGCAGGTCGACGGTGATGTAGCCGCGGTCCCAGGCCACGAACAGGCCGATGACGATGTAGATGATGCCGACGAGCCCGATGTGGGTCCGGCGAGTGCGGTATGCCATGGGGGGTTCGTCTCCTCCCGGAGGAATGTGACGATCCACTGGTGCCCGCGTCGGTGCGATGATAACTCCGGACGTCGACGGGGACGTCCGGAGTCGATCTTTTCGGTTCGTCCTAAATTCAGCGCGCGGGCTTGGAGCCCGGTGTCCGCGGCGCGTCCTCGCCCGCGAGGTCGATGCGGACGATCGTGGGGTCGTGCTCGCCCGGACGGTCGGCGAACTCGGCGCTGCGGTGCACGATGTCGAACTCGTGCCCGCGCCCCTTCAGCGACCTGCTCAGCATGATGTGGTCGAGGGCCTGCGCGTTGCCCTGCGTGACGGCGGTGTAGCGGTCCTTGGGCGGGAGCCCGGCGGGGAGGTCGGTGAGGCCCGTCTGCGCCAGGGCCTGCACCGGCAGGGACTCGGGGGTGTCGTTGAGGCGGCCCGCGACGACGACGTTGGCGTTCCGGTCGACCTTCTGCACCGACCGGACGAACCCGGCGACGACCTTCGCCTGGGCGTCGCGGCGCCAGCGGGTGGGCTGCTCGGGCGGCTGGTTCCGGCCGAACAGCGGATCGTCGTCGGCGGTGCTCGGATACCACTCGCCGGCCACGACGATGATCCGCTCGCCCTGCCAGGTGACCTCGCCCGCGAGCGGCTTGCGGGTGCCGGCCCACACGGAGTCGCGGGGCGCGATGCGGCCGGGGCTGCGGGAGAGCCCGGCCGTCCGGCCCTGGGCGACGGCGCGGACGGCCGTGACCGCGGGATCCGACTTCTCCGCGGGCGGTTCGTCGGGCAGCGTTCCGGTCTGGGCGGGACGGTCCACGAACGTGAGGCCGCGGTCGGTGCGGAACAGGAACCCGACGCGCGGGTTGCTCCCCTTGTCGCCGCCGTCGGCGTTGTCCCGCGGCTCGACCGAGCGCCACTCGTAGGCCGGGCCGCCCGCGGCGCTGATCGCGGTGATCAGTTCGGCGACGGTCTGGTCGGCGGCGACGGTGCCGTCGTCGGCGCGTCCGCTGTTGTCCTGGAGGCCGTCGACCGCGACGAGGTCGGGGGACGCGAGGCCCTTGACGATGTCGTCGGCGACGGCGCGGAAACGCTCGCGGGGCGTGTTCGGGCTGAGTTCGCCGAGGCCGATGGTCGCGATGGCGATCTCGCCGGGCCGCTGCGGGCGGGTCGCCTCGCGGGGCAGCCCCCCGGCGGTGTGGCGCGGCGTCACGGTCGGCAGCACCTTGAAGTGGCCGAGCGCGTAGTCGACGACGCCGACGCTGGCGCCGGGGAGCCGGTCGCCCACGTTCAGGTTCGGCAGCGGGGCCAGGGTGTCGTCGAGGACGATCCGCTCGGGGTTGGCGTCGCCGTCGCGCTGCAGGATGCCGCCGCGGCCGGTGCGGTTCCCCACACCGGCGCCGCCCGCGGGCAGCACCGGCAGCTCGCCGAAGCGAGTGGGCCCCACCGCCACGGCGTCCTCCAGCCGCACCTGCATGCCCTCCAGCGCCTCGAAGAAGTCGAGTCCGTTGCGGCCGGGGTCGAAGGCGCCGCCCCGCTCGACGTCGCCGTACCCGCTCTTGACGACGCTCGACGGCGGCCTGACGCCCTCCGGGCCGAGCAGGACGGGGGACGGGACGGTCGCGCGCCCGGTGACGGCGACCTTCGTCGACCCGATCTCGGTGCGGGTGAGGCCCCCGGACCCGGCGCCCCCCGGCCGGAACTCGCTGACCCGGCCGTCCACCTGGACGGCGTCGCCGGGCGTGACGCTCGGCCGGGAGCGGGTGAAGACGAAGATCCCCTCGGAGGTCGCGGGGCGCCGGTCGGGCTTCGGGTCCTGCATCCAGAACCCGGTGCCGGTCACGGCCGTCACCACGCCGGGGACGCGGACGACCGTGGCCCCCTTGAGCGGCGAGACGTGCGCGGCGCCCTGGACGTCGTGGACGCGGGCGGGACGCGGCGCGGCGTGCGCGATGGACGGGACGACGCCGAGCGGGACGGCGAGGATCGCCGCGCCCGCGAGCGCTCGGATCATGCGGGGGCGGCGCGGCCGCCCCGGTCCACCCGTGTACGCCACCCCGAACTCCATGATCGCCTCGTGGTCCGCGCCGAACACGGAGAAGGATGGCACGCGCCGGTTCTGGGGACCAACCGCGCCGCGAAATCCATCCGAATCCACCTACGGCGAGTCGGTCGGACCGCACGCTCGTCGGTTTCGATCGCCACGGCCGGGGCCGCGCGCGGCGGTTACTCCTCGAGGCTCAGCGCGGCCTTCGGGCAGGACCGCACCGCGTGCCGCACGCGGTCGGCCTCGCCGTCGGGCACGTCCGGCCGCAGGATCTCGAGCTCGTCGTCGTCGCTGAGGTCGAAGACCTCGGGGGCGAGCCCGACGCACACGGCGTTCGCCTCGCACACCAGCGGGTCGACTCGTACTCTCATCGCCTTCTCCGTTCGCAGGATCCCGGTGAGCGTTCGAAGGCCCGGCGGACGCGCGCACGGGACGCGCGCGGCACCGGAACCGTCCTCGGCCGCCAACCTACCGAACATGGTTCGGAGAGGTGCGCTCCAGGAAAGTAGAACATGTTCCAGTCTGTGTGGGCAAGTGATGGCGGTGGGTCGCCCCCCGCCCACGCCCGCCGCACCCGAGGCGGCGGGCGAGGGGTGGGGCATGTCGGATAAAGTGCCCGGCGGAGGAGGGCGAATGACTCATACCGAGGCGTCCACCGGCCCGGGGACGACCGAGATGCCCGCGGCGCTGCTGCGGGCGGCGCGCGCGGCGAAGGGGTTCATGCCCGAGGCCGAGGGCGCGGCGCTGTACGAGACGGCCCTGGCGTACGGGGCGCGCCTCGCGGCGGTCGGCCCGCTGCTGGAGGTCGGCACGTACTGCGGGAAGTCGGCCGTCTACCTGGGCGCGGCCGCGCGGGCGGCCGGGACGGTCGCCGTCACCGTCGACCACCACCACGGGTCGGAGGAGAACCAGGCGGGGTGGGAGCACCACGACCCGTCGCTGGTCGATCCGAGCACGGGGAGGATGGACACCCTGCCGACGTTCCGCAAGACGATCGGGGCCGCGGATCTCGAGGACCACGTCGTGGCGGTCGTGGGGCAGTCCCGCACCGTGTCGGCGTTCTGGCGCACCCCGCTGGCGCTGCTGTTCATCGACGGCGGGCACGCCGAGGAGCACGCCCAGGGCGACTACGAGGGGTGGGCGCCGCACGTCGCCGTCGGGGGCGCGCTGGTGATCCACGACGTCTTCCCGGACCCCGCGGACGGCGGGCAGGCGCCGTACCACCTGTACCTGCGGGCGCTGCGGAGCGGCGCGTTCGAGGAGCGGCGGGTCGAGGGCTCGCTGCGCGTACTGGAACGTGTTTCAGACGCCGACCCGCGTTCCGACGCCTGATCCGGGGCCGCACCGGGATCCGGTGCGGCCCGCGGCTCACAGACGCGTGCGCACCGGGTTGGCGACCGGCACGAGGGCGCAGCCGCACGCCGCCGGATCGGACGCCTCGGACGGCCCCAGGGGGCTCCCGGCGATCTCCTTGAAGATCCGGGAGCCGGGGGACGCCCCCTCCAGCACGTCCGCCGCGAGGATCACGGCGGCGGCCGTGTAGGTGGAGCGGTCCCCTGGGAAGTGCCGCCGGTTCTCGAACTGCCAGCCCGTCCAGTACGAGCCGTCCTCGTGGCGGAGGTGCTGGATCGTGGCGAAGAGCTCGAGGGCGCGGTCGCGGTCGCCGGACGCGTCGAGGGCCATGACGAGCTCGCAGCTTTCGGCGGCCGTCACCCACGGCTGGTCGGACACGCACCGGCAGCCGAGGCCCGGCACGACGAAGACGTCCCACTGCTCGGCCAGCCGGCGCGCGGCGGCCTCGCCGCGGACGGGGCCGCCGAGGACGGGGTAGTACCAGTCCATCGACCAGCGGCCCTTGTCGGCGAACGCCTCCGGGTGCGCGGCGACGACGTGGCCGAGCTGGTCGGCGGCCAGCTCCCACTCCGGCTGGGGCTCGCCCAGGCGTTCGGCGAGGGCCACGGCGCAGCGCAGCGACTGGTAGATCGACGAGCAGCCGGTCAGGAGGGCGTGGTCGGACGCGCGGCCGTCCTCGGTCCGCATCCAGATGATCTCGCCGCGCCGGGTCCGCAGGCCGAGGACGAAGTCGATCGCGCGGCGCACGGTCGGCCACATCGTGCGGGCGAAGTCCTCGTCGCCGGTCATCAGCAGCTCGTGCCAGACGCCGACCGCGACGTAGGCGGCCTGGTTGGACTCGCCGCCGGGCTCGGTGACCTCGCCGAGCACCCACTTGGCCGGCCACGAGCCGTCCTCGCGCTGGACGCCGGCGAGCCACGCGTACGCGCGGCGCGCCTGCTCGCCCAGCCCGGCGACGGTGAGCGCCATCGCGGCCTCGACGTGGTTCCAGGCGTCCACGTGCCCGGCGATGCCGTCGATGGGCGCGAACCAGGGGATCGCGCCGGACGGCTCCTGCTGGCGGGCGATGCTGCGGGCGGTCTCGGCGATGTCGCCGCGGGTCAGGACTCCGGCGACCGCCGGGATCTCAGACCGCATCGGCGGTCTCCTCCGCCGGGGTCGCGGACGTGCCCGACTTGACGGGCTTGTTGCAGTAGACGACGACGCTCTTGCCGATCAGCGGGTTGAGCACCTGCTCGGCGACCCGCGTCGCGAGGGGGCGCTTCATGATGTCCCAGACGAGGAGCCGGTGGTACGCCTTCGCGAGCGGGTTGCCGTCGTTCTCCACGCCGACGGCGCACTTGATCCACCAGTAGGGGGCGTGCAGGCCGTGCGCGTGGTGGTGGCCGCCGACCGTGAACCCGGTCGACTTGAGCTTGGCCTCCAGCTCGGCGCGGGTGTAGATCCGCACGTGGCCGCCGGGGGCGGTGTGGTAGTCCTCCGACAGCGCCCAGCAGACCCGCTCGGGCAGCCAGCTCGGGACGGTCGCGGCGAGCCGGCCGCCGGGCCGCAGGACGCGCAGCAGCTCGCGCATCGCCCGCATGTCGTCGGGAATGTGCTCCAGCACCTCGGACGCGACGATCGCGTCGAAGTGGTCGTCGGGGAACGGCAGCTCCAGCGCGTCGCCCCGGACGGTCTCGGCGGCGGCGTCCGCGGGCACCTCGCCCGCGAGCCGCATCGCGCCGAACATCTTCTCCACGCCGGCGAGTTCGTCGGCGTCCTGGTCGAAGGCCACGACGTGCGCGCCCCTGCGGTACAGCTCGAACGCGTGCCGTCCGGCTCCGCACCCCATGTCCAGGATGCGGTCTCCGGGGGCGACGCGGAACCGCTGGAAATCCACGGTCAGCAGGGTCGTGCTCCTTCCATGCGGGGAACGCCCGGCGGGCGTTCCCACGGGCCTTGCTGTAGGGGATGGGGACTCAGCCGCGCCGGGCCAGCCGCAGGTAGTTCTGCTGGGCCATGGCCTCGCGGTAGTGCTCGACGGTGGCCTGCGCGACGGCGGGCCACGCGAAGCGCTGCTGGACGCGGGCGAGACCGGACGCGCCGACGCGCGCGCGCTCGTCCGCCGAGTCGTGCAGGCCGCGCAGGGTGGCGGCGAGCTCCTCGACGTCGCCCGGCTGCACGAGGACGCCCGCGTCCCCGACGACCTCGGGCAGCGCCCCGGCGCGGGACGCCACCAGCGGGGTGCCGGACGCCATGTGCTCGACCGCGGGCAGCGAGAAGCCCTCGTAGCGGGACGGGACGACCGCGATCTCGGCGGACGCGAGCAGGTCGCCCAGCTCGTCGTCGCTGATGCTGCTGACGAACTGGACGCGCTCGCCGAGCGCAAGGTCGCGGACGAGCTTCTCGGTCGGGCCGTCCTTCTGCGGGCGGCTCACGACGACGACGTGCACGTCCCGTTCGGTGGCGAGCTTCGCGACCGCCCGCAGCAGCACGTCCACGCCCTTGATCGGGGCGTCCGCACTGGCCATGGCCACGATCCGGCCGGGGACGCGCTCGCCGCGCGGGTGGAAGATCCGGGTGTCGACGCCCAGCGGCAGGATCTCGATGTCGCGGGGGTCGACCTTGAAGTCCTTGACGATGTCGACCTTCGACGACTCCGACACCGTCAGGACGGGGCCGATCCGCCGCGACACCTGCGACTGCATGGTCACGAACCCGTACCAGCGCCGCTTGCCGAGCCTCTGCCGGATGCCCTGCGCCGCCTCCAGCTCGATCCGCCGGTCCACGCTGATCGGGTGGTGGATGCTGGTGACCAGTGGCAGGCCGAGCCTGGAGATGCCGAGGTTGCCGACGCCGAGCACCTGGTTGTCGTGCACGACGTCGAAGTCGCGGCGCCGGCGCCGCAGCTCGCGCAGCGCGCGGATGCTGAACGTCAGCGGCTCGGGGAACCCGCCCGTCCGCATGTGGGCGAACTCCAGGACGTCGACCCAGTCGCGGAACTCGCCGAGGGCCGGGTTGCGGAACGGGTCCTCGTCCCGGTAGAGGTCCAGGCTCGGGAGCTTGGTCAGCTCGATCGCGTCGCGGTCCAGGGCCGGGTAGGGCTGCCCGGAGAACACCTCCACGGTGTGCCCGAGATCGACCAGTTCCCTGCTCAGATGCCGCAGGTAGACGCCCTGGCCTCCGCAGTGCGGTTTGCTCCGGTACGAGAGCAGGGCCACCCGCAGTGGTCCACCCGGCTCGTCTGCCTCACCCACGCCAGCCCCTGCCCACGCACCACTCCCGTCAGTCGCGGGACGCCGGTCGCACTCGCACCGGCATCTCCTTTATGCCGTTGATGAAACTAGACCTTAGCCTCCGTACGTTACCGCTGAGTTCGATATTGGGCATAGCGTCCAAGAGTGTTTCGAAGAGCACACTCAGCTCAAGTCGGGCGAGATGAGCGCCCAGGCAGAAGTGGGGGCCGCCTCCGCCGAACCCGATGTGGGGATTGGGGTCGCGGCCGACGTCGAACGCGAACGGATCGCGGAACACCCCCTCGTCCCGGTTGGCGGACCCGTAGAACACCACGACCTTGTCGCCCGCCGCGATCGTCCGGCCGCCCAGCTCGGTGTCGCGCACGGCCGTCCGCTTGAACAGGTTGACGGGCGTCACCCACCGGACGATCTCGTCCGCGGCCGTCCGGACGAGCGAGGGATCGGCGCGCAGCCGCGCCCACTGCTCGGGATGCTCCAGCAGCGCGAGCATCCCGCCGGACGCGGCGTTGCGGGTCGTCTCGTTGCCCGCGACCGACAGCAGCATCACGAACAGCTCGAACTCGTCGCCGTCCAGCACCTCGCCGTCGGCGTCCGGCTGCAGCAGCTTCGTGACGATGTCGTCGCGCGGGTTCTGCCGCCGCTCCGCCGCGAGTTCGGCCGCGTACGCGTACAGCTCCGTCGCGGCCCGCTGCCCCTCCTCGGGGCTCCGCTGGAAGTCCGGGTCGTCCGCGCCGATCAGCGTGTTCGACCAGTCGAAGATCTTCTGGCGGTCCTCGGGCGGGGCGCCGAGCAGCTCGCAGATCACGTAGAGCGGCAGCGGCGCCGCCAGGTCGCGGACGAACTCCGCCTCGTCCCCGCGCTCCACCGTCTCCGCGACCAGCCGCCGGCAGATGTCGCGGATGTGCTCCTCCAGGGCGCCGATCGCGCGCGGCGTGAACCCGCGGTTCACGATGCTCCGCTTGCGCGAGTGCTCCGGCGGGTCCTGGTTGAGCATCATGAGCCGCTGCAGCGCCAGATGCTCCTCTTCCGGCTCCTCGAACAGCGCGAGCCGCTCGTAGGAGGAGAACACCTCCGGGTGCCGCGACACGTGGACGACGTCCGCGTGCCGGGTCACGGCCCAGAACGGGGGCCCGCCCCGCTCCGGGTCGCCCTTGTGCCGGTGGACGGGATCGTGTTCGCGCAGCCACGCGAGCTGCTCGTGCGGGATGCCGCCGCGCTCGTACGAGCCCGGCTCGACCAGATCGATGTCGGGGGTGACCGTCATCGTCGCGCCTCCAGGTCGGGGGGTGGTGGGGTGGTTGTGCCCCGGAGGGACGGGGCTCAGCCGCGCGGAGCCGACGGAGTGAACCGCACCGGCAGCTCCTTGAGGCCGTTGACGAAGTTGGAGCGGAGCCGGCGGGGCTCGCCGGCCGGCCGGATGTCGGGCATCCGGTCCAGGATCGTGTCGAAGATGACCTTCAGGTTCATCCGGGCGAGGTGGGTGCCGAGGCAGAAGTGGGGGCCGCCTCCGCCGAAGCCGATGTGCGGGTTGGGGTCACGGGCGATGTCGAACGCGAACGGGTCGTCGAAGACCGTCTCGTCCCGGTTGGCGGAACTGTAGAAGAGTACGACTTTGTCGCCCGCCTTGATCGTCTTTCCGCCCATCTCGACGTCCTGCAGCGCCGTCCGGCGGAACTGGTTGATCGGGCTCACCCAGCGGACGATCTCCTCGATGGCCGTCGGCAGCAGGCTCCGGTCGGCCCGCAGCCGCTCCCACAGCTCCGGCCGCTCGAAGAACGCCTGCATGCCGCCCGCCGTCGCCGTCCGGGTGGTCTCGTTCCCGGCGATCGAAAGCATGATCACGAACATCGCGAACTGGTCCTCGGTGATCCGCTCGCCGTCGGCGTCCGGCGTCAGCAGCTTCGTCACGATGTCGTCGCGGGGCGTCGCCTCCCGCTCGCGCGCCAGCTCCCCGGCCCACCCGGCGAACTCGGCCGCGTACATCTGCGACTCGGTCCGGTCGCCGATGAACTCGGGGTCGTTGAACGCCACGAGCTGGTTCGACCAGTGGAAGATCTGCTGCCGCTGGTCCAGCGGCGCGCCGAGCAGCTCGCAGATCGTGTAGAGCGGCAGCGGCGCGGCGAAGTGCTCGACGAAGTCGCACTCGCCGAGCGCCGCGGCCTCGTCGATCAGCTGGTGGCAGATGTCCCGGATGTGCTGCTCCAGCCTGCCGATCATGCGGGGCGTGAACCCCTTGTTGACCATGCCGCGCAGCTTGGTGTGGTCCGGCGGGTCCTGGAACAGCATGATCTGCCCGTACAGGGCCATGTCGTCGTCGCTGAACTCCTCGAACATCGCCGTCCGCTTCTGCGAGGACAGCAGGTCCGGACGGCGGGACGCGGTGACCACGTCCTCGTGCCGGGTGATCGCCCAGAACCCGGGCACGCCCTCGTTGGGGTCGGCGTGCCAGTGCACCGGGTCGTGCTCGCGCAGCCACGCGAACTGCTCGTGCGGAATGCCGCCCGCCTCGTACACGCCGGGATCGATGACGTCGATCTCCCGGCCGGTGGCGGCGGGGGCCAAGTCCTGTTGCGTCACGGTCGTCCCTTCGCGAAGAGCCGGCCCCGCGTCGCGCCGCACGGGACTCTGACTGAGCGCTTGCTCGGTCGAAGATCTAGAACACGTTCTAGCATGAGACTCGAGTCTCATCAAGGGTCTCAGCCGGAAGTCGTCCAGCGTCACACGCGCCTCTCACCCCGGCGCGACCACGCGAAACGCCCGCGAGCGCGCGGCGCGCTCGCGGGCGTTCTCCGGCGTACTCCCGGGCGTGTCCCCGCCCTGCCCCGGAGGCGTGTTCCGAGGGTCGCCCCCCGGGGCTCCGGCCGGTTTCCCGGCGGCCTCCCAGGGGCCCGGCGTCGCCTCGGCCGGTCGGAAGGCGGTCAGGCGGCCCGGGGCCAGGTGATCCGGGAGCCCTCGCGCTCCCACCACTCGACGGCCTTGTCGATGGCGAGGCCCTCGATCCACAGGTCCTCGGGCTCGTCCGGCATCAGCACCTCGCGGAGGGCGTCGTCCAGCTGCCACGACTCGTGCTTGGCGAGTTCGCCGGTCTCGGGGTCCCGGTAGAGCGCGCCGACCTCGGACGGGAGCAGGGAGGACTCGCCCTCGCGCCCGACCGTGAAGGAGAACCCGTACGCCGCGGACGCGGCCGTGTGCAGCCGGAGCCCGGTGCGCTCGGCGAGGCGGTGGACCGATCGCACGTCGTAGGGGGCGGGGCCGCGCTCGTCCAGCAGGCGCAGGAACCGGGCGATGCGGTCGGCGCCGCCCCAGCCCTGCGGCCTCGGGTCGTACTTGTCCGTCCAGCCGGGGAAGACGAAGTCGCGGAAGGTCCCGCCGGGGGAGTACTCCATCGCCACGGAGTCCTTGTGCGGATGGTCCTGGAACGACAGGATCACCATCGCGCCGTTCGGCGTCCGCCACACCTGCCCGACGGGGTCCTGCGTGGCGTTGGCCTGGAACCACAGGCGGCGCCACCGGCCGCTGCCGTCGCCCCACGGCGTGTCGCCGAGCGCGCCCAGCCGGTCGCGGGCCTTCGCGCGCTGGTACTCCGGCGTCCACGGGCGCGCGGCCAGCAGCGCCTCGCCGCCCAGGGCGCCGAACCGCAGGTAGTTCGGACGGGGCGCCTCGACGCGGCCGAGCGGGTGCGGGGTGTCGTAGGCGGGGCCGGTCTCGGCGGCCTCCGCCAGCAGGTCCGCGAGGTGGCGGACGGCCGGGAGCTGCCCGATCTGCCGCCCGGCCCGCAGCCCGCTGACGCTCGCGACCAGATCGGGCGTCCCCGCCGGACGCGCCAGGCCGAGCGCGTCGTGCAGCCGCAGCGTGCGGCGCAGCGCCGCGGCGGCCCGGTCCGCGAGCGTCCGGACGGCGCCGCGGAGCCGCGCGTCGGTGACCTCCGGCAGCACGCGGGCCAGCGCGTCGTCCGGCTCCCGCTCGCCGACCAGGGCGGCGTCCACCAGCCGCGCGAACCCGGCCCGGTCCAGGCGGCGCAGCGCCGCCGAGCCGTCCGGGTCGGCGGGCGGCAGGTGCGGCCAGAAGCCGGGCGGCGGCATGACGGCGCCGTTCTCCGGGCCCTGCGCGTACCGCCGCCGCGCGACCGTCCGGCCGTCGGCGAGCAGCCGCAGGACGCCCCGGTCGAGCGTCACCTGCACCGGTTCGGCGGCGGCCGGGAACGTCACCGGGACCGACGTCGGGCTCTGCGGCCAGCGCAGCCGGTCGCCGTCCGGCACCTCCAGGCGCCCGCCGTCCGCGACCCGGTACGTCTCCGGACGTCCGTCGTGCAGCCGCGACAGGTACGTGTCCGTGCCGTCGGACCACGGGAAGGTGCCGGTGGGGAACGCCAGGTCCTGCTCGTGCAGGATCCCGCCGGGCCCGTGCACCACGACGCGCCTCGCGGCGAGGCCGAGAGTCAGCACCTCCCCGTGCAGGACGGCCGTCGCCGCGCCCTGCCCGACGCTCGGGAACCGCAGCTCCTCCGGGACGCCGGCGCGCAGCGCCCGCCACGCCGCGTCCACCGGGTCGGCGATCTCCAGCCCGGCGAGCACCTCGGCGTCCGGCATCGCCTCGGCCATCGGCACCAGCCGCAGCAGCGCCGGCTCCAGCCCGTCCAGGTCGCCGGCGGCGCACTCGTCCCGCCACTCGGCGAACTGCTCGCCGAGCACCCGCCGGATCGGCCCGTGCTCCAGCATCGGACGCAGGACGGCCCGGTAGTCGATGTTGTCGTAGCGGCCGAGGCCGCGGACGAACGCGTCCAGTTCGCGGCGCGCGCCCGGGGCGGCCCCGGACTCCAGGTCCGCCGCGACCTTCGCGAAGTCGGTGTTCGGCCGCCAGTGCGGCCCGTCGTCGTTGAACCCCCGCCGCTTGGGCTCGGCCGGGGTCAGCGGGTGCGCGGCGGCGCGGCCCACCACCGGGTCGGCGGCGGGGTCGAACCACCGGCCGGGCGGCGGGAACAGCCGGTCGCCCGCGGCGCCCGCCAGCCGCATCAGCTCGTCGGCCGGCAGCGGCCCCGCGTCCCGGAACCACTCCCGCGGCAGCCGCCGTCCCGCGCCGACCAGCCCGAGCAGGAGCAGCCAGTGGCGGTGATGGGCGGCGCGCGGCTCCGGATCGTCGTACAGGGCGGGATCGGGACGCGCCGCGATCAGCAGGTCGAGCGGCTCGTCGTCGGCGGCGAGCCCGCGCAGCGCCCCGTCCAGCGCCTCCCACACCGGCAGCGGCGCCCGCGGCAGCAGCCCGCCCCGCAGCATCCGCTCGGCGACGAACCGTTCCTCGGCGGCCGGGTCGAGCCCGGCCGCCCGCGCCACCGGCAGCAGGTCGGCCACGAAGTTCGGGTAGGGGACGGTGCCCGCGTCGAGGAACGCGCCCACCATCTCGCGCGCCCACCGGTGCGCCGTCTCCGGCTCCGGATGCGTCACCAGCCGCCGCAGGTGGTCGTGCAGCAGGCTCGCCGTGACCGCCCCGGACGGGACGAGGTCCGCGAGCGTCCGCTGCGCCCGTGCGGCGTCCGCGGGGAGACCGAGGAGCCGCGCGTGGGCGTCCTCCACGTCGCGCGCCCTGCCGGCGAGGAACGCCGCCTCCGCCGGCAGCCCGGCCGCCGCGAAGACGCGCGCGGCGTGCTCCAGGAACTCCGGCAGCGCGTCCGCCGCGAGCGGCCCCGCCGCCCGGAGCACCTCCGCCCGCGCGTCCCGCGGATCCTCCGCCGCCCGTGCCACGGCCCCGTCCAGGCTCGGCCATACCTTCGCCATCCACACCCTCCTGATCGTCGCCGGGCACGCTAGCGACCGCCCCCGACGGACCACGCTTCCCCAGTGCGACGATCATGGCCGCCCGGTGGATCCACCTGCCGGAAAAATCGGTTGCCGGGCGCGGGGGCGCGGTTGGTAACGTCGATGCCGTGCCACGCTTGTTCTTCCTCTGATCCCCTTCTGGACGGCCCGTCCCTCGCGCTGAGCGAGCCGCGGGCGGTCTGACGCTGCCCTGAGTCAGCTCGAAGGCGCGCATCCTCTCTTTCACGTGCGGTCCGCACGCGCGCGCCTCCGTCCGGAGGAAGAATGAACACCCTCTCCATCACCCTGCCCGCGCGCGCCCGCGCCCAGCTCGTCGCCGACGGGATCCGCCTCGTCCGCGGCGGACGCACCGTCCTCGACGGCGTCACCCTGACCGTCTCGCCCGGGACGCGCTGGGGCATCGTCGGCGAGAACGGGCGCGGCAAGACGACCCTGCTGCACGTCCTCGCGGGCGTGCTCGCGCCCGACGAGGGCGGCGTCCAGCGCGTCGGCACGCTCGGGATCGCCGAGCAGGCCATGCCCACCGAGGACGGCGCCACGGTCGGCGACGCGATCGACGCCGAACTCGCCGACGCCCGCGCCGCGCTGCGGGCCTTCGACGAGGCCACCGCCGCGCTCACCGACGGGCGGCCCGGCGCCGACGACGCCTACACCGCCGCGCTCGACGCGGCCGAGGCCCTCGACGCCTGGGACGCCGACCGCCGCGTCGACCTCGCCCTGGAGCACCTCGGCGCCGTCACCGACCGGGCCCGGCCGCTCGCCGCGCTGTCGGTCGGGCAGCGCTACCGGGTGCGGCTCGCGTGCCTCCTCGGCGCCGAGCACGACTTCCTGCTCCTGGACGAGCCGACGAACCACCTGGACGCGTCCGGTCTCGACTTCCTCACCGCGCGGCTGCGGGCCCACGCCGGCGGCGTCGCCGTGGTGAGCCACGACCGGGCGCTGCTGACCGATGTCGCCACGACGGTCCTCGACCTCGACCCGAGCCGCGACGGGCGGCCCGCCGTGTACGGGGGCGGGTTCGCCGGGTACCGGGAGGGCCGCGAGGCGGAGCTGCGGCGCTGGGAGGACGAGTACGAGAAGCAGCGGGCCGAGCACGCCCGGCTCTCCCGCGACCTGTCGGAGGCGCAGAACCGGCTCGTCTCCGGCTGGCGCCCGGACAAGGGGGTGCACAAGCACCAGCGCGCCACCCGCGCGGGCGGGCTCGTCCGGGCCGTGCACCGCCGCCGCGACGACCTCGAGAAGCACGCGGTGACCGCGCCCGTGCCGCCGCAGCGGTTCCGCATGCCGGAACTGCCGGCGCGGGCGGGCGTCCGGCTGCTGACCGCGACGGACGTCCGGGTGGACGGACGGCTGCACCGGGCGGCGTCGGTCGAGCTGGAGTCGGGCTCGCGGCTCGTCGTGACCGGCCCGAACGGCGCGGGCAAGTCGACGCTGCTGGCGGTGCTCGCCGGGAACCTCGCGCCGACGGCCGGGACCGTCCACCGGGCCCGCCGGGCGCGGGTGGAGCTGCTGGCGCAGGAGTCGCCGAGCGCGAGCGGCCGCCGCGCCCGCGACGTCTTCGCCGCGCACGTCGCGCGGCTCGTGAGCGCGGGCGTCCTCGGCGAGGGCGAGCCGGTGTCGCTGGGCGAGCTCGGCCTGCTGCCGTCGGCGGACGCGGGCCGGCCGATGCGCGAGCTGTCGATGGGCCAGCAGCGCCGCCTCGACCTCGCGATGGCGCTGGCCGCGCGCCCGCACGTCCTCCTGCTGGACGAGCCGACGAACCACCTGTCGATCGCCCTCGTGGACGAGCTCACCGACGCGCTGCAGTCGACCCCGGCCGCGGTCGTCCTCGCCACCCACGACCGGCGGCTCCAGAAGGACGTCGCGCCCTGGCCCCGGATCGAGCTGCGCCCGGCGGGAGGAGTGACGGCGCGCGGGTGACGGGCGGGGGCGACCCGGCATGATCATGGACGGTTCGCCCCCGCCGCACGGGGGACGCCCTAGGTGAAGGGGCCGTGGCCGCCGCCCGCGCATCGCGCGACGCGCGGAGGGCACCGGCCCGGCCCTCCGTACGTTGGGCGTTGTGAAGGGAGGTCCGCCGTGGTCATCGCGATCCTGGTGTGCGGGCTCCTCGCGTACGCGCTGTTCGACATCGGGCGGACGCTCGTGCGGAGACGGCGGGCCGCCGCGACGGTCGCCGCGGCCGCGGCCGCGCAGGCGCGCGCGTTCGAGGCGCGGACGACCGAGGCGCGGGCCGCCGCCGCGTGGGCGGACGAACTCGAGACCGTCGAGGCGATCCTGGGCACCGAGGCGCTGTGGACCGAGGCCGACCAGGAATGGCTGGAGAGCCGCCGGATCAGCCTGCCAAGGTGAAGGCCAGCAGGTCGCCCGCGTCGGCGCGGCGGACGAGCCCGCGGTTCTCCAGCGTGCGCAGATGCGCGGCGGCCTCGCCCGTCGCCATCCGGCGGGCCTCCATCGGCATCTCGGTCCACGGGTGCCGCCAGGTGAGGCCGGCCGCCACGTCCCACAGCGTGGTCGGGGACGCCGACAGCAGCGCCGTCACCTCGCCGAGGCGCTCCTCGTGGTGCTCGACGATCTCGCGGACGCGCGCGGGCAGGTCGGCGAACCGGTACTGGTGGGCGGGCAGCACCTCGTCCACGGTCATCTCGCCGATGCGGCCGAGCGAGCCGAGGAACTCGCCGAGCGGGTCCACGTCCGGGGTGTCGTAGGGGTACAGGCCGATGTGCGGCGTGATCCGCGGCAGGACGTGGTCGCCGGTGAAGATCCGGTCGGCGTCCTCCAGGTGCAGGCAGATGTGGCCGGGCGAGTGGCCCGGGGTGTGGATCGCGCGGAGCTTGCGGCCCGGCAGGTCGATCATGTCGCCGTCGGACAGCTCCCGGTCGGGGATCGCGGGCGGGTCGACCCGTCCGCCGCCGCCGGCGAAGCCTTCCAGTTCGGCCGCGGACGCTCCCGCGCGCTTCATCGAGTCGTGCTCGATTCCGGTGCGCCGAGCCCGGTCGACCGAGTTGAACAGCCGCACGATGTCGGCGTCCGCGTGGTGCATGGCGATCCACCCGCCGGACGCCTCGCGCACCCGCCCGGCGAGGCCCGCGTGGTCGGGGTGGAAGTGCGTGACGACCACGCCGTGCACGTCGGCGACGTCGATCCCGAAGGTCGCGAGGCCGCCGGTCAGGGCCGTCCAGGCGTCCTCGTGCTGCCAGCCCGCGTCGATCAGGACGGGCCCGCGCGGGCTCTCCAGCGCGTACACGAGCGTGTACGCGAGCGGGTTGCCCGGGATGGGCACGGGAACGCTCCACAGGCCCCCGCCGAGATCCTCCGGTTCCGGCTGCAACGCAGACCGCCTTTCGCGCCTGGGTCGTCCGCGCCCGGGATCGGACGCCGGCGATGACAACTGCGTCCGCGATCGGACGCGTCCACGGACGGACGCTGTCCGATCGGCGGACGTCTTCGAGGTTAAACGCGTTCGAGGATCGTCGCCGTCGACAGGGCCCCGCCGCAGCACATCGTCACGAGGGCCGTCCCGGCGTCGCGGCGCTCCAGCTCGTGCAGCGCGGTGGTGATCAGCCGGGCGCCGGTCGCGCCGACGGGGTGGCCGATCGCGATCGCGCCGCCGTTGACGTTGACCTTGTCCATGTCCGGCTCGTGGACCGACGCCCACGACAGCGCGACGGACGCGAACGCCTCGTTGACCTCGGTGATGTCGATGTCGTTCATCGTCATCCCCGCGCGGGCCAGCACCCGCTCGGTGGACTGCACCGGGCCGTCCAGGTGGTAGTACGGCTCGCCGCCCACGAGGGCCTGGGCCTTGAAGCGCGCGCGCGGGCGCAGGCCGAGGGCCTCGGCCTTCTCCTCCGACATGACGACGACGGCCGCGGCCCCGTCGGTGATCTGCGAGGACGTCCCGGCGGTGTGCAGGGCGTCCGGGCCGAGGACGGGCTTGAGCTTGCCGAGGCTCTCGACGGTCGTCTCGCGCAGGCCCTGGTCGCGGGTGACCGTGCGGGTCTCGCCGGTGGGGTTGCCCTCGGCGTCCAGGACGGGCGCGTCGATGGGGGCGATCTCGCGGTCGAACCGGCCGTCGGCCCACGCCTTGGCGGCGAGCTGCTGCGACCGGGCGCCGAACGCGTCGATGTCGGCGCGGGTGAGCCCGCGGCGGGCCGCGATCCGCTCCGCGGCGCCGAACTGGTCCGGCATGTCGAGGGACCAGTCGTCCGGGCGCGGGTCGGCGGGGTAGACGTTGGCGCCGAGCGGCGTCCGGCTCATCACCTCGACGCCGCAGCCGATCGCGACGTCCACGACCCCGGCCGCGACCTGCGACGCCGCCAGGTGGACGGCCTGCTGCGCGGAGCCGCACTGGGCGTCGACGGTCGTGACCCCGGTCTGCCAGGGCAGCCCCGCGTACAGCCAGGCGTAGCGGCCGACGTGCCCGCCCTGCTCGCCCGCCTGCGTCACGCACCCGGCGAAGACCTGCTCCACCTGGCCCGGGTCGATGCCGGAGCGCTCGACGGCGGCGGACAGCGTGTGCGCCAGGACGGCCTGGGCCTTCAGGCCCGCGAGCACGCCGTTCCGCTTGCCGAGCGGCGTGCGCACGGCCTCGACGATCACCGGGTTCCCCATGCGATCTCCTTCTAGAACGAGATTCGCTTTCGAATGTAACGCGTTCTAGTTCGGGTCGGAAGGGCGGGTCCCGGAGAGTGAGATCATCGACGTTCGTCCGGGCTCGTCCGGGCTCGTCCGGGCTCGGCGGGCGGGGCCGCCGGGCGGGCTCGTCAGGAGTAGCGGACCGGGAGCTCCTTGATCCCGTTCAGCCAGGCCGAGCGCAGCCGCCGCGGCGCACCGGCGCGGGCGATGTCCGGCATCTGGTCGGCGAGCGCGTCGAAGATCAGCCCGATCTCCAGCCGGGCCAGGTTCGCGCCGATGCAGTAGTGCGCGCCGGTGCCGCCGAACCCCAGGTGCGGGTTGGGGGAGCGGGACACGTCGAACGCGCCCGGGGCGTCGAAGACGTCCTCGTCGAAGTTCGCCGAGCTGTAGTACATGGCGAGCCGCTGCCCGGCCGCGATCTCCACGCCGCCGATCTCGGTGTCGCGGACGGCCGTGCGCTGGAAGGCCGTCACCGGCGTCGCCCACCGGACGATCTCGTCCGCCGCCGTCTCGGGACGCTCGGCCCGGTACAGCTCCCACTGCTCGGGGTGGTCGAAGAAGGCGATCATCCCGTGCGTGATCGCGTTGCGCGTCGTCTCGTTGCCCGCCACCGCGAGCAGGATCATGAAGTAGCCGAACTCGTCGTCGGTGAGGCCGCGGCCGTCCATGTCCGCCTCGACCAGCTTCGTGACGATGTCGTGCGCGGGGCAGCCGCGGCGCCGCTCGGCCAGCTCCATCGAGAAGCCGATGATCTCGGCGGCGGCGCAGGCCGGGTCGCCGTCGTACTCGGGGTCGTCGTAGCCGAGCATCTGGTTCGACCAGGCGAACAGCTTCCCGCGGTCCTCCTGCGGGACGCCCATCAGCTCGGCGATCGCCTGCAGCGGGAGTTCGGCGGCGATCTCGGTGACGAAGTCGCCCGTGCCGCCGCGCCGCCGCGCGTCCGCCACGATCCGCTCCGCGCGGTCCCGCAGGGCGTCGTGCAGGGCGTTGATCACGCGCGGGGTGAAGCCCCGGGAGACGATCCGGCGCAGCTTGGCGTGCGTCGGCGGGTCCATGTGCAGGAGGAGGTTCTCGCGCTGGACGTCCAGCTCCGCGGGGGCGAACCGCTCGTTGAACCGGATCACCGAGCCGTTGGCGTTCGCCGAGAACAGCTCGTGGTCGCGCGAGATGTCCTTGATGTGGGCGTGCTTGCTGATCACCCAGAAGCCGTCGTCGGCGAAGCCCGTCGTGCCCCGGGGCTGCGGGTTCCACCAGGGCCGGGCGGTGCGGCGCAGCGCCGCGAACTCGGCGAGCGGGACGCGGTCGGCCATCAGGTCCGGGCTGCTGAAGTCGAAACCGGCGGGGACGGCGGTCTCCGAGGCGGTGGCGTTCATGGCGGCGCTCCTTGCCGTGCGACATCGCTGGCTCGAGCTCACCGTAGAACGCGTTCCAGACCTGGGACAAGAGGAAATGAGACTTGAGTCTAATCTTGAGTCTTATCCAAGCGCTTGCTTGGTAAATCGCGCCGTCACGTGGCCGAACGGAGGAGTCGTGGGCGTGCCTGAAGACCTGATCGAAATCAAGGCCGAGGGGCGGTGACCCTTGCCACTGCACTCGCGGCCCACGGGTGGAACGTGTTCCAGATTCGATGGGCGTGGAGAGGGGGCGCGCCCGGCGATGTGGCGTCCGACACTCTGGCGGGAACGAACCGATAGCTCGCTATCGGTAGTGATACATTGACCCGGTCAGTAAGTGAGAGTCGAGTATCACTTGCTCCGCGCGGCCGGCCGGGGGTCCACCAGGGGTCCCGCCGAGGGCCGCACGGTCCGCGGCTCCCGCTCCGTGACGGACGCCACGCACCCGCCGAGCGGGCTCCTTCGCGATCGCCCGAACGCCCTACCGGAGGCTCGACGTATGTCCCATGCCCAACCCCGATCCGCGGGGGACGGGGTGCCCGCTCGCGCACGGGTCAACGTGATCGTCGCGGTCCTCGCCTTCAGCGGGATCGTGGTCGCGCTCATGCAGACCCTGGTCATCCCGATCGTCCCGGACCTCCCCCGGCTGCTGGACGCCCCGGCGTCGGACGCCGCCTGGGCCGTCACCGCCACGCTGCTCGCCGCGGCCGTCGCGACCCCGGTGAGCGGCCGACTCGGGGACATGTACGGCAAGCGCCTGCTGCTGCTGGTCAGCGTGGCCGCGATGGTGGCCGGCTCGGTGGTCGCGGGTCTCAGCGACACGCTCGTCCCGATGGTCGTCGGCCGGGTGCTGCAGGGGCTCTCGGCCGGGGTGATCCCGCTGGGCATCAGCATCATGCGCGACGAACTGCCCCCCGCGCGGCTCCCCTCCGCCATCGCGCTGATGAGCGCCTCCCTCGGCGTCGGCGGCGCGTTCGGCATGCCCGCCGCCGCGCTCATCGCCGACAACTGGGACTGGCACGCCCTGTTCTGGTTCTCGGCAGGGGCCGGCGTCGTCGCCTTCCTGCTCGTGCTGGCCCTCGTGCCCGAGTCCGACGTGCGCACCGGCGGGCGGTTCGACCTGGTGGGCGCCGTGGGCATGGCGATCGGCCTGGTCTGCCTGCTGCTGGCCATCTCCCAGGGCGCGGACTGGGGCTGGACCAGCGGCACCACGCTCGGCCTGTTCGCGGCGGCCGCCGTCGTCCTGCTGGTGTGGGGCGCCTTCGAACTGCGCGTCAAGGCCCCGCTGGTGGACCTGCGGACGACCGCGCGCCGCCAGGTGCTGGTCACCAACATCGCGTCGATCGCGGTCGGCTTCTCCATGTTCGCGATGTCCCTGGTCATCCCGCAGGTCGTCCAGCTCCCGGTGGAGACCGGTCACGGCCTGGGCGAGTCGCTGCTCGTCGCCGGCCTGGTCATGACGCCGGGCGGGCTGGTGATGATGGCGATGGCGCCGCTCTCGGCCGCCGTCTCCCGGGCCGCGGGCGCCAAGGTCACGCTGATGATCGGCGCGCTGATCGTGGCCGCCGGATACGGGCTGAACATCCTGCTGATGTCCGAGATCTGGCACCTCGTGCTGGTCACCTGCGTCATCAGCGCCGGAATCGGGTTCGCGTACGGGGCCATGCCCACGCTGATCATGGGAGCCGTGCCGCCGTCCGAGTCGGGCGCGGCCAACAGCCTCAACACATTGATGCGCTCCATCGGCACGTCGGTCGCCAGCGCGGTCGCCGGCGTCATCCTCGCCCAGATGACCATCGGCTTCGGCGGGGTCGCGCTGCCCTCCGAGGACGGCTTCAAGGTGGTCATGGCCGCCGGTGCGGGGGCCGCCCTGCTGGCCTTCGTCATCGCCGCCTTCATCCCGCGCCGCCGCCCGGCCGCGGCGCCGTCCGCGGCGGCCCCGGCGGCCCCGGCGGCCGGGCCGTCCGCGCCGATGTCCACGCCCGCGCCCGCGGACGTGGAGCCCGGCGCGGCCGCCGAGTCCGCCGCGCTGGAGGAGGCGTTCGCCGCCGCTCCGGCACCCGGACACGCCGCGCCCGCGGGTTCCGCCCGGCCGGCGGGGGCGGAGTCGCCGTCGCCCGCCGCCATGGCGAGCGCGCAGAACGGCCGTCCCGTCCGGTCGGCGGAGCCCGCCGCGCCCGCCGGGCCGGGGATCCCCGTCGTCGGGCACGTGCGCGGTGCGGAGGGCGCCCCCGTGGCCGGGGCCGCGGTGACGCTGATCTCCCCGGCGGGACGCCAGGTGAGCCGGGCGGTCGCGCACGCCGACGGTTCGTACGGCGTGCGCGCGCCCGCGGCCGGCTCGTACGTGCTGATCGCCTCCGCCGACGGCCACCAGCCGCAGGCGTCCGCCCTCGCCGTCGGCGGTTCGTCGGTCACCCACGACGTCCTGATGGGCGGCATGAGCGGCCTGACCGGCGTGGTGCGCTCCGTGCACGGCGGGGCCGCGATCTCCGGGGCCGTGGTCATCGTGACGGACGTCCGCGGCGACGTCCTCGCGACCGCGGAGACCGACGCGCTCGGCGAGTTCGCCCTCACCGACCTGGTGCCGGGGACGATGACCCTCACGGTCGACTCGCCCGAGCACCGGCCGTGGGCGATGCCCGTCGAGATCGGCGACGGCGGCGTCACCCGGGTCGAGGTCGAGCTCCATCCCGGCGCGCACGTGCGGGGGACCGTGCGCGGAGCGGGCGCCGCGCTCACCGGCGCGCGGGTGACGCTGGTCGACGCCGCGGGGAACACCGTCGCCACGACGACGACCGGCCCGGACGGCGCCTACGTCTTCTCCGACCTGGACGGCGGCGCGTACACGGTCATCGCGACCGGCTACCCGCCGAAGGCGACCGCGGTCACCGTGTCCGGCGGCGGGCTGGACGACCACGACATCGACCTCGCGCACGGCGACGGATAGGTCGCGGGGCCCGGCCGCCGGGCGTTCGGCGGCCGGGTGCCCGATGGTCGGGCGCCCGATGGTCAGGCGCTCGGGCGGCGGACCAGCACGGGCACCGGGGGCGGCAGGGGAGTGGCCGCCTCCGGGGACAGCCCGTCGAGGACGAGCACGACGTAGCGCCGCCAGCCGCCCTCGCGCGGGTCGAGCGTCCAGAGCACGCTGACGAGCATCGTCATGATCCGGCGGACGTCGTCGAGCACCAGGTCGTCCCGGATCAGCCCGACCCGCTGGCCCCGCTCGATGAGCGGCGCCAGCGACTCGAAGAACCGGGCGCTCGCCTCCATGCTCGAGGCGCCGGAGTTCTGCGCGGCGGCGACCGTGTTGTAGTTCTGCGCGGTCAGGGACACCGCGGTCTCGATCACCCGGGCCAGGCCGCGCCGCGGATCGTCGTCCTCCAGGGCCTGCTCGATGACCGGGGCGAGCACCTTGGTGAAGCTCTGGTCGAGGGCGGCCCGGACGAGCATCGCCTTGTCGGGGAAGCGCCGGTAGAGCGTCGCGATGCCGACCCCCGCCCGGCGGGCGATCTCCTCGAGCGGAGCGTCGGGCCCGCGCTCGGCGTACACTTCCCGCGCGGCCCGCAGGATCTTCTCGGAGTTGCGCGCCGCGTCGGCGCGCAACGGTCTGGGGGCCTCGCTGGACACCTGCTCATCGTATCAAGTGATAGTGGACTATCGGCTGTTCGCTCTCGCTGATCGGGAAACGAAGCGGTGTCCGGTTCGGCCCGGCGTCAACTAACGTGGAGGCGTCCTCCCCCCGCGCCGGAGCGTCCCATGCCCGCAGATTTCGACGAGCCCGTGTTCGACGAAGACTTCGTCCGCGGTGCCGCGTTCACCGAGCCCTCGGCCAGTGAACGGTCCCGCCCGCCGAGCCGCCGTGCCCGGCGGGCCGAGCGCCGCCGCGGCCGTGCCGCGCGCCCGCCGCGCGGCCGCCGGTTCCGCCAGCCCGGCAACCGGATGGCGATCGCGCAGCTCGCCGGCGGCATCCTGGTGCTGCTCGCGATCTCGGTCGCGCTGTGGTGGTGGAACTCGCCGTCGCGCGAGATGGAGGCGCCCGCCCGGGTCGAGATCGTGACGCCGTCGGAACCGTTGACGCCCGCTCCGACGGAGCCGGCGCAGCCGATGCCCACCGAGATGGTGCCCCCGCACGTCTGACCCCGCGCCCCGGCGGCCCCTGTTCGCCGGGGCGCGCGGGCGTCAGCCGGCGAGCGACACCCGCAGCTCCGCGTACGACGGGACGAGCACGCGCCGCGCCGCCCGCCGGTGCGTGATCGTGTACGGGCGCCCGTCCGCCAGCAGCGCCCCGAGCATCCGCGCCACCTGGACGCGCGCCACGGCCGCGCCCAGGCACAGGTGCCGGCCGCCGCCGAACCACAACTGCCGCGTCTCCGGCACGTACGGGCGGCGCACGTCGAACGGGCCCGCGCCGTTCGTCGCCAGGTACGTCAGGACGAGCACGCGCTCCCCGGCGCGCAGCGTCCGCCCGGCGACGTCCGCGTCCCGCACGACGTGCCGTCCGATGACGGGCGCGGGCGCGGCGACCCGCAGGCCCTCGCGCACCGCGCGGTCGAGGAGGGACGGGTCGTCCAGCAGCGCGCGCTGCCCGCCGGTGTCGTGCAGGAGCGCGACCGTCCGGACCGTGCCGGACGCCCCGGTCTCGGTGCCCGCGATCACCAGCAGGGTCGCGAGGCCGCGTGCCATCGGCAGCCCGAGGCCGATCTCCCGGCAGCGGCCGAGCAGGGTGTCCGTCCCGCCGGTGCGGTAGGCGCCCGGGACGTCCGCGGTGATGCCCTCGACGATCGCGCGGGCCCGTTCGACGGTCGCCGGGTCGAGTTCGGTCGAGGCCGTGGTGCCGAGGGCGAGGGCGGCGAGCCGCTCCCCGGCGGCGAACAGCGCGCGGTACGTCGCGTCCGGCCGGTCCGCGGGGAGGCCGAGCACGTCGGCGACCATCCGGCCCGCCAGGACGCGGGCGGTGCCGGCGACGTCGGCGGACTCCCCGGCGGCGAGGCGGCGCGCCAGATCGGCGTGCCGGGCGCCCTGCGACCGGTCGATCAGCGCGCGGGCGGCGTCCTCGGTGAACAGGTCGCGCGCGGCGGTGCGGACCTCGGTGTGCCGCGCGCCGCCGAAGAACCGCCCCATCTCCTCCCCGAACAGCTGCGTCCACAGGTGCCCGACGCCGCCCTCGCCGTTCATGCCGAAGTGCTCGTGGTCGTTGAGGACGCGGCGGGCGAGGACGGGGTCGGTCACCACCCAGCCGAGGCGCGGCACGCGCACGACCGGCCCGGTGCGCCGCGCCGCCTGCAGGAGCGCGAACAGCCCCCGGTTGCCGTGCCACAGCAGCCGCGCCTCGTGCCGTTCCGCGTCCGCCGTCGCCCGTGCGGTGGCCCGTGCCGTCGCCTTCGTGATCTTTGTGCTGGTCACCGGGTGATTGTCGCGAATGACACGGCGGGGCGCACCGGTTGTATCGCCCATTTGGGATAAGTGGTAGTACTCACCTCGAACTGGGCTACTTCCCCGGTGGCCTTTACGTAAGGTCTCCCTGTCCGGAAGGCGCCCATGTCGGCGAACCTGGCCGTCCTGGCCGTCGACCGAGCACGAGCAACCGGGGGTCCCCCATGAGAGCCCGCATCACCGCCGTCGCCGCGCACCTGCCCGAGCGGACCGTCACCAGTGCCGAGGTCGAGGCGCGCGTCGCCGCGGAGAGCCCCGGCTACCGGCCGCACCCCACGATCGTCGAGCGGATGACCGGGATCCGCGCCCGGCACGTCATGCGCGACGACGAGCAGGCGTCCGACCTCGCCGTCGCCGCCGCCCGCACCGTCCTCACCGACCGCGGGCTGTCCCCGGACGGCGTCGACCTGCTGGTCTTCGGGTCGGCGTCGCAGGACCTCGTCGAGCCCGCGACCGCCCACATCGTCGCCGCGAAGCTGGGCGCGACCTGCCCCGTCTTCGACGTCAAGAACGCCTGCAACAGCTTCCTCAACGGCCTGCAGACGGCGGAGGCGCTGATCCGCACCGGGCAGCACGAGCGGGTCCTCGTCTGCACCGGCGAGAGCCCGTCCCGCGCGATCCGCTGGAACGTCCGCGACCGCGCCCAGTTCGTCGACGCGTTCGCGGGCTACACCCTCTCCGACGGGGGCGCCGCGATGCTCGTCGAGGCCGCGCCCGACGGCGGCCTGTTCTACCGCGACTTCGCCGCCGTCTCCGCGTCCTGGGAGATCGGCACGCTGCCCGGCGGCGGCTCCATGCACCCCCGCGACCCCGAGCGCTCCTACTTCAGCGGGGACGGCCGCCGCCTCAAGGACGCGTTCCTCGCCGGCGGCACCGAACTGTTCACGACCGCGCTCGAGAAGACGGGCCTGACGTGGGACGACTTCGCGGTCGTCGCCGTCCACCAGGTGACCGTCCCGTACCTGGAGATCCTGCGGACGGCCCTCGGGATCCCGCCCGGGAAGCTCGTGGTGACGCTGCCCGACCACGGCAACGTCGCGTCCGCGAGCCTGCCGCTGCAGCTCGCCACCGCCCTCGCCGAGGGACGCTGCGGGCCGGGCGACCGGGTCGCGCTCGTCGGCCTCGCGGGCGGCCTCAGCCTCGGCGTCGTGTTCGCGGAGCTGTGATCGTGAACCTCTGGGTCGTCGTCCCCGCCTACAACGAGGAACGCTCGATCGGCGCCACGCTGCGCCGGCTGGCCGAGCAGACCGACACCGCGTTCACGCTCGTCGTCGTCGACAACGCGAGCACCGACGCCACCGCGAAGATCGTCGGGGAGTTCGCCGAGGAGGCCCCGGGCCCGAACGTGCGGATCGTCCCGGAGCCGGAGAAGGGCACCGGCGCCGCGGCCGACACCGGGTTCCGGCACGCCGTCGCCGCCGGGGCCACGCACATCGCCCGCACCGACGCCGACTGCCTGCCGCACCCCGGCTGGATCGCGGCGGTGAAGCGGGCGTTCGGCGAGGGCCTGGAACTGGTCAGCGGGCCGCTGCGCCCCCGCACCGACGAGTTCCCGCTCAGGCTGTGGGAGCGCCGCCTGCTGCCCGCCGTCATCGAGACCGCCGCCCTGTTCGGCCGGTTCCGCCCCGGGAACCAGGACCCCCTCTACCTCGGTCCGTACGTGATGATGCCCGGCTGCAACGTCGCCATCACCGCCGACCTGTACGAGCGCGCGGGCGGGTTCCCGCGGACGTGCATCGAGGACGTCCACGAGGACCGGGCGCTCGTCAACCGCGTCCGCTACCTCACCCCGGCCTACGGGCTGCGCGACGACGTGACCGTCTACGGGTCGGTGCGGCGGCTGCGCGCGTTCGGCCTGGTCAGGACCCTCGGCTGGTACGCCGACCACCGGTACCGGCCCGAACTCGTGGACGTCCGGTGACCGGGCGTCCGGAGCGCTGGGAGCGGCGGCTCCACCTGGCCGCGCACCCGTTCGCGTACCCGCTGCTGCGCGGCCTCGCGCGGCGCGGCCCGGCCGTGCGGGTGCCCGGCGTCGGCGTGGTCGTGAACGACGCGGCCCTCGCCCGCGACGTCCTCATGGACGGCGAGACCTTCCGCAAGGACGGCCCCGGCTCGCCCGGCGACCTGTGGACGCCCGTGCTGGGGCCGTCCGTCCTGCTCAACATGGAGGGCGAAGCCCACCGGGCCCTCCGGCGCCGCCTCACCGACCTGTTCACCCCCGGCTACGCCGACGGCCTGTGCGCGCGGGTGCTCGCCGCGCCGCTGGACCGGATGCGCGACCGCCTCGCGGCCGGCGCGTCCGTCGACCTGGTGGACGCGGCGCGGGTGCTGGCGGGCGCGGTGATCAGCGAGGTCATCGGGCTGGACCCGGCCACGGAGGGGGAGTGCGCGTCGTCTCGATGATCTCGCTGCGGACCCGGCGGCTCTCCCCGCCGCAGGTCCGGCGCGCCCGCGCGGTGCTCGACCCGCTCGGGGACGCCGCCGCGAAGGCGTACGCCGCCGGGGACGAATCGACCGTCATGGGACGCATGCGGGGCCTCGGGCTGTCCGAGGACGAGGCGCGCGGCGCCGCCGGGGCGTTCTTCCTCACCGGCACCGAGACCGTCGCGACCTTCGTGCCCCGCGTCCTCGCCCTCCTCGCCGACTCCGGCCGCCTCCCCGACGCCTCCGCGTCCGACGGCTTCCTGGACCGCGCGATCGACGAGGCCATGCGCGTCACCACCCCGACGCCGGTGATGCTGCGCAGCGTGCACCGGGTGTCGACGGTCGGCGGCGCGGTCGTCCGTCCGGGCGACCGGGTACTGATCGCCACCCACAACTGCTGCCGCGCCCTCGGCCCCTTCGACCCCGGCCGCCCGCACCCGCCGGAGCTGCGCCGCCTCTGGTTCGGCGCGGGCCCGCACTTCTGCATCGGCCACCCCCTCGCGATGGCGCAGATCCGGCGCGTCACCCGGACCGTCCTGGACGCCGCGCCCCTGCGGATCGTCGAGCGGTCCGCGGCACGGAACGTCCTCATCCCGACCTATCGCCGGTTGGTCGTCCGATCGGAGGCCCCGTCATGACGCTCGTCCGCCGGTTGCTGGACCAGGCGGAGCGGACGCCCGAGGCGGTCGCGCTCGTCGCGGGGGACGGCGCCGAACTCACCTACGGGGAGCTGCGGCGGCGGGTGCTGGCCGTCCGGCACGGGCTGCTGGCGGCGGGGATGGCGCCCGGCGACGGGGTGCTGTTCTCGGTGCGGCCGTCGCCGGAGTCGCTCGCGCTGGCGCTCGGCACCGTCGCGGCCGGGGGAGTGGTCGTGTTCGCCGACCCCGGCGCCGGGCCCGAGATGTTCACCGCGCGGCTGCGGCTCGCGCGTCCCCGCTGGTCGGCGGCCGAGTCGGTCCTGTACGCGGGGAGCCGGCTGCGGCCCGTCCGGGCGTACGCGCGGCGGCGCGGGCTGCTGCTGCCGAACCTCGCCGACCTGCGGATCCCGGGCGAGGGGCCGATGCGGCACGTCCACGTCGGACGGCGGCTGCCGGGCGTCCCGCGCGGCGCCCTCGCGTTCGCGCGGCTCGCGTCCGGCCCGGCGCCCGAGCCGGACGCCGACGCCGGCCCGGACGCGCCCGCCGCCGTGGTCTTCACGTCCGGGACGACCGCGCACCCGCGCGCGGTCGTCCACACGCAGGGGTCGCTGGCGGCGGCGCTCGACCTGTTCCGGGCCCGGCTGCCGCTCGGGCCGGGCGACGTCGTCCACACCGACCAGCTCATGCTCGGGCTGCCCACGCTGATCTCGGGGGCCCGCTGGTCGATGCCGCCCCTCGCGTGCCCGCCCGCCGAGTTCGTCCGGCTGATGCGGGAACGCCGGGCGACGCACACCTTCTGCGTCCCGGTGCACCTCGCCGAGATCCTGGACGGGACGCCCGAACTGCCGGGCACGCTCCGGCACGTCCTGCTCGGCGCGGCCCCGGCGCCGCCCGCGATCCTGCGGCGGGCCGTGGCGGCGGCGCCGGCCGCCGAGGTCGTGTCGGTGTACGCGATGACCGAGATCCTCCCGGTCGCGATCGCGTCGGCGGAGGAGAAGCTCGCCTTCGCGGGACCCGGCGACCTGCTCGGGACGCCGCTGCCCGGCGTCGAGGCCCGCGTCGCCGACGATGGCGAGCTGGTGCTCGCCGGCCCGAACCTGTGCCGCGGCCACCTCGGCGCCGAGCCGTTCGCCGAACTGCCGACCGGCGACCTCGCGCGCCTCGACGGCGGCCGGCTCGTCCTCACGGGACGCAAGAAGGACATGCTGATCCGCGGCAAGTTCAACCTCTACCCGGGCCTGTACGAGCCGTCGATCGCCGCGCTCCCGGGCGTCGCCGAGGCGGCGATCGTGGGCGTCCCCGACCCGTCGACGGGGGACGAGGAGGTGGTCCTGGCCGTCGTGCCCACCGGTCCGGGCATCGCCGACCTGCCCGGACGCCTCCGCCGCGCGCTCCCGGACGTCATCGACCACGACGCGCTGCCCGACCGCGTCGTCGTCCTGCCCGAACTTCCGCGCTCCGGCCGCACGCGCAAGCTCGACCGCGACCGCCTCCGGGAGCTGGTGGCCCGATGAGGATCGCGGTGACCGGAGCGTCCGGGTTCGTCGGCGGCGCGGTGTGCCGCGCGCTCACCGCCGAGGGGGTGACGACCTTCGCGTTCGGCCGCCGTCCCCACGTCGCCCCGGGGCACCTGGGCGGCGCGGCCTACCGGGCCTGGGACCTCGTGCGCGGGCCGCTGCGGGAGCCGCCGCGCGTCGACGCGGTGATCCACTGCGCGGGGAGCGTCACCGACTGGGGACCGGCCGCCGGGCTGTTCGCCGCCAACCTCACCGGGACCGGCAACGCCCTCGCGACGTTCCCGGACGCCCGGTTCGTGCACGTCAGCACGGCGAGCGTGTACGACCCGTTCCGGCCGAGCGTCATGGCGACCGAGGAGGAGGCGCCCGTCCGCCGGTACATGAACGCCTACGGGGCCTCGAAGGCGGCGGCCGAACGCGCGGCGCTGGCCCGCGGCGCGATCGTCCTGCGCCCGCACGCCGTCTACGGGCCCGGCGACACGACGCTGCTGCCGCGCGTGCTGTCGGCCGTCCGGGGGCCGGTCCTGCCCGCGGTGGGGACGGGCCGGCAGCGCGTCAGCCTCACCTCGATCGGCAACCTCGTGCGGGCCTGCATCCTGGCCGCGACCGTCCCGGACGCAGCCCCGCGCGCCTTCAACATCGCCGACGCCGAACCGGTGACGATCGACGCCGCGTTCCGCGAGATCCTGCGGGAGCGCGGCGTCCGGGCCGGGCCGGTCTACCTTCCGGCCGCCCTCGCCCGTCCGGTCGCCGCCGTGGCCGAGGGCGCGTTCCTGCTGGCCCGGCGCCCCGAACCGCCGCGCATCACCCGCTACGCGATCAGCCATCTCGCGGTCGAACGCACCCTCGACATCTCGGCCGCCCGCAGGTTCCTCGGCTTCCGGCCGCACGCGACGTCCTTCGCGGGGGCCGCCGGCTGGTGATCGTCAACCCAGGGTTGACGCCCCTCGAGCGTCAACCTATGGTTGACGCATGACGGAAACGGAACGGCCGATCGGCGGCGTCCGGCTGGACGAGCTGATCGACGCCATCAAGAAGGCCCACGCCGAACCCCTGGAGCAGTTGACCGACGCGGTCATCGCCGCCGACCACCTCGGCGAGATCGCCGACCACCTGATCGGCCACTTCGTCGACCAGGCCCGGCGGTCCGGGGCGTCCTGGACCGACATCGGCACGAGCATGGGCGTCAGCAAGCAGGCGGCGCAGAAGCGGTTCGTCCCGAAGGAGGGGACGCCGATCGACCCGAGCGAGGGCTTCCAGCGGTTCACCCCGCGCGCCCGGAACGTCCTGGTGGCGGCCATGACCGAGGCGCGCGCCGCCGGCAACGACCGCATCGACCCCGTGCACCTGGTCCTCGGGCTGCTCGCCGAGCCCGACGCGCTCGCCGGGAAGGCGATCGTCGCGCAGGGCGTCCTGCTCGACACCGTCCGGCAGGCCGCCCGGGAGGCGCTGCCGCCCGAGAACGGCGAGACGCCGGACGACATCCCCATGGGGCAGCTCGCGAAGAAGGCCATGGAGCTGACGTTCCGGGAGGCGCTGCGGCTCGGCCACAACTACGTCGGCACCGAGCACCTCCTGCTCGCCCTCCTCGAACTCGAGGACGGCGACGGCGTCCTGTCCGGCCTCGGCATCGGCAAGGCCGCCGCCGAGGCGAACATCCGGCAGGCCCTGGCCCCCCTCACCCCGTCCTGACGAGCCCGACCGGTGGCGCGCGAGCGCCACCGGTCACCGGTAGCGGCGCGTCAGCCCCAGGTAGAGCAGCGACGCCAGCGCCAGACCCGCGCACGCGCCGAGCGCGACGGGCGGCCCCACCGGGAGGAGCGCGCCGCCGAGCACGGTGCCCAGCCCGATCCCGGTGTACATCGCGGACGCGTTCAGCCCGACGACCACGGCCGTCTCGTCCGGCGCCGCGTTCATGAGCCGCACCTGCTGCGCCGGGGTCTGGAACCAGGTGGCGGCGCCCCAGGCGACCATGAGCAGCGCGGTCAGCGGGAGCCAGTGCACCTCGGCGAGGGTGGCCACGGTGAAGGCGCCCAAGGTGACCGCCAGCGCGGCGAACCCGACCGTCTGGACCGGGACGGGCCCGTGCCGGTCCACCCGGACGCCCGCCACCAGGTTCCCGGCGACCGCGCCGACCCCGTACAGGAGCAGCAGCCACGTCTCCGGAGCCCCCTCGGCGCCCAGCGCGCGGATGACCGGGACGGCGAAGGCGTAGAGCCCGTAGCTCGCCGCCAGGCCCAGCACCGTGAGCGGCAGCACCGCGAGGACGCCGGGGCGGCCGAGCGCGCCCAGCCGCCGCCGCAGCGGGACGCGCGGAGCGCCGGGCAGCGCCGGCATCGCGCCGAGCACGCACACCGCGCACACCCCGCACAGAGCCGCGACCAGCCCCAACGCGGCACGCCAGTCGAGGACCTTCCCGGCCAGGTTGCCCAGCGGGACCCCGAGCGCGGTCGCCGTCGTCAGCCCGCCGACCACCACCGCGAGCGCTCGGGCCCGCAGCTCCGGCGCGACCAGCGAGGCGGCGACCGCGCCCGCGTTGGGCGTGAACGCCGCCGCGCCGGACGCCGCCAGCACCCGCGCGGCCATCAGCGTCGCGAAGTCCGGCGCCAGCGCCGACGCCAGGTTGGCGAGGGCCAGCACCACCAGGGCGCCGACCAGCAGCCCGCGGCGCGGCAGCCGGGCGAGCGCCGTCGCCAGGACGGGCGACAGCACCGCGTAGGCGATCGCGAAGGCCGTCGCCGACTGCCCGGCCGTGGCCTCGGAGACCCGCAGCGAGCCGGCCATCCCCGGCAGGAAGCCCGCGACCACGTAGGCGTCCGTCCCCACGGCGAACGTCCCGAGCGCCAAGACGTACGTGGGGCCGAGCCCGCGCCGTGCGGCGCCCTCCCCGGCCACAGTGGCCACTCGGTCGCGATGTATCGGGATGTTCAACGTCCCTGTTCCTTCCATGCGTGGGCCGGCGGCGTGCCGGCCGCCGGTCTCAGTCGGTCGTGCGGGCGTAGTTGCGGCGGGTGCGCTCCCGGCCCGCGGGCGCGTGCTCCATCAGATCGGCGATCGAATGACCGGCCAGCTCCCGCCGCCACGCCGTCTCGGCCCGCCGCATCACCGTCGAGATCCCGCAGGGCCGGTCGAACTCGGCGCCCGCACCGTGCGCCCCCTCGCCCTGCTTCCGGATCTCGGTGCACCGGAACGCCTCGACGGGCCCCTCCACGGCCGTGATCACGTCCATCACCGTGATCTCCTCGGGCGGACGGGCGAGCGACCAGCCCCCGCGCACCCCCGGAGCGGACGTGAGGATCCCCGCCCGCACGAGCGCCTGCAACCGCTTCTTGAGGTACTCCTGGGGCAGGTCGAACCAGGCCGCCAGCCGCCGGATCGACACCGGCGCCTCGTCCGCGAGCCAGCCCAGCGTCACGCAGCAGTGCAGGCCCCACTCGACGCCCTCGCTCAACCGCATAACCGGGACCCTACACGTCCCGGTTGGATCTTCCGTCGGGAACCGATGAGTTTCGGCCGTACCGGAAGTCCGAACGGGTATGGAGCGAATCATCAAGGCCAACGACGTCGAACTCTGCGCGGAGACCTTCGGCGACCCCGCTGACCCGCCGATCCTGCTCATCGGCGCCACGATGCTCACGTGGCCCGACGCGTTCTGCGAGCGACTGTCGGCACCGGGCCGCTTCGTCGTCCGCTACGACCTGCGCGACGTCGGCCGGTCCACCACCGTCGACCCGGACGCCCCCGGCTACACCCTCCGCGACCTGGTCACGGACGCGGCCGCCCTGCTCGACGCCCTGGCACTGCCGCGCGCGCACGTCGCCGGCGCGGGCCCCGGCGGCTGGATCGCCCAGCTCCTCGCCCTCGACCACCCCGACCGCGTCGCCACCCTCACCCTCATCGGCACCCGGCCCGTCGCGCCCGGCCCGGTCGACCCCGACCTGCCCGACCACGCGCCCGAAGTCATGGAGTCCTTCATGAACTCGCCGATGCCCGACTGGACGGACCGCGCGTCCGTCGTCGCCTTCCAGCTCGCGAGCGACCGCGCCATGGGCGGCCGGGACTTCGACGAGGACGAGGCCCGCGCGAACATCGAGCGCGTCTACGACCGCACGTCCCTCGGCACCGACCCCGGCAAGGCCAACCGCGCCAACCAGATGGGCACCGTGTTCGCCGCCCTCGACTGCGGCGACCGCTGGCGCGAGCGGCTCCCCGCCGTCGCCGCCCCGACCCTCGTGATCCACGGCGAGGACGACCCGTTCTTCCCCCTCGGCAACGCCGAGGCCCTCGCCGCCGAGATCCCCCGCGCCGAACTGATCGTCCTGCCCCGCACCGGCCAGGGCCTCCCGAGCCGGACGTGGGACACGGTCGTCCCCGCCCTCATCCGCCACACCGCCTGAAAGAGGTAGCCCATGAACCCCGCCACCGAGTTCGACGGCCGGTTCAGCGACCCGTCCGCGCGAGCGACACCGTGGCCCGAGGTCCGGCGCTTGCTGGAGGATGCGGAGCTGTACTGGCTCACCACCGTACGGGCCGATGGACGTCCGCACGTGACGCCGCTCATCGGGGTGCTGCACGAGGACGCGGTGCACTTCTGCACCGGCCTGGGCGAGCAGAAGGCCCGCAACCTCGACCACACCCGGCAGGTGACGCTGACCACCGGGAACAACGCGTGGGCGAAGGGACTCGACGTCGTCGTCGAGGGCGCCGCCGTGCGGGTGACCGACCGTCCGGCCCTGCGCCTCCTGGCGGACGCCTACCTGGACAAGTACGGCGAAGCCTGGCGTTTCGAGGTCGGGGACGGCGTGTTCGGCGCGGGCGACCACGAAGCGGCCGTGTTCCGGATCGAGCCCGCCACGGCGTTCGCCTTCGCCAAGGAGCCCCACGGCCAGACGAGGTACCGCTTCGCCCGGCCGCGCTGACGGCGCGCGTCCGATGGGCCGGATGAGCGACGACCCGCGCGGTCCCGAACCGGCCGACCCGGCGGTGCGTTTCAGCTGAGGCGGAGGGCCAGGAAGAAGTCGACCCGGTCCTCCAGGCGGGACAGGTCGCGGCCGGTGAGCTCCTCGATGCGCTGGATCCGGTACCGGACGGAGTTGACGTGCAGGTGCAGCCGTTCGGCGCAGCGGGTCCACGAGCCCGAGTTCTGCAGGAACGTCTCCAGGGTGCGGACCAGATCGGCCTTGTGGACGTCGTCGTAGGTGCGGAGCGGGTCGAGGAGCCGCATCCGGAACATCTGCCGGACGTCGTCGGGGACGCTCGCCAGGAGCAGGGCGTGCGTGGCGAGTTCGTCGTGCCGGACGACGCGGACGGGCTCGGTGCCGCCGGCGGCGAGGCGCCGGGCGTAGCGGGCCTCCTCGACGGCGCCGCGCAGTCCGGCGGCCGGGGCGACGTCGCTGACGCCGGCGGCGATGCCGCCGCCGGTGAGGCCGGGGGCGAGCGCCCGCAGCGTGGCGTGGACGGCGGCGGCGACGTCCGCGCCCGGTGCGGCGGGGACGAGCGCGACGGCCTCGTCGTCGAGGAGGCCGACGAGGGGGTGCGGGACGGGTGCGGCCTCGGCGATGACGGTGCGGAGTTCGCCGGGCCGCAGGGCACCGCGTCCCGTGGCGGCGACCGCGACGAACGAGGACGCGGGGTCGAGGCCCGCGAGTTCGAGGCGGGGGACGATCTCGTCGGCCGGGGCGGCGGCGGCGACGAGCCGGACGAGTTCCTGCGCGAGCCGGCCCTCCATGCTGAGGCGGTCGTCGAGGCGCGCGCGTTCGAGGGCGGCGATCGCGGCGAGTTCGGTGGCGAGGGCGCGGCGTTCGGGCGGCCAGTCGGCGACGTCGCCCGCGCAGGCCAGGAACCAGTCGGCGACGCGGGACGTGGTGTCCTCGGCGACGGGGAGCAGCGTGACGCCCGGGTCGGCGAGGTGGTGCGGGAGGCGGGGCGCGGTCAGGAACGCGCGGGCGAGGGCGGCGGGCGAGGGCGCGGCCGGTCCGGCGACGACGCGGCCGGTGGGGGCCAGCACCCAGCAGCGCATGCCGAGGTCGCGGTCGAGGAGGTCGAGGACGGCGTCGAGGCCCGCGCCCTGGCTCGCGACGAGGCGGCGGTGCCGGTCGAGGACGGCGGTCAGGTCGGCGGCGCGGGCGCCCGAGAGCCGCCGGACGACCTCTTCGGTGACGGTCGCGAACGCGACGTCCTCGGGCACCTTGAAGAGGGGCAGGCGGTGGCGTTCGCAGGCCGCGACGAGGTCGTCCGGGACGCTGCCGGAGGCGAGGTCCCAGGCGGCGAGCGCGGAGACGCCCGCCGCGGCGAGCGCCGACACGAAGGTCTCGGAGTCGGCGGGGGCGGAGCGCCAGACGAGGCCGGTCAGCACCAGCTCCCGGCCGCGCAGGTAGCGGCCGGGGTCGAGCAGGTCGGTGGTGACGACCCACCGGATCGTCCGGTCCAGCTCGTCGCCCCCGGTGACGACCTCCAGCCGCAGGGGCATGGCGAGCAGGGAACGCAGTTTCATACGGCCAGTTAAACCGGGGGACCGGCCGGGGAGTAGAGGGCCCGGGTGCTTGGAGCAACGCACGAAACCGGGCCCGTGATCGGGGCCGCATCTCGGAGGTCCTGCCCCTCGACCCGGCCTCACCGTGCTGTGTCTACTGCTGTGAGGAGGTGCGGATGCTGGTCACCGAGGACGATCTGCGGGCGTGCTGCGCGTCCCGGCGATGGGCGGCGCGGGTCGCGGGGGAGCACCGCGACCCGGCGGACCTGCGGGCGGCGTCGGCGGCGGCGCTGGACGCCCTGGACTGGGCGGACGTCGAGGAGGCGCTCGCCGCCCACCCGAGGATCGGCGACCGGGTCCGCGGGGCCGGCCGGGAGCCGGGGTGGTCGCGGGGCGAGCAGTCCGGGATGGACGCGGCGCCGGAGGAGGTCCGGACGGCGCTGATCGAGGGCAATCGCGCATACGAGGAGCGGTTCGGGCATGTGTTCCTCATCTGCGCGACCGGTCTCGGCGCGGCGGAGATGCTGGCCGCCCTCCGGGATCGGCTCGGCAACGACGCGGCGGCCGAGCGCGCGGTCGTCCGTACGGAACTGGCCGGGATCGTCGATCTCCGGCTGGCGAAGCTGATGGAGGTGCGTCATGACGGAACGGAGCCCGCGGAGTGACGGCGTGAGCGCGGCTCCCGCCGGGGGGCGCGGAGGGGCGTCCCCCCGCGAGGAGGGCGCGTGAGCCTTTCGACGCACGTGCTGGACGCGGCGCGCGGCCTGCCCGCGCGCGGCGTCGGGGTCCGGCTGGAGCGCCGGGAGCCCGGCGGGGCGTGGACGACGCTGGCGCAGGCCCGGACGGACGGTGACGGGCGCGTCCGCGAGTGGGGCGTCGTGCCCGGCGCGGGAGTGCACCGGCTGACGTTCGACACGGCGGGCCTGTCGGAGTTCTACCCCGAGGTGACGGTGGCGTTCACGGTCACCGACCCGGACGGGCACCTGCACGTCCCCCTGCTGCTCAGCCCGTTCGCGTACTCGACCTACCGAGGGAGCTAGCCCGCATGACGATCGTGATCGGCCCGAACCGGTACGGGAAGGCGGAGACGCGGGTCGTCCGCGTCACCCGGGACGGCGACGTCCACCGGATCAAGGACGTGAACGTGAGCGTGCTGCTGTCGGGAGAGATGGAGGACGCGCACCTGACGGGCGACAACGCGGCGGTGCTGCCGACGGACTCGCAGAAGAACACCGTGTTCGCGTTCGCGAAGCGGCACGGGATCGGGGAGATCGAGGACTTCGGGCTGCGGCTCGCGCGGCACTTCGTGGACGCGCGGCCGACGATCGCGCACGCCCGGGTGGAGGTCGAGGAGTACGCCTGGTCCCGGATCACCGGGGAGCACTCGTTCGTCCGGGACGGCGCGGAGGTGCGGACGGCGCTCGTCCACAGCGACGGGACGGGCGGGCGGGAGTCGGTCGTGTCGGGCCTCACGGACCTCGTGGTGCTGAACTCGACCGGCAGCGAGTTCCACGGGTTCGTCGAGGACGAGTTCACGACGCTGGAGCCGACGGACGACCGGATCCTGGCGACGGCCGTCACGGCGGGCTGGCGGCATCGCGGCGTGGGATCGGACTGGGGCGACTCGTACCGGGCGGTGCGGGAACACCTGTTGAGAGGGTTCGCGGAGACGCACAGCCTGTCGCTGCAGCAGACGCTGTACGAGATGGGACGCCGGGTGCTGCGGGGGCGCCGTGAGGTCTGCGAGGTGCGGATGTCGATGCCGAACAGGCATCACTTCCTCGTCGACCTGGAGCCGTTCGGCATGGACAACGACAACGAGGTCTATTTCGCCGCCGACCGTCCGTACGGGCTCATCGAGGGCACGGTGCTCGACGATGACGCCCCGGACGCGCCGTCGGCGTGGAGCTGAAGGGGGGCGCCGATGGAGTTCCTGCGACCGGCGACCTGGGCGGACGCGCTCGCCGCGAAGGCCGCGCATCCGGGCGCGCTGCCGATCCAGGGCGGCACCGACGTCATGGTGGAGATCAACTTCGATGTGCGCCGGCCGGAGGCGCTGCTCGACCTGAACCGGGTCCGCGAGCTGACCGACTGGGACGAGCGGGACGGGACGCTCCGCGTCGGCGCGGGCGTCCCGTACGCGCGGCTGATCGCCGAGCTGGGCGGGCGGCTGCCGGGGCTGGCGCAGGCGTCCCGGACGGTCGGGTCGCCGCAGATCCGCAACCGCGGGACGGTCGGCGGCAACCTGGGCGCCGCGTCCCCGGCGGGCGACGCGCACCCGCCGCTGCTGGCCGGGGACGCGGTGATCGAGGTCGAGTCGGCGGCGCGGGGCGTCCGGCTGCTCCCGGCGGACGGCTTCTACCTGGGCGTGAAGCGCTCCGCGCTGGAGCCGGACGAGCTGATCCGCGCGTTCCGCACCAGGCCGGCGTCCGGCCCCCAGTACTTCTCCAAGATCGGCACCAGGAACGCGATGGTGATCGCGGTGTGCTCGTTCGCGGTCGCGCTGCACCCGGACGAGCGGCGCGTCGGCACCGGGTTCGGGTCGGCCGCCACGACCCCGCGGCGGGCACGGGAGGCCGAGGAGTTCGCCGCCGCCGAACTGGACTGGGACGGACGCGGCCCGCTGGGGGAGTCGGCGGCGCGGGAGTTCGGCGCGCTGGTGCGGCGGGCCGCCGCGCCGATCGACGACGTGCGGGGCACCGCCGGCTACCGCGGGCACGCCCTCGCGGTCATGGCGCGGCGCACGCTCGCCTGGGCCTGGGACGACCACCGGGCGGGCATGAGGGGAAGGGAGGCGTACTGATGCGCGTGAACGTCACCGTCAACGGCTCGGCCGAGACCGTGGACGACGTGTGGGAGGGCGAGAGCCTGCTGTACACGCTGCGGGAGCGGATGGGGCTGCCCGGCTCGAAGAACGCCTGCGAGCAGGGCGAATGCGGTTCCTGCACGGTGTACCTGGACGGCGTCCCGGTGTGTTCGTGCCTGGTCGCCGCCGGGCAGGCCGAGGGCCGCGAGGTCCGCACCGTCGAGGGGCTGGCCGGGGGGTCGCCGGGCGACGAGCGGCTCGACCCCGTCCAGGAGGCGTTCGTGGAGGCGGGCGCCGTCCAGTGCGGGTTCTGCACGCCGGGCCTGATCGTCCAGGCCCACGACCTGCTCGAACGCGATACCGCGCCGAGCGACGCGGACATCCGCGAGGCCCTCGCCGGGAACCTGTGCCGCTGCACCGGCTACGAGAAGATCCTGGACGCGGTGCGCCTCGCCGCGGAGCGGAAGGCGGCGGCCACGTGACGATCATCATCGAGAACGCGCACGTCGTGACGGTGTCCGGGGACGAGCATCCGGGCGGGCACGTCGTGATCGACGGCGACCGCATCACCGCGGTGGGGTCCGGTCCCGCCCCCGAGACGGAGGGCGCGGAACGGGTCGACGGCACGGGCTGCCTCGCCACGCCCGGCCTGATCAACGCGCACCACCACCTGTACCAGTGGGCGAGCCAGGGCATCGCGACCGACGGCACGCTGTTCGAGTGGCTCACGACCCTCTACGAGCCGTGGTCGAAGATGGACGCCGAGGTGGTGGCGGGCGCGGCGAGCGCCGGACTCGGCTGGCTCGCGAAGTCGGGCTGCACGACCGCGTCCGACCACCACTACCTGTTCCCGAAGGGGCGCGGCGACCTGTTCGCCGCCGAGGTCGACGCGGCGGCCGAGCTGGGCGTCCGGTTCCACCCGTCGCGGGGCTCGATGGACCGGGGCCGCTCGGACGGCGGCCTGCCGCCGGACGAGGTCGTCGAGGACATCGACACGATCCTCGCCGAGACCGAGGCCGCGATCGACCGGTACCACGACCCGTCGCCCGGCTCGATGCTGCGCGTCGCCGTCGCGCCCTGCTCCCCCTTCTCGGTGACCCGCGACCTGCTCGTCCGGTCGGCGGAGCTGGCGCGGGCGCGGGGCGTCCGGCTGCACACCCACCTCGCCGAGACGCTCGACGAGGAGGAGCACACCCGCGAGCAGTTCGGGATGACGCCCGCCGAGTACATGGACTCGATCGGCTGGCTCGGCCCGGACGTGTGGCTCGCGCACTGCGTCCACCTGCACGACACCGATGTCAAGCGGCTCGCCGAGACCCGCACCGGCACCGCGCACTGCCCCAGCTCCAACGCCCGCCTCGGCGCCGGCATCGCCCGCGTCTCGCACCTGCTGCGGGAGGGCGCGATCGTCGGGCTCGGCGTGGACGGGTCGGCGTCGGCCGAACTGGTCCCGCTCGCCGGGGAGATGCGGCAGGCCATCTACCTGCAGCGCGCCCGGTACGGGCCGACGGCGCTGACCGCCCGGCAGGCGCTGGAGATGGCGACGCTCGGCGGTGCCCGCTGCCTCGGACGCGCCGACGAGCTGGGCACCCTCGAACCCGGCAAGCTCGCGGACGTCGCGCTGTGGCGGGTGGACGGCTTCCACGCGGCCGTCGACGACCCGGTCGTCGCTCTCGCGTTCGGCGGCACCCCGCCGCTGGAGCGGCTGCTCGTCGGCGGCCGGACGGTCGTCGACGGCGACGCCCTCGCCACCGTCCCGCAGGACGAGGTGGGGCGGCGCGGCGCCGACGCGCACCGGCGCCTCACGCGGCTCGCGGAGGAGGTCCTCTAGATGGCGTCCCCTGTTCGGAGCGGCCCGGTCAGAGCGCCCGGCCGCGTCGCCGCGCCCGGCCTCGGCGGCGTCGGCGAGAGCCCGCCGCGCCCCGACGGCACCCTCAAGGTCACGGGCGAGTTCGCGTACGCGTCCGACCTGTGGATGGACGGCATGCTGTGGGGCGCGACGCTGCGCAGCCCGCACCCGCGGGCGCTCATCCGGTCGATCGACGTCGGGCCCGCGCTGGCGATGCCGGGCGTCCGGGCCGTCCTCACCCACGAGGACGTGCCGGGCCGCAAGGTGTTCGGCCTCGACCGCACCGCGGACCAGCCGGTCCTCGCGATCGGGGAGGTGCGGCACCAGGGCGAGCCGGTCGCGCTCGTCGCCGCCGACCACCCCGAGACCGCGCGCCGCGCGATGGAGCGCATCGCGGTCGAGTACGCGGTGCTGGAGCCGGTCACCGACCCGCGCGCCGTCATCGCCGACCCGGACGGCCTGAAGGTGCAGCCGCGCGGCGGCATCACCCGGTACCAGCCGGTCCGCGTCGGGGACGTGGCCGCGGCGCGCGAGACCGCCGAGGTCGTCGTGTCCGGCGAGTACGAGGTCGGCATCCAGGACCAGGCGTTCCTCGGGCCGGAGGCGGGCCTCGCGATCCCGGCGGAGGACAGCGGCGTCGACCTGTACGTGTCGACGCAGTGGATCCACAACGACATCGAGCAGGTCGCGCCGTGCCTCGGCCTCGCCGAGGAGCAGGTCCACATGACGCTCGCGGGCGTCGGCGGCGCGTTCGGCGGGCGCGAGGACCTGTCGATGCAGATCCACGCCGCGATGCTCGCCCTGCGCACCGGCAGGCCGGTGAAGATGTCGTACAACCGCTACGAGTCGTTCTTCGGGCACGTGCACCGGCATCCCGCGCAGATGCGGTACGAGTACGGCGCGACGGCGGACGGACGCCTCGTGTACGCCGATGTCGAGATCGTCCTCGACGGCGGCGCGTACACGTCGTCCACGCTCAACGTCACCGGGAACGCGGCGTCGCTCGGCGTCGGCCCGTACGAGATCCCGAACATCAGGATCGACGCGTACGGCGTGTACACCAACAACCCGCCGTGCGGCGCGATGCGCGGGTTCGGCGCCGTGCAGGCCTGCTTCGCCTACGAGTCGATGATGGACCGGCTCGCCGCCGCGTGCGGGCTCGGCCCCGTCGAGGTGCGCCGCCGCAACGCCGTCTCGCAGGGGTCGAAGCTCGCGACCGGGCAGGTCATCGACTCCCCGGCGCCGCTCGCGGAGATGCTGACGCGGCTCGAGGCCATGCCGATGCCGGACGCCCTGGACGCGTCCGACATCCGGAACCTGCCGGGCGGCGCGTCCCAGACCACCCACGGCGAGGGCGTCGTGCGGGGCGTCGGCTACGGCGTCGGGATCAAGAACATCTGCTTCTCCGAGGGCTTCGACGACCTGTCCACCGCCCGCGTCCGGCTGGAGGTCATCGGCGGCGAGGCGACCGCGCTCGTCCACACGGCGGCGGCCGAGGTCGGGCAGGGCCTCGTCACCGTCCAGGCGCAGGTCGCCCGCACCGAACTCGGGATCGGCAAGGTCACGATCGCCCCCGCCGACGACCGGGTGGGCGACGCCGGCTCGTCCAGCGCGTCCCGCCAGTCGTACATGTCGGGCGGCGCGGTGAAGACGGCGTGCGAGGCGGTGCGCGCCGGGCTGCTCGCCCGCGCCGCCGACCGGTACGGGCGCGCCGACCTCGGCGTCGCCGGCGGCAAGATCGTCTCCCGGGCGGACGGCGTCCTCGGCACGGTCGAGGAGGTGCTCGGCGACGCCGTCATCGAGGAGACCCGCGAGTACCACCACCGGCCCACCGCCGCCATGGACCCCGTGACCGGGCAGGGCACCACCCACACCCAGCTCGCCCTGTGCGTCCACCGCGCCGTCGTGGACGTCGACGTGGAGCTCGGCCTGGTCAAGGTCGTGGAGCTGGCCGCCGTGCAGGACGTCGGCAGGATCATCAACCGGCTGTCGCTGGAGGGCCAGATCCACGGCGGCTCCGCGCAGGGCCTCGGCCTCGCCGTGCTGGAGGAGATCGTCGTGTCCGGCGGCCTCGTCCGCAACCCGTCCTTCACCGACTACCTCATCCCGACCATTCTCGACATGCCGCCGATGCGGCTCGACATCCTCGAGAACCCCGACCCCGCCGCCCCGTACGGGCTGCGGGGCGCGGGAGAGCCGCCCACGCTCTCCTCCACGCCCGCCATCGTCGCCGCGATCCGCGACGCCACGGGCGGCGCGCTCACCCGCGTGCCGGTCCGTCCGGAGCACATCGCACCGGGGCCGCTTGATGCGGACGCGGGCCGAGCCCCGTGACCGTACCGTTCGTCCGGACGGACGACCCCGCGCCGACCGCCGCGCGGCGGTCGGCGGAGCCACCGCGATCCGCCGAGGGAGGCCGCATGACCGAAGGGAGCGAGCGGGATGGGGGCACGCGGACCGATGCGTCGTGACTGGGCCGTGAACTGCTCGATCCTGTTCACCGAGCTGCCGCCGCTCGAACGTCCCGCCGCGGCGGGGGCCGCCGGGTTCGGCGCGGTGGAGTTCTGGTGGCCGTGGCCGGGCGAGCCCGTCCCGCCCGCCGCGGACGTCGACGCGTTCTGCGCGGCGATCGAGGAGGCCGGCGTCCGGCTGACCGGCCTCAACTTCTACGCGGGCGACATGCCGGCGGGGGAGCGGGGCGTGCTGTCGGACCCGACCCGCGCCGCCGGGTTCCGCGAGAGCGTCGCCGTGCTGGTCCGGATCGCCGAACGGACGGGCGTCCGGTCGTTCAACGCCCTGTACGGGCAGCGGCGGGACGGCCTCGCGGCGTCCGAGCAGGACCGGGTCGCGACGGGCAACCTCGTGTTCGCGGCACGGGCGGTCGGCGCGCTCGGCGGGACGGTGCTGATCGAGCCCCTCGCGCGGGGCCTGAACGGCGCGTACCCGCTGGAGACGGCCGCCGACGCGATGGCGGTCGTGCGCCGGGTGCGGGCGGCGGGCGCGGCGAACGTGAAGCTGCTGTTCGACGCCTTCCACCTGACCGTGAACGGCGACGACCTGGAGAAGGCCGCGCGGGAGCACGCCGCCGATATCGGGCACGTGCAGATCGCCGACGCCCCCGGCCGGGGCCGCCCCGGCACCGGGGAGATCGACTTCGCCGGGCTGTTCGGCGTGCTCGACGCGATCGGCTACGGCGGCCGGATCGCGCTCGAGTACAGGCCGGACGGGCCGACCGAGCGGGAGTTCGCCTGGATGGAGGAGTACCGGGCATGAGCGGGATCGGACCCATCGGCTGCTCGACCGTCCGGCCGGAGACGTCGATCCGGGCGGCCGCGGCGGGCGCGGCGGGCGCGGCGGGCGCGGCGCGAAGGCCGTGGGTCGCGTGAGCCTGGTGATCAGGTCCCGCCGGGTGGTGACGGCGGACGGCGAACGCCCCGCCGCCGTCACCGTCCGGGACGGGCGCGTCGCCGCGATCGGCCCGTACGCCGCGCCGTCCGGCGCCGACACCGGCACCGGCACCGGCGCCGCCGACGTCGACCTCGGCGACACCGCGCTGCTCCCGGGGCTCGTCGACACGCACGTCCACGTCAACGAGCCCGGACGCACGGAGTGGGAGGGGTTCGCCACCGCGACCCGCGCGGCGGCGGCCGGGGGCGTCACCACGCTCGTCGACATGCCGCTCAACTCGCTGCCGCCCACCACCGGCCCGTCCGCGCTCGCCGTCAAGCGGGCGGCGGCCGGCGGGGCGTGCCACGTGGACGTCGGGTTCTGGGGCGGCGCGATCCCCGGCAACCTGGCCGAGCTGCGGCCGCTGCACGACCGCGGCGTGTTCGGGTTCAAGTGCTTCACCGCCGACTCCGGGGTGCCGGAGTTCCCGCCGCTGCCGCCGGACGGCATGCGCGCCGCGTTCGCCGAGATCGCGTCGTTCGACGGCCTGGTCATCGTGCACGCCGAGGACCCCGGCTCGCTCACCGTTCCCGCCGACGGCCGCTACGCCGCGTTCCTCGCGTCCCGCCCGCCCTCCGCCGAGCGCCTCGCGGTGGAGGCGGTCGTCCGGCTCGCCGAGGAGACGGGCGTCCGCGCGCACATCCTGCACCTCTCCGCCGCCGACTGCCTCGCCCCGCTCGCGGCGGCCCGGTCGGCCGGGCTGCCCGTCACCGCCGAGACCTGCCCGCACTACCTGACCCTGACCGCCGACGACGCGGACGGGACGGCGTTCAAGTGCTGCCCGCCCATCCGCGACCCGGGCAACCGCGAGGAGCTCTGGCGCGGCCTGGCCGACGGCGTGATCTCCTGCGTCGTCAGCGACCACTCGCCCTGCACGCCCGAGCTGAAGCGCGGCGACTTCGCGTCCGCGTGGGGCGGGGTGTCGTCCCTCCAGCTCGGCCTGCCCGCCGTCTGGACGGCCGCGCGCGACCGCGGGCACGCGCTCGCCGACGTCGCCGGCTGGATGTCGCGGGCCCCCGCCGGGCTGGCGCGCGTCCCGGGCAAGGGCGCCATCGAGGTCGGCCGGGACGCCGACCTCGTCGCCTTCGACCCGGACGCGGCCTTCACCGTCGACCCCGCCGCCCTGCACCACCGCCATCCCGTCACCCCGTACGCGGGCCGGGTCCTCACCGGCGCCGTCCGGACGACCTGGCTGCGCGGCGCGCCCGTCGGGAGCGTCCCGTCCGGTCGCCTGCTGAACCGATCGGAGGGTTCATGACCGCGTTCACCACGCTCCCCGACCTGGCCGTCCGGACGCTCGGCGGCTCGGTGACGGCCGCCAGCGACGAGTCGTTCGAGGAGAAGGAGAACCTGATCAACCCGTGGGCCCCGGCGTTCCGCCCGGAGACGTTCGGGCCGAAGGGGCAGGAGTACGACGGCTGGGAGACGGCCCGGCGGCGCGGCCCCGGGCACGACTGGGCCCTCGTCCGGCTCGGCCTTCCGGGCGTGGTCCGCGGCGTCGTCGTCGACACCGCCTGGTTCAAGGGCAACTACCCGCCGCACGCGTCCGTCGAGGCGTGCTTCGCCGACGGCCACCCGAGCCCGGCCGACCTCGCGGACGCCGGCTGGGTCGAGATCGTCCCGAAGTCCCCGCTGACGGGCGACGCCGCGCACGCGTTCCCGGTCGACGTCGAGCGGCTGTTCACGCACGTCCGGCTGAACATGTTCCCGGACGGGGGGATCGCGCGGCTGCGCGTCCACGGCGAGGTCGTGCCCGATCCGCGCCCGCTCGCCGGGCTCACGACCGACCTGGCCGCCCTCGCGAACGGCGCGCGCGTCGTCGAGTGCTCGAACATGTTCTACTCGGCGCCCGAGGCCATGCTGTTCCCCGGCCTCGCCCGCAACCAGGCGGAGGGCTGGGAGACGGCCCGGCGGCGCGGCCCCGGCCACGACTGGGCGCTGATCCGCCTCGCCGCCCCCGGCACGGTCCGGCTCGCCGAGTTCGACACGACGAACCTCCGGTTCAACGCCCCCGCCGAGGTGTCCCTCACCGGCCTCGACGCCCGCGCCGCCGCCCTCGACGACGCGTCCGCGTGGCGCCCGCTGCTGCCGCGCACCCGCGTCCAGCCCGACGGGAACCACCGCTTCCGCGTCGACGGCGCGCCCGAGGTCACGCACGTCCGGCTCGGCATCCACCCCGACGGCGGCCTGGCCCGCCTCCGCCTCCTCGGCGACCTCGCTCCGGACGGCGAACGGGCCCTGGCCGCCCGATGGGACGAGCTGACCGGGGCCGGCTGAACGGCCGGGGCCGTCAGGAGGCCGCCGGCGTCTCCAGCACGGCGGTCGTGCCCTGGGCCACCGCGCACAGGGTCTCCGCCCCGTCGGCGTCCACCGTCGAGACGTCGCAGCGGCACACGACCCGGGTACGTCCGGCGCGGACGACCCGGGCGTGGGCCCGCAGCAGCGGCCCCCGCGCGGGACGCAGGTAGTCGATGGCGAACCCCGCGGTGATCAGCCGGGTGCCGACCGCGGTCCCGGCGGCGAAGGTGAGCGTGTTGTCCGCCGCGTAGCCGAGCACCCCGCCGTGCACGTGGCCGTTCTGCTGCCGCAGATCGTCGTGGACGTCCAGCTCCAGCGTGGCCTCGCCCTCGCCGAAGGCGACCAGCCGGGCGCCGAGCAGCCTGCTGAAGGGCTGGGCGTCCAGCACCAGCCGCGCGGTGGCCAGATCCAGGGTCGTCGTGCTCATGCCGCGCCTCCGGGCGAACGATGTCACTTCACTAGTGAAGTCACGGTGCCGCGTCCGGTCCCCGTCTGTCAAGATCGTCCTATGTCCGAGCCCGACGCGCGCCTGTTCTTCCTGCTGCAGCGGGCGGCGCACCGGCTGCGCACGGTCGCGGACCGGCGCTGCATCGCCGCCGCCGGGGTGAGCACGGCCCAGCTCGGCGCGCTGCTCGCCGTGCGGGACGAGCCGGGCGTCACCCAGCGCGGCCTCGCCCGGACCCTCGGGCTGCGCGAGTCCGCCGTCACCGCGCTCGTCGCCCGGCTCACCAGGGCGGGGCTCGTGACCCGGCGGCCGCACCCGCACGAGCACCGCGCCGTCGTCCTGGAACTGACCGGGGACGGCGCCGCCGCCCTCCGCGCCGCCCAGCCCGAGATCGACCGCTTCAACGCCGAGCTGCGCGCCCTGCTCGGCGACGACGGGTTCGCGCGGACCGCCGCCACCCTGCGCGATCTCGCCCACTGGGACCCCGACGGCGCCCCCTGACGCGTCCGCGAACGAGACGAGCCCTCGAGCGGTAAGAGCGATCTCATTGTCGGAAAGTGAGCATATCCGTAGCTGAGATTGAGCGATTCGTTCCTTCTGCCGCCCGCGGCTCCACCGCGACCATGGACCCGCCACAGGTGCCGTGCCTCCCGAATGGAGCTTCCATGTCCGAGATCAGCCGCCGTTCGCTGCTCGCCGGAGCCGCGGCGAGCGCGGGACTGGCCGTAGCCGGGACGCCCCGCGCCCACGCCGCCGCGCGGCGGCGGGTGCCGGTGACGCGCGAGGAGCAGCGGGCGGTGATCATCGGGTCCGGGTTCGGCGGGGGAGTCGCCGCGCTGCGGTTGGCCCAGGCCGGGGTGCGATGCCTGGTGCTGGAGCGGGGCATCTGGTGGCGCAGCGGCCCCAACGCCGAGACCTTCCCCCACGCCACCTCGCCCGACAAGCGGATCTTCTGGCTGGGGTCCCCGTCGGTCCTCGGGTTCACCCCCGAGCTCTTCGACCCCTACACCGGCCTGCTGGAGCAGGTGCCGGGCGACGGCATGGACATGGTCGTCGCCGCGGGCGTGGGCGGCGGCTCCCTGGTGTACCAGGGCATGACCCTCCAGCCGTCCGAGAGCGTGTTCAACGCCAACCTGCCCGAGCAGCTCGACTACGCCCGGATGGACCGCGACCACTACCGCCGCGTCGCCCGCATGCTGCGCCTGGAGACCGCCCCGGACGAGCTGGTCGCCTCCCCGACCTACGCCCCGGCGCGGATCTTCGCCGAGTACGCCGAACGCGCCGGCGAGCCGGTGTCGAAGATCCCGATGCCGATCGACTGGGACTTCGCGCTGCGCGAGCTCAGGGGCGAGATGAAGCCGTCCTACACCAACGGCGACTGCTCCCTGGGCGTCAACAACGGCGGCAAGCACTCGGTCGACGTCACCTACATCGCCGCCGCGCAGGCCACCGGCCTGGTCACCGTCGCCACCCGGCACAACGTCACCGACGTCGCCAAGACCCCCGACGGACGCTGGCAGATCCTCGTCGACCGGATCGCCACCGACGGGACCGTGCTGGAGCAGAAGATCATCACGGCGAAGGCGCTGGTGATGGCGGCCGGGACCGCGGGCACCACCAAACTGCTGATGCGCGCCGCCGCCAAGGGCCAGATCCCCGACATGCCGGACGGCCTGGGCGCCGGATGGGGCTCCAACGGCGACCGCATCTACACCTGGACCAACTGGGAGGACGACTTCGGCGCCCCCCAGGGCGGCCCCGTCGTGTACGGGAGCCTGGACTGGGACGACCCCGCCTCGGCCAACACCATCATCCAGGCGTCGATCCCGCCGTTGCCCAACCTGCGCTCCACCATGATCGTCGGCTACGGGGTCAGCTCGGGGCGCGGCCACTTCGTCTACGACTCCGCCAAGGACGACGCCGTCCTGCAGTGGCCGAAGGACGCCGACGACGCCCTCTACCGGCGCATCCACGAACGCGTCACCAAGATCACCGGAAAGTCGTCGTTCCTCATCGACACCACCGCCGCCTACCCCTCCACCTGGCACCCGCTCGGCGGCGCCTCGATGGGCACGGTCTGCGACCTCGACGGCCGCGTCCGGGGCCACCGGGGCCTCTACGTGCTGGACGGCGCGCTGCTGCCCGGCAACACCGCCGCCTGCAACCCGTCCATGACCATCGCCGCCGTCGCCGAACGCGCGACCGACGGGCTGATCGCCGACGACGTGGGAACCGTGTTCTGACCGGGGCGCGGACGGGGGAGGGCCGGTGCGCCGGCTCCCCCGGACCCCGCCGGGCCGCGGCCCGCACCGACCCGGCCTGCTCGCTCTCCCCCGACCACCACCTCGTCCGCGACGCGGCGGCCGCGCGCCGGCGCGTCGCAAGCCCCGTTCGTCCACCGCCGCCCCGGCGCCCTCCGCTAGGGCGTGCCCCGCGACGTCGTCAGGCCCGCGGCCTCGGCGGCGGCGTAGTCGTCGTCGATCAGGACGACGTCGCGGCCCGCGCGGTCGAGGAGGCTCGCGGCGATCGAGGCGCGGTAGCCGCTCGCGCAGTGCACCCAGATCTCCTCGTCCGGGACCTCGTCCATGAGGGCCTCGAGGGAATGGAGCGGGACGCCGATCGAGCCGGCGACCGCGCCGTCCGCGCGCTCGTCCGTGCGGCGGACGTCCAGGACGGTCGCGCCCGCGGGGACGTCGGCGAACGCGGCGGTCGGGTAGGAGGCGACACGGCTCGGGGCGGCGACCTCGGCGGGGGACCCGACGGCGGCCCCCGCCGGGCGCTCGACGCCGATCCGGACGAGCTGCCGCTGGGCGTCGGCGATCTGCTCGGGCGAGTCGCCGACCAGGGTCGGCGGAGCGCCCCAGGGGATCAGCCAGCCGATGTAGGTGGCGAAGGAGCGGGCGAGTTCGACGCCGACGGTGCCCCGCACGTGCGCGGCGGCATAGGCGGTCCGCGAGCGCAGGTCGACCACCCACTCGCCGCGCGCGATGCGGTCGGCGAGTTCGGCCGGGGCGACGGGGACGGGCGGCGACAGGTCGGCGGGGCCCGCGCCGGCGAGGTTCCGCTCGCCCATCTGGGCGTAGTAGCGCGGGTAGGCGGTGAGGCCCGCGACGAGGCGGGAGACGAACGCGTCCTCGGACGGCTCGGTCAGCGCGGTGTTGCGGGCGCGCTCGTCGCCGAGCGTCCGCACGGTGTCGTCGGTGGCGGGGGCGGACGAGCAGAAGCTGCCGAACCCGTGCGTCGGGTAGACGCGGGCGTCGTCGTCGGCGAGTTCGGCCAGGCGGTGCGCGGACCGGTACTGGGCGCGGGCGAGTTCGCCGGTGCGGGACGGGGCGGTGAGGTCGGTGCGCCCGACCGTCCCGTAGAGGAGCGAGCCCCCGGTGAACAGGGCCGTCCCGCCGGGGCCGCCGTCGATGGCGTAGGCGGCGTGGGCGTCGGTGTGGCCGGGCGTGGCGACGGCCCGGACGTGCAGGTCGCCGACGTCCAGTTCGTCGCCGTCGGCCATCGGGCGGTGGTCGAACGCGAGGAGGGCGGACGCGGGGAGGCCGTGCTCGGCGCCCGTGGCGCGGGCGAGTTCGAGGCCGCCGGACACGTAGTCGTTGTGGACGTGCGTCTCCAGGACGAGCGAGCAGCGCAGCCCGAGTTCGTCCAGGACGCGGGTGACGCGGTCGAGGTCGCGCTGCGGATCGACGACGACCGCGTGCTCGCCGTCGTGCGCGACGTGGCTGCGGTCGCCCAGCGCCGCGGTCTCGATGATCTCGACGTCGGCCATGGTCGCCCCCTTCGGCCGCCCGCCCGTGCGGCGGGCCCGTCCCGTTCGACGAGGAGTACATGCCCGTCCGAAACGGGACAATTCGGCCCCGCAGCCCGGATCGGGGTGGAGGCTGCGGGGCCGGAGGCGGGGCGGGGGGTCAGGAGCCCTCGGCGGGCTCCTCCTCGAGAAGGTCGTCGAACTCGCCGTCCTTGACGCCCGCGATGAAGGCGTCCCACTCGGCCTCGGTGAAGTAGAGGATCGGGCCCTCGGCGTTCTTCGCGTCGCGCATGACGACGGCCCGCTCACCGAAGTCCTTGTGCTGGACGGGGACGTCCTTGCCATCGATGAACTCGATGATGACCCCGTCGCTGAGGATCGGTTCCTGGTCGGTCACTGGCACACCTTCTTCGTCCCGGCGCTGTCGGCCCCCAGGTTAGTGCGAGACCGGCCGGTCACACAGGGGAACGCCCCGGCCGCCCCGGGTGGGGAGCGGGCGGCCGGGGCGGGGCGTCACGGCCGGGAGAAGCCGAGCGTGTACTCGCCCGAACCGCCGTAGGCGTGGACGCGGTACCGGTAGTAGCCCGCGGTGCCGTTGTAGGAGATGTTCTCGTCGGGCGTCGGGCTGATCGACTGCGCGACGGTCTGCCAGGCGGCGCCGCTCCACTTCTGCAGGTACAGGTCGAAGTCGGTGCCGTCGGGCCCGTCCAGGCAGGCGGTGTGGGCGCCGGACGAGGTGCTCTGGTAGTAGCTCCCGTTCGGCTGGTAGGTGCTCGCGCCGGAGCTCAGCGAACCGGCCGCGTTCGTCTCGTGGCCGTCGCACGAGCCCGGGTCCGGACCGGGGCCGCCGTCACCGGAGGTGACCAGCTCGCGGCCCTGCTGCGCGAGGATCTGCAGCACCTCGCCGACGGGCTGGAAGTACATCTCGTCGCCGCCGCCCTGGCCGTCCCGGCAGGTGCCGGAGCCGCCGGACGTGATGCCCTGCGCCTGGCCGTCCTCGGTGAACAGCGCGCCGCCCGAGTCGCCGGGGTCGGCGCAGATGTTCGTGCGGATCAGCCCGGTGACGGTGCCCTCCGCGTACCGGACGGTCGCGCCCCGCTGGAGGATCTGCCCGCACCAGATCTGGGTGTCGGTCGTCGAACCGGACCGGCAGACGCGCGTGCCGACCGGGGCCTCGACGGCGCCGTTGATCGTCTGGTACGTGCCGTTCCAGCGGTTGACCTTCGGCGTGGGCGTCCACTGGCTGTTCGTGTCGACCCACGCGTAGTCGTTGCCGGGGAACGACGAGCCGCCGAAGCGGCCCTGCGCGACCTGGTTGTCGCCGCTCGTCGTCTCGCCGGTGCCGCCGCAGTGCCCGGCGGTGATGTAGCCGCCGTCCACCGAGAACGCGACCGAGCAGCCCGCGGACGGCGTCCAGTAGCGCTCGCCGCCGACGATGTCGTACATCGGGCGCGGTTTCGCCGCCGCGTGGACGTACTCGACCGCGCCCGCGTCGACGCCGCTCGCCTTCGCGAACCGCTGCACGGCGGACGGCGAGGACGCCCGGACGACCACGCGGTTGCTCTCCGGGGCGACGTACCAGGCGGTCACGGCCTCCGGTGCCGACTTCGCGTGCCGGTTCAGCCTCGCCTGGACGGACGTGAGGTCGCGGGCGCCGTACTCCACGACCTCGGGCGCCGCGCCCGCCTTCTCGATCTCGGCGACCCGGCCGGCGTCGGTGGTGGCGACGACGACCTCGGCGGTGCGGCCGGAGCCGCGCTCGACCCAGGCGCCGCCGAAGTCCGCGCCGAGCGACATCTCGAGCTTCTTCTGGATGCGCGCGGCCCGCAGATCGGGGTCCGGCGCGGGAGCGGCCGGGGCGGCCTGCGGACGGTGGGACGCCGCGCTCGCGGCCTCCGCGAACGCCGGAGTCGCCGACGCGGCGATGAGGCCGGAGGCGGCCATGATGCCCAGCACAACGCGTTTGCGGGCCATGTGGCTCTCCTGGTGGGGGTGAGGGGGAGAGGAACGGGCGCCCGATGCCCGGACTGTACGACCAGGGGGAACCGGTCACAATGAATCGCCTTCGAGTGGTTTTTCAGTGTTGATTGCGTTGTCGTCGAAGGCGCCGCCCCGGCCCCGCCCCCGGCTCCCGCCCCGGCCCGCGGCGGGTCCGGGAAGGCGGCGCGAACGCGCGGCGGGGGATCGGCGAAGCGGGAATGACCGACGCTCACAGCGGAAGGCACGACATGATCCCTGACCCCCCGCGGGCGGAGCCCCCGGAGCGCCCGCAGCCCCCCGAACCGGCGGGCGGACGAGCGTGACCGCGCCGACGGTGAGCGGCGACGCCGAGATCGTCCGGCGCTCGGCGACCGAACCGGAGTGCTTCGCCGCCCTGTTCGACCGGCACTACACCGCGATCCACGGGTACGCGGCGCGCCGCCTCGGCCCGACCATCGCCGACGACGTCGCCGCCGAGACGTTCCTGATCGCGTTCGACCGGCGCGACCGCTACGACCCGTCCCGTGCCGACGTCCGGCCCTGGCTGTACGGGATCGCGTCCAACCTCATCGCGCGGCACCACCGCGCCGAGGCCCGCCAGTACCGGGCGCTGGCCCGCGCCGGGACCCGCGACGTCGAGGCCGGGCACGCCGACCGCGTCGCCGGACGGCTCGACGCGCAGGCCGCCCGCGGCCCGCTCGCCAGGGCGCTGCGGAAGCTGCCGCGCGGCGACCGGGACGTGCTGCTCCTCGTCGCCTGGGCCGACCTCGGCGTCCGGGAGGCGGCCGAGGCGCTCGGCATCCCGGCCGGGACCGCGCGCTCCCGGCTGCACCGGGCCCGCACGAGAATCCGCGCCGCGCTGGGCGACACCACCGAGCTTAGAGAGGACACCTTCTGATGAACGACATCGACGCCCTGCGCGAGGCGTGGGACGCGCCCGAGGGCCCGTCCGCGGAGGCCCGCGCCGGGGCCCGCACCGCGCTGGTGGACCGCACGGCCGGACGGGCGCCCGCCGCGTCGTCGCGTCCGGTCGCGCGCGCCCGCCGCCTCCCGCGCCTCGGGATCCGGCTCGCCGCCGTCGGCGCGCTCGCCACCGCCGCCGTCGTCGGTGTGACGGTGCTGCAGCAGGCGGGCGGCGTGGACGAGCACGGCCGACCCGCGCCGGCCGTGCCGGGCATCCCGGCGGCGCCGGTCGCCAACGCCTCGGAGTTGCTGGAGCGGGCCGCCAAGTCCGCCGAGGTCCGCTCGTTCACGCCGCCGCGGCCCGACCAGTGGATCTACGTCGAGTCGCGGTCGCGGCGCGGCGACACCCCCAACGGGCCGGTGTCGGACGACCCGGCCGACACCCGGACGAACCGGAGCTGGACGCGCGCCGACGGCAAGGTCCTCGCCTACACGGAGGACGGGAAGCTCGTGCAGTCGGCGATGCCGGCGACGACGCCGCCCGCGGACTACGCGAGCCTGTCGAAACTGCCGACGGACCCGGACGCGCTGCTGAAGTGGACGTACGCGGACATGGGCGGGCTGGGCGAGACCGCCGAGGGCCGCTACTCGACGGCGTACACGATGCTGACCGCGATCCTGCGGGACAGCGAGCTGCCGCCGAAGGTCGAGGCGGCGCTGTTCCGCGCGATCAAGAAGATCCCGGACGTGACGCTCGTCGAGGGACGGGTGGACATGGCCGGGCGGCAGGCGATCGCGCTCGGGCGGATCACCGAGGGCTACCTCCACGAGGAGATCCTCTTCGATCCGAAGACCTACGAGTACCTCGGTGAGCGGGCGGTCGCGATCAAGGACAACACGACCCGCGGGGAGGACGGGACCCGCTCGGTGCGCGAGGGCGACCTGCTGCGGCTGACCGTCCAGGTGAAGTCCGGGATCGTCGACGAGGCCGGGCAGCGGCTGTGAGCTGAGCGGCGCCCGGACGGGCGGACGGGCGGACGGGCGGACGGGAAGCTTCCCCCGGCCGCCCGTCCGCGCGCCCGGCTCTCGCGCCGGGCCGCGGGTCAGTGGTCGTCGAGCAGCCGCGCGGCGGCGATCTCCAGCCGGGCCTGGATCTCGTCGGCCCCGGCCTGGCCGCGCAGCATCTCGATCATCTCCATCGTCCAGACGGCGGTGAGCGCGCGCGCCATGACCCGCCGCGAGTCGTCCACGCCGGCGCCCGTCTCGGGACCGACGGCGGCGCGCAGCAGCAGGCCGGTCATCCGGTCGCTGAAGTCGGTCTGGACGTCCGACAGCAGCAGCGACCGGATCAGCGCGGCGGCCAGCTCCGGCTCCCGCATCAGGCCGCGGGTGGCGCGCATCAGCGCCTCCACCGCCCGCTGCGGGGACGTGCCCGCACGCGGCGGGCGCCGCTCGATGCTGCGCTCGAGCAGTTCGATCTCCTCGCCGACGACGGCCACGACGAGGTCGTCCTTCGAGGGGAAGTAGCGGTAGAGGGTGCCGAGGGCCACCCCGGCCCGTTCGGCGACGGTGCGCATCTGCATGGCCTCGATGCCGCCGCGCGACGCGAGCGCGGCCGCCGCCTGGACGATACGCTTGCGCCGCTGGTGCTGGCTGCGGGACCGCGCGTTCTGGCCCGCCCGCCCGGCGGGCTGCCCCGGGCTCCCGTCCTCGGCCACGGTCGGCTCTGCGGTCACGGTCCTCATCCCTTCGGGGCGGCCCGATCGCCCGCCCTGTCGCCCCCAGCCTACAACCCTTGCAAGAACCTGTTATCTGAACGGTCGGCGCAAGGCGACGCGAAGCCGCGCGTTGACGTCCCGTCCACGCGGCCATGCTAGGTGAATTACGACGTATCGACCGCTGATCATCCCTCTGGACACAAAGTAGAATCTGTTCTACTTTCAGCCGTGAGGTCGGTGCGGCCGGCCGCACCTCCCGGAAGGAGCGGATGAGTGGACTTCAACCTCGACGAGACCCGGAGCGAGCTCCGCGGCCTCGCCGCGGACGTCCTGGCGCGCGAGGCCACGGCCGAACGGCTGGAGGCGTTCGACGCGGAGCACGGCCCGGACGGCCCGGCGTTCGACGGCGGCACCTGGAAGGCGCTCGCGCAGGCCGGGCTGCTCGGCGTCGTCCTGCCCGAGGACGTCGGCGGCGCGGGCCTCGGCCCGATCGAACTGGCGGTCGTGCTGCGCGAGGTCGGCGCGCGGGTCGCGCCCGTCCCGGTGTACGCGTCGCTGGCGCTCGCCGCGCTGCCGATCGCCCGGCACGGCACGGCGGAGCAGCGCGCGCTGCTGGCCCCGCTGACCGCGGGGGAGACCGTCCTGACCGGCGCGTACCGCGAGGTCGGCCCGGCCGGTGCGGTCGCGGCGACCGCCCGCCCGGACGGCGACGGGTTCGTCCTCGACGGCGTCAAGACGTTCGTGCCGTGCGCCCGCGAGGCGGCGCGGATCCTCGTCCCGGCCCGCGTCGCGGGCGCGGGCGTCGGGGTGTTCCTGGTCGAGCCGTCGCGGGTCGCGATCACCGCGCAGCCGTCGGCGATCTCCGAACCGCTGTCGCGGATCGCGCTGGACGGCGTCCGGGTCGGCGCGGACGCGCTGCTCGGCGGCCCCTCCGGCGCGGACGGCGCCGCCTGGGACACGCTGCGCCGGTCGGCCGTCGCGGGCGCCGTCGCCGTCTCGTCCGGGGTGATCGAGGGCGCCCTCGACCTCACCAAGGAGTACGTGAAGACGCGCGAGCAGTTCGACCGGGCGCTCGCGCAGTTCCAGGCCGTCACGATGCAGATCGGCGACGTCTACATCGCCAAGCGCGCCCTCGACGTGGCCGTCTGGGCGGGCGTGTGGCGGCTCGCCGAGGGCGCCCCCGACGCCGACGAGGTGCTGACGATCGCCGCCTACAACGCGTGCGAGCCCGTCGTCCAGGCCCTCTACACCTGCCAGCACCTGCACGGCGGCATCGGCCTCGACGTCACCTACCCGCTGCACCGCTACTTCGCCTGGGGCAAGCACTACGGGCACCTCCTCGGCGGCGCCGAGGACACCCTCGACACGCTCGGCGCACTCGTGCAGGTTCAGGAGGCCTGAATGTTCATCGACCTGACCGACGAGCAGAAAAGGCTCCGCGCCGAGCTGCGCGAGTACTTCCGGAACTGCCTGACGGCCGAGCAGGCCGAGGCGATCCGCGCCGACCCGTTCGGCGAGGCGTACATGGAGCACACCCGGCGGCTCGGCCGCGACGGGATGCTCGGCGTCGCGCTGCCGAAGGAGTACGGGGGCCGCGGCTTCGGCCCCGTCGAGCAGACGATCTTCGCGAACGAGATCGCGTGGGCCGAGGTCACGTACCCGCTGATCACGCTGAACTCCGTCGCGCCGACGATCCTGCAGTACGGCTCCGACGCGCACAAGGAGTACTTCATCCCGCGCATCCTGGCGGGGGAGTGCCACTTCGCGATCGGCTACAGCGAACCCGGCGCCGGCACCGACCTGGCCGCCCTGCGCACCACCGCCGTGCGGGACGGCGACCACTACCTCGTCAACGGGCAGAAGATCTTCACGTCCGGCGCCCAGCACGCCGACTACGTGTGGCTCGCCGCCCGCACCGACCCGGACGCCAAGAAGCACAAGGGCATCTCGATGCTCATCGTCGACTGCAAGGACCCCGGGTTCTCGTGGACGCCGATCATCACGATGGACGGCCGGCACCACACGAACTCGACGTACTTCCAGGACATCCGGGTCCCGGCCGACATGCTGATCGGCGGCGAGAACAAGGGCTGGGACCTCATCGTCAACCAGCTCAACCACGAGCGCGTCACCCTCGGCCCCGCCGGGAACATCGGCCACACCTACGACCGGTTCGAGCGCTGGGCCCGCACCACGACCGGGCCGGACGGCCGTCCGCTCATCGAGGAGCCGGCCGTGCGGCGCGCCGTGGGGCGGGTGTACGCGTACCTGCGCGTGAACGAGCTGCTGAACTGGCAGGTCGCCGCGAACCAGGACCTCGGCTGGCTCGGCGCCGCCGACGCGTCCGCCATGAAGATCTACGGGTCGGAGCGGATGCAGGACGTGGGCCGCGTCATCGGCGACGTCCTCGCCCGCTACGGCGACCCCGGCGACCCCGCGACCGCCGACTTCATCGACCGCCTCGACGAGGGCGTCAAGGGCGCGCTCGTCCTGACGTTCGGCGGCGGCGTCAACGAGATCCAGCGCGAGCTGATCTCGATGATCGGCCTCGGGCTGCCGCGCGCCCCCCGCTGACCGCACGGCCGCCGACCGCACAGGGAGAACGGTGCACGACGAACTCACGGCGCTCGCCGGCCGGCTCGCCGCGGCCGGCGAGCGGCCCGCGGCGCCCTGCCCGGACCCGGTGAACGCCGCGATGATCCGGAACTGGACGCAGGCGCTCGGCGACACCGGGAGCTGGGACGACGTCGCCCCGCCCGCGATGATCCAGGTGTGGTCGATGCCCGGCCTGGCCGAACCGGCGGAGCGGGGCGTCGCGGACGAGGTCCTGCGGCTGCTCGAGCACTCCGGCCACACCGGCGTCGTGGCCACGAACTGCGAGCAGACCTACGACCGGTACGTGAAGGTCGGCGAGCACCTGCGTTCGACGATGCGGTTCGGCGGCGTCGCGGGCCCGAAGAAGACCGCGATGGGCGAGGGCTACTTCGTCACCTGGCATCAGAGCTGGTACGACGAGAACGGCGAGCGCGTCGCGGAGATGCTGTTCCGCGTCCTGAAGTTCAGGCCGCGCGAGAGCGCCGGCGCGGCGGCCGGCGGCGAGGGGCCACCGCCCGCGCGGGCCGGGGAGCCCGCGGACGGCCTGACGATCGACCTCACGCCGACGTTCGTCATCTCCACGGCCATCGCCACGCGCGACTTCACGCCCGTCCACCACGACACCGCGCTGGCGCGCGCGCAGGGCTCCCGGGACATCTTCGTCAACATACTCACGACCATGGGCCTCGTGCAGCGCCGCGCCCTCGACGCCGTCCCGGGCGCCGAGCTCGCGGGCATCGACGTCCGCCTCGGCGCGCCCGCGTACGCCGGCGACGCGCTCGTCCTCACCGCCGAACGCGTGGACGACCGCACCCTCAGGGTCCGCGGGCGCGTCGGCTCCGCCGACCACGTCACCGCGACGGTCCGCCTCCGGGAGCCGCGGTGAGGGGCGTCAGCCGGGTGCGGCGCCGGAACCGACGGCGGCCAGGTCGGGCACTCCGAACCGGCCGCACATCTCCTCGAAGGCGGTGACCTTCTCGTCCCCGTACCGGCGGACGTGGCGGGCGAACTCGTCGGCGGAGACGAACCGGGGCGGGGCGCTCTTGCTGTGGAACTTGTCGGCGTACATGACGAGCTCCTCCTCGACCGTCTCCGCCAGGTAGTCGGCGACCGGCAGCGGCAGGCCCTGCTTCCGGACGTCCTCGCGGGTCAGGCCCACGCCGGTGTGGTGCGAGCAGAACCGGCAGACCGGCTCGGGCAGGCCCTCGTCGGCGAGGATCTCGTGGCCCAGGATCCCGTGCCGGATGTAGCCCGCGTGGTCGAAGCCGCCGTCCGCGTCGTACAGCCGGTAGACGCCGATGTCGTGCAGCAGGCACCCGACGCGGACGAGGTCGGCGTCCACGTCGAGCGGCCGGCGCGCGAGCAGGTGCTCGGCGATGCGCCAGACGGTCTCGCAGTGCGAGTGGACGAGGTCGAACGCCTCCTGCGTCGGGGCGTACTTGGCATGGAGCGCGCGAACGTCCTCGTCACTCAAAAACCGCATCGTCGGATCTTATCGACCGGTCACGATCCGGAGCCGGACCCCGCGGCCGTGCCCCCGAAGGGAGTTACATAACGATTCCTTCTGGTGTCCAGACGATTCATGTCTTGGACTTATGATTCGGCGGCTTCCAGAATGGAGGCATGCCGAACCATGAGAAGGCCATGCGCCCCGAGGACATCACCCGCCTGTTCGTCGAGCGTTCCAACGCGGGGGACGCGGCCGGGGTGGCGGAGCTCTACGCGGAGGACGCCGTGCTGGCGTACCCGCCCGGCGCCACCACCGTCGGCCGCGCGGCCATCCGCGAACTGTGGGAGAAGGTCCTGGCGAACCGCCCGGTGTTCGAGCCCGAGACGCCGCTGCCCACGCTGGTCAACGGTGACATCGCGCTCACCTCGACGCCGCCGCGGGACGGCGCGGGCGCCCGCGCCCAGGTCGCCGCACGGCAGCCCGACGGCAGCTGGCTGCGGATCCTCGACCAGCCCGAGTTTGTGACGCCCGGCGCTAGCGCCTGACGCGGTAGGTGAGGTGGGTGACCAGGTCGGTGCCCGGCGCATCGCCGGGCGCCAGCAGGTCGAGGTCGCCCACCCCGTCGAACAGCCGCTCGCCCCGGCCCAGCATCACCGGCGCCACGTGCAGCCGCAGCTCGTCGATCAGCCCGGCCGCCAGGTACTGGTCGACGGTCTGCGCCCCGCCGCAGATCGCGACGTTCTTCTCGCCCGCCGCCTCCCGGGCCCGGACGAGCGCCGCGGCGATCCCGTCGGTGACGAAGATGAACGTCGTCCCGCCCTTCATCGGCAGCGGCTCGCGCGGGTGGTGGGTGAGGACGAAGGTCGGCGCGTGGTACGGCGGCTCCTCGCCCCACCAGCCCCGCCAGTCGAGGTCCCAGTCGCCGCGCCCGGGGGCGAACATGTTCCGCCCCATGATGTAGGCGCCCGCCTCCAGGATGCCCGCGATCGCGGCGGCGTTCGCCTCGCGCTGCTCGAACATCCACCGGTGCAGCCGCTCCCCGCCGACGCCGAGCGGGTCGTCCAGACTCTGGTCCGGTCCAGCCACGTACCCGTCCAGGGACATCCCGATGTCGCAGGTGACCTCGCCCATCTCGAAACCTCCGTTCGCGGCGCCCCTCGCGGGCGCCCTCACCTGTCGATCGGAGCCGCCTCCCGGTTCTCGACGTCCCGCACCGAGATTTCTCCGGTCACCGTGCCGCTACCTGCATCCCTCGCGGAGGCGGCGATAAACGGCCACGTCATGGCTTGATAGGCAAGTACAGGCTTGCATATGCTCGGTGTGTGGCGGATGATGTGTTCAAGGCACTGGCCGATCCGACGCGGCGGAAGATCCTCGACGAGCTCACCGACCGCGACGGGCAGACCCTCTTCGAGATCTGCTCACGGCTCACGATGCGGCACGGGCTCGGCTCGTCCCGGCAGGCGATCAGCCAGCATCTCGCGGTGCTGGAGGCCGCGGGCCTGGTCAAGACCCGCCGCGAGGGCCGCTACAAGTTCCACGATCTGGACACCGAACCGCTTGAGCGCATCGCCGACCGGTGGCTCGAGCCGAATGCGAGGCAGCGATGAAGATCTACATCACCAGCGTCTACGTCGACGACCAGGAGAGGGCCCTGCGCTTCTACACCGAGACGCTGGGGTTCGTGAAGAAGACCGACGCCCCCGCGGGCGAGTACCGCTGGCTGACCGTCGTCTCCCCGGACCAGCCGGACGGCACCGAACTCCTCCTGGAGCCCGACGCGCACCCGGCCGCCAGGCCGTTCAAGGAGGCCCTCGTCGCGGACGGCGTCCCGCTCACCTCGTTCGCCGTCGACGACGTCCACGCCGAGTACGAGCGGCTGAAGGGCCTCGGCGTCCGGTTCACCCAGGAACCCATGGAGATGGGCCCCGTCACGACGGCGGTCCTCGACGACACCTGCGGCAACCTCATCCAGATCGCCCACATGGCGGAGTGACGGTCACGAGGGCGGCAGGAGCGAGCCGAGCGGGCCGAGGTCGAGGTTGAGCTCGTCCATGGTGAGGCCGTGCCGGTCGCAGAGGTCCTCCATGCGGTCGTACAGCGTCATCAGCGTCATGCCGATGCGCTCCTCCTGCTCCTCGGTCAGGTCCCCCTGGTCGACGCGGTGCAGCGCCGTCCGCTCCATCAGCTGGCGCAGCAGCTCGACGACCGTCAGCACCAGCTTGACGAGATCGCGCTCGACCGTCTCGGGGTCGGTGTTCAGTCGCTCGGCGACGGTCGGCACCTTCGGCTCGCCCGGCGGGGCCGGCAGCAGCTCGAAGGCGCGGGCGGCGGCGTCGGCCACCCCGTCCAGCCTCAGGTCGCCGGGTGGGGCGGGACGACCGGACGGGGTGGGGCCGCGACGCTCGTTCGGGAGGGGTTCGTTCACGGTGCTCACCAGGGTGCGGGGTCGTCGGGCGTGACGGAATGGATGACGGCGCGCAGGTTGATCCGGACGAGGTCGATGTCCGCGATGGACAGCACCAGGTCGCCGGTCAGCACGGCCCCGGTGTTCAGCAGCCGGTCGAGCAGATCGATCAGCGCGACCTGATGGCCCGCGAGGGCCGGCTCCTCGTCGAACCCCCGCAGCATGACGTCATCGCCCACGGCGGTCTCCGTCCGCGACGGGCGGCGGCGTGGCGAAGCTGTAGGGCGCCCACGGGCCGGTGACCTCGACGCGCACGCCCGGCAGGTCCCGGGCGGCGGCGCGGACGGCCGCCGCGAACCCGTCGGTCGCCCCCATCGGCACCAGGTACGCCTCGTTCGTGATGTTGCGGCCCTCGCCGGTGGCGAGTTCGCCCTGCTGCGGGCGGTGGGCGACCCGGTCGACGGCGTGCGCCGCGGCCACCTCGCGGACCCGCGCCGCGGTCTCCGCCGCCTCGCGCGCGGAGTCCTCGTGCCGGGTGCGCTGGGCCTTGCGCCGCTGCAGGTAGTCGCGGCCGGTGCGGGCGCCGCCGCCGTCCGCCCGCGCGGGTGCGGACGGGGCGGTCCCCGGGGCGGGCGGCAGCGCGTACACCTTCACGCCGCACTCCAGGTGCCCCGCGAGCCGCTCCAGCAGCGCGGTGAACTCGGTGCGCGACTCCTCGAGCATCGCGGCCACGCGCTCGTCGTCGCGGTAGACGGTCGCGAGCCGGAGCGGGAGGACGGTGACGGCCCGGAAGAGGGCGTCGACCACCCCGTGGTGGGTGCGGGCGATCACCTCGAGCCGTCCCAGGTCCTCCAGCTGGGCCTTGAACCCCTCCTCGCCGAACTGCGCCTCCGGCACGGTCGACACGACGGCCGCCAGGCCACCCGCCTCGACGGTGTGGACGGGACGGTCCTGCAGGCCCGTCAGTTCCGGCGCGGTCCGCGCCAGGTCCGGGACGGACGGGCCGACCGCGTACACGTAGCTCAGCTCGGCCGTCGTCGCCGGTGTCGGTGCGACGGTCATCGGGTGTCCTCCTCCCGCTCGGCGGCGGCGGGCAGCCCGGCGGCCTCCCGCAGCCGCTCGAGCTCCTCGCGCAGCCGCGCGTTCTCCTCCGCCAGCGAGTCGCCCGCCCCCGCCGTGCTCCCCCGGACGGCCGGCCTGCGGGCGTGCGAGGAGAGCGACGGATCGTGCTCCCACCAGTCGATGCCCATCTCCTTCGCCTTGTCGACGGAGGCGACGAGCAGGCGGAGCTTGATGGTCAGCAGCTCGATGTCGAGCAGGTTGATCTGGATGTCGCCGGCGATCACGACGCCCTTGTCGAGCACCCGCTCCAGGATGTCGGCGAGGTTCGCCGAGGATCCGCCGTCGCGGGCCGCGTACGGGCTCACGCCGGTGGACGGTCCCATCCGGCCCGCCAGTGAGTCGGCCATGTCATCCCCGCCTTGTCCGGTCGTCGTGCTGCGCCGCGACCGCCGCGTCAGCGGCGGGCGGCCGCGGCCTCGGCCCGTTCGCGCTCATCGTCGGTCTCCTCGTCGGGCTCCTCCTCCTCGTACTCGTCGGCCGGCTCCTCCGGCTCCTCCTCGTCCTCGTACTCGTCGTACTCGGCGTCTTCGGAGTCCTCGACGTCCTCGGGCGGTTCGTCCTCGTACTCCTCGTCCTCCGGGACGTCCTCGGCGTCGTCGTCGACGACGTCCTCGGGAGCCTCCTCGGGAGCCTCCTCGGGAGCCTCATCGGGGGCGTCCTCGGAAGCCTCCTCGCGGGCGCGCTCCTCCTCCTCGACGGCCTCGTCGTGGTCCACGACGACCTCGCCGTCGCGGATCTCGCCGCGCCAGCCGTCGGTGGCCTCACCGCGCATCATGATGAACTTGCGGTACAGCTTCAGGTCGAGCCGCGCCCGGCGGCCCTGCGCCCGCCAGATGTTGCCGGTCTTCTCGAACAGCCCCTTCGGGAAGTACTCGAGCACCAGCAGCACCCGGGTGAGGTCGTCGGTGATCGGGTGGAACGTCACCACGCCCTTGACCGTGGCCTTCGCGCCCTCGGACGTCCAGCTGATCCGCTGGTCCGGCACCTGCTCGGTGACGCTCGCCTGCCAGCTCCGCGTGGACTTGGCGACCTTCACCTTCCAGTTGCTCTTGGTGTCGTCGGCCCGGTCGACGCTGACGACGCCCTTGGCGAACGACGCGAACTCCTGGAACTGCGTCCACTGGTCGTACGCCTCGCGCACCGGGACGCCCACGTCGATGTCCTCGATGATGACGACGCTCTTGGACTTGCCGCCGCCGCCCTTGCCCTTCTTGCCGCCCATGCCGATGGCCTGCTTCACGCGGTCCTTCAGCACGGACGTGCCGGCCTTCACGGCGGCCTGCGCGGGCGACTTGCCCTCGCCCATGGCCTGACCGCCCTTGGCGAGCCCGCCCACGAGCCCGCCGGGGGAGCCGCCCTCGGCGAACTTCCCGGCGCTCTGGCCGATCCGCTCGCCGAGGCCGGACACGGCCTTCATCGCCCGTGCCTGCAGGTAGGACTGCAGCTCGTCCTTCAGCCGGTCGGTCGCGGGGTTGGACGTCAGGTCGTCCTTCACCTTGCTCATGGTCGACTCAGGCATCGGCGTCTCCGCCCCCGGTCGCCTTCCGCCGGCCGCCCGACGCGGTCTTGCGCGCCGTCCCGGCGGTCTTGCGCGCGGCGGACCGTCCGGTGGACGACGCCTTGCCGGTCGAGCGGCGGGCGGTCGAGGAGGCCGGGGCGGCCTTGCGGGCGCCGCCGCTGCGGCGCCGGCCGTCCTTGCGCGCCCGGCCGTCGCCGTCGCCGTCCTTCTTCCGCGCGTCGTCCCGCGCGTCATCGTCCGGGGCGTCCGCGCCCTCGGCCTCGCGCCCGGTGTCCTCCTCGGTGTCCCGCGCGGCCTCGTCGTCCTCCCGGCCGCCGCGGAGCGGGTCGTTCAGGTCGAGGGTGCGCTCGTGGAGCGTGTCGGCCAGGGTGTTCGCGCGCTGGGTGACCGCGGACGTCAGCGCCGTCCGGGTGCCGTCGACCAGGTCCTTGCGCACCTGGTCGCTCAGCCCGCTCACCAGCGGCGAGGCCACCGCGAGGCGGCTCAGCTCCTTGGGGTCCAGGCTGATCTTCTTGCCGGCCAGGAACATGCCCAGGCCGATCGCCATCTTCGCCTTCTTCGTGCGGCCGAGGAGGTAACCCCCCACGAGCGCGACGGCTATCTTCGCGTTGCTCTGCATCTCACTCCGATTCCGTGGTCGTCCGGCCGCCGTGGCCGATCTCGCGCCGCCGTTCCTCCAGCCACATCAGCCGGTCCAGCAGCTCGTCCTCGCGGCGGTCGAACTCGTCCTCGTCGATCCGCCCCTCGAGCAGCGCCTGCTCCAGCTCCCGGAGCTCGGCGCGGACGGGCGCGGGGTCGTAGTACTCCTCTTCGGCCGTCTGGACCACCTGGTCCAGCACCCAGCCCACGCCCCGTACCGGGGCCAGCGGGAGGGTCAGCACCTGCGTGATCAGGCCCATGGCGGTCCTCCGGTCAGACGAAGCTGTAGGGCGGCAGCGGCCCGTGCAGCGTCAGCTCGTACGCCTCGCCGCGGCGCCGCGCCTCCGCCTGCACCAGGTCGACGAACTCCGTCGCGCGCGTCCGGTCCACCAGGAAGGACACGGCGAGGAAGTGCTCGCCGCGCGCCTCGCTCGGCGCGACGTGCACGGCGCCGGGCGCCAGCGCGTCCACGATCTCCCGGGCGGCGGCGTCGTTGCGCCGCACGACCTCCTTGGAGACCAGCTCGCCGAGCGCCATCCGGTCGCCCTGCGTGGCCTGGTCCTGCCGGGTGGCCTCGTTGAGCCGCCGTGCCTCCGGCGACTCGGTGAGGATCTCCCGCAGCAGGTCGTCCTGGTCGCGGCCGCCCTTGAGGTGGTACTCGATGCGGCCGTCGAGCCGCTCCAGCGTCGCCGCGTAGGTCTCGGCGTTCTCGTCGAGCGCGCCGGCGACCTCGTCCTGGCTCGGGGCCACGAAGCCGAACCGCATCGGCAGGACGGAGCCGTCCTCGAGCAGCCGTTCCAGGACGGTCTGGTGCGCGAGCACCTCGCGCCGCTTCGGCCGCAGGTCGGCGGGGGCTTCGCTGATGACCGCCTTCAGCGACCGTCCCTTGACGGTCGTCGGCGATCCGGCCGACTCCCCGACGCCCTTGAGGTCGTCGAGACGGTGCGGGTGGTCCGCACCCGTGATCGCGTACACGTACACCGGCATGGTCCCTTACTCGCCTTCCTTGCGCCGGGTTCCGCGACGGGCCGTCGAGGACGAGGACGAGCGGCTCTTGCGCTCCGCGGGCTCCTCGTCGTCGCCGTCCCGTCCCTTCTGGATGGACTCGCTGAACGCCTCGACGGCGCCGGTCAGCGCGCCCTTCGACTTGCCCTTGGCGCCGCTCTCCATCGAGTCGCCGACGATGTCGGTGAGCTGCGTGGGCGCCTTGCGGCCGGACTCCAGGTCGAGCCGGTTGCAGGCCTCGGCGAAGCGCAGGTAGGTGTCGACGCTGGCCACCACGACCCGGATGTCGATCTTCAGGATCTCGATGCCGACCAGCGAGACGCGCACGAACGCGTCGATGACCAGTCCCTTGTCGAGGATCAGTTCGAGGACGTCGTAGAGGCTCGAGCTCCCTCCACCGGAGGAGGGGCGTGCCTGGTTCTGTTGCATGACGGTCATTGGGGGGCTCCCTTCGTTCGGCACCGGGCCCGCAGGGGACCTCGCCGCCCGTGCGGGCGGCCTTCCCTCAGGCCCGGTCCAGCTGTCCGCGCGCGTACCGCCGCGTGCGCTCGTATCCGACGAGCTCGCCCCGCGGGTCGAGCGTCACCCGGTAGGTCGCCATGACGCTGGAGGTGTCGGGGATCCGCTCGATCTCCACGACCTCCACGTCCGCGACCCAGCCGCCGCCGTCCCGCGGCTGCAGCGCCGACACCGAGTCGGGCTGCGCGCCGAGCAGCTCGGCGAGCTGCACGGCGGCGCCGCGAATGGCGTCGCGGGCGGTCATCCGGGGGGCGTCGGACTCCTCACCATCGTCCTGTCCGTTGTTCGTCATGGTTTCCTCAGGATTCGGGGGCGGGGGCTTGAGGGCGGTCGCGTCATCTGTTAGTGCGGACGGCCCCTGTCGTACCCGCTCTGTGGAATCCACACCTGCTGGACAAAACGGTCTGCCTGTGATGTCAAAAGAGGCAAGTAAAATAGTGCGGTATTATTTTTTCCATGACACGGCACGCCGATGCCGACACACGCCGAGCTCAGGTCGCCTCCGCGCTGGTGCGGGTGATCGCCGAGCGGGGGCTGGCGCGGACGACCCTGGCCGATGTCGCACGGACCGCGGGGGTGTCGGTGGGGCTCGTCCAGCGCTACTTCCGCACCAAGGACGAGTTGCTCACGTTCGGGATCGAGTACGTCTACCGGCATACCGAGGAACGCGTCGAGGCCATCCCGGTCGAGCCGCCGATCCGGGAGTTCGTCGTCCGGCTGATGGAGACCTCCCTGCCGCTGACGCCCGAGCGGCAGGCGGAGGCGAGGGTCTGGCTGGGCTTCGTGCAGGCGTCGCTCACCGATCCGGAGATGGCCGCGATCCACCGGGCGGCGACCGGGCGGCTGATCGACGGCGTCCGGCGGGCGCTGGAGGGGGCGCGGCGAGCCGGGGAGCTCGGCGCGGGCGTCGACCCGGGCGCCGAGGCGCCCGCCCTGGTCGCGTTCGCGGACGGGCTGTGCCTGCACCACGCGGCGACCGGCGACGGGTACGGCGCGCCGAGCATCGCCGCCGCGCTGCGCACCTACGTCGACCGGCTCTTCGCGTCGTGAGCGCGGCGCTCGTCCTGGCCCTGGTCGGGTCCCCGCCTGGAGGCCCGCGCCCGGTCGGCCGGGAGCGAACCGGGGAGGGGGCGGCGCCGGCGGCAGGAGGCGATGGCCGGTGCCGGGACGGACGGGGGCCGGGGCGTCCGCGGCCTGATGGCCCTCGCGCGCGTCGACGCCTGGTTCACCCGCAACGGCGCCAAGGCCGTCGGATGGACGGTCGGCGGCATCGGCATCGGCGTCGCCCTCAACGCCGCGGTCGCCCTGCTCCTCGCCCCCGCCTGACCCGGCCGGGCGAGGAGGTCAGAGGGTGTTGAGGTCCTGCTCGAGGACGGCGAAGGCGGCGTCGGCGGCCTCGGTGAGGGTCGGGTAGCCCATCTCGGGGGAGTGCAGGGCCTCGGCCGCCGTGCGGAAGGCGCCCAGGGCGACCGCCGCGACGATGTGCGGGCGCAGGTCGGTGGCGAGGTCGAAGCCCATGCGCTCGGCGATGACCTCGGTGAGGAGCAGCTGCTTGCGCTGCGCGTGCTCCAGGCTCCCGGCCGAGAGGGCGGGGCTGTCGGCCGTCATCGTGATCAGGCACTCGAAGCGCTCGGGCGTGAAGCCGAGTTCGCCGCTCTCGCAGGCCCGGGCGACCTGGACGATCGTGCGGCGCAGCGCCGTGATGATCGGCTCGTCCGCGGGGCGCTCGGACAGGAGGGTCAGGACGGCGCGGAGCTGCTCGTCCTGGAAGGTGAGCGCGACGTCCTCCTTCGAGGCGAAGTAGCGGAAGAACGTGCGGGACGACACGTCCACGGCGTCGGCGATCTCCTCGACGGTCGTCGCGTCGAACCCCTTCTCGGCGAACAGCGCGAACGCGGCGTCGACGAGGGCCTCGCGGGTGCGCTGCTTCTTGCGCTCCCGGCGGCCCGGAGGCCGGGCGTCGGGGACGGTCGCGGTCATGGGCGAATCCTAACGGCCCGGCAGGAGCAGGTAAAGCGTCTCGAGCTGACTGTTGGCCAAAGGTGACTAAAGTCGCTTCATGACTCCCGGCGGTTGACGACAAGTGTCGTGCCATGACACTTTGAGGGCAGCCAATCGGGAGGACGGACGATGACGCAGTTGCTCGAGAGGCCCGTGCGGGCGCGGGAACGGGCGGGGCACGGGCATCCGTGGCTCACGCTGTTCGCGGTCGCGCTGGGCGTGATGATGGTCGGGCTCGACGCGACCGTGGTCGCGATCGCCAACCCGGCGATCGCGCGGGAGTTCGGGGCCGACCTGTCCGGCCTGCAGTGGGTCACCAACGCGTACCTGCTGGCCCTGGCCGTGACGCTGATCCCGGCCGGGAAGATCGCCGACCGGTTCGGACGCCGCCGGACGTTCCTGGCGGGCGTCGTCGGGTTCGCCGTGTCCAGCGTCCTCATCGGACTGTCCGGCGGGCTCGGCATGGTGATCTTCTGGCGGGTCGTACAGGGGTTCGCGGGGGCGCTGCTGCAACCGGCGAGCCTGGCGATCCTGCGCAACACGTTCCCGGCCGAGCGGCTCAACACCGCCATCGGCGTCTGGGGCGCGACGGTCGGCGTCTCCATCGCCGGCGGGCCGATCGTGGCCGGGCTGCTGGTGGAGAACGTCAGCTGGGAGTCGGTCTTCTTCGTCAACGCGCCGCTGGGCCTGGTCGCCCTGGTCGTGGGACTGTGGGTGATCCGCGAGTCGCGGGACGAGGACGCGCGCGGCTCGTTCGACCTCGCCGGGGTCGCGCTGCTGACGGGCGCGCTGTTCGCGCTCGTGTGGGGGCTGATCCGGGCGGGCGAGGACGGCTTCGGCGGGGGCGTCCCGCGGGTGTCGTTCGCGGTCGCGATGGTGCTGTTCGCGGCGTTCGTCTGGAACGAGCGGCGGGTGGAGCGCCCGCTGCTGCCGCTGAGCCTGTTCCGGTCGGTGTCGCTGTCCGCGGCGACCGGCCTGATCGTCCTCGGCTTCTTCGCGATGTTCGGGACGATCTTCTTCATCACCCTGTACCTGCAGCAGGTGCACGGGATGAGCCCGGTGGACGCGGGCGTCCGGCTGCTGCCGATGACGGCCGTGTTCATCGTCGCGTCGCCCGTCGCGGGGATGCTGACCAGCCGGTTCGGGCCGCGCGTGCCGCTGGTGCTCGGGATGGCGTTCACCGCGACCGCGCTGTTCGGGCTGTCGCGCGTCGGGGTCGCCGCCCCCTACGCCGAGCTGTGGCCGTGGTTCGTGCTGATGGGCCTGGCGTTCGGCATGGTGATCGTCGCCGGGACGGAGGCGATCGTGGGCAACGCGCCGCCGCAGCTGGCGGGCGTGGCCGGGGGCCTGCAGCAGACGGCGTCGCAGGTCGGCGGCGTCCTCGGCACGTCGGTGCTCGGTGTGCTGCTGTCCACCCGGGTCGGCGACGTGCTGTTCGGGCGGCTGACGGACGCGGGCGTCCCGGACGCGGCGGCGCAGCGGCTCGCCGGGCAGGAGGGGGTCGTGTCGCAGGGCGTGGCGCCGGTGCCGCCCGGCACCCCGGAGCCCGCCGCCGACGCCATCACGACCGGGAGCCACCTGGCGTTCATGGACGGCTTCCAGACGTCGCTGACCGTCGCCGGGGCCGTGGCCGCCGTCGCGGTGCTCGCGGCGCTGTTCGTCCGGCGGGGATCGTCCCCGGTCGAGGGCGCCGCGGCGGTCTGACCCGGAGCGGGGTCAGCTCGGGTCGGGCGCGGGGTTCGAGGTGGGGCTCGGCGTGCCGGACGGCGGCGGCGTCGTGGACGGCGGCGGCGTGCCGGTGCCGGTGTCCGGGGGAGCGGTCGGCGTCGCGTCGTCCGGGGGAGTCGTGCCGGGCGGTGCCGTGGGAGTGTCGTCGGCCGGCGGGCTCGACGGCGGGGACGACGGCGACGGCTTCCCGGCCTCCTGCTCGCGTTCGTCCGACGGCGACGCCTCCGGGGCGGGCTTCGAGGCGGGCGCGGACGTCGCCCCCTGCCCGGAGGCGGACCCCGATCCGCCGGACGGGCCACCGGAGGTGCCGCCGCCCGGCGCGGCGGGCCCCGCGGGGACCCGCGAGTCGCCGTACGGGTTCCGCGCCCCGCCGGACTCGGCGTCGGCCGGGTCGTGGCCGGTGCCGTTGGGCGAGACGGACGCGGGCTGCGGCCGGCCCTCGCCGGACGAGGGGACGATCGTCGACGACGAGCCGGTGCCCCGGGCGGACGGCCACGACACCAGCAGGCCGATGACGGCCGCCGCCGAGGCCGCGACGCCCGCGGCGGCGCCGAGCCCCCGGGACCAGCCGCCCGCGAGCCCCTTGCGGCGGCGGGTCTCGGCGGGCCCGTCCCGGCCGATCACGACGAGCGGGATCGGGGCGGTGACGGTCGCGACGTCCCGGGCCGCCTCCTCTTCGCAGGCGGCGATGACGCGGTCGCGGAGCCGGCCGGGCGGGCGCGAGGGCGCGCGGCTCGCGAGCAGCCTGGGCAGCCTGCCTTTCTCGAACGCGGTGATGAGGTCGAGCCGCGGCTCGGTCGTGCCGCGCATGAGGATGTCGAGGACGGCCCGCTCCAGCCGGGCCCGCGCCGTCTCGACGAGCTGCGCGGCGGTGTCGGGGGCGACGCCGAGCAGCCGCGCGATGTCGGCGGTCTCCAGCCACTCGCCGGCCCACAGCACCAGGGCCTCGCGGTGGTCGGAGGGCAGGCCCGCGGCGGCGCGCAGCAGCGGGTCCGGGTCGGCGAACAGCGGGGCGCCGCGCGTGGCGAACGCGCCGCGGCCGGCGCAGACCGAGCGGGCGAGGGAGTACAGCCACAGGACGCCGTCGCCGCGCGGGGGCCGGTGGACGGCCGCGGCGAACGTGTCGCCGAGCGCGGCGGCCGCGCCCTGGTCGCCGACGAGGGACCAGCAGTACGCGTAGAGACGGTCCGCGTGCGCGTCGTAGAGCGAACCCGTGTCTGCGCGCATGTGACCTCCACGTCGTCCGCTGCGGGGGGCCGGTGCCCGGCCTCGCGATCGATCGGGCCTCCGAGCGAGGGGAAGGCGCGCACACCGGTGGTTGACGGGACTCTAGCGCGTCCCGTCAAGAGGTGAGAAGTCCGGTAAAGGGGGATTCGCGAAATGCCACGGAGGGTGATCGAGACGCGTGCGAAGTGTGATGTTCATGGAGATTTAAGGAAGATCATGAAAATCGCCGGATATCTGATGCGGTTCAGCAGGGAAGGATCCGAACTCGTTGTCGGAGCAGAGGAGTCAAGGGTGATCCGGCTGACCGTGGACGACGTCTACCAGCACATTCACGGAGTCTGCTTCAAGACCGGCCCGCCCGGGACGGTCGGCGCCGAGACCGAGTGGTTCGTCGTCGACGCCGCCGATCCGGGCGCCCACGTGCCCGCCGGACGGGTCCGCGCCCTCATGGACGCCGACGCCGCCGCGGCCGGGCCGCCCGCCGGCGGGAGCACCGTCACCTACGAGCCCGGGGGGCAGCTGGAGCTCAGCTCCGCGCCGTATCCCGGCCTGGCCGCCCTGCACGCCGCGCTCACCGCCGACATCGCCCGCGTCCGCGACGTCCTCGCCCCGGCCGGGCTGGCCCTCGCGGGCCACGGCGTCGACCCCGTCCGCCGTCCCCGCTTCCAGGCCGAGCATCCCCGCTACCGCTGCATGCGCGACTACTTCGTCTCCGGCGGGTTCCCCGACGCGGGCGAGGCCATGATGTGCTCCACCGCGTCCGTGCAGGTCTGCGTGGACATCGGCGCCGACCGCGCGGACGCCGCCCGCCGCTGGCGGCTCGCGCACGCGCTCGGCCCGGTGCTGGTCGCCGCGTTCGCGAACTCGCCGGTCCGCGCCGGGCGCCGCACCGGGCTGCGGTCGTCCCGGCAGGGCATCTGGACCGAGCTCGACCCGTGCCGCACGCTGCCCGTCCTGCGCGACGGCGACGGCGGCGACCCCGCCGAAGCGTGGACGCGGTACGCGCTGGACGCCCGCGTGATGCTCGTCCACACCGCGTCCGGCGAGTGGGTGTCCGACCCCGGCATGTCGTTCCTGGAATGGCTCGGCAAGGGGGAGCCCGGCCCGGACGACCTGGCCTACCACCTGTCGACGCTGTTCCCGCCGGTCCGGCCGCGCGGCTGGCTGGAGCTGCGGATGATCGACGCGCTGCCCGGACCGTACTGGGCGGTCCCGGTCGCCGTCACCGCCGCGCTGCTGGACGACCCGGCGGCGACGGCGCTCGCGGAGGCCGCGACCGAGCCGGTCGCGGACCGGTGGGCGCAGGCCGCGCGGTGCGCGCTCGCCGACCCGCCGCTGGCCGCCGCCGCCCGCGCCTGCTTCGCCGCCGCGCTGGACGCGCTGCCCCGGCTGGGCGCGTCCGGCCTGGTCCCGCTGGTGGCCGAGTACGCCGGACGGTACGTGGAGCGGGGCCGCTGCCCCGCCGACGACGAACCCGCACCCGTGAAGTCGGCCGAGGAGGAGGACCCGACATGCCCCCTGTGACCCGAGACGAACCGATTCCCGACGAGGACGCGCTCAAGGAGCTGATCGCGGACGAACTGGGCGCGTCCCGGCACCGCAGCCTCGGCCTGACCACCGACGTGCTGGCCACGGACGACCTCGTCGCCCAGGTGTCGCCGCTGATGTCGCCGCTGGTGTGGGACCTCGCCCACATCGGCAACTACGAGGAGCTGTGGCTGCTGCGCGCGGCGGCGGGCGCCGACCCGATGCGCCCGGAGATCGACGGACTGTACGACGCGTTCGAGCACCCGCGCGCCGAGCGTCCGGCGCTGCCGCTGCTCCCGCCGGACGAGGCGCGCGCGTACATCTCCACGGTCCGCGCGAAGGTGCTGGACGCGCTGCCGTCCGTCCGGTTCGACACCCCGGACCCGCTCACCAACGGCGGGTTCGTGTACGGGATGGTCGTCCAGCACGAGCACATGCACGACGAGACCATGCTCGCCACGCACCAGCTCCGCAAGGGCGCGCCCGCACTGCTCGACCCGCCCGGCGAGACCGTCCAGGCGGGCGGCGCCCAAGAGAAGGGCGAGGTGCTGATCGAGGGCGGGCCCTTCCAGATGGGGACGTCCGACGAACCGTGGGCGTACGACAACGAACGTCCGGTCCACATCGTGGACGTTTCTGCGTACTACATCGACGCAGAGCCGGTGTCGAACGCCGCCTACATCCAGTTCATGGAGGCCGGCGGATACGACGATCCGCAATGGTGGACCCAGGCCGGTTGGGAATGGCGCAACGACAGCGGGAAACGGGCCCCCGCGTTCTGGGAGCGGGAAGGGGGCCGGTGGCTTCGCCGCAGGTTCGGGAAGACCGAACCCGTCCCGCCCGGCGAGCCCGTCCAGCACGTGTGCTGGTACGAGGCGGACGCCTACGCGCGCTGGGCCGGCAAACGGCTCCCGACCGAGGCCGAGTGGGAGAAGGCCGCGCGCTGGGACCCGGCCGTGCAGCGGTCCCGGAAGTACCCGTGGGGAGAGGTGTACGAGGCAGGACGCGCGAACCTCGGGCAGCGCGCGCTTCGCCCGTCCCAGGAGGGCTCCTACGCCTCGGGTGCGTCCGCGTACGGGGTGCGCCGGATGCTCGGCGACGTCTGGGAGTGGACGTCGTCCGATTTCCACGGCTACCCGGGCTTCCGCTCCTTCCCCTACCGGGAGTACTCCGAGGTCTTCTTCGGACCGGAGTACAAGGTGCTCAGGGGAGGGTCCTGGGCGACGCACCCGCTCGCCATCCGCGGCTCGTTCCGCAACTGGGACTACCCGATCAGGAGGCAGATCTTCTCCGGGTTCCGCTGCGCACGCGACGCGGACGCCCGCTGATGTGCCGCCACCTCGGGTACCTGGGCCCGGAACGCACCCTGCACTCGCTCGTCTACGACGGCGAGCACTCCCTCGAATCGCAGGCGTACGCGCCCCGCATGACCCAGGGCAACCTCCTCAACGCCGACGGGTACGGCGTCGGCTGGTACGCCGGAGGCGAGGCCGTCCGGTTCCGCCGGGCGCAGCCCCTCTGGACGGACGCGTCGTTCCGCGAGATCGCCGCGACCGTGCGGGCCTCGTGCGCGGTCGCCGCCGTCCGGTCGGCGACCGCCGGCTTCCCGGTGGACGAGTCGGGCGCCCAGCCGTTCCGCGCCGAGAACCGGCTGTTCAGCCACAACGGCGTCGTCCAGGGCTACGCGGAGGTCGAGTCCCGGCTCCGCGAGCTGGCGGGCGACGTCGCGCGCGTCCCGGACGCCCGCGCCCCGCTCGACTCCGCCCCGCTGCTCGCCGTCGCCGCGCGGCACTGGCGGGACGGCGCCGCGCTCGGCGCGGGCCTCGCCGCGACCGTCGCCGCCGTCACCGCGCTCGCCCCCGGCCGCTACAACCTGCTCGCCGCCGACGGCGCGTCCCTCGCCGCGACCACCTGGGGCGACTCCCTGTTCGTCCGGGAGGACGCCGACGCGATCGCGATCGCGTCCGAGCCGCTCGACGACGACCCCGGCTGGAAACGCGTGCCCGACCGCAGCCTCGTCACCGCCGACCGCGCGTCCGGCGTCCGCATCGAAACCCTTTAAGGAGAACCACGTGGACCGGTTCCTGACCGCCGACGACCTCGCCAAGTCGCTCCGCGCCGACGTCCGGGACGGCCTGACCGCCGCCCCCAAGACGCTGCCGCCCAAGTGGTTCTACGACGAGCGCGGCAGCGAGCTGTTCGAGGAGATCACCGCGCTCGACGAGTACTACCCGACGCGCCGCGAACGGGAGATCCTCACCGTCCGCGCGCCCGACATCGCCGCCGCGACCGGTGCCCGCACGCTGCTGGAGCTCGGCGCCGGATCGGGTGAGAAGACGCGGCTGCTGCTGGACGCGCTCGCCGGCACCCTGCGGACCTACGTCCCGGTGGACGTCAGCGCCGACTTCCTCGAGGACGCCGCCCGCGGCATCGCCGCCGACCATCCGGGCCTCGCGGTCCGGCCGGTCGCCGCCGACTACGAGCAGCACCTGCACCTGCTGCCGGGCGGGGAGCGCACGCTCGTCGCGTTCCTCGGCGGGACGATCGGCAACATGCCGCCCGCCGAGCGGATCGGCTTCCTCGGCGGGGTCCGCGCGACCCTCGGCGACGACGGCTTCCTGCTCGTCGGCGCCGACCTCGTCAAGGACACCGGCCGGCTCGTCCGCGCCTACGACGACGCGGCCGGGATCACCGCGGAGTTCAACCGGAACGTGCTGCGGGTGCTGAACCGCGAACTGGACGCCGACTTCGACCCGTCGGCGTTCGAGCACGTCGCGTGCTGGAACGCGGCCGAGGAGTGGATCGAGATGCGGCTGCGCTCCGTCCGCGACCAGGACGTCCGGATCGGCGGCCTCGACCTGGACGTGTCGTTCGCGGCGGGCGAGGAGACGCGCACCGAGATCTCCGCGAAGTTCCGGCGCGAACGCCTCGAGAGCGAGCTGGGCGCGGCCGGGCTCGCGCTCGCCGAGTTCTGGACCGACCCCGCCGGCGACTTCTCGCTCAGCCTCGCGCGCCCCGCCTGAGGCCGTCCCGTCCGGCGGCTACGGCGCGTCGCGGACGGGCCGGGCGAGCCCGAGGCGCTCGATGTCGGCGGCCAGCCGGGTCGCCATGTAGCGGTGGCCCGCCGGCGTCGGGTGGGTGCCGTCCCGCTTGATGTACCGGGCCGCGTTGCCGCCGCCCATCGGCCCGCCGGTGATCCACTGCTCCGCGATCGGGTCGACGAACGGGACGCCGAGCCGCCCCGCGAGCTGCTTCAGCGCGTCCCGGACCCCGAGCACCTGCGGGGTCGGGGACCCGCTGCCCCACATCGGCCCCATCAGGACCAGGTGGGTGCCGGGCCACCGCTGCGTCGCGCGGTCCAGCAGTGTCCGCGCGGCGGCGGCGACCTCGGGGCCGGTCAGCCGCCGGTCGTTGTGGCCGCCGGACACGATCAGCATGTCCGGCGCGGGCCGCCAGCCGAGCTGCAGCTCGAACATGCCGAGGAAGTCGTCCTCGCCGTTGGTCGTCTTCACGAACCCGGTGCCGCCGCGCCCGCCGACGATCACCTGCCAGCCGAGCAGCCGCGCGGTCGCGGACGCGTACGTCTCCTCCGGGACGACGCCGACCTCGCCGACCGTGTAGCTGTCGCCGAGGAACATCACCACCGGCGGGGTCGCGCGCGGCGCCGCCGACGCGGACGCCGACTGCGACGGGCCGTCCGCCACCGCGGAGCTGTGCACCGGGTTGGCGACCGCCGAGCAGCCGACGGCCCACGGGCCGACCAGCAGAGCCAGGCACAGCGTCAACGCCGCGCCGCGACGGGCGCGGCGTAGGTACATGAATACCGTCCAATGAGAACTGGGGGATGCATCCGCATTCTACTGACACGATCACCCTTCCGGGAGCGGACCGCGCGCACCCCCCGGCTCGTGTCGCCCTTTTCGAGGTCGGAGCTACACCGACCGTTCACCCGGTTCTCACGTCCGGGTACGCGCCGGGAAACCCGGCCCCGAAAGGGTTCCGCCGGTGACCCGACACGAACCCCTGCCCGCGGACGCGGCGCCGACGGCGGTGCGGACCCGGCCCGACCTCCCCCCGCACGATCTCCCTCCGGACGACCGCCCCCCGCGTCCCCGGCGAGAGGTCCCGGGGCTCCCAGCGGGCGGACGCCCCGGGCACGGCCGGCTCCGCGAGCTCGACCTGCTGCGCTTCCTCGCGGCGCTGGCGGTGGTGCTGTACCACTTCACCGGCTTCAACGGCGCGGGCGCGTGGCCCGAGCCCTCCCTCGACCTGTTCCCCGGCCTCGGCGCCGTGACGAGCCACGGGTACCTCGGCGTCGACCTGTTCTTCGTCATCAGCGGGTTCGTGATCCTGCTGAGCGCGTGGGGACGCGGGCCCGGCGAGTTCGGCATCTCGCGCCTCGTGCGGCTCATGCCGGCGTACTGGGTCAGCGTCCTGCTCGGCGCGTTCGTGTACGCCGCGTTCAATATGGGGCACGGAGCGCCGGGCCTGGTCATCCCGAACCTCACGATGCTGCAGGGCGGCCTCGACGTCCGCAACGTGGACGCCGTGTACTGGACGCTTTGGGTCGAGCTCCACTTCTACGTGCTCGTGGCCGTCCTCGCGGGGATCGGCATCACGTACCGCTCCTGCCTCATCTTCATGGCCGCCTGGCTGTTCGGCGGCCTCTACGCCAACCAGGCCGACAACGAACTGCTCCAGGTCATGCTCCTGCCGACGTGGAGCCCGTACTTCATCGGCGGCATGGCCCTCTTCATGATCTACAAGTTCGGCCCGACGCTCCTGCTCTGGGGATACGTGGCCGTGTCGTGGCTCCTGGCGATGCACTGGGGCGCCTGGCGCGCGCGCACGGCGTGGGAAGAGGCGAACGAAATGGTCGCCGTCGCGGCGGTCACCGGCATCTTCGCGCTGATGAGCCTCATCGCGCTGGGCAAGCTCAGGTGGATCCGGTGGCGCGGCCTGACCGTCCTCGGCGCCCTGACGTACCCGCTGTACCTCGTGCACTCGCAGCTCGCGCTCCCGCTCATCGACGCCCTCTACCCGGGCCTCGGCCGCTGGGGCGCGCTCGCCGTCACCATCGGGGCGTCCCTGCTGCTCTCCTACGCGGTCTACCGGCTGGTGGAACGGCCCGCCGCGCCCTGGTTGAAGACCCGCCTTCGCGCATCCCTGGAACCCATGCGCGCCGCCGCGTCCGCCGCGTCCGCCCCGGCCGCCAGGTCGGCGCGCCATGAACCTGTGGGTGGACGGCGCGGTCCTGGCGTCAACGGCGGCGAGCCTGGCGACCGCCCCGCTCCCGACCCGCCCCGGCCCTGACCCCGGCAGCCCCCGCGCCCCGGGCGGGCGGGGCTGGGGACGGGGGCGGGGACGGGGACGGTGCGCGGGTCTCGTCGCTCGCGCAGATGCTCGCGTTCGCGGCGCTGCTCGCCGGCGGTCTCGCCGGTTACGCCGCCGTCCGCGCGGTGACGGACGTGCACTACGAGGCGGGCTTGCTCAGGGGCGCGGCCGTGTGCTTCGCCGTGGCCGTCGCCGTGTGCGCCTTGACCGACCGGTTGATCGGGGAAGAGCGTTCTGTCACCGGCGCCGTTTAGTGTGTGAAGGATGTCGGCGAGGCGGAAACGCGCGACCATCCGGGAAGTGGCGGAGGAAACGGGCCTGTCGCCCGCCGCGGTCTCCTACGCGCTCCGGGGTGTCCAGACGTCCGAGGAGACGCAGGCGCGGGTCCGCGCGGCGGCCGACCGGCTCGGGTACGAGGCCCACCCGATCGCCCGCGCGCTGGCGAGCGGGCGCACCGGGCAGGTCGGGCTGCTGTGCGGTTCGCTGGAGGACTACTGGCAGCAGTCCCTCGCGGTCGGCATCGGCCGCGCGCTGCTCGCCCGCGACCGGTACGCCCTGATCGTGGACGCGGGCGGCGACCCCGAGCGGGAGCTGGCGCTGGCGCGGCGGCTGCGCGACCAGCGGGTGGACGGCCTCATCGTGCAGCCGCTCGATCCGTCGGCCGCGCTGTGGGCCGACCTGGCCGGGACGGTTCCGGTGGTGTCGATCGGGGACGCGCTGCGCGGCGGGCGGTCGCACGGCGAGGTCGTGTTCGACAACCGGCGCGGCGTGACGCTCGCGCTGGAGCATCTGCGCGACCTCGGCCACCGGCGCCTCGCGGTGTTCACCGCGACCCGCGACAGCACCCCGGACCGTCCGGCGGACGTGCACGTCAACGCCGAGGCCGACCGGCTCGGGCTGCGCGTGGACGTCGTCGTGGTGCCGCAGGGCCTCGCCGCCGCGACCGAGGCCGCGCTGCGCGTGCTCGGGGTTTCGGACCGTCCGTCCGCGATTTTCTGCTTCACCGACTCGATGGCCTACGGCGTGTACGCCGCGACCCGCGAGCTGGGCCTCGGCGTGCCGGACGACGTCGCGGTCTGCGGGTACGACGACCATCCGATGTCGGCGCTGCTGACTCCGCCGCTGACCAGCGTCGACTGGAACATCGACGGCATCGTCGACGCGGCGGTCGCGCTGGTCGTGAAGGGGATCGACCGGACGGGCGACGGCGGCCGCGTCGTGCGCGAACCGGCCCTGCGCGTCCGCACCTCGACGGTCGGGGGATGACCGCGCACGGGTATGGCGACCATCACATCGGGCGGGGTCACGACTCTGTGTACACGACGTTTCGGTCATATTGGGACGCTGCACCTGCTGTACCCATTGGCTACGGTTGGGCAGATGGCCGAAATCGAACATCGGCGTCTCCGGCGCCCAGCGAGGACGTGATCCCGTTTTGATCACCTTTGAGGGCGTCACCAAGCGCTTCCCCGACGGCACCGTCGCGCTCGACGACGTCAGCCTCGAATGCCCCACGGGCCGGATCACCGTCTTCGTCGGCACGTCCGGCGGCGGCAAGACCACCGCGCTGCGCACCATCAACCGGATGGTCGATCCCACCGCCGGGCGGGTGCTGATCGACGGGCGGGACGTCCGCGACCGCAAGCCCGCCGAACTGCGGCGCGGCATCGGGTACGTCATCCAGCACGCCGGGCTCTTCCCGCACCGGACGATCGAGGACAACATCGCGACCGTCCCCCGGCTGCTCGGCACGAAGAAGAAGGAGACGCGGGAGCGGGCCCACGAGCTGATGAAGCTCGTCGGGCTGGAGCACGCGATGGCCAAGCGCTACCCCTTCCAGCTGTCGGGCGGGCAGCAGCAGCGCGTGGGCGTGGCGCGCGCGCTCGCCGCCGACCCCCCGATCATGCTGATGGACGAGCCGTTCAGCGCCGTCGACCCGGTCGTCCGCGCGGAACTGCAGGACGAGTTCCTGCGCCTGCAGGCCGACCTGCACAAGACGATCGTGTTCGTCACCCACGACATCGACGAGGCGATCAAGCTCGGCGACCGCATCGCCGTGTTCCGGACCGGCGGCGAACTGGTGCAGGTCGACAGCCCGCAGGACCTCCTCGCCCGCCCCGCCGACGACTTCGTCGCCGGGTTCATCGGGCACGACCGCGGCATCCGCCGCCTCTCGTTCGTCCCCGCCGCCGAGGCGCCGCTGTCGGACCGCGGCATCCTGCCCGCCGACGCGCCCGTCGAGCGGGCCCGCGACGCCGCGGACGGCTGGACGCTCGTGGTCGACGTCGGGGGCCGCCCGCTCGGCTGGGCCGCCGCCGACGCCCTGCCCGCCGAGGGCGTCCTCGCCGACGCCTCGCTCGCCCCGATCGGGCACACGTTCTCCATCGAGGGCGACTCCGTCCGCGCCGCGCTCGACGCCGCGATCCTGTCGCCGTCCGGCCGGGCCATCGCGGTGGACGGCGAGGGCCGCGTCGTCGGCCTCGCCGACCAGGCCGACCTCAGCGCCGCGATCAGCCGCTCCGGCACCCGCCCGCGTCCGGAGCCGGCGCCCCCGGCCGGCAAGGAAGGTGCCTCGGCCTGATGGAAATCGACTGGGGCTGGATCGGCGAGCACACCTCCGACCTCGGCGAGAACGCCCTGCTCCACCTGCGCCTCGCCCTGCTGCCGGTCCTGTTCGGCCTGCTGATCTCGCTGCCGCTCGGGGTGCTGTGCCGCCGCTTCGGCTGGCTGTACCCGCCGACGCTGACCCTCGCGAACGTGCTGTACGCGATCCCGTCGCTGGCCCTGTTCATGGTCTTCATCCAGTACACCGGGCTGACCCCGTCCACGGTGATCATCCCGCTGACCCTCTACAGCCTCTCGGTGCTGATCCCGAACGTCGTGGACGGCCTCGGCTCGGTGTCCGAACCCGTGCGGCAGGCCGCCACCGCGATGGGCTTCGGCCCCCTGCGCCGCCTGGTCCGCATCGAGCTGCCGATCGCGGTCCCGGTCGTGATCGCCGGGACGCGCGTCGCCGCCGTCTCGTCCATCAGCCTCGTCGCCGTCGGGCAGCTGATCGGACAGGGCGGCCTCGGCTACGACATCGTCCGCGGCTACCAGCTCCAGTTCCCCACGCAGATCCTCGCGGCGTCGGTGCTGATCGTCCTGCTGGCCCTGATCACCGACGCGATCCTCGTCGCCCTGCAACGCCTCCTCACTCCGTGGGCGCGCGCGCGTGGTGCGTCATGACGGAGCGAAGCGAGGGCATGAGCGCAGCTCTTGCCGGGGGGCGTGGGGGGTCGTCCCCCCACAGAAAGAAGGCGGCGTCGTGAACGACCTTTGGAACCAGATCGACCTCTCCTGGAGCTGGCTCACGTCGGCCGAACAGTGGGAGGGCGCCGAGGGCATCCCGCACCGCCTGTGGCAGCACCTGGTCTACAGCGGGACGGCGCTGTTCTTCGCCGCGCTGATCGGGCTCGCGTTCGGCCTGCTGGTCGGGCACACCGGCCGGGGCGGATTCCTCGCGACCGGTCTGGCCAACCTCGCCCGCGCGATCCCCACGTTCGGGCTCGTGCTGGTCATCGTCGTGATCGACTACAGCATCACGCCGGTCCTGATCGCGCTCGTGGCCCTGGCCGTCCCGCCGATCCTCGTCAACACCTACGAGGGCGTCCGCGGGGTCGACGCCGACGCCCGCGACGCCGCGCGCGGCATGGGCATGACGGGCTGGGGCGTCCTGTGGCGGGCCGAACTGCCGATGGCGATGCCGCTGATCCTGCTCGGCCTGCGCACGTCCGCGATCCAGGTCGTCGCCACCGCCACCCTCGCCGCCTATCCCGGCTTCGGGGGCCTCGGCCGCTACATCATCGACGGCCTCGCCCGCAACGACTACCAGCTCGTCGTCGGCGGCACCGTCCTCGTCGTGGCGCTCGCACTGCTCGTCCAACTGATCTTCGCGGTGCTGCGCCGCCTCCTCGTCTCCCCGGGCCTGCTCGGAACGGCCCGCTCCTGACCGTCCCCACGGAAGGAAACAGAACATGAAGCACATCATCCGCGGCACCGTCGTGGGTCTGGTGGCGGCGCTCAGCCTCACCGCCTGCGGCGGCGGGGACGGCGGTGACGAGAACCCGCTCGCCGGAGGCGGCGGCGACTCGTCCGCCATCACCGTCGGCAGCGCCAACTTCCCCGAGAGCGCCCTGCTCGGCGAGATCTACGCGCAGGTCCTGGAGGGCAAGGACCTCAAGGTCGAGCGCAAGTTCAACATCGGCGCCCGCGAGGTCTACTACGACCAGGTCGTCAAGGGCGGCATCGACGTCATGCCCGAGTACAACGGCGCCCTGCTGACGACCTCGGTCGACCCGAAGAGCACGGCCGCCACCACCGAGGAGATCAACAAGGAGCTGACGGCGAAGCTGCCGGACGGCGCCGCGATCCTCGACTCGGCGGCGGCCGAGGACAAGGACTCGGTCACCGTCACCAAGGAGATCGCGCAGAAGCACAGCCTGAAGTCGATCGCCGACCTGGAGCCCGTCGCGGGGCAGCTGGTGATCGGCGGCCCGTCCGAGTTCAAGACCCGGCAGCAGGGCCTCGTGGGCCTGGAGAGCCAGTACGGCCTGAAGTTCGAGAAGTTCCAGCCGCTCGACGCCGGCGCGCAGGCCACCCTGGTCGAACTGCTCCTCGACGACGAGATCCAGGCCGCCGACCTGTTCACCACCGACCCGATGATCGCTGAACACGGCCTCGTCGTCCTGGAGGACCCGAAGCACGTCTTCAGCGCCCAGAACGTCACCCCGCTCGTCTACGAGAAGGGCGTGGACGAGCAGGCCCGCACGGCGCTCAACGCCGTGTCCGCCAAGCTCACGACCCAGCACCTGCTCGACATGATGAAGCGCATCGTCGTCGACAAGGACGACCAGGAGAAGGTCGCCGAGGAGTGGCTCAAGGCCAACGGCCTCGCCTGACCCCGGACCGCCGACGGTTCTCGCCGCCCTCGCCGTCAGGTGAGGACGGCGAGAACCGTCTCCGCCTCCTCGGCGTACGCGCCGGCGGCCATGCCGCGGACGGTGTAGAAGCTCTCGTCGAGCACCCGTACGAACGCGGCGTCCTCCGGCCGGGCGGTGCCCGCGGAGCGGACGGCGTCGGCGAGGAACAGCAGGACGAACACGATGTCGTCGAGCACCCCGCCGGAAGCCCCGTCGGAGACCGCGTTCACGAGGACGGCGGCGGCCGGTGCGGCGGGCTCGGCGAGCCCCGCGTCCCCGGCCAGGTGGTCGACGAGCTGCGACCCGTCGTCGAGGTCGCCCGACTCCCCGGCCAGCAGGGACGCGAGGGCGGTCCGGACGTGCGCCGCGTCGCCCCCGCACCCGCACCGCAGGGCCGTCCAGTCGTGCCGCTCCATCTCGACCACGGCGAGGGGGTACGCGTACAGGTCGGGGTTGTCCCTGACCAGGCGGGACTTCTCGGACATCAGCCCTCCCCGTACATGCGCTCGTAGTACGCCCGCCGGTCGTCGTCCTCGTCGAGGAACTCCAGCACGTCGCGCGCGAACGCGGTCTCCCCGTGCTCCAGCTCCCGGCGCAGGACGGACGTCCCCCGCACCAGGCGCCGGAAGGCTTCTTCCTGGTGGATCCCTTCGCCGCCCGCGATCCGCCAGAAGTTCATGAGGATGTCGCGTCGCAGGTTCCGTGAGATGTCGCAGAGCAGCGCCTGGATCAGGACGCCGACCATGGGCACGGCGATCGCGTAGACGTAGGTGTCGAACTGGATGTGGCCGTCGAGGTCGAAGTCGAGGTCGCGGACGGGCGAGTCGGGGTCGGCCGCCGCCCGGATCGCGTCCGCCAGATGATCGGCCGTCCGCCCGCACTCGCACCACATGCGGCTCCAGTCGACCGCGTCGAGGTCGCGTTCGAGCAGCGTGAACGCGTAGCGGGCCTCGTCGTCGGTCATGCCCACGCCCCTCCCGGGTCGGCCGACGTCCCGGGGGCGAACCGGTCCCGGGGGAAGATGCCCTGGCACGTCGTGCAGACGGCGCGTTCCTGCCACGCCTTCCCGCCCGGTACGCCGTCCATCTTGTCGAGCATGAGCGCCCGCGTGAACTGGACGTCGTTCATGTTCCACCCCGTTCCCACCAGGATGTTCGGCTCCGCGCAGTTGCCGCGTCCCGAGGTCGTGATGGCGACTTCGCCCGTCCGCGTGTTGACGGCGCCCACCCATGTCTTGCCGCGGGCCTTGCCCTCGGAGCCGAACGCCTCGTTCGTCAGCATGTTGCGGGCGGCGGCCATCCGGTCGTCCAGGTTCCACGGGCCCTTCGGCGCGTTGCGGACCAGCGGGGGCTCGTAGTTGTCCCGGGCCGACACGTTCCCGCGCGTGCCCCGCTCCGGCCGGTTGTCGACCGTACCATTCGGCCCCGCGGTGAACCGGGGGGACAGGCCCAGCGGGTCGATCCAGGTGGTGGGGTTCGGGACGTACGCGTGCGCGTTCGGCTGCGGCGCCAGGCCGAGCGGGTCGGGCGACGCGTAACCGCCGGTCTCGGGGTCGTAGTAGCGGTTGAAGTTGTAGCTGAGCCCGGTCTCCGGGTCGTGGTACTGCCCGGGATGCCGCAGCGGGCACGGGCTGGGCCGGGACGTCGTCGGGACGTCCCAGGGCGTGGCGGGCGGGACGGCCGTGGTGGTGCCGTCGGGGGAGAGGAGTTCGGTGGGCGCGCCCGTCAGGTTGGTGACGATCGCCTGGAACCGCCGGTCGATCCACCCCTGCGGTGCCGACGCCGCCCGCTCGGCGCTCGTCTGCGCCACCGGGGTGTGGGTGCCGGGCAGGTAGTCCCAGGTGGTGACGCGGGAGTGCCCGCCGTCGCGGTGCACCTGCTCGGCGAGGCTCGTCCCGTCCCAGGCGAACAGGTACACCTCGGGAGCGGCGCCCGCGTCGGTGGCGAGCCGCTGCTTGGCGGTCCTCCGGCCGAACGGGTCGTAGTGGTAGCTCCAGCGCGACCCGTCCGGGGTCTCGGCCCCGACGAGGCGGTCCTCGGCGTCCCAGTGGAACCGCCACCGCATGCGCTTGCCGGAGAGCGTGACGCGTTCGCGCAGCACCACGCGGCCCTGGGCGTCGTGCTCGTAGCGGGTCCGGCCAGTGCTCCGCACGAGCGTCCCGGTGTGGGCGCGGGCGCCGCTCCCGGCGGCGTCCGGGTCGGCGGCGGGATGCTCGGCGTGGGCGAGGTTGCCCGCATCGTCGTAGGCGTACCGCTCGGTCCACCCCTGCGCCTGGACGGCGGTGATGCGGCCGCGCCCGTCCAGGGTGTAGCCGCGGTTGCCGGTGAGCCGGTCGGTGACGCCGGTGAGCCCGCCGTCCGGACGGTACGCGTACGTCCGGTGCTGCAGCAGCCGGGCCTGCCCGCCGGGCGCGGCGGGCGCGCCCCACACGGTCTGGCCGGTGAGGCGGTGCGCGGCGTCCCACCGCTGGACGAGTGCGGCGGCCGGGCCGACGCGGCGCTCGGTCTCCCGGCCGGCCGCGTCGTAGGCGAACGTCAGGGTCTGGTCGCCGCCGGTCAGGCTCGTGGGAAGGCCGGTGGCGTCGTGGGTCCAGCTCGACCGGACGCCGGACGGCGTGGTGCGCGACCGCACGCGCCCGAGCGCGTCCCGCTCGTAGGCGACGGTCGCGCCGTTGACCGTCTCGGTGAGCAGCTCGCCGAGCGGATCGTAGGTGCGGACGACCGTGGCGTCGGGGTTCCGCGCCTCCGTCACGCGGCCCATGGCGTCGTGCGCGAAGGTCGTGACCTTGCCCATCGCGTCCGTGCGGACGGTGTTGCCGAGCACGTCCCGGGTGAACGACGTCGTCTCGCCCGCGCCGTTCGTGCGCGTGACCAGCCGCCCCGCCGCGTCGTAGGAGTAGCGGACGGCGCGGCCGTTGAAGTCGGTCTCGGCGAGCAGGTTGCCGTTCGGGTCGTACTCGTAGGCCCACGACAGCCCGTCGGTGGTGGTGACGGACGTCAGGTGCATCTCGGCGTCGTGCGCGAACGTGAGCGTGGACCCGTCGGGGCGGGTCACCCGCGTGGGCAGGTCGAGCGGGCCGAACTCGGACCGGGTGGTCTGGCCGAGCGGGTCCACGTGCTCGATTTGGTTGCCCTCGCCGTCGTAGCGCCAGCGGTCGGCCGAACCGTCCGGGTGGGCGCGCGACAGCAGCCGCCCCTCGACCGTCCACTCCAGCCGGGTCACCCCGCCGATCGGGTCGGTCAGGGAGACGGGACGTCCGAGGGCGTCCAGCTCCGTGCGGGTGACGGCACCCGTGGGATCGGTGATCGCGACCGTCCGCCCGGCCGCGTCGGTCTCCGCGCGGGTCGTGTGCCCGAGCGCGTCGGTGACCGCCGCGATGGCGCCGTTCGCGGTGTACTCGGTCGTCGTGGTGTTCCCCGCGGGATCGGTCACGCGGACCGCGTTGCCCCGCTCGTCGTACTCCTGCGTCCACACCGCCCCGTCCGCCTGGACGAACCGGACGGGAAGGTTCAGGTCGCCGTACTCGGTGGACGCGCTCGTCCCGTCCGGGTAGTCGACGCGGACGAGGTTGCCGCGGTCGTCGTAGGAGTACCGGGTGGTGGCGCCGAGCGGGTCGGTGGTCGACAGCAGGCGGTCGCCGTCGTCCCACTCGGACCGGGTCGCGTTGCCGAGCGGATCGACGACCTCGACGATCTGGTGCCGCTCGTTGTACCGGTAGACCGTGGTGTGGCCGCGCGCGTCGGTGACCCGAGTCAGCGCGCTGTCCGGGTCGTAGGCGAGCGTGGCGCTCAGGACCCCGTCGGACGACTCTGTGCGGACGGCGCGCCCCTCGCCGTCGTAGACGTACCGGAACCAGTGGTCGTTGCGGTCGGTCCAGCCGGTCAGGCGGTGCTCGTCGTAGGAGAACCGCTGGGGCACGCCCGTGGAGTCGAACACCTCGGTGAGATCGCCCGTGTCCTGGTCGTAGCCGAAGCGCCGCAGGACCGTCCCGTCCGGGGTCCGCAGCGCGGTGACGCGGCGCTCGTCCCCGAACGGCGCGGTGTCGACGACGACCCGGTACCCGCCCGAGTGGCGCACCTCCACGAGCACCTGCTCCTCGTGGACGAACTCGATGCGGTTGCCGTTGCGGTCGGTGACCGCGACGAGCGGCAGCCGCGACCAGCCGGTGTCCGCGCCCGGCGCGGGGAAGTGCAGGGTGACGCCGGTCTGCGGGTTCGTCAGCCGGTACCCGCCGTCGCCGGTGAGGACGAGCGGGTGCTTCGGGCCGGCCGTCGGGAGGAACTCGACGTTCGGCAGCAGCGCCTGCGGATACGTGCGGACGGACCCGTCCTCCTGCAGGAACCGGACGCCCTCGCTGTCCAGCCGCAGCGCGATGTCGAGCGTCGACGCCCACGACGGGCCGAACAGACCGCCCGCCCGGTACGTGGAGATGTGCGTGCGCTGCAGCACCAGCGGCATCACGGCGGGGAGCGTCACGTCCGTCTGGGACAGCATCACCTCGCCCGCGACGATGCCGACCGGGTCGCTGGCCGCCGGGGTGTTGCCGGTGGGCCGCCCCTGCGACTGCTGGTTGCCGCCGCCGCGCGGGTTGCCGCCCGACGGACCACCGCCGGGCCGGTTCCGTCCGGGCGGGAGCGCCGGTGTGCCGCCCCCGGACCCCGAGCGGCGCGGGGCGGGAAAGGACGCCCTCCCGAAGACGCCGCCGACGTTCGACGCCGCGTTGCCCCCACGGCCCCCGCGGCCACCGTTGCCGCGATTCCCCCTGCCACCGCCCATTTCACGACACCGTTCACAGCATGAGGAGCGCGAAGCTCCGTGTTCAGGACATGATCAAGCCGGAAGTCCGGAATATAGCCGTGCCGGTACGACCCGCGCAAAATGCCCGTCTCTGCCCCTCTCTGCCCGCCGCGGCCGGTCCGGTGACGGTCGAGTGGGGCCGCCGGGCCTCCGCCGGCAGGCCCCGCGATGCCCCTTCGGGAGGGGGAGAGGACGGCCTGGAGGGACGCGGCCCATGCGGGGTCGCACCGTCCGTGCGACCTTGCCCCCCGCGCCCCTTCCGTCCGTCCGTCCGGAGAAGCGGTGACCCGCGAGCCGTCTCAGCGATCGTCGAGGCGGTAGTGCAGCTTCAGGACCGGGATCGACCAGAGGTTCAGCGCGTGGTCGGTGCGGAGCACGCCCTCGCCGTCCACATGGACGTGGAACCGTTCGTGCACGGGGATGCGCCGGGCCCACGCGCCGGGGCCGCGTTCGACGACCAGGTACGCGCCGTCCTCGCCCCAGCCGCCGCCGGGGGAGGTGAGCAGCAGGCCGCCGCCCGCCGTGACCTGCGGGCGCAGCAGGACGACCAGCCGCCCGTTCGGCAGCGGGAACACGACGCGCACGCGGGGCTGGGCGACACGGGGCAGGACGGTCGACTGGTACCACCCGCTGAAGACCGTGGCGCCGGTCGCGCGCAGGCGGCGCTGCCAGGACGCGCCGAGCGGAGTGCCGTCCGGGCCGGCCACGGGCGTGACCTCGCTCGTCATGCCGTGGGCCACGTCCAGCGGACGCAGCGGCAGGGCGAGCTGCTGGAGGCGCCGGGCGAACAGGGCCGAGACCAGCCAGCCGAACGGCCATGCCCACGGCGACCACTGCGACCACAGGTCGACCCGCCACCGCGTGGTGTGCTCGTAGAAGTCCCGGACGTGCGGGTGCAGGTCGCCGGAGTCGAACGCGGGGCCGTCCAGGACGGTCATCGACGGGAGCAGGCCCGCGTCGGCCGCACCGGCCCGGACGCGTCCGCCGAGCCGTCCGGCCTCCTTCCGGAGCCAGGAGCCGCCGACGCGGTCGCGGTCGCCGCGCGGACCGGCGAGCCACGTCGCGTCGCGCAGGTCGACCCGGCGGCCGGTCGTCCGCACCCAGCGCTGCGTCAGCCGGTCGAGCAGCGCCCACGTCGCGAGTCCGGTCCCGTTCGTCACGGCCCGAGAGTACGGGACAGGTTGGGGCGTGTCGGTGATTGGCAGTAAAGTCCGCGTATGTCGCGGCGGCGGTTCGATCAGGCCATTCAGTCGATGCGGGGGACGGACGCGCGGGTCCGGGCGGACGCGTTCGACTTCCTGCGCGAGCACGCCGACGCGTACGTCGGCGAGCTGATCGCGGAGTTCTCGGCGGAGGACGACGACGGTCTGCGCTGCCTGCTGCTGGAGCTCATCGCCGAGGCCAGGTCCGCGCGTGCGCTGGAGCTGTTCGGCGACCAGTTGGAGAGCATGGACGAGTCGCTGCGGTTCTGGGCGGTGCGCGGTCTGGAGATGCTCGACACCCGTGAGGCGTGGCAGGCGCTCGACCGGGCGCAGTCCGACGGCCTCATCGCCTGACGGCGAGTTCGCCCCCGGGACCGCCCCCGGAGGACGGGGCGCGCGACCGGCCCGTGCGGGACGCTCCGGGGAGGGTCACGCGGGCCGGTGCCGACGGGTCCGGCGGCGCGGCCGGTCGGGCTGGATGCGCAGCGCGGTGATCACGGTGGCGAGCATCTCGTAGTGCCCGGCGAGCATGCACAGCTCGACGCACTCGGGCTCGGTCAGGTGGGCGCGGAGCGCGGCCCAGGTGGCGTCGTCCAGGTCGCGGTGCCGGTGCAGGCAGTCCACGGCGGCGAGGACGGCCCGGTCGCGGCCCGCCCAGCCGCCGTCGTCGGGCCCGGCGACGATCCGTTCGACGTCGCCGCGGGACAGGCCCGCGCGGCGGGCGAGGCGGGCGTGGTGCTGGAACTCGTAGGCGCAGTCGCGCAGGTGGGCGACGCGCAGGATCACCATCTCGCCCTCCCGCCGGGGCAGCCCGCCGGCGGGCATCAGCCGGGCGGCGAAGTGCAGCCAGCCCCGGAACAGCCGCCGGCGGCGGCCCAGGGTGAGGAAGAGGTTGGGGGGCGTCGTGCCCTCGACCGCGGCGGCGCCGCGGCTCACCAGCCAGGCGAGCGGCCCGACCTGGCGCAGGCCGCCGGGGGCGACGCGGGGCGTCGTGGCGGGTGCCGCCGACGGCTCAGCCATGACGCGCCGACCGCCGGACGGCCAGGACGAACGCCCGGTTCAGCCCGTGCATGGCGGCCTCGTACAGCGGCGGGCACAGGCGCTGGGCCAGGTGCCCGATCCGGATGTCGGCCGAGGTGAAGATCAGGTACCGGTCGCGCTCGACGCCGTGGAGGACGGCCCGCGCCGCGCGGTCGGGGGACACCGCGTGCCGGGAGAACAGGCGGACCAGGCGGCGTGCGGACGGTGTGTCGCGGTCGATGCCCACCAGATCGACGCTGTGCACGAGGGGCGTGTCGACCCCGCCGGGGCACACCAGGCTCACGGCGATCCGGTGCCGGCGCAGGTCGAAGCGGAGCACCTCGCTGATGCCGCGCAGCCCGAACTTGCTCGCGCTGTAGGCGGCGTGCCAGGGCAGGCCGAACAGTCCCGCCGCCGACGACACGTTGACCAGGTGACCGCCCCGCCCCGCCTCGATCATCGGTGGGACGAACGCCTCGATCACGTGCACGGGTCCCATCAGATTGACGTCGATCATGCGGCGCCAGTGCCGGTGCTCGAGCCGGTCCACCGGTCCCCAGACCGAGACGCCCGCGACGTTCATCACCACGTCCACGCCGCCCGCGGCGAGGGCCCGCCGGGCCAGCGCGTCCACGGCGTCCCGGTCGGTCACGTCGGCGGCCTCGGCGAGCCGGACGGTGCCCCCGGCGGCGCGCACCTCGTCCGCCGTGCGCCGCAGGCCGGCCTCGTCGATGTCGGTCAGCACCAGGTCGGCGCCGCGGGCCGCGGCGGCCAGCGCCATGCTCCGGCCCAGGCCCCCGGCGGCACCGGTGATCAGGCACGTCCGGCCGTCCAGCTTGGTCATGGCCGGGACGATAACATTTATAAACAGTGATGGCTATATAGGGTCGTCCTCGTCGAGCGACCGCGCGAGCCCGCGCACGAGGAGTCCGAGCGGTGCGCGCAGCGAGACGAGGCCGGGGAAGTCGTCCTGGACGATCCGCGTGGTGGCCATGGAGACGACGGCTCCGAGCATGGCCTCGCAGGCCAAACGCCGCTGGGGCGACCGGGCGTCCACGAAGTCGGCGATGGCGTCGACGACCGAGCCCTGCAGCACGACCCTGCGGCGCAGGAACTCGGGCCCGGCGGCATAGGCCTCGACGAGGAAGAGCCGGGCGAGGACGGGCTCGGCGGCGAGGGCGTCGAGGTAGGCGCCCACGGCCCGTTCGACCGACTCCCAGCGGTCGTTCTCCTCGCGCAGAGCGCCGGTCACGTCCTCCAGCAGGGCCTCGACGGCGGTGTCGTAGGCGGCGGCGAAGCAGTCCGCCTTGTCGGAGAAGTGCTGGTAGAAGGTCAGGCGCGACACCTTGGCGCGTTTGAGCACGTCCGCGACGCTGACCGCGGTGTAGCCCTTCTCGGCGGCGGCCTCGGCCATCGCCGCGACCATCCGGGCGCGCTGTGAGGCGGAGACCTGCTCCCGGCTGAGGCCGTGCCTTCCGGGTGAGAGCCTCCTGGGCTCCGTGGCGGGGGCGGAAGAATCCTCCATTGCACCGATGCTATCGACGCTCCAGGGGCGACGGCCGGACGATCGTCCCCTGGTCAGCGCTGGGGCGGGCGGCCGGTCAGGCGGCCGGTGAGGGCGGCGGCCGCGGCGCGGACCGGGGCCGCGAGGTCCGGCCAGGTATCGGGCGGGTGGGCCGCGCGGCGGAAGGTGACCGTGATGGCCGCCGTGGGGTGGGCGGTGTGGTCGAAGGCGCAGGCGGCGATGCTGGCGAATCCCTCGGTGACGTGGCCGTCCTCGGACGACCAGCCGCGGCGGGCGTCCTCGGCCAGGACGCGGCGCAGGGCCGGCAGGGACCTCGGGCCCCGGCCGGTGCGGTCGACGAACGGGCCCGGGAAGAGGGCGCGGACCTGCGCGGGAGGCAGGTGCGCGAGGAGGGACCGGCCGCTCGCGGTGAGGTGGGCGGGCATGCGGACGCCCACGTCCGTGACGAGCGTCGCCGGGTGGGGCGGCTGCTCCTTGAGGAGGTAGAGGGTCTCGGCGCCGTGCAGGACGCCGAGCTGGGCGATCTCGCCGGTCCGGTCGACGAGACGGCGCAGGAGGGGGCGCGCGAGGCGTTCGAGGGGTTCGTGGCGCAGGTAGGCGGAGCCGATCTCGAACGCGGCGACGCCGAGCCCCCAGCGGCGCTCCTCGGGGACGTACGCGACGAAGCCGTCCTCGGCCATCGCGGTGAGCAGGTGGTAGGTGGAGGAGCGGGGGAGGGCGAGGGTGCGGGCGATGGACGACGCGGGCAGCGGCCCCGGGGCGGCGGCGAGCAGGCGCAGGACGGCCAGGGCGCGGCGGGCGGCGGGGACCTGGCTCATCCGCCGATCGTCTCGTATGTGAGACGGATTGCGGGCGGGCGGGGTCGTCTCCGGGTCCCGTGGACGCTCCAATGGTGGGTATGGGTTCGCTTGTGGGGGACAGCAGTGCGGGGGACAGCAGTGCGGTGGACAGGGTCGTGCACGTCGGGCCGGAGCCGCTCGCGTTCGAGGACGTCGTGGCGGTGGCCCGGGGCGGGGCGCGTGTAGCGCTGACGGACGAGGCGCTCAAGGCCGTCGGGGAGGCGCGGGCCCACATCGAGGAGCTGTCCGCGCGGCCCACGCCGGTCTACGGGGTCTCGACGGGGTTCGGAGCGCTGGCGACCCGGCACATCGCCCCGGAGCTGCGCGATCAGTTGCAGCTGAACATCGTCCGGTCGCACGCGGCCGGGTCGGGGCCCGAGGTCGAGCGCGAGGTCGTCCGGGCGCTGATGCTGCTCCGGCTGCGGACCCTGGCCACCGGACGGACGGGCGTGCAGCCGACGACCGCCCGGACGCTCGCCGACCTGCTCAACGCTGAGATCACGCCGCAGGTGTTCGAGTTCGGCAGCCTGGGGTGTTCCGGGGATCTCGCGCCGCTCGCGCATGTCGCGCTGGCCCTGATCGGCGAGGGGCACGTGCGCGACGGCCGGGGTGAGCCGCGGCCCGCCGGGGAGGCGCTCGCGGAGGCCGGGATCGCGCCGGTGAAGCTCGCGGCCAAGGAGGGCCTCGCGCTGCTGAACGGCACCGACGGGATGCTCGGCATGCTCGTCCTCGCGATGCACGACCTGCGGCGGCTGCTGACCGCCGCCGATCTGGCCGCGGCCATGAGCGTCGAGGCGCTGCTCGGGACCGACCGCGTGTTCGCCGCCGACCTGCAGGAACTACGGCCGCACCCGGGGCAGGGGACGTCGGCGGCCAACGTGCGGGCGCTGCTCGCGGCCTCGGAGATCATGGAGTCGCACCGCGGCCCGGACTGCACCCGGGTCCAGGACGCCTACTCCCTGCGATGCTCGCCGCAGGTCCACGGGGCCGCGCGGGACACGCTGGCGCACGCCGAACTGGTCGCGGGACGCGAACTGGCGTCGGCCGTCGACAACCCGGTCGTCCTGCCGGACGGGCGCGTGGAGTCGAACGGCAACTTCCACGGGGCGCCGATCGCGTACGTCCTGGACTTCCTCGCGATCCCGGCGGCCGACGTCGCGTCGATGTCGGAGCGGCGGACGGACCGCATGCTCGACAAGGGGCGATCGGCCGGGCTGCCCGCGTTCCTCGCGGACGATCCGGGCGTCGACTCCGGGCACATGATCGCCCAGTACACGCAGGCCGGGATCGTGTCGGAGCTGAAGCGGCTCGCCGTGCCCGCGAGCGCCGATTCGATCCCGAGTTCGGCGATGCAGGAAGACCACGTGTCGATGGGCTGGAACGCGGCCCGCAAGCTGCGGCGGGCGGTGGACGGGCTCACGCAGGTCGTCGCGATCGAGATCCTCACGGCCGCGCGGGCGCTCGACCTGCGGGCGCCGCTGCGGCCCGGGCCGGCGACCGCCGCCGTCGTCGCGCGCCTGCGTGCGGACGTCCCGCCGCCCGGTCCCGACCGCTACCTGGCCCCCGAGATCGCCGCCGCGACCGAGCTGGTGCGGGACGGCTCGCTCGTGACGGCCGCCGAAGCCGTTGTCGGCCCCCTCTCCTGAAGGAGTCACCGATGTCCGGACCGCGGACGGTACGCGCCCCTCACGGCGCCGCGCCGACGGCGAAGGGCTGGCCGCAGGAGGCCGCCCTGCGCATGATCCAGAACAATCTCGACCCCGAGGTCGCCGAGCACCCCGACGAGCTCGTGGTCTACGGGGGATCGGGGAGGGCCGCGCGGAACTGGGACGCCTTCGACGGCATCGTCCGGTCGCTCACCGATCTCGAGGGCGACGAGACGCTGCTCGTCCAGTCGGGGAAACCGGTCGGGATCTTCCGCACGCACGAGTGGGCGCCCCGGGTGCTCATCGCCAACTCCAACCTCGTGCCGCAGTGGGCGACGTGGGAGGAGTTCCGGCGACTGGAGTCGCTCGGCCTGACGATGTTCGGGCAGATGACCGCCGGGTCGTGGATCTACATCGGGACGCAGGGGATCCTGCAGGGGACGTACGAGACGTTCGCGGCCGTGGCGGCGAAGCGGTTCGGCGGCACCCTCGCCGGGACGGTCACGCTGACCGCGGGGCTCGGCGGGATGGGCGGCGCGCAGCCGCTCGCGGTGACGATGAACGGCGGCGTGGCGATCTGCGTCGAGTGCGACCCCTCGCGGATCGAGCGGCGGGTGGAGCACCGGTACTGCGACGTCCGGGCGGAGTCGCTCGACGACGCGCTGCGGATGGCCGGGGAGGCGAGGGCGGCGCGGCGCCCGCTGTCGATCGCCGTCCTCGGGAACGCGGCGGACGTCGTCCCGGAACTGCTGCGGCGGGGCGCGCCGATCGACATCGTGACCGACCAGACGAGCGCGCACGATCCGCTGATGTACCTGCCGTCCGGGATCGCGTTCGACGACATGGCCGACGAACGTGCCAGGGACCGCGACGGGTTCATCTCCCGCGCGCGCGCCTCGATGGCCGCGCACGTGGAGGCGATGGTCGGGTTCCAGGACGCGGGCGCCGAAGTGTTCGACTACGGCAACTCCATTCGGGGCGAGGCCCAGCTCGCGGGGTACGAGCGTGCGTTCGCCTTCCCCGGGTTCGTCCCCGCGTACATCCGGCCCCTGTTCTGCGAGGGCAAGGGCCCGTTCCGGTGGGCGGCGCTGTCGGGCGACCCGAAGGACATCGCCCGCACCGACCGCGCGATCCTGGAGCTGTTCCCGGAGAACGAGTCGCTGGCCCGCTGGATGCGGATGGCGGGGGAGAGGGTCCGCTTCCAGGGCCTGCCCTCGCGGATCTGCTGGCTCGGGTACGGCGAACGGGACAGGGCCGGGGAGGTCTTCAACGACCTGGTGGCGCGCGGGGAGATCAGCGCACCGATCGTCCTCGGCCGCGACCACCTCGACTGCGGGTCGGTCGCGAGCCCCTACCGGGAGACCGAGGGCATGGCGGACGGATCGGACGCCATCGCCGACTGGCCGCTGCTGAACGCGATGCTCAACACCGCGTCCGGCGCCACGTGGGTGTCGATCCACCACGGCGGCGGCGTCGGCATCGGCCGGTCGATCCACGCGGGCCAGGTGTGCGTGGCCGACGGGACGCCGCTCGCCGGGGAGAAGCTGCGGCGGGTGCTCACGAACGACCCGGGCACCGGCGTGATGCGGCACGTGGACGCCGGGTACGAGCGGGCCGCCGAGGTCGCGGACGAGCGGGGCGTCCGGATCCCCATGCAGGGCGCATGAACTTCGAGGAGATGTGGGCGGACCTCCTGCCCCTCGGACGGGACGGGTCGGGCGGCTACCACCGGTTCGCGTGGACGCCGCCCGAACTGGAGTGCCGCGCCTGGTTCGCCGACGAGGCCCGGCGGCGGGACCTCGACGTCGAGCGCGACGCGAACGGCAACATGATCGCGTGGTGGCGGGCGGACGACGGCCCGCGACCGGGAGGCCCGTCGGGGCGGGGCGGCCGGGGCGAGCGCGACGCCGTCCTGACCGGCAGCCACCTGGACTCCGTCCCCGGCGGCGGCGCGTTCGACGGCCCGCTCGGCATCGTGTCGGCGTTCGCGGCGATCGACCTGCTGCGGGAACGCGGCGTCCGGCCGCGCCGTCCCATCGGCGTGGCGGCGTTCGCCGAGGAGGAGGGCGCCCGGTTCGGCGTCGCCTGCCTCGGCTCCCGGCTCCTGTCCGGCGCGATCGACCCCGCACGGGCGCGCGCGCTGACCGATGCGGACGGACGAACGTTCGCCGACGTCCTGCACCATGCGGGCCTCGACCCCGAGGCCATCGGCCCCGACGACGGCCTGCTCGGGCGCGTCGGGTGCTTCGTCGAGCTGCACGTCGAGCAGGGCCGGGCGCTCACCGGGCCGGTCGGGGTCGCGAGCGCGATCGTCCCGCACGGACGCTGGCGGTTCGACTTCGCGGGCGAGGGCGACCACGCGGGCACGACCGCCCTCGCCGACCGCCGCGACCCGATGCTCCCGTTCGCGGGCATGGTCCTCGCGGCGAGGGAGGCGGCCGAGCGGAACGGGACGGTCGCGACCGTCGGCAAGGTGCGGGTCGCGCCGAACGCGGTGAACGCGATCGCGTCGTCGGTCACCGGATGGCTGGACGCGCGCGGCCCCGACGACGCGTCCGTCCGGCGCACGGTCGCCGACGTGGAAGCGGCGGCCCGCGCCGCCGCCCGTCCGCACGGCGTCGCGGTCGAGGTGGCGGAGGAGTCCTACACCGAGATCGTCGACTTCCACCGGGCGCTCCGCGACCGTGTCGCGACGACGCTCGGCGGCGTGCCCGTGCTCCCGACCGGGGCCGGGCACGATGCCGGGATCCTCTCCGCCAGGGTGCCGACCGCGATGCTGTTCGTCCGGAATCCGACCGGGGTGTCGCACGCGCCCGCCGAGCACGCCGAGATCGCCGACTGCCTCGCGGGCGTCGAGGCCCTCGCCGGGGTGCTGGACGACCTGGCGGCAGGGTAGGGATCCCCGTATGCAGTGGCATGCGCAGTTCGCCTGGCTCGGTGACGGTGTGGCGGCCGACGTGCTCGTCGAGGCCGACGGCGACCGGATCACCCGCGTCGAACGCGGCGCCGCGGCCCCGACGGGCGCCGTCCGCCTCCCCGGCCTGACCCTCCCCGGTCTCGCCAACGCCCACTCCCACGCCTTCCACCGCGCCCTCCGCTCCCGCGTCCAGAGAGAACGCGGGACGTTCTGGACGTGGCGGGAGCAGATGTACGCGGTCGCCGACCGGCTCGACCCCGAGTCGTACCGCGCCCTGGCGGCCGCCGCCTTCGCCGAGATGGCCCTCGCCGGGATCAGCTGCGTCGGCGAGTTCCACTACCTGCACCATCGTCCGGGCGGCGACCCCTACGACGAGCCGAACGCGATGGGCGAGGCGCTGATCGCCGCCGCGGCCGATGCGGGGATCCGCATCACCCTGCTGGACGCCTGCTACCTCACCGGCGGCATCGGACGGCCGCTCGCCGGCTCCCAGCTCCGGTTCGGCGACGGCACCGCCGGGAACTGGGCCCGCCGCGCGGGCGCCCTGCACGACCGGGTGCACAAGGCGGGCGCCGGGCACGCCCGCGTCGGCGCCGCGATCCACTCCGTGCGGGCCGTGCCCCGCGAGCGGCTCGGCGCCGTCGCGTCCTGGGCGAGGGAGCACCGCGCGCCCCTGCACGTCCACCTGTCGGAGCAGCCGGCGGAGAACGAGGCGTGCCGCGAGGCGTACGGGACGACGCCGGCGCGGCTGCTCGCCGAGGCGGGGGCGCTCGGCGCGTTCGCGACGGCCGTGCACGCCACCCACCTGACCGGCGACGACGTCGGGCTGCTCGGCACCACCATGACCGGCGTGTGCCTGTGCCCGACGACCGAACGCGACCTCGCCGACGGCATCGGCCCCGCCCGCGACCTGGCCGACGCCGGCGCCCCGATCTGCCTCGGCTCCGACCAGCACGCCGTCGTCGACCTGTTCGAGGAGGCCCGCGCGGTCGAGCTGGACGAGCGGCTGCGCACCCGGCGGCGCGGCCACTGGACGGCCGGGGAGCTCCTCACCGCCGCGACGCGGCACGGGCACTACGGGCTCGGCTGGCCGGAGGCGGGCCGCCTGGAACCGGGCGGGTACGCCGACCTCGTCACGGTCGACCTCGGCTCGGTCCGGACGGCCGGGGCCGGGGCGGCGCACGCCGCCGAGGCCGCCGTGTTCGCCGCGACCGCCGCCGACGTCCGGCACGTCGTCGTCTCCGGCCGCGAGATCGTCCGCGACGGCCGCCACCGGCTGATCGACGACGTGCCCGGCGCGCTGGCCGCCGCGATCGAATCCGTCACCTGAGGGGAGTCCGCATGACCACCCTGATCACCGGCATCGGCGAGCTCGTCACGAACGACCCCGCGTGCGGCGACGGCCCCCTCGGGATCGTCCGGGACGCCGCGCTCGTCATCGACGGCGGCACGATCGCGTGGACGGGCCCCGCCGCCGCGGCGCCGGACGCCGACGAGCGGTTCGACGCCGGGGGACGCGCCGTCCTGCCCGGGTTCGTCGACTCGCACGCCCACCTGGTGTTCGCGGGGGAGCGCGCCGAGGAGTTCGCCGCCCGGATGAGCGGCGAACCGTACGCGGCGGGCGGCATCCGCACCACGGTCGCCCGCACGCGCGCCGCGTCCGACGACGAGCTGCGCGCGACCGTCCGGCGGCTCGTCGGCGAGATGGCCCGGCAGGGCACCACGACCGTCGAGTGCAAGTCCGGGTACGGGCTGACGGTCGAGCAGGAGGCGCGGGCGGTCCGGATCGCCGCCGAGTTCGCCGACGAGGTCACGTACCTGGGGGCCCACGTCGTCCCGGAGGGCGCCGACGCCGCCGCCTACACCCGGCTGGCCTCGGCCGAGATGCTCGCCGCGTGCGCCCCGCACGCCCGCTGGGCGGACGTCTTCTGCGAGCGCGGCGCGTTCGACGCCGACCAGGCCCGCGAGATCCTCGAGGCCGGGATCAGGGCGGGGCTGTCGCCGCGCCTGCACGCCAACCAGCTGACCGAGGGTCCGGGGGTGCGGCTCGCGGTCGAGCTGGACGCCGCGTCCGCCGACCACTGCACGTTCCTGAGCGACGCCGACGTCGACGCGCTCGCCTCGTCCCGCACCGTCGCGACCCTCCTGCCGGGCGTCGAGTTCTCCACCCGGCAGCCCTATCCGGACGCGCGCCGCCTGCTGGACGCGGGCGCCGCGGTCGCCCTCGCGTCCGACTGCAACCCCGGTTCCTGCTACAGCTCGAGCATGGCGTTCTGCGTCGCGGTCGCCGTCCGCGACATGCGGATGACCCCGGCCGAGGCCGTCTGGGCCGCCACCGCCGGGGGCGCGCGGGCGCTCCGCCGCACCGACGTCGGACGCCTCGCGCCCGGCGCGCGCGCGGACGTCCACGTACTGGACGCGCCCTCGCACATCCACCTCGCCTACCGGCCCGGCGTCCCCCTCACCAGAGCGGTCTGGAAGAGGGGTGTGCGGGTCACCGGTCCAGGTAGCGGCGGTTGACCCGGATCAGCGGCCGGCGGTCGCGGGCGATGTAGTCGGCCGCCAGGACCTCCGCCACGAACAGCGTGTGGTCGCCCGCCGCGATCGTCCGCCGGGTCTCGCACTCCAGCGCCGCGAGCCCGTTCTCCGGGACCAGCGCGTCCGACACCGGCCCGCGGTGGTGCCGCTCGCCCGCCAGCAGGATGCGGGCGCCCGGACGTCCCGCCGCCGCGAACCGTCCCGCCAGGGCGCGCTGCCCGGACGACAGGACGGTCGCGGCCCACCGGTCGCGGCGTCCCAGCACCTCCGCCAGGTAGGACGACGAGGACAGCCCCGCCAGAACCATCGGCGGCTCCAGCGACACCGACGTGAACGACGTCACGGTGGTGCCGTGGTCGTCGCGGCCGTCGCGGACGGTCAGCACCACCACGCCGGTGGCGAACCCTGCGACGGCGTCGACGAAGTCCGTGCCGGCGGCCACGTCAGCGGATCTCCCAGGAACCCGGAAGCGTGAGCGGCCCGGCCGACGGCAGCCCGAGCCGCGCCGCGAGACCGCCGAGCGACCCCCAGCCGTCGAAGCGGGCGGACGCCGCGGTGCGGTCCTCGCTCGACTCCGGCGGGCGCAGCCGCTCCAGCGGCGACGCGTGCGGGTAGGTCCGGATCGGCGCGTCCGCCGGCAGCCCGCCCTTCTTCCGGGCCAGCTCGAACGCCGCCTCCAGACCGCCCAGCTCGTCCACGAGGCCGCCCTCGCGGGCGTCCGCGCCCGTCCAGACCCGGCCCCGCGCCAGCTCGTGGACGCGCTCGCGGGACAGCCCGCGGCCCTGCGCGACCTTCGCGGTGAAGTCGTCGTAGATGCGGTCGAGGGACGCGTTGATCCGCTCCCACTCGGACTCGCTGAACTCCTTCGTGGAGCTGAACATCCGGGCGTGGGCGCCGTCGGCGACCGACCCCATCCCGATCCCGACCCGGTCGAGCAGGTCGCTGACCACGGCCTTGCCGACCACGACGCCGATCGACCCGGTGATCGTCCCGGGCTGCGCGAGGATCACGTCGGCGCCCATCGAGACGTAGTAGCCGCCGGACGCCGCCACGTCCCCCATCGAGACGATCACCGGCTTGCCGGCGCGGCGCGCCAGCGCGACCTCCCGCCAGATGGCGTCCGACGCCACCGCCGAACCACCCGGGCTGTTCACCCGGAACACGATGGCCTTGACCCGCTCGTCCTTCACCGCGGCGCGGAACGCCGCCCCGACCGTGTCCGAGCCCATCGCCGGGCCCGAGTTCGGCAGCGGCCCCCCGCGCCCGCTGCGGCCGAGCCGGATCGGGCCCTGCCCGTTGACGAGCGCGACCACGTCCTGGCGGCCGGGCTGCGGCAGCTTGCTCGCGAGGCCCTGCGTCCGGTTGTAGCGGGCGACGTACCGCAGCTGCGCCTCGTCGCCGAAGCGCTCGCGCAGCGCCGCGTACACCTCGTCGCGGTACCCGAGGTGGTCGACCAGCCCCTCCTGCAGGGCCTCGTCGGCGAGCAGCGGGCCGCGGTCGACCAGCTCCCGCACCCGCTCCACCGGCAGGTTCCGGGACGCCGCGATGCCCTCCGCGAGCTGCTCCCCGACCGAGGCGACCAGCCGCCGCGACGACTCCTCGTGCTCGGGCGTGTACGCCTTCTCCATGAACGTGTTCGCCATGGTCTTGTACTCGTGCCGCTTCGCGAACAGCGGCCGGACGCCCGCCTTCTCGAGCGCCCCCGCGAGGAACGGCTCCTCCAGCGCCGCGCCGGTCAGCCCCACGTCGCCCGTCGGCTGCAGGTACACCTCGTCGAAGGCCGTGGCCAGGTAGAACGGGATATTGCCGCGCCCGCCCTCCCCGTACGTCTCCGCCCAGGCGACCGTGTGCTTGCCCGCGTCCCGCAGCGCCTGGACCGACTCCCGCAGCTCCTGCGCGAGCGCCATCCCGAGCCCGCCGGTGATCTTCACGACGAGGGCGCGCACCCGCGCGTCCGAGCGGGCGCGGCGCAGGCCGTCCAGGACGTCTCGCAAGTGCGTGCGGCGCATCGACATGAGCGCGGCGATCGGGTCGGCGGGCGCGGTCTCCACGATCCCCTCGGTGAGGTCCAGCTCGAGGATGAGCGGGGCCGTCCGCCGGTCGCGTGCCTGCTTGATCACGTTGAGGACTGTGCCGGGATCCACCATGGACCCAGCCTATGTCGCTCAGCGGGGCGACCCCCGGGAACCCCCGTCACGGGGACGACGGTCTTCGCGCGCCGACGCGGGGTTTGACGCGGGGTTCCGGGTGCGTGCGGCGTTCGCGCGCACGCTCGGGGCGCCTTCTCGTGACGGAGGGTCAGCGGGCGAAGGCCCGGTTGGGGAGCACGCTCGCGGACGCCTGCGCCACCGGGCGTCCGGACACGTCCGAGATGAGCGCGTTCGCGACCATCCGCGTGCTTCCGGGGTGCACGCAGGTGCCGGTCACCGTGTACGTCTCGCCCGCCTGGACGCCGCGCAGGTAGTCGATGTTCAGGTTGAGGGTGAGCATCGGCATGAAGTGCTCGCACGTGCTGGAGCCCGCGAGGCACACCGCGTTGTCGAGGATCATGGCGATGTACCCGCCGTGGACGGTCCCGCCGGGGTTGCACAGGTGCTCGGCGGGCGTCCAGGAGATGTCGACGCGGCCCGGCTCGGCGTTCGTGATGATCTGCCCGATGTGGGCGTTGACGTCGGAGAACTCGGGGAACCGGCCGTCGGCGAGCGCCTGGATCAGCTCGGCTCCCGACAGCGTGTTCCACATGTCGGCATGCTCCTGCGGTCCCGCCTCGACGCTCAACTCTGCTCCCTGATCAACCGGCATGTCCGCCCCGAATCGTATTCGGGGGGAGGGAGTGCGGCACTGTGCCGTTCATCACGGGCGTCAGGCGGCGCGGAGGAGGCCCGTGACGTCGCCGGTGCCCGTGGAGCGGTACTCCAGGCCGCCGGACACGCGTTCGAGCGTGACCGTGCCCCCCACGCAGAACCCGGTGACGCCGGTGCGGTCCTCGACCTGCTCCCGGAACTCGGCGCGGGAGGAGCCCGTGCCGGTGAGGGCGAGCGACATCCGGCAGCCCCAGCCGGTGTAGTCGGCGGTGCCCTCGCCGTCGTCGTCCAGCTCGATCGTGACGGCGGTGCTCGCGTCGCCGATGGTGATGCCGCCGGTCTGGGTGATCGTCCCGGTCCAGGTGCCGGCGAACCCGTCGGGCAGGGCGCCGTCGGACGTGCCGGACGGGGACGGCGACGGGCTCGTCGGACCGGTCGTCGGGCCGGACGTCGGGCCGGACGTCGGGGTCTCGGACGGTGTCTGCGGAGTGCCGGACGAGGACGACGCGGCCGGCGGGGTACGGCCGGTGCCGTCGTTCAGCGCGTTGAAGGCGAGCCAGCCGCCGGCCAGCAGGACGATCGCGGCGATCACGGCGGCCGGGACGGCGAGGCGCCGCCCCGCGCCGCGGCGCGGGGCCGCCGGGTCGGCGGACGGCGCCTGGGTGGCGCCTCCGGCCGGCGGGGGCGGGCCCGGGACGGGCGGCGGGGCGGGCGCGCGGCCGGGCCGGGCCGGCGGGGCGTGCTCGGCGGACGGGTCGACGAGCCGCACCATCAGGTCGCGGGCGGACGGGCGGTGGGCCGGGTCCTTGGCGAGGCACTCGGTGAGCAGCGGCGCCAGCCAGGACGGCACCCCGTCGAGGTCCGGCTCGCCGTTCGCGATCCGGTGCATGACGGCCGGGATGCTGTCGGCGGGGCCGAACGGGGGGCGGCCCGTGGCCGCGTACACGATCGTGCCCGCCCACGCGAACACGTCGGACTTGGCCGTCGGCGGATGCCCTTCGAGCCATTCGGGGGCGAAGTACGCGGGCGTCCCGACGAGCTGCGTGTGGGTCTCGGCGTCGATGGCGCGGGCGATCCCGAAGTCGACGACGCGCGGGCCGTCCGGGCCGAGCAGGACGTTCGCGGGCTTGAGGTCGCGGTGCACGATCCCCGCGCCGTGGATCGCGGCGAGGGCGCTGGCGGTGTTCACGGCGAGCCGCTGCAGCTCGCCCTCCCGCAGCGGGCCCTGCTCCAGCACGCGGTCCTGCAGGGACGGGCCGTCGATGTACTCGCTCACCACGTACGGGACGGCCGCGTCCGCCGAGGCGTCCAGGACCGCGGCGGTGCAGAACGGCGCGACCCGCTGCGCGGCGGCCATCTCGCGGGCGAAGCGCGCGCGGGCGGACGTGTCGGTGGTCTTGAGCATCTTGACGGCGACGCGCTCGCCCGACGGGCCCTCCCCGAGGAAGACGACGCCCTGGCCGCCCTCGCCGAGCCGCCCGGTCAGGCGGAAACGCCCGACGGTGCGCGGATCGTCGGGTTGCAGCGGGGCAGGCGGCATCTCTCTCCTCGCGAGGGATCGGCGGGGCGCGCCGAGCGGACCTCACCACGTTACTTGCCATCGCGAGCCCGCAGGCAGCGGATATGGTCGGCTGCATGGGTGACGGCGACGGCTGGGCCGACTGCGAGCAGGGGCACCGCCACTGGGGGCGGTTCGGCGCGGCGGGCCTGCTCGCCTACCACCGCGATCCTGACGGCCAGGTGTGGACGCTGCTGCAGCAGCGCGCGTGGTGGGGCCTCGGCGGCGGGACGTGGGGCATGTTCGGCGGCGCGCTGCACAGCCACGAGGACGCCGTGACGGGCGCGCTGCGCGAGACGTCCGAGGAGTGCACGCTCGACGTCCGGACCGTCACCGTGCACGGCACCAGCGTCGAGGACCACGGCGGCTGGTTCTTCACCTCCGTGATCGGCGAGCTGCCCGGCATGGCACGGGTGAAGGCGGCGTCCATGGAGACGCGCGGCGCCCGCTGGGTGCGGGCCGAGGACGTCACCGCGCACAAGCTGTTCGAGCCGTTCGCGCGGTCGTGGCCGCGGCTGCGGGACGCGATGAGCCGCCTGGTCCTCGTGGTGGACGCCGCCAACGTGGTGGGCGCCCGAGCCGACGGCTGGTGGAAGGACCGGGCCGGGGCCAACGCCCGGCTCCGCGACGACCTGAAGGCGCTGAACGGGGGAGTCACGGGCGTGCCGGACGGGCTCGTGCCGTTCGACCGCTGCTACCCGGAGGTCGTCCTCGTCGTGGAGGGGCAGGCGCGGGGCGTCGCCGACGAGCCGGTGGACGGCGTGCGGGTCGTGGCGGCTCCCGGCAGCGGGGACGACCGGATCGTGGAACTCGTCACCGATCCCGCGCCCGGGACGGTGCATCTGGTGGTGACGGCCGACCGGGAGCTGCGGGCGCGCTGCGCGGGCGCGGGCGCGGGCGTCACCGGCCCCCGCTGGCTCCTCGACCGTCTCTGACGCCGGCGTCGCCGACGCGGTGGCCGGCGGCGCGGAGCGCGTCGGCGGCGTCCCGGTAGGAGTTCTCGGGCACGAGGACGAGGTCGGCGTGGTAGGTCGAGGCGACGAACACCGAGATGCCCGCGTCGGCGAGCGGGCCGACGACGGCGGCGAGCATGCCGGGGGTGTCGAGGCTGTGCGCGGTCTCGCCGTAGAAGCCGATCCAGCGCTGCGCCTCGGTGTACGGGGACGCGTCCCGCACGACGGTGAGGCCCTCGGGGGCCCGGACGAGCGCGATCCACTCGTCGTCCTCGGGGAACGTCGCGTGCGGCAGGTGCGCCACGGTGAACTGGGACGGGACGACGTGCAGGGACTGGCTGACGGTCATGCGGCCACTCTAATGAGGGGCGCCGACGGCCGGGTGCGGACTACTCGGGTGCGGACTACTCGGGGGCGAACCAGACGGCGCCGAGCGGCGGGACGCGCAGGACGGCCGACGCGGGCAGCCCGTGGCACGGTTCGGCGGCGGCCTCGATGCGGCCGAGGTTGCCGACGCCGCTGCCGCCGTACTCGTACACGTCGGTGTTGAGGATCTCCCGCCAGCCGCCCGTGCGCGGCAGACCCAGCCGGTAGTTCTCGTGCGGTTCCCCGGAGAAGTTGACCACGCAGGCGACGACCGGGGGTTCGGCCGCCGCCGCGGCGTCGCCGGCGCGGACCGTCCCGTACCGCAGGAAGGACAGGGTGTTGCCGCCCGCGTCGTTGCCGTCGATCCAGCGGAAGCCCTCGTGGTCGCTGTCGCGCGTCCACAGCGCGGGCTCCTCCCGGTAGGCGAGGTTGAGGTCGCGGACGAGCTTCTGCAGGCCGAGGTGGTTGGCGCCCTCGGCGGCGTTCTCCAGCAGCCACCAGTCGAGGGGCCGCTCCTCGGCCCATTCGGCGCCCTGCCCGAACTCCTGCCCCATGAACAGGAGCTGCTTGCCGGGGTGCGACCACATGTAGGCGAGGAGCGCGCGGAGCCCGGCGAACTTCTGCCAGGCGTCCCCGGGCATCTTGCTGAGCAGCGAGCCCTTCCCGTGGACGACCTCGTCGTGCGACAGCGGCAGGACGTAGTTCTCCGAGAACGCGTACATGAGCGAGAACGTGATCTCGTTGTGGTGGTAGTGCCGGAACACCGGTTCGTGGCGCAGATACTCCAGCGTGTCGTGCATCCACCCCATGTTCCACTTGAAGCCGAACCCGAGACCGCCCAGGTGCGTCGGGCGGGACACCCCCGGCCACGCCGTCGACTCCTCGGCGACCGTGATGATGCCCGGGTTGCGCTTGTAGACCGTGGCGTTCATCTCCTGGAGGAAGGAGATGGCCTCCAGGTTCTCCCGGCCGCCGTACACGTTCGGGGTCCAGCCGCCCTCTTCGCGTGAGTAGTCCAGGTACAGCATCGACGCCACGGCGTCCACGCGGAGCCCGTCGATGTGGAACTCCTCCAGCCAGTACGACGCGTTCGCCACCAGGAAGTTGCGGACCTCCGCGCGCCCGTAGTTGAACACGAGCGTCCCCCAGTCGGGGTGCTCGCCGCGCGCCGGGTCGTCGTGCTCGTACAGGGCGGTGCCGTCGAAGCGGGCGAGGGCCCACTCGTCCTTGGGGAAGTGGGCCGGGACCCAGTCCATCAGGACGCCGACGCCCGCCTGGTGCAGCCGGTCGATGAGGTGCCGGAAGTCGTCCGGGGTGCCGAACCGGGAGGTGGGCGCGTAGTAGGACGTCACCTGGTAGCCCCAGGACGGCCCGTAGGGGTGTTCGGTCACGGGCAGGAGCTGGACGTGCGTGAACCCCATGTCCTTGACGTACGTGGTGAGTTCCGACGCGAGTTCCCGGTAGCCGAGGCCGGGACGCCACGAGCCGAGGTGGACCTCGTACACGCTCATCGGCTCGTGCAGCCAGTCGTGCCGCTTGCGTTCGTCCATCCATTCGGCGTCGCCCCACTCGTAGGACGAGGTGAACACGCGGGACGCGGTCGCCGGGGGCTGCTCGGTGTAGCGCGCCATCGGGTCGGCCTTGGCGCGCCAGTGCCCGTCGGCGCCGAGGATCTCGAACTTGTAGCGCATGCCGTCGTCGACGCCCGGGACGAACAGCTCCCAGACGCCGGTGGAGCCGAGCGACCGCATGGGGTGGGCGCGCCCGTCCCAGTGGTTGAAGTCGCCGACCACCCGGACGCCCCGCGCGGTCGGCGCCCACACGGCGAACGCGGTGCCGGTGACCTGGCCGAACGACGAGGTGTAGGTGCGGACCCGGGCGCCGAGCGCGTGCCATAGCTCCTCGTGCCGGCCCTCGCTGATCAGGTGCAGGTCCAGCTCGCCGAGCGTCGGCAGGTGCCGGTACGGGTCGTCCTGGACGTTCTCGAACCCGTCCCCGTAGGCGACGGCCAGCCGGTAGTCGGGCACCGCGAGCGGCGCCTCGTCCTCGTCGTCGCCCGACAGCGACGAGCCGATCGGCAGGGTGCCCGCGAACACGCCCTGGTGGACGTGCCGGAGCGGGTGCCGGTCGCCGTTCGGCAGGACGACCTCGACCCGTTCGGCGAGCGGGCGCAGCGCCCGGACGGTGACGCCCGAGCGGCCCGGATGGGCGCCGAGGACGCCGTGCGGATCATGGTGGTCGCCGCCGACGAGCCGGTCGATCTCCGCGTGCGTCACCCGCGCCATGGCGTCATGGCCTCCTCGTCCCCGACCCTGTTGCCGCTTCCAAGGGATGAGTGCCCCGAGATCGGCCTGTTTCACATGTGCGGACCGACCCTTTCCAACAGATTGCGATCCGTTCAGGAGACGGGGGTTGCGGAAGGGCGCGATGCACCGTCTTGTGACGGTTCCGCCACTCCCCGCGACGGACGTGCGCCTCATCGGCCCCGCCGAACAATTCTTGGCGATCGACGGGATTCTCAGCGGAAAAGTTGCGACCGTACGGGCGGCACCACTCTTTGTTTGGGGGTCGCGCCGAAGGCGCCGCCCGTACGGTCACGTCTACCTGGCCCCAGGGGCTACATCGACCCCTCCGCCACGGGATCCACTTTCGTGTCACTCCAGCGACACAAGTACCTGTCGTTTCGGCCCGTCCCGGCCCGGTCCGGCCCCGCGCACGGGCCGGGCCGCGACGGTCCCCGCATCCGCGTCACCGGTCGCCGCGCCCCTCCCCGGTCTGCTCGCGCAGCAGCGCGCGCAGGCCCGCCGAGTCGTCCGCGGCCACCGTCATCGCATATCCCGCCTGCAGTTGGGCGTCGGTGAGGTCCCCGCTCCGGGTCGCGTACCAGCGGCCCGCATCGCTGCGCCAGACCTGCCAGCCCGGAAACTCCGTCTCGATGGCCGTCTTCAGATCGTCGAAGTCGCCCATCAAGGTCGTCCTTTCCCCGAGGCGGCTTTCTGTATACAAAAGTCTTACTCGGTCTCAGAGGTGTCAAGCTGTCCGTAAGCGGACCGTGCCCTCGGGGATAGCGCCGAGCAGGTATGGGAGGGACAGGAGGGGCGCCCGAGAATCGAACGCCGGATCGAACGCCGGATCGAGCGTCGCGCCGCGGACCGCGCAGCGGCACGGCGCCGGAAGAAGGGGAGGTGGACGCCCGTGCCGGACCGTCCCGCCTATCTGCGCATCGCCGACACGCTGCGAGAAGGGATCCGGGACGGCAGCCTTCCACCGGGATCGCGGCTGCCGACCATGGCGGTGCTGCGGCGGGCGCACGGCGTCTCGGAGATCGTCGTGCGGCAGGCCATCGCACTGCTGCGCGGCGAGGGCCTCGTCGAGACGCGCCGCGGCGGCGGCACCGTCGTCCGGATCCGGCCGCCCGTCCGCCGCGTCGCCATGGACCGGTACCGCGCGGTCGCCCCCGCCGGGGCGTCCGACCGGACGTCCGAGCAGCCGCCGGCCGCGCCGCTGACGACGTTCACCCACGACCAGAAGATCACCTGGGAGGAGTACCGGCTCGACAAGGAGTTCACCCGCGTCCGCGCCGACCCCGAACTGGGCGCCCTGTTCGAGCTGTCCGCCGGGACGGAGCTGCTGCGCCGCCGGTTCGTCTTCTACGCGCGCGGGGAGCCGCAGCAGATCTCGGTGAACTTCCTGCCGTGGGGCCTGGTGGGCGACACCCCCGTGGCCGACCCCGCGAACGAGCCATGGCCCGGCGGGACGCTCGCGCAGCTCGCCTACCTCGGTCACCCGCCGACACGGGTCGAGGAGGCCGTCCGGTCCCGGATGCCGACCCCCGACGAGGCCGAGACGCTCCGGCTGACCGGCGGCGTGCCCGTCCTCGCCATCACCCGCCGGCTGCTGTCCGGCGACGGCGTGATGGAGGTCTGCCGCGACATCGTGCTGCCCGCCGACCGCGTCGTCCTCGACTACGCCATCGACCTCTGACCCCTCGCCCGCGTGCCCCTCAGCGCGCCAGCCGGTCCAGGGTCCTCAGCGGGACGGGCAGCCAGGACGGGCGGTTGCGCGCCTCGTACCGGACCTCGTAGACGGCCTTGTCCAGCTCCAGCGCCCGCAGAAGTCCCGCGTGCGCCACCGGGTCGGGGCCGCCCGCCGCCGCGTACCCGCGGCAGAACGCCGCCCGGTTCCGCCGCGACCAGGCCCGCGCCCGCTGCTCGACGGCCTCGGCGGCCGCCGGGGGCGACTCGCCGCCGCCCCCGGTCTGCAGGTAGCGCGCCGCGTACTCGAACGAGCGCAGCATCCCGGCGACGTCGCGCAGCGGATGCCCGAGCGCCCGCCGCTCCTCGGCCGTCCGGGCGGGCTCGCCCTCGAAGTCCAGCAGCACCCACCCGGTGTCCGTCCGCATCGCCTGCCCCAGGTGGTAGTCGCCGTGGACGCGCTGGAACGGCAGCGGCCGCGCGTTCGCGGCGCACCGCGCGAACACGTCGCGGATCGCGGCGGTGTAGGGGCGAAGGTCCGGGACGGCCGCGCTGACCTGCGACAACTGCTCGTTCATGTCCGCGATCCGGGAGCGCAGCTCGTCCGCCGGCAGCTCGGTCACCCCGAACGCGGCGGCGAGGTCGCGGTGCACCTGCGCGGTCGCGGCGCCGAGCCGCTCCGCCTCCGCCGCGAAGTCGCCCCCGGCGGCCCCGGCGTCCGTCGCCGGGACGGCCGCCGCCGCCCCGGGCTCGGCGCCGGGCGGCGGGGGATCGGCGGGCTGCGCGAACCAGTCGCGGACGCTGGTGAGCGCGAGCTGCCAGCCGTCCGATCCGGTCCGCAGGTACTCCGACAGCAGCGCGAGCGTCACCGGCTCGCCGCCCTCGCCCGCGCCCGGCTCGAGCTCCATCCAGCCGTGCACGGCGGGGACGTGCGCGCAGCCCTGCCGGGACAGCGCGAGGTTGATCTCCAGATCGGGGTTCACGCCGGGCGCCAGGCGGCGGAACAGCTTGCAGATGTAGGCGTCCCCGAAGACCAGCGAGGTGTTGCTCTGCTCGGCCGGGCTCGGCGCCGCCTCCAGGTCCGTCCGGATCCCGGTGCCCGGCGCGTGCCGGAACCGGACGGGCCCGAGCGCGTCCCCCGCGGCCATGTGCGCCAGCAGCGGGCGGGTCAGCTCCGGGTCGTGGGCCGCGTCGTAGACGTGCTCGACGCCGCCGTCCGCCGCCGCGAGCCGTCCGATCTCGCCGGGCCGCAGCCGCTCCGGCAGGTCGCGGCGGACGCCGAGGAGCAGCTGGTACCGCTCGGTGACGCCGTTCTGGTCGACGTCCAGGACGAGGTGGTGCAGTCCCGGGTCGCCGGGCCGCAGGACGGTGTCGGTCCCGATCGACAGCCCGTCGATCGGGCGGTGCTTGCCGCCGAACCACCGCTGCCGGGGCAGCCACTCCGCCAGGAGCCGGACGAGTGAGCGGTCGGGCGGCGCCACGGTCAGATCACCTCTTCACCGGATTCGGTCTCGTCGGGCGGCGGGGGGGAGGAGGAACCAGTAGAAGCCGTGGCCGGGGAGTGTCAGCAGGTAGGGCAGCTCGCCGATGGCCGGGAACTGCACGCCGCCCATGCACTCGATCGGGGTGGAGCCGCGGAACCGCCGCAGGTCCAGTTCGACCGGCTGCGGGAAGCGCGACAGGTTGTTCACGCACAGGACGGTGTCCATGCCGCCCCACTGGTTGACGTCCCCGTTGCCGATCTCCCGCGTGTACGCCAGGACGGACGGGTTCGACGCGGACAGCTCGATGTACGAGCCGACGCCGAACACCGGGTGCCGCTGCCGGATCTCGATCATCTGGCGCGTCCAGTGCAGCAACGACCCCGGATTGCCCGCGAACGCCTCGACGTTGACGGCCTGGTAGCCGTAGATCGGGTCCATGATCACCGGCAGGTACAGCCGCGCGGGGTCGCACTTCGAGAAGCCCGCGTTGCGGTCGGGCGTCCACTGCATGGGGGTGCGGACGGCGTCGCGGTCGCCGAGCCAGATGTTGTCGCCCATGCCGATCTCGTCGCCGTAG
>NZ_BMRF01000007.1 GCF_014648495.1 Actinomadura cremea
GCTGCTGCGGCGCTGCGACCCGCTGATCGAGGCGATCGAGGACGACATGCTGGACGCCATCCCGTCGGTCCAGCACCCGCTGCTGCGGCAGAGCCTCGAACTCGGTTACACCGCCCTCAGCGGCTCCGACCACGGCGGCGCCTGACACCGCGCGTCAGCCGGAGCGGGCGGGCCCGGCTCGGCGGGCAGATGCGGCCGCAGGTCGCGCAGCTGCCTGCGCGCGGGCAGGCCGAGCTTCCTGTAGATGTTGCGCAGGTGGGCGTCCACGGTGCGCGGGCTGAGGAACAGCCGCCCGGCGGCCTCCTTGGACGCTGTACCTGGTGGCGGCGGTGTTCGGAGTCGGGGCGCTGATCTCCTACCAGCAGGGCAGGGAGGAGAAGGAGCGCAAGGAGAGGGCGGCGCTGAACCAGCGGGCGGCGCCGGTGGCGGTCCCGACGACGCCGGGCGCGTCCCCGAGCGGGACGTTCGGGGCGCCGTCCCCGTCGCCGACCCGGAGCCCGCGGCGGGAGCCGGTCGCCGCGCCGCCGCGAACGAGCGCCGCGCCCCAGGCGAAGACGAAACGGGCCGCCGAGTCGCGGTTTCCGACCGGCCCGAACTTCTCGACCACCACGAACGTCCTGGTCAGAACCGTGATGACGGGCTTGTGTGCGGACCTGCCGGGGCCCGGCATGGGGACGGAGCAGGGCCCGGTCGAGCAGTCCACGTGCGACGGGTCCGCGAAGGACAACCAGCGCTGGGATTCGGTGGTGAACCAGAAGGGCGCGGGTCCGGGCGGCGCGGACCTGTTCAGCATCCGAATTCCAAGGGCGCCTACTGCATGGACGTCTGGGGGACCGATCCACCCGAGATGGGGGCCCTCGTGACGCGCCGTGCTACCCCGGAGCCACCGACAACCAGATGTGGCACCTCGACCGGCAGGCGAGCGGTCGGTTCCGGATCCGGAACCACAAGGGCGGGCTGTGCCTCGACGCCGCCGGTGAGATGGGTGCGGGCGGCCCGGTCTCCCGGCTCACCACATTCCCCTGCTTCGCGCACGAGGACCATCTCTGGTCCTTCGGCTGACGGCGGCCCGGTCGCCGGCAAATAACCGAATCAGATTCGGGAAAGGTCTTCACTCTCCGGGACGGCGGCGCGATCATGGAGGTCTCGACGAGGGGAGGGCCCATGGCGATCGCCATCGGTGAGGAGCACCGCGAGCTGGCCGGGACGACTCGGACGTTCCTGAACGATCAGGGTGCGCGCGCCGCGAACCGCGCGCTGCTGGAGGCCGACGAGGAGGCGCTGCCGGCGTTCTGGGACGGCTTCGCCCGGCTCGGCCTGCTGGGAGTGCACCTGCCGGAGGAGCACGGCGGCGGCGGGGCGGGACTCCCCGAGCTGGTCGTGATCGTGGAGGAGCTCGGCCGGGCCGCGGCGCCGGGGCCGATGGTGCCGACGATGGCGGCGTCCGCCGTGATCGCCGCGCGCGGGACGGACGAGCAGCGCGCCCGCCTGCTGCCCGACCTGGCGGCGGGACGGACGGTCGCGGCGCTCGGCGTCGGCGGCGCGGTCGCGGTGGCCGGCGGGAAGGCGACCGGCGACGCCGGGGTCGTCCTCGGCGCGGGGCTCGCCGGACTGGTCGTGCTCCCGGCGGGCGACGACATGATCGTCGTCCGGACGGACGCGCCGGGCGTCCGGGTCGAGGTGCCCCCGAACCTCGACCCGTCCCGCCGGTCGGCCCGGATCAGCCTCGACGGCGCTGAGGTGACGGACGTCCTGGCGTCGGCGCGCGCGCACGCCGTCGCCGTCGCGCGGACGCTCGCGGGCGCGGAGGCCGTCGGCGGGGCGCTGGAGTGCGTCGAGCGCGCCGTCGAGTACGCGAAGGTGCGCGAGCAGTTCGGGCGGACGATCGGGACGTTCCAGGCGGTCAAGCACCACTGCGCGGACATGCTCGTGGCGGCGGAGCTCGGCACGGCGGCGGTGTGGGACGCGGCGCGCGCGGCGTCGGCGGCCGCGGCGGAGTTCGAGTACGCCGCGGCCGTCGCGGGGACGCTGGCGACGCCCGCGTTCACGCGGAACGCGGGGCTGAACACGCAGGTGCACGGCGGGATCGGGTTCACCTGGGAGCACGACGCGCACCTGCTGCTGCGGCGCGCTGCGACGCTGGAGGCGATCTTCGATCCGCGGGAGGCGGCGCGGGACGTGGCGCGGCTGAGCGTCGCGGGCGTCGTCCGGGAGACGGCGCTGGACCTGCCGCCGGAGGCCGAGGCCGCGCGGGCGGAGGTGCGCGCCCTCGCCCGCGAGATCGCCGCGCTGCCGGAGGACGAGCAGCGCGTGCGGCTGATCGACACCGGGTACGTGCAGCCGCACTGGCCGCGCCCGTGGGGCCTGGAGGCGTCCGCCGGGCTCCAGCTGGTGATCGACGAGGAGTTCCGCGCGGCGAAGGTGAAGCGCCCCTCGTACGGGATCACGAGCTGGAACATCCTCACGCTGGTCCAGCACGGCACGCAGGACCAGGTCGACCGCTGGGTGCGCGCCGCGCTGCTCGGCGACGAGGTGTGGTGCCAGCTGTTCAGCGAGCCGGACGCCGGGTCGGACGCGGCGGCCGTCAAGACGCGGGCGGTGAAGGTCGAGGGCGGCTGGAAGGTCAACGGGCAGAAGGTGTGGACGAGCGGCGCGCACTACAGCCGCCGCGGCCTCGCCACGGTCCGCACCGACCCGGACGCGGCCAAGCACGCGGGCGTCACGATGATGGTGATCGACATGAAGGCGCCGGGCGTGGAGGTGCGGCCGCTGCGGCAGGCGACGGGCGGTTCGGAGTTCAACGAGGTGTTCTTCTCCGACGTGTTCGTCCCGGACGAGGACGTGGTCGGCGCACCGAACGAGGGCTGGAAGGTCGCGCGGGCGACGCTCGGCAACGAGCGGGTCAGCATCGGCGGCGGCGTCGGCGCGCCGCTCGGCTCGGACGTCGTGAAGCTGCACGCCGAGCGCCCGGACGCCGTCCCGGCGGACCGGATCGGTGCGCACGCGGCGGAGGAGCGGGCGCTGAAGCTGCTGAACCTGCGCAGCGCCGAGCGGGCCGTGGCGGGCGGCGAGCCGGGACCGGAGGGCAACATCACGAAGCTGGTCCTGGCCGAGCACGGGCACGCCACGGCCGCCCTGCTGGGCGAGTTCGCCGGGCCGCAGACGGCGTTCGGCGACGGCCTCGGGCAGATGGCGGGGCTGATGCGGCTGGGGTCGCGGGCGATGTCGATCGCGGGCGGCACCTCGGAGATCACCCGCAACCAGATCGCCGAGCGGATCCTCGGCCTGCCCCGCGACCCGCTGATCCGGTAGCGGACGGGCGCCCGCCGCCGTTCGGTCAGCGGCGGCGGGCCTCCGCCGACAGGTACGGGTCGCCGGCCTTGTGGTCGATGCCGCCGATGTCGGTGCCGGGCGGGACGATCGCGTCGACGGCGTCGAGCACGGCGGCGTCGAGCCGGATGTCGGCGGCGGCGACCAGGTCGTCGAGCTGCTCGACCGTCTTCGGGCCGATGATCGTCGAGGTGACGGCGGGGTGCTCGCCGACGAACGCGAGCGCCAGGTGCGTCAGCGTCAGCCCCGCCTCCTCGGCGACCTTCGCCAGCCGCTCGACCGCCTCGTACCGGACGGGCGTGTTCGGTTCGACGTCGACGGCGCGGTCGTCGAACGCGGCGTGGCTCGTCCCGGAGAACCGGGACCCGGCCGGGGCCTGGACGTCGCGGCGGTACTTGCCGGTCAGCCAGCCCCCGGCGAGCGGGCTCCACGGGATGACGCCCATGCCGTGGCGGCGCGCGGCGGGCAGGACGGCCCGCTCGACGGACCGCGCGAAGATCGAGTACTGGGGCTGCTCGCAGACGAACCGCGCGCCGGCGCGGCGGTCGGCGGCCCACTGCGCCTCGACGATCCAGTCGGCCGGGAAGGACGACGAGCCCGCGTAGAGGATCTTGCCCTGCCGGGCGAGGTCGGTGAGGGCGCCGAGGGTCTCTTCGAGGTCGGTGTCCCAGTCGTGCCGGTGCACCTGGTACAGGTCGATGCGGTCGGTGCCGAGGCGGCGGAGGCTGTCCTCGACGGCCCGGACGATGTACCGGCGCGAGCCGCCGCGCCGGTTGCGGTCGTCGCCCATCGGGAAGAAGCACTTGGTCGCGAGGACGACGTCGTCGCGGCGGCCCTTGAGCGCGCGGCCGACGATCCGCTCGCTCTCCCCGCCCGAGTACATGTCGGCGGTGTCGACGAAGTTGATCCCGGCGTCGAGCGCCCGGTGGATCAGGCGTTCGCAGTCGTCGTGGTCGGGGTTGCCGACCTCGCCGAACATCATGGCCCCGAGGGTCTGGGTGCTGACCTCGACGCCCGTCCTGCCGAGCTTGCGGTACTGCAATGCGGCTCCTTCGGTCCTGGTGGACGATCAACGTTAGGACCTGGAGCGCGCTCCAGGTCAAGAGGAGGCGACGGGGCGGCCGGGAACCGCGCCGTGCCCCGGTTTCGTGCCATTTCCGCAGGGCAAGGGGCCTGTGAGAGCCGAACGAGCGGACGGCGCCCCATGACGACGATCGAGAAGAAACTGGTCGACTACCTCAAGGACGCGCACGCGCTGCAGCAGCACGTGCAGGGCGTCCTGAGCGAGCTGCTCACCACGGCGGCGGACGAACCCGACCTCTGCCGCCGCCTGGGGGAGTACGCGCACCGCAACCGGGAGAACACCCGCGCGATCGAGGACCGGCTCCGCGCGCACCGCGCCTCCCCGTCGATCGTCCGGGACGCGGAGATGCTGTGGGGCGCCATCGCCGACGTGCTGAGGTACCGCAACCACGTCGGCCGGCACGTCCGGGACGGCTACGTGGCCGCCCACCTGCAGATCGCCGAGGCCGAGATGCTCCGCCGCATCGCCACCCGCGCCGGGGACGGGGAGACGGCGGACGTCGCCCGCGCGGTGTGCGACGACGCGCACGCGATGTCCGAGACGATCTCCGACCACTGGGACGTCGCCGTCGATCTGTCGCTGCGCCGCCACGGCGTCCACCTGCACCGCTGACCGGCCGGGAGGTCCTGCAGCGCCGGCGCGTCCTGTGGCATGATCCGCCGGGTGAGCGAGCGAGCGGACGAACCAGGCGAACCGGCCCCCGTGTCCGGGGAGAGGGCGACTCGGGGGACGCGGCTTCTCGGCTTCGGGCTCTTCGCGGGGGCGATCGCCGCCGCCGCCCGGGTGGCCGCCGACGGCGCGGGCGGCGACTGGCGCTCCGGGGTGATCGTCGGCGGCCTGGCCGCCTCGCTGGTGCTCGGCGGCCTCGCCATGAACGGATGGCTCGCCCGCCTCGTGGGCCGGCTGCTGTGGATCTTCCCCGCGACGCTGCTGTTCACGGGGATCGTCCTCCTCGCGGATCCCGGCTACGGGGCCTTCCTCAACGGCGACGCCGAGCGGGGGCGGGTCGAGTCCGACGGGCAGGCCGCGGCGTTCGGCGTCATCTTCCTCCTCATCGGCGCGGCCGGACTCGTCGGCTACGCCCTCGCCGTCAGGAACCGCGCGTTCCGGTTGAGGTGACCGGGTGACCGGTATCGGTCCTGATCACCCGCGAACGGGAAACCGCCGGCTCCCCGTGTGATACTCCGGCGGATGAGCGACCGTTCCGACGAGAGCCCGCGGGCGGACGCGGATGTCCCCGCCGCGGGCCCGAGCCCGCGCAGGCGCGTCCTCGGCGCCGCCCTGCTGCTGTGCGCGGCCTTCTCCGCCGTCCGGGCCGTCGGCGAGATCGCGGGCGGCGACCGGCGCACGGTCGTGGTGGCGGCCGGGTTCGCCGTCTCGCTGCTGCTCGGCGGCCTCGCCCTCAACGCCTGGAAGGCCCGCCACTGCCTCCGGGCCGCGTGGATCTTTCCCGCGACGCTGATGTTCACCGGCCTCGCCATGATCGAGGACACCGGCTACGGCGGCCGCGGGAACGACGGCACCGGCGGCACGGGCGCGGTGCTGCTCGGCCTCGTCCTGCTTGTCGCGAGCCTCGTCGGATGCGTCGTCTACGGGCGTGCGCTCGGCCGCCTGCACGGCTCGTCCGGCGGCGCCCGGACGGACGTCGACGCCGCGCGGCCCGAGCCGTGGAAGCGCGCCCTCGGGGTCGCCGCCCTGCTGTGCGCGTTCTACTTCGCCGCGCAGTTCGTCGACGCGGTGGCGGACGGCGACCCGCGCAGGCTGCTCGCGGCCGTCGGGTACGGCACGGCGCTGCTGATGGGCGGCCTGGCCCTGAACGGGTGGCAGGTGCGGTTGAGCCTCAAGCTGATGTGGCTGTTCCCGGCGACGGTCGCGGTCGTGGGCATGGCCATGATCGCCGACCCCGACTACGGGAACCCCCGCCGCAGCGGCGGCGCCGCGACCGGTTCGGCCGTGGCGCTCTTCGGTGTCGCGCTGATGATCGCGGGCGTTCTCGGATCGGTCGTGTACGCGCACGCGGTCAGGCGCCACCTCGCCCGCGTCCGCTGATCCGGGGGGCGGGCCGGTCAGGGGTCGCTGCGGCGCCTGCCGAGTGCTCGGCGCAGCGCGTTGAGGGGGCCGCGGTCGGCCGGGGCCGGCGCGGGGCCCGTCGTGGGAGGCGGAGGCGGGGGCTGGAGGGGAGCGGGAGGGGGCGGTGGTGCGTCGTCCCACGACGGGGCGGGGGCCTCCTCGTACTCGGGACGGTAGCCGCCGTCCTCCGGCCAGGGGTCGGGGTCGGCGACCCAGCCGGCGAGCAGGACGAGCCCCGTGGGGCGGTGCCGGGCGAGGAAACCGAACGGCCGGTCGAACGTCACGTCCAGCACCGGCGCCTCCGTCGTGCGCCGCGGCGGCGCGGAACCGACGGTCATGGCGAACGCGGTGACCGCCGCGGCCTTGAAGCCCGCGGGCGGTGAACGTCGCGGTGACGTCCTGCCTGCCCTGGCCGACCTTCAACGGCACCGGGGAGATGCGCGGGAAGTGACCGGCGTCGGTGACGACCGTGGCGAGGCCGAACAGTTCGGGACGGGCCAGCAGGTCGTGCTCGGCGGTGACGTCGAACCGGACGGTGAGCAGGTGCAGGGCGGGCGTCGGGTCGGACGAGGCGATCGTGCGCAGTTCTACCCCCGGCGCCTTCGGCCCGTCGGGGCCGGTGATCAGGTCGGACCCCGGCCGGAGCGGATGCCCGCCGTCGAGGGCCGCCACCCCGGCGGCCAGCACCTCGCCCGGTGGACGGTCCGGCGCGGCGAGGCACAGGTACACGTCGACGTCGTCCTCGCCCTCGACCTTCAGCAGCGTGACGGGCCCGCCGGGGGCGTCGGCGACCGAGACGATGCCGAGGTCGGTGCCGCCGCTGGTCAGCCCCGCCACCTGCCGGCTCGACCACGGGCCCCGCATCGGCCGGTAGGGGATGTCCTGGAAGGGTTTCCGCCACTTGGTGTCGATGCTCAGCGCGGTCGCCAGCACCATGAGGGTGTCGGAGTCGGTCCGCACCGGCATCCGCTTCACCTGCCCGCGCGTGTGCCGGTCGGCCCACGCGTCCAGCCGGGCCTGGTCGGCGTCCGGGTCGCCGCTCAGCTCGCCCCGCGACCCGCCGGGCGCGGCGTCCAGCCACCACGGCTCCAGCGGCAGCCCCGCGCGGGTCCACAGCCCGAACGCGCCGTCGACCGCGGTGCCGCGCGCGAGCACCTCCAGCAGTTCGCGCGCGTCGCGGTCGGCGCCGTCGGCGGCGCGGCCGACGGCCTCCTGCAGCTCGGCGCGTCCGGGCCCGTCGGCCGCGGCGGCCAGCAGGGCCAGCAGCGGCCAGAGCCCGGCCCCCGACAGCGCGCCGGTCGGCCCGGTGCAGGCGTGCCGCGCCCACCCGGCCGTCAGCTCGTTGGACGCTCGTACGACATCGTCGATCACGCGCTTCTCCCGTCCGCCGCGAAAGGCCGATGCTAGTGCGCCGCACGCGCGCCCTCCGGGGCGTTTCAGCGTGCGACGGCCAGCACCAGCGACGCTACGGCGAGCGCGAGGTATCCGCCGGGGAACGCGAGGTTGTGGAAAACCCGGGTGCGCACGTGCACGGCGACGGCCCCCACGAAGAACAGGACGAGCCCGATCGCCGCGGCGATCCCGATGAAGGGGACGCCGACGAGCCCGAGCAGCAGCCCGGCGGCCCCCGCGGCCTTGAGCGCCCCGAGATAGGGAACCCACGACGCGGGGAGGCCGACCTCGGCCGAATTGGCCAGGACGATCGGGGCCTTCGCGAAGTCCGCGGCGGCCATTCCGGCGTTCGCCGCGATCGTGGCGACGGTGACGACGACGTAGGTGGTGAACAGCATGGGACCAGGCTCGCGGGGGGCCGTTCCAGCCGTCCAATACACCCGTCCATAACCTGGCGGCATGGACGTTGACACGCGGCTGCTGCGCTACTTCGTCACGGTCGCGGAGGAGGGCAACCTGACCCGCGCGGCGGAACGGCTGTTCGTCTCGCAACCGGCGCTGACCAAGCAGATCCGGCAGCTGGAGGACCGGCTCGGCGTCCGGCTGTTCACCCGCTCCCGCGCCGGGATGGCGCTCACCGAGCCCGGCCGGGCCCTCGCCGACCGCGTGCCCGCCCTGCTGGACGGCTGGGAGGACGCCTGGCGCGCGACGACGGCCGCGTCCCGCCGGGCCGCCCGCGTCCTGCACGTCGGCTACCTCGCGAGCGCCGCCAACGAGGCGACCCCGGGCATCATCGCGGCGTTCGTCCGGCGCCGCCCCGGCTGGCGGGTCGAGATGCGGCAGGCGTCCTGGGCGGTCCCCGCCGCGGGCCTCGCCGACGGGGCCGTGGACGTCGCCCTCGTGCGGCTCCCGTTCCCCGGGCAGGACGGCTTCCGCGTGCGGGTCCTGCTCAGCGAGCCGCGCCACGTCGCGCTCGCCGCGGGCCACCCGCTCGCCGCGCGCGACGTGATCGCCTTCCGGGACCTGTGGGACGAGCCGTTCGTCGCGGCCCCGCCGGAGACCGGCGCGTGGCGCGACCACTGGCTCGCCGCGGACGAGCGCGACGGCCGCCCGGCCCGCGTCGGTGCCGTCACCGAGCAGCCGGACGACTGGCTGAGCGCCGTCGCGAACGGCCTCGGCGTCGCGCTCGCGCCCGCGTCCGCCGCCCGCTTCTACGCCCGTCCGGGCGTCGTCTACCGCCCGGTCGACGGCGTCGGCCCGAGCCGGGTCGCGGTCGCGTGGCCCCCGGCCGCCGACGCGAACCCGGTCGTCCGGGACTTCGTCGCGTCCTGCCTGGAGGAGGTCCCGGCCGGGGACGGCGGCTGATCAGGTCACGGTCGCGAGGTACTCTTCGGTCTTGGCCGGGTCCAGCAGCCAGTCGGAGAAGTCGGCCGGATTGGCGTAACCGTGGGCGAACCGGTGCGCCACCCGCTCGTTCCGCGCCGCCGTCGCGAGGACCTTCTGCACGTGCTCGGGCAGCGGGCCGAGCATCATGTTGGTGTAGGCGGTGGGGTGCCGCGCGTACTCCCAGTAGGTCTCGAACGTCTCCCGCATCCACGCCGGGTCGAACGGCCGGTCGCCGTGGCGCAGGATCGACCGGAAGTAGATCTCGGCGCAGCGCACCGCGTTGTTCGAGCCCTGCCCGGTCACCGGGTCGTTGGCGACGACCACGTCCGCCATGCCGAGGACGTGCGCGGTCGGCGACAGCGTCCCGACCGGGTTCCGGACGACCGGCGCGTACCCCCCGTACAGGGTGCAGCGCGCGTCCGTCGGCCGCGCGTCGACCGTCCGCTCGTACTCCCACGGCGCGAACCGCCGCATCAGGTCGAGCGTCCGGGCGAGGTGGCCCGCCGGGTCCGGGCGGTCGTCCCACACGTCGAACGGGCCGCCGGGGACCGCCTCCCACAGCAGGATGCCGCAGGCGCCGGTGTTGGTGTAGCCCGGCATGAAGAACAGCTCCCCGACGCCCGGCGTGGCGGTGATCCGCACGTGCGGCTCGGGGTGGTCCGGCCACGGCGTCATGCCGTGCACGTAGATGCACGACAGCTTCCGCTGCGGACGGTCGTAGGGCGAGCGGCTCGCGTCCCGGTCGAACAGCTCGACCAGCTCGCCCTTGCCCGCGGCGACGATCGTCAGGTCGTAGAGGGCCGAGAGCCCCTCCAGATCGGAGGTCATCACGCTGTGGTAGACCGCGTTTCCGCCGCGCTTCTCGAACAGCTCCAGCCAGCCCGCCATCTTGACCCGCTGGTCCACCGACTGCGCGAAGTCGTCCCAGCGGCCGAGCGTCTGGAACGCCCGGTTCCCCGGCGGGCCCGCCACCGTGACCCGCTGCGCGACGATCCGCGGCGCGCGGTCCTCCCAGAGGTTCAGCCCGTGGTCCCGTTCGATCTGGAGCTGCGGCCAGAAGATGCACTGCGTCGACATGATCCGGCCGCCCCGGATCTCCTCCGGCGTCCGCGCCGACATGACCGTCACGTCATAGCCCTCGGACTGCAGGCTCAGGGCCAGCTGCAGCCCGGCCTGTCCCGCGCCGACGATCAGGATCCTTCGCATTGCTTCCTCCCTATGCGGGGCGGGGTTTCTTCAGTTGTGGGACGGGACGTCACGTGGTGGCGCGCCCCGCGGTGGCTTCGAGGGTGTGGCCGAGCGACTCGGTGAGCACCCGGACGACCGAGCCGCGGTCGCGGGCGTCGAAGGTCACCAGCGGCACCCCGTCGTCGAGCCGGAGCGCCGCCCGGATCTGCGGCAGCCGGTGCGTCTGGAGACCGTCGAACAGGTTCACCGCGACGATGAACGGCACGTCCGAGTCGTTCTCGAAGTAGTTGACCGCCGGGAACGAGACGTCCAGCCGCCGCGTGTCGACGAGGACGACCGCCGCGCTCGCCCCGCGGCACAGGTCGTCCCACATGGGCCAGAACCGGGGCTGACCGGGCGTCCCGAACAGGTACAGCAGCAGGTCGGACGCCAGCGTCACGCGGCCGAAGTCCATCGCGACCGTGGTGGTGGTCTTGCCGTCGCCGTCGCCGACCGGATCGATGTTCGCGGCGGCCTGCGTCATCCACGCCTCGGTGTTCACCGGCGGGATCTCCGAGATGGCCTCCACCAGCGTCGTCTTGCCGACGCCGAACCCGCCCGCCACGACGATCTTGACCGAGGTGCGCGCGGACGTCCGTCCGTCCGGCCCGTTCGCATGTCCACCACGCCGGGACGCGTCAGGCGAGCTGGCGTAGACCATCGATCACTCTTTCCAGGACGTGCGGGTCGTACGGCGAGGTGTCCGCGTCGGCGATCACGATCCGGTCGCCGGCGGCCAGGTCGGCGAGCAGGACGCGGGTCACGCCGAGCGACACCCCGCAGTGGGCGGACAGTTCGGCGACCGACTCGCCCACCGCGTGCGCCCGCTCGTACAGCGCGCGCGCCTCCGGCAGCAGCCGTTCGGCGAACGCCGCGTCGTATCCGGCGCCCGTGATCAGCGTGTGCACCAGCAGGTGCCGCCTGCCCCGGGTCCGTCCCCCGGTCAGCACGTACGGCCGAACCCACGGATTGGCCGTCATCGCGTCCCTCCTGCCGTGTCGGTCCGGAAGGCGGTCATGGCATCGCCTGCTCCGCCATGCGGCGCAGGTCGTCGCGCATCTGCGGAGTGAGGACGTGCCCGGCCCCGTGGACGAACTTCGTCATCTCGTGGGCGACGGCGCCGAGGTTCGCGCCCTCGCCGACCAGCACCGCGAGCCCGGCGAGCTGCCCGATGCTCATGAACAGCAGGTGGCCGGTGCCGAACTTCAGCATGATCTGGTCGCAGCCGCCCGCGCCGACGTGCCCCGCGATGTTGTTGCCGAGGCTGATCATCCCGCTGGTCAGCGCGGCCATCGGATCGACGAACTCCGACGGGTGCGCCCCCGACTCGACGAGCGCGAGCCCGTCCGACGACACGATCAGCGCGAACGTCACGCCCGGGGTCGCGGACGCGAACTGCCTGAGCAGCCACCCGAAGTCCTGGGGCCCCGTGGGCCCGGTGGAGGCCATGCTCATTGCCGTCCTTCCTGCTGCTCGTCGGTGAATCGGCGGGTGCCCGAGGTGAAGGCGTCCAGGTCCGCGGCGAACGTCCCCGGCCCGTCCGGCTCCTCGGACGGGCGCGCGGGCTCGGGCGCGGGCTCCGCCGCGGGCGCGGCGACCGGACGCAGGCTCGTGCGCTGCCGGCGCGGGAGCCCGCCGAGGTCGGCGTCGCCCGCGACGTTCAGGGCGGGCGCCGTCCGCGCCGGGCGCTCCGCGCGGCGCGCCATGGTCAGGTTCGCCGTCGCCGGGGGCGCGTCGCCCGTCCGCGGCTCCGGGGCGGAGATCTCGCACAGGAGCGACGCCGGGACGGTGACCAGGGCGATCGTCCCGCCCGCCCGCGCCGCGAACCGGACCGTGACCCCGTGCCTGCGGGCCAGCCGGTGCACCACCGGGAACCCGGTCTGCCGCGCCGCCTCGTGCGTCATCGCCGGAACGGGACCCGACAGCGTGGCGTTCAGCTCGTCCAGCTGCGCCGCCGACATGCCGATGCCCGAGTCCTCGATGCGGAGCATCACGCCGCCGTCGTCCAGCAGGTGGGCGCTCACCGTCACCTGCGCCGGGGAGAACCTGGTCGCGTTGTCCAGGAGCGCCGCGACCAGCGACGCCGCGTCCTCGACGGCGTGCGCGGGCACCGCGAGGTCCACCATCCGCCGGATCGACACCTGCCGGTACCCCTCGATGGACGACGCGGCCATCCGGACGACGTCCAGCAGCGAGGTGTCGACGCCCGAGACGTCCTCGCCGCCCCGGTCGGCGAGCACCCGCAGGTCGCGGGCCACCCGCCGCATCCGGGTCACGCCGTGGTCGATCTCGTAGAGGGCGTCGAGCCGGTCGGAGTCCTCCTCCTGCCGCTCGAGCATGTCCATCGCGGGACGCATCTTCTCCGCCAGCACGAGGAACTGCAGGCAGAACCGCTCGCACAACTCAGCCCACACGTCCGCGTCCCCCTGCTGCCGCTCCTCACCGGCCCCGGCCGGAAAGGCCGCACCGTCGGCGGACGGCACCCCCGCGAACCGCTCCGCGCCGGGGGCGTGGGGGTTGGGGGCGCCGGTGGCGGAGGCCGGGGACGCCGGGGCCGGATCGGCCGGAGGCGGTGGCGTCGCGAACCGCTCCGTGCCGGGCACCTGCGGGCCGAGGGGGTCGGAGGCGGACGCCGGGGGCGGTGCCGGGACGTCGGCGGGCGGTGGCCCCGTGAACCGCTCCGCGCCGGGGGCGTGGGGGGCACCGGTGGCGGACGCCGGGGCACGTGCGGGACCGCCGGGGGGCGGTGGCGACGTGAAGCGTTCCGCGCCGGGTGCGCCGGTGGCGGGGGCGGGCGACGGGGGTGCCGTGAACCGTTCCACCTCGGGCGCGTGCGGGGCGGGTGCGCCGGGGGCGGACGGCGGGGCCGGGGCCGGACCGGTGGGGGGTGGGGGTGCCGTGAAAGGGGGTGCTCCGGGCGCGTACTGGAAGGGTGCTCCGGGCGCGGAGACGTCCGGTTCGGCGATCGGCGCCGCGCCCGTGGCGGGCGGCGGGCCCTGGAACGGAGTCGCGCCGGTCGGCTGGGCCTGCGGGGCCTGTGGGAACTGCGGGGCGGGCGGGGCTTGCCGGGTCGAGCCTCTGCGCCTCCACCACCTCACCGGTGAGCCCCGGGATTCGTCGTGCGGCGGGGGGCCCGGCGTCTCGTCACGGTCGCGTTCTCCACTCGAGAATCGGGAACGAACAATGCGGCGGCCGTTCCGCGCGACACGTTCGGTTGCGCGACGTCACCGTCCGCTAGAGCGGCATCGGCCAGGGTTGCACATGTACATGCAGCGATCAATCTATTCCGGAGAGGTCATCGCCAATGCCGTGAAAAGGGTGGTTTGGGTAATTTGGTCGCCTTTATCCCGTCCGGGTGGCGGTCACCGCGGCGCGGCGCCAGGCGCGGTCGGTCAGCAGGCGCAGACCGTTGGGCCCGACCAGGACCGTCGATCCCTCGTGCCCCGCGACGCCCGGCGGCAGGGCCAGCGTCGCGGCCAGATCCCGGATCACCAGGACGGCCATGAACGTCCCGGCGATCACCGGGTGCGGCGGCGGCGCGGACGCCGGAGCGCGGCCGGTCGGCGATGCCGAGCACCCGGCCGGGACGCCGTCGACGACGAGCACGGCGATGCGTCCCGCGTCCTCCAGCCGGGCCGCCTCCGCCGGGCGGTCGTCCAGGAGCCGGGCCGGGCTGCCGACCGCGACCGCGCGCCCGTCCACCGCGGCACCGGGGTTTCGGGCTCACCGACGCCCCGGACGCCTAGGGAGTGGCCGAGCTCCGAGACCCGGGCTCGCTCGGCCCGGAACCGGCGCCGGCGCTCACGTGTTCTCGACGCTGAGGGTCCGCGCGATGGACCGGCGGGCCGCGAGGCGCGCGGGAAGGGCGGTCAGCGCCACCGTCGCCAAGGGAGCGGCGAGTGCCGGGATGAACAGCGTCCATGTGGAAGGTACGGCGACGTTCGGAGGGGAGAAGAGCAGCACCAGGGACATCCCCAGGGGGACGCCGACGACGGCGCCGGGCACGGTCGGGAGGAGTTGCGCGGCGGACAGCCCGGCCGTGATCTGCCCGGGGGTCGCGCCGAGCGTGCGCGCGATGGCCATGACGGGCCGGGCCTCCAGCGCGGTCGTCCAGGTGATCGTGATGATGTTCACCGCGGCGAGCACGGCCATTGCGACGGTGACGGCCGTCAGCACGCGGTGGCCCTGCTCGCTCTGCACATTGCCCAGGTGGGAGGAGCCCAGGCCGTAGTCGTAGTGGGTCTGGACGCGGGCGAACAGCAGGGCCGTGGTGCCGATCACCATGACCGCGATGCTCCACGCGTGCAGGACGGCGCGGCCGGGACGGCGGGCGATCAGGCGGAGCGCGAGCAGCAGCGGGGTCGGCAGCAGCGCCGACAGGCCGTTCAGCCAGGCCCGGTGGCCGGGCCGGCGGACGGTGTCGGCCAGCGCGGTGACGGTTTCGGTGCGCAGGGCACGCCGGGTGGGGCCGAGGGTGGTGAGGACCGTCACGGCCAGGGCGAGGAACGTCGTGGCGGCGATGGTGTCACCGGTCGGGCCCGCGGCGGTGGACAGCAGGCTCGCGGTCGGGTTGGCGAGGCCGGGCGCGGCCAGCCGGGCGATCGTCAACCCCAGTGCGTCGCCGATCAGCGCCAGCGTCAGGTACTCGGCGAGCAGGACGGCGGCGATGAGGCCGGGCGTGGCGCCGACGGCCTTGAGCAGCCCGACCCGGCGGGTCTGCTTGGTGGCGCGTCCCGCCGCCAGCGTGGCGAGGCCGCCGACGGCCAGGAGGCCGAGCAGCCAGCTGCCGATGACCAGGACCGGCTGGCTCTGCCGGAGTACGCGCTTGTCCTCCTCGGCCACGGACTGCCACGTGCGGAAGTTCGTCAGGGGAGCGTCACCGAAGTAACGGCGGGAGTCGACGAACTCCCGAGTGGAGTCGGGGTCCCGCAGCTTCAGGTAGATCAGGGAGGTCACCGGGAGGTCGGCGGCCGCCAGCGTCCCGGTGTCGGCCTCGCTCATCCAGACCAGGCCGCTGTAGTCGCTCGGGCCGCCGCCCGGGCCCATCATCTGCGCCCCCGGATAGATGGTGTGCGCCGCGCTCACGGCGATCCCGGCGACGGGAAGCGAGCGGCCGGCGACGGTGACGCGGTCGCCGACCCGGACGTCCAGGGCGGCGGCGAAGCCGCGTTCGACCACCACACCGCCGGGACGCACCCAGGTGCCCGAGGTGACCAGCGGACGATCGATCGGGCCCGGCGTCGCTCCGGCGCCCTGCGCCACCGCGGCCGACGTCTGGCCGTTCGCCGTCAGCGTCGTGTAGTACTGGCGATACGGCCCGCTATGGGCGGTGACCTCGGACGTCTGCGCCACCGATGTCAGGGCCGAGGTCGCGGCCCGGTCACCGCCAGGGGCGAGCGCCACCACGTCGGGTCCGGCGGTGGCCGCGCGGGTCTCCCGGTAGAGCGTTTCGGTCGTGCCGCGCAGCGACATGCCCAGGGACAGGGCGGCGGTGGCGACGGTGATCGCCAGCAGCATCATCGCGGCCTGGGCGGGATGACGGCGCACGTCCGCCACGACGAGGCGGAACACCAGCAGGATGCGGCCCACTCACTCCCCCAACCCGAACATGTCCCCGAGCCCTCCGGCGGTCCGGCCCGCCAGCCGGGTGTCGTCGACGCACATCCCGTCGCGCATCGAGACGACCCGGTCCGCGGTCGTCGCGACGCGCTCGTCGTGCGTGACGATCACCAGCGTCTGCCCGGCGGCGCGCAGCTCCTCGAAGAGCCTCAGCACGTCGAGCGTCGCCGCGGTGTCCAGGTTCCCCGTCGGCTCGTCCGCCAGCAGCACCAGCGGCTCGTTGGCCATGGCACGGGCGATGGCCACCCGCTGCCGCTGCCCTCCCGACAGCTCCCACGGCAGGTGCCGGGCGCGGTCGGCGAGCCCGACCCGCTCCAGCAGCATGGCCGCGCGGCGCCGGGCCGCGCGCGGCGAACGGCCGGCCAGCAGCACGGGCAGCTCCACGTTCTCCCTCGCCGACAGCTCCTCCACGAGGTGGAAGGACTGGAAGACGAAACCGACCGACCGCCGCCGGAGGCGGGCCAGCGCCCGCTCGCTCAGGGTGTCGATCCGCCCGCCCGCCAGCCACACCTCCCCGCGGCTGGGCCGCTCCAGCCCGCCCAGCAGATGCAGCAGCGTGGACTTCCCGCATCCGCTGGGCCCCGTCACCGCCAGCATCCGTCCCGCCGGCACGTCCAGGTCGATCTCGTCGACCGCCCGGACCAGCCCCTGACCCTGGCCGTGCTCCTTGCACAGGCTGCGGACCTGCAGCACCGCGCCGAACTCGTTCATGTGTCCTCGGATTCGTCTGCGACCTTCGACCAGACCCGCTCGCAAGCCTCCAACCAGCGCAGGTCGGCTTGCAGCCGCAGCGCGATGCCCTCCAGCAGCAGCCCGGCGGTCGAGTCGTTCGGCTCCGCGAGCAGCGCGCGCTGCGCCTCGCCGAGCCGACGCATCAGCTCGCGGCGCTGCGCGTCCACCAACTCCACCGGATCGGCGAGCCGGCCCGCGGCCGCGGCGGCGAGCTTGAGGTGGAAATCCGCCAGGTTCGGCTTCGGCCAGCTCACCTCGCTCAGCCAGGCGGCCACCCGCTGCTGCCCGGCCGGTGTCAGCGCGTACACCTTGCGGTCCGGCCGGTCCGGCAGCCCTTCGGCCCGTTCGGACGCGACCAGGCCCGCCTTCTCCAGCCGGGTCAGGGTCACGTAGACCTGCCCCGCGTTCATCGACTCCCCGAGCGGCCCGAGGGCCGTGCGGAGCCGCTCGCGCAGGAGGTAACCGTGCGACGGTTCCTTCGCGAGCATCGCCAGCACCGCGTCCTGCATGCACCACCCCTAACGGCTAGCCAATGAATAGCGGTTAGGGGTCAAGGGCGTCAAACAGAAGCCGCCGACCGGCAGGTCCGGCGGCCGGACCGGCCGACCGGACGTTCCGCCACGGTCAGAGCGCGTGCCCGCCCGCGACCTGGAGGACCTGCCCGGTGATCCAGCGGGCCTGATGGGACGCCAGGTAGACGACGGCATCGGCGATGTCGGCGGGCTCGCCGACCCTGCCCATCGGCACGATCTCGGTGGCGTGGGCGAGGACGTCCGGCCCCATCCAGCCGGTCTGGACCGGACCCGGGGCGACGGCGTTCACCCGGACGCCCCGGGCCGCCAGGTCCAGCGCGCTCGATCGGGTGAACGCTTCGAGCGCGGCCTTGGACGTCCCGTAGCCGGTCTGGCCGGGGAATGCCCGCGCGGCGTCGGTGGAGATGTTGACGACGCACAATGGATCGTCGCCGCGGCGCAGCCGGACCGCCTCGGCGGTGAGGAGCGCCGGCGCGATGGCGTTCACCAGGTAGTGGCGTTCCAGCGAGCCGTGGGTCAGGGTGTCGATGCCGTCGGGCGTCTCGCAGTGGGCCGCGTTGTTCACCAGCACGTTGATCGAACCGGCCCGGCGCGCGACCGCCTCGGCCAGCAGCCGGGGCGCGTCGGGCTCGGACAGGTCCGCGCTGATCACGAAGGACCCGTTGCCCAGCTCGGCCGCGAGCTTTTCGGCGACGTCGCCCTGGGGCGTGACGTGTTCCCATTCGGCGTCGGCGGGCGCCGCGACGTCCTCCTGAGCGAGGTAGTGCACCGCGACCCGGGCGCCCACGGCGGCGAACGCACGGCAGATCGCCGCGCCGATGCCCGCGGCCCCACCGGTGACCAGGACGTTCCGGCCTGCCAGGCGCGGGTCGATCACTCTCTCTCCTTCGCCGCAATGACGGATTCGATGCCCCCGGCCCGGAGCCGAACTCTCGGGCCGGGGGCGCGATGGCCCGGCGTCAGGACGTGGCGTGCCCGTCCGCCTTGATCTCAAGGACGAGCGCCCGCCAGGCGTCCCGGCCGAGGGCGAGCTTGGGACCGCCCGGGTTCTTGCTGTCGCGGATGCCGATCACGGGCGTGAGATCGGCGATCTCGACGCAGTCCCCGCCGTGGTGGTCGCTGTGGCTGCTTTTGCGCCAGCAGACGTTCTGACGACTGTTCATAGCCTCTCCATCGCTGTCTTTATCGCGGCTCGCGACTCCTCAATGGAGAGGTCCGTAGCCTCGGAGTAGGTCCCAGCGTACGACGAATGCAGGCACTCTGTCGGGACTCTGGATCAACGTTGCAACTCCAGCCGACTCCGTATATGCGACTGTGGATCCGTCCTTGAAACCGAGGATCGTGAAGTCTCCGCCGAGCCCAGCGTGGTAACCAGCCCGGAAGGGCATGACCTCGACGACGGTTCCGGCGGGTTCCGTTGCTGCCAGCAAAGCTTGAAGTTGTTCGTGCATGATCTCGGGGCTTCCGATAACGCGATGCAGAATCACCTCGTCTATGGTGAGCCATACGAGGGGTGGCGTCTCGCTTGCAGCGGAGCCTGCCGCTCCAGACGCTTCGTGACGAGTTCGTCAACGTGGCTTCCCTCTATGCGTCCCAGGACAGTCCGAGCATATCGTTCGGTTTGGAAGAGTCCGTTGACGAGGAACCCGGAAAAGGCGCGGATGGAGTTGGCCCGCGCTTCATGTTCTGAGTACTCGGGAAATCCGGGTGGCAGGCCAGTATGAAGCTCGACCTCAGTTGCGAGCTTCCACAAGCGATGGAACATCCCATCGGTCTTGAAGTACGTGTCGAGATCATGGGTGCTCTGCTCTGAAATCTTTCGTCCGCTCTCCATGGTGCCGATCCACTGTGGCGTGCAGCCGAGTGCGTCTGCGAGTTTCTTGCGGATGAGCTTGGCTTCTTCGCGCTTGCGACGAAGTTCCGCGCCAAAGAAGAGGCGTGCTCGATTCTCGCCCATGGATACCTCCTGGGTGGTCAACCAGCGAAGTCCGCGCGGTCGCGGGTGCGGCTTCGCGAGGGACGTGTCTGGGACGCGGGCATGTGCGCGGGGCGGGCGGACGCGTTCCGTGCGGCGGCCGATCAGGTCGAGGGCGCGCTGGTCGATTCGTCCGGGATCCGGGAACGTGTTTGACCTTGCCGTTACGTCAACTTCTAGCGTTCCGTCGCATGAGCACAGCACCCGAAATCGATCGGACCATCTACCCGATGCCGATGTTCGCGACGTTCCAGGTCGCGGACCTCGCCGCCGCCGAGGCGTTCTACCAGGCCGCCGGCTTCATCTCCCTCGCCACCGTCCCCGGTCCGGACGGTGCGCCTGCGGTGGTGCACCTGCGGCGGATGAAGTATCAGGACATCCTGCTCGTACCCGGTGAGCCGGAGCGCGGCAGCACGACCGTCAGCTTCCAGGCGAGCGGGCATGACCTCGCGGCGCTGGCAGCGGCGCTCCGGGCGGTGATGCCGGACGGAGCGCGCGTCGAAGGCCCCTCCGACACCCCGTGGTACACGTCCGATCTCACGATCGACGACCCGGACGGGAACCGGATCATCCTCACGGCGCAGCGCGAAGCGGACATCGAGGCCGCCCGGGAATGGGCGAAGGAGTTCAAGGGCGACTTCATCGTCGAGGAATAGGCGCGGTGGGCCCGGACGTCCAGGCCCTGCGGGCGGCGGCCCCGGCTCGTGGTGAGCCGGGGCCGCCGCCGGTGTCAGCGGCAGTGGGACGCGGCGGGCGTCGTCTCCAGGTGGCGCTTCCCGTGGAAGTAGATGTCCCCCGCCGCGTGGATGCAGCGGTTGCCCGCGGCCTTCGTGACGGGCCCGGCGTAGTAGGCGAAGGTGCCGTCCTCGGCGGCGGGCTTGCCGTAGTAGTGGCAGGTTTTGGATGGGCGGGTCTCCTTGCAGGCCGCCAGGAACACGCTGGTCCGCAGCTTCTTGCCGCGGGTGGCGCCGAGATGGTTGAGCACGGCGCAGTTCTTGCCCTTGCTGTAGTAGACGACCAGCTCGGCGACGGGCTTGCCCTGGTACTTGGCCACCTTCCGGTCGATGACGTTGCCGGCGCACCGCGCCGCCGTCGCGGTCTCCCGGCCGGTCTGCGCCGCCTGCACGGGCTGCACGAGCGCGACCACCGAGGCGCCCGTCGCGAGGGCCAGCCCCGCGGCGGTTACGATCCTGACTTTCATCTTTTCTCCCTTGACTCGCCTGCAAACCAATCACTTATCGTAACGGTGAGGCAACTGAGGGCAATGGCGTGCAGGTGACAAGGCTGTCCCGAGCGCTCGCCGGAGACCGGGGACGTTCGCGCGGCGGCGTCGCCACCGAGGGCTAGAGGTCCGGCGACAGGAGCGCGCCGAGTGCGGCGGCCGCTCGGAGGAGGGCCGCGGAGCGGGCGTCGATGCTCGCGTCGCGGGCGGCGAGGGCGGTCATCACCTCGTCGTGGCGCAGCTCCCGCAGCAGCTCTCGCAGCGCGTCGATCCGGTACCCGGCGGCGCGCAGCTGGTGGACGATCCGTGCGGTCCGGACGTCGCCGGGCGAGTACACGCGCGCTCCGGCGGGGCCCCGGTGCGGCACGACGAGACCTTCGGCGTCCCAGTGCCGCAGGGTCGACGGACGGACGCCGAGCGCGTCCGCGAGTTCGGAGACGCGCATCGCGTCGGACGGCCGGACGTCCGAGACGGGTTCGGCGGCGATCGCCTCGGCGGCCGTCCGGGCGTGGGCGACGTGCAGGCGTTCGGTGTGGAGCCGGGCGTGTGCGGCGTCGATGAGGGCGAGCGGCCCGGAGGGCGACTCGTGCGCGGCGCGCATGATCCGCTTGGCCTCGACCGGCCCGGTGCCGGGTGCGAGGGCCCGGTAGGCGAGGGCGGACCGCACGTGGACCTCGCCGTAGATCCGGTAGCCCGAGGGGGTGCGGGCCGCCGGGGGCAGCACTCCGTCGCGTTCGAGGTTGCGCACCTGCTGGACGGAGTAGCCGGACCGGCGGGCGACATCGACCGTGCGCAGCGAGTTGCGACTTCTCACGGGCCCGCCTGGGCGTTCGAGGGGTGAAGTCTCCACAAGGACATGAATGGAACGCTAGAACACATGAGCATCGACGAGATCATCGGGTTCCTCGAAGGGTTCGAGGGAGTGCTGGCCCTCAAGCCGGGGCCGGGGGACGGGACGCCGGAGCTCGCGTGGGGCGACGCGTTCTTCTACTACTCGCCCGACGGGACCGTCCCGACGACGACCCAGCCCTTCGCGACGATCGTGACCAAGGACTACCCGGACGACGCGGCGTCGCGCCTGGACCGCCCCGGGGCGTTCCGCGTGAACGTCGCCGCCGGAAAGGACGCGTTTGCCGCATGGAAGGGCCGCGCGCCGCGCGAGCCGGAGACCGGGGACGTCGATCCGAGCGCGGCGGACGCCGTGATCGCGCATCCCGTCTACGGCGGGCTGGGCTGGCTGGCCGTGGTGAACCCGGGCCCGAAGACCGACGCGGTGGTGCGGGAGCTGCTGAGCACGGCCCACGGACTGGCCCGGGAGCGGTACCGGCGGCGGGAGGAGACGTGACATCGTGGACGCCGTGGAATGGACGATTCAGCAGGTCGCGGCGCGGGCCGGGGTCACCAGCCGGACGCTGCGGCACTACGACGACATCGGGCTGCTGCGCCCGTCGAGGGTCGGGGAGAACGGCTACCGCTACTACGACGCGGACGCGGTGGCCCGGCTCCAGGGCGTCCTGCTGCTGCGCGACCTCGGCCTGAGCCTGCCGGTCATCGCGGACGTCCTGGACCGGCAGGCGGGCGAGGAGACGGCGCTCGCCGAGCACATCGAGCTGCTCGAGGCGGAGCACGCCCGGCTGGAGCAGCGGATCGCGGCCGTCCGGCACACCCTGGAAGCGCGCCGCGCCGGCCGGGATCCGTCGATGCAGATGATGCTCGACGGCTTTAACGACCCGTACCGGGACGAGGTCGTCGCCCGCTGGGGCGAGCGGGCCTTCCGGGAGAGCAACGACTGGTGGCGCGGGAAGACCCTGCGGGAGCAGGTCGCCTGGAAGCGCGACACCGACGCGCTGGTCGCCGGGTGGGTCGAGGCGTGGAGGGACGGCGCCGATCCGGCGTCCGGACGCGCGCAGGCGCTCGCCGCCCGGCACGTCGACTGGCTGCGCGCGATCCCCGGGACGCCGACGGCCGACGGGGACCGCGAGCGTGCGGCCGCGATGGTGCGCTGCGTGGGCGACACCTACGTCGAGACCCCGGAGTTCGCCGAGACGTACGGCGGTGCGGACGGCGCCGCGTTCGTGCGCGACGCCCTCCACGAGTACGTCCGGGTCTCGATGTGACGCCCTACCCGTTCCGCAGGGCCTTCACCTGGTCGGCGAGGTGCAGGATGGCCCCGACGGCCGGGTTCTCGGTGTCGAGGGTGCGCGACCGCCGGTAGGACTCCTTGACCTCCGCCCAGCGTGCGGACCCGCCGGGGGTCAGGGTCCCCCGGAGTTCGGCGAGCTTGAGCAGGTTCGCCTCCGCGTCGGACGTGAGGGTCTGCGACTCGGCCCGGTAGTGGTCGTCGATCGCCGCGTCGAGTTCGGCCTCGTTCATCACCGGGACGACGCGTTCGGCGAGCTTGTTCATGTCGCGGTACGAGCCCTGCAGGCGGAACGGCGGCTCGGTGCGGGACGCGTCGTCCTGGGCGGCCGACGCGATGTACGCCCGGTTCACCGACAGGACGACGCGTTGCGCGATCGCGAGCTTCCGCAGCACGGCGAGGATCTGGTCGAGTTCGGCCTGCGAGTAGGGGTGCGCGAGCCGGTCGGGACGGGCCGCGGGGTCGCCGGCGGCGAGGCGGACGAGCAGCTCGACGTCGGCGCGGTCGTGCGCCGTCAGCGGGGCGAGGACGGGGTTCGAGGTCAGCGCGTTCTCGATGTAGCTGAGCGCGAACAGGTCGTCCTTGCCGGACAGGACGTCGCCGAGGTTCCAGACGTCGGCGCGGTTGGCGAGCATGTCGGGGATGCGGAAGCGGGTGCCCGACTCGGTGTAGGGGTTCCCGGCCATGCAGACCGCGAACCGCTTGCCGCGCAGGTCGTGGCTCTCGATGCGGCGCTGGGCGTCGCAGAGCGGGATGAACTTCTGCAGGAGTTCGGGCGAGGTGTGCTGGATGTCGTCCAGGTAGAGCAGGACGTTGTCGCCGAGGGCGAGCGCGAAATTGATCTTCTCGACCTCGCGGCGCGCGGCGGCGTTCGGGGCCTGCGCGGGGTCCAGCGAGGTCACGTCGTGGCCGAGCGCCGGGCCGTCGACCTTGACGAGGGCGAGGCCGAGCCGGTCGGCGACGTACTCGACGAGGGTCGTCTTGCCGTAGCCGGGCGGGGAGATGAGCAGGAGCAGGCCCATCCGGTCGGTGCGCTTGGCGTCCCCGGCGGCGCCGAGCTGTTTGGCGAGGTTGTCGCCGATGAGCGGGAGGTACACCTCGTCGACGAGCCGGTTGCGGACGAACGCGCTCATCGTGCGCGGCCGCAGTTCGGCGACGCCGAGCCGCCTCTCCTCGGCGGCGAGCAGTTCGGCCCGGTGTTCCTGGTGTTTCCGGAACGCGGGGACGTGGTGGGTCCGGAAGTGGTGCGAGCGGGCGAGGATCTCGTCGAGGCGCAGGTCGAGGCGGCGGTCGGCGATGCGGGGGTGCGAGCCCAGGAGGTCGTCGACGGTGGCGGTGAGCGGGGCGGGGGAGTCGTAGGACGGGGCGTCGCACAGGAGCGCCGCGACGGCCTCCGGCAGGTCGGGGTCGTCGCCGGAGACGAACGCGCCGAGCCACCCGGCGGCGAGCTGGACGCGGGCGGGCAGGCCGTCGAGCGCGGCCAGGTCGTCGTCCAGCGCGGCGCGGTGCGCCTCGCCGAACCCCTTGAGCAGCTCGCGCGCCCCGGGGCTGGTGACGAAGCCGTCCGGGGCCGTCGCCAGCTCCTCGACCAGGTACTCGGCGGCGAGCGGGTCGGCGGGCAGGCCGAGCCGCGCGGTGAACTCCGCGACGGCCCCGGACAGCTCGGCGACGAGGCCGGCGGCGGTGTCGCGGCCGAAGGCGTCCCGCGCGCGGACGAGCGAGCGCGCCCGGACCGTCCAGGCGGACGGGTCGGCGGTGCCGTGCGTCCAGAACAGGCGGGCGTTCGCGCGGGCGCGGGACGGGTAGCGCAGCAGGCCCGCGTCGGCGTGCAGGCGCAGCAGGGCGGAGAGGATCGCGGTGGCGTCGTGGTCGTGGACGCCGCGCTCGTAGCCCTCGTCGTAGCGGTCGGCGGCGGCGGACCGGACGAGGTCGAGGAGCCCGCCGGACGCGGCGGCCGCGCGCAGGTCGGCGGCGTCCGAACCGGCGAGGACGGACGTCGCCAGGTACTCGGCCCGGTACATGTCCGGCGTCTCGGAGACGAGCGTCCGCCCCCACAGCCCGGGGTCGGCGAGCGCCGGGTCGCGCACGGGGTCGCGGTAGTCGGTCCCGGTGATCGCGTACGCGAGCGAGTCCCCGTGCGGGACGAGCGTCAGCTCGATGGGGCGCGTGTTGACGGCGAACCGGTGGCGGCCGAGCCGGATCGTGTCGCCGTCGTACAGGTCGAGCCGGTCGCGCAGCGCGCGTCCCGCCTCCTGCCGGGCCGACTTGACGCGGCCTTCGAGTTCCTCGGCGCGGACGGTGTCGTCGAGGTCGCGCAGCTCCCCGCCGATGGCCCGGAGCCGCGCCACCATGGCGTCGGTGGCGAAGTAGGCGTTGACCTCGTCCGGTGAGGGGAGCGTGGCGGCGCGGCGCCGGACGCCCGCCAGGATGCGGTCGGCGGAGGAGACGAGGCGGTCCGTGCGGCGCGCGCGCTCGTCCAGGAGCGTCTGCTTGCGGGACGAGAACGCCTCGTAGACCTCGGTCCGCTTCGACTCCAGTTCGGCGAGGAAGTCGTCGAGGTCGGCGAAGCGCGCCTGGAGCGTCTCGAGGCGCAGGAGCAGCCGGCCGAGCCGGTCGTCGCACGACTCGGGGGTCGTCGCGGCGGCCAGGGCGCCCGCGATGCTCTGGTCGAGGAGCGCCAGTTCGGCGGCGAACGCGGCGCGGCCCTCGCGGGCGAGCAGGTCGCGGCGGCGGCCGTCCAGGACGGCGCGGGCCCGGTTCAGCCCGCCGAGCACCTCGCCGACCCGCTCCAGGATCGCGGTGCGGGCCGCGGCGTCGGTGACGTCGAGGTCGCCGACGACCTCGGTGACCACGTCGAGGCCCTCGTGCTGCGCGTCGAGGAGGTCGGCGAGCGGCGCGGCCTCGGCGGCGGTCGCGATGCCGCGCGCGTCCCCGGCGATCCGCTCCACCTCGGCGTGGTAGCCGGTGAAGGCGTCCTCGTGCCGGAGGAACGCGACGGCTCCGCGCCCGGTCTCGTGCAGCCCGCCCGACGCCGCTCCGGCCAGCTCGTCGATCCGCGCGGCGTCGGCGTACCGGAGTTCGCGCAGCGACTCCAGGCGGCCCTGGACGCGCCGGAGTTCGGCGAGCCGCGCCACCCAGCCGTCCGCCGTCGCCGGGGGTTCGGCCTCCACGCGCCGCAGCAGGGCCCGCACCCGCTCGGCGGCCTCGGCGACGGCGGCCTCGGCCTCGGCGGTGAGCGCCCGCACGTTCTCGTACTCGTCCAGAACCTGGACGGCCGCCGCGCGGACGTCCGCGAGCGGTTCGGCGAGCGCGCCGAGGTCGGGGTCGGCGAACCAGTGGTGCAGGTCGGCGGTCCGGGTGCAGGCACCGATGAGGGCCTCGAAGACCGGGGCGGACGGGGACATCTCGCCCACCATCCGCACCACCGACAGGCACTCGGAGATCCCCCGGACGAGGTCGGCGTTCCCGACGCGCTCCAGCGGGCCGGTGCCGATCGGCTGCGCGGCGGCGTGGTCGTCGGAGACGAACGGGGTCCGCCACACCTGCACCGGATGGACGCCCGCCGGCTCGCCCGACGCGGCCCGCAGCACGACCAGCGCGCCGTCGTCGAACAGCGCGTACCCGTGGCAGACGATCGGCGTCGCGACCTCCTTGCGGATCACGTTGTAAGGGAGCAGGAGGGTGCGGCCGTCGGCGCGCGCGCAGAACGCGTAGACGACGTCCTCGCCGTTGGGGGAGCGGATCGTGCGCTCGTACTCCAGGCCGGTGACGTCGGTGTCGAACGTCTTGACGGTGCCGGTGTCGAGGAGGAACCCGCCCGGGAACACGACGCCGTCGTCGCCGGGCAGGCGGCGGCACGCCCGCTCCAGGCCGTCGAGCCGGACGACGTCGTGCGTGCGGGTGTTGTGGACGAGGTGCCGCCACGCCGTCTCGTTGTACGGGCGGACGCGCAGCAGGATCAGCGCGCCGACGCGCGCGTGCAGGACGTCCGCGTCCGCGAGGCTCTGCAGCGGTTCGTCCACGGGCTCGGAGAAGACCTCCGTGCCGTCGCCGAGCGTGACCGTGAGGGCGCCGCCGACCGTCGAGACGTTCACGGCGTCCCGGATCGCGATGTGCGGGCGCCGCCCGGGGACGTGGTCGTCGCGGGTCGTCTCGGTCCACTCGACCGCCCGCGACGCGTCGTGCGCGGGCGGGGACCGGTCGTCGCGCTCGCCGTGGTTGTCCTCGTAGGCGACGGCGCCGCCCGCGCCGCCCTCTCCCCGGGCGATCCGCCAGCGCAGGACGCGCAGGTCGGACAGGCGCGGGCCCGTCTGGAACACCGCGAGGAGGCGGCCGTCCAGCAGCCGGAGCCGCAGGAGGCGGGCCTGCCGGTAGTAGCGGTACATGTCGGCGAAGTCGCGGCGGAAGCGCGGGTCGTCGAGCAGCCCCGGCACCGCGCCGGACCCGCCGAACGCCGGGCCGTCCTCGCCTCGCACGGCGGTGTGCAGGGAGAAGACGTCCTCGGGTTCGGTCTCGGCCTTCGCCCCGGGCGCGGGCGCGCCGCCGAGCAGCAGCGTCCCGCCGAGCGCGACGAGGTCGCGCGGGACCCGGGCGGACGGCGTCCGGATCCGCTCGGTGCCCGCCAGCCGCAGGCCGCCCCCGCCGAAGACGTCCAGCCGCCGGGCGTTCAGCGCCTCCGCGCGCCGGGCCAGCTCGCCCGCGTGCTCGGCCAGCCGGGCGCGCAGGACCTCGTACGTCCCGTGGTCGAGCGCGGCCCCGCCGGTGCCGGTGTCGTCGGTGCCGGTGTCGTCGATGCCGGTACCGGTGCCGCCGCCGGTGCCGTCGATGTTCTGGCTCACGCCGTTCCTCCCCTCGTCGAGTGCGGCGGGCCGCCCCGGGCCCCTGTGCCGGGGCGGCCCGCCGCGGATCTCAAGCCGTGACCGTCAGGTCGGTCCCGTTCGCGCCCGCCCGCGGCGCGTCCGCCAGGGGCGCGTCGGCCAGGGGCGCGTCGGCGACGCCGAGCCGCCGCGCGGTCTCGAGCAGGTCGGTGAACCCGGTGGCCCGCGGTCCGCCCGCCGCGATCAGCCGCACGAGCAGCGCCGACAGGGTCAGGTCGCGGGCGCCGCCCGCGCCGAGCGACCCGAGGACCCGGGAGAGGTCGTCGGTCAGGCTGCCCGTCCCGTCCAGCCACGGCTGCGCGACCGAACGGGCGACCTCGGAGTTCTGCACGAAGCCGTCCACGCTCTTGCCGAGCGCGATCGACCCGACGACCCGGTCGAAGAAGCTGCTCTCGCCGCCGACGATGCTGATGTCGGCGCCCTCCAGCCCGGTCGCGAGCACCGCCGCCTGCGCCTCGGCGACCTGCCGCTGGACGTCGAGGCCGGCGAGCCGGATCTCCTTCTCGGTCTCCAGCCGCAGCCGGTACTCCTCGTGCTGCCGCGTCGCGTCGTCGAGCGCGGCCATCGCGTCCGCCTTGTCGGTGAGCCCCTCGGCCTCGGCCTTGAGGCTCTCGCGGATCCGCTCGGCCTCGACGGCCGCGCGCTCGCGGGCGACGACCGCCTCGGCGCGGCCGGCCTTCTCGATGACCTCGGCGTCGGCGTCGCGGACCTGCACCTCGGCGAGCCCCGCCGCCGCGGCCTCCGCCTGCAGCCCCTCGGCCAGCCGGATCTTCGCCCGCGCGTCCAGCTCGGCGGTCTGCTCCCGCGTCTCGGCCAGCACCAGCTCCTCGCGGGCCCGGTGCTGCGCCGCCGCCTCGGCGGCCTCGGCGGCCTTGATGTCCTTGACCAGGTTCTCCTGCGCCTCGGCCTCCGCCCGGATGACGATCGCCTGCCGCTCCCGCTCGGCCTCCTCGACCGCGCGGAGCCGCTTGATCTCCTCCTCCTGCTCGGCGACCGTCCGCTCGACCGCGATCCGCTCCCGCACCACGTTCGCGATGTCCCGCTTCTCGCCCTCGACCTCCTTGTCGGCGGCGATGCGGGTCAGCTCGGTCTCCCGCTCGCGGGCGATGACCTCCAGCAGGCGGTCCTTCTCGATCCGCTCGCTCTCGATGGCGAGGACCCGCTCCTTGTTCTTCGCCGCGACCGCGACCTCCCGGTTCCGGTTCTCGGTCTGGACGCCGAGCTGCTCGTCGGTCCGGATGTGCGCGGCCTGCGCCCGCAGCCGCTCCTCGGCCTTGACCCGCTCGATCTCCGCCTGCTCGCGGGCCCGGACGGTCTCGACCTCGCGCTCCTGGCGCAGTTCGGCGTCCGTCCTGCGGCGCTCCAGCTCCAGGATCGCCTCGCGCGCCTCCACGTTCTGGCGCGTGATCTCCTTCTCCTCGTTGCGGGCGTGCTCGTTCGTGCGGACGTGCTCGATCGCCGTCAGCTCGGTGATCTTCCGGATGCCCTGGGCGTCGAGGATGTTCGACTTGTCGAGCGAGAGCAGCGACGTCTGCTCCAGGTGGTCGATGGCGGCGTCCTCGAGGCTGTAGCCGTTCAGGTCCGTGCCGATCACCTGGATGATGTGGTCGCGGAACTCGTTGCGGCGGATGTAGAGGTCGGCGAAGTCGAGGTGCTTGCCGACGGTCTTCAGCGCCTCGGAGAACTTCGCCGCGAACAGCTCCTGCAGGGTCTCCTGGCTGCTCGCCCGTTCCGTCCCGATCGCCTGCGCGACCTTGATGACGTCCTCGACGGTCTTGTTCACGCGGACGAAGAACGTGATGCGAATGTCGGCGCGGATGTTGTCCTTGCAGATCAGGCCGTCCCGCCCGGTCCGCTCGATCTCGATGGTCTTCACCGAGATGTCCATGATCTCGGCCTTGTGCAGGACCGGCAGGACGACCGCGCCGGTGAACGTGACGTCCACCTTCCGCAGTTTCGAAATGATGAGCGCGCGGCCCTGGTCGACCTTGCGGAACAGCCGGGTGACCAGGAACAGCACGCCGAGTGCGATGAGCAGGACGAGCGCGATGAGCACGCCCGCTCCGATCGTGATGGCATCCATCAGTGATCCCTCTCGGGTGGGGGAATTGAGGGTGCGGGGGAGTCAGACGGCCGGAGGATCGAGCACGGAATCGTGCGGCATGATCCAGAAGAACTGTCCGGCCGAGTCGTAATCGAAGATGAGCGCGGTGCTTCCCGCGGTGAGCGCGGAATCTCCGGCGGCCCCCGCCACGGGAACGTCGGAATGGGGCACCCGCACCTGGACGAGCGCGGTCGAGCCGTCGGGCGCGGTCACCTCGGCCTGCCCGAAGTCGGGGCCGACGCGTCCCGTCCGAAGGACGCACGGCAGGCCGACGAACTCGCGCAGGGACGTCCCCGGGGAGTCGCGGAACACGCGGCGCAGCGGCGGGACGAACGCGCGCGTGACGGCCCACCCCACGGCGAGCGCCGCCGGCACCAGCAGCGCCCGCAGCGCTGTGACCTCGGACAACGCCGAACCGGCCAGGCTCGTGAACCAGGTGAAGCCGATCAGCAGGGACAGCGCCACGGTGCCCGGGACGCCGCCCAGCCCGGCCGCCGCGAGCAGCCCGCCGCCTCCGGCGTCCGCTCCGCCCGCGTCGCCGCCGGGGTCGCCGTCGAGGACGTCGACGCCCGGCCCGCCGAGCAGCACCAGCGCCCAGTAGCCGACGACGACGAGCAGCGCGAAGCTGAACAGAGCGGTCGGAAAACCCAGTGCGGCGTCAAGGAATTCGGTCATGAGAAAGCACGCTTCCGCCTCGGGACATCGGTGGTCTGGCGGGCACGCCGAAGCGCGCCCGGTCAGGGGGACACGAATGCGGGGTTAGCGGGCTCAGCTATCTGGGAACGCGGCCGCCAGTGCGGCGATGCGAAGGCCGGCGGAACCGGCGGGGGGTGAGTCGATGCTCACGATATGGCGCTGGGGCATATCTCTCCTGGTCGCAAGACAGGGCTCTCGTCTCGCCGACCAGGCTTCCCGGCACACCGATAGTTAGATTAGCGCACTACTTACCGAAAGGCAAGATTTCAATATATTTCCTCACGGAGTGTGTTGGGATGCTCGCTCGCCGAGGGGGAGACTTTCAGGCAACTTGGAGATTCGTTGGACCTCCCGCTCAGGTTCGCGGCGTAGGTTGGCGCGGCATGACGCCTCCGTCCCATCGGCCGATCTTCATCGTCGGATGCCCGCGTTCGGGCACGACGCTGCTGCAGCAGATGCTCCACTGCCACCCCCGCATCGCGCTGCCGTCCGAGACGAGGTTCGTCCACACCTCCTATGACACCCGGCACGATTTCGGCGACCTGGAACGGGTGGAGAACCGCCGGGCGCTCGGCGAATGGATCGCCAAGGGCGGCACCACGAAGTTCAAGGCGCTGGGGCTCGACCCCGACGCGACCATCGAGGAGATCGCCGCCGGGCCCCCCACCCTCGGCTCCGCGATCGCGACGGTCTTCCGCGCGTACGCCCGGGAGAACGGCAAGCCGCGCTGGGGCGACAAGCGGCCGAGCTACATCCGCCGGATCGGGGCCCTGCGGCGCATGTTCCCCGACGCCCAGTTCGTCCATCTGATCCGGGACGGCCGCGACGCCGTCAGCTCGCTGAACCGGATGCCGTGGTACGACGGCGACCTGTTCTCGGCCACGCTGACCTGGCGGGACGCCGTCGACATCGGCCGTCGGCTCACCGCCCGGCTCGGCCCGGAGACCTTCTACGAGTTCCGCTACGAGGACCTGGTCGAGGACCCCGAGCGGGAGCTGACGCGGCTGTGCGCGTTCCTCGGCGAGGAGTACGACCCGGCGATGGCCGCGCCGCAGTACCACGCGCGCGAGACCGTCCCGCAGGAGCGCCGCTGGCACCTGCGCACGCACGAGGCGCCGAACGCCGGGGTCGTCGGGGCCTGGGCGCGGCGGCTCGAGGCATGGGAGGCCGACCTGGTCGAGCACGTCCTGGCGTCGCGGCTCCAGCGGCACGGGTACGGGCTGTCCGGACGGTCGCGCCCCGCCGCCGCGCACGTCACGCGGTTCCACCGGCAGGCCGCCTACCGGTGGCGGGCCCGCCGCACCACGGCCGCCAGGGAGGCCGTGCTCCGCGCCCGCGAACCGAACCCCGTTGTGTCGATGCTGAGCGGGCCCGCCGTGGAGTCCGTGCAGTCGTGACAACCCTCCGCCCGGGGGCCGCGCCGTAGAATCGGCCGTCAGGAGCGTTACCGGACGCGATGGGCGGAGCATGGGACACGGCGATCGGGGGGAACCGGCGCGGGAGGCGACGGCGAAGCTGCCGTCCGGCCGGCACCGGCTGTCCCGTGACTACGTCGCCAGCAACCAGCGCGCCCGCATCCTGCGCGCGGTGACCGAGGTCGTCGGCGGGCGGGGCTACTCGCAGCTCACGATCGACGCCATCGTCGGCGCGTCCGCGATCTCCAAGAAGACTTTCTACGAGCATTTCCGGAACAAGGAAGAGGCGTTCTTCGCGGCGTGCGAATCGGTGGCGTCGCGGATGACGGCGGCGTTCGACGACGCCGCGGCGGAGCGCAGCGAACCGGACGCGCGGCTGCGCGCGGGCCTCGGCGCCCTGCTGGAGTTCCTGGCGTCCGAGCCGCTGGGCGCCCGCATGGCCGTGGTCGAGGTGCTGGCCGCGGGACCGGAGGCCGTCGCGCGCCGGGACCGGGTCAAGCGGCACTTCAGCACGACGGTGGTCGAGCACCTGCTCGCGATGTACCCCGAGTTCCCCGAGCCCGAGCTGGCCGCCGAGGTGATCGTCGGCGGCGTCCACGAGGTGCTCTACAGCCGCATCAGCCGCGGGGAGGCCCACGCGCTGCCCGCGCTGCGCCGCGGACTGGTCAGGATGTACGCGCTCCCGGCACCGCGCGGCGCGGACCACTGACGCGCCCGGACGCGCCCGGACGCGCCCGGCGACGGCGGGACGCGCCCGGACCCCGATCGGTTCGTGGCCGTATCAGGACACGTTCCGGTCCCGCCCGGATACCCGGTGGGGTCGTGCCCCGCGCGGTGACAGGCGTCACATCGTCCGGGGGGTTCTTGCCATCGGTCACTGGCTCATCGCGGAGAGGTGACAGGGCGAGGTCCTAAAGGGACGTCGCCCGCCCGTCCTTAACGCAAATCCGAAAACGGCCCAACGCCCGTCCGGGTACGACACCGTTCTTGAGAAACCGAGCAGTTTATGTTTCGGTTCGTGCACCGCAGGGATTCGTCCCCACCCCCACCGAAAGGACCGGATCATGCGGAAGATCAGCAGAGTCGCCCTGCCCCTGCTCGGCGCGGGCGCCCTCGTCCTCGGCGGCGCGACCGCCGCCGGAGCCACCACCATCGAGTCGGGCGGCGCCCCGTTCAGCGGCACCGTCGTCGGCACGAACCTCTCCAACGTCACCCTGACGGGCGTCAGCTCGCTCGGGCTGATCCAGACCACGTGCACCACGGCGGAGCTGCAGGCGTCCGTCGACTCCGACGGGACCAACGGTTCCCTCGACGCCGCCGACATGCCCACGGCCGGCAACCCGGACTGCACCAACAACAAGGGCGGCACCACCCAGATCGACGCCCTCAACCTGCCGTACACCGGCGGCGGCGCCGTGTACGACTCCGCCCACACCGCCAACCGGGACGGCTACATCTTCATCAACTCGCCGAACCCGAACGTCGACATCGTGGCGACGCTGGACCTCACCTCGCTCAACCGCGTGGAGACCTGCCACTACGGCCTGACCGGCTCCAGCCAGCTCCAGATCAACCTCTACAACCACAACAACCCCAACAAGCCGGTCGCGGGCAACACCCACTCGCAGGGCCGCCTCGCCGGCCAGCAGGTCCAGCTGGTCTCCGGCACCAGCGGCTGCCCCAGCTCGGCCTCCGTCACGGCCACCTTCCAGATCGTGACGGCGTCCGGTGCGGACGTCACCATCGCCCCCTGACCCATGACCCGCACCGCGCGGGCCGTGTGACCCGCGCCGCAGATCCGGTGCGGCCGTCCCGGTGATTCCACCCCGACCGGGCCGGCCGCACCATCGCACCCGGCGAACCCGCTCCGCGCCGGATCTCCCTGACCCCCTCCACCCCCTTGGAGATCACCGTGAGATCACCCTTCCGGCTGCGCCGCGTGGCCGCTGCCGCCGCCGTCGCCCTCGGCGCCGTCCTGACCGGCACCGCCCTCGCCGCGCCCGCCGCGGCCGAGGAGATCCCCGAGCTCAGCCACGAGGACTGCCCCGAACTGCCCGACGGCGCCGTGCCCGGCTACTGGCTGTGCAACTCCGTGGTGGTCAGCGGGGGCGAGTTCTCGTTCGGCAGCTTCGAGCAGCAGATCGACTCCCCGATGCGGCTCGTCTACGCCAACGGGTTCGACGCCGAGACGTTCGAGGAGACCTCCATCCTCGCGAGCTTCGAGTCCGAGTGGATGCAGGTGCAGGAGGGGATCTTCGGCGACCCGTTCGTCACCGCCGTCTACGCCAAGGCCGAGGCCATCGACCTCGACCTCGTCAACGGGAACGTGCAGCTGGACCTGAGGGTCCGGCTCCGCAACCCCCTCCTCGGCTCGAAGTGCACCATCGGCACCGCGAACGACCCGATCGAGCTCGACCTGACCGTCGGGACCACGAGCCCGCCGCCGCCGAACCAGCCGATCAGCGGCAGCCCGCCGGTCGACGTGTCGACCGACCCCTGGGTCGTCAAGACGACGCTGGTCGACAACGCGTTCTCGGTCCCGGGCGCGGACAACTGCGGCATCGCGGACTCCGGGAACTGGTTGGTCAACCTGATCGCGGGCCTGCCGTCGGCCGCCGGCAAGAACACGGCGATCTTCGAGCAGTACGTGGCCGCCAAGTCCTACACCGAGCTGTGACACCCGACCCCGCCCGACCCACGATGGAGAATCGATGACAAGAAGGACAGCACGCCGGGCCGCCGCGGCGGTACTGGGGACCGTGGTCGGCATGGCCGGCCTCGTCGCGCAGGCGGCGCCCGCGGCGGCCGAGGAGGAGATCCCGGAGTTCAGCTTCGCGACCTGCCCCGAGCTGCCCGAGGGCGCTCAGCCCGGCCTGTGGCTGTGCACCATCGCGAAGATCACGAGCGGACGTCTGACGCTGGGCGGCATCGACCAGGAGATCCACAGCCCGATCACCATCGTCTACGCGAACGGCTTCGACCCGATCACCTTCGAGGAGACGGTGATCGTCGAGTCGCTGGAGAGCGAGCCGATCCGGGTCGAGGGCGGGATCCTCGGCATCCCGGGCTCGGACTTCCTGCCGATCATGCAGATCCACGCGCAGCCCCAGCTCGCGGGCGAGCTGGAGCTCAGCCCCGAGCCCGGCGTCCAGATGCGGCAGCGCATGAAGATCGGCGTAAAGAACCCGCTGCTGGGCGACACCTGCACCATCGGGACGGACGAGGACCCGATCACCCTCGACCTCGGGTTCGGCCCCACGAACCCGCCGCCGCCCAACGAGCCGATCACCGGCGCCACCCCGGTGGACGTGTCCACCGACCCGTGGGTGGTGAAGTCGACCATGGTCGACAACGCCTTCGCGGTGCCGAAGTCGGCGAACTGCGGCCCGTTCGGCTGGTTCAACGGCATCGTCGACTGGCAGTCGGGCCTGCCGGCCGCCGCCGGTAAGAACACGGCGATCTTCGACGTCTACTCGGCGTCCAAGGGCTACACCGAGCTCGGCGCCGCCTGAGCGGACGGCCGGTGCCGGACCCGGCACCGGCCGTCTAGGTTCGTAGTCGTGGACTGTCTCATTTGCGACAACAACACCCACCGTTTCTCCCTCCCCGCCCGCGAGCACGTCGCCTCCGACGACCACTGGCGCGTCGCGCACGCCTTCGGCACGGGCACCCCCGGCTGGCTCGTCCTCGCCCCGCTCCGGCACGTGACGACCATCGCCGAACTCACCCGCGCCGAGGCCGAACTGCTCGGCCCGTGGCAGGCCCGGCTGTCCCGGGCCCTGCACGCGGTCACCGGCTGCGCGAAGACGTACGTCGCCCAGTTCGCGGAGGCCGAAGGGCACGCGCACGTCCACTTCCACGTGATCCCCCGGATGCCCGACCAACCCGAGGAGCTGCGCGGGCCGCGCGTGTTCGGCGCCCTCGGCCGTCCGGAGGAGGCGGACCTCACCCCGGCGCACCGCGACGAACTCGCCATGCGACTACGCCAAGAACTGACCCGCCCACGCTGACGTGTTTCCTGCGTCGCCCTCGGCGTCAGGCCCCAGGGGCCTTCCTTCAACGGGCGACGCGTGCGATCGCTGCATCGCTCCGACTCGCCCAGGGGCACGCTGCGCGATCGGATTCTCGCTTCGCTCGAATCCGGCTTCGCTCGCGATCGCAGTCTTCCCCGTCCGCTCGGGGCGGGGAGCAACGGCTGCCTAGCGGTCTGGCGCCGGGGGCGAAGCACCAAGCACGCTCCGTACCTCGGCGGCGATCTCCAGGTCCTCGCGGGCGGTGACGACCAGGGTGCGGACGGCCGCGCCCTCGGTGGAGACGTCGGCGTCCCCGCGGGCGTCCTCGTTAACGTCGGGGTCGACACCGACGCCGAGGAACGCGAGGTCGGAGGCCAGCCGGAACCGGACGGACGGGTCGTGCTCGCCGACGCCTCCGGTGAACACCAGGACGTCGATGCCGCCGAGCGCGGCGGCCATCGCCGCCGCGCAGGCGCGCAGGCGGTGGTGGTAGACGTCGAGCGCGGCGAGCGCGGGGACGTCGCGGTCCTCGGCGAGGCGGCGGAGTTCGCGCATGTCGCCGGTGCCGGCGAGGCCGCGCAGCCCCGAGTCCTGTTCGAGGGCGTCGTTGACCTCGTCCCGCGTGAGGCCGTGCTTCATCAGCCACAGCGGGATGCCGGGGTCGATGCTGCCCGCGCGGGACGCCATGACGAGCCCCTCGAGCGGCGTGAACCCCATCGTGGTGTCGACCGAGCGGCCCTCGGCGACGGCGGCGAGCGACGCCCCGGACCCGAGGTGGCACACGACCATGCGCAGCGCCGCCGGGTCGGTGCCGAGGATCTCGCCGGCGCGGCGGACGGCGTACGCGAACGAGAGGCCGTGGAAGCCGAAGCGGCGCAGGCCGAACCGGTCGCGCCAGTGCCGGGGGAGCGCGTAGGTGGCGGCCTCGTCCGGGAGCGTGGCGTGGAACGCGGTGTCGAAGCACGCCACGGTGGGCACGCCCGGGAGCGTCCCGGCGACCTCGGCGAGGGCGTGCAGGGACGCGGGCTGGTGCAGCGGCGCGAGGTCGACCAGCTCCCGCAGCCGCTCGGTGACCGCGCCGTCGACCAGGACGGGCGCGGTGAGGTCGGCGCCGCCGTGGACGAACCGGATCCCGACCGCGTCCGGGCGCGGCAGCTCGGAGAGGAGTTCGGCGAGTTCGTCGCGGGAGCCGGCCACCTCGGCGACCGGCGTGTCGTCATCGTCGAGCACGCTCAGCTTCAGGCTGCTCGACCCGGGGTTGACGGTCAGCACGCGCATCAGTACGACCACGTCCATTCGCGGATCTCGGGGGCGTCCTCGCCGTGCTCGCGGGTGTGGGCGCGCATCGCCAGCCGGCGGTCCGACATCCGCTGCCGGACGTGCGCGACCCGCCCGCCGAGCGACGGGACGCGGTCGATGACGTCCATGACCAGGTGGAACCGGTCGAGGTCGTTCAGCATCACCATGTCGAAGGGCGTCGTGGTGGTGCCCTCCTCCTTGTAGCCCCGGACGTGCAGGTTCGCGTGCCCGTGGCGGCGGTAGGTGAGCCGGTGGACCAGGTACGGGTAGCCGTGGAAGGCGAAGATGATCGGCTTGTCGGTGGTGAACAGCGCGTCGAACTCGGCGTCCGGCATCCCGTGCGGGTGCTCGCTGGGCGGCAGGAGGCGCATCAGGTCGACGACGTTCACCACGCGGACGCGCAGTTCGGGGAACGTCTGCCGCAGCTCGTCCACGGCCGCGAGGGTCTCCAGCGTCGGGACGTCCCCGGCGCACGCCATGACGACGTCCGGGTCGGCGCCGCCGTCGCTGGACGCCCACTCCCAGATGCCGATGCCGCGCGTGGCGTGCGCAACGGCCTCGTCCATGGTGAGCCAATTCAGCGCGGGCTGCTTCCCGGCGACGACCACGTTGACGTAGTCGCGGGAGCGGAGGCAGTGGTCGCCGACGGACAGCAGCGTGTTGGCGTCCGGCGGCAGGTACACCCGGACGATCTCCGGCTTCTTGTTCATGACGACGTCGAGGAAGCCGGGGTCCTGGTGGGTGAAGCCGTTGTGGTCCTGCCGCCACACGTGCGACGACAGCAGGTAGTTCAGCGACGCGATCGGCCGCCGCCACGGCAGGTGCCGGGTCACCTTCAGCCACTTGGCGTGCTGGTTGAACATCGCGTCGACGATGTGGACGAACGCCTCGTAGGAGTTGAACAGGCCGTGCCGCCCGGTCAGCAGGTACCCCTCGAGCCAGCCCTGGCACAGGTGCTCCGACAGCACCTCCATGACGCGGCCGTGCGCCGCCTGGTGCTCGTCGGTCGGCAGCCGCACGCCCTCGAACACCCGGTCGGTGGCCTCGAACACGTCGCCGAGCCGGTTCGACGCCGTCTCGTCCGCGCCCATGATGCGGAAGTTCTCGGGGTTCGCGCGGATGACGTCGCGCAGGTACGTCCCGAGCGCCCTGGTCGGTTCGGCGGTCGTCGTGCCGGGCTTGCCGATCTGCACCGCGTAGTCGCGGAAGTCGGGCAGGACGAGCGGCTTGAGCAGCAGGCCCCCGTTGGCGTGCGGGTTCGCGCTCATCCGCCGCTCGCCGCGCGGCGCCAGCTCGCGCAGCTCGGCGACGGGGCGGCCGGCGTCGTCGAACAGCTCCTCGGGGCGGTACGAGCGCAGCCACCGTTCGAGCTGCTCGAGGTGCGAGGGGTCGTCGGACACCCCGGCGAGCGGCACCTGGTGCGAGCGCCACGTGTTCTCGACGGGCTTGCCGTCGACCTCCTTCGGGCCCGTCCAGCCCTTGGGGGACCGCAGCACGATCATCGGCCAGCGCCGCCGTTCCGCCGCGCCGTGCTCGCGGGCCGCGCGCTGGATGTCGGCGATCTCGTCGAGCGCCTGGTCGAGCGCCGTGGCCATCTTGCGGTGCATGGACGCGGGTTCGTCCCCGGCGACCAGCAGCGGATGGTAGCCGTACCCGTCGAGGAGCTGGACGAGCTCCTCCTCGGGGATCCGCGCGAGCACGGCCGGATTCGCGATCTTGTAGCCGTTGAGGTGCAGGATCGGCAGCACCGCCCCGTCCCGCACCGGGTCGAGGAACTTGTTCGAGTGCCAGCTCGCCGCCAGCGGACCCGTCTCGGCCTCGCCGTCCCCGACGATGCACGCCACGACCAGGTCGGGATTGTCGAACGCGGCGCCGAACGCGTGCGCCAGCGAGTACCCGAGTTCCCCGCCCTCGTGGATCGAGCCGGGCGTCTCCGGCGCCACGTGCGACGGCACGCCGCCGGGGAAGGAGAACTGCCGGAACAGCCGCCGCATCCCGCGCTCGTCGAACGAGACGTCCGGGTACACCTCGCTGTAGGTGCCTTCCAGCCACGCGTTCGCGACCGCCGCCGGGCCGCCGTGCCCCGGGCCCATGACGTAGATCATGTCGAGGTCGCGGGCGCGGATCACCCGGTTGAGGTGGGCGTAGCAGAAGTTCAGGCCGGGGGTGGTGCCCCAGTGGCCGAGCAGCCGCGGCTTGATGTGGCCGCGCCGCAGCGGCTCGCGCAGCAGCGGGTTGTCCAGGAGGTAGATCTGCCCGACCGACAGGTAGTTCGCGGCCCGCCAGTAAGCGTCGAGCCGCCGGACTTCATCATCGTGTGCCATATCGCCCGGCACGTGCCCGGTCTCGAGCGTCTCAATCCCGGCCACGCGACGACCGGCACCAACGAACGCGGAGCCCATCGAGCCCACCCCGGCCATCGCCCCAGCCAGAGCGGACCGGCACAACTGCGATCGCGAGCGAAGCGAGAACTCGATCGCGCAGCGAGCCGCTGGGCGAGTCGGAGCGATGCAGCAATCGCACGCGTCGCCCGTTGAAGGAAGGCCCTCCAGGGCCTGACGCCGAGGGTGATGCGAACAAACCGGCACGCGGGCCACGGCGGCGCGGTGCGCGCCTTCCTGCGCCACCGTGGCCCTTCTCCCCGCTCGGCCGTGGGCTCCACGCCGGTCTCGGAGGCGGCGGCCGATCGCGCGACCGCCGCCCCGCCCCCCAGCGGACCGGTGGAGCCGGTACGGGCCTGGTGCCCCCGAGCCGTGCGAGCACCGTGCGTTGCACTCTGCCGTCTCCTCGCCCGCACGTTCACAGCATTCCGCGGGCTTTCGGTGGACGGCGGGGATCCTGCGGTCGGCGGATCGCCGTACGTGACGAACGGTGCGCACTGGGCGACCGGCGGCGACCGGCGATCGGGTCCGGTTACAGGTAGAGGCCGTAGAACTCTTCCGGGTGTTCGAGCAGGGGCGGCAGGTCGTCGGACGTGAGCGTGACCAGTTCGTCCCGCGTGGGGGCGGTCGCGGGGGCGTCGCCGTCGCCGAGGGCGGCCGTGGCGACCCGGTCGGCCTGGTTCGCGACCGCGACGTCGAGCATGTTGCGCATCAGCCGCCCGTTGCCGAAGGACGGCCCGCGCGGTGCGCGCCGCAGCATCGTGCGGAGCACGTCGTGCGTGCCGGGCGCGAGGTGGAAGCCGTCGGCGTCGGCGAGCTGCCCGAACACCGAGATCAGCTCGTCGTCGCTGTAGTCCGGGAAGTGGATCTGCTTGGGGAAGCGGGAGTCCAGGCCGGGGTTGGCGGCGAGGAACTCGGCCATCTCCTGCTGGTATCCGGCCACGACGACGACCAGGTCGTCGCGGTGGTCCTCCATCAGCTTCACCAGCTCGGCGATGGCCTCGTGCCCGTAGTCGCCCTTCAGCGGCGACTGCGTCAGCGTGTACGCCTCGTCGATGAACAGGACGCCGCCGATCGCGCGCTCCACGAGCCGGCGGGTGCGCGGCGCCGTCTGCCCGATGTACTCGCCGACCAGGTGCGCGCGGGACGCCTCCACCAGGTGGCCGGACGACAGCACGCCGAGCCGCTTGTAGATGCGGCCGAGCAGCCGCGCCACCATCGTCTTGCCGGTGCCGGGGTTGCCGGTGAACACCATGTGCCGGGTCGGCGGCGTCACCCGCAGCCCCGACTCGCTGCGCAGCCGCGCCGCCTCGGTGCCCGCGACCAGCAGCGCGATCTCGTGCTTGACCGTGTCGAGGCCGGTCAGGTCGCGTAGCTCGGCGAGCGGGTCGCCGATGGTGCGCGACGCCTCCAGGGTCGCCGGGACGTCGCCCTTGCGGACGACCAGCTCGGCGTCCGCGGAGCGGGCGCGCAGGGCGGCGACCACGTCGGCGGCCAGGTGCGGGGCGAGGCGCGCGTTGCGCAGCGACTGCATCGGCGGGGTCGCGGCGAGCAGCTCGCCCGCCGCCTCGGCCGCCTGCCGCGTCGCGCGGGCGCCCAGCGGGACGAGCGCGCGGCGGAACAGCTCGGCGTGCCCCGCGGCGGTGAACGGGTGCGTGCGGGCGATCCGGAACCCGAGCGGGAGCGCCGGGTTGATCTCCCGGATGCGCTCGTCGCCGCCCGCGTCGCACAGCGCCACCAGGTTGAGCTCGGGGTGCACGGCCAGCAGCCGGTGCAGCTCCGCGGACAGCGCCTCGCCGTTGCCGGCGTCGGTGAGGATCTCGTCCAGGCCCTCGATGATCAGCAGCCGGTCGGACGCGCACTCGCGGGCGTCCGCGTGCAGCCGGGCGACGGCGTCGGAGAGGCGCTGCCCGGCGAACAGGTTGTCGGTCAGCCACAGCGGGTCGCGGCCCAGCGCGAGCGCGCGGCCGAGCTCCTGCGCGGCGTCCCGCTTGCCGGTGCCGTCCGGTCCGGCGAGCAGCAGCCGCACCGCCTTCGTGCCGCGCGACACCTCCTCCAGCGCCGCCGTCACGTCGGGCTGCTCGACGAGCGTCGACACGAGGTCCGGGCGGCGGGGGCTCGCCGCGCCGTCCCGTCCGGCGGGCTCCCGCAGCGTCTCGGTCAGCGGGTTGACGATGCGGCGGCGCGGCGCGAACAGGCGGCGCACGTCCGTCTGGAACTGGCCGACCGGGATCCACTCGGCCTTCGGGAACCACGGGTCGCCCGGGAGGCCCTGGACGATCGCGATGAACCGCATCGACATGTCGAGCCACGCGCGGCACGCGTCGGCCGCGCCCGCGACGAGCGCCTGCGCGAGCCACGCGCGCGTCCGCTCCTGCCAGGCGCCCGGCTTGAAGCCGCGCCGCTCGCCGGGGAACCGGCCGAGGATCTCGTGGTAGGCGTCCTCGCCGAGCGCCGCCGCCAGCTCCGCCGGGACGTGCTCCATGCTGCCCTGGAGCAGCAGGTGGACGAGGTGCACCTCGGGCGTCTCGTCCCGCGGGGCCGCGGCGAGGAGCGTCCGGTGCGCGGCGAGGAGGCCGCCGCACACCCAGTCGAGGTAGCCGACGGGGCCCTGCAGCTCGGGCACCGCGCGCAGGATCGACTCGTCGGCGTGCCGGTGCCAGAGCTCGCGCAGCTCCATCTTCGGCAGGTTCACGTCGCACTGCGGCGGGTCGTCGTACAGGCGCAGGAGGGCGGTGCGGCGCTCCTCCAGCGGCTCGACGCCCTCCAGGACGGCCAGGCAGTCGCGCGCCAGCTCGATCGCGAGCTTGCGGTCGGGCGCCTCGATCAGCCAGTCCACCGGCGGGCGCCACCGCCCGCCCGGCGCGTCCCACCGGGCCATCCGGTTGCTGAGCGGGCCGGGGTTCACCAGGTGCCGGTGCAGCAGCCGCTCCGGGAGCTGGGACCGCGACCCCGCCTTGATCGCGCCGCCGCCCGGCAGGAACGCCAGGATCCCGAAGATCTCCGCGGTGATCAGCGAGGCGGGGAGCGTCAGCAGCTTGTGCTCGTCCGTGGTCAGCTCGGCGGCGCGCGGGTCGGCCGCGAGCGCGTCGATGCGTCCCGCGATCTCCTCGAACAGGCCGTCGGGCACCCGCCACGGACCGTGCGCGTAGACGTCGAGGACCGGCTCGTCGGTGAGCAGTAGCTCCAGATGCTCCGGCAGCCGCAACACAGTCTCCCCAAGAGTGATCAAAGCAGAGGTACAGCCTATGTTCAGTCAGGGAGTGCTGGATTAGCGGACGAACCGCGGAACGGTTAACGGACGGCCACGTCCGGTCAGGCGCCGCGCAGGTGCTCGACGGCGATCCGGGCGGCCGTGCCGATCACCGCGTCGCCCTGCGGGTGGACGGCCAGCGGGACGGGCGTCCGGGTGAACACCGCGACCGCGTACCGGCCGCCGTCCGGGTACTCCACGACCCCCACCTCGTTGCGGACGGTCGGCAGCGTCCCGGTCTTGCCGCTGACGACCACGTCCTCGAACGGGAACCCGGACGACAGCCGGTGCGGCCACACCTGCAGCGCGAACATCCGGCGCATCGCCGCGCACTCCGCCGGCGGCGCCGCCTCGTCCCGCCAGACGAGCGACAGCAGCCGGGTCATCTCGCGGGGCGTGCTGCGGCTGGTGCGCAGCGGGTCCAGCGGACGGACGCGCGCGGGCACGCCGGGCTCCTCCAGCCGCCCGTACACCTCGTCGAAGCTGGTGGCGCCGGTGTCCTGGAACAGGTGGTCGAGCATCTCCCGGCCGCTGCCCGCGACGAACGTCGCGGGCAGGCCGAGGTCGGCGGCGGCCGCGTTCACCGCGTCCAGGCCGACCCGGTCGAGCAGGAAGTCGGCCGCCGCGTTGTCGCTCACCGTGATCATGAGGGTGGCCAGGTCGCGCAGCGACATCCGCACGTCGTCCAGCAGCGCCGACACGCCGGTCGGCCCGGACGTGCGCCCCTCGGCGGGCAGCGTCGCGCGTTCGGTCGGGTCGAGCGTCCCGGCCGCGACCCGCCGGTGGAACGCCACCAGCAGCGGCACCTTGAACACCGAGGCCAGCACCACGGGTTCGCCCGCGCGGACGCCGACGTCCCGTCCGGTGTCGACGTCGACGGCGTGGCAGCACCCGGCCACCCCGGCCGCGCGGAACTCCGCCTCGATCCGCCCGGTCACGCCGCCGGTCGCCCCGCCGGTCACGCCAGGAATCCCGAGGACGGCCGCAGCACGCGGCGGGCCGGGGCGGGCGCGGCGTCCAGCGGCGCCATCCCGGCCTCCCGGCGCAGCACCGCGGTGGCGACGGCGGTGAAGTCGGCGATCGCCCGCGCGTGCTCGGGGTCGGCGGCGCGCCGCCACGCGCAGGACGTCCGCCAGCTCAGCGGCTCGCCGTGCAGCGGGCGCCAGGCCGCCCCGCCGCCCGGATCGGCGGTGCGGGGGACGAACGCCACGGCCGTCCCGGCGAGGACGAGCCCGAGCGCGAACTGCGGGTGCCGCGCCTCGTGGACGGCGGGCGGCGCGTACCCGTGCCGGCGGCAGCCGGCGAGCAGCTCGTCGTGGGTGCCGGGCGCCTCGTCGCGCGGGAACGTCACGAGGTCGCGCCCGGCGAGGTCGGCCAGGTGCACCTCGGGGGCGGCGGCGAGGTCGGCGTCGGCGGGCAGCAGGACCCCGACCGGCTGGCCGAGCAGCGGGCCGAGCTCCAGGTCGCGGGCGTCGCACGGGTGCCGGACGACGCCCGCGTCGAGCGTCCCGTCGGCGAGCGCGCCGATCTGCGCGGCGGTCGAGATCTCCCGCAGCTCCAGGCGCAGGTCGGGGCGGCGCTCGCGGAACGCGGCGATCAGCGCGGCGACCGGGGGGCCGCCGAGGTCGCTCGGCAGCCCGGCGCGGACGGTGCCGACCTCGCCGAGCCGGGCCCGTTCGGAGAGGTCGTAGACGCGTTCCACGCGGGAGAGGATGTCACGGGCGTCGTCCAGCAGGAGCCGTCCCGCCGCGGTGAGCTCCACCTTCCGGCTCGTCCGGTCGAACAGCCGCACTCCGAGTTCCTTCTCCAGTCGCTGGATCCGCTGGCTCAGCGGCGGCTGGGCCATGCCGAGCCGCTCCGCCGCGTGACCGAAGTGCAGTTCCTCGGCGACGATGACGAAGCAGTGCAGATGCCCCACGACGTTCACGACCCGGAACGATATCACTTCGGATATGTCTGTGACATCGATATCAATCTTGGACTTTTCGCTGGTCGGCTGCTGTTGTTGGGGCGTTCACGAGCAGCGACGACATACATTCGTCGCCAGGGAAGGAGAGTGACGATGCGCCGAACCCGAGTGTTGACCGCCGCCGCGGTCGCGGTCGTGGTCGTGCTCGCGGGGGCGGGTGCGGTGTGGTTCCTCCGGGACGGAGACGATCCCGAGGCCGCCGCGAAGGAGTTCCTCGCCGCCTGGTCGGGCGGCGACCACGCCGGGATGGCGGCGCTCACCTACCGGCCCCCCGCAGACCTGGCCGAACGCCTCAAGCGGATGCACGACGACCTGGGCGTCACGAAGCAGTCCTACACGGTCGCGTCCGTCGGCGACCCCGACGACGGGAGCGCCGGGGGCTCCTACACCGCCGAACTGACCCTGTCCGGCGGCCGCGCCTGGTCCTACACCGGCACCCTGCCGCTCACCGAGCAGGACGGCGAGTGGCTCGTCCGCTGGTCGCCGCAGCTCATGCACCCCGAACTCAAGGACGGGCAGCGGCTGCGCGCCGCCCGCGCGTTCCCGCGCCGCGCCGACGTCCTGGCCGCCGACGGCAGCAGCCTCACCACCTCGCAGTCGGGGTCGGCGCGGCAGCTCGCCGGGACGGTCGCCGCCGCGTCCGCCGGGGCCGCGAAGGAGATGGGCGCGCCCTACAAGCAGGGCGACCCGATGGGCGCCGGCGGCCTGCAGCAGCAGTACGAGAAGCGGCTCGCCGGGACGCCCGCGCTCGCCGTGCAGATCGTCGAGGGCGGCGGGCAGGACGGCTCCGAGCCCGAGGTCGTCAAGACGCTGCAGCGGTTCGGCGGCAAGGAGGGGCAGCCGCTCAAGACCACGATCGACCCGGTGATACAGGCGTCCGCGAGCGAGGCGCTGTCGGGCGGCGGGTCCGAGCCCGCGTCGATGGTCGCGCTGCGCCCGTCCACGGGGGAGATCCTCGCGGTGGCGAACAAGCCCGGCGGCTACAACCGCGCGCTCATGGGCACCTACCCGCCCGGCTCGACGTTCAAGGTCGTCACCGCCGCCGCGCTCGTCGCGGACGGGGTGTCGGCCGACTCCCGGGTCGGCTGCCCCGCCACCACGAACGTCGGCGGCCGCGAGTTCCACAACTACCAGTACGAGGACTTCGGGACGGTCCCGTTCCGCGACGCGTTCGCGCACTCGTGCAACACCACGTTCGCGCGCCTCGCCGTCGACAAGCTGGGGGAGGAGCGGCTCACCGAGGTGGCCGAGCAGTTCGGCTTCAACGCGCCGATCATCGCGGGGCTCCCGGCCGTCCGGGCGTCCTTCCCGAAGAACACGGACGACACGGGGTTCGCCTCCGCGTCCTTCGGCCAGGGCAAGGTGCTGACCAGCCCCCTCAACATGGCGAGCGTCGCCGCCGCGGCCGCCGACGGCACGTGGCGGTCCCCCCGCCTGGTCGACGCCGAGCTGGCGTCGCGGGCCCACGACGCCGGGGGCAAGAAGCCCGAGGAGCCGCACAAGCTGGAGCCCGCGGTGAAGAAGGCCCTGCACACGCTGATGCCCGCGGTCGTCAGCGAGGGCACCGCGTCCGGCGTCGACTTCCCGGCGGGGACGGCGGGCAAGACCGGCACCGCCGAGTACGGCTCCGGAAAGAACCCGCCCGCCCACGCCTGGTTCATCGGCTACCGCGAGGACGTCGCGTTCGCGGTGGTGGTCGAGGGCGGCGGCGAGGGTGCCCAGGCCGCCGCCCCCATCGCGGCGAAGTTCCTGAAGGGGCTGTAGCCCCCCGGCTAGACCTTCTCGCCGAGGCCGCGGGCCAGGATGGCCGCGGTCTCGGCGACGGCCGCGTCGTCGGCCTCGGCGTCCTTCTTCTTAGCGGTCGTCAGGACCACCATGACCAGGGGCGCGCCGCCCGGCTCCGGCCAGACGACCGCGATGTCGTTGGCGTTGCCGTAGACGCCCCCGCTGCCGGTCTTGTCGCCGATCGTCCAGGAGTCGGGCAGGCCGTCGCGGATACGGGTGTCACCCGTCGTGTTGGCCTTCATCCAGGCGATCAGCTGCTCGCGGTCGGCCTCGGCCAGCGCGTCCCCGGCGGTCAGCGCCCGCAGGTTCGCGGCCCAGGTGCGCGGGACGGTCGTGTCGCGCTTCTCGCCGGGCTTCCACTCGTTCAGCGCGGTCTCCCAGCGGTCGGCGCGGCTGACGTCGTCGCCGAGGGAGCGGAAGTACCGGGTGAGCCCCGCCGGGCCGCCGACCTGCTTCATCACCAGGTTCCCGGCCGTGTTGTCGCTCTGGGTGATCGCCGCATGGCACAGGGCGGAGACGGTCATGCCCGTGTCGACGTGCTTCTCCGTCTCGGGCGACCAGTCGACGAGGTCGTCCTCGGTGTAGTGGATGACGCGCTCCATCAGCCCGGGGTCGGACGTGCGGGCCTTCTTCAGCACCGCCCCGCAGACCATCGCCTTGAACGTCGACGTGTACGGGAACCGCTGGTCGGCGCGATGGGACACGAACCGGCCGGTCTCGGTGTCGATCGCGTACGCGCCGATGCGCAGGTTCCGCTTCGCCTCCAGCTTGCTCAGCCGCCTGCCGACCTCCGCCTGGGACGGCGCGGCCTGGGGGGTCGTGATCGTGGCCGCGCCGCTCTGCGACGTCGCGACCCGCAGGGCCGGGCCCTCCTGCGCGCCGCAGCCGGCGCTCCCCGCGAGGACGGTGAGGGCCAGCGTCGCGGCACCGGTCGCCGTCCGGAATCGGAATGTAGAAATTCGCATGCGCAGAGAAGATCAAAGGCACGGGCGCCATGTCCAATATTGATATTGGACGAAAAGCGATATGCGATCCGATATCACACCTGGTGAGGCGGCGCGGTGGAGCCGCGGACGACGAGTCGGCCCGGAAGCACACGCGGCACCGGGCGTGTCCCGCCGAGCAGCTCCAGCAGGGCCGTCATGCCCTGCGCGCCCAGCTCCTCCGCCGGCAGCCGGACGGTCGTCAGTTCCGGCTCCAGCGCCGTCGCGAGCAGCACGTCGTCGAACCCCGTCACCGACAGCTCGTCCGGGATCGCCAGCCCCCGCGCCCGCGCCGCCTTGTAGGCGCCCGCCGCGATCAGGTCGTCGTCGCACACCAGCGCGGTCGGCCGGTCCCGCCGTGCCAGCAGCCGCGACGCCGCCTCTTTCGCCGACCCGACGTCGATCTCGCACGGCTCCCGCAGCAGCGCGCCTCCCGGCACGTCCCGGACGACCTCCTCGAGAGCCTGCGCGCGCGCGTGGAACGTGTACTGGTCGACGCCCGCGGCCACGTGCCCGAACCTGCGGTGCCCGAGCGCCGCCAGGTGCCGCGCGATCGCCCGCATGCCGTCCGCGACCCCGAAGTCGACCGTCGGGACGTCCCCGTGCGGGCCGCTGTCGAGCATCACCGCCGGGGTGCCCGCGAACCCCGCGAGCGCCTCCCCCTCGAACCACGCCGCCTCGAGCGACGAGGCCAGGATCCCGTCGATCGTCTCGTGCGGCGCCGCGAACGGCCCCTCGCCGGACGTCCCGTCGTCCGGCCACGTCGACACCACCACCCCGAACCCGTGGCTCGTCGCGACCCGCGCCGCACCCGTGTAGACCGGCCCGAAGAACGGCGCGGTCAGCGTCGGCACCATCAGCAGGACGGTGCGCGTCCGGCCCAGCCGCAGGTTCCGGGCGGCCGGATTCGGACGGTAACCGAGGCGTTCGGCGGCCTCGTGCACGCTGCGCGCGGTGGCGGGGGAGACGCGGCCGGTCCACTTCCCGCCCATCACGAGCGAGACCGTGGACTGCGAAACGCCGGCCTCCTGAGCCACGTCCTTGCTGGTGGGACGGCTGGTCGCCGGCACGTGAGCCTCCCTCGTCGTCGCCGGGAGCGGGACGGTGAACAGAGTATTGCGTGTCCGCGGCCCTCCCCGGCCGTCCGAGCGACCCTCCCGAGCACCGTCCGCAACGGGAACCGAACCCGGCGGACACTAGAGACCGCGGCCCGGAAGTGGTACGTATGACTCGCACGAGTACTACGTATGACGGGGGCGCGGATGCGCGGCTATGTCCTGTTCCTGCGGCGGCGCCACGCGGCGCGGCTGCTCGGGGGAACACTGCTGGGGCGGCTGCCGAACGGCATGGGGATGCTGGCGGTGGTCCTGCACGTCCGGGCGGACGGCGGCGGCTACCCGCTCGCCGGAACGCTGTCGGCCCTGCTCGGCCTGGCCACGGCAGCGGGCCAGCCCGTCCTCGGCCGCGCCATGGACCGGTACGGGCAGGGACGGGTGCTCCTGCCGGCCGCGTGCCTGTCCGCCGTGGGGTTCGTCCTCCTCGCCCTCGTCGGCGCCGACCCGCTGCCGGTGTCGATCGCGGCGGTCGTCCTCGCCGGGTTCGCCACCCCACCCCTGGAGGCCGGGCTACGCGCCCTCTGGCCCGACGTCCTGGACGGCCCGGAACAGGTCGACGCCGCCTACGCCCTCGACGCGGCGGCACAGGAGATCCTGTTCACCGTCGGGCCGCTGCTCGTCGTCGCCGCGGCCGCCCTGAACTCCGAGTCCGCGCTCGTCCTGACCGGCGCGCTCGGCATCGCCGGGACGCTCGTCGTCGCGCTCTCCGGCCCCTCCCGCCGCTGGCGCGGCGAGCCCCGCGCCGCCGACTGGGCCGGCCCGCTGCGCTCGTCCGGCCTGCGCGTCCTGCTGGTCTCCCTCGCCTGCGCCGGGATCGCGCTCGGCGTCTACGCGGTCGCCGTCGTCGCCTACGCCGAGCGGCACGGCAGCGACGCCGCGTCCGGCCTCCTGCTCGCCTGCATGGCGGGCGGCGCCCTCCTCGGCGGCCTCGTCTACGGCGCCCGCCGGTGGGCGGGCGAGCCGCACCGCAGGCTGCCGTGGCTGCTCGCCGCGCTCGCGATCGGCTACGCGCCGCTCGTCCTCGCGCCCGGCCCCGGCGCCATGTCGGTGCTCGCGTTCCTCAGCGGCGTGTTCCTCGCCCCCGTGCTGGCCTGCAGCTTCTCGCTCGTCGACCGGCTCGCCCCGGCCGGCACCGTCACCGAGGCGTTCGCGTGGGTCGTCGCCGCCGTCGGCGCGGGCGGAGCCCTCGGCTCGGCGGTCTCCGGCTTCGGCCAGGACCTCGCCGGAGTCCCCGGCGCGTTCGCCGGCGCCGGCATCGGCGGCGTGCTGGCCCTCGTGGTCTGCCTGCTCGGCGTCCGCACCCTGCGCCCCATCAGGGCCCCGCTCTTCGCCGAGAAGTCCGCCGAGGCTACACCCAGCCGCTGAACCAGATTCGGGCGTGCCAGTCGTCGTACGGGAGCGTCTCGGCCGACAGGATCGGGTAGAAGTACGCGAAGTTCGCCAGCACCACGAGGACGAACGCGCCCGCGGCCGCGGCGCCGATCACCCGCCGCATCCCCGCCACGGCCGGGCGCCCGGACGGGACCGGGCCGGGCCCGCCGCCCTCGTACAGGCCGACCCCGCCGGGGTCGGCGTCGTACGCGCCGGCGGCGTGCCCGCCCGGGGGTCTCGCCGGGCCGATCAAATAGCCGAGGACCAGGACGACCGCCAGCACCATGAACGGGACCAGCGGCGTCGCGTAGAACAGGAACATCGTCCGGTCGGAGAACGCCGACGGGAACCAGGAGATCCACCCGGCGAGGAACCCGGCGACGATCGCCCCGGCCCGCCAGTCGCGCAGGATGAGCCAGACGAACACCAGCGCGACCAGCGCGGCGAGCGCGCCCCACCACAGCGCGGGCGTCCCGATCCCGAGGATCTCGCGGGAGCAGCGCTCGCCCACCCCGCAGGAGTTCTGCGGCTCGGTGTAGAAGAACGCCACCGGACGCTTCAGGATCGGCCAGCCCCACGGCCACGACTGGTAGGGGTGCTCGGCGTCCAGCCCGGTATGGAACTTGAAGATCTCCTGGTGGTAGTGCCACAGGTCCGGGAGGGCCTCGAACGGACGCAGCAGGACGTTCGAGGCCGCGTCGCCGCGTCCCCAGCCGCCCGGCCGGAAGATCCAGCCCCACCACGTGGCCAGGTAGGTCACGAGGGCGACCAGGACGAGCTGCGCGAACGCCGGCACCGACTCCAGCAGCAGCGTCCCCACCAGGGGCTTGCGCACCCCGGCCTTGCGGCGGGCGCCGTAGTCCCACAGCACGACCATGATCCCGAACACGGCGATGTAGAACAGGCCCGTCCACTTCACCGCGACCGCCAGGCCCAGGCAGATGCCCGCGCCGAACCGCCATCCGTGCAGCAGGAACGGCCCGTACGGCGACGGGTGCCCGCGCTCCATCTCCGCCGCGAGACGGCGCCGCGACCGGTCCCGGTCGTTCACCAGGCAGGCGAACCCCGCGAGGATCCAGAACATCACGAAGACGTCCAGGAGCGCGGCGCGGCTCGTGACGAAGTGCAGGCCGTCGACGGCCAGCAGCAGCCCGGCGGCGCAGCCCAGCATGGTCGAGCCGGTCATCCGGCGCGCCACCCGGCACAGGATCAGCACCGACAGGGTGCCGAGGAGTGCGGGCATGAACCGCCAGCCGACCGGCGTCGCGCCGAACATCCACTCGCCGATCGCGATCATCCACTTGCCGAACGGCGGGTGCGCGATGAACGCGGCGCCGTTCGCCCAGATGTCGGCGTTCGGATCGGCGATCAGGAGCTTGTCGGCGTTCTCGACGGTGTTGTGCTCCCAGCCGAACTCCAGCAGGGCGAGGGCGTCCTTGGCGTAGTACGTCTCGTCGAAGACGATCTGGTCGGGCTGGCCCAGCCGGTAGAACCGCAGGATCCCCGCGAACGCGGTGATCAGCAGGGGGCCGATCCAGCTCAGCGGCGCGCTGCCCGGAATCGCCGGGGCGAGCCACTCCCGCAGGGAGTGCGGCCGCCGCCGGATCGTGCGGACCGGGGCGGGCGGCAGTTCCGTCGTCGCCATGGCGACCATCGTACGGGCGCTCGTGATCGGGTCGGGCGATACGACCGGATGGGACAATGGACCCGTGACGGGAACCCTGCTGCTCGCCGCCGCGCCGATCGGACGTCCCGAGGACGCCTCGTCCCGGCTCCGCGCGGCGCTCTCGGACGTGCCGGTGATCGCCGCCGAGGACACCCGGCGCCTGCGCCGCCTCGCGAGCGACCTGGGCGTCGAGCCGAGCGGGCGCGTCGTGTCGTACTTCGACCAGAACGAGCGGACGCGCGCGGAGGAGCTCCTCGCGGAGCTGCTCGCCGGACGGGACGTCCTGGTGATCACCGACGCGGGGATGCCGGGGGTGTCGGACCCCGGCTACCGGCTCGTCCGCGCGGCCGTCGCCGCGGACGTCCCGATGAGCGTGCTGCCGGGCCCGTCCGCCGTCACCACCGCGCTCGTCCTGTCCGGCCTGCCCACCGACCGGTTCTGCTTCGAGGGCTTCCCGCCGCGCAAGGACGGGGAGCGGGCCCGGCGGCTCGCCGCGCTCGCCGCCGAGCCGCGCACGATGGTGTTCTTCGAGTCCACGCACCGGATCGCGGCGGCCCTCGACGCGATGGCCGCGGCCTTCGGCGCGGACCGTCCGGCCGCGGTCTGCCGGGAGCTCACCAAGACCTACGAGGAGGTCCGCCGCGGCCCCCTCGGCGACCTCGCCGACTGGGCCCGGGACGGCGTGCGCGGGGAGATCACCGTCGTCGTCGGCGGCGCCCCGGAACCCGCCGGGCTGACCGACCCGGACGACCTCGCCGCCGCCGTCGCGGCCCGGGAGGCGACCGGGACGCGCCGCAACCGGGCCGTCGCGGAGATCGCCAAGGAGAACGGCGTCCCGCGGGCCGTGGTGTACGACGCGGTGGTCAAAGCGCGGAGCGCTAGGTGAGCGGGGCGCGGAGCGCTAGGTGAGCACCGCGGGCGACAGGTAATCGTCACCATCTGGAACGGTCCAAAACCGAATCGGCGGGTATCGCACCCTATGAGAGGTTTCCGGGCGGAGTCACCATGGACGTGGTGACACATCGTCGTCCGGAGGGGGTGAAGGTCGTGCGAGATGCATGGTCCAACCGTGAGGTGTGGACGTTCGAGTGCCTGTGCTGCTCGACGACCTGGGACGAGCAGATCGAGATCCGCCACGTCGGCGACGGCCACGGCATCGAGCTCGTGACCTACGAGCGCGGCGGGCAGCCCTGCACCACGCCCTGGGCGTCCGACCGCGCCTGCCCCAGGTGCCAGAGCCAGAACGTCAAGGCGTTCTGCGCAAGGCACCCGCGGGTCGCCGAGGTCCCCGAGGCCCGTCCCGACACGGACGTGAAGCTGGTCTACCACCTTCGCCGCATCCACGCCTGGTGAAGCGGCGGTTGCCCGGCCGCGGCCTACTTCGGGGGTTCGCTCGCTGACGGCTCGGGCGCGGCACCGGTCGCGGCGCCGGTCGCGGCGCCGGGCGCGGCGGCGGTCGCGGGGCGGCGGCGCCGCACGCGGACGGCCTGGCGGACCTCCGGCGTGAACGCCATCCCGGCGGCGAGCGCGGCGAGCGGCACGGCGGGCAGGACGTAGCGGTAGTCGAACTCGGCGGTCGCGGCGGGGGCCAGCAGCAGGCCGGTCGCGAGCGTCCAGGGCAGGAACGCGCGTCCGCCGAAGCGCCGCCACAGCGGGACCAGCCCGGCGAGGCCGATCAGCAGGATGCCGCCGATCATCGTGCCGCGCAGGTAGAAGACGTCCTGGTAGCCGCGGATCGCCCCGGCGAACGGCTCCACCGTGTGGGTCTCGGCGTTGCCGTTCTCGTACTCCTTGGCCTCGGCGGCCGCGATCGAGTCGCCGTCCATCCGCCAGTTCGGCAGCGGGCGGGCGTTGCCGTCGCGATCGGCCCAGAACTCGTACTGGTCGTAGGTCGCCTTGTCGGGGAAGACGGTCCGGTCCCACTGGAACACGCGGAAGAAGTCGCCGAGGACGACCTTCGCGTAGTCGAGCGGCTGGTTGGTGATGACGCGCTTGGCGTAGTCGTTCGCGAGTTCGTTGTTCTCGGGGCTGAAGCGCTGGCCGGGGTAGCGGTTCAGGGGCGACGCGGAGTTCCAGATGCCGTCCTGCGACTTCGGCAGCCGGTTCTCCGGCTCGGTGCACAGCGGGTACTGGCGGACGGGCAGGTCCGGGATCTCGTGGCAGTCGGCGAACTTGTAGACCCGGGCGTACAGGAAGATCCCGGTGCTCTCGGTCATCGCGAACTTGCCGGTCTCGACCTTGTACCAGGTCATGTACGACAGGACGGGCAGCATGCAGGCGACCGCCGTGACCGCCATGATCTTCCAGCCGCTCCGCCGGATGAGCATGTAGGTCAGCACGCCGATGAGGACGGGCATGCCGACCGTCCGGGTCAGCCAGGAGAACCCGACGATCAGGCCGACCGCCGCGGCGATCTTCCAGGTCGGGCGGTCGCGCCACAGCAGCAGCGTCACCGCCGACATCACCAGGAACCCGAACAGCGTGTCGGACAGCACGAGGTGCTCGAGCTGGATCTGGTAGGCGTCGAGCAGGACGGGCGCCGCCGCGATCGCCGCGCCCCAGCCGGGCAGCCGGAAGCGGCGGTGCAGGAGGGCGTAGACCATCAGGCCCATCGCCAAACCCATGAGGTGCTGGACGGCCGACACGAGCGCGAAGCTGTGGAACGGCTTCAGCAGGATCAGCAGGAATCCGTAGCCGTCGGGCCGCAGCGGATGCGGGTGCGGCTCCATGGCGACGTGCAGGTAGTCGAAGCTGTCGTTGAAGAACATCACCGGCCGGTAGCCGGCCATCGCGGTGAGGCGGAGCAGCGCCGCCATGACAATGATCACACTGAACGTCGGGTTCCGGCGGACGATCGCCCACAGCCCGAAACCACGTTTCGGACGCGCCGAATCGTCGGCGGCCGGCGTGTCGGCGGATTTCTCCGCCGGTTCCGCGGGCGCGTCGAGCGTGTCCTCGCGCACCTCGCGCACCTCCAGGACGGACGTCGCGCCCTTCGGCGTGTCGCGGCCCGGCCCGGCCCCCGAACGCGCCCGTGCGGCGCCCGGCGCGTCGCGCCGCTCGTCCGCCCGTGCGGCGGTGTTCCCGCCGGTCACGGACTCGCCCGTACCCGTGGCGCGGTCGTGCCCGTCGTCCCGCACGGCCTCGTCCCGTCCGGTGTCGCGCGGCGATCGACCCGCCACTGGCGTACCTCCCCTTAGCCGTCGGGCACCCGGTCCGGTGGTCCGCCCGTATCCGGCGCGCGTCACAGCCGACCCACCCCTTCCCGGCCGTCGTGCCCGTATGCTTGACGTCCTAGCCTGCCGCCCACGACCGTGGCGGAGGGGGTTGTTCGGTTGCGAACGCGCAACACGATACGGGTGGTCTTCAGCAGACCCGCCCTCATGACCCGCCCGCGGCAGGCATCATGCATGAACCGATAGGCCGAGCGCGGGAAACCAAAAGGGTAGTCGAACGTACCGCAGACGGTCACAGGGGTAACGAAGGAGATCACGTGGAACTCTCCGTAGTGATGCCGTGCCTGAACGAAGCCGAGACGATCGAGACCTGCGTCCGCAAGACGGTCGGCTTCCTCGAGGAGAGCGGCATCGACGGCGAGGTCGTCATCGCCGACAACGGCAGCACCGACGGCAGCCAGCAGCTCGCCCGGGACGCGGGGGCGCGCGTCGTCCCCGTCGCCGACAAGGGGTACGGCAACGCGCTGATGGGCGGGATCGCCGCCGCGCGGGGCCGTTACGTCGCGATGGGCGACGCCGACGACTCCTACGACTTCACCACGCTCGGCCCGTTCCTGGACGAGCTGCGCGACGGTGCCGACCTCGTCATGGGCAACCGGTTCAAGGGGGGCATCGCCCCCGGCGCCATGCCGCCGCTGCACCGCTACCTCGGCAACCCGGTGCTCAGCTTCATCGGGCGGCTGTTCTTCCGCAGCAAGATCGGCGACTTCCACTGCGGGCTGCGCGCCTTCGACAAGGAGTCGATCATGCGCCTGGGCCTGCAGACCGGCGGCATGGAGTTCGCCAGCGAGATGGTCGTCAAGGCGACCCTGCAGGGCTACGACATCCGCGAGGTCCCGACCACGCTGTCGCCGGACGGGCGGACCCGCGCCCCCCACCTCAACACCTGGCGCGACGGTTGGCGTCATCTGCGCTTCCTCTCCCTCTACAGCCCCCGCTGGCTCTTCCTGATCCCCGGTCTCGTCTTCATGACGCTCGGACTGATCGCGGGGATCGCGCTCTCCACCGGTCCGGTGACCGTCGGCGACGTCGCCTTCGACGTCGACACCCTCGTCGGCGCGGGCGCGGCCATGGTGATCGGCTTCCAGGCCGTGGTGTTCGCGGTGCTCACGAAGGTCTACGCGATGCAGGAGGGCTTCCTGCCGGACGACCGGCGGGTGAAGCGCCTCATCAACTGGTGGAGCCTCGAACGCGGGCTGATGGTCAGCGGGCTCCTCGCCGTCGCCGGCCTCGCCGGCCTCGTCGCGTCGCTGCTGCACTGGCGCGTCAACGACTTCGGCGAGCTCGACCCGCGCGAGTCGCTGCGCATCGTCGTCCCCGCCGCGACCGCCCTGGTCATGAGCCTGCAGGCGCTGTTCGGGACCGCGTTCATCAGCATCCTCGGCATCCGCCGCCGCCAGCACCCGCCGATGACCGACCCGGCCGAGGAGGCCGCGGGCGTCGTGGACGCCGCCGCCCACCGGGTCGAGGCGGAGCGCCGCCGGGACGCCGCCGAGGAGACCGCCGAGCCGAAGGTCACCGCCGCCAAGGGCGCCGAGACCGACGACGAGGGCACCGCCTGACGCCCGTCCCGCCGTGAACCTGGACGGCCGCTCAGCGCGCGCCGAGAACTCGCTGAGCGTTTCCGGACCTGGGCCTGAGCCCCGCCCGGACTGTGACAGCCTGGGACGGCCATGGATTTTCCTTACCTGAGCGACCGTTCCCCGGCCGAAGCGCCCCCGCCCGGCACCGGCCGGAGGACGGGACGTCCATGAGCGCCGAGGGCGCGGCGACCGTCACGCGCCGCCCGTCCGATCCCGCGGGCGCCACGGCGGAGCAGACCCGCCGGGGGCGCCGCCGCTGGGCCCTCGCGTTCGTCCTCGGCTGGCTCGCGCAGGTCGGGGTCCGGGTGTGGCTCGCGTCCGGGCAGACGCTGCCGGTCGCGACGCCGGACGAGTCCGGGTACCTGTTCGCCGCCCGCGTCCTCACCGGCGGGCCCGACGCCGACATGTCCTACGGGACCGTCTACCGCGCCGGGTACCCGCTGCTGCTGGTCCCCGCGTTCTGGTTCGGCGACGACCCCGTCACCGTCTACCGGGGCGCGCTCGTCATCAACGCGCTGATCAGCGCGTCGATGCTGCCGCTGGCGTACCTGCTGCTGCGCGGGCTGAACGTCGCGGCGCGCCCCGCGTACCTGTTCGGGCACGTCACCGCGCTGCTGCCCGGGGTGCTGTTCTACTCGCTGTTCGTCCTCACCGACGCGATCCTGCCGGTGCTCGTCGTCGGCTGGCTGCTGCTTGCGCACGCCTGGCTGGCGGCGCCGCGAGCCCCCGAGGGGCGCGGCGCCGTCCGGCTCGCCCTGTACGGGACGGGCGCGTCCCTGCTCGTCGGGTTCGCCTACGCGTCGCACAGCCGGGGCGCGATCCTGATCGTCGTCCACGCGGTCGTCCTGCTGGCGGGTGCGCTGCTGCGCCTGCGGTCGTGGCGCGCGACGACCCTCGCCGGGGCCGCCGCGGCCGCCGCGGGCCTCGCCGGGGCGCTGCTGAACCGGGCCGTGATCATCCCGCACCTGTACCCGGCGGGCGACAACGACCTCGGCGGCAACCTCGCCGAGCGGCTCACCACCGTGGACGGCTGGGGCTGGACGCTGTCGCTCGGCACCGGGCAGGTCTGGTACCAGGCCGTCGCGACCGGCGGCGTCGCCGCGATCGGGCTGGCCGCCGCCGTGTTCGCGGTGGTGCGCCGGGACGCGTCCGCGCCGGTGCGGGTCCTCGCCCTCGGGGTGCTCGCCACCGTCGCGGGGACGGCGCTCGCGACGTCCGCCGCGCTGCCCGTCGAGTACCGCATCGGCAACTACGTGTACGGGCGCTACCTGGCGTGCGTCACCCCGGTCCTGTTCGCGGCCGGTGTCGCCGTCCTGCTGCGCGCCCCCCGCCGGACGCTCGCGCGGGCGGTCGCGTCCGCCGCCGCGCTCACGGTGCTCGCCGCGTGCGTCGTCCAGTGGTACGCGGGCGACCTGCTCAGCGAGTACACGTTCACGATCTACGACTTCCCCGAGACGTCCTTCCTCACGTGGGACTGGGACTCCTTCCACCTCTGGCACGCCACCCTCGCGGGCCTGGCGGTCCTCGCGGTCGCGGCCGCCGCCGTCCTGCTGCCCCGGCACGGCGCGCCGGTGCTCGCCGCCGTCCTCGCCGCCGTCGCCCTCGCGATGACGGTCACCGCCGTCGACCGCATCGCCCGCCCGCTCGTCGCGGAGCAGACCGCCGAGACCGACCTGCGCGGCAGCGTCGACCTGCGCGCCCAGGGCTCCATCGCGGTGGACTGGAACGTCCCCTGGACGATGCGGCTCTCGCACTACTTCTGGGCCTGGTGGAGCGAGGGCACCCTCTTCGACTCCCGCTGGACCCCGCCGCCGCAGGACGCCTACATGATCGTCCTCGCGTGGCCCGGCGACGTCCCCGCCACCGACTCCTGGCCCGGCGGCGCCCCGTCCGGCTGGGAGGTCGTCGACAGCCGCCGCACCCCGGAAGGCAACTGGGTCGCCTGGGCCCGCGGTTAGCCGCGGGGCGGGTCCCAGAGTTGCAGGACGCCGTCGGACGACTTCCACATGAGCCGCCAGCCCTCGGCGGGGGAGGGGCTCCAGCCGTAGCCGATCTGCGACTCCATGCCGCGCCAGCGGGTGTAGAGCATCGGCCCCTCGTAGGCGGTCCGCGGGACCTGCGGCGCGTAGTGCGGCCAGTCGCGCACGTCGCCGTGCCAGGTGCGGTCGCCCCAGACGTCCTTCGTGTAGAAGGCGAGCGTCTGGGCGAGGCGGCGGTCGGTGACGATGAGGTCGATGTCGGCGTCGTGGGCGGCGAGGTAGCCGCGCAGCTCGCCCCACGCCCGGTCGCGGGGGAGGCCCGGGACGGCCTGCACGGCGGCGATCGCGTACGCGGCGCCGAGCGCGACCGCGAGGACGGGCGCCGCCACGCGGAGCCGTAGGCGCCCGGCCCACGCGCGGGGGATCGTCCGGTACAGCAGGATCAGGGAGCCGAAGCCGCCGGCGAGCAGGGCGGGCATGACGGCGAACCAGTACCGTACGAGCCACGCGCGGAGCTTGATGTCGTTCGGGTCGAGGACGCCCGCGCAGACCGTCAGCGGGACGGCGAGGGTCGCGAACCAGACGAGGACGAGCGAGAGGCGGCGGTCGCGGGTGACGGCCCAGCCGACGATCGTGAGCCCGAGCGCCACGACGAAGACCGTCCCCAGGGGGTGCCAGTCGTGCATCGCGCGCAGGAACGAGCGGGCCGCCAGCCTCCTGGCCCGGCGGCGCCCCGTCCGGCTGGGAGGTCGTCGACAGCCGCCGCACCCCGGAAGGCAACTGGGTCGCCTGGGCCCGCGGTTAGCCGCGGGGCGGGTCCCAGAGTTGCAGGACGCCGTCGGACGACTTCCACATGAGCCGCCAGCCCTCGGCGGGGGAGGGGCTCCAGCCGTAGCCGATCTGCGACTCCATGCCGCGCCAGCGGGTGTAGAGCATCGGCCCCTCGTAGGCGGTCCGCGGGACCTGCGGCGCGTAGTGCGGCCAGTCGCGCACGTCGCCGTGCCAGGTGCGGTCGCCCCAGACGTCCTTCGTGTAGAAGGCGAGCGTCTGGGCGAGGCGGCGGTCGGTGACGATGAGGTCGATGTCGGCGTCGTGGGCGGCGAGGTAGCCGCGCAGCTCGCCCCACGCCCGGTCGCGGGGGAGGCCCGGGACGGCCTGCACGGCGGCGATCGCGTACGCGGCGCCGAGCGCGACCGCGAGGACGGGCGCCGCCACGCGGAGCCGTAGGCGCCCGGCCCACGCGCGGGGGATCGTCCGGTACAGCAGGATCAGGGAGCCGAAGCCGCCGGCGAGCAGGGCGGGCATGACGGCGAACCAGTACCGTACGAGCCACGCGCGGAGCTTGATGTCGTTCGGGTCGAGGACGCCCGCGCAGACCGTCAGCGGGACGGCGAGGGTCGCGAACCAGACGAGGACGAGCGAGAGGCGGCGGTCGCGGGTGACGGCCCAGCCGACGATCGTGAGCCCGAGCGCCACGACGAAGACCGTCCCCAGGGGGTGCCAGTCGTGCATCGCGCGCAGGAACGAGCGGGCCGCCAGCTCGCGGGTGACGTAGTCGCGCGACTTGCCGCCGTGCGTGGCGGCCGACGAGAGCCCGGCGAGCGGCGAGCCCCACACGATCTGGTTGTGGACGAGGTTGAAGGCCAGGACGGCGAGCATGGGGACGCCGACCGTGATGTTGCGGCGCCACGGGATGCGCAGCAGCGCCAGGTAGGCGGGGATCGCGAGGAACAGGAACGCGAGGAACTCGCGGACGAGGAACGCCGACGCCATGAGCAGGCCCGCGGCGATCAGCCAGCGGGTCTGGAGCCGTCCGGTGCGGCGGCTCGCGACGATCAGCGCCGCCATGCCGAGCGCGAAGAGGCCCGCACCGGGCATGTCGGGCAGCACCACGCCGGTCGACCAGGTGATCTCCTGCCCGTACGGGTTCGTCAGCGTGAAGAACGGGTGGACGAGCATGACCGCGGCGGACGCGAGGCCCGCGACGTCCCCGAACAGGGCGCGGACGACGAGGTAGGTGCCGGTGAAGAACGCGACCCCGCCCAGGGCCGCGACGACGAAGTAGGCGGCCTGGCCGTCCCCGAGGATCTCCTGGAACAGCCGCGTGGGCAGCACCAGCCCGAGCCGGGTGACCTGGTGCGGGACCTCGTAGAACGGCCATTCCGCCAGCGGGATGTCCGGCCAGGAGCGCGCCGCGACCCACACGTAGTGCGGGTCGAAGTACAGCGGCGGCGTCATCAGGACGTACTGGACGCCGACGGCCGACGCGGTGACCAGGAGGGCCAGCCAGACGACGCGCCGGGTGCGGCGGACGCGGGCGAGCAGCCGTGCGCCGGGACGACGGGGTGACGGTTCGGCGTCGCCCGCGGTCCGGTGGCCGGTCTCGCCTGTCGTCGTCTGGGGCATGTCCGTCTTCTGCCTTCGGGGTCGCTCGGGTTCGTGCGGCGGGAACGCCGAACCAGGCTACTGCCGCCGATAACCGTGCTGTCCGGAGGGCGGACCGGACTACCCTTGATTTCATGTCCTCGTCAAGCCGACACATCCTGACCGCGCCCGCCTGGCCGTACGCCAACGGGCCCCGTCACATCGGGCACGTCTCCGGTTTCGCGCTGCCCGCCGACATGTTCAGCCGCTACCAGCGGATGGCGGGCAACAAGGTCCTGATGGTGAGCGGCACCGACGAGCACGGCACGCCGATCCAGGTGCAGGCCGACAAGGAGGGCGTGTCCCCCCGGGAGATCGCCGACCGCTACAGCTCCGTGATCGCCGAGGACCTGCACGGCCTCGGGATGTCCTACGACCTGTTCACCCGGACCTCGACCCGCAACCACCACGCGGTCGTCCAGGAGATCTTCAAGGGCCTCTACGGCAACGGCTACATCTTCCCGAAGCAGACGATGGGGGCGATCTCCCCGTCGACCGGGCGGACGCTGCCGGACCGGTACATCGAGGGCACCTGCCCGATCTGCGGGTACGACGGCGCGCGCGGCGACCAGTGCGACAACTGCGGCAACCAGCTCGACCCGATCGAACTGATCAACCCGGTGAGCCGCATCAACGGGGAGACGCCGAAGTTCGTCGAGACCGAGCACTTCATGCTCGACCTGCCCGCGTTCACCGACGTCCTCGGCGAGTACCTGCGCGGAAAGCAGGGGCAGTGGCGGCCGAACGTCCTGAAGTTCTCGCTGAACCTGCTGGACGACCTGCAGCCGCGCGCGATCAGCCGCGACCTCGACTGGGGCGTCCCGATCCCGCTGGACGGGTGGCGCGACAACCCGAACAAGAAGCTGTACGTGTGGTTCGACGCGGTCGTCGGCTACTTCTCCGCGTCGGTGGAGTGGGCGCGGCGGCAGGGCGACCCGGACCTGTGGCGCGGCTGGTGGCAGGACCCGGACGCCCTGTCGTACTACTTCATGGGCAAGGACAACATCGTCTTCCACTCCGAGATCTGGCCCGCGATGCTGTTCGGCTACAGCGGGCAGGGCGACAAGGGCGGCGAGCCGGGCTCGCTGGGCGCCCTGAACGTCCCGAACGAGGTGGTGGCGTCCGAGTTCCTGACGATGGAGGGGAAGAAGTTCTCCTCGTCCCGCCAGGTCGTCATCTACGTGAAGGACTTCCTCGACCGCTACGACGTGGACGCGCTGCGGTACTACGTCGCGGTCGCGGGCCCCGAGAACCAGGACACCGACTTCACCTGGTCGGAGTTCCGCCGCCGCAACAACGACGAGCTGGTCGCGGCGTGGGGCAACCTGGTCAACCGGTCGGTGAACATGGCCGCGAAGAACTACGGCGCGATCCCCGAGCCGGGCGACCTCACCGACGCCGACCGGGCGCTGATGGAGCGCAGCCGGAACGCGTTCGCGGCCGTCGGCGCCGAACTCGAGCGGTCCCGGTTCAAGAACGCGACCACCGAGGCGCTCGACGTCGTCCGGGACGCGAACAAGTACCTGTCGGACCAGGCGCCCTGGAAGCTGAAGGACGACCCGGCGCGCGTCCAGTCGATCCTGCACACCGCGCTGCAGGTGGTGGACGACGCGAAGACGCTGCTCACGCCGTTCCTGCCGAACTCGTCGCAGAAGGTGTACGAGATGCTCGGCGGCGAGGGCGTGTGGAGCGGCATGCCGGAGCTGCGGGACGTGTCGGAGGACGGCGGCCCCGACTACCGGGTCCTCACCGGGGACTACGACGTCGAGGCCCGCTGGGAGTCGCGGCCGGTGCGGCCGGGCGTCCCGCTCGCCAAGCCCACGCCGCTGTTCAAGAAGCTGGACGAGTCGATCGTGGACGAGGAGCTCGCCCGGCTGGAGGGCGAGTGAGCAGCGGCGGCCAGGCGGCGCGGTCGTACCCGCCGCTGCCCGACCGCCTGCCCGTGGACGTGTTCGACAGCCACTGCCATCTCGACATCGTCGAGACGCCGGTGGACGAGCAGGTCGCGTCGGCGCGGGCGGCGGGCATCGCCCGGATCGTCACGATCGGCTGCGACCTGCCGTCGTCCCGGTTCGCGGTGGACGCCGCCGGCGAGTTCGACGGCGTCTACGCGGGCGTGGCGATCCACCCGAACGAGACGACGGGGATCTCGGACGCCGTCCTCGCCGACATCGAGGCGATGGCCGCGCACCCGAAGGTCCGGGCCATCGGCGAGACCGGCCTGGACTACTACCGCGACTGGGCGCCGAAGGCCGACCAGCACCGCTCGTTCCGCGCGCACATCGAGATCGCCAAGCGCACCGGCAAGGCCCTGGTGATCCACGACCGGGAGGCCCACGACGACGTCCTGGCGATCCTGGAGGACGAGGGGGCGCCCGGAACGGTCGTGTTCCACTGCTACTCCGGGGACGCCGCGATGGCGGAAGTCTGCACGGCGCACGGGTACCTGATGAGCTTCGCCGGGAACGTCACGTTCAAGAACGCCGAGCCGCTCCGCGAGGCGCTGCGCGTCGCCCCCCTCGACCTGGTCCTGGTCGAGACCGACGCGCCGTTCCTCACGCCCGTCCCGCACCGGGGCAAGCCCAACGCGTCCTACCTGATCCCGCACACGGTGCGGGCGATGGCCGAGATCAAGGGCGTCGGGGTGGACGAGCTGTGCACGGCGATCGCCGCGAACGGGGAGCGCGCCTTCGGCCCCTGGTGACGCGGGCGCGTCCCGGAGTTCCTCGGGCGGGCGGCCGGTCAGGTGAAGTCCTGGCGGCGGAACTGGGCGAGGACGAGGACGAGCGCGGCGTCGCGCAGCCCCTCGGGCGCGTCCTCGCCGGCCCGCAGCGCCCAGTCGCGTCCGCGCAGCCCCGCGGCGGCGACCCGCGTCCCGGCGGCGTCGCGGACGGCGAGCGTCCCGATGCCGGTGGCCGTCCGGGCCGAGCCGAGTTCGGCGCCGGACGGGTCCAGCAGCCGGTAGCGGAGCGGGTGCGGCGACTCGCGGCGGATGAGCAGCCGCGGGGCGCCCGACGGGTCGAGCAGGACGATCTCGGGCTCGAGCCGGGCGTCCGTGCGGTGCTCGCAGAACATCAGCGTCCGTCCGGCGGGGTCCTGGAGGGACTCGAACTCGACGGACGGACGGTCCGGCACCGTCCCCGGCATCGGCCGGTGCGACCGCTCGGGGCGTCCCGGCAGGTCGAGGCGGCGGTATCCGGGCACGGGGGCGGACGTCGCCCGCAGGGACGCGTACGGGGTCCCGTCGGGACGGTGGACCGCGTCGCCGGAGACGAGGAGGGCGCCGGGGCCGGCGAGCAGTTCCCCGGCGAGCCGCCGGCCCCGGCGGTGGACGGCCCGGCGCATCCGGACGATGAGCGGTACGGCGAGGATCGTCGGCACCGTCAACATCCCGATCGGTACCAGGGCGCCCGGCAGCGTCCTCGACGACCATCCGTTCGCGTAGGGGCCGGCGGGGCCGATCCGCACCGGGACGGTCTCCCCGTCCGGGGTGCCGGGGTCGAGCCCGGCGATCTCGCCCCGGCCGGTCTGCCCGCTCGCGGTGCGCCAGGTGCCGCGGCAGGTCGTGGTCGACCCGCGCCCCGTGGTGGTCACGCACTCGGCGACGGTCGCCGTGGCCCTGTCGCCGAAGTGCAGCGTGTACGCCAGGACGGCGGGCCAGACCAGCGGGGCGATCACGAAAACGACGAGCAGGGTGATGGCGATGAGCCGGACCCGACGCGGGCGATCCATTTCAGTAGAGGCTGCGCAGCTTGACGAACGCGAGGGCGAGTGCGGCGTCGCGCATCAGCGGCGGCGCGTCCTGCTCGATGCGCAGCACCCACGTCATGAGCCCGCGCCCGGCGGCCTCGGCGACCACCTTCCCGTCGGTGTCACAGACCTCCAGGCTCAGGATCCGGGCCTCGTCGGCGGGCCGGGCGGTACCGAGTTCGGCGCCGGTGGGGTCCAGGATCCGGAACCGGGTCCCGTCCGTCCGGCGGAGGAGCAGCCGCGGGTCGCCGGACGGGTCGTGCAGCACGGTCTCCGGCTCCAGCCGCTCGTCCGAGCGGTGCTCCAGCAGCATCAGCGGCCGCTCGTCGGTGTCCACCACGGACTGGTAGAAGGTGCGGCCGCCCTTCGGGCCCACGTTCTTGCCCTGCCGCCGCTCCCGGCCGGGCAGGTCGAGGCGCCGGTGGCCGGGCGGGGCGTCCGGCAGGTTCCGGACGAACGTGTGCGGCGAGCCGTCGGCGTGGCGGGTCCTGGCGTCGGAGACCAGGAGCGCCCCGGGCGCGGCGAGCAGCGTGTCGGCCATCTTCCGGCCGGGCCGGAGTATCCCCCGGTAGAGCAGGACCTCGGCGGCCACGAAGATCAGCAGCGGCACCGCGCCGAGGAGGGGCCCCGGCCATGCGCGGTCCCAGCCGTGCGCGTACGGGCCCAGCGGGCCGATGCGCACCGCGTACGTCCGGCCCTCGGCCCTGGTCGGGTCGAGGTTGTAGATCTCGCCTTCGGCGGTCTCCCCGCCCTCGGTGCGCCAGGTGCCGCGGCAGCGGTCCGGATCGCCGCCGGCACGGCCGTATCCCGGGCTGCCCACCTCGCATTCGGCGACGGTCGCGGTCGCTTTCTCGCCCAGATAGAACGTGTACGTGAGGAGCACGGGGTAGACGGCCCACCCGCAGAACGCGACGACGGCGAGCACGGTGAGGATCGAGCGGGCCCTGGACTTACGGTGCCGCGGCCCGGTGTCCGGCGGCTCGGCGGCTCTCGCGGGATCGGGTGAGGACGACATCGGGGGTTCTCCTCAGTAGGCGGTGCGGTTCTGGACGAGCGAGAGGACGAGCGCAGCATCGCGCAGGGGCGGGGGCGCGTCCACCTCGGTCCGCAGCAGCCACTCGTTCCGTTTCCCGACGGTCACGGCGACCCGCTTCCCCTCGGCGTCCCGCACCTCCAGCGTCGGGACGCGGGCGCGGCCGGGCGGCCGGGCGGAACCGAGTTCGGCGCCCGCGGGGTCCAGCAGGCGGAACTCCCTGTCGCCCACCCTGCGGACGAGCATCGTGGGGGCGCCGGACGGGTCGAGCAGGACGGTCTCGGGGTTCAGCTTCCGGTCCGACCGGTGTTCGAGGATCATCAGCGGGCGTTCGTCCGCGTCGAGCACGGACTGGAAGACGGTGCGGCCGGGGCCGGCCAGTTCGTCGTGGCGTTCCGTCCGGCCCGGCAGGTCGAGGCGCTCGTGGCCGGGCGGCGGGCCCGGCAGGCGCCGGAGGAGGACGTGCGGGGTGCCGTCGGGGCCGCGCACGCCGGCCTCGGTGACGATCAGCCCGCCGGGTTCGGCGGCGATCGATTCCGCGAGCTTCAGGCGGTGGAAGACCTTCTTCCAGCGGAGCATCGCGAGGTAGGCGATCAGGGCGAGCAGGACGTAGCCGCCGGAGACGACCGGCCCGACCCAGGCGCGGCCCCACCCGCCCGCGTAGGGCCCCAGCGGCCCGATCCGCACCTGGACGGTGTCGCCCGGGGCCTCCCGGACGTCCAGGTTGTAGATCTCGCCCCGGCCCGTCCCGCCGCCCTCGGTGCGCCAGGTGCCGTGGCAGCTGCCGGAGCCGCGGCGACCGTGGGTCGACCCGCCGAGGCTGCACGACTCCACGCCGGCGGTCGCCTTCTCCCCGGCGGCGAACGTGTACGCGAGGATCGCGGGATAGACGGCCCATGCGCAGAAGACCACGATGGTGACGCGGGCGGAGAGCAGCAGGCGCATGGTGATCCGACGCGGCCCGGGGCGGGAGCGTTCCCACCCGCCCGCGGCCGCGGGCGGGTGCGCCGGGCGCCGCTGACTCGACCGTCCCGCCGACGCCGTCCCGCGTGATCTCGCGACTCCACGGTGGCGGCGCATGATCGTCCGACGTGCCGTGCGGCGGGAGCGTGCCCAGGCGCCCCGGCCGCGGGCGGCCGGGGGAGGGTGCGGCTGCTGAGACAATCGACGGATGGGGGAGACGCGGGGACTGCTCGGGCCGGCGGACGTCCGGGAGCTGGCGGGACGGCTGGGCGTGCGGCCCACCAAGACGCTGGGCCAGAACTTCGTGATCGACGCCAACACCGTGCGCCGGATCGTCCGTGCGGCCGAGCTGGATCCCGAGGACGTCGTGATCGAGGTCGGGCCGGGGCTCGGCTCGCTGACGCTGGCGCTGCTGCCGGAGGTCCGGCGGGTCGTCGCGGTGGAGATCGACCCGGTGCTGGCGGGCGAGCTGCCCGCGACGGCGGCCGCCCGCGAGCCCGACCTGGCCGGGCGGCTGGAGGTCGTGCGCGCCGACGCGATGAAGATCACAGAGCTGCCCGGCCCGGCTCCCACGGCGCTGGTCGCGAACCTCCCGTACAACGTGGCCGTCCCGGTCGTCCTGAACCTGCTGGCGGCGCTGCCGTCCCTGGAGAAGGCGCTGGTCATGGTGCAGGCCGAGGTCGCCGACCGGATGGTCGCCGAGCCCGGGAGCAAGATCTACGGGGTGCCGTCGGTGAAGCTCGCCTGGTACGGGGACGCCCGCCGCGCCGGGCCCGTCGGGCGCGCGGTGTTCTGGCCCGCGCCCAACGTCGACTCCGGGCTCGTCCGGTTCGCCCGCAGCGAGCCGCCGCCGACCGTCGCGTCCCGCGACCAGGTGTTCGCCGTGGTCGACGCCGCGTTCGCGCAGCGGCGCAAGACGCTGCGGGCGGCGCTGGCGGGCTGGGCGGGGTCCGCCGCGGCGGCCGAGGAGGCGCTGCGGGCGGCGGGCGTCGATCCGCGGACTCGGGGCGAAGCTCTGGACGTGGCCTCCTTCGCCCGGATTGCCGAGTATGGTCCTTCAGGGCGGGGCGGCTCCCCCCAAGATCCCCCGGCGGCGGCCCCCGGGGACGCAGCGGACCCGGATGAGTCGGAGGACGATGGTGAAGGCGCGTTCGCGGACGGCGCGGGCGAGGATCCCGGTCGTGGCGACGGCCCTGATCGCGGTGGCGGGGCTCACCGGGACGGTCGCGGCGGGGTGCTCTGACGGCGCGGGCGCGGCCCCCGACATCACGACGACGGCGCGGGCCGGCATCGCGCCCGTCCCCCCGAAGCAGGGCGCGTACTTCGGCGCCTGGCTGCCCGGCACCGGTGTCCCCGGCGGCGAGGCGGAGGGCGACGGGGGCGAGAGCCCGAGCGCGAGCCCGTCCGGGACCGGGCGCGGAGCGGCGAACGCCGACGGGCCCGGCATGGCGGACGTCACCGGGTTCGAGGGCGACCTCGGCCGCAGGCTCGACATCGTGCAGAGCTACCACGACTGGAAGGACGACTTCCCGGACGGCTTCGGCCGCGAGGTCACCGGATCCGACCGCTACCTGCTGCTGACCTGGGACGGCGGCGACACCCGCGAGACCGTCCAGGGGCGGTTCGACGAGCAGGTCCGCGACCGCGCCCGCGCGATCAAGAAGCTCGGCAAGCCGGTGTTCCTGCGCTGGTCCCGCGACATGGACGACCTGACCGAGGAGGAGCGCGTCCACTCCCCGGCCGACTTCATCGCCGCCTGGAAGCACATGCGGAAGGTGTTCGCCGAGGAGAAGGTCCACAACGTCGCCTGGGTCTGGTGCCCCACCGCCCGCGGCTTCGGGACGCGCGACGCCGCCGCCTACTACCCGGGCGACGACCACGTCGACTGGATCTGCGCCGACGCCCGGCCCAGCGGCGACTTCGACTACCAGGACCTGTCGGAGTCGCTCAAGCCGTTCCTCGAATGGGCCGACGACCGCTCCAAGCCCATCATGATCGCCGAGTTCGGGGCGCCCCGCTCCTACGGCGAGCGCCGCGCCCAATGGTTCCGCTCCGCCGCCGAGGTCCTGCAGAAACCGCAGGTCAAGGCCGTCGTCTACTTCAACTCCGACGAGCGCGCCGACGGCCCCCGCGACGAGCGGCACCGCTACGCGGTGACCGGCGACGAGCACGCCGTGTCGGCGCTGCGCGAGCTCGCCACCGCCCCGTACTTCAACCCCCGCAACCTGCCCGTCACCAGCGGCGGCTGACCGCCCGGCGGCGTGCGCGGGGACGCGGCGCGTCCCGTAGGGTTCCGTGACGTGAATCCGGTGAGCGTGCGCGTCCCCGCCAAGGTCAACCTCCAGCTCGGCGTCGGCCCGCTGCGCGACGACGGGTACCACGACCTCGTCAACGTCTTCCACGCCGTGTCGCTGTTCGACGAGGTCACCGCCGAGCCCGCGGACGCGCTGCGGATCGGCGTCGAGGCCGCGCCCGGCTCCCGCGTCGCGATCGACGGCGTCCCCACGGGCGACGGCAACCTCGCCGCCCGCGCGGCCCGGCTCGTCGCCGGACGGCTCGGCGTGCAGCCCCGGGTCGCGCTGCGGATCCGCAAGGCGATCCCCGTCGCGGGCGGGATGGCGGGCGGCAGCGCCGACGCCGCCGCCGCGCTCCTCGCCTGCGCCCGGCTGTGGGACGACCCCGCCGCGCCCGCGCTCGCCCCCGGCGACCTGCTCGACCTCGGCGCGCGGCTCGGCAGCGACGTCCCGTTCGCGCTGTTCGGCGGCACCGCCGTCGGCACCGGACGCGGCGAGCGGCTCACCGCCGCGACGGCCCGCGGCACCTTCCACTGGGTGTTCGCCACCGCCGACGGCGGCCTGTCCACCCCCGCCGTCTACGCCGAATGCGACCGGCTCCGCGCCGCGCGGGGCGGCGACGTCCCGTGGCCGGAGGCGTCCGCCGACCTGACGGCCGCGCTCGCCGCCGGGGACGCCAAGGCGCTCGGCGCCGCGCTCACCAACGACCTGCAGCCCGCCGCCCTCGCGCTGCGCCCGTCCCTGCGCGCCACCCTCGACGCCGGACGGGCCCTCGGCGCCATCGGCGCGCTCGTCTCCGGATCCGGCCCCACCTGCGCGTTCCTCGCCGAGGACGCCGCCGGCGCCGCCGACCTCGCCGCCGCGCTCGACCGCGCCGGGGTCGCCGCGCAGGCGCTCGCCGCGCACGGCCCTGTCCCGGGAGCCACGGTTCTCTAGCGCGACCGCTTTAGTTGCGAACCGCACACAAGCGAACTTCGCGCTCCCGGCGGGCGTCATGACCCGTGACGCCGATTCCCGCCGACGAGGTGAAGCGATGACGTACCTTTCCGGGTTGCTGGGTCTCGTCGCCGTCGCGATGATGGTGACGCTCGTCGTGCTGGCCGTGCGCCGGGACCGCGCCCTCCGCCGCAACGCCCCGGACACGGTGGCCGCCCGCGGGGCCGGGCCGCGCCGGAACCAGGACGGCGGCACGGCCGGCCCGCCCGCCCGCGTGCCCTAGCCCGACAACCACTGGACGCTCATGGTCAGCCTGCTGCTCCTCGTACTCGTCGTCGGCGTCGTCGTGATCATCGCCGCGGTCGCGGCCGTGATCGTGGTCGCGACCAACTCGAGGAAAAAGAGGTCGAACGGCTTCGCGCCCGGCCAGTACGGGCCGCCCGGCGGCCCCGGGCAGGCGCCCGGTCACGGCCCGGCGCCGGGCACGCCGCCGTACGGCGCGCCCGGCCAGCAGCCGCCGCCCGGCCCGCCCGGCCCGCCGCCCGGATACTGATCGCCCGGGGAGCGCGCGTCCGGTTTGCGGCGGGCAATAGGCTGGAAGCGTCGTGAATCTGATCAATCTTGAGAACGTCGCCAAGGCCTACGGGCCCAAGCCGCTGCTGGACGCCGTCTCCCTCGGCCTCGACGACGGGGACCGCGTCGGCGTCGTCGGACGCAACGGCGGCGGCAAGAGCACCCTCGTGTCCGTCCTCGCCAAGGAGACCGAGCCCGACGCCGGGCGCGTCACGCACGCGCGCGGGCTGCGGCTCGGCCACCTCGTGCAGCGGGACGTGTTCCCGGACGGCGCGACCGTCCGGTCCGTCGTGATCGGCGACCGCGCCGAACACGAATGGGCCGGCGACACGCGCGTCCGCGACGTCCTCGCCGGGCTGCTGCCCGGCCTGGACCTCGACACCCCCATCGCCGGCATGTCGGGCGGCGAGCGCCGCCGGATCGCCCTCGCCCGCCTGCTCGTCCCCGAGTCCGACCTGATCCTGCTGGACGAGCCCACCAACCACCTCGACATCGAGGCGATCGACTGGCTCGCCCGGCACCTGCGGGACCGCAAGGGCGCGCTGCTCGTCGTCACCCACGACCGCTGGTTCCTCGACACCGTCACCGACCGCACCTGGGAGGTCGTCGACGGCCGCGTCGAACGCTACGAGGGCGGCTACTCCGCGTACGTCCTGGCCAAGGCCGAACGCTCCCGCATCGCCGCCGCGACCGAGACCAAGCGGCAGAACCTGCTGCGCAAGGAACTGGCGTGGCTGCGGCGCGGCCCGCAGGCCCGCACGTCCAAGCCCAAGTTCCGGGTCGACGCCGCGCAGGCCCTCATCGCCGACGAGCCCCCGGCCCGCGACTCGGTCGAGCTGACCAAGTTCGCCACCGCCCGGCTCGGCAAGACCGTCATCGACGCCGAGGACGTCACCGTCCGGCTCGGCGCCCGCGCCATCTTCGAGCACCTCACCTGGCGGCTCGGGCCCGGCGAGCGCGTCGGCCTCGTCGGCGTCAACGGCAGCGGCAAGAGCACCCTGCTGCGCCTCCTGGACGGCACCGTCGCCCCGTCCGCCGGGACGATGGTGCGCGGCAAGACCGTCCAGCTCGCCCACCTGTCGCAGAACCTCGAGGAACTCGACCCGTCCCGCCGCGTCCTGGAGTCGGTCGAGGAGATCCGCCGCCGCATCACCGTCGGCAAGCGCGAATGGACCGCGAGCCAGCTCCTCGAACGGCTCGGGTTCCCCGGCGACCGGCAGTGGACGCCCGTCGGCGACCTGTCCGGCGGCGAGCGCCGCCGCCTGCAGGTGCTGCGCCTGCTGATGGGCGAGCCGAACGTCCTGCTCCTCGACGAGCCCACCAACGACCTCGACATCGAGACCCTCACCGAGGTCGAGGACCTCCTCGACGGCTGGCCCGGCACCCTCGTCGTCGTCAGCCACGACCGGTACTTCCTCGAACGCGTCACCGACCGCGTCGCCGCCCTCCTCGGCGACGGCCGCGTCTCGATGCTGCCCGGCGGCGTCGACGAGTACCTGGAGCGCCGCGCGAAGGCCCGCGCGTCCGGCCCCGCCGGGACGTCCGCCGCGCCCGCGCAGCCGTCCAAGCCCAAGGGCCAGCAGGACTGGAAGGCCCGCAAGGAACTCGACCGGCTCGAACGCCGCCTGGAGAAGCTCGCCGGGCAGGAGGCCGAGCTCCACGAGAAGCTCGCCGCGCACGCCACCGACCACGTCAAGCTCCAGGAGCTCGACGGCCGGCTCCGGGAGGTCCGGGCGCAGGCCGCCGAGATCGAGGAGGAATGGCTCATGCTCGCCGAGGACATCGGCTGACCGCGATCATCCTCCGATGGCGACATGGCTGCTCGAGACCGACGCGCCCGGTGACGGCCCGCGGCCGGCCGTCAAGGACGCCATCGACGTCGCGGGGCTGCCCACCACCGCGGGCAGCGCCGCCGTCGCGGCGCCGGGGCATGCGGCTGATCGAACCCGGCTTCGCGCCCGTCCCGTACGAACCGGGCGGCCCCCTCGCCCGCATCCGCGCGCCGGGCGTCCGCCCCGAGATCGACGCAGCCGTCGACGACGCCCTCCGCCGCGTCGCGCCCTCGTCGACGTGCGGACCGAGTACTTCCACGAGGCCGCCGTGGCCAACGGGGTGATCGTCGGCAGCGAGGCGTGGCCGCACAACGGCCGCTACCTCGACCGGCCCGACCGCGTCAGCGAGCGCATGCGGCACCGCCTGCCCCTGCTGAAGAGCATCTCCCGCGGGCGCGCCGACCGGGCCGCGGAGATCCGGCGGGCCCTCCGCGCCGAACTCGACGCGATCCTGCGGCGGCACACGGCGATCGCGCCGCCCGTCCTGGCGACCGTCGCGCCCGAACCCGACGAGGACCTCGAGGGCGACCTCGCCCTCACCACCCTCACCGGCCCGGTCAACGTCGCCGGCCCGGTCAACGTCGCCGGGCTCCCCGCCGTCGCGCCGCCCGTGCCCCTGCCGGGCTCGCACCTGCCCGCGTCCGTCCAGCTCATCGGCCCCGCGGGCGGCGAGGAACGGCTCCGCGGCCTCGCCGCCGCGATCGAGTCGGCCCTCCGCTAGTCGCGGGCGGTGTCGAACGGGACCAGCAGCGTCCGCAGCAGCCCCGCGAGGGCGTCGTGCTGCGCCGGGCTGAGCCCCGCGAGGATCGCCTCCTCGCGCGCCAGCAGATCGGCGAACGCGGCGTCCACGCGGGTCAGCCCCGCCTCGGTGAGCCGGACCTGGACGCCGCGCTTGTCCTGCGGGTCCGGGTGCCGCTCCACCAGGCCCGCCGCGGCCAGCCGGTCGATCCGGTTCGTCATCGTGCCCGACGTCACGAGCGTCGCGCGCAGCAGCCGTCCGGGGCTCAGCTGGTACGGGCTCCCCGCCCGCCGCAGCGCCGTCAGCACGTCGAACTCCCACGACTCGAGGTCGTGGGCCACGAACACGGCCCGCCGCGCCCGGTCGAGGTGACGGGCCAACCGCGACACGCGGCTGAGGACCTGCAGCGGACGCACGTCCAGATCCGGGCGCTCGGTCCGCCACGCCTCGACCAGCCGGTCGACCTCATCCTCCATGCCGCAAGCCTACCTGTCTTGATGTCGAGATACCCAGGGTGAGGGCGTGAGGGGACACTAGCCCGCGGCCCGCCCGCCCGTGAGGTCACCCCCGCAGGGCCGCGCGGATCCGCCCCGCCGCCTCGGGGGCCTGGCGCAGGCCCGCCCGGAAGCAGCCGCCCCACCGCGACATGTCGCCCGGGTCGTCGCCGAACGCCCGCAGGGACTCGGCGTCCGGCGCGATCCGGCCCACCCGGCGCCGCGCCTCGCCCCGATCCAGGCTCGCGTCGCCGAGCACCTCGAACACCCGCCGCATCGCCGCGGCGAGCCCGCTCCCGGTCGTCCCGCCGCCCGCGACCGTCCGGGGCGGCAGATCGGCCCAGGTGTCCAGGTCGTGCCCGGCGGCGATCATGGCGCCCGCGATGGCGCCCGCGGAGGTGCCGACGATGAGGCCGGCGGCGGGGTCCGTGCCGTGGCGGCGGAGGCCCGCGGCCAGGCCGAGCAGCCAGGCCGTGCCCACGGGGCCGCCGGGCCCCAGGACGAGCGCCCACGTCGTTCCGTTCGTCTCTGTCATGGGGCGAACGTAGGCGCGGAGGAGGAGCCGGGGCATCCGTCAGGTGACGGGGGCTCATGATTCTTGACATCAAGATATGGACGCGGCATCATGTGTCTTGATGTCGAGACAGGTCGAGGCCGTGTGGGACCCCGCGCAGTACGGGGTCTACGGAGACGAGCGCTTCCGGCCGTTCCGCGAATTGGTGGAACGGCTCGGCGACGTCGCGCCCCGGCAGGTCGTCGACCTCGGATGCGGGAGCGGGGAGCCGGCCGCGACACTGGCGGGCCGCTGGCCCGGCGCGGTCGTGGAGGCCCTCGACTCTTCGCCCGAGATGATCGACGCCGCGCGCGTCCACGCCATCCCCGGACGGCTGGCGTTCCGCGTGCAGGACGTCCGGACCTGGGACGGGCACGCCGACCTCATCGTGTCCAACGCCGTCCTGCAGTGGGTCCCCGAACACCTGGAGCTGCTGCCCCGCTGGGCGAAGTCGCTCAACGCGGGCGGGCGGCTCGCCTTCCAGGTGCCCGGCAACTTCGCCGCGCCCAGCCACGCGATCCTGCGGGACCTGTGCCGGTCGGACCGGTGGGCCGGCCGGCTCGGGCACATCGTGCGGGACGCGCCCGTCCTCAGCGCCGAGGGATACCTCGATCTGCTCGCGGGACACGGCTGCGACGTCGACGCCTGGGAGACCACCTACATGCAGACCCTCACCGGAGACGATCCCGTCTTCGCATGGGTCAAGGGCACCGCGCTGCGGCCCGTCCTCACCGCGCTCGACGGACCGGACGCCGACGCGTTCGCCGCCGAGTACCGCGAGCGACTGCGGGACGCCTACCCCGCGCGCCCGCACGGCACCGTCTACCCGTTCCGGAGGATCTTCGTGATCGCCCGACGCACCTAGACCACGGCGCCGCCCGTCCGTCCGGAGACAGCGAATCGTTCCCCTGCGGTGTGCGAGACCCGGACGGCGGGCGGCGGCGGGCGACCGACACGGTCGCAGCACAGCCCCGGCGTCGCAACCCGACGACGGCGACCCCGGCCGGCGGCCGCCCGGACGAACTCCGGACGGCCGCCGGCGCACGTCTCACCCCGGCTGCTCCGCGCCGTCCTCCTTGCGGACCCGGCGCTGCGCCCGCGCGGCGGCCTTCTCCTCCTTCGCCGCGATCTTCTCCGCCCGCTTCTCCGCGCGCTCCATCTCCTTGCGGCGGCGCCGCGGGTCCAGCGACGGGCGCGGCTCCAGGCCCGACAGTCCGTTCCACGCCAGGTTCACTATGTGCGCCGCGACGTCCTCGCGGTGCGGCTTGCGGACGTCCAGCCACCACTGGCCCGTCACCGCCACCATCCCGACCAGGCTCTGCGCGTACAGCGGCGCGAACTTGTCGTCGTACCCGTGCCGGTCGAACTCCCGGGCGAGGATGTACTCGACCTCCCCGGCGATCTCGCTCAGCAGGCTCGCGTAGCTGCCCGTCCCGGTGCCGCCGTGCGAGTCACGGACGAGGATGCGGAACCCGTCCGGGTTCTCCTCGATGTACTCGAGCAGGCCCAGCGCGGCCTTCTCGAGCTTGCCCCGGTAGTGCCGCGCCGACGTCAGCGCCTCGGTCACCAGCCGCAGCAGTCCCTCGAACTCGCGGTCCACCACGACCGCGTACAGCCCCTCCTTGCCGCCGAAGTGCTCGTACACCACGGGCTTGGAGACGCCCGCCGCGGACGCGATCTCCTCCACCGACGTGCCGTCCAGGCCGCGCTCGGCGAACAGGGTGCGGCCGATCGTCAGGAGTTGCTCGCGGCGTTCCTTGCCGGTCATCCGCTTTCTGCGGGGCCTCGGGGCGGGTTCTGTCACGGTGTCAATTGTGACGCTCAAACAGGCTGCTTCGTGCGCCTGGCGGCGAGCCGGTCGTCGTTCGGCCACCGGACGTCATAGGCCCAGCCGGCCTTCTCGAAGCCATGGATGATCCGGGCGCTGATGTCGACCTGCCCCTTCAGGACGCCGTGCCGCGCGCACGTCGGGTCCGAGTGGTGCAGGTTGTGCCACGACTCGCCCAGCGACGGGATCGCCAGCCACCAGACGTTCCGGGACTTGTCGCGGACCTCGAAGTCCTCCTTGCCGAACGTGTGGCAGATCGAGTTGATCGACCACGTCACGTGGTGGACCAGGGTGAGCCGGACGAAGCCCGCCCAGAACAGCGCCGTGAAGAACCCCGCCCACGACATCGTGATCAGGCCGCCGAGCGCCGCGGGCAGGAAGAACGTCACCGCCACCATGGCCGGGAACAGCCGGTGGATCCGGGTGATGTCCCGGTCGTTCAGCAGGTCCTTGGCGAACCGGGGCTTGGACGTCTGGTCGCCGTCGAACAGCCACCCGTAGTGCGCCCAGACGAGCCCCTTCGCCAGGGCCTTCCAGTCGTTGCCGAAGCGCCACGGCGAGTGCGGGTCGAACTCCTTGTCCGAGTGCTTGTGGTGGCGGCGGTGGTCGGCCACCCACGTGATGACCGGCCCCTGCATCGCCATGCTCCCGGCCAGGGCCATGAAGATCTTTAGCGGACGCTTCGCCTTGAAGGAACCGTGCGTGAAGTAGCGGTGGTACCCCACGGTGATCCCGCCGGCGGTCAGCACGTAGAAGACAGCGGCGAGGACGACGTCCGACCAGCCCAGGAAGCTGCCCCACGCCAGCGGGATCGCCGCGAACAGGGCCAGGAAGGGCACACCCGTGAAAACGGCGACGAGCAGCCGCTCGCCGTTGCCCTGCTTCTCGGGTGCCAGTTCGGGGCGCCGCTGGGGGCTCGGAGTGTCCACCGTCGGGGCCGTTGTCATGGCGTCACCACTTCCTGCAACTCGGGAGGCCTTACCTACGCCAACGTAACCTACGGAACCGTAGGTACGACAGCAGCGGCCGGTAAAATCAGTGGGATGTGTCCCTCGGGTCACAGAACTCTCATGCTCCTCGACCGTGCCCCCGCGGAAGGACGCGCAATGGCCCTCACTCTGCACGAACGTTCGGCACGCGCCGAAGGTTCGCTCGTCGGCCTTTCGGTCGGCGACGCCTTCGGCGACCAGTTCTTCCTCCTCGCCAACCGGGACGTCTCCACGGAGACCGGCATGCCGCCCGCGCCGTGGATCTGGTCGGACGACACGGAGATGGCGTGCTCCGTGACGGACGCCCTAAACCAATTCGGGCAAATCCACCAGGACGAGCTGGCCCGCTCCTTCGCCGAGCGCATGGACATCGGCCGCCGCTACGGCGCCGGAGCCGTCGAACTCCTGGAGCGCGTCCAGCGAGGCGACCACTGGCACCGGGCGTCCCGCGAACTCTTCGACGGCAAGGGATCCTTCGGCAACGGCGCCGCCATGCGCGTCGCCCCGCTCGGCGCCTACTTCGCCGACGACCTCGACCGCGCCGCGCACCAGGCCGTCCTGTCCGCCGAGGTCACCCACGCCCACCCCGAGGGCGTCGCGGGCGCCGTCGCGATCGCCGTCGCCGCCGCCTTCGCCGCGTCCCGTCCGGGCGAGCCCATCGAGCCCCGGGAACTGATCGAGACCGCACTCGAACGGACGACGATGGGCGAGTACGTCCGCCGCGGCCTGCGACGCTCCCTCCGCCTTCTCGCGAAGACCCCGCAGGAGGCCGCCCACGAACTGGGCAACGGCAACCGGATCACCGCGCAGGACACCGTCCCCTTCGCCCTCTGGGCCGCCGCCACCCGCCTGGACGACTACGAGTCGGCCGTCCGCGCCTGCGTCGTCGTCGGCGGCGACATGGACACGACCGCCGCGATGGTCGGCGGCGTCATCGCCGCCCACCGCGGCCCGGCCGCCGTCCCGCCCGCCTGGCTCGAAGCCCGCGAGCCCCTCCCAGACTGGCTGACCCTCCGATCCAGGGCGAACTGGCCACGATGCTATTAGCTTTAAGTAATAACTTAGCTACGGAGTGTTAAATTCGCTGGTAAGGTTCACTCCATGAGTGGACCGATGTCGGACGAGATCCGCAACAAGCTCAAGCCCAAGGCCATCGAACTCCGCAAGGAAGGCTGGACCTACAAGGAGATCGCGGGCTCCTTGGGAATCGCCATAAGCACCTGCTCGCTGTGGTTAAGGGACGTGCCCGCCCCACCACGGCCCGGGTACTCGCAGGAGCGCGTCGCCGCAGCGTGGAAGGAGCGCTGGGAACCCATCCTCTCCGCCCGGGAGATCGAGCGAAAAGAGGTCAAGCTGGCCGCCTGTCGCGAGGTCGGCGAGCTGAGTGACCGGGACGTGCTGTTGCTGGGTGCTCTCGTCTACTGGTGCGAGGGCGGCAAGGACAAGATCTACCGGCGCCAGGAGAGGGTCCGGTTCATCAACAGCGACCCCGCACTGATCGTGTTCTTCCTCCGCTTCCTCGAGGTGGCGGGGATCCAGACCGACCGGATCAGGTACCGGCTTCATGTCCACGAGACGGCCGACGTCGAGAAAGTGACCGGGTGGTGGGCCGAGCTGGTGGGCGCGCCGGCTCAGCTGTTCCAGAAGCCGACGATCAAGCGGCACCGGGCGAAGACGAACAGAAAGAACCTCGTCGACGAGTACCGGGGCTGCCTGCTGGTCTCAGTCCACAAGAGCGCAGGTCTTTATCGGCGTATCGAGGGCTGGGCCTACGGTGCCATGCTCGGCGTCGAAGCGGGGGCCGCACGCTTGATCGCCCGCTCGGACGCCGCGATCATCGGCGCCGGGCGGCGTGGCGGCTTGACCGAGTGAGGCGACCCTGCGGTCCGTGCGTGAGCTCGGTACCCGCTCCGACCGGTGCGTGTCGGGGTCCGCGGGCCTGACGGGGTGCCGCATGCCGGGGTCCTGGCCCGGTCCCGAGGGCGGGAGTCGGGCCAGAACCCCGTGGGGCATGGCCGGGATGCTCCCGCTGTTGAGGTGGGCTCGAAGCTCAGGTGTCGGTATCGTTGGGGGCGCTGGCGACAAACCGGTGTCCGGTCTGTCGCTTTTGTGGTCCGCCGTGGCGTAATTGGCAACGCAGCTGGTTTTGGTCCAGAAGATTCTAGGTTCGAATCCTAGCGGCGGAACTGTCCGGTACGTCCGGTGAGTAGCCGGGTGGTGGGCGGGGGATGACGCCTGCGTGTCGGGCGGTATCCTTCGGGGGTCGGGCCGACGCGGTCTGCGGCGCGTGTCGTCGCAGGTAGGCCCGTACGTCAACCGTCCGCGACGCCAGGGAGCCTCCTTGTGAGCGCGAGCCGCCCGGCCGCCGTCATCGTTCTCGCCGCGGGCGAGGGCACCCGGATGAAGTCCCGCACCTCGAAGGTGCTTCACGAACTCTGCGGTCGCAGCATGCTCGGGCATGTGCTGGCCGCCGCGCAGGGCCTGGAGCCCGAACGGCTCGTCGTGGTCGTCGGGCATCGGAAGGAACAGGTCGTCGCGCACCTGGACGAGCACGTGCCGGACGCGCGCGCCGTCGTGCAGGCGGAGCGGAACGGGACCGGGCACGCCGTCCGCATGGCGCTCGAGGAGATCGGGGCCATGGACGGGACGGTCGTCGTCACGAACGGCGATCACCCGCTGCTGCGCGCCGAGACCCTCGCCGACCTGGTGCGCGCACACGAGGACCAGGGCAACGCGGTCACCGTGCTGACGACCGAGATGCCGGACGCGACCGGGTACGGGCGGATGATCCGCGCCGGGGACGGGAGCGTCGAGGCGATCGTCGAGCACAAGGACGCGTCGGAGGCCCAGCGGGCCGTCAGCGAGATCAACGTCGGCATGTACGCGTTCGACGGGTCGCTGCTGGAGGACGCGCTCAAGCGGGTGACGACCGACAACGCGGGCGGTGAGGAGTACCTCACCGACGTGGTCGCGATCCTGCGGGGCGACGGGCACCGGGCGGGCGCCCACCTGGTCGCCGACTGGGTCGAGACCCAGGGCGTGAACGACCGGGTGCAGCTCGCGCAGGCGCGGCGGCAGCTGAACGACCGCGTGCTGGAGGCCCACATGCGGGCCGGGGTGACGATCGTCGACCCGGCGTCCACGTGGATCGACGTGCAGGTGACGGCCGAGCCGGACGCCGAGGTGCTGCCGGGCACGCAGCTGCACGGGGCGACGCACCTGGAGGCGGGCGCGAAGGTCGGGCCGGGCTGCACGCTGACCGACACCCGCGTCGGCGCCGACGCGGTCGTGGCGAACGCGGTGTGCGCCGGGGCGGAGGTCGGCCCGGGGGCTTCCGTGGGCCCGTACGCCTACCTGCGGCCGGGCACGAGGCTCGCGCGCGGGGCGAAGGTCGGGACGTACGTCGAGACCAAGAACGCGGACGTGGGCGAGGGCGCGAAGGTGCCGCACCTCACGTACGTGGGCGACGCGGACATCGGCGCGGGCTCGAACATCGGCGCGAGTTCGGTGTTCGTGAACTACGACGGCGTCGAGAAGCGTCGCAGCGTGATCGGCTCGCACGTGCGGGTCGGCAGCGACAACATGATCGTCGCGCCGGTGACGGTCGGGGACGGCGCCTACACGGCCGCCGGTTCCGTGATCGTGCAGGACGTGCCGCCGGGCGCGATGGCGGTGGCGCGGGCGCGGCAGCGCAACGTCGAGGGCTGGGTGGAGCGCCGGCGGGCCGGGACGGCCTCGGCCGAGGCGGCGCGCCGGGCTCGGGACGAGGCCGAGTAGGACCGCCCTCCGGGGCACAAGGCAGGGCGGACAGCGGCGTCCCCCGCGAACAACAGACGACCCGTGCGCGCGGACTCATGCATGCGCGGGGAGTGGGGACAACAACCCACGTGAAGCACAGTTCATTGAGGGGGAGTCGTTCAAACGTGAGTGGGATAAAGGCGAGCGGTCAGAAGAAGCTGATGCTCTTCTCCGGCCGAGCCCACCCGGACCTGGCCAAGGAAGTTGCCGACCACCTCCACGTCGAGCTGACGCCGACGTCGGCGTACGACTTCGCGAACGGTGAGACGTTCGTGCGCTTCCTGGAGTCGGTGCGCGGTTCCGATGCCTTCGTGATCCAGAGCCACACCGCTCCCATCAACCAGTGGATCATGGAGCAGCTGATCATGGTGGATGCGCTGAAGCGCGCGTCGGCCAAGCGGATCACGGTGGTGGCGCCGTTCTTCGGGTACGCGCGGCAGGACAAGAAGCACCGGGGGCGGGAGCCGATCTCGGCGCGGCTGATGGCGGACCTGTTCAGCACGGCGGGCGCCGACCGGGTGATCACCGTGGATCTGCACACCGCGCAGATCCAGGGGTTCTTCGACCGCCCGGTGGACCACCTGTTCGCGCTGGACCTGCTGGCGCGGCATTTCGAGAGCCGGCTGGACCTGTCGAAGGTGACGGTGGTGGCGCCGGACGCGGGCCGCGTGCGGGTGACGGAGCGGTGGAGCGACCGGCTGGGCGGCGTCCCGATGGCGATCATCCACAAGAAGCGCGACCCGGACGTGGCGAACGAGGTCAAGGTGTTCGACGTCGTCGGCGAGGTCGAGGGCCGCACCTGCGTCGTGGTGGACGACATGATCGACACCGGTGGGACGATCGTGAAGGCCGCGGACGCGCTGTTCGAGAACGGGGCGACGCGGGTGGTCGTGGCGGCGACGCACGGCGTCCTGTCGGGCCCGGCGGTGGACCGGTTGAAGAACTCGCGGATCTCCGAGGTGGTGCTGACGAACACGCTGCCGATCCCGGAGGACAAGCAGTTCGACAAGCTGACGGTCCTGTCGATCGCGCCGCTGATCGCGCGGGCGATCAACGAGGTGTTCAGCGACGGATCGGTGACGAGCCTGTTCGGGGGGCACAGCTGACGGCCGCCTGAGCGTTTCCGGACGTGCCCGGCCCGCCGAGCGGCGGTCCGGGCACGCCCGTTTCTGTCGGCCGCGTGTCCCCCGGATGGATCGCGCGTTACACGGATCGGCTAGACTTGCTGAATCCCGCGTATGCCCTTGGGTCGTTAAGTGCGGTGCCGGTACGGTCCCGTGCTCCCCGGGGGAACGCAAAGAATCTTCGAGGCGCCTGACGCATCGAGCATCGCCTGATTCGCTTTTGTCCGTAGCGGACGTCCGATGGCGGACGGCCGTGGATCGCAACAACGAGGAGTTTTCGCCGTGTCCGAGGTACGCATTGCCGCCGAGCCGCGCACCGAGTTCGGTAAGGGTGCCGCGCGGCGCACCCGCCGGGCCGGCAAGGTTCCCGCCGTCCTCTACGGTCACGGCACCGACCCGACGCACATCTCGCTGCCGGGCCACGAACTGATGATGGCGCTCAAGACGCCGAACGCCCTGCTGGCCCTCGAGGGGCTCGACGGCGGGAAGCAGCTGGCGCTGCCGAAGGACGTCCAGCGCGACCCGATCAAGGGCTTCCTGGAGCACGTCGACCTGCTGCTGGTGAAGCGCGGCGAGAAGGTCGTCGTCGAGCTGCCCGTGAACGTGGTCGGCGACGTCATCGCGGGCGGCCTGGTGTCGCAGTCGGTCGTCGAGGTGCAGGTGGAGACCGAGGCGACCCGCATCCCCGAGTCGGTGGAGCTGGACGTCACGGGCCTGGAGATCGACACGCAGGTGCTGGCGAAGGACCTGAAGCTCCCGTCGGGCACGTCGCTGATCGCCGACGACGAGATGCTGATCGTCCAGATCACCGACGCGACGGCGTCGGCGGGCGCGACGCCGGAGGCCGGCGAGGCGGCTCCGGCGGAGGGCGAGGGCCCCGCCACGGACCTGAACACCCCCGAAGCGAGCGAGTGACGTCTGCCGGGCGCCGGTGACGGCGCCCGGTCGACCGGTTCCGGCCGTCGTGGTCGCGTCGAGCCGTGGGACGGCCCCTGCCGGTGTGCACCGGCGGGGGCCGTCGTCCGTCGTGAGGGAGTCCGGGGCGTGAGGGAGTTCGGGTGAGCACGGACGTGTGGCTGGTGGTGGGCCTGGGCAATCCGGGGCCGAAGTACGCGGGGAACCGGCACAACGCGGGGTTCATGGTGCTGGACGTCCTGGCGGACCGGCTCGGCGGGACGTTCAAGGCGCACCGGTCGAAGCTGTTCGGGGCGCGGTCGGACGTGCTGGAGGGGCGGCTCGGCGGTGAGCGGGCGGTGCTGGCGAAGCCGCGGTCGTTCATGAACGAGTCGGGCGGCCCGGTGAAGGGGCTGCGGGACTTCTACAAGGTGCCGCTGGAGCGGGTGGTCGTCGTCCATGACGAGCTGGACATCCCGTTCGGGGCGGTGCGGTTGAAGAAGGGCGGCGGCGACAACGGCCACAACGGGCTGCGGTCGGTGACGCGGTCGCTGGGGGACCGGGAGTACCTGCGGGTGCGGTTCGGTGTGGGGCGCCCGCCGGGGCGGATGGACGCGGCGGCGTTCGTCCTGAAGGACTTCTCGGCGGCGGAGCGGCGCGACCTGGGCGTCGAGGTGGAGCGGGCGGCGGACGCGGTGGAGGCGTTGCTCGGGGACGGCCTCGCGGCGGCGCAGAACACCTATCATTCGGGTTGATCTCCGGGGACGGCAAACGCGAGGTAGTGCGTTCTTCCCGGGAGTTTCAAGGATCAGGTGAACCCAGGTGGGCCCTCAGGCGTCCCTGAGGTGGATCGAACTTTTCGGGGTGTGCGTTACAAGGGTTGGTGAGGGCGTATGGCCGTCGTTGACAAGGTTCCGGCCGAGTCATCGATCCGCCAAGAGAAGCGGTACTCGCCGCCGCAGGACTGGAGCGCGCGGTACCGCCGGGTCGCGGGATTCCTGGATTTCCTCAGCATGCTGGCCGCGGGCGTCATCGCGTTCCTGCTGCGGTTCCCCGGGGTGCCGATGGAGTGGCAGACGCCGTACATGGTTCTGACGGTGGCGTTGCCGCTGGTGTGGGTGCCGGTGCTGATGCTGTGCCGGGCGTACCAGCCGCGCTACATCGGGGTGGGGTACGAGGAGTTCCACCGGGTACTGCGGGCGGGGTTCATCTTCACCGCGGGCATCGCGATCATCGCGTACGCGTCGAAGACGGACGTGGCGCGCGGCTATGTCGTGATGGCGATGCCGCTCGGGACGTTCCTGGCGGTGGTGGCCCGGTACCGGCTGCGCAAGTGGCTGCACCGGAAGCGGTGGCACGGCAAGTACATGCGGCGCGTGGTCGCGGTGGGTCACCGCACGTCGGTGGAGGACCTGATCCGGCTGCTGCGGCAGAAGCGGTACCACGGGATGGACATCGCGGCGGTGTGCCTGCCGCCCGCGCTGGTGACCGGGGACGACGCGGTGGCCGAGGTCGAGGGCGTCCCGGTGCTGGGCGACTTCGGGCAGACGGCGGCGGTCGCGGACCGGGTCGGCGCGGACTCGGTGGCGGTGCTGGCGTGCCCGGAGCTGGACGGGACGGCGCTGCGGCGGCTCGCGTGGCAGATCGAGCGCAATGACGTGGAGCTGGTGGTGGCGCCCGCGCTGATGGACGTGGCGGGCCCGCGGATCTCGATCCGGCCGGTGTCGGGGCTGCCGCTGCTGCACGTGGAGCATCCGGAGCTGGACGGCGGCCGGAAGGTGCTGAAGGGGCTGTTCGACCGGACGGCGGCGCTGGGCGGGCTGCTGGCGCTGAGCCCGCTGCTGCTGGTGGTCGCGGTGCTGATCAGGCTGACGAGCGCGGGCCCGGTGCTGTTCCGGCAGGTCCGGGTGGGGCGCGGCGGCCGGGAGTTCACGGTGCTGAAGTTCCGGACGATGGTGCAGGACGCGGAGGCCCGGAAGGCGGAGCTGCTGGGCGCCAACGAGGGCGACGGCGTGCTGTTCAAGCTGCGGGAGGATCCGCGGATCACCCGGGTGGGGCGGCGGCTGCGCCGGTACTCGCTGGACGAGCTGCCGCAGCTGATCAACGTGGTGCGGGGCGAGATGTCCCTGGTGGGGCCGCGGCCGCCGCTGCCGGAGGAGGTCGCCCAGTACGGCGGGGACGTGTACCGGCGGCTGGTGGTGAAGCCGGGCCTGACGGGGCTGTGGCAGGTGAGCGGGCGCTCCGACCTGACCTGGGAGGAGTCGGTCCGGCTGGACCTGCGGTACGTGGACAACTGGACCCTGGCGCTGGACCTGCAGATCATCTGGAAGACCTGGTCGGCGGTGTTCCGGCATTCGGGTGCGTACTGACCGCCCCGAGAGGGCGGCGGGCCGGGCGGCCGTGAGAATGTAGACCGGGCAGACCAGTCGAGTCGGGAATGTGGTCGAGGGATGACGGATCAAGCCGTGGCGGACGATCACGCGCTGGCGGCGGAACTGGCCGCGGCGGCGGGGCGCCTGCTGGTGGGCGTTCGGGACGAGATGGGGTTCGCCGACGCGCGGGCCCTGAAGGACACCGGCGACCTGCGGTCGCACGAGTACCTGATGGGGGCGTTGGCCGAGCGGTGTCCCGGTGACGCGATCCTGTCCGAAGAGGGACGTTCGTCGGTGGCGGGCAAGCGCGCGCAGGGCGCGGACGCCGGCGCGGCCGATCGCGCGCCGACGGCCAACACCGCCGACGCCGAGCGGCTGACGGCCGACCGGGTGTGGATCGTGGACCCGCTGGACGGTACCCGGGAGTTCTCCGAGGAGGGCCGCCGCGACTGGGCGGTGCACGTGGCGCTGTGGGTGCGGGACGGTTCGCCCGCCGGGCGGCTCGCGGCGGGCGCGGTGGCGCTCCCGGCGCAGGGCGTGACGCTCCGCACGGACGCGACGGGCGGTGCGCTGCTCGTCCGGGAGGAGGCGGCGGCACCGGACGCGGTGACGGGCGGTGCGGGCTCGATCGTGGGGCGCCGGGGCCTGCCGCGCGAGGGGCCGCTGCACGTCCCCGGTCCGGACGCGGGCAAGCTGCGGATCGCGGTGAGCCGGACGCGCCCGCCCGAGTTCGTGCGCCGGCTGGCGGACGTGGTCGATCCGGAGCTGGAACTGGTGCCGATCGGGTCGGCGGGGGCGAAGATCTCCGCGGTGCTGCTCGGCGAGGTGGACGCGTACGTCCACGCGGGCGGCCAGTACGAGTGGGATTCGGCCGCCCCGGCGGCCGTGGCGCTCGCCGCGGGCGCGCACGCGTCCCGCGTCGACGGGGCGCCGCTCGCGTACAACCGTGAGGACCCCAGGTTGCCGGATATCCTGGTGTGTCATCCCGTGTCGGCGTCGACGCTGCTGACCGGCATCCGGGACGTGAGCGACGCACTGCCGAAGTGACACGCCGGAGTGAGACCGCCGGAGTGAGCGCGCTTCGCGGTCGTCGTTCGAGCCGGTGGACGGGTGCGCCCGCCGCGTGCCACCGGTAGTACCTGCCCGTTCGTCGAGAGAAGCCCGAGATCATGCAGCGTGGCGATTATCTGCTGTCGCAGTTGGACGTCCTAGAGTCGGAGTCGATTCACATCTTCCGGGAGGTGGCGGCCGAGTTCGAGAAGCCGGTGCTGCTGTTCTCGGGCGGCAAGGACAGCATCGTGATGCTGCGGCTGGCCGAGAAGGCGTTCTGGCCTGCGCCGATCCCGTTCCCGGTGATGCACGTCGACACCGGGCACAACTTCCCCGAAGTGATCGAGTTCCGCGACCGGCGGGTCGTCGAGACCGGCGTCCGGCTGGTGGTCGCGTCGGTGCAGGAGTCGATCGACAAGGGCCGGGTCGTGGAGGAGAAGGGGCGCCGCGCGTCCCGGAACCGGCTGCAGACGGTGACGCTGCTGGACGCGATCGAGGAGCACGGGTTCGACGCGGCGTTCGGCGGCGCCCGGCGCGACGAGGAGAAGGCGCGCGCCAAGGAGCGGGTGGTGTCGTTCCGCGACGAGTTCGGCCAGTGGGACCCGAAGAACCAGCGTCCGGAGCTGTGGAACCTGTTCAACACGCGGATCACGCGCGGTGAGCACGTGCGGGTGTTCCCCCTGTCGAACTGGACCGAGCTCGACATCTGGGACTACGTGCGGCGCGAGGGCCTGGAGCTCCCGTCGATCTACTTCGCGCACACCCGGCGGGTGTTCGAGCGGGACGGGCTCCTGCTGGACGCGCAGACCGGGTTCGCCAACCGGGGCGACGACGAGCCGGAGTTCGACGCGACCGTCCGGTACCGGACGGTCGGCGACGCGTCGTGCACCGGGGCGGTGAAGTCGGCGGCGGAGACCCTCGACACGGTGATCGAGGAGATCGCGGCGACGCGGATCACCGAGCGGGGGCAGACCCGCGCCGACGACCGGACGAGCGAGGCGGCCATGGAAGACCGCAAGAAGGAGGGCTACTTCTAATGGCCACCGCGTCATCTGAGAACCCGCTGACCCCGGAGCAGGCCCAGGCGGCCGGGAAGCCGATGGACATCCTGCGGTTCGCGACCGCCGGGAGCGTCGACGACGGCAAGTCCACGCTGATCGGCCGGCTGCTGTTCGACTCCAAGTCGATCTTCGAGGACCAGCTGGAGTCCGTCGAGAAGACCAGCGCGGACCGCGGCGAGGAGTACACGAACCTGGCGCTGCTGACCGACGGCCTGCGGGCCGAGCGGGAGCAGGGCATCACGATCGACGTGGCGTACCGCTACTTCGCGACGCCGCGCCGCAAGTTCATCATCGCCGACACCCCCGGGCACATCCAGTACACCCGGAACATGGTGACGGGGGCGTCCACCTCCGACCTGGCGATCATCCTGGTGGACGCCCGCAAGGGGATCCTGGAGCAGTCGCGGCGGCACGCGTTCCTCGCGACGCTGCTGCAGGTCCCGCACCTGGTGGTGGCGGTCAACAAGATGGACCTGGTCGACTACGACCGGGCGACCTACGAGCGCATCGTGGACGAGTTCACCGCGTTCGCCTCCAAGCTGGACGTCACCGACCTGACGTTCGTGCCCATCTCGGCTCTGCACGGCGACAACGTCGTGGAGCGCAGCGTCAACATGCCCTGGTACGAGGGGTCGTCGCTGCTGCACACCCTGGAGCACGTCCACATCGCGTCCGACCGCAACCTGATCGACGTGCGGTTCCCGGTGCAGTACGTGATCCGCCCGCACGCCTCCACCGACCCCGAACTGCACGACTACCGGGGCTACGCGGGGCAGGTCGCGGGCGGCGTCCTCAAGCCGGGCGACGAGGTGGTGCACCTGCCGTCCGGGCTGACCACGACGATCACGCAGATCGACGGGCCGCGCGGGCCGGTCGAGGAGGCGTACGCGCCGATGTCGGTGACGCTGCGGCTGGCCGACGACATCGACATCTCCCGCGGCGACATGATCGCCCGGCCGAACAACCGGCCGGAGGTCGCGCAGGACATCGACGCGATGGTCTGCTGGATGACCCCGGACCGCACCCTCACCCCGCGGTCCCGGCTGGTCGTCAAGCACACCACCCGCACCGCGAAGGCCATGGTCAAGGACCTGCACTACCGGCTGGACGTCAACACCCTGCACCGCGACGACCAGGCCGACGGCCTCGCGCTGAACGAGATCGGCCGGATCAGCCTGCGGGTGACGCAGCCGCTGTTCGTGGACGACTACACCCGCAACCGGCTGACCGGCGGGTTCATCCTCGTCGACGAGGCCACGAACAACACCGTCGGCGCCGGAATGATCATCGGCACACGCTGACCCCCGCACGGTGACCCGCGGGACCGGACGTCGTCCGTCCGGTCCCGGGGCGGTCGCCGGTCCCCCCACGACTCAACCCAAGGCAGGTCCTCGATGCCCCCATCCGTCGGAGTGGTGCTTCCCACGCACAACCGGCCGGAGCTGCTGCGCCGCGCGCTGGAGTCGGTGCTCGCGCAGGACTACGACGGGGAGCTGCGGGCCGTCGTCGTGTTCGACCGCGCCGAACCGGACCGGAGCCTCGCGGGGGAGCGCGTCGAGGTCATCGCCAACACGCGCGAGCCGGGCCTGGCGGGCGCCCGCAACAGCGGCATCCTGCATCTGGACACCGACCTCGTCGCGTTCTGCGACGACGACGACCAGTGGCTCCCGGGCAAGCTCGCCGCGCAGGTCGCGGCGCTGGAGACGGCGCTGAAGGACGAGCCCGACGCGGTGCTGTGCAGCTCGGGCATCCTGGTCGACTTCGACGGCCGGGAGCTGCCGCGGCTCGCCGGGACCGACCGCGTCACCTACGACGCCCTCATCCGCGACCGGATGATGAGCGTGCACTCGTCCACGTACGTGGCGCGCCGCGAACCGCTGATCGAGATCGGCATGGTGGACGAGTCGATCCCCGGCAGCCAGGGCGAGGACTGGGACCTCGCGCTGCGCGCCGCGCGCCGCTCCCCGGTCGTGAACGTGGACGTCCCGTACGTCCGGGTCCTGTGGGGGCTGACGTCGTACTACGCGCAGGCGTGGGAGACGAAGGTCGCGGCGCTCGAGTGGTTCCTGGAGCGGTACCCCGAGATCGGCGAGGTGTCGGGCGCGGCCGGACGGGTGTACGGGCAGCTCGCGTTCGGGTGCGCCACCGTGGGGCGGCGCAAGGACGCGCTGCGCTGGTCGGCGCGCGCGCTGAAGGCCAACCCTGCGGAGCGGCGGATCCCGTTCGCGCTCGCCGTCGCGTCCGGAGCGGTGTCGGGCAAGCGGGTGCTGCTGGCGCTGCACGCGCGCGGGAGAGGCATCTGAGCGCCGCGCGACCTGCGCGATTCGTGCCCGGCACGTCCGGGCGAACTGTACGGTGATGGGCACGTCGCCGGTATTCCGGTGACAGAGCAGGCTTTCGGTGAGGTGGCATGGCAGAGGACGCCCCGGTTCGGGTGCTGTTCATCGGGGCCCTCGGGCGCAGCGGAACCACGCTGGTCGAGCGCCTCCTCGGTGAGCTCCCCGGGACCGCGTCGCTCGGCGAGGTCGTGCACCTGTGGGAGCGCGGCGTCGGCGCGGGCGAGAAGTGCGGGTGCGGGGTTCCGTTCCCGGAATGCCCGTTCTGGGGGAAGGTCGGCGAGCTGGCCTTCGGCGGCTGGGACGCCTTCGACCTGGCGGAGTTCCGCCGGGTCAAGGATCCCGTGGACCGCACCCGGCACATCCCGGCGCTGTCGCGCGGCGAGGTCCCCGACGATCTGCGCGAGCCGCTCGCGGCGTACGTCCGGTACTACGAGCGGCTGTACGACGCGGTCCGGCAGGTGAGCGGCGCGCGGCTGCTCATCGACTCCAGCAAGCACGCCTCGCTGGCGTTCTGCCTGCGGTCGGCCGCCGCCGCCGGACGGCTCGACCTGCGGGTCGCGCACGTCCTGCGCGACAGCCGGGGCGTGGCGCAGTCCTGGTCCAAGGAGATCCGCCGCCCCGAGGCGACCGAGGCGAGCCCCGAGCAGTACATGGCGCGCTGGTCGCCGCACAAGGTGGCGATGCACTGGAACGCCGCCAACGGGGCGTTCGCGCTGCTCGGACGCCGCGGCGTCCCGGTGCGGACGGTCCGCTACGAGGAGTTCCTCGCCGACCCGCGCGGAACGCTGCGCGGCATCGCCGAGTTCGCCGGGCTGCCGGTGGCGGACGGCGACCTGGCCTTCCTCCAGGACGACCACGCGACGCTGTCGGCGAACCACACCGCGTCGGGCAACCCGATGCGCTTCACGACGGGACGGGTCGAGCTGCGCCGCGACGACGCGTGGCGCGAGACGATGCCGCCCGCGCGGCGCCGTGCCGTCACCGCCCTGACCCTGCCGCTGCTGCGGCACTACGGATATGTCTGACCGAACCCCCCTCCCATCCCCCCGAGCCGCTGCGAGGAGCCGTCCCGTGCGCGTACGACAGCCCGCAGGCCGCCGCCTGTCCCTCGTCCTGCCCGCGGCCGCCGCGGCGGCGCTGCTGGCGCCGCCCGCCGCCGCCCACGCCGACACCGACCTGACCACCGTGGTCGACTCGGTGGCGGAGGCCGGCTACTACGTGGACTCCGACGCCAAGTACTTCCAGTCCGACGGCGCGCTGGACCTGCTGCGCGACAACAAGGCGCAGCACTCCCCGGTGTTCGTCGCCGTGCTGCCGGAGGGCGAGTCGCCGGACACCGTCCTGAACGGCCTCGTCCAGGGCGTGGGCCGCAAGGGCACCTACGCGGTGATCAGCGGCCAGACCCTGCGGATCAGGTCGACCGCGCTGCCGCAGTCGCAGGTGAAGACGGCCTACGACAAGGCGACCTCGGCGAACGCCTCCCGCCCCGACAAGGCGCTGATCAGTTTCGTGAAGCTGCTCCCGGCGGCGGCGGACATGCCGCCCGAGAGCAAGGCGAAGAAGATCGAGGAGAAGGCCGCGCAGCCGCCCCTCTCCGAGACGAAGGTGGGCGAGGACAAGGCACAGGCCAGCGAGCAGGCCGAGGCCGTGCAGAACCGGTCGGCGCAGGAGGCGACGGACGAGGGCGGCTTCCCCGTCCTGCCCGTCGCGGGCGGCGTGGTGCTGGTGCTGCTCGCGGGCGGCGGTTTCCTCCTGTGGAAGCGCCGCGGCGCCGCCCCCGCCCCGGCCGGGGCGGGCGCGGCGGGACGTCCCGGCGGTTCACCCGCTCCAGGGACCGGCCCCGCCGGGCCCGGAACCCCCGGCGCTCCCGGTGCCCCCGGTCCCGGTGCCCCCGGAACCGGTCCGGCGGCGGGAGGACCGCAGCAGCAGCCACCCGCCGGCCCCCAGGACGGCCAGCACCCCGGCGGCCCCCAGAGCGGCCAGGACCGGCCCTAGCGTGTCGCCGCGGGCGTCCTCCTCCCGGCAGTCGGGCGGGCAGGGGACGCTCGCGGCGAACACGGGCGCGGCGGCCATCGCCCGCCAGGCGCCCAGGGACGCCTCGGAGCTGCGGTAGTCCCACGCGCAGGTCGGGCCCTCGGGCCGTCCGTGCCGGGCGTCCCAGTGCAGCAGCGCCGTGTACCGGCGGTACTCCGGCCGCTGGAAGAGCGCGGTCGCGTCGGCCAGCCACCGCGCCTTGCGGCCCGGGTCGGCCGGGTCCTCGACCGTTCCCGTCTCGAGGACCATCAGCTCCTCGCCGGGGTGCTTGTCCCCGAACCGCCGGTGCCGCTCGAGCAGCTCAGCGAGCGACCGCCAGCCCTCGTCGCGCCCCCGGCAGGTGAACCAGTTGTAGGCGTCCACGCCGATCGCGTCGACGTGGTCGTCGCCGGGGTAGTAGCGGGACGCGTCGCGGCCGAACGCGGCGTCGGTCAGCGTCCACACGTGCCGGACGTTGCGCGCGCCCTCCTGCCGGAACGTCGTCACCACGCGCCGCCACGCGTCCACGTAGTCGCGGGGGCGTCCCATTCCGGACGACGCGCTGTTCTCGGGCTCGTGGTTGAAGGTGAACCACACGGTGCCGGGAAGTTCCTTCAGCGCGCGCGCCTGCCGCCGGATCTCGTCGTCGATGTCGCTTCCGGGAGGTGCCGCAGCGATGTCGGCCCACCGCAGCTTCGAACCGTCCGGCCGCCGGGCCTTCACCGAGACGAAGAAGACGTGCGAGCGGGCCCGGGACCGGATGAAGTCGTCCACGACCGGCTCGCCCCACCGGCGGAACACGCGGACGGCCGCGAGCGGGTGCCCGGTCTCCTCCTCCCGCTCGGCGAGGTCCGACTCCCCGTGCGCGGTGACGCCCAGCAGCATCGGCGCGCGCCCCGCCGCCGCGGACGCGGCGGGGGAGGGAGCCGCCGCCCGCGCGGGTGCGGTGACCGGCGTGACGGTCCCGGCGCAGAGCGCGGCGCACGCCAGCAGGGCGCCGAGACGGCGCGGACGGCGTCTCACCGGGAGTCTCGCGGCTGCATGAGGACGAGCAGGTGGTGGCCGCCAGCGGCGGCGCCGAGGAACGCTCCGGCGCGGGCGCCCTGCGCGAGGATGATCGGCCCGGGACGGGCGCGCGGCAGCCGGCTGCCCGCGCCGAGCTGCCCCTTGCCGTCGGCGCCCCAGGTGAGCGCGCTGCCGCCGGCCAGCAGCGCCACCCCGAACCCGTCACCGGCCTCGACGCCGGTGACGCCGCGCAGCGTCGGCGTGTAGGAGCCCTTCACGGGGACGGGCCGCGCGGACGGCCTGGTGCCGCCGGTGCCGAGCTGCCCGTTGCCGTTCGAGCCCCAGGCCACGAGCGTCCCGTCCTTCAGCAGCGCGTAGTTGTGCTTGCCGCCCGCGGCGATCGCGGTGGCGTCGCGCAGCGGCGCGCCGCCGGACACGCCCGCGACCGGGCCGGGCGTCCAGCGTCCCCGGGTGGTGCCGTCGCCGAGCTGGCCCCGGTCGTTCTTGCCCCAGGACAGGACGCGCCCGTCCTTCAGCCGGGCGATGGCGTGCTTGCTCCCGGCGGCGACCTCGACGACCCCGGTGAGCTCCCCCCGCCCCCCGGCGCCGCTGACGGGCGCGGGGAGGGGGCGGGAGGCCACCCCGGCGACGCCGAGGATCCCGGCGAGGTTGCCGCCCCACGACAGGACGCGGCCGTCCCGCAGCGCGACGAGGCACGCCTGGTCGCCCGCCGCGATCGCGGCGACGCCGGTGAGCGGTCCCTCGCCGGCCGGGGCGCGGACGGTCGTCGGGTGGGCGGGGGAGGAACCGGGCCCGATGCCGCGCTGGCCGCTGCCGCTCGCGCCCCACGTCACGACCTGCCCGTTGGCGAGCAGCGCGACCGACAGGTTGCCCGCGGCCGCGATGCCGGTGGCGCCGCGCAGCTCGCCCGTGCGGCCGTCCGGGGCGTGCACCGGGACGGGGACGGCGCTGGGCTTGCTCGTGCCGTCGCCGAGCTGCCCGTTGCTGTTGGAGCCCCAGGCGAGGACGCGCCCGTCGGCCAGCAGGGCGAGCGAGTGCCGCTCCCCGGCCGCGAGGGCCTTGACGCCGGTCAGCGTGCCCCGGCCGCCCGGGGCGCGGACGGGCCCGAGGGCGACGTCGAACCCGTCGGCCTTGCGGCCGAGCTGGCCGAAGTTGTCGAGGCCGACGCTCCACACCTCCCCGGCCGTCGCGGCGGGCGCGGTGGGGCGGGGGTCGTCGGCGGTGGCGGGCGCGCCGCCGCAGCCCGCGGTGAGGGCGAGGCACAGCGCACCGGCCGCGGTCGGCGCCGCGGCCGTCCGGACGGGCCTCACCGAGGTCGGTCGGGCAGCGTGCGGTCGGGCGGCACGCGGTCGGGCACCGTGCGGTCCGGCGGAGCGCCCTCCGGGAAGGCGCCGGCGGGGAAGGCGCCCCCGGCGCGGGCGGGCGGCCGGGGCGTTCGTTCATCCATGGGCGGGACGGTCCGTTCTGCGGGGGTGGACGGGGCGGCGGGGCTCCGACCGGCGCCACGGCGCCGCAGCAGGGCCTTGAACGCGGTGAGCGACAGCCGTTCCCGGCCCGTCCAGAGCAGCACCGCGTATCCGGCGGTCCCCAGGGCGACGCCCAGCACCAGCGCCGGGACGGTCGTGCCCAGAGCCGCCTGGACGCACACCGGGAGCATACCGAAGCAGATGACGGCATAAGCGATGGAACGCCACAATCCGGCCCCAGTGGGGGAGATGTGCAGGATGCGGCGGATCTGCAGCAGCGGCAGCACGTTGCGCGTGCCGAGCGCCGCGGCCCGCGCGGCGGCGGCGCCCGGCACCCCGAACAGCGGGATGAGCACCACGTTCAGCACCATGTTCACCACGAGCGCGGCGGCGTTGTTGCCGAGACTGAGCCCGCTGCGCCCGGCCATCAGCAGGACGACGTCCGCGGGCCCGACCGCCGTCGCCAGCAGCATCGTCAGCGCCAGGACGATCGTCGTGCTCTGCCCCTCGGCGGCGTACTCGGGGCTGAACACCATCAGGAAGACGTGCGCCCCGGCGGCGAGCGTCAGGTACAGCGGCCACGTGACGGCGACGGTCCAGGTCGTCCCGACCGCCATCACCCGCTGGGCGCCCGCGACGTCGTCCATCGCCATGTGCCGGCTCACCGCGGGCTGCATCACCTGCTGCAGCGACTGCGCGGCGAGCTGCCCGAACACGATGAACCGGGTCGCGGCCGTGTAGATCGCGGCGTCCCGGGGGGAGGCCAGCGCGGCGATGAGGACGATGTCCGAGCGCTGCAGGGCGGTCTGGCAGATCTGCGCCAGCGAGCGGGGCGCGGTGAACCGCCAGAACGGCCCCGCGAGCTCGCGGACGGGCGCGGGCGTCCCGCCGCGCCCCGCGCGCCGCGCGAGGCCCCGGTACAGGACGGCCGCGATCAGCACGCCGGGCACGTAGGGCAGGCTCCACGCCAGCGCGAGGACGGTCGCGTCCCCGCCGACGGCGTAGGCGACCAGGACCCCGCCGACCTGCGCCACCTGCCGGAAGATCTTGTCGACGAGCACGGTGGGCCGCATCGAGCCGTGTCCGCGCGTCGCGGCCAGCAGCGCGTCCTGCGCCGCCGCCGCCGGGAGGAACAGGCCGAGGACGCGCAGCATCGACGTCGTCTCGCCGGGGGAGTCCCCGTGCACCAGTTCCGCGAACCACGGCGCCGTGACCACCATGACCAGCCCGGCGAGGCAGGCCGTCGCCAGGACGGGGACGAGCGCGATCGGCACCGTCCGGCGGGCGTTCGTCCGCTCGCCGCGCGCCAGGTGGTGCGGCACCCAGCGCAGCAGGCCCGCGTCGCTGCCGAGGCCCGACACCGCGTTCAGGATGAGGAACAGCGACGTCGCCGCGAAGAACGCGCCCGCCAGCGCCTGGTCGTAGGTCCGCACGACCGCGACGATCAGCACGAACCCCATGAGCCCGGCGCACATCGCCCCGACGAGGTTCAGCGCGCCGCCGCGCGCGAGCTTGCCGAGGTCGGGGTTCGCGCCGCCCGGCGCGCCGGGGGTGCCGGAGGATGCGGTCGTCATGTGCCCATCAGATGTGGAAGTCGTCCCTGGTGCGGTTGGCCGGGCTGTCCTCCTCGGGGCCCCCGGCGACCGATTTGTCCTGCGGGTCGGGCGCGTCGCGGCCCGCGAGCCGGTCGGAGCCGAAGTGCTGCGACGCACCGCGCGTCCCGTGCCGGCCGCGCCCGGCCGGGGGCCGCCGGTCGGCGGGCTTGTCGCCGCGCCGGTGCCCGGACGTCCCGTTCGCCGGGGGAGGCGTCTTCGCCAGCCCGCTCGAGACGGGCGTGCCCTGCGGCGGGCCGCTCTGGGCGGGACCGCCCGAGGACTGGCCGCCCTGCGGCGGACCGCCCGAGGGCGGACCGCCTTGGGAGGGGCCGCCCTGCGACGGGCCGCCCTTCGGCGGGCCGCCCTGGGACGGGCCGCCCTTCGGCGGCGGGTTCTTCGGCGGCGGGCTCTTGGGCGGGCCGCTCTTGCCGGGTCCGGCGGGCAGCGCGGGCAGCTGCACCGTCGTGTTTGTGTCGGAGTCGTCTACCGGCGCGCGCGCGCCGCTGCGCGGCTGCCCGGCCCGGCGGGCGCCGCGCGGCCGTGCCTCACCGCGTCCGTCGCCCCGGCCCTCGCCGCGCCCGTCGCCCGCCTCACCGGGCTTGCCCCACTCACCGGGGGGCCCGGAGCGGCGGCGGTCGGCGGCGCGGCCGCCGGGCTGCTGCTGCGCGGGCGCCGGACGCGGCGCGGCGGAGTGCCGGACGGGACGCGGCGGGACGCCCGAGGTCGACTCGATGACCACCCCGAGGACCGTCGAGCCCGCGTGGACGACCTCCGCGTACGCCTGCTGCAGGTCCTCGCGGGTGGTCGCGCCGTCCTGCACGACGAGGACGACCGTGTCCACCAGCGTGCACAGCGCCTGCGTGTCGGCGTCGTGCACGTCGGGGGCGTTGACCAGCACGAAGTCGGCGCGGTCGCGCAGGGTGTCGACGGCGTCGCGCATCCGCGGGCCGCTGAACCGGTGCGCGGCGGCCGCCGGGTTCGTGCCGCGCGGCAGCAGCCGCAGCTGCGAGTCGGCGTGGATGAGCAGCGCCGCCGGGTCGGTCCCCTTGAGCAGGATCTCCGCCAGGCCCTTGCCGGGCGGCAGCCCGAACGACGCCGCCGGGTCGGGCTCGTCGGCCGTCGCGTCCACCAGGATCGTGTCGGACCCGGCGTAGGCGAGCGCGACCGCCAGGTTCGTCCCGGTCGTCGAGGTGGTGGTCGCGGGCGTCGCGGACGCGACCAGCATCGTCAGCGGGGTCGCCTGGATGTTCGCGACGATCCCCGACCGCAGCCGCCGGTACGCGTCGCCCGCCGGGGTGCGCGCCCCGTCCGCCAGCGCCAGCTCGCCGCCCGCGCCGGGCGGCACGATGCTCAGCACCCGCAGCCCCAGCGCCTCGACCTGCTCGGCGGTGCGCAGCCGCCGGTCCAGCCGCTCGCGGGTCAGCACCAGCGCGAGACCGAGCAGGGCGCCCGCGACGAGGCCGCCCGCGCCGAACATCCCGATCCGCTTGACGCCCGCGCCGCCGGTCGCCGACGCCGGGTTGATCACCTGGCCGGGGTCGACGGGCGTGCTGCTGACGTCGTTCTTCTGCTCGTCGATCACGCCGAGCTGGTTGGCGTAGGCGGTGATGCGCTGGCCCAGCACGCTGCGCTGCGCCGCGGAGGCCGTCGCGAGCTGCTGGTTGGCCGTCTCCATGTTCTCCTGAACCTTGACGGCCTGCTCCTCCAGCTTCTTCAGCTTGCCGTTGATGACCGCCTGCGAGCGCTGCTGGCGGTACTTCAGGTACGCCTCGGCGAACGCCCGCGCGCCCGTCTCGGCCGCGTCGCCGCCGCCCGCGTTGTAGACGATGTTCAGGATCTGCGTGTTCGGCGGCACGACGGTCGACACGTTGGAGCGCAGCGTGGCGATGTCCTCGCCCTTGAGCTTCTGCTGGACGAGCTCGGCGACCGCGTCGGTCTGCACGAGCTGCGCCTCGGTCTCCAGGTTGATCAGGTCGTCGCCGCGTCCCTCGGGGGAGTAGGGGTTGCCCTCCAGCGGCGTGACCAGCACCGACGCGGTCGCCGAGTACTCGGCGGGGAGCATGACGCCGGCGCCGACGCCGACCACCGTGCCCGCGACCACGAGGGCGATGAGCAGGCGCATGCGGCGCCGGAGCATCGCGACCAGCTGGCCGCGTGCCTCCGCCGAGTGCTCAACCGCCACATCGATTCCCTTCGCTCGACTCGCTCGTCCTGAGCCGGGTCGTCAACGCCATGACTTTATCTTCCGTTCACGTTCGATGGTCCCGGCTCAACGGCCGGCCGGCTCGGCCAGAATCAGCCCCCGCGCGGGGACGGCCGTCTCGGCCAGCACCGATATCCCGTGCGCGACCTCGACGTCGATGGTCGTCTCGCGTTCGGCGACCACGACGGTCAGATCGCAGAACGTCGCCAGCGTCAAGGTGTCCACGCTGTCCAGTTCGGGCCCCGTGACGATCACGATCCCGGCCTCCGCGCGGGCCCGCTCCACGGCCTCCCGCAGGCTGCGGTCGCCGTCGGTGATCCGCACGGTCCGCCGCGTGCAGTTCGCCGTCTCCGGGAACGCCCGCGACGTCTGCACGTCCCCGTCCCTCCCGTCCTGGCGCAGCGCCAGCAGCATGGTGGCCGCCCCGCTGTTCGCGCACAGCCGGGCCAGCTCCCGCGCCACCGGCATCGCCGCCTCGGCGGGCGCACCGGCCAGCAGGACGCACCGCGCGTCCTCGTCGAACACCAGGTTGCGCAGCCGCCGGCACGTCCCGTCCCGGTCGGCCTCGTCGGGCGAGGTGCTGCCGAACACCGGGATGTCGGTGCGCAGCACCACGCCCTCCTCGTCGCGCATCCGGCGCGGCCGGCGGTCCCGCAGCAGCGCGAGGCCGAGCGCCAGCGCCAGCCCGGCCGACGCGCCGGTGGACAGCGCGACGTCCCGGCGCCGGTTCTCGGTGCGCTGCGGCATGTTCGCGTACCGGATGATCTCGCCGCTGTCCAGGTCCTCGCCGTCGAGCGCGGAGAGCTGGTTGCGGACCTCCTTCAGCTGCTTCTGCACCGCCTGCCGCCGGGTCCGCGCCGTCAGCTGCGACTGCGACGCGTTCTCGTCCGGGAACGCGTCGAGCTGCTCCTCCAGCACGGCCTCGCGGCGGCCGAGCGACTCGCGGTTGCGCTGCCGGACGCCGCCGAGGATCTGGTGCCGCAGGTTCAGGTAGGACTCGCCGACGATCGCGGCGCCGTCCCGCGCCAGTTCGGGCGTCGCCGCCTCCACGCCGATCTCCAGGACCCGCGTGTTCGGCGGGACGGTGATGGAGATGCGTTCGCGGAGCGCCTCGGAAGACAGTCCGAACCCGGGCACCGTCGCCAGCCGCTCGATGACCTCGTCGGACCGGACGAGCTGCGCCTCGGTGTCGACCGTGGACGGTTTCGGCTGGCGCGCGTCCTCCGCCTCGTCGCCCGGCCCCTGCAACTGCCCGATGTGCAGCGGCACGCGCGGCGCCAGCACGTTCACCGTCGAGACGTAGTTCTTCGGCGCCAGCACCGCGACGAGCAGCCCGGTGCCCCCGAACAGGACGGGCAGCACGCAGAACAGCACCAGGTGCCGGCGGGCGAACCGCGTGTACCGGGTCAGGGGGACCGCGTCCGGATCGCGGACGATCGGTTCCCGGGGCCCGCGGTTCGGCCGGGTCCGCCCGCGGCGCGGTCTCATCGCCGCCAGGGCGGCACCTCGCCCAGCAGGTCCGCCAGCCGCTCGTCGTAGGGCAGGAAGTGCTCGTCCAGCCGCTTGCGCAGCGTGTCGGGCATCGGCGAGCGCGGCCGCGCGTTCGTCCGCTCGAAGGCGGACGGGTGGACGTGCGGCAGGCCGAGGAAGTCGAGGACGCGGTCGTACACCGGCTCGGGCGTCGCGAAGAAGTCCTCCGCGAAGATCACCATGACCCGGTCGCGGCCGAACAGCTCGTACAGCACCTCGATCTGATCGACGTACTGGCTGCGGTCCAGATACGCCTGGTGCCGGTGCGCGTGGCTCAGGTACGCCGGATCGGCGACGATCTTCTCGACCTCGCCCTTCAGCCGCTCCGGCTCCAGCTCCAGCGCCCGCTCGAACTCCTCGGTCTCGAACCCGCGCATCAGCTCGTGCCGGTGCGCCGAGTACGCCCGCTCGACGGGGTCGCGCAGCGTCGCCAGCAGCTTCACGCCCGGCAGGTCGGCCGCGATCCGCCGCGGCGCCGTCGGGTGGTGCATGTAGTAGCCCGCGGACTCGAACGCGATCGGCTCGACGCCGGCCATACCGGCCCCGGTCATGGCCGCCGCGCCCTCCAGCCGCCTGCGGGCTGCGGCGCGGCGCGGGAAGTGCCCCCGGTACCAGGCCAGGCCCCGCCGGTACTCGACGTCGAAGTAGTGGACGCCCTTGTGGAAGTTCGGCTGGACGAGCGCGGGATGCTCGGCGAGCGCCCGGAACAGCGACGTCGTCCCGCCGCGCTGGGTGCCGACCATGAGCAGGCCGGGCAGCAGGCGGGCGTCGGCGGTGAGCCGGCCGACCGTGCGGGTCGCGCCGCGCCCGGCCTCCTTGATCCACTGCGGTGCGTCGCGGCGGGAGATCACGAGAGTCCTCCGGTGGGCTGGGCGGTGTGCGCGGCGAGCAGGTCGAGCAGGCCGTCGGCCTGGGCGCGGACCGCCTCGCCGCGCGGTCCCGTGCCGGCCCGCTGGTAGCGGCAGCACAGCGCCAGCAGGTAGAGGTCGAGGGTCGCCTCGGCCGCCGCCGCGGACAGCCCGAGCGGGGCGAGCACGGCGGGGGCGTCGTCGGCACGCCGCGCGTACGGGGACGGGCCGGGCCGCCGCGTCCGCTCCTGCAGACGGTAGTGCACGAGGTCGAACCCGAGCGGGACGCGCCGCTCGAACCGCTCCCAGTCCCAGAGGCGCAGGACGCCGCGGTGCCACGCCATGTTCCAGGGGGTCCAGTCGCCGTGCCAGGCCCCGAAGTCCAGGTCGAGGGCGCCGTGCCGGGCCTCGATCTCCTTGATCACGGCCTCCAGCCGGCCGGCGCGGCCGGTGTCGCCGAGCGCGCCGGGGGTGGCGCGGATCGCCTCCCAGAACGCGGTGCCGGCGAGCCGCTCGCGGGCGAGGCCGTCCAGCCCGGCCAGCGCGCGCATCGCCTCGACGGGCGCCTCCGCGCGGGGACGGCGGCCGCGCGCGCTCGTCGGCAGCGGGGACAGCACGAGCAGCGTCATCCCGTTCCACTCGCCGTGGTGCAGGAGGCGCGGGACGTCGACGCCGGGCGGCCGGCGGTCGGCGAGGTGTTCGAGCGCGGCGGCCTCGTCCGCGATGAGGGCCCGCGTCGCGGCGTTGTCGCCGACCTTGACGAACGCGGCGGCCCGCCCCCGCGGCGTCAGTGCGTGCAGGATCGGCTTGCGGTTCGCGCGGGCCGCCGGTCCGAGCCCGATGGCGACGACGACGTCCCGTCCGAGGATCTCGCCGAGCCGGTCCTCGACGGACGGGCCGCCGCCGCGCACCGCGATCCGGTCGCGCAGCGTCCGTCCGGGCAGCCCGGTGCGGGCCGCCGCCGCGCCCGCCGCCCGGGTGACCCGCTGCCTGCCGGTGAGGTCGTGGCTGTAGCGGCGCAGCGCCGCCGCCGCGACGCCGGGACGTCCGGCCGGCAGCAGCAGGCGCGGCGCCGAGGCGTTCGGCAGGAAGCACAGCTCGCGGTCGGCCCGCTCGGGCCCGGCGCCGGGGAAGGAGACCTCCGCCCCCGGCCACAGGTCCGCCACGGTCTCCACCCAGGGACCCGCGACATCGCTCATGACGTCACCTCCGCGCGCTTCGCGGCGCGGGTGTCCCGTTCGGCGCGCCACATCAGCGCGACCGCGATCATCACCGTGTACAGCGGTACCTCCACGATGTCGTAGACGAAGAGGAAGAGCCCGGACGCCACCAGCACGCAGCACCCGGCGAGCGAGTAGGCCGTGTGGTCGCGCCAGTGCCGGCCGAAGCGCTTCAAGAAGAATGCCAGGAAGGCGAGGGTGCCGCCGATGCCGTGCGCGAAGACCAGCAGCCACAGGTGGCCCTGGGTGCCGAGCGGCGGCACGGCGCACGCCTCGCAGTCGGCCCGCGCCCCGCCGCCCACCGAGTTGAAGTTGCCCTGCACGTCGCGGGTGGAGCCGAACCCGACGAGCGGGGAGCCGGTCACCGTGGCCTGCACGGTCTCCACGGCGAGCTGGACCCGGCGGTTGTTGCTGTGCGGGTTGTTCAGCCGGTCGCTGATCATGCCGGGCAGCGGCGAGAACGCGACGACGACGGCACCGACCGCCAGCACCGCCGCGGCGCGCGTCGCCATCTTCCAGCCGCCCGCGATCACGATCGACAGCGCGGCGTACCCGGCGATGAGGGCCAGCGCCAGCCACAGGCCCCGGTTGAGCGAGTACACGACCGGCCACAGCGACATGACGAGGATGGCGATCCCGGCGATCCGCTTCGCCCCGCGCGCCCGCGCCACCCAGGTGATCAGGAAGAACGGCAGGAACAGCGCGTACGCGGCGCCCCAGGTGTTGGCGTAGGCGAACGGCGCCATGGGCCGCGCCTGCTCGTACCCGAGGATCGCCTCCACCTCGGCCGTCTTCGGGTGGACGATGTCCTCGATGAACGCGTTGGACGCCAGCGAGTTCGGCAGCAGCATCTCCACCGGCGACGTCAGCTGCAGGTTCGGCATCAGCAGCCCGAGCATCCCGCCGAACGTCGTCACGATGAACATGATCCCGAGCAGGTTCCCGATCCTGCCGGTGGGCAGCTCGCGCTCGTCGGTGTTGCCGATGTAGAGCAGGACGATCGTGCAGGCCAGGTACCACGCGTACCGCCACGCGAACACCAGCAGCCGTCCGGCGCCGCCGCTCTGCTGCGTCCCCGGGACCTCCGCCCACAGCGTCGCCACGCCGAACAGCACCCAGACGAGGAACAGCAGCCACGGGCCGAACCCGCGCGGGGTGACGATCCGGTCGCGGCGCCGCCACAGGTACAGCCCCATCGGGACCGCCATGATCATGAAGATCAGCGCGCCGAGCCCGAGCAGCCACCACACCGGGAACAGCAGGAAGATCGCGGTCAGCGGCCAGCCGGGCTTCAACCGGACGAGCGGCGGGTTCGCCCGCGGTCCGGGCAGCCGGGGGAGGTCGGGGGGCGGCTCGTCCGGGACGCGCGTTCCCGTGCGGCGTCCGCCGGAGGAACGTCTCGTCACCGTGCCGGCCACGTGTCCTCCCTTTCCCCGACGAAGTACTGGATCCTAACGCCCGGACCGGGATGCGCCGGATGCCCCGCATGATGCACGACCTGTGGCGTCCCGCGTGGCCACCTTCGGGCAACCGGGCGAAATGTGGGGGATTGCCCGGAGGGATGGGAGGTACAGGCGGTAGATTTACCCGGCTCGGTGCCTGAGAGGCGGAGCGAGTCGGGGGATCGAGCTCGGGGGATCGAGTTCGGGGATGTCGTCGGTTCGGCAGGACGGTTGAGGAGAACACGCGTGCGCTGGAGAAGACTGTGCACCTTGGCGACGGTGACGGCACTGGCCGCCGCCGGAGTCGGTGTCGCCGGGAGCGGGACGGCCGCCGCGGCCCCCGGCGGAACGCTGGTCAGCGAAAATCCGGTTGATTTCACCCCGCAGGTCCAGGACGGCTCGGTCAAGTCGATCGTCCAGGTCGGCGACACCATCTACCTCGGCGGCTCCTTCACCCAGGTGAAGGAGGCCGGCGCGAACAAGCCGGTCGTGAACCGCGCCCGGCTGCTGGCCTTCGACGCCACCACCGGACGGCTCGACACGACCTTCGACCCGGTCGTCGACAAGGGCGAGGTCAGCGCCATCCTGCCCTCGCCCGACGGCGAGAGCCTCTACATCGGCGGCAACTTCAGCGCCGTCGACGGGCAGACCCACCTCAAGCTCGCCAAGATCGACGCGGCGAGCGGCGCCCCGGTCGCCGCGTTCCAGCCGGACGTCGACGCCAAGGTCCGCGACCTGCGGATGGTCGACGGGCGGCTCTACGTCGCCGGGCACTTCACGCACGTGAGCGGCGTCGCCCAGGCCGGGCTCACCACGCTGAACCCGAACACCGGCGCCCGCGACGCGTTCTACAACCTGCCCGTGACCGGCACCCAGAACGGCGGCACCACAGCCGTCATCAAGATGGACGTCTCGCCGGACGGCTCCCGCCTCGTCGGCGTCGGCAACTTCACGTCCGTCGGCGGCCAGTCCCGCCCGCAGATCGTCATGCTCGACCTGACCGGCTCCGCCGCGACGCTCGCGAACTGGCAGACGGCCCGGTACGCCGACCAGTGCTCGCCGTCGTTCGACACCTACATGCGCGACGTCGACTTCGCGCCGGACGGCTCGTTCTTCGTCGTCACCACCACCGGCGGCCACCGCGGCTCCACCCAGATGTGCGACACGCACGCCCGCTGGGAGAACGTCTCCAACGGCTCCGGCAAGCAGCCGACCTGGACCAACTGGACGGGCGGCGACACCTCCTACGCCGTCGAGGTCACCGGCGACGCCGTGTACGTCGGCGGCCACTTCCGCTGGGCCAACAACCCGTTCGCGGCCGACAAGGCCGGCCAGGGCGCGGTCGCCCGCGAGGGCATCGCCGCCCTCGACCCGCTCACCGGCCTCCCGTTCACCTGGAACCCGGGCCGCGCCCGCGGCGTCGGCGTCTTCGACATCCTCGCCACCGGCCAGGGCGTGTGGATCGGCAGCGACACCGACATGGCGGGAGGCGAACTGCACCAGAAGGTCGCGATGTTCCCCGCCGCCGGCGGCACCGCACTCCCGGTGCTGGAGCCCGGCGAACTGCCCGGCGAGGTGTACTACGCCGGCGGGATCGGCACCGGCGCGGCGAACTACCTCAAGCACCGCTCGTTCGACGGCGCCACCGCCGGACCCGAGCAGACCGGCTCCACCGCCGGCGTCGACTGGCGCTACGCCCGCGGCGCGTTCATGCTCAGCGGCCGCCTCTACTACGGCGGCTCCGACGGCGGCTTCTACTCCCGGACGTTCGACGGCACCACGCTCGGCGCCCAGACCCCGATCGACACCGCGGACCAGCTCGTCCCGATGAGCACCTGGCACACGCAGCTCCGCACGATCCAGGGCATGTTCTACTCGGACGGCAAGGTCTACTACACGCGCGGCGACGCGGCGCTGCACTACCGCCACTTCACGCCGGAGAGCGGGGTCGTCGGCGCGGTCGAGTACACCGCGACGAACAACCTCACCGGGGTCGACTGGCGGACGGTCGGCGGGATGTTCGTCTCCGGCGGCAAGCTCTACTACGTCGACGACAACGACGGGAACCTGCGGGCGCTCACCTTCGGCGCGGGCGTCCCGAGCGGCGCGCCCGCCCTCGTCGACGACGGCGACTGGCGCGGCCGCACCGTGTTCCTGCACGCCGCCGAGGCCAACGGCAAGCCCACCGCCGCGTTCACCCGCACCTGCACCGGCCTCGAGTGCGACTTCGACGGGTCCGCGTCCACGGACGCCGACGGCACCGTCGAGTCCCTCGCGTGGGACTTCGGCGACGGCGAGACCGGGACCGGCGTCACCCCGCAGCACACCTACGCCGAGCCCGGCGAGTACACGGTCGAGCTCACCGTCACCGACAACCGGGGCGGCACCGGCACCACCGAGCAGACGGTGACGGTCGCCGAGGACCAGGTGCCGGTCGCGTTCCGCGGCACCGCGGGCTTCAACGAGAACACCACGAGCGCGACCGTCGCGGTGCCGCCCGGCGTCCAGGCCGGCGACGCGATGCTGCTGTTCGCGACCCTGAACACCGACTCGTCCGACATCACCCCGCCCGCCGGGTGGACCGAGGTCGGCACGCAGACCAACGGCGTCTCGCGGTCGACGCTCTGGCAGAAGGTCGCGGCGGCGGGCGACGCCGGGACGAACGTCACCGTCGGCCTCGCCGACTTCGCCAAGGTGAGCCTGCGGCTCGTCGCCTACGCCGGCACCGCCGCGTCGCCCGTCGCCGCGTCGGCGAAGGCGACCGACAGCGCGGCCGAGCACAACGCGCCGCAGGTCGCGGTGGCCGATCCCGGCAGCTGGGTCGTCTCCTACTGGTCCGACAAGTCGTCCACGACGACGGCCTGGACGCCGCCGTCGTCCGGCGAGCAGCGCGCCGTGAGCATCGGCAGCGGCGGCGGCCGCGTCACGTCCCTGCTCGTGGACAGCGGCGGCGCCGTCGCCACCGGGAACCACGGCCCCCTCACCGCGACGACGAACGCGTCGAGCCGCGGCCTGATGTGGTCGGTCGTGCTGCGCCCCGCGGCCTGACACCCTCGCGAAACGGTACGGCCCGCCGGAGAGGATTCCGGCGGGCCGTACCGTTTCGTCGTGCCGCCGCGTCAGGCGGGGGTCAGCAGAAGTCGTTCCAGGCGTCGATGCTGGGGGCGTCGAGGAGCCGGAAGTCGCCGGTGGGCCAGTCGAGGTCGAAGTAGGCGACCCACAGGGCGTCCTTCTCCTCCAGGTACCGGGTCATGGACCGCAGCCACGCGGCCCGCTTCGCCCCGGTGTCGCCCGGGACGAGGTGCGCGCCGGTCTCGGCGACGCCGAACGGCAGGCCCTCCTCCTCGCTCACCCGGAGCACCTTGGAGTACATCTCGTCGGGCGTCTGGTACCGGTCCTTGGCGAGGTTGTAGGTGTCCCAGCCGAGGACGTCGATCGCGTCCCTGCCCGGGTAGTAGTCCCGCCAGTTCCGCTTCGACTCCGCTTCGAGGCTCCAGCTCATCAGGACGAGCGTGGACTTCAGGCGCGGGTTGTCCGCGCGGTCGGCGAGCCCGGCCAGGCGCCGCCACGCGGCGCGGTAGTCGGCCGCCGTGAACTCGCCCTTCGCGATGTTGTCCTCGGGCTCGTGGTAGTACGTCCAGTAGACGTCCCGGTCGTCCGGGGCGTCCGCGAACCACCGGGCCATCTTGCCGTCGTACTCGCCCGACAGGATCGCGCGCGGGTTCATCTTGAACGAGACGACGGTCGGGCGCTTGCCGAGCGCGTCGCCGAACCGGCCGGGCCACGCGCCGGGCTCGCCCGGGTAGAACTGCCGGATGATCTCCAGGCGGCCGTAGCGGCGCTCCGCCTCCGCGAGCGCCTCGAGGTGCGTCTCCCCCTTGCCGACCTCGAGCGAGACGCCGCACAGCGTCCTGGCGTCGGTCTTCTCGCCTCCGCCGCTCGCGCGCCCGCCGGGCTCGCGGGGCGACGGCGCGGGCGCCGGGGCGGTGTCGCGGGTCTGCGGCGGCGTGGACGGACGGGCCGTGGCGGACGGGCTCGGCGCGGTGCTCGCCGACGGCGCGGGCACCGCCGCGGGCGCGTCGGGGGACAGCACGAGCCGGGGCCCGGCGGCGGTCTCGCCGGCCCGGAACCGGACCGACGTGTGCTCCTGCGGGTTCACGAGGGCGAACGCGTACTTGCCGGGCCCGTCGATCCAGCGGCTGACGTCGATCGTCACGCGCGCGTCCCGGCGGGCGAGCGGCACCCGGGCCAGCGCCCGTCCCGCGTTGGGCCGGTTCCGCCACGAGGTCTCGTGCTCGGACCATCCGCCGGACAGCTCCCGCAGCTCCACCCCCTCCGGCATGTTCTCGAGCCGGTCGACGGTCAGCTCCAGCCGCGCCGACCGGAACGGCGCCGCCGTCGACGGGACGGTGAACGCGAGGTACCCCTCGGTGTGCCAGTCGGGCCACGCCGCGGCGGTGACGACGGCGTGCGAGCCGCGCACCGAGTCGGGCTTCTCGCGGCTGACGTAGGTGTCGGCGGAGGCGGGCACGACCGTGATCCGCTCGCTGCCGTCGACCGGGATCGTCCGCGCGAGGTCACCGGGGGCGAGCATCACGCCCGCGCCCGCACCGGCCGCGAGGACGGCGCCGAGCGCGGTGACCCGCAGCGCCCTGCGCCGCCTGCGGGTGCGGGCCGCGGCCGCCCGGCGGGCGCGGCGGTTGCGCGGCGGACGGCCGTCCGGTCCGGCGGAACGCCCGAAGTTCGGCGGCGCGTCACCGTACCGTTCCCCGTACGTCATGCCCGCTCCTCTCGCCCGTGCACGATCACCGTAGCGGGAACATGCCGATCCGCCCATGGAACTCGTGGCCGAGTTCGTCGGTGTCACTGCCCACGAACAGCCCCTTGGGGGTCGCGACGAGCGCCTCGACGCCGTGGCCGCGGCTGCGGGTCGGGTTCCACGACAGCGCCTTGCCGGTCTTCGGGTTCAGCGCGGCGATGCCGGGACGCGCGGCGGCGCCCGGACCTGGGGAATCGGAGCCGTACGGGTTGTCCATCCAGCGCTGGTGCCCGCCGACGTACACGGCGGCGCCGGTGACGGCCGTGGACAGCAGCGTGTCGCCGCCGGTGTGGTTGACCCAGGTCGCCTTCTGGCCGGAACCGGTCTTGCCGGTCTCCCAGCGCGCGGCGGTGTCGCACATCTGGCGCGGGCCGTACGGGCCGCCCGTCGTCGTGACGACGAAGTAGGAGCCGTCCGGGGAGAAGTCCATGCCGCGCATGTAGGTGTCGAACGCCTGCGTGTTGCACCGCGAGGTGTACGCGTCGGTCGCCCAGGTCGTCAGCTTCGCCGTCTTCGCGGTGTCGACCATCGCGATCTGGTAGCGGCGCTGCCCCTCCGCCCGGGTGAACGTCCCGTTGACGACCAGGCGGGTGTCCTGCGGGTTCACGATGAGGTTCGAGACCTTCAGCCCGCCCGCGCGCGGGTCGCTCAGCGTGATGTCGAACGTCGGGTCGAGGGCGCCCGTCGTCGCGTTGAGGCGGGCCAGGCCGGTGACCGCCTTCTTCGCGACCTGCGTGAACGTACCGCCGATGTACAGCCGGTTGCCGCGGCGCACCATGCTGGAGATGCGTCCCGTCGGGACCGCGGGCTTGAAGGACGTCACGACCTTGCCGGTCGACACCTGCAGCCGCGTGACGGGCCCGGTCCTGGCGCCGGCGACGTTCTTGAACCGGCCGGCCGCGTAGACCGTCCCGTCCGGGCCGGGCTGCAGCGCGTAGACGGCGCCGTCGAGCTTCGGGACGAACGTGGTGCTGATCTTCCCGGTGGACAGGTCGAAGGCGAACAGGTTGGCGCGGGCCACCGCCTTCGCGTTCTGGCCGGCCTGCCTGACCTGTTCGAAGTTGCCGCCGACGACCACGGTGGAGCCGACGACCGCGATGGCGCGGACCGTCCCGTCCAGGACGTGCGGCGTGCCGTCCACCGGGTCGGCCGAGACGACCGAGGAGTGGGCGATGTCGGCCGAGGCCGCGGCCGGGAACAGCAGTGCGGCGCCGAGGAGTGTCGCGGCGGCGGCAGAGCGCTTGCGCATGTCGGTCTCCGGGGGAAGGGCGTTGACGCGGGAAGTTCTACCACGCAATCGACCGCCGCGGGCGGGAATCGCGGACGTCCGGCCGCGTCCGGATCAGGACTGTTTGCCGTGCCGGAGCCGGTGCACCAGCACGCGTCCCAGGTAGGAGCCCAGTTCGATGGTGTAGCGGCGCCACAGCCGCCGCGGCTCCCGGGCGAGCCGGTACAGGAACCCGACCCGCAGTTTCAGGACCCAGGACGGGTAGTACTCGCGGCGCTCGGCGAGATGCTCGAAGTACGCGCCGCACGTGATGATGACGGGCGCGTCGATGCGGTCGCGGTACTCGGTGACGAACCGCTGCTGCAGCGGCGTCCCCAGCCCCACGTGCAGGATCTCGGGCGCCGCCTCGTTGATCTCCGCGACGAGCCGCTCGGCCGTCTCGGGCGGCAGCGCCCCGCCCTCGGCCCAGTGCCCGTGCTGGGTGCCGACGATCGAGAGCCCGGGGAACCAGGCCCGCAGGTTGTGCGCCGCCTCGTCGGCGACGCCCGGCGCGTTGCCGAACAGGAAGACCCTCCAGCCCGCCTCGGCGGGCTGCCCGAACAGGTCGTCGGTCAGGTCGTCGTTGGCCATCCGCCCCGGCACCGGACGGCCGAAGACCTTCGCGGCGAGCACCACGCCCCAGCCGTCCGGGAGGTTGAGGTCGAACCCGTTCATGAGGTCGCGCAGCGCGCGGTCCTTCTGCGCCTTCCGGACGTAGTCGGGGTTCGCGAACGTGATCGTCAGCTTCGTCCGGTCCTTGATCGCGGTGGCGACGAACTCGCGCATCCGCCGGGCGTCGATGCGGCTGACCCGCACGCCCAGCACGTCAACGGTCTCGTGCGGCCATCGATCGTCCACGCGCGCTCCGCTTTCCCGATTCTCCGGCTTCCTCCGGCAGTTCGGAGGGCACTGTATCCCGCTTTCGCCGCCCCACGAGCCAGGTCGCGGTGGCCGCGACGGCGATCGCCGCGATCGTCCACGCCAGCGGGACGACGCCGACGCCGAACATGTTCAGCGCGGAGGCGACCAGGACGAGCACGAGCAGCCGGCGGATGAGTCCGGCGGGGGCCCGCGAGGAGATCTTCGAGCCGAGGTAGACGCCGGGGATCGACCCGACGAGCAGCGCGGCGGTGACCTCCATGCGGAACTCGCCGAAGAACAGGTGGCCGAGCGCGGCGGCGAACACCAGCGGGACCGCCTGCAGCAGGTCCGTTCCGACCAGGTGGTTCGGTTTCAGCGCCGGGTAGAGCAGCAGGAGGGCGACGATGATCAGGGAGCCGGACCCGACCGAGGTGATCCCGACGACCAGCCCGCCGACCGCGCCGACGATCACGGTCGGGACGGGCCGGACGGTGACGCGGCCCGTCCCGTCCGGCCCGTCGTCCGCCTCGGACGGGCGGGCCCGCCGGGACAGGACGGCGCGGACCAGGATCCCCGTGGCGGCGACGAGCAGGGCGGCGCCCATCGCGAGCTTGATGAAGTCGTGCACGTCCTCGCCGTCGCCGAGGGCCCGGGGGATGAGCACGCCGCAGAACGCGGCGGGCACCGAGCCCAGGCACAGCCAGCCGACGAGGCGCAGGTCGACGGTGCCCGCGCGGTAGTGCACCGCGCTGCCGACCGGTTTCATCACGGCGGACGCGGCGAGGTCGCTGGAGACCGCCGCGAGCGGGCTGACGCCGAAGAAGGTCACGAGCATCGGCGTCATCAGCGCGCCGCCGCCCATGCCGGTGAGCCCGACGACGATGGCGACCAGGAACGACCCCAGCGCCATCGGCCAATCGAAGTCCATCGCCATGACCTACCAGACATATAGGGAAACTGGCTATTACGGTAGGGGACGTGCCCCGGGGTTCGTAACCCGGGGCAGGCAGGGCAAACGAGACCGCCACACCCATGCCTCCGGCGCGCGACGAGGACACGGCCCGTCATCGGTGCGCCGGGCTCGGGTGCGGGTGGGCGGGGGAGCGGGAAGGGCGCGTCAGGCGGGGCGGATCCAGTCGCCCCGCGTCAGGACGTCCAGGACGCGGTCGACGGCCTCGTCGGGCGTGAGCCGCGAGGTGTCGATCGTGAGGTCGGCGTCGTCCGGCTCCTCGTAGGGGTCGGAGATGCCGGTGAACTCCGGGATCAGGCCCGCGCGCGCCTTGGCGTACAGGCCCTTGCGGTCGCGGCGCTCGCACTCCTCGAGGGGCGTCGCGACGTGCACGAGGATGAAGTCGCCGTGGGCCCGGACCATGCGGCGGACCTCGGCGCGCGTGGCCGCGTACGGGGCGATGGGGGCGCAGATCGCGACGCCGCCGTGCCGGGTGATCTCGGCCGCCACGAACCCGATCCGGCGGATGTTCAGGTCGCGGTCGGAGCGCGAGAACGTGAGCCCGGCGGAGAGCATGCGCCGCACCACGTCGCCGTCCAGGAGGGTGACGGTGCGGCCGCCGCGCTCGATGAGGGCGTCGGCGAGGCCGCGCGCCACCGTCGACTTGCCGGAGCCGGACAGGCCCGTGAAGAAGACCGTGATGCCGCGCGAGCGCTTGGGCGGGCGGGCGACGGCCAGTTCGGCGGCGACGGCGGGCGGGGTGAACCAGTCGGGGACGGGCTCGCCCGCGTCCAGCAGTTCGCCGAGGCGTTCGGGGCTCAGTTCGGCCTGGACGTGGTCGGGCTCGATGCGGGCGACCGGCCGCCACACCTCGACGTCGGCGTCGTAGGCCCACGGCTCGGGGACGGCGATGGGGATCGGGACGTCCTCGACGTCGTGCTCGGCGAGCAGGTGCGTCGCCCCGTAGGCGGCGGCGACGTGGGCGCGCAGGAAGACGTCGCGGTCCGGACCGGCGTCGCGGCCGGGCAGCGGGACGGGGACGACCAGGGAGTCCGGCAGTTCGCGGCGGACGGCGAGGAGCGCTCGCACGAGGGATTCGTCGTGCCCGCCGCCGAGGAGCGGCATGAGCAGGACGCGGGCGCCGAGCCGCTCGGCGACCTGGCGGATCTGGCCGAGCTGGCGGCGGTGCAGGAAGTCGCGGGTGGCGACGGCCAGCACGGGGCCGTCGGCGGGCTCCATCTCGTCGGGGCGGCGGCGCATCGCGTGGAACGGTCCGTGCGCCGGGGCGCGGAGGGCCTCCAGGGGGCCCGCGAGCCGCTGGTCGCCGGACGTCGGGTCCTGCCAGCGCTCCTCGACGGTCAGGACGGCGAGGGGGACGCCCTCGGGGTCCTGCAGGACGATCCGGTCGTGCTCGGTCAGCTCCTTCGGGACCGACAGGGTGACCGGGACGGGCCAGGGCGTGCCGTCGGCCAGCCGGCCGCCGGCGGTCACCATCGCCGTGTCGTACGAGCCCAGGAAGCCCGTGAGCGGTCGGTAGACGCCGGCCAGGATCAGCTCCAGGTCGGCGAGCTCCACCGGCTCCGGCGTCCAGGCGGGCAGGTCGCGCAGCGTGTCGGGAAGGCCGGCTTCGGCGGTCACCGCGGTCTCCGATCTTGCCCGGGACGGTGCCGGGCTGATCCAGGTGGGAACGTGTTCGCGCAGGTAAAATACTGCGGCCGCTCGTGTCCCCGCATCTCCGGCACGCCCGCGACCGTCTCAGATGACGCGGGCGAAACGGTTCTCGGGTTTGCGGATGACCAGTGTGACGTCGCTGTGCGCCGCGGTGAGCCGCCCGCGGGTCGACAGCGACACCAGCCGGCAGAGCAGGTCGGCGGGGCCGGTTCCGGCCCCGAGGCCGTCGATCGACGCCCGGGACGTGTACTCCTCGGCGACCACGAGCCCGCGCATCGTGCAGTACCACCGCAGCCCCTGCCAGGACGCGACGCGGTCGTAGACGGCGGGCGGCGGCGAGGTGGGCGCGGCGGGCGCGAGCGCCGGATCGGCGGTCCCGGGCCCGTCGGGCCCGCCGCGCGCGTGGGCCCCGCGCGGCACCGTCCGTCCGGGCCGCGGGCGCCACCGCCTGCGGACGGGACGGAGCCGCTGCGGGAGCGTGCGGTCCAGGAAGCCGAACGCGGTGTCGCGGTCGCGCATCCGCACCAGCAGCAGCCCGCCCGGCTTGAGCGCGGCGACGAACCGGTCCAGCACCAGTTCGGCGTGCGGGACCCGTTCGAGGAGGTGGGAGGCGTGGACCACGTCGTAGGAGCGCGGCGGCAGCGGGACGGTGCGCAGGTCGCCCAGGTGCCAGGAGTCCAGGTCGGTGCGCTCGCAGGTGTACGCGCGCAGCTCCGGGACGTCCATGTCGACGCCGGTGACGACGCGGGCGCGGTCGCCGAGGTTCAGCCCCGTGCCCCAGCCGCATCCGGCCTCCAGGATGTGGATCCGCTGCAGGGGCTTCTCGAGGGCGTACTGTCGGGCGCGTTCTGAGAAGAGGTCGCCACCGTCGACCGGCGGCGTACGCAGATCGGTCACAGTTCCGCAGCGTAACCGTCCGGATGCGCACTGTCCGCTATTTGCGCATTCTTGGTAACGGTCGTGTCGCGCTCCGCAATCATCGCTGGTCGTGACGGTGGAAACCCGGACGGGTCGGCGGGGCGCGTACCCTGGTAGGCGGCGCCGGGATCCACGCGGGATTCCGGGTCTTCGGGCTGCCCTGCCTCGGGGTCTTTGCGATTGAGCGGGCGAACATGACGCTTTCTGGACTTGTCGATCTGGCGTGCACCGATGCCGGGCTGCGGCGTTCGCTGGAGCGGGTGCGCACCGACCATCAGGTGGTCGCGCCCCCCGCGCTGTGGCCGATCCTGGCCGCCGCGCTGAGCCGCCGCGTCGGCCCCCCGGCCGGCGGGGACGGGACGGTGCTGGCGGTGACGGCGACCGGCCGGGAGGCCGAGGACCTGACCGCCGCCCTGTCGAGCCTGCTGGGCCCGGGGCGGGTGGCGCACTTCCCGGCGTGGGAGACGCTGCCGCACGAGAAGCTGTCGCCGCGCTCGGACACGGTCGGGCAGCGGCTCGCGGTGCTGCGCCGGCTGGTCCACCCGGACGCCGGCGGCGCCGACCCGACCGAGGCCGGCGGCAAGGGCGGACGGCTGGACGTCGTGGTCACGCCCGTGCGCGCGGTGCTGCAGCCGATCGTGTCGGGCCTCGCCGACCTCGAACCGGTGCGGCTGGCGTCCGGCACGGACGCCGACATGGACGACGCGGTCCGGCGGCTCGTCGAGGCGGGCTACCACCGGGTGGACCTGGTGGAGAAGCGCGGCGAGATCGCGGTGCGCGGCGGGATCCTGGACGTGTTCCCGCCGACCGAGGAGCACCCGCTGCGGGTGGAGTTCTGGGGCGACACCGTCGAGGAGATCCGCTACTTCAAGGCGGCCGACCAGCGGTCCCTGGAGGTCGCGCAGGACGGGCTGTGGGCGCCGCCGTGCCGGGAGCTGCCGCTGACCCCGCGCGTGCGGGAGCGGGCGCGGGAGCTCGCCGACGAGCACCCCGCGCTGGCCGAGATCCTCGGGAAGATCGCCGACGGCGACACGGTCGAGGGCATGGAGGCGTTCTCGCCCGTCCTCGCCGAGCGCATGGAGCTGCTGACCGACCTGCTGCCGGACGGGTCGGTGCTGCTGGTGTGCGAGCCCGAGCGGATCCGGACCCGCTCGGTCGAGCTCGTCCGCACCAGCCAGGAGTTCCTGGAGGCCAGCTGGGTGAACGCGGCCGCGGGCGGCGAGGCGCCGATCGACCTCGGCGCCGCCGCGTTCCGTTCCCTGGAGGAGGTGCGGCGGCACAGCCGGGAGCTGGGGCTGCCGCGCTGGACGGTCACCGCGCTGACGCCCGGCGCGACGGACGAGTCCGGCGAGGCCGCCGCGGACGAGGCGCTGTTCGAGGACGACGTCGACCTGCTCGACCTCGGGGTGCGTCCGGCCGAGGCGTACCGGGGCGACACCGGCCGGGTCGTCGCCGACCTCAAGGGCTGGATCGACGGCGGCTGGCGCGTCGTGCTGGTCACCGCCGGGCACGGGCCCGCGGAACGGCTCGTCCAGCTGATGGGCGAGGAGGGGCTGGGCGCGCGGCTCACCGACCTGCCGGGCGAGCCCGACCCGTCGGTCGTGAACGTGGCGACCGGGCTGCTGGAGAACGGGTTCACCTGGGAGCCGGTCAAGCTCGCGGTGCTCACCGAGACCGACCTGTCGGGGCAGCGCTCGTCCACCAAGGACGCCCGGCGGATGCCGTCGCGGCGGCGCGGCGGCATCGACCCGCTGCAGCTGCGCCCCGGCGACTACGTCGTGCACGAGCAGCACGGCGTCGGACGGTACGTCGAGATGGTCAGCCGCACCGTGCAGGGCGCGACCCGCGAGTACCTGATCCTCGAGTACGCCAAGAGCGACCGGCTGTTCGTCCCGACCGACCAGCTCGAGGAGCTGACCCGGTACGTGGGCGGGGAGGCGCCGAGCCTGCACCGGCTCGGCGGCGCCGACTGGCAGAAGGCCAAGTCGCGGGCGCGCAAGGCGGTCCGGCAGATCGCCGGGGAGCTGATCCGGCTGTACTCGGCGCGGATGGCGAGCCCGGGGCACCCCTTCGGCGCGGACTCGCCGTGGCAGCGGGAGCTGGAGGACGCGTTCCCGTACGTGGAGACGCCCGACCAGCTCGCGGCGATCGACGAGGTCAAGGCCGACATGGAGAAGCCCGTCCCGATGGACCGGCTGATCTGCGGCGACGTCGGCTACGGCAAGACCGAGATCGCGGTCCGGGCGGCGTTCAAGGCCGTCCAGGACGGGATGCAGGTCGCGGTGCTGGTGCCGACGACGCTGCTGGTGCAGCAGCACATGTCCACCTTCACCGAGCGGTTCGCGGCGTTCCCCGTCCAGGTGAAGCCGATCAGCCGGTTCCAGACCGACAAGGAGATCGAGGCGACGCTGGAGGGGCTGGCGCAGGGGACGGTCGACGTCGTCGTCGGGACGCACCGGATCCTGTCGTCGCAGACCCGGTTCAAGAACCTCGGCCTGGTGGTCATCGACGAGGAGCAGCGGTTCGGCGTCGAGCACAAGGAGGAGCTGAAGCGGCTCCGGACGCAGGTGGACGTGCTCGCCATGTCGGCGACGCCGATCCCGCGGACGCTGGAGATGGGGCTGACCGGCATCCGGGAGATGTCGACGATCCTGACCCCGCCGGAGGAGCGGCACCCGATCCTGACGTTCGTCGGGCCGTACCAGGAGAAGCAGATCGCGGCGGCGATCCGCCGCGAGCTGCTGCGCGAGGGCCAGGTGTTCTTCGTGCACAACCGGGTGAAGTCGATCGACCGGGTCGCGGCGAACCTGGCGCGGCTGGTCCCCGAGGCGCGGATCGCGACCGCGCACGGCCAGATGAACGAGCAGCAGCTCGAACGCGTCATGGTCGACTTCTGGGAGAAGAACTACGACGTGCTGGTCGCGACGACGATCGTCGAGTCGGGCCTGGACGTCCCCAACGCCAACACCCTCATCGTGGACCGCGCCGACATGTACGGGCTGTCGCAGCTGCACCAGCTGCGGGGCCGGGTCGGGCGCGGCCGGGAGCGGGCGTACGCGTACTTCCTGTACCCGCCGGAGACGCCGCTGACGGAGACCGCGCACGAGCGGCTCGCGACGCTCGCGCAGCACACCGAGGTCGGCGCGGGCATGTACGTCGCGATGAAGGACCTGGAGATCCGCGGCGCGGGCAACATCCTGGGTGCGGAGCAGTCCGGGCACGTCGCGGGCGTCGGGTTCGACCTGTACGTCCGGATGGTCGGGGAGGCGGTCCGGGAGCTGAAGGACGGCGGCGAGCCGGAGCAGGTCGAGACGAAGGTCGAGCTGCCCGTGGACGCGCACCTGCCGCACGAGTACGTGCCGGGGGAGCGGCTGCGCCTGGACGCCTACCGCCGCATCGCCGCGATCACGACGGAGGACGAGATCTCCGTCGTGCACGACGAGCTGAAGGACCGGTTCGGGCCGCTGCCCGTCCCGGTGCTGAACCTCCTCGAGGTGGCGCGGTTCCGGGCGAAGGCGCGCCGGGCCGGGCTCAACGACGTCACCCTGCAGGGCAACTTCGTCAAGTTCACGCCCGTCGACCTGCCCGACTCGCGGCAGGTGCGGCTGAACCGGCTCTACCCGAAGAGCATCCTCAAGGCCGCGAACGAGACGCTGCTGGTGCCGATGCCGAAGACGAAGCCGCTGGGCGGGCGTCCGCTGCGCGACCAGGAGCTGCTGGCCTGGGCGAGCGACCTGGTGGACGCCCTGTTCCTGGAGTCCTCGCCCGCTCGGGGATCCGCCAAGTAGGCTGTCGCGACGCTTGATCGACGAGGAGTGGGGGTCCCGTGCCCGGTAAGCCTGGAAAGTCGGTGAGGGGGGTGCCGGCCGTCGCGCTGGCCGCGGTCCTGACCGCCGGCGCGCTCGCCGGCTGCGACGCCGCGCCGAAGGCGGGCACCGCCGCCCTCGTCGACGGCGACCGCATCACCGTCCGCACGCTCGGCGACACCGTCCAGGACTGGTGGGGCCAGCTCCAGCGCGACCCGGCCGCCGCGCAGATCTGGGCGAGGGACGCGGCCGGGCGCGGCGCCGGATCCGGCGGCGCACCGGGCGCCGTGCCGACCGAGCCGGGCGAGGAGGACATGCGGGGCACGCTGAACCTCCTCGTCTCCTTCCGGATCGCCGACGAGGCCGCCGAGCGCGCGGGCGTCACGGTATCGGGCGGCCGGACCGCCGAGGTCGTCGAGCTGCTGGAGCGGCGTGCCGGCGCCGAGACGGTCACGCTCGCGAGCGGCCTGCCGCGCGAGCGCTCCGCCGACTTCGCGCGGTTCATGGCCGTCCAGGACGCGCTGATGCGGCACTACGGCGCGGACGGCGTCCCGCAGAGCCCCGCGAACATGCAGGCCACGCAGCGGTTCCTGAACCTGCTCGTCGAGACCGCCGGGGCGCTGGACGTCGAGGTCAACCCCCGGTACGGCACCTTCGACCCGCAGCGGGTCGCGATCGGGCCGGTGGCCAACGAACTGTCGAGCCCCGGAACGGGATCCCCGCAAGCATGAGCCTGACCCTGCTCGCCACCACCCACCGCGTCGCGCCCGGCCTGCTGACCTGGCGCGCCTGGGAACGGCTGCGGACGGCCGCGCGCGTCCTCGCGCCCGCCGGGCACCCGCTGCTGCCGTCCCTGGCCGACGCGGAGATCGGCGTCGCGGAGACCCCCGCGCCCGACCCGGCCGCGCTGGTCGCCGCCGCCCGCGGCGCGGACGTCGTGTGGGTGGCGGCGCCCGAGGGCGACGAGGCGCTGCTCCGCGAGATCGGCGCGCTCGTCGTCGCCGACCCCCTGGACGTCGAGGTCCTGCACGGATCGTACGACCTGCCCGGCGCCCGGCTGCTCGACCTGGTCTCGGTGATGGACACGCTGCGCCGCGAGTGCCCGTGGGACCGCGAGCAGACGCACGCGACGCTCGTCCCGTACCTGCTGGAGGAGTCCTACGAGGTGCTCGACACCGTCGAGTCGGGCGACCTCGGCGGGCTGCGCGAGGAGCTGGGCGACGTGCTGATGCAGGTCGCGTTCCACTCGGTGGTGGCGGCCGAGCGGACGGACGGCACCGAGTTCACGATCGACGACGTCGCCGCGGGCATCGTCGACAAGCTCGTCCGGCGGCACCCGCACGTGTTCGCGGGGGTCGCGGTGAGCGGCGCCGACGAGGTGAACGCCAACTGGGACCAGATCAAGGCGGCCGAGCGGGAGGCCGAGCACGGCGCGGACGCGTCCGCGCTCGACGGCGTCCCGATGGGGCAGCCGGCGCTGTCGCTCGCCGCGCAGCTGCAGCGCCGCGCCGCGCGGATGGAGGCGCCCGCCGATCTCGCGCCCGTCCCCGGCGAGGACGGGACGGGCGGACCCGGTGCGGGCGGGCTGGGCGCGCGGCTGTTCGCGCTCGTCGCCGAGGCGCGGGACGCCGGTCTCGACCCCGAAGCGGAGTTGCGTGCCGTTTCGCGGGTATTCCGTGATCGTGTCCGTGCTTGGGAACGGCGAGAACCGCACGCCTGAAAAGGGAGAATCGGCCCGGATACTCCGCGATGGGGTGGTCGGGGCGGGAGCGCGCGTCTACTCTGGGCCCGTGCCGGCCGAGACGGAAGTCGACGCGAGTGGCCCGCGAGGCGGAACGCTCGTCCCCGTGTCCGGATCCGGCCACCGGCGGCGCCGGTGGCTGTCCGGGGCGACCACCCGCGCCGAGAAGCTGCGCGCCGTCCGCGGCCTCGCGTCGCTGGGCGGCCTCGCCGGGGTGCTCGTCGCGCTCATGCTGATCCCCACCGCGTGCACCGCGGGCGTCGGGACGCGCGACGCCGCCCGCTGGTTCCAGAACCCGCCCGACGGGCTGGAGGGCCTCGGCGTCCCGCAGCGCTCCACGATCCTCGCCGGCGACGGTTCGAAGATCGCCACGTTCTTCTACCAGAACCGGGTGAACGTCGAGCTGGACGACATCGCCCCGGCCGTCCGCCGGGCCGTCGTCGCCATCGAGGACAGCCGGTTCTACGAGCACGGCGCCCTCGACACCGAGGGGACGCTGCGGGCGCTCGCCACCAACCTGTCCAGCGGCGGCGTCGAGCAGGGCGGCTCGGGCATCACGCAGCAGTACGTGAAGAACCTGCTGCTCGTCCAGGCCGAGTCCGACGCCGAGCGGGCGGCCGCCACGGAGGTGACCCTCGCCCGCAAGGTCCGCGAGCTGCGGTACGCGGTCGCGATCGAGGAGAAGCTGTCCAAGGACGAGATCCTCCGCCGCTACCTCAACATCGCCTACTTCGGCGACGGCGCCTACGGCATCGAGGCCGCGTCCCGGCACTACTTCTCCAAGCACGCCTCCGAACTCGACCTCGGCGAGGCGGCGCTGCTCGCCGGCGTCATCCGCTACCCGCACGCCTACAACCCCGTCGAGCACCCGGAGATGGCGCGCGAGCGCCGCGACGTCGTCCTCGACCGGATGACCGGGCTCGGCTGGGCCGACCCCGCGGAGGCGGCGAAGGTCCGGGGGAAGCCCGTCGACCTGAAGCTGGAGGAGGTCGACAACGGCTGCGTGTCCAGCGGCGCCCCGTTCTTCTGCGACTACGTGCAGCGCGAGATCCTCACCGACAAGGCGTTCGGCAAGACGGCCAAGGAGCGCGAGCGGCTCCTCAAGCGCGGCGGGCTCACCATCCACACGACCCTCGACCCGAAGGCGCAGAGGGCCGCGCAGCGCGCCGTCGAGAACTTCGTCCCGCCGAAGAACGACGCCCGCCTCGCCGCCGCCGAGGCGATGGTCGAACCCGGCACCGGGCGGATCAAGGCCATGGTCGTCGGCCGCGAGCTGGGCGACGGCACCGAGCGCGGCAAGACCTGGATCAACTTCGCCGCCGACGCCAGCCACGGCTCCAGCATCGGGATGCAGGCCGGATCGACGTTCAAGCCGTTCACGCTGGCCGCCGCGCTGGACGAGGGCATGCCGTTCGGCACCCGCATCATGGCGCCCCGCACCTACACGCCGACCGGGTTCCGCAACTGCGAGGGCGAGCGCGTCGGCGATCCGAACGCGCGCCTGCGCAACTCCGCCGACGGCGAGGGCGGCCGGCAGTTCAGCCTGGTCACCGGCACCCGCCACTCGGTCAACACCTTCTTCCTCAAGCTGGAGAAGGAGGTCGGCCTCTGCGACACCGTCGAGATGGCCGAGGAACTCGGGATGAAGCAGGCCAACGGCGAGCCGCTGGAGCAGTACCCGTCGTTCACGCTCGGGTTCAACCCCGTCTCGCCGCTGCGCCTCGCCGCCGCCTACGCCGCGTTCGGCGCCCGCGGCGAGTACTGCGAGCCGGTCGCGATCACGAAGGTGCTGGACGCGTCCGGCAAGAGGCTCAAGGTCCCGGACGCGAACTGCCGGAAGGCGCTCGACGAGGGCGTCGCCGACGCCGTCAGCCACGTCCTGCGGGGCGTGCTCACCGAGGGCACCGCGTCCGGGATGGGCATCGGCCGTCCCGCCGCCGGCAAGACCGGCACCGTCGACGACTTCTCCGCCGCCTGGTTCGCCGGGTACACCCCCGAGCTGGCCTCCGCCGTCTGGGTCGGCGACCCGCGCGGCGGCTACGAGCACCCGATGACGAGCGTCTGCATCGAGGGCCGCTGCTACGGGGCCGTCTACGGCGCGACCCTCCCCGCGCCGATCTGGCAGCAGAGCATGCGCGGCGCCCTCCAGGGCACCGAGCAGACCCCGTTCCACCGGCCCCCCGGGCACTTTTTCAGCAAGGGCAGCGGCCTCGACCGCGTCGACATCCCCGACGTGCGCGGCATGGACCTCGACGAGGCCCTCGACCGGCTCCGCGGGGCCGGGTTCAAGGTCAGCTTCGGCGACCGCATGCACTCCGAGGAGTACCCGCGCGGGTCGGTCGCCGAGATGTCCCCCGGCTCCGGTTCCGCCGAGCCCGGCAGCACGATCACCGTCCGGGTCAGCGACGGCCCCGAACGCCCGGACGAACCGGACGACGGCGACGAACCCGGCGACGAACCCGGCGACAGTCCCACGATCCCGCCCGACGCCACCCTCCCGCCCGACGCCGACGCCCCGGCGGGCCCGATCGGCGACTGAGCGGCCGGACGGTCGCGCACCGAGTGATCACCGGCACCGTGTGATCGTCCGGCCGGCGGGTAGATCGTTCACGGGGTGTGATCCCGCCCCGCACGACCGATCCGGGGGGACGATCGTCATGCGAGCCATCGCCGTGTCCGAATACGGCGCCACACCGGCGCTCACCTACCTGCCGCGCCCGGAACCGGGCCCCGGCGAGATCCTCGTGAAGCTCGTGGCCGCCGGGCTCAACCCGTACGACCACCGGGCCGCGGACGGCATGTTCAAGGACACCGCCGACGCCGCGTTCCCGCTGGTCCTCGGGGCCGACGGCGCCGGCGTCGTCGAGGACGCGGGCGAGGGCGTCACCCGGCTGCGGCACGGCGAGCAGGTCTACGGCTTCTTCTCCGACCTCGAACGCGGCCGCGGCTCGTACGCCGAGTACGCCGTCGTCCGCGTGGACGGCCCGGTCGCCCGGATGCCCGCGAGCATGGTCTACACGCGGGCCGCGGCGGTGCCGACCGCGAGCACCGCCGCCCTCGACGTGGTCGAACGGGCCGGGGCCGGCGAGGGACAGACCGTCCTCGTCGCGGGCGCCACCGGCGGCGTCGGGCAGGCGGCCGTGCAGCTCGCCGCCCGCGCCGGGGCCAAGGTCATCGCCACCGCCCGCGACGACATGGCCGCGACGATGCGCCGCCTCGGCGCCGCGCACACCGTCGACCACTCGGCCGGCGACCTCAACGCCCAGGTCCTCGCCGTCCACTCCGCCGGAATCGACGCCCTCATCGTCACCGCCGGGGACACCGCCCGGACCACCGAGCTGGCGCGGCTGCTGCGGCCCGGCGGCACCTGCGTCAGCACCGTCTGGACCGTCGACCCCGACGCGATGGCCGAGCACGGCCTGCACGGCGTCAACGTCGACGCCCGTCCCACCGCCGAGACGCTCGAACGGGTCGCCGGCCTCATCGACGCCGGTGAACTGCGCGTCCACATCGAACGCGAGGCGCCCCTGGAGGCCGCACCGGACGCCCTCGCCCGCAACCGCGCGGGCGGCGCCCGCGGCAAGACCGTCCTGCGCATCCTGTGACATCCCGCCTTACACGGGCATGGGACGCCTATGAGTCAACGGATGAGCGACGAGGAACGCAGCGCCCGGATCCGCGCGATCGACGAGGACCTCGAGCGGATGCGCGGCGACATCGACCCCTCGATCGACGGCCCCCACGACATGGTCGACGCCGGGCAGAACCTCGCGGCCCGCGAGGAGCTCGCCGGGCAGATCGAGGAGCTGGAGGCCGAACGCGAGCGGCTGATGCGCGGCGACTGACTCACCGCTCCGGCCGGGTGCCCGTCCGCGGCAGCGGAAGGCGCAGCACGAACCGCGCGCCCTCCCGCCCGTCCGTCCGGTCCGTCAGCACCAGCGTGCCGCCGTGCGCCTCCGCGATGTCCCGGGAGATCGCCAGGCCGAGGCCGGTGCCGCCCGCGTCGCGGTGCCGGCCCTCGGCCAGCCGGGTGAACCGCTCGAACACCCGCTCCCGGTCCTCCAGCGCGACCCCCGGGCCGTCGTCGATCACCTCGAGCACCGCCGCCCCCGGTTCGCCCCGCACCACCACCGTCACCTCCCCGAACGCGTGCCGGTCGGCGTTGTCCAGCAGGTTCGACAGGAGCCGCGCCAGCTCGCCGCGCCCGCCGTGCACCGACACGGGCCCCTCCGAGAACACCGTCACCCGGCTGTGCCGCGGGCGGCGCAGCACCTCCTGGTCGGTCAGCTCCGCCAGGTCCACCGGATCCCGCTGGAAGTCCCCGTCCGCCTCCAGCCGCGCCAGCGCCAGCAGGTCGTCCGCCACCGCCGCCACCCGGTCGGTGTTCGCCAGCAGCGCCCGCAACGTCTCCGTCAGGTCCGTCCCCTCCGGGTCGGACAGCGCCAGCTCCAGCTCCATCCGCAGCCCGGTCAGCGGGCTGCGCAGCTCGTGCGACACGTCCGAGACGAACGCGCGCTGCCGCGCCACCGCCTTCTCCAGCCGGTCCAGGGTCGCGTTCACGCTCTCCGCGAGCAGCGCCACCTCGTCCCGCTTGTCCGGCATCGGCACCCGCCGCTCCAGGTCCGTCGCGGTGATCTCGTCGAGTTCCCGCCGGATCGCGTCCACCGGTCGCAGCGTCCGTCCCACGGCGACCCACGTGCCGTACCCGGCGAGGGCCGTGAGGAACGGGACGCCGAGCCCCATGAGCGCGGCCGGCAGCGGGCGCGGCATCAGGCCCGGCTCCGGCTTCAGCGCGTACACGTAGACCGGCTGCGCGAGGTCCACGCGGTACTCCACGATGAGGAAGCACTCGCCGCCCGGCGCCTCGATGCCGCAGCTGCGCCCGTCCCGGCGATCGTCCCCGGGGGCCGGGTGCGGGAACGTCACCGGGGGGCGCCCGTCCATCTGCGGGCTGTTCGCCAGCACGCGCCCCCGGACGTCGACGACCTGCAGCAGCAGTTCGCCGTCCGACGGGAAGATCCGGCCCTTCCGCTCGTCCAGCAGCCCGGAGCGGACGACCGTGACGACCCGCCGTCCCTCCCCGGCGAGGGTGTCGTAGATGTCGGAGGTCACGTTCCGGCGGAGCGCGACCAGCGCCAGCGCGTACCCCACGGTGGACAGCACGAGCATCGCGAGGACCGCGGACACCGTCACCCGCACCCGGATCTCCGGGTGGTGCACGACGAGCCGCCAGATCCGGTGGATCACGCTCGCGGCGGACCCGCGGAGCCCGACACGGATGACGACCTCCCTGATCGTGGCGCGCCCCGTCCCGGGACGCTCCGGACGTTGAGCCGGTACCCGATGTTTCTAACCGCACCGGGCAAACGGGACCGACCCCCGCGAGTAAAAAGATCGTGTTGGCCGGGGGAGGACTCTCCGGCGCGGGCGCGGGCGCGGGCGCGGGCGCGCCGGGCGGGGCGCGGTGTCCCGGCACGGGGCGTACGGGGGTTCCAGGGAGGCGCCCCTCCGGGCGAACCGGCTAGGCTCGGGAGTCGCACCAGATCATTCCTATGCAGGGGGTTCCCCGTGTCGTCCATCAATGCCGTACTCGCCCGGGAGATCCTCGACTCCCGCGGCAACCCGACCGTGGAGGTCGAGGTACTGCTCGATGATGGGACCGAGGCGCAGGCCGCGGTGCCGAGCGGTGCGTCCACCGGGCAGTTCGAGGCGGTCGAGCTGCGCGACGGCGGCGAGCGCTACGGCGGCAAGGGCGTGCGCAACGCGGTGAAGGCCGTCAACGACACGATCGACGAGAAGCTCGTCGGGTGGGAGGCGGCCGACCAGCGGCTGATCGACCAGCGGCTGATCGACCTGGACGGTACGCCGGCGAAGTCGGCGCTCGGCGCGAACGCGATCCTCGGGGTGAGCCTGGCGGTCGCGAAGGCCGCGGCCGAGTCGGCGGGGCTGCCGCTGTTCCGGTACGTGGGCGGGCCGAACGCGCACCTGCTTCCGGTGCCGATGATGAACATCCTGAACGGCGGCGCGCACGCCGACACCAACGTGGACGTCCAGGAGTTCATGATCGCGCCGATCGGGGCGGCGACGTTCGCGGAGGCGGTGCGCTGGGGCGCCGAGACCTACCACGTGCTGAAGAAGGTGCTGAAGGCCAAGGGGCTGAGCACCGGGCTCGGCGACGAGGGCGGCTTCGCGCCCGAGCTGCCCAGCAACCGCGACGCCCTCGACCTGATCATGGAGGCGATCCGGCAGGCCGGGTTCACCCCCGGCCGCGACATCGCGCTCGCGATGGACGTCGCCGCGTCGGAGTTCCACGCGGACGGCCAGTACACCTTCGAGGGCAAGAAGCGGTCCTCCGACGACATGGCCGCCTACTACGGCGAGCTGCTCGCCGAGTACCCGCTGGTCTCCATCGAGGACCCCCTCGACGAGGAGGACTGGACGGGCTGGGAGGGCCTCACGGCGGCGGTCGGCGACCGGGTGCAGCTCGTCGGCGACGACCTGTTCGTCACCAACCCCGAGCGGCTCGCCCGCGGCATCAAGTCCGGCGCGGCGAACGCGCTGCTCGTCAAGGTCAACCAGATCGGCACGCTGAGCGAGACGCTCGACGCGGTGACGCTCGCGCAGACCAGCGGCTACCGGTGCGTGATGAGCCACCGGTCGGGCGAGACCGAGGACACCACCATCGCCGACCTGGCCGTCGCGACGAACTGCGGCCAGATCAAGACCGGCGCCCCGGCCCGCAGCGACCGCGTCGCCAAGTACAACCAGCTGCTGCGCATCGAGGAGCTGCTGGACGACGCCGCCCGCTACGCCGGTGCCGCCGCGTTCCCGCGGTTCACGCCGCGGGGCTGAACGCCCGGCGATGGCAGCCGAACAGGACCGGCCGCAGGACGCCCCCCGGGACGACTCCCCGGGGGGCGCCCGGCGCGGCGCCCACGCGCTGACGAGCCGCGCCGCGATCCTCGCGGTCGTGATGTGCGCGATCGCGCTGAGCCTGGCGTACCCCGTGCGGGAGTACATCGCGCAGCGCCAGGAGATCGCCGAGCTGCGGCAGCACGAGGCGCTGGCCCGCCAGAAGGTGGACCGCCTCGAGGAACAGAAGCGGCGACTCGGCGACAGGTCGTACATTGAGCGGGAGGCGACGCAGCGGCTCCATTACTGCCGCCCGGACGTGAAGTGCTACATCGTCCTGGACGGCGGCGGCGACGGGGAACGGCGGGCCGCGAAGGACGGCGAGCCGCGAAGGCCGCCGTGGTACGAGACGCTCTGGCGGTCGGTGGAGGCCGCCGACAGGCCGCGCTGAACCGTCCTGGACACGCAGGGACGGGGACGCGCGGGTGGGGACGCATGACATGATCGACGAACGCGCCGAGCCGGCGGCCGGCGGCATCACCCGCGACGACGAGGCCGCGGTCGCGGCCCAGCTCGGCCGGGTGCCGCGCGGTGTCCGCCGGGTGGCGCACCGCTGCCCGTGCGGGAATCCCGCCGTGATCGAGACGGCGCCGCGGCTGCCCGACGGAACCCCGTTCCCGACGCTGTTCTACCTGACGTGCCCGAAGGCCGCCTCGGCGATCGGGACGCTCGAGGGAAGCGGCGTGATGCGCGAGATGCAGGCGCGGCTCGCGGACGACCCGGACCTGCGGGCCGCGTACGGCCGCGCCCACGACGACTACCTGCGGCGCCGCGACGCGGCCGCCCGCGAGGACGGCCTGGAGCCGCTCCCCGCGGGCATGCAGAGCGCGGGCGGGATGCCCGAGCGGGTGAAGTGCCTGCACGCCCTGATCGCGCACGAGTTCGCCGTTCCCGGCGCGAACCCGTTCGGCCGCGAGGCGCTGGACGCCCTGCCGGAGTGGTGGCGGTCCGGGCCGTGCGTCCACCCCGAAGCCCCCGACGACCCCGAGGAGGCCCGGTGACGCGCGTCGCCGCCGTCGACTGCGGCACCAATTCCGTCCGCCTGCTGATCGCCGACATCGACGCGGGGGAGGGGACCCTCACCGACGTCGAGCGCCGGATGGAGATCGTCCGGCTGGGCGAGGGCGTGGACGAGACCGGGCGGCTGTCGCCCGCCGCGCTGGAGCGGACGTTCACCGCGATGCGGGGCTACGCGGAGCTGATCGAGCGGCACGGCGCCGCCGGCAAGGTCCGCGTCGTCGCGACGAGCGCGACCCGCGACGCCGCGAACCGCGACGAGTTCGTCCGCGGCGTCGTCGGCGTCTTCGGCGTCGTCCCCGAGGTGATCACCGGGGACGAGGAGGCGGAGCTGTCGTTCGTCGGCGCGACCCGCGAGCTGGCCGAGCTGCGCCCCGCCCGCCCCTACCTGGTGGTCGACATCGGCGGCGGCTCCACCGAGTTCGTGCTGGGCAGCACGTCGGTGGAGGCCGCGCGCTCGGTCGACATCGGCTGCGTGCGGATGACCGAGCGGCATTTCAAGGACGGCGACCCGCCCTCGCCCGAGCAGATCGCGGCCGCCGTCGCCGACATCGACGCCGCGCTCGCGACCGTCCGCGAGACGGTGCCGGTGGACGACGCGCGCACGCTGGTCGGGCTCGCCGGTTCGGTGACGACGGTCTCGGGCATCGCGCTCGACCTGCCCGAGTACGACCCGTCCCGCATCCACCTGTCGCGGATCATGGCGGCGCAGGTCCACGAGGTGACGCGGCGGCTGCTGCACGCGACGCGGGACGAGCGGTCCCGGCTCGGCGTCATGCACCCGGGGCGGGTCGACGTGATCGGCGCGGGCGCCCTGATCCTCGACCGGATCATGCGCGAGTACGGGTTCGGGGCGGTCGTCGTCAGCGAGCACGACATCCTCGACGGCCTCGCCTGGTCGCTCGTCTAGACCGTCCCCCTCACCCGGTCGAGCAGGGCGGGGATGAGGACGGCGTTCGGGTTCTGCTGGGGCACGTAGAGGACGGCGCCCCGGCCGGTGGCCTGCCGGATCCAGACGCGGCCGCCGTCCACGACCGCGCCGGAGATCGCCGACCAGCTCAGCGACACGCGCGCACCCCGCACGCCGCCGGGGTGGACGGTCAGCCCGTGCGCCACGTCGACCGACTCGCCGGCCCGGACGTGCTCGGCGAGCTGCGCGACGAGGCGCGGTTCGGCGCGGACCTGGCACAGCCGGATCAGCCGCCCCCACACCTCCTCCGGACCGCCGACCGCGCCGGGCGCGTGCCGCGGGACGGACGCCTCGTCGAGCACCACCTCGACGCGGGGGCCGCCGTGGAACGGGTGCCGCCCCACCTGGAAGATCCATTGCACGGGCCGCCGTGCCGGGTCGCCGCCGTCGGCCGTCCAGTAGGCGACCCACTCGACGTACTGCCAGATCAGCGACTCGCTCCCGTACACGACGCCGTGGTCGTCGGCGCGCAGCCGCAGCCCGTGGACGACGACGTCGAGCGCCTGTTCGGCGGGCGGCGCCGCCTGCCAGGAGCGTTCGGCGGGCGGGGCCGCGGCGGGGGCGGCGCCGGACGGGCGCCGCTGCGGCAGCGGGGCCGGGGCGGGGGCGGCGGGCTCGGGGTTGAGGCGATCGCTCCAGCTCCGGCCGTCCCACCAGCGCAGGCTGCCGGTCCCGTAGGGGTCGGGATACCAGCCGGGTTGCGACAATGCAGACTCCGTTCGCGAAAGGACGACAAGGCGCCCGTTCACCCCGATCGGGGAACGCATCGTACCGACGGGCCCCCCGGTTCGGGGGGCGATGGGCGGAACCGGTCACGGGAGCGAGGTCCGAGCGGGCCGCCGCGGGCATGCGAGGATCGGGACATGCCCACCGCCAACGCCCCGTTCGTCCCGCCCGGTTCCGGCTGGCCGGAGGATCCCGCGACCCCGGACACGCCCGTCGCGCACGGCGCCGGCGAGGTGGTCGAACTGGCCGCGAGTTCCCCCGGCCTGGACGAGCTGTGCGCGCGGCAGTCGGTGTGCCGCGCGTGCGAGCGGCTCGTGGAGTGGCGCGAGCGGGTCGCGGTGCGGCGCCGCCGGGCCTTCGCCGACGAGGAGTACTGGGGGCGCCCGGTGGCCGGGTGGGGCGACCCGGAGCCGCGCATCATGATCGTCGGGCTGGCCCCGGCGGCGCACGGCGGCAACCGCACCGGCCGGATCTTCACCGGGGACCGGTCGGGCGACTGGCTGTTCGCGTCCCTGCACCGGGTCGGGCTCGCGGCGCGGCCGACGAGCGTCCACGCGGGGGACGGGCAGCGGCTGATCGGCGCGCGGGTGGCGGCCACGGTCCGCTGCGCGCCGCCCGACAACAAGCCGACCCCGCTGGAGCGCACGACCTGCCTGCCGTGGCTCGCCCGCGAGGTGGCGGACGTCGCGGCGTCCGTCCGGTGCGTCGTCTGCCTCGGCGGGTTCGCCTGGCAGGGGGTGTGGCCCGTGCTGAAGCAGGCCGGGTACGGGCTGCCGCGCCCGCGCCCGAAGTTCGGGCACGGCGCGGAGATCATGCTGGAGCCGCCCTCCGGGACGCCGCACCGCGACCCCGTCCTGATGCTGGGCTGCTACCACCCGAGCCAGCAGAACACGTTCACGGGGCGCGTCACGGAGGAGATGCTGGACGCCGTGTTCGTCCGGGCCCGCGACTACGCGTAGCCGGGGCGGCCGGGCGGGCCCGTCCGGGCTCGCAGCCGCCGGAGCCCGTCCCCCGGAAGCGTGGCATTGGCACGTTCCCGCTCACGCGGTCATTTCGGTCGCCACATATCCTTAGATAGACGAAGGAGTCGCGAAGTTCGCACAAGTGCGGATACGTGAGTCGGGGCCGAATGCGGGTACCGGCCCGGTATGCCTTCCCAGCGCACCGCGGATTCCGCGAAGCACATCGTGATCGTCGGCGGCGGGTACGTCGGCATGTACACCGCGCTGCGCCTGCAGCGCAGGCTGCGTCGCGAGCTGCGCCGCGGCGAGATCGCCGTCACCGTCATCGACCCGCAGTCGTACATGACGTACCAGCCGTTCCTGCCCGAGGCGGCGGCCGGGAACCTGGAGCCCCGGCACGTCGTGGCCCCCCTGCGCCGGGTGCTGCCGCGCTGCCGCGTCGTCAACGGGTACGTGACGAAGATCGACCACGCCGCGCGGCGCGTCACCGTCCGTCCGGCCGGGACGACCACCGCGGGCGTCCCTGAGCGCAACGTGTACTACGACCGGCTCGTCGTCGCCCTCGGGTCGATCTCCAAGACGCTGCCGGTCCCCGGGCTCGCCGAGTGCGGCATCGGCTTCAAGACCATCGAGGAGGCCATCTTCCTGCGCAACCACGTCATCCACCAGCTCGACATCGCCGCGTCCAACCCGGACGACGAGAAGGTCCGGCGGCGCGCGCTGACGTTCGTGTTCGTGGGGGCCGGGTTCGCGGGGGTGGAGGCGATGGCGGAGCTGGAGGACATGGCGCGCGACGCCTGCCGCTGGTACCCGTCCATCGACCCCGCCGAGATGCGCTGGGTGATGGTCGAGGCCACCGACCGGATCCTGCCCGAGGTCGGGCCCGAGATGGGCCGCTGGACGGCGGAGGCGCTGCGCGCCCGGGGCATCGAGGTGAAGATGGAGACGCTGCTGAAGTCGGCGCAGGGACGGCACATCGTGCTCAGCGACGGCGAGGAGTTCGACGCCGGAACGCTGGTGTGGACGGCGGGCGTGAAACCGCACCCGGTCGTGAAGGACAGCGACCTGCCGCTGGACGAGCGCGGGCGCGTGAAGGCCACCGCCGAGCTGACCGTGGACGGCGCCGAGCACGCCTACACCGCGGGCGACAACGCGGCCGTCCCCGACCTCACCGACACCGGCGAGTTCACGGCGCCGAACGCGCAGCACGCCGTCCGGCAGGCCAAGCGGCTCGCCGACAACATCGTCGCGGACGTGCGCGGCCGCCCGCGCAAGCCGTACCGGCACGCCTATGTCGGGTCGGTGGCCAGCCTCGGCCTGCACAAGGGCGTCGCGAACGTGTACGGCATGCAGCTGCGCGGCTGGCCCGCGTGGGTCATGCACCGCACCTACCACCTGTCGCGGATGCCGACCGCGAACCGCAAGTTCCGGATCACCGCGGACTGGACGCTCCAGCTGTTCTTCCGCCGCGAGATCGTCTCGCTCGGCGAGCTGGAGCGGCCGCACGAGGAGTTCGAGCTGGCCGCCGGGCGCCTGCAGGAGGTTCCGGCCCGGCACTGAGAAGCGGGGCGCGCCGTACGTATTGGTTTGCGCCGGGCGGCTCATGTGCTCCCGGTATGATTACGCCGCCCCTGTAGCCCAATGGCAGAGGCGGGCTCCCTAAAAGAGCTTTTGTGTCGGTTCGAATCCGACCAGGGGCATGTGCGACGGGCCGGCGTCCGATACGGGCGCCGGCCCGACGTGATCAGACCGGGTGACGGCGGGTATCCACGTTTACACTGGAGACCGGTTCGATCAACGTGGAGGCTCCGAATGGAGAGCAGGAACCCGGCGTTCCGGGGCCGTTCCTTCCAGAAACGCGCGGACGGCGCCGCCTACGGCGTTCCCGGGCACTACGGCGCGCCGGGCATGGAGCAGGGCTACGGGGCCCCCGGCCAGGGCGGCTCCGGGTACGGCGTGCAGGCGCCGCCCGAGGCCCCGCCCGTCACCCGCCCGATGACCATCGACGACGTCGTCGTCCGCGGGTTCATGACGCTGGTCACCCTGGTGATCACCGCGGCGCTGGCCTGGGCGCTGGTGCCGGTCGAGTTGGCGACGCCCGTGATGGTCGTCGCGCTCGTCGCGATGATCGGCGTCTGGGCGTTCATCACGTTCGGCCGCAAGGCCAACGCGCCCCTGGTGCTGGCGTTCGCCGCGATCTACGGCGTCGCGGTCGGCATCATCAGCCACGCCTACAACGACGTGTACCACGGCGTGGTGTTCCAGGCCGTGATCGGGACGGCGCTCGCGTTCGCCGCGACGCTCGCCGCGTACGCGCTGCGGATCGTCCGGGTCACGCCGAAGTTCGTGAAGTTCGTGATCGCGGCCGGCGCGGCCCTCGTCGGGCTGATGCTCGTCAACCTGCTGGTGTACGCGTTCGGCGGCGACGACGGCATCGGCATCCGCGACCCCGAGAACCCGCTCGCGTACGTGTTCAGCGTCGTCGCGATCCTGGTGGGCTGCTTCTTCCTGCTGCTGGACTTCGACTCCGTCGAGGAGGGCGTCCGCGCCGGCGCGCCGGAGAAGTTCGCCTGGTACTGCGCGTTCGGCCTCGTGCTGAGCCTCGTCTGGATCTACCTGGAGATCCTGCGGCTGCTGTCGTACTTCTACGCGTCGCGCGACTGACGCGCGACGCGGGGCGCCCGAGCACGCGTCCGGACAAGTATCAGCCCCTCGCCGTGCCGGTGAGGGGCTGATCCGTGCGGGATCTCAGCGCCGGAGGCGCGGCGGCTTCGCGCCGCGCCGGCGGGGACGTTCCATGGCGGGATCCCGCCGGGTTCGGGTGCGCCGCCCCCTCAGTAGTGGCGGGCGCGGCGGGCGCGCTCGTGCTCGCGCACCAGCGCGGCGGCGTAGCCGTGGGAGAGGTTGTGCTCCTCGGCCAGCCAGGTGCTGCGTTCCTCGCAGCGGGAGAACGACGGTCCGTTCTCGATCGCGGTGAACCACTCGGGAAGGTCACGGCCGGTGACTTGCGGGATGCGGGCGATCAGTTTGCTGTGTGTCTCCGGCGAGTGGTTCAGTGACAATTGGCACCTCCAGGTCGCGGGGCTCTTCCTGGCACTGTGCAACACCCGCCTGGATGTGACAAGACCCTAACGGGGACCTATCCGTTGCGTAACGTAGATCATTCATGACGGTGACCTGCGGAGGAACGCGCGAACGGCCCGCGCGGAGGGCGCCGGAGCGCCGCCCGCACGGGCCGTTCGGCGGTTCGCCGGTCGGTCGGATTCGCCGGTCCGTCCGGTCGGTCGGTCCGTCGGGCCGTCCGGTCAGGACAGGCGCTCGAGCACCATCGCCATGCCCTGGCCGCCGCCCACGCACATCGTCTCCAGGCCGAACTGCTTGTCGTGGAACTTCAGGCCGTTCAGCAGCGTGGAGGTGATGCGGGCGCCGGTCATGCCGAACGGGTGGCCGACCGCGATCGCGCCGCCGTTGACGTTCAGCTTGTCGATGTCGATGCCGAGGTCCTCGGCGGACGGCAGCACCTGCGCGGCGAACGCCTCGTTGATCTCGACGAGGTCGATGTCGCCGATCGTCATCCCGGCCCTGGCCAGCGCCTGGCGGGACGCCTCGACCGGGCCGAGGCCCATGATCTCGGGGGACAGACCGGTCACGCCGGTCGACACGATCCGCGCGAGCGGGGTGATGCCGAGCTCGGCGGCCTTGGTGTCGCTCATGATGACGACCGCGGCGGCGCCGTCGTTCAGCGGGCAGCAGTTGGCCGCCGTGACCGTCCCGTCCGGACGGAAGGACGGCTGGAGCTGCGACACCTTCTCGTAGGTGGTGCCCGCGCGGGGGCCGTCGTCCTTGGCGACGACCGTCCCGTCCGGCAGCGTCACCGGGGTGATGTCCTTCTCCCAGAAGCCGTTGGCGATGGCCTTCTCGGCGAGGTTCTGCGAGCGGACGCCGAACTCGTCCTGCGCCTGGCGGGTCACGCCGCGCAGCGAGGCGACGTTCTCGGCCGTCTGCCCCATCGCGATGTAGACGTCCGGAACCTGGCCGTCCTCGCGCGGGTCGCGCCAGACGCCGGCACCGCCCTCGGCGGCCTTGGCGGCGCGGGCCTGCGCGTCGGCGAACACGGGGTTCTGGGTGTCGGGCAGTCCGTCGCTGCTGCCCTTGGCGAAGCGGCTGACGGTCTCGACGCCGGCCGAGACGATCACGTCGGCCTCGCCCGCGCGGATCGCGTGCAGCGCCATCCGGGTCGTCTGCAGGGAGGACGAGCAGTAGCGGGTGATCGTGGCGCCGGGGACGTCGTCCCAGCCCAGCAGCACCGACACCACGCGGGCCATGTTGTAGCCCTGCTCGCCGCCGGGCAGGCCGCAGCCGAGCAGCAGGTCGTCGATCTGGGACGGCTGCAGCTGCGGGACCTTCGCCATCGCGGCGGTGATCATCTGAGCGGTGAGGTCGTCGGGACGGATGTCCTTCAGCGACCCCTTGAACGCGCGGCCGATCGGTGAGCGAGCGGTCGCGACGATGACTGCCTCGGGCATGTGCGGGTCTCCTGTCTCGAGCGGCCGGTCGGCGAACCGGCGTCCCTTGCGGCGGCGGGTTGCGGCGGACGGTGTTACTCGCCGGTCAGCAGCAATCTAGCCGCACGTCCACCGCCCGGTACACGGCGGGGGGCCGGGTTTGTTGACGGCACGTCAAATAAGTGTTGACTTACTCCGATGTGCGCAAAACGCGGCCCTCACATGCGCGTTCACGACGTTGCGGCGTCCGGTTCCGTCGGGGACCCGGCCTCGCTTCCCGGCGCGGACCCGGCGTCCGGCTCCGCCGCCGACCGCCGCCGCAGCAGCCGGGCCCACCGGCCCCGCGGCCCCCGCTCGCGGCCCGCCACCGACGCGCCCGACACCTCGGTGCCGGCCCGCTCCGCCGCCGCGGCCGCCGCCAGGTACACCGGCAGCACCCCTTCGCCGATCCGCGTCTCCGGCGGCCACGCCTCCAGGTCGGGCTCCAGGCCCAGCGCCGCCGCCAGCGACGGCAGCAGCGCCGCCGCGGCGGCCGCGTAACCCCGCGCCGACGGGTGGTACCGGTCCGCGCTGAACATCGCGTGCGGGTCGGCCGCGAACTCCCGGCCGAGCAGGTCGCCGATCGACACCGACCGTCCGCCCCGCTCCACCACCGCGATCGTCTGCGCCGCCGCGAGCTGCCGGCTCGCCCGCCGCGCGATCCATCGCAGCGGCTGCATCAGCGGCTTCACCGACCCGAGATCCGGGCAGGTGCCCGCCACCACCTCCGCGCCCTCCGCCCGCAGCCGCGCCACCGCCTCCGCCAGATGCCGGACGGACTCCGCCGCGGGCACCCGCGACGTCACGTCGTTCGCTCCCACCATGATCACCGCGACGTCCGGGCGGACCTCCAGGGCGCGCTCCACCTGGCCGCCGAGCGCCGCCGAGCGCGCACCCGGCCGCGCCACGTTCGTCAGCCGCACCGGCCGTCCCGCCATCGCCGCCAGCCCGCCCGCCAGCACCGCGGCGGGCGTCTCCCGGGGCGCGTGCACGCCGAGACCCGCCGCCGTCGAGTCGCCGAGCACCACCAGCGACAGCGGCGCACCCGGCGACGCCTCGCCGTACAGGCCGTCCGCGACCGGCGGGTCACCGTTGGGCGTGGCCAGGATGATCTTCCTGGCGAGCCGCGCCTCCACCACGACGAGCGCGAACGTGGCCCCGCCGAGGGCGGTGATGCCCCCGCCCCCGTAGGCCGCCGCCGCCGCGATGCGGCGCGCCGTGAACGCTCTCAGCATGGCCCACTACCCTCCGTGATTCCCGCTGCATACCCTCCGCCCACCTTGTTGATGCCCGCCCGCCGCGATCTCGGCTAACGTCGGGAACGGAGATCTAACCGGGGCCGTACCGGGTCGCCCGCGCGAACCGCGGACCGATCGGGCACGCTGAACACCCGGATGACACGCGGAACGACAAGGATGTCGCGGTGCACGTACACGATTCGCTGGTCGAGCTGATGGGCAACACCCCGCTCGTTCGGCTGCGCAAGGTGACCGAGGGCTTCACCCGGGGCCGCGAGCCCCAGGTGCTCGCGAAGGTGGAGTACTTCAACCCCGGCGGCTCGGTGAAGGACCGCATCGCGGTCCGGATGATCGACGCCGCGGAGGCGTCCGGCGAGCTGCGGCCCGGCGGGACGATCGTCGAGCCGACGTCCGGCAACACCGGGGTCGGGCTCGCCATCGTCGCGCAGGAGCGCGGCTACCGCTGCGTCTTCGTCTGCCCGGACAAGGTCGCCAAGGACAAGATCGACGTCCTGCGCGCCTACGGTGCCGAGGTCGTCGTGTGCCCCACGGCCGTGAACCCCGACCACCCCGACTCGTACTACTCGGTGTCGGACCGCCTCACCACCGAGATCCCGGGCGCCTGGAAGCCGAACCAGTACGAGAACCCGCAGAACCCGGCGTCCCACTACGCGACGACCGGCCCCGAACTGTGGGAGCAGACCGAGGGCCGGATCACGCACTTCGTCGCGGGCATCGGCACCGGCGGCACGATCAGCGGCGCCGGCAGGTACCTCAAGGAGGTCTCGGGCGGGCGCGTGCAGGTGATCGGCGCCGACCCCGAGGGCTCGGTGTACTCCGGCGGCAGCGGCCGCCCCTACCTGACCGAGGGCGTCGGCGAGGACATCTGGCCCGACACCTACGACCGCGAGATCTGCGACCGCGTCATCGCCGTCTCCGACAAGGACTCCTTCATCATGACGCGGCGGCTCGCCCGCGAGGAGGCCCTCCTCGTCGGCGGCTCCTGCGGCATGGCGGTCGTCGCGGCGCTGCGCGTCGCAGCCGAGGCCGACGACGACGCGGTCATCGTCGTCCTGCTCCCGGACGGCGGCCGCGGCTACCTCTCGAAAATCTTCAGCGACGAGTGGATGCACCAGCACGGGTTCAGCGAGGACCGCTCCACCACGGAGACGACGGTGGGCGACGTCCTGGCCCAGAAGACGGGGGAGGGCATCCCGAACTTCGTCCACATGCACCCGACCGAGACGGTCGGGGAGGCCGTGAAGGTGCTGCGCGAGTTCGGCGTCTCGCAGATGCCCGTGGTGTCGCCGGGCGCGGGCCACCCCGACGTGATGGCCGGAGAAGTGGTCGGGGCCGTTGAGGAGCGCGTCCTCCTGCACGCCCTCTACGCCGACCAGGCCGGATCGGACGACCCGCTCGAGAAGCACATGAGCCCGCCCCTGCCGGTCGTCGGATCGGGCGAACCGGTGGCGCGGATGGTGTCCGTGCTCGAGAACCGGGACGCTGTCGTCGTCCTGGTGGACGGCAAGCCCTCCGGGATCGTCACCCGCCAGGACGTCCTCAGCTACCTGGCCGACGCCCGCACCTGACACATCCCGCTACGACGTCGACGGCCTCGCCCGACCGGGCGAGGCCGTCCGTACGAGGAGGGGTCAGGCGTCCGAGCCGTCCGCCTTGATGCGGGTGAGGAGGGTCGCGAACGTCCCACGGGAGATGGACAGGTGCCGGCGTCGTCCAGGGGAAGCCGCCCTCCCAGGCGTCGCTGAAAGGGGAAGGCCCCCGGCTCGTGCACGAGCCGGGGGCCTTCCCTTGCGAGGGTGCCGGGTTGCGGGGCGGTCTGTGGGCGGCGTTTCCGACCGCCCCGCAACCCGGCGTCTGGGGGATCCCGCTACGAGGAGCGGGTTCCGGACGGGGCGTAGCGGTCCTCGACCGGGTCCACCGGACCGGCCGGGGGCTCCTTCGGCCCCGCGCGTCCCGGCCACCAGGCGCGATTGCCCAGCAGGGCGGTGATGCCCGGCACCAGGAAGATCGCCATCACGAAGGCGGAGAGCGCGATGCCCAGCGCGATCGAGAAGCCCATCTGCTGCAGCATCGAGACGCTCGCCAGCAGCATCACCGAGAAGGTGCCGGCCAGGATCAGGCCCGCCGCGGCGACCGTCGGGCCGCCGTGCTGGACGGCCAGCGCCGCGGCCTTGCGCGGCGGGTGGCCCTCCTTGGCCTCCTCCCGCAGCCGCGCGGTCATCAGGATGTTGTAGTCGGTACCGATGGCCAGCACGAACAGGTACAGCATGATCGGCAGGTGGAAGATCTCTCCCGGTTCGCCCAGGAGGCCCTGGAAGACGAACACCGCGGAGCCCAGCGTGGCGGCGAAGCCGAGCAGCACCGCCGGGACCAGGTACAGCGGGGCCACCACCGAGCGCAGCAGCAGGAGCAGGATCACCGCGATCAGCACCCCGGCGACCGGGAGGATCACCGACAGGTCGCGGTTGACGACCTTGTTGATGTCGGCGTAGATCGCGGCCTCACCGCCGACGTACACCTTCGTGCCCTCGGGCGCGAGGTCGTGCACCGCCGGGTTGAGCTCGTCCTTGACCAGGTTGATCGACTCGTTGCTGACCGGGTTGCCGTCCAGCAGCAGGTTGACGCGGCCGACCTTCGGGTCCTGGCCGAGTTCGGCGGGGCCGACGCCGCCCACGCCGTCCAGCGACTTGGCCTCCTGGCCGAAGGCGTCCAGTTCGGCCTTCGTCAGCGGCTGCCCGTCGGTGGACTGGACCATGACCTCCACCGGCCGGGTCTGGCCCGCCGGGAAGCCCTTCTCCATGTCCTTGATGGCCTGCGCGGACTCGGTGTCCTGCGGGAAGCTGGACTGGAAGTCGTAGTTGGACTTGAAGCCGAAGACCCCGGTGGACAGCGCGATCATGACGGCGGCCGCGGCCAGGGCGACGATCGCAGGCCGCTTGCCCACCAGCGCGCCGAGCTTGGTCGACACGGTGCCCTTCGGCTGCTTCTTCCACGCCTTGGACGGCCAGAACACCGCGGTGCCGAGGATCGACAGCAGGGCCGGGAACACCGTCAGGGACGTGATGCCCATGACGAGGACGCCGATGGCGAGCGACGGGCCCCAGGCCGCGAAGATCCCGAAGGAGGCCAGCATCAGCACGACGAACGTGGCGGCGATCGCGGCGGCCGCGGAGGTGATGACCTCGCCGACCCGCTCGACCGCCTGGATCAGGGCCTCCTTGCGCTCCACGCCGGCCCGCAGCAGCTCGCGGTAGCGGAACAGGACGAACAAGTAGTAGTCGGCGCCGACGCCGAACAGCACGATCGTCAAGATGATCTGGAGGCTGTCGTCACCGGAGAAGTCGAGCAGCTTGGACGCGGACCCGATCAGGCCCATGGACATCTGCTCTGTGGCGATGATCACGATGATCGGCAGGATCGCGGCCAGCGGCGCTCGGAAGATCAACAGGATCAGACCGATGATCAGTGCGAAGGTCGCGATGGTGATGAGCGCGAAGGACTGCGTGAACGAGTCCTCGTTGTCCACGAACATCGCGATGTCGCCGCCGACCTTGGCTTCAAGATCGCTGCCCAGCACGTCGGGCAGCTTCTGCCGGAGGTCCTTGATGGCCTGGCTCTGGTCCTGGGCCTCGGCCCCGGTCGCCAGCTCCATCGGCACGGTGATCAGCTGGATGCTCTTGTTGGGAGCCACCGCCTCCGGGCCGGTGAGGAAACCCTGGACGGTCGGGTACTTCTCGGCCGTCAGCGTCTTGGCGGCCTCCGCGATCTTGGCGCTGTCCTGCGGGGTGATCTTCCCGCCGTCGGTGCGCTGGACCACGATCAGCGAGCTGGCCTCCGCCTGCTGCGGGAACGCGTCCGCGGACAGCTCGGCGGCCTGGACGGACTCGTACCCGGAGGGGAGGAACTCTCCCTGATCGGACTCGGTTGTCAGTTTGGGGGAGAAGGCGATGATGACGACTGCCGCCGCCAGCCAGGCCACGATCGTCCACCACGGGTGTCTCACGACGAAGCGTGCGAGCCCAGCGAACATGCGTCTTTCCTTAGGTTCAGAGGGATGTGTGCGGATGTGTATCAAACGGTAGAGATCCGACGCCCTCTTGGAGTCACCCCGTGCGCCGAAATCGAAGCTGATACCTCGGGGGGAGTGCCTCCTCCTCCAGGAGGGCAAGACGGCGGATAGCCTCGTTCCCATGGACAACGACGTTCACCTGGGTTTCGAGACGGTGGCGATCCACGCCGGCCAGGAGCCGGACCCCGTCACGGGCGCGGTCGTACCGCCGATTTACCAGGTCTCCACCTATAAGCAGGACGGAATCGGGGGGCTGCGCGGAGGCTACGAGTACTCGCGCTCCGCCAACCCGACGCGTACGTCGCTGGAGGTATGCCTCGCCGAGATCGAGGGCGGCGTCCGGGGCCTGGCGTTCGCGTCCGGGCTCGCCGCCGAGGACGCGCTGCTGCGCACCGTCTGCCGTCCCGGCGACCACGTGATCATCCCGAACGACGCCTACGGCGGCACCTACCGCCTCTTCGCGAAGGTCGCCGAACCGTGGGGCGTCGCGTTCGACCCGGTGCCGCTCGGGGACGTCGCCGCGGTGCGGGCCGCCGTCCGCCCCGAGACGAAGATCATCTGGGTGGAGACGCCCACGAACCCGCTGCTCGGCGTGTCCGACATCGCGGTGCTCGCGTCGATCGCCCGGGACGCCGGCGCGCTCCTCGTCGTCGACAACACCTTCGCCTCGCCCTACCTGCAGCGCCCGCTGGAGCTCGGCGCCGACGTCGTCGTGCACTCCACCACCAAGTACATCGGCGGGCACTCCGACGTGGTCGGCGGCGCGCTCGTCGTCGGCGACCCCGCGCTCGGGGAGCGGCTCGCGTTCAACCAGAACGCGATGGGCGCGGTCGCGGGCCCGTTCGACGCCTGGCTGACCCTGCGCGGCATCAAGACCCTCGGCGTCCGCATGGACCGGCACTGCGCGAACGCCGAACGGATCGTCGACATGCTCACGCGGCACCCGTCCGTCCGGCAGGTCCTCTACCCGGGGCTTCCCGAGCACCCCGGCCACGAGATCGCCGCCAAGCAGATGAAGGGGTTCGGCGGCATGGTCTCCTTCCGGATGGAGTCGGAGGAGGCGGCCGTCCGCGTCTGCGAGCGGACGAAGCTGTTCACGCTCGGCGAGTCGCTCGGCGGCGTCGAGTCGCTCATCGAGCACCCGGGCCGGATGACGCACGCGTCGGCGGCCGGATCGCCGCTGGAGGTGCCCGGCGACCTCGTGCGGCTCTCGGTCGGCATCGAGGACGCCGCGGACCTCCTCCGCGACCTCGACACGGCACTGAGCTGAACAAACCACCCTTCCCGCGCCGAACTTGATCAAAACATCTATGATTAGCGCGCCGACTTTCCATGGGCGAAGGGGTCTCGGGTGCGCAAGGCAGTGGTGTTCAGCGCGGCTCTCGCGGCGACGTGCGCGTCGGCCGTGGCCGTTCCGGTGACGGCGCAGGCGGCGGCGCCGGGGCCCACGGCATCGCCCGCACCGACCACGCCCGCGCCGGACGCCACGGCCGGCCCGTCCGGCGCGCCGGAGACGCCCGCCGCGCCGACGGCCCCGGCCCCGGCCGACGGGACCGTCACCGCCAGCGCCGTCATGGTGACGCCCGAGCTGCCGAAGACCGAGACCTACTCCTACGGGCCCGCCGACCGGCAGCAGGTCGACGCCTACTGGACGACCGCCGAGCGGGGCGCCGCGCCCCGCCCGGCCGTCCTGGTCGTCCACGGCGGCTACTGGCTGCAGGGCGACAAGCGCGCCTGGGAGTACTTCGCGCGCCGCCTCGTCGCCGACGGCTACGTCGTCCTGTCGACGAACTACCGGCTCGCGCCCACGGCGCAGTGGCCCGCCCAGCGCACCGACGTGCTGGCGGCGCTGAACTTCCTCAAGACCAACGCCGACCGGTGGAACGCCGACCCCGGACGCGTCGTCGTGGTCGGCTCGTCCTCCGGCGGGCACCTCGCCACCCAGCTCGGCACCTACCGCGACGGCGGCGAGCGCGTCCGCGGCGTGATCGCCCTGTCGCCGCCGAACGACCCGGAACTCGCCTACCGCGACGGCGGCGAGCCCACCGCGAGCTACCAGCAGAAGAAGCTGCGCCGCGCCGTCATCGAGCTGCTCGGGTGCGACCCGGCCGAGGCCGTCGCCGGCTCACGCTGCTGGAAGCTGCTCGCGGACGCCAAGCCCGCGACCCACGTCGGCGCCGAGGACGCCCCGATGCTGTTCATGCACGGGACGAGCGAGTTCGTGCCGGCCACCGAGAGCCGCGCCCTCGCGACCGCGCTGCGCGCCGCCGGGATCGAGGCGACGATCAAGACGGTCGAGGGGTCCTCGCACGCCGCCGCGCTGCTGAACCACCCCGACACCTACCCGACGATCGCCGAATGGCTCGACGAGCACCTCACCGGGGCGGCGTCCGGCGGCGGCGCCCCGGTCCGCGAGGACGACGAGGGCGGCGAGCACGAAACCCCCGTCGAGCTCCCGAGCGCCCTCCCGACCCAGCGCGCCACCGACGACTGACCGGACGCGGCCGGTCGGCGTCGTCGCGGGGGGGACCCCGCACCCCGACACCCCCGGATCAGCCGTTCCACACCATCAGCACGAGGATCACCAGCCAGATCAGCGCGATGACGCCGGACAGCGCCGCGATCCGGCCGCGCTCCACCTGCGCGACGTCCGCGCCGGACGCCGCGGTCGCCGGCGCTGCGGCGGCCCCCGCCCGCTCCGCGTGCTCGTCCTTCTCGACCCTCGGCTTCTCCTCGCCGCCGGCGGCCTCGGCCCGCCCGGCGGGCGCCCCGGCGCCCGCCGGGGCGCCCGCGGTCTCCAGCAGGTGCACCGCCCGGCGCTGGTCGCGGTCCACGATCAGCAGCAGCACCAGCGCGACGATGAACAGCGTCATCGACGCCGACAGCCACATCTGGTCGAACTGCCCGTTCGCCAGGAACATGCCGAACAGGAAGATGCCCAGGCACGCCACGCCGTAGATCTGCGTGGTCCGGTTCAGGTACCGCACGACCGACGTGTTGCGCTTGCGGATGTAACGCGGCGTGGACATCGTCGCGGCGGTCAGCGGCCCCAGCGTGAAGATCGCGAAACCGATGTGCAGGATCAGCAGCAGGTGGTCGGAAGTCGACATGACGCCGACCCTACGGCCTGCGGGCGCTACCCGCGGCCCCGCCGCACCCGCAGGTAGTCGCTGACGACGTATTCGCCGAGCCGCTGCGCGTCCGGCGCGAACACCCGGCCGCCGTTGCGGCGCGCGACCTCCTCCACGAACGACACCAGGCGCCGGTCGTCGGCCAGCATGAAGAAGTTCATCCCGGCGCCGCGCCGCGTCATCTTGTCGACCTCCGCGAGCGTCAGCACCAGCGTCTCGCTGGACGGCGGGTAGTCGAACAGCGAACGCCCGTCCGGCCGCAGGTGCGCGGTCGGCTCGCCGTCGGTCACCACGAGCACGATCGGCTCGAAATCCGGATGCCGGTCCAGGTGCCGGCCCGCGATCATCAGCGCGTGGTGCAGGTTCGTCCCCTGCACCATGTCCCAGTCGAGCCCGGCCATCTCCGTCGGCTGCAGCGTCCGCGCGTAGTTCGAGAACCCGATGATCTCGATCGCGTCCTGCGGGAACTTGCTGGTCACGAGCGTGTGCAGGGCGAGCGTCGTCTGCTTGGCCGCCGCCCACGTCCCGCGCAGCACCATCGAGTACGACAGGTCGACCAGCAGGCAGACGGCCGCGCCCGTGCGCCGCTCGGTCTCGTGCACCTCGAAGTCGTCCACGCCCAGCCGGACGGGCCGCGGACCGGGCACGACGTCCGCGCGCGGCACGGCCGGATCGGCGACCTCGGCGGGCGCCGGCTCGACGACCCGCGCCACCGGAGCACCGTTCATCGCGCTCCGCCGCACCGCGTTGCTCACCGTGCGGACGACGTCGAGCGGCTGCTCGTCCCCGAACCGCCACGCCCGGCTCGACCCGGTCAGCTCGCCCGCCTGCCCGGCGTCGCGCTGGTCGTGGTCGCCCGGGCGGCCGGACGCCAGCTGCGAGAACACCCGGCGCAGCGCCGTCTCGCCCAGCCGCCGCACCGCCTTCGGCGTCAGCTCCAGCTTGCCCCGGTTGCGCCGCAGGTAGCCCTGCCGCTCCAGCTCCGCCTCCAGCCGCCGCAGCGCCTGCAGGTCGTCGACCGCGCGGCGGCCCAGCGCCCGCCGCACCGCGTCCTCGTCGATGTCGTCCAGCCGCGCGCCGGGGTAGTCCTGCCCGAGGGCGGACTCCAGCTCCGCCAGGTCGGCCAGCTCCGCCAGCGCGGACGTCGCGTCGCCCACGCCGAGCGGGTCCTCGCCGGTCATCGGCTCGGAGCCGCCCCACCCGAGATCGGGCCGGCGGGTGCGCAGCGAGTCGCCCAGCCGGGTCATCTCCATCGCGAGGCCCGCGTCCTTCATGGCCTCGTCCATCAGCCCGGCCAGCTCCGCCCGCTGCTCCGGGCTCAGCGACGCCAGCAGCCGGTCCATCGCCGCGGCCCGCCGCGCGAGCGCGTCCACCAGCTGATCGAGGTTCTCCGGACGGTCGGGGAAGAAGTCCCCGTACTCGTCCATGAACCGGTCGAAGTCGTCCTGGGTGTGCTCGCCCCGGGCGTCCTTCTCCAGCATCTCGTTCAGCGCGGACATCATGTCCTTGACGCGCTGCATCTGCGCCGGATCCTGGTTCTGGAGGGCCTGCTTCATGCCCTGGAACTGCGCGTCGAGCACCTCGCTGCGCAGCATGTCCTTCAGCCGCTCGAACGTCCGACGCGCCGCGTCCGACTTCCACTCGTAGTTCGACAGCCGCCGCACGGCCTGCGAGGTGTCGTCCGGCAGCGTGTCCAGCTCGGCCTCGCGCAGCCGCGCGTCGTCGCTCGGGTCGGGGAACAGCTCGGCCCGCTCCTGCCCGACGGCCGTGTCGAGCAGCGCCCGCGCCTGCTCCAGGGTGCCGTCCAGCCGGCCCCGGTCGCGCAGCGCCCGTCGCCGCTCCCGCACGTCGCGGAGCAGGTCGTCCAGCCCGCGCCCGTCACGGCCCGGCAGCCCGCGGCGCAGCAGGTCCCGCAGCGCGTCGCCCGGCCGCGTCCCGTCCAGCACCGCGTCGCCCACGGCGTCGAGGGCGCCGCGCACGTCGTAGGGCGGGGCCAGCGGGTCGGGCCCGTCCTCGTACGCGCCGTACCGGTATCGGCTCACAGTCGCGCCCCCAATCGGTGGCCCTCAGGTGCGGTAGGTGGACGTCCCGTCGGCGGCGTCCTTCGACAGCCGCCGGGTGAGGAACAGCCCCTCCAGGGCGAACTCCAGCGCGGCCGCCGCCTGCCCGGGGGACTCCCCGGACATCCCCAGCCGCTCCAGCATCCGCGCGAGGCCCGGGATCTGCCCGACGCGGCGCAGCAGCTCCGACGCCGGTACCAGCTCGCCCGACTCCACGCTGTCGCCCGCGTCGAACTTGTCGAGCAGCCCGCTCAGATCGGCGGCGCCGAGCGTCCGCCGGTAGGTCTCGGCGACGGCCCGCCGCAGCAGATGCTCCAGCACCTCCTGCTCGCGGCCCTCCTCGCTGACCTCGAACTCCACCTTACCCAGCAGCGCGGGCACCACCGCCGGCAGGTCGCACACCCGCGCGACCGCCCGCTCCTCGCCGGTCAGCGCCGCCCGCCGCACCGCGCCCGCCGCGACCGTCTCGGCGCCCGCCAGCGCGAACCGCGCCGAGACGCCCGACCGGGCGTCGACCGCCGTCGACTCGCGGACGAGCCGGGTGAACCGTCCGATCACCTCGACCAGGTGGTCGGGCACCTCGGCGGGCACCCCGCCCAGGTCGGCGAAGTCGGTCTCCTGCCGGATGAGCTCCAGTTCGGCGTCCAGCTCCAGCGGGTAGTGGGTGCGGATCTCCGCGCCGAACCGGTCCTTCAGCGGCGTGATGATCCGGCCGCGGTTGGTGTAGTCCTCGGGGTTGGCGCTGGCGACCAGCAGGACGTCCAGCGGCAGCCTGAGCGCGTAGCCGCGGATCTGGACGTCGCGTTCCTCCAGCACGTTCAGCAGCGCGACCTGGATCCGCTCGGCGAGGTCGGGCAGCTCGTTGATCGAGAAGATCCCGCGGTTGGTCCGGGGGACGAGCCCGAAGTGCACGGTCTCCGGATCGCCGAGCGTCCGGCCCTCCGCGACCTTGATCGGGTCGACGTCGCCGATGAGGTCGCCGACGCTGGTGTCGGGCGTCGCGAGCTTCTCGCCGTACCGCTCGTCCCGGTGCCGCCACGCCACCGGCAGCCCGTCCCCGAGTTCCTCCGCGAGCCTGCGGCAGCGCACGCACACCGGCTCGTAGGGGTGGTCGTTGATCTCGCAGCCGGCGACGACCGGCGTCCACTCGTCCAGCAGGCCGCCGAGGGTGCGGATCAGCCGCGTCTTGCCCTGACCGCGCTCGCCGAGCAGCACCAGGTCGTGCCCGGCGAGCAGCGCCCGTTCCAGATGCGGGAGGACGGTCTCGTCGAACCCGAGGATCCCGGGGAACCGCGGCTCTCCCGATCTCAGCCGGTCGAGCAGGTTGTGGCGGATCTCGGCCTTCACCGAACGCTGGACGTGACCGCTGTTGCGCAGCTCGCCCACCGTGGTCTCGCGGGGTGTGGATGCACGCACGAGATCGACACTACGTCCCGGCCCCGCGATCTGGCACCCCCCGGCCCCCGCGATTGTCCGGCGACCGACGGGGTTCCGGGCGGTCGCCGTTCCGGGCCGACTCGGAGTTGGGTGAGCGGGCCTCGGAGGGGGAGACTGGAAGGGGGAACCGAGCCCGAACGACGAGGAGGCGGCGCTGATGGCTCGATTCGGTGATGGGCTGGCGGTCGGCCCGGATCTGTCCAGTGCCGCCGTTTCGGCGGTGGAGGAGGCGCTGGCGCCGCTCAGCGCGGCGCCCGACCTGGTGTGCGTGTTCATCTCCGGAGACGATCCGGACGAGATCGAGGCGGCGGCGCACGGTGCGGCGCTGGCCGCGGGCCCCGCGGTGATGGTCGGGTGCAGCGGCGCCGGGGTGATCGGCGCCGGGCGCGGCGTGGAGGAGACCGGGGCGGTGAGCGCGTGGGCGGCGGTGCTGCCGGGCGCGCGGATCGACCCGTTCCGCCTGGAGACGCTGCGGTCGGACGACCGGCTGATCGTCGTCGGGATGCCCGAGGGGCAGGACGACGACGTGGTGGGCGTGCTGCTCACCGACCCGTACAGCTTCCCGGTGGACGCGTTCGTCGAGCGTTCGGACGACGCGCTGCCGGGGCTCCCGCTGGTCGGGGGCCTCGCGGAGGGCAGCGGCCCGGGGACGGTGCGGCTGTTCATCGACGGCGAGGTCCACTCCGACGGTGCCGTCGGGATCGTGATCGGCGGGTCGGTGGCGGCGGCGACGCTGGTCAGCCAGGGGGCGCGGCCGATCGGGCCCGACATGGTGGTGACGCGTGCCGAGGAGAACGTCCTCTACGAGCTTGCGGGCACTCCGGCGCTGGAGAAGCTCGAGGAGATCGTTGTCGGGCTGCCCGAGGACGAGCAGGAGATGGCGGGCCGCGGGCTGCTGATCGGCGTCGCGATGGACGAGTACGCCGACGAGCACGAGCACGGGGACTTCCTCGTGCGCGGGGTGGTCGGGGCCGACACGGAGAACGGCGCCATCGCGATCGGGGACGTGGTCGACGTGGGCCGCACGGTCCGGTTCCAGGTGCGCGACGCGGGCGCCGCGGAGGAGGACCTCGCGGCCCTGCTCGAACGGTTCGACATGGCGCCGGTCGAGGGCGCGCTGCTGTTCTCCTGCAACGGACGCGGGAAGGCGATGTTCGCCGACTCCGACCACGACGCGAAGGTGCTCGACCGCGCGTTCGGTCCGGCGGGCGTCGGCGGGTTCTTCGCGGCCGGGGAGATCGGGCCGGTGTCGGGGCGCAACCACGTGCACGGGTTCACGGCGTCGATCCTCGCCTTCGGCCGGGCGGGGGACCACGAGTGACCGGTGCCGCTCCCGCGAGCCCCCCTTCCTCCGCGAGTGGTTCCGGTCCCGAGGGCGGCCCCGCCGGCCAGCCCGTCCTCGCGATCGACATCGGCGGGACGAAGCTCGCCGCGGCGCTCGTCGACGGGGCGGGCCGCATCGTCGCCTACGACCGGACGCCGACGCCGAACGAGCCCGGCCGCGACGCCGAGGACCTGTGGCGGGCGCTCGACGCCCTCCTCGACAAGGTCGTGGCCGAGGGCGGCGGGCCCGAGATCGCGGGCGTCGGGGTCGGCTGCGGCGGGCCGATGACGTGGCCCGAGGCGGCGGTGTCGCCGCTGAACATCCCGGCGTGGCGCGGGTTCCCGCTGCGCGCACGGCTCCGCGAGCGCCACCCGGGACTGCCCGTCCGGGTGCACAACGACGCGATCTGCGTCGCGGTCGGCGAGCACTGGCGGGGCGCGGGGCGCGAGCGCGCGAACGTCCTCGGCATGGTCGTGTCGACCGGGGTCGGCGGCGGGCTGATCCTGGGCGGACGGCTCGTCGACGGCGCCAGCGGCAACGCGGGGCACATCGGGCACGTGATCGTCGAACCGGACGGCCCGCCGTGCGGCTGCGGCGGACGCGGGTGCCTGGAGGCGATCGCGCGCGGTCCGGGCCTCGTGGCGTGGGCGCGCGCGCAGGGCTGGCGGCCGGGGGAGCCCGGCGGGACGGGCGTGGAGCTGGCCGCGGACGCGCGGGACGGCGAGCCGGTCGCGGTCGCGGCGATGCGCCGGGCCGGCCGGGCGCTGGGCATCGCGATCGCGTCCGCGACGCACCTGTGCGACCTGGAGGTGGTGGCGATCGGCGGCGGGGTGTCGCAGGCGGGGCCGCTGGTGTTCGACCCGCTGCGGGAGGCGTTCGACGCGCACGCCCGCATGGAGTTCGCGCGCCGGCTGGAGATCGTCCCGGCGGCGCTCGGGCAGCCCGCGGGACTCATCGGAGCCGCCGCGCTGATCTTCGCCCCCGGCCGGTACTGGAACGCGCGCTGAGCCGTCACGGACCGTGGGAAGATCGGCGCATGGCTCCCGTGACCCTCGATGACATCCGCGCCGCCCGGGACCTGCTCGCCGACGTGATCGTCCCGACGCCGCTGATCCGGTCCCGGGCGCTGTCGGAGGCCATCGGCGGCCCGGTGCTGCTGAAGTGCGAGAACGTGCAGCGCACCGGCTCGTTCAAGATCCGTGGAGCGTTCGTGCGGATCGCGCGGCTGAGCGACGCCGAACGGGCCCGCGGGGTCGTCGCGGCCAGTGCGGGCAACCACGCGCAGGGCGTGGCGCTCGCGGCGTCGATCCTCGGCTGCAGGGCGACCGTGTTCATGCCGGCGGGCGCGCCGCTGCCGAAGGTCGCGGCGACCCGCGGCTACGGCGCCGAGGTGATCTTCCCGGGCCCCACGGTGGACGACTGCCTCGTGGCCGCGGACGTCTACGCCAAGGAGCGGGACGCGATCCTGATCCACCCGTTCGACCATCGGGACGTCGTCGCGGGCCAGGCGACGATCGGCCTGGAGATCCTGGAGCAGTGCCCGGACGTGCGGACGGTCGTTGGGCCGGTCGGCGGCGGGGGGCTGATGGCGGGCGTCGCCGCCGCGCTCAAGGGCGCGGAGCGGGCGGAGGACGTCAAAGTGGTCGGGGCGCAGGCGAAACGGGCGGCGGCGTTCCCGCCGTCGCTGGCCGCCGGGCGCCCCACCCGGATCGAGACGCAGGCGACGATGGCGGACGGCATCGCCGTCGGCCGTCCGGGCGACCTCACCTACGAGCTGTTCACCGAGCTGGTCGACGCGGTCGTCACCGTGTCGGAGGAGTCGATCTCGCAGGCGCTGCTGCTCTGCCTCGAGCGCGCCAAGCAGGTCGTCGAACCGGCGGGCGCCGCCGGGGTCGCGGCGCTGCTCGAACACTCCTACGCCGTCCGGACGCCCGTGGTGGTGCTGCTGTCGGGCGGCAACATCGACCCGCTGCTGCTGTCGAAGGTGCTGCGGCACGGCCTCGCGGGCGCGGGCCGCTACCTGGTGGTGCGGTGCCGCCTCAAGGACCGTCCCGGCGCCCTGGTGACGCTGCTCGGCGAGCTGGCCGACCTGGGCGTCAACGTGCTGGACGTGATGCACGAGCGGATGGCCGCGCGCCTCCACGTGGAGGACGCCGAGGTCCTCATGCACCTGGAGACGCGCGGCGCCGACCACTCCGAGGACGTGATCGGCCACCTCCGCGAGAAGGGCTACACCATCACCCTGAGCTGATCACAGCTCGGGCTTGCCCGCCGAGTACAGCCAGGTCTTCGCCCACGCGTCGAGGTTCTCGCGGGAGATCCGCTCGGCGAACCGGACGAAGTCCTCGGTGGAGGCGTTGCGGCCCTCGTAGGCGGACGGCCACGCCTTCAGGAACCGGAAGAAGTCCCGGTCGCCGACGGCCTTGCGCAGCATGTGGACGGCCATCGCGCCCCGGTCGTACACGGCCCCGTGGAAGATGTTGTCGCGGCCCGGATCGGACACGACCGGCGTCCACAGGTCGTCGTCCGCCGGGGCGGCGTACACCTCGTCGAACGACTTCTGCACGGGCTTGCCGTCGAACTTCTCGGCGTACAGCCATTCGGAGTACGTCGCGAGGCCCTCGTTCATCCAGATGTCGGCCCAGCGCTCCGGCGTCACCGAGTCGCCGAACCACTGGTGGGCCTGCTCGTGCGCGACGAGCCCGGCGCTCGGGATCGCCCCCGGCCGGTGGCCCAGTTCGTACACGGGCCGTCCCTGCGTCTCCAGCGCGTACCCGAAGCCGCCCTTGACGACGACGCCGCCGGTCGAGCGGAACGGGTACCGGCCGTACATCGCCGACTGGAAGTCCAGCACGTCCCCGGTCAGCTCGTGGAACTTCTTCGCGTTCTCCGGGGAGACGCCCTGCCGCTCGTCGGTCGCCGTCAGGTTCGGGACGCCCCGGTCCGTGCGCCCCTGGAGCACGTCGTACCTTCCGATGGCGATCATCGTCAGCTCGCTGGCCATCGGCGCCCGCATCGACCAGCTGGTCGTCGTCTTCCCGTGGCGGGTCCGGGTGCCGCGCAGGTCGCCGTTCGACAGCGTGGTGAGGTCCTCCGGCGCCGTCAGGGTGAACGTGTAGGACGCCTTGTCGGTCGGGTGGTCGTTCACCGGGTAGACCGTCGCGGCGCCGAACGGCTGGTTCACCATCACGGCGCCGTCCGTCGTCGGGATCCACCCCGACGTGCCGAGCGCCGGGTCGTTGATCGTCTGCGGGACGCCCGCGTACGCGACCGTCACCGTGAAGCTCCGGCCGCGCCGCAGCCCCCGGTCCGGGGTGATCTCGAGCTCCTGCGCGCCCGTCCGCTCGAAGGACGCGTCCCGGCCGTCGACCTCCAGCGACGAGACCTTCAGCGGGCCGAGGAAGTCGAGGTCGAACCGCGACAGGTTCTGCGTGGCCCTCGCCCGGATCCGGGTGACGGCCTCGATCCCCTTCGTCCCCGGGTCGTACTCCAGCCGGACGTCGTAGTGCCGCACGTCGTAGCCGCCGTTGCCCATGTCGGGGAAGTACGGGTCGCCCGCCCCGGGCGCGCCGGGGGTGAACCGGGTGTCGGCTCCCGCCGGCGCCGCCGTCACCAGGACCGCCGCCGCGGCGCCCAGCGTCACGGCCGCCACGGCTCTGTGAGCTCTGCTCATGGACCTCGCCTTCCTTCGACCGCACTGTCGCGATCAAGACTTTCCCCGGCGTCGCACCAGATCAAGCGCGGGACGGTCTCAACTTGCCATCGCCGCGGCCGAGAAAGGACAGGTCCGGGGTCAGCGCGGCGGACGGCCGCGCTCGTAGAGCCACGCGTCGAAGAAGGAGCCGAGCTTCTGCCCGGAGATTCGCTCGGTCAGGTCGACGAACTGCTGCGTCGTGGCGTTGGCGTTCTTCTTCTCCTTCGTCCACGTCCTGAGGATCTCGAAGAAGGTCTCGTCGCCGACCTTGCCGCGCAGGGCGTGCAGCGTCATCGCGCCCCGGTCGTACACGGACCGGGCGAACATGTCCTGGCGGCCGGGGTCGCCGGGCGGGACGTCCCAGAGTTCGCGCGCGTCCGTCGCGTACAGCTGGTCGAACTGCTCCTGGAGCGCCGGGCCGCCGGACCGCTCGCCCCAGATCCATTCGGCGTAGGTGGCGAAGCCCTCGTTCAGCCAGATGTCCTTCCACCGCGTGACGCTGATGCTGTCGCCGAACCACTGGTGCGCCAGCTCGTGCGCGACGAGCGTCGGCGTGACGCCGTACGCCCCGTACACCGGCCTGGTCTGGGTCTCCAGCGCGAACCCGACGGACGCGTTGTCGACGATCCCGCCCGACGACGCGAACGGGTACGGGCCGAACAGCTTCGAGAACTCCTCGGTGACCTGCGTGTTCATCCGGTGGAAGGCGTCCAGGCCCGTCGGCGTGGAGGGGTCGGCGGCGGAGATGACGGGGACGCCCGCCGAGGTCCGGCCGTTGCGGATCGCGAACTCGCCGACGGTCACCGTCGCCAGGTAGGTCGCCATCGGGTTCTCGACGTGCCACTTGGACGTCGTCGCGGCGCGGGCGCCGATCGGGCTGACCGCCGGTCCGGGCGCGCCGCCGCCGGGCGTCCCGCCGGGCTGCTCCCCGGGCGTCCCCGGCGAACCGGGCGAGCCCGGCGCCTGACCCGGCGTGTCGCCGGGGGCCCCGCCGCCGTCGGGCAGCGACTCGGGGGTGCCGTTGGCGACCGCCGTCAGGCCCGCCGGAACGGTGATCTCGAAGTCGAACAGGGCCTTGTCGGACGGGTGGTCGTTGCTCGGGAACCAGGTCTGCGCGCCGCTCGGCTGGCACGCCACGAACACGCCGTCCGGCGTGCGGATCCACCCGTACGTGCCGAGGACCGGGTCGTTGACCGGCTGCGGCGTCCCCGAGTAGGCGACGACCGCGGTGAACTCCGCGCCCTTGTCCAAGGGCTGCGACGGCGTGATCTCCAGCTCGCCCTGGGCGCGCTGCGTCCGCGCCGGCGCGCCGTTCACCGTGACCTTCGAGACCTTCAGGTCGGTGAGGTCGAGGTTGAACCGGGCGAGCCGCTCGGTCGCCTTCGCGGTGATCGTCGCGGTGCCGGACAACTGCTCGGCGCCGTCCGGCGTGATCGACAGCTTCAGCCCGTAGTGCTGGACGTCGTACCCGCCGTTCCCGTCGCCCGGGACGTACGGGTCCCCGGCGCTCGTGGGCCCCGCCGGGCCGCTCACGGCGCCGCCCGGCGCCTCCTGCTCGGGATCGTCCCCGCCGGGGATCTGGCACGCGGTCAGCGCCCCGGCGGCGGCCAGAGCGGCCACCCCCGCGAGACCCCTGAGAGCGGCGCGCGCGCCGGGACGGCGGGGGCTGCGGTCGTGTCCGGCCATGTTCACGCCGCCCAGCCTGCCCGGACAGGGACACGCCCGGCAACTCGATACCGGTGAATCGCGCGCTCAGCGCAGGTTGTACGGGTTCGGTGCGTGCGGATCGGCCTTGACGACGACCGTCCGGGCGATCTTGTCGTGCAGCGCCTGCCTGCGCGGATCCCACAGGATCCACAGGACGTCGATGAACCCGATGCAGCCGCAGACCCCGCCGAGCACGCTGTAGAACGCCGACCGCGCGGCGGCCTGGCTCGTCACGACCGGCCCGCCGTCGTCCGCCCGCACGACCCGGATGCGCAGCAGCATCTTGCCGAGCGTCTGCCCCCACTTCGCGTGCATGAGCCAGAAGTAGAGGAACCCCACGATGATCCCGATCAGGTTCGTCCACACCTGCACGCCGTTGTAGGCGTACTCGCCGGGCTCCGGATCGACGACGTTCCCCCAGTTGACGAACGGCAGCGAGATCAGCCCGGCGATGATCGACAGCACGATGAGGTCGATGATCCCGGCGGCGAGCCGCGCCCACCGGCTCGCCAGCCCGGCCGACGGGTCCACGTACTCGTTGGACCCGCCCCCGTATCCCGGAAGCCCGCCGTACTGCTGCCCCCCGTACGGGCCGCCCCCGCCACCGTAGGGCCCGGGGTAGGGAGGAGGCTGCTCGCCGTACCCCTGCTGCCCGTACCCCTGCTGCCCGTATCCCGGCTGCCCGTATCCCGGCTGGCCGTAGCCGGGTTGGCCGTAGCCGGGCTGCCCTTGGCCGGGTTGCCCTTGGACGGGAGGCCCGGGTTGGCCGGGAGGCCCGGGTTGGCCGGGAGATCCGGGTTGGCCGGGGCGGGGCTCCCCGGGCCGCTCGGGCGGGGGCGGTTCCTGCCCGTGCCCCTGCCCGTGAGGCCGCTGCTCGGGCGGCGGCCAGTCCTCCGGTTCTCCCCCGGAGCCGGGGTCGTTCGGCCCATGCGTCATGACCTTGACTTGGGCCGAGGCGCCCTTTTCAAACGTGGCCGCGTCCGAGGCGCGGCATTGTTTACCGGCCGGTGAGCAAAGGTTGCCCGGCCTGCCCCGGCGTCATGACTTGGCGTACGGGTCGGTCGTCCACGGCGTCACCTTCACCACGATCGTCCCGGCCACCTTGTCGTGGAGGGCCTGGCGCCGCGGGTCCCACAGGATCCAGGCGTTGTCCAGCATGGCCAGGATGCTGATGGGGAAGGCGGCGGCGGGCGCGGCGAAGTTCAGGACGACCGTGACGACCGAGATCGCGTACACCAGCGCCTGGCGCCGGACCACCTGTCCCCAGCCCACCGCGGACTGGTCGCCGGCGGTCACCAGCCTGATGCCGCAGGCCCGCTTGCCGAGCGTCTGCCCCCACTTGACGTGCGTGAACGTGTAGTAGGCGAAGCCGATCAGGAAGGTGACGGCGTATCCGGTGAGCAGCACCGGGATGTTGTAGAGCTCCATCGGGTCGGTGATCGGGTCGCCGGACTCGGCCATTTCGGTGAACCGGTCCCAGCGGATGGAGGCCAGCATGATCGGGATCATGACGACGGCGAGGATGAGGCTGTCCAGCACGGCCGCGCCGAGCCGGGCCCAGCGTCCGGCCAGCATGTCCTCGGGCGAGCCGTGGCCGGGCGGCGGCCCGTAGCCCGCCGGTCCGTAGCCGGGCTGCCCGTAGCCGGGCCGTCCCTGCGGCGGGACGCCGTAGGGCTGCTGTCCCGGGCCGGGTACGGCCTGCGGCTGACCGGGGTGCGGCGGTGCGGGCCGCCCGTAGGACGGAAGCGGCTGCCGACCCGGCTCCGCGCCGTAGACCCCCTGGTAGGGCGGCGGACGGTCGTCGGCCGGGGCCTCCGCGCCGTCCGGCGACGCCCCCGCGGCGTCGCCCTCGGGGGAGGACGGGCCCGCCTCCCCGGCTTCGGCGGGCTTCGAGAGGTCGGGCCTGGGGGCGTCCGAGTCCGTCCGGTCGTCGTCGCCGGGCCGGGGGTTCTGCGGCGGTTCGCTCATGGGCACACAGTGTGCCCGTTTCCGGCCGGTCGGGGCACCGGGGGCGCACCGGCCGTCCGGCCCCGGACACGGGCGTTCGCGTCCGGGGCCGAGGCTCCCGAGCTTCCGGAAAGGACCGGGACGGTCCGCGTCAGAGGTTGCCGCGGCGTTCCTGCTCGCGCTCGATCGCCTCGAACAGCGCCTTGAAGTTGCCCTTGCCGAACCCGAGCGAGCCGTGCCGCTCGATGAGCTCGAAGAAGACCGTGGGGCGGTCCTGCACGGGCTTGGTGAAGATCTGCAGCAGGTAGCCGTCCTCGTCGCGGTCGACCAGGATGCGCCGCTTCTGCAGTTCCTCGACCGGGACGCGCACCTCTCCGATGCGCTCGCGCAGTTCCGCGTCCTCGTAGTAGGAGTCGGGGGTGGCGAGGAACTCGACGCCCGCCGCGCTCATCCGGTCGACGGCGGCCAGGATGTCGTTCGTGGCGAGTGCGATGTGCTGGACGCCCGGCCCGCGGTAGAACTCCAGGTACTCGTCGATCTGCGACTTCTTCTTGCTTTCGGCGGGCTCGTTCAGCGGGAACTTCACCTTGCGGGTACCGTCCGCGACGACCTTCGACATCAGCGCCGAGTACTCGGTGGCGATGTCGTCGCCGACGAACTCGGCCATGTCGGTGAAGCCCATGACCCGGTGGTAGAACTCGGCCCACTCGTCCATGCGCTCGACGTTGCCGACGCAGTGGTCGATCGCCTGGAAGTACCGGCGCTCCGGCGGCTCCACGATCGGGTCGGCGGCGGCGAACCCCGGCAGGTAGGGGCCGGTGTAGTTCGAGCGGTCGACCAGCGAGTGCCGCGTCTCCCCGTAGGTGGCGATCGCCGCGATCGTCACCTTGCCGTACTCGTCCTCCAGGACGTGCGGCTCCTCGATGCCGGTCGCGCCCTTCGCGAGCGCGTGCCGGTACGCCCCCTCGACGTCGGGGACCTCGATGGCCAGGTCGACCACGCCGTCGCCGTGCTCGGCGATGTGCCGGCCGATCCCGGTGCCGGCCTTCACCGGCCCGCGGAAGACGAACCGGGCGCCGCCCGACTCCAGGACGTGCACCGCCTCGTCCGGGCTGCCGTTCTCCGGGCCCCGGTACGCCACGCGGCGCATCCCGAAGGCGGTCGAGTAGTAGTGCGCCGTCTGCTTGGCGTTGCCGACGGCGAAGACGACGGCGTCCATGCCCTTGACCGGAAACTCATCCATGCCACCTAATGTCGACAGACGGCTACAAGGTGCGCAAGAGTGTCGCAGATCACTGGACAATCTGTAGAGTGATCTCGATGAAACGCCGGACCATCTGTACAACGTGACCACGACCACAGCGACCCCGGGAGGACGCGTGCCGATCGACGACCTGGACGGCCGGGTGATCGAGCTGTTCGCCGCCGAGCCGCGGATCGGGGTGCTCGAGGCGTCCCGCCGCCTCGGCGTCGCGCGCGGGACCGTCCAGGCCCGCCTCGACCGGCTGGCCCGCGACGGCGTCATCGCCGGCTTCGGCCCCGAGATCGACGCGGCCGCACTGGGCTACGGTGTGACGGCGTTCGTCACCCTGCACCTGCGGCAGGGCGGCGGCCACGACCCGGTCGCCGCGCGCCTCGCGCAGGTGCCCGAGGTGATCGAGGCCCACACCATCACCGGCCCCGGCGACATGCTGTGCCGCGTCGTCGCGCGCAGCAACACCGACCTGCAGCGGGTCATCGACGCGATCGTGGAGGTCGCGGGGGTCGAGCGCGCGTCGTCGGTGATCTCCCTGGTGACGCAGGTCCCGTACCGCACGCTGCCGCTGGTCCGCGCCGCCTCCGTCCGTCCGCCGGGCCCCGCCCCCGCCACCGGCCGCCCGGACGATCGAGGGGACGGCGAGCGCCCGGGGCACCGGCCGTCCCGCTGAGCCGGGCGGAAGGGGAGGGGGAGCCCCGGGAACGCGAGCGGCCCGCCGCCCCGTAAGGGGGCGACGGGCCGAACCGCGTTCTCCCGGCTGGGCCGCCTCGGGTCAGGCGGCGCCGTACGGGGTGGCGTCGAGGATCTCGACGGTCATGCTGCGGCCGTTCGGCAGCGAGTAGGTGGCCTTCTCGCCGACCTTCTTGCCGTTGATGGCGGAGCCGAGCGGCGAGTTGGGGGAGTACACGTCTATGGGGGCGCCGACCTCCTCGCGGGACGCCAGCAGGAAGGTGACCTCCTCGTCGTCGCCCTCGAACGTGACCGTGACGGTCATGCCGGGACCGACCAGGCCCTCGGTACGGGGCGCCTCGCCGACCCGGGCGTTCTCCAGGATGCCCTGGAGCTGGAGGATCCGGCCCTCGATCTTGCCCTGCTCCTCCTTGGCCGCATGGTAGCCGCCGTTCTCGCGCAGGTCCCCCTCCTCCCGCGCCGCCTCGATCTTCTGAGCGATCTCGATGCGGCCCGGGCCCGAAAGGTGGTCCAGCTCTGCCTTGAGCCGGTCGTACGCCTCCTGGGTGAGCCAGGTGACGCCCTTGTCAGCGCGGGTCTCGGTCACGGGTACTCCTCATCACATGGTTCGATCCTCGCTCGCCCACCGGTGGGCGAGCGTCACATCGACATGAAGTGCGGCCGGGTGAAACCTCTAGCCTATCCGGTGTGTGCGAGTAAAGGTTCCCTGAACTCGTCGTCGGCAATCGGCCAATCACGGTTCGGCATCGGCCGCGGTATTCGCGCGGGGGCGCCGGGCCGTTTCGCCGCCGCGATCCCCGCGCCCCGGCCGGGCGCCCACCTGCGCCGACCGTCACCGGGGCCGGGCGCGGGCCGGGGACGTCACGTTCCGCGGGCGCCCGCTCGACCTGCGCTCATCCGGTGGTCTTCGCGCACGCGTGGATGCGGGCGCCGGTGGCCTCCCGCGGCGTCGACAGCGTCTCCGTCCCGGTCGCGCCCGACTTTCCGGCGGGCACCACGATCGTCTTCTCCACCAGAATCTCGAAGTCGGTGTCGAAGGCGTCCAGGATGCACCGGACGGGGTCGCCCTCGGGCTTCGCCACCGAATAGCTGATCTTCACGCTGTTGCCGGTGATCTCGTAGGCGACGGTCTGCGACACGATCCCGGGGGTCGACGTGCCGGCGAAGCCCGAGATGATGCCGAAGCCGCCCGCGGCGAGCGCCACCACGACGCCGATCACCACGAGACCGATCCGCCCGCGGACGGTCTTCGTCCTGTCGACCGGCTCTTCGGCGGGCGGTGCGTCGTCGGACACGCTCGTGCTCATGGCGGGGAATCTCCGTGCGGGTTGCGACGTTGTCAGGGACAATTCTCGTCTGTCGTGGCGCGTGCTCCGAACCGGGGTGCGCTTTTCCACGGCCCGCCGTGTTCGCTGAGAGGGAGAGCCCCAGGTGTCCGAGGTCATCGACGGTACGACGCTCGACCGCCCGTCCGGCGGGAACGAGCCGCTGCGGCTGATGGCGGTGCACGCCCATCCCGACGACGAGTCCAGCAAGGGCGCGGCGACGATGGCGCGCTACGTCTCCGAGGGCGTCGAGGTGCTGGTGGTGACCTGCACCGGGGGCGAGCGCGGCGACATCCTCAACCCGGCGATGGACCGGCCGGAGGTCAAGGCCGACATCGGCCGGGTCCGGGGCGAGGAGATGGCGCGGGCGCGGGAGATCCTCGGGGTCGAGCAGCGCTGGCTCGGGTTCGTCGACTCCGGCTTCCCCGAGGGCGACCCGCCGCCGCCCCTGCCCGCCGACTGCTTCGCGGTCCAGCCGCTGGAGACGGCCGCGGCGCCGCTCGTCCGGGCCGTCCGCGAGTTCCGGCCGCACGTGGTGCTGACCTACGACGAGAAGGGCGGCTACCCGCACCCCGACCACGTCAAGACCTACGAGGTGTCGGCGGAGGCGTTCGACGCGGCGGGAGACCCCGACCGGTACCCGGGCGAGGGCGAGCCGTGGCAGCCGCTCAAGCTCTACTACCACATGACGTTCAACAAGGACCGGATCGTCGCCCTGCACACGGCCATGCTCGACGCCGGCCTCGAATCCCCCTACCACGACTGGATGGAGCGCTTCGACGAGCGCCCGCAGCCGTGGGAGGTCACGACCCGCGTCCCCTGCGCCGACCACTTCGAGACCCGCGACAAGGCGCTGCTCGCCCACGCCACCCAGATCGACCCGAACGGGTTCTGGTTCGTCGTCCCGCTGGACCTCCAGCGCGAGGCATGGCCGACCGAGGACTACCATTTGGCCAGGTCCCTGGTCGACACCGAGCTGCCGGAGGACGACCTGTTCGCCGGCATCCGGGAGAAGGTGTGTCTGTAGTGCTTCCAGTCCTCGCCGATGACTACCCCCTGAACGACACCACGGTCTCCCCGGGCGTGCTCGGATTCGCGTTCTTCATCGCGTTCTTCGTCGCGCTGTTCTTCCTCATCCGGTCGATGAACAAGCGGCTGCGCAACATCAACGCGCCCCGCGAGGCCGACCTCAAGCAGCAGGCGTGGGAGCGCCGCGAGGCCGCCAGGGCGGCCGCCGCCGGAGGCGTCAAGCCCGCCGAGTGACGGCCGGCTCCACCCCGCGCCGCGGCCCGGCGAAAGCGGCCGGCGGACGGGTTGGAGTGCGGCGCCGCCGGGGAGGACCCTCGACGTGCGCGCAGACTTCGAGGACTCCTACCGGGAGTTGGAACCGGCGGCGGCGCGGCTGCTGCGGCTGCTCGCCCTGCAGCCCGCCGACGGCGTCCGGCTTCCGGCCGCGGCCGTCCTGGCCGACCGGCCCGAGGACGAGACGCTCGACCGGCTCCGGACGCTCGTCCGCCGCGGACTCGCCACCGACGCCGGCGACGGCCGGTTCACGCTGCCCGGCCCGGTCCGCGTCCGGGCCGCCGAGCACGCCGAGGCCGAGGACGATCCCGGCGAGCTCGACGCCGCGCTCCACCGCGTCCTCGACCACTACCTCACCGCGGCGCCCGGCACCGGCCTCGAGGAGCAGGGCCTCGCACTCCTCGAACGCGAACGCCGCGCCGAGGCCGTCGACACCCTCGAGGAGGCGCTGCGCGACGCCGAACGGGGCGGCGACCACCGCACCGTCCTGCTCGCCCGGCACAACCTCGGCCGCGCCCTGACCGCCCACGGCGCCCTCGACCGCGCGATGGACCTCCTCGGCCCGCTGCCCGAGGAGTTCGCCGCCCTCCCCGAACCCGACGACTACAACCGGGGCCGCGCGCTGCTCGGCCTCGGCGAGGCGTACCTGCTCGCCCGCCGCCCGGTCGCGGCGGTGAACTTCTTCGGCCAGGCGCTGGAGACCATGCGGGCCCTGGACGCCCCCGACCTGCAGGCCGACGCGTACGCGCACCTGGCCGAGGCCGCCCGGCAGCGCGGCGACGAGACGGCCCGGCGCAGGGCGCAGGAGGCGGCCGCCGCGCTGCGGGCGCGGGCGGGCGAGGGGGTCAGGCCTTGCCGTGGTCCCAGCTGACGATCTCGTCCGGGTCCATCACCACGAGGACGCGCTTGGACATCGCCTGCTCGATGCCGGCCTCGATCGCGGGGTCGATGGGCTCGCCGATGGCGGGGACGGGCAGGCCCGCCATGCGGGAGCCGACGACGCGGCCGACCTTCAGCAGCTCCGCGCGGTCCTCGATGACGAGGCCGCGCCCGTTGAGCTGCGCGCCGCGCAGCTCGTTGTACTCGACGCCGTCCTCGACGAGGCACGTCATGGCGGGGTTGCGGCGCAGGTTCACGACCTTCTGCGACGACTTGTAGGTCGTGAAGGCGATCTTGCCGTCGAGGAGCGCGTAGAACATCGTGACCAGATGCGGGCTGCCGTCCTTGTTGATGGTGGCGACCTGCACCTTGAAGTTGTCCGCGAGGTACGCCGCGGCTTCGTCCGATGTCATTTTGATCTTGTCGCGCTTGCCGGCCATGTGGCTCCCTCCCTGGGCGAGCGGCCAGGATAACCAAGTGCTTACCGGCCGGGCGGGGCGGCACCATGGGGAGATGTCCGCTCGCGATCTGACCGTGCTGGGGTCCGCCAGCGCGGTGCCCACGAAGGCCCGCAACCACAACGGCTACCTGCTGCGCTGGGACGGGCACGGGCTGCTGTTCGACCCCGGGGAGGGCACGCAGCGGCAGATGACGCGCGCCGGGCTGTCGGCGCACGACGTCACGTGGATCTGCGTGACGCACTTCCACGGCGACCACTGCCTCGGCGTTCCGGGGGTGGTGCAGCGGATCGCGCGCGACGGCGTCGAGCACCCGGTGGACGCGGCGTTCCCCGCGAGCGGCGCACGGTACTGGGAGCGGCTGCGGCACGCGACGGTCTTCCGCGACACCGACGTCATCCGCGAACGTCCGGTGTCGGGCGACCGGACGGTCCTGGACACGGGGGACGCGCCGTTCACGCTCGTCGCGCGGAGGCTGTCGCACCCGGTCGAGGCGTACGGCTACCGGCTGGCGGAGCCCGACGGGGTGACGATGCTCCCGGAGCGGCTCGCGGCGCGCGGCGTCCGGGGACCGGACGTGCGGCGGCTGCGGGAGGACGGGCGCGTCACGGCGCCGGACGGGTCGACGGTGACGCTCGACGAGTGCAGCGTGCGGCGTCCGGGGCAGAAGGTCGCGTTCGTGATGGACACCCGGATGTGCGACGGGGTCCGGGAACTGGCGGACGGCGTCGACATGCTCGTCATCGAGTCGACGTTCCTCGACGCGGACGCGGCGCTCGCGGCCGAGTACGGGCACCTGACGGCGGCGCAGGCCGGACGGGTCGCGGCGGACGCGGGGGCGGGCACGCTCGTGCTCACGCACTTCTCCGAGCGGTACCGGGCCGACGAGGAGCACCGGTTCCGGGACGAGGCGGCGGCCGTGTTCGGCGGGCAGATCGCGCTCGTCCACGACCTGGACCGGATCGCGCTGCCACCGCGCCGCAAGACCTGACGGGTGACCCCGGCGGATCGTGGGCAGGACTCCGATCATGGCTGAGGAAGTGGACGTCGTCGTCATCGGCCTCGGGCCGGGCGGCGAGGACGCGGCGGGACGGCTCGCCGAGGCGGGGCTGTCGGTGGTCGCGATCGAGTCGCGGCTGGTCGGCGGCGAATGCCCGTACTACGCGTGCGTCCCGACGAAGATGATGGTGCGGGCCGCCGGGCTGCTGGCCGACGGCGAGCGGATCACCGGGATGGCGGGGGACGCGGCGGTGCGGCCGGACTGGACGCCGGTCGCGGCCAGGATCCGGGACGAGGCGACGGACTCGTGGGACGACACCGTCGCCGCCGACCGGCTCACCGGCAAGGGCGTCGAACTGGTGCGGGGGCGCGGCCGGATCACCGCGCCCCGGGAGGTGACGGTCGACGGACGGACGTTCCGGGCGCGGCGCGGCGTCCTGCTCAACACCGGCACCTCGCCCGCGGCGCCGCCCATCGAGGGCCTCGACGGCACCCCGTACTGGACGAACCGGGAGGCCGTCCAGGCCACCGCGGCGCCCGCGTCGATGATCGTCCTCGGCGGCGGGGTCGTCGGGGTGGAGTTGGCGCAGGCGTTCTCCCGGTTCGGCACGCGGGTGACGGTGGTGGAGGCGGCCGACCGGCTGCTGCCGAACGAGGAGCCGGAGTCCGGCGAACTCCTCCGGACGGTGTTCGAGCGGGAGGGCATCGGCGTCCGCACCGGTCTGAAGGCCGACCGGGTCGCGCACGCGAACGGCGAGTTCGCCCTGCACGCGGGCGGCGCGTCGATGGTCGCCGACCGGCTGCTCGTCGCGACCGGCCGCCGGCCGAACCTGAAGGGGCTCGGGCTCGAGCACGCCGGTCTGGACGAGGACGCGCGGGCGGTGCCGGTCGACGGCAACCTGCGGGCCGCCGACGGGGTGTGGGCGATCGGCGACATCACCGGCAAGGGCCAGTTCACGCACGTGTCGATGTACCAGGCGGCGATCGCGGTCCGCGACATCCTCGGAGAGGACGGGCCGCCCGCGGCCTACCGGGCGGTGCCGCGCGTCACGTTCACCGACCCGGAGATCGGCGCGGTGGGGCTGACCGAGGCGCAGGCGCGCGACCAGAACCTGCCGGTCCGGACGGGCACGGCCCGGCTCGCGGAGTCCGCGCGGGGCTGGATCCACAAGTCGGGCAACGACGGCTTCATCAAGCTGGTCGAGAGCACCGAGTGGGGCGTCCTCGTGGGCGCCACCGCCGCGGGGCCGTCCGGCGGCGAGATCCTCGGCGCGCTGGCGGTCGCCGTCCACACCGAGGCCCCGGTCACCGCGCTCCGGGAGATGATCTACGCCTACCCGACCTTCCACCGCGCCGTCGAAACCGCCCTGGCGGACCTCGGCGAGGGGTGAAGGCGCCCCCGGATCGGGCAGGATCGGGGACATGAACCGGCTCAAGGACGCGACCAGCCCGTACCTTCTGCAGCACGCCGACAACCCGGTGGACTGGTGGGAGTGGTCCGACGGCGCCTTCGCCGAGGCCAGAGCGCGGAACGTGCCGATCCTCCTTTCCGTCGGGTACGCCGCCTGCCACTGGTGCCACGTGATGGCCCACGAGTCCTTCGAGGACGCCGAGACGGCGCGGCTGATGAACGAGCTGTTCGTGAACGTCAAGGTCGACCGCGAGGAACGGCCCGACGTCGACGCCGTCTACATGGAGGCCACGCAGGCCATGACCGGCCAGGGCGGCTGGCCGATGACGGTGTTCATGACCCCCGACGGCCACCCGTTCTACTGCGGCACCTACTTCCCGCGCCCGCAGTTCCGGGCGCTGCTCCAGGCCGTCCACAAGGCGTGGACGGAGCAGCACGACGAGGTCGTCGGGCAGGGGCAGAAGGTCGTGGAGGCGCTGGCGTCCCCCGGTACCGGGCTCGGCGGGGGCGAGGCGCCGGACGACGAGCGGCTCGCGCACGCCGTCCAGGTGCTCGCCTCGTCCTACGACGCGGCCCGCGGCGGGTTCGGCGGGGCGCCGAAGTTCCCGCCGTCGATGGCGCTGGAGTTCCTGCTGCGCCACCACGCCCGCACGGGCGACGCGCAGGCCCTCGCGATGGCCGGGCACACCCTCGAGGCGATGGCCCGCGGCGGCGTGTACGACCAGCTCGGCGGCGGGTTCGCGCGGTACTCGGTCGACGCCGCCTGGGTCGTCCCGCACTTCGAGAAGATGCTGTACGACAACGCGCTGCTCGCGCGGGTGTACGCGCACTGGTGGCGGCTGACGGGCTCGCCGTTCGCGCGGCGCGTCGCGCTGGAGACGTGCGACTGGATGCTGCGCGACCTGCGGACCCCCGAGGGCGGCCTCGCGTCCGCGCTGGACGCCGACAGCGAGGGCGTCGAGGGCAAGTACTACGTGTGGACGCCCGCGCAGCTGCGCGAGGTGCTCGGCGACGACGACGGCGCGTACGCCGAGGGCCTGTTCGAGGTGACGGGCACGTTCGAGCACGGCTCGTCCGTCCTGCAGCTGCTCCAGGACCCGGACGACCCCGACCGGTACGGGCGCGTGCGGACGACCCTGCTGGAGGCGCGCTCCCGGCGGATCCCGCCGGCCCGCGACGACAAGGTCGTCGCGGCGTGGAACGGGCTCGCGGTCGCGGCGCTCGCCGAGTGCGGGGCGATGTTCGATCGGCCGGATCTGGTCAGGGCGGCGGAGGAGACCGTCGACCTGCTGGTCGAGGTCCACGAGCGCGACGGACGTCTCGTGCGGACGTCGCGCGACGGTTCGGCGGGCGCGAACGCGGGCGTCCTGGAGGACTACGCCGACGTGGCCGAGGGCCTGCTCGCCCTGCACGCCGTCACCGGCGATCCCGCCCGCATGCGGCTGGCGGGGGAGCTGCTGAACACCGTGCTGGAGCGGTTCGCCGACGGGGAGGGCGGGTTCTTCGACACCGCGGACGACGCGGAGCGGCTGTTCCGGCGCCCGCAGGATCCGACGGACAACGCGACGCCGTCCGGGCAGTTCGCGGCGGCGGGCGCGCTGCTGTCGTTCGCCGCGCTGACCGGCTCGGACTGGCACCGGCAGTCGGCGGAGCGGGCCCTCGCCCCGGCGGCCGCGCTCGCCGCGAAGCACGCGCGGTTCGCCGGGTGGGGGCTGGCGGTGGCGGAGGCGCGGGCGACGGGCCCGGTGGAGATCGCGGTGGTCGGCGACCGGGACGACCCGCGCACCCGCGCCCTGCACCGCACCGCGCTGCTGACGGTGGCGCCCGGCGCGGTGGTCAGCGTGGGCGAGCCGGGTCGGGACGAGGTGCCGCTCCTGGAGGGCCGCCTCCCGGTCGACGGCGCACCGGCCGCGTACGTCTGCCGCGGATTCGTCTGCCGCCTGCCCGTGACGTCCACCGACGACCTGAGACGCGAACTCCGCGGCCAATTGAAGTAACCGTCCACTTTGTGGGAACGTGACGTTGATCTCCTGCTGCCTTGGTGTTACCTATTGGTAGCAATATCGGGGGCGTACCCGATGGGGGACAACGGACGAGGGTGGCCGGCATCGGGCCGGGTATCTGGACCGCGGACCGCCCGAGCGGGCATGGCCGAGGCCGGCGCCGAACCCTGGAGCCCGACCGACGAGGAGCGTGCCAGTGCGAAAGCCGAACCGCCGGGTGCTACCGACGATCATCGGCGTTTCGGTCGCGACGACGCTGGGCGCGAACGTCACGGTGCTGCTGGTGCGCGGCGGGCCCGCCGCGGAGCCGGCGCCCGCGTCGCCCGCCCGCGCGAACTACGTCGCCGCGGCGGGCAGCTTCGCCGGCGTCGCGCCGGAGACCGTCGCCCCGCTCGGCAAGCGGCTCGAGCCGCACGTGCTCGTCGCGGCGCCGTCCACGCTCGCGCCGACGCTGGTGCAGAAGGTCCGCGCCGCCAAGGGCGTGAAGGGCGTCGAGGTCGTCGACGCCGTCCAGGGCGTGGTGGCGGGCGAACGCGTCGGGGTGCTCGGCGTGAACCCGTCCACGTTCCGCAACTACACGCCCGAGCCGACGGCGAAGTCGGACGAGCTGTGGCGCAACATCGCGGGCGGCGACGTCGCGATCTCGTTCACGATGGGCAACGACGGCGGCGTGAAGCTCGGCAACGAGGTCCCGGTCGGCGGCGCGAAGGTGCAGCAGACGATGCGCGTCGGCGCGTACGCGACGATGGGCATCCCCGACGTCGACGCGGTCGTCACGCGCGAGGCGGCGCGCAAGCTCGGCGTGCCCACCGGCAACGCGATGCTGGTCAGCGTTCCGGACACCGAGCCGAAGGCGTTCATCAAGAAGCTGAAGAAGGGGCTGCCGAAGGGGGCCAAGGCCGTCCCGGTGACCCCGGAGCTGGAGACGCCGTCCGCCGGGTCGGTGCCGGAGTCCAACGGCCAGGTCATGACGGCCGGGCAGGTGCGGACGGTCATCCAGGCGGCCGCGAGCCGGCGCGGCTGGCCGTACGTGTGGGGCGGCGAGTCCGAGTCCGAGGGCGGGTACGACTGCTCCGGGCTCATGCAGTACGCGTTCGCCCGCGCGGGGATCACGCTGCCGCGCGTCGCCGCCGACCAGGCCCGCGCCGGCTGGGTGATCCCCTACGAGAAGGCCGAGCCGGGCGACATGCTCATCTGGGCGAACGACCCGACCGCCCCCGGCTACATCTCGCACATCGCGCTCTACATCGGCGAGGGCAAGATGATCGCCGCGCCGCGCAGGGGCACGGTCGTCCAGGTGCAGAACGTCTACACGAACAACATGAAGGGCGCCGTCCGGGTCAATCCGGGGCGGGCCAAGCAGGTCGCCGACGGGATCGCCGCCAGCATCGGCTGACGTCCGGGCGCGCGCGTCCGGCTCGCTCGGCGGCATGATGGACCGCAGCATCTTCGGCAGGGGTGGTGCGGGGAGGAACCGGTGACCGAGGGCGTTCGCGCGCGGCTCATCGCCGGAGCCGTCATGGCGGGGTTCGCCGGCGTCCACGTGCTCGCGGCGCCGTCGCGGGCGGACGGGCCGGTCGCGGCGGCGGTCGTGGCCGTCCTGGTCCTGGGCGTGCTCGCCGCCGCGCTGGCCCGGGTCGTGCCGGTCGCGGCGCGGTGGCGGTCCGCGTGGACGGTCCTCGCCCAGGCGGCGCTCGCGTTCGCGGCGGTCGCCGGCGGCACCTCCGTCGGCCTCCTCGGCTTCGCGGCCGGGACGCTGCTGCTCGCCGGCGGCCGTCTCCTCGCCGTCGCGGTCGTCGCGAGCGCGGCCGCCGTCGAGGCCGCCCGGGGCGGGGCGCCCGCCGACGCCGCGATCACCGTCACGCTGCTGGGTCTCATCGTGTACGGCGTCGTCCGGCTGGTCGAGCGCGTCGACGACGCGGCGGCCGCGCGCCTGCCGCTCACGATGGCGGCGGTCGAGCGGGAACGGCTGCGGATCGCGGCGGAGCTGAACCGGGGGCTCGGCGAGGGGCTGGCGGCCGTGACGGAGGGCAGCCGCCGGGCGCTCGACCGGCCCGAGGAGATCGGCGGCGTGCTGACCGTCGCCCGCCGGTCGCTGAACGACGCGCGCGCGGCGGCGGCCGACTTCCGGAGCATGTCGCTCGCCCCCGAGGTGTCGGCGGCGCGCGCGCTGCTCGAAGCGGCGGACGTCCGGACGGACGTGCGCAGCCGTCACCACGAGCCCCTCGGGCCCGCCGGGGCCCTGCTGGCGCTCGTCCTGCGCGAGGCGGTCACGGACGTCGTCCGCGAGGGGCGCGCGGCGCGCTGCGTCATCGAGACGTCCGAGGACGGCGGACTGGTGCGGCTGCGGGTCGCCAACGACGGCGTCCGGACGGCGGCGCAGGGCGCGAAGGCGCTCGAGCACGCGGCGGAACGCGTCCGGTCGGCGGGCGGCGCGTTCACCGCCGGGCTCGGCGCGGACGGGCGGTTCACGGTGGAGGCGGCCGTGCCGGCGGGCGAGCGGCCGGTGCGTCCGCCGGACCGGACGGCCTACCGGATGTCGGTGACGCTGCTCGCGGCGGTCCTCGCGGGGTTCGTGGCGAAGGTCCTGCTGCAGATGTCGTGGAGCGCCGCGTGGCCCGGTCCGGCGGCGACGCTCGCGCTCGGCGTCACCGGGATCCTCACGGGGATCCTGCTCGTCGCGCTGCCGCTGCGGGCGGCCGTCCCGCCGGTGGCGCTGACGATGGCGGCCACCGGGATCGGCGCGCACCTGCTCGGCCACGGCACGGCCGCCGTCGTCAACCACGTGGTCAGCACCCTGGTGTCCGGCCTCATCGTGTACGGGCTGATCAAGCTGGCGCGGCTGGAGCGCGTCCTGCGGACGGCGGGGGAGGAGCTCGCGCGGGCCGCGACCGTCCAGGAGCGGCTGCGGGCCGCCCGCGACCTGCACGACCTGCTCGGCCACAGCCTCGCCGGGATCCTGCTGAAGTGCGAGCTGGCCCGGCGGCTGGCCGCCGCCGACCCCGCGCGGGCGCGGGCGGAACTGGCCGAGGTCGTCGGCATGGCGGAGCGGGCGCGGGCCGACCTGCGGGCGGCCGTGGGCGGCGGCGCCGAGCTGTCCCTGGACGGCGAGGTGCGTTCGGCCCGCTCGGTCCTGACGGCCGCGGGGGTGAAGGTCGAGGCGGACGCCCGCCACCCGGAACTGAGCGCCACGGCGTCCACCGTGCTGGGGACCGTCCTCAGGGAGGCGGTGACGAACGTACTCCGGCACAGTGCGGCCGAGCACTGCTCCATCGTCACCGGCCACGACGGCGGCGTCGTTCGGCTCGTCGTGGAGAACGACGGCCTCGACCCGCGCGCCCCCCGCACGCCACCTGGCTCGGGCTTGGGCAACCTCACGACCCGCCTGGCCTCACACCACGGCACCCTCAGCGCGCGCGCCGACGGCTATGGCAGCTTCCGCCTGGAAGCCACCCTCGACCCGATGGCCTAGCAACCGGCCCAGGCCGCGCGTGCGCTCAGCCCCGCTTCGCGTGCGTTCAGAGCCAGCCCGCTTCGCGTGCTATGCGCGCCGCGTCCGTCCGGTTGCGGGCGTTGAGCTTGGTGACGACGGCCGTCAGGTAGTTGCGCACCGTCCCGGCCGACAGGTGCAGCCGCGCCGCGATCTCCGGGGCCTCCGCGCCCTCGGCCGCCAGCCGCAGGACGTCGGTCTCGCGCGGGGTGAGCGGGTTGTCGGCCAGGTCCCACGCGGTGAGGGCGAGCCGCGGGTCGAGGACGCGCTCCCCGGCCGCGACCTTGCGGACGGCGTCCGCCAGATCCTCCGGCGGGGCCGTCTTCAGCAGGAAGCCCCGCACGTGCGCGGTCAGCGCCCGGCGCAGATGCCCCGGCTTGCCGTGCCCGGTGAGGACGAGCACCGCGACCGACGGCGCCGCGCCGTGCAGGGCCGCCGCGGCCGCCAGCCCGTCCATGCCGGGCATGTCGACGTCGAGGACGGCGACGTCGGGCTCGGCCCGCGCCGCCGCCGGCAGCACCTCGTCGCCCCGCTCGACCTCGGCGACGACGGTCAGGTCGGGCTCCAGGTTCAGCAGTGCGGCCAGGGCGCTCCGCACGACGTGGTGGTCGTCCGCCAGCAGCACCTTGATCACCCCAATAGGTGTACCAGGTCGCGGATGTCACGGTTCGACCCATGACGAGATCACGGGTGTCCGGTGACGTCGTCTCTGGCCCGTGAACGCGCAGCTCAGAAGACTTGAGGGCATGGACACAGCGGTGCGGATGGACACGGTGAGCAAGGTCTACGGCAGGAACGGGAGCGCGGTCGCGGCCCTCCGGGAGGTGACGGCGGAACTGCCGCGCGGCCGGTTCACGGCGATCATGGGGCCGTCCGGCTCCGGCAAGAGCACCTTCCTGCACTGCGCGGCGGGCCTGGACACCCCCACGTCCGGGAGCGTCCGGCTCGGCGACACGGAACTGGCGTCGATGAGCGAGACGAAGCTGACGGAGCTGCGCAGGAAGCGGATCGGCTTCGTGTTCCAGGCGTTCAACCTCGTGTCGTCGCTGACCGTCGAGCAGAACATCACCCTGCCGCTGCGGCTCTCCGGCACCCGCCCGGACCGGGCCTGGCTGCGGGACGTGATCGACCGGGTCGGTCTCACCGAGCGCGCCCGGCACCGGCCCGCGGAGCTGTCGGGCGGCCAGCAGCAGCGCGTCGCGATCGCCCGCGCCCTCGTGACGCGGCCCGAGGTGCTGTTCGGCGACGAGCCCACCGGCGCGCTCGACACGATGACCGCGCGCGAGGTCCTCACCCTGCTGCGGGAGGCGGTGGACGCCATGGGGCGGACGGTCGTGGTCGTCACGCACGACCCGGTCGCCGCGTCCTACGCCGACACGGTGGTGTTCCTGGCGGACGGCCGCATCGTCGACCGGCTCGACGACCCGAGCAGCGACCGGGTCGCGGCCCGCATGACCCGGCTGGGGGCGTGGAACTGATGCTCGGGATCGCCCTCGCCACGCTGCGGCACCGCAAGGCCGGGTTCGCCGGCGCGTTCGCCGCGCTGCTGTGCGCCGCCGCGCTCGTCTGCGCCTGCGGCGTCCTGCTCGACACCGGCCTGCGCGGCTCGATCGAGCCCGAACGGTACGCGGGCGCGCCGGTCGTCGTCTCCGGCGACCAGTTCGTCCACCAGACGAAGCAGAAGAAGGGGAAGGAGAAGCGCAAGTCGAAGGCGATCGCGGAGCGCGCCTGGCTGCCCGCCGCGGTCGCGGAGCGGGTCGCGGCCGCGCCCGGCGTGCGGACCGCCGTCGCCGAGGTCGTGTTCCCCGCGGCGATCGGCGCCCCGGACGGCGAGTCGTGGGGGCACGGCTGGGAGTCGGCCGCGCTCACCCCCTTCACCCTGCGGGACGGACGGGCGCCGGCCGCGGCCGGCGAGATCGTCGTCGACGCGGCGACCGCCCGCTCGAACGGCCTGCGCGTCGGCTCGGACGTGCGCGTCGCGTCCACGACGAACGGGACCTACCGGGTCGTCGGCGTCACCGGGCGGTCGCTCGACCACCAGGCCGCGCTGTTCTTCTCGACCGAGGAGGCCCGCCGCCTCGCCGGACGGGACGGCTGGGTCGCGGCGGTCGGCGTGTGGGGGCCCGAACGGGCGGTGCGGGACGCGGTGCGCGGCACGTCCGCGACCGTCCATACCGGGACGGACCGGGGCAGGGTGGAGTTCCTCGGCGCCGAGGACGCGCGCATCGACCTGATCGGCATGGGCGGGGCGCTCGGCGGGACGTCCCTGCTCGTCGCCGTCCTCGTCGTGTCCGGGACGTTCGCGCTGTCGGTGCGGCAGCGGGAGCGCGAGATCGCGCTGCTGCGCGCGGTCGCGGCCACGCCCCGGCAGGTCCGCCGGATGATCGGCCGCGAGGCGCTGCTCGTCGGGCTCGTCGCCGCCCCGCTCGGCGCCGCCTGCGGCGTCCCGCTGGCCTTCTGGCTGCGGGACCGGTTCCGCGGCCTCGGCGCGCTGCCCCCGAACCTGGACCTGGTCGTCGGCCCCTTCCCGCCGATCGTCGCGGCGCTCGCCACCGTGGCCGCCGCCGTCGCCGCCGCCCGGATCGCCGGGCGCCGCACCGCGCGGATCCGTCCGGTCGAGGCGCTCGGGGACGCGGCGCTGCGCCCGGCCCGCCTCGGCCCCGCGCGCGTCGCCGCCGGCCTCGCGGCGACGGCGGGCGGCGCGGTGCTGACGATCCTGCCGGCGAACCTGAACACCGAGGCCGCGTCCGGCCCGGTCACGCTCCTGGCCGCGCTCGTCTGGACGATCGCGGTCGCGCTGCTCGGCCCCGCGCTCGCCCGCGCCGCCGTCGCCGTCCTCGCCGTGCCGCTGCGGCGGTCCCCGGTCGCCGGGCACCTGGCCGCCGCGAACCTCGTGCAGGACGCGCGGCGCCTCGCGTCCGTCGTCACCCCGCTCACGCTCATGATCGGGCTGACGGCCACGATCCTGTTCGCCCAGACGACGCTCGGCCACGCGGCGACGCGGCAGGCCGAGGAGGGGACGATCGCCGCGCACGTCGTCGACACGAAGGCGGTCGGCCCGGACGTCCCGCACGCCACGGCCGGTGGACTCCGCTCGGCGCCCGGTGTCACCGCCGTCACCGAGGTCGTGCGCAGCACGGTCCGCGTGGACCTGGAGAGCCACACCGTCCAGGGCGTGACGCCGGACGGTCTGGAGCGCACCATGGACCTGGACGTCCGCGCCGGCTCGCTCGCCGACCTGGGGCCGTCCACGGTCGCGGTGAGCACCACCGCCGCCGGACGCCTCGGCGTCGGGCCCGGCGACCGGCTGGCCCTCACGCTCGGCGACGGCACGCCGATCGAGCCGGCGGTCGTCGCGGTCTACGGGCGCGGCCTCGGGTTCGGCGACCTCACCCTCGCCCACGAGGTCGTCGCCGCGCACGTGGACGATCCGCGCGGCACCCTGCTCGTCGCGGGGACGCTCCCGGACGGCGTCCCGGCGACCGGCGCGGGGACCCTCGCCGAGGCGCAGGCCACGGCGAACGCCCAGGTCAACTACGTCGCCATGACGCTGATCATCGCGTTCACCGCGATCGCGGTGGTGAACACGCTCGCGATGGCGACCGCCGACCGCGCCCGCGAGCTGGCCGCGCTGCGCCTCGCCGGCGCGACCCGCCGCCAGCTCATGCGGATGCTCGGCATCGAGACCGGCTCGGTGGTCCTCGTCGCGGCCGTGCTCGGCACCGCGATCGCCCTCGCCGTCCTCACCGGGTTCGCGGGCGGCATGACCGGCGGTGGCCCGCACGTCCCGCCGGCCGTCCACGTGGCCGTCCTGGCGGCGGGCGCCGCCCTGGCCCTGGTCGCCACCGCCCTGCCCGCGCGGCTCGTCCTGGCCGTCCGCCCGGCCGACGCGATCGGAGCTCGGGAATGATCGGGGCGTGCGTCTGGCGGCGGCGGAGATTGCATTGTAATTTTGATTACATGAGTACCAAGGAAGCGGCAGAGGAGCTGCGGGGCTGGTTCTCCGGGCGGCTCCCGGCGGACTGGTTCGAGGGGAGGATCGAGGTCGTCCTCGACCGGGAGGAGGTCAGCGTCGTCGGCCGCCTGCCCGAGCCGGACGCCGCGGACGGCGTCTCCGCGGCCGAGCACGACGCGCTCGTCGCCGGGCACGTCCAGCGGTTCCGGGCCGACACCCGGGACGAGCGCATCGCCATCGCCCGCGAGGCCGAGCGGCGGTTCGGGCACAAGGTGTCGTGGGGCGTCGAGTGCGGTGGGGAGCGCGAGATGTTCACCACCCTGTCGGTGCCCGTCATGACCCGGCTGCGGCAGCCCGAGCGCCGCGTCCTGGACACCCTCGTCGAGGCCGGCGTCGCCCGCAGCCGCAGCGACGCGCTCGCCTGGTGCGTCCGGCTCGTCGGCCGCAATACGGGCGAGTGGCTCACCGAGCTGCGCGCCGCGCTGGAGCACGTCGAGCGCGCCCGCGCCGCCGGCCCCGAAGCCTGATCCGGGAAGCGATCCGGGGGCCGCCCCCGGGCCGCGACCCGCCGGGCGCGTTTCATTGCCCGATCACGGGCTCCGGTGGATGTGATCATGGGGGTGACCTCGCCTAGGGTGCGGGGATACCGTCGCACGATCACGAGGGGGCCGGGCGGTGAGGACGCTGCACTGCCTGGACGGATCCGCCCTGACGGTGGTGCCGGTCGCGTCCCTCGACCGCGGCGGCACCCCGTTCGAGGTCACCCTCGAACTGCGCCGCGACGGCGCGGTGTTCGGCGCGGTGGGGGAGCGCTGCGGCTACTTCCTCGCCGACGTCGCCGCCCGGCTGGCCGCCGCCCGCGCCGACGGCTCCCCGCAGGCCGCCCGCTGGCCCGACCCCGACGACCGCTTCCCCGGACGGGACGGCGCCGCGGCCCGCGACCCCGAACTGTTCGCGTTCCGCTACCGCGACCGCGGCGACGTGCTGAGCACCGGCGAGCTGCGCTGCACCGTGCGGACGTCCTCGCTGTGGGTCGGGCGGCAGCAGTCGGCCGCCGGACGCTGGCGGGTGGCGCGGCGCGCGGTCCTGGAGGCGTGGGGCGCGGGCGGCCGCGGCGTCCGCGTCGTCCTCACCTCGTCCGAGCTGGTCCGGTTCCTGGACGGCCTGCTCACCGAGGCCGACCGCCTGCAGCGGCGCCCGCCCGTCCGCCGCACCGGCCCGATCCCCGCCGTGCAGAGCCTGGCCGGAGCGGGCCGAACCGGTCGATATCGTCGTCCCGAACGCTAGCCTCTTGAGCGAGCGGGACGGCCGCACGGGTACCGCCGTCACGCCATAATTGAGCGTCCTTCCCGTACGGGACGGCCGCTCGAAGGGACGCCCACCATGGGGATTCGGCGAACGCACGGAGAACGCGACGGCGCACGCGGCGAGCGTGCGCGCGGAGACGCCGTGCGCGGGCGCATCGCGGGCGCCGGGACCGGCGACGGCCCGCTCTCCAGCGCGGTCCGCCGCAGCGGCCCGTACGCCGCGTTCCGCGACGTCGTCTACCGGATCTACGAGCGCCGCGTCGAGTCGTCCCTGCCCACCGACATCACCCCGCGCCACGTCGGCGTCATCCTGGACGGCAACCGGCGCTGGGCCCGGTCGATGGGGATCGCCGACGTCAACACCGGGCACAAGGCCGGCGCCCGGAAGATCTCCGAGCTGCTGCACTGGAGCACCGAGGCGGGCGTGGAGCTCGTCACGCTGTGGCTGCTGTCCACCGACAACCTCAACCGTCCCGCGAAGGAACTCGAACCGCTCCTGCGGATCATCGAGAACACCGTCCGCGGCCTGGCCGCCGAGGGATGGCACGTCAAGCCCGTCGGCGCCCTGGACCTCCTGCCCGACGAAACCGCCCGTGTCCTGAAAGATGCCGGCGAAGCCACATCGAACGCCCCCGGCCTGATTGTGAACGTCGCAGTTGGGTATGGGGGTAGGCGTGAGATCGCTGATGCGGTGCGCTCTCTGCTCGTCGAGCAGGCGAGCCGTGGCACCAGCATCGAGGAACTCGCCGAGTCCCTCGACGTCGAGCACATCGCGGAGCATCTCTACACGCGCGGCCAGCCGGACCCCGACCTGGTCATCCGCACGTCGGGGGAGCAGCGCCTCTCCGGCTTCATGCTCTGGCAGAGCGCCCACTCGGAGTTCTACTTCTGCGAGGTCCACTGGCCGGACTTCCGCAAGGTGGACTTTCTCCGGGCCATGCGCTCCTACGCCGCGCGGCACCGGCGCTACGGTACCTGACGGTCGGATCCCGACCCCCACCGCCCAAGGCCGTCCCCGGACCGGGGGACACGGCCGCACGGGGGCGGACTGCGGCGCCACCGGTAGTTCCCCATACGTCAGGGAGATCGAGTGGCCACAACCTCCGCGCGCCGCCCCGGTTCGTCCGGGAACCCCTCCGGAACGAACGCTCCGGACACGCGGCGCACGTACGTCCTCGACACCAGCGTCCTGCTCGCCGACCCGGGGGCGATGACCCGGTTCGCCGAGCACGAGGTCGTACTCCCCATCGTCGTCATCTCCGAGCTCGAGGCCAAGCGGCACCACCCCGAGCTCGGGTACTTCGCCCGGCAGGCGCTGCGCACCCTGGACGACCTGCGGCTCGCGCACGGCCGGCTGGACGAGGCGCTGCCGATCGAGGGCCCGGACGGCGACGTCGGCGGCACCATCCGCGTCGAGCTGAACCACTCCGACCCGAGCGTGCTCCCGGACGGCTTCCGGCTCGGCGACAACGACACCCGGATCCTGTCGGTGGCCGGGTGGCTCGCGCGCGAGGGCCGCGACGTCGTCCTGGTCTCCAAGGACCTGCCGATGCGGGTGAAGGCGTCCGCCGTCGGCCTGGCCGCCGAGGAGTACCGCGCCGAGCTCGCCGTCGTCGAGTCCGGCTGGACCGGGATGCGCGAGCTGGAGCTTCCGGGCGGCGTCGTCGACGAGCTGTTCGAGGCGGGCACGTCCGACATCGAGGAGGCGCGCGACCTGCCGTGCCACACCGGGCTGCGGCTGCTGTCGGAGCGCGGCTCCGCGCTCGGCCGGACGCTGCCGGACAAGTCGGTCAAGCTGGTGCGGGGCGACCGGGAGGTGTTCGGGCTGCGCGGCCGGTCCGCCGAGCAGCGGATCGCGCTCGACCTGCTCATGGACGAGGACGTCGGCATCGTCTCGCTCGGCGGGCGCGCGGGCACCGGCAAGTCCGCGCTGGCGCTGTGCGCGGGCCTGGAGGCCGTGCTGGAGCGCCGGCGGCACCGCAAGGTCGTCGTCTTCCGCCCGCTGTACGCGGTCGGCGGGCAGGAGCTCGGCTACCTGCCCGGCTCGGAGAACGACAAGATGTCGCCGTGGGCGCAGGCCGTCTACGACACCCTCTCGGCGGTCACGACGCCGGACGTCATCGAGGAGGTCCTCGACCGCGGCATGCTGGAGGTGCTCCCGCTCACCCACATCCGCGGGCGGTCGCTGCACGACTCGTTCGTCATCGTCGACGAGGCGCAGTCGCTGGAGCGCGGCGTCCTGCTCACCGTCCTGTCGCGCATCGGCGCGGGCTCCCGGGTGGTGCTGACCCACGACGTGGCGCAGCGCGACAACCTGCGGGTCGGCCGCCACGACGGTGTCGCCGCGGTGGTGGAACGTTTGAAGGGCCACCCGCTGTTCGCGCACATGACGCTGACGCGTTCGGAGCGGTCGCCGATCGCCGAACTCGTGACCGACATGCTGGGCGACGTCACCGGCTGACACCGCCCTGTCGTCACGCTCCGCGCCGCCCCGGTGGCCGTACGGTCACCGGGGCGGCGTATTTCGCACCGCACCGCCCCGTACCGTCCGTGACCGCGACGCGGCCGTCAGTTGATCTGTGACTAAGGACACAGGGGTGTCCGCGTCGACGAGGAATCGCAGGTCGCGCGGCCGTTTCCGTGCTGTTACCGGCGAGTTGACAACGAGGACGCCGTCGGCTCATGTCTCGTTTTGGTTGCGGAGCGGCCCTCGGACTCCGGCATTGTGTCTCCCCGTAAGCACCCCCAGAGCGGGGCACCGCCCGACCCGCGCCCTGAAACGCGCGTGCCGGACGGGACCGCCGCTCCGGGCCGCGGCCGTCCGGCCTCCGGACGGCACGGGCGGCGGGGGGTGGAAGCCGTTCGCGCGCGTGCCCATGCGCGTGCGACCGTCGGAAGGACCGCCTTGTTCGGAGACCGTCCCGGGTCCCCTAGGCGAGACGAACGACAGCACACCGGCCCGCGCCCGCACGAGGAGGACGTCCGCGTCGCCGGACCGTCCCCGGCGGGCGGCCCCGAGGCGGCGGAGCGGGAGGCGTCGGGCGGCGGCACGCTCGGCTTCGCGGCCGTCCCCGGTGAACCACAGGGCTCGGACCCGGACGACACCGCATGGGACATCCCCGCCACCGGCGCGGACGGCGAGCCGTCCGGGGCGCCCCGCGAGGAGCTCTCCTCCGGCCCGCGCCGCCCCGGCCCGGCCCGGACGGGCAGGCGCGGCGGCGGGCGCCGCAGGGCGGGCGGGAAGGCCCCCGCGGGCCGCACCGGTCTGCGCGTCGCCGCCGTGGCGGCGGGCGTGGCCGTCGTGGTCGGCGGCGGAGCGGTCACCGCGTTCGCGCTGAGCGGCGACGGCGAATCGACGGTCGAGCCGACCCGGCCGCTGGCCGACGCCGCGGCCCCGACCCCCACCATCGACCCGAAGGTCATGGAGAAGCTCCGGCACGAGAAGGCGCTCGAACGGGCCGCCCAGGAGGCCGGGCACGACGGGGGCGAGAAGCTCGAGCTGCAGGCCGTCGGCAAGCCGATCCCGACCAAGAAGCCCGAGCCGGAGAAGACGCAGAAGAAGGACGACGACGAGGGGAGCGGCAGCGGCGGCGGCAGCGGCACCCCGGTCTCCGACCCCGTCCCGGCGGGCGAGGCCCAGGCGATCGCCAAGGCGATGCTGCCCGACTTCGGGTTCAGCGGCGACGGCCAGTTCGGCTGCCTGGTCAAGCTGTGGGACAAGGAGAGCAGCTGGAACGTCCACGCCGACAACCCCAGCTCCGACGCCTACGGCATCCCGCAGGCCAACCCGGGCTCCAAGATGTCGTCCGCCGGCCCCGACTGGCGCAACGACGCCCGCACCCAGATCAAGTGGGGCCTCGGCTACATCAAGGATCGCCACGGCACGCCCTGCGGCGCCTGGAACAACTTCCTGAACAACGGCTCGTACTGACCCGGACGGGCGCCCCTCAGCGGGCGCCCGTCATCTTCAGGACGTCCAGGGCCTCGTCGAGCTGCTCCAGTGTCAGCCGTCCGGCGTCCACGTGCCCCCGCTCCAGCACCACCTCGCGGATCGTCCTGCGCTCCGCGAGGGCCTGCTTGGCGACCTTCGCCGCCTCCTCGTAGCCGATGTAGCGGTTGAGCGGCGTCACGATCGACGGCGACGACTCCGCGTACTCGCGCATCCGCTCGACGTCCGCCTCGATCCCGGCCACGCACCGGTCCGCGAGCAGCCGCGACGCGTTCGCCAGCAGGGTGATCGACTCCAGCACGTTGCGGGCCAGCATCGGCAGCATCACGTTCAGCTCGAAGCTCCCGGACGCCCCGCCGAACGCGACCGCCGCGTCGTTCCCGATGACCTGCGCCGCGACCTGCGTCACCGCCTCCGGGATCACCGGGTTCACCTTGCCGGGCATGATCGACGAACCGGGCTGCAGGTCCGGCAGCCGGATCTCGGCGAGTCCCGCCCGCGGCCCCGAGCCCATCCACCGGAGATCGTTCGCGATCTTGGTGAGACTCACCGCGATCGTGCGCAGCGCCCCGCTCGCCTCCACCAGGCCGTCCCGCGCGCCCTGCGCCTCGAAGTGGTCGCGCGCCTCGGTCAGCGGCAGCCCGGTCGCCCGCGCGATCTCCGCGATGACCCGCGGCGCGAAGCCGTCCGGCGTGTTGATCCCGGTGCCGACGGCCGTGCCGCCGAGCGGCAGCTCCGCCAGCCGCGGCAGCACGGCCTCCAGCCGCTCCACCCCGTGGCTCACCTGCGCCGCGTACCCGCCGAACTCCTGGCCGAGCGTCACGGGCGTCGCGTCCATCAGGTGCGTGCGGCCCGACTTCACGACGGCCGCGAACTCGCGGGACTTCGCGTGCAGCGCGTCCCGCAGATGCCGCAGCGCGGGCACCAGATCGTCCACGACGGCCCCGGTCGCCGCGATGTGGATCGAGGACGGGAACACGTCGTTCGACGACTGGGACGCGTTCACGTGGTCGTTGGGATGCACCGGACGTCCGAGCCGCTCCTCCGCGAGCGTCGCGACGACCTCGTTGGCGTTCATGTTCGACGACGTGCCGGACCCCGTCTGGAACACGTCGATCGGGAACTGGTCGTCCCACTTCCCGCCGGCGACCTCCCCGGCCGCGTCGGCGACGGCCGCCGCGACGTCCGGGTCGAGGACGCCCAGCTCGGCGTTCACGATCGCCGCCGCGGCCTTGATCCGGCCGAGCGCGGCGATGTGCACGGGTTCCAGCGTCCGTCCCGAGATCGGGAAGTTCTCCACGGCACGCTGCGTCTGCGCCCGCCATTTGGCCGACGCCGGAACCCGGACCTCGCCCATGGAGTCGTGCTCGATCCGGAAATCCTCGGTCATCTGCGACACCTCCGCCCGGGGTCCTTCCCCGCTCCACTCGGGACAGCCGTCCCGGGAGCGGACGCATTCCCCCGCCGGTGTGTGATCCTCAGCCCCCGATGCTCCGGGTCACGGTGTAGTTCTTGCGCTCGCCCGGCCCGCCGCCCGGCTCGTGCCGTCCGTTCACCCAGACGTCGCAGGCCGCCGAGTCGTAGATCACCGCGTTGAGCCGCTGCTGGTCGTACTTGCGCGCCTGACCGCGGTCGAGCGTCTCGTCGCTGAGCACCGTCATCGCCTCACCGGGCACCGACACGAAGATCTTGCAGGCGTCGCCCTTGGCCCGCACGACGAGCGTGCTGGACGCGACGCCCGCCGGATCGCCCGCCGTCCCGCCCGCCGCGGCGCTCGCGGTCGACGGTCCCGGCGCGGGCGGGGGCTCGGGCCCCTCCCGCATCATCCCGACGACGAGGGCGGTGGCGCCGACCCCGCACGAGGCGACCGTCGCCGCGACGAGCACGGCCACGACCGTCAACCGGTGCCGCGGCGTCGCCGGGCGCCGTCCCGACCGGGGCCCCGACATCGCCCGCTCCAGCCGGTCCGCCGCCCGGGCGTGGGTGAGCCGCCGCGTCGGGTTCTTCTCCAGCAGCCCCGTGATGACCGGCCCGAGCGACCCCGCGTTCGCCGGGACCGGCGCCGACTCGTTCGCCAGCGCGCTCAGCGTCGCCATCACGTTGTCGCGTTCGAACGGCGGACGCCCCTCGAGGGCCGCGTACAGCGTCGCGCCCAGCGACCACAGGTCCGACCTCGGGGTCGCCTTCTCCCCGGCGGCGACCTCGGGCGCCACGTACGCCGGGGAGCCCATGAAATGCCCCGTCTTCGTCAGGCTGGCCGAACCCGACGAGAACGCGAGCCCGAAGTCGGTCAGCACGACCCGGTCGCCGTCCAGCAGGACGTTGCTGGGCTTCAGGTCGCGGTGCACGATCCCCGCCCGATGGGCGGTGCCGAGCGCGTCCAGCAGCTTGCGGCCGATGTGCCCGACCCGGTCGGGCGGCAGCGGCCCGGACCGCTCGATGAGCTCCTCGAGGCTCGGCGCCTCGATCAGCTCCATCACGATCCAGGGCCGGCCCTGCTCGATGACGACGTCGTACACCTCGACGATGGACGGCGTGCGCAACTGCGCGGGCGCGCGCGCCTCCCGCAGGGTGCGGCGGTAGAAGACGACCCGGTCGTCCTCGGAGAGGTCCTCGGGGAGCCGCAACTCCTTGATCGCCACAGCGCGGTCGAGGAGCTCGTCGTGGCCTCTCCACACGGTGCCGTTGGCACCTTGGCCTATTTCCGAGACCAGCCGGTAGCGCGTCGCGAGAACGAGGCGCTCAGACTGAGACATGGGCGAAAAGATACCGGAGTAGCCATCCGGTCATCCGGCAGTCTCGCGACGAAGTTGGATTTGGGGTCGATACCGTGATCTATCAACCCCAAATCCCCCGACCCATCCGCGCGGCCCCCGAACGCCGCCCGAGCCGCACGCGCGGCACCCCGCCCGCGCGTCCCAGACCGACCGCGGGCCCTCAGCGGCGGCCGATGGTGAGGACGGGGCCCGAGGTGTCGGCGAAGAAGTCCTCGCCCTTGTCGTCCACGACGATGAAGGCGGGGAAGTCCTCGACCTCGATCTTCCAGACGGCCTCCATGCCCAGCTCGGCGTACTCCAGGACCTCGACCTTCTTGATGCAGTCCTGGGCGAGGCGCGCGGCGGGGCCGCCGATCGAGCCGAGGTAGAAGCCGCCGTGGGCCTTGCAGGCGTCGGTGACCTGCTGCGACCGGTTGCCCTTGGCCAGCATGACGAACGAGCCGCCGGCCGCCTGGAACTGCTCGACGTAGGAGTCCATCCGCCCGGCCGTGGTGGGGCCGAACGAGCCGGACGCGTAGCCCTCGGGGGTCTTCGCGGGGCCCGCGTAGTAGACGGCGTGGTCGCGCAGGTACTGCGGCATCGGCTCACCCGCGTCGAGCCGCTCCTTGATCTTGGCGTGCGCGATGTCGCGGGCCACGACGAGCGGGCCGGTGAGGGAGAGCCGGGTCTTCACCGGGTACTTCGTCAGCTCGGCGCGGATCTCGTCCATGGACCGGTTGAGGTCGATGTTCACCACCTGGTCCTCCAACTCCTCTCCGGTGGTGTCGGGGAGGTAGCGGGCGGGGTCGGTCTCGAGGCGCTCCAGGAACACGCCCTCCGCGGTGATCTTGGCGAGGGCCTGCCGGTCGGCGCTGCACGAGACCGCGATCGCGACCGGGCAGGACGCGCCGTGCCGCGGCAGCCGGATCACGCGGACGTCGTGGCAGAAGTACTTGCCGCCGAACTGGGCGCCGATGCCGAGCCGCTGCGTCAGCTCGAACACCCGCTGCTCGAGTTCGACGTCCCGGAACCCGTGCCCGAGCGGCGACCCCTCGGTCGGCATCGTGTCCAGGTAGTGCGCCGACGCGTACTTCGCCGTCTTCAGCGCGTACTCGGCGGACGTGCCGCCCACCACGATCGCCAGGTGGTACGGGGGGCACGCGGCCGTGCCCAGCGAGCGGATCTTCTCCTCCAGGAAGGACATCATCCGCTTCGGGTTCAGGACGGCCTTCGTCTCCTGGTACAGGAACGACTTGTTCGCGCTGCCGCCGCCCTTGGCCATGAACAGGAACTTGTAGGCGTCGCCGGGCGTCGCGTACAGCTCGATCTGGGCGGGCAGGTTGCTGCCGGTGTTCTTCTCGTCCCACATCGACACGGGCGCCATCTGCGAGTAGCGCAGGTTCAGCTTCGTGTAGGCGTCGTACACGCCGCGCGAGAGGTGCTCCTCGTCCCGGCCGTCGGTCAGGACGTGCTGCCCCCGCTTGCCCATCACGATCGCGGTGCCGGTGTCCTGGCACATGGGGAGGACGCCGCCGGACGCGATGCCCGCGTTCTTCAGCAGGTCGAGCGCGACGAACCGGTCGTTCGGCGAGGCCTCCGGGTCGTCCAGGATCCGGCGGAGCTGCGCGAGGTGCGCGGGGCGCAGCAGGTGCGAGATGTCGCGCATCGCGGTCTCGGTGAGCAGCCGCAGCGCTTCCGGCTCGACCTGCAGGAACGTTCGTCCGTTCGCCTCGAAGGTGGAGACGCCCTCGGTGGTGAGCAGGCGGTAGTCGGTGTCGTCCGTCCCGAGCGGCAGCAGGTCGGTGTAGGAGAACTCAGGCATCTCAGGCAGATCCTCGCGCGATTCCAATGGGGGGCCGCCTCACAGGGTACGACTCCGGGTCGGCGCGGACGTCCGCCGGTCGGGGCCGCCGGGAGTGGTCCACCGAACGTGGCGAAGATCTCGCGAGATCCTGGGCCAATCGCTGGACCGTGACACAAGTCATACCTTCGGACGCTGAACTGGTGTGACCGACCTTCAACTCCCTCTCGACCGGTCCGCCGGCCGGCTGGCGGCGCAGATCGCCGCGGGCTTCCGCGCGGGCGTCCGGTCCGGCCGGCTGACCGCCGGGACCAGGCTGCCGTCGAGCCGCGACCTCGCCCGGGACCTGGCCGTGTCCCGCGGCGTCGTCGTCGCCGCCTACGAACAGCTCACCGCGGAGGGCTTCCTGATCGCCCGCCGCGGCGACGGCACCCGCATCGCCCCCCTCGCCCGCCCCGACGACTCCCCGACCCCCGCCCCCTCCTCCGCCCCCTCCTCCGCCCCCGTCGTCCCCGGCGCCCGCACCCCCGTCGACCACGACCTGTGGCCCGGACGGCCCGACCTGGCGGCGTTCCCCCGCGACCGCTGGCTGGCCGCCGAGCGCACGGCGCTGCGCGTGCTGCCGAACGACGCCCTCGCCTACCCCGACCCCGCGGGCGCGCTCGTCCTGCGCACCGAGCTCGCCGGGTACCTCGGACGGGTGCGCGCCGCGCACACCGATCCCGACCGGGTCGTGATCACGAACGGGGTCGCGCACGCGCTGTCGGCGCTGACCCGGCTGCTGCGCGCCGACGGCCACACCGTCCTCGCCGTGGAGGACCCGACGAGCGTCCGGCAGCTGCCGATGCTGCAGTCCACCGGCGTCCGGCTCGCGCGCGTCCCGGTGGACGAGCAGGGCGTCGACGTCGCCGCACTCGCCCGGACGGGCGCGCGTGCGGTGCTCGTCACGCCCGCGCACCAGTACCCGACCGGCGTCGTCCTGTCCCCGGGACGGCGCGCGGAGCTGATCGCGTGGGCGCGGGACGTGGACGGGCTGGTCCTCGAGGACGACTACGACGCCGAGTTCCGCTACGACCGCGAACCCGTCGGCTGCCTCCAGGGCGTCGACCCCGAACGGGTGGTGCTGCTCGGCTCGGTCAGCAAGTCGCTCGCCCCCGCGATCCGGCTCGGCTGGGCGGCCGTCCCGCCGCCGCTCGCCGCCCGGTTGCGGACGCACCGGCTGCACACCGACCTCGGCACGCCCGTCCTGCCGCAGTACGCGCTCGCCGAGTACCTGCGCGGCGGGGGGTACGACCGGCACCTGCGGGCCATGCGGCGCCGGTACCGGAGCCGCCGGGACGCCCTCGCCGACGCGATCCGCCGCCATGTCCCCGGCGCCCGTGTGCATGGCGTTTCCGCGGGCATCCACCTCTACGTGGAACTGCCGCCGGGCTGCGACGAGGAGCGGGTGATCGCCCGCGCGTCCCGGGCCGGGCTGTCGCTGGCGGGCGCCCGGCCGATGTGGTCGCCCGGCCGGGCCGGGCACGCGCCGGCCGCGCTCGTCCTCGGCTACGCCGGGCTGGGGGAGGGGAGCCTGGTCGAAGCGGCGCAACTGCTCGGTCAAGCGGTTGCCCACGATGCGCGGGGGTAGGAAGAAGGTTCCCGGTGGAGGAGGTACGGATGAGTCTGGAAGAGGCGGCGCGGCAGCTGAAGATGGCCGTGCACGACGGGCAGGTCGCCTTCGACTGCGTCGGCCTGGGCGATCTCGCGCGGGCGCAGGAGCACGCGGTGACCCTGCGTGCGGCGGCCGACGCCGCCGAGGTCGCGCTCGCCCGAGCGATCGAGGACATGTCCCCCGAGGAGGCGCAGACCGAGGGTGAGCGCGCCGTGGTCGCCCTCGAGGAGTCCTGACCCGGACGCCCGGCTCGCCGACCGGGTCCTCGGGGCGTGCCGCCCCGAGGACTCGAGCGTCCGGACGTCAGGTGGCGGTGGGCTCGGCCGGACGGCGCGGCACCGGGGCCTCCGGCCGCGGGCCCGCGGCCCGCGGCGGGTCGAAGCCCCGCGCCGTCGCGAACACCACCAGCACCAGGATCGTCGGGACGGCGAAGGCGAGCCGCAGGCCGTGGTCCGCGCTCAGCGGCTCCACGGCCCCCACGACGGCCGCGCCCAGCACGAACCCGACGTAGTTGAAGATGTTCACCCGGGCCACGGCGACGCCGAGGCCGGTCGGGTCGACCCGTCCGGCGGCGGTGAACGACACCGGGGCGATCACGCTGAGCCCCAGCCCGGCGACGGCGAACGCCGCGATCGCGACGGGCGCGTTCGGCGCGGCCACCACCCCGATCATGCCGGCGAGGCCGACGAGACCGCCGAGCCGCACCACCGGCACCGCGCCGGAGCGGCGCACCGCCAGGTCGGCGACCGCCCGGCTGATCACCATGGCGACCTGGTAGGCGACGTAGCCCAGCGGCGCGACCCAGTCGGACCCGCCCAGCTCGTCGTCGAGGTACTTGGCGCCGTAGCTGGAGATCGCCGAGTCGGCCAGGTACGCCACCGCCATCGCGGCGCCCACGATCAGGATCGGGCGCCAGGGCACCCGCCGTCCGGCGGCCTTCAGCTCCTCGGCGGACGGCCCGCCGCCCTCCTCCGCGAGCCGGTACAGGCCGTGCCCGGTGGACAGCGACGCCGCGATGCCGGCGGCGGCGGCGATGCCGAACCCGGCGAGCAGCGGCAGGTCGAGGCCGTTGCCCAGCGACGCCCACAGCCCGCCGAGGATCCCCGCGACGCTCCACACCGCGTAGAAGCCGGTGATCAGGCTCATCCCGTACCGGCGCTCCACCGCGACGGCCTGCGCGTTCATCGACGCGTCCACCGCCCCGACGAACAGGCCGAACAGCGCGACGGCCGCGTACAGGGCCGGGTCGTTGTCGCCGGTCAGCCCGATCAGCACGATCGTCAGGGCCACGGCGGGCTGCGACACCCGCAGGACGGGCCCGCTGCCGATCCGGCGGAACAGCGCGCCGGACGCGACGCTGCCCACGCCCGCGATGAGCGGGACCATCAGCAGCACCAGCGACAGCGTCGTGTCGCTGAGGTGGTGCGCGTCCTGGATGCGAGGTACCTGCGTCACCAGCGACGCGAAGCACAGCCCCTGGACGGCGAACGCGGTGTACGTCGACGTGCGCGCCCGGCGGTCCCTGACGTCCATGCGGCCCCCGCCCTCTAACGTGAGGAAGATTCGCGTCAGCGTAGAGAGGCGGGAACCCGTCAGTCAATGAGCCGGCGACGCATCCCGCGCACCGCGAGCGTCCACATCAGCGCGGCGAACACGGCCAGAACGCCCAGGTGGCCGAGGTCCTCGAGCGGCCGGAGCCCGAACACCATGTGCCGCACCAGCTCCACGCAGTGGTACAGCGGGTTCAGCTTCGACGCCGTCTCCGCCCAGCCCGGCAGCGCGTCCACCGGGAAGAACGTCCCCGCGATCAGGAACAGCGGCGTCACCACCCCCGTGATCACGTAGTCGAACGAGTTGATCGACGGGACGACCGACGACGCCCACATCCCGAACAGGCCGAAGCCGAGCGCGGTGAAGAACGTCGCGAGCGGCACCAGCAGCATCCCGAACGAGGGGTCCAGGCCGAAGAACAGCGCCACGACCAGCGGCGTGCACGAGTACACCGCCGACTTCGCCGCGATCCAGGACGCCTCCGCGGTGACCAGCTCGTGGACGTCCACCGGCGCCGCCAGCATCCCGTCGTAGGTGTGCTGGAACACCCGCCGGATGTAGCCGTTGAACATCCCCGGGAACACCGACGTGAACAGCGCCGCCGTCCCCACCACGCCCGTCGCCACGAAGTCCAGGTACCGGTAGTCGCCGATCACCGCGACCATCGACCCGAACCCGTAGCCGAAGCACAGCAGGAAGAACGTCGGCTCCACCATCGACGCGAACGACTGCGACGCCCAGTACCGCTTGTACAGCGCGAACTCGTGCCGCCAGACGCCCCGGACGGGCGCCATCTCGAACCTGCGCAGCCGCGGCGCCCGCTCGGCGGCCGGTGCGGCGGCCGGTGCGACGCTCATTCCACGTTCTCCCCGGTCAGTACCACGAACACGTCCTCCAGGTTGGCCGCGCGGCGCACGCCGCCCGGCCCCAGCTCGTCCTCCAGGGACGGCGCGATCGTCTCGGCCTTCAGCACCGACACCGACGGGCCCGTCCGCCGCGTCGGCAGCTCGGCCCCGTGCGCGAGCCGCTCCACCTCCGCCAGCCGGTCCGGCGGCCCGTAGTGCTCCACGACCCGCTCGCCCGCGTACTCGGCGACCAGCCGCGCCGGCGTCCCCCGGGCGATCACCCGGCCGTGCGACATCAGCGCGCACTCGTCCGCCAGCCGCTCGGCCTCCTCGATGTAGTGCGTCGACATCAGCACCGTCGTGCCCTGCGCGCGCAGCCCGTCGATCAGCCCCCACAGCTCCGCCCGCACCTGCGGGTCGAGGCCCACGGTCGGCTCGTCCAGCAGCACCAGCCGCGGCCGGTGCACCAGCCCCCGCGCGATCAGCAGCCGCCGCCGCATGCCGCCCGACAGGTCGTCCACCTTCGTCGCCTGGCGCTCGGTCAGGTGCGCGATCTCCAGCGCGTCGTCCACCGCCCGCCGGCGCTCCTTGCGCGGCACCCGGTACAGGTGCGCGAACACCTCCAGGTTCTCCCTGGCGGTCAGCTCCTCGTCCAGGTTGTCCTGCTGGGGGACGACCCCCATCGCGGCCCGCGCGCGCTTGGACTCCCGCGGTACCGGGAAGCCGAGCACCTCGATCGTGCCCTCGGTCGGCACCGCCTGCGCCGTCAGCATCTTCATCGTCGTGGACTTCCCGGCCCCGTTCGGGCCGAGCAGCCCCAGGCAGACGCCGGACGGCACCTCCAGATCGAGCCCGTCCACCGCCGTGAAACCGCCGAACCGCTTCACCACGCCGCGCAGGCTGATCGCCGCCGCGGACCCGGCCTCGACCTCCTCCGGTGCTCGTTGCAAGGTCATAGCGGAACCCTAAGGAGTGACGTGGACAAATCCCCACCCGTTTTTCGCGGTCCCCACCGCTGCGCCCGTTAACCTCTAAGGGTGGACATCCCCTCCCGCCCGGCCGCCGAACAGGCGACGCGCGTCCGCGACCTGCGCGCGTCCGACGCCGACCGGGAACGCGTCGTCGCCGTCCTCGGCGAGGCGCTCGCGGACGGCCGCATCACGATGGCCGAGCACGGCGAACGCACCACCGCCGCCTACGCCGCCCGCACCCTCGGCGAACTCACCGGCCTCACCGGCGACCTCTCGCCGGAGGAGGCCCAGCCGATCCTCGTGGACGACCGCCCCGTCTCGGTCGTCTTCGGGCGCACCCGCCGCGAGGGCCGCTGGGTCGTCCCCGTGAAGCTCCCGCTCGTCGCGCTCTTCGGCACCGTCGAACTCGATCTCCGCGAGGCCGTCCTGCAGCGCCGCCACATCGTCCTCGACTCGTTCGTCCTCGCCGGCCGGGTCCGCCTCCTCGTCCCCGACGGCGTCCGCGTCGACGTCACCGGCCGCACCATCCTCAGCCCGCGCGAGGTCCGCACCCGCCCCGCAGCCGACGGCCCCACCATCGAGATCGCCGGCACCCTGCTGTTCGGCTCCGTCCGGGCCCGCGCACCCAAGCGGACCTTCCGCCAGCGCGTCCGCGACCGCCTCACCCGGGACTGACGCCCGCCCCCCGACGCGGCCACAGGGCCCGGCCCGCGAGCCGCCGGGCTCCGCGGACCGGGCCGAACGCTCTCAGACCGCCGAGTCGAAGTTGATGGCGCTGTAGGCGCGCAGCTTCGACAGCTTGTGCTCGCTCGAGACGGTGCGGATCGTGCCGCTGCGGGAGCGCATCACGAGGGAGTGCGTGGTCGCGATCCCCTTGTCGTAGCGGACGCCGTCGACCAGCTCGCCGTCGGTGATGCCCGTCGCGGCGAAGAAGACGTCGTCGGACGTGACGAGGTCGTCGGTGGTCAGGACGCGGCCCAGGTCGTGCCCCGCGTCGATCGCCTTCTGGCGCTCCTCGTCGTCCTGCGGCCACAGCCGGCCCTGGATGACGCCGCCCAGCGCCTTGATCGCGCAGGCGGCGATGATGCCCTCGGGGGTGCCGCCGATGCCGAGGAGGAGGTCGACGCCGGTGCCGGGACGGGACGCCATGATGGCGCCGGCCACGTCGCCGTCCATGATGAACTTGATGCGGGCGCCCGCCTCGCGGACCTCCTTGACGATGCCCTCGTGCCGCGGACGGTCCAGGATGCAGACGGTCACGTCGTTCGGCGCCGAGCCCTTGGCGCGCGCGATGGCGCGGATGTTGTCGCCGATCGGACGGTCGATGTCGACGACGTCGGCGGCCTCGGGCCCGGTGACGAGCTTCTCCATGTAGAACACGGCGGACGGGTCGAACATCGACCCGCGCGGCGCGACGGAGAGCACCGCGATCGCGTTGCTCATGCCGAGCGCGGTGAGGCGGGTGCCGTCGACCGGGTCCACCGCGACGTCGCACTCGGCGCCGCCGTTGCCGACCTGCTCGCCGTTGTAGAGCATCGGGGCGTTGTCCTTCTCGCCCTCGCCGATCACCACGACGCCCTTCATGGACACGGTGTTGATCAGCTGGCGCATGGCGTTGACGGCGGCGCCGTCGGCACCGTTCTTGTCGCCGCGCCCCACCCAGCGGGCGGCGGCCATGGCGGCGGCCTCGGTCACCCGGACCAGCTCCATCGCCAGGTTGCGGTCGGGCGCCGCCGGGTCGGTCGTCAGGGGGGAGGAGGCAGTGGTTTCTTCGGACATGTCGCGGCGGCCCTTTCGGTCGATGGTGACTCGGATTCTCCGTTGGCCGACGCCGGGTCACAAATTGGACCAGACCAGCCGGAGTCCGGCGTGAACCGGCACCGAGAATCGGACGGTCCTCCGGGCAAGGGATCGTTTCCCATCGGGAGAGGGCGTAATCTCTGGGCTCATGAGCAGCGACATCGACGTTCCCTCCGGCGAGGTGGCACAGAACGGGGGCGCGGGCGCCGCCGGGACGCCCGCGCGGACGTCCGACCGCGGGGCCGCGACGCGCGGAGCCCTGCTGGCCGCGGCGCGGGACGTCTTCTGCGAGTCAGGGTTCGCGCAGGCCGCGGTGACCGACATCGTCGCGAAGGCCGGGGCCAGCGTCGGCAGCCTGTACCACCACTTCAACGGCAAGGCCGACCTGTACCTCACGCTGTTCGAGGAGTTCCAGGGCAGGCAGCAGGAGCGCACCCGCCGGGCGATCAACGCCGTGCGGGAGGCGGGGGAGAACGACCCGATGCGGCAGTTCATCGCCGGCGCGGGCGCCTACCTCGACGGCTGCCTGGAGGAACGGGACGTCTCGCGGCTGTTCATCTCCGGGGACGGCCCGCCGGGGTTCGACCGCGCGATGCGGCAGCGGCTCGGCAAGTGGGCCCGCCGCAACGCCGCGCTGTTCCACACCGCCGACGGCGGCGTGGACGAGGCCCTCGTGATGGTGCTGACCGGCGCGATGGCCGGTGCGGTGTCCGACATCTCGCTGATGGAGGACGAGGACGCGGCGCGGCGGCTCGCCGACGAGATCATGGGGATCGTCGGCACGATCCGGAACCCGCGTACCGCACCCCCTGTCTGAAGCAGCCGGAACCGTAGGGGATCCTGAAAGGGTGACCGACAAGACCCCTGACACCGAGACCGCCCCGGAGAGCGCGGCCTCCGGGAGCGAGGCGGGCCCGCGGCCGATTCCGGTCAGCCCGGGCGTGCACAAGCGGCTGACCACCGGGCTCGGCGGCTTCACGCTGGCGATGGGCGCGTCCCTGATCCTGGCGCTGATGATCTTCGTGGTCACGCCGCGCGCCGACGAGCAGATCCTGCCGACCGTGGACTACGGCTCGCAGCTGTGGGTGATGCGCAACGACGCCCCGTTCGCCGTGCACGCCCCCGAGGGGCTGCCGGCCGGCTGGCGTCCGACGAGCTCGCGGGTCAGCGGTCTGGACGGCGGGGACGGCGACCCGGTCGCGTGGCACCTCGGGTTCGTGACGCCGGACGACGAGTACGCGGCGCTCGAGCAGAGCGACGAGACGGCGTCCGAGTACGTCCCGCGGATGACCAACAGCAGCAAGCCGCTGGGGACCATGCAGGTCGCCGGGAACACGTGGCAGAAGTACCACCGCGCCGACAAGGAGGCCAACTCCCTGGCGCGGACGCTGCCGGGCGGGGTGAGCCTGGTGGTGACCGGAACCGCGACCTACGAGCAGCTGGCGGTGCTGGCCGGGTCGCTGAAGGCCCAGCCGAAGGGCGGCGGCCTGAACGCGTCGAGTCCCGCGGCGCCTTCCGCGGCGCCCGACGCGCCCTGACGTCAGAACGGCGCGCCGGTGCCGCCGTCCTCGGGCTGCGCCATCGCGGCGGCCAGCCGGGCGCGGGCGCCCTCGAGCCACTCCTCGCAGAGCGCGGCGAGCTTCTCGCCGCGCTCCCACAGCGCGAGCGACTCCTCCAGGGTGAGCCCGCCGGCCTCCAGCCGCTTCACCACGTCGGCCAGCTCGTCGCGGGCCTGCTCGTACGAGGGCCTGCCGGCCCTCTCCTCGTTCTCCGACACCCGCCCCACCCTACGGCTTCTCTGGTGACCTGGTGCGAGAGTCGGCGGGGCCGTCGTCGAGGGCGCCCGTGGCGGTCACGCCGAGCCGTCCGGACGCGACGCGCACCGTGAGGCCCTCGCCCGCCCGCACGGACCCGGCGTCCCGCACCACGGCGCCGTCCTCCCGCTGGACGATCGCGTACCCGCGGTCCAGCGTCGCGGCGGGCGACAGGGCGAGCAGCCGGGCGCGGGTGTGCGACAGCTCGTCGCCGGCCCGGTCGAGCGCGCCGGACAGGCAGCGGCGCGTCCGGTCGCGCAGCGCCGTGACCTGCTCGGACTGCCGCTCGATCTCCCGCACCGGGTCGGCCAGCGCGGGCCGCGACCGGACGGACTTCAGCCAGGCGAGCTCCCGCTCCACGTTCCCGGCGAGGCAGCGGCGGCCCCGGTCGCGCAGCTGCCGGACGAGCTGGAGCTGCTCGCGCACGTCCGGGACGGCCTTCTTCGCGGCGTCGGTCGGGGTGGAGGCGCGGACGTCGGCGACGAGGTCGAGCAGCGGCGTGTCCTGCTCGTGCCCGATCGCGCTGACGACCGGGGTGCGGGCCGCGGAGACCGCCCGGACGAGCGCCTCGTCGGAGAACGGCAGCAGGTCTTCCATCGCGCCCCCGCCGCGCGCGATGATGATCACATCGATCTCGGGATCGGCGTCCAGCGTGCGCAGCGCCGTCATCACCTCGCCGACCGCGTAGGAGCCCTGCACGGCGGTGTTCTCCACGCGGAACGCGACCGCGGGCCAGCGGCGCCGCGCGTTCTGCAGGACGTCGTGCTCGGCGTCGGACTCGCGCCCGCAGATCAGCCCGATCCGGCCGGGGAGGAACGGCAGCGGGCGCTTGCGCTCGGGACGGAACAGCCCCTCGGCGGCGAGCGTCTTCTTGAGGCGCTCCAGGCGGGCGAGCAGTTCGCCGACGCCGACCGGCCGGATCTCCAGGACGCTGAGCGAGAAGGTGCCCCGGTTGATCCAGAAGTCCGGTTTGGCGTGGACGACGACGCGGGCGCCGTCGGTGACCGCGGGGCCCGCGGCCTCGACGACGCCGCGCTGCCCGACGAGCCGCACCGACATGTTCGCCACCGGGTCGCGGAGCGTCATGTAGACGGTGCCGCCGCGGGCGTTCAGATCGGTGATCTGCCCCTCGACCCAGATGCGGCCCAGCTTGCCGATCCAGCCGCCCACCGCCTGCAGGACCGTCCGCACCGGAACCGGGGATTCGGCCGTGGTCTCCATCGCCATGCCCGGCAGCCTATTGCGTGTGATGCAGGAGACAGGCTCCATCCCTTCAAAAGTTAGCTGAGCTAACTTAGCCTAGCTAAGTAATTTCGAGGAGAGAGACCGTGACCGTCCCCGAACGCGAGCTCGCCGAGCAGCTCAACCAGCGGCTGCGGCACGTCGTGCTGATGCTGCGCCGGGCCGGCGCCGACCAGCCGGTCACCGCCCAGCAGCTCTCCGTGCTCGGCTCGCTGGAGCACGGGCCGCGGCGGATGACCGAGCTGGCCGCCGAGCACGGCGTCCGGCTGCCGACGATGACCGCGCAGATCAACCGGCTGGAGCGGGACGAGCTCGTCGAGCGCGGCCGGGACGGCTCGGACGCCCGCGTCGTCACCGCCCGGCTCACCGCGACCGGACGGGACGTCCTGGCGGCGGGCCGCGAGCGCCGCATCGGCTACCTGGCGGAACGGTTCGCGGGACTGACCGACGAGGAGCGCGCGGCCGTCGCCGCGGCCATGCCCGCCCTCGACAAGCTCTTCTCGGCCGGATGAACGCCGTCGTCGCCTTCATGGGCATCGGGCTGGTCGACCCCATCCTGCCCGCCATCGCCGAGAGCCTGGACGCCACGCCCAGTCCTCGGGATGAGCGCCCACGGCATCGGCCCGGTGTTCTTCGGGTGGGGCGTGATGGTCGCGCTCGCGTCGGTGTTCGGCGCGCCCGTCCTCCAGCGCCGGATCGGAACGCTGGATGGGCGGCGCCCTCGCCCCGTTCTCCGCGACGAAGCTCGCCGAGGAGGTCGACCCGCACCTGCCGTACCTCGTCGGCGCCGCCGCCTGCGCCGTCGCGACCGGCATCCTCGCCGCGCGCCGCCGGCACCTGGCGCCGCTGGAGCGCGTCGACGTCGATCACGCGTTCCGGCCTGACGCGGGCCACGGGAACGAGAACGGCCCGGGAGGTTCCCCTCCCGGGCCGTTCCCCGCGTTCGGGCCGGAGTCAGCTCTGGCCGTTCAGCTTGGCGATGCGCCGCTCGTACATCTTGATGATGTCCTCGCGGCCGGCGTGGGTCCGCTCGTACTCGCGCAGGAGCTTCACCTGCTCCACCGACAGCCCGCGCAGGCGCGCGCGCAACTGCGGCAGGGTCGCCTCGTCGTAGTTCGGCACCGGCAGGCCCTCGGCGACGTGCTCGGCCTCGCTCTGCGCGGCCGGAAGCGACTCGGGCCGCGGCGCGAACTCGTCCTGCTCGGCGTCGGCCGGCCCGCCCGCCGCGGCCTTCGGCTCCGCGGCCTCGGGGGCCGGGGCGTCGGGCGCCGCGGTCCCGGCGGACGCCGGGGCCGGTCCCCCGTCGGGGACGGGCGGCGCCGCGGGCTCGGCCTGCGGCGCGGGCTCCGGGCGCGGCGTGGACGGCCGCGGCGACGGCGCCGGCTCGGCCACCGGCCCGTCCGACGCGCCCGGCTTGCCGACCGAGATCTCCCCGCCCGGCCGGCGCCGCACCGCGGCACCGTCCTCGCGGGCCGCCGACGGCCGCGCCGGGCGTGCCGGACGGGTGCGCCGGGGCCGGACGGGCTCGGGTTCGGGCTCCGCGTCCTCGCCGCCGCGGACGGTCTCCACCACGCGTCCGACGACCTTCTCCGCGGTGTGCTGGACGTCGTCGCGCAGGCGCCCGATCACGGGCTTCACGCCGCCGCCCTCGGTGATCTCCTTGTAGTCGCGCGTCATCCTGTCGCCGAGAAGCAGGGCCCGGCCGACGCCGAACATGGCCAGCCGGACGGCGTGCAGCGGGAGGTCGCGGACCTGCTCGCCCACCGTGTCCTGCACCTGCTGCTTGAGGCGGCGCGGCGATCTCGTCATGGTCTTTCCTCTTCCTGCCGTCCTTATCACGGAACTCGGGAGCACACGTACCGTCGTCGAACCTCACTCTGCCCCATGGGTGCGATCACGGTCACCCCGGGTTAATGTCTTTCTGTCCAAAAACGGCGTGCGGTCGGTCACAACCTGAGCGGACCCCTTGCGCCCCGGGGCCTGCGCCACCTCGCCGGGCCGTCCCGGAGGCCGCGGCCCAACTCGTACGATGGGGGCATGACCGCCAACGCCAAGCCCGCCGGAACCCGGGGCCGTGTCCTGCTCGCCAAGCCGCGCGGTTACTGCGCCGGCGTCGACCGGGCCGTGGAGACGGTCGAGGTCGCCCTCGAGAAGTACGGGGCCCCCATCTACGTCCGCAAGCAGATCGTCCACAACGTCCACGTGGTGAAGACGCTGGAGGAGCGCGGCGCGATCTTCGTGGACGAGACCGAGGAGGTCCCCGCGGGGGCCATCGTGGTCTTCTCCGCGCACGGCGTCGCGCCCGTCGTCCACGACGAGGCCCGCAAGCTGGACCTGCGCACCATCGACGCCACGTGCCCGCTGGTGACGAAGGTGCACAAGGAGGCCGTCCGCTTCGCCGCCCAGGACTACGACATCCTGCTCATCGGCCACGAGGGCCACGAGGAGGTCATCGGCACCTCCGGCGAGGCCCCCGACCACATCCACCTGGTCGACGGCCCCGGCGACGTCGCCAACGTGCGGGTCCGCGACCCCGAGAAGGTCGCGTGGCTGTCGCAGACCACCCTCTCGGTCGACGAGACGATCGCGACCGTCGAGAAGCTCCGCGAGCGGTTTCCCAAGCTGACCGACCCGCCGTCCGACGACATCTGCTACGCCACCCAGAACCGGCAGACCGCCGTCAAGGAGATGGCGGCGCAGTCCCAGCTCGTCATCGTGGTCGGCTCCACGAACTCGTCCAACTCGGTCCGGCTCGTCGAGGTCGCCAAGGAGCACGGCGCCGACGACGCCCACCTCGTCGACTACGCCGAGCAGATCGACCCCGCGTGGCTCGAGGGCGTCGGCACCGTCGGCGTGACGAGCGGCGCGTCCGTCCCGGACGAGCTCGTGCTGGGCGTCCTCGCCTGGCTCGCCGAGCGCGGCTTCGGTGCGGCCGAGGAGATCGAGTCCGTCCGCGAGAGCATGCGCTTCTCCCTGCCGAAGGAACTCCGCAAGGACCTGCGCATCACGCCCGTCTGATTCCACGGGCTCAGTCCGCGCCGCCCTGGGGGCGCTCACGCCGGGCGGAGGAGGCCGGGGACTCGTCCCACCGGACCGGGTTCTCGTTCTCCTCCTGCTCGAACAGCCGGACGCCCGCCAGCTTGTCGCGCAGCTCCCGGACGTTCGCCAGCAGCCCGCGCGGCAGCGTGATCAGCAGCACCAGGAGCGTCCCGAGGAACAGCCACGGGGCGGTGCCGGCGAGCGCCGTCAGCACCCCGACGGTCACACCGCGCAGCAGCGACCCCTGCCCGATCGTGGTGACGACCACCGCGATCAGGGTCGCGAGGAAGAACACCAGCGGCGGGCTGACGGCCAGCGCCAGCAGGTCCGCCGGGCGGGTGGCGAGCGCGGCGAGCACGCAGCCCACCGTGAAGCCGCCCCCGGCGAGCAGCGGCATGTCGAGCCAGCGCGACAGCAGCCCGCACAGCACGGCCGTCCCGAACACCACGACGATGCCGCCCCGCCCGGTCAGCGTCACCGGGCTCGTCGGCGCCGCGGCCGCCCGGGTGCCGGACGAGCGCGAACGCCGCTGCGCCGCACCCCGCCGCCGTCCCGTCCCGCGACGCGTCGGCGGCGTGTCCTCCGGAGCGTCGCGTGCCGTCGATGTGCTCATTGCCACCTCTCTCGCCGATCGCCCTGCTCGGGGACGATCCGGGCGCCGAACCGCGGTGCGTCGCCGTCCTGGACGGCGACGTCCCGCGGGATCTCGCCGTACGGGCCGTCGGGTCGCGGGACGTCGCCCTGGGGAAAGTCGTGTTGCGGCGGGTCGTCCCGCCGGTCGTCGCGTCCGTTGAGCTCCGCCGCCGAAAGCGCGCGCGGGCTCTCCTCGACGGGACTCGGGCCGTCCAGCGGGCCCTCGACGACGCCCAGGTCGTTCAACCGGCGCGCGCTGACGAGCACCCGCGTCTCCAGCGAACCCACCGTCCGGTTGTAGGACTTCACCGCGCCCGTGAGCGCGCGGCCCAGGTCGTCGACGTGCTGCCCCATCGTGCCCAGCCGCTCGTACAGCTCTTTGCCGAGTTCGAAGACCGCCCGCGCGTTGCGGGAAAGCGCGGCCTGCTGCCACGCGTACGACGCCGTCCGCAGCATCGTGATGAGGGTCGTGGGGGTGGCGATGTGGACGCGGCGCCGCATCGCGTACTCCAGCAGGTCGGGATCGCGGTCCAGCGCGGGGGCCAGGAAGGCCTCGCCCGGGATGAACAGCACCACGAACTCGGGCGCCGGGCTGAACGCCTGCCAGTACGACTTGGCCGACAGCCGGTCGACGTGGTCGCGCAGGTGGCGGGCGTGCGCGTCCAGCCGCACCGGGTCGCCGCCCTCGGCGGCCTGCAGGTAGGCCGCCAGCGACACCTTCGAGTCGACGACGATGTTCTTGCCGCCGACCAGCCGCACGACCATGTCGGGCCGGACCGTCCCGTCCCGCGTCACCGCGCTCGCCTGCTCGTCGAAGTCGCAGTGGTGCGTCATGCCCGCGAGCTCCACGACGCGGCGCAGCTGCAGCTCGCCCCAGCGCCCCCGCGCCTCCGGCCGCTGCAGCGCCCGCACCAGCGACCGCGTCTCGCGGCCGAGCTGCTCGGAGCTCTGCCGGACGAAGTCGACCTGCTTGGCCAGCATCGCGTGCGACTCCCGGCGGCCCGTCTCCACCTCGCGGAGCTGCTCCTCGACCCTGGCGAGCGTCTCCCGCAGCGGCCCGACGAGATGCTCGACGGCCTGCTGCCGCCGCTCCAGCTCGCCCGCCGCCTCCGCCCCCGCCGCCTTGAGCCGCGCGTCGGCCAGTTCGAGGAAGCGCGCGTTGCTGGCGTCCAGCGCGCGCGCCGACAGGCTCTCGAAATGCTCGGCCATCCGATCCTCGGCGTAGGCCAGCTTCTCCTCCGCCGCCCGCGCCCGCGCGATCAGCGCGCCCTGCCGGCTCGTCGCCAGCGCCCATCCGGCGACCACACCGAAGGCCGCCCCGACGACGAGGCCGACGAGCAGCGCGAGGTCCATCCGTTCATCGTGACAGCGCCGCCGCGAACCGCGACCGCGACGCGCCGGTAAGGGCGGCACGGCGGACAATCGGCGCACTGCCGACCATCGCCGGGCACCGCCCGGAGCCGCGGGCGCCGGACGCACCGCGCCGTCCCGCACGGCGCGGTGCGTCCGGGCTCGTAAACTTGACCGCCGTGAGCCTCTCCATCGGAATCGTCGGGCTGCCCAACGTCGGCAAGTCCACCCTGTTCAACGCGCTGACCAAGAACGACGCGCTGGCCGCCAACTACCCGTTCGCGACCATCGAGCCCAACGTCGGCGTGGTCGGGGTGCCCGACCCCCGGCTGGCCGTGCTCGCCGACATGTTCGGCTCGGCCAAGACCATCCCGGCGACGATGGAGTTCGTCGACATCGCGGGCATCGTCAAGGGCGCGTCCGAGGGCCAGGGCCTCGGCAACAAGTTCCTCGCCAACATCCGCGAGACCAACGCGATCTGCCAGGTCATCCGCGCCTTCGAGGACCCGGACGTCACGCACGTGGACGGCGACGTCGCCCCGTCCCGCGACATCGACACGATCAACACCGAGCTGATCCTGGCCGACCTGCAGACGATCGAGAAGGCCCTGCCGCGCCTCGAGAAGGAGGCCCGGACCAAGAAGGACAAGAACCAGCTCGCCGTCGTCGACGCCGTCACCGCCGCGCAGAAGCTGCTCGACGAGGGCGTCACCCTCTTCGCCGGCGCGGACAAGGCCGGCATCGACCTCGCCCTCCTGCGCGAGCTGCACCTCCTCACCGCCAAGCCGTTCCTCTACGTTTTCAACCTGGACGAGGGCGAGCTGACCGACGAGGCCCTGCGCGGCCGCCTGCGCGACCTCGTCGCCCCCGCCGAGGCGATCTTCCTCGACGCCAAGATCGAGGCCGAGCTGATCGAGCTGCCCGACGACGAGGCCCTCGAACTCCTGCAGGGGATGGGGCAGGACGAGTCCGGCCTGTCGCAGCTCGTCCGGATCGGGTTCGCCACCCTCGGCCTGCAGACCTACCTCACCGCGGGCCCGAAGGAGTCGCGCGCGTGGACGATCCGCGCGGGCGCCACCGCGCCCGAGGCCGCCGGCGTCATCCACACCGACTTCCAGCGCGGCTTCATCAAGGCCGAGGTCGTCTCGTTCGGCGACCTGACCGCCGCGGGCTCCATGGCGTCCGCCCGCACCGCCGGGAAGGTCCGCATGGAGGGCAAGGAGTACCTCATGCAGGACGGCGACGTGGTGGAGTTCCGCTTCAACGTCTGACCCGCGGGCGACATCGTGCCTGGTGAAAACGTGTGACTCGTGATGCTTGCCCGATTGGTGCCCCAACGCGCCGATCGGAGGCGGGGATAGGGGATCGTCACCGTTTGGCAATCTTCCCTGTTCCTGCCGAGGTGGATTGCATTATCCACAACCGCGTGCCGGGGCTGTGCTTCGCTCGGATGCGCTGGAACAATTGACGCTCGTGGTTACGCTGGGCCCGGGGTGGGTTCGGAAAGGACCACCGCGCAACATCTGGACCAGGCACACAGAGCGCGCCGACCTTGGGGGCGAGGCGCGAGCGGAGGCAGGATGGCTCGCAGGTCGGCCGTGAAACGCGGCCGTGACACCGCCGTGGTCGACGAGACCGCGGCGCCGGGTCTGCCCGTCGACCCGTGGGAGGCGCCGGACGGCCGGGGCCGCGGCCCGCGCGGCGGCCGCTGGTCCGGATCCGGCGGCCGCTGGTGGGTCTGGACGGGCCGCGCCGTCCTCTGGGCCCTGATCATCGTCATCCTGGTCAACGGCGTCCGCGCCCCCTTCGAACGCTTCACCGCCGCGGACGATCCCGAGACGACCACCGCGCCCAGGACGTCCGGCGAACGCGCGCAGTTCCCGACCAGCGCGGCAGGGGCATTCGCCCTCCAGTTCGCCAACGTCTATCTGAATTACAACCAGGAGAACGCGGCCGACCGCCAGGCCCAATTGCAGACGTTCCTGCCCGAGGGCGCCGACCCGCAATTCGGCTGGAACAGCACCGGAACACTGCAGGTCCAGAGCGTGCAGGTCGCCGGCGTCCAGGCGCGCGACGCCCACAACGCCACCGTCAGCCTCGTCGCCCGCACCGGCGACAAGTGGCTGCGCCTCGCCGTCCCCGTCTACGCCGACGCCGGCGGCGGCCTCGTCGTCGCCGCCCGCCCCGCGCTGCTCCCCCCGCCGGCGAAGGCCGTACTGCCGCAGCAGCAGCCCGGACAGCGCGACGCCGCCCTCGAAGGCGAACTCCAGCCCATCCTCGTCACGTTCTTCCAGGCCTACGCCCGCAGCGACCAGACGGCCCTGTCCCGCTTCGCCGCGGGCAGCCCCATCGGCGGACTCGCCGGCTCGGTCGAGTACGCCCGCATCGCCGAGGTCGTCGCGCCCCAGGGCGAGGCCGGCGCCCGCACCGTCACCGCCGGCGTCGTCTGGCGGGTCGCGGGCGGCGAGCTGGAGCAGGCCTACGAACTCGACATGGTGCGCAAGGACGCGACCTGGTACGTCAAGGACATCCGCGGCACCACCGACCCCGACCCGTCATGAGAGGCCGCGAGATGAACGTCCGACCGTCCCCCCACGTAGAACCAGGAAGGTAAGTCGATGCTGCACCACCTCATGGCGTCGATTCCGATCGAGATCTTGGCGGCGCCCGACGACGAGCTCCAGACCGACCAGCTCGCCGACTGGCTGCGGGGGTTCTTCGGCCCGCTCTTCCTGGTGATCGTCTCCATCGTCGCGCTGTTCTTCCTGTTCACCCGTGAGATCACCAAGTTCATGCAGTTCATCCTGCTGGCGATCGGGATCGGAGTGGTCTTCTACGTGCCCAACATCATCGAGACCGCGGCCAAGGCGATAGCCGCCGCCCTGGGACTGGACGTCAGCTGAGACCCGGAGACGCGAACCGGTAGGGGAGTAGGGGCGTGGATCTACCCACGTACACGAACATATGGCGCATCGAGAAGCGGCTGTACAAGCTGTACGACCTGCGGCTCCCCATGCCGCTGCCGCTCGTCCAGATCGGTGTGTTCCTCGGCGTGTTCGTGCCCTGGATCGTGATGCTGCAACTCGTCGGCATCCCGTTCGCGTCCCCGTGGCACGTCCTCTACATCGTCCCGCCCGGCGTCCTGACCTGGCTGGCGACCCGTCCCGTCATCGAGGGCAAGCGCCTCACCGAACTCCTCATCTCCCAGGGCCGCTACCTCGCCGAGCCCCGCACCTGGTGCCGGCTCACCCCCATCCGCGAGCCCGGCGAGGTCGTCATCGTCGCCCGCGTGTGGCGCCGTCCCGGCGCCCCCGCCCCGGCCCCCGAGCGCGTCGCCGTCAAGTCCCGCCGCAAGGCCGCGCCACCCGAGCCCGAGGTCCCCGCGCCCCGCGTTGAGGCACCCCCCGCGGCGCCCCGCCTGGAGAAGGCCCCGAGTCCCGGCAAGCGCGGCCTCGTCTCCGGCGTCCGCCGTCCCGGCTCCCCCGGCTTCTCGACGGCCATGGCGCCCGCCGAAGCGTCCGCGCCCGCCGCCGAACCCGGCGAACCCGCCGAACCCGGCGACAAGAAGGTCGCGGGCCCCGTCCCGACGCGCCCCGACATCCCGATGGTCCCCGGCGCCTTCGGCACCCCCGAACCCCTCGTCAACGAGGCCCAGCCCCTCCACCCCGGCGGCCAGGCCCCCGCGGCTCCCGCCCCCCCGCAGCCGTCCGACCGCCGCGTGGCGGGCACGGGCCCCGACCGTCCGGTCCCGGACCGGCCCACCGCCTTCGGCCGTCCGCCCGAACCGAGCGAGCCCGCACGGCCGGCCCCCCGTCCCGTGCCCCCCGCCCCCCGGCGACCGGAGGAGCACCCGGCCGCCGCGGGCGAGTCGCAGCGCCGGCCGTCCCGGGCGCAGCCGCCGCAGGACGACCGCCCGGCCGCTGCACCCAACGAGCCGCAGCGCCGGTCGGAGCCGGCGCAGGGCCGGCCGTCCGCGCCGACCGGCCGCGCCGTTCCGGAGCCCCGGGAACGAGCGCAGGCGTCGCAGGGCGAGCGTCCCGGCGCCGCATCGGGCGAACCGCGCAGCCCGGCGGAACCGGCTCCGCAGGATCGTCGCGTTGCGGGTGGCGCGCCCGGACGTCCAGCCGAGTCTGCGCAGGACGAACCTGTCGTCGTGTTCGGGTACCCGGTGTCCGACGGCGTCCCCGCGGCTTCGGCGAGCGAGCCCGCGCCCGCCCAACCGGCCCCCGGCGAGCCCGAGTCGCCGCGTGCGGGACGGCCCGGAGCACAGCCGGAGCCTCACGGTCAGCAGCCCGCCGCGTTCGGTGCGAGTCGACCGGATGAGGCCGCGCGGCCGCCGCGGGAGGCCCGCCCGGTGGGGCACACGCCGCAGCGCCCGGCGGCCGCCCCCGGCGAGCAGGCGCCGTCCGAGTCGGTGCCCTCGCCCGTCCGTCCGCCAGAGTCGGGTCCTCAGGCCGTTTCGGAGGAGCCGGGCCGGGACGAGGCCGCCGCGTCGGCGAGGGAGTCCGCGCCCGCTGGACCGGCGAGTGGCCAAGCCGCTTCGGCCGGGGCCGGGCAGCAGGGTGTCGCCGGACGGCCTGGGCCGCAGCACGAGCGCCCGGCCGCCGCGCGGAGTGAACAGCAGGGGGCGTCGCCGGAGAGTCCGGCCGCTTCGAAGGGCCCGGTGGAGTCCGCGCCGCAGCGTCCGTCGGAGTCGGTGCCCTCGCAGGGGTGGCCGGCTGCGCCGGTTCGTCCGGCCGTTTCGGAGGAGCCGGGCCGGGACGAGGCCGCCGCGTCGGCGAGCGAGTCCGCGCCCGCTGGACCGGCGAGCGGCCAAGCCGCTTCGGCCGGGGCCGGGCAGCAGGGTGTCGCCGGACGGCCTGGGCCGCAGCACGAGCGCCCGGCCGCCGCGCGGCGTCCGTCGTCCGCGCCGGAGGAACAGCGTCCGGCCGCCGCGCAGGGGGAACGGCAAGCGCCGGAAGCGGCGCCCTCGCAGGGGTGGCCGGCTACGCCGGTTCGTCCGGCCGTTTCGGAGGAATCGAGGCCGGGCGGTGCTACCGGGCCCGTTCGACCGGCGGGCGGCCACGCGGCTCCGGCCGGAACCGGGCAGGCGGCGCAGGAGAGCCGTCCGGCGGGGCCTGCGCCGCAGCGTCCCTCGGAACCGCCGCAGGGCGAGCGTCCGGCCGCCGCGTCGGCGGGGGAGCACGGGGCGCCGCGGACGTTCGGGCGGCCTCCGGGAACCGGGGGAACGCAGGACGAGCGGCCCGCCGCGGCCGCGAGTGGGCCCGGCCAGGCGCCCGCGCCGGGGCACCAGGTTCCCGGGTCCGCGCAGGCGGGGCAGGGGTGGCCGCCCGCGCCGGACGAGGCCGAGGGGCCCCGGCTCGAGGCGCCGCGGCCGTGGTCGAAGGGGCTGTCGCAGCCGCCGCGGCCCGCGGCGACGGACGCGCAGATGTGGCCGCCGGTGCCCGAGCCCGGGGTGCCGCCGCAGGACGAGGAGCCGCCGCCGCGGGACGTCCGGTCGGGGCCGCAGTCGCCGGTGCGGCCGAGGCCGCTGCCGCCGCCGCCCGCGCCGCCGCCGTCGGGTCCGGCGATCACGCCGCCGGGGCCGGAGCACGAGGTCAGCGCCGGTGGGCTGCGGAGGCTGTTCCAGGCCGTCGGCGGCGGGCACGGGGACGTGGACGCCGAGTACCAGCTGCGGCTGCAGCAGCCCTTCCGCGGGACGCGGCACGTGGTGGTGCTCGGATGCACCGGCGGCGCCGGGCAGACGGTGACGGCGCTGATGCTCGGGCACACGTTCGCGCAGCACAACGCCGAGCCCGTCGTGGCGATCGACGTGAACCCGGGGCCGGGCGCGCTGGCGCGGCGGACGCGGAGCGAGACGAACGAGACGCTGACCGGGCTCATCACGCGGGCCGACCAGGTCGGCAGCCTGACGGCGATGCGCCGGTACACGTCGCAGGCGAAGTCGGGCCTCGACGTGATCGCCGCCGGGAAGAACCCGCTGCAGGCGCTCGACGACCGTGACTACGCGCTGGCGATCCGGACGATCGACAGGTTCTACTCCGTGACGCTGCTGGACACCGCGGCGGCCATCGTGGCGCGGGTGCTGCCGTACGCCGACCAGCTGGTGCTGGTGGCGCCGGCGAGCGCGGACGCGCCGCGGGCGGTGGCGATGACGTACGAGTGGCTGGACGGCCACGGGTACGAGGAGTTGCGGTCGCGGGCCGTCACAGTGATCAACGGGGTGAGTCGCCGCAGCATGGACGACGTCGAGCAGGCGGAGGCCGTGGCGCGCGGCCGGTGCCGGGCCCTGGTGCGGATTCCGTGGGACGATCACCTCAGCATGGACCGCGCACCGCGCAACGAGCTGAAGTCGTTGCGCGCTCCGACGCGGCGTGCCTATCTTGCCCTCGCCGGCGTGGTCGCCGGCGGGTTCGGCGTCGTGCCCGAGCGTTACCAGGAGCTTCACCAGGAGCAGGAGGCCACCCGATGAGCGCCCCTCGCGGGCACCGAGCGGAGACCGCCATGGCGGGGGCGACTGACGTTGCTGACCGCCCGGATCGAGAACACTCTCTCCGGCATCCCTACGCGAGATGGCGCGGATCGGGAGAATCAGTCGGTGGGACCGAGGTCGGGAGGACGGCATGAGCAAGTCCAGCCGGCTGGCCGTGCGGTACTTCGACGACCGGGTGCTGCTCACCGACAACGCGGCCTGGGCGTACTTCCGGTTGCCGACGGTCTCGTACGAGTTCACCACCGGGGAGGAGCGCGAGGCGCTCGCCACCAACGTGACGATCGCGCTGGCGGGCATCCGGATGCAGGACGCGGAGGTCCATCTGCGGATCGCGCACCGGACGTACCCGGCGGCGGACTGGGCGCTCGCCCTGGACCGGACGTCGGACGGCGGCCCCGGCTGGCGCGAGTACCTCGAGGAGACCTACGCCCACGTGTGGGCCAAGGACTTCTGGACCAAGGAGGTCTACCTCGGGGTGCGGCTGGGGCAGCGGGGGATGGGCGCGAACCTGTCCGGCGGGGTCCTGTCGCAGCTCCTCGGGTTCTACAAGCGCAGCGAGAACGTCCTCGGCGTGCACGACGACGCGATCGACAAGCGGGAGATCGGGCGCTGGAACGAGCAGGCCGAGCGGGTCGGACGGGCGCTGGGCGCTTCGGCCCTCTACGCCCGGCACGCCACCTCGACCGAGGTGGCGTGGCTGTTCCAGCACGCGGTGACGGGGGCGCTCGCGGATCCGCCGCCGTCCGCCGTCCCGCGGCGCACCTGGGGCAAGGGCGAGATCGAGTCGCTGGTGGAGGGCGCGATCCACAACGGCCGCTCGTACCTGCGGGTGGAGCAGCCGAACCACGGTGCGGGCGGCGGCGCGACGGCCGCGTCGTACGTCGCGTACCTGTCGTTCGCGCGGTTCCCCGACATGATGCCGTTCCCGGACGGCGAGCCCTGGTTGCACTACGCGGACGCGCTGCCGTTCCCCGTCGAGATCAGCGCGCGGATGAAGCTGGTCCCGCCGGCGAAGGCGTCCAAGGACGTGTCGCGCAAGCTCGCGCACGCGCGCGACATGGACCAGCACATCCGGGAGGCGGGCGCGGAGGCGCCGATCGCGCTGGCCGAGCAGATCGACGCGGCGCGGATGCTGGAGCACGGCATCACCAAGGAGCGGCTGCCGTTCGTGTACGGGTGGCACCGGCTGATCGTGTCGGCGCCGAGCGAGGACCTGCTCGCGCAGCGGGTCGACGCGGTGGTGGAGCACTACCGCGACATCGGCATCGACGTGGTGAACTCGACCGGTGACCAGTTCTCCCTCTTCCTGGAGTCGCTGCCGGGCGACCGGATCCGGCTGAACGCGTACGCGCAGCGCCAGCCGCTGCGCACGATCGCGGGCGGCATGCCCGTCGCGACCGTCGACCTCGGCGACCGGCCCGACGACGCGCAGGAGGGCTGGATCGGCCCGTACGTCGGGGAGACGCTCGGCCGCGCCCGTTCGATCGTCCACTTCGACCCGCTGGTCGCCGCCGCCCGCAACCGTCCGACGGCCGTCGCGATCACCGGCGAGCCCGGCGGCGGCAAGACGACGCTCGCGCTGCTGCTCCTCTACCAGATGGCGCTGCGCGGGGTGACGGTCGCGGCGATCGACCCGAAGGGCGACGCGGAGACGCTCGTCGAGCTGCTGAAGGCGCGGGGCCGCAGGGCGCGGACGCTGCCGCTGGGGTCGGCGGCGCCCGGCCTGCTCGACCCGTTCTCGTTCGGCGACGACCTCGCGGCGAAGAAGACGATGGCGACCGAGACGCTCCGGCTGCTGCTGCCGCGCATGTCGGAGGAGCGCGAGTCCGCGATGATCCAGGCGGTGGGCGCGGTCGCGAACGCGGAGCGGCCCTCGCTCGGACGGGTCGTGGACCACCTGGAGGCCGCGGAGGACCCGGCGTCCAAGAACCTCGGCGCGGTGCTGCGGTCGATGTCGGAGATGCGGCTCGCGCGGCTGTGCTTCGACCCGTCCGGCGGCGAGCGCATCGACACCGAGGGCTGGACGACGGTGTTCACCCTCGGCGGGCTCACGCTGCCGGACGTCACCATCGCGCGGGAGGACTACTCCTACGAGCAGCGGCTGTCGGTGGCGCTGATGTACCTGGTGTCGCAGTTCGCGCGGCGGCTCATGCACGGCCTTGACCGGCGGCTGCCCAAGGCGATCTTCCTGGACGAGGCGTGGGCCGTCACCTCGACGCCCGAGGGGGCCAAGCTGATCCCCGAGGTGTCGCGGATGGGCCGCTCCCGCAACACCGCCCTGATCCTGGTCTCCCAGAACGCGGGGGACCTGCTGAACGAGCAGGTGACGAACTGCCTGTCCTCGGTGTTCTCCTTCCGCTCCACAGAGCGGGTGGAGGTCGGCAACGTCATGGCGCTTCTCGGGGTGGAGGCGTCGGACGAGCACAAGGCCGTGCTCCGCAACCTCGGCAACGGCGAATGCATCTTCCGTGACCTCGACGGCCGTGCGGGACGCATCGGCGTCGACCTGATCTCCGAGGAACTGCAGCGTTGGCTGGACACCAACCCGACCCGGTCCAGACCGCGGTCGTCCGAACTCACCGCCGCGGGGGCCGAGACCGAGGAGGTCGGTCGATGAACTCCCCCCGCCACCGGACGTCCCGCCTGCAGCGTTCGCCGGAGGCGGGGCTGGATCCGTCCGTCCTGGACGATCCACGGCGCCGCACGCGCCGCCGCCGTCCCCGCCGCTCGATGCTGCTGTTGGCAGTCCTGATGTTGTTCATGGTGGGGCCGGGCCCGATCGCGAATGCCGACATCTTCGGGACCGACCCGTGCAAGCCGGCCGACAGTCCCGCGCCGGAGCAGTACGGGACGGGCACGGACGGGCTCATCAAACCCCCCGGCTATCCCAGCGCGGAACTGCAGAAGAAACCCGCCGAGGACCTGACTTACTACGACCGTTACGGCACCGCCGGACAATCGTGGTACGCGGTCGACATGGGCTGCTCGGACGCGATGTCGATGATGGGCAACGCGCTGGCCAACACCACGTTCACTCTCGTCCGGGCGATCGACCGGACGACGATCAGCGTGTACCAGTCGGCGGCGTCCGAGTCGCTGCTGAGCTGGCTGAAGGACACGGTCGACGACGTCATCAGCGGCATCGGCGAGACGTTCAACGCCCGCTACTGGTCGTGGGTGGTCATCCTCGGCGCGATGTGGCTCGCCTGGTGGGGACTGGTCCGGCGCCGCGCCAGCAAGGTCACCGAGGGCGTGGTGTGGATGCTCGCCGCGATGGTGGCGCTGATCTGGCTGGTCGCGCGGCCCGCGGACTTCACCACGCTCGGGACGAAGGTGTCGGAGGCGACGAGCGCGGCGTTCAACGCGGCGTTGCCGCAGAGCGATACGAACGGCGGCGTGTGCATACCGCGCCCGGAGGGCGAGCCGGATCCGGCCGAGTCGGCCGATCTGGACGCGACCACGCGCAATGCGAACAAGCTGTGGGTGGCGCTGGTCTGCAAGCCGTGGCTGCAGGGCGAGTTCGGCACGACGGATCCGGAGGCGAAGGTCGTCCAGGACAACGCCGACAAACTGCTGTGGTCGCAGGCCGTCGGGTTGCCGGAGACGTACGGCTCCGAGGACGTCGACATGGAGGCGAAGGCGGACGCCTACAAGGAAGTCGCCTCCAACATCAAGGAGAACCACCCCGAGACCTATTCGCTGTTCCAGGGCAAGAACTGGCAGAACCGTCTGGCGGTCGCGTTCGGAGCCCTGTTCGCGGCGCTGGTCGCCGGGCTGCTCATCCTGGTCATCGCGATCGCGCTGATCGTGGTGAAGATCGCGTTCCTGCTGCTGCTGGTGGCGGGGCCGATCTTCCTCGGGATCGGCATCCATCCGGGCATCGGCCGGGTGATCGCCGTCCGCTGGCTGGAACTGCTGCTGTCGATGCTGCTGAAGCAGGCGGCTTTGATCGGTGTGCTGTCGCTGCTGCTGTGGGCGTACGGGCTGATCCTCGGCGAGGCGCTGCCGTGGGGCCTGCAGGTGCTGCTCATCGCCCTGGTGACGGGTGCCGCGTTCGTGTACCGGAAACCGTTCCAGCACCTGTTCTCCGCCGTCGGCTACTCGGCGGTGGGCTCGCGGGAGAAGAGCGAAGCACACCTGGACAAAACGGTCGCGGAGGCTCGCAAGAGCACGACGGCGGTCGCGGGCGCGGTGGTGCCGGGCGCCGCCGGGTACCGGCTGGGCCGGCGCGGGAAGGGCGACGCCGCCGCGGAGAACGGCGCGGGCGCGCAGGGCGGCGACGGGCAGGCCGGTACCGGCCTGCTGACCGACCGCCGTGCGGGCGGTGCGGGCGACGCCGCGTCGCCGGAGGAGGCTCCGGTGCTCGCGGCGAAGCCGCGCGGCGGCAACGGGGCCGCGCAGGGACGGTCGCGGCGCGGCGCGCCCCCGCTGAACCTGCCCTCAAAGGGACGTGACGCGCCCGCGGCGGGCGGGGGAGACACCGGGGGCGGCGCGGGCGGCCTGATCATGGCGCGGCCCGGCTCCGGGTCGCGCGGACGCTCGGACGGCGGCGGATCGGCCGGCGGCACCGGCACCGGACGGGGCACGTCACGTCCGACCTCGTGGACCGGCGGCGGCAACTCGGGCGGTTCCGGCGGACGGTCCGGCGGTGCACCGCAACGCGGCGGGGGGAGCACGGGCGGCGGTTCCGCGCCGTCCCGAGGTTCGGGAGGGTCCGGTGGCGATCCGGCGTCGAACGTGCCCCGGCCGCGCACCGGTGCGAGCGGCGGCGGTGCTCCGGCGTCCGGTTCGGGATCGGGCGGGCGGCAGGCGCCGCCGCTGTGGAACCGGCGCTCGCCCGGGAACGAGCCGCCGATGCCCTTCTGGCTGCGTCCCGCCGACGGCTCGTCCGGTGAGCGGGGCCGGGACGAGCGATGAACCTCGACGATCGCCAACGCAAGATCGTCTTCGGGGTGCTGGTGACGGCGCTCGCCGCGGTCGGCGTCTACCTGACGGTCGCCGGGCCCGAACGGGCGTCCGGCGAGCCGGAGGACCGGCGGCCGACCGCCGCGGCGACCGCGCCGACCGGCCCGGCGTCGCCGCCGCCCGGCATCGCGACGGCGGTGAACCCGGAGGACTTCGACGTCTACCGGCTGCTGCCGTTCTCCCGGGCGGAGTTCGCGACGGCCGCCGAGGTGGCGCAGAAGTTCGTGTCCGCCTACGCGACGTACCGGTACGACGAGGAGCCGCAGAAGTACACCGAGCGGCTGTCGGGCCTCGCCACCGAGCAGTTGCGCGCGGAGTTGGGCGGCGGCCACTCCTCGGCGGGGCTCGTCGCCAAGCGCCAGGAGGAGCGGACGGTCGCGACGGGCACGGCGTCGCTGGAGCAGGTCCGCGACATCGGCGACAACTCGATCATCTTTCTGGTGACCGGCACGCAGAAGGTCACCGCGGGGGGCAAGGAAACCAGCGAGGACAAGCGGTGGGCGGTGACGGTGGTGCGGGACGGCGGATCGCTGCGGGTCTACGCGTTCGAGCCGGCGGACGCCGGGCAGGCGGGTGACACCGGATGACGGCGCGGCGGCTGCTGTTCGCCGGGGCGCTCGGCGCGGCGGGCCTGCTGTTCGTCGCGCTGATCTTCGTTCCGGTGCTGTTCGGGGCGAGCCAGTTCATGTTCGGCGGCGGGGCGGCCTCCCGGTGCACGAACGTCTCGGGGGCCGGGGCGCAGCCCGCCGCGGGCGGTGACGCGGAGGCGATCCCGGGCACCTTCCTGGAGCTGTACCAGCGGGCCGGCAAGGACTACGGGATCCCGTGGAACGTCCTCGCGGGCGTCGGGAAGGTCGAGACCGACCACGGACGGTCCACGCTGCCGGGTGTCGGCAGCGGGGAGAACTATGCGGGGGCGGGCGGCCCGATGCAGTTCCTGGCCGCGACGTTCGAGGCGTACGGGGTCGACGGTGACGACGACGGGAAGAAGGACCGGTACGACCCGGTGGACGCGGTCCCGTCGGCCGCCGCGTACCTGAAGGCCAGCGGGGCGCCGGAGCGGATGCGGGACGCGATCTTCGCCTACAACCACTCGTGGGACTACGTGGACCTCGTGCTGGAGTGGGCCGGCAAGTACGCCGGGGGCGAGTTCGAGGTCGTGCAGAGCAACGGCGTGAACTGCGAGGACAACGAGCTGCCCGCCGGGCTCGACGACGTCGTCGAGGGCATCATCGAGTTCGCGATGGCGCAGCGCGGCAAGCCGTACGTGTTCGGCGCGAACGGCCCGGACGCCTGGGACTGCTCCAGCCTGATCCAGGCGGCCTACCGGTCGGTGGGCCTGGCGATCCCGCGCACGACGTTCCAGCAGTGGCCGTTCGGTAAGAAGATCGAGAAGGGGCGGGAGCAGCCGGGCGATCTGGTGTTCTTCGACTCCGGTCCGGGGACGTCCGCGAACAATCCCGGGCATGTCGGGATGGTCATCTCGGACGGCAAGATGATCGTCGCGCGCTGCTCGACGTGCGTGCCCGCGATCGCCGTGCAGTCCTACAAGCGTTCTGACTGGATCGGCTCGACGCGCCCGCTGGCGAAGCCGGAGCTGCAGCGGCGGCTCGAGGCGGCCGCGCAGTAGTCCGGGGCGGATAATCCGGACGGGAACGGGGGTGCCGCGTGGCATGCTGGCCCGCGTGGACGCCGAGATAACGATCCGAGTCGCCGACGAACTGCTGATGTTCCTGCCCGCCGCCCGGCGGGAGCCGGTCCGGCGCGTCCCGTTCGACGGGACGTCGACGCTGGGGCACCTGGTGGAGTCGCTCGGTGTGCCGCTGCCCGAGGTCGGGCCGATGACGCTCGGCGGGGAGCCGGTGGACGCCGCGACCCGCCCGGAGGACGGCGACGAGGTGCTGGTCGGGGCCGTCCCGCGCCCGCAGCACGTGCCGCTGGAACCCGGCCTGATGGCGCCGCGGTTCCTGCTGGACGTGCACCTCGGCACGCTGGCGCGCCGGATGCGGCTGCTGGGGCTCGACACCGCCTACCACAACGACATGGACGATCCCGCGCTCGTCGTGCAGGCCAACGAGGAGCGCCGGGTCCTGCTGACCCAGGACCGGGGGCTGCTGCGCCGCCGCGCGCTGTGGTTCGGCGCGTACGTGCGGGGGTCCAAACCGGACGACCAGCTCCGTGACCTGCTCGAGCGGTTCGGGCCCGTGCTGCGGCCGTGGACGCGCTGCACCGCCTGCAACGGCGAGCTCGTCCCGGTCGACAAGACCGAGATCGAGCGTGACCTGGAGGCGGGCACGCGCCGCAGCTACGACGTCTACGGGCGCTGCGAGCGGTGCGGGCAGGTGTACTGGCGCGGGGCCCACGGCGATCACCTGGAGGAGATCGTCCGGGAGGCGACGCGCCTGGTCGAGGACGTCCGCGCCGCGGCGGGCGGAACCGACCGGGCGGGGGCGGCCGTCTCAGAGTGAAACGGGAGAGGAGCTGGTTCCCATCGAGCTGATCGTGGTGGGCGCGGCGATCATCGCGGACGGGCGGCTGCTGGCCGCCCAGCGGGCCGAGCCCGCCCGCATGGCGGGCGGATGGGAACTGCCCGGGGGCAAGGTCGACCCCGGCGAGACCGACACCGACGCGCTCGTCCGGGAGTGCCGCGAGGAACTGGCGATCACGGTGCGGCTCGGCCGCCGGATCGGCGGCGACTGGCGGCTGAGCGAACGGGCCGTGCTGCGGGTGTGGACGGCGGAGATCGTCGAGGGCGAGCCGAAGGCGCTGGAGCATCTCGCGCTGCGCTGGCTCGCCCCCGGGGAGCTGTACGAGGTGGCGTGGCTCCCGGGCGACCGGCCGGTCATCGACGTGTTCGCCCGGGAGGGCCTCGGCTGAGGATTCAGCCGATCCGGTTGGCGCCGGCGTAGTCCGACCGCTCCGACAGGCGGGAGATCTTCACCACATCTCCGGTCTGCGGCGCGTGCAGGTACTTGCCGTCGCTGAGGTAGATCCCCATGTGGTGCAGGTTGCCGCCGAAATAGACGAGGTCGCCCGAGCGGAGCTCGCCGCGCGACACCTTGGTGCCCAGCCCGTACAGCGCCCCGGTGTAGTGGGGCAGCCCCGACTTGCCGACCTGCGCGTAGGCCCAGACGACCAGTCCGGAGCAGTCGAAGCTGCTCGGTCCGGCGGCGGCCCACACGTACGGGGAGCCGAGCTTGCCGACCGCCTTGCGGGCCATCTCGGCGGGCAGGCCGGTGCCCTTCACGGAGGCCTTGAGGCCGGTGCGGGGGCTGTAGGCGTTGGTGGTCGTCAGCTTTTCGAGCCGCTTGAGGACCTCGTCGACCTTGTCCTTGGCGCGTCCGCGGGCCTCCTCGGACGTCTTGGCGGCCTTCTCGACCTCGGCGGTCTTGGCGTGCGCGGCCTTCTCGGCGGCCTCGGCCCGCCCGACCTGCTTCTCCAGGGCCTCGACGGTGTCCACCTGGCGCTGCGCCAGATAGGCGGACGCGGCGAGCCCCTCCGCGGTCCCGTCGATCATGAACAGGACGTCCGGGCGGCCGCCCTTGTAGTTGGCGGCGGCGATCTCGCCGAGCCGCTTGCGGGCCGGTTCGGCTTGCGCCCGCAGTGCCGCGGCCTCCCTGGCGGCGGTCTGCTCGGCCTTCTTCGCCGCCTTCAGTTCGACGCGGGTCTTGTTGAACTGCTCGGTGAGGATCTCCGCCTCTTCCTGCAGCTTGTCCAGTTCCTTCTTCAGCCCGTCGACCGTCGTCGGAAGCGAGCCGGAGGGCTGGGGGCTGGGGTCGGCGTGCGCGGCGGGCGCGGTGGAGCCGAGGGTGATCAGCAACAGCGTCGCCGCGGCGGCGGGCGCCACCCCTCGTCGGGCGCGCCAGCGCCGGAGATGGTCCGGTGTCAAGCCGGGGTCTCCTCTCGTCGACGGCCGGTTCTCGACGGCCGGATCACCCGGAGATTACAAACGTTGGGCAAAGTTGGCCAATCGAGGTTTGAGTGGCTCATGGTACGGAACACCGCGGCCGGGACGGTTCGCGGGCCCCTGGGTCGCCGCGAGTACGGCAGGAACCGGACAGCGGCAAGTAGAATGTAGGGGCCGCACGTCTGCGGTGACTCCCGAACTCTCACGCAAGGCGAAACCGCATGCCCATCTCCACGCGCGACGACCTCCGGAACGTCGCGATCGTCGCCCATGTCGACCACGGCAAGACGACGCTGGTCGACGCCATGCTCTGGCAGTCCGGTGCCTTCCGCGAGAACCAGGACGTCGATGACCGGGTCATGGACTCCAACGATCTGGAGCGCGAGAAGGGCATCACCATTCTCGCGAAGAACACCGCGGTCCGGCACAACGGGCTCACGATCAACATCATCGACACCCCCGGCCACGCCGACTTCGGTGGCGAGGTGGAGCGCGGCCTGTCCATGGTCGACGGGGTCGTCCTGCTGGTGGACGCCAGCGAGGGGCCGCTGCCGCAGACCCGGTTCGTGCTGCGCAAGGCGCTCGCCGCGCGGCTCCCGGTGATCCTGGTCGTCAACAAGACCGATCGGCCGGACGCCCGCATCGACGAGGTCGTCGACGAGACCTACGAGCTGTTCATGGACCTCGACGCCGACGAGGAGCAGATCGACTTCCCGATCGTCTACGCGTCGGGGCGGGCCGGCCGGGCCTCGATGAACAAGCCCGGCGACGGGTCCCTGCCCGACAGCGAGGACCTGGAGCCGCTCTTCAAGGTCATCACCGAGACGATCCCGGCGCCGTCCTACGACCCCGACGCGTCGCTCCAGGCGCACGTCACGAACCTGGACGCGTCCAGCTACCTCGGCCGGATCGCGCTGTGCCGGGTCCACGCCGGGATGATCAAGAAGGGTCAGCAGGTGGCCTGGTGCCGCCGCGACGGCAGCGTCGAGCGCGTCAAGATCACCGAGCTGCTGATGACCGACGCGCTCGTCCGCAAGCCCGCCGACGAGGCCGGCCCCGGCGACATCATCGCGCTGGCCGGCATCCCGGAGATCATGATCGGCGAGACCATCGCCGACCCCGACGACCCGCGCCCGCTGCCGCTGATCACGGTGGACGAGCCGGCGATCTCCATGACGATCGGCACCAACACCGGCCCGATGGCGGGCCGCGAGAAGGGCACCAAGGTCACCGCCCGCCTCGTCAAGGACCGGCTGGACCGCGAGCTGGTCGGCAACGTGTCGATCAAGGTGGTGCCGACCGACCGGCCGGACGCCTGGGAGGTGCAGGGCCGCGGCGAGCTGGCCCTCGCCATCCTCGTGGAGAACATGCGCCGCGAGGGCTACGAGCTGACCGTCGGCAAGCCGCAGGTCGTCGCCAAGGAGATCGACGGGAAGAAGCACGAGCCGGTCGAGCGGCTCACCGTGGACATCCCCGAGGAGCACCTCGGCGCGGTCACCCAGCTCCTGGCCGTCCGCAAGGGCCGCATGGAGCACATGACCAACCACGGCACCGGCTGGGTGCGGATGGAGTTCCTGGTCCCCGCGCGCGGCCTGATCGGCTTCCGCACCGAGTTCATGACCGAGACGCGCGGCACCGGCATGGCGCACCACGTCTTCGAGGGCTACGAGCCGTGGTTCGGCGAGCTGCGCACCCGCCCGTCCGGCTCGCTGGTCGCCGACCGGTCCGGCGCCGCGACCGCGTTCGCGATCACGAACCTGCAGGAGCGCGGCACGTTCTTCGTCGGGCCGACCACCGAGGTGTACGAGGGCATGATCGTCGGGGAGAACTCCCGCTCCGACGACATGGACGTGAACATCACCAAGGAGAAGAAGCTCACGAACATGCGGTCCTCGACGGGCGACGAGCTGGAGCGGCTCACGCCGCCGCGCAACCTGTCCCTGGAGGAGGCGCTGGAGTTCTGCCGCGAGGACGAGTGCGTCGAGGTCACCCCGGCCGCCGTCCGCATCCGGAAGGTCGTCCTGGACGCCAAGGAGCGCGAGCGCACGCGCGCCCGCACCAAGCGTTCCGGCTGACCCCGGGACCGAACGGAGACGGCCCCCGGTTCGAGTGAACCGGGGGCCGTCGCCTTGTTCGCGTCAGAGCTGGACGTTGCCCGTCACGTCGGCGGCCAGGCGGAGCTGGTCGCCGTTCTTCAGCGGTGCCTCGACGCCGCGCGGGAGCCGCTCACCGTTGACGAACGTCCCGTTCGTGGAGCCCTCGTCGCGCACCCAGGCCGTCCCGGACGGGTCGAGCCACACCGTCGAGTGCCGCCGCGAGACGTTGTCGTACTGCGTGAACGTGGACGCGACCGGCGACTGCCCGGCGTCGCGGCCCAGCACCAGGTGCTGGCCCACCGACACCTTCAGCTCGCCCGTCGGGAACAGCACCCGCAGGACGGGCGTGCCCTGCTGCGGCAGCGGCCGCAGGCACTGGTCGCACTGCGCGGCGCCCGGGCTGGGCAGGACCGCCTCGCAGTACGGGCACATCATCGCCGTGCTGTCGCTGCGCGGCGGGCCCCCGTGCTGGGGGCCGCCGTGCTGCGGGCCGCCGTGCTGCTGGTCCGGCGGCAGGAGCGTCTGCTCCCGGCCGTGCGGCGGCGGCATCGGCGGCCGCTGGTCGGGCTGCGGCGGCGGACCGAACTGGTCCTGCTGCTGCGGCGCGCCCCACTGGTCCTGCGGAGGGCCGTACTGGTCCTGGGGCGGCCCGTACTGATCCTGCGGAGGACCGGGCTGCTGCGGCTGCGGTGCCCCCCACTGGTCCTGCTGCGGTGCGCCCCACGGGTCGTTCTGCGGCGGCGCCTGGTGCTGCGGCGGCGCCTGCATCCCGCCCGGACCGCCGCCCTGCGGGCCCGGCGGACCGAACTGGTCCTGGCCGGGCGGGCCGGACTGCTGCGGTGCCCCCCACTGGTCCTGCTGGGGTGCCTGCTGCTGTGGCGGACCCCACTGGTCCTGCTGCGGCTGCGGTGCCCCCCACTGGTCCTGCTGGGGTGCCTGCTGCTGCGGTGCGCCCCACGGGTCGTTCTGCGGCGGCGCCTGGTGCTGCGGCGGCGCCTGCTGGGGAGCCTGCTGGTACTGGTACTGGTCCTGCTGGTACTGCTGGGCACCGTGCGGCGGTCCCCCGTGCTGGGGGGCGCCGTGCTGGGGCGCGCCGTGCTGCGGGCCGCCGTGCGGCGGAGCACCGTGTTGCGGAGCGCCGTACTGCGACCCCGGCAGCTGGGACTGGTCGTCGTACCCGCCGGGTCCCTGCCGGCCGCCCCCGGCCCTCGCCAGGTTCGCGCCGCAGCTCATGCAGACCAGGTCCCCAGGCTGGGACTGCTCACCGCAGACTGGACAGTTCAAGCTCGCCATGACACTTCCCCCGAGCGTACGCCGGCGCGTTCGAGCCTCGACGTGAGGTGCTCCATGTCGTCCCTTCGCGGGATCCCGATGTAGTACACCCGCCTTCCCTCCGGCCCTTCGTCCACGGACACCTGCACTCTGGGCCCAGCGCCTTCCTCGTTCTTCCCGTTCTTCCCGATCTCGGCCATCGCCCCGTACCGTTCCCGCCCTAGCGGGGACAGCGGCACGACGCGCTGGTTGGCCGACCCCCTCCAGAGTAGGGAGCCGCCCTCGGGGTGTCGCCCCCTCGGGTTGAGCCGGTCGACATACGGGCCGGTGATGACGGCGTCGCACATGTCCAGGATCTCCCGAGTCTCGCGGGACCTCGCGAGCCGAGAGTAGACATATCCGCTGTAGACCAATATGTCGAACCTAATCGTCTCACGCGTGGGGGCGTCCCGCCATGCACGGACCCCGCGCAGCAGCGCGGCCAGCGCGGCCGGCTGCTGGAACGGCTCACCGCCCGAGATCGTCAGCCCGTCCACCGGTCCGGGGAGCGAGGCCAGCCAGCCGAGGATCGTCTCGACGGGCACGGCCCGGCCCGGATCGGCGTCCCAGGTGTCCCGGGACAGGCATCCGTGGCAGTGCAGCGTGCAGCCCTGCGTCCAGATGCCGGCGCGGGTCCCGGGGCCGAGTGCGGTCACCGGATGGTGCGCCTTGGCGAGCAGCAGCGATTGCGGCGAGCCGCCGCCCGTCACCGGAGTTCCAGATGCACGATACTGCCCTCACGGCGTATCCCTGACACGGCGATGGGCTCGTCCGGGACGAGTTCCCGGTCGAACAGGGCGCGCGCCAGCGGGTTGACGAAGTAGGACTCGAGCGCCATCCCGATCCCGCGCCCGCCGCTGTCGAGTTCCGCCGTGCACCAGCCGCGCAGCGTGTCCAGCGCGTCGTCCTCCAGCGTCAGGACGAGCCGGTGCTCCTCCGACACGCGCTTGCAGATGTTCGCGAACTGCAGGTCGAAGATCCGGCTCGCGGCGCCGGCGGAGATGAAGTCGAACACCACGATGTTGTCACCGAACCGGTTCAGCAGCTCCGGCCGGTTCAGCACCTCGGTGAAGTGCTCGGCGACCGCGGCCTTGATGCGCTGCGCGACCTCGTCGTACGACATCCCCGGAGTGATGTTCTGCACACGGTTCGGCGACGCGTACGTCTGCCCGCCGGGGGTCGTCAGGTCCCGCCCCGGCACGTACATCCCGAGGTTCGAGGTGAAGATCAGGATCGACTCGGAGAAGTGGACGGTGTTGCCGCGCCCGTCGGTGAGCCGCCCGTCCTCCAGGATCTGCAGGAACTTGTCCAGGATCCGCGGGTGCGCCTTCTCGATCTCGTCGAACAGCATCACCCGGAACGGGTCCTCGCGCACCGCGTTCGTCAGCTCGCCGCCGGCCTCGTGCCCGACGTAGCCCGGCGGCGCCCCGATCAGCCGGTCGCCCGACCCCTCCCCGGAGAACTCGCTCATGTCGAACCGCAGGTAGGCCGACTCGTCCCCGAAGATCAGCTCGGTGACCGCCTTCGCCAGCTCCGTCTTGCCGGTGCCGGTCGGGCCCGCGAAGAACAGCACGCCCCGCGGACGGCTCCCCGACCGGGTCGCCTGCGCGCCCGACAGGCCCAGCACCGCCCGCTTCAGGATGTCGAGGGTCTTCGTCACCGCCTGCGGCTGCCCGATCACCCGCTCGGGCACCCGCTTCTCGCCCTCCAGCACCCGGCGCCGCAGATGCCCGCGGCTCCACGGATTGTCGAGGACGCCCAGCTTGTAGGTGCGGACGGCGTCCGGCAGGTCCGCCAGGCCGACGTTGCGCTCCTTCGCCAGCCGCGTCACCTCGATCATCGACTGCAGGGTCAGCCCGTCGGCCTGCTCGGCGAACGCGTCGCACGCCGCCGCGGCCGTCTCGTCCGCGCCGACGTCGCTCACCCCGAACGCCCGCGCCAGCAGCCGGGCCGTCTCCTGCCGGTCGCCCAGGTGCGGCCGCGGGATCGTGATCTCCCGGATCGTCTCGTTGTCCCTGGTCATCCACGGCGGCAGGTCGCCGGGCCGCTCCACCAGCCACACCACCGGGTTGTAGAGCGGCTTCGGCCGCGCCCCGACCACCCGCACCGGACGGGCCGTCCGCGACAGCTTCGCGCAGAACCGGAAGAAGTCGCGCTCCGCCGGCTCCAGGTCGGTCGGCGTCCGCGCGATCCGGGACGCCGAGTCGATCACGAACGCGGCGCGCACGTTGTCCTGCGGCCGCGCCACGGCGGCCATGTGCCGGGTCAGCGCCTCCAGGGACGGCTTCTCGTCCGGCTTCAGCCGCCCCATCAGCCGCTCGGCGTCCCGCCGCGCCTCGTCCGACAGCTCGTCACCGTCGTCCGGGCAGATCTGCAGCCCGTCCACCGGGTCGTACACGATCATGAACGACGCGCCGCTGGCCCGCAGCGTCTCCCACAGCAGCTCGCGCAGCGGCAGCAGCCGCGCCGGGCTCCCGACCTGCGCGGGCGGCGCGAGGAAGCTGTCGTGGAGGTTGCCCGACAGGACGTACTGCGAGTGCACCGACAGCATCGCGTCCAGCTCCCGGATGAACGGGGGCCAGCCCTGCAGCCGTCCGCCCAGGGTCGGCGAATCAATGCTCATCAGGCTCGCTCCACTCCGCTTCCGTTCCGGTCACTCCGACGCCGCGCGCCGTCACTGGTCGTGCGAGCGGTGGCGTTCCCGCCGCTCGGCACGCCCCCTAGTGTGCCGTGACTCGGCCTTCACCGGCAGTTCGCGCACCCCCGGGTCGAGCCGCCAGCCCACGTCGGACCGGATCCCGGCCTCCGCCAGCCGGGCCCGCGCGGCCTCGAACGCCGCGCACCACTCCGCCTCCCGCTCGATGTCGACCCGCCGGTCGTCCTCGCTCCGCGCGGGCCGCTCCCGCATCATCGACGCCCGCACCTGAGCCTCGTCCACCCGCATCCGGACGCTGTGGTCCGGCCAGGCGCCCTTGGTGAGGACCATCGTGCCGTCGGACGCGGTGAGCGTCTCGAACCCGCCCTCCACCTCGTACCCGAGGTCCTCGAACGCCGAGGTGATCGAGTCGAGCACGTACCGGCGCTCGGCCTCCGCCTGCGCGGCCGCGTCCGCCTCGGCCGCCCGCCGCCGCTCCGCCTCCCGCAGCTCCCGCGTGCGGCGGTTGGCGTCCTGGATCCGCAGCCGCACCTCCTGCAGGACGCCCTCGGCCTCCGCGGCCGTCGCGACGGCCGCCAGCAGCCGCGCCGCCTCCGCGACCGCCTCCCGTTCCGCCGGCCCGGCGTCGGGCAGCAGCCGCGCCATCACCCGTCCGAGCGTCCGCCGGACGTCGCCCGGGTCCGGCGGCGCGGCGGCGTGGTCCGGCTGCTCGAGGTCGGCCCGCAGGCCCTCGGCGGACGCGGCGAAGATCTGCGCGGTGACCTCGGCGGCCAACCGCTCCGACAGCGCCCGCTCCGCCTCGTCCAGGGCCCGGTCGGTCGCGGCGCACCACGCCGTCAGCTCCTCGGCGGGCCGCTCGTCCGGCGGCAGGGGGGCGGGCAGCTCGACCGCCGCGCCGAGCCGGTCGCGGGTCTCGGCGAGCGCGGCGATGCGCGCGTTGCGCTCGACGACCTCGCGCAGCGCCCGCTCGTGCGTCTCCACCGCGGCGAGCGCCGCGGCCCGCGCCTCCGCGCGTCCCTCCGCCAGCGCGGCGAGCGCCTCCGCGCCCCGCCCGGCCAGCCCCGCGCCCCGGCCCAGCACCCGGTTCATCCCCAGGCTCAGCACGACCGCCGCGTCCAACGCGATGTCGGCCTCGACTCCGCTGCTCATGCGCCTCCCGTCACCGCGTCCCGCCGCGTCTCCCGCCAGCGGTGCAACCGGACGCCCGCCACGAAGCCGTGCGCGATCGGCGCGGCGATCAGGACGAGCGTCCACAGCAGTCCCGCGACCGGCGTCACGGCCGCCAGCAGCAGGAAGACCAGCAGCAGCGGGACCGTCCCCGCGAGCAGCACGAGCCCGCAGCCGCGCCGTCCCGTCCGCCGCGCCGCGCCCGACACCGTCTGCGACGCCTTCGACAGGCCGCGCCCGCCCGCGCCCAGCACCTTGGAGAACAGCGCCCACGGGCCCTGCGGGAGGTAGTCCGCGCCCTGCGCGCGCGCCAGCATGACCTCGAAGGCGCACTGCGCGCCCCACACGACGACCGACAGCACGACCAGGAACCCGAACGGGACGCCGGACGAACGCTGGATCGTGCCCGCGCCGACCGGCCCGCCGTCCGAGTCGCCGGCGAACAGCGCGCCCACGATCCAGCTACCGAACAGCCAGAGGGCCAGCAGCGGCAGCGTCCAGGCGACGGCCCGCCCGGTGGCGGCCCCCCGGCCCGCGAGCCGGACGCGCTCGCGCTCGTCCCGCCGCGCCCGCAGGGCCTCCGACCGCTGCTGCTCGGCGCGGTGCGCACGCTTCCGCGACTCGACCTCGACGACGGCCTCGGGCGCCGCCAGCGTCACCGCGAGCAGCCGCAGCGGATCGTCGCCCGCCCCGTCGGCCAGCCACTCGAACCACGGCACCGGCTCGGTGACCGCCGCCCGAGCGCGCTCCACGCTCTCGGCCAGCTTCCGGTGGGTCTGCGCAGGGCGCGCCGCGAGCGCCAGCAGCGTGGCCTGCACCAGCGGCGGGTCGTCCGCCCCGGCGTCCGGCAGCCGTGCGGCCAGTGCCGGGGGCGGCGCGTCCTGCGCCCGGATCCACCCCGCGAGCTCGCCCCACGCCGCCGCGTGCGCCCGCCACTGCCCGTCCACTCCGGCCAGGTCGGCGCCGCCCGCGAAGCCCGCCAGCTCCCGCAGCAGGCCGTGCCGCCACAGTTCCCGGACGAGCTGACACGCGACGCGATGGTCGGGGCCCCGGTTCTCCACATGCGCGGGAAGCAGCGCGAGGTCGTCGGCGGTCACCCGGCGTCCGAGGAAGTGCGGGGGGAGGTCCGGATCCAGCCACCGCACCAGATGCAGCAGTTTCACGTCCGGGGCCAGGTTTGCCGTCAGGTGGCCGTCGACCAGCTCGATGGTGCCGTCGTCGGGGACCTCCGCCAGCCAGGCGCGCAGGCTCCGCCACGCCTCACTGTGCTCCCCGCGCCCGAAGAAGTACTGTGCGGCGTGCTCCCACTCGGCGACGAGCGCGCGCGCCAGCTCGTCCCGCCGCGCGTACCGGCGTCCCTTGAACGGCAGGCCGGTGCCCGGATCCGGTTCGACGGCCTCGTCGACGACCGGGGGAGACCCGCCGCCCAGCCACGCCGCGACCTCCTCGCCCGTCCACCTCCGGCGCGGATCGCGGGCCAGCAGGCCCCGGCACAGCAGGCGCAGCCGCGGGTCCGCGACGTCGTCCGCGCCGACCGGCCGGGTCGCGAGATGGTCGACGACCACGGTCTCGCTCAGCCCCCGGAACGGCGCCCGTCCCGTCGCCGACTCCCGGACGATCATGCCGAGCGACCACCAGTCGCGGGCGGGCGAGACCTGCCCCGACAGCGACTCCGGCGCCGCGTACGCCAGCGTCCGCGACGACGACGCGAACACCACGCTCTGCTCGAGCACCTTGCTCAGCCCGAAGTCGGCGATCACCAGGTGCAGCGGCGCGGTGCCCAGCACGAGCACGTTCTCCGGCTTCAGGTCGCGGTGGACGATCCCCGCCCGGTGCAGCGCCGTGAGTCCGTCCGCGAGCTGCGCCGCGACGTCCGCGACGGCGTCCGGAGGCAGCGGCCCGTCCATCAGCGCCCGCAGGTTGCCGTCGGGCGCGTACTCGGTCACCTCGTAGTCGCGGCCGTCCGCGTGCCCCGTCTCCAGGATCCGCAGGACGTGCGGCGAGTCCAGCTCCGGGAGCTTCGCCCACACGTCGCGGTCCGCCCGGTAGCCCCGGCGGAAGATCTTCACGACATGCTCGACGCCGCGCGCGTCCCGCACCAGGAGCAGGTCCGACTCCGCGCCCTGCACCGGCAGTTCCGCGACGGCCTCGTAGCGTTCGGCGAGGGCCGCCGGCAGCCGCATCAGCGACGCGCCGCCCGTCCCGTGCCCGTCCCGGCGCGTCTCCGCCGCACTCCGCGGCACCGGCACCCCGGGTTCGTCGCGCCGGGTCCCCCCGGCGTCCCGCCGAGTCCCCGCCGCCTCGTCCGTCCCGTCGACCTCGCCCACTGACAGCCCCGGCTAGCTCTTGTCCTTGATGATCCGCAGATACTCGGTGCTCTTGAAGCGAACGACCACGGCCTCCATGAAGATGCGGACGATCAGCATTTCGAAGAGCCACACCAGCGGCGAAGCAACGATCATGATGATGCCCCAGCCGTATCCGCTGTCCCAGCCGGCTATCCAGAGGCCGACGCCGAGGAAGACCAAGCACTGAAGGCTGATCAGAAGCATCGAGACGATGTAGAAGAGCTTGATGAGCTTCGGCGTGACCAGGGAGTCGAAGTTCGCATCGAAAAGGGCGCCTAGGGCGCCCTTCTCCGTCCGCTCAGGCGGAACCCAGCCCTGCGGCGGCACCTGCGGGCCGGATCCGTACGGGCCCGGGCCGGTCTGGTTCGGGTTCTGTGGGCCCTGACCGTGTTGCCGGCCTGGTGGGGCGGCCGGGGGGCGCGGGTTCGGAATCGGGATCGGGCCGGTGCCCGGATGCTGCTGGGGATGCGGCGGAGGCGGCGGACCGTACGGCCCTCCCGGGGGCTGCCCGCCCGCGGGCGGGCGCGCTGGCTGGCCGGGGTCCGAGGGGTTCGTCATCGCCGTCGTCTCCAGTGTTGGGCCGCCTACAGGGAGACTCTAAGGCCTGCACACCCTCCCGCGCCGTCACCGACCCGCACCGACCGATGACGCTCAGGCCCGTTCAGCACGGCGTCCGCGGCCGTCGGGACGACACGTTCGTGCGTCAACGGGTCAGTACTGTCACCGGGAGGTGAGGCCCGACGTCCTGGAGGCGTCGTTTCGGAAGCGCGGCCGGCGTCCGTCGAAGTCGTCGGGCTCGAACGGGCCTCGCCCGTCCCGGCCGTTCGGTTATCGTTCCGGGGGCTCCACTCGGCGGATCAGGGCGAGGTTCGATGATCGCGTTGGCGTTGCTTCCGCTGGGGTTCGTCGCCGGCAGGCTCATCGCGCCGTTGGCGGAGCCGTACGTCGGCGACGTGCCCGCACGCGACCGGACGGCCGTCGGCGCGGTCACGGCCCTGGTGTTCGGCCTGCTCGGGTTCGCCGTCGGGCCGGTACCGGTTCTCCCCGCACTTCTCTACGTGGCGATGGTCGGCACTCTGCTCGCGTTCATCGACGTGCACGTCAAACGGCTGCCGGACGCCTTCACGCTCCCGTCCTACGCGATCGTCCCGACGCTGCTCGCCGCCGCGGCGCCCTTCACCGTGGACGGGCCGCGCCACGCCGTGCACGCGCTGCTCGGAATGGCGGCGCTGTTCCTGCTGTACGCGGTGCCGGCGTTCGTGAAGCCGTCCTGGCTGGGGCTCGGGGACGTGAAGCTCGCCGGCGTCCTCGGCCTGTGCCTCGGCTGGTTCGGGCTGGAGACCTGGCTCGCGGCCGTCCTGCTGACGTACCTGCTCAGCGGTGTGCTGAACATCGGCATCATGATCGTCCGCCGCACGCTCCGGCGCGAGTTCGCCTACGGCCCCTACATGCTGGCCGGGGCGCTCGGCGCCGCCGTCCTGGCCTAGTCGCAGAGCTTCTTCCCGGATTCGGCCTTCTCTCCGATGTTCTGGATGGCGGGCGGCGCGAGCTTCAGCCCCTTCGTCCCGATCACGAGGCGCACGCCCTCCTTCGGTGCGGCGCCGTCCGGGGTGAGCAGCGCGTCCGGGAGGTCCCGTGCGAGGACGGACGCGTGCGTCTCGGCCGACGGGGCGAACACGATGCGGCTGTCCGGGGAGTCCGACGCCTCCTCGACGTCGTCGGCCACCTTGAAGCCGCGCCGTTCGAGCTGCTTCACCACCCGGTCGACGGCCTTGTCCTTCGCCCCGGCGGACACGACGGTGATCTCGACGTCCTTCGCCTTCGGCGCCGGTTTCGCGTCCACCGGTGCGGCGGGCGCGGCGGGGAGCTTGTCGTCGTGCCGGATCGCCTCGAACATCGGGTCGGCCAGCTCGTCGTTCCACTGGACCCGGTTCGGGTCGGGCTTGTAGCCCTCGACCGGGACCGTGACGAAACGGACCTGCCCGGCGCTCATGCCCCGCAGTCCCTCCGCGAGTTTGCGCATGTCCGACAGGCCGAACTCGTCGTCGGTGGTGATCGAGTCCGTGGCGGCCTTGAGGAAGTCGTAGGTCTGCGCGGGGTCCGTCAGGACGTCGGAGCTCAGCGCCTTGTCCACCACGGCGCCCATGAACTTCTGCTGGCGCTCGATCCGCCCCAGGTCCGACCCGTTGCCCAGCGAGTAGCGGGCGCGAACGTACCCGAGGGCCTTCTCACCCTTGACGGTCTGCTTGCCCGCGTCCAGGTACAGCTCCGCGCGCGGATCGTTCACGGGCTTCTCGACGCAGATCTCCACGCCGCCCAGGGCGTCCACCATCCGCTTGAACCCGGAGAAGTCGATCTGGACGAAGTGGTCGATGTGGACGCCGGTGAGCGACTCCAGGGTCTTCCACGTGCACGTCGGGCCCGCGTAGGAGAACGCGCTGTTCAGCATCCCGAACCGTGCGGAGACCTTGTCGCCGTCCTCCTTCTCGCACTCGGGGACCTTCACCATCGAGTCGCGCGGGAAGCTCACCGCGACCGCCTGGTCCCGGTTCGGCGACAGGTGCAGCAGGATCGTCGTGTCCGAGCGGGCCCCCGCCATCCCCGGCGCGCCGCCCCCGTACTCGGCGTTGTCGCCCTCGCGGGTGTCGGACCCGAGCAGCAGGATGTTGAGCGACTCGTTGAGCTTCTGCGGACGGTTCGAACCCAGCTGCGAGCCGACGTCCTTCTTGTCGATCCCGCCCATCAGGTCGCGGTACAGCCAGTACGCGCCGCCGCTCCCGGCCACGAGCACGGCCACCAGGCCGATGGAGGTCCGGCGGAGGATCTTCCGGCGGCGGGACCGCCGAGCGGCCTCGTGCTCCGAGAAGGACGCCTCGTCCGGGTCGTCGTCCTCGTCCGCCTCGTCCTCGTCCGCGTCGAGACCTTCGTGCTCGCCGTCCGCTCCGGAGCCTTCGTGTCCGTTGGCACGGTCCTGCGGTCCGTCGACATCGGCGGCGGGCTCGGCGCCCGTGCCCTTGCCGACGGCGGCGGCCTGGTCGCGGGCGGGCGCGTTCGCGTCGTCGTCGGCGGTCTCCGCGAGGTCTTCGCGACGTGGATCGGGACCCGTCGGCGGCTCGGTGCTCATGGGTGCGCGCAGCCGTACGTGAAACGGTGTGTGTCGCTCATCGGTCCCGTCTCGGCAGGCCCTGTCCGGGGCGTGGTCGGTGCGGCTCGTCAGTTTACGAACTGGGCGGGATCGCGGACTGATCGCATGACTCCCTCTATTAGATGCGCAGAAGTCGCGATCTGTTGACAAGTCCGGCCGAATCGAGACGCGTGGGAGGTTTCCGTACCATCGCACCGTGAGCACGGGGTGGGTGGTCGACGGCCGGTGGCCGGTGGCCGGTGGCCGGTTCACCATGCCGGACCGGATCGGGGAGGGCGGGACGAGCCGCGTCTGGCGGGCCTACGACCATGCGGAGGGACGGCACTGCGCCGCGAAGCCCGTCCGGCGGCGCGGGCCGACGGGGGTGCTGCGGGCGGTGCGGGAGCGGGCGCTGCGGCTCGCGCACCCGCACGTACTGACGCCCTACGCGTCCTGTGCGGCCGGAGGCGACGTGCTGCTCGCGATGGACCTGGCGCGCGGCGGGTCCCTGCAGACGCTCCTCGGCGACTACGGGCGGCTGCCGCCCGCGTTCACGGCCGAGGTGCTGGACCAGATGCTGGCCGCGCTGAGCCACATCCACGGGGCCGGGGTGGCGCACCGCGACGTGAAGCCGGCGAACCTGCTGCTGGAGCCGAGCCCGGTGGGGGCGCCGCGCGTCCGGCTCGCCGACTTCGGGATCGCGCTGGAGGACGACGGGAGGCGCGTCACCACTGCTTTCCGGCGGCGGACCTCCCGCCTCCGGAGGCGGGAGGCTCCTCGGCGGAACAACCCGCCGTAGCGCAGATGACGAGAAGGGCGGCCCAGGCGCTCCGCGTGTACGGGACCGGCCGGACGGGCGAGGCCGAGGCGCACTTCGCCCGGACGGTGCTGCGGGCGGGGCTCACCTAGCACGAAATGGGAACGTTCCGACCGGCCGCGGATGGGCGGCCGGTCATGCCTTCTCGTGCTCGTCTCGATTCCCCTTCGCCATAACGACTGCTTATGCATCTCCGGCGGCGCCGGAGACCGTTTGGGCGGCTAAAGTCTGTGGTCAGGGTCACATGCGGGTCCGCCTGTTATGTATGTCACAGGTCCGCGCGAGTGGCGTAAGGTCGCTTCGCTAAGAGCGCGCACGGGGCGTCACGGCCCGCATGCGGCACGGCCGACGGCCGAGGCGCGAGGGCCGCATGGCGCGCGCAGACCGTGGTACGGGGATCACACGACCCGAGGCTCAGGAGAGCGATCGATGAGCACACTGGAGGCGCCGGCCAAATCCCGCGCCCAGATCAAGGAACGCACGCTCCGGAAGGACAACTGGCGGCTCTATCCGACCACCACGTTCGTGATCTTCACGGCGTGGGTGGTGTACGCGACGATCCGGGCTTTCTGGGGCGCGGCCTTCTTCGTCCCGGAGTTCCACTATCTGTCGCCGTTCTTCTCGCCGTGCTTCAACGAGATCTGCAACAACGTGACGGTGGACGGGCACACCGGTAACGCGGCGGAGTTCGGGACGTTCCTCCCGGCCGGAACCCGCGGCTGGATCCCGTTCGCGGTGATCTCCCTGCCGTTCCTGCTGCTGTTCCGGCTGACCTGCTACTACTACCGCAAGGCCTACTACCGGTCGTTCTGGGCGGCCCCGCAGGCCTGCGCCGTCCGCGAGCCGCACGGCAAGTACACCGGCGAGCGGCGCTTCCCGCTGATCGGCCAGAACCTGCACCGCTACTTCTGGCTGGCCGCGGTGCTGATCTCCCTCATCAACACGTGGGACGCGATCCGCGCCTTCCACGGCGAGGGCGGCGGGTTCGGGATCGGACTCGGCACGGTCATCCTCTGGGCGAACGTGATCCTGCTCTGGCTGTACACGCTGTCCTGCCACTCGTGCCGGCACATCGTGGGCGGCCGGCTGAAGAACTTCTCGAAGCACCCGGTGCGCTACCGGATGTGGGGCTGGGTCTCCAAGATCAACGAGAAGCACGGGACGTACGCGCTGATCACCCTCGGCTCCCTCGTCGTCGCCGACGTCTACGTGATGCTCGTGGCCAGCGAGACCATCTCCGACCTGCGCATCTTCAACTGAAGGCCAAGGAATCATGACTGAGATCGAGAGGCACTCGTACGACGTCGTGGTGATCGGTGCCGGCGGCGCCGGGCTGCGCGCGGCGATCGAGGCTCGCCTCCAGGGCAAGAAGACGGCGATCATCTCCAAGTCGCTGTTCGGCAAGGCGCACACCGTTATGGCCGAGGGCGGCGCCGCGGCCGCGATGGGCAACGCCAACGCCAACGACAACTGGCAGGTGCACTTCCGCGACACGATGCGCGGCGGGAAGTTCCTGAACAGCTGGCGGATGGCCGAGCTGCACGCCAAGGAGGCCCCGGACCGCATCTGGGAGCTCGAACTGTGGGGCGCGCTGTTCGACCGCACCAAGGACGGCAAGATCAGCCAGCGGAACTTCGGCGGGCACGAGTACCCGCGGCTGGCGCACGTCGGCGACCGGACGGGCCTGGAGCTGATCCGCACGGCCCAGCAGAAGATCGTCGCGCTGCAGCAGGAGGACCACGCCGAGCACGGCGACTACGAGGCCCGCCTCAAGGTGTGGGCCGAGACGACGATCACGCGGCTGCTCAAGGACGGCGACCGGATCTGCGGCGCGTTCGGGTACGTCCGCGAGACCGGCAAGTTCGTGGTGTTCGAGGCCCCGGCCGTCGTCCTCGCGACCGGCGGGATCGGCAAGGCGTTCAAGGTCACGTCGAACTCGTGGGAGTACACCGGGGACGGCCACTCGCTGGCCCTGCAGGCGGGCGCGACGCTGCTGAACATGGAGTTCGTCCAGTTCCACCCCACCGGGATGGTCTGGCCCCCGTCGGTGAAGGGCATCCTCGTCACCGAGTCGGTGCGCGGCGACCGCGGCGTTCTGAAGAACTCCGACGGCGAGCGGTTCATGTTCAACTACATCCCCGAGGTCTTCAAGGACAAGTACGCCACCTCTCCGGAGGAGGGCGACCGCTGGTACGACGACCCCGACAACAACCGGCGTCCCCCCGAGCTGCTGCCCCGCGACGAGGTCGCCCGCGCGATCAACTCCGAGGTGAAGGCCGGGCGGGGATCGCCGCACGGCGGCGTCTTCCTCACGGTCGTCGACCGGATGCCGGGCGGCGCCGCGGAGATCGTCCGGCGGCTGCCGTCGATGCACCACCAGTTCAAGGAGCTGGCGGACGTCGACATCACCAAGGAGCCGATGGAGGTCGGGCCGACCTGCCACTACGTGATGGGCGGCGTCGAGGTCGACCCCGACACCGCGGCGGCGGCCGTCCCCGGCCTGTTCGCCGCCGGCGAGGTCGCGGGCGGCATGCACGGCTCGAACCGGCTCGGCGGCAACTCCCTGTCCGACCTGCTGGTGTTCGGCCGCCGCGCCGGCCTCGGCGCGTCCGAGTACGTGGACGCCCTCGACGCGCGGCCCGCGGTACCGGACGAGCTCGTGGACGCGGCCACCGCCGAGGCGCTCGCCCCGTTCGAGCGCGAGGACGGCGAGAACCCCTACACCGTCCACGCCGAGCTGCAGACCACGATGAACGAACTGGTCGGCATCATCCGCAAGGAGGAGGAGCTGCAGCAGGCCCTCGAGGCCCTGCAGAAGCTCCGCGAGCGCGTCGCCCGCGTCTCCGTCGAGCCGGTCGCGGTGCACGACGGCCGCGGCTACCACCCCGGCTGGCACCTCGCCCTCGACCTGCGCAACATGCTGCTGGTGTCGGAGGCGGTCGCGAAGGCGGCCCTCGAGCGGCAGGAGAGCCGCGGCGGCCACACCCGCGACGACTACCCGCAGATGTCGGCGGACTGGCGGAAGGTCAACCTCGTGTGCCGTCTGGCGGGCGACCCGGCCGACCCGCACGTCGAGCTGACCCGGCAGCCGATGTCGCCGATGCGCACGGACCTGCTCGGCCTCTTCGAGACCGACGAGCTGAAGAAGTACCTGACCGCCGAGGAGCTGCCCGCCGGCGCCACCGCGTCGGGCGCGGCCGGCCCGGACGCGGCGAAGGCGGACGGCAAGGCCGACCACAAGGCGGACGGCAAGGCCGACGAGAAGGCCGAACACGGTGAGGAGGGCGACGGATGAGCTACGAGGCGAAGTTCCGCGTCTGGCGCGGCGACGAGGGCGAGGGAGAGCTCACCGACTACACGGTCGAGGTGAACGAGGGCGAGGTCGTCCTCGACATCATCCACCGCCTGCAGGCCACGCAGGCCCCTGACCTGGCCGTCCGGTGGAACTGCAAGGCGGGCAAGTGCGGGTCCTGCTCCGCCGAGATCAACGGCATGCCGCGGCTGCTGTGCATGACCCGGATGTCGACCTTCGAACCGGACGAGACGATCACGGTCACGCCCGTCCGCACGTTCCCGGTCATCCGCGACCTGGTCACCGACGTCTCGTACAACTACGAGAAGGCCCGCGAGATCCCGTCGTTCGACCCGGGCGACGCGAAGCCGGGCGAGCTGCGCATGCAGCAGGTGGACGTCGAGCGCTCGCAGGAGTTCCGCAAGTGCATCGAGTGCTTCCTGTGCCAGAACGTCTGCCACGTCATCCGCGACCACGAGGAGAACAAGCCCGACTTCGCCGGGCCGCGCTACCTCATGCGGATCGGTGAGCTGGAGATGCACCCGGCCGACCAGGCCGACCGCCGCGAGATCGCCCAGCAGGACCACGGCCTCGGCTTCTGCAACATCACCAAGTGCTGCACCGAGGTCTGCCCCGAGCACATCAAGATCACCGACAACGCCCTGATCCCGATGAAGGAACGGGTCGTCGGGCGCAGGTACGACCCGGTGGTCTGGCTCGGCACCAAGCTCGGCATCGTCAAGAAGGGGCAGGACACCCCCTCCGCCTGACGAAGGAGCGGGCGGCCGCCCGGCGCGCGTCGCGCGCGGGGCGCCGCCCGCCGCCGGCATCGCAAGGGCGGGCGGCGTGCCCCCGCACCGCCGCCCGCCGATCGCCGTTCCCCATGAACGCCGTCACGCACACCGCGCACCACCCTTGCGCACCCGGGGCGGGGCGAGTAGGGAGAAGTACACACAACGTGTGATGGATTCGTGATTCCTTCCCCGGGACCGGTCCCGGGCCGTTCGCTTTAGCGTGGTTGCATGAGCGCCCTAGAATCGGGTTCGTTCCTGGCCGAACTCAACCCGGCCGAACGCGCCGAATTGGAAGCCCGCGGACGCGTCCGGGACTTCGGACGCGGGGAGGCGCTGTTCGTCGAGGGCGACCGGTCCGGGTGGGTGGCGGTCCTGCTCAAGGGACGGGTGAAGGCGTTCACCTATCGCGAGCAGGGCGGAGAGGTGCTGCTGGCGGTGCGCGAGCCCGGCGCGCTGCTCGGCGAGGTCGCGGCGATCGACGGGTTCCCCCGGTCCGCGACGGTCGAGGCGCTCGAACCCGTCCGGGCGCTGGTCATCCCCTCCAGGGAGTTCACGAGGTACCTGGAGGACAACGGGCGCGTCTCGATCATCATCATGCGGACGCTGTGCCACCGCTGGCGCGAGGCCGACCGGCAGCGCGCCGAGTTCGCCGTGTACGACGCCACCGGACGGGTGGCGCAGCGGCTCGTCGAGCTGGCCGAACGGTTCGGCGTCCCGTACGGGTCCGGGCAGCCGGGCGGCGAGAGCGTCCGGATCACGCTGAACCTGTCGCAGGAGGAGCTGGCCGGCTGGGTCGGCGCGTCCCGGGAGGCGGTCAGCAAGGCGCTGCGGCACCTGCGCGAGCGCAAGCTCGTCGAGACGGGACGGCGCCGCCTGATCGTCCACGACCTGCAGGCGCTCCGCGAGCACATCCGCTAGCCGCCTGCGGGCGCCCGGTCACCGGCCCCGTACGCTGTGCAGGATGCAGTTGCAGCAGCTCGCCTATTTCGTCGCGGTCGCGGAGGTCCGGCACTTCACGCAGGCCGCGGAGCTCCTGCGCGTGGCGCAGCCGTCGCTGAGCAAGCAGATCCGCGCGCTGGAGAGCGAGCTGAACGTGTCGCTGTTCAGCCGGGCCCGGGGCAACATCACCCTGACGCCCGCCGGGGAGGCGCTGCTGCCGCTGGCCAAGCGCATCCTCGCCGACGTCGACACGGCCCGGGTCGAGGTGCAGGAGCTCGCGGGGCTGCGGCGCGGGCGGGTGCGGCTCGGCGCGACGCCGTCGCTGTGCGCGGGGCTGCTCGCCGACGTGCTGCGCCGCTTCCACGACGCCTACCCGGGCATCCAGCTGATCGTCGAGGAGGGCGGCTCGCGCGACCTCGTCCGGCAGCTGACCCGCGGCGAGCTGGACATGGCGCTGGTCATCCTGCCGCTGCACGGCGACCCGCCCCTCGACACGACCCCGATACTGCGCGAGTACCTGGTCGTCGCGTCCCCGGCGGGCCCGGAGCCGGGCGGCCGGGCGGCGCCGCTGCCGCGCCGCTCGTTCCTGCGCATCGACGACCTGCGCAACCGCCCGCTGGTGATGTTCCGCCCCGGCTACGACCTGCGGGAGGCGACGATCGGCGCGTGCCGGGCGGCCGGGTTCGAGCCGCGGTTCGCGGTCGAGGGCGGCGAGATGGACGCGGTGCTGCGGTTCGTCGAGGTGGGGCTCGGCATCGCGGTGGTGCCGAGCATGGTGCTGGCCGGACGGCCGGGCCTGCGGGGCACGCCGCTCGTCCTGGACGAGGCGGCGCGCCGCGGCCACCACGGCGAGGGGCTGCTGCGGACGATCGCGCTCGCGCACCGCAAGGACGTCGAGCTGACGCACGCGGCGCGCGCCTTCCAGGACACGCTCGAGACGTTCCTCGTCGAGGCGGGCCTCGCGGGCAGCCTGCCCGAGGGCGTCGAGACCCTCGTCCACGACTGAGCGGTCAGCGCCCGGGCCCCGGCCACGCGCGCCCGATGAGCTGCCGGACGGGCCGATGCGCCTGCCGGTCGGCGCCCGGCCCGGCGGGACCGAGATCATCGCTCCGTCGCCGCGGTCCTCGTAGTGGCAGGAGTCCAGGGGACGCCGGAGCCGGTGAACGCCCGCCGGAGGGCGCCGAGACGGAACAAAGCCCCGCCCGGTTGCCGCGGCCGGGCGGGGCCTTGAACGAGAGGGCGGCTACTTCTTCTTGCCGCCCGCGGACGCCTTCAGGTAGTCGCCGTTGAGGCGCCCGATGACGTCGAGACCGATGCCCTTCGGGCAGGCGACGGTGCACTCGCCGGTGTTGGTGCAGCCGCCGAAGCCCGCCTCGTCGTGGGTGTCGAGCATGGACACGGCCCGGTCCCAGCGCTCCGGCTGGCCCTGCGGCATCAGCCCCAGGTGGGTGATCTTCGCGCCGAGGAACAGCGCGGCCGAACCGTTCGGGCAGGCGGCGACGCATGCGCCGCACCCGATGCACTCGGCGGCCTCGAACGCGGCGTCGGCGTCCGGCTTCGGGACGGGCGTCGCGTGGGCCTCGGGCGCGGTGCCGGTCGGCGCGGTGATGTAGCCGCCGGACCGGATGATCCGGTCGAACGCGGAGCGGTCGACGACCAGGTCCTTGACGACCGGGAACGCCTTGGCCCGCCACGGCTCGACGTCGATGACCTCGCCGTCCCTGAACTTGCGCATGTGCAGCTGGCACGTCGTGGTGTTCCGCTCGGGACCGTGCGGCGTGCCGTTGATGACCAGGGAGCACATGCCGCAGATGCCCTCGCGGCAGTCGTGGTCGAACGCGACGGGCTCGGAGCCGTCGGCGATGAGCTTCTCGTTGAGGACGTCGAGCATCTCCAGGAACGAGGCGTCGGGGGAGATGTCGTCGAGCTTGTACTCGACCATCCTGCCCTTGTCCCGAGGGCCGCTCTGGCGCCAGACGCGCAGTGTGAGCTTCATGGTTACTTGTACGACCTCTGCGTCGGCTTGACGTATTCGAAGTTGAGGGTCTCCTTGTGGAGGACGGGCTTGGCACCCTCCCCCGACCAGCCCCAGGCGGCGACGTAGCCGAACCGGTCGTCGTCGCGCTTGGCCTCGCCCTCCTCGTCCTGGCTCTCGGCGCGGAAGTGGCCGCCGCAGGACTCGGAGCGGTGCAGGGCGTCGATCACCATCAGCTCGCCCAGCTCGAGGAAGTCGGCGACGCGGCCGGCCTTCTCCAGTTGCTGGTTGAGCTCCTCGCCCTTGCCGGTGACCTTGACGCGCGTCCAGAACTCCTCGCGCAGCGCCGGGATGAGCTCGAGCGCCTTGCGCAGGCCCTCCTCGGTGCGCTCCATGCCGCAGTACTCCCACATGATGTGGCCGAGTTCGCGGTGGAAGGAGTCGACGGTGCGGTCGCCGTCGATCGACAGCAGCCGGTCGATGCGGCTCCGCACCCGCTCCTCCGCCTCGGCGATCGCGGTGTCGGCGACCGGCGGGAGGGTGTTGCGGGCGATGTAGTCGTTGATCGTGGCCGGCAGGACGAAGTAGCCGTCGGCGAGACCCTGCATGAGGGCGGACGCGCCGAGGCGGTTCGCGCCGTGGTCGGAGAAGTTCGCCTCGCCGATCACGAACAGGCCGGGGACGGTGGACTCCAGGTCGTAGTCCACCCACAGGCCGCCCATGGTGTAGTGCACGGCGGGGTAGATGCGCATCGGCGTCTCGTACGGGTTCTCGCCCGTGATCCGCTCGTACATCTCGAACAGGTTCCCGTACTTGGCCTCGACCTTGTCGCGGCCGAGCCGCCCGATCGCGTCGGCGAAGTCCAGGTAGACGCCGAGCCCGCCGGGGCCGACGCCGCGGCCCTCGTCGCAGACGTTCTTCGCGGCGCGGGAGGCGATGTCGCGGGGGACCAGGTTGCCGAACGAGGGGTAGATGCGCTCCAGGTAGTAGTCGCGCTCGTCCTCGGGGATGTCGGCGGGGCGCCGCTCGTCCTTCGACTTCTTCGGCACCCAGACGCGGCCGTCGTTGCGCAGCGACTCCGACATCAGCGTCAGCTTCGACTGGTGGTCGCCGCTGACCGGGATGCAGGTCGGGTGGATCTGCGTGTAGCACGGGTTGGCGAACAGGGCGCCGTGCCGGTGCGCCCGCCACGACGCGGTGACGTTCGAGCCCATCGCGTTCGTGGACAGGAAGTACACGTTGCCGTAGCCGCCGGACGCCAGCACGACCGCGTCCGCCGTGTAGTTCTTGACCTCGCCGCTGATCAGGTCGCGGACGACGACGCCGCGGGCGCGCCCGTCCTCCATGATCAGGTCGAGCATCTCGTGGCGCGCGAACAGCTCGACGTTGCCGGCCTCGACCTGCCGCATCAGCGCCTGGTAGGCGCCGAGGAGCAGCTGCTGGCCCGTCTGCCCGCGCGCGTAGAACGTCCGGGACACCTGGGTGCCGCCGAACGAGCGGTTGTCGAGCAGACCGCCGTACTCGCGGGCGAACGGGACGCCCTGCGCGACGCACTGGTCGATGATGTTCCGGGAGATGTCGGCGAGCCGGTACACGTTCGACTCGCGGGACCGGAAGTCGCCGCCCTTGACCGTCTCGTAGAAGAGCCGGTACACGCTGTCGCCGTCGTTGCGGTAGTTCTTGGCGGCGTTGATGCCGCCCTGCGCGGCGATGGAGTGGGCGCGGCGCGGGCTGTCCTGGAAGCAGAACTGCTGGACGTGGTAGCCGGCCTCGCCGAGCGTGGCGCCGGCGGACCCGCCGGCCAGCCCGGTGCCGATGATGATGATCTTCTTCTTGCGCTTGTTGGCCGGGTTGATCTGCTTGGCCTCGAACTTGCGCGTGGTCCAGCGGTCCTCGATCGGGCCGGCGGGCACCTTGCCGTCGACGATCGGGTCGCCGCTCTCGTAAAGGTCGTCGCTCATGTTCAGCTCACCCATCCGAAGGCGATGGAGACGGGGACGGAGATGAAGCCGATCGTCACCACGGCGGCGACGGCCAGGGCGAGCCCCCGCAGGAGGTTGTGGCTGCGCGGGCTGCGCAGCCCGAGCGTCTGGAAGGCGCTCCAGATGCCGTGGTTCAGGTGCAGGCCGACCAGCAGCACCGCGACGACGTACCAGACCGTGATGTACCAGCGGGACGGATCGAAGTCCGCGACCATCCGGTCGTACGGGGTGTCGTCGGCGCCCAGCGGGTTCACCACGAAGAACGTCAGGTCCAGCAGGTGCCAGATGACGTAGATGGCGATGATGACGCCGCCGTAGCGCATCGTGTGCGTGGCATAGCCCTGCGCGTGGGACTTCTTCTTCGACTCGTACTTGACGGGCCGCGCGGCGCGCGCGCGGCGGGCCAGCGACACCGCCGACCACATGTGCAGGATCACCGCGACGGCGAGGACGACCTCGAGGAGCGTCAGCACCGTCCGGCGCGGCACGGCGGGCTCACCGATCGTGCGCAGCCAGTGCGCGTAGTGGTTGAAGTCCTCCGCGCCGAAGAAGATCTTCAGGTTCCCGACCATGTGCGCGATCAGGAACAGCACGAGGATGCCGCCGGTGACGGCCATGACGGCCTTCTTGCCGACGGTCGACCGGTAGATCGCAGGTATCGCTGTAGCCACGTGCGCACGGTATGTCCGACTTGATGCAGAGCTCCAAGTCATCAGCGCACTCATTTCGATAGCCCAGGGCTATCGACCGTGGAGAACGGCCCTTTGGAGCGGTGCAGCGCTCCTCGCCTGGTGAGGGACTTCACAGGCGGTTCGGGAACTCTGCCTCAGCGTGACCAACGTGACATTGACGCTCGTCCAAGGCCCCCTGGCAAGGGCTCCGGCGGCCGGGCGGGGCGGGTCCCCGTCAGACCTGGCGCGAGAGAAGGAGAACCGCGAGGTCGTCGGTGAGCGCGTCCTCGTTGAGGTGCTCGACCTCGGAGACGAGCTCGTCGATCAGCGCGCGGCCGGTCGCGCCCGTCCCGCGCGCCGTGTGCGCCAGCTTCACCAGCCCGTCGGTGCCGAGCCGGTCCGGGCCCGCGCCGATCCGCCCCTCGATCAGGCCGTCGGTGTAGAGCATCAGCCCCCACGACTCGCCGAGGTCGATCTCCGTCGTCGGCCACTCGGCGCCCGGCAGCAGGCCGAGCGCCGGGCCGTGCGCGTAGTCCGGCAGCGCCGAGACGTCGTACGAGCCGTCCGGGGCCTCGCGGAACAGCAGCGGCGCCGGATGCCCGGCCAGGTGCATCCGGGCGGTGCGCCGGGACGGCGCGATCGTGATCATGCAGAGGGTGGTGAAGATCTCCTCGCTGCGCCGCTCGTGCCCGAGGACGCTGTCCAGGGTGCCGAGCAACTGCTCCCCGGTGTGCCCCGCCAGCACGAGCGTCCGCCACGCCATCCGCAGCTGGACGCCGAGCGCCGCCTCGTCCGGGCCGTGCCCGCAGACGTCCCCGATCATCAGGTGGACGGCGCCGCCCTCGGTCTGCACGGTGTCGTAGAAGTCGCCGCCGAGCAGCGCGCGGCGCCGCCCCGGCCGGTAGCGGGTGTGGTGCCGCAGGGACGGGTCGTCGATCAGCGGGACGGGCAGCAGCCCCCGCTCCAGCCGCGCGTTCTCGCGCCGCAGGATCCGTGCCTCGACCAGCCGCCGCTCGGTCTCCTCGGCGCGCTTGCGCTCTATCGAGTAGCGGACGGCGCGGGCCAGCAGCGGCCCGTCCACCTCCTGCTTGACCAGGTAGTCCTCGGCGCCGGCGGCGACGGCCCGCACCCCGAGGTGCACGTCGTTCAGGCCGGTCAGCACCACGACGGCGGCGGTGCCGGACATCTCCAGTACTTCGCGCAGCCCGGCCACCTGGTCGTCGATGCCGGGGGCGGACAGGTCGACGATGATGCACTGCGTCCGCCGGGTGAGGCTGCGGCGGGCGGTCGCCAGGTCGGCGGCGACGGTGATGTCGGCGTCCAGGCCGCTGTCGGCGAGCATCTTCTCGACCATGAGGACGTCGGACGGCGCATCGTCGATGAGGAGCAGGTCGACCCGCTCCTCGGTTCCCGGGACGAGGGGACGTGTTTGGTGACTGATGGTGCTCACAGGAAGCTTCCGTAAAGTCGGGCCGGCGACGGGCACTGGCAACGGCAGGACGGCTCCGGACACCTCGCGCTCACCGCGCGGGACGGAAGGCCGCACCGGGGTGGTGGCCTTTGCCTAACCGCCAGGGTCCCGGCTCATGGAGCGCTGGGGAAGCCCGCTCCGTACAGTGAGAGCTTAGCGTCTCCTTACCACGCGGCGCACCGCCCCGGCCCGTGGCCATGGCCGGAAAATCGCTCGATTCCCCGCCCCCGACCTGCATACCCTGCGGTCGTGAAGCCGTTGCCGGAGAAAGATCCAGGCGATCCCGATCACCGGTCTCCCGGCCGATACCTGCTGTGGCTGCTGCGCGTGCAGTGGCGCACCGCGTCCGCCGGCGCGGCGCTCGGCGTCCTGTGGATGCTCGGCTACGTCGTGATCCCGGCGGTGCTCGGGCTCGCCGTCGACGCCGTGACCGCCCGCGACGCCCGCGCCCTCGCCGCCTGGTCGGGCGTCCTGGTCGCCGTCGGGGCGCTGCAGGCCGCCGCGGGCGCCGCCCGCCACCGGTTCGCCGTCGCCAACTGGCTGGCCGCCGCCTACCGGACGATCCAGCTCGTCACCCGGCACGCGACGCGGCTGGGCGCGACCCTGCGCGAGCGCATGAGCGCCGGGGAGGTCGTGAGCATCGGCATGTCGGACGTCGACGGCATCGGCGACGTCCTGGACATCGTCTCCCGGGGCAGCGGCGCCGTCGTCGCGATCGTCGCCGTCGCGGGGATCCTGCTGACGATCTCGCCGCCGCTCGGCCTGATCGTCCTCGTCGGCGTCCCGCTGATCCTCGCGCTCGCGGCGCCGCTGCTGCGCCCGTTCCGGCACCGCGAGGAGGAGCACCGCGAACGGGTCGGCGACCTCAACACCCGCGCGACCGACCTCGTCGCGGGCCTGCGCGTGCTGCGCGGCGTCGGCGGCGAGGACCTGTTCGCCGGCCGCTACGCCGCCGAGTCCGCGCGGGTCCGCGCCGCCGGGGTGGCCACCGCCCGCGCCGAGTCCCGGCTGAGCGGCGCCGAGGTGCTGCTGCCCGGACTGCTGATCGCGCTCGTGACCTGGGTCGGCGCCCGCTTCGCCGTCCAGGGCACGATCAGCGCGGGCCAGCTCGTCTCGTTCTACGGCTACGCCATCTTCCTGGTCACGCCCCTGCGGACCCTCGGCGAGGCCGCGGGCAAGATCACTCGGGGCCTGGTCGCCGCCGAACGCGTCGTCCGCCTCCTCGACATCGCCCCCGAGCGCGCGACCGCCGACGACCGGCCCGTCCGGCGCGCGGAGCCCGGCGCGCACGCCGTTCTGACGGACGTCGACTCGGGGCTGGTCGTGCGCCCCGGCCGGCTGACCGCGATCGCGGCGGCGCGGCCGGAGGACGCCCGGACGATCGCCGACCGGCTCGGCGGCTACGCGCCCGGACGCGTCGACTTCGCCGGCGTCCCCCTGCAGCAGGTCGACGACCTGCGCGAACGGATCGTGGTGGCGGTCAACGAGGACCGGCTGTTCGCCGGCACGCTGACCGAGGCGCTCACCCCCGCGCGCGGGCCCGTGGACCTGGAGCCCGCGCTGTGGGCGGCGAGCGCGACGGACATCGTCGCCGCGTCCGGACCGGACGCGCACGTCGCCGAGGCGGGCCGCGAGTTCTCCGGCGGGCAGCAGCAGCGCCTTCGCCTGGCGCGCGCGCTCGCAGCCGACCCGGAGGTCCTCGTGCTCGTCGAGCCGACCAGCGCGGTGGACGCACACACCGAGGCCCGCATCGCCGACCGCCTCGCCCAAGCGCGCGCGGGCCGAACCACGGTGGTGTGCACCACGAGCCCCCTGATGCTCGACCGCGCCGCGCACGTCGCGTTCGTCCTGGACGGACGCGTAGTCGCCGAGGGCGCGCACCGCGACCTCCTCGACACCGACCCCCGTTACGCGTCCACCGTCACCCGAGCCGAACCGAACGACGAAGCCCGGAGCGGCTCGTCCCCCGGTGAGGACGCCGCGGAGCCTGTGGACGCCCCGGACCGCGACGACGCTGCGGACGCTCCGAAGGGTGCGAACGGTGCGAACGGCTCGGAGCGTGCGAAGCGCGCAGACGCCGGGAAGGTCGCGACCTGCGCGAACCGCACGGACGGCGTGGAGTGCACGGACACCGCAAGGGATGCCGGCGGCACGGAGCACGCGGACTCCCTGAACGGCGCGGACGGCGCGGACGGCGCGGACGGCGCGAACGGCGCGGACGGCGCGAACGGCGCGAACGGCGCGAACGGTGCGAACGGGGCGGTGCTGGGAGAAGTGCGGGATGGAGAGGCGGGGGAGGGGGTGCGGTCGTGAGCACCGAGATCCTGCCGGTGGCGTCGTCCGCGCAGGTGCGGGCGTACGCGCGGCGGCTGGTGCTGCGGCATCCGCGGGCGCTCGCCGGGGCGCTGGCGCTGCACGCGCTCGCGGCCGCCGCCGGGCTCGTCGCGCCGCGCCTGCTGGGCGGTCTCGTCGAGGACGTCGGTGACGGGCGCGCGAACGTCGACACCGTGGCGCTCGCCATCGCCGTGTTCGTGATCGTGCAGGGGGTGCTGCTGCGCTACGCGTACCTGCAGTCGGCGAAGCTCGGCGAGCGGGTCCTCGCGCAACTGCGCGAGGGGTTCGTCCGGCGGGTGCTGCGGCTGCCGCTGTCGACGGTGGAGCGCGCGGGCACCGGCGACCTGGTGACCCGCGCGTCGCGCGACGTCGACACGCTCGCGACGTCCGTCCGGTACGCGATGCCCGAGACGCTGATCGCCGCCGTCGTCGGCGGCCTGACGGTCGGCGCGCTGCTGCTGAACGGTCCGCTGGTCGCGCTGCCCTGCCTGGTGTCGGTCCCGCTCCTGTGGGCGGTGACCCGCTGGTACCTGCCGCGCGCCCACGCGGGGTACCTGCGGGAGAACGCGGCGTACGCGCGGATCACCGACGGCCTCGCCGAGACGGTGCACGGGGCGCGGACGGTCGAGGCGCTGGGGCTGGCGGAGCGGCGGCGCGAGCGCGGGGACGCCGACATCGCGGCGGCGTTCGAGGTCGAGCGGTACACGCTGCGGCTGCGCACCGTGCTCTTCCCGGTGATCGAGCTGGCGTTCGTGCTGCCGGTCGCCGCGACCCTGCTCGGCGGCGGCCTGCTGTACATGCACGGCCACGCGTCGCTGGCGCAGGTCACGGCGGCGACGCTGTACGTGCAGCAGTTGAGCGGGCCGGTGGAGACCCTGCTGGCGTGGCTGGACGAGCTGCAGCTCGGCGGCGCGTCGCTGGCGCGGGTGCTGGGCGTGGGCGACGTCCCGCCGGACCGCGTCCCGGACGGCAGGGAGCCCGCCGGCGAGCGGCTCGCGGCCCGCGGCGTCCGGTACGCGTACCGGGGCGAACGGGACGTGCTGCACGCCGTCGACCTGGAGCTGCGGCCGGGGGAGCGGCTCGCGGTGGTCGGGCCGAGCGGCGCCGGGAAGTCCACGCTGGGCCGCCTGCTCGCGGGGATCGACGGCCCCCGCACCGGCGCGGTCGAGGTCGGCGGCGTCCCGCTGGTCGGGCTGCCGATGGACGACCTGCGCGGGCACGTCGCGCTGGTCACGCAGGAGCAGCACGTGTTCCGCGGGACGCTCCGCGACAACCTCGTGATGGCCCGCCCGGACGCGTCCGACGACGACCTGCGGCGCGTCCTGGCGGCCGTCGAGTGGGACGGCCCGGACCTGGACGTCGAGGTCGGTGCGGGCGGCGCGGCGCCGTCCCCGGCGCAGGCGCAGCAGCTCGCGCTGGCCCGGCTGGTCCTCGCGGACCCGCACACGCTCGTCCTGGACGAGGCGACGTCGCTGCTCGATCCGCGGGCCGCCCGGCGCCTGGAGCGCTCGCTGGCCGCCGCCCTGGACGGACGGACGGTCGTGGCGATCGCGCACCGCCTCCACACCGCGCACGACGCCGATCGTGTCGCGGTCGTGGAGGACGGGCGCATCACCGAGCTCGGAACCCACGACGAGCTGCTCGCGCGGAACGGCTCCTACGCCGCCCTGTGGGCGTCCTGGCACAGCACCTGAGCGCTTTACCTCGCGAGGGCGTTCTTGAGCCAGTCGACCTGGAGGTGCAGCAGGTTCTCCGCGACGACCTCCTGCGGGGTCATGTGCGTGACGCCCGACAGGGGCAGCACCGTGTGCGGGCGGCCCGCCGCCAGCAGCGCCGACGACAGCCGCAGCGTGTGCGCCGCGACCACGTTGTCGTCCGCGAGCCCGTGGATGATCATCAGCGGGCGCTCCAGCTTCCCGGCCATCTCGACGAGGGAGTTCGCCGCGTAGTTCTCCGGCTCCTCGTCGGGGTGGCCCAGGTACCGCTCGGTGTAGTGGGTGTCGTAGAGCCGCCAGTCGGTGACGGGCGCGCCCGCGATGCCCGCGTGGAAGACGTCCGGGCGCTTCAGGACGGCCAGTCCCGCGAGCCACCCGCCGAACGACCAGCCGCGGATCCCGACCCGGTCGAGGTCGAACGCGGCCGGGTGCAGCCGCGCGGCCTCGATGAGCGCGGCGATCTGGTCCTCCAGGACCGGTTCGACGAAGTCGCCGCGCACGGCGCGTTCCCAGGCGGGCCCGCGCCCCGGCGTTCCGCGGCCGTCCGCGACGACGACGGCGAAGCCCTGGTCGGCGAGCCACTGCGCCTCGCAGTACGCGCGCCGGACCGCCAGGACGCGCTGCGCGTGCGGGCCGCCGTAGGGGTCCATCAGGACCGGCAGGCGCCCGTGGCCGGGCTCCCATCCGGTCGGCAGCAGCACCGCCGTGCGGATCTGCCGGTCCCCGGCGCGGAGCAGCTCGACCCGCGGCGTGATCACCGGCGTCTCGGCGAAGGACGCGACGGGGTGCGTCCCGGCGGGCCCGCGCACCTCGACCTCCGATCCCGGCCGGTCGAGCCGCGCGCCCGTCACGACGGTCACCGCACCGGACCGGACGCCCCCGAATACCCCTTGGCCATCTGTGATTTTCGTCACATCACCACCGTCGAGGGAGTACAGGTGGACCTCGGTCGGCTCCTCCGACGCGGTGAACAGGATCGAATCGCCCTCCACCCCGAGCACCGACCGCACCTGGAGCCCGCCGGGCGTCACCGGCTCGCCCGCGATCGTGATCCGCCGCGTGTCGGTCGCCCGGTCCTCGGTGATCCACACCAGGTCGCCGGCGCCGGTCCGCGCGGGCAGCCCCGGCACGATGTCCGTCCACACCGGGTCGTGCTCGTTGTGCAGCAGCGACGTCTCCCCGTTGGACGGGTCGACCCGCAGCACCCGCTGGGACCGCTGGTCGCGCGGCTGCACCACGATCAGCAGCCCGTGCCCGTCCCACGAGGCGGTCACCACGTACGGGAACTCGCCGCGGTCCCACGCGACCCCGAGCCGCCCGCCGTCCACCTTGAGCAGCACCAGCGAGACCAGCGCGTTCGGGGTCCCGGCGGCCGGGTAGGCGATCTCCGCGGGCGCCGTGTCCGGGTTGGCCGGATCGGCGATGTGCCAGCGCTGCACCGGTGTCTCGTCCACCCGCGCGACCAGCACCGTTCCGCCGTCCGGTGACCACCAGTGGCCGCGCATCCGGCCCATCTCCTCGGCCGCGACGAACTCCGCGAGCCCGTACGACACCTGCTCCGACTCCGGACGGACGAGCGCGCGGTCTTCGCTCCCGTCCATCTCGATCACCCGGAGCGTGCGGCCCGACACGTACGCGACGCGGCGGCCGGACGGGTCGGGGCGCGGGTCGAACACCGGCGTCGCCGCCGGCAGCCCCCGCACCTCGCCGCCGTCCAGATCGGCGACGTACAGCTGCCCGCCGAGCGTGAACACCGCCCGCCGCATGTCCCGGTCGGTGGCGTACCCGACGATGCCTCCGGCCTGCTCGCGGGCCCGTTCCCGGCGTGCCCGCTCCTCCGCGGGCAGGTCCCCCTCGCCGGGCACGTCCAGCGCGGCGGGGTCGGCGACGAGCCGCTCCTCGCCGGTCGCCGCGTCGAGCGTCCACAGGCAGGTGACCGGGTCGTCGCCGGCACGGGTGCGCAGGAAGACCACGCGCGACCCGTCCGGCGCGATCTGGAAGGCGCGCGGGACGCCGAGGGAGAACCGTCGGGTGCGGGCGCTCTGCCGCGGATAGCTGATGCTCATGGGAATCGAGTCTGCCAGCCTGATCGTTGGAGAAGTACGGCGCGCGGGCCCGCGCACCCCTATGATCACGGGTCGTCGCCTCGTGGGCGGTTAACGACCCCTGCCCGGGTCCGCGCTCGCGTAAGCTCAAAGCTTCCCCAAGCACTTGTTGTCGTCGCGGGCGGTGAGGAGAGGTCAATGTCGGAGCTGCAGCCGGGGGATCCCCGGAGGCTGGGCTCGTACGAGGTGCTCGAGCGCCTCGGCGAGGGCGGCCAGGGGGTCGTCTACCTCGGCGTCGACGCCTCCGGTGGCCAGGCCGCGATCAAGCTGCTGCGCACCGACCTGGCCGCGGACGCCTCGGCCCGGAACCGGTTCGTCCGTGAGGCGCAGGCGGCCAAGCAGGTCGCGCGGTTCTGCACCGCGCAGGTGCTCGAGGCCGACGTCGCGGGCGACCAGCCGTACATCGCGAGCGAGTACGTGCCCGGCCCGGCCCTGTACAAGCAGGTGACCGACAGCGGCCCCATCACCGGCGCCGCGCTCGAACGGCTGGCCATCGGCACGCTCACGGCCCTCACGGCGATCCACCAGGCCGGGATCGTCCACCGCGACTTCAAGCCGCACAACGTCATCATGGCCCCGGACGGGCCCCGCGTGATCGACTTCGGCATCGCGCGGGCCCTCGACACCGGCCAGACGAACGCCACGAAGGCGATCGGCACCCCGTCCTACATGGCCCCCGAGCAGGTCGCGGGCGCGACCCTCACCGAGGCCGTGGACGTCTGGGCGTGGGCCACCACGATGGTGTTCGCCGCGACCGGGCGCCCCCCGTTCGGCGACGACACGGTCGTCGCGGTCATCAACCGGGTCATGCACGAGCCCCCGTCGCTCGAGGGCGTCCCGCAGGACCTGCACCGGATGATCTCCGCCTGCCTGGCCAAGGAGCCCACGCAGCGCCCGACGGCCCAGCAGCTGATGATGACGCTCATCGGCGGCGCGAACCCGAACACCCCGATGGCGGCGGGCCAGACCCGCATGGACGACCCGACGCAGGCCACGTCGATGCTCGCCGAGGGCTCGACCCTCGCCGCCGGCATGGGCGTCGCCGGCATGGGCGCCATGGGCGACCAGACCCACCGCGTCTCGCCCGCCGACTACGACGGCACCCTCCCGCCCGCGCGCGGCTACACCGGCGCGCACCGCGGCGGCCAGCGCCCCTACGACGACTACGACGACTTCGAGCCCGAGCGCCGCTCCAAGGCCCCGATCATCGCGGGCGTCGCCGTCATCGCGATGCTCGCCGTCATCGTGGGCGTCTTCATGGCGAGCCGCGGCGGCGACGACGGCGAGTCGAACCTCCCGGTCGTCGAGACGTCCCAGTCGGTGTCGGAGACGCCGCCCAGTGAGGAGCCGACGGAGGAGGAGCCCACCTTCACCGACGACCCGACCACCGAGGCGCCCCCGACCACGGAGGCGCCCCCGACCACGGAGCTGCCCCCGACCTCCGACCTGCCGACCACCCCCGGCCCCGGCGGTGGCGGCGGAGGCGGAGGCGGCGATGACGACGACGTCCCGCCGACCGACACCCCCACGACCGAGACCCCGCCGACCGGCGGCGGTGGCGGCGGTGGCGGCGGTGGTGGTGGCGGAACCGGAGGCGGCGGCGGTGGCGGCGGCGACCCCGAGGTGCCGTAAGGCGCCACCGGCACAGCTACTCCCGGCCCGCGGATTCGCGTGGCCCGCTTCGAAGGCGTCGAGGCCATGACGACCCCGCCCGGTTCGTGCCGGGCGGGGTCTCGTCATGCGGGGCCTCCGCGTGGCCGCGGCCCCGCGGTGGCGGCGAATCGATGGATTAGGTGCCCGGGGGAGGGCGGTCATCGCCGGTGGGGCGCGGGCTGAGTAGGCTCGGTACCCATGAAGGAGCCGCGGATCCTGTTCGTCCATGCCCATCCGGACGACGAGTCCATCGGGACCGGGGCGACCATGGCCAAATACGCCGCCGAGGGCGCCCACGTCTGTCTCGTCACCTGCACGCTCGGCGAGGAGGGCGAGGTGATCCCCGAGGAGCTGCGCCATCTGGCGTCCGACAAGGAGGATCGCCTCGGCGAGTACCGGATCGGGGAGCTCGCGGAGGCGTGCTCGGCCCTCGGGGTGCGCGATCACCGGTACCTGGGCGGGCCGGGGCGCTGGCGCGACTCGGGGATGATGGGCACCGCGGCGAACGACCACCCGCGGAGCTTCTGGCGCGCGGACCTGGACGAGGCGGGCGCCGAACTCGCGAAGGTCGTCCGGGAGGTCCGGCCGCACGTGATCGTCACCTACGACGAGCGCGGCAACTACGGGCACCCCGACCACATCCAGGCGCACCGGGTGGCGTCGCGGGCGTTCGAGCTGGCGGCCGACCCCGCGCACGAGGACGGCGCCGAGCCGTGGCGGGCCGCGAAGTTCTACGCGTACGCGACGCCGCGCACGGTGCTGGCGCGGGCGATCGCGGTGATGCGGGAGGCGCGGCTGCCGTTCGCGCGCGTGGCGGGTCTCGACGAGCTGGGGTCGGGCGTGCCGGACGACCAGGTCACGACGGTCGTGGACGCGCGGGCGCACCTTCCGGCGAAGCTCGCGGCGCTGCGGGCCCACCGGACGCAGATCGTGGTGGCGCCCGAGCAGGTCGGGCCGTTCTTCGCGCTGTCGAACAACCTGGGGCAGCAGGCGTTCGGGACCGAGTACTTCATCCTGCAGGCGGGCGAGCCGGGGCCGCTCGGGCCGGGCCGCCGGGAGCGGGACCTGTTCGCCGGGCTCGCGGACGCGGCGGGCTGACCGGCTGGATACGCTGACGTCCGTGGAGAACGACGAGACCGAGGTCGAGAGTCCCGCCGAGGCGGTCGTGTCGGCTCTGGCGTACGTGATGCTCGCCGTGCTCGGCGCGGTGTACGGGCTCGTCGGTTCCTTCGTGCAGGACTGGACGGTGGCCGGGGTCCCGGTCGCGTCGATCGTCCTGGTCGCGGTGCTGTTCGCGCTGGTGCGGCTGGCGGGCTGGGGGATGGGCAGCCGGACCGGCGCGGTGATCCCCGCGTTCCTGTGGCTGATCGTGGTGTTCGTGATGTCGCTGCAGCGCCCGGAGGGCGATCTGGTGGTGCCGGCGACGGTCGCCGGCTACGTGTACATCATCGGGGGCCTGCTGGCGGCGGTGCTCGGGGTGATGCGCGTCCCGGCGACCGGGCGGTCCGGGCAGTGGCTGCTGAGGGGCGCCGCCCGTACCCGCGGGTAGGGTGCTGACCCCGTGGGCGATGAGCGAGGCGTCGATCCGGCGCTGTTCCGAAAAGTGGTGGGCCGGTTCGCGACCGGTGTGGCGATCGTGACGACGGTGACGGACGACGGCGTCGATCACGCGATGACCGTGAACGCGTTCACGTCGGTGTCGCTGGAGCCGCTGCTGGTGATGTTCTGCGCGGAGAAGGTCGCGCGGTTCCACGGCATGGTGCTGGAGACGGGCCGGTGGGCGGTGTCGGTGCTCCCCGAGGACATGCGGGACGCGTCGCAGTGGTTCGCGACGCGCGGCCGGGAGCTGGACGGGCAGCTGCTGGGCTGGCCGCACGCCCGGGGGGCCGCGACGGGCGCCCCGGTCCTGTCGGGGGCCGTCGCGGCGCTGGAGTGCCGGACCCACGCCGTCCACGACGGCGGTGATCACGCCATCGTGGTCGGCGAGGTCGTCGGCCTGGACGTCCCGAACCCGGACGGGCGCCCGCTGCTCTTCTACGAGGGCTCCTACCGCACCTTGGGCTGACCGGCCGGGACGGTCGCGGGGCCCGTGGCGGGCGCGGCGGGCCGGCGGTGGCCCTTGACGCCGAAGCAGGCGGCGGCGCCGAGCAGGACGACGGCGATCGGCAGCGCCATCGTGGGGAGCATCGCGTCGACGAACCCGTGCCCGAACACCTGCGCGGCCAGGTCCTGGACGCGGTGGGCGACGTCCGGCGGGACGTCCGGGGGCAGTTGCTGGTGCGCGCCGGTCTGGCCCGCGCCGATCTCGAGGCCGCCCTCGGCGGCGCCGGCGAACCCGTCGACGAACCCGGCGCGGGCGTCCGGCGGCAGGGCGCCGGCGCGCTGCGCGGCCTCCTCCCGGAGCGAGGCGGCGAGCCGGTTCTGCATGACGGCGCCGACGGCCGCGCCGCCGAGCACCGAGCCCACCTGCCGGATCGTGTTGTTGACGCCGGACGCCGCGCCCGCGAGGTGCGGCGGGACGTTGCGGGTCGCCTCGGTGGCCATGGGCGCGAAGACGCCGCCGACGCCGATTCCGGTGAGGACGAGCGGCGCGATGAACGCCGTCCAGTCGGTGGCGACGTCCGCGACGGCGACGATCCACAGCATGCCGAGCGCGTAGAGGGTGAGGCCGGACATGAGGATGAACTTGCCGCCGATGCGGTCCGAGAGCCGGCCCGCGAGCGGCGCGAGGAACATCGACACGATCGACGACGGCGCCATGACGAGCCCGGCCTCGAGCGCGCTGAACTCGAGGACGGACTGCAGGTAGATCGTCATCGGCAGGAACATCCCGACCATGCCGACGGACACGGCCGCGCCGACCAGGTTCAGGATGGTGAAGTTGCGGTCGCGGAACAGCGAGAACGGGACGAGCGGCTCGCGGTCCTGCCGTCCCCGCTGGTGCAGGACGAACACGGCGAACAGGACGGCGCCGACGGCGAGCAGCCCCCAGATCCGCGCGTCCCACCCGAACTTCTCGCCCTCGGTGAGCGCGAACACGAGGCAGAACAGCGCGACGGACGCCAGCAGCACGCCCGGGACGTCGAAGCGGTGCCGGACGCCCGGCGTGCGCCCCGGCAGGATCGGGACGGCCATCGCCAGCACCAGGATGCCGATCGGCAGGTTCACGAAGAAGATCCACCGCCAGTCGAGACTGGTGACCAGCAGCCCGCCGATGGTCGGTCCGGCGATCGTGGACACCCCGGCGACCGCGCCCCAGATCCCGAGCGCGGCGCCGCGCCGTTCCGGCGGGAACACGTTGATGATGATCGACATCGTCTGCGGCATCAGCAGCGCCGCGCCGAGGCCCTGGACGGCGCGGGCGGCGATGAGCTGCGCCGGGTCCTGCGCGACCCCGCACACCAGGCTGGCCAGCGTGAACAGCGCGACCCCGGCGATGAACAGGTTCTTCTTGCCCCACAGGTCGCCGAGGCGGCCGGCGCTGATCAGCAGGACGGCCAGCACCAGGATGTAGGCGTTGACGATCCAGAGGATCTGGTCGAGGGAGGCGTCGAGCTTCTCGGTCATGCTCGGGATCGCGATGTTCACGATCGTCAGGTCGAGCAGCGTCATGAAGAAGCCGAGGGACAGGGTGAGCAGGATCGCCCACGGGTTGCCGCGCCACCTGCTCATTCGGTCTCCCTCGTCGCTTCGGATCCGGTCCAGGCGACCCGGCCGGATTCCAGGTCGTCGGCGAGTGCGCGGCTGTGGTCGAGTTCGGCGCGCACCCGCGTGATCGCGAGTTCCTGGTCGAGCAGCTTGTAGCGTTCGAGGCCGTTCTTGCGCAGCGAATCGTAGCCGGTCCGCACGGCGGCGAGCTGCGCCTCCAGGCTCACTATCCGGCTGCGGAGCAGCCGCGCGACCTCGTCCGGAGGCAGCAGGTTCGCGAACGCCAGCGCGGTGCCGTACGGGGGGAACTCCTTGGTCGGCTTGGCGAACAGTTCGGCGAGCCGGTTGTGCGCGGCGTCCCGTCCGGCGGTGGTGACCGCGTAGACGGTGCGTTCGGGCCGGCGGCCCTCCCGGGACGTCTCGAGGGGCTCGATCAGTCCGGCGGCGGCCAGCCGGTCGACGGTGTGGTAGAGCGAGCCCGGGGTGATCTTGACGGCCTCGTCGTAGTGGCAGACGCGGATCCGCTGCTGCATCTCGTACGGGTGCATGGGCCCGTCGCACAGCATGCGGAGCACGGTCAGCGCCGGTGGTGTGAGCGGTTTGGACATGGTCGACGCCTCATTGGTTCACATGGATTAGTCCGCTCAGACTAATCCACTCCAGAGGGACGTCGGTGGCGTTTCCGGAGAATCCGGCATGTCCGCCCTGTGGCCTGTTCCGGACGTGCCCGGTGGGCGCCGCCTCAGCGGACGGCGTCCACCGCGTTGGAGCCGCCGTGGTGCGACACGTACTCCCCGATGCGGTCCTCACGGATGGCCGCGAACAGCGTCGCCGCCTTGGCGTGGTCCAGGAGGATGACGCTCTGCCGCCCCTTGGCCGCCGGACGGTCGACGGGCGCGGTGACGTACTCCAGCCCGGCCACGTCCAGCAGCCGGGTCGCGAGCTTGCGCAGCGCCGTCGCCGTCACCGTCTCGTCCACGGTGACGGATCCGGTCACCGCCCGGATGAACCGGTCGAGCTTGATCGGGTTGCGGGTGTCGAGGGCCTTGCCCGCGAGGGCCTCCAGGAACGCCTGCTGGCGCTTGATCCGGTCGAGGTCGCCGTTCGGCAGGTTTACCCGCTGCCGGACGAAGTCGAGGGCCCCGGCCCCGTCGAGGTGCTGGGTCCCCGCCTTCCACGCGCGCTGGTACTTGGGGTCGTAGGTGTCCTCGGTGATCGTGACGGTCACGCCGCCGAGCGCGTCGGTCATCTCCACGAAGCCGCCGAAGTCGAGGGCCGCGTAGTGGTCGATCCGGACGCCGGTGAGCTTCTCCGCCGTGCGGATCAGCAGCTGCGGCCCGCCGTAGGCGAACGCCGCGTTGATCTTGTCCGTGCCGTGCCCGGGGATCGGCACCCAGCTGTCGCGCGGGATCGCCACCACCGACACCCGGTCGCCGCGCTCCGCCAGATGGACGATCATGATCGCGTCCGCGCGGGCGCCCATCGACGGGATGTCGCTGCGCCGGTCGGACCCGATGAGCATCCAGTTCTCGCCGCGCCCGGTCCCGGCCGGACGGTCGCCCGCGGTCGGCAGCGCGCCCTCGACGCGCTCGACCTGCCCGTCGTAGGAGCGCTGCAGCGCGTACGCGCCGCCGACGACCACGAGGAGCAGGGCGAGCGCCGCACCACCGCAGCCGATCAGGATCCTGCGGCGTCGCCGGTCGCGCGGGCTCGTGCCCTGGGCGTCCTTGTCGTCCGGCTGGGGGGTTCCCTGCGCAGGCTCGTCCTGCTGGGGCGGCGTGGGCTGCATGGGGCCACATTGGGCCCGCTGCCGCGCGCGCGCCGACACGGCAGGCGGACATGGGCCGACTCTTTGCCGATCCCAGAGTTTTTGATGGGGCGTGCGAGCGAAGCCTTGGGCCGCCGCCGGGCGCCGTTGACCGGCGGCGGCCCCGTCCAGAGGGGGCGGGCGGGTCAGCCCTTGAGCGCGATCTCCAGCTGGTCCAGGGCCCAGTCCAGGTCGGCGCGCTCGATGACCAGCGGCGGCGCCAGCCGGAGCGTGGTGTCCTGGGTCTCCTTGGCGAGGACGCCGAGTCCCATCAGCCGCTCGCTGACCGGGCGGGCCTTGCCGTGCAGCTCGACGCCCGCCCACAGGCCGCGCCCGCGGACCTCGCGGACGACGTCGCCGGACAGCCCGCCGAGACGCTCGTGCAGGTGCGCGCCGAGCGTCCTGGAGCGTTCCTGGAACTCGCCCGTCCGCAGCATCGCGACGACCTCGCGGCCGACGGCGCACGCGAGCGGGTTGCCGCCGAACGTCGAGCCGTGCTGGCCGGGCTTGAACACGCCGAGGACGTCCGCGTCCGCGACGACCGCCGACACCGGCATGATGCCGCCGCCGAGCGCCTTGCCCAGGATGTACACGTCCGGGACGACGTCCTCGTGCTCGACCGCGAACGTGGTGCCGGTGCGGCCGAGGCCCGACTGGATCTCGTCGGCGATCATCAGCGCGCCGTTCGCGGTGCACAGCTCCCGCACCGCCCGCAGGAACCCGCTCGGCGGCACGTTCACCCCGGCCTCGCCCTGGATCGGCTCGATCAGCACGCCGACCGTGTCGCCGTCCATCGCCGCCTTGAGGGCGTCGACGTCGCCGTAGGGGACGGTCCGGAAGCCGGGCGTGTACGGGCCGTAGGAGTCGCGGGCGTCCGGGTCGGTCGAGAAGCTGATGATCGTGGTCGTCCGGCCGTGGAAGTTGCCCTCGAACGTGATGATGTTCGCGCGGCCGGCCGGGACGCCCCGGACCTCGTACCCCCACTTGCGGGCGGTCTTCAGCGCCGTCTCGACGGCCTCGGCGCCGCTGTTCATCGGCAGCACCATGTCCTTGCCGCACAGGTCGGCGAGCTCGGCGACGAACGGGCCGAACTGGTCGTGGTCGAACGCGCGGCTGACCAGCGTCACCCGGTCGAGCTGCCGCCGCACGGCCTCGGTCAGGCGCGCGTTGCGGTGCCCGAAGTTGACGGCCGAGTAGGCGGCCAGCATGTCGAGGTAGCGGCGGCCCTCGACGTCGGTCACCCACGCGCCCTCGGCATCCGAGATCACGATCGGCAGCGGGTGGTAGTTGTGCGCGCTGTGCTCCTCGGACATCGCCCGCAGCTTCTCGGTCGGCGTCACGGCGCTCCTTCGCGGCTCGGCCCCGGCCGGTCGGGCCGGGGGCAACGCTGAACACCGGACGACGGGCCCGGTGCCGAGGGGGGAGGACCGGACGGTACAGGTGGCCGACGGTCCGTTCACAGCGTATGTTCGGGACCAACCGGCCGACCAGTGACCAGAACCGACTTGGGGGGTGTTGTTTGTTGCGTCTTGACGAGATCGACCGGCGGATCGTTGCGCGCCTCCTGGAGGACGGACGCGCCTCCTACGCGCAGATCGGCGACCGGGTCGGGCTGTCCGCCCCGGCGGTGAAGCGGCGCGTCGACCGGCTGCGCGCGGACGGCGTCGTCACCGGGTTCGCCGCCGTCGTCGACCCGGCCGCCGTCGGCTGGACGACCGAGGCGTTCATCGAGATCTTCTGCACCGGCGCGACGTCCCCCGAGGAGATCCACTCGAGCGTCCGCGCCCACCCCGAGGTCGTCGCGGCCTACACGATCAGCGGGGACGCCAGCGCGCTCGTCCACGTGCGCGCCCGCGACATCCAGCACCTGGAGCAGGTCCTCGAACGGCTCCGCCGCGAGGACAACATCACCGCGACGAAGACGTCGATCGTCCTGTCGAGGCTGATCGGCCATCCGTTCGACGCGCCGTCCGGGCGTCCGGACCCTGCCGGGACCCCGTCGGTTACCGAGCAGTAGGCTGCCGGGCATGGAGTTCGCGACCGCTGACCTCATCGACGACTTCGGGGACGAGCTGCGCAGCTGCGAGACGCAGTTCCGGCAGTACGGGGGACGCGCGCGGTTCGCCGGGCCCGTCTCGACCGTCCGCTGCCACCGCGACAACGGCCTCGTCAAGCGGCTGCTGAACACCCCCGGCGACGGCCGGGTGCTCGTCGTGGACGGCGCCGGCTCGCTCGCGTCCGCGCTGATGGGCGATCTGATCGCGGCCGCGGCCGTCGAGAACGGCTGGACCGGCGTGGTGATCAACGGCGCGGTGCGGGACGTCGCCGCGCTGCGCGGCCTCGACCTCGGCGCGAAGGCCCTCGGCTCGAACCCGCGCAAGAGCGCCAAGGACGCCGCCGGGGACGTGGACGTCCCGGTGGTGTTCGGCGGCGCGGAGTTCCGGCCGGGCGACTGGCTCTACAGCGACGAGGACGGCATCGTCGTCGCCGAGCGGGACCTCCTCGGCTGAGGCGCGCTCTGGCGTGACCTGCCAGCACGGACGGTTCAAGATCGTCTAAGTCCTCCATAGGACGGTGCACCGCGCGTCCTTACCGTCGCAGTACCCCCGTGCGACAGGAGAGAGATGCGCGCCAAGAACGCTCTCGTGGTGCCCGTGGCGGCGGTGACGCTGCTCGCGGGCCTCGCGGCCGCGCCCGCCGCCGCGCAGCCGCGCCCCTCGGGCCCCGACCCGGCCGAGAACCCGTGGCAGACGCGGCACTGGCCGCAGACGCAGCCGTGGCAGCGTGCCGAACCGTCCCCCCGGACGTTCGCGGCGGGCGGCGGCCCGCGGCCCGTCGACCCGCAGAACTACGAGCTTCCCGACACGATGACCTGGGACGACTACGCGTCCGTCCCCGGCACCTCGTGGGCCGACCCGTCCCGCGAGGGCTCGATCAAGAACTTCAGGGGCGCGGTCGTCCTCGTCGACTACGCGAACCAGCCGTTCGTCGTGACGCAGCCGAAGAACTCGTCCGTCTTCGGCAACCCGAACCTGGTCGGCGACGTCCCGCGCGAGGACGTCGCCCGGTTCTACGAGGACTTCCTCAACAAGCCGCAGGACCTCAACCACGGCCACACCCTCCACGAGTACTGGATGGAGGACTCCGGCGGCCGGTACGGGGTCGACCTGACGGCCTTCGGCGCCTACCAGATGCCCGCGAAGGACCACGAGTACGGCATCGACGACCGGATGCAGAAGGGCAACGGCTGCCCCGAGGGCGACACCTGCAACCGTGACCTGCGCACGGACGCGCGCGCCGCGTGGGTCGCCGACGTCGGCGAGGAGACGGCGTCGCAGTTCGACTTCGTGTTCTTCCTGAGCGCCGGCCAGGACGAGTCGTCCACCTGGCAGGAGTTCGGCGAGATGAAGTTCGGCACGAAGGAGCAGGTGCCGGACGTGTGGGGCTCGGGCGATCCGAAGCTCCCGAACTGGGTCGACACCCGCTACGTCGACTGGACGTCCTGGCAGGCGGGCTCGACGATCTGGCCGAACGCCACCCGGGGCAGCTCCACGCAGGCCGAGAGCTCCGGCATGGGCGTGTTCGCGCACGAGTTCAGCCACATCCTGGGCATCGGCGACAACTACAACAACCCGTACGGCGACCCGCCGCGCCGCGCGTTCAGCGGCCCGTGGGACATGCTGAGCCGCGGCAGCTTCAACGGGCCGGGCGGCCCGCACGCCCGCTGGACGATCCCGGCGACCGGCGCGTCCATGGGCGCGCAGCACATGCTGCGCAACAAGCTCGAACTCGGCATCGTCGATCGGTCGAAGGTGCTGCAGATCGACCGCGAGGCGCTCGCCGCGCAGGGCATGGTCGTCGCCGAGATCACGGCCCGTGCCGCCGAACCGGGCGAGAACGCCCTCGCGGGCATCAACCTGAAGTTCGGCGCGGCCGGCGACAAGAGCCCCGACTGCGAGACCGAGACCGACCCGATGTGCGACGGCGGCGGCTACGACAACTACACCGTCGAGGTCGTCGACCGCATGGGCATGGACTCCTTCACCCCCGACTCCGGGGTCCTGCTGGCCAAGACCAAGAACGAGGACGACTCCCCGTTCATCTGGGTCAAGGACGCGAACCCGCAGGACATCGACAAGGTCGACTTCGTCCTCCCCGACGGGACGGAGAAGAAGATGACGATCGGCGACTACCGGCAGCTCTCGGACGCCCTGTTCCACGCGGGCACGGACTCCGGCAGCGAGTTCGAGTACGTCGACGAGGCGAACCGCCTGCACTTCTACGTCCTCGACCTCGAACGCGACGGGAACGGCGTCCTGTCCTACACGGTCGGGATCCGCTCCCTCGACGGCTCGGGCCCGCAGCGGCGCGGCGTCAAGGTCGACTCCGGCAACGCGAGCCGCGAGGCCGGCGGCTGGCTGAAGTGCACGATGGAGGTCCACAACAGCGGCCGGGGCGGCACCGGGCACCACGGTTCCGACGTGTTCCGGCTGAAGGCCGAGGTGGCCGGCGACGGCTGGCAGGTCCGGCTGCCGAACACGCTCGCCACCGCCACCGACCGCCACAGCACCTGGGTCGAGGTGTGGGCCAAGCCCGGCCCGGACGCCGAGCGCAAGGCCAAGCTCCGGCTGACCGGCACCTCCGAGAGCGACCCGGCCGCGTCCGACTCCGGGACGTGCCGCCTGCCCTGACCCCTCCCGCTCGGGCCCGGAGCGCCGCGACCTCCGCGCGGCGCTCCGGGCCCGCCCGCTCCGTAGGCCCGGCGCCCGCCACTGACCGTCACACCCGGACGGGCGCCCGCTCCACCTCCGCGACCGGCGTCCTGCGCAGCTGCCCCAGTGCGACCGCGCCCAGGGCCAGCACGCCCAGGCCGGCGCCGATCCACGCGGTGGACGCGTACCCGCCGCCCGCGCCGATCGCGAGGCCGCCCAGCCACGGGCCCGCCGTGATCCCGACGTTGAACGCGGCGACGTTCCCCGCCGCGACCAGCGTCGTCGCGCCGTCCACCAGGCCGAACGCCCGCGTGTTCAGCGCCGGGTTCGTCGCGAACCCGAACAGGCCGAGCAGGAACACCAGCGCGGCCGTCGGCGCCGCCGACTCCAGCACCAGCGCCAGCGCCGCCGACACCACCACGAGCCCCGCGAACCCGGCGTACAGCGTCGGCACCGTCCGCGCGTCGGCCGTCCGCCCGCCGACCGTGATCCCGATCAGCGCGCCCACCCCGTAGAGCGCGAGCACGCCGGGCACCCACGACTCCGCGATCCCGGTCGTCTCCGCCAGCATCGCCCCCAGGTAGCTGAACGTGACCAGCAGCGCGCCCGTGGCCAGCGACGTCGCCGCGAACGCGAGCCACAACCGCGGGACGCCCAGCGCCCGCACCTGCTCGCGGACCCGCGGCGCCGCACCACCGGACCGTCCGCCCGGGATCGTCGCCGCCACCCCGGCCATCGCGACGACCGACATCAGCGCGACCGCCCAGAACGCCGCACGCCACCCGAACCACTGCCCCAGGAGCGTCCCGGCGGGCAGCCCCACGATCGTCGCGATCGTCAGCCCGCCCGCGACGACGCTCATCGCCCGCCCCCGCGCGCTCGCCGGCACCAGCTCCATGGCCGTCGCCGCCGCCACCGCCCAGAACCCCGCGTAGACGAACGCGCCCACGACCCGCGTCCCGAACAGCACCCAGTACCCGGGCGTCAGCGCGCCCACCACATGGGCGAGCGCGAACACCGCGAGGAACGCCAGCAGCGCGCGCCGGTGCGGCCACCGCAGCGTCGCGACCGCCAGCACCGGCGCCCCCACCAGCATCCCGATGGCGAACGCCGAGATCAGCAGCCCCGCGTCCGGAACCGACACCCCCAGATCGTCCGCCATGCCGGGCAGCAGCCCGGCCAGCATCAGCTCCGACGTCCCCTGCGCGAAGATCGCCGCACCCAGCACGTACACGGCCGGTCGCATGACCGTCCTCCATTCTGAATCGTCCAGTCCAAAACTTGCCCGAAAAGAAACGGCGGCCCGCCGGCCGCCGTCTCAGACGGCGCTCATCGCCGTCTCCGCGATGGCCCGCAACACCGTCCGGTCGGCGCCGCCCCGAGCCGTCACGCGCATCCCGACGACCGTCGACACGACGAACCGGGCCAGCGCCTCCGCGTCCTTGCCCGCGTCGATCTCCCCGGCGGCCATCCCGGTCTCGATCGCCGCGCGCACCGCGTCCAGCCGCCGCCGCTGGTCCCGGTCGATCCGCTCCGCGACCTCCGGGTCCCGAGGGACGAGCTCCACCATCGTGTTCACGACGAAGCACCCCAGCGGATCCCCGTCATCGGGCTCCGCTGCGCCCTCGAGCACCTCCCGAAGGCGATCCCGCACCGTCCGTCCCGAATCCTCCAGCAGCTCGATCAGCGCACCCGTCCTGATCTCCATGTACCGGGCGAGCGCCTTGTCGAACAACTCGTGCTTGCTGGCGAACGTGTTGTAGATGCTGCTGCGCCCGAGCCCCGTGGCCTCGCACAGCTCCTGCGTCGACGTCCCGTCGTACCCGGCCGTCCAGAACGCCCGCATGGCCGCCTCGACGGCCCGGCCCTCGTCGAACTTCCGCGGTCGCGCCATGCCGCCGACGCTATCACGGTTATGGACTGGGCGATCTAATATTCGCTCCGAGACGGACGGGGCCGGTGAGGCGTCAGGGCCGGGGGTGGATCCGCGCGGCCGCCTCCTCCAACCGCAGGACCGGGGCCGACTCGCCCGAAAGCTGCTTGATCACCGTCAGCAGCTCCCGCAGCCCGCCCGGATGGTCCAAGCACGTACTGAGGATCGAGTAGACGTCCCGCCGGGCCTCGGCGTGCCGCGGGACGGCACTGGAGATCTCCCCGCGGACGAACTCCATCACCAGGTTCCGTCCCGGCTCGCCCGCCATCAGTGGCACGTCGACCATCAGATCCACCAGCTCGAAGAGCGCTGCCTCGTCCAAGTCGCCCGATTCCGGGCTCTCCGAGGCGTTCGACGGGCCGGCGAGCGCCGCCGGCTCGCCGGCCGCTGCCGCGAGCGTTCCGATCAGCACACCGGGCACCCGGACCCACGCCGCGCCCCCGGTCCCCTCAACCGTGATGTCGATCGGCCGGTACTCGTTCGGGTCGATCAGTCCCGGCCCGTGTCGCACCACGTCGTCGTGCACCCGCTGCGACACGACCACCCCGAGCGGCGCCATCGACTTGCTGAACGCGTCCTTGAAGGGCTGGGCGTCCAGGATCCGGAACGCGTGGTTCACGGCCTCTCCCACGACCCCGTTCCCGTCGTGACGCACCTCGCCGGTGTGCACCGCCACCCGCAGCCTGATCCGCGCCAGATGCGCCACCGCCTGGTTGTACCGCCGCAGTTCGGCGTTCAACCTCTCCACGACCACCGTCAGCAGCAGCTCCGTCCCCACTTCCGGCGGAAAGAGCACCAGCGCACCGTCGCCCCGGTCTTCGTGGTAGCAGTCTGCGAGGTCTGTCCCGGCCGCCCGCAGGCTCGCGTCCAGGCCCCGGTACAGGGCGTTCCTGGTCTCCGCTCGGGCGTCGTCCGTCCGCAGCGCGTCGCCGAAGGAGGCGATGTCGCACGCCAGGATCGTGTACCGGCTCGAGGGCGCCCGGCCGGCCGACGCGCTCAAGCGCTCCTGCGGCTCAGCAGGTCGACCGGCGCGCAGGTACTCGACGAACATCCCCAAGGCGCCCGCGGAGGGTTCGCGTGCGATGGTGAACCGGAGCAGAGGGGCGCCTGAGACCAGCAGGTACGCGGATCGGTCGCCGGTGAAGTCGACGGCGGGCCGTCTGAGGAACCGCTGCAGTTCCATCGGCGGGCGCGGGCCCGTCACGATCCGCCAGTCGATGAGCGGCAGGTACCAGTCCCATGTTCGCCTGTCGTCGACCGTTTCCGACGAGAGCACGAGGGTCACGCCCACCGCCTTGCCCCGGCGGGCGAGGCGCAGCAGCGTGTCCGCGACCTCGGGGCGGCTGGGCGGGAGGGTCACCGATACGTCGATCACCACGACGAGGTGCGGCCGGTCCGCATGGGGGACGGACGCTCTGGTGTCCAACTCGCCGGACAGGTACCCGAGGAATCGTCGGAGCTCGTCAGGACGTCCGAGCAGCTCGTCCTTGGAACGGACCACGTGCGGCAGGTCGAGGTGCACGCCGAGCGGGTGTTCTCCCATGCCGCCGAAGGCGAACGAGAGCGCATCGGGGAGGTGCGTCGCGGCGAGCGCGAGCACGAGGACGCGCAGCATCCGCTGCCGGGACGCCGCATCGCCGACGATCATGCCGTGCGGGACGTCCGTCGGGTGGCCGGGAGGGAACGGGAAGACGGCGTCGCCCCGTTCGTCGAATCCGATGACCGGGCCACGCGGTTCGCCGCCCCGGTTCACCGTGAGGACGTCCCGTGCCCTGTCGCGTTCGCCGGTGGACGGCCGTGTCGTCGGGTCGGGCGGTGACACGGCCCTTTCGAACTCCTCCAGCGCCGCCTCGGCCTCCTCCAGATCGCACGGAGTCGCGAGCAGCACCGTGAGCGCCTGCTTGTACAGCCGGTACGACCTGTCGTCCTCGGCGAGGCCCCACCGGTCGGCCGTCCGGCGGTGCGCGTCCAGACGGCCGCGCAGTTCCTCGCGCCGCTCCAGCAGGTCCCGGGCGGCCTCGACCGTTTCCCGCGCGTCCCGCAGGGCGTCGGCGGCCGCGCGTTCGAGGTCGGTGATGTGCCGTGCCCGGTCCGTCCGGTCGCCGTCCGTCCGGATGCCGCGGCCGAGGGCGGACAGGCGGTCGGCGAGCGCGGCCCACCGCTCCGGCCGGACGGGCGGCGGCGGCCCGGCGATCGTGGCGGCGACCTCGTCCCGGACCCGGCGCGCCTCCGCCTCCGTATCGCGCAGGAAGTCGAGAGTCCGCGCGAGGCCCTTGATCTGGTCGGCCGGCGCGTCGCGAAGCCGCGCTGCGGACTCCGGATGCTCCTCGGCCGGTCGAGCGTCCGCACCCGTCGCCCGGAGGTGGAGGCCGGTGGGCGGCAGCCAGGGCGCTTCCCCGACGGGCCAGGGAAGGCGCCGTGCTCGGGGGCCGATCCCGGCCATCCGGTCGATGATCGGAACGGCGTCGTCCAGGGTGATCAGCGCCGGGCGGAACCGCTTCGCGACGCCTCGGCTCGGTACGCGGAGCTCCGCGTGGCCGTCGTCCTCTCCGCCGCCCGGCGCGATCAGCAGGGACCGATTCCAGAACCGCGTGCGGTTGGCGGTGCAGAGGATGAAGTGGACGCCGGCATCGAGGGCCCTCACCTGGACGGCGGACATGAACCGGCTGAGGGCGGGGCGGGCCTCGAACAGGGCGTCGGCGCTGTCCAGGACGATGAGGAGGAGGGGCAGGGCGTCGAGGGGGTCGCCGCTCGTGACCGCCGCCTCGTGGTCGCGCCACGTGCGCAGGCCGGTGTCGCGGAGGACGCCTTCGCGGCGGGTCAGTTCGTCGTCGAGCGCGGGTTCCAGGCCGTCGAGGAGGTCCGAGTCCGGGGACATGGCGTGGACGGCCGCCGCCACGTGCGGCAGCGTGCCGAGCCCGGTGAACGAGGCCCCGCCGGAGAGGTCGACGAACGCGAACTCGATCTGGGACGGCGAGTGGTGGACCGCGAGGCTGAAGAGGATCGTCCGCAGCCAGCGGCCCCGGACCTCCCGCGGAGCGCTGATCTCGGTGTGGCGTCCGATGTCCCCGCTCGCGATGTCCAGGAAAAGGGGCCCGCCGTCCTCACCCGTTCCGATGGGGACGAGCCGCAGCGGCCCCCAGCCCCCGCCGACGAGTTCGCCCACCGGCCTGTCCAGCAGGTCGAGCAGGTTCGGCGCCTGCGGGGCCCGGGACGGTGCGAGGTGCGCGCGGGTCCGCGGGGAGACGAGCGCGAAGTGTTCGGTGTCGGCGACCAGCCGCACCCGGCCACCGGACGACGGGACGAGCGCGCGGAACACTTCGGCCGTCGTCCCGGCCCGGCGCTCGATCTCGGCGGACACGGCCTCGAGGACGTGCCTGGTGTGCTGGGCCTCGGGGCGCGGCAGGGTGTCGAGGAGCGCCTCGCGGGCACCCGGGACGAACGCGTAGCGCAGGTCGTCCACGGGACGGAGCAGCCCACTGAGCAGCACCTCTGCAAGCTGTCCCGGGCCCGAACCGCCGAGGACCCGATGCTGGATCAGCCGCATGACGGGAAGCGACGGCACCGACACCGCGACGTGCGCGGCGAGTTCGGCGGCTGCGGGGGACGCCGAGGCCAGGAACCGCCGGACGCGTTCGTCCACCGGCAGTTCGCGCTCCTGTTCGACGGCAGTGCCCCGGGCCGGTTGCGGGCCGACGGCCGCGGCCGGGTCCGGGCGCAGGCTCGCGACGGAGAGCGGCTGCGGGCCCGCGCCCGCGACCAGTCCGGCCCACGCCCCGAGCCAGCGCGGCGCGATCTCCAGCACCGGGACGGGCACGCCCGGTTCGGCGACGCCGTCGAAGGGCGTGAAGCACAGGTCGGTGTTGGGCCCGCCCGGACGCGGCAGGAATGCGATGCCCGGAGACGTGGGGGCGGCCGTCCGCCGCCACAGGCGCTCCGGGAGCGGCTGCAAGATCGCGGTCGGGCCCGTCCGGGCCCATCGCCGGACGGCCCGGTGCGCGCGCCCGTCCCACCAGTGGGGGCCCGAGCAGTCGCTGAGGACGAACACCGCGTGGCGTCCGGACGCGTGCAGGAGCGTGCCCGGGGCCCGTGGGGGCGCGCCCGGGGCGCCCGAGACGCGGTCGCCGTCCAGGTACGAGACGTGCACGTCCTGGAACGAGCCCTGCCGAGTGAGGGCCTCGGCGAGTTCGCGGGCGAGGGGGCGCCACAGCCGCATCGTCGGTCCGGTGTCGACGACGAGGCCGAGCGTCAGCCACCGTTCGGGCGCGGGCACCAGGACGGGTGCCCACATGCCGGACTCGGCGATGCGTGCGGCGGTCGCGTCCTCGTCGAGTTCGCGGCGGTGCCGGGACGGGACGCGCCGCTTCAGCGGACGCAGCGCCCGCTGCACCCCGCGGGGGTCGGCCAGCATCGGCGCCGTCGGGACGAGCACCTCCTCGGCGCCCGAGTCCGCCGCGACGGGCGCGGGATCGGCGGCGACGGCGGGCCGGGGGAGCACGGGGACGAGCCCGTCGAAGCCGGGGAGGGCCGCGTCCTCCGCGAGCGTCGGCACGTCCGGCGCGTCGAGTTCGGCTTCGGCGAGGCCGAGGCGGACATCGACGCGGCGCACGCGCCGGGACGCCGGGGGCGACGGCTCGTCCCCGCCCATCCGGCAGGCGAGCCACAGCAGTTCGCTCAGCTCCTGCGCGTCCGGCGGCGGGCCGGTCGCGGCGAGGACGTGCCGCAGCCGCTCGATGTCATTCATCGTCGATCGGGGCCGTCAGGTACGGCATGATGCGGTCGGCGAGGGCCCGCCGGTCCTCGGCGTCCGCGTGCCGGCACAGGTAGACGGCGTTGAGGAGCTGGTCGGTCGCGAGCGTCCCGGCGGACGACCGTTCGAGGAACCGGCGCACGAGGTCGTCGCTGCGGTCGGCGAGCGGCCCCAGGTGCTCGCGGACGATCGCCGCGAGCTCGGCCTCGCCCGCCGGCTGCCGCAGCTCGACGGTGACGCAGCGGCGCAGGAACGCGGGCGGGAACTCGCGCTCGCCGTTGCTGGTCATCACCACCAGCGGGAACGCCCGGCACCGGACGGTCCCGCCCGGCACCGTGACGCGCGGGCCGTCGGCCGTCATGACCTCGGCGGACGGGTCGGCGCGCCGGGTCAGCTCGGGGATCTCGTACTCGCCCTTCTCGAAGATCGTGAGGAGGTCGTTGGGAAGGTCGATGTCGCTCTTGTCGATCTCGTCCACGAGCAGCACCCGCGGACGTCCGTAGGGGAGCAGCGCCGTCCCCAGAGGCCCGAGCCGGATGTAGCGGCCGATGTCGTCGTCGGACGGGAGCCGGTCGTGGCTCGCGGCGTACAGGCGGGTCAGCGGGTCGTACTGGTACAGCCCGTCGCGCAGCGTCGTCCGGCTCGTGACGGGCCAATGCAGGACGGGCCCGAGCCCGAGCTCGTGCGCCACCGCGTACGCGAGCGTCGACTTGCCCGTGCCGGGCGGGCCCGTCACCAGCAGCGGGCGCCGCAGGTACAGCGCCGCGTTGACCTGCTGCACGGCGTCGTCCGACGGACGGTACGTCGTCGCCTGGTGCGCGTTGCCGGAGCCGCCGTCCGGGGCCGGGACGACGGGGCCGCCGTCGAACGCGCGCCACGGCGGCGGGTCGGGCAGCCGGTCGATGCCGTCGTGCGGTTCACGGCTCCCGGTGTACAGCAGCCAGTCGGGCACTATGCCTCCATCGCGAGCGGCGGGTCGGGGAGCCGGGACGGGTCGTCCCAGAGCAGCGTCAGGTCGCGGCCGCAGTGCGGCTCGCCCTTCGGGGCGCCGCGCGCCTGCTGGCGCAGCGCGAGCGCGACGCGCGGCAGGTCGCCGGGGCGCTCGCCGCGGACGGCCGACGCCAGGTCGCCGGACAGGCGGGTGCCCGGGCAGTCGTCGTGGGACGCGTCGTCGCAGGCCGTCCGCGGCCACAGCATGACCGGGATGCCGTTGTTCAGCGCGGCGGTCAGCCACGGCTTCACCGGGCGTGTCCCGTACACCAGGACGGAGAAGTGCGGGTTGGCCTCCAGCCGGTCCTCGAAGTCGCCGCCCCTGCGCGGGGTGTCGCACGCGACGGTCTCCGGCTCGGCGCGCCCCCGGTCGGCCAGCACCCGCCAGCGGCGCCAGGCCAGGTTGCGGCGGATCGAGCCGGGGTGCATCCGCTGCACGTCGCGGACGACGACCGGGAACTTCCGCATCTGGATCTTGGTGACGGGGTCGGCGTACCACTGCTCGAACGGTCTGCCCAGGAGGTTCTCCGGCACCGCGAACTCGATCATGTAGTCGAGGGCGTCGAGCGTGCCCGCCACCTCGGCGACGGCCGTCTCGACGGCGCGCCGCACGCCCCGCTCCGGGACGCCCCCGATGGTGCGGGACGTCCCGACGGTGCCGTCCACCCAGGTCTGCACCGTGAGGTCGAAGGCGTTGTCGAACGTCTGGCGCTCCAGCCGCACGATGACCGACGGGGGCGCGGCGGGCGCCTCGTCCGCGGTGGGCGCGCGCAGGTGCCGTCCGGTCCAGGCGGCCAGCGACCGCCGCCGCGCCTCCGGCAGGTGCCGCCCGAGGGCTCCCAGGAACCGGACGAGCCGGTCCTCGGGCCAGCCCTCGGCGACGTACCGGACCGCGTCCCATGCGGAACGGAACCCCTCCGGCCGGGGCCGCCCGGTCACCTCGGCAGCGTCGGCGGCCACCGGGTCGCCGCACGGCACCCCGGCCAGCAGCGCCCGCAGCTCGCGGCGGGCGGGCGCGGTCAGCCACGGCAGCGGCAACAGATCGTCCAGTTCCTCCCAGTACAGCCGGATCCGGGAGACGGGGATCATCCAGCCGAGGTCCGCGCGGTCGCCGCGCAGGTCCGCGTTCGTCACCATCCCGAGCACCGCGCCGGTCTCGACGTCGAACACCGCCGACCCGCTGTACCCCTCCTCGAGCGCGTCGTTGCCGGCGGTCCGCAGCTCCCACCACTCCGACTGCCGCGACCAGTGCGAACGGGTCGTCACCGTCGCGTGCCGCTCCCCGTGGTCGCGGCGGCGCGGGAACCCCCACACGCCGAACCCCCGGCCGGACGCCGCCAGCCCGTGCAGGTCGCCGGGCGCGGCGAACCGGGCCGCCGGCAGCCGCACCGGCTCGGTCAGCTCCAGCAGCGCGACGTCCCCGAGGTCGCCCTCGCGCCGCCAGTCCCCGCCGCACCGGACGACCTTCGCGGGCAGGTCCTCGGCGATCCCCGGGAAGCCGACCCGCGCCTCGTCCCGCCCGTGCACCGTGTGCGCGCAGGTCAGCAGCCGTGTCGGACCGACCAGGAACGCCGCGCCGAGCCTCCGGCCCGCCGCGTCCCCGACCCAGGCGCGCCACCGCAAGTCGACCACCGGCGGTTACGCCTCCGACTCCGCCCCGAGGTCGGGCCGGCCCCACGTCATCTTGACCTTGAGCTGGCCCTCCACGGAGGTCTTGGCGATCACCGCCCCGGCCTCGGCGTTGAGCTTGACGCCGAACTCCAGCTCCAGGACGTCCGGTTTCAGCTCGCCGCTCCGCAGCGTCGCGAGCGCCGACTCGGCCGCGTCCCGCACGCTGTGCAGGGCGTCCTCGAACTTGGCGCCCGCCTCGTGCAGGATCCCGTCGCCGCGCGACACCGAGTCGAACCCCGGCTCCCGGTCGTCCATCTCGACGACCACCGTCCCTGACGAGGTCTCCCAGCGCACCAGTTCGTTCAAGGGGGGGTCCTTTCGTCGTCCCGCCAAATCTAACAAGACGACCCGGTGGGGACCCCCGCTTCGCGACGGGACCGGCCACAGAAGGACACCCCGGTCAGTGCGGCGGCGGCAGCGGATCCACCGCGTTCCCCAGCCCGCAGCCCCCCTCGCCCTTCATCCGCTGGACGCGCGGCGGGACCCACACGTTCGTCCCGCCGGGCGCGACACGGGCGACCGTGCAGTCGAGCACGTCACCGAAGTACGGCTCGACCGTCAGGACGACGCCGACCACACCGCGGACCGCCCCCACCTGCACCTCGACCCGCGGATCGAGGTCGAGCGACTCGACCGCCTCCCGCACGTCCGCCTCGCGCACCGTCCCGCCGTCCGGTACCTGCGGCAACGCCTTCCCGATCTCCTCCACGGGCGGGATCTCGGGATCCTCCGGCCACGGCGCGAACGTCAGCGGCGCGCCCCCCGGACACTCGACGCCGCGCGGCTCCTCATCCCACTCCGTCTCCTCCGTGACCCGCAGCTCGAAGCATCGCCGGACGGTGACGGTCTGCTGCTCATGCGGCCACCCCTCCATTCCGGTTCCGGACACCCGAACGACGATCGCCGCCCCGGCGCGTCCGTCCGCCCGCACCCGCAGCACCTCGACGCCGTCGATGTCGTCCGCGAGATGCCCGATGTCCTGCGCGGGCCGGTCCGACGCGTCGTACAGCTCCCGCGCGACCTCGCGGGCCGCCGTCCGGGCGTCCTCGGCCGCCCGCCCCTCGGCCGTGACCCCGCACGACGTCACGGCGAGCAGGGCCAGAACCGGAATGATCAGATGTCGGCGCACCCGTCCACGCTCGCAGGCCGAACCCGCCCGCGATATCCGTACAAATACTCAGGTGCGGGCCGGCTCGGTGTCCGGCGTCCGCGCCGCATCCGGCTCCGCGTCCCGCCGCGACGGCTCCGCCGGACGCCCGCGTCCCCACGCGACCGCCGCCGCGAAACACGCGAACGGCATCGCGGGCAGCATGTACCGGTAGTCGAAGTCCACGGTGAGCGGCGGCACCGCCAGCAGCGTCACCGCCGACGCCCAGAACAGGAACGTCCGCGACCTCGCGCGCCCCCGCAGCAGCCCCGCCGCGCCCACCAGCAGCACGGCTCCCAGCACCGTCCCCGGCACCCGCACGTGCTCCTGGTACCAGCGCATGACGTCCGCGTACGGGCCCACGATCCGCGTCTCACCCGAACCGTGCGCGTACTCCCGCACCACGGACGTCCGGCCCCCGCCCCCGATCACCGGCAGATCCTGGTGCGCCCGCGTCTCGGTCGGGAAGTGGTACCGGGCCTCCGTGCCCACCGTCGGGTACTGATCGCGGCTCCACGCGAACGTCCGGACGAAGAAGTCGTACGCCACGACCCGCACGTAGTCGAGCGGCTGGTTCGTGATCGCCCACACCGCGAACCGCTGCGCCAGCGCGTTCGTCTCGACCGGGAACGGCTGCCCGTTCGTCCATCCGGTCGGCGAGTTCGCCTCCCAGATCTGGTGCGACGACGCGGGCCGGTCGCCCGGCGCCCCGTACGGGCACAGCCGGGCCAGCTCCGCCGGCGGCCGGTGCGCGTCGCAGTCGGCGAACGCCGCCGTCCGCCCCCACAGGAAGATCCCGTCCACCCCGCTCATCCCGTACCGGCCGTGCTCCGACTCGTACCACGCCGCGTAGCTCCCGAGCGGGATGACGAACGCCGCCCCGAGCGCCACGTACGTCGTCCACCGCGTCCGCCGCAGCAGCAGGAACAGCACCACGATCACGAACAGCGGCACGCCGACCGTCCGGGTCACCGACGCCAGCCCCAGCAGCGCCCCCACCGGCGCCGCCCGCCGCCACCCCGTCGCCCCGGGCCGCGCCATCAGCAGCATCGACCCGAACACCAGGACGGTGAACAGCGTGTCCGACAGCAGCAGATGCTCGAGCTCGATCTGGAAGGCGTCCAGCAGCACCGGCGCCACCGCGAGCGCCGCCCAGTGCCGCCGGACCTCGAACTCGCGGACCAGCATCCGGTAGCCCAGCACCGCGATCCCCACGATCGCCGCATGCTGCAGGACCGTCACCAGCGTCAGGCTGTGGAACGGCTTCAGCAGCCACAGGAACAACCCGTACCCGGACGGCCGCAGCTGGTGCGGGAACGGATCGTTCGCGATCCGCAGGAAGTCGTAGCTGTCGTTGAACCACAGCGCCGGCGGAAAACCGAGCATTGTCACCACCCGGAGCAGCACCCCGACGAGCAGCACCACCGAGAACAACCGATTGCCCCGGACGGCGGCCCGCACCGAGCCTGCCTGCGGACGGCGGCCGAACCAAGGGGAGAGCAACACCGGGAACCTAACTCTGGACGTGCGACGGACGGAGATCACCGCGGGAGCCCGCAGGCGTCGCCGCGAACCACCGGACCGACCGGTCTCCTATGCGGTTGTCGGCGACGAGCCGCGGCGCGGGGGAGTCGGGGGAGAGAAGCGGATCGCCGATCCGTCCGGCGATGATCCTGAGTGACGTTGCCGCCGCCCCGCGCAATGGCGGCGATCATAGCAGCGGCCCCGCAGTGCTCCGGGGGCCTCGCCCCCACCCGTCCTCCAGCACCTCCAGTACCGGCAACCGCTCCTCAGCCACCGCCCCGCCGGCTCGGGCCCGACCGGCCGCCGGGCTCACCCCGAACGGATCGCGGGCCCGACGGCCGCCGGCGTCGTTACCGCACCACGTCGTAGACGAGCTTGGCGACACCGTTGGCGTAGGTGGCGGAATCCCGGAGCTCCAGATTCCGCCTGTCCACATCCCCGCGGCCGAACAGGCTCTTGCCCGCTCCCAGCAGCACCGGGAAGACCAGCAGGTTGTAGCGGTCGATCAGGTCCGCATCGCCCAACCGCCGGGCCAGCTCCGCGCTCCCGTGGATGAAGATCGACCCGCCGTCCTCCCGCTTGAGCGCCGCGACGTCCTCGACCGAGCGCAGGATGGTGATCGGACCCCAGTCGTCGATCAGGTCGTCGTCGGTGAGCGTCGTGGACACCACGTACTTGGGGAGGTCCTTGTAGGCCGCATGGTCCTCCGACCCCGGCCAGATCGGCGCGAAGGCGTCGTAGCTGCGACGACCGAACATCAGGGCCGTCGTGTCGGCCAACTCCTCGGCCTTGAGCGAGAAGGCCTCCGGCACGAACTCGGTCTGCGCCACCCAGCCGCCGCTGCGGTGGCCCTCGGCCTCGCCTCCCGGCGAGTCCAGCACACCGTCGAGCGACATGAACCCCGTGTAGACCAGCTCTCGAGTCATCTGTCTTCCTTCCTTATCCGGCTGCCTGACCGGCCGCCTGCGTGGGATCCAACCTGCCAGCCGCCGATTACCGTTTCTTTACGGTGTGGCCAAGCCGGCCGGAAAAGGGCCACGGACGGTCTCACCAGACAGAACGCCGACTGACGCAGTCCGCTCGATCATGGCGAGCAGCACGCCCGTCCCGCGAAACGCGGTGCCGTGCGCGAGCACGTGCGCGGGCTTGCGTCGCCGCCCCCACGGAAACGGCGGCGGGCATGGCAGTGGCCGCCCGTGCCCCCGGGCGCCCCGCCCCCTACCCGTCCTCCAGTACCTCCAGTACCGGCAACCGCCCCTCCGTCACCGCCCCCGCCGACTCGGGCGAGACCGGCTGCCCTTCGAGCGTGGTCTCGCCCAGCCGGGGCGGCACGGACGGAGCGACGATGTACTTGCCCGGCGGCAGCGTCTTCGACCCTGGCAGGGTGACCGTCCGGGTCTCTGTCCACCTGCTCATGTAGGCGCACTGCGCCGCGACGTATGGCTGCGCCTCACCTGTCACTTTTCTCGATGCGCGCAGGGTGACGGCGTTCGCGTCCTTGGGGGGTTCATCCCGCTTGGCTGGTGGCGAGGGGTAGAGAGCCACGACGGCGGATTTCTCGTTCTGGTCGTGCGCCACGTAACCACCGCCGAAACCGAAGGAGTATTCGCGCTCCACGTCCGGGTGATCCGAGTTCTCCCCATAGCACTGCCGCTGCCCGTTGGGGAGGTAAGCACCACCCCACGGCGTCCGGGCACGGAACTGCAGGACGAACCTGACCTGCGATTCGGCTTTGGCTCTGGCCGGTGTCGCCGACAGCTTCAGATCCATCCAGGGGGTCTCGGATGCGGGCATGTTCGGCGAGCCGACCAGAACTCCAGGTCTCGTGAAGTATCCGTGCACCGCGCCACGGCTCACTCCTCCGCTGTCCGGCGGCGACGGCCAGAACAGCCAGCCCGCGATGACGGCTCCGGCACCCGCCGTCCCCATGCCCGCGATGCCCTTGCCCCCGCCCAGCTTTGACAAGAAGCCCTTGGAAGTGGATCCGGCGGCCTTGGTGACGACATCCGCCGTTGCGGCTCCCTGAACGTATCCGGCCCCCGAAACCGCCGAACCGGCCGCACCCGAGGCGACGGCGCCGGAACCGGCGCCCAGTCCGGACACGCCCGGAGCCAGGAGGGCGGCGCCGAACACGGTCAGCGGTATGGCCGTCCCGACGACCGCCGCCAACGCGCCGAGCGCGATGAGCCCTCGCCGCTCCCAGTCAGGGCCGTACGTCCGGACGGCGATCTCTTCGAGTTCCTGCACGAACTCGACCGCGCTCCATATCCGTTCGGACGGATTCTTCGCCATGCCCCGCTCGATCAGACGGTGCAGTTCGCCGGGAACGCGGTCGAGTGACGGCCGGGTCTTGATGTGCTTGCTTCGCAGCTCGTCGATCGTCGTCGCCTCGAACGGCTTCTTACCGGTGATGCACTCGACGAACACGCATGTGGCCGCATAGAGGTCCGTGGCCGGGGTCGCGGGGTCGCCGTTCCACTGCTCCGGCGCCATGTACGCGGGTGTGCCGCTCTTGTCCCCCTGCCCGGCGAGGACGGCGATGCCGAAATCGATCAGCTTGCTCCGACCATCGTCTCGCACGAGGACGTTCGCGGGCTTGTAGTCGCGGTGGACCACTCCAGCGCCGTGAGCGGCCGCCAGCCCGAGCAGTGACCCCTTCAGCACCGCCAGAGCGGCCTCCGGCTCGAACGGTGCATCGCGTTCGTCGAGAACGCGGCGAAGTGATCGGCCGGGGACCGCCTCCAGGATGATGGCGGCGCCGCCCTGCCATTCCACGAAGTACAGCAGTCGCGCCACATGCTCGTTGACCACTCGCCGGAGAACTTCCGCCTCGCCGCGGAACGTCTCCCTGGCCGTGGCGTCCGCGAGCAGGCCGGTGGCCAGGTACTTGATGGCGACGGGGACGCCACCGGACTCGTGCCGGGCGAGAACGACCCGGCCTTGGGCGCCCTCGCCCAGCTTGGCGACCTCGACGTATCCCGGCAGGTTCCAACCGTGCGGCATCAACGTCCTGTGTTGGTCTGGATCTCGCCCACGACGAGCGGGGTGGGAACCGAGGTCATGCTCTGCTGACCGAGGCTCCCGCCGGCCGCGTCACAGTCGGAACCCTCGCACGTCCACGAGACGTCCCACGCGATGGTCGCTGTGATCTTGTAGGACCCGCCGGGCTGCCCCGCCGACGACCGTTGGTAGGTGTAGGTGCAGCTTTCGCCGTTCCTGCTGCCGCCGTCGTCGCAGACGACCTGTTTCTCGCCGAGGGCCCAGGTCACCGAAGTCGGCGTGGCGGTCGCCTGGACCGTCTGATCACCGACAGTGATTGGTTCGGTCTGGACGACCTCGAACCCGTCGACCCAGAGTGCCGTCTCCGTCCGCACGTAGGTCTTGTCGGCCGGCGCCGTGTGGACCCTCGGTACCGGGAACGCAGTCGCGTCCATGGCCCTCTGCACGAGTTCCCAGGTTGCCGGTGGCGCCGCGACAGGCGGCGGGGCTCCCGCGTCCACCGGCACGAAGCCCGTTGCCTGGTCGCCGACCAAGCCCTCATGCGGTGGGGGGAGCACAGAACCCCCACCGCCGGATCCGCCGCCACCTGTGGAACTCCCTCCACCGGAGGAGCCGCCCTCCGTGATTCCTTCGGCACAGTTCATTTCGCCTGCGACTAGTCGGCACGGCGCGGCATGTGCCGGGAGGGCTGCGAGGAGCGGGGCGGTGAGGGCCGTGGCGGTGAGGACGGCCTTGGCGGTTCGGCGCCGGCGGGGCGGAGGCTGGTGTGGAGACATCGCGTGTCCTTCGTTGGACGTGGCGGTGGTCAGCATGTGCGGTCCCGGACGGACGCGGCGACCTTCCAGGTTCCCGAGTCCCACTGGACGGTCGAGCGGTAGAGGTGCGCGTCGCCGGGGCCGCCGCCGAGGCGTTCGCCGGTCGTGGCGGAGTAGCGGTATCCGGCGAGCGTCCGGATGCAGTCGATGACGTACACCTTGGTGCTGTCGGTCGACTTCGCGTAGACGCGCGGGTTGTGCGTGTTCGTGAACCGCCAGATCTCGCCTTCGGCTTCGGTCGCCCTGACGTCGCCGGTGACCTGCGCCAGGAGCGGGTCGGCGGCGACGGACGCGAGTTCGGACGGGTCGTTCTTCTCGTACGCCTGCTTGTAGACCTTCTGGTACTCGCGGTAGCGGTCGAGGACGGTCTTGTACAGCTCGGCGGTCGGGACGGCCGAGGGGGCGGCGGACGGGGTGGGTGCGGCGGCCGCGCCGGTGGCGAAGGTGCCGGTGGGATCGAGTTCGCCGCTGGACGAGCCGGACGACCCGCAGCCCGCGAGGGCGATCGCGGACGCGAGGGCGAGCGCCGCCGACCGCAGGACCGCACGCCACGGTCTCCGGGCGGGGGAACGTACCAACCGGGCGCGCATCGCCATCCCTGTTCGTCGGCCGGCGGAGGGGCGGAGTACGGCGAAAGCTTACAGATGCCGCCGGTGGCGGAAAAGGGATTCGTCAGTAGCAGGGGCACGGTTGTGACGGCCGCCGCCGGACGTGGGGTTCGCGACGGTCGCCGACCGGGGGTGTCGGGGCGGACGAAGGTTCCGGTCCCGGGCGTTCAGGTCGTCTGCACCGATGGATGACCTGAAGCTTCCACTGGTGCCCTGAACTGCCCAGTTGTGGAAGGTGGGCAGCCGGGCAACGCCCAACGCCGCCCGCTTGCCGGTCGCGGCGGGCTCTAGGCTGCACGGCATGGTGAGCCGTCCCGCGTCCCCCTGCTTTACCGGCAGGTCGCCGAGGGCGGGAGGGGCTGAGCGCGGACGCGGAGGGCCGGTCCACCGGCTTCGTGCGTCGGCGCCGCCGGGGCGCCCCGCGTCAAGTTCGTCCTGCACTACCGCTGGTGTGCCGGTGCGGGCTCGAGGTCACGTCGAACACGGAAGGACGCCCCCATGGCCTTCTCGCTGGCAGAGTTCCCTGACCTGGTCGGTCGGGAGCTCTTCTGCTCGGACTGGGTCCGGCTCGACGCCGCCGACGAGGAGGCGTTCGGGCGGGCGACGTTCCTGCGCGAGGACTTCCTCGGGCGCGCCCCCTCGGGCGCCGACCCGGACGGGGAGCGGACGGTGTCCGGCTTCCTGCTGCTGTCGATGCTGGTCGCGTTCCACAAGCGCGAGCTGGATCTGGGCGGCGCGTCCGGCCTGAACTACGGCCTCGACGGGGTGCGGTTCCTGCGGCCGGTCCGGACGGGGCGGCGCGTGCGGGCGCGCACCACGCTGACCGACGTGCGGCGGAAGGGGCCGGGGCGCACGCGCGTCCTCACCCGGAACGTGCTGGAGGTCGAGGGCGGCGGCACCCCGGCGATGATCGCCGACTGGATCACCCTGTTCGTGGAGGACGCCGCGGAGGACTCCGGCGAGGACGGCCGCGCCCCGGGCTGATGCTCGTCGAGGCGCCCGCGTCCGGATCCGCCGAACCCCGGGGTGGGCCGGTTTCCGGTATTCCTGGCTAATCTTCGTGAAGAGGAGATCGAGGGGGATTGCGCGGTGACGCAGCAGCAGGATCGCATCGCGGAGCTGGAGGGACGGGCCGTCCGGCTGGTGCGGGACCTGGCGCCGCCCGGCTGGCGGCGCATCGACGTGCACTGCCTCGCGACGATCGCGGTGAGCGACGTGGCGCTGACCGTGCTGACCGGCGACGGCAAGACGGTGACGCCCGCCGACGGCGTCCCGCAGGACCTGACCGGCGCGCTGCTGGACCTGCGCCGCGCCCACTACCTGTCCGAGCAGGGCACCTGGTTCTCGATGACGCTGATCGTCGAGCCCGAGCACGCGCGCCCCCTCTACAACTACGACTTCGACCCCGAGTGGGATCCGCCGATCCCGGTGGACTGCTGGCGCCGCGACCAGACCGTCATGCCGCGCGAGGGCGCCCACATGCCGGCGTGGCTGACGGCCAGGCTGGACGACCGCGAACCCGGCGACGGCGGCGAGCCCGACCCCGGGCCGCTGAACCCCCTCGAGCAGTCGGAGCTGCTGTCGGGGCCGCTGAGCGTGCTGGTCGCCGACAAGGCGCCGCCGCTGTGGCAGAAGGTGTTCGGCTACTACCAGGCGGTCGGCGGGCACGTCGAGTTCCCGTCGGCGATGTGCTACAAGGCGGACGGGACGATGTCGACGTGGGCGCCGCCCGCCGCCGTCGGCCGCGTCCTCGACCGGCTCCGCGCGGGGACGCACGCGTTCCAGGGCTCCACCTGGTCGCGGATCGACTTCGAGATCCTGTACGAGGACGGCGGCATGCGCTGCCGGGCGTCGTTCACGTTCGACGACGAGCCGCAGTGGAACGCCGAGCCGTCCGCCGACGACGTCCGGCGCGAGCTCGAACGGTTCCCGCGCGAGGACGTCCCGGCGTGGATGGCGCGGCGGCTCGGCCCCGCGCCCGCCCCGGAGACCCGGGCGGTCCCGCCGGAGGAGCCGGAGCAGCGCGCGCCGGGCGGGCTGCGGCGGGCCCGCATCTTCGACCGGGTCGACCCGGAGGACGGGCGGCCCGCCGTGTCGCGCCCGCCCGTCCCGCCGGAGGAGGCGGGGCCGCTCGCCGAGTACCTGCGCGGCGCGCCGCTCGTCATGGCCGCCCGCTCCGGCGCGCCCGACCGGCTCGACCCCTCGCGCGGCAACCGCGTCCCGCTGACCTTCCACACCGACGGCACCTGGGTGTGGTCGGGCGCGGTGGGCTACTACCTGCGGGAGCACGGCCTGCCGCCGGAGCCGGACCTGGTCGCGCACGCCCGCGCGCAGGGGTTCCGCGTGCCGCCGGTGGACGACGACGCGATGGACGAGGCGGGCGCGTCGGTCACCGGCCGCGACACCGTGCAGAGCCCCCGGACGCTCGTGGAGTCCGCGCCGCGTCCGGGCGACACGGCCCCGTACACGGCGGCCGAGGCCCTCGGCGCGTACCGGGGGACCGGCGAGTCGCCCGTGCCGCCGCGCACGACCGTCGAACCTTCGGGCCCCCGGGCCGTCCCGCCCCGGACGACCGTCGAGCCCTCCGGCCCTCGGGCCGTGCCGCCGCGCACGACGGTCGAGCCGGCCGAGGCGCCGCGCGTCCCCGCCGCCGGGCCGGGCACGCGCATCGAGGAGGAGTGGGCCGTCACGCTCCGGTCCCGCCTGGACGACCTGGGCGTCGACCCCGACGAGTACCGGATCCGCGGCGACGCGGACGGCGCCTGGTGCCTGCGCTACGACGGGGGCCGCTGGGCGGTGTACCGGGCGGACGGCGCCGAGCGGCAGGACGCGGCGGCGTTCGACGACCCCGGGCAGGCCGCCGCGTACCTGCTGGGCAGCCTGCTGATGACGCCGCGCCGCGCGGGGCCGATCGACCCGCTCGACGGCGAGCCGCCGCTGACGCTGCTGCGCGACCGGCACCGCACGCGGCTGGCCGCCGGCACCGAGGTCGACCGCTACGGCGCGCCGTCCGGCAACATGGCCTACGCCGCCCGCACCCCGTTCGAGCGCCGCTCCCTCCCGCCCGACTGGGAGCGGCGGCCCTACCACGCCTACCGGCTGCGGCGCCCGCTGGAGGCGCTCACGGGGACGGCCGTGCCGTGGTTCGACCAGCCGGGCGGCGGCACCGCGTACCTGTTCGCCCGCCCGATCTCCGTGCTGCTCGCCGACGGGGCGCTCTTCGAGATCACCTAGTGCCGATGGCGGACACGAGGTCGAGGCCGAGGATCAGGTCGAGGTGGACGATCGTCTCCAGCTTCGCGCCCGGCGGGACGTCCGGATCGGCGGCGAGCCGTTCGAGGACGGCGAGCGCGCCCGGGCCGTCGAGGTCGTCGGCGAGGGTGTCCGCGGCCTCGGCGGCGCGGTCGCGGTCCATGGGACGGCCCGGCGCGGTGGCCCACTCGGCGACGCGCGACCGCCAGCGGTCGAGGTCGGCGCGGGCCCGTGCGACGTCGACCAGCACCGGGTCCCGGTAGCGGGCCCGCAGCAGCGCGAACCGGACGGCGAGCGGGTCGCCCGGTACGCGCCCGTCCGAGAAGACGACGAGCGAGAACCCGGGCGCGGGCGTCGGGCCGATCAGCAGCGCGCCCTCGGGGGCCCGCTCGGCGACCTCGAAGTCGGGGACGCGCAGGTCGTCGAAGGTGCAGCCGTCCGGCACGACGGACGCGGCCCGCGTGACGCGGGCGGGGCGGCGGCCCCGTTCGGCGAGGCGGCGCAGCAGATCGGCCGTGACGAGCGCGCGGGCCCCGCCGCCGTGCAGGTGGATCCGTAGCGGGCCGGGCGGCAGTTCCTCGACCCGTTGCGTTCGGTGATCGTAGAGCCGCATGATCACACCCTACGTTCCGTGGCGGCCCAGGTCAGAGAGGCGGGTCGGTCGGGAGGGGGCCGCCGGGGATGTGCGGGGCGCCGTCCGGCTTGCGGACGGCCGCGAACCGCAGCCGCACGTAGTCGGCGACCCAGCCGGATTCGCGGCGCAGCGCGGGCGCGGCGAGGTCGTTGACGCGGGCGAGGAGCGGCTCGACCAGCTCGGCCGGGACGGTGTCGAGGGCGCGGCCCGCGTAGGCGCGGATCCAGTCGGCGGCGCCGTCGGGGCCCTCGATCATCCGGGTCGGGCGGTCGGCGTGCTCCAGCAGCCGCAGGGTGAACCCCGCGTCCTCCAGCTTGGCCGCGTACTCGGCGGGGCTCGGGAAGTACCAGGGCAGCTCGGGCTCGCCGAGGCCGAACACGCGCCACGCCGTCTGCATCGCGGCGACGAGCTCCGCGCAGTTGCCCGCGCCGCCCAGCTCGCCGACGAACCGCCCGCCGGGGCGCAGCGCGGCGTGCACCTGCCCGATCACGGCGTCGGGGTCGCGGGTCATCCAGTGCAGGGCCGCGTTGGAGGCGACGGCGTCGAACGACTCGCCGACGGTGAAGTCGTGCGCGTCGCCGACGATGAACGCGAGGCCGGGGTGCTGGGCGGCGGCCTGCGCGACCATCTCGTGGCTGCCGTCGATGCCCAGCACCTCGGCGCCCCGCTCGGCGATCTCCGCGCTGAACATGCCGGTGCCGCACCCGAGGTCGATGATCCGCTCGCCGGGCTGCGGGTCGAGCAGGTCCACCAGGGGTGCGCCGTGCGCGGAGACGTACCCGAAGGCGGAGTCGTACGTCGTCACGGCCCAGTTCACATGTACAAAATATCGGACAAAGGCCCGCTTGCACGGTCGGTTGCCGGGTGCGGGCGGCCCGGCGTGATCCGTCTCACGCCCGCCCGCCCCGTACGGTTCGGGCATGAGCGAGGTCCGCATCACCGGAGCAGAAGGCCCTGACGGCCTGTCCCTGCGCACCGTCGGCTTGTCCGCCCGCGGGCGTCCGGAGCTGGCCGTGTCCGATCTCCCGCCCTACCTCGGGCACGGCTGGGCGCGCGTCCTCGGCGCGCTCGCCGGGCACGTGGCGGGCGTCCCCGAGGTCCCCGCCGAGGTGACGCTCGCCCCGGGCCTCGTCGTCCGGCTGCGGCGCTCGGGGGACGTGCTCACGCCCGTCCCGTCCGACCCGGACCGCGATCCGGACGAGTGGCGCCGCGAGATCGTCGTCCGGCTGTTCCCCGAGGCGGGCACGTAGGACGGGCGCGACTAGAATCACGTTCTGAAAAGGAAGGGGTCGCGAGTGCCGTACGAAGAGATCGAGTACGAGGTCGCGGACGGGATCGCCACGATCACCCTCAACCGTCCGGACCACATGAACGCCTACACGTTCACCATGCGCAACGAGATGCTCGACGCGTTCGACCGCGTCGACGCCGACGACGACGTCCGCGTGGTCGTCGTGACGGGCGCGGGCCGGGCGTTCTGCGCGGGCGCCGACCTCAGCACCGGCGGCGGCACCTTCGACCAGGAGCGGTCGAAGGACATGTTCGCCGGCGACGACCTCCTCGAGGACGGCACGCCCCGCGACGGCGGCGGCACGGTCGCGCTGCGCATCGCCCGCTGCCTCAAGCCCGTCATCGGCGCGTTCAACGGCGCGGCCGTCGGCGTCGGCGTCACGATGACGCTGCCCATGGACGTCCGCCTCGCGAGCGAGAAGGCCAAGTTCGGGTTCGTGTTCGCGCGCCGCGGCATCGTCACCGAGGCCGCCTCCAGCTGGTTCCTGCCCCGCATCGTCGGCATCTCGCAGGCCATGGAGTGGGTCGCGACCGGCCGCGTCTTCACCGCCGAGGAGGCCCTCGCCGGACGCCTCGTCTCGCGCGTCCTCCCGCCGGACGAGCTGCTGCCCGCCGCCTACGGGCTCGCCCGGGAGATCGCCGGCAACACCTCGGCCGTCTCCGTCGCCGCGATCCGCCGCCTCATGTGGTCCGGCCTCTCCGCGCCGTCCCCGTGGGACGCCCACGTCGCCGACTCCCGCCTGATGGCGGCCCTCGGCGGTGCCGGCGACGCCGCCGAAGGCGTCACGTCCTTCCTGGAGAAGCGCCCCGCCGAGTTCCCGCTGAAGGTCAGCAAGGACCTCCCGCCCGTGGTCCCCGACTGGCCCGTCCGCTGACACCGCCCCGCCCGGGTCCCGGCGGGCCCGGGCGGGGGACGGCGGGATCAGCGATGACGCGGCTCCGGCCGCCGCGGTCGCCGTGCGAGCCGTCCGGCACGGTCACCGGCCTTCACCCGCCGCGCCGCGCGGAGTTCACGGGCGCGACACCGCTGCGACCTTCCGCCGACGCCGGGCGTGCAGGATCATCGAATCCCGCCCGTCCGCCGAAGGAGCTCCCGTGGTGGGCTCGATCCTGGCGATCGCCGCACTGGCGATCTTCGCCGTGCCGCTCCTGCTGATGCTGTACTTCGCGATCAGGTACGCCGCCGGCATGATCCCCCGGAACGTCCGGGACGACTGCCCCGCCTGCCGCCACGCGGAACACGACCGCTCGGCCGGCGCGTGCCCCGCCCCGGGCTGCGACTGCCCGCTCGGGACGCGCCCGCCGGAGGCCCGCACGGGCGCCGTGCCCCGGGTGCGCCCGGCGCCCGCCGCCCCGAAGATCACTCCCGAGGACCGCGCCTACCTCGACGCGAAGGCCCGCCGCCCGCCGGGATACGACCCCGGCCCGTGCCGCGGGTGCGGCCACTCGCTCGTCCACCATGAGTCCGGCTCGCGGGGAGGGTGCACCTGGAGCCGGCCGGGCTGGCGCTGGGAGCGCGTTCACCGCGACGACGACTGGGTCACCGGGTGGGACGACGAGCGCCGGTGGGACCGCGGCGCCCCGTGCGGCTGTCCCGCGTATCTCGATCCCGAAGCCCCCTGACCCGCCCTCGCCTCCGCCCGCACGACCGCCGCGGCCGGCCGCCGGGCGGGTGCGTCCCCTCGCAGCTCTACCGCCGGCACCCGTCCGGGCGGCACCTCTCGGTACGTCGCCGTCCGGGCCGGGTTCGGGTATCCGTTATGTGTGCTGATCGTCGCGGAGGGTAGTGGACGGGCGAAGCAACACGATCGGGGGGATTCGTGGTGCGGAAGCGGATTGTCGCCGGTATCGCCATCGGGGTGCTCCTGCTCGCGGGATGCGCGGGGACGGAGCCGCCGCAGGCCGAGCGGGCCGGACGGGACGTGGCGCCGGACGACCGGTCGTCCGGGACGCCCGCGCGGTCGCCGCGGCCGGCGCCGCCGCGCGACATCGACTGCCGGCGGGTCAAGTGCGTCGCGCTGACGTTCGACGACGGGCCCGGCCCGTACACGGCGGGGCTGCTCGACCTGCTGCGCCGCACCGGGGCCCGCGCGACGTTCTTCGTGCAGGGCCTGCACGTCCCCGAGCATCCGGCCGTGGTCCGCAGGATGGTGGCGGAGGGCCACGAGATCGGCAACCACACGTGGGACCACCCCGCGCTCACCACACTGTCGCGCGCCGAGATCCGGTCGCAGGTCGAGCGGACGCAGCGGGCCGTGCGGAACGCGGCGGGCGTGGCGCCCACGATGCTGCGGCCCCCGTACCGGGCGGTCGACGCGACGGTGGTCGAGGCCGTCGGGATGCCGGTGATCCTGTGGAGCGTGGACCCGCAGGACTGGCGCCGTGACGACGTCGCCCGCACCGTGAAGACCGGCCTCCGGGACTCCGGGCGCGGGGACATCGTGCTGTACCACGACGTGCAGGCCACGACCGTCCAGGCCATGCCGAAGATCGTGGACGGCCTCCAGCGGCGGGGCTTCACGCTCGTGACCGTCTCGGAGCTGTTCGGGGACGGGGGCCTCAAGGCCGGGAAGACCTACACCGGGATCGAGCCGCAGGCGACGCCGGTCACGGCCGATCCACCGCCGCCCGGCTCGCCCGCCGGGCCCGAGCCGTCCCCCGGCCGCTGACCCCGGACGGACCGGCCACCGGCGCGCGGCGCACCGGGCTCAGCCGTCGGCGCGGGGACGGCGGCGCGGCGGGGGCTGCGGCGGGACGACCTTGCCCGCGACCACGGTGTCCTCGGGGATCTCGGCGAGTTCGCCGTTTCTGCGGCGCACGGCGAGCGTCTTGTCGGACCAGGATTCGAGTACGCCGACCACGTCGCTGTACTCTCCCGTTGGCAGACGACGGCGCAGCGAGACCCGCTGACCCACGTCCGCGTGGCCGATGGAGACCACCAGTCGCGCGACGAAGCGGCCGGGCATGTGGGGACCCCCGTGTCGAATCGGCTGCGCGGTCGTGGCCATACTATTCACAGGCAGCTTGCGGTGAGCCGTGACGTGCGGCGGGGCCGGAAATCCGAGAGGAGTCACTGACGTGACCTACGTCATCGCGCAGCCCTGCGTGGACCTGCTCGACAAGGCATGCATCGAGGAGTGCCCGGTCGACTGCATCTACGAGGGGAAGCGCCAGCTCTACATCCACCCGGACGAGTGCGTCGACTGCGGTGCGTGCGAGCCGGTCTGCCCGGTGGAGGCCATCTACTACGAGGACGACGTTCCCGAGCAGTGGAAGGACTTCTACAAGGTCAACGTGGAGTTCTTCGACGACCTCGGTTCCCCCGGCGGCGCGTCCAAGGTCGGCAAGATCGACAAGGATCACCCGATCGTCGCCGCTCTGCCGCCGCAGAGCCAGGAAGACTGACGACGTTCGCGCGCGTGCGGCGCACCGCCTCGCCGGTCCGCCGGCCGGGGACGGGGCGCCGCACGTTCGTTCGAAAGGGGTGCAGGTGTTCACGCTGCCGGACTTCCCGTGGGATCGGCTCGCTCCGTACAAGGAGCGCGCCGCGGCGCATCCCGGCGGCATCGTCGACCTGTCGGTCGGGACGCCCGTGGACCCCACCCCCGAGCCCATCCGGGAGGCGCTCGCCGCCGCCTCCGACGCGCCCGGCTACCCGCAGACGTACGGGACGCCCGCGCTGCGCGAGTCCGTCGCGGGCTGGCTGCGGCGCCGCGCCGGGGTGACCGGCGCCGACCCGGACGCCGTCCTGCCGGTGATCGGGACGAAGGAACTGGTCGCGTGGCTGCCGACGCTGCTCGGCACCGGCCCCGGCGACACCGTCGTCTTCCCCGAACTCGCCTACCCGACCTATGACGTGGGCGCCCGGCTGTGCGGCGCGGAGCGCGTCGCGACCGACGGGCTGCTGTCGCTCGGCCCGGTCAGGCCGAAGATCGTCTGGGTGAACTCGCCGTCGAACCCGACCGGCAAGGTGCTGCCCGCCGAGCACCTGCGCAAGGTGGTCGCGTGGGCGCGCGGCCGGGGCGCGGTCGTCGTCAGCGACGAGTGCTACCTGGAGTTCGGCTGGGACGACGCCAACCCGCCGGTGTCGATCCTGCATCCGGACGTGTGCGACGGCTCCCACGAGGGGCTGCTGGCCGTCAACTCGCTGTCGAAGCGCTCGAACCTCGCGGGCTACCGCGCCGGGTTCGTCACCGGCGACCTCGCGCTGGTGAAGCGGCTGCTGGAGGTCCGCAAGCACGCGGGGATGATCGTCCCGGCGCCCGTGCAGGCCGCGATGACCGTCGCGTTCGGCGACGACGCGCACGTCGAGGAGCAGCGCGCCCGGTACGCGCGGCGCCGCGCCGCGCTGCGCGCCGCGTTCGAGGGCCACGGGTTCCGGATCGACCACTCCGAGGCGTCCCTGTACCTGTGGGCGACGCGGGACGAGCCGTGCTGGGACACGGTCGCGCACCTGGCGTCCCTCGGGATCAGCGTCGGCCCGGGCGACTTCTACGGGACGGGCGGCGCCCGGCACGTCCGGGTCGCGTTCACCGCGACGGACGAGCGCGTCGCGGCGGCGGCCGCGCGCCTCTGAAACGTCCGGTCGCCTGCTCGTCACCGTACGCATCAAGCTTTAACGGACGAAACCGATTGTTATTTTGTCGCGTCTGATTGCGGTATGGGCCTGGGGCGCCACAGTCGGTAGGATCCCGCAGGTCCCCATACGGGTGCCGTGGTCGTCGTGAGGGACGGAGGAGCCGTGGGCGAAACCGCGATTGTGGCCTTGCTGGTGCTGATCCTGATCGCCCTGGTGGTGCTGATCATCGTTCTGGTGCGCCGCCGGTCCGGCGTGCGGCCTCCGGCGCCCGAGCCGGCCGTGCCCCGCGACCCGTTCGAGGCCGGTGACCAGGCCGGGGGAGACCCGCGGACCATCAAGGCCGGCGACATGATCGAGTACCTCGGCGTCCGCTACTTCGTGCGCGGCTCGCTGCGGATGCGCGAGGGCGGCTACACCTGGGCCGAGCACCTGCTGGACGCCGACCAGCTCGAGGGCGTGAAGGTGTGGGTGTCGGTCGAGGAGGACCCCGACCTCGAGGTCGTCTGGTGGACCGAGACCGAAATGGGCGACATGTCGCCCAGTCAGAAGACCATCACGCTGGACGGCGTCGAGTACCGCCGCGAGGAGCACGGCACCGCCGACTACGACAGCGAGGGCACGACCGGCCTCGGCGTGAAGGGCCGCGTCGAGTACGCCGACTACACCGCCCCCAAGGGCCGCTACCTGTCGTTCGAGCAGTACGGCGGCGGCCAGTGGGAGGCCGGGCTCGGCGAGCGCGTCCCCACCGGCGCCCTCACCATCTACCCCGGCGGCTGACCGTGCTCACCACCCTCCACACCCCCTACGCCGACGCGAGCGCCGACGGCCTGTCGTTCGCGCTCGGCCTGCCCCCGCTCGAGGCCCTCGCCGTCCTGCCCGTCCGGCAGGGCGACCTGACCGTCCAGCTCCGCCTCCTCGGCGCGTCCCACCAGATCATCGCCGGCCCGCTCAGCGAGACCGTCGCCTGCCTGGACGGCCCCGCCGACCCGCTGCCCGGACGCACGAGCACCACCCTGCCCGGATGGGCGTACGAATTCACCGCGACGACCGCCCGCCACGACGACGACGCCGCGTTCGGCCGGGCCGTCGAGGCGGTGTGCGCGCGGCTGGCGGACCGCGGCGACGCGCTGGCCGGGGCCTTCCCCGGCTCGCGGCACGCCGTCACCGCCCTCGCACTGGAGGAGACGGCAGAGGAGACCGGAATGGGCTGGCGGACGTGGCACGCCTATCCGCAGACCCGGGAGATCGTGATGACGCGGAGCCGGCTGGTGAGACCATGAACAGGAAGTACTGGACGATCGGCGCCGTGTCGGTCTCCATCGTCGCCGTGATCGTGCTCGTCGCGGTCCTCGGCAGGGACAAGTCCCCCGAGAAGTGGATCGCCGACAAGTACAAGCGGGTGTCCAGCGACACCTACCGGTCGCCGAAGAAGCCGGCGGACGTCGCCCGCGAGATCCGCAAGGAGCTCAAGCCGATCGACCGGGTGAACGACATGGCGTCGCTCGGCAACCGGGGCGGCGTCTTCCTGCGCTACCCCAAGCACGTGGTGGGAGTCCTCCCGTACGGCACGGGCAGCCGCATCACCGTCGACTCCGCGAGGAGCGGCTACAACCGCTACCACTCCCATGTCGGCGGGCACTGGAGCACGCCGGGCAGCAGCGGCTGGAACAACAAGGGATCCGCCTCGTTCCGCGGCGGTGGCCCCGGGTCGGGCAAGTGAGGAGCAACCGATGAACGACATCCTGCACGACGGCGGCGCCACCCTCGCCTACGGAGCGCTCGGCCTGGCCCTGATGGTGCTCGGCTACCTGGTCGTCGAGGTGACGACCCCGGGACGGCTCGGGCACCAGATCTGGACGGAGGGCAACCGGGGCGCCGCGCTGCTGCTGGCGGTCAAGCTCCTCGGCGTCGGCGCCATCGTGACCACCGCCATCGTCACCAGCGACAACGACCTGAGCGACGGGCTGCTCGGCACCGCCGTCTACGGCGTCATCGGCATCATCATCATGGTCGTCGCCTTCTACGCGATCGACGTGCTGACGCCCGGGAAGCTCGGCGCGATCCTGGTCGGCGGCGAGCAGGTCCACCCGGCCGGCTGGGTCGTCGCCGCCGCCGACCTGGCCGTCGCCGCGATCGTGTGCGGGGCGGTCTCCTGACGTCCCGCGACCTCGACGAGGCCGCCACGCCCGCCGCCGACGCGGGCGAGGCGGCCCGTCCCGTTTCCGACGCCCCCGACGCCCCCGACGCCCCCGACGCCCCGGACGGCGCCGCCGGGCGCCCCCGGGTGCCGGCGCGCGTCGCCCGCCCGCTCGTCCTCGCGGCGGTGTTCACGTGCGCCGCCTGCGGCCTGGTCTACGAGCTCGCGCTCGTCGCGCTCGGCAGCTACCTGGTCGGCAACTCGGTCACCCAGGCGTCGATCGTCCTGTCGGTCATGGTGTTCGCGATGGGCATCGGGTCGCTGCTGGCCAAGCCGCTGCAGAGCCGCCCCGTCGTGGCGTTCGCCGTCATCGAGGGCGCCCTCGCGCTCGTCGGCGGCCTGTCCGTCATGGGGCTGTACGCGGCGTTCGCGTGGGTCCACGTGTACGAGCCGGTGCTGGTCGTGGTGGCGTTCGCCGTCGGCGGGCTGATCGGCGCGGAGATCCCGCTGCTGATGACCCTCCTGCAGCGGATCCGGCGGCAGGACGCGGGCAGCGCCGTCGCCGACCTGTTCGCCGCCGACTACGTCGGCGCGCTCCTCGGCGGGCTGGCGTTCCCGTTCCTGCTCCTCCCGACGTTCGGGCACATCAAGGGCGCGCTGCTGGTCGGCGTCGTCAACGCGGTCGCCGGGATCGCGGTCGTCCTCTGGCTGTTCCGCGACCGGCTCCGCCGCTGGACGCGCGTCGGCCTGTGGACCGGCATGGCGGTCGTCCTCGTGCTCCTCTCCGGGACGTACGCGCTCGCCGACCGGTTCGAGATCACCGCCCGGCAGGCCCTCTACAACGATCCCATCGCGGTCGCGGAGCGCACGAAGTACCAGGAGATCGTGATCACCCGGAACGCGGCCGTGTCGGGCAACACCGACCTGCGCCTCTTCCTGAACGGCGACCTCCAGTTCTCCTCCGTGGACGAGTACCGCTACCACGAGTCGCTCGTCCATCCGGCGCTCGCCGGGTCGCGCGGCCGCGTCCTCGTCCTCGGCGGCGGCGACGGGCTCGCGCTCCGCGAGGTCCTGCGCTACCGGGACGTCCGCGAGGTGACGCTCGTCGAGCTGGACCCCGCGATGATCCGGCTGGCCCGCACCTACGACCCCATCGAGAAGCTGAACGGGGGCGCGTTCGAGGACCCGCGCGTCCGGGCCGTCACCGCCGACGCCTTCAGCTGGCTCCGCGGCCTGCGCGGCCGGTTCGACTCGATCATCGTCGACATGCCGGACCCCGACGACGTCGCGACGGCGAAGCTGTACTCCGTCGAGTTCTACGGCATGGTGAAGCGCGCTCTCGCGCCCGGCGGACGCATGGTCGTCCAGTCCGGCTCGCCCTACTTCGCCCCGAACTCGTTCTGGTGCATCCGCGCGTCGATCGCCGCCGCCGGCTTCGCGACCACCCCGTACCACGTGGACGTCCCGAGCTTCGGCGACTGGGGATACGTCCTGGCCGCGCCCGCCGGCGAACCCCCGCCGCTCGAACTCCCCGCCGACGTCCCCGAGCTCCGCTTCCTGGACGAGCCGGTCCTGCGGGCCGCGGCGGTGTTCCCGAAGGACCGCGGCCCCCGCGACGTCGAGGAGAACACGCTCGTCCACCCGCGCCTCGTCCAGTACGAGGACGGGGAGTGGAAGCTCTCCTGATCAGCGCTCGGTCGACCGCCGGATCGTCTCGTCCACCGCGCGCTGGAACGACGTCACCAGCGACTGGATCAGCAGCGGCTTGAGCCGTCCGGCCATCTCCATCAGCCGGGCGCGGTCCTCCGGCGTCCGGCCGCCCGCACGGTACGGGCGGACCACGCTGTCCTGGAACGCGCCCTGCAGCTCGGCCGCCAGCGCGCTCATGTGCCGGTCGACGGCCGCGTGCGCGGCGACGAGCGTCTCCAGCGGCAGCGACAGCGCCGCCAGCTCCGCCCCGATCCCCAGCAGGGCCGGACTGACGACGCGCACCTCGTCCCCGTCGCCCGGCTCCACGACCCCCAGGGCCTCGAGCCGCTTCAGATCGTCGCCGTCCAGGTGCCGCCCGACCCGCCGATCGAGCTCGTGCCGGTCGAGCACCTCGCCGTCCTCCGGCGCCCACGGAGACAGCAGGGCGCGCTGCAACGCCAGATCCTCGACCGGCGCGTCGTCCGGGATCTTCTCCAGGTGCTTCTCGATCGACGCCAGCGTCAGCCCCAGGCTCTGCAGCTCCCGGACGAGCTCGACCCGCGCCAGGTGCTCCTCGCCGTACAGGCCCGTCCGTCCCCGCAGCCTCGGCGGCGGCAGGAGCCCGCGCCCCGCGTAGAACCGGACCGTCCGCACACTGACCCCGGCGCGCGCGGCCAGCTGGTCAACGGTCAGCTCCATCCCCGGCCCTCTCTATGTGACACCACCAGTGTTACATTAATCCTGTATCAGTAGTCACTTATCCAGGGAGACCGCCGCATGGCACGCGAGATCTTCACCGAGGAGCACGAGGCGTTCCGCGACATGGTCCGCTCCTTCATCGAGAAGGAGATCACGCCCCACCACGAGCAGTGGGAGAGGGACGGCGTGGTCTCCCGCGACGTCTGGCTCGCCGCCGGACGCCAGGGCCTGCTCGGCATCGACATGCCGGAGGAGCACGGCGGCGGTGGGAACCCCGACTACCGCTACTACGTGATCCTCAACGAGGAGTTCGCCAAGGCGGGCGTGCACGGCCCCGGCTTCTCCGTCCACAACGACATCAACGGCGGCTACCTGCGCCAGCTGTGCGACGACGAGCAGAAGGCCCGCTGGTTCCCCGGCTACTGCTCCGGCGAGCTGATCACCGGCATCGCGATGACCGAGCCCGCCGCCGGCTCCGACCTGCAGGGCATCAAGACCACCGCGATCAAGGACGGCGACGAGTACGTCCTCAACGGCTCGAAGACGTTCATCTCCAACGGCATCCTCGCCGACCTGGTCATCGTCGTCGCCAAGACCGACCCGTCCGCCGGCGCCCGGGGCGTCAGCCTCCTCGCCGTCGAGCGCGGCATGTCCGGCTTCGAGCGCGGCCGCAACCTCGACAAGGTCGGCATGCACGCCCAGGACACCGCCGAACTGTTCTTCGACAACGTCCGCGTCCCGGCGAAGAACCTCCTCGGCGAAGAGGGCATGGGCTTCATCTACCTCATGCAGAACCTCGCCCGCGAGCGCCTCTCCATCGGCGCGACGGCCCAGGCCGCCGCCGAATCGGCCTTCGAGCAGACCCTCGAATACTGCAAGACCCGCGAGGCGTTCGGCCGTCCCATCGGCAAGTTCCAGCACAACCGCTTCACCCTCGCCGAAATGAAGACGGAACTCACCGTCACCCGATCCTTCACCGACGAGTGCATCGTCAAGGAGAGCAAGGGCGACCTCTCCGCCGAAGAGGCGGCGATGCTCAAGTACTGGAACACCGAACTGCTCAAGCGCGTCGTCGACCGCTGCGTCCAGCTCCACGGCGGCTACGGCTACATGACCGAGTACCCCATCGCCAAGGCGTACCAGGACGTCCGCATCCAGACCATCTTCGGCGGCACGACGGAGATCATGAAGGAGATCATCGGCCGCTCCCTCGGCGTCTGACCCGACCGCATTCGGCCACGCCACTCGCCAAAGCGCCCCCATCAGCGATTCCGGGGGCGCTTTCGCATGCGCGAAGGTCTCACCACCATGACTGGCGCCCCTTCCGCATGCAAGGCCGTAGTTAGCGCTGCTACGCTACGTGGCGGCATATCGCGGCGGAGTTGTGCCGTGCCAATGACGTGACCGTGGGCGGTAAATGCGTATGGGTGACAAAAAGGTAGATCCCGCATGGATCGCCAAGCATGGCGAAGAGGTCGAGAAGTACGTGTGCAGCATGCTTGAAGCGGCCAGGAACGCCATCAACGCCGATGGCGTTTACAACCTTGAGGGCGGCGATTTCAGTGTCACCCTGTCCCTTGCTTCCGCCGCCTACCCGATCGCGGCGCAGTTCGGATTCGAAGATACCGATGCGCTGAAGAAGGAAGCCGACGAGATGGCCCGCAGGCTCGCCGTGACGGCCCAACGCTGGCATGAGGCGGAGAAGGCGAATGCGAAGCACTGAACCGGAAGTCATGGAGAGGGAGGGCCGGTGACGCCCCGGACAGGGAGCGGAACGGGAGCCCGCACGGACGCTCCGATGCGCTCGGCCGGTGGACGCGCGGCGGGCACGGCGGCCGGCGGCGCCGCCGCCGGAGGCCTGGTCGGCGGGCTGCTCAGCGGCAACGTCCAGGGCGGCGTCCTCGGCAGCGCCGAGGGCATGATGCAGGCGGCGTTCTTCATGGCCTCCTCGGCGGGAGTCATCCTCCCGCCCGGCCTCATGATCGCCTTCGACTTCAAGCTCACCACGGGCAAGCCTCAGAACCTGGCCAAGGCCGCCGAGGGATGGAGCGACGCAGCGACCAAGCTCGAGAAGGCCGCGACCGAACTGCGCCGGCTGGCGTCCAATATCCCGGACCACGCGTGGGCGTCGGACGACCGCAACGCTTACGACGCGACGGTGAGCGAGTACTGCCTGCAGCTCGACTATCTGCACAACTACTGCATGGCGGTGTGCATCACGCTGTACGCGCTCGCCTGGGCCTTGTTCGGTTACGCCGTCTTCGCCATGGGCATGGCCGCCTATCTCGACGCGCTCGCGGTCGCCGCGTTCACCGTCGTCGCGTATCCCGAATGTCTCGCACTCGCCGGCACCGCCGCGACGGTGACCCACGTGACGACCGCGCTGCTCGGTACGATCGCGGGCATCGGCTCCCTTGCGGCCCTGGCCGGGGGCGCGTCCTTCGTCGCGGACATCCAGGGGCAGCAGGGCAACGAGGACGCCGGCGCCGCGTTCGACCGGGCTTTCGCCAACGGCGCCAAGTCGGGTGGCGCCAACCTCCTGCAGAACGCCGCGAACGCGCCACTTCACTTCGTCAACCGGTCCCTCGACTCGCGATTCCCGCTCAAGGAGATCGACCTTGACGCCGACCGGGGCAAGGACGGGGAGTGGGCCTATGGCGCCGGCGCGAAGTTCACCGCACCGGGGAACATAGAGCACGAGGTAGGGACGCAGCAGAAGTTCAAAGACGGCGAATACCAGGGCGGGAACGTTCAGTACAAGGCCAAGGTTCCGTTCGGCGCCGGGGAGAACTTCGTGACCGGCGGTGGCAAGTACGAGTGGGAACGGAATGACAACGGTCCGGGGTGGAAGCACAGTGGAAGCGGCAATGTCGGCTACGAAAATGATCTGACCGGTCACAAGTCGAGTTACGAGGCGGGTGTCAAGGACGGTCAGTTCCAGGACAAGGTCCAGGTCGTCGGGCCTCAGGGCAGCATGGAACGGCCGTTGCTGACCGACCCGTCACAAGGGCCGGAAAAGGATGCGGGGAAAGTGGACGAGACGCCACCCTGGGACAAGTGAGGCGGCCATGGAGTCGGAAGTATTCGAAAGCCCGGTTTTGCGCTACCGGAACCGTCGGCGCCGCTTTCGGATCACGGATGATTCCGGACGAATGCTGGCAGAAGCGATGCCGGTGCACGGTGGTGAGGGAGCCGGTGCCTTCGCCCGGCAGTTCTCGGAAAAGTATGACACCTCCGCGTTCTCGGTGCGTGTGGCCCGTCCGGATGGCGAAGTCCTGTTCTTCCTCGAACGCTCCGAGGGTGAACCGATCATCTTCGTCACCGACCCCGGGCATCGCATGATCGGGCGTATCACCGGCACCCGGGATCTGGTGGACGGTCGACGGTTCCGGCCCCGCGACGCCTTCGTCGACATCCACGAGGAACATCTGGGGACGATCGTCTGGGAGGAACAGCGCTGGTCGACGCAAACGGACGCGGTCAAACGGCACTGTGACTTCGTCTCGGCGGACGGGCGGCACATCGGGCGGTTCGAGCGCGGCATCCTTCGGCTCGACCACCGCTTCTCCGGGCCGCTCCACACGCTCATTGTCGCGTCGCCCATCATCTTCCACATCAGATCCGGTGGGTGAGCGCGATGGGTTGCTCCAGCCGCGAAGTCCCGGGCCGGGGCGGTAGACGGGGTTAAAGGACGGTGAGGATCAGGCGGCCGTGTAGGTGGCCTGCCTACAGGGTGCCACGGCGGCGGAGCCGACGTTGCCCGCGCCCCCGCCGACGTAGGCCCGTTCGCCGTACTGGAGCCGGGCGTGCCGGACGAGCGCGAGCCAGGCGGTCGCGGCCGGGCGCGCGGCGGCGACGAGGACGTGCGGGTCCACGTCGTCCGGGCCGCGTACAGGCGGTCGGCGGGCACGGCGGCGTACTCGGCGAACGACCCCTGCCGCCCGTGGTGCCCGAGGCTGTTGCACCAGACCGGCTGCCCGGCGGCGAAGCCGGTCCCGGCGCCCGCCTCGGCGACCTCCCCGACGAGATCGCGGCCGATGACGGACGGGACGGGCATCGGCGTCCGGTAGGCGCCCGAGCGCGTCCATCGGGTCCACCGCGACGGCGTGCACGCGAACGAGGACGTCCGTGGGGCCGATCCCGGGGGGCGGGAGGGGCCGAACCGGATGGCGTCCGCCGGTCCGGGCCCGGTGATGTAGGCGGCGTCCATGCCCTTCCGGTGCCCGCGAGACGGCGGATCATCGGCGCGCGCGCATGACATCATCGCGCGAAGAACGTTTCCCTCCGGAAAGGTCTGGTTCGTGACTGATCGGGGAGCACTGGACGCCCTGCGCCAAGCGGTCGAGGTGTCACCGGACAACCTGCCGCTGCGCCGCCACCTCGCGGAGCAGCTGCTGGCCGCGGGCCTGCTCATGGACGCCGAGAGCCAGTACCGGGAGGCGCTCGCGCTGGCGCCCGGCGACGCGGACCTCGCGACGGGGCTCGCCGAGGCGTTCCTGCGGCAGGGCAAGAGCGGCGCGGCGATCGCGGCCCTCGACCGGGTCGAGAACGGTCCGGCGAAGGCGGGGGTCGTTCTGGCGAAGGCGCTGCTCGCCGAGGGGGACGTGCCCGCGGCCCGGCCGCGCTACTGGGAGGCGGTCGCGCGGGACGCCGCGCTCGCCGACCCCGAGTTCGAGGCGGCCCTCGGCCACGCGCAGGCCCCGCCCGTCCTGGCCGAGGAAATGTTGGACGGGCCGCCGGACGGCCGCGCGGCGCCCGGCGACGGGGCCGGTGTCACGTTCGACGACGTGGCCGGGATGGAGGACGTCAAGCAGACCCTCCGGATGAAGCTGCTGCTCCCCGTGCAGCAGCCGGACCTCTTCGCCGCCTACGGGAAGCGCGCGGGCGGCGGCGTGCTGCTGTACGGCCCACCCGGCTGCGGCAAGACGCATCTCGCGCGGGCCGCCGCCGGGGAGCTCGGCGCCGGGTTCATCAGCGTCGGCCTGTCCGACATTCTCGACATGTACATCGGGTCGAGCGAGCGGAACCTGCACGCGACGTTCGAGGCGGCCCGCCGGAACGCCCCGTGCGTGCTGTTCTTCGACGAGGTGGACGCCCTCGCCGCGCGCCGCTCGGACATGCGGCACGCCACCAACCGGCAGGTCGTCAACCAGTTCCTCGCCGAACTGGACGGCGTGGAGGGCGGGGCCAACGAGGGCGTGCTGATCCTCGCCGCCACGAACGCCCCCTGGTACCTGGACGCCGCGTTCCGCCGCCCCGGACGGTTCGACCGCCTCGTGTTCGTGCCGCCCCCGGACGGCGCGGCGCGCGCGGCCGTCCTGTCCCTGCTCTGCCGGAAGGTGCCGCTCGCCGAGATGGACTTCCGGAAGGTCGCCGAGGCCACCGACGGGTTCGCGGGCGCCGACCTCAAGGGCGTCGTCGACGTGGCCGTCGAGACCAAGCTGCAGGAGGCGATGCGCGCGGGGCGCCCGCTGCCGCTGTCCACCGCCGACCTGCTGGACGCCGCCCGCACCGCCCGTCCGACGGCCGTCGCCGAGTGGAGGGCCACGGCCCGCAACTACGTCATGCACGCCAACGAGAGCGGCACCTGGGACGACCTGCTGCCCTGGATCGGCGGGAAGCGCCGGTGACGACCCCGGCCGCCGCGCTCGAACGGGCGCGGATGCTGCTGGAACTGCGCCGTCCCGCCGACGCCGAGCGGGAGGCCCGCGCCGCCCTCGCCGCGGACCCCGGCCACGGGCGGGCGCACCTGTACCTCGCTCGCGCGCTGTCGCACCAGGGCGACGCCGACGGCGCGCTGGACGCGGTGAACGCCTACGTCGCGGCCCGCCCGGACGACTGGGTCGGGCACGCGGAGGCCGGCTCGATCCTCGCCGCGTCCGGACGTGCGCGGGAGGCGCTCGCCGCCTACCGGCACGCGCTGGAGCACAGGCCGGACGAGCCGTTCCTCCACAACCGCCTGGCGTGGACGCACTACGACCTGGGGGAGTGGCCTCCGGCGCGTGCGGCCGCCGAGTACGCGCTGACGCTGTCCCCGGACGACGCCGAGCCGCACGCGATCCTGGGCCTGGTCCTCGCCGAGTACGGGGAGCACGACCGGGCCCGGCGGCACGCGGAACGCGCACTCGCGCTGGACCCCGAGCAGTCGGTCGTCCACCGCGCCCACGGGACGGTGCTGCTGGAGACCGGACGGCCCCGCGCGGCGGCCGACGCGTTCCGCGAGGCGGTGCGGCTCGATCCCGGCTGGACGGACGGCCGCGGGTTCCTCACGTTGCGCGCGGAGATGAGCCGCAACCCCCTGTACCGCCTGCACCGGTTCCTGTGGAGACTCCGCGAGCGGCCGCGCTCGCGGATCGGCTGGTGGCTCGCCGCGTGCGCCTTCCCGCCCTGGTTCGCGGTCATGGCGCTGCTCACCGTCCTGATGTGGGCGAACTGGGCGAACTTCACCCTCACCGGGCTGTGGATCCACCGCGACCCGCGCCGCCGCGACCTGATGGAACCGGCCGCCCTCTTCAAGATCGCCGGCACCGCCCTGTGCGCCGGCGCGGCGATGGTCGTCCTCGGCACGGTCCTGCGGGACGCCCGCACGATCGTGCTCGGTCTCGCCGTGCTCGCCCTCGTCACGCCCCTCATGGAGCCGACGGCCCTCGACACCGCCCGCGGCGCGCTCTTCCTGCTCGTCCCGATGGCCCTCTTCGGCTGGCTCGCGCTCCTGATCCCGCTCGCGTACGCGACATCGGCGGGCTGGACCGTCCCCGCCGCCCTGGTCACCTTCTACCTCGCCCTGGCCTCCGCCTGGCTCTCGATCCTGCTGCAGCGGCGGACATGAACCGCGCCCGCGTCCACACCGACCGGGCGGAGATGCTCCTCGACCTGCACCGTCCCGCCGACGCCGAGCGGGAGGCCCGCGCCGCCCTCGCCGCGGACCCCGAGAACGCCCCCGCCCACCTGCTCCTCGCCCGCGCGCTGTCCCGCCGGTCGGACGTCCAGGGCGCCCTCGACGCCGTCGACCGGTACGTGGCGATGCGCCCCGAGGACTGGGTCGGCCACTGGAGGGCCGGATTCGTCCTCTACACCGCCGACCGCGACCGCGAGGCCCTCACCGCGTTCCTGCACGCCCGCGAGCACGCCCCCGCGGAACCGTCCGTCCACCGCATGCTCGCGTGGACGCACCACGCCCTCGGCGAGGCCGCGCACGCCCGCTCCGCCGCCGAGCACGGGCTGCGCCTCGCGCCCGACGACGCCTATCTCGCCGCCGTCCTCGCCCTCGCCCTCCTCGAACTCCGGGACAAGCCCGGCGCCCGCGAGCAGGCCGAACGCGCGCTGAGCCTCGCCCCCGAGGACCCGTACGTCCACCGCTGGTACGGGACGGTCGCGCTCGCCACCGGACGCCCCCGCGCGGCGGCCGACGCGTTCCGCGAGTCGCTGCGCGCGGACCCCGACTGGCCCGGCGGCCCCGCCGCGATCCTGGAGGCCGAGCGCCGCCGCAACCCCCTCGACCTCGACCGCGCCGTGGCCTGGTTCCGCGACGCCCCCCGCCGCACCATCCTGCTGTTCCTCGCGCTCTCGGGCGTCGCCCCGTGCCTCCTCGTCAACGTCGTGGTCACCCTGCTGATCTGGGCGAACTGGAGCATGCAGGCCGGAGTGACGCTGTGGCTCGGGCGCGACCCGCGGGTCCGTCCGCTCCTGCGGCCCGCCGAACTGCGCGCCGCCGCGATCTCCGTGGGCCTCCTGCTCCTCGGCGCGGCGCTCCTGGCCGTCCCGTTCGTCCTGCACGAGCCGTCGGCCGCCCTGCCCGCCGTCGCCGTCCTCGCGCTCGTCACGCCCGTCCAGGAGACCGCCGGACTGGACGGGCGTCGCCGCGTCGCGTTCGCCGTCCTGACGGCCGTCCTGGCGGGCCTCGCCATCGCGTCGCCCTTCGCGCCGTGGGCCCCGATCGCCGTCCTCTGCCTCGCGCTCGGCTCCACCTGGCCCGCGATGCTCATCTCCCGCAACCCCTGGTGACCCCTGGCCTCCCGATTGCAACACGTTCTAGTATTCCCGGACCAGCTGTCGTCGACCCGGGACGGATCGCATGAGGTTCACCTACGCCGAGGCCATGACCGACCCGTCCTACTACCTCCCGCTCGCCCGAGCGGTGGAGGACGCGGGCTACACGAGCTTCTCCGTCGCCGACTCGCTCATCTACCCGAAGGAATCCGACACCTCCTACCCGTACACCGAGACGGGCGACCGCGGATTCCTCGAGGACAAGGCGTTCATCGAGACGTTCACCCTCATCGCGGCGATGGGAGCGGTGACCAGCCGCATCCGCTTCACCCCGTTCGTCCTCAAGCTCCCCGTGCGCCCGCCCGTCCTCGTGGCGAAGCAGGCGATGTCGATCACCGGCCTGATCGGCGACCGGCTCGGCCTCGGCGTCGGGCTGAGCCCGTGGCCCGAGGACTTCGCGGTGATGGGCGTCCCGTGGGAGCGGCGCGGCAGGCGGATGGACGAGGCCATCGACATCCTCCGCGGCCTGGGCACCGGCGAGTACTTCGAGTACCACGGCGAGTTCTTCGACGTCCCCGCGATCAAGCTCAACCCGGCCCGTCCGGTCCCGATCCTCGTCGGCGGGCACAGCGAACCCGCCCTGCGCCGGGCCGTGGTCCGCGGCGACGGCTGGATGCACGCGGGCGGCGGCGACGACCTCGACGACCTCCTGACCAGGATCAACGCGATCCGGGAAGCGGAAGGGAAGGCCGCCGACCCCTTCGAGGTCCACGTGATCTCGATGGACGCCTACACGCCCGACGGTGTGAAGCGCCTCGAGGACAAGGGCGTCACCGACGTGATCGTCGGCTTCCGCAACCCCTACGTCAAGGGCCCCGACACCGAACCCCTCGACAAGAAGATCGAGCACCTCGAACGCTTCGCCGAGACCGTCATCGCCAAGGCGAACTGACCATCGACGACAAAACGAGAACAGGTTACAGTTCTGCCATGAGCGCCGTCACCTGGAACGCCCCGGACGCAGACCACCCCGCCCGCCGCGCCTCGCGCGCGTCCATGGCCGCCGTCCTCGCCGAGGACAAGGACGCGTGGCTGAAGCTGTTCACCCCCGACGTCCTCCTCGAGGACCCCGTCGGCCCGTCCTTCATGGACCCGTCCGGCAACGGCCACCGAGGCCACCAGGGCATCGGCAGGTTCTGGGACGACAACATCGCCACGGTGGCCGAGTTCCGATTCCACATCCACGACTCGTTCGCCAACGGCGACAGCTGCGCCAACGTCACCACGATCACCACGACGATGGGCGACGGCTCCACGGTGACCATCGACTGCATCCTGATCTACAAGGTCGACGACGCGGGCCTCGTCACGTCCATGCGAGCCCACTGGGAACCCGACCGAGCCCTGAAGACCATCAAAAAGCCCACCGTCTGACGCCCTGACGCCGCTGAGGTCACGGGTGCCTGCCCGCTCTTAGGGAGAGGAACAGCGCCCTGGCGATTGAGGGGCCGAGCGCCGCGCCGTCAGCTCTCCGGGCGTGCGATGGGAACCGCCTCCACGTCCAAGTTGAACTGCGACCTGAGCTCGCGCGCCGCCCGAGCCAGAGCGATCTGGGCGTGGGGGAAGAGCGTCGCGGCCGTCAAGGGCGCCTTCCGGTCGGCCCTCATCGCGAAGACGACCTTGCGCGGACGCCAGTCTGCGGGGAGCGACCGCAGCCCGCCGCTCTTCTTCTGTACGTCCTCGGCGAAGGCGTGACGTGCTTCGGGATACAGGGTGAGGGCCTCGGCCGAGATGAGGGCCTGGGTGAACAGGTGGCTGAACGGCGCCGACCCCTTGCCCGACTTGACGTGGACGAGTTCGTCGTCCGGGCCGAGCAGGTCGCATGCCTCGAACTGCGGGAGTCGCGGGATCGACGTGTTCACCAGCTCGCGGTCGAGGTTGAGGAAGCGGTCGGCGCCGAGGAGGGTCTCGACCCTCTCGTTGTAGTACGTCTCGCCGCGCTCCTTCTTGCCCAGCGGCGGCTTCAGGCCCTTCGGCCAAGGGGGCAGGACGACGCCCGGCCGGTCCCGGAAGAGAGCCGCGATCTCCTTCCGAACCGAGGAGAGGTACTCGGCGCCGCCCTCGTACCAGTCACCCTCGACGAGGTAGTACTCGCGGCCGTTCAGGCACGTGGACGCCTCCAGCCACTGGACGGCCGGCGCGTCGCCGATCGGCTGCCGCCCGTACGCGTCGGAGCACGCGTGCACCCTGCCCCGCCGCAACCGCTGGACGGCGGACGCCCCGTGCTTCCGGCAGTGCGCGAGGACGCACTCGAGATCGAGTTCGTTGACGACCAGCGGACGGCGGCCCTTGCCGGTGACGATGGCGAAGCTCTGCGCCTCGTCCACCTTGTCCGCCAGTTCGGCGGGGACGGCCGCCGCGAGCCGCACCTCCGGCACGGCGGCGCCCAGCGGTGTGTGCAGGTACGTACCGAGCTGCTCGTTCAGCGCGGCACGCCTCCACTTGTCCTGGACCGGACGGATGGCCTCCACGAAGGCGAACTCGTCCTGGACCTCGCGGGCGCAGATCGCGGAGATCTTCCGCAGGACGGTGACGAGCCCGTCCCGGTCGAGGGGGATCGGCAGCCGCAGCCCGGCCGATCCCTCGACGGTCACCGGCTTGGCCCGGTCGAGACCGAGTTCCCCCGGGTCGACCTTCCCGGCGAGGGTGCGGACCAGTTCGCTGTACTCGGTGACGCCGATGTGCCCGATGGGGATGCCGGACGGCACGCGCGTGGCGTCCTGCCGGCCGGTGCCGGTCATGGACCGGCGGACGACCGTGCGCACCCGGTCGGCGTCGACGGCGCGGATCACGAAGCCGAGCCCGAAGCCGTAGTCCTTGAACTGGTCGGGGATGGCGCGCCAGCCGTTGCCGAACCCGATCGCGTACTTGTCGCCGTCGACCTCCAGGATCAGCAGCGCGCCGCAGTCGCGCGTCCGGTACTTGTCGGGCAGCGGCCCGATGAGGGTGGTGACGGCGTCCAGCCAGGGGACGGGCGCGGGCTCCCGGATCCAGTGGAAGCCGAGCGCGGTCGCGCCTTCGTATTCGGGGAGCGCGATGTCGCTGGACGCGGACTCGTCGAGGTAGGTGCCGACCAGCGTTTCGAGCAGAGCGTCCTCGTCGGGGGCGGTGTCGGCGTACCGGTAGATGGTCACTTCGCGGGTGGGGACGGACATGGCCGCACCTCCGGGGAAGGCGTCACCGGCGGAAGCGCCGGGGACGGCGGTGGGGGACGGGCACGGCCTCGCGGCGACCGCGCCTCCTGCTGTTAACAAGTACGATGGGTGTTGTCTGTTAGCGTTGTCAACACCATTACACATTGATGTGACGCTCACGCCCGTGTACGTTGCCGCTATGAACGTGGACGAGGTGGCGCTGGTTCCGCCCGCGGAGATCGCCCGGCTGGCGGGGGTGACCCGCGCGGCCGTGTCGAACTGGCGGCGCCGCCACGCCGACTTCCCCGAACCCGCGGGCGGCACGGACAGTGCGCCGCTGTTCGCGCTCACCGACGTCCGCGCCTGGCTCGAACAGCAGGGCAAGGGACGTCCGGTGGCGGACGAGGTCAGGTTGTGGCAGGCCCTCCGCGCGGAACACGGCGCGGACATGGTGGGCGCGCTCGTCGCCGTCGCCGCCCGCCTCGCGGACGAACCGGCGGGGCGTCGGCTCGGTGCCGCGACGGCCGAACTCGTCACCGGCCTGGCCCGCGAGCGCCCGCCCGGCGGGCTCGTCGCCGACCTCGCGGAACGGTTCGTCGCGTCCGCGACCCGCAGCGGCGGCGAGCACGTCTCGACGCCCGCGCTGGCCCGCGTCGTCCGGCACTTCGCGGGCGAGACGAACGGAACCGTGTACGACCCGGCGTGCGGCATCGGCGACCTGCTGCTGTCCGTCGGCGGCCCCGGGGTCGCCAGGCGCGTCGGGCAGGACGCCGCCGACGTCCTCGCCGATCTCGTGCGGCTCCGCGCCATCCTCGAAGAGCGCCCCGGCACCATCGAGACCGCGCACGGCGATTCGCTGCGCGACGACCGGTTCCCCGACCTCAAGGCCGATCTCGTCGTGTGCGACCCGCCGACCGGCCAGGCCGATTGGGGCCGCGGCGAGCTGTTGCTGGACCGCCGCTGGGAGGTCGCGCTGCCCCCGAAGGGGGAGGGCGACCTCGCGTGGCTCCAGCACTGCTACTTCCACACCGCGCCCGGTGGCCGCGCGCTGCTCGTCCTCCCCGCATCCGCCGCCTATCGCCGCACCGGCCGCCGCATCCGCGTCGAACTCGTGCGCGGCGGCATGCTCGACACCCTCGTGGCCCTTCCCGGCGGCCTCGCCGCCGGGCACTCCGCGCCCGTCCACCTGTGGATACTGCGCCGCCGCACCGAACCGCCGGGCCCCGACGCCCGCGTCCGCATGATCGACCTCACCGACGCGGACCTCGACGGCCCCATCGATCCCGATCCCGAGCACGTCGCGTCCGTCCCGGTCATCTCCCTGCTGGACGACGAAGCCGACCTGACTCCGGGACGTCACGTCCCGGCGGGGCAACCGGGTGCCGCCGCCTACGAGAACGCCCGCCGCCGCTTCGAGGCACTCCTGGACGGCCTCCGCGAGGCCCTGCCCGCCATGGAAGAGGGCGGCGCGGACGTCACGGCGACCCTCAACGTGTCGGATCTGATCCACGGCGGCCTCGTCGAGCTCAAGGAGGGACGGGCCGTCAGCATGACCGACCGTCTCGACACCGACTTCCTCACCGGTTTCCTCCGCAGCTCCACGAACGTCCGGCGCAACACGTCCGGTTCCGGCACCCACCGGGCCGACCCGCGCGGCGCGCGCGTCCCGCAGTTGGCCCCCGAGCGGCAACGCCTGTACGGAACGGTTTTCCGCGACCTGGACAACTTCCTGCGGCACCTCGAAGAGGCGGCCAAAATGGGACGGCGGGCCGCGCAGCTCGCGCACGACGGACTGACCAGCGGGACACTCAACCCCCCGGCGATCGAACGAGAGGGCGACACGTGAGCGTCGACCAGAACCTGTCCGCCTTCATCTGGTCGGTGGCGGACCTCCTGCGCGGCGACTACAAGCAGTCGGAGTACGGGAAGGTGATCCTCCCGTTCACCGTGCTGCGCCGCTTCGACTGCGTGATGGCGCCGACCCGCCAGGCCGTCTGGGACAAGGACGCGTCGTTCCCCGGCGACACCCCGCCCGCCGTCCTCAAGGCGGCGGCCGGCATGCCGTTCTACAACACCTCCCGGCAGACGTTCGGGACGATCGGCGGCGACCCCGCCCAGGTCCGCAAGAACCTCACGGACTACCTCAACGGGTTCTCGCCGGAAGTCGTCGAGATCTTCGACAAGTACAGCTTCCACACGCAGATCGAGCGCCTCGACGCGTCCGACCTGCTGTACCAGGTCGTGCAGAAGTTCGCCGACCCCAAGCTCGACCTCGGCTTGGACAAGGTCAGCAACCACGACATGGGCTACCTCTTCGAGGAGCTGATCAGGAAGTTCTCCGAGCTGTCCAACGAGACCGCCGGTGAGCACTTCACCCCGCGGGAGGTCATCGAGCTGATGGTCGAGCTCCTGCTCGGCCCGGACGACGAGGCGCTCGTCGGCACCGGCAAGGTCATCGACATCCTCGACCCGGCCTGCGGCACCGGCGGCATGCTCGCCGCCGCCGAGGAGCACATCCGGAAGATGAACCGGGACGCCCGCATCAACCTCGCGGGGCAGGAGCTCAACGCCGAGTCGTACGCGATCGCCCGTTCCGACATGCTCATGAAGGGCTACGACGAGAAGACGGCCGAGATCGCGCACGGCAACTCCTTCAGCCGGGACGCGCACGAGAACCGCCGGTTCCGGTACATGCTCGCGAACCCGCCGTTCGGTGTCGAGTGGAAGCGGGTGCAGAAGGCGGTCACCGACGAGCACAACGACCTCGGGTTCGCCGGACGGTTCGGCGCCGGTCTGCCCCGCATCAACGACGGATCGTTCCTGTTCCTCCAGCACATGATGCACAAGATGCGGCCTGTCACGGCCGACGTCGAGGATGACGACCTCAAGGGCTCCCGCATCGCGATCGTCTTCAACGGCTCGCCGCTCTTCACCGGCGGAGCCGGGTCCGGTGAGTCGGAGATCCGCCGCTGGATCATCGAGAACGACTTCCTGGAAGCCATCGTGGCGCTGCCCGATCAGCTCTTCTACAACACGGGCATCTCCACGTACTTCTGGATCGTCACGAACAACAAGTCGTCCCGCAACAAGGGCAAGGTCGTCCTCTTGGACGCCCGCGACCAGTGGACGAAGATCCGGAAGTCGCTCGGCGAGAAGCGCAAGGAGATCAGCGAGGCCCAGCGCGCCCACGTCTGCCGCGTCTACCGGGACGCGTTCGAGGTCGCGGACGACCCCGACCACCCGGACCACGCCAAGGTCAAGATCTTCCGCAACGAGGACTTCGGCTACCAGCGCATCACGATCGATCGTCCCCTCCGCCAGCGCTTCGAGATCACCGAAGACACGCTTGCTTTGTTGGCGGAGACCCCGGCCATGCAGAAGTACGACCTCAAGGACGAGTTGCTGACCGGCCTCAAGACGCTCCTCGGCACCGTTGAGCCCAACCGGGACAGGTTCCGCGAGAAGCTCGCCGCCGCCTACATCGAGAACGGCGTCGAGTTCCCGCCCGACCGCGTAGAGAAGGCACTCCTCAAGGCGTGCGCCATCGCCGACCCTGAGGGTGAGGTGCAGAAGGTCAAGGGCAAGCCTGCCCACGACCCCGACCTACGCGACGCGGAGAACGTCCCCCTGACCGACGACATCGACGAGTACTTCGCTCGCGAGGTCCTCCCACACGTCCCCGACGCCTGGATCACCGAGACGAAAGATCCGAAGACGAAAGAGATTATGCGGGCGAAAATCGGCTACGAGATCCCCTTCACGAGATACTTCTACACGTACACCCCGCCACGCCCGCTAGAAGAGATCGACGCCGAACTGAAGTCTTTGGAGTCCCAGATCCAACAACTCCTTGGTCAGGTGGCCTCGTGACTTTTGATCTCGCGGTTGAGGGTCTCCTCGCAAAAACGCCGCAACAGTGGCCTGTGAAACCTTTTCGGCGCTTCGCGCACCTTGTTGGAGAAACGAACGCGGGCAGGCGACATCAGTTGCTTTCTCTCGCCTCCACTGGTGTTGTAGCACCTCGCTCAGAAGAAGGTGGATTGGGCCGCCAGGCGCCAGCCGAGCAAACGATAGAGCGCTATTGGCTGGTTAAGCCGGGCGATCTAATTGTAAACCCGATGTGGCTTGTCGGTGGAGGGATCGGTGTATCTGGGATCGAGGGAGCTGTCAGCCCTGATTATCGCGTTTACGAGCTAAGTAGGGAAGTGTATCCTAAATACCTCCACTATCTCCTTCGGAGTGATCCATACAGGGATCAATATCGACTTTACACAAGGGCAGATACCACTTTCGATCGCCGAGTGTCCAAGGAAAATTTTCACTCGATGCCTATTGTTGTTCCGCCTATGGAGGAGCAGCGGCGCATCGCGAACTTCCTCGACGCCGAGACCTCCCGCCTCGATGCCCTTGTTGATAAGGTGCAGGCCCAAATGCATCTCTTTGAAGAGCGAGAATTGGCGCAGATTCATGCGGCCTTGCGTGGATCGATGGTCGCGGGAGCGCGCAAGGATTCTGGTATGGAATGGCTTGGAGATGTGCCATCCTCCTGGCCTGTCGCGTCTGTCTCAAGTCAGTTTCAAGTCCAGCTAGGGAAAATGCTAAATCAGGAACGAAGTGAAGGAGCGCATCTGCGCCCATACCTTCGTGTTTTGAACGTACAGTGGGACTTTATAGATACCGCCGACCTGGTTGAGATGGATTTTCCTCCGACCGAACGAGTGCGATATGAAGTTCTCCCCGGTGATCTCCTGATCTGTGAGGGGGGAAGTTATCCTGGACGTGCCGCAGTTTGGGATGGACGGATTTCGGAGATTTATTTCCAAAAAGCTCTACATAGGGCACGTTCTCGGGGGCGCAGTTCGGTTCGTTGGCTGCTTTACTGCTTGAGGCTTGCGCTCGCCATGGGTGTCTTTCACGCCGAAGGAAACTCGACAACAATCACTCATCTTACCGGCGAACAACTAGCAGCCCGTCGCTTTCCTTTCCCGGAGTCTGATGTGCAGCAACGGATCGTTGCTGACCTTGATGCGGAGCGCGAGCGTATGCAGTCAATGTACCGTGCTCGTGAGAGGCAGGTTGAGTTGCTGGAGGAGCGGCGGCGCGCGTTGATTACGGCGGCGGTCACAGGACAGTTGGACGTCACTACCGCGCGGGTCGATTGAGCGCGCTGGCGCGTTGGGCAGTCGCCGGAGTGTGTAGAAGCGGACGTCGGGGCGGCTGCCGCCCCCGAGGGGATGGTTCCCGCCGGCTGGGATGCCGGGCACAGGGGGTGGGAACCGGAGGGCGGCAGCCGAGCTTGTGGGGTCAGCGGTGTTTGCCGACGTATCCGTTGCCGTTGTAGGCCGTGATCCCGAGGACCGCGAACTTGAAGATGATGAGGACCAGCAAGACTGAGGTGCTGGCGAGGACGAGGATCGACATCACAGTCGGTCCTCGATCTCGTTTTGGTGGGCCAACGCCTCGGCGAGGGCCTCATACGTGTTCTCGATGAGGGTTGTGGACAGGCCGCGATTAATCTCCCGATTGGTCAGGGTGTGTCCCATTCGGGTTGCCACTAGGCATTCTGTGTTCGGCGGCCTGCGGATGTTCCAGGTTGGGTATCGCGTGCGAAGCTCCGCGAGTTTTTGATCATTCATCGGTCGAAGATCCCTGCGATGTCGTCCGGAAGGATGAGGACAAGCCTTGCAGTGTTCAGTTACTCTCCGCCATGAACCGATTACCCCGTTGCAGCACCTAGTTCTGCTGTCGTGACACCCATCTCGCGCGGCATGACACCCAGGAGGCAACCGCATGGCAACTACGTGGGACAACGGCGCCACTCCGTACCAGGAGATCTTCGTCTCTGAGATGCGTATCCGGCGTGAGGCGGGGGGCCTCTCGCGGAACAAGCTTGCGCAATTGCTCGGCTGTACCCCGCAGTGGCTCGCGAAGGTTGAGGCGTACGACCGTCCCCCATCCGAAGGGCTTGCCGATGACCTGGACACGTACTTCAAGAGCGATGGTCTGTTCCGTCGCCTGTGGGAGAAGCATGCGGAAGCGCGCAAGCGTGGCTTGATTCCGAAGGGGATTCGTCCGTTGACCATCGCTGAACAGAAGGCGACTCAGCTCTTCATTTTTGCGCCTTTGACCATCCCTGGCTTGCTGCAAGCCGAAGAGTATGCACGCATAGTGTTGAGTGCCGAACAAAGAGCGAGCAAGCTGGAGGAGTTCCTAGCTGTCCGCATGGAAAGGCAAAGAATTTTCGAGAGGTCCGATCCGCCCTTGATGTTTGTAATGATCCGCGAAGCGGTCATTAGAGACTTGCCTTCCGAGGCTGTCACGGCACAGTGTAAACACTTGTTGGGAATGATGGAGAGTCCGAATATCTCCATCCAGGTCATCCCGTCGCAAGCTCCTGTATTTCAAGGTGGAGGATTTCAACTACTCAGCTTCAACGCGGGTCCGGATGCGGCCTACGTGGACGGAGCGAGCGGTTACGGCCAGACGTTCACTGATCCCCAGGACGTGCGTAGGCTTACCGTACTCTTCAACCTGATCAGGTCCACCGCGTCGTCTACGGCGGAAACGGCGAACCTGATCCGTACGATCATGGAGGGCACGTGAGGGCGCTGGATCTAACCTCGGTTTGCTGGCGTAAGAGCAGCCGGAGTGACTCCTCAGGCGGGGAGTGTGTCGAGGTGGCGGGGGCGGACTCCGTCGTGGCCGTGCGGGACTCCAAGGACCCAGACGGTCCCCGGCTCGTCCTCGGACGGGCGGTGTTCGGGGCGCTGGCGGATGAGATCCGCACCGGGCGGTACGACCGGTAGGCGGGACGGGCGTGGGCGCTGCGTCGTCCTCGCCGAGAAAGAGACGGCGGGGGCGTCGACCAGGGCGGCCCCGCCTTCGTATGTCCGCATCCGGCCGCTACGGGTGCGTCGCGGGTGGGCACATTGCCGGTGCCCGCTCAGACAGGGCATTCGTTGCCGAGCCGAAGCCCGCCAATGGTCCTTCTTCGGCGTCCTTTCTGGCTTCGCTGCTTGCCAAAAGGCCGCGCGTTCCACGTCGTGCCCTAATAGAGTTCGGTACCGGTACAGGGGCCACGGAAGGACGGGTATGGGCGCGCAGCGGGGGGCGAATCGGCCGCTTCAGGTGGAGCAGGTGCGGCGGGCATTGCTCCGCGACTATGACGGGCTGATTTACGACGATGACCTGAAGGGGTACGACCAGGACGGGCGGGAGCAGCGGTTCCTTTCGCGTGCGCTTGCGGCGGCGGCCGTCCGCCTGTCGACCGGGTGCGACTTCGAGACGGCCGGGCGGGCCGTGATCGACGGGGAGAACGACCAGGGCATCGACGCCGTCGCGGTGAGCGAGAACTCGCGGGACGTCTGGCTCGTCCAGGCCAAATGGAGCGACACGGGCAAGGGGAAGCTCGACCAGAACGCGGCGCGGGCGCTCGTCGACGGCCTGCGCCTGATCGAACGTCGGGAGTTCGTCCCTCCGTTCAACGACAGGATGACCCCGTTCACGTCCCAGCTCGACGCCGCGATGGGCGATCCCCGCCTCCGCATCACGCTCGTCATCGCCGTCATGGGCGAGGGGGTCCTGTCGGACGCCGTCGTGGAGGTGCTGGACAGGGCCCGGTCGGAGTTCGGCGGCGGGTACGAGAGGCTCGGCCACCGGGTGTACGGGGCGGCGGACTTCCACCGCCAGGCGCGCGAAGACCTGACCCCGCCGCCCGTCGACGTCGAGGCCACGATGACGGGGTGGATCCGGCGGGAGATGCCGTTCCCCGCATGGCAGGGCACGGTGGCGGCCCGGGACGTCGAACGGTGGTACGCCGAGCACGCGGACGCGCTGTACGAGCAGAACGTCCGGAAGTCCCTCGGGCTGACGCGGACCAACTCCGGCATCAAGGAGACCCTTCTCAACGAGCCGGAGAACTTCTGGTACTTCAACAACGGCATCACCGTGCTGTGCGACGAGATCGTTCCGCACTATCCCGGACGGCGGCGGCCGGACGAGCCGGTCGTGCTCACCATGAAGGGTGTCAGCATCGTCAACGGTGCGCAGACGGTGACGGCCATCCATGAGGCGATGTCGGTGAACGCGGAACGCGTGGAGGAAGCCGACGTCACCGTCCGCGCGATCTCGCTCGGCGCCGACCGCGCGGCCTACGCCAACCGCATCACCGAGACGACCAACACGCAGAACGACGTGTCGCAGCGGGACTTCATCGCCCTGGAACCCGCGCAGGCGCAGATCCGGGAGGACTTCCTCCTCACGCTCGAAAGGATCTACACCTACAAGCGCGGCGAGCCGCCCCTCGCGTCGCCCGAAGCCGGATGCTCCGTGGAGGTGGCCGCCGAAGCCCTCGCCTGTGCGCACCGGACCCCGGAACTCGCCGTCCGGGCCGCGCTGGACACGAACCTGCTGTGGGAGCGCGGGGCCGACGGGGCGTATCCGCGGCTGTTCGGCGAAGTCCCCTCGGCCTACCGCATCTGGCGGCTGGTGGAGGTTCGCCGGGCGGTGGGGACGTCCCTGTACGCGCACCGCAAGAAGCTGCGTGGCCGCGCCGCCGACATCGCGCGGCGCGGCGAGATGCTCGTCGTCCACATCGTCATGCAGCTTCTCGACCATGACGAACTCGACGAACCGGGCTACGAGTGGCAGCCGGTGCTCGACGGTGTCCCCGGCAAGGTGGACGCGGTCCTGCCCTGGCTCGTCCACCATGTCGACGCGCAGTTCGGCAAGAACTCCTTCCTGACCACGACGTTCAGCGACGAGGGCAGGTGCAAGGACCTGGCGAAGCTGGTGCTGGACGGTGTCCGGAGCGGCGGGATCGTGCCGGAACTGCCCGGCGACTACCGGCCGTCCGCGCAGAAGTCGCGCAGGCAGCGCCGTCCGAACGCGGTCCCCACCATCGTGAACGCGGGCCGCCTCGCGGACGGCGAACCGCTGACCTACTCGCCGTACATCAGGGCCGAGGCTGAAGCCGTCAAGGGCTGGCTTGCCGAGGACCCGCGCAGAGCGCAGGCCACGTGGGTGAACGACCGGCGCAAGTGTCTCCTGTGGGCGTACGACGGGGAGGCGTACTCCGCCACCGGGCTCGTCCACCGGATCTGGGAACTCTCCGATTACGAGAAATCACCGGTCTCCGTGCAGGGCCCGGGACGTTGGAAGCTCGACAGCGGGCAGTCGCTCTGGGACCTGGCGGTCCAGCTGTTTGGCGAGCAGACAGACGAGGGCTGAACACGGAACCTCCCGTGGGCTGCGCTCTCAGCGGGGCCAGTACCTCGGGGGTCCTTGCGCGGGTCCTTGATCTCGTACCTGCCGGTCGGGTTCAGACCCGCGATGTGGACCAAGCGCTGCCCCGAGGCCCCTTCCAACTCGGCGATGAGCGAGGGCATCGCGGAGACGACCGCGCCGATCGCCAGGGCGAGACCCTCCAGATTCTGCCGCCTCTGGCTATACCGGACATGGTGCATCCCGGCCTTCTTGATCGCTCGGGTCTCGGCAGGGTCGTTGAGCTGGTTGCAGTCGTTCGTCAGGAACACCTGATAGCCGTCGGCCTTGGCGTCGGTCAGGAGCACCAGGTCCTTCTTGCCGGACCACTTGCGCTCGGTGACGTGGTGGACGGTGTGCGCGGGGAGGACGTGCCGCAGCAGATCGAGCATCGGCTTCGGGCAGTCCTCGTCGACGAGGACCTTCATCAAGAGGCCCGGCCGGCCAGGTCGTAGCTGTTGACGTAGGCGGCGAAGTCCGCGGCCTCGCGGGCGGCCTGTGGTGACACGGACGGGTAGAAGTCCCCAATCCGCTCCACGGGCACACCGTCGGCCAGGAGATCGGCCACGGCGTCGTAAGGGACGCGAGTACCCCTGATGACGGGGTGTCCTCCTCGGGTGGCCGGATCGACTTCCACGTTCTCCCGAGGATGGAACAGGTGCGGAACCACCACGCCCGCGCGAACGGGGAACGGTTCGATCACGTCGCCGATCGCGACGATGACCTGTCGCTGCCCCGGTCTCTTCACCAGGTCGACGGCTTCTTCGTCGCTGACGAGCTGGATGGTGTCGCCGTCCGTCACGAGTTTGTAGGAGGACAGGTGGTCGCGCTCGCCCAGATTCCGGAGGTTGCCGAGGGCCAGTCGGATTTTCTGCAGTGAGGTGGCCTGGCGCAGGTGAACGCACGTGCGCAGTGCCAGCACGTCCCGGAACGAGTAGAGCGCTCGCGGCCTGTCGGCGATTTCGGGCGCCAGCAGTATGCCGACGTCGGTCTCGCGCCGCCAGTGCCGCAGTTGGCTCGTGGTCGCGCCCGACAGGGCGGCGGCCATCTTGGTCGTGTAAGCCACCGTCCTGCCCCCTTCGCTCTCTGATGCATTGTCCATCACAGACTCGCTCGATCTACAGGTGCCCACGCCTCACGAAATCTCGTGGAAGACATGTCTACAGCTCAGGAAGGCTTCTTGGAGAAGACTTGACACTTTTCGCTTCACGGTGATGACCGTTAGCGATGTCAACGAGTGAAGTATGTTGCCTAGGTGCTCACACCACTATAGCCTGTGAGTGTCGTTGTCCGTGCGGGGCCGGGAGCGGGGTGGGACCGTGAACGCGAAGGTCTACGGAGAGAAGACGTTCGAGGACGCCGTCGAGAGTGCACTGCTCACGCACGGATGGGAGCCGGGGGAGCCGGAGAGCTACGACCGGGAACTGGCGCTCGACACCGCCGAGTTGGCCGTGTTCATCGGACGCACGCAGCCGCGGGAGTGGGACCGGCTGCGGGACGCGTACGGGGAGGACCCGACCGAGCGGTTCACGCGCCTGGTGGCCAAGGAGATCGACGCGCGCGGAGCGCTGGACGTCCTGCGGCAGGGTGTCAAGGACCGCGGGGTGCGGATTCGGCTCGCCTACTTCCGGCCCGCGCACACCCTCGCCGCCGGGGCCCTGGACGAGTACCGGGCCAACCGGCTGACGGTGACGCGGCAGCTGCGTTTCTCCGCGAAGGAGCCGAACAAGTCGGTCGATCTGGCGTTCTTCGTCAACGGGGTCCCGGTCGCGTCGGCGGAGCTGAAGAACCCGGCCACGGGGCAGACGGTCGCGGACGCACGCAACCAGTACCGTGCGCGTGACCCGAAGGAGCCGTTCTTCGCGCGCCGCACGCTTGTCCACTTCGCCGTCGACACCGACCTCGTGTTCCTTACGACGAGGCTTGCCGGGAGCAAGACCCGGTTCCTTCCCTTCAACATGGGCTCGAACGGACCCGGTGTCTCGGGGGCCGCTGGGAACCCGGGAGCGGAGTCCGGATACCGGACGTCCTATCTGTGGCAGGATGTGCTTCGCCGGGACAACCTCCTCGAGTTGCTGCAGCGGTTCCTGCACGTGGAGGACGCGGACGCGAAGGAGGGCAAGGCGCCGTCCTACAAGCCGTTCGCGGCGCACACGCAGCCCCTCATCTTCCCCCGGTTCCACCAGTGGCACGCCGTGAAGGCCCTGACCGCGGACGCGCGGAAGAAGGGCGCCGGGGAGAACTACCTCGTCGAGCACTCGGCCGGGTCCGGCAAGTCGAACACCATCGGGTGGCTGGCGCACCGGCTGTCGACACTGCACGACGACGCGAACGAGCCGGTGTTCGACAAGGTCGTGGTGCTCACCGACCGGCTCGTCCTGGACAAGCAACTGCAGGACACCATTTACCAGTTCGAGCAGGTCCAGGGCGTGGTCGAGCGGATCGACAAGGACTCCGCGCAGCTGGCCGAAGCGCTCACGGGCGCGCGCGCCCGCATCGTCATCACGACGCAGCAGAAGTTCCCGTACGTCCTGGACAAGGTGCGGGACCTTGCGGAACGCAAGTACGCGATCGTCATCGACGAGGCGCACTCGTCGCAGGGCGGCGAGGCCAACGCGGCGCTGAAGAAGGCGCTCGGGTCCCGGACGGAGGACGAGTCGGGCGACCCGCTGACGTCGGCGGCGCTGGCGCGGGGACGCCAGCCGAACCTGTCGGTGTTCGCGTTCACCGCGACGCCCAAGGGCAAGACGCTGGAGCTGTTCGGCCGGTACAACGCGGAAATGAAGAAGAACGAGCCGGTCCACGTGTACTCGATGCGGCAGGCCGTCGACGAGGGGTTCATCCTCGACGTGCTCCGCAACTACGTCACGTTCGGGACGTACTTCAAGCTGTCGCAGGCCGCGGCGGACGAGGCGGAGCGGATGCTCGACCCGCGCAAGGCGAAGGCGTCGATAGTGCGGCAGGCGCTGTGGTCGGAGGCGTCCACCGCGCTCCGCGCGAAGATCATCGTGGACCACTTCCGCTCGCACACGGCGAGGCGCATGGGCGGCCGCGCGAAGGCGATGGTCGTGACGCCGCTGCGCGCGGACGCCGTCCGGCTGTACCAGGCGATCCGGACGTACGTGGACGAACGGGGCTTCACCGACTGCGGGGCGCTCGTGGCGTTCTCTGGCGCGCTGAAGCTGGGGGAGGACGGCCCGGAGTACACCGAGACGAAGCTGAACGGGTTTTCCGAGCGGGAGCTTCCACGGCAGTTCGCCTACACGCGGGCCGATGACCGGCATGCGGGGCCGCACAAGCCCGAGTACCGCATCCTCGTTGTGGCCGAGAAGTACCAGACGGGCTTCGACCAGCCCCTTCTCACGACGATGTACGTGGCGAAGCCGCTCGCAGGCGTCGCGGCCGTCCAGACGCTGTCGCGGCTGAACCGGACGCATCCGCGCAAGACCCAGGACGACCTGTTCGTGCTGGACTTCGCGAACCGGGCCGAGGACATTCAGGCGTACTTCCAGCCGTTCTACGAGACGACGATCACCGAGCCCACCGATCCGAACCTGCTGTACGAGAAGCAGCGGGAGGTGCTGGAGTACCGGCTGCTCGCCGAATCGGAGATGCGCGGGTTCTTCGACGTGTACGCGGCCGCGCTCGCCAAGGCGTCCGACGAGCGCGACCTGGTGAAGGCGCACGCGAAGCTGTACCGGTGGGTGCAGCCGGCCGTGGACCGGTTCACCGGCCTCGCGGCCGAGGAACCCGACAAGGCGGAGGAGTTCCGGGGCGCGCTGCGCGGGTTCGTCCGGGCGTACGCGTTCCTGGCGCAGGTGATCGGCTACAACGACGACGAACTCGAACTGCTGTACCAGTACGGGCGATTCCTGCTGAACCGGTTGCCGCCGCGCGGGGAAGAGGCAGCGGTGGACGTCGGTGAGGTCGAGCCCAGCCACCTGCGCATGGAGAAGACCGGCGAGCACGACCTCCGGCTCGAACCGGACGGTGATCAGGAGGTGTCGGCGCTGTTCGGAGGGCCGACCGGGCCGTCCGATGATCCGGACGAGCTGCCGCTGAAGGAGCTCATCGAGCGGATCAACGAAGAGTACGGTGCGAATCTGTCCACCGCGGACCAAATCCTCCTGGGGCAGTTCACGGTGGCGGTGGCGGAGGATCCGCAGATGCAGGCGGTCGCGCTCAACAACGACCGCGAGACGTTCGAGCGGGAACTCGATAAGGACGCCGACCGCATCATGATCGACCAGGCGGCGTCGAACGAGGCGCTGCTCGTCCGGTACTTCGACGAAGAGAATGTCAACCGGCTGTTCAAGGAGGTCGCCAAGCGGCAGGCGTACCAGATGATCCGCCGCCCGGTGCGGCGGGAGGCCGAGCGGCGCGCCACCGCCGAGCGGCTCGCCGCGATCCGCAGGTCCCGGGAGGACCGCACCGAGTAGCCGTCCACGGAGGGACAGCGCATGGCAGACGACGGCGACGCGGCCGGACGCGTCATCGCCGGGCGGTACCGGGTGCGCGCGCCGCTCGGCGCCGGCGGCATGGGCGAGGTGTGGGAGGCCTACGACGAGCGGCTCGGCGGCCGCCGCGTCGTCGTGAAGCTCATGCTCGCCGAAAGGGAGATCGGTCTTTGGACGCCGGGCGAGGCGATGGAGATCCGGCGGGAGCGGTTCCTGCGGGAGGTCCGGACGACCGCCGCGATCGAGCACCTCGGGATCCCGGCCGTGTACGACGCGGGCGTGGACGGCGGCCGGTTGTTCGTGGCGATGCAGTTGCTCCACGGCCGCGAACTGCAGACCGTCATCGACGAGACCGACCATGGCGCCGAACCGTTCCCGGTCGCGCGGGCGGCGGCGATCGGCGCGCAGATCGCGTCGGTTCTGGACGAGGTGCACGGGCACGGCGTCGTGCACCGCGACATCAAGCCGCCGAACCTGATGTTGACGCCCGGCGGGATCGTGAAGGTACTGGACTTCGGGGTCGCGTCGCTGCTCGGCTCGGGCGACAACACGCGGCTGACACAGATCGGCATGACGGTCGGGACGCCCCCGTACATGTCGCCCGAACAGTCGCTCGGCAACACGGTCGGGCCGACCTCGGACGTGTACGCGCTCGGGTGCGTGCTGCACGAGGTGCTGATCGGGCGTCCGCCCTTCGCCGAGTCGGAGTCGAAGTCGCACATGTGGCACCACGTCCACTCGCCCCCGCCGCCGATCGGCGACGCTCGTCCGGACGCGCCGGGCGGGTTGGGGGCCTTGCTGCTCGCGATGATGGCGAAGGAGCCCGAGGACCGGCCGGACGCGGCGGAGGTCTACGAAACCCTTCTGCCGTTCGCCGCGGAGCCGGGGGACGGCGTCTTCCCGGCCGACATCGCCCACCTTGACCCGTGCCTCCCGTTCGTCCGTCCACTCGGCGGTCGCCTGCAGCGCGGGCAGCGTCGGCCGGCGCCGGTCCCCCCGCTCGTCCCGGCGCGGCCCGAGCTTGTCGAGGAGGAGATCGAGGATGTCGCGGCGCGAGCGGAGGAACTGCTGGAGAGGGGGTTGTTCGTCGAGGCGATCGACGTCCTGCACGACGCGCGGGAGCGGGCCACAAGACCGGACGAAGCGAACGACCTGGGACTCCGCCTTGGCGCGGCCAGGTTTCTCGGCGGTGACCACGCCGGGGCAGCGGAGGTCTTCCGCGAGGCGGGTTCCTACTTCACCGGACTGTACGGGCCGGACGATCCGGACGCGCAGTACGCGCTCTACTATCTCGCGCAGTGTCGCGACGCGCTCGGGGACGTGACGGGCGCGGTCGAGGCGTTCCGGGACGTGATGGGCGCGGTCTTCGAACCGTCCGACGAGGACGCGGTCGAGCGGCATCTCGGCGCGCTGGCGGCGTTGATGCGGCTGTACGCGGTGGGCCGCAGGAGGGTGCTCCTGAGCGAGACGGCGGATGCGTTCCGCGAGGCGGTCCGGCAGTACCGTCCGCCCCGGTCGGAGGGAATGCTCGCCGAGTTGGACGCCTTCCTGGAGCGGCTGCGGCTGCTCGAGGACGACGACCCGGAGCGGTGAGGACGGAAGAGCGGCCCTGCCAGCCGTCCCCGCGGCCGAGTCGGGGCGGGGGCGCGCACCGAAGATCTGGCCGATTGCTCATGCTCGCTTGCAAGGAGCACTACTTCTCCCGCTGCGGAGCGGTCTCCAGCTTCGGGGCGGTCTGGAGGAGGCCCCAGGAGAAGATCAGATCGTAGTTTCCCTCAGAGGTGGGAACTGACCACTCGGAGAATGGGGGCCATGAGTCGCCCGATAGTAGTGGTCCAAAGTGGTCCGATATCTCGTCGAGCGAGAACAGCCAGGGCTCAAGTTTCCGGGGATGGGTTGGCATCGTTACTGATTCCCCCGTAGTGCGGACGAATCGTGCGTCGATCCATATGCCAAGTTCGTTTGCGGTCACGACGAAAGTAAAAGTCGGCCAACTGTCGAAGATGTACCGCACCACGGCGTGTCCATCGTCCTGGAGCCTTTCTGATGCTGCATCCGGGCCCAGGATTCGCAGGAGATTGTCGAGCTGGCCTGGTGCTAGTCTGGTCGCATCGCTGACCTCCCTCTTCGTTCGTTCCGCCTGCTCGGCGGACACATTGAGTCGCTGCAGCTCCCGATTCCGCAACCTGTCGTCGCAGGCCATCGTCTGCAGTAGATAGATCTCGAAGTCTCTGGCGCTCAATTTCCCTCTTCGTTGGCTTGCTGGTCTATTTCTTCTTGCCAAGTGCGATGAAGTCCATGACCTCCCCCCTGGCGGCGATCACCGAGCCGTCGTCGCGAACAATGATAACGATTTTCTGGCTGGCAAATTTCGGCAGAATGACGGTACCGCCGCCAACGGCCGGCGCGGTGCCCCCTACTTCACCAAAAGCCTCCTCGGATGCTCTGATCGCGGTCTTGACGGAGTCATCGTGAGAAAGGCGAAGCCGGGTGATCGCTTCTGCGAGCCGGTCGGGCTTGCCGGAACCCTTGGGAAGCTGCTTGATCTCCCGGCCGAGCTGTGCAGCTCTGGCTTCGAGCGAAATCGGCGCGGGAGCGGTAGACGAGTGGTCGGGATCTGGGGGTGAAGTGGACGACTCCGGTGGCTCCTGAGCTCCGTTGGGGGATTGGGGCGCGGGTGTTTGCTGCGCGCTCTTGCCTCCCTGGCGTGCTCGTTCGACCGCGCTCTGGATTCGGGCGGCGAGGCCCGATGTGCTGCCGGAACCGCCGTTGAGAGCGAACATCACGGCGTTCGGGACCGCTTCACCGTAGGCCCGGACGGGGTCTTCCTTCCAGCCTTCCCAGTTGACGGCGGCCTTGGCGAACTCGGTGGGGTGCTGGACGCCGTAGTACAGGCTCTGCACCTGACCGATCGGGCCGCGCGTCATCCATCCGTCCCGGTCGAGGCCAAAGTAGAGCGGGGCCGTGAAAGGGGTGGTGGCCAACGCGAAGAGGCCGATGTCCTTGGTGCCCTCCCACACACCGGCCAGATAGCGGCCGGTGTACATGTTCCACGTGTCGCTGAAGGCCTTGCCGAGGACGTCGGTGAGGCCCCTCTTCTCTGTGAGGGCCGCTTGTGCGCTTCCGGCCGCCGCCTGGACGAGCCGGCGCCGTTCGTCCTCGACCAGTTCGTCACGCCGCCGTTCGAGGTCGGCGCGTTCCGCGGCGACGCGGTCGGCGGCTCGGGAGATGGCCTGGGCGGGTGCGGTGCTGAGGCCGAGACCGCCCAGGACGTGGGAGATGGACCCGGCGGCGTCCCGCCATGACTTGGCGGTGCGTGAGACCTCCCCGGCGAGTTGGTGGAGGCCCGAGGGCGACCCGCTGCGGACGCCGGATGCGGCGCGGGGGCCGCCTCCGGGGGCACCTGGGATGTGCGGCTCCGGGACGCGGGGAGGCGGCCCGCTCTCGGCCGCGACGCGCTGTACTGCGTCGAAGGCCGCAAAGAACGACGCCCGCACGTCATGGTGGGAGTTCGCCAGCGTCTTGTGGAGGCGGTCACCGGCCGGGCCGACCAAGGCGCCGCTCTGCAGCAGCGCGAAGGCCTGTTTGAGCGCCGTCCCGTGTTGCTCCGCCACCTTCCGAACGTGCTGGAGTCGGGCGGCCGCCTGTGACGCCCGGGTCATCGGACCGTCCCCTCAGCCCCGCCGGGCATGATCTGCATCCTCTGTGCGATCCGACTGCTCGGGTGGCCGTGCGGGGGAGGCCACGGGTGGGCTCGGGTCAGCGGGTGGCGGCCTCGATGTTCTGCTGGGAGCGCTTGATGTCCTGGCTGCCCTGCTCC
>NZ_BMRF01000008.1 GCF_014648495.1 Actinomadura cremea
GGTCGAGTTCGACGCGGACCTCGCGGAGCATGTCCAGGTCGGGTCGGAAGCCGGTGGCGGCGACGATGGTGTCGGCGGTGACGGAGCGTTCGCCGTCGGCGGTCGCGCCGATCACTGTGACCGGGCCGTCCCCGTCGAAGCGGGTGATGGTGAAGTCGCGGACGAGGTCGATCGCGCCCGATTCGACGGCCTGCTTGAGGCGGGTGCCCAGCGCGCCGCGGGCGGGGAGCCCGTCGGCGTCTCCGCCGCCGTAGAGGCGGGCGACCGAGGTGCTTCGGACGGCCCAGGTGATGTGCGTGCCGGGTGCGTCCCGGGCGAGTTCGGCGAGGGCGAGGAGTGTGCCCGCGGCCGAGTGGCCCATGCCGACGACGAGGGTGCGGCGTCCGGCGAAGCGGTCGCGGTCGCGGCCGAGGACGTCGGGGAGCGGGCCGGTGACGTGGGCGGCGGCGCGGTCCTCGCCGGGTGCGGGCAGGCCGGAGTGCCCGAGGGGGTTGCGGTTCCCCCAGGTGCCGGACGTGTCGAGGACGGCGCGGGCGTCGAGGTCGCGGACCGTTCCGTCGGCCTCGCGGACGCGCACCAGCAGCGGACGGTCGTCGCGGCCGATCGTCCGGGTGGCGTCCAGGCCCCGGCGGGTGACGGCGACGACGCGGGTGGAGGTGCGGACGCGTTCGTCCAGTGCGGGCACCCGGGACAGCGGGACGAGGTAGTCGTCGACGAGTTCGGCGCCGGTGGGCAGGTGGTCGGGGTCGGGGAGCGACCAGCCGGTGGGTTCGAGGAGGCGGCGGGCGGCGGCGTCGGTGTTGTAGCGCCAGGGCGAGAACAGCCGGACGTGGCCCCACTCGCGGACCGCTGCGCCGACCTGGTCGCCCGCTTCGAGGACGAGGAAGTCGAGGGCGCGTTCGGCAAGGTGCGCGGCGGCGGCCAGCCCGACCGGCCCGGCCCCGATCACCACGACCGGCAGTCCTTGCCCGTCGTCCTTTCCGGTGACGCAACCGCAGCCGGCGTCGGTCTTGGCCTCGCGGGCGGTGACGCCCGGGGCAATGGGCTGCTCGGCGTCGGTGCAGCAGGCGCTGACACCGCAGCAGCCGTCCGGATCGGTGCTCATCGTCGAACTCCTTCGCCTGGTGCCACTGATTCGATGCACGTCTAAACAGATGCCAGTTTGCGTCGCTGTCTAGATGGATGTCAAATTAGGAGAATGTCCACGTTGCGGGAGTTCGCGGGTGATGTCGCCCCGGCGTGCTGTGCGCCGCTGAGCGGTCCGGTCATGAGCGAGGACGCGGCGGTCGAGCTGGCCGGGGTGTTCAAGGCGCTGGCCGATCCGGTCCGGCTGCGGCTGCTGAACATGATCGCGTCGGCCGAGGACGGCGAGGTCTGCGTCTGCGACCTGACCGGGCCGTTCGAGCTGTCGGGGCCGACGATCTCCCACCACCTGAAGGTGCTGCGCAACGCCGGACTCATCGAGGGCGAGCGGCGCGGGACGTGGGTGTACTACCGGGTGGTCGCCGAGAAGCTGACCCGCATGGCGGGGCTGTTCGCGCTGCCCGCCCTCACCGGCGACTGACCCCGGGGCCTCGGGCCGCCGCCTTCTCGCCGGCCCCGAGCAGCCGGGTCAGGACGTGGCGGGCGTCGGTGCCGACCCCGCGCAGGGTGGCCGAGGCGAACGAGCGCTGCCATTCCAGCCCGACATAGCCCAGCCCCGGGTGGGTGGACGAGACGCCGCCGCGGTGGCGCGGCAGTCCGTCGCCGTCGAGGGCGCCGAGGCCGGTCAGGTAATCGACGCCGGGCCGGTAGCCGGTGGCCAGCAAGACGACGTCGACGTGCTCGCGCGTGCCGTCGTCCCAGACGACCTGGTCGCCGTCGAGCCGGGCGAACATCGGGCGGCGGTCGGGGTTGCCGCTCGCGATGGCGTCGCGGTAGGTGCCGGTGTCCATGACGGGGGTGCCCTTGCCGCCGGTCAGCAGCGGTTTGGCCCACCCCGCGGTGTCCAGGCCGGTGCGCTGGAGCCAGAGGTGCACGTCCCGTCCCGCGATCCGCTGCGGCATGAAACGCAGCGGGTGCCGGGTGGCCAGGGTGACGTCGGCGACGGCGGAGAGCTCGATGGCGATCTGCACCGCCGAGTTCCCGCCGCCCACGATCACCACCCGCTTGCCCGCCAGCGGCTCGGGGCGCCGGTAGTCGGACGAGTGCAGCACCGTCCCGTCGAAGGTGCTCAGGCCCGCGAGCGCGGGACGGTGCGGGCGGCTGAAGGCCCCCGTCGCCGCGACCACCAGCGGCGCGGTCAGCTCCGTCCCGCCGGAGACGGTGACCCGGAACCCGGCTTCGCCCCGCGCGGACGTGTCGCGCTCGACCCGCTCGACGCGATGGCCGGTGCGGACGTCGGCGTCCAGTCCCCTCGCGTAACCGGACAGGTACGCCACCACCTCGTCGCGCGCCGGGTAGTGGTCGGGGTCGCCCGGGAACGCGGCGCCCGGCAGCGCGCTGCGGCGGGCCGGGGAGAACAGGGTGAGGCCGTCGTAGTAGTGCGGCCAGGACCCCTCGGCCCGGTCGGCGGCCTCCAGGACGACCGGCGCCAGGCCCAGGTCGCGGGCGACGCGGGCCGTCGCCAGCCCCGCCTGGCCGGCGCCGATGACGATCAGCGATGCGGTGTGCGTGCTCATGACCGCAACGTATCGTTACTTTCTTATATGTCAATATGATGATGCGTCGCGTAGGGTGGGGCCGGTGTCCGGACGGGAGCGGCGGGAGGAACCGGGTGATGACGCAGCCTGCGGCCGGAGGCGCGCCGGAGGCGGGCCCGCCGGTCACGAGTGACGGATGCGGTGCGGCCGCGCCGCTCGGCCCGGGAGCGCGCGAGTTCCTGAAGGCGCTGGCCAGCGAGCAGCGCCAGCAGATGCTGGAGCTGTTCACCGGCGGCGTCGAGATCACCGTCGGCGCCGTCGCCCGACGTCTCGGGATCTCGCAACCGGCCGCGTCCCAGCAGCTGGCGATCCTGCGCCGCGGGGGGCTGCTCGCCTCGCGGAAGGTCGGCAAGCAGGTGCACTACCGCATCGACTCCGGCGCGGTGGACGCGTCCCTGGCGGAGCTGCGGACCTACCTGCACGCCTGCTGCCCGCCGCGGGACGGGGAGCCCGGCGCGGTCTCCCGCTGATCACCTCGCGGCCGCGGCGGGTGGTCAGGTGCCGGTCAGTTCGCCGATCAGTCCCTCGATCCGGGCGCGGATCTCGTCGCGGATGGGACGGACGGCCTCGACGCCCCGGCCGGCGGGGTCGTCGAGCGTCCAGTCGAGGTAGCGCTTGCCGGGGAAGACGGGGCAGGTGTCGCCGCAGCCCATGGTGATGACCACGTCGGACGCCCGGACGGCGTCGATGGTCAGGATCTTCGGGCTCTCGGCGGAGACGTCGATGCCCTCCTCGGCCATCGCCTCCACCACGGCCGGGTTGACCCGGTCGGCCGGTTCGGACCCGGCCGACCGCACCTCGACGGCGTCCCCGGCGAGGTGGGTGAGGTAGGCGGCGGCCATCTGCGAGCGTCCGGCGTTGTGGACGCACACGAACAGGACGCTCGGCCTGCCGGACGTTCCGGGGGTGCCGGTCATGGGGAATCCCTCTCCGCCGGGGGTCGTGGTGCGGGGGCCGTGCCGACGGCGGTGGCGAGCCGTCCGACGCGGTGCCGGATGTGGGTGAGCGCCGCCTCGAAGGCCGCGTCCGTGTCGGCCGGTACCGGGTCGGGGACCGACCAGTGCAGGCGGCGGGACACCGGCCCGGCCGGCTCCCCGGACCGCCGGTCGAGCTGCTCGTGGGCGTTGTCGCACACGGCGACGACGAGGTCGCCGGGCTCCAGCACCTCCCGGACGTGCGCGGTGCCCCCGGCCGGGAGGGCGAGCCCGTGGGACCGTGCGGTGGTGACCGTCCGGGGATGGACGTGCGGGCTCGGCCGCGTCCCGGCGGAGGCCGCGGGCAGGCGGCTGCGCCGCGTCCACAGGGCGGCGGCGAGCTGGGACCGCGCGGAGTTGTGCGTGCACACGAACACCACGCGGGACGGCCGCGGCAGGTCCTGCACGGCCCGGGGCACCAGGCCGTCCAGCGTCTCGGGGACCAGACGGACGTAGCTGCGGCGCCGGTCGGCCTCCGAGCGGCCCCGGACGACGAGGCCCGCGCGCTCCAGCACCCCGAGGTGGTGCGCCAGCAGGTTGGACGGCAGGTCGAGCCGGGCGCCGAGTTCCTTCGGCGAGACGTCCTGCAGCGCCAGGGCGTCCACCATCGCCAGCCGGACCGGCTCGGCCAGCGCGGCGTGCACGGCCGCCCGGCGAGTCAGCGAGCCTTGCTCAACGTCCATTGACTCAATATATGTTGAGCGAATTTCTGCGGTCAAGCGGCAGGGGCACGCCGGTTCACGCGCGGCCGGGGGTTAACATCACCTCATGCTGATGTCATCGGAGGCTGATGTGTTGCGGGTGCTGGCCGACCCGGTGCGGGCCCGCATCGTCGGGCTGCTGTCGGGCGAGGCGCTGTGCGTGTGCCACCTGGTCGAGGAGACCGGCGCCCGGCAGACCAACATCTCCAACCACCTGCGCGTCCTGCGCGAGGCCGGGCTGGTGGAGACCGAGCCGTGCGGCCGGTTCACCTACTACCGGCTGCGCCCCGAACCGCTCCAGGCCGCCTCCGCCCGGCTCGCCGACCTGGCCGCCGCCGCCGAGACCACCCGCGCCCAGACCCGGAAGAGGCCCTGCCCGTGACGACCTCGCCCACCGAAGCACCGGCCCGCGACGCCGGGCTGGTCGGCAAGCTGTCCACCCTCGACCGCTACCTGCCGGTGTGGATCATCGCCGCGATGGCCGCCGGGCTCCTGCTCGGCCGCGCCGTCCCGGGCATGGACGACGCGCTGTCGGCGGTCGAGGTCGGCGGGATCTCGCTGCCGATCGGGCTCGGGCTGCTGGTGATGATGTACCCGGTGCTGGCCAAGGTCCGCTACGACCGGCTCGACACCGTCACCGGCGACCGCCGGCTGATGATCTCCTCGATCGTCCTGAACTGGGTCGCCGGCCCGGCGCTGATGTTCGCGCTCGCCTGGATCTTCCTGCCCGACCTGCCCGAGTACCGCACCGGCCTGATCATCGTCGGGCTCGCCCGCTGCATCGCGATGGTCATCATCTGGAACGACCTGGCCTGCGGCGACCGCGAGGCCGCCGCCGTCCTGGTCGCCCTCAACTCCGTCTTCCAGGTGGTCGCGTTCGGCGCCCTCGGCTGGTTCTACCTCGAGATCCTCCCCGGATGGCTCGGCCTCGGCACCGACGACCTGCACTTCTCCACCGGCGAGATCGTCGTCAACGTGCTCGTGTTCCTCGGCGTCCCGCTGCTGGCCGGGTACCTGACGCGCCGCTTCGGCGAGAAGGCCAAGGGCCGCGACTGGTACGAGAACCGCTTCCTGCCGCGCATCGGCCCGCTCGCCCTGTACGGCCTGCTGTTCACCATCGTGATCCTGTTCGCCCTCCAGGGCGGGACGATCACGTCCCGGCCGGTGGACGTCGCCCGCATCGCCCTGCCGCTGCTGGTGTACTTCGCCGTCATGTGGGGCGGCTCCTACGCGCTCGGACGCGCCATCGGCCTGCCCTACGACCGCACCGCGACCCTCGCGTTCACCGCCGCGGGCAACAACTTCGAGCTGGCCATCGCCGTCGCCATCGGCACGTTCGGCGTCACCTCCGGGCAGGCGCTGTCCGGGGTCGTCGGGCCCCTCATCGAGGTGCCCGTCCTGGTCGCCCTGGTGTACGTCTCGCTCCGGCTGCGCCGCCGCTCGTTCCGCGGTGGGCGGAACGCCTAGGGCGCGGCGGCGCCGCCGACTTACGATGTCCGCATGGCCGAGACCACCCGCCCGCTCATGCCCGCCGACGAGACGCCGCCCGAGCCGACCGCGCCGCGCCCGCCGGCGGAACCGCTGTGGCGCGACGCGCTCGGCGAGTGCCTGCGGCGGCTGCGCCTGGAGCGCGGCGAGATCCTGGTGGAGACCGCCCGGCGCGCCGGGGTCTCGCCGCAGTACCTCTCCGAGATGGAACGCGGGGTGAAGGAGCCGTCGAGCGAGATGATCGCCGCGGTCGCCGGCGCCCTGGACGTGACGCTCGGCGACCTGACGCTCGCGGTCGCGACGCGCCTCCTGGCCGCGCCGAACCGGGCCGCCCCGGCGAGCCCCGCCTGCCGGACCGCCTACGCGCTGGCCGCCTAGCCGACCTGCACGGGGAGCGGGTGCCGTTCCTCGATGACGTGGTCGATGAGGCCGTAGTCCAGGGCCGACTTCGCGGTGAACACGCGGTCGCGATCGGTGTCGGCGCGCAGCGTCGCGGTCTCCTGCCCGGTGTGCCGGGAGAGGATGCGCTCGATGTCCGCGCGCACGCGGACCACCTCGTCGGCCTGCAGGATGAGGTCCGGGATCGCCCCGCGGCCCTGCCCCATCGGCTGGTGCAGGACGACGCGCGTGTGGGGCAGCGCGGCGCGCTTGCCGGGGGCGCCCGCGGCGAGGAGCACGGCCCCGACGGCGACCGCCTGCCCCACGCACGTCGTCGCCACCTGCGGACGGATGTAGCGCAGCGTGTCGTACACGGCGAGCATCGCGCTCGGGTCCCCGCCCTCGCAGTTGATGTACAGCTGGATGTCGTTCTCGGGGCTGTCGGCCTCCAGGTGGAGCAACTGCGCGACGAGGGCGTTCGCGACGCCCGCGTCGATGGCGGTGCCGAGGTAGATGATCCGCTCCGTCAGCAGGTGCGAGTAGACGTCCATGATGCGTTCGCCGCGCGGGTGCCGCGCGATGACGTTCGGGATCGTGTAGGTGCTCATCGGACGGCTCCTTCGGAGGGCGCGCGGAGCCCGATCGGGCGGTGACGGGTCGGCGCGACCTCGTCGAAGGTGTCGACGATCGCGTCGACGAACCCGTAGTCGAGCGCTTCCCGCGCCGTGTACCAGCGGTCGTGCAGCGAGTCCTCGAAGACCCGCTCGAGGGGTTGGCCGGTGTCCTCGGCGATGAGGCCGAGCACCGTGTCGCGGGTGTGCCGCAGGTCGCCGGCCTGCAGTTCGATGTCGACGGCGGCGCCGGCGATCCCGGCGGAGCCCTGGTGCATCAGCACGCGGGCGTGCGGCATGGCGCGGCGCTTGCCGCGGGTCCCGGACGACAGCAGGAACTGGCCGGCGCTGTAGGCGATCCCGAGGACGAGCGTGGACACGTCGCACGGGACGAGCCGCATGACATCGCGGATCGCGAGCATCGACGGCACCGACCCGCCGGGGGAATGGATCCACAGCGCGATGTCGGCCGACGCGTTCTCCGTCGCCAGCGTGATCAGCTGCGTCGCGAGCAGCGTCCCGTTGTCGTCGTCGAGGGGCCCGTCGAGCACCAGCACACGCTGCTGGTAGAGCTCACGCCGCGCGCGTTCGTCGAACAGCGGCACTTTCCGTTCTTCGCTCATGACCTCACTCTGCGCCGTCGCGGGCGCCGGTGGTGGCCGGATCTGCCCACGGCGGATCCGCCCAGAGCAGCGAGCCGCCGCGTGCGGGGGCGTGCCGGTCAGGGCTTGCGCGCCACCCCGCCCGCGCACGCGACGTCGGGAGGGGTGCCCCACGGGTTGGGTTCGGGCCGCCAGTGCGTGACGGTCACGACTCCCGGGTCGAGCAGCTCCAGGCCGTCGAAGTAGCGGGCGATCTGCTCGTGGCTTCGCGGGGTGTAGGGCCTGGCGCCGCTGTTGGCGTTGTGGTGCCGGATGGCCTCCACGTAGGACTGGACGGTGTCGGTGCCGTCGTAGACCGCCAGGTAGCTGCCGGACGGCAGCGGCGCCATCAGCCGCCGCACGATCGACCGCGCCTCGTCGTCGTCGGAGACCAGGCCGAGGATGCCCATCAGCATGAGCCCGACGGGACGGGAGAAGTCGAGGGTCTCGGCGGCCTCGGCCAGGATCGCCTCGGGGTCGCGGACGTCCGCCTCGATGTAGGCGGTGGCGCCCCCGGGGGCGCTGGTGAGGAGCGCCTCGGCGTGCAGCAGGACGAGCGGGTCGTTGTCGACGTAGACGATGCGGGACTCGGGCGCGAGCCGCTGCGCGACCTCGTGCGTGTTGTCCATGGTCGGCAGCCCGGTGCCGATGTCGAGGAACTGGCGGATCCCCGCCTCGCCGGCGAGGTACCGGACGACCCGGGTGAGCATGTACCGCGAGTGGCGGGTCATGTCCGCCATGCCGGGAAAGGTCTGGATCACGCGGTCGCCGGCCTGCCGGTCGACCGGATAGTTGTCCTTGCCGCCCAGGAGGTAGTTCCAGATCCGGGCCGAGTGCGGCACGGTCGTGTCGATCTCGGGCTTTCCGTTCATGGCGGCTCCTGCCTCCGGTGCCTGGCGCCTCGCGCGACCGCGCGGTGATCGGATGCGATCTTACGGTCTTTCCCGCCCGAACCGGCCGTGCCGTGACCGCTCGAGCCGCCCGCTCAGAGGTGGTGGCGGAGGACCAGGTCCTCCGGGAAGGGGTCCAGGTAGGTCTGGTCGGCCATGTACCGGAGCCCCTCGCCCTCGGCGTGGTGGCGCAGCAGGGCGATCGGGACGCTGAGGGGCGCGGTGCCCCGCTGGTAGGACTCGATCGCGGTGCGGACGTCGCGGCGGCGCGTCGGGTCGAGGTGGTCGCCGAGGAACCCGAGGACGTGCTGGAGCGCGTTCGCGTGGCGGCCCCGTCCGGCGCGCACGGCGAGGGTCGCGTTGAAGGCGCGGCGGTACTCGGCTTCGAGTTCGTCGCGGTCGCCCCGCCCGGCGCGGGCGACGATGCGGCCGGTCTCGCGGTAGCCCTCGGGGTGGTGGGCGAGCAGCTGCATCTTGTGCCGGCTGTGGAAGTCGACCAGGTCGCGGGGGCGCCAGTCGGTCTCGAATAACGCGCGGAGCCGCGCGTGGGCGAACACGCGCTCGACGAAGTGCTCGCGGAGGACGGGGTCGTTGAGCCGTCCGTCCTCTTCGGCGGGCAGGTCGGGGAGGGTATCGCGGACGCGCGCGGCGAACACGCCGGTGCCGCGGCGGTCGACCGGCTGGCCGTCGGTGCGCTCGTCCGGCCCGGAGGCGTGGCGCGGGAGGTTCAGCAGCCCGCAGCTGGGTGACCGGGCCTTGAACACGTAGCCGTCGAGGCTCTCCAGGTCGGGGATGCGCCGGTCGGCGAGCGCCGTCATGGCGGCGGTGTGGTCGGTGCCGTCCTTGGTGCGGATCCGCCCGTCGGTGTGCACGCGCATGGTGGGACGGGGCGCGCCGAGCCCGATCTCCATCTCGGGGCACACGGGCACCCAGTCGACGTGCCGGGACAGCTGCCCGGTGAGGAACCGGTCGCGGCTGTGGGCGCCGTTGTAGCGGACGGGGGCGCCCAGCAGGCAGCTGGACACCGCGAGCCGTGGTCGTGTCGTCATGGTCTCCCGACCCCTACCCGGTGTGACCTGGCCGTACCCGGCTCACGACGCGCGGGCGTCGCCGTCCACGAGGTCGGACCGGTAGGCGGACGCCTGGAGGCCGTACAGGTCGGCGTAGATCCCGCCCTCGGCCATCAGCTCGCCGTGGGTGCCGTGCTCGGTGACCCGGCCGCGGTCGAGGACGTAGACGCGGTCGGCGTGCCGGACGCTCGCGAGCCGGTGGGTGATCAGCAGGACGGTGCGTCCGTGGCGGGCGGCGTGCGCGCGGATCTGCTCGAAGAGGCGGTGCTCGGCGCGCGCGTCGAGCGCGGCGGTGGGCTCGTCGCAGATGAGCAGGGGCGCGTCGCGGTAGAAGCCGCGCGCGGCCGCGAGGCGCTGCCACTGGCCGCCCGACAGCTCGTGCCCGTCGGCGAAGCGCTTGTCGAGGAGGGTGTCGAGCCCGTGCGGGAGGTCGGCGACGACCTCGTCGGCGCCGGACGCGGCGGTGGCGCGGTCGACGGCCGCGCGGACGCCAGGGGCGGCGAGGTCGTCGCCCATGGTGATGTTGTCGGCGGCGGTCATCGGCCAGTGCGTGTGGTCCTGGGCGACGACGGCGATGGCGCCGCGGAGGACCTCGGGGTGCAGCTCGTCGGCGCGGACGTCGTCCCAGCGGACGACCCCGTCCTGCGGGCTGTACAGGCCCGCGAGGATCTTCGCGAGGGTCGTCTTGCCGGAGCCGTTCTCGCCGACCAGGGCGACGATCTCGCCGCGGCGGAGCCGGACCGACACCTTGTCCAGGGCGGGCGCGTCGGCGTCGGGGTAGGTGAAGGTGACGTCCTCGGCGGTGATCTCCCGGAACTCCCGCGGGGCGGGCGCGCCGGCGGGGCCGGGGTGCCGGACGCGCCGTTCGGCGGTCTCGCAGTAGGCGACGTAGTCGCCGAAGTACAGGCCGTCCTCGTAGCAGCGGTTGAGGCTGTAGACGAGGTTGATCAGGGACGTCTGCCCGGCGCGGATGGCGAGGACGGCCGTGCCCGCGACGGCGAGCGGCATGACGCCCCGCCACAGCAGGACGCCGAGCGCGGCGTACATGAGGGCCGTCGCGACGCCCTTGAGGAGGTCGCCGTGGACCTGCGCGGCGGTCTGGCGGCGCGCGAGGTCCAGCAGGACGTCGCGGATGTGGGCGGCGAGGGCGGAGTGGCGGAGCAGCAGGAAGTCGCGGACGGTGAAGGAGCGGACCTCGGCGGCGTGCGCGCGCTCGGTCATCAGGTCGGTGAGGATCCAGTTGCGCCGCCGGGCCTCGACGAGGCCGAGCTGGGTCAGGTAGCCGAGCCGCGCGGCGCGGACCGCGGCCCAGCCTTCGGGGAACGCGGTCAGCAGGAGGAGCGGCAGCAGGACCGGGTGCAGGACGCCGAGCGCGCCCGCGGCGGCCAGGACGCCGACGGTGGCGGTGAACAGGTCGACGGCGTTGTCGACCATCGACGGGGCCGAGTCCACGCCCCGCAGCTTGGCCCGGTGCAGGTCGTCCTGGAACCGGGCGTCGTCGAACGCGGTGAGGTCGATCGCGGTGGTGACCTCGTACAGGCGCTGCTCGACGAGCCGCAGGACCTGCGGCCGCAGCCGGGCCTGCGCCCACTGGGCCGCCGCCGCGCACGCGGCCCGCGCGGTGACGGCCGCGCCGACCAGCAGGAGCTGCGGGGCGGCGGCGCGCACCCGGTCGGGGGTGGGGCCCGCCGACAGCAGCGCGGTGAGCACGCCGGTCGTGGCGAGCAGCCCGAACGCCGTGAACACCCCGGCGACGACGTTGAGGCTGATCGTGGCGATGAGGTCGCGCCGGGCGGCCCGCCACGCGAGCCGCATGACCTGGCCGATCAGCATCGGGAGCCGCCGGGCCATGGTGAGCGTCCCGGTCCGCGACAGCTCGGTGGCCTTGCCGTACCAGGCGTGCTCGGCGAGTTTCGGTCCCGGTGGCGCGGCGCGGCGCTCGCGCCGCCGGGACGTCCTGATCCGCATCGACGACCTCCAGCAGTCCGGCGCGCGACCCGGATCCACCTTCGTGCCTGGTACGTGGCGGGAGGAGGGGCCATGGTGGCGTCCGGGACGCCACAGTTCTCCGCCGGACGGGTAAGCCGCCGAGCGCGCTGTTTGCGATCCGTCACTCCGGGTAGTCGATCGCGGAGTCGACGAGGGGGTACGGCCTTGCGGATCCCGGGGACGTCCATGGCCGGGGCCGTCCGCACGGGGGTGCGCCGGGCGGCGGCGCTCGCCGCCGGGGGGCCGCGCCGCCGGGTGTGGGCCGAGGACGGACGGGCGCACATCCAGGTGCACGGCCTGCCGGGCGGCGGCCCGGCGCACCGGCGGTACACCGAGGCGCTGACCGGGGCGCTGCGGCGCCTGGAGGGTGTCGGCTGGGCGGAGGTCAACGCGGTCACCGGGCACGTCCTGGTGGCGTACGCGCAGGACGCCGTGGACGTGCCCGCCCTGGTGGCGGCGATCGAGGACGTGGAGGCCGAGCACGCGGCCGCCCGGTCCGACGCGTCCGCGCACACCGTGCGTCCGGACGACGAGATGGCGTGGGCGTCGGCGCTGTCGGCCCTCGTCGCGGACTGCGCGGGGGCCGCGGGGGCGGTGGCCGGACGGCTGCTGCTGCGCCCGCCGCTGCCGAGCCCGGTGCGGGCCGCGGTCTCGGTGGCGGACTCGGTCCCGCAGGTGCGGGGCGTGCTGGAGCGGCGGCTCGGCGCGCTGCGCGCGGACGCCCTGCTCGGGGTGGCGAACGCCGTCGCGCAGGGCGCCGGGCAGGGCCTCGCGCCGGTGGCGGTCGACGCGGCCCACCGGGTGTTCCAGCTGTACGAGATCGCCGCGCGCCGGGAGGCGTGGCGGGCCCGCGAGCCGCGCCTGGGCGCGCCGGGGCAGCCGGTCGACCGCGGCGTCCGGGTCGAGCGTCCGTGCCCGCTGCCGGACGGGCCGGTGGAGCGGGCCGCGGACCGCACGGCGCTGGGCGACCTGCTCGGGGGCACGGGCGTGCTGGCCGGGACGCGCGACGCGGCGGCGGCCGCCGACCTGCTGATGGCGACCCTCCCCAAGGCGGCGCGGCACGGCCGGGAGGCGTTCGCGGCGGTGCTGGCCCACGACCTCGCGCGGCGGGGCGTGGTGCAGCTCGACCCGGGGGCGCTGCGGCGGCTGGACCGGATCGGCGCGGTGGTGATCGACTCGGCGGTGCTGTGCGACGGGGAGCTGCGGCTGCTGTCGGCGGTCTCCACCGGGGACGACCTGGACGACGCGGGCGTGTGGCGTGCGGCCGACGCGCTGCTCGCCGGGTACGGCCGCGACGACCTGGCGGGCCCCGGCCCCTGGCCGGGCGCGGACGGGTGGCGGCTGGAGCGCGCGGCGGACGCGCCGTCCGGCGGCCCGGCCGACGCGAGCGGCGTCACGCTCGACCTGGTCGGCGGGACGGGCGCGCGGTGCGGCCGGGTGCGGGTGGGGGCGTCGCTCGACCCGCTCGCCGAGGGGCTGCTGGCGGCGGCGCACGAGGCGGCGGGCGTGGTGGTGCTGACCGAGCACGCCGGCACGCGGGAGCTGCTCGCCTGGGGGGACGACTCCCCGGTGCCGGCGGGCGGGCTGGCGCGCAGCGTCCGCGACCTGCAACGCGACGGGCACGGCGTCATGGTGATCGCGGCCGGGCGGGACGAGGCGCTCGCCGCCGCCGACGTGGGGATCGGTGTGCTGCGCGGGGACGCGCCGGCCGACTGGCACGCGGACCTCGTGTGCGGCCCCGGGCTGGCGGAGGTGTGGCGGCTCCCGGCGGCGGTCCGGCCGGCGCGGCGGGCGAGCGAACGGGCCGCGCAGCTGTCGCTGAGCGCGTCCGCGCTGGGGGCGCTGCTGCTGGTGGGGAGGCCGCGGCGGCGCGGCGGGGGGCCGTCGCGGCGCGTGTTCGGCTCCTGGCGGGACGTCCCGCCGGTGCATGCGGCGTCGCTGGCGGCGATGCTGGCGAACGCGGTGGCGGCCCGACGGCTGAACCACCGCCCACCGCCGCCGCCGGTGATCCGGGACGCCTGGCACGCGCTCACCGCCGAGGAGGCATGGCGGCGCCTCACCCGCACCGCGGCGGGACGCGAGGCCGGATCCGCGACCGGGCGCGCCGACGGGCGCGAGGCCGGGCACGCGGCCGGGCACGCGGCCGGGGCCGTCGCGGCGGGGGTGCGGTTCGCCGGGGCCGTCCGGCAGGAGCTCGACGACCCCCTGACGCCCGTCCTCGCGCTCGGGGCGGCGGCGTCGGCGGTGGTGGGCTCCAGCGTGGACGCGCTGCTCGTCGCCGGGGTCATGACCGGCAACGCGCTCATCGGCGCCGCGCAGCGGACGCGGGCGGAGCGGGCCCTCGCGGACCTGATGCTCGGGCAGCGGCTCCACGCCCGCCGCCTGCGCGTCGCCGCGGGGACGGCCGGTGGCTTCGCGCGGCTGCGCGACGCCCCCGCCGACCGGGTCACCGCCGACCGGCTGCGCGCCGGGGACGCGATCCTGCTGGGCGCGGAGGACGTCGTCCCGGCGGACGCGCGGCTGCTGTGGGCCGAGTCGCTGGAGATGGACGAGGCCACGCTGACGGGCGAGTCGGTGCCGGTCGGCAAGAGCGTCGAGCCGTCGCCGGGCAACGACCCGGCCGACCGGCACTGCATGGTCTACGAGGGCACCACGGTCAGCGCGGGGTCGGCGGTCGCGGCGGTCGTCGCGACGGCCGAGGCGACCGAGGCGGGGCGGGCCGCCGCGCTCGCGGGCCGCGCGGACACCTCGTCCAGCATGCAGGCGCGGCTCGCGGAGCTCACGCACCAGGCCCTGCCCGCCACGGCGCTGGGCGGCGCGGCCGTCACCGCGCTCGGGCTGCTGCACGGCCTGGACCTGCGGCGCGCCCTCGGCTCGGGCGTCGCGATCGCGGTGGCGGCCGTCCCCGAGGGGCTGCCGCTGGTGGCGACGGTCGCGCAGCTCGCGGCGGCGCGGCGGCTGTCGCGGCTCGGCGTCCTCGTCCGCTCGACCCGGGCGCTGGAGGCGCTCGGCCGGGTGGACACGCTGTGCTTCGACAAGACCGGCACCCTCACCGAGGGGCGGCTGCAGGTCGTCCGGGCGTCCGGTCCCGCCCATCCGCTGCCGCTCACCGGGGACGACGGACGGCGCATCCTGCGGGTCGCGGCCCGCGCGTGCCCGCCGCCGGACGTCGCCCCGCACGCGGCCCCGCACGCGACCGACCGGGCGGTGCTGGAGCGCGCGGAGAGCCTGCCGCCCGACACCGGGTGGCGGCTCGCGGAGGAGCTGCCGTTCGAGACGACCCGGGGGTTCTCCGCGTCCCTCGGACACGACGGCGACCGGGCGGTCATCGCGGTGAAGGGCGCCCCGGAGATGCTGCTGGCCCAGTGCGTCCGGGTCCACGGCGGGCAGCGGCGCCCCGACCTCAAGGGCGCCGCGCGCAGGGCCACCGCGCGGGGCGGCGGGGAGGACGCGCCGCTCACGGCCGCCCGCCGCCGGTCCGCCGCCGCGACCGTGCACCGGCTGGCCGGGCAGGGGCTGCGGGTGCTCGCCATCGCGGAGCGGACCGTCCCGGACGCCGCCGCCGTGCGCGGCGAACTCGCCGAGCACGTCGCGGACCTCACCCTGCTGGGCTTCATCGGGATCGCCGACACCCCGCGCCCCACCGCGCAGGAGGCGGTGCAGCGGCTCCGCGACGCCGGGGTGCGGGTCACCATGATCACCGGGGACCATCCGGACACCGCCGCCGCCGTCGCCGCCGAACTCGGCATCCCCGGCGCCGACCGCGTGGTCACCGGCGCGGAGATGGACGCGCTGCCGGTCGCCGCGCGGGTGAAGGCCGTCGAGGACGCGTCCGTCTTCGCCCGCGTCTCGCCCGCCCAGAAGGTCCGCATCGTCAAGGACCTGCACCGGGCCGGACGGGTGGTCGCGATGACCGGTGACGGTGCGAACGACGCCGCGGCCATCCAGCGCGCCGACGTCGGTATCGCCGTCGCGGGGCGCGGCTCCGGCGCGGCCCGCAGCGCGGCGGACCTGGTCCTCACGGCGCCCGACAACGCGCTGATCCTGGACGCGCTGCGCGAGGGGCGCGCGCTGTGGCGCAGCGTCCGGGACGCCGCGGCGATCCTCGTCGGCGGCAACGCGGGCGAGGTGGCGTTCACCGTCCTCGGGACGGCCCTGGAGGGCGACGCCCCGCTGAGCCCCCGTCAGGTCCTCGTGGTCAACATGCTCACCGACATGCTGCCGTCGCTCGCGGTGGCGATCACCCCGGCCGGGCCGGGCGCCGATCCCGCGGCGCCGCTCGGCGGCGGCCCGGTCCGCGGGTTCACCGGCCGGGACATGCGGCAGGTGCTGGCCGTGCGCGGCACCGCGACCGCGGCGGCGGCGCTGGTGTCCTGGCAGGCGGGCCGGGTCGCCCGGTTCCTTCCGGGCGGGGCCCGCCGCGCGTCCACGATGGGGCTGGCCGCGCTGGTCGGCGCGCAGCTCGGGCAGACGCTCATCGCGCGCTGGCACAGCCCGCTCGTCCTCGCCACCTGCGCGGTGTCGGCCGGCGCGCTGTTCGCCGTGGTCGAGACGCCCGGCGTCAGCCGGTTCTTCGGCTGCGCCCCGCTGGGCGCCGGGGCGTGGACGATCGTCCTGCTGGCGGCCGCGGGCGCGACCCTCGGCGCCGCCGTGGCCGCGCGGTTCCCGCCGTCCCCCCGGGCGGCGGGGACCGCGCGTCCGGACGCCGCGCCGTCCGGCTGACCGGAGTCCGTCATCTGGGCTCCTCGGATCGTGACCGCCGAGGACGACTTCCTGCTGCGCGAGGGGGTGGCGCTGCTGCTGCGCGCCGAGTCCCTCGACCTGGCGCCGACCGACCGCGCGGACCGGCGGGTCGCGGCCGTCCTGCGCTACCTGGACGAGACGGGCCGGCGCGTCCGACCGGGCGTCCCGGGCGGCCCCCGATCGGCGGGCCCTTGAAGGGAACGGGGGCGAACGGGTATGAATGGGATGCAGCGAAGGGGAGTAGTCCTGTAACACCGCTGGTCGACATACTGGACGTCCGAGGACGTCCCGGCCATCGGGCCCCCGGGAGACCGGCGGGTGGACGAGACCTTCGGCCAGGCATGATGCGGCCCGCACCCCCCGTGCGGGGCGTTCCATCGTGCCGGGCCGAGTGGTCCTCCCCGAGGTGCGGAGCGCTCTGCCCGGCCCCGGCAGAAAGCGCCGCAATGAGCTTCGATCCGCTGGCGGTCCTCACCGCGTTCGGCCTGATCTTCCTCGCCGAACTCCCCGACAAGACGATGTTCGCGTCCCTGGCCATGGGCACGCGGATGCGCCCCCTGTACGTCTGGTTCGGCACGTCCACCGCGTTCGCCGTGCACGTGGCGCTCGCGGTGGGCGCCGGGAGCCTGCTGAGCCTGCTGCCGGGGACGGCCGTGAAGCTGGTGTCGGCCGCGCTGTTCGCCTTCGGCGCCCTCATGCTGTGGCGGGGCGGCGGCGATGACGGCGGGGAGGACGCGGGCGGCAGGACCGTCACGGCCTTCTGGCCGGTCTACACGGCGGCGTTCATGGCCGTGTTCGTCAGCGAGTGGGGCGACCTGACGCAGATCACCACCGCGAACCTGGCCGCCACCAACGGCTGGCTGCCGACGGCGATCGGCTCGGCCGCCGCGCTGATGTCGGTGTCGGCGCTGGCCCTGCTCGCGGGCCGGTTCATCGCCAAGCGCGTCCCGCTGCGGACCGTGCAGCGCATCGGGGCCCTGTGCATGGCGGGCCTGGCGGCCTGGACGCTCGTCGAGGCGTTCACCGGCTGACGGGGCCGGGTCCGGCCCCCGGCCCGGCCTTGACAGCGGGTGCGCCGCCGCGAGGATGGAGACGACCTGGCGGGCCGCGAAGGGGCCGACGATGGTGCAGGGACGACCGCGGGCGACGATCGGCTACGACGACATCGACTTCTCCGACCTGGACTTCTGGGCGCGCCCCCTGGACGAGCGCGAGGCCGCGTTCGCGCTGCTGCGGGAACGGCCCCGGGCGCCGTTCTTCGCCGAGTCCGAGAGCGAGGACTTCGGGCTGGGCGTGGGGCCGGGCTACTACGTGCTGACGCGGCACGCGGACGTCCTGGAGGCGAGCCGGCACCCGGACGTCTTCAGCTCGGCGGGCGGCGTGCGGATCGGCGAGCGGCCGCCCGAGTCCCTCGCGGTGTTCGACTCGATGATCGGGATGGACGACCCGCGGCACGCGCGGCTCCGCCGGATCGTGTCGCGGGCGTTCACCCCGCGGATGATCGAGCGGTTCGCGGGCGACGTGGAGCAGGCGGCCGCGGACGTCGTGGACGCGGTCGCCGAGCGGGGTTCGTGCGACTTCGTCGCCGAGCTGGCCGCCCCGCTGCCGCTGCGGATCATCTGCGACCTGATGGGAATCGACGCGAAGGACCGCGCGTTCGTCTTCGACCGGACGAACGCCATCCTCGGCGCCGAGGACCCCGAGTACGCGGCCGGGCACGACGACCCGGTCACGGCGACCCTGCGGGCCGCGACCGAGCTGGGCGATCTCGTCGAGGACCTGGCGCGGGTGCGCGCCGAGCGGCCCACCGACGACCTCACGACCGCGCTGATCAACGCGAACCCCGACGGGGAGCGGCTGACCCGGCAGGAGATCGCGTCGTTCTTCGTGCTGCTCGTCATCGCGGGCAACGAGACGACCCGCAACGCGATCTCGCACGGCCTCGTGCTGCTGACCGGCCACCCCGAGCAGCGTGCGCGCTGGGCGTCGGACTTCGACGGGTACGCGCGGACGGCCGTCGAGGAGATCGTCCGCGTCGCGTCCCCCGTGGTGTACATGCGCCGGACGGTGACCCGCGACCACGAGACGGCGGGCGGGCAGCGGTTCGCGGCGGGTGACAAGGTGCTGCTGTGCTACTGGTCGGCGAACCGGGACGAGTCGGTGTTCGACGCCCCGCACCGGTTCGACATCGCCCGCGACCCGAACCCGCACATCGGGTTCGGCGCCGCCGGACCGCACTTCTGCCTCGGCGCCCACCTGGCCCGGCGGGAGATCACCGTCATGTTCCGCGAGCTGTTCCGCCGCGTGCCCGACATCCGGGCGTCCGGCGAACCGGAGCGGCTGCGCTCCAGCTTCATCAACGGGATCAAGCGGCTGCCCTGCGAGTTCACGCCCGTCCGCTGAGGCTTCGGCGCCATCGAGGCTTCGGCGTCGAGGCTTCGGCGTCACTGAGGCTTTGGCGTCCCATTTGGACGCTTTGCGGTGCCCTTGGTGCGACTCCGGGGAGGTTAGGGGCGGTTCTACACGATCGCCTACTTTCGAGGAGCTGTGCATGGCGGCCGACCGCTCGACGAACACGACCCGCTCCAGCCAGCCGTGGCTGCACGTGGACGGCACGGAGATCCAGGAGTTCGGGACCATGCGGATGTTCCCGCTGGGCCTGTCCCGTGACGCACGCGAGTACTCCTGCCAGCGGCTCAACCAGGTCCTGGCCGATTCCCAGATCCTCTACAGCCTCTACAAGAAGCACCACTGGCTGATGCGCGGGCCGACCTTCTACCAGCTGCATCTGCTGCTGGACAAGCACGCCGGGGAGCAGCTGGAGCTGGTGGACACGATCGCCGAGCGCGTCCAGACGCTCGGCGGCGTCGCCGTCGGCGACCCGCGCCACGTCGCGGAGGTCACCGTCATCCCGCGCCCGCCGAACGGCGTCGAGGAGGTCCCGGCCATGCTGTCGCGCCTGATCGAGGCGCACGAGACCATCCTCGTGGCCTGCCACGACGCGGCGGCGCGCACGCAGGAGATGGGCGACGACGGGACGAACGACCTGCTGGTCTCCGAGGTGATCCGCACCAACGAGCTGCAGACGTGGTTCCTGATCGAGCACCTCGTCGACACCCCGCTCGTCGAGCGCCCGCACCGCTCGTCGCCGCACTGACGGCCCGTGCCGGGCCGGTCCCGGTAGGCCCCGGTAGCGTGTCGCCGTCCGTACCGCCGGGAACGGGAAAGCGGGGGCACATGCGCGTCGAGCTGGTGACGATCGTCGTCGACGACTACGACCGGGCGATCGGGTTCTTCACGGGCGTCCTCGGCTTCGACCTGGCCGAGGACGCCCCCGCGCGGACGAACGACGGCCGCGCGAAGCGGTGGGTCGTCGTCCGCCCGCCCGGGGGCGGGACCGGGATCCTGCTCGCGCGGGCGGACGGCGAGCGGCAGGCGGCCGCGGTCGGGGAGCAGGTCGCCGGGCGCGTGGGGTTCTTCCTGCGCGTGGACGACTTCGACGCCGAGTACGCGCGGCTCGCGGCCGCGGGCGTCGAGTTCGCGACCGCGCCGCGCACCGAGCCGTACGGGCGCGTGGCGGTGTTCCTCGACATCGCGGGCAACCGCTGGGACCTGCTCGGCCCCGCGCCCGTCGCCTGACCCGTGCTGCCCCCTTCTGCCCCCTTCTGACCCCGTCTGGACCCCCCTCCGGTGACCCGAATCGTCGCGCGGTGAGACCGTTGCGGCCGGATGCGGACGGTGGGCGGGCGGATGCGGGGAGCCCTGCCCGCACCGTGCGCGGATGGTGGTAGTCAGGTGTCGACGCGGGCGGCGGCGAGGGGGTTCGGGTGGGGATTCGGACGGACGTGCACGGTTCGGCCCGGGACGCCGGGTGAGGTTCGGGGGCGTCCCGATGGGCGCGGACCGGGCTCGCCGGGCGGCGACCGGGGAACTGGCGGCGCGGCTGGCCGACGCGGCCCGCGCCGCGTTCACGCAGGCCCGGGACGCCCATCCCGGCGAGAGGTTCTACTGCTACGGGCTCTTCACCGGCGCGCTCATGGAGTACGTCCTGCCGACGTGCAGCTCGGAGCAGGGGCTGCGGGCGGTGGCGCGCGTGTACGCGGGCGAGTTCGGGCGCACGGTCGGGGAGCAGGCCGGCGAGCTGCGGTGGAGCCCGGCGGACTCGCCGCACCACATGCTCGGCGAGCACCATTTCGGCGCCGTCGCGGAGCTGCTGGAGAGCCGCGGCGACGTCGGGGCGATGGCCTCCGCCGCGGCCGCCGCCGAGGCGGAGGCCCGGCTGGAGGCGTGCTTCCGGGCGCTGGCCCGGCTGGACGACGAGGGGTTCTTCGGGCGCGGGGACGACCGCGCCCAGGTGATCGTCACGGTGCTGCAGGGCGACCAGAGCGACCGGAGCCGGCTGGAGAACGCGCGGCGGCTGAACCCGCCCGCGGCCGTGGAGCGGCTCGCGCGCGACCTGGACGTGCCCGACCCGGCCGGGACGTCCACGACGCTCGGCTCGACGGGGACGTACCAGGTCACGGCCCTCGCGTACGCGGCGGAGGCGGGGCTGCTCGTGGCGTGCGGGTCGGGCGGCGAGGTGTTCGCGTGGGACACGGCCGGCGGCCGCGAGGTCCTGGCGGCGGAGCACGCCGCGAACTACTGGGCGGCCGCGATCTCGGCGGACGGCCGGACGCTCGTCCTGCGCGACGGGCGGGGGCCGGTGCGCGTCGACCTGCCGGACGGGACGCGCCGCGCGGCGGGCTTCGACGACGCGTGGGACGTCGCGGTGTCGCCGGACGGCACCGTCACGGCCGCCGCGGGCGGGACCGTCCGGGCGTTCGAGGCGGGGCGCGAGCGGTGGCGGCTGGAGCGTCCGGCGTCGGCGGCGCGGTTCTGCGCCGACGGGACGCTGCTGGCGATCGTCGGCGACGGCCGGGAGAAGGGCGTCGCGGTGCTGGACGCGGCCGACGGGTCGGTCGTGCGGGAGCTGGTCCGGACGGGTCCGACGGTGCGGCACCGGGTGGCGTGGTCGGCCGACGGGGGCCTGCTCGCGGTCGCCGATCCGGAGTCGGTCGCGCTGTGGCGCCGGGACGGGCGGGCCTTCGCCCCCGGCCGGGCGCTCGCGTTTCCGGCGACGGTCGGCGCACCCGCCGACCTGGCGTTCTCGCCGGATGGAACGGTCCTTGCGACGGCGCACGAGGACGGCGACGTCCACGTCTGGGAGATCGGCACCGGACGGCACGTGCGGCGGCTGCGCGGGCCGCAGGAGTCGATGAGCGCGGTCGTCTGGCTGGACGGCGCGCGGCTGGCGGCGGCCGGACGCGACGTCGACTTGGGGCCGCCGGTCCACGTGTTTCAGTTGTAGAGCCAGGGGCCCGGATGGGCTTCGCGGAAGCGGTCGAGGGTCTCGGCGTCGCGGGCGCGGACGGAGAGCCAGGCGCCGCCGCCGTCGCACAGCAGCACGCCCTCGCCCGCGTAGAAGCGCTGCCCGTAGTCGGGGAACGCCAGCCGGGTGAAGTGCCGGTCGAGGTCGTCGGCGAGGTCGTCGGCGAGGTCGCGGTGGTCGCAGTGGCCCTCGGCCTGCGTCGCCTCGGACAGGACGATCTCGAGGCAGGCGGTGGAGAAGGCGTCGAGCCACGGCTTCCACGGGCCGTCGTCGGCGCTCACGCGGACGGGCGGATCCGCGCCGTCCATGTCCGTGACGAGGACGCCCCACGCCGCGACGCCCTGGTTCTCCTCGCGGAACACGACCCCGCCCGCGTGCAGGTAGAAGCCGTCCGGGGGCAGCAGCCCGTGCAGGTTGGTGTGCAGGTCGGTGCGGCGGCCGAAGAGCGCGTAGCCCTCCCGCAGGGCGGCGGGCAACCGGACGCCGAGGCGCTCCTCGGCGGCGTCCAGTTCGGTGTCGGACGCGCCGTCGCCGGGGCCGAGCGGGGCGTCCCAGTGGGCGGCGAACCCCCGGACGTACGCCCAGGCGGCCTCCCGGTCGTGGAGGGCGGGCGGGAGGTCGCGGACGATGTCGAAACCGGTCACGGGCGCGAACCTACCGGTCCCCGGTCCGTCCTGACCGGTGCTCCGCCGACCCGGTCAAGGGTTCCTGTACGGAACGTACAGAGCGTACAGTTGGCCCATGCGATTGCTGATACTCGGAGGAAGCGAGTTCGTCGGACGGGCCGTCGTCGAGGACGCCCTCGCGCGCGGCTGGGACGTGACCGTCCTCAACCGGGGACGGAACGAGCCGCCGCCGGGCGCGACGGTCCTGCGCGGGGACCGGACGGCGCCCGACGGCCTCGAGGCGCTCGCGGACGGCGAATGGGACGCGGTCGTCGACACCTGGTCGTGGGCGCCGACCGCCGTGCGCGACGCCGCGCGCCTCCTCGCGGGACGCGCCGAACGGTTCGTCTACGTGTCCAGCCGCTCCGTCTACCCCCTGCCGTCGCCGGCCGGAACCGGCGAGGACGCACCCGTCGTGGAGGGCTCGCCGGACGACGACGGCGGGGGCGACTACGCGCGGGCGAAGCGCGGCGGCGAACTCGCCGCGCTCGACGCGTTCGGCGACGACAGGACCGTCCTGGTCCGGGCGGGGCTGATCCTGGGCCCGTACGAGAACGTCGGACGGCTGCCGTGGTGGCTGACACGGATCGCCGCGGGCGGCCCCGTCCTGGCGCCCGGCCCCCGCGACCTCGGACTCCAGTACATCGACGCCCGCGACCTCGCCGCCTGGACGCTGGACGCGGTCGAGAACCGGCTCTCCGGCCCCTACAACCTGGTGAGCGCCCCGCACCACACGACGATGGGCGAACTCCTCGAAGCCTGCGTCCGGGCGACGGGCTCCGACGCACGACTCGTCTGGACCGACCCGGAGCCGATCCTCAACGCGGGCATCGAGCCGTGGACCGAACTCCCCATCTGGCTACCGCGCGGCGACCTCTACGACACCCTGCACCTGGCGAACGTGGACCGCGCCCTGGCCACCGGGCTGCGCTGCCGCCCCGTCGAGGAGACGGTCGCGGACACGTGGGCATGGCTGCGCACGCTCGGAGGACGCGCCCCCCAACGCCCCGACCGCCCGTCCCCCGGCCTGCCGCCCGACAAGGAGGCCCGAGTTCTGGACCGCTGACGCCTCAGCCTCCGGCGGCGGCGCGGTCGAACGCGGCGGTGAACGCGGCGGTGAACGCGGCCTCGCCGAGGGCGGCGCGGGCGGCGGCCGCGACCCGCTCGACGTCGCCGCGTTCGGCGTCCGGCAGCGGCGCGCCGACGGACGCGCGCAGCGCCGCCGCCTCCCCGAGGAGCCGCGCCGCCTCCGCCGGACGTCCGGCGCGCGCCCGCGCGCCCGCGACGCCCTCCAGGGCGAGCGCGACGGCGCGCGGGTCGCCGATCCGGCGGGCGGACGCGAGGCCGTCGCGGTGCAGCGCCAGCGCCCGCTCCGCGTCGCCGCGCAGCTCGGCGACGAACCCGAGTTCGGCGAGCACCAGCGGCAGGCCCGGCTCCCCGTCGATCTTGCGCGCCCACTCGACCCACCCGGCGAGGTGCGCCTCGGCGCGGTCCAGGTCGCCGCGGCGGCGCGCGGCGAGCGCGAGCCCGACCTCGGCGAAGTGCTCGGCGACCCGGTTCGACTGCGCGGCCGCGATCCGCAGCGCGCGGCGGTGGTGCTCGTCGGCCGCGTCGAGGTCGCCGGTCAGCAGCGCGATCCGGCCGAGCCCCGCGCGGGCGAACGACGCCTCCGTCCACAGGCGCAGCTCGTCGGCCATGCGCAGCGAGTCGCGGTGCAGGGCCGCGGCCTCCCCGTAGTCCCCCGCGATCTCCGCGAGTTCGGCGAGCGTGGTCGCCGCCCTGATCCCGCCCCACCGGTCGCCGAGGGCGCCGAACAGCTCGCGCCCGCGCGCCGCGTCCGCGCGGGCCCCGGCGAGGTCCGCGCGGGCCCGCCGGATCGTGGCCCGGACGCTCAGCGCCGCCGCCGTCCCCCAGCGGTCGTCCAGGGCGAGGAAGCCGTCGAGGGCCTCCTCCACCAGGCCGGTCGTCACCGCCAGGTCGCCGAACCCGCGGTGCGCGAACCCGAGGAACCACTGCGCCCACGCGCGCAGGCCCGGGTCCGGCATCTCGCCCCGCGCGACCGCCGCCGCCTGCGCGCGCGCCGCCGGGTCGCCGCCGTCGCAGGTCAGCAGGGTGAACCCGGTGCGCCACACGGCCGCGGTCGTGCGCGCCGGGACGGTGCCGCCGTCCGTCCCGGCGACCGCCAGCGCCGCGTCGAGCGACCGGAGCGCCTCCGCGGGCCGCCCGCGCAGGAACCAGTACCAGGCGAGCGCGTTGACCAGCCGCAGCGCGTCGGTCGCCGCGCCCGGTCCGAGCGCGGCCGCCGCGTCGAGCGCCGCCCGCAGGTTGCCCGTTTCGGCGTCCAGCACCTCCAGCCACACCCGCTGGTCGCGCCCGTACAGGTGCGGCTCGGCGCGGACGGCCAGGCCCGCGTGGTGGCGCAGGTGCCGGGCCCGGACCGCGTCGAACTCCCCGGCCTCGCGCAGCCGCTCCAGCCCGTAGGCGCGGACCGACTCCAGCAGCCGGTAGCGGCCGTCGCCGCCCCGGACGACCAGCGACCGATCGACCAGCCCCGCCAACGCGTCGACCACGTCGACCACGTCGACCACGTCGACGCCGTCGACGCCGTCCCCGCCGCACACCGCCTCGGCCGCTTCGAGGGTGCAGCCGTCCGCGTGGACGGCGAGGCGGCGCAGGACGGTGCGTTCGGCGCCGGGCAGCGGCTCCCAGCTCCAGTCGATCACCGCGCGCAGCGTGCGCTGCCGGGCCGGGGCGTCGCGGCGGCCCGACGTCAGCAGCCCGAACCGGTCGTCGAGCCGCTCGGCCACCGCCCGCACCCCGAGGGCCCGGACGCGCGCCGCGGCGAGTTCGAGCGCGAGCGGCAGCCCGTCCAGCCGGTGGCAGATCGCGGCGACGGCGTCCGCGTCGCCCGGACCGGGCGCGGCCCCGGCCGCCGCGGCGCGGGCGCGGAACAGGCGCGCGGCGTCGCCCGGGGCGAGGGGCGGGACGGCCTGGAGCCGCTCGCCCGCGATGCCGAGCGGCTCGCGGGTGGTCGCGAGGATCCGCAGGCCCGGCGCCTCCCGCAGCAGCAGCGCCGCGACCTCGGCGACCGGCTCCACGACGTGCTCGCAGTTGTCGAGGACGAGCAGGAGCCGCCGCCGCGCGAGCGCCTCCGCGAGCCGGCGGACCGGCTCCGGCCGCGCGCCGCCCGGCAGCGGATCGTCCCGCAGTCCGAGCGCCGCGCCGATCGTCTCCGCCAGGTCCGCGGCCGCGGTCCGGGTGCCGTCGAGCCCGGCCAGCTCGACCAGCCACGCGCCGTCCGGGAGGTCCTCGGCGGGCGAGCGGGCCGCCTCCACCGCGAGCCGCGTCTTGCCCACGCCTCCCGGACCCGTGAGGGACACCAGCCGCGCGTCCGCCAGCAGCTCCCGGACGCGGGCGACCGCGCCCGTCCGGCCGATCAGTCCGGTCACCGGCGCGGGCAGGTTGGTGCGCCGCCGGACGGGCGCGGGCGGCGCGGGGGCCAGCGCGGGATCGTGGCGGAGGATCGCCTCGTGCAGCGCGGCGAGCTCCGGGCCCGGGTCGAGGCCGAGCTCGTCCGCGAGCCGTTCGCGCAGGTCGGCGTACCCGGCGAGCGCCTCGCCCCGGCGGCCCGCCCCGTACAGGGCGCGCAGGTGGATCGCGCGGAGCCGCTCCCGCAGCGGGTGCGCCGCCACGAGCTCGGCCAGCTCCGCGGCCGGTGCGGCGTGCTCGCCGAGGGCGAGCCGCGCGTCCGCCCGGTCCTCCTGCGCCGTGAGCCGCTCCTCCTCCAGCCGGACGATCGCGTCCCGCGCGAACCCGGCGTCGGCGACGTCGGCGAACGCGGGGCCGCGCCACAGCGCGAGCGCCTCGCCGAGCAGCGCGGCCCGCACCGGCGGGTCGCCCGCGGCGCGCGCCCGCGCGGTGAGCGCGCGGAACCGGGCGGCGTCCACGCCGTCCCCGGCGCGCAGCAGGTAGCCGGGCGGCTGCGAGACGACGAGGTCCCGCGCGCCGGGCTCCGCGGCGTCGAGGGCCTTCCGCAGCTGGGACACGCGCGTCTGCAAGGCCCCGGCGGGGTTGCGCGGCAGCCGCCCGCCGCCCCACAGCTCCTCGACCAGCCGGTCGGCGGACACGACCCGGCCCTCGTGCGCGAGGAGCACGGCCAGGACGAGCCTGACCTTCAGCTCCGGGATGCGGACGGGCCGTCCGTCCGCCGCCCACACGGCCAGCGGGCCGAGCACCCCGAATCGCATGCGCGCAGGTTAGCCGAGGACCCGAAGCCGATCTGGAGGGGATCCGGAGGGGATCCGAAGCGGCGGTCGGCACGGTGGGGCCATGACCGAAACGCACACCGCCCTTCCCCGCACCGCCCTTCCCCGCACCGGCCGCGAGATCCGCCTGGCCGCGCGCCCGTCCGGGGAACCCGTCCCCGGCGACTTCGCCCTCGCCGAGACCGCGATCCCGGAACCGGCCGAGGGGCAGGTCCTCGTCCGCAACACCTGGATGTCCGTCGACCCGTACATGCGCGGCCGGATGGACGACGTCCCGTCGCTCGTCCTGCCGCCGTTCCGGCTCGGCCAGCCGCTCGACGGGGCCGCCGTGGGCGAGGTGATCGCCTCGCGTTCCCCGGACGTCCCGGTCGGCGGGCGGGTCTCGCACTTCCTCGGCTGGCGGGACTTCGCCGTGCTGGACGCCGCCGCCGCCACGATCGTCGACACCTCGGTCGTCCCCGAGCAGGCGTACCTCGGGCCGCTCGGCACCACCGGGCTCACCGCCCACATCGCCGTCACCGACGCCGCGCCCGTCCGGGACGGCGACGTCGTGTACGTGTCGGCGGCGGCCGGGGCGGTCGGCAGCATCGCCGGGCAGCTCGCCCGGCGGTACGGCGCGTCCCGCGTCATCGGGTCGGCGGGCGGCCCCGCGAAGACGGCACTGGTCCGCGACCGGTTCGGGTTCGACGCGGCGCTCGACCACCGCGCCGGGCCGATCGGCGAGCAGCTCGCCGCCGCCGCGCCGGACGGCATCGACGTCTACATCGACAACGTCGGCGGCGACCACCTGGAGGCCGCGATCGGCGCGCTGCGGCCCGGCGGGCGCGCCGCGCTCGTCGGCGCGATCAGCGGCTACAACGCGACCGGGCCCGTCCCCGGCCCGAGCAACATGTTCACGATCATCGAGCGGCGGCTCAGCCTGCGCGGCGTGCAGGTCGCCGACCACCTCGACCGGTTCCCCGCGTTCGCCGCCGAGACCGCGCCCCGGCTCGCGGACGGGACGCTCGCCACCGAGGAGACCGTCGTGGACGGCCTCGACCGGGCCCCCGAGGCGCTCATCGGCGTCCTGCGCGGCGCCAACACCGGCAAGATGCTCGTCCGGCTGTCCTGAGGCGGCCCCGCACGTGTGATCGGACACGTGCCACGCGCCGAAAGCCCGCCGGGCGGGGGCGTCCGGGGAGTGATCTTGCATCTGGGGTCGCCGTTCCGGTGGACGCGGCGACCCCCCGCCCGGTAGAGAGCAGGTATGACCGCTTTGGTACTCGGCCCCCACCTCCGGCACGTGAGCTCCCACACGGCGACGATCTTCGTGGAGACGGACCGTCCCTGTGAGGTTCGCGTCGTGGGCGAGGGCGTGGACGCCGCGTCCCGCACGTTCACCGTCCACGGCCACCACTACGCCGTCGTGGAGGTCGACGGGCTTCCGGCGGGCGCCCGCGTCCCGTACGAGGTCATCGCCGGCGGGGAGACCGTCTGGCCGGTCGGCGCGGAGTACCCCGCGAGCCAGATCCGGACGCTTCCGGACGGCGGCGGGCCGCTGCGCATCGCGTTCGGCTCGTGCCGCCGCTCGCCCGGCACCGTCGAGGAGTTCGGCCACGACGCCCTCACCGCGTTCGCCCGCCGGCTGCGCACGTTCGGCGACGGCGTGGAGTGGCCGGACGTCCTGCTGATGGTCGGCGACCAGGTCTACGCGGACGAACTCGGCGACGAGATGCTCGACTACATCCGCGACCGGCGCGGCGACGCCGAGCCGGTCGGCGAGGTCGCCGACTACGAGGAGTACGTCCGCCTCTACGAGCTGTCCTGGATGGAGGACGCGGAGGTGCGGTGGCTGCTGTCCACGGTGCCCACCTTCACGGTCTTCGACGACCACGACATCCGCGACGACTGGAACACCTCCTACGCCTGGCGCGAGGAGATGTGGGCCCAGCCCTGGTGGCGGGCGCGCATCACCGGCGGGATCGGGTCGTACTGGGTGTACCAGCACCTCGGGAACATGTCGCCGGAGGAACGGGCGGACGACGCGGTCCTCAAGTCCGTGCGGGAGGCGTCCGACGCGACCGGCGACGCCGCGGACGTCCTGGACGCCTTCACCGAGCGCGCCGACCGCGAACCGGAGACCATGCGGTGGAGCTACGCGCACGACTTCGGCGGCGTCCGGTTCATCGTGGTCGACAGCCGCTGCTCCCGCCTGCTGACGCCCGACCGGCGCGGCATGCTCGACGACCGGGAGTTCGCCTGGCTGGACGAGCAGTGCCAGGGCGACGTGGAGCACCTGGTGATCGCCAGCTCGCTGCCCTTCCTGCTGCCGCGCGCCATCCACGACGCCGAGAACTGGAACGAGGCCATCTCGGAGGGCGCGTGGGGACGGCCCGGCGCGGCCCTGGGGGAGAAGATGCGGCAGGCCGTCGACCTGGAGCACTGGGCGGCGTTCGACCGTTCGTTCCGGGAGGTCGCCTCGCACGTCCTCGCGATCGGGCGGGGCGAGCGCGGGGCCGTCCCGGCGAGCATCTCGTTCCTGTCCGGGGACGTGCACTTCTCGTACCTGGCGCGGGTCGACGCCCCCGAGATCGAGACGAAGATCGCCCAGATCGTCTGCTCCCCGCTCCGCAACCCGCTGGACGGGAAGATCCGCATCGCCCAGCGGATCGCCTGCATGTGGGAGACGGCGACGCCGTTCCGGTGGCTCGGGAAGCTGGCGAAGGTGCCCGCCCCGCCGCTGAAGTGGCGCGTCACCGACGGGCCCTGGTTCGACAACGCGATCGCCACCGTGACGCTCGCGGGCCGCGACTGCGACGTCACGTGGGAGTCGCCCCGCAACGCGGGCACGCTCGTCGAGATGGGCCGCGCCGACATCACCGAGTGACCCGCGGGCCGCACCCGCCCGTGCTGCCCGCCCCGCCCGCCCGCCCGTCCGTCCGCCCCCGCCCGGCTCGCCGGCGCCGCCCGTCCGTCGGCGCGCCCGTCCGTCGGCGCAGGGCGGCGTCCGCGCGGCGGGGTGTGGTGTGCTCGCTCCGCCCCCTCGCCGGAGCGAGCACACCCCCCGGTAGCGGACGAGCCCCCCTCCGACATCGTCCGCGCATCATCCAACGGCATCGCGAGATGTCCATGACGTGACTACCGCGAAAAAATCCGGTCTCGCCGAATCGAACGACAAACAGTCGTCAAGGCGTCACAATGAGCGAGCAAGGACGCCGCGGCGCGTGGGGGCGCGCCGTGGCGGAGCGAGGGGGCGCGGCGCGAGGGGGCGGTGTGCACGAGGAGGAACCGGAGGCCGCCGACGCGGCCCTCATCTCCCGGGTCCGCGCCGGTGACACCGGCGCCTACGGGACGCTCTGCGAGCGGCACGCGCCCGCCGCGCGCGGCCTGGCCCGGCACCTCGCCGACGGCGACGCCGCCGAGGACGCCGTCCAGGAGGCGCTCGCCAAGATCCTCGACCTGCTGCGGCGCGGCGGCGGCCCCGACTCCGGGTTCCGCCCCTACCTGCTCACCGCCGTGCGGCGCGCCGTGTACGACCGGCACCGCGCGGACCGCCGCGTCCACCCGACCGACCGGATCGACGACCTCGACCGCGGCACCCCCTTCGAGGACCCGGCGGTCCGCGACCTGGAGCGGTCGATGGTGCTCGGCGCGTTCCACTCGCTGCCCGAACGCTGGCAGACGGTCCTGTGGCACACCGAGATCGAGGGCGCCCGGCCCGCCGACGTCGCCCCGCTGCTCGGCCTCACCCCCAACGGCGCCGCCGCGCTCGCCTACCGGGCCCGCGAGGGGCTGCGGCAGGCGTACCTGCAGATGCACCTCGCGGCGCTGCCGGACGAGCGCCGCGCCTGCCGCGAGGCGGTGGACAAGCTCGGCGCCTTCGTGCGGGACGGCCTCGCCCGCCGCGACACCCGGCGCGTCCGCGGCCACCTCGACGGCTGCGCCGCCTGCACGGCCGTCCACGCCGAACTCGCCGCGCTGAACAGCACGCTGCGCGAGGTCCTCGGACCGCTGGTCCTGGGCGCGGCGGCGACCGCGTACCTGGCGACCGGCGGCGGCCTGTTCGGCTGGCCGGCGCACCTGCCGAGGCGCGGACGGCAGGCGCTCGGCGGCGGCGCGGCGGCCGTCGCGTGCGCGGTCGCGCTGGCCATGGCCCTGGTGTCGAACGACGCGCCGTCGCCGGAGCCGAGGCCCGCCCCGCCGGCCGTCGCGCTGCCCGCCCCGGCCGACCCGGCCGCCCCGCCGCCCGCCCCGTCCCCGCCGCCCGGACCGGCGCCGTCCCGTCCGGTCGTGCCCGTCCCGGCGGCCGTCCTCGAACCCCTCCCCGTCCCGGAGCGGGTGCCCGAACCGCCGCCCGCCGAGCCGGCGCCGGAGCGTCCGGCCGACGCCCCGCCCGAACCGGAGCCCGAACCGGAGCCCGAGCGCGAGCCCGAACCCGAGCCGGAGCGCGCGGCGCCGATCGTGGAGGTCGACACCGAGACCGAGGTGCCCGCGCTCGTCCGGACGCGGGTGCGGGTGGACGTGCGCGTGCCGATCCGGCCCGCGGACCCGCCGGGGGACCTCCGCGTCGATGTCCGCGTCGATGTCCGCACGGCCGTCGACGTCCAAACTGACCTGGGGGCCACAAGTACCTCACCCCGAGCGCGCCGGGGCGCCATGCGATCGTGAAGGCGAGGTCGCGCTCTTCCCCGCCCGAACAGTTCACCTGCCCGTTCCCGTAAAGATCAGCCGGAAGGCGGGGGGCGGATCGAAACGGCTGGTAGCGTCCGCCGAAGTCTCCAATTCGTTGTTACCGGAGAGTCGCGAACCGGCGGGACGCCGTGAAAGAGTGGCGAATCGCCGTATTGGCCTACGGGGCTGACAGGCTTCACTACGCTATTGAAGGCCCGAGGTCATTACGCCGCCCACGTCCCCGACAGCTGGAAGGGCAGGCGCCGAACCATGGTCACGCTCGCCGGCCTGGCCGCGGAATGGGCACCCCGTGAGCTCCCGTGCCAGAGGAAGGGCGGTGTCGCATGGATCGCTGCGCGCTGTTCGTAGACGCCGGCTACCTGCTGGGCGACGGCGCCATGGCGGTGCACGGTACCCGCCATCGCGACGCCGTGTCCTGGGACTTCAGCGGCCTCCTGCAACTGCTGAACAACCTTTCCCGGGAGCGCACCGGCCTGCCCCTCCTGCGCTGCTACTGGTACGAGGCCACCGTCGAGGGCCGCCGCGCCCCCGAGCACGACGCGCTCGCCGACCTGCCCGGCCTCAAGCTCCGGCTCGGACGCATCCGCCCCGGCCGCCGCGAGGGCGTCGACACCGAGATCCACCGCGACCTGATGACCCTCGCCCGCAACGCCGCCCTCGCCGAGGCCGTGCTGGTCAGCGGCGACGAGGACCTCGCCCAGGTGGTCGCCGACGCGCAGGACCTCGGCGTCCGCGTCACCGTCGTCCACGTCGCCGTCGACGGCAACTGGACGATCTCGCGGGTGCTGCGGCAGGAGTGCGACGACCTCATCGAGATCGGCTCCGGGCACCTGCGCCCGTACGCGAACCTCCTGACGGGCCTGGACGGCGCGGGCTCGTCCGGCTCCTCGTCCGCCTCACCTTCCTCGGCGTCGTCGTCCGGTTCGATCGGCTCGACGCCCCCGTCCGGCTCGCCGATCTCCTCGCCCGTGTCCGGATCCGTGCTGCCGGGCGTCCCGATCGGCTCGTCCGCCGCGCCGTCCCCGTCGTCCGTCCCGTCCGTCCCGTCCGCGTCGTCCGTCCCGTCGGGGGCGAGCCCGCTGTCGAACGGGCACGGCAACGGCGCCGCGCTCGGCTCCCTGCAGCCGGCCTCGCACAACGGCCCGCCGCCCGCGTCGCCGATCACCGGTCCGCCGCAGGGCGCCTCGTCCGCCCCGCCGCCGATGCCGTCCGCGCTGTCGTCCCCGCCGCCGAACTCCGCGCCCACCGGGCCGTCCACGGGCCCGTCCGCGCTGCCGTCCTCGCCGCCCCTGGGCGGGCAGGCGTCCACGGGACCGATGGCGTCGCCCGCGTCCGGGGGGTACGGCACCGGCGGCTACGGCGGCCCCCTCGACTCCGGACCCGACACGGGCCCGCTCGGCGGCTCGTCCGGCGGCGGCGTGCTCGGTTCCGGCTCGCTCGGCCAGGGGCCGTCCGGCGCCGGCGGGTTCGGCTCGTCGTTCAGCGGCGGAAGCGCCCCGCAGCCCGCCGCGCCCGCGCAGACCGGCGCGCACGCCGCGCCGGCGCCGCCCGCCGGGCAGCAGTACACGTCGCCGCCGGTCCCCGCGCCGGCGCCGCCGTCCCCGCCGCAGACGCTCCCGGCGCACCGCCCGTCCGGCCCCTACACCGGGCCGCAGCAGCTCTCCCCGGTGCCCGCGCAGCAGAGCGCGCCGTCGCTCGCGGAGGCCGTCAAGGCCGCGCACCAGGAAGGGCAGGACTTCGGCGAGTCCGTCGCCCGCGACGCGCCCGCGCTGTGGCTCGAGGCCGTTCTCGCCCGCAAGCCCCGGATGCCGTCCGACCTGGAGGCCCGCCTCCTGCAGGGCTCGTCGCTCCCGATCGACTTCCTCCTGCACGACGAGGTCCGGCACGCGCTGCGCCGCGGGTTCTGGGACGCCCTCGAGCGTTCCCGCAGGTGAGCTGACGGGTACGCGCCGGTATTCACCGACATCACAGATTCGCCCGCTTCGGCTGGGCGCCGACGGGTAGCGTTGAAGCGTGACGCATGTGACGGAAGACGACCTCGACGACCTGGAGTTCGACACCCTGCGCACGGGCGATCACATCGCGGCCGCCCGGCGTCTGGGCGAGCTGGCCGAGTCGGTGTCCGGCGGGGTGTCCCGGGCCAACGTCCTGCTGCGCGCGGGCGAGCAGTGGCAGCACGCCGGAGACCACGGGAAGGCCGCCGACTTCTACCGCCGGGCCCTGGAGGACGGCGGCGAGACCTACGGCGACGCCCGCGCCTACCTCGCCGACGCGCTGTTCGAGCTGGGACGCCCCGACGAGGCCCGCACCCTCGTCGACCAGATCCGCGCCGACCGGCCCCGTGACCCCGAGGTGTACCGCGCGGTCGCGGAGGTCCTGTACGCGCAGGGCGACGCGTCCGGCGCGCACGACTGGGCCACCAACGGCGCCGACGTCGTCCTCGCCCTGCGCGACAACGCGGTCGGCACCGGCGTCGGCGGCCCCGGCGGTCCCGGTGCCCCCGGCGAGCCCGTCCCGGCCGCCGAGTCCCTGACCCCCGGCCCCGACGACGTCGCCATAGCGGAGGACAGCCTCGAAGCCCTGCTGCGCCTCCGCTACCGCGCCCGCATCGACCTCGGCCGCGGCGAGGACGACTACGACGCCCTCCTCGACGACCTCCTGAAGAACGCCTGACCCGCCACCACGACCCCGCCGGCGCCGCACCGCCGTCCCGGGCGCTCGTCGACCGGGCGTCGTCCGCACGGGACGGCGTGCGGGCCCGCGCACGCTTGGGGTGGGCTAGAGGGTGGTGAGGAGCTCGCTCAGCGACTGGGCCACCGCGTTCGGGGGTTCGTGCTCGGTGACGGGCCAGCCGCGCAGGCGGGCCTCACGGACGGCTCGGGCGTGCCCCGGGGGCGCGGAGCGGTCCGCGTGGGTGCGGAGGTACGCGCAGGGGGCGTCCGGCCAGTCCGGCGGGGACGGGACGTACTCGTGCGCGGCCTCGTGGCCGTGCTCGTGATCGTGGCCGTGTTCGTGATCGTGGTCGCGGGCCTGCGCGGGGCGGGGCAGATCGGCGTCGACGAAGAGGTAGCCGCCGACGGCGCGGTGGGCGGCGCGCTGGGCGAGGGCGACCGCGGGCAGCAGCGGGCCGGCGGCGCCGTGCGCGGCGAGGACGAGCGGGGCCGCGGGGGCGGTCGCGGCGATGATCAGCGACGCGCGGGCGACGTACCGGGAGCCGGTCTCCTCGGCGACGTCCGGGGCGATGACGTCGAGCCCGTAGGAGCGGAGCGTCTCGGGGAGGTCGCCCCAGGCGGCGGAGCCGGTGTTCGGCGCGTGCAGGAGCACGAGGGTTCCGGGTGTCATGTCGTCCTCCTCTCCCGCACCGTACTCGGGGGCGGGGCGCGCGGGCGAGGTGAATAGGGTTTCCCCGTGAGCGATCGTGATGAGCTGCTGGAACAGATCAAGGCCAAGGCGGTGGTGCACGGCGACTTCGTGCTGTCGTCGGGCAAGCGCGCGTCCTGGTACGTGGACCTGCGCAGGGTGACGCTGGACGGGACGAGCGCGCCGCTCGTGGGGTCGGTGATGCTCGACGCGACGGCCGACCTGGAGTACGAGGCGGTCGGGGGGCTGACGCTCGGCGCGGACCCGGTGGCGACCGCCATGCTGCACGCGGCGGCGGCCCGGGGGCGCGCGCTGGACGCGTTCGTGGTGCGGAAGGCGGGCAAGGCGCACGGGCTGCAGCGGCGGATCGAGGGGCCGGACGTGGCGGGCCGGCGGGTGCTGGCCGTCGAGGACACCTCCACCACGGGCGGTTCGGTGCTGACCGCGGTGGAAGCGCTGCGGGAGGCGGGGGCGCACGTCGTGGCCGTCGCGACGATCCTGGAGCGGGGGGCCGCGGCGCGGATCGCCGAGGAGGGGCTGGAGTACCGGCACCCGTACGAGGTGGCCGATCTCGGTCTCGGGTGACGTCCCGGGGAGTCGGGTCAGGGGAGTCGGGTCAGGGGTCAGGGGTTCTGGGGCACGGCCCACTGGCCGCGGCGGCCCGCGGGCTTCGGGTCCTGCCGGTCGCCGTGGATGGCGACGTCGAGCGAGGCGCCGTTGACGGCGACGACGTCGAGCGGCGTCTCGTAGTAGCGGTAGGTCTCCCCGGTGGACATCGTCCCCTTGAAGAGCACCTCGCCGGCGGGCACCCGGACGACCACGTCGGTGGGCGCGCCGGTCACGCGGATCAGGAGGGCGGGCGTCTGGGTCGCGGTGCCTCCGGAAGGGGTTGGGGAGCCCTCGGCACCGCCCGCTGGGGCGGAGGCCGAGGGCCCCTTCTGATCGGGCTCGCCGCTGACCGCGTTCACCAGCGCCATGCCGCCGACGACGAGCAGAGCGAGTACGGCGGCCACGGCCAAGGCCGCGAGCGCTATGCGTGCGAGACCCCTGGGGTCCGACCGATGACGTCCCACATGGGGAGGTTAGCGATAACTGTCACCGCTGAGCGACGGACGTGACTCTTCAGGGACATTCTTCTTCGCGGGGCTGTCCGTTTTGTTCCCTCGCCTCCGGATCTCGCCGTCCGTGCCGCCGAACGGTGCGGCGCGGCCGCCCCGCATCGCCCGTCCCGGCGCGGATTCCGGACGGTCCGGAGCGCGCCGCGAACGCGTGCCGCGCGGCGCGCGTCCCACTGGCTCCGGACGTGAAATCCGGGATACTGGCACCCGCGGCGCACCCTGGTGAGCTCGGTGGGCGTCGCGACCGAGATACTGACCGTGGACGGCATGCCCGACCCGGCGTCCCCGCCCGTCCGGCGGGTGCCCGGGTGCTACCGCCCGGCCGGATGCCCGGCGGCACCGCGCGTATGAAAGGACGCTGAAATGCCCATCGCAACGCCCGAGACCTACGCGGAGATGCTCGACCGTGCGAAGCGGGACGGCTTCGCCTTCCCCGCCATCAACGTGACCTCGAGCCAGACGCTGAACGCGGCGCTGCGCGGCTTCGCCGACGCCGAGAGCGACGGGATCGTGCAGGTCTCGACGGGCGGCGCGGAGTACCTGTCCGGCCAGTCGGTGAAGGACATGGTGACGGGTTCGACCGCGCTGGCCGAGTACGCCCGGGTCGTCGCCGCCAAGTACCCGGTCAACATCGCGCTGCACACCGACCACTGCCCGAAGGACAAGCTGGACGGCTTCATGCGTCCGCTCATCAAGATCTCGCAGGAGCGGGTGGCGCGCGGCGAGGAGCCGCTGTTCCAGTCGCACATGTGGGACGGGTCCGCGGTCGAGCTGCACGAGAACCTGCGGATCGCCGAGGAGCTCCTCGAGGAGTGCGCCAAGGCGCGCATCATCATGGAGATGGAGATCGGCGTCGTGGGCGGCGAGGAGGACGGCGTCGCCAACGAGATCAACGAGAAACTGTACACGACCCCGGGCGACGCGCTCGCCACCGCCGAGGCCGTCGGCGTCGGTGAGAAGGGCCGCTACATCCTGGCCGCGACCTTCGGGAACGTGCACGGCGTCTACAAGCCGGGCTCGGTCAAGCTGCGTCCGGAGGTCCTGAAGGAGATCCAGGACGCGGTCGCCGCGAAGCACGGCAAGGACAAGCCGTTCGACCTGGTGTTCCACGGCGGCTCCGGCTCCACGCTGGAGGAGATCCGCGAGGCCGTCTCCTACGGCGTCATCAAGATGAACATCGACACCGACACCCAGTACGCGTTCACGCGTCCGGTCGCCGAGCACATGTTCCGCAACTACGACGGCGTCCTGAAGGTGGACGGCGAGGTCGGCAACAAGAAGCAGTACGACCCGCGCTCGTGGGGCAAGGCCGCCGAGGCGAACATGTCCGCCCGCATCGTCGAGGCGTGCGAGAGCCTGCAGTCGGCCGGCAAGAAGCTGAAGTAACCGGCGGCTCCGGTGCCGTCGGGCCCGGGACGGGAATGCCCGTCCCGGGCCCGACGTATCACCACAATGCTCCGCTACTCTCGAAGGCGTGGCACTGCCCCGCACCTACGAGTCGCAGAACTGCTCGATCGCCCGCTCCCTGGAGGTCGTCGGCGACCGCTGGACGCTGCTGATCATCCGCAGCGCGTTCGAGGGCGTCCGCCGCTTCGACGACTTCCAGGACGCGCTCGGCGTCGCCCGCAACATCCTCACCGACCGCCTCACCCGGCTGTGCGACGAGGAGATCATGCGCCGCGTCCCGTACCAGGAGCGGCCGGAACGGTACGAGTACCGGCTCACCCGCAAGGGCGTCGAGCTGTGGCCCGCGATGATGACCCTGCTGCTGTGGGGCGACCGCCACTACGCCCCGGACGGCGCCCCGGTGATCGTCGGGCACCGCGGCTGCGCCGGTTCCCTCACGACCCGCTTCACCTGCGACGCGTGCGGAGCGCCCCTCGGCCCCGGCGACGTCGAGCCCCGCGAGGGCCCCGGATCGTGATGGCCTCCGTGACCGCATCCGCGCCGCACGCCCGGCCGTGACGCGGTGGCGCGATCCTCGAGCGGCGAGTCGGTCCTCACCCGGGTGGTGCGGATCCTCGACGCGTTCGGCCCCGACCGTCCCGTCCTGACCGTCAGCGACATCAGCCGCCGCGCCGCGCTGCCCATCGCGACGGCGGCGCGGCTCGTCGACGAGCTGACCCGGCACGGGCTGCTCGTGCGGGACGAGAAGCGCCGCGTCCGGATCGGCACCCGCATGTGGGAGCTGGCCGAACGGGCGTCGCCCGTCCTCGGCCTGCGGCAGACGGCCCTGCAGTACATGGGCGACCTGCACTCGGTCGTCGGCCACTCGACGCAGCTCGGCGTCCTCGACGGCGGCGAGGTGCTGTTCGTCGAGCGGCTCTCGGCCCCGGGGGCGGTCGTGAACGTCACGAAGATCGCCGGACGGCTGCCGCTGCACGCGTCGTCGGCCGGGCTCGTCCTGCTGGCCCACGCCCCCGAGGACGTCCGCGAGCGGGCGCTGGGCGGGCCGCTGCCGCCGCTCACCGGCCGGACGATCCGGGACGAGCGCGCCCTGCGGGCCGTCCTCGCCGACGTCCGCACGCGCGGTTTCGCGTTCTGTCCCGGGCACATCCACCCGGACGCCACCGGGATCGCCGTGCCGGTCCGCGCGGACGGCCGCGTGGTCGCGGCGCTCGGCCTGGTCGTCCCGAACGACGACCAGGCCTGGGCGCTCGCCGGTCCGCTGCAGCTCACCGGTCTGGCGATCGGCCGCGCGCTCGCGGCCGGCGGGGGCGGCGGGGGCGGCGGGCGCGGCGCCGCACGCTAGTCGCCGATCGGGGGCAGGTGCCGCAGGGCCGCCACCGTGAGGACGGCCAGGCCGGCGAGCACGGCGGCGCTGACGACGGCGACGATGCCGAACCCGCCGAGGAACGCGTCCCGGGAGGCGTCCAGCAGGGCGGCGGCCCGCTCGGGCGGGAGCCCCTCGGCGGCGGTGGCGGCCTCCTCGACCGAGCCGCCCGCGGCCCCCGGCGTGCCGGGCGGCAGGACGATCAGCGCGGTGTAGGCGGCGGCGCCCACGCTGCCGAGGGACGCGATGCCGAACGCGATGCCGAACTCGCCGGACGTCTCGGCCAGCGCGGACGCCGCACCGGCGCGCTCGTCCGGGGCCGCGCCGAGGATCAGCGCGATGCCGAGGGCGGCGACCGGGGACAGCGCGAGGAACCCGACCGTGAGCCCGGCCATGAGCAGCCCGATGCCGTCCGCGAAACCGGCCACGAGGATCCCGCCCGCCGCCGGGACCATCCCGCCCGCGATCAGCAGGCCCGGACGGACGCGCCGGGCGGCGATCGGCGCCAGCAGCGACCCCGCGACCAGCGCGATCGCCGGGAGGGCGAGCCACGTCCCCGACTCCAGCGGCGACAGCCCCTCGATCGTCTGCAGGAAGCGGCTGACGAACAGGTACAGGCCGCCCTGCAGGACGTTCGTCGCCAGCAGGACGGCGAGGGCGGCCGAGAACGTCCGGGAGCGCAGCAGCCGCAGGTCGAGCAGCGGGTCGGCCAGGACGCGCTGCCGCCGGACGAAGAGGTACCCGGCGGCGATCCCGGCGGCGAGGACGCCGTGGGCGGCGGGCCGCAGCGGATCCTCGGCGATCTCCTTCAGCCCGTAGACGACCGGGAACGCGGTGGCCAGCGCGAGCGCGACGCTCGCGGGGTCGATGCGGCCGCCGCCGGGGGCGCGCGACTCGGGCAGCAGCGGCGCGGCGGCCAGCAGCAGCGCCATGACCGGGACGCCGATCAGGAACACCGAGCCCCACCAGAAGCTCTCCAGCAGCGCGCCGCCGACCACCGGGCCGAGCGCCGCGCCGCCCATGAAGCAGCCGGTGAACACGCCGATCGCGAGGGTGCGCTGCCGCGCGTCCCGGAACATCGTGCTGATCAGGGCGAGCGAGGACGGCATCAGCGTCGCGCCGGCGAGCCCCAGCAGCATCCGGGCGGCGATCAGCATCTCGGCGCTGCTCGCGTAGGCGGCGAGGGCCGAGGCCGCGCCGAACGCGACCGCCCCGTACAGCAGCAGCCTGCGGCGGCCGATGCGGTCGCCGAGCGCCCCCATCGTCACCAGGAAGCCCGCGATCATGAAGCCGTACACGTCCATGATCCAGAGGAGCTGGACGGGCCCGGGGTCCAGGTCCGCGCTGAGGTGCGGCATCGCCAGGAACAGCACGGTGGTGTCGATGGACAGCAGCAGGGTGGGCAGCGCCAGCACGGCCAGGCCGATCCATGCGCGTGCCCCCGCCCGAGCCGGACGCTCGGGCGCGGCCGTTGCGGTCATGATCTCTCCATGTGTCGTCGGAAGGTGGCGCGCACACCGTGCATCGCGGGTGTCATGGCCGGGTTCGGATGGGATTCCGGCCGGGTTCGGGGCCGGTTACGGTGAACCCATGCGCTTCGGGGTACTGGGCCCGCTCGAGGTCCGGACGGACGCCGACCGGCCGGTCGTCGTGCCGGAGCTGAAGGTGCGGCTGCTGCTGTCGGCGCTGCTGGCCGCCGGGGGGCGGCCGGTGTCGTCCGACCGGCTGAGCCGCGACCTGTGGGGCGACGGCCCGCCCGCCAGGCCCGCCGCCGCGCTCCGCGCGAAGGTCTCCCAGCTCCGCCGGGCCCTGGACGACGCCGAACCCGGCGGGCGCGCGCTGGTGGTCGCGCGGGCCCCCGGGTACGCGCTCGCCGCCGGGCCCGAGTCCGTCGACGCGCTCCGCTTCGAGGCCCTCGCCGCCCGCGCCGCGCCGGGCGCCGCCGCGCGCGCGTCCGTCCTGACCGAGGCGCTCGCCCTCTGGCGCGGCCCCGCCTTCGCCGACTTCGCCGACGCCCCGTTCGCCGTCGCCGCCGCCGGACGCCTCGAGGAACGCCGCCTCACCGCCCGCGAGGACCTGGCCGAGGCCCGCCTCGCGCTCGGCGAGCACCGCGCGCTCGTCGCCGACCTGACCGACCTGGCCGGACGGCACCCGCTGCGCGAACGCCTGCAGGCCGCCCTGATGCGCGCCCTGTACGGGGCCGGCCGCCAGGACGAGGCCCTGCGGTGCTTCGACCGCGTCCGGACCCGGCTCCGCGACGAGCTCGGCCTCGACCCCGGACCCGGCCTCGCCGCCCTGCACCGGGCGATCCTGCGGCAGGACCCGTCCCTGGACGCCCCGGCGCCCGCCCCGCCCGCCCCGCTGGCCCCCCTCGCGCCCGCGAGGCCGCCCGTCCCCCGCACCGAGCTGATCGGCCGCGACACCGAACCGGACGCCGTCGTCGCGGCCCTGCACGACGCCCGGCTGGTGACCGTCACCGGGCCGGGCGGCGTGGGCAAGACCCGCCTCGCGCTGGAGGCCGCCGCCCGCGCGGCCGACGCCGTCCCCGGCTTCCCGGACGGGATCGTGTTCGTCGAGCTGGCGGGCGTCACCGCGGGCCAGGTCGCCGATGCCGTGACCGCCGCCGCGGGACTGCGCGAGCCGGAGCCTGCGGACGCCGTGGGCCGCGCGGACGCCGCCGTCGCCGTCGAGCGGCTCGCCGGGCGGCGGGCGCTGCTCGTGCTCGACAACTGCGAGCACGTCATCGACTCCGTCGCCAAGCTCGCGGACGCCCTCCTCGCCACGGACACCGCCCTGCGGATCCTCGCCACCGCGCGCGAACCGCTCGGCGTCTCCGGCGAGCGCCTGCACCCGGTCGCGCCCCTCGCCGTCCCGGACGGGGCCGAACTGCCCGCGCTCGCGCACGTCCCGTCCGTCCGGTTGTTCACCGCGCGAGCGGCGGCGGCGGATCCCGGGTTCACGCTCGACGCGTCCAACGCGGCCGCCGTCGCCGCCGTGTGCCGCCGCCTCGACGGGCTGCCGCTCGCACTCGAACTCGCCGCCGCCCGTGTGCGCGCGCTCGGCCCCGCGACGCTCGCCGAACGGCTCGACGACCGCTTCCGGCTGCTGCGCTCCGACCGCCGCGACGCCCCGGCCCGCCAGCGGACCCTGCACGCCGCGATCGAGTGGAGCTGGGAACCGCTCGGCCCCGCCGACCGCGCCGTCCTGCGCCGCCTCGCCGTCCACGCGGGCGGCTGCACCCTGGAGGCCGCCGAGCAGACCTGCGCGGGCGGCGACGTCGACCCGGCCGAGGTCATGGACGTGATCGTCCGGCTCGTCGACCGGTCCCTGGTCATGACCGCCGACGACCCGGGCGGCGTCCGCTACCGGCTGCTGGAATCCGTCGCGGCGTTCGCGCTCGACCGGCTCGCCGAGGCGGGCGAACTCGACGGCGTCCAGGCCCGCCACGACGACTACTACGCCCGCGTCGCCGAGTGCGCCGACGCCTACCGCGCCGGGCCCGCGCGCCTCCGCTGGCTCGCCCGCCTCGACGCCGAGGGCGCCAACCTGCGCCGCGCCCTGGAGAGCGCCGTCCGCCGCCGGGACGCCCGCCTCGCCCTCCGCCTCACCGCGTCCCTCGCCTGGTACTGGATCGAGCGCGGCCGCTCCGTCCACGCGGGCCGCTCGCTCGGTGCCGCGCTCGCCGGCGCCGCCGCCGTCCACCACCTCGACGGCCTCACCGCCGCCCGCGTCCTCGGCGACGCGCCCGCGATCGCGTCCGCCCTCGACGGTCTCGCCGGTGCCCGGCTCCTCGCGGGCCGCGCCGACCAGGCCGCCCGGCTGCTCGGCGCCGCCGCGGCCGTCCGCGAGGCCGCACCGTCCGGTTCGTCCGCATCGTCCGGCCCGTCCGGCGCCGGGCAGGTGACCGTCCCGACCCGGGAGACCGCCCGGTTGCTCGCCGCCGCCCGTACCGCCCTCGGCGACGCCTTCCCCGCCGCCTACGACGCGGGCCGCGCCCACCCGCCGGCGGGAGCGACCGCGGGCCGGTGACCCGCCCGGGTTCACGGGCGTCGGGGCGGCAGTTCGGCCGCCAGTGCCTCCAGCAGCTCGACCTGCCGCTCCGGCCCGACGCCCAGGAGCGCCGTCACGACGTGCACCTCGTCGGCGCCGGCGGCGGCGGCCCGGTCGAGGTTAGCCAGCGTGGCGGCGGTGAAGTCGGCGGCCGAGACGTCCGCGCCGGGCGGGGCCGGGAAGGCGTTGACCACGACGGTCCCGGTGCCGTCCGCCTCTCGGTACCAGCCGATCTGGGCGCGGGTGTCGTCCCAGTCCACGGCGACGGTGATGAAACCGTCCCCGATGCGGGCGGCCCGCTCGATCGTCGGGCGGGTGGTCGCGCCGAAGCGCAGCGGGATCCGGTCGCCCCACGGCTTCGGGCCGACCCTGGCCGCCGGGACGCTGTAGTGCTCGCCGCGGAACTCGACGGGGTCGGGCCCCCAGCAGGCCCGCATCGCGGCCACGTGCTCGACGAACCCGGCACCGCGGCGCGAGGGCGGAACGCCGGCGGCGGCGAACTCCTCGGGGATGTAGTACGGCGGCAGCCGGGTGCCGCCGCCCTGCCCGATCCCGACGTCCAGCCGTCCGCGCGACAGCCGGTCGAGCGTGGCCAGCCTGCGGGCCAGGACGACCGGCGACTCGAAGATCGAATTCAGCACGCCGGTGCTCACCCGGATCCGCCGGGTGTGCGCGGCCGCCCAGGTCAGCACCTCCAGCGCGTCCCACGGGGCGTCGTCGGGCAGGCCCGCGTCGTTGGTCCAGTGCGGCCCGGCGGGGACGAGCAGCCGGTCCGACACCGACACGGCGTGGAAGCCGAGCCGCTCGGCGGCCCGCGCCACGGTGACGACGGCGTCCGGTCCGGCGTGCGGTCCGAAGTGCTGGAGGGTGACGCCGATGCGCGGCAGGTTCATCGTTTGTTCTCCCGTGTCCGTCCGGTGGGCGCGAAGGTGCGGCCCGCAGATGGATCGGAGCCGACGGCGCGGTCTCGACATCGTCCGGCCGTCCGGATCGCGGTCGTCGCGTCTGGACGTCCGGTACGCGCGGGGTGCAGGATCGTGCTTCGACGCTGTTCTGTCCGTACCCCGCACGAACCTCAGATCGAGAGGTCACCCATGCCGGATGCCGCCGACCCGAACGCCACGTTCAAGGAGTTCGACCGTGACGGGGACGGATACATCACCCGCGAGGAGTTCGTGCTCGCCATGAACGCGAAGGGCGAGGAGGTCACCGCCGCCGACCTCGACTCGATCTTCAACGCCGCGGACGGCCGCGACGGGGACGCGGACGGGCGCATCTCGCTCGCGGAGTTCCTGGTGGCCTGGGCCCGCTGACCGTCCACCGGCCGGACGACGGGCGAACCGGGCGGGCACCGCCCGGTTCGCCCCGCGGTCGTGGCCGCCGCAGACCTCGTAAGTCGAGATATATCGGGTTAGGCTCTCGGCATGAGCGGAAGCCTGGAGCCCGTGGAGCCCGACGTGCGGGCGTCGTACGACGATCGTGAGGCCGCGGTGGAGCGGCTGCGGGTGGCGGCCGGGGACGGCCGGCTCGGGCCCGCCGACCTGGACGAGCGCGTCGAGCGGGCGCTCACCGCGAGCACGCACGGGGAACTGCGGGCGCTCCTGCGCGACCTGCCCGCGCCCGCGGAGGACGAGCTCCACCTGCAGGCCGCGCGCGGCAACGTCGAGCGCTCCGGGCCGTGGACGCTGCCGCGCCGGCTGCGGGTCGACGTCCGCGCCGGCAACGCGACCCTCGACCTCACGCAGGCGGTCGCCGTCCATGCCGACCTGGACGTCGAGGCGGCCGTCGTGAACGGGACCCTGCGGATCATCGCGCCCGCGGACGTGCACGTCGAGGTGGGCGACCTGGCGGTGCGGAGCGGGAACGTCCGGCAGCGCCGGGGAGCGGCGGGCGGGCCCGCGCGGACGTCCGTGCGGCTGCGGGTGCGGCTGGAGGGCGAGGTCACGCGCGGCAACGTGATCGTCACCCGGCCGCGCCGGAAGCTGCGGGAACGCCTGCGCCGCAAGGGCTGACCGCCTTCCGGCAGGTGCGGTGGCATCGTTATTGCGAGACGTTTGCAATACTGTGCTTCATGTTGAAACGTCCGGTTCTGGTCATGCTGGCCATGGTCCTCGCCGCCGCGCTGGCGTCCGCCTGCGGGCAGGGCGGCACGCCCGCCCCCGGCAAGGACGGTGCGTTCACCTACGCCGTCGGAGACGAGCCGGAGACGTTCAACCCCGGACTGCAGGACGGGCACACCGACCCCGTCACCGAGCTGGTCTTCCGCGGCCTGACCGGGCACGACGCGAACAACGAGGTCGTCCCGGCGCTCGCGGAGTCGTGGGAGGTGTCCGAGGACGGGAAGTCGTACACCTTCAAGCTCCGCCAGGGCGTGACGTGGCACGACGGGAAGCCGTTCACCTCGGACGACGTCAGGTTCACGATCGAGACCGTGCGGGACGCCGGGGCGGACGCGCCGCTGTCGCGCAACTTCACGATGGTGAAGGAGATCGCGACGCCCGACGCGCGCACCGTCCGGCTGGAGCTGGACGAGCCGTTCACGCCGATGCTCGGGGCCCTGTCGATGGGGATGCTGCCGAAGCACGTCCTGGACGGCAAGAAGATCACCGACCCGGAGTTCGGCCGGAACCCGATCGGGACCGGGCCGTTCAAGATCGAGACGTACGAGCACGGGCAGTACACCGAGCTGGCGGCGTTCGACGGGTACTACGAGGGCCGGCCGGGCCTGAAGAAGATCGTGATCAAGTACGTGCCGGACGACTCTGCGCGGCTCATCCAGCTGAACGGCGGCGAGGTCGACGGCGCGTTCGTCCGGCCGAAGCAGGCGGAGCAGGTGAAGGAGCACCGGCTGGAGGTGTACCCGACGGCGGACTACCGGGCGATCGGCTTCAACATGGAGAAGCCGGTCTTCGCGGACGCCCGGGTGCGCAGGGCGATGAACCACGCGATCGACCGCGACGCGATCATCGACAGCGTCCTCGTCGGCTACGGGGCGCCCGCGAAGGGCCCGCTCGACACGGGCGAGTACGCCGCCGCCGAGGGGTTCACGCTCGACCCCGCGAAGGTCGCGTCCCTCATGGAGGAGGCCGGGTACGCCGAGAACGGCGACGGGCTGTGGGCGAAGGACGGCAAGACGGTGTCGTTCGAGCTGACGACGTTCGCCGAGGACTCCCTCCGCGTCGCGATGCTGAACGTGGCCGCGACCCAGCTGAAGGAGCAGGGCTTCGACGTCCGGCCCAACCCGCGGTCGAGCGACTGGGTGCGCAAGCACTGGGGCGACCTGGACGCGGCCGTGGTCGGGTGGGGCACGCCGTACGACCCGGACTCGTCGGCGTACGGGGTGTTCCACACGGACGAGGCACTCGCCAACGGCGGCTCCAACCTCGGCGCCTACAGCAACGAGGAGGCCGACAAGGCGCTGGACAAGGGCCGCACCTCCGCCGACCCGGCCGAGCGCAAGACCGCCTACACCGACTTCCAGAAGGCGCTCCAGGACGACCCCCCGTTCGCCTGGATCGCGTACCTGAAGACCGTCAACGCCGTCCCGGAGAACCTGACCGGACCCCAGCAGCGCACGCTGGGGCACCACGGTTACGGCTTCTTCTGGAACGCGCAGACCTGGCGCTACGAGTAGATGGTCCTGCGGATCGCCCGGCGGGCGGCGTCGGCCGTGCTGGTCGTCGCCGCCCTGTCGGCGGTGTGCTTCGCCTTGCTGGACGCCGCGCCCGGCGACCCGGCGGCGTCGGTCCTGGAGGCGCGGTCGGGCGGACGGCCGGCGAGCCCGGCGGCGGTCGCGGAGCTGCACGCCGAGATGGGCCTGGACGACCCGGTGCACGTCCGGTACGCCCGGTGGGTGTCGGACGCCCTGCGCGGCGACCTCGGCACGTCGTACATGTCCGGGACGCCGGTGAGCGAGATCCTCGGCGACACCGTGCCGTGGACGCTGCTGCTCGCCGCCGCCGCGACCCTCCTCAGCTTCTCCGCCGCGCTGGCGGTCGGGCTGGTCGCGGCGCTGACGCGGCGGGCGTGGCTGCGGCGCGGCATCGACCTGATCCTGTTCGTGATGGGCGGGATGCCCGGTTTCGTGGTGGCGTTGCTGCTGCTGTACGTGTTCGCGGCGTCCACGCAGCTGATGCCGTCCGGGGGCGTGAGCCGTCCGGGCGAGCCGGTCACCGCGTACGGGCTGCTCGCGCACCTGACGCTGCCCGCGTGCGCGCTCGCGTTCGGGCACCACTTCGGCATCTACGTCCGGCTCGTCGAGACCGGCGTCGGACGGCTCCGGGACGCGCCGCACGTGCAGAACGCGCGGGTCCGCGGGGTGCCGCGCCGGACGGTCGTGACGCGCCACCTGATGCGTCCCGGGCTCGTCCCGTTCACCGCGCGGCTCGGCGTCGGCGTCGGGACGCTCGTCGCGGGCGTGTACGCCACCGAGGTGATCTTCTCGTGGCCCGGCATGGGGCGGGAGGCGATCGAGGCCGCGCGCGCCCAGGACTACCCGCTGCTGGTCGCGATCGTGCTGGTCACCGGGCTGATGGTGGTCGCCGCGAACCTGCTCGCCGAGCTGATCGTCGCGGCCCTCGACCCGCGCGTGCGGCGCGGCGGCGACGGCGGCGGCCCGTCCCGGGCCGCCGGTCCGGTCGAGGAGGCGCCCGTTGTCGGCTGAGACGACGCGCGCCACGCGCGGGCTCCTCGCGATCCGGTTCCGGCCGCGGCGTCCCGCCCTGGCCGCCGCGGTCGCGGTGCTCGCCGCGCTCGGCCTCGCCGCCGTGCTCGCACCCTGGCTGACCTCGCTCGACCCCGTCGCGACCGACACGTCCGCGACGTCCCTGCCGCCCGGCTCGTCCGGCCACCTCCTCGGCACCGACCAGCTCGGCCGCGACCTGCTGACCCGCATGCTGCACGGGGCCCGGACGTCCCTGCTGGTCGGACTCACCGCCGCCGCGATCACCGTCGGCGTCGGGATGCTGCTCGGCGGGCTCGCCGCCGTCGCGCCCCGCTGGCTGGACGCGCTGATCGCCCGCACCGCCGACGTCCTGCTGTCGCTGCCGCTGCTGGTGATCGTCCTCGCGTTCGCCGCGGTCGCCGGGCCGTCGCTCGGCACGGTGATCGTCGCGATCGCGGTGTCGAGCTGGATGCCGGTCGCCCTGATCGTCCGCGCCGAGCTGCGCGGTCGCCGCGAACGGCTCTACGTTCGCGCCGCGTACGGGCTCGGGCTGTCGCGGTGGCAGGTGCTGCGGCGGCACCTGCTGCCGGGCGCGCTGCCGCCCGTCGCGTCCATCGCCGCGTTCGAGGTCGGGCACGCGATCCTCGCCGAGTCGACGCTCAGCTTCCTCGGTCTCGGCGTCCCGCCGAACAACCCGAGCTGGGGCAACCTGCTCACCGAGGCGCAGTCGCACCTGCTGACCGGCGCCTGGTACACGGTCGCGATCCCCGCCGCGGCCGTCGTCGTCACGATCATCGCGGTGAACGTCGTCGCCGGCGCGATCGCCGGCCCGTCCGACGAAGGCGGTTCATGGTGAAGCACGCGGGCCCGACCGGACTGGCCGTCCGGGACCTCACCGTGGAGGTGCCCGGCCGCCGCGTCGTGCACGGCCTCGACCTCGACGTCCCCGCCGGGCGCGTCCTCGCGCTCGTCGGGCCGAGCGGCAGCGGCAAGACCCTCACCGCCCGCGCCGTCGCCGGGCTCCTGCCGCACGGCGGGACGGTCCGGGTGGACGGGCGGGCGCCCGTGCGCGGGCGCGACGTCGGCTACGCGTTCCAGGACGCGCTCGCCTCCCTCAACCCGACCGTCACCGTCCGCCGGCACCTCGCCGAGACCGTCCGGGCGCACGGCACCGGCGACCCCGACGCCGCCCTCGCCCGGTTCGGCCTCGATCCGTCGCTCGCCGCCGCCTACCCGTTCGAGCTGTCGGGCGGGCAGGCGCAGCGGGTCGCGCTCGCGCTCGCGACCGTGCACGAACCGCCCGTCCTGATCGCCGACGAGGTCACCACGGCGCTCGACCCCGTCGCGCAGGCCGCCGTCCTCGACCTCGTCCGCGCGCAGGCCCGCGCCGAGTCCCGGGAGCGGGCCGTCCTGCTCATCACCCACGACCTGGCCGCCGCCGCCCGCTGGGCCGACGACATCGCCGTCATGCGGGACGGCCGCGTCGTCGAGCACGGCCCGGCCGCGCGGATCCTCGGCGAGCCCCGCACCGACCTGGCCCGCGCCCTCGTCTCCGCCGCGACCGCCGCGGCCGACCCGCCGCCCACGCCCGCCGAGCGTCCGGCCGACGGGAGCCTGTCCTTCCGGAACGTGACCCGGGTGCTGCGGTCCCGCCCCCGCGAGACGGTCGCGCTGGACGGCGTCGACCTCGACGTCGCGCCCGGCGAGGCCGTCGCGATCGTCGGCCCGAGCGGCTCCGGCAAGTCCACCCTGATCGGCGCGCTCGCCGCCCTCGACCGGCCCGCCGCCGGGACCGTCCGGCGCGACGAGCGGGACGTGTGGCGGCTGCGCGACCGGGAGCGGCGCGCCGTCCGCCGCCGCACCGGGCTGATCTTCCAGAACCCGCTCGCGTCCTTCGACCCCCGGCACACCGTCCGGCAGGTGATCGCCGAGGCCGGACCCTGCGACGACGACCTGCTGCGGCGCGCGGGCCTCGACCCCGCCGTGGCCGCGCGCCGCCCCGCGACCCTGTCCGGCGGCGAGTGCCAGCGCGTCGCGATCGCCCGCGCGCTCGCGCAGCGGCCCCGCGTGCTGCTCGCCGACGAGCCGACGAGCGGCCTCGACGTCCTCACCCGGGACCGCATCCTCGACCTGCTCACCGGGCTGCGCCGCGACGACGGGCTCACGATCGTCCTCGTCACGCACGACCTCCGGGTGGCCCGCCGCGTCGCCGACCGCGTCGTCGTCCTGCACGAGGGCCGTGTCGTCGAGGACGTCCCCGCGCGCGACCTCGACGACGCCGCGCACCCGCAGACCCGCAGCCTCCTCGACGCCACCGCCCCCGTCCCCGTCCACGGCTAGAGCGCCCGCCCGTCCGGTCGTTTCGGCGGCGACATATCGGACAAACCGCAGGGACGGCGGGCCGTGAGCGGGTCGGCGACGAAAAGCTCGCGGCCGGACGCGGATGCATTATCGATGTAGGGTTCATCGCGCTGACGAAAGCGGTCCGCCGGGCCATTTACGGCCCCCTCGGAGTCCTAAATCGCACATGGATTCGATAGTTCATCCACAACTCCCCGGCGCGTTATGCAATAGTCCCAGGGCGGTAAGTTGCCGGATCGCGGCGTCCGTAAAAAGAGACGCCCGCGGGCCCTGCACACGGGGCCGTTTCATGCTTCATAATTTGTGCATCACAAGTTGAGCGAGCGACCGACCGACCGGACGAACGGTGCCCCCACGGGGTCCGGAGGCGATGCGATGAGCGACGAGGAAAAAGCCCCGCCGGGCGTGGACGTCTCGATTCCGAGCGCCGCCCGGCTGTACGACTACTACCTGGGCGGCGAGCTGAACTACGCGGCCGACCGGGCCGCCGGGGCCGAGGTCACCGAGAAGGTCCCCGAGATCAGGGACGTCGCGTGGTCGAACCGCGGCTTCCTGCAGCGGGCCGTGCGGTGGGTCGCGCAGCAGGGCGTCCGCCAGTTCGTCGACATCGGCGCCGGGCTGCCCACGCAGAACAACACCCACCAGGTCGCGCGGGCGGTCCGCGACGACGCGCGGGTCGTCTACGTCGACCACGACCCGATCGTCCGGCTGCACGCCGACGCGCTGCTCGTGGGGGACGAGCAGACGGCGGTGCTGCTGCGCGACATGCGCGATCCCGAGGGCGTCCTCGACGCCCCGGAGACGCGGGCGCTGATCGACTTCTCCGAGCCGGTCGCGATGCTCCTGGTCGCGGTGACCCACTTCCTGTCGGACGACGAGGACCCGTGGGGCATCGTCGACCGGTACCTGCGCGACCTCGCGCCCGGGAGCTACCTGGTGCTGTCGGCGGGCACGCAGGACTTCCAGCCGGAATGGCGGGTCAGGGCGGTCCAGGAGATCTACGCCAAGTCGCGGACCGGCGTCCACACCCGGACGCGGGAGCAGTTCGAGCGGTTCCTCGACGGCCTGGAGATCGTCCCGCCCTACGACGGGGCGGAGGCCGAGGTCACCTACGTCGGCTTCTGGGGCGCCGAGGACGCCGCGGAGGCCGACAGCGACGGGTCCCGGTGGAGCTACTGCGCGGTCGCCCGCAAGCCCTGAGCCAGGAGGATGAACGTGCGCAAACCGTCCGCAGCGGAGCTGGGCGTCGACCTGGACGCCCTCGACTGGACGCGTTCGGAGACGCCGGAGGGCGGCATCGAGGTCGCCTTCACCGGCGCGTGGACCCTGCTGCGCACCGCGGGCGAGCCCGGCTCGCTCGTGTCGGTGTTCGACGAGCGCGAGTGGGCGTGCTTCCTTGACGGTGCGAAGAAGGGGGAGTTCGACCGGGTCGCGGACTGAACCCGCGCGATCTGTGATGTGCGGACCGGCCGGGCCGGCCGGGTGCGGGCATGCGGAGGGAGGCGGCGCCCGTGAGCGACGCGTACGGGGCCACCATCGCCAAGTGGACGCTGGCGCGTCGGCTGAAGGCGATGCGCGTCGCTTCGGGCTACACCGCCAACCAGGTCTGCGACCGCCTGAGCTGGGGCCGCGGCAAGGTGGGCCGGTTCGAGGCGAACGTTTGGGTCCGTCCGGAACTCAGCGACATCCGCGACCTCGCCCGGCTCTACGGAGCCGACGAGCAGGTCACCGACGAGCTCCAGCGCCTCGCCCGCGACGCCCGCAGGAGAGCCTGGTGGCGCGAGTACGGCGAGGTGTTCGGCAGCGTCGAGTTCCCCGGTTTCGAGAACGACGCCGCCGAGATCATCGTCTACACGCCGCTGCTCGTGCCCGGACTGCTCCAGACCGTCCCGTACATGCAGACGCTCCTGTCGTACGGGTCCAAACCGCCCGAATGGCGGGAGCTCGCCCTGCGCGCCCGGCTGCGCCGCCAGCAGATCCTGGAACGCGACGAGGGCACCGCGCCCCGCCTCACCGCGCTGATCACCGAGGCGGCACTGCTGTACCGGTGGGGCGACGACGACGCCCGGCGCGGCCAGTTCGCGCACCTGCTCAAAATGGCGGAGCGGCCCAATGTCGACCTGCGGCTGCTGCGCTTCGAGGACGGCCTGCACCCCGGCATGGCCATGCTCTTCCACATCTTCCGGTTCCCCGGCGGGGAGCCGCCCATGGTCTACCTCGAGACCGACGCGACCATCCAGGACATCGATCCCGCCCAGAACGTGGAGGAATATGAGCTGATCTACGAGCAGATCAAGGAGGCGGCGCTCGGCCCCGCCGACAGCGCCGAGTACGTCATCACGCTCATGGCAACACTTGAGTGACCTCAAGGAGACGGAAATGGACCTCTCTCAGGCACAGTGGTTCAAGGCGAGCGCGAGCGCGAGCAGCAACGGCGCGTGCGTCGAGGTCGCCGATCTCGACGCGTCCACCGGCGTGCGCGACAGCGTCGCCCCCGAGGCGGGCGCGCACGTCGTCGCCCGTCCGGTGTTCGCCGCGTTCCTCGCGGACGTCAAGGCGGGGCGGTACGACCGCTAGCGGAAACCGCCGACCGGAAAACTCGCCGGAACCGTTGTAACGGGCTGGCGACTCGGGCGGAGAGCGCCCGAAGCCGCACACGAGATCCCCCAGGGCTGCACCCCTGGGGGATCTTCCGTGTGCGGCCCCTCTCAGGCGTTCTCCACGCTACAGCGCAGGCCCCCGCTCGTCCCAGATGTCCGCCGTTACGCGTTCGTCCGATGCCGGTCGTGCGAAATTCCGGCGGTCCGCATCCGTAATGGTGATCATCTCATTCGTCAACACAACTCCTTGCTCATGTCCGGGTCCTTGTCCGGATTCCTGTGCCACACTGAATCTGTGATTCACAGGTAGCGAGTCGGGAACTGCAGGGCCTATGTCGCGATTGTCGGAATCATTCGGCCCCACCGTCCCCGGATCGCCTACCGCTCTCACGCGCCGGTGGGCGGTAGCCACGGAAGAACTCAATCGACTTCACCGAGGTGGCGACCATGACGAAGGCGGCGACGGTGTGCGGGGTCCCCTGGACCCTCGAGAACGGCGGCTGCACAGCCCTGCCACTGCCCCCCGACGAGACGATCGCCGGTGTCGCGCGCGCGCACGTCGCGAACCTGCTTCCCCAAGCGGGCGTCGACGACGCCGCCGACGTCACCCTGATGGTCAGCGAGCTGGCCACCAACGCGCTCCTGCACGGCACCCCCCGCGCCGCCGACGGCACCCGCAAGCCGTCCGCGGGCGCCGAACTCTGGATCTACCGCCGCGGCGACGGCCGCGGCCGCCAGGAACTCGTCGTCAAGGTCTTCGACGAGCTGCGCGGCTGGCGCCGCCGAAGTACCGGCCCGATGCCCGACCACGGCCGCGGCCTCGACATCATCGACATGCTCTCCCGCGGCCGCTGGGGCCACCACGCGTCCCGCTCCCGGCTGCGCGCCCGGCAGGTGCCGGGCAAGGCCACCTGGTTCGCCGTCCCGGCCCGCGCGGCCCGGGGCCGCCCCCTCTCGCCCGTCCCGGCCCACGCGATGGAGGAGCTGCACGCCCTGCTGACCGACCGCGGCCTCGACACCGCGACCTCTGTGGTCCCCGCGACGCCCGCCGGCCTCGCCCCGGCGGGCCTCGGCGTCGGCGACCTGACGATCTGGTGCGAGTGCGCCGCCTTCCACTGGTGCGACCGCGAGGGCGAGATCGTCCGGCTGCCCGTCGCCGACATCACCGAAGCCTGCGAGCAGATCGTCCGGCTCCACGAAACCGCCCACGTGGGCGTCCCCTGACCGTACGTCCCGGCTCCAGGAGGGGGGAGACGGGGCGTACCAGACCATTACGCTGCCCCCATGCGCTCCCACGTGGTCACCGGAGGCGGCCGCGGCATCGGCCGCGCCATCGCCGAACGCCTCCTGGCGGACGGCGACGCGGTCACGATCGTCGACCGCGACCCGTCCGTCCTCGCCTGGGCCGACCACCCGCGCCTGACCCCCGTCACCGGCGACGCCGCCGCCGAGGAGACCGCCGAACGCGCCGCCGACCTCGCACAGCGCGCCGGAACCCTCGTGGGCTGGGTCAACAACGCGGCCGTCTTCCGCGACCCGTCCCCCGTGCCCGCCCCCGGCGAGGTCCGCGACCTCGTGGCCCTCAACCTCGACCCCGACCGTCGTCGGCTGCATGACCGCCGTCCGCCGCTTCGTCGACGCGGGGACGGGCGGCGCGATCGTCAACGTCTCGTCGCACCAGGCGCAGCGCCCCGTCCGGGGCTCGCTCGCCTACGCGACGGCCAAAGCCGCGATCGAGGGCCTGACCCGCGCCCTCGCCGTCGACTACGGCCCCCGGGACATCCGAACCAACGCGATCGCCCTCGGCTCGATCACCACCGAACGCTACGAGGACTTCCTCGCAGCCCACGACGACCCCGCCCGCATCATGGACGAGATGCGACTCCTGCACCCCCTCGGCCGAGTGGGCCGCCCCGACGAGGTGGCCGACGCCGTCGCGTTCCTCCTGTCCGACCGCGCGAGCTTCATCAACGGCGCGATCGTCCCCGTGGACGGCGGCCGAGCCGTCACCGGCCGAGACCCCGAACAGACACCCTGACCCCGGCCGGAAAGCCGCATGCACCCGCATTGTGCCCGCAGGCCGTCACAAACGGCGGGGAGAACGCGAGGTCCGAGCGGCTCGCGAGGTTGTGAGTGTGCCCCAATGGGGCCGTTATCTCGCCGCCCTGGTCGGAGTTAGGAACAGGGACTTCCTGGCCGGAGGTGGCCTGGTCTATCTGGTGCAGGACCGTTCGGCCGGCCGAATGGGAAACTCACCTGGGACAGGACGACCTTAGGAGTTCAAGGCATGGCCACAGGCCCCCTCGACGATGCGGTTCCGGCGGAACCCGGACGTGAGCAGCGAGTCCTCGAACTCCTGGACAAGGCGATCAATAGCCAGAGCGTCCTGGTGCGCAAGAACATCACCCGGGCCCGCCATCGGAACCCGGAGGCGACACCGGCGCAGGTGATCCGCACTCTGGAGCGGATGTACGTCAGCACCTTGACCGGGACGGGCGCCGCCGTCGGAGGAACCGCGGCCGCGCCCGGCGTCGGCACGGGCGTCGCACTGGCATTGTCGGCAGGCGAAACCCTCTCGTCTCTTGAGATGAGCGTTCTTTTCGCGCTCTCGGTCGCCGAAGTCCACGGAGTCCCCATCGACGAGATCGAGCGCCGCCGAACGATCGTGATGGGGATCATGCTCGGCGGGTCCGGCACCACCACCATTTCCAAGGTCGCCGAGCGAACGGGGCAGCACTGGGGACGTCAGGTCGTCGCCAAGGTACCGGTCGAAACGCTGCGCCAGATCAACAAGATCCTGGGGAAGAACTTCGTCACGAAGTACGGGACCAAGCAGGGGATCATCGTTCTCGGTCGAGTGGCGCCGTTCGGTATCGGCGCCGTGATCGGTGGCGGCGCCAACGCCGCCATGGCCACGCTGACCGTGCGGGCCGGTCGTCGCGCATTCGGCCCGCCCCCGGCGTCATGGCCGAGCGCGTTCGAAGCCACAGCCGCACCCGCGCCGGGCCCGGACGACGAACTCGCAGGCGAGGACGTCGGCGGTCTTGACCGCGGCGAGCCGGCCCCGATGGCCGACGGCGGCGAGCACGTGGCGAGCTGACCTGGCCAGACGATGGACGGCCCCGGCGGCGACACCGCCGGGGCCGTCCGCGCGTCAGGTCAGAGGTCGAGGTCTCCCGACTTCACGCGGCGCACCAGCGCGCGGACCGCCGCGCGGTCGAGCACCATCGGAAGAAAGGGGGCGGGGTTGTTCAGCGCTCGTCCGAAGCCGCCTGCACGGCCTTGCGCAGCACAGCCGGACGAAGCAGGAGCATCGGGCCGTTCGGGTCCTTGCTGTCCCGGACGGCGACCGTGTCGGGGAGCCTTGCCAGTTCGATGCAGTTACCGCCGTTGGACGCGCTCCGGCTAGCCTTCCGCCACCTGGCGTTTGTCAGGTCCATTTATCTCGGACCACCTTCCTGATCAGTTCACGCGACATGTCTTCCGTGACGGTCCGGGAACGGAGAGCGAACAAATTCCGCGCCAACACAGACAGGTCTGCGGGATCATCCGTCGTGATCGCCCGGATGGCCGTCTCGACGTATGCCACCTCACTCCGGTCGTCCATCGTCGCGACCACGAACGCTCCGGTATTGCCGTCGTGCTCGCCGCTTGTCAACACTACTTGAACCGTGACGTTCGGCCTCGTGCTGATCTCTGCCAGGTGTTCGAGTTGCTCCTTCATCGTCTCGGCGGTGCCCACCGGGCGGTAAAGAGCCTGCTCGTCGACCAGCAGCTCGACGTTCGGCGGAGGTGCTCCCTCAGACCTCGTGAGTATGGATTGACGAGCGATGCGGGCGTCCACGGCCTCCTGGTTGCCGTGGAGGATCGCCGCTGCGTAGGCCGGAGTCTGAGCCAGGCCGGGAATCACTGAGTGTTCCCAGCAGACGAGTAGCGCGGCGTCGGCTTCGATTCGGGGCCAGTCGAACCAGACCGGCACCGGGTGGCCGTTCCGGTTCAGATCTCCCCAAAGTTTGATGAGCGCTCCGTCAGCGTCAAGGCGACGATCGATCAGCTCGACGAGTGGCTGGTTTGCCCGACGCGTTCCGTTTTCGATGCGACTGACCTGGGCTTTGCTGATGTTCAGGTAGTCGGCGAGCGACTGCTGAGTGGTGTTCTTCGCCTCGCGCATTCGACGCATCTGGCCACCGAATGCGATCAAGGCCGGGGAGTCTTTGGGGCGTGATCGCGATACGGGCATGGCTGATGTTTCCTTTCGTGGTACATCGCCATCCGAGGGTGATCATCGCCAACTGTTTCCAGATGGCGCTGTCAACAACACCGTAGCTCGGATACACGCACTATGTGAGGGGTTCGCAACATTCAGTGACGGGAGCTGGTCATGGTCGAGGCGACGCACGCGGAGATGGTGGTCAAGCGCCACCTCGAGTCGGTCGCGGAGGTGCGGGGGTTCGTGCGGCTCGTGCTCGGGGCCGACGGGGCGGACGACTTCGTCCCGTGCCTGGTCGCGAGTGAGCTGGTGACCAACGCGATCCGGCACACGACGGGGGTCGACGACGTGACGTTCCGGATCGGGCGCAACGAGGACGGCTCGCTGTGGATGGAGGTGCAGGACTCCCTCTGGGAGGAGCCGCGTGTCCAGCGCGCCGACCTGGACGGCGAGTCCGGGCGCGGCATGTTCGTGGTCGAGCAGTACACGCGGTACTGGGGTGTCCGGCCGCTGTCCGGCAACACTGGAAAGGTCGTCTTCGCGGTTCTGAACCCGTAAGGACGCTCGCGGCATCATCGCGGGCACGCGTCTGGGGTGACGGTGTTGCCGTCCACGGGCTGTGGACGGCGGGCGGGGCCACAATGGGTGCATGTTCGTCGGGATCCTCGGGCCGCTGGTGGTCACCGAAGGCGGGGAGGACGTGCGCGTCGGCGGGGCGCGGCTGCGGGTGCTGGTGGTGCGGCTGGCGCTGGAGCCCGGACGGACGGTGACGGGCGAGGCGCTCGCGCGGGCGGTGTGGCCGGACGGCGGGCCGGGCGATCCCGGGCACGCGCTGCAGGCGCTCGTGTCGCGGCTCCGGCGGTGCCTGCCGGACGGACGGCTGCGCTCGGTGCCCGGGGGTTACCTCCTGGACGTCCCCGAGGACGCGGTCGACGCGCACAGGTTCGAGCGGCTCGCCGGGGAGGGCGCGCGGGCGCTGCGCGACGGGGAGGACGTGCGGGCGGCGAAGGTGCTCGCGGAGGCGCTCGGGCTGTGGCGCGGGGAGCCGCTGGCGGACGCGCCGTTCGCCGAGGCCGCGGCCGTCCGGCTGCGGGAGCTGCGGCTGGCGGCGACCGAGGACCGCATCGCCGCCGAGCTGCGGACGGGCGCCGAACCGGGCGGGCTGGTCGCGGAGCTGGAGGGGCTCGCGGCGCGGCATCCGCTGCGGGAGCGGGTCCGGGCGCTGCTGGTGTGGGCGCTCCACCTGAGCGGGCGGTCGGCCGAGGCGCTCGCGGTGTTCGAGGAGTTCCGGCGGGTGCTGGCGGACGAGCTGGGCGCGGACCCCGGGGACGAGTCGCGCGCGGCGTACCTCGAGGTCCTGCGGGTGCCGGGGGCGCGGCCGCGCGGGAACCTGCGGGCGCCCGCGACGGGGTTCGTCGGCCGCGAGGACGAGTGCGCGTGGATCGCCCGGCGGCTGTGGGACGGACGGCTCGTCACGCTCGTCGGCACCGGGGGCGCGGGCAAGACGCGGCTGGCGACGACGGTCGGGGAGCGGCTCGCGGAGCGGTTCCCGGGCGGGGTGTGGTTCGTGGAGCTGGCGGCGGTCGCGGGGGACGACGTCGCCGGGGCGGTCGCGGGGGCACTGGGGGTACGGGGCCCGGAGCGGGTGGCCGAGACGCTCGCGGGCGTGGAGACGCTGATCGTCCTCGACAACTGCGAGCACGTGCTCGACGCGGCGGCGAGGCTGGCGGGCGAGCTGCTCGGGACGTGTCCGGGGCTGCGGGTGCTGGCGACGAGCCGGGAGCGGCTGGGACTGGACGGCGAGGCGCTGTGCCCGGTGCCGCCGCTGGACGGGCCCGAGGCGGTGCGGTTGTTCGCGGAGCGCGCGGCGGCCGTCCGTCCGGGGTACGTCGCGGACGCGGAGGTCGCGGGGGAGATCTGCCGGAGGCTGGACGGGCTGCCGCTGGCGATCGAGCTGGCGGCGGCGCGGCTGCGCGCGATGACGCCCGAACAGCTCGTCCACCGGCTCGACCGGCGGTTCCGGCTGCTCACCGGCGGCAGCCGCACGGCCCTGCCCCGGCACCGGACGCTGCGCGCCGTCGTCGCGTGGAGCTGGGACCTGCTGGACGAGCGGGAGCGGGCGTTCGCCGAGCGGCTCGCGGTGTTCCCCGCCGCGATCGGCCCGGACGCCGCCGCGCGGGTCGGCGGCGGGACGCTGGACGACCTCGACGCGCTCGCCGACCGGTCGCTGCTCCAGCCGGTGGACGGTCCCGAACCGCGCTTCCGCATGCTGGAGACGATCCGCGAGTTCGCGCGGGAGCGGCTGGCCGAACGCGGTGAGCTGGAGGCCGTCCAGGCGGCCCACCTCGCGTACTTCCTGGAGGTGGCCGAGCGCGCCGAGCCCCGGCTGTTCGGGGCGGAGCAGACCGAGTGGCTTCCCGTCCTGACGGAGGGGCAGGACGATCTGCTCGCCGCGCTGCGATTCGCGGAGGAGCACGACGGCGGGGCGGCCGTGCGGCTGGCGGCGGCGCTCGCGGTGTTCTGGATGATCCAGGGCGACCACGCCGAGGCCGCGCGCCGGCTCCGGGGCGCGCTGGAGGCGCCGCGCCGGACGCCCGTGCCGGACGGCGCCGAGGCCGCGGCCCTCGGCGGGTACGTGATGAACACGGTGCTGTCGGGCGGCGCCGCCCGCGACGACCCGCTGATCGAGGTGCGGGAGCCGGGACCGGACGCGCGCCCGCTGGCGGTGCTCATCGAGCCCGGCGCGGCGCTGCTGCGCGGCGACGCGGCGGCGGGCGTCGCGGCCATCGCCCGGCTGCTGCGCGGACGGGACGCCTGGACGCGCGCGACGCTGCACGTCATGGCCGCGATGCTCCACGGGAACGCGGGCGACATGGCGGCCTCGCACCGGGATCTGGCCGCCGCCGTCGCCGCGTACCGGGAGAGCGGCGAGCGGGGCGGGCTGGCGATGGCCCTGATGTTCGCGTGCTCGGCCGACATGACCGCGGGCGACTACGACGCCGCGATCGCCGCGCTGGAGGAGTCGATCGGCCTGCTGCGCGTGCTCGGGCAGGAACGGGAGGCGACCCAGCAGCGGGTGATGCTGGCGGTCGCGCTGGCCCGGTCGGGGGACGTCCGGCGGGCGCGCGGCGAGCTGTCCGACCTGCTCGCGCCGGACGCCGCGACGCCCGCCCGGTACCTCGTCGCGGTCCGGCTCGCGCTCGGCGACCTGGCCCGGCACGGCGGCGACCCCGCCGGGGCCGAGCGGCACTACGCCGACGCCGAGCGTGACCTGCGGCTCGCGCCTTCAGGGCCGCAGTACCGATCCCTCCTGTCGACGGCGCGGGCGCACATCGCGATCGGCGCGGACGAGCGCGCCGCGGCCCGCCGCCACCTGCGGGCCGCGCTCGTCCAGGCGGCGGAGGCCCCCGACATGCCCGTCGCCGCGGCGGCCGGGGTCGGCGTCGCGCGGCTGCGGGCGTCCGGCGATCCCGCGGCCGCCGCGGAGGCGCTCGGGGCGGCGTCCGTCCTGCGCGGCGGGCCGGACGAGTCCGACCTCGACCTCGCGGACGTCACCCGGCGGCTGCGCGCGGCCCTGGGCGAGCGCGCCTTCCGGGACGGCCACGCGCGCGGCGCGGCGCTCGACGTCCCCGGCGCGCTCGCCCGCCTGGAGGATCAGCTCCGGCGCCGGTAGACGCGCACGGCGAGCGGCGCGAACACCAGCACGAACCCGCCCGACCACAGCAGCGTCGCGATCGCGTCGGCCGCCACCGGGCCCCCGACGAGCAGGCCGCGGCAGGCGTCCACCGCGTGCCCGACCGGGTTGACGTCCACCCAAGCCCGCAGCCAGCCCGGCATCGTCTCGGTCGGCACCGCCATGCTCGTCCCGAACGACAGCGGGAAGATCGCGAGGAACGCCACCGTCGTGACGACGGTCTCCTCCCGGATCGCCACCCCGATCAGGATGGTGATCCAGCTGAGCGCGAAGCCCAGCACGGCCGCGAGCCCGGCCGCGGCGAGGGCCGCCGCGGCGTTCGTCTCGACCCGGAAGCCCATCAGGTATCCGGTCGCGAACAGCACGGCGCTCGCGATGACGTACCGGGGGCCGTCGCTGACCACGAGGCCGAGCAGCGGCGCGGACCGTCCGATCGGCAGGCTGCGGAACCGGTCGAACACGCCCTTCTTGATGTCGACGTTGATGGCGATGCCGACCGACGCCATCCCGGCCAGGACCATCGTCATGACGAGCACGCCGGGGAAGACGAACTGCAGGTACTCCTGGGTCGAGCCGGACACCGCGCCGCCGAACAGGTACACGAACAGCAGCAGGAAGATGATCGGCAGGAACAGCGCGTCGCTCAGCAGGCCCGGGTTGCGGCGGGTCTTGGTGAGGCTGCGCCCGGCGAGCAGCAGGCTGTGCCGCACCAGCGGGAACGGACGCGCCCCCGGTGCGGCCGTGCGCGCGTCCCGGCGCTCGACAACGGTCCCGGTCACGCGGCCTCCTCCTTCGTGAGCTCGAAGAACACCTCGTCGAGGCTGGGCAGGCGCAGCGACAGCTCGGTGACGCCGATGCCCGCCGCGTCCAGCCGCCGGACGGTCTCGCCGAGCGCGTCCGCGCCGTCGACCGGCACCGTCAGGACGTCCCGGCGCGGCGATTCGGCCGCGCGCCCCGACACCGCGTTCAGGATCGCGGCGACCTCGATCAGCCGCGCCGGGTCGCGGGGCCGCACGGTGATCGTCTGCCCGCCCGCGACCCGCTTGAGTTCGGCGGGCGTCCCGTCCGCGATCACCCGGCCCCGGTCGATGACGGTGACCTCGTCGGCGAGCGCGTCGGCCTCCTCGAGGTACTGGGTGGTCAGCAGGACCGTCCCGCCGTCCGACGTCATCGCCCGGATCATCCGCCACACGTCCTCGCGGCGGCCGGGGTCGAGGCCGGTCGTCGGCTCGTCCAGGAACGTCACCGCCGGGCGTCCGACCATTCCGGCGGCGAGGTCGAGGCGGCGCCGCATCCCGCCCGAGTAGGTCGACACCCGGCGGCCCGCGTCGTCGGCCAGCTCGAACCGCTCCAGCAGTTCGGCGGCGCGGGCCCGCGCGTCGGCCTTCCGCAGATCGAGCAGCCGCCCGATGAGCACGAGGTTCTCGGTGGCGGTGAGGTCCTCGTCGACCGCCGCGTACTGGCCCGTCAGCCCGATCTCGCGGCGGACGCGGGCGGCGTCGCGGACGACGTCCAGCCCGCGCACCCGCGCCGTCCCGGCGTCCGCGCGCAGCAGCGTCGCGAGGACGCGTATGGCCGTCGTCTTCCCCGCGCCGTTCGGCCCCAGCAGAGCCAGGACGGTGCCGGGGCGCGCGGACAGCGCGACGCCGTCCAGCGCGATCGTCTTCCCGAATCGTTTGACCAGGCCCTCGGCCCGGATCGCGTCTTCCATGCCGCCGAGGCTGCCCGGCCCCGCTCACAGATCGCTCACACCGCCGTCGGCCGCTTCCACCAGGTGAGGCAGCGCCAGGCCCATTCCAGCGGCCCGTATCGGGCATGGCGGAGCCACAGGCGGCTGAATGCGAGGCCGAGCGCGAAGACGCCCGTGCCGACGGCGATGGCGACCAGGTGGTCGGGAGGCGCGGCCGTCCGGACGAACCGGTCGGCGGCGATGATCGCGAACGTCGCGCCGACGTAGTTCGTCAACGCCATCCGGCCGAGCGGGGCGAGGCCCCGCAGGGGACGGCGTCCGGCGCGCGAACGCAAGGCGAGCGGCACCGCGGCCATGTAGGTCGCGGAGGTCGCGATGCCCGCCACCGTCGCCAGGGTGGAACCGGGGCCGGCGGTCGCCGCGATCTGCCAGGTGTTCAGGGCGATCGCGAGTGCGAGGAACGTCAGGAACGCTGCCGACAGGCGAACCGCGGGCGCGTCCAGGATCTTGCCCGGCCCGTACCTCTGTATCGCGTACCCGATCAGGAAGAACCCGGGGATGAGCGTGCTCGCGCCCATCGTCGCCGCCGCCGTGCCCGTGGCGGCGAGGCCGAGCGCGAGAAGCACGCGCCATCCGGGCACGAACGACGCGGGGAGCAGGACGACCATCCCGACCACCGCGTACGTCAGCAGCACTTCGCCGGGCTGAAGGAGCCGGTGCAGTGCGCCGATGGGGATCAGGAAGCCCAGGCGGGCCAGCATGAGCAGCCGCGGGTTCGGCGTCCGGTCCCGGACCGAATCGAGGAAGAGCCCGAAGCTCAGGCCGAAGAGGAGCGAGAAGATCGGGAAGAACCGCTGGTGGAGCAGGGTCTCGTACGCCCAGTAGACCGCCCCGGGGTCCTCCTGCGGACCGGGGACGGGCACCCCCGTGATCCCCACGGTGTTCACGATCATCACGCCCGACAGGGCGAACCCGCGCAGGACGTCGATCTCGGTGACGCGTGAGCGCTCCCGAGACCCCACCGCGTCCGGGCCGGTGGCGGTCGGTCGTGTTCGCGGCGGCATGCTCCTCCCGGCGTCGGGCCTCGTCACACCATGACGCAGCCTTCCGCCCGTGACCACCCGCGGCGGGCGCGCGGCGGCGCTCGGGAGAACTTGACCATGATCGTGCGGGGCTGGAACCGTTGCCCGTCTATGGACGGATTGCGGCCGGACGATCCCCGCGAAGTCGGCGACTTCCAGTTGCTGGGGCGGCTCGGCGCGGGCGGCATGGGCCGCGTCTTCCTCGGCCGCGCACGCTCGGGACGTACGGTCGCGGTGAAGTTCGTGCACGCCGGACTGGCCGGGGACGCCGAGTTCCGGCGCCGGTTCCGGCGGGAGGTCGACGCGGCACGGCGCGTCAGCGGGCCGTGGACCGCGCCCGTCCTGGACGCAGACACCGACGCGGACGCGCCGTGGGTCGCGACGGCCTACGTCGCCGGGCCGACGCTGCAGGAGACCGTCGACGGGCTTTACGGGCCGCTTCCCGAAGGGACGGTGCGGGCGCTGGCCGCCGGGCTGGCGGAGGCGCTGCGGGAGGTGCACGGGAGCGGCCTGGTCCACCGCGACCTGAAGCCGTCCAACGTCCTGCTCACCCTGGACGGCCCGCGCGTCATCGACTTCGGCATCGCCCGCGCCGGGGACGCCACCGCGGTCACCCGGAGCGGGGCGGTCGTCGGCACCCCGGGCTTCATGCCGCCCGAGCAGGTGCGCGGCGAGCGCGTCACCCCCGCCGGGGACGTGTTCTCGCTCGGCGCCGTCCTCGCCTTCGCGGCGACGGGGCGGCAGCCGTTCGACACCGGCGAGGGCGGGACGGCCGCGCTGCTGTACCGCGTCGTCCACGAGCCGCCGGACCTCGGCGGAATGACGGGCGGGCTGCGGGAACTCGCGGAGCGGTGCCTGGCCAAGGACCCGGGCGAACGGCCGTCGCCCGAGGAGATCGCGGCGGCCGTCGAGGCGCCGGACGGCTCCGGGGCGTGGCTGCCCGCCGAGGTCGTCGAGGTCGTGGGGCGACGGGCCGTCGAACTCCTGGACCTGGAGCGCCGGGACGAGCCGGGCGGCCCGACGCGGCGGGCGCCCGTCCCGCCGCCCGGCCCGCCGCCGACGTTCACGCTCCCGCCGGGCGTGCGGGCGACGGCTCCGCCCGTCCCGCCCGTCCCGCCGGGGCCGCCCGTCTCCCCGGGGCCGCCCGGTCCGTCCGGGCTCGGGCGCAGGGCGGCGGTGGTGCTGGTGATGGTCGCCGTGGCCGCGCTGAGCTTCAGCCTGCTCCTCGTCCTCGCGGTGCGGGGCTCGGAGGAGCGGGACGCGGGCGCGTCGCGCGATCGGGCGACGACCGACCCGGCGCCCGAGCCCACCTGGAGCGACGACGGGGCGCCGTCGCCGCGAGAGTCCGTCATGGCGTCCTCTCCGTCGCCCTCCGGCGACGAGACGGTGGGCACGGCGGGGACGGGTGACGTTCCGGAGGGATTCCTCGGTACGTGGACTTGGGAGGGCGAGACCTCCGACGACGGCCGGGTGTCCCAGCGCATGGTCATCACGCAGGGACCCGAGGGCGGCCGGATCATGGAGGTCACGACCACCGTTCCCGGCGGGTACTGCGAGGGCGGCGGGGACCTGGACCTGGCGGCCCCGCGCGTCATCGAGGTGGTCGTTCGCGGGGTCCGCGACGTCGGCGGCGTGGACGGGTGCAGGAGCCCCACCCGGCACGTCTTCAGCCTCCGGGAGGACGGCACCCTCCAGCGGGACGCCGGGGCGTCCCCCCGCATCTACCGCAAGGCCGGAGGGTAGCGGTCAGATCGTCCCGGCCGAGGCCAGGGCGTCGAGGTCGGCGGACGCGAGGCCGAGGAGGTCGCCGTAGACCTCGGTGTTGTGCTCGCCGAGGGACGGGCCGACGGCGCGGACCTCGCCGGGGGTGTCGGAGAGCTTCGGGAAGACGTTCTGCATGGGGAACTCGCCGAACTCGGGGTGCGCCATCCGGATGATCGCCTCGCGCGCCTTGTAGTGCGGGTCCGCGAGCATGTCCTTCGCCCGGTAGGTGAGCCCGGCCGGGATGCCGTTCTCGTGCAGGAGCCCGAGGAGTTCGTCCGAGTCCTGGACGGACGTCCACGCGCCGATGAGCTCGTCGAGTTCGTCCGCGTTCGCCCCGCGTGCGCCGTGGGTGGCGAACCGTTCGTCGTCGGCGAGTTCGGGGCGTCCCATCAGCGCGGACAGCCGGCGCCAGATCGTGTCCCGGTTCGCGGCGATGAGGACGGGCCCGTCCTTGGTGGGGTACACGTTGCTGGGCGCGACGTTCGGCAGCACCGAGCCCGTGCGTTCCCGCTGGTAGCCCGCGATGTCCCACTCGGGGACGAGCGACTCCATCATCGCCAGCACGGCCTCGTAGAGGGCCGAGTCGACGACCTGGCCGCGCCCGGTCCGGTGCCGGGCGTGCAGCGCGACGAGCGTGCCGAGCGCGGCGAACGTCCCGGCCAGCTCGTCGCCGAGCGAGATGCCCGCGCGGGACGGCGGCTTGTCGGGGTCGCCGGTGACGTACCGGATGCCGCCCATCGCCTCGCCGATCGAGCCGAACCCGGCGCGGGGGGCGTACGGGCCGTCCTGCCCGTAGCCGGTGACGCGGGTGACGATCAGGCGCGGGTTCTCGGCGCGCAGCTCGTCCGGGGACAGGCCCCAGCGTTCGAGGGTGCCGGGGCGGAAGTTCTCCACGAGGACGTCGGCCTGCGCGATGATGCGCCGCGCGAGAGCCTGGCCCTCGGACGTGCGCAGGTTCAGCGTGACCGACTTCTTGTTGCGCGCGAGGATCGGCCACCACAGCGACTTGCCGTGCGGCTTCTCGCGGCCCCACTCGCGCATCGGGTCCCCGGCGCCCGGCGGCTCGATCTTGATGACCTCGGCGCCGAAGTCGCCGAGCAGCTGCCCGCAGAACGGGCCCGCGAGGAGCTGCCCCATCTCCACGACCCGCAGGTCACCGAGTGCGTTCATCGTCGTCGTCCTTCCGGCTCAGGTTGGCTGCGGCGGCGCGGATGTGGGCGCGCATCACCGCTTCGGCCCAGTCGGGGTCGCCCGCCGCGACGGCGGCGACGACTTCCCGATGGTGGTTCATGGAACGGTCCAGCTCGGCGCGGTCGTAGCGGCGGAACGTGCCGACGATCAGCGGGGCGTGCATGACGGACGTGAGCATGCCGGGCAGCCGCCGGTTCCGGGACGCGTCGATCAGCGCGGCGTGGAACCGCGAGTTCAGCCGGGCGAGCCCGCCGAGGTCGCGGGCGTCCGCCGCCGCCTCCATGGCGTCGCAGAGCGTCCCCAGGTCGGCGAGGACGGACGGGTCCTGGCCGATGCGGGCGGCGCGGGCCGCCGCGTAGGGCTCCAGCAGGGAGCGGAGTTCGAAGATCTCCGCGAGGTCCTCGCGGGTCCACTCGACGACGCGCGCGCCCCGGTGCGGCAGCACCTCCACGAGACCGTCCGAGCCGAGCCGCTGCAGGGCCTCGCGCACCGGCGTGCGCGACAGCCCGAGCGTCTCGGCGAGCTCCGCCTCCCCGAGCCGCGCCCCGGCCGCGGCGTCCCCGGACAGGATCATCCGCCGCACCGCGTCGTAGGCGACGTCCGCCGCACGCGCCATGGAACCTCCTTGATTACATGCAATATAGTCACATTTGACGCTGAAGCCGCAACTCTGGAGTCAGATTGCATACAACGGTGGTGGAGGTCGGTCCTCGCGACGGCCTCCAGAACGAGGCCCGCGTGCTCACCCCGGACGACAGGATCGCCTTCATCGCGCGCTGCGTGGACGCCGGGACGCGCCGCGTCGAGGCGGTCTCGTTCGTCAACCCCGAGCGCGTTCCGCAGATGGCCGGCGCCGAGGAGGTCATGGCCGGGGTGCCCCGCGCGGACGGCGTGTCCTACAGCGGGCTCGTCCTCAACCGGCGGGGCCTCGACCGGGCCCTGGACGCCCGCGTGGACGAGGTCAACGTGGTCCTCCCGGCGTCCGACACGTTCAGCGTCCGCAACCAGGGCGCGACCGTCGCCGAGATGCTGGACGCGTGGGACGGCATCGCGGCGGCCGCCGCCGACGCGGGCGTCCCCGCCACCATGACGATCGCCGTCGCGTTCGGCTGCCCGTTCGAGGGCGACGTGCCCCCGGAGCGGATCGCCGACATCGCGCGCCGCGCGCACGCGGCGTCCGAGATCGCCCTGGCCGACACCATCGGGGTGGGCGTTCCGGCCCAGGTGCGGGCCCTGACGCGGCGCGTGCGCGAGGCCGCTCCCGGAATCCCCCTGCGGTTCCACTTCCACAACACGCGCAACACCGGCTACGCGAACGCGCACACCGCGCTCGACGAGGGCGTGACCGTCCTGGACGCGTCCGCGGGCGGCTTCGGCGGCTGCCCGTTCGCGCCCGCCGCCACCGGCAACATCGCCACCGAGGACCTGCTCTACGCGCTCCACCGCGGCGGCGTCGAGACCGGGATCGACATGGAGCGCGTCGCCCGGACCGGGACCTGGCTGGGGGAGCTCCTCGGCGAGCCCGTCCCCGCGCTGCTGGGGCGCGCCGGGGGCTTCCCGGCGGGGGCGGCCGCCGAACGCTGAGCGCACCGGCCGGGTGCCGGGACGGCGCATGCGGGTGCCGGGTGCGCGCCCGTAAAGTCCCTGGGGACGCCGCTCAGACCCGTCCCTGCGTCTCCAGGGTGGTCATGTACCCGGCCAGGACGCGCTTCAGCTCCGCCACCAGCGCGTCCCGCTCGTCCCCCGTCTCGGCCGTCGTCATCAGCGGGACCAGCGCCTTGAACACCTGGATCAGGACGCGCGCGCCGCGCGTCCGCTCGTCCGCTGCGAGGCCCGGCGCGCGCGCGGCGAGGATGCCCTCGACGCGTCCGAGCAGCGCGTCCTGGATCGGACGCGTGGCGGCGGACAGCTCGGGCGGCATGTCGGCGCGCGCGAACAGCGCCTTGAACCCCGGGTTGGCGATGTTGAAGGCGAGCAGCGGGTCGACGATCCGGTCGATCAGCTCCGCGAGCGGCACCGTGCCCAGGTCGCCGGCCGTGAAGGCCGCCCGGTGCGCGCCGCCCATCTGCGCGGTGAACCGGTCGGCGAGCGCCTCCGCGATCGCCTCCTTGTTCGGGAAGAACTGGTAGAGCGAGCCCGGCGAGATCCCCGCCGCCGCCGCGATCTTGTTGGTGGTCGCGGCCTCGTAGCCCGACTCGGCGAGCACCCCCGCCGCCGCGTCCAGGATCTGCGCGATCCGGCGCTCCCCGCGCGCCTGCCGCCGTACCGTCCGCTCCGTCCGCTCCGTCCCGGACGCGCCGTCCCCGCTCATCGCCGTCCTCCCGCCGTGCCGCCTGCGACCCGTCGAGTATTGCAAATACGAGTAGTCGCTCGTATTATGCCCATCGAATACGAGTGGACACTCGTATAGTACGTCGCCCTGGGGGAGCACGTGTTCACACCGAACGGCCTCGGCCGGTTCGTCACCCGTCGGCCCCGCCTGATCACCGCGATCGGCCTCGCCGCCTTCGTCCTCGTCGGGATCGTCGGCGCCGGCACGATCGGCGCGCTGTCGCTCAACCGCTACGAGGCGCCCGGCTCCGAGTCCATGCGGGCCCGCGACGCCATCGCCCGCGAGCACTCCACCGGCAGCCCCAACCTCGCGCTGCTCGTCACGGCCCGCACCGGCACCGTCGACGGTCCCGCCGTCGCCGCCGCCGGACGGGAGCTCACCGCCGAACTCGCCGCCCGCGACGGCGTCGGCGACGCCTGGTCCTACTGGAGCCGCGGCGGCCCCGAGACCCTCCGCAGCGAGGACGCGCGGCACGCGCTCGTCCTCGCCTGGGTCCCCGGCGACGCCGACCACGTCCGCCGCACCGTCCTGCCCGACCTCGCCGCCGACCTCGCCCGCGCCGGAGGGCCCGTCGAGGTGACGGTCGGGGGCGGCGACGAGGTGTTCCGCCACGTCATGGAGCAGGCCCGCGCCGACTTCGTCCGCGCCGAGCTGATCATCCTGCCGCTGACGCTGCTGCTCCTGTGGCTCGTCTACCGGCGCATCGCCGCCGCGCTCGTCACCCTCGCGACCGGCCTGTTCGCCGTGCTCGGCGCGCTCGCGCTGCTGCGGATCCCGCTCGCCTTCACCGAGATCTCCACCTTCGCCTCCAACGCCGTCCTCGTCATGGGCATCGGCCTCGGCGTCGACTACGGCCTGTTCATGATCTTCCGGTTCCGGGAGGAACTCGCCGCCCGCGGCGACGTGCGCGCGGCGGTGGTCGCGTCCGTCCGGGGCGCCGGGCGGACGGTCCTGTTCAGCGGAGTCACCGTCGCCGCGGCCATCTCCGTCCTGCTCGTCTTCCCGTTCCCGTTCCTCGCGTCGTTCGCCTACGCGGGCGTCGCCGTCGTCGCCGCGGCCGTCGTCGGCGCGACCGTCCTGCTCCCGGCCGCACTCGTCCTGCTCGGCGACCGCGTCGTCCGCCGCACCCCGTCCGACCGTTCCACCGCCCGCTGGCACGCCTTCGCCTCGGCCGTCATGCGGCGCCCGCTCGTCCTCGGCGGCACCGCGCTCGCCCTCGTCCTGCTGCTCGGCGCCCCGTTCCTCGGCGTCCGGTTCGGGCTGCCGGACGATCGCATGCTCAACACCTCGGCACCCGTCCGGCAGATGTACGACGAGGTCCGCGCGTCGTTCGCCGTCGAGGAGGCCGACGCCCTGCAGATCGCGCTGCCCGCGGCCGCGGGCGCGGCGGCGTCCGCGTCCGGCGGCGTCGGCCCCTACGCGGCCGAGCTGTCGCGCGTCGACGGGATCGTCCGCGTCGACTCGGCCGCCGGGTCCTTCGCCGACGGCCGCTCCGTCCCCGCGCCCGCCGGCGCCCGGTACACGTCCGCCGAAGGGACCCGCCTCGTCGTCGTCCCGTCGTCCGAACGCCTCGCCCGCGACGCCATCGGGCTCGTCGAGGAGGTGCGCGCGCTGCCCGCGCCCGCCCCGGCCCTCGTCGGCGGCTACCCGGCCGAACTCGCCGACTACCGCGACGGCGTCACCGCCCGGCTCCCCCTCGTCGCGGCCCTGATCGTCGCCGTCACCATCGTCGTGCTGTTCCTGATGACCGGCAGCGTCCTCGCCCCGCTCAAGGCGACGGTCCTCAACCTGCTGAGCCTGTCGGTCATGTTCGGCGCGCTCGTCTGGATCTTCCAGGAGGGCAACCTCTCCGGCCTCCTCGGCTTCACCCCGATCGGCTCCATCGAACCCAGCGTCCCGATCCTGATGTTCTGCATCGCCTACGGGCTGTCGATGGACTACGAGGTGTTCCTCCTCGCGCGCATCAAGGAGGAGTACGACCGGACGGGCGACGCCGTGGCCTCGGTCCCGCTCGGCATCGCCCGCAGCGGCCCCCTCGTCACCGCCGCCGCGCTCATCCTCGCCGTCTCCTTCGCGACCTACGCCACCGGCAACGTCGTCATCCTGCAGCAGCTCGGCATCGGCATGGCCCTCGCCGTCCTCGTCGACGCGACCCTCATCCGCGGCGTGCTCGTCCCCGCGTTCATGCGCCTCGCGGGCCGGGCCAACTGGTGGGCCCCGCGCCCGCTCCGCGCACTGCACCGGCGCGTCGGCCTCACCGAGGAACCGTCCCCCGAGCCCGTTCCCGCAGCCGAAGAGGTCCGGGTGTGAGCGTCGCCCCTGGGCGGCGCCGCCGCTCCTCCCGATGGCGCTGTTCACGCTCCTGTGCCTGTACTGCGCGTCCGCCGGCGAGCTGGACGGCGGATGGCTGCGGGATCCCGTGTCCCGGTGACGCCGTCGCCGTTCGGACGGTGGGGAGGCCGGAGGGAAGAAGCGAGCCGTGCGGCCGCGGGAGCGGGCGGCCGCACGGCTCGGATCGGCGTCCTACGCGTCGACTCTGACGGGGACGCCGGTCTCCTCGGCCTCCGCCCGCTCGGCCTCCGGCCGCTCGGCGGCCGGCTCCCCGGGGTCGGGGGCGGCCGGGCGGTTCCGCGGCGGGGCGGTGCGGCCATGGGTCGCGTAGAGCGTGAGCCCGACGAACGTGAGCCCGCCGACGAGGTTGCCGACGATGGTCGGGATCTCGTTCCAGACCAGGTAGTCCATGATCGAGAAGTCGCCGCCGAGCATCAGGCCGGACGGGAACAGGAACATGTTCACGATCGAGTGCTCGAAGCCCATGTAGAAGAACATCATGATCGGCAGCCACATGCCGATCACCTTGCCGGGCACGGACTTCGACATCATCGCGGCGACGACCCCGGTGGAGACCATCCAGTTGCACAGGACCCCGCGCACGAACAGGGTCAGCATCCCGGCGGCGCCGTGGTCGGCGTACCCGACCGTCCGGCCCTCGCCGATCGTGCCGAGCTGCCGTCCGACCTCGTCCGGCGGCGTGGAGAAGCCGTAGGTGAAGATCACGGCCATCAGCACCGCGACGGTGAGCGCGCCGCCGAGGTTGCCGAGGAACACCAGCCCCCAGTTGCGCAGCAGCGAGCGGGGCGTGACGCCCCGCCGCTTGTCGAGCAGCGCCAGCGGGACCAGCGTGAACACGCCGGTCAGCAGGTCGAACCCCATCAGGTACACCAGGCAGAACCCGGCGGGGAAGAGCAGCGCGCCGAGCAGCGGCTCGCCGGTCTGCACCGTGACGGTGACCGCGAACGCCGCGCCGAGCGTCAGGAGGGCGGCGGCCATGAACGCGCGGATGAGGGTGTCGCGCGTGGACATGAAGACCTTCGCCTCACCGGCGTCGACCATCGACCGGACGAGATCGGGCGGTTTCACATAGGACACGGATCCACTCCTCTGCCGTGGACGGCCCGGAAGAGCACCGACCCATTCCGGGGTATTCGGACCGACCAGGAGAGTCTCGGCAGCGTTGATGCCCGGCGTATGACGAGTCCGAGTTGGCGGTGTTACGTTCGGCTCACACGGCCGCCGGACCGCTGTTGGATCACCACTTGTAGTCGAGGAACTTGCCGTCGAAGGTGATGACGACGCGGTCGCCGTCGGGGTCCGGGCGGCGGGCGAAGTCGACGCGGAAGTTGATGGCGCTCATGATCCCGTCGCCGAACTCGTCGTGGATCAGCTCCTTGAGCGCGGGCCCGTAGACCGACAGCGCCTCGACGAAACGGTAGATCGTCGGATCGTTCATCGCGGCCGGGTCCGCGCCGCGCGTGGGCTGGAGCTGGAGACTCTCGGCGACCGCCGCGTCCAGATCGAGGAGCCCGCACACCCGTTCGGCCTGCTCCCGCGTCATCGGGTGCTGCCCCAGCAGCGCGGCGGTCGCCCACACGACCGGGGCGCCGATCTCGTCGGCGATCCGCGACCAGGACAGGCCGCTGCGCACCTTGGCGGACGCGACGAGGCGCGCGGCCTCGGACTTGCTCATGATCGGTGCCATTCGTACTCCTCGAAGTCGGTTGAGTTCCGTCAGGCTGCCGCTTCGGCGGGCGCCCGGCAATTGACCGGGGGGACCGAAATCAACTCTTAACTCCGAGGAAATGCGAACTTTTGAACCGGCGAACCGGAGTTACGCCGAGGAAACACGGCCGAAATGGACCTTCTGCTCGGCCGCGTCGGGAACGGGCACACGGCCCTCCGGCCGTCGCGGACGCTCGTGCTCCGCGCGGGCCGAGGGGCCGTGTTCGAGGGGCCGTGTTCGAGGTGACGTGTTCGAGGTGACGTGGGCCGGTGGTCAGCGGCGGGCCTTGCGGAAGCAGCCGACGGCCTCGCTCACCCCGATGGCGAGGATGATCAGCGCCACGGCGGTGTAGGCGGAGTCGTGGTCCGTCCAGTTGGCGCCGTCGACTTCGGCGAGGAACTCGGGGTTGAAGAAGTCCTGGCGGTAGACGAGCCATGCGAGGGGGAGCGACAGGAGCGCCTGCGCGGCGGCGTGGCAGGCGGCCAGCGGGAGGGTCCAGCCACGGCGGGCGATCCGCACCAGGTTCACGGTGATGAGGGCGACGAGCCCGGCGACGACAGGCCAGATCCAGCCGGACCACAGGTCCGGGTCGACGACCTGGAGGCGGGCGCCGTCCACGCGGTAGGGCTCGGTGGTGTGCTGCCAGACCAGCAGGAACAGCAGCAGCGCGTCCCACACGATGGCCGCGCACGCCCCCCGCAGCCCCTCGTCCGGACGCCGCGGCTCGGACAGGTCGTCGGGCGTCCAGGCGCGGGGCGCCGCCCGGTCGCCGACCCGCTCGACGGCGGCGAACACGACGGTGAGCCACGCGATCATCTGGGCCCCGACGGCGAGCACCGCGCCGACCCCGGCGGCGATCACCTGGCCGATGTTCGCGCCGTCCAGGGCCTCCAGCACCATCAGCAGGATCGTCACGAACGGCAGCACCCCGCCCAGCAGCAGCCTGAGCACCCGCACGTACGCCGGGTACAGCTCGGGACCGATCAGGGTGAGCGGGCGGTCGGCGTACCGGGCGGCGAGCCGGATCGGGTCGCCCATGTCGGTCAGGACGGCGCGCTCCGCGACGGCGCGGTCGTCGTCGGCGTGCCCGTCGACGGCGTCCGCGATCGTGGCGCGCAGCTCGCCGGCGATGTCGTCGCGCTGGTCGGCCGGGACCCGCCGGACGACCTCCTGGACGTAGCTCTCGGTCAGAGCGCTCGTGCTCATCGGATCTCCTTGGTCAGGCGCGACATCGAGGTGACCAGGCTTTGCCATTCGTGCATCAGTCCTTCGCGTACCAGGGAGCCCTTCGGGCTGACCCGATAGAACTTGCGCGGCCGGGATTCGTCGGTGTTCCACTCGCTGGTGAGCAGTCCTTGCTTCTCCAGCCGGCGCAGCAGGGGGTAGAGGGTGTTGCCGTCGACGGTGACCCCGGCCTCGTTGAGGGTCTCCAGCAGCGCGTAGCCGTACTGCGCCTCCTCCAGCAGCGCCAGGCAGGACAGGACGACCGTGCCGCGGCGGAGCTCTTGGGCCTGGGTGAGGATCAGCTCGTCTGAGGTCACGTGTCACACCATAGTGTGTGCCGCACACTACTGTCCATCCCGACTTGTCGTGCGGCGCGCACCGCTGCGCGCCGCACCGGGTCGGCCGGGGTAGGTTCGCTGTGGCCGACGACTCCAGGAGGACGCGATGACCACCGACGACCGACTCCTCGACCGGGTGCCGCAGCCGCCGGACGTCCCGTCCCGGCTCGCCGACCAGATCGCGTTCATCGTCGAGGTCGACCGGCTGAAGACCGTGCTCCGCCGCAGCGTCCTCGTCGCGGACGACCGCCGGGAGAACGACGCCGAGCACTCGTGGCACCTGGCGCTGATGGTGGCGGTCCTCGCCGAGTACGCCGACGAGCCGATCGACGTGGGACGCACGCTGAAGCTCGTCCTCCTGCACGACCTCGTGGAGATCTACGCGGGCGACACGTTCCTCTACGACGAGGAGGGCGCGGCGACGCAGGAGCAGCGGGAGCGGGAGGCCGCCGACCGGCTGTTCGCCCTCCTGCCGGACGACCAGAACACCGGCTTCCGCGCGCTCTGGGACGAGTTCGAGGAGCGGCGGACGCCGGAGGCGAGGTTCGCGAAGGCGATGGACCGGCTCCAGCCCCTCCTGCTGAACTACAACAACAAGGGCGGCACCTGGCGCACGCCCGGCGTCACCGACGCGGACGTGCGGCGCCGCAAGTCCGTGATCGGCGACGCCTCCGCGGACCTGTGGGCCTACGCCCAGACCCTCATCGACGAGGGCGCCCGGCGCGCATGGCTCCCCTCCGAGGACGGCTGAGTCACCGGCGCTCGCGAAGTCGGGCGAAGAGCCCGCGGATCTCGGAGATCGGGATGTCGAGGGTCCCGGCGTCGGGTGACTTGGAGTCGCGGATCCGGACGGTGCCGCCGACCCGTCCGATCTCGACGCATTCGACGTCGGCGGATGAGTGCCGGGATTTACGGAAAGCGGCTTGCCCGGTGCCGGTCAAGGCTCTATCTCCTGTCCGCGTCACAGTTCGGCGATGGCACGTTCGGTCTTCTGTGTCTGCGGGTGGGTGCTGCCGAGCACGCGGCGTTGCACCGACAGCAGCCGCTCGAACTCCCGCCGTGCGGCCTTCTTCTTGCCCCGGGTCGCGAGGATGCTCGCGAGCGCCGAACTGACGGACATGGTCTCGCTGTGATCCGGTCCGAAGAGCCTGTGCAGGTCGGACAGAACGGCGCTCAGTTCGCGTTCCGCCTCGTCGTGCATCTGCCTGCCCGCGAGCGTCTGCCCAATGTACTTGCGTGTGATCACCGTGTCGCGATGGTGAGCCCCCAGCGCGCGGCATTGCGCTGTATAGACGTCACGGAGCATCGTCTCCGCCTCGTCCAGGCGGCCGAGATGGAACGGGACGCGGGCCAACACCAGCTGGCTGAGGAGGGTGTCCTCGTGCTCCTCGCCGAGAACGGCCCGCCGGTCGGCGAGGACCGTCCGCCACTCCTGCTCGGCCTCGGTGAATCGGCCCTGGAGCGAGAGGCACAGGCCGACTTCGTGGCGTGCGTGCAAGGTGGATGGCTCATCGGGACCGAGCAGGCGTCCGCGGGATTCGGCGACCTCACGGGCGATCGGCTCGGCGATAGCCGGGGCCGCGAGCATCCGAAGGGCCTTCGCCAGTGTCAGCCTGAGCGTGAGGACGGCGGGGTGATCGGCCCCCAGCGGCGCTGCGGTCGCGAGTGTTTCTTCGATGAACGCGCGGGCGAGGAAGTAGCGACTGGCCCGGACAAGGGCGTGGGCGACGCGTGCGGCGGTGGCGGCCGTCTGCTCCAGGACGGGCTCGTCTGGACGGGACGCGGCGGCCTGCAGGAGTTCGGCCGCGTGCGGGACGAGCGAGGCCCATGACGTCGCGTGTTCGGGGTTCCTCGGCTCCAGCCGGTCCGCAGCGGCGGCCAGCAGGTCGGCGGCGGCTCTCAGGCGGGCGGGCCGGTCGCCGTTTTCGTGCCGAAGGACCTCGACGACGAGCGGGTGCACGGTGACGGCCTCCGTGCCGTCGTCGCAGTGGGACGCGAGGGTGATCATCCCGGTGTTCGCGAGCGCCCGCAGGTTCTCGGCAGCGCGGGGGCCGAGCGTCCCGTGGTCGAGCAGATCGCAGCGGAACGGCGTCCCTCCCGCGAGCCGTGCGAGCACGTGCATGGTGGCCGCGACGTCCGGATGCTCGCCGGTGAGGGCGTCGAGGGTGAGCCGCCAGGTGCTCGCCACGATCGTGCGATCGTCCGTCCCCGCGCGCATCAGCTCGGGGAACCGGTCGCGGAGCGCATCGGCGTACGCGGTGAAAGAGCGTTCGCGGTTGAACGGGGACGACAGGTGCAGGCCCGCGTGGTAGAGGGCGAGGGGCAGGCCGCCGAGGCGCTCGGACAGGGCTCGGGCCTCGGAGTCGGTGCCCGCCTGTGGCGCGAGGTCGAGCAGCACCCGGGCCCCGTGGTCGGCGGGCAGCCAGCCGACTGTGTGAACGACCGCATGCCGTCCCCAGACGAGTGGGTCGATGGTGCGGCTGGTGACGAGGACGAGTCCGGACGTGCTCGGGCGGACCCAGCCGGAGCCGTCGGCGGCGGTTCGGCCAGCGACGGTGAGCGCGCCGGGATCGTCGGCGTTGTCGATGATCAGGACCCAGCCCCGCTGGGGCTCGAGAAATTCCCACAGGACGTCGGCCGGGTTCCGGACGCCCTGGGAGATGCCCTCGATGTCCTGGGTCGTGGCGCCGAGGGACCGGGCGAGTTCGAGGAGGTCGGAGGTGAGCGCGCCGGTGTCGGTGCCGGACGCCCACCAGACGCGCCGTCCGGCGGCCAGGGATTCGTCGGCCACCCGCAGGGCGACGGTCGTCTTGCCCGTACCGCCCAGCCCGCCGAGCACGTGGACGGTGCCGTCGGGTCGCCGGGCGGCGGCGTCGATGGTGCGCACGACGTCCTCGCGCCCCCGGACGCGGTCGGGCAGCCGCCCGGTCGGCGGTCGCAGCACGGCCTGGGAACGGACGGTACCCGGCGGTTCGCGGCCGCCCGCAGGCGTCCGCCGGAGCTGTGCCCAGGCGATCGCGGCCGCGAGGGACGTGACGGCGAAGCCGGCGGCCCCGATCACCGGTTCCAGGTCCATGGCGGGATCATAAGTCACCGCTTTTTCGCGCCCTTTTGTGGTTGGCCGAAGCATCGGATCGGGGATGCGCCGCAAACCGTCCGGGTGAGGTGTGACGTGCCGCTGCCGATGACACCCTCTGGATAAGGGACGACCTCGACCCCGTCGCCGACTACCTGCGGGCGGTCGATCCGGACAACGCCGCTCTGGTCGCCGACCTCGTGCGGACCGCGGCCGGGATCACCGGCGGTTCGGCCGCCGCGTCCGCGCCGCAGTGGGGCGGCCTCGATCCGGCCCGCCGGGAGTCGCTGACCGGCCGGTCTGGCGCGGCTGGAGCTGCGGATGCGCGCACTCGAACCGCTCTCTACGTGGCGCGCGGTGGCCGGGCCCGTTACGACGTCGCGCGTGAACGCCTGGACGCGGCCCGCCACACCGACTACATGCTGCGGGCGATGAACAACCTGTTCACCGGGACGGGTCTGGCGGACGACACCTCGGTCCGCGACCACTACATCGCCGCATGCGTGCGCCGGCACCTCGACCGTCTCGGCCCGGACGCGCGGATCGTCCTGGTCGCCCACAACAACCACATCCAGAAGACGCCGGTCACCTACGAGGGCTATCCGACCGCGCTGCCCGCGGGGTACCACCTCGCGCGCGGGCACGGCCCGCGGTACCGGGCCGTGGGCCTGCCCCACACCGCCGATCGGGTGCCGGAGACGGACTGGCCCGCCGAGGACTCCCCGGTCGGCTGCACCGTCGGCTACGTCCCCGTCGTCCCGCCCGCCCCCGGCAGTGTGGAGAGGGCCCTGGGTCGACGCTGGGTTCGGCGGGGCGGTGACGTCGACGGACGTGCGTGCGGCCGAGGGACTCGAACGCATCCGGTCGCAGAGCGCGACGATGGACGTGCCCGTCCGCGAGACGTTCGACGCCGTCCCGGCCGCCCCTACCGCGACGCTGGACCGCGCCGGCGCCTAGGACGCATCGCCCTTCCCGGTCGGTACGGGCTTGTCGGGCACGAGGACGAGGCTGAGGAGATGGCGGGTGCGGCCGTCGTCCGGCGTGGTGCGCGTACGCCGTTCGACGGCCGCCTCGATCTCCTCGACCAGGGCGGCGAACTCCGCGTCGGTGACCCAGACCGCGCCCTGCCGGTAGACGACGTTCTCGCGGGGCGGGTCGGACTCGTCGTGCGAGATGTAGCGGTCGAAGTCGGCGACCATCGCCCCGGTGAAGACGGCGAAGGCCGACCGGTGGTCGTCCTTGGTCATGGCGGCGCGGGCGTCCTCGTCGACGAGGGCCTCGTCCTGGCGGACGCGGTAGCTGCGCTCGACCGTGCCGCGGACGGGCCGTTCGCGGACCACCTCGAGTATCCCGGCCCGGGTGAGGGTCGCCACATGCCGGTACATGCTGGCCGGTGACACGTCGGGGAGCCGTTCCCGCAGTTGAGCGGTGGTCATCTCGTCGGCGCCGACCAGAGTCTGCAGGATCCGCAGCCGGACGGGGTGGAGCAGGAGATTCGCGTTCGCCATGACTTCATGATCTCATACCTGATAACGTTCTCGCCGTTGATAACAATGAGAGGCGAACCCCCCCGTGCCCGACATCGACATGGCGGTCCCCGCCGACGACGGGACCCGACTGGCCGGCACCCTGACCCTGCCGGCCGCCCCCGGCCCGCACCCCGCCGTCCTGCTCCTGCACGGTTCCGGCCCCCTGGACCGCGACGGCAACACCCCCAGGCTCCGCATGAACCTCGGACGCGCGGTGGCCGCGGCCCTCGCCGAACGCGGGATCGCGACGCTGCGCTACGACCGGCGCGGCGTCGGCGAGACCCCCGGCACCTGGCGGACCACCGGCTTCGCCGACAACCGCAGGGACGCCGCCCGCGCCGTGCGCGCCCTGGCCGCGCACCCCGAGATCCGGTCCGGCGCCGTCGGCGTCATCGGTCACAGCGAAGGCGCCGTGCACGCCATGGCCCTCGGCGCGCTCCCCGAGGTGCGGGCCGCGGTGCTCCTGGCCGGATACGCCCGCCGGGGCGAGGACGCCCTCCGCTGGCAGGCCGCCGCGATCCTGGGGAGCCTGCCCGCTCCGGTCCGCCTGCTGCGGCGGCCGCTGGCGGCCGCGGGCGAGCGGGTCCTCGCCCGGCTCGCCGACACCCGGACGGACGCGGCGCGCGTCGCCGGGCTCCCGGTCAACGCGCGGTGGATGCGCGAGCAGCTCGCCCACGACACCCGCGACGACCTCGCCGCCGTCCGGGCCCCGGTCCTGGCCGTCACGGGCGACAAGGAACTCCAGGTCGATCCCGCGGACCTGGACGAGATCCGGCGGCTGGTGCCGGGCGACACCGAGATCCACCTCGTCCCCTGCCTCACCCACGTCCTCCGCCGCGACGGCGGGCGCCCCTCCCTGCGCTCCTACCGCCGTCTCCTGCGCGACCCGGTCGACCCCGACCTCCTGGCGCTCGTCGCCACCTGGCTCGCCCGCCGGCTGGACGCGACCTCCGGCGCGATGCCCGCCGACATGCCCGCCGACATGCCCGCCGAGATGCCCGCCGAGAAGAGCGGCACCCCTTCCTGATCCCCGTCCCCCCGCCCGTACGACTAGAGGGAATCCGGCATGACCCCGTCACACGCACGCCCCACCGCCCCCCGCGGCTACCGCAACGACCTCGTCCTGTTCATGGCCGTCGCCTTCGGCATGGCCTGGGCGGCCTGGGCCGTCGCGATCGCGCTCGGCGAGGCGGGCGCGGCCACCGCGTTCCACGGACTCGGCGCCTTCGGACCGCTGGCCGGCGCCCTGGTGGTCCGGATCCGCCGCCGCCGGCGCGGCGAGCCCGTCCCCGCGCACGCCGTCCGGTTCCGGAAGTCGTTCCTGCTCTGGACGCCGCTGCTGCTGGTCCTCGGCTCGGCGACCGTCCTCGCGGGCGCGTTCCTGGCGTACCAGGGCGGCGGCCCCGCGCTCAGCGTGGAGCCGGGAATGGACATGATCGAGGCCAACCCCGGCGGGCCCGTCTCGTTCTTCGCCACCATGCTGCTCCTCGGCCCGCTGGCCGAGGAGGCGGGCTGGCGCGGGACCGCCTACCCGCGGATGCGCGCGACGGCGAACCGCTACCTCGTCGCGCTGGTGCTGGGCCTCGTCTGGGCCGTCTGGCACATGCCGCTGTTCTTCATCGACGGGACCGTCCAGAACGAGCTGGGCGCGACGACCCCGAGCGGCGTGCTCTTCGCCGCCAGCTCCGTCCCGATGGCCATGCTGGTCTGCTACGCCTACGAGCGCGCCGGCGTCCTCGCCGCGATCGCGGTGCACTTCGCGGTCAACACGACGATGGTCATGCTGGGCGTCGAGGAGCCCGTCACGCAGGCGATGATCCTGGGCGTCCAGGGGGTCGCCGCGGTGGCCCTGCTCGCCACCGTCCGCCCGGCGGGCGCGCCCGAGGCGTCCGGCCCGGCCGGGTCCCCGGCCCCGGCGCCTCGGACGCACGGCGGCGCCCGCGTCGGCTGACCCGACCGTCCCCGGTCCCGACCGCCCCGGCCGCCGACGCGGCCGGGGCGGTCGTCCCGGGTCAGGGCGGGGTGGCGAGGTGGCGGGGGTTCGCGACGGTGAGCTTGTCGACGACGGACGCCCGGACGGCCGCGACGACCTCGTCCGTCCGGTCCTCGAAGCGGCCCGCGCGGATGCCGGCGGCCAGTTCGGCGTCGTCCGCGCACCCGAGCGGCGCGAGCCGCCGCGCGTGGGCCGCGCGGTGCGCGTCGCCGAGGAGGAGCTCGCGGCGGGCGACGCGGAGCGCGGACGCGGCGACGCGCGAGTGGAAGCGCAGGCGGTCGTCGGCGTGGTCGGCGTCGAGGACGAACCGTTCGACCGCTTCGAGCAGGGCCGGGGCGGACGGACGGTCGTGCGGCGGCGCGGCGACGTCCCCCGGCGGCTCCTCCAGGGGGTCGGGGACGGTGACCGGTTCGGCGAGCCCGAGGGCGAGGAGCAGGTCGTGCTCCTGCTCGCAGACCTTGCGGCCGAGGACGGCGTACTCGATCGACGGATCGTCGCCGCTCAGGTACCGCTCGGCCTGGTGGCGGCACAGGATCGTCCAGCGGAGCGTGCCGTAGACCTCCCACCAGTGCAGGACGCCGGGCTCGGGCGGGGTGCCGCCGCCGTCGGCGTACCCGGCGAGGAGGTCCGCGCGGGGGCCGAAGCCGCCGACCGGGTGCGGGGAGCCGAAGCGCCACGCCTTCACGCACAGCCAGCCGAGGTCCTCGGCGGGGTCGCCGAAGTGCGACAGCTCCCAGTCGAGGACGCCCGTGACGCGCGGCCCGTCGATCATCAGGTTGCCGTTGCGGAAGTCGCCGTGCACGACGGTCCGTCCGGTCGGGGACGGGCGGTTCTCGCGCAGCCACCGGAAGGCGAGCTCGACGGCGGGACGGGGCTCGTCGAACGCGTCGTAGTACTCGGCGAGCGCGTCGAGGGGGTCGCCGTCCGGCAGGCCGGGGACGGACGCCATCGTGTGCAGGCGCGCGAGGATCGCGCCGAGGTCGCGGGCGAGACCGGGGCGCGGGGTGCGCAGCAGGCGGCGGGGGATCGTCTCGCCCGCCAGCCGCTCCATGATCAGGTAGGGGGCGCCGTCGAGGTCGTCGCCGTGGTCGACGAGCGTGGGGACGGGGACGCCCGCGGCGGCGGCGGACGACAGCAGCGCGGCCTCGCGGGCCATCGCCTCGGCGTCGGGGGCGGTGGGCGGGTCGCGGCGCAGCACGAGCGGGCGGCCGTCGGCGGTGAACGCCCAGGTCTCGCGGCTGGCGCCGCCGGAGAGCCGCCGCAGGCCGTCGATCCGCGCGCCGAGGCGGGCGGCGAGCGCGTCGCCCGGCCCGCTCATGCGCGGGCGTCCGTGCGGGCGCCGGTGCGGGCGCCGGTGCCGGCGGCGGTGCGGGCGGCGCGCCGGGCGGCGGCCAGGTCGCGGAGCGGGTCGCTGCCCCGGCTGTCGGCGTACTCCTCGAGGCGGACGATCCGGCCGTCCCGCACGGTGACGAACAGGCACGCGTGCAGCTCGAACGGCGCCCCGTCCGGCAGGGCGCCGCGCAGGACGTGGCGTTGCACGTAGCCGTCGGGGAGGGTGTCGCGGCGCAGGACCTCGTACCGCATGTCCCGCAGGTTGCGCGAGAGCCAGCGCAGCGTCCGCAGGTTGTCGTCCAGTTCCTGGCGGCCGTCGTCGTTGTGCCAGATCGTCGCGTCGGGGGCGTACATGGCGCGCAGCGCGCCGGTGTCGCCCGAGGTGATGGCGGTGAGGAAGCGGTCCGCGAGGTCCAAGGGGGGCTCCTAGGGGTCGAGGCCGAGGGCGCGGATGGAGAGGGTGTCGAGGGTGTCGAGGAGGCGGTCGTTGGGGCCCTCGCCCTGGACGAGCCACAGGTAGAGGGAGTGGTCGACCATGGCGGCGAGGGCGCGGGACGCCAGCTCGGGGTCGAGGTCGGCGGGGGCGAGCCCGGCGGCCTGCCAGCGGCGGATGGCCTTGGCGGAGCGGGCGACGGCGGAGGCGCGGTGCTTGCGGCGCATCTCCTGGAACTCGACGTTGAACGTCGAGACCTGCTCGATGATGGCCATCATCCTGGCGTTGCGCTGGTACGCCTCGTAGTAGGCGCGGTTGGCGCGGCGGACGCGCGCGGCGGGGGACGGGCCGGCCGACGGGACGAGGTCGTGCTGCGTCATGTCCGCGAAGAGGCGGTCGGCGACCTCGAGGAAGACGGCCTCCTTGGACGGGAAGTACGTGTAGAAGGAGCCGTAGGCGACCTTGGCGTGCCGGGTGATGTGCGCGACCCGGGTGTCGAGGAAGCCGCGCTCCTCGAACACCTCGCGGGCGGCGGCGAGCAGCCGTTCGCGGGTGCGGGCGCCGCGTTCGGTCAGCGGCCCGGCCGTGCCCGCGCCGCCGTTCGTCTCGCTCGCCATGATCCTTCTTCCCGGTCGCTCCGCCTCTTGACAGCCGCATGGTCTCAGGTTCAGGATCCGAGCATCGAACGAAGATGACATGACTGTCAAGTCAAGTTTTGGAGGCCGCCATGGTCGCCGTCGCGCCGGAGAGCCCATGCTGATCAGCGACATCGTCGAGTACGCGGCGCGCAAGCGCCCCGACCGGATCGCGCTCCGCTTCGAGGACGAGACGGTCACGTTCGCCGGGCTGCGCGACCGCGTCCGCCGGACGGCGAACGCGCTGCGCGCGGTGGCCGAACCGGGCGACCGGGTCGCCGTCCTGTCGGGGAACCGCCCGGAGTACGTCGAGCTGTACTACGCCGTCCCGGCGGCCGGCATGGCGCTCACGTTCCTCAACCACCGGCTGCACCCGGCCGAGATCGCCGCGCTGGTCGCCCACGCGGAGGCGTCCGTGCTGGTGGTGAGCGGGGAGTACCTGGAGGCGATGGCCGGGCTGCGGGACGCCATGCCGACGGTGAAGCTCGTCGTCGGCCTCGACGGCGGCGGCGACCGCTCCCACGCCGACCTCGTCGCGGACGCCCCGGCCACCGAGCCGCCCCGCCCGGACGAGGACTCCGTGGGCTGGCTCGTCTACACCAGCGGCACCACCGGACGTCCGAAGGGCGTCATGCTCACCCACCGGAACCTGGTCGCGGGCGTCGCCGGCTCGGCGGCGAGCTGGGAGATCCCGGACGGGTCGGTCTTCCTGTTCTGCTTCCCGCTCTGCCACGTCGGCGGGTACGCGGTGCTGGTCAACCACCTGCGGGCCTGCACGGTCGGGCTCGTCCGGTCCTACGACAACGAAACGTTCCTGCGGCTGGTCGCGGAGTGGAAGGTCACCCAGACCGGCCTCGCCCCGACGATGATCGCGTTCCTGCTCGGCCACCCCGGCATCGAGGACCGCGACCTCGGCACGCTCCAGGCGATCGGGTACGGCGCGTCCGCCATCCCGGCCGAGGTGCTGCGCACGGGCATGGACGTCCTGGGCTGCGACTTCTACCAGGGCTTCGGGATGAGCGAGACGGGCGGCAACATCCTGTACTTCGGGACGGCCGAGCACCGCCGCGCGGCCGCCGGGGACACGCGCCTGCTGGCCGCCGCCGGACGCGCGATGGACACCGCCGACGTCCGCGTCGTCGATGGAGACTTCGCCGACGTGCCGGACGGCGAGCCCGGCGAGATGGTCGTCCGCTGCGACCAGGTGATGGCCGGGTACTGGCGGGAGCCGGAGCTGACGGCGGAGTCGTTCCGGGACGGCTGGTTCCGCACCGGCGACGTCGTCCGGCGCGACCCGGACGGGATGGTCTACATCGTCGACCGGATCAAGGACATGATCGTCACGGGCGGGGAGAACGTCGCGTCCCGCGAGGTCGAGGAGGTCCTCTACCGGCATCCCGCCATCGCGGACGCCGCCGTGTTCGGCGTCCCCGACCCGCGCTGGGGCGAGGCCGTCCACGCCGCGGTCGTCCCCCGCCCCGAACACGCCGGGACGCTCGCCGCCGACGATGTCATCGCGTTCGTCCGCGAGCATCTCGGCGGCTACAAGGTCCCGCGGAAGGTCGAGTTCGTCCCCGAACTTCCGCGCAACGTCGCGGGCAAGGTCCTCAAGAAGGACCTGCGAGCCCGCCGCCACGAGACCACGGAGGTGTCATGAACCGCGAATTCGAACTCGGCGGCATCAACCATCTGGCGCTGGTGTGCTCCGACATGCAGCGCACCATCGACTTCTACTCCGGCGTGCTCGGCATGCCGCTGATCAAGACGCTCGACCTGCCGGGCGGCATGGGCCAGCACTTCTTCTTCGACTGCGGCGGCGGCGACTGCGTCGCGTTCTTCTGGTTCCCGGACGCGCCCGACGCCGTCCCCGGGATCTCCTCGCCGAAGACCCGTCCCGAACAGGGCGAGCTGCTCAGCGCCGTCGGGTCGATGAACCACGTCGCGTTCCACGTGCCCGTCGAGAAGTTCGAGGAGTACCGGACGCGGCTCAAGGAGAAGGGGGTCGAGGTCAGCCCGATCCTCAACCACGACGACAGCGAGTTCGGCGTCGCCCCGAAGATGCAGGACGGGGTGTTCGTCCGCTCGTTCTACTTCCAGGACCCGGACGGCGTCCTCCTGGAGTTCGCGTGCTGGACGCGGACGTTCACGGACGCCGACGTCTCCCACACCCCGAAGACGGCCGCCGACCGGCGGCCCGCGAAGGAGAGCAATGCCGCGCCTGCGTGAGGTCCCCCGAGCCGAAGTCACCGACGAACGGATCCTGTACTTCTACGACCGGCTGTTCGCGCCCGACCGCGACCCGGCCGTCGACCACGGCACCGCCACCGGCACCCCCGGCGACTGGTGGACCGTGTTCGCGCAGGACCCGGACGTCTTCCGGCACGCCGTCCGCGGCTTCGCGCTCTACCGGGGGGCCTCCCTGGACCCGGCGCTGCGCGAGCTGGGCCAGTGCCGGGCCGGCTGGGCGCGCGGCAGCCAGTTCGTCTTCTCGCAGCACTGCAAGCAGATGCGGGCGCTGAAGATGCCCGAGGAGAAGATCGAGGCGATCCCGCACTGGCAGACGGCCGACTGCTACACGCCGCTCGAACGGGCGCTGCTCGCCTACACCGACGGGCTCGTCCTGGACGGCGGCCGCGTCCCCGACGCGGTGTTCGACATCCTGCGCGAGCACCTGTCCGACCGGGAGATCCTGCAGTTCACCTACATCACCTGCATGTACGACATGCACGCGGTGATGTCGAAGGCCCTGCGGGTCGAGTACGACGACCGCGAGGAGGCGATCGTCGAGGTCGAGGCGCCCGAGGGGTACGGCGCCCGCGACATCGCCGACGACCTCGCCGGGGAGGGCTGATGCTGTTCCCCGTGCCCGACCGCGTCCGGGACGTCCGCGACGCCGTGCACGCGTTCATGACCGAGCGGGTCGAACCGGCCGAGGACGTCCTGAACGCGGGCGGCGACGAGGCCCGCGCGGCCCTGGCCGGGCTCCGGCGGGAGGCGAAGGACGCCGGGCTGTGGGCGCTCGGGCACCCCGCCGAGCTGGGCGGCGGCGGCCTGCCGTTCCTCGACTACGTGTACGTCAACGAGGTGCAGGGCCGCAGCGAGTGGGGGCAGCTCGCCCTCGGCACGTTCACGCTCCAGGACTCGCTGATGCTGCACAAGTACGCGAGCCCCCGCTGGCGCGACCGCTACCTGAAGCCGATGGTGGCCGGGGAGCTGTCGCCGAGCTTCGCGATGACCGAACCGGACGTCGCGGGCTCCGACCCGACCGGCATGGAGACCACCGGCGAACTCGACGGCGACCACTGGGTCATCCGGGGCCGGAAGTGGTTCACGACGAACGCCGCCGCGGCCGCGTACACGACCGTCATGTGCCGCACCGAACCGGACGCCGCGTCGCCGCACCGGGCGTTCAGCATGATCATCGTGCCGACGGACACTCCCGGCTACCGGATCGTCCGCGACACGCCCGTCCTCGGGCTGGGCGGCGGCACCGGGCACGGCGGCCACTACGAGGTCGCCTACGAGGACGTCCGCGTCCCCGCCGACAACCTGCTCGGCCCGCGCGGGCACGGGTTCGTCATCGCGCAGGACCGGCTCGGCCCCGGCCGGATCTTCCACTGCATGCGCTGGCTCGGCCAGGCGCAGCGCGCGTTCGAGCTGATGTGCGCCCGCCTGGACTCGCGCGTCGCGTTCGGCGAACCCCTCGCCGCCAAGCAGCTGATGCAGCGGCACGTGTTCGACTCCTACACCGAGATCCAGTCCGCCCGGATGCTGACGCTCCAGGCCGCCGAGCAGATCGACGCGGGCTCCCAGGCACGCGTGGAGATCGGCGCGATCAAGGTCGTCGGCGCGGCGATGCTGCACAACGTCGTCGACCGCGCCATCCAGGTGCACGGCGCGGCGGGCCTCACCGACGACTTCCCGCTGTCGCGCATGTACCGGCACGCCCGCGAGGCGCGCATCTACGACGGCCCGGACGAGGTCCACGTGCAGAGCACCGCTCGCCGCATCCTCAAGGCGATGCGTTGAGGCGCCGGACGCTGCTGTCCGGCGTCCTCGCCACCGGGTTCGCCATCGGCGGCGGCCCCGCCGCCGCGGCGGGACCCCGTAGGAAGGGCAGGAGAATGAAGATCACCAAGCTGGCCGAGGGCCTGCTGTTCCCCGAGGGCCCGGTCGCGCTGCGCGGCGGCGACGTCCTCGTCTGCGAGATCCACCGCGGCACCCTCACGCGCGTCCGCCCGGACGGCACCACGTCCGTCGCCGCCGAGGTCGGCGGCGGTCCCAACGGCGCGGCGCTCGGCCCGGACGGCCGCGTCTACGTCGCCAACTGCGGCGGGCTGCGCCGCTTCGAGGTCGGCGGGTTCGTGTTCGCGGGCGGCATCCCCGACGACTACGAGACCGGCAGCATCCAGGCCGTCGACCTCGCGACCGGCGCCGTCGAGACGCTCTACACCGAGGCGGACGGCGCCCCCCTGCGCGGCCCGAACGACCTGGTGGTCGACGCGCACGGCGGGATCTACTTCACCGACTACGGCAAGAGCGACGGAGTCACGGGCGACAAGGGCAAGCTGTTCTACGCGAAGGCGGACGGCTCGTCGATCACGATGATCGCCGCCGGCATGGAGGGCCCGAACGGGATCGGCCTGTCGCCCGGCGGCGACCGGCTGTACGTGAGCGAGACCTACACCGCGCGCGTCTGGTGGTGGGACGTCACCGGGCCCGGCGAGATCGAGGGCGGCCGTTCGCTCGGCGGCTCGGGCGGCGGCAACTTCCTCTACACCGCGCCGGACTACACGAACTTCGACTCGCTCGGCGTGGACGCGCACGGCAACGTCTGCGTCGCGTCCATGATCCACGCGGGTATCTCGGTGGTGAGCCCGCGCGGCCGCCTGGTCGACTTCGTGGACATCGACGTGGACGACGACCCCGGCATCACGAACATCTGCTGGGGCGGCGACGACATGCGCACCGCGTACGTCACCGCGTCCAGCACCGGCCGCCTCCTCAAGATCGAGGACTGGCCGCGCCCCGGCCTGAAGCTCAACCACTCCGGCTGACGCCCGCTCCGGCCGGCGCCCGCCGAGACCACCCCGGCCGCCGGCCCCGTCCGCGTGCACGCACGCGGACGGGGCCGGCGGCGTGTTCAGGGCTGGAGCAGGAACAGCCTGCGGTCGACGCGATCGAGCGCGCCGCGCCGGGCGAACACCAGGCCGGTCGCGAAGTCCACGAGCTGCTTGGCCTCGTCATCGGAGAGGTCGCTCAGGTCCATGAGGACGGGAACGCCCTTGCGGAAGAAGTGCCCGACGTAAAGGACCTCGTTGTAGTTCTGCGGACGGAGCCTCTTGACCACGACCCCAGTCTGCCCTGGCCGCCCGGTGTCCGCCACACGCGACCCGCACGGCGCGCGAGCCCGGCGCTTCGCCGGTCATCCCGTTGATCGAGCCATTCCCGCCTCGCGCGGCCTGACGCCGCGATCCGGTCGCGCGCGATTGGGATGCTCATTCACGGAGAGGGAAGCAGAGAGGAAAGAGATTTATCGGCCGCCCGGTAATCGGGGGTGATGCGCCGGTTGCCGGGCGGGCGAGAGTTTCCCGTTGGTGGGTGTGGGAAATCTGGAGGTTAGAGGGAACGGAGGCGGTTGGCCATGGAGGTCGTCCTCGAAATGACGTTGCCGAGGAGCGCGGAGAGCGCGCCTCTCGTGCGGCGCACGCTCGACGCCTCGCTCCGCGGCCTCGGGGTCACCTCCGAGATACGCGCCGACATAGCGCTCGCGCTCGGAGAGGCGTGCGCGAACGTCGTGCAGCACGCGGCGGCGGGGAGGGAATACGAGGTGCGGGCCCGGATGGACGGGTACCGCTGCGTCGTGGAGGTCGTCGACGAGGGCCGGGCGGTGGATCCCGCGCAGTGGGGCGGGGCACAGGCGCCGCCGCTGGCCGAATCCGGACGCGGCCTGCAGTTGATGCGGGCGTTCACCGAGGACGTCCGGATCAGCGACCGCGCCCATCGTGACGGCGCGGTCGTGCACTTCGAGAAGTCGTTGTCCGGCGCGGCCGACGAGGCCGCTGAAGGGGTACCGGCCTGCTGAAAGGCGCCGGTCGAAAAGGGCCGGTGAAAGCGGAGGGCAACCGGGGCCGGACGGATGGTCCGGCCCGGCGGCGGACGTACTCGCGCGCCGCCGGGCCGGCGTCGCGGGTCAGCCCGTGACCGGCAGGTCGCGCCGCACCGGGGTGGGGGCGGGCGCCTCGGGCTGCTTCTCGTGGGCCTTCGGTGCCGCGCGGCCGCAGGTGGCGGACGCGACGCGCAGCGTCGTGGGCTCGGTCAGCGGCAGCGCCAGCTCCATCGCGGTGACGTTCATCCGCCCGTCGGGCATCCGGCGCTGCTTGTTGAGCGTGAGGGTCGCGTCGCCCATCCCCTCGATCTTCACCGGGATGCGGGTGTTGGGCGGCGGCGTCACGTCGAGCCGGCGGCCCGCGACGCGCGCGTCGGCGAGGTGGGCGGAGCCCCGGCCGCCGTCGCACTTGGCCGCGACCGCGCTGGCCAGCAGGTCGGCGGCCGGGACACTCAGGCGCGCGACCTGCGACCGGGCGCGGGCCGCCGACGCCCGCACGTCCAGCGCCTCGGCCTGCACGAACTTCGTGCCCTTCTCGCGCAGCAGGGCCCGCTCGACCTGCTCGCCGCCGGACGAGACGGCAGGGACGGGCGCGATGTCGATGGGGCCCGTGAGGTTCAGGCCGTAGGCGGACCCGGTGGCCCCGCCGGAGCCGGGGTCGGCCAGCGCCGGGACGGCGAGCGCCGGGGCGAGCGCCGCGGCGAGGCCGGTGGCCAGCAGGCCCGCGGTGGTGAGACGTCTGAAGGAAACTCGCATTGAAGACTCCGATCGTGGAGTGGGAGATCAGTCGTTGATGAGGACGAGCGTCCCGAGCGGCACCCGGGACAGCTTGCGCAGCGCGCCGTCCGGCACTCGCACGCAGCCGTGCGTGGCGGCCCTGCCGAACACCGACGCGTCCGTCCAGCCGTGCAGCGCCACGGTGCCCGGACCGCCGCCGAAGGTGTCGAGCGTGTCGGAGTGGGCGCCGAGCGGCAGCACCAGCGGGCTCGGCTTCTTCTTCTCCGGCGCCAGCTGGGCCATGACGAACGTGCGGCCGGTGGGCGTCGGCGTGGCGGCCTCACCGATGGCGACCTTCCACCGTCCGACCGCCTTGCCCGACTCGTGCAGCGTGAGCCGCCGGTCGCCGAGGTCGACGGTGACGAGGTAGGGCGAGCGCGCGGTGCGCAGCCCGTCGCCGGAGATCCACCCGGACGCCCGGTTGGGACGGCTGGGCAGCAGCACCCGCCGCCAGCCGCCGGAGCTCTCCACGACCGGGACCCACGTGGGGCCGCCGAGCTGCTCGGTGGGGAGCGTGGCGACGCGGTTCCCGCCCGGACGGTCGAGCACCGGCAGCGGCTTCGCCGGGTGCACGACGAGACCGTCGGTCGCGCCCCGGCCGGTGTCGGCGGGTGCGCCTTCTACGGTCGTGAACGTGGTGGCCTCGGGCACCGCGGAGGTGCCGGCGGCCGCCTTCGCGGACGTCCCGGCGGACGGGCCCGCGGACGTGTCCGCGGACGCCCCGCGCTCGGGCGCGCCCCCGCATCCGGTCAGCAGCAGAGCCGCGGCCGGGACGAGAGCACTCACCATGATCATGCGCGTGCGGAGAGCAATCATCGTCGCCATGATGCGGGATGCTAGCGGTGGGACCGGTGCGCGTAGCGGGAATTGGGAAAATGCCACGCCGGAGCGGCTATTCCGCTCGCATTAGTGCGGCTTTCTCTGTTTTGTCGAGGGCAATGGGGTTAAGGGGTGAAGGTGGGGTTCGTGAGGCTTGGCGTGGTTCAGGCGGGCATCGAGAATGATCCGTCCGGCCCGGCCTGCCCGGCCGCCTCGGTGAACTGCCCGAGCCCCCACAGCAGCGCCGCCCGCGCGGACGTCGGCATCGCCGCGAGCACCCGCGCCAGCTCCTCGCGGCGCCGCCCGCGCAGCCGGTCGAGCAGTTCCTGGCCCTCCGCGGTGAGCCGGACCGTGACCTCCCGGCGGTCGCGGCCGGGGTCGCGCAGCAGCAGCCCGGACGCCTCCAGCCGGTCGCACAGCCGGCTCGCCGACGACACCAGCGCGTCGAGCCGCTCGGCCAGGCTGCTGATGTTCACCGGGCCCTGCTCCAGGACGAGCAGCGCACGCAGCTGCGTCGCCGGGACCGGGACGTCCGGTGCGTTGTGCGCTCGTGACCACACGGTCATCAGCACGGCGGCGGCGTCATCGAGGGCGGCCGCGTCCTCCGCGGCCCCATCACCCGGCGTGCCGACCATGTACTCCACTGTAGGTGCCCGATGAGCGATGGCGAACGGAACATCGGCCCGGACGGCTTCGAGGAGGTCGAGCGGGTCTTCTGGGCGGCCCGGCCGCACGAACTGGCCACGGTCGCCGGGCGGGCGCTCGGCCGGTACACGGGCGGCGGCGACGCCCGGGTGCTGCTCCCCGACTACCGGCAGACGGTGCTCGTCTCCCCGGACGGCGACGAGACGCCGATCGCCAACACCGCGCCCGGCCGGGCCTTCGCCGCGCAGCGGACGGTCCGGGAGGGGACGGACGGCGTCCTGCACGTCCCGCTGACCGCGCAGGGCGACCGCATCGGCGTCCTGACCGTCCCGCTGGCACCCGGCACGTCCGAACCGGACCGGCTGGACGAACTGGCGGCCGTCCTCGCCCGCGCCCTGCGGCTCGCGGACGGCGGCACCGACGTGTACCGGCGGATCCGGCGGCGGACCCGGCTCACGGTGGCCGCCGAGATGCAGTGGGACCTGCTGCCCGCGTCGGCGTTCGAGACGGGCGAGATCGGCTTCGCCGGGCGGCTCGAACCCGCGTACGCGGTGTGGGGCGACCACTTCGACTGGGCGGCGTCCGCGAACGGGTTCACGATGTCGGTCACCAACGGGATGGGCAGCGGCACCGCGGCCGCCGCCCTCACCCACCTGGCGGTCAGCGCGCTGCGCAACGCGCGCCGGTCCGGCGGCGACATCGTCGAGCAGGCGACGCTGGCCGACCAGTGCGTCTACGCGCGGCACCGCGGCGACCTGCACGTGTCGACGCTGCTGCTCGACTTCGACCACGCCACCGGACGGGTCCGGACGGTCGACGCCGGGTCCCCGCGCATCTACCGGCTGCGCGGGACGGTCGCCGACCTGGTCGGGTTCGACGCCCAGCTCCCCCTCGGCATGTTCGGCGACACCCGGTACACGATCGAGGAGTTCGCCGTCGAGCCCGGCGACCGCCTCGTCGTCGTCAGCGACGGGGTGCACGCCGCGCGGTCGCCGTCGACCGGGGAGGTCTTCGGCGGCACGCGGCTGCTGAACGCGCTGCGCGACACCCGCCTGCAGGCCGCCCCCGAGGCCGTCGGGACCGTGATCCGCACCTACGCCGACTTCTACGAGGGCGAGGAGCCGAGCGACGACGCAGTCGTGGTGTGCGTCGACTGGTGGGGACGGGCGGTCGGCCGGAGGGCCGGCAGGGGCGTCAGCGGGGGAGCTTGACGACCGACACGAAGAAGTCGTCGATCCGGCGGACGACCGAGACGAACCGCTCGAAGTCGACCGGCTTCGTGACGTAGGCGTTGGCGTGCAGGCGGTAGCTGCGCAGGATGTCCTCGTCGGCCTCCGACGTCGTCAGGACCACGACCGGGATGCTGCGCAGGTTCTCGTCGTCCTTTATCTCCTGCAGCACCTCCCGGCCGTCCTTGCGCGGCAGGTTCAGGTCGAGCAGGACCAGGTCGGGGCGCGGCTTGCCCGCGTACTCGCCCTCCTGGCGCAGGAACGCCATCGCCTTCTCGCCGTCCTCGACGACGTGCAGCCCGTTCTGCACCTTGTTGTGCTCGAAAGCCTCGGTGGTGAGCAGTACGTCACCGGGGTCGTCCTCGACGAGCAGCACGTCGATGGGGCGGGGGCCGTCAGTCATGCCGTCGGTCATCGGTCTCTCCCTCGGGAAGCGTCCAGCGGAACGTGGTGCCGGGGTCGTCGTCGCCCCGTTCTTCGGTGTCGAGCCAGATGCGGCCGCCGTGGTATTCGACGATCTTCTTGCACAGCGCGAGGCCGATGCCGGTGCCGGAGTACTCGTCGCGCTGGTGCAGCCGCTGGAAGATCAGGAAGATGCGGTCGGCGTACCGGGGCTCGATGCCGATGCCGTTGTCGGTGCAGCGGAACTCCCACTCGCCGTCCCCGCGCTCGGCGGTGATGGACACGCGCGGCGGGACGCCTTCGCGGCGGAACTTGATCGCGTTGCCGGCGAGGTTCTGGAACAGCTGCGTGAGCTGGGTGCGGTCGCCCGGGACGGACGGCAGCTCGCCGACGTCCACGGTCGCGCCCGTGTCCTCGATCAGCGCGTCCAGGTTCGACACCGCCTGCCGCGCGATCTCGTTCAGGTCGACCGAGTCCTCGACGCTGGACATCCGGCCCACCCGCGAGAACCCCAGCAGGTCGTTGATGAGGGCCTGCATGCGCTTCGCGCCGTCCACCGCGAACTCGATGTACTGGCGGCCCCGCTCGTCCAGCTGGTCCCCGTACCGGCGCTCGATCATCTGGCAGAAGCTCGCGACCTTCCGCAGCGGCTCCTGCAGGTCGTGGCTCGCCACGTACGCGAACTGCTCCAGCTCGGCGTTCGAGCGCCGCAGCTCCTCGGCCTGCTCGGTCAGCTGCCCCGCCGCCCGGACGCTGGTGCCCCACTCCTCGATGATCCGCCGCCGCATCGCGTCGATGATCGCCGAAAGCTCGTGCAGCTCGGCCGGGCCCGACACGTCCAGCGGGTGCGCGAAGTCGCCCTGCGCCACCGCGCGGATCCGGTCGGTCATCGCCGAGACGGGCTGCAGCACCGTCCGGCGGATCAGCAGCGCCATCGCCGCGACCGCCGCGACCACGAGGCCGAGCGCGACGCCCGTCGCCCACAGCGTCGCCTGCCCCCGGGCGCGGAGGTTGTCCGCCTTCTTCCCGTGCAGGGTCGTGATGGCCTGCTGGAGGTGCTGGACGTCGCCGCGGACGGCGTCGAACAGCCGCCGGCCCCGGTCCGCCTGCTCGTCGGTCAGTCCGGCGCCCGACCCGCGCGCGATGACCGGCTCGGCGAACGCGGCCCGCCACTCGGCGGCGTCCGCGACCGTCCGGTCCAGCAGGGCGACGACCTCGTCGCCGCCCGACGCCTGGGTCAGCAGGCGCCGCATCCGGGCCGTCGCCGCCGCCTCCCGCGCGACCGCGGCCCGGAAGTCGGCGAGCGACTCGCGGCCGCCGTCCGCCGCGAACCCCCGGACGGCGGTGTCCTGCGCGTTGAGCGACGAGGTGACCTCGAACTGCTCCAGCGTCGCCCGCGACACCTTGCCGACCAGTTCCTCCCGGGCCCGGTCGTTCTGGAAGAGCGCCGCCCCGGCCAGCGCGAACGCGAGCGCCAGCAGCAGGGCGAGGACCAGCGCGCCCGTCCGGTGCAGCATCCGCAGGCTGAGCCGGCTCAGCCCGCGCGGCTCGGGGTACTCGGTCTCGGGCAGCACGACCGGCGGGCCGAAGACCTCCGCCTCGGCCTGCGCCGTGTCGGGCGCCTCCGTCGTGTCGGCCGCGTTCGCGTCGGGGGCCTTCGCGCCGTCGTCTCTCGCGTCGCCCGTCACAGCCGGCCCCGGCTGAGCATCAGTACCGCCAGATCATCGGCCAGGACGTCGCCGTTCAGCCGTTCGGCCTCGGCGACCAGCCCGTCGATCAGCGTCTCGCCCCGCTCTCCCCGCGCGTGCGCCGCCTCCGCCAGCTCCAGCAGCCCTTCCAGATCGAGCCGCTCGCCGCCGTCCCCGACGCAGCCCTCGATCAGCCCGTCGGTGTAGAGGAACAGGCCCCACGCGTCCCCGAGTTCGACCTCCTGCGCGGGCCACTCCAGGCCGGGCACCAGCCCGAGCGCCGGGCCGCGCGTGTCGTCCGGGAGCGGCCGGACGCCGTCCGGCCCGAACAGCAGCGGGCGCGGATGCCCGGCCCGGTGGACGCGCGCGGAGCGGCGGTCGGGCGCGATCGTCAGCATGCACAGGGTCGTGAAGATCTCGTCGCCCCACCTCTCGTGTTCGAGTACCGCGTCGAGCGTCTCCAGGAGCCGCTGCCCCTGGTGCCCCGCGAGGACGAGCGTCCGCCACGCCATGCGCAGCCGCACGCCGAGGGACGCCTCGTCGGCGCCGTGCCCGCTGACGTCCCCGATGACCGCGTGGACGGTTCCGTCCGCGGTCTCCACGGTGTCGTGGAAATCACCGCCGAGCAGCGCGCGGTCGCGGCCCGGCCGGTAGCGGGTGTGGTGCCGCAGCGACCCGTCGTTCAGGATCGGGACCGGCAGCAGCCCCCGTTCCAGCCGCGCGTTCTCCCGGCCGATCGCCCGTGCCTCGACGAGCTGCTTCTCCGACTCGTCGGCCCGCTTGCGCTCGATCGCGTAGCTGATCGCCCGGCTGAGCAGCGCGCCGTCGACGTCCTGCTTGACCAGGTAGTCCTGCGCGCCGGCGGCGACCGCCTCCACGCCCACGTGCGTGTCGACCCTGCCCGTCAGGACGAGCACGGCGGTGTGCGGCGCGTGGTCGAGCACCTGCCGCAGCGCGTCCAGCTCCTGCGCGTCCGGCAGCGACAGGTCGACGATGACGCACTGCAGCTCCGGCCGGATCGCCTCCAGCGCCTCCGCGAGCGTCCGCGCCACGGTGATCTCGACGCCGGGCCGGACCTCGGTCAGCAGCTCCTCGAACAGGAACGCGTCGCCCGGGTCGTCCTCGACGAGGAGCAGGCGAAGAGAGCCGGTGACGCCCAGTAGGCGTTCGGCGCCGCGACTGGGGATCGCGGTCATGTCTCAGCTCCTTAGCGGGGGGAGGACGCTTCGAACAGTGCATTTGCTTGCAGTCGAGCAAATATTAGAGGCAGTCCGTGCAAGCCTTGCACCTCCCATGGCGGAACTGCCCATCGTGCCGGGGAATCTCGACCCCGCGGTAACGATGACCTTGCCCGTGCCACTACCTCGTGACGGAACACACTGGCGGACGGAGGAGCACACGGTGGCGGACGAAGCCCCCGATGAACAGGCCGCCGATCGGCATGCCGACGACCAGCGGCGCTTCACCGCGATGTACGACGCGTGCCGGCAGCGCGTGTGGGCGTACGCGGCGAGCCGCGCCGGCCGGCAGGTCGCGGACGAGGTGGTGAGCGAGACCTTCACGGTGGCGTGGCGCCGCCTGGCCGACGTGCCCGACCCGCCGCTGCCGTGGCTGCTCGGCGTCGCGCGGAACGTCCTGCGCGCCGACCACCGCGCCGAGACCCGGCGCACGGCGTTCGTTGCCGAGGCGGCGCGCCGCGCGCCGCGCCCCGGCGGCGACGTCGCGGACGAGGTGGCCGAGCGCCTTGCGGTGCTCCGCGCGATGGCCGCGCTGCCGGAGGGCGACCGGGAGATTCTCATCCTGGTCGCCTGGCAGGGACTGGCGCCGCGGGACGCCGCCCGCGTCGTGGGCTGCTCGGCCACGGCGCTGCGGGTGCGGCTGCACCGGGCGCGGCGCCGCCTCGTCCGGGCGGTCGAGGAAGGCGCCGAACAGGGCGGCGCGGACCCGGACCGGGCGGGGCCCGGCGCCGCCGCGGCGGCGGAGCGTCCACGGGTGGGAATCATGAGGGAGGAACTGTCATGAGGGACGTACTGCGGACGCTGCGCGAGGCGCGCCCCGCCGAGCTGGACCCGGACGCGCCGGTCGCCCCGGACGTCCGGGGCGCCGAACTGGCGCGGGCGATGGCGGAACGGCCGTCCGGGCGGGAGGCGCGGTCCGGACGGGACGCGCGGGAGCCGCGGCCGAGGCCCGGACGGCTGCGGCCGGTGTGGGGGCTGGGCCTCGCCGGTGCGGCGGCCGCCGCCGCGCTGGTCGTGGTGAACCTGCCCGCGGCGGACGAGCCGGGCCCGGGGACGTCCGCGGGCGGGACGCCCGTGCGGGCGCTCGACGCCGGGACGGTGCTGCTCGCCGCCGCCGAGAAGACGGAGCGGCGGCCCGCCGGGACGGGCGCGTTCTGGTACGTGGAGAAGATCGACTCCGCGTCCTACCAGGTGGGCGAGCCCGGTGCGCGCTACACGGTCATCGACGGCTCGCGGCACGAGTCCTGGACGCCCCGGGAGCCGGGCGGCCGGACGTGGGCACGGCAGCAGCGGCTCGGGGTGCGGGCGGCGACCATGGCGGACGCGGCGGCCTGGCAACGCGCGGGATCGCCGTCCACGTTCGAGCTGGAGGTGCCCGCGGCGCCCGCTGCGGGGGCGAAGCTCAAGCCGATGCGGGTGACGACCGCGCCCGGCCCGGTGGAGACGTCCAGCACGCCGCTCGTCGACGGGGACAAGGTGTTCTGGCTCGGCCGCAACGTGACGATGGCCGACCTGCGCGCGCTGCCCGACGACCCGGCGAAGCTCAAGGCCGAACTGCTGCGCTGGTACGAGGGGCACGACCCGGAGTCGGAGAGCCTGCCGATGGCCGCGGACGCCTGGCTGTACCGCACGTCCGTGGGGCTGGTGACGGACATGCCCGTCACGCCGAAGGTGCGGGCGGCCGCGTTCCGGATGCTGGCCGGGCTGGCGTCGGTCGAGGGCGTGGGCGAGGTCGTGGACTCGCGGCAGCGGACGGGCGACGCGGTCGCGTTCGACGAGAAGACGCCCCTCGGGACGGTGCGGAGCCGGCTCGTCATCGACCCCGCGACCGGACGGGCGCTGGCGGACGAGCGGGTCCTGCTGGAGCCGGCGCCGGGGGTGGACCGGCCCGCCGGAACGGTGCTGAGTTCCGCCGCCGTGACGGCGATGGAATGGACGGACTCGGCACCGCGCTGATCCGTTACGGGCATCGGTAATCGCAGGGGCGGTGCCATGGCCTCGGCGGGCCGGGCGCCGTCCCTTCGCGAAGCCGATCACGCGTCCGACTCGCGCGGCTGCGTGATCGGTACGTGATCAGGCGCTCTTCGGGGTCCGAGTCGGGGTTCGGGCGGGATGCCGGGCGGCTTTCTGCGCGGTCCTGCGCTGGGCCGCGACGGCGCGCGCGCGGTTCAGGCTTTCCCTGACCTTGGCGGCGCCGCGGGTGGCGGTTGCGGTGTCGCGGACGCGTCCGGCGTAAACCGCGAGCACCTCCGAGACCGGGGGAGGCTGCCATTCCTCCTTGGGGACGACGGGAAGGAGCGAGTGGGTCGGGAGTGCGAGGCCGGTGTCGGTATTGGCGGGCACGGGGACGAGCGCGAGATGTGATCGGCAGTGCGGGCACTGCGCCCCGGGATGGGTGTCTCTGCTCATAACAAGAATGATTACCCAAGGGTCTGACAAAACGGCACTCTTATTTAGCGGAGACCTGGGACGGTCCAGGGACGGGCCCGGTGCCCGCTCGTCGCGGGCGGTGTCCGTCCGGCGCGTGAAGGGGGCTTCACGTTGCGCATCGGCGGCCGGGCGGCGGAGTGATCAACGGGAACCGCGGGCACGATCCACGGTGTCCGACTCTTCGGTGCCCCGTTCGTTCGACAGCCGTTCACCTTGGTCAGGGAAAATAAGAACATGACCGTCAACCCAGGACACATCCCCCGTACCGGCGAAGCGCTGCCCGAGGACCGCTTCCTCGACCGGGAGGAGAGCTGGCTCCGCTTCAACCAGCGCGTTCTGGAACTCGCGGAGGACCCGACCCTCCCGCTGCTGGAGCGCGTCCGGTTCCTGTCGATCTTCTCCAGCAATCTCGACGAGTTCTTCATGGTGCGGGTCGCCGGCCTCGCCCGCCGCATGGCGACCGGCCTGGCCGTGCAGTCGGCCAGCGGACGGCAGCCGCGCGAGGTGCTGGAGCGCACCGGGACGGTCGCGCACGAGCTGATGCTGCGGCACGCCGCCTGCTTCCGCGACGAGATCCGCCCCGCCCTCGGCAAGGAGGGCATCGACCTCCTGCGCTGGGACGAGCTGGCGGAGACCGAGCAGGAGCGGCTGCGGAGGTTCTTCCGCGACCGCATATACCCCGTCCTGACGCCGCTGGTCGTCGACTCCGCGCACCCGTTCCCGTACATCTCGGGCCTGTCGCTCAACCTGGCCGTGATCGTCCGCGACCCGGAGACCGACGCGACGATGTTCGCGCGCGTGAAGGTCCCGCCGCTGCTGCCGCGCTTCATCGAGGCGTCCCCCGACCGGTTCACCCCGCTCGAGGACGTCATCGCCGCGCACCTCGGGCAGCTGTTCGTCGGCATGGAGGTCGTCGAGCACCACGCGTTCCGCGTCACCCGCAACCAGGACCTCGAGATCGACGAGGACATCAGCGAGGGCCTGCTGCAGGCCCTCGAGCGGGAGCTGCTGCGGCGCCGGTTCGGCCCCGTCGTCCGGCTGGAGGTCGAGGAGTCGATCTCCACGGGCGTCCTGGAGCTGCTGACGACGGAGCTGGCGATCGAGGAGGGGCAGATCTACCGGGTGGTCGGGCCGCTCGACCTCGGCGGGCTCGGCGCCATCGCCGACCTCGACCGCCCCGACCTGAAGTACTCGCCGTTCGTCCCGTCGAAGGCCGCGGTCCCCGAGGACGCGAGCATCTTCGGCGCGATCCGCGAACGGGACGTGCTCGTCCAGCACCCGTACGACTCGTTCACGACCACCGTGCAGCGGCTCATCGAGGACGCCGCCGCCGACCCCCGCGTCCTGGCGATCAAGCAGACGCTGTACCGGACGAGCGGCGACTCGCCGGTCGTGGACGCGCTGATGAGCGCGGCCGAGGCCGGCAAGCAGGTCGTTGTGGTGGTGGAGCTGAAGGCCCGGTTCGACGAGCGCGCCAACATCGCGTGGGCGCGCAAGCTGGAGACCGCCGGCTGCCACGTCGTCTACGGGTTCGTCGGGCTGAAGACGCACTGCAAGCTCGCGCTCGTCGTCCGGCAGGACACCGACGGCGCGCTGCGCCGCTACTGCCACATCGGCACCGGCAACTACCACCCGAAGACGGCCCGCCTCTACGAGGACTTCGGGCTGCTGACCGCCGACCCGGAGGTCGGCGAGGACGTCAGCGCCCTGTTCAACCACCTCACCGGCTACTCGCGGCAGGGCTCCTACCACCGGCTGCTCGTCGCCCCGCACAGCCTGCGGTCCGGGCTCGTCCAGCGCGTCGAGCACGAGATCGACAACCACCGGAGCGGGCATCCCGCGCGGGTGCGGATCAAGTGCAACTCGCTCGTCGACGAGGTCCTGATCGACGCCCTGTACCGGGCGTCGCGCGCGGGCGTCCCGGTCGACGTGTGGGTGCGCGGCATATGCGCGCTGCGGCCCGGGGTTCCGGGGCTGTCGGAGACGATCCGCGTCCGCAGCGTCCTCGGCCGGTTCCTGGAGCACTCGCGCGTCTTCGCGTTCGACAACGGCGGCGACCCCGAGGTGTGGATCGGCAGCGCCGACCTCATGCACCGCAACCTCGACCGCCGCGTCGAGGCCCTCGTCACCGTCACCGACCGGGCGCAGCGCGACCGGCTGATCGAGCTGCTCGACATGGCGATGGACGAAGGCGCGCATGCCTGGTGCCTGGACGGGGACGGCACCTGGATGCGCAACACGCCGCCGCCCGGCGAGACGCTCCGGGACATCCAGACGCATCTCGTGCGGAGCCGTCGCTGGAGGACCGTCGATGGATGAGGACACCCGCCCGCCGAGCATTCACGCCGCCGGAGCCCTTCTGTGGCGCGACGGCCCGGAGTTCGCCGTGATCCACCGCCCCCGCTACGACGACTGGTCGCTGCCGAAGGGGAAGGTCGACCCCGGCGAGCACGTGCTGGGCGCCGCCGTCCGCGAGGTCGAGGAGGAGACCGGGATCGTTCCCCGGCTCGGCCGCCGCCTCCCGACCTGCACCTACGCGCTCGGCGACCGGACGAAGCGGGTCGACTGGTGGGCGGCCCGCCCGGTCGCCGAGGCCGCGTTCGTCCCGAACGACGAGGTCGACCGGATCGAGTGGCTGCCCGCCGACCGGGCCGCCGGCCGGCTGTCCTACCGGCACGACGTCGAGCTGCTCGAGGAGTTCGTCGCCGGTCCCCTGGACACCTGGCCGCTGGTGATCCTGCGGCACGGCGACGCCGGCGCGAAGGAGGAGTGGCGGGACGCCGACGAGCTGCGGCCGCTCGACGCCGCGGGGCGCGCCGAGGCCGCCCGCCTGCCGCCGCTGCTGTCGTCGTTCGGGCCGCTCCGGCTGGTCGGCTCGGCGACCGCCCGCTGCGTCGAGACCGTCCTGCCGCACGCCCGCCGCACCCGCACGCCCGTCACGACCGACGGCGCGTTCACCGTCGGCGAGACGGGTCCCGGGCAGGCCGTCGAACGCCTCCTCGAACTCGTCGCGGACGGCGTCCCGACGCTCGTCTGCACGCACGGCGAGGTCGTCGAGGAGCTGGTCACCGGGCTGTGCCGGGAGCTCGGCGAGAAGGTCCCCGACGACCCGTGCCTCGCCAAGGGCGAGTTCTGGGTCGCGCACATCGCCGGGGACGCGATGCCCGCGCTGGAGCGGCACGCCCCCTGAGCCGTCCCGGCGGCCGTCAGAAGGACGGCCCCAGGGTGCGCGACCAGGTCACGGCGAGCCGGTCGCGGGCGGTGCCCGCGCGGCACTCCTCGCGGCCGTACAGGACGCCGAGCGCGAAGGCGTCCTGCGGCGTCCTGGCGCGCCCCCTGACGGCCTCCAGGTGCCCCATGGCGATCACGGCGTCCTGGTGCTCCCCGAGCACCTCCTGGATGCGCTTGGCGTCCTTGGCGACCCGCTTCGCCGCCGCGCCCAGCACGGGCGTCGCCAGCTCCGCCGCGTAGCGCGCGCGCTTGGCCGCCTTGCGCGTCTCGTGGCGCGCGAAGTCCGGGTCGTCCACCACCTCGATCGTCCGGTACTGGGCCGCCATCCGCTCCCACACCCGCGAGACCAGCACCGGCAACTCCTTGCGCGCCTTGCGGTCCGCGCGCTCGCCCAGCGGCGGGTCGGCGATCAGCCCGTCGAGCGCGTCGAGCAGCTCGAAGTACCAGGCCTCCTTCAGCGCCAGGTTCATCCGCCGGTACGCGCCGCGCTCCCGCCGCGCGAGGTCGTCCCGCAGGAACGGCGGACCGTCCGCGAACCGCATGCGCAGCACCTCCAGGTCGCGGACCTCGCCCAGCACCGCCGCGAGCCGGCGCAGCTCCGCCTGCACCGGCTCGGTCCGCGCCGGGTCGAGCACGGGCCGGTACGCCTGCAGCGTGCTGCGCAGCCGCCGCGTCGCCACCCGCATCCGGTGGACGGCGTCGTCCTCGCCCTGCCGCGCCCGCGGGTCGAACTCGATCAGGCTCTCCAGCTGCGCGGCGAGGTAGCCCAGCACCGCGTCGCCCGCCGTCACCGCCGGCAGCTTGCCGTTGGCGGTCAGCTCCCGCAGCCGCGCCCGCGTCGCGGCCCGCGCCGTCGCGCCCGGCGCCGCCGGCACGGCCTCGCCGAGCAGCCGGCCGAGCTTCGACGACGACTTCGCCCGCCGCGCGCCCGCCTTCCGCAGCCGCTTGCCCGCCGCCTTCAGCAGGTCCGTCCCGCCGGCGCCGAGCTCGACCTCGATCTCCCGCCACCGGCGCGGCTCGTCCCCGGCCTCCCGGTACGCCGTCACGAGATCGTCGGCGACCTCGGCGAGGGCCGTGCCGTCGGCGTCCCGCAGGACCACGACCGTCCGGCGGGTCTGCAGCGTCGCGACGGGGGCCGGTTCGGCGCCGCGCGTGTGGACGGCGACGAGCCCGGCGAGCCGCGCCGGGACGACGCGCGGACGGCCCAGCGGCGCGCGGTGCTCCTGCTTGCCGTCGGGTCCCGCCGGGATTTTCAGGTGCCAGCCGGAGTCGTCGCCGCCGCGGCGCCGCCGCAGCGTGATCCCGTGCGCGGCGAGCCGCAGGTCGGGGGTGTCGAAGTAGGTCGCGTGCAGCTCGTGGACGCGCGGCTCCGCGGCCGCCGAGACCCCCGGGAGATCGTCCAGTGCCGGGAGCACGAACCCCTCTTCGGCGTCGTACTTCTGCTCGATCTCCAGGTGCCGGTCGGCCACGGTGCGCCCTCCTACCACGGGTTGAAGTCCACGTGACCAGCATTCCACGTGAAGATGAACAGGGATAGAACGCGCGTCAGTGGCGGTGGGCCGTGCAGGTGAGGTAGCGCTCGTCCTCGCCCCGGCACCGGCTCTCGCGGTGCCCCCGGGGCCGGCGGCCGGGCACCCGCGTCGCGCGTCCCGCCGACCGGCCCCCTTGGCAGGACACCGGGACGCGTGCGAAGAATGGGGCCATGGATGCGGACGAGCTTTACCGGCGCTGGCTGTTCGACGCGTGGTCGGGCGACTACGGCGTCCTCGACGAGATCATGGCGCCGGACTTCACGGGGCACTGGCCCGCGATGGAGGTGCGCGGGCGGAAGGAGGCGGCCGACCAGATCCGGCACTCGCGCCACCTGTTCACCGACATCGTGAACACGCTGGACGTCGGGCCCGTGGTGGGCGGCGACATCGTCGCGGCGCGGTGGACGTTCCACGGGACCTACCAGGGCGGTGTGCCCGGCGCGACGGTCTCGCCCGGGACGCGCGTGTCGTTCGTCGGGCAGGACATGTTCCGGGTCGAGGGCGGGCGGCTCGCCGAGTACTGGGTGGTGTCCGACGGTGTGGGGCTGATGACGGCCCTGGGAGCCTTCGGCGACTCCTGACCGTTGAGGATCGGTAGTGTCTGATACGACCGATCGAGGGAGTGTGATGTCCGGCAAGCGGACGCCCCTGACCTACGTGCCCCCGGAGGTCGGGACGCGCGTCGTGGAGCAGCTCACCAAGGGGTCGGTGGTCAAGGCGGTCGCCGAGGTGCGCCAGGCCACCGGCTGGGACCTCGTGTCCGCCAAGCGGTACGTGGACGCGCTGCGCCTCGAGTGGATGGGCGCGCGGGTGCCCGTCGAGCTGGAGGAGAGGCTCCGCGCGCTGCTCGTGGCCGGACGGGCGCCGGACGCGGTGAAGGCCGCCCGCAAGGAGGCGGGCCTCGGGCGGAGCGAGGCCAAGGACTTCGTGAAGGCGCTGCAGGGCGGCTGGCGGCGCGGGCGGGCCACCGTGGGGAACGACGGCACGCTGGCGGAGCGCGCGCGGGAGTTCGTCGACGCGGACGACCGCGCGTCGGCCGTCGGGCTGGTGCGGTCGGAGACGGGGATGAACGCCGAGGAGGCCGGGCGCTTCGTGGACGCGCTCGACTGACCGGCCCGCCGGTGGCCGGTCCCGGCCTCCGGCCAGTTCTATGACTGATTAGTCCGGTTGACCTGGGAGGTCGGCGATGGCTTAATATCCAGTATTCCGACTTATCAAGTAGGGAAGGTGGCCATGCGCTCGTTCGTAGTGCTCGCACTGGTGGGCCTCGGCGCCCAGCTGGTGGACGGGAGCCTGGGGATGGCCTACGGGGTGACGTCGACGACGCTCCTCCTGGCGGCGGGGACGAGTCCGGCGGCCGCCTCGGCCACCGTGCACCTGTCGGAGATCGGCACGACGCTGGCGTCCGGCGCGGCGCACTGGCGGTTCGGCAACGTCGACTGGAAGGTCGTCTTCAAGGTCGGCATCCCCGGTGCCGCCGGGGCGTTCGCCGGTGCCACGTTCCTGTCCCGGCTGTCGACCGAGGCCGCCGCGCCGGTCATGTCGCTGATCCTGCTCGCGCTCGGCGCCTACGTGCTCGTCCGGTTCACCCGGCGCGGACCGTCCACCGCGAACCTGGGCAAGCCGCTGCGCCGCCGCTTCCTCGCCCCGCTGGGCGTGGTGGCCGGCTTCGTGGACGCCTCGGGCGGCGGCGGCTGGGGACCGGTCGGGACGCCCGCGCTGCTGGCGTCCGGGCGGATGGAGCCCCGCAAGGTGATCGGCACCATCGACACCAGCGAGTTCCTCGTCGCGGTCGCGGCGAGCCTCGGCTTCCTGACCGGGCTCGGCACCGCCGGGGTCAACGCCTCCTGGGCGGCCGCGCTGCTGCTCGGCGGCCTGGTCGCCGCGCCGATCGCGGCGTGGCTGGTGCGGCACCTGCCGCCCGCCGTCCTCGGCGCGGCGGTCGGCGGCCTCATCATCGTGACGAACGCCCGGACGCTGCTGCGCAGCGACTGGATCGACGCGAGCGATCCCGTCCGGTACAGCGTCTACGCGGTCCTGTACGCGATCTGGGCGGCGGCGCTCGGGTACTCGATCAGGCGGTACCGGGACGAGCGCCGCGCCGGGAAGGAGGTCGAGGACGCGGCGGTGCCGGAGGCGTCCGCCTGACCGGGCCGCTCAGGCGGCTCGGCGGCTCGGGCGGCCGGGCCGCCCGCGGGCCGGGCCGCTCAGGCGGCGTCGGCGTGCTCGGAGATCGAGGCGTCGCCGCGGACGACGATGACCGGGAGCGGGCGGCGGGCGGGGGCCTCGGCGGTGCGGCGCAGGCGGCGGCGCTCCTCCGGGGTCGTGCCGCCCCAGACGCCGTCGGGCTCGCCGACGCGCAGCGCCCAGGTCAGGCAGTCGACCTGCACCGGGCAGTTGCCGCAGATCGCCTTGGCGGCCAGCTCCTGCTCCCGCAGGATCTCCGCGGAGTACCCGATCGGGAAGAACAGGTCGGGGTCCGCGCCGCGGCAGATCGCGTGGTCGGTCCAGTGTTCCTCGTTGTCGTTGTTGTGCATGGCTTCTCCCTGCGGCGGTCGCGGCATGCCGCCGGCTTCGCGGGTCGAGGTACGGTGTCGTCCACCTAACGTAGTACTACAACCCGTAGTACTACAAGTCGTTGTGAGAACACTGCAAAATAGCGGTCGGATAGCCTGGTCGGTGTGCAGCGTGATCAAGAAGTGACCTTCCGCGAGGCGACGGCGGCCGACCTGCCGCAGATCGTCCGGCTTCTGGCCGACGATCCCCTCGGATCGACCCGTGAAACGCCGGGCGACCGAGTCCCGGAGGGCTACTTCACCGCGTTCGCCGCGATCGAGAAGGACCCGAACAACGCGGTCATCGTCGCCGAGGTCGGCGGGGAGATCGCCGGCACGCTCCAGCTCACCTACATCCCCGGCCTCACCTACGGCGGGGGCGAGCGCGCGCAGATCGAGGGCGTCCGCGTCGTGTCCGAGCAGCGCGGCCGGGGCGTCGGCCAGGCCCTCATCGGCTGGGCGATCGACGAGGCCCGCGCCCGGGGCTGCCGGCTGGTGCAGCTCACCACCGACCGGCAGCGCCCCGACGCCATCCGCTTCTACCAGAAGATGGGCTTCCGCCCGTCCCACATGGGCATGAAGTACCACCTCTCCTGATCAGGGGAGGAGCGCGACCTTCCCCACGATCCGCCGGTTCAGCAGGTCGTCCAGCACCTTCGGCGCCGCGGACAGCGGCTCGGTCCCCGCCTCGGCGGGCGCCAGCGCGCCCGACGCGACCATCGCCAGCAGCTCGTCCAGCAGCGCCCGCTGCTCCAGCGGGTGCGTCATCGACCAGGCGCCCCAGTCGACCCCGACGACCGTGCGGTTGCGCAGCAGCACCTGGTTGAGCGGCAGCGACGGGATGTCCCCCGACGCGAAGCCGATCACCACGTGCCGCCCGCCCTCCCGGAGGGAGCGCAGCGCCGGATCGGCCGACGCGCCGCCTACCGGGTCGTACACGACGTCGACGCCGCCCTCCGACCAGCCCCGGGCGCCGGTCTTGACGTCGGCGAGGTCGATCGCGGCCTCCGCGCCCGCCTTGACGGCGGCGTCCCGCTTCGGACCGGACGACGCCGCGGCCAGTACCCGCGCCCCGAGCGCCGTCGCGACCCGCACCGCCGCGAGCCCCGTCCCGCCCCCGGCGCCCAGCACCAGCACCGTCTCGCCCGCCCGCAGGCCCGCCCGGTCGCGCAGCCCGAACAGGGCCGTGCAGTGGCTCTGGGTGAACGTCGCCGCCGCGGCGGCCCCGAGCGCGTCCGGGACCGGCACCGCCGCCGCCTCGGGCACGACGACGTGCGACGCGAACCCGCCGAGCCCGCACATCGCCAGCACCCGCCGCCCGGACGGCAGCGTCCCCGCGACCTCGCTGCCGGGGACGAACGGCAACTCGGGCTTGATCTGGTACCGGCCCTGGACGAACAGCGCGTCCACGTAGTTGACGCCCGCCGCCTCCACAGTGATCAGCACCTGGCCGTCTCCGGGCTCGGGGGCCGGCGTTTCCCTGAGGGCGAGCGAACCGAGTTCCTCGCAGACCATCGCACGCATCCGATCAGCATGCCGCAACCAACTCGCGCGCATGTACGTTGGTCTGGTATGAGCTACTCCCCCGAGCGGCAACGTTCCACCGGCCTCGCGAAGCATGGGGCGCGCGCGCTGGGGTCGGCCGTCCTCGTCCTGTCCGTCACCGCGGTGATGTGGGTGCTGGAAACGGTCGACTACGTGGCGAACGGGTGGTTCGACCGGTTCGGGATCGACCCCTGGAACGTCAACGACCTTCCGGACATCTTCACCGCCCCGTTCATGCACGCCGGGTTCGGGCACCTGATCGCGAACACGGTGCCGTTCCTGATCCTCGGGTTCATCGCCGCCACCCGGGGGATCGCGAAGTTCCTCGTCGCGAGCCTCATCGTGATCGTCGTCGGCGGGCTCGGCGTGTGGTTCACCAGCTCGGCCAACACCCTCGGTTCCAGCATCCTGATCTTCGGGTTCTTCGGGTACCTGCTCGGCCGCGGCGTGTTCGAGCGCCGCATGGTGGACGTCGCGATCGCCGTCGGGGTCGTCGCCGTCTACGGGACGATGCTGCTCGGCGTCCTCCCGAGCGACCCCGCCATCTCGTGGCAGGGCCACCTGTTCGGGCTGATCGGCGGCGTGCTCGGCGCGTGGGCGCTGCGCCGCCGTCCGGAGAAGCCCGCTACCGCCGACCTGCCGTGACCTCCGCCGCGCCGGGCCCGCCGGTAGACGAGCCGCCGCAGCAGCGCCTCCGCGGGCCCCCGGCCCCCTGGCGGCGGTCTGCGGCAGCACCGTCCTGGTCTGCGCCGTGGGGGGAGCCCTGCGCGCGGTGGAGTCGGAGGCCTGGCGCCGCCGCCTGGCCTACGACGAACTCGCCGCCGCCCACGCGCGCATGTCCGAACTCGCCCGGGACAACGCGGGGCTCCAGGACGAACTGCTGGAACGCGCCAGGGAGTCGGGCGTCCTGACGGAACGCACCCGCATGGCGCGGGAACTGCACGACACCCTGGCCCAGGGACTCGCCGGGATCCTCACCCACCTGGAGGCCGCGGACGCGCACGTCCCGCCGGAGCACCCGGCGCGCGGCCATGTCGACGTCGCGCGGCGCACCGCCCGGGAGAACCTGGCCGAGGCACGCCGGTGGATGCTGGCCCTGCGGCCCGCACCGCTCGACGGCGGGACGCTGGCGGAGACGCTCGCGGCCGTGGTCGAGCGCTGGCGGACCGACAACGGCGCCCGCGCCACCGTGACCGCCACCGGGTCGCCCGTCCGGCTGCGCCCGGACGCCGAGGAGACGATCCTGCGCGCGACGCAGGAGGCGCTGGCGAACGTGGCGCGGCACGCGCGGGCCCGGCAGGTCCGCGTCACGCTGTCGTTCATGGACGACGTGGTCGCGCTCGACGTGCTCGACGACGGTGTCGGCTTCGATCCGGACGCGCCGCCCGGGGCGTCCGAGCACGGGGGGTTCGGCCTGTCGGCGATGCGGCACCGCGTCACCCGCGTCGCCGGGACGCTGACCGTCGAGTCGGCGCCCGGACGCGGGACGGCGCTGAGCGTGACCGTCCCGGCGCTGCGCCCCGGAGCGGACGAGGGGGGACGACGGTGAGCGAGGGGACCGCGGGCGGCGGGCCGGAGACCGTCCGGGTGGTCGTCGTCGACGACCACCCGGTGGTCCGCGCCGGGCTGCTCGCCATGCTCGGCGAGCAGCCGGACATCGAGGTCGTGGGGGAGGCCGCCGACGGCGCGGAGGCCCTCGCCGTCGTCGGGCGGGCGCGTCCCGACGTCGTGCTGAGCGACCTGCGGATGCCGGGACTGGACGGCGTCGCCCTGATCGAGCGGCTCGCCGAGACGGCGCCGTGGGCGCGGGTGCTGGTGCTCACCACCTACGACGGCGCCGCCGACGTCGTCCCGGCGATCAACGCGGGAGCGGTCGGCTACCTGCTGAAGGACTCGCCGCGCGAGGAGCTGTTCCGGGGGCTGCGGGCCGCCGCGCACGGGCGGAGCGTGCTGGCCCCGACGGCGGCGGCCCGGCTCATCGACCGCGTCCGCGAGCCCGCCCGGCCGCCCGCGGGGACGCTGAGCGAGCGCGAGACCGAGGTGCTGGCCCTGGTCGCCGGGGGCGCGAGCAACCGCGAGGCCGCCGCCGCGCTGTTCCTCAGCGAGGCCACCGTGAAGACCCACCTCGTGCGGATCTTCGCCAAGCTCGGCGTGTCCGACCGGACGGCCGCCGTGGTCGTGGCCGGGGAACGGGGGCTGCTGCCGGGCCGCGGCGGGCCGTGACCGCGGCGGGCCGTGACCGCGCCGCGGCGGCTACCGCGGGCGGACCGTGACCTCGGAGACCACCGCGTCCCGGGGCGTCTCGAGGGCCGCGACGAGGACGCGCGCGACGGTCGCCGGGCTGGCGAAGTCGTCCGGATCGTAGGGGCGGCCCTCCTGCCCGCGCACCCGCTGCTGCATGCCCGTCGCCGTCCGGCCGGGGTACAGCGTGGTGACGCGCAGGGCCGACTCCTCCGCGCGCAGCGAGTCGGCCAGCGCGCGCATCCCGTACTTGCTCGCCGCGTACGCCGCCCAGTTCGGGTTCGCGCGCAGCCCGGCGGTGGAGTTGACGAACACGACGTGCCCCTGCGCGGCGCGCAGCGCGGGCAGCAGGAGGCGGGTCAGCTCGGCGGCCGACACCAGGTTCGTCGACAGGTGCTCCTGCCAGGTGTCGACGTCGAGGTCGGCGACCGGGCCGAGGCGCACGGTCCCGGCCGCGTGGATCAGGCCGTCCAGCCGTCCGGGGACGTGCGCGGGGGCGAGGGACGCCTCCAGCCTGCGGGGCTCGGCGAGGTCGAGCGCGACCGTGGTGATCGACGCGCCGGGGCTCTGCGCGGTCATCTCCTGCGGCGAGAAGATCTGGGTGTTGGCGTGGGCACCGGTCCGCAGCGCCGTGGTCAGGGTGTCGAGGCGGTCGGTGGAGCGTCCGGTGAGGATCAGGTCGTGCCCGCGGCCCCGGAGCAGTTCCGCGACCGCCGTGCCGATCCCGCCGGTCGCCCCCGTGATCAGATACGTGCCCATGGCTCCCCATTGTGCCGGGTGAGCACGGTGGGTGAGCCCGAGCGCGCGGGCGTGGGCCCTGGGCGTGGGCCCGAGCGCGACCGCGCGGGTCAGTTCGGCCGCAGCACCCGGGTGACGCCCGCGATCAGCGCGGTGGCCAGCACCCAGCCGGTCGCGACGAGCAGGTAGGCGACCCACCGCGACCAGCCGACCGCGTCGTAGGCGAGCTGCTGCCCGAACGTGTCGAGGGGGATGAGGAGGTCGAGGGAGTAGACGAGCGCGTGGAAGTCGGGCAGCTCGTCCGGCGGCCGGATGGCGTGGGGCTTCTCGGCGGAGAACACGGTGGTGCCCACGGCGAGGAGGAACGCGAACCACGCGAAGGCGAGCCACGGGCGGAACCCGTAGCCGACCGTCCAGTCCAGGAGGTGGTTCCAGGCCCGACCGACGAAGTGCAGCTTGCGGCGGCGCGCGCGCAGCTTGGCGAGCTGCACCTTGCGGGCGAGGTCGTCGGAGCCGGCGCCGTGGTACCAGGCGGCGAGCTGCTCGTACGGCTGGAGGTGGAACTGCGGGTCGCGGGAGACCCATTCGAGCCGGTCCTTGAGGCCGCCGCCGCGGAGCGTGTCGTAGACCAGGCCGTTCAGGCTCAGCTCGTCCGGCCAGGCCGGCGGAAGGTCGTAGAGCACGCCGACGCGGGAGTAGGAGAGGTTGACCTTGCCCTTGATCTTCTCCGCGGGCAGCAGCAGCAGCTCGTCGGCGTACATGTGGGACGCGTGCAGCGCCATCCGCTCCGGGTCGCCGGAGTCCAGGACCCCCTTCGAGAACGACAGGATCCCGTTGAAGCGGGCGCTGCGCAGCCGGACCGTCCCGTTCGCGCGGAAGCCGGCGCTGAACTCGGCGGTGTCCTCGACCACCATGTTCTGCGCGTCCAGCGCGAGCCGCCCCGGATTCGACAGGACGGTCCGCTCCATGAACAGCCCGCCGTTCATCCGGGCCCCGACGAACCGGACGCCGCCGGTGATCTCCGCGTCCCGGATGAACGTGCCGACGTCCACGACGAGCCCGCCGCTGAACAGCGCCCACTTCTCCGGGTCGTCCGTGGTGATGCGCGTCCCGTTCATCCGGAACCCGCCGGACAGCTGGGCGCGCGGCAGCCGCACCTGCCCCTCGATCGTCGAACCGGACAGGCTGAGGTAGCCGTCCGCGCGCAGCCCGCCGCCGTCGAAGCCGGGCATCCGGCAGTCGGCGAACCGCAGCTGGCGGGTCTCGGCGTTGGAGAGGTCGGGCTCCTCCACCAGCCTGCACCGCTCGAGGCGCAGCTCGTGCTCGACGGTGCCGCCGGACACGTCGATCTGCCCGATGATGTAGGCGCCGCGCAGCTTCACGGCCGCGACCGAGCCGGGCCGGGTCTCGCAGGCGCCGAGCATCAGCCGGGTGAGGACGTGCGCGCGGACGGTCCGGTCGGGCAGCGGGCCCTCGGGCAGGTCGTCGCCGAGGACGACCATCGTGCCGGTGGGGAAGGCGGCCCACAGGCGCTCTTCTGCGTGGGACAGGCCGGGGGGCGGGGTCACATGAACCATTTCTACGCGCCGTTCCCCTCCCCGATCAAGATCGGGGAGGGGAACGCGGCACGGGGTCGGGGGCGCGTGCTCCTAGAAGAAGCCCTTGCGGCGGCCGGCGTCCTGCAGGAAGCCGTTGAGCTGGCCCTCCCAGTCGGTGTTGCCGACGCTCGCGTAGTCCACCCGGAAGCGGCTGAACGAGTCGTGGCCCTCGGTGAACACGCCGCCGCGCTTGTCGAGCTCCAGGACGACGTCCATGGAGTCGGGGTACGCGACGAACGTCACCTCGAGCTGCTTGATGCCGCTCGCGTACTGCGGCGGCGGGGTGAACTCGATCTCCTGGTAGAACGGCAGCTTCTGGCTGACGCCGTAGATGCGGCCCTTCTCGCAGTCGGCGTTGCGGAACCGGAAGCCGAGGTTGCCGAAGGCCTCCAGGATGCGCTCCTGCGCGGGCAGCGGCTGCACGACGATCGGGTCGAGGTCGCCCGGGTCGACCGCGCCCGCGACCTCGAGCTCGGTGGCGAGGCCGACGGTGGTGCCGAGCAGGGGGCGCCCGTACATGTGCGTGAGGGGGGCCTCCCACGGGATGGCGAACTCGAACGGGATGTTGTGCCGCGAGCCGTCGTCCAGCTCGAACCCCCCGGCGAGGGACACCTTCGCGTACTCGAGGTTGGCGACGTGCTCGGAATCGCCCGACTCGACCTCGACCCGGCTCCGCAGCGCCAGGTTCAGCGACTTGATGTTGGAGTCGTGCTGGCCTCCGATCAGCGTGACCTCGCCGCGGACGACGCCGCCCGGCTGAGTGTTCGGGTTCTGCAGGGTCGTCTCGATCTGCGGGCCGCCGATGCCCATCGCCTGGCGGAGCTTCTTGAAGACCAAGGTTCTTCCTCCCGTGGTGGTGCCGAACGCCCCCTGGCGCTCTCGACACATAGACGCACATGTCGGGGTTCGCGTTCCAGCCTGGCAGCCGGATCGACGGCAGGAGAAGGCGCGCGACCGAAAAGGCATGCGTCCGGGAGGCGCGCGTCCCGGCCGCCCGCGCTCAGTGCCCGCCGCCGCCCGCGAGGTTGAGACCGATGACGCCGACGATGATGCAGGTCAGCGCCCCGATCTTCAGGGCGGACACCTGGTCGCCCAGCAGCACCATGCCGAGCGCGGCGGTGCCGACGGCGCCGATCCCGACCCAGACGGCGTAGGCCGTCCCGACGTCGAGCGTCCGCAGGGCCATGTTGAGGAGGCCGAAGCTGGTCACGGCGAAGGCGAGGAAGCCGACGGAGGGCCACGGCTCGGTGAAGCCCTTGCTGGCCTTCAGGCACAGGGCCATGGCGACCTCGAAGAGGCCGGCGACGATGACGAGGATCCAGGCCATGTTCTTCTCCCGGTGGACGAGACGGCGGCGGTCCTGCGTCGTCTTGTCCTGCCGGGTACGGCGCACCTCGTCCGGGAGGGCGCACGGCGCCCTCGTTCCCGGTCAACGACCCGCCCCGCCCCGCTGTTCCCGTCCTGCCCGCCGGCGCGCGCGGGGGCGGTGATCAGCGGAGCGACGCGTCCAGCCACCGGATCAGTTCCCCCGCTCGTCCCCCGCCGGGCGGGGCGGCCGGGTAGCGCCTGAGGACGTCCACGACGGCGGGGGGCACGAGGAGCCGCGACCGCGCGATGTGGTCGGCGCCGACGGCGGGGTCGTCTCCGGTGGCGAGCTCGAACGCCCGTGCGGCGTGGGCGGCCGATCCGAGGATGTGCTTGACCTGGGTGGCCTTCGCCAGCGGGTGCAGGAACGCCGCGCTCGCCGCGGCCACGGCCGCCCGCGCGGCGTCGCTCGCCGCGGCCTCCCCCGCGTCGCGCGCCTCCTGCGCGGCCAGCCACGCTCCCCACGCGCCGTCCCGGATCGCCTTGGTCCGCTCGGCGCCGTCCGCGAACGCCCGTGCGGCGTCGACCGCGGTCCGCGGGCGCCCGTCGCCGGGACGCGCGCGCTCGAAGACCGCCAGTGCGGGACGGGCGCACGCCGCCGCGAAGCGGGCCACCTCGCGGAGTTCGGACCGGCTGAGTTCGATCGTCGTAGAGACGTCCGCCATGGCGTCGTCCTTTCGCATGGGGGCGAAGTCACTTCGACCGTATCGTTGAACCTGCGGTGTGAACTTTCGCGCCGATTCCTTGTGGACGCCAGGGAGAAGTCTCAAACGCGGCTGCCCACGACAACGCGGCGAGCCGCCCCCGTGGGGGGCGACTCGCCGCCGGTGGTGCGGGGCTAGCTGCGGCCGAGGGCGCGGTACTCCCAGCCGGCCGCGCGCCAGCGGGCGGCGTCGAGGGCGTGCCGGCCGTCGACGATGCGCTTGTGCCGGACGACCCCGGCCAGGGCGTCCGGGTCGACCTCGCGGAAGTCCGACCACTCGGTCAGCAGGACGACCACGTCGGCGTCCTGGGCGACGTCGAACGCGCTGTCGCCGTAGCGCAGCTCGGGGAACGCGCGGCGCGCGTTGTCGAGCGCGGCCGGGTCGAACACGCGGACGTGCCCGCCGAGCCCGTGCATGGTGCGGGCGACGTCCAGGGCGGGCGCGTCCCGGATGTCGTCGGAGTTCGGCTTGAACGCCGCGCCCCACGCCGCGATCCGCTTGCCGGAGATCCCGCCGAGCATCTCCCGGACGAGGTCGACGGTGCGGGCCCGGCGGCGGCGGTTGATGTCGTCGACCTCGCGCAGGAACGACACGGCCTGGCCGACGCCGATCTCCTCGGCGCGGTGCGCGAACGCCCGGATGTCCTTCGGCAGGCAGCCGCCGCCGAAGCCGAGGCCCGGCTTGAGGAACTTGCCGCCGATGCGGTCGTCGAGGGCGAGCGAGTCGGCGAGGTCCTTGATGTCGGCGCCGACGGCCTCGCAGACCTCCGCCATCGCGTTGATGTAGGAGATCTTGGTGGCGAGGAACGAGTTCGCCGCGACCTTGACCAGCTCGGCCGTGGCCAGGTCGGTGCGGACGACGGGCGTGCCGAGCTCCAGGACCGGACGGAACGCGGCGCGCAGCCGCTCCTCCGCCCAGTCGGACGCGACGCCGAACACGAGGCGGTCGGGACGCATCGTGTCGTCCACGGCGAAGCCCTCGCGGAGGAACTCGGGGTTCCACGCGAGTTCGACGTCGGTGCCGGCGGGGGCGAGCTCGTGGATGACGCCGGTGAGCCGCTTCGCGGTGCCGACCGGGACGGTCGACTTGCCGACGACGAGCGCGCGGCGGTCCAGGTACGGGGCGAGGCCCCGCACGGCGGCGTCGACGTAGGTGAGGTCGGCCGCGTCCGAGCCGGGCTCCTGGGGGGTGCCCACGCAGATGAAGTGCACGTCGCCGAACCGGCCCGCCTCCTCGAAGGAGGTGGTGAAGCGCAGCCGGCCGGACTCCAGCGCCTTGGTGAGCAGCTCCGGCAGGCCCGGCTCGAAGAACGGCACCTCGCCGGACGCGAGTTTGCCGATCTTGCGCTCGTCGACGTCCACGCCCAGTACCTCGAAGCCCAGCACGGCCATGCAGATGGCGTGCGTCGCGCCGAGGTAACCGGTCCCGATGACGGTGAGCCTGGGGGCCTCCGTCTGGTTCATGGCACTTCTCCTTCTCGATGGTGACGGTAGAGCCCCTTAAGAGCACTTCCCCGTGTTGAGCAGTTCGCCGCCCTGGACCCTGTTGTCGCAGGCGACCGCGTTGCCGGCCGAGTCGAGCCGGATCCCCACGCCCCTGGCGTCCCCCAGTGCGATGACGTTGCGGCGAAAGACGTTCCGCGTGCCCCAGCCCTTGTACTCCTCGTGGGTCTGGAAACCGTCGGCGCCGGTGTGCGCGCCCCGGTTGTCCTCGACGACGTATCCGTTGCCCTTGACGTCGACCCACGAGTCGTTGAACCCGCCGGAGAGCTCCGAGCCGTCGAACGTGTTCCCCGCGATGCGGCCGCCGGAGGTGCCCTCCTTGACGTCCACGGCCTCGGCGGTGGCCTTGATCTTGTTCCCGGCGACGAGGTTGTTGTCGCTGTGGTCCGGCTGCCCCCCGGTCAGCGTGCCCCAGTTGTTGTGGGACGAGCCGAGGTACACGCCCTCGCCGAAGCGGGGGTTCTCGCGGCCCGTGGCCGATATGGAGTTGTACTGCACGGAGTTGCCCGTGCTGAAGCGCCGCAGGTGGACGGCCTCGTCCCCGATGTCGCGGATCGTCAGCTCCTGGACGACCGACGCGCCCGTCCCGTCGAGCATGACGCCCTTCTGGCTGTTCCGCAGCGTGAAGCCGATGAGCCTCCAGTGCGCGGCGTCCTGCAGGTGGAAGCCGTACCCCTCGCCGGTCCCGCCGCCGTCCAGGACCGACTTCGCCGACCCGCACACGAAGATCGGCCGGTCCGGCGTGCCGGACTTCTGGCTGAGGAACCGGCCGTCGAACGTGCCGGGGCCGAGCTGGATGACCGTGCCCGGTTCGGCGACGTTCAAAGCCTCCTGCAGCTTGACGGCGTCGTTCACGGTGACGGTCGCCTGCGGGCACGAGATCCGCTCGGGCGACGTCGGCAGCGGGAACCGCCGGGCCCCGGCCGCGCCGCCCGCGCCGCCCGCGCCCGCCCCCGACCCCGCCCCGGCGGGGCCCGTCCCGGCCGGGACGGACGCCTCCGCCGACGGCGGCGCGCCGATGTCACCGCCGGTCGGCGTGCCCTCGGTGTCGTCGCCGGAGCCGGTCGCGAGCACGACGAGCGCGCTGGTGGCGACCGCCCCGGCCACGAGGATCCCGGTGAACTTCAGATCGATCTTCACGTTCCACCAACTTCACCCCCGGCCGCGCGACCGCGCGTCAGGAGCACTTCCCGTCCGTGGTGAGCTTGCCGCCGTTCACCATCTTGTTGTCGCACTTGACGGTGTTGCCGCCCTTGACGTCGTTGATCCCGACGCCGTTGCCGCCGCCCAGGTCGATGGTGTTGCCGGTGAAGGTGTTGTTCTTGCCCCAGCCGTCGATGATCTCGTGCGTCTGGAAGCCGTCCAGCGGCGTCCCGGTGCCCTTGTTGCCCTGGATCAGGTAGTTGTTGCCCTTGACGTCGATCCACGAGTCGTTGTGCTTGCTGCCGCCGGTCTTCGTCCCGTCGAACACGTTGTTCAGGATCTTCCCGCCGGAGGTGCCCTCCTTGATGTCGATCGCCTCGGCGGTGGCCCGGATGACGTTGCCGCGCACGACGTTGTTGTCGCTCTTGTCGGGCTGCCCGCCGCTGATCTTCTCGAAGTTGGACTCGGCGGTGCCCAGGTAGACGCCCTCGCCGAACTTCTCGCGGCGCAGGCCGGTGTTGTAGATCTTGTTGTACTGGACGGTGTTGCCGGTGGAGAACTTCCGCAGGTGGACGGCCTCGTCACCGATCTCGTGGACGGTCAGCCCCTGGATGATCGACCCGTTCGTGCCGTCGCCCATCACGCCCTTCTGGCTGTTGCTCACGGTGAATCCGATGAGCCGCCAGTAGTTCGCGCCCTCCAGGTGGAATCCGTAGCCCTCGTCGACGCCGCCGCCGTCCAGGATCGACTTGGCGTCACCGCACAGGTAGATCGGCTGCTGCTGGGTGCCGCTCGCCTTCGTGACGAACTTGCCCTGGTAGGTGCCCGGGTTCATCTTGATGACGTCACCGGCCTTGGCGCCCTTCAGCGCCGTCTCCAGGCTCGCGGCGTCGCTCACGGTCGCCGTGGGGGCCGGGCAGTCGATCTTGCCCTCGCCCTCGGGGACGGGCAGGGCGAGCGCCGGGCCGCGCGCGTTGCCGCCCTCCTCGTCGCCCTTGTCGCCCTCGTCCTCCTCCTCGCCGTCCTCGGTCGCGCCCGCTCCGGGCGCGACCGGCTCCAGCGACGAGTTCTGCGAGGCGTTGCCGGGTTCGGGGTCCTCGTCGCCGCCGGTGAACAGGATCACCAGCGATCCCACCACGACGGCGCCGATCAGCAGGCCCGCGAGGAACTTGATGTCGATCTTGACTGACATGTGACGGTCTACTCCTTGGATCCGCTCTGGTGCGTCGGTGCCGTGCCGTTGCGCCGACCGGCCCGAAGGGCCGGGCTAGTGGTCGACGCGGGTTCCCGCGGGCCGCCGTTGCTGCTGCCGGTTCGGCGGCGCCGCGGGAGCGGTGCGGCGGAGCAGGCGCACGGGGCGCTCCTCGAGCTTGGTCTGGTGTTCGTACGGGTGGGCGTTGCGCCGTCCGATCCGCAGCCCCGTGCCCCGCGAACGGAACATGGAGACGACGACCAGCAGGAAGACGCCCGCCCAGATGATGTTCATCGGCTTGAGGATGCGCTTGACCCAGGTCCAGAATCCGGCGGTCTTGTTCCAGCCCTTGACGTTGTTGCCGGTGTTCTTGTACTGGCCCGTCGCGCGGTCGTAGTCGAGCGAACTCGACCCGGAACCGCTGATGGTGTTGCCCGCGATGACCGTCCCGGAGACGTCCCCGTTCAGCGTGACCCCGTGCCGGGACGCCGACTGGACGGTGTTGCCCTGCAGCGTCACCGACGAGTCGCGGACGTACAGGGCCGTCTGGGTGCCGTGGATGACGTTGCCCGCGACGCTGCCGCCCTCGACGTCGTCGCGCAGCACGATCCCCTGCCGCTCGGGGCCCCGGATCTGGTTGCCCGAGATCTGCACGCGGGTCGCCATCTCGCGGGCCACGATGCCCATGTCGCCGCCGGTCACCCGGCTGTTCTGCACCGCGACGTTGTCGCCGCCGAGGATCTCGAACCCGTACCGGTCGTTGTTCTCGGCCGCGCTGCCGCTGATGAGGTTCTGGCCGAACGCCGTCGTCGACTCGCCCGACGCGGACGGGCCCTCCGCGAGCGGCTGCCCGTTCAGCGTGTAGCCGTTGCCGCCGTTGTCCTTGGACGTGCAGTTCGTGATCCGCACACCCTCGGTGCCGCGCGACAGGACGAACCCGTCGCCGCGGCTCCGCGACACCGTCGTGTTCTCGATCGTCGCGTTCTTCGCGAACCGGTGCAGCAGCACCCCGTTCACGAGGCTGTTGCTGATCGTGTTGTTCGCGAGCCGCGTCTGGTTCGACGCGGTCACGAAGATCCCGTAGGCGTTGCCGTCGAACGTCGAGTTCTCGACCGTGCCGCTCACCAGGCTCGCCTGCGGGACGTGGAACGACGTCGCGCCGCCCGTCCCGTTCGCGGCCTGCACCTCGATCTGGTCCTGGTTGCCCCGGGTCTGCTCCCGCGACCCGTCCGGCATCCGCACCTCGTGCGCCGCGCCCGGCTGGGCCTGCTCGGCGGACGAGTCCGGACGGTCCGAGCCGGTCAGCGAGACGCCGCCGGTGCGTCCGCTCCAGAAGCCGAGATGCTCCACGTTCGTGTACGTCATGCTGAACGATCCGCCGATCGCCCGGACGTAGGCGCGGCCGTCGCTCACCTTCGTGTCCGGCGAGCGGGTCTCCTCGTTCCAGCTCGTGATGTTGACGGGGTTCTGCGCGGAGCCGTTGATCCGGACGCTGCCGCCCGCGCTGACGATCGAGGCGAAGGAGCCGGGCACGCTGCGCATCCGGATCGTCAGCGGGCCGGTGGAGCTCTGCAGGACCAGCTTGCCGCCCGCCGCCACCATGATGCTGACGTTGAGGAGGTAGGAGCCGTCGCCGAGCTTCTGGAAGTCCTCCCCGGCGAGCTTCTGCAGCTCCGACACGTAGTAGGGCTCGCGGCGCTGCGGCAGCATCAGCGTCCGGCCGTTCGCGGAGCTCATCAGCCGCGGCTGCCGCGCCTGCACGGCGGTCGCGCCGCCGCCCGCGATGTCGGACTCCTGCTGGGCGCGGGTCTGCATGACCCGCAGGTCCTCCTGGTCGACCAGCGTCGACTGCTGCTGCGCGGCCGTCGACGTCACGTCGTTCACGTCCGGCATCGCCGGCGGGCGGTCGGCGTAGACGCGGTACGCGTACGTGCCGCCGCCGGCCAGGCCGAGCACCAGCAGTGTCGTCAGGACCTTGCCGCCGCGGCCCTTCCTGGGCGGCGGCGGCGTGGCGCCGTGGCGCGGTCCGGGCGCGCTCGGGGCGCTCGGGGCGCCGGGCGGACCCGGACGTCCGGACGGGCCGGGCGTGTTCGCGGGGGTGCTCATCGCGGGCTCACCTCCGTTCCGGCTGCGGGACGCCGCCGCGCGGCGTCGGGTGCGGGGGCGTCGCGGGCGGCGGCACCGGCCGCGGCCCGGTCGTGGTCGATCCGTTCGGCGCGGCGTGCTGCGGGCCGCGCGCCCGTCCGGCGGGCGGGACGGGCGGGACGAGCGGGCCGCCCGGCGGCGGGCCCGCCGGTGCGCCGGGGCCGCCGCGGCGTCCGGCGGCGGTCGGGATCGGCTGCGGCATCGGCGCGGGCGGGGCGGCGTGCCGCCCCGCGACCGGCTGCCCGACGGGCGCGCCCCCCGGGACGGCGCCGACCGGGCCGCCCGCGGGAGCGCCCGGCGGTGCGGCCGCCGCACCGGCCGGGGCGGGCCCGGCGGGACGGCGCGGCAGGCTCCACACCTGCCGCTTCTCCATCGGCTGCTGGAGCTCGTACGGGTGGTGCCCGGCGCGGCCGATGCGCAGGCCGCCGTTGCGCGCCCGCAGCATCGAGAACAGCACCATCAGGAACACGCCCGCCCAGATCATGTTCATCGGGGTCAGGTAGCGCCGCGCCTTCATCCACAGCGACGCGGTGTCGGTCCAGCCGTCGGTGTTGTTGTCGTCCTCGGCGATGTCGCCGCTGGACCGGGACGTGCTGACCGCGCTCGTCCCCCGCCCCGCCAGGCTGTTGTTGCGGACCTCGGACCCGTCGGCGTCCCCGAGGAACGTGATGCCGTGCGCCGTCGCGCCCTTGATCACGTTCCCGGTCAGCTTCCCGGACGAGTCGCGCAGGTAGATGCCCGTGCGGGCGCCGACGATCGTGTTGCCGGCGAGGCTCGCGTCGGCGACGCCGTCGCGGACCGAGATGCCCTGCCGGACCTGCTCGGTGAGCTGGTTGCCGGAGATCTGCACCTCGGTGGCGCCCTCGCGGACGACGATGCCCATGTCGCCGCCGATGATCTTGCTGCTCTGCACCGACAGCTTGTGCCCGCCGAGCAGCTCGATGCCGTAGTGGCCGTTGCTCCTGGAGACGCTGTTGCTGATGGAGCTGCCGCCGAACGTCTGCAGGGACTCGCCGGACGCGGACGGCCCCTCGGCCAGCGCCGCGCCGTTCACGGTGAACCCGTTGTGCCCGTTGCCCTCGGCCGTGCTGTTGGTGACCCGGATCTTCTCGGTGGCCCGCGCCAGGACGAACCCGTCGCCGCGGCTCCCGGTCACCGTCGTGTTCGCGATGTTGGCGTTCTTCGCGAACCGGTGCATGACGAGCCCGTCGACCAGGCTGTTCTCGATCCGGTTGTTGGTGATCTGCGACTGGTTCGAGCCGGAGACGAACAGCCCGAACGCGTTGCCGGTGATCGTGGCGTTGTCGATCGATCCGGTGACGAGGTCGGCGGCGGGCACGTGGGTCGCGGTGCCGCCCGGCTCCTGGATCTCGATGTCGCCGGGGCCGCCGCCACCGCCGCGGTTCTTGTTGCCCTCGAGCCGCTCCTCCTTGCGCTGGTGCCGCTCCTCCTTGGTGTAGCGCTTGTACTCGCTCTGCGGCCGGTCGGTGCCGGTGAGGGCGATGCCGCCCGTCCGTCCGCTCCAGAAGCCGAGGTGGGAGACCTTGGCGTGCTTGGCGTGGAACTCGCCGCCGACCGCGCGGAGGTAGGCGCGCCCGTCGGCGGTCTCGGTGTCGGGCCGGTTCGTCCGCGGGTCCCAGCTGGTGATCTGCACCGGGTTCTGCTCGGTGCCCTCGATGCTGATCTTGCCGCCGAAGCTGACGATCGACGCGAACGCGCCGGGCAGGCTGCCCATCCGCAGGACGAGCGGGCCGTCGGCGTTCTTGAGCGACAGCTCCGCCCCGTCGGCGACGTACACCGGGATGCCCAGCAGGTACGAGCCGTCCGGCAGCCGCTTGAAGTACTTGCCGCCGTACTTGGCCAGGTCGGCGACCGTGTACGCCTGGCCGACGTTGGGCAGGACCAGCGTCTTGCCGTGGCTGGAGCCGAAGATCTGCGGCTGCTTCCACTGCCCGGTGGCCTGGCCGCCGATCTGCAGGATCGCCGTCAGGACGGACCGGATCTGCAGGATCCGCTGGTCCTCCTGGTCGACGAGCGCGGCCTGCGGGTTGGCCTCACCGGCCGGCTGCCCGGCCCGTTGCTGGGCGCCCTGCTGCGCGCCCTGCTGCGCGCCTTGCTGGGCCCCCTGCTGCTGAGCGCCCTGCTGTCCGTTCTGCTGACCGCCCTGGCCCTGGCCCTGGCCTTGGCCCTGGGCCGGTTGCGTGGGCTGACCCTGAGCCGGCTGGGTGGGCTGTCCCTGCGCCGGTTGAGTCGGCTGCCCCTGGGCGGGTTGCGTCGGCTGCCCCTGCGTGGGCTGGGGCGTCGGCGCGGCGTGCGCGGGGGCCGCGAGGAGGAGGGCGGGCAGGCCGAGCGCGAGGCCGGCCGCCGCCGTCCGCGGGCCGCGCCTGCGCGGGCCGGGCGGACGCGCCTTGGGCGTCCGCGGTCCGGGGGGAGGAAGGGTCACCGTCAGCCCACTCCCTGCAGCGAGCTCGCGCTCTGCCCGGCGCCGCCGACCTGGTCGGCGGAGCGGGTCAGCCAGCCCTGCTTGTTCATGGTGATGAAGGCGTACAGCTTGATCGGCAGCGAGATGCCGATGACCACGAGCACGGTCAGCGGCAGCAGCAGGATCTCCTTCGGGTGGCGCTTGAGGTGCGACCAGCCGCGGACGCCGCGGCCGAACAGCACCCAGCCGATCGCCAGCGCGATGCCGACGGGGTGCAGGTTGTCCAGGATCCGGCTGAAGATGAGGTAGGCGAGCGTGACGCCCATGGTCACGGGGGTCAGCAGGATCTGCAGCACGGTGACCTTGGTGACGAACGGGGTCTTCCACAGCCAGCCCTTCCACAGGGCGGTGAGGTAGCAGCGGTAGGAGTTGCGGCTCCACCGGATGCGCTGCTTGAAGAAGGCGCGGAAGGAGTCGGGGAACATGGAGATGGCGCGCGCGGACGACTGGTGCACGGTCTTGTAGCCCTGCGACAGCGTCAGCCAGGTGAGGCGGCCGTCGTCGCCGGCGATGCAGCGGCGGCCGAGGAAGAACTCGTTCTCCAGGTTCTCCACCACGGGGAGGACGACCGAGCGGCGGTAGGCGGCCGTCCGGCCGGACAGGCACGCGACGCCGCCCTTGGAGCCCATCGCGGGGACGTAGTCGTAGTAGCGCAGGTTGACCAGCCAGTCGGCGATCCGGCGCCACACGCTCGTCTCGCGCTGGAAGACGTTCTGCTGGGTGCCGACGCCGCCGACCTGCGGGTCCTCGAAGGGCATCTGGACGGCGTCCAGCAGGCCGGGCTGCCACCAGGTGTCGGAGTCGGCGAACACGATGATCTCGCCACGGGCGGCGCGGATGCCGACGCCGAGCGCCGACCGCTTGCCCGAGTGCTCGTAGACCAGCACGTGGACGCGCGGGTCGGTGACCTGCGCCAGCCGGCGGTGCCCCTCGGTGTCGCCGACGTCGATCACGATGATGATCTCGCTCGGGTTCTGCGCGAGCCAGCTGTCCAGGCAGCGCATCATGATCTCCGGGTCCTCGCGGTACGAGGGGACCACCACGGAGACGGTCGTGCGGAAATTGTTCACGACCGGCTTGTCCATGCGGGAGAGGATCACCCGGTAGAGCCAGAGCCCCCAGACCAGAAGCCCCGCGAACCCCAGCGGGACGAAGTCTCTCCAGTCGCCGCTGGAGAACGCCCCCGTTATCGAACTCCAGGCATCATTGAGCCACCCCGTGACAGACGACAATTCCAGTCCTTCCTCTCCTCGGGCTCCGGGGGAGAACCCGCAGACCCTTGCGACCCCGTGCCACCCCAAGTAAGAGGGACGAGGGCCCCTATTGGTTCACGTTTGCCAGATCCGGTCATAGTCGTCCGCAACGCCGGAGTGGTAGCCGCGTGCCCCGGTTCTGTCAAGGGTTCGGCGAGGATCGTTCCGAAAGCGATGCTCCGGTCGGGTGCTCGTCGACCGGGGGACATGATTCTGAAACGCCCAACCATGAGTTGACCAGGCTGTTGAGGGCGAAAAGTCCCTTTTGTTCCGAAATGTTCGTTTTGATGTACTGCTTGGTAACGGAGTTGCACCGTTCATGTGAGTTGCGTCACCTTGTAGACCCGATGGTAAGGCACATGTGGCCCGCGTCCCGTACATAGGCGGATTCCTGGTGCTTGTCACTGGTTACCAGCGGGTAGCATGATGTTGAGTTACCGACCAGTACACCGACCAGTACGTCAAGTGCGGGGCCGTCGGCAGCCCGCCGAGCCGAACGGAGTCTCGAATGGGGCACTACAAGAGCAACCTCCGGGACCTGGAGTTCAACCTCTTCGAGGTGTTCAGGCGCCAGGACCTCCTCGGAAGCGGCCCGTACGCGGAGCTGGACGAGGACACCGTGCGCAGCATCCTCGACGAGGTGAACCGCCTCGCCGAGGGCCCGATCGCCGCCTCCTTCGAGGACGCCGACCGCCACCCGCCGGTGTTCGACCCGGCCGCCGGCACCGTGACCATGCCGGAGAGCTTCAAGAAGAGCTACCAGGCGTGGATGGACGCCGAGTGGTACCGCCTCGACCTCGTGCCCGAGTTCGGCGGCAGCGGCGCTCCCCGCTCGCTGACCTGGGCCGTCGCCGAGCAGGTCCTGGGCGCCAACCCGGCCGTCTACATGTTCTCCTCCGGCCCCGGCTTCGCCCAGATCCTGTGGCAGATCGGCACGCCCGAGCAGAAGCGGTTCGCCGAGCTGGCCCTCGAGCGGCAGTGGGGCGCGACGATGGTGCTGACCGAGCCCGACGCGGGCTCGGACGTCGGCGCGGGCCGCGCCAAGGCCGTCCGGCAGTCGGACGGGACGTGGCACATCGAGGGCGTCAAGCGGTTCATCACCTCGGCCGAGCACGACATGTCCGAGAACGTGTTCCACCTGGTGCTGGCCCGCCCCGAGGGTGCCGGCCCCGGCACCAAGGGCCTGTCGATGTTCCTGGTGCCCAAGTACATGGTCGACATCGAGACCGGTGAGCTGGGCGAGCGCAACGGCGCCTACGTCACCAACGTCGAGAAGAAGATGGGCCTCAAGGTCTCCACCACCTGCGAGCTGACCTTCGGCGAGAAGCACCCCGCCGTCGGCTACCTCGTCGGCGACGTCCACGAGGGCATCAAGCAGATGTTCCTCGTCATCGAGTACGCCCGCATGATGGTCGGCACGAAGGCGATCGCCACCCTCTCCACCGGCTACCTCAACGCGCTCGAGTACGCCAAGGAGCGCGTGCAGGGCGCCGACATGACGCAGATGACCGACAAGACGGCCCCGCGCGTCACGATCACGCACCACCCGGACGTCCGGCGCAGCCTCCTCACGCAGAAGGCGTACGCCGAGGGCATGCGGGCGCTCGTCCTGCTCACCGCCTCCTACCAGGACGACGTGCAGATCGCCCAGCACGAGGGCCGCAAGGACGAGCGGGCCGAGAAGATCAACGACCTGCTGCTCCCGATCGTCAAGGGCTTCGGCTCCGAGCGCGCCTACGCCCTGCTCGGCGCCGAGTCGCTGCAGACCCTCGGCGGCTCCGGCTTCCTGCAGGAGTACCCGATCGAGCAGTACATCCGCGACTCCAAGATCGACACCCTGTACGAGGGCACCACCGCCATCCAGGGCCAGGACCTGTTCTTCCGGAAGATCCTCCGGGACAACGGCGAGACCCTGAAGGCCCTCGCGGGCGAGATCAGCGCGTTCACCGAGAGCGACGCCGGCAACGGTCGCCTCAAGAACGAGCGCGCCGCCCTCGCCCGCGCCCTCGACGACGTCCAGGGCATCCTGAACCCGATGGTCGGGTGGGCCCTCGCGTCCATGGAGAACCCGAAGGAGCTGTACAAGGTCGGCCTGAACTCCAGCCGCCTGCTGCTCGGCCTCGGCGACCTGATCGTCGGCTGGCTGCTCTGCCGCCAGGCCGAGGTCGCCCTGACCGCCCTCGGCGGCGGCGACGTCTCCGACTCCGACACGGCGTTCTACAACGGCAAGGTCGCCGCCGCGCAGTTCTTCTGCCAGACCGTCCTGCCGCGCCTCGCCGCGGACCGCGCGGTCACCGAGGCCACCACCCTGGACGCCATGGAGCTGGCCGAAGAGTCCTTCTGACACCGGCCTCCGACACGCCGGGGGAGGCCCCCTCGACCTCGCACCTCGACCGGGCCGCCTCCCGCGGCCGGGCAGCGGCCCCCGCCACCGGACCCCACCGCCGTGGCGGGGGCCGCTGCGCGTCCGGTGCCCGGACCGCTACCGTAAGCCTCGACCTCCCGCTCCCCCCGACCGACCGGAGAGCAGATGCGCGCCCCAACGAGCGTCCCCCTCGCCGCGTTCCTCGCCGGGCTGCTGCTCGCGACCGGATGCTCCGACTCCGGTGACGCGGAGGGGAGCGAGTCCCCCGAGCCCTCGGCGGAGGGGACGAGCGCGCCGGCCGCCCAGCCCGGCAAGCTCCTCAGGGAGGGCTGGTTCGGCGACGCCGCACTGCACGCCCGCGTCGAGATCACGGGCGTCCAGCGGCAGGGCGCCACGTCCGTCCTGAGCTACACGGTGACGTCCCTGGACCAGGCGCCGAAGAGCGTCCCGTTCGCCATCGACCTGCTGGACCCGGTCGGCCGCAAGCTCTACAAGCCGACCGCGCAGCCCGCCCCCCGGCAGTTCGCCCCGAACGCTCCGCAGCGGCTCACCGCGACGTACCCGGCGCTCCCGCAGAACGTCCAGAAGGTCACCGCCCTCACTCCGGGCAGCGCCGGCGAGTTCACCGGCGTTCCCGTCACCGGCGCCGGCGGCGCCCCGGCGAACGGCGGCGGCGCGGCGGGCGGCAACCCCGCGTTCCTCTACGACATCACCGAGGGCGACATCAAGGACGTCACGTCCAGCGGGTCCGACGTGACCGTCAACCTCCGGACGGACGTCCTGTTCGCGTTCGACTCCGCGAAGCTGTCCGGCCGCGCGAAGCAGGTGCTCGACGAGGCCGCCGAAGAGATCAGGGCGAAGGCCGACCCGAACAAGCGGCCCCTCACCTTCAACGGCCACACCGACAGCAAGGGCGCCGACGGCTACAACCTCAAGCTGTCGCGCGACCGTGCCGAGTCCGTCATGGCCGAGCTGAAGAAGCGGCTCGGCGGCGCGTTCGAGTACTCCGCGCACGGCAAGGGCGAGGCCGAGCCCATCGCCAAGGAGGGCGGCAAGGACGACGAGAAGGCCCGCGCCCGCAACCGCCGCGTCGAGATCCAGTACGAGGTCCGCGAGGTCACCGAGGGCGCGAACGGCTCCACCACCGCCTCGGCCGACGGGCGCGGCGCCGCCGCCGCGCCCGCCGCGTTCCGCGCGTCCGACGGCGAGAAGGTCGCCAGCCGCTACGCCCGGTTCGGCGAGCAGAAGCGCCGCATCGACGTCAAGCCGTTCTACCGGGACGGCGCCTACATCGTCGCCGTCTTCGACATCGTGAACGAGGGCCCCGGCGACACCCCGCCGAACGCCGCCTACCCGCACCGCGACTACCCGGGCGGCTTCTACACCTCGATGGCGGTCCAGGTCCCCGGCAGCACCGACACCTACCGGGCCGTCCGCGTCGGCAAGGCCGACCCCGGGAAGCCCGCCCCGTACGTCGCCTCCACCGGCGCCGCGTTCCGCACCGCCGTGAACGAGCCCGTCCGGGGCTTCGCCTACATCCCGGCCCCGCCCGGCGACGCCTCCGCGGTGACGTTCGTCGGCGGCCCCTTCGGCAACGTGAACAACGTGCCGGTGAAGTGACCCGGTGAGATGAGCCGCGCCCGCGAAGCGAGCAGGGAGACCCGTACCCTGCCCGCTCTCGCGGCGGGCCCGGCCGAGGTGCCGTTCACGATCCTGCACTGGAGCGAGGTCTTCACCCGGGACACCACCTGGAACGAGCACTCGCACCCCTTCCACGAGCTGCTGTGGAACGAGCGGGGCGCGTCCACGGCCGTCGTGGGGTCGCGCGTCTGGACGGTCACGCCGGCCCTCGGCCTGTGGATGCCCGCGGGCACGCTGCACTCCGGTTCGGCGACCGCCGGAACCTGGTGCCGCGCCGGGTTCTTCGGCTTCGGCGCCATGCCCTCGATCTCGCCCACGCCCGTCGGCGTCGAGATCACCCCGCTGCTCCGGCTGCTGCTGGAGCGGCTCGCCGACACCTCGCTGCCCGCCGGCTCGCGGGCGGTGACCGAGGCGATGGTCCTCGACGTGCTCGCGCCCTCGTCCCGCGAACTGCTCCTGCACGTGCCGACGTCGGACCTGCTGCGCCCGATCGCCGACGCCGTCCGGGACGATCCGGGCGATCAGCGGACGCTCGTGCACTGGGCGTCCCACCTCGGCGTGAGCACCCGCACGATCACCCGCGCGTTCAACGCCGAGACGGGCACCAGCTTCGCGCGGTGGGTCGCGGCGGTGCGCGCCCAGCACGCGGTCGCGCTGCTCACCCGGGGCTGGGAGATCGACGCCGTGGCCGAGGCGGTCGGCTACCGCTCGGCGAGCGCGTTCGGCGCGGCGTTCCGGCGGACGACCGGGCTGACCCCGGGGGCGTTCCGGGCACGCTGATGTCCCGATCGCGATAACGGGTGTCCCGAATGGCCGATTGCGACAAGTCGGTCATTTCTCCTAGGGTGCGCACCAAGGCAAGCCTTACCTAAGAAGGTGGGGCCTGCGGTTTGCTTCTTAAAGTGGAGTGCGGATTGAAACGTCCACATGGCCTGCGCGTCCTCGCCGCGGCAGCCGTCCTGCTGGCCACCGTCGCGGGCTGCGGCGACTCGTCGGAGACCACCGAACAGAGCGCGGGCGGCGGCTCGGGGGAGTTCCCCGTGACGATCGAGCACGCGCTCGGAACGACCACCATCGAGGCGAAGCCCGAGCGGGTCGCCACCGTCAACTGGGCCAACCACGAGGTGCCGCTCGCCCTCGGCGTCGTCCCGGTCGGCATGGCCGCCGCCGACTTCGGCGACGACAACGGCGACGGCGTCCTGCCCTGGGTGGACAAGAAGCTGACGGAGCTCAAGGCCGAGCGCCCGGTGCTGTTCGACGAAACCGACGGCATCGACTTCGAGGCCGTCGCCGACACCGAGCCGGACGTGATCCTCGCCGGGTACTCGGGCCTCACCAAGGAGGACTACGAGACCCTCAGCGAGATCGCGCCCGTCGTCGCCTACCCCGACGCCCCCTGGGCGACCCCGTGGCGCGAGGTCATCCGCACCAACAGCAAGGCCATCGGGCTCGCCGCCGAGGGCGAGGAGCTGATCAAGGGCCTCGAGGGCGACATCTCCACGGCCGTCGCCAAGTACCCGCAGCTCAAGGGCAAGTCGGCGATGTTCATGACGCACATGGACCCGAACGACGTCAGCGAGGTCGGCTTCTACACGACGCACGACACCCGCACCCTGTTCTTCGAGGATCTCGGGATGACCACCCCGGGCAGCATCGCCGAGGCCTCCAAGGGCACGGACAAGTTCTCCCTCACCCGCAGCTCCGAGCAGATCGACATGTTCGACGACGTCGACATCGTCATCGGATACGGCGACGACAAGCTGCTCAAGCAGATCAGCGACGACCCGCTGCTGTCGAAGGTCCCCGCCATCGAGCGCGGCTCGGTGTACCTGATGTCCGGCACCACGCCCGCCGGCACCGCCGCCAACCCGACCCCGCTGGCGATCTCGTGGGTCCTGGAGGACTACGTCAAGGCCCTCGCCGAAGCGGCAGACAAGGTCAAATGACGACGGTCGACACCGGACGCGCGCCGGACGCCGCCACCGTGCGGCGTCCGGCGCGCGTGCGCGTCCTGTGGCTGCTCGCCGCGGTCGGGGTGCTGGCCGCGGTCGTGTTCGCGTCCGTCGTGCTCGGCTCCCGCAACGTGGCCCTGCAGGACGTCTGGGCCGCGTTCGGCGGCGCGGACGACACCCTCGAGCAGGCGGCGGTCACCAAACGGATACCGCGCACCCTCCTCGCGGTGCTGGTCGGCGCCGCGCTCTCCGTCTCCGGCGCCGTCATGCAGGGCGTGACCCGCAACCCGCTCGCCGACCCGGGAATCCTGGGCGTCAACATGGGCGCGTCCCTCGCCGTCGTCAGCGCCGTCGCGTTCTTCGGGCTCACGTCCCCGACCGGGTACATCTGGGTCGCGATGGCGGGAGCCGCCGCCTCGGCCGTGTTCGTCTACACCGTCGGCTCCCTCGGGCGCGGCGGGGCCACGCCCCTCAAGGTCGCGCTCGCCGGCGCCGCGACGTCGGCGGCGTTCGCGTCCCTCGTCAGCGCCGTCATCCTGCCCCGCGGCGACATCGCCGAGGGCTTCCGGCTCTGGCAGATCGGCGGGGTCGGCGGCGGATCCTACGAGCGCCTCGGCCAGGTCCTGCCGTTCCTCGCCGCCGGGTTCGCGGTCTGCCTGCTGTCCGCGCGGGCGCTGAACTCGCTGGCGCTGGGCGACGACGTCGCGGCCGGGCTCGGCGAGCGCGTCGCCGTCATCCGCGCCACGGCGTCCCTCGGCGCCGTCGTCCTGTGCGGCGCGTCGACGGCCGTCGCCGGGCCCATCGCGTTCGTCGGGCTGCTCGTCCCGCACGCCTGCCGCCTGCTCGTCGGCGTGGACCACCGCTGGACGCTGCCGTCCTGCGCCCTCGTCGGCGCGTCGCTGCTCACCGCCTCCGACGTCGTCGGCCGCGTGGTCGCGCGCCCCCAGGACATCGAGGTGGGCATCGTGACGGCGATCATCGGCGCCCCGTTCTTCATCCACATCGTCCGCCGACAGAAGGTGCGTGAGCTGTGAGCGCCCCGGCCCCCGCCGCCGTCCGGCCGTCCGCCGTCGCGGCCGTCGCCCGCGGCCGACGCCGCCGCGCCGCCCGGCGCCGCGCCGTCATCGGGACGCTCGCGGCGCTCGTCGTCGCCGGGTTCGCCGTCTCCCTGATGGTCGGGAAGTCGTTCTACCCGCCCGGCGAGGTGCTCCGCGTCGTCCTCGGCGAGCAGGTGCCGGGCGCGTCCTTCACGGTCGGACGGCTCCGGCTGCCCCGCGCCGTCCTCGCCGTCGCCGCCGGGCTCGCGTTCGGCCTGGGCGGCGTCACGTTCCAGACGATGCTTCGCAACCCCCTCGCCAGCCCCGACATCATCGGCATCAGCTCGGGGGCGAGCGCCGCCGCGGCCATCGCGATCGTCGTGTTCGGCCTCGGCGGGACCCAGGTGTCGACCTTCGCGATCGTCTCGGCCCTCGCCGTCTCCCTGCTGATGTACGTCCTGGCGTTCCGGGACGGCGTCGTCGGCACGCGGCTCATCCTGATCGGCATCGGGTTCGCCGCGATCGGCGACAGCGTCACCTCCTACGTCCTGTCCGAGGCCGGGCAGTGGGACCTGCAGGAGGCCATGCGCTGGCTGACCGGCAGCCTCAACGGCACGACCTGGCCGGAGGCGCTGCCCGCGCTCGTCGCACTGCTGGTCCTCGCGCCCGTCCTGCTGCTCCTCGCCCGGGACCTGTCGGCGCTGCAGCTCGGCGACGACACCGCGTCCGCCCTCGGCATCCGCGTCGAGCGGACGCGCATCGCGGTGATCGTCGCCGCCGTCGGGCTGATCGCCTTCGCCACGGCGGCGGCCGGGCCGATCGCGTTCGTGGCGTTCCTGTCCGGCCCCATCGCGGCCCGGCTGATCGGGACGGGCGGTTCCCTGCTCGTGCCCGCCGGGCTCGTCGGCGCCCTGCTGGTCCTCGTGGCCGACTTCGCCGGCCAGTTCGCGTTCGGCTCCCGCTTCCCGGTCGGCGTCGTCACCGGCGTCCTCGGCGCCCCCTACCTCGTCTACCTGATCGTCCGCACCCACCGGGCCGGAGGCTCGCTGTGACCACGTCCCACTCCCTCGCCGCGGAGGACCTCACGCTCGGCTACGGCGACCGCGTCGTCGTCGAGTCCCTCGACCTGGCGGTGCCGCCCGGCGAGATCACGGTCATCGTCGGCGCGAACGCCTGCGGGAAGTCGACCCTCCTGCGCTCGCTGTCCCGGCTGCTCGCGCCCCGGGTGGGACGGGTCGTCCTGGACGGCAGGGAGGTGCATCGCATGCCCGCGAAGGAACTGGCCCGCACCCTCGGCCTCCTGCCGCAGTCGCCGCTCGCGCCCGAGGGCATCACCGTCCTCGACCTCGTCAGCCGCGGCCGCCACCCGCACCAGGGGATCTTCTCCCGCTGGAACGCCGGGGACGACACCGCGGTGGCCGCCGCCCTCGAGGCCACCCGGACGACCGACCTCGCCGACCGCGCGGTGGACGAGCTGTCGGGCGGCCAGCGCCAGCGCGTGTGGATCGCGATGGCGCTCGCCCAGCAGACCGACCTGCTCCTCCTCGACGAGCCCACCACGTTCCTCGACCCCAGCCACCAGATCGACGTCCTCGACCTGCTGACCGACCTGAACGGCACCCGCGGCACCACGATCGTCATGGTCCTGCACGACCTGAACCTCGCCGCCCGCTACGCCGACCACCTCATCGCCCTCGCCGACGGGGGCGTCCACGCGTCCGGCACGCCCGGCGAGGTCCTCACCGAGGCGACCGTCCGCACCGTCTTCGACCTCGACAGCCGCATCATCGAGGACCCCGTCTCCGGCCGTCCGCTGATGCTCCCCATCGGCCGCCACAAGGTCCGCGCGGACGTCGCCTCCTGATCACGAACGAGGGGACGCGGGCAGGCTCTCGACCGCGCCGGCGCCCGCCCCCTCCTCGCCGGCCGGCGGGGTGACGCCGTCGAGGCGCGTCCGCCGGAAGCCGGCGAAGGGGGAGCGGCGTGGCCGGAAGCGGCCGGAGCACTCGCCCGCGCCGGCGGGGTTCGATGGGATCGAGGTCCCCGAACCTGTGGGAGTTCGCGTGTCCGATGCCGACCCCGCCGTGCCGGCGGCCCGCAGAAGGCCGACCCTGGTCGTGGTCGCGGTGCTCGTCCTCGGCATCACGTTCGCGGTGGTCTTCTCGCGCGCGACCGAGCCCGGCGGGATCTCCGACGGTCCCCTGCTGAAGGCCCCCGCCGGCCCCGACGAGGTCCCCGCGGGCCCGATCATCGAGGCGCTCCCACCGGACTGCGGAGTGCCGGACGCCACCGTCGCCGGGCTCGCGCCCGGTGCCGGCCCCGAAGCCGAGACGGGAGCGGTCCTGGTGGGCGGCGGCCCGACCCACTGCAGGTGGTACTCGCTGGACGGCGGCGGGGCTGCGTGCGACCGGTGCGGGGACCGCTCCGAGAACGAGCGCGTCATCAGCATCGACATCACCGTGGCCCGGGGGCCGGGGCCGTCGGCGATCACCGAGGCGATGCGGTGGGTGAGCACGGGCTGGCTGGGCACCCCGGAGGGCGCGGGTGAACCCGCGATCGTGGACGGCCTGGGAGACGAGGCCGCCGCCTACTACTCGACGGCGAGCGACCTGGAAGGCGCGAGCGTCGGTTTCCGGGTGCGGAACGCCGTGGCGACCGTTCGCTACACGGGATGGGACGCCGGGGGCGCCGGGCGCGCGGTGATCCCGAAGAAGGCCGCCCTGGACGGGGCCCTCGCCGCGGCGGCCGAGACGGCGAAGAGCCTGGGCGGCGCGGGACGGCCCGTGGTGCGGGCGGCGCCGCGTTCGGGCGCACCGCCGCGGAAGGTTCCCGAGGCGTGTGACACGGTTCCCGGCTCCACCGCCGACAGGGTCGCCCGGGACGCGCGCCGGAGGACGGGCGAGCCGACCCTGCTCGCCATGTTCAAGGAACCCACGACGCCCCTCGACGCCTGCGCGTGGCACGCCGGGATCCCCTCGGCGAGCGAGGGGCGGGAGCGCACGCTCACGGTGGCGCTCGCGGTCACCGACGAGCGGACGCCGCGCCTGGGGATGCCCGCGGCGACGCGGCACTTCCTGAGCCTCTACCGGGACCGGCGGTCCGGCGAGAGCCGCGTCGGGTCCGGCGAGAGCCGCGTCGGGTCCGGCGAGAGCCGCGTCGGGTTCGTCGACTTCGAGCCGCTCACCGGACCGGGCGAGCGGGCGTTCGCGGTGACCAGGGTCGCGAGGAGCCCGCGGGAGGGCGACATGGGCCTGGTGGTCTTCCAGAAGGACGACGTGGTGGTCGAGGTGACGTACCAGGCGCGGGACGGGGAGACGGAACTCGGCGGGCGCCTGCTGATCGACGCGGCCTACACGGTCGCGGTCGCGGTGGAGAAGTCGCTGGAGCCGTGACTCCGGTCCCGGTGCGGAAGTCCTTGCCGCCCCGCCGTCGGCGGCGCGGGCGCTCGCTGCGCGGATCGAGCGGGGGAGAGTACGACCTCCGGGGGCTGATCGGGCCGGCCGGGGAGCTGCGCTCCCCGGCCGGTTCGTCAGCCGCTAGCTCCAGGCGAGCATGCGGAGGGGGTCCTCGAGCATGTCGCCGACGTCGCGCAGGACGCGGGAGCCCAGTTCGCCGTCGACCATGCGGTGGTCGAACGAGAGGGAGAGCGTGGTGACCTTGCGGATCGCCAGCTCGCCCTCGTGCACCCACGGCATGTCGCGGACCTGGCCGAAGGCCAGGATCGCCGCCTCCCCGGGCGTGATGATCGGAGTGCCGGTGTCGACGCCGAACACGCCGACGTTGGTGATCGTGATCGTCCCGTCCGACAGGTCGGCGGGGGACGCCTTGCCCGCGCGGGCCTTCGCGGCGAGGTCGTTCAGCGCGCGCGCGAGGCCGGGCAGGTCGAGGTCTTGCGCGTCCTTGATCTTCGGCACGATGAGGCCGCGCTCGGTGGCGGCCGCGATGCCGAGGTTCACGTAGCGCTTGACGACGATCTCCGCACCGGACGGGCCGTCCTCCCACGTCGCGTTCACCATCGGGTGCCGCGCCACGGCGGTGAGCAGCGCGCGCGCCACCAGCAGGAGCGGGGACACCTTCACGTCCGCGAACTCGGGGAGTTCGCGGATGCGCTTGACCGCGTCCATGGTGCGCGTGACGTCCACCTGGAGGAACTCGGTCACGTGCGGGGCGGTGAAGGCCGAGCCGGTCATCGCGGCGGCGGTCGCCTTGCGGACGCCCTTGACCGGGATCCGCTCCTCGCGGGCGCTCGGAGCGGCGGGGGGCGCCGACGTGGCGGCGTGGACGTCGTCGCGGGTGATCGAGCCGTTCGGGCCCGAGCCGGTGATCGTGGACAGGTCGACGCCGAGGTCCTTGGCGAGTTTGCGGACGGGGGGCTTCGCCAGCGGCCGGTTTTCCACAGGCTGTGGACGAGGCGCGGGCGCCTGCCGGGGTACCGACGGTGCCGCACCGTTCGTCTTGCGGGGACGGCGGCGCGTCGATCCCTCCTTCACCCCGTACCCCACGAGGACGGGCGTGCGCTTCGGCTTGTCGGGGGCCGTCATGCCCGGTTCGTCCGCCGTGGGGACGGCGTCGGCCTCCGCGAGCGCCGCCGCCTGCGCGGGGGGTTCGGACATCGGGGTCGCGACGGCGGCGCCCTCCGCGCCGACCGCGATGATCGGGGTGCCGACGTCGACCGTCTGGCCCTCGGAGACGAAGAGTTCGGCGACGACGCCCTCGAACGGGCACGGCAGTTCGACGATCGCCTTGGCCGTCTCGATCTCGACGATCGTCTGGTTGATCTCGACGGTGTCGCCGGGCTGCACGTGCCACTTGACGATCTCGGCCTCGGTCAGCCCCTCGCCGACGTCCGGCAACTTGAAGAGGTTCGGTTCGGTCACCGGCTCCCCCTGAAGGTATGTCTGCGGATAGTAATCATGTGTGCACACACAGTGCCGGGCCGGGTGAAGTCGCAGTCATGCGGACGGCGTATAAGTGCCGGGCCTATCCCGATCCCGAGCAGGCGGCCATGTTCGGCCGCACGTTCGGTTGTGCGCGCCTGGTGTGGAACAAGACGCTCGCCGAACGGCGACGCGCCCACCACACCGAAGGAAGGAACATCCCCTATAAGGAGACCGACGCCGCACTGACCGGGTGGAAGAAAACCGAAGACCTGGCATTCCTGTCGGAGGTCTCCAGCGTTCCGTTGCAGCAGGTGCTGCGCCACCAGTACACGGCGTTCACCAACTTCTTTGCCGGCCGCGCGAAGTACCCGCGGTTCAAGACCCGCACCGGTCGTCAGGCCGCGCACTGCACCCGGTCGGCGTTCCGCATGCGCGGTGGTGAGCTGCGTATGGCCAAGACCACCGGGCCGCTGGCGTTCGTGTGGTCGTTCGACGACGTTGATGTGGCCGCGCTGGATCCGACGATGGTGGTGGTCTCGCGGGAGACGGGCGGTCGCTGGTACGTCAGCTTCGCCATCGACACCTGCGCTCCCGAACCGGCACCGCCGACCGGGCGCGAGCTTGGTCTCGATCTCGGCGTGGAGCACTTCGCGGTGACCTCTGAAGGCGAGCGCATAGCCAACCCGCGCCATCTGGAGCGGAAGCAGCGCAATCTGGCCCGGTACCAGCGGCGCATGGCCCGCAAGCAGCCCGGTTCGGCCAACCGGCGCAAGGCCAGGACCAAGGTCGCCCGCGCTCACCGCAAGGTCCGCCACGCCCGGCAGGATTTCCTGCATCGCATCAGCACGGCCTTGGTCCGCGAGGCCGACATGATCGTGATCGAGGACCTCACGGTCGCCAACATGGTGCGCAACCGCAAGCTCGCCCGAGCGATCGCCGTCTGCGGACGGGGTGAGTTCCGCCGCCAGTTGGAGTACAAGGCCGAGCGTGCCGGCCGCACCCTGGTGGTGATCGACCGCTGGTTTCCGTCCCCGAAGACCTGCTCGCACTGCGGGCATGTGCTGGACGAGCTGAAACTTTCCACCCGGCGCTGGACGTGTCCGGGCTGCCGTACCCGGCACGACCGGGACATCAACGCGGCAAAGAACATCCTTGCGGCCGGTCGAGCCGTAGCCGGCGTACCTCCCGGCGATGTCTGTGGAGTCGATGTAAGACGGCAAGGGCCCTCCCTTCCGCAGCCGGCCACGAAGCAGAAAGACCCGCGGCGCGAGCCGTAGGAATCCCTCCCTTTCAGGGAGGGAGGCAGTCAACACGCGAAGGTCCGGTCGACCGCGTCGAGGATGCGGTCGAGGTCGGGCAGGTAGTGGTCCTCGAGGCGGGACGGCGGGTAGGGCGTGGAGAACCCGCCGACGCGGAGCACGGGCGCTTCGAGCCGGTAGAAGCACCGCTCGGTGATCCGCGCGGCCAGTTCGGCGCCGTACCCGTTGAAGACGGGGGCCTCGTGGACGACGACGCAGCGGCCCGTCCGGTCGACGGAGTCGGCGACCCTGTCCATGTCGAGGGGGTTCAGCGAGCGCAGGTCGATCACCTCGAGGGACCGGCCCTCCTCCTGCGCGGCCGCCGCGGCCTCCAGGCACGTCTTCACCGACGGCCCGTACGCCAGCACGGTCACGTGCTCGCCCGGACGGACGACGCGGGCCGCGTCGAACGCCGTCCAGCCCGCCGCGCCGGCGTCGAGGTCGACGTCGGCCTTGTCCCAGTACCGGCGCTTCGGCTCGAAGAAGATCACCGGGTCGGGGGACGAGATCGACTGCTGGATCATCGTGAACGCGTCCGCCGGGTTCGAGCACGCGACGACCCGCAGGCCCGCGGTGTGCGTGAAGTACGCCTCCGGCGACTCCGAGTGGTGCTCGACCGCGCCGATGCCGCCGCCGCACGGGATCCGGACGACGACCGGCAGTTCGAGCGCGCCGAGGGACCGCATCCGCATCTTCGCGAGCTGCGTGATGATCTGGTCGGCGGCCGGGTACACGAACCCGTCGAACTGGATCTCGACGACCGGCCGGTAGCCGCGCAGGGCGAGGCCGATCGCGGTGCCGACGATGCCCGACTCGGCGAGCGGGGTGTCGATGACCCGCTCCTCGCCGAAGTCCTTCTGCAGCCCGTCCGTGATGCGGAAGACGCCGCCGAGCTTCCCGACGTCCTCGCCCATCACCAGGACCTTCGGGTCGTTCTCCATGGCCTTGCGCAGGCCGGTGTTGATGGCCTTGCCCAGCGTCAGGGTCTCGGCGCTCATGACGCGACCTCTTCCTCGAACGACGCCAGGTAGGCGGCGAACCTCTCCTGCTCCTCGGTCATCAGCGGGTGCGGGTCGGCGTACACGTGCTCGAACATCGACAGCGGCTCCGGGTCCGGCAGGGCCAGGCAGCCCTTGCGCAGCTCGGCGGCGACGTCCTTGGCCTCGGCCTCGACGCCGTCGAAGAACGCGGCGTCGGCCAGGTCGCCGCGGGTCAGGTACGCCTTGACGCGCTCGATCGGGTCCTTGAGCTTCCAGGACTCCTCTTCCGCCTTCATCCGGTAGCGGGTCGGGTCGTCCGTGGTGGTGTGGGCGCCCATCCGGTACGTGAACGCCTCGATGAGCATCGGGCCCTGCCCGGTGCGGGCGGCCTCCAGGGCCTTGCGCGTGACGGCGAGGCAGGCGAACACGTCGTTGCCGTCCACACGCACACCGGGGAACCCGTAACCCGCGGCGCGCTTGTAGAGCGGGATGCGCGACTGCTTCTCCAGCGGCTCGGAGATGGCCCACTGGTTGTTCTGGCAGAAGAACACGATCGGGGCGTTGAACACCGAGGCGAACACGAACGCCTCGTTCACGTCCCCCTGCGAGGTGGCGCCGTCGCCGAAGTAGGCGATGGCCGCGCCCGCCGACGGCGAACCGAGGACGCCGTCCCGCTGGATCCCCATGGCGTAGCCGGTCGCGTGCAGCGTCTGGCTGCCGATCACGACCGTGTACAGGTGGAAGCCGTGCTCGGCCGGGTCCCAGCCGCCGTGGTTGACGCCCCGGAACAGGCCCAGCAGGTTCAGCGGGTTCACGTCCCGGCACCACGCGACGCCGTGCTCCCGGTACGTCGGGAACACCATGTCGTGCTCGGAGAGCGCCCGGCCGGAGCCGATCTGCGCCGCTTCCTGCCCGAGCAGCGACGCCCACAGCCCCAGCTCGCCCTGCCGGGTCAGCGCCACGGCCTCCCGGTCGATGCGCCGGGTGATCACCAGGTCGCGGTAGAGCGCGCGGACCTCGTCCGCGGTCAGCTCCAGGGGGTAGTCGGGATGCTCGACGCGCTCACCCTCGGGGGTGAGCAGCTGGACGGGCTCTGGCTCGGCGGTCGCGGCGGTGGCCGGCGCGCCTCGCACGGAGTCGATCGTCATCGATGACACTCCTCGTTCGGGGCCGGAACGCGGGATCGCCGCACGCCGGCCGGGATCAGTGACCTCTTACCCCGGTAAGGGACAAAGGCCGCTGATGCCATCGTGGCAGACATCACACCCCGTGGTGCAAGTCCCGCCGACCGGTTCCCTACCCGAACTCCGCGCGATGATCCGTGGGCGCGCGGTCCGTCACCGTCCGCTCAGTCCCGGGACAGGACGCGCGTCACGCCGGCCGCGACCGTCAGCCCGAGGACCAGGCCCGCCGCGACGATGAAGTTCGCGATCCACTGGTAGACGCCCTTCGGCGCGAACACCGCCTCCTGGCCGAGGTTGCCGATCGGGAGGATCAGGTCGAGCGTGTAGAAGAACGCGTTGAAGTGCGGGCTGTCGTCGGCGTTCAGCTTGTCGGGGGCGCGGTCGCCGGAGTACACGATCGTCCCGAACACCAGCAGGCCGATCAGCCAGGTCGCCGCCCGGAACGGCCGGTAGCCGTAGCCGACGAGGCCGTCCTGCATCCAGCCGATGGTCTTGCGCAGGACGCCCTGCGTCGCCCGGCGGTCCCGCGCCTTCGCGAGCAGCACCGACCGCCCGTCCGCGTCCAGGCCGAGCGCCCGGTACGTCTGCGCGAGCCGCTCGTACGGCTGCGGCGCGTACCCGTCGGTGTCGCGGCGCAGCCAGCCCAGCCGCGCTTTCGCGTTCATCGGCGGGTCGAGCGTCTCGTACTGCAGCCCGTCCAGCTGGAGCCGCTCCGCCCACGTGTCCGCCGCGTCCCGCAGCAGGTTGATGCGCGCGTACGACAGGTCCGCGACGCCCCGGATCGGCTCGGCGGGGCGCAGCAGCACCTCCTCCGCCTGGACGCGCTGCAGGCTCAGCGCCGTCCCCTCCGGGTTGATCAGCCGGGCCTCGCTCAGGCTGAGCTGGCCGGTGACCCGCGCCCCGGCGAACGACACCGCGCCCTCGGCGACGAACCCGTCCGAGCAGTAGACGTCGTTCTCCACGCCCAGGTCGTCGCAGTTCAGCGCCGTCCGTCCCTTGTTGACCAGGCGGGCGCCGACGAACGACAGGTAGCCGCCGACGCGGGCGCCGCGCAGCCGCACCTCGCCCTCCGCGGTGAACCCGCCGTCGCAGAACACGTTCGCTGCGACGTCGAGCCGGCTCGCGGTCAGCGCGGCACCGCCCGGATTGTGCAGCCGCGCCTTCCGGAAGATCAGCTGCCCGCCGATGCGCGCCCCGGGCAGCCGCACCTCCCCGCTGGCGGCGAACCCCTGGTCGCAGTACACGTTCGCCTCGACGGTCAGCCGGTCGGCCAGCAGCGCGTCGCCGTCCGGGTTCGCGAGCTGGACGCCCGACATGTTCAGGATGCCGGTCACGTTCGCGCCGTCCAGCCACAGGCCGCCCGAGATGTGGCTGCCCTCCAGCCACAGGTGCCCGTCGACGCGGGTGCCGGACGCCACCAGTCCGGGCAGTCGGCAGCGCATCATGTGCACGCTGTTCATGCTCGCCCAGTACAGGTGCGGGGCCTCGTCGAACGCGCAGCCGGTCAGCGCCAGCGGGACCTCGACGGTCGCGTGCCCGAGGTTCAGCGAACCGAAGACGCGGGCGCCGTTCAGCCGGACGGCGGCGACGTGGCCGGGTTCGGGCGGGACGGCGCCGGCCAGCAGCGCGACCAGCACCTCGGCGCGGATCAGCCGGTCGTGCCCCCAGCGCGCCGCCTGGCCCGGATCGTCCAGCGCCGGGTCCCCGGAGGACAGGTCGACGAGCTCGCCCTTCGGGAACGCCTCCCACAGGCGGCGCTCGGAAGGGGACAGATCCTCGATGTTCATTGCTCGGCTCCGGTGGTCCGGGGGGACGGTGGGCTGTGTCTGCAATGGTGCCGTACGCTTCAGGTCGTCAGGAAAATCGCAGATCAGTGAGGGGGCGATCGTGGCGCGTGTCGTCGTCGACGTCATGCTCAAGCCGGAGATCCTCGACCCGCAGGGGCAGGCGATCGCCCGGAAGCTGCCGCAGCTCGGGTTCGAGGGCGTCGTCGCGGTCCGCCAGGGCAAGCGGTTCGAGGTCGAGCTCGAGGGCGAGGCCGACGAGGCGGCGCTGGAGCGGGTCCGCAAGATCGCGGAGACGCTGCTGGCGAACCCGGTGATCGAGAACTTCGAAGTCCGGGTGCTCTGACCCGGAATGGCGGAAATGCCACCTCGATGATGCGCTCGTTCCGGCGCGTTCCCATTCACGTGAACCGTTGACCACGTCACCGAGGATTCACGGAAAGACCCGCCAGTGTGGCGATTACGCGGGTTTCCGCGGGGGAAGCCTTACCTGCGGCCGAGTCGTCGAACACGCTCCGGGGACGGGGGACGTCCGAGCGAGCCGGGGCATGACACGAGGTGTCACGGTGGATGTGTCGTTGACCTTCGCGTTGCCCCGCGAGGCCCTGACCGTCCCGCTGATCAGGCGGTTGATCGGAGAGGCCCTGCGCGGCCTCGGCGCCGCCGACGACTGCGTCGACGACGTCCTCGTCGCCGCGTCGGAGGCCTGCACCAACGTGATCCGGCACTCCCGCGCGTCCGGCGACTACCGGGTCTCCGCGCGGGTGACCGAGTCCGTCTGCGAGCTGGAGATCGCCGACCGGGGGCGCGGCCCGCGACCCGCGGCGGCCGAACGGGGGGTTTTGAGTGAATCGGGGCGCGGGATTAGGATCATGCGCGCACTGGTGGACGACCTGGACATCGACCACGTGCCCGACCGGGGCACCGTCGTCCACCTGCGGAAGCGGCTGACCTGGCGAGACGGGGCCCTGGTTCGCCGCCCGGAGGACCGGCTCATCACGAGCGCCGGGTAGATTGGTACGCGCGCGGGGGGATATGCGACGCGCTAGCGGTGATCGACGGAGACCACCCGACCGTCCGCGGCCGCACCTCATTTCGGAGGAACAAAGAGATGGACGCTGCCCGGGTTGGGGTCATCACCTTCCCTGGTTCCCTTGACGACAGAGACGCAGCACGAGCGGTCCGGCTCGCGGGAGCCGAGCCGGTCGCCCTGTGGCACGGCGACCACGACCTGCAAGGGGTCGACGCCGTCGTGCTGCCCGGGGGGTTCTCCTACGGGGACTACCTGCGGGCCGGGGCGATCGCCCGCTTCGCGCCGCTGATGACCGAACTGGTCGCGGCGGCGCACGCGGGCCTGCCCGTGCTCGGCATCTGCAACGGTTTCCAGGTGCTCTGCGAGTCGCACCTGCTGCCCGGCGCGCTGCTGCCGAACGCGGGACTGCACTTCGTCTGCCGCGACCAGCGGCTGCGGCTCGAGAACACCGGCACCGCCTGGACGAGCGAGTACCGCGAGGGCCAGGAGCTGGTCATCCCGATCAAGAACGCCGACGGACGGTACACCGCCGACCGGGAGACGCTGAACGAGCTGGCGGAGTCCCGCCGCATCGTCGCCCGGTACGTCGACCTGAACCCCAACGGCTCCCTCGACGACATCGCCGGGATCACCAACGAGGCCGGCAACGTGGTGGGGCTCATGCCGCACCCCGAACACGCCGTGGAGTCCTTGACCGGCCCGTCCACCGACGGGCTCGGCTTCTTCACCTCGATCGTCAAGAGACTGGTCAACGCATGAGCGAGCAACGTCACGACGTTTCCGAGCGCAAAGCCCGGGACAACTCCGACGAGCCGTCCCTGGAGTGGCTCGCCGAGCTGAGCTCCGACGCCGACGACCCCGAACTGCAGCCTGTCGACCCGTCGGTCACCCAGGGCTTCGCGGCCATCCTCGATGAGGACGACGACGCCACCCAGGTCCCCGGCGAACCGGCCGAGCCCGAGACGCCCGGCGCGCCCGCGGCGGACACGGCGGCCGAATCGGGCCCGCCCGCCGGTCCCGCCGGTCCCGCCGCCACGGCGGCCGACCCGGCGGCCGGCGAGTTCGCGCGCGCCCTCGCCGAGGAGCAGTCCGGCGCCGTCCCCGGCACGCTCGGCCCCGACCCGAACCTCACGATGCCCGACCCGGGCGGCGCGCCCGTGAGCAGCCGGACGGGCGGGTTCCCCGCCCTCGGCACCGGCCCGCTCCCGCGCGTCGCGGGCACGGGCCCCCAGCCCGCCGTGAGCCCCGGTACGGGCGGTTTCCCGGCGGTCGGCCCCGGCACGGGCCCGCAGCCCGCCGTGGGGCAGGGCGGTCCGGGCACGGGCCCGCAGCCCCCGGTCGGCCCGGGTACGGGCGGTTTTCCGGCGGTCGGCCCCGGCACGGGCGGTTTTCCGGCGGTCGGCCCCGGCACGGGCGGTTTTCCGGCCGTGGGCCCCGGCACGGGCGGTTTCCCGGCCGTGGGCCCCGGCACGGGCCCGCAGCCCGCCGTCGGGCAGGGCGGTGGGCCGCTGGGCGACGGTGGCCCGGGTACGGGCCCGCAGCCTCCGGTCGGCCCGGGTACGGGCGGTTTCCCGGCGGTCGGTCCCGGTTCGGGGCCGATGCCCGCCGTGGGACAGGACGCCGGGCCCTTGGGCGACGGCGGTCCGGGCACGGGCCCGCAGCCCCCGGTCGGCCCCGGCACGGGCGGGTTCCCGGCCGTGGGTCCCGGCACCGGCCCGCAGCCTGCCGTGGGCAGCGGTGCGAACCAGCAGTACTCGGGTGCCGATGCGCTGTTCGCGATGGGATCCGGCGCCGCGCCGTCCGGTGACGGCGGTCCCGGTGTGAACGGTCCGTTCGAGTTCCCTCCGGGGACGGGCCTGCAGGGCGTGGTCATGGGCCGCGGCTTCGGGCCGTCCGATGACGGAGGGCCGGGGACGGGCCCGCAGGACGCGGTGGACGAGCCGGGGTACCCGGCGAGCCCGACCACGGGGTCGTTCCCGGTGATCGGGACGGGCACGGGGCCGCAGGGCGCCGTGAGCCCGCAGTCCGATCCGTTCCCGGCGCCCGTGCAGGGCACCGGCCCGCAGGACGCGGTGCCCCCGGAGCCGGAGCGTCCGGTCAACGCGGGGCCGAGCCCGCTGCCCGCCGTGGGCGAGGGCACCGGGCCGTTCCGGGCCGTGGAACCCGGGACGGGCCCGCAGGCCGCGGTCGGGCCCGGGACGGGCCCGCAGCCGGCGCTCGGGGCCGGTCCGCGTCCGGAGGTCCCCGCGGGGACGGACACGGTCGCGGTCGCGGCGGCGACGCCGGACCGGCCGCAGCCGTTCGCCGAGCTGGGCATGAAGGACGAGGAGTACCGGCGGGTCCGCGAGATCCTGGGCCGCCGGCCGACGTCCGCCGAGCTGGCGATCTACTCGGTGATGTGGAGCGAGCACTGCTCCTACAAGAGCTCGAAGGTGCACCTGCGCCAGTTCGGCGAGAAGGCGCCGCAGACGGACGCGCTGCTCGTCGGGATGGGCGAGAACGCGGGCGTCGTGGACGTCGGCAAGGGCTGGGCGGTCACGTTCAAGGTGGAGTCGCACAACCACCCGTCGTACGTGGAGCCGTACCAGGGCGCCGCGACGGGCGTGGGCGGGATCGTGCGCGACATCATGTCGATGGGCGCCCGCCCGATCGCCGTGATGGACTCGCTGCGGTTCGGCCCGGCCGACGCGCCCGACACGCAGCGGGTGCTGCCCGGCGTGGTCGCGGGGGTCGGCGGGTACGGCAACTCGCTGGGGCTGCCGAACATCGGCGGCGAGACCGTGTTCGACGCGTGCTACGCGCAGAACCCGCTGGTCAACGCGCTGTGCGTCGGCCTGATGAAGCACGAGGACATCAAGCGCGCGGTGGCGCCCGGTCCGGGCAACAAGGTGATCCTGTTCGGGGCCGGGACGGGCCCGGACGGCATCGGCGGCGCGTCCGTCCTGGCGTCGGCGACGTTCGACGAGGAGTCGCAGCGGAAGCGCCCGTCCGTCCAGGTCGGCGACCCGTTCATGGAGAAGCTCCTGATCGAGTGCTGCCTGGAGCTGTTCCGCGAGGACCTCGTGGTCGGCGTGCAGGACCTCGGCGCGGCCGGGGTCTCGTGCGCGACGACCGAGCTGGCGGCGGCCGGCACCGGCGGTATGGACGTCGAGCTGGACGCCGTCCCGCTGCGCGACGCGACGCTGCGCCCTGAGGAGATCCTCATGAGCGAGTCGCAGGAACGCATGATGGCGGTCGTCACGCCCGAGAACGTCGACCGGTTCATGGAGATCTGCGGCCGCTGGGAGATCCCCGCGACGGTGATCGGCACGGTCACCGACACGGGCCGGCTGGTGATGCGGTGGCAGGGCGAGACGATCGTCGACATCCCGCCGGGCACGGCGGCCGACGAGGGCCCGGTCTACCGGCGTCCGCTGGAGCCGCCGCACGACCTCGGCACCCTGCAGTCGGACACGCCGGGACGGCTGACGCGTCCGTCCACGGGCGACGAGCTGCGCCGGACGGTCCTGTGGCTGGCCGGGTCGCCGAACCTGGCGGGCAAGACGTGGGTGACGTCCCAGTACGACCGGTACGTCCTCGGCAACACGGTGCTGGCCATGCCGGAGAACGCCGGCGTGGTGCGGATCGACGACGAGTCCGGGCTGGGCATCGCGCTCTCCCTGGACGGCAACTGCCGCTACGCGCGGCTCGACCCGTACTCGGGCGCGCAGCTCGCGCTGTCGGAGGCGTACCGGAACGTGGCGGCGACGGGCGCCCGCCCGCTGGCCGTCACGAACTGCCTCAACTTCGGCTCCCCGGAGGACCCGGGCGTCATGTGGCAGTTCCAGCAGGCCGTCCAGGGCCTCGCGGACGGGTGCCAGTACCTGGGCGTGCCCGTCACGGGCGGCAACGTCAGCTTCTACAACCAGACGGGGTCGACGCCGATCAACCCGACGCCGGTCATCGGCGTGCTGGGCGTCCACGAGGACGTCCGGCGCCGGGTGAACATGTCGCTGACGACGGACGGCGCGACGATCGCGCTGCTCGGCGAGACGCGCGAGGAGTTCGGCGGCTCGGAGTGGGCGCACGTCGTCTACGGGCACCTGGGCGGACTGCCGCCGCTGGTCGACCTGGCGGCGGAGCGGGCGCTCGCGAACGTCCTGCAGCTGGCGATCCGGGACGGGCTGCTGACGACGGTCCACGACCTGTCGGACGGGGGCCTGTCGCAGGCGCTCGTGGAGTCGTGCCTGCGCGGCGGGCTCGGCGCCCGGATCACCCTGCACGGCGACCCGTTCGTCCAGCTGTTCAGCGAGTCGGTGGCGCGGGCGATGGTCGCGATCGTGCCGGGCGCGGAGTCGAAGGTCGCGGCGCTGTGCGAGGCGCACGGCGTCCCGGTGGCGCAGCTCGGCGTGGCGGGCGGCGACGCCCTGACCGTGACGCCCGCGGGCCAGGACGAGCTGTTCAGCATCCCGCTGCACGAGCTGCGGGAGACCCACGAGCGGATGCTCCCGAGCTACGCGGACTGACCGGCGCGCACACGACGCCGAGGGCGCCCTTCCCGTGCGGGGAGGGCGCCCTCCGCGCGTCCGGGGCCGTCCTGGGAGGCGGGGCCGGAACCGGTGGAGACGAGCGTTTGACCCTCCTGTAACGGGAGCCCGGACACTGGATCCGTGTTGAGCATCGGTGAATTCGCGAACATGACGGGTCTGAGCGTCAAGGCGCTGCGCCACTACGACGAGAAGGAGGTCCTCTCACCGGTGGAGGTCGACCCGGCGACGGGGTACCGGCGCTATTCGGAGGGGCAGGTCCGTTCCGGCGCGCTGGTCCGGGCGATGCGCGACGCCGGGCTGCCGTTGCCGGCGGTCGCGGCGGCGGTCCGGGACAACGACGTGGCGTCGGCGCTGGACGAGCACCGGCGGCGCGTGCTGGCGGAACGCACCCGCGAGGACGCGGCGTTCGAGAACGCCCGGCTCGTGGTGTCGGCCTTCGCCGCCCCGGTCGAGGTCACCGAACGCGAGAGCGCGGCCCGCCCGTATGTGGGCCGTGCCCTCGGCGTGCGGACGGACGGAGCGGACGAGGCGAGCGACGAGGCGGCGAACGAGCTGCTCATGGGCCTGTTCGCCGACTTGCGGCGCGATGGGTTCGGACCGGCCGGGCAGTTCTGGAGCGCGGTCCGGGAGGGCGACGCCCCCGAGCACGCGGAGGTCGTGTGCTGCTGGCCGACGGAGGGGCCCGTCCCCGACGGGTGGGGCGGTGTCGGCACGATCGTCGGCGTGCTGCCCGAACGCCGGGAACTCGTCGCGACCTGGCGATCGGCGACGGGCGGGCCGCTCCCGGAAGGCTCGGTGCATCCGGCGGTGGTCGCCCTGTTCGACGCCATCGCCGCCCGGGACGTCGTGGTGTCCCACGACGAGGTGCGCCAGACGGTGCTCGGGCAGGACGAGGACGACCACGCCGTCGAGGTCGCCGTCACGATCAAGGAGAGGTGAACACGTCGTCGGCGGCCTCCGGATCAGAAGACCGAGTTCTGAACCCTGGAAGATCACGACCAGCGGGGATGTTCTGCATGACCACGCTGACCTGGGACGTGAGCCCTCGCTGACTATCAGCGTCTCGCACGTGATCGCGATCCCATGTGCCCCCGGTGTGCCCTGCGTGCCCTTGGGCACAGGACGTCAGCTTGGGAGGTCTCGTCCCGTCCCTCGACCCCGTTGACGACCGCACGCGCCCGTGATCGTCTGTCCTGACGGGCGCGCAACGGGCACGGTGTCTTCCGGGCAAGCCTGCGCCGTCGAGGGCTACGGGATATGGCCCTCCGCCCGGAGAACCGCGTGGGTCTCAGTGCGTACGGTCTCCAACCTGGCATAGTCGTAGCCGATCTTGTCCAGGTGGAACCGGGCCCACTCCAGCACATCCGGTTGGGCGACAACCCAGAGATCTTCCAGCCTCGCGGCGGCTTCCCTTCGACGCTGACGGACGGTGCCTCTGTGCAACGTGCCCGGCAGGGGTGAACACGCGTCGGCAAGCGCGCGGATGTGCCAAGCGAAGTCCTCACTGTCGACCGGCTCAGGGAAACCGGACGGCTTCCGGCGGCCAGCCATGGTGCGGATCTGCATGAACGCGACGGACATGAGGTGAGCGGCCGCTTCATCTGCGTGCGGGCTGTGGCTACGCATACGGACCCCCTTCGACGCCGGTGACGTTGGGGATCGTCGCAGATCAGTTGAGAGCGGGAGTGCGGCACCCAGGTCCGAAGTGCTCATTCGCGTGGGCGGCCTCAACCGGGCAAGGGCGGCATCGCGCGAATGAGTACTTCGGCGCGCGGGGGTCCATGGGGGCGCGTAGCCCCCGGTAAGCGCACGCTCGATTTCCGTCACGCTGCGACGGGATCCGCCCACGGCCGTTCGCCGGATGGGTGGGCCGCCCCTTCGGCCTCGCTGTGGAAGACGTCGACTTCATCCGTGGGGTTGTGCACGTCAGGCGAGAACGGCTTTCACGCGCTGCGGCACCACTTTCGTAAGCGTGCTGCTGGCGCGTGGCGTGGACGTCCGGGCGCTCGCCGAGTTCCTCGGCCACACCGACCCTGGCTTCACGCTTCGCACGTACACGCATCTCATGCCGTCCAGCCAAGAGAAGATGCACAACGCGATCGACGGCGCTTGGAGCGAGTTTTCCGGGGCGAGTGCCCTGGATGTGCCCTCTCGGGAGGTGTCGTGACCTCCGACCATGGTCAGAGCGGTATACGTCTAGAAGACCGAGATGTGGACGTGGTCGTAGTGGTTCGCGGTCGCGCCGCCGCGGTTCTCCATCATGCGCCAGCCGGGGGAGCGCATGTCGTAGATGCGCTGCCGCCAGATGACGTACTTGACGCCGAGCGCGCTGGCGTTGGCGATGGCGTATTCGGCGGCCTGGTCCCCCTGCGCCTTGGCGCTGCCGGAGGCCGTCGCCCCACCGGTCGTGACCATGAAGTCGCAGGCGTGACCGGTGGCGTGGTCCTGGGGGTCGCCTCCGTAGCGCACGCAGCCGATGGTCGGGAAGGGGCCGGTCTCGACGTCGATGGTGTTCTTGACCTTGAGCATTCGGGGCGTGACGCCGCCCATGCCCGTGCTCGGAGACTCCGGCTTGTACTTCTTGACGAGCTGCTTGATCTCCGACTGGCGGCCCTTGAGCTCCTTGATCTCCTTCTCCAGGGCGGAGATCTTCTCCTCGGCCTTCTTGCGCGCCTGGTTCTGCTCCTCGATGAGCTTCTGGATCTGCTCGACCTTCCCCGCCTTGTTCTGGGCGAGGTGGGTGATGAGGCTGGCGCTGCTGAGCATGTCCGTCTGGTCGGAGGCCGCCAGGAACTGGACGGTCGGGTCCTCGCCGCCGGTCATGTAGCGGTTGGCGGCCAGGCGGGCGACGACGTAGCGCGCCTTCACCAGGTCCTTCTCCAGGACCCGGGCCTTCTTCATGGCCTCCGTGACCGCGAAACGGGTGTCCTTCAGCTTCGCCAGGTCGCCGCCGTACTCCTTCTCCAGCTTCTCGATCTGGTTGCTGAGCTGCTGGAACTTCTCCGAGTCACCGGGGTCCGCCAGGGGGGCGGCGACGGGCGCGGCGGCGGCCGCGGTCGGCGCCGAGGTGCCCGTCAGGGGAAGGGCGGTGGCGATGGCGAGCACGGCCGCGGCGGCACGGCGTCCGCCGCGCCGAAGGGTGGTGGAGGTGGGGGTCTCCACGTCCTCTCCTCAGGTCAATGAACATTAAAGAACCGTCTGCCGCACGGCCAAGGCTAAACCCAAGTGGCGAGTGGGGCGGTCGGGGACCCGTGGCGCCCGGCGTCAACGCTGGGAGCCGGGCCATCCTACGGGACCGGCCGGGGGGCACGGCCGTCAGCGGCGGCTGAGAGCGCCCTGGTAGCCGAGATTCGTGCCGGGCCTGCTCCAGGTGTACCGGATGGTCCCATCGGGCTGCAGGGACGCCTCCACGGCTCCCGGGGTGCACGGCTGGGGGACTTCCAGGGCCATCTTCAGGCTGCTGCCGGTGCCGCTCTCGAACGTGAGTGTGCCAGTGCACTTCTCCTTGGGGTAGACGGCGCTCGCCGTGGTGGTGCCCTCCTCGAACGTGACCTCGAGGGGGAAGGACGCCTGGCTGTTGTTGTTGACCATCGTGCCGGTCCAGGTCCCCGCGAACGCCTGCGGGATCGCCGACACCGGACGGGTGTCGGCCGTCCCGGCGGGGGGCTCCGCGGTGTCGTCGCCCTTCAACTGCGGCCAGAGCACCAGCGCGATGATCGCGATGCCGACCGAGACGCCGATGAACAGCGACAGCGCCACGCCCAGCACGTGGTTGCCGGGACGGCGCATCCGGCCGAGCGCGCCGGACGACGGCGACCGCCGGGGGGCGTCGTCGTCCGCGGCGCGGAGTCCGGGGATGAGGTGCGGCGCCGTCGAGTCGCCGGACTCGGGCAGGTCGATCGCGTCGAACGTGCGCGTCTCGCCGTCCCCGGGCGGGACCGCGCCGAGCGCCGCCGTCCGGTCGTCCGCGACCGCCCCCATGGTGGTGGTCCGGTCGTCCGCGACGGCGCCGAACGTGGTCGTCGCCTCGAACGCCCCCGGGTCGAGGTCCACGGCGGGCGGGGGCGGCGGCTCGGGACGGTCGCGGCCGCGCGACAGCTTGCCGAGCAGCGTCCGTCCGGGCGTCTGCTCCGGGCGGGTCGCCTCGGCCGGGGGCGGCGGCTGGAAACCGGCGGGGCCCGGGACGGCTTGCCCTGGGGCTCCCTGGAGCGGTGCAAGCGCGCGCGGGGGCGGTGGTGCGGCCCCCATGGGGGAGCCGTTGGGGGGAAGGGGCTGCGGGGCGGCCGGGGGCGCCTGCGGGGCCGCTGGAGGCGGCGGGGGCGGCGGCTGGACGGCGGCGGGCGCCTGGGGAACCGGGGGCGGAGGAACCGGCGCCTGGGGAGCGGACGGCTGGGGGGCCGGCGGGTTCGGTGCGGGGAGCGCGCCGGCGGCGAGCGCGCGGCCCTCGTCCACCAGCGAGGCGGGCAGCCGCCCGGCCAGCGGGCCGGCCGGGTCGAGGAGCCGTTCGAGCAGCCCCCTGGCGGTGGGGCGCGCGGCGGGGTCCTTGGCGAACGCGTCCGCCATCACCGCGCGCAGCGCGTCGGGCACCGCGGACAGGTCCGGATCGTCGTACATGATCTTCTGGACGGTCTCGGACGCCGGGCCGTCGCCGAAGGGCGCCGCGCCCGTCGCCGCGAACAGCAGCGTCGAGGCCCACGCGAAGACGTCCGCCGCGGGCTCGGCGCGCAGGCCGCTCAGCTGCTCCGGGGCCCGGAAGGACAGGCGGGACGGATCGCTCGGGTCGGGCTCCCAGTACGGGGCGCCCATCACGGCGTCGAGCGCGCCGTGCACGCCGATGTCGCAAAGCTTGGGGCCGTCCCGCCCCAGCAGGATGTTGGCGGGCTTCAGGTCGTGGTGCACCGCCCCCGCGCGGTGCACGGCCGCCAGGGCGACCGCCATGCCCACCGCCAGGCGCTCCACGACCGCGCCGCCGCGCGGGCCCTCCTCGTCCACGAGCTGCTGGAGCGACGGGCCGTCCACGCACTCGCTCACGACGTAGGCGCGGTCGTCCGCCACGTCGGCGTCCAGGATCGCGGCCGTGCAGAACCCGGAGATCCTGCGCGCGGCCTCGAACGCGGCGGTGAACCGCGACCGGGCCGCGGGCTCGCCGCTCAGCCGCACGTGCAGCAGCTTCACCGCGACCGTGCGTCCGGTGGAGTCCGCGCCCAGGAAGACGGCGCCCTGCTCGCCGACGCCGAGCCGGCCCGTGACCTCGTACGAGCCGAGTCTTCGCGGGTCACCAGGCTGCAGGGGCAGCGCCTCGGGCATCTGACGAACCTCCGTGTCCTCCGGGGGAGCGAGTTCGCCGCCTCCCCGTTCTGTTCACTCCCACCCGGCAGTCGGTCCTTTTTTACCGTGTATGTCGGGCGGCTCGTGTCGTTTGGGGACGACCCCCGAGCCCGATCGACGATCCTCGCGCGGTGCGGCGCGGCGCGGTCGGCCGGGGACGGCCCGGAACGATCTCCGAGCCGTTCGGCGGCCCGCGCCCGGTCGAACGCGCCCGGCCGCCCGGAGCGTAGGCGCACCCGGCCTACCGTGCAAAAAACGCGCTCGACGACGCGGCGGGCGGCGGGGCGCCTCCGGCACGCCGCGCGCGGGGCCTTCGCCGGGGACGCGGTAGCTTCTGTGCGTGCCCCGGACACCGCTGACCGCCGCCGTCCTGACCGAGCGGCGCACCGCCCTCGGCCTGCCGCCGTACACCGGCGGGGACGACGCCGCCGACCTGCGCCGCGCCGCCTTCGAGACCGTCGTGGCGGCGGGCGACGCCGGGGCCGGGGAGCCCCGCCCGATCGTCCGGGGCGCGGTGCGGCACCTGCTGGACGTGCTCGCCGCGCGGGCGCCGGGACGGTCGGTGGAGGTGCGCGTCCCGCCGCACGCCGCCGTGCAGTGCATCGAGGGGCCGCACCACAAGCGCGGCACCCCGCCCAACGTCGTCGAGATGGACGCGGCCACCTGGATCTCCCTCGCGACCGGACGACTCGGGTGGGCCGAGGCCCTCGCGGACGGACGCGTCCGTGCCAGCGGCGCGCGCGCGGACCTGTCGTCCTACCTGCCCCTGGAATAGAGGCTCCCGGGTATTGCAAGGGCGGCCGGGCGCTGGGAGCGTGGTCACCACCCGCCGATCGGGGGCATGGAGGTGACGCCATGCTCATCGCGCACTGGACCTTCGACGTCGCGACCGTCGAGGGTCGCCGGGTACACGTCGCGTCCGGCGCCGCGCCGGACGCCGAACTGGACGAGGTCGCCGAGATCGTCCCCGGACGCGACGGTGAGGCCCTGTCCCTCGGCGCACACGCGCGCGCTGTGATCCCTGCCGCGCCCCAGCTCGTCTTCAGCCAGGTGTTCGGGTTCTCGGTGGCCTTCTCCGTGAACGTGACCGAGGAACCCACCGGGGAGTGGCGCAGCCTCCTCTACAAGCCCGTCGGCGAGAACGACGCGCGTGGGCTGGGCCTGTGGCTTTACCCGGACGCCATGCGGCTGCGTCTCCAGTTGTTCACCGCCGGAGGCCCGGACTACATGGACAGCCACGCGCACCTGACCGCGGGTGAGTGGGCCCACGTCGCCTTCGTCGTGAACCCCCGGGGGATGGTCCTTTACGTCAACGGCGAGCAGGACGTCGCCGAGGGCCTGGCGGAACCGGTGGTCACACCGGCGGGCCCCATCCTCCTCGGCAGCGAACAGACCAAACCCGGATTCGGCGGCCTGATCGACGACCTCCGCGTGTACGCGTCCACGCTCGACGCCGAAGCCGTCCGGGCCCTCGCGGAGCGGGGTCCGTCCTAAGCGGACCAGGGGCCGCCCTAAGGCGTGAGCGTCGTGGACCGGGCGAAGGGGAACTCCTGCTCGACGCAGTAGCGGCGATCCTCCGCGCTCGGGTAGCGGGTCTCGTCGCCGCACTCCGCCGCCTTGCTCAACAGGACGTACAGGGCCACGCCGCCGATGGCGAGCGCCGCCGCGGAGCAGACCACGCCCACCACGGCGGGCCAGCGGTCGGCGTCATGCCGGGCCAGGGAGACCGCGCCCAGGACGAGCCCCACGATCGCGGGCAGCACGCCCAGCAGGCACACCGCCAGCCCCAGCAGCCCCACTACTCCGAGCACCAGAGAACCCCGCGCCAGCCCGCTGCGGGGGCGCGGTGCCGGGGGTGTGTGGGTCTGGTACCCGGGCAGCGTCATGCGGTCCTCCCTTCCCGTGCCATACATTTCCGTGCGGTCTTTGAAGCCCGTGGTTGCAGGGGGTAAAGGTCCTTTAAGGAGATCCACCGATCCGAGCAGGTGAACGTGGCATCTAGACTGGCGGGCGTGCCTCTCCGTGATGGACGTCTGAGCCACGACATCGATCCCACCGACCGCCCCCCGCAGGACGCCTGCGGGGTGTTCGGCGTCTGGGTCCCAGAAGACCAGGCGACCAAAGCAGAAGTGAGCAAGCTCACATATTACGGCCTGTACGCGCTCCAGCACCGCGGGCAGGAATCCGCGGGCATCGCCGTGAGCGACGGCTCCCGTATCGTCGTCTTCAAGGACATGGGCCTCGTCGCCCAGGTCTTCGACGAGTCGGTGCTGAACACCCTGCGCGGCCACATCGCCGTGGGCCACTGCCGGTACTCCACGACGGGTTCGCCGACGTGGGAGAACGCGCAGCCCACGTTCCGTCCCACCGCCTCGGGCGGGCTCGCGCTCGTCCACAACGGCAACCTGATCAACACTCTCGAACTCGCCGAGGGCCTGGACGCGGGCGAGCTGACCGCGACCACCGACACCGAGGTCCTGACCGCCCTCCTGTGCGCCCGCGAGGGCGGCCCGCTGGAGGCGGCGCGGGACGTCCTGCCCGCCACCCGCGGCGCGTACTCGCTGGTCTTCATGGACGAGGGCACCCTCTACGCCGCCCGCGACCCCGAGGGCGTCCGCCCGCTCGTCCTCGGCTCCCTGGAGGGCCACGGCGGTTGGGTCGTGGCGTCCGAGACCGCCGGCCTCGACATCGTCGGCGCCCGGTTCGTCCGGGAGATCGAGCCCGGCGAGATGATCGCGATCGACGGGGACGGCGTCCGCTCCGAGCGGTTCGCCGAGGCCCGCCCCAAGGGCTGCCTGTTCGAGTACGTGTACCTCGCCCGCCCCGACACCGCGATCGCCGGGCGCAGCGTCCAGGCCACCCGGGTGGAGGTGGGCCGCCGCCTGGCCCGCGAGCACCCGGTCGAGGCCGACATGGTCATCCCCACGCCCGAGTCCGGCACCCCGGCCGCGATCGGCTACGCCGAGGCGTCCGGCATCCCCTACGGGCAGGGGCTCGTCAAGAACTCCTACGTGGGACGGACGTTCATCCAGCCGTCCCAGACGATCCGGCAGCTCGGTATCCGGCTGAAGCTGAACCCGCTGCGGGAGGCGATCGAGGGCAAGCGCCTCGTCGTCGTCGACGACTCGATCGTCCGCGGCAACACCCAGCGCGCGATCGTCGGGATGCTGCGGGACGCGGGCGCCGCCGAGGTGCACGTCCGCATCTCCAGCCCGCCGGTCTCCTGGCCCTGCTTCTACGGCATCGACTTCGCCACCCGCGCCGAGCTGATCGCCGGGAACCTGTCGGTGGAGGAGATCCGCGACTCCATCGGCGCCGACTCGCTCGGGTTCATCTCCCTGGACGAGCTGATCTCCGCCTCGCACATCGCCAAGGACCGGCTCTGCCGCGCCTGCTTCGACGGGGAGTACCCCATCGAGATCGGGCAGTCCGAGCGCGGCAAGCACCTGCTGGAGGCCGGCCGATGACCTCCTACGAGGCCGCCGGCGTCGACATCGCCGCGGGCGAGCGCGCCGTCGAGCTGATGAGGTCGCGGGTGGCCCGCTCCCGCCGTCCCGAGGTCGTGGACGACGTCAGCGGCTTCGCCGGGCTGTTCGACGCCTCGGCCCTCCTGCGCTACCGGCGGCCGCTGCTCGCCACGTCGACGGACGGCGTCGGCACCAAGGTCGACCTCGCGCGGCGCCTCGGCGTCTACGACACGGTCGGGCACGACCTCGTCGGCATGGTCGTCGACGACCTCGCCGTGTGCGGGGCCGAGCCGCTGTTCATGACCGACTACATCGCCTGCGGCAAGGTCGTCCCCGAGCGGATCGCCGACATCGTCGGCGGCATCGCCGACGCGTGCGCCCTCGCGGGCTGCGCCCTCGTCGGCGGCGAGACCGCCGAACACCCGGGGCTCCTCGAAGCCGACGAGTTCGACATCGCGGGCGCCGGCACGGGGGTCGTGGAGGCCGACGACATCCTCGGCCCCGACCGTGTGCGCGCGGGCGACGCCGTCATCGCGATGGCCTCGTCCGGAGTGCACTCGAACGGCTACTCGCTCGTCCGGCACATCCTCGCCACCACGGACCTCACCCTCGACTCCCACCCCGCCGAACTGGGCCGGTCCCTGGGGGAGGAACTCCTCACCCCGACCCGCATCTACGCGAAGGACTGCCTCGCCCTCACGGCCGCCGGGGGCGTCCACGCGTTCGCGCACATCACCGGAGGCGGCCTGGCCGCCAACCTGGCCCGCTCCCTGCCCGCGGACGTGGACGCCGTCGTCGACCGGGGGTCGTGGGAGATCCCGCCCCTGTTCCGGGTGCTCCAGACGCACGGTGACGTCCCGCAGGCGGAGATGGACAAGACGTTCAACCTCGGTGTCGGCATGGCCGCCGTCGTCGCCCCGGACGCCGCCGACGCGGCCCTGCGGCTCCTCGCCGAACGCGGCGTCCCGGCATGGATCCTGGGCGAGATCGTCGAGCGCTAGGCGGTCCGGCGGCCGTGCCTTCCGGGCCTCCCGTGCCTTCCGGGCCGCCGGGGCCCGCCGCCGATCGCGACCGAGACCAGCAGGACGAGCGCGGCGCCCGCCGCGACCTGGAGCTGCCCGACCACGGGCAGGTCCGACTTGTGGCCGCCGACCGGCGCGAACCGCCCTCCCGGGTCGAGCACGATCCGGATGGTGTCGCCGCGCTCGTGGCCCTCGCAGTTGGTCGCGAGTTCCCGGCGGATCGGGGTGCCGTCGGCTCGCCGCAGCGTGCAGTGGTACGTCTCGCCGCCGCGAGCGGCCGTCGTCCAGGTCCGTGCGACGACCGCTTCGGAGTCGACGCCGACGAGCGTCATCGCGATGTCGCGGGCGGCCGTGACGCCGACGACGGCGAGGACGAACAGCGCCAGGACGCCGAAGCCCAGCGGCACGCCGCCGAACCGGAGCGGCCCGCGCCGCTCGTACAGCCGTACCAGCGCGAACATTGCGCCCATGACGCCGGCGATGGCCAGCACCGCCCCGCCCGCCGTTCCCCACCACAGGAAGGCGGCCGAGGACGACACGAGCCCGACCGCGGTGATCAGGAACACCAGGCCGCCGTGCAGCACGGCCCCGCGGTCGACGCTCATGGCACCCGCACGTCACAACGCCCCCGGGGTCGGGCGCGAGCCCGACCGCCAGGGGCGATCGTGATCAGAACTCAGCCGGACGACTCGTCCTTGCGGCCCTCGGTGCCGTAGTCATCGGCGTAGTCGGAGTACTTCTCGGCGAGCTCGTCGTAGGAGTCGTCACCGGAGTCGTTGACTCCGAGCTCACTCTTCAGGCGGTCGAGGTCCGTGCCGCCGCTGTTGTACTTGAGCTGGCGGGCAACCTTCACCTGCTTGGCCTTGGCTCGGCCGCGACCCATTGGCTCGACCCCCTCGATGGTCAGGGCTTTATTGGGCCCATCAACGCGCGCGTGTACCACACGAACCGATGCCTGATGAGCCATGCGTCAGTCACGGATACAACCGTACCCGTTTTGCGCCCGGCTCGGTACTTCGGCGGTACGTGGCGGCGCTCTTGTTCCGGGAACCGCAGTGTATCCGGTAGGTACGAGTGGACCGACTTGACGTCATGTGTTCATGCTTTCCGCCAGGCCGAACAGAACGTCAAGGGCCCGGAGGCCGCCGTGGGACGCGCGTACGGCGGCCCACAGCGGCCTCCAGCGGCCTGTAGGGGATCAGACGAGAATGTGGCGCAGACGACCGATCTCGGACATCCGGCGTTCGGCGAGCCGGTCGGCGGCGGCCGCGGGCGGGACGCCCTCGTCGGCGGCCAGCGCGAAGATCTTGCGGGTGGTCTCGTGGATCCCGGCCGCCCGCGACCGGGCGCGCTCGAAGTCGAACCCGGCGATCTCGTCCGCGACCTGGATCACACCGCCCGAGTTCACCACGTAGTCGGGGGCGTACAGGACGTTCCGGTCGGCGAGGTCCTTCTCGACGCCCGGGTGCGCGAGCTGGTTGTTGGCGGCCCCGCAGACGACGCGGGCGCCGAGCAGCGGCACCGTCGCGTCGTTCAGGGACCCGCCGAGCGCGCACGGCGCGTACACGTCCAGGTCGGCGCGGATCATCGCGTCGCCGTCCGCGACGACCTCCACCTCGGGGTGCAGCGCCCTGACCCGTTCGACGGCGGCCTCGCTGACGTCGCAGACGACCACGTCGGCGCCGTCCTCGCGCAGGTGCTCCACCAGCCGGCGGCCGACCTTCCCGACGCCCTCCACACCGACCCGCCGGCCGCGCAGCGTGGGCGCGCCCCACGCCGTCTCGGCGGCGGCGCGCATCCCCTGGAACACGCCGTACGCCGTCAGGATGGACGAGTCGCCCGCACCGCCGTGCGCCACCGTCCGTCCGGTCACGAACTCGCACTCGCGGGCGACGAGGTCCATGTCCTCGCTGTACGTGCCGACGTCGCACGCCGTGTAGTAGCGGCCGTTCAGGCTCTGGACGAACCGTCCGTACGCCCTCAGGAGCGCCTCGGACTTGTCCCGGCCGGGGTCGCCGAGGATGACGGCTTTGCCCCCGCCGTGGTCCAGCCCGGCCAGGGCGTTCTTGTACGCCATGCCCCGGGAGAGGTTCAGCACGTCGCTGAGCGCCTCCTCCTCCGACCCGTACGGGTAGAAGCGGGTGCCGCCCAGCGACGGCCCGAGGGCGGTGGAGTAGATCGCGATGATGGCGCGCAGGCCGCTCGCCTCGTCCTGGCAGAAGACGACCTGCTCGTGTCGGGGTTCCGAGCCCTTGTGGGGCGACCCGAAGACATTAGGCACGGTAGTGCCCTCCTTCCTGTCCACTGATCAGCCTAGGGCGCGGCGAGACCCATCGGGAGGTAACGCCGCCGTCTCGCCGGGCCCTGTCAGCGCGACCGGCGGGCGGGTCTCGTGCCACGATGCGAGTGTGTTTCCGTACGCCGCGTACTTACGGGTATACGAACCGGTGACCGCCTTCCAGGAACCGGCGCGGACGCTGTGGACGGCCTATGCCGACTCGAGGCGGCGCCCGCGACGGATCCACGCCCTCGGCGTCGAGCATCGCGACGCGGCCCACCGGCTCGCCGCCGCGCCGCTCGAGGTCGTCCCCGACCGCGAGAGCCGCGACGCCTACGTCCGGCGCCTCGACGACACGATCTACGTGTGCCCGTGGGAGACGCGGCTGCGCTCGTGGATCGCGTTCGAGCGGTTCCGGGACGAGCAGCCCGCGGGGGTCGCGGCCGCGTTCGTCCCGCCGCCGCAGGCCGAGCGCGTCGCGCAGGCGTTCGAGCGCTGGAAGCGGGCCGGCCGTCCGCTGCGCCCGCACATCCTGACGAGCACGTGGCACGTCCCGCTGGACTGGCTCGTGCCGTTCGTCCGGACCGAGCGGTCCCTCACTCTGGGCGGCCCCGGACCGGACGGCGCCGAGTGCGACCGCGCCGCGCAGGGTGCGGCCACGGCCGCGCCCCCGCGCACGCTGCTCTACGTCACGACGATGGGCGAGGCCCGCCGCCGCGTGGGCACCGCGCTGCCGATCGTCCGGGAGAATCTCGGGGACGGGTCGGGCGACGTGTACCTGCTCTCCGCCGGGCGCCTGGAGACGCTCTCCCGCTGGCTCGGCGAGTTCCATCCGCGGGCCCTGGTCGAACTCGACTACGGCGGCCTCGTCCACCTGCTGGACGACGAGGCTCTGCGGGCGGACGAGTCGGTCGCGGAGATGTCGGTCGCGCTCACCGGGATGCAGCGGGGTGAGGTCGAACTGACCGTCGCGATGTACAAGCGGCTCCTGGCCCGCTGGCGCCCGGTCCGCGCCCTCGAGTCCGCGAACTGAGCACTGCCACGGATGCCGGTCCCGTGGACGTAGAGAACAAAATTCCCGAATCCGCGCGCGATACGACTATACGTGTCGCTAGAATCACGCTGCGTGACTCGAAGTTCACCGCCGATGCGCAGCTCGTGGCGTTCGAGGGGATGTTTGCCCGCAACGTACGCCAGGAACTTGCTTGTTGCGCTCAGTGGTGGCAAGGTAACACGTTGTGATGTCATAGTGGCTCTTTCGGGCCATAGGGGACATCAGTGACCGCGCGAAGATCAATCGCAGGATCGCTGTCATCGGTCCACGGAGGAGAGGCCGCAAACATGTCAGCACGTACGCCAGAGGCCGAGCCCCTGCTGACGCCGGCGGAGGTGGCGACGATGTTCCGCGTCGACCCCAAGACCGTCACGCGCTGGGCGAAGGCGGGCAAGCTCACGTCCATCCGGACGCTCGGGGGGCACCGGCGCTACCGCGAGGCGGAGGTGCGGGCGCTGCTGGCGGGAATCCCGCAGCAGCGCTCGGAGTAGCCGCCCCGGCCGGCGCGCCCCGCATTGGCACGCCGGACGCATCACAGGGGGGCCGCGAACGGCCAGGGACCACGGTCATCCGAGAATCGCGGTCCCGGCCGCTCATGGTTCGGCCGGACGTCCCGCTCGCGACCCCGCGGGCGGGACTCCGGTGTTTCCCCGCAAGCCCGTGGCCGGTTGTGGTCACCATCGCCCCGGCGGGTCCCGCGGGCCCCACGAGGCCCGCACGTCCCGCACGGGCACGTCCCGCACGGGCACGTCCCGCACGGGCACGTCCCGCACGGGCACGTCCCGCACGGGCACGTCCCGCACGGGCACGTCCCGCACGGGCACGTCCCGCACGGACTCAGCGCGGCGTCTGCTCCGCGGTCAGCTCCTCGCTCGCGAGACGGTCGAACAGGGCCCCGGTGCCGGGGTCGTGCCGTCCCGCCACGTGCAGCATGACGACCAGGTGGTCGACGAGGAGGCGTTCGAGGTCCGGACGGGCGACGTCGCGGTGCTCGAGCCAGTCGAGGCCCGCGGTCTCGACGGCCGCCATCCAGGAACGCAGCGTGATGCGCAGCGTCGGCTGCGGCACGTCCACCGCCAGCGCGTGCAGGATCCGGTCCAGCAGCAGCTGCCGGATGCCGTCGACGATCTCGCCGACCTCGCCCGACCGGTCGGCCGGGCCGCCCCGCAGCAGGGCCGTGTAGCCCTCGGCGTGGCTCTCCACGAAGTCGAAGTAACGTTCCAGCGAGACGCGGAGCCGCTCCAGCGGCTTGCCCTCGGTCGGCGGCTCCAGCAGCACCGACAGCTGCTTGGCGGCGCTGCCGAGCGCCGCGATGAACAGCTCGTACTTCCCGCCGAAGTAGTGGTAGACGAGCGCGCGGGACGCCCCCGCGGCGGCCGCGACGTCGTCGATCGAGACGTCCTCGGGCGACCGCGTGCTGAACAACTGCAGGGCCGCCTCGATCAGTTCTTCACGTCGTTCGTCCACGCTGAGCCTGCGACGTCCCCGCCCGCCGCGCTGCCGGCTCCGCGCCTTCTCACCGGTCACCGCACGTTCTGCCACCTGCGAAGGGTATCCGAGGCCCCGCCCCGGGAGCGTCGCCGCGCCGATGCGGCGGGGCATCCCGTCACCGGGTCGTGCCACGCCCCCGTCGCGATGTGATCCGGGACACCACAGACCCGAACCCGGGTTGGTGACTGTCCGTTACTCCCTGTTGCGACGATTTGTGGACAAGCCAAGGCATCATGGCATCTCCTCCCGCGCGGAGGAGGCGCGCCGCCGCTCCCCCGGGCGCGCCGTGACGGCAGGTCCTGCAGGCCCCCCTGGACGGAGTGCCATGTCAGCTGGTGAAGGAAACCCCCCGCACAAGACGCAGGAGGACATCGTGGTGCCCCGGCCGCGCCGCCCCACCTCCGCCGCGCCCGACGAGGGGAGGTCCGGGCCCGCGCCGAAGCCGACGATCCGCAACGTCGCCGAGCGGGCCGGGGTCTCCAAGTCCCTCGTCTCCCTGGTGATGCGCGGTTCCCCGCACGTCAGCGAGCGCCGCAGGCAGGCCGTCCTGCAGGCGGCCAGGGAACTCGGCTACCGGCCGAACGCCGTGGCCCGCAGCCTGGTCGAGGGACGGACGCGGCTGATCGGGGCGATCGTCGCCGACCTGCACAACCCGTTCTTCGCGGAGTTCCTGGACGGCCTTCAGGAGAGCCTGCACGGCGCCGGGCTGCGGATGCTCGTGGGCAGCGGCCGCTGGGACCCGATGTTCGAGGCCGAGGCGGTCGAGGCGTTCCTGGAGATGCGGGTGGACGGCCTCGTCCTACTCAGCGTCGTCCCCGAGTCGCTGAAGGACGCGGCGGCGAGCGTCCCGGTCGTCGTGGTCGGGGAGCGCGACGTCGCGGGCGTCGACATCGTCGTGGACGACGACGAGCTGGGCGCCAGCCTCGCCGTCGACCACCTCGTCGAGCTCGGGCACCGCCGCATCGCCCACATCGAGGGAACCCGCTCGACCGCCGCCCGCTACCGGCGCACCGGCTACGAGAAGGCGATGCGGCGGCACGGGCTCGCCGGCGAGGTCGTCGTGCAGCCGGGCGACTTCACCGAGGAGGGCGGCTACCGCGCCGCCCGCGAGCTGCTGCGCCGCGACCACCGCCCCACCGCGATCTTCGCTCCCAACGACCTGGTCGCGACCGGCGCGCTGTCGGCCGCGGTCGAGCTGGACCTGCGGGTGCCCGCCGACCTGTCGGTCATCGGCTACGACAACACCCACCTCGCCGCGATCCGGCACATCTCGCTGACGAGCGTCGACCAGCCGCGCCGGGACATGGGCCGGCTCGCCGCCGAACTGCTGACCGCCCGCATCGGCGACCCGTCCCGCACGGCCCGGCAGAACTTCGTCGTCCCGCACCTGGTCGTCCGCTCGACCACGGGCCCGGTTCCGGCGGGTTGACCGCGCCGTCCGCGGTCCGTGCTCCCGGGGCGCCGTCCGGCTCCCGAATTGGTGTGCGGCGGGTAAGCGGGAGGCCAAGGCCGCCGCATTCGCCGTACTCCGGATGTCCGCTCGGGGGTTAATGGACGCAACCGTTCGGCGGGCCGGACCCGCCCGCGGGGCGGGCCCGGCAGGGGCGTGGACGATCGGGGGATTCAGCCGTGCGTGATCCGGAGTTGGTGTCGTGCGCGCAGCGCGCCGCGACCGAGTTGGAACGGGCCTGGTCGCAGTGGAGGCACGCGAGGGGCCTCGCCGAGCAGGTCTCGGAGTCCGTGGCCAGTTACGTGGCGCACTCCATCGACCATCCGTGGGGGCGCTCCCGCGTGGTGCTCGGGCTGGACGCCGAGGAGGCGCGGGCGCTCGCCGCCCTGCTCGGCCGGGAAGATCCTCTTCGCTGATCGGGAATGCCGTTCGCCGTGAACCTCGTTTGACGAACTCGTGGCCAGGTGCAGACTGGCAACGCGATAACGAACCCATCACGGAGGAATCGGCCTGTGCGCATCAAACGAGGCGGCCCCGCGGTCGCCGGTCTCGCGCTGAGCCTCGGCGCCCTCGCCGCCTGCGGCACGGGCGGCGGGTCCGGTGACACGGCACAGCCTCCGACGGCGGGAGCGACGTCCCCGGCGGGCGCCGAGCAGCAGCGCTCCGCGTCGCCCGAGGCGTCCCCCCTGGACGGCAAGGTGATCGTCATCGACCCCGGGCACAACGGCGGCAACGCCGACAACCCGGCGGAGATCAACAAGCAGGTCAGGATCGGCAACGGCAGCAAGGCCTGCGACACGACCGGCACCAGCACGAACGACGGCTACGCCGAGCACGCGTTCACCTGGGACGTCTCCAAGCGGCTGGAGAAGGCGCTGGAGGCCGAGGGCGCCGAGGTGACGCTGACCCGCGACAGCGACGACGGCGTCGGCCCGTGCATCACCGAGCGCGCCGGCATCGGCAACGAGCTGAAGGCGGACGCGGCCCTGTCGGTGCACGCGGACGGCACGTCGGAGTCCGGGCACGGGTTCCACATCATCGCGCCGAAGGCGATAGAGCGGAACGCCGGCATGGCGCCCGCGTCGCGCGAGCTGGGCACGGCCCTCCGCGACGCCTACAAGGAGGGCACCGGCGTCCCCTACTCGAACTACCTGGGCGAGAAGGGCATGGACTTCCGCGACGACCTCGGCGGGCTGAACCTGTCGACCGTCCCGAAGGTCTTCATCGAGGCCGGCAACATGCGCAACCCGGGCGACGCGGCGAAGATGACCGACCCGCGGTTCCGCCAGCGCATGGCCGACTCCCTCGCGCAGGGTTTCCAGAGCTACTTCGCCTGAGCGAGGACGAACGCGCCCCCGCCCAGCGCGCACGCGCCGAGCAGCGCCCCGAACACGGTGGCGCCCGCGGTCAGCCCGACGGCGTCGCCGAGGTATCCGGCGGCGACCGGCAGGAGGCCCGCGGGCAGGTAGCCGCCGAGGTTGAACGCGGCGTTCGCCTCCGCCAGCCGCGCCGCCGGCACGGACGCGTTCAGCAGCGACAGCCCGGCGAACTGCCCCAGCCCCTGCCCGGCTCCGGCGAGGACGGCCGCGGCGAGCAGCGCCCCGAGCGAGCCCGTCCGCACGGCGGCCACCAGCGACGCCATCGCGATCGCGGTGGCCACCGCGCCGGCCGTCAGGATCGTCCGCCGGGGCAGCCGCCGGACGGCGAACTGCACCCCGGTCGCGGCGGCGAACATCGCGAAGGCCGTCCCGCCCGCGACCATCCGGTTCCCGGTGTGCAGCAGGCCGGACAGCAGCGACGGGCCGAGCGAGAGCACGAAGGACGTCGCGGTGATGCCGGGCGCGAACACCGCGACGCCGAGCGCGAGGCGCCGTCCGTCCCCGCGCGGCACCCGCGGTACCCGGACGAACCCGCGCGCGTCCGCCGCGGGGCGTCCCGCCGGCATCCGCACCACCACGGCGACCGCGGCCGCGAGCAGGACGGCCTCGACGGCGAACACGGTCCGCGTGGGTGCGGGCAGCGTCTCGGAGAGCACCCCGGCCAGCAGCGGGCCGAGCCCGGCGCCGAGCACCATCGCCGTGGACGCGAGCAGCGCCGCCAGTCGCGCCCGGTGCGCGCCCGCGACGTCCGCCACGGCCGCCATCCCCGCCGAGACGATCGCGCCGACGGCGATGCCGGTGAGCAGCCGCGCGGCCATCAGGGCGGCGACGGACGGCGCGGCGGCGAACACCCCGCACGCGACGATCGCGAGTCCGAGCGCGGGGAGCAGCACGGGTCTGCGCCCGAACCGGTCGGACAGGACGCCCGACACCGGCAGCGAGCCGAGCAGGCCCACGATGTACCACGCGAAGATCACCGTGAGCGTGCCGCCGGAGAACCCGAGTTCCCGCTGCCACAGCACGTACAGCGGCGTCGCCGCGTTCGACAGCACGAACACCGCCGTCACCGGCCATGCCGCGAGCCACACCCACCGCACCGGCGCAGGCACCGGCCCGTCCTGTACCCGAACCGTCCGCTGCACGGGACGACCTCCGTCCGTTAGTTCGACTTAACTCGTACTTATACGATCGGAGTCGAACTTAACATGCAGTACGATCGAACTCGTACTTCATGGTGAGGAGGCCGTCCATGAGCGAGGTAAAGGTGCTGCCGGAGCCCGCGGGCCTGCCGTCGCCGCTTCCCGAGCCGGACGTCGCGGACCTGAGTCTCCCCGTCGTCCTCGGCGCCCTGAGCGACCCGCTGCGGCTCCGGATCGTCCGCAAGCTGCTCCTCGAACGCGAGGACTTCGACCATCCCTGCGGCTGGTTCGGCATCGACCGCCCCAAGTCGTCGCTCACCCACCACTTCAAGGCGCTGCGCGAGGCGGGCGTGATCCGGCAGCGCCAGTACGGCCTCGAACGCCGCAGCGAGGTCCGCATCACCGATCTCGACGACCACTTCCCGGGCCTCCTGCAGCTCGTCGCGTCATGGACCCCGGCCGACTGACCCCTTTCCGCGTGCCGGAGGCCGTGGACGGGCTCACCGGCCGGCGCCGCCCGAACGACCGCCTTCGGCGCCGTGCGCGTTGCTCCCTGGACGGTGGGCGCGCCAGGGGAAGGGGGCCCGGAGGAGCGGGCAGGATGGGGGGATGTCCGATCTTCGTGTGCCGCTGAGCCGTGTCCGTGACGTCCTCCTGGAGGCCGGGTACACCGTCGCCGGTGTGCGGGCCCTGCTGGGGCCGGTGGCGGGCGGGGCGCTGGCGCGGGACGAGATCGTCCCGGCGCTGCGGGCGACCGGGGGCGGGTCGCCGCTGGAGGTGCTGACGCGGCTGTTCTGGCTCCAGGTGCCGGTGCCCGCCGACGGGACGACGGACGAGCTCGTCCGCGCGGGTCTCGCGGAGGGGTCGGGCGGCGAGGTCCGGGGGCGGTTCCACATCGAGCCGCTGGAGGCGGTCGGCGGGGCCGGGCACGCCGGGTACGCGGTGTCGGACCGGAAGGTGCGGCCGGGCGACGGTGTTCCGGCGCCCGATCACGTGGTCGGCGCGGGCGGGGCGTCGGGGAGTCTGGCGCGGCTGGTTGTCCACAGGGCTGTGGACAACGTGCTCGACGTCGGCACGGGCTGCGGGGTGCAGGCGGTGCATCTGGGCGCGCGCGGGCGGGCGCGGCGCATCACCGCGACGGACGTCAACGCGCGGGCGCTCGAACTGGCGGGGATGAGCTTCGAGCTGTCCGGGACCGAGGGCGTCGAGCGGCTCGAGGGGCCGCTGTTCGAGCCCGTCCGGGGGCGGCGGTTCGACCTGATCGTGTCGAATCCGCCGTTCGTCGTCGCGCCGCCCGGCGACCGGAGGTTCACCTACCGCGAGTCCGGAATGCCGGGCGACGACTTCTGCGAGCGGCTCGTCACGGAGGCTCCCGGACTCCTGAACGACGGCGGATACTGCCAGCTCCTGGCCAATTGGCTGCACGTGGACGGGGTGCCGTGGGACGAGCGCGTCGGCGGCTGGGCGGAGGCGTCCGGGTGCGAGGCGTGGGTCGTGCAGCGGGACGTCCAGGACCCGGCGGAGTACGCGGAACTGTGGCTGCGGGACTCGTGCGAGGCGGGGACGCCCGAGTACCGCGCCCGGTACGAAACGTGGCTCGAGCACTTCGAGCGGCGCGGGGTGACGGGCGTCGGATTCGGGTGGATCACCCTCCGGAAGGGCGAGGGGCAGGTGCGGGTCGAGGAGTTGCGGCACGCCGTCGAGGAGCCCGTGGGCGCCTACGTGGACGAGATCCTCGACGGGTTCCGGAAGGGTGGCGAGTTTTCCACAGGCTGTGGAAAAACGCTCCGGGCGGTGGACGGGCTTGTGCAGGAGCAGATCGGCCCGCCCGGCGCCGAGGACCCGGAACGGATCGTCCTGCGGCAGACCGGACGGCTGCGGCGCGCGGCGGGCGTCGGGACGGTCGAGGCGGGGCTGGCGGGCGTCTGCGACGGCTCGCTGCCCCTCGAACCCCTCCTGGACGCCATCGCGGGCCTGACCGGGATGGACGCCGCCAGTGTGCGCGCGCACGCGGACGCCGTCCTGCCGGAGCTGATCGCGGACGGCTTCTTCCGCTAGCCGCGCGCGTCCGTGAGGGTCGCGTAGGCGCTGCCGCGCAGGCGGCGGGACAGGTCGCGCTGGACGCGGCGCGCCCACAGCGGCCCGCCGTAGATCATCCCGGTGTAGCCCTGGACGAGCGTGGCGCCCGCGCGCACGCGCTCCCACACGTCGTCGGCGGTCTCGACGCCGCCGACCGAGACGAGCACGAGCCGGTCGCCGACGCGTGCGCGCAGCCGGCGCAGGACGTCGATCGAGCGGTCCCGGAGCGGTGCGCCGGACAGCCCGCCGGTCTCGGCGGCCAGCTCGGGGCCGGTGCGCAGCCCGTCGCGGCCGATGGTGGTGTTGGTGGCGATGATCCCGTCCAGGCCGAGGTCGAGGGCGAGATCGGCGACGGCGTCGACGTCGTCGTCCGCGAGGTCCGGGGCGATCTTGACGAGCAGCGGGACGTGCCGGGCGGCGGCGCCGTCGGCGGCCTCGCGCACCGCGGTCAGCAGCGGGCGCAGGTGCCGGGCGGCCTGGAGGTTCCGCAGGCCGGGGGTGTTGGGGGAGCTGACGTTGACGACGAGGTAGTCGGCGAACGGCGCGAGCCGCCGGGCGCTCGCGACGTAGTCGGCGGCGGCCTCCGCCTCCGGGACGGCCTTCGTCTTGCCGATGTTGACCCCGACGATCGTCGCCGTGCCGCGCCCGCGCAGCCGGTCGGCGGCGGCCTCCGAGCCCGCGTTGTTGAAGCCCATCCGGTTGACGACGGCCCGGTCGAGCGGGAGCCGGAACAGCCGGGGGCGCGGGTTGCCGGGCTGCGCGCGTCCGGTCACCGTGCCGATCTCGACGTGCCCGAAGCCGAAGGCGCCGAGCGCCTCGTAGGCGACGGCGTCCTTGTCGAATCCGGCGGCGAGGCCGAGCGGGCTCGGGAAGTCGATCCCGAACGCGCGGACGGCCAGGGCCGGGTCGCGGGGGACCAGCAGGCGGCGCAGCAGCGGCGCGAGCCCCGGCACGGACTGGATCGCCCGCAGTGCCCGCATGGTCAGATGGTGCACGGTCTCGGCCGGGACGCGGGCGATGACCAGTGCGAACAGGAATCGGTACATCGCCCGCCAGTATCCCAGGAAAAACCCGTCGACGGTTCGGCGGCCTCCCGCCTAGCCTGGCGACATGCTCATGAATGGCGACGCCACCGCATGGTGGCTTCTTCCGCTGCGGGTGTACCGTCCCCGCTCCGCCGACGTGTCCGGTAGGGACGTGCGCGGCTGACCCCGCCGCGCTCCCGCGGCCGGACGTGCTGAGATCCTTGAGTACACGAGAACCACGGGAGTGACCACATGGCCAAGAAGGGCCGAAACGGTTTGCTGGGCGTCGGCGGCCAGCGCAAGAACGTGTCGCGGCGCGACCTGCGCGGCGACGCGGCGCGGGCGTCCGGGAACGCCGATGAGCAGGCCGCCCAGAAGCGGGAGCTGCTCGCGAAGATGCGGGAACGCAACGAGCGGGGCTCCGCGGAGGCCGAACAGAACGACGAGTAGGTAGCGCGCGCGCCGGTTCCGTTCCGGGACCGGCGCGCGTTGTCACGCTCCCCGGAACATGCGCCGGAGCTGGAGCCGGACGTCGCGGAGCGCCTGCCGGACGGCCCGGTAGGGGACGCCCACGACCACGTTCCACACGGCTCCGACACCGCGCCCGACGGGCCGCAGGACGTTCGTCCACAGCCACTTGCACGGGGTGGCGACGAAGATCCGCCAGAGCCACGCCAGGAACCGGGCGGCGTACCGCCACGGCGTCACGATCAGCACGTTCCACACCCAGGCGATGCCGCGCCCGATGCCCATGAACATCTTGCCGATCCACACCAGCGGCGGGTAAAGGACGTACTTCCACAGGAAGACGGCCGGGATCACGATCAGCACGTTCAGCAGCCACACGAGCGGACGCAGCAGCACGAGGTCGAGCAGCCATCCGATCCAGCGCAGCGCGGCGACGATCCCGTGCCCGATCGGCGTCAGCAGGACCCGGTAGACCCACCGCGCCGGGACGACGAGCAGGTAGTAGAGCGTCACCGCGATGGCGCGTCCGACCGGGGCGAGGATCCACGTGTAGAGGGCGTTCCAGACTCCGCCGAGCGCCCGGCCGAGGCCCTTGCCGATCAGGCGGACCAGGTCGTACAGCAGCCGGAACGGCAGCACGATGACGAACGCGATCGCGCGCAGCGGGACGACGAGCCACGCGGGCCCCGCCGGCTGCGGCTCGGCCCCCGGACGCGCGGCCCCCGGACGCGCGCCCGTCCGGTCCGGGCCCGTCCGGTCCGGGTTCGTCCGGTCCGGGTTCGTCCGGTCCGGGTTCGTCGGGTCCAGGTTCGTCAGGTCCTTGCCCGACGAGTACTTGCGCGTGTTCGCCCGGTCGGCGGGGTCGCCACTGGTCACGGATCTTCTCCCTCCGGCAGGCGCCGCGCGGGCGCGTCCCGTCATCTGACCCGCGGGAAGCTCGCACGGTTTCACCCGATCGCACCGGGTTCCGGCGTTCACCGTACTGCTCGCCCGATCCGGCACGGCGGCGCGGCTACCGCGGCCACGTGCCCGAACCGGCGGGTTGATCTTGTCTGGGAGAATCGGGGCATGTACGAACGCTTCGCCCGCGAGTACGCCGCGCACGCCGAGTCCGGCGCGTACAACGCCTACTACGACCGTCCGGCCGTGCTCGGCCTCGCGGGCGACGTCGCGGGCGCGACGGTGTACGACGCGGCGTGCGGCCCCGGCCTCTACGCGGCCGAACTCCTCGACCGGGGCGCCCGCGTCCTCGGCTGCGACACCAGCCCCACGTTCGTCGAGCTGGCCCGGGAGCGGACGGGCGGCCGCGCCGACCTGCGGGTACACGACCTCGCCGACCCGCTGACCTGGGTCCCGGACGGCTCGGTGGACCTGGTCGTCCTCGCCCTCGCCGTCCACTACCTCGACGACCCCGGCGCGCTCCTGCGCGAGTTCCGCCGCGTCCTGACGCCCGCGGGCGCGGTCGTCCTGTCGACCGAGAACCCGGTGAAGGCGTGGCAGCGGCTCGGCGGCTCGTACTTCACCGTCGAGCCGGTCGAGGAGTCCCTCAGCCCGGACCACGACTGGCCGGTCCGCTCGTGGCGGCGGCCGCTCACCGACCTCACCGCCGCCTTCCGGCGTGCCGGGTTCCTCATCGAGGAGCTGCTCGAACCGCGTCCCGTCCCCGAGATGGCCGAGCGCTACCCCGACGACTACGCGTCCCTGAACACGTTCCCGGCGTTCATCGCGTTCCGGCTCGTCCCCGACCCCCGGTAGAGGTCGGGGCGGCGGTCGCGCAGCAGATCGTTGCGGGGGCTCGCGGTCTTGTCCCCCGCGTCCGCCAGGTCGACGCCGGCGACGGCGAACCCGGACGCGCCGGCCTCGGCGAGCGGCCAGCCGTCCGCGCCGACGATCGTGGTGCCGCCCGTCCACCGGACGCCGCGCTCGTCGCCCGTCCGGTCGCAGCAGGCCACGAACATCCGGTTGACGCGCGCGGCGGCCATCGCGATCACCGCCTCGGGCGGCCGCTCGCCCGCCGGACGGTCCACCAGGGGCCAGTTGACCGGCGCCGCGACGAGCCGCGCCCCGGCGAGCGCGAGGGCCCGCGTCATCTCCGGGAACTCGAGGTCGTAGCAGATCAGGACGCCGATCGGACCGGCCGTCGTGGCGACCACCGGGGCGCCTCGCCCGCCGGGCGTGAAGACGTCCTTCTCGGTGTCCCACAGGTGCGTCTTGCGGTAGACGGCGACGACCTCGCCCCGGTCGACGACGGCGGCGCTGTTGTAGAGGCGACCGTCCGCGCCCCGCTCGCAGAACCCGCCGACGACCACCGCCCCGCCCGCCGCGCCCGCCCACGCCGCGAAGACGGGGTCGGCGGGCGTGACGGCGACCGACGCGGCCTCGGCGGCGGAGGCGAACACGTAGCCGGACGTCACCAGCTCGGGCAGCACGATGACGTGCGCCCCGAGCGCGGCGGCGTCCCGGACCGCCGCCGCCGACCGCGCCCGGTTGCCCGCCAGGTCGCCGACGACCGGCGCGGTCTGCGCGCAGACGATCCGGGTCACCATGGCCGGGCCGTGCTCAGAGCGCGGGCGGGTCGTCGCGCAGGAGCTGCGCGAGGACGTCGAACTCGTTGAACAGCGTCCATTCCTCGACGATACGGCCGCCGGAGAAGTACAGCTGCGAGATGCCCCACAGGTGGACGCGGCGTCCCGTCGGGCGCCCGTACAGGCCGTGGCCGCGGTGGGTGCCCGCCGCCGTCCAGCGGACGGACGCCGCGTACCCGTCGCGGTCGTTGCCCATCCAGTACACCTCGTCGACCTGCATGCCCATGTCGGGGAACGTGGCGAGCAGGTTCCGCGCCATCCCGCGGACGTCCGCGCGCCCGTACCCGGACCGGTTCGACGTCCCGTGCCAGCGGACGTTCGGCGCGTACGCGCGGTCGACCGCGCTGAGGTCGCGCCGGTTGTAGATGTCGTGGAACAGGGCGCGGACGGTGTGCTCCAGGTCGAACCCGGAACCGTCGAACCCGGCGGGCGGGTCGGCCGCCGGGTAGGGCTGCGGGCGGCGGCCGCCGACGAGGCGCTCGACCTCGGTGACGCCGCGCTCGCCGAGCGGCACGACGCCGCCCTCGTTGCCGTAGGCGCGGGCGGCCTCCCGCACGTCGACGCCGAGCTGGGCGAGCTTGGCGGCCGTGTTGTAGAGGACCCACTCCTCGTAGATCTCGTTCTCCCGGACGACGCAGTTCGCGATCACCCAGGTCTCCAGCGGCCGACCGGTCGGCGGGCCCCAGCGCCACGGGCCGGTGTGGTGCCCGATGTTGATCGCGCGGTGCGAGGTGACGAACCCGTGGTCCTCGTCCCCGGCCCAGATGACGTCGTCGGCGTAGTGCCGGACGTCGGGGAAGGCGTTGATCCCCTGGATCGTTCCGCTCACGAGCTGCTCGACGCCGTACCGGAAGCCGGTGTCGTCGTAGAGGCGGCAGCCGGGGCTGTAGGTGTCGTAGATGTACCCGACGTCCTGGTCCTCCCAGATGCGGTGGGTGATCCGCACGATGTAGTCGACGATGTCGGTGTAGGTGTCCTCGAACCCGCGCATCGGCTGCCTGCGCCCGCCGTGCACCGTCCCCGGGACGTCCGCGCCGTGGCCGGGCCGGACCGAGATCGCGAAGTCGGACGGCATGGTCCGCCGGACGGGCGCGGACATCGCGACCGCCGCCCCCGGCGCCCGGTCGGCACCGGGCGCGCCGCCGCCCGTGCCGCCGCCGTGCGCCTCGCCGCCGTTCCGCTCGTCGCGGTGCTCGTCGTCCGCCATGTACGTCAGCCTTTCTCTTCGTTCGTGCACGGGTCAGCGGTAACGGGCGAGCCGGAGCGTCGCGGTGGCGCCGTGCGCGGCCATCCCCTCGTACGAGGAGATCACCTCGACGGGCTCGGCCAGCAGCGGGGTCGCCTCGCGCGCGGCGCGCTGGTAGGTCAGCGGCTTGAGGAACCGCGACACCGACAGCCCGGCGCTGTGCCGCGCGCCGCCCGCCGTCGGCAGGACGTGGTTGGTGCCCGCCATGCCCTTGTCGGAGTAGGCGACGGTGCTCCACGGCCCGAGGAACGCCGACCCGTAGTTGCGCAGGGCGTCCAGGTACCGGTCGTCGTCGGCGGTGAGGATCTCGAGGTGCTCGGGGGCGAGGTCGTCCATCAGCGCCACGGCGGTCGCCTCGTCGGCGGCCCAGGTCACCGAGCCGAAGTCGCGCCAGGCGGGCCCGGCGATGTCGCGGGTCTTCAGCTCCGCGAGCTGCCGCTCGGCCTCGGCGACGACCGCGTGCCCGAGCCGCTCGGACGTGGTGACGAGCGCGGCCGGCGACTCGGTGCCGTGCTCGGCCTGCCCGAGCAGGTCCGCGGCGACCAGCTCGGCGTCCGCGGTGTCGTCGGCCAGCACCGCGACCTCGGACGGGCCCGCGAGCAGGTCGATCGCGACGGTGCCGAACAGCTGCCGCTTGGCCTCCGCGACGTACGCGTTGCCGGGGCCGACGAGCATGTCGACCGGGCGCTCGCCGAGCAGCCCGAACGCCATCGCGGCGAGGGCCTGGACGCCGCCGAGCACGAACACGCGGTCGGCGCCCGACAGGTGCGCCGCGTACAGGACGGCCGGGTCGGCGCTGCCGTCCGGACGCGGCGGCGTGCAGGCCACGACCGTCCCGACCCCCGCGGCCTTCGCGACGCCGACCGTCATGCAGGCCCCGGCGAGCAGCGGGAACCGGCCCGCGGGCAGGTACGCGCCGACGCGCTCGATCGGCACGTACCGCTGCCCGGCGACCAGGCCGGGCGCCAGCTCGGTCTCGAAGTCGGTCAGCCGGGACCGCTGCTCGCGGGCGAACGCGGCGGTCCGCTCGACGCCGAGCGCGAGCGCGTCCCGCAGCTCGGGCGGGAGCGCGTCGCCGCTGCGCGCGAGGTCGGCGGCCGGGATCTCGACGTCCGGGCGGTCCCAGCCGTCCAGCTCCCGCGCGTACCGCAGGACGGCGTCCATGCCGCCGGCCTCGATCCCGGCGAGCATCGCCGCGACCCGCTCGGCGACGGCCGGGTCGGTCTGCGCGGCCGGACGCGTGGAGCCCGGAGCCTTCAGGATCCGGTAGGACCCTTCGAGCTCGGCGAGCCGGGCGGGGGAGAAACGCATGATGCAACCTCTCGGAATGGGGGGAAACGGTCAGTTCGCGGGGGACGGCTCGTCGCCGCGGGCGTACGCGATCTGCGCGAGCACGGAGATCTCGTCGTAGATCCGCCATTCCCGGACGACGCGTCCGTCGCGGAAGAGGAACTGGGACGCGCCGAGCACCTCGACCGGCGAGCCCGTCGGCGCCCCGTACCGGGGCGTCCCGCCGTAGGCGCCGCGCAGCAGCCACACGACGCCGACCCGCACGCCGCCGTGCGGCGCGGACTCGTGCGCGGCGACGTCGCGAATCTCGATCCGGGCGTCCGGGAAGGGGGCCAGCAGGTCGAGGAGGGCGCGCTGGTAGCCGTCCGGGCGGATCACGTCGCGGTGCCCGGTGGTGTGGCAGGTGACGTCGCGGGCGACGAAGTCGGCGACCCGGTCGAGCCGCCGCCCGTTCCACACCTCCTCGATCAGCCCGAGGACGTGCTCGCACTCGCCGCGCCGCGCCCCGCCGGCCGGACGGGCGCCCGAGTCGCCGCACGCCAGCGGGTCGGCGGGCGGTTCGCCCAGGCTCCGCTCGCCGCCCGCCGGGAACGCGAGGCCGCGCGCGACGGCGTCCGGGTCCAGGCCGAGCTGCCGGACGACCGCCAGCTCGTCCCGCACGACCCACTCCTCCTCCATCACGCCGCGCCGGTACAGGCAGGTGGCGATGGTGCGGGAGACGAACGGGCGGTGCGTCGGCGGCCCGTAGGCGGAGACGCCCGTGTGGGTGCCCGCGCTGAACACGCGGTGGGAGCTGACGAACGCGTCGTCGCCCCGGGCCTCCCACACGACGTCGTCGGCCTGCCCGACCCGGTCCGGGAACGCGCTGATCTTCTGCAGCGTGGACGACACGACCGGCTCGACGCCGCGCACGGTCCCGTAGGCGCCGTGGACGATCGAGTCCGCCGCGTAGTTCTCGCGGATCAGCCCGACGCCGCGCCGCACCCAGATGCGGTCGGTCCACTCGGTGATGAACTCCTCGGGGTCGCGGTACGGCGCGTACGCGATCTCCTTGAGGGCGGTCTCGGGCGGGTTCGGGGCGTCAGCCACTGGTCTCCTCGATCTGCTGGACGCGGGCGGCGGCCGCCTTCAGTTCGGACCGGACGTCCCCGCCGTGCGCCATCTTGTTGATCGCGACCTCGAGGGTGTCCTGGAACTGCGGCCAGTTGATGGACGTCGGGATGACGCGGCCGTTGCGCAGCGCCTCGTACTGGAGCTTCGGGATTCCGCCGTTGGCCTCGTTGACCTCGGGGTCGAGCATGTTGGAGGTGTGCACGGCGATGCTCGTCGCCCGGTCCGGCTTCGACTTGTCCAGCGCGACGGCCCGCTCGGTCTCCGGGTTGGCCACCCACTTGAGGTACTCCCAGGCCGCGCCCTGCTTCTCGGAGCTGCGCAGCACGCCCATCAGCCACGTCATGCCGTAGGGCACGCGCTCCTTGCCCTTCCAGCCCGGAAGCTGCGCGGCCTTGACGTTGCGCGCCACCTCCGGCTCGACCTTCGCCGGGTTGGTGAAGTCGTCGTACTGCCAGGTCCAGGTCAGGACGGTGTCGGCCTGCCCCTGCTCCAGCGACTGGGTGGCGTCGGTCTCGGTCCAGTTCGCCGAGGCGCGCGGGCTGTACTCCTTGCGGATCATCTCGATGTACTTCTCGGTCGCCTCGACGCCCTGCGGGCTCGTGAACGCCACGTTCCCGCCGGCGTCGAACAGCTCGCCGCCGTTGCTCCACAGCATCGACAGCCAGGTGAACAGGTTCTGGCCGCTGCCCCGCCCGTACTGGCCGGCGATGGGGTACCGGGGGCTCGACTCCTTCAGCTCCGCGAGCTGCCCCATGTACTCGTCCCAGGTCTCCGGCGGCTCGAACCCGAACTTCTCGTACACGTCCTGCCGGTAGTACATCGCGTACGCGTAGCCCCGGAACGGCAGCCCGTACGTGGTGCCGGGGTCCCCGGCGGTCGCGGCCTCGCGGAACGGCGGCGGGTAGTCCTCCAGCGTCATCCCCGCCCGCTCCATCACCCCGTCGAGCGGCTGCACGCCGAGCCGGACGGACGCGCCGAACGCGTCCGTCCAGGCGACCAGGTCGTAGGTGCCGGTGCCGAGCGCGCTCTCCGCGACGATCTTCTGCAGGAACGACTCGTACGGGATGTTGGCCCACTCGACCTCGATGCCGGTCCGCTTCGTGAACTCCGCGCCCGTCCGCTCCTGCAGGCCGAGGAACTGGGCGGTGGTGTTGCAGCAGGTCAGCAGCCGGATCTTCGTCCCGTCGTAGGGCTTGCCGGTGCGGAGCCCGAGGTCGTCGACGGGGCCGGCGCGCACGACGTCGGCCAGCTCGTGGCGGTCGGCGGCCGTCCCGCACCCGGCGGCGGCCAGCGCGACCGCGAGCGCGGCCGCGGCGGGACGGGACGCCCGGTGGCGCAGGAACCCTCGCTTCACTTGATCGCTCCCATCGTCATGCCCTGCGCGAAGTGCTTGCGCACGAACAGCGACATCACCAGCATCGGCACCATCACCAGCAGCCCGGCGGCGGCCATCTGCCCCCAGGCGACGCCCTCCGGACGCACGAGCGTCATCAGCCCGACCGGCAGCGTCGTCGCCTCCTCCTTCGCGAGGAAGGTCGGGAACAGGAACTCGTTCCACGAGAGCAGGAACGAGAACACCGCGCAGACGAACAGGCCGGGCGCGGCCAGCGGGGTGACGACCCGCCACAGCAGCCGGACCTGGCCGCACCCGTCGAGCCGCGCGGCCTCCTCGATCTCGATCGGCAGCCCGTCCACGAACCCCTTCAGCAGCCAGGTGATGTAGGGGACGACCAGCGACAGGTTCACGATCACCAGCGACGTGCGGGTGTCGAGCAGGCCGAGGTCGTGGAACAGCGTCAGGAACGGCAGCGCGATCGCCACGCCCGGGATGAACTGCGTGGCGACCATCGCGAGCAGCATCGAGCGGTGCCCCGGGAACCGGTGGCGGGAGAACGCGTACGCGGCCAGCAGCGCCATCGGCAGCGAGATCAGCGTCGTCGCGACGCCGACCACGACGCTGTTCACGGCCGCGGCGGTGAGGTCGTTCTCCCCGCCGATGATCGCGCGGAAGTTCTCCAGCGTCGGCGCGAACAGCGGGGAGGTCGAGAACGCCTCCGCCGCCGGACGGAACGCGGTGATCGCGAGCCACGCGATCGGGAACAGGACGAAGAACAGGATCGCCAGGACGGCGACCAGGTGCAGCCCGCCCCCGAGGGCCCTGCGGGCGGTCACGTCACGGGTGGTCATTTCGCCTCCTGCCGGTTCATGGCGATCAGGTAGAACGTCGCGATGACGCCGAGGGCGACGACGAGGATCCACGAGACGGCCGAGGCGTAGCCGATGTCCAGGAACGTGAAGCCCTGCGTGTAGGCGTAGAAGTTGAGGGTCTCGGTCGCCCGCCCCGGCCCGCCGCCGGTGATGGTGACGACCTGGTCGAACAGCTTCAGCGAGAAGACCGCCTTGAGGAAGATGACGATCAGCAGCAGCGGGCGCAGCAGCGGGAACGTCACGTGCCGGAACCGCTGCCAGGCCGTGCAGCCGTCCACCCGCGCCGCCTCGTTCACCTCGGGCGGCACCGATCCCAGCCCGCCGAGCAGCATGAGCGCGATCAGCGGCGCCCAGCCCCACACCTCGGTCATGACGAGCACCATCTGCGCCCAGAACGGCTCCCCGAGCCAGTTCACGTCGGCGGCGAACGGGAAGACGGCGCCGATCATCTTGTCGTAGACGCCGTGGTCGGGGTTCAGCATGAACCGCCAGGAGAAGCCCTTGAGCGCGGGCGCCACCGCGAACGGCAGGATCAGCAGCGCCTTGGTCAGCCCGGTCAGCGGGCCGCGGCGGTTGAGGATCAGCGCCATCGCGAGCCCGATCCCGACCGACAGCACCACCGACAGGAACGTGAACCACAGCGTGACCATGACGCTGTTGAAGAACGTGTCGTCCTGGAACGCCCGCTGGTACTGCTCCAGGCCGACGAACCCGCCGGGCGTCCGCGACTCGTTCAGCCGCCAGTGCCGGAAGCTGGTGACGAGCGCCGACACCAGCGGGTAGACAGTGGTGAGCAGGACCGCCGCGAGCGCGGGGGCGAGGTGCAGGTAGGGCTGCGCCGCCCGGCGCATCCGCCGTCCGCGTCCCGCACCGGTGCCGGACGGGCGTCCGGCGGGGGCGGCGCCGTCGGACGCGGGGGAGCGCTCGGTCGTCGCCGTCACCATGGCACGTTCCATGCGGGGGCTGGGGACCTCGAATCCACTGGGGCTCCTTCGCCGTGAGGGTGACGGGGGTCTCTCTCGGATCCGGGCAGTGTATGCGTATTCACAACGCCGGTTCAACACCTGTCCGCCCACTTTTCATCAAGCGGGACGGCCGTCGTGTCCGCCGCGTTAACGCAGCTCAACATCGTGAAGCATCCACGCAAAAGCGTGGTGACCTCGGTGTCTGCGTGTGTGCATATCCGTATGCATGACTCGCGGACGTCCAGGGAAACGGCGCTGCGAGGCGCGGAGGGATCCGGCGGAGGGATCCGGCGGAGGGCAAGTCCGGCCCACGGTCGGCCGGACGGCCGGAGCCGGGAGCCGAGCGGGAGCGGAGCGGGAGCCGGGAAGGGGTCAGGCGGGCGGGGCGGCGTGGGTGTGGCGCGGGACGAACTCGGGTTCGAGCACGAGCCGCGCCGGTTCGTCGCCGGCCTTGCCGGTGATCCGGTCGATGAGCATCCGGACGGCCGCGGCCGCCATCTCCCCGAGGTCGTACCGGACGGTCGTCAGCTCGAACGACGCCCAGCCGGCCATCGGGATGTCGTCGAACCCGATGACGGTGAGGTCGTCCGGCACCCGGACGCCGAACCGGCGCGCGGCGTCCAGCGCGCCGATCGCGATGACGTCGTTGCCGCAGAACACGGCGGTCGGGGGCTCGTCTGCGGCGAGCAGGCCGGTGAGCCCGGAGTACCCGGTGTCGAACTCGAACGGGCCGCGCCGCACGCGCGACTCCGGCAGCCCGATCCCGGCCTCGGCGAGCGCCAGGCGCAGCCCGTACTCGCGGTCGCGCCCGGTGCTGGTGTCCTCGGGGCCGAAGATCCCGGCGATCCGCTCGTGCCCGAGCCCGACGAGCTCGCGCGCCGCGTACCCGGCGCCGCGCCGGTTGTCGACGACGACGGCGTCGCCGGGGGTGCCGCCCTCGCGGTTGAGGTAGACGAACGGGAGGCCGCGGCGGCGCAGCTCGGCGGGCAGGTCGGAGCCGAGCGTGGTGGTGGCGAGGACGACGCCGTCGATCGAGCGGTCGAGCAGCCGCTCGTAGGCGAGGGCCTCGTCGGTGCGCTCGGTGAACAGCATCATCCGGTAGTCGAGCCGGCCCAGCTCGTCGTGGAGCGGGCCGACGAGGTGCGGGTAGAACGGGTTGGTCAGGTCGGTGACCAGCACCCCGATGCGCCGGGACGTGCGGGTGGACAGGCTGCGGCCCGCCTCGCTCGGCACGTAGCCGAGGGCCTGGGCGGCCTCGCGCACCTTCGCCCGGGTCGCGGCCGAGACCCGCACGTCGCCGCGCAGCGCCCGCGACACCGTCGGCTGGGAGACGCCGGCCAGCCGGGCCACGTCGCGGCTCGTGATCCCCACCTGCTGCCTCCACGCCCTCGAACGACGAAGGCAAGCATACGTCTATGCAGTGGCTATACGGCGCCGTTCGGCCCTGCGCCGATTGACAACACCGCACCGGCTGCGCGTAATGTGCATACGTATGAATACTCAGGACGCGGACCCGTCGCGGGTCCCGGTGACCGCCGCCGAGCTGGCCCGACGGACGATCCGGCGGGACGACTTCGTCTCCTGCGACCAGGCGTTCATCGACTGCCGCACGCCGGGATCGGACCGCAAGGAGAACTACGCGATGATCGGCCCCGGGGTGAGCCAGAGCCCCGGCCAGGTGATCAACCTGCGGGAGCCGCACGGCTACAACATCGGCGCGGCGGCGATGCCGAACGGCGTGACCAACAGCCTCCACCTGCATTTCACCGCCGAGGTGTTCCTGTGCTTCCGCGGGGAGTTCCTGGTGCGCTGGGGCGCGGACGGCGCCGACGGCGAGCTGCGGATCCGGGAGGGCGACATCGCGTCCATCCCGACGTGGATCTTCCGCGGGTTCACCAACGTCGGACCCGACGACGGCTGGCTCTTCACGACCCTCGGCGAGGACGCCACCGGCGGCATCATCTGGGGTCCGTCGGTGCTCCGCGAGGCCGCCGACCACGGGTTGTTCCTCACCGAGTCGGGCGAGCTGATCGACACGGTCGCGGGCGAGACGGTCCCCGAGGGCACGCGCACGGTCCGTCCGATCTCCGCGGAGCAGATCGCGGGCCTGCGCTCGTACACCGCCGAGGAGCTGCGCCGCCGCGTCGCCACCCCGGACGACCTGCGCTGGAGCGACGCGCCCTTCCTCGACTCCGCCCTCCCCGGCGGCGGCGCGCGGCTCGCGGCCGTCATCGGCTACGGGATGACCGAGGACCGCTTCCAGGAGCCGGTCGTCCACAACCCGCACGGGCACAACGTCGCCTGGCTGCGGGCCCGTCCCGGTGAGGGCGTGGGCCGGCACCGGCACGGCGAGTCGCAGGTGCTGATGGTCAAGGACGGCGACTGGGAGGTCACGCTCAACGGGCCGGGCGAGGAGCGGAGCGTGCGGCTCGGGCCGCGGGACATGCTGTCCGTCCCGCCGCACGCCTGGCGCACCCTCCGCAACGCCGGGGACGGCGACGCGTCCATGGTCGTGGTGAACGGCGGCGACGGCCGGGTCCGGCTCGAGTGGGACGGCGACGTCGTCGCGCGGGCCGCCGACGCCGGCGTCGCCCTCGACCCCGGCGGCTACCTCGCGCCGTCCGACCTGGTCCCCCGATGATCCCGACGCTGCTCGTCCCGGGGATGCTCTGCGACGCCGGCCTGTGGTCGGACGTGGACGTCACCGGGACGCCCGTCGCGATCACCGAGCCGACGATCACCGGGATGGCCCGCGAGGTGCTCGCCGCCGCCGACGGCCCGTTCCGGCTCGTCGGGCTGAGCCTCGGCGCGATCGTCGGGTTCGAGGTGCTGCGCCTCGCCCCCGAGCGGGTCGCCGCGTTCTGCGCGATCTCCACCAACGCGGGCGCCCCCGCGCCCGCCCAGCTGGACGGCTGGCGCGCCATGGCCGAACGGACGGAGCGCGGCGCGTTCGGCGACGTCGTCCGCGACATCCTCCCCACGATGTTCGCCGCCGGGGGCCACGCCGACCGGTTCCTCGGCATGGCGCACCGGATCGGCCCCGAGGTGTTCCGCGCGCAGCTCGCCGCGCAGGCGACCCGCCGCGACGCGTCCGCGCCGCTCGCCGCCGCGACCTGCCCCGTCCTCGCCGTCTGCGGCAGCGCCGACGCGCTGTGCCCGGTCGGGTTCCACCGGCACATCGCCGAGACCGCACCGGCCGGACGGCTCCGGGTGCTGCCCGGCGCGGGCCACCTGCTGCCGATCGAACGCCCCCGCGTCCTCGCGGGGATCCTCCACGCATGGCTCGACGAACAACCGACAACGAACAGGAGGGCGTCGTGCCCCACGTCCTGAAGAAGCCGGTGCCGAAGGAGCGGGTCGCGCGCGACCTCGGCGAGGTCCGCACCCGCGTCGAGGCGATCATCGCCGACGTCCGGGAGCGCGGCGACGCCGCCGTCCGCGCGTACTCGGAGCGGTTCGACCGCTGGACGCCGCCGTCGTTCCGGCTGTCGGACGCCGACGTCGAGCGGATCGTCGCGGGCGTCCCCCGGCAGGTCATCGAGGACATCGAGTTCGTGCAGGAGCAGGTCCGCGGGTTCGCGAAGATGCAGCGCGACTCGATGACCGACTTCGAGGCCGAGACCCTGCCGGGCGTCCGGCTCGGGCAGCGGCACGTCCCGGTCTCCGCCGCCGGGGCGTACGTGCCGGGCGGCCGGTACCCGCTGACGGCGTCCGCGCACATGACGATCGTGACGGCGAAGGTCGCCGGGGTGCCGCGCGTCGTCGCGTGCACGCCGCCGATCCGCGGGGAGGTCCCGGCGGCGACGGTCGCGGCGATGCACCTGGCGGGCGCCGACGAGATCCACCTGCTCGGCGGTGTCCAGGCGGTCGCCGCGATGGCCGTCGGCACCGAGACCATCGGGCGCGTCGACCTGCTCGCCGGACCGGGCAACGCGTACGTGGCCGAGGCCAAGCGGCAGCTGTTCGGCGAGGTCGGCATCGACCTGTTCGCGGGCCCGACCGAGATCCTGGTGATCGCCGACGAGTCCGCCGACCCGTTCACCGTCGCGGTCCTCCCCGGCCGTCCTCGTCACCACCTCCGCCGACCTCGGCCGCGCCGTGTCGGCGCACGTCGACCGGCTGCTGCCCGGCCTGCCGACGCGCGACTTCGCCGGGCCCGCCTGGCGCGACCACGGCGAGATCGTCGTCGTCGACTCGGTCGACGAGGCGTTCGAGGTCGCCGACGGCTACGCGTCCGAGCACGTCCAGGTCCTGACCGCGGACCCGCGCCGCGCCCTGGACCGCATGCGGAACTACGGCGCGCTGTTCCTCGGCGAGGGGACGTGCGTGTCGTACGGCGACAAGGTCATCGGCACGAACCACGTCCTGCCGACGCGCGGCGCCGCCCGCTACACCGGCGGCCTGTGGGTCGGGAAGTACCTGAAGACCGTCACGTACCAGGAGGTCACGGACCCGGCCGCGAGCGCCCGCCTCGGCGAGGTCTGCGGGCGCGCCGCGCGCGTCGAGCTGTTCGAGGGCCACGCCCGCTCCGGCGACGTCCGCGCCGCGAAGTTCGGCGGCGCGACCTTCCCCTGGATGGACGAGGCCGGGCGCGCGGAGCCGCTCGCGGACGCGACGGCCCCCGGGATCCCGTCATGACCGGCGCGTCCGCCGGGGCCGCCGGTGCTGCCGCGCCCGGCGAGACGACCGCGCCCGCCGGATCGGCCGGGGCCGCCGGGCCCGGCGGGGTGGTCGCGGGGCGGACGGCGCTCGTGACCGGCGGCGGGAACGGGCTCGGCGCGGCGATGGCGGGCGCCCTCGCCCGCGCGGGCGCCCGCGTGATCGTCGTCGGCCGCGACCGGGCGAAGCTCGACGCCATCGCCGCGCGCCTGCCCGTCCCCGGACGCGCCGCGGCCTGCGACGTCGCCGATCCGGCGAGCGTCGCGGCGCTGGCGTCCGAACTCGCGGACGAGACCGTGTCGATCCTCGTGAACAACGCGGGCGTCCCGGGCCCGGTGAAGCCGCTGGTCGACATCGAACCGGACGAGTGGGACGCCGTGTTCGACGTGAACGTGCGCGGCGTCTACCTGATGTGCCGGGCGTTCCTTCCCGCGATGGTGGAGCGCGGCGCGGGCGACGTGGTCAACGTCGCGTCCGTCAGCGGCAAGCGCCCGCTCGCCGCCCGCACCCCGTACTGCGCGTCGAAGACGGCGGTCCTCGGGCTGACCACCACGCTCGCCGCCGAGGTCGGGCCGCTCGGTGTCAACGTCAACTCGCTGTCGCCCGGCCCGGTCGCGGGGCCGCGCATGGAGCGCAACTTCCGTTTGGAGGCCGAGCGCACCGGCACCGACCCCGCCGACGCCGAGCGCGCGTTCGTCTCCCGCGCCGCGCTCGGCCGCATGGTCACCGAGGACGAGGTGGCGACCGCGCTCGTGGCGATGCTGGCGATGCCAGGGCTGTGCGCGGCCGACATCGACCTTTCGGCCGGGATGGTCGCCCGGTGACCGGGCTGAAGGAGCGGATCCGGGCGGGGGAGACCTCGCTCGGCGGCCTGCTGCGCCTGCCCGGCGAGTTCCTCGTCGAGCTCGCCGCGGTCGCCGGCCTCGGCCACGTGCTGATCGACTGCGAGCACGGCCCCGCCGACCTGGTCGCGCTGCAGCGGCACATCGTCGCCGCCGAGGCGCACGGCCTGGACGTCCTCGTCCGGGTCGGGTCCGGCGATCCGGGGCTGATCCTGCGGGTGCTCGACCTCGGCGCCACCGGGATCGTCGTCCCGCACGTCGACACCGCCGAGGACGCCCGCGCCGCCGTCGCCGCCGCGCACTACCCGCCGCTCGGCACCCGCGGGTTCGCCACCTACAGCCGCGCGGGCCGGTTCGGCGCGACGTCGATCGCCGACCACCTGCGGCGGTCCGCCGAGCGCACGGTCGTCGTCGTGATGGCCGAGACGCCCGAGGCGTGCGCGAACGCCCCGGAGATCGCCGCCGTCGAGGGGGTCGACGCGGTCATGGTCGGGCCCGCCGACCTGTCGGTGGCGATGGGCCTCACCGGCGGGGCCGCCGAACCGGCCGTGCGGGCCGCCACCGAGGCCGTCCGGTCGGCGGCGGCCGGGGCGGGCGCGGCGATGATGACGATCGTCAACGACCCCGCCCAGGCCGCCGCCGCACCGCCGGGTCTCGTCGTCTACAACCTCGCGCACGTCCTGCTGCGGACGTTCCGGAGCCTGACTGCGCTATAGTCGGTTTCTGATATCAGGGAGCGACTATGGCGCGAAGCGTGGACAACCCGCTGGCCCTCGCGGTGCTGGGCCTGCTGCTGGAACGACCGATGCACCCGTACGAGATGGGGGTGGTGCTCCGCGAGCGCGGGACGAACGTCCGGACGAACCGGGGCTCGCTCTACGACGTCGTCGCGGCGCTCGAACGCCAGGGGTGGGCCCGTGCCCGCGAGACCGTCCAGGACGGGGGCCGTCCGGCCCGGACCGTCTACGAGCTGACCGGCGACGGCCGCGCCGCCTTCACCCGGCGGCTCGACGAGCTGATCCGGGTGCCGCGGCGGGAGTACCCGGTCTTCCTCACGGCCGTGGCCTACCTCGGGGCGCTCGGCCCCGAGGGCGCCGCGGCCGCGCTGACCGAGCGGGCCGGGCGGCTCCGGGAGGACGCCGCCCGGCTCGACGCCGGGCTGACGGGGGCCGGCGTGCCGCGCCTGTACGTCATCGAGGCGGAGTACGCGCGGGCGCTCGTCCAGGCCGAGCTGGCCTGGGTCGAGCGGATCCTCGGGGAGATCGCCGACGGCACGCTCACCTGGCCCAACACCGAGGAAGGCGGAGACTGATGGAGTTCGGCATCTACCCGGGCGGGACGACCGGCGACGACGAGGGCGGCCTCGCCACCGGACCGGCCGACGAGCCCGCGAAAATCCTCGCGGCCCTGCGCGAACTCCAGGACGGCGGGCCGTTCCTGGTGCGCGGCTACTGCGGCTTCACCGACCAGGAAGGCGCCCGGGAGGAGACGCCGCACGACGTCGGGCGGTACGCCGGGGACGGGCGGCGCCTCGACATCGTCGTCCAGTACCAGTCGGCGTCCGGCGACGTGCCCGGCTACCTGGGGTTCGTCCGCGACGTCGTCCGCCGCCACGGCGCGGCGATCGCCACGCTGCAGATCACCGAGGAGCCCAACGTCGCCGGGGTCTCCACCCTCGACGGCTACTACCCGGACGTCCGCCGGGCCCTCGTCGAGGGCGTCGTCGCCGCCCGCGCGGAGGCGGACCGCCTCGGCCTGGACGACCTGCGCGTCGGCTTCAACACGACGCCGATGTTCGGCCCGGCCGCCGGGTTCCTCACCGACCTGACCGACCTCGGCGGACGGCCCTTCGTCGACGCGCTCGGCTACGTCGGCCTCGACTTCTTCCCCGACGTGTTCATGCCCGCCCCCGAGCCCGGCCCGGCCACCGCCGGGCTCCTGGCCATGCACCGCGACCTGATGACCGAGGCCGGGATCCCGGCCTCGGTCCCCCTGCACATCACCGAGAACGGGTGGCCGACCGGCCCCGGCCGCACCCCCGAACGGCAGGCCGAGGTCCTCGCGGCCGTCCTGGACGCGGTCACCGGCGAGGCCGGCGCCCTCGGTATCGGCGCCTACCTCCACTTCGCGCTCCGCGACGCCGACTCGTCGAAGGACGGGCTCTTCCACCGGTTCGGGCTGCTGCACGACGACTACACCCCGAAGCCCGCCTTCGACGTCTACCGGAAGTACGTCTCGGGCCGGTGACCGCGGCCACCGGCCGGAGCGCGCGTCACGCCAGGCCGTACGCGCGGATCACCGTCCGCGTCACCGCGTCAGCCTTCCACCCCGGCGGTCTCGGCCGAATGGAACGTCCAGACGGTCTCCTGTTCCGTCGTCAGGGGCAGGCCGGCCCGGCCATCGAGTGGCGCACCGTGTACGTCGCCGCCTCCGCCCGAACCGTGACCCCGGCTCAGCGAGAACGAGCCCGTGCCCGTGGAGCCGCGGCCGCAGTAGTCGAGCGCCCGGCGGCCGCGTTCGCGGTGCCGATGCCGCCTTCCTCCTCCGGATCGCCGGGCGCGACAGCCGCGCTGCCGCCGTTCACCGCCACCGTGGTGGGGCTCTCGCTGCCGCTGTTGCTGCCGGGCTTCCGACGGCGTCACCCCGGCGGTTCGCCGAGCAGGTCCTGGGCGGCCTGCACGAACGCGTGGACGCGGGCCGTGGCGCCGTCCGTTCGCCAGACCAGACCCCAGCGCAGCGGCGGCGCGTCGCTGAACGGGACGTAGGTGACGCCGGGGCGCGCGTAGAAGTGCGTGCTGTGCGCTCCGACGGGGAAGGCGCCCTGGCCGCCGTCGACGAGGGTGAGCACCTCGTTGAACGTGGCGGCCGTCGGGCCCGGCTCGATCGGACGTCCGGCGGGGGTGGCGCGCGGGGTGCGATCGTCGCGCGTGGACGCGGGCAGGGTGTCCGGGAACTGGATGAGCTTCACCCCGGCCAGGTCCTCCATGCTCACCGTCGCGCGGCGGGCGAAGGGGTGCGCGGACGGGACGGCGAGCATGCGCGGTTCGGACACCAGCGTCGGTCCGGTGGTGATGCCGGGCTCGTCGACCGGGAACGACCCGAGGACGATGTCGATCTCGCCGTCGCGCAGCCACGGCATGGGATCGGCCATCTGCGCCTCGCGGAACCGGACGTCGCAGTCGGGATGACGTTCGCGGAACAGTTCGGCTGCGCCGAGCAGCAGCCGGCCGCTCGCCGCGCCGACGAAGGCGATCCGCAGCGTGCCGGTCAAGCCGCGTCCGGTGTCGATCGCCCGCTGGAAGGCCGCGGTGATCTGGTCCCAGGCCGGGCGGACGTCCGCGTACAGCCGTTCGCCGGCGGTGGTCGCCTCCACGCGGCGGCTGGTGCGGATGAACAGCGGCACGCCCGTCCGGCGCTCCAGCTGGGCGATGGTCTGGCTGACCCGGGCGGTGGACACGTGCAGCCGCTCGGCGGTGCGCCCGAAGTGCAGTTCCTCGGCCAGAGCGAGGAACGCCTCCAGTTCGTGCCGTTCCAGCATGGCGCCCCCGTCGTTAAGTCTCCCTTCACGATCGTTCCACAGGCGCTCATTGATCACCTCCTCCCCGCGCACGAGAGTGAACGTGTCGGCACATTCGCTCATACCGAGAGGAATCATCATGAGCACCACCACCGTCCAGGAGGCGTCGCAGTCGCGGCTGCCGAACCCCGCCGTGCTCGTCCCCGAACTGGGGGAGATCGGCAAGGCGCTGTACAAGGCCACCGGGAACGGCTCGGTCCCGCGCGGCACCATCGGCCTCGTGCAGTTGCGCGTCGGCCAGATCGTCCGCAGCACGTACCTGATCGCCCTGCACACCGGCACCCTCCGCGGCGCGGGCGAGTCCGAGGAGCGGATCGGCGCCGTGGCGTCCTGGCAGGACGCGCCGTACTTCACCGACGCCGAGCGGGTCGCGCTGGCGCTGGCCGAGGCCGTCCTGACCGACGATCCGCACGGCGAGCGCGTGTCGGACGAGCTGTACGCGCGGGCGTCCGAGCACTACGACGACAAGGCCCTCACCACCCTGATCATGGCGATCGGCCAGGTCTGCTTCTTCGTCCCCCTCGCCCTCATCGGCAAGCCGCAGCCGGGTGTGCCGCAGACCCGGCAGTGGCGGGACTGACCGCCTGACGCCGAACGGCCCGGTCCCGGGTCGATGGTCGATGACTGACCGGGTGAGCCGCCACCGGCCGCGCCGGACGGCGCGGACGCCGAAGGCGACGGCGGCGCCGTGGCCGCGGTGCCCGCGACGGCGGACGCGCCCGGCACGATCGTCGCCTCCGACCGGGACGGCGTGCGCGTCATCGACCCCGAGGACGGCCGCGCGGTCGTCCACGCCCCCACCGGCGAAGGGGACGGCGGTCCCATGCTGACCCGGCCGGCCGGCTCGGCGACGGGGAAGCCTGCTTCGCCGTCGCCCGCTACGGCGCCCCCTGGAATAGACCGTGGACCCCGGACGGCGCCATGGTCGGCGACGTGTTCCACCTGGACGGGCCCGGTGTCCGGCGAGCCGCGTCCGGGCGGCGGCCAGGTGCGCGCGGTGGCCGGCGGCCCGGCCCGGATCGAAGCGTCCGCGTCGCCAGTGCGGCCGGTGACCGGCTCGTCCGTGTGTCGGCACCGCTCGACCTCGGCGCGCTTGCGCCCGAGCACGCGACGGCGGGCGTGCGGGACGCCTCGGCGGCAGTGAAGATCCGCGCCACCAGGGACACCGAGGTGAGGGCGGCCACCCGTACCGCGTGTGGCGGACCGCCGACGGGCCGGCCCTGTACTCCGACCGGCGCGTGCTGAGCCGCCGCGACGGGGAGCGGCGCGGGCGGGCGGCGCTGGTGGCGCTGGTGAGGGGCCTCCCCGCGAGTTGCGCTGGAGCGGACTCCAGCGCCTAGCGTTCGCCGCATGGCTGAGGTTTCCGGGGCGGAGCCGGTCGGCATCCGGGCGGTGTCGGAGCTGACCGGGCTGAGCATGGACACGCTGCGCTGGTACGAGCGCGAAGGGCTGCTGCCCCTGGTGGAGCGCGACGCGGACGGACGGCGCCGCTACCCGCCGGCGGCCGTCCGGTTCGTCCGGCTCGTGCAGGCGTTGCGCCGCACCGGGATGCCGGTCGAGGACGTGCGGGCCTTCGTGCGGATGGGCAGCGGCCTGGAATGGCACGAGCGGCGCGCGGCCCTGCTGGAGGAGCACGCCACCGCGATCGAGCGGCGGATCGAGCGGCTCCGGGAGGACCTGGCGGTGGTGCGGGACAAGATCGCGCACCACCACGACCTGCGGCGGCGCGGCCTCGACTGCGAGGACGAGATCGAAGCGGAGGGCGATCGTGCGTAAGGCGAACGGGTGGGCGGCCCGGACCACTGGAGCGGCCCTGGAGCCGTGGGAGTTCGAGCGCCGCGAGCTGCGCGGACGGGACGTGGCGGTGCGCGTCCGGTACTGCGGGGTGTGCGGCAGCGACCTCCACGCCGTCCGGAGCGCCGACGCCTCCGGCTTTCCGCTGGTGCCGGGCCACGAGATCGTCGGGGAGGTCGAGTCCGTCGGCCCGGAGGTGTCCGCGTTCACGGTGGGTGACCGGGTGGCCGTGGGCAACATCGTCGACTCCTGCCGGACGTGCGCCGCCTGCCGGGCGGGACGGGAGAACTGGTGCGAGCAGGGCGTCACGCTGACCTACGGCGGCGTCGATCGTGTCGACGGCTCGCGCACCCAGGGCGGCTTCTCGTCGGAGTACGTCGCCGACGAGCACTTCGTCCACCACCTGCCGCGCGGGCTCGATCCGGCGGGCGCCGCCCCGCTGATGTGCGCGGGCGTCACCACGTGGGTGCCGCTGCGCCGCTGGGGCGCCGGGCCCGGACGGACGGTCGGCGTCGTCGGCATGGGCGGCCTCGGGCACGTCGCCCTCAAGCTCGCGCACGCCCTGGGCGCCGAGACCGTGCAGTTCACCGCGTCCCCCGCCAAGGCCGCGGAGGCGAGACGGCTCGGGGCAAACGAGGCGGTCCTGTCGACGGACGGACGGGCGATGGCCGCGCAGGCGGGCCGCTGCGACCTGATCATCGACACGGTCGGCGCGCCGCACGCGCTCGAGCCCTACCTGGCCGCCCTGGCCGTCGACGGGACGCTGTGCCTGGTCGGCATCCCCGAGGGGGAGCTCCGGGTGAGCCCGATGAGCCTGATCGTCGGGGCGAAGAACCTGGCGGGGGCGGGGAGCGGAGGCGTCCGGGAGACGCGGGAGATGCTCGGCTTCTGCGCCCGGCACGGCATCACCGCCGAGACCGAGGTCATCCCGGCGCGCGACGTGAACACCGGTCTCGACCGGCTGGCCCGCAACGACGTCCGGTACCGCTTCGTCCTCGACATGGCCGCGTGACGCCGGCGGCGCCGGTGAGTTCCGCGCGCACGGACGGTCGGATCGTCCGATGATGAGGAGCTTCTCATCCCGCTCTCATCGACGGCGTCAGCGCAGGCGCACCGCGACGCGGCCCGACTCGGGGTCGTGCGCGAAGACCGCGATGCGGGCGAGGACGGCGAGGGCCGGCAGGCACGCGCCCATCTCCATCGCCTCCTCGAGGCTCGTGCCGACCGCGTAGACCGCGTCGGCCCCCTGCCGGCGCGCCCATCCGTTGAAGCCCCTCCACGACGAGCGCGCCCGAGATGTAGACGGCCAGGGCCCCGAGCAGGCCGGCGCGCTGGTCGCGGGGGAGGCGGCGTGCCCGCAGGACGGCCGCCACCGTGCCGGCCAGCGCCATCGCCGCGCCCGGCAGCACCCACGCGTACGTCGGCACGGACACGCCGAGGCCGTCCGCCCACTCCTTGCCGACCCCGGCGAGGCGCTCGTGGACCTGGACCGACTCGTCGATGCTCAGCCATGCCGTGGCGGCGGCGAGGGCCAGCCACGTCGGCCGTCCCGGCCGGGCGGACGGGCCGGTGAGCATCGCCGCCAGGACCGCCATGCCCGCCACCGCCAGCAGCAGCGTGCTGTTCCACCACGCCGCGAGGTTGCTCTCCGCGCCGACGTTGAACACCATCCTGAGCGCGGGCACCGGGTCGACGTACTCGTGGTAGCTCCGGATGGCGAGGTCCACGACGATCAGGAGCGCGGTGGCGCACGCGGCGATCAGCAGCGGCCCCGGGGGGAGCGGGGCCGCGGCGCGGCGGCCCGCGCCCGGGGGGCCGCGCCGGTCAGCAGGTCGGTGTGTCCGTGGTCCATGGGCGGCGAAGCTAACGACCGCAGATGAGAAACATGGGGCTTCGGGGACCTTTGGCGTGGTTCGGTCGCACCGTCCTGGAACCTGTCGTTGCCGGGTGCGGCGGCGGCACGGGATGATCGCGCGATGCCCCAGGGACCTGCTCGGGACCGGATCCGAGAGCTCGTGCCGTCGGCCTCGGTGCGCCGGGAGCCGCCGGCGAGCCTCGCGCGGCGGACGGCGTCGGTTCCGGCGGACGCGCTCGTCGACGCGGTGCTCGACGACGGCGAGCCGTGGTGGCGCCGGATGGGATGCGCGCGGGCGCTGGCCGGACGGGTCCCCGACGAGCGCGCGGGGCCGCTGCTGGCGCTCGTCCGGGACGACGGCGCGACCAGGGAGGTCCGGGATGCGGTGCTCGAGGCGCTGAGCCGGCCGGGCCGTCCGTACTCGGGTGAGCTGCTCGACTGGCTGCGCGGGCAGGAGGACCGGACGGGAGAGCGCACGTCCACGGCGATCCTGGCGGCGCGCGCGGGGCTGGCCGACCTGAGCGCGGCGCCGGGCCTCGCCGCGCTGGCCGCGGATCCGTGGACGCACCGGCGGGAGGCGGGGGAGCGGGCCGTCGATGCGCTGATCGAGGCGTGCGGCCTCCCGGCGGTGCTCGCCGCGCTGGGCGCCGACTCGACGGGGACGCTCGCGGCCCGCGGCGCGTCGGCGGCGGAGCGGCTGCTCGGCCTCCGGCTGCGGTGGCGCGCGGGCGACGACATCGTCCCGTCCCTGGCGGACGATTCGCGCACGGTGGCCCGGACGGCGTACGACCTGCTCGCCGACGCCGACGCCGACGCCGACGCCGACGCCGACGCCGACGCCGACGCCGACGCCGACGCCGACGCCGACGCCGACGCCGACGCCGAGGGCGACGGCGCGCTCCGGGAGATGGTCCGCCGGCGGGCACCGGGCCACCTGTGGGCACTCGCCGTCCTGCAGCGGCGCGGTCACGACGTCCGGTCCGACTGGGAGGAGATCGGCTCGCCGCGCGTCGAACTCCCGGGCGTGCCGCCGGACGTGCGCGCGGCGATCGTCCGGCGGTTCGCTCCGGGCCAGCGCGACACCGATCCCCGCTGGCTGGTCGAGGCGGGGCTCCTCGAACCCGAACCGGACCCGGACGGACGCGCGGCGGCGGAACTCGCCCGCGCGGTGCGGGCGCTCGCCGCCGCCGGACTGGAGCCGCGGGAGCCGCAGGACGCCGGGGCGCATCACCGGCAGGGCCGCGGCACCTATCACGTCGTGGAGACCGCCGCGGGCCACGTCTGGGTGAGCAGGCTCGGGCCGTACTTCAGTTGCGTGCAGGACGATCCCCGGCCGGTCATGCGGGCAGCGGGCTTCACGAGTATCGACGGTGCCCTGGCCGAGACCGTGGTCGAGGGCCTCCACGTCTACTTCTTCGGTGACCGGGCCCCGCTGCGCGTCTTCGACCTCCTGTTCTACTGGCAGGACTGACCTCGGCGACGAGGGATCTCCCTCCGGGGCTCCTTGAGCAGGTGCAGGGCGAGCCAGGTCAGCCAGCCGAGGCCGACCGTGACGGCGCCGCGCTGGAGCAGCCCGCCGTGGTCGACGAGCGACGCGTTCTGGTCGAAGGCGAGCCCGGACAGTTGCAGCAGGACGAGGAAGGCGACGCCGGCGACCGCGGACGCGGCGGCGGGCCGCGGCGAGCCCGCGCGGACGAACCGGCGCGCGAAGACGAAGAACGCCGCGATCAGGCCGGCGAAACCCGCCAGCGAGAACGTGTCGTGCAGGAGGCCGAGGGTCGTGTAGTCGACGCGGCCGGGCGTGCCCGGGGGGTAGCCGCTGACCGGGTCGGCGCGGAAGAGCCCCGCGCCCAGCAGCCCCACGGCCCACGCGCCGATGAGCAGGGGGCCGAAGAGGGGACCGCCGACCGGCCGCGACGCCCGCCACGTCCCGGCCGCGAACGCCAGCGTCAGGATTCCGGTCACGAGGAAGCAGGCCGTCTGCGTCCAGCCGTGCTCGCCGATGGCCAGCGAACTGATCGGGTGGCGGACGGCGCTGTAGTGCGCCCGCGTGGCGCTGCCGGCGAGGTGGGCGACGGTGAACAGGGGCCCGGCCAGGACCCCGCACCCGAGCAGGAGCCGTTGCGTGTGGAGGCTTCGCATGGCCGTCAACGTAGGTTGACATCATCGATATGTCAACCTACGTTGACAGGGTCCGTTTACCGCCGCCTCCCGGCGGAATAGTCGGCTCACGGAGGCATTCGGGGGGACATCCGTGGCGATCTACCAGTACCGCTGTGCGGAATGCGGGACGTTCGACCTCGCCCGGCCGATCGGGACGGCCGATGCGGTGGAGCCGTGCGCGGGGTGCGGCGGCGAGGCGTCCCGCGTGTTCACGCCGCCGCTCGTCGGCCGCACGCCGGGCGCGCTGGCACGGGCGCTGGACGTCCAGGAGGCGAGCGCCCACGAGCCGCGGGTCGTCCGGCGGAGCGCCCCGGCGCCGGGCGTGCCGGGGCCGCCCGCCGATCCCCGGCACGCCCGGCTGCCCCGTCCCTGACCTACGGAGGTTGACATGCCCGAAGTGGTGTTCAGCGTCGACCAGGCGCGGTCGATGCGCGACCAGGACGTGCCCGGGCACAACCGGTGGCACCCCGACATCCCGCCCGCGGTCACCGTGCGTCCCGGGGCGGAGATCCGGGTCGAGAGCCGCGAGTGGATGGACGGCCAGGTCGGCGACAACGACTCGGCGAACGACATCCGCGACCTGAACCTGAACGTCAACCACATGCTGAGCGGCCCGATCGCGGTCGAGGGCGCGGAGCCGGGCGACCTCCTCGTCGTCGACATCCTCGACATCGGTCCCGTGCCGCAGGAGACCGGGGACATCGCGGGCCAGGGGTGGGGGTACACCGGCATCTTCGCCCGGCACAACGGCGGCGGATTCCTGACCGACCGGTTCCCCGACGCCTACAAGGCCATCTGGGACTTCCACGGGCAGATGGCCACGTCACGGCACATTCCCGATGTCCGGTTCACCGGCATCACCCACCCCGGGCTGTTCGGCACCGCGCCGTCGGCGGAGATGCTGGGCCGCTGGAACGCGCGCGAGCAGGCCCTCATCGACACCGACCCGGACCGGGTGCCGCCGCTCGCCCTGCCGCCCGAACCCCGGGAGGTCCTCGCGGGCACCCTGACCGGCGCCGACCTCGAACGCGTCGGACGGGAGGGCGCGCGGACCGTCCCGCCCCGGGAGAACGGCGGCAACCAGGACATCAAGAACTTCAGCCGGGGCTCGCGGGTCTTCTTCCCCGTCTACGTGCCGGGTGCCCTGCTGTCGGGCGGCGACCTGCACTTCAGCCAGGGCGACGGCGAGATCACGTTCTGCGGCGCCATCGAGATGGGCGGGTTCATCGACCTGCACATCGACCTGATCAAGGGCGGGATGGAGAAGTACGGGGTGACGACGAACCCCATCTTCATGCCCGGCAACGTCGAACCCCGGTACGACGAGTTCATCTCGTTCATCGGCATCTCGGTCGACCACGAGACCGACACGAACGCGTTCACCGACGCGACGCTCGCCTACCGGAACGCCTGCCTGAACGCGATCGAGTACCTGAAGACGTTCGGCTACACCGGCGAGCAGGCGTACCTGCTGCTGGGCGCCGCGCCGATCGAGGGGCGGCTCAGCGGCGTCGTGGACATCCCGAACGCCTGCTGCTCGCTGTACCTGCCGACGGCGATCTTCGACTTCGACGTCCGTCCCACCGCCGAGGGCCCGCGCCGCGCCGACCGGGGGCAGTGCGCCGTGACGTCCTAGCCCTCGAATCGGCCCTCGTATCAGCCCTCGTATCGGCCCTCGGATCGGCCCTCGAAGAGGTCAGGGGGCCGGGTGGACGCGGCCCCGGACCTCGCCGAACCCGAGGCGGGTGCCGTCCGCCGCCGGGGCCGTCGCCGACAGGACGACCTCGTCGCCGTCCACCAGGAACGCGCGCGGCTCGCCGCCGACCTCCAGCGGCTCGCGGCCGCCCCACGTCAGCTCGATGAACGCGCCGCGCTGGTCCTTCGCGGGGCCGGACACGGTGCCGGACGCGAACAGGTCGCCGGTGCGGGTCGCGGCGCCGTTCACCGTCATGTGGGCGAGCATCTGCGCGGGCGACCAGTACATCTCCCGGTACGGCGGCCGCGACACGAGCTGCCCGTTCCACTCGACCGACAGTTCGAGGTCGAGGCCCCACGGGTCCTTCTCCCGCAGGTAGGGGAGGGGCTCGGGGTCCTGCGGCGGGGTGGCGACGCGGGCCGCCTCGAGGGCGAGCAGCGGGACGACCCAGGGGGAGACCGACGTCGCGAAGCTCTTCCCGAGGAACGGGCCGAGCGGGACGTACTCCCACGCCTGGATGTCGCGGGCCGACCAGTCGTTGACGAGGACGGCCCCGAAGACGCGCTCGGCGAACGCGTCCACGGGGACGGGCGTGCCGAGCGGGGAGCCGGTGCCGACGACGAACCCGACCTCGGCCTCGATGTCGAGGCGGCGGGACGGGCCGAAGCCGGGGGCGTCGTCGTCCGGGGCCCTGCGCTGCCCGCTCGGCCGGACGATCGGGGTGCCGGACGGCACGACCGTCCCGGCGCGGCCGTGGTAGCCGACGGGCAGGTGCTTCCAGTTCGGCATCAGGGGCTCGGAGTCGGGCCGGAACAGGCGCCCGAGGTTCGAGGCGTGGTGCTCGGACGCGTAGAAGTCGACGTAGTCGCCGACGTCGAACGGCATGTGCAGGGTGACGGCGCCGACCGGGTGCACGGCGCCGGACGGCAGGTCGCCGGTGACCGCGTCGAGGATACGTTCGCGCACCTCGACCCAGCGGGCGTGCCCCTGCGCCATGAACGGGTTCAGGGACGGGCGCGCGAACACGTCGTCGCGGAGGGTCGCGGCGAGGTCGACGACGGAGTCGGCGACGCGGACGCCGACGCGGGGGGCCGTCCCGGGCGTGGCGAAGACCCCGTACGGGAGGTTGGCGAGCCCGAACGGCGAGCCCTCCGGAATCGCGATGCGCGTCATGCGTACTCCTCGGTGAGCGCGGCCGGGAGCAGCCCGAGGTCCGCGAGTTCGGTCAGGGGGTCGGTGATGCTGCACGTGCCGAAGGAGAGGAAGGCCGCGCGGGCGGCGGCCGTCCGGTCGGCGGGGAGGTCCGCGACGCGGGCGGCGACGGACGCGGCGTCGCGGTCGGCGAGCAGCGCGGCGAGGCCGGCGACCGGACGGCCGTCCAGCGCGGCGTCCGCCGCGAGCAGCAGGTTGAGGAACCCGTGCTGGTCGAAGCCCGTCTCGGGGTCGGTATTGCGGACCGGATGGTGCAGCCCGGCGGTCGCCTTGAACGGGACGCCCGCGTCGACGGCCGCCCGGACCGCGGCGGCCAGCTCGTCCGGGTCCGGGTAGAGGTCGGCGGTGACGCCGCCCGTGCGGAACTTGGCGCGGTGCCCGGACGCCGCGAGCGCCGCGACGATCGCGGGGCGGCGCTCGTCCCGCGGCACCTCGACGTGGATCGGGACGCCGGTGCGCAGCCCGTCCACCGCGCGGACGAGCTCGGACGGCGTCCACCCGGCGGGGACCGCGACCTCGAGTCCGTGCAGCTCGACGGGCAGGTCGGCGGCGGCGGCGAGGGCGCCCGCGGCCTGCGCGGGACCGGCGGGCGCGGTGATCGAGAGGTCGATCGGACGGTCGAGGAGCGGCGCGAGACCGTGAAGCGCGGTCGCGGGCAGGACGAGCGGGCCGACGGCGGCCGCGTACGGGGCGGCGCGGTGGCGGTGGTGCGCGGGGACGGCGTCCGCGAGCGGCGCGCGGCCGGGCGGGAAGACGGCGGCGTCGTCGCACAGTCCGGCGGCGAAGGCGGGAAGGGCGGGGACGGTCACCGGTTCGGCCCCCGCCGCGCCCACGTCCACGCGTACTCGCCGTCGTCGCAGGCCGCGCCGCCCTCGCCGAGTTCGAGCGGGCGGAACGTGTCGACCATGACGGCCAGCTCGTCGAAGAACTCGGCGCCGATGCTGCGCTCGTACGCGCCGGGCTGCGGGCCGTGCGCGAGGCCGCCGGGATGCACCGACACCGAGCCCGGCCCGATGCCGGACCCCTTGCGGGCCTCGTAGTCGCCGCCGCAGTAGAACATGATCTCGTCGGAGTCGACGTTCGAGTGGTAGTACGGCACCGGGATGGACAGCGGGTGGTAGTCCACCTTGCGCGGCACGAAGTTGCACACGACGAACCCCGGCCCCTCGAACACCTGGTGGACGGGCGGCGGCTGGTGGACGCGCCCGGTGATCGGCTCGAAGTCGGCGATGTCGAACGTGTACGGGTAGAGGCACCCGTCCCAGCCGACGACGTCGAACGGGTGCCGCGCGTACACCATCCGGGTGCCCGTGATCCCCCGGGACGTGCGGTGCTTCACGAGGACCTCGACGTCCGTCCCGTCCGCCTGGAGGGGCTCGCCGGGGCCGTGCAGGTCGCGCTCGCAGTAGGGGGCGTGCTCGAGGAACTGCCCGAACCGCGACAGGTACCGCTTGGGCGGCGCGATGTGGCCGTTCGCCTCGATCGCGTAGGTGCGCAGGGGCTCGTCGCCGGTCGGGAGCCAGCGGTGCGTGGCCGACATCGGGATGACCACGTAGTCGCCCTGGCGGGCCCGCAGCGTGCCGAAGATCGTTTCGACGGTCGCCGACCCGGACTCGACGTAGACGACCTCGTCGCCGACCGCGTTGCGGTACAGCGGGGAGTCGGCGGCCGAGACCGCGTAGGAGATGCGGACGTCGCCGTTGCCGAGGACGAGCCGCCGCCCCGTCACGGCGTCCGTCCGCGACCAGCGGTCCTCGGGGAACAGGTCGTGGAGCCGCAGGTGGCGGGGCTTCAGCGGATGGTTCGGCGTGGTCGACGCGTCCGGGACGTCCCAGACCTGCGCGTCGACGATCGCCGACGGGATCTCGCGGTGGTAGAGCAGGGACGAGTCGGCGGAGAAGCCCTCCTCGCCCATCAGCTCCTCGTAGTACAGCCGCCCCTCGCCGTCCCGGTGCTGGGTGTGGCGCTTGGGCGGCACCTCGCCGACCCGGCGGTAGTGGGCCATGCTCCTCGCCTCCCGAAGATGGTAAATGCATTAACTATTTTCTGCCGACACTACGGCTCTTGTCCGCCGCAGGGAAGGGCTAACCGGCCGCCCGCGGGCGGCTAGCTGCGCTCGCGGGCGCCGAACTCCGTGCGTCCCTCGATCAGCTTGTCCAGCAGCATGATCAGCATCTGCCGCTCGGTCCCGGTGAGGACGTCCGCCCACTGCCGCTCGCGCTCGTGCTGGGCCGCGAAGATCTCGAGCATCGCCGCGCGTCCGCGCTCGGTCAGCGACAGGATCACCGACCGGCCGTCCCGCTCGCCCCGCGCCCGCTCCAGCAGCCCGTCCGCGACGAGGGTCTTGGCGAGGTTCGACACCGCCGCCCGGCTCATCCCGGCCAGCGTCGCGGCCCGGCCCGGCTCCAGCGGCCCGGCCAGCCACGTGACGAACAGCAGCCGGAAGCCCGCCCACGAGTGCCCGCGCGGGCGGTGCACCGTCGACTCCAGGTCGTAGGTGACGATCGCCGACGCCCGGTTCAGCGTGAGCAGCAGCCGGGTCGCCTGCCGGTGCGGGAACCCGAACTCCTCGGCCAGCCGGCCGCCCGCGAGGTCGACGAACGACCAGAAGTCCAGCTCGCCGGCCTCGGGGCCGTCACGATCCTCCATGGCCGCAACACTAATGGCGCCCGAACGGTTCACGGTTTGATCAGTTTCCGAGGGGTTCGGTCGCGGGGGCCGCGCCCTCGGCGTTCGCGCGGCGCGGATCGTCCCGCGGCACCCGCAGGAACGCGAGCATGACCGCGCAGATCACCAGGCAGGCGATCGGGAAGTACAGTCCGACCGATACGTCGTCCGCCGTCGCGTTCCGCCCGATCACGTACGGGCCGAAGAACCCGCCCAGCGCGGCGATCGAGTTGATCGCGGCCAGCCCGACGGCCGTGTGCTCGCGCGACAGCACCCGCGCGGCCATCGCCCAGTACGGCGCCATGTAGCCGAGCACGCCGATCCCGACGAGCGAGAGGCACACGAGCGCGAGCGCCGGCTGGTGCCGGAACTGGATCGTCCCGAGCAGCCCCGCCGCGGCGACGAGCATCAGCGCGATCACGTGCCACCGGCGCTCGCCCGTCCGGTCGGAGTTGCGCGCGACCAGCACCATCCCGACCGCGCCGACCAGGAACGGGATCGCGCCGAGGAAGCCGATGTTGGTCGCCGAGTACGACGGGTCCATCTGCTCGACGATCTTCGGCAGGAAGAACGTGAACCCGTACAGCCCGCACGCGGCGAAGAAGTTCGCGACCGCCAGGTACAGCACCTTCCGGTCGCGGACGACCTTCAGCTCGTCGAGCGGCCCGTGCGACTTCCCGGGCGTGTACTCCTTCGCGATCTCGCCGTCCAGCCAGGCGCTCTCGTCCCGGCTGAGGAAGCGGGCCTTGCTCGGGACGTCCGGCAGGAGGAACAGGACGGCGACGCCGATCAGGATCGCCGGGGCGCCCTGCAGGACGAACACCCAGCGCCAGCTGCTCATGTCGAGCCAGTGCACGTGGTCGAGGATCAGCCCGCCGGTGAGGCTGCCGATGATCATCGCGATCGGCTGCGCCAGCGCCAGCCCCGCGATCGCCCGTCCGCGCTCCTGCGTCCGGAACCACAGCGTGAGGTAGAGCAGTAGGCCCGGGAACAGGCCCGCCTCCGCGACGCCGAGCAGGATGCGGGCCGCGTACAGCTGGGTGACGTCGTGGACGAAGCCGGTCGCGGCGGTCACGATGCCCCAGCTGATCGCGATCCGGGCCAGCCACAGCCGCGCCCCGACCCGCTTCATGATCATGTTGCTGGGGACCTCGAACACCACGTACGCGAGGAAGAAGATCGCCGACGCGGTGCCGAACACCGCCGTGGTGACGGCCAGCTCGTCCTCCATGCCGAGCTGGGCGTACGAGATGTTCGCGCGGTCCATGTAGTTGAACACGTAGAGCAGGCCGATGATCGGCATGATCCGCAGCGACACCTTCCGGACGGTGCGGCGTCCGATGTCGGTGTCCCCGGGGACGGCGGTCGAGTGCGCCATGTCGTTCTCCTCGGTGGGGTGGGGTGGGGTGGGGTGGTGGTGCGGACGGCCGTCAGCCCGCGGCCGTCGTGGATCCGGGCTCGCCGACGGACCCGGCGGTCGTCGCGGCGGTGCGGCCCGCGATGCGGCCCATCGTGAGGGCGCCCGCGACCGAGTTGCCGCCCCCGACGTAGCGCCGGCCGAGCACGCCCGCGCCCGCCTCGCCCGCCGCGAACAGGCCCGGGACGGCCTCGCCGCGCGCGTCGAGCACCCGCGCGGACGCGTCGATCTCCAGCCCCGCGTGCGTGCAGACCAGTTCGGCGGGCAGGGTCCGGACGGCGTAGAACGGCGACCGGTCGATCGGGTCGGGATGGGCGTCCGAGCCCTTGCCTGCGAGGGTGCGGTGCCTGCGGAAGTCGGGGTCCCGGCCGTGCGGGAGGGTGTCGTTCCAGCGGCGCACGGCCGCGCCGAGCGCGTCCGCCGGGACGCCGATCGCCGCCGCGAGGCCCTCGATCGTGCCGGCGCGCGCCGTCCGTCCGGCGTCGGCCTCCCGCGCGACGTGCTCGGGCGTCCAGTGGGCGTAGCCGGGCGGCAGCCCGAGCCGGGCGCGCTCGTCGAACACCGCCCACACCGGGCCCGGTTGCGCGTCGATGATGCCGCCCGACACCGCGTACGAGGCGTCCTCGTCCATGAACCGGCGGCCGTGCCCGTTCACGTGGATCCGCGACTTCGGCGGGAAGCCCGACTGCCAGTGGTGCAGCCGCTGGAAGTACGCCGTCGGCAGCAGCAGCCCCTGCCCGGCTCCGGCGACGGACGCGCCGACCTGGCGCCCGAACCGCAGGTGGTCGCCGCGGGCGCCGGGCGCCGCGACGACGAACAGGTCGTCGCCCGCCCGCAGGGCCGCCGGGTAGTACCGTTCGAGCAGCTCGGGGTCGTGCGCGAAGCCGCCGGTGGCGACGACGACCGCGCCCGCCCGCACGTCCAGGCCGTCCGCGACGACCCCGGCGACGCGGCCGTCCTCCTCGATCAGCCGCTCCACCCGCGCGTTCGGGACGATCTCCACGCCGTTCGCCCGGCACGCCCGCACGAGCGCCCGGACGATCCCGAGCCCCTGGTCGCGCGGCACGTGCCCGCGCCACACGTCCTCCACGCCCGCCCGGCAGAGGCCGGGCATGTGCGCGTTGTGCGACACGGCCGCCGGGATCTCCACCCCGAGGCCGATCAGCCACTCCAGCGTCGGGGCGGCGTTCCGGCAGAACGCCATGATCAGGCCGGGGTTGAGCATCCAGTGGTTGAGGTCCATGTAGTGCTGGAAGAAGCGCTCCGGCGAGTCCTCGACGCCGAGGCCCGCCTGCACGCTGGTGCCCGCGGCGGTGAACATGCCCGCCGACAGCTGCGTCGAGCCGCCCGGCTCCCGCTCCGACTCCAGCAGCAGGACCGAGGCGCCCGCCGCGGCGGCGGTGGCCGCGGCGGCGAGTCCCGCCCCGCCGCCGCCGACGACGATCACGTCCGGGTTCATCCGAGGTCACCTCCGGTGTCGGCGAGGATGCGGTGGTAGAGGCCGTTGCTGACCAGGCCGCCGTCCACGGTGACCTCGGCGCCGGTCAGGTAGGTGGAGCGGTCCGACAGCAGGAACAGGACGGTGTCGGTGATCTCCTCGGGACGCGCCGTGCGCCCGGCGGGGACGCTCCGGACGGCCGATTCGACGAACGCGTCCGCACCGTCCAGGAGCGCGGTCCCGACCAGCCCGGGATGCACCGAGTTGACGCGGACGCCCCAGGCGGCGAAGTTCCCGGCCGCCGACTTCGAGAGGCCGGTCAGTCCCCATTTACTTGCCGAGTAGGCGGGGGAGAAGTAGCCGATCTGCCCCGAGACGGAGGAGATGTTCACGATGGATCCGCCGCCGGAGTCGCGCATCAGCGGGGCCGCCGCACGCATGCCGTGGAACGGTCCATCCAGGTTCACGCGCAGGACCCGGTCCCACACTTCCGCGGTGGTGTCCATGAACTCCAGCCGCCGCGAGATCCCCGCGTTGTTCACCAGGCCGCCGAGTCCGCCCCGGTCCGCCCGGATCTCCGCGACCACCCGCTCCCAGGCCGCCGCGTCCGTGACGTCCAGGTCGTGCGCGCTCGCCGAACCACCGGCCGCGCGGATCCCGTCCACGACCGGCCCCGCGTCGGCGACGTCCGCCGCGCACACGTGCACGCCCCGCGCCCCGAGCGCCCGCGCGTGCGCCGCGCCCATGCCGCCCGCCGCGCCCGTGACCAGCACCGTCCCCGGATAGCGGACGGCGTCGGCGTGCACGACCTCAGACATGCCGCGACCCGCCGTCGACCGCGATGCTGTGCCCCGTCACGTACCGGGCGCCGTCCGACAGCAGGAACAGCAGCGGCCCCACGACCTCCTCCGGCGACCCGAGCCGGTGCAGCGGGACGGCGTCCAGCGCGTGCTGCAGCGCCTTCGCGTCCTCCCGCACCCAGCGGGTCATCTCCGTGTCGATGTAGCCGGGCGCGATCGCGTTGACCCGGATGCCCCGGTCGCCCAGCTCGACCGCGAGCGACTCCGTCAGGTGCGCGACCGCCGCCTTCGACGTGCAGTACGCGCCGCGTCCCCGCCGCACCCGCACCGCCGACACCGACGACATGTTCACGATCGCCCCGCCCGGCCGCATGTGCCGCGCCGCCGCCTGCGCCCCGAACAGCACCCCCTCGACGTTGACCGACAGCGTCGCGCGGATCTGCGCCGGCGTGACGGCGTCGACCTCCGCGAACGGGAAGATCCCCGCGTTGTTCACCCAGAAGTCGAGCCGCCCGAACTCCGCCAGCGCGACCTGCGCGACGGACTCGTGCTCGTCCGCCTCCGTCACGTCCATCCGCGCCGCCACGACCCGTCCGGGCCGGTCCGCGCCCGCGACCTCCGCGGCGATCTCCTTCGCGGTGACCGCCATCGCGTCCGCGTCGAGGTCGGCGCCCACGACGTCCACGCCGCGGCCGGCCAGCGCCGCCGCGAACCGCGCCCCCATGCCGCGCGCGGCGCCGGTGACCACCGCGACCCTTCCGCGCAGCTCCGGGTACACGGCCGTCACCGGCGTCCCGACGACGCGCCCGGGGCCCGTCGGTTCGGCGGTCTCGCTCATCACTGCTGCTCCCTCTTCTCGTTCCGGGCGGCGGCGCCGTCGCGCCGGACGACGCGGCGGCGGACCAGCCACGCGCCGCCGCCCGGCCCGTCCCGGCGGACGAGGTCGTCGGTGACGACGGTCATCCGGTCCAGGCGCGGCTCGCCGCCGTCCGGTGTGCTCACTATCTGCAGGTATGCATGGACGAGGGCGGTCCGTTCGTCCGCGCGCTCGGCGAAGACGTTCGTCAGGACGTGCCGGACGGTGACGCCCGCGGCCCGCGCGTCGGCGAAGAACCGTTCGGCGAACGCCGTCAGCTCGGCCGTCCCGGCGACGGGACGCGGATACGTGGGCGAACGGAACTCGCCGTCCGGGGTGAAGGTCGCCGCCCACTCGCGCGCCCGGCCGCCGTCGATGTGGTGGCTCTGCGCCCCGTACAGACGGTGCAGCGACTCGAACATCAACGAACCCTTCAAGTGTGTGCTATTATCGCACTCAACGTGCGAAGTACGGACACAGTAGGTAGCGTGAGTCACACACGTCAAGAGGAGGCCCATGTCAGCGGCCGGTGACGGTACGGTCCCCGGTGTGGCGGCCCTCGAGATCGACTCCGGAATGTCGAAGACGCTGCACAACGGCCTGCAGATCCTCGAACTGCTCGTCCGGCACCCGCAGGGCCTCACGCTCACCGAGATCGCCGAGGGCGTCGGCGTGCACCGCACCGTCGCGCACCGGCTCGTCCGCACCCTGGAGGCCCACCGGCTCTGCCGCCGCGACCGCTTCAAGCGGATCTCGCTCGCCGCCGGGCTCGTCGAACTCGCCGAACCCGTCGAGCAGGACCTGCGCACCCTCGCGCGTCCCGTCCTGGAGGAGCTGACCGACGCCGCGCAGGCCACCGCCCACCTCGTGGTCCGCGAGGACGACGCCCGGGTGCGGATGCTCATGATCGTCGAACCCCGGCGCGCCCCGATGCACGTCGCGTTCCGGGTCGGCCAGCTCGACCCCGTCGACCGCGGGTCGGCCGGCCTGGCGATGCTCGCCGCGGCCCCGCCCGTCCCCGGCGAACGCCCCGAGGTGGCCCTCGCCCGCGAGCGCGGCTTCGCCGTCTCCTACGGCGAGATCCGCTCCTCGATCATCGGCGTCTCGGCCGTCGTCCCGGGCGCGCGGACGCAGACCAGCGTGGGCCTGTCGCTCTTCGAAGCGTCCGACGAGGACGCGCTCGGCCGGACCGTCGTCGACGCCGCCGAACGCCTCGGCTCCCTCCTACGCTGACCCCGCCCCGGGCCGAAGGGCCGCGCCCCGGTCACCGGCCGCCGGTCACCGGCCGACGCGCTGACCGACGGGTCAGCGGTCGACGCCGAGGCGGGCGGCGCTGCGCGCGGTCCCCGACCGCCGGGTGGGGGCGGATCGCGGGCCGCGCGCTGAACTCACCCGCGGGACGCCTCGCGGCCGATCATCGTCCAGGTCGGATGGTCGCCCGGGGCGAGCTCGACGAAGCCGGGCACCTCGCGCAGCGCGGTCTCGGCGCCGCCGGGCGTGTAGGTCGCCAGGATCCGCAGGGGCCTCCAGCCGGTGTTGAACGTGGAGTGCAGGGTCCCCTTCGGGATCCAGACGGCGTCACCGGCCCGCACCGGGTACTCGGGCCCGTCGCCGACGGTCTGGCGGCCTTCGCCCTCGATGATGTACAGGATCTCGTCGGACTCGGGATGCTCGTGGCGGTCGTGGCCCCGGTCCGGGTTGATGATCACCTCGCCGAGGGTCGAGGACGCGCCCGGCACGCCGTCCGGGCTGACGAGCCACTTGATCGAGCCCCAGTCGAAGACCATCGTGGGCACGGAGTTCGGGTCGCGGTGCACGGTGCTGCTCCTTCGCTGCGCGGTCAGATCCGCTGGAACGCCCGGACCTGTTCGGCGATGGCCCGTTCGGTGGGCAGCCGCTCCATCGACGAGGCGCCGAAGAACCCGGCGATCCCGGTCGTGCCGTCCAGGACGCGGCGGACGTCGTCGGGCTCGGCGATGGGGCCGCCGTGGCACAGGACGATGACGTCGGGGTTGACGGCGACGGCCGCGTCCCGCATCTCCTGGACGCGCGCCACCGCCTCGTCGAGGGTGATGGCGGTGCGGGCGCCGATGCTGCCCTTCGTCGTCAGGCCCATGTGCGGGACGAGGATGTCGGCGCCCGCCCGCGCCATGGCGGCGGCCTGCCGGGCGTCGAAGACGTACGGGGCGGTGAGCAGGTCGCGCTCGGCGGCGAGCCCGATCATCTCGACCTCCAGGTCGAACCCCATGCCGGTCTCCTCGAGGTTGGCCCGGAAGACGCCGTCGATCAGGCCGACCGTCGGGAAGTTCTGGACGCCCGTGAACCCGGTGTCGCGGAGCTGGTCCAGGAACCGGGGCATGAGCCGGAAGGGGTCGGTTCCGCAGACACCGGCGAGCACGGGGGTGTCCTTGACGACCGGCAGGACCTCGCCCGCCATCTCCAGCACGATGGCGTTGGCGTCCCCGTAGGGCATGAGCCCGGCCAGGGACCCCCGCCCGGCCATCCGGAAGCGGCCGGAGTTGTAGATGATGAGGAGGTCGGCGCCGCCCTCCTCCGCGGCCTTGGCGGACAGGCCCGTGCCCGCCCCGGCGCCGATGACGGGCCGGCCCTCCGCGCGCCGGTTCGCCAGCCTGGCGAGTGCCTCGGAACGGTTCATCGATCGGTTCCTCCCGGTTCGCCGGTCGCCCGCACGAGCCGGTGCAGCCGTTCGGCGGCCGCCACGGCGAACTCGGGGGCGTTGATGTCGTGCGCCGTGTCGACCACCTCGACGCGGCCGCCCGCCACGGCGCGCAGGACGGCGTCGAAGCAGGCGGCGTCCGCCTCGGGATCCCAGAACGGGCCGCCCTCGACGTCGACCGCCGACAGGCCGCCGCGCGGAAGCAGCAGCGAGACGGGGCCGGTCGCGGCGGCCAGCCGCGCGCCGATCGCGCGGCCGATCTCGGCGGCCTCGTCCGCGCTGGTGCGCATCAGCGTCACCGCCTCGTTGTGGACGAGCAGCCGGCGCCGCCGGAACCGCTCGGGGACGGTCTCGGCCGGTCCGAAGTTGACCATGTCGACCGCTCCGAGGCTGACGACCTGCGGCACACCGGCGGCTCCCGCGGCGGTCAGCCGGTCCGGGCCCGCCGACAGGACGCCGCCGACCAGCTCGTCCGCCAGCTCGGTGGTCGTCAGGTCGAGCACACCGGCGAAGCGGCCCTCGGCGACGAGCGTCTCCATCGCGCGCCCGCCGGTCCCCGTGGCGTGGAAGACGAGCACCTCGTAGCCCAGCTCCTCCAGGCGCGCCCGAGCCGCCTCCACCGCCGGCGTGGTGACACCGAACATGGTCGCGGCGATCATGGGCCTGCCGCCGGCCGCGCCGCCGGCCGCGCCGTCCCGGCGGCGGTCGTACGCGGCGGCCATGGCGCCGATGGCCGCCGCGGCGTTCCCGAGGATCGGGCGGGAGATCGAGTTGATCCCCGCGACGTCGACGACGCTGTACATGAGCGTCACGTCGCTTCCGCCGACGTAGGCGGAGACGTCGCCGCCGGCCATCGTCGACACCAGGAGCTTCGGCAGGCCGACCGGCAGCGCCCGCATCACGGCGGCCGCGATGGAGGAGCCGCCGCTGCCGCCCAGCGCGAGCACACCGCTCAGGCGGCCCTCGCGATGCATGTCCGCGGCGATGACCGTGGCGCCCGTCGCCATGGCGCGCAGGGCGGTCCCGCGGTCGCCCGCGCTCCGCAGCTCCTCCAGGCTCGTCCCCGCGGCTTCCGCCACCGCGGAGGGGGCCGCTTCGGCCGCCATCGAGGAGACGCCCATGACGCTCGTGTCGATGACCGCGACGTCCTGGCCGGACTCGATGAGCAGGTCTCTGACCAGCCGGTACTCGGTCTCCTTGGTGTCGAGGGTCCCCACCAGCAGGACGGTCATGCGCCCCCCTCGCTCTCGTGCCGCGCGTTCGTCGGCCATCCTCCGGCCGGCTCGCGGGCACAGCAAGGGCCAATCTCGCAAGACTGGCCCAAGGTCCTGAAAAGGTGCCCCTTCCCCTGGGCCCACCGAGTGGAGGAGCGCGCCGCCGCGGGGTGTCAGCGGCGGATCAGCGGGCATCTCCGTGACCACACCATCACGGGACGTGCCAGGGGGTGCGATGGCGACGGTCGCGGAACAGTTCATCGAGGTACTGCACCGGGCGGGCGTCCGCCGGATCTACGGCGTCGTCGGCGACAGCCTCAACCCCGTCGTGGACGCCGTCCGCCGCACCGACGGCATCGAATGGGTCCACGTCCGCAACGAGGAGGCGGGCGCCTTCGCGGCCGCCGCCGAGGCCCAGACGACCGGACGGCTCGCCGTCTGCGCCGGGAGCTGCGGGCCCGGCAACACCCACCTCGTGCAGGGGCTCTACGACGCGCACCGGTCGGGCGCGCCCGTCCTCGCGCTCGCGTCGCAGATCCCGAGCGTCCAGATCGGCACCGGCTACTTCCAGGAGACCCACCCCGAGCGTCTCTTCGTCGACTGCAGCCACTACTGCGAGGCGATCAACGGCCCCGCGCAGATGCCCCGCATCCTCCGCACGGCGATCCAGCACGCGATCGGGCTCGGCGGCGTCTCCGTCCTCACCCTCCCCGGCGACGTCGCCAGCCGCGACGCCGAGCACCCCACGGGCGAGCACGACTTCCTCGTGCGCCAAGGCATCGTCCGTCCTCCCGCCGACCAGATCGACCAACTGGCGCGCGCGCTGAACCACGCGCGCAAGGTGATGCTGTTCTGTGGGGCCGGTACACGGAACGCGCACGCCGAGGTGATGGCCTTGGCGCACAGGACCCTCGCCCCAGTGGGGCATGCGCTTCGCGGCAAGGAGTGGATCCAGTACGACAACCCCTTCGACGTCGGCATGAGCGGACTCCTCGGCTACGGCGCCTGCTACGACGCCATGCAGGAAGCCGACCTCGTCGTCCTGCTGGGCACCGACTTTCCCTACGACGACTTCCTGCCCTTGCAGAACACGATCCAGGTGGACCACGACCCGTCCCGCATCGGGCGCCGCACACCGCTCGACCTGGCCGTCCACGGCGACGTGGGCGAGACCCTGCGCCTCGTCCTCGAACACGTCGAACAGAAACGAGACCGCACGTACCTGGAGGCGATGCTGCACCAGCACACGCGCGCGCTCGAGAACGTCGTCTCCGCCTACACGCGCGAACTCGAGAAGCACACGCCGATCCACCCCGAGTACGTCGCGAGCGTCCTGGACGACATCGCCGCCGACGACGCGATCTTCACCGTCGACACCGGCATGTGCAACGTGTGGGCCGCCCGCTACCTCACCCCGAACGGGCGCCGCCGCGTGATGGGCTCGTTCGTCCACGGCTCCATGGCCAACGCCCTCCCGCACGCCGTCGGCGCCCAGTACGGCGCCCCCGGCCGCCAGGTCGTCGCGCTCGCCGGCGACGGCGGCCTCGGCATGCTGCTCGGCGAACTCCTCACCGTCCGCCTGCACCGCGTTCCCGTCAAGATCATCGTCTTCAACAACGCGTCCCTCGGCATGGTGCGCCTCGAGATGATGGTCGACGGCCTTCCCGCCTACGAGACCGACCACGAACCCGTCGACTTCGCGGCGATCGCCGAGGCCGCCGGGATCGAGTCGTCCCGCGTCGAACGCCCCGGCGACGTCAGGCCCGCGCTGGAGCGCGCCCTCGCCGCCCCGGGCCCGTACCTCCTCGACGTCGTCACCGACCCGAACGCCCTGTCCATCCCGCCGCGCATCACCCCGCAGCAGATCAAGGGCTTCGCGCTCTCCGCCGGCAAGACCGTCCTCACCGGCGGCGTCGGCAGGATGCTGGACCTCGCCCGCAGCAACCTCCGCAACATCCCCCGCCCCTGAGCGGCCGCGGGTCCCGGGCGCAGGGGCGGGCCGCACCGTTCGGACGCCCGCCCCTGACGGGAACAAAAGCGGCGCCCTTCCGGTTGCGTCGGGCGAACGGGAAGGGGGCCCACCATGTACGAGGACTTCCAGCGGGCGCGCGAGTTCTTCGACGCCAAGGACTACGCGACCGCCGCACGGCTGCTGGCGCCCATCGTCGCGGACGTCCCCGGCAACCGCGCCGCCGTCGAGATGCTCGCCCGCGCCTACTTCCACAGCGCCCAGCTCGCCCCCGCCGAGCGGACCCTCCGCAGGCTCGTCGAGCTGGACCCCAGCGACGGCTGGGCCCACGAGGCCCTCGCCCGCGCCCTCGAACGGCAGAGCCGGCACGGCGAGGCCCGCGTCCACCGCAACCTGGCGGCGGCCATGGGCGTCACCCCGGCCGACCGCGTCGACGTCTCCCTGACGGCCGCCGACCTGTCCTAGAGTGACCGCAATGGACGATTCCGCCGTCGAAGAGCTGCTCAACGCCCTGGACGCCGTGAACGCCGACGGCTGGTACCCCGCCATCGACGTCGAACGGCCGTGGTCGTCGGCCAACCCGCAGATCACCGGCGAGTTCGCCCGGCCGGACGCGATCCGCCCCTACCTGCGCCGCGAACTGTCGGCGCTGATGAAGGCCGGGGCGTCCGTGACCGTCCGGGCGTCCCGCCCCGCCCTCCGGTTCGACGACCCCGCCTTCTTCGACGCCCTCGACGAGGACCGCGTCGACCTGCGCGGCAAGAAGCTGTTCCTGTTCGGGCCCGAACGCATGGCGCTCTCCCTCGACCGGCTGTCGCACTACTGCGGCACGCCCGCCGAACTCTTCCAGCGCCACATCCTGTTCACGAACTACGCGATGCACGTCGAGTCGTTCCGCGAACGGTTCCCGGACGCCGACGGCCCGTCCCGTCCGGGCGTCCAGATGCCCGCCTGGCACCACCGCGCCCCGGACGGCACCGGCGTCAGCCTCGTCAACATCGGCGTCGGCCCGTCCAACGCCAAGACCATCACCGACCACCTGGCCGTGCTGCGGCCCGACACCATGGTGATGATCGGACACTGCGGCGGCCTCCGCAACCACCAGGCGCTCGGCGACTTCGTGCTCGCGACGGCCTACCAGCGCGCCGACCACGTCCTCGACGACGTGCTGCCGCTCGACATCCCCGTCATCCCCAACCACCGGCTCAACACCGCCCTGCTCGACGGCCTCGACGCCGCCCGCGCCCGCTACCGCCTCGGCGTCGTCCACACCACCGACAACCGCAACTGGGAGTTCAACCAGGGCCGCACCCTCGCCATGATGAAGAGCGCCCGCTGCATGGCCGTCGACATGGAGTCCGCGACGATCGCCGCGAACGGCTTCCGCTACCGCATCCCCAACGCGACGCTCCTGTGCGTGTCCGACAAACCCCTCCACGCCGAGCCCAAGCTCTCCGACGGTGCACGCTCGTTCTACGAGGCCAGCAAACGGCACCACCTGGACATCGCCCTGACGGCGCTCGACCGTGTCCGGCGCGAGTACCCCGACGGCCTCCCCAACCAGGAACTGCGCGCCTCCGACGAGCCCCTGCTGGGCGCCGAGGACCAGTCGGGGCGATAGCGCACCCGGGCCCGGACGCGCCTTCGGCGTGCGTGTCTCGGGCGGTGGCGGCGAACCGGCGCGAGAGAACCGGCACCGGGGCACAAGGGAACGGGAGAACCCCTCCCTTCTCAAGATATAGCGCGCCAGGGGACTTGCGGCAAGACCCGGGTGATACCCCAGAATCGCTGAGCTGCGGCAAGATCATTCACCCGGAAGGAACAGGAATGAAATTCGCGGTCAGCTATAACAGTGCTCAGTTCGGCGCCGATCCGGACCGGCTCATCGCCTATGCGCGCCATGCGGAGGAATGCGGGTTCGAGGGCATTTATCTGCCCGAGCGTCTCGTCCTGTCCCCGGAGATGAGGTTGCACGGTACCGAGGTCCCGCTCTCACTCCCGTTCCTCGACCCGCTCGACAGCCTCGCCTACGTCGCCGCGGCGACCGACCGGCTCCTGCTGGGCACGGGCGTCCTGCTCCTGCCGTACCGGCACCCGGTGGTGCTCGCCAAGCAGCTGGCGACCATCGACGTCCTGTCCAAGGGCCGGATGCGGTTGCTGTCCGTCGGGTTGGGCATCCATCAGGTGGACGCGTCGGCGACGGGGTTCGACTTCCGCACCCGTGGACGACGCGCCGACGAGGCGATCGACGTCCTGCGCCTGCTGTGGGCGGGCGGCGAAGAGGGCGTCAGTTTCCGGGGCGAACACTTCTCCTTCGACGACCTCGTGCAGTTCCCGAAGCCGTATCAGGCCACGACACTGCCCATCCACGTGGGCGGGTCGAGCCTTCCGGCCGCCCGCAGGGCCGGTCTGCGCGGGGACGGATACTTCGCGGGAGGCGCGTTGACCCACGAGGAGCGGGCAGCCCAGTGGGAAGCGGTCCGCACAACCGCGAAGGAGTCCGGCCGAGACCCGGACCGCCTCGAATACACCCGGTGGGCCCCGATCGGCATGACCGACGAGGGACTGGCGACGTTCGCCGCCCAAGGCGTCACCCGAGCCGTCGTCAGCGCCACGGCCGAGGACCCGAGCGAGCAGCACGACGAACTGTCACGATTCGCCGAACGCTTCATCGTCGCAGCATGAACAGAGCGTCTTCGGACGGATCACCGAGGCGGTCGCCGTTCCCACATTCCGCGATGTAGCGCTCATCGTCTGCTCCGCCAAGCAGGATGCGGGCTGGGCCACAGCCTGAAGAGTGCAACCAAGCCCGGCGAGGCGGGGTTCCCAGGACGACACCGGTGACGTGAGCGGAGGACGGGCATGGGAACCACGGCGGATGCGGATCGACGGCCGGGCGCTGCCTGGGCGGTGATGGAGAAGTTCTACGCGGCCGAGGCCGCCTACGTGGCCGCGGGCGGCTACGGCAAAGCCAGCTACGACGAGGTCGCCGCGTACCTGGATCCGGACGTCGTCTTGCACCAGGCTCCGGGCCTGCCGTTCACCGGCACCTGGCAAGGCCGGGACGGCATGGAACGGTTCCTGGCCGTCTTCAGCGAGTTCTGGGAGTCGATGGAGTTCCTGGACCAGGAGCACTGGGACAACGGCGACACCCTGGTGGTGCGCAACCGGGTCCGGTTCCGTGCCCGCGCCACGGGCAGGGACGTCGACACGTTGATCCTGCAGGTGATCACCGTCCGGAACGGCCGCATGCTCGAGTGCCGCCCCTTCTACTGGGACCCCGCCGCCATCGCCGAAGCCTGCGGCCAAGCGGATTCGTAGGGGTTCGTAGGGGAACGTACGGAACCAGTAGTCGTCGGATCACGATGACGGCGTCGGCGGAGGCGATGAAGGCGTTGCTGGACGCGCTATAGCTGGCTCCGCTATAGCTGGCTCCGCGCCCGCCGCCGGCCTGGCGGCGGTCCAGACCGGCGGACGGGGCGGCGTCACGCAGGGGCGCCGAGCGGCGGGTGCTCGAGCACGCGGGGCTTGTACTCGACCAGCTGGATGCGGCCGTCGAAGGTGCGGTGCTCGATCATCTCGAGGGCGACGTCCGGATAGCCGTCGTAGATGCGTTCCGCGCCCGTGGCCCCGGTGATCACCGGGAACATCACGACCCGGAAGCGGTCGACGAGCCCGGCCCGTAGCAAGGACCGGCACAGGCTCAGGCTGCCGATCGTGCTGAGGAGCCCCGAGCCGCTCGACTTCATGGCGCGGACGGCCTCGACGGCGTCGTCGCGGACGAGCGTGGAGTTGGCCCACATCAGTGGCTCCTCGAGTGAGGAGGAGAACACCACCTTGGACGCCTGGGTGAGCTCCTCGACGGACGCCTCTTCCTCGGGCCTGAACTCGTCCTGGCCATTAGGGACCTCGCCGACGGCGAAGCCGGACATCTGGCGGTAGGTGTTCGCTCCCATCAGGTGGGTGGCTTCGGGCTGCTCGCCGAGCCAGGCGAGGTACTCCGGGCCCTCGAGGCCCCAGAACCCGGGCCATCCCTCTCCCGATGCGTGGCCGTCGAGGGAGGTGATGAAGTCGACGAGAAGCTCCGACATGGCGGTGTCCCTTTCATAGAGTGTTACGAGGTAGACCTGCCGGGAGCCGCAAACTCAGCGGCCGCGCCGTGGGGTAACGAGAGATCCAGCGCCGCGCCAGTACACCCCACGAAACTGCGTTGCGGAGCACTCGACGTGCACCCGGCATGCCTTCGCGCCCGCGCCTTGCGAGGCATCCCATGGACGCGACGCTCGCCAACATCACCAGGTCGCGGGAAACATCCGGTGCTTGAGGAGACGATCCACCTGTTCGGCGGCGCCTTCGGCGTCATCGCACGTCCAGAGGCGGCCGCGCCCCGCCTCGTGGTAGGACCACCCGCCCGGAACGGCCTGGACGCCGATCGCGACGCGTACGTGTTCGCGCGGCCCGAACGCGAACACCCACAGTAGCGGCGGTCGAACCGGAAGATCGTCCGCGCGGTACAGCGCGACGCAGCGGTACCCCATCGGACGGAGTGCCCCCGCGAGTACGTCCAGATGGCCGATCGCCGTGGACCGTCCCCGCCACGTCCGCCACGCCGTCCGGCCGCTCAGAGCGCGCACCAGACGATCTTCCCCGTCTCGCACAGCGGGCGGACGCCCCATGCCCGCACCAGTTCGATGATCAGCGGCAGCCCGCGCCCGCTCGTCGCGTCGTGGTTCTCCGGACGGACGACCGGCAGCGCGTCCCCCTCGTCCCACACCTCCAGCCGAACGGACTGCTCCGGCTCGTCGAGGACGATCCGGACGACGATGAATCCGATTCCCACGTGCTTGTGGACATTGGTGACGAGTTCCGTCACCACGAGGCGTCCCACGAAGTCGTCGGCGATGCCCAATTCCCGGAACTGCTCGGAAACGAACCGCCGCGCCTGTGCGGGCGCCCGATCGGACGGTGTGAGGACGAGCGTCGGCGTCTCTGGTGCAAAAGCCACAACTGGCATCGGAAGGCCCCTCCCGCGATGGTGCGGCTGACGCTGGACACGCTCCCACCTGGCCGGATCGCGCCAATGTCACCCTGTGTGCCCGAACGGCCACCATCAAGTCACGGCCGGACGTACTCTCATCGGAGACCACGAAATTAGCCGCATCGTGGTAGCCGATAGCGGCATACCTCTAGCAAGGTGAGGGAGATCGGAATGTCCGGAAGCAGTAGCGAAAGGCCGAAGATCAACCCTGAACTGCTGGGGTTCGGAGCCGAGGTCAGACGGCTCCGTGAGGCCGCCGACCTGAACCAGGAGGACTTGGCGAAGCAGGTCAACGTTGCGCGCTCCTACATCAGCCACGTCGAATGCGGACGGACCAAATGCCGGAGGGACTTCGCCGTCCGGCTCGACGAGGTGCTCGACTCGGGAGACGTCATCGTCGAGGCGTGGGACGTTCTCATCGAGAAGATCAAGCTGGTCCGCTACCCGACCCATTTCGTGTCCTTCCCGAAGGTCGAGGCGACGGCGGACCAGTTGCGGGTGTACGAGAACTACCTCGTCTATGGTCTGTTTCAGACCGAAGCGTATGCTCGTGTCCTGCTGGTCGACGATGACGCAGTGGCCACACGCATGAGACGGCAGGAGCTCCTGTACCGCAAGACCCGCCCCCTGATCAGCCTGGTGATGGAGGAGAGCATCCTGTACCGCCAAGTCGGTTCTAGGGAGGTCATGCGAGGACAACTCGAGGCCCTGATCGAGCTGTCCATGCAGGAGAGAGTATTCCTGCAGATCGCCAAGACGGCTTACTACCGCGGCGTCCGAGCTTCATTCACGGTGGCCACGCAGGCTGACCGAAGTGAGGTGGCCTACATCGTCAAGGCGAACGGTGGTGAGACGTGTCGTGATCCCTATGAGATCGCGAAGCTGAGCGAAGTGATGCAAACACTCAACGCTCAGGCTCTCAATACTGCAGGGTCGCGGGCGTTGCTAAGAGAGGTGATTGAGCAGAGATGGACCTGAGTGACGTGATCTGGCGCAAGGCATCTCGTAGTCATGATGACGGAGATCAGTGCATCGAAGTTGCTTCGGTCGAGGAAATGATGGCGTTGCGGGACAGCAGGGATCCGGACGGTGTCAAGATCCTGGTGAGTCGCAGTGACTTCCTGCATCTCACCGAGGCGATCAAGGGCCTCTGACCCTCCCGAGGTCCGCCCACGGACGGGCGACGGCACGCGCCCGGCCCGTGGGCGGACGCGCGTCGGCGCCCTTCCGCACGGGCAGCCCTGCAAGCCCTGCAAGCCCGCCCTCACTCGAAGGCGCGGGCCATCTCGTCCAGGTGTTCGTCCGCCACCACTGCGAGCGATCGACGAGGGTGCTGCTCGATCCATGCAAGGGAGCCGATGCGAAGTGTCGTCATGAAGGCGCCTGCAAGAATCCGCGGACGGGGGGCGTCGGCGGGCAATCCGTCGCGTTCGGCGATGAGAGCGGACAGCGAGCGTTCGAACTCGGCCCAGCTCGCGAGCTGGCGGGCGCGGACGGACGGGTGCGTGCGCGCCAACCGGGCCTGTGCGGCCCACTCCGGGTCCGGTTCGCCGATCTCCTCCATGAGCGCGTGCAGGGAGTTCCGCAGGGCGGGCCAGGCGCGTTCGGTCGGGGGGCGGGCGGCGAAGGTGCGCAGGAGCGACTGCATGCGCTCGGCGTCGCCGAAGAGGAGCGCGTCCTCCTTGGCGGCGAAGTAGTTCGAGAAGGTCCGGCGGGAGACGTTGGCGGCGTCGGCGATGGCCTCGACGGTGACGTTGTCGAGTCCGTGCTCGATGGTGAGGCGGATCGCGGCCCGGTGCAGGGCACGCCGCGTCGCCTCCTTCTTGCGCTCGCGCAGACTCTCCATGCCTCCAGAACCCTACTGGTACGACGTCTTGCCCTCTGAGAAACTTTGCGCAGTGGGAATATATTTCCGGCGGGCGGCCTTGAAGTCCTCGTTCCCACCACGTTCCCCGGAGGCGTCCCTTGAGTGTGCGTGCCCCGTCGCCAGCGCCGATGTCGCGGCGGCAGATTCTGGAGGCGCTCAGCGGCCTGCTGCTGGTGCTGTTCGTCGCGATGCTCAGCTCGACGGTCGTGTCGACGGCGCTGCCGCAGATCATCGGCGCGCTGAAGGGCAGCCAGTCGCAGTACACCTGGGTCGTCACGGCGACGCTGCTGGTGTCGACGGCCAGTACTCCGATCTGGGGCAAGCTCGCCGACCTCTACAGCAAGAAGCTGCTGTTGCAGGTGGCGATCGTGATCTTCACGGTGGCGTCGCTGGCGTCCGGGTTCGCGCAGAACACCGAGCAGCTGATCGCCGCGCGGGCGGTGCAGGGCCTCGGCATGGGCGCGCTGCAGATCCTCGTGCAGATCATCATGGCCGCGATGATCAGCCCCCGGGACCGGGGCCGGTACTACGGCTACCTGGGCGCGGTGATGGCGGTCGCGACGGTCGGCGGGCCGCTGCTCGGCGGGCTGATCGTCGACACGTCGTGGCTGGGGTGGCGCTGGTGCTTCTTCATCGGCGTGCCGTTCTCGGTGGTCGCGCTGGTGATGCTGCAGAAGACGCTGAACCTGCCGATCCTCAGGCGGGACGACGTCAAGATCGACTACTGGGGCGCGATGCTCATCGCGGGCGGCGTCAGCACGCTGCTCATCTGGGTGACCTTCGTCGGCAACAACTTCGCGTGGCTGTCCTGGCAGACCGCCGCGATGGTGGTCGGCGGTGTGGTGCTGCTGGTGGTCGCGGTGTGGGTCGAGGCGCGGGTGCGCGAGCCGATCGTGCCGCTGAAGACCGTGACGCAGCGCAACACGGCGCTGGCGATCATCGCCAGTCTCGCGGTCGGCATGGCCATGTTCGGCGGGGCCGTCTTCCTGGGGCAGTACTTCCAGATCGGGCGCGGGTTCAGCCCGACGAAGGCCGGGCTGCTGACGTTCCCGATGATGCTGGGCGTCCTCGGGTCGTCCACGATCGCGGGGCGGTTGGCGACCAAGACCGGGACGGTCAAGCAGTACATCGTCACCGGGTCGATCGTGCTGACGGCCGGGTTCGCGATGCTGTCGTTCATCGACCACGAGACGTCGCTGGTGTACCTCGGGGTCGGGATGTTCCTGGTCGGCGCGGGCGTCGGCATGACGATGCAGAACCTCGTGCTGGTCGTGCAGAACTCGGTGCGGCTGGACGAGATCGGTGCGGCGAGCGGCTCGGTCACCTTCTTCCGCTCGCTGGGCGGGACGATCGGTGTGTCGGTGCTCGGCGCCGTGCTGGCGAGCAAGGTGTCCGACCACATCGCGGAGGGCCTCGCGAAGCTCGGGGTGCCGGCGTCGCAGAGCGGCGGCGCGGGCGGCGACCTGGACGTCACGGCGCTGCCGGCGCCGATCCGCGAGGTCGTCCGGGCCGCGTACGGGGACGCGACGGGGCACATCTTCCTCATCTCCGCGGGCATCGCGGTGGTCGGGATCATCGCCACCGTGGCGCTGAAGCCGGTGCGGCTGCGCGAGAGCCTGGACCTGCCCGAGCCGGACGCGACGGACGAGGCGGACGCGGGCGTCCCGGCGAAGCTGGGCGGCTCGTGACCTTGTCAGCCCGCTGACAAGGCCGGACGCGAATAGCTGGGTTGAGATAGAAGAAACCGGCACTTCCCCATCCGTACGGTCGGAAATTCACACGACCAGGATGGGGAGCGATTCGATGAGCGGATCGGAGTTCGGGCGCCGCACGGCGTCGGTCGCGCGGGCGGGCGGGATGTTCGCCCGGAGCGGGCTGTGGCGCCCGGGCCCGCCGCTCAGGGTGGCCCGCCAGCTCGGGGCCCTGCGCCGGTGGGGCACCGTGCTGGGCGGGACGGTCGTGTCCGCCGCGGCCCGGGACCCGGACCGGGTCGCGATCATCGACCACCTGGGGGAGCTGACCTACGGGGAGCTCGACGCCCGCACCGACCGGCTGGCCGCGCAGGTGCGCGGGAAGGTCGTGGCGGTCCTGTGCCGCAACCACCGGGGGATGATCGAGGCGCTCGCCGCGTGCGGCAAGGCGGGCGCCGACCTGGTGCTGATGAACACCGGGATGAGCGTCGAGCAGCTCCTCGTGGTCGTGGCGGAGCAGCAGGTCGGCGTGGTGATCGCCGATGAGGAGTTCGCCGGGTTCCTGGAGGCGCTGCCGGACGGGGTGCGCGCGATCAGCGACGCGGAGCTGGAGGCGCTCGTCGCCGATCCGGAGGGCGGGAAGATCGGGCCGCCCGGGAAGACCGGACGGACGATCGTGCTCAGTTCGGGCACGACCGGGCGCCCGAAGGGGGCCGACCGGAAGTCGCGGCCGGGGCTGTCGCCGCTGACGTCGATCCTGTCGCGCATCCCGTACCGGGTGCACGAGCGCATGTTCATCGAGGCGCCGCTGTTCCACACGTGGGGATACGCGATGCTGCAGGTCGCGATCTCGCTGCGCGCGACGATCGTCCTGCGGCCCCGGTTCGACCCGGCGGAGACGCTGCGGACGATCGCGGCGACGGAGGCGACCGCGCTCGTGGCCGTCCCGGTGATGCTGCAGCGCGTCATGGACGTGCCGGACCGGCCGGACGTCCCGTCGCTGCGGATCGCGGCGGTCAGCGGGTCGGCGCTGCCCGCGACGCTGGCGACCGCGTTCATGGACGAGTTCGGCGACGTCCTCTACAACCTGTACGGGTCGACCGAGGCGTCGTGGGTGACGATCGCGACGCCCGCCGACCTGCGCGCGGCCCCGGACACCGCGGGGACGCCGCCGCCCGGGACGCGGGTGGCGATCCTGGACGACGCGGGCGAACCGGTCCCGGCGGGGACGGTCGGGCGGATCTTCGCGGCGAACGAGCTGCTGTTCGCGGGGTACACCTCCGGCGGCGCGAAGGAGATGCGCGACGGGATGATCGGCCTCGGGGACGTCGGCCGGATCGACGAGCGCGGCCGGCTGTTCGTGCACGGACGGGACGACGACATGATCGTCTCCGGCGGCGAGAACGTGTTCCCGGGGGCGATCGAGGAGATCATCGAGGGCCTGCCGGACGTGCGGGAGGTCGCGGTGACCGGGGTGCCGGACGAGGAGTTCGGGCAGCGCGCGGCGGCGTTCGTCGTCCTGCGGGAGGGCGCGTCGCTCGACGCCGACGCGGTGCGGGCCCACGTCCGCGACCATCTCGCCCGGTTCGCCGTCCCGCGCGACGTGCACTTCGTGGACGAACTGCCGCGCAACGCGACGGGGAAGGTCGTGCGGCGCAGGTTGTCCGGCGATCCCGAATCGGATTCACGAACTGTCACTTAGGCGCACAAAAGCGCGAATATCTCCGTGCTCGTCGGCGAATCGCCGTACGGGTTCCCCATGTCACCATCCGTTTAAGAAGAGTTATCCGCCTGGTGAGCGGGGGTTCGGACGCCTGCACCGGTCCGCCCTCGCGGGAGCCGCGCCTTCGGAGGTGCGCCATGCACGCGGTCGTCCTCGCCTGCACCGCGCAGGCCGTCTACATCTTCGCCTTCGTCCTGTTCAAGACGGCCGTCGCGGGCATGGGCCCGATCAGCGGACGGCACCCGCTGCGCGCCGCGACCGAACTGGTGCGGCACCCGCGCTGGCTCGCCGCCGTCTTCCTGCTCATCGGCGGGTTCGCGATCTCCGCCGCCGCGCTGGTCACGCTGCCGGTCGCGGCCGCCCTGCCCGCCTACGGCCTCAGCCTGGTGCTGCTGCTCGTCGTCGGGATGAACGGGTTCGGCGAGCGGCCGACGTCGCGCGAGTGGCTCGCCGTGCTGATCACCGTCGCCGCGATGGTGACGGCCGCGCTGTCGGTGCTGCCGGGGCACGGCGAGTCGCTCACCGACGCCCTGCACCGGCCGGGCGGCGGGGACGCGGCGGGCGCGCTGTCGCTCTGGACGGCGGGGCTGGTGTTCGTGCCGTCGCTCGCCGTCCCGATCTGGATGTTCAGCGTCCGCGACCGGCCGGTCGCCGGCCGCCACGCGCGCCCCGTCACCGGCATCGCGTACGGGGTCGGCGCGGGCGTCCTGCTCGGCGCGACCGAGGCGTTCGGGCTGGGGACGGCGCTGCTGATGGCCGACGGCGCGGGCCTTCGGATCCTCGCCACTCCGCACCCGTACCTGTTCCTGCTGGCGGGCGTGCTCGGCCTCGGGCTGGTCTCGATCGGGCTGCAGCGGTGCCGCCTCACGATCATCGTCACGGTCGTCACCGTGACCGCGAAGACGCACCTGCTGCTGTCGGCGACGCTGCTGTTCGGCGAGCCGTGGCCGGGCGACGCCGCGCCGTTCGGGCTGCGGGTCGCGGGCGTGCTGCTGGCCGTGCTGGCGCTGCTCGCGTTCCCGCGCCACGAGCGCCGCCGGGCCGTGCGGGCCGGGGCCGAGGCGCGGCGCGGCGTCCATCCGGGGCCGCCCGTCCCGCAGAGCCCGCCGCCCGCCGGGTGGCCCGTCCGTCCGGTCGCGGCGCGGCCCGACGGGCAGTGGACGCTCCCGCACGACCCGCGCGTGTCACGGTAGCGACCAGGCGGTCACCTCCAGCCGTCCGGTGGTGCCGAGGTCGAGCCCGCCGGGCGGGGGGACGGCCAGCGCGGCGCGGCCGTCCGCCGGGACGACCTCGAGGAACGTTCCGTTCACGTTCGTCCCGTGCGTCACCGTGTTGCGCCACGTCACGGTCACCGACGCCGTCTCGCCGGGCCGCACGGTGATCGGCTTCGGGCCCGGGTCGGTGACGGTCGCCGAGCCCTCGACGATCCGCACCTCGAACGGCTCGCGGTTGTCGTCGAGGACGCGCAGCGCCGGATAGCCGTCCAGCCGGTGGGCGGTGCCGCCGCAGTTCACGAGCCTGACCCGCATCCCGCGCAGCCCCATCGCCGCCTCCGGCTCCCGCGCCTCGAGCAGCACGCCGTCCCGCGAGCACTCCGTCCGCGCGAGCCGCGGCCCCCGCAGGGACGGGACGGGCGAGACGGCCGCCGGGGGCGCGGAGGCGGCGGACGGGACGGGCGCGGGCCCGCCGGCGCCCGGCGGGTCGTGGACCTCGGAGCCGCAGGCCGCGGTGAGGGCGAGTATCGCGACGACCGCCGCGATTCGGGAGGAAAAGGACACACGCCGATCCTCCCAGACCCGCGCCCGCGAAGAACCGCGCGAGCGTGCGGGCCCTGTGCCCGCACGCACGCGCCCGGACAGGCCGCGCACCCGGCGGGCCCGTCTCCAGTAGCTCCCGTGCCCGGTAGGCCCGCGCCGAGCGTGCCGGGTCAGCGGGTTCTGACGGGGGTGTCCCGTAGGTGTGCGGCGCGGAGGGCGACCTCGATGCCGAAGCGGGCCTCCGGGTCGGCCAGTTCGTCGCCGAAGGTCTGCTCGATCTTGCGCATCCGGTACCGGACGGTCTGGGGGTGGATGTGCAGTTCGGCCGCGATCTCGGCGGCGGTGCCGCGGGTGACCAGCCAGGTCCGCAGCGTCTCGGTCAGCCGGTCCTGCTGTCCGGGCGTCATGCCGTCCAGGATCCCGAGCCGCCGCCGGGTGAGCTGCTCGACCAGCGCCGGATCGGAGAACAGCCACAGCGTGACCAGGTGGTCCTCGCAGTGGACGACCCGCTCGCGGACGACGCCGTCCAGGGCGAGATCGAGGCCGCGGCGGGCCCAGCGCAGCGAGTCGGCGGCCTGGTCCAGCGGGACGGTCAGGCCGATCGCGGCGCGGCGGCCCGGCACCGCGGCGTCCAGCATCGCGCGGCGCGCGGGCGTGCACGGGCCGGGGACGAGCAGGTGCGGGGCGCCGGTCTCGAGGTCGGCGAGGACGTCGTCGGCGAGCGCCGTCCACACGCACCGGGACTCGGGCTCGACGGCGACGAGGGTCACCTCGGACGGCACCGTCCACCCGGCGGCCTGCGCGGCCTGCTCGACCTCGGCCGCGTCGTGCGGTGCGCGTTCGAGGAGGCGCCGCAGGAGCCGGCGGCGCCGCTCGTCCAGCGCGGGGATCGGCCGTTCGCGCGCCTCCAGGTAGCCCTCCAGCGACAGGGCGGCGAGCTCGTCGAGGAAGCTGAACAGGGCGTCGGCGAGCCGCGACATGACGGCCGACGAGATGTCGTGCCGCGGGGCGACCTTCATCACCCGCCGCCACGCGACCTGCCCGCCGATCCGGTACGCGGCCTGGAGGGTGTCGAGGGTGCGGCCCTCGTGCGCCTCGTACTGGCCGAGCATCCGGGCGGTCCGGGCGAGGTCGCCCGCGGAGCCGGAACCGGGCGGGGACGTGCCGGGCGGTGCGGCGACGCGGTCGACGAACGCGGCGAGGTTGTGCTCCACGCTGAGCCGCAGCACCTGCCCGTACGGCCCGTCGAGCGGGCGCGCGTACTCGGGGATGCCGCGGCGGATCTCGGTGATGATCTCCGCGGCGAGGCTGGGCAGTTCGGGACGCATGATCCGGGCGAGCCGCGGCGGGACCCGCACCGCCCGCTCGGCGGGACCTCCGGCTTCGACGGTTCTGGACACGGGCACCTCCGTCACCGGTCGGGACGGCCGACGGTCCGGCCGTGGCTCCCGACCGTACGCACGGTGCCCGCGCCGTTTCTGTAGGGCGCGGGAACAAAACGCGAAGATCACTGCTCAGCCGGTTACAAGAAGGGCTAGCAATGATCTTGCGTGCGACGCGTTACGCGCAGAAGGCGGCGTCGGCGGCCTTCGCGAGATCGGCGCGGAACGCCGCGTCGTCCTCCAGCGCTTCCCGTCGTCGCTGACGGGCCGGACGTTCGTCGGCTCGCGCATCTGCGGGCGCGGGAGCAGCCGCCCGGTGAACAGGGCCCGGTGGAAGCGCGCGACGTCGTCCACGGTCGAGACGATGCCGCCGGACGTGCGCGCGCTCGGCGGGCTCACGAGGGTGCTGACGTCGCCGAAGTCGAAGTAGTAGCCGTGGACGTACGGGCCGGGGAACGCGGTGCTCGTCTCCGGGTCGGACGTGTCGTCGTGCAGCCCGCTGGTCTGCGCGAGCAGCTGCCGGGCGGTGATCTTCGAGCCGTCGTTGCCGTTGCCCCGGACCGGTCCCGGCGGCCGCTCCTCGACCGTGTCGTCCGGGGAGAGCCGGCGCTCGGCGGCGAGCTGCGGCACGACCGTCGAGGTGAACGACTTGGTGACGCTGGCGATGCGGAACAGCGGCCGGTGGTCCATGGGACGTCCGGTGGCCTTGTCGGACACCCCGGCGGTGGCGTGCCGGACGTGCGGGCCTCCTGGGAGCGCGGTACGGCGTGATCAACTCTTCCGGCGTGCCCCCAGCCTCGCACCGGGGTTCAGCATCCGGCCCAGGGGTGTACCTGGCGACACCCCGGGCGAAAGTTGTCGCCGGACGACAATTTCCGCGAGAAATCGTCGAGCCCCCGGAAAGGTCATCACTTGGATGCGGAATGCGGCGGCTTTCTTCGTCGCGAACTCGATTTATCCGGTGGTTCTCCGCTCGTTACGGTCCTGACTCCCGGCCGGGCCGCGCCCCCGGCCGGGTCCGTGGCGAAAGGTGGGCGACGTGACCGCCTCGGCAGCGCTGAAGGAGACCGGACCCGCGGCGGACGACCCGCCGCGGAGCGGCCGCCTCCCGTGGGCGTGGCTGGGGCCGCTGCTCGTGTCGGCCCTCGCCGGGGCGCTGGTGTTCCACCGGCTCGGCGAGCCGCACGCGCTCGTCTGGGACGAGACGTACTACGCCAAGGACGCGTGGTCGCTGCTGAACTTCGGCGTCGAGCACAACTGGAACGTCGGCCGGGAGGGCGCCCCCGCGAACGGGCACTTCCTCGCCGGGCGCCCGGAGGCGGGGCTGGGGCACGGCGGCGAGTGGGCGGCGCACCCGCCGCTCGGCAAATGGGTCATCGCCGCAGGCATCGCGCTGCTCGGCGCCGACCCGTTCGGCTTCCGCGCGGCGGCCGCGCTCGCGGGCGTCCTGACCGTGCTGATCCTCGCCCGCACCGCCCGCCGGATGACCGGCTCGACCGTCCTCGGCTGCGCGGCGGGCCTGCTCCTCGCGCTGGACGGCACGTGGCTCGTGTCGAGCCGCCTCGCGATGCTCGACGTGTTCCTGCTGCTGTGGATCGTCGCCGGGTTCGCGTGCCTCGTCGCCGACCGCGACCGGACGCGCGCCGCCCTCGCCGACGGCGCCGGCCGGTTCCTCGGACGGCGCTGGAGGTTCGCCGCCGGGCTCTGCTTCGGCCTCGCCTGCGCCACGAAGTGGTCGGCCGTCTACGTGATCGCGTTCCTGTGGGCGCTGGTGCTTCTGTGGGACTGGAAGGCCCGCCGGGACGCGGGCCTCGCCCGTCCCTGGCGGGTGACGGCGAAGCTCGACGTCCCGCTGTCGTTCGTCCAGTTCTGGGTGGTCGCGGGCGCGGTCTACGCGGCGAGCTGGTGGGGGTGGTTCGCGTCCGGGACGGGCCTGCAGCAGGCGATCTTCGGGCGGCGGTTCCCCGGGTTCCAGCGGGACTGGGCCGCGCACCATCCGAGCGACCTGTGGCCGTCGTTCCTCGATCCGATCCGGTCGCTGTGGCACTACCACGCGATGACGCTCGACTTCCACGGCTCGGTCAGCGAGCCGAACCCGGCGCAGTCGTGGCCGTGGGAGTGGCCGTGGCTCGGGCATCCGGCCGCGATGTACCGGACGGCGTCGGACGGCTGCGGCGCCGAGCCCTGCGTCGCCGAGATCGCCCACGTCGGCACGCCCGTGCTCTGGTGGGCGTCGATCGCGGCGCTGATCGCCGTCGCGGCGCTCGTCCGGGACTGGCGGGCCGCGGCGGTCGTCGGCGGCTACCTGGCGTGCTGGCTGCCGTGGTTCCCCGCCGCGCTCGACGACCGGACGATGTACTCGACGTACGCGCTGCCGATGCTGCCGTTCGCCGTCCTGGCGCTCGTCCTGCTCGCCCAGCGGATCCACGCGTCCCTGCCCGTCACCGCGCGCGTCCTCGGCGCCGCGTTCGTGCTGGCCGTCGCGGCGAACCTGTACTTCCTGCACCCGATCCTGACGGCCGAACCGCTCCCCGAGCCCGCGCGGCAGGCACGCCTGTGGCTCCCCGGCTGGAGCTGACCATGCGAGGAGACCGCAGATGACGAACCGGGTTCGCGGGACGGCGGCGGCGGTGGCCGCGGCCGCCGCCGTGGCGGGTGCCGTGGCGGGCGGCGGCGCCGCGCCCGCACGGGCGCTGGAGGCCGACGCGACGCTGCGGTACGCGTGCGCGTTCCCGTCCGGGACGTCCCATGCCGTGGGCGTCCGGGTGCGCGCGGAGTTCCCGGCGGGCGGGACGGCGGGGGAGCCCGTCCGGCCGGGCCGCGCGACCGTCACCGCGACGGTCCCGGCGGCGGCCGTCGCGGCGGGGGACGTCGCGGCGGGGGCCGCGTCCGTCGCCGGGACGGCCGGGCTCGCGGTCGTCGCGGCGCAGAACGGCACGTCGACGCCGACGACGTGGGCGGGGCTGAGCGCACCGGCGGCGCCCGCCGCGGAGGGCGCGGACCTGGTGCTGGAGGCGTCCGGCGACGTCCCGCCGGTGACCCCGGGCGGGACCGGCGACCTCACGTTCGGCGCCGCCGCCCTCACCCTCAACCTCGACCCGCGCGACGCGCAGGGCCGGACGCCCGAGGGCGCGAAGCCGGTCGCGGTCGCCTGCGAGCCGGCCGCGGACCAGGACCTCACGCTCGCGACCGTCCCGGTGGCGGCCGGGCCGTCGAGCGCGCCGGAGGCGCCGGCCGCGCCGCCGGCCGCGTCCGCCGCGCCGCGCGCCGCCGCGCCGCCCGCCGAGGAGGCGCCGGGGGAGACGCCGAAGGAGTGCGGCACCTACGAGGGGCCGGACACGACGTGGATGTCGGGCTGCATCTACCTGTCCGGGTTCTCGAACGTCACGAAGCTGGACGGCGCGACGGTCGTCAACGACCCCGAGTTCGCCGATCCCGCCCTCACCAACGTCATCTACAAGATCACCTCGACCGGTGCGGAGCTGCGGCAGCGGTTCGTGTCCCCGCTGCGGTCGCGGTCGACGTTCCTGACGTTCGGCCTCATGCCGACGACGGCGACGATGGAGCTGACCCAGGCGCCGCTGGAACCGGGCGGGCCGGTCTACGGGGCCGTCGAGGCGATCACGAACCTGCAGACCGGCATCCAGACGGTCGAGGCGCACATGAAGATGTCGATCCGCATCTACGACGTCAGCGTGAAGGGCACTCCGCTGGACGTCGGCGACCGCTGCCGCACCGAGGTCCCCGCGGACCTCGAACTGTCCGGCACGATGCCCAACATCCTGCAGGGCGGGGTCCTCGACGGCACGTTCGCCATCCCGCGGTTCGAGGGCTGCGGCGCCGCCGAGGACCTCGACCCGCTGTTCAACGCGACGGTGTCGGGTTCGGACAACCTGCTGCGCGTCACCCTGGGCTCCACCTGCATCCCGTTCGCGGAGATCAGTTGCCCGCCGGTGCTGCCCGAACCGTCCCGTTCCGGGTCCGCCGCCGGCTGACCCGTCCCACGCGTAAGGAGAAGACCGTGGCCCCTCCCATCGAGCAGTGGCGCCGCTGGATCGCCGAGAACCTGCTCCTCGGCAACCCGCCGGAGGCGATCCGCGCGGTGCTGGTGAAGAACGCGTTCACCGAGGCCGACGCCGCGCGCGAGGTGAACGCGGCGCTGGAGAGCCCGTACGTGCAGGGCGGTTCGCGCGTCGCCAACCGGCTCCGCAAGCGCGAATGGACGCTCACCGTCTACGGGCGCCTCGCCCGGATGCGCGCGGGCAGCGGCGTGGTCGAACGGCGCGAACGTCCGTCCCGCGACGAGTTCTTCGAGGAGTACTACGCGCAGAACCGGCCCGTCATCATCACCGGAATGCTCAAGTCGTGGCCCGCCCTGGAGAAATGGAACCTCGACTACTTCCGGGACCGCTGCGGCGACCGCGAGGTCGAGGTGCAGTTCGGCCGCGAATCGGACGAGAACTACGAGATCAACGGCCCGAAGCACAAGCGCGTCATGCCGTTCCGCGAATACCTCGACCTCGTCGAGGGGGCCGGGACGACGAACGACTTCTACATGACGGCCAACAACGGCTCCCGCAACCAGGACGCGCTGGACGTCCTGTGGTCCGACATCGACCCGATCGACGAGTACCTCGACGGCGACACGCGCGACAAGAGCTTCTTCTGGCTCGGCCCCGCGGGCACGAAGACGCCGTACCACCACGACCTCACGAACAACTTCATGGCGCAGGTCATCGGCCGCAAGCACGTCAAGCTGGTGCCGCTGCACGACACCTCGTACATCTACAACAATGTCCACTGCTACTCCGAAGTGGACGCGAGCGACGTCGACCACGCGCGGTTCCCGAAGATGCGGAACGCGCAGGTCCACGAGTGCACGCTCGGGCCGGGCGAACTGCTGTTCATCCCGATCGGCTGGTGGCACTACGTCGAGGGCCTCGACACGACGGCGACGATGAGCTTCACGAACTTCCGCCGCTACAACGACTTCGCCGAGAACTACACCACCTTCCAGCACCTTTGACGAAGCCCGCAATTCCCGTCGACGTCCCGTCAACTTCTCCGGACCGATCGGCGTCATAAGACGGACGGTCGGGCGACGGGCGGGCGGGAGTACACGTGGCTGGACGGCGTGCGGCGCTGCAGGGAGCCCCGCTCCGCTCCGAGGACCCGCGGCGGATCGGGGACTACTGGCTGGCGAGCCGGCTGGGCGCGGGCGGCCAGGGCGTCGTGTACGAGGCGTACGACGAGTCCGGCGGGCGGGTCGCGGTCAAGTCCTTCCACGAACGGCTCGCCGGGAGTCCGGAACTGCGCGCGCAGGCGGGCCGGGAGGTCGCCGCGGCCCGCCGCGCCGCGTCGTTCTGCACGGCCCGCATCGTCGCCGCGGACCTGGACGGCCCGCGCCCGTACATCGTCAGCGAGTTCATCGAGGGCCCCAGCCTGCGCGAGGTCGTGCTGGAGAGCGGCACGTACGGCGGGGACGAGCTGCTGTGGCTGGCGACCGGCGTCGCCACGGCGCTGACCGCCATCCACCAGTCCGGCGTCGTCCACCGCGACCTCAAACCGGGCAACGTGCTGATCGGCCCGGAGGGGCCCCGGCTCATCGACTTCGGGATCGCGCGCACGGACGACATGACGCTCACCGCGTCCGAGGGCGTCATCGGCACCCCCGGTTACACCGCCCCCGAGATCCTCCGGGGCGAGCGCGCGACGCCCGCCGCCGACGTGTTCGCCTGGGGCGTCGCCGTCGTCTTCGCCGCGACCGGCCGGTCCCCGTTCGGCGCACCGAACTTCCCCGCCTCGCTGAGCCGGATCCTCGCCGGCGACCTCGACCTGACCGGCCTCGACGAGCCGCTCCGCGCGCTCGTCCGGCGGGCGCTGTCGGTCGCGCCGGGCGACCGTCCGACCGCCCCGGAACTGCTGCTCGCCCTGACCGGCGGCGCCGACGCGGCGGCGATGCTGGGCGAGGGCAGCCGGATCGCCGCGGCCGTCCGGCCGCCGGAGTCGCACGCGCCGGACCCGTCCCTGCACGACCGCGCCGAACGCGCGTGCTCCGGTGTCGCCGAGGACGACCGGCCGCTCGTCCCGCGGCTGCTGCTCGGCCTCGTCGGCGCCGACGGGGAGGCGCGGCCGGTCCCGCGCGCGGAGCTGCTCTCCGCGGGACCCCCCGGCTCCGCCGACGCGCTCGACCGGATCCTCGGGATCTTCACCGCCGCCGGGCTGATCGAGGTCGAGGGGGACGCCTGCTCCCTCGCGTCGCCCGCCCTCCCCCACACCTGGCCCCGCCTGCGCGGCTGGATCGCCGACGACCGCGAGGGACTGCGCGTCCGGGACGAGCTGGCCCGCGGAGCGCGCCTCTGGGACGAGCACGGCCGCAAGCCGGGCGACCTGCTGCGGGGCACCGCGCTGGCCTCGACCGCGCAGTTCGCCACCACGCAGCGGACCCGGGTGGGGCTCGGCGGACCGGCGCAGGACTTCCTCGCCGCGAGCCGGGCGCGGGAACGGCGGCGGGTGCACGCGCGCCGCGCCGTCGCCGCCGCGACGGCCGTGTTCCTCGCGCTGTCGCTGATCGCCGTCGGCGTCATCGAGACCCAGCGCCGCGACATCGAACGCCAGCGCAACGAGGCGTGGGCGCGGTCCGTCGCGGCGCGGGCGGACGCCGTCCGCGCGGACGACCCGCGCGCCGCGATGCTGCTGAGCGCGGCGGCCTGGCGCATCGCGGAGATCAACGACGCGCGCGGGCCGGTGCTGGCGGCGCGGTTCCAGCAGGACGTCGCGGTACGCGAGCTTCCCGCTCCGAGGGGCGGTGGCAACAGTGCTCTGTTCCTCAGTGCCGACGGCAGGAGGATCCTGCACCACGACGACATCGACGCCCGCTTCGCCGAGTTCCTGGGCGTCCCGTCGCTGCGGAAGCACCGCATCGATCTCACCGGGGCGCCCGAGGGGCACGGCCTGGTGACCGCGAGCCCGGACGGCGGCCTCGCCGTCGTCTGGACCGGCGAGCGCACGACTCTCTGGGACCTGGAGAAGGGACGCCCGGCGGGCGAACCCGTCCCCGCGCTGATACACCGGCTGCCCACCCGCGAGATCGGCCTGACCAGGGCCCTGGAGGGCACCGATCCGGTGCGCCTGTGGGACCTGCGGGCCGGCGAACCGGTGCCCGGCCCGCCGGGCGGGCTGCAGGCCGGGGTCAGCGCCGACGGCCGCCGCGCGGCGATCGTCACCGACGAGACGCACGTCGAGATCTGGGACCTTCCGGAACGCCGCCGGCTGACGACCATCGAGATCTTCGAACCGCTCCTGGAAGGCGAACCGGGGGAGGATTTCGTGGCGCCCGCGTTCACCAGGGACGGCAAGAAGGTCGCCCTCGCCTACGGGCAGGGCAAGGTGGGCATCTGGGACGCCGCGACGGGCAAGGAGTACATGCACATAACGGACGGGCGGCTGACCGGGACGCTCCGCGGTGTCATCTCGCTCGCGTTCAACTCCGACGGGCGGTTCCTCCTCGGCAACAGCGGCGAGGACGGCGTGCGCATGTGGCGGACGGACGGGATGGTGGAGACGTTCGCCCGCGACGCGAACGCGGGACAGGCCGCATTCGGACCGGGCGACCGGACGCTCGTCGTCGTCGACGGTGACGCGCAGGGTTCCCGGCTGCGCGTGTTCGACGTGTCCCGGCACACCCGGCCGGTGGCGGCGCTGACCTACCCCGCGGCCACCGAGGACGACCACCGCGGCGCGTTCGGCCCGGACGGGCGCCTGTTCGCCCTGCGCGACAGGTCGTCCGTCCGCACCTGGAACCTGGACACCGGCAAGCCGGTGGGCCCGCCCGTCCCGAACAAGGTCACCGGGGTCGAGCCGGACCTGCTCGTCCAGTTCACACCGGACGGGCGCAACGTGGTCGACAGCCACCTCCCGAGCGGCATCCGGTTCCTGGATCCGAAGACGGGGCGGGTGACCCGGACGCTGGGGCCCGCCTACACCGGCGACGGCCCGTCGCCGTCCAACAGCGTGTCGTTCGGCCGCGACGGCGAGCGCGTCGCCTACACGGTCGACGGAGGCCAGACCACCCTGATCCGGGAGTTGCCCAGTGGGCGCCTCCTGCTCCGATCCCCCGCCGCCGGGGATTGGGGGATGCCGCTCATGCGCCCCGGCGGCGACGCGATCATCGTCCAGACGGCCGAGGACCTCCACCTCGTGACGGTGCCGGGCGGGAAGCGCCGCGATCTGTTCACGAGCACGTGGGGCGGCGTCGGTGCGCAGAGCCCGGACGGCCGCCTGCTCGCCTACCAGGGTTCCACGGCGATACGGCTGTTCGACACGGAGGCCGGACGGATGCTGGAGCCCGGCTTCCCCCTGGAGGACCAGAGCCCCGTGCTCATGTCCTTCACCCCGGACGGCCGGTTCATCGTCACGGGCGACTCCAAGGGGCGCGTGCGGCTGTGGGACGTGCGGAGCCGCCGTCCGCTGACCGGCCAGGTCCCGCTCCACAACGGTCCGCTGCTCGACATGGCGTTCCGCGACGGCGGCACGCGCATGCTCACGGCCGGGACGGACGGCACGGTGCGGGAGACCTCGCTCGACCCCGCGGACGCCGTGCGGGAGATCTGCGACCGCGCGGGCGGCGATCTCACCGGGGCCGAGTGGCGCCGGTACGTCCCCGACGTCCCCTACCGGACGGTCTGCGACTGAGCCCGGCGCGCAGTTTTCGCACCGGGCGAGCGCTTCGGCTTCGCCCGGTCGCGGTTTTCTGTCACCGAATGAGCATGGACCTTCGCCGGTGCATGGGAAATGACAAATTTTCCATTTCTCCAGCGGACTGAGAAACGCGTTCGTATCTGTTGAAGGCGTTGAGTGAAGGTGCCGGTCTTTTTGTCATTGGCCAGTACAGACACCCCCTCCGGCGGCTGAGTAGCTTACGTCCACGAATATCAGAGCTTTTCCAAGATCTGATTTTTCGGGGGGCGTTTCGACTTCGCGGTGCGTCGACTGATGCACCGGGTCCGTCCAGAAAGGGCAGAATGTTGGAAGGCAAGCTCAGGAACCGCACGCGCCGCACCGTCAGCGGCCTGGCCGCCGCCGCCATCGGCGGCCTCGGCCTCACCGCGCTCGGCATCGCCGGTGCCGCGCCCGCCATGGCGGAGCCCGTCCACCAGACGCTCAACTACCACTGCGTCTTCCCCCTGATCGGCAACCAGCCGCTCGTCGTCGACGTCCGCTCCGACATCCCCGCCGAGATCGCGGTGGGCGAGCAGACGCCGGCGTTCGAGATCGAGGCCACGGCGCACATCACGCCGACCATCCACAACGGGCTGCGCGCCGTGCAGGCCGCCAGCCTGGAGGGCTGGGCCACCGCGCAGGCGACCCTGTCGGTGCCCGAGTCGCCGTCGCTGCCGGTCGCCGTGGACGCGATGTTCGAGACCACGCCCGTCCCGAACCGTCCGGGGGCCGCCTGGGACCTGATCGCCACGGGCGCCGCGCCGCAGCTCGTCTTCACCCAGCCCGGTCCGGGCGAGATCCACGTCGGCAACATGACGCAGAACATCAACCCGAAGCGCGCGGACGGCACCGAGGTCTGGCCCGGCGGCCAGGAGGTCGCGTGCACGAAGGACCCCGGCCAGGACGAGCCGTTCGCCACCTTCGAGATCGTCGACGGCACCCCCACGCCGACCCCGACGCCGACGCCCACTCCGACCCCGACCCCGACTCCTACGCCGACGCCGACCCCCACTCCCACGCCCACGCCCACCCCGACTCCTACGCCCACCCCGACCCCCACCCCGACCCCCACCCCGACTCCTACGCCGACGCCGACCCCCACTCCGACCCCGACCCCGACGCCGACCCCCACTCCCACGCCCACCCCCACCCCGACCCCCACGCCCACCCCCACGCCCACCCCCACCCAGCACTTCGACTTCACGATCGCCGGTGAGACCTTCGTGAAGGCCCCGAACGGGACGGCGCCGCTGACCGGCACCGTGGGCGCGGACCTCGACCTCATGAACGGCGACGTCGTCGCGGACCTGGCGCTCGAGCCCACCCAGGGCGACTTCCAGATCCTCGGGTTCCTGCCGGTGACCGCCGGCATCGGGCTGGCGACCCAGGGCGAGACGACCGGCGTCTACGAGAGCGGGCAGCTGACGACCAACACCTCGGTCATCACCAAGCTGTCCTCGTTCAAGGTGTTCGGGATGATCCCGATCGGCGGCGGCGAGAACTGCCAGACCGCCGAGGCGTCGAACATCCGGCTGCAGTCCGCGGAGGGCGAGTTCTTCGACCCGAACGCGGGCGGCACGATCAGCGGCGAGTACTCGCTGTCGGAGATCACCGACTGCGGGCCCCTCACCGGGATCCTCAACCTGTTCACCGCGGGTGACGGCAACACGATCGACCTGACCCTCACGCCGAAGGCCTGACCACGGCGGCCGGTGACCGACGGCCCCCGTCGTACCGCAGGTGCGGCGGGGGCCGTCCCCGTCGGGCGATCCGTACCCACCCCGAAAGGCGAACGTTGACCAGGAAACGAAGAACGGGGCGCCGAGCCGCGCTCTGCGCGGTCGCCGCCGTGGCGGCGTCCGGTCTCGCCGGCCTCGCCGCCGGTCCGGCGGCGGCGGCACCGGCGACCCTCGAACTCGACTACCACTGCACCTTCCCGCTGATCGGGTCGCAGCCGGTGCACGTGTCCCTCAGCGCGGACGTCCCGGAGACCGTGCGGGTCGGCGCGCAGATGCCGGGGATCGCCGTCGAGTCGACCGCGACGGTCGGCGCGGCCTCGACCCGCGCCCTCGCCGCCCTCGGCACCGCGACGCTCGAGGGCGGCGCCCGCGCCGACGCGGACCTGACCGTTCCCGAGATGCCCGGCGGCCTGCCCGTCCAGGTGGACGTCGAGCTGGAGCGGACGGACGTGCCCGCGTCCGGCGAGTTCGCGGTGCGGGGGAGCGGCAAGGCCCCCGACCTGACGTTCTCGCGGCCCGGTCCCGGCACGGTCGCCGTCGGGAACCTCGTGCTGACGCTGACGCCCCGGCTGGACGACGGCGGCCCCGGCGGCCTCGGCACGTTCGAGTCCGAGTGCGTCCAGGACCCCGGGCAGGACAACGTCCTCGCGTCCTTCGAGATCGTCGACGACGCGACGGGCGGCGGGGACCACGCGTACGCCGTCGAGGGCTCGACCGTCCTCGGGTCCTCGGGCGGGACCGTCCCGCTCACCGGCGGCATGACCCTCGCCCTCGGCGCGGACGGCGCCCGCGCCGACCTCGCGCTCGATCCGGCGACCGCGAACGTCTCCCTCTTCGGGTTCCTGCCGGTCACCGCCGAGATGCGCCTCGACGACGCCGGCGGCGGCACGGCCGAGGTCGCGGGGGGCGTCCTCACGACGACGTCCGCGCTCACGGCCGCGTTCCCGTCGTTCCGCGTCTTCGGCGTCGTCCCGGTCGGCGGCGGCGAGGAGTGCCGCACGGCCGAACCGTCCGAGCTGACGCTGACCTCGGGGCCCGGCTTCGACCCGGCCGCGGGCGGTCGCCTCACCGGCGGCTACGACCTCGCGCCCCTCGCCGGGTGCGGCGCCCTCACCGGCCTGATCGGCGACGCCGTCACCGGCCCCGGCAACACCGCGGACCTCACCCTCACCCCGGTGAGCGAAGCGAGAAGGTAGGAGGCGGAGATGCCGAACTTCACCGCACGCCGGCGCCGGGCGCTGCTCGGCTCCGCGGCGGCCGCGCTCGTCCTCGCGCTGGCCGCGGCCCCGGCCGTGCCCGCGAGCGCGGCGCCCGCGGCGCCCGCCGCCCCGGCGGCGACCGACCCGGGGCCGCCCGGCGACGCGTTCTACACGCCGCCGTCCCCGCTTCCCGCCGGGGCGCCCGGCGACGTGATCCGGGCGCGCCCCGCCAAGGCCGGGCCGCCGACGGCGCGCGGGCTCGCGGACGCCTGGCAGGTCATGTACCTGTCGACGGACGCGCTCGGCGAGCCCGTCGCGGTCACCGGGATGGTGCTCGTGCCGAAGGCGGGCGACCCCGCGTCGCTGCCGGTCGTCGGGTTCGGGCCGGGGACGAGCGGGCCGTCGTTCCGCTGCGCGCCGTCCCGGTTCATCGACCAGGGCGCCTTCTACGAGCAGTCCGCGCTGAACGAGATGCTCGCCGCGGGGTACGCGGTCGCCGTCACCGACTACGAGGGCTACCACGAGAACCCGCGGACGACCTACATCGTCCACTCGATGGGGAACGCGCTGATCGACGCGGTCCGCGCCGCGCGGCGGCTGGACGAGACGGGGCTGTCGGGGAGCGCGCGGGTCGCGTTCCGCGGCTACTCGCAGGGCGGCGCCGCCGCGATGTGGGCGGGGCAGAAGCAGCCCGAGTACGCGCCCGAACTGGACGTCGCGGGCATCGTCGGCGGCGGCGTCCCGTCCGACCTCGCGGCCGTGGGGATCGCGCTGGAGGGCGCCGACCCGTTCGGGTTCCTCCTCTACTCCATGGTCGGCATGGACAACGCCTACCCGGAGCTGGACCTCGAGTCGTACGTCAACGACGCCGGACGCGCCATGCTGTCGGCGTTCGAGAACGACACGTGCACGCTGGAGCTGCTGCTCGACCACCAGGGCAAGACGGTGCCGGACTACTTCGCCACCAGCCCGTACGCGTCGACGCCGTGGCTGGAGCGGGTCGCGCAGAACACGCTCGGCGCGAGCGCGCCCGCGGCGCCGGTGTTCCAGTACCACTCGCGGGCCGACGAGATCGTCGCGTTCGGGCAGGCCGAGCGGCTGCACCGCGACTACTGCGCGCTCGGTGCGCCCGTCACCTGGAAGGAATGGGACGGCGTCGGCCACATCACGCTCGTCCACCGCGGCAGCGAGGACGCGATGGCGTTCCTCGCGGACCGGTTCGCGGGCGAGCCCGCCACCTCGAACTGCACGTGAGAAGGAGAACGACATGGTGCGGCGTGTGATCGCCGGGGCGGTGCTGGCCGGGACGGCCGCGCTCGCCGTCGCCGGCTGCGGATCCGAGGAGAAGAAGGAGCCGCCCGAGGTCGCCTGGGCGGGGAGGCTGTGCGACATCTCCGCGCAGCTGCCCTCGATGAAGGTGCCCGAGCTGCAGTCGGCGGACGCGCTGACGTCGAAGAAGTCGCTCATCGAGCTGCTGGAGGGCGTCTCGACGCGGATGCGCACGTTCGAGGCGGAGATGCAGAAGCTCGGCGCGCCGCCGGTCCAGGGCGGTGACCAGCTGTTCAAGGACGCGATGGCGAAGCTGATGCAGACGCGTTCGACGGTGTCGACGGCGTCGCTGCAACTGGAGAAGACCGACGTGCGGAACCAGAAGTCGCTGCAGAAGGCCGTCGCCCAGATGGGCAAGGCGTTCGGGCAGGTCCAGACCTACCAGGGGCCTCAGCAGGACTTCCAGCAGAACGCCGAGATGAAGGCCGCGTTCGCGAAGGCGCCGCCGTGCGAGGGCGGCGCGAGCTGAGCGCGTGAGCCGCGGCCCCGTCCGTCCGCCGGTAGCAGGGCGGACGGACGGGGCCGCAGGGTGCGTCCGCCCGCCCTGGGCGCGTCGGCCTCGGGGCGCGTCAGCCTTGGGGCATGGCGGACGCCATGACCTGCATGCAGGCGGCCATCGCGCGCTGCATGTCGCCGGACGGGGTCGCGGGCGGCTGCCACTGCCTGATGTCGGCGGGGATGTCGACGCCCTTGTCGCGCATGCACTTGGCGAAGGCGTTGACCGCCTCCGGGGGCGGGCCGGTGGGCGCGGAGCCGTTCGCGCCGCCGGAGCCGCCGGAGCCGCCCGTTCCGCCCTCCGTCCCGGACCCCGCGCCGCCGCCCTGGCCGCCGCTGCCGCCCTGCCCGCCGCCCGTGCCGCCTTCGGCGCCGGGCTGCCCGCCGCCGCCCGCACCGGACGGCGCGCCGGCCGAGGGGTTCTGCGCGGCCGAACCGCCGCCGCCGGAGTCGTCGTCACCGCCGCACGCGGAGAGGCTGAGCGCGGGGACCAGCAGCAGGGCCGCGAGATGGCGTCGGTTCACGGGAGGTTCCTCTCGGCAAGGTGTGCGATCCGGACGAGGTCGCGATCCGGACGAGGTGCGACCCGGCTCGGGGGCAATCCGGACATTATGCGCCGCCCGGCGGGGGGCGGCTTTGTCACCTCGCGCAGGATCGCGGGCCGCGCCTTGTCACGTGCGTGACAACGGGCGCGTCCCGCCGCGGCGGCCCCCGGAAAATGCTCCGCCGCTGATGAAAAAGCGCGGTTCGGCGCGAGCCGAAAATGTCACCGCCCGCTAGAAATGCGTCCACGTCCGATTTGGTGCAGTTCGACGCCTTGTCCGTGCAATTCACCGCCAAGTAGCTTGAGCCGCCGAACCGAGAAAACGGGAAAGCGTGAAAGGAGGTCCGGAGTCGTGGCCACGCCCGTCATCGAATACCCGCTGAACGCGCTGCGCGAAGCCGGACGGATGTTCGCGCTCGGCGCGACCGTGCTCGGCATGGCGTTCCGCCGCCCGTTCCAGTTCCGCGAGTTCGTCGAGCAGTTCTGGTTCATCGCGAGCGTGACGATCCTGCCGACGGCCCTCGTGTCGATCCCGTTCGGCGCCGTCACGTCCCTGCAGGTCGGGTCGCTCACGCAGCAGTTCGGCGCGCAGTCGTTCACCGGCGCCGCGAGCGTCCTGGTGGTGATCCAGCAGGCCAGCCCGATGATCGTGGCGCTGCTGGTGGCCGGGGTGGCGGGCTCCACGATCTGCGCCGACATCGGCGCCCGGACGATCCGCGAGGAGCTGGACGCGATGCGGGTGCTCGGCGTCTCGCCGGTGCAGCGCCTCGTCGTCCCGCGCGTGCTGGCCTGCGTCGCCGTCGCGTTCCTGCTGAACGGCCTGGTCTCGGTGGTCGGGGTCGCGGGCGGCTACTTCTTCAACGTGCTCATGCAGGGCGGGACGCCCGGCGCGTACGTCGCGAGCTTCTCGGCGCTCGCCCAGCTCCCCGACATCTACGTCGGGGAGGCGAAGGCGCTGCTGTTCGGGTTCGTCGCCGGCGTCGTCGCGTCCTACCGGGGGCTGAACCCGAAGGGCGGGCCGAAGGGCGTCGGGGACGTCGTCAACCAGTCGGTCGTCATCACGTTCCTGCTCCTGTTCCTGCTCAACCTCGTGATCACCGGGATCTACCTGCAGGTCGTCCCGCCGAAGGGAGGGTGAGCGATGGCCGTGCTCGGCACGCTCCGCGGGGGCCCGTCCCGCTGGTTCGGCTGGCTGGACGCCCCCGGCGACCAGGGCCTGTTCTACGTGCGGGCGCTCCTGTGGGCGCCGCGCGCCGTCCGCCGGTACTGGCGCGAGGTGCAGCGGCTGCTGGCGGAGGTCGCGTTCGGCAGCGGCGGCCTCGGCGTGATCGGCGGGACGATCGGCGTGATGGTCGCGATGACGCTCGCGACCGGCGTCGTCGTCGGCATGCAGGGCTACTCGGCGCTGCAGCAGATCGGGACGTCCGCGTTCACCGGGTTCGCGTCCGCGTACATCAACACGCGGGAGATCGCGCCGGTCGTGTCGGGGCTGGCGCTGTCGGCGACGGTCGGGGCCGGGTTCACCGCGCAGCTCGGCGCGATGCGGATCGGCGACGAGGTCGACGCGCTCGAGGTCATGGGCATCCCGAGCCTGCCGTACCTGGTGACGACCCGCATCATCGCGGGCGCCGTCGCGATCATCCCGCTGTACGCGGTCGGGCTGCTCTGCGCGTACCTGGCGTCCCGGGCGGTGACGGTCCACGTCAACGGGCAGTCCGCCGGGACCTACGACCACTACTTCGGGCTGTTCCTGTCGCCCGTGGACGTCATCCTGTCGTTCTTCAAGGTGCTGGTGTTCAGCGTGCTGGTGATCCTCTCGCACTGCTACTACGGCTACCGTGCGGCCGGCGGCCCCGCCGGGGTGGGCCGGGCCGTCGGCCGCGCGGTTCGCACCTCGATCGTCCTGATCAGCGTCAGCGACTTCTTCTTCAGCCTGGCGGTGTGGGGGACGACCACGACGGTGAAGGTCGCCGGATGAGCGCCCGCAGGGTGTCCGGACGGCGCCGCCGCGCGACCTCGCCGGTGCTCGGCAGGCGGCTCGCGGGCGTGGCGTTCCTGCTGGTCCCGGCGCTGCTGATCTGGCTGTCGATCGCCGTCTACGACAAGCGGTTCACCGAGGTGACGTGGGTGACGCTGAAGGCGGCGAGCGCGGGCAGCGAGATGCACCCGCACGCGGACGTGAAGCTGCGCGGCGTCGTCGTCGGCGAGGTCCGCGAGATCGACTCGGACGGACGGGACGCGACGCTGCGGCTCGCGATCGACCCCGAGCGGGTGCCGATGCTGCCCGCGAACGTGTCCGCGCAGCTGCTCCCCACGACCCTGTTCGGGCAGCGGTACGTGGCGCTGATCCCGCCCGCGCGGCCCGTCGAGGCGCGACTCGCCGCGGGCAGCGTGATCAGCCAGGACCGGTCGGCGAACGCGATCGAGCTGCAGCGCGTCCTCGACAACCTGTACCCGCTGCTCACCGCCGTGCAGCCCGCGAAGCTCGCCGCGACGCTCACCGCCGTCTCGCAGGCCCTGGACGGGCGCGGCACCGAACTCGGGCGGACGCTCGTGGAGCTCGACGCGTACCTCAAGGAGATCAACCCGAGCGTCCCGGCGCTCAATCGCGGGATCAAGGAGCTGGTCCAGGTCACGGAGCACTACGAGCAGGCCGCCCCCGACATCCTGCAGGCGCTCAACGACTTCTCCTACACCAGCCGCAGCATCGCCGCCCAGCGCGACGACCTCGGCCGGCTGTACGCGTCCCTCACCGACGCGTCGCGGAACCTCTCGGACTTCCTGCACGAGAACAGCGAGAACTTCATCCGGCTGACGGCCGAGAGCCGCCCGACCCTGGAGCTGCTGCGCGAGTACTCGCCGGCGTTCCCCTGCACCCTGGAGATGCTCACCGACTTCGTGCCCGTCATGGACGAGGTCCTCGGCGCGGGCACCGACCGTCCCGGACTGCACGTGAACGTCACGACCGTCCCGTCCAAGGGGAGGTACGTCCCGGGCCGCGACCGACCCCGCTACACCGAGGCCGACGGCCCGCACTGCTACCCCGTCCCGTACGGGACGGGCGGCGGCGCGGAGCCGGTCGCGGCCGCGCCGCCGGACGCCGCCACGCCCGTCGCCGTCGCGCCCGGCGCGCTCGGCCTGCCGAACTCGCCGCAGGAGAACCGGATGGTGAACGAGCTGGTGGCGCCGTCCGTCCAGGAGGTCCCGGAGGCGCTGCCCGGCTGGAGCAGCGTGCTCGTCGGCCCCCTCTACCGGGGTGCGGAGGTGACGCTGCGATGAAGCGGAGGAGCCTCGCGCGGCCGCTGGTGAAGTCGCTGGCGTTCGTCGTCGTGACCGTCGTCGCGACCGGGGTGCTGGCGCTCAGCATCGGCCGGTTCGGCGCCCGCGACACCGTCTCCTACAAGGCGCGGTTCACCGACGCGTCCGGGCTGCGGGACGGCGACGGCGTGCGGATCGCGGGCGTCGAGGTCGGGCGCGTCGAGGACATCGACGTCGTCGACCGGCGGACCGCGGAGGTGACGCTCGCGGTCCGGCGGGGCCGCGAGCTGCCCGCGACCGCCACCGCGACGATCAAGTACCTGAACCTGATCGGGCAGCGGTACGTCGCGCTCGACCGCGGCACCGGCGCCGCCGGGACCCTGCGGCCCGGCGCGACGATCCCGGTCGAGCGGACGACGCCCGCGCTGAACCTGACGCAGCTGTTCAACGGGTTCCAGCCGCTGTTCCAGGCGCTGTCGCCCGGGGACGTCAACAAGCTCGCCGGGTCGCTCGTCCAGGTCCTGCAGGGCGAGGGCGGGACGGTCGAGGGGCTGCTGTCCACGATCGGGTCGCTGACCGGCGGGATCGCCGCGAAGGACCGGGTCATCGGGCAGGTGATCGAGAACCTGAACGCCGTCCTCGACACCGTCAACGCGCGCGACGACGAACTCGGCACGCTCGTCTCGACGCTGCGCCGCCTGGTCTCCGGCCTGGCGTCCGACCGGACGGCGATCGGCGAGGCGATCGGCGCGCTCGACGCCCTCGCCGGCACCACCGCCGGGCTGCTGCGGGACGGCCGCGCGCCGCTGAAGCGCGACATCGAGCAGCTCGGGCGGCTGTCGCGGAACCTCGCGGACGAGTCCGGCACCGTCGACCGGTTCCTGGAGACGCTGCCGGTGAAGATGGAGGCCATCGGCCGCGTCGCCTCGTACGGCTCGTGGCTGAACCTCTACATGTGCGAGGCGGCCGTCACGGGCGTCACCTACGAGCAGTACCCGGGCGAGGAGCACCCGCCGCCGTCCGGCGTGCCGCTGACGGACGCGAGGTGCGGCGCATGAGCACGCGACCGGGCGGGCCCCCGCCCGCGAAGGCGTCGGCGACGAAGGCGTCCGCGAAACGGCGCCCGCGACGGCCGCGCCGTCCGCTGGTCAAGCCGGTGCGGGAGCGGAACCCGATCGCCGTCGCCGTCGTGTCGATCACCCTGCTGACCGTCCTGGCGCTGCTCGCCTACAACGCCAGGGAGCTGCCGGTCATCGGCGGCGGCACCCGCTACACCGCCGACTTCGGCGAGGCCGCCGGGCTGCGCACCGGCAACGAGGTGCGGGTCGCGGGCGTGAAGGTCGGCGAGGTCACGGGCGTCCGGCTGGACGGCGCGAAGGTCGCCGTGTCGTTCCGCGTCCGCGACACGTGGATCGGGGACGCCAGCACGGTCGCGATCGCCATCAAGACGCTGCTCGGCGACAAGTACCTCGCAATAGACCCGCTCGGCGCGCGCGCACAGGACCCCGGGGATCGGATCCCGCTCGGCCGCACGACGTCCCCGTACGACGTCACCGAGGCTTTCGAGGACCTCGCGGGGACGGTCGGACGCCTCGACAGCGCGCGGCTCGCGCAGAGCCTCGACGTCCTGTCCGGGACGTTCGACGACACCGCGCCCGAGGTCCGCGAGGCCCTGTCCGGCCTGTCCGCGCTGTCGAAGACGATCGCGTCGCGGGACGCCGAACTGTCCCGGCTCCTCGCCAACACCCGTCAGGTGACCGGGACGATGGCCGATCAGAGCGGGAACGTCGAAGCGCTCCTGCGTGACGGCAACCTGCTGTTGGCCGAGATCCGCCGCCGCCGGGAGGCGATCCACAACCTCCTTGTCGGCACCCAGGAACTCTCCCGGCAGATCTCCGGCCTCGTCGAGGACAACCAAGAGCAACTCGACCCCACCCTGCGCGCGCTCGGCCAGGTCACCGAGCTGCTCGAGAAGAACCAGGCGAACCTGGACCGCGCGCTGAAGACCGCGGGCCCCTACACCCGGCTCCTGGGCAACAGCCTCGGGAACGGGCGCTGGATGGACGGCTACCTCTGCGGGCTCGTCCCGCCGGAGTACCTGCCGGAGGGCCGCGAAGCCCCCGACGAGGGGTGCATGCCGCCCCGGAAGGGCGGTGGCGGATGATCCGCAGGCTGCGCGGGCCCGCCGTGCTCGTCGCCGTCGGCGCCGCACTGCTGCTGGCCGCCGCGCTCGCGTTCGTCCGCGTGCAGGGCCCGGACGGCACCCGCATCACCGCGTACTTCCGCAGCGCGGTCGGGATCGCCGCCGGCTCGGACGTGCGCGTCCTCGGCGTCCGCGTCGGCACGATCGACTCCGTCACCCCCGAGGGGGCGAAGGTGCGGGCCGTCCTGACCGTCGACCACGGCGTGCGCGTCCCGTCCGGGGCGAGGGCCGTCGCGGTCGCGCCGAGCGTCGTCGCCGACCGGTACGTCCAGCTCACCCCCGCCTACACGAGCGGCCCGACGATGCGGTCCGGCGGTGTCATCGACGTGCGGAACACGGCCACGCCGATGGAGCTCGACCAGGTCTACGCCGCCGTCGAGCGGCTCGCGGGCGATCTCGGCCCGGACGGCGCCAACGCCGACGGCGCGCTCTCCCGGGCGCTCGAGACCGGCGCGGAGAACCTCGACGGCAACGGCCGCGACATCCGGACCACGACCGAACGCATGGCCCAGGCCGCCAAGACCCTCTCCGGCTCCCAGAAAGACCTCTTCTCGACGATCCGCTCCCTGCAGACCTTCACGTCCATGCTCAGGGAGAACGACGGGCAGGTGCGGCTGGCCGAACGGCAGCTCGCCGACGTCAGCGGGTTCCTCGCCGCCGACCGGCACGAGCTGGACGCCGCGATCCGGCTGCTCACCCGCGCCCTCGCCGACGTCGAGGCGTTCATCCGCGACAACCGCGAACAGGTGCGGGAGAACGTGCACAAACTCGCCGACATCACGCAGACGCTCGTGAAGCAGCGCGCGTCGCTCGCCGAGGCCCTCGACGTCCAGGCGATCAACGTCGTGAACGTCCTGGGCGCCTACGACCCGGCCACGAAGTCGCTGATGGGGCGGCAGAACCTCACCGAGCTGACGCCGCTGCCCGTCACCGGACGGCCCGTGCAAGGAGAGGCACCATGACCCGCCGGGCACTCGCCCTCGCGCTCGCGGCCGCGACCCTCGCGTCCGGCTGCGGCTTCACCGGACTGCAGGACGTCCCGCTGCCCGGCGGCGCCGACCTCGGCGACCACCCGTACACGGTGCGGGCCCGGTTCGCGAACGTCCTCAACCTCGTCCCGCAGTCGGCCGTCAAGGTCAACGACGTCGCGGTCGGCCGCGTCACCGAGGTCTCGCTTCCGGGCGACGAGTGGGCCGCCGTCGTGACCATGCAGGTCAACGGCGACGTCCGGCTCCCGGCGGACGCGCAGGCGAACGTCCGGCAGTCCAGCCTGCTCGGCGAGAAGTTCGTCGAACTCACCGCGCCCCCGAACGCGAACGGCGCGGGCCGGCTCGCGGACGGGGCGGTCATCCCGATCTCCCGGACCGGCCGCAACCCCGAGGTCGAGGAGGTGTTCGGCGCCCTGTCGATGCTGCTCAACGGCGGCGGCATCGCCCAGATCCGCACGATCACCACCGAACTCAACCGCGCCCTCGACGGCAACGAGCCCGAGATCCGCTCGCTCCTGCACCAGGCCGAACGGCTCGTCGGCGCCCTCGACGCCAACCGCGAGGGGATCATCGACGCCATCGACGGCATGAACCGCCTGTCCGCCACCCTGCGGGCCCGCGACGAGCAGATCGACGTCGCCCTCACCGACATCGAGCCGGGCCTGCGGGTGCTCGAGGAGCAGCGCGGCGCGCTCGTCCAGATGCTGACGTCGCTGGACGAACTGTCGAAGGTCGCCGTGTCCACGATGAACCGGAGCAAAGAGGACCTGATCGCCGACCTGGAGGCCCTCGAACCGACCCTCCGCAAGCTCTCCGACGCGGGCACCGACCTCCCGAACGCCCTGGAGGTCCTGCTCACCTACCCGTTCACCGACGCCGTCCTGCCCGCGATCAAGGGCGACTACCTGAACGTGTACCTCACCGTCACCGCGAAGCCGGGCACCACGATCGTCCCGCCCATCGCCCCGCTCCCCGCCGTCCAGGGGGACTGATGCTCACCCTCGGCACCCGGATCAAGAACCTCGTCTTCCTCGTCGTCGGCCTCTACGCCGTCGCCCACGTCGGCCTCAACTACGCCGACCTGGGCAAGTACGTCGGCCTCGCCGACCACTACGTCATCGAGGCCGAACTCGCCGAAGCCGGCGGCCTCGCCGAGAACGCCGACGTCACCTACCGGGGCTCCTCGGTCGGGCGTGTGGGCGAGCTGCACCTGACGTCCGACGGCGTCGTCGCCGAACTCCGCATCGACGACGACGCCCCGCGCATCCCCGTCCGCACCGAGGCCGTCGTCGCGAACCGGTCGGCGATCGGCGAGCAGTACATCGACCTGCGCCCGTCCACCGCGTCCGGCCCGTACATGGCGGCCGGGGCGGTCATCCCCCGCTCGGCCACCGCCACGCCCCCGCCCGTCACCGAGCTGCTGACCAGCGTCAACGCGCTCGCCGAATCGGTGCCGACGGACGCGCTGCGCACCGTCGTCGACGAACTCGGCATCGCGCTCGCCGGGCAGGGCCCCAACCTCCAGGCGCTCCTCGACGAGACCCGCGCCCTCACCGACGCCGCCGACGCCAACGTCGCCCCGACGCGCAGCCTGATCGACGACGCCGAGACCGTCCTGCGCACGCAGAACGAGGAGGCCGCGTCCCTGAAGTCGTTCGGCGCGAACGCGCGGCTGCTCGCCGACCAGCTCCGCGAGTCCGACCCCGCGTTCCGCGACCTCGTCGCCACCGCGCCCGACGCGGCCACCGAACTGCGCGACCTCGTCCGCGACCTCGACCCCTCGATGAGCGTCCTCGTCGCGAACCTGCTGACGACGTCCGAACTCCTCGCCCACCGCACCGACGGGCTCGAACAGCTCATGTCGGAACTCCCGGCCGCGGTCGCCGCCGGGACCTCGGTCGTGCACGACGGGCGGCTCGACTTCGGGATGGTCACCACCTTCTTCGAACCGCCGAACTGCACGTCCGGCTACGAGGGCACGCAGTACCGCAACGGGCTCGACACGTCCCCGGGCGCCCCGCTGAACACCGCGGCGTCCTGCACCGCGCCCCCGTCCAGCGGCGTCAACGTCCGCGGTTCGGCGAACGTCCCGCACCGCCCCGTCCCCGAGCCCGCACGCGCCGGTTCGGTGCTCGACGCCGCACCCGACCCGCGCCTCCCGGGCGCCCTCGCACTCCCGGGCCTGCCGAACGCGACCGCCCGGACCCCGGACCTCCGTGCCCTGCTCGCCCTCCCGGAGCCCCGCCCATGACCGCGCGCCACGCCCCCGCCCGTCCGCACACCGCCCGCCCCGAGCCCGCGCACCCGCACCCGGCGCCCGCAGCCGCGAGCCGTCCGGGCCGCGCGGCCGGGAGCGCCGTGTCCGGGGGGCGGCGGTGAGCGCGAAGCGGGACGCCGTCGCGGCCGAGGCGGCGTGGCAAGGCGCGCTGGAGGCCGAGGACGGCGGCGAGAGCCGGGAGCGGCGGGACGCGTCGCCGAAGCGCTCGCGCGGATGGACGCCGCGAGCGCGGGGCGGGGGCGACGAACGCGCGGCGGGAGGGCGTACGCGCAAGGAGCGCGGCGGCGGCCGGGAGCGGCGGGGCGCGTCGCCGAAGCGCTCGCGCGGACGCCCATCGCGAGCCCGGACTGAGGGCGACGGACGCGCGCCGGACGCGCGGTCGCGCGAGGTCGGCGGCCGGACGCGGCGGGGAGGGCCGCGGACGTTGCTGGCCGGGTGGGGGCTCGTGGGGTGGTGCGTCGTGACGGCGGCGATCGTGTTCCTCGGGTGGGCGGGGTGGACGGCCTGGCGGGACGAACCGGCGGCCGGCGAGCCCGCCGGGGGACGGGCGGTCGTCCTGCGGGCGGCCGAGCGGCACATCGCGACGCTGAACTCGATGGACGGCGGGGACGTGGACGCCGGGCTGCGCGCGTGGCTCGGCGCCACGACGGGGGCCCTGCACGCGCATCTGCAGCGGGACGAGGCGGCGAACCGGCGGAAGATCGGGGCGTCGGGGACGGACGCGGCGGCGACCGTCACCGGGGCCGCCGTGACCTCGCTGAACGAGCGCGCGGGCCGGGCCGAGGTGATCGCGGCGGTGCAGGTGCGGCTGACCCTGCGGGGAGGGAAGCCGACGATGCAGCGCAAGCGGTTCGAGGCCGAGCTGGCGCGGACGCCGCAGGGGTGGAAGCTCGAGTCGCTCACGTCCGTCCCGGAGGGGGCGAGATGAGGCGGCTGCTCCGGCTGTACCGGCCGTTCGCCGTCGCGCTCGGCCTGGTGCTGGCCGGTGCGGCGCTGCACCCGGTCGCCGACGCGGTGCGCGGGGACGAGCGGGTCGTGGTCGACGACGTGGCGGCGGCGGAGGTGACCGGGGCGGTGTCGCGGGGGCTGACCTCGGTGTTCGGCTACGAGGCGGGGGACGTCGCCGCGACCGAGCGGGCCGCCGCGGAGGTGCTGCGGGGCCCGGCGCTGCGGCAGTACCGCATACTGTTCGGGCAGGTGAAGCGGCAGGCGCCCGAGCAGCGGGTCACGCTCGTCACGCGGGTGGTGCGGGCGGGGGTGGTGTCGCTGGGCGGCGACTCGGCGCGGGTGCTGGTGTTCCTCGACCAGACGGCGACGCGGGCGGGGGAGCCGGCCGGGACGCCCGCCGCGGCGCAGCTCGTCGTGACCGCGCGGCGGGACGCCGGGCGCTGGACGATCCACGAACTGCGGGCGGTCTGATGGACGAGGGACCCGATCTCGTGCGGCGGACGGCCGTCGCGCTCGTCGTCCTCGCGGCGCTGCTCGCCGTCTGGGGCGGCCGGTCCTGGTACGCGGCGGCGCACGACGACGGGGCCGCGTACTCGCGCGTCCGCGCCGAGGCGCTGCGGGCCGGGGAGCAGTCGGTGCAGAACCTCAACACGCTCGACTACCGCACCCTGGAGCCCGACCTGCGCACGTGGCGGGAGTCGACGACCGGCGAGCTGCACCGCGAGATCGCGCAGGGCGGCGCCGCGTTCGAGAAGCGGGTGCGGGAGGCGAAGACGGTGACGTCGGCGAAGGTCCTCGAGGCGGCGGTCGCCGAACTGGACGTGCGGTCGGGGCGGGCGCGCGTCCTCGTGGCCGTCGAGATCACCGTGGCCCCGCCCGAGGGCGACCCGGTGGTCAAGCAGGACCGCCTGGTCGCGCGCCTCGACCGGACGGACGGCGGCTGGAAGCTCAGCGGGCTCGGCCGGGCGCCGGGGGACGCGCTGTGAGGGGGCACGCGGTGCGGCCGATCGCGCTCGGGGTCGTGGCGGTGCTGCTGGCCGCGTCCGGGATCTGGGCGCGGCAGGAGGCCGCGGGGCTGCGCGACGATCCGGCGGTGCGCAACACCGCGCTCACCGACGGCGCCGCGACCAGCGAGGTGAAGGGCGCGGTGGCCGACATGATCGGGCGGCTCTTCTCCTACGACCACACCGCCCCCGAACGCACCCGGAAAGCGGCGGATTCCTTTCTCACGGGTGCGGCGGTCGGGCAATACGAGAGCATCTTCGGAAAAGTGCGCGAGGAGGCCCCGAAACGCGAGGCCGTGCTGAGCACCCGGGTCACCGAGAGCGCGGTGGCGCGGCTCGGGGACGGACGCGCGCGGCTCCTCGTGTTCGCCGACCAGCAGACGACCCGGACCGGCGACGGGCGCAGCTCGCACGCTCCCGCGATGCTGGCCGTGGACGCCGTCCGCCGCGACGGCCGCTGGCGCATCGAGGGCCTCGACACCTTCGGCTGACCCGTCCGGCGCCAGTTGTCACCCGGCCCCAGGAAAACTCCTTTGACGAGTGATCTCCGGGACAACCGGAATGGGGCCGGATGCACGATCCTTGGGAGCGCACGCTCATGAGGGGGAATGGCGCATGGAATTGGACGTCTCCGCTTTCGAGAAGGTTCCGGGATGGGTGGCGGCGCGGCTGCGGGCCCGGGTGGACCGGGCCGCCGACGAGCTGCTGCACGAGTTGCGGGAGCGCGGCGCGGCCCCGGCGAGCGGGGAGGAGGCGGGCCGGGTGCGGTCCGGGGTCGCGGCGGGGCTGCGGCACTTCTGCGACCTGGTCGACGACCCGGACGCCGGCTGGGACCGGGTGCAGGCGTTCTACCTGCGGGTCGGCCGGCACCTGGCGCGCGACGGCCGCGACCCCGACGAGATCCAGCAGGCGCTGCGCCGGTCCGTGCTCGCCGCGTGGCGCACGCTCGCGGCCGTCCCGGGCGGCCTCGACCTCGACCGCGCCGCGCTCGGCCTCGTGGTCGACGCCCAGTTCGCCTACATGGACGCGGTCGCCGAGGTGATCGCCGCCGGGCACCGGGACGAGCGCGCCGTCGGGCCCGCCCGCGACCTGGACGTCCGCCGCCGCGCCCGGCTGCTGCACCTGCTGCTCGCCGAACCGCCCGCCGACCCCGACCGGGTCGCGGCGCTCGCCCGCGAGGCCCGCTGGACGCGGCCCGGCACCGTCGCCGCGGCCGCCGCCCGGCCCCGCCGCGACGGCGCCGTCCCGCCGCGCACACCGCCGCCGGGCGCGCTCGCCGACTTCGGCGCCCCCGAGCCCGCCCTGCTGTTCCCCGACGCCCCGGACGGCGCCCGTCCCGTCCTGCCGGACGACCTCCTGCGCGACTGGATCGTCGCGATCGGCCCCGCCGTGCCGCTCGCCCGCGCCGCCCGCTCGCTGCGCTGGGCCCGCGAGACGCTCGCCCTCGCGGGCCGCGGCGTCATCCCCGACACCGGCCCGATCCGCAGCGCCGAGCACGTCCCGGCCCTGGTGATCGCCCGCGCCGGGGAGCTGATCGACGACGCCGCCGCGACCCGGCTCGCGCCGCTGCGCGCCGTCCCGCCCGCCCGCCGCGAGCGGCTCACCGAGACCCTGCTCGCCCTGCTGGAGCACAATTTCAACGCCGCCGACGCCGGACGCCGCCTGCGCGTGCACCCGCAGACCGTCCGGTACCGGCTGCGGCATCTCCAGCACCTCTTCGGCGACGATCTGCGCGATCCGCGGCGCTGCCTGGAGCTGGAGCTGATCCTGCGGCGAACGTTGTCAACGTGTTGATAACGCCGCCGCCGGATCGCGTGTCCGCGTGTATGGTGCGCGACGGGCACGGGGGGCGATAGTCGGGGGCCGTTCGTGTGACGAGGTGATGCGCGTGACCCGCAAGGCATTCGACTTCGACGTCATCGTGGTGGGGTCGGGATTCGGCGGCAGCGTCGCGGCGCTGCGGCTCGCCGAGAAGGGCTACCGCGTCGCGGTCCTGGAGGCGGGCCGCCGGTTCGACGAGGACACGCTGCCCAAGACGTCCTGGCGGCTGCGCAAGTACCTGTGGATGCCGCGCCTCGGCCTGCGCGGCATCCAGCGGATGCACCGGGTCGGCGGGAAGGCGGGCGTGCTCGTCCTCGCGGGCGCGGGCGTCGGCGGCGGCTCGCTCGTGTACGCCAACACCCTGTACGAGCCGCCGCGCCCGTTCTTCACCGACCGGGCGTGGGGCCACATCACCGACTGGCAGGACGAGCTGAAGCCGCACTACGACCAGGCCCGCCGGATGCTCGGCGTCGTGACGAACCCGCTGGTCACGCCCGCCGACGAGGCGATCAAGCGGGTCGCGGACCGGATGGGCGCGGGCGACACCTACCACCCGACGCCGGTCGGCGTGTTCTTCGGGGACGAGTGGTCCGGGGAGCGGGCCGGCACCACGCACGACGACCCGTACTTCGGCGGCGCGGGCCCCCGGCGGACCACGTGCACCGCCTGCGGCTCCTGCATGATCGGCTGCCGGGTCGGCGCGAAGAACATGCTCACGAAGAACTACCTGTACCTCGCGGAGAAGGCGGGCGTGAAGGTCGTTCCCGACACCACGGTGACCGCGCTCGACCCCCTCGAGGCCGGCGGGTACCGGGTGACGATCGGACGCACCGGGGGCCTGCGCCCCCGCAGCCGGACGATCACCGCGGAGCACGTCGTCCTCGCCGCCGGAACCCACGGCACCCAGACGCTCCTGCACCGGATGCGCGACACCGGCCGCCTCCCGCACCTGTCCCCGCGCCTCGGCGAGCTGACCCGGACGAACTCCGAGGCGCTCCTCGGCGTCGAGCGCATGACCGTCTGGCACCGCAAGGAGCACGTCGACCACGGCACCGGCCTCGCGATCACGTCGTCGTTCCACCCCGACGACAGGACCCACATCGAACCCACCCGCTACGGCACCGGCAACAACCTGATGGGGTTCATCCGGACGCTCCTCGTCGACGGCGGCGGACGGTCGCCGCGCTGGCTGAAGTTCGCGGGGCAGGCCGTGCGGCACCCGACGATCATCCTGCGCGGCCTCTCGCTCAAGGACTGGGCGAACCGCACCGTCATCGCCCTCGTCATGCAGACCGCCGACAACTCCATCACCGTCGGCGCGAAGCGGGGCCGCCTCGTCGCGCGGCAGGGCGAGGGCGAGCCGAACCCCACGTGGATCCCCATCGCCCACAAGGCCGTCCGGATGCTCGCCGACGAACTCGACGCGACCCCCGGCGGGACCTGGTTCGACCTGTTCAACATCCCGACGACGGCGCACTTCATCGGCGGCTGCGTCATCGGCGAGACCCCCGGGACCGGTGTCATCGACCCCTACCACCGCGTCCACGGGCACCCCGGCCTGCACATCGTCGACGGCTCCGCCGTCACCGCGAACCTCGGCGTGAACCCGTCGTTGACGATCACGGCGCAGGCCGAGCGCGCGATGTCGCTCTGGCCGAACCGCGGCGAGAAGGACCCCCGCCCGGCGCCCGGCGAACCGTACGTCCGCGTCGACCGCGTCGCGCCGCACGCCCCGTCCGTCCCGGCGCGGGCCCCCGCCGCGCTGCGCCTGCCCTAGCAGGGGGCCGGGGCGCTGTAGATCATCGAGCACCGCGGCCTGTTCCGGACGTACCAGTACGGCGAGCGGACGGGGATCGACCAGGCGTCCTTCGACCCCGACTACGACAGCGAGGACCTGGAGTCTTCATGCCGCATCGGCGAGGGGCTGGGGAAGGAACTGCTCCCCGAGCACCTGATCGTCGTGGCCGAACTCCCGCAGTCGTCCGGCGCAAGATCGCCAAAGGGCGCGTCCGCGAGCTGGCCGCCGCCCGGATCGAGGCGGCCCGCTCGGGCTCCTGACGGGCGCACGGGGCGGCGGGGCGGCGGGGCGGCGGGGCGGCGGGGCGGCGGGGCGGCGGGGCGGCGGGGCGGCGGGGCGGCGGGGCGGCGGGGCGGCGGGGCGGCGGGCGTCCAACTTGACCTACGTACTTTTGGTCACTAGTTGTAATCGAATAACTCCATATTGTTATAACGTGCGACTTGTCCGTTCGGACGGCGGTCGGCACCGGTACCGGTTGACGCGGGGGAAGCGCCGTCGGCGGGCGGTGGCCGTGCCCGTGACCGGAGGAGATGGAAGCACGCGATGGAGGGAGCCGTCTGCAGCGCGTGCGTCCAGATCTTCGCGCTGATCGTGGCGCTGCTGAGCCCGTCGGCGCAGCCGCTCGCGCGCGTCGTGGAACCGGCCAACGCGCGCGGCTGCGTCACCGCGCGTCCGTCCGCGGACGTGCCGGAGGCGACCGACGGGCCCGAACGCTGGCCGTCCACCCTTCCTCCCCAGGCGATGAGCATGCTGGGGACGGTCAACGGCTCTGAGATCAAGTTCAGCTTCTACCGCGGCGTCGGCGGTGGCCTCCGGGTCGTGACCACGGACGGAGGGGTGACCCTCACCTTCGAGGGCGGTGTCGGCCTCGGCGGCTCGTTCTCGGCGGGGACGGCCGAGGACCTGCCGAAGTCCGGGGCCTCCGCCGAAGGCCGGGTCTCGCTGAACGCGCGGCTCCTCCCCGTCCAGCCCCCGGACTTCGGTGCGACCCTCGACCCGCACGGGAAGCTCCAGGGCTACACGGACGTCAAGACCGGCAAATTCCGTACCCGCTTCCACAGCGAGCCGATCTACCTGGCGGGGGGCAAGGGGAGCGAGAAGGGTTCGGACGTGCCCGTCGTCCGGCGCTCGTGGAGCCTGGGCAGCGAGTTCAAGGTCGCCTTCAAGTTCACCTTCCGGAGCGCGTGGAAGGGCATCATCGACCTGCTCACGGCACTGGTCAGGTACCTGCCCTCCGTCCGCTACCAGCAGGTCCCGCTGTCCCGCCCGGTCGATTCGTACGTCCTCCCGGTGAACCTCGACCAGGGGCATGCCCTCAGGGCATCGGACAACCCCCCGAGCGGGGAGGTATGCCGCGCCGCGGCGTCACCGCGGGCCGGGAACCTGGGCCTGCTGCTGTCGCGGTGCGAGACGAGGACGCGCAACGGCCGTTCACGCCGGACGGCGCGGCCGGGCACCGGAGCCGGCCGCAGACGCAAACGCCGCCCGGAGTGATCCACAGGACCGCCGCGTGTTGCCCGGCGGGGAGCGGGTTCAGGCGAGGAAGTCGCGGATCTCGCTGATCAGGCGTTCGGGGCGCTCCTCGGCGAGGAAGTGGCCGCAGTTCTCGACCATCGCGCCGGTCACGCGCTCGGCGTAGTCGCGCCAGACGTCCACCGCGTCGATCCCGCCGAGGAAACCGGCCTGCCCCCACAGGACGCGCAGCGGCACGGCGATCTTCCGGCCGGCCGCGGCGTCGGCGTCGTCGGCCTCGGCGTCGTGCGGGAAGGACGCCCGGTAGTCGTCGAAGCCCGCGCGCAGCGCCCCGGGCGCGGAGAACGCCCGGACGTACTCGGCGATGTCGTCCTCGGGCAGCGGGCGGTGGGACCACGCGTCGAAGAAGTGCCGCAGGTACCCCGCGGTGTCCGCGCCGGCGAGCCGTTCCGGCAGGTCGGGCTGGAGGTGGAAGAGCCAGTGCCAGCTTCCGGCGGCCAGCCGGTGGTCCATCCGCCGCCACATCTCCCGGGTCGGGATGATGTCGAGCAGCATCAGCCGGGTGATGTCGTCCGGATGGTCCAGCGCCCAGCGGTGGGCGACCCGGGCGCCCCGGTCGTGCCCGACCACGGCGGCCGAGTCGAAGCCGAGCGCGGCCACGAGCCCGTGCAGGTCGGCGGCCTTGGTCCGCTTGTCGTGGCCGTCCCGTGGTTTGTCGCTGTGGCCGTAGCCGCGCAGGTCGGGGGCGACGACGGTGCGGCCTTCGGCGGCGAGCGGCTCCATGATCGCGTGCCAGCAGTGCCCGGTCTGCGGCCAGCCGTGCAGCAGGAGCAGCAGCGGCCCCTCGCCCGTCCGCCGGTAGTGCATCCGGATGCCGTTGACGTCGGCGACGTCCGTGAACATGCCTAACTCCCTAAGCAGGTTAGGGGCAGTCTAACCCTATGATGGGGTTATGGGCGAGGAGTGGGCGTGGGACGGCGGCCGATGCAGCGTCGACCTGCTGAACACCGTGCGCGACCGCGTCCGCGGCGGCCGCGAGACCCTGCGCACGCCGGACGACCTGGCGGGCTGGCTGCGCCGCGCGGGCTTCCCGGGGATCGAGGCCGCTTGCGAGGACGACCTGGCCGCCGCGCGGCGGCTGCGCGACGCGGTCGATCTGGTCGTGGCCGCGGCGGCCGAGGGACGTCCGGTGCCGCGCCCGGCGGTCCGGGTGATCAACGAGGTGGCCGGTGCGGTGCCGCTCGCGCCGCGGCTCACGCTGGACGCCGCGGGCGCACCGGCGCGCGTCCCGTCCGGGCCCGCCGTGGCCACGGCGCTCGCGCAGGTGGCGGTGGACGCGATCGAGCTGGTGACCGGCCCGGAGACGGGCCGGGTACGGGTGTGCGCCGCGGACGACTGCGGCCTGCGGTTCGTGGACCGTTCGCCGGCGCGCAACCGGCAGTGGTGCTCGATGCGCCGGTGCGGGAACCGGGCGAAGGCCGGACGGCACTACGCGCGCGGCCGGACGCGGTGAGCGCCCGTCAGACCGGCGGGTCGTGACCGTCCGGGAGCGCGGCGAGCTGGAGCCGGAGGGCGAGGCGCACGCGGGACGACGCGAGGTCGATCGGCGTCACCTCGTGCATGCGCCGCAACCGGTACCGGAGCGTGTTCGGGTGGATCCGGAGCTCGGCGGCCGCGCCCTTCGGATCGCCGAAGTGGTCGAGCCAGGCGGCGAGCGTGTGCAGGAACGACGTGCCGCGTGCGGCGTCGTGCTCGCCGAGCGCCCGCAGGGGGCCGCCCGGCGGGTGCGGGCCGATCGACTTCCGTGCGCGTTCGACGACGACGGCGTCCCACGCGTCCTCCAGCAGAACGGCACCCGCCGCGGCGAGACGTCCGGACGTGACGAGTCCGTCCAGTTCGGCGGCCTCGGCGCGGGAGCGCGGCAGTTCGGCGGCTGCAAGGGCGGGACCACCGACCGTCGCGTACAGGCCGGGATCCCCCACGCGCGCGAGGACGTCCCCGAGCCACCCCGCCGAACCGGGCTCGCGGGCCGGGGCCGGGGCGGGGGCGGGGGCGGGGGCGGTGAGGATGGCGAGGAGGGTGCCGTCGAGGTCGGTGAGGAGCGGGCTGCGCCAGCCGAACCGGCGGGCGATCGCCTCCCAGAGGTCGAGGTCCCGGCGCACGTCGCTCCCGTCGCGGTTGCCGAGGACCGCGACCCGCCACGGGGGCGCGGCGGGGACGGCGGGCGGGGTGCCGTCGCGCAGCGCGGCGCGCAGCCGTTCGGCCGACACCCGGCGGGCGACCTCGGACTCGGCGCGGAGCCGGAGCAGGTGCAGCGCGAGGACGGACGCGAGTTCGGTGAGCCGCCGGACGCGCGGGTCCGGGATCGGGGCGCGGGCCACGGCCCAGATCGAGCCGAGCCATTCGCCCCCGGCCCGGACGGGGACGACCAGGCGCGGCAGCATGCCGCCGGGTCCGGCGGGGACGGCGATCGGTTCACCGGAGCGGGCCATCTTCCGGAACACGCCGCAGGCCCGCAGGTGCGCGGTGACGTGCGGCGGGACGCGGCGGCCGACGATCGTCGAGACGCGCGCGGGGTCGGTGCCGTCCTGCGGGCCGGAGTAGGCGAGGACGCGCGAGCGCGCGTCCTCGACCGTGACGGGGGCGCCCGCGATCTCGGCGGCGGTGTCGGCGAGCGCGAACAGGTCGTCGTGGGCGCCGGGCGCGCCGGGGAGTCGGGCGCCCGCGCGGTCGACGGCGCCGCGGACGAGCCACACGAGGTGCGCCCACGAGGCGTCCGGCTGGAGCTCGACGAGCGCGGGCGCGAACCCGTGGGCGGTGACCTCGGCGGCGAGCGGGGCCTTCACGGCGACGGCCGCGGCGCCCGCCGCGTCGGCCCGCGCGAGGAGGGCGGCGGCGTCGGCGGGCGAGGTCAGGCCGACGCCGAGGACGAGGTCGCCCGGCTGGCCCGCGGGTTCGCCGGGTTCGGCGAGGACGACGTCGTCCACCGGCCCGGCGCGGCCGTCGGTGAGCACCCGGAGCAGCCCGGGGCCGAGGGAACCGGCCAGGTCGGCCACGCTGATCGCCATGCCCCCAGTCTCGCCGATCGGGTTGTGCGATTCGCACAAGCGGACCGAAGCCCATTGGCCGAACCGGACGAGGCCGGAGTCCGGATTCCGCAGCAGCATCGGGGGTGAGACTCCGCGCAGAGAGGAACGTCCCATGGTCGCCTCGGGTGGTCCGCGCCGCGTCGCCGTCGTCGGCGCCGGCATGGTGGGCCTGTCCACCGCGTGGTTCCTGCAGGAGCGCGGCGTCGGCGTCACCGTGTTCGACCGGCGGGACGTCGCCGCGGGCGCGTCGTGGGGCAACGCGGGCTGGCTGACGCCGGGACTCGCGACGCCGCTGCCCGAACCGGCCGTCCTCGCCTACGGGGTGCGGGCGGTGCTGAGCCCGTCGTCGCCGGTGTACGTGCCGCCGAGCGCGAGCCCGCGGCTGCTGCGGTTCCTCGCCGGGTTCGCGCGCAACAGCACGGCGGCCCGCTGGCGGCGGGCGATGGAGTCCCTGGTGCCGATCAACGGGCTGGCGCTGCCGAGCTTCGACGCGCTGGCCGAGGGCGGGGTCGGGGCGGAGACGCGGGACGCCGAGACGTTCGTCGCCGCGTACCGGACGGCCGACGAGCGCCGCGTCCTGCTGGAGGAGATCGAGCACATCCGCGCGGCGGGGCAGGACCTCGAGTACGAGGCGCTCGACGGCGACGAGGCCCGCAAGCTGGAGCCCCTGCTGTCGGACCGGGTCGGTGCGGCGATCGTGCTGCGCGGCCAGCGGTTCGTCGACCCCGGACGGTTCGTGCACGCCCTCGCGGACGCGGTGCGGGCGCGCGGCGGCGACATCCGGACCGGCACGGCCGTCGACGGCCTGCGCGACGGCCCGGACGGCGTCACGGTCGGCACCGAGAGGTTCGACGCCGTGGTGGTCGCGAGCGGCGTGTGGCTCGGCGATCTCGCCCGCCGGTTCGGCGTCCGCTCGATCGTCCAGGCCGGCCGCGGCTACAGCTTCAGCGTGCCGGTGGAGCACGCGCCGTCCGGCCCGGTGTACCTCCCGGCGCAGCGGGTGGCCTGCACGCCGCTGGGCGACCGGCTCCGCGTCGCCGGGATGATGGAGTTCCGCCGCCCGGACGCGGCGCTCGACCCCCGGCGGATCCGCGCGATCGTCGAGGCGGCGCGGCCGATGCTGCACGGCGCCGACCTGGACGACCGGCGCGACGAGTGGGTCGGGTCGCGCCCCTGCACGCGGGACGGGCTGCCGCTGATCGGCGCGACCCGTTCGCCGCGCGTGTTCGTCGGGGGCGGGCACGGCATGTGGGGCATCACCCTCGGCCCGGCGACCGGCCGGCTCCTCGCGGAAACGATCACCACGGGCCACCGCCCGTCCGAACTGACCCCCTTCGACCCCCTGCGCTGACCCGCACGCCCCGCGCCGCCCGCCCCGCACCCGCACCCGCGCGGGCTCGGTCCCCTCCCGTGCGGGCCGCGCGTCGGTCGCGGCCCGGTCCCGAGGCCGGGGTTACTCGGCGTCCGGGTCCATGGCGGCGCGGAGGCGGACGATGAGGGTCTCGAACTCGGCGAGCAGTTCGGGCGGGTAGCCGTCCAGGACGGCGTCCTGGCGGTCGTTGACCGGCCCGAAGAAGTCCTCGCCCATCTGCTTCACCCGGTCGCCGCAGCGCAGGGTGACGATCCGGCGGTCCGCCCGCTCGCGGGTGCGGGTCACGTGGCCCGCCTCCTCCAGCCGGTTGAGCAGGGCGGTCATGGCGCCGGACGACAGCGCGATGCGGCGGCCGAGGAGCGCGGGGGAGAGCGGGGTGCCGCGCTCCTCGGCGGTGGCGATCTCGAGCAGGGCGAACGCGTCGGTGGCGTGCACGCCGAGCACGGTGGCGAACCGGCGGCCCAGCTCGGTGAACTCGGCGCCGTAGGCGCGCAGTTCCTCGACGAGCCGGTGCCGCTGGTCGGCGACGCCGCTGCTTTCCATGCGGTCCTCCGTGTGTTTTGACAACCGTTCGCCAACCAGCCTACCTTCCCCGTGAAGTCACTCCATTATAAAGCTACTTCATCATGGAGGTAAATCGGGTGGACGAACCCTCTTCCCTTCAGCGCGCGCTCGGGCTGCTGACGATCGCCGTCGGCGTCGCGCTCATCGTCGTCGACGCGACGATCATGAACGTGATCGTCCCGTCGGTCATCGAGGACCTCGGCATCGGCTCCGTCCAGGCGCAGTGGACGCAGGAGTCCTACGCCATCTCCTTCGCCGCGTTCCTGCTGCTCGCCGGTCGTTTCGCGGACATCGTCGGCGCCCGCCGGGTCTTCGCCGCGGGCCTCGCGGTGTTCGGCGCCACCAGCGTGTTCGCCGGCGCCGCACCGGACGGCGACCTGCTCGTGGTCGCGCGGTTCCTGCAGGGCGCGGGGGCGGCGATGATCCTGCCCACGTCGCTGTCCCTGCTCAACGCGACCTTCACCGGCGCGGCGCGCGGCCGGGCGTTCGCCGTCTGGGGCTCGACCATCGGTGCCGCGTCGGCGCTCGGCCCGGTCCTCGGCGGGTGGCTCACCGAGCACGCGTCCTGGCGCTGGGCGTTCGGCATCAACGTGCCCGTCACCGTCCTGCTCGGGGCCGGGGCGCTGCTCTTCCTCGCGCCGTCGCCCCGCCCCGGCGGACGGATCGACGTCCCGGGCGCCCTCCTGTCGGCGTTCGGGCTCGGGCTGCTCGCGTTCGGGCTCGTCGAGGGCCGCCACTACGGGTGGTTCGCGACCGTCCGTCCGCTGGACGTCCTGGGCGTGACCTGGGACGGGGGCCCGTCGCCCGTCCTCGTCGCGCTGGTCCTGGCGGTCGGGCTGCTGGCGGCGTTCGTCCACCGGCAGGTCCGGCTGGTGCGGCGCGGCGACGGCGGGCGGGCGCTGATGGACGTGCGGCTGTTCTCCGTCCCGTCCTTCCGCAACGGCAACGTGGTCACGCTGATCATCGGGGTCGGCGAGTTCGGCGTGCTGGCGGTGCTGCCGCTGTGGCTGCACTTCACCCTCGGGTACGGCGCCCTGGAGACGGGCCTCGCGCTCGTCCCGCTGGCGGTGGGCAGCTTCGTCGCGAGCGGCGCCGCGTTCGGCATGCCCGTCTCCCCGCTCGGCCAGGTGCGGCTGGGGCTGGCGCTGGAGGTGGCCGGACTCGTGGGGTTGGGCCTGGTCGCGGGCCCCGACAGCGCGTGGTGGTCGATCGCGCTCGCGCTCTTCGTCTACGGGGTCGGGGTCGGGTTCGCGACGGCGCAGGTCACGAACGTCGTGCTCGCGGACGTCCCGCCGCACAGCGCGGGCCAGGCGTCCGGGGTGCAGAGCGCGTCCCGGGAACTGGGGTTCGCCCTCGGCATCGCCCTGCTGACCACGACGTTCTTCACCGCCCTCGGCTCCCGGCTCCGCGACCGGCTCACCGCGGACGGCGTCCCGGACGCGCGGGCGGACGCCCACGCGGACGCCGTCACCGACAGCGCGGGAGCCGCGATCGGGCCGCTGGCCGGACGCCCCGAGACGGCCTCGATCGCGGACGCGGCGCGGGCCGCGATGGCCGACGGCGTCGCGCTCTGCTCCTACACCGCCGCGGCGTTCGTCGTCCTCGCGCTCGTCGCGACCGCGCTCATCCCCGCCGCGCGCCCCGCGGCGCGGGACGGCGACCGGCCCGACCCGGCCGTCTACGAGGACGGGACGGCGGTGAGGTAGCGGCCCGGGGTGGTGCCGACGGTGCGGCGGAACGCGGCGAGGAACGCGCTGGGCGTCGCGTAGCCCACGGCGTGCGCCGCGTGCGACACGGGGCGGCCCTCGGCGAGCAGGGGGAGGGCCGCCCGCAGCCGCGCGTTGGTGCGCCACCGGTCGAAGCTCATGCCCGTGTCCAGCACGAACAGCCGGGTGAGGGTGCGGCGGCCGACGCCGACCGCCTGCGCGTGCGCGTCGAGGGTCCGCCGGTCCGCGGGGGCGGCGAGCAGCGCGTCCGCCACGGCGCGGACACGCTCGTCCGTGGGGACGGGCACGTCGATGGGGGTGGCGGGCAGCGGGTGCAGCAGGTCCGGGACGACCGCCTCGGCGCGCAGCCGCGCGTCCGCGGGGAGGTCGTCGCGGCCGAGGTGGTCGATGAGGTGGGCCAGCAGGCCGTCGACGGCGACCGGGGTGGGCTCGGTCCAGTCGACGGCGCACCGGGCGGGGTCGAAGTAGAGGCCGCGCAGCAGGGCGTCGCGGGTCGCGCCCGTCCGGTGGACGACCCCGGCGGGCAGCCACAGGGCGCGGGTGGGCGGCAGGACCCAGTGGGCGTCGCCGACGGCGATGCCGAGGACGCCGCGCCGGGACCAGGCGAGCTGGTGGTGCGTGTGCTCGTGCGCGGCGATCCACTCGCCGGACGGCAGCGGGAAGCGGCCGACGACGATCGCCCCGGGACCGGGCGGGACGGTGCCGTCGACGTGCGCGATCATGCGCTCCACGGTATGTCCTCAACGCGACATCATGCGGCCCCGTCGCGGATCGTGGCCGCCGCGGCGCCCGCCTAGCGTTCGTCGCATGCCCGAACAAGCGTTCCCCGAAAGCCCCGGACGCCGTCGCGGCCCGGCGCTCGCCGTGCTGTGCTTCGTCCAGTTCATGCTGGTCCTGGACGACAACGTGGTGAGCGTCGCGCTCCCCAGCGTCCGGGACGACCTGGGGTTCGGCGCGGCGGGCCTGGCCTGGGTGACGAACGCCTACTTCCTCGCCTTCGGCGGGCTCCTGCTGCTCTCCGGCCGCGCCGCCGACCTGCTGGGCCGCCGCCGCGTCTTCCTCGGCGGCGTGGCGCTGTTCGGCGCGGCGAGCCTGGCGTGCGGGCTCGCGCAGGAACCGTGGCAACTGGTGACCGGACGGTTCGTGCAGGGGGCGGGCGCGGCCCTGGCGAGCCCGGCCGCGCTGTCGATGGTCACCCTGCTGTTCCCGGGCACCGGGGAACGCGCGCGGGCGCTCGGCGTCTGGGGCGGCGTCGCGGCGCTGGGCGGCACGTCCGGGCTGGTGATCTCCGGTGTCCTGACCGGGCTCGCCGACTGGCGCTGGATCTTCCTGGTCAACCTGCCCGTCGCGGCCGCGGCCGTCGTGCTCGTGCCGCGCCTGGTCGGCGAGAGCCGGGCGCCGCGGCGGGCGTCCCTGGACGTGCCGGGCGCGCTGCTCGGGACGGGCGCCGTCCTCGCGCTCGTCCACGGCGTGCTGCGGGCCGGGGAGTCCGGGTGGGACGACCCGGTGGTCGGCCCGTCGGTCCTGCTCGCCGCCGCGCTGGCCGCCGCGTTCGCCGCCGTCGAGGCCCGCGCGCCCGAGCCGCTGGTGCCGCGCGGCTTCCTGGCGCACCGGACCCGCGCCGTCGCCGGCGCGGCCACCCTGCTGTTCTCCGCCGCGATGTACGCGATGGCGTTCCTGCTGATGGTCCACTTGCAGTCGGTCGTCGGCTACGGCCCGCTCGAGGCCGGGTTCGCCTACCTGCCGTACGGCGCGGGGATCCTCGCGGGCATGGGGGCGTCGTCGCGGGCGGTGGCCCGGTTCGGGGCGCGCCCGGCCCTCGCCGTCTCGTTCCTGATCGGCGCGGCGGGGATGCTCCTGCTGTCGGGCATCGGTCCGGGCGACGGCTACGCGACCGGCGTGCTGCCGGGCATGCTCGTCATGAGCGTCGGCTGCGGGCTGAGCCTCCCGGCCCTGACGGTCGCCGCCCTCACCGGGACGACGCAGGACGACGCCGGGCTCGGTTCGGCCGTCCTCGGCTCCGTGCAGCAGCTCGGCGGCGCCATGGGCGTGGCGGCCCTGGTCACCGCGGCCGCGTGGCGGGAGGATGCGACCGGCACGGCGGGCGCGGCGCCGCCGCGCGCGGCGACGGACGGGTTCTCGCTCGCGCTCACGATCGCCGCGGGGGTGCTGGTCGCGGGCGCCGTCCTCATCGCGACGCTGCTGCGTACCCCCGCGGGCGCGGAGTCGTCCGACCCGGCTCCGCCCCCGGACCCGGCCGACCCCGAGGGGGTCAGGACTTGAGGGGGGCGGTGGTGACGGGCTCGCGGTCGGTGGTGTTCGACCACTTCTCGAACGGGACCTCCCAGTAACCCCAGCCGTTCCACCAGTCGAGCTTGCGGGCGGTGCCGGTGATGGTGACGATGTCGCCGCGGTACGACCAGTCGTAGAACCACTTGGCGTCGCCGGCGGGGGAGCGGACGCAGCCGTGGCTGCAGTTGCGGTTGCCGAGGCACGACGGGTCGTCCATGTTCTGGTGGATGTACTCGCCGCTGTTGGAGATGCGCGTCGCCCACGGGACCTGCTCGTCGTACCAGCCGGGGTCGCCGGGCTTCTTGCCGGGCGGGCGCATCCGCTCCATGCGGCTGCGGTCCATGGTGAGGTGGACGCCGCTGGTGGTGAGCAGGTGGTCGACCCCGTCCGCCCACACGTCGCCGCCCGCGCCGAGGCTGACGCCCCAGCTGCGGATCGCCCTGCCGTTCTTCTTCACCACGAGCTTGTGCGTCTTGGCGTTGATGTTCACGACGTGCGAGTCGCCGATCTTGAAGCGGCGGGTGACGTCCTTGGCGCCGAACACGTCGTCGCCGATCTTCAGGCCCGCGTAGTGGACGGTGACGGACACCTCCTGGTGCGGCTCCCACGGCTTCTTCGGGCGGAAGACCAGGGACGGGAGGCCGTTGAACGAGTGGCCCTTGTCGAGCCAGCGCCATGAGCCGACGGTCGGCTTCGTGGACGACAGCTCGACGCTCTTCTCGATCAGCGGCTTGGCCTGGTCGGGGACGTCCTTGTTGAACTGGATGAAGATCGGCATGCCGGTGCCGACGGTCTCCCCGGCGCTCGGCACGACGTTGTTGATCCTGGTCGCGGCGACGGCCGTGGTGGCGCGGAAGGCGCTCGTGGCGGTGGTCGACTTGCCCGCCGGCGAGGTGGCCGTGGCCTGCACCTGGTAGCTGCCGCCGGGCTGGAGCGTCCAGGACGACCGCCACGTCGTCTTGTCGGCGGACAGCGCGCCCGGCACCGGCGCGCCCTTGAGGGTGACGGCGACCGCGCCGAGCGTCCCGCCGGACGCCTTGACGACGACGCCCTGGTCGGGACGGGCGCGCGCGTCGCCGTTCGCCGGTGCGATCGTCACCCGGGGCGGTGCGGCCTCGGTCTTCTTGGCGGTGACCTCGCCGCCCCCGCCGCCGCACGCCGTGGCCAGTCCGAGGACCAGCGCCATGGCCAAGGCCTTCTTGCCTCGCACCGTTCTCCTCTTGTCAGGGGGATCGAGTCCGATCATCTGTGACGACGATTCTCCCGTGCGGGTTCGAGCGTCGTTAGGTATTTCCCGAAGCCCGCCCGGCGTTTCAGGTGAACATCTGCGAACAGGGGCGAATTTTCGCCATCTGCGCAGGTCAGGGGCGGTTATTGATCTTCTTCTCAAGAGTGGGGAGCGCCTTGTTAAAGGGAGCGGAGCACGCCGTTCGGCCCTGCGAAGCTTGACCGTGGGCACCTGCGCGACCGTCCTCGTCGGCGGCGGAGGGGACGCGCGCCGTGCCCGCCCGATCGCCCGGTGAGCCTTCGGCAGGGGCGAGTCTTCCGCTTGAAGGGACGCGTTGGATGAGTGCCCAGGGGCTCAGTCCCTCCATCGACTCCGGGGCCCGCGCGGATCGCGCCGCGGCGGGGAACGCCGCCGCGCCCGCCCCCGGCGTGCCGCTCGTCCCGTACCGCCGCGGCACGTCCGGGCCGCGCCTGCTGCCGACGCTCTACCCGGTCTGCCTCGCCGTCGCCGACGGGTGGGCGATGGCCGCCGCGGTGTCGGCCGCGCAGGCCGGACGGCCGGCCGGCGGGCTGCCCGCCGCGGCCGCCGTCGCGATCGTCGGACTGAACGCGTCCGGCGGGCTGTACCGGGCGCGGCGCGGTCCGTCGCTGCTGGCCGACCTGCGGGCGGTGCTGGTCCGGGTGCTGATGGTGGGGACGGTCGCGGCGCTGCTGCTGGCGGCCCGCCCCCTCGCCTGGCTGTGGCTCCTGGCGCTCGCCGCGGCCGTTCCGGTCGCGACCCGCGCGCTCGGGAACGGCGCGGCCCGCACCTACCGGTGCCGCCGCTCCCGCTCCCGCCCCGCCCTGGTCGTCGGAGTCGGCGGCACGTCCGGGCACCTGGTCGACCTGCTGCGGGTGCGCGGCGAGTTCGGGCTCGCCCCGGTCGGGCAGGTCGCCGCCGGACGCCCGGCCGCCGCTGACGGCGGGCCGGACGGGCCGGACGGGCCGGACGGGGCGGACGTATCGGACGGGGCGGGGGTGTCGGCGCTGCCCGTGCTCGGCGACATCGCCGACGTGCCGGTGCTCGTCGAGAAGCACGGGGTCGGCACGCTCGTCGTCGTCGCCGAGGACGTCGCGCCCGAGCAGCTGGACGCCGTGCTGCGCCTCTCGTTCGGCCTCGCCTGCGAGACGCTGCTCGTGCAGCCCCCGGCGGCGGTCGTCCCGGTGGCGCCGGACCGCCGCGAGTACCTCGCCGGGCTGCCGTGCGCGCGGGTGGACTGGCGGCTCCGCGAGCCCGCCCAGCGGTACGCCAAGCGGTTGCTGGACGTCGCGGTCGCGTCCGTCCTGCTGGTCGCGGCGGCGCCGCTGCTCGCCGCGTGCGCGGCCGCGGTCCGGGCGGAGGGCGGGCCGGGCGTGCTGTTCCGGCAGCGCCGGATCGGGCTGGGCGGCGAGGAGTTCGTCCTGCTCAAGTTCCGCACGCTGAAGCCGGCGGACGAGCGCGAGGCCGACACCCGCTGGACCGTGCAGGGCGACCTCCGCATGGGCCCGGTCGGCCGGTTCCTGCGCAACACCTCCCTGGACGAGCTGCCGCAGCTGTGGAACGTCGTGCGCGGCGACATGAGCCTCGTCGGCCCGCGCCCGGAACGTCCCCATTTCGTTGAGCAGTTCTCCCGTACCTGCCCCGGCTACATGCTCCGGCACCGCGTCCCCGTCGGGATGACCGGGTGGGCGCAGGTACACGGATTCCGGGGCGACACCTCCATCGAACTGCGCGCGCGCCTGGACAACCACTACATCGACCACTGGTCGTTCGGCGCCGACCTCAAGATCCTGCTGCTGACCGTCCGGGCGGTCCTCGGGCGGGACTCCGGATGACCGGGGCGTGGTGGAAGCGCCCGAGCTGGATCGCGGCGGCCACCGTCGCCTGCGTGGGCGTCCCGCCGGGCGTCGCGCCGGGCGTCGCGTCGGCCGTCGCCCCGGGCGCCCGGACGTTCGGGCCCGGCGTGCAGGTCACCGCCGGGGACGTCGCGAGCGTCGTGCTGATGGCGACCGCCGCGGTCCTGGTCGTGCGCGGCCGGACGAACGTGCCGCGCGCGGCCCTCGCCGTGTTCGGCCCGCTGGTCGCGGGGCTCGGGATCAGCACCGTCTGCTCGTCCGACATCGCGGCGAGCCTCCCCGGCTTCCTGCGCGACCTGCAGATCTTCGTGCTGGTGCCGCTCGCGGTCGTCCTGGTGTGCCGGGACCGCGCCGACCTCGGCATCGTCTGCGGCGCCGTGCTCGGCCTCGGTGCCGCGGAGGCCGCGTACGGGATCTGGCAGGCGGCGACGGGCAACGGCGCCTCGATCGGCGGCGCGAACGTCCGCGCGGTCGGGACGTTCGGGGCGGTCGACGTCATGGCGATGTCGGTCGTCGCCGCGTTCGCGTTCCTGGTGCTGGCGGCGTTCGCGCTCGCGGGCGTCCGGCGCACCCGCGGGACCGTCCCGGCCGCGCTCGGCGGGCTCGCCGTGCTGGGCGCGGCGCTCGTCCTCGCGCTCAGCCGGGGGACGTGGCTGGCGCTCGGCGTCGCCGCCGTGCTGATGCTCGTGCTGTTCGACCGCTGGATCGCGGTCAAGACGGTGGCGTGCGGCGCCGCGCTGGTCCTGACGTTCGGGATCTTCGCGGGCGGCGCCTCGTCCGCCGTGACGGCGCGCGCGCGGTCGATGGTGGGCTCCGTCACCGATCCCGACCGTTCGGTGAACGACCGGTACCACCTGTGGGTCGCCGCCCAGCGGATGTGGCTGGACAATCCCTTCACCGGTGTCGGGGTCAAGAACTTCGCCGAGTACCGCGACACCTACGCGGGGATCGAGCTGTCGTCGGGCAGCGAGACCCACGACCCGGTGAACGGGTACATGCGGCAGCCGCTGCTGTCGCCGCACAACCAGTACCTGCTGGTCCTCGCCGAGCAGGGCGCCGTCGGCCTCGCGGGGTTCGCGGCGATGCTCGCGGGGATCGTCCGGGGCCTGTGGCGGCGCCGCGGCCCGCGCGACCCGCTCTGGCTCGCCGCCGTCGGCTGCACCGCGTTCCTGCTGGTCAACTTCATGTACTCCGACCTCGGCGGCCCCACCACCGTGCTCACCGCGACGCTTCTCGGCGTCGCGGCCACCCGCGCCTTCGGCCTGCGCCGCCCCGCCCCCTCCCGCATCGACCGGCACGGCTTCCGCGTGTACGAGCTCCAGGGGGCGCCGTGACCGCCACGGCGAGCGGGACGAAGCGTCCCGGAGGCGGCGGGGCGCCCGCCGCCTCCGGGACGCCCCGGCGGTCCGGGGCCGTCCGGTCCGGGCGGTCCGGGGGGTCCGGCGGGATCGGCGGGTCGGTGGGGCGCGCGGCGGCGCTGTCCGGGGTGCTCGTCGCCGCCGGAACCGGGCTGGGCTTCCTGCGCGACCTCGTGATGGCGCACCTGTTCGGCGCGAGCCGCGGCACCGACGCGTTCCTCGTCGCCTGGACGATCCCGGAGACGGTGTCGCCGCTGCTCATCGAGGACGCGATGGCGCTGCTGCTGGTGCCCGTCGTGACCCGGCTGCTCGCCCGGGGGGACGGGCCGCGCGGGTTCGTCGGCCGCACGCTGCCGCGCATGGTCGCCGTCCTCGCCGCCCTGACCGTCACGCTCGCGCTCGCCGCACCCCTGGTCGTCGGGCTGCTCGCGCCCGGCCTGCCGGGACACGGGCCCGCGGTCCTGTGCGTCCGGCTGACGGCGATCACCGTGGTGACGTTCGGCATCGCCGGGTTCATGAGCGCGACGCTGCGGGCGCACCACCGGTTCGGGCCGCCCGCCGCGATCTACGCCGCGTACAACGTCGGCATCCTCGCGCTGATCGCGGGCCTGTCGGGGACCGTGGGCGTGACGAGCGCGGCGATCGGCGTCGCCGTCGGCAGCGTCCTCATGGTGGCGGTGCAGGCGCCCGCGTTCGTGCGGTGCCTGCGCGACGCCCCGCCGCACCGGATCCCGGCGGACGAGCTGCGCCTCGGCCTCGCGGCCGTCGCGCCCGTCGTCGTCTACACGGTGACGCGGCAGGCGCAGGTGTTCGTGGAGCGGTTCATCGGCTCGGGCCTGGAGGCCGGGTCGATCTCGCACCTGAACTACGCGCAGAAGGTCGCCCAGGTCCCGATGATCATGTCGCTGCTGGTCGTCACGGTGACGTTCCCGCGGCTCGCCCGCGCCTCCGCGGACGGCGACGTGCGCGGCGTCGCCCGCCGCATCCGGCAGGACCTCGCGGCCGCGGGCGCGATGGTGCTGTGCGCGACGGCGTTCCTCGTCGCGTTCGCGCCGACCGTCATCGAGGTGCTGTTCGAGCACGGCGCGTTCTCCGCGGACGACACCCGCGACACCGCCGCGATCATGCGGGTCTACGCGCTCGGCCTGTGGGGGCAGATGGCCGTGGGCCTCGCCGCCCGCGCGTTCTTCGCGCACGGCCGTCCGATGTGGAGCCCGGCCGGGGTGCTCGCGGCCGGGCTGTGCACGACCGCCGCGATCGGGGCCGCGTTCGCCGCGTCCGCCGGCGCGACCGCGCTGGCCGCCGCGAACGCCGCCGGGATCACGCTCGCCGCCGTCCTGCTGCTGGCCGGGCTGCGGCTGCGGGTCGCGCCCGTCGCGCTGCGCGGCATCGCCGCCGACACCGGGCGGCTGCTGCTCGCGTCCGCCGGCGCGTGCGCGGCCGGCCGGCTCGCCGCCGACGCCCTCGCACCGGACGCGCCCGCCGCGGCCGTCCTCGCGGTCGGCGGCGCCGTGACGGTCGCGACGTTCGCGCTGCTGCTCGTCCTCGCCGGACGGGACCTCGTCGCGCCGTGGGCGGCCGCCCGGCCCCGCAAGGGCCGGTGGACGCTCCGGCCCCGCGCGGGCGCCCGGTGGACGTCCGGGTCCCGGACGGGCGCACGGTTCACACTCCGGCCGCGGCTCGCCCGCCGCGGCCGTTCCGACTCGGGGGAGACCAGTGACACAGCCGACCGAACCGGCCCGCCTGACGGGCCCGGCGCAGATACCGGAGTCCGGGAGGGCCCGGCGGGCGCCGCTGGTGCTGATGTACCACTCGATCGACCGCCGCGACGATGACCCGCACCTGGTCACCGTCTCGCCGCGCCGGTTCGAGCGCCAGCTCGCCTGGCTGCGGGCCCGCGGGCTGCGCGGCGTCGGCATGCAGGAGCTGCTGTACGCGCACGGCGCCGGACGCGCGGACGGCCTCGTCGGGCTCACGTTCGACGACGGGTACGCCGACTTCGCGACCCGCGCCGTCCCGGTGCTGCTGCGGTACGGGTTCGGCGCGACGGTGTTCGCCGTGTCCGGACGGGTCGGCGAGCACAACGCGTGGGACAGCGACGGCCCGGACGGGCGCGGCCCGCGCAAGCCGCTGATGACCGCCGAGCAGATCCGCACGGTCGCGGGCGCGGGCATCGAGGTCGGCTCGCACGGCCGGCTGCACGTCCCGCTCCCCGACGCCGACGACGACACCCTGCGCATGGAGCTGGCCGAGAGCAAGGCGGCGCTCGAGGAGATCCTCGAACGTCCGGTCAACGGGTTCGCCTACCCGTACGGACGCGCGGGCGAGCGGGAGGCCGAGGCGGTGCGGGCGGCGGGCTACGGCTACGCGTGCCACATCGAGCCCGCCGACGCCTCCCGGCACGCGCTGCCCCGCACGTACGTCGGCGAGGCCGACGGCGCGTTGCGGCTGCGCGCGAAGGTGATCCGGCACGAGCTGCGGCGGCGGAGCCTGGTGTGAACCGCGCCGCCGTCCCGCCCGGGAGCCCGCCGTGATCCGCGTCCTGCACGTCATCACGGGGCTGGAGCACGGCGGCGCGGAGCGGCAGCTCGCCCTCCTGCTGCCCCACCTGCACCGGCCGGGGGCCGCGCGCGTGCCGGTGAGGTGCGAGGTCGTGTCGCTGACGCGGACCGGGACGGTCGGCGCGGAGATCGCGGCCACCGGTGCGCCCGTCCACGAACTCGGGATGGGCGGCAACCGCGACCTCGCGGCGCTGCCCCGGCTCGTCCGGTTGATCCGCCGCGGACGGTACGACGTCGTCCACACCCACCTGTACCGGGCGTGCGTGTACGGGCGCATCGCCGCTCGCCTCGCCGGGACCGGCCCCGGACGGTCCGCGCCGCGCATCATCGCGACCGAGCACTCCCTGGGCGACGGACAACTCGAAGGGCGTCCCACCACACGCGGCGTCCGTGCCCTTTACCTCGCGACCGAACGGCTGGGTTCGCTGACGATCGCGGTGTCCCCGACCGTCGCACGCCGCCTGCACGCGTGGGGCGTCGCACCAGGACGGGTCGCGGTCGTCCCCAACGCCGTCGACGCCCCCGCGTTCGCGTTCGACCCCGCCCGCCGGGCCGCGACCCGCGCCGCGCTCGGCATCGCACCGGACGAACCCGTCGTGGGCTGCGTCGGCCGGCTCGTGCCCACGAAGCGATTCGACCTGCTCGTCGACGCCCTCGCGTGCCCCGCCCTCGCGGGCGCGCGGTTGCTGATCGTCGGCGACGGCCCGGAGCGGGACGCGCTCGCACGCCGGGCCGTCGCCCGCGGGGTCGGGGGCCGGGTGGTCCTCGCGGGGGCGACGGCCGACGTCCCGGGCGCCCTCGCGGCCATGGACGTCCTCGCGGCCCCGTCCGTCCAGGAGACCTTCGGCCTCGGCGTCCTCGAAGCCCTCGCCGCCGGGCTCCCCGTCCTCTACACGACCTGCCCGGCGCTGGACGACCTGCCTCCCGGCGCGGCCCCGGGCGCGCGGCGGCTGCCCCCCGCCGACGGCGCGGACCGCTGGAGCGAGCGGATCGCGCGCCTCCTCCCCTCCGGTGGCGTGCGGGCGCGCGCGGCGGTGCCCCCCGCCGTCGTCCGCCACCACGCCGTCGCGGAGCAGGCGGCCCGGCTCGCCCGGCTGTACGCGGGCGGACCGGACGGCGGCGCCGACCGGGCGCCGACCACCCGGGAAGTCCTATCGACCTGAAAAGGGGCATGTCATGTCGAACCGTGATGCCGTGCAGCAGCCGGCCCGCCATCGCACCGGCACGCCGGCCGCGCTCGTCCGGGGCGTCCGCCGCCGCGTCGCCGCGCTCCTGCGACGGTACGCGGTGCCCATCGCGTTCGGCCTGGTCGGCCTGCTCGGCGGTGCCGCCTACACGCTGTTCACCCCGCCGAGCTACACCGCGACCGCGTTCGTCCTGGTCGTCGAGGACGGCCAGGAGCAGGCCGGAGGGTCCGCGGTCAGCTTCGCGCAGGCCTACGGGCGGCTCGCCCCGCTCCCGGAGACCCTCGCCTGGTCCGGGCGGCCCCTCCCGCGGGCGCTGCCCGGCGAGGTGCACGAGCACGTCCAGGCGTCCACCTCGCCCGACACCCCGCTGATCAAGCTGACCGGACGCGCCGAGTCCGGGCGGGACGCCGCCGCGTTCGCGAACGCCGCCGCCGACGCCCTCGTCCGGTACGGCAGGTCGCACAGCGCCGACACCGGCGTGCGCGTCGCGCTCATGGGGGTCGCGCAGGCGCCGGGCGCGCCGACGTCGCCGAACCCGCCGCTGAACATCGCCGTCGGGACCGCGTCCGGGATGCTCCTGGCCGGGCTCAGCGCCGCCGTGCTGAACGGGCGCGGCGGCCGGCGGGGCCGGCCCGGCGCCGCGCGCGCCCGCCGCCGGTCCCCGGCCGTCCCCGCGCCCGTCGCCGAACCCGTGGAGGTCCGCTGATGCCGGCGCCCGGTCCGGTCCGGCTGCTCCGCGCGGCCGTCTCGGTGCCGCGCGCCCGCGAACCGCGCGAGGCGTCCGGCTGGACGGCCGAGGTCCGCCGCGACGACGCCGCGCTGCCCGCGCTGGCCGCCGACCTGCGCGACCTGTACGCCCGCTGCCCCGCCGCGACCCCGTTCCAGGCGTACGAATGGCTGCGGCCCTGGTGGGACGAGTACGGGACGCGCGGGCGGCTGCGCCTCGCCACCGTGCGGCGCGGCGGCCGGCTCGTCGCCGCCGCCCCGCTCACGCTCGTCCGGCGGGGCGGGGTGCCGGTGCTCGTCCCGCTCGCGGCGCCGCAGAGCGACGCCACCGACCTCCTCCTCGACCCCGCGCACGCCGACGACGCGGCCCCCCGCCTCGCCCGCGCCCTGCTCGCCGACCCCGGCTGGTGCGCGCTCGACCTGCCCGAGGTCCGGCCCGGCGCCGCCGCGCACGGGCTCGCCCGGCACTGGCCCGGCCGCACCTGGCGGGCGCCGTCCTCGGTCTGCCTCGAACTCCCCGACGCCGACGTGTCCGGCGTCCTGTCCCGCCTGCCCGGCCGCGCCGCCGGGAAGATCCGCGCCCGGCTCCGCACGATCGACCGGCGCGGCATCACCGTGCGCACCGTCCCCGTGGCCGACGTGCCGGAGGCCGTCCGCGAGCTGCTCGACCTGCACGTCCGGCAGTGGCGCGGCCGTCCGATCAACCCCGAGCACACCCGCGACCGGTTCCGCCGCCACCTCGCCGGCGCCGCGCACGGCCTCGCCCGCGACGGCCGCGCCGCCGTCCTGCAGTACCGCTGGGGCGACCGGCTCGTCGCCGCCGACCTCGTCCTCATCGGCCACCGCTTCGCGGGCGCCTACCTCTACGGCGCCGTCCCCGACCTGCGCGACCACGTCGACGTCGGCCTCATGCTGCTCCGCGAGGACCTCGCCGTCGCGGACGGCCGCGGCCTCAGCCTGCTGCGCGGCCGGGAGCCCTACAAGCTCAAGTGGCGCCCCCACCCGGTGCAGAACGAGCGCCTCGTCCTCGGCCGGGGCCCCGCGGCCCCTGCCTACGCGGCCCTGGTCCGCGCCCGCTCCGCCCTGGCCGCCCACCACCACGCCGGAGCACGAAACCATGACTGAACACGAAGCCCCATCCGACCCCGGGGAGATCGGTGGCGGGTCCGGGGGTGCGGGGTTGCGGGTGCTGCACGTGAGCCAGCCGACCTCGGGCGGCGTGGCCGTCTACGTCGGCGCGGCGGCCGGGGACCAGCGGCGGCGCGGGTGGGAGGTGGCGGTCGCGTGCCCGCCGGACGGCGATCTGCCGGCGCGGTGCGCGGCGGCCGGGGTGCCGTGGTTCAACTGGGACGCCGGACGCGCGCCCGGTCCGGCCGCGCCGGGCGAGGCGCTGGCGCTGCGGCGGCTCGCCGCCGGGTTCCGTCCCGACGTCGTGCACCTGCACTCGTCCAAGGCGGGGCTCGCCGGGCGGCTGCTGCGGGTGCCGCGCCGGACGGCGGTGGTCTTCCAGCCGCACGGGTGGTCCTGGCTCGCCGCGACCGGACGGCAGCGTGCGCTCAGCCTCGCGTGGGAGCGGCTCGCCGCGCGCCGGGCGGACGCGCTGGTGTGCGTCGGCGCGGGGGAGTTGGGCGAGGGCGTGCAGGCGGGCGTGCGGGGCGCGTACCGGCTCGTCCGCAACGGCGTCGACCGGCGCCGGTTCACGCTCGCGACGCCCGCCGACCGGACGGCCGCGCGGGTGCGCCTCGGGGTGCCCGCGGGCGCGCCGCTCGCCGTGTGCGTGGGGCGGCTGACGCGGCAGAAGGGGCAGGACGTGCTGGTCGCGGCGTGGCCGGACGTCCTGGCGCGGTGCCCGGACGCCCGGCTCGCGATCGTCGGGGACGGCGAGGACCTCGACGGCCTGCGCCGCGCCGAGGCGCGGCGGGTCCGGTTCGTCCCGGCGGTGGCGGACCCCCGCGACTGGTTCGCGGCGGCCGACGTCGTCGCGCTGCCGTCCCGCTGGGAGGGGCTGCCGCTGACCGCGCTGGAGGCGATGGCCACCGGGCGCCCGATCATCGGCACGCGCGTCCCCGGCCTCACCGAGATCGTCCGGCCCGGGACGGGGGCGCTGGTGCCGCCGGACGAGCCCGCGCCGCTCGCCGAGGAGCTCGCGACCCGGCTGCTCGTCCCGGGCATCGCCGAGAAGGAGGGACGCGAGGCGGCGGAGGTCGCGGCGGACTACGACCTGTCCGGCACGCTCGACGCGCTGGCGGCGGTCACGCGCGGCGTCGCGGTACCGGACCCGGGCCCGAGGCCGGACGGACGCGTCGTCGAGGGCGGCGTCGAGGGCGGCGTCGCGGGCCTGTTCGCCGACGGGCTCGGGCTCACCGGGGCCTCCGGGCTCGCGGACGCCTCCGGGCTCGCGGACGCCTCCGGGCTCGCGGGGACGTCCGGGCTCGCGGGGACGTCCGGGGCGGACGGCGACTCGCTCGGGTTCGGTCTGGCCGGTGCGGGCACGCCGCCGAACAGCTCCCGGTAGGCGCGCGACGAGCGCGGGTTCCCGGGACAGCTCCAGACGCCGTGCGGGCAGTAGTCGCTGATCGTCTGGTAGACGACGTCGTGCGACATGATCCAGCGGTGCATTCCCCGGATGTACTCGGGATTGTCGGAATTGCGGAACAGGCCCCATTCGGCGAACGAGATCGGTTTCCCGTGCGCCGCCGCGAACTCCGCCTGATCCCGCAGCCCGTACGGTTCGTTCACATAGTGCTCGAACGACGCGCCGTGCGGTTGGTCGTAGGTGTCGGAACCGATGATGTCCACGACGTCGTCACCCGGATAGCACATGGTCCACGGAATCGCGTCCCGGCCGCGCGCCGGCGTGAAATCGAACCGGAAATCCGCGCCCTGGACGGAGCGCATCGTCGTCACGATGCCGCGCCAGTACGCCTTCCACGCGCCGGGGTCCGGCGCGCACTGGCCGCTGTAGCTGGTGCCGTTCATCTCCCATCCGAGGACGATGACGGCGTCCCCGGCGCCCGCGCCGACGAGCCGCTCGGCGAGCGCCCGGTAGTGCCCGTCGAAGCGGCCCGCCGCGCCGTGCCGCAGCCGCAGCGCCATGATCGGGTACGGCACCCGCTCCTCGTTCCGCGCCATCATCGGCACGTTCAGCACCAGCATGCGGCGCGGATCGGCGTTCGCCCACCGGGCCCACGGCCCGATGATCCCCGGCGGGCCCTCGATGGCCCGCCAGCTGTCGCCCGGCAGGTAGGTGTGGCCGACGGTCACGGCCGTGCCGAGCCACTCGGCGAAGTGCGGGATCCGCCGGACGCCGTCCTTCCCGGAACCGAGGAACGCCCCCAGCGGAACGTATTTCTCCTTTGTCTCCGACGACTGCGCCCGCAGAAATGTCGGAAGCGCCGGAAAAGGAACCAGCGCCGACATGTTGAGTGCGATGAGGGCCGCCGACGTGGTTAGCGCGACGGTGAGCGGGCAGAACGGTATAGGTCGTTTACGTGAACGCCGTGACGACGGTCCGGATGAATGGATATCCGCTGCTCGCATGCGTATCCTTATGCCCGGCTGAGCGTAACGCGAACAAATCGGCAAAGCGTCCGATGGAAAAATTTACCCAGTGACAAGGATGACCACCGTGCGCCGTGACCCGCTGGAACCGGCCCGTTGAACGGCAAGCCCGCCGACGCGCGCGGCGCACGCGGCGCCCGGCCGGACCTCGACCCCGGCCTCCCGGTCCTGCTGCTGCGCACCGACCACAACCACTTCCACCACGGCACCCTCGGCGCGATCCGCTCCCTCGGACGCGCGGGCGTCCGGGTCCACGCCATCCTGGAGAGCCGCCGCTCCCCGGTGGCGCGCTCCCGCTACCTGCACCGCGGCCACCCGTGGGCGCCCCCCGCGCAGCGCCCGGCCGCGCTCCTCGGCCACCTCCGCATGATCGGCGAGCGGATCCCGGACGGCCCCGCGCTGCTCCTGCCGACCGACGACGCCGGCGCGATCTTCGCCGCCGAGTACGCCGACGCGCTCGCCCCCCGCTTCGTCGTCCCCCCGCAGGACCCGGACGTCCCCCGCCGCGTCGCCGACAAGGCCCGCCTCCTCGCCGCCTGCGAGGAGCACGACCTCACCGCCCCGCAGGCCCGCGTCCCCGCGACGCCCGGCGACGTCGACGACGCCGTCAAGACCCTCGACCTGCCGCTCATCGCCAAGTGGGCCCGGCCCTGGCTGCTCCCGCGCGGGCTCCGCAGCACCACGCTCGTCCACGACGCCGCCGAGGTCCACCGGCTGTTCGCCACCGTGCCCGACCACGACGCGGGCCCGCTCGTCCTGCAGCGCCGCATCCCGCCCGACGGCGGCGACTGGTTCTTCCAGGGCTACTTCAACTCCGCCCGCGAATGCCTCTACGGCGGCGTCGGCCGCAAGCACCTCGCGCACCCGCCGCAGGCCGGGCACACCGTCGTCGGCGAATGGGTCGACAACCCCCTCCTGCACGAGCTCGCCGTCCGCATCGTCACCCTGCTCGGCTGCCGCGGCCTCGTCGACCTCGACTTCCGCCGCGACCCCGCCACCGGCGACTACCACCTCCTCGACGTCAACCCGCGCATCGGCGCCCAGTTCCGGCTGTTCACCGACGCGCGGGGCCTCGACCTCGCCCGCGTCCTGCACCTCGACCAGTCCGGCCGCGCCGTCCCGCCCGCCCGCCCGGCCATCGGACGCACCCTGCTGGTGGAGAACCACTACCTCAGGCAGGCGCCGCGCACGGGGGCCCTCCGCCCGCTGCGCGCCGCCGACGAACTCGCCTGGTACGCGGGCGACGACCTGCGGCCCCTCCTAGCGATGGGCCGGCAGAGCGCGCTGCGCGCGGCCGAACGACTCCGCGCCGCGCGCCGGGACCGTCCGTCCCGACTCTGAACAACTCACGACCGACACGGGGGAACCACATGAGCGACTCGGCCAGCGACGCCGTCATCGTCGGCGCCGGGCCCTACGGGCTGTCGACCGCGGCGCACCTGCAGAACATCGGCCTGGACGTGCGCGTCATCGGCACGCCGATGCAGTTCTGGGACGTCGGCATGCCGCCCGGCATGTACCTGAAGTCCGAGCCCTTCGCCTCCAGCCTCGGCGCACCGCAGCCCGGCATGGCGTTCACCGACCGGAACCCGGGATGGCGCGTCGGCCAGCCGATCCCGCTGGAGACGTTCGTCGCCTACGGCCGCTGGTTCGCGTCCGTGTGCGCGGCCGGCGCGACCCCGGGCGAGGTCGTGAACGTCGACCGCGGCGGCCCCGGCTACATCGTCACCCTCGCCGACGGCGAGGAGATCCCCACCCGGACGGTCGTCGTCGCCGTCGGCGTCGCACCGTTCGCGCACGTCCCCGAGGAACTCTCCGGGATGCCGTCCTGGCTCGTCTCGCACAGCAGCGACCACAACGACCTCGGCCTCTTCCGCGGCAAGGACGTCGCGGTCGTGGGCGCCGGCCAGTCGGCCCTGGAGACCGCCGTCCTGCTCGCCGACATCGGCGCCCGCCCGCACGTCCTGGCCCGCCGCGCCCGCCTCGACTGGAACCCGCGCCCGAGCGAGCACCGCTCCCTGGCCGAGAAGGCCCGCGGCGGCCCGCGCTCCGGGCTCGGCACCGGCTACCGCACCTGGCTGTGGGCCGAACGCCCCGGGCTCGTCCGCCACCTGCCCGAGGCGACCCGGCAGCGGCTCGTCCGCGAGACCCTCCCGCCCGCCGGCGCCTGGTGGCTGCGCGACCGCTGCGACGAGCGCGTCCGCGTCACCACGGGCGTCCACCTGCAGAAGGCCGTCGAGGCCGGCGACGGCATCGCCGTCGGCACCACCGACCGGCACGGCCGCCGCGACGTCATCGAGGTCGACCACGTCATCTCCGCGACCGGCTTCGTCCCCGACCTCGCGCGCCTCACCCTGCTCGCGCCGGACGTGCGGGCCCGCGTCGGCACCCGCCTCGGCTCGCCCGTCCTGTCCCGCGACTTCGAGTCGTCCATGCCCGGCCTGTACTTCGCGGGCCTCGCGGCCGCCGCCACGTTCGGGCCGGTCATGCGGTTCGTCCACGGCTCCGCCTTCGCCGCGCAGCGCATCTCCGGGCACATCATCCGCACCACCCCGCGCGGCCGCACCCCGCTCCGCCGTCCGGGCGCCGTCCCCGGCCCGGACGCGCTCCGCACCTGACGCACCGCCCGGCCGTCCGGCCGCCTCATCCGACGATGCCGACGTGCCCCGTGACCGGGCGCGCGTCGGCATCGTCGGCGTCGGGCCCGGACCGCCCGCCGGGATCAGGAGCGGCGGTGGGTGGCGCGGCGCCACTCCCAGCGGGCGTAGAGCGTCCAGGCGGAGGGGCGCGCCCGCCGGGACGGGACGAGCTGCGGCGCGGGCACCCGGCGCACGGTCCGGCGGCGCGGGCGTGCGGTGAAGGCGAGGGGAAGCAGGGGCCGGTCGGGGTGCCGGGGCCCGGTGCCGCCGCGGAGGAGGACGCGGGGGCGTGCGGGGGCGCCGGGGGACGCGCCGTCGGTCATCGTGGACTCCTCGCGGGGACGGCCGGTCCGCCGAATCCTACGCACTCCGATACCGGTCGGCATACATGTCCCGGAGAGCGGGTGCCGACATATCCCCCAGAATCGGACTAATGACGGAGGAATGGTGCGGTCGGGTGGTGGGAGGCGCCCTGCGGGGAAAGGCGGGCGCGGCTCCGAGGAATCGTTCCGGGACACGCATGATCGGAATTGGAATAGCCCCGTAATCGCGCACGGAAAGTGCTACGGTCGGTCTCGACCGACAGGGAACCGGTCCCGAACGGGGCCGGAGACGCGGGCAGGGAGAACCGAACGTGGACGCGGCATCGATCCAGTGCGAGGCGCACAGCCTCCGCGGTCGGCATGCCCACGTCGCGCGCTCGGTGGCCCGGCTGCTCGCGGTCGCCGGGTTCGCGCTCGCGGGCTGGATCGCGCTGGCGGCGCTGAACGACGCGGCGATGGCCGACGACGGGACGTCCCGCAGCGGTGCCCCGCGCGACCTCGCCGGCACCCCGCGCGACGTCGTCGGGCGGCCGTTCGCGCCGTCGGGTCCGTCGGCTCCGGCCGGCCGGAGCGAGTCCGGGCCGGCCGTGCGGAACGAGCCGGGTCTGGCCACGCTGCGGCACTTCGGGCTGCAGCGCGACTGGTCGCCCCGGGCGACCGCCGAGGTCGTCACCGGCGACGTGCGCGACGTGCGCGAGCGTCCGGTCGACTACCTGCGGGAACGCGGCCGCGACGTCGCGAGTGACAAGGACGCCGCGGTCAGCGCCGTGCGCGGGCTCGGCGACGCCGCGGGCGTCCCGCACATGCGGGTCCGCGACACCGATCCCGACCGGCCGATCCTCGGCACGCTCGTCGGCAAGGTGTCCGACACCGCCCCGCTGCCACTGCCGCAGCCGGCGGGCGACGCGCCCGCCGCGCAGCAGGACGGCGCCGCGTCCGGCGAGACGGGACCGTCCGAGAAGCCGACGCACACCGAGAAGGCCGTGTTCGTGGGCGACGGCAAGGCCGTCCCCGCGCAGTTCGCGGGTGCCGTCGACGCCGACGACCTGCCCGATCCGGCCGGGTGCGCCACGTGCCGGGGCGGGCAAGGCCCGCTCGACGCGCCGCCCGCCCTGCCCGGCCAGGACAACCCGCGCAACGGGTCCGCCTCGGGCGGGCACCCGTTCACGCACTTCGCCGATCTGGCGACCGCGGTCGACCCGGCCGCACTCCCCGGCATGGACCTGCGCGCCTTCCGCCGCACGTCCCTGACCGACATCGCCGCGCCGGGCCGCCCGGCCGTCGTCCCCGACTAGCGGTTCCCCGCCCCGGCGGCCGCACGCGTCCGTGCGTCCCCGCCGCAGGGCATGCCCCGGCGGCCGTTCCCGCGCCGCCCGAGAAATCACCGTCCTCACTGCTTTCCTCATGCCGCCGGGCCCGCGGGCCGGGCGAGGAAAGCGATCCGAATGGGCATCGGCCTTGTCCGGCCGCTGCGTGCTGCGCACATCCGGAAAACGTCGTGCAGCCGATCCAGTGATTCATCGAATCGTCGAAAAGACAGGAGCAACAAATGCGCAACTGGGCCAAGAACACCAGCCGTGCCGCGCTCGTCGCCGCGGGTGCGGTCGCCGTCGGCGCCGGCTTCGGTTCCGCCGGGGCCGTCGCGACCGCCGACATGCGGACGGCCGGGAACTTCTCCATCCTGGGCGGCAACCAGGTCGTCCTGCCGATCTCGATCCCGGTCGAGGTCAGCGGCAACTCCGTCGCGGTGCTCGGCGCGTCGCAGGCCGCGTCCAAGGGCGGCGCCGAGGTCGAGCACGAGCGCCACGGCGGCAAGGGCAAGGGCGGCAAGGGCAAGGGCCGCATGGAGACGTCCGGGAACTTCTCCATCGGCGGCGGCAACCAGGTGGTGGCGCCGATCAGCATCCCGGTCAACGTCTGCGGCAACTCCGTCGCGGTCCTCGGCATCTCGCAGGCGTTCTGCAAGGGCGGCGCCGAGGTCGAGTTCGACGGCGGCAAGGGCGGCCACCACAAGGGCGACGGCTACCGCGCGTCGTCCGCGGACCGCTGGGACGGCCGCGGCTACGGCCACGGCGGCAAGGGCGGCAAGCCCGACATGAAGACGTCCGGGAACTTCTCGATCCTGGGCGGCAACCAGGTGTACGCGCCGATCTCGGCCCCGATCAACGTGTGCGGCAACTCCGTCGCGGTGGTGGGCCTGTCCCGGGCCCAGTGCGAGGGCGGCGCCGAGGTCGAGCGGTCGAACGGCAAGCCCGACATGAAGACGTCCGGGAACTTCTCGATCCTGGGCGGCAACCAGGTCTACGCGCCGATCAGCATCCCGGTCAACGTGTGCGGCAACTCCGTCGCGGTCCTCGGCGTGTCCCAGGCGTACTGCAAGGGCGGCGCGTCCGTCGGCGACGGCGGCGACCACGAGCTGCCGCCGACCCTGCGCAAGGGCAGCGCCCGCGGCGTTCCCGCGCCGGAGCAGGTCACCGGCGACGTGTCCACGACGCTGGAGTCGCTCGCCGGGGGCGCCCTGGCCCGCGTCGCCGAGCCCGTCGCCAAGCCGGCCGCCAAGCCGGTCGCCAAGCCGGTCGCGAACCGGCGCGCCGCCGCCCCGTCCAAGCGCGACCGGGTGACCGAGACCGTGCGGGGCCTCGTGAAGTCGCTGAAGAAGACCGCGCCGGTCACCGACGCCGTCGCCGCCAAGCCGGGCGAGGCCGGCCCGCGCCTGCCGCTGGACCGGATGCCCGTCGACGTCAACTCGCCGGCGAAGCGCTGAGCGAACCCGAGGTGACCGGGTCCGAAGCGGACGGGTCGGCGCGGTGCGGCTCCGCACCGACCGGTCCCGGACCGACCCGGTACTGACGATCCGCGGCCGGTGCGGCGGCGGACCGGGCGACCGGACGCCACCGCGGGGCGTCGGGCGGCCAGGTCACGCGGCATCGCCGTCGGGTCGGACCGATCGATCGATCACGCGGAGGGGACGGCAGACGTGCCGTCCCCTCCGCGCCGTCGCGGGCCGTGCCCTGCACGCCGCAGCGAGAGGAACGAGGCGACATGACCGTGCGCAGGTACATCCACGCGGCCGTCCCGATGGCGGCCGCCCTCGCCGTTTCCGCGGCCGCCGCGCCCGTGGCGCGGGCGTCCGCCGCTCCGGGCGCGCTCGTCGACCCGGTCGCGGCCGTGTCGTCGGTGACGTCCGTGCTGAACCTCGACCCCGGCCGCGCGGAGCCCGCCCGACCGGCGGCCACCGGCGGCGGGCCCGCCGGCGCCGAGCCCCGGACGGGCGCGGCCGCGGCGGCTCCGCGGCGCGGCGAGCAGATCGCGGGCCTCGCCATCGACCGGATCTCGCTGAAGGCCAAGGTGCTCGAAGGCGTGGCGGAACACGTGCTGCAGCACGGCGTCGGGCACTACCCGGGCACCGCGCGTCCCGGAGACCGCGGCAACACCGTCCTGCTCGGGCACCGGACCACTCACCTGCGCCCGTTCCTCGACCTCGACAAGCTGAAGAAGGGCGACGCGGTCAGGCTGCGGGCGGGCGGCAAGACCCACGTCTACCGGGTACAGGACAAGCGCATCACGATGCCCGACGACCGCTCCGCCCTCGAGCCCGTCCCGTACCGGCCGTGGAGCCCGCCGGACGGCGCGTACGTCACGCTGATCACCTGCCACCCGAAGGGGACGGACGAGCGCCGCCTCATCGTCGTCGCCCGCCTGGCGGACAAGGGCTGACCCCGGCGGCCCCGGCGGCCCCGGCGGCTCGGGCGGCCCCGGGCGGCCCCGGGAGTCCCGGGGCCGTTCACCACCGCGCGTGTCCGGGCGCCGGGAACCGCCCGCCCGCGCGGCCGCGTTCACCGCCGGACGGGCCGCCGCACGGGCCGCCGCACGGGCCGTCCGCCGGTTCAGCGGGCGCCGTAGAGCGCGATCAGCCCGTCGTAGTCGCCCTTGCCGAGGGTGGACGGCCCGTTGTCGCACGGCCCGACGGACGGCGCCATCGTGAGGTTCGAGTGACCGAGGCCCTCGACGTGCGACAGGCCGAGCACGTGCCCGGCCTCGTGCGTCGCGACGGCCGTCGTGGCGTACGCGCCCCTCGGGCAGGTGCCCCCGCCGGACCACCAGTCACGGCCCCGCGTCTGCAGGGCCATGTCCGTCTCCACCGTGGTCGGCCCGACGGACCACGAGCAGGTCGCGGCGAGGACGTTGCCCTCGGCCGCGCCCATCGCGAGCCAGCCGAAGGTGTTGACGCCGTCGCGCCGCCCGCAGGCCGCGGCGTCCGTGAGGTTCGGGGGGCGGGTAGAACTCCCCGCGTACCGCTGGTACACGTTCGGCAGCGGGTTGAACTGCCGGTCGCTGCGGCAGTCGGTGTAGGCGTCGAAGACATTGGACACGCCCTCGGCGATCGTGGCGTTCGATCGTCCGGTCCCGCCCGGGTGGTAGCGCCACGCGACGGTAGAGCCCTTCGGCCATTTGCTCGGCTGGGCGCGGTACCGGCCGTCCCGGCACGCGTCCTGCGGGGCCTGGAACTCGCTGGGACGGCCCTCCGGCGTGCGCACGCCGCGGGTGCTGATGACGATCTGGCGGTCCCGGTCGTCGACCTCGATCCGCAGCTCGGCGGCGCCGTCGGTGCGCATCGAGTGCGCGAGCACCGAGGTGCCGTCCCGGGGGACCGTCGCGGTGAGGCCGCCCGCGCCGGTCACGACGCGCCCGCGCAGGTCGCACTCGGCGATGTCGATGGTGTTCGGCATCGTCCGGGCGGCGAGCGGGCCCCGTTCGGCGCACCACGCCGGCGGTGCGGTGGTCGCGGCCGCCGCGCCCGCCGGGACCGCGGCGGCCGGGCCCGCGACCACGGCCGCGACCGACAGCGCTCCCGCGATCCGCGCGCGGCGGACGGCGGCGGACGGGCCGCGCCCCCGCCCGTCCCCCGTGCGCGTCGCGCGCCTCCCGAACGGTGCCGGTGAGAAGTCGTCCATGCCAGATCTCCGATGTGTCGCAGGCGTCCTCGCGCTCCGATCACCGGGCGCTCCCGTCGACAGTGTTGCGCGGCACGTGAAAAAGGAAACTGCCCCTTCCTAAAATGATCTTCATCTGGCGTTTTTTCGCCACCGATAAATGGTCGTTAGTCGTTTTTGTGGTGACGTGTTCGAGGTGACGTTCCGTCGCTCGCTCGCGTGAAGCCGCTGGTGGTAGGTGTGTAAGAATTTGGTAGATACTCACCTAGAGTTAGGTAAACAGGTTTATAAGGGCGCCGATCGGTTACTTCCCCATGGAATCCGGCAACTCGGTACAACTACAACGAAGGGCACCGGGGTCCGGCGCCGGCGCCCGACTCGGAACCGCCGCGACCGAGTGACGCGAGCCGGGCGCACCGACGCACCGGCCGGGGCCCGCCCCACCCGCCATCCGGACGCGGTCACGGAAACAGAGGTGTTCAACGTGCAGACACAGACACAGGTGCGGGAGCTCATGGGAATGAGCGTCTCCGACACCAACGGGACCAAGGTCGGCACGATCAAGCAGGTCTACCTCAACGACGACTCCGGCTCCCCCGAGTGGATCACCGTGCACACCGGCTGGTTCGGGATGCGGGAGAGCTTCGTTCCGTTGACGGGCTCGCACAAGGAAGCGGACATGCTCCAGGTCCCCTACGACAAGGAGACCATCAAGGGCGCGCCGAACGTCGATGCCGACGAGCACCTGTCGCACGCCCAGATCGTCGACCTGTACCGGCACTACGGCGTGCGTCCCCCGGCGGGCGGACGCACCGGCGGCGAGACCGGCGAGAAGGGCGGCAAGGGCCGCCCGGAGACCCCCGCCGAGGGCCGCGCGGAGGGCCGCGCCGCACCGGCCGGACCGTCCGGGACGACCGAGACCGCGGGTGCCGCGGGCACCGCCGGGGCGGCGGGCGCCGCGGGGGCGGCGGGTATGGCCGTCCGTCCCGACCGGGGCAAGCGGGACGCCGGGACGGCGGCCCCCGACGCGCGGTCCGGGCCGGCGATGCCCGAGCAGCGGGCGCGCACGGAGGCCGAGCCGGGCGCCGAGGGCCCGATGACGGAGATCGTCCGCAGCGAGGAGCAGATCCACGTCGGCACCGAACGGCACGAGGCCGGACGCGTGCGGGTGCGCAAGTGGATCGAGACCGAGATGGTGGAGCGGACGGTGCCGTGCTCGCACGACGAGATCAAGGTCGACCGGGAGCCGGTCGGCTCCGTGCAGCCGGGCACCCGCGTGACGATCACCGAGGACGACAAGGAGATCGTCCTCTACGAGGAGCGGCCCGTCGTGACCAAGGAGGCGGTGCCGGTCGAGCGGGTGCGCATCCGGACCGAGCGGGTGCAGGACGAGCAGACCGTCCGCAGCGAGCTGCGCAAGGAGCGCGTCGAGGTGACCCGCGAGGACGAGAAGCGCGGCGAGCAGCCCCCGCGCGGGAAGAGATAGCGCCGAGGAAGCCCGGCCTCGCCCCACTCCGGGGCGGGGCCGCAGGTCGTCGGCCTCCGGAGCACCGCGCGGCCGGGTGTGGCCACGCCGTCCCCCGCTTCGCGGGCGCCTCCCTTCTTGACAGATGATCTCCGCCGGGGGACCTTCTCGGTGACGCAGAGCCGGTGAGGGGTGCGGGGCCGTCCGGGCGAGCCGTGCCCCCCGGTCGCCGGCCGCGCGGTCCGCCCGGACCGCGCGGCGTCGCGGAAGCGACCCATGGAGGGACGACTTGCGACACCCCCTCGGACCCGCCACCCGGATCGGGCGGATCATGATCGCGCTGGCGGTGACCGCCGCCGTGCCGTCCGCCATCGCCGCGCGGCCGGCCGTGGCACAGGAGCGGACCGCCCCCTACCTCGACGCCCGCCGCCCCGTCGACGAGCGCGTCGACGACCTGCTCGGCCGCATGACGCTCGCCGAGAAGGCCGGCCAGATGGCGCAGGCCGAACGCGCCGCCGTCGCCGGGGACCCCGAGATGATCGGCCGCCTCGGGCTCGGCTCGGTGCTGTCGGGCGGCGGCTCGACGCCCACCGCGAACACGCCCGAGGGCTGGGCCGACATGGTGGACGGTTTCCAGACCCGGGCCCTCGGCACCCGCCTGAAGATCCCGCTGCTCTACGGCGTCGACTCGGTGCACGGCCACAACAACCTCGTCGGCGCGACCGTCTTCCCGCACAACATCGGCCTCGGCGCCACCCGGGACCCGCGGCTCGTCGAGCGCACCGCCGAGATCACCGCCGCGGAGACGCGCGCGACCGGCCCGCAGTGGACGTTCGCGCCGTGCGTCTGCGTGTCCCGCGACCTCCGCTGGGGACGCACCTACGAGAGCTTCGGCGAGGACCCGGAGCTCGTCACCCGCATGACCGGCGCCGTCGAGGGCTTCCAGGGCCGCCGCCCGTCCCGCGACCTCGACGACCCCGAGCACGTCCTCGCCACCGTCAAGCACTTCGCGGGCGACGGCGACACGAAGTTCGGGTCGTCCACCACGGGCACGTACACGATCGACCAGGGCGTCACGGTCACCGACCGGAAGTCGTTCTGGAAGACGAACATGCTCCCGTACGTCCGCGCGGTCAAGGAGCACGACGTCGGCAGCATCATGCCGTCCTTCTCCAGCGTCGACTGGACCGAGGACGGCGTCGGGAACCCGCTCAAGATGCACGCGCACAAGGAGCTCCTCACCGACACCCTCAAGGGCGACATCGGCTTCGAGGGCTTCCTGATCAGCGACTGGGAGGCCATCAAGCAGATCCCGGGCGACTACCCGACGCAGGTGCGCACCGCCGTCAATGCGGGCGTGGACATGTTCATGGAGCCCTACAACGCCCCGCAGTTCGTGGAGACGCTGATCGCCGAGGTCGAGGCCGGACGCGTCCGTCCGTCCCGCATCGACGACGCCGTGGGCCGCATCCTCACGGCGAAGTTCGAGCTCGGGCTCTTCGAACGCCCGTACACCGACCGTTCGAACGCGTCCGACATCGGCTCCCGCGAGCACCGGGCCGTCGCCCGCGAGGCCGTCGCGAAGTCGCAGGTGCTGCTGAAGAACGACGACCGGGCGCTGCCCCTCGACCGCCGCGACGACATCTACGTCGCCGGGGTGAACGCCGACGACATCGGCAACCAGGCGGGCGGCTGGACCGTCACCTGGCAGGGCCGGTCCGGCGACATCATCCCCGGCACCACGATCCTGGAGGGCATCGAGCAGTACGCCGGCGACGTCACCTACAGCGCCGACGCGTCCGCGCCGACGGACGGCGCCGACGTGGGCGTCGTCGTGGTCGGCGAGACCCCGTACGCCGAGGGCGTCGGCGACGCCGGCAACGGCCACACGCTCGACCTCTCCGCCGCCGACGAGGCGAACGTCGAGAAGGTCTGCGCCGCCATCGAGACCTGCGTCGTCCTGGACGTCGCGGGCCGCCCGCAGATCGTGACCGGCCTCCTGCCGAAGATGGACGCGTTCGTCATGTCCTGGCTGCCCGGCAGCGAGGGCGCGGGCGTCGCGGACGTCCTGTTCGGCCGCCGCCCGTTCACCGGCAGGCTCCCGGTCTCCTGGCCGCGCAGCGAGGCCCAGGAACCGGTCAACATCGGCGACCGCGACTACGACCCCCTGTTCCGCTACGGCCACGGCCTCCGCACCCGAGGCCACCACCACTGACCCACCCCCCGACGCACCCCCAAGGGCCGGCCGCCCCGAGCGGCCGGCCCCCGCGTATTCCGGACGGCCCGACCGGCGGGCCCGTGGGCCCGTCCGTCCCGCCGGGCGCCCCCGGCGCGGCGGCGGGCGGTTTCCTGCCTGCGCGGCCGTAGGGCGCCCTGCGCCCGGAGGCCGCGCGCCTCTTGGCCCGGAGAAAAAGGGGTGACTGTTGGGGTGGGGGCTTGGCTACAGTCGGGGCCATGGCAGAAGACGGGTCGGTGCGGGTCGACCTCTGGCTCTGGTCCGTGCGGCTGATCAAGACGCGCTCGCAGGCGACGGCGGCCTGCAAGGCGGGGCACGTCCGCGTGAACGACGAGCGCGCGAAGGCCGCGACGGCGGTGAAGCAGGGCGACGAGATCCGGCTCCGGCACGAGGGGCGCGAGCGCCTCGTGGTCGTGCGGAAGGTCATCCGCAAGCGCGTCGGCGCGCCGGACGCGGCGGAGTGCCTGATCGACAAGAGCCCGCCCCCGCCGCCGCGCGAGGCGTTCATGCCGATCGCGCGCCGTGCCCGCGGCGCGGGCCGTCCGACCAAGCGCGACCGCCGCGAGCTCGACCGGCTGCGCGCCCTCGACAGCAGCGCCCTGGCCGGCAGCGCCCGCGACGCCCACCGCGATCGCGGCGAGTGACCCGGCGCCGCCGGGTCAGACGGCCGTGTTCGCCTCGTCCCGCGTGTCGAGCGGGGCGGAGCGGCCGAGCTCGGTGCCGTGCGCGTCGAGGGCGACGGCGAGCGCGGACGCGGCCCGCTCGACCCGCGCGGACGTCTCGAAGCCGGAGCGGCGGACGGTCGTCGCGGGGGTCAGCCGGGACGGGGAGGGCCCGGTGAGGAACCGCCAGGCCGCGACCTCGGTGGCGCCGTTCCAGCTCGCGTACAGGCGCATGCCGCCGGAGGCGGGACGGGACGCGACCAGCGGGGGCGTCTCGGGGCGGCCCGTCCACGCGTGCCGGTACGCGCGGTAGGACGACTGGCCCGTCTGGAGTTCGTAGACGACGTCGCCGCCCGGGGTGTACTCGATGACGGAGGCGGTGGAGCCGTAGCCGAGGAGCACGTTGCCGCCGGGGAGCATCTGCAGGTTCGCCATGTAGTGGCCGAACGTGGTGCCGTCGGTGTACTCCCACACGAGGTCGGCGCGCCTGGCGCGCTCGTCGACCTTGAGGACGATGCCGCGGGACGAGCCGCTCTCGGCCTCGGTGATCGCGTTGTCGAACAGGGTGATCGTCCCGTCGGGGCGGCGGCGCGCGTCGTGCTGCCACTTGAACTCGACGCCCTCGCCGAGTTCGAAGTCGCCGTGGGTGCCGCCGAGCCGCCACCGGATCCGGCCCGTCCTGCGGTCGATCCGGTAGAGGGTGCCGGTGTTGCGGGCGGAGAGCAGGAGGGCGTCGCCGTCGGCCTCGACCGAGTTGACGTGGACGGGGTCGAACGGTTTGCCGTCGGTCCCGTCGGCGTTGTCGGCGAGGGGGGTGACGGTCTCGGCGATGTCGACGTGCTCGAGGGCGCTCCAGTCGAAGAGCACCCGGCCGGTCCGGATGTCGATCTCCTGGACGCGGTTGTCGAAGACGTGCCCGTCCCGCGGGCCGCCGATGGCGCGCATGTCGGCGCGGACCAGCGGGTACGCGATGATCAGCGCGGTGCCCCGGTCGGTGAGCTGGAATTCGTGCAGGTCGACGTGGACGCCCTCGCCGCCGGCCGCGCGCACCTCGGCGATCTTGCGGTAGGCGCGGTCGAGGATGATCCCGTTGCCCCAGCCGTAGCCGCCGGTGCGGCGCTCGCCCTCCCAGTAGGTCAGGACGGGCTGCCCCTCGAACGTCTGCACGCGCAGGTCGGTGATCGTCTGCCGGGACTGCTGGACCCAGACGGGCTCGCCCGCGTCGTCGACGATCAGGCCGTCCGCGTGCGCGGTGCCCCGGAACGGTCCGAGGAACAGCAGGCCCCGCTCGGGGACGCCGCCGCGCCGCGCGCTCATCGCCGGCGGTTGCAGATGCGGCATGGTCACGTACGGACCGGCGGCGGTGGCGGCGGGGCGTTCGGCCCCGCGCGGGGTCGCCGTCCCGCTGACGAGGGCCGCTCCGCCGGTGAGTCCGGCGGCGCCGCCGAGGACCAGGAACCTTCGACGTGTGAGGCGCATGTATCCGGTTCTATGCGATGAGTCTCAAGAAAGTATGAGAATGACCATGAAATCGTGATCGAATCCTGCCACACGCCGCCGTCCCGATGGGGGGCGGCACGCTGGGGGTCACCGCTCGTCCGGCGTGCGCGTCACATCGAGTGGACGACGCGGAGGTGCTCCTTGAACGACGCCAGTTCGAGGAGCGCCTGCTCGCAACGTTCGCAGACCCAGACGCCGCTCGGCACCTGGACGCCGCGACCCGCCGCGTCGTCCCGGGCGCAGGCGTGCAGGTAGGCCCGGGACACGCGCCGCCACGCCCGCCGTGCCGTCCGCCGGACCATCGATGGCATACCCGCTCCCCGCGTCATGGGTCATGTGCGGCCCAGGATAGGGGAGCGGGACGGTAAACCCGACACGGGGTGGCAAAGCGGACCCCATGCCGCAACCGGAGGGGTGCGGCATGGAGTCGAGGACCTCCGGGGTCACTGGCCGATCTTGACGCCGGGCTGGCCGTAGCGGTACTCCAGCGGCCTGCTCGGCCCGGGACCCTCCGGGACGTACTTGCCCCGCCGGGTCTTGAACAGCGGCATGACGGTCCGGCCGAAGGTGTTCTCCATCATCATCGCCGCCGCCGTGTAGACCGAGATCGCCGCGGACACCACGAACAGCCAGCCGCCGATGCGCAGCGGCCAGGTGGAGCCCGCGAAGAACCCCGCGGCGGTGAACCCCGCGCCGACGGCCAGCGCCGCGAGCAGCAGCGTCAGCATCATGTTGCGGCCGAGCGCCGCCATCGCGCCGTACCCGGTGATGACCGCGAGCGGGACGAACCACATCGCGAACCCCGCGCTGGACTCGCCGAAGGCGGGAGCCAGCGCGACGGGGAACGCGCCCGTCGCGATCAGGAGCCACAGCAGCCCCCAGGCCAGCCAGAACGAGCCCCACATGCCGTGCATCGCCGTGGCCAGGCCGTCCTGCGCCCGGTACGACCACATGCCCGCCAGCAGTTGCGCGAGCCCGCCGAACATGAAGACGAACGGGGCCAGCAGCAGCGGTGTGGTCGGATTGCCGTACCAGTCCGCCTGCCAGGCGCCGACCATCATGGTCGCGGCCGCCAGCCCGAACAGCCCGAGGATCGACGGCGCCGCGACCGGCTGCAGGAACACCCGCGTCCGGTCCTCCCAGACGCGGAACTCGTCCTGTTCGATGTCCCGGCCCCCCGGAGCCGCGGACGCCGTGGTCTCTTCTCTCCGTTCCGCCATGACTTCCCCCTTCGGAATTGGAGAGCTTTCACCCCTTCTAACCTAGATTTCCCTGGTCAAACTGGTGTTCATGACGCACGGTGAGCGCCCGTCCCGCGCCGGGCCGGGGCCGTGTGCACCCCGGCGATGACGACCCCGCTGCGGGGCCGGGTCGGGACGCGCCGCAGCGGGACGTCGAGGTCCTGCGGCGGCAGGTGGTAGTGCAGCCGCGCGAGCCGGACGGCGAGGCACGCGAGCAGCTCCACGGTGACCGTCTCGCCGGGGCAGCGGTGGCCGGTGCGGGGGTCGCCGCCCCCCTGCGGCACGAGGACGTCCGGGTCGATCTCCACGTCGACGAACCGTCCGGGGTCGAAGCGGTAGGGCTCGTCCCACAGGTCCGGGTCGTGGTTCTGCCCGAACAGGTCGAGCAGGACGAGCGCCCCGCCGGGTATCCGCTCCCCGCGCCAGCGCGTGCTCCGGACCGCCGCGCCGCCGACGAACGGTGCGAACGGGTAGAACCGCCGCACCTCGTGCGCGAAGGCCGTCGCGAACGCGTCGTCCCCGGACGCGAGCCGCTCGCGGTGCTCCGGCCACCGGTGCAGCGCGTGGGCCGCGAACGTGACGAACCAGGCGACCGCCACCGTCGGACGGACGATGTTCAGCAGCTCGATCGCGGCCGTGCGGGGATCGAGGGGCCGCCCGTCCACACCCCGGTGCCGGGCCACCACGGCGATCGCGGACCGCGCGGGCGGGCCGCCGCCCTCCCCGGACGTCCGCGCCCGCGCCTCACCGACCAGGCCCGCGACCCACGCCTCCTGCCGCCGCCGCGCCGCCCGCGCCCGCCAGTGCCGGGGGCCGGGCGTGGCGAATCCGTCGACCATGGCCGTCACGTCGCGGGCGAGGTGGTCGGCGTCGGCGTCGTTCAGCGGCAGGCCCGCCCACCGGCACACGCCCCGCGCGAGCACCCGGCTCGCCTCGTCGAACACCACGACGCGCGAGCGCTCCTCCCACGACCGCACCAGTTCGTCCCAGGCCGCCCGGACGTGCGCCACGAGCCCCTCGACGCCCTCCGGGTCGTCCAGGATCGAGGTGAACAGCTCCTTGCGGACCCGGTGCGCGTGCCCGTCGAGCGTCTGGACGCCGCCGTGGCCGAACAGGGTGCTGAGGACGGGGTCCGGTAGGGCGGTGCGTCGTTTCACGTAGTCGTCGCCGTAGAAGAACCGGACGGCGTCCGGTCCGCGCATCGCGACCGCGGGCCTCCCCAGCAACCGGCTGCGGACGACCTGGCGGTCGGTGTTGCGGAAACGTGCGGGCAGCCACGCGTATCCCTCGGCGAGCAGGAAAAGGGTGTTGTCCGGTATCAGGCGATGAGGTCGACGCATGGGCGCCGCATCCCCTCACCGCGCGCCCGCAAACGCGCTGGTCCCGCCGGGCGGACGGCCGAGCCGGACGCGCGCGGCGGCGATTCGGGCCGTCCGAAACAGGCGCCCTGACGCGGCGTGGGATGTTCAGTCGCTATTGTTCGTGAATGCCCGGAAAGAAGATCAGCCCCATCTTCGGGATCTGCGCCGGTATCGGCATCCTCCTGATCGCGTTCGCCCTGTTCGGGACCCTCGCCGTCGGCGCCAAGGTCGACGAGCCCGACGGCGACAAGGCGGAGATCCAGCTCCAGCTCGCGACGTGCCTGAACTTCATCGTCGCCGGGCTCGCGTTCATCCTCATCGGCGTCGGCTTCCAGCTGGCGTCCGGCACCCGCGCCGCCGCGCCGCAGGTGCCCCCGGGCGGCTGGCAGCAGCCCGGCGGCCACCTTCCGCCGCCGCAGCAGCAGGCCCCGATGCACCCGCAGCAGCAGCCGCCGCCCCAGCGCTGACCCGCGGCCCGGCCGCGAAGCGGAGAAACCCTCTGGACACCGGGCACGGCGATCTGCCACCATCCGGGCATGATCGATGAAGGGGGGCGCACCGCCCCGATGCGGTGAGCGCCATCACGCGGCGTGACGCCGCCGAAGTCCGCGAAGACTGGCTGGGCCGCCTCCTCGACACCGGCCCCGCCGACCGACCGGCCGCCGAAGCGGCCATCTCCGAGCTCTACCGGCTGATCGGCCTCGACCCGCCCCGGTTCCACTGGGTCGCGTCCCCGGCCACGGCCGCCATGACCGTCCCGCCGGGCCACCGGCCACGGCACGACGAACCCCCCGACCGTCCGTCCGCCTGGCCGCTGCCACCGAGCTTCCACCGGCTCTCGGTGGAACTGGCCGGCCGCATCGGCATGCGGCTCGACGCGCCCTGCACGTCCCTGGAGTCGTACCTCAGGTGGCAGATCGTCGAGCCACTGGCGCGAACCCACACCGCCACCCTGCGCAGGGCCCTGTGGACGGGCGACGACCGGCGCACCGGCGGATTCTGGAGCATGAGCCAGTGCGTCTCGTGGGTCGCGCGTTTCGACGCGCTGCGCCGCCTGGGCGGGGCCGACTTCACGCCCGAACTCGACCTGCGGCTCGCCCCGTGGACGACGCTCGCCCGCAGCTGCGGCCCCTGGTGGCCCCTCCGCGACGTCTGCGTCGTCTCCGAACGCCCCGCCGAGATCCACACCGAGTCCGCCGGTGAGCACGGCGAGGTGCGCCTGCACCGCGAGGACGGCCCGGCCCTCCGGTACCGGGACGGCTGGTCGGTCCACGCGTGGCACGGCACGCGCGTCCCGTCCTGGGTGATCGACGACCCGGACGTGCGGCGCATCGAACGCGAACGCAACGTCGAGGTCAGGCGGTGCGCTCTCGAGCGCATCGGCTGGCCGGCCTACGTCGACTCCCTCGGGCCGGCGCTGCTCGGCGTCGCCCCCGACCCCGGCAACCCCGGGCACGAGCTGCGGCTCTACGACCTGCGCGGGAGCACCCGCGTGCTGCTGGCCGTCAACGGCTCCCTCGAACGCGACGGCACGCGCCGCCAGTACGGGCTGACCGTCCCCGGCCACTTCACCGACCCGGTCGCCGCCGCCGGCTGGACCTACGGCCTGTCCGCCGACCAGTACGCCACGCTCGCCCGCCGAACCTGAAGGTGATCACATGACCGTTCTGTCCGACCTCTCGCAGGTCGACGCGTCGCTGTCCGTCCCCGTCATCGACGGCCCGCAGGCCCAGGGCGACCTCATCGTCGTCCCGCTGTCCGTCCTGTCCCCGTCCGTCGAGATCCGGCCGAACGCCCTCTGGACGGACGTGCCGCCCGGCGGCGTCGAACTCCTGCGCGGCGTCGCGGGCGGGAACACGCACTCCCTCGTCGCCGAACCGGGCACGTGCCGGGTGACCCCGCACGTCCACGACCCCGTCTTCCTGAGCATCTGCGTCTTCGAGACGTCCGCCGTCGCGTACCTGATGCACCCCGAACACGGGGCGAGCGGGTGCGCCCCCGGCACGTACGTCGTCCGCCGCCAGCGGGAGCACGGCGAGTACGCCCGCCCCCGGTTCGTCCTCGACTGACGGCCGCTACACGGGCTCGGACGACCCGGTCGTCCGAGCCCCCGCGGGGCCCTCGAGCCGCCGCAGGAAGCGTTCGACGATCTCGTCGGTCTCGGCGTGCCCCACGGACATCCCGAGGGACTTCTCCATGGTGACCAGCCGCGACAGGCTCGTCAGCAGCGCCGACAGGAAGGCCGCCGGATACTCCTCCAGGTCGACCCCGTACCGCTCGGCGAGCTTCGCCATGGCCTCGGCCTGCATCACCCGCATCCGCTCGGCGTACCGGCCGATCTCGTCCCGCAGGACCTTGCGGTGATTGGCCAGCGCCGCGTACTCCATCGTCAGCGCGGTCGCCGCCGGATCGGTGCTGAATGCCCACAGTTGCCGTAACGGCTGCACCGCGTCGAGTGCCTGCGCCAGATGTTCGACGCCCTCCTCGGCGCGGCGCCGGAACGCCTCCAGGAACAGCTCGTCCATCGTGCGGAAGTAGTAGTGGACGAGCTGCGGCTTGAGCCCGGCCTTGGCCGCGACCCGCCGCGACGTCACCGCCGCGTACCCCTCTTCCAGCATGAGGCGCTCCGCCGCGTCCAGCAGCGCCGCCCGGTTCTTGGCGTCCGGCGCACCGATCCTGCGCGGCGATGTCATTCTGTCCGACCTCCACGAGCTCTCGATCGACCCAGGCAATCGTAGTTGCCGCCGGCGAGAACGCCTCGCGCCGAGCCCGGGCCGATCGTCGAGAGCCGCGCGTCAGTCCCGTCTCGGGGGCGTGGTCTGCCGCCCCCTCCCCGCCGAGGCCCCCGCCTTCGGCCTGCCGAGGTGGAAGTGCCCGCGCTTGCGCTGCGCCGGGACGGCGGTGGCCTCGGAGTCCGCGCGGTCGTCGACCGGGCGCCGCTCGCGCTCCGCCCGCCGTGCCTCGCGCACGCCGACCACCAGGAAGCGGCCCAGTGCCAGCGCCGCCAGCAGGACCATGATCGCGCCGAGTCCCTCGAAGAACGTCAGCCGTTCGGTGATCTGCCGCGCCTCGCCGCCGAGCGCCGTCCCCACGCCGCTGTTCCACAGCGCGGCGATGGTGGTGCCGACGACGAACCACAGCCCGCCGAGCGCGGCCAGCCAGCCGCCGAACATGGCGACGGGACGGTTCGCGGTGAACATCAGGATCAGCCCGCCCAGTCCCACGGCGATCGCCGGAAGGATGGACAGCACCAGCCAGTCGTTGGTGTAGACCCAGGGATCACTCGATCCGAAGCCGAAGTTGAAGTAGGGCCCGATGAACGGAATGAGCCCGCCCCACAGCGCGAGCAGCACCAGCAGTAGCCCGCTGAGCATGCCCCGGCTGCGGGGGGCCCGCATCGTCCCAGTCATGAGAACCCCTCCCTGACCAGGTGATATACGAATATTTCAGGCATGCCGTACCCGGCACACCCGTGCCCAACCGACCCTCGGCGGCAAAGAAATGGTCGGCGACCGCCCGACGGCCGCCCATCGATCAGGAATCGAGAAGCGCAGGTCACGCGCCCGCGCCTAGCCTGATCGGCATGGACATCACCATCCACACGAGCTTCCTCCCGCACGACGACCCGGACGCCTCCGTGGCCTTCTACCGCGACGTCCTCGGCTTCGAGGTCCGCAACGACGTCGGGCAGGGCAGGATGCGCTGGATCACCGTCGGCCCGGTCGGCCGCCCCGACACGTCCATCCTCCTGGCGCCGCCCGCCGTCGACCCCGGCGTCACCGACGACGAGCGCCGCACCATCACCGAGATGATGGCCAAGGGCACCTACGGCTGGATCCTGCTGGCCACCCGGGACCTCGACGGCACCTTCGAGCAGGTGCGGGCCGGGGACGCCGAGATCGTCCAGGAGCCGACCGAGCAGCCCTACGGCATCCGCGACTGCGCCTTCCGCGACCCCGCGGGCAACCTCGTCCGCATCCAGGAACTGCGCTGAGAAGGAGCCTCCGATGTGCCTGACCGAATGGGGGCGCGCCCGCGCCCACGCGCAGCACCTGAGCGACCTCGCGCGGCTGCGCCGCGTCCGCGACCGGATCGACCGCGAGTACGCCCGTCCGCTGGACGTC